>CAVOMM010000012.1:0-62477 GCA_963697025.1 uncultured Alphaproteobacteria bacterium | reverse complement strand
TCGGTCTTCTCCGTGGACTCCCGGTTTGGGCGGCACTCCCTTTCTCGGCCGTGACCGCGTGAGAAGGAGCATCGGCGATTTCCTGGCTTGGAAAAGGCCTTGTCCGCGGACAGCAATTCTACCCTAAATTGTCCTTCCGGTAACGGCCATTTTTCGGGGAATGCGGTCCTGCAGCTGATCGAGAAGCAAAGCAAACGCCGCCCTATTCCGGCAAACCCACCACGGGATTGTTGAGATGCGTCCATTCGTTCATCGAGCCGGCATAGAGCTTGGCATGTTCGTTTTTCAGAATTTCATGCGAGACGAACCACGCGCCTGAGGCCAGGTGCCCGGTATTGCAATAGGCTATGGTCGGCTGCTCGGAACTGATGTTTTGCTGCTTGAAGATCGCCCGATAGTCCTTTGCGCCCATGAATTCCTGAGCGCCGTCCGCCGGCTTGGTGATCGCTTCGGTGGGGAACGAGGCGGCGCCGGCGAGGTGCCCGGCCGCCGTCACGACCGGGCTCTTGGCGATGCCGAAGAACTGCGCGGTCGGGCGGGCATCCACCAATTGCGCCGTGTGCTTCTTCACGCTGGCTTTGACGTCGTCGGTCGTCGCCAGCATCTCCTTGCGATCGGCGGTGGCGACCCAATTGCCTTGCTTGGCCGCGATGGGATCGGTGCTGACCGGGTAGCCGGCATTGATCCAGCCATTGGTGCCGCCATTGAGAACGGCGATGTTGTCGTCACCGAAATATTTCAGCTGGAAGAACAATCGCGTCGCCATATCGAGCGAGTCGACGCTATTCCCGATCGGCGCGATCACGATCGTCATCCCCTTATCGACGCCGGCATCGTCCATCGCTTTTTGGAAGAATTCCTTGGTCGGCATCATGGCGTTGAGCTTGATGCCGCTGACTTCGCGCGTCTCGCGAATCTTGGTGAAATCCACGGACAGCGCGCCGGGGATGTGGCCGCCGGTCTCCGCCAGCGTCTTTTTGCCGGTGTTGTTATCGACGTTGAACGTCGGTGCGGCCGTCAATCGCTTCATGTCGTCGCGGATATCGATCACCGTCACCTGATTGCTATGATCGTGCAGCCATTGCGCGCTGATCAACGGTCCCGGCAGGCTCGTTGCGGTTTCGCCTTGTGCCGCAACGCTGACGCTCATCGAGGACGCACCTACGACTAGCGCGGCGGCCGTGATCGTCGCTGCAATCGTCAATCGGATCGACGTCATCTGATTTTCTCCCATGAATTGCTATTTATCCGGAGCTGCGGTCACTTCGCCCGTACCGACGATTTAATTCATTGATCTCGATCAAAGACGCGGCGGCGCCGATCCGACATTTTCTCAACAAAATTGGAGTTCGTCCAAGTTTAGCTCATGAACATGAACATTCGCCCATTTTGGCCGCCACTCTACGCCGGGATAGCCCTCGGCTTAGTGTTGCTGATGACCTTCCTGCTCACCGGCCATGGCCTGGGCGCGAGCGGCTTTTTCACACGGCTGACCGCTTGGCTCGGCGGCGGGATCGTTCACGACGCGACGGTGGGCAATCGCTATCTCGGGCCGTTTCTGACCGCCGCAGCGCATCCGCTGGCCAACTGGATCAGCTGGGAGATCGTCGGCGTGATGCTCGGTGCGCTACTCGCGGCGCTGACCAGCGGGCGTTTCCGATGGCGGCTTGACGGCGCGCCTAATCTCGGCGGATCCGGGCGGATCGCATTGGCCGTCGCCGGCGGCGCGTTAACCGGCTTTGGTGCGCGGCTGGCGCGCGGCTGCACCAGCGGCCTGGGGCTCTCCGGCGGCGCACCGCTCGCGGTCGCGGCCTTTCTGTTTCTGATCGGGTTTTTCATCAGCGGAATCGTGCTCGGCTGGCTGACGCGGAGGGCATGGGCATGAGTATTCCCCTCTACGACGAAGGCATCGCCTCCGGCCTGTTAAGCGGTGTGCTGTTCGGCTACGTGCTGGAAAGCGCCGGCTTCGGCAGCCCGCGCAAGCTGACCGCGCAATTCCGCTTGACCGACTGGTCGGTGTTCAAGGTCATGTTCAGCGCCGTCATCGTCGCGGCAATCGGCCTTGCCGTGGCGACCGCGGCCGGCGTCTTGCCCGCCAACAGCATCTTCATCCCGACCACGTTCTTCTGGGCGACGCTGACCGGCGGCGCTCTGGTCGGCGCCGGCATGGCGATCGGCGGCTACTGTCCGGGTACGTCTGCGGTCGGGCTCGCCAGCGGACGGCTCGACGGCTTTTTCTTCATGGCGGGAATGGTGCTCGGCACCGGGGTTTTTGCCGCCGTGTTCGAGCCGATCAAAAGTTTCTATCTGGCCGGCCAAGGCCCGCAAGGGCAGACGCTCAGCCAGTTGTTCGGGATTCCGACTTGGGCCGTGCTCGGCATTCTCATCGTTGTCGCCGTTTTCGGCTTCTTCATCGGCACGCGGTTCGAGCGTGTCCATGGCGGCGCACTAACCGCCGAACAGCTGACCGCGGAAAGCACCGAGGACGCCGAGGAAATCGAAATCCTCAGCGTGCGGCTCGGCTAACGTCATCAGGAGGAAATAACGATGCAATCTCGTATCAAATCGGCTCTGCTTGCCGGCAGCCTGTCGGCGGTTGCGGCGGCGATTGCGGTAACAGGCCCGGCGCCGACGCCGGTCGCGGCGACCACAGGCACGTTTCAGGTTGCGCAGGCGACAAATCCGTGCGGTCCGAGCAATCCTTGCGGCCCCAGCAATCCCTGCGCCCCCGGTAAGCCGCCGAAGCAAGGTAATCCATAACTGCGTGTGGATACGCGCGGCGGGAGCCCGCCGCGGCGATATCTTGTAACGGGGCGCACCATGCTGGACACCTCGTCGCGTTCATTGCCGGCTCCGCTCGCAACGTCCGGCGGCGAGGACAGGTTCGTCGCGCGACTGGCGCAGCTCGGCCGCGACAGGCTGCTGGCAAAGTATGACGCCGCCGCCGAGGCGACCGCACGCCTCGCCGCGCTGGCGGAAATCGGCCTCAACCCGGTGACCGCGGTGCTGGGCGGCGCCACCGCCGTCGACGAATGGAGCCACTATCCCCAAAGCGACGTGATCGATGCCGCCACGCACAGTCAATTCTACTACCACGCTCACGCGGCGAGCGAGCGCGTCGACCATGAGCATGGTCACTTCCACACTTTCGTCCGGGCGACACAGGCCTGTCCCGAACTGCAACCGGCCAATTGGGCGGATGGCACAAGTCCGGGCGATGCGGCCGCAGTCACACATCTCGTCGGCATATCGACCGATGCTCGCGGCCGGGTGATCCGGCTGTTCACCACCAACCGCTGGGTCACCGGCGAGGTCTGGTACGATGCCGCGTCGGTCATCCGGATGCTCGATCGCTTCGACATGACGACGGAGCAGCCCGGTTACGATCTCAATCGCTGGGTGGCCGCCGTGATCGCAATGTTCCAGCCGCAGGCCGAAGATTTGATACGCGCTCGCGACGCGAGGCTCATGCAATTCGCGGCCGAGAATCCCGGACGCGACGTGTACGAGGACCGCGCGCTGCAAGTGACGTTGGAAACGCCGGTCGATTTCCTCACCCAGATCGGCGCCATCGAAGCCGCCCTGGCTCGCGCAGCAGGCTGAATTAGATCGTCTCGCTCGCAGATGCCGCAAGCGAGACGCAGCGAACGGCGATCGCTCACTCGTTCCCCAGTTTGAACAAGCGCCGCGCATTGCCGCGGCCGATCTTGAAGCGGTCGTTCTCGCTGATCGGGCAGACATCGAACCAGTTGGCGGCGTGGTCGATGTTCTCGAACGGCCAATCGGTCGAGAACATGATGCGGTCGGCGCCGATTTCCAGCATAGCGTTCATCAGCGCTTGGGTGCGGAAATTGCCCGAGGTAGTGAGGAAGAAGTTGGACGAGAAATATTCGCCCAGCCGCTTCTTCGCCGGCCACTTGTTGCGGTTCGGAATCCAGGCATTGGAATTGTCGACGCGCCAGATGCCATAAGGCAGATTCTCGCCCATATGGCCGAGAATGATGTTCAGCTTCGGATGGGCGTCGAACAGGCCCGAAGCCATCAGGCGGAGCGCATGCACCGCGGTCTCCTGGCCGAACGCCCAGATCGGTCCGAGCAGCCAGGGATGGCCGTCGTAAATGCGTGCATCGCGCGGTACGGGATTGCGCGGGTGCAGATAGAACGGCACATCGAGCCGCTCGACCGTCGCCCAGAACGGCCGGTATTGCGGCAGGTCGTAATAGAGCACGCTGTCGGCGCCGCCGGTTTGCGAAAAACCGTTGACCAGCGCGCCGCGGAAGCCGAGCTCCTTGACGCAACGCTCCAATTCGCGCGCGGCGATATCGGGATCCTGCATGGCGAGCGCGGCAAAGCCGGCAAAGCGCCCCGGCCGCTTTTGCACCTGTTCGGCGAGAAAGTCGTTGGCCTTGCGCGCGACTTCGGCGGCGCGCGCCGTGTCGGGCATCGCCTGCACCGCCGGCGCATTGAGCGACAGGATCATCATCGCGATGCCGTGCTCGTCCATCAGGGCAAGGCGCCGGCCGTGGATGTCCGCATTGCGCTCTCTGACCTCGCGCTGCACCGGCTCCGGAAAATAGCCCATGGAATCCTCGGCGGTTTCCGGAATGGCGAAATGTTCTTCGAGTGCGATCTTGCCCTGCATGGTCCTCCCCAAGGTCCTTCTAAGTTCAAGTCCATTTTGAGCCGGCGGCGGCCGACCGATTAATCTTAACACGGCGCAGAGCGCGCGCGTCTGCGCGATGCGCGCATGGCAGCGCCGCTGGCACGGTTCTGGCGAGCCATCGGCACGAGCTTCTGCGCTGTCCCATTCCGGGGCGGCGGCGGGATGCGTTCGTCCAAAACGCAACAGCCAAGCGGCGCGCCGATGAACGTTCAACCCGGTTACACGCTGGCATCTCCGGCCGAGACGAGCCGGGTGTTGCGTACCTGGGCGTCGCTGTCGCGCGGCACCTTTTCCATCGCCATCTTTCTCATCGACGTCGCGCTCATTGTGGCGATGTCGGGCATCACCGGCATCATCTATTACCGCATCGCCTACGGCGATATCGACGAGATATCGAGTTGCGTCCAGGTCGGGCTGCTGGCGGCGAGCATTTTCACCATCTCCAACGTGTTTCGCGGCGAATACCGGATGCCGAATTTCTTCGCGTTCAAGCCGCATGCCCGCCGCACCATCCAATTGTGGAACGTCACGCTGATCTGCCTGCTCACGCTCGGCTTCCTGGCCCAGGTCAGCGTCGACTATTCGCGCGGCTGGATCGTGCTGTTCTATTTTGCGACGCTCGCCGCCCTCGTCGTGTCGCGCTTTGCCATCGTGCGCGTCACCGCGCTGGCGCGCGCTGCTGGGCTGGTTTCGGCGCAGCGCATCTGCCTGATCGGCACCGGCGCGCATATCGGCGCTTTCGTCCAGCATTACGAGCCTTGGACGCTGGGGCTCGCCATCGTCGGCTGCCGCTTCCTCACCCCGGTGCCGGCCACCGCATCGGCCGAGACCCGGCGCGCCGTGCTCGACCGCGACCTCGCCGAGGCGGTCGCCAGCGTGCGCAGCCTCGAGCCCGACGCGATCTATCTGTTGCTGCCGTGGTCGGCGACCGAGATCATCGATCGCTGCGCCAGGACCTTTCTGGCGCTGCCGGTCGAAATCCATCTCGGCCCCGAACAGATCCTGCACAAGTTCGACGAGGTCGAGCTCGCCAAGGTCGGGCCGCTGGCGAGCCTGCAGCTCACGCGCTTGCCGCTGTCGCGCGCCGAGGTGGTGCAAAAGCGCGTCTTCGATCTTGTCTTCGCCTCGCTGGCGCTGATCGCGCTCACCCCGCTCCTCGTCGTCGTCGCGATCCTCATCAAGCTCGACAGTCCGGGCCCGATCTTCTTCGTGCAGCGCCGCTATGGTTTCAACCAGCAGCCGTTCCGCATCATCAAATTCCGCACCATGCGGGTGTCGGAAGACGGCGCCGTCGTGCCGCAGACCACGCGCGGCGATCCGCGCCTGACCCGGATCGGCCGCTGGCTGCGGCGCTGGAACATCGACGAGATTCCGCAGCTGTTCAATGTGCTGACCGGCGATATGTCGCTGGTCGGACCGCGGCCGCATGCGCTGTCGCACGATCACGACTACGAGCGCCGCATTTCGTTCTATGCCCGCCGCCATAACGTCAAACCCGGGATCACCGGCTGGGCGCAGATCAACGGTTATCGCGGCGAGATCGACAGCGACGAGAAAATCAGGAAGCGCGTCGAATACGACCTGTTCTATATCGACAACTGGTCGCTCTGGCTCGACCTGAAGATCATCGCCCGCACGCTATTATCGCCCGAGGCGTATCGCAACGCGTATTGAGGGGCCGAGGCGTTATCCCGCAAGCGTGGCGATGGCGGCAACGGCGCCGACGGTGATCAGTGCCGTCGACAGCCACAAAAGTCCGATGAGGAGCCACAACGGCCGCGGCTTTTTAACAATGGCCGGAACGCTCGGCTTGGTCCAGGACTGTAGCGCCGGCTCGCCTAACCGCAGCGCGGCACTGGCGCGTTCGATATCGGCGAATTCGCGGGCAAGCTGCTCCTGCTCGAACCGCGTCAGCGCCGCGGCATCTTGGCCGACCCTGTCGGTGGCGCGGCGGCGCGGCTGATCGGCACTGCGTGGTGCCGGCAACACCGCATCGTCGCCGCCATGACCCGGCGGCTCGGAACCGAGATAAGATTCGGACATTGGCATTCACCTGTCTGGGGCGAATCCCTAACCGACGCACGCCGGCGCCGCGATGCCGATCCGGAGCTAACCTTAACGGCGCAGCGGGGCGCCATGGCGGTACGGCGGCGACGCACATTTTGAACTTATGGCCGCTCGCGGCCGTCATAATCCGTGACTATGTATCGGTCGCGGGCCATAAAACGGGCCGCAGCGCACCGTCCTATTTTCCCCGATCCGCTTTGCAGGAGCCCATAATGTCCACCTCGACCGTCATCGTTCTCGCCGTGATCGTCGTCGTCGTTTTGTGGGCGATCGCCGTCTATAACGGCCTGGTTTCCATGCGGCAGCGGGTCAACGCGGCCTTTGCCGACATCGACGTGCAGTTGCGGCAGCGGCACGATCTGGTTCCCAACCTGGTCGAGACGGTCAAAGGCTATGCCGAGCATGAACGCGGCACGCTCGATGAGGTGGTCAAGGCGCGCAATGCGGCGGTGTCGGCGCAGGGACCGGCGCAGCAGGCAGCGGCGGAAAACATGCTCTCCGGCGCATTGCGCCAGCTTTTTGCGCTGTCCGAGGCCTATCCGAATCTGAAGGCCAACGAGAATTTCCAGCAATTGCAGGCGGAGCTGACCGATCTCGAAAACAAGATCGCCGCATCGCGTCGCTTCTTCAACAATGCGGTGCAGGAATACAACGCCGGCATTCAGCGCTTCCCCGCCGCTTTGTTCGCCGCCTCCTTCGGCTTCGCGCCGAAGGATTATTTCGATCTCGGCGCCGATCGTCAGGCCGAAACCGCCGCGCCGGCGGTCAAGTTCTAGTCCCGCGCCATCCCGGGCCGAATCATGGCCGCCTACGGTCTCTACAGCCACATCCAGTCGAACCGCCGGCGTTCGATCGTCCTGCTCGCCGGGCTGTTCTTCCTCGTCTATGTGATGGTCTATGCCGGCGCACTGGTGGCCGAGGGACTGTCGATCGACGCCGACATCAATACGCTTCTGCAGCTGGCCTGGACCGATTTCCTCAAAGCGGCGCCGTTTGCGACCGTGGGCGCGGCGCTGTGGATCGTCATCGCCTATTATTTTCATCAGGACATGATCGACGCCCTGACCGGCGGCCGCGAGGTCGAGCGCCGCGACGAGCCGCGGCTCTACAACATCCTGGAAAATCTCTGTATTTCGCGCGGCATTCCGACGCCCAAGTTGAAGGTCATGGATTCCGACGCGCTCAACGCCTTCGCCACCGGTATGAGCCCGAAGCAATATTCCATCACCGTCACCACGGGACTCCTTAAAACGCTCGACGACGCCGAGATCGAATCCGTGCTCGGCCACGAGCTGACCCATATCCGCAACGGCGACGTCCGCATGATGGTCATCGCCGTCATTATTGCCGGTGTGGTGTCGTTCTTCACCGAGCTCGTATTCCGGCTCTGGTTCTATAACGGCTTTGGCTTCGGCGGCTCGCGCTCGGAGCGCCGCGGCGGTAGCGGCGCGGGGCTGGCGATCCTGATCGCCGTGGGCCTCCTGGTGGTCGCCTATGTGCTGTCCTTCGTCATTCGGCTTGCCTTGTCGCGCTCGCGCGAATACCTCGCCGATGCGGGCTCGGTGGAACTGACCAAGAACCCCGACGCCATGATCTCGGCGTTGCGCAAGATCGAAGGCCGCGGCGAGCTCAAGCGCGCGACCTCCGCGGTGATGGAAATGTGCATCGACAACCCGCGCGAAGGCTTTGGCGAGCTGTTCGACACCCATCCGAGCGTGGAAAGCCGCGTCGCCGCGCTGGTCAAATTCGCCGGCGGCCACGATCCGGGCCCGCTGGCGCTGCTGCCGGCGCCAAGCGACGCGACCGGCGACCAAACCACGCTCCCCGGCGGGCCATCGGCTGGGCCACCAGCCGGCACGCCGGCCGGTCCGTGGGGACCCGAAACGGCGTCAAACGAGGCTTCCGCGAGCCCCGGACCGTGGTCGGAGCCGCCGACCGAGGCTCCGCCGCAGCCAAGCGCCGTGCCATCCTCCGAATCGCCGACCAGCCCGTGGGGTCCGCATCGCAACAATTAGCCGGTTGGGCCGGCCGCATTAACCTTAACAAATTACAAATAAGCGCAAAACCGCCCTCCTTGGCGCTCGGACAGCCGATGAGGCTTCCAAAGGGCCGCGCGGCTGTGTAGAAGCGAAAGTCGAGGATGGTGGACGCGACTCAAGCGCGTCAATGAGGGTTCGATCATGGCTAAACCAGCTCTGATTTTGGTCGGCGCCGACAAGGGCGGCGTAGGTAAAACCACGGTCGCGCGTACGCTGCTCGACTATTTTACCGCGCATCACATCCCGACACGCGCCTTCGATTCCGAAGCGCCGAAGGGCACGCTCAAGCGTTTCCATCCGGAAACGAGCGACATCGTCGACGCCACCCAGGTGGCCGACCAGATGCGGATCATCGACACGCTGTCGACCACCGACGCCACCGTGACCGTGGTCGACGTGCGCGCCGGCCTGCTTTCGCCGACGCTGCGCGCGTTGCGCGACATCGGCTTTCTCGACGCGGTGAAGAAGGGCCAGATCACTTTCATCGTCTTCCATATCCTTGGCTCGTCGATCGCCTCGCTGAACGAGATCGAGGAAACCGCGCCCTTCACCACGGACGCCAAATATTTCCTGGTCAAGAACTTCATCAACAACACCAACTTCTTCGAATGGGACCAGGCCACGCACGCCTCCTATTTCAAGAAGCTCAAGGACGCCGTGACCATCAACATCCCGAAGCTCAACGAGATGGCCTATGAGCAGGTGGAACTGGCCTCGGTTCCGTTCCTGACCTTTGTCGCCAACAAGAACCCGAAGGGCGACACCGCCAATTACTCGTTCGTGCTGCGCGGCTATGTGCGGCACTGGCTCGGCAATGTCTGGGGCGAGTACGACCGGGTGAAGCTGCTCGACCTGTTCGACACCTCCGGCAATGCGGTTTCGGCGACCCGCGCCCAGGGCGGCAACCGGTCCTAAGCCTCCGACCGCGCCTGCGGCAGGGTTTTCAGCGCGGCCCTAGCAATGCGCTAGGTCCTGTTGTGATTTCGTCATAGTCTCGATCCAGTCGCATCGGATTGGACCTGTCGCGGGAATGCCGCAGCACGCACCGCTCTACATCGTCGCCTCGCAACACCCGCGCGTGGGCAAGACGCTGATTTCCCGGCTGTTGATCGAGTTCTTCCGCCTCAGCGGACGGGCCTCGCTGGTCGGCTACGATCTCGATCCGCGCGAGCCGGCGCTGGCGCCCTACTTCCCCAACCTGGTCTGGACCGTCGATATCGCCGATACCCGCGGCCAAATGGCGCTGTTCGACCGGCTGGTCAGCGACCAATGGCGGACCACGGTGATCGATCTGGGCTACGCCCTGTTCGAGCAATTCTTCTCGGTGATGGCGGAGATCGGCTTCGAGCAGGAAGCGCGGCGGCGCGGCATCGACCCGGTGGTGCTGTTCGTGACCGATTCGGCGCCGGCCACCGCCAAGAGCTATGCCGAGCTGAGGCGCCGCCTGCCGCGAACCACCTTCGTACCGGTGCACAACGAGGCCGCCTCGTTCATGTTCGTACCGCAGGATTTCCCGCCGAGCCGCCCGGACTTTGGCGTCATCCGGATTCCACGGCTGTCGCCGATCGTCCGCGGCGTCATCGACCGGCCGGGCTTCTCGTTTTCGGCCTATATGGCGCGCCAGCCCGGCGGTCCGACCGAAGTGCATAGCTGGATTGGCGGCATTTTCGGGCAATTCCGCGATCTCGAGCTGCGGCTCCTCATCGGCGAGCTAGAATCCTCGCTCCGCGGCATCAGCAAAGAGCCGGTGCGGCAGGCCCGCTAGGGCTTCCGGCGGGCCGCCGCCGGATCAGTGCCCTTCGAAGCTGATGAGCGTGCGCACCGGCACGCCGAGCTTGCGGATTTTGTCGGCGCCGCCGAGCTCCGGCAGATCGATGATGAAGCAGGCGGCAGCGACGTTGGCACCGACTTGCTTGAGCAGCTTGACCGCCGCCTCGGCGGTACCGCCGGTGGCGATAAGGTCATCGACCAGGATGACCCGCTCGCCCTTGACCAGGGCATCCGCGTGCATCTCCATCTCGTCGACACCGTATTCGAGCGAATAGCCGATGCTCACGCGCTTGAACGGCAGCTTGCCCTTCTTGCGGATCGGCACGAAGCCGCACGAGATCTGATGCGCGACGGCGCCGCCGAGAATAAAGCCGCGCGCTTCGATGCCGGCGACCTTGTCGATCTTGCCGCCGGCCCAGGGCTGCACCAATTCGTCGACGGCGCGGCGGAACGCCCGCGCATCGCCCAACAGCGTGGTGATGTCGCGAAACATGATGCCCGGCTTGGGATAATCCGGGATGGTGCGGATCGCGGCCTTCAAGTCGTTTTCAAGTGCGACACTGGTCTTCATCGGCAAAAGCTCTATCCGGACTTGACCCCACCCCCACCCCGCCCCTATCTTCATCTAAACTGGGACATCACGTGGAGGAAGCCATGGCTTATGTGGAAATTCGCGACGACACCATCTGGGCAAACCATATCGAAGGCGGGAAAGTCCTGAAGGACCGTATCACCTCGCTCGCGCCTGGCGAAGTCATCGAGCTCGAGGTCGACGGCGTTGTCGGCGCTTGGGAGAAGACCCGTATCGGCAAGGACGGCCGACCGCAACAATCCATCAAGCCGATCGGCAATATGAAAACGATCTGGAAGAGCTTTCAGGCGCGGCGTCACGAACGTGTGGAGGTCCGCGAGGTGCGAACTGCGGACGCCTATCTGGCGGCATTGAGCGACACCATGACCGAATGGAGTTCGCCGGAGGACGAAGAGGCGTTTCGTGATCTGTGATTTCGGCGACGTTGTCGTCGTGCCATTTCCCTTTGTCGACATCGCCGCAGATAAACGGCGACCCTCCGTTATTCTGTCTCACGCGGTATTCAATGGGATCTCATGGCCATTCGATTTGTGCCATGATCACAACCGCCGCTCGTTCGAAATGGCCGAGTGACCTTGCGATCGCAGACCTGAAACCCGCCGGCCTGGATCGTCCCTGCGTGGTGCGGTGGAAGCTGTTCACGCTGCCGAATGAACTCATCCTGCGGCGGGCTGGCAGGCTTGCCTCTGGCGACCGAGACTACATCGCCTCCGCCATCCGCAAAATTCTGGCTTGAGCCAATTCAACTCTGGTATTCGGTCGGCGCGCGCGGCTTCTCCGGTTCCGGATCGTGCAGCACGGCGTACCACACCTTCTTCTTGGTGAAGTATAGGAGCCCGGTGAACACGATCAGGAAGATCATCACCTGGAAACCGAGGCGTTTGCGCGCATCGAGCTTCGGCTCCGCCGCCCACATCAGGAAAGCGGCGACGTTGCGGCCGTATTGGTCGACCGTCGTCGGCGTGCCGTCGGTATATTCGACCTGGCCGTCGCTCAACGGCTTCGGCATGCCGATGGCGTGGCCGGGGAAATATTTATTGTATTGGCCGCCCGGCGGCAGCACAAAACCGGCCGGCGGATCGGCATAGCCGTTGAGAATGGCGTGGATATAGTCCGGTCCGTCCTCCTGGTACATCGTGAAGGCGTCGAAGACGAACCACGGGAAGCCCCACTCGTAACTGCGCGCCTTGGCGAGATCGGACATGTCCGGCGGCAGCTTGCCGCCGAGCGCGGCGCGCGCGGCTTGGTCGTTCGGGAACGGCGGCGGGAAGGTATCGGAAATCTTGCCCGGCCGTTGAAACATCTGGCCTTGATCGTTCGGACCGTCGGTCACTTGGAAGGTCGCCGCAATGGCGGCGGCCTGCGCCTCGGTAAAAGCCGGACCGTCGGGATCGGCCAAGTTGCGGAACGACAACAGTTTGAGGCCGTGGCAATTCGAGCAAACCTCGCGGTAGACCTTGAACCCGCGCTGCAGCTGCGCGGGATCGTAGGTGCCGAACGGACCGGAAAACGACCAATGCAGCCGCGGCGGCGCGTCCGCCTCCTGCGCCGCTGCCAGTGTCGCGCCGCCGGTCAGCGTCGCCGCCAGCGTGAGCCCTAAGATGATGCTGCGATGGATTTTCATTGGCCGGGTCTCCTTAACCGCGCGCGCCCGGCGGCGGCGCCGACGCGCCCATCGGCACACCCTCGCGCAGCACCGATTCCGAGATCGAATTCGGCAGCGGTTTGGTCGTTTCGAACAAGCCCAACAGCGGCAGGATGATGAAGAAGAAAGCGAAATAATAGGCGGTGAGAATTCGTGCCGCGATCACATAGCCGCCGGTCGGTTCCTGCGAGCCGAGATAGCCGAGCCCGACGACGGCGGCAAAGAAGATGAACAGGAACTGCCGATACAGCGGCCGGTAATTCGCCGAGCGCACGGGCGAGGTATCGAGCCACGGCAGGAAGGCCAGCACGACGATCGAGCCGGCGAGCGCGGTGACGCCGAGGAGCTTGCTCGGGATACCGCGCAGAATGGCGTAGAACGGCAGATAGTACCATTCCGGAACGATGTGGGTGGGCGTCTGGCTCGGATTGGCCGGAATGTAATTGTCGGAGTGACCGAGATAGTTCGGGATGTAAAAGATGAAATACGCGAACACGAGGCAGAACAGGCCGATAAAGAAGGCATCCTTGACTGTGGCGTAGGGGGTGAACGCCACCGTGTCCTTCTCGGTCTTCGGCTCGACGCCGGTCGGATTGTTCTGGCCGACCATGTGCAGCGCCCAGACGTGCAGCACGACGACGCCGGCGATGACGAACGGCAACAGGTAGTGCAGCGAGTAGAAGCGATTGAGCGTCGGATTGCCGACGGCATAACCGCCCCACAGCCAAGTGACGATCGAGCCGCCGACACCTGGGATCGCCGAGAACAAGTTGGTGATCACGGTCGCGGCCCAAAAGCTCATTTGCCCCCACGGCAGCACGTAGCCCATGAACCCTGTTGCCACCATGAGCAGGAACAGGATGACGCCGAGGATCCACAGCACCTCGCGCGGCTCCTTGTAGGAGCCGTAATACATGCCGCGGGCGATATGGGCATAGACGGCGGCGAAGAAAAATGCGGCGCCGTTGGCATGCATATAGCGCAACAGCCAGCCGTAATTCACATCGCGCATGATGCCTTCGACGGAATTGAAGGCGTAATCGACGTGCGGGGTGTAGTGCATCGCCAGCACGATGCCGGTGAGGATCTGCACGCCCAGCATGAAGGTGAGAATGCCGCCGAAGGTCCACCAATAGTTCAGGTTGCGCGGCGTCGGATAGGCGACGAAGGAGGAATAGACGAGGCTCGCGATCGGTAGCCGCCGCTCCAACCATTGCATGAAGGGGCTCTGCGGCTGATAGGTCGAGTGTCCGCTCATAGTCGAACCTTATATGCCTGATTGCGCGATGCTTCGCCGATTCGTCACAGTGCCGGCTGCAGTCGGAGTGGAAAGGAAATCCCGGCGTGTAAGCTCCGCCGTTGAGATTGCTGTCACAGCCTCGACCCTCTTACGTCTAGCCGGTTGTCCCGTCCGCGCTGCAAACCGCCCCCGGTAGGCCCCCGTGCGGCGGCGGAAGGACCGGTCGCCTCCGGCCTTGGGAAGGTCCGAAGCGACGCATTCCGGCGGCGTTTTATTGGCACCCTTGCCGCGATAGTGCAAGTGTGGCCGCAACGACACCCACAGTGCAACTTATGTGCCCTTTTCCCAGCCCGATCCGTAAGACTACGGATCGCCGCCGCAGTCCGCCGGGCGCCCCGACATGACGGTTCGAATCGCGTTGTACGAGCCCGATATCCCGCAGAACACTGGAACGGTTTTGCGGCTGTGCGCGTGTCTGGGCGTCGAAGCCCATCTGATCGGACCGGCCGGCTTTCCCACATCGGATCGCGCCTTCCGCCGCGCCGGCATGGACTATCTCGATGCCGTCACGCTGACGCGGCACGACTCATGGCGGGACTTCGACGCTTGGCGGCGGCGAGAAAGCCATCGGCTTGTCTTGTTCACGACCGCGGCCGCGATGTCCTACCTCGATTATCGCTTTGGACCGGACGATATTCTGCTGTTCGGCCGCGAATCGGCGGGCGTGCCGCAACAGGTTCACGCCAGCGCCGATGCGCGGCTATTGATCCCGATGCGTCCGGGCCTGCGTTCGCTCAACGTCGCGATCGCCGCCGCCATGGCCGCCGGCGAGGCACTGCGGCAGATTGGCCGGGCGCCCTAAGCCTCCACCACGCCAGGCCGGCCGCTTTCGACCACGTAACTCTTCAACGTCTCGATAGCGGCCTGCGGATCGTGCGCGTCGGAGACCGCCCGCATTTGCACCTGCATCCTGTCGCGCTGCAGATCGACGACGACATAGCCGCGCCGCCGGCTCTCGAAAAAATGGATATGCGGATTGTCCGGCAAGGCTCGCTCGATCGGATCGTAGGGCGGCCCATAGGACGAGATTGAGGTGCCGACGAATTCCGTCGCCACGATCGGCGATTTCGGATCGTCGAAATCGAGCTTGAGGTCGTTGGCGAAAAACGAATGAATATCGCCCGAGGCGACCACCGGATTGGCGACCTTGCTGTCATGGATATGCTGCAACAGCCGCGCCCGGTTGGCCGGATAGCCGTCCCAATCGTCGGTCCAGAACGCGTCGATGCCATCCTCTTTTTCCCGCAACTGCGCCATCAGCACGTCCTGTGCGATCAGATTCCACTGCGCCTTGGAATGCGCGAGATTGGAATAGAGCCAGGCCTCCTGATCGAAGCCGATCATGGTGCGGCCCGGATCGAGCCGCTCCGGACAGCCGGCATTGGTCTCCAAATGACCGCCGCCCTTATTCGGCGCGCGATAGCAGGCTTCGCGCGAGCGGTATTGCCGACCGTCGAGCAGCGAGATTTCGATGAGATCGCCGAACGCGAAACGATCGTAGACCCGCATCCGCGGGCCTTCGGGATGCGAGACGATCGGCCGCACCGGCATGTGCTCGTAGAACGCCTGATAGGCCGCCGCGCGGCGCAGCAGGAATTGCGCCGGGTCGTCGAAATATTCCGACCATTTATCGGCGTAGTCGTTCTGCACCTCGTGATCGTCCCAGGTGACGATCGCCGGCACCTGCGCATGCAGGCGCGCCAAGTTCGGGTCGAGCCGGTATTGCGCATAGCGGTTGCGATAAGTCGGTAGCGTCGACGCTTCCACGCCGTCCGAATGCCGACGCACGATCGGGCGGTTTTCCTCGATGGTCTCGTAGATGTAGTCGCCGAGGAATAGCACAAATTCCGGCGCCTCATCGGTGAGATGCCGGTAGCCGGAAAAATAGCCGTGCTCGTAATTGGAGCAGGACACATAGCCGTAGCGGAGCTTGTCGAGCGCAGCGCCTGCCGCCGGCAGCGTGCCGGCGCGGCCGAACGGGCTCTGTGCCTCGCCGCTCGAGAATCGGTACCAGTATGGCCGGCCCGGCTCGAGGCCCGCGACGTCGAGATGCACCGAATAGCCGAAGGCGCGCTCGGCGGTTGCCTCGCCGCGCCGCACTACTTTGGCCATGGCCTCGTCGCTTGCGATTTCGTAGCGCAGCGTCACGTCGCTGCCGCTCATGCCCCCCGGCGTTTCCGGATTGTCCGACAGCGGCTCGGGCGCGAGCCGCGTCCACAGCACGAAACCGTCGGCGCGCGGGGTACCGGACGCAATGCCGAGGCTGAACGGATTGCCGCCGCGCCAGCTTTGCGCCGCTGCAGCGCGGATCACCGTGGGCGCCGCGATCAGCTCAAGGCCGGCGCTGGCCGCCCCGCCGATCAGGCGGCGGCGCGACAGGAGATTGCGGGGGATTGGGTGCGGCATAGCGATCTCGGCCGTCGTTGCGATGAATCAACATCTTCGCGCGTTATTATGACATTCTCGCGCCACTGTAGCGTAAGAGCTAAGCTTCTGGACCGCCATGGATATCGAAGACCGAAAAGAGACTGCAGCGACCTGGTTCGCGAGCTTGCGCGATAGCATCGTTGCGGCGTTCGAGGCGGTGGAAGACGCCCTGCCGGGAGACGCACCCTTGGCTGACCGCCCGGCCGGGCGATTTACCCGCACCCCCTGGAACCGCACCGACCACACCGGGTCCCAACCGATCTCGGGTTTACCCGAGATCGGCAATCCAAAAGCTGGGCCGGCAACAGCCGGCCCGGGCGGCGGCGGCGTCATGGCGATGATGAAGGGCCGCGTCTTCGAAAAAGTCGGCGTCCATGTCTCGGCTGTATTCGGTGAATTCGCCCCGGAATTCCGCAAGGAAATCCCGGGCGCTGCCGACGATCCGCGGTTTTACGCCACCGGCATTTCCTTGATCGCTCATATGCACAATCCGCATGTGCCGGCCGTCCACATGAATACGCGCTACGTCGTCACCACCAAATCCTGGTTCGGCGGCGGCGCCGATTTGACGCCGGTGCTGGAGTCCCGGCGCCGCCAGGACGATCCAGACACCATCGCCTTTCACGCCGCGATGAAGGCCGCCTGCGACGCCCACAGCCGCGTCGCGCCCTATGACAAATTCAAAAAGTGGTGCGACGAATATTTTTACCTCAAGCATCGCGACGAGATGCGCGGCATCGGCGGCATTTTCTACGATTGGCTCGACAGCGGCGATTTCGGCGCCGACTTCGCCTTCACACAGAACGTCGGCCGCGCATTCTTGAAGGTCTATCCCGAACTGGTGCGGCGGAATTTTGCCAAGCCTTGGACCGCGGCGGAACGCGAAGAACAGCTCATCCGCCGCGGCCGCTATGTCGAATTCAATCTGCTCTACGACCGGGGCACCATTTTTGGGCTGCGCACCGGCGGCAATGTCGAAGTCGATCCTGTCCTCGATGCCGCCGGTGGTAAAGTGGCCGTAGCCGAGCTTGACGTCGCCGGCAATCGACCAGGAACCGATATTTTTGCGGCCGGCAGCGCGGCATGACGAACAATCGTCACAAGCTCTCTCTAAGCTTTGCGCATCCAAGCGATTTGAGAGAGAGGAGGCGATCATGGCATTCGCACCTGGCAACGTCGTCACGCTGAAGTCCGGCGGTCATTCCATGACGGTGATATCGGTCAGCGACGAAGATATCGACTGCCTGTGGATCGGCGACGATGGCGAACTGTTCCGTCAGTCGATACCGGCGGTCGCGCTGTCAGTCATCGAACTGACTGACAGCGCGGAGGAGGATGAGGCGGACGCAGAAGAGGCGGAGGAGGAAGAAGAAGAAGAAGAGGAAGAGGAATGACGCCTCGATCGTAAATTACGGCGCAAAGAAATACTGATCGCCAACGACCGCGACCCGGCGCTCCTAAATTCGGGCGCCAGCACTTTCCATGGCGCGCTGCCTAGCGCAGCGCGCTCGAGATCATCACCGTGCCGCCGATGAGAACCACGGCGTCGAGCATCGCGGTGTGGACGTGGACCGGCATCCGCACGACGATGAGCTTTGCCAGAAACGTGCAAGGAAACGCGACGGCGCTGATCAACAGCGCGATCACCAGCACCTTCGGAGTGAGCACACCGGCGGCGCCGAACACCGAAAGCTTGACCACCCCCATACCGATCGAGACCGCCGCGTCGGTGGCGATGACCGCGGCGCCTTCAAGCCCGCTCGCCATCAAAAGCGACAGCAGGATGACGCCTGCGCCGGTGCTGCCGCCGACCACAATGCCCCAGCCGGCCGCCGCTGCGGCATAGCCCTTTTCGCCGAGCCGGTGACCGCGCCGCTTGAGGAGGCGACGCAGCGGCACGGTGGCGATCAAGCTGGTGCCGATCACCAAGGCAGCGCCGCGGCCGGTGAGCAGCGTATAGAGCCAGGCGCCGAGTATGCAGGTCGGCAACGCGCAGACGACGGCGATCAAAGCGCGGCGCGGTTCGAGCAGGCGGCGGAACGCCAGCACGCGCGCGCTGTTGGTGAACATCGCCGAAATGGCGATGATCGGCACCACCGGCGCGGCGCCGACCATCGGCACCAGGACGAGCGGCATCAGCGCACCGGTGCCATAGCCGGCCACCCCGCCGGTGACGGCCGAGAAGGCCGCCAAGGCGACGATGATCGCCAGTTCGGCGAGCGATGCGTCGGGAAGGAAAGGCATTTGCCAAATGACCGATAGCGGATTTGCCCGTTGACTCAAGCACGTCCAGTTACGAGAACAGGCGCGCAATTAAAGCCACAAAAGGGAGCCTAGGGATGGACCTTGGAATTGCCGGCCGCAAGGCGATCGTTTGCGCTTCGAGCCGCGGGCTGGGCCGCGCCTGCGCCCATCGCCTTGCCGAAGCCGGCTGCGAGGTGGTGATCAACGGCCTCGACAAAGAGCGCCTTGCCACGACGGCCGATGAGCTGCGCAAGGCGACGGGCGGCAAGATCACGGCGGTCGCGGCCGATGTCGCCTCGCCGGATGGCCAGAAGGCGCTGTTCGCCGCCTGCCCTGAGCCCGATATTCTGGTCAACAACAATGCTGGTCCGCCGTTTCGCGACTTCCGCGATCTCGATCGGCAGAAAATGCTCGACGGTGTCATTGCCAACATGGTTGTGGCGGTTGAGCTGATCCAAAAGGCCATCGACCCGATGATCGCGAAAAAATTCGGCCGCATCGTCAATATCACGTCGGGGTCGGTCAAAATGCCGCTGTTCGGTCTCGATCTGTCATCCGGCGCGCGCGCCGGCCTGACCGCCTTTCTCGCCGGCGTGGCGCGCTCCGTCGCCGCGTCCAACGTCACAATCAACTTTATGCTGCCAGGAATATTCGACACCGACCGCTTCCGCTCGAACGTGGAATCGACCGCGAAGAAGCGGGGCACCAGCTACGACGACGCGCTGGCGCAAAACGTCGACTCGGTTCCGGCACGGCGGCTCGGCACGCCCGACGAGTTCGGCGCGACTTGCGCCTTTCTGTGCTCGGCGCAAGCCGGCTATATCACGGGACAGAACCTTCTGATCGACGGCGGGAGATTCCCCGGCGCGTTCTGAAAAACGATCACGAAGGGCGGGTTATCCGAAGCGTAACCCGCCATCAGATTCAACGGCGGATTACGCTTCGCTAATCCGCCTACGGCAAAGGGAGACAAGCTCATGAAACTCGTTCGCTACGGCGCGCCGGGCCGCGAAAAGCCCGGCATGATCGACAAGGAAGGCCGCATCCGCGACCTGTCGAAAGTGGTCCCCGATATCTCGGGCGCGGCGCTGTCGCCAGCGAGCCTGAACAAGCTGCGCAAGCTCAAGCCGGAAAAGTTGCCGCTGGTGAAGGGTAAACCCCGCATCGGCGCCTGCGTCGGCAAAGTCGGCAATTTCATCGCCATCGGGCTCAATTATTCCGACCACGCCGCCGAGGCCGGCATGCAGATCCCCAAGGAGCCGATCATCTTCAACAAGGCGCCGTCGTGCATCTGCGGCCCTAACGACGACACCATGATCCCGAAGGATTCCACCAAGCTCGACTGGGAAGTCGAGCTCGGCATCGTCATCGGTAGCCGCGCCCGCTATCTCTCCAAGGACAAGGCGCTCGACGTTGTCGCCGGCTACTGCCTCGCCAACAACGTCTCCGAGCGCGTTTTTCAGATCGAGCGCGCCGGGCAGTGGACCAAGGGCAAAGGCTGCGAGACCTTCGGCCCGCTCGGGCCGTGGCTCGTCACCAAGGACGAGCTTAAGGATCCGCAAAATCTCGAAATGTGGCTCAACGTCAACGGCGAGAAGCGTCAGCGCGGCAATACCAAGACCATGATCTTCGACTGCCGCCACATCGTCTGGGCCTGCTCGCAATATTTCGTCATGGAGCCGGGCAACGTCATCATCACCGGCACGCCGCCCGGCGTCGGGCTCGGCATGAAGCCCGAACCGAAATTCCTCAAAGCCGGCGACGTGGTCACGCTCGGCATCGACGGCCTGGGCGAGCAGCGGCAGAAGGTGGTGAAGTTCAAGATGTGACGTTCGCCGCTCCCGGCACGCCGGGGGTGGCCTGCTTATCCGCAAAGATACCTATCGATCCGGCTCCCCGCGGCACGAGATTTTTTTCAATCTTTGTGCGCTTCAATGACGGCCATCCTCATGGATGTGTCGCTGTTGGATGATCGACCATGTCGTCGCGAGCGAAAGTCCAGGAATGCATCCGCCGCGCTAAAACGGAAATCGATACCGGCGAGAAATTAAATGCGATCGCCGACACCATCCACGAGTTCGTGGAATTCGTCGAACTCGTCGCGCATCAGATCAAGCACGTCGAAACGCGCCTGCGCCGGATGGAGATGTAACGTAGCGGAGTGACCCAAAAAGTCCGACACCGCGCAACCACTCTCCCTCGACCGCTCCCCCCGGTCCAACAGAGCCGGAGCAACGTCCCGGTCTGGCGATAGCCAAAACCCGCTACATCGCCCCTTCCCCAATCCCCGGAATAATGCCGCGGCATCAAACCGTTGCGAAAAAGGGGCGGCCGCGTTGTCAACGGCTTGCAAGACCTGAATTTTTCGGACACTAGGTGGGCAGGGTTTACGGTCACGAAATGCGAGGAGTGGGAGAGCCCGATGGGAGCGAATTTCGGCATTGCCGGATTGGATTGGCAGCAGCGCGTCAATTGGGACCGCTTACGCAAATACCGCACCGAGCGGGCGCGCGCGATGATGAAAAAGCACGGCCTCGGCGCCATGCTGTGCATGTACGACGAGAACGTCCGCTATCTCACCGGCACGCTGACCCCGGGCTGGAACCGGCTCAAGCCGGGGCTGCGCTACGCCATGCTGTGCGGCGACGGCGCGCCGATTTTGTTCGAGCAGGGCGATCTCGGCTTCCAGATCGAGCGGCATTCGCCGTGGATTCCGAAGGCCAACGTGCGCCATTCCTTCGCCTGGATCAAAGGCGCGGCCGGACCGGCCTCGACCCAGCAGGTCAACAAATTCGTCAAGGCTGCGCTGCAGGCGATGAAGGAGAACGGCGTTGCCGGGCAAAAGCTCGGCGTCGACTTCATCGACATCAACATGATCAACGTTTTCAAAGAGAACAATATCAATTGGACCGACGGCATGAGCGCGATGATGGATGCGCGCGCCGTCAAGAGCGAGGACGAGCAGGAATGTTTCCGCATCGTCGGCGCCATTGGCGACGCCACGCATTGGGAATGCATGAAATTCCTGCGGCCCGGCGTCACCGAGAACCAGGTGACCGCGCATCTGATGCAATATCTCTACAACATTCCCGGCATGGAGGACGTCGAGGACGTCATCGTCTCCTCCGGTCCGAACACCTGGCCGAACTGGCGCAATTTCTCCGACCGCATCATCCAGCCCGGCGACATCGTGTTCATGGATTTGGCGGCGCTGACCTGGAACGGCTACAAGTCCTGCTATTACCGCACCTATTGCGTCGGCAAGGAGCCGAGCCAGGAGCAGAAAGACACCTACGGCACCGCGCTCGAATGGCTCTACGATTCGATCGGCGCGGTGAAAGTCGGCGCCACCACGCGCGACATCGCGATGAAATGGCCGTCGGCGATGGAGACCTGGGGCTACGAGGACGAGGATCAGGCGGCGGCGAATCTCTGGGGCCACGGCCTCGGCCTCGCCCAATACGATCCGCCGGTGATCTCGCGCATCTGGTCGCTCGATCACCCGATCGACATCCAGGAGGGCATGACGTTCGCGCTCGAAACGCAGCACGGCAAGCAATTCCGTTACGGCGTGCGCATCGAGGAAATGCTGATCGTCAAGAAGGACGGCATCGAGATCGTGTCGAATTTCCCGGTCAAGCAGATCACCGTGGTCGATCCGCTGCCGGGCTACGGCGATCACGTCAGATAGTTTGTTCCCTCTCCCGCTTGCGGGGGAGGGCCGGCGCGCAAAGCGCGCCGGGCGGGGGCTTACCGAAAGTCGGAGCGAGCCAATGGCCCCCTCCCTACCCTCCCCCGCAAGCGGGGGAGGAGAGAGCTAACCGATGAGTCGGTAAAGATGAGCTTGTCCTTATTCATCCTTCCACTCTCCGCCCCCGCGGCCACCGACCCAAACCGCGTCGGGCCGAAGACGGCGAACCTTGCGGCATTGGCGCGCGCCGGTCTGCCGACGCCGGGTGGCTTCTGCATCGCCGCCGATGCCTATCATCGCCAGGTTCAGCATCTCGGACTCGGCGAGATGATCGGCGCCTATCCCGAGGCGGACCAGCCGACGCAGCGCCGGCTTGCGGTCGAGATCCGGCTCAAGCTCTATCAAAGCGATCTTGCGCCCGACGTGCTGGCCGAGGTGCTCACGGCGTGGTGGGCGGCTGATAAGCCGGCGGCGGTGCGCTCGTCATCGCTGATCGAGGATCGCCCGGGATCGAATTTCGCCGGCCAGTTCGAAAGCTTTCTCGGCGTGCGCGACGACGCCGAATTCCTCACCAGTCTGCGCGCCTGCTGGGCGGCATTGTGGACCACCACGGCGCGGCGCTCGATGGCGCAGCACGAGCAAAATCCCGCCGACACCGCGATGGCGGTGCTGGTGCAGCCGCTGGTCAACGCGCGCGCCTCGGGCGGCGGCTTGAGCGAGACCGCCGACGGCCAGATGCTGATTTCCGCGACATGGGGATTGGGCTCGGCGATCGCGCAGGGCGAAGTGGTGCCGGACCGCGTCGTGCTCACGCGACATGGATTCGTGCGCTCGAACGAAGCCGGCCGCAAGCATCACCGCGAAGCTTGCCTGCACGGCGCGGGAACTGCGGCACAGAAAGTGCCGGAAGCGCTGGTGAGCGCGCCTTGCCTCGAAGCCGGCCAGGCCACCACGCTCGGCCGCCTGATGCGCAAATGCGAAGACGTGCTCGGCATGGCGGTCGAGATCGAATGGGCGCTCGACGATACAGGCTTCAAGCTTTTACAGGCGCGGCCGCTGCATGTCGCCCCGGCGCAGGTACCGGATGAAATCTGGCTCAAGCATCCGGGGCTCAACGGTCATCCGGCCGGCATCGGCTGGGGTTCCGGCCGTGCCGTCGTGGTCAATTGCGAATGCGAATTAAGCCGCGTCGCGCCCGGCGACATTCTGGTCACGCGCGTCGCCGGTCCGGCCTTGAGCCACATTCTGCCGCGGGTTGGCGGCGTGGTGGCCGAGCTTGGCGGCTCGACCTCGCATCTGGCTTCGCTCGCCCGCGAGCGCGGCATTCCGATGGTGCTCGGCGTGCTCGACGCGACGCGGCGCATTCCCGACGGCGCGCAGGTCGCGGTCGACGGCGTCGCCGGCGTGGTGCGGTGGCTCGCCTGATGGCCAAAAATCCCGCCCAGCCGCGCGTTTTCGTGACGCAACCGGTGTCCGAGCGGGCGCTCAAGCGTCTGCGCGCGGTGGCGCGGGTGACGACCTTCGCCGATTCGAGCCGCATCATTCCCAAGCGCACGCTGATCGGCGCGGTGCGCAAGGCGGATATTCTGTTCTGCCTGCTGCACGACAAGATCGACCGCGACGTAATCATGGCCAATTCGAACCTGCGCCTGATCGCGGCGCAATCGATCACGCCGTCCAATATCGACGTCGCGACGGCGACCGCGCGGCGCATTCCCGTCACCGTGACGGCGCCGATCACCACCGAAGCGACCGCCGATCTCACCTTCGGCCTGATGCTCGCGGGGGCGCGGCGGATGATCGAAGGCGACCGCATGGCGCGCGCCGGTAAATTCCCCGGCAGCCAGTCGGCGCACCTGATGGGCTCCTTCGTCTGGGGCAAGACGCTCGGCCTCGTCGGCGGCGGCGGCCTGATCGGCAAGGCGGTGGCCAAGCGCGCCCACGGCTTTTCCATGCGCGTTCTCTACTGGACGCCGCGCAGGAAGCCGGAGCACGAGGAGCGCGAGGCCGGGCTGACTTACGTGCCGCTCGACGCGCTTCTGCGCGAATCCGATTTTGTGTCGCTGCATTCGCCGCTCAACAAGGAAACTCGTCATCAGATCGGCGCCCGTGAGCTCCGCCTGATGAAAAAGACGGCATACCTCATCAACACCGCGCGCGGCCCGATCATCGACGAGGCCGCGCTCGTTCGGGCGCTGCAGAAGAAAGAGATCGCCGGCGCCGGTCTCGACGTGTTCGAACACGAGCCCAAGATCGACAAGGCGTTGACCAAAATGGCGAACGTGGTGCTCACCCCGCATCTCGGCAGCGCCACGCCGGAAGTGCGCGAAGCCATGGCCAATATCGTGGTCGACAATATCCTGGCGTTGCTCGGCGGCCATAAATTGCCGAATTGCGTCAATCCGCAGGTGTTTGCGCTATAGTCGCTGCCGCCGGGCATAATGCGTTGAGAGAATTTGGAGTGGTCCTATGCCCCGTACCGTGATCGCCGTCACCGACAGCCCGTTTCCGTCGCTCGATCCCGCCAAGGCCGCGCTGGCGCGGCTCGATCCCGAATACCGCGTGGCAAAAAGCCCGGCGGCGGACGACATCCTCGCCGTGGCACGCGACGCCGACGCCGTACTCGTCACCTACGCCAAGCTGCCGCGCCAGCTCCTGAGCGAACTGAAGAAATGCAAGGCGATCGGCCGCTTCGGGCTCGGCGTCGACAATATCGATCTGCCGGCGGCCAAGGAGTTCGGCATCGCCGTCAATTACGTGCCGGATTATTGCCTGCGCGAAGTCTCCGACCACGCCATGGCGCTGCTTTTGGCGCTGGCCCGCAAGGTGACATTCGCCAACAGACTGGTGCAGTCCGGCCGCTGGGAGGTGCCGCCGCTCGTGCCGCTGCGCCGGCTCGAAGGCCAAGTGCTCGGCCTTGTCGGCTTCGGCAACATTCCGCGCGCGCTCGCCCCCAAGGCCAAGGCGTTCGGATTGAAAGTCATCACTTACGATCCTTACGTGAACCAGGACGCGCTCGCCGCGACCGGCGTCGAAAGCGTCAGCTTCGACGATTTATTGGCGCGCTCGGACTTCATCTCGGTGCACGCGCCGCTGCAGCCGGCCACGCGCGGGCTGATGAATGCAAAAGCCTTCGCCAAGATGAAAAAAGGCGCTTACCTGATCAATACCGCGCGCGGCCCCTTGATCGACGAGGCCGCGCTTGTCGCCGCGCTCGATTCCGGCCAACTCGGCGGCGCCGCGCTCGATGTCGTGATCACCGAACCGCTCGCCAAGGATTCGCCACTCATCGGCCGCGACAATGTGATCCTCACGCCGCATACCGCGTTCTATTCCGTCGAGGCCCTCGAGGAATTGCAGGCCAAATGCGCCGGCGACGTGGCACGGGTGCTGTCCGGCGAAAAGGCGATCTATCCGATCAGCGCGTAGCGTGGGCGTCGGGATTGCTTCCGTGCTGCCGAGTGCAATCGCCCCGGCGTCATTGCACGATAAGAATGCCGCGGGTCTCCTGGTGGAAGTCGTCGTAAAATTCATAGCGGCCGGGCGCCAGCGGGCGCACATGGACCGTGCCTGCGGCGCCGGGGGTCACCACCTTCTCGACCCGCAGCGACACGCTTTCGAATTCCATCGGCATCGTATCGAGATTTTTCACTGTGATCGCCAGCGGCTGGTTGGCGGGGGCGTGGACTTCCGCCGGTTGGAAACGATGGTCCTTGACCGAGATGGCGACCGCACCGCCCTGCTGCGCGCTTAAGGGAGATGCCGCGGATATGACCGCAAGCACCGCAATGGCTCCAATCGTCTTGCGCCTTAAAAGACTTCTTCGCACGAAAGCCTCCCTTCAAAATCCTCGACGCGAGGTCCGGTCAGAATTCGAATTCGAGCAGCAGCTTTGCCCGGTAGTGTGAAAAGTCGGTCAGGTCGAGAGCGGGAGACACACCGACCTCGTGCCCCGCGACCTGCGTTTCCCAGGCCGCGCTCACCAGCATCTTGGACGAGACCTGCCAATAAAGGGTCGGTCCCAGATAGTAGGCGTCGCCGGTGAAGGTATTGAAGCCGACGCCCTGATAGTGCTGCAGATACCAAAAGTCGGCGCCGACCACGACCTTCGGCACGATCTGATAGGCAAGCGCGGAGGAGATCCCGAACGTCGACTCGTCGAACCAGGCACCGAGGTCGCCGCGCGTGGTTTCCGGCTCGTAGAGAATATTGGAGGCCAGGAACAGGCGATTGTTGATGAGCTCGTAGTCGGATTCAAGCTTGGCCTCGAGCTCGTAATTCACGATGCGGGTTCCGCTGGTTTCGTCGCGGCTATGGAATTCCGGCTCCAGCGACAGCGTGACCGCAAGCGGCGAAGCGCCGCGGTCGACCAGCACGGACCTGAAAGTGCCGGCAAAGCCGTTGAAGGTGCCGAGGTTGAGGTCGTTGAGACCGTCGACACCGTGAATATCGTAATAGGAGACCGTCGGCCCGAATTCCAACTGCACGAACTGGTTCGGCGTATATTCGTACTCCAACTCGGTCAGGCTGGCGGCGTAGTTGCCGCCGCGCTTGCCGAAGTCGGCGCCGGTCTCCGGCTCGAACGCCTTCTCGCCCTCGATGCCGGTCGACGAGCCGACGGTGATGTCGCCGAAAATATATTTGCTCTCGAGCTCGTGGAACGCGCTGTCGTCTTGCGCCTCGGCGCCGCCGGCACTTGAAAGAATTACGGCTGCCGCTCCAAGCGAGATCATAAGCCCGTGCAGCAGACGGCGTGGGAAGTGGAAGATCGGCATTGCTCTTTCTCACCGAAGGCGCAAAGCACCGCACTCGCGGAGCGTCGCCTGCGGCTACGTCAAATGCATTTCGCCGATCTTCGCTGTCAAGAAAAATGCGCAATATTGGAAGTGTTATATATTTGAATTAGCAGCGTTCTAAAGTATTTCTCGGCCGCCCAGTATTTAGAAAGACTTTAAACTGAAAAAATTTCGGTGTGCTTATTGGTACTTCTCGCGCTCCCACACCACGATCACCCGCACCGTCTTGTCGTTGATATTCGGATGCGGCATCGGCGGGCTCTCGATGTAAAGCCGGTCGCCGGCGAAGCGGATATTGCGTACCTGCTCGCCGCCGACCCAGGCTTCGTTCCACGCCGCTTCGACCTTGGTGATGACTTGGCCGCCTTCGACGCGGTAGCGGCCGGTATAGGCGATCATGGTTTTGAGCGCCTGCGCGCGATCCGGCTCGGTCTTCGGAATAGTGCGGCCATCGGCCGTCATCAAAGCGAGCCAGCGGCCTTCCGGTGTCGCGATCTGGATGCCCTTGGGATGTTCGCCATAGACCGGCGTACGCTCCTTGGTCGCCTGGTCTTCATAGACGACCGAGACCAGCTTCCAGGTGCCGACGATCTCTTTGCGCAGTGCGGCATCATCGGCCTGCGCCAGCGCGGAGGGAATCAGCATCGCCAGCAACCATCAATGATGCGCGCATGAATTTTTCCCCGCTGCCAGGTCGAGGGTTTCATCGGCATGTTGAGACCGCCCCGCGATGCAAGATCTTCAGGCTGAGCAATTTGCTTACCAGCGTCGGCCCCAGCGGCGGCGATAGCCCCAGCCGCCGTTGACCAGACGCAGGAGAAGCAAGAGCACGACCGCGCCGATGAAGGCATTGACGATCAGCGCCACGATACCGACACCCAAGTGGATGCCGAGCTGCGGCATCAGCCAATCGCCGATAAAGGCGCCGATCAGGCCGACCACCAGATCGCCGATCAGGCCGAAGCCGCCGCCGGCCATCACCTGTCCGGCCAGCCAGCCGGCGACGATGCCAACGACGATAATGACAAGCAGACTCTGGTTGGACAGGTACATGGCGGCTTCCTTTCGATCGCACTCGGCTAATGCGTCGCGATTTCAATGGTTCCTTGTCGTCTCTAGCAAATCCCTTTGAATATTGCATGTCGACCCCGCCCATCCGCCGCCGGCGCCATTTCACTCCGCGGTCCAGCCGCCGTCGAGCACCAGCGCCGAGCCGGTCATCAGCGACGAGGCGTCGGAGGCGAGAAAGACGATGGCGCCGGTGAGTTCTTCAAGCTGGCCGAGCCGGCCGAGCTTTATTTTCGACAGCACCTCGTCGCGGAATGCCTTGTTCTCGAAGAACGGTCTGGTCATCGGCGTCTCCAGAAATGTCGGGCCGAGCGAGTTGACGCGGATATTATGCGGCGCAAGCTCGATCGCCATCGCCTTGGTGAAGCCCTCCATGGCGTGCTTGGAGGCGCAATAAACGGTGCGGCGTGCGGCGCCGACATGGCCCATCTGCGAGGAAATGTTAACGACCGAGCCGGGCAGCTTGGCCTCGATCAGCCGCAGCGCCACCGCCTGCGCCATGAAGAAAGCGGCGCGGACGTTAAGCGAGAAGATGGCGTCGAAATCCTCGACCTTGACGTCCGGCAGCAGCGCCGGGCGGTTCATGCCGGCATTATTGATCAGGATTTGAAACGGCGCGGCTACGGCGATCGCCCGCCGTACGGCTTCGACATCGGTGACGTCCAGCACCAGCGCTTCGGCCTTCTCGCCGCGCGCGCGGATCGCCGCCGCGGCGTCCTCGATTTCGCTCCTGGTGCGCGCCGCCAGCGTCACATGCGCGCCGGCCGCCGCCAAAGCCAAGGCCGCGGTGAGCCCGATGCCACGCCCGCCGCCGGTCACCAGCGCGCGTTTGCCGTCGAGGCGGAAGGGCGATGACTTGGTGAAATCGATCGGCGGCATGGCATCTTTCGTCATTCCGGGGCCCGGGCGAAGCGAGGGAGCCCGGAATCCATAGCCCCTGCGTCTGTGGTTATGGATTCCGGACTTGCCGCTTCGCGGCAATCCGGAATGACGGCGTCACTCCGCCGCCTCGCCATAGGGAACGTTGCGCCCGCCGTAGCGGCGCACCCGCACATTGGCCTGTTCGGCATGCGCCACAAAACCTTCGAGCATGCACAGCCGCGAGCAAACTTCGCCGATCTTGGCGCTCGCCTCGTCGGTGAGCACTTTCTGATAGGTACAGGTTTTCAAAAACTTGCCGACCCAAAGCCCGCCGGTATAGCGCGCCGCCTTCTTGGTCGGCAGCGTGTGGTTGGTGCCGATCACCTTGTCGCCATAGGCGACATTGGTGCGCGGCCCGAGGAACAGCGAGCCGTAGCTCTTCATGTTGGCGAGGAAGTAGTCCGGATCGCGCGTCATCACCTGCACATGCTCGGAGGCGATGCGGTCGGCCTCGCGCACCATCTCGGCCTCGTCGTCGCAGACGATGACCTCGCCGAGATCGGCCCAGGCCTTGCCGGCGATCTCGGCGGTCGGCAGGATTTTAAGGAGCCGCTCGACCTCCTTCATGGTGTCGCGCGCCAGTTTTTCGGAGGTGGTCAGCAGGATCGCCGGCGAGGTCGGGCCGTGTTCGGCTTGGCCCAGCAGATCGGTGGCGCAGATCTCGCCGTCGACCGTATCGTCGGCGATGATCAGCGTTTCGGTCGGCCCGGCCAGGAGATCGATGCCGACGCGGCCGAATAATTGCCGCTTGGCCTCGGCGACGTAAGCATTACCCGGTCCGACGATCATATCGACCGGCGCGATGGTCTCGGTGCCGAGCGCCATGGCTGCCACCGCTTGCACGCCGCCGAGGACGAAAATCTCATCCGCCCCGCCGAAATGCATCGCCGCGACGATCGCCGGATGCGGCCCGCCATGAAACGGCGGCGCGCAGGCGACGATGTGCTTCACCCCGGCAACGCGTGCGGTAACGATCGACATATGCGCCGAGGCCACCATCGGATAGCGCCCGCCCGGCACGTAGCAGCCGATCGAGTTGACCGGGATGTGGCGGTGGCCGAGCACCACGCCGGGCAGCGTCTCGACGTCGAGATCGCGTAGCGTCTCTTTCTGTTTCTGCGCGAAATTGCGCACCTGGGCCTGGGCGAATTTGATGTCGTCGAGATCGCGCTTCTGCACCTGGCCGATGGCGCGCTCGACCTCGGCCGGCGTCAGCTTGAAGGAAGCCGGCGACCAGTTATCGAATTTCTGCGACAGCTCGCGCACCGCGGCATCCTTGCGCGCATCGATATCGGCGAGGATTTGCTCGACCGTCTCGCGCACCTTGGCGTCGGCCGCCTTGATAGCGCTCGCATCCATTCCGCGCTTGAGGTAGCGGGGCATGGTTATCTCCTTTCACCCTCCCCTGCAGGGGGAGGGTCGCCGGCCGTAGCTCGCGCAGCGAGCGAAGGCGCGGCGGGGTGGGGAATTGCAGCGTCGCACGGCCCCACCCGGCTTCGCTGCGCTCGCCACCCTCCCCCTACAGGGGAGGGTAAAGTTATTTAATCGCCTGCGGATTGATCGGCGAGCCGGTGCCGCCGGTGATGATCAGCGGCGGGCCGCAGAAAAAGAATTCGTAGATGCCGTCGTCATCGCAATCTTGCGCCAGCTCCTTGAGATAGAAGATTTCGCCCATGCACAGCCCCATGGCCGGGATCACCACCCAGTGCCACGGCTGGTTGGCTTCGGTAGTCTCGTTCGGCCGCACCTCGACGCCCCAGGTATCGGTGCAGATCGCCGCGATCTCCTTCTCCTGGCACCAATAGCAGTTCTCGAATTTGACGCCGGGCGCGTCGCCGCCGGCATAGCCACCCCATTCTTTTTCGGCGAGGCAGCGCTCCATCTGGCCGGTGCGGATGAGGACGAAGTCGCCGCGGCCGATCGACACGTTCTGCTCCTTGGCGCATGTGTCGAGCTCGTCGTTGGCAATGCTCTCGCCGTCCTTCAGCCACGGCACGCCGCGAAAGCGCGCGATATCGAGCAGCACGCCGCGCCCGACCATCTTGTTCTTGGAGTGCTCGATGCCGAGCACGTTGAGGCCCTTGGAATCGATCAGCTTGGCGTCGTGGCCGTTATAGGCCTTGTCTTCGTAGAACACGTGACCGAGCGCGTCCCAATGGGTGGCGCCCTGCACGCACAGCATCAGGGTGTCGTCGGCATAGCGGATCTTGTTCCAGTCCTGTTGCCCGGCAATGGCGTCGGTGCCGGTCGCCAGCATCTGATGGATCGGATTGAAGCGGCCGCCGAACAGCCCGGTTTGCGGGCCGTCGCGGTCGAGCGGGATACCGAGCGCAAAAACCTTGCCGGTGCGGATGAGGCTTGCCGCCTTGACGATGTCCTCCGGCCGGACCTGGTTGAGCGTGCCGACGTGATCGTCCTTGCCCCAGCGCCCCCAGTTCTTGAGCTTTGCCGTCGCCTCGGCGATCGCCCTTTTGCCGACCTTGATATCCATTGCCGCCTCCTCATGCCGGCGGTTGATTCCGCCGCGCCCAACCCGCGCGGAATATTGACCGTTGCCGCGTTGTTCGTCCATGGCGCTGAACCGCGGCATCTTGGGAATTGCATCGATTGCCCGAATAGTCTGGAATAACGGCGGCGGTCTGCGATTTGGGCAGCGGCGGGCCAAAAGCGGCGTTGCCAAAATAAAGAGCAAGCCAATGGGGAGGACGACATGAAGGGCGCGAAATGGATACTGGCATTCGCAATGCTGGCGGTTGTCGGCTTCGGAGCGTCACCGCTGCACGCCTCGATCATCGACGAATGGGCGACTGTGAAGCCGCCGCCGCCGCCGGAGCTCAAGCCGGTGACGGTCGATCCGAAGACCACGGCGCTTTTAGTGCTCGATCTCTTCAAGCAGCCGTGCAACGTGGAGCGCAATCCGCGCTGCGTCCAATCGCTTGCGGCAGTCAAGAAGCTTCTCGACGAGGCGCGCGGCGCCGGCATGCTGGTGGTCTATACCGTCTATCCCACGCCGGCCGGAAAACCCACCGCCAAAGATATTCTGCCCGAGGTTGCTCCAAAGGGGGACGAACCGTTTTTTGTCGGGCTTCTGAACAAATATATCGGGACCGACCTGGAAAAGACGCTGAAGGATAAAGGCATCCAAACGGTCATTGCGGTCGGCACCTTCGCCCATGGGGCGGTGCTCACGACCGCCGGCGCGTCGGCGGAATTGGGCTTTAAGGCAATCGTTCCGGTCGACGGCATATCGTCGCCTACGCTTTACGCCGAGCAATACACCGCCTGGCATCTCACCAATGCGCCCGTCATTTCCGGCAGGATCACCCTTACCAGGATCGACATGATCAAATTCTAAAGCGCGCTCGGAAACAACAAGGAGAAGATTATGAGAAAAGACCGATTGTCGTACGGCACGATGGCGCTGGCGGCGATGCTGGCGATGATCGCGACTGTGTCGGCCGCACGCGCCGCCGACATCGTCGACGAATGGGCGAGCGTGAAGGCACCGCCGGCACCGGAACTGAAGCCGGTGACCGTCGATCCGAAGACCACGGCGCTCTTGATGCTCGATTTTCTGCAGCAGAACTGCGGCAAGCGGCCCCGCTGCATGGCGGAAATGCCGGCAATGAAAAAACTTCTCGACGCGGCGCGCGCGGCAGGCGCGACCGTCATCTACAGTGCCTTCGGCAATGTCCCCGCGACCGACATCATCAAGGATATCGCCCCGACTGCGAATGAACCGTTAGTCCACGCCGACGCCAACAAGTTTCGCAATCCCGACCTTGAGAAGATGCTCAAGGACAAGGGCATCAAGACTGTCATCACAGTCGGCACCGGTCCCAGCGGCGCCGTGCTGTTCACCGCAAGCGGTGCGGTTCTGCGAGGTTACAACGTGATCGTGCCGGTCGACGGCATAGCCGGCGATGACCTCTACGCCGAGCAGTTCACGGCCTGGAACTTGGTCCACGCGACTCCGCAATTCGCCAAGCTGGTGACGCTGACCAGGAGCGACGTGATCAAATTCTGAGCGGAGTTGATCTCGGACCAGAAGGGAAGAGACCGCCGCTAGCGCTGGTCCTTGTTCTCGAATGTGGTGACGTGCGGCGCCGGCACGATGTCGCCGCAGCATTGGCAGCGCCACTTGCGCAGCAGGTAGCCGAAGGTGTTGGCGTGCAGATCGGGCCGGTCGGCGCGGCTGCGCTTCTTGTCGAGGTCGGCGCCTTCGGCGACGAGCTTGGGGCCGCCGGCGGCTTCCGCCATGAGCTGCAACTGGCAGGCCTTTTCCAGCTTGATCGCGGTCCACACCGCCTCTTCGATGCTGGCGCCGGCGGCGACGATGCCGTGATTGCGCAGGATCAGCGCGGGCTGCGCGCCGAGGCAGCGCGCCACCGCCCGGCCGCGCTCCTGGCTGATGATGAGATCGGTGGTCTCGGAAAAAATCGGCAGCCGGCCGTCGGCAAAATGCACGCTGGAATTGCCGACCGCGAGAAGCGGCTTGCCGAGCGAGGAAAACGCCACCGCATGCAGCGGATGGCTGTGGATCACGCAGGCCACGTCGCCGCGGGCGCGCAACACTTCGGAATGGATATAGACCTCGTTGTGGCGCGGCATGGCGCCGTCCACTTTGTCGCCTTCGATGTCGACGGTGATGATGTTGTCGGGACGCATCTCTTCGATGCCGATGCCGGCCGGCTTCATCAGGAAGCGTCCGGGATTTTCGGGAAGCCGCACCGAAATATGCCCGGCGACGTAATCGCCATGGCCTTCCATCGCCAGCACGCGGCCGGCATTGGCGAGCGTTTCGCGTAAGTGATCGGTCATTGCCCTCCCCGTTCGTCTTGCGGTCGATAGCGCGGACATTACACTGCCGCCGCCAAGCAAAACAGGCGCGCGGCGAGCGGACGCGCGAGGGAGAGTTCAATGAGGCTTCTGAGTTTTGTCGCCGGCGGCAAGGTATGCTTCGGTGCGGCGAGCGTCGACGGCGTGGTCACGCTCAACGACAAAATCGGTCAGCCCGATCTGCGCTCAGCGCTGGCCGCCGGCGCGATAGAGGCGATGCGCCAGGCGGCGCAGAACGCCAAGCCCGACCATAAGCTCGGCGACATCAAATTCCTGCCGCTCGTTCCCCGTCCGAACAAGATTCTCTGCGCCGGCGTCAATTACCGCGCCCATGCCGCCGAAGTGGGCCGCGAACTGCCGAAGCAGCCGAGCATGTTCATCCGTTTCGCCGACACGCTGATCGGCCACGGCGGCGAGATGATCCGGCCCGCGGTGTCGGACAGTTTCGATTTCGAGGGCGAGCTCGCACTGGTCATCGGCAAGGGCGGCCGTCACATCAAAGCCGAGCATGCGCTCGATCACGTCGCCGGCTATACCTGCTTCGTCGACGGCAGCGTACGCGACTACCAGAAATTCTCCGTCACCTCGGGCAAGAATTTTCCCGGCACCGGGCCGCTCGGCCCGTGGCTCGTCACCACCGACGAAATTCCCGATCCGAGCAAGCTCACACTGACCACGCGGCTCAACGGCAAAGAGGTGCAGCACGCCACCACCGATCAGTTGATCTATGCGATCCCGCAGATCATCGCCTTCTGCTCGGATTTCACCGCGCTGTCGCCGGGCGACGTCATCGCCACCGGCACGCCCGAAGGCGTCGGCCACAGCCGCAAGCCGCCGCTATGGATGAAGCCGGGCGATGTGCTGGAAGTCGAGATCAGCAGCATCGGCGTGCTGCGGACGCGGATTGTGGACGAGTGATCTCCTTCTCGCCGCGCGCGGGGAGAAGGTTGGGATGAGGGGGCCTCTCCGCTGGGCTCACAAACCACGAAGCTCAGAATTGCGGAGGGGCCCCCTCACCCTCGTTCGCTTCGCTCACTCGACGTCTCCCCGCACGCGGGGAGAGGTGATTTAAGCCTTCAATCCGAACAGCTTCACGGCGTTACGGAAATAAATCTTCTCGCGCTCGGCGTTCGACAGTGGCAGCGAGTTGAGCACCTTCAAAGTGTCGCGGATGTAGCCTGGACCTTTTTCCTTATCGAACGGACAATCGGACGCGAACAGCACGTGATCGGCGCCGAAGAAATCGAGCCCGCAAACGGTCGCCGCGCGCGCGCCTTCGACCGCGGTGTCGCCGTAGAAATCCTTGAAATAGTCGAACGGCCGCTTCTTCAACGATTTGAGGATCGCGCCGTAGTCCTCGTCGGAGGTCCGCACGCCGAGCTGATCGAAGGAATGGCCGACACGACCCTCGAGATAAGGCACCACGCCGCCGAGATGATGCGCGATGACTTTCAGATCGGGAAAGCGATCCATGATGCCGGAAAAGATCAGCCGCGCCAGCGTCACGCCGGTCTCATAGGGCCAGCCGAGCACGCTGCAGATCTCGTATTTCGAATATTTCTCAGTCGGATAATCCGGCATGTCGCGGGTGCGCGCCGGATGAAGCAGAATTGGCTTGCCGGATTTGGCGATGACTTCGAAGATCGGCAAAAATTCCGGCGCGTCGAGCGGCACGCCGTTGGCGTTGGTGCCGAGCTGCACGGCATTGGCGCCGTTTTGCAGCGCGCGCTCGGCCTCTTTCGCCGCCGCCTCCGGCGCATTCATCGGCAATAAAGCCGACCAGCCGACGAAATGCTTCGGATGCTGAGCGACGACCTCGGCAAGCCCGTCGTTGGCGATCTTGGCCATGTCCGGCGATTTATCGGGACCCCACAGCCGCTCCATCGGCGGCAGGCCGTGGGAGAGGAGCTGTGTGTAATCGTCGAAGGATTCGACGATCGCAATCCGCAAGTCGATATCGGACAGCGCCGGAATACCGCGCACGCGCTTGCCCAGATCCTTGGCGCCGGCCGGCGTCTCCAACAGCGCGTCGTAATACCGTTTCGGAAAAAAGTGATTGAAAGCGTCGATAGTGCGCATGGGTTTACCTGCTTATTTGAACTCTCGCCGGCCTACCGCGCCGGCATCAGCGATGACATCAGCCACGACGCGATGGCAAACGCGTCGGCATCGCGATCGAAAAAGCCGATCAGCTGCAAGCCGAGCGGCATGGCACTGACCTCGAACAAGGGTAGCGACAACGCCGGCACGCCCAACAGCGAAGCCGGCACGGCGAATTCCGGATTGCCGGTCGAGCCAAGGCCCTCCGGCGCGCTGCTCGGCGCGGCGAGCGTGATGCAGGCGTCGCAATTCGCCGCGAGCGCGGCATGGACCGCGCGCAGGCGCTCCCGTTCGCGCAGATCGGCGCGATGGTCGGCGAGCGTCAAATCCTCGTATTTCCGCGCGCGGTCCACGACATTGCGGCTCAGCTTGGCGGCGTCGCGGTCGCGCATGGTGCGCAAGAACCAGCGTGTCTCCCAACCGTTGCAGCGGTGCGACAGTTCCGCGGCGTTGAGCAGATCGGTTTCCAGCGCCGCAACCTTGTCGTCGTTCTGCCGGGTGCGGATTTCGACGCCGGCCGCGCGCAGCCGCATGATGGCCTCGCTGAGCTGCTGCTTGGCGGCAACCGAGGCGCTGTCCCAGCCGGCGGTTTCGAGCACCGCGAGGCGGCGCGGCTTTTGCGCCGGCGGCAGCGTATCCGGCCCGCGCAGGCCGGGCGTACCGGCATCGCCGCCGACGCGGGCGACGATTTCGTGCGCCACCTGCCAGACGTCCGCAAGCGAAGCGCCGAGCACGCCGGTGCAGCTCTGGCTCTGATAATCGTGGCTGCCTTCGCGATTGAGCGCATTGACGCTCGGCTTGAAGCCGACGCAGCCGCAGAAGCTCGCCGGCCGGATGGTCGAGCCGATCACCTGGGTGCCGAGCGCCGCGCTGACGATGCCGGCGCCGACGGCGGCCGCCGAACCGCTCGACGAGCCGCCCGGCGTATGCGCGGTGTTCCACGGATTGCGCGTGCCGCGCGGCTCGGATGCGGCGAATTCGGTGGTCACTGTCTTGCCGATGATCACCGCACCGGCGTCGTGCAGCGCGCGTACGCTGGCTGAGTCCTTCTCCGAACGCCAGCCGTCGAACAGCGGCGAGCCCATCTGGGTCGGCATATCAACGGTTTCGATGATGTCCTTGATGCCGATCGGCATGCCGTCGATCGGCGACAACGGCTTGCCGGCGCGCCAGCGTTCGCCCGAACGGTCCGCCGCGGTGCGCGCCGCCGGCAAAGCGGTGGTGACAAAGGCGCCGATTTGCGGTTCCCAATAATCGAGCAATTCGAGCGAGCGTTCGAGGAATTGCCGCGGGGTTTCCCGCCCCGAAGCGAAATCCGCATTCGCGGCCAGATAAGATCGCAGCGCGGGCCTTGTTTGCTCCGGCATGGCTGTTAGCTCTTGTAGGGTGGGCAAAATCGCCGTGGTCTGTATCGCGTGGGCAAAGCGCGTTGGCGATTTTGCCCACGCGTCTTCGCCTCGCAGCGCACTTTGCCCACCCTACCGATCATTTCTTGCTCTCGTCGTAATAATGAATTTCATAGAGCATGCAGCCGCGCTCCGACTTGAACGGGCCATGAGTGACGCCGGGCGGCCGGCAGGCATAGGTCGGCGCCTCGAACGGCTCGCCGCCCTTTCCCTTGTCGTCATTGCCGACGACGAGATCGCCTGAGACGAGATAAACCTCTTCCCAGTGATCGTGCACGAACGGCGCGGTGGTGTAGACGCCGGGCGCAAAGCGCAAAAGCCGCGTGCGGCTGCCCATCTTGCGCGTCTCGTCGAGATCGCTGGCCAGGATTTTCTGCTGGATGCCGGACGGATAACCGGGCGGCGTCGCCCAGCCCTCCTTCATGTCGACCTTGTGGAACTCGAGATGCGGCTTGTTCATGGGCATGGCGTCCGTTCCTTCATCCGAGCACCGGCAAAGTCTGCACCCGGTATTGATGATGAATCTTTCGGTTGAGTACGGAGTCTTCCAGCTCGAATTCGAACATTTCCGACGGCCGGATACCGCCGCGCGCGGCCAGCGTGCCGCAGAACATCAGCGTACCTTCTTCGAGCCCGCTCTTGCCGCCGAATTTCTCGATCAGCGCCTTAGGATCGAGCATCGCGGTGACCGGCCCTTCCTGATAAAGCACCCGGCCGCCGTTTTCGGCAATATGCGCGCGCAGCACGAGCTTATCCCAATGCGGCGCGATATCTTCGTAATCCCAGAACGTCGGCGCGATCGGCTTGTCGCACATCTCCTTGGACACCGAGACGCCGTATTTCTCCACCTCGCGGTCGGTGTGATCGGAACCGGCGCCGACCCACAGCCGCTCGCCGTGGCGAAACAGCACGAACTCCGCCTCGCCGCTCGAGGCTTCGCCGAGCACCTCGATGGTTTCATCGGTGGTGAGCCGCGTGGTCGAGGCGCGGTAGAAGATCGGCACGCTCGCCGGGCGCTTGACGCCCAGCGCCTCGAGTTCGGCGATGTGCTTTTCCAGCGCCGCTTTGTCACGACCGGTCCAGCCGGCGATCACCAGCCGGTCGACCTGGGCATTGCGGCGGGTCGGGCCGGCTTTGCCATGAAACACGAGCGGCAGAACACGCGCCGGCACTTAAAACCTCCAGGAGACACAACGACTTGCGTCGTTTGGCGTCGGATTGCAATCGATCGGGGCGCATTGTACATGGGGTGAAAGCCTAGGCAATCGAAGCGATCATCCGCTGTGCCGCAAGCGCAGACCTGCTGCGGCCTTGGTTCCTGTTCCTTGGCGCAGCCGATCGCCTCCGGAGGATGCCCATGCACGAGATCACCGGCCAGGTTCACTGGCACGAGCCGACCGGATTCAAACGCGCCGGCTTCGGCAAGTTCGGACGGCCGAAGACGCCCTACGACCTGTTCATGGAAGCCGACGACATTCCGATCTATCGCGATATCGGCGTGAGCAAGGTGCAGAACCTGCCGCTGGCGCCGTGGCCGCGGCTCGGCGGACGCGGCAGCTATATCCAGCTCCACGGCACCGAGGGTAAATGGGGCTCCTACGTCGTCGAAGTGCCGGGCGCCGGCGCGCTGCTTCCCGAGAAGCATATCTACGAAGAAATCTATCTCGTCGTCGAAGGCCGCGGCTCGACCGAAGTCTGGCTCGACGGCGAAACCAAGCGCCACGTCTTCGAGTGGCAGAAGGGCTCGCTGTTCTCGATTCCCGTCAACGCCATGCATCGCATCGTCAATGCTAGCTCGGCGCCGGCGCTGCTGCTCGCCGGCACCACGGCACCGAATCTGATGAATCTCATCAACAACACGCAGATGATCTTCGATTGCCCGTACCAGTTCCGCGACCGGTTTTCCGGCGCCGACGATTTCTATAAGTATAAGGACGACATCGAGCCCGATCCGGTGCGCGGGCTTGCCATGCGGCGCACCAATTTCATTCCCGATATCGTCAATTGCGACCTGCCGCTCGACAACCGCCGCTCGCCGGGCTGGCGCCGCGTCGAGCCGTTCATGACCGGCAACACGTTTTATCTGTGGATCGGCCAGCACGAGAACGGCCATTATTCCAAGGCGCATGCGCACACCTCGGCCGCGGTACTCATCTGCATCAAGGGCAAGGGCTACACTTACACGTGGCCGGAGCAGTTGGGCCTCACCCCGTGGAAGGACGGCAAGGCCGATCAGGTCAAGCGCGTCGATTACGAGCCGGTCGGCATGGTCTCGGCGGCGCCGGGCGGCGCGCGCTGGTATCACCAGCATTTCGGCGCCTCGAAGGACCCGTTTCGGCTCACCGCCTGGTTCGGCCCGCACAATCCCGGCCGCGAGCCCGGCCCGCCCGGCGAGAAGCACACCGACTACACCGCGATGGATATCCCCGAAGGCGGCACCGCGATCCCCTATTACATGGAGGATCCGTTCCTGCGCCAGGAATATGCCGAGCGCATGAAGCGCGAAGGCGCCGAGAACCGCATGCGCCCGGAATATTACGAGCGCGACTACCGCGGGCTGTTGCCGAAGGAATGAGTGCGTTGTCCGGTCATTCCGGATTGCCGCGAAGCGGCAAGTCCGGAATCCATAACCACAGGTCGGCGAATATGGATTCCGGGCTCCTCGCTTCGCTCGGCCCCGGAATGACGAAAGAGCAATGACCGACGAGTCCCAAGGCGGCCGCATCTTCTTCTCCAATACCGGGCGCACGTTCGGCGAAGAGGACGAATTGTGCGTGCTCTCGGTCGGCGTCGACATCGGCTCGTCGACCTCGCATCTCGTGTTCTCGCGCATCGTGCTGGAGCGGCTCGATGCCCGCTATGTCGTCACCGAGCGCGAGAGTTTTTATCAGTCCGACATTCTGCTCACGCCCTATGCGGCCGAAGACGAGATCGACGCCCACGCGCTCGGCACCTTCATCGACAAGCAATACAAGGACGCCAAGATCGATCCCGACGAGATCGATACCGGCGCGCTGATCCTCACCGGCGTCGCGGTGCGGCGGAAGAACGCCCGCGCGATCGGAGAACTGTTCGCCCGCCAGGCCGGCCGCATGGTCGCGGTCTCCGCCGGCGACAGTCTTGAATCGGTGATGGCGGCCTATGGCTCCGGCGCGGTGGCGCGCTCGATCCGCAGCGGCGCGGCGGTGATGAATGTCGACGTTGGCGGCGGCACGGCGAAAATCGCGGTCTGCGCCGAGGGCAAGGTGATCGACGTCACCGCGCTCGATATCGGCGCGCGGCTCGCCGTACTCGACGAGGAACGCCGCATCGTCCGGCTCGAAGAGGCCGGCCGCCGCTTCGGCGCCGAGCTTAAATTGAAGCTCGAACCCGGGGCGATCCTGGGCGAAGACCAGGCGCGCGCGCTGGCCGCACTGATGGCCGATAAATTGTTCGAAGCCATGCGCGGCGGCACCCCGCGCGCTGGCGGCGCCGATCTGCTGCGGCTCGACCCGCTGCACTATCGCGGTGCGATTGCCGACGTCAGCTTTTCCGGCGGCGTCTCGGAATATATTTACGGCGGCGAAGCCAAGGCGTTCGGCGATCTCGGGCCGGAGCTCGCGGCTGAATTGCGGGCGCGGCTCGCGGCGAGCGGACTGCAACTGGCGCGGCCGGACGCGCGCATCCGCGCCACCGTGATCGGCGCCTCGCAATACACCATGCAGGTGTCCGGCTCGACGATCTTCGTGTCGCCGCTCGATACGCTGCCGCTGCGCAACGTGCCGGTGATCGCGCCCGATCTGCCGCTCGGCGACGACATCGATCCCGCGGCGGTGTCGGCCGCGATCAAGGCGGCGCTCAAGCGGCTCGATCTCGGTGATGGATCGAGCCCGGTCGCGGTGTTCGTGCCGTGGCGCGGCTCGGCGACCTTCCGCCGCCTCGACGATTTCTGCAAAGGCGTCGCCGACGGCTTGGCGGCCGTGATCGCGCAAGGCCATCCTATCGTGCTCGCCGGCGACGGCGACGTTGGCGGCCTGATCGGCATTCATTACTGTGAAGAGATGAAGGTCAAAAATCCGATCGTTTCGATCGACGGCCTGGAGCTCAAGGACTTCGACTATATCGACATCGGCGCCATCCTCGACACTTCGGGCGCGGTGCCGGTCGTCATCAAATCGCTGGTATTCCCGACCGGCGCCGGCGTCGGCAAGGACTGGCAGGCTGGACGCGCGGTAGCCGGCATTGCCGCCAATGCAAAGTAACGTCATCCTGAGGTGACGGAAAATAACTGGGATTGAGACCGCCGCATGCGCACCGGAGCCGACTATCTTGCTTCCCTCAATGACGGCCGCCGTGTCTTCCTCGACGGCGAAGCGGTCGAGGACGTGTCCGCGCATCCGGCGTTCCGGCAAGCCGCGCGCTCGATCGCTGGCCTCTACGACATCGCCGCCGATCCGGGCAACCGCGAGCGCATGACGTTCCCCTCGCCGAAGACCGGCGCACCGGTGCAGCGCGCCTGGCAGATCCCGAAGACCCATGCCGATCTGCGCGCGCGGCGTCTGTTCTCCGAAACCTGGGCGGAGGCGACCTTCGGGCTGATGGGGCGCGCGCCCGACCATGTCGCCGGCTTTTTCACCGGCTATGCCGCGGTGCCGAGTTTCTTCGCCAGCACCGGCGAGCAAAAATTCGCCGACAATTTGGCCGCATTTTACGACTTCATGCGCGACAACCACGTCTATTGCTCTTACGCCATCGTGCCGCCGCAGATCGACCGCTCGAAACCCGCGCATCAGCAGAGCGACCCGACGCTCTATGCCGGCGTGGTCAAGGAGCGCGACGACGGCATCGTCATCAAAGGCGCGCAGCAGCTCGCCACCGGCGCGGCGATCTCCGACTACATTCATCTGAGCTGCATCCAGCCGCTGCAAAAGGGCGACGAGAATTACGCCAATTGCCTCGCCGTGCCGGTCGCCGCCGAGGGCGTAAAACTTTATCCGCGCAAGCCCTATGCGCGCGCCGGCAGCGCCGCCGATTATCCGCTGTCGGCCCGCTTCGACGAAAGCGACTCTTACGTCGTGTTCGACAACGTCTTCGTGCCGTGGGAGCGCGTCTTCATCTATCGCAATGTCGAATTGTCGCGCGACCAGTGGAGGAAGACGCCGTCGCATCTTTACGGCAATCACCAGGCGCAGACGCGCTACGTCACCAAGCTGCGCTTCATGGCCGGCCTGGCGCAGCGCATGAACGAAACCACCGGCAACAGCGCCAACCCCGCCGTCGTCGGCCTGATGGGCGAGCTGTGCTCGCTGGTCTCGATCTACGAGGCCATGCTGCACGCCCACGAGACCATGGGCACCATCGAAGACGGCGTGTTATGGCCGTCGCGCACCGCTTATTATGCCGCCAGCGCCATGCAGTCGGAATTCAACGGCCGCATGCTAGAGATTTTCCGCGAAATGGCGGGCGCGGCCTTCATCACGCTGCCCTCCTCCGACGCCGATTTCCAAAATCCCGAAATCGCCGCCGACCTCGAGCGCTACATGCGCTCCGGCTCGACCGACGCCAGGACGCGCGTCAAACTGATGCGGCTGATCTGGGATTTCCTCGGCTCCGAATTCGGCAGCCGCCACGCGCAGTACGAGAAATTCTACGGCGGCCCGTCGTTCGTGGCGAAGCAGCATCTTTATCGCTATTTCGATTTTAGGCGGGCGGGGGCGCTGGTGGATAAGGCGATGGGATTGCCGGCGGTGGAGTAGATCGTAGGATGGGTAGAGCCCTTGCGAAACCCATCATTCGATCCTCGCCGCCCTATGATGGGTATCGCTTCGCTCCACCCATCCTACGCGCTGCCTCACCCGGTAAAGAAACGATCGATCAACAAGCTGATGGCGACGCCGGCCAAGGCAGCGGCGATGCCGACGGACACTGTCTCGACGACCGTGCGCGTCACGCTGCGTCCGGCGATCCGCGCGCGGCCGATGCCGAGCCCGATCAAAAGCGTAACGGTCATCGCGGAGGAGACCATCCGTGCCTCGGCCACCGCAAGAAAGACGAAAGGCAGGATCGGCACCGCGGCCGCGGCGAAATCCGCAATCAGCATCCACAGCGCCTGTTCCCAGGGGTTGGGCGGCGCTTCGGGCGACCCATGCAGCGCCAGCAGAAGTCCATCGAGCGCCTGCCGGTCGTGCATCACCGCGCCGGTCAGCGCCACCGATTGGCTCTGCGTCAGACCGGCCGCCGCCAACTGGCCGGGTAGCTCCGCGCAAATAGAAGCGGCATCGGCGGCGAGCGCGGATTGCAGCGTGGCGCGCTTGGCTGTCATCTCGTCGCTCGTCGTCTCGACGTCGAGGAAGGCGCCGGCCATCATCGAAACCGCCGCTGCCACCGCCCCCGACGCGCCGGCGATCAGCACGGTCCGGGCATTTGTCGTCGTGGCGGCGACCCCGAAGATCAGGCCGAAAATCGACACCGTGCCGTCTTCCATCCCGAACACGATGGTGCCGGCGGAATCGGCCAGCGAACTGCGCAGCCGCTTTAATCTTGAGGCAAATGTCATCCGTGAAAATCCCCTTCCGCCGCGCGAGCCCGCGCCCCGAGATTCGTTTTCGCCGATTTGACGGAATTTGCCGGCGAAATTCAATTCGGCGGCCGCGACGCCCAATACGAACAGATTTTCGGCCTGCGGATTGCCGCGCCGGCTACCCTCGCGGATATAGTCTAATTGGCGGGCTTCGTGATATGGCTTCGAACCTCGCAAGCAGCTCGATACCGAAATGGAGAACACGATGAAACTTCGTCGCCGGCAATTTCTGCGTCTTGCAGCGGGCGCCGCCCTGTTGCCCGCCGTTCCGCGCAGCGCCGGCGCGCAAGCCTATCCGGCGCGCCCGGTGCGCATCATCGTGCCGGTGCCGCCTGGCGGCGCGCTCGATATTCACGCGCGTCTGATCGGCCAGTGGCTGTCCGACCACATGGGACAATCGTTTCTGGTCGAGAACCGGCCGGGCGCCTCGACCAATCTGGGCGTCGAGATGGCGGCGCGCGCTGCGCCGGATGGCTACACGCTGCTCTTGATCCCCGGATCGGTCGCGGTCAACGAGACGCTTTACACCAATCTGCCCTTCAAGTTCCTGCGCGACATCGTGCCGATCGCCATGATTTCGAGCTTCCCGCTGGTCATGGAGGTCAACCTTGCCGTCCCGGCCAAGACGGTGCCGGAGTTCATCGCCTACGCCAAGGCCAACCCCGACAAGGTCAGCATGGCGTCGTCCGGTAACGGCAGCCCCCAGCATATGGCAGGAACGTTTTTTCAGATGAAGACCGGCACCCAGCTCATTCACGTGCCCTATCACGGCGGCGCCCCGGCGATCACCGATCTGATGGGCGGACAGGTGCAGGTCTATTTCAGCCCGTTGCCGGAATCGATGGCCGTCATCACCTCCGGCAAGGTGCGCGCGCTGGCGGTCACCACCGCCAAACGCTCGCCGGCGCTGCCGGATGTGCCCACTGTGGGCGAGTCGGTGCCGGGCTTCGAAGCCAGCACCTGGCAGGGCATCGGCGCGCCGACCGGCACGCCGGCCGAAATCGTCGCCAAGCTAAATGCCGAGGTCAACGCCGCGCTGGCCGATCCGAAGATCAAGGAGCGCCTGGCCGCGCTCGGCAGCGAGCCGATGCCGATGTCGCCCGACGCGTTTAGGAATTTTATCGCAGCGGAGACCGACAAATGGGCGAAGGTGATCCACGCCGCCCACATCACGGCGGATTAAGCCGGCAAGCGTAACCCGGATGCCGCGACGGGCAACAAGCAAAGCCGTCGTCACGCCGCCTTCCTGGCGGAAAACATGATCGCTTGCAGCGGCATGCGTCCCGGGTCGGGACCGAACTCGCGGTGAAATTCCCGCACCAGCGCGTCGACGATCCGTTCAACGTCGATCCCGCCACGCGCCTTGACCTCATCGATCAGCGGGCTGCCGTAGACCAGTCCACGCGCGAAATGCGCCGCCTCCGGAATCTCCTTCTCCAGCCGAACCACGGCTGCCTCGATATCGGCAAACCCCGCCTCGATCATGGACTGTTTGATCGGATCGAATGAATAGGAAAACGGCACGCTCATGAACGGCGGTGGATCGGCGGGGAAAAAGCGTCCCGCGACGTTGTGGGCGATCCGCCCGAACGGGTTATAGCGATGGGCATCCCAGATGCTGAACAGATAATGGCCGCCCGGCGCGAGCACGCGCCGCACCTCGCGATAGGATCGGTCCTTGTCCGGATAGAACATCACGCCGAATTGGCAGACCACCGCGTCGAAGCTCGCATCCGCGAACGGCAGCGCCATGGCATCGGCGGGCTGGAATTCGACCTGTTCACCGGCGCGGAATTTCCCGCGTGCAATGGCGAGCATCGGCGGGTTGAGATCCGTCGCGGTCAACCGCGCTGCCGGCGGCAAATGATCCCGCAACTGCCGCGTAACGATCCCGGTGCCGGCCGCCGTCTCCAGCACCCGCGCCGGCTTGCGGGCCGCGACACGCCGCGCCATCTCCGCCGCATAGTCGGCGAAGATGATCGGCCCCATGGCCTCATCGTAATGCTTCGGAATGTCGCCTACGAAGCGCGCGGCGTCGCTGGCCATGGTGAGCCCTCGTGATTTCCCGCGCAGGATATGCAAGTGCAGCCTGGATGACGAGGGGATTGTCCGGGGCTTCTTTCCGCCAATCCGGCATGTCGGCGTCGCTTCGCTCGCCTATCACCCGGTGGTCCATGCTGAATCGCCGTTTCCTCGGTAAGTCGGCATGGTTTGCCAGGTCAAGCCCGGCAATGACGAGGAGAAGGAATTTCGTCACTATTGTTGCGACCATCCCTTGACATTCGTCCCCTTTATAGTTACGTCATCAATCATCTCGCCCGAAAAGGACGCCGCCGGGTGACACCGGCGGAAAGGGGCGAGGCGGTTCCCGCGGGCGGGGTTGTCAGCCCCGCTCCCGGGCGGCTCCGGGCCAAAACGCCCGGCCGGCACGATGACCGGCCCGCGGGCTCATATCGCCCGCTGTACTAGGACGGCCGGGGTTGGGTAACACCCATCCCTACCTAGTTCCGTCCCAGGAAGTGCGTGAACTGGAGCTGAGCGGTGGCGTTCGGTCGCCGCCGCAAGTGCCGTGGTGGAACGCCGGCAGGCGAGCGCGCCCGAAGCGGAAGGGCGGCGCAAGCCGCCTTCTCCGTGGCGCGCCCTGTGCGCCGCTTGCGTACAGGTCGTGGACTACCGCGTCTGCCGGCGTTCCATTTCCTTCCTTCTTTCGTCATTGCGAGCGAAGCGAAGCAATCCAGTCCGGCCGCTACGTTCTGGATTGCTTCGTCGCTTCGCTCCTCGCAATGACGGTTCGGAACATCGCTGTTTGACAACACTCGCGGGCCGATCGCGCCGCGAGAACGAGTTTCTATTTGCTGATTTGGATCGATGGGAGAGACACGATGAACACGGCGCATAACGTAGTGCCCTCTCCCCTTGCGGGAGAGGGCTGCTGGGCGTCGCAGCGATCTCGGATGGGTGAGGGCCCGGGGCCGCGTCCCCTCACCCGACTGCGATTGTTGCACTGTCGACGACGCCCTCTCCCGCAAGGGGAGAGGGCATGCGCTCGCTCGCTTCTTGAGTTACGCCTCGGCGCCGGCGAGCGCCGGCGCGACGGCCGGCGCTTTGTCCGACTGCGCCGGCTCCAGCGCCGCTTCGACGGCCTGCTCGACGCGCTGGAGCCAGACGAACTCCATCTCTTTGCGCGCGATCTCGGGGATGTCGTCATAGTCGCGGCGATTGCGCGCCGGCAGCATGACGCGGCGGATGCCGGCCGAGTGCGCGGCGACGACTTTCTCCTTGATGCCGCCGACCGGCAGCACCAACCCGCGCAGGCTGATCTCGCCGGTCATGGCGGTATCGCTGCGGATGGTGCGGTCGGTCATCAGCGAGGTCAGCGCCATGAACATGGCGACGCCCGCGCTCGGCCCGTCCTTCGGGATGGCGCCCGCCGGCACGTGGACGTGGATGTCGCTCTTCTCGAAGCGCTTCGGATCGATGCCGAGCGCCACCGCGCGGTTCTTGACGATGGAGAGCGCGGCTTGCGCGCTTTCCTTCATCACGTCGCCGAGCTGGCCGGTGAGAATGAGCTTGCCGGAGCCGGGAATCCGCGTCGCCTCGATGAACAAGATGTCGCCGCCGACCGGCGTCCAGGCAAGCCCGGTGGCCACGCCGGGAATGCTGGTCCGCATCGCCACCTCGTTCTCGAACCGCGGCGCGCCGAGGATCGGAATGAGATCGTCGCGGCTGACGCGGATCGCCTCGCTTTGCCCTTCGGCAATGCGCACCGCCGCGTTGCGCAGCACCTGGCCGATGGCGCGCTCCAGATTCCGCACGCCGGCTTCGCGGGTGTAGCTCTGGATGATGTCGCGCAGCGCAGCGTCGTCGATCTCGACCTGGCCGGGCTTGAGGCCGTTCGCCTCCAACTGCCGCCGCATCAGATAGCGGTGGGCGATCTGCAGCTTCTCGTCGGCGGTGTAGCCGGCAAGGCTGATGATCTCCATGCGGTCGCGCAGCGGCCCCGGAATGGTGTCGAGCATGTTCGCCGTGGTGATGAACACCACGCGCGACAGGTCGAACGGCACCGCGAGATAATTGTCGCGGAACGTGTTGTTCTGCTCGGGGTCGAGCACTTCGAGCAAGGCCGCGCCGGGATCGCCGTGGAAACCGGCGCCGAGCTTGTCGATCTCGTCGAGCATCATCACGCAATTACGGGAGCCGGCCTTGCGGATGGCCTGGATGATGTTGCCCGGCAACGCGCCGATATAAGTGCGGCGGTGGCCGCGGATTTCCGCCTCGTCATGCACGCCGCCGAGCGACACGCGCACGAATTTGCGGTCCATGGCGCGCGCGATCGACTGGCCGAGCGAGGTCTTGCCGACGCCGGGTGGCCCGACGAAGCACAGGATCGGCGCCTTGCCCTGCGGGGCGAGCTTGCGCACGGCAAGGAATTCGATGATGCGCCGCTTGATCTTGTCGAGGTCGTAGTGATCCTCGTCGAGGATGCGGCGGGCTTCCTTGATGTCGATCGGCTTTTCCCCGGGCAGCTGCCACGGCAGCTCGATCAGCCAATCGAGATAAGTGCGCACCATGCCGTATTCGCCGGCGGCTTCCGGCATCTTCTGCAGCCGGCGCAATTCCTTGCGCGCCGCCTCCTCGATCTCTTTCGGCATGCCGGCTTTGGTAATGGCGGCATCGAGCTCGGCGATCTCGGCCGCCTTGCCCTCCTCCCCTTCGCCGAGCTGCTTCTGGATCGCCGCCATCTGCTCGCGCAGCAGCACTTCGCGCTGCCGCTCGTCGAGCGAGGCCTTGGTCTGCCGGCCGATCTCCTGCGACAGGCGGAGCACCTCGATGCGGTGCGCCAGCAGGCGCGAGACCTTGTCCATCCGCGCCGTGATGTCGGTCGTCTCCAGGATCTCCTGCTTCTCCTCCGGCTTCACGTCCATATAGGCGGTCGCCAGATCGGCCAGCGCCGACGGCGTCTCGATCGACTGGATCGCGGCGAGCAGGTCGGCCGGCACCTGCGGCAGCAATTCGATCGCTTCGACGGCTTGCGCCTTCAGATTGACGAACCGCGCCTCGATTTCCGACGTGCGCGCTTCCGACTCCGGAATGCGCAGCACGCGCGCGACCAGAAACGGCCAGCCCGAGAGATATTCGACGATCTGGAAGCGCTGCTCGCCCTGACAGACGAGGTGATGGGTGCCGTCCGGCGCGGTGACGAAGCGCAGGATATTGGCGAGCGTGCCCATGCGATGCATATCGATCGCGCTCGGGTCGTCGACCGAGGCCTCACGCTGCAACAGGATGCCGACTTGGCGCTGCTCGCGCACCGCCTGCTGCGCCGCGGCGACCGATTTCGGCCGGCCGAGCGTGATCGGCACCACCAGGCCCGGGAACAGCACGGTGTTGCGGACCGGCACGATGATAAGGGCATCCGCCGGCAAGGGCGGCAGCGAACCGCCGCTTTGTCCCCCCGGGGACGTTCCGTTTTTTGCGAGTATTTCTTCAGCCACGCTGACCTACGCTTTCTGCAAGGTAATCAAGAGACATCCGGCGACAGCGGCACGGCGCACCGTCGAATAGCGGCCCGCCGGCAGACGTACCCGCCGGTAAAATCGCCCCTGCGGCAGTTCGAGCCGGTGGATGACGGCCGTGCGCAGCTCGGCAGGCAGGATGCGCGTGCCGGCGATGACGAGATCGCCCTCCTCGATCACGGCCTGGGCGCTGTCGGCGTCGACGCCGGGCAACGCCACCAGCGCCAAAACCTCACGGTCGGTTTCGAGAATATCGACCGGCGGCTCCCAAGCCGGCAGGCGCTTTTCACTGGGCCCCGGGCGAAACAGCTCGCGGTGCATGCGTTCGGCCCGCGCCAGCATCTCGCAGGCTTCGGACCACATCCAATCGCGGGCCAGATCGCGCGAAGTCTCCCGGGCCATGTCACATTCCCTCCAGCTTCGGATGAGATATGTGTGAAGCGGGAACCTGAAATTCAACGCCGCTCGCGGCGCCGCCGGAACTACCGGCCGCGAAACGGCGTTGGGCCGGCGCCGGGGCGTGCGCAAACGACCGCGGAAAATCGCTTCAAGACTGCTTTTTCCTGGGCCTGGCGGGATTATATGCGAAAGGCCGGGCAGAGCCGCAGAACGTGTGGAGGTGCATATGGCGCCAACAAGCACGGCGCGCCGGATTGGTGAGCCCATCCCGGCGCCCGAGAAAATCCCAATTAAACTCATCGTCAACGGCGTCGAACGGCAGCTCACGGTGGCGCCGTGGACGACGCTGCTTGACGCGTTGCGCGACCGTCTCGACCTGACCGGCACCAAAAAGGGCTGCGATCATGGCCAATGCGGCGCCTGCACCGTGCTGGTCGACGGCCGCCGCATCAATTCCTGCCTCACGCTCGCCGTCATGAAGGACGGCGCCGCGGTGACCACGGTCGAAGGCCTGGCGAAGAACGGCGCGCTGCATCCTTTGCAGCAGGCCTTCATCGACCACGACGCTTTCCAGTGCGGCTATTGCACGTCCGGCCAGATCTGCTCCGGCGTGGGCCTGATCGCCGAGGGCAGAGCGAAGACCGCCGACGAGATCCGCGAGCTCATGAGCGGCAATATCTGCCGCTGCGGCTGCTATCCCAACATTCTGGCGGCGATCCAGCAGGCCATGAACCTGACCATGGGGCGGCCATGATCAATTTCCAATACGCCCGCGCCAATGACGTCGCCGACGCGGTCCGCCAGATCGCGGCCGACCCCAAGGCCAAATTCATCGCCGGCGGCACCAATCTGGTCGATCTGATGAAAGAAGACGTCGAGCGGCCGTCGCGGCTGATCGACATTACGCACCTGCCGCTCAAGAGCGTCGAGGAGACGAGCGACGGCGGCTTGCGCATCGGCGCGCTGGTGCCGAATTCCGACCTCGCCTACCACCCGCTGATCGCCGAACGCTATCCGATGCTGGGCAGCGCCATCCTCGCCGGCGCCTCGGCGCAGTTGCGCAACATGGCCTCGACTGGCGGCAATCTCCTGCAGCGCACCCGCTGCTATTACTTCTACGACACCGCAACGCCCTGCAATAAGCGCGAGCCGGGCAGCGGCTGCTCGGCGATTGCCGGGCTCAATCGCATGCACGCCATCCTCGGCACCAGCCAATCCTGCATCGCCACGCATCCGTCCGACATGTGCGTGGCGCTGGCGGCGCTCGACGCCAAGGTTCATGTCGCCGGGCCGGCCGGCGAGCGCAGCATCGCCATGACCGACTTCCATCGCCTGCCCGGCACCACGCCGCAGCGCGACACCAATCTGCAGGCCGACGAGATCGTCACCGCGGTGGAGCTTCCGGCCCGCGGCTTTGCCAAGAACTGCACGTATCTCAAGATTCGCGACCGGCTGTCTTATGCCTTTGCGCTGGTGTCCGTCGCCGCGGCGATGGAGCTCGACGGCGACACCATTACGGAGGCGCGGCTGGCGCTGGGCGGCGTCGCCCACAAGCCGTGGCGCGATCCGAACGCCGAAGCGGCGCTTCGCGGCAAGACCGCCGGCCGCGCCGCCTTCACCCAGGCCGCGGACATTATTCTGCGCGACGCCAAAGGCTACGCCCACAACGCCTTCAAGATCGACTTGGCGCGCCGCGTCATCGTGCGCGCCTTGACGCAGGCGGCGAAAGCCACGCCGCAGTCGCAGTCCAACAAGAAGATCCGGTGACCGCCATGACGCAATATATCGGCACTGCCACCTCCCGCGTCGACGGCCATGCCAAAGTCACCGGCGGCGCGAAATATGCCGGCGAATTCAATACGCCGGGGCTCGCTTACGGCGCCGTCGTCACTTCGACCATCGCCAAGGGCCGCATCGCGCGCATCGACGTCAGCGCAGCGCTACGCGTCGAAGGCGTGCTTGACGTGTTGACCCATGAGCACCGTCCGCGCATGGCCGGCAAATCGGAAGCCTACAAGGATGACGTCGGACCGGAAGACGGCAAGCCGTTTCGTCCACTCTATGACGACAAGATCGTGTTCAGCGGTCAGCCGATCGCGCTGGTGGTGGCCGAGGAATGGGAAATCGCCCGCTTCGCCGCCGCGCTGGTGCGCGTCGAATACAAGAAACAAAAGTCCGTCACCGATCTGCAGGCGGAGCGCGACAACGCCTTCACGGTCAAAAAGCCGGAAAAACCGCGCGGCAAAGCCGACAAAGCCTATGCCGCCGCCGCGGTGCGCCACGAGGCGGACTATTTCATTCCGAGCGAATTCCACAATCCGATGGAATTATACGCCTCGACCGCGATCTGGGAGGGCGGCGGCAAGCTCACCGTGCACGACAAGACCCAAGGCGTGCAGAATGTGCAGCGTTATCTGTGCAGCGTGTTCGCCATGAAGCCGGGCGACGTGCGCGTGATGTCGCCGTTCATGGGCGGCGGCTTTGGCTCGGGGCTGCGCCCGCAATATCAGGTGGCGCTTGCGGTGTTGGCGGCGCGCGCGCTGGAACGCTCGGTGCGGCTGGTGCTGACCCGGCAGCAGATGTACGGGCTCGGTCACCGTCCGGCCAGCCTTGAGCACCTCGCGCTCGGCGCCGAGGCAACCGGCACGCTCGACGCGGTCATCCACGAGTCGATCGCGGCCACGTCGCAATACGAAGAGTTTTCGCGCAACGACACCGCCTGGTCGGGCCAGCTCTACAAGAGCCCGAACGCCAAATATGTGCACAAACTGGCGCGGCTCGATGTGCCGACGCCCTGCGACATGCGCGCGCCCGGCGCGACCACGGGCGTCTATGCCCTCGAATGCGCTATGGACGAGCTTGCGGTCGCGCTGAAGCTCGATCCGCTGGAGCTGCGGCTGCGCTGCTATTCGGACCGCGACCAGAACGAGGACAAGCCCTACACCAGCAAGAAGCTCCGCGAATGCTACCGGCAGGGCGCGCAAGCCTTCGGCTGGGACAAGCGCAAGGCGGAGCCGCGCTCGATGCGCGACGGCAGCGAGCTGGTCGGCTGGGGCATGGCGACCGGCATCTGGGAAGCGCTGCAGATGGACACGGCCGTCCGCATCGTGCTGACGGCCAACGGCCACGCCGAGGTCGCTTCCGCTTTCTCCGACATCGGCACCGGCACCTATACGATCATCGCCCAGGTCACCGCCGACATGCTCGGCCTGCCGCTCGACAATATCACCGTAAAGCTTGCGGAACTCGACACTGCCGCAAGCTCCGGTCGAGGGCGGCTCATGGACGGCGGCCTCGGTGTCGAATGCGATTGCCAAAACCGCCGAGGCAGTGCGCAAGGAGCTGCTGCGTCTCGCCAAGAGACTGCCGAACTCGCCGCTTGCTTCGGTAAAGCTCGAAGACACCGCGCTCATCGACGGCAAGATCGCGGACAAGAAAGCGCCAGACAAGGCCGTGCTGATCGCCGACGCGATGCGTCACGGCGGCGTCGACCGTGTCGAAAGGGAAAGCACCGCCAATTTCAAGGAAATAAAATCCTATGCCTGCAACACCCACTCCGCCGTTTTCGCCGAGGTGAAAATCGACGAGGAGATCGGCGTGATCCGCGTCACCCGCGTGGTCAGCGCGGTCGCCGCCGGCCGCATCCTCAATACCAAGACCGCGCACAGCCAGATCATGGGCGCCGTAGTGTGGGGCATCGGCATGGCGCTGCACGAGGAAGCGCTGGTCGATCACGCTTTCGGTCGGATCATGAACGCCGACATCGCCGAATATCATGTGCCGGTGAATGCCGACATCCACGACATCGAGGTGATTTTCGTCGACGAGCCGGACGACATCATTAATCCGCTCGGCATCAAGGGCGTCGGCGAGATCGGCATTGTCGGCGTCGCCGCGGCGGTCGCCAATGCGGTCTATCACGCGACCGACAAGCGGGTGCGCGATCTGCCGATCACGCTCGATAAATTGCAGCGGTGAGGCTGTTTCATTGGAGCATGATCTTTTCCGAAAACCGGTTCCCACTTTTCGGGATCATGCTTTAGGCGCAAACCCGCTGCGCACTGCGCACGCCAGCGGCGAGCGCGCTGACGAGACCGGTGACCGATGCGACGGTGCCGGACGTGGGCTTGGCGTCAGGTCCGAGGCTCGTGCGCACCGCCTCGACCAAAGCCGAGCCGACCACCACGCCGTCGGCGCCTTGCGCGATGGCGCGCGCCTGTTCCGCCGTGCGCACACCGAAGCCGACGCAGACCGGCAGCTTGGTGTGGCGCTTGATGCGCGCCACCGCGGATTTGACATTGTCAGGGTTCGGCGCGGCGGCGCCGGTAATCCCGGTGATCGAGACATAATAGACGAAGCCAGAGGTATTGGTGAGCACCGTCGGCAGCCGCTTGTCGTCGGTGGTCGGCGTGGCGAGCCGGATGAAATTGACGCCGGCATCGAGCGCCGGCAGGCACAATTCCGCGTCTTCTTCGGGCGGCAGATCGACCACGATGAGACCGTCGACGCCGGCCGCCTTGGCATCGGCCAAGAACGTATCGACGCCATAGACATAGATCGGATTGTAATAGCCCATCAGCACGAGCGGCGTCGCTTCGTCGCCGGCGCGGAATTCGCGCACCGCGGCCAGCGTCTTTTTCATATTCTGTCCAGCTTTGAGCGCGCGCAGACCGGCCGCCTGGATCGCCGGCCCGTCGGCCATCGGGTCGGTGAACGGCATGCCGAGCTCGATGATATCGGCGCCGGCCTTGGGCAGCGCCTTGAGAAGCGCCACCGCAGTCGCGTAATCCGGATCGCCCGCCATGGTGAAGGTCACCAGCGCGGCGCGGTTTTCTTGCTTCAGCGCGGCGAAGCGCCGTTCGATGCGTCCGGTCATCGCGCGCCGCTTCCCAGATGCCGCGCCACGGTATCGAGGTCCTTGTCGCCGCGGCCCGAAAGATTGACCACCATCAGATGGTCCTTCGGCATTTGCGGCGCGAGATCGAGCACCTTGGCGATGGCGTGTGCCGGCTCGAGCGCCGGAATGATGCCTTCGAGCTTCGACAAAAGCTGGAACGCATTGAGCGCCTCGTCGTCGGTCGCCGACAAAAACGTGACGCGGCCGACGTCATGAAGCCAGGCATGCTCGGGGCCGACGCCGGGATAATCGAGGCCGGCGGAGATCGAGTGGGCTTCGGTGATCTGGCCGTCGTCGTCCATCAGGAGATAAGTGCGATTGCCGTGCAGCACGCCAGGCCGGCCGCCTTCGATGGAGGCAGCATGCATGCCGCTGTCGAGGCCGTGGCCAGCGGCTTCGACGCCGTAGATTTCGATGTCCTTGTCGTCGAGGAACGGGTGAAACAGGCCCATGGCGTTGGAGCCGCCGCCGATGCAGGCAATGAGCGAGTCCGGCAGGCGGCCTTCGGCCTCCAGCATCTGCTCGCGGGTCTCGCGGCCGATGATGGATTGGAAATCGCGCACCATCATCGGATAAGGATGCGGCCCGGCGACGGTGCCGATGCAATAGAACGTCGAGCCGACATTGGTCACCCAGTCGCGCAGCGCCTCGTTCATCGCGTCCTTCAGCGTCTTGGCGCCGGACTCCACCGGCACCACTTTGGCGCCGAGCATGTGCATGCGGAACACATTCGCCTTTTGCCGCTCAACGTCGACCGCGCCCATATAGACGATGCATTCGAGGCCGAAGCGCGCGCACAGCGTCGCGGTGGCGACGCCGTGCATGCCGGCGCCGGTCTCGGCGATGATGCGCTTTTTGCCCATGCGCCGCGCCAACAGGATTTGGCCCAGCACATTATTCACCTTGTGCGCGCCGGTGTGATTGAGCTCCTCGCGCTTGAGATAGATTTTGGCACCGCCGCAATGCTCGGTGAGCCGCTCGGCGAAATAGAGCGGCGACGGCCGGCCGACGTAATGCGTCAAGTAACCGTCCATCTCTTTTTTGAATTCGGGATCGGCTTTGGCTTCGGCGTAAGCCTGTTCCAATTTCAGGATCAGCGGCATCAGCGTCTCGGCGACAAAGCGGCCGCCATAGATGCCGAAATGGCCGTACTCGTCCGGCCCGGTGCGGAAGGAGTTGAGCGGCTGCACGGTCATGACAATCTTCCTCACGCCACCGGATGGACGCGCTTTGCTTCCGCCGCCCGCGCGGCACGCACGAAGGCGCGGATCTTTTCAGCATCCTTCTCGCCCGGCGCGCGTTCCACGCCCGAGGATACATCGACGCCGGGCGCGCGGGTGATGCCCAGGGCCTCGCCGACATTGCCGGCATCGAGCCCGCCCGAAAGCAAGTATGGCACGCCGGAAACAATGTTTTGCAAAAGATGCCAATCGAACGCCTTGCCGAGACCGCCCGGCCGCGTCGCCTCGCGCGGCGGCCGCGCGTCAAACAACAGCCAATCGGCAACCGCGGCATAGCGCGCGATCGCCGCCAGGTCGCCTTTGGATTCGACGGCAATCGCCTTCATCACCGGCAGCTTGAACCGCGCCTTGATGGCGGCCACCCGCAAGGGCGACTCGCTGCCATGAAGCTGGAGGATATCGGGACCGAGCGCATCGACCACGTAGGACAGCAAGGTATCGTCGGCATCGACGGACAATGCGACCTTCTTCGCCCGGCCTCGCACCCGCAATTCCAGAGCCGCCGCGGTCTTGAAAGACAGATTGCGTGGCGACGGCGGAAAGAACACGAAGCCGACCATGTCGACGCCGGCGTCGAGCGCCGCGTCGAGCGCTTCAGGGGTCGAAAGACCGCAGATTTTTACTATCAGCGACATGAACCTGCCGGATCGTGGAATGGCCTGGTCAAAACTGCCGCCCTTCTACATGGGCGCGGGCGCTTTGTCTTGCACGCGGGCGGCGGATTTCTCACTGCACCGGCGGCTTGAGCCTTAGCCGCTCGGGCGGCTCGACCGCGCGGGGAATGTTCACCGGAGCGGCGGCCGCAGCCCGTTTGTGCGCTTCCAGCTCCTCGCGCAGGCTCGCGAGATCGCGCTCCAGCCGCCGCGCCGCGCGGCGCCACCGGCCATGCCGCAGCCACGAGGCGCTGCCGCCGATGACGACGCCGACGATCAACAAAACGATGACCAGCGCGAACAGCGGCAGCGTCACCGATGCTGCGGGGCTCGCCGTATTGAACGGATCGAACGACACCGTCACCGCTTGACGATTAGCGACCGCGAAGGCGATGAGCACGATGCCAAGCGTCACGAGGATAAGCGCCGCAACGATCTTGCGGAGCGAGCTTCCGGCCGATCGCAATGCGCCGGTCAACCCGCGCTCGGACGATTGAGCCGCTCGCGCATTTCCTTGCCGGTCTTGAAGAACGGCACGCATTTCTGATCGACGGCAACATGGGCGCCGGTGCGCGGATTACGCCCGGTGCGCGCCGGGCGTTGCTTGACCGAAAATGCGCCGAAACCGCGCAATTCGACGCGGTCGCCGCGCGCCATCGCCGCGATGATTTCCCCCAGGATGGCGTTGACGATGTTCTCGACGTCGCGCTGATACAGATGAGGGTTCTGCGTAGAGATATGCTGAACGAGTTCTGACTTGATCATGGTCCGCCGCCCTTACGCCGAAATGACTGGTTTGCCCGCGAACGCCACTCAATTCTCGCCGGCAGGGTGCCAAAGGGCCAATAGACCGTCAAGGTTGAAAGGCTCCACCGCGTCGGCGGCGCCCGACAGGTCGAGGCGCTGGGCCAGCGCGCCAAGCCCCGCCGCATTGAGCGCGGCCGCGGCGGCGGCGTGCAGGAACGTCAGGTCGCTGAACCGGCTCTGCAGCCGATAATCCCGTACCGGCAGCTTGGCGTCGATGTGCTTCTCCTTGGCGAGCCACGCCAGCGCGGCGCGCTCGTCGCCAAGCTCGTCGATCAGCTTCAAGCCAAGCCCCTGATGCCCGGTGAAGACGCGGCCGTCGTCGACCGCCGCGAGCTGGTCGTCGGTGAGATGGCGGCGCTTTTGCACCAGGCCTTTGAACCAGGAATAGGAATCCTGGATGATGGCGTTGAGCGCGGCCGTCGCCTCAGGACTGGTCGGCTCGTAACCGTCGGGCGCCGCTTTGAGCGGCGTCGATTTCACCGCTTCGACCTTCACGCCGATCTTGCCGAGCAGCTCCGACACGTTGGGATACTGGAACAGCACGCCGATCGAGCCGACCAGTGAGGTCTGCTGCGCCACGATATGGTCGGCGGCAAGCGCGGTGATGTAGCCGCCGGAGGCGGCCATGCTGTCGACGACGACGACGAGCGGCTTTTTCTCGCGCAGCCGGGAGAGCGAATCGAACAGTTGCTCGGACCCGGCCGTGGTGCCGCCGGGGCTGTCGACATGAACGATGACCGCCCGCGCCAATGACGAACTGCCGAGAAGATCAAGCGCGTGGACCCGTTCCTGATCGCCGCGGATCAAGCCCGAAATGGTCACGCGCGCGATGTAGGGGCGCACGCCGAACAGGCCGACGCGGTTGCTGGCGACCGCCGCCATTCCGGCGACGCCGACAACGATGACGACGACGGCGAGCACGCGCCAGAACGTGAGCTTGCGCCGCAAGCGGCGGCGGTCGACGATCAGGTCGGCATCAAGCGACATGGTCCCTTCCTCTTGCTCCGCCCCTACATTTGCTCATCGCGGAGCGCGAGCCCCGCGATCGGCCGTCACTCCTCCGCCTCTTCCTTTTCGTTCTCTTCGGCTTCCTCGCCCTTGCGCTTGAGCGCGGTACCCAAGATATCGCCCAGCGTCGCGCCGGAATCCGACGAGCCGTATTGCGCGATCGCCTCCTTCTCCTCGGCGACTTCCAGCGCCTTGATGGAGACGGTGACGCGCCGGGTGCGGCGGTCGAACTGAATGACCCGCGCGTCGACCTTCTGGCCGACGGCAAAGCGATCGGGCCGCTGCTCGGAACGATCGCGCGCCAGCTCCGAACGCTTGATGAAGGACGTGTATTCGGTGCCGACGATCTTCACGTCGATGCCGCCCTCCTTCACTTCGGTGACTTCGCATGTGACGACGGCGCCCTTCTTGAGCTCGGCGGCGGCGGCATCGCCCGCGGCGGCAGGTGCGCCGCCTTCCGCGAGCTGCTTGATGCCGAGCGAAATGCGCTCCTTCTCGACGTCAACGTCGAGCACCTGGGCTTTGACCTTGTCGCCCTTCTTGTACTCCTCGATGACCTGCTCGCCCGGCCGTTTCCAGTCGAGATCGGACAGGTGCACCATGCCGTCGACGTCGCCGTCGAGACCGAGGAACAGGCCGAATTCGGTCTTGTTCTTGACCTCGCCCTCGACCACCGATCCCGGCGGATATTTCTCGACGAACACCTCCCACGGATTGCGCATGGTCTGCTTCAGTCCGAGCGAGATGCGGCGTTTGACCGGATCGACCTCGAGCACCTGCACCTCGACCTCTTGCGAAGTCGATACGATCTTGCCGGGATGCACGTTCTTCTTGGTCCACGACATTTCCGAGACGTGGATCAGTCCCTCGATGCCGGGTTCCAGTTCGACGAAAGCGCCGTAATCGGTGATGTTGGTGACGCGGCCCTTGAACCGGGCGCCGACCGGATATTTGGCCTCGATGCCCTGCCACGGATCGTCGAGCAGTTGCTTCATGCCGAGCGAGATGCGGTGGGTCTCGTGATTGATCTTGATGATCTTGACCTTCACCTGCTGGCCGATATTGAGCACCTCGGACGGATGATTGACGCGCCGCCAGGCAATGTCGGTGACGTGGAGGAGCCCGTCGATGCCGCCGAGGTCAACGAAGGCGCCGTAATCGGTGATGTTCTTGACCACGCCGTCGATGACCTGACCCTCTTCGAGGTTCTGCACCAGCTCCTGGCGCTGCTCGGCGCGGGTTTCCTCGAGCACGGTGCGGCGCGACACCACGATATTGCCGCGGCGGCGGTCCATCTTGAGGATCTGGAACGGCTGCGGATTGTTCATCAGCGGCGACACGTCGCGGATCGGCCGGATGTCGACCTGCGAGCGCGGCAGGAAGGCCACCGCGCCGTCGAGATCGACGGTGAAGCCGCCCTTGACCTGATTGAAGATGACGCCCTGCACCTTCTCGTTATTCTGGAACGCCTTTTCGAGCTTGCCCCAGCTTTCCTCGCGGCGCGCCTTGTCGCGCGACAGCACGGCTTCGCCGAGCGCATTCTCTATTCTTTCGAGATAGACCTCCACCGTGTCGCCGACCTTGATCTCGGCGGTGCGGCCGGGACCGGCGAATTCGCGCAGCGCCACGCGGCCTTCGGTCTTTAGCCCTACATCGATCACGGCAAGATCGCGTTCGATGGCGACGACCGTGCCCTTGACGACGGCGCCTTCCTGCAGATGACCGTCGCCGAACGATTCATCGATCAGCTTGGCAAAGTCCTCGCGCGACGGCGCGTCGGTAGCGGCTTGAACGGCAGCTTGAGCCATAAAATACTCCGAGCCCCTTGAATGGAAATGGTCCGGAACGTGCGGCAGCCGCCGGCAAGACCGGCGGTTGGGGCCAAGGCCATACGTTTCGGAAAAGCCTGCGTTCCGGACGCAGTTAAGTCGGCATCATGCAGCGGAGGCGGTGAGCGGGCTAACCTCCAATGACGAAAGCGCTTGTTATCGACGCTTTCGGCCCGCTCGAACGGCCTCAATGATATCGACGGCGGCCCGGAACGCCGCGTCTATACCCAAATGCGTGGTATCGAGCAAGTGCGCGTCGGGGGCTTGCATCAGGGGGGCCGCGGTACGCCGGGAATCGCGCTCGTCGCGGCGCAACAGGTCGGCCAGGACGTCCTGCTCGTCACCGGCTTCGCCGCGCGCCCGCAGCTCCAGGACGCGCCGCTTGGCGCGCACTTCGGGAGACGCGACCACGAACAGCTTCACATCGGCCCCGGGCGCAATAACAGTGCCGATATCGCGGCCGTCGAGCACCGCGCCGGGCGGCCGGGTGGCGAATTCCCGCTGATAGTTCATCAAAGCTTGCCGTACCTGCGGGATGGCGGCAACCACCGAGGCGGCCTCGGTGATGGCCTGCGATTTCAGCGCGGCGTCCTGGAATTTCGTCGGATCGAGCGTGATCGCCGCCTCGATCGCATGCTCGACATCGTCGGGCGGATAACCGGCATCCAGCACCGCCTTGGCCGCAGCGCGATACAACAGCCCGGTATCGAGATGTTGCAGCCCATAGACTGCCGCGATCTGCCGGGCGATCGTGCCTTTCCCCGAAGCGGCCGGTCCGTCGATGGCGATGATCATGACAATTCCGCGCCCAGTGACCGCATCAATTCGACGAATCCGGGAAAGCTCGTTGCAATGAAGGTGCCGTCGTCGATCTGCACCGGCTTGTCGCTGGCGAGGCCCAGTACGATCGAGGCCATGGCGATGCGATGATCCATGTGGGTGGTGACCGTGCCGCCGCCGGCGGGGCGGCCTTTGCCGTGAACGATGAGATCGTCACCCTCGATGTCGACGACGACGCCGTTGCCGCGAAGGAGCACGGCGGTGGCGGCGAGCCGGTCGGACTCCTTGACCCGCAGCTCCCTGAGCCCGCGCATCACGGTCGTGCCCTCGGCGCAGGCGGCGGTGACGGCGAGGATTGGATATTCGTCGATCATGGAGGGGGCGCGTGCCGCCGGCACCTCGACGCCGCGCAAAGCGCCGGCGCGAACGCGCAGATCGGCGACGTCCTCGCCGCCTTCGTTGCGCTCCTCGAGCCGCTCGATCGCTGCTCCCATCTCGCCGAGCGTCGTGAGGAGCCCGGTGCGGAGCGGATTCATCATCACGCCGTTAAGAATCACGTCTGAGCCAGGCACCAGCAGTGCGGCGACCAGCGGAAATGCCGCCGAAGACGGATCGGCCGGGACCGTGACTGGCCGCGGTGTTAATTCCGGCTGGCCGGTAAGCGTGATGCGCCGTCCACTGCCCTCCGCCTCGACCTTCACCTCGGCGCCGAAATGAACGAGCATCTTCTCGGTGTGGTCGCGGGTCGCCTCCGCTTCGATCACCACGGTTTCGCCCGGCGCAGCAAGACCGGCCAATAGCGTCGCCGATTTCAGTTGCGCCGAGGGCACCGGCGGCTTGAACACGATCGGCATCGGATCGCGCGCGCCGGCAAGCGTCAGCGGCAAGCGGCCGTCCGCCGAGGCGAGCGTGCGCGCGCCCATGCGCTGCAGCGGATCGAGCACACGCTGCATCGGCCGGCTGCGCAGCGAGGCATCGCCGTCAAACGTTGCCGTGACCGGGCAGCCGGCGACCGCGCCGAGCGCCAGCCGACACCCGGTTCCGGAATTGCCAAAATCGAGCGCGTTGGCGGGTTCGGCAAAGCCGCCGACGCCAACGCCATGGATCAGCCATTGCCGCGCGCCGGTGCGTTCGATGCGCGCGCCCAGCGCCTGCAGGGCCTTGGCCGTATTGAGGACATCCTCTCCCTCGAGGAGACCGCTGACCCGTGTCGCACCCAC
>CAVOMM010000011.1:0-85119 GCA_963697025.1 uncultured Alphaproteobacteria bacterium | reverse complement strand
CAGCGGCACTGGCGGGGGCCGCGGAATAGGGCTTTTGCCCTGGTCTTGGTTTGAGCGCTTTGGTTTAGTCGAGAAATTTCCGCCGCTTAGCGGCCGTGTGACCGCGCTGCCACGGTCGGTGGATTTTTGTCATATCACGGGGGATAGCTGCGTAAATGAGTAGCTTGCCGAGCGGTATGGGAGTGTAATTGCACTCTGGGACAAGAGCGGGATTCGCACGGGGGCTATAATGCGTCGCTCACTTATCGCAGTGCTTGCAGCCGGTTTGTTCCTCGGCTTAGGCGCGACAGCCTTTGCCAAGGCCAAACACCATCCGGCGCCGCCGCCGCCTCCACCGCCGATGTGGAGCTGGGCCGGCCCTTATGTGGGGCTCAATCTCGGCTACGGCTGGGGCAGTTCGCCTGCGAATGCGAGCTTCGTTGATTCGGCCGGTACGTTGCTTTACAGCGCCGGCACCACCGTTCACCCAGACGGCGTCATTGGCGGCGGACAAATTGGCTACAATTGGCAGACCGGAAACTGGGTGACGGGCCTTGAGGGCGATTTTCAAGGCAGCGGCCAGCGCGGAAGTGGGACGATCGTCTGTCCCGCTGGAACGTGCAATGTCGTAAATCCCGTTACGGTGTCGGTCACCGAGAAAAATCGAGTGGTTCGGCACCGTGCGCGGCCGGCTTGGTTGGACGGTGACGCCGGAAGACCATCGTGTATGCCACGGGCGGCTCTTGGCCTATGGCAAGCTCACCGACAGCGGCAATATCACGGACACCGTCACCACGACCTCATTCAATTTCAGCAAGACCAGCGTGGGTTGGGCGGCCGGCGGCGGTTTTGAAAGTCACCTGACCGGCAATTGGACGTGGAAGGTCGAATACTTGTTCCTGTCGCTGGACGAACCGTCAGGCACCGTCGTGACGACCATTGCCGCGCCCCGGGGCGGCGGCACCAACAACCCGGTCATCGATCCCATCTTCACGGACAATATCCGTTCCACGCCGGCCTGAACTACAAATGGTAGTAACGCCAAAGATCGCTGCATAGCGATCCGCTGCGCCCCGGCGAGGCACAATACCGCCCGGGCTTTTCTTTTCTGACGGATTAAGCGCACACTTGGCGACAAATATAATGTCCCAACGTTGCCAGCCGGCCGTCTTATGACATCGCACGACAAGAAGTCGCCCGAAAGCTGGCCAGCTATCGTTGGCTCGGCAAGAACGATCTGCGCTCCTTCGGCCACCGCTCACGGCTGCGCCAGTTCGGCTATGACCGCGCCGACTGGGTCGGCAAGCCGGTGATCGGCATCATCAATACCTGGAGCGAGATCAACGCCTGCCATGGGCACTTGCGCGACCGCGCCGAAACGTCAAACGCGGCGTCTATCAGGCCGGCGGCTTTCCCGATCGAGCTGCCGGCGATGTCGCTCGCCGAGCCCTTCGTCAAACCCTCGACCATGCTCTACCGCAATTTCCTCGCCATGGAATGCGAGGAATTGCTGCGCAGCCATCCGATCGACGGCGCGGTGCTGATGGGCGGCTGCGACAAGACCACGCCCGGCCTGATCATGGGCGCGATCTCGATGGGCATTCCGGCGATCTATGTGCCGGCCGGCCCGATGCTGCGCGGCAACTGGCGCGGCCACACACTGGGCTCGGGCTCGGACGCCTGGAAATACTGGGACGAGAAACGCGCCGGCCGCATCGGCGACGACGAATGGAACGAGATCGAAGGTGGCATTTCGCGCTCGTTCGGCACCTGTATGGTGATGGGCACCGCGGCGACCATGATGGCGATCACCGAGGCGCTCGGGCTTACGCTGCCCGGCGCGTCGTCGATCCCGGCGCCGGACGCCAATCATCCGCGCATGTGCGCCGCCGCCGGCCGCCGCATCGTCGACATGGTGTGGGAGGATCAGACGCCGGAGAAAATCCTCACACCGGCGGCTTTCGACAATGCCATCCGCGTCCATATGGCGCTCGGCGGCTCGACCAACGCCATCATCCACGTCATCGCCATGGCGCGCCGCGTCGGCGTGCCGCTCGACATGGCGCGGTTCGACGCGATCTCGCGACAAGTGCCGGTGATCGCCAATATCACACCGTCCGGCAAATATCTGATGGAGGATTTCTTCTACGCCGGCGGCCTGCGCGCGCTGATGGGCGAAATGCGCGAGATGCTCGATCTGTCCTGCGTCACGGCCGGTGGCCGCAGCGTCGGCGACAATATCGCGGGCGTGAAGGTCTATCTGCCCGACGTCATCCATTCGCTCAAAGAGCCGCTTTATGCCGAAGGCGCCACCGCGGTGCTGACCGGAAATCTGGCGCCCCGCGGCTGTGTCATGAAGCCGGCCGCCGCGGACAAGCGCTTGCTGGCGCATCGCGGCAAGGCGCTCGCCTTTGAGAATTACGACGCGATGGCGGCCGCGGTCGACCGCGACGATCTCGAGGTCACGCCCGACCATGTGCTGGTGCTCAAAAACGGCGGGCCGAAAGGCGGACCGGGCATGCCGGAATGGGGCCAATTGCCGATCCCGAAGAAACTCCTCAAAGCCGGCGTGAAAGACATGCTGCGCATCTCCGACGCGCGCATGAGTGGCACCAGTTACGGCGCCTGCATCCTGCACGTGGCGCCGGAAAGTTTTGTCGGCGGTCCGCTGGCCTTCGTGCAGACCGGCGACGAGATCGAGGTCGACGTCGCCGCGCGAAAAATCCATCTGCATGTCGACGACGACGAGCTGTCGCGCCGGCGCGCCGCCTGGAAGCAACCGGCGCCGCGCTATCTCCGCGGCTACGGCGCCATGTATTCGCAACATATCGGCCAGGCCGACGAAGGCTGCGACTTCGATTTCCTGGAGGGCCAGGCGGCGATCGCTGAGCCGGAGATTCATTGATCGCGGGTCATCCCGCCGGCAGCACCACGGCGCGGCATTCGCCGAAGCCGATGCGGGCATGGCCCGGCCTGTCGCAAAAGCCGCGAAAAATGACCTCGTCGCCGTCCTCGAGAAAGCCGCGCTTCTCGCCGCCGGGCAGCGCGAGCGGATCGCTGCCGCGCATGGTGAGTTCGAGCAGCGAGCCCCAGCTCGATTTCTCCGGGCCCGAAACGGTGCCCGAGCCGATGAGGTCGCCGGTGCAGACATTGCAGCCGTTCCAGGTGTGGTGCGCGATCATCTGCGCCACGGTCCAATACAACAGCGCGCAGGAGGTTTGCGTCACCCGCTGCGGCGCCGTTCCGGCCCGCCGCATGGCCTCGGTCGCGATATAGGCCTCAAGCATGATGTCGAGGCCGCCGTGTGCCCGGTCCTCGGCATCGTCGAGATGCGGCAGCGGCGCCGGATCGCCGTCCGGGCGCGCGAAGGCTTTGCTGCGGAACGGCGCCAGCGCTTCCGCCGTCACCACCCAGGGCGAAACCGTGGTGGCGAAATTCTTGCCGAGGAACGGCCCGAGCGGCTGATATTCCCAGGCCTGGATATCGCGCGCCGACCAGTCGTTGAGCAGGCAGAAGCCGAAAACATGGTCCGCTGCCCGGCCGACCGGAACCGGTTCGCCAAGCTCGCTCGGCGTGCCGATGTAAATGCCAAGCTCGAGCTCAAAATCGAGATTGCGCGACGGGCCGTAGCTTGGCGCCGCATCGTTTGGACCTTTGCGCTGGCCGCGCGGCCGCTTGAACGGCGCGCCGCTGACGCGGACCGAAGAGGCGCGGCTGTGATAGGCGACCGGAACATATTTATAGTTCGGCATCAGCGGATTGTCGGGACGGAACATGCGCCCGGCATTGCTGGCATGGAAGATCGAAGCAAAGAAATCGGTAAAGTCGCCGATCGCCACCGGCAGCCGCATCCCTGCCTGCGCCATCGGCGTCAGATGTTGGCGCAGCTTCTCATCGCCGTGCTCGACGCTGAGGCCGCGCGACAATGCGAGCCGCAGCGCCGACCATGCCTGCGGCTCAAGCGACATCAGATGATTGAGCGCCGGAACCGGGCAGGTCCGGGCCGCTTCTGCCGCTAGGCCGTCAAAGTACGCACCGGCCGCCGCGACATCGAGAATCTGATCGCCGATGGCGACACCGACGCGCGTTGGCGGTCCGGATGTCGGGCGATACACCCCGAACGGCAAATTCTGAATCGGAAAATCGCAGCCTGGCGCGTTGGCGCTTTCGACGAAGCTTTTGCGCGCGGGATCGTGGGTTTCGTTGAGCGGGATCGGCATGGGTTGAAACTCGCGTGGCGCGCGTCAATGGGCGGGTTGTCGTTCGGCGTCGGCGCTGATGGCGTCGTAGCGTTCGAGAAAGTCGGCATACATGCGCTGCAATCCCTCGTGCAACGGGATCGAGGCACGCCAGCCCAATGCGTTGATGCGCGACACATCGAGGAGCTTGCGCGGCGCGCCGTCCGGCCGCGACGGATCGAAGGTGATTTTGCCGCGATAGCCGACCACGTCGGCGACGACGCGGGCGAACTCGGCGATGGTCAGGTCTTCGCCGGTCCCGACGTTGAGGAATGGCAAGTCGGAATAGCACTTCATGACAAACACGCAAGCATCCGCCAAATCGTCGGCGGCCAGGAACTCGCGCTGCGGTGATCCGGTGCCCCAGACGACGGCGCTCGGCGCGCCGCTAATCTTGGCCTCATGAAAGCGCCGCAGCAGCGCCGCCGGAACGTGGCTGTCGTCGGGATGATAATTGTCGCCGGGGCCGTAAAGATTAGTCGGCATCACGGAAACGAAGTCGGCGCCGTGCTGCAGCCGATAGGCCTCGCACAGTTTGATGCCGGCGATCTTGGCGATGGCGTACCATTGATTGGTCGGTTCCAGCGGCCCCGACAGCAGCATATCGGGCGACATCGGCTGCGGCGCCAGCCGCGGATAGATGCAGGACGAGCCGAGATAGACGAGCTTCTTGACGGCGCAGCGATGCGCGGCGCGAATGGTATTGAGCGCGATCGCGACATTGTCGGTAAGGAAATCGGCCGGGAAGGTCGCGTTGGCGCGGATGCCGCCGACTTTGCCGGCGGCGACGAATACGGCATCGGGCTTGGCCTGCGCCATGAAGTGCTCGACCTCGTCCGCTTGCCGCAGATCGAGGTCGCGGCGCAAGGCGAAAATGATATCGCAGTGTTCGCGTTCCAGCCGGCGCATGATCGCGGATCCGGCCATGCCGGCGTGGCCGGCGACGAAGACCCGCTTGCCGCGTAAATCGAATATGACGGGCGCGCCGCTCATGCGATTTCGCCGCTCTAATCGTGGACTTGGCGCAGCGCGCCTTCGCGACGCATTTCTTTCAGATCGGCATCGACCATTTCACGCACCAGCTCCTCGAACGAGACCTTGTGATGCCAGCCGAGCCGTTGCCGCGCCTTCGATGGATCGCCGAGCAGCGCATCGGTTTCGGTCGGCCGGAAGTACCGCGGGTCGATCTCGACCAGCACCCGGCCGTCGCGCGCATCGATGCCCTGCTCGGCAAGCCCGGAGCCGCGCCATTCGATGGCCCGGCCGACGCAGGCGAACGCCTTCTCGACGAATTCGCGAACCGAATGCTCCTCGCCGGTGGCCAAGACGTAGTCGTCCGGCTCGGGCTGCTGCACGATGAGCCACATGCCTTCGACATAGTCGCGGGCGTGGCCCCAATCGCGTCGTGCGGCAAGATTGCCGAGGAATAATTTGTTTTGCAGGCCGAGCTCGATGGCCGCGACGGCACGCGTGATCTTTCGCGTCACGAAGGTCTCGCCGCGCGTCGGACCTTCGTGATTGAACAAGATGCCGTTCGACGCGTGCATTCCATAAGCTTCGCGATAATTGACGGTGATCCAATAAGCATAGAGCTTGGCCGCGGCGTAGGGCGAACGCGGATAAAACGGCGTGGTTTCCCGCTGCGGCACCTCCTGCACCAGGCCGTAAAGCTCCGACGTTGAGGCCTGGTAGAACCGCACTTTATCCTCAAACCGCAGGATGCGGATCGCCTCGAGCAGCCGCAGCGTGCCGAGCGCGTCGGCATTCGCCGTGTATTCCGGCGTCTCGAACGAGACGCGGACGTGGCTCTGCGCGGCGAGATTGTAGATTTCGGTCGGCTGAACTTCCTGAACGATGCGGATGAGGTTGGTCGCATCGGTCATGTCGCCATAGTGCAGGAAGAAGCGCACGCCGGACCCGTGCGGGTCTTGATACAAATGGTCGACGCGAGCCGTGTTGAAAGACGACGACCGCCGCTTGATGCCGTGCACCACATAGCCTTTGCCGAGCAACAGCTCGGCGAGATAGGCGCCGTCCTGTCCGGTCGCCCCAGTAATCAATGCAACACGATCAGCCATGGGATAGGTTCTAGAGGCTACAGCTCGTCGAGTCTTGCGTTTCTTCTCGCTTGTTCACGCCGGCGCCGCGCCGGCGGCGCGATGGCGCTCCCGCATCTGCTGATTCTCGCTCATGCGCCGCTGCGCCTCGGCATCGATGGCGCGCTTGAGGTCGGGATGGTTGGCGGTCAGCGTGCGGAAATCGGCGAGATCGAGGATCAGAAGCGTCGACGGCATGGTCGTGGTGACATTGGCGCTGCGCACCGAATCGCCGAGCAAGGCGAGCTCGCCGAAAAAAGCCCCGGTGCCGAGCCGTACCGGCACCGGCTTGATATCGACCTGCACTTCGCCACCGGCGATAAAATACATGCAATCGCCGACCTTGCCGCGGCGAATAATGGCGACGCGTTCGGGCACTTCGAGCCGCCGCAGCATGTGGGTGATTTCCGTAATCGACGACGGCTCAAGCGACTGGAAGAACGGCACTTTGCTCACCAGGTCCCAGGTCTGGATGAAGTTGCGCCGCCTGGTTTCGGCGGCAAAGCCGGTGGCGAGAATGCCGGTGGAGAGGCCGAAACTGACAATGCCGAAGATCATGACCACGCCGCCGAGCAGATGGCCCAACTGCGTGAGCGGCACTTTGTCGCCATAGCCGGTCGTCGTCAGCGTCACCACCGCCCACCACAGCGCTTCCGGCAGCGAGTTAAACGCGCGCGGTTGCACTTGGCGCTCGATCACGTACATCGCGGCCGAGGACAGAAACAGCACGATCAGAAACAGCGCGAACACGCTCGCCAAAGGCTTGGCCTCGAGAGCGAAGACCCGGCCGAGCTGCGCGAAGCCCGGTGAGTTCTGGGCAAGCTTGAGCACCCAGAACGACGCGAAGAGCCACGCATTGGGGCCGGTGACGCCGTCGATGAGCGCGATCGGAACGGCAATCACGCTGATGACGTCGACAAAAAACGAAAAGGAGAGGAAATGATCCCTTGCCAAATTGGCGCGGCTAGCGGTCCGCGCGCGAACCGCGCTCTCGACCGCAAAATAAGCGAGACAGCACCACAGGCACGCGATGAGCCAGCCGCCGGCCGTGCTTTGCAGGACGGGCACGGTGTAGGCGGTCATCGCCGACAGGCCGACGGCAAGGACGACGACACGTGCAACAGACGAGGCGCTGAAGCGGCGCCACGGCGCGGTTAATTGCGCGATGATCCCTATCGCGTCTTTGAATATCACGCGAACCCCGAAAGCCCTGATTGCGGCAAAGCCGGAGGTAAATTACGCCGTCATGGCTTGATGAGCCAGCCAAAATTTCATTCGGGAAGCGGCTGAGGAGCCGAAAACTTATTGATGGAAAAGGTAAATTCGTCCGCTGCCGGGCGTTCCCCGCGCTTAAACTTGCCCGCCGATGCCGGTACACTGCCGCGACTTAAGACCTTCGCCGCGTACCCAAGCCGGGGCAATTCATGACACGACGGCCGATCACGCGCTTGGAGCTTGCCGGCTATCTGCTGTCGCCGTCGCTGTTCGTGATGGTGGTGCTGATGGTGGTCGAGGCCATGCTGGCGGCGGCGACGACCTGGCTCGTCATCAATGCCGGGCGCCGGGTCGCGGTCGGAGAATTCCTGATCACCGATCTGGTCTGGATCCTCACCGCGCAATCAACGTCCTATGTGGTCGGCGTGATCAGCTGGATCTTCGCCGAGCGGGCCGGCTATCGCGGCTTCGGCAAATTCATGCTGCGCTTCGCGCGCGAGAATCGCGACAAGGTCACGCTGCTCAACGAGAAGCCTTCGCGCGAGCAGGTCGAGCCGTTCCTCACCGGCGAGACTTTCCAGTGCTTCTTCAACGTCATGTACGAATTGGAATTCGCGCTGAAGCTTTTCTTAGGCCTCGTTTTCAACGCCTTGGTGCTCGGCGCCGAGATCGATCCAAGCCTGCCGTTCGCCTATGTCGGCGCCTTCGGCACGCTGTTGCTGATGCAGTGGGTACTGCAGAAGCCGATCGCGCACGCCTATCTCGAAAATCAGCGCATGAACAACCGCATCACCGCGCAAGGCTATACCGCGTGGGACAACATTTTTTCCGGCAACAGTTACAACCTCAGACTCTGGCTCGGCGGCTTCAAGACGCGCCTGCGCGAAGGCCTGGTGGTGCAGATTCGCGCCATCGTCGCGCGCGAGGGCATGAGCGCGATGAGCGGCATCGTCAGCCTCGCCATCGTCTTCGCCACCATCACCATGGTCGCCATGCGCAACGTCGGCGATACGGTGCTTTTGGTCGGCCTGGCGACGACACTGCCGCGGCAGATCGAGATGACTTACGAGCTGCATCTGCTCGCCACCGGCTGGAACGATTTCATCGCGATCTGGACGCGGTTCGGCGGCGTTGCCGCCAATATGTCGCCCGAGCCCGATGCGGATTTCGACACGCGCATCAAATACGACCGTCTGGTGCTGCGCGAGGGCGATCACGCCAATGTGGTGTCGTCGCTCGGCGACGCCTTGCGCGTGGTGCTGGCGCAGCCGACCGGCCGTATCAATGTGCGCGGCGGCAACGGCACCGGCAAATCCTCGCTGCTGGCGAGCCTGAAGACCGAGCTGAAAAAGCGGGCCTATTATTGGCCGACCACGGACCGCCTGGCGTTCCAGTTCACCGGCGGCGTTGTGCCGGTCGACGTCGAGGGCGATGATGAGGACGAGGTTGTCGTCGAGGAGTCGATGGACAAGAAGCTCGGCTTCTCCTCGGGCGAGCGGCAGCTCAAATCGCTCGAAGAGATCGTCAGCGCGACCGACGCGCAAGTCTATCTGCTCGACGAATGGGACGCCAACCTCGACGCCGTCAACAAAGCCAAAGGCGACGCGCTGGTCGACGAGCTCGCCGCGCGCGCCCGCGTGGTCGAGATCTCTCACCGCGATCAGGCGTCGTAAGCGTCTAGGAACGCGATGAAATATCGCGTTTGGCTATCCCCTTCCGGGGTGTGACGCTCAGCACAATTATCTGCCCGGGATGTGATAACTTACCGGCGGGCTCGACCGCCGATGACGTATCGAATGACATTTTTTTATCAGAGGAGACAGGCCATGAAACGCCGCGATGTCCTTCAAGTGCTTGCAGGCGCAATGTTCGCCGCGCCCGGCGCTGCCGCCGCCCAGACTACCACCAAGGTTTACCGCGTCGGCACGCTCACCGTCGGGCCGCCGATCCCGCCCACTGCGGGCACCGGAGCGATGCTGATCGCTGGGCTCGCGCAACGCGGCTTCAAGCTCGGGCAAAACCTCGCCTATGAAGCTCGCGGTGCGGCCGGCAAGGTAAGCCAGACCGCGAATTTGATGCAGGAGCTGAAAGCCGTCGCTGTCGATGCGGTCGTGACCGTCGGCTACCCCGCGGCAGCAGCGGCCAAAGCATCCGGCGTGGCAACGGTGATCGCAACCGGCTCAGGCGATCCGGTTAAGACCGGGCTGGTCGCAAGCCTGGCGCGCCCGGGAGGCAATGTTACGGGAATATCCGACGATGCCGCCGCGCTCTCCACCAAGCGCCTCGGCTACTTGAAGGCATTGTCGCCGCAGCTTCGCAAGGTGGCCATGCTGTGGAATAAGGACGATCTCGGCATGTCGCAACGTTACGATGCGTCGGCACAGGCCGCGCAGGAACTTGGCGTCACGGTGCTGCCGCTCGGCGTGCGCGAACCCGACGATTTCAACGAAGCCTTCGCGGCCATGGATCGCGACGCGCCGGACGCCATCCTGATGGTCACGGACTCGCTGACGCTGCTCAATCGCAAGCGCGTGTTCGATTACGCGCTCGCGCACCGGCTGCCGGCGATCTACGAGCAGGACTTCATGGCCCGTGACGGCGGCTTGATGTCATATGGCGCGGACCCGAAAGAATCCTTCGATCGTGCCGCCGCACTCGTCGCCCGTATCTTCCAAGGCGCGAAACCCGCCGAGCTGCCATTCGAGCTGCCCACGCGTTACGTGTTCGTGTTCAACATGAAAACAGCCAAGGCGATGAATCTGAACGTGCCGCCCACGTTCCTCGCGCTCGCCGACGAGGTGATCGAGTGAGGCGACGATCAATGGTTCTTTCCTTAATCCTAGCAGAACCGGATTCTCTGCTAAGATGGCCTTATGAAAGCTGACGTGGACCATAAGGCCGCGGTACCTGGGGCCGGGACAGTGGATCGGCTCGGCGGCGCGCCGGCATCCGGCGCCTCGATCGTGCGCAGCCGGCTTTTCATCAAATACGTCGCGCTGTTCGTCAGCGTCGTGGTGCTGGCGCTGGTCGCCAACGGCGCCTTCGAGGTGTGGTTTTCCTTTCAGGAACAAAAATCTTCGCTGATCAATATCCAGCACCAACAGGCCGAGGCCGCCGCCGACAAAATCGAGGAATTCGTCACCCAGATCCAAAGCCAGCTCGGCTGGACCACGCAATTACCGTGGACCAACGGCACGCTGGACCAACGCCGGTTCGACGCGCTGCGGCTCCTGCGCCAGGTGCCCGCCATCACCGAGTTGGCGCAGATCGACGCCTCCGGCCACGAGCAGCTTAAAGTCTCGCGGCTGACCATGGACGTGGTCGGCAGCGGCATCGACTACTCGAATAAGCCGGAATTCACCAAGGCGATGAAGGACAAGGTGTATTACGGCCCGGTCTATTTCCGCCGCGAATCCGAGCCGTATATGACGATCTCGCTGGCCGGCGCGCGCGCCGAGAACGGCGTAAGCATCGCGCAAGTCAACCTCAAGCTCATCTGGGACGTGGTTTCGGGCATCAAGGTCGGCGAGAAAGGCCAGGCTTATGTGGTCGACGGCGACGGCCGTCTGATCGCGCATCCCGATATCAGCCTGGTGTTGCGCAACACCGATATGTCGAAACTCGCCCAGGTGAAAAGCGCGCGCGCCGGCGGCAGCGGCGCAGACGTGCAGGAAGCCGACGATATCGGCGGCCATAAGGTGCTCACTGCCTATGCGCGCGTTCACCCGCTGGGTTGGTTCGTCTTCGTCGAGACCCCGATCGAGGAGGCCTATGCGCCGCTCTACCGCTCGATCCAGCGCACCGGCTACGTGCTGTTCGGCGCGCTTCTGCTCGCCTTCATAGCCGGCATGGCGCTTGCCGGCCGCATGGTAGTGCCGATTCAGGCGCTGCGCGCCGGCGCCGCCCGCATCGGCGCCGGCGATCTCGCCCAGCGCATCGACATCAAGACCGGCGATGAGGTGGAGGCGCTCGCCAACCAGTTCAACGACATGGCGGGCCGGCTGCAGGAATCCTACGCCGACCTGGAGAGGAAGGTCGACGATCGCACCCGTGAACTGACGGAGTCGCTGGCGCAGCAGACCGCGACTTCGGAAGTCATGCGCTCCATCGCCAGCTCGCGCGGCGAGCTGGAACCGATTTTCAACATTATCCTGGCGAACGCCAACAGGCTCTGCGACGCAACATATGGCACAATGTACTTGCACGAAGGCGACGGCTATCGGGCCGCCGCGCGCCAGGGACATTTGCCGGCTACCGCTGCACAGACGTGGTGGAAAGGCGACCTATTTCAACCGCGCCCGGACGTGCCTTTTGGGCGCGCCGTGGCATCGCGCAGCCCCGTTCTGGTCGCCGATCTGGCTACCGAGCGAGCCTATATCGACCGTGATCCGTGGATGGTCGCCGGCATTGAACTCGCCGGTATTCGCTCGATGTGCGCAGTCCCGATGCTCAAGGACAACGAGGTGATCGGAGTCGTTGCCTTCTATCGCCGAGAAGTTCGGCCGTTCACCGAAAATCAGATTGCGCTGGTACAGAACTTCGCCAATCAGGCCGTTATCGCCATCGAGAACGCGCGGCTGCTCAACGAGTTGCGCGAGTTGCTCGATCAACAGACCGCCACGTCCGAGGTTTTGAGCGTCATCAGTTCGTCCCCCGGCGAGTTGGAGCCGGTATTCCAGGCCATGCTGGAGAACGCGACGCGCATCTGTCAGGCAAAGTTTGCCAGTTTGTTTCTGCGCGAAGGTGAATCGTTAAGGGTCGCTGCGCACCATGGCTCGTTGACCGAAGCCTGGGACGAGCAGTGGCGAGTTGGCACGCTACTTCAACCCGATGCCGAGCTACAGGCATTCCAGACTCTCCTAGCCGAGCAGCCAATGCAGGTCGCGGACCTTAGCAAAGCTCGATCCTATCTGGATCGCAATCCCAAGGCCGTCAATTCGGTCGAGGTCGGCGGCATTCGCACAATGCTTACCGTGCCCATGCTGAAGGACGGCAAGGCGACCGGCGTTATCACCATCTTCCGTACCGAAGTCCTCGAATTCACCGATAAACAGATTGCTCTCGTGGCGAACTTCGCTGCACAGGCGGTGATTGCTATCGAGAATGCCCGACTGCTTTCCGAATTGCGCGAGTCGCTGGATCAGCAGACGGCAACGGCCGACGTATTGCGCGTCATTTCAAGCTCCCCAGGCGACCTTGAGCCGGTATTCCACACCATGCTGGAGAACGCGACGCGCATCTGCCAGGCGAAATTCGGAGTCCTCTCCTTACGCGAAGGCGCCGCCTTGCGCGTGGTCTCCATGCACAATGCGCCGCCGGCTTATGCCGAGCTGCGGCGGCGCGAGCCGACCTGGATGCTGACCGGGCAGATGGGCCGTATCGCCGCGCAGGCGGTCGCCACCCAGCAATCGGTTCAGGTGCCGGATCTTGCGGCGTATGGCACCGACGATCGACTGATCCGCGACTTCGCCACGACAACGGGCGCGCGCAGTCTCATTTTGGTGCCGCTGTTGAAGGAAGGCGAACTCATCGGTACGTCGGCGATCTATCGTCAGGAAGTCCGTCCGTTCACCGACAAGCAGGTGGAACTGCTAACGAACTTCGCCGCCCAGGCCGTCATCGCCATCGAAAACGCCCGGCTGCTCACCGAATTGCGCCAGCGCACCGACGATCTCAGCCAGTCGCTGGAGGAATTGCGCACCGCGCAGGACCGCCTGGTGCAGACCGAGAAACTCGCCTCGCTCGGCCAGTTGACCGCAGGCATCGCCCACGAAATCAAGAATCCGCTCAATTTCGTCAATAATTTCTCCACGCTCTCAGTCGAGTTGATCGACGAATTGCAGGAGGAATTGGCTAAGGTGAAGGTGGACGGTGCGGCACGCGCGGACATCGCCGAATTGGCTGACACTTTGAAAGGCAACCTTGAAAAAATCGCGCAGCACGGCAAGCGCGCCGATTCGATCGTCAAGAACATGCTGCTGCATTCGCGCGAGGGCTCGGGCGAGCACCGGCCCGTTGACGTCAACGGCCTCGTCGAAGAAAGCCTCAATCTCGCCTATCACGGCGCGCGAGCAGAAAAGCAGGGCTTCAATATCACGCTCGAACGCTCGTTCGATCCGGCCGCGGGCGAGGTCGACCTTTACCCACAGGAGGTCACGCGGGTCTTGCTTAATCTCATCTCCAACGGCTTCTATGCCGCGACCAAGCGCAAAGCGCAGGCCGACGGCGAGAGCTTCGAGCCGACGCTCGCGGCATCGACCAAGAACCTCGGCGACCGCGTGGAAATCCGAATTCGCGACAACGGCACCGGCATTCCGCCCGAAGTGAAAGAGAAAATGTTCAATCCGTTCTTCACCACCAAGCCGGCGGGCGAGGGCACCGGGCTCGGCCTTTCCATCAGCCATGACATCATCGTGAAACAACACGCCGGCACAATCGCGGTCGATACCGAACCCGGCAAATTCACCGAATTCACCATCGTTCTTCCGCGCAAGGCGGCGGCACTGGAAAAGACAACAGGAGGACGCGCGTGAGTTTGCTCATTCTCGTGGTCGACGACGAGCCCGACGTGGAAACGCTGTTTCGCCAGCAGTTTCGGCGCGATCTGCGCGCCGAGCGCTTTACCATGCAATTTGCCCAGTCGGCGCAGGCCGCGCTGCAGGCCATCAGCGACGCCGCCAGCGCCTCGCTCATTCTCATCCTTTCCGACATCAACATGCCGGGGATGAGCGGGCTCGAACTGCTGCCCAAGGCCAAGGCGGCGCGGCCGGACGTTCCGGTCATCATGATCACCGCCTATGGCGATGCGGAGACCAAGCGCAAGGCCTTGGAACGCGGCGCCGACGCGCTTCTCACCAAGCCGATCGATTTCCTGGCGCTGCGCGACGAGATCGAGACGCGGGTCGGAAAGGCCGCATGAACATTCTGTTCGTCGATGACGAGCCCGATCTCGAGGCTCTGATTACCCAAAAATTCCGCCGCCAGATCCGCGACGGGACGGCGAAGTTTCTGTTCGCGCGCGACGGCATCGAGGCGCTGGAGACGCTGAAGGCGAACAGCGACATCGATCTCGTCGTCAGCGACATCAACATGCCGCGCATGGACGGGCTGACGCTGTTGCAAAAGCTGCAGGAGAGCGACGGCGGGCTGTCGACCATTATCGTGTCGGCCTACGGCGACATGGCGAATATCCGCACAGCAATGAATCGCGGCGCCTTCGATTTCGTCACCAAGCCGATCGATTTCGCCGACCTGGAAACCACCATCGCCAAGACGCTGCGCCATATCGAGGAGCTGCGCGAGGCGCGCCGCCGCCAGGCCGAGGCCGAGCGCGCGCATGCCTCGCTGTCGCGCTATTTTTCGCCGAACCTGGCGCTACGGCTGGCGAGCGACCCCGAGGCCGGCGAGCTCGAAGGGCAGCGGCGCGAGATCGCGACGTTGTTCACCGACATCACCAGTTTCACCGCGCTCGTGGAGTCGCTGGAGCCGAGCGTGCTCGGGCCGTTGCTCAACGACTATCTGACCGGCATGACCGACGTCGTCTTCGCTCACGACGGCACGGTGGCAAAGATCATCGGCGATGCCATCCATGTGCTGTTCGGCGCGCCGGGCGAGCAACCCGACCACGCGTCCCGCGCCGTGGTCTGCGCGCTGGCGCTCGACGACTACGCGCAGGCGATCTGCGAACGCTATCGCGCGAAAGGCCTCGCGCTCGGGCTGACGCGGATCGGCGCCCATGCCGGGCCGGCGATTGTCGGCGCGTTCGGCGGCGGCCACTTTTTCGACTACACCGCCTATGGCGATACCATCAACGTCGCGGCCCGCTTGGAAAACGCCAACAAGCAGCTCGGCACGCGCATCTGTGTCAGCGCGCCGCTCGCCGCCAAAGTGGAGAATTTTCGCGGCCGCCCGGTCGGCGATCTGGTGCTTCGCGGCAGGACCGAAGCGCTGCGCGCCTACGAGCCGTTGCGGCCGGACCAATACGAAAGCCCGGCGACCAAGAGTTACCTGGAGGCTTTTGCCAAGCTGGAAGCCAACGATCCGGGCGCGGTCGCCGCCTTTGCCGCCCATCTCGGCAAGGAGCCCGGCGACCAGCTCGCCAGCTTCCACCTCAAGCGGCTTTTGAACGGCGCCACCGGCATCCGCATCGCGATGGAGTAGCGTCTTTAAATCGATTGCGGCCCAGTTGCTGCACGCTGAAACGACGATTTCGATGTGATGCACGACACAAAACCCGTTCCAGGATGTGCTAAGGTCACCTAGATTTATCCGGCGCAGCGGGTGGCGGCTGGCGTGAAGCGGAGCAAAAAGTCCGGCGGGCAATCGGTGAAGGCGCGGCGGCGCAAGGCCGCCGGCCGCATGCGTCCTGTTGTTGCTAAGGCGCGTCGTCGAGGCGGCGACGTTGATGCCGGCTTACGGCGGCAACTCGAGGAAAAAACGCGCGAGCTGAATGAAGCGCTGGAGCAGCAGGCGGCAACGGCGGACGTGCTGCGGGTCATCAGTTCCTCGCCCGGAGAATTGGAGCCGGTATTCCAGGCGATGCTGGAAAACGCCACCCGCATCTGCGACGCCAAAATCGGGATTCTTTTCAGGTACCAAGACGGCGCTTACACGGCCGTTTCTTTGCTTGGCGTAACGCCGGTCTATGCCGAGTATCTCAACCGCGGTCCAATCCGAGCCGGGCCGGCGACCGGCCTTGGCCGCGTCGCCAGCACCAAGCAGACCGTCCATATCGCCGACACGCAGGCCGAGCAAGCCTACGCCGACCGCGATCCGTTCCGGGTCGCGACCGCCGAACTCGGCGGCGCACGCAGTCTGCTCAACGTGCCGATGCTCAAGGACGGCGAGTTGATCGGCGCCATCGGCATCTATCGCCAGGAGGTGCGGCCGTTCACCGACAAGCAGATCGCGCTGGTAACAAACTTTGCCGCCCAGGCCGTCATCGCCATCGAGAACACGCGGCTGCTCAACGAGTTGCGGCAGCGCACTGACGATCTGACGGAGTTGTTGGAGCAGCAGACGGCGACGGCCGACGTGCTGCGGGTCATCAGCTCCTCGCCGGGCGAGCTTGAGCCCGTATTCCAGGCCATGCTGGCGAATGCTGCACGCATCTGCGAGGCCAAATTCGGTCTGCTGTTTCGCTTCGATGGCGACAAGTATGAATCCACGGCCGGCATCGGTACCCCGCCGGCACTTGCGGAGTTTTTAAGGCAGCGTGGGCCGTTTATCTCGGCGCCGAATACTCAGCTGCATCACGTCATGCGGACAAAACGGGCAAGCCACACGGCCGACTATGCCGCCGATGCCCCCGACAGCGCGCCGGTTAGGCTCGGCGGCGCTCGGTCCACCGTCGACGTGCCAATGCTCAAAGAAGGCATGTTGGTGGGGGCAATCAGCATTTACCGCCAAGAAGTGCGGCCATTCACCGACAAACAGATTACACTCCTTCAAAACTTCGCCGCGCAGGCGGTGATAGCCATCGAGAACACGCGGCTACTCAACGAGTTGCGCCAATCGCTGGAACAGCAGACCGCCACGGCGGACGTGCTGCGCGTCATCAGTTCGTCGCCCGGCGAGCTGGAGCCGGTCTTCAATACAATGCTTGAAAATGCGGTACGGATTTGCGACGCGAAATTTGGCACTCTGTACCGGATCGATAATGGTGCTTTCGATGCGGTCGCGCTGTTCGGTGCGCCGCCGGCACTTGTCGAATTTTGGCGGCAACACGGTTCATATCGGCCACCTGCCGGAACCGCCCTCGACCGCCTGTTGCGAACGGAAGACGTAGTTCGTGTTTCCTACCAATCCGAGGAACCGGACGCGGCGATGGGCCCCTCGGCAATGTTCGGCGGCGGGCGGTCGTTTGTCGTGGTGCCGATGCTCAAGGAGAACGCACTGATCGGCGCCATCACCATTTACCGCCAAGAGGTCCGGCCGTTCGCCGACAAGCAAGTCGAACTGCTCAAAAACTTCGCCGCGCAGGCGGTGATCGCCATCGAGAACACGCGGCTACTCAACGAATTGCGCGAGTCGCTGGAAAACCAGACGGCCAGTGCGGATATCTTGCGCGCCATTGCCAGTTCGCCCGAAAGCGCGGAGCGGGCGCTCGATGTTATTGCGGAGACGACCGCGCGGCGATTCGGCGCCGACAATGTCAATATCCGGCTGCTCGAAGGGCAGATGCTCCGCTACGTCGGCTCGACCGGGCCGATGGCTGCGCACCTACGAGAGCTCTTTCCCGAGGGGCCGCTCGACCCGGACTTGATATCCGGAAAGGCGATCTTGGAGCGGCGTCAAATCTATATTCACGCCGACGACGGCGAGTATGGCTTGGCTCCGGGGGTGATGTCGAATGTGGCGACGCCGCTAATGCGCGAGGGTCAAGCGATCGGGGCATTCATGGTGACGCGCAGTGACCCGCGGCCGTTCAGTGAACGCGACCTGGCGCAGCTCTCCAACTTCGCCGCCCAAGCCGTCATCGCCATCGAGAACACGCGGCTGCTCAACGAATTGCGGCAATCGCTGGAGCAGCAGACGGCGACGGCGGACGTATTGCGCATCATCAGCAGTTCGCCCGGTGAATTGGAGCCTGTTTTCAATGCAATGCTGGAGAACGCCACGCGAATTTGCCAAGCCCAATTCGGTATGTTAAATCTTTATGACGGAAGCGTCTTCCGCAATGTTGCATTACATAATCCGCCACCCCAATTCGCCAAGCGACTTGGCGAGATTATCAAACCCCATCCAGATAGCGGCCTTGCCCAGGTCGTCCGGACTGGACAGATCGCCCACATCGAAGACCTGCGAACCGGTCAACCCTACCTGGATGGGGACAAGGCCGTGGTCGATGTTGCCGATCTCGGCGGCGCCCGCACGGTTCTCATTGTCCCGATGCTTAGCGAAGGCAAGCTTATTGGAGCTATCTCAATCTATCGCCAAGAGGTGCGTCCGTTTACCGACAAGCAGATCGCGCTGGTGCAGAATTTCGCCGCTCAAGCCGTCATCGCCATCGAGAACACGCGGCTGCTCAATGAATTGCGCACGCGCACCACCGACCTTGCCGAGTTGCTGGAACGGCAAACGGCAACCTCCGAAGTCCTGCGCGTCATCAGCTCATCCCCTGGCGAGCTGGAGCCGGTTTTCCAGGCCATGCTAGCGAACGCGGTACGCATTTGCGACGCCAAATTCGGCATGTTGTATCGATACGACAACGAAGCTTTCGATCCAGTCGCGCTGTTCGGCGTGCCACCGGCACACGCGGAGTTTCTTCAGCGACGTGGCTCGTTTCAACCGCCTGCCGGAACCGGCCTCGATCGCCTGGTACGAACAAAAGACGTGGTCCGCATCGCCGACGATTCTGGCGTCGCCGTTCGACAGCAATGCGGCAAAGCTTGGCGGCGCGCGGTCGCGTATCGTCGTGCCAATGCTCAAAGAGAATGCATTGATTGGCGCCATCGTCATCTACCGTCAGGAGGTCCGTCCCTTCACCGACAAGCAAATCGAGTTCGTGCAGAATTTCGCCGCCCAGGCCGTCATCGCCATCGAGAACACGCGGTTGCTCAGCGAATTGCGCCAGCGCACAACGGACCTTACCGAATTGCTGGAGCAGCAGACCGCGACATCGGAAGTTCTCAAGGTCATCTCGAGTTCGCCCGGCGAGCTGGAGCTCGTGTTCAACGCGGTGCTGGAAAATGCCACGCGCATCTGCGAAGCCCAGGTCGGCAATCTGTTTCTCCGGGAAGGAGACGATTATCGTGCGGTCGCGGTGCATGGCGAGTCCAGCTACGCCGATTGGTTCAGACAGGATCCAGTGGCCGCTATGCAGACTAATTCGGGTACCCCGCTCGATCGTCTCACCAGACACAAAAAGGTCGTTCACATTACCGACCTTCGCGACGACCAAAGCTATCTCGACGGTAATCCCCGCATCGTATCGCTCGTCGAAACCGCCGGTGCGCGCACTCATATCGTCGTCCCGATGCTAAAGGAGACCGCTCTCTTAGGCGCCATCGTTATTTATCGGCAGGAGGTGCGGCCGTTCAGCGATAGACAGATCGAGCTGCTGACCAACTTCGCCGCCCAGGCCGTCATTGCCATCGAGAACACGCGGCTGCTCAGCGAATTGCGCCAGTCACTGGAGCAGCAGACCGCGACGGCCAATGTGCTGCGCGTCATCAGCTCGTCGCCCGGCGAGCTCGAGCCGGTCTTCCTGGCCATGCTCGAAAATGCCACGCGAATTTGCGAGGCCGGGTTTGGCGTCTTGCAACTCCACGAGAATGGGACCTTTCGGGTTGGCGCGACGCACAACGCGCCCCCTGCATTCGCGCAGTCGATTGCCGAGCGCGGACCATCGTATCGCCCGGAACCCTTGTCGCCGCTGCTGCGCACGTGCGCCGGCAAAGCAGCGATGCAAATTCCAGATTTGGCTGAGGATATTTCCTATAAGCAACGTTATGCCGGCATCGTCAGGTTGGTGGAGCACGCAGGAGCGCGCACGCTTCTCAATGTGCCGATGCTCAAGGACGATGACGTCATCGGGGTCATCGCCATCTATCGCCAGGAGGTTCGTCCCTTCACCGAGAAGCAAATTGAACTGGTGCAGAATTTCGCCGCCCAGGCCGTCATTGCCATCGAGAACACGCGGCTGCTCAATGAATTGCGGCAATCGCTGGAACAGCAGACGGCGACAGCGGATGTGCTGCGGGTCATCAGTTCTTCGCCCGGAGACTTGCAGCCGGTGTTCAAGGCGATGCTCGCAAACGCGGTGCGTATTTGTGAGGCCAATTTCGGCACGCTATTTGTTGTCGAGGGCGAAGAGTACCGCACAGCCGCCGGGCATAACATGCCATCCGCATTTTTGGAGGAAAGACAACACACACCGATGGTGAGCATGACCGGCGATACGGCGCTTGCGCGCGTGGCGAGGACGAAACGGCCGATACAGATTTCCGACGTTGCCGAAGACCCGGCGTACCGGTCCGACCCGCAACGCCTCCAGTTCGTGAGCCAGACCGGCGCGCGGACCGTCATTTGCGTCCCTATGCTTAAGGATGACGCGTTTGTCGGCGCGGTTGCTATCTATCGGCAGGAGGTTCGGCCATTCGCCGATAAGCAGGTCGGGCTCCTGACAAATTTCGCCGCCCAGGCCGTCATCGCCATCGAGAATGCGCGGCTGCTCAGCGAGCTGCGTCAGTCGCTGGAGCAGCAGACGGCGACGGCGGATGTGCTGCGCGTAATTTCAAGTTCGCCTGGCGAACTTGGTCCGGTGTTCAAGTCCCTGCTGGAAAACGCGGTGCGCATCTGTGAGGCGAAGTTCGGTGTCATGTTCCGTTTCGACGGGGATGAGTACGATTCGGTAGCGATGCTGAACTTGCCCGCCGGTGTCGATGAATTTCTTCGCGAGCGCGGCCGCCGCAAGCCGACACCCGGTTCCGATCTGGACATTTTGCGACAGTCAAAGCGGCTGGTTCACACGATCGACATGTCGGCCTCGCCGACACCCTCTCGAATCGCAAAGCTTGCCGGCGTGCGGACGCAGCTCGCCGTACCCATGCTCCTGGACGACAAGTTGATCGGCGCCATCAACATCTTCCGCCAAGAAGTGCGTCCATTTTCGGTCAAGCAGATCGAGCTGGTGCAGAATTTCGCCGCCCAAGCGGTCATTGCCATCGAGAATACGCGGCTGCTCAATGAGCTGCGGCAATCCTTGCAGCAGCAGACCGCCACCGCTGATGTTCTCAAAATTATCAGCCGCTCGACCTTCGATCTGCAGACCGTGCTCGACACGCTCGCGGAGTCCGCCGCCCGGCTTTGTGAGGCTGAGAAAGCATCGATCAACCGGGCCCAGGGGGACGGCTACGGCTGCGTGGCCATGTACGGCTTCTCGCCCGAATTCAAACAATTCATGCTCGAGAACCCGGTTATTCCCGGAGGCAAAGGCTCTGTCGTCGGACGCACGGTGATGAGCGGCGAGACTGTGCAGATTGCCGACGTGATGGCCGATCCCGACTATCAAATATCGGACAGGATCAGGATCGGCAACGTGCGCACTTTGCTCGGCGTCCCGCTGCTGCGCGAGGGCATGCCGACCGGCGTTTTGGTTCTGATGCGAAGCGTGGTGCGGCCATTCACCGACAAGCAGATCGAGCTCGCGCAGACCTTCGCCGACCAGGCGGTGATCGCCATCGAGAATGTGCGGCTGTTCGAGGAAATCCAGGACAAGAGCCGGCAGGTCGAGGAGGCAAGCCGGCACAAATCGCAGTTTCTCGCCAATATGAGCCACGAGCTGCGCACGCCGCTCAACGCCATCCTCGGTTACACCGAATTGATCCTCGACGGCATCTATGGCGATGCGCCGGACAAAATGCGCGCCACGCTGGAACGGGTGCAGACCAACGGCAAGCATCTGCTCGGCCTGATCAACGACGTGCTCGATCTGTCCAAGATCGAGGCCGGGCAGCTCGTGCTTACGCTCAACGATTATTCGATCAAGGACATGATGCAGGGCGTCTATGTCGCGGTCGAGCCGCTCGCCGGCAATAAGAAGCTTGCATTCAAGTTAGAGGCGCCGCCGGATTTGCCGCGCGCGCATGGCGACGAGCGGCGGCTGTCGCAGGTGCTGCTCAATCTCGTCGGCAACGCCATCAAGTTTACCGATACGGGCGAAATTGCCATGAGGGCCACCGCCGCCAACGGCAGCTACACCATCGCGGTGCGCGACACCGGCCCCGGAATTGCCGAAGCCGACCAGGCCAAAATATTCGAGGAATTCCAGCAGTCGGATTCGACGCAGACCAAGGCCAAAGGCGGCACCGGGCTTGGGCTGGCGATCGCCAAGCGCATCGTCGAAATGCACGGCGGCCGGCTGCGGGTCGAATCGAGCCTCGGCAACGGTTCGACGTTCTCTTTTACGCTGCCGCTGCGCGTGGAGCATCAGGTGGAGGCGAAATGAAAAATGTGGGGTGGGCAAAGGAGCGTCTGTTGGATTACCCGCGTGGGCAAAATCGTCCGTGCGCCGTGCCCACGCGGCCGTTCCGAGACGAGCGATTTTGCCCACCCTACGAACCGCAGGCGGGTCAGTCATGAGCAAGCGCATTCTGGTCGTCGAAGACCAAGAGGACAATCGCCAGATCCTGCGCGATCTTCTCGGCAGTGTCGGCTACGAAATGGCGGAAGCCTGGGACGGCGCGGCTGGCGTCGCGGCGGCCAAACAGCAGCGGCCCGATCTCATCCTTATGGATATTCAGATGCCGCAGATGGACGGCTATGAGGCGACGCGCCGCATCAAAGCCGATCCGGAGCTCAAAGCCATACCGGTGATCGTGGTGACGTCCTATGCCTTGAGCGGCGACGAGGGCAAGGCCCGCGCCGCCGGCTGCGACGCCTACGTCACCAAGCCTTATAGCCCACGTCAGTTGCTGGCCAAGATCAAGGAATTTTTGCCGTGAAGCTATCAATCGAAGACGCGCGTTAACGCGCTATCGGCGCTGCACCGCATCCGGGAAACGCCAGATTTTCGCATGAACAATCCCGCCCGCATCCTCGTCGTCGACGATAACGAGACCAACCGCGACATTCTGGTGACGCGGCTGGAGAAGAACGGCTACCAGACGCTGCAGGCGGCGGATGGCGAAGAGGCGCTGGCCAGCGTGGCGCAGCATCTGCCCGACCTCATCCTGCTCGACGTTGAAATGCCGAAACTCGACGGCTTAGAAGTGTGCCGGCGGCTGCGGAAAGATCCGGCGATGCCGTTCATCCCGATCATTCTGTGCACCGCGCGCGCCGCGTCGCAGGACGTGGTCACCGGACTCGACGCCGGCGCCGACGAATATCTGACCAAGCCGATCGATCAGGCTGCTTTGGTGGCCCGGGTGCGCTCGATGCTGCGCATCAAGGAACTGCACGACCAAGTGCAGGCCCAGGCCAAGGATCTTGCCGCCTGGAACCAGACGCTCGAACAACGCGTCAACGAGCAAGTCGGCGAGCTCGATCGCATGAACCGGCTGAAAGGCTTCCTGTCGCCGCAGATCGCCAAGCTCGTCGTCTCCGACCCGAAGCTGTTGGAGAGCCATCGTCGCGATATCACGGTGGTGTTCTGCGACCTGCGCGGCTTCACCGCCTTTGCCGAGCGCGCCGAGCCGGAAGACATCATCGCGGTGCTGCAGGAATATTACCGCTGCCTCGGCGAATGCATCGACCGCTTCGAGGGCACACTGCAGCATTTCGCCGGCGACGGCCTGATGATCATCTTCAACGATCCGGTGCCGTGCGCCGAGCCGGCTGCGCAAGCGGTGCGCATGGCGGTCGACATGCGTATGCGGATCAGCGCGCTTGCCGAGAAATGGCGGCGGCTCGGACATGAGCTTGGCTTCGGCATCGGCATTGCGTCGGGCCACGCTACATTGGGCAATGTCGGCTACGAAGGGCGCTTTCATTATTCGGCAAACGGCACGGTGGTGAATCTCGGCTCGCGGTTGTGCGCCCATGCCGAAGACGGCCAGATTCTGATCGACGGGCGGGTGCAACTTGCCGTCGAGGCGATCGCCGGCATGGAGCCGCTCGGCGAGCTCGATCTCAAGGGCCTGCATCGCCCGGTGCGCGCCTTCAATGTCCGCGAGCTTATGGTGTAAAAGGACGCGGCCCGCCAAGGACCCACCAAGACCCACCAAGAACCAGCCATAACAGGGGGAAATTGTGTCCAACAATAAGATGACCGATCTGATCGAGGAATTGGCTCTCGCCAACCGCATCCTCGCGCATGAGGGCGTGCTCGATGCCTTCGGCCATGTCAGCGTCCGCCACCCGGCCGATCCCGGCCGCTATCTGCTGTCGCGCTCGCGCTCGCCGCTTTTGATCGAGCCGGACGACATTCTGGAATACACCCTCGATTCCCAGCCGGTGCGGCCGCCCAAGGTGCAGCTTTATGCCGAGCGCGTCATCCACGGCTGCATCTATCAGGCGCGCCCCGACGTGATGGCGGTGTGCCATCATCATGCGCCGTCGGTGATGCCCTTTGCCATCGCCGGCAAACAGATCGTGCCGGTCTTTCATCTCGGCGCCGCCGGTGGCGCGAATATGCCGTTCTGGGATCAGCACGCCGAATTCGGCGACACCAACCTGTTGGTCGTCAAACCGGAGGAAGGCCGTTCGTTGGCGCGGGCCTTAGGCGCGCACCCCGCGATCCTGCTGAATTGCCATGGCGCGACCGTGGTCGGCGGCGGCTTGCGCGAACTGGTGTCGCGCTCGATCTTCATGTGCCAGAACGCCGATTATCAGTTGCGGGCGCTGGCGCTCGGCACGCCGGAACCGTTGCATCCCGGCGAGGTCAAGCTTGCCAGCACGATCAATGCCTTGCCTAACGTGGTCAACCGGACCTGGGAATATTGGAGCATGCGGTTGGAAGCGGCCGGCGCCATGCCGCCGCGTCGCTCGACCGCCAAGGCGGCGCGCCGCCCGGTGCCGAAATCGTCACGCGTTACGCCGCGCGAGCGGCGAAAGGGCAGGCGGCGCTGACGCGCCGGCTGCTATCTTAGCCGGAATGCTTCGCTGGGCGGAAACCGAGATGCTGATGCTGTCGGCTGGCCTAGCAGGCGCCCTTGTGAATTATCTTGATGCCCTGGACCTTCGCCAGGCACGTGTTGGTCCACGCCGTATGCTTGAAGCCGTTTTTCTCGGCGACGCAATATTGCGCCAAAACGTACGGGCAGGCCTTGGCGGAAGCGATAGTTGCAGTCATCGCCATAGCCACGGCGGCGACGCTGACGAGCAAGCCAAGCGCGGAAGTCAGCCGTAAGGTGGTCTTCATTTCATCCCCCCTATTGTACGGGATTGCCTTAGGCATCCCCGCGGACACCTAGCACAGTTTTCGTGAGGCAATAAAGCAAAGGCCTACGAGGCGGCGAGCCGCGCCGGAATCAATGCCGGTCGCGGGCCGCAGCGCTGATGGCGCGCAACATGGCGGCGCGATCGTCCTTGAGCACGGCGCGTACCGGTTGCTGCGTGCCAATCTGACCCATTTCGCGCTGGCGCTTGACCGTGGCCATCGTCATCAGCGGCTCGACGCCGAGCTCGCGCAGCGTGTCGGCGACCTCTTCCATCTCGGCGGCGCGCCGTTCGCCGTGGCTCGCCATGCGTTCGAGATTGTAAGGGACGATCTTGCCCCAATCGAGCCCCGGATAATTGTTCTTGATCGAGGCGGCGACCTCGTCGATGACGCCGGCGCGCGCTGCGGCCAGAAAGCACTCCAGCGTCAAGGCTTCGATGCCCTTGATCATGACGCTGCGCACCATCTTGATCGCAGCGGCGGCGCCGATTTCGGCGCCGGCGACGCTGGCGCGCATGCCAAGCGCGGCGAGCGTCGGCGCAAGCGCTTCGGCATCGGCGCCGGCAATGAGTATCGGTGTTTTGTGCCGCGCCGGATGAATGGGCGCCAGCACGGCGACGTTGACATAGCGCGCGCTGTCGCCGAGAAGCTTTGCGGTCTGCTGCTTACGCCCGGGCGAGACCGAATTGATGTCGAGCACGTAGGGCGTTCCGGCAAGGTGCGGCTTGATCGAGGCCGCCGCCTCCACGCTCGACGCCGCGGTGACGGCGGAGATGACGATATCCGCCTCGCGCGCCGCGTCGGCGGCGGAATTCGCGCAGCGCACGCCGATCGCCGCCGCGGCCTTCCGCAGCCTTTCCCCGGCGCTTTGCGGAAACAGGATGTCCCAGGCTGACTGCTGTTCTACGCCTTCGTCGCGCAGGCCGGCAGCGATCGCCTGACCCGCTTCGCCGAAGCCGATGAAGGCAATGCGCGGCCCTGCATTGGGCATGGTCAAATTCCCTTGCTCGCGTCTTTGCTCTGCCGATGATATGGCAGTTTTACCGCCTCATTCGCAATGGCGCGTCGCCGACCGCTTCCCCCACTCGCCGGATAGTCCCATGGTTGAACACTCCTGCCGCAACCGCCTTGAACAGGCACTTGACCGCATCGCCGACCCTACTGGGGAGGGGGCGCGAGCCTGCCTTACGGTCTATACGGACCAGGCTCGTGCCGCGGCCGATGCCGCTGATGCACGCGCCGCGCGCGGCGCGCCTCTCGGCCCGCTCGACGGCGTGATCGTGACCATCAAGGATCTGTTCGACGTCGCCGGCGAGCCAACCCGCGCCGGCTCGAAGATTCTCGCCGAGGAGGCTTCGCCGGCAACAGCCGATGCGCCGGTGGTGCAACGGCTGCGCGCGGCGGGCGCGGTGATCGTCGGCAAGACCAATATGACCGAGTTCGCCTTTTCCGGCATCGGCGCCAATCCGCATTTCGGCACGCCGGGCAATCCGCGCGATCGGAGCCGCGTACCCGGCGGCTCGTCCTCGGGAGCCGCGGTCGCCGTCGGTGACGGCCTATGCGACATCGCCGTCGGCACCGACACCGGCGGCTCGGTGCGCGTGCCGGCGGCGTTGTGCGGCCTGGTCGGCTTCAAGCCAAGCCGGCAACGCGTGCCGACCGACGGCGCATTTCCTTTGAGCCAGACGCTCGATTCGATCGGGCCGATCGCCAAGACCGTCGCCGATTGCGCCAAAGCCGACGCCGTCATGGCCGGAGAGCCGTTCACGCCGCTCGAGCCGGTGGCGCTCGCCGGGCTCTCCTTCGGCATTGCCGAGGGGCTGCCGCTGGACCGGCTGGACGATACGGTCGCTGCGGCATTCGTCTCCGCCGTTGCACGGTTCGAACGCGCCGGTGTGCGCGTCTCCCACGAAGCCATGCCATTGTTCGACGACATGGCCGCCATCAATGCCAAAGGCGGCATCTCGCCGCCGGAAGCCTGTGCCATTCATCGCGACCGCCTGGCGCGCCGCGCCGCCGATATCGACCCCAATGTGCGCGTGCGGATCGAGCGCGGCTGCGCCGTGACGGCAGCCGACTATGCCGACATGATGCGCGAGCGCACGCGGCTCGTCCGCGCCATGGATGCGCGGCTTTCTGCGCTCGACGCGCTGTTGATGCCGACGACGTCGATCGTGGCACCGACCATCGCGGAGGTCGCCGATACGAAAGTCTTCGCCGCGCGTAATGCGGCGGTGCTGCGCAATACCTCGATCGTCAATTTCTTCGATCTGTGCGCGATTTCATTGCCGCTGCCGCCGGCTCGCGGGGCGCTGCCGGTCGGCCTCATGCTGATTGCGCGCAATGGCCAGGACCGCAGGCTGCTCCGCATCGCCGCGGCGGTAGAGAAACTATTCTCACATTGACGGCGATTCAGAACTCGCGCAACGCACTGAGCAGCAGAGCATGGCGCTCGGCGCCGAGCTTTTCCTTTAATCTTTGTTCGTGGTGCGACGCCAGAGTCTTGGCGCGCGCGAGCAGCGTGCGCCCTTGCGGTGTGAGCTTAAGCGCATGGCGGCGGCCGTCGGCGTCGGAGGCGAGCCGCTCGATGAGACCGCGCCCCTCCAGGCGATGCAGAAGCCGCGCCAGCCGCGCTCGCTCGATGCCGAGCGTCGCCGCGAGCTCCGACTGCGACAGGCCGCGATTGGCGCTGATCACCACCAGCACCGAGAACTGCGCCGGGCTGATATCGATGCGCCCGAGCGTGCGGATGAAATCTTGAAAAACCCAGACTTGCAGGCGGCGCACGAAATAGCCGAGGTGAGCATCGAGCACATCGAGCACAATCGCCGGTCGCCGCAGTCGTTGTACCGACGCCGCGTTGCGCGGCGGTAGGGCCCGCCGTTTGGGGTTTCTCATTCCGCTCATTTAACCGTGCTCTGTTCGGGCCGGCCGCGCCGATAATGGTCATTGACGGCAATTGTTGTCCAGGTCAACAATATCGCCAAATCGCGACGGGGAGGGGTCGACGGTCCAATCCGCGGCTTTTTCGCGCTTGTGAATTCTCAGAAAATTCCGGCATCATGGGGTAGAGCCGGAAAAACCGAGCTATGGGAGGATGCTATGAACAGTAAATCTCAGTCCTATTCCGCGCGCGTCACCCGCCGGCAATTCGCCGTCGGCGTTGGCGCCGCGACCACGGCTGCCCTCGCCGCCCCGGCCATCGGCCGGGCCCAAGGCGGCCCGCTGAAGGTCGGCGTGCTTGTTGCCGCGTTCCGGTGTGCAGGCCGGCATCGGCCAGGATTGCTGGCGCGGCGCCGAGATCGCCAATGGGCTGCTCAAGGACCTCGGCCTGCCGGAACTCCAGCTGATCAGCGGCGACACCGAGACCAACGTCGACGTCGCCCGTTCGCGCGCCGAGGAGTTGATCGGCGACGGCGCGCAGCTCCTGGTCGGCGCCTTCGACTCCGGCCAGACCACCGCCATCGCGCAGGTCGCCGAGCAGAAGGGCATTCCCTTCGTCATCAATATCGCCGCCGCGCCGCCGATCACCGAGCAGGGCTACAAGTTCGTGTTCCGCAATTTCCCGACCGGGCCGATGATCCTGCGCGACGCCTTCCTCAATCAGAAGGAAATATTCAAGCTTGTCGGCTCGGCGCCGAAGACCGCCGTCATGTTGCATGTCAACGACACCTACGGCATGGCGATCAAGGGCGGCGTCGGGGCGATGTTCCCGAAATTCGACATGCCCTATAAGATCCTCGATCAAATCTCCTACGATCCGGCGGCGCGCGACCTTTCGGTCGAGGTTGCCAAGGCGAAGGCCACCGGCGCCGAGGCGCTGATCGCGGTGAGCCGGCTCAACGATGCGATCCTGATCACACGGGAATTGGTCAAGCAGCGCTGGATCGCCGATGGCGATTCTGAGCATCGGACCCGGCTGGTACGAAGATCAGTATCTCAAGACGCTGGGCAAACTGTCCGATGGCCCGATCAGCCTGGTGCCGTGGTACGACCCGAACAAGCCGCTGTCCGGCAAGCTCGACGCTGCGCTGGCCAAGGCCTATCCGGGCATCGCCTTGTCGACCAACCACGTCTACACCTTCGAGGCGCTGCTGGTCGCGTCCGACGCCTACAAGCGGGCGGGCTCCGCCGATCCGAAGGCGCTCGCCGACGCGATCCGCAAGACCAACATCACCAACAACGTCAGCCCGGGTCCCGGCATCCAGTTCGACGCCAAGGGCCAGAACGACAAGCTGCTGTGCTCGGCCATTCAAAATCGTGGCGGCAAGCTGGTGACACTCGCGCCGAAGTACGCGGCTAACGCCAAGCCGGAATGGCCGCTACAAGCCCTACGACAAGCGCGCCTGAGACGCTTCTCGTCGCTTGCGCTCGGCTACAGATAGGCGTGGCGCGGCCGTCATCTTCGAGGCCGCACGCCGCGCTCAGCATGACGGTTTCGATTGAGGATCGTCCCTTGCCGATTGACACTCTACCTCAACGTCGCCGTCGGCGGCATTCTGACCGGCCTCGTCTACGGCCTGATGGCGCTCGGCCTGTCGGTGATCTTCGGCGTCGTGCGCGTGGTCAATTTCGCCCATGGCGAGATGATGACCATCGCCATGTATCTGGCGGTGACGCTGTTCACCGTCCTTCCATCTCGACCCGCTGTTGATGCTGGTGCCGATCGCCGCGGCGTGCTCGGCGTGTTCGGCTATGTGCTGCAGGCAAGCCTGATCAACCCCTTCATCACGCGGCCCGAGCACAGCCAGTTCCTGCTGCTGGTCGCGCTCGCGCACCATCATCGTCAACGTCCTGCTTGATCATCTTCGGCCCGGACGCGCAGAACGTCCAGGTCGCCTATGCCTTCGACAGCTTCCAGGTCGGGCGCCTTGATCGTCGACGCCACCAAGCTCTACGCCGGCCTCGCCGCCATCCTGGTCGCGGCCGCGCTGTTCGTCTTCTTCCGCTACACCGCGCGTCGGCACCGCCATCCGCGCCTGCGCCGACAACTACACCGGCGCGCTCGTGGTCGGGCTCGACGTCAAGCGGCTCTACGCGCTGACCTTCGGTCTTGGCGCGGCCTGCGTCGGCGCCGCCGGCACCGTGCTGCTGCTGATCTTCGACGTGACGCCGACGGTCGGTCCGTCCTACACGCTGCTCGCCTTCGTCATCGTCATCACCGGCGGGCTCGGCTCGATGCCCGGCGCGCTGCTCGGCGGCGTGCTCATCGGCCTTACCGAGGCGATGGCCGGGCTGCTGTTCACGCCCTCGGCCAAAAGCATGTTCTCGTTCGGCATCCTGGTGCTGGTGCTGCTGTTCCGCCCGCAGGGCATCATGGGCAAGGGGGCAGCATGATCGCCCGTCTCATCGAGGGCGTCCCGCGCCGAATGCTGTTTCTGCTGGTGTCTGCTGCTGGCGCTGCGCTGGTCGTGCCGCTGTTTGCGGGCGACTATCTGCTCACGGTGCTGATCCTGATCCTGTATTTCGCCTATATCGGCCAGGCCTGGAACATCATGATGGGCTTTGCCGGCCAGCTCTCGCTCGGCCACGCGCTTTATGTCGGGCTCGGCGCGTATACGGCGGCGGCGCTGTTCGTGCATTTCGGCATCGGTCCCTGGCTCGGTCTCGCTCGTGGCGGTGCCGATCGCAGGGCTCGCCGGCGCTTTCGTCGGCTTTCTGGCTTTTCGCTTCCGGGTCGCCGGCGTCTATTTCGCCATCCTGACCATCGCGGTCGCCGAGTTCGCGCGCGTCGGCTTCGACCATCTGAGCTGGACCAACGGCGTCGTCCGGCCTGTTCCTGCCGGTGGCGCAATACGCCCACAACGATCTCTGGCACCTGCGCGGCCACCCGGTGATGTTCTATTACATCCTGTTGGCCGCCACCGCGCTCGCCTTCATCGGCTGCCGCGCGCTGCTGCAAAGCCGCGTCGGTTATTTCTGGCTGGCCATCCGCGAGGACGAGGCGGCCGCGCGTTCGCTTGGCATCGACACCTTCCGCTACAAGATGGTTGCGGTGGTGATTTCCGCCGGCATGACGGCGTTCGCCGGCGTAATTTATGCCTTCTATTACAATAACTTGTTCCCCGAGCAGGTTTTCCATATCTCGCGCTCGATCGAGATCATCCTCGGCCCTATCGTCGGCGGCGTCGGTACGCTGTTCGGCCCGATCCTCGGCGCCTTCGTCCTCACCGGCCTCGCCGAGACACTAACCTCCGCGCTCGCCGCGGTTGGCGTCGACATCCCGGGCGTGAAACAGGTGTTCTACGGCATCTGCCTGCTGCTGGTAATCCTGGCGCTACCCGACGGCATCTGGCCGTGGCTGTCGGGGCGCATCGGCCTGACGGAGCGCAAGTGATGAGCGCTCTGCTCTCGCTCACCGCGGTCAGCAAGCGGTTCCGCGGCCTGCTCGCCGTGGATCGCGTCAGTTTCGACGTTGCCGCGGGCGCACTGTTCGCCGTGATCGGTCCGAACGGCGCCGGCAAGACCACGCTGTTCAACATGATCGCCGGCGCCACGACACCGGACGACGGCACCATCGTCTTTGCCGGCGAGCCGATCGGCGGCTTGAGCGCCGACACAGTATGCCGGCGCGGCATCGCCCGCACTTTTCAGCTGGTGCGGCCGTTTCCGGCGCTCAGCGTAGAGGACAATGTCGTCGTCGGCGCGCTTTTGCACCGCCGCGGCGTCGGCGCGGCGCGCGACCACGCTCGCGACCTGCTGCGCCGGCTCGAGCTGTTCGATAAGCGGCATCAGCGCGCCGCCACCTTGACGTTGCCGGACCGCAAACGGCTCGAAGTCGCCCGCGCGCTGGCGACCGGTCCGCGGCTTTTGCTGCTCGACGAAGTGATGGCGGGGCTCCGCCCGACCGAGACCGACCGCATGGTCGCGACGTTACGCGAGCTCAACCGCGACACCGGCGTAACGATTCTTCTCATCGAGCACGTCATGCGCGCGGTGATGGCGCTCGCCTCGCGCGTCCTGGTGCTCGATCACGGCGTGGCGATCGCCGAAGGCGCGCCGCAAGCCATCGTGCGCGACCCGGCGGTGGTGCAATCCTATCTCGGGGCGGAGACGGTGTGATGCTCTCCGTCCAAAACCTCGACGTATTCTACGGCGACGTCCAGGCGCTCGACGGCGTGTCGCTCGACATCGAGGAAGGCGCCATCGTCGCCATCGTCGGCGCCAATGGCGCCGGTAAGACGACGCTCATTCGCGCGCTCGCCGGCATGCAGCGCAAAATGCGCGGCCGTATTACCTTTCGCGGCACCGATATATCCGGCTGGCCGAGCCATCGCGTCTGCAATCTCGGCATCGGCCAGGTGGCGGAGGGGCGTCAGGTGTTTCCGACGCTGTCGGTGGAGGAGAATCTCGGTGTCGGCGCCATGCTGCCGCGCGCCCGCGCCGATCGGGCCAAAAACCGCGACCGCGCGTTCGCTCTGTTTCCCAGATTGGCCGAGCGGGCGCGCCAGCCGGCGGGGACGCTGTCCGGCGGCGAGCAGCAAATGCTGGCGATCGCCCGCTGTCTTATGGGTGCGCCGCAGCTCATCATGTTCGACGAGCCGTCGCTCGGCCTGGCGCCGGCGATCGCGCGTAGCGTGCTCGACACCATCGGCGCTCTCAACCGCGAAGGCACCACCTGCGTCGTCGTCGAGCAGAATGTGGCGCTGTCGCTCAAGCTTGCGAGTCGTGCCTATGTCTTGGAAAACGGCCGCGTCACGCTGACCGGCACCGGCGCCGAACTACTGGCCGATGACCGCGTGCGCAGCGCCTATCTCGGATTATGAAAAGAGCCGATTAGTGCGCCGGCCGGCGCAAGCGATCCATCAGCGTCGACAAGGCCGCCACCCGCGCGCTCAACGGCGCCATCGGAAAAGCCTGGCGCAGACGATTGTACACGTCCGCTGCGGTCGGCGCTTCGATATCGGCAAGGGCTGCCGCCATGGCGCGGGCCATGTCGGCTTCGGGCCGCCCGCTCAACGGCGCCGGCACCAGCGCAACGTCGCCAAATGGCATCGGGGGTTGAACGCGTAAGGTGATACGGCGGGCGCCCATGACAAGCTCCAATGAGAATATCGTGGCATCCCAACGCGCCAATTTTATTCAAGTTCCACCGAATCAGGTGCTGGCGGCGTTGGCCTTATGGGGTTGGTATTGTGACGCCGCATTGACTTGGCGCAAACGAACACGAAAACCCGCCCGGATCGAATAGTTCGAACTCCGGACAGGCTGGATTGGATGATAATGCGCGCAAGCCGGGCTGCGGTTAGCTGAGCGGCTGCCCGATCGTCACATTGAGCTTGCCGACGCCTTCGACCTCGCACTCGATCTTGTCGCCGGCGACCGTGGCGGCGACGCCGGACGGCGTACCGGTCATGATGATGTCGCCCGGCGCCAGCTCGACCATCTCGGATAGTTTTGCGATGATCTCCGGCACGTTCCAGATCATCTGATTGAGATCGCCGTCCTGGCGCAGTTTGCCGTTCACCTTGAGCGTGATGCGGCCCTTCGACGGATGGCCGGTCTCGGACGCCGGCTTGATCGGCCCGCATGGCGCCGAATGGTCGAATGCCTTGCCGACTTCCCACGGCCGCTTGATGTCGCGCGAGGCGATTTGCAGGTCCCGGCGCGTGAGATCGATGCCGACGCCGTAGCCGTAGATGCAATCGAGCGCCTTCTCCGGTTTGATGTTGCGGCCGCCGCTCTTGAGCGCGACGACGAGCTCGACCTCGTGGTGCATGTCCTTGGTCAGCGACGGATAGGGTGCCGTGCCGCCGTCCGGCACGATGGCGTCGGCGGGCTTGGCGAAGAAAAACGGCGGTTCGCGCACGTCGTTACCCATCTCCTTGATGTGCTCGACGTAATTGCGGCCGACGCACCACAACCGGCGTACCGGGAAGAATTTGTCGCCGCCTGCGACCGGGATCGCAGCCTGCGGCGGCTGCGGAATGACATAGTTTTTAGCGTCGGTGCTCATGATTTAAGTCTGCTATTGGAGGGAAGAACGCGCGGGCTTATCGCTTACCCGCCATCGCGTCAATCTGACGTTCCACTGACGATATTTAAGCCGATGAAGCGATGGCGGCGACCGGCGGAATGCCGAGATCTTGCGGCGGCGACGACTGCTCGCGCAGCTGCAGCCGATAGAACGAGGCGTAACGGCCGCCCTTGCGCAGCAACTCGTCGTGGCGGCCGGACTTCGACCACGAGTCCGTTCTCGACCACGAGAATGCAATCGGCGTGCATGATGGTCGACAGGCGGTGGGCGATGACGAGCGTCGTGCGTCCCTTGCAGAGCTCGGCAATCGCTTCCTGCACGTTGCGCTCGGATTCCGAATTGAGCGATGCCGTCGCCTCGTCGAGCAGAATGATCGGGGAATCCTTGATCAGCGCGCGGGCAATGGCGATGCGCTGGCGCTGGCCGCCGGACAGCTGCATGCCGTGCTCGCCGACCGGCGTATCGTAGCCGGCCGGAAAGCTCATGATGAAATCGTGCGCATGCGCGGCCTTGGCGGCGGCGACGATGGCGGCGTCGCCGGCGTCGAGCTTGCCGAGCGCGATGTTCTCGCGGATCGTGCCGCGAAACAGGTTAACGATCTGGCCGACATGGGCGATCTGCTGCCGCAGCGAGCCGCGCGACACCGCGGCGATATTCTGGCCGTCGACCAGCACCCGCCCGGAACCGACGTTGTAGAAGCGCAGCAACAGATTGAGCACCGTCGACTTGCCGCCGCCCGAGGGGCCGACCAGCGCCGTGACCTTGCCGGGTTGGGCGACGAAACTCATGCCGCGCAGCACCGGGGTATCGCCGCGGTAGGCGAAATTCACATCGTCGAATTCGATACGCGCGGTGGTCAACTGCAGCGGCGGCAGTTGGTCGTCATTGGGCTCGCCCGCCGGGCTGTCGATGATCTCGTAAAGAATGCGCACGCCGACGAGATTATTGTTGAGGTCGATGTTGAGCCGGGCCAGCCGCTTGGCCGGCTCGTAGGCGAGCAGGAACGCCGCCATGAACGAGACGAACTCGCCCGGCGTCGCGCCGGTTTCGATGACGCGGTAGCCGCCATAGATGGTCGCCAGCGCCACGGTGAAGCCGCCGAGCATTTCCATCACCGGACTGGCGCGGTTGGCGACGCGGGCCATCTTGTTGGATTCGTGCTGCACCTCGGCGACGCTTTTATCGAGCCGCCGCCGCATCTCGTCTTCCAGCGCGAAGGCCTTGACCATGCGCATGCCTTGCAGCGCCTCCTGCATGGTCTCGATGATGCGGGTGCCGCCGGTGAATTGCATGCGCGCGATGCCGCGCACCCGCCGGATCAGCTTGCGCAGGAAAAAGAACGCCGGCGGCGCCATGATGAAGCCGCCCAGCGCCATGATCGGATCCTGGATCACCATCACGATCGTCAGGCCGATCAGCGACATCAGATCGCGGCCGATGGCGGTAATAAGGAGATTGATGACCTGGCTGACGGCGGCAGCGCCGGTGGTCAGCCGCGCGATGAATTCGGACGAATGGCGGTCGGCGAAAAAGCCGATGTCCTCGTGCAACAGCTTGTCGAACAGCCGCCGCTGATTATTGGCGATGATGCTGTTGCCGATCGACGACAGCAGCACCGCGGAACCGTAGGTGGCAAAGCCCTTGGCCGCGAAGATCACCATGGCGATCAGGCCGATGACGACGATGCCGTGAAAATTATGACTGACGTAAGCCTCGTTGGTCATCGTGCCGAGCAGATAGGCGGTCAGCGCCGTGGCGGCGGCGGCAATGCCCATCAGCACAAAGGCGATGACGTATTGCGGCCAGTGCACGAACGCTTCGTCGACCAAGAGACGGCGTACCAGCGCGACGGTCTTGTAATCGTCCGAGGAATCGGCCGTGACGGCTTTCATGCTGCCCCGTTCTGCCCGCTTAGGCCGTTTTGGGCAATGCCCCTCAACGGCGGAACTTGCGCCTCGTTATGGAAGCTGGATTGGCGCAGAACAGTGGGGACCGTTTGTTCGGAACCATTGCGCTCTTTATCCGACCGTTCCATTGTGGCGAAACCTTCGGAGATCGAATGTCAGTTGCCCCCGCCGCTTATTTCGATGCCAGTTTTCCCGGCGCCACTCAAGTCGTCCGCGTCACCAACCTGCACGAGGCCAAGATATTCGCGCGCAGGTGGGTGATCAGGGATAAAGATCCCGCCTTAAAGATGCTGCTTCGGCACATCGAGAAGGTCAACAGCGCGGCCACCGCGGACAGCGCCATTCGCCAGCTGAAGCAGGCGCTGGCCTGCCGGGGCATGTTGGTTACGGCAAGTCCGTCGCATGAGGGCGCGCCGCGCGATGAATAAAAAACCGCCCCGGAGGGGGCGGTTCCGATCGGTCGCTTTGTCGGCGAACAATCAATTCAGACTTCAAGTCGCCTGGATGTTGCCGACCGCGATCTTGCCGGTGCGGCGGTCTTCCTGGGTATCGAACGCGACCTTCTGGCCTTCGACCAGCCCGCGCATGCCGGCGCGCTCGAGCGCCGTTGCGTGGACGAAAACGTCCTTGCCGCCGTCATCCGGCTGAATGAAGCCGAAGCCTTTTTGGTCGTTGTAGAACTTCACGGTGCCCGTATTCATCAAGATATCCTTTCGCTGAGTTAGCTGCAGTTGAGCGGCAGACGCGCCATTGCGTGCCTTAAAGCTCGTTCCGTCGATGTTTGGAGGGTCTGAACGTGCGCCCGGCAGTCAGCAAAGGCGAAACGGCCCGATTGTCCGGCCAAAAGTCGATTGCACCAGTTAGCGGATAAGCGAGGCCTTTACAAGGCGGGGTCACGCCGCGACGAGCGCCTCCGCGCTGCGCCGGCCGCGCAATTCGCGAAACGTAATAAGCCGCCGCGCGGTTTCATCCCAAAGCACGAGGCGCACGCAGGCCAGACTCTGACGCAGCGTGAGCCGGCCGACATTCGCCAGATCGGGATGCTGACGCAGCGCCAGCGGCAACCGGTAGAAAGGAATTCGGCTGCATAAGTGATGGATATGATGCACCCCGATATTGGCCGTAAACCAGCGCAGCACGGCCGGCAGATCGTAATGCGAGCTGCCGTGGAGAGCCGCGATCGGCAGGCTCCAATTCCCGTTATCCGACCAGACGGTATGCTCGAACTGGTGCTGCACGTAGAACAGCCACACGCCGATCGCTCCGGCAATCAGCGCAATCGGCATATGCAACAGCAGGAACGGCCACACGCCGATCCACCACATCATCCCGGCAACGATGAGCGCGATCGCGCCATTGGTCGCCATGGTGCTGATCCACGGCGTCCAACCGTCCCGCATCAGGCCCAAAGGCAGCCGGTGACGCAGGATGAACAGGTAGATCGGGCCGACGCCGAGCATGACGATCGGATTGCGGTAGAGCCGATAGGCGAGCCGGCGCCAACGCGGCAGCGCCAGATATTCGCGCACGGTGAGCGTATCGACGTTGCCGATGCCGCGGCGATCGAGATTACCGGACGTGGCGTGATGGATGCCGTGAGTGTGCCGCCAAAAATCATAGGGTGTCAGCGTCAAGACGCCAATCACGCGTCCGACCCAATCGTTCGCCGACCGGTGGCGAAAAAACGAGCCGTGGCCGCAATCGTGCTGGATCATGAACAGGCGGACGAGAAAGCCCGCGGCAGGAACCGCCAGCAACAAATAAAGTCCGTAGCCGAGGTGATACACGAACCACATCGACAGCCACAGCAGAACGAACGGCACGATCGTAATCAGAATCTCGACGATGCTGCGCGCGTTGTTCGGCTCGCGAAAGCGGGCCAAGCTGCGGGTCAAGGCGCGCAGATCGCTCGCCGCTGCGTCGGCATCGGGTTTGGGTTGGTCGTCCAAAAAACTCTCTCCGTTGTCATGGTAGAAGCCGGCCGGTGGCCAAAGATTGCCGCTGTTTTGCCGGAGATTTTTCACAGGAAGGCGTCTTTTTTGTGCCGGACGCCAAACAGAGCAAATCGGCGAAGCCACATTCGCCCTAACACCGTGCAACCTCTTATAACACGGAATCAGCGCCGGTGTCGTCGGAATTCGGCAATGGCCGGCCAGCGGGCTGGTAATGCGGCGCTTTGTGCTTATATCTCTGCCATCGTTTCGCATGAAGTTTCGGTCTTTTCAGAGGGGCCGTCCGATGATGGAATTTGATTACGGTGCCGCGGCCGAGTTGTTTTCGACGCGCAAGCGGATGGCAAGGCGGCAAGCCTTTGGCTACAAGCGATTTGCGCAGGCCTCGGACGCCATCCGTTTCGCCATGGAGGACTTGCCGCCGGAATCTCTCCTCGGCGCGTATCTCGAAGTCGACGAGCAAAGGTATGGCGTCGACGATATCCGCCGTTTGTATGAAAGCGCCGAATTTCCTTTGGCACGCGGCGCGCGATCGTGACGGACAAGACGATCGAGCTCGACCAGCATCGCGGGATGGCTGCCCAGAAGGCCACTGACCTTCGCCGCCTCTTGGCGGACGTGGAGGCGAACGAAAGCACGTTGCGCTTGCGCCAGGACGAATTGGAAGCGCACTTGCTGGCGGCGCCGGCGGCGGACTGGCAAGAAGCCGCCGAGAAGGCGCGTTATCTTCTCAAGCTGTTCGCAGCCACATTGGCCGCGCAGGACCCGCGGCGTCAGACGCTGATTGCGGCGGTCCTTGACGACTTCAAGCGTCTCGCAAACGAAGAATAGCGCTCGCCTCAGCCGGCGCCGGCGATCCAGCATTTTCGCAAGCCTTCGGCATCCCGCGCCCACCAATAATTTGCTTCCGCATTGTGGCCTGAAACGTGGAAGTGCTTGAGGTGCTTTTTAACCGCCGCCAAGGCTTCCTCACGCGTCGAGTAACCTTGGCCGATTTCGGTCGTCGGTGCGGAGACCATGTTTTTTAGCTCGAGAATCTTGAACATTGTCGACTTCCTCGGGGCGGAGCGCGGGAATAGTCGGCTCAGGTTTCGGCCGCGGCAGGTTTCACGCACTTGGTGTTGTGCGCGCATTGGCTTGCAAGAGCAATGCCCGACGCCGCAGCTTCTGGTCCAGACGGAGTTTTCCTATTGATACAATGGAACTTTCCGCCCCGACATCCAGATGACGTTTACGCGCGGCGATCGGCGACCCGCGCCGGTTCCGGCACGCCATGTCCGCTTGCCAGCTGCAATTGGCTGATCGAGCGGCGCGTTATGAGCTCGCGTTCCCAGTCGAGCGCGTGCGCGACGATGGTGGAAAGATCGTCGAAGCGCGGTTGCCAGCCGAGCGTGGTGCGAATGCGCTCGCTGCCGGCAACGATGCGCGCCGGGTCGCCCTCGCGTCGCGGCGCATATTCAACCTTGAAATCGACGCCGGAGACCCGTTTCACCGTATCGATGACTTCAAGAACCGAGAAGCCGTGGCCGTAGCCGCAATTGAGCGTCAGCGAGACGCCGCCGGAACGTAAGTGGCGCAGCGCATCCGAATGCGCTCGCGTCAGATCGCTGACATGAATGTAGTCGCGGATGCAGGTGCCGTCGGGCGTCGGATAATCGGTGCCGAATACGTCGAGCTTTCCCCGCAGTCCCAGCGCCGCTTCGGCCGCAACCTTGATCAGGTGCGTCGCCTTCGGGCTCGATTGGCCGGTGCGGCCGTGCGGATCGGCGCCGGCGACGTTGAAATAGCGCAAGATCACGTGTGCGAGATCGTGCGCGCGACTGGCATCGCGCAGCATGATTTCCGTCATCAGCTTCGACCAGCCATAAGGCGAGATCGGCTGCGTGGGTGCATCCTCCGGCACCGGAATGGCGGCCGGGTTGCCGTAAACCGCCGCCGTCGAGGAAAAGATAAAATGGCGCACGCGGCCGGCGACCGCGCATTCGATCAGCGCGCGGGAATTGGCGGTGTTGTTGCGGTAATAGCCGAGCGGGTCGCGCACCGAATCCGGCACCACGATCGAGGCGGCAAAGTGGATGATGGCCTCGATGCCGTGGTCGCCGATGAGCCGCGTCACCAGCGGCTGATCGCCGGTCTCGCCGACGATGAGCGGCACGCCGTCCGGGACGGCCCAGCGATGCCCGGTCGAAAGATTGTCGAGGACGACGACGCGCTCGCCGGCGTCGATCAGGTCATGCACCATCTGGCTGCCGATATAGCCTGCGCCGCCGGTGACCAGGACCGCCATTTTCCGCAACTCGTTTCGCTCGTTTTTCCTTTCTTGGACCTACGCCGATTTCACGAATGTTCTGTTAAGCGGCCGGATCGGTCGGCCGCACGGCGGTAAGCGCGCGGTGGGTCGCGGCCAGGACCTGGTCGGGAGCGATGTCGCGCATGCAGCGGTGATGGACGAGGCGGCAAACCGGCTTATGGCAGGGCCGGCAGGAGAGCTCGGTCGTCGTCTCTATGATCCCGGCAAGCGAGTTGAGCGGCGCCCAGTGCCAGGGGCTGGTCGGACCGAATATCCCGATCGAGGGCGTGCCGAGCGCCGCGGCGACGTGGAGGAGGCCCGAATCGTTCGAGACCGCGGCACTGGCGGCGGCAAGGGCGAGGATGGCGTCGCGCAGATCGTGGCCGGTCAGATCGCGTGCCGGGCTATCGCCGACGATCTCGGCGGCCAGCGGCTTTTCGTCGGGCCCGCCCAGAACCCAGACGGCGAAGCCTTCGGCCAAGAGGCAGCGGGAAAGCGCGGCATAGGCGGCGCTTGGCCAGCGTTTCGAAGGTCCGACTGCACCCGGCGCCAGCGCTACAATCGGCCGATTATCGGTGTTCAGCCCTCGTTTTTGGCGCCAGGCCTCGATCTCTTGGCGGGAAACTTTGAGTTCCGGTAACGGCCAATCCGGCGGCAATTTTGCCCCGGCCGGCAGCGCCAGCGCCGCGCAGCGGTCGACCATGCGCGGCAGCGCGCGCTCGCCGAATTGCATGTCGTTGAGCAGGACGAAGCGCGCCTCGCCGGCGAAACCGGTCCGTTCGGGAATGCCGGCAAAAAACGGCGCCAGCGTCGACTTCCAGGTGCGCGGCATGACCAGCGCCGTGCCGTAGCCCTCGCGTTTGAGGCGCTCTGCCAAGGCGAACTGCTCCGTCAGCGCCACACGGCTGCGCGGCAGGTCGGCGACGATGGCTTGCCGCAGGCCTGGCATGTAGTCGGCGAGCGGTGCACACAGCGTCGTCGCCAGCATGTCGACCGGGCGCTGCGGATAGCGCGCATTGAGGAGCTTCACCACCGAGTGGCAGCGCACGAAATCGCCGATCCACATATACGGCACGATGAGGATCGGGCTGCGGTCCAGGCCATTATTTGAATTTTAATTCATTATTATGCGGGACGCGCGCTCAAGATTTCACTTCGCGCCGCAGCGGCTTGCCCGGCGGCGGCGACCAATTCTGCACTTGTTCATAGCGCTTGGCGTAGCGGTAAAACGTCCCCTCGAAATTGCCAAAGGCAATGACGAAGCCGGCCCAGCCGTCGACAAATCCCAGCTTGAAAATGTAGTGTTTCAGGAACGCCCAGCAGCCGTGACCGAGCGCGCCCGCCATCGAGACGCGCTTACCGGCGAGCTTGGCGGCTCCCAGCGACGAATAGCGGTTGGCCTTGCGCAAGACCTCTTCGAGATCGCGAAAGGGGAACTGCCAGATCGCGTTGCGCAGCGTGCCAAGAGGCTTGCCGGTGAGGAGCTCGTAGCCTTCGTGCACCGGCTCGAGCGTGTAGCGCATGCTGCCTTTGCGGAAGAGCTGCGGCTGGCGGAAGTTCGGATACCAGCCTGAGCCACGGATCCAACGGCCCATCATGAAACTGCGGCGCGGCACCCGATAAGCGTCGAAGTCCGGAGTGCCGGCGAGCAGACTGAGAATCTCGTCGCGCACCGCCGCAGTGCAGCGCTCGTCGGCGTCGAGGCTGAAGATCCAATCGCAGCGGCAGGCTTCGATGGCGCGATTGCGCAAATCGCCGAAGCCGACAAACGGCACCTGCACGACGCGCGCGCCCAGCGCGGCGGCGATCTCGGCCGTGCCGTCGGTGCTGCCGGAATCGACGACCACAATTTCGTCCGCCCAAAGCACGCTTTCGGCTGCGGCTTTGACCTTCTCGGCCTCATTGAAGGCCAGGATATAGGCGGAGATCGTCTGCATGACCGAGGATCAGTATAGCTAGGGCCGATACTGCTTTGCCAATTATCCGGATCGACAATGCGGGTAAGAATGAAAACATATTCACTTATTAATTCCACCCCACGTCAAGTGTTGCCCGGCGTGCGATAGTGGGGCAAAGGAGCCGTGGGGTCGGCACGGGCCGATCCTCTCCTCAAACCGGTCTTTGCGGTCGATGCTATTGGTCACCGGCGGGGCCGGTTTTATCGGATCGAACGTCGTCGCGAGCCTCAACGAGGCCGGCCGCGCCGATATTGCCGTCAATGACGTGCTCGGCAGCGACGGCAAATGGCGCAATCTCGCCGGCCGGCAGATCGCCGATTTCATCCCGCCCGCCGAACTTGAGCACTGGCTGGACGGCCGCAAGCTCGATGCCGTCATCCACCTCGGCGCCATATCCTCCACCACCGCGACCGACGGCGACGCCATCATGGAGAATAATTTCCGGCTGTCGCTGCGGCTGCTCGATTGGTGCACCGCGGCGCGCACGCCGTTCATCTATGCCTCGTCGGCCGCGACCTATGGCGACGGCGAGCAGGGCTATGCCGACGACTGGTCGAACGGCGCGCTCAGGCGGCTCAAGCCGATGAATCTCTACGGCTGGAGCAAGCATATGTTCGACCTCGCTATGGCCGAGCGCGTGCGCCGCAAAGACGCGCTGCCGCCGCAATGGGCGGGATTGAAATTCTTCAATGTCTTTGGTCCCAACGAGTATCACAAAGGCGAAATGATGAGCCTCGTCGCCAAGCGTTTCGACGAGGCCAAGGCCGGCAAGCCGATCCACCTGTTCAAGTCGCATCGTCCCGGCATCGCCGCCGGCGAGCAAAAGCGCGACTTTATCTATGTCGACGACGCGATTGCCGTGCTGCGCTGGCTCTTGGAGACGCCGTCGGTATCCGGCATTTTCAACGTCGGTACCGGCCAGGCGCGCAGTTTTCGCGATCTGATGACGGCGATGTTCGCCGCGCTCGGCCGCGAGCCGGCGATCGAATATATCGACATGCCGGTCGCGCTCCGCGACAGCTATCAATATTTTACCCAAGCCGAGACCGCCAATCTGCGGCGCGCCGGCTATAATGCCGACTTCACCCCGCTCGAGGCGGCGGTGAAGCGCTACGTCAATTGCTATCTCGATCGTGCCGACCGTTATCGCTGAGCACGGTCACGGGGAGTAAGCGCGGCAACAGCCATGTTCGATTTCGAAGAAGCCCTCAAGCTCGTCGCCAGGCAGACCGTGCTCTGCGTCGGCGATCTGATGCTCGACGATTTTGTCTATGGCGAGGTTACCCGCATCTCGCCGGAGGCGCCGACGCCGGTGCTCGCGGTGGCGCGTAGCGAAGTCGAGATCGGCGGTGCCGGCAATGTCGCGCGCAATATCGCGGCGCTCGGCGCGCATTGTATTTTTGTCGGCCTCACCGGCAAGGACGAAGCGTCGCGGACACTGGCGGATGCCTTCGCCAGGCTCAACGGCGCGGTCGTTCCGCATCTCGTCGTCGAACCGGGGCGGCATACCACCCGCAAAGTGCGCTTCGTGTCTGAGCACCATTCGGCGCATCTGATGCGGGCCGACTGGGAAACGGCTCACCCGGCGAGCGCGGCAAGCGAGACCGCGCTCATCGCCCATGCCGAAGCGGCGCTGCCGCACTGCGGCGCGGTGGTGCTGTCCGATTATGCCAAGGGCGTACTGACGCCGCGCGTGATCCGCGCCATCATCGACCGCGCCCGGCAGCTCGGTAAACCGGTCGTGGTCGATCCCAAGGGCCACGATTACAGCATCTATCGCGGCGCGACGCTGATCACGCCGAACCGCGCGGAATTGGGCGCCGCCGTGCATCGCCCGGTGGCGAGCGAAGCCGAGATCGGCAAGGCCGCGGCCGAGCTCGCCCGCATCGTCGAGAGCGAAGCCGTCCTGGTCACGCGCAGCGAGGAGGGCATGACGCTGCACGTCGACGGCCATGCGCCGCTGCACATTCCCGCTTATCCGGTGAAGGTGCGCGACGTGTCCGGCGCCGGCGATACCGTTGCCGCCGTCATGGCGGTGCTGCTGGCGATGGCGGCGCCGTTCGATTCCGCCATGCGCGCCGCCAATGCCGCCGCCGCCGTCGTCGTCGGCAAGCGCGGCACCTCGACGGTTTCGCTCGCCGAGTTGCGCCACCGCATCCTGCCGGCCGCGTCGCTCGCGCCCGGCGACAAGATCGTGTTCGACTGGTCGGTGCTCGACGAGCGGCTGGCCGATTGGCGCCGCCACGGTCTGCGCGTCGGCTTCACCAATGGCTGCTTCGATCTTCTCCATAGCGGCCATGTCAAATTACTGGCCGAGGCCCGTGCCGCCTGTGACCGCCTGGTGGTCGGTCTCAACAGCGATGCTTCGACGACGCGGCTCAAGGGCAAGGGCCGCCCGATCAATCCAGCCGAAGGCCGCGCCGAAGTGCTCGCCGCGCTTGAAGCGGTCGATCTCGTCGTGGTGTTCGAGGAGGACACGCCGATCGAGCTGATCAAACGGGTGCGTCCGGCCGTGCTGGTCAAGGGCGCCGACTATCGGCGCGAAGACGTCGTCGGTCACGACGTGGTGGAGCAAGCGGGCGGCACCGTGATGCTGGTCGAACTCGTGCCCGGTCACTCGACCACGGCCATGGTCAAGCGGGCGCAGCCGGCGAAACAGACCGCGGAGGATTGACCGATGCGGACGGTATTTCCCTGGCAGGTCGAGAACCAGCTCAAGGCCGAGTTCTTCGGCCCGTTGGCGACGGGCTTTTTCGTCGAAGTCGGCGCCAATCAGCCGCAGCAAGGCTCGCAAAGCTGGCAGTTCGAGCAGGCCGGCTGGCGCGGCGTGCTGGTGGAGCCGCAGCCGGATCTGGCGGAGCGCTTGCGCCAGTCGCGGCGCGCCCAGGTCGTCGCGGCGGCTTGCTCGTCGCCGGCCAATGCCGGCACGACGATGACGTTGCATGTTCTCGGACCGCACTCATCGCTCAATCGCGAACTCGCCGTCACCGGCGTGACGGCGCAGTCGACCATCGAGGTTCCGGTGCGGACGCTCGACGAGATTCTCGAACAGGCGGGCGCGCCGGCGCCGATCGATTTTGCCTCGATCGACGTTGAAGGCCATGAGGTCGAGGTCCTGTCCGGTTTCGATCTGGCGCGCTGGCGGCCGCGGCTCGTTCTGGTCGAAGACCACGTCACCAATCTCGCCACCCACCGTTTTCTCACCCGCGCCGGCTACCGGCTGATTCGGCGCACCGGTCCCAACGGCTGGTACGTGCCGCGGCAAGAAGCGCCGCGGGTCGGTCTCGGCTGGTGGCAGATTGCGCGTAAATATTATTTGGCGCTGCCGATCCGCATGCTGCGGGATCGCAAGCGCCGGCTGCGCGACCGGTTCCGGCAACGGCGCGGCCCCAGTGCCGTCGCAGCACTTCGGGCGAGCGATAAATCGTGAGCGGCGCGGCGCTGATTTCCGTCATCGTCACGACGTACAACCGCGAGGATGCGCTCGACGCGGCGTTGCGCGCGCTCGCCCATCAATCGGACCGCAATTTCGAAGTCATCATTGCCGACGACGGTTCGCGGCCGGACACCGCGCGCGTCGTCGAAAGCTGGCAGGCGCGGCTGCCGCTGCAGCTCAAGCACGTCCGCCATGAGCATAGGGGCTTCCGCGGCGGCGAGATCCGCAATCGCGGCATTCGCGCCAGCACCGGCGAGATCTGCATCTTCCTCGACGGCGATTGCTTGGCGGCGGCCGACTTCATCGCCGCGCATCGCGCGCTGCACGAGCCGGGCTGGTTCGTCACCGGCAATCGTATCCTGCTTTCGCCGGAACTGACCGCAACCGTGCTCGGCCGCGGCCTCGAGGCGGAGAAGTGGAGTTTCGCCGCTCTGCTGCAACAGCGGCTTTCCGGCGGCATCAATCGGCTGTTGCCGACGCTGCGTTTGCCGCTCGGGCCGTTGCGCAAAGTGAACGGAGCGAGTTGGCAGGGCGCGCAAACCTGCAATCTGGCGGTGGCGCGGCGCGACCTCGACCGCATCGACGGCTTCGACAGCGCTTACACCGGCTGGGGTCTTGAGGATTCCGACCTCGTCGTGCGCCTGCTGCGCGCCGGTGTACGGCGCAAAGACGGCCGGTTCGCGACCGGCGTCTTGCATTTGTGGCATCCGCCGAACGACCGCTCGCAATTGCCTATGAACCAGTCGAGACTCGACGAGGTGATCGGCGGCAGTCGCGTGCGCGCCTTGCGTGGCCTGTCCGCGCTCAGCGAGCATGCCGCCCCCGTGCGCGGCAATGCTTCGGTGGTTCAACAATGACGCCGCTGCGCCTGCCGGAAAATCCGCGCGTGCTCGTCGTGGCGCTGCGGCGGCTCGGCGACGTGCTGTTGACCACGCCGCTTATCCGCAGCCTCAAGCGGGCGTTTCCGCAAGCTTCGATCGACGCGCTGGTCTTTGCCGGAACCGAAGGAATTCTGGCGGGCAATCCCGATCTTGCGCAAATCCTGACGCTGCCGCAGCGTCCGCGCGCCGGCGCAACGCTGGCGCTGATGGCCCGCCTCTATAAACGCTACGACCTTGCGCTGTCGACGCAGACCGGCGACCGGCCGACCTTTCTCGCCGTCATTGCCGGCCGGCAGAGCGCCGGTCCGGTGGAAGCGGATGGCGTCGCCGCGGCCGTCAAGCGCATCGTGCTCAGCCGCTCCACCGTGAGCGAGCGCGGCCGGCATCGCGTCCTCGACATCCTGCGTCTTGCCGAGCTCATCGGCATCCCGGCCCAGGCCGAGATCGTCTGTCCTGCCGGCGGTGCACGCCCGGCCCTTGCGGCGCAGCCTTATGCGGTGATCCATGCGGCGCCGATGTTCACCTATAAGCGCTGGACCGCCGGCGGCTGGCGGGCGCTCGCCGCGGCGCTTCAGGAACGCGGGCTCGGCACGGCCGTCACCGGCGCGGCAAGCGATCGTATTTATCTCGACGACGTTCGGGGTGACTCCAAAGTCGTGCGCCTCGACGGCAGACTCGATTGGCCGGGACTGGCGGCTTTGATCGCCGGCGCAAGCGTCTACATCGGGCCGGACACCGCGATCACCCACCTCGCCGCCGCCACCGGCACGCCGACGGTTGCGCTCTATGGCCCGACCGATCCGCGGCTGTGGGGACCGTGGCCGCGCGGCGGGCTCGACCGGCCATGGGCTGCGGCCGGTACCATCCAGCATCGCGGCAATGTCTGGCTGGTGCAGAATCCGCTGCCGTGCCTGCCGTGCCAATTGGAAGGCTGCGAGCGCCGGCTCGACAGCCATAGCCAGTGTCTCGACGAGCTTTCCGCCGGCCAAGTCGTGTCGGCAGTGGATCAAGCACTGGCAATGCGGCAGGCGGCGTAGAGCTAATACAGCGGCGGCTGCACCGGTGCGGTCGGCCGCCCGAGTTCGCCGGTGACCAGATCGAATGGCGTGTAGGTTTGACTCTCGCAGCGATCGGTCTCGACGGCAAAGCGCGCATCGACGACGGCATTGTCCTGGATGAAAAGCGCATAGCTGCGCAGATGGCCGCGATCCGCAAAATGCGCGCAAGCGAGCCAGGCCCATCCCTTGATGGTGTCGACCCAGCGCAGGCCCGAGATCTCGAAGTCGGCATAGGACGTACGGTCCTTCAGTGCCGACAACAGATATTTGGCCGCTAGCGCGACATAGGGTGGCTGCGCCGGCGGTGCCGCGGCTTCGCTCGGTTGCGCCAGTTCGCTGCATCCCGGCAGGAAAACCAGCGATGCGACCAGGGCGATGCGCCCAATCACGCGCGCCAAGGCGGTACGCGCGCCGCCGCTTCCACGCTTACACCATAGTCCCGCCATGAAACCCGTCCACTTGAACGTCCGCTTGGAGATGCGCGCGGGGGGCAGAAAATATAAACTTTCGTGTTCTAAATGCGCCCGCGCCACATGAGCTCCCGCACGGCGAAGCTTTGGCATGACGGCACCGCTAATGACCCGCTTTGCGATCGCTCGGAATGACGAACGGACGGCGCCGCCAAGCGTCAGCCAGGCGGCGGCGCGCACGATCGTCAAGCGATCTCTCGCGGCGGCGGTTATGCTCGGTGTCGGCGCGATGCTCGGTTCGTGCGCCGGCGCCGCTTCGGAGGACGGCTTTTCCGCCTATGTCGCCGATCATTGGCCGCATTGGGCCGGCGGCATGCCAAGCGACGTGCCGCCGCGGCCCGGCTCTCCGGGCTACAATCAATTCATCGCGCACGGGCAAGCCGATCAGGATGTGCTGCCAGCGGCAAGCAGTGCCAACGCCCCCGCCGTTCCCGTAACGCCGGTGTTCCAGACCGCGCCGTCGGCGCCGGCGGCGTCTACCGAACAGGTCAAGCCGGTGCCGCCCACGCCCAGCGCGCAAGCCGCGCCCAGTGCGCCGCCCGCGCTGCAATCGGCCGCCGAAGATTCGAGCGTGGTGCGGGGCGGACTTTATTAGAGCATGACCCCGAAAAGTGGCCGCCGGTTTTCGGAAAAGATCATGCTCAAACAGAGCACGCATCACGCCACGCCGGCGCGCAACAGATCGTGGAAATGCACGATGCCGACCGGGCGCTCCTTTTCCACGACGATGAGCGCCGTTATTTTCGATGAATTGAGAATCTGCAAAGCCTCGCTCGCCAATTGGTCGGGCCGCACCGTCTTCGGCGCCGCCGTCATGACGGCGTCAACCGACGCCTGCAGCAGATCCGCGCGCATGTGGCGGCGCAAATCGCCGTCGGTGATGACGCCGGCGAGCTTGCCGTTCTGCTCGATCACGGCGACGCAACCGAAGCCCTTGGCCGACATTTCGACGATCGCCTCCGACATCGGCGCGCCGCGCTTGATCAGCGGCACGGCGGCGCCGGGATGCATGACCTCGCCGACGAATTTCAACGCCGCGCCAAGCTTGCCGCGCGGATGAAACACGCCGAAGTCGATCGCGGTGAAGCCGCGGCTTTCCAAGAGCGCGATCGCCAGCGCGTCGCCGAGCGCAAGCTGCATCAGCGACGAGGTGGTCGGCGCCAGATTGTGCGGGCAGGCCTCGCGCGTCGCCGGCAGCGCCAGCACGATATCGGCGGCCTTGCCGAGCGTAGAGTTGACGTTCACCGTGATGGCGATCAGCACGATGCGGAAGCGGCGCGAGTAATTGATCAGGTCCTTGAGCTCTTCGGTCTCGCCCGACCAGGACAAGGCCAGCATCACGTCGTCCGACGTGATCATGCCGAGATCGCCGTGGCTGGCGTCGGCGGCGTGCACGAAGAAGGCCGGCGTGCCGGTCGAGGCGAGCGTGGCGGCGATTTTGCGCGCCACGTGACCGGACTTGCCCATGCCGGTGACGATGACCCGGCCGCGCGCCGCGCGGATCGTCTCGATCGCGGCGACGAACGGCGCGCCCAACCCGTCGGACATGGCGGCGGCAAGCGCGGCGATGCCTTCGGCTTCGGTGTCGAGCGTGCGCAGCGCGGAGGCGATATGCGAATTGGCCGCCGGCTTCGGCTTTTTCGCGTCGGACGAACTCATCTTTGCAGGTGTCCTCACTCCGCACTCCAACTCACCGGGCAATGCCGCCCCAACACGATCCGACAAGCGCCAACGATCGGGAAAGTCTATTTCGCCCAGGCCGCGAATGCATCCGCAAAAGCCCGATCGCCGGGCGGGCCCTTTTCCATGGCCAGGATGGCGCGGCCGCCATTGTTATAGACGATCGGAATATCGAACCATGGCCGGTCTTTCAGCAGCTGGATATTGCGCTGCACGTCGGCGTCGACGGCCGACAAGCCGATCAGGAAGAAGCCGTTGGTGACCTTGACCGCGAGCCCGGCGAGCGGCACGCCGCGCGCCTGCTCGGAATTTTTCATCAAGACGCCGGGCACGTTGGCAATGCCGCCGCCGGGAAAATCCGGCGGCAGGTTGAACATGATCTCGATGGTATGGCTTGCGGGCAGCGCCTGATCGGTATTGCGGCGGAGCGTCCAGGTCACGGTCATGTTGCGCTCCGGAATCGTGACGTTGGCGCGGACTTCAAGCTCGGGCGCCAGCCCGCTGCCGGGCGAGACCGTTTCGGTGCGCCACACGGCGGAACCGATGAATTGCCGGCCCGCCGGATTGTTCGGATCCTCCTCGTAGAGCACGACGCGCTGCGCGACCTGCGGCGCGGCCTGCCCGGGCGTCGCGCCGGGTGCGGGCGCCGGCGCTTGCGCCTGTTGTTGTCCGGGCAACTGCTCCTGCGGCACGCGGCCGGGGAATTTGGGCTGTGCCGCCGGGGCCTGCGCCGTCTGCGCCGGCTTCGACCTCATATGCGAGACGAAGTTGTAAAGGCCCATGATGTTGGACCACTGCCACGAGATCGTCGCCGTGACGCCGAGAAGCACGATCGCGACCACCGCAAGCTTGGCCAGGCCCCGATAGGACCGCGGCGGTCGCGGCTCGGTATAGTGTTCTTCAGGCTCCCGCATGCGCGGCGGCTGCGGCCGCGTGAAATTCGGCGGCGGCGCCTCGTCTTCCGCCAGATCCTCGGCCGGCTCGAACGGGCGCAGCGCCTCGTCGTCGAGCACTTCGGGTCCGCCGGGGTCGAAGCGGTGCTCCAACCGGTCATGCAGCGGCGCGAGTTCTTCTTCGTCGTCGGCAAATGGTCGCACCGGAGCGGCGCCATAGGAATCGCGCGTGTCGCGCGCCGATTGCGCCGATTTGGCCGACGCGGCGCCGAGGTCGTCGACCTCATTGACGACGTTGCGGAAGCCCCTAAACCCCTCGCGGGAGACCGGCGAGGTGCGTGCATTTAACAGCCGGGCGCGGGCGCTGCCGGGGGCCGCGGCGGACGGCGCGTCGTCGGCCACGATCTCGCTCTCCATCCGCGACGGCGGCGGTTCCGGCCGTGGCGGCGCAGAGCGTCCGAGTTCGGGACGTGGCGGGGACGGCATATTGCCCAACGCCGGGCTTGGACGGTCGCGACGGGGCGCGACCGGCGCGGCGGGTGGCACCGGCGGTTTGGGCGGCGGCGCCGGGCGTTCCGCGCGCGCCTTGCGCACGCTCTCGGCTTCGACTTTGCGGATGGCGTCTTCCAGCGCCAGCCGCTCGCGCGTGATGTCGGCCTCGGAGAGCGGCGGATCGATCGATCGCAATTGCGACACCAAGGCCGCACGCGCCCGCTCGTACAGTCCCCGGCGGGCTTCGCCGGTGCTGTTTTCGAGGCCTTCTACGGCGCGGGCGATGAGCGGATGATAGTCTGCCATTAGTTCAGTTTACGCTTCGCGAGCGAAAATTTCACCTTAAGCTTCAAAGGGATTTTGCATGAGGATGGTATCATCCCGTTCCGGGCTGGTGGACAGGATGGCGGCGGAACAGCCGATCAGCTCCTCCAGCCGGCGCACATATTTGATCGCCTGCGCCGGAAGGTCGGCCCAGGACCGGGCATGCGCGGTCTTTTCCCGCCAGCCGCCGATGGTTTCGTAGATCGGTTCGACCCGCGCCTGGGCATGCTCGCTGGCGGGCAGATAATCGATTTCGTGTCCATCCAGCCGGTAGCCGACGCAGACCTTGATCTCATCGAAGCCGTCGAGGATGTCGAGCTTGGTCAGCGCCAGGCCGTGGATGCCGCTGGTGCGGACGGTTTGCCGCACCAGCACGGCGTCGAACCAGCCGCAGCGCCGCGGCCGGCCGGTGACCACCCCGAACTCCTTGCCGCGCTCGCCGAGCGTTTTGCCGATCTCGTTGAGCTGCTCGGTGGGAAACGGCCCGGCGCCGACCCGCGTCGTATAGGCCTTGCAGATGCCGAGCACGTAGCCGATGGCGCCGGGGCCCAGTCCCGAGCCGGTCGCCGCCTGCGCCGCCACCGTGTTCGACGAGGTGACGAATGGATAGGTGCCATGGTCGATGTCGAGCAGCGCGCCTTGCGCGCCTTCGAACAAGATGCGCTTGCCTTCGCGGCGGCGGTCGTCGAGCAGCGCCCAGACCGAATCCATGTAGGGCAGCACTTGCGGCGCTACCGCCGCCAGTTCGTCGTAGATCGTGCGCGGCGCAATCTCGCTCATGCCGAGCCCGCGGCGGAGCGCGTTGTGATGCGCCAAGAGGCGCTCGATCTTGCCGTTGAGCATCTGCAGGTCGGCCAGATCCATCAAGCGGATGGCGCGGCGTCCGACCTTGTCCTCATAGGCCGGGCCGATGCCGCGGCCGGTGGTGCCGATGGCGCCCTTGCCGGAGGCCCGCTCGCGCGCGACGTCGAGCTCCTGGTGCAGCGACAGGATCAGCGGCGTGTTCTCCGCGATCCGCAAGTTTTCCGGCGTGACGGTGACGCCTTGTTTCTTGAGCTGGGCGATTTCGGCCAATAGCGCGCGCGGGTCGAGCACCACACCGTTGCCGATAACCGAAAGCTTGCCCGGCCGCACCACGCCCGACGGCAACAGCGACAGCTTGTAGGTGGTGCCGTTGATCACGAGCGTATGCCCGGCATTATGGCCGCCCTGGAAGCGGACGACGATGTCGGCCTGCTCGGACAGCCAGTCGACGATCTTGCCTTTGCCTTCGTCTCCCCACTGGGAGCCGACCACGACAACATTTGCCATGAGGAACTGTCCCCAAGAGGCCCAATGGATAGCGATTTACTGCTCGGATGGAGCGGCCGCCGGCCGCAGCCGACCGCCCCGGATAATGGATGCCGCTGCCGGACGCAAGGAAAAGCGCTTGCCGCCGGCCCCTGTGGGTTCCGACAATTCATTGGTTTCACGACAAATTCGCCGTTAGCCCTATTGCCGAGATTGTGGATTTGCTTCGGCCGCTGCGGGCGGCGATGCGGCATGGGCGGTAGGCGGATTGTCGCAGCCTTGCGCCGCGACTCGGGCGGTGCGACGGATTGGGAGGGCCGGGGGCGGCCAGTCATGTGAGGCCGGCACTGGTCGCGTGGTGCGCGGCAGGCTATCTCACCTGCCGTGCCTTTGGGGGGATACGCATGTCGGGAGCGCGCACCCAAAGGCCGGTCCCGAATTCAATTGGGAGTTCGCGTCGTACCGGCGTCTGGTTCTTCGACCAGCCTTATCTGTTGCTGTCGCTGACCTCGCTGTTCTGGGCCGGCAACACCGTGCTCGGGCGCTTCGTTGCCGGTCATGTGCCGCCGATCACGCTCGCCTTCATCCGCTGGAGCGGAGCGACGCTGATCCTGCTGCCGTTCGCGGCGCGCCATCTCCTGCGCGATTGGCCGATCATCCGAAAGAACGCCGGTGTCCTGATCCTGATCGCCTTCGTCGGGTTCTCCGTCTACAACACGATGGCCTATTACGGCCTGCAATACACGACGGCGATCAACGGATTGCTGCTGCAATCGGTCGGGCCGCTGTTCGTCGCGATGTGGACGTTCGCGCTGTTCGGCGAACGGCTGACGCTGCGCCAGGCCGGCGGCATCGCCGTATCGCTGACCGGCGTTCTCGTCATCATCTGTCACGGCAGCCTCGACGTTCTGCTCGCGATCAAATTCAATCGCGGCGACGTTCTGCTTCGTGATCGCGCTCGTCACCTACGGCTTCTACGCGGCTTACTTGCGCAAGCGGCCGGCCATCCATCCGCTGTCGTTCCTGGCCGTCGGCATGGCTCTCGGCGCGGTGATGCTGATCCCGGCGGTGGTCTGGGAGATCGCCAGCGGCCGCACCGTCACGTTCGACGCCGAAACCCTGGCGAGCTTCGCCTTCGTCTGCATTTTTCCGTCGCTGCTCGGCTATCTGTTCCTCAACCGCGGCATCGAACTGATCGGCGCCAACCGCGCGGCGCCGTTCATCCATCTGGTACCGGTGTTCGGCTCGGTGCTGGCGATCGTGCTGCTCGGCGAGCGCTTCGAAGTCTTCCACGCCGTCGGCTACGTGCTGGTGTTCGCCGGGATTACGATTGCGACCAGGAAGTAGCGGGATTAAAAAATCAGCGGCTTGACCTGCTGCACGTTCGTAATCTGCTGCACCTTGCCGAGCACCTCGGCGGGCACCGCGCCGTCGACCTCGACCAGCGCGATGGCGTTGCCGCCGGCGGATTCGCGGCCAAGATGGAAGGTGGCGATGTTGATGCCGGCTTCGGCGAGGAGCGTGGCGAAGCGGCCGACGAAGCCCGGCTTGTCCTGGTTGGTGACGTAAAGCATCGACGGGCCGAATTCGGCGTCGATGCGGATGCCCTTGATGTCGATGATGCGCGGCCGGCCGTCGGCATAGACGGTGCCGGAGACCGAGCGGGTCTGCCGGTCAGTCACCACGGTGACGGTGATCAGGCTGTCGTAATCGCCTTCCGCGTCGCGGCGGGTCTCTTCGACGACGATGCCGCGATCCTTGGCGACGATCGGCGCGGAGACGACGTTGACGTTCTGCAGCATGGGGCGAAGGAGCCCGGCGACCGCGGCCGAGGTCAGCGCCTTGGTGTTCATCGCCGCGACCACGCCTTCGTAAGCGATCTGCACTTTCTTGATGCCGGTATCGGTGAGCTGGCCGGCGAACGAGCCGAGTTTCTCCGCAAGATCGACGAAGGGCTTCAGCTTCGGCGCTTCCTCGGCGCTGATCGAGGGGAAGTTGACCGCGTTGCTGATAGCGCCGCGCAACAGATAGTCCGACATCTGCTCGGCGACCTGCAGCGCCACGTTCTCTTGCGCCTCCATGGTCGAGGCGCCGAGATGCGGCGTGCAGATGACGTTCGGCAGCGCGAACAGCGGGCTTTGCGTGGCCGGCTCCTCGCGAAACACGTCGATCGCCGCGCCGGCGACCTGGCCGGATTTGAGCGCCTCGACCAGCGCCGGCTCGTCGATCAATTCGCCGCGCGCGCAATTGATCAGGCGCACGCCTTTCTTGGTCGCGGCGAGCGACTTGGCGTTGATGATGTTGCGGGTTTTCTCGGTCGAGGGCGTGTGCAGGGTGATGAAATCGGCGCGGCGCAGGAGCTCGTCGAGCTCGACCTTTTCGACGCCGAGATGCAGCGCCCGCTCGGCGGACAGATAAGGATCGTAGGCGATCACCTTCATCTTCAGCCCGATGGCGCGGTCGGCGACGATCGAGCCGATATTGCCGCAGCCGATGACGCCGAGCGTCTTCGAGAAAATCTCGACGCCGAGGAATTTGTTCTTCTCCCATTTGCCGGCGCGCGTCGACGCATCGGCCTCGGGGATTTGCCGCGCCAGCGACAGCATCAGCGTAATGGCATGTTCGGCCGTGGTGATCGAATTGCCGAACGGCGTGTTCATCACGATGATGCCGCGCGCGGTGGCGGCGGGGATATCGACATTATCGACGCCGATGCCGGCGCGGCCGATCACTTTGAGCCCGTTGGCCTTTTCCAGAAGCTTGGCGGTGACCTTGGTCGCGGAACGGATGGCAAGGCCGTCGAAGCCGTCGATCGCGGCGGCGAGCTTGTCCTTGTCCTTGCCGAGATTGGGCTGGAAATCGACCGTGACGCCGCGGTCCTTGAAAATCTGGACGGCGGCCGGCGAAAGCGCATCGGAGATCAGAACACGGGGGCTCATGGCAGCATCCTTTAAGGTCAGCGCATCCAGCGCAGCATGTGGGGAAACGGTGGGAGGTTTTTTTCAGCCGCCCGGTGCGGCTCGCAGCTCATGCCGTAAGCCTGCAGGAGCGGGACGCCGATATAGTGCCCGGCGGTGAAGTTCTCGATGATCGAGGCGCCGCCGCCTTTGAAGGCCGAGTGAAAGACGATAGCCGGATCGAGATCGAGGTGGCGCAGCGCGGCATAGGACCAGGCGATGGTGGTGAGCTCGTCGCCGGGGCTCGGCGACAGCGTTGGCGCATGTCGTTCGGCGGGATCGGCGACGGCGATATGGCCCGCCTCATGAAGGATGTCGCCGGGATAGGCCAAGCGCGCCTCATCAACGAGGATCGCGCCATCACGGATGTCGAGTCCGGGCAGGAAGGTCGGCTCGGTGAGCGTCGCGGCGCGCAGTTCGATGCCGATGCCGCGCACAAACGCTGCCAGCCGCTGCGTGAGCGGATCGGCGAATGGCGGAGCGCCAGCCACGGACGTCATGGAAGCCACCGGAGTCATGGCGGTCACGCCGCTTTGGCCAGGGCGTCCTTGGCTTTGGCATAGGCCCAATCGAGCCACAGCGTGAGCGCTTCGACGTCGCTCCGTTCGACGGTCGAGCCGCACCAGATGCGGAGCCCTGCGGGCGCGTCGCGATAGGCGTCGATGTCGTAGGCGACGCCTTCTTTCTCCAGCGCCGCGGCAATGCCTTTGACGAAGGTCGCTTGCGCGTCGGGCGAAAGCCGCGTCACCGCGGGATCGACCACCTTGAGGCAGACCGAGGTATTGGAGCGCAGCGCCGGGTCGCGCGCCAGAAAATCGATCCATGGCGTCTTCGCCACCCAATCGGCGATGGCTTTGGCATTGCCGTCGGCGCGCGCTTGCAGCGCCTTCAATCCGCCGACCGATTTCGCCCAGTCGAGCGCATCCAGATAGTCCTCCACGCACAGCATCGACGGCGTGTTGATGGTCTCGCCCTGGAAGATGCCTTCATTGAGCTTGCCGCCTTTGGTCATGCGAAAGATTTTCGGCAACGGCCACGGCGGCGAATAGCTTTCCAGCCGCGCGACGGCGCGCGGCGAGAGAATGAGCATGCCATGCGCGGCCTCGCCGCCCAGCGCCTTCTGCCAGGAGAAGGTTGCGACATCGAGTTTCGGCCACTCGAGCGGCTGCGCGAAGGCGGCCGAGGTCGCATCGCAGATCGACAGCCCGGTGCGATCGGCGGCGATCCAGTCGGCGTTAGGCACGCGCACCCCCGAAGTGGTGCCGTTCCAGGTGAACACGATATCGCTTGCCGGGTCGATGCCGGCAAGGTCGGGCAGTTCGCCATAGGCGGCGCGGCGCACGGTGACGTCTTTGAGCTTGAGCTCCTTGGCGATGTCGCCGACCCAGCCTTCACCGAAGGATTCCCAGGCCAGCATGGTCACCGGATGCGGCCCGAGCAGCGACCAGAACGCCATCTCGATGGCGCCGGTATCGGAGGCCGGCACGATGCCGATGCGGTAATCGGCCGGGACCTGCAATATTTCGCGTGTCAGATCGATGGCGCGCTTGAGTTTGGCCTTGCCCGCTTTGGAGCGATGCGAGCGGCCCAGCACGGCGTCTTTGAGGTTTTGCGAGGCCCAGCCGGGGCGCTTGGCGCAGGGGCCGGACGAAAAATGCGGCACGACCGGCCGCACGGGAGGCGTCGTAAGTGTCATGATCTATCCTTCCAGATAGTCGCCCCTCGGTGGGGAGGGGTGGCCCGGGGCTGGAGTTAAGGAGCAAAGGCCGCGCCGTCAAGCGGCATGTTTGCCGCCGCCGGCGCCGCCGCTAACGCGGCCTAGAACTTGAGGCCGCCGCCGATGCGGACGCTGTCGATCGTGGTGGTAATGTTGGCGACCGGGGCGAACTGAATATGCTCGTATTCGGCGCGGAGAAAAATGTTGGAGGCCAGCGCCACGTCGACGCCGCCGCCGACCGAAAAGCCGTAGAGCAGCACGCCGTTCTTCGCATCGCTGTTGCTGAACGAGTAATCGACGCAGGTGGCCGTGATGGCGGGGTTGCAAGGGATGACCGGAGATGGCGCGCTCTGCGCGTTCTCCTGACCGAACACCAGCGATGTAATCGCGTAATTGCCCCAGCCGAGCGCAAAGCCGGCGAAGCCATAGGGCAGAAAATTGCTGAATATCCAGCCGGCGCGCGCGCGCAACGCGCCGTAGTCGGTGATCGTCATCGAGCCGGTGCCGCCGACATTAACCGAGTACAAATTGGTGCCGGCGGGGACGATCCGGCCGATCGGCGACTCGGTAGCGACGGTGGTGAACGGCGAATGGTTGTAGTTCGCTTCGAGGCCGAGGATCAGGTCCTGCCACTGCGTGTTGTAGCCGACGAAGCCGCCGAAGCCCGAGGCATGTGCGGTGCCGTGGCCGAGCACCGGCCATGACGAAGGCGAATCGACGGCTTCCAGCGTCAATTCGCGCAGGCTGTAGGACAACAGCGGCTGCGTCGCGTTGGAAAAATTGGTGTTGGCATCGCTGTAATTGACCTGGCCGCCGAAATAGAAACCGCTCCAGCGCGGAAACGTCGCTGCACCGACGCTTTCGGTGCCGCGCAGGATGTCGAGCTCGTCCGCGAACGCGCGTGGCGTCAGCGCGAGCACGATCACAGCACAGATGAACCAACGCACCGTCGCGCCCTCTCCATCCGATCGGCGCGCATGGAGCGGCCGATCAGGCGCGATCATCGGGCATTAACCTTAATGGAGGGTTTAGCTCGGAGGGCGTCGTCCGCGGTCGCGGCGCATACCCGATCGGGCCTCCTGATGAGGCCGCGAAAAGCAAAACGGCGCGGTTGCCCGCGCCGTTCGCCGTCTCGGTAATGTCCTGTCTAGCCGCGGGTCGACAGCGGATATTGCGGCTGCGGCGCGTAAACCGGGGGAGGCGGGTTATAGACCGGAGGCGGCGGCTGATAGACCGGTGCGGGCTGATAGACCGGCGCCGGCTGGGCATAGACCGGTGCCGGCTGCGCCACCACGACCGAGGCCGGCTGCGCCTGCACGTAGGTCATCCCGGTGTCGATCGGGAACCGCCAGCGCACGCCGAGCATGAAGTCGTTCGAGCTCAGGTTGGAGAATTTGTAGGAATCCGCGCTGCAGCCGCCGATGCAGTCGATCGCATCGGTGACCGAGCCGTAATTGAGGTAGCGGTAGGATAGTTCGACGATGAAATTCTTGGTCACGTCGTAGTCGAGACCGGCATAAAACGCATAAGCCGGGCTCCAATTGGTGCTGTTGCGGCCGAAGCCCGCGCCCGTGGTGCCGATCCCCATGTCGACGAGGTCGGCCATCTGGTTATAGGCACCGCCGACGCCGACGCCGATGAACGGCGTCAGACAATTCCAGGTGCCGAGATCGACATAGGCGTTGGCGAGAAAAATCCAGGACCGCAGATAGCCTTGATAGGAGTCGCCTTGTCCGGTGGCCTGATCGTACACGCCGCGCGCGTTGACCTGGGTCCGGTCGCGATATCCGGCCGTGAAGTCGAAGCGCAGCCAGCTATTCCATTCATAGCCGACGCCGGCGTCGAAGAACACGGTATCGGCCCACGAATGCTGATCGAAGACGAAGGGGATGCCGGCGTCGGGCGGGCTCGGTATCCATTGGATGTCGTACCGATTGGTGATGCCGATGCCGATGTCGCCGCGCAGATACCAGGCGCCTTCGGGCTGCGCCACCACCATGAGCGGCGGCTGATAGACCTGGGGTGGCAGCGGTTGCGGCATATCCGCGGCCAACGCCGCGGTGCTAACTAAGGCTGCTGCCGCCGTGCAGATCAGGAGCCTGACGCTGACCATCGCTTCGACCTTTCCTCGATGCGACCGCGCGCCCGCAGCGGCGCGCCGTCGTTGAGCAAGGCGAAGTTAGTCAGGAAATGCTTAAGCGGCCCTTAACCTTAACTCTTAACCACGATCGTTCGTGGGACTTAACTTTTCGGCAATTGCGCAGCGGGCCACGCTTGTGCCGTCGTAGCGGCGGCCGCTGCAACGGTCGCTGCGCCGGTAAGCTTTCGTTGACGATTATGACGTGGATCGACCCACGAAATTGTGATGCCGATCAGTCCGCGTCGTCTTCGAGTTCGCCGATGTGATGCTGGGCGTAGAGCTCGAGCCCGAGCTTGGCGACGAGGTCGAGCTGGGTTTCGAGGAAATCGATGTGCTCCTCCTCGTCGTGCATCAGCTTCTCGAACAAGTCGCGCGACACGTAATCGCGCACCGAATGGCAATGGGTGGCGGCTTCCTGGTAGAGCGTACGCGCCGAGATTTCGGCGGCGAGATCGCAGTCGAGCACTTCCTTGACGTTCTGCCCGATATGTAAGGGGTCGAGCACCTGCATATTGGGGAAGCCGTCGAGGAAGATGATGCGCTCAATGAGCTTGTCGGCGTGCTGCATCTCCTCGATCGATTCCTTGCGCCATTGCTTGGCCAGCGCTTTGTAGCCCCAATTGTCCAACAGCCGGTAGTGCAGCCAATATTGATTGACCGCGGTCAGCTCGTGGCGGAGGCTTTTGTTGAGGTAATCGATGACACCGGGCTCGCCTCGCATGATCGTGCTCCTGGGCTGGGTTTCCGCACTCAGTTAAAGGCGGCCGCCGCATTATAACCGCCGCGGCGAATGCTGAAAGCCGCGGCGTGCGCGCTACGGCCGGCGCTGTTCGCGAACGGTGGAAAAATCAGGACCGATCGGCGGCGTCTTGGCAGCAGTCGCGTGCGGCGGCGCCCAAGGCCTCGTTCATGATGCGCCGGATGGTGCGGGCGCAGCGTCCGCATTGCGGGCTGCAGCCTAGGCAGTCGTAGACCTGGCCCGTGGTGCGCGGCGCCGCTTCGCTTGCCGACAAGGTCGCGCGCACGTCATGGTCGGTGAGCACGTTGCAGGAGCAGACGATCATTTTCGGGAAGGTCCGGCGGCGAATTGGTGCGATCTGTAACTATCCCTAGAGCGGGAATTCCAGCTTTGCAAAGGAAATCAACTCTTTATAGGGGTTCTAAACTTCGTCGGACTGACACGATAGCCGGTGAATTCCTAAGCGCCGATTCCTTCAAAACCTACAATGCGCTAGTCCCGGCGCCCATGCCATGATCTGGATCAAATTCAGGCCGCGGCGGGCTCCTCGGCATCGCCCTCATCCTCGTCGCGGCGGTGGCGCCAGCGCGAGCGCAGCCGGCAAAGCCGCGTCGGCACGCGGCAGAGGTCGTCGAGGAGGCCGACGAGCCGCTGGCCGCGTCCCAAGGCGCGATCGAGCGCCGCCATGGTGCGGGCGAGACCCGGATCGTCGTCATGGACCCAGGCGCGCAGCACCGCAGCGAACAGCACGGCCAGCCCCTGCGCGCGCAGCATGCCGCGCGGGCCGGAGGCTTTGATGCCGGCCGCGGTGAGCATCCATTGCTGCGACCGCACCGCAAGCCCGTTGAGCGCCAAAGCGAGCGGCGGACGATGCCGCACCGAGCGCATCAGCGAGCGCACCGCCTCGCGGTGCGGCGCCATGACTTCGAGCCGGCGCATCAGCACGTCGAACAGCCGCTCGCGCGGCGGCTCTTCCGCCATGTCGGCCATATCCTGCGCCAGCACGGCGCGGTCGACGGCTTTGAGATAGGCCGCCAGGATCGCCAGCACGGACGGGAACTCCTCGCGCAGCTGCGCAAGCGTCACGCCGGCGCCCTCGGCGATGTCGGCGAAGCCGATCGCTTCGAGGCGCTGCTCGGCAAGCAGCGCCAGGAACGCGGCGACGATCTTGTCGCGATCGCTCCCCGGCGTCGCGGTGTCACCGGCTGCGGAGTTTCGCGCCGGCTTCGACGTTGCTTTACGAGCGGGTCTGCGGGCCGGATGACGAGCCATGGCTGAACTCCTCGACTGAATTCCTCGACAGAATGTCGCGTCAAGCTTGGCGACGCGGCGACAAGGCGAACCCGTCAAAGGCGCGACTGCTAACCGTCAATGTAGGCCTGCAACGGCGTGCTTCCAAGGCGAGACCGGCCGCCGCGGCTCAGTCCGCCAATTCGCGCGAGCGCGCGGTTGCCGCGGCCACGGCGCGCGTCATCAGCGCAGCAACGCCGTTTTCGCCCAGCAGCACCGTCAAGGCCGCGGCGGTGGTGCCGCCGGGCGAGGTGACGTTCTCCCGCAGTACCGCGGCGGGAAGCGGCGAGCGATGCAACAATTCGCCTGCGCCGGCGACGGTCTCGCGCGCGAGGCGAGCCGCCAGCGGCGCCGGCAAGCCCGCCGCCACGCCGGCCTGGGCAAGCGCCTCGGCGAGCAGGAACACGTAAGCCGGTCCCGAGCCCGACACTGCGGTGACCGCATCCATCAGCGCTTCGTCGTCGATCCACTCCACCGCTCCGGTCGCGGCAAGCAGCCGGTCGGCAAGCTCGCGCTGCGCGGCGCTCGCGCTGCGCGGCACCGCCACCGTGATGCCGCGCCCGATCGCGGCGGGCGTATTCGGCATGGCGCGGACGAGCGCGCAGGGCCGGTTCAGCGCCGCGCCGAGAAACTGCAGCGTCCGCCCGGCCATGATCGAGACGACGACGGTCGACGGCGAAACCAGCGGCGCCAGCGCCGGCACGGCCTGCGCCGCGATCTGCGGCTTGACCGCGATCACTACGGCGGTGGCGCCGCTGAGTGTTTTCGGATCCGGGTTGAGCTTGACCCCGCGCTGCGCCAGCGCGGCGATGTCCGGTGCCGGCTGCGGTTCCAGCACCGCGGCGTTTTTAGGATTAAGCCCGAGCCGCAGCCAGCCTTCGAGCAGCGCGCCGCCCATCTTGCCGGCGCCGACCAGGACCAGAAGGCCGGAAAAGGATCGCAGATCGGTGCTCGGACCGCCGCCGGTCACGCCTCACCCGAAGTCTCGAACATCGCGGAGTCCATCGCCTCGCGCGCCGATTTGCCCGCCCACACCACGAACTGGAACGCCGGGAAGTAGCGCTCGCAGGAATCGAGCGCGGTGCCGAGCACCGCCTCGCATTGCCGTCCCGACGCGGCGACGCCGCCGGTGAGCACCAGCGCGTGGCGGAACATCACCACGCCATTCTGCATCCAGACGTCGAAATGTCCGATCCACAATTGCTCGTTGATCAGCGCGATCAGCTGCTGCACGCTGGCAAGCCGCGGCTCCGGCACTTTCATGTCGAAGGCGCAGGCCAGATGCAGCGCTTCGATGTCGTGCATCCAGGTGTAAGACACCTGATAATTGGTCCAGCGCCCGGTGACCACGATGCCGATCTCGTCTTCGCCGGCGCGTTCGAACGGCCAGTTGTTGCCGGCCGCCATGTGCTCGACGACATCGAGCGGGTTGTTATTGCGCTGGTCGCGTGCCGTCTCGATAAGGGCCATTACTGCCTTCCCCCCACAGTGCCGCATGGAAGTGGAACTGCGCACGCCACAGCACCCATCCTAATACCGGCTGCAATTTGACGCAGGGACGGCTTTTACAGGCCGATTGACCGGCAGCCGCGAATCAGCCGCCACACCGACTATAATCGGCCTGATTCCTTCCGCCAAAGGTTGTAAAACCGCCTCTGCCACCGCCGCTGCCGGCAGTCATGAAGTGATTTGCGGCTTGCGCACAATCCTCGAAATGAGTCCGTCCACAGCGCCGACTGCGACAGGTTGACTCAGGGGCAGGGGGATCGGTTTGCCGAGCGGCGGCCGTCATCTTGCTGCATGCAGCCTGTCGTCGTCGTGTCACCGCCCGTCGTCGTCCGCGAAGGCAGATGGGCCGGTAACCGCGACGGTTCGAGTTCCACGCTCCACGGCCGGCAATTGCTGGATGCCCCAGCGGCGTGGGGCACGACAGATAAAAAGTATAGTCTCTATTACAGAGACAGTACTTGACAATCGTCCTTATTTACGTTACATATCGCAAATCAAAGCTCGCCCATCGAAGGGACATCGACCGGTGACAGCCGATCGATGGGGCGGGCGCGGTTCCCGGATGGGGCTTGTAACCTTTATCCGGGCGGTTCTGGGCATCGACCGTCCGGCGCGTGACCGGACTGCCAGGTGCTGGCTGCACTGGTGCCGGAGAGGGTCCTCCCGTTTGCATCCGGTGATTCCAGGAAGCGCGGCCCGGAGCCGAGTTCGAGGGATAAAACCCTCGGCGCATGACCGCGGTGGGGCGCCGAAAGGCGAGCGCGCCGCCTCTCTTTTAGTCCCGCGGCAATGCGGGGCAGGGGGCGAACATAGCGCGCGCCGCATACGCTGGCAGGCTTATCTTTCTGCGGCGGAGCGGAATCCGTGGTGCGCCTTTCGGCGCTCCGCCTCCCTTCTTTTAAGGGAGGCACGAAGGGCTTTCTTACCGTGGCGTGGACAAAGCTCGGGTGCAAAGGCGCGCCGCGAGAACGAGGAAGAATTTATCCGCCCCCGCGATAGCGGGGGAGGGGGACCACCCGTAGCTCGCGGAGCGAGCGTAGGGTGGTGGAGGGGGCCTCTGAAATGGAGCTTCGTTGTCGGTGCAGAAGGAGTTTGAACATCAGCGCGCAACAACGAAATCTTGCGTCGCGTCGCGGTCCGCGCCCCTTCCACCATCCTGCTGCGCAGGATGGTCCCCCTTCCCCGCTTTCGCGGGGCAGGATGGGAGTATCAATCGAACAAACTCGACACCGACTCTTCGGCGGCGGTGCGGCTGATGGCTTCGCCGAGCAGGCTCGCGATCGACAGCACGCGGATGTTCTTGGAGGCGCTGACCTCCTTGGTCGGCTGGATCGAGTCGGTGATGACGAGCTCCTTGAGCCGCGATTTGCCGACGCGTTTGACCGCCTCGCCGGAGAGCACGCCGTGGGTGACATAGGCATAGACGGCGCTGGCGCCTTTCTCCAGCAGCGCGTCGGCGGCGTTGATCAGCGTGCCGCCGGAGTCGGCGATGTCGTCGACCAGGATGCAGATGCCGCCGTCGACCTCGCCGATGACGTTCATCACTTCGGATTCGCCGGGCGTCTCGCGGCGCTTGTCGATGATGGCAAGCGGCGCGTCGATGCGCTTGGCCAAGCCGCGCGCCCGCACCACGCCGCCGACGTCGGGCGAGACCACGATCAATTTCTTGCCGTCGAAGCGCTCGCGCACGTCGCGCATGATCACCGGCGCGGCGAACAGATTGTCGGTCGGGATATCGAAGAAGCCCTGGATCTGGCCGGCATGCAGATCGAGCGTGAGCACGCGGTCGACGCCGGCGCGGGTGATCAGGTTGGCGACGAGCTTGGCCGAGATCGGGGTGCGCGGTCCGACTTTGCGGTCCTGCCGGGCATAGCCGTAATAGGGGATCACCGCCGTGATGCGCCGCGCCGAAGCCCGCCGCAGCGCGTCGATGATGATCAAGAGCTCCATCAGATGGTCGTTGGCGGGGTACGACGTCGACTGGATGACGAACACGTCGGCGCCGCGCACGTTCTCCTGGATCTCGACGAAGACTTCCATGTCGGCGAAGCGCCGCACCACTGCTTTGGTCAGCGGCGTGCCGAGATAGTCGCCAATGGCCTCGGCCAGCGCAGGGTTGGAATTGCCGGCGACAAGCTTGATCGTGCCGTTATTGCCCGCCATCCCCGCTCTCCGCGCTTTAGGGCTCTCAAGCACAAGTCAGCTCCGGCAAAAGACAAGGTTCTGATACAAGCCGCCCGGGGGGCTGGCAACATGAATCACATGTTTTGTCCGCAGCTTTTTCCGCTGCAATCCCAAAGGGTTTGCGGGTTGTTAACCGGCGAGCGCGATGGCGTTGACGTGACGGCCGTAATCAGCTTCCGCGCGATGGGTGGCGCGGCGGTAGCTGAAGAAGCGATCCGCATCGGCATAGGTGCAAAGCCCGATATCCTCGATATGGCCGACGCCGGCCCGTTCGAGGCGCGCCGCGACATAGCCGCCAAGATCGAACAGCGCGTGGCCCTCGCGCGCGGCCGGCGAGAAGAACCGGTTGCTGGCGCGGTCCTCGGCGGCAAAGCGCGCGATGAGATCGGGGCCGACCTCGTAGTTAGAGTGCCGGATCATCGGCCCGATGGCGGCGCGGATTTGGCGACGCGCCGCGCCAAGCCCTTCCATCGCCGCGACGGTCGCCTCGACCACGCCGGTGAGCGCGCCGCGCCAGCCGGCATGTGCGGCGCCGATGACGCTCGCCCGCGGATCGGCGAACAGCACCGGCCCGCAATCCGCCGTGGTGACGCCGATGGCGAGCGCGCGCAGCCGCGTCACGATGGCGTCGGCGCGCGGCCGGTCGTCGCGGCTCCACGACGTCTGCGCGACCACGACGGTCGGCGAGTGGACCTGATAGGCGGTGAGAAAGCGGTCCGGCTCGACGCCGAGCGCCGTCGCCATGCGGGCGCGGTTTTGCGCCACGTTGCCGGCATCGTCGCGCGAGCCGGTGCCGCCGTTGAGGCTTTCGTAAAGCCCGCCGGACACGCCGCCGGCACGGGTGAAGAAGGCGTGGCGGATGCCGGTCAGCGCCAGCGAGGCAGCCTCGATCATGACGGCGTCTCGAATCCGGGAAGCGGGCCAAGCGCGGGCGCGGCAATGGCGATGGCCTTGAACAATTCGCCCATGCCGCGGGCGCCCTCCGCCATCAGCCGCGACAACGCGATCTCGATGTCGGCGGCCTTGTGCGGCGCGCTTGCCTTGAGCGCCGCCGCGCGCTTTTCGATGCCGAGATTAAGGAACAGGTCGCGCTGCCGGATCGGACCGTGGATGCGCGCGCCCATGCTTTCGGCGCATTGCCCCAGCGCTTCGAAATCGACGTGAGCGGTCAGGTCCGCCTTGCCCGGCGCGCGCAGCGGATCGGTGAAGGAATGTCCGGCGACCGCCTGCAGCGTGTCGCCCAAGCCAAAATGGTCGTGGCCGTAATCGACGAGCAAGGCCGCGCCTTCGTTGCGCATGCGCCGTCCCAGTTCGAGCGCGAAATCGTCCGCGCGCCACTCGTAAATGGCGCCCGGTTGGGCTTGGCGCAATGCGCGCGGCATCGAGGTTTCGAAATGCGGCAGCGGCTCGCGGGCGGCGGCGATGACGAGGCGGCCGTTGGGCCCGATATCGACGACGCGCTCGTGCCAGCCGTCGTCCTGCTTGACCGCCTGATGCACCGGCAGCGCGTCGACGAATTCGTTGGCGATGACGATGCTGGCGCCGCCCGGCACCTCGTCGAGCTTGCTGTGCCACAGCACCGGCACGTCAAGCTCTGCCAATCGCCGCTCCTGGATTTGCTGCAAGGCCGGGCTGATCTCGACCAGATGCACGACGATGGCGTTGCGGAAACCGTCCACGACTTTCGCCGCCCGCAGCGCGTCGTGCATCAAGGTGCCGCGACCGGGGCCGAGCTCGACGATCCGGATGTCTTCGGGGCCGCCCATTTGCCGCCAGACCGCGGCCATCCACAGCCCGATCAATTCGCCGAACATCTGGCTGATCTCCGGCGAGGTGGTGAAATCGCCGCCGGCGCCCAACGGATCGCGATCGATGTAATAGCCGTAGCGCGGATGCGTCAGGCACAGCCGCATATATTGCGCGATCGGCAGCGGCCCGGCGATGCCGATCAGCCGGCGGATTTCCCGTTCCAGCGGCGAGAGTTCGTCGACCATGTTTCGTCAGCGCTGTTTTGCCGTCGTCTCGCGGCGCAAAGCGAAAGCGAGGATGACAAGCCCGATCAGGATCAGCGGAATGCAGAGCAGCATGCCCATGGTCAGCCATTGCGAGCCCCAGAGGAAGCCGAGCTGCACGTCCGGCTCGCGGAAAAACTCGCAACTCGTGCGCGCGATGCCGTAGCCCACCAAAAAAGCGCCGGTGACGAGACCCGGGCGCTTGAGCGCGCCGGCGCGCATCAGGATGCCGAGCACGATGAACAACACGACGCCTTCCAGCGTCGCTTCATAAAGCTGGCTCGGATGGCGCGGGATCGGACCGCCATTGGGAAAGATCATGGCCCAGGGCACATCGGCCGGCCGGCCCCACAATTCGCCGTTGATGAAATTGGCGAGCCGGCCGAGGAACAGGCCGATCGGCGCCACGCCGGCGGTGACGTTGGCGAGCGACAGCACTGGAATGCGCCGCCGCCACGCGAACAGCACGATGGCGACCGCGCAGCCGATGACGCCGCCGTGAAACGACATGCCGCCGGTCCACAATTCGAAAATCTGGATCGGATGCGCGGCGAACAGCGGCAGATTGTAGAACAGCACGTAGCCGGTGCGGCCGCCGAGAATGATGCCGAGCGTGATCCAGATGACGAAATCGTCGAAGTCGACCACGGTGAATGGCGGTTGCCCGCCCCACAGCCGCTCGGAAGCGATCAGCGCGCGCGCGTAAAACCAGCCGGCGATGATGCCGACGATATAGGCAAGCGCGTACCAACGCACCGCGAACGGCCCGATGGAAATCAGGATCGGATTGATCGCGGGATAGGGAATGACCGGCAGGACGACGTACATCGATGGGCTTTTCCTTCGCGCGTGCGACACGCCTTCGCCATCACGAGCGCCATGGCGGCGCGGCTCCGGCGGTACAGCCGAGCCCCCTTGCGGCTGCGCCGCACCATCGCCATTGTCACAGCGCATAGCAAGCGGGCTCGCCCAACGGATTCACAAGGGACTCACAGGGGCGCGGAGGCGGTCATGGTGCAGACGACGAACCGGTTCTTCGACGAGGTCGCCCGGCTGATGAACGACGCCGCCGGCGTCGCTCAAGGCGTCCGGCGCGAATTCGAGACGCTGTTTAAAACGCAAGCCGAGCGCTGGCTGCGCGATCTCGATCTGGTCAAGCGCGATGAGTTCGAAGCGGTCAAGGATATGGCCCGGATCGCGCGCGAGGAGAACGAGGCCTTGAAAGCCCGCGTTGTGGCGCTCGAAGCCGCGCTCGGCGGGAAAAATGCGTCCGGCGCCGCGGAAGGTCCCCCGTTGGGCGCAGAGCCGCCGGTTAACGCCTCCGGTCCGGCCAATCCGGGCACTTTCTGAGCCGGCATTTCGTCGCTTACCTTCCTTGTTTTTAAGATTTTGCGCCGCTATAAGCGCCGCTTCCGCGCCTGCTACAGCACCCCTGGAGGCCGGGCGCGGAAATCCAAAAGGATAACAAGGTTTTAGACAAGGATAGCATCATGGCGACCGTCACTCTGATCAAGGCGGCGGCGCGTTCGCGGGCAGGCAAGGGGGCCGCCCGGGCCGAACGTCGCTCCGGCCGCGTCCCCGGAATCATCTATGGCGACGGCAAGCCGCCGCTGCCGATCTCGCTCGATTATGCCGATCTGCGCCAGCGCATTTATGCCGGGCATTTTCTGACCACCATTCATGACGTTGAAGTCGAGGGCGTGAAGCACCGCGTCATCCCGCGCGACTTCCAGCTCGACGCTATCCGCGACCTGCCGCTGCATGTCGATTTCATGCGGCTCGGCGAGGGCGCCACCATCCGCGTCAATATTCCGATCCACGTCCGCAATGCCGACCAGTCGCCCGGCGTCAAGCGTGGCGGCACCGTCAGCATTGTCACCCACAGCCTCGCGGTCCGCTGCCGCGCCGATGCCATCCCGAGCGGCATCGAGGTCGATGTCTCCGACCTCGAGATCAACCACTCCAGGCATTTGAGCGACATCACGCTGCCCGAAGGCGTGCGTTCTGTAGCCGGACGCGACGTCACTTTGGTCACGGTGGTGCCGCCGTCGGGCTATGCCGAAGAAATGAAGGCCGCCGCCGAAGCCGCCGCTGCCGCTGCGGCTGCTGCCGCCGCGGCCGCCGCCGCCGGTACGCCGGCCGAAGGCGCGCCAGGCGCTGCTCCGGGTGCCGCACCCGGCGCCGCTCCGGGGGCCGCTCCGGCCGCCGCCGCCGCGCCCGAGAAGAAGTGAGGTTTTTTCTCTCGGGACGACGCTGATGCGGCTCCTGGTCGGCCTTGGCAATCCGGGAGGCGAGTATCTCATCAACCGCCACAATATCGGGTTCGCGGTTGTGGAGGCCATCAAAGTTAGGCACGGCTTTGAGCCGTGGCATCGAGCTCGTTCATTTGAGGGAACCGTGTCTGAAGGGCGAATGGCCTTCACACGCACGCTCTTGCTTCAGCCCACAACGTACATGAATAATTCAGGCCGTGCGGTAAGCCACGTGCTTCATTACTACAAACTGACGATAAGCGACGTTACAGTCTTCCATGACGAAATTGATCTTCCGCCGGGCAAGGTGAGGGTCAAAACTGGCGGCACTGATGCTGGGCATAACGGTCTTCGCTCAATTTCCGAGTCTATTGGACCGGATTACCGGCGAGTACGTATCGGCGTTGGACATCCCGGTTTGAAGCATCTTGTCCAACACTATGTGTTGAGCGACTTCAGTAGAAGCGAACGGCCACTCTTTAAGGCGCTGATCGAAACTATCGCTGATAACGCCGAACTTCTGGTTCGCAGCGAAGATGCGAGCTTTCAGAATAAAATTCATCTTGTCATGGCGGCGAAGGGATTTAGCGACCAAAGCCGATGATATGCAAGTCAAGGGGTAAACATCTTACATGGGTTTCAAATGCGGCATCGTCGGCCTGCCGAATGTCGGCAAGTCGACCCTGTTCAATGCGCTGACCGAAACGGCGGCGGCGCAGGCGGCGAATTATCCGTTCTGCACCATCGAGCCGAATGTCGGCGAAGTCGCGGTGCCGGATCGGCGGCTGGAAACGCTGGCCAAGCTTGCCAAGTCGGCGCAGATCGTGCCGACGCGGCTCACTTTCGTCGATATCGCCGGTCTCGTTCGCGGCGCTTCGAAAGGCGAGGGGCTCGGCAACCAGTTTCTCGCCAATATCCGCGAGGTCGACGCCATCGCGCATGTGGTGCGTTGCTTCGAGGATACCGACGTGACGCATGTCGAAGGCCGCATCGATCCGGTCGCCGATATCGAAACCGTCGAGACCGAGCTGATGCTCGCCGATCTCGACAGCCTGGAGCGGCGCGTCGACGCGTTGAGCAAAAAAGCCAAGGGCGGCGACAAAGAAGCCAAGGAGACGCTCGATCTCATCACCCGCGCGCTCGCGCTTCTTCGCGACGGCAAACCGGCGCGGTTGACCGAGCGCAAGCCCGAAGAGGAAAAGGCCTTTCACATGCTCGGCCTCCTCACCGCGCTGCCGGTGCTCTACGTCTGCAATGTCGATGAGGCTTCCGCGGCGACCGGCAACGCGTTCTCGCAAAAGGTCGAGGCCAAAGCCAAAGCCGAAGGCGCCGCCGCCATCGTGATTTCCGCCAAGATCGAAGCCGAGATCGCCGTGCTGTCGCGCGACGAACGCGAAGAGTATCTCGCCGCAATCGATCTGAAGGAAGCCGGCCTCGACCGCCTGATCGCCGCCGGCTATGCGCTCCTGCATCTGGTGACTTTTTTCACCGCCGGCCCGAAGGAGGCGCGCGCCTGGACGGTGACGCGCGGCAGCAAAGCGCCGCAGGCGGCCGGCGTCATCCATTCCGATTTCGAGCACGGCTTCATCCGCGCCGAAACCATTGCCTACGACGATTATGTCGCCTGCGGCGGCGAGGCCGGCGCGCGCGATGCCGGCAAGATGCGGCTCGAAGGCAAGGATTACGTCGTGCAGGACGGCGACGTCATGCACTTCCGCTTCGCCAACTGATCACGGTCCTCTCAAGCCAGATCCCTGATTCCTGATCGCGCCGAGATGCTCGTTGATGCGAAACACGATGAGCACGAACTCGGCGATGATGCGCGCCAGGATCACGCCCATGCCGGCGCCGAGCACGCTCACGATCAACAGGATCATGCCGACGAAGGGATTATATGCCATCGTCGTCAGCGCGCTGACCGCGCCGGCGCAGCCGAGCAAGATGGAAATCACGACCGCGAGCCAGTAGAAGACCTTGATCACGGTGGGCGTCACGAACCGCTCCCATTGGAACAGGTCGCCGAGGCCGAACATGATTCCTCCTGGCAAAGCTGCGTGATTCCGTTCGCGCGGCGGCACACTGCACCGCGCCATTGCAGCGGTCAATCGAGGCCGTTTCGCGCCGCTATTTGACCGCCAATCCGCAGGTGTTTAGGACAGTGAGCAAACAGCCGCCGGGTCTTCATGCGCAGGCTCCAATGGGAGGATTTCACGGCGCTGGCGCCGCGAATGTCCGGCGACCAGCGGCGCGCCGTTTCGGTCGCCGGCATCGCGCATGCGCTGCACGACGGCTACACCGATCTCGTCTACATCATGCTGCCGCTGTGGCAGACCGAATTCGCCCTGACTTACGCGGCGCTCGGCCTGCTGCGCAGCGTGCTGGTCGGCGCCATGGCGTGCTTGCAAATTCCGGCCGGCATCGCCGCGGAGCGGTTCGGCGCCGCACCTATTTTGGCGATCGGCACCGCGCTCGCCGGTCTCGGCTTTTGCTTGGCCGGCGCCAGCGCCGGCTTCGCCACGCTGCTCGGGGCGCTGCTGATCTGCGGCATCGGCTCGAGCACGCAGCATCCGATCGCCTCGGCTTTGGTCGCGCGCGCCTTCGCCGGACCGCGTTCGCTCAAGGCGCTCGGCACCTATAATTTCACCGGCGATCTCGGCAAGATGACGTTGCCGGCGACGCTGTCGCTGATGCTGCTGGTGATGGCCTGGCGTCCGGCGCTGGCGATTTTAGGCAGCGTCGGTCTTGTCGTGGCGGTGGTGATCTATATCGCCGCGCCGCGCTTCCAGCATGGCGAGATCGTCCATCCGCAGAGCAATATGCGTGCGCCGCAAGAGCGCAAGCACCCTCGCTACGCCTTTCCAGTCTTGGTCGCGATCGGCGTCATCGACACCGCCACGCGCATGGCGTTCTTGCTGTTTCTGCCGTTCGTGCTGAGAAATAAAGGCGCCAGCGAGCAGACCATCGGCCTGGCGCTGACGCTGGTCTTCACCGGCGGGGCGGCGGGAAAACTCGCTTGCACCTTTATCGGCGCGCGGATCGGCGCCGTCGGAACGGTGTGGCTGACCGAAGGCTCGACCGCAGCCGTAATTCTGGCGCTGTTCCCGCTGCCGCTCGAGGCCGCGCTTTTGCTGCTGCCGCTGCTCGGCATCGTGCTCAATGGCACGTCGTCGGTGCTGTACGGTTCGGTGCCCGATCTGGTGCCGCCGCAATGGCGCAGCCGCGCGCTGAGCATCTTCTACACCGGCGTGATCGGATCCGGCGCGATCGCGCCGATCCTGTTCGGCCGCGTCGGCGACGTGTTCGGCGTGTGGCAGGCCTTGGTGCTGGTGGCGGCATTCGTGCTGTTGACGCTGCCGTTGTCGGCCCTGCTGCGCGGCGCATTGGCGCGCGAATAAAAGTTCGCCGCATGGCATCGCCGCGTCGAATTTGCGGCAGCGGAACGCGGCTCGCGCAAGAACGGCCGCGGTTCCCAAAGGCTGCAATTTCCCACAAATGCGTTGCAGCGGGAACGGCTGTCACGCACGGACGTTGGGATCGTGGCTCGGGCGATGCGCCCGGAACGTCCTCAATACACGCCGCAGCAGGCAAACACATCGATCCAAACACATCGATCCAAACACATCGATCCAAACACATGGAGCAGGCCATGAGATTCGCTTTTTCCTCTACCGCGATCGGTCTTGCGCTCGCAGCCGCCGCAGCGACGGCTGCACACGCTCAAACGATCATCACGCCGGCCCCCGTCGTGCCGATTCCGGCCGCGACTATCGTGGCGCCGGCGACCGAGACGGTGCAGACCACTACAGTGCGGACCATTCGGCCGGCGCGGTTGCATGCCCGCCAAGTCGTGACGACACGTACCGTAACGCGGCGGATCGTGCCGGCGCGGACCTTTGTAGCGCGTACGGTGCCCGCCGCGCCACGGCCGCTCTACGATGAGGTGATTGCGGCGCCACTCGCCGACAGCCCGCGACCGCTTTACGACACGGTAGCGGCGCCGGCCGTCGCCAGCACAGCCATCGTCGACGACGGAACAGTGGTTGCCACCTCGCCTTACACCTATCGCTATGTCTACGAGCCCGATCGAATCCTGGTCATCGATCCGGCTACCGGCATTGCCGTGCAGTCCATCCCGCGCTGAAGGACGAAGTCGGACGAATTCGCTTTTATGGCGCCCGCGCATTGCGGCTCGCGAGGCGCTCTCTCCGCGACCGCTCGTCACAGGCGCAGCGGATGACACGTTTGTGACGGGACAGCGATGCATCAACCGCAATGCTGCCATTTACAGCTTTAATGTAATTTTCTATACAACTTTAAGGCGATACCCGCAATGACTGATTCAATTTTATGACACAACTGCAGAGAGATACCCGTAAATATCACAATTCCTCGCCGTACATCTTCTGCTGCATAAACGAGCGGTAGTTTTGGTGGCGAATGGTTTTTTGGCTTGGTTCAGCCCGTCAACCGATGGAAATGCCATCGAAAAACGGGAGTCCCGCTTTTGCCCAGACGACAAATCATCAAAGGCAAGCTGACGGCTCGAGAAATCGAAGTCTTGCGCTGGGTTGCGAATGGCAAGTCGGCCTGGGAGATCGGCGAGATTCTCCACATCACCAAACGGACGGTCGATGAGCACGTCCAAACCGCGGTGCGAAAGCTTGGCGCGGTGAACCGTACTCATGCCGTCGCGCTGGCGCTTTGTGACGGCATCATCAAGTTATAAGCCGGTCACAAATACCAGTATCGAGCCGGTTGTAATTGTGCCAAATACAAAAGTCTGGTTCCCGACAGATAGAGTAAAAACGAAGGTTTGTCAGGTATTTCCTGACACGTTCGTTCGGAGGTGTAGACCATCTAAGGAACTTGCAGCGGGGGGCCGACGACGCAGTCCACGTGAATGCGTGAAGACGCACACCGTGGCTAGCTCGGGGGCAGGCCATGAATTTAAGAAACGACGGATTTCCACTTCTTGACGGCGGAGCTCTCGACTCCGAGCGATCGTTCGAACGTCGAGGCGCTCGCCGCAAATTATGGCGGAGTGACTGTTTCGAGGCTCAGATCCGGCGCGGTGCTCTACAGTCAGGGCGAGCCTGCCAATTCCATGTACTACGTTCAGGACGGGCAGCTCCAAATCACCGTGGTGTCGAGCCAGGGCAAGGAAGGCATCCTTGGCGTGCTCGGATCCGGTGATTTCTGTGGCGAAGGTTGCCTGCTCGGCAGTCGAATCCGGGTGGCCACGGTCACCTGCATCGCCAATAGCCTGGTGGCGCGCCTCGAACGCACCAGCGTTCTTCGCGCCGTACGGGAAAATTCGGAAATAGCCGCCTTCTTTCTCGCTTTTGCGCTGCGGCGCGTCGTTGATCTGAGAGAAAATCTCATCAGCCACCTTTTCGACAGCAGCGAAAAGCGCCTCGCACGCGCGCTCGCGCTATTGGGAAAACACGGCGGCAACGGCGGGTCGAAGCACGTCATACGCAATGTCGATCAGGAAGCCCTGGCACAGATGATCGGCACCACGCGCTCGCGCGTGAATTATTTCATGAACAAGTTCCGCCGGCTGAATTATATCGATTACGATGGCGATAGCATCGTCGTGTACCGTTCGTTGTCGAACGTTGCGCTCTGCGATGGCAGTTTCGGCAATTCCGATGACGGGATGGCCGTGGCCTGCTAACGCCCAGGCCGCCCGTCGCGAACTCCAATTGCGGGGCAATCCCCGTCGCAGTTGATCTGAATCAATGCTGTGCGATCGACGCTCCATTAATGCCGGCCAAAATCCGGAGCAGCAATGATTTCGTCCAAGCGTGCCACGCGCGGGCAAGGACAATGTTTGCCGGCGCCGGCAACTGCGAGGATGGGGCGACATATGTCTTATGTCTATTGCCAAGAACGGAGGTGACGCCGGCCGATCGTCCGACCCAGGGGAGGCTATTCATTTCCAAATGTTCGCTGCCGCGTACGGCGGCACGACGACTTCCAAGACCAAGGCCGGAGCCGTCATTTATGCACAAGGCGACCCTGCCGATGGGCTGTATTATATCCGCGAGGGACAGGTGCGGATCAAAGTCGTGTCGCTGCAGGGCAAAGCCGCCATCATGGCCACCCTGGAAACCGATGCGTTCTTCGGCGAAACTTGCCTGCTCGGCGAAGACGTCCGCGTGGCGACGGCCGTGTGCCTGGCCGAGTGTATTCTCGTCCGTATGACAAAGATCGATGCCATTCACGCCTTGCGAGATAACCCGCGCTTTGGCGCGTTCCTTCTCACGCGCGTTTTGCGCCGCGTCACGCGATTGCGCTCGCGGCTCGTCAGCCATCTCTTCGAAAGCAGCGAGCAGCGCTTGGCACGGATACTCCTGATCCTGGCGACCACGGCAACAAACGGGACGACACGATTATCGGGAGGCTCGACCAGGAGGAGCTGGCCCAAATGGTCGGCACCACGCGCGCCCGTATCGGCTATTTCATGAACAAATTCCGTAACCTGGGTTACATCGATTACGACGGCGACATTTCAGTGCGCCGCTCCTTGTCGAATGTGCTCGTTCCTGAATTTGGCAATCCGGAAGACGTCATCGAGACCCTGTGACGTGAATCATAATCGCGTCGGGAAGCATTTTCGCGTTGCTGGTCGGCGCGCGCCTAAACCGCCAAGCCAGACATACAAACAAATCATTAGCAACAGTTCGTCGTGTTAGTACGTACGCAGATTCCGTAGAAGTTGTGCAACTTTGAACAGCGGCTTAGTTGTTGTTGTGTCAGATTTCCGACTGACTGATTGGCGCGTGGGTCGCTGGCGCTTCGCACAAAGACGTTGTGCGCAGTTCCATATCCTCAGACGGGCGGTTTCGAGATGCCCGACGTGGGGATTTGCGCTACGGCAAGCAAGCTGAGCGATGGTTTTGCCTGCGACAATCTCCCCAGAGGTCAACGCGATGGGTCAATTGGACCGAACCGGCAGGATCGACGAGGTCTTCATCGTCGACGACGACTACGATATGCGCGAAGCGCTTTCCGCGATCTTTCGCAAGGAAGGCTACCGCACCGCCGCCTTTGCCGACGGCAGATCCTTTGTCAGGCTGGCGCGCGGCCAGGCGCCCGCTTGTGTTCTGCTCGATCTGTGCATGCCCGACATGTCGGGGTTCGAGGTTCTCAAGGCGCTCGACGCTAGGAACTATCCCGCGCCGATCCTGATGATCTCCGCGCAAGAAGAGGTCTTGAACGTCGTCCAGGCAATGCGCAACGGCGCCTTCGACTATCTGGAGAAACGGCTGGATGCCGACGCCATCGTTACCCGGGTCGTCGACGCCATCGAATCGTGGAAGCAGCTTCGCGAACGTGACGAGGCGTCCGCCCCGGTGTCACCGGCGATCCGCGGCTACTATCAGCTCACGCGCCGCGAGCGCGAGGTGCTGGTGCAGATCGCCGCTGCATCTTCCAACAAGGAAACCGCGCGGAATCTCGGCATCAGCCCACGGACGGTGGAAATCCATCGCGGCCGAATCATGCACAAGCTCGGCGCCAAAAACTCCGTCGATCTCATGCGCATCGTCATGAACAGCGGAACCAGACGCCAGGACCCCGAGGAGCGCCCAAGCGCGCCGGCGGCATAAGGCGGCCGCTCGGCCTGTCGAACATGGATGTGGCGCGCGGCGGCGACTATGGCGTCCGACGCGCGGGCGTCTGAGCGATGAGGCTGTCCACTCAATTGACTCTGACGATCGTCGGCGTGGTGTTCGTCACCGCCGCGGCGCTCGGTGTTTTCACCTATCACAGCGTCAAGACGGCCGTGCTGCCGGGGCAGTTGGAACGCGCCGAGATGCGCACGCAACTGCTGGCGCGTGAAATCGAGGCGGCGGTCGACGCCGCCCGGGCCGACGTCACCGGATTTCATTCGACCGCCATCGAGGGCATCGTTCGCGCCACGCTTGCGGGCGGCGTCGATCCGAGAGACGGCGTGACGCTCGATCAATGGCGCGATCAATTGGCGACACGGCTGACCGCGGAGCTCGCCGCCAAACCGGTCTACACGCAATTTCGCGTGATCGGCGCTGCGGATGATGGGCGGGAGATCGTCCGGGTCGATCGTTCGGGACCGCACGGCGCGGTCCGGAACGTCCCCGACGGCGAGCTGCAGCACAAAGCCAACCGCTATTACTTCAAGCAGACGATCGATCTTCCGCCGGGCGCAGTCTATGTTTCGCCGATCGATCTCAATCGGGAGCACGGCGTCATCGAGGTGCCGCACGTTCCGACGCTGCGCATTACGACGCCGATCCAAGCAAGCAATGACCGCCCGTTCGGCATCCTCATCGTCAATCTCGATCTACGGCCGGTATTCGACCGGGTCCGCGCCGCGGCAAACGACAGCGGACGCATTTATGTCGTGAACGATCGCGGCGACTTTCTGGTCTATCCCGACCGCAATCGCGAATTTGGCTTTGAAGTCGACAAGCCGTTCCGTTGGCAGCAGGAATTTCCGGAATTCGCCGCGGCGCTGGGCTCGGCGACCCGCGGCATGCGCGTCACGAGTGATGTCATGGGCAACCGCATCGGCGCGGCAATGTCCTCGGTGCAGCTGGCGCAAGGTCCGCGCATCGGCGTGATCGAAACGATCCCGTCTTCGGCTTTGGTGGCGCCTGCCGCGGCCGCGGAACAATCAAGCGTCATGGTCGGAATTTTCGGCGTGCTGGGCGCGCTCGTGCTGGCAACAGCGGTCGCCCGCTCGCTGACCAAGCCGCTTGTGCAGATGACGGCCGCGGCCGAGGGATATTCCCGCGGCGAGACAGTGCAACTGCCGGCCCAATCGGCAAATGAGATCGGCGTGCTCGCGCGCGCCTTTGCGCACATGCTCCGTGAGGTCAGAGACAAGACCGCGGCGCTCGAAAAGGAAGTGGAGGAGCACGAGCGGGCCGAGGCCGAACTGGTAAAGCATAAGGATCGCGAGCGGCTGTTCGGGGTCGCGGTGCAGTCCTCGGTCGATGCGGTCGTGACCAAGAGCCTCGACGGCATCATCACCGGCTGGAACCCCGCCGCCGAGCAACTGTTCGGTTTTACTGCCGCCGAGGCCGTCGGCCGGCACGTCGACATCATCGTTCCGGAGGACCGCCGGGAAGAACTGCGTGGCATTCTGGCGCGCATCCGCTGCGGTGAGATCGTCCAGCATCATGAGACCGTGCGCCGCGCCAAGAACGGCGCGCCGATCGAAGTCTCGTTGAGCATCTCGCCGATAAGAATGCCGTCTGGCGCGATTATTGGCGCTTGCAAGATCGCCCGCGACATAACGGAGCAAAGAGCCGCCGAGGAAAAATTCAAGTTGGCGGTGGAATCCTGTCCCGCCGGCATGCTCATGGCCGACCGCACCGGCCGTGTGGTGATGGTCAATACCGCCGTCGAGGATTTGTTCGGCTACCGGCGCGACGAACTCGTCGGCCAATCGATTGAAATTCTAGTTTCGGAACGCCTTCGGGCGCAACATTTTGCAGATCGAAGCAACTATGCCGCCAAGCCCGTGGCGCGGCGCATGGGGGCGAACCGGGATCTTGTCGGGCGACGCAAGGACGGCACCGAGTTTCCGGTCGAGATCGGGCTTAACCCGATCCAGACCCGGCGCGGCGCTCTCATCCTCAGCGTGATTGTCGACATCACCGAACGCAAGCGGCTCGACCGGCTGAAGGACACGTTCGTGTCGACGGTCAGCCACGAACTGCGCACGCCGTTGACGTTGATCTGCGGCTCGCTCGGGCTGCTGATGGGGACCGCGGCGAAGGACCTGCCGGAACGGACGGTCCGGCTGCTGTCGCTTGCGCAGTCGAATAGCGAGCGGCTGGTCAAGCTCGTCAACGACATTCTCGATATCGAGAAGCTGGAAGCTGGGCAGGTCGTGTTCAAGTTCAAGCTGGTCGAGCTGCGGCCGCTGATCGAGCAGGTCGTCGATGCCAATCGCGGCTATGCCGACACCTATCTGGTCCGGCTGCGGTGTGATTTTCAAGCCGATGGGGACGTCTGGGCCGATCCCGACCGGCTGTCGCAGATCGTCACCAATCTCATCTCCAATGCGATCAAATTTTCGCCGCCGGATGGCGAGGTCGTGGTTGCGGTCAACGGGCGGAGTGGCGGCTTGCGGCTCGCAGTTCGCGACCACGGCGAGGGCATCCCGGCCGAGTTCAAACCGCGCATTTTCCAAAAATTCGCGCAAGCCGACGGCACCAATACCAAGAAGACCGGCGGCACCGGCTTAGGCCTGAGCATCGTCAAGGAGATCGTCACGCGGCTCGGCGGCGAGGTGGGCTTTGCCGACGCGCCCGGCGGCGGGACAGTATTTTATGTCGACTTGCCGTGCGCGGAACAACCGGCCGTGAACCGGCGTATGCCGCAAGCCGCGCCCGCCGCCGTGCAGAGCGCATGAAGCCGGTTCGCAGCGGCGCGGCTGGCCGCCGGCTTCAATGCCCGTAGCCAACGCTGGTCGCCGTCGAGTGACCTTCATGCTGCGGCAGCTTGGCCGCGCCCAGCCAAAAGCTCTGCAATGACTGCACCAATTCGCGGTAGGCTTGAAGGTCGACCGGTTTGACGATGTAGCAGTTGGCGCCGAGATTGTAGCAGCTGGTGACGTTGCGGTCGGAATCCGACGACGACAAAATGATCACCGGAATGCGCCGAAACTCGTCTTGACCCTTGAGCACGCCGAGGACCTGGCGGCCGTCCTTCCGCGGCAGATTGAGATCGAGCAGGATGAGGGTCGGATGACCGGGCTCCGGCCCGTTCACTGCGCGGCTGAGGAAGTCGATCGCCTCGACTCCATCGCTGGCGACCGACAATTTGATATCGAATTTGCTCGAGGCGAGCATGTCCCGCGTCAAGTCGACGTCAGCCGCATTATCCTCGACAAGAAGGACGTGGATGGAGCCGATCATGCGGGTTCTCCCTGAATGGCGGGTATTGTGAAATAGAATGTAGTGCCGTGCTCCGGTCGGGATTCGAACCAGATGCGGCCGCCGTGGCGCTCGACGATCTTCTTGGCGATGGCGAGGCCGATGCCGCTGCCGGCATAGCGGCCGCGCTCGTGCAGGCGCTGGAACATCTGGAAGACGCGGTCGGCATATTGCATGTCGATGCCGATGCCGTTGTCGTCGACGCGAAACTCCCATTTGTCGTTTTTCCGCTCGGCGCCGATGCGAATCTGCGGCGCGCGCTCGCCGTGAAATTTCAGCGCATTGCCGATGAGGTTCTGGAACACCTGCGCGAGCTGCACGGTGTCGGCGCGTACCGCCGGCAGCCCGTCATAGACGATCTGTGCGTGACTCTCGTCGATCGCCGCTTTCAGCCGGTCGAGCACGTCCTGCACGACGATCTCGGATTTGATGATCGTCGGCGCTTTAGCCTGCGAGTTGACGCGCGAATAGGCGAGCAGATCCTTGACCAGCTGCTGCATGCGCTTGGCGCCGTCGACGGCATAGTGGATGTATTTCTCGGCCTTCTCGTCGAGCTTGCCCTTGTAGTGCTCGGCGAGCAGTTCGGTGTAGCTCGACACCATGCGCAACGGCTCTTGCAGGTCGTGCGATGCGACATAGGCGAACTGCTCGAGATCGGCGTTGGAACGCTGCAACTCCGCACCCCGAGCCGCCAGCGCCTCGATGGCTCGCTTGCGCTCGCTGATATCGGTGATGGCGCTCAGGATCATCAAGCCGTCGCTGGTCTGGATCGGATTGAGGCCGATTTCGACCGGCACCTGGGTTCCGTTCTTGCGCACGCCGTAGAGGTCGCGGCCGATACCCATGCGACGCGCTTGCGGCTGGGCGACAAAGTTCTCGCGATGCATCGCGTGGCCGGCCCGCACCATTGCCGGAACGAGGACATCGATGGATCTTCCGAACAGCTCCTCGCGCGCATAGCCGAACAGCCGCTCCGCTTCGGCATTGACGAGCACGATCTTGCCGTCGGCGCTGATCATGATCATGCCGCTCGGACAGGCTTCGACGACGAGCCGGAATCTCTCGTCGGCCAGCTTGCGCTCGCTGATATCGGTGATGGCGCTGAGCACCATGAGACCGTCTTTGGTCTGGATTGGGTTCAAACCGATCTCGACCGGGATTTGGGCTCCATCTTTGCGCACGCCGTAAAGGTCGCGGCCGACGCCCATGCGGCGCGCTTCCGGCTTCGCGACGAAGCTCGCGCGATGGCCGCCATGCAGGGCGCGCCCCGCTTCCGGGACCAGAATATCGATCGATCGGTCGAGCAGTTCCTCGCGCCGATAGCCGAACAGGCGCTCGGCCTCGGCGTTGACCAGCACGATCTTGCCGCCGGCGTCGGTCATGATCATGCCGCTCGGGCAGGCTTCGACCGCGAGACGGACGATTTCCTCGGAAGCCAGGCGATCGGGCATGTGCGTGTCCCATCGCTCCCGTGTTTCGCTTTCGATTCTTGTTGTCGCTCTTCCGAAAGCTCCGACCACAACGGGAGGTGGAATCAGGTAATCAAATAGTGCTTCGTAATGGGTAAAATGCGACTAAGTAGGACCACCTATCGGCGAAGGGTGGTTGCGAAGCGATCGTCATAGCGAGCGGAAAGAGCGTTCATGCGGCATCCGGTGCCGGCTTTAGCGCGCGGCTTTCTTGGCCGCTTCCACGACGGCTTTGGGCAGCACATCGAGATAGGGGCCCATGAAGAACGCCTCGCCGGTTCCGTCGCCGTAATAGCGGTCATAGGCGTCGATCATCGCGCGGACCGGCGTGACGCAGGACGGCATCGAAGCGACGATAAGGTCACCGAGCTCGGCCGCCGGATTGGCGCCATAGCGCGGGTCGGCGACGACCGCGCGCACGATACATTCGGTCGCCGAGCGCACCAGTGGCTCGGTTGCGGCGCTTTTCTGCTGTGTGGAAAGGTTCACGGCGCCGTTGGCATCGTCGAGCGGCTCGGTAGCCACGGCAAGGACCAATGCCGTGCCGAAGAGCGGTGCAAGAATCATAGCCTGTCCCTCACCCGGCCTCGCGCGAGCCATAGCGGGGCCGGTCATTGGCGGTCAACCACAACCCGACGCCACGGCGTCGCCTTCCCTGGTTCCACGCCGCGGGCATGCTATAATTGCTACGGTAGATCGACGGAGCACGATGATGATCCTCCCCCCGGTATTGATCCTTGGCGCGCATTTGATCATGCCGGTCTCCGACGGCGTGCCCACTCTTAACGTCGAGCAGGTCTGCCAGGGCATCGCGCAGCAGGGCGGCGTCTCGTTCCACGACACCGACATCGCCGAGGAGAAGAAGAACTGCCTCGACAGCGAAAAGGCCATTCGCGACGAACTGGTCAAGGAATGGTCGAGCTTCACGCCGACCGACAAGGTCGCATGCACGAACGAATCCAAGATGGGCGGGGAGTTGAGCTATACCGAGCTGCTGACCTGCCTGGAAATGGCGCGAGACGTGCGGACCATGAAGAGCGAGGCGAACAAGCCGGCCGCGGCGCCCGCAAAGCCCGCTCCGCCCGGCCACGCGCAGCCGAAGCCATAGCCGCAGAACTTCACGCTCGGCGGTTCGAGAGATCGCCTGCTAATAGCCGATAAGGATTTCGCTTACGGTCGGTTTGACCGAGCGGATGGCGGGGTCGGACGAGCTGTATTCCTTGTCCGCCGGCATCGCGCTCACCGCATCCGCTGACGCTTTCGGGTCGGCGGTGAGACTGACACCGGATTTGCAGCTGCCGGGCAGCGCCGCCAGCGCGCCGCCGTCCCAGTCGCTGACTGTCGCCACGCCGTTCTTGTCGAAGCCCTTAAGTTTGAACGGCTTTTTGTTCAGTTTTTCCAGCTGCACAAGGTTGAGGCCAAGCCGCATGCCGCCGGGTCCGCCCCAGGTCGATTTGCCTTTGATATCGATGAGATAAACGCCGCTGCGCTCGGCCGGATTGGACCACCACACTTCGAGCCGGCGCTTCGGATCGTTCGGAAACACGATCGAGGCCTTGACCTTGGCGCCGCCGTCGGCGTCCACGTCGCCAAAGGTGACGTTTTTGTAGTCGAACGTCATGGCGAGCCGAAGATGGTTCGACTCCTTGCTGAATATGCCGGTGCAGGCCACGATGTGAGCGCTCGGCGGGGGCGGCTTCGGTTCCGTGGAACGCGGCGCGGCCGCGGTGTGCGTCGCCGGATGCGCCGTCGTGTGCGAGCCGCCGGTCGGCTCCGCCACCGCCGCCGGAACTCTTTGCTTGATCTGCGACGGCGCCAGCTGATCTTCCGAGTTCAGCGTCGGGTCGGGCTGCAACGCCGGTGCGGCGGCCCGCGTTCCCTGCTGTGCCGCCAATGGGCCGGCAGCCGTTAAGCCAAGGATCAAGCCAAGCGCCGCTGCCAGCGCGACGCCGTTCCATGTCTCACGCATCCCCACCTCCGTTCCCCACCTGGAGCATAATATAGCACAACCGGGGCAGACTCGGCCTACAGCGCCGCGGAGCGCCGCACGTAATTCTCGATGCGATAGTGCAATTCGTATCGGCGTGACGAGCCAAAGCTCGAAAACGCAAAGCCCGCCTACGCTCTTCGAGCTACGGCGGGCACCCTTCGCGGACTTAGGCTGGTGTACCAACCGAAGCGGCACTTGCCGCGAAGGTTGGTGGAGCCAGGGGGAGTCGAACCCCCGACCTCTTGAATGCCATTCAAGCGCTCTCCCAACTGAGCTATGGCCCCTTCAGGGATCAGTGGTCAGTAATCGGCGATCAGAACCGAGCAGCCATCAATCAATCTGATTACCGATTCCTGGTTAGCCTTCCTCCTCGGGTTCGATGTCACCGCCGATAATATCGGTGACGTTGGCGTCCTCTTCCTCCTGCTCCTCGATGAAGGTGTCGTCGTCGAGTGTCTCGTCGATCTCGACGTCTTCCTCTTCCGCCCCCGGCTCCGCGGTGGTGGTTTTCTTCCCTTGGGCCTCGGCATCGGCCTCTTCCAGAGAGACGGTCTCCACCTCGGCCGGCTCGGGCACCGCGACTTCCTCGACCGGGGCGGCCGGGCGCGGAACCACCGGCGCGGCTTCCGGCCGGGCGCGAGTCACGACCGGCGCGACCTCGTGGACCGTGCCGCATTTGGGACAGTGAATCGGATCCTTGTTCAGATCGTAGAATTTGGCGCCGCAATTGGCGCAGAGCCTTTTGGTGCCCAGTTCGGCTTTGGCCACGATCCGCATCCCTTGTCGAGCAATTCGGGTGCTTCACTTGGCTAGTCGCAGGGCGGCTGTCAATAGACGATGTCGCCGCTCGGCGGGCCGGGTCAGAACGTAAAAACGACGGGATGACGAGCCGCGGCAGCCCGTGATAGAGGGCGCTGCTGCCGTCGCCGGTCATGGCACCGTCTGGACACAATCTTATGCCCGTCAACCGCG
>CAVOMM010000010.1:0-101820 GCA_963697025.1 uncultured Alphaproteobacteria bacterium | reverse complement strand
AGCGCGGAAGCTCGTGCCGATGTCTCGCCAGAACCGTGCCAGCGACGCTGCCATGCGCACATCGCGCAGACGCGCGCATTGCGCGCCGTGTTAAGACTATCTTGGCTGGCCCCGCCGGCTCAAAACGGACGTGAGCTTAAGGGGGCTTGGGGAGGACCATGCAGGGCAAGATCGCACTCCAGGAACACTTCGCCATCCCGGAAACCGCCGCGGATTCCATGGGCCACCTTCCGGACCCGGTGCGGCGCGAAGTCGGCGACCGCAACGCGGACATCCACGGCAGGCGGCTCGCACAGATGGACGCGCACGGCATGCAGATGATGATCCTGTCGCTCAACGCGCCTGCCGTGCAAGCCGTTTTTGAGTCCCCCAATTAGCCGTTTGAAACCGCAAGGCGCGGCCAACGACGCGCTCGCCGCCGCCGTCGCCCAGGCGGCCCGGCCGCTTTTCCAGGGCTTCGCCGCGCTCGCCCATGCGGACACCGGCAGCCAGCAACGCGCGAGCTCGTGCGCTGCGTGAAGGAGCTAGGGATTCGTCGGCGCGCTGGTGAACGGCTTTTCCCAGATCTAAAAGAAAAAGAATCCATGGTGTACCTCGACGATCCCCCGCCGTACAGGCGAGTTCTGGGCCGAATGACGAGAAGCTCGACGTGCCGTTCTACCTGCACCCGCGCAACCCGCTGCCCAGCGCGATACGCAGATCTACGACGGGGCACCCGTGGCTCCTCGGCCCGACCTGGGCCTTCGGCCAGGAGACCGCGGTGCACGCGCTGCGCCTCATGGCGAGCGGGCTCTTCGACCGCCATCCGCGGCTGCAGATCGTGCTCGGCCACATGGGCGAGGGCCTGCCCTAAGGCATCTGGCGGGTTGGACAATCGCAACGCGTGGACCAAGGCAGCCGCCCGCGCTACCCCGCGAAGGGAAGCCATCGGCGAATACTTCCGGGAGAATTTCCACCTGACGACAGTCGGGCAACTTCCGCACGCCAGACGCTGATCGACGCCATCCTCGAGGTCGGCGCCGACCGCATCATGTTCTCCACCGACTGGCCGTTCGAGAACATCAACCCTCCCGCAGATCTGGTTCGATGACGGCGAGCATCAGCGAGGCCGACCGGCTGAAGATCGGGCGCGGCAACGCCGCACCGCCTCTTCAAGCTGGGGAATGAGTGCGGTGGCGGGTTTGGCGGACTGGCGGCGGCCGCGCTTCTCATCCGCAACGCCGGGGTGTCCGGGACGGACATCACGATCTACGAGGCGGACGAGCGGTTGGGCGGCGGGTTCTTTCTCGGCGGCAGCGCGGCGAGCGGCTACAACCTGCCGGGCTCCGTCTTTGACAAGGAATACCGCTGCACGTTCGATCTGCTCAAGTCGGTTCCCTCCGCGCGCAATCCCTCGATTTCCGTCACGGACGACTTTTTTGCCTTCAATACGGACGAGCCATACCAGGACAGGGGGCACATTTTCGATCGCGATCTCCGCATCGTGCATGGTCCGCGTTTTGGCCTCAGCCTTGCCGACGGTCTTTGCCTGGCGCGGGTCGTATTGACGCCCGAAGCGATGCTGGACGGGCGGCGCATCGAGGAGTTTTTTTCCCAAAGGTTTTTCTCGACCGAATTCTGGTTCCTCTGGTCGACGATCATGGGATCGCTGCCGCAGAGCAGCGTGATCGAGTTTCGGCGCTACATGAACCGCTTCCTGTACTTGTTCGGAGACCTGTCGGACATGACCGGCGTGATGCGCACGCCGCTTAACCAGCACCAGAACTTTATAGAACCTTTGGTCGCGTGGCTGCGCCCGCGCGGCGTTCACTTCCTCACCGGTGCCTTAGTGAAGGACATCGGCTTCGCGCCGTCACCCGGTCGCATCACCGTGGACCGGCTCGACTATGAACGGAGCGGCGCCGCGATCTCGGTTGCGGTCGCGCCGGAGGATCTCGTGCTGGTGACCACCGGATCGCAAGCCGCTGACCTTTGCCCGGGATCGATGACCGAGGCGCCCAGCCCGCAACCGAGCGGACGGTCCTGGGCGCTGTGGCAGCGCCTCGCGCAGGGGCGCAGAGATTTCGGCAATCCCGGCGTTTTCTTCGGCGCAGACCGGATACCCGACTCGCTCTGGGTGACGTTTACAGTCACTGAGAGAGGGACCGAATTCATTGACAAAATCGCCGCGCTGACCGGCAGCCAGTCGGGACGCGGCGGGCTCTTAACTCTAAAAGACTCGCCCTGGGTGCTGTCGCTGTCGATCTTCCACCAGCCGGAAATCGTCGGCCAGCCCTCCGGCACGAGCATCTGGTGGGGCTATGGTCTGTATCCCGACCGCTCCGGCGAGTTCGTCAAGAAACGCATGGATCAATGCACCGGCGCGGAAATCCTGGAAGAGACGCTGAAGCAACTGCGGTTCGATAAACAATTGGCCGCGATCACGGCGTCATCGATTTGCGTGCCTTGCTACATGCCCTACGTCAACAATGTCTGGCTGCCCTGGAGCCGCGGCGACATGCCTCCTCCCGTTCCCGAGGGGTCGACCAATCTCGGATTGATCGGCCAGTACGTCGATATGCCCAGGGAAATAGCTTTCACCATCGAGTGCTCCGTCCGCTCGGCGTGGGAGGCGATTCGCATCCTGCTCAAACGCGGCCCTGCGCCGCCGCCTGTTTATCAGGGCCAGTACGATCCGAAGGCGCTGTTCGGTGCGCTGAAGGTATTTCTCAGCTCGCCTCTCTGAGCTTCACCGCGCCTTCGATGTCGACCGAGACGAGCTGCGACACGCCGCGCTCCGCCATGGTGACGCCGTAGAGCCGGTTCATCCGCGCCATGGTGATCGGGTTGTGGGTGATGATGATGAAGCGGGTATCGGTCGAGCGCGTCATCTCGTCGAGCAGCGTGCAAAAGCGCTCGACATTGTAGTCGTCGAGCGGCGCGTCGACTTCGTCGAGCACGCAGATCGGCGCCGGGTTGGTGAGGAACACCGCGAAGATTAAAGCCAATGCCGTGAGCGCCTGCTCGCCGCCGGATAGAAGCGACAGCGTCGCCGGCTTCTTGCCGGGCGGCTTGGCCATGATTTCGAGCCCGGCTTCCAGCGGGTCTTCGCTCTCGATCAGTTGCAGCTCGGCATTGCCGCCACCGAACAGCTCGGTGAACAGTTTCTTGAAGTTCTCGTTGACGATCTGGAATGAGGTGAGCAGCCGCTCGCGCGCCTCGTGGTTGAGGCTGTGAATGCCCTGGCGCAGCCGGCGGATCGCTTCCACCAGATCGTCGCGCTCGCCGATCAGCTTCTGGTGCTGCTCTTCAACCTCGCGCAATTCCTGCTCGGCGAGCAGATTGACCGAGCCGAGCCGCTCGCGCTCCTGTTTGATGCGCTCGATCTTGGCCTCGACTTCGGCGATCGACGGGGTCTCGGCGTCGGGCTTGAGCTCGGCGACTTCCGCCGCGCTCGCCGGCTCGACTTGCAGGATTTCGCGGATTTCGTGCTCGACATCGGCAAGCCGGCGCCGCGCGCCGTCGTGACGCTCCTCGCTGCGCGCGGCCTCGGCGCGGGCTTCGCCGACCGCTTCCAAGGCGAGCCGCGCCGCCTTGTCGGCCTCGGCAAGCTCGGTCTCGGCCGCCGCGAGTGCATCGGCGGCGGAACGGCGTTCGGCGGTCGCGGTTTCGATCTCGCCGATCAGCACCCGACGCTGAGCCTCGAACTTTTGCGGCGCGTCGATCAGTTCGGCGCGTTCGTTGGCCGCCTCGTCGGTACGCTGGGCGAGCGTGGCGATCTGGGCCGCGGCATTGTCGTTGCGGTCGTTCCATTCCTGCCGCTCGGCGGCGATGGCGCGGAGCCGGTGGTGGGCAAGCTCGGATTCGCGCGTGATCGCTTGCGCTTCACCGCGCTGCTCGGCGCAGGCTGAGCGCTCGCGCACGATGGCGGCGTTGATATCGGCAAGCTTGCCTTCGATTTCGCCGGCGTCCGGCAGGGCGGCGAGCGCCGTCTCCGCTTCGGCGCGGGCGAGCTTGGTCTCGTCGCGCGCCGCGCCGATGCGCTGGCGGGCTTCCTGGAGCGCCGAAAGGCGCGCGGCGTTGCGGCTGATCTCGCGCTCGGCGGCGGCGTGTTGCTCGCGGGCGGCATCGGTGCGGTGCTGGGCCTCGCGCCAACGGGCGCGCGCTTCGGTCTCGGCGGCGGCCGCGGCGGTGAGCGACGCTTCGGCGGCGTCGACGATGCCGCGCTTTCCTTCAACGTCGCTCCGGGCGCTGGCAAGCTCGCTCTCGATCGCCTGCAGCCGGCCGCGTTCGGCGAGCCGGCGCGCCGCGCCGGTCGGCGCATGAGCGGCAACCGCAAAACCGTCCCAGCGCCAGAAATCGCCTTCGCGCGACACCAGCCGCTGGCCCGGCTTGAGCATGGCGGCCAAGTGCGGTCCGTCGGCGCGTTCGACCACGCCGATCTGGGCGAGGCGGCGTTGGAGCTCCTCCGGCGCCTTCACATACTCCGAAAGCGCCATGACGCCGTCCGGCAGACGCGGATCGGACGGATCGAGCGCCGCGCCGGCCCAATGCATCGGCGCGGACGAGCCCACCGGCGCATCGAGATCGTCACCCAAAGCGGCGCCGAGCGCCTTTTCGTAGCCCTCGGTTACGCTGATCGCGTCCATCACCGGCGGCCACAAATTCTTGCTCTCGACCGCGAGCAGCTTGCCGATGGTCTTGGCTTCGGTTTCGAGCCGCTGCACGCTCTTCTCGGCGGCGGAAAGCGGCGCGCGCGCGGCGTCGATATCCTCGCGGGCGTGCCGATGCGCGGCTTCCGCGGCATGCGCCGCACTTTCCGCTTCGGCCAGCGCCGCCTGCGCTTCCGCTACCGCAGCCGCCAGCGCCGGCAAATCCGGAGCGCCGGAATCGGTCGCGGCAAGGCCGGCCTCGATATTGGCGAACTCGGCCTCGAGCCGCGTGGCGCGCTCTTGGTGCTCGCGCAAGGCAGACTGCAACTGATTGCGGCGCGCGGTGAGATCGGCGAGCGCGCCGGTCAATTCGGTGAAGGATTTTTCCGAAGCGGCGAGTATCGTGTCCGCCGCCAAGACCCGCTCATTGGCCCCGGCAAGCCGTTGTTCGGTCTCTTGCGCGACTGCGACAAGTGCTTTCTCTTCGGCATCGAGCCGTTGCAGTGCCGCAGCGGCGTCCGCCGCCAGCGCCCGCTCGCGGGCCAGGTCGGCCGCGAACTGCTCGATGCGGCGGTCGAGTTCGCCGATGCGCTCCTTGGCGCGGGCTTCCTCGCGCTCCAGCGTTTCGCGCGCGACGACAAGGCGCTGCAGGCCGGCGGCGGCTCGCGCTTCCGCCTCGCGCAAAGCCGGCAGCCCGGCGGCGATCTGCGCCTGGCGGGTCGAGGCCTGCGCCTGCTCGCCGGTGCGCGCCGCGACGACGCGGACGGCCTCGTCTTTGGCATGTCCGGTTTCGCCGACTTCGCTGTGCGCCGCGATCCAACGCAGATGGAACAACAGCGCCTCGGTGCGGCGGACCTGGCCGGATATGTTGCGGTAACGCACCGCTTGCCGGGCCTGGGTTTTCAGCGCGGCGACCTGGGCGGCGAGCTGGCCGATGACGTCCTCGACCCGCGCCAGGTTCTGCTCGGCCGCCTTGAGGCGGAGCTCCGCCTCATGACGTCGCGCATGCAGCCCGGAAATGCCGGCCGCCTCTTCGAGGACGCGGCGGCGCTGATCCGGCCGCGCCTGGATGATCTCGCCGATGCGGCCCTGGTGCACCAAAGCCGGCGAGCGCGAGCCGGTCGAGGCGTCGGCGAACAAGACGCCGACGTCGCGCGCGCGCACTTCGCGGCCGTTGACGCGGAAGGTCGAGCCATGCTCGCGCACGATGCGGCGGGTGACTTCGAGCGTATCGAATTCGTTGAACGAGGCCGGCGCCGTGCGGTCGCTGTTGTCGATCGAGACGGCGACCTCGGCGTGGTTGCGCGCCGGCCGGCCGGTATTGCCGGAGAAGATGACGTCGTCCATCTCGGCCGCGCGCATGGCCTTGTAGGAGGCTTCGCCCATGACCCAGCGCACGGCCTCGACCAGATTGGATTTGCCGCAGCCGTTCGGGCCGACGACCCCGGTCAGTCCGGGTTCGATCTCGAAATCGGTCGGTTCGACGAAGGATTTGAAGCCGATCAGGCGCAGCCGCGTGAGCTTCATTCGCTTGGCACGTCCCTCTCCCATGCCGCGGCGGTGCAGGGAATCATTGAATGCTCGCGCCGAAAGCCGAAACGCCCTCGGCGCGCGAGATGTGCCGCATCGGCGCGGAGAATAAATCGTCGGGTTTGCGAGCGCAACACGCGCCGCCGAATTATCCAGACCTTCGCGCAGCCGAATTGCCTCGGAGTGCGTTCGGCGAGTTCCAGGCTGAACCCGGCTTGAGGCAAAAAACCCTTATTCTGTCTTGAGATAGGGGTCGATCTCCTTGGCCATCTGGTCGATGGAAAGGTCGCCGATCAGTTTCTTGCCGTTGATGAAGAATGTGGGCGTCGAATTGACCGCGAGCTTCTGGACGGCGTGGTCGCGCACCGCCTGGATGTCGTCGAGCACCTTCTGATTCGCCAGGCACTGCTTGAACTGGTCGTCGGTGAAGCCGAACTGCTTGGCGATTTCCTCGAGCGGCGGCACCGGATCCTTGACGATCCATTGTTCCTGCTTGGCGAACAGGGTTTCGACGATCGGCATATATTTGTCCTTGCCGCCGCAGATAGCGATCATGAATCCCGCCGCCGCGAGCTGGTCGAGCGGGAAGGTTCGCAGCGTGTAGTGGACTTTGCCGGTGTCGATGTAGCGTTTCTTCAATTCCGGAAGCGTGTTTTCCTCAAAATGCGCGCAATGCGGGCAGGTCATCGAGGCATATTCGATGATCGTCACCGGCGCCTTGTCTGAGCCGAGCCACACGTCGCCATTCGGACCGGCATCGGCCAGGTCGGCCGCCGAGACCGTCGTATCGTCCGCTCTGGCCGGGCTGGAGAGCGGCAGCAGGGCGGCGGACACGCCGGCTCCGATGAGGGTGAAAGCCGCGCCGGCCAATAGCAATTCACGACGATTAAGCGTCACGGGAAAGCTCCTTCGAGCGGAAATTCGTGGAATTCCTTCGTGGAATTCCTGGCGCAAGAATGTGGCATTAGCGCGCCTGGGAGCCAAGTACCGTGCAATGTCCCTGCGGCAACCGGCGTCACGGCCGCTTGATTGCCGCTCCGAGCCGCGCCAGCGCGCTTTTCAAGTCGTCGTCGCGGATATCCGACAGCGTTTCGGCAACCTGCATTGTCGCAATCGGATCGAAGCCGCGGGCTGCCTTGCGTTCGCCGCGGTGGAGCGGCGCCTGGCGCAATGCGAGCCGCGCCACCGCGCGCCAGCCGAGGAAGCGATTGACCCGCTCGCAGATCACGTCGCCGAGATGCTGGATTTCGATCGCCGCCGGCCCCTCGACCCGCAACACCAGCGTGCCGGGCTGGCGCTCGTCGCCGTCGGCCGGCCGCGTCCACTGGATTTTCATCGGCTCGCTGTGGGCGGCGATTTCCACCCCGACAATCTCGGTCCAGCGCGTGACCAGTTCGGCCGAGGCAAATCCCTGCCGGGTAAAAGTCTCGCCCACGATCTTGGGCACAAGATCGCGCAGCGGTTTGGCGAACGGACGCGCGGGCTTGTTCATGAAGCGGGCCTCTGTCATCCCACAGCCGATGACCCTAGCAGCGACGACATCAAAGCGACAGCACGCCAAATCGGCGGCCACGATTTCGTCACCGCAACCCACGGACTTGCTGGCCTGGTACGACCGCCATCGCCGCAAGCTGCCCTGGCGGGCGCCGCCGGGCGGGCGTACCGACCCCTACCGCGTCTGGCTGTCCGAAATCATGCTGCAGCAGACCACGGTCAAGGCGGTCGGGCCCTATTATGCGCGGTTTCTGGCGCGCTGGCCCGATATCCGGGCGCTGGCGGCGGCCTCGCTCGATGACGTGCTCAAATCCTGGGCCGGCCTCGGCTATTACGCCCGCGCCCGCAATCTGCATGCTTGCGCCCGCGTGGTGGTCGAGCGGCACGACGGTCAAATACCTGCAAGCGAAGATGGCCTTCGCGATTTGCCTGGCATCGGCGCCTATACCGCCGCCGCCATCGCGGCCATCGCGTTCGATGCGCCGGCAACGCCGGTCGACGGCAATATCGAGCGCGTCATCGCCCGGCTTTATGCGATCGACATGCCGCTGCCGGCGGCGAAGCCGGAAATTTCGCAGCTGGCGCAGTCACTCACCCCGCAGCGGCGCGCCGGCGATTTCGCCCAAGCGATGATGGATCTCGGCGCCACCATCTGCACGCCGAAGACGCCGGCCTGCGCGCTGTGTCCTTGGAACGAAAGCTGCGCGGCTTACGCGCGTGGCGACGCCGAGACGTTTCCGCGGCGCGTGCCGAAGCGGGAAGGGGTTTTGCGCCGCGGCGCCGCTTTTGTCGCTCGCCGCGCCGACGGCTTCGTGCTGGCGCGCACGCGGCCGGAAAAAGGCCTCCTCGGCGGCATGACCGAAGTGCCAACGACGGAATGGACGAAAGATTTTGACGAAAGCGATGCGTTGGAAAGCGCTCCGCGTTTCGCTTTACGAAAGTCGCCGAAGTGGCGTCGCACCGTCGGCATTGTCCGCCACGTCTTCACCCACTTCCCGCTGGAACTCGCCGTTTATGCGGCCGACGTGCCGGCGCGCACGCCCGCGCCTAAAGATACGCGATGGATTGCAATTTCAGAGCTTGCCGGAGAAGCTCTGCCGAGCCTCATGCGCAAGGTCTTGGCGCATGCGCTGACTTCGGATCGAATGCACAAAGTCCAGCCGGGAAAGGATCAATCATGACAATCGAACGCCACGAGAGCGGACCGCGGATGAGCAAGGCCGTCGTCCACGGCGACACGGTCTATCTTGCCGGCATCGTCGCCGACGCGCCCAAGGGCAAGAACACGGCCGAGCAGACCAAGAGCATCCTTACTCAGATCGATGGCTTTCTTGCCAAGGCCGGCACCGATAAGAGCAAGCTCCTTTCGGCGAATATCTGGATCACCGACATGGCGAATTTCGCCGAGATGAACGCGGTGTGGGACGCCTGGGTGTCGCCCGGCCATACGCCGGCACGCGCCACCGTCGAAGCCGGCCTCGCTTCGCCCGACTATAAAGTCGAGATCATGGTGGTCGCCGCGAAATGACGGCCGAGCCCGGAATCCTTGCGATCTTCAACGATTGCCGCGCCGGGCGCGAGGCGGAATTCGAGGCATGGTTCCAGGGCGAGCATCTTGTGGAGCGGCTCGGCGTGCCGGGCTTTCTGTTCGGCCGCCGCCATAAGGCGCTCTCCGGTTCAGCGGGCTATTTCAATTTCTATCTTGTCGAAACGCCCGAAGTGCTCACCTCGAAACCCTATCTCGAACGGCTCGATCATCCGACGCCGATGACACGCACGATCATGTCGGAGGTTTTCGTCAACATGAACCGCACGGTGTGCCGGCGCACGGTTCGGCGCGGCAGTTTCCGCGGCGCCTTCGCGGTCACCGTCCGGTTCAACCGCAAACCGGACGAGGCGGCGCTGTCGGCTGCGCTGGATAAACTCACGGCCGACCCGTCTGTCGCCGGCGGAGAAATATGGATCGCGCTCGATGCCGCCGGCACGCCGGTGTCGATGGAGGAAAAATTGCGCGGCGGCGATAAGAAGATTGCCGGCGCGCTGATGATCGACACGCTTTACCAGGCGGATGCGGAAGCCGTCGGCGCGCAATTGGCACAAGAATTTCCGGGCACCGACATCGGCGCCTTTTGCGTGCTGTGCCAGATCGGGCGAGGTGACCTATGAAAGCGTTGCTGCCGTTAGCCGAGATAATTGCGAAACGACTGATCGCGCGGCGCGAGACCATCGCGGTCGCCGAATCCTCGACCGGCGGTCTCATCGCCGCGGCGCTGCTGGCCGTGCCGGGAGCGTCGACCTATTTTCTCGGTGGCGCCGTGGTCTACACAAAATCGGCGCGCGCGGCGTTGCTCGATATCGGCGACGCCGACATGGAAGGTTTGCGGGCGGCAACCGAAGCCTATGCGCTGCTCATTGCCGAGCGCATGCGCGAACGACATGGCGCGGTCTGGGGCCTCGGCGAAACCGGTGCCACCGGACCGACCGGCAACCGTTACGGCGATCCGGCAGGCCACACTTGTATTGCGGTTGCCGGCCCCGCCGAGCGCGCGATCACGTTGCGCACTGGCAGCGCCGACCGCTTGGCCAATATGGAGGCCTTCGCCAAGCGCGCGCTGGAACTGCTCGTTGAAGTGATATCGAAGTAGGCGAGGCTTTACTCGGCGGCTTCGGCCATTTCCGAACGCACTTTGGCACGGAAATCATCGATCAGCGTCAGCCCCTTCGGCGTCTCGACGTGCCAGAACGTCCAACCGTTGCAGGCTTCAAGTCCTTGGGCGAGCGCGCCGATGCGGTGGATCGAGCCGACTGCGTCGCCCAAAGCTACCGCGCCATCGGCACGCACCAGCGCGCGGTGCCGGCGCTTGGCGTCGACGAGTTTGATGCCGGGCGAGATCATGCCGCGCTCGATCAGCGCGGTGAACGGCACGCGCGGCGCCTCGCGCGCGGTCATGAAAGTCTTAAGCGACGGCTCCGGCATCGGCTCGATGGCATCGATGCGCGCTTGCGCCGCCTCGGCATAGCCGGTTTCGCGCTCGAAGCCGATAAAACGCCGGCGCAGCCGGTGCGCCACCGCGCCGGTGGTGCCGGTGCCGCAGAACGGGTCGAGCACCAGATCGTCCGGCCGCGATGCCGCGAGAATGATACGCGCCAGCAAGGCTTCGGGTTTCTGCGTCGGGTGCAGTTTCTTGCCGTCGTGTCCCTTGAGCCGTTCCTCGCCGGTGCACAGCGGAATGAACCAATCCGAGCGCATCTGGATGCCGTCATTGCCCGCCTTGAGGGCTTCATAGTTGAACGTATAATCGCGCTTCTCGGCACTGCGCGCCGCCCAGATCAGGGTCTCATGGGCATTGGTGAAGCGGCGGCCGCGGAAATTCGGCATCGGGTTGGATTTGCGCCATACAATGTCGTTGAGGATCCAGAAGCCCATGTCCTGGAGCACGGCGCCGACACGGAAGATATTGTGATAGGAGCCGATCACCCACAGCGTGGCGGAAGGCTTCATCACCCGGCGGCAAGCGGCGAGCCAGGCGCGGGTGAAGTCGTCGTAGGCCGCGAAGCTCGAGAACTTGTCCCAATCGTCGTCGACGGCGTCGACGCGGGAATCGTCGGGCCGCTTGAGGTCGCCTTGGAGCTGGAGATTGTACGGCGGATCGGCAAAAACGAGATCGACGGACTGCGCTGGCAGCTTTGTCATCTCGGCAACGCAGTCGCCGACGACAATGCGCGCCGAGGGAGAAGCCTGAGACTCAATACACACGCGGGGCGCCCTTATGGACGCCCCGCGACGCGACACAACCATGACTTAGAACTCTGACTCAGGCGACGCTGGTCGGCGACGCGGGACCTACAACCGACAAAGCGGATCATGCCGGCTCAAAGTAAAAAACGTGTTACTGAAACGAGGGCGCAGCTAGGCAATAAATGCCGATAAACACTTGGTTTAATTCGGCCGGCGGGATCGAATAGTTGCGTTTTGATGAACGCTGAACCGGCCGATGTTTTGAAGGAGCAAACAAATGCGCTGGGATGAATTTCGCCGCTCCAGCAATGTCGAGGACGATCGCGGCGCCAGCATGGGCGGCGGCTTCGGCATGCCGGGCGGCGCGCACGGTCTCGGCATCGGCACCATCATCATTCTCGCGCTGGCCGGCTGGGCGCTCGGCATCGATCCGAGCGTGCTGATCAACGGCGCGGAAATTCTCTCCGGCGGCGGTCAGGTCGTGCAGCAAAGCGGTCCGCCGCCGGCGGACGACGCGCGCACTGCCGAGACCAAGGATTTCATCGCCGCGGTGCTCGGCGATACCGAGGACCGCTGGACCGACATTTTCGCGGCTATGGGCCGCACCTACCATCCGGTGCATTTGCGGCTCTACGACGGCGTGATCGACGGCGGCTGCGGCATGGCGCAGTCGGCGATGGGGCCGTTCTACTGCCCGCAGGATAAGGATATCTACCTTGATATGTCGTTCTTCCGGGATATGCAGGACAAATTCGACGCCTGTTCGAGCGACAAGGCCTGCCGGTTCTCGGAAGCCTATGTGATCGCGCACGAGGTTGGCCATCACGTCCAGGACGAGCTCGGTCTGCTCCATACCGTGCAAGCGCAGCAGGCTTCGTCGAGCAAAACCGCCTCGAACGCATTGCAGGTGCGGATCGAATTGCAGGCGGACTGCTATGCGGGGGTCTGGGCGAACCGCGCGCAAAAGAAACACAGCTTCCTCGACCCGGGAGACGTTGATCAGGCCTTGCAAACCGCTTCCGCCATCGGCGACGACCGCCTGCAGAAAGAGATGCAGGGCTACGTGGTGCCGGACAGCTTCACCCACGGCACCTCAGCGCAGCGCAAGCGCTGGTTCTCAAACGGCTTTGATTCCGGCCAGCTCTCGGCCTGCGATACGATGTCGGCCGGTGCGTTGTAACGGCGCTTGGCAGGATGCCCCGGCAGGCCTAAGCTATTAATGGATTGATATATTTTGCGCTCGTCCCCGCTGGCGCGGGGGGCGAGCGGAGTAAAGAGTTGCGTCGAGGCTTACCGATGCCCGGGATTGACGAAACCAAGCAGTTCGTGCCGCTCAAGATCGCGATACTGACAATTTCCGACACGCGTTCCTTGAAGGACGACAAATCGGGCGCATTACTCGTGCAGCGCATCGTTTCCGCCGGGCATTTGGTCTCCGAGCGCAGCCTGGTCCATGACGATATCGAGGCGATCCGCGCCCGGGTAAAAGCCTGGATCGCCGATCCGATGATCGACGTTATCATCACCACCGGCGGCACCGGTTTTACCGGCCGCGACGTTACGCCGGAAGCGATCGAGCCGCTGTTCGATAAGAAGATGGACGGCTTCTCCGCGCTGTTCCTGGTGATCAGCTTTCCGAAGATCGGCACTTCGGCGATCCAGTCGCGTGCCACCGCCGGCGTCGCCGGCTCGACTTACATTTTCTGCCTGCCGGGCTCGCCGGGCGCCTGCAAGGACGCCTGGGACGAGATTTTGGTGCACCAGCTCGATTACCGCTACGGGCCATGCAATTTCGTCGAGATCATGCCGCGGCTCGACGAGCATTTGCGCCGGCCAAAGGCGAAGGGCGCGACGGTTTAATGACGCCGCGCAGGCCGTCGCGGAATGTTCGCCAAGGGCCGAAAATTGGCATTCGGCTTCTTCTTCACTCTCGGCAGACGGCAGCAGATTTTGGAGGGCCTAACGCAACGCGGCCCGTAGCCAGTGCGCGCATGATGATCAGTGCTGCCACCACGAGAACGGCGGCAAAACCGACTGGCGCTCTCACGGTGGGCAGCAGCAGGATCAACAGGCACGCCAAGCCGATGCCGCCCATTTCATGCGCGAGGAAACCGGCAGTCCGGCCCAGCCGGATGAGAAACGCAAGCGGCACCGCCAGTATCACCAAGTCGTAGGCGAAGAGATGGGGCGCTGCCAGCAAGGTCCCGACGCCGAGCGCGGCTGCCTTGAGTTCGAAGGCGGCGCGGCTGCGCCAAAGCATGGCGATGGCGCCCGCAGCGATAAGCGCCACGACGACTTGTACGGTCCAGGCCAGCATCACGCTGCCGCCGAGCGCGAGAGTGACGCCGAACACTGACTGCAATTTGCCCCAGTCAACCATGCCGTTGACATAGAGGGCATAATCGATACTGGAAAAAAACTCTTGCCAGCTTTTTATGCCGAAAACCGCCGATGACGCCGCTGCCATCAGCGTCGCTACGATGCCGGCGCTGACGAGCACCCGCCAGCGGCCGCTGGCGAGGAGCGCGATTGGAAATAAAATTCCAAGGTGCGGCTTGTAGGTCAGTAATCCGAGCAGCACTCCGGCGCAGATCGGGCGTCGCTCCATCAATGTGAGCGTGCCGCCAAGCAGTGCGGCCGAAAGGAAGCCGTTCTGACCGACCACAGCGTTGGCAACGACCGCGGGGAATGCGCAAGCGAGCAAATAACCGACGCGATCGCCGACGATGGCGCGAATTGCGGCCAGATAGGCCAAGAACGTGCCCAAGACCCACAGCACGAACGCGATCGCAAAGGGGAATAGCGACAGAGCGGCGGCAACGAACAGAAATGTCGGCGGATATGACCAACCCAAATAGCCGTCGAACGGATGGCCGAGCACACTCTGGTCAACGAGCTTTAATGCCGGCCAGTCATAAACTGCTGCGGCATGGCCCGTGAGCGTCATTTGCCCCGCAGACCAGGTGGTGACGAAGTCGTAGACGCTGCCGGCGCCGTGTGGCGCCATCAATTCCTGTACGTAGCTGTTGCCGAGCAGCGCCGCATTCGCGACGACCAGCGCAAGACAAATAAGCTCCACCGGGCGCGCCAGGCTGGCGCCGGCGCCGCGCGCGGAGAACGTTTCGTAGGAGGCGGCCATCGGCGTCGAGCCTCATTTCCATCCGCAACAAGGATTGACTTAACTTGCTTAAGGCGACCGTCGTAAAAGTACGTTTGATGATTTTAATTAGACCAAGGTCGCGTCGCTTGTTATCCGAGATGGTTAATTAATTTACAAATACAGCAGGAAAAGAATCGGATCGGGGGAATCCAGAACACTTATCTGGCGCGAATCCAAAGACGCAGCGTAATCACAGCTCCAAGTCCCAGTGCTCGCTGACCACCGGCTTGCTCCAGCTCACGCGTTCCTCGCTGCGCGTGAGCGCAAAGCCGGCTTTCTGATAAATGTGCCGCGCGGCGGCGAGCACGCTGTGCGTCCAAAGCGTGATCTTTTTGTAGCCGGCGCTGCGGGCGAAACCGATGCATTCCTCGACCAGTCGCGCGCCAAGACCAAGCCCGCGCGCCTTCGGATCGACCAGCAGCAGCCGGATGCGCGCCACCGTGTCGGAGTTGGCGGCGAGGAAAACGCAGCCGACAGTCTCGCCATTTATTTCCGCGATCCAGCAGCGCTCGCGCTGCGGATCGTTCTTGTTGGCGAAGTCGGCGACGATTTGGGCGCAAACGCCCTCGAACGGCTCGATCCAGCCGTATTCCTGCGCGTAGAGCTCGGCGTGTCGTTTGACCACCCAGCCGAAGTCCCCGGGCCGCGGTGGACGCAGGGTATAGGAGTTGTCCGCCGGCGTATCCGGCGGTGCCGTCTCCGCGTTGCCGCCGAGCAGCGCATGGATGGTGTTCATCGCCGCGATCAGGCGGAGCTGATCGTCAGGCGAAAGCCTGCCGAGCATCGCGCCGATGTCGTGTTGCGATCTTCGCTCCAGCGGCGCGAAATCTTTGCGGCCGCGCGGCGTGAGCGTCAGATGGCTTTGCCGAGCGTCGCTCGGCGACGTTGTGCGCCGGATCAGGCCGCGCTTTTCGAAATTTCGCAGCACGCGGGACAGATAGCCGGCATCGAGATCGAGCGCGCGGCCGACCTCGCTGGCGGTGGGTGCGTCCCGGCTCGCGATCTCGTACAGCACGCGCGCCTCGCCGAGCGAATAGGGGCTGTCGAGAAAAGTTTTGCGCAATACGCCGATCTGCCGCGTGTAGAAGCGGTTAAAGCCGCGCACCGTGGCGATGCGGTCTTCGCTGACGTGACGGTCGGCGCTGTGCTGCGGGTTCCAGCTTGCCATGCGACAAGCTTCGGTCGATTACTTGATAAAGTCAAGTATGTGGCGCGAACGCTTGGGTGGCCAGTCTGACGATCCGGCGTCGGCCGACGCGGCGGAGCAGATCGTGTTCGGGATCTCCGGCTGCTTCGGAATGGCCGCCAACGGCGCTGTAGAGCTCCCGGGCGATCAGCAGGCCCTGTTCGGGACGCGGCGGGGCGCCGAGCAGCGCCGCGATCGATCGCACGAACTCACTCAAGCCGATTTGCGAGCCGCCACGGCGAAACACGGCTGCCGGAGCTTGGCGCGCTTCCTGCTGCACAAACCGCCCGACTTCGCCGGTCCACGGCGCGTCGAGCACGGTGCCGGGCCGCAGAAACATCAGCCACGGCATGCGTGCTGCCGCCACTGCCGCTTTTAGGCCCCCGGCAAGCGGACCCTCAAGCAAAAGGAAATTGCAGCCGGCGACGTTGGCGACGGCCGCGGTTTCGTCTTGCGAGCCGCCGTCGGCAATCAGCACTTCGGCGATCAGACCAGCCGTCGCGCCCGGGACCAGCGCGGCGAGCGTCGGCACCAGCGCGCGTTCCGAATTCCGCGTCGGAATGATGACGCTGAGCATGTCGTGCGGCTAGGGCCTTCTCCCTAAATACGTTTTCGGCAAGCTGAATAGGCCCTGCGGGCAACGGCTCCAAGGCTTGTTTATGGGCAGTCTTCACGCGCATTTGTTCTTGCTTTGTTCCCATGGGCGCGTTAGCTTTACATCAGGAGTTGCCCAATGAGTTACCCATGAGTTGTTCATCCGCGTTGCGACGCCCGCCGGCACCGCTGCCCTCCACGCCGGCGGGCGAACTGGGAAGTGCCGTCGATCGCGAGCGCCGCCGCGGTCGCGGTACCGTTTCGAATGCTTCGGGACGTTTCGAGCCGCTTGCCCGTGTCGCTTTCGACGATGGCTGGCAGGGGCTCGAAGAACTGCCGGCGTTCAAGACCACGGTGACGGTCGATTCGACGCGTAAGATCATCGCGCGTAATGACTCGCCCGACATTTCCTTCGATCAGTCGATCAATCCCTATCGCGGCTGCGAGCACGGCTGCGTCTATTGTTACGCGCGGCCGAGCCACGCTTATCTCGGGCTCTCCCCGGGACTCGATTTCGAATCCAAGCTGTTGATGAAGCCGCATGCGCCGGAATTGCTGGAGCGCGAATTGTCGGCGCCGAATTACGTGCCGAAGATCATCGCGCTCGGCTCCAATACCGATCCCTATCAGCCGATCGAGCGCCGTTATCAGATCACGCGCCGCATCCTCGAAGTTTTGGAGCGCGCCGGCAATCCGGTCGGCATCGTCACCAAATCGGCTTTGGTGCTGCGCGATCTCGACATCCTTACGCGCATGGCCAGGCGCGATCTGGTCAAGGTGGCGATCTCGGTCACGACGCTCGATGCGAAATTGGCGCGTGTCATGGAGCCGCGCGCCTCGACGCCGCCGCGCCGCCTCGATGCCTTGCGGCAATTGGTCAAAGCGGGCGTGCCGACCTCGACATTGGTCGCGCCGGTCATCCCCGCGATCAACGACGCCGAGCTCGAGCGCATACTCGAAGCGGCGGCGGAGGCCGGCGTGCGTAACGCCGGCTATGTGCTGCTACGCTTACCGCATGAGCTCCGCGATCTGTTTCGCGAATGGCTGACCGAAAATTTTCCCGACCGCGTCGAGCATGTGTTCAAGCTGGTCCGCGACATCCGCGGCGGCAAGGATAACGATTCGACTTTCGGCAAGCGCATGACCGGCTCCGGCCCGATCGCCTGGATGATCGGCCGCCGCTTCGAAGTCGCCTGCGAGCGGCTCGGCTTCAACTTAACGAGCGTGAAGACCACGACCGAGCATTTCCGGGCGCCGCGTCCGGCGGCGCGGCAACTCGATCTTTTCTAGAGCGCTCGGGATTTATGCCGGCGTTGCGGTTCGCGCCCCGGCATGCTCATGATGCCGCATGAGTCCTACGGCAACGATCCGCAATGGAGCCGGTCGCAAGGCAGCCGACAAGGCAGCCGCGCCGGCGCGTCTGCCGCTCGGCGAAGAGGTCGTGCTCCGGCCGACGTTCCGCCGCGAGCGCACGGCGCTCAAGCGCGGGGTGTGGCCAATTGCCGGCTGCGACGAAGCGGGAAGGGGGCCGCTCGCCGGGCCGGTAGTGGCGGCCGCCGTCATTCTCGATCCGGACAATATTCCCCGCGGCCTCGACGATTCGAAGCGCCTCACGCCGGAGCGGCGCGAGGTGCTTTACGAGCGCATCTGCGCCCGGGCGCAGGTGGCGGTGGCGATGGCGCCGCCGGCCCGCATTGACCGTGACAATATCCTGCGCGCCTCGCTCTGGGCGCTGGCCCGCGCCGTTGCCGCGCTGCCGGTCAAGCCACGCCTGGTTTTTGTCGACGGCCGCGATCGCATCGATGCCGGCTGCGACTGCCAGGCGGTAATCGGCGGCGACGGGCTCGTTGCTTCGATCGCCGCCGCATCAATCGTCGCCAAGGTAACCCGCGACCGGCTGATGGCCTGCCTTGGCGCCGCCCATCCCGGCTATGGCTTCGAGCGCCACATGGGCTATAGCGTGCCTGAGCATTTCGCGGCGCTCGATCGGCTCGGTCCGACCATCCACCACCGGCGCTCGTTCTCGCCGGTGGCCGGCGCGCTCGGCCTCATCGATGATGAAGCGGATGAGGCGATCGCCAGCATATTGCCTCTCTAGGTTCGCCGCCGTATAGGGCAGCGCCAAACCATCGCTTGGCGAAGCTGCTCCCGGCGTCCGCCGAGTCTGATGTTATTTGCCGATGTTCTACGTCCCCCTTTACATCGAAATGCTGCGCTCGCGCCCGTTGCTGGTGTTTTGGCCGGCGGCGCTGTTGCAGGCCGCGCTCTGGATCGCGGTGCCGATGGTGTTCTATTCGGCCCCGCCGGAGGGTTTGGCGCAGCTTCTCGCGATCGGTCACGAATTGCGTTTCGACGCCGGCGTCGGGCCGCCGCTGGCTTATTGGCTCGCCGAGATTACGTTCCGCGCCGCCGGCATGTTCGGCGTCTATGCGCTGGCGCAAGCTTGCGTGATCGCGACCTATTGGTGCGTATTCGCGCTCGGCCGCGCCATCGCCGGACCGACGCATGCGGCCATGGCGGTGTTGCTGATGGCCGGCATCTCGTTGTTCACGGTGCCGTCGCCGGATTTCGGGCCGCCGATCCTTGCCATGGCGCTGTGGGCCGCGGCGCTGCTGCTTTATTGGCGCGCGGCGATCCGCGGCGAACGGCGATCGTGGTATGCGCTCGGCGTTGCGGCGGCGCTGCTCTTTTTTTCCAGTGACGCGGCGCTGTTGCTTCTGGGTGCGCTCATCGCCTTCACCGCGGTCACCGAGCGCGGACGCGCTGCGGGCAACGCGACCGAAGCCTGGATCGTGGCGCTGGCGCTGGTGCCGTTTCTCTTCCTGCATCTCGTCTGGCTCGCGGGCATGTTGCCGGCGCCTTCGGGCAACGCGCTTGTCCCGACGCTGGCACGATTGCGCGACGCCGCGCTCGCCGGCGCCAACACCATGCTGTGGCTGCGGTTGCTCGCAGCCCTCATCCTTGCCCATGCCGGGGTCGCCATCCTGTTGGTGCTGGGAGCCGGCTGGCCGCGGGTGACGGCGAATCCGGCGCCGCCGCTGTCCCGAGCGCCGGTCGATGCATTCGCCCTGACCTATGTGAAGGTCTTTGCGCTCGTGCCCGGCCTGCTCGCCACGAGCGTCGCCGTGCTGCTCGGACGTACCCTGCCGGTTGGCGGAGCGGCACCGCTCGTGGTGCTGTCCGGGCTTGCGCTGGTCATCGCCGCCGGCGACAGCATCGCGCTCTATCACCAGCGCATTCTCGGCTTCGCCTGGGCTGGACTGTTGATCGTGCCGGCGATCTTCGTGCCGATCCTGATCGTGCTGCTGCCGTGGACGGCCGGCATGGATCTGAAAGTCGCGCAGCCGGCCAATGCCATGGGCCGCTTCTTCGCCGACAGTTTCGAGCGCCGCACCGGGCAGCCGCTCGCCGTCGTCACCGGCGATCCGCGGCTTGCCGCACTGGTCGCGCTCGCTGCGCCGAGCCGGCCCAGCCTGTTCTTCGATGCCGATCCGGCGCGCTCGCCATGGGTCACGGCCGACGACATTCGCAAGAAGGGCGCCGTCGTGGTCTGGCTCGCTCCCGACACCACGCCCGCGCCGCCGCCCAACATCAAGGCGTATTTTCCCGATCTCGTCGCCGAAGTACCGCGCGCGTTCAATCGGCCGGTGGAGGGCCGGCTGCCGACGCTGTGGATCGGCTGGGGCGTGATCAGGCCGGGCAGCGTCGCGGCGGCAGCGCGCTAACGCATTGATTGTCATGCTCCGCGAAGGCGGAGCATCCAGTAGTCACCGCGGCTGCCGGCGCGCCACACCAATGTCAGAGATTACTGGATCATCCGCCCTCGCCGATGATGACACGTCAATGATACGCCGCGCCCTCGCGGACTTTGCCGCGGAACAGCCAATAGGTCAGCGCGGTATAGCCGAGTATCAGCGGCAGCAGGACGAGCGTGCCGATCAGCATGAACAGCTGGCTCGACGGCGCCGCCGCGGCGTCTTGGATCGTCAGCGTCGGCGGCACGATATAAGGAAACGTCGAGATGACGAGGCCGAGGTAGCCGAGCAGGAACAGCGCGATGCTGGCGAGAAACGGCGCCGCGTCGCGCCGTGCCTCGATCCAGCGCCATTCCGCGAAGGCGACCAATGCGGTGACGATCGGCACCGGCGCGAGATAGATCAGGTTCGGCATGGTGAACCAGCGCTGTGCAATGCGCGGGATGGTCAGCGGCGTATAGAGGCTGACTGCAGCCATGAACACCAGCACGGCAATCAGCAGCACTTTCGCTTTTTCCGCCGCGCGGATCGCCATGTCGCCGTCGGTCTTGAGCATCAGCCAACACGCGCCGAGGAGCGCGTAACCGGCGACCACGCCGAGCCCACAGACGAGGCCGAACGGCGTCGCCCAATCGAACGGGCCGCCGGCATAGGCGCCGTTCTCGATCTTCACGCCCTGCAGCAAGCCGCCCAGCACCAAACCCTGGCAGAAGCCGGCCAGCGTCGAGCCGGCGGCGAACACCGCGTTCCAAAACGGCTTGCGTTGCGCGATGGCGCGGAATTCGAACGTGATGCCGCGGAACACCAAGGCCAGCAGCATGACTATCAACGGAAGATAAAAGGCCGGCATGATGATCGAGTAGGCGCGTGGAAACGCCACCAGCAGCCCGCCACCGCCAAGCACCAGCCAAGTTTCGTTGCCATCCCAAAACGGCGCGATCGACGCCAGCATGCGATCGCGCTCGGCATTGTCCTTGGCAAATGGAAACAAGATGCCGATGCCGAGGTCGAAGCCGTCGAGAATGACATAGAACGCTACCGCCACGCCGATCAGCGCGGCCCAGATCAGTGGCAGGAAGGGGGCGATGTCCATGGTGCGATTCATGGCAAGAGCTCAGGTCTCGAAGGACGGATGGCCGGCGGCGAGATGCGGCATATTTTCGGGTAGCCGCGTTTCCTGGATGCCGCGCACGATCAGCCGGTTGATGAAATAAATGCCGAACGAGAACACGACGCCGTAGACCAGGACGAACAAGATCAGCGTGGTCGCGACGCTGCCGGCCGGCACCGGCGAGACCGCGTCTGAGGTGCGCAAAATGCCGTCCACGATCCACGGCTGCCGGCCGCTTTCGGTGACGACCCAGCCGGCGATGACGGCGACGAAACCGACCCACCAGGTCTGCGCCACCACTTGCAGATACCAGCGCGTCTCGAACAGCTCCCCGCGCCACAAGAACCAGGCGCCGAGCCAAGCGGCGGCGATCATGTAGAGGCCGATCCCAACCATGATGCGGAAACCGAAGAACACGTTCGGCAACGGCGGCCGGTCCTGCGGCGGCACGTCCTTCAGTCCCGGGAACAAGCCATCCCACTGCCGCGTCACCAACAGCGACCCGATGTGTGGCAGCGAGATCGCGTAGAGATTGCTTTCGGTACTCTCGTCCGGCCACGCAAAGATTTCAAACGGCGCCGGTTTGCTGCCGTCCCAATGTCCTTCCATCGCGGCGATCTTGGTCGGCTGATATTTGAGTGTGTTCTCTGCGTGCATATCGCCGATGAGCAGTTGCAGCGGCGCCAGCACCGCGGTCAGCCCGATCGCCATGCGCAGCATGGTGCGCGCTTCCTCGCCGTGGCGATCGGCCAACAGATACCGCGCGCCGACCGCGATGCCGACAAAGCCGCCGGTGAGCAGCGACGCATTGAGCATGTGGGCGAGCCGGTAGGGAAAGCTCGGATTGAAGACGATCGCCCACCAGTCCGCCGGATAAGCGATGCCGTCCGCCATCGTGTAGCCGGCCGGCGTCTGCATCCAGCTATTGGCCGAGAGAATCCAGAACGCCGACAGCGTCGTGCCGAACGCAACCATCAGAGCGGAGAAAACATGCAGCCAGCGCGGCACCCGTTCGCCGCCGAACAGCAGCACGGACAGGAAAGAGGCCTCGAGAAAGAACGCCGTCAAAACCTCGTAGCCGATCAGCGGACCGACCACATTGCCGGCCACCGCCGAAAAGCGGCTCCAATTGGTGCCGAACTGGTAGGACAGCACGACGCCCGACACGACGCCCATCGCGAACGACACCGCGAAAATTTTGGTCCAGAACGCCGCAAGCCGCTTGTAGCGGTCCACGCCGGTCCAGCCCCACAGCACTTCCAGCGTGGCGAGATAGATCGCGATCCCGATCGTAAAGGTCGGAAAAATAATGTGAAACGAGACGGTAAAGGCGAACTGCAACCGCGCCAGCAGAACCGGATCGAGGTGCATGACGGGTCTCCGTCACCTGCGGCCGTGAATCGCTCTATAATATGGGTGCAGACGGACGAAGGGGAAGACCATGGACGACGTTAGGGGAAGCCGTGCGGAAAAGCCGCAATCCGTACTTAATCGCATGTTCGGCCTGGACCAATCAGGCAGCAATGTCCGCACCGAATTCATCGCCGGCCTGACCACGTTCCTGACGATGGTCTACATCGTCTTCGTCAATCCGCAGATTCTCGGCAATACCGGCATGGACAAAGGTGCGGTGTTCGTCGCCACCTGCATTGCCGCCGCAGTCTCCACCATGGTGATGGCGCTCTACGCCAATTACCCGATCGCGCTGGCGCCCGGCATGGGGCTCAACGCGTTCTTCGCCTTCACCGTGGTCCTGACCCTGAAATATACCTGGCAGCAGGCGCTGGCGGCGGTGTTCTGCTCGGGCGTGATCTTCTTCCTGATCTCGATCTTCCGCATACGCGAATACATCATCAATTCGATTCCGAAAAATCTGAAGCTCGCGATCTCGGCAGGGGTCGGGCTGTTTCTCGGCATCATCGCGCTCGAAGAGGCGAAGATCGTGGTAGCGTCGCCGGCGACGCTGGTCACGCTCGGCGATCTGCGCAATCCGGTGGCGATCCTGTGCCTGCTTGGCCTCGTCCTGATCACGGCGCTGAACTATCGCCGCATCATCGGCGGCACGCTGATCGGCATTCTCATTGTCACCGTGATCGGCATTCCGCTCGGCCTGGCAAAGTTCAGCGGCGTGGTCGCGGCGCCGCCGTCCTTGGCGCCGACCTTCCTGCAGCTCGATTTCTCGCGCGTCACGGAGGGCTCATTCATGATCGTGATCTTCAGCTTCCTATTCGTCGACGTGTTCGACAATGCCGGCACGCTGATCGGCGTCACCCACCGCGCCGGCTTGACCGACAAAGACGGCAATCTGCCGCGGATGAAACAGGCGCTGATCGCCGACAGTTTTGCCGCCATGTTCGGCTCGCTGATCGGCACCTCGACGACGACGAGCTATATTGAGAGTGCCGCCGGTGTCTCCGCCGGCGGCCGCACCGGGCTAACGGCCTTCTTCGTCGCGATCTTCTTCCTGGCGGCGCTGTTCTTCGCGCCGCTCGCCGGCATGGTGCCGGCCTATGCGTCGTCGGCGGCGCTGCTTTACGTCGCCTGCGTCATGGCGCGCGGCCTTGCCGAGATCGACTGGGACGACATCACCGAAGCGGCGCCGGCGGTGATCGCGGCGGTCACCATGCCGCTGACTTACTCGATCGCGACCGGCATCGGATTGGGCTTCATCACTTATGCGCTGTGCAAGCTGATCGCCGGCAAATTCGCCGACGCCACGCCCGCGGTGCTGGTGCTGGCGGTCGTTTTCGCCGTCAAATTCGCGTTGGGGTAAGCTGCAGGGCGGCACAGGAGGAGACTGAAATGCCAAGGCTCTCAGGTTTTGCTTCGCTCGCCGCGCTGCCGGAGGAGCGCATTTCCGACAAGATCAGCCGCAAGATCGCCGCCGGCGACCGCGAGATGATCGTGTGGTGGAGCATGAAAGCGGGCGCACATGCGAACGCGCACAAACATCCGCACGAGCAGATTGCCTACATGCTCAAGGGCAGGATGGAATTCCGGCTCGGTGACGAGCGGCGCAGCTGCGGGCCGGGCGACGTCGTGGTGATCCCCGGCGGCATCGAGCACGAGGCCTTCTTCCCGGAGGACACCGAAGTGATCGACGTGTTCGCGCCGCCGCGCGAGGATTTTCTGACCGGCGGCTTGCCCGACTACATGAAGGTCAAGTAGCGGGCGCCCCAAGCGCCTTCTTCAACGCCAGAAAATCCCGCCAGGCGAAACGCTTCTGCAACGGGCTGCGCAGCAGGAAGGCGGGATGGAACGTCGCCAGCGCGCGGATCTCGCGCGTGCCGGTGTCGTAGGGAAACCAGCGCCCGCGCGCACGCGTAATGCCGTCCTTGACGGAGAGCAGTGTCTGCATCGCCGGCCCGCCGAGGCAGACCATGAAATCGGGATTGGCCAGCTCGATCTGGCGGCGGATGAACGGCAGGCAGATCGCGGTCTCCTGCGGGGTGGGCGTGCGGTTGCCGGGTGGCCGCCACGGCACGACGTTGGCGATATAAACCGACGTGCGGTCGAGCCCGATCGCCGCCATCATCAGGTCGAGCAACTTGCCGGAGCGGCCGACAAAGGGACGGCCGACGATGTCCTCGTCGTAGCCCGGCGCTTCGCCAACGAACATGACGCGACTTTGCGGATTGCCGTCGGCGAAAACGAGCTGTGTCGCGGTGGTGCGCAGCGCGCAGCCTTCGAACGCCTCAAGGAGCGCGCGCAGTTCGTCGAGCGTCTGCGCATTGCGCGCGGCCCCGCGCGCCGCCATGACGGCAGTTTCAGGCGAAGCAGGCGCGGCGGCTGGCGCGCGTGCTCGATCCTCCCCTGCAGGGGAAGGGGTGGATCGACGAGGACGATCCGGGTCGGAACCTTGCTGCATGCGTCTCGCCGTGCCGCCGGCCCCCACCCGGACAGCTTCGCCGTCCGACCTCCCCGCTGCAGGAGGAGGTACGGCCTCCTCCGCCATGCGGTCGACCGGTTCCTCGCCGATGAGCGCGTCGGCGCCGGCATCGAGGTAGAAGGCGAGGAGTTCCCGCGCGTCTTTGCGTTGCGGTGTCACGGCTGGATTCCGGCGCCCGTCTTTGTCGATCGTTCTTTGTCGATTGTATTGGCACTCATTTCGTGAAAAATCATCAGCTATCGACCGGGATACGGAGCACGCCATGAATACGCCGGAGCTTCCGCCCCGGGAGGCGATGGAATTCGATACTGTGATCGTGGGCGCCGGGCCGGCCGGCCTTGCCGCCGCCATCCGGCTCAAGCAGCTGGCGCCGGATAAATCCGTCGTCGTCGTCGAGAAGGGCTCCGAGGTCGGCGCCCACATCCTCTCCGGCGCCGTGATCGACCCGATCGGCCTCGACAGTCTGATTCCGGAATGGCGCGGCGAAGATACGCCAATCAAGACCGAGGTCACCGCCGACCGCTTCTATGCGCTCGGCGCTTCGGGCGCACTGCGGCTGCCGCTGGCGCTGATGCCGCCGCTGATGAGCAACCACGGCAATTTCATCGTCTCGCTCGGCGACGTCTGCCGCTATCTGGCGAAGAAGGCCGAAGCGCTCGGCGTCGAAATTTATCCGGGCTTTGCCGCCGCGGAAGTCCTGTTCGAGAACGATGCGGTCGCCGGCATCGCCACCGGCGACATGGGCGTCGCCAAGGACGGCCATCACAAGCCCGGCTTCGCCCGCGGCATGGAACTGCGCGGCAAATATACGTTGTTCGCCGAAGGCGCGCGCGGCAGCCTGTCCAAGGTGCTGATCGAACGCTTTGCGCTGTCGCAAGGCCGCGAGCCGCAAAAATTCGGCATCGGACTGAAAGAGCTGTGGCAGGTCGCACCGGGACAATTCCGCAAGGGCCTCGTCCAGCACACGCTCGGCTGGCCGCTCGACAATAGCACCGGCGGCGGTTCGTTCATCTATCATTACGACGACAATCTGGTTTCGGTGGGCTTCGTCGTCCACCTCAACTACCGCAATCCTTATCTGTCGCCGTTCGAGGAATTTCAGCGCTTCAAGACGCATCCGCTCGTCCGCGACACCTTCGCCGGCGGCAAACGCATTTGCTACGGCGCCCGCGCCATCACCGAAGGCGGTTGGCAATCGGTGCCGAAGCTTACCTTCCCCGGCGGCGCGCTGATCGGCTGCGCGGCGGGCTTCGTCAACGTGCCGCGCATCAAGGGCAGCCACAACGCCATGCTGTCGGGCATGCTCGCGGCCGAGCACGTCGCGGCGGCGCTCGCCGCAGGCCGCGGCCATGACGAGCTTACCGGCTACGAAAACGCTTGGCGCTCCTCTCCGGTTGGGCGCGATCTGTGGCGGGTGCGCAACGCCAAGCCGCTGTGGTCGAAATTCGGCACCGCGCTCGGTATCGCGCTCGGCGGCCTCGATATGTGGACGTTGACGCTCGGCTTTTCGCCGTTCGGCACGCTCCGGCACGGCAAGCCGGATTATGCGACGCTGCAGCCTGCGGCGAAATGCCGGCGCATCGCCTATGCCAAGCCCGACGGCAAGCTGACCTTCGACCGGCTGTCGTCGGTTTACCTTTCGAACACCAATCACGAGGAGGACCAGCCGGTGCATCTTCTGGTGCGCGACATGGCTCTGCAAAAATCGTCCGAATACGACGTTTATGCCGGGCCGGCGGCGCGTTATTGCCCGGCCGGCGTCTATGAATGGGTCGAACAAAGCGGGCAAGAGAAGTTCGTGATCAACGCGCAGAACTGCGTCCACTGCAAAACCTGCGACATCAAGGACCCCAACCAGAACATCACCTGGGTGCCGCCCGAAGGCGGCGGCGGACCGAATTATCCGAACATGTGATCAGGCGTCACACGAAGCTGGGTACGGCGGAGCCTTCAATGCGGTGTCGCGAACGCGGTGCCGGCAGCTAATTCTACTGCCGCGATTTCGCCGCCGTTGAGGCTTAATGGCCCTTTGGCGCGGGTTCGTAGCGCTACGGGGTGTTGACTTTGTGTCCTTGCGGGCGTGCGGCAAAAGGGTCATTCTCGCGCAGATATTAAGAGGCATCGGGCGCTTGATTCCCGCGCCATCGGGCCAGTTCGTCAGCCGAACCAATTCGCCAAGGGAGCTCTCGTGATTTATTCGCTGCCCCGGCATGCCGCCACTGTCGGCATTGCCTTAGCTTTGAGCCTTTCGTCAGCGCTTGCCGCCGAAACGCCGGCCCAACAGCAGCTGTCGCCCGAGAACGCCTTCGGCAGCTATCTGGCCGCCCGGCACGCGTCAGCGGAACGCGACGAGGGCGCCGCCGCCACCTATTACCTCGACGTCCTCAAGCTCGATCCGCATAACTCCGATCTGCTGAGCCGCGCGTTTCTTTCCGAACTTTCCGAGGGCGACATCGACGCGGCGAGCAAGCTTGCCGACCGGTTGCTCGCGATCGATCGCAGCGATCGTATTTCGCGGCTGGTCGTCGGCATCCGCGAGCTGAAGAAAAAGCATTACGCGCAGGCCCGCGAAGATTTTGCGCAGTCGGTGCGCGGTCCGGTGACCGACCTCACGGCGACGCTGCTGTCGGCCTGGGCGCTCGCCGGGCAGGGCGATACGCGTACGGCCATCGACACCATGGACAAGCTGTCGGGGCCGGATTGGTACGGCATTTTCAAGGATCTGCATGCCGGGCTGATCCTCGATCTGGCCAAAGACAACAAAGCCGCGGGCAAACACTATGCCAGCGCCTACAAGGCCGATCCCACGGCGCTGCGTACGGTGCAGGGCTATGGCCGCTGGCTGTCGCGCAACGCCAGCAAGGCCGACGCGCTCAAGGTCTATGCGGATTTCGCCAAGGAGCTGCCGAATCATCCGTTGATCAGCGAAGAGATGAAGCGGATCAGCGACGGCGAAAAGCTGCCGCCGCTTGTCGATACGCCCCAGGCCGGCGCCGCGGAGGCGCTTTACGGACTCGGCGCCTCGATCGGGCGCCGCGGCGGCGAGGATCTCGCGCTGATCTATCTGCAGCTTGCGCTTTATCTCGAGCCGAACCACGCCATGGCGCTGCTGTCGCTCGGCGATCTCTACGAGGATCTCAAGAAGCCCGATCTTGCCATCAAGGCCTATGAGCGGGTGCCGGCAAGTTCGCCGCTGTCGCGCAACGCCCAAATCCAGATGTCGGTCGATCTCGACACGCTTGGTCGCACCGACGACTCCAAGAAGCTTCTTGATAAAGTCATCGCCGATCATCCCAAGGACACCGAGGCGATTGTCGAGCTCGGCAATGTCGAGCGCGGGCACAAAGATTTCGCCGATTGCGCCAAGACTTACAGCAAAGCCATCGACACGCTGCAAAATCCCGAGAAGTCGAACTGGGTGATGTTCTACTTCCGCGGCATCTGCTACGAGCGCTCGCATCAGTGGCCGCTCGCCGAAGCCGACATGAAAAAGGCGTTGCAGCTCTATCCCGATCAGCCGCTGGTGCTCAATTATCTCGGCTATTCGTGGGTCGACCAAGGCCTCCATCTCGATCAAGGCATGGATATGATCCGTAAGGCCGTCGAGCAGCGGCCGGATGACGGCTACATCGTCGATTCGCTGGGCTGGGCCTATTTCCGCACCGGCAATTACGACGAGGCGGTCAAGAATCTGGAACGCGCCGTTGAGCTCAAGCCCGAAGACCCGACCATCAACGACCATCTCGGCGATGCCTATTGGCGGGTCGGGCGCACCTTGGAGGCGCACTTCCAGTGGTCGCAGGCGATCGACCTCAAGCCCGATCCGGAAGATCTGCCCAAGATCGAGGCCAAGCTGAAAAACGGCTTGCCGCCCGACACGTCCTCGGCGGCCGATGCCACCAAGCCAAGTTCTTCTGGCGATGCCGACAAGGCGAATTCGGCGGCGGATGTTGAGAAGAAGAAGCCCGGCAACGGCGGCTGAGGGTTCTCCTTGCCCGTTCCGCTTGTTGAGGCCGCGCCGGCCAAGGTCAATCTGACGCTGCGGGTGTTGGGCCGCCGCGCCGACGGCTATCACGAGATTTCCAGCCTTGTCGCATTCGCCGATTGCGGCGACCGCTTGAGCTTTGCGCCCGGTGGTGAGCTTAAATTGACAGTTGGCGGACCGCGGGCGGCGCAGGCCGGTGACAACGCGGACAATCTGGTGCTCAGGGCGGCGCGCGCAATGAAAGAGCGCTTTCCCGGCTTGGTCCTTGGCACCTTCGATCTAGACAAGACCCTGCCGGTTGCCGCCGGACTCGGCGGCGGCTCGGCCGATGCTGCGGCCGCGCTGCGGCTGGTCGCGCGGGTCAATGCCATCGCGCCCTCCGATCCGCGTCTCTACGAGGCGGCCCGCGCCACCGGCGCCGACGTGCCGGTCTGCCTCGATCGGCGGCCGCGACTGATGTGGGGCGTGGGCGAGAAGCTCTCCGCGCCGCTTAATCTGCCGCCGCTGCACGCCGTACTGGTCAATCCCGGCGTCGCGCTGGCGACCAAGGATGTGTTCGCCGGGTGGACGCGCGCCGCTGATGCGCTCTCGCCGTTCGATCCTGCGGCACTGGAAAAAATCCAAGACCGGGAACAATTATTGCAGGCTCTGGCGCGGCAGGCGAACGATCTCGAAGCTGCGGCGATAAAGCTTGCGCCGGTGGTCGGCGGTCTACTGGCGGCGCTACGCGCGCTTGCGGGCTGCCGGCTGGCCCGCATGTCGGGCTCCGGCGCGACATGCTTCGGACTTTTCGATTCAAGTGAGGCCGCGCAAAGCGCGGCGGAAACACTGGGCAACAAATATCCGCAATGGTGGGTGCGGGCCTGTGTGTTGGGAAACGGCTGAGACTGTGATTTCCCCGCGGGGGAAAGCTAGAGCATGATCCCGAAAAGTGGATGCCGGTTTTCGGACAAAGATCATGCTCAATCAAAAAGCTAGAGCCCGGTTTTGATTCCATCAAAACCGATTAGGCTCTAATGCGTCCGCGCGATACAAAAATCCACGGTCTCGACCAAAGCGGCTTTCATCGTCGAATCCGGAAACAGCGCCAGCGCGTCGCGGGCGATGGCGCCGTAATGGTGAGCGCGGCCGATGGTGTCTTCGAGCGCGCGGTGTTTGACCATCAAGCCGATGGCGTGATCGAGATCGGTGTCCTTGGTCTCGCCGCGTTCAAGCGTCCGGCGCCAGAATTCCCGCTCGTCGTCGCTGCCGCGGCGGAAGGCGAGCACCACCGGCAGCGTAATCTTGCCCTCGCGGAAGTCGTCGCCGATGTTCTTGCCGAGCCGCGCCGCGGCGCCGCCATAGTCGAGCACGTCGTCGACCAGCTGGAAGGTGATGCCGAGATTCATGCCGAACGAGCGGCTGGCGGCGGCTTCGGCCCTCTGCCGCGCCGACAGCGCCGGGCCGACTTCGCAAGCCGCCGCAAACAATTCGGCGGTCTTGGCGCGGATCACCGCGATATATTCGTCCTCGGTGGTTGCCGTGTTCTTGGCGGCGGCAAGCTGCATGACTTCGCCTTCGGCGATCACGGCGGCGGCGGCGGAGAGAATTTCCAGCGCCTTGAGGCTGCCGACCTCGACCATCATCTTGAACGCCTGACCGAGCAGGAAGTCGCCGACCAGCACGCTCGCCTCGTTGCCCCAGAGCATGCGGGCGGCGAGCCGTCCGCGCCGCAGCTCGCTCTCGTCGACCACGTCGTCGTGCAACAGCGTCGCGGTATGCATGAACTCGACCGCGGCGGCGAGCTTGATGTGGCCGTCGCCGGCATAGCCGGCGAGCCGCGCCAAAGCCAGGGTCAGCATCGGCCGTAGCCGCTTACCGCCGGAATTGATGAGGTGCTTGGCGACCTCCGGGATCATCGTCACTTCGGAGCCGGTGCGCCCGATGATGGTGGCGTTGACGCGCTCCATGTCGGCGGCGACCAGGTCGACCAGGGGGTCGATCGACGGCTCACGCGGGCTTTCGAAGGGGACAATGACGGCCACTACGGCATTCTCCAGGCAAGCATGCTCCGGACGCGACGCGGAAGCATAGAAACGCTATGGTCATGCGGCAAGTCTGCCAATATCGCGCCGCCACCTATAGATTCGCCATCCCGCCAGCAATGATCGTGCCACGCTACGAGCCGTCCGCGGCGGGGAAGGGGCAAGAAAACGGCATGTCGACCAACGAACTCGCCGGAAAACACATAGGTACAGATCGCTATGACGCCACCCAATTGGAAGTGGCGATTCTGGTGCCTTGCTACAATGAGGAACGTGCGATCGCCAAAGTTGTTGCGGATTTCGCCGCCGCGCTGCCGGGGGCAACCGTCTACGTTTATGACAATAATTCCACCGACGGCACCGTAGCGGCGGCGAAACAGGCCGGCGCCGTCGTCCGCCGCGAAAGTCATCAGGGCAAAGGCTACGTAGTGCGGCGCATGTTCAACGACATCGAAGCCGATATTTACGTGCTGGTCGACGGCGATGCGACCTACGACCCGCCGAGCGCGGCGGCGATGATCGATAAGCTCGTCACGGAGCGCCTCGACATGGTGGTGGCGACGCGCGTCGATCGCGACGAGGCCGCCTACCGTCCCGGCCATCGCGCCGGCAATCGGCTGCTAAGCGGCTTCGTCGCTCATATATTCGGCCGCGCCTTCACCGATATCCTGTCCGGCTATCGGGTGTTCTCGCGCCGCTTCGTGAAGTCGTTTCCGATTCTGTCCGGCGGCTTCGAGATCGAGACCGAATTGACCGTGCATGCGCTCGAGCTGGAATTGCCGGTCGGCGAGCTGGCGACGCCGTATTATTCGCGCCCGGCCGGGTCGACGTTGAAGCTGTCGACCTGGCAGGACGGTTTCCGCATCCTGTGGACGGTGTTGCGGCTCTACCGCGCCGAGCGGCCGCTGTCGCTGTTCGGCGCTTTCGGCATCGCGCTGATCATCACGTCGGTCGGGCTCGCCATTCCAATCATCATTACCTACGTGCAGGAAGGCATCGTGCCGCGGCTGCCGACCGCGGTGCTGTCGACCGGCTTGATGGTTCTTGCTTTTTTGTCGATCGCCTGCGGGCTCATTCTCGACACCGTCACGCGCGGCCGGCGCGAGGCCAAGCTGATCGCCTATCTGGCGCTGCGCGCGCCGGGCGAGGAACGGCGGCGGAGCTGAAATTGCGCGAACTCGTCCGCACCAACGATGCCGTGCTGATCTCGGCGATCGAAGCGCTGCTCAATGGCGCGCATATCGAACATATGGTGGTCGACCAGAATATGAGCGTGCTGGAAGGCTCGATCGGCATTTTCCCGCGCCGCATTCTGGTCGGCGAGGATCAAATCCAGGCGGCGCGGCGGCTGTTGGAAGACGCCGGCTTCGGCAACGAGCTACGGCCTCACATTGATTGAAACGTCGACTGAGATTTCCGACGCGCATGGCGGAACCAGCGAGGATGCCGTCCTCGGCGGCAGCCTGGTGCTGCGCCAGCCGCTGCGCGGCCATCGGATCGGCCATGACGCGATCCTGCTCGCGGCGGCGGTGCCGGCGCAGGCCGGCGAGCAGGCCGTCGAGCTTGGCGCCGGCGTCGGCGCGGCGGGCTTGGCGCTGGCGCGCCGCATCGACGGACTTGGCCTGACGCTGGTCGAGATCGATCCGGTGCTCACCGCGTTGGCGCAGGACAACGCCGCGCGCAACGGGCTTGCCGCGCGTACGCGCGCGATTTGTCTTGATGTTGCTGCGCCCGATGTCGCGTTCGTCGCCGCGGGACTTGTGCCGGATTTGGCCGATCACGTCCTGATGAATCCGCCATTCAACGCGCCGCAAAATCCGTCGCCCGATCGCGGTCGCCGTCTGGCGCGGACCGCGTCGCATGAGACGCTGACCGTGTGGCTGCGTACGGCGGCGCGGCTTCTACGCCCGGCGGGCGTGGTCACGCTGATCTGGCGCGCCGACGGCCTTGCCGACGTGCTTGCGGCGCTCGCCGTGGAGTTCGGCGCGGTTTCGATCTTGCCGGTCCATCCCAAGCCCGGGATTGCGGCGATCCGCGTGCTGGTGCGCGCCAGGAAAGGTCGTGGCGGTCCCCTGTCGCTGCAGCCGGGCTTTGTCCTCGCCGATGCTGACGGCAAGCCAAGCGCAGCCGCGGAAGCGGTGTTGCGCGACGGCGCCGTCCTTCCATTCCTGAAGAGCTGAGAGTTACGAAACTTTAATTCCCGAAGCTCGTTCGGGTACCAAGACTTTCTGCTCAGCCGTTAGGCATCACGCTGATAGCGAATTGGGCGGCCCGGCACGGCTTTCTTCGCTTGGGTGCGGACGGGAATATAGCAAAGACCTACAAATACGCTCATAAGTATCAAGAGGAATTCGATCTTCGTCACTGCTTCGCCTCCGCCGTTGTTTTCGGCAACGTCAGTTAAGCAAGAAGCGTTCCACCGATTAAGAAACGGTTACTTGAGGCTTAACCCGATCCCTCCTATTTGAGCTTTATGACCGAACCGTGGACTGGAAAACGCATGCGGGATTTTTGCGGCCGCGTGTTTGGCGCGTTAAGCCCACTGATCCCGCAGCGTTTTCGCCTCGACCGGCCGATTGTGCCGGTGGTGCGGTTAACCGGCGTTATCGGTTTTTCGACGCCGTTGCGGCCCGGCCTGTCGCTGGCCGGCATCGCCCGCACGCTCGATCGCGCTTTTGCCATCCGCCGCGCCGCTGCGGTCGCGCTCGTCATCAATTCGCCGGGCGGATCGCCGGTACAATCGCACCTGATCTTCCGGCGCATTCGGGAACTGGCGGACGAGCACCAGCGGCCGGTGCTTGCCTTCATCGAAGACGCCGGCGCCTCGGGCGGCTACATGATCGCCTGCGCCGGCGACGAAATCATCGCTGATCCGTATTCGATCGTCGGCTCGGTCGGCGTGGTCGGCGGCTCGTTCGGCTTCGACAAGCTGATCGCCAAAATCGGCGTCGAGCGCCGGCTCTATACGTCGGGCGAGCACAAGGCGATGCTCGATCCGTTCCTGCCGGAAAATCCCGACGACGTTGAACGGCTGAAGAAATTGCAGCGACAAATCCACGAAGACTTCATCGCGCTGGTCAAATCGCGGCGCGGCGCCAAGCTGCAGGGTCCGGAAAATGACTTATTTTCCGGCGAATATTGGACCGGACGAAGGGCCATGGAACTCGGCCTGGTCGACGCCGTTGGCGACTTGCGCGGGACGCTGCGCGAACGATTTGGAGACAAAGTGGTTACACCCCTGATTACCGCCGAACGCGGGTTCCTGGGCCGCCGCATTCTCGGCGTCGCCGGCAGCGGCGCGACGGCGGCCATGGGCGGGCCGGGCCTTGCCGAGGACCTGATTTCGGCGCTTGAAGCACGCGCCATTTGGGCGCGTTATGGCCTCTGACGACCGCGCTACAGGAGAACAGGATGCCGCCGCTCATCGTCTTCGCGCTCGGAGTTATGGGGGCGGCCGTGGTGGTGCGTTGGTGCGCCAAGGAAATACAGCGCGTCAACACCGAGCTCGATGAAGTGCGCGCCAAAGCTTCGGTCGAGCCGCTCGACCGCTCCACGCTGCCGAAATTGAAGCCCGATCCGAAGACCGGCGAATACCGGCCGGGCTGAATGAGCGGCTACGGTCTCATTCCGGCTTGATGCCGTTCTCTTTGATAATGCGGCCCCACTTGTCGTACTGGGCCCTCATGAAGGTGCCGAGCGCTTCGGGCGTGCCGCCAACCGGTGTTGCGCCCGTTTTGACGAGCTTGTCGTGGACGGCGGGATCGTTGAGCGCGTCGTCGACGGCCTTGTTGAGCTTGGCGATCACCGCAGCCGGCGTCTTGGCCGGCGCCAACAGCGCATACCAGTTCGAAGCGTCGGTGTTCGGATAACCCTGTTCGGCAAGCGTCGGCACATCGGGGAGAATGGCGTCCCGCTTGTCGCCGGCGATGCCGATCGGGACGAGCTTGCCGGCTTGGATTTGCGAAATCACCACCGGAATATCCAGCGCCACAACCTGCACTTGGCCGCCCAGCAAGTCGGTCAGCGCCGGCGCCGCGCCGCGATAGGGCACGTGCAGGAATTTCACGCCGGCCGCCGCATCAAGCAGCAACTGGGCAAGATGCGGGGGCGAGCCGACGCCGGTCGAAGCGAAGGTGACGGCGCCCGGCTTTTTCTTGGCGAGCGCAACCAGATCCTTGACGTTTTTGACGCCAAGCTGTGGCGACACTACCAGCACCTCATGCACCGTCGTCACCAGTGCGACCGGCGCGAAATCGCGGAACGTGTCGAACGGCATTTTCGGCATGATGTGCGGTGACACCGTCACCGCACCCGACGTGGTGAGAAACAGCGAATAGCCGTCGGGGTCGGATTTGGCGACGTTGGCGCCGCCGAGCGTGCCGTTGGCGCCGGCCTTGTTGTCGATGTAGACGCGCTGACCAAGCAGCGCCGTCATCTTGTCGGCAATGATGCGGCCGACGAAATCGGTCGGGCCGCCGGGCGGAAACGCCACCACGATGCGAACCGGCCGGGTCGGAAAATCCTGCGCCTTGGCGAAATGCGGGGCGGCTAGCGCCAAAACCGCGGCCAGCCCAATCACAATGGTTCGAATTATGCGCACAATTTCCTCCCCTGGCACCGATCATTGGCGCCGATCGCTGCTTTTACGATGCTAGCATAGCGGGCGCGAAACGAATCGTCATCGCCGGTTCGATCATGCGGGCCGAGACTTGACCTGCGCGAGACTTGACCTTGATCTCGCCTTCCACCAACAACGGCTCATGAACGCAGATTTGCCGCCTTATATGCGCCCCGAGCGCTCGTTCCAGGGGCTCATTCTCGCCCTGCAGCGCTACTGGGCGGACTGGGGCTGCGTCATTTTGCAGCCCTACGACATGGAGGTTGGCGCCGGCACCTTTCATCCGGCGACCACGCTGCGCGCGCTTGGGCCGAAGCCCTGGAATGCCGCTTACGTGCAGCCGTCGCGCCGGCCCAAGGACGGCCGCTACGGCGAGAACCCGAACCGCCTGCAGCATTATTATCAGCTGCAGGTCATCCTAAAGCCGTCGCCGGACGATCTGCAGGAGCTTTATCTCAAATCGCTTTATGCCATCGGCATCGATGCCAAGATCCACGACATCCGCTTTGTCGAGGACGATTGGGAGAGCCCCACGCTCGGCGCCTGGGGGCTTGGCTGGGAGTGCTGGTGCGACGGCATGGAAGTGTCGCAATTCACTTATTTCCAGCAGGTCGCCGGCGTCGAATGCGCGCCGGTGGCCGGTGAACTGACCTATGGACTCGAGCGGCTGGCGATGTACGTGCAGGGCGTCGAGAACGTCTTCGCGCTCAATTTCAACGGCCGCGACGGCGCGCGGCGGGTGAGCTACGGCGACGTGTTCCTCCAAGCCGAGCAGGAATATTCCCGCTACAATTTCGAGGCCGCCGACACCGACATGCTGGTCCGCCATTTCAAGGACGCGGAGGAAGAGTGCAAACGGCTGTTGCAGATCGGCGCCAAGGACGAGCGCAACGAATTGGCGCTGCCGGCCTACGATCAATGCATCAAGGCGAGCCACGTGTTCAATTTGCTCGATGCGCGTGGGGTGATTTCGGTGACCGAGCGGCAGAGCTACATTTTGCGCGTGCGCGAGCTGGCCAAAGCGTGCGGCGCGGCCTGGCTCGCGACCGAAGGCGGAGGGAAAAGTCCATGAGCGACGTACCGGAAATTGGCGGCCGTCGGCCGCTGCCTATCAATGTGGTGGCCGGCGAAAGCTATTGGTGGTGCGCCTGCGGCCGCTCGAAGACGCAGCCGTTCTGCGACGGCTCGCACAAGGGCACCGCATTCCGCCCGCAGGAATGGAAGGCGGAGGCGAACGAGGAGGTGTGGTTCTGCGCCTGCAAGCGATCGTCGCATCAGCCGTTGTGCGACGGCAGCCATAAGACGCTGTGACTACTCTTCCCCTCCCCCTTGTGGGGAGGGGTAGGGGTGGGGGTCGGGAGGTGGTTGCATGATCGAGAAGCGATCTTCGGATGAGTTGCGCACCTGGGCACTGCGCGATCGGAGTGTCGTTCCAATTAATAAAATCCGTGCGCGAGCTATGCGTGCGACGCCGACAAAGGCTGAGCAGAAGCTTTGGTGGCACCTTCGGCATCGGTTCGCTTCACCGGCCTCGCATTTTCGCCGGCAGGTGCATCTTGGCCGTTACATTGTTGATTTTGCCAATCACAAACTGAAGCTCGTAATCGAGATCGACGGCGGTCAACACGCAGAGCTCACCGCGCGCGACGCACAGCGGACGAAATTTCTCGAATCCGAGGGCCATCAGGTCCTACGATTTTGGAACAATGAGGTACTGGGGAATATCGATGGCGTGCTTGAAATGATTCAGAGTGCGATCTTCCCGACCCCCACCCCCACCCCCACCCCTCCCCACAAGGGGGAGGGGAGCAGCAAGCGTCACCCATAATGCCCGATCTCCTCTTCGAACTCTTTTCCGAAGAAATCCCGGCGCGGATGCAGGCGCGGGCGGCGGAGGATTTGCGCAAGCTTGTCACCGACCGGCTGGTGGAGGCTGGGCTCGTCTATGAGGGCGCCAAGGCTTTCGTGACGCCGCGGCGGCTGACGCTCGCGGTGCACGGCGTGCCGGTGCGCCAGCCCGATCTGCGCGAGGAGAAAAAGGGTCCGCGCGTCGGCGCGCCGGAGCAGGCCATCGCCGGTTTTTTGAAAGCCGCCGGACTGAAATCGATCGCCGACGCCAAAGTGCAGCCCGACAAGAAGGGCGACTTTTATGTCGCGGTGCTCGAGAAGCCGGGCCGCGCCGCGATCGACGTGATCGGCGCGATTTTGCCGGCCGTCATCAAAAGCTTTCCCTGGCCGAAATCGATGCGCTGGGGCGCGCCGTCGGCAGAGCCCGGGGCGCTGACCTGGGTGCGGCCCTTGCATTCCATCGTCGCGACCTTCGGGCCGGAGACCGAGGAGCCCGACATCGTGCCGTTCAAGGTCGACGGCATTGCCGCCGGCAACGTCACGCGCGGCCATCGCTTCATGGCGCCGGAGCCGTTCACGGTGCGCCGCCTCGACGATTATTTGCAAAAGCTCGACAAGGCCAAGGTCGTGCCCGACGCCGAGCGGCGCAAGCAAATCATCCTCACCGAGGCGAAGCAGCTCGCCTTCGCGCAAGGGCTCGAGCTCATTGAGGACGACGGCTTGCTCAACGAGGTCGCAGGCCTCGTCGAATGGCCGGTGGTGCTGATGGGGTCGTTCGAGGAGAGCTTCCTTCGCATTCCGGAGGAGGTGATCCGGGCCACTATCCGCAACAACCAGAAATGTTTTGTGCTGCGCGATGGCGCGCATGCCAAGCTGGTCGACAAGTTCCTCCTGGTATCGAACATCGAAACCGCCGACGGCGGCGCTGCCATCGTCGCCGGCAACGAGCGCGTCATCCGCGCGCGCTTGTCGGATGCTAAGTTTTTCTACGAGATCGATTTAAAGACCAAGCTCGAAGATCGGCTGCCTAAGTTCAAGGACATCGTGTTTCACGAGAAGCTCGGCACCCAGGCCGAGCGCATTGAACGCATTGAGCGATTGGCCGCCGAATTGGCCCCATTGGTCGGCGCCGACCCGGTTAAAGCAAAACGTGCGGCGCGGCTTTGCAAGGCGGACTTGTTGACTGAAGTCGTCGGCGAATTCCCCGAGCTGCAAGGCACCATGGGCAAATACTACGCCGAAGCGCAGGGTGAGGACGAAGCCGTGGCGCACGCCTGTGAGGATCATTACCGGCCGAAAGGGCCGGACGATCTGGTGCCGAGCGACCCGGTGTCGGTCGCCGTGGCGCTGGCGGATAAAGTCGACATGCTGGTCGGGTTTTGGCTGATTGCCGAAAAGCCTACCGGATCGAAAGACCCATATGCTCTTCGACGCGCGGCGTTGGGCGTTATTCGAATAATTCAATCTGACATCAGGTTGCGGCTCACTCCGGTCATTTCACATGCTGTGCGCCACATGGCAGATTTTAAGGCCGATATAGAAGGGGCGAGAAACACGCTGCGACTTGCCGCCGTTGTTGGCGGCCAAGAAGTTAAAATCGTAGTTCAACCGGTTTCTAGAACCGTTGCTAATGAGGAAATCGAGAAGCGGCTTGATGAGTTCAAGAATGAATTTGCTAATGAAATTTCTAAAAGCCTTCTGTTTTTTTTCGTAGAGCGCCTGAAGGCTTTGCTCCGTGAACAAGGCGCGCGACATGATCTGGTGGACGCAGTGTTCGCTTTGCCGGATCAGGATGATCTCTTCCTGATCATTCATCGTCTCCAGGCATTAGAAAGGTTTCTCAAGTCTGAGGATGGCGCTAATTTGCTCGTGGGTTACAAGCGTGCCAGCAACATTATTCGCATAGAAGAGAAGAGAGACGGTCGCGAATATATAGGGGAGCCTGATCGAAATTTGTACACACCCGAAGAGGAATCGCTCGTGTACTGGATCAAGCGCGTTAAGATCGAGGCAAAGCGCGCTGTCGAGGCCGAGGATTTCGAAGGTGCGATGAGTTACTTGGCGCAGTTGCGGCCACCTGTCGACGCCTTCTTCGACAAAGTTACAGTGAATGTGGAGGATAAGGCGCTGCGCGAAAACCGGCTGAAACTCCTCAACGAAATCCGCGCCGCCACCCGCGCCGTGGCCGATTTTTCCAAGATCGAGGGCTAATTCACCCCCCCCCCCTCTAGCCCGCCCTGTATTTCTCCCCGCGCGCGGGGAGAGGGAGTAGAACCGAATGGCGGCTTGTGCGTTTAGGTTCTGTGTATTATTCGGCCCGCGCCGCTTCTCCACAACAATCCATTCCAAAACCGAGGCAATCCATGCTCATCACTGCCACTGAACTGTCGCCATTGGTCGCCCTGATCGCCGGAATCCTCATCCTGATCATCCCGCGGCTGCTCAACATCATCGTCGCGGTCTATCTCATCGTCGTCGGCTTGCTCGGGCTCAATGCCATCCACCACTTCATCCATTAGCGCTGCGCGGCTTGCGTCCGTTGCCGGGAATTGCAATCACACCTTAGCCAGACCCTTCTAATCGTATGATGTCATGGTCAAATCGCGCTCAAAACTGTCCCGCCAGCCGGTGAAAAAATCGGCGAGCCGCAAAGGCAAATCCGTACCTTCGCCGTTACGCAAATCCGCGCTGGCGAAAGCGTCGACGCAAGGCAAGTGGGTCTATGCCTTCGGCGGCGGCAAAGCGGAAGCCCGCGCTGGCATGCGCAACCTCCTCGGCGGCAAGGGCGCGGGTCTCGCCGAGATGGCACATCTCGGCCTGCCGGTGCCGCCCGGCTTCACCATCACCACCGAGGTCTGCACCTATTTCTATCAGCACGGCAAAACCTATCCGAAGAGTCTCAAGGCCCAGGTCGAGGCCGCGCTCGCCGAAGTCGGCCGCATCACCGGCAAGACATTCGGCGACCCCGAGAATCCGCTTTTGGTCTCGGTGCGCTCCGGCGCGCGCGCCTCGATGCCCGGCATGATGGACACCGTGCTCAATCTCGGCCTCAACGACGTCACCGTAAATGCGCTGGCGGCAAAATCCGGCGACCGGCGTTTCGCCCAGGACAGCTACCGGCGCTTCATCACCATGTATTCCGACGTGGTGCTCGGCATCGGCCATCATCACTTCGAGGAAATCCTCGACGACCATAAAGACCGCAACGGCTACGCGCTCGACACCGATCTCAATGCCCAGGACTGGTCGGAGGTCATCGCGCGCTACAAGGAGCGTGTCGAGGAGGAGACCGGAAAGCCGTTTCCGCAAGACCCGCACGCCCAATTATGGGGTGCCGTTGGCGCGGTGTTCGGCTCGTGGATGAACCAGCGCGCCATCACCTATCGCCGCCTGCACAATATTCCGGAAAGCTGGGGCACCGCGGTCAACGTGCAGGCCATGGTGTTCGGCAATATGGGCGAGACCTCGGCCACCGGCGTCGCCTTCACCCGTAATCCCTCGACCGGCGAGAAAAAGCTCTACGGCGAGTTTCTGATCAATGCCCAGGGCGAAGACGTCGTCGCCGGCATCCGCACCCCGCAGGAGATCACCGAGGCGGCGCGCAAGGAGGCTTCCTCCGACAAGCCGTCGATGGAGGCGGCGCTGCCGGAGGCTTTCGCCGAATTGCTGCGCATCCACGCCAAGCTCGAAAAGCATTACCGCGACATGCAGGATCTCGAATTCACCGTCGAGCAGGGCAAGCTGTGGATGCTGCAGACGCGCAATGGCAAGCGCACCGGACAGGCCGCTTTGCGCATCGCCGTCGAGCTGGCGCAGGAGAAACTGATAACCAAAGAGGAAGCGGTGGCCCGCGTCGATCCCGCGGCGCTGGAGCAACTGCTGCATCCGACCATCGATCCCAAAGCCGAACGCAAGATTCTCGCCACCGGCCTGCCGGCTTCGCCCGGCGCGGCGAGCGGCGAGATCGTGTTCTCCTCGGAAGAGGCGGAACTGCTCAAGAGCCAGGGCCGCAAGGTCATTCTGGTGCGCGTCGAGACCTCGCCGGAGGACATCCACGGCATGCATGCCGCCGAAGGAATCTTGACGACGCGCGGCGGCATGACCTCGCATGCCGCGGTGGTGGCGCGCGGCATGGGCAAGCCCTGCGTCTCCGGCGCGGGCTCCTTGCGCGTCGATTACCGCACGCAGACCATGACGGCGGGCGGCACCACGCTGAAGAGAGGCGACACGCTCACCATCGACGGCTCGACCGGCCAGGTGCTCGCCGGCAAAGTGGCGATGCTGGAACCGGCGCTCGCCGGCGAATTCGCCACCGTGATGCAATGGGCCGACGGCGTGCGCAAACTCAAAGTGCGCGCCAATGCCGATACGCCGGCCGACGCCCGCGCCGCGATCAAATTCGGCGCCGAGGGCATCGGACTGTGCCGCACCGAGCATATGTTCTTCGATGAGGACCGCATCCGCGCCGTGCGCGAGATGATTTTGGCCGGCGATGAGAAAGCGCGCCGCGCGGCGCTGGCGAAACTGCTGCCGATGCAGCGCGCCGATTTTGTCGACCTGTTCAAGATCATGGGTGACCTGCCGGTGACGATCCGGCTGCTCGATCCGCCGCTGCATGAATTTCTGCCGCACAGCGAGGAAGAGATCGCTGAGGTGGCGGCGGCGATGGGCGCCGACCCGCAAAAGCTCGCCGATCGTGCGCGAGAGCTGCATGAATTCAATCCCATGCTCGGCTTTCGCGGCTGCCGGCTCGCCATCGCCTATCCGGAGATCGCGGAAATGCAGGCGCGCGCGATTTTCGAGGCTGCGGTCGAGGCCGAGCGCGAAACCGGCAAGCCGGTGGCGCCGGAAATCATGGTGCCGCTCATCGCCACCAAGATCGAGCTCGATCTGGTCAAGGAGCGCATCGACGCCATGGCGAAGACCGTGGCGTCGGAGACCAAGAGCAAGCTCAACTATCAGGTCGGCACCATGATCGAACTGCCGCGCGCGGCGCTCAAAGCAGGCGAGATCGCCGAGACCGCGGAGTTCTTTTCGTTCGGCACCAACGATCTGACGCAAACCGCGTTTGGCATCAGCCGCGATGACGCCGCGAGCTTCTTGGGCATCTATACGGCGAAGGGTATTTTGCCGGCCGATCCGTTCGTGTCGCTCGATCGCGACGGCGTCGGTGAGTTGATACGCATCGCGACGGAGCGTGGCCGCAAAGTGCGGCCGAAACTCAAGCTCGGCATTTGCGGCGAGCACGGCGGCGATCCGGCGTCGGTCGCGTTCTGCCACGAAGTCAAACTCGACTACGTGTCGTGTTCGCCGTTCCGCGTGCCGATCGCCCGGCTCGCGGCGGCGCAGGCCGCACTCGGCAAGGGCGCGACGGTGGATGGCTAGTGGAACTGCAAGTTCCATCGCCTAAGCGTGTTCGTGGTTAATGAATTTCAAAAAATTTGCGCGCGCTTGCGGTGCGCATGGAACTTACGAGAGCTCGGCGTAACGATGATTGCGACATCGCGCCGCGAATCTCGCGCGGACGCGCGCGATTAACGCCTTCGCAACGTTAACTCGCCAATAAAAGAAACCGTCGCATTCGAGCCACTGCGGTGGCGTTTCCATAATCGTGTACGCGTTGCGTTGCGCGTGTTGGCGTAGGGGTAGTTGTGGCGTCGCGTGGTGGGGTATCGCGTAGCCGTGTATTGGGCGCGTCGTGTTCGGCGCGCTTCTGGTTCAGCGCTTGCTGCATCGCCTTGATGCCGACGTCGGTTGGTTATCAGGATCTCGCGGCGCTTGTGGCGCACGAGCGAGGCGCCGCGACGGGTTGGCATCTGATCGCTTCGCCGCTCGGCACCGTGCAAGCCGCCACCTTCAATTACACGCGGCCGATCGGGACAACGATCGGCGAACCGGCCGGCCTGATCAACGTCAATTTCGATCCGCGCACGCTCGACACTTACGCCTGGAAGATCGATGAGCCGATCACCGTGCAGCGTGCCCGGCAGATCGAATATCCGAGCGTCAATCGCGCCCATAAAGGCGATCGCCTGCCGGCGAGCAACGTCGCGCCGGCGCCCGCAACTCCGGCTAGCCTGCCGCAATTGCAGCCGATCAGCGCGCCGGCTTCACCGCCGGTCTCGCCGGCAGCTGCACCGGCGCCGCCACCTGCCGTGACGCCACCCGCCAAAACCGAGCAGCGCGCCGACGCCGCCGCGCCGCTCGTCGTGCAGACGGATATTCACCGCGATGTCTCCACCGCGATGGCGCCGGCGGCCGACTATGGCGATGACGATCTGGTCGTGCGCGACCGTCCGCCCGACGATGCCGCGTCCTTCGCCGCCGATGAGGACTCGTCTGTATCGGCGGAACTGTCGTTCCTCGACGACGATGCCGCCGAGCACAGCGCGGCGGTTTATTTCGGCACCGGCGTCATGGGCTCGCGCGAGGGCTTGCAAAGCTGGGCGCCTGGAGCGGCGCCGATTTTGGCGCCGCCGTCCGACGATTCCGGCATAAAGCTTTCGGCACTCGAGGGCGCCGATTACTCGGCCGAAGACAGCGGCGAGTCGGTTGCCGGCAAGGACGATCCCAGCCTGATGGAAAGTCCGGCACAGCGGCTCGGCCTCGACGGCGACACGCGCGTGCATGCGGAAAAATGCCTGAGCGAAGCAATCTACTTCGAGGCGCGCGGCGAACCCTATCAGGGCCAGGAGGCGGTGGCCCAAGTCGTCATGAACCGGGTGTTCTCCGGTTACTATCCGCACGACGTCTGCGGCGTCGTGTTTCAGAACAAGAACCGGCATCTGGCCTGCCAATTCACCTTCGCCTGCGAAGGCAAGGATCTCAGCCGTATCGACGAGCCCGACATGTGGGAGCAGGCCAAAGAGATCGCCAAGAAAATGCTCGACGGCAAGATCTGGCTCGCCGATATCGGGCACGCCACGCACTATCACGCCTATTGGGTGCATCCGAGCTGGGTGCATGAAATGGTGCGGCTGTACAGGCTTGGCGTCCACACTTTCTATCGGCCGCGCGCCTGGGGCGATGACGAGCCGACCTGGAGTCCGGCCGCGGTCAAGGACGAGAGCCAAGCCGAGAAGCCGCAAGCCGCGGCGACAGCCGCCGCAACTCCAGCCGTCGCGACGCCAAGTCCGGAACCTGCGGCCAAGGGCCCGCAAGCCGCCGCATCGCCCATCGAGGGCAAGGGCGTGCAGAGCGCAAAGCTCTAACAACTACATCTCGATATCCAGCCCGACGTCGAGATTGGTCACGGAGTGGGTGAGCGCGCCCGACGACAGATAATCGACGCCGGTTTCGGCGATCGCCGCGGCAGATTCGAGCGTGATGCCGCCGGAGGCTTCGATGACGAGGCGGCCGGCCACTAAGGCGACCGCCCTGCGCATCGCGTCGAGATCGAAATTGTCGATCAGCACCACGTCGGCGAGCCCGACGTCGAGCACTTCTTTGAGCTGATCGAGCGAATCGACTTCGATCTCGATCTTGACCAGATGCCCGGCGGCAGCCTTGGCGCGCTTGAGCACCGCGGCGATGCCGCCGGCCACCGCGATGTGATTATCCTTGATCAGCATGGCGTCGTCGAGGCCGAAGCGGTGATTAAAACCACCGCCGCAGCGCACCGCGTATTTCTCCAGCGCCCGCAGTCCCGGCGTGGTCTTGCGCGTGCAGATGACGCGCGCCTTGGTGTGGGCGATGCGGCGCACGAATTCTGCGGTGGCGGTGGCGATGCCGGAAAGATGGCCGAGGAAGTTGAGCGCGACACGCTCGGCGCCGAGAATGGCGCGGGCATTGCCGGAAATCGTCAGGAGCCTGGTCCGGCCCGCGATCGCCGCGCCGTCGCGCGCATGCGGGACGATCTCGATGTCGGGCGCCAGCCGTTGGAACGCTGCCGCCACCAGCGGCAGGCCGGCGATGACGCCCGATTGGCGCGCGTTGAGCACGGCGCGGCCCGGCGCATCCTCCGGCACCGTCGCGGTCGAGGTGATGTCGCCGGCGCGCCCGAGGTCTTCCGCGAGCGCGCGCATCACCGCCGCCTCGATCTCGAGCGGGGACAGAAAGGCGTCGGGGCGGAGCAGCGACATAGCCGGCCACTTGGCGCGAGGGCGGGGTGGAAACCCCTCAAATCGAGCCGAAAATCCATAAGCGCTGCCGTCGTCCAACGCAAACGGCGGTTTATTCCATGCGCCGCCGCGCGGATCAGCCATGCGTCGGCCGTCCGAGCTGGCGAATTTTCATTTGGGCGATCCGAGGCAAGGCCTTATGGTGTGCGGACTTTTTTAAATCGTTGGATTGCCGGGGCGATATGACGACCACTTCCAAGCCAATCGGCAGTTGGCGCACGCCGTCGCTGGTCATCGGCTCCGGCTGCCTGATCGCGATCATCGCCTTTGGGCCGCGCTCGACGCTCGGATTCTTTCTTACGCCGATGTCGACCGCGCATCATTGGGGCCGCGACGTTTTCGCCTTTGCGCTCGCACTGCAGAATTTGCTGTGGGGTATCGGCCAGCCGCTCGGCGGCATCATCGCCGATCGCTTCGGCACCGTCCGGGTGCTGTGCGTCGGCGCGCTGCTCTACGGTCTCGGCCTGGCGTTGATGTCGCATGCCACCAGCGCGCCGCTCCTTGATACCTCGGCCGGCGTGCTGGTCGGCTTCGGCCTTGCCGGCTGTTCGTTTCCGGTGGTGCTGGCGGCGTTCGGCAAGATCGTGCCGCTGCAATGGCGTTCGCGCGCCTTCGGCTTCGGCACTGCGGCCGGCTCGTTCGGTCAATTTCTCTATTCGCCGGTCGCGGTGGCGTTGATGGATACGTTCGGCTGGCAGCAGACGCTGGTCATTTTCGCAGTGAGCATGCTTGGCGTACTGCCGCTGTCGCTCGCTCTGGCGACGGTGCCGTCGCAAGCCGCGCATGAGGGCGAGGCGCAGTCGCTACGGCATGCGCTGTCGGAAGCTTTCGCCCACCGCTCCTATGTGCTCCTGGTGCTGGGCTTCTTCACCTGCGGCTTTCAGCTGCAATTCATCACCGTGCACATGCCGTCTTATCTGATCGACCGCGGGCTCTCCGCGGAAGTCGGCGGCTGGACCATCGCCACCATCGGCCTGTTCAACATCGTCGGCTCGGTGTTCTCCGGCTGGCTCGGCGACCGCATGCCGAAGCGCTACTTGCTGTCGATCATCTATTTCGTGCGCGCCGCGGCGATCTTCGCCTTTATCTCATTCCCGGTCACGCCCACGACCTGCATCGCCTTCGGCGCGGTGATGGGCTTCATGTGGCTCTCCACGGTGCCGCCGACCAACGGTATCATCGCGCTGATGTTCGGCACGCGCTGGCTGGCGACGCTGGCGGGCTTCGCCTTTTTCAGCCACCAGGTCGGCGGCTTCCTCGGCGTCTGGCTCGGCGGCCTCGTGTTCGACCGCACCGGCTCCTATAATGCCGTGTGGTACCTGGCGATCCTGTTCGGCGTGCTTTCGGCGCTGATCAACATGCCGATCGTGGAGAAACCGGTTCCGCGCATGGCCTTGGTGCCTGCGGAATAAATTCGGTCGCCTGGCGAGGCGCCCCGCCGTTCCTTGAACGGCCATTTCTTGAATCGCCGTTCCTTGAACCACCATGCCCGGCCATGACAGATTAGCGGCCAGGAGTATCGCCATGAGCACGTTCAAGGCCATCGTCATCGATAAAGCGGATGCCGGCCAGACGGTGCGGCTGACCGATTTCGACGACAAAGATCTTATGGACGGCGACGTCACCGTCCGCGTCGAATATTCGACGGTGAATTACAAGGACGGCCTCGCCATCACCGGCAAGGCGCCGGTGGTGCGCCGCTTTCCGATGATCGCCGGTGTCGATCTCGCCGGCACCGTGGAGTCCTCGACGCACCCGAACTGGAAGCCGGGCGACAAGGTCATCCTCAACGGCTGGGGTCTCGGCGAGGTCCATCTCGGCGCTTACGCGGAAAAGGCGCGCGTCAAGGGCGACTGGCTGGTGCGGCTGCCGGCGAGCATGACGACGCGCGACGCCATGGCGATCGGCACCGCCGGCTATACCGCGATGCTCGCGGTCATGGCGCTGGAACGGGCCGGACTTGAGCCGTCGCGCGGCCCGATGATCGTGACCGGGGCGGCCGGAGGCGTCGGCTCGGTGGCCATCGCGCTCCTGGCCAAGCTCGGCTATCGCGTGATCGCCTCGACCGGCCGGCCCGAGGACGCCGACTACCTCGAAGGGCTCGGCGCCGCCGAGGTGATCGAGCGCAAGGAATTGACGGCTCCGCCGCGCCCGCTCGGCAAGGAGCGCTGGGCCGGCGGCGTCGACGTGGTCGGCTCGACCACGCTCGCCAATGTGCTGTCGATGACGCGTTATGGCGGCGCGGTCGCGGCCTGTGGACTTGCCGGGGGGATGGACTTGCCGACCACGGTCGCTCCGTTCATTCTACGCGGCGTGTCGCTTCTGGGCATCGACTCCGTGATGTGTCCGCGGCCGCTGCGGCAAGAAGCCTGGCGCCGCCTCGAGATCGATCTCGAGGCGGCAATGATCGCGGCGATGACCAGCGAAATCGGGCTCGCCGACGCCATTGCCGCGGGCCGCAGCATCGTCGAGGGAAGGGTGCGCGGACGCATTGTGGTAAAAATCGGGTAAAGGCTGCGGATTTTACCTGCAAATTTCGACTGATCTTGCGAGGGCGCTATGGTAAGGGGACGGTTAAGAAGTCTTGTTAACATCGTCCTAGTAGCGGGAGTGGAGTTGTCGATGTTGCGGCGCGTAGCTGTTGTCTGTGCGTGCGTTTTTGGGGCCGGAATTTTCGCCACAACTCTGGCGCTGGCCGAGGACCTTAGTCCGGAACAGGCCCGCGCTTTCGTGGTGGGCAAGCTGTTCTCCTATACCTGCTTTGAGGGTACCGCCGGCAGCGGCCGCATTTTCGCCGACGGCTCGGTCGTCGGCACCATCAAATTTCGCGGCCAGGGCGAGACCCGGTTCGCGACCTTGCCGGCCGGAACCATAAAAGCAGACGGCGCCTCGATGTGCGCCCATCTGCCGGGCCTGCCGATCACGCCGTGCTTTAGGGTGCAGAAGCTCAGCTATCGCAGCTTCCGCGGCTCGGTGTCCGGACTAGGCTTTGCCTATTGCGATTTCTACCAGCGCAATCCGCGCACCGAGCTTCTCACCAAGCGCGCCGAGCCGCGGCCGGCGGCGACGCCGGTCGCCAATTCACGCCCGGTGCTGCGGCCGTCGCTGGCCGAGTAGCCTCTTCACTCGAGATCGAGCCGGAACGGCGTCGCCTCTGCGGCAAGAATGCCGCGGCCGATGGTTTCGATCGCGGCGATCATGCGGCCGTCGCGGCCTAACAACTTATCCGCCAGCGAGACGATGCGGATATTCGGCGTCGCCGTCGGCGAGGCGCGGCGCAGCGCCTGCGCGATGCTGTGTTCGCCGCGCTGCGGATTGAGCGCGCAAACTGCCGTGAACGCGCTCGCGGTCGAGCGGCTGATGCCGGCGAAGCAGTGCACCACGAGCGGCGTGCGGCGGTCCCAGCCGCGCACGAAGCTGATCAGCTCGGTGACGTGCTCCTCGCCCGGCGCGATATAGCCGTCGAGCGGCGCGGCGATGTCGTGCAGCCGCAGCCACAAATGATTCTCCGGCGCGATCGAGGTCGGGCGTTCGACGCGCGCCTCGTCGCCGAGCAGCGACACGACATGGCGCGCGCCGGTGTCCTCGACGGTATCGTGCAGACGCGACAGCGAGCAGACGTGAATCATGGAATCAAGCGATGCCTGTTGTTGTCTTCATATAGGTATTCGCGCGGCGCAAGTGTGACGCGCTTGTTTACTCGGCGATAAGCTTCTTGAACCGTTCATGGTAGCGCGCCTGCGCCGTCTCGGCGGGCCAGGGCTTTAGATAATCGCGCTCCAGCGCCGCGGAAAACACCGGCGGCCGGCCGAAGAAGCGCCGCGCCTTGGCAGCCTCGAAGCCGGCAAGCCGGGTCGCTTCTAGGTAAGCGGCCTGGCGGTCGGCGGCCTTGATCAGGGCCTCGGTCTCCGGGGACGACTGCGCCGGCAGTCCGAAGCGCAAATGGATCGCGGTGAGGAGGCGGCGCTCGACCGCCTTGTAGGCGTCGCCGATCACCGCCTTGAACGGCGAAATCATGTCGCCGATCACGTATTCGGGCGCGTCGTGCAGCAGCACCGCGAGGCGACGGGCCCGATCGAGCCGCGGCACCCGCGCCCGCGCCAAAGCCTCGACCAAGAGGCAATGCTGCGCTACCGAATAAATATGCGCGCCGCTGGTCTGCCCGTTCCAGCGCGCCACCCGGGCAAGGCCGTGCGCGATGTCCTCCATCTCGATGTCGAGCGGGGAGGGATCGAGCAGATCGAGCCGCCGCCCCGACAGCATGCGCTGCCAGGCGCGCGCGCCCTGCATCGCCGCCTTCTTATTTGGAGATTTTTTCAACGGCCTCATGGCGAAAGCAGCTAATGAGATGATCGTTGACCATGCCGACCGCCTGCATGAAGGCGTAGACGATGGTCGGGCCGCAAAATTTGAAGCCGCGCTGCGCCAGTTCTTTCGACATCGCGCGTGAGATCGCGGTCTCGGCGGGCACCTGGCCCTTGGTGCGGTAGTGGTTCATCTTGGGCCGGCCGTCGACGAACTGCCAAAGGAATTTGGAGAAGCCGGGACCTTTGTCCATGACGTCGAGCCAGGCGCGCGCGGAAAGCACCGCGCCCTCGATCTTGGCGCGGTTGCGCACGATGCCGGCGTCGCCCATCAGCTTTTCGATCCGGGCGGGCCGGTAGCGCGCGATTTTCTCCGGCGCAAAGCCGTCGAAGGCGCGGCGGAAATTTTCGCGCTTGCGCAATATGGTGATCCACGACAGCCCGGCCTGGAAGCCGTCGAGCACCAGCTTTTCGTAGAGCGCACGATCGTCGTATTCCGGCACGCCCCATTCCTCATCGTGATAAGCGATGTAGAGCGGATCGTCCTTGGGCCACGGGCAGCGCACCAAGGCCGCGTCGTGGGCGTGCGCAGTCATTCGGCAGCCTTGCTGTCGCCGGGGAAGGTAAAGCGCGCCCAGTCCGGCCTGACCAGTCGGATCGGCACGCCGCCGGCGGTGAGCGAGCCGCCTTGCGCCATCGCTTCCACCACGCGGTCGAGGCGGACGAGCGCAACACCGCGGCCGCCGGCGGCTGAACCCATGGTGCCGACTTGGCGCTCGCCGGCCGTGATCGCGGTGCCGGCTGCCGGGGCGGCGTCGTCGTAGCGGATCGGAACAGCGCGCGTGCGCGCGGTGCCGCGATGCTCCATCCGCGACACGACCTCCTGGCCGACATAGCAGCCCTTGGAGAAATCGACGCCGCAGAGCTGGTCCATGTCGGTCTCGTGCGGGAAAGCGTCGCCGTAGCTGAAATCAACGCCGCCTTGCGGCACGCCGAGCGCGATGCGATGGGCGTCGTAATCGCCTGCTGCGACGAGGTCGGCGCCAAGTTCCGCCGCCGCCGTGGCGGCAAGATGCGGTGGGATCATCAGGCGAAGCCCGAGCGCCGGCAGGCGCGGATCGGCGTAGCACAATCCGTATTTGGTGGTGCCGCCGCCATCCCAGGCGGCGAGCACGCCAAGCGTTTGCGACAAATCCTCGATCATCACCTTGGCGCGCAATTTATAGAGGTTGAGTTTTTCGACGAGCGTCGCCACCAGCGCAAGCGGGGTGTCGAGAAAGAAGCCGCCGCCGGCTGCTGCCGGCGCTTCGACCACGATGAAATCCGCGATGATTTTGCCTTGCGGCGTCAACAGCGCGCAGAACCGCGCCTCGCCGGGCGCGAGCTTGAGCATGTCGGCGGTGACCAGGCCGTGGAGGAAACTCCGCGCGCCGTCGCCGGCCACCTTGACGACGCCGCGGTCGGGGAGGAGGGCGGCCTTCATGCGATCGGGGGTCTCATCGGTTGAAGCCTTGTCAGCCCATGCCTAAGCCCGCGGCGCCGTCATCGCAAGGTCATTCTCGGCGCCCATTTTCGGAACTATCTTGAAATCAGAAGCATTCCGTGGAATTGGCCGCCCAGCTTCGGTGTTTTGTTTGCTATTGCCGCGGCGGGCGCGCAACGAGAGTCCGGAACCGAGAGTTAGATTGCCCCGCGGCGTGAATTTGAAGCTGACGGTCCCGAACGCCCATGACCAGCGACCTGTTATTCGTGCGGACACTGATAGTGTCGCGGCAGCCCGGCCTTCGCGGTCTGTTGCGGCACGCGGCGGCGGCGTCGCCGATACCGCTCGAAATCATCGAAGCCGCCGATGCAACTGCAGCCTGCAATTCTCTCGGGACCGGCATCGATCTCATCTATCTCGACGGCGATTTGCCGGAGGCGGAAATCGCACAAGTCATCTCGACGCTGCCTACGGCGGGCAAACCGCCGTTCTCCATCCTTTTGGGATCGCCGACGACCGCCGGCAAGGTTTTCGCGACCGATGGGCTTGCCGTCAAGCCGTTGCGGGCGGACGCGGCGCAGGCGCTGATCGATCGCTCAGTGCGCGTGCGGGCACCGAGCCGCGCGCTGGTGGTCGACGATTCCGCGACCATGCGCTCGATTGTCCGCAAAGCGCTCGCGGCGACGCGGTTCCAGTTCCACGTCACCGAGGCGGGCGAGGGCTTCGCCGCGCTCAAACTGGTGCGCGAGGGCGATTTTCATATCGTCTTTCTCGATCACAACATGCCCGACTTTTCCGGGCTCGAGACGCTCGCCGAATTCAGGCGCGAGAAGCGGCCCGTCAGCGTGGTGCTGATATCGTCGACCCAGGACGAGACCGTCGCCGTACGGGCGCGTGCCGAGGGCGCGACCTTTCTCAAAAAACCGTTTTTCCCGATCGATATCGAGAACGCACTATGCGGCTTTTACGGCTTACGCGCGCTCAATCCGAAGGGTGCGTGAACCGCGTTGTTACTGCCGCGACAGCTCGACGGAAAATTCGCCGTTGCGAATGCGCGCGCCGAAATTCTCGGCAAAGCGGGCGGTCGCTTCCTCGCCGTAAGTCGAGATCAGCTCGGCCAGCGCCAGAAACAGCGCGGTCTGCGCCAGGCAGTCGCCTTCGATGCCGTCGTGGGAGGCCTCGGTCCAGGCGTCCTGAAGATAAGCGAGCGCCCGCCGCTTCTGCTCGTGCTCGGCCAAGGCCTCGCGGGGCGCCAGATTTTGCGTCGCCGTCCTCATCGTTGTCACGCTGTCGCCGCGGAGCGGCGTCCCTACCCAAGCGCCGACGTTAGCACGGCGTGTTCGGGCTTTTCAGGGCGAAGTTTAAGGCAGGGTTAATGGCCGTAGCTCCCGGCCCGTTCGGCATTAATTCGCATAGCGTGCGGTGATATCGCGGGCGATCTTGGCGCCCTCTTGCAGGTAGCGGTGGATGACGACGTCGGCCGCCGGCGTGCAGGTCCGGTAGCTCTCTCGGAAGCCGCGATAGCCGCGATTGAAGCTTGCCACCATCTCGTCGTGGCGGTTACCGGTGGGCGCCTCGGCATCGATCAGCGCCTGCGCCTCGTTGCGCCATTTCTGGCCGTCATTGAAATTGCAAAGGCCGCGTAGGAAATGCAGCGCGCCGAGGATTTCCGACAACCGTTCGAGATCGGGATCGTAGGGCGCCGGTTGGTCCTGCACCGGAGGCGGCGGCGGACCGGCCGGCTGGCTGGGCAGTGCCGGTGCGGCGGGTCTTGCCGGAGCGGCCCTTGCCGCCGGCGCCTGCGGCGGCGCGAGCGGGGCGCCCCAGAACTGGGCGCGCGCCGGCGCGGCGATCCCAAGCGCGAGCGACACCGCAAGCAAAATTCGCCACATCGACATGACCGGCAAGATAGGAGCCGGGCGGAGCCTACGGCAAGCACCACAACGCGGCAGGGTTGCGGCGGCCATTAACCGCTCCGGCCGAGGCGTTCGCTGGCGGCGGCGACGATCGTCGCCAAACCCTCGGTCGTCTTCAGGCCGGGGATCTCGTCCGGGACAAGCCATTGCGCCTCGGCCAACTCCTCGTTCAGCGAAATTTCGCCGCCGAGAAAGCGCGCGGCAAACGGCAAAATGACGAAATGCCGCTCGACCCGGCCGGCGGCGTCGCGCGCGATGGCCTGACGGAAGCCGACCAGTGCGACCGGCTCGATTTCGAGCGCGGTTTCCTCGCGGATTTCGCGGATCACGGCCTCTTCCAGCGTTTCGCCGAGCTCGACGCCGCCGCCGGGCAACGTGTAGAGGCCATGCGCCGGCGGCCGCGCCCGGCGCACGATCAGCACCCGGCCGTCGCGGAAGACCGCCGCGCTGACCGCCAGATACGGCCGTGTTGGATAAATGCGCGCGCTTTCGGCGTCGCTCATTAAGTTCGGCTCCGTTTCGTCCTATATCTGTGCATAGCATGTGCGGGCGCTATGTCATCATCTCGACGCCGGAGGCGATCCGGGCGCTGTTCGGCTATCACGAGCAGCCGAATTTTCCGCCGCGCTACAACGTAGCGCCGACGCAGCCAATCCCGATCGTGCGGCTTAACGACGGCAAGCGCTGCTTCGCGCTGATGCGCTGGGGCTTGCTGCCCTCCTGGGTGAAGGACCCGAAGACGTTTCCGCTGCTGATCAATGCGCGCGGCGAATCCGTGCTGGAGAAGCCGGCCTTCCGCAACGCCATGCGGCGGCGGCGGTGCCTCATTCCGACCGATGGCTTCTACGAATGGCAGGTTGGAGAAAACGCCGGCGGCCCGAAGCGGCCTTATTTCGTACGCGCCAAGCGAGACGCAGAAGGCCGCGCGCCGCCACTTGCTTTCGCCGGCTTGTACGAGACCTGGACTGGACCGAACGGCGAAGAGCTCGACACCGCCGCCATCGTCACCACCGCCGCGAACCGCACATTGACCGCGATCCACGACCGCATGCCGGTGTTCGTGCCGAAGGAAGCCTTCGATCTGTGGCTCGACTGCGCCAATGTCGAAGCCGACGTCGCCGCCGCCTTGATCCGGCCGGCGGATGACACGTTGCTCGAAGCATACGAAATCTCCACCGCCGTCAATCGCGTGGCCAACGATTCCGAGGCGCTGCTTCAACCCGTGTCGGCCGCGCCAGCGCCGCCGGCCGGGACGAAGCCCAAACCCGCCAAGTCGAAAAAGTCGAAAAAGCCGAAAGCGCCGGACGATCAGGCGTCCCTATTTTAGGCGCGCCAGAACGGCCGCTGCGACCAGCTGCGCGCCTCATTGCCGGTGATGCCGATGTCGGCGGCCGCACGATGGTCGCGCGCCATGTAGTCGAGCAGTTCCTGGCGTTGCTCGCGGCGTCGGCGACAGATCCGCACCAGTTTTACGATCTCGTCAAGTAATGCACGCCATGACAACGACGGGCGCTTCGCCAATACGGGGGCCGCGCCGGAGTAGACGTGATCGGACATGTCGTCCTCCAAAAAGATGTGCTGCCGCGATCATTTCGCGATCATCTCTTTGGTGCCACCCGATTACTGACGGGCCGCGACGTTGCCGCGATGATCACCGCCGCAATCACATTGGCGGCGATGCTGGCGAGGATCGGCAGCCTATAGCTGCCAGTGGCGTCGAAGGCGAAGCCGGCGGCGGTCGGTCCGATCAGCGTGCCGAAACCGACGCTGGTGTAGAGAATGCCGATGATGCCTGAGACGTTGCGGCCGCCGAAATAATCCATGACCACGGCGGGAAGCAGCGCGACCCAGCCGCCATAGGCGACGCCGAAGAAGAGGGCAAAAGCGGCGAGCGGCCAGAATGCCGTCGACACGAGCCAGATGACAAGCGCCAGCGCCATGCCGACAAACATCGCCAACAGCGACCGCTCGCGCCCAAGCCGGTCCGCCACGCTGCCAAGGAAGAAACGTCCGGCTGTACTGCCGATGCCGATGGCGCTCACCAGCAGCACCGCCGCGGCCGGCGCCACGCCGTGATCGACGGCATAGGGCACCAGGTGCACGAACGGCACGAAGACGCCGAATGAGCAGGACAAGCAGGCGGCATAGAGTCCGATGAACTGGCGCGATCGGATCGCCCCGCGCAGCGAGGCGCCGGTTGCGCTTGCGGCTTTGCCCTCGGCAGGCGCTGGATCGCCGTCGGCGCCCGGACCAAATGCACCATAATGTTCGCGCGGATCGTTTTCGATCAACAGCGCCATGCCGACGCCGAGCACGGCGGCAAGCCCGCCGAGGATGAGATAAGCATCGCGCCAGCCGAGCATGCCGATGAATAGGCTCGCGAGGGGCGGCACCACCAGCGTGCCGACGCCGATGCCACTCGAGGCAAGGCCCGAGGCCAGGCCACGGTGCCGCACGAACCAGCGCTGCACCGCGCCCATGGCGGGCACATAGGCGCAGCCGACGCCGATACCGACGCCGAGCCCGTAGGCGGCGTAAACTTGCGCTAAGATTCCGCGCAAAACCCGCGAGCACCAGGCCCATACCAATCAGCAGCATGCCGATCACCGCCAGCCGGCGCGATCCGAAACGGTCGGCGAGCGGGCCGCTCAAACTGCCGAGACCGAAATAGAGAAAGCCGGCCAGCGAAAACACCAGCGATACCGAACCGCGCGAGCCGCCGAAGTCGCGCTCCAGCGATTCGACAAAGGCGCTGAAGGAATAGACGCAGCCGAAGCCGACAAAGGTGACGGTGAAGGCGCCGGCGACGACCAGCCAACCGTAGAACAGGCGCGGGTATATAGCCGATGCCGGGTCGACGCTCACGCGGGCCTCCGTCTCTCCGCTTAACATCGGCCACCGAACCGGGGATAGCCACCCGGTTTGCTGCGGCCGCGACCGAAGTATCGGCGGCCCGGGTTGCAATGCTAAATTGGGCCCAAAGTTTAGCGACGAAGCCGCTGTTCGCGACGTGAGCAATGCGGGATTCAGCGGCGGTATTCGCGGATTACCGCTCGACCAGCGTCCAACCGCTCAGCGTGATGAGCTTGAGCTTGCTGTTGAGATAGCCCTCCAGCGCGACCACCGCGGCCATGATGCGCGGGAACGGCGACGGGCGAAGAATATCCACGAACATACAGTAGCGCAGCTGGTCGGTCTCGTTGGCGGATAGATGCAAAAGTGTGTCGTCGAAGATGAACAGCTTGTTGTCGCGCCAGTAGCTTGTCGTGTCGCCGACCGTGATGTAGGCGGACTTATCCTTGATGTCGTTGACGTTGTACAAGACTTCGCAAGGTCGGACGCAGCCAGCCGAAGTGGGGAGATGTGGTTATCTTCTTGTTGAAGACGGAAAGCCCGATGGTCTCGATGTATTTCCACGGCTCGTAGAAGCCGGGCACGTCGACGATTGTTTTGCTGTTGATCCCGTAACAACGCCAGAACAGCATCATGCGGCGATGCTCTTTTGATCGCTCCTCGACCTGGCTGACAAGGCCGGCGCCGTCGGTGACTCGGATCAGCCGCCGCACTTCGTCCTGATAGTCCGGCGGCAAATCTTCCAGGCGATAAACGCCCTTGTTGACATAGGGCAGCGACAGGAGATCGAGCAGAATATTGATGGGCGACAGCATCCAGACCAGGAAGCCGTTGCCGATGAAATAGCGTCGCAGGGTCGATAATTTCAGTCCGGTATTGCGGCTGACATCGTAGGCCCCGCAGAGCGCGTAGAACAAGGCGATCTTGGGAAAGAAAAAAGCGAACGGGGCCAGCACGCAGAGCGGAAACAACACCCGCCTGAGAGCAAATCGCCAAATCCTGTCGAATAACGCCCGGCCTCGAAGAGGCTCGCTCAACGTGGTACTCAAAGCTAACCACCTTTGCAAAAGGACGACTGCGACTTGGCTTGTGCAGGGTGTTGTGGGCGGGGCCGAGACGAAATCCACTTTAGGCCCCAGTGGCAGGCGATGTCACCCTAAATCGGTCGGGCGGAAAACATTACCCGGCCGCGGGCCAATCAGGGTGGGATTGCAGGCTGAGGCTGGGGGCGGGTTCCGTGCCGCTCCGAGCTACGCCGCCGTTGGGCTTCTCCCCCGAATTCCACATTCGACAATCCAGACGGCAGTTCTTAGGCATCGTGGTCGGGGCGAGGATTGTCGGAACTCCGGCACTCAACGAAAGCCGCCTGGCGTGGGAGGTAACGCCCAATAAAGGTTATCGAACTCCTGCAAAGGTCATCGAACTCCTGCCTTTCAGATACCTATGTAAAACCCCACAGTAACAAATATCTGTCATACCGCAGGCTCTCGAACGACGACCGGGCGAGCGTCGAGAGCCATTAGTATGACCAAGTGGTTTCAGGCAATTCGACAGAGCACGACCTATCTTGGGGTCGCGGTCATCGTCATCATCTGGGGCGGAATTTATCTGCTCGCCAGCCAGGAGCGCGAAAGCGCCTATCAGGATGCGCTGCGCCAGGGTGGCAATCTTGCGCTCGTTCTCGAACAATATTTCAAACGGGTGGTTCAGCAATCCGACAGCTCGCTACTGGAGCTGCGCCGCGCCTATGAACGCAATCCACAAAACTTCGACGTTGCGGACTGGGTCGCCCGCACCCAATCGCACAATAATCTGACGGCGCAATTCGGCATTTCCGGCGCCGACGGTTTTGTCAAGCAATCGAGCCTGGGACCGCTGTCGGGGACGGTTTACGTCGGCGATCGCGCGTCATTTGTGTTTCAACGCGACAGCGAAGCCGACCGGCTTTATATCAGCGATCCGGTGATCGGACATGTCACCAAGAAAATCACCGTTGAATTCACGCGGCGCTTGAGCAATCCCGACGGATCGTTTGCCGGCGTCATCGTGTGTTCGCTCGACATCGCCGAGCTGGAAAAGTTTTTTAGTTCGCTGGACATCGGCCGATCCGGAGTCGTGGCGCTGGCGGCCACAGACGGGGTTCTGCTGGCGCGGGGCGGCCCCAACCCGGTAACCCAGGGATTCGCTGGGATGTCGGTCTCGCGAACCCCGCTGTATCGCGCCGCGGAACAAAATCCCTCCGGACATTATTGGAACAGTCCGGCAAGCAGCATGCATTTCGACGGCGTCAGCCGGCTCATTTCGTACCGGACTGTTTCCGGAATTCCGGTGATCGCCGTCGTCGGCCTCGCCGAGCGGGATATTTTTCAGCACGCCAACGCCACGCTGCAAAAATATATCATTGCCGGGAGCATCTTGACGCTGATCGTCTTGATCGTCATGTTTTTCGGCGCCACCCAGCAGGCGCACATTCTGGCGACCGCCGACGAGCTGCAGCGTTCCAAGCAATCGATCGAGCAGTCGAATCTCTTGCTGCATACCGCGCTCAAGAACATGGTGCACGGACTGTGCATGTTCGATTCCGAGCAGCGGCTGGTCGTCTGCAACGAGCGCTACGCCGAGATGTACGGTCTTGGTCCCGAAGAGGTCAAACCCGGCACCACGCTGCGCTCGATCCTCGAAGCGCGGGTCCGCGCCGGAATGTCGCCGCAAGACACCGAGCAATACATCGATGCCCGGCTTGGTGAAGTCGCCAAGCGCCTGCCTTATTATGTCGAAAACGTATTGCGCAACGGCTACATCTACGCCGTCAACCACCGGCCCATGCCCGAGGGCGGCTGGGTCGCCACCCATATCGACATCACCGAGCAGCGGCGCGCCGAACAGGAGCTCGACGAAACCAGGAAGTTTCTCATCTCGATTATCGAGAATATTCCAGTATCCGTTGTCGTGAAGGACGCCAAGACGCGGAAATATCTTCTCGTCAATCGGGCATTCGAAACCATGCTCGGCATTCCGCGCAGCGAAATGCTGGACCGAACGTCGTTCGACATTCATCGGTCCAAGGATGCCAAAAATATCGATGATGCCGACACCGAATCGCTGCAGGACAGCGATCACATCAATTACAAGGAAATCGAGGTCAATACGCCGATGCGCGGGCCGCGCATGCAGTCGACCCGCCGCATCGTCATCAAGAACAACCGGGGCGAGGCGAAATGCATCATCGCCGTCATCGAGGACGTCACCGAGCGCAAGAAAGCCGAGCAACGCATTGCTTTTCTGGCGCACCACGACGCACTGACCGGATTAGCCAACCGCGCCGCCTTGATTCAGAAAATCGAGGAGGCCGCGGCGCGACAGCGCCGCCTGCAGGAGCCGTTCACCGTTCTGCTGCTGGACCTCGACCGCTTCAAGCAGGTCAACGATACGCTCGGCCATCCTGCCGGCGATGCGCTGTTGATCGAAGTGGCGACCCGCCTGAAATCGCTGCTGCGCGAAACCGACGTGCTGGCCCGGCTCGGCGGCGACGAATTCGCCGTCATTCAGGCCGGCGAAAGCGATCAGCGCGAAGCCGCCAAATCGCTGGCGGAACGCATTATCGAGATACTGCGCCAACCGTTCGAGATCGACGGCGGCAACATCAGCATCGGCACCAGCATCGGCATCGCGCTGGCGTTCGAGAACGAGACCGGTTCCGACGATCTGTTGAAGATGGCGGATCTCGCGCTCTATCGGGCGAAATCGGCCGGCCGCAACGGCTATTGTTTCTTCGATCCGGAAATGAGCGAGATCGCGACCGCGCGCCAGGAGATCGAAAGCGACTTGCGCCGCGCCGTGAAGCAGAACGAGTTCGAGCTGCATTACCAGCCGATCGTCGATTCCAAGACGCGCCGGATCTGCAGCGCCGAGGCGCTGGTGCGCTGGCGTCATCCGACCAAGGGCCTGATCTATCCGGACTTGTTCATTCCGCTCGCCGAGGAGACCGGCTTGATCACGCAGATCGGCGATTGGGTGTTGCGCGCGGCCTGCACGGAAGCGGCGACCTGGCCGGCTGCGGTCAAGGTCGCCGTCAATCTGTCGCTGGTGCAGTTCCGCAAGACGAATTTGCCGGACTTGGTGATGGGCGTGCTGGCCGACACCGGGCTGCCGCCGGAGCGATTGGAGCTTGAAATCACCGAGACGGCGCTGATCGAATCGGCGGCGGAATGCCTGCCGGCGCTGCGGCAGTTCAAGGCCATGGGCATCACCATCGTGCTCGACGATTTCGGCACCGGCTATTCCTCGCTCAGCCAGCTGGCGATGTTCCCGTTCGATCGGATCAAGATCGACAAATCGTTCACCCAGAACCTGACCAAGCGCAGCGAATGCGCGGCAATCATCTCGGCGACGCTCACTTTGGCGCAGAGCCTCGACATCGCGACCACCGCCGAGGGCGTCGAAACGGTGGATCAATACCGGCTGCTGCGCCTCGCCGGCGTGACCTCGCTGCAGGGCTATCTATTCAAGCGTCCAGGCCCGGCTTCCGAGATCAATTTCACGGGCGTTTACGGCGGCGTCGCGCTGGACAATGCGGCCTAGTCGCGGCACGCATTCGCAATCGGAATTTTTCTGTCAATTCGAGCGCGCGAGACCGAGGATCCGGCGCGCCTCCTGCGGCGACGCCACGTCGCGGCCGAGGCCTTGCGCAATCTTCATCATGCGCTCGACCAGAACCGCGTTGTTCTTGGCGAGGTCGCCCGGCGCGATATAGGGATTATCCTCGTAGCCGACGCGGACATGGCCGCCGAGCGAGACTGCAAGCGACAGCAGATCCCATTGCTTTTGCGGGTTCATCACGCTGACGTTCCAGATGCAGTTTTTCGGCAGGTGGTCGACCATGTAGATCAGTGCCTTCTCGGTCGGCGGCGTCCAGGTGCCGCCGGGCCAGCCGAGAAACAAAGTGGTGTAGGCGTTTTCCAAATGACCCTGCTTGCGCACGAATTCGAGATGCCAGAACGCGCCGGTATGGAAGCATTCGACTTCGAGCTTCACTTTATGCTGCTCGGCGGCCTTGGCGTAAGCGAGCAATTCCTCGACCGGGTGGATCGCCATCATGCGCTTGGGCGGAAATTGCGGGTCGGGATTGAAATATTCGTCGTGGGCGTTGAACGCGACCGCCATCATGTCGGGGTGGAGCGTCATCAGCCTGACCTTCTCCTCCAGCCGCGCGCTGGCGACGCCGAATTGCATCACCGGATCGGTCTTGGCGAGGATCGCTTCCTGCAGCCGCTTCCAGCCGTCGTGATCGATGCGCGACACTTGCTTGCCGTCGGCCTGCAGCGATTCTTCCAGCGTACGGATGCCGTGAATGTGCGCGATGGCGGCGCCGGCCTTGATGCCGTCGATGTATTGCTGCGCTACGCTGGCGATGTCCTCCTGCGGCGGACAATAATGATTGATCGGATAGGAGGTCCGCGAGTTGCAGGCGACGGTAATGATCAGCTTGTCCATTTTCGGCATTCCCTCTCCGTGCTTGCGCTGTGGCACTGCAACGATATTCGCGCCTGGCTTCGTCCATGTCAGCCTTAAACCGACGCCGACATCAGTTGTTTGCGCCGTGTTTCAGACGAGCTGTTAGGGCCGTCCTTGGCCCGAACGGGATACCGGGCCCCCTTGAACGGGCAACGCTTGGTTTACGATAAGGGCGATATCACCCCGAAAGCGGAGCATCCGCAGCGCTTTCGCGCGGTTTTTGCGGTTCGATCGCGGTCCGTTGATAAAATCAAAACCAGCCGCCGCTACATTTCCGTTCGGCCGGAAGCCGGAAAAACTCAGCCAGATTTGCATGAATATTGTCGTTAATCGTCCCGATAATAGCTGCGACGTCGCGGTCATTGGCGCCGGCCCGTACGGCCTGGCGGCGGCCGCGCACTTGCGCGCCGTCGATGTCTCCGTCCGCGCGTTCGGCGAGGCAATGTCGTTTTGGCGGCGCAACATGCCGGCTGGCATGAAGCTTCGTTCGCCGTGGATTGCAACCCATATCGCCGCGCCCCGCGGCCGCTATCGGCTCGACGACTATTTCGGCGAAATGGGTCTATCGCTGCCCGAGCTGTTGCCGGTCGAGAATTTCATCGATTATGGAACGTGGTTCCAGGACCACGTGGCGCCCGATCTCGATACGCGAACGGTAGTTCGGGTGGCGACCCGCGACGGCGGCTTTCGGATCGTGCTCGAAGACGGCGAAAACATTTTCGCCAGACGCGTCGTCATGGCGACCGGGCTGCTTCATCACGAACACCGGCCCGCTCAGTTCGACGGCCTGCCGCGCCGCCTGGTGAGCCACTCGTGCGAGCACACCGACTTCGCGCAATTCCGCGGGCGCCGCGTCGCGGTCATCGGCCGCGGCCAGAGCGCCTGCGAATTGGCGGCTCTGCTGCACGAGGCCGGTGCGGATGTGGACATCATCTGTCGGGGACATTTGGTGTGGAACGCCGATCCCGGCACGCGCAGCGCTTTGCGCAAAAGCTTGCGCTCATTGCTGGGAAAAGCGCTGATTCCGCCGTCTCAGGTCGGGCCGTTTCCGTACAACTGGCTGGTCGAAGCGCCAGGGGTCATTCACCATCTGTCGGCGGGAGCCCGCGACCGGCTCAATGAGCGCTGCCTGCATCCCACCGCGATCCTGTGGCTGCGGCCGCGCTTGCGAGATATTCCGCTCCTCGAAGGAACGCGCCTCCTCGAGGCGCGACGCGACGGCGATCGCATCGCCTTGACGGTGGACGGCAGCTGCCGCCGCGTCGATCATGTCCTGTTGGCAACTGGCTACAGAATTAGCGTCGATAAGATGCATGTTCTCGATCCACAATTGTGCAGCCGCATCGTCCGGCACGCCGATTCTCCCGTTTTGTCCACCGACTTTGAATTCGAGCGTCGAGGGGCTGCATTTCATCGGCGCCTCCGCCGTCGCGAGCTTCGGGCCGCTGTTGCGGTTCATTGCAGGCGCCGGATTTGCCGCGCGCCGGATCGCACAAAGCGTGCGCGATCGCAGCCGATCGTCACGCGGCTATGCCGACAGCCATTTCGATGTTCTGCCGCAACAGGCGCCGGCGCTGATTGACGCCGAACAGGAACGGCTATGACACGGCACGCGGCGCCGACGGCCGCCCACGGCGGCGATGCGGAGGCGCCGCCCGGCGCGCTGATCGTCGGCGGCGCTCACGTCAGCATCGCGGTGGCGCGCAGCCTCGGGCGCCGCGGCATCCCGGTCTGGCTTCTCGCCAGCCATCCGTTGCCGAGACTCTCGCGCTATGTGCAACGCAGCTTTCCCTGGCCCGGCGCCGAGCATCATGACGGGGTGGCGTCGATTATCGATGTCGCGGTCCGGCATGGCTTGAAGGGATGGGTGCTGTTTGCGACGGGCGACGAAGACATGCGCTTGATCGCGCAAAATCGTGCGCTGCTCGCATCGCACTTCCGCGTGGCGACGGCGGACTGGGACACCATTCAATGGGCTTACGACAAGCGCCTGACTTATCGGCGCGCGGCGGCGCTCGGCATCGACTGCCCGCGAAGCTTTCAAGCTTGCGACTTGGAAACGGTCCGGCAGTCGCAGATCGAGTTCCCGGTCGTTCTCAAGCCGGCGCGCCGCGACGCCATCAACGAATTGACCAGAGCAAAAGCCTGGAAGGCGGACGATCGCGACGCGCTAGTGTCGCTCTACCGGCGGGCGGCATCGCTGGTCGGCGACGATGCGGTGATTATCCAGGAGTGGATTCCGGGAAATGGCGAAGCGCAATTCTCGTATGCAGGGCTGTGGGACCGCGGCAAGCCTGTCGCCTCGTTGGTCGCCCGGAGAGCGCGCCAATATCCGGTCGATTTCGGCCGATCGAGTACCTTCGTCGAGACGGTGGAGCAGGAGCAAGTCGAAACATTGGCTTGCCGTTTCCTGCAGTCGCTCAACTACACGGGCGTTGCCGAAATTGAATTCAAATACGACCGGCGTGATCGGCGCTACAAGCTTTTGGACGTCAATGGCCGCTTCTGGACGTGGAACGGGCTTGGCCAACGTGCCGGGGTGGACATTGCCTATTTGGCATGGCGGCAGGCGCTCGGCCGCGACATCGCGTGCAGTCCCGCCAAGACAGGAGTGACCTGGATGTACGCAAGCCGCGACATCCTCGCCGCATTCGAGGAACTATCGCGCGGCGTTTTGACCCTGGGCGACTATTTTGCCGGCCTTCGCAAGGAATTGGTTTTTGCGAGTTTTGCCCTCGACGACCCCTTGCCGGCGATCGCTGAGCTTCCCCTCCTGGCTTGGAACCGCCTGACAATGCGACACGATGGACGCTCCGGCAAAGAATTCGCCGATGATTTGGCGGTCGGCGGCAGACCTCCGGCGAATGTGGGATCCAATATAGGCGCTGGCTTGGGAGCCGATTTGCCAACCGACTTGGGAGCATCAATCAATGCAGACTAGAAGCGCCTATAAGGCCGGCCCGTGTTGCCCACACTGTGCCGCGTCCATGCAGTTCTTGGGTTCAATTCCCGGTTTCGCCGGATTGGCTGAACTGCAGACCTTCGAGTGCCGGCTGTGCGGCCTTACGGTCACCGAGGCGCTCGACGACGAAGCATTGCAAACCGCAATTCCGCTCGCGCCGCGCTGATCCCGGCCGCGAAAAACTCTGGCTTCGCATTAGATCCCAAGCCACCGCATCCCCCACCGACGGCAAAAGATCGCGCTTTCATCATGCCGCCGCCGTGCTCGGCCGAGATCGAGCCGCCGTGATTGCGCGCCAGCGCGAACACCGCCGCATTCACTTCGTCCCAGCGCCTGAGATAGTCGTCCTTATCGGCGCATGGCGGGCCGCTGCCCCGCCGCGACCGCGCTTTCGGCCGTCGCCGCGCTGTGGCAAAGTCCGCCGCGCAGTTTTTTTCAGGAGAGGAAATTGGCCAAGATTCCGCAACCGTTGCACGAGCACATCAATACCGCCTACCCGGCGAATGTCTGCCTCATCGGCACCGTGCTGCCGAACGGCTTTGCCCAGATCACGCCGCGCGGCAGCGCGATGGTTTATGACGACGAGCACATTGCGCTGTGGGAGCGCGGCAGGGGGACGACGGCCGGGAGTCTGGTCGACGGCACGGCGGTGACGCTGTTCATGCGCAAGACGGCGCTGCGCGATGCCGGCATCCTGCCCAAGGGTGGCATCCTGCGGCTCTACGGGCGTGCCAAAGTGCACAAATCCGGACCGGTCTATGACGAGGTGTGGAAACGCCTGGTCGAGCCGGAGAAGAAGAGCGATCCGGAGAAGAAAGGCTATGCCGTCCTCGTCGCGATCGAGCGAGCCGAGGACTTGGCCGGCCAGCCGTTGGTCTGATCGAGTACCGCGACGCCCGGCGGGTCCGCTCCGCCCGCGCGTCGCGTTCGTCGGTGCATGGCTGGCCAAGGCGATCGGCCACGCGCCGTAGCGGGATCGCGCTACAGCACCTTGCCGGGATTGAGGATGCCGTTGGGATCGAGCAAAGCTTTGAGGCTGCGCATCAGGTCGTAGGCGACCGGATCCTTCACCGACGGCAAGATATCGCGCTTCATCACGCCGACGCCGTGCTCGGCCGAGATCGAGCCGCCGTATTTCTTCACCACCGCGAACACCACCGCGTTCACCTCGTCCCAGCGCTTGAGATAGTCGTCCTTGTCGGCGCCGACCGGCTGGGTGACATTGTAATGGATATTGCCGTCGCCGAGATGGCCGAAGGGCAGGGGCCGCGCGCCGGGAATAAGCTTGGTGACCGCGGCATTGGCCTCGGCGATGAAGGCCGGCACCGCGGCGACCGGCACCGAGACGTCGTGCTTGATCGAGCCGCCGGCAAAGCGCTGCACCTCGCCGAACATTTCGCGGATGCGCCAGAACGCCTTGGCTTGTTCCAGGCTGTCGGCGATGGTGGCGTCGGCGACGAGCCCGCGCTCCAGGCCTTGCGCCAATAGCTCTTCCAGCACCCCGCGCAGGCCGTCGCGCTGCTGCGAGGACAATTCGATCAGCACGTACCATTGGTGCGGCGCGGCGAGCGGATCGCGGCAGCCCGCGGCGTTCTCCAGCACCAGTTCGATGCCGCGCCGCGTCATGATCTCGAAGCTGGTGACGTCGTTGCCGCAGCGTTCCTGCGCCAGGCCCAACAGCTCGAGCGCGGCCTCGACCGATGTCACCCCGGCAAACGCGGTCTCCACCGAGCGCGGCCGCGGGATCAGCCGCAACACCGCCGCGGTGATGATGCCGAGCGTGCCTTCGGCGCCGATGAACAGGTTTTTCAGATCGTAGCCGGTATTGTCCTTCTTCAGCTTGTTGAGATTGTTGAGCACGCGGCCGTCGGCCAGCACCACTTCAAGCCCCAGCGCGTGCGAGCGCGCGATGCCGTAAGCCAGCGCCGCGGTGCCGCCGGCATTGGTGGAAAGATTGCCGCCGATGGTGCAGGTGCCTTCGGAGGGCAATAGCTGCGGATAAAGCCGGTCGGCCGCCGCCGCCGCTTCGCGCGCGCGCTGCAAGGTGACGCCGGCCTCGCAGGTGATGGTGTTCGAGGTCGGATCGACCTCGCGGATGCGGTCGAACCGGTTAAGCGACAGCACGATCTCGTTGTGGTGCGGAATCTGGCCGCCGACCAGCCCGGTATTGCCGCCCTGCGGCACGATGGCGGTCTTGGTCGCGTTGGCGAGTTTAAGGATCGCCGACACCTCGCCGACCGAGCCCGGCCGCAGCACCATCGGCGTGTGCGCCTCGAACAGATGCCGCAGCTCGACCAGATAAGGCGCCTGCAGCGCCGGATCGGTGATGGCGTATTTGTCGCCGACGATCGCCGCAAAGCGCGAAAGCAGCGCGGGGTCGGTCTTGGCGGACGGCCGATTAAGCGGCTTATCGAGCATCAGGGAGCGTCCATGACGTGGGTTCTGCCGGTCCAGGGATTGTATACGACGACACCCGTGTTGGCGAAGTGACGCACATTGCGCGTCACCAGGACGAAGCCGTGAACGCGCGCAGTCGAGGCCAACAACAAATCTGCGGCTCTCCGCATCATGCGCTCGGCGGAAAGTGCCCGGCTTAGCCGGAACCAATCGACGAGAATTTCGGACGTCAGCTGAAAAACGCGATTCGCAAATCTCGGCTCTATATCTCTTTCGAGCCATCGTAGGAGTTCGTGACGAGTAGTGTCTGGAGCGGACTCGATGCCATCTCGGATCTCCGCCAACGTAACGATGCTGATGGCCGTATCGTCTATAGGTTGCCGCGCGATCCAGGAGATAACGCCATCATTCGGTTGGCGCTTGATCGTCTCGGAAATCACATTCGTGTCTACGAGGCATTTCACGTCTCGTCCTCGTCGAAAACGGGCCGTGGCCTAATATCCATATTGGCCCGCCGCTCGAAATCGATGCCTTCAGCGAGGCCGCGATACTTTTTCGACGCTTCGACAAAATCGGCCATGGTCGATGTGTGCCGTGGCTTAGGCCGCACCTCGAACCGCTCGGCATCGGAGATAATGACCGCATCCTTGCCGTGGATCGTTACCGTCTGCGGCGCGCCGGCGCGCGCCTTGCGCACGACCTCGGACAAGCGGGCCTTGGCGTCCTGCAGTTTCCAAGTATTCGTGCTTTTCATGCGCAGCTCGATCTAGTCAGACTAGTCTGATAGCACTGGGGCGCATTTAGCACAAGCTCGGCATGGCCGCTCAATTCGCCTTCAGGAAGCCGACGTAATCCTTCTCGGCGCGATCGAGCGCCTTTTTGCTGTTGCCGGTCATCACCACGTCGAGCACGAATTCGTTGCCGTCCTTGTCGCCATCGATGCCGAAGGCGCCTATCTCGTAGGCCTGCTGCGTCTTGGTCGGATTTTCGTAAGCAAAACGCAGGAAGCCCGGTTTCCCGTTCGTGCGCGCGACCGCGGGCAGCGCGGCGATCTTGGCCTTGGCGGAGGCGGCGAGCCAGCGCTCGTTCGACACGCGGGCGAAATCGTCGAGCGTCTGCTGCTTGTCGCGGTGATAGAAGACCTGCACGTAGATCAGCGGCTCGGCGTTGGCGAACGTCTTGCCCTTCGGCACCATGATCTGGACGTTGTTCTCCTTGGTCGCCGGCACGTCGAGCACCCAACCGTCCGGCGGCGTCATCACCAGCCGGAACGATGGGCAGAGCTGCTGGCCGCCGCAGAGGTTGAGGAATTTCTGCACCTCGGCGCGCGCGGCGGCGCCGCAGAAGGCGAGCGCGGCGGCAAACAGCGCTGCGGACAAACGAAAGCGTTCCATCGGAGCCCTCTTGGCACTTGAACTCAGCGCGGCGCCGCGGCGCGGCGCAGGCGATCGTTGATCGCTTCGCCGAGATCGTCGTGCGGGATCGGCATCACCGCGATCGCTGTGGCGCCGGCGCCGTCGAGCAGGCGCAATTGGGAAAACAGGTTGGCGGCAGCTTCTATGACGTCGCCGCGCGCGGAAAGGTTCAGGACCCGTACGGCCTTTTCGGCGTCGTGCGCCGGCGCGGGCCCGAACGCCAGCAAAGCCTCGCCGGCCTTTACGCTTTCGGCGTTGAGCCGCAATGGCGTGCGCGGCGCGTAATGGGAGGCGAGCATGCCGGGCGCGAGCGGCGCATCGGCGGCGGCATTTGTCGGCGGGCCGGCGAGCGGCCGGCCGAGCGCGGCTTCGATCGCCTGGCGCGACAGGCCGCCGGGGCGCAGCAGCATCGGCTCGTCGAGGCAGGCGACGATGGTCGATTCCACGCCGACCGGCGTTGCGCCGCCGTCGACGATCAGATCGATGCGGCCGTTGAGATCGGCGAGCACATGCGCCGCCGTGGTTGGCGAAACATGGCCGGAGCGGTTGGCCGACGGCGCCACCACCGGCCGCCCAAAGCGGGCCAAAATTTTTCGCGCCACCGGATGATCGGGCACGCGCACCGCGACGGTGTCGAGCCCCGCCGTCGCCAAGTCCGCCACCGTGCATCCGGGCGCTTTGCGCAGCACCAGCGTCAGCGGCCCCGGCCAGAACGCTTGCGCGAGCCGCGCAGCCGCGTCGGGAAACTGTGCCAACGCGCGCGCCGCGGCGAGATCGGGCACATGCGCGATCAGCGGATTGAACGACGGCCGGCCCTTGGCCGCATAGAGCCGCGCCACCGCCTCGCCATTGCCGGCGTCGGCGCCGAGCCCGTAAACCGTCTCGGTCGGAAAGGCGACCAGCCCGCCGGCGGCGAGCACATGCGCCGCCTCCGCGATGGCGACATCGTCGGCACGCAAAACGCACGTCGCCACTGGGGTCGCCCGGCCTGTCATTGCGGAACCTTGGTGCTTAAATAACGGCTACGCAACCGCATTAAGGCGGCGGCTTGCCGGGGCGGAATGCCGACGCTATAAGCCGCCCGCGCCTTGCGTTGGCCAATGTCGGAGTGTGGCTCAGCCTGGTAGAGCACCTCGTTCGGGACGAGGGGGTCGCAGGTTCAAATCCTGCCACTCCGACCAGCCTACGCTCTGCGAATTTCGGCTCGGCGAACCATTTGGCTCGACGAAATCCTTACGCCGAACCGGCGCAACGGCGTGTGTTGGTCAATCGCCTCTATCGCCGACAACAGGGATCAGGCCCGCCGTCGCCAATTTGTCCGCTTGTGCCTCGTCTTGAACGGACCAGACCGACGCCGCGACTTCTGACGCGGTTTGCTGCGCCATCGCTTGAACTTCATCAGCGGGGTAATCCTCGGTATCGCCGCTTGCTCCCGCATGTCGGACACCGGACAACGAGACAGTGCCAAGGCGCGCAATGTCGTCGCTGTCAGCGAGCCTATAAAAGCTGAAGATACTGTTGGTCGGCTTGAACGTGACCGTCACGCCGGTCGCGGCGACGGCGGTGGCAAAATCGCTTCTGACGGGGTGGTTCATCGGAGCGCCCGCTAATAATTACGACAGCAGGACGCATATAGGGGCGCAAGGTGCATTGCGCCAACGGTCCTGCGAACTTGCGGCAACGTCGCCAGTGCCCGCGATCACTCCGCTCTGATATTCGCGAACTTGATGACCTTGGCCCACTTCTCGGCGGCGTCGGCGATGAGCTTGCCGAATTGCGCCGGCGTCATCGTCTCCGGTTCGACGCCGAGCGCGACCAGGCGCGCCGTCATTGCCGGATTGGCCATCACCGTGTTGATCTCCTTGTTGAGCCGATCGACGATCTCGGCCGGCGTGTCCTTCGGCGCGCCGACGCCGGCCCAGCCGCTGCCCTCATAGCCCGGCACGACCTCGCCGATGGCGGGCACGTCGGGCAGCACGCTCAAGCGCTCGGCGCTGGTCACGCCGAGCACGCGCAGCTTGCTGCTGGCGATATAGCCGAGCACCGGAGCGGTCGAGATAAACGCGACTTGCACCTGGCCGCCGAGCAGATCGGGCATGTAATTGGCGCGATAGGCGACGTGGGTCAGGTCGACGCCGGTCATCATCTTGAACAATTCGCCGGCGAGATGCGGCGCGGTGCCGGTGCCGGGCGAGGCCATGTTGATCTTGCCCGGATTAGCCTTGGCATAGGCGATGAATTCGGGGAGCGTCTTTGGCGGCAGCGACGGCGTGATCACCATGGCGAACGGCGTGTAGCCGAGGAACGCCACCGCCGCGATGTCGCGGACGAAATTGAAACTGAGATTCGGGTAGAGCGCCGCGTTCGCCGCGTTCCCCGAGATCATCACCAACAGCGTGTAGCCGTCCGGCGGCGACCGCACCACCGCTTCGGCGCCGATATTGCCGCCGGCGCCCGGCCGGTTCTCGATGACGATCGGCTGGCCGAGCCGATCCGACAACGGCGGTCCCAGCAGCCGCGCCATCACGTCGGGCGACAGGCCCGGCGGCAAGTCGACGATCATGTGGATGGGCCGCGACGGATAGCTATCGGCGCGCGCGAAATGTGGCAGCGCCGGCAGCGCGAGCGCGCCCGCCGCCAGCTCAAGAATATGTCTGCGCGCGATTGTCATGGCTGTCCTCCCTCATGGCCCGCACCGGGCGCTACTCCGTCCGCCCGCGACCTTCACCGCCGGTCTTGCTTATGCCTATCATCCCCGCGGCGCGCTTGGCGAGCGCCGGGGCGAAGCCTGCGACGGCGCGCCGCTTGGTGCGATGTATCCGTTCAAAACGGCATTTCGCCGACCACGGCGGTCCGCTCCATGCGCCGCCGTTCGGGATAATAGTCGTTGGCGGCGTAATGCTGCGTCGATTGATTGTCCCAGAACACGATGGCGCCCGGCGTCCAGCGCACCCGGAATTGATATTCGGGCACGTGCGCTTGCGCGAACAGCACGTCGAGGATCGCGTCGCTCTCGTCCGGTTCGAGATCGGCGATGCGCAGCGTGAATTGCGGATTGACGTAAATGGACTTGCGGCCGGTGACCGGATGCGTGCGCACGACGGGATGCGTCGGATTGGGAAACAGCTCCTCCATCTTACGGAGCTTCGCCCGATCCTCGTCCGTATTCTTGTACAGCACGCGGAAGTTCTTGAAATCGTGTACCGCCTTTAACCCGTCGATCATGGTCCGGAACGTCGGGCTTAAGCCCTCGTAGACCGCTTCCATATCCGCAAACAGCGTATCGCCGCCGAGTTTCGGCATGATCTCGCAGCGCAGGATGGTGTATTTGGTCGGGTTTTTGCGGAACGTGGTGTCGCTGTGCCAGACGTCGGTCGACAGCACCGGATTGTCCTTGTGGTTGTCGAGCACCAGGATTTCCGGAAACGCGCCTTGGGGCCGCATCGGATGCACTTCGAGCTCGCCGAACCGGCGGCTCAAGGCGACATGCTGCTCCGTGGTCAGGTTCTGCTCGCGCACCACTAGCACTTTGTTCTCCACCAGCGCCGTCTCGAAGGCGGCGAAGGTGTCGCGGTCCAGCGACTCTTTGAGATCGATGCCGTGGATTTCCGCGCCGAGTTTTGCGCCCAGGCGCTCGACCTCGAACGGCGTCGCGTTGCTGCGGATCGGCGTGACGTTTTGCGTGGCGGCGGCGTTGCTCATGACATGCTCCCTGGTAGGCTCCTTGGCAGCCGGGTTCTTAACTTCGCGGTCCTCTCATTGACTATGGCCCTGCCGGCGGACTAATCAACCGCCGATTTCACCTGGTGAAAAGTGGATTTGCCAGCCAAGGAGGCAAGGTGGCCAAGGTCAAGAGCGTGCGCGCCCTGGAACGGGGCCTGCAAGTCCTCGAATGCGTGCGCGAGGCCGAGACGGTCAGCCTCAACGATCTGTACCGGCGCACCCGGCTGCCGCGCGCCACTTTGCTGCGGGCGCTGAAAACGCTGGAGGAGGGCGGCTGGATCCAGACCGGCCGCGACGGCGCGATCTACCGCCCCGGACCGAAGCTGTTCGGCGAGACCAGCTTCGGCGCCCGCCACCGCACGCTGGCCGATCTGGCGGTCCCCGTCCTCGACGCGCTCGGCAAGAAGGTGATCTGGCCGGCGGACATCGGCATCTGCCGCGGCGCCTCCATGGTGATCCTGGAGTCTTCGCGCCGCCATGCGCCCTTCGTCATCAACCGCAACGCGGTCGGCCGGCGCCCGAGTCTCCTGAAATCGGCGATGGGCCGCGCCTACCTGACCTTCTGCCCGCCGCCGGAACGCGAGCGCCTGCTCGAGCGCTTGCGCCGCTCCACGCACCCCGACGACAAGCTCGCCGCGCTGCCGTCGGCGGTGCGCCACATCCTCGACGAGACCCGCGCGCACGGCTACGGCGTGCGCGAGCCGAGCTATTGGGCGGGCGCCGACGATGTCGGCGGCGATGTCAGCTCGATCGCGGTTCCGGTCATGGTCGGCGCGCAAGTCGCGGCCTGCATCAGCCTGCTCTGGGTCGCCGGCGCCGGCAGCACTGAGGATTTCGCCCGCGCGCATCTTGGCGCGCTGCGGGAAGCGGCGGAGGGGTTGGCGCGGGCGATTGAGGGGTAGGGAAAGCTTCGGGTTCAAATTGCACTGCTCCAAGTAGTGGTTTCGTGGAACTAGGAGGTGTGCAGCAAAGAGCCGAGCGGCTTAGCGGTGCTGGTCAATATCGGACGGGTTCGCTACCCTTAAGGATGGCATGTCCGACGAGTACGATCATGAATATTTGGAAGAGCGCGATCGGCGTCCGCGCGATCGCGTTGTTGACGAGGCGAAAGAAGTTCTTCTAGACAAATATTTTCCGAGGGACTCCAAGATCGTTTATTACGGTCGCCAACTTGTGATTGGACTTGAGAAACAGTTCTTCCACTGGATTACGAACAAGGCCTTGAATGAACTTGTTCATGAAGGCGCGATTAGTTTCAGTGAAGAACAGACCGCCCATCACGTAGCGCATTTTTATTGGTCGCTACGGCATCGCTATGCGCGACGCCAGATCGCAGAGACGTTAGGCCTCATTGCGGAGTTTTCCGATCCGGAATTTACGCGCGCCGTGGGGCATCATGGTGAAATCCTGGCGGATGCCGGTTTTGCGCAGATTGGATTTCGGATCAGGCAAAAGAAGGTGCGCGAAGTGGATGGTCGGCGGTGGACGGAGAGTAATCATGATTTGGATCGGCTGATCGAGAGGGACGGTGTGCGCTACGGTGTCGAGATCAAGAACCAGCTCGCCTACATCGATTTAGAGGAATTTGAGATCAAGCTGGCGATGTGTGCCCACTTTGGTGTGAAGCCAATGTTCATAGCACGGATGATGCCGAAAAATTATATCAACAAGGTCCGGCTAGCCGGCGGGTTTTCACTCATTTTAGGTAATCAGCATTATCCTTTGATGGCGGACCGGCTTGCTCGGCGGGTTCGGGAGGTTCTGCAATTGCCGGTCCTGAGTATTCGTGAACTGCCGGATACGACTTTGGCGCGTTTTGAGCGCTGGCACGAAAGGGAACTGGTGGGGGATGGATGAGATTGACTGACTGTGTGAATTACGCCGCCGCATTCACATGCGCATCTGTCTAAGCCATTGGAGCAACGAAGGTTTCCTATTACCCCTATGAATACTATATTGCTGCTTGGCGAAAGAGCGCTGCCGCTACCCCGCAAACACATACGCCGCCAGAATAACAAACCCGCTCACGGCGAGCGTGGCGTGAATGGCGATGATTCCGCCGCCGATCGGTTTCTTGAAGATGCGCGCGGCGAGGAGTCTTGCGCCGAGCAAGGCCGCGAGCACGAACAGCACGGCGGCGATGATGCCGAACGAGGCGGTGCCTTGTTGCAGGCCGCGCGGCGGGCCGCGTAGCGCCAGCGCGAGGCAGCCGAGGCCGGCGAGGGCGAGAATGCCGTGCAGCGCGCCTAGCGGCCATGGTGGTGTCGAAGTTCTGTTGGTCCGCAGATGCAGCACCGCGAGCATGGCGCCCAAGGCCACCGCAACGGTGAGGATGACGAAAGCGACGGTCAGCATGTCGGGCGCACCTTTTACCGTCGCGCGATCAGCACGATGAGGAGCCCGACAAGCGCTATGGCGCCGCCGTAATAGATCCACCGCGTCGCGCTGACCATGAAGCTCTCGGCCGGCCAGCGGATGTAGCCGGCGCCCTGGCCCATGAAGAAAAGCCCCGCCGCCAGAACGATGATGCCGATCAGGAGCAAAGGCATTCGCATTTTTCGTCTCCATGCATGCCGCGGATCGGCGCCCCGCCGCCTCCGGCGCTTGGTCCCGCCTGGAAAGACGCATAGCCCAGGCAACCGCGTATAGCACCATGATGCATAAGGGAAATCCCGGCGCCACCGGGGCTTGAACCTTTCTCCCGCGTCCGTGTCCCACCGTTAAAGGACCCCCGGTCCAGGTGGAATCCCAGGTGGAACCCAAACGCGGAGCAAGTGTCATGAAATGCTCAAATCCCAACTGCAACCACGGTATCGGTCTCGTTTCCTACCGGCGCGGCTTGTTCGGCAAGGGGCGCTACTGTTCCAGGCAGTGCCGCAACACCTTTGTGGTCGAGCAGCCGAAGCAGCGGCAACAGCCGCGACAAGAACGGCACGCCACGACCTATTTCGAGTGGCTTTTCCTGCGGCCGATCGAGAATCCGCGGCCGGTGCTGCTGCCGGTTCGCGCCAGGGCTCGCTAATTTCCGGCAAGCCCGCCGCCCTGCGGCGGGCTGGACATTCGCGCGCCGTATGCTTGAGTGCAGCCAATGTCGGCGCGTCGGGACCGGGCCTCATGGCGGCGTATATCCAGGGTCGTAACGTCAGTCTGACCTTTCGGCCGCCGAACCGCGCGCCGGTGCGGGCGCTGGGCAGCTTCGATATCGACGTTGCCGAAGGCGAGTTCGTGTCGATCGTCGGGCCGTCGGGCTGCGGCAAAAGCACCTTCCTCAATATTCTGCTCGGCCTGATCAAGCCGGATTCCGGCGAGATCACGATGCACGGCAAGAAGCTTGCCGGGCCGGGCACCGACCGCGCCATGGTGTTCCAGGATTTCGGGCTGTTGCCGTGGCGCACGGTGGAACACAATATCGAGCTCGGGCTGGAGCTGAAGAAGGTGCCCGCCGCCAAGCGCCGCGCCATCGCGGCGCGGCTTTCGGCCTTGGTCGGGCTCGCCGGCTTCGAGCATCATTATCCGCATGAATTGTCGGGCGGCATGAAGCAGCGCGTCGGCCTGGCACGGGCGCTGGCGACCGATCCCGACGTGCTGTTGATGGACGAGCCGTTCGCCGCGCTCGACGCGCAGACCCGCGACTTGATGCAGGTCGAGCTCCTTCGCGTCTGGCGCGAGGCGAAGAAGACCGTGCTGTTCGTCACCCACCAGATCGACGAGGCGATCTATCTGTCCGACCGCGTCATGGTCATGAGCAAGCGCCCGGGCCGCGCCAAGATGACCTTCGCCATCGACCTGCCGCGGCCGCGCGACTACGAAATGCGGGTGACGCCGCAGTTCAACGAGCTGAAGCTCGAAATCTGGAACACGCTGAAAGACGAGATCGTGGTCTAGGCGATGACTGAGCAAACCGTCATTCAGCCGCACCTCATGGCGCGCTACCGCAATGTCCTGCTCGGCGGTTTGGCCGTGGTGCTGTTCTTCGCCGCCTGGCAGGCGATCTTTCTGGTCGTGCCGTTCAATCCGTTGTTCATCAGCAAGCCGAGCCTGATCGCCGCCGGCTTTGTGGATCTGATTCAGAGCGGCGAATTGGTCGACGATCTCGCGGTCAGCGCGGTGCCGTTCTTCCTCGGCCTTGGCGCGGCCGTCGTCATCGGCGTGCCGCTCGGCATCGTCATGGGCTGGCGGCTGCGGGTCGGCTATGCGCTCGATCCGCTGATGACGATTTTCTATGCGAGCCCGCTGGTGGCGCTGGCGCCGCTGCTCGTCATCTTTTTCGGCGTCGGCCTGCCGGGCAAGACCATCATCGTGTTTTCGCTGGCGGTGTTCCCGTTCATCTTCAATGCCTGCGCCGGCGTGCGCGCGGTCGACCGCCGGCTGATCGACGTGGTGCGCTCGCTCGGCGGCGGCGAGTGGGACCTGTATCGCAAGGTGCTGTTGCCGAGCGTGCTGCCTTACGTGGTCGCCGCCGCGCGCATCGCCATCGGCCGCGCCCTGATCGGCGTCTTGGTCGGTGAATTCTTCGCCGCGTCCGAGGGCATCGGCTTTGCCATCTCGCGCTTCGGCGACCTGTTCGCCATCGATAAGATGTTCGCCTGCATTCTCACCGTGATGGTCATCGCGGTGGTGCTGACCGAGGGCATCCGCTTCGCCGAGCGCAGCGCGTTTCCGTGGCGGAAAGGATAGTAACGATGGCCGAGCTCCAGGCCGATTTCTCTGTGGCCGGCGCGTCGGACGCCGCGGCCCCGGCACGCCGGCTGTGGCGGCGCATCGAGCCGACCGCGCTCGGCGCCGGCGGCATCGTCCTTCTTCTTCTGGTGTGGCAATTCCTGCCCGATCTGGTGCCGATGAAAGCCGGCACCAAACTGTTCTTCACCGTGCCGAGCGACATCGCCGGCACGCTATGGCGCATGTTCGCCACCGGTTCGATCTGGGCGCCGCTCGGCGTGAGCGCCGGCGCCTTTGCCGTCGGGCTTGGGCTTGCGATCCTGGCCGGCCTGCCGTTCGGCATCCTGCTCGGCCGCTCCAGCACGCTCGACGCCATGTTCGATCCGTTCATCACCGCGTTTAACGCCACGCCGCGGCTCGTCTTTCTGCCGCTGTTGCTGCTGTGGTTCGGGCTCGGGCTGTGGTCCAAGGTCGCCATCGTCTTCCTCGGCGCGCTGTTCCCGCTGTTGATCAACACTTACGAAGGCGTGCGCAACGCCGACAGGCTTCTGATCGATGTGGTGCGCTCGTTCGGCGCCGGCGAATGGGATATCGCGCGGCTCGTCGTGGTGCCGAACGCGCTGCCTTTCATCATCGTCGGCTTGCGGCTCGCCATCGGCCGCGCCGTGCTCGGCGTCGTGGTGGCGGAATTCTTCGGCTCCCAGGACGGCCTCGGCGTGGTCATGGTCCGCGCCGCGAGCGAGTTCAAGGTCGACGTCGTGTTCGCCGGCCTGATCGTGTTCGCCGCGCTGTCGCTGGTCATGACCGGGCTGGTCAAGCTCCTCGAAGAGCGCATGAGCCGCTGGCGCCCGCAGCACGGCAGCGGGGATTAAGCTTCATCCGCCCCCTTTTGCGGGGAGCGGATGATTTTCAATTCGATTTCGTCGGCGCCGCGATATTGGCCGGCACGTAATTCATGTCCTTGAGCGTCGAATTGAGCAGGTTGCGCGCCAGGAACGATTCCGGATCGGGCAATGGCTTGTCGGCCGGCCATTGCCGCGCCGCGATCATGGTCTGGCGCCGCGATTCCAGGATATCCGCGAACAGATCCTTCGGTACCTCGGCGCCGTAGGAATTCGTGCAGTTGATCCCAGATAGCGCCGGCTTCGGCGTCGGACTTGATGCTGCCGATGTGATGCTCCATCACCTTGATCGAGCCTTCCTTGTTGGTGCGGAAATATATCACCGCCTTGGCGATGGCGCGGATGATCTTCTTCACCGTATCCGGATGCTGCTCGACGAAGCTTCGCATGCACCAGATGGTGCCGCCGGCGCGCGGGATATAGTCGCCGGTGCGCAACAGCACCTTTAAGCCGGTCTGCTGGGCGATCACCGCGTGCGGAATCGACAGCGAGGCGCCCTGGATGTCGTTATTGACCATGGCGGCGATGCGCTCCGGCTCGCCCTGGAACGAGATGACCTTGTAGTCCTTGCCGGCGTCCATGTGGAAGAAGCGGTGCAGCACCGCCTGCACCTCGTCATAGTCGGCGCCGCCGGGCCGGCCGAGACCCAGCGTCTTGCCTTTGAGATCTTCCGCCTTGGCGATGTCCTGCCGCGTGGTCAGGGTCCATTGCGATTTGAGCGACTCGCCGACGATGTATTCGATCTTGGCGCCGCTCAACGCCGCCTGCGCGCCGCCTGAAGGGATCGGCGCGCAGTCGAGATTGCCGGACAGCACGGCGGTCACCTGGGCGGGGGCCTGCAATTCGACCAGCGTCGCGTCAAGGCCTTCGGCTTTGAAGAAGCCCTCGTCCAGCGCGACATAGGTCGGTACGTGGAAACCGTCGCCGCCGATCACCTTGCCGATGGTGACTTTGGTCTGCGCGTCGGCGCCGGCGGCCGAGGCCAAAGTGAGCGCGATGGCCGCCGCCATCGTGGCGACGCGGGCGAGCACTGTTCGGGGCATAGGCATGAAGGTTCCTCCCAGTCTTTTTTGGTCGATCGCGGCAACCGCAAGGTACCAAAACGCGGCTATGGTAAAGGGGACAGGCGGCGCGCGATATAGCGGCAGCTTAGCACAGGAATTGAGCCCGGTTGCCGTGCGACGCGAGATTTTGTCGCGGTGACAGTGCTCCCGGCCGCCGTCATCGTGGCCGCCGATGGGCTGCACCGGATGGCCTTTATTTCCCGACTATGCAATGCTTCCGGCGAAGTGGGGGCTACCCGGGGACCTGGCCGAACAACGCTTAAGGCCGGGCAATAGCGTGACCGCGATCCCATTGAGGGGTCGCACAGGGAGGAACTTATGAAACGGCTTTGCTTATTGGCCGCCGCCGCGACGTTGTTTGCCGCGCCGGCATTCGCCGAAGACACCATCACCGTCGGTTTCACCGACTTGCAGACCGGCCCGCTCAACGTCGATTCATTGGGCCAGCAGCGCGGTTACGAGTTCTGGCGCGACGAGGTCAATGCCAAAGGCGGCATCAAGGTCGGCGACAAGAAATACATGGTCAAATTCGTCAGCTATGACGACCAGTCGGTCGGCGGCCGCGTCCAGCAGCTCTACACCCGGCTGATCAATCAGGACCATGCCCAATTTTTGTTCAGCCCCTATTCGTCGGGCCTGACCGCGCCGGCCGCGGTCATTTCCGAGCAGTACCAGAAGATCATGATCGATTCTGGCGGCGCCGAGGAAAAGCCCTTCGAGCTCGGCAACAAATACCTGTTCATGGTGATCACCTCGGCCACGCATTACATGTCCGGCGCCATCGAGGCGCTCAAAGAGAAGAATCCCCATGCCAAGATCGCCATGGTCTATTCCGACGATCCGTTCTCCAAGGACGTGATGAAGGCGGCCAAGGATCAAGCCGTGGCGGCCGGCCTGCAGGTCGTGATGGATGAATCCTACGCGCCGTCCACCACCGACTTCGGCCCGATCGTCAACAAGATCATCTCGTCGAACGCCGACGCCTTCATGGGCGGCGGCCATTATTCCGACGGCGCGACGCTGGCCCGCCAGATGTACGACCAGAAAGCCGGCATGAAGTGGGTGTCGATCCTGGTCGCGCCGGCCGACGACAAGTTCGGTGAGCTCGGACCCTCCGCGATGGGCGTGACCGTGCCGTCGCAATGGGAAGTCCAGGTCTCCTACAAGCCGCAATTCGGGCCGACCACGGCGGAATTCGCCAAGGCGTTCCAGGACAAGTTCCACGCCAAGGCGGATTATCACGCGGCGTCCGGCTATACGAGCGGCGTGGTGCTGCAGCACGCCATCGAACAGGCCGGCTCGATCGATCCAGAAAAGGTGACGGCGGCGCTCAACGCAACCGACATCACCACCTTCTTTGGCCACGTCAAATTCATGACCGACCCCGGCCATCACGGCTTGCAGGCGACGCATGAAATGGTGCTGGCGCAGTGGCAAAAGGTGAACGACAAGCCGGGCCGCCAGGTGGTGTGGCCGCTCGCGGCGAAGTCCGCCGATCTCATCTATCCGATCTCGGCCAGCCAGTAACCGGCCTACACTAGGAACCGGGCCGGCGCATTTGGCGCCGGCCGCGATCCCTTACTCTTATGCTCGGCATCCTCGCTTCGATCGTCGACGGCGTGCTGGTGGGGCTGGTCTACGGACTGGCCGCCATGGGGCTCACCCTGATCTGGGGCGTCATGGACGTCATCAACCTCACCCACGGCGCCATGATCGTCGCCGGCATGATGGCGCTTTATCTGTTGGCGAATGCGCTCGGCATATCGCCTTATCTGACCTTGCCGCCGGTTTTGATCGGCGGCTTTTTCGTCGGCCTGGCGCTGTACTGGATTGCCATTCATCGCATGGTCGGTCGGCCGCCGCTGATGAGCCTGTTGTCGACCTTTGCCGTCAATCTCATCCTGATCGGCGTCGGCACCGCGGTGTGGGGCACCGCTTTGTTCAACGTCGAAGTGTCGCTGCCCGGCATCACCGTCGGCCGCTACACCTTTCCCGGCGCGCATATTCTCGCCGCCGTACTGGCGGCGGTGATCGCCGGGTTGCTTTACGTCTTTCTGCACTACACCCGCACCGGCAAGGCGATGCGCGCGGTGGCCAATAATCGCGAGGCCGCCGAACTGGTCGGCATCCCGACGACGCGGCTGCTCGCCATCTCGGTCGGCGTCGGCGTCGCGCTCGCCGGCGTGTCGGGCATGCTGATCGGCACGCTGTTTCCCTTCACCATCCTTTCCGGCGACGGCTATCAGCTCAAGGGTTTCATCGTCACCGTGCTCGGCGGCTTCGGCAATCCGGTCGGCGCGCTGCTTGGCGGCGTCGCGCTCGGCCTGCTCGAAGGCCTGGTCACGCCATTCGTGCCGGTGAGCTGGACGCTGGTGATCGAATTCGCGCTGTTCGTCTTGGTGCTGATCGCGTTTCCCGGCGGCATATTCGCGTCGCGGCGCGGAGCGCTCTAGATGCTGCGGCGCCCGTTCTTCTGGATCATCGCGCTGGTCATCGCCGTGTTCGCGGCGGCGCCAGCGATCGGCAACGACGTCGAGCTGCGCGAGAGCCTGGCGCTCGCTTGCGTCTACATCACGCTCGCGTCGAATCTCAATCTGATGCTGGGCTATGCCGGCTATATCAATTTCGGCAGCATCGTCTTCTTCGGCCTGGGCGGCTATATCTGCATCTGGCTGGTCAGCTCCTATGCCTGGTCGCTCGCCGCGAGCCTGATTGCGGCCGGCGCCGGCGTCTCCGTGCTGTCGTTCCTGTTCGGCGTCGGCATTTTGCGGCTGCGCGGTCCGTTCTTCGCGCTCTCCACCATCGGCATCGTCGAGGGTGTGCAGGCCTTTACCGAAAATTTCACGCCATGGGGCGGCTCGTCGGGCATCTATATCTCGCCGCAGGTGTTCGCCCCGCTGGGCGGCTCGTCGCAAGCGCTGTGGGTGATCTATTTCCTGTTCGTCGCGGTGATGGGCGCCTCGCTCTATCTGAGCTACGCCATCAAGACCTCGAAATTCGGTCTGGGCCTGCTCGCCATCGGCCAGAACGAGGACGCCGCCGCCATCCTCGGCGTGCCGACCCCGCGCTATAAAGCTTTTGCTTACAGCGCGTCCGCCTTTTTGCCCGCCATCGCCGGCGGGCTTTATTTTTTCAAAGGCGCCTTCATCCAGCCGTCGGACGCCTTCGACCTGACGCTGTCGACCGAGGCGATCGTCATCTGCATGCTGGGCGGCCAGGGCACCGTGACCGGGGTGGCGCTCGGCGCCTATCTCTACGAGGAGCTGCGCGGCTATCTGCTGACCTCGTCGACGTTCTCGAATTTCCAGCTGGTGGTTGCCGGCGTGCTGCTCCTCCTCATCGTGCTGTTCTTCCCATCGGGCCTGATGGGCTTCCTCTACAGCCGGTTCCCCCGTTTGCAGCGGGTGCTCGAATGACGGCGCTGCTGGCGCTCGACCGTGTCAGCAAGCGCTTCGGCGGCTTGCAGGCGGTCAACAATCTGAGCTTCGTCATCCAGCCGGGCGAGATCCTCGGCCTGATCGGGCCGAACGGCGCCGGCAAATCGACGCTGTTCAATCTGATCAACGGCGTATTCGCGCCGAATACCGGGAAGATCGTGTTCAACGGCATCGACATCACCGGCGCGAAGCCGTTTCTCGTCGCCCGCCACGGGCTGGCGCGCACCCATCAGATCGTGCAGCCGCTCACCAATATGACGGTGCTCGACAACTGCACGGTCGGCGCCTGTTTCGGCCGCGAGAATCTGCCGCTCGCGCGCGCCCACGACGCGGCGCGCGACGCGGTGCATTTGACCGGCCTCGACGACCGCATCGACATGTTGGCATTGCAGCTGACCATTGCCGGCAAGAAGCGGCTCGAGCTGGCGCGTGCGCTCGCCGCGCAACCGAAGCTGCTGCTGCTCGACGAGGTGCTGGCCGGGCTCAACCCCACCGAAGTCGAGCACATGATCGGCGTCATCCGCCGCATCCGCGATTCCGGCGTCACCATCCTGATCATCGAGCATCTGATGCAGGCGATCATGAGCCTGTCGGACCGCATCGTCGTGCTCAATTACGGCGAGAAGCTCGCCGAGGGCCTGCCCGCCGAGGTCGCGCGCAATCCACAAGTCATCGAGGCCTATCTCGGCGATCCGAAGCTCGCCGAACAATTGCACGGAGGCGCGGCCAATGGCTGATGCTTCGATGCTCAACGCCACAACGTCCGAGGTGTCGCAGCCCGAAGCGCTGCTGACGGTCGAGAACCTCGAAGCCGGTTACGGCGAGGTGCAGGTGCTGTGGGGGTTGTCGCTGAAAGCCCGGCGCGGCGCGCTGACCGCGATCGTCGGCGCCAACGGCGCCGGCAAGACCACGACGCTGCGCGCGGTCGCCGGCTCGATCGCGCCGTGGCGCGGCAAGGTCAGTTTCGAAGGCGAGGACGTCACCCATCTGCCGAGCCACGCCAAGGCGGCGCGCGGTTTCGCGCTGGTGCCGGAAGGCCGGCAATTGTTCGCCACCATGAGCGTCGCCGAAAACCTGGAAATGGGCGCCTTCTCCAAGCGCGCCGCGGGCAAATATGCCGAGCGGCTCGACCAGGTGTTCACGCTGTTCCCGCGGCTCGCCGAGCGCAAGCGCCAGCTCGCCGGCACGCTGTCGGGCGGCGAGCAGCAGATGGTGGCGATCGCGCGCGGCCTGATGTCCGATCCCGACATTCTCATCATCGACGAGCTCTCGCTCGGGCTTGCACCGGTCGTCGTCTATCAGTTGCTGGCGACGCTCAAGACATTGAAGGAAGCCGGACTGACTATTCTGCTCGTCGAGCAGAACGTCCACCTCGCGCTGGCGCTCTCCGACTACGCCTATGTCGTCGCCGAAGGCCGCATTTTCATGGAGGGGGTGCCGAAGGAGCTGGCGGCCAAGCCGGAGATCAGGCGGGCGTATTTGGGGCTGTGATTATTCAACCGTCATGGCCGGGCTTGTCTCGGCCCTTCCGCTTTCGGGGTAAAAGCGGACATCACGGTTTAAGCAGTTCATGTCCGCTAATGACCCGAAGCTGCCAATCGGCGGCGGATTTTGCTGTGGCGCACAACGGACCCCATGATGTGGTAGGGTAAGATCGTTCGCCCAGTGGGAGGACTAGGTGAGACGGCGTCGTACGACAAGCCTCAAACCAACGAAGGCGCGGCACTATATGATGAAGGCAAAACGCAACACCGCGTTGAAGGCCGGGCGCCGAGCCAACTCGTCTGTTGCCGATCTCAAAGAGCAGATTGAGCGTCAAGCGCGCGAACTTGACGAGGCACGAGAGCGAGAGACTGCCGCGGCAGAAGTGCTGCGCGTCATCAGCTCGTTTCCCGGCGATCTAAAGCCAGTCTTCGAAGCCATCATATCCAACGCCCAACGCATCTGCGGCGCTCGCTTCGGCAATCTCGTTCTGTTCGACGGCAAGAACATGCGCGTCGTCGCCATGCATAACGCCGCGCCGGAGCACATGGCGATGCGGCAGCGTGATCCAATCGTTCCGCTGGAAAAATCGATCCTCGGCCCATTGGTACGCACCAAAATGCTTGTTCACGTCGCCGATATTACCGCCGAAGAGCCCTATGCCAGTTCGGCGCTTGCCAGGGTCGGCGGCATGAGAACCGCACTCGCTGTGCCCATGCTGCGGGACGACGAACTCGTCGGCGCTATCGGTATCTACAACAACGAAGTGCGTCCGTTCACCGACAAGCAGATCGCACTGCTAACCAACTTTGCCGCCCAGGCCGTCATTGCCGTCGAGAACACGCGACTGCTCAATGAGCTGCGTGAATCGTTGGAGCAGCAGACGGCAACATCCGAGGTGTTGCAAGCGATCTCGAGTTCACCGGGCGAACTTGAGCCCGTTTTTCGTGCCATGCTGGCAAACGCAACACGTATATGTGACGCGCAATTTGGCAATCTCCTTCTGTTCGACGGCAAGAATATGCGCGTCGTCGCCCTGCATAACGCTGCGCCGAAGCTCGTCGCAATGCGGCAACGCGATCCAATTGTTGAGCTAGAAAAATCGATCCTCGGCCCATTGGTGCGCACCAAGAGACTCGTTCACGTCACCGACATCTCCGCTGAAGAGTCCTATGCCAGTTCCGTGCTTGCCAAGGTCGGTGGCATGAGAACAGCACTCGCCGTGCCCATGCTGCGGGACGATGAACTCGTCGGCGCTATCGGTATCTACAACAACGAAGTGCGTCCGTTCACGGAGAAGCAGATCGAGCTATTGACGAACTTCGCCTCTCAGGCCGTCATTGCCGTCGAGAACACGCGGCTGCTGAGCGAGCTGCGCGAATCCCTGCAACAGCAGACTGCGACGGCGGATGTGCTTAAGGTCATCAGCAGCTCGCCGGGCGAGCTGGAGCCAGTATTCAATGCGATGCTGGAGAACGCGACGCGCATCTGCGAAGCGAAGCTGGGCAATCTGTTCCTGCGCGAGGGAAATTGCTTGCGCGCAGTGGCGGTTCATGGCGACTCTTACTATGCGGACCACTATCGCCGGGAGCCGATGGTCGACATAAGCCAAAATCCCGGCACCCCGCTCGACCGCGTCATTAAACGCAAACAAGTCATCCATATTTCCGATCTTCGGCTTGACCAGAGCTACCTTGACGGCAATCGCTTCATCGTAGCGCTTGCCGATACCGCCGGCGCGCGGACCGAACTCGTAGTCCCCATGCTCAAAGAAGATGAGCTCGTCGGCGCCATTGTCATCTATCGCCAGATGGTGCGGCCGTTCGCCGACAAGCAAATTGCGCTGGTGCAAAACTTCGCCGCGCAGGCCGTTATCGCCATTGAAAATACGCGCTTGCTCAACGAATTGCGTCAACGCACGGCGGACCTGTCCAAGTCGCTACACAATTTAAGAACTGCTCAAGATCGTCTGGTACAGACGCAGAAACTGGCTTCTCTCGGTCAACTCACTGCCGGCATTGCCCACGAGATCAAGAATCCACTCAACTTCGTCAATAATTTCTCTGGTCTGTCAGTCGAATTGCTCGATGAGCTTCAGGAAGCGGTTGAGAGTGGGACATTTGATGGCAGCAGGCGGGCAGAGATCGCTGAACTGACCGACGCTTTGCGGGGCAACCTCGACAAGATCGCGCAGCACGGCAAGCGGGCCGATTCGATCGTCAAGAATATGCTGCTGCATTCACGGGAGGGATCAGGCGAGCGCCGTCCGGTCAACGTCAATGCCCTGGTCGAGGAAAGCCTCAATCTGGCCTATCACGGCGCGAGAGCGGAGAAGCAGGGCTTTTCGATCACCTTGGAGCGGTCCTTCGATCCTGAGGCTGGTGAAGCCGATGTCTTCCCGCAGGAGATCACCCGGGTTCTGCTCAACCTGATTGCCAATGGTTTCTACGCGGCAACCACGCGTCAGGGAGAGGCCGATGACAGTGGTTATGAGCCTATTCTCACCGCTTCAACCAGAAGCCTCGGCGACAGTGTGCAAATCACGATTCGCGACAATGGTACCGGCGTCCCGCCCGAAGTGAAGGAGAAGATGTTCAATCCGTTCTTCACCACCAAGCCCGCCGGCGAGGGCACCGGCCTTGGGCTCTCGATCAGCCATGACATCATCGTCAAGCAACATGCTGGCGCGATAGAGGTCGACACCATGCCCGGCGAGTTCACAGAATTTCGGATTATCCTGCCTCGGACTGCCGCCTAGCCACCATTGAGATCAAGGAGGACGCGCGTGGGGCTGCTTATTGCCAATGGTGCCTCCTATTACCTGTGACGTTGGGCATAGATTCGGTATCTCGCTGGCGAGCAAGATGCATTAGCCGGAGGACTCATGAACCTTTTGATTCTCGTGGTCGATGACGAGCTTGACGTGGAGACGCTGTTTCGCCAGCAGTTCCGGCGAGACCTGCGCGGTGGTCGTTTTACTATGGACTTTACTCGATCCGGTGCAGAGGCACTCGAGAAGATCGGCAATGCCGGCGACGCCTCGCTGATTCTGATCCTGTCCGACATCAACATGCCGCAGATGACCGGCCTCGAACTCTTACCTAGGGCCAAAGCTCTACGGCCCGACGTGCCGGTCATTATGATAACGGCCTACGGAGACGCCGAGACCAACCGTAAGGCATTGGAACGAGGCGCTGAGGCACTTCTGACCAAACCGATCGATTTCGGCGCGCTGCGCAGCGAAATTGATAGCCGGGTCGAACGCACCGCGTAGCTGGTTGAACCTTCCGAGTTTGCTGCACTGCCGTTCGTCTGTTGATGGCCCAAAGCGGACTTGCCGCGATTGTGGTGGTTAGTCCGCTTTTCGGGGGCGCAGCGGACATTGACCAATTGATCCATCGACCTCGATGTGAGCGTGCGAGCCTAGAGGCGTGCGCGCCGCCCGCCTTACAACCGCCGCTGTCCATGGCGATAAGGGAGCCACCAGAGTCGATCCACTAGAGCCGCTGCCCAGACCTCACCGGGAAAGGGATTCGCCATGCTCGGTATTCGCTCCCTCGTCATCTTTATCTCCTGCCTGTGCGCATTCACGCTGTTGGACCGTCTGCCGGTTCGGGCCGACGCTGTGACCAGCCCGTCGAGCCGAACCGTCGCCGATCCCACGGCCGCGGTAACGCTTAAGGGCTATGTCGAAAAATCCGGCGAGACCGTCACCATCCAGGCGGTCGACCAGAACACCGGAGCGCTGGTCACGCTGGGCACCGTCCCTGCGGCGACAACCGGCACATCGCATACGACGCCGTCGGGAACGCATTACAAGGCCTACGCGTGGACCTTCCCTGCTGGCGTGCTGGCCCTCAATTACTGGGCGCCGCAAACGGTCGCGCCCGACGTGGCGACGAGCCAAGGCCATCTCGAACTGTTCGCCAGCGCCGGCGGCAAAACCCTCGGCACCTTCAGCGCGGCGGCGCGCGCCTCGGCGCAGGCAACCGGCGACGATCCGCAGACCGCCGCCGCAAAATTTTCCGACGGCAAATCCACCGTGCTGTTCGATCAGCACGGCGTCGGCAGCGCCGCCGAGGGTCCGTGGGTGACGGTGGCGGGCATGATCTCAAACTCGCACTCGCCTTATTACTCTCCGGTCGCCTGGAGCGTCGGCACCTACACCGTTCAGGGCAACAAGATCTACGCCCTGGTTTGCGCGCCGCCCGAGGGCGGCCCCTATCCCGTGGTCATCTTTAACCACGGCGGCACCGGCAGCACCGACGGCGGCAATCTCAACGGTGTCGTCACCGCGGCCGGCTGGACCGAGCAGCCCGTTCTGCTCGGCGCCAACGGCCAGCCCGTCATCGGGCCCAACGGTCAGCCCATTCTGGTGCCCGACAGCCTCGGCCAATGTCTCGACTGGGCCAAGCGCGGCTGGGTATTCGCGACCCCAACCTACCGCGGCGAGAGCGTCAATATCACCTCATCGAGCCCGCAGTTTTCGCCTCCGGCGACGCCGTGGCTGTCCGACGGCAAAGTGGAATTCTGCATGGGCGAGGTGACCGACGTGATGGCGCTCGCCGATCTTCTGGTCAATCACACCGGCTCCATTCTGCTGGGCAACACCAGCGAGAAGGTCAAGATCAACGTCAACGGCCAGGTCTTGATGTACGGCTACTCGCACGGTGGCTGCATGACCTACCGCGCCGTCGAACAGGGCGCGCCGGTCACGGCGTTCTCGGTGATCGAAGGCTTTACCGACTTTCCGCTGAACTTTTTGAACTGGACCAGCAACGGTCAGAGCCAGAGCAATGCCGCCATAGCGGCGGGCGCCTATCAACCGGGCGTGGCGACCTCGGTCTATTTGCCCGACGCGGCGCATGTGATGGGCTACAACTGGCGCTCCGCCCACTACTTCGCGTCGCGCGGCGATTTGAGCATTCAGAAATTCAAGACCATGCCGATCCTGATCCTGCAGGGCGACATCGATACCGACAATCCGGTGTTCCTCGACGAGCCGCCCGAAATCGCCGCCGACATCGGGGCGACCAGCATCTTTGTCGGGCCCACTGGATTGGCTCCGCCGACAGGCGAGCCCTGCATCTCAGGGCCAGTCGGCGCACCGATCCCGAATTCCATGACGGCGCCGAACGCGACCTGCCAGATCTCATTCACCCCGCAAGACACCGGGGATTCCTGCGTGACCGGCGACGTGCCGCCGCTGATGTCGCTGTGCAAAGTCGTGAAGATACCGCTGACGCCGCAGCAGCTGCATTATCTCGTCGTCTATCACGATATGAACCACACCAATGGCGGGCTCGCGATCAAGGAAACCTTCAACCGCTTCGCCGAGGAGAATTTCCGGAGGCAGCCCGGCTGCGACGGCCTGCAGCTTAATTGCAACTCGGACTGACGCCGGCAGCGGCTGAATCCGACGCGGTCGGTTCCTTATACCGCGTCGGATCGACCAAGCCGGTCGCGGCAAATGCGCGGCGCCGCGCGCGGCAAGCGGGGCATTGCCCGCAATGCAAATCGTCAGCACGCAGGCAGCTCCAGGTCAGGTCGTACGGGATGCTCATCGCCGCGCCGAGCTTGAACACTTCGGGCTTGGTCATGGCAAGGAATGGTGCGATGATTTTCGGCGCAAGGTCACGATCGATGGCGGCCAAATATTCCAGCCGATCCATGGCCGGCCGCGCGTAACCTTCGTTTTCTCCTGCATCGTCGCGCTGGTAACCGACATAGAGCGCGTCGGCCCGCGCCCAGATCGCGCACAACATCATCAGCGACAGCGCGATTGCGTTGCCGAACGGTAGCATCGAATTTTCCGAAGCTATCATCAGGCGGTCGCCTTGCAGCGCGCGCAGCAGCTCGGCGATGTCGACGATTTCGAGCCGGCAGCCGATCCGGCCGGCGATCTGTTCGGCGGCCTCGATCTCCTTGGCGTCCGCCGGATGACCGCTGCGCAGATAGACCGCGTGCGGCCGCTCCCCGGCCGCCAGCTCGCGCGCGACAAAACCGGCCAGCGTCGCGGAATCGGGCCCGCCCGACAGCATCAGCAGCACCTTTGCGGCGTCGGCCATGGTTTGCCAAGCGAAGCGGATAATCGCGCCGTTCGCAATGCTCATGCCGGCCAAGGCTGTCCTTAATTCGACGACACGCTCTTGACAAAGGTCTCCGTTTTGGATACATAAGGCAGCGAATCAAATCTTGCCCTAAGGGACGCCAGCCGGGTGACGCCGGTTGGCAGGGGCGAGTGCGGTTCCCGCGGGCGGGGCTGTCAGCCCCGCTCCCGGGCGGCTCCGGGCCAAAACGCCCGGCCGGCACGACGACCGGCCTGCGGGCTATATCGCCCGCTGTACTGGGACGGCAGGGGACGGATAACACCCGTCCCTGCGTAGATCCGTCCCAGGAAGCGCGTGAACTGGAGCTGAGCGGTGGCGTTCGGTCGCCCCCGCAAGTGCCGTGGTGGAACGCCGGCAGGCGAGCGCGCCCGAAGCGGAGGGGCGGCGCAAGCCGCCTTCTCCGTGGCGCGCCCCGCACGCCGTATGTGTGCGGGTCGTGGACTACCGCGTCCGCCGGCGTTCCGCTTCCCTTCTTTTTTTCTTGCCGGAAGCGAGCCGCAAAGAGTTTGTAGCCCGGATGAGCGAAGCGAAATCCGGGAGCGGCATAAAAGCTCGTCGATCGTACCCGGATATCGCTCCGCTCATCCGGGCTACAGGATACGGGCCGTTCGACATCGCTGTTTGACAACGCTCGCGCGCCGGTCGCGCTGCGAGAACGGGACCTTTGCGTTCACCTCTCTCCGCATGCGGCGAGAGGGAGCGCGCATGCGTCACTGCTCGAGTTGTACCGTGTGGCTCACTGCGTCTCTGATGCGCAGTGCCAGGCGGCCTTTGAGCGTGGCGCGATAATTGCCGTTGCCGAAGCTATGCACCATGCCGCGGGCTTGCAGCCGGCGCGCCTGGTCCCGGTTCAGCCCGTTGGGGCGCACGCCGGACGCGACTTCGATCAATGCGTAAAGATCGCCGCGCTTTAAGTCTTTACGAATCCAACCTTGCGCATCGAAGGTCAGCAATTTGACGATGATGGCCGAAATGACCAAAGCGCACAGCACGAACGCATACTCAGTACCAGTCATGGACGCACCCCACCAACTGACTATGCGATGTTACCTATAAGGCCAAATCAGCCGCAACCCCGCAGTTCAATTTTGAACACGCGCTTGAGTTGTTTCTGGCGAGTTGGCAAAAGCGCTGGGTGCAAAAAGCGGTTGCATTGCTCGCTCCGCACCTTTTTCCTATGGTCCGGTTTCAGTCGGGAGGGAAATTAATGGCGAATGCTGCACTGCCGAAACCGCGCGAAGTGAAAATCCGCGTGCATGACGGCGTCGAGATCGCGGTGGCGCTCTATATGCCGGAAGGCGAGGGGCCGTTTCCGGTGGTGCTGGCGCCGTCGCCCTACCGCTACGACAACAATTCGCTCCCCGCGAGCCCGCAATTCCTCTGGCGCGAGACCGGCCCGATCGAGCTCTATGTCGAACGCGGCTACGTCTATGCCCACATGGACATTCGCGGCTGCGGCAAGTCGGGCGGCGAATTCCGTTTGCTCGATCGCAGCGAGCAGAAGGACCTTTACGACGTCATCGAATGGCTCGGCCGTCAGAAATGGTCGAGCGGCAAGGTCGGCGGCATCGGCCAGTCCTATTTCTGCATGTCGCAATGGTGGATGGCAATCGGCAAGCCGCCGTCGCTCGCCTGCATCTGCGCCTTCGATGGGCTCAACGATCCGTATCGTGCCTCGGTCTATCAAGGCGGCATGCTCGGCGATTTCTTCGGCAGCTATTGGTGGAACCAGAACCGCATCATCAACCGCCATCCGGCCAACGGCGAATTTCCGCGCGAGCAGCCCTACGATCTGAATCTGCGCATCCAGGAGCACCCGACCTACGACGACTTTTGGCGCGAGCGGGCCGCCGCCGAGCGCCTCGATGAGATCGAGGCGCCGCTTTATTCGGTGGGCGTTTGGGGCAAAGTTGATCTGCACACCCGCGGCAATATCGATGGCTTCCGCCGCGCCAAGGGCCCGAAGAAGCTGAAAATGATCGGGCCGGTCAATGCCTTCGTCGCCAACCGCGAGTTCAACAGCCGCGAGCTGCACGAAAAAATGCTGCTGCCGTTCTACGATCATTTTCTCAAGGGCGAAGAGACCGAATATCCGCAGCGCCCGGCGATCGAATATTTCGTGCGCGGCGCCGACGCCGTGCGCACCGCCGAGACCTGGCCGCCGGCCGGCGTGCGCTATGTCACCTGGCATTTGAGCGGGGCGAAATCCGGCAGCGTCACTTCGCTTAACGACGGCGCGCTTACCCGCGACAAGGCCTCGGGCGAGGACAAGACGTTCGTACGCTTATCCCAATTCGGGCTGGATGATGGGCGTGGTCGGCTTCGGCCCGAACAATGCGCCCGATCCGGCGCGCCGGGTACTGACCTTTACCACCGTGCCGCTCGACGGGGATTTGGAGATCGCCGGGCCGATCAAGCTCACGCTCTACGCCTCATCGACGCGCGATGACATGGATTTCTTCGTCAAACTCTCCGAGCAGATGCCGCAAGCGGCCGAGGACCGCGCCAAGACGCTCAATCCAGCGTCATACTGGATCACCAAAGGCTGGCTGCGCGCCTCGCATCGCGCGCTCGATCCGCAAAAATCGACGGAGATGGAGCCGTACAATACGCACACCGATCCGCAGCCGATCGAGCCGGGAAAAATCTACCGCTTCGACATCAGCGTCGAGCCGATGGCGCACCGCTTCAAGAAAGGCAATCGCGTGCGGCTGGAGATCGTCAACGGCGATTTGGCGGTCACCGACGTGCTGTGGACGCATTATTACATGCCCAACAAGATCGGCGCCGATACGATCTATCACTCGGCGGAACATCCTTCGGCGCTCATCCTGCCGGTGATGGAAGGCGCGTAACCATCGGAGCAGAACGGCGCGCCGCTCGTTGCAGCGCCCCGCGCAAAAATGCCGCCGCGGCGCAGGCCGCGGCCATCGATGGGCTGTCGGGCACGCGCAACCGTTTATGCTATGCTCGTCCCTGACCGCTGCTGCCTTGTGCAGCGCCGTCACCGACCTTTCGACGTCCGGCCAACGGACGCGAGGCACATAAACACTCGGGGAGAAACGCCATGTCAGCGAGCACGAATCCTAACGGCCGCGAACTCCAGGCCGATCAACTGGGGAATCACCGCCACCGTCTTCTTCACCGGTAGCGTGCTGTTGTGGGCAGACCGCACCAATTTCAGCGTCGCCGCCGCGGCCTGGGCCAAGGAATACGGCTGGACGCCTTCGACCATCGGCATGATGCTCAGCGCTTTCTCGCTGGGCTACCTGATCCTGCAGCCGGTCGGCGGCTGGATCGCCGACAAATTCGGCGCCCGGCGTACACTGGCCGGCTCGATGGCCGGCTGGTCGCTCTGGGTTTTGCTGACGCCGATCGCACCCGCGGTGCTGTGGCTCACCGCCACCTTCCGCGTGCTGCTCGGCGCCTTCGAGGGACCCTATATTCCGGCAAGCGTCGCCGCCGTGGCCCGCGCCATCCCGTCGGTCGCGAAGCGCGGCCGGTTCTCCGCCTTCGTCCAATCGGGTGCGCAGCTTGGGCCGGCCGCCGGCGTCTTCTTTGCCGGCGTCATCCTCAGCACCACCGGATCGCCGACCTATATTTTCGTGATTTTCGGCCTGGTCGGTCTGGTCGGCGCCGCCGCGTGGTGGAGCTATGCGCGGAATTTTTCCGATCCGATCCCGAATGCTGCGCAGGCGGAAACGGCCGAAGCCAAGGCGCGGGCCGCGCAGTCGCCGGTGCCGAACCGGCTGCTGATCACCAGCCCGGCGCTATGGCCGTTCTACATCGGCTATTTCGCGCTGCCTTATTGCCAATACATCTTCCTCGGCTGGCTGCCGCAATATCTCAGTCACTATCGGCACATTCCACTGGTGACGGCGAGTGCGCTCAGTGCGCTGCCCTTCCTGGTCGCCTTCATTGCCTCGAACTTTACCGGCTGGGCGATGGATTGGCTCGCCGCGGCGGGCTGGACCCAAGGCGGCTTTCACCGCAAGCTGTTCGTCGGTATCGGCGCTGTGACTTATGCCGTATGCACGCTGATCGCGGCGACAACGGACTCCAACACGTTGGCGGTGACCATGATCATCGTCGCCAATGCCGGCTTGTCGTTCTACGTGGTGCCGTATTGGACGACCTGCACCGACGTGGCGCCGAACCAGACCGGTACGCTGGGCGGAGTGATGAATTTCTTCGGCATTATCGGCGCCACTATCTCGCCGTATCTGAGCGGCGTCATCGCCCAGGCGACCGGAGCGTTCGTTGCGCCACTGGTGCTGGCCGTTTGCATCATGCTGACGGCGGCAGCGACGATGATTCTGTTCTTCCGCTACCGGCCGTTGAGCGAGCTCGTGGCGGAAGCGCCGCGCGAGGCCAAATTGGCCGCTTAAGAGCTTTGGCCTAAAAATCTGCCCCGGGTTCGATCCGGGGCGGATGGCCTTCGCTTAGAGCGCGTTTTGCAGGGTCGTGAAGATCGCCACCAGCTTGGCGCCGACGTCCCTGACGCCGGGAATGATGGCGACGGAGATGCCAGAAGTGATGAGCCCGTATTCAATCGCCGCTGCGCCGGACTCGTCTTTCACGAAACGCTTCAGGTGATTTAACATTGGGTGCCTCTTCCCTTGTTTGAGGCGCAATCATGTAACAGATGAAGCATGGTAAATGAATCGAGATCGCCGTTAACAATGAACCGGTAAACGAGCGTCGAAATGCCGATGGAATCGCGACTTTTTCGCCGCCGATCCAGTTGACCGCAGCCTTTCATCGCATAACCTTAATGTCGGCGCCGCGGCGACGGACGCGCTTTGGGGGAAAACCATGAAACTCGGCTTTTTCATCATGCCGGTCCATCCGCCGGCACGGCCTTACGCCGAGACGCTCAAGGAAGACCGCGAGGCTTTCATCCTCGCCGACCGGCTCGGCTACAGCGAAGGCTATTGCGGCGAGCATCTGACCGACCTCGCCGAGAACGTCCCGTCGAGCCTGACCTTTTGCGCTTCGCTTGCCGGCTATACGTCCAGCATCAAGCTCGGCACGGCCGTCGCCAACCTGCCGTTCAGCCATCCGGTGCTGCTCGCGACGCAGGCAGCGCTGGTCGACAACCTGCTCGAAGGCCGTTTCCTCTTCGGCATCGGCGCCGGCGTTTTGCCGTCCGATGCCGAAGCGCTCGAGCTTCTCGATGCCGACCGCGGCGCCATGTTTGCCGAGGCGATCGATCATATCCTGGCGCTGTGGGCGAACGCGCCGCCCTACAATCTCACTGGCAAATACTGGAACATTTCCACGATGAAGACGGTGTGGCCCGAGATCGGTCTCGGCGGCATCGTCAAGCCGTTTCAGAAGCCGCACCCGCCGATCCTCGGCACATCGAGCGATCCCAACTCGAAAGGCCTGATCGCGCTCGGCCGCCGCGGCTGGTGGCCGATCTCCTCGCATTTCCTGCATTCCGGTCATCTGCCGAGCCAATGGAGCAATTACGCCCAAGGCTGCGGCGAAGGCGGCCACAAGGCCGACCGCGCCAATTGGCGGCTCGCGCGCTCGATCTTCGTCGCCGATGACGACAAGACGGCGCGCGCCTATGCCGGCGACGATCCCAAAAGCCCGTATCGCTTTTATATGAGCCAGCTCACCGCCAAGCTCCGCCGCGGCAAGAAGCTTTCTTGCTTCAAGATGCGGCCGGAGATGACGGATGACGACGTCACTTTCGACTATATCTTCGACAATCTGATCGTTTGCGGCGGCGTCAATCGCGTCGTCGACGGCATTCTTGAGCTGCACGAGAAGATCGGCGACTTCGGCACGCTGCTCTATTGCGGCATGGACTGGGCCGATCCGGCGCTGGCGAAGAGATCCATGGAACTGATGGCCGAGAAAGTGATGCCCGCAGTCAACGCTGCAATCGGCACGCGCGCGGCCGCGGAATAGCGGAGGTGCGAAAGCGATCTTATATGCGGCTTCATATACCCATGGAGCCGTCATGCCGCAGCCGCTTGTTGTTTCCATCCCGCATCGCCTCGGCAAAGAGGAGGCGGTGCGCCGCCTGCAATCGGGCTTGGGCAAAGTGCGCGCAAACTACGGCCACCTATTCGCCGTGCAAGAGGAATCCTGGACCGACAACCACCTGCAATTTCGCGTCACTGCGCTCGGCCAGGCGGCGAGCGGAACGCTCGATGTGATGGAAGACCATGTCAACCTGGTCGTGCAGCTGCCGTGGCTGCTGGCGAAGCTTGCCGAAACGATCCAGCCGCTTATTCGCCGCGAGGGCACGTTGCTGTTGGACAAGAAATGAAAATTCCGGCGCGACCTTGTGATCGCGCCGGAAAAAAGAGAACGCGTAAGACCGTCAGTAAGCGACGGTCAGCTTTAACGTTGGTCCGTTATAGACACGGCTCACATTGGTGGGATTGCTGGCGGAGTTGAAGGTTCGGAGCGCGTTCCAATAGCCATCGACCCGATAGTTCAGACTCAATTTGGCGGTCGGGGTGAAGGAATAGGCGATGCCGGCCTGCGCATCCGCGTTGAACACGACGGCGTTGCTGCCGCTGCTGGCGGCGATCGGGCATCCGGACAAGCAGGTAGAAATGCCCGGACCCGTCGTGACAACGCTGACGGTTTGGTTGACCGAATTATGACCGAACAGGGCCGCGACGCCGCCGTTATAGTCGAGCGACCAGGCGCCTTGCAGCGGCATGCTGCCGTCAATCGCGGCGCGCGGTCCCACACCGATCCATTTGTTGGTCTGCTGGTAGTTGCCCGTCTCCGAGAAAGCACCGGCTTTGCTTGGTGGGGTGATGATGGCGAAAGCCCAGCGGGCCGTTCCAGTCGTCTGGCCCCAGATATCGGCGACCCGCAAACCGACTTTGAATTGCGCCGGGCTGCCGATTTCGAGGTCGCGGCCGACCATAAAATCCGCCTCCCAGTTGTTTTCCTTCCGCGTCGCGGAATTGGTACCCGGGACGGGGCCCGCTCCGGCCCCGAGCCCGGGCGAGAAGATGGCGGTTTCGATACTGCTGCCGGAGTTGGAGCCGTTCTCCATGTAGCGGAAGTCGGCGCTCCAATGCCACGGCGAGGCGGCGAAGCGGTAATCGACGCCGACGGCGCCCTGCCAGCCCCAACGTTTCGGCATAAGATCGAACGGCGGATTATTGAACCCGGCAATGAAAGGATCGCCGGCGATGCCCGACGCGCCACCTTCCAGCCACCAAGTCCAGACTCCTTGCGGCGCCGCCGGCGGCGCCTTTGTCAGAACGGGCGCCTTCTTCGGCAGCAGATCGGCCGCGAACGCGGCAGGCGACGCCAGTTGCAGCGCCAATCCGGAAATGCTTGCCAGCAGAGCTATCTTAGTTGCGCGCATGACCGTAACGCCCCCTTTTGGTCAATTCGCTTATACCGTCAAAACGGCCATACTGCCGTCGTGACGACTCTTTTAAGCGTACTCGCTTATGTGACAGCATCCACCATCTATTGCGGTTGAGATCGCGTCTTTGCTCATGGCGTGACAAAATAGCTACAAAGGCTTGGTCTAGAGAGAAATCTCAATTCGCTTACAGGGCAATTCCGAGCGTCGTGATGGTAACGCGTTCCGCTGCCGGTCAATCCGAGCTTGCTGCGAAGCCGAAGTCCGGCCTGATCTGGCTCGCCTCCTACCCGAAATCCGGCAACACCTGGGTGCGGATATTTCTGTCCAACCTTGCCGCCATCATGGCCGGCGAGAGTGAGAAGCTCGCGCTCAACGCCATTACCCGGTTTTCCCACTCGGCCGACTTTCAGCGTTACTTCGAGGAAATCCTCGGCTTCAAACCGACGGCACAGCATCGCAATGAAATCGCGGCGGCTCGACACAAGGTGCAGCAGACGATTGCCGATACCTTTGAAGGCTTGATCTTTCTCAAAACGCACAATGCGCTGGTCAATGATCGAGGCCACTCGGTGTTCAATTTTGCGGTCACTTCGGGCGCCGTCTATATCGTTCGCAATCCGCTCGACGTGGCGATCTCGCTCGCCCATCACGGCGGCTACAGCATCGACAAGGCCATCGAAACCATGGCTTTGGAGGACAGCGAATCCGCCGTCGACGATAAGCTTGTCCACGAAATCTGGAGCTCCTGGAGCCGGCACGTGTCGAGCTGGACGCGCAGGCCCCATCCGGCCATCCGCGTCATGCGCTACGAGGACATGCTGGCCGATTCGCTGGCATCGTTCGCCGCTTTGGCGCGGCATCTTCGGCTCGATGCGACATCGGCTCAGATTGCGCTCGCTGTCGATCGTTCGTCTTTTGATAGTCTTCAGGATGAAGAGGAGCGCGTGGGGTTCAAGGAAAGGCCGCAGCAGGCCGAGCGCTTCTTCCGCGAGGGCCGCATCGGCCAGTGGCGCGAGGTGCTGACCCCGCAGCAGATCGATCGCATCGTCGCCGATCATCGCGAGCAGATGGCGCGCTTCGGCTACTGGCCGCCCACCTGATTGTCGAAGACGAAATCGCCGCGCGCGATCACAGCCGCTCCGCCAGGAAGCGCAGCAGCCGCGGCGCGACGAAGCCGGTGAGACTTCCCGGCTCCTCGATCGGATCGTTCATCCAGTAATGCGGCGCGCCCGCTACGATGCAGGGCCGCACGAAAAAGCCGGCCTGCTTGAGCGCGAGCTGGAACGGATCGGTCTGCACTTTGCGGTCGACCAGGTCGTCTTCCGTGCCGGTGACGAGAAGGACGCCGATGGCGTTGTTGGCGAGGGTGGCATAGCTGATCGGCGAAGCATCGAAATAGAGTTGCCGGTTTTCCATCGGCGAAGCGCCCATGAATTTCTGGAAGTTATTGTCGCGTCCGCCCTGCACCTGATAGTTCGTCCACATCGCCACGGCATCGTAGATGCCATAGACGCCGATCAGCGCCTTGACGCTCGCGTCGACCGAGGCGAACGGATCCTGCGGATAGCCGCCGGCGAATTTCTTGCCGCCGAGCGCCGCCAGAGCCGCGAGATGCGCACCGGCCGAGGCGCCGAGCAGCCCGATGCGCGCCGGATCGATGCCGAAGGCGCCGGCCTTGCCGCGCAGGAATTGCACGCCGGCAAGCACGTCCTGCACCGCCTGCGGAAATGTCTTGGTCTTGGTCGCCAGCCGATAGCTGATGGCGAACACGGCGATGCCGCGCGCGGCGAGATACGGTCCCCAATATTGGTAGGCGCCGCGCACGCCGGCGACCCAGCCGCCGCCATGCACGGCAACCAGCGCCGGCGCCGCCTTGGCGCCTTTGGGCAGATAGAGATCGCCGGCCAGCTCGACTCCGTCATGATTGGCATAGGCGATGCCGTGCTGGATGGTGAGGGTGTCGTCCGTCATTTTCCCGCCTCCTGCCTTGAGCCGCACGCAATGGCAAACGCCGGGAGCCGTGGTAGAACAACACGACGGGCTTTTGAAGGGCCCGGAACGCATGATGCTCATCATGCGCGAAGAAAAAAGGGACGGGGAATGCTCCAACCACAAAGCGCGGCGGGGTCGCTTGTCGTCGAAGGCGCGCGCATCGACATGGTCGAGCGCGGCTCGGGACGGCCGCTGCTTTTCCTCCACGCCGAGAACGGCATCGAGCCGGCGGCCGCGGCCATCGACGAGCTCGCCAAGGCCGCGCATGTCTTCGCGCCGACGCATCCCGGCTTCGGCCGCTCGGAGCTTCCGGCGGGGATGCGCAGCGTCGACGATCTGTCCTACTTCTATCTCGATCTAGTCGACCAGCTCGACTTGCGCGATCTCACCGTGGTCGGCGTCTCGCTCGGCGCCTGGATCGCCGCCGAGATCGCGGTGAAATCGACGGCGCGGATGTCACGGCTGGTCATGGCCAACGCCGTCGGCGTGAAAGTCGGCGACCGCGAGACCCGCGATATCGTCGATATATTCGCGCTCACCGACAAGGAATATCTCGATCTGACCTATTGCGATCCGAGCGTCGGACAGCGCGACTATAAGGCGCTGCCGGACGCCGAGGTGCTCGCCGCCGCGCGCGCCCGCGAGGCGACCGCACGCTTTGCCTGGAACCCGTATTTTCACGATCCGCGGCTGAAAAGCCGGCTGCACCGCATCCGCATCCCGACACTGTTCTTATGGGGTAGCCACGACCGCATGCTCAGCGAGACCTATGGCCGTGCTTATAGTGCGATGATCCCCGGCGCGCGTTTCGAAACGATCGACCGCGCCGGGCATTTCCCGCATCAGGAACAGCCAAAGGTTTTCGCGGACCGGGTTCTGGATTTTGCGGGGAACAAATGACAGGATTCGATGATGTAGGGTGGGCACAGCGCGCTGCGAGGATTTCCCGCGTGGGCAAAATCGTGCGCGCGATGTGCCCACGCTGCGCCGATCAGCAGACGATTTTACCCACCCTACGTTGGAGTGAGCGTTCATGAGAGTCTATCAGTTCAGCGAGCAGGCCTATTATCCCACCTGGAACGACCATTCCGGATCGCTGCGCGTCATTCTGCCAAACCGCAAATGCGATCCGCGCGTCGCCGCCGATCTGTTTCACCGCTATTACGATGAGTACCAGCTTTGCGACGAGCTCGGCATCGACATTATGCTCAACGAGCATCATCAGACCGCGACCTGCATGTCGTCGTCGGTGGTGATCGGGCTTGCGGTGCTGGCGCGCGCCACGAAAAAGGCGCGGCTTCTGGTGCTCGGCTATCCGATCGGGCATCGGCCCGATCCGTTGCGCGTCGCCGAGGAACTGTCCACCATCGACGTGATCTCGCGCGGCCGCCTCGACATGGGTTTCATCAAGGGCATCCCCTACGAATTCCCGGCGTCGAACCGCAATCCGACCGAGCTGATGGACCGCTTCTGGGAGGCGCATGATTTCATCATCAAGGCGATGACCACGCATGACGGGACGTTCAACTGGGAAGGCGAGTTTTTCCATTATCGCCAGGTCAACGTCTGGCCGCGGCTGTGGCAGGAGCCGCATCCGCCGATCTGGTCGACCACCGGCTCGTCGACGCAGGCGCGCGTGCTCGGCGAGCGCGGTTACGTCATGGCGACGCTCGGCACCGGCTTCGGCACGCGCAAGCTCTACGACGCCTATCGCAAGGGCTATGTCGGAAAATTCGGCCGTGCGCCCGGCGCCGACCGCTTCGCCTATCTCGGACTTGTTGCTGTGGCTCACGACAAAGAGGAAGCGCGCAAGCGCGGCGACCTGATCGCCGGTTATCTGCGCACCAGCGCCATCGTGCATGTGCCGTTCCGCAATCCGCCGGGCTATGTTTCGGTGGAGGACAATGCGCGCATGCTGCGCGGCGAAGCGCCGCCGCGCGGCTTCACCAAGGACGGCCGCGCCATCAACATTCACGCCACCAGCGTCGACGATCTGATCGATGCCGGCATTCTGTTCTGCGGCACGCCCGACGAAGTCTATGACCAGATCGTCGCGTTCTGCGAGCACTGCGGCGGCATGGGCAATCTCCTGATGATGGGCCAGGCCGGTTTCCTGACCCATGAGCAGACTGTCGATAACCTGACGCTGTTCTCGCGCGAGGTTTTGCCGCGGCTCAAGGCCTATCAGCAGCCGGACGCGGAGGCAGCCGCAGCGGCTGTGGCCGCCTAGCCGGCTGTTATCCTGGCGTTGCCTGATCGCCGAAGCTAAGTGAGATCAAAGGCCTGTTCTGCGGGCATCCGGCTATCCTTTCATTGCCTGTTCAAAAATTGGAACAAATCTTGATTTTGGGACGGCGTCGGTTCATGTATCGGCGGGGACGACGGATGCCGGTAGAACCGTGAGATCAATCGATGGTGGGTGAGCCGTTTGCGTCCGATCCTTTCGTAGTGGGCAAAAGCGCACCGCCGGCGGAGCCGCTGCACATTCCCGCGGAAGAGTCGTTGTGCCCGGTGGTGTCGCATGACTGGGTGAACTCCGAATACAAGCACCTCGTCGTCGAGGCCT
>CAVOMM010000009.1:0-752961 GCA_963697025.1 uncultured Alphaproteobacteria bacterium | reverse complement strand
CGACGAAATGGTCCGCGGTGATCTCGGCACCGACCGGAATGAGCGCGTCGTCATCGACGCGGAATTCGGCGAGCTTGCGCTTGGGCTCGACCTTGGCGACGGCAAAGTGGCCGCGATCGGCCCTGGTCGTGCTCTGCACCTTGCGCGCGCCGGCGCCGAGCTGCAGCGCGACGTAGCCGTTCTTTTCCTTGGTGCGGTGGCCGACGACTTGGCAATTGGCAAGCCGCAGCACCGTCACCGGCACGTGCTCGCCGGTCTCGGTGAACAGCCGCGTCATCCCGACTTTTTGCGCCAGTACCCCGGAACGCATTTTCTCTTCTCCACGCCTTAGAGCTTGATCTACGTCGACGCCGGCGGCGAGATCGAGCTTCATCAGCGCATCGACGGTCTGCGGCGTCGGATCGACGATGTCGAGCAGGCGCTTATGCGTGCGCATTTCGAATTGCTCACGGCTTTTCTTGTCGATGTGCGGCGAGCGGTTGACGGTGAATTTCTCGATCTTGGTCGGCAACGGGATCGGGCCGCGGACCTGCGCGCCGGTGCGCTTGGCCGTGTTGACGATCTCGCGCGTCGACGCATCGAGGATGCGGTGATCGAACGCCTTCAATCGGATTTTATGTTCTGGCCGTTCATTTCTTTTCCCCGCGAGTGCCGAATTGTGAATGGCGAGTGGATATCGATCCATTCGCCATCCGCTGCTCGCTATTCCGCTACTCGATGATGCTCGCCACCACGCCGGCGCCGACCGTGCGGCCACCTTCGCGAATGGCAAAACGCAGCTTCTCTTCCATGGCGATCGGCACGATCAGGGTGACTTCCATGGCGATATTGTCGCCGGGCATCACCATCTCGGTGCCTTCCGGCAGCGTCACGACGCCGGTCACGTCGGTGGTGCGGAAATAGAACTGCGGCCGGTAGTTGGTGAAGAACGGGGTGTGGCGGCCGCCCTCCTCCTTGGTGAGAATGTAGGCCTCGGCCTTGAACTTGGTGTGCGGCTTGACCGAACCCGGCTTGCATAGCACCTGGCCGCGCTCGACCTCTTCGCGCTTGGTGCCGCGCAATAGACACCCGACGTTGTCGCCCGCCTCGCCCTGGTCGAGCAGTTTGCGGAACATTTCGACGCCGGTGACGACGGTCTTCTGCGTCGGCTTGATGCCGACGATCTCGACTTCCTCGCCGACCTTGATGACGCCGCGCTCGATGCGGCCGGTGCAGACGGTGCCGCGGCCCGAGATCGAGAACACGTCTTCGACCGGCATCAGGAACGGCTGATCCTTCGGACGTTCCGGCTGCGGGATGTATTCATCGACCGCCTTCATCAGCTCGAAGATGGCTTCTTTGCCGAGCTTCGGATTCTTGTCTTCCAGCGCCATCAGCGCTGAACCCTTGATGATCGGGATCTTGTCGCCGGGAAAATTATATTTCGACAGCAGTTCGCGGACCTCGAGCTCGACCAGTTCAAGGAGCTCGGGGTCGTCGACCATGTCGACCTTGTTGAGGAACACGACCAGCGCCGGCACGCCGACCTGGCGGGCGAGCAGAATGTGCTCGCGAGTCTGCGGCATCGGGCCGTCGGCGGCGGACACGACGAGGATAGCGCCGTCCATCTGCGCGGCGCCGGTGATCATGTTCTTCACATAGTCGGCATGGCCGGGGCAGTCGACGTGGGCGTAGTGGCGCTTGTCAGTTTCGTACTCGACATGCGCGGTCGCGATCGTGATGCCGCGCGCCTTCTCTTCCGGCGCCTTGTCGATCTGGTCATAGGCCGTGTAGGTGGCCTGACCCTTTTCGGCCAGCACCTTGGTGATCGCCGCCGTCAACGACGTCTTGCCGTGATCGACATGCCCAATCGTACCGATATTGCAATGCGGTTTGGTGCGCTGGAATTTTTCCTTGGCCATGGGGACTCTCCGTTCGGGTCTCTCTAATCCTTGTGAATGTTCGTCAGGCGAACTTCGCCTGAACTTCTTCGGCGATGGCTTTCGGCACTTCTGCGTAGTGGTCGAACTGCATCGTGAACGTGGCGCGCCCCTGTGACATGGAGCGCAAGTTGTTGACGTAGGAGAACATGTTGGCGAGCGGCACCATCGCATTGATGACGTTGGCGTTGCCGCGCATGTCCTGGCCCTGGATCTGGCCGCGCCGCGAATTGAGGTCGCCGATGACGGAGCCGGTATAGTCCTCCGGTGTCACCACCTCGACCTTCATGATCGGCTCGAGCAGGACCGGACCGCCTTTTTGCAGCGCCTCGCGCATTGCCGCGCGGGCGCAAATCTCGAACGCCATCGCCGACGAATCGACGTCATGCGAGGCGCCGTCGACAAGGCTGACCTTGAGATCGACCACCGGGAAGCCAGCAAGCACGCCGGAGCCCAGCGAGCCTTCAAGGCCCTTCTCGACGGCCGGAAAAAATTCGCGCGGCACCGATCCGCCCACGATCTCGTTCTCGAACACGAACCCGGCGCCGGGCTCGCTCGGCTCGGCGACGATCTTGATGCGCGCGAATTGGCCGTGGCCGCCGGTCTGCTTCTTGTGGGTATAGTCGACCGTGGCGGAGCGGGTGATCTTTTCGCGATAGGCGACCTGCGGGGCGCCGATATTGGCGTCGACCTTATAAGTGCGCTTGAGGATGTCGACCTTGATGTCGAGGTGGAGCTCGCCCATGCCCTTGATAATCGTCTGACCAGATTCCTGATCGGTGTGGACGCGGAACGACGGGTCCTCGGCCACCAGCTTGGCCAGCGCCACGCCGAGCTTTTCCTGGTCGGCTTTCGACTTCGGCTCGATCGCGATCTCGATGACCGGATCGGGGAATTCCATCTTTTCCAGGATCACCGGCTTCTGCGGGTCGCACAGCGTATCTCCGGTGCGAACCTCTTTGAGACCGGCCAGCGCGACGATATCGCCGGCAAAGGCTTCCTTGATGTCTTCGCGGTTGTTGGCGTGCATCAGCAGCATGCGGCCGACGCGTTCCTTGCGGTCCTTGGTCGAGTTCATCACCCCGGTCGAGCTTTCGAGCTTGCCCGAATAGATGCGGCAGAAGGTGATGGTGCCGACGAACGGATCGTCCATGATCTTAAACGCAAGAAGCGCCATCGGCTCCGCATCCGACGCCTTGCGCTCGACTTCATTGCCTTTGAGATCGACGCCCTTGACCGGCGGCACATCGACCGGCGACGGCAGATAATCGACCACCGCGTCCAGCAGCGGCTGCACGCCCTTATTCTTAAAAGCGGAGCCGCACAGAACGGGAAAGAACGCGCCGGAAATGGTAGCCTTGCGGATGAGACGCTTGAGCGTGTCGACGTCGGGCTCTTTGCCTTCGAGATAGGCGGTCATCGCATCGTCGTCGAGCTCGACCGCGGCCTCGATGAGCTTCTCGCGATATTCCTTTGCTTGGTCGAGCAGCTCGGCCGGAATTTCGATGTCGTGATATTTCGCGCCGAGCGTCTCTTCGTCCCACACCACCCCGACCATGCGGACGAGATCGATGATGCCCTTGAATTGGTTCTCGGCGCCGATCGGCAGCTGGACCGCGACCGGCTTGGCGCCGAGGCGATCGACGATATCCTTCAGGCACTGGAAAAAGTCCGCGCCAGTCTTGTCCATCTTGTTGCAGAAGACGATGCGCGGGACGTTGTATCTGTCGCCCTGACGCCACACCGTTTCGGTCTGCGGCTCTACGCCCTGATTGGAATCAAGCACGCATACCGCACCGTCGAGCACGCGCAAGCTACGTTCCACCTCGATCGTGAAATCGACGTGGCCGGGCGTATCGATGATGTTCAGTCGCTTGCCATTCCACTGCGCGGTGGTCGCGGCGGAAGTGATGGTGATGCCGCGTTCCTGTTCCTGCTCCATCCAATCCATGGTCGCGGCGCCTTCATGCACCTCGCCCATCTTGTGACTCTTGCCGGTGTAATAGAGGACGCGCTCGGTCGTGGTGGTCTTGCCGGCATCGATGTGGGCCATGATGCCGAAGTTGCGATAGTCCTCGATCGGATTTGTGCGGGGCATGGGGATATCCTTCGCTGTCGCCGGATTACCAGCGATAGTGCGAGAACGCGCGGTTGGCTTCCGCCATCCGGTGCGTGTCTTCGCGCTTCTTTACGGCGTTCCCCCTGTTATTCGATGCATCGAGCAGCTCCGCGGAGAGCCGCTCGGTCATGGTTTTTTCGTTGCGTTCGCGCGCAGCCGAGATGATCCAGCGGATACCGAGCGCCTGGCGCCGTGACGTGCGCACTTCAACCGGCACCTGGTAGGTGGCGCCGCCGACGCGGCGCGAGCGCACTTCGATCGACGGCATGACGTTGTCCAGCGCCTGCTGAAAAACGCTCACCGGGTTGCCGCGCGTCTTGCCTTCGATGATGTCGAGCGCGCCGTAGACGATATTCTCGGCGACCGACTTCTTGCCGGCGTGCATTACCGAGTTCATGAATTTCGTGACCACGACGTTCCCGAATTTCGGGTCCGGCAGGATCTCGCGCTTATCTGCCCTGTGGCGGCGGGACATCGATCTCTTCCTTACTTCGGTCGTTTGGCGCCGTACTTGGAACGGCGCTGCTTGCGGTTTTTCACGCCCTGCGTGTCGAGCACACCGCGGAGGATGTGATAACGCACGCCGGGCAGATCTTTGACGCGGCCACCGCGGATCATCACCACCGAATGCTCCTGCAGGTTATGGCCTTCGCCGGGAATGTAGCCGATCACTTCGAAGCCGTTGGTCAGCCGCACCTTGGCGACCTTGCGCAGCGCCGAGTTCGGCTTCTTCGGCGTCGTGGTGTAGACGCGAGTGCAGACGCCGCGCTTTTGCGGCGACTGCTGCAAAGCCGGCACCTTCTTCTTCGCGTGCTGCGTGACCCGCGGCTTGCGAATGAGCTGGTTGATCGTCGGCATATGTTGCTTCGCTCCTCGTCGTCATCCACTTTGGCGCACTACGCGAATCCATCCGCGCAAAACCAAATCGCGCCATCCGCTTTCCCGGCACGGAAGGGCGCTTGGCCTGCGCAGAGGACCGCGATGCAAGCGCGGTCTTGCCTTAGGTAATCTGACTTTGCGAAGTCAGAGGCAGCGTTTGAGCTTCCTTCGTCGAGGCGTCACGCCGCGTCCCTTGGCCCAAGAAGTGCCAACAAAGCTATCACGTTCAATAGCTTACAAGGGGGCCCGGCAGGGCCGTTCCGACGGGCGAAGCTCACCGCCTGCCGTAAAGTGGGCGGTATGTATCGGCGCTACCGTCCCAAGTCAACCCCGCGTGAAGCCGATATGGGCATGAAAGTGCGATGGCGCAAGCATATCTGCGACATCGATGGGTAGCCCATCAGCGCGGCTCCATGCCCTTGGCGCGAATGAGGTGCGCCGCCGTGGGGCTGCGCATAAAGTCGATGCAATTCTTCGCTCCGGCGCCATTTTGGGCAGACGTCGAAGCTCCCGCCGCATAGATAATGACGTTTTGCAGCTCGCTCGGCAGCGGGCCGACCAGTTCGGCGCCCTTGACCGGCAGGATGGCGACGATCTGCTGCATGCCGATCTCGGCCTCGCCGCTGGCCATGAGTTCGGCGACGGGCCGGCCGGTCAACTTTGTCTTCGATTTCATCGCGTCGGCAATGCCAAGGCGCTCCAGCAGCGCGGCAATATAGGCGCCGCTCGGTCCGTCGCTGTAGGCGATCGATTGCGCGTTAAGCAAAGCCTGCTTGAAACCCTCGACGGTGGCGATATCCGGCTTGGGCGCCCCCGCGCGCACCGCAAGCCCGACCGACGAGCGCGTAATATCAGCAATTGAGCCGGCCGCGATCCTGCCCGCCCGCGCCAGCCCATCGAGCTCCGGCCGTGGCAGCAGCGCTATGTCGAATACCGCGCCGGCCTCGATTTCCTGCTGCAGCACCGACGTCAGCCGGAATTCGATCGCGACTTTGATGCCGCTCGCCTGCTCGAACAGCGGCATGAGGTCGGTCATCAGCGAGCGCATAGCGCCGCCGGAGAGGATTTTAAGGTCGTTGGACATGATTGATTGTAGCCCAGCTTGAACCCAGCGAAAGGATTTCGCTGCGCTCGACCCAGGCTTACAAGAAAAAGGGCCGCCCCATCGGGCGGCCCTCGATTTTTTGGCGTGACAAGCCTTACTCGGCCGCCGGCAGTGCCGCGGGCTCGGCGGCAGCTTCCGCCTTGACGGCAGCCTCCTTCTCGCGTTCGGCGAGGATGAGCGCATCGCGTTTCACGGCGACCTCGCGGATCTTGTTCATCATGGCGCCGGTCCCCGCCGGGATCAGACGACCGACGATGACATTTTCCTTGAGCCCATCGAGCGTGTCGGCCTTGCCGTTGACTGCGGCTTCGGTGAGCACGCGGGTGGTCTCCTGGAACGACGCCGCCGAGATGAACGAGCGCGTCTGCAGCGAGGCCTTGGTGATGCCGAGCAGCACCGGATGCGCGGTTGCCGGCTTTTTGCCTTCGGCCGTGAAGCGGGCATTGACCTCGTCGAACTCGGTCTTGTCGACCTGCTCGCCCTGAATCAGATCGGTCTCGCCGGAATTGACGATCTCGACCTTCTGCAGCATCTGCCGGACGATCACCTCGATGTGCTTGTCGTTGATGGCGACACCCTGGAGCCGATAGAACGTCCTGGATCTCGTTGACGAGGTAGCCGGCCAGCTCCTCGACGCCCTTGATCGCCAAGATGTCGTGCGGCGCCGGGTTGCCTTCGACGATGAAGTCGCCCTTCTCGATCACGTCGCCGTCCTGCAAGTGGATGTGCTTGCCCTTGGGGACGAGATACTCCCTGGGCTCCTCATCCTTGCCGGTCGGCTCGATGGTGATGCGCCGCTTGTTCTTGTAGTCGCGGCCGAAGCGCACCGTGCCGGAGATTTCCGCGATCACCGCGGACTCTTTCGGCCGCCGGGCCTCGAACAGTTCGGCGACGCGCGGCAGACCGCCGGTGATGTCACGTGTCTTGGCGCTTTCCGTCGGGATACGGGCGATGACGTCACCCGCGCCGACATGGCTGCCGGGATCGACCGAGATGATGGCGTCCACCGCCAAGAGATAGCGGGCTTCGCCGCCGCGGGCGAGTTTCAGAATCTTGCCGTCCTTGTCCTTGATCACCAAAGCCGGGCGCAGATCCTGCTGGCCGCGGGCGGAGCCCGAGCGCCAATCGATCACCACGCGCTTGGCGATACCGGTCAACTCGTCGAGCGTTTCAGTCAACGACTGACCGTCGACGAGATCCTCGTAGCCGATCGCGCCTTCGACTTCGGTGAGGATCGGCCGCGTATACGGGTCCCACTCGGCGATACGCTGGCCGCGCTTGATGTGCTCGCCGTCGGAAACTTTGAGCCGTGCGCCGTATTGAATGCGGTGCACGGCACGCTCGGTGCCGTCGGGATCGAGCACGGCCACGATCAGGTTGCGGTTCATCGCGATCATGTCGCCTTCCGAATTGCGGGCGACATTGAGGTTCTTGATCTTGACCGTGCCCTCGAAGTTCGACTCGACGAAGGACTGCTCCGAGATCTGGGCCGCGCCGCCGATATGGAACGTACGCATGGTGAGCTGGGTGCCCGGCTCGCCGATCGATTGCGCGGCGATGACGCCCACCGCTTCGCCCATATTGACCGGAGTACCGCGGGCAAGATCGCGCCCGTAGCACATACCGCAGCAACCGCTGGTCGTCTCGCAGGTGAGTACCGAACGGATTTTCACCTCCTGCACGCCCGCAGTGACCAGCTTCTCCACGTGCTGCTCCTCGAGCAGCGTCGCGTTCGGAACCAGCATGTCGTTGCTGTTCGGGTCGCGCACGTCCTCGGCGGTGGTACGGCCGAGGATGCGGCTCGCCAGCGAGGCGACGACCGTGCCAGCGTCGATGATGGCGCGCACCTTGATGCCGCGCGTGGTGCCGCAGTCCACATCGGTGATGATGCAGTCCTGCGCCACGTCGACTAGGCGCCGGGTCAAGTAACCCGAGTTCGCCGTCTTAAGCGCGGTGTCGGCAAGGCCCTTACGCGCGCCGTGCGTCGAGTTGAAGTACTCGAGCACCGAGAGACCCTCCTTGAAGTTGGAGATGATCGGGCTCTCGATGATTTCGCCGGACGGCTTCGCCATCAGGCCGCGCATGCCGGCGAGCTGGCGCATCTGCGCGGGCGAACCGCGCGCCCCGGAATGAGCCATCATGTAGATCGAGTTGACCTGAGCCTCCTGGCCCTTCTCCGCCGAAGGCCGCGCGGTGGAGATCTCCTTCATCATCGCTTCCGCGATTTCCTCGGTGCACTTCGACCAAGCGTCGACGACCTTGTTGTACTTTTCGCCCTGGGTGATCAGGCCGTCGTTATATTGCTGCTCGAATTCCTTCACGAGCTCGCGGGTCTTCTCGACGCTCGCTTTCTTGGAACGCGGCACCACCATGTCGTCCTTGCCGAACGAAATGCCGGCCTTGAACGCGTGATGGAAGCCGAGCGCCATGACGCGGTCGCAGAAGATCACCGTCTCCTTCTGACCGCAGTGGCGGTAGACCGTGTCGATCATCGAGGAGATTTCGCGCTTCGTCATCAGCTTGTTGACGAGGTCGAACGGCGTCTTGGCGAGCTTCGGCAGCACCGAGCCGAGAATGACGCGGCCCGGCGTGGTGTCGTACCAGCGCGTCACCGGCTTGCCATTCTCGTCGAGGCCTTCCCAGCGGTATTTGATCCGCGAATGCAAGCTGACGACCTTCTCGTGCAAGGCAAGCTCGATCTCCGACAATTCGCCGAATATTTTGGGCTTTTCGTCCGCCACGGCGTCGCGAATGATCGAAAGGTAGTACAGGCCGAGTACGATATCCTGCGACGGCACGATGATGGGCGCGCCGTTCGCCGGATGTAGAATGTTGTTGGTCGACATCATCAAGACGCGCGCTTCGAGCTGCGCCTCGAGCGACAACGGCACGTGAACCGCCATCTGGTCGCCGTCGAAGTCGGCATTGAACGCCGCGCAAACCAGCGGATGCAGTTGGATCGCCTTGCCTTCGATCAGAACCGGCTCGAACGCCTGAATGCCGAGACGGTGCAGCGTCGGCGCGCGGTTGAGCAGTACCGGATGCTCGCGAATGACCTCGTCGAGAATATCCCAAACTTCGGGTTTTTCCTTCTCCACAAGTTTCTTCGCCTGCTTCACGGTGGTCGACAAGCCTTTGGCGTCGAGCCGCGAATAGATAAACGGCTTGAACAGTTCGAGCGCCATCTTCTTCGGCAGCCCGCACTGATGCAGCTTCAGCTCGGGGCCGACAACGATCACCGAACGGCCGGAATAGTCGACGCGCTTGCCGAGCAGGTTCTGCCGGAAGCGGCCTTGCTTGCCCTTGAGCATGTCGGCGAGCGACTTCAGGGGCCGCTTGTTGGCGCCGGTGATGACGCGGCCGCGGCGGCCGTTGTCGAACAATGCGTCGACCGCCTCCTGCAGCATCCGCTTCTCGTTGCGGATGATGATGTCGGGCGCGCGCAGCTCAATGAGCCGCTTCAGGCGGTTGTTGCGGTTGATGACGCGGCGATACAGGTCGTTGAGGTCGGACGTGGCGAAGCGTCCGCCGTCGAGCGGCACCAGCGGCCGCAGATCGGGCGGGATCACCGGCACGTGGGTGAGGATCATCCATTCCGGCTTGTTCTTGGACTGGGTGAAGGCCTCGATCAGCTTGAGCCGCTTGGCAAGCTTCTTCGGCTTGAGCTCTGACGTCGACTCGGCGATCTCCACGCGCAGATCGGCGGCCATCTTCTCGAGATCGAGCGCTTTGAGCATTTCGCGGATCGCTTCCGCGCCGATCATGGCGGTGAAGCTATCGGCGCCGAACTGATCCTGCGCCTTGACGTAATCGTCTTCGCTCAAGAGTTGACGGTCCTTGAGCGGAGTGAGCCCCGGCTCCAGCACGACGTAATGCTCGAAATAGAGAATGCGCTCGAGATCCTTGAGCGTCATATCGAGGAGGAGGCCGATCCGGCTCGGCAGCGACTTTAAGAACCAGATATGCGCCACCGGCGCGGCCAATTCGATATGGCCCATGCGCTCGCGCCGCACCCGGCTGAGCGTCACTTCGACCGAGCACTTCTCGCAGATGATGCCCTTGTACTTCATCCGCTTGTATTTGCCGCACAAGCATTCGTAATCTTTGATCGGCCCAAAAATGCGCGCACAGAACAGGCCGTCGCGCTCGGGCTTGAAGGTGCGGTAATTGATGGTCTCCGGCTTTTTGATCTCGCCGTAGGACCACGACAGAATCTTATCCGGGCTCGCGATCGAAATCCGGATCTGGTCGAAGACCTGAGCCGGCACCTGCGGGCTGAAAAGATTCATGAGTTCTTGGTTCATCGTCTGCTCCTTGGCTGCCGCGGCAGCCCGAAAATCCTGATTTGTCATGTCCCGCGAAGGCGGGGCACCCAGTAATCACCGCAGCTGCGGGTTACTGGATCGCCCGCCTGCGCAGGCGATGACGACTGGGAGAGCGGCACGCTCGCCGCTCCTCCCTCACTATTCCGCCGCCTCGGGCATGCTGCTGCCGTCGCCGCCGCGCTGTTGCTTGGAATTGTGCAGGTCGACGTTCAATCCGAGCGAGCGCATTTCCTTGACGAGCACGTTGAACGATTCCGGAATGCCGGACTCGAACGCGTCGTCGCCGCGCACGATGGATTCATAGACCTTGGTGCGCCCGGCGACGTCGTCGGACTTCACAGTCAGCATTTCCTGCAGCGTGTAGGCGGCACCGTAGGCTTCGAGCGCCCACACCTCCATTTCGCCGAAACGCTGACCGCCGAACTGCGCCTTGCCGCCGAGCGGCTGCTGGGTGACCAGGCTGTAGGGGCCGATCGAGCGGGCATGGATCTTGTCATCCACAAGATGATGCAGCTTCAGCATATAGATGTAGCCGACCGTGACCTTGCGATCGAACGTATCGCCGGTGCGCCCGTCGTAGAGCGACACCTGCCCGGAATGATCGAGGCCGGCAAGATCGAGCATGTTCTCGATGTCGGCCTCCTTGGCGCCGTCGAACACCGGCGTTGCAATCGGTACGCCGTGACGCAAGTTGGTTCCAAGCTCGTGGAGACCTTTTTCGTCGAGCGACTTAATGGTCTCGTCATCGCCGTAGATCTTCTTGAGAAGTTCCTTGAGCGGTTTGGAGTCCTTCTTGCTGTTGTAGAGGTCGACGGCGGCGCCGATCTTCAATCCCATGCCGGCGCAAGCCCAGCCAAGATGCGTCTCCAGGATCTGGCCGACGTTCATGCGGCTCGGCACGCCGAGCGGATTGAGCACGACGTCGACCGGCGTGCCGTCGGCGAGGAACGGCATGTCCTCCGCCGGCACGATCTTCGACACCACGCCCTTATTGCCATGACGGCCGGCCATCTTGTCGCCGGGCTGGATCTTGCGCTTCACGGCGACGAAGACCTTGACCATCTTCATAACGCCGGGCGGCAACTCGTCGCCGCGCTGCAGTTTTTCGACTTTGTCGAGGAAGCGCTGCTCGAGGCGCTTCTTCGATTCGTCGTACTGCTTCCGGATCGCCTCGATCTCCGCCATGATTTTGTCGTTCGGCGAAGCGAACATCCACCACTGCGAGCGTGGATATTCCTCAAGCACCGCCCGCGTGATCTTAGTGTCCTTCTTGAAACCCTTCGGCCCGGCAATGCCCTGGCGGCCTTCCAACAGTTCGGCAAGGCGGCCATAGACGTTGCGGTCGAGGATCGCCTGCTCGTCGTCGCGATCCTTGGCGAGCCGTTCGATCTCTTCGCGCTCAATGGCGAGCGCGCGCTCGTCCTTCTCGACGCCGTGCCGGTTGAAGACACGGACTTCGACGACGGTACCCTGCACGCCGGGGGGAACCCGGAGCGAGGTGTCGCGCACGTCGGAGGCCTTCTCGCCGAAGATGGCGCGCAGGAGCTTTTCCTCCGGCGTCATCGGGCTTTCGCCCTTCGGCGTGATCTTGCCGACCAGGATGTCGCCGGCGCGCACTTCGGCGCCGATGTAGACGATACCGGCTTCGTCGAGGTTCTTGAGCGTCTCTTCCGAAACGTTCGGAATATCGCGCGTGATTTCCTCGGGTCCGAGCTTGGTATCGCGCGCCATCACTTCGAATTCCTCGATATGGATCGAAGTAAAGACGTCGTCTTTGACGATGCGCTCGGAGAGCAGGATCGAGTCTTCGAAATTGTAGCCGTTCCACGGCATGAACGCGACCAGCGCGTTGCGCCCGAGAGCGAGCTCGCCGAGATCGGTCGACGGACCGTCGGCGATGATGTCGCCCTTCTTGACCTGATCGCCCACCTTCACCAGCGGCCGCTGGTTGATGCAGGTGTTCTGGTTGGAGCGCTGGAACTTCATCAGCCGGTAGATGTCGACGCCGGGCTTGGTCGGGTCCGGCTCGTCGGTGGCGCGGATAACGATACGGGTGGCGTCGACCTGGTCGACCACGCCGGTCCGGCGCGCAGCGATCGCCGCCCCGGAATCGCGCGCGACCACGCCTTCCATGCCGGTGCCGACGAACGGCGCCTCGGCGCGCACCAGCGGCACCGCCTGCCGCTGCATATTGGAGCCCATCAAAGCGCGGTTGGCGTCGTCGTTCTCAAGGAACGGAATGAGCGCCGCCGCCACCGAAACGAGCTGTTTCGGCGACACGTCCATGAAATCCACCTTGTCCGGCGGAATGAGCTGAACGTCGCCGGCGTGCCGTACCACGACGAGATCGTCGGTGAAGCGGCCTTTAGCGTCGATCGCAGAGTTGGCCTGAGCGACGGTGTAGCGTCCCTCTTCCATCGCCGAGAGATAGATCACCTCGTCGGTGACGCGGCCGTCCTTGACCTTGCGATAGGGCGTCTCGACAAAGCCGTATTTGTTCACCCGCGCATAGGTCGCGAGCGAATTGATCAGGCCGATATTCGGCCCTTCCGGCGTCTCAATCGGACAGATGCGGCCGTAATGCGTCGGGTGCACGTCGCGCACTTCGAAGCCGGCGCGCTCGCGCGTGAGCCCGCCCGGGCCGAGCGCGGAGAGCCGCCGCTTGTGGGTGATCTCCGACAGCGGATTGGTCTGATCCATGAACTGCGACAGCTGCGAGGAGCCGAAGAACTCGCGCACCGCGGCCGCCGCCGGCTTGGCGTTGATCAGGTCCTGCGGCATGACGGTGTCGATATCGACCGACGACATGCGCTCCTTGATGGCGCGCTCCATGCGCAGAAGACCGATGCGATACTGATTTTCCATCAGCTCGCCGACCGAGCGCACGCGCCGATTGCCAAGATGGTCGATGTCGTCAATCTCGCCCTTGCCGTCGCGCAGATCGACCAGCGTGCGGATCACCGCGATGATGTCTTCCTTGCGGAGGATCCGCATGGTGTCCGGCGCATCGAGGTCAAGGCGCATGTTCATCTTGACGCGGCCGACCGCGGACAGGTCGTAGCGCTCCGAATCGAAGAACAGCGAGTTGAACATGGTCGACGCCGTGTCGATCGTCGGCGGCTCGCCCGGCCGCATGACGCGATAGACGTCGAACAGCGCATCCTCGCGCGTCATGTTCTTGTCGATCGCCAGCGTGTTGCGGATGTAGGCGCCGACATTGACGTGGTCGATATTGAGGAGCGGCAGCTCTTTGTAGCCGGCCTCGTTGAGGACCTTCAGCGTTTTGTCGGTGATCTCCTCGCCGGCCTCGGCATAGATCTCGCCGGTCTTGGGATTGACCAGGTCCTCGGCGATGTACTGGCCGATCAGTTCCTCGTCGGAGAGCCGCAGCGCCTTGAGCCCCTTTTCGGCGAGCTGCCGGGCCTGGCGCACGGTGAGCTTCTTGCCGGCTTCGAGCACGACCTTGCCGGTATCGGCGTCGACCAGATCGTTGATCGCCTTGTAGCCGCGCAGCCGGTTGGCATCGAACGGCACGCGCCAGCCGTCCTTGGCGCGCTTGTACTGCACCTGCTTGTAGAAGGTGTTGAGGATTTCCTCGCCGGTCATGCCGAGCGCGTAAAGCAGCGACGTGACCGGGATCTTCCGCCGCCGGTCGACGCGCGCATAGACGATGTCCTTGGCGTCGAACTCGATGTCGAGCCAGGAGCCGCGATAGGGGATGATGCGGGCGGCGAACAGAAGCTTGCCCGAGGAATGCGTCTTGCCCTTGTCGTGGTCGAAGAACACGCCGGGCGAGCGATGCATCTGCGAGACGATGACGCGCTCGGTGCCGTTGACGACGAAGGTGCCGTTATTGGTCATGAGCGGAATGTCGCCCATGTAGACATCCTGCTCCTTGATGTCCTTGACCGAACGGGCGCCGGTCTCCTCGTCGATATCGAACACGATCAGACGCAGCGTCACTTTGAGCGGCGCGGCGTAGGTCATGCCGCGCTGGCGGCACTCGTCGACGTCGTATTTCGGGGGCTCGAATTCGTATTTGACGAATTCCAGCTGCGAGGTGTTGGAAAAGTCGGAAATCGGGAACACCGACTTGAACACGGCCTGCAGGCCTTCGTTGGGCCGGCCGCCTTGCGGCTCCACCACCAGCAGGAATTGGTCGTAGGACGCCTTCTGAACCTCAATGAGGTTCGGCATCTCCGCGACTTCCTCGATTTTTCCGAAAAACTTTCTTACGCGCTTCCGACCGATAAACGTCTGCGCCATCATGTCCTCTCGCTCAATCGAACCATCGGGTTCGAACCGCCGGCAGCGACCGTCCGCTCAAACCATTACGCCCGCACCGCAAGGCCAAAAGCCCCGTGGTTCGAGGTACCGAGGCGATCAAGACGACTCTCCAGAGGGCCGCTATCCATCGCGACCGTCGGGACAGGCGTCAGACGCCCTATCTCCGTGCCCTATTTTCCGGCGATTCGGCTAAAGTTCCGAATCACCGGGAACTACGCACTTCGCAAACTCTCGGAATCCCCGGGCCTCGCTCCGCTCTCGCCCGGGGATTTCCGTTAAATAAGCACTGCTTACTTAAGCTCAACCTTTGCGCCGACCTTTTCGAGCGTCGCCTTGATCTTGGCGGCTTCGTCCTTGTTGACGCCTTCCTTGACGCTTTTGGGCGCGCCCTCGACCAGGTCCTTGGCCTCTTTCAGGCCAAGCCCGGTGATGGCGCGGACTTCCTTGATGACCTCGATCTTCTTCTCGCCGGCAGCAGCGAGAACGACCGTGAATTCGGTCTTTTCTTCAGCCGCAGGCGCCGCGGCCGCGGCCGGACCGGCCGCAACCGCAACTGCGGCGGCAGCCGAAACGCCCCACTTCTCTTCGAGTAGTTTGGCGAGCTCGGCGGCCTCCAGCACGGTGAGGCCGGAGAGGTCGTCGACGATTTTTTGCAGATCAGCCATGAGATTTGTCCTTTGGTTCTAGCCTTTGACGATTGGTGCCTTAGGCAGCCGCGCTTTCCGTCTTGCTGGCATAGGCCTGCACCACGCGTGCAACCTTGGCGGCAGGGGCGTTGACCACCTGCGCGATCTTGGTCGCTGGCGCCTGGAGAAGACCGAGAAGCTTCGCCCTCAGCTCGTCGAGCGAAGGCAAGGCGGCAAGCGCCTTGACCCCATTCGGATCGAGAGCGGTCGTGCCCATCGCTCCGCCGAGAATCACGAATCGTTCGTGCGTCTTGGCGAAATCGACGGCGACCTTGGGTGCCGCCACCGGATCGCCCGAAAAGGCGATCAGGGCCGGCCCCTTGAGCAACGGCGCAATCGAAGCGACGTCACTGCCTTCTAGGGCGATCTTGGCCAAGCGGTTCTTCGCGACCTTCACGCTGGCGCCCGCCTGCTTCATCTGCCGACGCAGAGTCTGCATCTGGGCCACCGTGAGGCCGGAATAATGAGCGACCACAACGACCTTGGTGGTCTTGAAGACCTCGCCAAGGACCGTGACCATCTCGCTTTTTGCCGCGCGATCCAAAAGCTCTCTCCGGTTGGCGGTCCGCCTTGCGAAAGACCGCCGGGTTTGCTGCCGACCGTCCTGCGCTAACCCATCGAGGTCATCGACGAACCAGGCAGGACGATATTGAAACCCTGCCCCCGGACGAGCTTTCGCCCTTCCGGCCATCGAGGTCAGAACCAAAGGGCAATAGACTTCGTAAGAAGCCTAACCCTCGTCCTTCACCCGTCTATGCTGGCTCTTTCGAATTAAGCCGTTCCCGGCGCCAGCAGTCTCGGACAGGACGCGTTTACCGAATTCACTAAGCCTTTCAGCCTCTTAGAAAATCCGAACAGGATGTGCCCTAAGAGGAGGTCTCGCTCACATGATTTTCGAGAAGCGCGCAAAGGCGCGCCGACAAACCGGGCCGGCACGCCCATGGCCGCTATTTAGACCGCAAAAGCGCGCTTGCCAAGCGATTTTACCGAGCGATTTTACGCCCGCTTTGCCCCATCTCAGTCGCGGCCTACCATGCCCCTAAGAAAATTAAGGGAGGCTAGACCCATGCCGCAAAATACCGATCGCATCAGGACCACCCATGTCGGCAGCCTAATCCGGCCGCCGAAGTTGATCGAGTTCTGGCGCGCCATCGAGGACGGCAAGCCTTATGACGAGGCCGCCTTCGAGGTGTGTCTTGCCGACTCCGTCGTAGATATTGTGCGCCAGCAGGCCACCACCGGCATCGACATCGTCAGCGACGGCGAATTCAGCAAAGGCGCCAATTGGGCGTTCTACGTCCACAAGCGGCTTTCCGGCATCAGCGTCCGGCCGACGACGGCCGAGGAAGCCAAGGACCCGATGGCCTCCATGGGCGGCGGGCGCGACCATCAAGCATTTCCCGAATTCTACGCCGAATACGACGCAGCCTCGGGGCTGGCGAAACGCCTGGGCAATCGCGTCGTCGTCAACGGCCCGATCAAGTATTCCGACCAGCAGGTGCGGCGCGACATCCAAAATCTGCAGGCCGCCGTCGCCAAGGCGAAGGCCGCGCACCCGTCGTTGGAGGCGTTCCTGCCGGTCGTCGCCCCGGCCAGCGCGTTGCCCGGCGCCAAGAACGAGCACTACAAGGATGAAGAAGAATTTCTGACGGCACTCGCCGACGCGCTGCACCAGGAATACAAAGCGATCGTCGACGCCGGGCTTTACGTCCAGGTCGACGATGCCTTCCTGCCTTACATGCATGAGCGCATGGTGCCGCCGATGTCCAACGCCGAGTATCGGCGCTGGGCGCAGCTGCGGATCGACGCGCTGAAGCACGCGCTGCGCGGCATTCCGGAGGAACGCTCGCGCTACCACATCTGCTGGGGCAGTTGGAACGGGCCGCATGCTTTCGACGTGCCGCTCAAGGACATCATCGATCTCGTGCTGCAGGTCCGTGTCGGCCACTACTCCTTCGAGGCCGCCAATCCCCGGCACGCCCATGAGTGGCGGCTATGGGAAAGCGTGAAACTGCCACCCGGAAAGACTTTGATCCCCGGCGTGATCAGTCATGCCACCAATATCGTCGAGCATCCGGAACTGGTGGCCGAACGGATCGTGCGGCTCGCCAAGATCGTCGGCCGCGAGAACGTCATGGGCGGCACCGATTGCGGTTTCGCGCAAAGTCCCTTCGCGCGCCGCGTACATCCGACCATCATGTGGGCAAAGCTGAAATCGCTGGTCGAAGGCGCGCGCATTGCGACACAGACGCTATGGGGGAAACGCGCGGCGGCGTGATGCATCAGACGTTTCCCCGGACGCGATGCAGCACGCAGTGGTGCATCGCTGATCCGGGATCGTCAAAGACTCCGCGCTAGTGAAGGTCCTGGGCGCACCACTTCGTGCTGTGCCCAGGAAACGTGCTGGCTAATGCGGCTGCTGCGCGCTCGGGAACAGGCTTCCGGGCTCGACCTTCACGCCCGGGCCCATGGTCGAGGAAATCGCCACCCGGTTGATGAAATGGCCCTTGGCGCCGGCCGGCCGCGACTTCTGCACCGCGTCGGCGAACGCCATGATGTTCTCGATCAGCTTTTCGACCGAGAAAGACGCCTTGCCGACGCCGGCCTGGACGATGCCGGCTTTCTCGGCGCGGAACTCGACCGAGCCGCCTTTGGCGCCCTTGACCGCGTTGGTGATATCCATCGTCACCGTACCAACCTTGGGATTGGGCATCAGACCGCGCGGGCCCAGCACCTTACCGAGGCGGCCGACCAGCGGCATCAGATCCGGCGTGGCAACCACGCGATCGAAATCGATGGCGCCGCCTTGGACTTTCTCCACCAGATCCTCGGCGCCGACGACGTCGGCGCCAGCCGCCTTGGCCTCGTCGGCCTTGGCGCCGCGGGCGAACACCGCAACCCGCACCGAGCGGCCGGAGCCGTTCGGCAAATTGACCACGCCGCGCACCGTCTGATCGGCGTGGCGCGGATCGACGCCGAGATTCATCGCCACTTCGACGGTCTCGTCGAATTTGGCCTTGGCGCGATCCTTGACCATCTTCACGGCCTCGGCGAGCGGATAGAGCTTCTCACGATCGACGCCTTCCCGCGCCGCGCTCGTGCGTTTTCCAATCGTGCTCATGCCTTCACCTCTAACCCCATGGAGCGAGCCGACCCTTCGATCATGCGCATCGCTGAATCGATGGTGTCGCAGTTCAAGTCTTTCATCTTTTGCTCGGCGATCTCGCGGACCTGGGCTTTGGTCACCGAGCCGGCGATATCACGGCCCGGAGTCTTCGATCCGCTTTCGAGCTTGGCCGCTTTCTTGAGAAAGTGCGACACCGGCGGCTGGCGCATCTCGAAAGTAAACGAGCGGTCGGCGTAGACGGTGATGGTGACGGGGATCGGCGCCCCCTTCTCCAGCTTCTGGGTCTGCGCGTTGAACGCCTTACAGAACTCCATGATATTCAGCCCGCGCTGGCCGAGCGCAGGTCCGATCGGCGGCGACGGATTGGCCGCCCCCGCCGGCACCTGCAGCTTCACATATCCCGTGATTTTCTTTGCCATTCTGTACTCCTGTTAGTGGTGCGGCTATTGACGGCTGGCGGCCGCCTCACCTCCCACGGCTGCACTTTAGCGACGCAGCACTGCGTGCTGCACCGCATCCGGGACAAGCGTTATAGCTTCTCCACCTGTCCGAATTCCAGTTCGACCGGCGTGGCGCGGCCGAAGATCGACACCGCGACTTTGAGCCGCGAGCGGCCTTCGTCGACCTCCTCCACCGTGCCGTTGAACGAGGCGAACGGGCCGTCCGACACGCGAACCTGCTCGCCCACCTCGAACGACACCGACGGCTTCGGCCGCTCGATGCCTTCTTGCACCTGCTGCAGCAGACGCTGCGCCTCGGCGTCGGCCAGCGGCATCGGCTTGTTGTCGGAACCGAGGAATCCGGTCACCTTGGGCGTATTCTTGATCAGGTGATAGGCCTCGTCGGTCATTTCCATCTTCACCAGCACATAGCCGGGGAAGAACTTTCGCTCGGCGTCGACTTTGCGGCCGCGCCGCACTTCGACGACCTTTTCCTTCGGCACCAGAATTTCTTCGAACAGGCTGGACAGCCCGCGCTGTTTGGCCTGCTCGCGGATCGACTCCGCCACCTTGTTCTCGAAATTCGAGTAGGCGTGGACGGCGTACCATCGGCTCGTCATGTTATGAATTCCGCATCATGAATTGGGGTCGTGATTGGTCGGTGAATTTGCAAAGCTCACGTGTTGATGCCGAGCAGGAAGCTCACCGCGATGCGCATGACTTGGTCGGCGAGCAGGAAGAAAATCGAGGCGACGAACACCATGACGAACACCATGATTGTGGTGACGGTTGTCTCCTTGCGCGTCGGCCACGTGACCTTCTGCGCTTCGGCGCGCACTTCCTGCAAAAACTTGAACGGACTGACTTTCGCCATCGCCTGATCCAATAGTCATTCCCGCCCGGCTTTTAAGGACGAGACCGACACCGCGGTTCCTTTTGGGGAATATGCTCGTCGCGGAAGTCCGATACCGGGCCGCTGACGATGGCAATTAAGTACTGCCGGGCCGCCGCACCGTCAAGGTATTCGGCGCTAAAGATCAGGAATCAGCGGTCAAGTGGCTCCAGGTCGCTAACTATTTGATGGCCGAAGCCTGATTCCCCGACCTTCGGGCTGGCAGGAGTGGAGGCGCTGCACTTTCCTCGCAATATCAATGGGTGCGATCCCTACAAAACCCCAAAACACCCCTAAAAACCCCAATAACGGCGCAGAGGGGTCGCACCGTCCGCCGCTGGATCAAGCTGCTCGCGCATCGCAATCCTTATGCCTTGGCAATCCACTCTAGTCCTCGTCAGTCTTGGATAGTGGATCGTGCTTACGACGATTGTCGGCGCTACCAGCGTCCTGAACTCCCAGCAGGCGGGCCAAGATCGCCCCTTCCGAGTTTTCTCCAGGCAGCCTAGCCTTCCAAATTATTGCAAAGACCTCGGTCGAGACACGGATCGTTCGCATGTCCTAATACTTTCGCCGCACCTTCCTATATCGAATAGCACAATACTTATCGTCTGTGGACTCATAGTCTGTATCGCTCGATCCCAACGTTCATGGGAGTATCGGAGCGAAAACGGCTGGGTAATCAGATCAGGACGCTGCGCCACGCCAAGGGATGGACGCAGGAAGAACTGGCAGCCCGGAGCGGACTCCATCCGACTTACATTGGCGGCATTGAGCGCGGCGAAAGAAATGTCGGGTTTGACAATCTGATAAAGATCGCTGCGGCTCTCCGCGAGCACCCATCAGCGTTATTCGACTTGTTTACTCGCTAAATGAACACCTCACTCCAGCATCTCCTCAACTAACGGCGCATGCGTTTAATGCGCGCTTCCTCGACGTCAATCACGACTGAGAACGCCGGCCGCAGCGTGCTTCTGTCGCCGCGGAAAAGCCAATCGAGCGTCACCTGGGGGAACTTGCGGCAGATTATCAACGCGACATTGAGCGTTAATCTGTCGCGTCCCGATTCGTAGTTGTTCCATCGCTGCGCGGTGACCTCGCTTCCAAGCGCCTTCGCAAACTGTGACTGCCGGTCGAATCCGAGCGCGAGCCGAGTTGCTTTCAGCCGCGCGGCTATCGCGTCCTTGGATTCTTCTTGGGGCATTCTCGCCAAAAGAGTCCTCGAACTCAAACCTTATAACTATTTGATATTACTACATAATTTGCCTTGGCAGGAGTGGAGGGACTTCGAACCCCCAACCCCCGGTTTTGGAGACCGGTGCTCTAGCCATTGAGCTACACTCCTAGGCGGCCGAAGTGGAGAAATGCCTCTTCGCCGCCGTCAAAGCAAGTCCTTGAACCTGTAAGCGTTGCCGGCCGTCTTATCGGCAAGATGTTAACCCGACGCACCATCGTCCTTGGCGCCGTCTGCATTGGCGCTGTCTGCCGCGCCGCCGACCGTGCCGCCCTTGCCGACGATGCTTCGGCGCTGGCGCTGGTGGAAGGGATATACGCCGCCTATAGGGGCAAGAATGCCAAGGGCATCCCGCTCGACAATGCCGCCGCTCTGCGGCGGTATTTCGAGCCGTCGCTGGCGACGCTGATCGTCGAGGATCGAAGGAATGCCGCCCGCCGCAATGAAGCGCCCGAGCTCGATGGCGATCCGTTCGTCGACGCTCAGGGTTGGGAAATTCCGGATTTCGACATCGCCATGGCCGATACCGGCCCCGGCAAAGCCACCGCGACCGTGAAATTCGTCAATCAAGGTGAGCCGACGACGGTCGTCCTCGATCTGGCCACCGTCAACGCCAACTGGCGCATTAGCGACATTGTCTGGTCGCGCGACGGCAAACCGGCATCCTTACGCCGACAGCTCGCTCATTGATGGGATCGGTTGTCTTGCAGCGAGAGTTGGAGCGGGTGAAGGGAATCGAACCCTCGTCATAAGCTTGGAAGGCTTCTGCTCTACCATTGAGCTACACCCGCGCGCCGCGCTCGCGACACGCCGGCAAAATAGCGCATCTCCGCCGAGCGGCAAGGGCGAAACCGGTATTGCCGCGGCTTTTGTTTCGGCTATTGCGTCAGCCGCGCGGCGGACACCGCTTGCTGGAACAGGGTTTGCATCGCCGCCGTAATATCGCCGTCGGTGGTCACCGAGAAGAACATCCCGGGCGACGCGCAGCTTTCCATGTTGGTGGCGATCTGGTTTTGAAACGGCGCGATCCAATTGTTGTACCAGGAATTGGTCGGCAGCGGCAGATAGTCGGTGTATAGCACCGCGATCTGAATGCCGCGATTCTTGACCGTGGTGCACCAGGTGGTGTCGAACGGTTGCTGACAACGATTGCCGTCAAGCGTCTGCGAGCACGACGATGCCACTTCGTCATCGACGCCATCGCTGACGATGAACAGCACCTCTTGCGGTGTGCTGGCCGGAGTGCCCGTGCCCGGCGACGGCATGATGGTGTTGATCGCCGACATGGCGGTCTCGAAGTTGGTATCGGTGTCGTTGTTCTGACTCGTTCTCGTCAGCCAGTTGTTGGAGTAGACTTCCTCCACGTTGATATTGGCCGCCGCCGTCTTTGCGTTCGCGAGATTCGACGTCAGAGCCTGTATGGCGCTGAGGCTGGAATTGTTGAACGTGTAGATCGCCATTTGATATTGCTGGTTCGAACCTTCCATCGAGGCAGCCGCGCTCATCAGCGATTGGGTCGCGCTCGCCAAATTCTGCATCCGTGTTACGATGCCCAGATTCTTCGCCAGCGTATAGTTATCCTCGCCGCCCGGATTGCCCAGGTTGTCGGACGACGGATTGGATTCGTGACAGGCGAAGGCGCAGCCCCCTTGCGCCGAGGTATTGTTGACCATCGTCTGGATACCGGCCGAGGTCGCGGCGATATTCATCGACGGCGAGTTGTCGAGCAGCAGATAAAAATTGATGTTGGTCGTCAGGCCGGCTTGCGCGGTCGACGAACCGGTTATGGTGGTCGACGGATGGCCGAAGATTCCCATGAACATATTGGACTTCGTCGCCGTGTAGTTGACGACGGCGGTGCGGCCGGTCGTCGAATCCGTCACCGTGGCGGTCACGTTGCTCACGGCGACATTGGGGATATTGACGGCTTCGGCGTTGAAGGTGTCTTGCGCCGTCGTCTGCGCCGCGGTCGGCGTACCGGTGATGGCCTGATGGTCGACCGCAGAGAGCGCCGCGGTATCGGCGACCGCGTCAAGCTTCGCCTTCGCCATATTGGCGGTGCCGTAATCGATGCCGGCGCCGACGGCGAAGATCAGCGGCACCGCCGTTAGACCCATCATTATGGCCATGCTGCCGCCATCGTCGCGGCGGAAGCGATGCACTTGGCGCATCATGCCGACCAGCAAGCGAACGACATTCGTCATCGGACAAAACCCTTATTGTTACGAGAGCGCTTTCTTAAACAGCCGCCGAAAGCCGCCCGGCGCAAAAGCGTGACTCGTCAGGCTCTTCGCAGTATGTTTTGCCGTCGCATTCCTAAAGATGCCGTGAAATCACTCACCGACGAATCGTTTCTTCACCGCACCGCTTTTTGCGAAAGCGTGGCTTAAATGTTCGGTTGTTTGCTAACCTTGCGATAAGCATCGGCGGCGTTCGCCGAAATACCTCGGCAGATTTGGCTGAAATCCTTCGGAGTTCCCGGCGCTTGGCCATGACCTTGATGCGATCGGCGATACGGCAGGCAATCGCCTGGATCGTCACTTACGGATTGACGCGGCCCGCGGCCGGAAACACCCGAGCCGTCGCAGATCCACAAATTAGGGATATCTGTTTCGAGCGCCATTTTCTGAACGGCCGGCTTGGACGGAAGTCCCCGGCTCGGGAAACGGCAGGGAAAATGCCGCGGTCGAGTGGCGCCGGTACGAGCCGAGATCGGATTATGGCAACGGCAGATCGTCGTCGTTCTTCGACGACAGCGTATACTCGTCGCGGAACAGTTCGCGCTCGATTGCCCTGCGATTTCTCCGCTCGCCGGCAAAAGCGCGGGCGATTTGCGCGACGAGCTTGCGCCATTCGGCAATCGCCATCGCGACGAAGGTTGCGAATTTCGGCGCCCGCCGTTTGACCACGTCGATGAGTGCAGCGATGGGTTCGACGAGGCGGCTACCCTCGTTCTCGATGTCGAGTTCGAGTTCCTCGTCGAGAAACATCATTGCGCAGCCCGCCGGGGCGCTCTGGTGGCGGGCAAAACGGGCGGCCGAACGCCGGAGCAGAAATACACCGCCGCAGCGGCCCTCGGCCTCGCGCGCCACCGAGAATCCATGCCTGTTTTGGGCGATGTAGAACAGCGGGATCGTTTCGTTGAGGACGCTGAGATCCGGCCGCCTGGGAAAATTGACCACCGTGCCCCGGTCGCCAGAGTGGCCGCGCGATCGGGAATTCGGCGCTGAATTTGCAGCCGCGAGCCTGGCCCCTTGCGGAGCGGTCGAGCCGGCAAAGCCGATGTTCTTGAAAAGGCCGCTCATCGTCTTGCCGTGCTATCTGGCCTTGATGGCACGAACCATGCTCGGCATCGAAAGGTGCGCCAACTTCTCGTCACGTTGGCGTTGCGGTTTCTTGAACATCAGTTGCCGGCAGCGCTTGATATCGTCGTCGACCTTGCGCAATTCTTGTTCGGAGACTGCGTGCTTGGTCGGATAGGCAACCAGGGCATCGAGCCGCTCGGCTAGTCCGTGCCAGAAGCGCCGCCGTTTGGCTGTGCGATCCGCCGGCTTTCGCCTCAAATCGTCAGGAAGGACGCTCATTGGGCCCTCTCCTTGTTGTTGTTTTGGCTGAGCCGAATCTGCGCTTTCGGCCATATGAATTCGAGATCGAGCGCGGCGCTTTCTCATAAAGGCGGCATAGGAGCGTAAACGGAACGGAAAGCGCAGGGCTCATGCGAAATTTTCGCAACAGATCAGTCCGGCCGAGACCGGGTCGGCAAGCGGCATGGCCGGGACGGATTGCGCCGCAGGCGCGGCGCGGCGACGCGCCTGAAGAAATGCCAGCAAAATCGCAAGCGGCATGACCTCGTGGATAGCGTCCGCGGTATCGTCGAAATCGATGGGCAAATTAGGCTGCCGGGATAACGAGCAATGCCACTGCCCGTCTTCGCGAATCAGCCGCCGCAGCGTCCAGTCCGGCAGTTCGAACTCGATCAAAGCCAACGCGGCGTCGGCCCAGGCGCCCGATTCCACCAAGCGGTCTATTCCAGCGGCCTTTCCTGCTTTGCTCAGGACAGGAATGCGAGTACACGCACCGGCGATGACCTTCGAAACGAGGCCATGCGTAGGCTGCGGCGCGAAGCGAACCGCCTCGTCCAGTCGCTCAAGCAAAACCGCCTGGTCCGACCCAAATGACACCGCGACCTCGCGATAGCGAACCCGCCTTTCGGCGCTGCGATGTAAGATGGAATCGGAGGCCGTAAAGAAGCCAGATGGCACGGAGTAAAATGATATAAAGCCGGCATAAGAAACCGACGGCGCTTTCATAAAGGCCGGCCGGTACCCGGCGTTCGACTATTTCGGAAGGCGAAAATAGCTGCGCCAATTGAGAAACGATCCGAAGCGTCTCGAACGAGATCGCGCCGATCGCTTGGGCTTTGCAGCACATGCGCCGCTAGCGCGAAGGCGGCCGGCTCCGGATCGAGCGCTCCAAAACTCCTTCTGAGCTTTGAAGAACTCGCGATATTTTTGCGGACTGAAATCAAGCAGGGTCCCGCCCGAAGCAAAGTGCTGGATGAACGCCATCCCGATCGCGTAAGTCGCGCCCGCCGACAAGGCCGGCATCACCACTGCGCTCACCGCCGTCCCGACGACCGGCACGCTCTTGGTAATGCTGGCGGCTCCCATCCCGCTGCTCGCCGGGATCATCGAGCCTGCCAGGCTGGCGATAAGCGCCTTGCCGCGATTTGCGGAAAACGGGACATCGTAAATCTGCGAAATGCGGCGGAGCATGAGAACCTGCACGCTGCCGACTGCCGCCAAGTCGACAAACGGCACCGGAATAATTCCGGCAACGCCGGACCATAACGCGAAGCGCTCGACCAATTTCGCCGCGACGGCACGTCGACCGTCCGCCGGAGGTACGATCACGTCGGGCAAAGTCACTTTCGCGGCCACTGTGGGCGCATCTTGCGCAGGCTCGGCAGAGTCAGTCATCGCCATTGCCGGCGCTGATTCGGACTCATCGTCGCTTGGCCCATCGCTTGCGGCGCGCAACTCCACCGGCCGCGCGGCCGCGGTGACGTCCGCTATACCCGCTCCGGCCGCAATGATTCCCTCAAGGCGAGCGATATTCTGCAGCAGGCGATCGCTGGCGAGACGAAGGAAGAAATAGCCGAATTCCGGATTATCGAAGTAGATTTCGAGCAGCCGGTCATAGGTGATGGTAAGCACCTCGCCGCTCTCGATACATTCGACCGTCTGTGTCCTGCGGTTGTTGGGGGTGACGAAACCAAGTTCACCCACCAAACGGCCGGGCGGCAATTCGACGCCGATTTCGCGCACCAGAAATTTTCCCGTCACTGTCAGGAACATCTCATTGGCCGTTTGCCCCTTTCGAAACAGCACATCGCCGCGGCGATAGATGCGGCGATTCATGAACGGCTTGAGCCAGTCCATCGACAGGTCGCCTTGCGCGGCGACGCGCGCTTTCTTGACCAGGCTGCGCATCTGAAACAGCCGCCAGCTGTTGATCGGCAGCAGCAGCAAATACATGAAAAAGGTCGACATCGCTCCGGCGAGGGCGCCGTAGGCCACGAAGAACAAGGCACTGATGATGCCGAAAACGCGCAGCGGCACCATTGTCCGCATCAGCAGAGTTGCACCGTAGAAAACCGCGCCGATCAGCGCGCACGCACTGGCGAAATTGAGATGCGCCGACGCGACGTCGATCAGCCGATCGAATATCGCGTGCCAGGTGACGTTGGTGGGATCGAGGCCAAGTTGAATGAGGAGTTTGGCAAACGTAAGGTTTTGCGTCGCGCGGTCGAGCGCGTGATTCAATATCGCCGTCAGATTTTGGTCGTCGCTGCTCATTCCCCCTCCGGCCGACCCGCCCTGGGCGATCGCCAGGACCCTCAAGCCGGGACCATATCCCGGGACAATAAGGGGCGATATCCTAGGTCGACTCGCCCCGCAAGCAACGTCCTGTCACTAGGTCATTGACCCGTCTCCAAGCCCCTATTTCCCGACTGCCGTCGGTCGGGGCAACCTCACCTTTCCACACCAGGACATGGCGCCGCGAGCGGCGACCTTTATGCCGCTCCTACACCGTTATCTCGCCTCTCCCCTCGATTTCATATGAGCCGCGCGGCACATCTGTCTCGTATTTCGGCCCGCGAAGGCACGAGTTGATGTCGATGGAATGGCTGCGATGAGACAGACTCTCGATCTATCCCAAAACGGCAAGAAGCGCTCGGACCTTTCAGCCTTGCTGACGGTCATGGCGTTGCTGGCGGCCGCGGCCGTCGCCAAGTTCGGCGCGGCGACACAATTCTCTGACATCGTGCACGCGCATGCGGCGGGTTTCCTGTAGGCTTCTCATTCCAGCGCCATAGCTTTGGTGAAAACTTCGCTTTGGCGAAAACTTCGATTTTTTGCTGCCGCCGCCATGAGTTTGCGGCCCGCGGACGGCACCGCCGGCATGGCCATTAGATGAATTTATTCAAGCGTTTACCGACTTAGCTAAGCTCGCCTTCTCGCCGCCGGGCCTTATGGAATTCCTATAACTTTCTTTCCCCTGGCCTCTCGAATTCCTATGCTCTTGGTGACACCTAATCGCGCGTGAGCAGGCGGAGTCTATTTGCGCGCCCTTGATTCAAATCAAGATCGCGCACCGCGATCCCACATCTCATCCCCGCTGGGGGATTTCTGTTCGGAGAACTTCGATGATGGACGCCGTCATGATGGCAATCGCTTTCGTGTTTTTCGCGCTGTCGATCGCCTATTGCTACGCCTGCGACCGGCTCTGAGGGGAACCACCATGATCTTTGACTATTCGCTTGCCGGTCTCGTGACCGCGGGGCTGCTTGTCTATCTGATCTACGCCCTGCTCAAGCCCGAACTGTTCTGAAGGATAACGACCATGACCGTCATCGGCTGGGTCCAGATTCTGCTTTATTGCGCGATCATCATCGCGATCGTGCCGGTTCTCGGCGCCTATATGACGCACGTGTTCAACGGCGAGCGCACTTGGCTGACGCCGATCCTGCGTCCGGTCGAGATTGCGATCTACAGGATCGCCGGCGTCGACGAGCGCCAGGAGCAGCACGCCTTGACCTATACAGTCGGCATGCTGCTGTTCCACGTCGGCGGCCTGCTTATTCTTTACGTGTTGATGCGCACGCAGGGCTTGCTGCCGTTCAATCCGGAAGGGCAAAGCGCGGTCGAAGAAGGCCTGTCGTTCAACACGGCGATGAGCTTCATCACCAATACCAATTGGCAGAACTACAGTGGCGAAAGCACGCTGTCTTACCTCGTGCAGATGCTCGGCCTGACGCACCAGAATTATCTCTCGGCGGCAACCGGCATCGTGCTCGCAATCGCGGTGATCCGCGGCTTTGCGCGCCATTCGGTGCGCACCGTCGGCAATTTCTGGGTCGATATCACCCGCTGCACGCTCTACATCCTGATCCCGATCTGCGTGCCCTATGCGCTGTTCCTGGTCTGGCAGGGCATTCCGCAGACGCTCGGCGCATACGTCAACGCGGCGACGCTGGAAGGCGTCAAGCAGCACATCGCGGTCGGCCCGGTTGCTTCGCAGATCGCCATCAAGATGCTTGGCACCAATGGCGGCGGCTTCTTCAACGCCAACGCGTCGCACCCGTTCGAGAATCCGACCGCGCTGTCGAACTACGTTCAGATCATCTCGATCTTCGCGCTCGGCGCCGCGCTGACCAACGTGTTCGGCCGCATGGTCGGCAGTCAGCGGCAAGGCTGGGCCGTGCTCGCCGTGATGGGCGTCCTGTTCATTGCCGGCGTCACTTTCTGCTACTGGGCCGAAGCCCACGGCAACGATGCGCTCAATGCGCTCGGGCTCACCGGCGGCAATATGGAAGGCAAGGAAACTCGCTTCGGCATCGTCGCTTCGGCCCTGTTCGCTGTGATCACCACTGCCGCATCCTGCGGCGCCGTCAACGCCATGCACGACAGCTTCACCGCGCTTGGCGGCATGATTCCGCTGATCAATATCGAGCTAGGCGAGATCATCGTCGGCGGCGTCGGCTCCGGCATGTACGGCATGCTGCTGTTCGTCATCATCTCTGTGTTCATCGCCGGCCTGATGGTCGGCCGTACGCCGGAATATGTCGGCAAAAAGATCGAAGCCAAGGAAGTCAAGATGGCGATGCTCGCCATCCTGGTCCTGCCGCTGATGTATCTCGGCTGGACCGCCGTCGCCATGCTGGTGCCATCGGCCGTGGCATCCATGAACAATCCCGGACCACACGGCTTCACCGAGGTGCTTTATTCATACACGTCGCAAACCGGCAATAACGGGTCGGCCTTTGCCGGGCTCAGCGGCAATACGCTGTTCTACAATCTCAGCGGCGCCATCGCGATGGGCGTCGGCCGGTTCTGGATGATCATCCCGACCATGGCGATTGCCGGCACGCTCGCCGCCAAGAAATTGGTGCCGGCCTCCGCAGGCACGTTCCCAACCGACGGCGGCTTGTTCGTCGGTCTCGTGGTCGGCGTGATCGTGATTGTTGGCGGCCTCACCTTCTTCCCGGCGCTGGCGCTCGGCCCGATCGTCGAGCAGCTCGCGATCAATGCCGGCACGCTTTTCTCATCTAATTAAGGCTTGGAGTGACTTCGATGGAAACCTCGACCCTGCGTAAGAGCATGCCCGTCTCGGCGCTGTTCGATCCGAAGATCGTCGTGCCGGCCATCGGCTCCGCCTTCGTCAAGCTCAATCCGCGCACGCTGATGAAGAATCCCGTCATGTTCGTGCTCGAGGTCGTCACGGCATTGACGACCGTCATCCTGATCCGCGATCTCGCCACCGGCGGCGGCCACATCCTGTTCGAATTCCAGATCATCGTGTGGCTGTGGTTCACGGTGCTGTTCGCCAATTTCGCCGAAGCCGTCGCCGAGGGCCGCGGCAAGGCGCAGGCCGACACGCTGCGCCGTCAGCGCACCGAAACTCAGGCCAAGCTTCTGACCGGCGCCGGCGACTCGCAGAACTATCGGCTGGTGCCGAGCACCGGCCTCAAGGTCGGCGACATTGTTCTCGTCGAGGCCGGCGACATGATTCCGTCGGACGGCGAAGTGATAGAGGGCATGGCCTCCGTCAACGAGGCGGCGATCACCGGCGAATCCGCCCCGGTCATCCGCGAGTCCGGCGGCGATCGCTCCGCCGTCACCGGCGGGACGCAGGTGCTTTCCGATTGGATCCGCGTGCGCATTACCGCGGCCCCCGGCTCGACATTCCTCGATCGCATGATCCGCTTGGTCGAGGGCGCCGAGCGTCAAAAAACGCCGAACGAGATCGCGCTGAACATCCTTCTGATCGGCCTGACCATCATCTTCGTCTTCGCGACCGCAACGATCCCGAGCTACGTCTATTATGCCGGCAGCGTGATTTCTGTCGTGATCCTGGTCGCGCTGTTCGTAACGCTGATCCCGACCACGATCGGCGCGCTGTTGTCCGCCATCGGCATTGCCGGCATGGACCGCCTGGTGCGCTTTAACGTGCTGGCGATGTCCGGCCGCGCCGTCGAGGCCGCAGGCGACGTCGACACGCTCCTCCTCGACAAGACCGGCACCATCACGCTGGGCAATCGCCAGGCCACCGAGTTCAAGCCGGTGCGCGGAGTGACCGAGCAGGAATTGGCGGATGCCGCGCAACTTGCGTCGCTCGCCGACGAGACCCCCGAGGGGCGCTCGATCGTCGTGCTGGCCAAGGAGAAGTACGGCATTCGCGGCCGCGAACTGCATGAATTGCAGGCCAGTTTCATCCCGTTTTCCGCGCAGACGCGGATGAGCGGTGTTGAGATCGGCTCGTCCTGGGTCCGCAAGGGCGCGGTGGACGCCATTTTGAATTTTCTCAACGGGTCGCCGGCCGCAGGCGGCGCCGTGCAGGCGCTGCGGCCGAGCGTGAGCGGCGAGACCCTCCGCGAGGTCACCGCGATCGCCGACACCATTGCAAAAGCCGGCGGCACGCCGCTTGCGGTCGCCAAGGACGGCCGCTTGCTTGGCGTCGTTCAACTCAAGGATATCGTCAAAGGCGGCATCCGCGAGCGCTTTGCCGAGCTGCGCCGCATGGGCATCCGCACCGTGATGATCACCGGCGACAACCCGATGACGGCCGCCGCTATCGCGGCAGAAGCCGGCGTCGACGATTTCCTCGCCCAAGCGACTCCGGAGGAGAAGCTGCGGCTTATTCGCGACGAACAGGGCAAGGGCAAGCTCGTCGCCATGTGCGGCGACGGCACCAACGATGCGCCGGCTTTGGCGCAGGCCGACGTCGGCGTGGCGATGAACACAGGCACACAGGCGGCGCGCGAAGCCGGCAACATGGTCGATCTCGATTCCAACCCGACCAAGCTCATCGAGATCGTCGAGATCGGCAAGCAGCTCTTGATGACCCGCGGCGCGCTGACGACCTTCTCGATCGCCAACGACGTGGCGAAATACTTCGCCATCATCCCGGCCATGTTCGTCGCCTTCTATCCGCAATTGCAGGCGCTGAACATCATGAAGCTGCAGACGCCGGAGAGCGCCATCCTGTCCGCGATCATCTTCAACGCGCTGATCATCATTGCGCTCATTCCGCTGTCGCTCAAAGGCGTACGTTATCGCCCGATCGGCGCCGCGGCGCTGCTGCGCCGCAATCTGTGGATCTACGGCGTCGGCGGCGTGATCATTCCGTTCGTCGGCATCAAGGCGATCGACGTCGTCGTCACCGCCTTGCACCTGGTTTAAGGAGACCCGTCATGTTGCGCGAAATCCGTCCGGCGATCGTCGTCCTGGTCGCACTTACGCTCATCACCGGCTTGGCCTATCCACTGGCGATGACCGGGATCGCCCAAGTCATTTTCCCCTACCAGGCAAACGGCAGCGTGATCGAGCGCGACGGCAAAGTCGTGGGCTCGGAGCTGATCGGCCAGGAATTCGACAGCGACAAATATTTCCATGGCCGGCCATCGGCGACCACTGCGCCCGATCCCAAGGATCCGACCAAGAGCATCGCCGCGCCGTATAATGCCGCCAACTCCGGGGGATCCAATCTCGGGCCATCTAACAAAGCGCTGATCGACCGCGTCAAGGATGACATGGCCAAGCTGCAAAAAGAGAACCCGTCGATGCCGGTGCCGGCCGATCTGGTCACGACCTCGGCCAGCGGCCTCGATCCCGACATTTCGCCGGCGGGCGCCCTATTCCAAGTGCCCCGTATTGCCAAGGCCCGCAATCTGCCGGAAGATCGCGTCCGCAAGCTCGTCGACGATAACACCGAAGGCCGATGGCTCGGTCTTCTGGGCGAGCCGCGCGTAAATGTCCTGCTACTCAATCTCGCGCTCGATCGGTTGGCTGCCGGATAATGCGACGCGCGCCCATAGCTTGAGATCCATCGGCGATGGCGGAGCAAAGGCGCGAATCCGAACACCGGCCCTCTCCGGAAGCGCTGCTTGAAGCGGCGCGCCGCGAAGAGGGACGCGTCGGCAAGCTTCGAATCTTCGTCGGCGCCGCGCCCGGCGTCGGCAAGACCTACGAAATGCTGCAGCAGGCGCACGCGCGCAGAAAGGACGGCTACGACGTAGTCGTCGGTGTCGTCGAGACCCATGGCCGCCGCGAAACCGAAGCGCTGTTGGAAGGACTTGAGGTCGTTCCACGCAAGCACGTCGAATATAAGGGCCAGTCGCTTACCGAGATGGACCTCGATGCCATTGTCGCGCGGCGACCGCAGATCGTGCTGGTCGACGAGCTTGCGCATACCAACGTCGAAGGCAGCCGGCATCCCAAGCGCTATCTCGACGTTGAAGAACTGATGAGTCGCGGCATCGACGTTTACACCACCGTCAATATCCAGCACATCGAGAGCCTCAACGATGTCGTCGCGCAGATCACCCATGTGCGCGTGCGCGAGACCGTGCCGGACGCCGTGTTCGACCGCGCCGACGCCGTCGAACTGGTCGATTTGACGCCCGACGATCTGATCCAACGCCTCAAGGAAGGCAAGGTTTACGTTCCGAAACAGGCTGAACGCGCACTCGAACATTTCTTCTCGCCGGCCAACCTCACCGCGCTGCGCGAGCTCGCTTTGCGCCGCACCGCCGAGCGGGTGGACGAGCAACTGCTGTCGGAGATGCAGGCCCATGCCATCCAGGGGCCGTGGGCGGCGGGTGAGCGCATTCTGGTTTGCATCAGCGAGGATCCGCGCTCCGCGGGCCTCGCGCGCTATGCCAAGCGGCTCGCCGACCGGCTCCACGGACCTTGGGTCGCGCTCTATGTCGAGGGTCGGCGCAGCCTGCAGCTTTCGGAGGAGGAGCGCGACCGCATCGCCGATACGTTGCGGCTCGCTGAGGCGCTCGGCGGCGAGGCCGTCACCTTGCCGTCCAGCGATCATGGCATCGCCGAGGACGTGATCGGCTACGCACAAGCGAACAATGTCACCCAAATCATCATCGGCAAATCGGCGCGCGCCCGCTGGTTCGAAATCCTGCACGGGTCGGTGGTGCACGATCTGGTGCGCCGTTCCGGCAATATCAGCGTGCACGTGATCGCCGGCGATACCGTTGCCGGTCAGCCGATACCGAAGAAGTCGACACGTCCCGCCGAGCGTAGCGATGTTTTCGACCCCCGCCCCTACGGCGCCGCATTGGCCGCGGTCGCCGTGGCTCTCGCGGTGGCCGAATTGATCGGGGCGGCGATCGGTCCAACCAACAGCGACCTGGTCTTTCTTACAGCCGTCGTGGCGGTTGCGGTTCGCTTCGGCCTATGGCCGTCACTCTTTGCCAGCGTCGCCTCGGCGCTGGCTTACAATTTCTTCTTCCTGCCGCCGATTTACACCTTCACGATCGCCGATCCGCACAATGTCACCGCGTTCGGCTTTTTCACGCTTGTCGCGGTCATCGTATCCAGCGTGGCCGCGCGCGGCCGTACTCAGGCGGTCGCGACCATGGAGCGGGCTCGGACCACCGAGTTGCTGTACGCGTTCAGCCGCAAGCTCGCCGGCACCGGAACGCTCGACGACGTATTGTGGGCGACCGCGTACCAGACTGCGCTGATGCTGAAGGTGCGGGTGGTCTTGTTATTGCCTGAGCGCGGCACGATCGCGGTGAAGACCGGTTATCCGCCCGAGGATATTCTCGACGATGCGGATATCGCCGCGGCGAAATGGGCCTGGGAGAACAATCGCGTCGCCGGCCGCGGCTCGGATACGTTGCCCGGCGCCAAGCGCCTGTTCCTGCCGATGCATACCGGGCGCGGCGCCATCGGCGTGATGGGCATCGACAGCGACAAGCCCGGCCCATTGCTCACGCCCGATCAGCGCCGCCTGCTCGACGCGCTCGCCGACCAGGGCGCGCTCGCCATCGAGCGCGTCAGGCTGGTCGAAGAAATGGACCGCGTCGAGCGCAACGCCGAAACCGAACGCCTGCGCTCGGCGCTGCTCACTTCGATCTCTCATGACCTCAAGACGCCGCTCGCCGCAGTGCTCGGCTCGGCAGGTACGCTGCGCGATCTCGCGGACAAGCTCTCAACCGGCGAGAAAGCCGAACTTCTGAGTACCATTATCGACGAATTGGAGCGCCTCAACCGCTTCATCGCCAATCTGCTGGACATGACCAAGCTCGAATCCGGCGCGATCACGCCGAACGTCGCGCTGCACGATCTCGGCGAAATCGTCGGCAGCGCGCTGCGCCGCGCCAGCCGCATCCTGGCCCGGCATGAAGTCGAGCTGGATTTGGCGCCGGATCTGCCGATGCTCGAGCTTGACGCCGTGCTGTTCGAGCAGGTGCTGTTCAATATTCTCGACAATGCCGCCAAATATGCCCCGCCGCAGACGACCATCCGTATTCAAGCGTGGCGCAGCGGCGACGCGGTCTGCCTGCGTGTGCTCGATGAAGGCAGCGGCATTCCGCCGGGCGACCTCGAGCATATCTTCGACAAGTTCTACCGCGCCCAGAAGACCGACCAGGTTCGCGCCGGCACCGGGCTCGGGCTGGCGATCTCGCGCGGCTTCGTCGAAGCCATGCATGGCACGATCGCTGCCGCCAATCGCTCCGACCGCAGCGGCGCGATGTTTACGATCAACCTGCCGGTTCCCCGCCAGGGACAACGCCTGGACGTTGCCGCATGACCGCGGCTCCGCTCCGCGTGCTCATAGTCGACGACGAGCCCCCGATCCGCAAGCTCTTGCGCATGGGGCTGACAGCACAAGGCTATCAGACGCTTGAAGCTCCCAACGGCAAGACGGCGCTTGAGCTGCTCGGCCAAGCGCCCGATTTGATTATTCTCGATCTCGGCCTTCCGGACATGCAAGGCCATGAGCTGTTGCGCACGATCCGTGCCCGCAACGAAAGCGTCCCCATCGTCGTTCTCTCGAGCCGAGGCGACGAGGCCGGCAAAGTCCAAGCGCTCGATTTCGGCGCCGACGATTATGTGACCAAGCCGTTCGGAATGGACGAGCTCTTGGCGAGAATGCGCGCCGCGCTGCGCCACCAATTGCAGACGCAAGGCGAGCGCCCGATCTTCCGGGTCGGCGAGCTTTCTGTCGATCTGGTGCGGCGCATCGTCAAGGTCGGCGACAAGGAGGTCAAGCTTTCGCCCAAGGAATACGAGCTGTTACGCGTGCTGGTGCAGCACGCCGGCAAGGTTTTGACGCATAAATTCCTGCTCGGCGAGCTGTGGGACGACCTGACTGACGCCCAATACCTGCGGGTCTATGTGCGCCAGCTGCGGCAAAAAATCGAAGCCGATCCGGAACGGCCGCAGTATGTTCTCACCGAAACCGGTATAGGCTATCGGCTGCGCGCTCCCGATTGATCCATCCCGACCGTGGCTCCACTATCACCCCTCCTGCATCGAGCGCGCCGGCATGCCCATGAAAATCCCGGATTTTCTTTCAGCGGACAACGTCGTCGTCGACGCCGCCGCCGCCGACAAGAAAAAGCTGCTGTCGGAGCTCGCGCGTAAGGCGGGGGCGATTGTCGACGTGCTGCCCGAGCGGCTCCTCTCCGAACTGGTCAAGCGCGAGGAGCTCGGCTCGACCGGCATGGGCGGCGGCGTGGCGATCCCCCATGCGCGGTTCCATCAGGTCACTAAACCGTTCGGAATGCTGGTCCGCCTGCGCAAACCGCTCGACTTCGACGCCGTCGACAGCGAACCGGTCGACATTGTTTTTCTGCTGCTGCTGCCGGAAGCCGCCGCCGCGGGTGACCAGCTTGGCGCATTGGCTTTGATTGCGCGAAAATTGCGCAACCCGAAGATCGCAGCGGCGTTGCGCAAGGCGCGCGACAGCGCCGAGATGTACCGCATCCTCACGGCTGATTGATCGCGAGCACGATTGCCGGCCGAATTGCCCCGACGCATAGTCGCGCCACAACTCGAACACTCCGTCGAAGAAGAGGAACCGACAATGGCCGATGAGCTCGTTCTCTATACCAATCCGATGTCGCGCGGCCGGATCGCCCGCTGGATGCTTGAGGAAGTCGGCCAGCCCTACAGGACGGAGGTGCTTGACTATGCCTCGACGATGAAGGCGCCGGCCTATCTCGCAATCAATCCGATGGGCAAAGTGCCAGCCTTGCGGCATGGCGATGCGGTGGTGACCGAGACGGCGGCGATCTGTGCCTATCTCGCCGACGCATTTCCGCAAGCCGGCCTTGCGCCGCCGCCCGGGAACAGATTGCGGGCACCCTATTATCGTTGGCTGTTTTACACAGCCGGGCCGGTTGAGGCGGCAGTGAGCAACCAGGCGCTCGGTTTTGCGGTACCGCCGGATCGCGAACGGATGATAGGTTACGGCAACATTGCGCAAGTCATGACCGTGCTCGAAGCGGCGGTGGCGCGCGGCAATTATTTGGTCGGCGAAAGCTTTACCGCCGCCGATTTGCTCCTCAGTTCCCAACTCGGCTTCGGCATGATGTTCGGCACAATCGCGAAACGGCCAGTCTTCGAGCAATATTGGCAACGGATCAGCGGTCGGCCGGCCTGCTTGCGCGCGAAGGAACTCGACGACGCCAAAGCGGCGGAGTTGAAGAAGACTGGCTAGGAAGACAACCTGTTCCCTTGCGGCAGCCGCATCAGCGGCTGCCCCACGCGGATTGTGGCGCCCTCACGTACGTTATCGCACAGCGAGAAGCCGTCCGGCGCGAATACGATAATGGTCGACCCGTGCTGGAACCAGCCAAGCTCGTCGCCTTTGCGAACTTCGCTGTCGCAGGTAATGACGTTGCGTCCGCGATAGTCGCTGTCCAATAAATCTTCGAGGCAATGCAGACGAATGCTGGCAACAAGAATCGCCGCAACCGCCACGAGCGTCACGGTCTGGCCGCCCGCGGCGAGCGTCAGCTGCAGCGCGGCGCGCTCGTTCTTGCAGAACAGCCGCTCGACCCGTTTTAGCGCGATCGGATTGACGTTCCAGGTATCGCCGGAGACATAGGTCACCCGCTCGATGCAGGCATCGTGCGGTGCGTGAAAGCGATGGTACATGCTCGAGGTCAGGCGCAGCGTCACGTAGCGGCCGTTGCGATGCGCTAAGACCAAATCCGGGTCGCACAACAAATCCTGCAACGTGTAGGGGAATCCCTTGGCCTGATAGAGCTCGGTTCCGGCGATTGTGCCGCAGGCACCGATGATGGCATCGCACGGGCTGACCAGAATATCGGCCGCCGTGTCGATCGGGCGTGCGTCATCCTTGAGTTCGCGGATAAAGCAGTCATGGAGACTGCGAAATTCGGCTTTCTTGGCCTCGCTGAGATCGAGGCCGGAGAACAGCCGCCAAGTCGCGATCGAAAGATCGCGGATGAGCGGCTGCTCGACCTTGCTGAACCAGCCGATGAACTGCGTCGCCAGCCGCCGCGGAATGCGGTTGGTCAGCAGGAAATTAATGTCTTCCTGCTCGAAGATCCGAAGGATCTGGGTCCGCACCGTCATGGGATTGTTAAATCTCCGCGTTACACCGCGATTCGATGACATGGGGCTCCACGAGTCTCGCCTTTTATGGGCTGGGCGCCGCGGCGGTAGCGACTTCGGTCGCCACCTTGAAAAAGCGGCTTGAACTGTCGCAGGCCAAGCACAAATCGCTGGCAGGCCACTCCCGGATCGCGCGCCGGCTCGCGGCTCTGGTGCCGTTTTACGATTATGGCGAGGACCGCTTTTTCTGCTGCGATGGCGCGCCGGCAGACGTTGCCGCGCGCCGGCGTGACGGTTTCGCCCGGCTTTCCGCGCTCTACAAAACCCGCTTTGCCGAAACGATCCGACACACCAGCGAGACAAGCGAGGTCGTCTCCGATCTGAAATTCACAGATGCCTACCGCGTGCCGTTCCAGTTCAGCCACAAGGTCAGCGCCGACCTGCCCTCGACCGCCTTTGCCCAATCGACCGATGGCGTAACCATCACCGACCTCGACGGCAACCGGTTTTACGATCTGAGCGGGTCTTACGGCATCAATGTCTTGGGCTACGACTTCTATAAAGCGGCGATCGATCGCGGCATTGCGCGCGTGCGCGAGCTTGGTCCGGTGCTCGGCCCTTATCACCCGGTGATCATCGAGAATACGAAGATGCTCCGGGAAATTTCCGGACTCGACGAGGTGTCGTTCCACATGTCGGGCACCGAAGCCGTCATGCAGGCGGTGCGGCTCGCTCGCTACCACACCAAGCGTTCGCATCTGGTGCGGTTCTGCGGCGCCTATCATGGCTGGTGGGGCGACGTGCAACCCGGCATCGGCAATCCGGTGCCGGCGCACGAAACCTACACGCTCACCGACATGTCCGAGGCCACGCTGCGCGTCCTGCGGAGGCGGCGCAATATCGCCTGCGTCGTGGTCAATCCGCTGCAGGCGTTCCACGTCAACGCCTCCGATGCCACCGATTCCCAGCTTGTCGACAGCGGCCGCGGCGCGCATTTCGACCGTGATGCCTATGCCGAATGGCTCAGGAGGCTCCGCGCGGTGTGCACCGAACGCGGCATTGTTCTGATCTTCGACGAAGTCTTCGTCGGCTTCCGTCTCGCCAAGGGCGGCGCGCAGGAATATTTCGGCGTTCGCGCCGACATGGTGACCTACGGCAAGACGCTGGGCGGCGGACTGCCGATCGGCGTCGTCTGCGGCAAGAGCGAGTTGATGAAGCGTTTCCGCGACGATCGCCCGGGCGACATCTGCTTTGCCCGCGGCACGTTCAATTCGCATCCTTACGTCATGGCGGCGATGAACGAGTTCTTGCGCTTTTTGCAGACGCCGCAGGCGGACGCGATTTACACTGGTCTTGACGAAATATGGACCGAGCGCGCGCAGCGGCTCAACGCCCGCTTGGCGGCGGAAGCACAGCCGATCGAGGTCGCGAACATGTCGTCGATCTGGACGGTCTGCTACACGCAGCCGTCCCGTTATAACTGGATGTTCCAGTATTATCTGCGCGCCGAGGGGCTGGCGCTGACCTGGACCGGTACCGGGCGCTTGGCCTTCAGCCTCAATTACACCGAAGCCGATTTCACGGCGGTGATGGAGCGCTTCGTCGCTGCGGCAAGCGCTATGCGGGATGACGCCTGGTGGTGGGCCAATCCGTCGCTCACCAACAAGACGATCAAGCGGGCCGTCTTGAAGGAGATGCTCATGCAACGGCTGTTTCCCCCTCGCGGACGTTGCAAGCATTAGCCGAACCGGGGAACCCGATCAGCTGGCGCGTGGCAGCTCTTCGGCTTCGTCCTCATCCCAATGATGCAGGCCGATCTCCGGATCGATCAATTCGCCGCGCAGCAAAGCGAGTGGCGCCTTGTGATAGATTTTGATGTCATGGAAAGGGTCGGTCAGTATTTTGGTGGCCCAAACGAGACCGGTCTGCACGTCCTTGATGATGAACAAGTGGACGGTGCGGAACAGCACCCCGCCGATACCGAGTCCGAGCCAGATGATCGCGACATGACGCACGAACTCGGTCTTATTGGCAGCCGGCGTAAACAGGCCGAAAAAGCGCGGGCTGTAAAACAGCACCAGCGGCGACAGCGCCCAAATCGTCAACAACACGACCTTGCGGCGCAGATTGTAGCCGACTTTGATCTCCTCCTTGTATTCGTGGGTCGCCTTATTGACGGTGTCGTAATCCTTCGGCTCGAAGAAAAAATGTCCGGTTTGCCGCGTCGTCATCGCCACCAGCCAGCCGGCCAGCGCCGAAATCGCCGGATCCTTGAATATCATCACATAGGAAAACAGGAAGCTCATCGCGCTGACGAAATGAAGCGACTGGTTGATCCGGCTATGGTGATAGTAGCGGTGATCGTCCCAACGCTGCGTCCGTAGAGCATCCAGAAAGTTTTCCATTTGCTGTGTTCCCCGTCCTGGTAGCCGTTCAGCCTGGGTATGGCGATTCGATGAATCCCTTGTGACAGGGAATCAGGTCCGCCCGTCGCAGGGCATAAGCATGTGACAGTGGCGTGACTGTCGGCGAAAAGATTTCTGATGATGCAATCAGCCGGCGGCGCGCACCGGCTCGCTTTCTTGAGCGCGGTCGGCTCCGCCGTCCTTGCCGAAACGGATGAGACAGAAGTGTCCTAGCGGCGGCATGGGACGGCGCTCGATGAGCCGCATGCCGGATGCCTGCCCGGCCCACCGCGAGTAGCGTTCGAACGAGAACTCGGTGCGCCAGCCGAGCTTGCGCGCCGCCGGCTGGAACCAGTGCTCCAGCGAGCGCCGCAAACCGGCTTCGGCGCCGACGCGGCTGACCAGCACGATCTCACCGCCGGGCTTTAGCACGCGGGCAAACTCGTCCAGCGTGGCCTCCGGATTCGGCACCGTCGTGATGACATATTGCGCCACGACCACGTCGAACGAATTGTCGGGAAAGGACAGATGTTCCGCATCCATGACCCACAGGCCTTCGACATTGCTCAAGCCGAACTCGGCGACGCGCTCCTGCGCCTTGCGCAGCATCGGCGCGGAAATATCGACCCCGCAGAGCCGGCAGTCCCTCGAATAATGCGGCAGCGAAATTCCGGTGCCGACGCCGACTTCGAGAACCCGTCCGCCGATGCGCTCGGCGGCGGCGATCGCGGCGTGGCGGCCGCGCTCGAACACCGCGCCGAAGACCAAGTCGTAAACCGGTGCCCACCGCGCATAGGCTTTGGTGACCATCTGATTGTCTAAATCCGCGTCAGACAGAGTGCTCATGCGTGACCCTTGTGTTGCAACCCGGCACCAGCGTTTGCTCGGCCGTGGGAGGCTCGGCTTCGGCGATTGGAATCGCCGTCTCGGTTTCGGCGGCGGCGCCTGTGGCGATCTTGCGCGCGTGGCCGATGAATTGCCGCGCGCTGTTCTCCCAGGAATAGCGCAGCGCGAATTCGCGGCACGATTCGCGGGAGATCCAGAGCGCCTGCATGCAGGCGACGCGAAGATCCTCGTTCAAGACGCCGATGGGATGATTGCCGATGACGTCCTTCGGGCCGGTCACCGGGAACGCGGCGATCGGAACGCCGCTGGCGAGCGCTTCCAGTTGCACGACGCCGAATGTGTCGGTGCGGCTCGGAAACACGAACACATCGGCCGCGGCGAGATGCGCGGCAAGGATGCCGTTGTCCAATTGCCCGAGGAATTTCGCCGCCGGAAAACGCCGCTTCAGCTCGCCTTCCTGGGGCCCGGCGCCGATGACGACTTTGCTGCCCGGCAGATCGAGGGAGAGGAATGCCGGCAAATTCTTTTCGACCGCGACCCGCCCCACAGTCATGAAGATCGGGCGCGGAAAATCGAGATCGATAGCGCGATCGGGCCGAAACAGATCGACGTTGACGCCACGGGTCCACATGCCGAGATTGCCAAAGCCGCGTTCGGAAAGCTCGGTCATGAGCGATGGCGTCGCCACCATCGTGACCGCCGCGGCGGAATGAAAGCGCCGCAGCGCATTGTAAATCCACTGCTGCGGGATCGGCGAACGCGCCGAGATATATTCGGGAAACCGCGTCGTGTAGCTCGTCGTGAACGGCCGGTTATTTCCGATGCAGTAAGCTCGCACCGCATGACCGATCGGGCCTTCGGTCGCGATGTGAATCGCGTCCGGTCTTGCCGCCGCGATACGTTCGGCGATGCGTTTGCGCCGTGGCATGGCGAGCCGCAGCCCGGGATAGGTCGGAACCGGAAAAGTCCAAAACCCGTCCGGCGACAGGAAATCGATCTCGACGCCAAGCTTGGCGGCGGCGCGCGCCAATGAGCCCAGAGTCCGCACCACGCCGTTGACCTGCGGACGCCACGCGTCCGTCGCGACCAAGACTTTCATCGCAGGGCTTTCGGCCAGCGTCGCGTGGCCGCCATGTTTTCGAATCGCATGGTGTGAGAATTACGATTTCATATCTCATTCGTGTGACGGTCACGAAAGTCCGCGGCCCGCATTCGGTTCCCGACGTAACAATGCTGTTACAAAGGAATGGGACTTTGCCACCGCGATTCGTCCGACGGAGCTGATTTGGCCCTGGCAGCATCCTTTCCCCTTACGCAGACGTTCGTCCGCGGCGTCGGCCGGAACAAGATCAGCTTTGCGATCAGCTTCGTGATCGTCGCCATTGCCATTGCAACGCTCTATCATTTGTTGCGTGGCATCGATGTTGGCAAAGTGATTGCCGCGCTCAAGGCGCAGTCGCCGTTGCGTATCCTCATTGCGGGAACGCTGGTCGGCGCCGGCTACACCAATCTCATCTGTTACGACCTGTTCGCGCTGCACGCGATCGGCAAGCACAAAATTCCACTGCGGGTCGCCGCCTTCGCCAGCTTCACGAGCTATACGATCGGCCACTCGCTCGGCGCCGCGACCTTGACCTGCGGTCTGGTGCGGTTTCGCGTCTACTCGTTCTGGGGCCTCAACGTCGTCGATATCGCCAAGATTGCCTTCGTAACCGGAATGACGTTCTGGCTGGGCAATATATTTGTGCTCGGTGGCGCCGTGGCCTATGCGCCCGCCGCGCTTTCCGTCGTCGATCACCTGCCCTCCTGGGTCAACCGCCTGATCGGGCTGTTGGGCCTGGTTGCCCTCGCCTGCTACCTGATCTGGCTCGTAGCGCAGCCGCGCAGCGTCGGGCGCGCCAATTGGCGGATCACTCTGCCCAATCTGCGGCGCACCTTCTTGCAGATCGGCATCGGCACGCTCGATCGCTGCCTGGCATCGTTGTCCATTTTCATGCTGCTGCCGAACAGCCCCACCGTCGGCTTCGCAACGGTCGTCGTCGTCTTCGTCCTCGCCACGCTGCTCGGCGCGGTCAGTCACACGCCGGGCAGTCTCGGCGTCGTCGAAGCCGCGATACTCATCGGCTTGCCGCAATATCAGCGCGAGGACCTTCTCGCGACATTGCTGACCTTCCGCGTGCTCGATTTTTTTCTTCCGCTCATGATCGCCACGCTGATGTTTGGGCTGCGCGAATTGCGGCTGCTGGCGCGGCGCGCACACAGCCGGCGTTCCGATCCGGCCGTAACCTTGTAAGGCAAAAGCCCCCACGTTAAGGTTGCCGCCGGTCGAGTTGGGGCTGGCGGTGGCGAGTGGAACTATGGCTCCAAGGGTGCGGCGAAATCCGTCATGGGGATGGATTCGGCGGGCGCTCGCGGTAATAGTTTCCCTTGGCATTGCGCTGGCCGCCGCCGCACCGCATCAGGCCGCCGCAGAGACGATCGAAGCGGCGCTCGCCCGAGCTTACGAGAACAATCCGCAGCTTAACGCGCAACGCGCTATCGTCCGGCAGACCGACGAGAGCGTACCGCAGGCGCTGTCGGGCTACCGCCCGACCATCTCCGCCAACGCCATGGTTGGACGACAATATACCAATACCAAGAACATCATCCCGCCGACGCCCGGCCTCATCCCCAACGGCGCGGCGTTTGCGGATCGAGGTCTGACGACACCCTACTCGGTCGGCGCCACCGCTTCGCAGACGTTCTTCAACGGCGAACGAACCGCCAACAACGTCCGGCAGGCGGAAAGCAAAGTGTCCGCCGCGCGGGAAACGTTGCGCGTCATGGAGCAATCGGTGCTGCTGGCTGCGGCGACCGTTTACATGGACGTATCGCGCGACAGCGCAAACCTCGAAGTCCAGCAGAACAATGTTCGCGTCCTGCAGCGTACGCTGCAGGACACCCGCAACCGCTTCGCCGCCGGCCAGGTGACCGATACCGACGTCGCGCAGTCGGAGGCGCAATTGGCGGCCGGCGAGGCCGCCATGCATGCCGCCGAGTTGACGCTGATGACAACGCGAGCCAATTACCGACGCATCATCGGCGACGAGCCGGCAAACCTGGCACCCGCCTCGGCCGTCGATCGGCTGGCGCCCTCGACGTTGAACGCCGCGATCGTCGTCGCAACGGCGCAAAACCCGAACGTGCTTGCGGCCGCATACGGGGTCGATGTTGCGCAATTGCAGGTCAAGATCGCCGAAGGCGCGCTATGGCCGACCTTGACCGGACAATACAACGTCCAGCAGCAGATCTTTCCCAACATCACGACGCCGAAAGTGTACACCGACACGGTAACGTTGAACCTTTCGGTTCCGCTTTACCAAGGCGGTGCTGAATACGCCAACATCCGTTCGAACAAGGAAAATCTCGACCAACAACGGCTCAACGTCGATCAGGTGCGCGATCAGACCCGCGCCGACGCCGTTCAGGCCTGGGGACAGTTGCAAGCGGCCAAGGCGCAAATCGACGCCGCCGAACGCCAGAATAACGCCGCCGCGCGGGCGCTGACCGGCGTGCGCAACGAAGCCATGGCCGGTCAACGCACGACACAGGATGTGCTCAATGCCGAACAGGCTCTGGTCAATGCACGCCAAAATCTGATTGTCGCGCAGCACGACCGCGTCGTCGCCTCGTACAGCCTGCTTGCCGCCGTCGGCCGGCTTTCGGCAGAGGAATTGAGACTTCCGGTTTCGATCTATGATCCGACGGTGCACTATCAGCAGGTGCGCGACTCCTGGATCGGCGTGCGCACGCCGGGTGGTCAGTGATCATTTCAGGAGCTTAAGCTCTTTTGCCGCTAGGCGGAGCGCCGGCCAATAGGCCGCAATAATGAGTTTTGGATCCTCAATCTGGCGTCTTACCAGCCGATCGTATAATTCATCGACAGGGATTTGCACCACCCTAATGTCCTCATGGTCTGTTCCGCCGCCCTTGCCCGGCTTCGCTGTTTCGCTGACTTCCGCGAAATAAAGAAAGATCCGTTCCGATGTGCAGCCTGGCGATGACAGGAATCGCCTTCATCTATCGGGACGATGCTCCGAATGGCGAACTGGACGATTTCCACGGGTGCGCACCGCCGTGCCGGAACTGATCATGCCCGGCGCGTCGACGATCGCCAAGCAGGCGACATGAGCGAGGATAGCCCGACAACAAGCGACGCTTCTGCAGCGCGCGCTGCAGGTTGGCCTACCTCCCTCTAAGCCGGCCCCGTCGAATTCCGAGCGTCGGCGCTCTTGCCAAGTCCGACCGCTCATCCTGCCGGCGTTCGGCAGAACTTATTTTTTTGTTTGCCGAGTTCAGTATGCAACCGATCGGCACTAGCGCGATCAAAGCTGCGAAAATGATCCAAAGAGCCACATCGGTCATCGTCATATCGTCCCCCACTGACGTTGAATTTCCGACGCTGCATTCACGATAACGCAAATTGGCGGGATTTGATATCCGGTGCGGGAATTTCTTTGAGGCCGACGGCGACCGACGCCTCCCGGTCCAGAAATTGGATCGGATTTCCGCGAAGACAACCAGTATTCGCCGATGTCTAGCTCGGGTCAGAGGCGGGGTCGAAAAGCGTCCGGCGGAGCGGCGGACAAGACACCTTGCTCACGCGCCATCTCACCAGCGACGAAGCCCGTAAGATATCGCCTTAGACCGCGTTGTGTATCCGACGACCCCTTGGATCGCACTCGTCCGCCTCGGCTGCTGATGAAGGTAAGCCCCAGCGCGCGGTCACACCGAAACTCGTAACACCTAACGAGCGGCCAAGAGCAGAAAGGCTTCACCACTTGTCGTCATGAAGGTTTTGATTATAGCCGGCGCTACCGCCCCCAGTGATTGCTGGATTGTACGGATTGGGGAATACGCTGTAATTGGGAGCCACGTCGTAAATGCCGAGCCCGCTCTGAAGAGGCGGATCTGACGTTATTTGGTGCTGCCAGGAGCGATGAGGGTGCAGCCTCTGGGCAAACGCCGGGGTCGTGAGTGTCGCGACGACGCTAAGCGCAGACAATACCAGCTTCGCATTGAATGATTTCATTCTGCATTCTCCATTCACGCGCCCCCCGGCGACTTAATTACGCGGCATTTTGCATTGCACAAGGACAGGGAATGTCGTCGAGCGTTCACAATAATTTCAATGAAAATCATCGTTTTATAAGGAATTTTCTTGGGGCGGCTCTTCGGTGCTGCACCCGGGGAATCGGGCGCTCGACGGCGGTCGCGTTCACCACGGCGTGGCTACCCGAATGCCGATTATTGCCGCGCGTTTTTCCGTTTGGCAGCAGGTTGGGACAAATTATTTGTAACGCCGAACTCACGACCGAGCCGCGCCGCCGCCGCCTGGACGATTTTTGCCCGGCTTTGCAGCAGCTGGCGCGATAGCCGCCAAGTCGGCCCGGAAATGCCGAGCGCGCCGACGATCTTCCCGGTGAAATCCTCGACCGGCACCGCAAGGCAGCGCACTTCGAGATTGAATTCGCCGTCGTCGATGGCGATGCCGGTCCGTCCGCTTGACCTCTTCGATCTCGCGCATCAGCGTCGGAATTTCGGTAATCGATTTCGGCGTCGAGGGCTTTGTGCCGGAGCGGTCGAGAAAACGCTTCAACTGATCCGGCCGCAAGGAGGCGAGAATGGCTTTGCCGACCGCCGTGCAGTGCGCCGGCCGCACGACACCGACGCGACGCCGCCACGCCGGCGATCGTCGGCACCGGTGTCGGTGTCCGAGGCGGGCATCGGCTCTGCGCCCCCTTCGCACAAGCTGGCTCTTACACCGAGCGGGTTCGGTGCAAGGCGCGCACGGCAAATACCACAATATCAATTGACGTGCAGCAACATGAGAAATAGCTTCGCGCGGCTGACGTTGGGCCCGTCAACGAGAGGTTTATCCGTGTCGACAAACAAGCTAAACGGCGCACAAGTCATCGTCGACTATCTGATCCGGGAGAAGGTCCCTTACGTCTTCGGCTTGTGCGGGCACGGCAACATCCAATTTATCGACGCGCTCTACGAGCGCCAGAGCGACCTCAAGACGATCTCGGTGCATCACGAAAGCGTCGCCGGCTTCATGGCCGACGTTTATTACCGCGTCTGTGGCAAGCCGACCGCCACGTTCACGTCCTGCGGGCCAGGCTCGGCCAATCTGCCGATCTCGCTCACCACGGCCTATCTCAACTCGGTGCCGTTTCTCGCCGTAACCGGCAACGTGCCGACGAGCCAATTCAATCGCGGCGCGTTCCAGGAGATGTATCGTCAGTATCAGGCGGACTTTCCGTCGATGGTGCGCCCCTGCTGCAAGAAAGTTTACCAACCGACCCGCGGCGAGATGGTGCCCCTTGCCGTTCGCCAGGCGTGGAAGACCATGGTCACCGGCCGTCCGGGGCCGGTGGTGCTGGACGTGCCGTTCGATGTGTTCCTGGAAGCGGCTGCCGAGGAAGCGCCGAAGCCGGAGGAATGGAGCGCCAATATTTCCAGCCGCTGCGGCGCCGATCCGGAGGGCGTGGTGAAGGCCGTCGACATGCTGCTCGGCGCCGAGCGGCCCTGCATCATCGTCGGGCAGGGCGTGCGCTATGGCGGCGCCAGTGCGGAGCTTTTGAAGCTCGCCGAACGCCTGCAAATTCCGGTCGCGGCGTCGATGAGCGGGCTTGGCGCGATCGACGCCCATCATCAGCTCGCGCTAGGCCTTGTCGCGCGCGGCGGCCACTATCAGGCCAATCATGCAACGCGGCAGGCCGACGTCTTGCTGGCGCTTGGTATCCGTTTTGACGACCGCACCTCGAGCTCGTGGATCCCGGGCTACTCCTTCACCATTCCGCCGACCAAGCTCATCCACGTCGACATCGACCCCGAGGAGATCGGCCGCAACTATCCGGTCGCGCTCGGTCTGATGGCCGACGTGCGCACCTTTCTGCGGCAAGTGCATGCCGAGCTCGATCGCCGCAAGGGCGTCGAAAAGAAGCTCGACGCGCGCAAGAAATGGTTGGGCATGATCGATGGCTACCGCAAGGAGTGGGACCAGCTGGTCGCGCCCGGCTTTTCCGACGATAGCCAGCCGATCAATCCGCAGCGCGCGGCGGCCGAAATCGACAAGGGTCTGCCGCAAGACGCAATCCTGGTTAGCGACATCGGCGTGCATCACAACTGGCTGCTCGGCTATTGCAAGCCGCGTCGTCCGGATTCGCTGATTGGCTGCATGGGCTTCGGCGCCATGGGCTTCGGCGTCGCCGGCGTGCTCGGCGCCAAAGTCGCCGCGCCCGACCGCCCCTGCGTCTCGGTGTGCGGCGACGGCGCCTTCTTCATGCACGCCAACGTGCTCGGCACCGCGGTCGAATACGACCTGCCCGTTGTCTGGGTGGTGTGGAACAACTACGCCTATGCCTCGATTCGCGGCTTACAACGCGGCTATCTGCAAGGCCGCGAGCTCGCGACCGACTTCCACCATCCGAAAACCGGCGAGCGCTACAATCCGGATTTTGCCGCGATGGCGCGGTCGGCCGGCGTCGAGGGCGTGCGCATCGACCGCGCCGCCGATCTTGCCGAGGCGCTGCGCAAGGGTATCGCAGCCAACAGGCCCTATCTGATCAACGTCGACATCGCCGCCGACATCAATCCGGCCGGCGCCGGCGTCTGGGAATTGCCCGGACTTGGGCAGAGCAAACCCTCAATCGGAACGCGCTACCAGCCGGCCTGAGCCGCAGGTCTTAGTCATCTCGCACGGTTTTGGAGCGAAGGTATCCCATAAAGTCTCGCGCGTTATCGCTCAGCGGAATTGAGTAACCACAATACAAATTCAACCGCGGAAGAGCTGTCGCCAATTTCAGCGAGACCAGCGAGCCAGCATTGAGCTCGGCCGCAACCGTACAAACCGGCAGGCATGCGACCGCAAGCCCGCGCCGCACCATCTCTTTGGTTGCGTTCAATTCTTCTACCTCCATCGCGATGGTGTAGGATGCGACGCCGATCGTCTTAAGCGCAGTATCGGTCATCCTGTAAAAACGCGAATGGCGCAAGCCTGTCACGAAGGGAATGAGCCCAAGCTCATCGGGCGTCACGGCGCGCTTTTCGGCCAGTGGATGTTTGGGTGCCGCTACGAGCGCCAGCTGCTCATGGCCCAAAATCTCATAACGAATTCCAGGAACAGATTTCAGTGCCAAAAACAAGCCGATGGTGGTGTTGCGCGCGTGCAGTAGGTCAATAACTTCGTCGATGGTGCCGATCCGCGTAATAACGCGCACTTTCGGATAATCGGCGGCAAATGCCGTCAGCCGTTGCGGCAGAAAATAGGCCGCGACATCCCGATGCACGGCAATCGCAATCTCCCGCGTTGCAACAGTCCGCAGATTTGCGAGTGTACGGGTGGCCGCTTCCGAGCGCTGAAGCACATCGACCGCAAAAGCGTAAACGGCTTCGCCCGCTTTGGTAAGACGCGGGCGGCTACCGCGGCTGCGATGAAATAGGGGTTGCCCCAGCTGTGCTTCGAGCGCCTTGATATGCGCGCCGACTGACGGCTGAGCGATGCCGAGCTGATTAGCTGCGACATTAAATCCGCCAAGATCCACCACGCTTTTGAACACGCTCAATCGGCGGGCGCTGGCCGAAATCATAAGACCCTCGATTGTAGTCGATAGGCTACAACTATTTAGCCGTAAATCCCGTTGCTTGGCTAGCGTTCCGTCGCCACTCTCGACCGAGTCCTCGGAGGGAAGACGTGATTGCTGTTGCCATCGACATTGGCGGCACTTTTACCGATCTGGTTGGCTTTGATGACAGAGCTGACCGCTTTGTCGATGCCAAAAGTCTGACAACGCCGGCCAATCTGGTCCAGGGTATCATCGATTGCCTGCACCAAAGCGGCTTGCCCCCCGGCGTCATCGATGAGCTGATCCACGGCTCCACCATTGCCATCAATACGCTTATCGAGCGAACCGGCGCCAAGACCGCTTTGGTCGTGACCGATGGGACGCGTGATGTTTACATCATCGGTCGCGGCAACCGCCCTGAAGCTTACAACCTTCTCTTTCATCGGCATCGTCCGCTGGTGCCACGGCATCTCACTCAGGAAGTTGGCGAACGCGTGCTGGCGTCAGGCGCAGTGCACAGAAAACTCGATCGCGCCGGCGTCGAAACAGCGGCACGGGCGCTCGCTGCCGAGGGAGTCGAAGCCGTCGCCGTGTGCTTTTTGCACTCCTACCTGAACCCGGATCACGAACGCACTGCGGGTGAAATTATTCGCGCCGCCCTGCCGGACGTCTATCTGTCGCTGTCCCACGAGATTCTCCGCGAATACCGCGAATTCGAGCGCACCTCGACCACGGTGGTGAATGCCTATGTTGGCCGCAAGGTTGGCGGCTATGTGCGCGCTTTGAAGGGCAGCCTCGAAGGCATCGGCTTTCGCGGCAACCTCTCCATTATGCGCTCCAATGGCGGCGTGATGACGCCGGAGGTGGCGCAGCAACGTCCGGTGGCGATGATGGAGTCCGGTCCCGTCGGCGGCATCATCGCTTCGGCGCGCGTCGGCGAAAAGCTCGGCTACGGCAATGTCATTTCCTTCGACATGGGCGGCACCACAGCGAAGACCAGCCTGATCCGGGGCGGCGAACCAACAATGTCGCCCGGCTATTATGTCGGCGGCTACGCCAGCGGACATCCGGTCATGGTGCCGATGGTCGACGTCGTCGAAATCGGCGCCGGGGGCGGCTCGATCGCCTGGCGTGACGACATCGGCGCGCTCAAGGTCGGTCCGCAGAGCGCCGGCGCCGAGCCGGGACCGATCTGCTATCGCGGCGGCGGCACCGAACCCACCATCACCGACGCTAACGTAGTGCTCGGCCGGCTCGACCCGCATAATTTTCTCGGCGGCACCATGGTGCTCGACGTTGACGGCGCCAGGCGGGGCATTGTGCAAAGGATCGCGGAGCCGCTCGGCATCAGCGTGACCCAAGCGGCGCGGGCTATCCTCGAGATCGCCGTCAATAAAATGTCGCTTGCGGTGCGTGAAGTATCGGTGGAGAAAGGCTACGATCCGCGTGATTTCGTCTTGATCGCATCCGGCGGCGCGGGTCCGCTCCATGTCCTCGACATCGCGCGCGAGCTGCACATCCCGACCGTGATCGTGCCGCTGTTCCCGTCGCACTTTTCCGCCTTGGGCATGCTGCTTGCGGACGAGCGCCACGATTTCATCCGCACTTATTACGCCGATCTCGCCGAAGCCGATTTCGGAGACCTGGTGAAGGTGCATGATGAGATGGCCGCGGAGGCGGAGGCCGGCTTGCGGCACAAGCGCGGCGCGGTGCGGCAAATCCATCTCGACCTTCGCTATACCGGCCAGGAATTCACGCTGCCGGTGCCGGTTACGCTCACGCAATTGAGGAAAGCCGACCGGCATGGCATCCGTATTGCGTTCGATCGCCTCTACGACCAACGCTACGCCCATCACTCGCCGGAAGAGCCCGTGGAAATGGTCAATATCCGGCTTGCGGTCATCGGCAAGCGGCCGAAGCTGGCGTTTCCGCGCAAACGCGCGAGCAAGCGCGAGGTGGCGCGCCGGCGAGCGGTTTATCTCGGCAACGCCGGCAAGTCCGTCGCGTGTCCAGTCTATGCGCGCGCCGCGCTCGCGGCAGGCGCTCGCGTGAAAGGTCCGGCGCTGATCGAGGAGTACGGCACCACGACAGTGCTTTATCCGGGCGACACCTGTCGGGTGGCGCCATCGGGCGAGTTAGTCATTGCAGTAGGAGCCGGGCGATGACGCGCAAGTCACCGGGCAAGAAAGCGAAAGCCGCGAAACGGCGCTCCCGCCCCGCGCGTGCGGTCACGCTCGACCCGGTGACGCTTGAGGTGATCCGCAATGCGCTGCCGGCGATCGCCAACGAGATGGCCGCCGATCTGCAGCGCACCTCTTACAATATGATGATCTATGAAGTCCGAGATTTCTGCACAGCGCTGGTCGATCCTAAAGGCCAACTGATCTCGCAGAACGTCGGCGGCGTTTCGCACTTCGTGGCAGATCTTGGCATCATCATTACCGACGGCATGAAACGCTACGGCACAAAAGGATTCGAGCCGGGCGACGTGATCATCACCAACCATCAGGCGGTCGCCGGCCAGCACCTCAACAATATCGTCATTTACATGCCGTACCTCTACCGCGGCGAGCTTTTGATGTTTGCCATGGTACGCGCGCACTGGATCAACGTCGGTGGCACCTCGACGGGATTTGGCGCTGGCCCGCAGGTCGCCGACCCGTGGCTTGAGGGCATGCAATTCGACCAGCTCAAGATCTATCGCAAAGGCGTGCTCGATGAGACGCTCTATCGCGTCATCAAAGACAACATCCGTTTTCCGGAATCTTCGCTCGGCGACATGAAATCGCAGATGGCGGCTTGCTGCCTCGCGGCCCGCCGGATGGACGAGCTGTTCGACAAATACGGCCGCGACACGATCTTGGCGGCAATCGTCCGCATCTTCGACGAGACCGAGCGCAAGTGCCGCAACGTAGTGGCGCTGATTCCCGACGGCGTCTACGAGGCGTCTGCCTCAATCGACGACGACGGCGTGCGCAAAGGGGAGCCGGTGCCCATTCACGCCCGGGTCACGGTTAAAGGCTCGTCGATGACAATTGACCTGTCCGGCTGCTCGCCCGAACGAAAAGCCGGCATCAATTCGCGCACGCTCGCCGGCGCCCGTGTCGCCTACAAGGCGCTGACCGCACCGGTCGATCCGGTCAACGAGGGATCGTTCCGTGCGCTCGACGTGATCATTCCGGAAGGCAATATCATGATGGCGCGCTTTCCCGCGCCGATGGCGGGCTGGAGCGCGATCGTGCCGACGGTGGTCGATTGCATCGTGGCGGCGCTAGCACCGGCGATGCCCGACCGTGTGCCCGGAGGTCATCACGGTCTCCTCGGCGGCGCGGTGGTGTTCTTCGGATTACATCCCAAGACCGGGCGGCGTTTTGTGGTGCAGAGCATCGAAGGCGGCGGCTGGGGCGGGCGCCCTTACGAAGATGGCGAATCCGGCACGGTGTCGGTGTGTCAGGGCAACGTCCGTAACGGCTCCATCGAAGGCATCGAGATGAGATGTCCGGTGCTGGTGGAAAGCCGCGCACTACGCACCGACTCATGCGGCGCCGGCAAATATCGTGGCGGTCTTGGCATTGACATGCGCGTGCGCAACTTGGTCGAAGGCTTGTGGAACTTCGAACAGACCCGGCGCACGCAATGCCCGCCTTGGGGACTGCGCGGCGGCACGCCAGGTGAAAGCGGCGGGTATTTGTTGCGGCTTCCGGAGGACGCTGATTTCCGTGTGTTGGCCGGCGCTCGCATACCGGTGCCGCTCGGCGCCGCCGCGATCGTGCGCACCGGCGGTGGTGGCGGCTGGGGCGACCCCTGCGATCGCGACCCAGCGAAGGTGATTGAGGACGTGCGCGAAGAACTCATCTCACTCCAAGCGGCTCACGACCTCTATGGCGTGGTGATGAGCGATGATTTTAGGCTCGACAATGCCGCCACTGACGCCTTACGTGCCGAAATGCGGCGAAAAAGCCAGTCGCAACGCCACCTTGGGCCGCTACAATAGCAAATTACGAGGGCCGAATTAGAAAAGCGCCCGAGGGAGGACGGCTGATGATGGGTCGGGGGCGTTTAGCCGGTGCAGTCCGGCGCACCTTCGTCGGCTTAGCCGGCCTCGTCGCGATCACATTGGCACAGTCGGTAACGGCGAGCGCTGGCATGCTGCGGGTGGGCAAGGCCGGCCGCACCGCATTCTCCTTTGTTCCGATCAACGTCGGCAGCCAAACCGGCATCTTCAAGAACAATGGCATCGAGCTCCAAGTGTCGAGCTTCGGTGGCGACGCCAAGGTGCAGCAGGCGATGGCTGCCGACAGCATCGACATCGGGCTCGGATCGGGGCCGGGCCTGGCCTTTATCGCCAAAGGCTCGCCGGTGAAAGGCATCGCCGCCATGGCCGGCCCGCCACTGATTTTCGCACTGGTGATCCGCAACGACGGCAGCGTCAAATCAGTCGACGATCTGAAAGGCCGCAAGGTCGGTATCTCCACCGTCGGCTCGATCACGAGCTGGCTCATCGAGAAGGTGTCGCAGCAAAAGGGGTGGGGGAACGACGGCGTTATGCAAGTGCCGGTCGGCGACGACGGCGCGCGCGTCGCTGCGCTGAAATCCAGGGCGCTCGATGCTGCGGTAGTGAATCTGGCAGTCGCGCTCAATTATGCCGATCGCGGCGAGGGCCGCGTCCTTCTGCGGTTCGGCGATATCGCGAAACATTTCCACGCCCACGTGATCTTTGCCACCGACAAGGCGATCCAGGACAAGCCCGACGATTTGCGCCGCTTCCTGAAAGGCTGGTTCGAAACCATCGCTTTCATGCAAGGCCACAAGGACGAGACGGTCAAGATCGCTATGCCGGTGTTGGACACGGACGCGAGACTCGCCGGCGAAATCTATGACGAGCTGATGCCGATGTTCACCGACGATGGGCACTTCGATCCGCGGGCCTTGGCGGTGCTGGCGCAGTCTTTTGTCGAGATGAAGACGCTGCCGCAACAGCCCGACATGAGTAAACTGATTACCGAGGCGTTCCTGCCTACACGATAAAGGTGCCGACACGACGGGCCGATGGGAGGAGGCGATCATGCGCAAAGTACCCACGACATCCACGCTGCCGTATCTTGTTGTTACATGCGCCGTCATCGTTGCCGGCATGATTGGACTTGCTGCCGGGGCGCACGCCGATGACACCTTACGGGTTGGCAAGGCGGTGCCTGAAGCGTTTTCGTTCACGCCGCTCGACGTCGGCATGCAGACTGGCATCTTCAAGAAATATGGTCTCGACATCCAGGAGACCTCGTTTGCCGGCGACGCCAAGCTGCAGCAGGGCATGGCGTCCGACAGCATCGACGTCGGGATTGGCTCCGGACCAGCGATGGCTTTCATTGCCAAAGGCGCGCCGGTCAAGGCGATCGCCGCCATGGCCGGCCCGCCGCTATTGCTGGCCATCGTCGTGCGTCCCGATGGACCGAAGACGGTCACCGGCCTCAAGGGCAAGAAAGTCAGTGTTTCGACCGCCGGCTCGCTGACTTACTTTCTGGTGAGCGAGACGTCGCGTAGTCAGGGCTGGGGTCCGAACGGTATCGACATCGAACCGATGGGCGCCATGACGGGCCAGATCGCGGCGCTCAAGCGCGGCGACATCGACGGCATCATCATGGATATCGGAAATGCGTTCAATCTGGAGAAAAAAAGTGAAGGCCGGATCCTGGTGCGCTTCACGCAGATGAAGGATTTCATGATCCATGTCATCTACGCGACCGACAAGGACATCGCCAGCAAGCCGGACGACTTGCGCAAATTTCTCAAGGGCTGGTTCGAGACGATCGCCTTTATGCGATCGCATAAGGCGGAAACGGTGAAGATCGCCGCCGCAGTCACGGAAAAAGACGAGGACATCACCGGCCGCACCTATAACGAGGTGATGCCGATGTTCTCGGCGGACGGCAAATTCCAGCAGAAGGCTCTGGAGGGACTTTCGCGATCCTGGATCCAATTGGGAATGCTGAAAACACCGCCCGATCTCAAGACGCTCTATACTGAGGAGTTCCTTCCCAAATAGGTCGCCGCGGCCGGTCTGCCTTCCGGGGATGCCGCACGATCACGCCGAAACCGCATGACACCTGCACAACCAGCCATCAACGTCCAAGGTGTTTCGCATCAATTCGGCGACGCCGGCGAAGCGCGTCACGTACAGGCGCTCCTCGATACCTCGCTCGAAGTCGCCCGCGGCGAATTGCATTGTCTGATTGGCCCATCGGGATGCGGCAAGTCAACATTGCTCAATATCATGGGCGGGTTGATCGCACCGACTACCGGCAGCGTCGCGGTGTCGGGCAAGCCGGTGCACGGTCCGATGCCACGCGAGCTTTCTTTCGTCTTCCAAGAAAGCGCGTTGTTTCCCTGGAATACGGTTTTTGACAACGTCATGCTCGGCATGACGTTTCAGGGCGTAGCCAAAGCGGAACGCCGCGACCGCGCCCGCCGCGCCCTGGAAGCGGTCGGTCTGCTTGATTTTGCCGAGCACTATCCCGGCCAACTCTCCGGCGGCATGCGCCAGCGTGCGGCGCTGGCGCGCGCACTCAGCCTGGAGACCGGCATTCTCCTGATGGACGAGCCGTTCGGCGCACTGGATGAACAAACACGCATGGTGCTGGGTGAGGATCTCTCCGTCCTGCTGGCGCGCTCAAACAAGAGCATCGTCTTTGTCACGCACAGTCTGGGCGAGGCGGTATATTTGGCCGATCGCGTCGCCGTGTTCTCGGCGCGGCCCGGTACGATCAAGCAGATTATCACCGTCGACGAGCCACACCCGCGCAAGCCGTCGTTCATGACCGCGCCGAAATTCCACGCGCTGCGCGACCAGCTTTACGGTCTGCTGCACGATGAAATCCGCAAAGCGATGTCGGAGACCGCGCAGCCGCGCCGGCGCTACGACCAAGCCGGTGCTGCCGGGGTCGCGACGGAGCCGGCGCATGACTAGGCTTTGGAGCCGCCTGGTGCAGATCGCATTCCTGGCGCTATTGCTGCTGCTTTGGCTTTTAGCGACCCGCATCGAAGGGGTCAGCCGTATCTTGTTGCCCGATCCGGCCGACGTTTGGCATCAGTTCGTCGATGTAATTTCCTCGGGTGCGTTCATCCCAGATTTGCGGGTAACGCTAGGCGAACTCGCCGTCGCCTTCACCATCTCGATGTCGCTTGGCGTCTCGCTTGGCTATTTGATCAGCCGCTCCCGCTTCCTGATTAAAGTGTTCGAGCCGTTGCTCGCCGCCATTTATGCGATCCCGATCATTTTGTTTTTGCCACTTTACGTCCTGTTGCTCGGGCTCGGTCCAAATTCCAAGATCGCGCTTGGCGCCACCATCAGTTTCTTTCCGGTCGTGCTCAGCACCATTGCCGGATTTGGCCATGTCGATCGGCGGTTCGTGACCGCGGCCCGCTCCATGGGCGCAAACGATCTGCAGATGTTCCGTCATGTGCTGCTGCCGGCCGCGCTGCCGGTGATCCTGGCTGGTCTACGCATGGGCTTCACCGTCGCGTTGTTGTCGGTGATCGCCAGCGAGACCATCGCCTCGTTCGCGGGATTGGGCCATCACATTGTCGACCTCGCCGAGAACATGGATACGGCGCGGATGTTTGCCTACATCGTCTTCGTCATCGCGATTGTCGCGTTTCTCAATGCGGTGGTCTCGAAGCTGGAAGGGCGCGCCCGATGGCGGTGATCGAAACCGACGCCGCCCGGTTGACGGCGCCGGCCGTACCAGGCCTGCGGCAACGGCTCGCGCGCCGTCCAGGCGTCGCGCGACTCGGCATTGTGATCTTGTTGCTGCTGATCTGGGAGATTGCGGCGCGTTTCTTTCTCGACCGCGATTTTATCAGCCCGCCGTCGGTGGTGCTGATGTCGCTTGGCGATCTCTTCGGCACGCCCGGCGTGCCATCGGCGTTGTGGCTGACGTTATATGAGATCGCCATCGCTTTTGTCCTCTCCGTGATCATCGGTGCCGGAATCGGACTTGCCGTGGGCCTCAACCGTTTCGCCCATCAAAGCTTCATGCCGATCGTACTTTTGCTCTATGGCATACCGCAGATCACCATCCTGCCGATCTTCGTCCTCATCTTCGGTATCGGCACCGCGTCGAAGATTGCTTTTGGCGTCAGCCATGGCATGTTCCCGATCATGATCGCGGTCGCCGCCGGGGTGCAAAAGATCGAACCGGTGTTTTTCGTCAGCGCCCGTTCGATGGGGGCAAGCCGCGGCCAGCTGCTTCGCCACGTCATCTTCCCGCATATGATTCCGAGCTTCTTCACCGGCATGCGGCTCGGTATGAGCGGCGTGTTGCTCGGCGTGCTGCTGGCTGAGCTCTACGTCTCGACTGCGGGCATCGGGTATTTCACCAGTATTTTCAGCGAGAATTTCGACGCCGCGAAGCTCATCGGGCTGGTTTCGATGCTGGCGGTGATCGCCATCGCGCTCAACGAGATCGTGCGCCGCACCGAACTGCATTATGCGCGCTGGCGCGATTGAATCGCGTAATCGGGAAACGGGAAATGAGCAAGCTCAGATTGACGATGGCGTGCGGCGATTACGATATCGTTCGCCCGCTCAAAGAGGGAACGGTACGGGCCGACGGTCTCGATCTCATTTTTCTCTCCGAGATGGGACCGCGCGAGCGCCATTGGCGTATGGGCCGCAAGCACGAATTCGACGTTTGCGAGCAGAATGTCGGCGCTTATTTTATGATCCGCGACCAAAGCGAGCCGCTCACTGCCATTCCGGTATTCCTGCACCGCCGCTTCCGCCACGGCTTTGTCTTCGTCAACACCGCGGGCGGCATCAAGGCGCCGAAAGATCTCAACGGCAAGGTGGTCGGCGGCACCAATTTTCAGCCGGCGGCCAGCATCTGGATTCGCGGTATCTTCGACGAGCATTATGGACTTGACCATCGCTCCGTCACTTGGCTGGTCGAGCGCCCCGAAGACGTCGCGTTTAATCCGCCGGCAGGCTTGCGCGTCGAAATGAAGAAGACCGATAAGCCGTTGAGCGACATGTTGGCCGATGGCGACATTCCGGCGATGATCTCGCCTACGCTGCCGCGGCCCTTCGTCGAAGGCGACAAGCGCATCGCGCGGCTATTCCCCAACTACAAAGAAGTCGAACTCGCTTATTTCAAGAACACCGGCATCTTTCCGATTATGCACGTCACCACGCTCAAGCAAGAGATCGCCGACAAATATCCGTGGGTGGCGACCAATCTGGTCAAGGCGTTCGAACAGGCAAAGCAACTCGCCTATCGGCGGCTTGCCAATCCGCGCATGGTGCCCCTCGCATTCGTGCGCACTGCGGTCGAGGAGCAGGAGGCAACACTTGGCAAAGACCCGTGGGCCTATGGCTTGACGCCGGCCAACCGCACGAACCTGCAAACCGTGCAGCGCTACTGCCATCAACAAGGCTTGATTGGCGCTATCGCGCCGCTCGACCGGCTGTTCGCCGATACCGATCTCGGCGACGCCGGCGGCAGTGAAGAGTTCTGACCGACGATGACATTCGAGCAACGCCTCGCCGAAGTCCGCGCCCGTTTGCTGGCGGCGACATTCGATTGTGTCGTGGCCGTGCACGATGGCGCACATTTCATCGAGAAGCCCGATCCGGTGAAGGTGCTGACCGGATTTAAGGCGCTCGGGCCGGTCGCCGCCGTGCTCGACCGGGCCGGTGCGGTCAGCTTGGTGGTGACCCCGTCATGGGATGCAGAGCGGGCACGCGAATATTGTCCTGACGTGCAGATAATCCCAGTTGACGATGTCATTACCGGGCTGGGAGTCGCGATCGGGCCATCAGCCGGCCATGTTAAAGCGGTGATCGCCGGTCTGGCGGCAGCGCCCTGGCGCATCGGCCGGCGCATAAGCGAACTCCTACCGCGCGTCAAACCCGCCGATGCCATTGTCTTCGAGCCTGCGCGTCGCAAGATCGACAGCGAACTTGCTTGTGCGAGGGAAGCAACCCGCATTGCCGAGCTTGGTTTCCAACGCCTGCTCGAATTGGCGAGGCCCGGGCTCACCGAGGACGAACTGGCTGGCGAATTACGTTGGCACTCGAAGTCACTCGGCGCGGAGGACAATTTCGTCCTACTGTGCGCGGGCCAACACAACAAGGCGGTGGCGCCCTCGCATGGCCGGCCCCTGCAAAAGGGCGACATTATTGTGTGCGAGCTCACGCCGAGCTATCGCGGCCAGCTCGCGCAAATCTGCCGCACGATCGTGCTGGGCGAGGCGCCGGCTGTCCTGCGCGAAAAATACGATCTGGTGGCGACCGCCATGAAAGCCGGTTTCGCCGCCGCCACCCCGGGCGCCGCCATGGCCGATGTTTGCGCCGCGATCGACGCCGTATTGGAGGCGGAAGGTTATGGTGAATTCTGTCATCCGCCGCATATCCGCCGCCGCGGCCACGGCCTCGGCTTTGGCTCTATCGGGCCCGGTGACGTGGCACTCGACAATAGCATCGCGCTCGAGCCCGACATGCTGTTCATGATCCATCCCAATCAGTATTTGCCGGAGACCGGCTATCTCCTTTGCGGCGAGCCAGTGGTCATGACTCCCGATGGCGTGGATGTCTTGACCGAACAACAAGCCGCGCTGGCGGAAATCGCGCTCTAACTGCGGGCTTGCGCACGATGCAAACTATGCACCCCACGCTTTTGGTTGGCCCGGCCGATTGGCATGATCAGCAGATGCCACGCGAGGAATTCGACGAACGCTTGGCGGGGCTCTGGAAAGATCATCCGGACGCAGGCGGTGCGATCGTCTACGGCAACCCCGGCAATCACGCGGCGCTCGCTTATCTCACTTATTTTACGCCGAAGTTGGAGGCCGCCGTGGCGCTCATTCCACGCCAAGGCGAGGCGCAGCTTCTCGTCGGCGGCGGCGTCAACATGGTGCCGGCTGCCAAACCGCTCACCTTCGTGCAAAATATCGCACCGCTGCGCGACGCCGCAAAAATGGCCGCGGCCTGGGCGCGCGGCTTGCGGAACAGCAGCCACCTCTTATTGATTGGCGGCGATGCGATGCCGGTCGGCATGCACCGCGCCTTCGACGAGGCGCTTGGTTTGCGTTTAAAGGTCGAGACGACGGATGAGGCCCTGCAAGCGCACATGCGAACGAAGCGACCGCGCGAGCTAAGCGCGATCAACAAAGCTTGCACCACCCTTGTTGCGGCAACGACGGCGCTACGCGACGCGGTACGCACCGGCAAGAGTGTCGCCGATTGCATCTTGCTGGCCGAGCACGCCGCGCTCGAGTGCGGCGCACAGGACGTGCGCAGCCTGTTCAGTTTGGACGGCGGCCACACGCTGCGGCCCTTCGACATTCCGATCGCCGAGCGGCGCGACCCGCTTCAGGTCTATCTCGCCGTGCGCCACCGTGGCTACTGGACGGAAGGTTTTGTGCGCGCCGCGACGGCAAGCGACGCACTGCAAGAAAAGCTGGATGCTATTTTGGCCGCCATGATCGCGGCCGCAAAGCCCGGCCTGCCGTGCCAAGGGCTGGCAAATATCGTCGATGCCGGACGCATCGGCTTCCGGCGGCATCCACTTGCGGATGGCGTTTTCGGCAGCTCCATCGGGCTGTCGCTCGACGAGCCACCGATACTGACGAGGGATAGCCATGCACCGCTGGAACCTGATGTAGTTTATTCGCTGCGCGCCGGTCTAATCGACGGATCGGGAGCTGGCGCCCTCGCTTCTGCAATGATCGTCCTGAGTGCAAAGGGCACCGAGGTGCTCTGGTCGAGCGCGGCATGACGGGAATCGACCAATTCGCCTCGCTGATCGTCGGCTTGCGTGCGGACGATACGAGAACGATGGACAAATTGAGACTGCATGTCGCTGACACGCTTTGCGCCTGGATCGGCGCGACCGGAACTCCGGAAGGCCAATCGCTTATTCGCTTCCGTCGTCAGCATCGCAGCGGCGATCGTCTGGCGGACGACATCGCTACGCACTGCGCCATCACCCGCCTGAGCGAGATCGATGACATACATTTGGCGTCCATGACGACGCCCGGCTCGATCGTGATCCCCGCCGCGATGACATTGGCAGCGAGTTTACACGATGTAGATACCGATGATATCGCTGCCGCAATGCTCGCCGGCTACGAGGCGATGGTTCGCTTCGGCCTTGCGGTCAAAGGACCAAACATCCTCTATCGCGGCATTTGGCCGACTTATTTCGGTTCCGGCTTTGCGACCGCGGCCGTAGCAGCTCGCCTATGGCGAATGCCGCAGCCGCAGACCGCACATGCGCTGGCGCTGGCGCTGACGATGGCTTCGCCGTCGGTGGGACAGCATCATGCCGTGACCACCGCACGATGGTTTTCGATCGGAAATTCCGCACGCACCGGGCTCACTGCGGCACTCGCGGCGAGGTCCGGATTTACCGCCGATCTCGAGGTTTTGCGGTCGCGCCTATTGCCGGACGTTTATGGCATCGAGCCGGATATTACGGTCATGGTGGACAATAACCTCCGTGCATTGCCGAACGTTTCGCTGAAGCCTTGGTGCGCAGCGCGGCAGACCATGGCCGCTACCCAGGGACTGCGCGAAATCCTGGAGACAGGTGTTCGCGCCGGCGAGATCTCCGAAATCACTGCTTGTGTGCTGCCGCCGCATCTCAAGATGATCGACCACGGTATCACGCCCGGCAATCGGGCTTCATATCTCACCAGCCTGCCCTATCAGTTGACCCTTGCGGCCTTGCAACCGGCCTGCTTAGCCGGCTTGAACCTTGCCAACGAGGCGCCGCCGCTATTGCTTCAGGCGTTCATGGCGCGCGTTAAAGTCGTCGCTGACGAAACGCTGCTTGCAGACTATCCTACCCACTGGCCAGCACGCATCGTCGTGGAGGCGGCATCGGGCCGCCGCGAACTGCGTATCAACTACATTCCGGGTGATCCTGAGCGCCCCTTCACGACGGCCGACGTTGAAACAAAATTTAAACACTTCACTGCGGCTGCGCTCGGCGATGCGACCGAACATTTCCTGCAAATGAGTATGACTGCACTTCAGTCGGTCGAGTCATTCCTTTCACTGATGCGAGACCTCGACGGCGTCATGGTGCGCGCAATGACCTGACTGTTCCGCGGGATTGTGGGAGTGAGACTTTCGAATCAGGAGCAACCGATGTGTCAGTCGATGACGACCAGTTTTCGTCAAATCATCAACAGAGCCGTAAAGGATAAGCGGTTGCTTATAGTTCCCGGCGCGCATGACGCGCTTTCGGCGCGCCTGATCCGGAGGATTGGCTTCGAGACCTATTTTATCGGCGGCTTTCCGGCAGTTGGCGCCCGCTATGGCTTACCCGACGTCGGACTGATGGGTTTCGGCGAAATCTCGGCGGTGGTGCGGGACATCATCGCAGTCTGCGACTTGCCGGTTTTTGTCGACGGCGACGACGGTTATGGCGACGTTAAGAACGTGGTCCATACCGTGCAGGCTTATGAACGCATGGGCGTCAGCGCTATTCTGATCGAAGATCAGCAATGGCCGAAACGCTGCGGTCACATGGTTGGCAAGAAAGTCGTCGCCACTGAGCTTGCGGAAGCAAAAATCAGAGCGGCATGTTCCGAGCGTATCAATCCGGAGACGTGGATTTTGGCGCGCACCGATGCCCGGGCAGTCTATGACCTCGACGAGGCCATGCGCCGGGCCGAGCGCTATATCCGTGCCGGCGCCGACGGCATCTTCATCGAGGCGCCACGCTCGATCGATGAGCTTAAGCGCATCGGCTGCGCCTTCGATGTACCGCAGGTTTGTAATCCGCTGATGGGCGGTCATACGCCGATACTGTCAATGGAAGAGCTTGCCGAGCTCGGCTTCAACTGCGCAGTGCTCGGCCTCGACACGCTGATGCACGCCGCCAAAGCGGTCGAAGCAGTGCTGCTCGACATGAAGAGTGGACAATTCATCCGCCGCAACGACGGCATGGATTTCGAGGCGTACAAGAAGCTCGTCGGCTATGACGAATGGCAAGACATCGACGAACGCTTCGCGCCGAAGCAGTGACGACCGTGCTCGGCCGCTGGGTTGCGCCGCGACAACAAAATTGGCGTCCTTGGTCCTACACGGAAGCTGAAACGATTTACGCCGGCACCGACTTGCGCTTTGGCGCTTTTGCCGGCACCGGATCGTGCAAATTGAGAATGCGCCGCGCGTTGTCGTAGAACAGCTTCTGCTGGTCGGCAGCCGACAGCTTGAGCTCGTCAATCAGCTTGAGGCACGGCGCCGGGTCCCAGCACGGATAGTCGGTGCCGTACATGACGTGGTCAATGCCGTAATAGTCGATGGCGAATTTGATACCTGCGGCATGAGGCGAGACCGTGTCGGTATACATGCGTTTCATGTAGTCCTGCACCGGCCGCGGCAATTTCGCCGCCTTCGAATTCTTGTCCATACGGCCGGCTTGGTAGGGCAGCGAACCGCCGGTATGCGACATGACGATTTTCAAGTTCGGATGCCGCTCCATCGTACCGGAAAGAATAAGCCGCATGGCGCCAACGCTGACCTCGATGACGCGGCCGAGACTTAAATGCAGCGCGCCATCGTAGCCGTCGAGCATGTCCTGGAAGATGACGTTGGTGGGGTGAAGGAACAGCGGCAGGCCGAGCTTCTCGACATGGGTGTAAAACGGCTCGAGGCGCTCGGAATCGATGCGCGCATCGTCGCCGACGCTACCGGGAAGATTGACGCCCATTAGACCTAAGCGATTGACCGCGTCGTCGACCACTTCGATCGCGGTTCGGGTATCCTGCAGCGGCACCGCCGCGCTCGCCCACAGCCGGCCGGGGTATTTCCTCTGCGCACCCGCCATTTCCTCGTTCCACATCAATGCGTAGTCGCGGCCTTCCGCCAGCGGCATATCGGAGAACGACACCGAGAACGGACCGATCGAGCAGACCACGTCCACCTCGTGGCCGAGGCTCGCCATATATTCGAACTGCTTGTCGAGATCGAACCACTCGGCCCAGGAATTCAGATGCTGGCTGCTCTCGCGCCTACGCATGTAGTCGTAGCCGCCGCGTTTGTTGACCCGCGCTTTCGGGAAGTCCTGGCGATTACACAACTTGTCGAAAATCGAGCGGGGCCACCAATGGAAGTGCGAGTCAATGATATGCACGGGGCACTCCTGGCAAAATAGCAGCTTTTCCATGATTTTAGTGGCAGAACCATTCCGGGTCAACGCAAGGCTGCCTCTTGTCGCATGGCAAAAAAACGGGAACTCTGCGATGATTTTATAAATCTCGGGCGGAATGTCACGGGGAGGAAGCGATGAGACAATTGTCCCGTAGAAACCTGTTGTCGGGCTTGGCGTGCGGCGCAGTGCTTCCGCTCACAGCGAAGCTCTCGCCTGCAAGGGCCGCCCAAAAACTTCGGGTCGCCAAAGTAGTGCCGTTCGCCTGGGCTTTCACGCCGCTCGATATTGGCATGCAGTCGGGAATCTTCGCCAAGCACGGGGTCGATATCGAGGAATCGGCGTCCGCGGGCGACGCCAAACTGCAACAACTTCTGGCGTCCGACAGCGCCGATATCGGCATCGGCAGCGGACCCGGTATGGCCTTTGCCGCCAAGGGCGCGCCGGCAAAAGCGGTCGCGGCGATGTACGGGCTACCGAGCGACATGGCAGTGATGGTCGCCTACGACTCCGGCATCAAGACGGTCGACGATCTCAAGGGCAAAAAGCTGGGCGCCACCACTGTCGGCTCGCTGACCGCCTGGATTGGCCATCGCATCAACGAGCAGAAAAACTGGGACGGCAATGGTATCGACGTGGTGCCGATCGGCGGCATGCCGCCGGCGCGCGCCGCGATTAAGACGCACCAGATCGACGGCTATATCGGCTCGCTTGACGCAGGCTACAAACTCGAAGAAGCCAAGGAATGGCGGGTCATTACCACGGCGACGCCTTTCGTTAAGCATTTCATCACGCATGTCCTGTTTGCGCGCAACGAGCTGATCGACAAACAACCGGAATTGGTGCGGGCCTTCCTTCAGGGCTGGTTTGAAACTATCGCCTATATGAAAGCCAACAAAGACAAAGCGGTCGAGATTTCTGCCAAGGTCGTCAACCTCAGCCCAACCGTCGCCGCTCGCGCCTATGACGATCAGATGCCCTATTTCAGCACCGACGGCACGTTCGACCCGCAAGCTGTGGCAGCGCTGAAGAAGTCCTTTATCGACATGGGATTGTTGACCAGTGTTCCCGACGACAAAACGCTGTTCACGACTGAATTCGTGCCGGTGAAGGTGAATAGTTAGGTCAGCGCCGAACAGCCGCCGTGGCAGGATTGGAAGATCTGTCTCAGCTAAAAGAAAGCGGGCTGAGAATGCCCGCCGATTCACCGGCCGCTCCGATAAGGGCCGGAGCGCCGATCGGTATCGACCGGCCATCGATGGTCGACACGCCCTGAACCGAAACCAGCGATCCGGGCAGCGGCGGTGTCGGCGTGGTCACGCTCGTACCCAACAGCGGTTCGAGCGGTTGCGTCGTCCGGCAGCCTTCTACCAGCCATGTTCGAAAGCCGGTGAATCCGCTGTCGCTCGGCAATTGCGCGACCGCCGCCGCAAACTCGATGGACACTTTCTGTTCGACCTCGGGAGCGACAAAGCTGCGCACAAGCCGAACCCACGTGCCCTTGTAGGCGACGGTCGCGCGCACCGCGAAATCCTTGCCACGCGTCGCCTGGCCTTCGATGCGCCTGAACCGGTAGTCGCGGTCCAGATCCGGTGCGGCTGCGATATAAATTTCCTCGGCGCCGAGATTGCGTGCCATAGCCTCGGTCGCGGCAATCACGTCGTTGAGCTTAGCGTCACCGGGAGCGCTGCGCAGCGCGCAATGAGCGATGGCGGCGGCCCGCGTCGCGAGCGCAATCTCTGCCGGGTCGGCCTTGGCGCGCAGCGCGCCGAACCACGCACCTGCGTCGCACAGCGTCAGAGTGGGGCCGCCCTCGCGCAAATCGTCGGCAATACCGGCGGGCAATTCGTCGAAATCGACGACGCCCACGCTTGCATTCGGATTTGCGGTCGCGATCTGTTGCGCCGCTTTGAGGCCGATGCGCGAGGTATGCAACACGTCGCCGATCCGGCTGACACGCTCGATCCAGGATTTTACGCGGAAGCTTAGGGCCGCCACCAGATAGGGTGCGGCGTCGCGTGGCACGACCAGAAGCGCCTCCGACCAGTACGGCACAAATCCGACAAGCCAGGACACGCCGGCCGGCCGCGTGTTGTTGGTGTAGACGATAAGCGCATCGCAATGCGCTTCACGCATCGCCGCACGCTCGCGCGCCAGTCGCCCGTCGAAAACGGCGTCGGGCAATTCCGTCAGTGAACGAGCGATCAAGCCGCGGCGCATCGGCGTTTCTTTTGTCTCACGGGTCAATCTCGAACAATTGACGCGGTGTTTTGCACAACACTTCAGCACCCCGTTCGGTAACGACGACGGCATCGCCCAGCACGATGTAGCCGGCATCGGGATGATACGTATTGGGGTGCACGATAAGCGCCATGCCGGGAGTGAGCAAAGTGTCGACGTTCTCCAGGATGTGCGGCTTCGAGTCAGGGAACAATCCCAGACCGTGACCGCGCACGCGCGTCCATTGGCTGGTGGTATATTCACCGAGCCCATATTTGCGAAACACATCGTTCTCGGCCTTGGCCACATCGGCGGCGCGCGCACCAGGGCGCACTGCGGCAATGCCCGCTTCCAGCGCCTCCACGAATACCGCGAAGGCGCGACGCTGCGCCTCGGTCGCCTTGCCGACGACCAGAGTGCGGCAGATTTGTGCAAAATAGCCGTCGACGGCGGGCGTCAGCTCGGTGGTGACCAGATCGCCCGCGGCAATGCGGCGTTCGGACGGCGGCGTCATACCGAGGATGTCCTTCCCTCCCGAACCGATGATCATGAAGTTATCCGGGCAGCCGCGGCGGCGCAGATGCGCCTCGATATCGGCGACGATCTCGAACTGACGACGACCCGGCCGCACCGCGCGGCGAAACTCGTCGTATGCATCGTCGGCAATTTGCGCGGCAATTCTCAAGGCGGCAATTTCGTCTTCGAATTTGTGCATGAGCAGCTTGTCGACAAGCGTCGTCGCGTCGTCAAAAGCAAAGTTGCGCGCCGGATCGACCAGCCAGCGCGGTACGAATCGGCGGGGTGCCGCGGCAAGCCGCTCATTGGCCATTTGCTCAAGCCGCGCGCCGACGACGCCGGCGATATTAGGAGCGAAATGCACGCGCACGCCCGACACCTCGATTTCGGCGCGCTCGGCGTCGGTGGCGCTATCCAGATAAAGCTCGACCTCGCCGACAGCGGAGACCAGAGCGATGCCGTGGCCTTCGAGAATGCCGAAATCCGAGCCATAGCGCAGGTAATCGCCCTGCCATGCATTGCCGTAGAGGAGGAGTTGCGTAATGCCGGCCTCACGCATCATCTCAGCAAGCCGCTGCCGTCGCTGTTCCGCGAGTATTTTCATTGCTATTCCGCTGCTTGGTCCTCTGCGACAGCAAACCCATAATCGCGTTGCGCAGCTTCCGGCGACACATAACCGGCCCGCACGTCAGCCGCCACCGACTGCCGATCGCGCCGATGCGGATCGCCCCAGCCGCCACCGCCGGCCGTCGAAAAAACGAGCCGGTCACCGGCTTGCATGGTGACGCCGGTCGCCTTGTTGAGCTTGCGCTCGCTGCCGTCGGCGCGAATGAGCATCGCCTCGTTGACGGCGCCTGGCTTACCGCCGCTTAGACCCCACGGCGGGTCCTTGGTGCGCTCGCAATTCACGTTAGCGACACAAGGCTGCAAAGCGCGGTAAGTGAGATCGACACCGAGCCCGCCGCGGTAGCAGCCCGCGCCGCCGGAATCTGTGCGCAGGGCGAAGCGCTCGATCAGAAACGGATATTGAATCTCCTGCAGCTCGATCGGCGCGCTGCGCACGTCGCCCTGGCAAATCGATACCGAAGCAGACTCGCCATCTTCGTGCGGGCGACCGCCCCAACCCCCGCCGAAAATGTTCATCAACAGAAAGCGCTGGCCGTCGGGCTTGTAGCCGCTGATCGAACAGCCGCCCATATCGCCCTTATGTGCCGCCGGAATTTGCTCCGGCAGCACCGGCGCCAACGCTTTAAGGATGGTATCGATGACGGTCGGTAGCGGAATGCTCCACAATCCAAGCGCGGCCGGCGATTTAGCATTGAGGATCTTGCCCTCAGGCAGCACCAATTCGAGCGGGCGGAAACAGCCCTCATTCACCGGCGCATGCGGTTGGGTAAGACATTTGAAGGCGACGCGCGCGGCGGCAAGCCCGCCCGAATAGCCGGCATTGGTCGGTCCAGGCACCTGATCATTCATTTGTGAGAAGTCTATGATCATCCGCTCGCCCACAATCGTCACCTTGACCTTGATGCGCAGCATTGCGTCCAGCGTGCGTCCGTCATTGTCGAGGAAGCTTTCGGCCTCATAGACCCCATCCGGAATCTTAGCGACGAAAGCGCGCGCTTCGTGCTCGGTCGCATCCCAAATCCTATGGATGCAAGCTTCGACCGTGTCGTGGCCGAAGCGACGCAGCAATTCTGAAAACCGCCTGTTGCCAAGATTGCAGCAGGCGATCTGCGCGCGCAGATCGCCAAGCGCAGCTTCGGGAAAGCGGACATTGTCATTGATGATTTGCCACAAGGTCTCATTGCGCTCGCCGCCCTCGTAGATCTTCAGTGAACGGAACTGAATGCCTTCTTGATAAATCTCGGTGGTCTCGACCGAGCCGAAGCCGATACGCATGCCGCCGATGTCGACCCAGTGCGCACGGCCCGCCGCAAACGCCACGACTTTGCCGTCGTGGAAGCAGGGCGCATAAATTACGATATTGTTGAGATGCTGGCCGCAAATCTGGCCGTAATTCATGATCACGACGTCGCCAGGTGCGAAACCGTCGAGCCCATAGCGGTCGATGCCGTCCTTCACTGCGACACCGAGATCGGCGAGAAAGATCGGCAGTCCGCCCTGATTCTGCGAGATCATGTGGCCCTCGCCATCGACTAGCCCGCAGCAGAAATCGCGTACCTCGTAGATCATCATATTGTAGGCGGACTTGCACAACGCAGTGGCCATCTCGTCGGCGTAGGCATTCACCGCGTTGCGCACGACTTCGACGGTGATCGGATCGACTTTCATTTCTGATCCTTGTCTGATCTCAGCGTGATTATAATGTTTCCCATCGCGTCAATGCGCGCCCGATCGCCCGGGCCGATCAGCGTGGTGGAATTTGCCTCTTCGATCAAGGCCGGACCCACAATCTCGCTACCGGCGGAAAGATGCGGTCGCCACAGGATGCGCGTCGCCAACGGACGTTTGGCATCGATAAACAAGACCGGCCGCGACTGCTCTGCCGCCCCGCCATTGACCTGCCACGGCTCCGACAGCCACCGGCCGATAGTGTCCTGCATGCGCGGCACCGTGACGACGAGGCGAAGATTGACAACCTCGATTGACTGATCGGGCGCTGCATGGCCGTAGCGTCGATCATGCTGTGCATCGAACCTGGCGCGGGTGCCTTCAGTCGCGCTCGTCATATCCCGTGCGCTGGCCACCACGACAGGAATGGTATGCTCTTGACCGCGGTAGCGTAGGTCGGCAGCGAAATTGAACTGGCCGTCGTGTAGCCGATCGCGTGCCAGCGCCGCCTCGCCTGCGGCGCGCAGTTCGGCGAAAGCGGCCGTCGCAAGATCGACGCCGACCTTGCCGAGACCGCCGACCAACGTGCGCACGAAATCCTGTCGCCATTCCGCCATCAGCATGCCAAGTGCCGAAAATGCGCTCGGCAGCTTCGGGATCACCACCTGCGGGATGGAGATCTCGCGCGCAATGGCGACGGCATGTAGCGGTCCAGCGCCGCCGAACGCGATGAGCGTGGTCTCACGCGGATCGATACCGCGCTTGACCGAAACCGCGCGCACGGCAAGTGACATGGCGCTGTCGACGATGGTGGCAACGCCGTGCGCCGCGGCCACCGCATCGAGGCCGAGTTTTTTCCCGAGCTCGCCGAGCGCGGTTTCGGCGCGTTTGCGATCGAGCTGCATGTGGCCGCCGAGAAATCGCGCATGATTAAGGCGGCCGAGCATCAGATCGGCGTCGGTGACGGTCGGTTCCTCGCCGCCGCGGCCATAACACGCCGGTCCGGGATCGGCGCCGGCGCTGACTGGACCGACATGGAGGCCGCCAAGCTGATCGCACCAAGCGACCGAGCCGCCGCCGGTTCCGACTTCAACGATATCGACCACCGGGAGCTGCATCGGCTGGCCGGTGAAAGCATCGCCGATGACGTAGCCCTCCTCGATCGGCGGCACGCCGCCGGTGATCAACGACGTTTTTGCCGTAGTGCCGCCCATGTCGAAGCCGATGACGCGATCGAGACCAAGAAGCGCGGCGACGCGGCCGGCGCCGATCATGCCAGCGACCGGCCCGGATTCCATCATTGCAACCGAAACGCGACGCGCCTCGCTAACCGACATGGTGCCGCCGTTCGAACGCATAATACCAATCTGGCCGCGAAACTGCGACGTATTGGCAAAATTCTCGAGGCGATCGAGATAGCGGCTGACCCGCGGTCCGACGAAGCCATTAAGCACTGTCGTCGAGGTGCGCTCGTATTCGCGAAATTCTCTCAAGATTTCGTGGCTCAACGTGACAAATACCTTGGGCAGCAACCGCCGCAGCACCTCGCCGACGAGAATCTCATGCGCGGGATTGGCGTAAGCGTGCAGAAAGCACACGGCGACCGCTTCAATCTTTGCCGCGATGAGCGATTCTGACAATGCGGCGACAGCAGATGTGTCGAGCGGCACGAGAACCTCGCCCGCCGCGTTCATCCGTTCGATAAGTTCGAATGTAAGCTCGCGCGGCACCAGAGGCCGCGGCCGATGAAAGAACAGATTGAAAGCATCCGGACGATTACCGCGGCCGATGGCGTAGACGTCGCGCATGCCCTGCGTGGTGACAAGCGCGGTCTTCGCGCCTTTGCGTTCCAACACGGTGTTGATTGCGATGGTTGAACCATGGATCAATTCGTCCATGGCAGTGAGATCGCAGTTGCCGTGCTTGAGCGCGTCGGCAATCCCTTGGGTGGGATCGGCAGGAACAGTCAGTGTCTTGGAGGTGACAATCGCATTGTCGCGATAGGCGACGAGATCGGTAAAAGTGCCGCCGATGTCGACCCCAACGATGTTCATCAATCATCCCCCGCCCCGCCTGAATCCCGCACACGTGCATGCAATTTCCAAGAGGCCTTGTCCAGCCGCGACACTCTCGTTTCGACGAGAAGTTTAGAGGACGAGCCTGTATAATCATCGCCCTGCCGACGTTGTGATCGGCGCCGCCAAGCCTGTTCCCGTTGGCTATCGACGACGCGCCAGGGCAAGCACCTAGCGCAAGGATTGTCCGGTGGAAGACAGGGGTTTGCGCGGCGGTGTATGAACTCCTTGTCTAACCTCTTGCTCGACCTCCTGCAGCGTCGCGACGTTCTGTGCGATCTGATCTTGTTTAGCGGCGAGTTGATTTTGATTGGCAGCAAGCTGTTCTAATGTGCGCCGGACGATGGCGAGATCAAGCGAGATAGGCTTAAGCTGTTCCACAAGCTCAGGGACAGTTGCCGCCGCCACCGGCGATTCCGCCGTTGCAACGGGTAGCAACCAAGTCAGCGACGGCGCCCACGTCCTGATCATGGTGCTTGCTCTATCGCCGTAGGACTGCCAGCCAAGCGTGGCACCGACACCGACGACAACGGCAAAGACAAATCGCGCAACCGTGCGGAACACTCGTTTGCTGATCGACGGCCTGCCGACGGCAAACTTATGGTCTTGGGCACCGAAGTGGCGCGCATAACTTGGCGGCGCCACTGGCGGAGACTCGGCATAATATTCCGGCTGTTCGGAAGTCCCGCCGACGCGCTGATCGGGTAAAGCGCGTCCCGCATCCAAATCGCGCGCTACGACGTTGCGCTCACGATACTGACGGTTCGGACGTTGGTTTTGCGGTGGTCCCATGTGTCCCCTCTGGCTCCGACGGCCAAAGGCGCCTGACCATGGCCGCCCGCAACCGCCCAGATCGGCATGCAAGCGTCGAGTCGGGGCCAAATTACGCGGAGCAAATGTTCAAAGGATGGAAAGTGCGGGGCATGCCTGGGTCGGAGAACGAGTTCGGAAATGAGCGGCCTGAGAGATAGGTGACAGAACGTACCGGACACATGGGTAACACTTTTCGCCATTTGGCGGGAGGTGTTGATGCCGTGGAGAGAGCGTTCGGTGATGGAGGAGCGTCTGCGCTTTATCGCCCGTCTTCTTGAGGGCGAAGGCATGAGCGAGGTGTGCCGCGAGTTCGGCATTTCGCGCAAGACCGGCTACAAGATCTTCAACCGCTACAAGGATCAGGGGCTTGATGCGCTGTGCGATCGCTCGCGCCGCCCGGTGCGCTATGCCAACCAGCTGCCGGCCCCGGTGGAACGCGTAATCGTCGATCTCAAGCGCAATAAGCCGCATTGGGGCGCGCGCAAGATCCGCGAGCTGCTGGTCCGCAAGCTGGCCGGCGAGGTGCGCCTGCCGGCCAAGAGCACCGTCCATGCGGTGCTCGACCGCCACGGTCTGGTCAAGCGCGCCCGCGAGCGGCGCAACCGCGCCGAAGGCACGCCGCTGTCGGCGGGGGCTGAGCCCAACGCGCTGTGGTGCGCCGATTTCAAGGGCGAGTTCAAGCTCGGCAACGGCCGCTACTGTTACCCCCTGACGGTCTCCGATCATGCTTCGCGCTACCTCTTGCTGTGCGAGGCCTGCGAATCGACCCGCGAAGTCCCGGTCATCGAGGCCTTCCAGCAGCTGTTCCGCGACCGCGGCTTGCCGGTCGCCATCCGCAGCGACAATAGCCTGCCCTTCGCCAGTCCCAACGGCCTCTACAATCTCTCCCGCCTGTCGGTCTGGTGGCTGCGGCTCGGCATCGCAATCGAGCGCATCAAGCCAGGCCACCCGCAGCAGAACGGCCGCCACGAGCGCATGCACCTGACCTTGAAGAAGGAGGCCACCCGCCCGCCGGGCCTCAACACGCTGCAGCAGCAAGCCATGTTCGATGCGTTCGTGCGCGAGTTCAATGCCGAACGCCCGCACGAGGCGCTCGCCATGCGATGCCCGGCCGAGCTCTATACCGCCTCACCGCGGCACTATGACGGCCTGCCGGAACTCCAATACCCCTGGCACGACCGCGACATCCTGGTCACCGCTTGCGGCCGCATCTGCATGCACCGGAAAAAGATCAATATCTCGACCGTGCTCGCCGGTCAGAAGCTCGGCATCAAGGAAGTCGACGACGATATTTGGCTCGTCAGCTTCATGCACTATGATCTCGGATACATCGACCTGGAGCAAAGGACCTTGCAGACTATCGACAATCCGTTCGGCACGAGATTGTCACCCATGTCTTAGGTACGTTCCGTCACCCATGTCTCCGGGCCGGACAAAAAAGGGCTGGCGGAGGGAGTGGGATTCGAACCCACGATACGGTTTCCCGTATACACGCTTTCCAAGCGAGCGCCTTCAGCCACTCGGCCACCCCTCCGGATCACGCAAAGCGAAGGCAATATAGCGGCCGGGTCTTGAGTTACAACCCGCGCAGCGACCGGCCGCCGGCGCAGGTGCAAATCGCGCCACACGTACGATTCCTCCGCATCGCCGCGTGGGAACTTTCGCCCCGCCTTACCGTTATTCTGCAGTCCTATTGAGGCGACACAGGAGGAAGTCATGGGACGCGGGCTATTGCTATGGCTCCTCGGCATTCCACTGCCGATCATTCTTCTGATTTGGGTGCTTGGCGGCCTTCACGGCTGATATTGCCAGGCCAACGACAGGTGACGCGTAGTTGAGTATACGGAGGCCCGGCGCGAGCCGGGCCTCTTGCTGTGCGCTCCATCGCTTCCGCCGGCGCATGCCTTGCCTTACATTAGCGGCATGAATCCGCTCCCCGACGCTTATCTCGTTCGCCCCGATCCGCTCGACCCCCGCCTGACCGAGCGGGTCAAAGGCATCGACCAGACCGGCGCCGCGATCGAGGCCGCCGTGGTGGTCGAGCGGGCGCTGACGATCTTTCTCAATGCGCAGGAGATCGTCACCGCGATGACGATCGGCGATCATCCCGAATATCTGGCGCTCGGCTACCTGCTCAACCAGAACATGCTGTTGCCCGACGACACCATCACCGGCGTCGATTACGACGAGGAACTGTCGGTCGTCGTCGTGCGCACCAAGCGCAAGACCAATTACGAAAAGAAGCTCAAAAAGAAGGTGCAGACCTCCGGCTGCGCGCAGGGCACCGTGTTCGGCGATCTGATGGAAGCGCTGGAGAACGTCACACTGCCCGCAGCGGAATTGCGTACCTCGTGGCTCTATACGCTCACGCACAAGATCAATACCACGCCGTCGCTTTATCTCGAGGCCGGCGCCATCCACGGCTGCGTGCTGGCCGTCAATGATCGCCCCATCGTCTATATGGAAGACGTTGGCCGCCACAACGCCGTCGACAAGATCGCCGGCTGGATGTTCAAGAACCGCGTCGGCGCGGCCGACAAGATTTTCTATACCACAGGCCGGCTCACGTCCGAGATGGTGATCAAGACGGTGCGCATGGGCATTCCGATCCTGATCTCGCGCTCGGGCTTTACCGCTTGGGGCGTCGACCTGGCGCGCAAGGCGAACCTGACACTGATCGGCCGCGCCCGCGGCAAGCGCTTTATCGCGCTTTCCGGCGCGGAGCGCATCGTGTTCGACCAGGACCTCGCTTATGTCGAGGACGAAAGCGCTAAGCACCGCCGCAAAGCCGCGGTGCATGACGATTAAGCCGAGACGCGCGTGACCATGCCCCCTACTCTCGGCCTGGTGCTGGCCGGCGGCTTGGCGCGCCGCATGGGCGGCGGCGACAAGGCGCGGCTTCGCATCGGCGGCGCGACGATCCTGCAACGCGTGCTCGCTTGCATCGGCCCGCAATGCGACGGCGTCATCATCAATGCCAACGGCGATCCGGCGCGTTTCGCCGATACCGGCCTGCCGGTGGTCGCCGACAGCGTGCCGGATTTTGCCGGCCCGCTCGCCGGTATCCTCGCCGGGCTCGATTGGGCTGCCGCGCATGCGCAAAACTGCCAATGGCTGTTGAGCGTGCCCGGCGATTGCCCGTTTCTGCCGAAAGATCTGGCGGCGCGGCTGCACGAAGCGCGCGTCGCCGCCGGAACAACGTTGGCCTGCGCGCGCTCGGGCGAATGGCGCCATCCCGTCGTCGCGCTCTGGCCGGCCGCGCTGCGCGAGGATCTGCGCCGCGCGTTAGTCGACGGCGGGATGCGCAAGATCGAAATCTGGACGGCACGGCACGGCGTCGCCATTGCCGATTGGCCGGCCGCGCCGGTCGATCCGTTCTTCAACGTCAACACGCCGGAGGACGCCGCGCGCGCTGCGGATATCGCCGCGCAATATCCCGACATTTAACCGACCAGCGACGCGTAAGAAAGAAAGCCGACCGTCGCGCCGGGCTCGATATTGGTCACGTCCTCGCCAAGTTCGGCGAGCCCGTCGGTCTCCGTCAGCGAAGTGAGAACTCCGGCGCCGTCCTGCTCGTATTTGACCGCTTCGACGGCGCCGTCGGCTGCAGCGCGCAGCGCGACGCGGACATATTCGCGTCGGCCCTTGCGTTTCTTGTAGGAAAATGTCGCGCGTGCCGGCATGGCGAGGAGTGGCTCGGGCAAAGCGCCGGACAGCCGCAGCAGCAATGGGCGCACCACGCGCACGAAAGTCACGAAAACCGCGACCGGATTTCCCGGCAGCCCGACAAAAGCCGCGCTGTGGCCGCTCTTGCCGCTTGGGATCACGGCCATCGCAACCGGGCGGCCGGGTTTAATGGCGACGCGCCAGAACACCAGCCGGCCGATGCTCTCGATCGCGGCGCGCACATGGTCGGCTTCGCCGGCCGAGACGCCGCCCGAAGTCAGCACCAGGTCGTGATCGGCGGCCGCCGCGGCGAGCGCGCGTTTGAGTTCGTTCGGATCGTCGCTCAGAATGCCGAGATCGGTGATTTCGGCGCTAAAGCGCGCCAGCAAGCCGGACAACAGATAGCGGTTGGAATCGTAAAGCGCGGCGCGCGGCAGCGCCAATCCCGGCTCGACGATTTCGTCGCCGGTCGAGAACAGCGCGATGCGAACGCGCCGGTGTACGCTAAGCTCAGTCAGGCCGAGCGCAGCGGCAAGCGCGACGTGCTGCACGGCAAGCCGCCGGCCGGCCGGCAAAGCCACGGCGCCTGCCTGCAGGTCCTCGCCCGCTAGCCGCCGGTTGGCGCCGTGTTTCAAGCCTGGCGGCACGACGACGCTGCCGCCGTCGACGCGGCAGTCCTCTTGCATGAACACGGTGTCGGCGCCCGCCGGCATCGGCGCGCCGGTGAAGATGCGGATCGCCTCGCCCGGCTTGACTGCGTGCGTTGCGGCATGACCGGCGGCGACCCGATCGACGATGGTGAGACGCCGCTCGCCGTCGAACGCCAGATCGTCGCCGCGCACCGCGTAGCCGTCGACGGCGGAATTATCGAATGGCGGCACATTGACAGGCGCGACGATATCTTCGGCGAGCACACGGCCCAAAGCCTCGCGCAGCGTCACGGTCTCGCGGCCTTCGACCGGCGCGACCCGCTCTGCGATCAGGCGCTCGGCTTCGGCAACAGGAAGCAGCGGACCGTCAAAGGCGAAGCAATCGTCGCTGAGCTGCGCCATCACAGTGTTTCCCGTGCCGGCCCGATTTGCTCGGGCGGCATCGCCTCGGCCTGCAAAACATTGGCGATCGCCTCGATGTCGTCGAGCATGACGACCGGCACTTGCGCCTGCGGCAACGGCGCGTCGGTGGCGATGGCGACGATGCAATCGTCGTCGGGATGCAACAGCGGCTTGCCGACGGCGGCGCGATAGACTTCGAGCTTCGGATGCGCGTGTCGCTTGAAACCCTCGACGATGACGAGATCCACCGGGCTCAGTTTCGCCAGCATGTCGGCGAGCGGCGGCTCGGCTTCTTGCTGCGGTCCTTGGCCCAATTCGTGGACGATGGCCCAGCGCCGGCTCGAGACAATGGCGACTTCGCTGGCGCCGGCCGCCCGGTGCAGCCAGGAATCCTTGCCGGGCTGATCGGTATCGAAGTCATGATGCGCGTGCTTGACGGTCGCGATTTTGAGGCCGCGACCGACCAGCACTGGAATCACCTTGGTGACCAGCGTGGTTTTGCCGGAACCGCTCCAGCCCGCGAGACCGATGACGCGCATGGCTGTCATTATATATGGCTCATGACCAGGCCGGTTCCATGCCAAGCGCGCGGATACGGGCGCGGGTTGTCTCGTCGCGCAGCGCGGCAAGGAAGGCCTCCACGGCGGGGCGTTCGCGGCGCGCCTCGACCAGCAAGAAGTCATAGTGCTCCGGCGCGATCGGCAGGAAGGCAAGCCCGTACATGCGCGCCACCGGCTCGATCGCCACGCCCCAATCGGCGCGGTTTTGCGCGATCGCCGCGGCGACTGCGTTATGCGAGCGCGGCTGATTGGCATAGCCGGCCGGCCGCATGCCGCGCAGCAGGCCGTCGAGGAGCACGCGCGTGCCCGAGCCGGCATTGCGGTTGACCATCAGGATCGCAGGATCGGCGAGCGCCGTTTTCAGCGCGGCGTCGGCAGTGCCGCCGGCGAAGCGCGCGTCACCGGGGCGAAACACAAAACCTTGCATCCGTCGCCAGCCCGGCACCAGCGCCAGACCGGGCGAGAGGAGATGCCTGTTGTAGATGCCGGTCGCCGGATCGACGAGGTGCACCGGCGCCACATCGCACTCGCCGCGGCTCGCCGCATTGACGCCGCCGAGGCTGCCGACGGCAATGGTGCGCGCGCTAAAGCCGCGCTCGGCGAGCGCCCCGACCACGACGTTCGAGCGCGACATCGTGACTGCCCATGATGACGAGATCCGGCGCCCGCTCGCGCTCGCCGATCAGCGTGACTTCGGCGCTGGTATCGGCATCGAGCGCCGAGACGAGCGCGTCGATCGCCAAAAAACCGTCGGCCTGCGAGAAGGCGGTGACCGCACCGGAGCCTTTGCCGGTTGGGAATGCAATCAGACCGTCCCTGCCGGCGACCAGCGAGACCAGCACGAATTCCTCGCGGCCGAGCTCGGAAGCGATCCGCACCGGCACGCGCGCGGTGACGGTTTTTGCAGCTTCCTGCGACAGCCCGGCATGGGCGCGGATGAGCGGCGCGACGAAAGCGTGAAACGTGAAAATCGCCGAGGTCGGAAATCCCGGCAGCACGATCAGCGGCCTGTCGCCGATCACCGCGAGGCACAGCGGCTTGCCGGGTTTGAGCGCTACGCCGTGAACCAAAACGCCGGGCGGACCGAGCCGCGACACGATGCGATGCGACAGGTCGCCGGCGCCTTTCGAGGTGCCGCCCGACAGCACCACGATGTCGCAGGCCCCGAGCGCCTTGCGCATGGCGGCTTCGAGCGCCGCCTCCTCGTCCGGAAACGCGCCGAACGGCACCGGTTCGCCGCCGGCCTCGACAATGGCCGCGGCAAGGATGGCGCCGTTGCTGTCATAGACGCCGCCGGGTCGCAGCGGCCGGCCGGGCTCGATCAATTCGTCGCCGGTCGACAGCACCGCGACGCGCGGGCGGCGCACCACCTCGACCGCCGCAAGACCGCAGGCCGCCAGCATGCCAATCTCGCGCGAGCCGATCTGGGTGCCGCGGCGCAGCAGAGTCTCGCCGCGCGCGATGTCGGAGCCGGCATAGGAGATGAACTGCCCGCTCGCCGCGGCGCGGCGCAGCTCGATCGCCGGCGCCGTCTCATGCTCGATCAATTCGGTTTGCTCGATCATCACCACCGCGTCGGCGCCGCGCGGAATGACGCCGCCGGTGGCAATCGCGGTCGCGGTGCCGGGCTTTACTTCGAGCGCCGGCGCGACACCGCAGGCGATCACTTCGGCGTTGAGCGCAAAACGCTTCGGCGCGCCGTCGCTGGCGCCGGCGGTGTCGGCCGCGCGGACGGCAAAGCCGTCGACATTGGAACGGTCGAACGGCGGCGCGTCGACCGGCGCGATCACGTCGGCCGCAAGCACGCGGGTGAGCGCCGCGCCGAGCGGCACGGTTTCGGGCGACAGCGGCGCGCGATCGGTGCGGGTCTCGAAACGCCGGCGCGCTTCCGCCGCGGAAACGACTTCAAGAAACTGCTCCTGCCGCGCGGCGCGGCGCACCGCGTCGAGGATCGCCGAGCTACGCCGGCTCTGTTCGGGTTTTATGGCCATGGCGTCACGGCGACTTGCGCGCCTGCTGGAAAACCTTCGCTGTCGGCGGGGACGACGATCCAGCCGTCGCTGCGCGCCAGCGCCGTCAACGACAGATAACCGGAGGCGAGCGGCTCCGCCATGCCGTCGGCGCAACTCACCGGAATCAGTTCCGCCACGCCGATGGTCGAGGTCACCTTGCGCTTGAGTGACAGAAGCGCCGACGCATCGCCGACGCTGCCGCCGGCCAATTTGGCCACGAGATGACGCCCGATCAAAAGCCAAAGCGCCAGAGCGGCATCGATCCGGCCGGGCATCAGCAGCACCGGGCGCTCGCCAGCAAAGCCGAAAGCCGCCGTCTCGCCGGGCGAAACGGCGATGCCGTGGGCGTCGACCCGGCCAAGCCGCGCCAATGTCCGCACGCTCTCGTCATCGCGGCCGCCGCCAGTGCCGCCGATGGCGATCACCGCGTCGGCTTCGTCGCGCGCCAGCGCTTCATGCAGGTCTGTCAGTTCACCATGGATGGCGCCGCCGGCTTTGCCGACCAAGCGCGCCAGCATCGCTAGCCCGCCATCGATCAGCGGCGGCGTTGCGGCGCGGCCGCGCGCGATCCAGATACGCGGCTCGCGTACGCTCAATTCGGCAAAGCCCGCCGCCGCCGCGACCGCGCAGTCGATATCGCGCAAGCGTTCGCCGGCACTCCGCAAGACCGTCTGCGCAGTGGCGTCGCCGCCCGCAGGCAAGACGCCCTGGCCGGTCACGACCGGCGCGATAACCTCGACCCGCTCGCCGCGCTGGGTGACGGCATCGAGCGGCGCCACGGCGTCGGTTCCGCTCGGCAAGGAGTCGCCGGCTTCGACCCATTGCGGCAGCGATGCGAGGAGCACCGGCGCATAGGGTCCGGCATCGGCGATCGCCGCCGCATCCACCGCAAATCCGTCGGCGAGCGCGATCGAATTTGCGGGACGCTCCGCCGTAACGACGTCGTCGGCAAGCGTAAAACCCGCCACCGCTGCGGTCGCGCATTTCCGCGCTTTGACGGGAGCCACGCGAGATCCGATAAGCGCAAGGATGGCGCGCAGCGGCGTCAGCCGCGCAATACGCTGAATGCCGGAATCCTGGTTGCTGGAATCTTGAGCCATCGCCATTATGATAAGGATGTTTTGGCGGTTCTACGACTCTCCGATGAAATGACCGAAAAGACGCTCAATCTGCGCGGCCTCAAATGCCCGCTGCCGGCGCTGCGGACCAGGAAGGCGCTGGGCCAGGCGCAGTCCGGCGACATATTGATCGTCGAATGCACCGATCCGCTCGCCGGCATCGACATCCCGAACCTCCTCAATCAGACCGGCGACGCGCTGGAAGACACCCGCAAGGACAAGAAGCTCCTGACGTTCCGGATCAGGAAGACATAACGGCAGCGTTCTCGCGACGCGCCTTGGCGTCCGAGTTTTGCTGAAGGCCACGCGCAAGACGATGCAGCGCCGGGAGGCGCCAGGGTCGTGGCCGCGCCACGCGGGCGAATGTTGCCACTCGCTCGCGCTTCGGGCGCGGCGCGCGCCACAGGACAATTCCCTTGCGAGAACCGCCTGCTTCGGGCGCGCTGCGCCTCCCGGCGCTCCACCTGCGGTCCGCACCACGGCGGTCCGGACCGCCACGGCAAGGAACCGCCCTCGCCCCGGCCGTCCGGCAATCTACCCGGACGGCGTCTCATCAGGACGAGATGATTCGTCGCCCTATGTATCTATATCAGTGACCAATGTCAATGGACATGAGACAAATATTTTGAATACAACGACGAGCTTGAAAATGACGTCAAAATGACGTACATTGTTGTCCAAATGACTACTTAATGCGAGGTGCACCCGTGGCCCGCAAGCAATCCAAACCCCTCCGCGACGCGGCCGTCCGCGCGGAGCGGCTCGGCTTCCGGCTGGATCGGGAGACCAAGCACCTGATCGAACGCGCCGCGCATCTCGAGCGGCGGAAGCTGACCGATTTCTGCGTGGCGGCACTCACCGGCGCAGCGCGCCGGACCATCGCCGACCATGAGACACTCACGCTCTCCGAGCGGGACCGACAGGCCTTCTTCGATGCGCTGATCAATCCGCCCAAGCCTAACGAAAGGCTTGCTCGGGCGGTGGCGGAACATAATCGGCGGATCGGACGCTAGTCTCGATCGGTTAGCCTATGGCCAAGGCGCCCTCGCCCGACCTGAAGATCGAGCCCTTGGCATCGCATCACGACCGCGCCGGGTTTAGCTGCGGAGTTGAAAGTCTCGATCAATACTTGCGGACGCAGGCCGGCCAGGACGTGCGCCGACGGGCCAATAGCGTATTCGTGCTTGTCGATCCGCAGCGGCCGAAAAACATCCTCGGCTATTACACGCTCTGTGCGACCGCGCTCGCACAAGGCGACGTGCCCATCGCGGCACGCAAATATGTGCCGCGTTATCCCCTGGTCAGCGCGACGCTTATCGGCCGGCTGGCAGTCGCTGCGGCGTCGCAGGGCCAGGGACTGGGCGCATTGTTGCTCGCCGACGGCGTGAAGCGCGCCTATGCCAGCGCCGGCTCGGTCGGCTCGTCGATGCTGGTGGTCGATGCCATCAGCGAGCAATCCGCTTCGTTCTACGCGGCGAACGGTTTTGTGAGGTTGCCCGATTCGCTCCGGCTGGTCTTACCCATGGCGACGATCGAAAAGCTGATGACGCCGTGGTTGGCAGCGGCCGGTTCCGTTCGGCTGCTCAGAGACGGCGGATTACGCCTTCGGCTCATTCGCCGGTAGTGTCTAGGCACTGCCCATTCGCCCTACGCGCTGCGGCGAGCGTAAACTCACCCTCAGCCGGCCCGCGCCTTCGGCGCGCGCCGACCTCTCCCGGAACGGCAGAGGGACGATCTACTCCGCCGCCACCTGGTGCGCGGCGACGCCCCTCGCCTTCACCACCACCTTGATGGCGTCGTCGATGCGGTCCTTGGCGTAGCGGATCGCGGTCGGCAGGTCGTCGAGCGCGAAGGTGTGGGTGTGGATCTTGGTGGCGTCGAAGCGCTTTTGCGACATGAAGGCTTCGGCGCGGTGGGTGGCGCTACGCCCTTCGCCGCGGATGCCGTAGAGATAAATGTTGTTGCGCACGATGTGGGCAACGTCGACCGGCGTCTCGTCGTGCGGGAAGGCGGCCAAGCAGACCTTGCCGCCGCGATTGACCATGCGCACCGCTTCGGTCACCGCATTGGGCGCGCCGGAGCATTCCACCACGTAATCGACACCCTTGCCGCCGTTCAGCCGCTTGACCGCGGCGACGACATCCTTGTCGTTGCGGACATTGATGACGGCATCGGCGCCGAGCTCGAGCCCGATCTTGAGCCGGTTGTCGCGGGTGCCGGTGAGGATCACGGGTTGCGCGCCCATCGCCTTCGCCACCGCGACGCCAAGGAGACCGATCGGCCCTGGGCCGCTGACGACCACGCTTTCGCCGGCGACCAGACCGCCGAGCTCGGTCAACCCGTACATCGCGGTGCCGGCGGTGACGACGAGTGTCGCCTCCTCATCCGACATCGCTTCGGGAATCGGGATGACGGTGTTGATGTTGTTGACCTGATATTCGCAAAAGCCGCCGTCGGTGGTGAAGCCGTTGGCGCGATGGCCCTTGTCGACGTCGCCGTAATTGAGCCCGTAGTTGTGGCACGAGGTGTACATGCCCTCGCGGCAGCGCTTGCACTGGCCGCAGCCGGCATGGATCTCGACGGTGACGCGCTGGCCGATCGGCAATTCGTCGACGCCCGGGCCGAGCGCGACCACCGTGCCCATGTATTCGTGGCCCGGCGTGAAATTCTTGTTGAACGGCTTGCCGCCCAGAAACAGCGCCGGCGAGCCGTATTCGATGATCTCAAGATCGGTGGCGCAGATCGCGACCGCGTCGATGCGCACCAGCACCTCGGCCTTCTTCGGCACCGGCACCGGCTTTTGCGTCAGTTTAAGCTCGTTGGGATTGCCGAGCACCCAGGCCTTCATCGTGTCCGGGATCGGAAAGTCCGGGCTCGTCTTCACTCCGGGGCCTTGGTACATTGTGCTTCCTCTTTGGCCGCTTTGTTGGTCACTTCCTGGTCGCTTCCGCTCGGCCGAATTGCGTGCCTGTTCGGGGCTTATAGTCGATTTCGCCGCCAAACGAAACTGGCCGTCTCAAACGGGCGCATCGAATTCCAATTATGTCATTTTAAAACACCTGACTCTGCCGTACACGTATTTTTTGGGCACGCAGACCGTCTCACTTTGCTAAGATCAATTGCAAGATCAATTGTATGTCTCCCGAACTCATGATGTGGTTCGTGCTTGCGACGAAGATGGCGGTTACCGCGCTGTTTGTGACCGCGGCGACCATGATCGCCGAACGATTAGGCGCCACGGTTGGAGCGCTCGTGGCAACGCTGCCGGTCTCAGCCGGCCCGGTCTATGTGTTTCTGGCTCTCGATCACGATTCCACTTTCATTTCTTCGAGCGCGATTGCGAGCCTCGCACTGAACAGCGCTACGGCGATTTATCTCACGGCCTATGTTCTGATCGCCCAACGAGGCTCGATGTGGCTCAGCATATCCCTTGCATTTGCAATGTGGCTGGCGACCGTTTTGGTGCTCAGCCGCGTCCAATGGACCGCATGGTCGGCATCCGCTCTCAACGTCATCGTATTCACCGCTTGTAGCTTCATCGTCCAGCCGTTTTGCCTAATACGCATCCCACGAACCACACGGTCCTGGTACGACTTGGTGTTACGAGCGGGTCTGGTGGCGGCGCTAGTCGGCCTGGTCGTAACTCTAAGCTCTCAAATTGGCCCGACGGGAAGCGGCGTGCTTGCTGTGTTTCCGGTCATCTACACCAGCATTATGCTCATTCTGCATCGCCGCGTTGGCGGTCCTGCCGCGGCAGCCGTGTTGGCGAACGCGGTTCCCGCTCTTGCCGGATTTGGCTTGGCTTTGCTCACCTTGCATCTCGCCGCAGTGCCGCTTGGATCCGGTGCAGCCCTCATCGTCGCCCTCGGCGTTTCCGTCGTTTGGAATGCCGTTATTTATGCAATACGTCGCCGCCAAGCTCTTGCTTAATTACCTCGCCCGGCGCGGGCGTTTGAGTAATACCGGCCGGCGCGTCGGTTCGCGGCCCATCGCGGCCTTTCGCGGCGACACGCAATTCGGTTGGCGTCGGAGCGAAGCGGACATTGAGCGGACAGCGCTCATAAAGCGGATCAATGAGTCCGCGCCCTCGATCGTGGGACCTTCATCGCCCCATTCATGCCGGCTCACCAGCCGCGTTGCGGTCGAGGTCGACGTAAATTTCGTCGCCTTGCAGCAGCACTTTGTAGGTGCGCAGCGCCACCTGGCAGGGCGGCGCTTTCACCGCGCCGGTCTTAACGTCGAAGGCGCCGAAATGCACGCAGCACTCGATGACGTCGCCTTCCAGGAGACCGTCGGCAAGGCTCGCCGCCGCATGAGTGCATTCGTCGTCAGTGACGTAGAACGTGCCTTCGATATTGTAGACCGCGAGCCGGTTGTCGCCGACCTCGAAGGCCTTCACCGTCTCCGGGGCGATGTCGGCTTGTGCGCAAACCCGGACGATATTTTCCGCCATGGTCCTCCCCTTTTGCCAACTGTTATATAGTCATTCCGGGGCCGCGCGAAGCGCGGAGCCCGAAATCCATACCCCCTGCGATCGTGGTTATGGATTCCGGACTTGCCGCGTTCGCGGCAATCCGGAATGACGAAAGGGCGGAAGCGCGATGCAGGTTCTGGTGATCGGCGCCGGCGTTGTTGGGCTGGCGATCGCGCGCACCGCGGCGCTCGGCGGCCACGACGTGACCGTGGCCGAGGCGACCGGCGGCATCGCCAACGGGGTGTCGTCGCGCAACTCTGAAGTGATCCATGCCGGCCTCTATTATCCGACCGACACGCTGCGCGCGATCCACTGCGTGCGCGGCCGGCGCATGCTCTACGACTTCTGCGCCTCCCACGGCGTGCCGCATCGCAAATGCGGCAAGCTCGTCGTCGCCACCAATGAGGCGGAGCTGGCCAAAGTCGAGACCATCCTGGCGCAGGCGGAGAAGAACGGCGTCGAGGGCGTCGAGATGATCGGCGGCAATGCCGCCCGCGCCATGGAGGCGGAACTGTCCTGCATCGGCGCGCTGCACTCGCCGGAAACCGGCATCATCGACAGCCACGCTTACATGCGCTCGCTGTGGGGCGAATTGGAAGATCGCGGCGGCATGATCGCGTTCGAAACGCCGGTCGAGCGGATGAGCTTCAAGTCGGGGCAGTGGCAGGTGCAATTCGGCGGCCGCGATCCGGGCGTTGTTCAATTCGACGCGGTCGTCAACGCGGCCGGGCTCGGCGCGCAAAACCTGGCCCGCCACATCGACGGTTATCCAGCCGAAAAAGTGCCGCGGCTCGTGCTCGGCAAGGGCAATTATTTCGGCTTCGCCGGACGGCCGGTGTTCTCGCGGCTGATCTATCCGACGCCGATCGACGGCGGGCTCGGCGTGCATGTCACGCTCGATCTTGCCGGCCGCATGCGGTTTGGCCCCGAACGTCGAGTGGATCGCGGAGGAAAACTATGCCGTCGATCCGCGCCGCGCCGAGAGCTTCTACGCCCGCATCCGCACCTATTGGCCGGGCCTGCCGGACGGTTCGCTGGTGCCGGATTATGCCGGCATCCGGCCGAAGCTCAACGGACCGGGCGAAGGCCAGGCCGACTTTTTGGTCGCCGGCCCCGCCGACCACGGCCTGCCGCGGCTCGTCAATCTGTTCGGCATCGAATCGCCGGGACTGACATCGTCGCTGTCGCTCGCCGAAGCGGTGGTGAAAGATCTGGCTTGACCGGGCCGTATTTAAAATGAAAGTGGCCGGCCCTGGGAAACCCGGCAGTGATAATGGGGCTCCGGGCGACAACAGGGGTGACGCTCGGGGCTTTCTCTTTTGACACTAGCCCGGTAGTTTGCAAGTCGGATTTTACTGATGGGCAGTAAGACGGGGGAAAAATGAATATCGGGACGATTCTTGCAGCGCTGAGTGTCGTGGCACTCTTGATACCGCAGCCGGCTTGCGCTTTTGGCGCGCTTGCCGTGGGCGTTCCGACCGATGTCGTACATGGCGGTTTCGCCTACGGCATCAACGCGGACTCGCCGACCGAAGCGATCGCGCGTGCGACGGCTCTCAACAATTGCCGCGGAACCAATCCCAACTCACACGTCGTTTCCCAATCGAGCAGTCCGGCGCGGGCGCTGTGCACGGTGGTGACAGCGTTTCATCACCAGTGCGCTGTCGTGGCCCAAGATCCGGCTGCCGGAACCCCCGGCGTCGGTTGGGCGGTCGCGCCTACGCTCCAAGCCGCAACAAAACAAGCGATAGACAATTGCAAAGCCACGGCGGGTAAATCGCGCAAGCAATTCTGCGCCAGAGATGCCTACCAGTGCGACACCAAGTAGGCGTCAAGCTGGCATAAGATTCCGGCTGCACAGCCTGCGCGCATTGACGGCATTGCTGCCAATGTTCGCTTCGGGTCCTTCGCGACTTGACCGAACCGCCGGCAAGTCGGGCGAGTGGCGGCATGCTCGGAAAGCGGAAGTCGATTTGCTGCCCGTTATCGGCCGATCTGGCCGCGCATGGCGGCGCCGAGGTTTATTGGCGGCGCCGGCTGCGGCCTACGCAGGGCATCGGCGTCGGCCAAAGTTTCTCCGCTCCGCCGCGGCGCGGCGGCAACGCGCGAGGTGACCGAATTCAGCTCGGTGGCGATGCTCGCCGGATCGACCGGCGTGAAGGCGTCGGCCTGACCGGGCTTGCCGGTATAGGCCATCAGGCCGTTCTTGGTCGAAACGATGTCGCCCGGACGCAACGTCGGATCGCTCGACAGATCGAACGGCGCCAGCCCGCGCGCATTCCGGCCATTGCAGGTGCAATTGGCGACCAATTGCTGGCGGTAAGTGAACGCGGTGTCGAGGTCGGCATAGCGCGCGCCGTCCTTGGCGACGGAGCCGCCGATTTCGCTGCCGTAGAACACCTTGGTCTTGCTGGCCGGACACATCGCCCGGCAGGCCTCGACCGGCGTCGCATTGGCCAGATGCGGGAGCGGAAAGTGCTCGCCGTCGCATAGCCGCACGCAATAGGCGATCGCGCGGCCGCTGCTGCCGCCGCCTTGGCGGACGCTTTCGGAACCCAACGGCGCCGGCGCGACGCGGCCGAGCGCCGGCGGCGGCGGCTCGGCATAGGATTGCGGCTGCGGCGCCTGCTGATCCTGCGAATTGCCGAACAGAAAATCGAAAAATCCGGCTTGCGCCGGCGCGGGCGCGAACAGTGCTGCGGCCAACAGGCCGGCGAACGCCGCGTGTCCGATCGAATGTTTGATAATCCGCCGCGCCACCGCCGTACCTCTTTCCGATCCCGGACCTCGCTCGACAACGGCGCGGTCGGCGGATCAGTTCCCCAAACTTTTGCGGACGCGAGCATGGCGGAAAAGGTTCACGATCGTGTGGCCGAACGCCGGCGCGGCGCCCGGTTCTGCAGGTATGGCAAAGAAAATGTGAATGGCTGCCGGTTCAGAAATAGCGCAGCCAGACGTAAAGCTGACAGATGAGGATCGAGACGATCATCATCGGCAGCGCATAGAGCGTGTATCGCACGAAGCCAAAGGCGATGCCGTTGCGCTCGGCGATGCCGGCGACGGTGAGGTTGGCGGTGGCGCCGATCAGCGTGCCATTACCGCCGAGGCAGGCGCCGAGCGACAGGCACCACCACAGCGGCGCGATATGCGCTTCCCCGCCAAAGGCCGGCGCCATGCCCTTGATGACCGGGATCATCACCGCGACGAACGGGATGTTGTCGACGATCGCGGCGAGGAACGCCGACAGCCATAGAATAATGACGCCGCCCATGGCGAGGTTATTGCCGGTGACGGCGACAAGCTTGCCGGCAAGGAGCTGCAACAGGCCGCTGACCTCGACGGCATGCACCACGATGAACAGGCCGACGAAGAAGAAGATGGTGATCCATTCGACCTCGGTCAGCGTTCGCGTCACGTTGACGGTCTGCTTGTCGCCGCGGTGTTCCCAATTGTCGAGCAGCATCAGCATCGCCGCGCCGCCCATCGCGATGGTCGCCGGCTCCAGATGCAGCCGATCCTCGAAGACGAGCGCAACGATCACGACGGCGAGCACCGCCATCGACTGCAACAGCAGCGGCAGATCGACGATGGCGGCACGCGCATCCAGTGTCATCACGCGCAGCCGGTTCTCGACCGTGGCATGCGTGGCACGGCCCCAGAGCAGATGCAGCATCAGCGCTTGCACGGCCTGAACCACCACGACGATCGGCGCCAGGTGAATGAGAAAGCTGTTGAAGCTCAAGCCCGCTTGCGAGCCGATCATGATATTCGGCGGATCGCCGACCAGCGTTGCGGTGCCGCCGATATTGGAGGCCAACACTTCGGCGATCAGGAACGGAAACGGCGCGATCTGCAATTCGCGCGTGACCGCAAGCGTCACCGGCGCAATCAGCAGCACGGTGCTGACATTGTTGAGGATCGCCGAGACAAAGAATGTCACCAGCTGAACGAGCAGCAACAGCGCGGCGGGGTGGGCGCGGGCGAGCTGCGCCGAGCGGACGGCGGCGTACTGGAATACGCCGGAACGCTGGGCGATCGAGGTGATGATCATCAGCCCGGTGAGCGTGCCGATGGTGTTCCAGTCGATGCCCTTGAGCGCCTCGGCCTGATCGAGCGCGCCGGACAATACCGCGACACCGGCCCCGACCAGCGCGATGATGGCGCGGTTGACCCGGTCCCAGATGATGACCGCATAGGTCACGCACAACAGGACCGTCGCGAACCACATCGGGTCGAGGCCGAAAATGATGTGCGGTGTGAAATGGTCGGTCACGGCTTCGTCTCAACCCAGCCATTCGCGTAACCGGGGCGCAACGGGAAGGCAACGATAATCGGCGAGGCCGAAAGGCTGGAGTTACCAGGCGTAATTGAAGCCGGCCCAGCCCATATAGCTCGGCGTCTGGTAGAGGTCGGCGGCGAGGCTGGCGTTGAGCGAAGCCTGTTTGGTCAAGTTCAACTTCACGCCGCCGCTGATCCGCGCCAGATCGGCGGCTCCCGCGGCGCCTTGCAGGGCGAAGCCGAAGCCGGGCGCGGAGACAAAGGTCGGATCGATCGGACGCTGCGTGTCGAAGTCGTGCACCCACGCGGCGCGGAGCCAGCTGTGCAGCAGATAGCCGGCCGACGTGATCGATTTGTTGTCGATCTGGGCGCCGATATAGGCCGGCACCGAAGCGACATTGAGCGAGCCGAACGACAGCGCGAGCCCGCTCGGCGTGCCATTACTGGTCTCGGTGAAGCCGTTGAGGTGCAGCTCGTTGAACTGAATACCGATGAACGGGGTCACGTCGAAGCGGCTCAGGCGGTACCGGTAGCCGGTCTCGAACTGGCCGCTCACCGCATAGCTGCCGAATTTGCCGGTGTCGCTTTCGGCAACGCCCGGGATCACGATCGGCGGCCCGAACAAGGGCAGTGTCGCACCGGGCACCGAGGGATTGCGGTTCTCGATGTTTTGGAAATAGTCGAAGTCGAGCATCGCCGTGGCATAGGCATTGTCGTTGCGCGCCGCTACATAGGGCGCGATATGGGCGGCCTGCACGGTGCCGGAGGTGGCGCGGCCGGAGACGTTGAACGCGAAATCGCTGTAGCCGGTCGCGATGCCCCATAACAGATGCGGGCTGAGCTGATAGTCCACTCCGGCGCTGAAGCCGCCGCCCCAATCGTGCACCGGCGCCGAGCCTATGCCGGCATTGCCGCCGTAATTCCAGGCGCCGCCGTCGGCCATGTACCACAAGCGCCAGGTCCGCTGCGCCGGCGGCGCCGACGGATCGATAGGGAAGATCGAGTTCGACCTTGTTTTTCGCGCTCGGCGCATAGCCGAGCGGCATGCCGGCGTAGAACACCTCGCTGTGCGGATCGTTCTGCTCCTGGTCGAACAGCCAGAACTGCGCCTCCTGCAGGATCGAGGAATGGAACACATCGTTGGCGTCGAACGCCGCCTGTTCGACGGCGGAAACGCCCTCGCCCGAAATCGAATCGTAATCGGCGCCGAGCGCCGCCACGCTCGGCGCGTAATAAAGTGCAGTGGCGATCGGCGAGAAGGCCGGGATGTGCGCGGTCTGAATGGCGTTGACCTGGTTGCCGACGGCGTTCTGGTTCTGCGTCAAGCCGGCCGGCGCGAAATTGACCGAATAGGTCAGGTCGATGTCGGTCGCATTGAAGGTCAGTCCGTAACTCGCCACCGCGGTCTGGAATGCCTGCAGCGCCAGGTTGGAATGGGCTTCGCCGCCGGCCGCGGAGAGAATCGTCACCGAGCTCGAGCCCGGCGTGGCGGAGCCGCTGTTGACGACGTTGGCGACGACGGCACCGGAGACATTGGCGGTGCCCGAGATATTGAGGAGATCGGCGGTCAGATTTTTGAGGTCGACGTCAACCGCGTAGTAACCGCAGGTACTGGTCGGCACGCCGAAGGTGCCGCACGATCCAGTCGCGGTTTGCAGATAATTGCCGGTCAAATTCGTCGTCAGCACCGTACCGAGGCCGCCGGGCGAGACCGTTCCGCCGTTGGTGAACAGGTTGCCGGCGCCGAGATTGACGATCGGCCCGGCGTCGAAAACGCCGGCTGACGTTGTTGGCGTCGCGTTCACCGGCCCGTTGTTGAACGCATTCGCGCCGGCGCCGAGATCGATGGAGCCGATGATGTGGCCGAAATTGTCGATGGTGTCGTCGCCGACGCCGCCGGTGATCGTCATCCCGGTAATGCCGGAGGCGGTGGTCAGCGTGCCGTAATTGGTCAGCACGTTGGTCGAGCCGCCGACGATGGCGATGGCATTGCCGGCGCCGCTGCCGCCGGAGACGACGGTATTGGTCCCGGTCACGTTATTGCCGACCGTCACCCCGATCGCGCCGCCGAAGCCGGTTTGATCCACGGATTGCGCGAAGATCGCGGTAGCGTCGTCGCCGCCGACGGTGATGCTGGCTTGGGCGCTGACCGTCACGGCGCCGGCCGTACCGGCGCCGCCGACGCTGCCGGCAAGCGAGCCCGTGATCGGCAGCGCTGTGGCGAACACGCCGCCGCCGACAATGCCGCCGCCGCCGCCGATCGACTGCGCGATAATGCCGTAGGCGCCGGCGCCTGTGGTGGCGATAGCACCTGAAGTCGTCACGCTCACGGCGCCGCCGTTACCGCCGCCGCCGGCGGCGCCGGCATTCACCGGCAGATTAAGAAGGGTGCCGGTGGCGTCGAAGGCCTGCACGAAGCCGCCGCCGCCGCCGATCGATTGCGCCAGGATGCCGTGGGCATCGGCGCCCGAAGTCGAGATCGCGCCGGCGCTCGACAGTGTGACGCCGCCGCCGTCGCCCGCCGCGCCATTGGCGGCGCCGAGCGTCACGCTGCCCGCATTCGACACGCCGTAGGCCTGGACCACGCCGCCGCCGCCGCCGATCGATTGCGCGATCATTCCGACCGCGCCGGTGTTGGTGGTCGTGACCGGCGCCGTCGAGGTGATCGTGAGATTCTGTCCGGCGCCGCCCACGCCGCCGGTGCCGCCGGCGGTGAGTGAAAGTCCGTTCGCCGCCAGGCCGATGCCTCCCGCCGCGACGAAATTGGCGACGCCGCCGCCGCCGCCGATCGACTGCAAGATCGCGCCGTCGGCGAGGAGACCGCCGGTGCTGATGGCGCCGCTGAAGGTCGGAATCTGGATGGTGTTGCCGTCGCCGGCCGCGGCCTGCGAGCCGCCGGCGGTCTCGGTCACCGTGTCGCCGCTGCCGGTGACGGTGCCGAATGTATAAGTGCCGAGACCGCCGCCGCCGCCGATCGATTGAATGAGCGCGCCGATGGCGTTGTCGCCGGTGGTCGCCACCGTGCCGGTATTCTGGAATTGAACGGTGCTGCCGTCGCCGCTCAAGCCGCCGCCGCTGGTATTGTTGCCGCCGACGAAATTATTGAAAGGTTGTCCGCTGGCGACGACATTGCCGGCCATGGCGTTGGTGCCGCCGCCGCCGCCGATCGATTGCTCGATCAGGCCAGTCGAAGCCGCGCCGGTGGTCGAAAAATTATTGCCATTGGACGTCATGATCGGGCTAGCGGCGCTACTCAATCCGCCGGCGCCGCCGACCTGCAGCGTCGGATCGCCGCTGATCGTCAAGGGATCGGGAACGTCAAGCCCGCTATTGCCGCCGCCGCCGCCGATGGCTTGCGCCAACAGGCCGTAGGACAGGGCACCACTGGTTTGGGTGGTGCCGCCACTGATGGTGACGGTGACCGTGCCCATTGACCCGCCGATGCCGGCGGTATTGGTGCCGCCGACGCTGAGCGACGTGCCGGTGATGGTGCCATCGGTCGAACCGGACAATGTGATCGCGCCCTCGCCGCCGCCGCCGCCGATCGACTGCGCCAGTACGGCGATCGAATTGGCGCCGCTGGTGACGATGCTGCCGGTCGAGGTGATGGTCACGTTGCCGCCATTGCCGCCATTGCCGCCGGTGCCGCCGACCTGATTGCCGAGCGTGCCGCCGCCAAATCCGACCTGCCCGGAGAAGCCGGCCGCGCCGCCGCCGCCGCCGACCGATTGCGCGATGATGCCGACCGAATTGTCGCCGGAGACGACGATGGTGCCGGCGTTCGTCACGTTGACGACGCCGCCATTGCCGCCGGCGCCGCCGGCGCCGCCGCCGGATTGACCGCCGACGGTGTTGCTCATGCCGCCGCTGCCGAGGACGAGCTGCCCCGATACCGCGAAGCCGCCGCTGCCGCCGCCACCGCCGACGCTCTGCGCGAAGATACCGGTCGACATGGCGCCACCGGTTTGAATCCTGCCGTTATTCGCGACAGTGACGGTGGCGCCATTGCCGCCGGCGCCGCCGGTGCCGCCGACCGAGGTCGAGGCGGTGTTGCCGCCGTTCTCCGCCGCGCTGCCGGTGATAGTGAAGCCGCCACTGCCGCCGCCACCGCCGACCGATTGCGCCAGGATGCCGGTGGAGAAGGCCTGCTCGGTGTGAATGAATCCAGTGCTCTCGTTGGTCACCATCACGTCGCCGCCGGCGCCGCCGGCGCCGCCGCTGCCGCCGACACCGTTGGTCATCGCCGAGCTGCCGTTCGACAAAGCGAGCGCGCCGACAAAGCCGCCGGTGCCGCCGCCACCACCGACCGATTGGGCGACGATGCCGATCGAGGCCGCGCCTTGCGTCGTGATCGAGCCGAAATTGTCGACGGTCACCGTAGCCGACGTGCCGCCGTCGCTGCCGGCGCCGCCGGTGCTCTGGCCGCCGACCGTCGACGACGCGTCACCGCTGCTCGACAGACTGCCGGAAATGACGAAGCCGCCATTGCCGCCGCCGCCGCCGACCGATTGCGCCAGGATGCCGTAGTCCATCATGCCGCCGGTGAGGATCGTGGCGTTGGCGTAATTGGTGACGTTGACGGTGCCGCCATTGCCGCCGCTGCCGCCGCTACCGCCGATATTGTCGTTGGCGCCGTTCACCGTCGTGCCGCCGGAACCGCCCAGCGCGAAGCCGCCATTGCCGCCGCCGCCGCCGACCGACTGCGCCAGAATACCGATGCTGTGCGACCCGAGCGCGTCCACCGCGCCGTAATTGCCGACCGTCACCGCCGTGCCGTTGCCGGCCTGACCGCCGGTGCCGCCGGTGCCGGAGCTGCTGCCGCCGACATTATTATCGGTCGAGCCGCCGAAATTGGCATCGAGCGAGACGGTGAAGCCGCCATTGCCGCCGCCGCCGCCGACCGACTGGGCCAAAATGCCGATCGAATTGTTGGCTTGGGTCTGAATGAAGCCGTTGGCTTCGTTGGTGACGTTGACCACGCCGCCGTCGCCGCCATTGCCGCCGTTGCCGCCGATCGTATTCGTGGTGTTGTTGCCATTGCCGTTGACGCTGAGCTGGCCGGAGAAGCCGCCGGTGCCGCCGCCGCCGCCGACCGACTGCGCGAAAATGCCGATCGAATTCGCCATCGTGGTCTCGATGGTGCCGAAATTGTCGACCGTGACCGTGTTGCTGGTGCCGCCCGCGCCGCCGGTGCTGCTGCCGCTGCCGCCGATGGTCGACGATGTGGTGCCGCTACTGGCGAAGCTGGCGCCGACGACGAAGCCGCCATTGCCGCCGCCGCCGCCGACCGACTGCGCCTCGATGCCGTAATCCATCAGGCCGTTGGTCTGGATGAAGCTCGTGGACGCCGTCGTGACCGTGACGGTGTTGCCGCTGTTGCCGGTGCCGCCGACACCGCCGGTGCCGCCGACGGTATCGTTCGCGCCGTCGGAACTCGCGGTATCGGACAACGACGCGCCGAGGCTGATGGCAAAGCCGCCGTTACCGCCGCCGCCGCCGACCGACTGTGCCAGAATGCCGATGCTCTTGGACCCGTTCACGACGATCTGGTTGTCGTTGGTAACGACCACCGCGGCGGCGCTGCCGCCATTGCCGCCCGAGCCACCGACGCTGCTCGACGTCGCCTGCGCACTTTTCGAGAAGGACCCGCTGACGGCGAAGCCGCCGTTGCCGCCGCCGCCGCCGATCGATTGCGCGATGATGCCGTCGGCCATGGCACCTCCGACCGTGATGATGCCGTGATTGTTGACCGTTACCATGGCGCCGCTGCCGCCATTGCCGCCGGAGCCGCCGACGGCATTGGTCGTCGCCGAAGCGTTGTCGCCGTTGGCAAAGCTTCCTTCCACCGCGAAGCCGCCATTGCCGCCGCCGCCGCCAACCGACTGCGCCATGATGCCGTGGGCGAGATCGCCGGTGGTGCTGATGCCGCCGTTGTTGGTGACCAGCACCACGTTGCCGTTGCCGCCGGCGGCGCCGACGCCGCCGCTGGTGCCGTTATCCTGCAGGCCGCCGACTTGAGTGTCGCCCGCCGAGCCGTCCGCCGAAACCACGGCTGCCGCCGCAAAGCCGCCATTGCCGCCGCCGCCGCCAACCGACTGCGCCAGCAGGCCGATCGCGCCGATGTTGGTGGTTGAGATGACCATACCGCCGGCGACCGTCGGCGTGGTCGTCACCGTCACCATGCCGGCGGTGCCGCCGTCGCCGCCATCGCCGCCGACGGTGTTCGCGGTGGAATCTTTGCTCAGTGACACCGTGCCGGAAACGGCGAAGCCGCCATTGCCGCCCGAGCCGCCGATCGATTGCGCCAGGATGCCGTAGGACAGCATGCCGCTGGTCTGCACCAGGCCGGTGCTCGACACCGTAACGTCGTCGCCGGTGCTGCCGTTGCCGCCACCGCCGCCGATCGTATTGGTCAGCGCGTAGGACTTGTTGGTCGCGGTCAGCGACGCGGCGAAGCCGCCATTGCCGCCGCCGCCGCCGACCGACTGCGCCTCGACGCCGTAAGCGTTGTCGCCGGTCGTGGTGATGTTGCCGATGCTGGTGACGTTGACCGTTGAGGCGGTATTTCCCATGCCGCCTTTGCCGCCGACGGCGAGGCCGAAGCCGGCGCCGTTGCTCATCGTCAGCGAGCCGGCAAAACCGCCATTGCCGCCGGAGCCGCCGACCGATTGCGCGAAAATGCCGATCGCGCCGGTGCCGGCGGTGCTGATATTGGCGGTATTGTTGACCACGACCGCGCCGGCATTGCCGCCGGTACCGCCGCCGCCGCCGAGGCTCACCGCCGCCGAGCCGCCCGAGCTGTTGATCGAGAGCGAGCCGGCAATGCTGAACCCGCCATTGCCGCCCGAACCGCCGATGGATTCGGCAAGGATGCCGTAGGACATCACGCCGAGCGTCGAAATGTTGCCGGTATTGGTGACCGACACCGTTCCCGAAGTGCCGCCCTGGCCGGCCGAACCGCCGAGTGCGAAAGTCAGCGACGAATATACCGAAATGCCGACGCCGATGGCGAAGCCACCGTTGCCGCCGCCGCCGCCGACCGACGCGGCGTGAATGCCGATCGCCTGATCGCCGGCTGTCGCGATGGTGCCGGAATTGACGACGGTGACATTGCCGCCGTCATTGCCCGTGCCGCCGTTGCCGCCGACTGCCAGATCCGCCGAGACGCCCGTCGACGCGCCGCCGGCCACCGAGAACCCGCCGGTGCCGCCGCCGCCGCCGATCGACTCGGCATCGATGCCGTCGGAGAATTGGCCGTAGGCGGACTGGGTGTCGGGATTAAACGAGCCTTGCAGGCCGGTCGAAATGGCTTGGCTGTTGGTCACATAGACGTTGCTGGCATTGCCGCCGGTGCCGCCGTTACCGGCCACGCCGACACTGATATTGCCGTAGAGGCCGATCGAGGCGGCGATGGCGAAGCCGCCATTGCCGCCGCCACCACCGACCGATTGCGCCTGGATAGCGTCGGAGCGATCGCCGGTCGTCGTGATCGACGTGCCGGCGACGACAGCCAGCGGCGCCGATTCGGCGCAGTCCGAGTTACCGGTGTTGACGCAGACGAGGCCGCCGACGCCGCCACTGCCGCCCTTGCCGCCGATCGCCAGCGCCGCGAATGCGCCAACCCCGATCGCATTGCCGCCGTTGCCGCCGCCGCCGCCGACGCTCTGCGCAAAAATGCCGGGCGAATCCGATGCGGGGCCGTTCGAGCCGGTGACGATATTGGCGTTGTTGTTGACGGTGACCAGATAACCGTCGCTGCCGTTGCCACCATTGCCGCCGATAGCGGCAACCCCGCCGGCGAAGCCGCCATTGCCGCCGCCGCCACCGACGCTCTGCGCAAAAATGCCTGCAGAGAAATTTCTGCTGGTGATCAGCGCGCCGGAATTGTTGACAGTGACGCCGACATTCAACCCGGTGCCGGTGTCGAGGGTGCCGCCGGCATTGCCGGCGCCGCCAGCGCCGCCGATGCCGACGCGGCCGACCGCGTTACCCGCATTGCCGCCGCCGCCACCGACGCTCTGCGCGAAGATCGCGGGAGCACCGACGCCGCTGACGCCGCCGGGCGACAGCGCCATGATCGCGTTGGTATTGGTGACGGTGACGATGCCGCTATGTCCGCCGCCACCGCCGTTACCGCCCTCGGAAAAACCTCCCGAGTTCGGCGAGCCCACCGTCGCCCCCGCCACCGCCGACGCTTTGGGCAAATATGCCCGCGGCATAGGTCGCGTTCGAAGGATTCGAGAAATCGCCGGCGCCGGAAACGGTGATCGTGCCGGAATTAACGACGGTGACGTTTCCCGAGGGACTGGTGTCGGAACCGTTGCCGCCAAAGCTAGCGAACCCGGATCCGGAAGAGCCGCCCGATCCGCCGCCGCCGCCGATGCTCTGGGCATAGATGCCGGAGGACTGGTTGCCGGTTGCAGACAGACTAACGCTATTGGTCACGCTGACTGTGCCGCCGTCGCCGCCGGCCGATGCCGCTCCTCCGGAGGAGAAAAACACGCCAAAGCTCGAGCCGCCATTGCCGCCACCGCCGCCGACACTTTCCGCGTAGATCGCGGACGATCCCACGCCCGCCGTCGAAATCGAACCGCCTGTCGAATTGACGGTGACCGCGCCGCCGGCGCCGCCGCTCGAGGATCCGGCGCCAAAACTCACCAGGCCGAGAAAGACGGTTCCGCTGCCCGGAGCGCCGGCGAAGCCGCCGACGCTCTCAGCAAAAAGACCGGCGGAGCTGTTGGCGCTCGTGACAATGGTGCCGGTGTTGGCGATCGAAACTGTGCCGCCGATACCGGTCTGTCCGCCACCGCCGCCGCTGCCGGTAATGACGCCACCCGAACCTCCGTCGCCGCCATTGCCGCCGAAGCTGGCGGCGGCCACCCCAGGGGAGCCGCCGGTTGCTGAGGCTGCCGAACCGGTGGTGATATTCCCTGAGTTGATAATCGCGACCGTGCCGGCGGCGGAGCCAGCACCGCCATCGCCGCCATTGCCGCCCACACCGGCACTGCCGCCATTGCCGCCGGCGCCCCCCAAACTCTGTGCCGATATGCCGGCTGACGTGTCGCCCGCAGTGACGATCCCAGCGCTCATGTTGCGCACCGTCACGGTCCCACCTGTCCCGCCGGTGCCGCCGGTGCCCGCATTGCCGGCACCGGCGTTGCCACCTGCACCGCCAGGGCCACCGATACTTTCTGCGGAAATTCCTGCCGAACTGGTCCCCTTCGTTGTCACGCCCGCGGTGTTGACGATGAGCACCGAACTCCCTGTGGCCCCGGTGCCGCCGTTTCCCGAATCTCCCGCCGAAGAGTCACCGCCCTCACCGCCATTGCCGCCGATGCCTTGCACGAAAATTCCAGATGAAAGTCCCAAGTTTGTCGTCAGCACCGCATTGTTGCTGATGGATATGGCACCGCCTGCGCCACCGTTGCCACCCGTCCCGCCGGGGCCGGTACTATTGTTGCCACCGGCATTGCCGCCGCCCGCACCGATGCTCTGTGCGAAGATCGCAGCCGAAGACGTGGATTGCGTGGTTATGGCGCCATAGTTGGAAATCGTGATGCCGCCGCCTATTCCACCGGTTCCGGCATTGCCGCCATTGCCGGTGGTATGGGCAGTGCCGCCGTTGGCGCCACCACCACCAACACTTTGAATGAAAATGCCCGCCGATGAATTGGCGGTGATGGTGCTGCCGGGAGCGAGAGCGCTGCCGTTGCTCAGCTGAATATTCCCGGCCGCACCGCCGGAGCCGCCGGAGCCGCCGCCACCCGATGTGCCATCGCCGCCACCGCCTGCGGGACCGCCGAGGCTTTGCAGAAAAATGCTGCCCTGAAAGCCCACTCCGCTCGTCGTTATCGGACCGGGAAAAGTGATTACTGTGATGGCGCCGCCACTACCGCCAGGATTCCCCAAATCGCCGCTGCCGGCGCCGTTACTGTTGCCGTTTTCACCGCTGCCGCCTTCCGTGAACACGGTTATTGCGGCTGCATTCTGGGTCGTAATCGCCTGCGGCGTTCCGAGGACGTTGAAATTGATCGTAAACGACGACGAGTTGGCGCTGGTATCGACTCCTCCGTTATCGCTGAAGGAAATACCGGCCGTGCCGGTTGCGGGCGTGATCGCGGTGGTGAGATTGAAGACGTTGATAGTCGTTGAGTTCGCCGGCGTGTCGGCGCTGCTGATGCCGCCCGACTGATCGCCCTGGCAGTTCGCGGTGTTGGGGCCGCCGGAGGTGCAGGCGTTCGGACCCGCCGTCGCGGGCACCAGCGAAAATGCGGTCGTGAAAAATGCAAGCACGGCGAGGAGCAATGCCGCGCTGCGATATTGCGACATCGGGCAATAGCGAATCGCGCTCGCCCGTGCTGCCGTCAGCGTCGGGGGTCGCCTCGAAAAGCTACCACGCGATAGCGCTTGATCGTCGATCAAGCGATCGGACGCCATTCAGCCGTTCTCGGCTCAGCGAACTTTGCCGCTGAGCTTGCGTTGCCGCTCTGCCCTACGACTCCTCTGTTGCCGCGTTGCACCTCTGAATGGGCGAATCACCGCACCCAATTTGTTAGGTCGATCTACCTATTTATACAAGAGTCAAACGCCAAATGTCCGGAGCTGTATCTTTATCAACACACTGATTCCGGGAAGCTCATCGCCTCTGCTGCTGGCTCGCCCTCACGCAACGTCAGTGCGGCGCAACAAAAAAGTAGGTCATAGCCACGAACAGCGGCACCAGCACGACGATCGACCAGATCATGTAGCCGAAGAAACTCGGCATTTTGACGCCACGCTCGGAGGCGATGGCGTAGATCATGAAATTCGGCGCATTCCCGATATAAGTGAGCGCGCCCATATAGACCGCGCCCATCGAGATCGCCGCCAGCGCGGGGGCCAATGTGGTCATCAGGTCGGCCGCATTGCCGCCGGCGAGCTTGAAGAAGACCAGATAAGTCGGCGCATTGTCGAGAATCCCGGAGAGAATGCCGGTGAGCCAGAAATAGGCGACCGGATGCGGCGTGCCGTCGTGGCGCGTCACCGCGGTCAGCAGCCAGCCGAAGGCGCCGTCATGGCCGGCATCGAGCATGGCCTGCACCGGACCGGCGCAGACGAAGATGCCGGCGAACAGGCACGCCACTTCGAGGATCGGCTCGAAAGTAAAGCCGTTGGCGGCGCGCTGCGCCTTCGGCGTGAGCCACAGCGAGGCGAGTGCGGCGAGGATCAACAGCGCGTCGCGCGCCAGATCCTGCAGCGGCAGCACCGTGCCGTAGACGGTGAAGCTGATCCCCGGTTGCCACAGCGCGGAATCGACGACTGCGGCGATGATGAGGGCGAGAAACAGCAGGTTGACGACGCCGTGGACGCGCAACGGTTCGCGCTCGGCAGGCGCTTCGCCGACCGGTGCGGCGCGGCGGTCCGCAAAGTGGAGCCAGGCATCCATCGCCATGAACAGCACCAGCACCCAGACGGCGGCGAAAACCGTGGGCTGCCACAGATGCTGCGCCGGCCAGAAGAAATCGACGCCGTTGAGAAACCCGATGAACAGCGGCGGATCGCCGAGCGGCGACAGCGCGCCGCCGATATTGCCGACCAGAAAGATGAAGAACACGGCGACGTGGACGTTGTGCAGCCGCGCCGAGTTGGCGCGCAGGAGCGGCCGGATCAGGATCATCGCCGCGCCGGTGGTGCCGACGATGCTGGCGATCAGCGTTCCGAACACCAGCAAAGCGGCGTTGACGAGCGGCGTGCCGCGCAGCGTGCCGGTCAGCATGATGCCGCCGGCGACGACATAAAGCGCGAACAGCAGCGCGATGAAGCCGACATAATCGCCGAGAACGGCATGGGCGAGGAGCGCCAGCGCCGTGTCGGCGCCGCGCATCGCCGCCATCGGCGCCAGCGTCAGCACCGCCCAGAAGAAAGCGAATTTACCGTAGTGACGATGCCACAGGCGGGGAAACAGCAGCGGCCCGAGCGCGATGGTGAGCAGAATACCGGCGAACGGCAGCACCCACGGCCACGACAGGCTCGCGCCGTCGAGATCGGCGGCGTCCGCCGCGCTCGGCAGCAAGGTTACGGCGACAAGCAAGAGGACGAAGCGGGTGGCCATCACGGGCAGTTTGCCACGAGGCTTCGACCTTTGCATTATGCGAAATAAACACCCGCCAAATGCGTCAAACCGGAAGGAAAAGAAATTGGCCAGCCATCGCTTTCAAAATCCCTCGACCATGCCGCCGACGCGCGGCTACACCCACGTCGTCGAGACGCGCAGCCCGAGCCGGACCATTTATATCGCCGGGCAACTCGGCATGACGGCGGACGGCAAATTCGCCGGGGCCGACTTCAACGCTCAAGTTGTGCAGTGCTTCGAAAACCTGAAGTTCGCGCTTGCCGCGGCGGGAGCGAATTTCGAGCACGTGGTGAAGGTCACCGCCTTCTTCATCGACATCGCCAACATCCACACCTACCTCGAAGTGCGCAACCGCTACGTCAACATCAAGGCGCCGCCGGCATCGACCGCCATTCAAATCTCGAAGCTCGCGCATGACGGCGCGCTGTTCGAGATCGAAGCCATCGCGGTGGTGCCGGAGAACTAAAGCCGGTACGGCGGCGCATCGAGAACGATGAATTCAATTGAAGAGAAACGGCGAGGAAATCATGGGCAAGAAAATAGCCTTTGTCGGAGCGGGCGCGGTCGGCGGTTATACCGGCGCCCATATGGTGGCGGCCGGCGAGGACGTGACCTTCATCGATCCGTGGCCGGCGCATGTCGAGCACATGCGCAAGCACGGCCTGCGCGTGACGCACGCGATGAAGGAGCCGGAATTCACCGTGCCGGTGCGCGCGCTGCACGTCACCGACGCGCAGCAGCTGGCCAAGGAAAAGCCCGTCGACATCGCTTTCGTCTGCATGAAATCCTACGATACCGCCTGGGCGGCGATGCTGATCCGGCAATATCTGGCGCCGGACGGTTTCGTGGTGTCGCTGCAGAATTGCATGAACGAGGAGACCATTGCCGGCGTCGTCGGCTGGGGCAAGACGCTCGGCTGCATCGCTTCGAGCATCACGGTCAATCTGCCGGAGCCCGGCCTCGTGCATCGCGGCGCCGCCAAGCATGGCGCGGCGCATACCGTGTTTCGCGCGGGCGAAGTGCATGGCCGCATCACGCAACGCGCGGCGGAGGTCTGCCGGCTGGTCGGCTTTGCCGACAGCGCCAAGGTGACCAGCAATCTGTGGGGCGAGCGCTGGTCGAAGCTGGTTGCCAACGCCATGCAGAACGGGCTGTCCGCCAGCACCGGTCTCGGCGGCGGCGACATGCTCAAGAACGATCCGATCCGCCGCTTCTCCACCCGGCTCGGCTCCGAGGCGATCCGCGTCGGCCAGGCGCACGGCTATCAGCTCGAGGAAATCCTGCATCTGCCGCCGGAAACCATCGCGCGCGCCGGTGAAGGCGATGCGGTGGCTGAGCAGACCTGCGACGCGCAGCGCTTGAAGGACTCCGCCCGTACCGCGGCGGGACAGCGCCCGTCAATGGGCCAGGACATGCAGAAGGGCCGCCGCACCGAGATCGAATTCCTAAACGGCCTCATCGTGCGCGAAGGCGAGAAAGTCGGACTTTCCTGCCGCGCCAATGCGGTGCTGGTCGATATCGTCAAGCGCGTCGAGAAAGGCGAGCTCAAGCCCGATCCGCGGCACATTACCGAGCTGCGGCTGAACTGAGCTGACAGTCCAGCCGCCTGCGCGTTCAGCGAAAATCTCCGAACGCAGCCTCGCCGCGCCAACTTTAACGGGAAAACTGTTAATAACAAAACCGGCGCGCGACCGCGCGCCGACCCGCGCAACTTACCAATTCTGCCGCAGCCGTCTAAGATGACTGCCAATGATATCCGGGGAGGGGGCAACATGACAATCGTGAATCGAATTTTCGTTGCGCGGGCCGTCGCCGCTGCCGGCGCAATCGTCTTGTCGTCGATGCTGGCGCTCAGCGCAGCGCATGCGCAAGAAAAGACTTATACGATGAAGATGACGCTGCCGACGCTGAACGATCCGAGCTACTTCTTCGCCAAGACCTATGCCGCGGCGCTGGAGAAGGATTCCGGCGGCCGCATCAAGAGCGAGATTTATCCGGCGAGCCAGCTGGGCTCGATCCCGCGGCAGATCGAAGGCACCCAATTCGGCGCCATCCAATGCGCGCTCATTCCGCCCGAATTCTTCGTCGGCGTCGACGAGCGCTTCGAGGTGATGGCGGCGCCCGGCCTGGTCAATTCCATGGATCAGGGGCAGCGGCTCGCCGCCGATCCGGCGGTCAAGAAACTGATGCTCGGGCTCGGCGCCAACAAGGGGCTGCACGGCGTCGCGCTGTTCATGAACTCGCCGTCCTCGGTAATTTCAAAGAACCCGATCCGCCATCTCGCGGATTTCAAGGGCAAGAAGATCCGCGTTCTCGCCTCGCCGTTCCAGACTCAGGCGATCTCCCGGCTCGGCGCCACGCCGGTGGCGATGACGCTCGGCGACGTGGTGCCGGCGATCCAGCAGGGCGCCGTCGACGGCGCGGTCGGCGGCATCGTGGTGTGGACCCCGATGCACTTCAACGACGCGGCGAAATACGTGACCGAGACCGGTCAGCCTGCGGTCTATGCGATCGTGGAGGTCAATAAGGCCTGGTACGAATCGCTGCCTGCCGACTTGCAAAAGATCGTCGACGAAGACGCCACCAAGGAGCAGGCCGCGATCGGTCCGCTGGCGAGCGATATCGTCAACAAAGCGCGCAAGGGCTGGACCGCCACCGGCGGTGAACTCATCAGCCTGCCGCCCGAAGAGCAAGCCGACATGATGAAGACGTTTTCTAGCGTCGGCGCCGACGTATCGAAGACTAAGCCGCTGCTCAACGAGGCCTACAAGACCGTGACCGAAGCGGCAGCGCGCACGCAGTAGAAAGGCAACGACCATGGCGATCACCGTCTGTCCGGTCACGCTGAATTTTGCCGCCGAAATCGGCGACATCGATTTGTCGGCGCCGCTGACTTCGTCCGACCTCGTGGACATCAAAAACGCATTCGCGACCTACGCGGTCCTGATCTTTCCCGATCAGCATCTGTCGCAAGATCAGCATCTCGACTTCGCGCGGTATTTTGGTCCGCTGGAGACGACCATCGCGCTGCATCGCAAGGACGCGCAGCTGCGCGTGCGCAAGGAATTCGCCAACGTCTCCAACCTTGGCCCCGACAATGAGGTGTGGGGCAAGGACTCACGGCAGCGCATGTTCCAGCTCGGCAACCGCCTGTGGCACACCGATTCATCGTTCAAGCGGCTGCCGGCGCTGGCCTCGCTCCTCTATGCGCGCACGATTCCGCCGGTTGGCGGACACACGGAATTCGCCGACGAACGCGCCGCCTATGAAGCGCTTGACGAAGCGACCAAGCGCCGCCTCGACGCGCTCGTAGTCGAGCATTCGATCTTCAACTCGCGCGCCAAGCTCGGCTTTTCCAATTTCAGCGACGAGGAGCGGCAAGGCATGCCGCCGGTGCCGCAGGTGCTGGTGCGCGCCCTCCCCGATTCCGGCCGCAAATCGCTTTATCTCGCGTCGCACGCCGGCCGCATCTTCGGCATGCCGGAACAAGAAGGCCGCGCGCTGATCGACGATCTGGTCGCGCACGCCACGCAACGCCAGTTCGTTTATACCCATCGCTGGCGCGTCCACGATCTGGTGATTTGGGACAACCGCTGCACCATGCATCGCGGCACCGACTTCGACGATATGCGCTGGAAGCGCGACATGCAGCGCGCCACCGTCTGCGATGTGGCCAATTCCTGCGAGCAGGCCGGCATTCGGATCGCAGCGGCGTAACTGCACGCGCAATGGGTGAACGTCCGTTCCCGTGACGCGGCTCAAGGACAAGATCGTTCTGGTGACCGGCGCCGCCGGCACGATCGGATCGGCGATCGTTAATGCGGTGCAAGAACAAGGCGGCGTCGCCATCACCAGCGATCTTGCCGCGCGCGGGCACGTCGATCACGCGCTCGACGTGACCTCCGAAGCCGACTGGCTCCGGGTAATCGCCGCCATCGAGCAGAAGCCCGGACGACTCGACGGCCTGGTCAATGCCGCCGGCATCGTCGCCGTCGGCAGTGTCGAGGACACCGATTTCGAAACCTGGCGCCGCGTCATGGCGGTCAATCTCGACGGCACCTTCCTCGGCTGCAAATATGCGCTGCGGTTGATGCGGCGGAACGGTGGCTCGATCGTCAATATTTCATCGGTGTCCGGCCTTGTCGGCGGCCATAACCTCGCGGCCTACAATGCGTCCAAGGGCGGCGTGCGGCTTTTGAGCAAATCGGTGGCGCTCCACGGCGCGCGGCTCAAACCGCCGGTACGCTGCAATTCCGTGCACCCGGCCTTCATCGAAGGCCCGCTGGTCGACGGCATGATCGCGCAAGTGCGCGATCCGGCAAGCGCCCGCGAGCGCATGGCGGCGATGGTGCCGCTCGGTCGCTTCGGCACGCCCGCCGAAGTCGCCGACCTTTGCGGTTACCTGCTTTCGGACAAATCCGCTTTCGTCACCGGCGCGGAGCTGACGCTCGACGGCGGGCTCACCGCGCAATAGGTCGCGCTACCGCAACGGTGCAGCTTCCGTCAGGGGACAGCTCCGTCGCGCATGCATGCGCCTGCTTTCGCCATCTATAAATTTCGATGTCTCCTAATGGCCCATCGCGATTTTGCTGCGGGCAATGACTTGTCGGTTTTCGGGGCAAAGCGGAGTCTCGCATGCCGTCTGTTCGAAGGACTTTACCGGTTCGCGCCCTGATGCCAATCGCGCTTATTGCTGGTTTCAGCGCGTCTCAGCCTACATCAGGGTGGACACGATGTTGACGGTCAATGCCAGGACGGTGACGTTGAAGAAGAACGAGACGACGCCATGTACGGTCGTCAGCCGGCGCATCGTCTTGCTGGTGACCTGAACATCGGACACCTGCGCCGTCATGGCGACGACCAGCGAATAGTATAGGAAGTCCCAATAATCCGGCTCTTGATTGCCAGGAAAATCGAGGCCGCCAGTCTGGTCATCGCTGCCTTCGTCATAAAATTCGTGCGCGTAATGCAAGGCGAAGATTACATGCATGAACGCCCAGGACAGCAGAATAGTAACCGCGCCGAGCGCCAGCTGGTAGGGGCTGGGCGCGTGGCCGAGTTCGGATATTACCGCAGCGAGACTGGCCAACGCCGATGCCGTGGTCAGCACCAAAAGGGCCATCGCGCCTTCATCCTCGACACATGCTCTCTGGCGGATCTGGTCGATCGGTGAGCGCGCCATGATCCAAAAGATCAGCGCCAGATAGAGCACAAGGCCGCCGTCCCAGCCTGCGAGTATGCATGTCGGAATACGCCAGGACGTGGCCAACAGCATCAACGTTATCGCGAGCCCGAACGATGCGGAAACGAATAGCCGGATGTGCAGCCGCCAGAATCGGGCGAACGGCGTTGCTTTGCGCAGCTCACGCCAGCCCCAGCTTGCACCGGCCGATTTTGATTTTTTCAAAGAACCTTCCTGTTCGTCCGCGAGAGCAATCTTGGCGTCTTATTTGGAAGTCTGACAACCCAAATTCTCACCGTATCGCCGTGGCGATATTGCCGCGGTCGGTGGTGACGTCCCAGCATCTCAATGCGCGGCGACTGAGTTCATTGGGCCGCAGTTTTATCTTGGACCAATTTCTCCGCACACGCCCTGGCCAGATGGTAGTCGGAGGAGGCAGCCCCCGGCTGTGTCGCCCAGCCACCCTTCTCCAAGTAATCGCCTTGTTCCCGGTTCGAGGAGATCTTTCGCACCGCCGCCAGGTTTCCTTGCGCATCGCAGCGGTCGAGGATGATGTCCTGCGAGTTACTCAATCACGCAGCACGAGAAGTTTTGCGCGGGCGCCGAAAATGTGCAGCCAGTCAGACGCTTGCACGCACAGCGCGATCGGAAGTAGGGGATTGTTATACGTTTGCAGGTTTTCTTCGACGCCGATCGGAATCCGCAACAGTTCCCGCGTCGGCGGCAGATAGGTGCCGAAGAGACGGTCCCAAATATTGAGAAGCTCGCCAAAATTGCGATTGTGATAGCGCGGCTCAATCCCATGGTGGATTCGATGGCCCGCAGCAGTGACCAGTCCAAACCGTTCCAGCGGCATGAGCTGGGTTGCGTTTGAATGTGTCAGGAATTGTTGCCCGGCATTGATCAACAAGTACCAAGTAATCGCTTCAACCGAGAATCCGATCGCGGAAAAAAGCATCATCTGCACGAGAGTTTGCCACGCGAGCTCAATTGGATGGCCCCTCAAATAATTGAGTACGGTGAATTCGCGTGCTGCGTGATGCGTCTTGTGCAGCGGCCAAAGCCAGTGCGAATGCTGCAGACGATGCAGCCAATAAGAAGAAAAACTCCGCCCCAGGTAGAGCGCCGGCACAGCGATCCAAAGCGGCTGAGCCGAGAAGAATTTCCATGCTTCGAAATGCGCAGCAGTCTGTACGCCACGCGTGTAGAGACCGAACCCCGCTATCATAATTAGAAGTCCGTACAATCCGCTGCCGAGCAACAGCAGAAAAGCCCAGTCCGTCATCACTGATTCACTGCGCAGCGCAGTGAGGCGCCGAATCGAACTCGCCTCCCAGCCGACCAAGCAAAGCTCAAGCACGAGCACGGGGACGAGCGGCGCGAGCGATCTAATATCGGCCCAAGCGAGGGGGTCGAGTTGCAAAATGCGCAAATTCGGCGTCACGCCGGCCTGCAGCGCGGAAAAGGCGGCAAAACAGACTTGCGTGACATAACTCGCGAAGGTGAACGCCGCAGCCAGCGCGGCAAGACGGATAACGTTGGTCGCCTTATTCTTTCCCGACCACCAAGTGTGCAGGCGAGGGAATGTTGGCCCGACCAATGGCTGGGGAATATTGGGCGCACCATCCAGCAAAAGCGCCGCCGAGGTCGTGTCCAATTGGCCGTGTCCTGACATAAGCCCGCCGCTCGGTTGCTTTTCCTACCCGTACGCCCTATAGCGGTTGGTGGTGTAGAAGATGGCTTAATTGACCATTTTTGCAATAGACCAGCGAGTAGCGACATGAAAAGGGGTGGCGACATGGGAAACGGGTTGAAATCCAAACTGACGGGCTGGGGCGCGACGGTTGGCCTAGCGGCGCTCTCGCTGCTGGGAAATGTCGGAGTACAGCAGACCGGAAACAATTCGGTTGAAACGGTGACAAAAAGCGCAACCGCGCGCGATTTGAACACGATCGGTTCGGCCGCCGTCCCGGTGGATGGCAGCTATCAAGTCTCTCAGTCGTCTCCGCCCCCGCCACCCCCGCCGCCCGCCGTGGGTGCCGTTCGAGGTTAAAAGTGTCCCCGGCCGATGCGCGTTCTCTATGCGACTCCGCCGGGGCGTTTTCCCACTGTCGTTTACGATCCGGGAACGTGGTGGGATTCCGTCGCGGCGGATTCGCAATACCAACTTTCTAGCCACAGCATCAATTTTGATTGGTGGAACGTCCTCGTCGGCCCTTCCTTCGCGCGCCTTTTGCTGGAACCGCTCTCGCCCTTGGCACGACAGCATCGTAGAGCTGTTTGGCGCGCGAATGGTCTTGATATCGAGCGCCTCGCCAACGATGCAGCCGCGACGCTGAAGCAGTTTCAGAATTCGGCAACGTACCGATCGCAGCTAAGCTACCTCGAAACGCTGGCGCCGCTGGCCACTTTCTTCGACATCATCAATCGCGTGCAATCGGAATTCCGGATTGACGTTAACGTCGGTCCGCAAGTGCGTAACATCGACTATTCCGATAGCCGGTCGCTGGTCGCCTACAGCGGGTCGTCCGAACTGCTCAGCCGTACGATCGATGCCGCCGTGGCCGATGTTCCGGCTACCTACGACACGGTGTTGTTCAGCATCACCGGTCCCGAGGATTTGCTGACGGCGTTAATGACGGGGCGCAAGCTGCGCAGCCGACGCCCCGCGGCTCATATCTCGCTGGTCGATCACGGTTATGAAAACTTCTCGCTGAGCGGTGCGATCGAAGAGTTGCGCACAAGGCGTTCGCTGGACAGCGTATTCGACACGATCGTCGCCTCGAAAGACGAACGCGATGAAGTCGTCCCGGCCTTGCTTGAAGCGATCGAAGCCGGACGTGCGCCAAAAGGCATAATCCGCCGTTGCGATCTTCCGCCGTCCTCGCGCATGCCCCCGTCCAAAGTCGAGCCGTTTCCGCCACCGCCAACTTTCGCGCCTGAGCCGATTCTTTGGACCCGGCTCAGCAAGCGACGCTGTTATTGGAGCCGGTGCACGTTCTGCAGCCAGAACGCAAAATTCGATACGCCGCAAGCGCCGATGCACAGCGAAATCCTGGCCAGCCTCGACCGTGTCGCGGCCTATGCTGCGGCGGGCTATCGCCAATTCATGTTCTCGGACGAGGCGATATCGCCTTCGTCGCTCAATTTGCTCGCCGATGAGGTGGCGCGGCGCGGCCTGCGCATCAAGTGGGCTTGCCGCAGTAAATTGGAACGTGCGCACACTCCCGACTTGTTCAACCGGCTTGGCCAGGCCGGCTGTTTCGAAATCCTGTTCGGCCTCGAAACCGTGACACCGCGAATTCTGGCACTCATGGACAAGGTCACGGAAGGTCTCGACGAGGAATGCGTCGCCGCGACCTTCCACGCGATGACCGCCGCCAGGGTCGGCATACACGTCACTTTCATCGCGGCATTTCCGAGCGAAACCCTTGAAGAGGTCCGACGGACGGTCGCGTTTGTCGGCAACACGCTGAGCGCGTGCGAAAACGCCACATTCGCGCTTAACCACTTTCAGCTTTTTCCGGACACGCCGATCGCGCGAACGCCGCACGAATTCGGGCTCGACGCCATCGGCAAGCCCGGGGATATCTTCGGACCGCTGTCGTATCGGATCGCACCGGCACTGGCTGAAGAGGGCGATCTTGTCGGCAGGGAACTGCCGAAAATTCGCAACGAACTCGATACCAAGCTCGGCTGGTTTGAGATCGAAGCAAAATCTGGCGGCCGCCTCGGGCGTCACCTTTATTTCTATTCAGGCCACGGGGCGATATTCAAGTCACGCGCCGACAACCCATTCTCCAATCCCTTGCGCACATCGAAAGCGCCGCAGATTGACGATCCGCGATCCGGCCCCTGGATCGTTGGCCGGATGGATGGCGGCGTGATCGCGACAAGCGGCGCCTAGAAATGACCGCAAACACCGATACGGTCATTGAAACTATGCGCGCGCCGTATGCGGTGGTCGACGATTTCCTTCCGTTCGACGTTGCGGAAGCGATGCGGCTCGATATCGACGCGCATTTCGGAAAATACGAGTTCACATCGGCCAGAAACCCATCAGGTCTGGAATTACTGGTTCGTGCCGGGCCTCTATGCCTATCTGCGCACCAGTCCGGAGAAGTTGATCAGGCGCGATCGGGTGGAGAATTTCATGCAGGTGCTGTGCCGCTGGTCGGCCGACGTGCTTGGCCTGGGCGAAGTCACTTGGCCCTATCTCAGCCTGTATGTCAGCGGCTGCCGGCAGAACCTGCATAACGATGCCGAGAATGGCCGGTTCGCGTTCGTCTATTCCCTGACGCGCGACAAACGGATGACTACAGGCGGCGAGACGCTCGTGTTGAATGAGGGCGATCTGTTCAGAAATAATGTGGCGACGGCGCAGTCCGCCGCTGGCCTTTTCACCGCGATCGAACCGCGTTTCAACCGACTCGTGGTGTTCGATGACCGCATGCCGCACGGCGTGGAGTGCGTGGAAGGTTCGATGAATCCCGTGGAGGGCCGGCTTGTCCTGCACGGCCACCTGCGGGATAAGGGCGCGATCGTTTCCGGCGCGCTGACGAAAGAGCAGATCAGCGAAGTTGTCATGGAAGCGCTGACCAGCTTCGCAGCCGAAGCGTTGGCGCGGATCCGGCTATATCACGGTCCTGCGATTTTCCGGCTTCTCATCGGCGCCAACGGATCGGTTAAGTCCTGCGCCGTCCTGCTTGATCGCGTAACGGCTACGGATGCGAGTGACATGGGCTGGCCGAAGCTGCAAAGCAGCCTGATCGCAAAATTCAAGTCGCTGAAATTCCCGGAGGCCAGCGCCGAAACTACCGTTACCCAGCCGATCCTCATGGGAACGTCGCTGTTTCGGCCCGGCCATTGACCGCGTCGGCCGGCATGGTGGGCGATGCGGGCGCCGGCAAGTCGTTGCGAGAGAGTCATGAAGCTGGTCTGCTATCCGACGTTGGGTGAACCACCAAAGATCATCGTCGCGCCGGTCGAACGCGAATGGATGGATAATACCGACGCAGCGTTCGCCTATCGCTGTCTGCCGCTCAATATCGCCAACGCTCATGGCTGGCTGATCCTCAACAGCGCGCCTTTTGTGGCGCAGTGGAACGGCGCGAAGTCATTGGACGCAATCCGCATCGAAGCGATAGAAACTGAAGGTGTCAGCTTGCTCGCGTCAAGCCACTTCGGTCATGGCGTGCTGACCTTTCATGTCAACGCTCTGTTCCAGACCGAGCCCGAGTACGATCTTTGGGTCACTGGTCCGACCAACATCGTCAAGGACGGCATCCAGCCGCTCACCGGCGTAGTCGAGACCGATTGGTCGCCCTTCACGTTTACGATGAATTGGTTGTTCACCCGCAAGAATACGCCCATCGCTTTCGAGCGCGACGAGCCGATGTGCATGATATTTCCAATTCCACGCGGGCTGATTGAAAAAGTCGAACCTGAATTCCGCATGATCGAGTCCAACGCGGAACTCAATCTGGCTTACCAGGCATGGGCGGCCGCCCGGCTGAAATTCAACAACGATCTCAAGGTTCGCGGCTCAAAGGCGCAAATCGAGAAGTGGCAGAAGGATTATTTTTCCGGCCGCGCGGTTAGCGGTGGCGATGTACCGGCGAGTCACCGCACCAGGGTTAAAGTGAGGCCTTTCAAATAAGTAGGCTCACTCATGACGGCGCCTCGCGGCTTTAATCGAAAAGCCCTGTCGACCGCGCTTTCGGCGATTGCGCGCGCCGCCGTGATTATTTTCTTGCGCCGCCTCGCATCGAGGGTCGTGTCGATTTAGCCACTGAGGCAAGTCCCGGGCTGGTGGTCGGGATATACCCTCGAAACGCCGCCCGACGCTGCCCGTGAAACCCGACTGAAATTGTGGAATGCGCTGCTGGGGCAAACGGTGCGCGTCAAATGGCTCGATGGGATCAAGCTTGACCTCCGGATGGGAACCGACATCGCACGGCTCGTTTTCGTCGCAGGCGAAATAGATCCGAATGAATTTTTCTTTCTTGCGGGGTTTCTAAAACCCGGCATGAGCGTCATCGATGTCGGCGCCAATGAAGGCCTATTCGCGCTTTTTTCCCGTAACCGCGTCGGCGCAGCGGGCCGCGTGATCGCTATCGAACCCAGCGAACGGGAGCTGCAACAGCTTCGAGTAAACCTCCGCATCAACGGCTTTGACGATGTCGAAATCATCGCGTCCGCAATCGGCGCGCGGGAGGCAAAAGCGCAACTCAGCATCGCCGAGCTCGACCATGCCGGCTTCAACGCCCTCGGTGCCGTCGCTGCGCCGTGGGTGAAACTCGTGAGCCAGTCCGAGGTGACGGTGACGACGCTCGATCTGCTGGCTGAAACGCGAAACTGGCCGCGCATCGATCTTATCAAGATGGATATTGAAGGCTCGGAACTTGACGCCTTGCGCGGGGCGGAAGCCTTGCTGGCGCGCGACCGTCCGTTGCTGTTGCTCGAAGCCGAAGACGAAAGCCTCGCGTTGCGCGGCGCAAGTCTGGTGGAACTCCTTGATTGGCTGGCCGCACGTGACTATGAGGCGATGGACTTCTCCAATATCGACGGATCGCCGCTGCCAATCGGAACGCGAAAACCGAAAACGGTAAACCTCGTCTTCTTGCCGAAGCCCGTCTTCTTGCCGAAGCCCATTGTCTGAACCGAGAAATTCATCGGCATTTATTAGAGCACGATCCTGAAAAGTGGACACCGGTTTTCGGAAAAGATCATGTTCAATCAAAAAGCTAGAGCCCGGTTTTGATTCCATCAAAACCGATTAGGCTCTAGCCGAGCACGCTGCCGGAACTCTACTCCTACTACTGCGATAGCTGCTGCGAAGCGGAAACAGAGGCGGGTGAAGCAGGAGGGCCGCGATCTATTACGTACCATCGAGATAGATTGCGTTGTTTGTCCACCGATTGGGGTCCGCTATTCTCAATGCGCGGCGTCCCAATTGTGCGCCGCCTTCGCTTCCACGTGCAGCGGAACCGACAGCGACACCGCCGGCATCGGCGCGTCGACCATCACCGCGGTGACGACGGGCAGCGTCTTTTCGACCTCGGCGTCGGGCGCTTCGAAGACGAGCTCGTCGTGCACCTGCAACAGCATGCGCGCGGCGAGTTTCTTCTTCGCCAGCGCCGCATCCATGCGGACCATGGCGCGGCGGATGATGTCGGCGGCGGTGCCTTGCAGCCGCGCATTGACCGCGGCGCGCTCGTTAAACGCGCGGATCGAGGCGTTCGAGGCCTTGATATCCGGATAGTGGCACTTGCGGCCGAACAGCGTCATCACGTAGCCGTTCTTGCGCGCGAACTCTTTGGTCTCCTCGATGTAATCGCGAATGCCGGGAAAGCGCTCGAAATATTTCCTGATATAGGCGCCGGCCTCCTCGCGCTCGATGCCGAGCTGGTTGGCAAGCCCGAAGGCCGAGATGCCGTAGATGATGCCGAAATTGATCGCCTTGGCGCGGCGCCGCACCTCGGCCGGCATATCTTTTACCGGCACGCCGAACATTTCCGACGCGGTCATGGCGTGGATGTCGAGGCCGTCGCGGAACGCCTTGCGCAATTGCTCGATGCTGGCGATCTCGGCGAGCAGCCGCAGCTCGATCTGCGAATAGTCGGCGGAGACGAGCTTGTGGCCCGGATCGGCGATGAAGGCGCGGCGGATTTTGCGGCCGTCCTCGGTGCGGATCGGGATGTTCTGCAGGTTGGGCTCCGACGACGACAGCCGCCCGGTGGTGGTCGCGGCGAGCGCGTAGCTCGTGTGCACGCGATGCGTCGTCGGATTGACGAACCCCGGCAGCGCGTCGGTATAAGTCGATTTCAGCTTCGACACTTGGCGCCAGTCGAGAATCTTTTGCGGCAGCTTATGGCCCTGCTCAGCCAATTCTTCCAGGAGCCGCGCGCCGGTCGCCCATTGCCCGGTCTTGGTTTTGGTGCCGCCCTCAAGCCCGAGCTTGCCGAACAGAATGTCGCCGATCTGCTTCGGCGAGCCGACATTGACCGTCTCGCCGGCGAGCTTGTTGATCTCGGCTTGCAGGCCGCCGCATTCCTGGGCAAATTCGCCGGACAGCCGCGACAGAATTTGGCGGTCGATCGAGATGCCGCGCCGTTCCATGTCGGCGAGCACGCGAAGGAGCGGCCGCTCCAGCGTTTCGTAGACGCCGAGCACATGCTCGGCGGCAAGCCGCGGTTTTAGCACCAGCCACAGCCGCAATGTGGCGTCCGCGTCTTCGGCGGCGTATTCGGTCGCTTTGGCGATGTCGACATTGTCGAAGGTCAGCTTGCTCTTGCCGACCTTGGTCACCTCGTTGAAATCTATTGTCTCGTGATCGAAATAGCGGCGCGCCAAAGGATCGAGGCCGTGATCGGAGCGGCCGGCATCGAGCACATAAGACATCAGCATAGTATCGTCGTAGGGCGCGATGGCGATGCCGCGCACGGCGAAAATCTGCCAGTCGAATTTCAGATTCTGGCCGATCTTGAGGACGCCGAGGTCTTCCAACAGCGGTTTTAAGGTCTCGAGCGCGGCGGCTTCGGAAAGCTGGTCGGCCGTGATCTCGCCGGGGAACAAACTGTCCCTGCCGCCCTCCCCGCCATGACGATGGCTCAGCGGCACGTAACAGGCTTCGTTCGGCGCGACCGCCAGCGAGAAACCGCACAGCTCGGCCTGCATCGGATCGAGACTTGACGTCTCGGTGTCGATGGCGACGAAACCGACATCGCGCGCGTGGTCCACCCAGGCCTTGAGCCGATCGAGCGTGCGCACCGTTTCATATTTGGAGCGGTCGAATTTCTGATGATGTGCGGTCTCGAGCCGCGCCGCCGCGAGCTTTTGGGGAGTGAGCTCGCCGGGCACACCTTTCCCTCTCCCCTCGCGGGAGAGGTCGGCCGGCGCAGCCGGCCGGGTGAGGGTTCGTTGCTCGGCGCTCGGGCCCTCACCCGACGCGCCCCTGCGGGCCGCGCCGTCCTCTCCCGGAGCGGGAGAGGGTGAGGCTGTGCCGGCATGCACCGACAGCTTGGCATCGGGCTCGATATCGCTCGGGTCGATCGAGGCGAATTCGGCAACGCGCCGGGTGAGCGACGAGAATTCCATCGCGCGGAGAAACGCAATCAGCCGCTTATAGTCGGGCTCATGCACGGCGAGATCGCCGATCGGCACGTCGAGCTTCACTTTGTCGTCCAGCGTCACGAGCTTCTTCGACAGCCGCGCCTTGTCCGCGTTCTCGATCAGCGACTGGCGGCGCTTCTCCTGCTTGATCTCGCTCGCGCGCTTGAGCAGCGTTTCGAGATCGCCGTATTCGCCGATCAGCTGGGCCGCCGTCTTCACGCCGATGCCCGGCACGCCCGGCACATTGTCGGTCGAATCACCGATCAGCGCCTGCACCTCGATGACTTTTTCCGGCGGCACGCCGAATTTCTCGATCACCTCGGAGCGGCCGATCTTCTTGTCCTTCATGGTGTCGAACAGGACGATGCTGTCGTTGACGAGCTGCATCAGATCCTTGTCCGAGGAGACGATGGTGGCGGTGGCGCCGGCCTCGCAAGCTTGCCGCGCATAGGTCGCGATCAGGTCGTCGGCCTCAAAGCCCTTCTGCTCCAGGCACGGAATGTCGAAAGCGTGCACCGCGTCGCGGATCAGCGGAAATTGCGGCCGCAAATCGTCAGGCGGGTCCGGCCGGTGCGCCTTGTAGTCGGGATACATCTCGGTGCGGAAGGTGCGCTCGGAGAGGTCGAACACCACGGCAAGGTGGGTGGGCTTGTCCTCCGGCTTCATGTCGCGCAGAAGCTTCCACAGCATATTGCAGAAGCCGAACACGGCATTGAGCTGCAGCCCGTCCGACTTGCGATTGATCGGCGGCAGCGCGTGATAGGCGCGGAAGATGTAGCCGGAGCCATCGACCAGAAAGACGTGGTCGCCTTTCTGCAAAGGCTGGGCCGAAAGTTGCGGTCTTGCCGCTTTGGGCGAGGCTTTTTGTGCTGCGGGCATGATGGCAAGTAATATAGGAGTTTGGCGTCATTCCGGAAGCCGACGATTTGGGTTCTACCCGAAATCGAACTTAAACTTGCCAAAGTCGGCAGCAGCCGACTTTGGTTGGCGGCTGTCCGGAATCCATAACCACAGCCTGTGCAGAACTGGTGCTGAGAGCCAAATTCGAATGGTAGCGACTATGGATTCCGGGCTCGCGCCTTTGGCGCGCCCCGGAATGACGGAAGAGCGTATGGATTTTCCCCTGCCCATCGATGCCGCCCTGCCCGGCCTGACCGCAGCCTTGCGCGGCAACAACGTGGCCGTCTTGGTCGCGCCGCCCGGCGCCGGCAAGACGACGCGGGTGCCGCTGGTGCTGGCCGGCGAAGATTGGGCGAAAGACCGCCGCATCCTCGTGCTGGAGCCGCGCCGGCTTGCGGCGCGCGCCGCCGCCGAGCGCATGGCACATACGCTCGGCGAGCGGGTCGGCGAGACCGTGGGCTTGCGGGTGCGCTTCGGCTCGAAGGTCTCGCGGCAAACCCGGATCGAGGTCGTCACCGAAGGGATTTTCACCCGGCTCATCCTCGACGATCCCATGCTCGACGGCGTCGCCGCGGTGCTGTTCGACGAATTTCACGAGCGCTCTCTCGACGCCGATCTCGGTCTGGCCTTGGCCCGCGACGCGCAGCAGGGCCTGCGCGAAGATTTAAAGCTGCTCGTCATGTCGGCGACGATCGACGCCGCGCGCATCGCCGGGCTGCTCGGCGGCGCGCCGGTGATCGAAAGCCAGGGCCGCGCCTTTCCGGTCGACACCCGCTATGTCGGCCGCGATCCGCGCCCGATCGAGCCGCAGATCGCCGACACCATCGTTCGCGCCATGCGCGCAGATGACGGCTCGCTGCTCGCCTTCCTGCCGGGCGGCGCCGAAATCCGCCGCACCCAAACTCAGCTCGAGAACCGCGTCGATAGCTCAACCGACGTGGTTTCGCTGCACGGCGCGCTGGGCGGCGAGGAACAGGACCGCGCCATTGCGCCGGCCTCTCCCGGCCGCCGCAAAATCGTGCTGGCGACATCCATCGCGGAAACCTCGATCACCATCGAGGGCGTACGCATCGTCGTCGATTTCGGGATTGGCGAGGGTGCCGCGCTACGAGCCGGACGTCGGCGTCACACGGCTAGAAACCGTGCGGGTGTCGCGCGCGGCGGCTGACCAGCGCCGCGGCCGCGCCGGACGCACCGAGCCGGGTGTCTGCTACCGGCTGTGGGACGAACCGCAGACCGCCGCGCTCGAACTCTATGCCCGGCCGGAAATCCTGGCCGCCGACCTTTCCTCTTTCGCGCTCGACCTCGCCGCCTGGGGCAGCGCACCGGACCAGCTTGCATTCCTCGATCCGCCACCGCGGGCGGCGCTGACCGAGGCGAAAGCGCTGCTCGCCGCGCTCGGCGCCATCGACGCCGACGGCCGCATCACCGACGAAGGCCGGCATTTGCGGCGTCTGCCGCTGCCGCCGCGGCTTGCCCGCATGGTGGTCGACGCCGCGCGGGAAGGCGCTGCACTTGCGGCCGCGGAGATAGCCGCAATCATCGGCGAGCGCGGGCTCGGCGGCGACGACGTTGATTTGCGCGAGCGACTCAGCGCGTTGCACCGCGAGCGCTCACGCCGAGGCCGCGATGCCCGGAGCATGGCGGAGCGCTGGGCGGAGATCGCGACGACCGGCGCTAGCCCGAAAGATGAAACGGAATTGAGCGTCGGTGCGCTCATCGCGCTTGCCTATCCCGAGCGCATCGCCAAAAACCGCGGCGGCGGCAATTTCGACAGCAAGTCTTGCGGGTTTTTGCTGGCAAACGGCCGCGGCGCGACCATCGATGCCGCCTCGCCGCTGGCGCGCGCGCCGTTTCTCGCCGTGGCCGAACTGTCCGGCAGCGCCGCGGCGGGCCGCATCCTCTCCGCTGCGCCGCTCGCGCTTACAGAAATCGAGGCGCACTTTGCCGAGCGCATTGAGGTGCGCGATGAGATCACTTTCGACACGGCGAGCGGCAGCCTGCGCGCCCGCAAAAGCCGCCGCCTCGGCGCGATTTCGCTTTCGGATCAGCAAATCCGGGTCGAGCCGAACGAAGCCACGGCAAAACTGCTCGCCGAAAATATCGCGCGCGCCGGCATCGAGCGACTGCCGTGGAGCAAAGCGCTCACGCAATGGCGCGATCGCGTCATGTTTCTGCGCGCCAGCGAAGGTAACGAGTGGCCGGATTTGTCCGATGCGGCGCTTGCCGGGAGCGTGAGCGAATGGCTCGCGCCGATACTCTTGTCCAAGACCGGTATCGGCCAAATCACGGCGGACGAATTGGACAGCGCTTTGCGCGCGCTATTGCCATGGCCGTTGCCGCGCCGGCTCGACGCCGAGGCGCCGACGCACTTTGAGGCGCCGACCGGTTCGCGCGTGCCAATCGATTACGCCGCCGAAGGCGGACCGAAAATCGCCATCCGCGTGCAGGAGCTGTTCGGACTCGCTCGTCATCCGGCGATTGCCGGCGGCAAAATTCCGCTCGTCATCGAGCTCCTGTCGCCGGCGCAGCGGCCGGTGCAGACAACGCGCGACCTGCCTGGCTTCTGGCGCGGCAGCTACGCCGCGGTGCGCGCCGAGATGCGCGGCCGTTACCCCAGGCACCCGTGGCCCGACGATCCGATGGCGGCGGCGCCGACGCGGCGCGCCAAGCCACACAAGACGTAATTGCAATTTTAGCGATCGCTTTAGCACTCCGCTCACCGCCGGGCGGCAAATGGAGCGCGCAATCGCCTCCCATTAGCTCCTTGTTCGGCATGGCATGATGAGGTGCTCGCGAACAGCCGGACCAGTCTCATGCGTGGCGTCCTGATTTTTGCAGCTTTGGCGATGACCGCTAGCGTCACCGTGCCGAAATACGCCGCGCGGCTGCACGCCGGCCACGCGGCGCCGACAATGATGGCGGCACATTCCGTGACGCCTGCCGCTTCGAGCTCCGCGGACTCGCGTTCCGTCGTCATCTCGCCCGGGCCTAATGGACATTTCGAGGTCGCCGGCAGCGTCGACGGCACGCGCCTCAATTTCATGGTCGATACCGGCGCCTCGGTGATCGCACTCACCGCGCGCGATGCGGCGATGCTCGGCATCCATCCGGCGGCGAGCGAATACCGCGCCATGGTGCGGACCGCCAACGGCACGGTGCATGCCGCGCCGATCACGCTCGATCGCGTCGAGATCGACGACATCGTCGTCCATGACGTTGCCGCCATGGTGCTGCCGGAGGGCGCGTTGAACGACAATCTGCTCGGGCTGACCTTCCTGTCGCGGCTGCGCAAGTTCGAATATTCGGACGGCAAGCTGGTTCTGGAACAATAGAAGTCGTCATTCCGGGGCCGAGCGAAGCGAGGAGCCCGGAATCCATAATCCCAGTCGGAAGAATTCACTCCCGACATTTCCAAAAGTCACACTTCGTGGTTATGGATTCCGGGCTCGCGGGCATTGCCAGCGCCCCGGAATGACGGACACGCAACCATTTCTGTCTAAGGCCGTTTAGGTTATTGCTGTCGGGCTTTTCGATTCGGACAGATACTTCCAATGTTTCCCAAGCCAAAACCTTCGCTGAAACCGAACACTTATGCCTATGAATCCGAGCCGATGGTGAAAGCCACCGGCTTTCGCGAATATGACGCGCGCTGGCTGTTCGGCAGCGAGATCAATTTGATGGGGATCGAGGCGCTGGGGCTCGGCCTCGGCACCCTGATCCAAGAGCTTGGCGTCAAGCCGGACATCGTCACCGGGCACGATTTCCGCTCCTATTCGGCGTCGATCAAGATGGCGTTGACCAACGGGCTGATTGCCGCCGGCTGCAGCGTGCACGACATCGGGCTGGCGGTGACGCCGATGGCCTATTTCGCGCAATTCGATCTCGACGTGCCCTGCGTCGCCATGGTCACGGCCTCGCACAACGACAACGGCTGGACCGGCGTGAAGATGGGCGCCAACCGGCCGCTCACTTTCGGTCCCGACGAGATGAGCCGGCTCAAGGACATCGTGCTCAACGGCCGCTTCAAGGCGAAAGCCGGCGGCGCCTACCAATTCGTCGAGCACTTTCCGGCGCGCTATATCGCCGACCTCACCAGGCGGCCGAAGCTCAAGCGCCATCTGAAAGTCGTGTGCGCCTGCGGCAACGGCACCGCCGGCGCCTTCGCGCCGCAAGTTTTGGAAAAGATCGGCTGCGAGGTAGTGCCGCTCGACTGCGAGCTCGATCACACTTTCCCGAATTACAATCCGAACACCGAAGACATGAAAATGCTGCACGCCATGCGCGACGCGGTGCTGGCCAACAAGGCCGACGTTGGGCTGGGCTTCGACGGCGACGGCGACCGCTGCGGCGTGGTCGACAACGAAGGCGAGGAGATTTTCGCCGACAAGGTCGGCGTCATGCTCGCGCGCGATATTTCGGCAAATCACAAGAATGCGCTGTTCGTCGCCGACGTCAAATCGACCGGGCTGTTCATGACCGACCCGGTGCTGATCAAGAACGGCGCCAAGACCGATTACTGGAAGACCGGCCACTCCTACATGAAGCGCCGCGTCAACGAAATCGGCGCCATCGCCGGCTTCGAGAAATCGGGACACTTTTTCTTCAACAAGCCGTTCGGCCGCGGCTACGACGACGGGCTGATCTTCGCCTTCGCCGTGCTGGACATGCTCGACCGCAATCCCGGAAAAAGCATGGCCGACCTGAAGAACGCGCTGCCGAAAACCTGGTCGTCGCCGACCATGTCGCCGCATTGCGCCGACGAGATCAAATATGCCGTGGTCGACGAGGTAGTGAAGCATTTCGAGGCGGAGCAGAAGAACGGCGGCAAGGTCGCCGGCCAGCCGATCCGCGACCTTGTCACCGTCAACGGCGTGCGCGTCACCGTCGCGGACGGCACCTGGGGCCTCGTTCGCGCCTCCTCCAACAAGCCGGAGCTGGTCGTCGTGGTCGAAAGCCCGGTCTCGGAAGCGCGCATGCGCGACATGTTCAAGTCGGTCGACGCGGTGCTGCGCACGCACAAGGAAGTCGGCGCGTATAATCAGACGATTTGACGCGTCGTTGCAAGCCAACGGGGGCGCAACATCACACCTCCTCAAACACATCGATCTCCAGCGCGCCGGGAAACATCGTGCGCCAAGTCTGCAGATAGGTTTGCATCCGCGCGTCGCTGGCGAGGCGCTGACGATTGAGTTCCCAGCCCTGATCCGCCTCGTATTCGATCTCCTGGACGAATTTGGCCGGGTCGTCGACGTTCTGCAGCAGGCGGACCTCGGCCTTGCCGAACATCTGATAGAACGGCGTCGCCGCTTTGATCATGGCGACCAGCTGAGAGGAATCGCCCGCCGGCAGCGTGAAGCGCAATTGCAGAGTACGCCGGACTTTTGGTTGCTCGTCGTTTGCCATCGGCTGCATTCCCTGGAACTTCCAATCACGAACCCTTTCAGGCGGAGCTCTATTCCCCGAATCGGCACCGGGGCCGCCGTTTCGGGATCATGCGCTATTTGAAGGTGTCGCGGAACCGGTGCGCGGGATAGACGCCGAGGATGCGCAGCGATTTCGGCACCGAAACGAATTCCAGCTCCTCAAGGGCGAGCTCGAGCGCACGGTGCTTGGGATGACCGTCGACGTCGGCATAGAACTGCGTCGCGGTGAAGCTGCCGTCGACCATATAGCTTTCCAGCTTGGTCATGTTGACGCCGTTGGTGGCGAAACCGCCGAGCGCCTTGTACAGCGCCGCCGGGATGTTGCGCACCTGGAACACGAAAGTGGTGATCAGGCGCTTGTCCTTGCGGCTTGCCCATTTCGGCTCGCGGGCGAGCACCACGAAGCGGGTGGTGTTGTGCTTGGCGTCCGCGACGTCTTTTTTGAGGATGCGCAGGCCGTAGATTTTGGCCGCGAGCTTGGTCGCCAGCACGGCGCGCGTGATATCGCCCGTTTCGGCAACCTCCCGCGCCGCCCCCGCGGTGTCGGCGGCGACCACGGCTTTGAGGCGGAGCGCCCGGATGATGTTGCGGCACTGGCCCAGCGCGTGGACGTGGCTCTCCACCGTCTTGACGGTTTTGAGCGTCGCGCCTTTGGGCGCCATCAGTTGGTGCTGCACCGGCAGGAACCATTCCGCCACGATATGCAGCCGCGACGCCGGCATCAGATGATGGATATCCGCCACCCGGCCGGCCACCGAATTGTCGATCGGGATCATGGCGAGCGTGGCCCGACCGGTGCGCACCGCGGCGAAGGCGTCCTCGAAGGTCGGGCACGGCAGCGGCTCCATGTCGCGGTAGGCCTCGCGGCAGGCGATATGCGAATTCGCACCGGGCTCGCCCTGGTAGGCGATCTTGCGGCGCTTGCTGCTGCGCTTGGTCATTGCTTGATCATGGCCTGGTCATGGCGATTGCGGTCTCGAAGGTCCCGTTAGCATGGCGCGCGCCTTTTCCAAATCCTCCGGCGTATCGACGCCGAGCGGCACGGTGCCGACGATCTCGACATCGATGCGCATGCCGGCCTCGAGCGCCCGCAATTGTTCGAGCTTCTCGCGGCGCTCCAGCGGCGACGGCGGCAGTTTGACGAAGCGTTCCAGCGCCGCGCGGCGAAACGCGTAAAGGCCGATGTGGTGATAGAGCGGGCCATCGCCGGCCGGCGCGGTGGCGCGGGTGAAATAAAGTGCGCGCAGCCGGTGCGGCGCGACCGGCGTCCCCACCACTTTGACGACATGGGGATTGACCCGCTCGGCGGTCACTTTGATCTCGGCCGCCAAGGTGGCGATATCGACGGCGGCGTCGGCGAGCGGGAGCAATGCCGCGCGAATGGCGGCGGGCTCGATGGTCGGCTCGTCACCCTGCACATTGACCACGATCTCGGCGCGACGCGCCGAATCGATCTTGCCGAGCGCCTCGAAGATGCGGTCGGACCCAGAAGCATGATCCGGTGCCGTCATCACGGCGCGGCCGCCGGCCTTATCCACAGCCGCCGCGACCTCGGCCGCGTCGGTGGCGACAACGACCGGCCCGATATCGGCGGCCAGCGCGCGGCGCAGGACATGCACGATCATCGGCTCGCCGGCAATCATGGCGAGCGGCTTGCCTGGAAGCCTGGTCGCGGCCAGGCGGGCGGGAATGAGGATAAGGACGTCGGCCATCGCGCTGCTGCGTGCTTATACGGGTTGCAAGAGGAGGGGCAAACTGGCTAATTGTGCACCGCCCACATCTCTTCCCCGGCGGAGCTTCCCCGCGATGGATTCGTTCGAAATCAATAAGATTCTCGGCGCTTTGCTGGGAACCTGCCTAGTTCTTGTCGCCATGCATATCGCCGCCGGCGCAATCTTCACGCCCGAGCCGCCGGCAAAACCAGGTTATGTCATCGCGGTGAAAGAGGAACAGCCGGCCGGCGGCGCGGCCACGGCGGCGCCAGCGGAAGCCCCGATCGAGACGCTGCTCGCTAGCGCATCGTCCGAACACGGCGCGCAGACCGCCAAGCAATGTCAAGCCTGCCATAACTTCCAAGAGGGACAGGGTCCCAAGGTCGGCCCCGACCTCTACGGCGTCGTCGACCGTCCTATCGCATCCGTTTCCGGCTTCAACTACAGCGACGCCTTGAAGGGCGCAGCGCAGAAATTAGGCGGCAAGTGGACGTTCGACGCGCTGAATAAATGGCTGACCAAGCCGAGCGCCGTTGCACCGGGCACAGCCATGACGTTCGCCGGCCTCTCCAACGGGAAGCAGCGTGCCGACGTGATTGCCTATCTCGACACGCTCTCGCCCCATCCGGTGCCATTGCCGGCCGCGCAGGGCGCTGCCGCGCCGGCTGCAAAGCCGGCGGCTGCGGCCCCGGCAGCCGGGCCGAGTAATCCGCCAGCTCCGGCCCCTGCCGCTCCGGCTGGCGCCGCTCCGGCCCAGCGCTAGCGTCCATTTCATCGAGGCCGCATGTCGTCGCCCTGTCGCAGGGGGATGTGCAGTCTATTTCGTCGCGACGCCCCCTGCCCGCTGGCGTCGCCGTGGAAAAGGCCGATAATGCACGGCAACGAGAACATTTGCGAACTCTAGGGAGTACCAGGTGGACCGTCGATCCCTGCTGAAAACTGCGCTGCTATCTACCGCCGCCTCACCCCTTCCTTTGGGTTGGGTCACCGCCGCGCAGGCGCAGGCTCAATCGGCCGCGCCGACACCCACGCCATTGCCGGCCAAAACCTGGCGTCACGGCACCTCGCTGTACGGCGAGCTTAAATATCCGCCGAGCTTCAAGCAGTTCGATTACGTCAACGCCGCGGCGCCGAAAACCGGCACCACACGGCAGGTCGCTTACGGCACCTTCGATAATTTCAACACGGTCGTTGCCGGCGTCAAAGGCACGCTCGCGGCCGGCCTCAACCTGATCTACGACACGCTCGCGGTACCCTCGCTCGATGAGGTATCGAGCGAATACGGACTGCTTGCCGAAGCGCTGAGCTATCCGGACGATTTTTCCTCGGTCAGCTATCGGTTGCGGGCGGAGGCGAAATGGCATGACGGCACGCCGGTGACGCCGGACGACGTCATCTTCTCCTTCGAGTCCTACAAGAAGCTCAGCCCGCAGTCTTCGGCCTATTACCGCCACGTCACCAAAGCGGAGCAGACCGGTGACCGCGAGGTCACCTTCACCTTCGACAGCCCGGGCAATCACGAACTGCCGCAGATCGTCGGCCAACTGACCGTCCTGCCGAAACATTGGTGGGAGGGCACCGACGCCAACGGCAAAAAACGCAACATTGCCGATACCACGCTCGAGCCGCCGCTCGGCTCCGGGCCCTATCGCATCAAGGATTTCTCGGCCGGCCGCAACATCGTCTACGAGCGGGTCAAGGACAATTGGGGCGGCAAGGTCAACGTCAATATCGGCCGCGACAATTTCGACGAGCTGCACTTCGAATACTTCCGCGACACTACCGTCGCGCTGGAAGCCTTCAAGGCGGACACCGTCGACTGGCGCGTCGAGAACCTCGCCAAGAACTGGGCCACCGCCTACGACTTCCCTGCGGTCACCGACAAGCGCGTGCTGCTTGAGGAATTCCCCATCAGGAATTTTGGCCTGATGCAGGCTTTCGTCTTCAACATCCGCCGCCAGAAATTCCAGGATCCGAGGGTGCGGCATGCCTTCAATTACGCGTTCGATTTCGAGGAAATGAACAAGCAGATTTTCTTCGGGCAATATAAGCGCATCGACAGCTATTTCGACGGCACCGACCTTGCCGCCACCGGCCTGCCGACCGGCCGCGAGCTCGAACTGCTCGAAACCGTACGCGATCAGGTGCCGCCCGAGCTGTTCAAGAAGCCCTATGCCAATCCGGTGAACGGCAATCCGGGCGCGGTGCGCAACAATCTTCGCGAAGCGCTCCGCCTGCTCAAGGAGGGCGGTTACGAAGTCAAAGATCAGCAACTCGTCAACGTGAAGACCAGCGAGCCCTTTACAGTCGAATTTCTCTCGGCCGGTCCGAGCTTCGAGCGCATCTTCCTATTCTACAAGCCTTCGCTCGAGCGGCTTGGCATGACGGTCTCGGTGCGCACCGTGGACGAAGCGCAGTTCGAGAACCGGCTGCGCGGCTGGGATTTCGACATCATCACCAATTCCTGGCCGGAATCGCTGTCGCCCGGCAACGAACAGCGTGGCTATTGGGGCTCGCAATCGGCCGACCAGCCCGGCTCCGACAATCTGATCGGCATCAAGAATCCGGCGGTCGATGCCATGATCGATAAGATCGTTTTCGCCAAGAACCGCGCCGATCTCGAGGCCGCCACCAAAGCGCTCGACCGCATCTTGCTGTGGAACTACTACGTCGTGCCGCAATGGGCCTATTTCAAAGCCCGCACCGCCCGCTGGGACCGCTTCAGCCACCCCGATCCGCTGCCGAAATACGGCGTGTCCGGCTTCCCCACGGTATGGTGGTGGGACGCGCAAAAAGCCGCAAAGACCGGCTGACATCTAGTGTGGTGGATTTGAAGTCCCTAAGATCAAGCGGCACGATCGCATAGGAACTTCGAATCCAAAACCACACTAGCATCATAACCTTGCTAGTGTTCTTTCGATTCCGAAGTTCGCGTCGGAGGTGCCGTCGTTTGTTGCGAACTTCGGAATCGGGACACTAGGGCATGAACCGGCCCACACGTCGGCGCATCCTCAAACTCACGGCCGGCGCGCTGTCGGGCGCCGCCGCGTTGCGCGTCGGCATCGTTCGCGCGGAGGACAAGATCGAATTGCACGGCCTGTCGGCGTTCGGCGATCTCGCTTATCCGCCCGAATTCGCCCATTTCAGCTACGTCAATCCGAATGCGCCGAGGGGCGGCACGTTCTCCCAGATCGGGCCGGACCAGATCTACAACCAGAATTTCCTCACCTTCAACTCGCTCAATACCTTCATCCTCAAGGGCGACGCCGCGCAGGGCATGGAAATGACCTTCGCTTCGCTGCTGGTGCGGTCCGGCGACGAGCCGGACGCCATGTACGGGCTCGCCGCGGCAAAGGTGCGCCGCTCGGCCGACGGTCTGAGCTATCAATTTTTCATCCGGCCGGAAGCGAAATTCCACGACGGCTCGCCGCTGACCGCCCACAACGTCGCCTTTTCGCTCACGATACTCAAGGAAAAAGGCCATCCGCTGATCAGCCAGTCGTTGCGCGACTTTGCCGGCGCCACCGCCGACGACGACGCGAGCGTCACCGTGCGTTTTGCGCCGAAGCGGGCGCGCGACGTGCCGCTGTTTGTCGCCGGGCTGCCAATTCTTTCTCGCGCCTATTACGCGACGCGGCCGTTCGACCAATCCAGCCTCGACATTCCTCTCGGCTCCGGCGCCTACCAGGTCGGCCGCTTCGATGCGGGACGCTTCATCGAATACAATCGCGTCAAAGATTGGTGGGGCGCCGATCTTCCGGTCGGCCGCGGCCAGAACAATTTCGACACCGTGCGCTTCGAATATTATCGCGACCGCGACGTTGGCTTCGAAGGCTTTTCGGCGGGCACCTATCTGTTCCGCGAGGAGTTTACCTCGCGCTTCTGGGCGACGCGTTACGATTTTCCGGCGGTCAAAGACGGCCGCGTCAAGCGCGACGAGATTCCCGACGACACGCCGTCGGGCGCGCAGGGTTGGTTTATCAATACGCGGCGGTCGCAATTTGCCGACGTACGCGTCCGCGATGCGCTCAACGACGCCTTCGACTTCGAGTGGACCAACAAGACCATCATGTACAATGCCTATAAGCGCACGGTCTCGGTGTTCCAGAATTCCGATCTGATGGCGGTGGGCCCGCCGAGCGCCGCAGAGTTGGCATTGCTCGAGCCGTTCCGCAGCCGCCTGCCGGCCGAAGTTTTCGGGGAGCCCTACACGCCGCCGGTGTCCGACGGCTCGGGCGAGGACCGCCCGCAATTGCGCAAGGCGGCGCAGGTGCTGCAAGACGCCGGCTGCGTCATCCGCGACGGCAAGCGGATGCTGCCGAGCGGGGGGCCCATCACCGTCGAATTTCTGATCGACGAACCGGCGTTCGAGCCGCACCATATGCCGTTCATCAGAAATCTCGGCATCCTCGGCATCGAGGCCACATTGCGCGTCGTCGACCCGGTGCAATACCGGGCGCGCGTCGATGATTTCGATTTCGATATCACCATCGACCGCTTCAGCTTCTCGGCCACGCCGGGCGACTCGCTGCGGTCTTATTTTTCCGCGCAGGCGGCGGCGCTGCACGGTTCCAACAACCTCGCCGGCATCGCCGATCCGGTGGTCGATGCGCTGATCGAGGCCATCATCGCCGCCGATTCCCGACCCGCTCTGGTCACCGCCTGCCGCGCGCTCGACCGCGTCATCCGCGCCGGCCGCTACTGGATTCCAAACTGGTACAAGGCCTCGCATTGGATCGCCTACTGGAACGTGTTCGGCAGGCCGCCGGCGCAACCGCGCTATTTTCGCGGTATTCCCGACACTTGGTGGTATGACGCGGCCAAGGCCGCGAAAAACCGGCCGGCGCGATAGTGCCGCGAATTTGATGGCGGGACGCCAGTATGTCGCATGCTATAAGGTCGCTGCCGCCGCCGACCGTCGTGTTTCCGTCATGCTCGGATGCGACGCCGCGGTCGCATTTGGCCCGTTTAAGAGTGGTGGCGCACCGCGCCAATGGCTTTAAGATAGCGGCCCAACGATAAGACCTGCTGGGACTCAATGGCTGCCTATATCGTCCGCCGTATCCTATTCATGATCCCCACGATTTTCGGCATCATGCTGGTGTCGTTTGTCGTGGTTCAATTCGCGCCGGGCGGCCCGGTGGAACGCGTCATCGCCCAGCTTCGCGGCAGCGATACCGGCGCGACGTCGCGGATTTCCGGCTCGACCAGCGGCGATTTTGCCCATGGCGCCTTGCAGGCCGGCTCGCAATTCGACGTCAGCTCCAAATACCGCGGCGCCCAAGGGCTCGACCCGGCCTTCATCAAGAGCCTGGAGAAGCAGTTCGGCTTCGACAAGCCGGCCTACGAGCGCTTCTTCCTGATGATGTGGAACTATCTGCGTTTCGATTTCGGCAAGAGCTATTTCCGCGACGTCAGCGTGCTGCAGCTGATCAAGGAGAAACTGCCGGTATCGATCTCACTCGGCATCTGGATGACGCTGTTGAGTTATCTGATCTCGATTCCGCTCGGCATCCGCAAGGCGGTGCGCGACGGCTCGCAGTTCGACGTGTGGACGTTGGGCGTCATCATCGTCGGCTACGCGATTCCCGGCTTTCTGTTCGCCATCCTGCTCATCGTCCTGTTCGCCGGCGGCTCGTTCTGGCAAATCTTCCCGTTGCGCGGGCTCGTTTCGGAAGGCTGGTCGCACTTTCCCTGGTGGGAAAAGATTCTCGATTATTTCTGGCACCTCACGCTGCCGATCGTCTCCATGGGGCTTGCCGCTTTCGCCACCATGACGCTGCTCACCAAGAATTCGTTTCTTGAAGAGCTGCGCAAGCAATACGTGCTCACCGCGCGCGCCAAGGGCTGCTCCGAGCGCCAGGTGCTGTACGGGCATATTTTCCGCAATGCCATGCTCTTGGTCATCGCCGGCTTTCCGGCCGCATTCGTCTCCGCCTTCTTTGCCGGCTCGCTGTTGATCGAGACCATCTTCTCGCTCGACGGCCTCGGACTGCTAAGTTTCGAGAGCGTGCTCAACCGCGATTATCCGGTGGTGTTCGCCAATCTCTACATTTTCGCCCTGGTCGGCCTTGTCGTAAATCTGATTTCAGACCTCACTTATACTTGGATCGATCCGCGCATCGACTTCGAGACGCGGGAGGTGTGAGGTGGACGACAAGACCCTCACCGACAATCTCGACGCCGAGATCGAGCCGGGCATCCCGCCGGACCTCAAGCCGGACCTCGAGCCCGCCGGCCCGCTCGGGCTTTTCGGAATGCCGCGCGGCTTTGAATTCTCCCCGCTCAACGCGCGGCGCTGGCGCAATTTCAAGGCCAACCGGCGGGGGTATTGGTCGTTGTGGTTCTTTCTTGTGCTGTTCGTCCTCTCGATGTTTGCCGAACTGATTGCCAACGATAAGCCGCTGTTCATCCACTTCGACGGCAAGACCTTCTTCCCGGTCTTGGTGACGTATCCGGACACCGAATTCGGCGACGACCTCGGCACCGCCGCCGACTACCGCGATCCGCATTTGCAGAAATTTCTCGACGAGCATAGTGCCATCGAAATCTGGGCGCCGATCCGCTTCTCTTACAACACCATCAACGACAATCCGCCGTCGGCCTTTCCTTCCAAGCCGACCTGGATGCTGACCGCGCAAGATTGCGAATTTGCCGCCAAGAACGGCTACGCCCAATGCGGCACGCTCGAATATAACTGGCTCGGCACCGACGACCAGGGCCGCGACGTGCTGGCGCGAGTGATCTACGGCTTCCGCATCTCGGTGCTTTTCGGCCTGGTGCTGACCATCGTCTCGTCGGTCATCGGTGTTGCCGCCGGCGCCGTGCAGGGCTATTTCGGCGGCTGGACCGACTTGCTGTTCCAGCGCTTCATCGAAATCTGGACGTTGGTGCCGGAGCTTTATCTGCTGTTGATCATTTCGTCGGTTCTGGTGCCCGGCTTCTTCGTGCTGCTCGGCATTCTCTTGCTGTTTTCCTGGGTGCGGCTGGTTGGCCTGGTGCGGGCGGAGTTTCTGCGCGGCCGAAATTTCGAGTATATTCAGGCGGCGCGCGCGCTCGGCGTGTCCAACAAGGTCATCATGTTCCGGCATCTGCTGCCGAACGCCATGGTGGCGACCATGACGTTCCTGCCGTTCATCATGTCGTCCTCGGTGATGACGCTGACCGCGCTCGATTTCCTCGGCTTCGGCCTGCCGCCCGGCTCGCCCTCGCTGGGCGAACTGTTGTCGCAAGCCAAGGCCAATGTGCAGGCGCCCTGGCTGGGGCTGACCGGCTTCTGCACCGTCGCGCTGATGCTGTCGCTTCTGATCTTCATCGGCGAAGCGGTGCGCGACGCCTTCGATCCGCGGAAGACGTTCGCATGAGCGAGCAGCCGGGCAAGGATCTCTGCCTCTCCGTCCGCGATCTCTCCATCGCGTTCCGCTCCGGCGGGCGCGAAACGCTCGCGGTCGATCGGATATCGTTCGACATCGTCAAGGGCGAATGCGTGGCGCTGGTGGGCGAATCCGGTTCCGGCAAATCGGTCACCGCGCTGTCGATCTTAAGGCTCTTGCCCTATCCGGCGGCGCACCATCCGTCGGGCAGCATCGCGTTCCACGGCCGCGACCTGTTGAAGCTGTCGGAACGCGAGATGCGGCAGGTGCGCGGCGACGACATCACCATCGTGTTCCAGGAGCCGATGACCTCGCTCAATCCGCTGCACACCATCGAGAAGCAGATCGGCGAGATCCTGCTGTTGCACCGCGGCCTGACCGGAGCGCCGGCCCGCGCGCGGACGCTGGAAGTGCTCAGTCAGGTCGGCATCCCCGACCCCGAGACCCGGCTCAAAAGCTATCCGCATCAGCTCTCCGGCGGCCAGCGCCAGCGCGTGATGATCGCAATGGCGCTCGCCAACGAACCCGATCTGCTGATCGCCGACGAACCGACCACCGCGCTCGACGTCACCGTGCAGGCGCAGATCATCGCGCTGCTCAAAGAAATCCAGTCGCGGCTGCATATGTCGCTTCTGTTCATCACCCATGACCTCGGCATCGTGCGAAAGATCGCGCAACGGGTCTGCGTGATGAAGGACGGCAAGATCGTCGAGCAAGGCAGCGTCGAGCGCGTGTTCTCTGCGCCCGAGCACCCCTATACGCGCGCGCTTCTCGCCGCCGAGCCGCGGCCCGACCCGGCGCCGCCGCAGCCCGACGCGCCGCTGCTCCTGAAAACCGATCAGCTCAAGGTGTGGTTTCCGATTACCCGCGGCCTGATGCGCAAGACCGTCGGTCACGTCAAAGCCTGCGACGGCTTGACCATCGAGCTGCGCAAAGGCGAGACGCTCGGCGTCGTCGGCGAATCCGGCTCGGGCAAATCGACGCTGGGCCGCGCCATCTTGCGGCTGATCTCGTCGGACGGCTTGATCGCGTTCATGGGCCACGATCTGCAAGGATTGAATTTCAAGGAAATGCGGCCGTACCGCCGCGACATGCAGATCGTGTTCCAGGATCCCTACGGGTCGCTGTCGCCGCGCATGTCGATCGCCGACATCATCAAGGAAGGCCTCAAGGTCCATCAACCGGACATGCCCGATCGCCAGCGCGACGAGCGCGTAGTACAGGCGTTGCGCGACGTTGGCCTCGACCCGGATTTGCGCTTTCGCTTTCCCCATGAGTTTTCCGGCGGCCAGCGCCAGCGTATCGCGGTGGCGCGCGCCGTGGTGCTGGAGCCGAGCTTCATCGTGCTCGACGAGCCGACCAGCGCGCTCGACATGGTGATCCAGGCGCAGATGGTCGATCTGTTGCGCGACCTGCAGAAGCGGCACAATCTGACCTATCTGTTCATCTCGCACGACCTACGCGTCGTCGCGGCGCTGGCGAGCCGTCTGGTGGTGATGCGGCATGGTCTGGTCGTCGAGGCCGGCGACGCCGCCGAATTGTTCCGCAATCCCAAGACCGATTATACCCGCGCGCTGTTTGCCGCCGCGTTCAACCTCGAAACCGCGCCCGAGGGCGTGGTCGAGCAATAGATCGTTCCTGCCCTGAGTGCAGCGGCGATATCGGATGATGCAGATGAAGAAGCTGTTGTCGCTGGTCCCGCCCGCAGCGATTGCCGTCGCCGCGCTCATGGCGTGGAGCGGCATTGCCGGCGCGCAGGGCCGCGACCGCTCGATGCAGCTCGTCTCCGAGTTTCCGCTGCTCAGCGACGACGGCCAGCGGCTACCCAATCACAGCGTCAAGCTGGCCGGCCCCATCGACAAATTGCCCGGCGTGGTCGTAGCCGCCAACCCGGACGGCAAGACGACGCTGGTCGAATTTTACGATCTCAACTGTCCGTATTGCCGGATCGCCTCCGCCGACGTTGCCGATATGGTTGCCGTCGATCCGGAGCTTCGTCTGGTGCTGGTGCCCTACCCTGTGCTCGGCATTGCCTCGATTGCGGCGAGCCGCGTCGAACTGGCAGTAGCGAAACTCGGCACGCCGGCCCAATTCTACGATTTCCATCGCAAGATCTACTCGCAGCGCGGCACCACCGACGGGCTGCGCGCGCTCGACGTGGCCCGCGGGCTGGGCTTCGACCAACGCGCCTTGACCAAACTCGGCGATAGCGACGAAATCACCAAGATCATGAAAGCCCATGTCGCGCTTGGCGATGCGCTCGGCCTTGCGGCGACGCCGGCTTTCATCATCGACGGTGTCGCGATCCTGGGCTATCCAGGCCGCGATGAACTGCAAAAGATTGTCGACGCGTCACGCGCTTGCGGTAAGGTCACTTGTTAAAAATCGAGTTTTAGGGGAACGCCAATGCAACGCCATCGGAGCGGGTTTTTAGCTTGGTGCTGCGCCGCTCTCTTGCTTCTAACGGCGCCGGCGTTCGCTGACACGATCAAGATCGTCGTTCCGTTCGCCGCGGGCGGTCCGGTCGATCAACTGGCGCGCATCCTCGCCAACGGACTGGGCCCGAAGCTCAATGCCAATGTCATTGTCGACGATCGCGGCGGCGCCGGCGGCGCGATCGCCTCGGAATACGTGGCGCACGCCGCACCCGACGGCAAGACGATCCTGCTCGCAAGTCTCGGCTCGCAAGTGCTCAGCCCGATCCTAAAGCCGCCGACGTCGTACGATCCGGTAAAATCGTTCGAGCCGGTCATGCTGGTCGGGGTCGTGCCATCTTTGCTCGTGGTCAATAAGGACCTCGGCATCGCCTCCTTGCCGCAACTCATCAACAGAGCGAAGGCGCAGAAGCTCACTTACGGCTCGGCAGGACCGGGCACGACCATGAACATCGCGGTGGAAATGCTCAATGCCGCGGCGGGCGTAAAAATAACCCACGTGCCCTACCGCGGTGCCGCGCCGGCGATCAACGACCTGCTTGGCGGCCATGTCGACATGCTCAATGCCGACCTGCCGGTCTTGCTGCCGTTGGTCAAGGCCGGCTCGGTCAAGGCGCTCGCCTTGTTCGCCGAAGAGCGTTCGCCGCAGCTGCCCGATTTGCCGACAACCGTCGAGCTCGGCCTGCCGAGCGTGGTGATGGAAAACTGGTACGGCGTGCTGCTGCCCGCAGGAACGCCGAGCGACGTGCGCGACAAGCTCGAACAAGCGCTGTTTGCCGTCATCGCCGAACCTGAGATCAAGGAGCGCCTGGCCGGCAACGCCATCCACGGCATGCTCGGCCATGAGGCTTTTGCGGAAATGCTCGGCAAAGAATTTTCCACTTGGCCTGACACGATCAAGAAGCTGGGTATCACCGGGGAATAACGGCTACTTCGATTTGCCGAGCAATTCGGCGATCGGTGCGCCAGACGCAATTTGATCGTCGCGCAGTTTTTCCGCCGCCGCATTGCGCTGCGCCCGGGCCAGTACCTCGGCTGCGCGCTCGCGCGGGATGAAGCAAACGCCGGTTTCGTCCGCCAGCACCAGATCGCCGGGATTGACGTTCACGCGGCAAATCGACACCGGCTTATTGATCGCGACGGTCTCGACGCGCCACTTGCCGGTGATCGGGCTGACGCTGCGCGACCACACCGGTAGCCCGATGGCGCGCGAATGATCGACGTCGCGTGCGCCGCCGTCGACGACGGCGCCGATCTCGCCCTGGCGGTGTCCGATCGTTGCCGACATGCCGCCGAGATTTGAGACCTGATCGACGCCTTGCACCACAAGGACGTTGCCCGGCACGGCGAGGTTATGCGCTTCGATCTCGCCGAGGCCTGACACGCCGCTCTTGACCTTATCCGGCACCGGCGCACTCGCCGGGATGTTGCGCACCGTAAGCGCCCGGCCGACGATGCGCGCTTTCGGATCGTTCGGCCGCAGCACGGAGGCCGGCACGGCGCCGACGATGCCGAGCTCGTCCATCGCATCCGAGGCGATGCCGGTGAGATCGGGCAGCGCGCGGTAACCGTCGACAAGGCCAGGCGGCAGCGGCGGCAATTCCAGCATGCCGAAGGCACCGGGCGGGAGCTTGCCGAGCGTTTGCTTGGTCATGATAGCTTTCAAAAGCCGAACAGTTTTGCCGGATTATCGACCAGCATCAGCCGGCGAGTGCGCTCATCGGGCGCAATCTCGGGAATGAGATCGACCAGTTCGCCGTCATTGGGCACGGCGCTGTGGTTTGGATGCGGCCAATCGGTGCCCCAGACCACGCGCTCGGGCGCATGCGCCGCAAGATCGCGGGCGAACGGCACGGCGTCGGCGTATGGATAGGGCTGTTTGGCGATGCGATCGGTGCCGGACAGCTTGACCCAGACGTTGCCACGATCGAGCAGACGGCGCAGCACCGAGAAAGCTTTGCCGCGCAGCCCTTCGGCAATGTCGATGCGCCCGATGTGGTCGATCACCACCGGCGCCTCGATCGAGGTTATAAAATCGTAGTAGTCGAGCACCCCATGCCCGCCGAACTGCATCTCGATATGCCAGCCGTTCGGCGCCACCTTCTCGATCACTTGGAGCATGTCGTCGCGCCGCATCGGCTCGCCACCGCGTGGGAAATAAAAATGCAGCCGCACGCCGCGCACGCCGGCGTCGTCCAAACGGTCGACCTCGGCCTGCGGCGTCCATGGCTCGAGCAGAGCCGCGCCGCGATAGCGGCCCTCGCTGGCGGCCAAGAGATCGACCAACGCCGAGTTATCGCTGCCGTGACAGGTCGATTGGACGAACACGCCGCGCTCGAAACCGAGGAACGCGTGCAGGCGAAACAAATCCTCCTTCGGCGCGTCAGCCGGCGTGAACGGCCGATTCGCCGCATAAGGAAATTTGTTGTGCGGTCCGAACACGTGAAAATGCGAATCGCAGGCAAGCGGCGGCGGCTTGAACCGCGGCTTTTTCGGATTCGGATCCGGCGGCGGGATGGTCGGGGTGAGATCGTCGGCGCGGATAGCCATGCAATTTCAATCCTTGGTGATCAATCGCAGCGCGCGGTCATGCCGCCGTCGACCACGATTTCGGTGCCGGTGATAAAGCGCGCTTCGTCGGAGGCGAGGAAGAGCACCGCATTGGCGGTATCGCGGCCGTCGCCCATGAAGCCGAGCGGGATGCGCGCGACCCGCGATTTGAGCAAAGCCTCGACGTTGCCGCCGGTGCGTTGCTTGGCAAGGCGGGTTTCGACCATCGGCGTATGCATCTGGCCCGGCACCACCGTGTTCACGCGGATGCCGTGCTTGGCGTATTGCACGGCGGTCACCCGCGAGAATTGAATGACGGCGGCCTTCGACGACGCGTAACCGATCTGCGGCGAGCCGGTATAGCGCATACCGGAAGTCGATGCGGTGTTGACGATGGCGCCGCCGCCGGACTTCCCGATCATCACCGGGATAACGTGGCGGCAGGTGAGAAACACGCTTTTGAGATTATAGTCGATCTGAGTGTCGAAGATTTCTTCCGACATTTCGGCGGCGCCGCCGGCCGCCGAGCCGCCGACATTGTTGACCAGGATGTCGATCGGGCCGAATTTCTCGCAGCACGCCGCCACCATGGCGCCAACTTGCGCATCGTCGAGCACGTCGCAGACGTGGGTGACGATGTTGCCGTCATTGCCGACGCGGGCGACGGTCTCCGCCATCGCCTCCGCATTCTTGTCGACGGCAAAGACCTTGGCGCCCTCGCGCGCGAATAGAACCGCGGCGGCGCGGCCGTTGCCCCAGCCCGGCCCCACGCATCCCGCCCCGGTAATGAGCGCGACTTTACCCTCGACACGTCCCGGCATAAGCCTTCCATTCCGTTATCGGCCCGGATGTTAGTGGAGCATTGGCGGCTACGCCAGCGTAGCCGGATCAATACCGTTGAACCCATTTTTCTACTCCGGCGACGAATAATTTAAGGCATTTCGAGCCGCCGTTGGATCGCAGACATGCTCAAGGTCCTGTTCGCGGTTATTGTGCTGATCGCTGCCGCGATGATTGCCGGCGTCCATTTCCGGTTCAATCCGGCAATCCCGATCTTTGTCATTCTCGGCTTCGGCCTTTACATGGTCGCGCGCATCGGCGGTCCGCCATTGCCGAAGGGCGGTTACGTGCCATGGGGCTCAGGTCACGGCCTATACCTGCGCGGCCGCGACTACGTCCAAGACGAAGACCCGGACAGCGGCGAAGATCAGCACGAAGGCGACGGCTTCCGCTAAGACTTGCGGCTGCAACGCTCAAGCCGCCCCGCACAATTTCTGCTATCGTATTGGATAAAAGCTTACGGGGAGGAATTGATGCGAAGGCTCATCGCCGTCGCCGCTTTGGCAATCGCGGCCACGTTGCAATTTGTCGGCAGCGCACCGGCGCAGCAGACCTATCCGACCCGCACGGTGCGGCTGATCCTGCCGTTCGGCGCCGCCAGCGCGACCGACATCACCGCCCGGCTGTTCGCGGATCGGCTTGCGACGCGCTGGGGCAAGCCGGTGGTGGTCGAGAACCGCCCCGGCGGCGACGGGCTTGTCGCTATCGGCGCCTTCATCGACGCGCATGACGATCACACGCTGTTATTCGGACCGGCCGGCACATTTCTCGCGCATCTCTACGAGCAGGATGCGGCGACCTATGATACCCGCGACCTGGTGCCGATCGTGCAGATTTACGTCACGGTGCTGGCGGTATCGGTGTCGGCTTCGCTGCATGTCGAGACCGTCGAGCAGCTTGTGGCGCTGGCGCGAGCGCGACCCGGCAAGCTCAACGCCGCGGCGGCAACCGGCAATTCGGACTTTTTGCTGTCAGGCTTCATCAAGAAGATGGACTTGCAGATCACCAAAGTTCCCTACCGCGACATCATGCAGGCGCCGAACGACCTCGCCGCGGACCGCATCCAGGTGCTGTCGACCTCGCTCGCGGTGGTGCAGCCGCTGATGCGCGCGGGCCGCATCAAGGTGCTGGCCGTGACCAGCAAGGAACGTGCGCCGGCCTCGCCGGACATTCCGACCGCGGCCGAGGCCGGCTATCCGGCACTGACCATGGAAAGCGCCGGTGGCCTGTTCGGTCCCAAGGGCATGCCGGCTGCTTTGCGCGAAAGCATCGCCGCGGATTTCCGCAAAATCGCCGAGGACGATCCGGTCATCGCCAAGCGTCTGGCCGACACCGGTCAGATCATGGTGCTGCACGGCCCGGCCGGATTCGCCAAAAGCGTCCAGGAACAGAACGATCAGCTCGGAGCGATTGCCAAGACGCTCGGCATGAAGGCGGCCCAGTAGGTCGTCAAAACGTGAAGAGCACGGCGCCGTACCAATTGAAGCGATCGGTCGCCTCGGCGTTTTGAATGCCGCGTCCCAGATAACCGAGCAGGTGGAAGTTGTCGCTCAGATCGTATTTGATGCCGGCGCCGACCGATGTCGTCGCTTCCCCGCCTTGGGTATCCGGCGTCTGATGGAACAATTCCAGCCCGAGTTGCAAATTGGACGCGACCTGACGGGCGACGACTGCGCCCGCCAGACAGAAATCTTGCGAGCCGCCTCCGCGATTGATCTCACAGCCGCCTCCGCCGAAGGCGGACCATTTGTCCCAGTCTTTTTCGATCCAGATCGGCAATAGGTAGGAGGCGTGCTGGTCGCCGACATTGGGCGACCCGCTTGGCAGGAACACGCGGGGAAACACCGCGACATCCAGCCCGAAATTATCCTGAGTCAGGAAGCGATATTTTGCCGCAAGCTCGATGTTGCCGGGTCCAATTGCCGACGATCCGGAAACTGGAAAGTCGTAGGCCGCCGGCACTGTCGCCGTGAGCTGCAGGTTGGGCGCGCCGCCGTAATTGAAGTCGATGCCGCCCTCGCCGCTCACGCCGTCTTGCATCGCCATGCCTTGCGAGAATGCGTAAATCTCCCAGTGCCGGAAATCCGTCGGCTCAGGATCATCGGACAGGTAAGGCGGGCCGGCCATTGCCGGACTGACGAATAGCAGCAGCACCGCCGCGCACATCGTCAGGTAAGGCGGAGAAACTCGAAGTGAGGCGATTGCACGCTTGCAGCCCCACTTCATCGCCGTCTCCAACTCTCCCAATATGCGCACTGGATATCCGGTCGCGCGCGATGTCAATTCGCCCGAGTCAAGCTTAGACAAATTCCAAATTGCCGATTTGAACTAAATAACGATTGTCTCGGCTGCTGGCGCGAGCGTGCTCCACTTACGAAAAATTTAGTTGCATATATTTCGCTGATGAGCCTACGTCGTCGCGCGCGCAATCCCGAAGTCCTGCAACGGAACAATTCCAAAAACGCCGCGTTTAGCTCGCTGAAGTTTTGAGCCGGGCGCAGAGGAGAGTATGTGATGGACGCCGTCGAACGAGCCGCGAATAAGGTTCCCGAAGTCACCTTGATCTTCTGGATCATCAAGATCGCGGCGACGACTCTCGGCGAGACCGGCGGCGATTCGGTAACGATGACGTGGCTGCACGCGGATCAGAACGCGCACAATGGCGGGTATCTGATTGGCACCGGCATCTTCTTCGCTGTCTTTATCGCGGCTGTCGCTCTCCAGATCCTGGTTGAGAAGTTCAATCCATGGCTCTATTGGGCGGCAATCGTTGCATCCACCACGGTCGGCACGGCTTTAGCTGATCTTGTCGATCGGTCTCTTGGGATCGGCTATCCTGGTGGCGTCGCGATATTGTTGAGTTGTGTCATCGCCTCCCTGGCAGTCTGGCGCTGGGCCTTGGGTTCGATCGACGTCCAGACGGTCGCTACGCCGAGGGTCGAAATGTTCTACTGGGTAACCATCACTTTTTCCCAGACCCTTGGTACGGCGCTTGGCGACTGGATGGCAGACTCGGCCGGGCTTGGCTACGGAGGTGGAGCGTTGGTCTTTTCAGCCGGGTTGGCAGTGCTTGCCCTTCTCTATTACCGGACAGACATCTCGCGCGTGTCTTTGTTTTGGGCGGCATTTATTCTGACGCGGCCGCTCGGCGCCACGGTCGGCGACTTCCTCGATAAGCCCATCAAAGATGGCGGCATGGCGCTGAGCCGCCCGATCGCCTCGGCGGTGATCGGCGTGTTTATCATCGCCTGTCTTCTCATCCTGCCGCAGCGCGCAGGCCGGCATCCGGGGCAAGCCGACGCGGCGTCATGACGCCGGCTGGTGCGTGCGGCTCTCGCGGATGCGCCACCAGAACACCCCGACGATGGCGACGACCACCCCGGCGACCAGCACGAGCAGCAGCGCCGAATTTTCGATCCACGCGATCGCCGGTATGCCGAGCGCCATGACGAGGCCGAGCAAGCAGACTTGCCAGGACAGCACATGCACGCCCGCCGTAAAGGTGCCGAGCGCCAGCAGCGTGAAGATCGCAAGCCCGGTCGCGCTGGCGTTGAAACTTTTTTGCACGCTGGCGAGCAGCATCATGTTCATGACCACGATGAAGGCGATCCAGTGCAGCGCCTGGGTCGCAATCAAGCGAAATTTCTTTGTACTGTCGTCGGCGTTTTCCCATCCGGCGCCGACGCAGACCAGCGCTATTAACGGCGCGAGAATTTCCCAATAGCCGGTGATCGGCGTTTTCGAGAAGCTCGTATAAGCGACGCCGATCGTGGTCAGGATCAGAACCAGGGCGAACGGCAGCTCCCGGATCCAGAAACTGACGCGCAGCAAATGGTGATACGCCGGTGCCTGCGGAGTGATGGACGGGACGCTCAGAGGGGGTGTTTCAGTGTTCATCGCGCCTGCTCCCGCTGGGACGAATGACCGCAACAGTAGATCACTCAAGGCGACGATGCCACCTACCGTTCACCGCCCGAGCCGGCGCACACTGGTGACTTCGCTGCCCGCGGCACGGATGCGGGCCAGGGCCTCGCCGATCGGTTCGCTCGCCACCGCCATGTGGAAGGCGTTGGCGTGAACGAAATTCACGGCGTCGCGCACCATGGCGACATGGCCCTTCCAGAATACGAGATCGCCACGCTTGAATTCGGAATAAGTTGAAGCGCCGACGGCCATTCCCAGCGCCTCCTCCTGCATATCGGTGTCGCGCGGGCATGTGACGCCGCAGGCCGCGAGCGCGATCTGCACCAGGCCGGAGCAGTCGAGCCCGAGTACGGTCTTGCCGCCCCACAGATACGGCGCGCCGAGAAAGCGCTCGGCCACCGCGACGAAATCGGAATTGTTGTCGCCGACCGGTTTGAGATGAACCGCCGGCACGTAAAATCCGGAATCCAGCGCCGCCATCCGATCTTCGACGCGGGCGACGGCGAACTTGGCCCCGAACGGGAAGGCCTCGACGGGCGGCAATTTGATCGACGGCCCGGGAAACGCGAAGGTGCGCAAGGCCGCTACTTTATGCGTCGGCGGAGCGCCGGGTGGCGCCAGCGCGCCAACCGGCAGCCAGCCGACATAATTGTCGGCGGCGAGCTGGCCCCAGGCCCAGCCTTCCTCGTTCTTGTCGTAGATCGTAACACGCTCGCCCTTGAGCGCCTCGGTGTCGAGCGGCGCGTCCGGCCGCGGCTCTTGGCGCAGCGGCGCTTGCGGGGCGATGATTTCATACACGCGGCCCTTAACGTAACGCGGCGCCGCTACCTTGCCTTCGAGGAATTTCGCCGCGAGATCGGCGCGCGCTGGCGTAACGCGAGGATCGAAGTCGCGCATCTTTGCCGGTTCAGCCATAGCGCGCGGCGAGCATAGCATAGAGCGCGCGCGCCGCCTGCAATTCGCCGCCCTCGGGCCGGCCGGCTTTGGCCGCCGCGGTCCAGGCAAACAAGTCGATATGCAGCCAGGATTTCGCGGTCACGAAGCGGCGCATGAACAAGGCCGCGGTGATGGCCCCGCCCTGGCTGCCGCCGACATTGTTGGTATCGGCGATTTTGGATTCCAGCATCGCCTCATAGGGCCGCCACAGCGGCAGCCGCCACAGCGGATCGTTCTCGGCTAAGCCATGGCGCATCAGCTCGGCGGCGAGCGCATCGTCGTCGGTGAAAAAGGCCGGCAGGTCGGGACCGAGCGCGACGCGCGCGGCGCCGGTCAGCGTCGCGAAGTCGGCAAGGAGCTCGGGCTTGTCCTCGTCGGCAAGCGCCAGCGCATCGGCGAGAACGAGACGGCCTTCGGCATCGGTGTTGCCGATCTCGACGGTGATGCCCTTGCGCGAGGTGTAGACGTTGCGCGGGCGGAAGCTTGCTCCGGCGATCGAGTTCTCCACCGCCGGAATGAGCACGCGCAGCCGGATTTTCAGCCCCCGCGCCATGATCATCGACGCCAGCGCCAGCGCGGTGGCCGCGCCGCCCATGTCCTTCTTCATATTGAGCATGCCGGTGTCAGGCTTGATGTCGAGCCCGCCGGTGTCGAAGCAGACGCCCTTGCCGACCAGCGTCACCCGCGGGTGCTTGTCGTCACCCCAGGTGAGGTCGATCAGCCGGGGCGCGGCGGTGGCGGCGCGGCCGACGGCGTGGATCAACGGAAAGTTCTTATCCAACAGCTCCTCGCCGACCACGGCGTTGATAGTGGCGGAATGACGCGAAGCGAGCTTGCGCGCGGCCTGTTCGAGCTGCGCCGGCCCCATGTCGTTCGCCGGCGTATTGATCAGATCGCGCGCCAGTGTCACCGCGTCGACGACGCGCAGGAGGTCGTCGCGGTCGAGGCCTTGCGGCAGATCGAGCTTGATCGCGCGCGCCTCGGCCTTGCGGTAGCGCGTGAAGCGGTACAGGCCGAGCGCAATCGCCAGCGCGGCGAGCCGCGCATCGTGCGGCTCATTGGCGAAGCGGTAGGTGCCGTCCGGCAACAGCTGCGCCAGCCGGCCGGGAAAAAACGGATCTTGCGTTTCGTCCGGCCCCTCAAGCCCAAACAGCACGCCGCCCAGCACACCCTTGCCGTTCTTGCCCGGCAGCAGAAGATAGCGGCCCGCCTTCGGCTCAAATCCCGCGGCCTCGGCGAAAGCCGAAAGCTCCGGGCCCAAAGCTTTTCGCACGTCGGCATAATTCGCCGCGGTCACGAACCAGATCGGGATAGCGTTTGCAGCGCCGCGGGTGACGAAGATTGGATCCATGAAGCGCCTGCGTTTGAATTTGTCCGACTACTATCACGCCACTGGATTGACGTCATCGTCGCCTAGCGCTTGCCGGACGTTCAATGCCGCCGCGCGAAACGGTCGCGATCGTGCGGCCGCGCATAGTTGACCGTGGGACCAGCGGGGATGATGCCGTTTGAGCCGACCGGGCCGGCCTTGCCGAAGACGCCGCGCTTCATGCCGGCGATGTCGCAGACTGCGGCGATGCCCGGCGTCTGATACAGATCGCGAAGATAGTTCGAGAGAGTTTGGTATTCGTCGAGCCGGCGCAGGTTGCACTTGTAGCCGACGTAATAGCAGGGATCGAAGCGCACCAGGCTCGGAAACAGCCGCCAGTCCGCTTCGGTCTCGACCTCGCCGCACAGATAGCGCTGCCCGGAAAGACGCTGTTCCAGGCCGTCCAGCGTCTCGAACAGTTCTTTGACGGAGCTGTCGTAGGCCTCCTGCGAAATCGAATAGCCGCAGCCGTTGACGGCGTTGTTCACGCCTTTGAGCACCAGCGCGTTCGTCGCGTCGATCTCGGAGCGCAGCGCCTCCGGGTAGTAATCCGGCGTCGGCTCCGCGAGGCGAGCGAACGCCGTGTTGAATATGCGGATGATCTCGGAGGATTCGTTATTGACGACGCGGCGCGTCTTGGCGTCCCACAGCGTGGGAACGGTGACGCGGGTCGTGCAGGCAGGATCGGCGATCGTATAAAGCTCGTGCAGCCACCGCACCCGCCGGTCGGTGCCGGGCACGAGGTGGCCCGCTTCACCGAACGACCAGCCCTGGCCATCGGGCTCCTGAAAGGTATTGGTCAGCGTCACGAACGGTTCGAGCTTCTTGAGCGTGCGCATCAGCGTGGCGCGATGCGCCCATGGGCAGGCGACCGCGCAATAAAGGTGATAGCGGTCCGGCTCGGCGGGAAACTCGGACCGGGCTTCACTGCCGATGCGGTCACGGAAAATAGAAGGGCGCTTGAAGTAGAGCCCTTTGTCGTCGTGATTAACGAGGATATTCTCGGTGCGCCATTTGCCGTCGACGAGTTGTCCCATTCATCCCCTCCTGATCATTCCACGCACTTCTAATTCGACTGCTGCGCATCCGGACCGTGGCTTTTCCAGCCTTGCGCCCGGCTGTGCCGGATGCCGTAGAAGAAATAAACGCCGACCCCGATGACGAACCAGGCGCCAAGCCGCAGCCAGGTGTCGATCGGCAGACCGCACATCAGAAAGAACGCCGAGGCCGCGCCGAGCGGCGCGACGATAAAGACCGCCGGTGTCTTGAACGGTCGCTCCAAATCGGGCTGTTTGATGCGCAGCGCCAATACGCCGAGACAGACGACGGCGAAGGCGAACAGCGTGCCGATACTGACCAGCTCGCCGACCAGTCCGATCGGCAACAATCCGGCGAGCACGGTGACGATGCTGCCGGTGAACAGCGTCGTCACATAAGGCGTGCGAAATCGCGGATGCACCTTGGCGGCGATCGGCGGCATCAGGCCGTCATGCGCCATGGCATAGAGAATGCGCGGCTGGCCCAACATGCCGACCAGGATCACCGAAGTGAGCCCGAGAATGATGCCGAGCTTGAGCGCCGGAGACAGCCAGGTGAGCCCGATGGCGTCGATGCCGACCGCGATCGGGTCGGCGACGTTGAGCTTGTCATAGGCGACGATGCCGGTGAGCGCGAAGCCGACCGCGAGATAAAGCACGGTGCAGATCAGGAGCGAGCCGAGAATGCCGACCGGCATGTCGCGCTGCGGATTCTTCGGTTTCCTGCGCCGCGGTCGACACTGCGTCGAAGCCGATATAGGCGAAGAACACCACCGCGGCGCCGCGCAGCACGCCGCTCCAGCCGAACTCGCCCGGGGCGAGGTTGGGCGGAATGAAATCGCCGGCGGGGTTTTTCGCCGTCACCCAATGCGCGGTCGAGACATGCGGCGCGGCGGCGGCGATGAACGTCACGATGATGACGAGCTTGATGGCGACAATGACGTTGTTGACGCGTGCGGATTCGTGGACGCCGACGATGAGGAGCGTCGTCATCATGGCGATCACCACCATGGCCGGAGCATTGATCACCGCGCCGGTCGTGTGCCAGGCGTGCTGCGCGGCATCGTAAGTCAGCGGCGAGTTGGCGAAGTCGGGCGGCACGACGATGCCAAAATCCTTCAGGAAGCTCACGACGTAGCCGGACCAGCCGATGGCGACGGTGGTGGCGCCCAGCGCATATTCCAGGATCAGGTCCCAGCCGATGATCCAGGCGATGAGCTCACCGAGCGTGGCATAGGCGTAAGTGTAGGCGCTGCCGGCGACCGGCACGGTCGAGGCCATCTCGGCGTAGCACAGCCCGGCGCAGCCGCAGACCACGGCGCCAAGCAGAAACGACAGCGTGATCGCCGGGCCGGCATTGGCCGCGGCCGCATGCCCGGTGAGAACGAAAATGCCGGCGCCGATGATGGCGCCGATGCCGAGCCCCACGACATGGATGGCGGTCAGGCTGCGCTTAAGCGGCACCCCGTCATGCGCGATCAGCGCCTGAATTTCCGGATCGGCCACTTCGGCCTGCAATGCGGCAATCGATTTCCGGATTAAAAATTTGGTCATAACAGAGAACAACGAGCGAAAACGTGCCGGGTTTCAGTCAGACCGCCCGCGTTTTCCGGACGCGGTGCAGCGCCCGGAAAACGCAGCGCCTAGAAAAGGAGTCCCTGCCCTCACATCCATGCTCACATCCATGGCATCAGCGAGGCGTGGATGACGTTGGGCACGCCCTCGCCGCCGACCGAGCGGATGGCGAGGTCGACATCGTTGAGCCCGAAGCGGTGGGTGGTGACGAGCTCCAGCGGAAAGCGCTTCGAGGCGAGCTGCGCCAGCGCCAATTCGCAGGCCTTGTAGCTGTGGCCGCGTGCGCTCTTCATGGTGATGAACTTCACGCAGAATTTTTCCAGCGGGAAATTCGGAAACTGCGCCATTTCGCCTTGCGCAACGATCACCCCGCCCTTCCTTTTGAGCGCCTCAATGCCGAGCAGCATCGGGATGGTGCCGGCGCCGGCGGTGCAGTCGAGCGCCACGTCGACGCCCTTGCCGCCGGTGATGTCCATGATGCGGGCGAGCGGGTCTTCCTTCTGCACGTCGATGACGTGGTCGGCGCCGAGTTTCTTGGCGACGTCCATGCGCGCTTTGTCCTTCGAGGTGCCGGTGACAATGATCAGCGAGGCGCCGGCCTGCTTGCAGATCACGGTCTGAGACAGGCCCTGCTGGCCGGGGCCCTGGATCAGAACCGTCGAGTTGTAGCCGACGCCGCCGTCGAACAATGACCATTCGACGCCGTTCGCCAAGGGCGTCACCAGACCGGCGAGCTCGGCGGAGACGCCCTTGGGCACGTGATGCACCACGGCGTTCCACGGCAGATAGACGTATTGGGCGAAGCCGCCCCACAGATGCGGCGCCTTCTCCGCCGAGGTGTAGCCGTAGCGGATGGCGTCGGGATTGGTGCGCCAATTGGTGTTCTCGCAATGGCGGTATTGGCCGGCGTGACACCATTCGCATTTGCCGCAAGAGACATAATGCTCGACGAAGACGAGATCGCCTTCCTTAAAACCCTTGCGGCGGGTGAATTCGCGGCCGGCCTTGGCGATGGTGCCGATATTCTCATGCCCCATGATGACCGCCGCGGCGGACGGCGGGTGCTTGTAGAGCTTGACGTCGGTGCCGCAGATGCCGCCGACCTCCATCTTCATCAGCGCCGCGTCCTCCGGGATGTCCGGCATCGGATAATCGCGGATTTCGGTCTTGCTCGGTCCGGTGCGCACCGCCGCCAGTACTGTTTCGGCCACGTTCACTCCCTTTCATGCATCATGTCATGATGGCCGGGCACCCGGGTCCGGCCGTAGGCCGGCCCGAGTACAAGCTTGACCTCGCCGGCCTCGTCTTGATCTTGTTGTGCCATGCTTGGCTTTACCAAGAAAAGCCCCGTCCGGGACGCTGCGCTCGACCGGGTGCGGGACTGGACGCTCGCGCGATTTGCGCTCGGGGCCGACGAAACCGTCATGGTCTCGGAAATCGCCTGCGCGGTGCCGGGCTGCCCGCCGATCGAAACCCATGTCGTGTTCTGGACCGCGGCGGGGCGGCATCATTACAAGATCTTCAAGCCGCTTGCCGAGGTGAGCGAGGACGACCTGCCGCCGGCCTTCATGAAGAACGCGCTTGTGGCGCTCGACGGTATCGACTGCGAGTGCTGCTAACTTTCCATCGCCCTTTGTAGGGCGGGCATTGCTCGCGCGGCCGCGGTGGTTGCCGTAAGCTTGAACGCAATGCCCACGCGGCTCCGCCTCACCATGCGGGCAAAATCGCTCGCATGTCTTCCAAATTTATATGCTGCGACAGGCGATTTTTCCCACCCTACGCAAGCCCCGCCCTTGCCAGCGCCGCGGCCTGGCGCTTGTCGACGCGATCGAGCGAGAACTTCTCGATCGCCTCATTGAACAGCCGATAAAAGTTCAGCTCCGCGCCGAGATGCAGGAACACCGCGCCGAGCCCGATCGCGGCGCGGTCCATGAAGACGAATTCGCGCGGCACTTTGACGGGGCCTTTCTTCTTGAGCGCCTGGTGGACGCGAAACGCTTCGCGCCGGCCGTATTCGCCCGGCGCCACGCCGTCGGCGACGCTACGCACGCGATCGTCAAGCAGCGGCGCATAGATGAAGCGCGCCCAGATATTGAGCGTGTCGATGACGTCGCGCGACAGCTTACGAAAACCCCAGGTCTCGTAGGCATTGACGATGAGATCGTCCTTGCCGTGCAGGAGCCCGTGATAAAGGTCGACCACGCCGCCGACGAATTTCGGCGCGAAAATGCGGATGCAGCCGTAATCGAGAAGATTGATGCCGGCGGGTTCACCGCCACGGGCAAAGACCGTGTAATTGCCGAGATGCGGATCGCCGTGGATGACGCCGAACCGGCTGAACGGAAACCACCAGGCGGTGAACATCGCGGTTGCCAGCCGGTTGCGCACGGCAAGCGGATCGTTCCTGTGCGCCAGCATGCGCGTGCCGTCGAGCCAATCGAGGGTGAGGAGCCGGCCGGTCGACAATTCGGGCCAGGCGCGCGGCACGCGTACGATGTCGCTGCCGTCGAGCATTTCCCGATAGAGCGCGACGTGCTTGGCCTCGCGCCGGTAGTCGAGCTCCTCGCGCACGCGGGCGCCGATCTCCTTGCCGATCTCGGAGGTATCGAGCGCGGAATCGAAACGGCGGCGGATCGCCAGCAGCCATTCGAGCTGCGCCAGGTCGGCTTCGACCGCGGACTGCATGTCGGGATATTGCAGCTTGCAGGCAAGCGCCGCGCCGTCGAGCGAGCGCGCCCGGTGCACCTGGCCGAGCGAGGCCGCGGCGGCCGGCTGATGCTCGAAGCTTTTGAACTTCTTCTCCCAGTCGGGGCCGAGCTCCGCCATCATGCGGCGCTTGACGAAGGCCCAGCCCATCGGCGGCGCTTCGCTCTGCAGCTTCTGCAATTCGGCGGCGTATTCCGGCGGCAGCAGATCCGGGATGGTCGCCATCAGTTGCGCGACCTTCATCAGCGGACCTTTCAGCCGCCCGAGCGCCGACGCCACCGCAGTCGCTTCACTCGCACGATTGGCCGTACCGCCGAGCATCCGCCGCCCGGCATAGCGCGCCGCCACGCCGCTGACATTGGCGCCGACGCGGGCGTAGCGCGCGGCGCGGGCGGAGAAGCGGTTTTTTTCGCGGTCGGGTTTTTCGCGGTTCGCCATGCGGCGTCAGCCCAAGCCTTCCAATTCCTCAATCAGCCGCTCAATCACGCCCAACCCGCCCTGCCAGAAGCCGGGATCGCGGGCATCGAGCCCGAACGGGGCGAGCAGCTCGGAATAATGCTTGGTGCCGCCGGCCGAGAGCATGGCGAGGTAGCGTTCGGCAAAGCCGTCGGAGGCGTGCTCATAGACGGCGTAGAGCGAATTGACCAGGCAATCGCCGAACGCATAGGCATAGACGTAGAACGGCGAATGGACGAAATGCGGGATATAGGCCCAGAACGTCTCGTAGCCGGGCTTCAGTTCGATCGCGGGGCCTAAGCTTTCGCGTTGCACGTCGAGCCATAATTCACCGATGCGCGCGGCCGTGAGTTCGCCGTTCCTGCGTTCGGTATGGACGGCGCGTTCGAAGGTGTAGAACGCGATCTGCCGCACCACGGTGTTAATCATGTCCTCGACCTTGGCGGCGAGCATCGCCTTACGCTCTTTGCTGCCGCGGGTATTGGCCAGCAGTTTGCGGAACGTCAGCATTTCGCCGAACACGCTCGCGGTCTCGGCGAGCGTCAGCGGCGTGGGCGCCATCAACGCGCCGTTCGGCGCAGCCAGCACCTGATGCACGCCGTGGCCGAGCTCATGCGCCAACGTCATCACGTCGCGCGGCTTGCCCTGATAGTTGAGCAGCACATAGGGATGCGCCGACGGCGTGGTCGGATGCGCAAACGCGCCCGGCGCCTTGCCCGGCCGCACCGGCGCGTCGATCCAGCGCTTGGCAAAAAACTCTTCGGCGATCGCCGCCATTTTTGGCGAGAACGCGCCGTAGGCGGTGAGCACGGTGTCCATCGCTTCGGTCCAGCCGACGGTGCGCTGCGCGACGGTCGGCAGCGGCGCGTTGCGATCCCAGTGCGGCAGCCTCTTTTTGCCGAACCATTTGGCTTTGAGCGCATAGTAGCGGTGCGACAGCCGCGGATAGGCAGCACGCACGGCGGACACCAGCGCGTCGACTACTTCGCGCTCGACCCGATTGTCGAGATGCCGCGCGTCGGCGATGTCGGCGAAGCCGCGCCAGCGGTCGGAGATTTCCTTGTCCTTGGCGAGCGTATTGGTGATCAGCGCAAAATCTTGCACGTTTTCCGCAAACGTCTTCGCCAGCGCTTGCGCCGCGGCCTTGCGCTTTGAGCCCGAGCGATCCTGCATCAGGTTGAGCGTCGGCTCGATGGCGAGCGATTTGCCCAAAACCTTGAAACGCAGTTTGGCGATCATGGCGTCGAACTGCCGGTTCCAGGCCGAATAGCCGGTCACCGATTTTTCGTGAAACAGCTGCTCGACGCGATCTTCGAGCTGATACGGCCGGTAGCGCCGCACGTCTTCGAGCCAGGGCCGATAATGGCCGAGCGCCGGATCGGCCATCGCCGCATCGAGAACCGCGTCGTCGACGCGGTTGAGCTCCAGCGTGAAGAACAGAAGATGCGTGGAGGCCGCCGTCATGCGCTCCTGCATGTCGCCGTAAAACTTTGTGCGTGCCGGATCGACCGTGTCAACGGCATGAACGAGCCCGGCATAGGAGCCGAGCCGGCCCATCACATCGTCGATCGCCTCGTAGCGTCGCACCACCGCGGCAAGCGCCGAACCGCCGTCTGCGCCGCCCGCCATCGCGGCAAGCTTGCCCTTATAGGCGGTCTCGAAGTCGATGCATTCGGCATCGATGCGGTCGAGATCGCGCTTGATGGCCGGATCGTCGAGACCGGAATAAAGGTCATCGAGATTCCATTCCGGCAATTTGCCGAGCGCGGATTTGCGAGTAGCCGGCGCATGCCCGGCGGAGCGTTTGGCGGCAGTTTTCTTTGCGGTTTTCGGCATGTGCTGACCTGACCTCACCGGGGCTTCATGTGGCGCAACCTTAAGGCTCCCGCAAGGCCGCCGATCCGCACCCGGCTCATCCGAACGATGATCCCGGTCCTTGGCGTGAACGAGCGATGTAGGGTCAAGCGGTTGGCCGCACGGCATCCTTCGGGCTGTCGCTGTTTGATTTAGCTCAAGGCGGCAGGCGCAGTGATGGTGTGAGGTCAGTTACGCGAAATGGAGAGCAAAAATGATTCGGAAGATCGGGATCGCGGCATTGCTTGCGACGGCCATGGCGATGCCGCTGCATGAAGCAGCGGCGCAAGGCGGCGCGCTTGGCGGAGCGATCCTCGGCGGCGCCGCCGGTGCGGCAATCGGCGGGGCGGTCGGCGGCGGCCGCGGTGCGGCAGCGGGCGCAATCATCGGCGCCACCACCGGCGCCATGATCGGCGCACAGGGCGAGCAACGCCAGGGCGGCTACTATTATTGGCACCGCGGCTGTTACATCCAGCGTCCCGACGGCGCATGGATTCGCGTATCGCCGCGCTATTGCGGGCCCTACTAAGTCACTCGCTCGGCCAAGCCGGCACATCGGTGCCGAGCGGAACGCTCGGCCGCGACCAATGCGGCGGCGTTTTGGACATTACGGCGGCGTGGCGGACGGCGGTGAGCCGGCCGAAGCCGCTTGCGGTCTCCTCCAGACAATCGCGCACGTCGTCTAATTTGGGATCCGGGCAAGTCATGCCGTCGATGCGGCCGAGCTGGCGCAGCCAATAGCCGGTTTGCGCCAGCGACAGCCGCACGTGCCATGAGCCGCCCTCCTCGGCCTGACGCTTGAGCGCCGTCATGACCGCGAAGGCGAGCAGATAACCGGTGGCGTGATCGAGCTCTTGCGCCGGCAGCTCCTTCGGCATGGGCGAAGCGAAGGCTTCGGCTTCGGCGACATTAAATCCGCTCGCGGTTTGTACCAGCGAGTCAAATCCACGCCGATTGGCCCACGGGCCCGCGTGCCCGTAAGCGCACAGCGAGGCATAGACGATGCCGGGGCGGCGCCGCGCGACGTCTTGCGGCGAGAAACCATGCGCGGCGATGGCGCCGGGCCGATAGCCTTGCACGAAGACGTCGGCATTAGGCACCAGCGCGGCGAGCGTCTCGCGCCCGCCCGCCTCGCGTAGATCGATCGACGTCGATAATTTTCCCCGGCCCGTATCCATGACCAACGGCAGCATCGACGCCAGATGCTTGGCGGTGACGAGCAGCACATCGGCGCCATGCGCCGCCAGCGTGCGGCCGCAGACCGGGCCGGCAATGATGCGCGTGAGATCCAGCACCTTTACGCCGGATAGCGGCCGATCCGCCGTCGCGAGTTTATTCGGCGGCGCATCGCCGATCTTCTCGATGCTGAACAATGGCAGCTTCGCCACCGCTTGGCCTTGCGGATGGCGGTCCCATTCGGCGAACGAACGGCACGCGGTGACGACGAGGCCGGCTTCGGCCGCCGCACTCTCGAGCGCCTCGGCGGTCATGCCGTCGAGCGCGCACTGCACCGCGGTTTTGTCGTGCGGCACGCCAAGGAGCTTGAGCAGCCCGCTGCAATGATGCGGCAGATTGGTGTGCAGCCGCGCGAAGCGGCTGTCGCCGCAGCGATAAAGCCCGGCGAGGTCGTCGTGATATTCGTGCGGCTGTTGGCCGTCGACGCGCAGATAACGCTCGCTGCGGAATTCGATTCCCGCATGGCGCATATCGACGCCGACGTTTTGGCGGCGTCCGCTCCGCAGCCGCCACAGCTCCGCCGCGGCCAGCGCCGCCGCGCCGATGGTCGCCTGCGCCGCCGTGCCGACCGCGAACGACGACGGCAACACCGGCTCGGATCCGGTGAACTGAATTTGGCGCAGCGCCGCGTCGTCGTGACCGGCGCCGCGCCACAGGCCGGCGAGTACGGTTTTGGTGTCGGGAGCGGGCATTTTTTCACAACTCAAGTGCGAGGCCGCGGCATTCAAATAGGCCGGCGGCCGTGAATCAAGCCGGCCAAAGAGCGGCCCCGCGATCTTGCCGACCGATGCCAGCTATGCTCTTTACCGCGCAATAAGACCAGCGACTGGGCGGGGCGCGCCAACCGCAATGGGAGACCGATCATGACGAAGCATGCCCGTACTCTCTTAGGCCTCGCTCTTGCTGCAGCGCTGACAATTCCTGCCGCGGCGCAGCAGTCGGGCGGCACAAAGATCGGCCTGCTCACCTACAAGACATCCGCGAGTCTCGGCCTCATCATCGGCTCGCATCAAAGAATCCGCTGCAGCTTCGCCCCCGACAATGGCCCGCCGGAGAATTACGAAGGTCATATCGGCCGGCTCGGCCTCGATCTCGGCGTCAAGGGCGGCGGCGTCATGACCTGGGCTGTCTTTGCTCCGGTCAACGGCTATCACCATGGCGCCTTGGCCGGCACTTATGTCGGCGGCTCCGGCAGCGCGTCGCTCGGCGTCGGCGTCGGCGCCAATGCGCTCCTCGGCGGCTCGCACAAATCGGTCGCGCTGCAGCCGCTCTCGGTCGAAGGCAATGTCGGCGTCAATCTCGCGCTTGGCGTTGCGGGGCTGACGCTGCGGAGTGTGCGGTAGCTTCTGGCGCGGATGTGAGAAGCGCACGCATGCGTTTTCCCGGACGCGGTGCAGCGCGCAGCGCTGCGCCGCTGATCCGGGATCGTTTCAAGCTCGGTATCTGAAACGATCCCGGGTCTACAGCGCACCACTCCGCTGCGCTCCGTGCTGCACTGCGCCCGGGAAACGGACCGTGGTTTGCTCGGTCGCTTAACACCCTCTTAAGCCTCCTGCCGCAAAGTGACCCGAAACGGCACAGCGGGCGCCATCAAGGCCGCCGGGGCATTCATGACCATCCTTATTGTCGATGACGATCCGGTGCAGTGCCGGCTCCTTGAAGCCACGCTGCACAAGTTCGAATACGAGACGATGGTGCGCAATTCCGGCGACGCGGCGCTGGCGCTGCTGACGGGCCCCGACGGCGCGCGGATCGATTGCGTGATCCTCGATCTGGTGATGCCCAATCTCGACGGCATGGGCGTGCTGGCGAAGATGCGCCAGTCGGGGATCAACGTGCCCGTGATCGTGCAGACCGCGCATGGCGGCATCGACAATGTGGTTTCCGCGATGCGCGGCGGCGCCGTCGATTTCGTGGTCAAGCCGGTCGGCGCCGAGCGGCTGCATGTGAGTTTGCGCAACGCGCTCAATACCAGCGCGCTGGAAGGCGAGCTGGCGCGGATGAAAAAGAGCCAATCCGGCACGCTCGGCTTTGGCGACATCATCACCAAAAGCGCCGTGATGCATGCCGTGATCCGCGTCGCGGAGAAGGCGGCGGCGTCCACCATCCCGGTCTTGATCTCCGGCGAATCCGGCGTCGGCAAGGAATTGATCGCGCGCGCCGTCCATGGCTCCGGCGAGCGTCTGGCCAAACCGTTCGTCGCGGTGAATTGCGGCGCGATGCCGGAAAATCTCGTCGAGTTCGATTTTGTTCGGCCACGAGAAGGGCTCGTTCACCGGCGCCACCGAACGCCATGTCGGCAAATTTGTCGAAGCCTCCGGCGGCACCTTGTTCCTCGACGAGGTCGGCGAATTGCCGGCGCCGGCGCAGGTGAAACTGCTGCGCGCCATCCAGGAAGGCGAGGTCGAGCCGGTCGGCGCGAGGAAGCCCGTGAAAGTCGACGTGCGGCTTATCTCGGCCACCAATCGCGATCTGATCGCCGACGTCAAAGCCGGCCGTTTCCGCGAGGACTTGTTTTATCGGCTGCATGTTTTCCCGATCGCGGTGCCGCCGCTACGCGAGCGCGCCGCTGATATCCCGGCGCTGGTCCGGCATTTCCTGGCGCGCTTTGCCGCGGAAGAAGGCAAGCGCATCCGCGTCGTCACCCCCGAGGCGCTGCGCGTTCTTGCCGCACACCATTGGCCCGGCAATATCCGGCAATTGGAAAACGCCGTGTTCCGCGCCGTCGTGCTCGCCGAAACCGACGCCGTCGGGCTCGATGAGTTTCCGCAAATCGCCGCCCAAATCGGCATGAGGCCCGCGGCTGCGTTGGACGAAGCCACACCGGCGGCGCAAGCGCCTTCAGTGGCGCCGGCCGACGATATAGCGGCCCTCGCCCCGCTGCCTTATGGCGAGGCGGCGTCCGCTTCGACCGCGGTCTCACCGCCGACGCCGGGCGACGCCATGGCTTTGTTGGATACCGAGGGCGAGGTGCGGCCGTTGGACGAGATCGAAGCCGAGCTGATCAGGTACGCCATTACCCATTACCGGGGACAAATGTCGGAAGTCGCGCGGCGGCTGCAAATCGGCCGCTCCACGCTCTACCGCAAGCTCGAAGCGCTCGGCCTATCCCCCAGCCTTCCCTCTCCCGCAAGCGGGGGAGGAAAAGCTGGGGGCGGCGAAGGGGATAGCGAAACCGTGGCCGCGGAGCGACAGCCTCCGAAATTCGCCTGATTTATTCCCGCAGATCACAGGACAAAATCGGACGGCTCACGTAGGGTGCCGCGGCCGCGACGCAATCAAAGCGGCAGATGCCATAATTGGGGGCGCTTATCCCAATGTGTATGCGTTTTCCGGCCGCATCGGCCGTGAGGGAGAATACGTAATGCCCGGGATTCGTGTCGTTCGGTTGCTGGCCTCGACCGCCGTCGCTCTCCTGCTCGCCGCCTCCGCTGGCAGCGTCTTGGCCGACCCGGCAAACGCGCCGAGCGACAAGCCCATTAGCGCCGCGCCTTCCAGCGCCGCCCCGATCAGTGCGGCTCCGGCAGCCGCGCCCGCGACGGCAACGCCAAAATCCGATGTTTCCGGCAGCGCGACGACGAGCCCGGCTCCGGCAGCGGCATCCCCTGCCGCGGCGCAGGCTAGCCCGGCTTCGGCTACCCCTTCAGCCGCGACGGTGACCACGCCTGCGGCCGCCAGTCCTGAGACAGCCGCGGCGCCGCCCGCCGCGCCCCCGGGACCCGACGTCGCCATATCCGATCAGTTGCGCGAACTCGCCAACGGCAAGTTCGACCACATGATCAGCAACAAAAAAGACCGGATGCAGATCGACGCGTTCTATTCCGGCCGCAACTACAAGCCGCTGTGGATCACCGACGGTCAGCCCAATGCCGGCGCCAAGGCGGCGATCGCCTATCTCGGCCATGTCGATGCCGACGGCCTGTTTCCGTCCGACTATCCGGTGCCGAATTTCGCCGCGCTGACCACGCCGGCCGATCTTGCCAATGCCGAGATCGAGCTGACCACGTCGATCATCACTTATGCACATCATGCCAGCATTGGCCGCGTCGCCTTCTCGCGCGTCTCCGCCGATATCCAATACGACAGGCCGGCGCCGGAGCCGGCCGACGTGCTTGCCAGCGTCGCCGATGCCAAGGACGTGGCCTCGGCGCTCGATTCCTATGAGCCGCATACGCCGGGCTACCTGACGCTCAAGGCCAAGCTCGCGGAAATCCGCGCCGGCAAGCTCGACAAAGGCAAGCCGGCGCTCGCCAACGGACCGGCGCTCAAGATCGGCATGCAGGACAATCGCGTGCCGGAATTGCGCGAGCGGCTCGGCGTGCTCGGCGACGGCGGCACGACCTACGACAAGGCGCTCGCCGAAGCGGTGAAGAAGTTCCAGAAAGAACACCAGATCGCGGTGACCGGCACGCTGACCGCCGCGACGGTCGACGCCATCAACGGCCCGCGGCCCGATCACGTCGAGGACGTCATCGTCGCCAACATGGAACGCTGGCGTTGGGCGCCGCACGATTTTCCGGCCACCTACGTCATCGTCAATCTGCCCGACTACACGCTGCGCGTCATGCATGACGGCAAGCAGGCGTGGAAGACCAAGATCGTGATCGGCAAGCCCGATACCGTGACGCCGATCATGACGGCGGAGATGAAATTCATCACGATCAATCCGACCTGGAACGTGCCGCCGTCGATCGTCAACCACGAATACCTGCCGGCATTACAGCAGGACCCGACGGTGCTTGAGCGGATGGGCTTGAAGGTCGCACAGAATCCGGACGGCAGCGTGCACATCTGGCAACCGCCGGGCGACGGCAACGCGCTCGGCCGCATCCGCTTCAACTTCCCCAACAAGTTCCTGGTCTACCAGCACGACACGCCGGACAAATATCTGTTCGCCTATGCCAAGCGCGCCTACAGCCACGGCTGCATGCGGGTGCAGGATCCGGCGCACTACGCCGAAGTGCTGCTGTCGCTGGTGCGCCCGAACGACGGCTATACCGAAGAGCGCATCAAGAAGATGTTCGGCCCGAACGAGGTCAATATCGACTTCCCGCAATTCGTGCCGGTCAACCTGACCTATCAGACTGCCTTCGTCGACAGCGCGGGCAAGCTCGAATTCCGCGACGACATTTACGGCCGCGACAAGACGCTCATCGCCATCCTCAAGGGCGATCGCAAGGACGCCGACATCCCGATCGAGCACAAAGAGGACATCAGCCACCGCGAAGTGCTGGCGATGCCGGACCAGCCGTCGCTGTTCGGCCACGGCGGCCTGTTCGGCAGCGGGAGCTACTATCCGAACGGCAGGACCGCTACCGGCGGTAGCGGCGACAATTTCTTCTCGCGGCTGTTCGGCGGCTTCAACTCGGCCCCGCCTGCGCCGCCCCAGCCGGTCAAGCGCCACGCCGCCGCGCACCCCAAGAAAGTGAGCCGGGCCAAGGAAACCAGCCAGACCGTCGAGCGCTAAACCGCCTGGCGGCCCAGCGGGTTTACGCCGGCCAGTTTACGCATGTTAACCAGTTTTCCCCACTTCGGGCCGCAACCGCCACGGTTGTGGCGGAGCGGCCATATTTTGCCACACTGCCCCGTTAGCCCTATTAGTGGTGTCGGGGATGGGGTGACGCTAAAGTCTCGTTAACCCTTCCCAAATTAGCAATGTGTTAGCGTTACCGCGCGGTTAAGACCGCGAGGTCGGCGCTGCCAATGCGTCAATGCGGGATTGCCAGTGCACGTTGCCAAGGCGGGGCTGAAGACTGGTCGATTGTTCGCGGCGCGCGCCGGCTATTCGTGCGGTCTTGCCCTTCTGCTGTTTCTGTTCGGTTCGCGCGCGCTGCAAAACGCGGTGGCCGAGGGCGATACCCGCACCATCACCCTGCACCACATCCATACCGGCGAAGACATCACCATCACCTACAAGCGCGACGGTCGCTACGACGATGCGGCGATCAAGAAGCTCGACTGGTTCCTGCGCGACTGGCGGCGCGGCGAAGCCACCGACATGGATCCGCGCCTGATCGATCTGGTCTGGGAAGTGCAACGCGAAGCCGGGTCGAAGGAGCCGATCCAGGTGGTGTGCGGCTATCGCTCGCCTGCGACCAACGCCATGCTGCGCCGCCGCAGCGAGGGCGTGGCGCGTTACAGCCAGCATATTCTCGGCCGCGCCATGGACTTCTACGTTCCCGGCGTCTCGCTCGAACAGGTCCGCGAAATCGGTCTGCGCCTGGCGCGCGGCGGCGTCGGCTTCTATCCCGAGTCCGGCTCGCCCTTCGTGCACATGGACGTTGGCGGCATCCGGATGTGGCCGCGCATGACCCGCGAGCAACTGCAGCGCGTGTTCCCGGACGGCCGCACGGTGCAAATCCCGACCGACGGCAAGCCGCTCCCCGGTTATGGGCTGGCGCTGGCCGAAGTCACCAAGCGCGGCGCCATGCCGTCGGCGAACTCGCTCGAAGCTGCGCGCAGTGCCGGCATCAATGTCGACACTTTGCTGGCGAGCAATGAGCGGCCGGCCGCGACCAATCCTTTCGCCAAGCTTTTGGGCCTGGCGCGGGATGACGAGGACGAGGACGCCGACGCGACGCTCACCCCGGTGAGCTATCAGTCGAAGCCGGTGCTGCTCGCCGGGCTCGATGTGACGGCGGCAAAGAAGCCGACCGTGATCCGTAACGTCACCGCCAAGGTCGAGCGCGCGATCGATAAATTAAAGCTCGTGCATATCGCCCCGGTTTTGCGCACGCCGACGAAAGCCGCTGACAATCAGCCGCCCGCTCCGATCGTTCGCCCGATCCCGACCGCGACTGCGCCAACCCCGAACCAGATCATCGCCGCCCGCGGCTACTGGGAAGGCCCGCCTGACGGCATGGCGGTCGCCAATCCGCTGGCCGAGATCGCCTATCGCCGCAGCGAGACGGCCGAGGCCGACCAAGAGAGCACCGGCGCAATCGATCATGGCAGCGGACTCGCGCTTGCTTACGCCGATTCCCGCGACGGCGCGGCTGGCAGCGGCGCCGAGGGCACTGCCGCCATCGACACTGCCACTACGGGCATCGCCGCGCTGCGCGCCGCGGCGCTCGCGGCGCGGCAGGAAATCCCCGCCAAGACGACGATCGCCGTCAAGCGCGCCGCCGATCAGGTCGCGTCCGCGATCATGACAGCCAGCGCCTCGTCGCTGATGGTGATCAAAAGCGGCGCGCATGTCGCCAATCCTTGGCTGCGCGCCATCGTGCTGTCGCCAAGCGTCAAGCGCTTCCTCACGACCGCGGCATTGGGCGACCGCGATTTCCGGTCGCTGGCGGCGTTGATGATCAAACCGCGCAGTGCGGTGAAGATGACGTTCGCGGCCGATCCCAATCCCGGCCTGTCGCAAGACCGCTTCAGCGGCGCGGCGATCGCCTTTGTGCCGACGGTGAATTACGCGACGCAAACACAAACCGCTTCGCTGCAGTAACTTTCCATCCGGTGTGCGGCGACTACAGCATCCCCAGGGCGTGCAGGTAGGTCTCCAGAATGGCCTCCTGCTCCTTGCGTTCGTTGGCGTCTTGCTTGCGCAGGCGCACCACGACGCGCAGCGTCTTGACGTTGAAGCCGTTGCCTTTGGCTTCAGCATAGACGTCGCGGATGTCGTCTGAGAGCGCCTTCTTTTCTTCCTCGAGCCGTTCGACGCGCTCGACGAAGGCCTTGAGCTGATCCTTGGCGAAACGGTGAGCGGGCTGGTCGTCTGTGGCGGCGGCGGCGGTGGCCATTGCGGGAGACTCCTTACGATGAGCCCGCACAATTCGAAGGTGCAGCGCCTCCGGTCAAGGCGCTACCGCATTCATCCACGCTCTGCACAGGACGGCGAGCCGGGCGGCGGCGCGTCAGTGCTTTTGGCTTGCTTTTTGGAATGCCGCCTTTTGCTCGGGCGAGGCCTCTTTCTGGTACTTGGCGCGCCATTGATCGAACGGCATGCCGTAAACCAGCTCCCGGCTCTCGTCCTTCGTCATCGGCACGCCCTTGGCGTCGGCGGCGTCTTTCATCCAGTTGGACAGGCAGTTGCGGCAGAAGCCGGCCAAATTCATCATCTCGATGTTCTGCACGTCGGTGCGCGAGCGCAGATGCTCGACCAGGCGGCGGTAGACGGCGGCCTCGAGTTCCGTGCGGGTATTCGGGTCGGTAGCCATGATCTTCTCCGCGGGTTAGCTATGGAGAAGATAAAGATGCGGCCGGACACTTTCCATAGTTCCCAGGTCGCGGTCCATAGTCGGGGTCCATAGCCCGCGCCGGCGGTGAAGGTTCGAATTGGCGACGCAATCGCGCGAATTGCTCGAAAGCCTGTTTCGCGCCGCGGTCGGCGCCGCGCACCCGTCGCGCTGTCTGCCGCCGAATCTGCCCGAGCCCCCGCCGCGCGGGCGGCTTATCGTCCTGGCCGCCGGCAAAGGCGCGGGATCGCTCACCGAGGTGGCCGAACAGCACTATCTCGCGTCCATCCCCGAGGAGCGGCTCGACGGGATTGCGGTGACCCGCCACGGCTATGGCCGGCCGACCCGGCGCATCGCCATGGTCGAGGCCGGACATCCAGTCCCCGATGAGGCCGGGCTCGAAGGCACGGAGCGGGCGCTCGCTTTTGCCGACGCGGCCGGCGCGGACGATCTCGTGCTGGTGCTTTTGTCCGGCGGCGCCTCGGCGAACTGGATCGCGCCGGCGCCTGGCATTAGTTTCGCCGACAAGCAGGCCGTCACCCGGGCGCTGCTGCGGAGCGGGGCAAATATCGGCGAGATCAATTGCGTCCGAAAGCACCTCTCCCGCATCAAAGGCGGCCGCCTCGTCCGCCTCGCCCGCCCGGCTCGCGTCGTGACGCTGGTCATTTCCGACGTGCCGGGCGACGATCCCGCGGTGATCGGCTCGGGGCCGACGGTGCCGGACCCGACGACGCTCGCCGACGCCCGGACCATCGTCGACAAATACCGGCTCGATCTTCCGGAGGCGGTCATTCGCGCGCTCAACGATCCCGGCAATGAATCCCCCAAACCCGGCGACCGGATCTTTGCCGAGACCGACTACCGGATCGTCGCCCGGCCGGCCGATGCGCTGGCGGCGGCGCAGGCCCGGGTCCGGGAGGCGGGCTATGACTGCCTGGTGCTGGGCGACCGCTTGCAGGGCGAGGCCCGCGAGGTCGCCGCCGCGCATGCGCGGCTCGCCCGCGACTTTGCCGCGACCCACCGCCGCATGGCGATCCTGTCCGGCGGCGAGCTCACGGTCACGCTCAAAGGCGGCGGCCGCGGCGGACCGAACCAGGAATATGCGCTGGCGCTCGCCATCCATCTTGCCGGCGCCAAGGGAATCGCGGCAATGGCGGCGGATACCGACGGCACCGACGGCGGCCGCGGGCGGCCGGACGATCCGGCCGGCGCTTTTATCGACGATACGACCTTGGCGCGGGCCACAGCCGCCGGCCTCGATCCCGCCGCCTTTCTCGCCGACAACGATTCCACGGGGTTTTTCAACGGCATCGGCGATTTATTCACGCCCGGCCCGACGTTCACCAACGTCACCGACTTCCGCGCCATCGTCGTTGACAGACCTTGATCATTGACCGGATTCTGGACGGATTATGGGCCAGCCGATTTATCCGAGAGCATTGCGCTTGCCGCGTGCCGCCGCGCCAGCGGGGACCCAACGCTGGAGTCCCGCTTCCGCGGGAATGAGCGGAGTATGCGCGCTGGCTTTGGGATTTCTCGTGCTCACGGCCTCGGCGGGACCCGCCGCCGCGGACTTCCGGCTCTGCAACAACACGTCGGGCCGGGTCGGCGTCGCCATCGGCTACAAGGACGGCCAAGGCTGGACCACGGAAGGCTGGTGGAACCTGCCGGCGCGCAGCTGCGAGACGGTGCTCAAAGGCAATCTTGTCGCCCGTTATTATTATGTCTACGCCATCGATTACGATCGCGGCGGCGAATGGATGGGCCAAGCCTATATGTGCACCCGCGACAAGGAGTTTACGATCCGCGGCATCGGCGATTGCCTGGCGCGCGGTTACGACCGCACCGGCTTTTTCGAGGTCGATACCGGCGAACAGCGGGCCTGGACCGTGCAGTTGACCGAATCGGGCGAGCAACCGGTGCAAAAGCCGCCAGCCGTCAGCGCGGCGCCGCCGGGCGCATCTTCGCAAGGAGCGAAGGTCGGGGCATCGTCGGGTTCCATCTCGGCCCCCATGGCGCCGCCAGTCGCTCCAGGCGTCGCACTGCCGAGCGGAAGCAAAACCCCATGACGACGCCATCCCGCGACAATGCCTTGAGCGCGCGATGAGACGGCAGCGGCGCACCAAAGTCGTCGCCACGCTGGGTCCGGCCTCCGGGGATCGCGCCGTCATTGCCCGGCTGTTCCAAGCCGGTGCCGACGTCTTCCGCATCAATATGAGCCACACCAACCACGAACGGATGCGCGAATTGGTGGCCAATATCCGCGACGTGGAGGCGGAACATAACCGGCCGATCGGCATCCTGGTCGATCTGCAGGGCCCAAAGCTGCGGCTCGGCATCTTCAAGGACGGTGCAGCCGAGATCGACAAGGGCCAGGATTTCATTCTCGACACCGACCCGGCGCCCGGCGATGCCAGGCGCGTGCAGCTGCCGCATCCGGAAATCTTCGCCGCCATCAAACCGGGCGACGCGCTCTTGATCGACGACGGCAAGCTGCGCCTGGTCGCGACCGAGGTCGCGGCACAGCGCATCGTCGCGCAGGTCGAAGTCGGCGGCAAAGTGTCGAACAGGAAGGGCGTCAGCCTGCCGGATACCGTCGTGCCGCTGGCGGCGCTGGCGCCGAAGGATATCGCCGATCTCGAGGCCGCTCTCGATGCCGGCGTGGATTGGATCGCGCTGTCATTCATTCAGCGCCCCGAAGATATCGCCGAAGCAAAGAAGATCACGCGCGGGCGCGCCGCGGTGATGGCCAAGATCGAGAAGCCGCAAGCCGTGGCGCGGCTTTCCGACATTCTCGAGCTCGCCGACGCGCTGATGGTAGCGCGCGGCGATCTCGGCGTGGAGATGCCGCTGGAAAAGGTCCCCGGCGTGCAGAAGGAAATGACGCGCGCCTGCCGCCGCGCCGGCAAGCCGGTCGTGGTCGCCACTCAGATGCTCGAATCGATGATCGCAAGCCCGGTGCCGACGCGTGCCGAGGTCTCCGACGTCGCCACCGCGATTTTCGACGGCGCCGATGCGGTCATGCTGTCGGCGGAATCGGCGTCGGGCCAATACCCGGTCGAGGCGGTGGCGACCATGAACCGCATCGCCGAGGAAGTCGAAGACGATTCCATGTATCTGCCGTCGGTCCACATGTTGCAGACGCCGCCGGAACGCACCGGCGCCGACGCCATCGCCACAGCGGCGCGGCAGGTGGGCGAGACGCTCGACCTCTCGGCCATCGTCTGCTGGACCGTCTCCGGCTCCACCGGCTTGCGGGTTTCGCGCGAGCGGCCGAAATGCCCGATCGTCGCCATCTCGCCGATGCAAGGCGCGGGACGAAAATTATCGGTGGTCTGGGGTATCCACTGCGTCATCGACGAGGACGCGAAAGACCAGGACGACATGGTCGAGCGCGCCTGCCGCATCGCATTCAAGGAGCGCTTCGCCAAGGCCGGCGAGCGCATCATTATCGTCGCCGGCGTCCCGCTCGGCACGCCCGGCGCGACCAATTTCATGCGCATCGCTTACGTGGGCGGGGACGGCACTGACGGCGGATAGCTAAGCGCCGCTTGCAATCAACGCCTCAATCTCGGCGACGACCTTTTCCGCCGCCGCGTGATGCAGCATATGGCCGATGCCGGGCAGCACGACAAGCTTGACGCGCGGCGCCGCGGCGGCGAAGGCAAAAGCGTGACGCCGTGGCGCGACCACCATGTCGCGGTCGCCGGTCATGATGACGGTCGGCGCCGCCAGCGTAGCGTAGCGGCCGGTCTCCTTGGCGTGGAAGGCGCGCAGATCGGCAACGTCGCGCGCATTGGCGAGAAACGTCGCCGGCCGCAGCAACAGCAATGCCGCGGTGCGCTTGATGTAGCGGTGTGGCGGCAGTTGCGGCAGGAAGGCCGAGCCCAGGCCAATGCCAATGAACGGCAGGCCGAGCGGCAGCGCCAGCGTCCGCGCGTAAAGCCAGCCGAAGATCGGCGTCGCGAACAAAGCGTGGAGCCAAGTCATGCTGCGCGGGAACGGATAAAGCGGCGGCGCCAGCAACGCCAGACCGGCGACGCGCTCGGGATAATCGAGCGCGAAGGTTGTTGCCAGCGCCCCGCCCCAGGAATGGCCGACGACAACAGCGCGCGTAATACCGAGACGATCCAACACCTCGCGCAGCACCGCCGCCTGAGAGGCCGGCGAACTGCCGCGCCGGCCTCTCCGCTCGCTCCAGCCGAGGCCGGGGCGGTCGACAAGGATGACGTGGTGCCGGACGGCCAGACGCTCGCCGATCGCCAGCCGCATGTCTTCAAGATTGCAGCCGGCGCCATGGATAAGAACGATCGGCAATCCGGCATTGGCGCCGAGCTCGACCAGGTGCTGGCGTAGGCCGCCGCTGTCGATGAAGCGGCCGCGCGGCGGATGCGCCCGCTCGATCAACTGCGCGCCGATAAAAGTGATGACCGCGCCGGCGGCAAGGATTTCCGCAACGACGGTCAGCACGTGCATTTAGGTTCGGATGGTTTCACCGTTGAGCCAGCGCGCGCCTTGTGCGTAGAGCGCATCGAGGTCGGGCCCTTCAAGTCCCGGCATATCCATCTTCACCTTGTAGCCGATCTTGGTCTGCAGATAGGCGAGGTGCCGGTAGCCCTCGGGAAACTGCTGCAGCAGATCCCAATCGAGCGCGAGCTTGGCCGCGGGATCGACCGGGTCGAGTCGATCCTTCTCATAGATCAGCCGGCGCAGCACAAATCCCCAGCGGCCGTCGCGTTTTTCGAAGAAATCGTAGAAGCGCCCGGTGCAGACCACGTCGCAAACGACGCCGTCGACCGGCGCGCGCTGCGAGATCGTCATCTTGGTCTGCGCAATGGCGCGATGGCCGGCGACGTCGATCGAACTGCCGCCGAGAAAATGAAGGATGCGCACGCCGCGCTTCCAGCCTTCGTCATTGCCTTTGATGAATTCCTCGAACGTGCCCTGAAACCAAGTCGCCCACATGCGGCCTTCCGGGTGCCATACGGTGCGGAAACGATCCCACAGCCGCGCGTCGCGCCACACCGCCCAGTTTTCCACGAGTTCTCGGATCGTCCGCTTGTCGGCTTCGCTATCGGCCATTTCCCCACCGCCCGGCTTTGAATGTCAGCGGGAGTGTAGCCTGGATTGAGCGAAGGGAAAGTCAGTTGCGAGTGTCGGCTCAGATATCGCGGCCCTCGACCTTCTCGGTCAGCGTCTTGACGGCGTCGGGGATGTTTTCCAGGTGAGGATCGATGGCGAGCGCCTTGCGGTAGGCTTCGAGCGCATCCTTATCGTCGCCGATATCCTGCAGCATCATTCCGAGCCCGGCCAGCGCGCCGAATTGGCGCGGCTCGCGCGCCAGCACCTCGGCGATGTCGGCAATGGCCCGGGCGTAATCGTCTTTGAGATAATAGACCGTGGCGCGCTGGTTCCAGGCTTCGACATAGCCGGGCCGGATGGCGATGATGGAATCGAGCAGCCGGATGGCGAGAGCGTAATCCTTCTCCTCGATCGCGTCCTTTACCCGGGTCATCAACAGATCGCAGGTGTCGCTGCCGGATTCGATCCAGGCTTCCCAGATACGACTTTCGATGGCCTTGGCGCTCGCCGCGTCGGGCGCGATTTTCAACGCGCTGAACAGGGTATCGAGACTATAGGCGGGATCGCCGTGCTCGGGGTGCGTCAAGTCGCTCGGCGGCGACAGCATATCCTGCGGGCTTTGGGAAAACGCCGGCTGCACCGCCGGCGCCGCAAAGATGGCGGTGGCGAGAAGGATCGAGAATCGCAGCTTCATGAGTAGGAGTCTATTCGCCCGCCGCGACGCGGCAAGCCGGAAAACTACTCAATCAAGCGGGATGAATGCGGCGGAAATGGGCAGGCGAGTTTTCAGCCTGTTACCCTTGCCGCGCCTTGAAGCGGCGCTGCGTCTTGTTGATGACGTAAACGCGGCCCTTGCGGCGGACCAGACGATTGTCGCGGTGACGGCCGCGCAAGGATTTCAATGAGTTGCGGACTTTCATGGAGCACGATCCTTTTGCCGGTTGATTAAGGACGCGGCTTCGGCTTGTCAATGTTGGGCATTTGGCCGAGAGGCGAACAGGATGAACAAGGATTCGGGCGCGCTGCGGCTCATTTCCGGCGTCGGCACCAAAGGGCCGGCCTGTTTCCTGCTGGAAACGGGCGGCAGGCGTTTCGTGCTCGACCTTGGCGAAGGCCCGCCGCCGGGGCTTTTGCCCGAGGTGGCCGGAATCGGCCGGGTGGACGCGCTGATCCTGAGCCACGGGCACAGAGACCATGTCGGCGGACTGTCGCTGTTACCCGAGCTCGGCAACCCGCCGGTTTATGCAACCGAGATTGTCGCGCGCGATCTGCCGAAGACCGTCGCCGCGCGGCCGCTGCCGATCGGCGGCACGGCCGACCTGCTCGGCATTGCGGTCACGACCGGCCGCAACGGCCATGCGCCGGGCGGCGTCTGGCTGCAGTTCGGGATCGACGGCGGCTTTCTTTATACCGGGGACTATTCGACGGAATCCGTGCTCTATGCCTACGGCCCGCCGGCAAAAGCGGCGGCGACCGTGCTGATCGACTGCTCCTATGCCGACTACCAGAAACCGCTTGCGGAATGTTGGCATGATCTTGCCCGGTTTGTCGAACGCGGCCCGCTGTTGCTGCCGGTGCCGGCCAACGGCCGCGGTCCGGAAATCGCGCTGGAAGTGATGCGCCATGGCATCGCCGATATTTATGTCGACGACGCCATGCGAAAGGCGCTGCACCGGCTCGACGGCAGCGACGCCATTTCGCTGCGCCCGAACGTCGGCGACGACATCAGGCGGCTCGCCGAAATCGTCAAACCGATCGACGGCCCGCGCGGGGTCATGCTCGCCGCATCCGCCGACGGCACGTCGGGGGCGACCGCGCGGCTTCTTCCGCAATTCGAGAACTTGCCCGAAGTGACGATCCTGTTCACCGGCTACGTCAATCCGACCACACCGGCGGAGCGGCTGACCAAGAGCGGCCGCGCCCAAACCATGCGCTGGAACGTGCATCCGCTGCTGTCAGATACCGTCGCGTTGGTGCGCGCGACCCAGGCGACAACGGTGATCCCCGCCTTCTGCGACCGCGCCAAACTTTCGGCGCTCGCCGCGGCGCTCAAGCCGGTGCGAGTGACGATGGATGCGATTGTAACGCTTTGATCAGCGCGCCTGCTGGCCGCGCAGCCGCGGATGGCCGATGCCGAGCGGCTTGGCATCCATCAGCACGATAGCCAAACGCGCCGGCGCCGTACTGCGGTTGACCCAGGCGTGATTGGTGCCGCGCTGGACCATGACGTCGCCGGCGCGCAGCTTTACGCTGCCTTCGTCCATGTCCATGTCGATCTCGCCGGACAGCACCACGATGTAATCGATCGTCTCGGTGCGATGCATTTCGGAGACGACGCCGGCGGCGAATTCCATGACGATGAAGCGCGAGCCGTTTTCCGGCGGCGCGGTGCCGAGGATGCGGGCGCCCATGTCCTCGACGTTTTCGCCGATGGCAATATCGGCGGGCATCTGGTCGGTGCACCACATCAGCGTCGAGGCGACGCCGTCGCGCGGGGTCTTGGTATTGCTCGCCGGGCCGTCGAGAATAACCTTGGCGCTATTGGTTTTTGCTCCGTGACCGGTGATGACACGGCGGATCGGTGGGCGGGCCATGATCGAGTCGCGCTTTCTGGCTACGCGGCGGTGACGCGCTCGCGATCGAGGACGCCGCCGGGCCGGCTCTCCAGCGGATCGGCGGCTTCCCCCGGACTGCCGAGCATGGCGGCGAGCTTGTTCCAGGCGCGCAGCGCAAAGCCGAGCGGGCGCGGCATGCTGTGCCGGCAGACGGCAAGTTTCCGTACCTCTTTGGTCACGTGCCAATCGCTGACGCTGCCGGCGGGAAAGAACACCATGTCGCCCGGACCGAGCCGGCGGCGCTGGCCGTTTTCGTCGGTGACGAAAATCTCGCCCGAGATGATGTGAATGATCTCGTCGACGGTGTAACGCCAGGTGAAGCGGCCTGGCGTGCACGACCAAGCCATGATCGATGCGGTGCCGTCGGCGCTCGCGCCCAAACGCTTCGATCGCGCTTGCGGGTTGCCTTCGGTGACCCAATGCGCCGGAATGGGTGCGGGATGAAGTTCGACGTCGGCGGGAACGGCAAAGACGACGGGATGAGGCACGGCGGTCTCCGGAGTATTTTCGCGGACCATTAGACGGCGCTACTGGCGAAAAAAGCGTAAATTCTGCGGCTTTGGCGGCCGCCTACCGCGCCGGATTGCTGACTGGCTGGCGGGCACCGAGCGGCCAATCGCGCCAGGTCCGGCGCGGCCGCACGCCCGGCGCTGGCGCGGCGACGGTCCGCCGCTCCGCCTTGCGGGCGCTCAGATAAGCGCACCACTTTTCGTAAGTGCCGAGCGCCGCCCCACGCCAGGGGCATTGCAGCCCGGCTTCGAGTGCTGATTTAGGAAACTCGGCGATCAACTCGCTGCGCCGGTCGCACAGCGCGCGCGCGCGGAAAGCCTCCGCCGCGACTGCCGCATCATCGTTGAAATAGCCGAGCGGCAATGGCGGGTAGTGCTCGCGCTCGCCGGCGAGGAAACGCGCGACGTCGCGGCGGTATTCGCGCAAAAGCGTATCGGCCTCGTATTCCGGATGGCCCTGGAAGAACAAAAAGAAGCTGCCGTCCTGCTTGGCGAAAGCATCCACGCCGGCGGCATTCGAACGGGTGAGAATCTTGTAGCCGCAGGCCGACAGCGCCGCTTCCGGCAGGTCGTTGTAGCGCGAATGCGGCACCCAAAGCGGCTCAGGAAAATGCTCGGTCATCGGATGATCGGCGGCGAGGCGGCAATCGAACACGCCAAACTGTTTTTGCGCGAGCGCGCGCCGCTCGATGCCGTCGCTGTGCAGCACCGCAGCGTGCGCGGCAAGGCACGACCAGATCGTCGAAGCGGTGTGGTCTTTCGCCCAGTCGACGATCTTGCTCAAGTTGTCCCAGTACGGCTCGTCCATCAGATTTTTGGCGCGCGGCTCGGTGCCGGTCACGATCAACCCGTCGAGCGGCGTATCCCAAAGCTCCGCAATGTCGCGATAGCGCCCGGCGAGCGCGCTACGCGCGGCCTCCCCGCGCGGCAGTTCCGGCAACGCGAACAATTTCAGCAGCACGACGGTATTCGGCGTCGCCGCCCGGATCAGATCGGTGAACTGCCGCTCGGTCGCTTCTAGCGCCGCATCCGGCATATTGTTGACGAGGCCGATGGTGATGCAATTACCCGCCTTGAGCTCGGCTTGCGATCCCGAACGGCCGGTCTCCAAGAAAAGCGGCATTGGCGCTGTTCTCCGCGGCTGTCCTACTCGGCCGCAATCAATGCCGAGCGGGGCGACTGCGACGCCGCCAGCGCCTGATCGAGGTCGGCGATGATGTCGTCGATGTGCTCGATGCCGACGGAAAGCCGGATCATCTCCGGCCGCACGCCGGCCACACGCTGCTCCTCCGCCGACATCTGCCGGTGCGTGGTCGAGGCTGGATGGCAGGCGAGCGATTTGGCATCGCCCATATTCACCAGCCGCTTGAACAGATGGAGCGCGTCGTAGAACGCTTTGCCGGCTTCGAGCCCGCCGACGATGCCGAAGGTCAGCAGCGAGCAGGCGCGGCCGCCGAGATATTTATCCGCCAGCGCGTGGTAAGGGTTGTCGGCAAAGCCCGTGTAATTGACCCACGCGACCTGCGGATGTCCCCGCAAATACTCGGCGACGCGGCGCGCATTCTCGACGTGGCGCTCGACCCGCAGCGCGACCGTTTCGATGCCTTGCAGCAACAGGAAGGCGGACAGCGGCGATAGCACCGCGCCGGTGGTGCGCTGATAGACGCTGCGGCAGCGCGCGATATAGGCGGCCGCGCCGAAGTGATCGGCATAGATCAGCCCGTGATAGGACGCATCGGGCTCGTTGAATTGCGGAAAGCGCTTGGCGTGTTGCTTCCAGGGAAATTTGCCGCTGTCGACGATGGCGCCGCCGAGCGTGGTGCCATGGCCGCCGAGAAATTTGGTCAGCGAATGCACGACGATGTCGGCGCCGTAGTCGATCGGGCGGAGCAGGATCGGCGTAGCGACGGTGTTGTCGACGACAAGCGGAACGCCGTGCCGCGCGGCGACTTTTGCCAGCGCTTCGATATCGCAAATATTACCGGCCGGGTTGCCGACGCTCTCGCAGAAGATGCCGCGCGTGCCCTCGTCGATCAGCTTTTCGATGGCGTCGGGCCGGTCGGATTCGGCGAAGCGCACGGTGACGCCCTGGCTCGGCAGGATATGCCCGAACAGCGTATAGGTCGTGCCGTAAAGCTGCGGCACCGAGACGATATTGGTGCCCATCGCGGTGAGATTGAGCACCGCATAATTCAATGCGGCCTGGCCGGTGCTTGCGCACAGCGCATCGACGCCGCCTTCCAGCAGCGCGACGCGGCGTTCCAGCACGGCGACCGTCGGATTGCTGATGCGGCTGTAGCGATGGCCTTCGACTTCAAGATTGAACAGAGCGGCGCCGTGATCGGCGCTGTCGAACTCGTAGGCGACGGTTTGATAGATCGGCACCGCCACCGCTTTGGTGGTCGGGTCGGAATCGTAACCGCCGTGAACGGCCAGTGTCTCGTTTTTCATGCTTCCCGCCGCCTGTCGAAAACACAGCCTTTATAGGTCAATTGGGTTTCTTATCGGTGCCGGAAAAGGCGAACAACGCAACCGCGGCGAATTCGAAGGAATAACGTTAATTGTTTGCCATGCGGGTCGGGATTTCATTCAAATTTTATGCGTTGTTGAAGCGAAAGATTCACTTAGTTGCGCGATGCTGAAGCATGACTCTCGCTGAGATGGATCGTCCGACGCGCCACGGCAGCGGCAAGGACAGTGCGCTGCGCGACTGGGTGCGCGCGCTCGAGGCGACCGCCCCGATTGCGGACCAGCCACGGCGCCTCCTGCTCGACGCCATCGAGGACATTGCGCTGGAACGCGGCGAGGCCGCAGCGCTGATTGCGGAGCACGGCACGCTGACTTATCGCGCACTCGTCGAGCGCAGCCGCCGCTATGCGCGCTGGACGCTTGCGCAGAAGCTCGCCAAGGGGCAGACGGTTTGCCTGATGATGCCGAACCGCCCGGATTATATGGCGGTCTGGCTCGGCATCACCGGGGTCGGCGGCGTCGTGTCGCTCGTCAACACCCAATTGCGCGGCCCGTCGCTGGCCCACTGCATCGACATCGTCGCGCCGGCGCATGTGATCGTCGCCGCCGAATGCGTCGAGCAGTTCCGCTCCGCGCAATTGTCCAGCCGGCCGAAGATCTGGTCGTATGGCGGCAGCGACTATTTGCGCATCGATCGCGAGCTGGAGCGATTTTCGCCGGCGCCGCTCACCGAAACGGAACGCCGCGCCACCACGATCGCCGACCGTGCGCTGACGATCTACACCTCCGGCACCACCGGCCTGCCCAAAGCGGCCAATGTTGGTCACCGGCGGATCATGCAATGGGGCTTCTGGTTTGCCGGCCTGATGAATACCGGAACTGACGATCGCATGTATGACTGCCTGCCGATGTATCACTCGGTCGGCGGCGTCGTCGCGACCGGGGCGCTGCTGGTTCGCGGCGGATCCGTCCTCATCCGCGAGAAATTTTCCGCAAGCCAATTCTGGGATGACGTCGCCGATTGGGATTGCACGCTGTTCCAATATATCGGCGAACTCTGCCGTTACCTCGTCAATGCGCCGGAACATCCGCGCGAGCGCGAGCATCGCTTGCGGCTAGCTTGCGGCAACGGGCTGCGCGCCGACACCTGGCGGCAATTCCAGTCGCGCTTCGGCATTCCGCAAATCCTGGAATTTTATGCCGCGACCGAGGGCAATGTCTCGCTCTACAACGTCGAAGGCAAAGTCGGCGCCATCGGCCGGGTGCCGCCGTTTCTGTCGCACCGCTTCCCGCTGGCGTTGGTGCAGTTCGATGCCGTCTCCGGCGCGCCGGCGCGCGATGCGCAAGGTCGCGCCGTCCGCTGCGCGGCGAATGAAATCGGCGAGGCGATCGGCCGGATCAGACAAGGCACGGCGGAAGCCGGCAGCAGCGCATTCGAGGGCTATAGCAGCGCCGCCGATACCGAGCGGAAGATTCTGCACGACGTGTTCGAAGTGGGCGACGCCTGGTACCGTACCGGCGATCTGATGCGCAGGGACGAGCACGGCTTCTATTATTTCGTCGATCGAATCGGCGACACCTTCCGCTGGAAGGGCGAGAACGTGTCGGCCTCCGAAGTCGCCGCCGTTCTGGCTGAGTTCCCCGGCGTCGAAACGGCGACGGTCTATGGCGTCACGGTTCCCGGCGCGGAAGGCAAGGCCGGCATGGCCGCCGTCGCCGCCGGCACTGCGCTCGATTTGGCGGGCCTGCGCGCCCATCTTGCGCAGCGCCTACCGGCCTATGCGCGGCCTTTGTTCTTGCGGCTGACGGACCGCATCGACGCGACCCCGACCTTTAAGCCCAAGAACAACCAATTCGCGCGCGAGGGTTTCGATATCTCCGTCGTGCGCGACCCAATTTATGTCGACGATCCGCAGCACAATAGTTTTATACCGCTCGATGCCGAGATTCTCCGTCGTATCGAAAGCGGGCAGGTCCGGTTTTAGCCGCGATCCTGAAAAATATTTCATCTTTGCTGCGGCATTTTATCCGTTCGCGCCCAATTCTCCGGTAATGCCGGACACCGCGCCCCGCCGCGCGGGAACAACAGCGGATCGTTGCCATTAACGACGCAGGCGGCGTGGCCTTGGCGGCAGCCGCGCGCGCCGGAACACTTTTGGAACTTTCAGAATCGGGAGAACAATATGAGGTCGAAACTTTTGAGCGGCGTAGCAGCGCTCGCACTCACGGCATGCACGGTCTTGGCGACCGCATCGCCTGCTTCGGCGGCGTGGGGATGGCACCACGGCTGGCATGGCGGCTGGCATGGCGGTTGGGGCTGGCCCGGCGCCGTCGCCGCGGGAGTAATCGGCGGCGCCGTCGCGGCAGCAACGTCGCCGCTCTGGGCGCCGGGCTATTACGATTACTATCCCGGTTACGCCTATGGACCGGGCTACGGCTATGCGGTGGCGCCCGCTCCGGTGATCGGCGGCGGCGGTGGGGTCGCCTACTGCGAATCCCGGTTCCGCTCGTACAATCCCGCGACCGGAATGTATCTGGGCTACGACGGACAGTATCACTCCTGCCCGTAGACGCAGCTCGTTACGCGGTCGCGCCGGCGTCGACGGTAAGCACCGTGCCGGAAATGCTTTGCGCCTTGTCGCTGAGCAGGAACGCGACGGCGTCGGCGACATCGTCGACGCCGGCGAGGCGGCGGAGCGCGCTGCGGCGGACCACTTGCTCACGCTGCGCGCCGGCGAGGCCGTGGGTCATGTCGGTATCGAGAAAACCGGGCGCCACGGCATTCACGGTGATGCCGAGGCGGCCGACTTCGCGGGCGAGCGAGCGGGTGAAGCCGAGCATCGACGCCTTGGTCGCGGCATAGACCGACAGCCCGCTATAGCCGGTGAAGCCGATGATCGAGGCGACATTGACGATGCGGCCGGCGCGTTCCGACATCATGCCGCGCACCACATATTTTGTCAGCACCATCGGAGCGAGCGTATTGATGCGGACAAGCTCTTCGATGTGCGAATTGTGCATCAGCGACAGCGCGCCATCGAGGCCGAGCGCGGCATTGTTGACGAGGCCGAACAGCGGGCCGAATTCCTGGCGCAGCTTCCGCACCATTCCGGGAATCTCATCGATCTTGCCGAGATCGAAGGCGACGAAGTGGAGCGAGCCGCGTTTGCCGCGCTTGGCTTGCGCAATCGCCGCGGTCAATTCCTTGGTGGGCTTGCGCGCCAGCGCGATGACGCGATAGCCGGCCGTGGCGAGCGTGCCGGCAATGCCGAGGCCGAGGCCGCGGCTGCCGCCGGTGACCAGCACGGTGCGTAGCGCTTTAACCGCCTTCTTAGCCATAGTGCCGCGCCAATTTGCCGGTCGCCGCCACATCGAGCGACGGCACGATGCTGATGGCCGCGGGAACCTTGTGGCGCGGCAGCGCGTCGCGGCACAGTTTCAGGATATCGCCCTTGACCTCGCCCAGTGCGCTTTCCGACCCGTCATTACCGGATTTCAGCATCGCGTCCTTCAGGACGACTTCGGCGATCACGATCGAGCCGGTGATCGGGCTGCGCTTGCTCCGCACCAGCGACATGCGCACCTGCGGATGCCGGTTGATCACCGCTTCGACTTCCTCGGGATGCACTTTGAGGCCGCCGATATTGATGATGCCGCCGCGGCGGCCCGCGAAAATATAACGATCGCCGCGCAATTCAACCATGTCGCCGGTATCGATGAAGCCGTCTTGGTCCGCGAGCGGCGCATCGGCGCCCAGATAGCGCGAGGCGGCCCGAGGCGAGCGGATGCGCAGCGAGCCCTGCAGCACTTTCATCTCCACGCCGTCGCGAAGGCGTTCGACGAATTCGACCGGAAATCCGGCAAGGCCGTCGCGGACCTCGAACGCCACGCCGGCTTCGGTCGAGGCGTAAGCATGGCTGACGACGCCTTGCGGAAAGGCGCTATGCAGGCTGTCGAGGATCGCCTGGTCGGCGATTTCACCGGACAGCCGGACATAGCGCGGCGAAATATTGCGGATCGCCGGCGACATCAGCGCGCGGCGCCAATGCGTCGGCGTTCCCAACAGATGGGTGACGCCGTGGCGGCCGAGGCGATCGAGATGATCACCGATCGGCTCGCCGGCGCTGGACAGAATGAGCGAGACGCCGCCGAGCACGGCGCGCAAGAAGATCTGCAGGCCGCCATAGCGGCGGATGTCGTAGAACGTGCCCCAGACCGTGTCGTCGACGACCGGCCTGCTGCGAAACGCCGCGGTCAGGCCGGCAAGTGTGTGCACCACCATTTTGGGCACTCCGGTGGTGCCGGAGGTGAGCATGACCCACTCGGTTTCGCGCGTGGGTGCTGGAAGCCGTTTGGCCGCCGCAATCTCCGCGGCGCAGGCGACGCGGATCGGCAGATCGAGCGCGGCGCTTTCTGCCGAGCTTTGATCGACGACCACCGCATCAACGTCAGCGCCGGCCACGATCGCCCCGAAATGCGCGGGGTCTGCATCGGGCGGCAGGATGGTGAGACGGCGCGCGATGCCGTCAAGCTCGATCAAGGCGAGCGCCGTGGTCAGCTGGCTGCCGGTGGCGACGAGAACGGATTTGCCGGAGAGTTCGCCAAGCCGGCCGCCGAGGCTGGTGCCGTCGGCAAGGTCGGTGATGCACGCGTATCCGTGACGATCGAAGAAGAATCGCTCGGCCGAACCGATATACTGGCGCAGCGATTGCGCCTCAGTGTGCGCCATTTTCGTAGACTTTCACGAAATCGCCGAAAGTCACGGGAAACAGCGCGTCCTCCGACGCCGTGAACGGATCCATGCCGAGCTTGTCTTCAAGCCGCGCCACCAGCACGGCGAAGCCGAGCGAGTCGAGACCGGAATCCAGCAGTACGAGATCGTCGCGCAACGGCGCCAGGATCTTGCCGTGCTCGCGCGCGATCTCTTCCATCTGGCCCATTATGGTTAATTTTACCGACATAACATCGAGCCTACGCTTTGTTCATTTCGCGCCGATATATTCCAGCAACGATTACGATCAAGTTCACGAACGGGACGTGGTCAACGCGAATGGTTTCCGCTTTGCCGGCAATCCGCTGCCGTCAGATCGACGAGGGCGATATTCCCGCCGTTGCCGAGCTGCTGCGGCGCGGGTTTCCGAACCGTCATCGCCGGTTCTGGCAGCGCGCGCTTAACGCACTGGCGCGGCGCGAGCCGCCGCCCGGATTGCCGAAATATGGTTACCTGTTGGAAACCGGCAGCGCGCCGGTCGGCGCCATTCTGATGATTTGTTCGGCGATGCGCGCCGGCGACACGCTCGCGCCGCGTTGCAATCTGTCGAGCTGGTATGTCGAGCCGGCGTTTCGGGCCTATGCCCCGCTTCTGGTGTCGCAGGCGCTGCGCCACAAAGAAGTCACCTATACGAATGTTTCGGCCGCGCCGCATACCTGGCCGATCATCGAGGCGCAGGGTTTTTCGCGCTACAGCGAGGGCATTTTTGTCTGTCTGCCGGCCTTGCAGCGGATGTCCGGCGGCGACAAGGTGCAAGTGATGGCCGCGGATGCTTCGCCGGCGATTGCCGTCGATGCCTTCGAGCGGAACATCCTTCAACAACATGCCGAACACGGCTGCATCAGCCTGTGGCTGGTGAGCGGCGGGCGCGCTTATCCGTTCGTTTTCCGGCCGCGCCTGGTCAAAGGCTTCATACCCTGCGCGCAATTGATCTATTGCCGCGACATGGCCGATTTCACGCGATTTGCCGGACCGATCGGGCGCCATCTGTTGCGGCGCGGCCGCGCCGTCGCCATCGTCGATGCCAATGGCCCGATACCGGGGCTGATCGGGATTTTTCGCCGCGGCAGCAAACCGAAGTATTTCAAGGGTCCGCAGCGCCCGCGGCTCGGCGACCTCGCTTATACCGAATACGCGATCATGGGCGTTTAGCTCTTACACCAGCAGCGCCTGGCGCACCCGCGTCGGCCATTGCGCCAGCTCGACGCCGTGGGTGGCGAACAAGGCCAGCGCCAGCCGATCGATGCCGAAGGCGACGCAGCCGGTATGCGCCGTCGCACCGGAGGCGGTGCGCAAATTCCACGTCGTGCCGAAATGATCGCGGTGATAATTGAAGCTCATGCAGGCGGTCGGCTGCTCTTCCGAATGCACCGGAACGAGCAATTCGAATTTCAGTTCCTGCTCGACCTGGCTCATCGCCATCATCTTGCCGCCGCGGCCGAAGAACGGATCGCTCGCCTGCTCGACGCGATAGGGCAAGCCCAATTGGCCGGCAAAACCCTCGGCGCGCTTCATCCAGCGCGCGCGGAAGTCCTGAATCTCCTCGGGCGCACCGATGCAAACATATTCGCGCATGCGGAACGATTGCAGCCGGTCGAGCATTTTCGACGGCTCGCGGCGGAAGCAGTCGCAGGCGACGTCGAAAATGAGTCCGCCAGCGGCTACGCTGCCGCGACTCGCGACCAGCGGATAGACCGGATAGCAGGCGGCCGGGCTCAAGACGAGATCGGCGGCCGCCAATCCGGGCGTCCAATCCTCGCCGGCCTCGTAGCGCTCGACGCTTGAGCGAACATGCGATTCATCGCCGGCAAGGCAGCTCACGCAACCGAGAAAATGCGGAAAGCTTTTGAGGTAGCCGGATTTCTCCAATTGCCGGCGGCTCATCACCGGCGGAAAGCGTAAGACTTCGGTGTCCGGCTCGCGGTAGCATGAAATCAGCGCACCCACGCCGTCGACCACCTGCTCGAACACGGCCGTGCGCGCGTAAACGCCGTCGATCCCGCTCGGCAGCAACAGCGCCTCGGCGATGGAATCCAGCGAATGCCTCGGTATCGTCGGTTGCTTGAATGCAACATTCATTATGTTTGCGCCTCTTTATTTCTCGCCTTTAGAGCGGCGAAAACTTCAGTCGTCGATCGAGTCCGGTGCGCCGCTCAAAAGCGAAGCCGCGCCGATATTGGCGAGGATGCGGTCGTTGCTGATCATGATCGGCGAGGACAGGATGTCGCGCAGATGGCGGCCGACGCTGAACTCGCCATCGTTGCGATAGCCCGACAGCCCGCAAGTCTGCATCGCGCTCATGACGGTGGCGACGGCAAGCTCGGAGGCGTTGACTTTGAGCAGGTTCATGCCGGTCTGAAAATCGATGGTTTCGAGCGCCGCCGGATCGGCGGTAGCCGCTTCGAAACGCTGCCGGGCGCTGGCGATGAGGCCGCGCAGCGTCCGCAGCGACGCGTTGGCGCGCGTCAAATGCGCGGCTGCCGGCGGCATTTTTCCGCCGCCGCGTTGCACGGCGGCGCGGACAAAGGCGCGGGCGCGCTCGACCGCGGCGGTGGCGATGCCGGTCCAGGCCGCGCTCCAAAGCAGATGCGCGACCGGCATCATGGTCTGGGCGTGGATCTTGTCGTAGCTCACCGGCACGATCTGCTCGCTCGAACCGGAGGCGACGAGCCTGAAGCCCTCGCTGCAGGTGCCGCGCATGCCGAACGCATCCCAGCCGACCAACGGCTCGAGCGTGTAATCCTGCTTGAGGAGGGTGATCAGGACCTGATCGGAGCTGGCGGCGTCGGCGGCGCGCCGCGCGGTAGTGACGATGGCGTCAGCCGCCTTGCCGTAGGAAATCACGGTGGCTTGCCGTTCCAGCCCGATGCGCGAACCGTCGCGGGTAATCGGTGCCGCGCTGTTACGCAGGTCGCCGCCGTTCTGCCCTTCGGTCGTCGAGGAGGCGAACAGCAGTTGTTCGTTGGCGAGCCGGCGCAGCAAAAGCTGATACCACGGACTGCCGCGGCCATGGCGCACCAGGCAAGCGACCTTGGTCTGGTGCATCGCATAGATCATTGCGGTCGACGCGCAGGCGCGGCCGAGCGTGTAGCAGATGTCGATGATCGCGGCGGTGCTCGCGCCTTCGCCGCCAAGCTCGCGCGGCACCGCAATGCCGAGGAGGCGCTCGGCGCGCGCGGCGGCCATCGCTTCGTCGGGAAACCGCGAGTCGCGGTCGACCGCCGCGGCGTGTTCGGCGGCAATCGCGGCGACCTTCTTGGCGCGCGTCGGCAGATCGCCGGCGTCGGCGGCGCGCAGATTGCTCGCCGCGCCGAGAATGCCGCGCGCGGCGCTGCGTGCCGCTTTGACGTCTTGATCGACCTCTAGAACCGTTGCGGTTCGCACGTTCATGAATGAGCTCGCGCTGGAAGTGCCGCCTGTCGCATTCGACGCGATATCGTTGCACGACAGCTAGCGCAAAACCTACAAATCCCTATGGCTTTTATCGGGAATTAGCGCGCTTCTTTATCGTAAAGGTTACCAATCGAAAACCGGCGTCGTGCTAACCATTCGTCGAGCGCGCCATGCGATGATGGTTTCGTAAAGCAGCGACTTTTCGCGTTTCGATTCGGGAAACATTCACCGTGCTGGATCGCATGAATTCGACGGCCGATCGCATCGCCGAACTGGTGCGGGAGATCCTCGCCAAGCGCGGTCTCGACCGCGCGGTGGATCATCATGCGGATTTGAGCGAGGCCGGATTGTCGTCGCTCGACACCGTCAATCTCATGCTCGCAGTCGAAACCGAGTTCGCGGTGAAGATTCCGGATCGCGACATGACGCCGGGGAATTTTCGCAGCGTTGCCCGGATCGACGCGCTGCTCCTCGCGTTGCGGGAAAACGTCTAGCCGGGAAATCACGGTAGCGAGACGGCGAACGGCAATAGGGAAGCGCTCCAGCTCCCCTACGCGCCACTCGCTCGCTCTTCGCGAACCGGCTTATTGGCGGCCTTGATAGCCGTTCTGATTTTTCATGACCTTTTGCGTGTTGGAGGCCGTACCGGTCTTCGGCCCGCCGGATTGGTGCGTGCCGGGTTCTATGGGGCCTTGCGATTCTATTGCGGAAGCATCGCCGGCGGCGGAGCAGTCGCCGGTATCAGCAATGTGCCTTCTTGCCGGCCGAAGTCCGGGCAACCACCTAACCCTTGCAAGCAAGATGCCCAGCAAGGATCATAGGTCATGTCCATTCGGCCCGTGAAAAGCATCGTCACCGCAAAGCCGACCATCGAAGGCGCCGGCGTCAAGCTCAACCGCGCGTTCGGCTTCGGCAACACATCCGAATTCGATCCGTTTCTCCTGCTCGACGATTTCCGCAACGACCGGCCCGACGACTATCGCGCCGGCTTTCCGTGGCATCCGCACCGCGGCATCGAGACCATCACCTATGTGCTGGCGGGCACCGTCGAGCACGGCGACAGCCTCGGCAATCGCGGCAATCTCGAAGCCGGCGACGTGCAATGGATGACGGCCGGGCGCGGCATTCTGCATCAGGAAATGCCGCAGGGCGACGCATCCGGCCGCATGCACGGCTTTCAGCTCTGGGCCAATCTGCCGTCGGCGCTGAAAATGACGGCGCCGCGTTATCAGGACGTCAAAGGCGCCGCGATCCCTGAGATCGTCGACGACGACGGCACCCGCGTGCGCGTGGTGTGCGGCGATTTTTGGGGCCGCCGCGGCCCGATCGAAGGCGTCGCGGCCGATCCGCGCTATCTCGATATCTCGGTGCCGCCGGGTAAGCGCAAGACGCTGCCGGTGGAGGTGGAGCGGCATGCCTTTGCCTATGTGTTCGAGGGCTCCGGCAATTTCCGCGGCGCCTCGGCGCCGTTCGGCGTCTTGACCGAGAGGACCGACGGCGGCAACGAGATCGTCACCCGCGAGCAGACCGGCAACCGCTCGCTCGTTTTGTTCGACCGCGGCGACGAGGTCACGGTGCAGGCCGGCGAACAGGGCATCCGCTTTCTCCTCGTTTCCGGCAAGCCGATCGAGGAGCCGGTCGCCTGGCACGGCCCGATCGTGATGAACACGCAGGCCGAGCTGCAGCAGGCCTTCGCCGAGCTGCGCGGCGGCACGTTCATTAGATAAGCCCCGGTCGCCGGTGCCCCGCAGGGGCGGGTTGCAAACCTGCCCCTACGAATTACGATGCCGCAAATCGACGCAACACGATCTTGCTAAATCTGCTATCCTGCCCTGGCCGGAAAGCGCGCGCGCCACCGCAAGGCCGACACGCCAGCAATCAAAAATTTGCGCCATCAGGGAGGGAAGCCATGAAAAAGCTGTTTGCCGTTTTCGTGACCGTCGCCGTGGCCATTGTGTGCAACGGCTTATTCAACAGCGCGCGCGCCGAGGATTATCCGACGCGGCCGATCACCATCACCGCCGTGTTCGGCCCCGCCAGCGCCAGCGACACCATCTGCCGCATCATCGCCGATCCGCTGAGCAAGGCGCTCGGCCAACCGGTCGTAGTCGAGGATCGCCCCGGCGCCGACGGCGCCTTGGCCGCGCTCTACGTCCATCATCAGCCGGCCGACGGCTACAATCTGTTGATGGCAACCAACTCGCCGTTGTCGGCCGATCCGTTCCTGCACAAGGACGTCAATTACGACCCGGTGAAGGATTTTGAACCGATTACGCGGGTCGGAAGCTTCACTCTGATGCTGGTGGTCGATCCGAAGCTGCCGATCCATTCGGTGAAGGAGCTGGTCGCCTATGCCAAGGCCAATCCCGGCAAGCTGTCGTTTGCCAGCGGCAATACCGCCGGCATCGTCGCCGGCGACACGCTGGCGAAATGGGCCGAAATCAGCATGCTGCACGTGCCCTATAAGAGCACGCCGCCGGCGCTGGAAGACATCATGGGCAGCCGCGTCTCGATGATGTTCGCCGATTTCACCACCGCCATGCCGCATGTCGCGGCCGGCACGCTGCGCGCGCTGGCCGTGACGCGCATCAAGCGCAGCGCGCTGTTCCCCGAACTGCCGACCATGGACGAAGCCGGCATCAAGGGCTTCAACCTCGACGCCTGGGCCGGCCTGGTCGCGCCTTCCGGCACGCCGCCCGATGTCGTCGCCAAGCTCAACACCGCGCTGCGCAAGATCATCGACAGCCCCGACGTGCAGAAGAAATTCAAGAACGTCGGCTTCGAGGGCTTCTCCTCGACGCCGGCCGAGCTCGGCGACTACATCAGGGTCCAGCTCGGCGTCTGGGGCAAGATGGTCAAGGACGCCAACATCCAGGCGGATTGATATCTTCCATCGTTGCCGCAACGCTCGCGCGCTCCTTCTCCCCGCATGCGGGGAGAAGGTGGGGATGAGGGGGCCTCTCCGCCGGGCGCAGAGTTGCGGTAGTGTCTGAAGCGCTGATGCACTAACCGCTTCACTCAGAATTGCGGAGAGGCCCCCTCACCCTCGTTCGCTACGCTCACTCGACCTCTCCCCGCGCGCGGGGAGAGGTGAAAGCAATACGATCCCGTTCCCGCGCGCGCATGCGCCCGCGAGTGATGTCAAACAGCGATGTCGAAACGGCCCGTATCCTGTAGCCCGGATGAGCGGAGCGATATCCGGGTACGATCAACGAGCTTTTATGCCGCTCCCGGATTTCGCTTTGCTCATCCGGGCTACGAAGAAAGCAAGGAAGCGGAACGCCGGCAGACGCGGTATTCCACGGCCCGCACGCATACGGCGTGCGGGGCGCGCCACGGAGAAGGCGGCTTGCGCCGCCCTTCCGCTTCGGGCGCGCTCGCCTGCCGGCGTTCCACCAACGGCACTTGCGGGGGCGACCGAACGCCACCGCTCAGCTCCAGTTCACGCACTTCCTGGGACGGATCTACTGAGGAACGGGTGTTATCCGTCCCCTGCCGTCTCAGTACAGCGGGCGTTATAAGCCCGCAGGCCGGTCGTAATGCCGGCCGGTCGCTTTAGCCCGGAGCCGCCCGGGAGCGGGGCTGACAACCCCGCCCGCGGGAACCGCACTCGCCCCTTTCCGCCGGCGTCACCCGGCGGCGTCCTTTTCGGGCCAGATTGGCCATATGTAACTGGACGGGGGACATTTGTCAAGGCTATATCACTCATGCGTTGACAAACGTCTCTTATTATGAGACAAGCGATCCCATGATTCGGATGTGGCGCTTGAGCGAAGGCGGCGAGGACAATCTCGGTCTCGCTTGCACCGATGACGGCCTCCTCCTGGGCCGCACGCCGCTGATCGAGCGGCGCGATCGTCGTTTCGTGGTTCGTGACCGGGGAGAGATCGAAGCGCTATTGAGCCGCGCCTATCAGGAAAATATCGCCGCCGATCGGCTGATGCCTGGGCTTGCGATCGTGGCAGCCGCGTTGATCGCGAATGACCCGTGCTTGGCGCGGATCGCGGCGGTACATTTGCGCATTCCCGATCTGCCCGACCGATCCGCGCGAGATAGCCTGGAGGCGGAGGACATCCTCATCAAGCGCGCAGCTGTTGCGCGCGACGTTCACAAAGCGAGCCCGGACGACCCGAAGCATCCGGGCTGGCCTAAGGGAACGCCAGGTGGCCTTGGCGGAGAATTCCGGCCAAAGGATGGTTCGGAAGTCGCAATTACCCAGGACATCAAAGACCGCATTAACCGACAGAAGTTGCGGCTCGGACTTGTCGCGGCTTTGCACGTCGGACTTGAGGCTTTGGCCAATCTGATTCCAGGTGTTGATGTCGCCGCGGACGTGGCGATGGTGGCCAACCTCGCTCGGACACTCACTGAGTACAGGAAGGTCGCAACCGACGCTACGGCCGCTTTTGATTTTATAAAGAATGGGCCCCACAGTCTTGAGGATCTTCAAGTTTCATCGAGCGACTATGAGGAGTTTTCGAGTTATGGTCAGTTCGTCAAGGTTGGGGCAGGCTTAGACCAAATGGCTAAGCGGTTTGGCGGCGCGGGCGCCGGAAATCAATACCATCATATCGTCACACAAGGCAGCGCGAACGCGGACAAAATTCCGCCCGAGCAGTTGCAGAATACCAAGAATATTATCATTCTTCCGACGCTGTTGCACGAGGCGGTCAATGATGAATACTTGGTACCCTCGCCGGTTCCGAACATGAATTTGTACCAATGGCTGCAGACTCAGCCCTATGATGTCCAACGTGAATTCGGGCTGCGGATTTTGCGAGACCTTCATATCCTGAAGTAGACGGCTCGCGTGGGACGGCCGGAGGCTGAAAATGGAATTAGAAGATTCGATCATACAGCTAGGAGAAAGGTTAGACGCGTGGTGGGCCAAGTTCTCCACATTGCTCTATTCCGAGGACCGCTCCGCGCAGGGCAAGGCATTGCTTCGCGGATTTGAGATCGCGAAGGATTTCGATCGCCTCAAAGCTGAGGGATTGGCGGCCATCACAGGGCTGCTCGACCGCCGTGATCCGGTTGCAGACGACGAACGTGCTGCATCCTTGATCCGCGGCTTTGAATTCGGTGCGCGATTTGCGGATACGCTTCATGACGAATTTCGCGACACCGCGGACGGAGAGACCAAGGTTGTGCGTCTCACAGACGCAATCGTCGAAGCCTTGGATAAGATCGGCTCCGGCCGGGCGACACTCGCCGTGCTGCTCGATCACCCCGATCCCGGGGTGCGTGCTTTGGCCGGAGCCTATCTGATAGATTTGCTGCCCGAGCGCGTCAGCCCGATCCTCCGTCAAGTCGAGGAGGAAGCGCGCGGTCGCAGTGCCGGTTTTAGGGCTCATTGGGCACTGCTCGCCTGGCAGCGCGAGGGGAAATCACGGTTTAATTATTTAAGCGCGTAGCGCGAATTATCAGGTAGCCCGCATGCGCGTAGCGACATGCGGGAGTGGCCGGGAGAAGCCCCCGGATATCGCTTCGCGAACGGGTATGCGCGCTATCCTGCGTTTGGGCGCCGAAGCGGCGGCAAATTTGATCCCGATCCTTGACGCCGCGGCCGACGCGGCCATGGCGCTCGACATCGTCCATGTCGTGTCCGAATATTGGAAGCTTGCGACCGATACGGCTGCCGCCCTCGACTTTGTCCAGAAAGGACCGCAGACTCTTGAGGATTTGCAAGTGTCAAATGAGTATGAGCAATTTGCCGACTATGGTGCCTTCGTAAAGGCAGAGTTGATCACAGTTATAATGGAAAAGAGGTTCGGTGGTGCGGGCGCCGGCTTTCAGTATCATCACATCGTGACGCAAGGCGGGACAAATGATACAAACATTCCGCCCGAGCAGCTCCAGAACACCGACAACATTATTCGCCTGCCGACGCTGCTCCATGAGGCCGTCAATGCAGCCTATTTAGGCCCATCGCCCGATCCCACAATGAATATGTACCAGTGGCTACAAACACAACCGTACGGTATCCAACGTGAGTGGGGTCTCAAGATTTTGAAAGACTTGCATATCCTAAAGTGACACAGGGAATACTTGGGGAACGTCGTCATGGACGCCGATCAATCAATCGTGCAGATAGCCGAGAAATTGGACGCATGGTGGGACGATTTTTCCTCGCTTCTCGTCTCCAAGGATCGAGCCGCGCAAATCAAGGCTTTGGTGCGGGGAATTGAGATTGTGAAAAAGCTTGATCGCCTCAAGGTGGACGGGACAGCAGCCATTACATCGATGCTTGGGCGCCGGCATTCAGACACCGAGCAGGAGTACGCGGCGTCAGTGCTCCGCGCCTTTGTATTTTCGGCTCGCCTAGCAAATACACTGCATGATGAACTTCTGGATACGGATGGCGAAAACGAGGTTTGGCATTTAATGGACACCATCGTCCAGGCCTTGAATAAGATCGGCCGTGGCAGGGCCGGGTTGGACGTTCTGATCGAGCACCCGGACGCCAGCGTGCGGGGTGCGGCGGGTGCCTATTTAGTCGATTTGCTGCCGGATCGAATCATCCCAGTGCTTCGCGAGGTCGAAGAGAAGGAGGATGCAAATAGCGCACATTTCAACGCGCACTGGGCGCTGCTTGCTTGGGAGCGCGAGCGAAAATCACGGTTCAATTATTTGACCCCGTAGGATGGTTGGAAGCGAAGCGATACCCATCATAAGGCGGCGAGGACTAGACGATGGGTCTCGCAAGGGCTCAATCCATCCCACGGTAAATTAAGTGCACTGTCACCGTAATTGGCCCGGATCGACCGCCGCGTCGGCCGGCTCGATAAGGCGGCAGCGCGCAAGGTGGCGCAAAGGCTGCGGGGGTTTTTGGGGTGACGAGTCCGGGCCAGGTGATGTGGCCGAAGGAATGTGGTAGAGTTCGGCATGGTCAAAACATTGGAAATCGCGATCGGCAGAGCAGCGGCATGAAGATCAAGGTCGTGGTGCATGAGGCGGAGGAAGGCGGCTTTTGGGCCGAAGTGCCCGCCATTCCCGGCTGCGCCACCCAAGGCGAGACCATGGACGAACTGATGCGCAACCTGCACGAAGCGATCGAAGGTTGCCTTGCTGTAGACGTGGCGCCACCTCAGCCCGGCGGTAAGGAGCGCATCCTCGAAATCGCCGTATGAGGACGATCGCCGGCCGCGAATTCGCGCGGATGATCGAGCGGCGCGGCTGGCAACTGCTGCGCATCAGTGGCAGCCATCACATCTATGGCAAACCCGGCAGCATCGTCCGCCTGTCCGTTCCGATTTACGGCAATCGGCCGCTCAAGGCCGGCTTGCTTCGTCATTTGGCCAAGCTCGCCGAAATTCCCGAGGAGGAGTTGCGTTGAGCAAACAGCAAGTAGCTCGTAGGATGGGTGGAGCGAAGCGATACCCATCATAGTGCTGCGAGGATGGATTATGGGTTTCGCAAGAACTCAACCCATCCTACGGGCTGACGCCCTCCTAAAACCACCTTCGCGCACCATCTGTTCGCCGTAGGCTGCCTTTATCACGCCGCTGATAAATATCTGATTTTATGTATTCCGCAATTGGCATGCCTGCTTGGCGAGCAAGGCGAACCCCTCTGATGCACGCGTCGAGTACCGCGAATATGATCACAAACGAAGCTACAAACACAGCCAATAAAATTGCCGCGACCACATTTATAGCAACAAGAGAAGTAAAAGTGCGATCCGAGTATCTCTGTACGCTCAGAACCAACTGGCCGATTAAAAAGAGAAGATAGGGAACATAGAAAAGGCGCACAATTCGCGTCCTGTTTATTGATAAATAATCGCGAATAATCGTAAACATTGACCCGCATTCGTCCGTTGAGGTTACGCAGTTACAAAAGACACGCCACGCAGTCTAATTTATAAGTTCCTGTGACTGAGTTGCTCCCAGAAGGTGCGTTTGGTACAATCGGTGCAGTTGTGCCAGCTCCTGTCGGAGAGGTTGCTGCCTGATAGCGCGTAGGATGGGTGGAGCAAAGCGATACCCATCATAGAGCGGCGAGGATGGGTGATGGGTTTCGCAAGAGCTCAACCCATCCCACAGCTATGCGACGGCATCCTTCGAGGGCCGCTTCGCGGCCACCTCAGGATGAGGTGTTACTGAGACACCTCACCCCTCAACGCCACCGGCTGCTCGTCGAGCATCGTCTGGATCGCCGCGCGCGTCGCTGCGCGGTCGAGGCCGTGGCGCTCCACGAGGTCCTCGCAATCGGCGAGGATTAAGTCGGCGTCCTGCATCAGCTTGAGCCGCTTGAAGCTGTCTTCGTAGTACAGCCCCATGCTCAAGCCCACGATCTCATACAGGTTCAAAATCTGGAACGGCCGGTCGCGCTCGTGGGCGCAGAGCTCGCGGTGGTCGGAGTGGTAGAGCGCGACCAGGGCGTCGATGTGGGCTGCTTCGGCGGCGTTGAGCTCGGCTTCTTGGAGCGCGCGGCGATGGGCCGGCAGCGGTTTTAGGTCGTTGGCCTGCAGGCCGACCGCGGGCTGCGCCAGATCGACCAGTTCGACGCCCGGCACGGCGCGCAAAATCTCCTCGGCGGCGGCGACCACGCCGCGGACGCCGGGGTGCTTGTGCAGCGCGATGCGCATCGGCACCGGCTGGCGCAACAACGGCCGCAGCCGGTCGAGATGCCGGTGCACGAACAGCGTGAACGGCGTCATGTCGAACGGCTTACTGCCGCGCGTCTTTTCCGCCGCCGGCAGCGTCATTTCGGTGAACTGGACGTGGCAGGACGGGCACCACGAGATCACCTGCTTGGTCTTGCTCGCCGACAGCTTGTCGAGCGCGCTTTCGGCGACACGGCCGAAGGTCGCGAGATCGCCGGCGCGCAATTGCTGAATGCCGCAGCAATGGGTCGGGCCGCCCATGACTTCGTAGGAGATGCCGAGCGCATCCATGACGTCGAGCGCGAGCAGCGCGATATGCGGCGTCTTGAGCACGTTGCAGCCGGTGTAGAAGACGAAATCGGGTTGCTCGCCATTGCCACTGGCCCCCTCCCTGCCCTCCCCCGCAAGCGGGGGAGGGTTATTTGGTTTCTGCCCCGCAAGCGGGGGAGGATTATTTGGTTTCTGCCCCGCAAGCGGGGGAGGATTATTTGGTTTCTGCCCCGCAAGCGGGGGAGGATTATTTGGTTTCTGCCCCGCAAGCGGGGGAGGGTTATTTGGTTTCTGCCCCGCAAGGGGGGGAGGGCTGAGTGGGACCTTTTGTTTGGCGCCCTGCCCGAGCCGCGCCAGCAGCGCCTCGTCGAGCTGGATTTTCGACATGGCGTTGACGTCGCGCGCGACATGGCGGAAGCCGTCGACGCCCTTCTTCCGCAGCGCCGCCGCGTCGTTCTTGGAACGCGCCATCGCCGCGCGCGCCATGCCGAGCAGAAAGCGCGGATTGACGCCGTAATCGCAGGCCTCGATGCAATCGCCGGAGCGGATGCAGCCGCTTGCCCATTTGCGCGCCGCTTCGCTGCCGTCGCCGTTCCGCAGGACATCGATGACGCCCGCGATGACGCCCACCGGATCGGCGCGCTCCGCGGCGGTGAGACCGGCGGCCACGGTCGTGGGACAGGCCGCGACGCATTTGCCGCAACGGGTGCAGGCGTCGATCATGGTGTCGACGCGGGCGGCCAAGGCGGATTCGAAGGTCTCCGGCATGCCGCAAAGACTACTCCCGTCCGGGGCCCGATTGAAGGGACCTCAACGCCGTTGTAAAACCTCGTCTTCCTGCGATGCCCGGCCATCTCTCGCAGAGTTGCGCCGGGCATGTCCATGAATGACGGCCATTGCGGCGGTGCGGATCGATGGACCCTAACCGCGTCAGAGAAATGTGAGGATTGCGATGGGTGAATACGCGATCGGCCAGCCCGTTCCCCGTTTCGAGGATCCGCGGCTGGTCAAGGGCCAGGGCCGCTATATCGCCGACATGACGTTTCCCGGCATGGCGTTCGGCTATGTGCTGCGCTCGCCGCATGCCCATGCCCGCATCCGCAACATCGACACCGCGAAGGCCAAAGCCGCGCCCGGCGTGCTCGGCGTGTTCACCGGCGCCGACTACAAGGCCGCGGGCTTCGGCGACCTGCCGGTGCCCGGCGGCTTGAAGCGCCGCAACGACGTTCCCGGCTACCGGCCGGGCTATCCGGCGCTGGTCGAGGATCGCGTGCGCATGATCGGCGACTATGTCGCCTTCGTCGTCGCCGAGACGTATTTCCAGGCGGTCGATGCGTCCGAGCTGATCGAGGTCGATTACGAGCCGCTGCCGGCCATCGTCTCGACCGGCGACGCGGTCAACACGGGCGTGCCGCTGGTGTGGCAGGATTGCCCGAACAATATCGGTTTCATCCAGATCGAAGGCAGCAAGGAGGCGACCGACGCGGCGTTCGCGCGCGCGGCACATGTGGTCAAGCACAAATTCGTCATCAACCGCGTCACCGCCGCGGCCATGGAGCCGCGCGGCGCCATCGGCCTCTACGAGCCGGCCGACGGCCGCTACACCATCTACACCACGCTGCAGCGGACCAATGTGTTCCAGACCGAGCTGTCGCAATACGTGCTCAAAGTCCCCGACAACAAGATCCGCGTGGTCTGCGGCGACATCGGCGGCAGCTTCGGCATGAAGTCGGCGGTCTATAACGAGGTCGCTTTGGTGCTGCTCGGCGCCAAGCTGATCGGCCGGCCGGTGAAATGGGTGGCGACCCGATCGGAATCGTTCCTGTGCGACGCGCAGGCGCGCGACAACGTCACCGAGGCCGAGCTGGCGCTCGACAAGGACGGCATGTTCCTGGGCTTCCGCGCCAGGATCACCGCGGCGATCGGCGCCTATATGCAGGTCGGCATGCCGGCTTTCACCGGCAATCTCGGCACGCTGGCCGGCGTCTATAAAACCCCGGCGTCGCATATCGACGTCACCTGCGTGTTCACCCATACCCAGCCGGTGCGGCCCTATCGCGGCAACGGCCGCCCCGAGGCCGGCTATGTCATCGAGCGCATGGTCGATCTCGCCGCCGACGAGCTCGGCATCGACCCGGCCGACATCCGGGCGCGCAACAGCATTCCGCCGAGCGCCATGCCGTTCAAGACCAGCGTCACCTTCACCTACGATTGCGGCGAGTTCGAAAAGAATCTGGAGATGGCGCTTAACGCCGCCGACAAGAAAGGTTTTGAGGCGCGGCGCGCCAAATCGAAGAAGAACGGCAAGCTGCGCGGCTTCGGTTTCTCCAACACCATCGAGCGCTCGGCGGCGGCGGGGCTCGAAGGCGCCGAGATCCGCTTCGACCGCACCGGCACGGTGTCGATCTTTTCCGGCAGCATCAATCAGGGCCAGGGCCACGAGACCGCGTTCAAGCAGATCGTCTGCGACCGGCTCGGCCTCGATCCCAACGAAGTGACCTATATCCAGGGCGATACCGACCAGGTGTTCTTCGCCGAAGGCACCGGCGGCTCGCGCTCGGCGACCATGTCGGGATCGGCGTTCACGCTCGCCGCCGACAAGATCGAGACCAAGGCCAAGGCGATCGCGGCGAACATGCTCAAGGTCGACGTCGCCGACATCAAATTCGCCGACGGCGTATTCTCCAGCCAGAAGACCAACCAGACGCTGACCATCAAGGAGGTCGCCAAGGCCTCGATCGATCCGAAGAACCTGCCGCAGGGCATGGAATGCGGGCTGATCGAGAAGGCGATCTATAGCGGCAAGGTGGCGAGCTATCCGAACGGCGTGCACGTCTGCGAGCTGGAGATCGACGAGGACACCGGCGAGGTGGAGATCGTGGCCTACAACGTGGTCGACGACGTCGGCACCGTGATCAATCCGCTGTTGCTGCACGGCCAGGTCGACGGCGGCATCGCCATGGGCATCGGGCAGATCCTGATGGAGGACATCAAGTTCGACGCCGAGGGGCAAATCCTCACCGGCTCGTTCATGGATTACGCCATGCCGCGCGCCGGCGACATGAGCGGCTTCCACGTCGACAGTAATCCGGTGCCGACCAAGACCAATCCGCTCGGCGTCAAAGGCGCCGGCGAAGCCGGCTGCGTCGGCGCCATGCCGGCGGTGGCGAACGCGCTGGTCGACGCGCTCTCGGTGCTCGGCATCAAGCACGTCGCCATGCCGGCAACGCCGGAAGTGTTGTGGCGGGCGATCCATGAGGCGCGGCCCAAGAGCGCGTAACGGCCGCGACCGTTGTTCGCTTGCCGACCGGGCGGGCGTTTGCCCGCGCTTGGCTGTCGCCCCTTGTGCATAGTTCCGGCGCGCGTGCCGCCCTTTGTCGCCCCGTTGTCTTGTAGGCTACACGCAGGACTAGTATAGTTCCCGCGTTCTCGTTCGCCGTTAGCGGCATTCGACAGGGAGATAGAGCGATGGACTACACCATAGGCAAAAAGACCATTGAGTCACTTGGCGCCAAGCTCGATCAACTGCACAAGAGTCTCGACGATCATGAGAAGGTTCTGCTCGCTTCCGTGTTGAAAGGCTCGGCGGGCCACGGCGTCGGCAAGGCGCCGTCCGAGCTGATCAAGGATATTTCCGGAAAGTTCCAGTTGGGCCCGGATCTTGTCAGCATGTGACTTGATCGCGACGCGACTTCACGAAGCGCTTGAACGCACCCTCGCTTACGTCGCCTCCGAGGTAAAATTCTATCGGGGGCGACTGCCGGTGCATTTGCGGCTGCAGGATTTTCCGCTGATCGACCGGGATGTCGTGCGAGAGCATTTCCCGGATTTCCTGGTTGCCCGCCGCTTCCCCGATTTCGTGGTGATGTCTGGCGGCACCACCGGCGACGTGGTCAACGCCACCATCCGCAACGAGGAGGAATGCGAGGCGGTCTACGAGTATCTCTACGGGCTGAAGCCCGGCGAATGCCTCGACCTCGACAATATCGACGGCTTCGGCGTCGATGTTTTTTTCAATACCAACGGCTATACGCGGCGCAAGCCGCGCGGCTGGCCGCTCCTCAGCGTGCCGCTCGAGCGCAAGGCGCATGTCGATCTGATCGCCAGCCTGCTCGCCGACGGATTCGATTTCGGCGGCAAAGTCATTCCGGCCCGCTATCTGCAATGCCAGAACACGCTGCACCGCGTGCTGGCCGGCTATTTCGCCGCGGCGGACCGGCGGCCCGGCAAGCCCGCGCTGGCATCGGTGTTCGGCTATGGCTCCCACCTTTCCCGGGTGTGGCAGCGGCGCCTCGAGGAGTTGTGGGGTCACGCCCCCGACACGACCTATGGCTTAAGCGAATTCTTCGGCGCCAATGCCATCCGCTGCTCGGACTGCGGCGCGCTGCATTATCTCACCGCCTGGCAGGAATTTCTGTCGCCCGACGATTACGCCCCGGCGGATCGCGGCGACGCGGTGCTGGTGCTCACCAGCCTGCTGCCGTTCGCCACCGTGCAGCCGCGGGTGCGCTACGTCACGCACGACATCGTGCGCATCGAGGGCCGCTGCGCGGCGACCGGCCTGGTCGGTTTCCGTTTCCGCGGCCGCGCGACGTCCACCGTCTGGGACCCCGCCGACAAGCGGCACGTGCTGTTGAGCGAGCTCGACCTCATCGAAGCGCTCGACCGGCTCGACGACGTCTACGCGCATCCGCATCCGGCCGAGATTCAGCTCTGGGCGGACAGCGATCTTGCCCGGCCGCCGTTTCGCATCGGCCTGCCGCAGTTCACGATCAAGAGCGGCCCGAACGGCGAAATCGCGATCGCGGTCGAAGTCGCGTTCGATCCCGACGGCGAGCCCGGCCGGGCCCGCGCATTCGAGGAGCGATGCATCGCGCTCCTCCTGGAGGAAGTGCCGCGGCTCGCCGCGCTGATCGAGAGCGGCGAACTGCGCCTGACTTTGGAATTGAAGCCGCCGCGGGGATTGAAGCTCAGACCGAAGCTGAGCGCTTAAGACTCGCCGCGCGCCGATCGCAACGCGTGCTATTCCGCCGCCGGCGGCGGCGCGGTTCGGCGCTCATCGCCCGAGCCGAAGCGCGCCAAAAGATTGAGGATCGGCTCGACTTTGAGGAACAGCTCGGCGCATTCGGCCGCCGGATCGGAGTCGGCGACGATGCCGCCGCCGGCGTGCAAGTAGAGCCGCCCGGCGTCGGCATAGAGCACGCGGATGGCGATGCTGGTGTCGATAAAGCCCGCGGCGCCGAAAAATCCGATCGCTCCGCAATAGGGGCCGCGGCGCACCGCTTCGAGCTCTTCGATGATGTCCACGGCGCGGATTTTCGGCGCGCCGGTGACCGAACCGCCGGGAAACTGCGCGGCGACGATCTGCGACGCCGAGACGCCGGCGTTGAGTTCGCCGGCGATCGTGGATTCCATGTGATAAAGCTGATTGAAGCGCTTTATCTCGCACAGCGATTGGAGCCGCACCGTGCCCTGCCGGCACACCCGCCCGAGGTCGTTGCGCACCAGATCGACGATCATGGTGTTCTCGGCGCGATCTTTGCCGCTCCTCCCGAACGGCTCGCGCTGATCGATGCCGCCGACGACGCAGCGCGCCGTGCCTTTGATCGGGCTTGCGACGATCCGGTCGTTGACGACCCTGAAAAAACGTTCCGGCGACGTTGACAGCAAGGGCCAGTCGAAGTCGAGCATGGCGAAGAACGGGTTGGGCGTGAGCTCGCGCAAGAGCGCGTAGCAGGCGAACAGGTCGCCGTCATAGCGCGCGCTGAAGCGGCCGGTGATATTGGCCTGGAAAATATCGCCGGCGCGGACGTATTCGATGGCGCGGGCGACATTGCGAAGATGGTCCGCCACCGCGAAATCCGGCGTCACCACGCCGATGATCGCGAGGCTCGGATGGGGCCGCGGCGCGTCGCGCCACTCGGCCGACCAGCGCCGCTCGATCTCCTCGACCGCGCCTTCGAGATCCGGCTCGTAGGCCCACACCGAGGTTTCGAGCCGATGATCGCGGATCAGCACGGCGCCGTAACGGACGAGATGCACGTCGGGAATGGCGGTGTCGGCGGGGATGCGGCGGATGAAATTCTCAAAAGCATATTTGGCGTCGTAGCCGATATAGCCGATGGCTCCGGTCTGGACCGGCGACGCTGGCGCGTCAAACTGGATCGGACACCAGGCGTCCAATACCTCCCGCCAATCGGCCGCGGCGCGCCGGCCATCGGGCGACACCAGCCACGCGCCTTCGCCGACGGCGATAAGCCGTTGCAGCGGCACGGCGCCAACCAAGGAGTAGCGGCCGGTCTCTTCGTCGCTGCGGTCGAGGCTCTCAAGGATGGCGCAGTTTTTGGTCTCGGTGCGCAGTTGGGAAAATAGGCCGAACAGATCGGCGATGCCGCTGGGGCGAGTCTTCAGCGTTGCCCGTCGCATGCTTCCTTCACCGGCCATCGCGTGCGGGCTGTACGCATGCCAGATCGCCCTGCCGCATGGCCAATGACACAAAATTGGCGAGGATGCGGCGGCCGGGCGCGCCGGTGAGAACCGATTCCGGATGAAACTGGACGCCGAACACCGGCCAGCGCGCGTGACGCAAGCCCATCACCGTGCCGTCGTCGACATTGCGCGCCGTCACCTGCAAACCGCAGCCGGCCAAGTTTTCATCGACGACGTGCAAGGAGTGATAGCGCCCGGCCGGAAGCTCGCGCGGCAGTCCCTCGAACAACGGGTCGTCTTCCAGCCGCACCAGCGTCGCCTTGCCATGGGTCGGCGTCGAATGCCGCGCCACCGTCGCGCCATAGACTTGGCCGATGCATTGATGGCCGAGGCAAATTCCAAGGATCGGCGTTGCGGTCGGCGCCAGCGCCGCGATCAGTTCATTCGATATTCCGGCCTCGGCGGGTCCCATCGGACCGGGCGACAGGATCACCCCGGCAATCGCGGGATTGCCGACGACGCTGCCGACGTTCGATCGCGTCGTTCCGCGCCACCGCGATTTGCGAGCGCGGCAGCGGCAGCCACTGCACGACGTTGTAAACGAAGGAATCGTAATTATCGACGATCAGGATCGAGCGGTGCGGGCCGTGACGCGACGGCGCGGCACGGCGATTATAAGCTTCGACCGGCTGTTGCGCGTGCGCGCCGATCGCGGCGCCTCGCCGATGCGCCAAAGCACGGTTCGCTAGCTCGACCTGCACCATGGTCTTTAACTCAACACATAGAATATCGCGGTTGCCCGGCCGGATCAGTCACCCATCGTTTCGGCTTCGATCTGCGGCATGAAATGGACCGCGACGTTGGTAAGCTCGTTGTCCCGCGCATTCTTGCGGTCGTTGATGGCAACCTTCTCCGCAACATGTTTGGCGACAAATCCGCCATTCATCGTGATCACGTCGTCGGCAAAATCGAAACAATGCCGGCAGGCGCCGCCGCAGTCCCTCGCCTTGCAGTCGCTCTTGAGGAAGATGCGGAGGAAATCGTCGAGCTTGCGGTTGTCGATATAGACCTCGCGCAGATAGTCGTGCGGCGCGATGCTGTCGCGGTAGGCGAAATGCTGAATGAGGTCGAGCAGATTGCCGTCGTAGCGCCGCGCGTGATAGGCGGCGATCCGCTTCTTCAGATAATCGGTCGGCGTATTGCGGTCGGTAATCTTGAAGCGCCGGTAGCCGATGTCCTCGTAGTGGAACAAATCCTCCGGGCGAATCCAGTCGGCGATGAGGTAATTGGCCGGATCGCGCAGCCGCTCCTTGCTGCACCAATTATAGCTGTAGTCGTGCGCAACGACGTTCTTGAGCGAGTGATGCGACGAATGGGAGAGGAAATTCTGATGGTTGTAGATTTCGGGGCAATACTGGAAGCAGTTGTTGTTGACGATGAGCTCCAGCTCCGCGCTCGCGACTTTGGCGATGCCTTTGAGCGTCTTGAAATCGCGATTGACCTGGAGCGGATCGAGCACGATGACGTCGGCGCCGAGCTCCTCCCAATATTTGAGCTCGCCGACCGATTTCACGTAGGCGCAAGCCGAGACCTTGATCTTCACGTCGGGGTAATTCCGCCGGATCATCTGCACGATGTTCGGGCTGGAGACGGTCACCGAGCTCACCCCGGCATCGCACAGCGTATCGATAAAGCTGAACAGGTGCTGGCGGCTTTGATTGTCGAATTCGCTCAAGCCCAGGCAGGTCGAGTTCATGACGTAGTTGAAATCGATGCCGAGCGAGCGGCAATAGCGGATGTGCTTCGCCAATTGCGGCCATCCGACCTCTTTCAGCATGACCGTCTCGTGGCCGCCGCCGAGAGAGTCGACGGGGAGCTTGCCATAGACCGAAGTCACGCCGTGACGGGAGAAGAATTCCACGAGCTCGTCGTCGAACACGGTCGGCGCAATCAAATCCATGCCGGTCCCCTTCAAGTTGCACACCCGGAGCGAGCTCGTCTTGCAGTATATATGGCGGCAGCGGCTTGGCAAAGCCGGACCGCATGTCGATGACGCGGCGGTGACAGCGTCCCGTTCATCTCCGCCGGGCCGACGCACGGAGCGGATCAAACAACCGCCACGGCCTGAATCTCGATCATCATTTCCGGCTGAGCGAAGCCGGCCACCGTGATGGCGGCGCTCGCCGGAAAGTCCTTGGCGAAAATCTCCGTGCGCAGTTCGGTCATGCGCGTGGTGTAGCGCGCGTCGACGAGGAACACCGTCATGGTGACGAGATCGGCAAGCCTGGCGCCGGCTTCGGCCAGCGTCTTTTCGATATTGCGAAAGGTCTGCCGGCACTGCGCGTCGAAATCGCCGGCGAGCGAACCGCCGGCATCGTCCACCGCGCCGGTATGGCCGGCGAGCCAAATGGTCTTGCCGCCCTCGGTCATGACGGCCGGCGAATAAGCGCGCGTCTGCGCCCGCGCACCGCGCACGAATGACTTTTGCATGGCTTCCTCCCCTGACATTCCGTCATTATAGAGCATGACAATGACCGAGCCGGGACCTAGTTCGAGCGCCAGCCTGCCGCTTGCCGGCATCCGCGTGCTCGAATTCTGCCATACCATCATGGGTCCGACGGCCGGGCTGATCCTCGCCGATCTCGGCGCCGATGTGATCAAGATCGAGCCGGTGGCCGGCGACCACACCCGCCGGCTTTACGGCTTTGCCGCGGGATTTTTCCCGACCTTCAACCGCAACAAGCGCAGCCTGGCGCTCGACTTGAAGTCCGACGAGGGACGCGCGCTGCTTCATTGCCTGGCGCAGACCGCCGACGTGGTGCTGGAAAACTACGCGCCCGGCACGATGGAGCGGCTCGGTTGCGGCTATGCCGATCTGGCGGCGAAAAATCCGCGCATCGTCTATTGCGCGCTCAAGGGGTTCCTCAGCGGCCCCTACGAGCATCGCCCGGCGCTCGATGAGGTGGTGCAGTTCATGGCCGGCTTGGCTTACATGACCGGGCCGCCGGGCCAGCCGCTGCGCGCCGGCGCTTCGGTGGTCGACATCATGGGCGGCATGTTCGCGGTGATCGGCATCCAGGCGGCGCTGCGTGAGCGCGAGCACACCGGCCGCGGCCAAGCGGTGAAATCCGCGCTGTTCGAATCCACCGCGTTTCTGATGATGTCGCATATGGCCGGCGAAGTGGTCACCGGCAAGCCAATGCCACCGATGCCGTCGCGCGACGGCGCCTGGGCAATCTATGAGCCTTTCCGGACCGCCGACGGCGAGCAGATTTTTGTCGGCATCACCAGCGATGGCCAGTGGCGCCGCTTCTGCGAACATTTTGGGCGGCCGGATCTGTTGGCCGATCCGGCTTATAAGACCAATGAGGATCGCGTGCGCGCGCGGCCCGTGCTCCGCCCGCTCGTTGCCGCCATCGTCGCGCTGCACAAACTCGCCGAGCTAACCGAACTGTTCGACCGCATCGACATACCTTTTGCTCCGGTAGCAAAACCCGGAGACCTCTTCGAGGATCCGCAGCTCAATGCCGGCGGCCGCATGCTGGACGTCGCCTTCCAGAACGGCAAGCGCGCCAAGCTACCGCGCCTGCCGATCGAGATGGGCGAGCACGATTTCGGGCTGCGCCGGCAGGCCCCGCGCATCGGCGAGCACACCGGCGAAATTCTTGCCGAGCTCGGACTTGCCGAAGAGGAGATCGGTGGATTGATTAAGCGCAAAATCGTAATCGCCGGAGAAGCCTCATGAGCGATCTGCCGGCGGCCGTGCACATCACCGAAGAAGGTCCGCGCGAGGGTTTTCAAATCGAGAAAGGTCCGATCCCGACCGCACGCAAGATCGAGCTGATCGACGCGCTATCGCAGACCGGGCTCGACCGCATCCAGATCGTCTCTTTCGTCAATCCCAAGAACGTTCCCGGCATGGCCGACGCGGAAGACGTGGTGTGCGGCATCACGCCGCAAGCCGGCGTCGCCTACACGGCGCTGTGGCTCAACGAAAAAGGTTTCGAACGCGCGCTGCAATTTTCCGACCGGCTCACCAATACCGGCACCATCCAGCTCTGCGCGTCGGAAAAATTTTCTGTCCGCAATCAAAATCGCACCGCGGCGCAACAGCTCGCCGGACAACATGCCATCGTGGAAATGTACAAGGCGGCCGGAATTCCGGTCGAGCGCGGCAGCATCATGGCGGCGTTCGGCTGCAATTTCGAAGGCGATATTCCGGTCGCGCGCGTGGTCGCGCTGACGCAGCAAATCCTCGACGTAGCGAAAGAGCACGGCGTCACGCTCAAATACATCACGCTCGCCGACACCATGGCCTGGGCGACGCCGCTTGCCATCAAGCGCACGGTCGGGAGTTTACGCGAGCGCTGGCCCGATCTCGACGTCGCGCTGCATCTGCACGACACGCGGGGCACGGCAATCGCCGATGCCTATGCCGGACTGGAGATGGGCGTAACGCGTTTCGACGCCGCGGTGGCGGGGCTGGGCGGCTGCCCGTTCGCCGGCCACGCCGGCGCCGCCGGCAATGTCTGCACCGAGGATCTGGTTTTTCTCTGCGAGGAAATGGGCATCAAGACCGGCATCGATCTCGACGCGCTGATCGCCTGCGCCAAGCTCGCCGAGGACACCGTCGGCCATCCGCTGCCCGGGGCGGTGATGAAGGGCGGGACGCTGAAGCGGTTTCGGCTTTCGTCATCCTGAGGTGCGCGCCGAAGGCGCGCCTCGAAGGATACGGCCTCAGCGCCTTGGCCCTTGCCCTTCGAGGGCCGCTTCGCGGCCGCCTCAGGGTGACGGGAAGGAGGCGCTTTTACCGCTCCCCCAAAATCTTCCAAATCCCGCTCGCCGAGGCGACGATGCGGGTGCCGACTTTCAGCTTGCCTTCGATGAACAGCACCGAGCGCGTCTCACGCACCACGGCGCAATGCGCCTCGACGAAATCGCCGATCTTCACGCCGGCGATGAACTGCATGTTCATCTCGATGGTGGCGTGGGGCTTGTCGCCGGTTAAGCGGCGGCCGGTCATGCCCATGGCCTGATCGGCGAAGCTCATCAGCACGCCGCCGTGAAGCATGCTGCGATGGTTCCGGTGCTTGTCCGCGGTCATGATGCCGAACAGCCCGTCGCCTTTGCGCCAGACCGGCCCGATCAGTTCGCCGAAATTATGCGCCTTAACACGTTCCCACCCGTGTGCGGCTGGATCAAACGCCGCTTCCGTCGTCGCTGCCTTGTCGTTCATGCCGGCACCTTCGCCGAACTCTTCTGGCGCGCGGCGAGCCGCCGGCCGATATCGGGAATGAGCTTTTCGGCATTGACGCCGGCAACGAGCGCGCGGCCGTTGCCGCCGAGCGCGCGCACCGCTTCGACATAGCCGGCGACCTCGCCCGGCTCGCGCACCGCTTGCGGATAATCCGAGGCGAAGACGAGTTGCGAGAAGGAAAGCTCGTCGAGCCCGAATCGGACCCAGTCGGCGCCCCATTCCGCGGCGTGATCGGGCCCGGCCCAGCCGGCGATGTCGTAATAGAGCCGATGATCGAGATAATGATCGAAGGGCTGGCGCGGCTGCCGGCCGTGGCGCGGCACGGCCGCGGTGCCCCATTTGTTGCGCTGCTCAAAGCCACGGATGCGGCCGAGATAGCGGCCGATGCCGCCGGCGAAATGCGAGAACTGAATCCGTAAATTCGGCAATTCGTCGAGCAGACCGCAATTGATCAGGCGCACCGCCGCCGTCATCAGCGAGAATTCCCAGCCCAGCATGCGGCCGAGATCGTCGGCGTCCATGCGGGCCCAGCGGATGACGCGCGGCAGCGGATGGATGAACACATAGAGATTGAGATCGGCACAGGCTTTCCAGAACGGCCTTAAGCCTTCGGCATCGAGCGGCTGATCCTGCAATTCCGAAGCCGATGACGACGCCGGGAAAGCCGAGTTCGACAGCGCAGCGCTTCAGCTCGGCCGCGGTTTCGGCGGGCTTGAGCGCCGGCACATGCGCAAGCCCGATGAAGCGGCCGGGATGCGCCTTCTCCGCTTCCCGCATGCGGTCGTTGATCTGGCGGCAGATCGCGAGATCGGGCTGGTCGAAGCCCAAGCCGCAGGTCAGCACGCCGGCATCGATGCCGGCGGCGTCCATCATGCGGACATGCGCGTTCAAATCGGCGAGCAGCGGATTGAGCAGATAATTCGGATTGCCGTCGCGATCGAGATCGACCGTGACCTTGCTCGGATCGCCCTTGAGCAGTTCCGGCGGCGTGTAGTGTTGCTGGAAGTCGATGAGCATGGGGGAAACTTTCTGATCGTCATTCCGGGGACGAGCGAAGCGAGGAGCCCGGAATCCATAACCACGATTGGTGATTATGGATTCCGGACTTGCCGCTTCGCGGCAATCCGGAATGACGGCGCTTCTACATGATGGCAAATTCGGTGTTGCGGCGGTCGGTCACCAGCATGGCGCCGGGATAATGCGTTATACAGAATTCCGGCTTGACCGCCATGATCACCGATTGCGGCGTCACCCCGCAGGCCCAGAATACCGGAATCTCGTCGTCGTGGATCGGCACCGCGTCGCCCCAATCCGGCTTGGCGATGTCTTTGATGCCGATCGATTCCGGCTTGCCGAGATGCACCGGCGCGCCGTGCACCGAGGGAAATCGCGTGGTGATCTGCACGGCGCGGATGGCGTCGGCCGGCTTCATCGGCCGCATCGACACGACCAGCGGACCGTGGAACGGCCCTGCCGGCACCGTCTCCACCGCGGTGCGGTACATCGGCACGGTGCAATCGCAGGTCATGTGGCGGAGCTCGATGCCGCCGTCGAGCAGCGCCTGCTCGAACGAGAACGAGCAGCCGATGGCGAAGGTGACCAGATCGTCGCGCCAGTATTTGATGATGTCGCTCGGCTCGTCGACCAGCGCGCCGTCGCGCCAGACCCGATAGCGCGGCAGGTCGGTGCGGATATCGAGATCGTCGGCCAATTCCGGAATGCGGGGATCGCCGGGCGCGGAGACGCCGATCAGCGGGCACGGCTTCGGATTGCGCCGGCAAAACTGCAAGAAATCTTCCGCCAAGGCGTGCGGCAGGATGGCGAGATTGGCCTGCACGTAACCGGGCGCCAAGCCGGAGGTCGGGCCGGCATGCGCATCGCGCCGGATGGCGAGCCGAGCCGCGCGGCCGGTGACAAGCGCCTCGGGGTTGTCCCGTCGCATCGCCGCCGTTGCCATTGCGCATTCCCCATTGCCATTCGCTGCGAAGCTCGTTCGAAGCTCTTGCCTATTTTATCATCAAGCCAGCCGGGAAAAAGCCGCCCCTTGCCGCGACGATGTTACGCGCGGCGCGAGCGCGGCGCATCGATTGCGACAATGCGAATTCGGGTTGAAAATGGTCGCAAGATCGCGTTTGCTAGGCAAAATCGCGCACAAAAAGCCCGATCAAGGGCCGGCGGCATGGGGCTTTGGCTAAATCCAGCAGGAGGGACATCCGATGACTGAGAAGTGGAAAGAAGAGAAGTGGGCTGAAGACATCTGGTACAGCGGCAAGGTCACCCGCCGCCGTATCGTCGGCTGGGGCGGCGGCGCGATCGGCGCCATGATGCTGGTCCCTGCCCCGTGGCGCGCCGCCTTTGGCGCCGAAAAAGCCTACAAGATCGGCTCCGAGCAGCCGCTGTCCGGCGCCGGCGCCGCCGGCGGCAAGACCGCGGTGGTCGGATTGCAGATGGCGGCCGACCGCATCAACAAGAGCGGCGGCATCAACGGCCGGCCGGTCGAACTCGACATCGTCGACGACGAAAGCTCGCCGGCAGTCGCACGGCAAAAGAGCGAGAAGCTCGTGCAGGAGGACAATATCGACGCCCATGTCGGCGGCTTCCTCTCCAACATCTGCCTCGCCTGCATGCCGGTGTGGGAAGACGCCAAGATCGTCAACATGATCAGCGTCTGCCTCGACACCACGCTCACCACCAGCCACTGCAACCGCTACAGCTTCCGCACCTACGATTATGCGCCGGCGCAAGCGGTAGCGTTCGCGCCGACGCTGACCAAGATGGGCAAGAAGTGGCACATCGCCTTTGCCGATTATTCGTGGGGCCAGTCGACGCGCGACGCCTATATCGCGCACATCAAGAACGAACGGCGGCGAAGTGGTCGGCACCACCGGCATCCCGCTCGGCACGCCGGACATGACGCCGTTCCTGTCGAAAATCTCCGGCGATTTCGACGGCCTGTTCGGCATCTTCTTCGGCAAGGACGGCGTCACCATCGCCACGCAGGCCTACGATCTCGGGCTCACCAAGAAATACAAATGGGCGGGCGACGGCTCGATCTCGGAATCGACCAATATCATCGCGATCGGCAACAAGATCGACGGCTTCACCGCGATCAACCGCTACATCCCGGTGTTCCAGGGCCCGCTCGATACGCCGTACCATCACGCCTGGTTCGATGAGGCCAAAGCACGCCTGGCCAAGATCGATCCGTCCGGTCCGCTGCCCGACAAATACGTGCAGTCGAACTTCGAGGCGCTCAACGCGCTCAAGATCGGCATGGAGAAGTCGAAGTTCCAAGGCCGCGCCGACACCATGAAGCTCGATCGAGGCGCTGGAAGGGCTTGAGCTGAAGGCAGGTCCCGATTTCCCGCAAGGCGACAAGACGATCCGCAAGGAAGACCATCAGGCCTTCCCGCAGGAATTCATCTTCACCGTCTCGGGCGGAACCTACCATCTCATGGAGACAGTGCCGGGGGCAAGACCGTTGTGCCGCCGGCCTGCAACTTCTCTGCCTAAGTGAGCGCGGCAGCATCGATCGACGTGCGCTCCCCGGTGACGAACCGGGGAGCGGCGTCGGCGCCTATCCTCAAGACCGAGCTGTTGTCCGTCCGTTTCGGCGGACTTTCCGCGCTGTCCGACGTCAATTTCGAAGTGGCGCGCGACAAAGTCCACGCCATTATCGGACCGAACGGCGCCGGCAAGAGCACGTTCTTTAATTGCCTGACCGGCGTGCTCCGGCCGAGCGGCGGCCGCATCATGTTCGACGGCGAGGACATCACCGGCCTGCCGTCGAACGCGATTTCGCAAAAGGGCGTCGCCCGCTCCTACCAGATCACCAATATCCTGCCCAACGCCACGGTGTTCGAAAACGTGCGCATCGCCGCGCAGTCGCGCCGCCACGGCTGGAACATGTTCGCCCATCACAGCGCGCTGAGCGATATCAACCGCAAAGCCGAAGCTGCGCTCGAATGCCGTCGGCCTGCTCGGCAAAGCGGAAGAACTGGCCGCGAATCTCTCGCACGGCGAGCAGCGCAATCTCGAGATCGGCATCGCGCTCGCCACCGAGCCGAAGCTGTTGTGCCTCGACGAGCCGACCGCCGGCATGAGCCAGGCGGAGACCGACGAGACCAAGGAGCTGGTCAAGCGCATCGCCAAAGACCCTGCAACAATCTCACCATCCTGATCGTCGAGCACGACATGCAGGTGGTGATGGAGCTCGCCGACCGCATCACCGTGCTCAATTACGGCAGCATTCTCGCCGAAGGCACGCCCGCGGAGATCCAGGAGAACCCGCGGGTGCTGGAGGTCTATCTCAAGACATGAGCGCCATGACGAACGAATTGGCGGATAGTTTGGCGATTGACCCGGCCGCCGCCAGCGCAACGCCGCTCATCGCGCTCGACGAGGTGCACACGTATTACGGCAAGAGCCATATTTTGCATGGCGTTTCGCTCAATGTCGCGCCGGGCGAGGTGGTGGGCTTGCTCGGCCGCAACGGCGTCGGCAAGAGCACCACGTTGAAGACCATCATGGGCCTGGTGCAGCCGAGCCGGGGTTCGGTGCGGCTCGAGGGCCGCGCCATCGCCGGCCTGCCGCCGCACAAGCTCGCCCGCCGCGGCATCGGCTACGTGCCGGAGGACCGCCGCATCTTCCGCCTGCTCACGGTGATGGAAAACCTGCGCACCGGCCTCGACCGCGACGGCGTCACCGAGGAAAAGCGCCGCACGCTGCTCGACAAGGTGTTCGCCTTCTTTCCGGTGCTGGCGGAGCGGCGCGGCCAGGCCGGCGGCACGCTCTCGGGCGGCGAGCAGCAGATGCTCGCCATCGCGCGCGCCATGATGCTGGAGCCGAAAATCATCCTGCTCGACGAGCCGACCGAAGGCCTGATGCCGCGCATGGTCTCGCAGATCCGCAACATCATCGAGTTCCTGCACAACGAGGGCGTCGCCATCCTGTTGGTCGAGCAGAACGTGCCGCTGACGCTGGCGGCGAGCCAGCGCGTCTACATCATGGAGAAGGGTTGCGTGCGCCACCAATGCGCCGCTTCGGAGCTCGATCTGCATCACCCCGTCATCAAGCAGTATCTCGGAGTGTGAGCGATGGGCGCGCTCGGCCAGTTGTTCCATGCCATCCCCTTCGACCTCATCGTCATCCAGACGGTGAACGGCATCGTTACCGGCATGATCCTGGCTTTGATCGCGTCCGGGCTGACGCTGATCTTCGGCATCATGGACGTGGTCAATTTCGCCCACGGCGAACTGTTCATGCTCGGCGCCTATATCGGCTTCGTCGTTTTCGTCACCACCGGAAGCTTCTGGCTGGCTTTGCTCGGCGCCTCGATGATCGTCGCGCTGCTCGGCGCCGCGATTCAAATCGTGGCGCTGCGGCCGCTGATCGGCCGCGATCCGCTCAACACCATCCTCGCCACCTTCGGCATTTCGCTCGTTTTACAAAATTACGCGCTGTGGCAGTTCGGCCCGGTGGTGCGCAAGATTCCGGAGCCGATCAGCAACGAATTCACGCTGTTCTATCTGCAATATCCTTGGTACCGCATTCTGGTCGCGGCGTTGTCGGCCGCCATCATCGGCGGCTTCTGGCTCTACCTGAAATACGGCAAGCTCGGCGTCTGGATCAGGGCCACCGCGCAGGATCGCGTGATGGCGCAGGCGATGGGCATTCCGGTGCCGTGGGTCTACACCGGCGTGTTCGCCATCGGCGCGGCGATGGCGGCGGCGAGCGGCGTGCTGTTCGCGCCGATGGTCGGGGTCAGCCACACCATGGGGCTCGATTGGGTGCTCAAGGCCTTCATCGTCGTGGTGGTCGGCGGCATGGGCAATCTCGCCGGCTCGATCGCGGCCGCCATCTTCATCAGCCTGCTTGAAGCTTACGCCACGATCTGGCTCGATCCCTCGCAGGCGGTGATCGTGTCCTTCGTCGTTTTGATCCTCACTTTGCTGTTCCGTCCCACCGGCCTGTTCGTATCGACGCCCCGATGACAACCGCACCGCTCGATAAAGTCAGCTCACTGAAGGGATTGCCGCTCGGCAGAGCGCGCCTGAGCCATAATGCCGTGTTCTGGATCGGCTTTTGCGCGGTGATGGCGCTCTTGATCGCGGCCCCGCTGTTCCTGCCGGAATTCTGGCGCCGCTTCCTCACCGAAGTGCTGATCTGGGGCCTGCTGGCGATGTCGTCCGATCTTCTGATCGGCTATACCGGCATGATCTCGTTCGGCCATTCGGCGTTTTTCGGTCTGGGCATGTACGGCGCCGCCGGCGCTTTATTGCTCGTGAGCCCGCCGAACCTTTGGCTCGCCATCCTCGCCGGGCTTGCCGGCGCGGCCGGCGCCGCGTTGTTCGTCGCCTTTTTCTCCACCCGGCTGCGCGACATTTATTTCGCCATCACCACGCTGATCTTCAGCCAGATCTTCTATGTCATCATCTTCACCTGGACGGCGGTAACCGGCGGCGAAAACGGCCTGATCTTCACCCGCCCGCATCTGACGATCCCGCTCCTCTATAACGCGCGCTTCACCTCGACGACGCTGCACTGGTTCGTGCTCGCCGTGGTGGCGGGCTCGTACCTGATGCTGCGGCGGATCACGCGATCGCCGTTCGGCATGGTGCTGCAGTCGATCCGCGAGAACGAGCCGCGCACCCGCGCCATCGGCTATGCGGTCGAGCGCTATAAGATGATGTCGGTGATGCTGTCCGGCCTGTTCGCCGGTCTCGCCGGCGTGCTCTACGCCGTCCAGAACGAATTCGCCGCGCCGGATTTCGTCTATTTCCTCACCTCCGGCGACACCGTGATCTATAACGTGCTGGGCGGCATCGGCACGCTGGTCGGCCCGATCGTCGGCGCCGGCTTTTTCCAGCTGGCCCGGCAATTATTGGCGCAATTTTTCGGCGATCAGTTCCCGTATCTGATCCCGCTCGGCCTCGTTTTCATCGCCGTCATCATTTTCCTGCCGCAGGGGATACTCGGCTTTGCGCGGCGCTGGCTTAATCGGTAAGCCAAACCGCGAAGTCATTAGTGTTATTAGGCGGCGCCTTTGTTTGACAATCCGGAGGATCTGTTCCGGAGAAACCATTTCGAATCCGCAACATCAGCAGAAACTCGACTGCTCCGTCTCACCCTTTAACCACGCTCTGCATCCCGCGGCTTTAACCACGGCCCGCGTTGTGAATATGAGCGAACGCCGCATCGTGATATCGGGTACGCCTGTAATCGCGGGAATGTCGGTTAAGATCTTGCGCTTGGCGTTCCACGCATGACCAACGTTCATTTTGTTTTTAACGGGGGCCTTGGCGATGCTGTCGCATGCAATCAATCATCAGCTGACAAACTGGCTCGGACTTCGCATCGTGCGCGTCAAGGCGCATGAAAATCTGATGGCGCAGTCGGCCGGACAGATGCGGCCTTTAGCAAACTCGCCGCTTGCCGTGGAACGCATCGCCAAGCTCGGCCGCCTTCTGCGCCCGCAGCAGGCGCGCGGCGTGAAAAAGGTGCGGCTGGGCGCCTCCAACGACTGCGGTTACGTTTGCCTCGACGACTTTAACGGCCTTGAGGCCGCACTTTCGCTCGGCATCGCCGCCGAAGTCTCCTGGGACGCCGAAATGGCCGATCGTGGGCTGGTCATTTACCAGTATGACCACACCGTCGAAGGACCGCCCTATCGGCACGCCAATTTCCGCTTTCATCGACGCAAGATCGGAGCGCACGCCAGCCATGACAGCGAGAGCATCGAGTCCGCTCTGGCACGAGCTGATCTGACGCGACCCCATTCGGTGATCCTGAAAATCGACATCGACGATGATGAATGGCCGGCTTTCGCGGCCACGTCCGCCGCCACGCTCGATAAGTTCACGCAAGTGCTCGGCGAATTCCACGGCTTCAACAACGTCCTCGACGACGATTGGTTTGAACAGGCGTTTGCCGTGCTCACCAAGCTGAACGAGAAATTTGCCGTGATTCACGTTCATGCCAACAACTACAGACCGTTGCTTGCGATCGGCAATCTGCTGTTTCCGGAAGTGTTGGAAGTGACCTACGCCAGCAGGACGAAATTCACTTTCACCGATTGTGACGAGGTGTTCCCCGGCCCGCTCGACAGTCCCAATTGGCCGGCCGCCGCGGACTATGGACTCGGTAAATTCGTCTATTGACCGCGCTCTTGGGTACTGTCGGTGCCGCCCTTGGCAGCTCGCTTCGCTTGCGCCTGAGAATGACGGTGTCAGGACGAGCTTTTTTCCAGAAAGTCGGCGAGCGCCGCGGCGGCCTTCTTGTCGCCGCGCTCGAAATCTTCCGCGAAGCGCTCGTAAAAACGCGCGGCGCCTTCGTAGAGGTCGCGCGCCGCCGGATCCTCGGCGACGAAGCCGGCGATTTCCTGCATTTCCGCGACCCAGCGGTAGGCTTTGGGCGGCATCAGCTCCAACTGGCGCTTGAGCCAGGGAAATAATTGCTTCTGGCTTGACTGCAGCTCGGCCAACAGATCGTCGGCGGAGCCGGCGCGCATGGCGGCCAGCATCATCGCGGCGCCGATCGCCTGGGTGCCCTTGGTGATGCCGGCATAGGACATTTTCAGCGCCGAGGCCGCGCTCATCGCACCGCCGAGCACGCGGACGTCGAGCCCGTAATCGCGCAAGCGCGCAAAGCGCGGCGCCGCCGGGCCGGAGGCGTAGAAGCGCGGCCCGGCATCGCCCGGCTTTGGCGGCGAGCCGATGATGCCGGCATCGACAAAGGGACAGCCGGTCGGGGCGATGGCCGCCACCACGCGCTCGACGGTCGCCGGATTAATCGCGTTGCAGTCGACATAGACCGGCTTTGAGTTGCTGGCTTGCAGCGCCGGCGCGAAGCGCTCGGCCAGCGCCAGCGCGTCGCCGGGCGGCAGAATGGAAAGGATGAAATCGGCGGCCGCGATCTCGCTGTCGGTCGCGGCGGCCATGCCGGCGGCCTTGGCGCGCGCCACGGTCGCCTCACTGCGCCCGTCGAGCGAGGTCAGGACCTTCAGCCCGTTGTCGACGAGCCTTTTCCCGACCGCAGCGCCCATGGCGCCGGGCGCAACGATGGCAACGACAGCAGTCATGATGTCCTCGATGGCAATATGATCCTGCAAATATAGCGGAATTTCCGCCCTATGTCGCGGGCGCGGCGCAGCAAGCGGCGCGCAATCTTGCGGGTGCCATCGAACTTCTCGACAATGCCGCCGAGCGCGCGAGGACCAATGGACGGCACGCCACAGCACAGCGGCGCGGCAGTCGCCGCGGAGGACCGCCGCGGGAATGCGGCTGAGGTGCTGCTGGTTTTCCTGCGGCTGGGACTGACAAGCTTCGGCGGCCCAATCGCGCATCTCGGCTACTTCCGCGAGGAATTCGTGGTCCGCCGCAAATGGCTCGACGAGCAGGCCTATGTCGATCTCGTGGCGCTGTGCCAGTTTCTGCCCGGGCCGGCATCGAGCCAGGTCGGCTTTTCCATCGGCTTGATGCGCGCCGGCTATGGCGGCGCACTGGCGGCCTGGACGGGCTTTACGCTGCCGTCGGCCATCGCGCTCGTTCTGTTCGCCTATGGCGCCGGCGCGCTGATCGGCCCGGTCGGCGCCGGCCTGCTGCATGGGCTGAAGCTCGTTGCCGTCGCCATCGTGGCGCAGGCCGTCTGGGGCATGGCGCGCACGCTGTGTCCGGACAAGGAGCGCGCCTCGATCGCGGTGGTGGCGGCGCTCGTCATTCTGTTCAGCACCTCCTCGGTGGCGCAGATCCTGGCGATCGCGCTGGGTGGCCTTGCCGGGCTGTGGCTGTGCCGCGGCGCGCAGCCGGTCGCGGGAGCGCATATGCCGATCCCGGTCGGCCGCGCGACGGGACTGGCGGCACTGACGCTGTTCTTCGTCCTGCTCCTGGGGCTGCCGATCCTGCAGAGCGTCGAAGGCGCGCCGGGCCTTGCGCTGTTCGATGCCTTCTATCGGTCCGGCGCACTTGTCTTCGGCGGCGGCCACGTCGTGTTGCCGCTGCTGCGCCAAGCCTTCGTCGGCCCCGGCTGGATCGGCGACGACACATTCCTTGCCGGCTATGGCGCCGCGCAGGCGGTTCCCGGCCCGCTGTTCACATTCGCGGCCTATCTCGGCACCGTGGTCAAACCGTCGCCGCACGGCGTCGGCGGCGCGGCGCTGGGGCTGGTCGGCATCTTTCTCCCTGGCATCTTGATCTTGCTCGGCGCCTTGCCGTTCTGGGAGACGTTTCGTAAGCGCGCCGGCGCGCAGGCGATCATGCGCGGCATCAACGCCGCCGTCGTCGGCCTGCTCGGCGCGGCGCTGTACAATCCGGTCTGGACCAGCTCGGTCAAGACGCCGGGAGACTTCGGCGTCGCGCTGGTCGGCTTCGTTCTCCTGACCGTGTGGCGCGCGCCGCCGCTCCTGGTGGTCATTGTCGGTGCCCTCGGCGGCATTGCGCTGGCAATTGCCAAGCTCTGATGAGCGCGCACCAGCGGGCAATCGTCAGAAGGCCGGCGCGAAATGTCCCGTCGCAACGGCCGCGACTTGCGCCGGGTCGTCCGGCGCCGCGTTGTCGCGCCAGACGATGTGCATATCGGGACGGATGAGGATGAGATCGTAGCCGTAAATGTCGCGGGCGGCGCGATCCGGAACGTCCAGCACTGCAACCGGCGCGCCGTGCGAACGAATGGCGCGTTCGAGGCCGCCCGCGTCGGCCGACGTGCCGCCCAGTTTGAGGATCGCGTAACCGTCGCCGACGCGGTCCTGCATCGGCGTGCCGTCGTCGAGCCAGACATGCGGCAGCCGCGCGCCGGGCCAGGTGCTCGGCTGATATTCGCGGAACAGATGCTCGGGCCCGCCCGGTATGTTGCAGATGATGGGCGAGTCGACATAACGATAGCCGAGCTCGGCACCGATCATCTCGTTGCTCTTGCGCTGCTCGATATCGGCGACGGCGGCGAGATTTTTGCGCGTGGCGGCGCCGGCCGGCGAATCTTCGGCGATGTCCGGCCGCCACATCGAGCGCCATTTGCGCCGGCCGATGGTGGCGTAGCGCGAGGCGCCGACATTGCGGTCGCCGATCTGACGGCGCTCGATCTCGTAGGATCTGAGCAAATTCGGACCGCCCCAGCCGGCGAGCGTCGCGGCGAGCTTCCATGACAGATCGATGGCGTCGCCGACGCCGGAATTCATGCCGAGCCCGCCGGTCGGGATAACGAGATGCACGGCGTCGCCGGCAAGAAACACCCGATCCTTGCCGTAACGATCGGCGAGCAACAGATTCTGCCGCCATGGCGCGCAGGACAGCATCTCGTATTTGACCGGAACGCCGACCACTCGCTCGAATGCGAGTTTCATCTCCTCATCGGTGTCGACGACGGAATGCAGCGTCCAGTGCTTGGTCGAATCCTGCATGATCAGGAACGTCGATTTGGCATCGGCGACGTGATAGTGCCGGCCGTGACCCGGGCCGTTGCCGATTGGCAGCCGGTCGAACAGCTCGTCGCAGCGGAACAGCGCCTGGCGCAGCCCCAGCAGATTGCCTTCGCCGGAAAGTCCGATGCCGAGCTCGCGGCGCACCAGGCTGGCGCCGCCGTCGCAGCCGACCAGATAAGCGGCGCGGATATCCTGCATGGCGCCACCGGTCTGGACGCGCGCGGTGACGCCAGCGCCGTCCTGCCGCAGCGACAGAAATTCGCAGCCATAGCGCACCGTCACCGCCGGCAGCGTCTCGGCCACCGATTTGAGAAACGGCTCGAGCGTATATTGCGAGACGAGCTGATAGGGTTCGAGCGGCAGCGTGCCGTCGTTGGAGGCGCGCGTCTTCGCCCGCGCCTCGTCGACCGACGGATAAGACAGGTGCAGGAGCGGCGGCTCGGTCAGCTTGAGGATGATGTAGACGTCCATCGGGCAATCGGACCGCAAGCCGGCGGCGCGGATTTTGTCGGCGAGCCCCATGCGGCGGTAGATTTCCATCGAGCGCGCATTGATGCGCTCCATCTTCGGCAAAAACGCCGGGCGTTCCTTCTGTTCGATCAGCGCGCAGCGCACGCCGCGCCGGCCGAGATCGATGGCGAGCGTGAGGCCGGTCGGTCCGGCGCCGACGATGAGAACGTCGCTGTCCAATTGGGTCATTGACGGTGCGATTATCCCGGCGGCAGCGCGGCGGCAAGCTCAGTGAATGGCGTATAGGCCACGGTGCCGCACTGCTCGGGCGTGGCCTCGATGAACTGAGAGATCATGCCGGCGAAATAGATCGCGACCTTGGTCCTGACCTGGCCGTTACCGCGGAATTGCACGCAGACCATGTAACGCTGGCTGTCGCCGATCGGCATCAGCATCGGCTGCGCGATCAAGGCGCCGCGGAAGTCGGGGCGACTGGTCAATGACTGCCGCAGGAGTGTCGCGATCTGGCTCCGGTAGTTGGCCGGATAGGCATTGGGATCGGTGACGACGGCATCCTTCTTCGGCCCGCCGAAGCCGCTGCAGCCGGCCAGCGCCATGGCCAGCAGCGTCGCCGTCGCGCCGGTTCGCAATTGTGCCGCAATCGCAATCACTTGCGCCAACCCCTCGGTCACCGTCGCGGGCAATATAGCAGAGACATTTTGCCGGTTCACGCGCACTTCACCGCAGATCCGCGGGGACCGTTGGCTTGCGGCCTCCGCCATCATTCCTCAGGCACCGGGCCGCACCAGCCGGGCAGATAGCCGGCATTTTCGCTCTTCGCCAATTGCATCGCCTTCTCCAGCGCGCGCTCGAAGTCGCTTTCGACCAGCTTGCGTTTGACGCGCCGGCGCAGGAAATCGGCCCAGAGAAATTCCGAAAACGGCGTGGTGTCCTTGGCAAACCCGCCTTGCCGACGCAATTCGCCGGCCAGCGAGCGGAACGGGTCGTCGACCAGCCCGGTGACCGATTTGGGAATGTCGCCGTAGTGCCGGCGCTCGCCTTTGGCATCGAACGGATGCATCCACGACCGATTGTCCATGACGGTCCAGAACTCGTCGATGGCGAGCTTGCCTAAATTGGCAATGACCGTGACCGGGACATCCTTGATCCCTTCGTCATGCAGCGCGCGCGCGAGGTGATGATGATCGATGACATAGTGGCGCCGTTTCGGACCGAGGATCACCGGGATCATGTGCCGGCCGAGAAACTTTTCGCCTTTTTTGATCGGAGTGTCGCGCCAGCGTTTGCGCTTCTCCAGAACCTCGCGCATGCCGACGGTGATTTGGGTCGGACGCAGGTCGGAAACGTCGATCGTCGTCAGAATTGGCTCGCGAACCATTTTCCGCTCCTCAAACAAATGGCACGAGCGACAATACCGGCAGAGGCCGGCTGCAAAAGCAAGCCGCCCGGCGCTGCGTCGCGCCGGGCGGGTATTTGGTCGACAATTTTAAAAAGGCTCAATCGGCGAGCGGATTGGGCCGGATCTGGATATGCACGGCCATCGGCGTCATGCCTTTGCCGCCTTCCTTGAGCCAAGGGGTGCGGTCGCCCTCCGAGCCCCACAGGCCCCTGCCCTTCCAGCCGGCTTTCGGATCGTCGATGCGGGCGTCCAGCCCCTTGGTGTAATAGCTGAGCGGATAAGGCACCCGCAGCATCACCATCTTGCCGTCGACCAGTGCCGCGTAGCCGTCATTCTCGTCCGCCGTCGAGATCGGCACGTCCTTGCCGAGCCCGACCGCGTTATGCTGGTCGACCCAGGTGTAGTAGCTCGCCTCGGCGCTGTTGTCGCCGAGACCCTGGAAGCCGGGCCCCGGGTATTTGTAGAAAGCCCAGCCTTCCGGGCATTGATCGCCGGTCGCCTTCGGGCCGTTGAGCGGGCCCTTGCACTTCGAGCGATCGAAGCTGCCGAGGTGGCCGCTGGCGAGCGACACCCAGACCACGCCCTTGGAGTCGATATCGCCGCCGCGCGGGCCGAAGCCCGGCATCGGAATATTGTACACTTCCGACAGCTTGGTCTTGGGATCGAAGCGGATGACGCCACTTTTGCCGGCGAACACATCCCAGGTGTACCAGACCGATCCGTCGACCGGATTCGGCATCACCGCATAAGTGCCCGAGCCGGCGACCCGCATGTCCTTACTAGGATCCATGGGCTTACCCGGCTCGGTATAGTCGTCGAGCTTGCCGTTGCCGTTGGTGTCGAGCACGAACGGCGCCCAGCCCTGCGCCTTTTCGGCGCTGCCGGTGTCTTCGAACACCTTGGTGTCGAGCCAGCCGGCGACCGGACCGCCGCCGCTCGTCCACAAGGTGTTGTCCTTGTCGAAGCCGAACTGCAGGTGATGGGTGCCGAAGCAGGTATCGATGAAGGTGAACTTCTTCGCCTTCGGATCGTACATCGCCAATTGGCGCTCGTTGCTATCGAGCGGGAACGCCTTGGCGTAGGGATTGTCCGAGCCCTTGCGGCAGAACGCCGGCGTGCCGGGCGCGTGATCGGTTCCCGTCATCCAGACATTACCCTTGGCGTCGAGCATGTCGTTGTGATTATCGAATTTGGTGTCCCAGATCTGCTGCATGCCCCAATAGGCCGACGCCGCCAGCGGTTTTTCGATGGCCGCATGGCCCGGGCCGAAGGCTTCCGGCACATCGGCACCCTCCGGAGGCGTGAGGTAGGAGACCTTGTTGGTCTTCGGATCGAGCACGGGCTCGTGATCGGTGGCGTATTCGGTGGAGCCGTAGAGCGGACCGTAGGCATTGACGGTCGGATTGCGCTTGTCGGACGAGATCAGATCGTGGAGATACTTGTCGGGAGCGCTCCAGTCCCATTCCGTGATCACGATGTTGCGCTCGATACCTTGCGGCCGCGGCGGCTTGGCGAAGGGCAGCGCACCGTTGGCGATGTCGTCCGTCCAGGCGCCGAAATATTTGAACGGCACGCCGCCGAATTTCCCGGCCAGCACGTTGACCATCAGCGGCGACGCCTGACCGGCCTGCACGCGCCGTTCCCAGGCCTCCTCGCCGTTCTTGAACTCGCCCAATGCCGCGGGAACGGTCCGCGTCGATAATTGGCCGAGCTGATGGCAGCCGACGCAGGCCTGGTTCTTCATCGCAGTCAGCCAGTCGACTTGCGTGACATTGTCCGGAATGTCGCTCTTGCCGCCGAACTGGTCCTGGCCCGGAATCTTCAACATCGCGAACCAGTAGATCGCCGGATAGTACTTTGCCGCCGCCGCATCGTTGGGCGCCGGCGCCGCGGTCAAATTGACGTGCTTGCCGGGCTCGGCATCGACCTTGGCGGAATCGACAAGGCCGTAGCCGCGCACCCACAACTGATATTTGGCCTTCGGCAGGTCGGGCACGACATAGCGGCCCTGGTCGTCGGTGGCGACGATCTTCGCATAGCGGGTGGGAAAATCATGGGTCTCGGCGATCACCCAGACGCCCGCTTCCGGACCGTGCGGCCCGGTGACGACACCGCCGATATCGTCGGCTTTGATGCTGACGGCGTTCTGAGCGCTAAGCCGCGCCGGTGATGCTAACAGGAATGCGGCCATAGCGATTGCCGCGACGCTGCACGCGCGCTTCATGCATATCCTCCCGGTTTTGGCGAAGCTCGACGACAAGGCCGGCCCCGACCTCTGATTTTTATTGGCAGAGAATCTGCCCCAGCGGCTGTCTGCCCGCAAGCGGAAATCCGCCGGCCGGGAACCTGACCTGCGGCAGTCATGCAGGGCTCACACCCGGCGCGCAGATCAGTTCGAGGACGTGTCGGCCGCGTTCGATAATTTGTCGAACAGGCCGGCGATGTCGCTCCGGATTGTCGCCAGCTTGGAAAACTGCTCGGTGACGGTCGCAACGCGGCTTTCGAGCTCTTTCTTGGTTTCGATGAATTTGTTCACCCGCGTGGCCAGGTCGCCGTTCTCGTCGGCTTCGATACTTTCGATCTTGGCGACGAGGCGGTCGCGAATGGCCGCGACCTTCGCGATCAGATCCGCCACGCCGCTATCGCTGGCTTCGAGCGGCACCAGCCGGGATTGCAGGTCGCCAAGCCTCACCTGCAATTGGCCGACGGTCGACATGCTGCGCTCGATCTCGTCGAGCCGCGCTTGCGTCGCTTTGACGAATTGCGAAAGCTCGGCAAGACGGGCTTCGGCATCGCCGGCGCCGGACACCGAAACATGATCGAGCGCTCGATCGAAATTCGCCGACACGCTTTCGACGTCCTTGCGCAGCGACGCCAGCCGGGACAATTGCATTTCCAGATTGGCCACGCCGTCTTCGAGCTTCTTCTTGTCGTCGGCAAAGGCCTGCACGCGCCCGGCGAGGCTGCCTTGCGGCGTCTGCTGCAAGGCTTCGATATCCACCGCCAAGCTGTCCCGGACCTCGTCGAGATCCTTGATCCTGCGCTTGATGCCGTCTTGCGCCGCGGCGTGCGGTTCGAGCCGCGTCCGCAACACGCTGAAATCCTCCTTCAAGCTGCCGATGGTTTTCGCCGCCTGTTCGATGTCGTCGCAGCGCTCGTGGCTGCGACGGACGAATTCCATCAAATTGTTCAGGCGAACCTCGATCGCGGTGGCGTCGTCGCCGCTGACGATCTCGGCAAGCGACCGCTCGATGTCGTTCTCGCGGCTATCGAGGTCGGCGAACAGCTGTTCGATCGACCGTCTTTTCTCCAGCACCGGAACAAGCCGGTCGCGCAAAGCCTGCTGGCGCGCGCGCAATTCGTCGACGCGGGACTGCAGATCGCCAATTTCGCCGCGGCTTTCCTGCACCTGCGTCACGCGTTCCGCCTCGGCCAGCCGCTGCGTCACCGCGCCGATGGCGCCTTCCGGATCGGTGCGGGCGAGGTGATGCGCCGACGCGTCGGCGTCGACCTGCGACTTTGTCAGTTCGCGCACGCCTTGGCGCACGCCGCCGAGCCGCAATTCGAGCGCCTCGTTGGCACGGCGCTGACGCAGCAAGGCGTCGGTGAGCCAAAGCGCCGAGGGGATCAGCACCAGTGGAATGAGGACGACCAGGAACCAGGCAAGCTTCTGCGCCAACGGCTCGGAGCGGAAGGCCTCGAACAAAGCCGCCATATCCTGCGGATGGTTCACGACGATGAGCCCGACCGCAAGCACAAACAGGACAACGCAAATTCCGACAAATCTCGCCATCAAAATACCCAGCCCCGCCCAACAAATGTCGCCTGGTTTGGTACGACAGGAGCGCGCCTCGCACAAGCGCAAGCTTGCGTATACACTGGTTTCCACGATTAGGTCCGCGATCCGATACGATGGTAGCGAGGGAAGGAAGACACGCCTCATGATCGGTTTGCGGCATGCTGGACTAACGCTCTGCGCGCTGCTCGCAACGGTCTTGCTGGTCACCGCGCCAACCGCAGCCCGCAGCGAGGAGCCGGCCGCGGTCAAGCCGGACCTTTGTCAGCGGGCAAAATTCCGTGTCGTAGTCGATGTCGGTCACACCGTCGATGTGCCGGGCGCGATGAGCGCCCGCGGCATTCCCGAATACGCGTTCAATCTTCAGCTTGCCCAACAGGTCAAACAAGCGCTCGCCGACGCCGGCTTTGGCGAGGCGGTGCTGCTCATCACTGCGACCGCGCCCTGGCGGGGACTGTTCGAACGGGCGGCGCGCGCCAACGCCATGCATGCCGATCTGTTCATCGCCATTCACCACGATTCGGTTCCGGACAATCTGTTGCAGACCTGGCAATACGCCGGTCAGGACGAGCACTACAACGACGACTATCCCGGCTACGCCATTTTCATCTCCAACGACAACCCGCATCGCGCCGGCAGCCTGCTGTTCGGCAGATATCTGGGCCAGGAGCTGCAGTCGCGCGGCCTGGCGTACACGCCGCATTACACGCTGCCGCTGATGGGACACCGCCGCCGTGAGCTCGTCGACGCCAAGGCCGGCGTTTATCGCTATGACCAATTGATCGTGCTGCGCGCAACGCACATGCCGGCGGTGCTGCTCGAAGCCGGATCGATCGTCAATCGCCAGGAGGAATTGCAGCTGGCGAGCCCCGAGCGCCGTACACTCACCGCCGCGGCCGTCGTTGCGGCGGTGGAGGATTTCTGCGCGGCGCGCGCCAAGCCAGTCGAGGCGAAGGCCGCCGCGCCGCTCAAGCGCGTCAATTTGAGCCCGCAGCCGCGATCGCCGATTACGCCGGCGCGGTCTGGCTCTGCCGCAGCGCCAGCGCGCTGATGATCATGAAATTGAGAATATTGACGCCGAGCCCGGTGGCGAAGGCCGGCGCATAGAACCCGAAATAATCGTAGAGCACGCCGGCGATCCAGCCGCCGGCCGCCATGCCAAAGCCGCTGCACAGCAGCAGCGTCGGCATGCGCCAATAGGCGTCGTTGACCGGAAACAGCTGGCGCGAGGCGAGCACATTGGCGGGCACCAGGCCGGAAAAGCCCATCCCGAACAGCGCCGCGACCGTGAACAAGCCCGCTTCGTTCTGTGTCAATAGAAACGCCAGCATGCCGAGCGCCTGACAGGCCGAGCCGGCCAGCATGGTGTAGAGCCCGCCGATCCGGTCAGAGATCACGCCCCATATCTGCCGGCTGAAAAATGCCGCGCCGAGGAGAACGGAGACCATGGCCGCGCCGTGCGCAGCGCTGATGCCGTGATCGGTGCAAAACGCCACAAGATGGCCTTGCGGCATCGACATCGGAATGCAGCAGGTGAAGATCGCGCACATTTGCAGCGCAAAAACAAGGTTTGGCGGCCAGCCCATGACCGATTTTTGTTTGTGCGCCGCGGCTGCATGCAATGTGTGATGCGGCGCAGCCGGCGGCTGCTCCAGAAATATCGCCGCGGCCGGCGCGATAATGAGCAGCTCGAAGGCAGCGTAATACAACATCGTATGCCGCCAGCCGGCATAGGCAATGGCGCGGGCGAATATCGGCGGCCAGATCGCGCCGGCGAGGTAAGCGCCACTGGAGATCAAGGCCAGCGCCGAACCGCGGCGGCGGTCGAACCAGCGGCTGACATAGACGTAAGACGGCGCGTTGATGCCGCCGATGCCGAGCAAACCGATGAACAGACCGTGGCCGATATAAAGCGGCCACGACGGGCCCAAAGTTGAGAGCGCCAGTCCAAGCGCGATCATCGCCGCGCCGAACATCACCGTCCAGCGCACGCCGACCCGCTCGGCGATCCGGCCCATGAGGATGCCGCCGACGCCGGAGCCGATCCACATCAGCGCGCTGGCAAAGGCCGGAACCGAGCGCTCGCCGTCGACCTCGGCGGCGATGTCCTTGAGCGCGACCACGGTGATCCATGGCGCGCCGAAGGCAATCGCCATGACCACGAGGATCATGCTGGCGACGAGCCAAGAGGCCCGCGTCTCGACCGATGAGACCGATGAGGCTGTCGTTTGCAGCATGAATTCCGCGTTGCAGGCGCGCCCAGCGCAGTTCGTTGGCCGGGAGGGTATAGCAGCGGGCCGGTTTTGACGCCCATCAAAATTCGCGCCCCTCCCGGGAATAAACCGCGGACCTTCCCAATCAAGTCCTCGGAAGCCGCAATGAGTCCCACGGCCATCGCGGTTTCGTGGCCATCGGCCTTTCAGAGGAGAGCGAAATGAGCGAATCCGATCGCGACGACGGCCCCAGCCGGCGCAAAGTGCTGGAATGCATGACCTGGGTCGGCACCGGAGTGTTATGGACGGTATCCGGCGGCGTGCCCCACTCGCTGGGCATCATGGGCGAAGCCGCTGCGGCCGAAGCGAAGGGGCTGACCTTCCTGCAGATCAGCGACAGTCACGTCGGCTTCGACAAGCCGGCCAATCCGAATGCGCTCGGCACGCTGGAAGAGGCCATCGCCAAGGTCAATGCGCAGCCGCAGAAGCCGGCATTCATGATCCACACTGGCGACATCAGCCATCTGTCGCTGGAGAAGCAGTTCGACGATGCCGACCGCATCATCTCACAGGCGCGGCTCGACGTGCATTACGTTCCCGGCGAGCACGATTTTCTCGACGCCGACCGCAAGCTTTATCTGCAACGCTACGGCCGCGGCACCAAGGGCGCCGGCTGGTACTCGTTCGACGCCAACGGCGTGCACTTCGTCGGCCTGGTCAACGTCTTCAACCTCAAGGGCGGCGGCATGGGCGACCTCGGCGGCGAGCAACTCGAATGGCTCGAGGACGATTTGAAGGGCCGTTCCGCGTCGACCCCGATCGTGCTGTTCGCCCATATCCCGCTGTGGACGATCTATCCGCAATGGGGTTGGGGCACCGATGATTCGGCGCAGGCGCTGTCTTATCTCAAGCGCTTCGGCTCGGTGACCGTGCTCAACGGCCATATCCACCAGGTCATGCAAAAGGTGGAAGGCAACGTCACGTTCCACACCGCGCGCTCGACGGCGTTTCCGCAGCCGGCGCCGGGCCAAGGCCCTTCGCCCGGACCGATGAAAGTGCCGGACGACCAGCTGCGCACGATGCTCGGCATCGCCAACGTCACGTTCAAGCAGAACGAGCAGCGGCTCGCCATCATCGACAGCCCGCTGAAAAGCTAAAAGGAGCGGCCGATGTCCCTCACAAAATCCATATCGAACACCGTGCGCAGCGCACTGGTCGCGGCCGGGCTCGGCGCCGCAACCGCGACCATGCTCGCCGCGGTCGTGCTGCCGGGCTGGGCGCAAAATGCGCCGCAACCGGCCGCCGGCGCCATATCGATCGACAATTTCACCTTCACGCCGCAAACGCTGACGGTGAAGGCCGGCACCACGGTGACCTGGACCAACAAAGACGATATCCCGCACGGCATCGCCTCGGAAAACAACGGCTTCGCCAAATCGAAGGCGCTGGATACCGACGACAGCTATTCGTTCACGTTTACCACGCCCGGTACCTACAAATACTTCTGCTACGTTCATCCGCACATGACCGGCACGATCGTGGTAGAATTCAGTAACGGCTAGCGATGCGGCGCGGCGATGCTCGAGCGGTTGCAGAACCAAGCGCCGAAGGTAGTGGCGCCGACACGATGATTGCCGACGCGAATGCCGAACAAGACAAAGCGCGGCGTTTTCACGACGCCGCGCTGCCTTATCTCGACGACGTCTTCGCGCTGGCGCGTTATCTGATGCGCAACGTCGCCGACGCCGAAGATGCGGTGCAGGAATGCTATCTCCGTGCATTGCGTCATTTTGACAGCTATCGCGGTCCGGCGATGAAACCGTGGCTCTTGGCAATACTGAGAAACGTCTGCAACGCCGAGTTCGCACGACGCGGCAAGCAAGACGTACCGGTCGAGGACGCCGACGATGAGGCGGCGGCGGAGCAGCCGCCGCTGTGGCAGGAGCGCCGGCGTCGCCCGAAGCCGCGCTACTGCGCCGCCAGGACGACGACACCATACGCCGCCTCGTCGCCGCGTTGCCGCAGCCGTTCCGCGAAGCCATCGTGCTGCGCGAGGTCAACGAATTGTCGTATCAGGAAATCGCCGAGGTCGCCGGCGTGCCGGTGGGAACGGTGATGTCGCGGCTGGCGCGCGCGCGTTCGATGCTGCGCTCGGCCTGGAACAGGGCCGAAGGCGCGATCCCGGGGGCGGTGTCATGAACTGCGCCGAATGCGAGGTTCTGCTGCATGCGCTGATTGACGGCGAGCTCGACGCCGGGCATGCGCGCGACGTCGAGGCGCATGTGGCGAGTTGTGCCGGCTGCGCCGAAAAGCTCAAGGCGTTCCGCGCCATGCGCAAAGCGATGGCGAAAGCCGACCTGAAAGAGAAAGCGCCGGCGCATTTGCGCAGCCGCATCGAGGCGATGCTGCCGGTGCCGCCAGCGCAAGCTGAGGCGGAAATCATCAGACCGAAGCAATTCTTGCAGCCGTCGCGGCGGTCCTTCTTCGGCGGCTTTGCCGTCGGCACCGCGCTTTCCGCCGCGGTTGCCGCCACGCTTGTGTTCACCGTCTTCACCGGCGATCGCGAGCGGACCGTCGCCGACGAGGTGGTCTCCGCGCACATCCGCTCGCTGCAGCCCGGCCACCTGATGGACGTCGAAACCAGCGACCAGCACACCGTCAAGCCGTGGTTCGACGGCAAGGTCGACGTCGCGCCGCCGGTGATCGATCTTACCGCCGAAGGGTTCACGCTGCTCGGCGGCCGGCTCGATTACATCGACGGCGAGCCGGTCGCCTCGGTCGTGTACAAACGTCGCAAGCACGTGATCAATCTGTTCGTCGCACAACGATTGGGCAGCGCGCACGCCAATGTGACCGACCGGACGGTCCAGGGCTACAATGTGCGCCATTGGTCGGCCGGAGGCCTCGATTTCTGGGCCGTCAGCGATCTCGATCCGGCCGAACTCGACGAGTTCGTGCAGAAAATCTCCGCGGCATTCCGCGGCAGCCCATCCTGACTGGCCTGCATCGCCATTACCGGGTAAAAGCCAAACGGCATACGGGCGTTTGAAAAAGCGCCGCCGGCAACCCATTTGGCATGGCAAACGTTTAAGCCTCGGTCATGGATCAACGTGTCGACAACGAACGCCGCGCCAATTCGGCGCCCAGCCAGGAAGCGAAATCCGCTTCCGGCGGGGCGAAGAAGAAGCCTTCGCTGCTCGGCAGAATTCGCCAGCGCCGGGGCTTGGCCATCTTGATCGTCCTCGGTTCGGCCGCCGTCATCCTGGCAATCGTCCTGTGGTGGCTGCATGCCAGGAACTACGAATCGACCGACGACGCCTTTATCGACACCCGCACCGTGCAGATCAGCCCGCAGGTCGCCGCCGCCGTCGTCGACGTGCCGGTCACCGACAACCAGTCGGTCGAAGCCGGCGCCGAACTGGTCCGGCTGGACGACCGCGACTATATCGCGCAGCGCGACCAGGCGCAGGCCAATGTCGACAATCTCATCGCGCAGATCGGCGCGCAGAAGGCGAAGATCGACCAAGCCGAGAAGCAGGTGACGCAATCGGACGCCGCGCTGGCCTTCGCGCAACAGGAAGCCGATCGCTATGAGCGGCTGGCGAAGCAGGATGCCGTCACCGTCGAACAGGCGCAGCAATATTCCTCGAACCTCTTGCAGGCCAAGGCCTCGTTCGCGGCGGCGCAGGCCAATGCCGTTGCGACCGAGAAACAGGAAGCCGTGCTCAAGGCGCAACTGGAATCCGCTCGAGCGCAACTGGCGCAGGCGGCGACCAATCTGTCGCGCACCATCATTACCGCGCCGGTTGCCGGCCGCGTCACTCAGCTCACCGCCGCGAAAGGCGCTTACGCCGCGGTCGGCCAGGCGCTGATGATGTTCGTGCCGCGCGACGTCTGGGTCACGGCCAATTTCAAAGAAACCCAGCTCGATCTCATGCGCCCGGGGCAAGCCGTCGATATCGAGGTCGACGCCTATCCCGACCGGACCTTCAAGGGACACGTCGACAGCGTACAAGCCGGCAGCGGCACCGCGTTCAGCCTGTTGCCGGCGCAGAACGCGACCGGCAACTTCGTCAAGATCGTGCAGCGCGTGCCGGTGAAGATCGTCTTCAACAAGCCGCCCGACGTGCTGCTCGGTCCCGGCATGTCGGTCGTCCCGACGGTCAAGGTGCGATGAGCGATCAATCGCGGTCGAGAGGCTGGGATTCGAGCCGCTCGGCGGCCGGCGATCGCAACCCTTGGCTCGTCGCGGTCATCGTCTCGATCGCCACTTTCATGGTGGTGCTCGACACCGCCATCGCCAATGTGTCGCTCCGTTACATTGCCGGCAGTCTCGCCGCCAGCGTCGACGAAAGCACCTGGGTGGTCACGACCTATCTCATCGCCAACGCGGTGGTGCTGCCGGCAAGCGGCTGGCTGTCGAATGTCGTCGGCCGCAAGCGCTTCTACATGATCTGCGTGGCGCTGTTTACCATCAGTTCGCTTGCTCTGCGGGATTGGCGCCGAACCTGCAGTGCGCTGATTTTCTTTCGCATCCTGCAGGGCCTCGGCGGCGGCGGCATGCCGACCAGCGAGCAGGCCATCCTCGCCGATACCTTTCCGCCGCAACGGCGCGGCCAAGCCTTCGCGCTGTACGGCGTCGCCGTGATCGTCGCGCCGACGGTCGGCCCGACGGTCGGCGGCTGGATCACCGACAATTTTTCCTGGCATTGGATCTTTTTCATCAACGTGCCGATCGGGCTTGCTTCGCTGGCGCTGGTGCATTGGTTCGTCGACGAACCCGAAGTGCTCGAACGCGAACGCGAAGAGCGCCTGGCCGGCGGACTGAAGGTCGATTGGATCGGCTTTGCGCTGATCGCGGCGACGCTGGCCTGTCTCGAAGTCGTGCTCGACCGCGGCCAGATCGACGATTGGTTCCGCTCCGGCACCATCGTCACCTTCACGGTGCTCGCCGCCGTGTGCTTCCTCGCCTTCATTCCATGGGAGATCAGTCAGGACGATCCCATCGTCGAAATTCGGCTGTTGTTTCACCGCCAATTCGGAATGGCGTTTTTCACCATGCTGATGATCGGCGCGATCCTGTTCGGCTCGAACCAGATCATGCCGCAGCTCCTGCAGACGACGTTCCCCTACACCGCGATGCTGTCGGGACTGGCCATGATGCCGGGCGGCCTCGCCATGCTGATCATCATGCCGATTGCCGGCCAGGTCACCGGCCGGTTTCAGCCGAAATACCTGATGGTGCTGGGGCTCTCCGGCATCGCGCTGTCGATGTGGTATTCGACCTCGCTCACGCCCGACGCCAGCTTCGATTATTTCGCCTGGGTGCGCGTCTATCAGACGATCGGGCTACCGTTCCTGTTCATTCCCATCAATACCGTCGCCTATGACGGGCTGCCGGCGAACAAGACCAATCAGGCCTCGGCGCTGATGAACGTCGCCCGTAATCTCGGCGGCAGCATCGGAATCTCGCTCGCCAACGTCGTGCTGACCCAGCGCGCGCAGTTCCATCAGTCGCGACTTGCCGAAAACACCGCACCCACCTCGCCGATCTTCCAATCCACCTTAAAAGCGCTGACAAACTACTTCGTCCACCGCGGCGCCACGCCGGGCGCTGCGCGCGGCGAAGCGCTGGGACTGTTCGGCCAGATCATTCAAACGCAGGCGACGATTTTAGCCTATATCGACGTGTTTTATGTCTGCGCCATTGCCGCGGCGGTAATGATACCGCTGGTCCTGATCATGGTCCGGCGGGTGCAAAATCAGGGGCAAATGGTGGCCGGACACTGATGTAAGGCATTCGTGAGCGGCCGGAGGAATTTTGTCGAGCCGAATGTGTTAGTTCACCGATCCGAGCGGCGCAGCAGTATTGCGCATAAAATGTGGGTCAATAGCGAGGGAACGTCGATGGCCTTGCCCGGGACGGCAGTCATGCTTCGCGCTATCGCGCAGCTATGTCTTTTGACCATGTTCGCCCTCTGTCTCGGCGCCGCAGCGCCGGACCCGGTGACAGTGAGCGTGACGATGATCGATTACAAATTCGAACCCGATCACCTGACCTTTCAGCACGGCGTGCATTATCGGCTCCATCTGGAAAACCATGGCAAGGAGACGCATGAGTTCACCGCGCCGGTCTTCTTCGCCGCCGCCAAAATCGACAATCCGGATGTGCTCAACCGCGAGCGCACCGAGGTGGTGATGCAGCCCGGCGACGTCAAAGACATTTTCCTGACGCCGGGCAAACCGGGCACCTACGATCTGCGCTGTGCCGACCACGATTGGAACGGCATGGTCGGCGGTATCACCGTCGAATGAAGCCGCAGCATCGGCAGACACCGCAGAACCGTTGTCTTGCCGCCGGCCCGCCTTCGTCACAGGCAGGCTGCCAAAAAATGTGCCCGCGTGAGGCGCGTTGGCGCTCGATCGGCAGTCTCCGCAGCGCTCGGCAGCACTAAATTTGTGTGGCTGACAACGGCGGCCGGATACGCCGAAAGGCCCCGATATCCAAGCTTGCCGCTACACGATTACGTGTATGCGCTGAAATGTCCCGAGCCTGCCTCAGTACGGCACCAAACTTGCTTAAACTCGTTGGATGAGGGGGTTGTGGGGCTGACTAGCGCAAGATCTGGGAAGAAAGGAGTCGCCAATGTGTGACTTTAGCCTTCAAAGCGTGCGGTCGAGACCGGCCAAGGTCGGTGATAAGCTTGTGACGCGTGACTTCGGAACCGGAACCCGCGGGTTCTCGGCATCCGACGACCCCGGAATGGCGGTCTGCATTCTGCCCGGCACGGAACTGGCCTTTGCCGGTGAAGTCGCCTGCCTACCGGCCGGCCTGCTCGGCTGGAAGACGAAGACGATCAACTACCAAACGGCCATCTTCCGGCAAGTCAACAAGGACAAGATGGCCGCGCATCACGACGCGCTCGAATTTCCTGACGGGCGCACTGTGCTGCTGACCCTGTTGTGCGAAGGCCAGGAAGCGACGGTGCTGCAATTGCCGGCGCAACCGAAGACCGACGAAGAGGCGCGCGAGCAGGAACGCGTCAGCTACGTCGGCTGACACTTCGCCGATAGCAAAGCCGGCCGCCTAAGGCGGCCGGCGCCGTCGTGCGACAGCGACGGCTGCAAAACTCGGTTGCGAGACAACCGGGAACGCGGCCCCCGCGCAGACGTTTTGATCATCATGACCCACTAACCCGGACGGGTGCCAATCCGCCCGGATTTCGTCGTGACTCGCAGCCGGAACAGTGGAAAATTGCCGGTTCTTGAGTCGTCCGACGGCCGACCGCTATGCCGGTCAGCCAATGCATGCGCGTTGCCACAAGGCGTTCGCCAAAAAAACGCATGCCAAAAAAACGCAATGAATGAATCGCTCGACCAACCGGCGGCCTCCGATCGATCGACCGTCGAGCCGCCAGCCGCGCGCCCGCCGGCCGCGTCCGATGCGCAACCGGATGCCGCCCGAGCGGAGGTCACGGAGCCGTCGACCGCCGCACAGTTTCTCACCGTCTTTCCGCCGATCATGCTGCCGATGTTCCTGGCGGTCGCGGACCAGACCATCGTCGCCACCGCGCTGCCGGCCATCGCCTCAAGTCTGGGTGAAATCGAGCGCGCGTCTTGGATCGTGGTGTCCTACCTGATCGCCAATACGATCGCGGCGCCGGTTTACGGCCGGCTCGGCGACACCTTCGGCCGCCGTTTGATGATGGTGCTGGCGCTGGCACTGTTCATGCTGGGCTCCGTCCTGTGCGCACTCGCGCCCAATATCGAGCTGCTCACCGCGTTCCGGGTGCTGCAAGGGTTCGGCGGCGGCGGCTTGATGACGCTGTCGCAAGCGCTGATCGGCGAAGCGATTCCGCCGCGCGAACGCGGCCGCTATCAGGGCTATCTGGCCGGCATCGCGGTCAGCTCCAACACCTTCGGCCCCGTCGCCGGCGGCTACCTGACGCAGGCGTTCGGTTGGCAGTCGATCTTCCTGATCAACATACCGCTCGGGCTGCTCGCAATGCTGTTCGTGTTCCGCATTCCGCCGCGCCAGGGCGACCGCCGCCGCACCACGTTCGATGCTCCCGGGCTGGTCCTGTTTATCTTCTTTGTCGGCCCGGTCATTCTGGCGCTCGAACAAGTGCAGCGCATGCAGCTGAGCGCAATGCCGATGGCGCTTGGCCATGCTCGCTGTCGGGCTGGTCTCGCTCGGCCTGCTGACATGGCAGGAGCGGCTCACCGCCGCGCCGCTCATTCCGCCGAAACTGTTCCGGCAGCCCTCGATCTGGCGCGCCGACGCCATGGCGGCGCTTCACGGCGGCGCGCTGGTTTCGCTGATCACGTTTCTGCCGATTTATCTGCGAGCCGTCCGCGGCGCTTCGCCCGGCGAGACCGGCCTGATCCTGCTGCCGCTCACCGCCGGCATCGGCATCGGCTCGATGCTGACCGGACAGATGGTGACCAGGACAGGCTACACCGCGGTATTCCCGACCTTTGGATTGTTGGGCGCGACGGCGGGACTGATTTTCATTGCCTTCTGGATCCCGCATCTATCGACCGCCGGGATGGCTTGGGCTTTTTGCATCATTGCGCTGTTCATGGGCACGATTATGGGCGTCGTCCAGGTGACGGTGCAGGCGGTTTCCGGGCCACGGCTGCTCGGCACCGGCGCGGCCATGGTGCAGTTCTCCCGCTCGGTGGGCGCCGCCTTCGGCACCGCCACGGTCGCCGCAATCCTGTTTTCGATTCTGACGGCAAAGGATCGCGACACGGCGGTCCTGTTCGGCACGATTATCGAGCGGGGCCCGGAAGCGCTAGCGACGCTCGCTCCGGCGCGTCAAGCGATCGTGCATGCCGAGATCGGCGACGCTTTCCGTGCCGCTTTTCTGACCATCGCCACTTTCACCGGCTGCGGCTTCTTGCTGGCCTGGTCGCTGCCGCTGCGCCGGCTTTAACCGATCGAATCGCGGCATTGCGGCGCACGGCTGCGCGCGGCAGACTCCAAGAAAATCCGGAGAGGCCGCATGACAAAGATCCTGCTGACCCGGCACGGCCATGTCGAAGGCATCAAGCCCGAGCGGTTTCGCGGCCGCCAGCCGCTCGATCTAACCGCGCGCGGCTGTGCCCAGGCCGCGGCGCTGGCGCAACGCATCGCCGGCGCCTGGCAGCCTAGTCACATCTATACCAGCCCGCTGGGCCGCTGCGTCGAAACCGCGACCGCCATCGCCAAGGCCTGCGGCGTCGCCGCCAAAACCTGCGATGCGCTCAACGACATCGATTACGGCGCGTGGCAGTTCAAGACATTCGCCGAGGCCAAAGCGCTCGATCCCGCACTGTTCGCCGCCTGGTTCGCCACCCCGCATCTCGTCCGCTTTGCCAACGGCGAATCGCTGCAGGATGTCGCGGCGCGCGTAGCCGACGCGGTGCGCATGGTGCTGGCGCGCCACGCCGAAGAGACGATCGTGCTGGTCGGCCATGACAGCGTAAATCGCGTGCTGCTGCTCGGCTTTCTCGACCTGCCGCTGTCGGCCTATTGGCGCATCGCGCAGGAGCCGTGCTGCATCAACGAGATCGATATCAGCGGCGGAAGTGTGTATGTCAGGAGCATCAACGCAACTCAGCATCTCGATGCCGTCGCCAGAGAGTACGATGCGCGATGACGCGGCCGCGCAGTTCGGTCTAAGCCCTATGGCGCAAAATCGCCCGCCTTATGTCGGTCGCTCGCTGCCGCGCCTCGAAGATCGGCCGCTCGTCACCGGCCAGGGATGCTTCGCCGCGGACGTCTCGTTTGCGCATCAATTGCATATGCGCGTTATCCGCTCCGCTCATGCGCATGGACGCATCGTCGCCATCAATATGGACGCGGCACGCACGATGCCTGGCGTCATCGCGATTTGGACGGGGACGGACGTCGCCGCAATTCCACCGATCGATTTTCGCCTCACCCGCATCGAGGGGCTTGAGCCCTACCGCCAGCCGATCCTCGCCAGGGAGCGCGTGCGCTATGTCGGCGAGCCGGTCGCGGTCGTCTTCGCGGCTGACCCTTATGCGGCCGAGGATGCCGCCGACGCGGTCGTGGTCGAGATCGAAGCATTGCCGGAACTGCTCGACGCCGACGCGACGCCCGGCGAATTCGCCGCCGGCCATTCGAGCGAAGCCGCGATCGTGCGTAAGGGCTACGGCGACGTTGCGGCGGCCTTTGCCGCGGCCCATGAGATCGTCGCGCTCGAGCTCAAGATCGGCCGCCACAGCGGCGTGCCGTTGGAGACGCGCGGCGCCATCGCCCGCTACGACGCGGCGCGCAACGTGCTCGAGCTTTTTGGCGCGGCGAAAGTGCCGCACTGGAACCGCGACAGTCTGGCGCGCATGCTGAAGCTGCCGCCTTCCTCCATGCATCTGCACGAGGGCCACACCGGCGGCGGCTTCGGCGTGCGCGGCGAGCTCTATCCCGAGGACGTTCTCGCCTGCCTCGGCGCCTTGCGGCTCAATCGTCCGGTGAAATGGATCGAAGACCGCCGCGAGCATCTGATCGCGCCAACCATTCGCGCCAGCAGCATTATCGGGTCCGTGCCGCCGTCGACGAAACGGGCCGGCTGCTCGCCATCGACGGCGAATTCTTTCACGATCAGGGCGCCTATGTGCGCACCCATGCGGCGACCGTTCCCGACCTCGCCGCGACTATGATGCTCGGCCCCTATCGCGTCGCCGCCTATCGCATGGTCGGACGCATCCGGCTCACCAACAAGACGCCATGCGGCACCTATCGCGCGCCGGGACGCTACGAGAGCACGTTCGTGCGCGAACGGTTGTTGGATGCAATCGCCGCGCGGCTGCACATCGATCCGATCGAAATCCGCCGCCGCAATCTCATTACCGCGAGCGAAATGCCCTATGCCCGGCCTCTCGATACGCTGGGCACGGAAATGACCTACGACTCCGGCGATTATGTCGGGCTTCTCGACAAGGCGCTTTTCGCCGTCGACTGGCAAAAACTGCAAAAATCTCTCAAGCGCCGGCGCGACGCCGGAGAAGCGGTGGGCGCGGGGCTCGCAATGTTCGTCGAAAAAAGCGGGCTTGGACCCTACGACACCGTGCGCGCCTCGATCGATACCGGCGGGACCGTCGAAATCGTGACCGGCGCGACCTCGGTCGGCCAGGGCATGGAGACCGTCATCGCGCAGATCTGCGCCGATGCGCTCGGCGTCGATTATCGGCGCGTGCGCGTCGTGCACGGGCAGACCGACCGCATCGCCTATGGCATGGGCACATTCGCCTCGCGGGTCACGGTGATGACCGGCGAGGCCACGCGCATCGCCGCGGCAAAGCTGCGCGCCAAGGCGCTCGCCGCCGCAGCCGGCCTGTTGCAAACCCCCGCTGCAACGCTCGACGTGATCGACGGCATGGTGGTGCGCAAGAATGCCGCCCAAGGACCGTCTAAAGGACCGTCGATTTCGCTCGGCGACGTTGCACGCGCGCTCAATCCCGGCTCGAAGCTTGCCGGCGAAGCGACGCCGGGGCTGTCCGCCGAAGGCTTGTTCGAGCAGCAGCACATGAATTACCCGTATGGAATCCATGTTGCCGTCGTGCGCATCGATCGCGACACCGGAGCGGCCGCAGTCGAGCGCTTTTTCGTCGCCTATGACGTCGGCAAGGCGGTCAATCCGATGCTGATCGACGGCCAGATCGCCGGCGGCGTCGCCCAAGGCATCGGCGGCGCACTGTTCGAAGAGTTTCTTTACGATCCGCGCGGCGAGCCGCTTTGCGTCAGCTTTGCCGATTACGTCATGCCGACGGCGCGCGAAATTCCGCCGATCGAGGTGCTGATCACCGAAGACGCGCCGAGCCCGCTCAATTCGCTCGGCGTCAAAGGCGCCGGCGAAGGCGGCGCCAACGCGGTGGGCGCCGCCATCGCCGCAGCCATCGACGACGCGCTCGGCCAATCCGGCGCGGTGACCGAGCTGCCGGTCACGCCGCAACGGCTGCGCGGGATTTTGCAGCCGCGCAACACGTCGCAATAGGCAGCGGTACTATTTATATTTCGCCGCCGTTGCGAACGCGGTTTTGACCGCGGCATTCAGGTCGGGCTTCGACGCCGACAGATCGACGCCGATGCTCGACACTTTAGCGATCAATTCAGCCTGGTCCTCGGGTGGCAGCCTGTTCGCCTGGCCGCCCGAATCCAGCCAAATCTTGCGCTGCGCGTCGAAGAATTGAATGACGAACGGAACGATATCGGTCGACACCTTGGCCGCATCGTCGTGGACGATTTTTTGAAGGTCCGGCGGCAGGCCGTCGAACCATTTTTTGCTGAGCACGGCAATCGAGGTGACGTAAGGCTGGTCGGTCTCGGTCACATATTTGGCGGCGTCGATATAATGCAGCGTCGTGTATTGGGTCATGGTGGTGAGCGAGCCGTCGAGCGCGCCCTGTTGCAGCGCCGGCAGGACGTCGGCCAAGGTCATTGCTACCGGCGAGCCGCCCATGCGCTTGATCAGCTCGAGCTGGAACGGCGAGGCCAACACGCGAATCTTCAAGCCGGAGAAATCGGCAAGGCGGTGGATCGGCTTTTTGGTGACAATCGAAGATGGCCCGATCGGAAATATTCCAGCGCCCACCAGCCCCTTGTTGGCGCCCAGCCCCAACATCAGATCGTGCACCACGGGATCGTTGATGGTGTGGAGGTATTGGTCGCGGCTTGAGAACAGGCCCGGGGCGCTCAAAACCTCATAGCGCTCGTCGACGCCGACGAGGAATTCCGGCGGCCCGACCCAACCCTGGATCGCTCCGAATTGCGTCCCTTCAATCTGCCGGGGAATCGCGCCGAGCTGGCTCGCCGGATAGACCTCGCCCTTGATGCGGCCGCCGGAGTCCTTTTCCACCGCGGCGGCAAATCGCTTGAGCCATTCGTGCTGCGTATCATTGAGCGTCGCGGTGCTCAGCTTCATGATAATCGGATTGGCGTTTTGCGCCGCGGCGGGCGACGCCAGGCCGACGATCGCCGACAGCGCCGCGGCAAAGAACGTCGCGACGGTCACGTGGTTTCTGCTTTTTATTCCGCTCATGACTTCCTCCCTAGCCCCCTCAACATTGCGCCAACGCGGCGCGTCGCGGCAAGCGCTGCAGACTGCCACAGCAATTGGAGCGGGTACAGAAGTCGATTCGCCGCGTCGAAAGCGCTATCATGCGACGGGATGATCGGTGAGTGACGTATCGATGAGCGACGTGCGGCTGACGCTGCGGATCGATTTCGGCCCGGCCGGCGCGATCGGGCCCGGCAAGATCCGGCTGTTGGAGGCCATCCAAAAGACCGGCTCGATCTCGCAAGCCGGGCGTTCGCTGCGCATGTCCTATCGCCGGGCCTGGCTCCTGGTCGACGATCTGAACCGCTGCTTTCGCGAGCCCGTGGTGACCACGCAGCCCGGCGGCACCCGCGGCGGCGGTGCCGCGCTCACGCGATTCGGTCGCGAGGTGATCAAGAAATATCGCTCGATCGAAACACAAGCGACGGGCGCGGCCAAGCGGCAGTTGCACGATCTAGAAAACGCTCTCCGTACGCGTGCACGACCCGTCGGCAAGCGACTAAAGACTTCGATCGAGGCCACAAATCGCGCCGATGACTGAACCAAATATGTGGCGCGGCAGCCCATGAATAGCCCATGAATAATGGAGGCACGGCGGCCGTGTTCGCCGAAGGCCGCGTCGGCAACGATTCCTATCATGGGGTCTGGGCGGCGGCTATAGCTCCGCCGCGATGAAATGCGTGACCTTCGGCGCGCCGCTTAAAGTGAACCGGTGCACGGCGTCCTGGACCAGGCGGTCGGCATTGGTCACGCGCTCATGCTGGCGTAAGTGCTCCATCCACGATTCCACAAGAAACGTTTCGAGCATGCGCCCCGCCTCGGCGGCGTCCTCGAAGACGCCCCAGGCATAGGCGCCGTCGCGGCGCCGTTCGTGTTCGAGCTTGGCCAGCGCTTCGAGAAACTCTTCACGGTCGCCGCGGCCGGATGCGGTATTCGACGGTGACCAGCACCGGACCGCGGTCCTGTTCGATGGCCTGCGCGGTGATCGGCGCCGGCCAATGCATCGACGGCGTCAGATCGACGCCGGCGCCGGTCTGCAGCTTCCACCGCCAGGTGAGCAGCGTTGCCGCAACCGTGCCGGCGGCCGCGAGAAAATGCGCGGCCGGCAGTCCAACGTGGACGGCAATTTCGCCCCAAGCCACACTGCCGACCGTCAGGCAGCCGAAGAATACCGTCGTGTAGAGCGCAAGCCCCCGGGCGCGCACCCAATCCGGCAGCGCCACCTGAGCGGAGACGCCGAGCGTCGCCAGTGCGGCGATCCATGACGCCCCGGCGATGGCGCTGGCGAGCAGCGCGGTGACCGGGTCGCGAGCGAGACCGTAAAGCACCATTGCCACGGCCTGGCCGAGCGCGCCGAGCGCCATGAGCCGGTCCGGTCCGAGTTTGTCTTTCAGCCAGGGCAGGAAAAACGCCCCGGCCACGGCACTGGCGCCGATGACGCCGAGCAGCACACCATAAAAGTCCGGCCCTTTCGCGATCTGCTCGCGGCTGACCAGCGGCAGCAAAGCCCAATAGGCGCTGGCGAACAGGAAGAAGCCGGCGGCCCGCACCATCGTTGCGCGCAGATGCTGGTTATGCCGCGCGTAGCGCAGGCCGGCCAAAATGGCTTGGCCGAAGCGCTCGGCCGGCAACAGGGTTCGCGTGCCCTGCCGCGGCCGCCACCATAGCAACGAACCGACGATCGCCAGATTGGCGAGCGCATTGGCCCAGAACGGCGCGACCACGCCGTATGCGGATATGGTCAGGCCGCCAAGCGCCGGCCCAAGCGCGCGCGACACGTTCACGCCGGCGCTGTTGGCGGCAATCGCCGGCGGCAGATCGTCATTGGGAACGAGCTGCGGCACGACCGCCTGCCATGCCGGCACGGTCAAGGCTCCGGTGGCGCCGATCAGGAAGGTGAACAGCAGCAAATTGCCCGGCGTCGCCAGACCGAATCCGACGATGGCGGCATAGACCGCCGAGACCGCGGTTGTCAGCGATTCAACGACAAGCAAAAATTTTCGCTTGTCGAAAATATCGGCGAGCGCACCGGCCGGAATGGCGAACAGGAAAATCGGCAGCGAGCTTGCGGCCTGCACCAGCGCGACGATCAAGGGATCGGGATTGAGGCTCGTCATCAGCCAGCCCGAGGCGGCGCTGTACATCCACCAGCCGACATTGGAGATCAGCGTCGCGGTCCAGATGACGGCAAAGGCGCGATGGCGAAACGGCGCCAAAAAAGACGGCGCCCGATGCGTTGCGCCTTCGGCCGTGCTCATGCGCCGTCCGCTGCTGGGATCTTGGGCATAGGAGCAACCTACTCGCCGCAATGTAGCGCCATGCTACGAGAATTGACGCGCCGTCTGCAAACGAACTTCGCTGCGATTTTGCAAAACGAAAGGGCCGCCTTTGCTTGGCGGCCCCCGTTGCCGGATACAGTGCGCTGAAGATGTTCTCTATCAGGCCATCCAGAAGGGCTTATGCGCTTCGCGGTGCACGTCGCAGCGTGTGATGCCGATGTCGCGCAACGTTGCGTCGCTCAACCCTTCCAACTCGTGGCGCGACCGGGAGCGACGCTGCCACTCACCAATGCGCCGGACAATCCGATCCCAACTGAATATGCTGTGGGTGCGAAAGTTGGTCATCGTGGTCGTGGTCATGGCTGTCTCCAAATCCGGCAGGTGAACCCTTAATTGCACTCTAAGCGGAGTTTGCAATGCGGAATGTGATCGTGAGCACAGTTTGGCGCTTTCCATTTAAGTAATTGATATTAAATGATTTTTATAGAATAAACGATGGTAGTTGCAGTGCGTTTTGCACCGGCGTCAGGCGGCCTCTGGCACGGACGGCACCGCAATCTCGCAAATTCCGGTAACCGGCTCCGGAAGTAACGCCTCCGTCCGGTCATAGCCGAGAACGCGCAAGATGCCCCTGGCCGGACACATGGCGACGGCAAGCCGGGTATAAGGATTGAGAACCGGCTCGCGCACCCAATCGAAACTCGGCGCCGCCGCCGCGCCGGTCCACCCGCTGAGCGACTCGCGGCGCGCGTGGCTATAGCCAGCCGCATCGGCAAACGAACTGGTCAGGAAGCGGCGCGTGCCGATGCGGCCTTCCCAGCCTTCGCGCGACGGCACCCAGTCGTTGGCGGCGCTGGTCTCCTCGTCGCGGGTGACGAAACCGGTCTCGGTGCGCTCGATCACGCAGCGCTCGTTTGCCGCGCAACCGGCCAGTACGTAGATGACCGGGCGCGCCACCGGCGTCGTCTCCAGCATGTGACGCGCGGCGGCGAAATCCCGGCAAAGCTCGAACGTCCGCCGCAGCAACTGATCAGGCGGCATCAGATCCGCCGATCGCCAGATCGCATGCGCATTGGCGGCGAAATCGTACGGCCGCAGCCAACGATGCGCCGTGCGCCGGCGCATCGGCGCCTGATTGACACAAGCGGCAAAACGCAACGGCGCCATGGCGGTCAGCGCCCCGACATAGCCCGGCCAGGTGACGCTATAGAAATCGCCGCAGCCGCCATGCATGTGCGCCACTTCGGCGTAACGGCCGAGACCGAGAAACGGCCAGTCGAGCGTGCGGAGAATCCACGGCGCACCGTCGTGCTCGACGGCAAGCGACGTGCAGGCCCATTGATAGGACGCATTGAGGAGCCACACGCCCGAGAAGTCGAGTGCCGCCGCAATTTCCCCGATCTCATCGACATAAGGCGAGCGCGAGCGCTCGAGCCAGTGCCGCGACGCCCAATCGAGCGCCGGCACCAGCGGCAAGGCCGCGCGCGGCAAAAAACCGAGACAGGCGTCACGCAGCGCGCGCGCCCGCGGCGCGCTTCTTTGCGCATGATGCGGCGGTCCGCCCCTACGCAGATCGACGATGGGAATAGCGCTCAACATTGCCGCATCTTGCCGTCCATTCTGACTGCAAGAAAAGCTTAGCAGAATAAGCTTCAATCCGGAATGATCGGCAACAGCAAATGCGAGGGATGCTCGCGGTCGTGATAGACCTTGTGCAGCACCGTCTTGCTCGAGCAGATGTGGTACGGCACGTATTCCGCGTTGGTGGCGCCGGCGACGCCGGTCGGCAAATCGAGGCTGGTAATATCGAGACAGATGCGGTGGCCTTTGCGAAACAAATTCGCCGTTGCCATGATTTCGATCTGATATTCCTCGATGGCGCCCGGCGTGACCGGCTTCGATGCCGCTCGCGTCAGCGGATGCCACGGCCACCACGGTTTTGAGCGCTTGGCATCGATCGCCCTGTGCGAGGCTTTGAGCCAGCCGCGGGTCACTTCGCGCTCGGACAGATCTTTCGGGACTTCGCGCTCGCCCTCGCGCACGCTCAAGACCGACACGTCGGGACCGACGTCTTTGAGGACGACGATCCAGTTGGTGTCGTCCTGGTCGATCGAGGCATAGAGCGTCAACGCGATCGGTCCGGCCACCAGCACGTCATGCGGCAGCGGATCGGTCATGTAGCGCAGGCGCTGAATGACGCTGGTCTGAGACGGCGGCATTTGCACGAAAGCGTCGGGCGGCTGCGTCTCGGCGGCGCTTGACGGCGCGATGGTATCGGTCGTCAGCCGCTCCCAGCTCTTCAGATAAAGCTTGGTCCATTGCGTTTCCGGCAGCGGCCAGTCGCCGGCGCTGCGCCACTCGTTGGCGCCCATGACCCAGAACCGCACCGGCGCCTCGCCCATGATGCCGGTGTCGATGCCTTTGAGCCAATGATCGTGCCAGCGCAGGACTTCGCTATGGAAGGTATGGTACGGCCGTTCCAGATGCGCCGGCCCGGCGAGCAATAATTTTTTCGGCGCCTTGATGTTGCGATACCAATGCTGGCAGCCGTTGAGATGTGTCTTATAGGTGTAGCCGTACCAGCCGGAGCCGGTATAGGTCGGCACTTTGATTTGTTCGAACTCGGCCTCGCTTTTTTGCACCGCCGCCTCGGAGTCGAACGGATCGACCAGCACATTATAATAAGGCGGCATGTGCTGGCCTTTTTGCGCGATCAAATTGTAGACATGCGGATACATTTTGTAGTCGGGATCGTTCATGGCTTCGCGCCAGAGCTGCTCGCGTTCCGCCGGCAAGGCGCCGGGCGGGCCTTTGTGCTGATGCATCGCCGAGAAATGGCCGACCAGATAACGGAACAGATGGATGACGCCGCCGGGATATTCGTCGCGGAAGCCGCCGAGCTCGCCATAGGCGCCGCGCGAATCGAACGGGAAGATCGCTTTGAGATGCGGCGGCTGCTTCTTGGCGACCGCAAGTTGCTCGGCGCCGAAACCGGAAATTCCCACCATGCCGACATTGCCGTCGCACCAGTCCTGGGCCGCGATCCATTCGATGAGATCGTAGCAGTCCCATTCGCGCGAGCCGCCGTCCTCCGATTTACCGACGCCGCGCGGCGAGCCGATGACATGGACGTAGCCGCGCGAGACCAGGAATTTGGTGTCGCCGGCTTCCAAGGGACCGGTCCACAGCGGCGACCACGCCGGCTGCGGCGGCAGCGCCGCCGCCATGTCCGGTCCCTGAAAATCCTTGTTGTAGATGGCGAAGGCCAACAGAGCCGGAAATTTTCCGCTCGCCTCCGGCCGGTAGACATCGACGCAGATATTGACGCCGTCGCGCATCGGCACCATGACGTCGATGTCGCGGGCGATCGATGGGAAGGTCGGTTCGCGGTCGTAAATCGGTCCCGGATTTTCCGCCGACGGCAATAATTGCGGCGAACGCGACCTCTCGGCACTCAATCAAGCCTCCCCGGCGCGTTGTCTGCGCTTTCGATTGCAATCGAGCTTACTGGCTTAACGACGGCCAGCATAATCGACAATGCGCCGCGGCTTAGCAAGCAAGCCGCGGCGCCACAATATCACTTGCAATGGAAGGAGGCGATGGCGACTAGAATTCGGCGTCTGCCTTGAGTGCGGCGGACGTCGTGCGCGTTTGCGCGACGGGCTTGCCGGCCGGCGCCTTGGTGTTCGGCTTGTCTGCATGATCCGCCTTGACGGCCGCCGCGCCGCTGAGTCGGAAGAACGAGATGCGTTCGTCCATCGCTTTGGCCTGCTGCTCGAGCGCTTTGGCGGTCGCTGCGTTCTCCTCGACCAGCGCCGAATTCTGCTGCGTCGCCTCGTCCATCTGGGCCAACGCCTTGTCGACCTGCTCGATGCCGCTCGCCTGTTCGGCGCTGGCACTGGCGATATCGGAGACGATTTCCGCCACCGTCTTGATCGACCCGACGATCTCGGTGAGCGCCGCCCCCGCCTGGTTGACGAGTTCCACGCCGTCTCGCACCTGACTATTTGAATTGGTGATCAGGTCATTGATATCTTTGGCGGCCTGCGATGAGCGCTGCGCCAACGAGCGCACCTCCGAAGCCACCACGGCAAAGCCGCGGCCGGCGTCTCCGGCGCGCGCCGCTTCGACCGCGGCATTGAGCGCCAGCAAATTGGTCTGGCGAGCGATCTCGTCGATCACGCCGATGATGTCAGAGACCTTGGTCGAGGTTTCCTCGATGCGCGCCATGGCGTCGACCGCCTTGGCCACCACCTGGCCGCCGCGATCGGCGACCACGTGCGTACTGCTTGCCGACTCATTGGCGGCGCGTGCGCTTGCTGCATTTTTCTTCACGGTCGCAGCGATTTCCTCCATCGATGCCGAGGTCTCTTCCAAGCCGGCGGCCTGCTCCTCGGTGCGCTGCGACAGATCGGTCGTGCTCGTCGAAATCTCCGCGGTCGCATTCGAAACCTCACGCGCGATTTGCGCAATCGACCGAATTGTATCCTGGAGACGGGAGACGGTCGCATTGAAGTCGTCTTTGATTTTCCGATAGACGTCGGAAAAGCCATCGTCGAGGCAGACCGTCAGATCACCATCAGACAGCCCCTTAAGACCCGCGGCCAAGAGATTAAGCACCTGCGCTTGTTCCTCGGCGGCCTTGGCGCGCTCTGCGGCCGCCTTTGCCTGGGTTTCTGCCTCAAGTTTGCGCCGCCGTTCGGCGTCTTCGGCTTCCCGCACCCGGCGGGCGGCAGCCTCTTCGGCCTCCAAGCGGGCCTTTTCGGCTGCCTTCACCTTGATGCCTTCCACAGCGGCCGCGATCTCGCCGATCTCGTCCTTGCGCCCGAGCCCGGGCAGCGGCGTGTCGAAATCACCCTCCGCCATGCGCTTGATCGCGGCGGCGATGCCCATGACCGGCCGTGAAATCCCGCGGCTGATGACAAGCGACGCGGCACCGCCGATGGCGATCATGATCATCACGATGGCGATGAGAAGCGTCGTCTGCCGGTCGAGCGCAGCGTTGTTGCTCGCGACCTCATTGTCGCGGTAGCTATTGGCGGACTTCGTCAGCTCATCGGTCAAATTTGCGATCGTTACGAAGCTGCGGGTGGCACTCATCATCAACGTCAAGGCCGTGCCGGCATCGCCATCAGCCATGTCGATGACGGCCTTGGCTTGCTTGATGTAGTTCGCAACTGCCGACTTCAGCTGGTTTAGCTTGTCGCCGGTCGTGCTATCGTCGAATGCGCGGCTGTCGAGCGCCTGCAATTTATCCGCCAGCTCGTTCAGCGCTGTTGTTGAAACGTCAGCAAGTTCCTTGATTTTCTTCTCGTCAGTCTCATTGGCGGCCGTCGCCATGAGATGATAGAGGCGGACCTGCGCTCGCCATGCGGATGTATTGAAATCGCTCAGGGTTTCCGCCCGGCGTACCGGACCGGTCATGAGCGCCGCGACCGCCGCCTGGTTGGCACGCTGAACCTTCGCGGCATACAGGCCGACGCCGGCCAGCACCATGATCAGCAACGCCGGCGAGACAAGAACTTTCCAGCGAAGACGCAGGTCATGGTACCAGCTGAACATAGCGCAACGTCCATTCCACAGCGATCGATAGCGACGCTTGGCGGGGTATCAGGATCGCCGGAGACGGCACACCTGACGCGTTTGCGCTATTGCTTGTAGACACCGGAGCAGATGATGGCGTCACCGAGAACTTCGCAGTATGCCTGCTTGGGCTCGATCCTCTTGGTCACCGGATCGACGAACTTATAGTCCTGCCAGAAGGTCTTTTCCTTGGCCGCGAGCGCCAAGCGATCTTTGACGTAGTACTTGCCATCGACATCCTGCGCGTCGTTCATGTCCTTGCCGATGAGCTTGGCGTTGGCGCCGTGCGCCAGCACTATGCCATTCGTGCCATAGACGAGGATGTACAAATCGCGGTCGGTGAATTCGCCGCCCTTGGTATCGAATGCGGCATAGGCCTTTTCCGCGCCTTCCTTTTGGAAGTAGGCGACCGCCTTGTTCACCATGGCAACGGCTTCGTCCTTGGTGGCGTGATCCGCGCCCCAGGCGGGGAGACTTATGGCGAAGAGAAGAGCAACGGCGACAACGGTCTTCACAGCTTTCATGTCGGGTCTACCTTTCGTTTGGCGTTAGAATTCTTGATCCTCTTTAATCGCCGCAGAGGCGGTCGCGCGCATTTGGATGACAGGCTTGCCGGTGGCCGTCGCGGCCGGCGGCTTCGGCAATGCCGCAGTCAACGATTTGGCTCTCGGCGTCTCCCCATGATCCGCTTTGGCCGCCGTGCCGTCGCCGAGCTGAAAGAACGAGATGCGCTCGTCCATGGCTTTGGCCTGCTGCTCGAGCGCTTTGGCGGTCGCGGCGTTCTCCTCGACCAGCGCTGAGTTCTGCTGCGTCGCCTCGTCCATCTGGGCCAGCGCCTTGTTGATCTCGGCGACCCCGCTCGCCTGCTCGCTTGAGGCGCCGGCGATGTCGGACACAAGCCCGGCCACTTCCTTGATCGCGTCGACGATCTCCTTGAGCGACGCGCCGGCTTTGTTGACCAGATCGACCCCTTGCTGGACTTGTCCATTGCTGTTGGTGATGAGATCCTTGATGTCCTTGGCGGCCTGCGACGAGCGCTGCGCCAGCGTGCGCACCTCCGAGGCCACCACCGCGAAGCCGCGGCCGGCATCGCCGGCACGCGCCGCCTCCACCGCGGCATTGAGCGCCAGCAAATTAGTTTGCCGGGCAATCTCGTCGATCACGCCGATAATATCGGAGATCTTGCCGGACGATGCTTCGATTTGCGCCATCGCCGAGACCGCCTTGGCGACCACCTCGCCACCGCGATCCGCGACGTCGCGCGCCTTGCCGGTAGACTGATTGGCCTGTTGCGCATTGTCGGCGTTTTTCTTCACCGTGGCGGCGATTTCCTCCATCGACGCCGAGGTTTCCTCAAGACTCGCGGCTTGCTCCTCGGTGCGTTGCGACAGGTCCGTGGTGCTGGTCGAAATCTCCGCCGAGGCACTGGTCACTTCGCGCGTGGATCCCACGATCGATTCGATGGTTTCCCGCAGCTTCTCGATCGTCGCATTGAAATCGTCCCTGATCTGCCGATAGGCCTCGGTAAAGCCGGCATCCAGGCGCACCGTAAGATCGCCTTCAGACATTTTGCCGAGTCCCTCGGCCAGGGCCTTGACGGCGCGCGACTGCTCTTCGGCGGCGATGGCCTGCGCCTCGGCGTTGCGCCGGCGCTCGTCCTCGGACTGGGCCCGTTGCTCCTCGGCTTTATTGCGCTGCTCGGCCGCCTGGGCTTCGAGGCGCACTTTTTCCTTACCGGCGTCGCGGAAGACCAGCACGGTCTGGGCCATCTTGCCGATCTCGTCCTCGCGGTCGGTGCCTTCGATCTCGATGTCGAGCTCGCCTTGCGCCAGCGTGTTCATGCGGTCGCCAAGGTGAGTGATCGGTCTGCTGATCCGGGTCATTGCCAGCCAAAGGCCAATACCGACGCAGAGCACAAGGCCGCCGATGCCAATGACAAGGACCGAGATGACGGTCAAGCGAGAGGCCTGCGCGGCCTCCGCGGTCGTACGGTCTACTGTTTCGCGATGCGCATTGAGAACATTATAAATGTTCTTCTGAAGATTCCCGATGAGCTGGTCGGCCGTGGCCATTTCTTGGGCCGCTTGTTTACTTTCGTTCTTTAATCCGTGCGCCACGACGCCCTTGATGATTTGATGAGTGGCCTCGACTTGCTTCTTGAGTCCGTCGAAGGCCGTTTTGTCCGTCAAATCGTGAGCCGCCGCGGCGTCAAAGAACTTTAGCGTGCTTCTGTAAGAATCCTCTTCCGCTGCCGCGGAGGCCTTAGCTTCGGCGGATGCGCCGTCGTAAGCGATCGTCCGATAGGCCGCATACGCCATATCTTTGAGAGTCCGGTTCGCCCGCGCGCCGTTCAACACGACAGGAAATTCGTGCTCGACGATCATCGAATAGGTCTCAGTATTGCTGCGCAGCTCGATTACCGCGAGCGTCATCACCGCGATGGTCACGCAACTCAGCAGCGCGATGACTGCCAGAATCTTGGTCGAGATTTTCCAGTTATCGATGAATTTCATTTCGGCTAACTCCGGCGAGCTTCGCGACAGTTTGCGGCTAAGTTGTTGCCAGGCTCTCGATCTCGTGCTCGGACAAAAGATGGGCGAGATCGATCAAGGCGATCATGGTCGTGTCGATCGTCACCAGCCCGGACAGGAAATCGGCACGCATGCTGCGGGACACTTGCGGCACCGGCTGGATTTGCCCAGCATCCACGGCAACGATGTCGAGCACCCGGTCGGCGAGAAGACCGACGGTCTTGATGCCGATCTGGACGACGATAACGACATGCATCGGCGTGGCGTCGGTCAGGCCCTGGCCGAAGCGGCAGCGCAGATCGACGATCGGCACCATGACGCCGCGAAGGTTGAGCACGCCGCGCATATAGTCCGGTTGGTTCGGCAGCTGCGTAACACTCGACCAGCCTTTGATCTCGCGCACCGCCATGATGTCGACGCCATACTGCTCGTCGCCGATGGCGAAGCTGATGAACTCGGTCGCGACGGCGCTGTCGCGGCCCTTTGGCGCCGGCGCGCCGGCAGGCGCAAGCTCGGCGGAAGAATTGGCGGCTGAACTCATGCTGGGCAACCCCCGTGTAACGTTAGCTGCGGCCGCACGCGATGACGCGAGTCCGCCCGCCGGCCTGCAACCAGCCGGTATCGTTTAGCGATATGCCCTGGGCTGTCTCGATCTTGTAAATTTGCTACTAAGTAAGATTACATAGCGATGCGAAATACGCGGGAGGACTTGACGATGGAATTGAAATCAACGCGCCGGATCGTGACCGGGCATGATGCGCGGGGTAAAGCCGTTGTGCTGTTCGACAATGCGCTGCCGGCGAAACAGCGCAGCGCCGGCGGCAACGGCATGACGCTGTTATGGGTGACGGGCGAATCGCCGGTCGACGTCGCCGGCGCCGCCGACCGGGCGCAAACGCAGGTCGGCGTGCCGCCGCCCGCCAACGGCACGGTCTTTCGCATCGTCGATTTCGCGCCGCAGCCGGCGAACGCGGCGCCGGTCGATCATCATCAAATCCTCATTTCGATGGGCATCGATCCGGCAACGCAAGGCTATGCGCGGCACGACAATACGCACCGGACCAGGACCATCGACTATGCCATCGTGCTCGATGGCGAGATCGACATGCTGCTCGACGACACCGAGATCCACGTCAAAGCGGGCGACGTGCTGGTGCAGCAGGCCACCAACCATGCCTGGGTCAACAACGGCACAAAGCCGTGCCGTATCGCCTTCATCCTGATCGACGGCAAGACGCCGCCGGCCTGGGGGCAGGGCTGGAAGCCGTAAGGCGTTCCAACCGACGGAGGACAAGGGGACGGCCGCGTTTGGCGAGAACGCGCCGTCAGCGCGGCAGACAGGTCTTCGATCCGTCGGGCAGATCGATTTCGGCCAACGACAGCGCCATGGCTCCCGAATGGTAATGGCCGATAATCGTAGCCAGTTCGATCGTCCCGCGATCGCCGAAGCAGCCGCGGGTTTTGGCGAGCGTGGCGTCGCTCACGGCATTGTGGCTCAGCATTTCGGACGCGAAGGTGTAAGCCGCCGCCTCATCCGGCGCGCCGAACGTCGCCTGCCGCCGATTTTTTATGCAATCAATCGCTGCCGGCGACAGGCCATGCTTGAGCGCCAGCGGCGCGTGATTGAACCAGATATAATCGCAATCGTAATGACGGGCGGTGATGAGAACGACGAGCTCCGAAATGCGTTGCTCCAGAACGGTATTCCAACGCAGGAATTCGCCGAGCTTTTGGGCTCTGGCGGCAAGCTCCGGACTATAGAGCCATACGCGTACCGGGCCGCGTACCTCGCCGCGCGGTCCGGCGGCGACCTCGTCAGCAACCTGCTGCTGCTCTTTGCTCAGCGATGCGAGATCCGGCAGGGGAATTCGGTCGGACAATCCATGGTCTCCATCTGCATCGACGCGCGCTCGCAACGGCGCGAAATCAAGTCACAGTGTCGAGAAAATCCTCGAGCGAAAACAGCTTCTGCACCGCTTTGGGCTCAACCACCGCAGCGCCCTGGAAGGGCGTCGCCTGATAGAGCCACTTTTTCGGCGGCGGCAAATCCCAGGTGAAGCGATTGCCGCTATGCCAACGCTGCGGCACGTCATCCAAATCGATGATCTGGATCGGCGGCGGCAGGATTTCGACGCGGTGGCCGTCGGGATCGCGAAAATACACATAAAAGACGTGGCCCTGACCGTGCCGCCCCGGCCCGCGTTCGAAATTTGCCGCAAAGCCGATGGCGCCGGCGGTGTCGAGTGCGCGGAACAGATGATGCGTCTCGCCGACGATATAACCGAAATGATGCATCCGCGGGCCGGGCCGCGTGAGCAGGACAATGTCGTGCGGATTGTTCTTGCGGAACATGAATAGGCCGAGAGGATCGTCGTCCTCCAGATGCTCGACGAAGTAATCCGAAATGCGGAAGCCGAGGTCGGTGTAAAAGCGTCCTGCCGTGGCAACGTCCGGCACCAGGCATTGCACATGATCGTACCGCAATGCGCCTGCGCCGCGCTGAAGATGCGGCTTGTCGTGGAGCCGAGGCTGGGCCGGCATGCTGGCGCAAAATTCAAGCGGAATTCCGGCGCGGTCCCGCAACGCGAGCGTGCGGCCCTGGAACGGCCGTTCTATCCAAGCCGATTCGATGCGGCTGGCGTCGAAATGACGCTTCGCGCGATCGAGATCCTCGTCCTGACAAACCCGGAATCCGAGCGTTTCGCAGACCGGGGTCTCGGCCGTTTGCCGCAATACCAGGCTGTGGTGACAAGTCTCTTCGACGCCACGGAGGTAAATTTCGCCGTCGTCGCCCTCATCGCTCACCTGCAGCCCGATCACTTCGGTGTAAAAGGCGCGGCTCACGGCCAAGTCGCGCACCGTCAAGACGATGTGGCTGGCTCGCGTGATGTTAAAGGCGGGCGATAAATTCGTTATCGGTACTGGCATTACATTTCACCATTTTCTGACAGCACGGCAAGTCACGCGATGCTCTTGGTGCTGTTGGCGGCGGGCGCGCTAAGCGCGTTTTCCAGCATGGCTTCGTGACGCTGAAAGACCGGATCGTGCCGCAGCCGCGGCCGCTCCAAGTCCACCGCGAGTTCAAGCGAGACCCGTGCTGGCCGCCCGCTCAACACCAGAATGCGGTCCGAAAGGTAAATTGCCTCGCGGATATCATGCGTGATGAAGAGGATCGTGATCTTGGTCTTGCTCCAGATTTCGCTCAAGGCGCCCTGCATGGCTTCGCGGGTTTGCGCGTCCAGCGCGCCGAACGGCTCATCCATGAGCAGCGCCGACGGTCCGATCGCCAGCGCCCGCGCGAGTCCGACGCGCTGACGCATGCCGCCGGACAGGCGATAGGGATGGTAGTCCTCGAAACCGGAGAGCCCGACCAACCTGACATATTTTCGCGCGACCTGATCTTGCTCGGCGCGCGGCACGCCTTTCGATCGAAGGCCGAACTTGATATTGCCGAGCACGGTCAGCCAGGGAAACAGCGCGAATTCCTGAAAAACGACCCCGCGATCGAGGCCCGGGCCGCGGACCGGCCGACCGTCGAGGGTGATCACGCCGGCGCTCGCTTCCGCGAGCCCGGCGGCGATGCCGAGCAATGTCGATTTGCCGCAGCCGGACGAGCCGATGATGCTGACGAACTCGCCGTCCCGCACCGTAAACGAAATGTCCTCGAACACCCGCAGGTGGCGAGTGCGGTTCCAACCTTCCCGCCGGGCATAGGTCTTGCTCAGGCCTTCGACGCGCAGCTCACCCATTCTCGTCTATCCGCGCCATCGGCCACAGCCGAAGCATGTCCAACTGCCCAACCGAGACTACTTGATACTGGCTTCCGCCTTATCGCCGAAGGACGGATCGATGATCGCCTTGAGGTCGGGCTTTTCCTGAATTTGACCTCTGGCGAAGAGAAAATCGCAGCTGCGGGCCAATTCGGTCCAGTCGCTCGGAATGATATTGACCCCGATGAATTTCGGGACTTCGAACATCATTGTCTTGACCACGGCTTCATCCAGCTTGGCGCCGGACTGTCGAATGGTCTGCATGTAAATCTGCAAAGCGTCATCCGGATGATCGCGAATATATTTCTGCGCCTTGGCATAAGCGTTGACAAAATGCTGAACGGTGTCGTGATTGCCGTCGATGTAGCTTTTCGAGGCAACCAGAAGCAGCGGGTAGGTAATTCCCGCCATTTGCTGGAATTGCTCGGCGCTGATCACTTCCTTGCCGCGGCCCGCTTCGACAATACGGGTCATCATCGGATCCCAGCCCAAAACCGCGTCGAATGCCGGGGGCGATGACTCCATGGCGGTCGGCATATCGACGACCCGCACATTCGATATCCTAAAGTCGCTCTCCTTGAGGCCTTCCTTCTGCAGCAGCATCAAAAACACACCCTGCAAACCGGTGCCGACCTGCAGTCCGATGTGGTCGCCTTTCATGTCGGCGAGCGTTTTTACCGGGCGGTGATCCGGGACCGCGATCATCTTTCCGGTAAAGCCGCGAGAGCCGTCGCCGAGCGCGATGAGGGGAATGCCGCGCGTCACCGCGGAGAAAAAGACCACGTCCGAAACCTCGGCGAACTGCATCGAACCGGAAGCGATGGCCTCGACGGCGAGATTGCCACGGGCGATCGGCTTGCGATCGACGGCGAGGCCTTCGTCTTTGAAGAACCCTTTCTCATCGGCGACGAGTGAAGTGACCTGATTGACCCCGCTGGCCATTCCGACGCTGACGCGAACCTGGGCAGCCGCAGGGAGCACGTCGATGCACAGCATGAAAGCGAACAGCAAGAGGCCTGCTAGCGCTCTGATCACGGGATTCCCCCCATTCCACTTTGATTATTTGACGTTCGATCGCGAAGAACGAACCATAAGGCGGCAGTGACCACTGGGTCAATACAATATCGATATTCTTCGTTGTGTTGACCTGATAGGAAAATATCGATATTTTGTGCCGATGTGGGACCTCTCCCAATCGATGCTGAATTCGCCCAGCCGCGCCGAAACGGCTCGCTCGCGCACGAGCGACATCTACGACCGGTTACGCGACGACATTATTCGCGGCCGGCTCGCCCCGGGGCTCAAGCTGAAGATCGATTCACTGCGCGATCATTATGGCGTAGGCGCCACCCCAATTCGGGAAGCGCTGAGCCTGCTGACCGCCGATGGGCTCGTGGAACGGCTGGAGCAGCGGGGCTTTCGCGTCGCCGAAATGAGCGACGCGGAGTTCGACGAGCTCCTGGCTTTGCGCTGCTGGGTCGAGGAACGGGCGGTGCACCAAGCAATCGCAAAAGGCGGCAAGGAATGGGAGGAGAGCATCGTCGTCGCGCGCTTCCATCTGTCGCGCACGCCGCGCGTCCCGCCGGACGTCAACGCGGCGGCGAATATCGATTATGAGCGCTGCCACCGCGCTTTCCATCTCAGCCTGGTTGCCGCCTGCGGCGCGAACACTCTGCTGCGGTTGTGGAACCAGCTCTATAACGAAGCCAACCGGTACCGTTACACCGCGCGCCTGAGCTCTTACGAGCGGCCGAATATCGACCGCGAGCATGACGAAATCGCCACCGCGGTTCTGGCCCGCGATGCCGACCTCGCGGTCCAGCGCTTGGTGGCGCATTATCGCCGCACCGGCGAACTGCTGCACCTGACCAAGTCGAGCGCCGTCGAATCCTCCTGATTGGCGCTCCTCGTCTTGCCCGTTGCAGCGCGACGCCCGGAAATTCATGCAGCGACTGACATTTACTTTCGACAACGGACCGGCGCCCGGCGCAACCGACAAGGTGCTCGACGTCCTCGCCGCGCGCTCGATCAAGGCGACTTTTTTCGTCGTGGGCGACCGCCTGCGGACGCCGCAAGGCCGCCGGCTTGCCGAGCGCGCTTACGCCGAGGGGCATTGGATCGGCAATCACACCTACAGCCACGGCGAACCGCTCGGCGTGAGCGGTAACCGCCGTCACGTCGAGCATGAGATCGGCGAAACGCAACGTCTCATCGGCGCGCTCGCTCATCCGCAAAAATTCTTCAGGCCGAACGGAAGTGGTGCGCTGGGCCCGCATTTGCTGAGCCGGCAAGCGGCCGACTATCTCGTCGAACACCGCTTCACCGTAGCAACCTGGAACAACGTGCCGCGCGATTGGCAGGAGCCCAAACGAGATTGGCTCGAACGCGCGGTTGCAGGCTTGGCCGCGTCATCGTGGTCGGTGCTGGTGCTGCACGAAGAGCACATCGCGGGCATGATGGACACGTTGATTGAATTTCATCGCCGCGTCATCGAAGCGGATATCGAAATCGTCCAAGACCTGCCGGCTTCCTGCATGCCGATCAGAAACGGCACAATCACCGCGGCTCTCGATGAGCTGGTAGGGCCTGACGCAACGGCATCCGCACGATGAAGACCGCAGTCTCGCGGAGCCGCCGAGTCATTGCCGGCACGGCTCGTCGTCCCTTGGCGGAAGGTATAATCTCTCATATCGCGATGGCCGAGCGGTTATGGAGGAGATCGGCATGGCTGTAGTGGAGCCCCTTCGAGATTCGCACACGCAACGCGGCGTCGACGGAGGAAATACACGTCGGCGGCGGCTGGTCGGTCGCCATGGAGAACGTACTGTGGACGATCATGCCGCTCGCTTGCATCATGCTGCTGTGGGAAGTTGCGGTGCGGCTCAGTCACGTGCCGCCCGCCGTCTTGCCGCCATTGAGCAAGATTTTCGCGGCGATCGCGAAAATGGCCTACGACGGCACGCTTTGGCAAGACATCGCGGCCACGCTTTACCGACTCATCAAGAGCACGGTCGTCGGCATGCTCATCGGCACCGTGCTTGGCTTGCTCATGGGCTATATCCGGCTCTGGGAGAAGTTTCTCGTCGCGCCGATGAATTTCCTGCTCGCCATTCCCGGGACGGCGCTGTTCCCGCTGGCGATGATCTGGTTCGGATTGACCGACCTCGCCATTATTTCGATCCTGATCTACGAAGTGGCCCTCACGGTAATGCTCAACACCTGGACGGGAGTGAAAACGGTGGACCGCTCGCTGATCCGCGCCGGGCGCGCCTTCGGCGCTTCGAGCTTCGGCTTGTTCTGGCGCGTGCTCATTCCGGCGGCGCTGCCCTCCATCATCACCGGATACCGGCAGGGGTTCTCGCGGGCGTGGCGCATCCTGGTCGTCGCCGAGATGCTGGTCTCGGTGTCGGCGGGCCTCGGCTATCGCATCTATTGGGCGCAGGAATATTTCAACTCGGAGATTGTGTTCGGTTCGCTGTTCGTGGTTGGCATCGTCGGCTTGCTGCTCGAACGCGTGTTCCTGCGAACGCTTGAAATAATGACGATCGAGCGCTGGGGCGTCATCCGGGAGTAGGCCAGGACTAAAACCTGGCCCGGCGGGACGCGGCCGGCAAAACCGCGATTGCTTCGATCTACTCCGCCGCTTCCTGGTGACGGTGGAACAGCGGCACGATGTGTGCCCGCTCGCCGGCGCAAGCCACGACGACGCTATTCTCCGGCACCACGATCCAATTCTTGTGATCGCGGTCGAGCGGCTCGGAGACAATGACGATGCCGGCGTCCGATTCCCGGTAATAGAGCGTATTGGCGCGATCGTTCACCGCATAGCGGAAGGCGTAGAGATCGCGACCGTTCGACAGCGCGGCGGTAAAGCGCAGCCGGTCCGGCGGCGATGTCTCGTTCACCAACGCGGTCAGCCGGGCCAAGACCGTTTCCGCGGCGCCGACCGGATCGTCCATGCCGGCGCCGAGAATGGCGAGGAAGACCGCTTCGGAATCCGTCGTGCCGATGCGCGCCGGATAGAGCTCGTCGGGGATTAAGCCCTCGACCTGACGGCGCAGCCGGCTCCAGCTGCCGATGAAGCCGTTGTGCATGAACATCCATTTGCCGCAGGCGAACGGATGGCAGTTCGGCCTAGTGATGGGTGTCCCGGTCGCCGCCCGGACGTGGGCGAAATACAGATGCGATTGCAGGTGCCGGCACAAATAGCGAAGATTCTCGTCCGACCAGGCCGGGCGGACCTCGCGGTAGAGGCCGGGCTCCGGATGATTGCCGTACCAGCCGAGCCCAAAGCCGTCGCCATTGGTTCCGGCGGTCGATTTAAGCGCTTGAATGCTCTGCGAGATCAAGGAATGCGACGGCTCGGTCACGTAATGTTCGAGCGCCGTGGTTACTCCGCGATAGGCGATCCAGCGGCACATTATTAAGCCTTTGTCTCGAAGGGTCACGCCACCAATGTGGCGTCGCGAATCCACCGTGTCACCTTGTGCAAGGCAATTTCGGCACCTTCGGGTTTATTTTCTGTAAAGATACGCAGCTGCGCGTCGGCCGAAGTTCCCTCCACGACGATGTCGCGGCAATTCTCCACCTGCTCGGCGCAGCCGAGCGCCTCGGCATCCGGCATCACGAGGTCGAGGATGCGATCGAGCATTTCGCCAACGCGGATGCCGCCCGAGCGCCTCACGAACGTACCCTGTACCCCATAGCGCTGGGCGCGCCATTTGTTTTCCACGGCAATGGCGCGGTCGACGACATCGAGTCCGGCATTGTGCTCGGGATGGCCATAAAGAAAGCGGACCAAGGACCGGTAGAGCGCCGCGATCGCGACCGTGTCGTCGAGCCGCGTGCAGCAGTCCGGTGCGCGCAGCTCCAAGGTCGGATATTTGAGCGAGGGGCGGATCGACCACCACAGATGACTGGCGTCCGCCATCGCCCCGGAGCGCACCATGGCGTCGACATAGGCGTCGTATTCCGCCGCGGTGCGGAATAATTCCGGCAAGCCGGTGCGCGGCAATTCGTCATAGGCGGCGAGTCGATAGCCTTTCAGGCCGGTGACTCGCCGCTGCCAGAACGGCGACGAGGTCGACAGCGCGATGAACAGCGGCAGATAGGGCAGCATGCGCATCATCACGTCGATCCGTCGCCCCGGCTCCGGAAATTCGACATGCACGTGCATGCCGCACAGCATGTTGCGCTGACCGATCATCTGCAGATCGTCCATGACCTTGTCATAGCGATCCTTCGGCGATTGCACCGACTCGCGCCAGGATGCCAATGGATGCGTACCGCAGGCCAGGATCGCAAGCCCGTGCTCGGCGGCGGCGGCCGCCGCGTTCAGCCGCAGCTGTCGCAGCTCCATCCGGGCGTCGTCGGCGCGGCGATGGGGCTCGGTCGCCACCTCGATCTGCGCCTGCAAAAACTCCCGGCCGATATTTCCCGGCGCCCCAAACGCCGCGGCTTGGAACAGCGAGTCCGGCGTTTGCGCGGGGACTTCGCCGCTTTCCGAGTCGGCAAGGAAATATTCCTCCTCGATGCCGAATTGGAAAATATCGTCGGACGTAAAAACGCGCGCTTCCTGGCCCGGCGGCACCAGCGTCCGAATGTGAAGTCGTCGCTCGTTCGGGTCGAATCGAAATTCCATGATTTGGTCCGTTGCTTGCGCGATGGATTCTATGTCGGCTTCTCAGATACCCTGCGTCTGCAACCAGCACTCCAACAACGCAATTTGCCAAAGCTTCGAATGGCCCTTCGGCGTCAGCTCGCCTTCCGGGTCGGCGAGCAAGCGCTCGATATAGGGTCGGTTGAATAGGCCGCGCTGGCGCGCTTGCGGCGCGTCAAGCACGTCGCGGACAAAATCGAGAAACGCGCCGCGGATATATTTGAGCGCCGGCACCGGGAAATAGCCTTTCGGCCGGTCGATCACCTCGTCGGGAACGAGCCCCCGCGAGGCTTCCTTGAGAATATGCTTGCCGCCGCCGCACACTTTGAGCTCCGCCGGAATGCGCGCGGCAAGCTCGACCACCTCATGGTCGAGGAACGGCACCCGCGTCTCCAGGCCCCATGCCATCGCCATGTTGTCGACGCGCTTGACCGGATCATCGACCATCATGATCTCGGCATCGAGCTGCAGCGTCTGGTCGATCGGGCTCGTGCCGCGGCAGTTGCGGAAATAAGCGTCGACGAAGTCGTGGCTGTAGTCGCCGTTCATCAGTGCCGGCGCGACGAGCTCGGCCATCTCGGCATGATCGCGATCGAAATAGACGCGGCCATAATCTTCCGTGGCGTCGTTCGACCGCAGCAGCACCGGATACCAGTGATAGCCGCCGAAGATCTCGTCGGCGCCCTGCCCGCTCTGCGCCACTTTGACGTATTTCGACACTTCCTGCGACAGCAGGTAAAAGCCGATGGCGTCGTGGCTCATCATCGGCTCCGACATCGCCTCGATCATGCCGGGCAGCGACTCGATGGCGCGCGCACCGTCGACGCGGATGCGATGATGGTCGGTGGTGAAACGGCTGGCGATCAAATCGGAATAGCGGAACTCATCGCCCCCGACATCCCCGATCGTCTCAAAGCCAACGGAGAAAGTTTTTAGGTCGTTCTGTCCGAGCCCAGCGAGGATGGCGACCAGAAGCGACGAATCGAGACCTCCCGACAGCAGCACGCCGACCGGCACGTCAGCGACCCGGCGGCGATCGACGGCTTTGCCGAGCGCATCGCGCACGGCCTCGCGCCATTCCATTTCGGTGAGTGCTCGATCCGCCGTGCGCGGACCGACTTCGAGCTGCCAATAGGACTCCTCGCGGCGGCAGCCGTCCGGCTCAATAGTGCAGATCGTCGCCGGAGCGAGCTTGCGCACGCCCTTGACGATCGTCATCGGCGCCGGCACCACGGCGTGCCAGCTCAAGTAGTGATGCAACGCCGCCGAATTGATTGCAGTATTTACGTCGCCCGCCGCCAGCAAGGCAGGCAGCGTCGAAGCAAAGCGGAAACGGCCGGGCCGCTCCACATAGTACAGCGGCTTGATGCCGAGCCGGTCGCGCGCCAGCACGACACGCCCGCTGTCGCGCTCCCAGATCGCGAACGCGAACATCCCATAAAATCGCTCGACGCAGCGCGCTCCCCACTCCTTATAGGCTTTGAGGATGACTTCGGTGTCGCCGTGGGAGAAGAACTGGTAGCCTTTGGCGGAAAGCTCGCTACGCAACTCACGGAAATTATAGATGCAGCCGTTGAAGACGACGGCAAGGCCCAGCTCCGAATCGATCATCGGCTGCTGCGACGTCGGCGCGAGATCGATGATGCTGAGCCGGCGATGACCGAAGGCCACGCCATTCTGCGAGAAGCTGCCGCCGGCGTCCGGCCCGCGTGACCACATGCGCTGCATCATCGCGGCGAGCGAACCGCCCGCCACGGCATTATTAAAAGTCACCTCGCCGCAAATGCCGCACATTCCACTTTGTCCAGAACGAAGAGTTGCCCCACCGGCCCGCAATAACGCTTTAGGGGCGAGTCGAGTTCCTGACGCGGCTGTCGACCGTAAAACTTATTCAGAGATCACAATGGCTTGCGGCGACGCTTTCACGCGGGTCTTCGCACGTCACGCGAGCAAACGGCGGACCACCGTGTTCCAGGCCGCCAATTTCCGTTCGCGCAGTGCAGCATCCATCCGCGGCTTAAACTGGCGCTCTAAGCGCCAGCGCTCCAAGAACCGGTCCGGCTCCGGAAAAAATCCGGCGTGCAGCCCGGCGAGATAGGCGGCGCCAAGCGCCGTGGTTTCTTTGATCTGCGGACGGTCGACCGTGCTGGCGATGATGTCGGCGAGGCGCTGCATGAACCAGTCGGAATTCGCCATGCCGCCGTCGACGCGCAAGGTTTTCAGCGCGGCGCCGGCCTCGCAACAGTCGGCCTTCATGGCGGCAAGCAGATCGGCGGTCTGAAAGCAGACGCTCTCGAGCGCGGCTTGCGCCAATTCGCGCGGGCCGGTCGCGCGTGTCAGACCGAACAGCGCGCCGCGCACATCCGGACGCCAATACGGAGCACCGAGGCCGACGAAAGCCGGCACGAGAATGACCTCCTGCGTCGGGTCCGCGGCTTGCGCAAGCGCGGCGGTCTCGGCGGCGCTCGCTACGATGTGCAAGCCGTCGCGCAGCCATTGCACCGCGGCGCCGGCGATGAAAATCGAGCCCTCGAGCGCATAGCTTCGCTTGCCGCCGAGCTGATAGGCGACGGTCGTCAAAAGCTTATGGTGCGATTGAACCGGCTTCTCTCCGGTATTGAGGAGCGCGAAGCATCCGGTGCCATAAGTGGCTTTGAGCATGCCCGGCGAAAAACAAGCCTGTCCGATCAGGGCCGCCTGCTGGTCGCCGGCGATGCCGTAAATCGGAATCGCGGAGCCAAACAGTTCTGGATCGGTGGTGCCAAAGGCCGCCGACGAATCCAGAACGTCCGGCAGCACGGATTTGGGCACGTTCAAGATTTTCAGGAGCTGGTCGTCCCAGTGGCCATCACGGATATCGAACAGCAGCGTGCGCGAGGCGTTGGTCGCATCGGTGGCGTGGACTTTACCGCCGGTGAGCCGCCACAATAGATACGTATCGACCGTGCCGAAGGCGAGCTCGCCGCGCGCGGCTTGCTCGGCGGCACCGGGAACGTTGGTCAGAAGCCAGGCGAGCTTGGTGCCGGAAAAATACGGATCGAGCAAAAGCCCGGTCTTGGCCGCAAATAGTTTTTCATGGCCGGCGGCTTTGAGCCGCGCGCATAGATCCGCGGTCCGCCGATCTTGCCAAACTATGGCCCGATGCACGGCACGCCCGGTCGAGCGCTCCCACAGCAATGTCGTCTCGCGCTGATTGGTAATGCCGATGGCAACGACGTCTTGGGCAGTTGCGCCGGCCTCGCGCATCGCGTCCCGACAGGTCTCGACCGTCGTTCGCCATAGATCCTCGGGCTCGTGCTCGACCTCGCCGTCGGCCGGGAAATGCTGCGGGAATTCCTGCTGCGCGACGGCGGCAACCGACGTGTCGGCGCGAAACAGAATGGCCCGCGTCGAGGTGGTGCCCTGGTCGATGGCTAGGACATACGGCGCCAAGCGTTTCTTCCCTCATCTTTCCGATTTTGCCGATCCGGCCGCGTGTTTTCGCGGCCGCCGCAACACAGGCTTCACAATACAATGATTTACCGGCATCGTGACCCGATCGCGAGGCGGTCTTGCGGGACGCCCCCGGCCGAGCAGGAAGCCCCCGTGTCGCAAATTTCTGTGCAAAAGGTCAGCAAATATTGGGGCGCGACGCGAGCGGTCGAAAGCGTGAGCTTCGACGCCGCCGCGGCCTCGCTCGTTGTCCTGCTCGGACCGTCGGGCTGCGGTAAATCGACGACGCTGCGGCTGATCGCCGGCCTCGAACAGGTCACCGGCGGCCGGATTTTCATCGGCGGCCACGACGTGACCGCGCTGCCCCCGGCCAAACGCCGCATCTCGATGGTATTTCAATCCTACGCACTGTTTCCGCATTTGACCGTCGCCGAGAACATTCTATTTGGGCTGCGCGTGCGCAAAGTGCCGTCGACCGAGCGGACGCGGCGATTGAACCGTGTCGCTGCTTTGCTCGGCGTCGATGCGCTGCTCGAGCGCAAGCCGTCACAGCTTTCCGGCGGTCAGCAGCAGCGTGTTGCGCTCGGCCGCGCCATCATCGCGGAGACGCCGGTCTGCCTGATGGACGAACCGTTGTCCAATCTCGACGCGCAATTGCGCGCCGAGATGCGCCGCGAGATTCGTGGGCTACAGCAGCAACTCAGCATCACCATGGTCTACGTCACCCATGACCAGAGCGAAGCGATGAGCATGGCCGATCGCGTCATCCTTATGCGCGACGGCCGAGTCGAACAAGCGGCGGCGCCGGAGGCGCTCTACGCCCGTCCGGCGAGCACCTTCGCCGCCCGGTTCATCGGCACGCCGCCGATGAACATCCTGCCGGTTGCGCCAAACACCGGCGCCGACCTCCTGTTCGGCATCCGGCCCGAGCACGTCATCCTAGGCGATACCGGCATTCCGGCGCGCGTGCAAAGCGCCGAATTTCTCGGCGCCGACACCATCGTCACCTGCGCCTATGGCGGCCAGACGCTGGCGGCGCGCGTGCCTGGTAAAGCCGCGTTTCCGACCGGGGCCGCGGTCGCCGTTCATTGGCTTCCCAAAAATCTGCATTTCTTCGACGCCGCAAGCGGACTCCGCCGCGACGACGTGGCCCACTTCGTCGCGGGAAGTGCCAGCATCGCCCAAGAATGCCCCGTCTGAGGAGAAGACAACATGTTCCATGCAAGAGCGAAATGGTTGACGGCAATCGGCGGTGCGGCCCTTATCGCCATCGCATCCGGCGTCATGACGTCCGGCGCCATGGCGAAAGACATCGTACTGTCGTTCTACTATCCGGTCGCCGTCGGCGGCCCGATCCCCAAGATCATTGACGGCTACGTCGCCGATTTCGAGAAGGAAAACCCCGGCATCAAAATCAACGCCATCTATGCCGGCACCTATCAGGACACGCTGACCAAGGCGCTCACCGCGTTCAAGAGCGGTGAACCGCCGGACATTGCGGTGCTGCTCTCAACCGACATGTTCACGCTGATCGATGAAGACGCCATCACGCCGTTCGACGACCTGTTCAAGACCGACGCCGACAAAGCCTGGGCGAAGTCGTTCTTTCCCGCCTTCATGGAGAACAGCCAGACCGGCGGAAAGACTTCTGACAAGAAGACCTGGGGCATCCCGTTCCAGCGCTCCACCATCGTCATGTTCTGGAACAAGGACGCGTTCAAAGACGCCGGTCTCGATCCGGATAAGGCGCCGAACACCTGGGATGAGCTGGTGGCCGACGGCGGCAAGCTTACCAAGCGCGATGCCTCGGGCAATGTCAGCCAGTGGGCCGTCGAGATTCCGTCCACCGGCTTTCCCTATTGGCTGTTTCAGGGGCTGACCACCGCCAACGACGTACGGCTGATGAATCAGACGGGCACCGCGACCTATTTCGACAAGCCGGGCGTGGTTCAGGCGCTGCAATACTGGGTCGACCTCAGCCGCAAATACAAAATCCAGCCCGAGGGCACCATCGAATGGGGCACGACGCCGAAGGATTTCTTCGAGCGCAAGACGGCGATCATGTGGACCTCGACCGGCAACCTGACCAACGTGCGCGCCAACGCGAAGTTTCCGTTCGGTGTCGCCATGCTGCCGGCACATCAGGGCCGCGGCTCGCCGACCGGCGGCGGCAACTTCTACCTGTTCAAGAAAATGACCGACGAAGAGCGCGCCGCGGCTTTCAAGTTCGTCACGTGGATGACGACACCCGAGCGCGCCGCGGACTGGGGCATTGCGACCGGCTATGTCGCGGTGCGGCCCGATGCCTGGGATACGCCGACGATGAAGAAATATGTCGCCGACTTTCCCGCCGCGGCGGTGGCACGCGACCAGCTCAAATATGCGGTGGCCGAATTGTCGACGCACGACAATCAGCGCGTCACCAAAGCGCTCAATGATGGCTTGCAGGCGGCGCTTACCGGCACCAAGACGCCGCAACAGGCGATGACGGACGCGCAACAGGAGGCGGCCCGCATCCTCAAGCCCTATCAGTGATGCACGGCGTCGAACCTGTTGCTGTCGCACAGCCGCCGCCGCAGGCGCGGTCCGCCCGCGGCGGCCCGGCGGTGCACGTTTACGGCTGGCTGTTGCTGCTGCCGGCCGCGGTCCTGCTTGTCGCCTTCACGCATTATCCGGCGCTGCAGACGTTTATCGACAGCTTCTACTCGACCCCGCGCGGGCGGCGCGGCGCGGTCTTTGTCGGTCTCGATAATTATCAAACCATGCTCGCCGATCCGGTGTTCTGGCGGGCGCTGCAAAACAACGTCATCTATGCGGCAAGCGTCATTCCGCTGACGATCGCGCTGGCATTGGCGATGGCGCTATTGATCAACGGCAAGATCGCCGGCCGCCCCTTCCTGCGGCTGTCTTTTTTCACGCCGACCGTGCTGCCGATGATCGCGGTCGCCAATATCTGGCTGTTCTTTTATTCGCCGGGCTACGGACTGCTGGACCAGATTCTCGGACTGTTCGGTTCCTCCACGCATAACTGGCTCGGCAACGAGCATACCGCGCTGACTTGCCTGATTGCCGTCGCGGTTTGGAAGGATGCCGGCTTCTTCATGATTTTCTATCTCGCCGCCTTGCAGCAAATGTCGCCGCAATTGGCTGAAGCCGCGGCGCTCGAAGGCGCGGGCCGCTGGTATATTTTTCGCCGGATCACTTTTCCGCTGTTGATGCCGACTACCTTGTTCGTTCTGGTCAACGCCGTCATCAATTCGTTCCGGCTGGTCGATCATATCGTGGTCATGACCCAGGGCGGGCCGGACAATACCACGGCGCTGCTGCTGTTTTACATTTACGAGGTCGGCTTCAAGTTCTGGGACACCGCCTACGCGGCGACTTTGACGGTCGTGCTCCTGGTCCTGCTGGCAGTCGTCGCGCTCGGCCAGTTTCTGATCCTCGATCGGAGGATACACTATCAATGAGCGCGACGGAGAAAGTGAGCCGCGGCAGTGCGGCGCTGGAAGCCGCCGGGGCGTGGCTGCTGGCGCTGATTTGGATTCTGCCGCTTGCCTATGCGGTCTGGGCGGCGATTCACCCCAGCGAGTATTCGGCGCATTTTGTACCCGACGCGCCGCTCACACTGGAGAATTTCGTCAAGGCATGGAACGCGGCGCCGTTTCCGCGGTATTTCCTCAACACCTTTATTTTGGTGACGATGATCCTTGCCGCGCAGCTCGTTCTGTGCACGCTTGCGGCTTACGCGTTTGCACGATTTGCCTTCGCCGGCCGTGATGTTGCTTTTGTTCTCGTGCTGCTGCAGCTGATGATCATGCCCGACGTTTTGATCGTCGAGAATTACCGCACCATGACCGCTTTGGGTCTGGTCGACACGATTCCCGCGATCGGCCTGCCCTATATGGCGTCGGCCTTCGGCATATTTCTGCTGCGTCAGACTTTCAAGACCGTGCCGCGCGAACTCGACGAGGCGGCGCGGGTCGAAGGCGCCGGCCCGCTGCAGGTATTGCTCAAGGTCTATGTGCCGCTCGCCAAGCCGGTTTATATCGCCTACGGCTTGGTTTCGGTCAGCTATCACTGGAATAACTTCCTGTGGCCGCTGATCATCACCAACTCGGTGAGCACGCGGCCGCTCACGGTCGGCTTGCAGATTTTCGCCTCCGTGGATCAAGGCATCGATTGGTCGGTGGTCACCGCCGCGACGCTCATGACCTCGGCGCCTTTGCTGCTGGCCTTTCTCTTGTTCCAGCGGCAATTCGTGCAAAGTTTCATGCGCACCGGCATCCGCTGACGCGCTGCGTCAGCAAATCGCAGCCTGCAGTTCGTTCCTCCGACAAACATCTATTCCTGGCGCGCCGCCGGCGCGCTACTGCGTTTGCTCCAGTTTCGCGAGCTGCCCCATGGCGGCCGCCGAGCCGAGATCCGCCGCGCGTTGGTACCATTGCCGCGCCTGCGCGATGTCGGGCGTCATGCCGACGGCGCCCAAACGCCGGATGACGACCGGATCGAAGGTCGCACCCAGCGCCAGCGCCGCGTCCGCGTTTCCGGCGTCGGCCGCGCGGCGCAACAGCAGTCGCGCCGAAGCGAGATCGCCGCTCATCAGGAGATCCTTGCCGCGCTTGATCATCGCGGCGATCTCGGCGTTATCGATATGCAGCGTGCTGGCATTGCTGGTCGGTGCCGGCGCGGTGGCCGGCGCCGATGGCGTGGCTGCCGGTTGCAGCGGCAATGAGACCGATTGCGAAGGAACAGTCGCGGGCTGCGAAGCCACGATTGCAGGCACCGGTGCGATCGAAGCGACCACCGGGCCTAGCGAGGCAGCCGGCGGCGGATCGTTTATCGCCACCAATCCGTGGTTCACCGGCGGCGCGGCGTCGGCTGACTGCACTTGAATACGATCGGCCGGCTTGGCGGGATTGGCGGTCATCGCCGGCGTCTTTACGTCGGGCGGCATGAGGTCGCCGGCTTTCTTCATGCTGGGGAGCGATACGACGACCCAGGCAATAAGCGCTGCAAGTCCCATCACCGCGGAAAAGCGCAGCACGATCGGCCGCAGTGCGCTTGCGTCATCGACAGGCGGCTCAGGAATAGCGTCGGGATCGATAAGGAGCTGGCGTTGCAGCTCCACCATGGCACGATCGCCGCTAAATTCGGGCCTTGCCCGTCGTATCGGCCTTGCCGCGGACGGCGCCAGAGGCCGTCCCGGCAGTGGTGAGACCCGGTTTCGGGCCCACCGCGGCGCATACCGCAATGCCGGGTCCAGATCTTCAACTTGATGGATCGGAGAACTCATGATCGCCTCCCATTGCTTTCAAGCTCCGATGTTACAAAACGGGTATTCGTCTCCTTCAGTCACTGGCGCCGACGCATTGGAACATGGATGACGTCGACAGGTTTTGCGACGCGCCAGTCGTAGCCGATAAACAGTCGTGTTGAATTGCCGACAGGATCGAGCTGGCGTTCAGACGTTCGCCGAGCGCAACAAGATTAGTTTCAGCCGGCACTGGTCGCGGACCGGCGCACTCACTGGGACCGAATTGTTGGGAAATCGCTGCAGGCGGCAAAACCACGGCCAATACGCAAGTCACCGGAAATGGCCGATCGGGCCGCCGCAGTCCCCCCATAGCTACCCCCGAGCGGCGGATCTACGCGTTACGCCACACACACATTCGCGCTGCAGATCCGCAACGTCTGACACCCACCAACCGCCGCGCTTGAAAACCAGACGCGCTTTATTGCGATGCGCGTTCCTACGCGGTCACAGGTGATGGTCGGCAGGCAATTGGGCGGCGGTATGATGCTGCCTGGATGATTCCAAGGCGCCCCCGTCGCAATGCGGCGCACTTATCCAAAAACACGCGGTCATTCCGTTGAATTATGGCAAACGCCGGCGGCGCAAGAGTCCAGCGCGGCGCCAAACGATCCGGCGGGCGCCACCGCGTTAGTAATTGGCGGGTTACGGCGCGCGGTCTTCTCCACCTGCGGTGGCGCGGATTTGATTCCGCCAAGCCTCACTTTCCAGCCTCATTTTGCGGACTTATTTTTAATTTTGCACATTCTCCGACTCAGCTAGTCTCGCGCGCGCCGGGCTAAGGGACTGCCCGGCCCTACTCTGACGACGATCTCGCGGCCATGATTCATCAGGTCATGGCGCTTAGGCCGACAAGGGCCGTGGTGATTGGCGGATCGCGCGGGGCGTTCGCGAGGTCGAATGTTTCCGAATTTGCGCCTGATGATCGTGGCGGTGCTGGCCTCGATCCTGGGCATCAGTTGCGCATTGGGCCTTTTGGCTGAATTTCGTGTCAGCCACGATTCTTTTTTGCGTGAATCCAACGCCAGTGCTCCGTTGCAGCTCGGCTACAGCGATGCAGCCCCGGGGCGGGTCGTGAATACCGCGGCGCCATTCGAATTTCGCTTCCAGGCACCGCTCCTGCCCGCCGCTGTCGAAGCCGCCGGCAGACCCGAAACGCCCGATCGCGCTGCGGTCGTTGAAACGCCACAGCCGGCCCCTGCGCCTAAACCGGAGTCTGAGCCGACGGCAAATCCCACAGCCGCGAACGTTCCTGTAACGGCACCGGATGTTGCGGCTGGACCCGCGAGCCTGCCGGCTTCGTCCGATCATGCGACCGAGACACCGAGCCCAGCGGCGACCGGCTCAATTAACGGCCAAAACAATCAGCAGGAAACACCACAGGGCAGCCGGCAAAATGCCAAACCTGAGGCAGCGGGCGATCTCGCGGCTCCAACGCCGGCAGCCTCGCCATCGGTCGGAACGACCGTGCCGAGCGCCGAAATTGCGCCGGCAACCGTGCCGGCAGCAGCGCCGGAAAAGCGCCGGCGAACCACGCTGCGCCACAGGCCGGTTATCATGCGGCGCGCTCAGCGAACACGGCCCGGTGCATCAGTACAGGATTTCACCGCTTTGCAGCCGCCTTTCCAATGGACGCCGCAATCCGCATCCCAATCGCCGCAACCGGCGCGGCGACGCATCATCAGGCGGGCCCGCCCGGCTCGAAAACCTGTCGTTAAGACCGCGACGCCGCGAACGACAGTCTCCAACACTTCATCGGTCGATCCGCCGGAGTGACCCCGAAGGCCGCTCCGCCGGTCACTGGTTCTGCGTCTTAAATCCCAAGCGCTCCATTTCCAGAAAAATGCGATAGGCGTTGCCGCGGTTATTGGCGTCGAACGCCGGCATGTTCTTGTATTTGGACCAATCGGTCCGCGCGTAGGCTGTATCGAAATCGGCCCAATCGGCGGCTGCCTTGCCCATCGCGGCGCGCACATAAGTAATGTAATCGCGGGTGAACGCGATGGCGTCTTTGGCGTCGGTCGACGGGCGGCCGTGCCCGGGAATGATGAATTTCGGATCGAGCTTCTCGACTTTGTCGAGGCTGCGCAGCCAGTTCGCGGTATCGACGTCGTCGGCGTTCATGAACGGAATGCGGCCGTTCTGCACCACGTCGCCGGCGAACAATACGCGGTCGGGCTCGACTATCATCATTGAGTCGCTCGCCGAATGCGCCGGCCCGGCATAGATCAGCACGAAACGTTTGCCGCCCAAATATAACGTCGCTTGCTGCTCGAACGTGATATCCGGCGGCACGACACGCGTGTTGGCATCGACCCACGGCGCCAGGGCTTCGCGGCGCTGGTCGAGCCGCTGCCCGGCGCGCTCGCCGGAAGTTTCCTCGTCCTCGCGGTATTCGGTGGCGCGTTCCTGCGCGACGACGAGGCTCGACGTGTGGTCCTTGAAGGCCTGCAGACCGTAGATGTGATCGGCGTGATAATGGCTGACGACGTTGTAGCGGACCGGCTCGTGCGTCATCTTGCGGATGGCTTGCAGCAAATTCCAGCCGAGGCTTGGCGTGCCGAGCGCATCGAACACGACAACGCCGTCCGCAGTGACGATGAAGCCGGCGTTGGAGGTGTTGCCCTCGTTGTCATGGTTCGGCACGCCCAGACTGCCCAGCGTGTAATAAATCGGTTCACCGGGAACCTGCTCAACGACAAGCGGATGCGGGAGCAGCGCGTATGGCGCAGAGCCGGTCGCTAAAGCCGCGCAGCCAGCCCATGCGAGAACGAGCAACAAAAAAAATCCGGCCGAAATTCGCTTGGCTCCGGCCCAAGCCGCCTTTGGACCGCACCGGCACATCAGAGGTCGCCGCAATAGATATCTTTCAGCAATTTGAGGAGCCGCGCCGCGCGAGGATCGCTGATGCGATAATATAGTGTCTGTGACTCGCGACGGAACGCGACCAAGCCGTCCGCGCGCAAGAGCGCAAGATGCTGCGACAGTGCGGACTGGCTCAAGCCGACAGCCTCCACGATGTCGCCGACCTTCATCTCGCCCTGCGCCGCGAGCGAACACAGGATGAGCAACCGATTTTCGTTGCCGAGCAGCTTGAGCATACGCGCCGCCGTTGCCGCCTGGGCGGCGAGCATTTCAAGCTCGGTGCCTCCGCGTTGACGGCGTGACCCATTCGCCGCGCGGCGCCCGGTCCGCGTGACTTTCCGTGATGGCAATTGTGTCGTCGCATCCATCTGGCATCTCGTAATGGTCAAATTCTCAGCAGACAAGACTCAAACGCGGCTTTCATTTAGAATTGACTAATTTAGGACTCATTGATAAAGGCTACTCCTCTAGCCAAGCCGCGGCAACAGAAACCGGCCGAAAAAAGCGCCGGCACCATTGCGCTACGCTAGTCCGGGAGGAAAATAAGGATGTCTCGGCCGACCCGGCAAGTCCACTGGCCTAAGTCGCGACGGTCGATTCTGCGCATCGGCGCGGCAATGGCCGGTGGCGCTGTTCTCGGACCCGCAGCCGGCGCCGCGGCGATGGCAAGCTCGCCGCCCGGCGAGCCGGATTGGACCGAGGCCACTGGCTCCGGGGTGGTCGACCAGCCGTATGGCAAGCCATCGAAATTCGAGAAGGACGTCATCCGACGCAATGTGCCCTGGCTCACCGCGACGCCGGAATCCTCGGTCAGCTTTACGCCGCTGCAGTCGCTCGACGGCATCATCACGCCGAATGGGCTGTTTTTCGAGCGCTATCACGCCGGCCGTGCCGACGTGGATCCGCGCCAGCACCGCCTTATGATCCACGGCCTGGTCGAGCGTCCGCTGGTCCTGACGATGGACGACATCATGCGGTTTCCATCGGTGTCGCGCATCCACTTCATCGAGTGTCCGGCCAATGGCGGCATGGAATGGCGCGAGGCGCAGCTCAATTCCTTGCAGTTCACGCATGGCATGCTGAGCTGCGCCGAGTGGACGGGCGTCAAACTGTCGACTTTGCTTGATGAAGTGGGGCTGAAGAAGCAAGCCAAGTGGGTCATGGTCGAAGGCGCCGATGCCGCACGCATGAACCGCAGCCTGCCGCTCGAAAAATGCCTCGACGATTGCCTCGTCGTCTATGGCCAGAACGGCGAGGCGCTTCGCCCCGAGCAGGGTTATCCGCTGCGGCTCTTGGTTCCTGGCTGGGAAGGCAATGTCAGCGTCAAGTGGCTGCGCCGTATCAAGGTCGACGACGAGCCGTGGTTCTCCCGCGAGGAGACGTCGAAATACACCGAGCTGATGGCCGACGGGAAGGCGCGTGGCTTCACTTGGGTCAACGAAGCGAAATCGGTCATCACGTCTCCCTGCCCCGAGAAGCCGGTCGCGACGCCCGGCCTCTACGAAGTGCGCGGTCTCGCCTGGAGCGGCCACGGCAAGGTCAAGGCGGTCGACGTTTCTTTCGACGGCGGCGTGAACTGGCAGAGCGCCCAACTTCAGGATCCAGTCCTGTCGAAGGCGCTCACGCGCTTTACCATTCCTTGGCGGTGGGACGGCCAGCCGGCGCTCTTACAATCGCGCGTTGTTGACGAAACCGGCTATGTGCAGCCGACCATCGCGGCATTACGCAAAGTGCGCGGCACCAATCCGATCTATCATAACAACTCCATCCAAACCTGGCAGATCAAGCCGGACGGAAAAGTGTTCGATGTCCAGCTCGGCTAAACGACGCGCCTTCTGCTGGATTCCCGCTTGCACGGGAATGAGCGGATTGTTGCTGCTGCTTTCCGGTTTTACCGCCGATGCTGCGGGTCCCGGCTATTTCGGTTACGGCAAACCGGCGACGCCGGCCGAGATCGCCGGCTGGGATATCGACGTGCACGGCCAGGACGGTGTCGGCCTGCCGAACGGCAAAGGTACCGTCGACCACGGAGCTGACGTGTTCGCGCAAGCCTGCGCCGCCTGCCACGGCACTTTCGGCGAAGGCGAAGGCCGCTATCCAAAACTGATGGGCGGCGAAGGGACACTGACCGGCGACCGCCCGGAGCCGAGCGTCGGCAGCTATTGGCCCTATGCGCCGACCCTGTTCGATTATATCAACCGCGCCATGCCGTTTTCGGCGCCGCATACCTTATCCGCCGACGACATCTATGCCGTGGTGGCCTATATCCTCAACTTCAATAATATCGTACCTGCCAACTTCGTTGCCGATCGCGACAGTCTGCCAAAGGTGAAAATGCCGAACCGCGACAATTTCACCTGGAAGGACCCGCGTCCCGACACCGCAGCCAAAGAATGCATGAAAGATTGCATCGATCCCAAGGCTGTGAAAATTATCTCATCCGCAGAGGGTAAGGACCTGACGCCTAAAACCACGGGTCCGCTCGACACTATGACGGGGAAATAGTCCAGTGACGGTAACAGCCTCGCAGGAGGGTGCGATGCATGGCGGACGCAAGTCTGCACCAATCAAGTCTGCACCAATCAAGTCTGCACCAATCAAGTCTGCGCGAATGACGGCGATCATCGCCGGCGTCGTGTTAAGCGCCATACCGATCTTTGCCCAGGCGGTGGTCGCGCAGCCGGCGCAACCAGCGGCAGCGCCGATGCCCGGCGAGGCGCTGGCTTTCGACCGCAGCAAGGGCAACTGCTTGACCTGCCACGACATCAAAGGCGGCGATGCGCCGGGCAACGTCGGCCCGCCGTTGTCCGACATGAAGAGCCGGTATCCCGACCGCAAGGGGCTTGCCGCGATCATCTTCGACGAGACCAAGCGAAACCCGCTTACCGTCATGCCGCCGTTCGGGCGCAACCTCATTCTGACCAAGCAGGAAATCGAATCGGTCGTCGATTTTCTTTACACACGATAGGAGCGCTGCCTCGCAATGAACAACAAAGCCCTTAGCAAAAAGACGAGCGCGCAATCCGGGCCGACACGGCGCCTGATCGTGCAAGGCGCGATCGCCGGAAGTCTGGCCGGATTGGGCCTCGCTGGCGTCGCGCTCCTGAGTCCTGCGCGCGCTGCCGCCGACGCGGCCAAGTGGCCGAAAGACGCGTTTGGCCAGAAGACCGAGGCCGACGCAATCAAAGCGCTTTATGCCGGCAAAACGCCGGAAGCGTCCGACAAGGTCAATCTCGACGCGCCGGAAATCGCCGAGAATGGCGCCGTAGTGCCGATCTCCGTCTCCACGACGCTTCCCAACGTTACCTCGATCGCCATTCTGGTTTCCGAAAATCCGTTCCCGCTGGCCGCCAACTACCCGATTCCGCCCGGCACCTCGCCGATGGTGGCCAACCGGCTGAAAATGGCCAAGACCAGCAAGGTGATCGCGCTGGTCGCGTCCGGCGACAAAGTGTTCAGCGCGACCAAAGAAGTCAAAGTCACGGTCGGCGGCTGCGGCGGCTGACCGAAGAACCGACAAGAGGCAAATTCGATGGCATCGACAATTCGCATACGCGCGGTCGCAAGCGGCGACACCACCGAGGTGCAGGCGCTGGTGCAGCACCCCATGGATTCCGGGTTCGTCAAGGACGCGCAGGGCAATCTCATTCCGCCGCATTACATCGAGGTGGTCGAGTTCGAGCACGCCGGCAAGCCGGTGTTCACCGCTTACTGGGGCCCCGCGATCTCCAAGGATCCCTACATCAAATTCAGCTTCAAGGGCGCGCAGAAGGGTGACGACCTGACGGTGAGTTGGGTCGACAACAAAGGCGCAACCGATTCACTGGTCGGAAAAATTCAATAGCGCGGGACCGCGCCGTTGAACGGAGGGAGGACGTCTATGCGTCGCGCAGTCTTGCTGGCACTTGCGCTGTTCTGTCTGGCTGCGCCGCCGGTGTCCGCAGCGGATTCGGTCAATCCCAAGTCCGACTTCAAGGCGTTCCGCGATTATTTCACCAAGCGCTTTCCCAAAGTGCCGTTGAACGATTTCGTCAACGGGCCCTATTCGATGGACGCCGACCTGCGCAAGCAATGGGTCGAGATCGACGCGTTCCCGCCCTATCAGTTCGCGCTGGACAAGGGCAAGCAAATGTTCGACACGCCGTTCAAGAACGGCAAGACCTATGCTGATTGCTTTCCCAACAAGGGCATCGGCATCCGCCAGAACTATCCCTATTTCGACGCCAAATCTGGTGAGGTGATCACGCTCGACGTGGCGCTCAACCAATGCCGTCAGGCCAACGGCGAACAGCCGCTCGACTACACCAAAGACGATATGGCGGCACTGACGGCCTATATGGCCTACACGTCGCGCGGCAAACCGTTCGACATCAAGATTCCGAACGATCCGCGGGCGCTCGCCGCCTATCAGAAGGGCGAAGAATATTTTTACACCCGCCGCGGCCAGTTGAATTTCTCCTGCGCCAGTTGTCACGTCCAGAGCCCGGGCGACCATATCCGCACCGAAGTTCTGGCGCCGGCGCTCGGCATTGTCGCGGCACTGCCGATCTATCGATCGGAATGGGGCGGCATGGGGACAACGAGCCGCCGTCTGATTACGTGCAACAGTCAGGTGCGCGGCGTGCCGCTCAAACCCGAGGACGAGCTCTACCGCGACGTTGAATACTACCTGTCATACATGAGTAACGGGCTGCCGATTTCCGGACCGGGTGCACGCCCATGATTGTTCGGAGAGGAATTCAAATGCGTGTGCATGCTTTAATCAGGCTTGCTGTCATCCTTACGGCCACCGGGCTGGCGACGGCGGCATTGGCCGCGTCAGCGGATGACTTCAAAGCGGCCTACGCCAAGGCGGAGGCGGCGGAAAATCAAGCCGGCACGCTCAAGAATCAATGGACGACGACGGGCGCCGAGCTCAAGGCGGCGAAAAAGGCCGCCGATGGCGGAAATTTCGACGATGCGATCAAGCACGCCCAACAGGCCGAAGCGCTGGCCAATGCGTCCATCGCGCAAGCCAAAGAACAGGCGACGGCCTGGAAGAACGCCGTCATCCGCTGATCTGAAACGGCATCGAGGAGCGTTGCGATGCGTCGCCGCGACGTATTGAAAATTCTCGCGGCAACATCGCTCTCCGGCGTGGTGCCGCGTATCGGTCTCGCGGCCGACGACGACCCTTACGACATCGGTCGCTTCGGCAACGCCCGGGTGCTGCACATGACCGACAGCCATGCACAGCTTTTGCCGGTCTATTTCCGCGAGCCCAGCGTCAATATCGGCGTCGGCGCGATGGCCGGTCAGCCGCCGCATCTGGTCGGCCAGGCATTCCTTAAGCATTTCGGCATCGAGCCAGACAGCCGCGCGTCTTACGCTTTCACCTTCCTCGATTATCAGGAGGCTGCCCATCGCTACGGCCATATGGGCGGCTTTGCGCAACTGAAGACCCTGATCGATCGGCTGCGCAGCGAAGCCGGCGCCGGCAATTCGGTTTTGCTGGACGGCGGCGATCTGTGGCAAGGCAGCGGCCTCGCCGACGCCATGCAAGGTGCCGACATGGTCGAAGTCGGCAATCTGCTCGGCATCGAAGTCATGACCGGCCATTGGGAGTTCACCTACGGCGAAAAGGTCGTGCGGCAGAATATCGAGCACTTCAAAGGGGAGTTTCTGGCCCAGAACGTGTTCCTGACCGACGAAGCCGCTTTCAATAACGCGCCCGCCTTCGATTCCGCGTCGGGCCGCGTCTTCAAGCCGGCGACGATCAAGGAAGTGAACGGTCATCGCATCGGCATCATCGGCCAGGCCATGCCCTATGTGCCGATTGCCCACCCCAAGCGCTTCACGCCCGATTGGACCTTCGGCATCCGCGATGCGGAGCTGCAGAAAGTCGTCGATGGACTGCGCCAGCAAGACAAGGTCGATGCCCTCATCCTGCTGTCGCACAACGGCATGGACGTCGATCTCAAACTTGCGAGCCGCGTGACCGGCATCGACGTCATTCTCGGCGGCCACACCCACGACGCGGTGCCCCAGCCGACCGTGGTCGCCAATGCCGCAGGCAAGACGCTGGTCAGCAATGCCGGGTCGAGCGGAAAATTCCTCGCCGTACTCGATCTCGATATCGGCAAGGGCAGCGTAAAGGATGTGCGCTACCATTTGCTGCCGATCTACGCGAACCTCATCAAGCCCGACCGTGACATGCAGGCGCTGATCGATCGCCTGCGCGCGCCCTATGCGGCAAAATTCGGCGAGAAACTCGCCACGGCCGATGAGCTGTTGTATCGGCGCGGTAATTTCACCGGGCCGATGGACCAAGTGATTTGCGATGCACTGCGCCGCGAGCTCGACGCGCAAATCGCGTTATCGCCGGGCTTCCGCTGGGGCGCCACTCTGTTGGCCGGGCAGCCGATCACCATGGAGGATGTGCTCGCGGAAACCGCGATCACCTATCCCGAGGTCTATGTGACAGACATGACCGGAAGCCAGATCAAGGCGGTGATGGAAGATATCGTCGACAACCTTTTCAACCCCGATCCGTATTATCAGCAGGGCGGCGACATGGTTCGCGTCGGCGGCATGGATTACGCTTGCGCGCCGAATGAGGCGGCGGGCAAACGCATTTCGGACATGACGCTCGACGACGGTAAGGCGCTGGAGGCAGACAAGAGCTATCGCGTCGCCGGCTGGGCATCGGTCAATCCGCAAACCGGCAAGCCTGTCAGCGACGTCGTTGCCAACTATTTGCGGTCGGAAAAGAGCGTGAAACTCAAGCACGCGAACCGCATCGTCCTCAAAGGCGTCGGCAATAATCCGGGGCTTGACCAAGGAGGTTGAGCACGATGGCCCTTGTCCGCCTGCGTACTGTGGCGCTGATCGCCGCCGCACTGTCCGCCGTTTGCGCGCTAACGGTATTTTCAGTGATGCAATCGCGGCCCGCCGCAGCGGCCGAGAACAGCGCGCTCGCCGACAAGCCGTTCGCCGACCACCATCTCGTCCTGCAGCTCTCCGACGACGATGCGAAGAAGCAAAGCCTGGTCATCAGCGTGGCCTACAACCTGCTCAAATTCTACGGTCCGGACAGGATCGCGATCGAGGTTGTAACCTTCGGGCCGGGCATCGCGCTGCTGCGTTCCGACAGCCCGAACCGCAAGCTGGTCGACAGCCTGGTCGCGCAAGGCGTTAAGTTCGACGTTTGCATGAACACGGTCGCGACCGTCGAACGTGAAACAGGTCACCGCGTGCCACTCAACCCGAATGCCAAGCCGGTCGAAGCCGGCGTCGCTCAAATTCTCGCCCTCACTGAAAAGGGCTACACCCTCGTCCGTCCATAAATCAGCGAGAAAATCATGATTGCGATCATTCGAAGTGTCGTTGCCGTCTTTGCCGTCTGTCTCCTGGCGATCTGCGGCGCGCACGCGCAAGCTGGCAAGCCGCATCGCATTGCCATCCAGGTCGATCAGAACGATCCCGCGGTGATGAATTTGGCACTGAACAATGCCGAGAACATCATCGAGTACTACCGCGACAAAGGCGAGGACGTGGATGTAGAGATCGTGGCCTACGGGCCCGGCTTGAACATGCTGCGGGCCGATACTTCGCCAGTGAAGGACCGCATCGCCCGGATAGCGAGTACCGACGCCACCTTCCCGGCGAAGATTGCATTTTCCGCCTGCAACAACACCCTGCAAGGCATGGAAAAGCGCGAAGGCCACGCCATCACCATCATTCCGCAAGCCAAGATCGTGCCGGCGGGCGTGGTGCGGCTCAGCGAGCTCGAGGAGCAGGGCTGGAGCTATATCCGGCCCTAATTCGGCCGGCGACTGGAGACCCCGGTCGCATCTGAAGTTCGTGGCGTGTTCTTGGTCGACGCTTCGCCGCGGCGGCGTTTTGCCGATCGCGGCTCGCCGGCGCCGTCACCGAGGAATCTGACCAGCTCTTGCTCCATGGCGCGATATTGCGCGACCTTGATGCGAAGCGAGAGGAGCTGGAAGCGCCGCGCTTCGTGTTTGCGGCCCGGATGAGCGTTGATGCGGGCCTCGGTCGCCTCCATGGTAGCGCGTTCGTGACGTATGCGTTGCAGATAAGACGCTAGTTCGCGTTCGACGATCTTCTTGTTGGCAAAATTGCCAAAAAAAATGCGCAGCAACACCTCGTCGCGCGTCACCGCGGCACGAATCGGTTCGCTCATGAATTCTTCCAGCCGCGTTTGACCGCGGGCGGTGATGGTGTGGATTTGCTTGTCCGGCTTGCCGTCCTGCGCCAGCGACCGGCTGGTGATGCAACCTTCTTCCCGCAGCTTATGCAGCGTGTTGTAAATTTGCGGTCCGGTTGCGTTCCAGATGAAATAAGTCGAGCGATTGATGGCGCGCTTGAGGTCATAGCCCGACGCCGGTTCGACCGCGAGCAAGCCGAGAAGCGCGAAGCGAAGCGACATGTCAGCGGCGCTCCGCCCGCAGCGTGGCGCGCCGCCTAGTCATAGGCGTCGGCTCCTTTGCGCATTCCATCCCATTGCCGCGCGTCGTGGCTGCACAGGACGGTCGCGCCCGACGATTCGATATGACGCACTTCGGTCAGCGATTTTTCCAGTGCCTCGCCGTTCCAGGTATTGCGCGGGATGATGCCGGTATCGAGCGTCTCGCGCAGGCTTACGGTATCGCCGGCCAGTAGAAACGTGCCGCTGCGGTCGAGCCGCGCCAGCGCGCCGAGCGAACCGGGCGTATGGCCGGGCAGCGGCAGCAGCACGATGCGGCCGTCGGCAAAGAGGTCGCGCTGGCTTGCGAGCGCATCGATCGGCATCGGCTGATCCCAGTCGGCGGCGAGATAGCCGGCCGCCTCGCTCCCGAGCGCGCGGGCGGCGGCGAGCTCGTCGGCGTGGATGAGAAAAGTCGCCTTGCAGAAAAACGCATTGCAGCCGCAATGGTCGGGATGCAGATGCGAATTGATCACCACGTCGATATCGTCGGGGTCTAGCCCGAGCGCGGCAAGGCCCGTCAACACGTGCTCGCCTGGCTGCATGATCGGGATCATGAGCTTGGCAAGTCCGCCCCAACGGCGTTCCGGATCTTCCGGCACTGCCGGATGGCAGCCGGTATCGAACAGAACGTTACCCTGAGCGTGCCGCAACAACGCGCTCGAAACCGGAAGCTCGATGGTCTCGCTACGCTCGGCCGCGGGCAGGAAAATGCTCTTGCGCATACGCAGCCGGCCGCAGGGCAGAAGATGCATCCTCATGGTTCGTGCCTAAGCCCGCGTCGCCGACGTTTCCAAGCAGTTGGCCATGGCTGGCGCTCACACCATGCAATAGCCGCCGCTGACGCTGATCACCTGACCGGTGATCCAGCCGCTGCGCGGCGAGGCCAATAACGCCACGGTGGGCGCGATGTCATCGGGACGGCCGAGCCGCCGCACCGGATAGAGCCGGACTAGCTTGTCGCGATTGGCATTGAGCCATTCCGGATCGTGACCGGTCTCGACGAGACCGAGCGAGACGGTATTGGCGGTGACGCCGGCGCGGCCCATTTCGCGCGCCAGCGATTTCATCAAGACGATGACGCCGGCGCGCGCGGCGCCGACGATGGAAAGTCCCAATTCGCCGACGCGCGAGGAGTCGCCGACGATGGCGATGATGCGCCCGTCGCCGCCTTTTTCCAGATGCGGTGCCGCGGCGTGGCAGAGCTGGATGGCGCCGAGAAGATTGACGTCGATCTGACTGCGCCATTCCGCGGGCGTGGTGTCCTTGAACGGCTTGCGGATCGCCAGCCCGGCATTATTGACCAGAATATTGAGGCCGCCGAAGTCGGCGACGATTAGCGCAATCATCGCCTGCACGGAGGCGTAATCGGCGAGATCGGCCCGATAAGAACTCGCCTTGCCGCCTTGCGCATGAATTTCGGCAACGACGGCCGCCGCTTCGTCGGCGGCGTCCCGGTAATTCACCGCGACGGCGGCGCCTTCCGCGGCGAGCGTGAGCGCGATTTCCCGACCCACGTCGCGGGTGCCGCCGGTGACGAGGGCCACGCGACCCTTGAGCTGCATATCCATCGTTGCGCCTTATGCCCTGCCCTTGTGTTGACACCCTAGCGGCGGCGGCCTCATATAGTAAAGTACTTACCTATGAAAGTCCTGACCTATGCGGAGCCCCGCCACGTCCGCGCCAGCTCCCGCGATAAGAGGCCGCGACAGTCGTGAAGCCGGCATGGTTCGATTATTATGCGCCGCGCAGTTTGGACGAGGCGTTGCGCATTTTGGCCGAGGCCGGACCCAACGGCCGGGTGTTGGCGGGCGGCCAGAGCCTGATGCCGATGCTCAATTGCCGTCTCCTCAACCCCGACATCCTGGTCGACATCAATCGCATCGAGGCGCTCAATCGGCTGGATGTCACGGAAGACTGCCTGACGGTTGGCGCATTGGTTCGTCACGCCGATCTGCTGCACGACGACCGGGTGCGGGACGGCTGGCCGCTATTGTTCGAGGCGACCAAACAAGTCGCCCATCCCGCGATCAGGAATCGCGGCACCGTGTGCGGCAGCGTCGCCCATAACGATCCGGCCGCAGAGCATCCGAGCGTGCTGGTGACGCTGGGCGGCACAGTGGTGATTGCGAGCATTGCCGGCCGCCGCGAGCTTTCGGCCAAACAGTTTTTTACCGGCATTTTGTCGACCGCTCTGCAGCCCGGCGAGATGGTGGTGGCGGTGCGCTATCCGCGACCGCCGGCTGGTACCGGTGCCGGATTTGTGGAATTTGCGCGCCGCCTCGGCGATTTCGCCATGGCCGGAGCCGCCGCTACGCTGAAGCTGCACGATGGCATCTGCGAACACGCCCGGCTGACCATCGTCGGCATGGGCGAAGGTCCGTTTCGCGCGCATGCCGCGGAAGATCTGCTTACGGCGCGTCGCCTTGGCGCCGATGAACGCGGCGCGGCGTTCGCGGAAGTGGCGGAAAGGGTCAGGGCCGCGGTCGAGCCAACGGACGATGTGCACGCGTCCTCATCCTATCGTCGGCATTTGGCGGGCGTCATGGCCAAGCGCGCGCTTGAGGCGGCGCTGGGGCGGGCGGAAGCACATTAGCGATGGCGCGAGATCAAAACATCCGGCTGACCGTGAACGGCAGGGTTTATGAACGGACCGTGCCGGTGCGCTTGTCGTTGGCGGATTTCCTACGCGATCATTTGCATCTCACCGGCACGCATCTTGGCTGCGAGCATGGCGTCTGCGGCGCTTGTACAGTGTCGATGAACGGGCGCAGCGCGCGCTCGTGTCTGACGCTGGCGGTGCAAGCGGACGGCGCCGAGATCGTCACCATCGAGGGATTGCGCGCGGCGGACGGCACGCGGCATCCGCTGCAGCAGGCTTTTCTCGAAAATTTCGGCTTGCAATGCGGCTACTGCACGCCCGGAATGCTGATCACCGCGATCGAGCTGTTGCGGGAAAATCCGCAGCCGTCCGAGCAAGACGTGCGCGAAGCCTTGTCGGGCAACATCTGCCGCTGCACCGGCTATCAGGCGATCGTCGATTCGGTGCTGGCTGCGGCACGCGACGCTCAAGCTTCGGAAAAGCGAGAGACTACCTGATGTCGGACGCGCGCTTCATCAATCAGAAAGCGGTCGGTTCCCCGGTGTTGCCGGACGAAGCGATCCCGCTGGTCGAAGGCGACGGCCGCTTCCTCAACGACATTTATTTGCCGGGTATGTACCACGTAGCATTTCTGCGCAGCCAGCATGCCCATGCGCGTATCCGCTCGGTTGACGCGGGGAAAGCGCGCGCTTTGCCCGGCGTAATCACGGTGCTGACCGGCAAGGAGCTGTTGGGAAACGTCGAGCCGTTTCGCAGCATGCCGAACCGTTTCTCCGGCGGCGAGTCGGTGCAGCATTGGCTTGCCGTCGACAAGGTGCGGTTCTGTGGCGAAGCCGTCTGCGCTGTGGTGGCGGAGGATCGCGCCACCGCGGAAGATGCGGCCGAGCTGATCGAGGTCGACTACGAACCGTTGCCGGTCGTGACCGATCCGCGGCTCGGCGAGCAGGACGGCGCGGCGCTGGTCCATGACACCTGCCCGAACAACTACCTGATCAAGCGCGAATACGAACGCGGCAATGTCGATGAGGCATTTCGCAATGCCCACCTTGTGGTCAAGCGCAAGTTCAAGATCGGCCGCAAGCAGGCACTGTGCCTGGAAAGCCGCGGCTGCGTCGCCGGCTATCGCGAAAGCACCTTCGGCCTGACACTCTGGATCAGTCACCAGCTGCCCTATGTCGTGCGTCATTACCTCGCCGATCATCTGCATCTGGCCGAGAACGACATTCGTGTCGTGGTCCCGCATACCGGAGGCGGCTTCGGCCAAAAGGCCTCGATCTACCCGGAGGAATTCGTCTGCGCCTATCTCGCGCTAAGGCTGCGGCGAGCAGTGAAGTGGGTTGAAGACCGGCTCGAAAACATGGTTGCGTCCACGCATGCCCGCGATCAGTCGATCGAGGTGGCGGTTGCGGTTGATCAGGATGGCCGCATCCTGGCGCTGAGCTCCGACGTTTGCGTCGATGTCGGCGCCTACTCGACCTATCTGTGGTCGGCGGGCATGGAGCCGTTGCAAACCGCAGGCCTGATGCCGGGTCCTTACAAGGTCCCGGCAATGCGCTACCGGACCCGCGGCGTCGCCACCAACAAGACGCCGGTCGGTCCCTACCGCGCCGTCGGTCGCCCCTCGGCGTCGGCGTCGCTCGAACTGCTGTTGGACGAAGTCGCGCGGCGGCTCGAACTTGACCCCGTGGAGCTGCGGGCACGCAACTTGATCCCGATCGAGGCGATGCCCTACCGCAACGCCAACAATCTGGTGCACGACAACGTCAACTACCTGCCCTGCCTGAAACTCGCCGCCGCCAAGGCGCAGTATGACCGGCTGCGCGCCGAGCAGCGCGAAGCGGGCACAAAGGGTAAATTGCGCGGCATCGGCGTCGCTTGCTATGCGGAACTGACCGGGCTCGGTACCAGCACGGCGGTCGGTCCGGGCACGCTGCTGCAGCCCGGACGCGATGCGGTGACGCTGCGCTTGGAGACCACCGGCGTTCTCTCGATCGCTGCGGCACTGCCGTCCCAGGGCCAACGCATCATGACGGCGATGCGCCAAGTGGCCTGCGACGAGCTCGGCATCTCGCTCGACGACATTACCTGCGTGAATAACGATACCGCCATGGCACCCTATGGTTTCGGCACCTTCGCGTCGCGAACGGCGGTGTTTGGCAGCGGCGCCGTGATACAAGCCGCCAAGGAGCTGCGCCGGCGCATCCTGGCTCTGGGCGCGCATCTTCTGGACGTGCCGGTTGGCGAACTGACTATCGTCAACAGCGTGATTCAAACCATCGACCGGGCCAAAACGCTGCCGATCCGCAAAATGGCGGAGCAGAGCTATTTTTCCGCCAAAAACATCCCGCCCGAGCTCAATCCGGGCTTCGAGGTCACCTCATTCTATGATCCCAAATTCGGCAGCTTTGCCGGCGGCGCCCACATCGTGGCGGTCGATGTCGATGCCCAGACCGGCGAGGTGAAGATCGTGCGCTACGTCGCGGCCGAAGACGTCGGCACCATCATCAATCCCGCCGTCGTCGAGGGCCAGATCATCGGCGGTATCGCGCAGGGCATCGGCGAGGCGCTGCTGGAGGAGCTTGTCTATGACGAGACCGGCCAGCCGCGCACCGTGACGCTGGCCGACTATCTGGTGCCTTCGGCGCTGGAAATCCCGCGCATCGAGCTGCATCATGCCGACACGCCGTCGGCGGCGCTGGGCGGCTTCAAAGGCTGCGGCGAAGGCTCGATCATCGGTGCGCTCGGTGCCGTGGCCTGCGCGGTCGCGGATGCGCTTAGTCGCCGTGGCGGCGACATTCACGATTTCCCGGCAACGCCGGAGCGGGTGCTCAAGGGATTAGGCGTGCTGCCGAGCGAGGCGTGAGCTGACGGAGCGAACACGCATGTACGCGGATTGCCGGGGACTCGCGCTCACCACAGCGAACGAAACCGCGGCCACGCACATCGATGCGGCCGTGACGGATTACCTCGATTACCGCACGACAGCGTTCGGCCACGTCCGTTCCGCGCTCGAGCAGGATCCCGCTTTCGTGCTGGCGCTATGCTTTCGCGGCTATTTCCTTTTGATGCTGGAGAACAAGGCGATTCTGCCGAAAGTCCGGCAGACGCTCGACGAAATCCGCCCCAACCTCGCCGCGGCGACATCGCGCGAACGCCGGCACGTGCGCGCGCTGGAAGCCTGGGCGGCGGGCGACATCATGCCGGCCTGCGCACATTGGGAGGAAATACTCGCGGAATGTCCGCTCGATCTCATGGCGCTCAAGCTCCACCACACCATGAGCTTCTATGCCGGACGCAGCCAGGTGATGCGCGCGGTCATCGCCGGCGTGCTGGGCGAATGGGATGACAAGGTGCCCGGCTACGGCTGCGTGCAAGGCATGTATGCCTACGCGCTCGAAGAATGCGGCGCCTATACCGACGCCGAGCGTTGGGGACGCCAGGCCGTCGAGCGAAATCCCGGCGACCTCTGGGCTATTCATTCCGTCACTCATGTTTTGGAAATGCAGGGCCGGTCGGCTGAAGGCGTCAAATGGCTCGCCTACACCCCGCAGCAATGGACCGACAAGAACCCGTTCAAGGCCCATGTCTGGTGGCACGCCGCATTGTTCTTCCTGGCACAGGGCGACTGCGACCGCGCCCTCGACCTCTATGACCGGGCGTTGTGCTCAGTGAATTCCGAGACCTATGTCGACGTATCCAATCAGGCGGCTCTGCTCAAGCGGTTGCAGCTCGGCGGCGTAGATATCGGCGATCGCTGGAAGGCGCTCGCCGAGCATTCGCGGTTGCGCATCCACGATCACATGCTGCCGTTTCGCGACGCGCACTTCTGCCTTGCGCTGGCGGCGCACGGCGATTTCGACGTGGCCCGGAGCCACATCAAGTCGATGGCCGATTTCGCTGCGCAGAGCGAAGGCTGGCGCGCCGATGCGACCAGAGACGTCTTGATCCCGCTGTGTGAAGGGATCGTCGCCTACGAGAAGGGCCATTACGACAAGGCTTGCGACCTTTTATGGACGGTGCGCAACGAGATCGTTTCGATCGGCGGCAGCCACGCGCAGCGCGACCTGTTCGCGCAAATCATCTGCGATGCCGCCGTGCGGGCGCATAACCTGCCGGTAGCCCGTAGCCTCCTGTCCGAGCGCGTGCTCAGTCGCGGCACTAGAAAGGGAAACTGGCGCTCGTATGCCGAGGTGCTGGCCGCCCTGGGCGAGACCGAACGCGCCGACGTGGCACGCGAAAAAGCCGAGGCCGCGCCCGAAGTCGGGGCCTGAGTAATCAGGCGCAAACTCCGCGCCTAGGCGGCTCCGGCACGGAGACGGGCGGAATCGGAGTTCGACGCGCGTATCCTGATCCAGCGTTTTCAGCTGGCGCCGCATGATTTTGCCGGACGATGTCGTCGGCAACGCCGGAACGAACTGCACCTCGCGCGGCATTTTGTACGCCGCGAGATGCTGCCGACAATGATCGACGATGCTTTGGGCGTCCGCGTCCACTCCCGGCTTGAGCACGATATAGGCCTTGGCAATCTCGCCCTTGGTCGCGTCGGGCTTGGCGCCGACGCCAACCATGGCGACCGACGGATGCCCGGCAATGACGCGCTCGATCTCGGCCGGATAAATGTTATAGCCGGCGGTCAGGATCATGTCCTTCTTGCGATCGACGATGTAGAAATAACCGTCGGCATCCATCCTGCAGAGATCGCCGGAATGCAGCCAGCCGTCCGGCTCGATGGTTTCCTTGGTCGCCGCTTCGTTCCGGAAATAGCCGAGCATGTTGAGCGGGCCCTTGACCATCAATTCGCCGACCTCGCCATCCGGCAACGTCTTCGACGCATCCAGCGGGTCGGCGATGCGGCCTTGCATGAAGGGCATCATGATGCCGACCGAGCCCAACCGGTTCTCGCAATAAGAATGCTGCATGATGCCGGGACCGGCCAGTTCCGTCATGCCCCACAGTTCCAGAATCGGCGCACCGCTACGTCGCTGCCATTCCACCGATTTGGCCGCCGGCATGGTTTGACCGCCGACCACAGCGACGCGCAGCGACGACAAGTCGAATTTGTCGAAGTCGGGATGCGCCAGCATATAGAGATACATCGTCGGCACGCCGTCGATGATGCTGACCTTGTGACGCTCGATCGATTCCAGGGTCTGCCGAGCATCGAACTTTTCCAGCATCACGAAGGTCAGCCCGAGGAGAAAACTCAAATTCATCACCACCGTGCCGTAGACATGCGGCAGCGGCAACCCGGTGAACTGCACGTCGCGTTCGGTGCGCACATTCATGGCTGCGGTCATCGCCGCGTTGAGCACCACGCTGCGGTGGTCGAGCATCGCGCCTTTGGGAAATCCGGTGGTGCCGGAGGTGTAGCAGATCGTCGACAGCTCCGTGGGGAGGTTGCCCGGCGGCTGGATCGATTGCGCTTGCCCTGACAACAAATCGTCGAAAGAAATCGTGCCCGCGATTGCGGCGCCGCCAAGCACGATGATTTCCTTCAAATCGCCGTCGTTCTTAAGGTACTGCGCAACGCTGGCGCGCTCGGCCGTCGTGATCAGCACTTTCGCGCTGCAATCCTTGACGACATAGGCCAATTCCTCGGCCGTCAACATCGCATTGACCGGATTGAGGACACCGCCGGCCTTGGCGATGCCGATATAGCTCACCACCCATTCGACGCTGTTCGGCGCGAACAACGTAACCCGATCGCCTTTGTTGACGCCGAGCGCCTTTAGCCCATTGGCTGCTCGATTGGTCAGACGCTCAAGCTCGCTGTAGGTGAGCATCCGCTCGCCAAAGATCAACGCAATCTTGTCAGGCAGGCGCTTGGCAGTCCCCGGCAAAATCTGGTCGATGGTCATATTCAACATGGTCGCTAATTCCTCCTAATACAGATTTTTGTCGGCTCTTTTGAGCACAACACTATCATCTGCATTTGGAGGCTTAAAGCGGCCTCGCTAAATCGATCCGCCGGTCGCGAGAGCGTTGGTCATCGGCAGAAAGTCATTGCAACGGCGTTGCCAGAAGGGGCGCTCTACCCAGCGTTGCTCGGCACGGTAGTATGTCTGCCGTTCGGCGAGATATGTGGCGTATCTGCCGTCGAGATCGTCTTGAAATCTTTCCAGCGCGCAAGGGTCCGATGAGTGAGTGGCGATCAGCGCGGCGGCCGCGTTATTGCCACCGATAATTGCAGTGATGATGCCTTGCGAGGAGAGCGGATCGAACGATTGCGCGGCATCGCCGGCGGCGATCCATCGCTCGCCATAGGCGCGGACCAATTTCATACTAGCCGCATTGACGCGGAATGGGCCGGCAACGATGCGGTATCGCAGGCCTTCGGCGACCGTATTCAGATGGAGAAATTTGGCGACGTAATCGTCGAAATTCGCCGCTGATCTCAGGCGTGGCGCATCGCGCAGGTCGCCATCGGTAAAGTAGGCCAGGACCCGGCGCCGGTTCGGTATTCGCGCGCTGTAGAACCAACCGTCGGGTGTCGACTCCAGATAAATGCGCTGGTCGTGGTCCGGCTGAGCGCTCGTTTCCTCTGCAACGCACCAGATTGCAATGAGCTTGTCGTGAATTTGCCGCCGCGCGCCGGCGTCGACCGCCAATCGCGCCGTTCGCCCCGTGCAGTCGACTGCGTAATCTGAGATTACGCAAATCCGCCGGCCCGCCCTATCCACCCGGAATTCCCAGCCGGCGGGTCGCGATTTGGTTTCGATCCTGGCGCAGCGCTCGATCAGAACCGCGCCGCTCTTAACCGCGGCGTCGATCAACTGCCGCTCGAACAACGGGCGATCGAGGTGCCACCCGCAGCCGAAAGGGCTTAAGATTGCTTCGCGAAAGTGAGCGACATTTGAGCCCCACCGCGCCATAGTGCCCGGCGCTCGGCAAATGCAGCTCGGCGCTGAGACATTCGAGCCCGAGCCTGTTGAGCAGCAGTTGCGTCTCCGCCGGAACGGTTTCGCCGACGGCGAAGGCCGAGTGGAGCCGATCGCGAACGATCAGCGCAACGCTGGCGCCGGCGCCGGCCAAGACGTGAGCGGCAACGGCGCCGGCCGGCCCGCCACCCACGACGCAGACGTCGAAGCGGATCCTGCCGGCGCGCCCAACCATCGCGTTCAGTGGACGTAACCGATGCCGAATTCCTGCACCAAGCTGCGAACCCGGCGCCGAGGCGCCAGCGGCTCGGAGCGAATTCTCGAAATCGGCGCGGGCTCGTGGGGCATCGGACAGCCGGCATTGATCCAGCGCACGATCACCAGACGCCCCACTTGGTTGCCGAGCGCCGGGAAACGGGTGTCCAAGGCCTGGGCCATGCGATTGCCGCCGGCGGCGAAATCGCGCACCAGGGGACTATTCTCCGCATCCCACGGCACCACCCAGGGGTTATCGGGCTTGCCGAGGGCTCGCATGAATTCGACGAGATCGCCGGCGAACCATTCATGCAACGGCCTGCCCTCGAGCTTGTAGCGGAAGTGTCCCTCCGTTCCGACCCCCGAACTGCGCAGCTCCCGCAACAACAACAGCATCGACTCCGCTTTGGTCTGGTACCGCTTGACGGCCTCAGTATCGCCGGTCCGCCCCAGCCAGAGGATCCAGGCGCGCCACAAGGCGACATCGTCGGCGTCAAAGACCTCGTACATCGGCCCGTCGAACGTCGTCAGATAATTCAGCAAGCGGCTGGCCTGCGGATTGCCGGGAACGACAAAGGCCGAATGCGCAAGCTCGTCGACGAAACCGTCCGGATCGTCGAACCAATCGTTGATTCGGTTGACGCCCATCTTTCTGTTGGCGTGGTTGAGACTGCCATAATGCTGCTTGCGCGCCATCAGACTTTTGATTTTGTCCGTCATCGCCGGCGGACGGCGAAGAGCGACCACGCCGTCAATGCCGAGGTAATTCATCCCGGCCGTCGCGAAGGCGACGAAGCCGGTCCAGATGCGCTTCCACTCGCGCTGCATTGCTGCGCGTCCGCTCTCCTTCAAGACATTGTCGAGGTAGACATTGACCGCGTTGCGCGCCTTGGCGCCGTGGCCGTCGACGGCATTGTCGATGCCGACATGCATGCGCCAAAACTGGGAGTCGATGCCGTGATAATCGAGCTTCTTGATCGTCTGGGCAAGTTCCAGGACCTCCCATTCAAGAAACAGCGTCATGCCGATAATTTCGGGAAAATATCGATCGGAATTCTGCGATATCGCCATCTGGAAGACCGGGCTACAGAAGTCGGCATCGTTGAATTTCGGATGATCGGCGTAAGCCCGCGTGGCCACCCCGGGCAGCGTGATATTGAGGCCGCGCAGGAACGTCGTGAAAAGATTGCCGTGGTGCAGCGCCGGATTACCGTTGCCGAATTCGTCGCTCCACACGTCGAACAGGAACCCGCGCACGTCGTCGAGCGTTCCGGTATTGGCGATGAACCGCAGCCACGCTCCGTCATTCTGATTGTACGGACCGGAATGGACCCGATCGTTGACGATGTCAGCTCTCGCTTCATCGAGCTCCCATGGTTTCATGTGCGCTGCCTGGTCGCGGTAAAAGTCGTAAATCTCCTCCAATTTCGCTTCAAAGGTGTTTTTGTCGTAGTCGAAGTACTTCTCAAGGATGACGGCGCCGGAGTTGGTATAGGTCTGATGCTCGATCGCACGGCGTGCGACGCCGAGGAATTGATTTACGATCTTGGAACTGAACTCATACATTTCCGGAAACTGGTCGATGTTGCACAGCATGTAGTAGAAATCGCGGTATTCCAGGCCCTCAAGCCCGTTGCGCTCGGTTTCGACATAGGCCTCGGAAGGCTTGGCGTCAGGGTCGTCGGACGAAACGAAGGTGCGTCGAACGACAAAACCCAGATCGGACCAGTGCTTCACCATGCCGTTGTCGCCGCTGCAGTTTGACCAGTCGAGATAGACGATGTCGCCGGCGCACTGACCGAGCTCGATCATTCGCAGGTTGTGATAATGGCTGCTGTTGGCATCGAAGTCCTCATGGACCAGGCTCTCATAATCGCTGACGCCGCTGGTGAAGCCGCCGACCGAGTTCGAAAGCGCCGAGATGCAATGATGATATTGCGCCGCGGATTCTCCCGAGACTGAGATTGCTTCGAGAATGGTCCGGCAATAATCCGTGCAGCGATTCTTTATGAACTCGACGTAATCGGTATCCGCACGCCGCGACGGCAGCGCATCGGCTCGCTGCTCGCGGGCTGAAGCGGCGCGCTGCCGCCTGCCCGGTTTTTTCGGCGTGGGCTTGCGCGGCGCATGCTCCACCCCGTTTTCGCTGCGCTGGAATTCAGCCGGCGAAGGAACGACAAAATGAAAGTATCGTCCGCCGAAGCGGTCGAACTGCTCCTGGACCACAAACTGAATGCGATCGAGACTGGGCAACCGCTCGGCAGGCGTCTGCGCTCTCGGCTGCACAGCGTCCACGAGCTCGGAAAAGACTGTCCTGAGGTTATCACACAGCGTGTCGATATAGTCGGACTGGGCGTCGGTGTCTTCGGGCGGCGGGAACAGGAACGCCTCGATGCTTGCGGTATCGGGTCGCCGGAATTCGACGCCGCGCGCCCACGGTTGCCGGACCAGCATGAGCCGGCTTAAAGCGCCATGCGTGCCCTCATAGGGAAAAGACTTCTGCAGCTCTTCGGCCGACCGGTCGGTAATGACGCTATCCGGACGCTGCGCCGGCCACCAATGCGTGTTGCATTCGAAGAAGTCGGCCTGCCACGGCACAGCCATAAACTTGGTGATATCGCCCGCCTCAAGATGGTCGGCCAACCGATAGGCCTCCGAATAGGCACGCGGCGAATGCACGATCGCAGTCATTTCAATTCCGGGATAGAACGGTCCGCCAGTGCAGGCATCCAGCGCGGTGCCGGTTAGAATTCCGGGCTGATTGGCCGGATCCGATCGAACGGCGGTAAGGCGCGTGCCCGGCCGGAATTGATGCTGCGCCCAGGCTTCGAGCCGCTTGTATTGAAGGGCTGTGACCGTCAGCCAGGTCGTCGGGTCGCCCGTCGTCGCATCGCCTTCGTTTCCCGACAGCGCCGGCATGTAATAGCCATTCGCCTGCGCAGCCTGTTCTTCCTCGGTGGCAAGTTCGCGGGGTTTGCGAATGCGCTTGAATATCGCTTCGCGCGACAGACGGCCGCTTTCGTGATGAGGATCGCTGAGCAACTCAAGAGTTCTTTCATCGGTAAAGTCGCCGGCTTTGCCTCTGGCATGCCCGCGCAAGGACAGATCGCTGACCCAGCTGATGGCGGACGCGCGGAAAAGAATTGGATAGATATCGCGCCAAAATTCGACGTCGTCAGCGCCGATCGGTGCCGGCAATCCGGGATGAGGAAGGCCGTGGTTGAGCGCGACTTCCTCCATGACGTCGTACAGAGTGACGATGCTGCCGATATCGGGGGCAAAATCGGGCGGCGTGACCAGCACCCAGGCGCGGCCTCTGACCGGGATATCGCGGCCCCCGAGTTTGACTTTACACTCGATCGGCCCGTCGCTGGTATCGTCGTGCCAGAGATCGTTGTTGGCGTAGTCGGTGATCCACTTCTTCCCGGAAATCTCCGCTCCGGTCTCATCGACGGCCGCCGAATGTCCCTGTCCGCCGAGCACCAACAACCGTCCTTCCTCGTCAGTGCGCAGCTCGCCGAGATAGACGTCCTTCGCGTCCTGGAATTTCCCGATAAAGGCGTATTCGCCCGCCGCGGAACTGCAGATGCCTTTGCCGGTGATCATGACCGGGGCACCAGGATCGATAACAAGCCTGCGCTTTCGCTCGGCGCCTTTGATCGAGGCATTGCGCCGGTCCCATGAGTCGTGCTCCGGCGACTCGAATTGCGCCAGCGCCTCGGCGCCGCCGTTAAATTCAAACCATTCCAGCTTCTTGTTTGCGAGCGATACGCTCCAGGTGAGCTCGGCGTCCTGCGCCGTCAGCTCGCCGATCACGGCGTCCTTGGCGTCGAAAGCATAGACCCGAAAGCGTGCGGCTTGGCGCAGCACCGCACCCGCCTCATCAGTGAAACGACGCTCATCGGACCGCCGGGGCGGCATGATCCCCTCGGGTCCGATAAAGAAGCCGTCGCGCTCCAGGCTGTTGCCGACGCGGGCGATGCCGATGGTCGGAAAAATCTTGCAATAGGCGATTTCGTTACTCATCTGATGCTCCCCGTCACTGGCCTCGATCCGTTGCTTTGCGGGCAGAGTTTTCGACGGCTGCCGCGTCGCATCCCGTCATGCGAGGGACCCACAACTTAGAGTATAATCTTTATTTAATAAACGCTACGGTTTTATGGGTCGGGGGTCTTGCGGCCTGTCAAATGAGGCTGGGCAGAGTCACTTTTCGCCGTGAGATTGGCGGTCACGCAGCCGGCAGCAGGCAAACTACGGGGTCGACTACGAAAATCCCCTTCGCGGGCGCGACCCACGGCACGGGGGACCGATCGCGCGTTAAGAGGCTTCGCGTGCCATCGTGACCATGCAGCCGGCCGCGATGGCGACGGCCGCCGATAGCGCCAAAAAGGCGCCAATGCTTCGCCGATGCGGATGCCGCGCAGGCGCCCGAGCACCCGGTCAACGTCAGACACTACCCACTCGGCTTCGTCGAGGAACCGCCGCTCGCCCAGTGCCGCAAAGAGCGAAACCAGCAGCAGAACGCCGAACGTGTCGGTCCATAAGCAGCGAAGGCCGTTAGGCCAGATGCGTCCCGCGCGCATCCAGTTCAGCTTTTCAAGAACATAGCCGATGTCCTTGCGAGCGTTCACGGCAACGCTCATTCAACAGCGCCGAAGACAGTTTCGCCCAACTGCCAATTTCGGAATTAGACGCCAAACACACGCGCGTACGTTTGCTATCGAGCCGTGGCTACCATCCGGCGGGAATCCCGATCTTCTCAATTGGTTCGGAACGCAGACGTTCCGCATCCCATTCATTTGCAATAATTCGCCGACCGTTGATTCCGTCTGATTGTCGTGACATTAGCCAAACGATCGGCGCCATCATGAGGTCAGGTGGTATCAACTTTGAGCGGTCACCTATCTCCGTCTTGGGAATCATGCGTGTGTCCGCCGGACCTCCCGGAGCCAGTGCATTGACCGTAACGCCCGTTCCGGCAAGGTCCTTCGACCAAATGACTGTTGCCGATTCAAGCGCCGCCTTGGACGGGCCATAAGGCGAAAATCCGTCCATCATCATGGTGTAGAGGCTGGTTTCAATGTTGACGATCCGTCCCCAACCTTGCTTCACAAGGTGTGGCGTCACCGCCTTCGCCATCAAAAACGCACCATTGACATTCACATCGACGGCTCGCCGCCAGGCATCCGCTTCTACTTCGTAGAACGGCTTGCGTTCACCAACGAGTACGTTGCCAATGCCCTGCATTCCAATGCCGGCATTGTTTACCAGTCCGTGAAGGGCACCGAAATGATCGAACGTCTTCTCGACAGTCTGCCGGCACTGCTCCCATTTTGTCACATCGGTTTCGACCGCGAAGAGCCGACATTCCCATCCTTCTCTAGCAGCAAGAATGTTGAGTGCTTGCATTTCCGCGGCGCTTGTCGGCAGATGTGCTACGACCACACGGAAGCCATCGCGGAGCAAGCCTAAAACCATTGCGCGGCCAAGCCCGCGTGCGCCGCCAGTCACGATGGCAACAAGACTAGACTTGTCAGAACTCGTAGTGAGAGACCGCATCCGCCCTCCCCTGCGGGAGCCCATGTCGATCATGGCTCCATTCAAAATGTGCCTACTGAGCAGCCAGTGCCTATTTGTTGCCTGCTCTTTGTCAGCTAGCGCGCGCTGACAAGTCCGGAAACGGAGCCTTCCCGCTTCGGCAACGCATCCAAAAGGACGACTGCCAATCGGCATGGCTTGTCGCTGCGGTTTGCCCATGCGTGATAGGTGCCGCGTTGGATGAGTACGTCACCTGCCCGAAGCGTTACGAACTGGGTGTCGTCAACAAACATATCTATTTCGCCGGCAATGCAGATCACATAGTCCACAGTGTCGGTTCGGTGCATATGCGCCCCGTTGCCGGGCTGGAACTCCATCATTGTGAAACGGCTGCCATTCGGCGGAGGAGAAGAGCCCAAAATGCGGTTTCCCTCATCCCCGTCTCCATGTAACTGCGTCGGCGTGCAGTCGGTCGACCACATAAGCGTTGAAGAAATCTTGTCACTGGGAAATTTGTGGTTGGTCGCGTCGCCGTCAAGCCAAATCCTGGCTTTGCCGTTAGCATCGTGGCCGGTGACTATACGCCGAAACTTGGGGAGAGATCGATCGGTCGCCTGTTCCATCGCGTTTGCACCCGCATGCAATGCCTGAGCGAAAGGGGATTGTGCGCTCAGCCAATTCTTTGCAGTTCCTGGGAGAAAGAATGCAAGGAGCGCGCTCCTTTATCGGTAATGACGACGGTGTCGGCAAATACTGCGCCGGTCTGGCCGCCGTACCATTTCGGATTGAACAAATCGATGTTGAATGCGAATACCATTCCAGTTTTGAATTGGTCGCCAATGGTTGCGAGCGCGGCCTGATCGGCCTTTAGCGCATGGAACCGGTATCTGGGATATTCCAGGGACGCCAGTCCGTGTCCGTGAATGCCGGTCTCGCAAATCCCCAAGCCTGCGTCGTCGATGACGCGTTTCACCTCCTCCATGGCCGTGACGATTGATCTTCCCGGGCCGAAAAGCTCCATGCCGCGCCGGAACGCACCGACGCAGCCGTCATAAATGCGCTGCAACTCCTTATCGGGCTCTCCCAGGCAGAACGTGCGTTCGACATGGGTAAAATACCCGCCGATCTTCGGGTAAATCTCGCAGATGATGACGTCCTGCGGCTCCATCGGACGTGTCGTAGGAAGCCGGAATGGATGCGGAAATGGATGACGATCGCAAGCCCACAGGAATAACGTAGGTTCTTCACCGCCATCGGCCAGCATGGCCTCCATCATGTGCCCGTAGACCTCCGATTCGCGCACGCCCGGCCGCGCACGGTCGCGGCAAGCCTGCAGCATCTTGTCGCCGAGCGCAGAGGCTTTTTCGAGCAAGGCAATCTCCTCATCGCTCTTGATCGACCGCATCATTTCCAGGAGGACGCCGAGATCTGCGAAGCGAACATTGGGCAGGCTCGCCTTTAGCGACTCAAAAATGCTGTAAGGAAGCCAGCCGTCGGGATCGAGGGGGCCAGCCAAGCCATCCATGCCGATCGTTGCCCTTTCCAGACCCATTTCCTTGAGGCGGGCGACTACCGTGTCGGACCATGTGCCACGTCGGCTGCGTACATCGCTCACCCAATCCTGCGCACGCTTCCAATATTCAACGAAAGTCGGCATGAACACGAACGATGTGGGCTCGCCAACCAGCGGAAAAATCAGCGTATTGTTCTCCGCGTTGCCTCCGATCGGGCAGAGATAGCGAGCGTTGGCGGTGGTGAAATCCCACATTGCCGGCCAACCCCAAAGCACCAGACAGTCGATTCCGCGCGCGCGCATCTGCTCGCGCGTCATGGACCAACGCCTGTCACGTTCGGCCTTCGACAGTCGGGCCAGTTCAAGCCGATCGCGCATTGGCAACTCCAAATAATCCGCTGTTGGTGCCTGGAACGAGACCTTTCGCCGGCCTAAATACGCGTGTCATGGCTGCGCGTATTCCGGCTCCGGCCGCTCCATCGATCCATGTGCTGTCTGCAGAGATAAGTCACGGTAAGGCCGCAAGCCTTCGAGGTCGGCCTTGATCAGGAGAGCGGTATATCGTGAATACGCGCGCGCGCCGGGCAGACCACCACCTGTGACATAAAAGCCTGGTTGGGCAGTTTGCGCGTACATATTGTTGAGCTCGCCATCCTTTCCAATACCCCAGATTGGGCCGACGCGATCAGCAACGGCGTCGCCCAACATGGATCGAACGGCTTCTTGCAGAGGCTTATATCCCGTGGCGAGTACGATGATATCTGCACCCAGCGAGCTCTCGTCGGAGAAAATGACTTTTCCCGGTGAGAGCCGCTTGATATCGACGCTCGACTTTAACTTTATCCTTCCCGCGACAATGAGGTCAGATGCACCAATATTCAAATAGTAGCCGGCCTGATAGCGCAAGAGCTTCAGGAAATAGCCCGTGTCGTCTTCGCCGTTGTCGAGCATGAAACCGATTTTACGTAGACCATCAAGAAGCTCCCTGTCGTCTTCCGCCATTTGATGGCTTTGAGGGCGCTGCAGTCGCGCGAACAGCGGATAGGGGACGGAACCGGCGATGAGATCGGTATCCTCAATCGGCTTCACGCCGTCAATCTGGCGATAAAGTTCGTAGGGGCGGACCGAGCTGGGATACAGACTGACGACGGTAATGGATGAGCGCTGCAGCATCGTAACGTCGGCGCCGCGAACATGCAGATTTTGTGCGAGGTCGTGACCGCTCGTGCCGGCGCCGACGACGAGCACGGACTTTCCCTTTACGTCGAGATCGTCGGTCCGGCTGCTCGAATGCAGAATAGGGCCGGCGAACTCATCCGCGCCCTCAAGATGGGGCATGTTGGGAATGCCGCTGACACCGGCTGCCAGAACGATATGACGCGGCCGCATCGTTCGCACGCCGCCATCGGATGTCCGCAAGCGCACGGTCCAATGCCCGTCAGAACTGTCGTATTCGCCCCCCAAGAACGTTGTTTCCGTCCAAACGTTGAGGTCCATGGCCTCGGCATAGAACGCCAGCCAGTCGGCAAGCTTGTCCTTCGGAATGAAGACCGGCCAAGTATCGGGGAACGGCAAATAGGCAAAATGATTGATGCATATTTCGTTGTGCAGCTGCAACGAATGGTAGCGGTTGCGCCACACGTCACCGATATGCTTGGTCTTTTCGATGACGAGCGTGTCGACACCAAGCTGCCCGAGCCTGGCCGCCATCATGAGCCCCGATTGGCCGCCGCCGATGACGATCGCGTCAGGATCCTTATCCTTGAACTGACGTGCCGCGAGCCGGCGATCGAGCCAATTCTCCGTTTGGGTCGAAGTTATGCGCAGGTCGTCGTGCGGACGGTTTTTTCCCCTTTTCTCAGGAAAGCCTTTCAGCTCCTGCATGGCGGTCAGAAACGTATAGACCTTGGCGGTCGCCGGCGAAGTAGGATCGGGAACAAGCCGCGCGTAGCCACGGCCGGAGGCGATGGCCGTCTCAAATCTGAAGAAAAATTCCAAAGTCTGCGGATGTTCGCCGATCGCGCCGACTGTCGGATCGGACTCCAACCTGAAATTGCGGGCAGGTTTCGGATCGAAAGCCTTGCGCAGCCAAGCTTCCACTTCGCCGGGCCCGTGAAGAACCTTGAAGTGCCACTCGAACGTCAACAGGTCGCGCCAGTAACCGTCGGAGTGAAACATCGCCGCGGCGGCAGCATAACGCTTCTCCTCGAGTGCAGAGCTGAACTTCTTCAACCAGCTTTCGACGATCTGACGACGATCAAGGGGCGAAGCTTCGATCCAATCCGCCACGTGCGTGTTCCCTCCCCTAAGCGATTACGGTGCCAATGCGGTGCCGTCCGCCCAGCTGTTTCCTGTGAAGATTGGGCAAAATTCCAACGTCGATGTCAATTACTTCAAGCCAGTCGGCAGGCATAGCTGCAAAGCGAGACGCGCACCCCTGGCGCATCATACCCCCAAATATCGCGACTTCGTCCGTGCGTCCGATGCGAGGTCCGCCGGACTGCATTGGTGCACGATGCGTCCTTTGCTCATGATAAAGACCGTATCCGCGTAGCGCAGCGCAAAAGTGAGCTGCTGCTCGATCAAAAGAATTGATGTGCCGCTCTGTTTGAGCGTCCCGATCGTTCGACCGAGCTCGCGGATCATCAGCGGCGCCAGTCCCTCTGTCGGCTCGTCCATGACGAGCAGCGCCGGGTTACCGACGAGCGCCCGTGCTGCCGCCAGCATTTGCTGTTCGCCGCCGCTGAGCTTGCCGGCCAGGCTGCGCGATCGGGCATGCAAATTCGGAAAGAGCTCCATGACCGCATCCAAGCTCCAGCGGCCCTGTCCGCGTGCCATGACATCCAAATGCTCCTTGACCGAAAGGGAACGGAAGATCTGCCGCCCTTGCGGCACCAGGCCGATGCCCAGCCGTGCGATCCTGTGCGCGGGTAAATGGGTGATGTCGTTCTGTTTGAACAGGATCCTGCCGCGCTTGGCAGGCGTAAGGCCCATGATGGAGCGGGCCAACGTCGTCTTGCCAACGCCATTGCGGCCCAAGAGAGCGACCACCTGCCCCGGGCTCAGCTCCAGCGAAACGCCCTGCAAGATGTAGCTGTCGCCGTAATAGGTATGGATGTCCTGCACGCTCAACATCGCGGTGAACTCAATCGGACCCGAAATAGATTTCGGCCACTTGCGGATTATTTCGAATGGCCTCCACATCGCCTTCGGCGAGCAGCCGGCCTTGATGCAGAACGGTGATACGGTCGGCGAGCTCAAACGCCACGTCCATGTCATGCTCGATCATGAGCACGGTCGTGTCGCGCGGCAGGCTGCGCAGGATGGTCAAAACGCGCGGAACTTCGGCGGCGGATAAACCTGCTGTCGGCTCATCAAGCAGCAACACCTTGGGCGCGACAGCCATGGCAAGCAAAATGTCCAACTGCCTTTGCTGGCCGTAGGAGATGTCTTGCGCGGCATGCTTGGCAAGCTCGCTGAGCTCCCACTGTTTGAGCAAGGCATCTGCCCGAGCAAGCAAGGCGCGATCCTGCTGCAGCAGACGAAGCATGGGCGAAGCCGCCCCCTTCCCTGCCTGCAATGCAAGCAGAATGTTTTCCAGGACTGTCAGGCGGTAGAAAAGATTGGTGATCTGAAAAGTACGGGACAGTCCCAGCCGCGCTCGCGCATAAGCCGGCAAACGGGTGATATCGCGGCCGAACAGAGCAACCCGGCCGCTCGACGCCGCGTATGAACCGGCGAGTATATTGAAAAGCGTGGTCTTGCCCGCCCCGTTCGGACCGATGATCAAACGGCGTTCGCCGAGTGCGACCTCGAAAGAAACATTGTCCAGCGCCTGGACGCCCTCAAAATTTCGAGAAATGTCGGTGACAGAGAGCGCGGTCATGATTTCACTTTGCGTGCGCGGAAATCACGAACAAAACCAATGATCCCGTTCGGCGCAAAGAGCGCGACCAGGATATAGATAGTGCCGATCACGATCAGCCAGCGCTCGGTGTAAGCGCTAATAACGTTTTCGAGGAGCACAATGACCGCGGCACCGATTGCGGGTCCGATTAAAGTGCCCGCACCGCCCAGGATTACCATCAGCAAGACCTCCGCCGAGCGGAAAACGCCAAGGTAATCGGGACTGACGAAACGGTTGTAATAGGCATAGAGGGCGCCGGCGAGCCCGGCGAAAACCGCCGCGACAATGAAGGCGGCGAACTTGTAACGCCAGACATTATATCCAAGCGCCTGCATGCGGGTTTCGCTTTCGCGGATGCCGCGCAGCGCAAATCCGAACGGCGAGATGGCGACCTGTGTCAACAATAGCACGCCGACGCCTACGAGCAGCAGAACAAAAAAATAAAACGGCCGGTCGCCTACAAGGGACCAGCCAGCGGCAAGATCCGGACGAGGCAGGTTTGGCAGCCCGTCGTCACCTCCGGTCAATGAGCGCCAACCGAATGCGATGCCCCATGCGACTTGGGACAGCGCGAGCGTAATCATCAGGAAATAGCTGCCTCGGGTCCGCAGCGCCAATAAGCCAAACAACGTCGCCACAAGGGCAACGATGACCAGAGCGGCCGGAAGAGCCAACCAGACGCTCCAATGCAGCTTGATTGCGAGCAACCCGACTGCGTAGGCGGCAACGCCGAAATAGGCGGCATGCCCGAGTGAGGCCATTCCGGTGTAGCCGATCAGCAAATCGAAACTCATGGCAAACACGGCAAAAATCAGAATCTCGATTACCAAGCCGAGATAATAGGTGGAAAGCAGGCACGGCAATACGGCAAGAACAAGCATCGTCAGGAGGAATAGCGCGGCGATGCCACGCGATTTCGCAGAAGAGCTTGCGCCTGCGGCACTCATTCGCGCCCGAACAGACCGGCGGGCCGTATCGCCAGAATCAATGCCATGGGAGCAAAGATCGTGAACAGCGCCAATTCGGGAAAGAACACCTTGCCAAAATTATCGAGCAAGCCGACCGCCAAACCGCCGACAAGCGCGCCTTTCAAACTGCCCAGCCCGCCGATGATAACCACGACGAAACCGAGCAGCAGGACCTCAAAGTCCGCCCCGGGATAAACACCGAGGATCGGACCGCCCATCACGCCGCCGAGCGCGGCCAAAAAAGCGCCGAGCCCGAATACCAGAGTAAAGAGAAGCGAGACATTGATGCCCAACGCCCGGGCAATCTCCTCGTTATCGACGCTGGCGCGAAGCATCGCACCGACGCGGGTACCATCCTGAAGCCACCACAGGAGTGTTGCGACGAACAGTCCGAACCCGATGATGAAGAGACGGTAAGTCGGATAATAGAAACCGGCGAATTGAAGCGAGCCGGAAAAAAGCTCTGGGCGCGGCATTGTTTGCGGATTGGCACCCCAGATCACTGTTGCAATATCGGAAAATATGAAAAGGAAACCAAAGGTCACGAGCACCTGCGGCAATTGTTGAAGATGAAATCTTCTCAGAAAAAAGCGCTCCACCACCACGCCGATCAGCGCTATCGCCAAGCTTGCCCCAAGCACAGCCAGTATGAAGCTTCCCGTCTTTTGGAGCACGACCAGTCCTAGATAGCCCCCGAGCAGGTAAAAGGACCCATGCGTCAGGTTAAGAATTTTCATCACCCCAAAAATCAGAGACAAACCGGAAGCCAATAGAAACAGTAACATCCCATACGAAATGCCGTTCAAAGCTTGAACCAACCAAAATGTCATGGCGGCGACGTGCCCGTTCGTTCACGTGCGGTTAGAGATCGATTTAAGGCGCCAATGACTACGACACGCCACCGACAGAAAGGCGCAGTTGGCCGGGCTTGGCCGCAGCGCTAAACGGAATGGCCCGTCACATCGACCGGTGTGAAGACTGTGACGGATCGAGGAACCTCAGGGGAAGAGATCGTACGGGTCTTTGACTTGCGCGATGCGTTCGCCGCAGTGATTTTGCAGCTTTCCGTCGGGGCCCTTCTCGATCGTAAGGTGATAGAAGTCGGCGACCATGCCATGGTGTTCGTCAAAGCTCGTCATTCCCATCGGCCCCTTGACCTTGACCTTGCTGAGCGCGTTGATGAAGGTGTCGCGGTCTTCGGCTTTCCCGTTGATGTCCTTCAGGGCCGCAATGACCATCTTTGCCGCCATATAGCCCATATAGGAATATGAACCGGGAACAGCGCCGTTGTGCGCCGCTTTGAATCCGTCGACGAACCTTTTGTTCTCTGGCGTATCCAGCGTGCCGCAATAAGTGTAGGCGCTTTGGATGCCGACGGCTTGGGGCGGCATGACGGCAAGCAACTCCTCGCTCGTGAACGAGGCGATGCCGAAAATAGGCAGTTTGTTATTCAGGCCGTACTCGGCGTATTGCTCGACCATGCGCGGCGCATCGGCGCCCCACATGGCGGCGAACATTCCATTGGCCTTTCCGGCGTCCATCGCGGTGAGATAAGGCGCGTAATCGGAAGTGCCGATATTTGAGAATTGCGCGTTGATAAGGTTGTCGGCGCCGTAAAGCTTCTTCACAACGTCTGCAAATTCGTGGCCGGGCGGCGCATTCCAACCGAGGAAATAGACCTTCTTCCAGCTCATTTTTTGGGCCGCCTGAGCGGCGACCATTGCGTATTGGTAAGTCGACGGCACAAAGCGGAAAATGTAGGGACTTTTCTGCGCGCGGGTGAGACTGTCGAGCGCCACAGTGCTGATCCACGGAATTTTCTGCTCGGTCACGTAGGGGGCCATCGCGGCCCCCACCGAGCTCACCAGCTCGGAGAGCAACAAGTCGACTTTGTCGCGCTCCACCAGCGCCTTGGTCTTGGTCAGTCCGACGTCCGGGCGGCCTGTGCTGTCCTCATAAAGCAGTTCAATTTTCCGTCCCGCGACCGCGTTGTTTTCCTCGTCGAAGGCCTGCTTGACGGCGTCGCGCTCAGGACCGCCTTGCGCGGAAATCGGCCCGGTGAGGGGGAACATAACGCCGATCTTGATCGGCTCCTGGCTGAGCGCAGGTTGTATCAAGCTGCTGAGCGCAACGATTCCGATAACGGCTCCGGCAAAACGATGGCACATTATTCCCTCCCCTTTGGGGGGAGACTAATACAATTACGCTTGGGCCAGCAACCGCATCGCTCACGACGACGCGCGTCCTAATAGCAGCGAGACGGCATGAGCGATGTCCGAGTTAGGTCTGCTTAGCCTTTGGCAGCGGACATCGAGCGACGGATTGCACATAACTAGGAGTTATCGCTGGATTGGGGTTTAGCCGCCAGCAGCAGGACGCCTTGAATTGAACCGCGCAGCGTAACCCGGGGCACGCAAGGTGATTCCGTGGGCTATGCACGGCGGCTATGAGTACTACACTGCACTATCGCGCCGGGTCGGCGCGGCGGCCCGAGGGTACCAGTCCAGTCTGACTAAGCGCACAAATCGCCGCGCGTCTTTATAATAAATCGAACGAGCGAGGAAACATGATCCGCAAGGTAGGGGCATTATTGCTTGTTGGACTCTGGTTGTGCCGAGGCTTCTGTTCATTCGCCCACGCAGACGATTATCCAACCCACCCAATCCGCATCCTCGTCGGCTTCGGCGCGGGCGGCAGCGTTGATCTGGTCGCTCGCCTGATGGCGGATCAGCTGTCCAAGCGGCTCGGGCAGCAGGTCTATGTCGAGAACCGGCCTGGCGGCGGCTCGGTGATCGCGACCGAGGCTCTTACCCAGGCGAGCCCCGACGGCTATACGCTGATGATGGCCGACATCGGACTGAGCGCCGCGCCGAGCTTCATCAAGGATCTTCCCTACGATACGCTGCGCGACATCGTTCCGATCGTGCTCGTTGCAAGTCTGCCCGGCGTCATGGCGGTGCCGTCAGGCAGTTCCGCACATACGCTCAAAGAGTTCATCGCTCTGGCGAAGTCGAAGCCGGGCGCGATGAATTACGGATCCGCCGGCGTCGGCAGCATGCTCTATCTGGCGGGCGAACTGTTCAAGTCCGAGGCGAAAGTCGATATTCAGCATATCCCCTACAAAAGCAACGCCGAGGTGATGCTCGCCTTGACCCGAGGCGACGTGAACGTCGTCATTGCGGCGGCTCCCGCCATGATGTCGCAACGCGACAAATTGCGGTTTCTTGCCGTTAGTGCCCGCACGAGACTCGCTAGCCTGCCCGACGTGCCGACTTTCGCCGAGGCCGGGCTGCCGGATTTCGACGTGCAAAACTGGCAGGGCCTGGTTGCGCCGAGGGGAACCGATCCCGCCGTCGTCGCCAAGATAAACAAGGCGACCAATGAAATCCTGATGGAGCCCGACGTGCGCAGCCATCTCGATAAGCTCGCGATGGTGATTCTTGGCGGTACCCCATCCGAATTCCAGAGCTTCCTCGCGTCGGAAGTCAAGAAATGGTCGGCCATTGTCGCGGCTGCTTCCGGCCACAAGTGAGCGTCCGCGTGCGATGTCGGATTTGGAGGTGATGTTGTGGAAGTAGCGAAGGGACTCGAGGGTGTCATTGTTGACGAGACGCGTATCTGCAAGATCAACAAGAACGACAATCTGCTTTATTATTTCGGTTACGAAATCAAGGATCTGACGGAACATTCAAGCTACGAGGACGTGTCTTATCTGCTCACCCACGGCGAGCTGCCCAATTCCGAGGAGAAGCAGGAATTTCGCCGGCTCGCCGCATCGGGAGGCGCGCTGCCGGAGCCGCTCAAGGCTTTGCTCGAGGGTACACCGGCGGCGGCCGATCCCATGGACGTGCTGCGCACCGGCTGCTCCATGCTGGCAGCATTCCGGCCGGAAACGCCGAAGAACACGCTCGAAGTCGCGGCGCCGCTCAGCTATTTTTTCAGTTCCATGCTGCTGTATTGGTGGCAGTTCCACCGCTCCGGCCGCCGCATCGATACCGAGACCGGGGAGACCACTGTCGCCGGCCATTTCCTCAACTTGTTGAACGGTGCGCCACCGGACGAACTGCATCGCCGCGCGCTCGACGTTTCGCTGATCGTCTATGCCGAGCACGACTTCAACGCCTCGACCTATGCCGCCCGGATCGCGGCATCCACCTTGTCCGACCTCTATTCGTGCCTGACGTCGGCGATCGGTACGCTGCGCGGCCCGCTGCATGGCGGAGCGAGCGCCCGGGTCATGCAGATGCTCGATCGCTACAAGTCCGCAAACGAGGCGGAGGCCGGGATTCTCGATCTGCTTGCCAACAAGGGGCGCATCTTCGGATTCGGCCAGCGCGCCTACTCGACCGCCGATCCGCGCAACGCCATCAACAAGAAGTGGGCCGACAGACTGTCCCAGGCAGACGGCGACAGGTCGTTGTACCTGGTCGCCGAGCGCATCGAGCAGGTCATGGCGCGCGAGAGGAAGATGTTCGCCAACCTCGATTACTATGCCGCCGTCATCTACCGTCTATGCGGCATCCCCGCCGAGCTGTTTCCGCCAATCTTTCTCATTGCCCGCGTACCGGGTCTGATCGCTCATGTCATGGAGCAACGCGCCCACAACCGGCTGATTCACCCGTCGTCGAAATATATCGGTCCAGATCCGAGAGCAATGCTGACCGCCGCGACGGACAGCCCGAGCGCGCTTTGACCGCACGCGATCGGGACTTTGCGAGTTGTGACTTGGAGAGCTTGGAATGTCGTTTGAGGACAAGATCAACGAACACGAGGCTCGGCGCCGCAAGGCCTCAGCCATGGGCGGCGCCGATAAGCTTGCCGAAAGGAAGGAACGCGGCTTCCTGAACGCCCGCGAACGGGTCGAGCGACTGCTCGATCCCGGCACGTTCCATGAATCCGGCCTGTTCGGCGTCTCCTACATCAAGGAGATGCGCGATCAGACGCCCGCCGACGGCAAGGTGTGTGGCTTCGGCCAGGTCGAGGACCGTCCGATCGGAGTCGTGTCGTACGACTTCACCGTGAAAGGCTCTTCGTCGAGCTCGACCAACAATCGCAAGATGTCGCACATCAAGGATATCGCCGCAAAACGCGGCTTTCCCGTCGTCTTTCTCAGCGAGTCGACCGGCATCCGAATGCCGGATGCGATGGGCGAGGGAATGGGCAACACCAACGAGGCGGGCCGTTTTCTCCGTCATCGCAAGGCGCCGTGGGTCTCGGCCGTAATGGGCTTTGCATTCGGCTCGGCCGCCTGGCACGCCTGCGCGTCCGACTTCATGGTCATGCGCAAGGGCTCGGTCATGGCGGTCGCCAGCCCCCGCATGGTTTCAAAGGCGCTCAAACGCGAGGTGACCGGAGAAGAGCTCGGCGGCTGGCGCGTTCACGCCGATGAAACCGGCTTTGCCGACGCAGTTGCCGAGACCGATGCCGAGGCGATTGATATCGTCAAAAAATTCCTAAGCTATCTGCCCAGTCATCACAACGAGCCCCCGCCCGTGGCGCCGGTAGCGCCCGGGTCGGGTGAGAATGCCCAAAAGATTCTCGAATTGATTCCGGAATCTCTGTACCAGGTCTACGACGTCAGAAAAATCATTCAGGTGGTCGCCGATAATGATAGCTTCTTCGAAATAAAGGCCCGCTATGCCCGCAGCCTCACCACCGCGCTCGCCCGCATCGACGGCCACACCGTCGGATTTATCGCCAACAACCCGCAATACAAGGGTGGTGCGATGGACGCCGACGGCTGCTGCAAGGCAACGAGCTTCCTCGTGCTTTGCGACAGCTACAATATCCCGATCGTGTTTCTCCAAGACCAGCCGGGTTTTCTGATCGGTCCGGAAGCCGAGCGCAAAGGCGTCATCGGCAAAGTCATCAATTGGATGAATGCGCTGTTGCAGACCACCGTGCCCAAAATCACCATCATCATGCGCAAAAGCTACGGGCGCGGCTTCATCAATATGGGCGCAGGAGGAACTGTGGAGGAGATCGCCGCCTGGTGGACGGCGGACGTAAGCTTCATGGACCCAAGGTCCGCCGTTTCGATCGTTCATGGCGTCGAAGAAGAGGACGACCCGGAAAAGTTTCACAAGCTTGTCGACGAAATGCGGGCGCGCGGCGGATCGGCTTACGACCTGGCGGCGATCTGCGGCGTCAAGGATGTGATTGATCCACGCCAGACCCGCAGCTATCTGATCGAAATGCTCAAAGTCCACCGCCTGCGTCTTACCAACGGCGTCGGCGAACATCTATTGCAAGCCTGGCCCACGAGCTACGTCTGAGTCTGGCGACCACTCCCTGAACTCGCTCGGACACACTTCAGTTTATTTCAGCCGCAAGCCGCTCTGGCTGATCAATCCGCCGTGGGTTTTGCCCTCTTGACGAAGGGAAGCAGAAACACGCTGACCGCGAGAACGAGGCAGACCACGGAGATCGGCGACGTGAGGAACGTCATGAAGCTGCCGGAAGATGCGATCAGCGCACGGCGGAAATTCGTCTCAGTGAGGTAGCCGAGGATCAGCGCCAGCACGATCGGCGCCGGCTGGATATCCATCTTTTTCAAGACATAGCCCGTGATGCCGAAGAACACCGTCGTCCACATGGCGAATACGTCGTTCTGCGAGGCGTAGCTGCCGAGCAGGCATAGCGCGGTGACAAAGGGCGCGATGACGGCCTTCGGCACCTGCGTCACACGCACCCACAAGCGTACGCCGCCAAGTCCGAGCATGACCATGAACGGCATGGTCACGATCATGGCGATGAAAATCGAATAGGGAATCTCCGGATTTTTCACGAACAACAGCGGTCCGGGCTGGACGCCGTGCAACGTCAGCGCGCCGATCAGGACTGCCGTGCTCGCCGAGCCGGGAATGCCCAGCGCCAGCATCGGGGCGAGCGCGCCGGCCACCGAGGCATTGGCGCCGGTTTCCGATGCCACTACGCCTTCCGGATTGCCGTTGCCGAAAGTCTCGGGGTGCTTCGATATTCTTTTCTGAAAAGCATAGGACACCACCGCCGAAATGGTCGCGCCATGGCCAGGCACGACGCTCACGAAGTACCCGATGAGCGTGCTGCGCAGGAGCGTCCAGAAATGCGGCTTCATCAATCCGAACTGGCCGAAGACATTAGGCAGCTTGTCGAGCGGCGCGAGCGGCCGGAACGAATCCTCGATCATGCTGAAAATGCTCGACAGCGCGAACAGCCCGATTAGCGCTGGCAGAAAGCCCACGCCGCTCAAAAGGTTTTCGCTGAATACATAGCGGGTGACCCCGTCGATCGGGTCGGTGCCGATCAACCCGACCGCCAGGCCGAAGAACAAGGCGACAAAGCCCTTGAGCATCGAATGACCGGACAGCGACGACACCAGGCTCAGGCCAAGCACCGCAACGGCAAAATATTCGGCCGGCCCGAAAGCAAGCGCCATCGACGCCAATGTCGTCGAGGTCACGATGAGCAACAGCGTACTGAGGATCGAGCCGAACCCCGCGCTCAGGATCGACAAGGTCAGTGCGGCCCCGGCCTCGCCGCGCAGCCGCATCGGGTAGCCGTCAAGCGCGGTAATGGCCGCCGCCGGGATGCCGGGCGTATTGACGAGAATGGCGGGGATCGCCCCGGCATATTCGGAAGCGACATACAAAGTCACCAGCATCACGATCGAATCCACCGGACGCATGGCAAAAGTGAAGGGAATGAGCAGCGCAATGCCGATGCTGGAGGAAAGGCCGGGCAGCGAGCCGATCGAATAGCCGGCGATCAATCCGGCGAAAATGGCGAGCGCCACATGCCAGGACGCCATCTCCGATAATGCAGATAACAAGCCGTGCAGCATGATCGGATCCTTAAGGCAGCGGCACGCCCATCAGCTTCTCGAACACGAGCTTGGTGAAGATCAGAAAGCCGCCGGCATAGAGAAGGATCGGCACCGGCTTGCGATTGCCGGTGACCAAGAACAGCGCGACGAGCCACGGCCCGGTGACGAGGTAATAGTCGAAATAACCGAGCAGGATCGGGTAAGCGATCGCGAGCACCATGGCCGCGAGCACGGCGAGCGGTTGCGCAAACTCGACCATCGACCTGCGGCCAAGCCGCAGTCCCACCGCGCCGCGCGCCGCCATCATCAGCGAAACCGCGCCGAAGATCAGCGCCACACCGCGCGGAAATCCCGCCGGACCCACGAGTCCGGTCTCGCTGCGCTCGATATAGCCGGCGCCGATCCAGACCGATAGCGCAACCAGCGCGAAGATGACGCCCGTGATCAAATCGAGCAACGCCAGCGGCAGCGAGAGCAGCCGCCGGTTCAATAGCATCGGTCTGTCGTCCGCGGAGCTGACGGGCTGGTGTTCGCTCGCATTCGTCGTCATCGGCAAAGTCACGAGCGAGCGCTATTTGAGGAAGCCTAGCTGCTTGAGCCAGTCGACCGTTATCTTGTCCTGATCGTGCACGAAATTGGTGAATTCCGCCGGCCCCATATAGTCGGCGACCAGCGAGTCGTTGTGGACGAACTGCTTCATTTCATCCGAAGCCATGACCTTTTGTATGGCGCCCGCAATTTTGTTCTGGATATCCATCGGAATTCCCTTCGGGCCAATAACGCCGCGCCACTGCTCCCAGCTGGTCGGCACGTCGATGCCCTGCTCCTTGAGCGTGGGGACATTGGGCATTTCTTCGAGACGCTTGTTCGCCATCACGCCGATAACCCGGAGATTGCCCGCCGTCACCTGGTCCTTGACCAGCCCGGCATAGGCAACGGTCGCCAGCCCATGGCCACCGAGCACCGCGGTGACGCCGTCGCCGACGCTGTCGTAGGGCACCCAGTTCACGCTGTCGCTCGGGATCTGAGCGCCATGCATCAGCATTTCCCAGGCGACGTGACTGCCGGAGCCGCGCACGAAGCCGGCGATCACGATCTTGCCCGGCTGATTCTTGATCGCCTTGAGCAGGCCTTGCATGTCCTTGACCTGACTGTCGCTGCGCACCACAAAGACGTACGGCTCGTACACCAGCTTGGCGATCCAGCTCACGCTGTCGACATTGTACTGCTTGAGCACCTGGCGAAAAGCGGCGAGATGCGTGTTCGTGGCCGAGCCGATGGTGTAGCCGTCCGGCGCCGCGCGCGTGAGCTCGACCATTTGCGAGGCGCCGCGGCCGCCCGGCCTGTTCTCGATGACGAAGGGTTGCCCCATTATTTTCTGTAATTCGTTGCCGAGCTTGCGCGCCATCACGTCGGTGGCGCCGCCCGGCGAGACGTGCAGCACGTAGCGGATCGGGTGATCTGGATATTCGGCTCGCGCCGGCGGCGCCATCAACGTAAGCGCCGCAGCCGTTGCAGTGACAATCATTGCGCTCAGGCGCATCGTGTCCTCCCTGTGGCCTTTAGCCGTATCTGAGCGGTCGAACGGTCCACGTATCCGGCCAATGTCGATCGCCTTGCATAGGCTAGGCCGTCGTAGTAGTAATCGCAACAACTATGCTAGCCCTGCTGCGTCTGCCCATTACGCTTGGTGTCGCACGCAGCGCAGCGCGTCCGGTCGCTTTCGTCGCGGCCGTTGCCGGCAGGGCTCGCCCCATTAGCCAGACGGGATACGTCACTGCCGATGCCGAAACTCACGACGCTGATATTGCGGCGCCTGCGTCTGCCGCTGATCCGGCCCTACCGCCTGTCATATCGAACCTTTGACGAATTCGAACCGTATCTGGTCGAAGTAACCGATGACGCCGGCCGCAACGGCTTTGCCGACGGGCATATTTCGCCCGGCTCCAGCGCGGAAACCCGCGAGGGCGGTTGGGCCTTCTTGCGCGGGCACATCCATCGGATGCTCGGGCAAGATGCGCAGACGGCGAAGGCTGAGGTCCTTGCCGACTTCGAAACCAGCAAGGTGGCGACCACCGCGCTTGCCTGCGCCATCGAGGTCCTCCAGCATCATCCATTGCTCGATTGCGACCGCGACATCTCGCTTCCGCTGCTCACGCCGATCAACGCACTGGATCGCGCTGGCATCGAGACCGAAATCGAATCCTGGCTGGCGCAGGGGTTTCGCACCTTCAAGGTGAAGGTCGGCAAGGCCGTCGCCGCCGATCTCGAGCGCGTCGCCATCATCCAGCGCGCGACGGGAAGCCGCGCCACGCTGCGGCTCGACGCCAACCGCGCCTTCGACCGTGAGACGGGGATGCGCTTTGCGTCGGCGCTCGATCCGACCGGTATCGAACTATTCGAGCAGCCCTGCGACTCCGACGACTGGGCCGCCAATGCCGCAGTGGCGTCCGTTTCGACCGTGCCGCTAATGCTCGACGAGCCGATCTGCACGCTCGACGATATCGAACGCGCCGCCGGGATTCGCGGCGTGCGTTTCTGCAAGCTCAAGCTCAAGCGCTTCGGCAGCCTTGAACGCCTGCACGAGGGCCTGATGCGGGTGCGCGCCTGCGGCATGGAGCCGGTGCTCGGCGATGGGCTCGGCAGCGAGGTGCAAAGCTGGCTGGAGGCGTGCGTGGCGCGGAGCACGATACGCAATGCCGGGGAGTTCAACGGCTTTCTCAAGCCGAAGGAACGCCTGCTCGATCCGCCGCTTCCCTTCGCTGACGGCGCGATCCGCTTGCCGGCGGGATATCGCCCGGAGCTCGACCAGGCGGCGGTCGAACGCTTCACCACCGCGAAGCTCGAATTCCAATTCGCCGGCGGGCGCGTCGTGGAGATGTCCGATGCCTCATGATGCGCTCCTGGCCGAGCTTGAAAAGCGAAAGCAGGCCGCCCGCGCCATGGGCGGCGCCAAGAAGCTCGGCAAGCGCAAGGAGCGCGGCCAGCTCAATGCGCAGGAGCGACTCGATGCACTGATCGACCCGAACAGCTTTATCGAGCTTGGCCTGCTCGGCGCTTCGACCATCGACGAGGACGTCGCTGAAACCCCGCGCGACGGCAAGATCACCGGCTTCGCCCGCATCGACGGTCGTGACGTCGGCGTGGTGGTGAACGACTTCACCACCAAGGGCGCCTCCACCAGCGCCACCAATTCCAAGAAGATGGGCTACATCCGCAAGGTCTGCACCGAGCGGGGACTGCCCTTCGTTCATGTCGGCGAATCGACCGGCGCCCGCCTGCCCGACGCGATGGGCTCCAAGGGCATGGGCAATCTGCTCGGCAATGATATCACCCAGTTCCGCCGCATGCGCGATACGCCGTGGGCCGCAGCCGCACTCGATACCGCGTTCGGTTCATCGGCGTGGCTGTGCTGCTGCTCCGACTTCGCGGTTATGAAGAAGGGTTCGATCATGTCGGTGTCGAGCCCGCGGCTGGTCTCGATGGCGATTGGCGAGAAGGTCGACCTGGAAGAGCTCGGCGGCTGGCGGTTGCATGCCGAGCAGACCGGCCTGATCGACCAGTTCGTCGACACCGACCAGGAAGCCATGGCGATGCTGCGCCGCTTCCTCTCCTACATGCCGAGCCATAATGGCGAGCCGCCGCCCGCCGCGCCGGTGACGGAAGGTTCGGGCGACGCCCAGGAGCGCATCCTCGACGTGCTTCCCGAAAAGCGCACCCAAGTCTACAACATGAAGAAGATCGTCGAAATCATCTTCGATGCCGGCAGCTTCTTCGAATTCAAGCCGCGCTTCGGCAAACCGGCGATCGTCGGGCTGGCGCGGCTTGCCGGCCAGTCGGTCGGCATCATCGCCAACAATCCCGCCGTCGGCGGCGGCGCGCTGTCCGCCGACGCCTGCCGGAAGTGCGTGGATTTCACCGTCCTTTGCGACAGCTTCAATATCCCGCTAGTGCGCATCATGGATACTCCCGGCTTCGTCGTCGGGCTCGATGCCGAGCGGCGCGGCGCGCCCGGGCAGATCATGAATTTCATGAACGCGACCTGCCTTACCACCGTGCCGCAGATCACCGTGCTGGCCCGTAAGGCCTACGGCCGCGCCTATGTCGCCATGGGCGGCGGCGTGCACAACGACACCATGGTCGCCTGGCCGACCGCCGAAGTGAGCTTCATGGATCCGGTCTTCGCCACCAATATCGTCCACAATCTGAGCGCCGGCGACGAAGGCTTCGCGGAAGCGCTCGCCCATATCCAGAAGGATCTCGAAATCTGGGATATGGCGCGCATTTTCTCCGCCCACGACGTTATCAAGCCGCAGGAGACACGCGACTTCCTCATTCGCATGCTCGATGTGCACCGGCGCCGGCGCTCCGGCGGAATTGGCCAACATCTGATGCGGACCTGGCCGACGAGCTATTGAGGACGGCGCATGTTTCGCAAAGTCATCGCCCGGGCGCGCGCCGAGGGGCGTAGCGCGCTCGACGAAGCCTCAGCCAAGGCGGTGCTCGACTGCTTCGGCATTCGCGCGCCGAAATCGCTGGTCGTAGCCGGCGCGGATCAGGCCGCCGCCGCGGCACACGATCTTGCGCCGCCGTTCGCCGTGAAGGTTGTCTCCCGCGACATTCTGCACAAATCCGACGTTGGCGGAGTCGCGCTCAACGTGGTGGATGCGGCCGGCGTAGCGCGCGCCATCGCCACCATGGCGGTGAAGCCGGGAATCGCCGGCAAAGCCGTGGACGGCTGGCTGATCGAGGAAATGATCCCGGCCGGCCGCGAGATGGTGATCGGCGGCCTGCACGATCCTCAATTCGGTCCGATGATCATGGTCGGGCTCGGCGGCATTTTCATCGAAGTCCTGAAAGACGTTCGCTTTCGCATCTGCCCGATCACCGAGGCGGAAGCATGGGACATGCTTGCCGAGCTGAAGAGCGCGGCGCTGCTCGATGGCGTGCGCGGCGAAGCTGGCGTCGACAAGCAGGCACTGGTCGATGTCATGCTCAAGGTCGGCGGGCCCGGCGGATTGCTTCTGCAAACGGCCGGCGAAGTCGCTGAAGTCGATCTCAATCCGATCATCGTCTCAAGGAGCGGCGCCATGGCCGCCGACGCCCGCATCATCCTGTCCGCCGCGCCGGCAAAAGCGGCCGCGGCGAACGCCGCGGATCGATCGCGTTCCGCGCGCGAGCGCTTCAAGCCGCTGTTCGAGCCGCAGGTCGTGGCCGTGCTCGGCGCCTCGACGACCAACGTCACCATCGCCAACACCTTCATCCGGCGCATGAAGGCATTCGGCTATCCCGGCCGGATCTACCCGATTCATCCTCAGGCGACCGAGGTCGAAGGCTTGCCGGCCTTCGCGGGCCTCGGCCACACGCCGGAACCGATCGACTACGCCTACGTCGCCATCGGCGCCGAGCGCATCCCCGAGGCGCTCGCCAAGGCCGACGGCCGCTGCCGCTTTGCGCAGGTGATCTCCTCCGGCTTCGGCGAGGTGGAAGACGGACGCGAGCTCGAACGCGAGCTCGTCGAGAAGGCCCGCGCCGCCAAGGTGCGGGTACTCGGACCGAATACGCTTGGCTCCTATTCGCCGCGCGGCGGTCTCACCTTTCCGCAGAATGCGTCCAAGGCGGTCGGCACCGTCGGCGTGATTTCGCAATCCGGCGGGCTTTCAACCGACATCATCAAGCGCGGCGAATGGCGCAGCTTGCGCTTCAGCGGGCTAGTCACCATCGGCAATAGCGCGGACGTTGCACCGCACGAGCTCGTCGAATACTACCTCGAAGATCCGCAGACCAAGGTCATCGGCCTCTATCTTGAGGACATCAAGAACGGCCGCGCCTTCTTCGATCTGCTGCGTATCAGCGAAGCGACCAAGCCTATCATTATCCTCAAAGGCGGGCGTACGCAGCAGGGACGGCTCGCCGCCGCTTCCCACACCGGCGCGCTCGTCGGCAACGACAGCGCTTGGGACGCTTTGCCGAACCAGCTCCCGGTCGCACTGGTCTCGACCGTCGCGGAATTTATCGACGCGCTCGTTGCCTTGCAATTTGTGACGCTGCGGCCGTCGCGGCCGACCAGCACGGTCACCTTGTTCGGCAATGGCGGCGGCTCGAGCGTTCTGGGCAGCGATGCCTTCGCGCGCGCAGGACTCAACGTTCTGCCTTTCGACGGCCCTACGCGGCAGCGGCTGGAAGCGCTCAATTTGCCGCCCGGAACCAGCGTCGCCAATCCGATCGACGCGCCAGTGCGCACGCTCCAGGAGAAAGACGGCTGGGTCGCCGGCGAGATTCTCGACATCATCTACGAGATGGCGAAGCCCGACGCGGTGGCGATCCATCTCAACCTCGCCGCCTTCGCCGGCCGCGGCGGCGTCGATCCGCTTGACAATCTGCTCGCGGTCATCGGCCAGACGCAGAAGAAATGGCAAAACACCGCGCACCTCGCGCTGGCGCTACGCAGCGACGGCTCGCCGGAGCTCGACGAGAAGAAACGCAACTATCGGGCCAAGGCCGACGCCGCAGGCGTACCGGTATTCGACGAGATTGCGGAAATGGCGAAGGCGCTGTCGATCGTCGGCCATATCGAGCGGCGGCTGGCCGCGCGGCGGCGCTGACGGCGCGCTTTCACTTTATTCCGGTGCGCTCTTTGAACGAGGTCACCTGGTCGGGCGTGAAGCAGGACATACGGATGTCGCGCAGATACGGCCCGAACGCCTGATCGATCTGCGCGCCAAAGCGCGCGAAGATCTCCGCCATGTAGAGATCGTGTCGGATCAGCGACAACGCCATGGTCACGATCGGCGCGCAGCCGGTATAGGCGGCGATCACATCGCCTTCGGTATTGGCGGTGAGCATTTTCTGGTGGTCGACCGCGATGGTGAATAGATTGTCGGCAGTGCCCATCCGAGTGCCGTCGCTTTCGTGGATATAGATCCGGCAATTGCGATTGAAGCGAAACTCGTCGGCATCCTTGCCGAACAGCACGACCATCAGCTCGACACCGCGTTCGGCGGCCTTTTGCAGCGATCCCTTGTGGCGCCGGATCACTTCGTCGGCGGCCTTGATCCAGATCGAGCGGCGGCTTTCAGCGATCATCGACTCGATCTTGTCCTGCACCGCCATGTCGCCATGCGCGGTCCAGACATAGGAGTCCTGACTGGCTGGCATCAGGTTTGAGAGTTCGCCCGAAAGATCACGGCATAGCGCGCGGGTCTGGCGCGAAATGCTCTCGAACAGGGTCTTCGGCGGCGCCGCCACGTAGCGCAGCGGCTCCTCGTTGACCGGCAACACCGCGCCGCGCTGCGACAGCGCTTCGAGCGCCGCGTAGGTATTGGCGCGCGGCACTCCGGCGTTCTTGGCGATCTCGTAGGCGGTTGCCGGACTGCTCTTGAGAAGCTGCACGTAAATCCGCGCTTCGTAATCGGTGAAGCCGAGCTGGCGCAGCCCGCTCAGAATCTCCTTATTGGCGGTTTGTTGATGCCGAATCTTGGTGACGACCATGAAAGCCTCTTTCAGCCGATATTGCTTTCGTCATCCGGCCGCGACCGGCTCCAAGAGACGATCGAGACGATCGTTGATAAAGCCGGTCGACACATCGCCTGCCGCAAACATCTCGTCCGCCAGGCAGGCGATCAGGAAATCGCGGTTATGGCGAATGCCCTCGATCTCGAACGCCTTGAGCGCCGCGATCAAGGTATCGCGCGCCTCGTCGCGGCTGGCGCCATGGGCGATAACCTTGGCCACCATGGGATCGTAGAACGGCGTGATCGTATCACCCTCGCGATAGGCGGAATCCACGCGCACGCGGTCGCACTGCGGCGGCCGGAAACGATCGAGCCGGCCCGGCGACGGCATGAATTTTTTCGCCGGGTTCTCCGCATAAAGCCGCGCCTCGATGGCATGGCCGGCGCGGCTCACCGCATCCTGCGGCATGGCGCCAAGCCGACCGCGCGCCAGCTCGATCTGCATAGCCACCAGATCGACGCCGGTGATCATTTCGGTGACCGGATGCTCGACCTGGATGCGCGTGTTCATTTCGAGAAAATAGAACGCAAAGCTGTCGGCATCGACGACGAATTCGACGGTACCGGCGCTGCGGTAGCGCGTCGCGCGGCAAAGCGCGACGGCGGCCGCCGCCATGCGGTCGCGCACCGCCTCGGGCAAATTGGGCGCCGGGCTTTCCTCGATGACTTTCTGAAAGCGCCGCTGCAACGAGCAATCGCGCTCGAACAGATGCACGGCTTCGCCGGTGCCAAAGCCGAATACCTGGATTTCCACGTGGCGTGCCTTGGCAATGTAGCGCTCGAGGAAAATGGCGCCGTCGCCGAAAGCCTTGACCGCCATCGACTGCGTCGCGGCAGCGATTTCCGCAAGCTGTCCCGCCTGATCGACGCGGCGCATGCCGATGCCGCCGCCGCCGGCCGCGGCTTTGATCAATAGCGGAAAGCCCACTGCGGCCGCGGCCTCTTCCAGACCCCCAAGCTCGCCAGGTTCGAAGCGGCGGCTGCCCGGCAGGACCGGCACGCCCGCCGCGACCGCGATGTGGCGGGCGCGCTGCTTGTCGCCCATCTCCCGAATCGATGCCGGTGTCGGACCGATCCACGTCAGGCCGGCGCTTTCGACAGCTTCCGCGAATCCGGCATTTTCGGAGAGAAAGCCGTAACCGGGGTGTACCGCCGTCGCTCCGCTGCGCGCTGCCGCCGCCAGCAATCCGTCGGCACGCAGATAGCTCTCCTGCGCCCGCGCCGGCCCGATCAAGTGCGCCTCGTCGGCTTCCGCAACGTGAGCGAGCGGCGCATCAGGCTCGGAATAGACCGCGACGCTGCCCAATCCGAGACGACGGCACGAGACGATGACGCGGCGCGCGATCTCGCCGCGATTGGCAATGAGGATCCTGTCGACCTCGCCCATTGCGTTTCACGCCTCCAGCCGGGCCACGACGGAGCCTTCCGAGACCACTTGCCCCTCCTCCACCAGAATGGCCTGAACCCTTCCGGCCTCTGGCGCGGAAACGGGAATCTCCATTTTCATGGACTCCAGGATTAGAATAGGATCGTCCTCTTCGAGCTTGTCGCCAACCTTGGCAACGATCTTCCAGACGTTGCCGGTAATCTCTGTCTTCACATCGACGATCGCCATTACGGGATACCTCTCAAGGGCAAGCCACGCAGATTACTTCCGACCGGTAGTTGTTGCAATCACTACTACTAGGCGGATTGCCCGGTTCGAGTAACGGCGCATTTGACCTTCTGCTTCACACCGGCCTTCGACGCGGCGACGCTGTGCGGCTCGGACGACCTCGCGTCCGAAATGGCATTGCGACGACCAATCAAAGACTTGGGAATCGCGTGGTGGGCCCGGGAGGACTCGAACCTCCAACCAAGCGGTTATGAGCCGCTAGCTCTGACCATTGAGCTACGGGCCCGCGCGACACCGGCGCGGGTGACGCCAGACGACATTATACAGCAGAAGCTGCCGAGGCGTTTGCCTAGCCTTGCCGGCTCAGCAGGAACACCGCCTGTTCGCCGAACAGGTTCCAGAACCACCACGGCATTTTCAGCCGCATCCGCCGGCCCCAGGCGTTGAGCGCCACCGCCTGTTCCATCTTGGCGCCGACCGCGTGACACAGCTCGCGAAAATCCTTGATGCTGCAGAAATGGATATTCGGCGTCTCGTACCACGCATAGGGCAGATTGTCGGTATGCGGCATGTGGCCGCCGAAGAACAACTGCAGGCGGATCCGCCAGTGGCCGAAATTCGGAAATGACACGATGCCGTGACGGCCGATACGCAGCATGTGCTCGAGCACGACGCGCGGCCGGCGCGTCGCCTGCAGGGTCTGCGACAGGATGACGAAATCGAAGGCGTCGTCGGGATAGTCTTCGAGATCGGTGTCGGCGTCGCCCTGGACGACGGCGAGGCCCTTGGCGACGCATTCGTTGACGCCCTCGCGCGATAATTCGATGCCGCGGCCGTCGACGCCGCGAGTTTCCAAGAGCCGCAGCAATTCGCCGTCGCCGCAGCCGACGTCGAGCACGCGCGCGCCTGGCTGCACCATGTCGGCGACGACCAGCAAGTCGACGCGCGAGCCGCCCGGGCCGCGGGCGGCTTCCGCCATGGTGAGGTCGTATTTGAGACGCGTCAGCATCGTCACCTCGCCGGCAGACCGCGCGCCTTGGCGGCGCCTTCCAGAAAACCGCGCACAATCGCGAACAATTCCGGCTCATCGAGCAGGAAGGCGTCGTGGCCCTTGTCGGTCGTGATCTCCGCGAACGAGACGCGGGCGCCCGCGGCATTGAGCGCATGCACGATAGCGCGGGATTCCGGGGTCGGGAACAGCCAGTCGCTGGTGAACGAGATCACGCAAAAGCGGGTTGGCGTGCCGCGGAACGCGCTCGCCGCCACGCCGTCATAGTCGCCGGCGAGATCGAAATAGTCCATGGCGCGGGTCAGATAGAGGTACGAATTGGCGTCGAACCGCTCGACGAAAGTGATGCCCTGGTGGCGCAGATAGGATTCCACCTGGAAATCGGCATCGAACGAAAACGTCGGATTGTCACGATCCTGGAAGCGGCGGCCGAATTTGCGGTGCAGCGCGGCGTCGGACAGATAAGTAATGTGCGCGCCCATGCGCGCGACTGCGAGCCCGCGGCGCGGATTGATGCCTTCGGCAAAATAACGTCCACCGCGCCAGTCCGGATCGGCCATCACCGCCTGGCGGCCGACCTCGTGGAAGGCGATGTTCTGCGCCGAATGCCGTGTCGCCGCCGCGATCGGCAGCGCCGCGAACACCCGGTGCGGATAGCTCGCCGCCCATTGCAGCACCTGCATGCCGCCCATGGAGCCGCCCGCCACCGCGAACAGCGACTCGATGCCGAGATGATCGAGCAGCATCGCCTGCGCACGGACCATGTCGCGCACGGTGATCACCGGAAAATCGAGGCCCCAGGGCATGCCCGTCGCCGGATTGGTCGAAGCTGGCCCCGAACTGCCCATGCAGCCGCCGACGACGTTGGGGCAGATCACGAAGTAGCGCTCGGTATCGATCGGCTTGCCGGGGCCGACCATGGTCTCCCACCAGCCCGGCTTGCCGGTCACCGGATGATCGTTGACGGCGTGCTGATCGCCGGTCAGCGCATGGCAGACCAGCACCGCATTGCTGCGCGCGGCGTTAAGCGCGCCATAGGTCTGATAGGCGATCTGCAGCGGCGCGAAGTCGACGCCGGCGTCAAGCCGCAACGGATTATTGGCGGCAAACCGCACCACGGGCGAATGCGGCTCGTCCGCTTCGCGGGTGCGGTCGGCGAGATCGAGCGTGGCGCTGACGTCGGCCATCGATGTTTCCTTGGGCGCCTCGCTTCCCGGCGTGGCCTTGCCGCCCAAGTCACGGTCGAGACTTGGCGGCCAAAAACGCGTAAATAGGCCGCTTCCGCCGGGAGTCAACGTTTTCTTTGCTTTCGGCCTTAACGGCACCTATCAATCGGGCCCGTTACCGGTCCTACCATGCCAAAACCGCCTCGCCATACCAACCAATCGCTCGCCGACCTGCGGCAGGAAATCGACCGCATCGACGAACAGATGCATGAGCTCCTGATCAAGCGCGGCGAGATCATCGACCGCCTGATCGCCGTGAAGAAGACCGAAGAAACCGGCTCCGCCTTTCGCCCCGCGCGCGAGGCTGACATGATGCGCCGGCTGGTCAAGCGCCATCACGGCAACCTGCCGCTCGATACCGCCGAGAGCATTTGGCGCGTCATCATTGCGACCTTCACCTATGTGCAGGCGCCGTTTTCCGTTCATGCTGACCTCTCCGCGGGCGACGCGCTGATGCGCGATTCCGCGCGTTTCCATTTCGGCTTTACGGTGCCGTTCGTGCCGCATATGGGCGCTGCCAGCGTCGTTGAAGCCGTCAGCGAGTCGAAGGGCGATCTCGGCCTTATTCCCGCCTTTGCCATTGCGGGTGCCGGCCCGTGGTGGGCGGCTCTCGAATTCGCCGCCGCACCGAAAATCATCGCCCGGATGCCGTTCCTCGAACGCGCCGATCACCCTGCCGCCATGCCGGTTTTTGTGGTCTCGCGCGCCGCGGCGGACGCCATGGTAACCGAAACCGAGGTTTGGAGCCTGCGGGTTGCCGGCTGGAGCGCAGCGGCAGTCAACGCGGTCGCGGCGCTAGCCGATGTGATTGCGTTGCCCGATCGTGCCTTCGACGGCGCCGCGCTGTTGGTCTCCGTCGAGCGTGGCGGCATTGGCACGGTCCAGGATGCGCTCGTCAAAATCGGCGCCACGATCCGTTCCTCGACCCTCGTCGGCAGCCACGCGACCCGCTATACGATCCCCGCCAAAGGTTAAATCCGGCCCCCGCCTCACGGGTGCGGTTGAAGGAAGAGAGTAATGACTGCCATGCGTCCCCAGCCGCGGCCCGGCGTGCTCGACATCGAGGCCTATGTGCCCGGCAAGAGCAAAGCGCCGGGGGTCGCCAAGGTGTTCAAGCTGTCGTCGAACGAGACGCCGCTCGGGCCGAGCCCGCGCGCCATCGCCGCCTATCGGTCCTGGGCGGATCATCTGGAAGACTATCCGGACGGCTCGGCAAGCGATTTGCGCGAGGCGATCGGGCGCGCCTTCGGCCTCGATCCCGACCGCATCGTCTGCGGCGCGGGCTCCGACGATCTGTTGCATTTGCTGGCGCACGCCTATCTCGTCGACGGCGACGAGGCGATCCACACCACGCACGGGTTCCTGATCTATCCGATCGTGACGCTCGGCGCCGGCGCCAAGCCGGTGGTGGCGCCGGAGAAAAATTACACCGCCGACGTCGACGCGATCCTGGCCGTGGTGACGGACAAGACCAGAATCGTCTTCCTCGCCAATCCGAACAATCCGACCGGCACCTGTCTGTCGTTCGACGAGGTCAAGCGGCTGCATCGCGGCCTGCCGGGCAACGTGCTCTTGGTGCTCGACGCCGCCTACGCCGATTATGTCCGGCGCAACGATTACGAAGCCGGCATCGAGTTGGTGGCAACCTCGGACAACGTCGTGATGTGCCGCACGTTCTCGAAGATCCACGGCTTGGCGGCGCTTCGGCTTGGCTGGATGTTCGGTCCCGCTCCGATCGTCGATGCCATCAACCGCGTTCGCGGCCCGTTTAACGTCACCGGACCGGCGATCGCTGCGGGCGTAGCGGCAATCGAGGACGTCGAGCACCAGGAGCGCTCGCGCCAGCACAACACGCGTTGGCTCAACTGGCTGACGGAGGAGATCGGCAAGCTCGGCCTCAAAGTGACGCCGAGCGTCGCCAATTTCGTGCTGATCCATTTTCCCGAGACGAAGGGCCGCACCGCCAAGGATGCAGACGCCTTTCTCACCGTGCGCGGACTGATTTTGCGGCAGACCACGGCCTATAAGCTGCCGAACGCGCTGCGCATGACGGTGGGCACCGAAGAGGCGAACCGGCTGGTCGTCGCGGCGCTGCGGGACTTTTTGGCCGAGCCGGCGTGATGCTGTGACCGAACCCGCACCGCTCTTTAATCGTCTGGCGCTAATCGGCGTCGGCCTGATCGGCTCGTCGATCGCGCGCGCGGCGCGCGCACTCGGCATCGTCGAGACTATCGTAGCGACGTCGCGGGCAGAGCCGACACGGCAACGCATCGAGCAATTGGGCATTGTCGATAAGGTCGTTGATACCGCCGCCGCCGCGGTTGCCGGCGCCGACCTGGTGATTCTCTGCGTCCCGATCGGCGCATTCGGCGCCGTGGCCCGCGAGATCGGCCCCCACCTCAAACCGGGCGCCATCCTGTCGGATGTCGGCTCCGTCAAAGGAGCCGTGCTTCGCGACCTGGCGCCGCACGTACCCGCTGGTGTTCATCTCATTCCCGGACATCCGGTCGCCGGCACCGAGTATTCCGGACCCGATGCCGGCTTCGCCGAGCTTTTCGTCAACCGCTGGTGCATCCTCACGCCGCCGAAGAACGCCGACCCGTCCGCGGTCGAGCGCTTGGCGCGGTTCTGGAGGGCGTTTGGCGCCAACGTCGAGATCATGTCGGCGGAGCATCACGACCTGGTCCTGGCCGTCACCAGCCATGTCCCCCACTTGATCGCATACACCATCGTCGGCACGGCGTTCGACCTGCGCCTCGTCACCGAGTCGGAAATCCTCAAATACTCCGCCAGCGGGTTTCGCGACTTCACGCGTATAGCGGCGTCAGACCCGACGATGTGGCGCGATATTTTCCTCCACAACAAGGAGGCCGTACTCGAAGTCCTTGGGCGCTTCAACGAGGATCTTGCGACCTTGACGCGCGCGGTCAGCCAGGGCGACGGCGAGAGCCTGTATAATGTATTCGCCGAGCGGCGCGCCATCCGCCGTGGCATGATCCAGTTCGAGCTCGGCACCGCCGCGCCGGACTTTCAGCATGCCGACGCCAAGCCAAAGGCGGACCCGTTGCGGCGGCCCTATTCGAGCGAGGACTGACCCGATCAGGGACGTGCCTTGACCGTCAACGCTTCGCCGACCGCGCCGCGCAGCGCGGCAAGCGTGAACGGCTTTGTGATCACGTCGTGGATAATCGCGTCGAGGCCGTGCGCGCGCTCGCGCTGATCGGCATAGCCTGTCATCAACAGAATGGTCAGATCCGGATAGTCGCGCGCCGCCGCAAGCGAGAGCGCGATGCCGTCCATGATCGGCATGCGGATGTCGGTCAGCAGCAGATCGAAACGGCCGTCTTCGCGCTTGAGCAGATCGAGCGCTTCGCTGCCGTCACATGCGGTCTTGACGTCGTGGCCGGCGCTCGTCAGGGCGCGCGCGCACATGGCGCATAAAGCCTCTTCGTCTTCGGCGATCAGGATGCGAGCCATGATCAGCGTGCTCCGGCCAACAGGTCGTTGCGATTGAGGAAACGCACCACCACATCGTGGGCGTCCGGCGGCGGCGAAGCGAGCCGGGTGTGGAATGCGACACCGCGGCCCGACGGCAGCATCACGAGCGGCGGAACTGCCGTCCACGCATAGATTTCCTGCCGCGCGGCGTTGCGGACTGCGAAGCGCAGATGCGGTACGGTCTGGATCCTGCCGGTGACGTTGACGATATTGCCGCCGATCACCAGGATCGGCACGCCTTCATGCTGCTCGGTGGTAGTGGCGAGGTTCTCAAATTCGAGCCCGCGTATGTTCACCGGGAGGCCGAGCCAGGCATAGAACGACGCGGTCTGCGGCATGGCGCGCACGAAGTCGTCGCGCCAACTGATAACAATCGCGTTGGCGACAATCAGCGCCAGGATGCCCGACTGCAGTCGCGACAGCGGCCAATGCAATCGCCTGCGCTTGCCGTGCAGTGGATAGCGGCGCGCGGCAATGGTCTCGATATCTTCCAGCGGTTCGGGGCTTGGCGGGACGTCGATAGGCGGCTGATCGCCCTCGGCTTCGCCGGGCGCAATCGGCGGCGATTCCACTTCGACCGAAGAGTCCTCGGCTACCACGGGAGATTCCGCGGCGTCGGGCGCATCGGACGGCGGCGGGACGAGGAACGGATCGGACGCGGGCCCGCGCGATGCGGTTTCGCCGCTGGCTGTAGCGTCAAATTGCTCCGCGGCGGATTCCGCGGCGAACGCCGCTTCTGCGCCGGCGACTTCCGCAACGGCCTCGACCGCACGGCGCACCGGCGCCAGGGCCTCGGCGGCGGCCATAAGCTGCTCATTGTGGGGCAGCTCGGCGTGCCAGACCGTACGGCAACGCACGCAACGCACCCGACGCCCATCCGGCCGCAGGCTTGCCACGTCGACATCGTAAGATGTAGCGCAGTTGGGGCAGACGATCAGCATCGGTCGAATCAGGGCCGCGGCACCTCTGCGCCCAGCCTATCAGGCCATCCGTTAACGGATTGGAAACCACCCGGTCCGGAAGCCTGCTCCGCCTGGGGGTGCTAAGTTGTGGCGGGGCCGGCGAATCAGGCCGCGGACCACCCATTGGCGCAGGGGCCCACGCGTGAGGTTTGATCGGAGGATCGCGTGATCCGATTCGAGAATGTCGGCTTGCGCTATGGGCTGGGCCCCGAAATCCTGCGCGACCTCAGCTTTCGCATCGACGGCCGCTCCTTTCAGTTCCTCACCGGGCCATCCGGCGCCGGCAAGACTTCGCTGTTGCGCATGCTGTTCCTGTCGCTCAAACCGACGCGCGGGCTGATTTCGATGTTCGACAGCGACACCGCGACGCTGAGCAAGGATGACCGTGCGACGCTGCGCCGCCGCATCGGCATCGTGTTCCAGGATTTCCGCCTGCTCGACCACATGACCACCTACGAGAACGTGGCCCTGCCGCTGCGCGTGCTTGGCCACGACGAGGCGAGCTACCGCGCCGAGGTCGTCGAGCTGCTGCAATGGGTGGGCCTCGGAGAACGCATGTCGGCGTTGCCGCCGGTGCTGTCGGGCGGCGAGAAACAGCGCGCCGCGATCGCCCGCGCCGTGATCGCGCGTCCGCAACTTTTGCTCGCCGACGAGCCGACCGGCAATGTCGATCCGACTCTCGGCCAGCGTCTGCTGCGGCTGTTCATCGAGCTCAACAAATCGGGCACCTCCGTGGTCATCGCCACCCATGACATTGCGTTGATGGATGAATACGACGCCCGCCGCCTGGTCCTCCATGAAGGCCGTCTGCATGTCTACGATTGAGCCGGCCAAAACGATGGCGGAACCATGGGACGCGGGCGCCCAGGCATCGTCTCGTATCTTGCCGCAGCGCACGCCGACGCCGATCGTGCCGCGCGGCTCGATTGCGGGACGCTCGCTGACGGCCGTCGTCGCCATCATGACTTTCCTCGCCGCGATGACGGCCGGAGCGGTGATGATGGTGGTCACCTCGGCAAACGATTGGCAGTCGGCGGTCGGACGCGAGGTCACGATCCAGGTGCGGCCGGTGTCCGGCCGCGACATCGAAGCGGACGTGCGCGCGGCCATCGCGGTGGCGCGGGGCACCGCCGGCATCGCCGACGTGCGCGCCTACACCAAAGAAGAATCGGAACGGCTTGTCGAGCCGTGGCTCGGCTCGGGCCTTCCGCTCAATGAGTTGCCGATACCGCGCATGATCGTCGTCAAGCTCGCCTCCGGCGCAGCGCCGGATTTCGCCGGCTTGCGGACGGCACTTGCCGCGGAGGTGCCCAGCGCCAGCCTCGACGATCACCGCGGCTGGATCGATCGCATGCGCGACATGGCGGAGGCCGTGGTCGTCGTCGGCATCGCCGTTCTAGCGCTGGTTGTCATCGTGACGGTGCTCTCGGTCACCTTCGCGACCCGCGGCGCCATGGCGACCAACCGGCCGATCGTTGAGGTGCTGCATTACGTCGGCGCCACCGACGGCTTCGTCGCCAGCCAGTTTCAGCGCCATTTTCTGGTGCTCGGCTTCAAAGGCGGCGCCATAGGCGGCGGGATTGCTCTATTGCTATTCGGCATCGTCGGCGCGGCGAGCGGCTGGTTGTCCGGCAGCACCGGGGGCGAGGAAGCAACGGCTTTGTTCGGCACTTTTTCCATAGGGGTCGCCGGCTATTTCGCCATCATCGTCCTGATCCTGTTGATGGCCATGGTGACCGCTCTGACTTCGCGCCGCACCGTCAACCAGACGCTGGAATCCATCAATTGAGCAAGCCGCGACCATGGCGGACACCGGCTGCTTGCGAAGTTCGCACTAGTGCCGGAATTGCGGCTATATTTCGCCGCAGGGTTTTCGATTCTGGCGACGCAATTTGGCGCGAGGGACGCGCGCAGATGCTTAGTCTCAGGGGCGCGGTAAGAACGCGACGCATCAGGTCGATCGGCCTGAAGCTTGTTCTGCTGTGCCTGTTCCTTTTGGCCTTTGGCTTTGCCGGATTCATCTGGCTGTTGCCCGGCCGCCAGATCGTGCTCGACAGCAACGCCGACGGCATCGTAGTGCTGACCGGCGGCGCCTCGCGCATCAGCGACGCACTGGAATTGCTCGGCTCCGGCCGCGGCAAAAGGCTCTTGATCACCGGCGTCAATCCCGGCACCACGACCGGCGATATCGCGCGTGAAGTGGTCAACTACAACACATTGCTCTCCTGCTGCGTCGATCTCGATTATTCCGCGCTGAACACCTACGGCAATGCGGTGCAGGCGCGGCGCTGGGCGCGGGCGCGCGGCTTCCATTCGCTGATCGTCGTCACTTCGGCCTATCATATGCCGCGCGCACTCGCCGAACTTGCGCATCAGTTGCCGGACGCCAAGCTGATTCCCTTCCCAGTCGTATCCGACCGATTGCGCATCGAACCATGGTGGTCGAGCGGCGACACCACCAGACTGGTGCTGTCGGAATATCTCAAATACCTTGCCGCCAAAGTGCGCATGCGGCTCTATTCCTTCGACACCAGCGAATTGGCGACATCCGCAGTCCGTCGAGCGTGAACGCCGCTTCCGGCAGGTTTTCCGTGGCCAGATCAGTTGCGATTTACATCCGGTCGCTCGCCTTCAATGTGCTGTTCTATGTGAATTTGGCCGCGCATATGATCGTGGCGCTGCCGACACTGGCGCTGCCCTATCCCTGCCTGCGCGTCTTCATCCGCTCTTATGCGCGCACCAGCCTGTGGCTGTTGCGCGTCGTCTGCGGCACCAAGGTAGAGTGGCGCGGCGTCGAGAAAATCCCAAAAGGGTCGTGCATCGTCGCCTGCAAACACCAATCGTTGTGGGAGACGTTTTCGCTGTACGCTCTGCTCGACGATCCGGTCTACGTGCTCAAGCGCGAATTGATGTGGCTGCCGCTGTTCGGCTGGTACATGCGCAAAGCCGGGCTCATTGCGATCGACCGCAGCGCCGGAATGGCGGCGCTGGCGCGCATGACCGTGCGGGCGCGGCACGCGCTCTCGGGCGTCCGCCCGCGCCAGCTCGTCATTTTTCCGGAAGGGACGCGGCGGCCGCCTGGTGCCGAACCCGCCTACAAGCCCGGCATCATCCATCTCTACAACAAGGCCGGCGTGCCATGCGTGCCGCTGGCGCTTAATTCCGGCCTGTTCTGGCCGCGCCGATCGTTGCTCCGCCTGCCAGGCACGATTGTCGCCGAGGTTTTGGATCCGATCCCGCCCGGCCTCGACAAGGACACCTTTTTCGCCCGGCTGCAGGATGCGATAGAGACTGCAAGTGCACGCTTGCTTTTGGAATCGGGAACCAGGAATCAGGAATCAGGAAACTGAGTCTGATCCCCGGTTAGTCTCGTTCCTGGTTCCTGGTTCCTGGTCCCTGGTCACCGATCCCCGATTGCAAGTGTTCGGCGAGCAGATGCAAATCGCTCTCGCGATAGCCGAGCGTCTCGAGCGCCTGCACTGTCTCAAGCACATAATCGCGATTGGGCCCCGACTTGCCGTGGCCCTGGCGTACGTGATGGACGCTTTCGGCAAGCGTCAGCCGGCCGGCATATTGGGCGTGGCTGCGGTCGACGATGTAGCACAGCGCCCGCACTCGGCGCCGCGCCGCATCCTCAAGCTCGATCTGCCGCATGGCTTCCAAATAGACCGTCGTGACCTGCTCGCGGCCCCGTAAATAGCCGATGGTCTCCACGCGCCGCGTGGCGGCGACCCGATAGGCGATGCCACGGCACATGCCGCCGCGATCGAGCCCAAGCACCAGGCCGGGCCGCTCCGGCGTACCGCGATGAACGAAAGAGTAGACGCAAAGCGCCCGATGCAGGCCGACGAGCCGGGCCGGAACCCGCTCGATGGAAGCAAAGCCCGGACGCCACATCAGCGAACCATAGCCGAATACCCAGAGATCGCCGCTTTCGTGCTCTGCAGTCGTGTGCATCTCGTTCTTGACTTAGGCCTTGTTTCGCTCGCCTAACAGGATGAGAACGGCGGCACAATGGCGCCCTCTTTCATAGGCCATAACAGCGAATGTCCGGCGAATCCCCGCTCAGCATGATGCATTCGGCGCCGCCGCGCCTGCGCAAGCGGCCGGCCAAGGCGCGCCGATCGCGGCTGTGGCTCACCGTGGCGGCGGTCGCCATCCTCATCGTCGTGGCCGTCGGCTTGAGCTGGGGCTGGTATCTCGCGGCCTCGATCGCCGATCGCACGTTGGCCGGCTGGGTGGACCGGGAGGCCAAGCTCGGCCGGGTTTACGCCTGCGGCTCGCAAAGCATCGGCGGCTTCCCCTTCCGCATCGTCACGCGGTGCGACAAGGCCGCGGCGACGTTCAACAGCAACAACCCGCCATTCGACCTTACGGCAACCGGTGTCACCTTCTCGGCGGCGCTTTACCGTCCGACACTGTTACACGGCGACATCACCGGCCCGGTGACGCTGGCCAATCCGGGCCAACCGCCGATCTTCGTCGCCAATTGGTCGCGCGCGCAATTGGACTTGCTCGGCTTGCCGACGGACCCCGAGGGCATATCCGTCAGCCTCATTGCGCCGCGTCTCGATCGCGTCGCCGGCCCCGGCAGCGGCATGATATTCCAGGCCGACAGCGCCGACGTCGATGGCCGCATCATTCAAGGCTCGGCGCGCAGCAACCCGGTGATCGAAGCAACAGGGCATTTCACGGCAGCGCTGGCGCCGAGCTTTCACCCTTTGCTCGCCGCGCCGCTGCAAGGCGACATCGATGCAGTGTTGCGCGGTTTCAAGGACTTTTCGCCAAAGCCGTGGCCGGTGTTGTTCCGCGAAATGCAGGCCTCCGGCGGCGGCATCGACATCAAATCGTTTCGCATCGCGCGCAGCGACGCCATCGTGGTCGGCGCCGGAACGCTGACCGTGAACGAGCGCGGCAAGCTCGAAGGCACCCTCAACGTCGCCGTCGCCGGCATCGAGAATATCGTGCCGCTCTTGGGCATCGACCAGTTGATCGGCCAAGGCATCGACAAGCTCACGGGCGGCAGCGGTTCCCCCGATCAGGGGCTCAATGCCCTTGACCGCCTGGTCCCGGGGCTGAGCGGTGTCGTCCGCGACCAGACCAATGCCAATCTGATCGACAACATCAAGAAAATGGGCCAGCCGACCGAGATCGATAAAGAGCCGGCCATCGCACTGCCGCTGCGCGTGGCCGACGGCATAATCTATCTCGGCATTATCCCGGTCGGCGTGGTGCCGGCGCTGTTTTGAGGTAGAGCTTGTCCGGCAAAGTTTTTCGATTGGCAGAAATTTAATCGCAAAGGACCGCAGGTGGCCGCGCTCAAACCCGTTCCAATCTTTGACGGCCACAACGACGTGCTGTTGCGGCTCTATCGCCACGCCGGCGCGGAGGCGGTGGCGGCCTTTCTGCAAGGCGAGGACAAGGGCCATTTGGATCTGCCCAAAGCGCGCAAGGGCGGATTCGCCGGCGGTCTGTTCGCGATCTTCGTGCCTTCGCCGAAACGCGAGAATGGTTCCAGCAGCAAAACGCCGACGCCGGAAACCGGTGGCGTCATCGGCAGCGATCCCGCTCCGCCCGCGGTCGATGCGGCCGAGGCACAGCGGACCGTCTTCGCCATGGCCGCGCTGCTGTACCGCATCGAACGCGAGTCGGCGGGCCGCGTTCGCGTCTGCCGCAATGCCGTCGATATCGAATCCTGCCTCGCCGATGGCGCGCTGGCCGCGGTGCTGCATATCGAGGGCGCCGAAGCGATCGACGCGAATTTCGAGCTGTTGGACGTGCTCTACGCGGCGGGCTTGCGCTCGCTCGGCCCGGTCTGGAGCCGGCCAAATGTATTCGGCCACGGCGTGCCGTTCCGTTGCCCGTCTTCGCCCGACATCGGGCCCGGCCTGACCAATCCCGGCAAGGCGCTGATCGGCGCCTGTAACCGGTTGCGGATTCTGGTCGATCTGTCGCATCTCAACGAGCGCGGTTTTTGGGATGTCGCCGAACTCAGCACTGCGCCGCTCGTCGCCACCCACTCCAATGCGCATGCCATCAGCCCGCATTCGCGCAATCTGACCGACCAGCAGTTGGCCGCGATCCGGCAATCCGGCGGTTTGGTCGGCGTCAACTTCGCGACAGCATTCCTGCGTCTGGACGGCCGGCACGACAAGGACACGCCCATCGAACTGATCACCCGGCATATCGATCATCTGCTCGAACATTTGGGCGAGGACGGCGTCGGATTTGGCTCCGATTTCGACGGCGCCATGATCCCGGCGGAGCTCGGCGACGCGGCAGGCTTGCAAATTCTGGTGCAGGCGCTGCGCCAGCGCGGCTTCGGTAAGCGGCTGATCGAGAAATTATGCTTCCGCAATTGGCTGCGCGTGCTCGGCCGCACGTGGGGAATGGCGGCGATTAAATAGAGCGCACTATCTAGCGCTCGCGCCCTTTGTGCCAACCGACCTGCGCATGGGGCACGGCATCGGTCGAGGCAAAATACGGCTTGATGTCGATCAGCGGCGTGTTGTCGAGGCAGTCGAGACCGACGACCGTGAGCTTGTTGCCGTCGATGCGCAGAAGCCGCGCCACCGAAGCCGCGATCGGGTTGGGCCGCGCCGGCGAGCGCAGCGCGAAGGTGCCACGGCGCTCGGTGTAATGCCGCGGCGACTGCACTAGAAGATCGCGCCGTGCCTTGTCCATCCAATAGAGCAACAACACATGGCTGACGGTCTCCAGGCCGCTCAGTCCCTCGGCCCAGCGCGGATCGAGTTCGACGGTACAGACCGCGTCGGACTCGCGCGGGTTTTTCGGGCAGTCCTCGCGCCGCTTCCATGGCGTGTGGATGCGCCCGATATAATACAGCGAGGCGTCGAACGCCGTTGGCAGCGTGACCGCGACTTCGCCCTCGCGCAGTCCGTACCAGTCGTCGTGGGACGATGCCGCGTTGCGCGCCGGATCTTTGGGTTCGGCCGTTCCAGCCATAGCCGCAAAGTGGCATGGGCCTCGGCAAGTCGCCAGGGTGTGGGCGGCCAACAATCCCACGGGGCCAAATCCCTTCGATAATGGGCGCTTGCCCCGTTTGGCTTAATGATATAAAGATATCTTTATATGCCATGCGGTAGGCTGAGACACGGATGGCGCCGGGAAATGGGCAATGACAAATGAGCAACTGAGTTTCGCGGCGCTGACCGGAACGCTCAAAGCCGCCGGCGAAGCAACCCGCCTGCGCATCCTGGCGCTGCTCGCGGACGCCGAGCTGACCGTCTCCGATCTCACCGACATTCTGCGCCAGTCGCAGCCGCGGCTGTCGCGGCATTTGCGGCTGTTGGCCGAAGCCGGGCTGGTCGAGCGCTTTCGCGAAGGCTCGTGGGCCTTCTTTCGCCTGGCTGAGCGCGGCGGCGGCGCCGACATCGCGCGCGTCCTGATCGCGCGGCTCGATTCCAGCGACGCCACCATCGTCCGTGACCGTGAGCGGCTCGCCGCGGTGCGCACCGCGCGCGCTGCCGCCGCGCAGAATTACTTCCGGCGCCATGCCGCCGAATGGGACCGTATCCGCAAGCTCCACGTCGCCGACACGGCGGTCGAAGACGCCATTCGCGCCGCGCTCGCCGACCGGCCGATCCGGGCGCTGCTCGATCTCGGCACCGGCACCGGGCGGATGCTCGAACTGTTTGCGCCCGATATCGAGCGCGGCCTCGGCCTCGATCTGTCGCTCGACATGCTGGCGCTGGCCCGTGCGCAACTCGATCGCGCCGGCTTGAAGCATTGCAGCGTGCGCCAAGGCGATATTTACGATCTCGCTTTGCCGCGCAATTCCTTCGAACGTCGTCATCATTCATCAGGTGCTGCACTTCCTCGACGACAGCGCGCATGCACTGCGCGAGGCAGCGCGCGTGCTGCGCCCGGGCGGCCGGCTTCTGGTCGTCGATTTCGCCCCGCACGATCTCGAATTCCTGCGCGAGGAGCACGCCCATCGCCGCCTCGGTTTCGCCGTGGACACGATGACGCAATGGCTGGAAGGCGCCGGTCTCGACGTGTTGCGGCAGCAGACATTGCCGCCCGGACCGGAAGGCAAGATCGCAGTGTCGCTGTGGCTGGCGCGCGATCCGCGCATCGTGCTGGCGCAACCCGCCGCGCGCGAGGTGGCGTGATGAATGTGCCGCGCCTGAGCCGCAGGGAGGCCGGCGACGAGCGCCGATTGCGCGTCTCGTTCGAATTCTTCCCGCCGAAGACGGTCGAGATGGAGCAATCGCTGTGGGAATCGATCCGTCGGCTCGCGCCGCTGAAACCGAATTTCGTCTCGGTGACCTATGGCGCCGGCGGCTCGACCCGCGAGCGCACCCACGCGACGGTCAAGCGCATCCTGGCCGAGACGCTGCTCACGCCGGCGGCGCACCTGACTTGCGTCGCCGCGACTCGCGCCGATATCGACGCGGTGATCGAGGCCTATGCACAGGCCGGCGTGCGCCACATCGTGGCGCTGCGCGGCGATCCGGTCGGCGGCATCGGCGAACGCTACGCGCCGCATCCGGGCGGCTATCGCAACGCCGCCGACCTTGTCGCCGGCATCAAGCGTATCGCCGACATTGAAGTCTCGGTGTCGGCCTATCCGGAGAAGCATCCGGACAGCCTGTCGGTCGCCGCCGATATCGACATGCTCAAGGCCAAGGTCGATGCCGGCGCGACGCGAGCGATGACGCAGTTCTTTTTCGAGAACAGCCTTTATTTCCGCTATCTCGACCGCGTCCGTGCCGCGGGCATCGACATCCCGATCGTGCCCGGCATCCTGCCGGTGCAGAATTTCAAGCAAACCAAGAATTTCGCCGCGCGCACCGGCGCGTCAATTCCGGCCTGGCTTGCCGAGCGCTTCGACGGCCTCGACGACGATCCGGCGACGCGCAAGCTGATCGCCGCCGCGGTCGCCGCCGAGCAGGTGATCGATCTCGTCGATCACGGCGTCACCGACTTTCACTTCTACACCATGAACCGCGCCGACCTGGTTTACGCGATCTGCCATCTGCTCGGGCTGCGGCCCGACCACGGTGCTGCGTCGCCTGTGAATGCCACGGTGGAGAAGGAGCGCGCTTAGACGATGAATAAAACCGTCCCGCGTTCCAAATCCGAAGCCGCGCTGCGCCGCCTCGCTGCGGAGCGGATTCTGGTGCTCGACGGCGCCATGGGCACGATGATCCAGGCGCTGGGTCTCGACGAAGAGGGCTTTCGCGGGGCCCGCTTCGACGCCTGGAATCGCGAAGTGCGCGGCAACAACGATCTCCTCAATCTCAGCCGGCCGGACGCAGTGCGCGCCATCCACCTCGAATATTTCCGCGCCGGCGCCGACATCGTCTCGACCAATACGTTTTCCTCGACCCGCATCGCGCAAGCCGATTACGGCATGGCGGAGATCGCCTATGAATTGAACGCGGAAGGCGCGCGGCTCGCCCACGAGGCGGCGCGCCTCGCCCAGGACGAAGACGGCCGCCAGCGTTTCGTCGCCGGCGCGCTCGGTCCGACCAACCGCACCGCCTCGATCTCGCCGGACGTTTCCAATCCCGGATTTCGCGCTATCACCTTCGACGAGCTGCGGCTCGCTTATGCCGAGCAGGTGCGCGGGCTCCTGGCCGGCGGCGTCGACGCACTGCTGATCGAGACGATTTTCGACACGCTCAACGCCAAGGCGGCGATTTTCGCCATCGCCGACGAGCTCAAATCGCGCGGCATCGCCGTGCCCATTATGATTTCCGGCACCATCACCGATCGCTCCGGCCGTTTGCTGTCCGGCCAGACGCCGGAAGCGTTCTGGAACTCGATCGCGCATGCCGCGCCGCTGTCGCTTGGGTTCAATTGCGCGCTCGGCGCCAAGGAAATGCGCGCGCATATCGCCGAACTGGCCCGCGTTGCCGACACGCTGATCTGCGCTTACCCCAATGCCGGATTGCCCAACGAATTCGGCGGCTATGACGAAGGGCCGGAGGTGATGGCGGAGCTGATCGGCGAATTCGCCGCGGCCGGCCTGGTCAATATCGTCGGCGGCTGCTGCGGCACGACGCCGGAACACATCCGCGCCATCGCCCGCGCCGTCGCCGGCAAGACGCCGCGCGTCATCCCCGGGATCTCGCCGCGGCTGCGGCTGTCCGGTCTCGAAGCGTTTACGCTCACGCCGGAAATTCCCTTCGTCAACGTCGGCGAACGCACCAATGTCACCGGCTCGGCGCGCTTCCGCAAGCTCGTCACCGCCGGCGATTATCCGGCGGCGCTCGCGGTGGCGCGCGATCAGGTCGAGAACGGCGCGCAAATCATCGACATCAATATGGACGAGGGGCTTCTCGATTCCGAGAAGGCGATGGTCACCTTCCTCAACCTGATCGCCGCCGAGCCCGATATCGCCCGCGTGCCGGTGATGATCGACTCCTCGAAATTCTCGGTGATCGAAGCCGGGCTCAAATGCGTGCAGGGCAAACCCGTGGTCAATTCGATTTCGCTCAAGGAGGGCGAAGAGGCGTTCATCCGCCATGCCGAGCTGGTGCGCCGCTACGGCGCCGCTGTCGTGGTCATGGCCTTCGACGAAGCCGGCCAAGCCGACACGCTCGAAAAGAAGCAGAAGATCTGCGCCCGCGCCTACGACATTCTGGTCCACCGCGTCGGCTTTCCGCCGCAGGACATCATTTTCGATCCGAATATCTTTGCCATCGCCACCGGCATGGACGAGCACAACGGCTACGGCGTTGCCTTCATCGAGGCGGCGCGCTGGATCCGGGCGAACCTGCCGCACGCGCATATTTCCGGCGGCGTGTCGAACCTGTCGTTCTCGTTCCGCGGCAACGAAGCGGTGCGCGAGGCGATGCATTCGGTGTTCCTCTACCACGCCATCAAGGCCGGCATGGATATGGGCATCGTCAATGCCGGACAGATGGCGGTCTATGACGACCTCGATCCGGAACTGCGCGAATCTTGCGAAGACGTCGTGCTCAATCGCCGCGCCGATGCCGCCGAGCGGCTGTTGGCGCTGGCCGAGCGGCATCGCGGTCACGGCAAGGAGAAAAAGGAAGCCGATCTCGCCTGGCGCGAATGGCCGGTGGAGAAGCGGCTGTCGCACGCGCTCGTCCACGGCATCACCGATTTCATCGAGGCCGACGTCGAGCAGGCGCGGCTCAAGGCGCCGCGGCCGCTCGCCGTGATCGAAGGGCCGCTGATGGACGGCATGAATATTGTCGGCGACCTGTTCGGCTCGGGGCGGATGTTTCTGCCGCAGGTGGTCAAATCGGCCCGGGTGATGAAGCAGGCCGTCTCCTATCTGTTGCCCTATATGGAGCAGGACAAGGACGGCCGCGCCCATGTCTCGGCCAACGGCAAGATCGTGATGGCCACCGTCAAGGGCGACGTCCACGACATCGGCAAGAACATCGTTGGCGTCGTGCTCCAGTGCAACAATTACGACGTCGTCGATCTCGGCGTCATGGTGCCGGCGGAGAAGATTTTGCAGGCGGCGAAGGAAGAGCGGGCGGACATTATCGGACTGTCGGGGCTGATCACGCCCTCGCTCGATGAAATGTGCCATGTCGCCGCCGAGATGGAGCGGCAGGGCTTTGACGTGCCGTTGCTCATCGGCGGCGCCACCACGAGCCGCGTGCACACCGCGGTGAAGATTCACCCGCACTACCGGCGCGGCCAGGCGGTCTATGTCAACGACGCCAGCCGCGCGGTCGGCGTGGTGTCGGCGCTGCTGTCGCGCGAGGCGCGGGGACGCACCATCGCCGATGTCCGCGCCGAATATGCGCGGATCGCTGCGGCGCATGCGCGCGGCGAAGCGAACAAGCAGCGGCTGTCGCTCGCCGATGCGCGCGCCAATGCGCTCAAGCTCGACTGGTCCGGCCGTTATGTGCCGCCGGCGCCGCAGTTTCTCGGCACGCGCAAATTCTCCGACATCCCGCTGGCCGAGCTCATCGACTACATCGACTGGTCGCCGTTCTTCGCCACCTGGGAGCTTAACGGCAAATATCCGGCGATCCTCGACGATAAGAAAGTCGGCGAGGCGGCGCGCAGCCTGTTTGCCGATGCGCAAGCCATGCTGCGCAAGATGGCCGACGAGCAATGGTTCCGCGCCGGCGCGGTGGTCGGCTTCTGGCCCGCCAACAGCGACGGCGACGACATTCTCCTCTTCGCCGAGGAAGCGCGCAGCCACCCGATCGCGACGCTGCACACGCTGCGCCAGCAGCTGGCGCGCCGCGAAGGCCGCGCCAATGTCGCGCTGGCCGATTTCGTCGCGCCGCGCGCCAGCGCGCTTGCCGACTATATCGGCACCTTCGCGGTGACCGCCGGGCTCGGCGAGGACGCGGTGGCCGAGCGCTTCAAGCACGCCAACGACGATTATTCGGCGATCATGGCCAAAGCGCTGGCCGACCGTTTGGCAGAAGCGCTCGCCGAGCGCATGCATCAGCGCGTGCGCCGCGAATTCTGGGCTTACGCGTCCGACGAAACGCTCGGCAGCAGCGAGTTGATCGCGGAGGCGTATCGCGGCATCCGGCCGGCGCCCGGCTATCCGGCGCAGCCCGATCACACCGAGAAGGAAACGCTGTTCAAGCTCCTCGACGGCGAACGCGCCATCGGCGTCAAGCTCACCGAAAGTTTCGCCATGTGGCCGGGCGCGTCCGTGTGCGGGCTCTATTTCAGTCATCCCGACAGCTATTATTTCGGCGTCGGCAAGATCGAGCGCGACCAGGTCGCGGACTACGCCAGACGCAAAGGCCTCTCGCCCGCCGAAGCGGAACGCTGGCTGGCGCCGATCCTCAATTACGATCCGCTGGCCGGCGCGCAGACCGCGGCGGAGTAAAGCTCTTCCGTCTCCGCGCGGCGACGAGCGCGCGAGCGATGTCAAACAGCGATGTCGAACGGACCGTAGCCCGGATGAGCGGAGCGATATCCGGGTACGATCGACGAGCTTTTATGCCGCTCCCGGATTTCGCTTCGCTCATCCGGGCTACGAAAAAAGAAAGGAAGCGGAACGCCGGCAGACGCGATATTCCACGGCCCGCACACATACGGCGCGCGGGGCGCGCCACGGAGAAGGCGGCTTGCGCCGCCCTTCCGCTTCGGGCGCGCTCGCCTGCCGGCGTTCCACCACGGCACTTGCGGGGGCGACCGAACGCCACCGCTCAGCTCCAGTTCACGCACTTCCTGGGACGGAACTAGTTAGGAGCGGGTGTTATCCGCTCCCGGCCGTCCCAGTGCAGCGGGCGTTATGAGCCCGCAGGCCGGTCATCGTGCCGGCCGGGCGTTTTGGCCCGGAGCCGCCCGGGAGCGGACTGCAAATCCGCCCGCGGGAACCGTACTTGCCCCACCTGCCGGTTTGCCTCCGCCAGGCGTCCTTTCTGGGCAAGATTTGATTCGCAGCATATGTATCCATATCGGGGACTATTGTCAATAGACCTGTGACCGAATTTCCCGGCTCCGAGTCTGACGCGTCGTCGGTCGGAACAAGTCCGACCATGACGCGGTTTGCAGCTTGGCGGTGGAGGGTGGTACCGCTCGGCGATAGCAGGGAGAAACGCGATGGCTCGGCTTCTGGTCATGTACAAAACTCCGCGCGACGCGGCCGCTTTCGACAGGCACTACGCCGAAAAGCACATTCCGCTCGCCAAGAAAATTCCCGGCCTGCGCAAATACGAGATCAGCAAAGGCGGCATCGCGACGCCGGGCGGTCCGGCGCCCTATCACCTGATCGCGATTTTATATTTCGACGACATGGCGGCGATCCAAAAAGGCTTCGCCAGCGCCGAAGGCCAGGCGGCGGTGGCCGACGTGCAGACCTTCGCCACCGGCGGTGTCGACATTTTCATGTTCGAGAATGCGGACGCGTAAGCTTACGCCGGCTTCCACTCGCCGTCCCTTCTCAAACCGACGCGCTGTTGAGCCCGATGGCAGATGACGAATGAACAGTTATTTGCTATGCTGACGCTTAACTGAGCGATGGTGCCATGAACTATCAGCAGATCGTCACGATCGAGCCGGGCAAACGCGGCGGCAGGCCCTGCATTCGCGGCCTACGTATCGCAGTCGCCGATGTGCTCGGCTGGTTAGCGGCCGGAATGTCGCACCAGCAAATCATTGCCGATTACCCGGAGCTTACCGACGATGACATTCGGGCCTGCCTTGCGTATGCGGCGGACCGTGAGCGGCGCATCGTCACCGCAAAATGAAGCTTCTGTTCGATGAGAACTTGAGCTTCAGACTGTGCCGACAATTGAACGATCTGTTTCCGGAATCGAGCCAGGTGCGTCTGCTCGGATTGCAGCAAGCGGACGATCATACGATCTGGAACTATGCGAAGACGAACGGATACGTTCTCGTTACGCTCGATGCTGATTTCGTGGACATGGCGGGACTGCTCGGCCCGCCGCCCAAGATTATCAGGCTCTGATGCGGCAATCAGATCACGGCGATGATTGAAGCGTTTTTGCGGGACCACGCCGAAGCCATCGGTGAATTCGAGCGCGATCACTGCGCTTGCCTCGAAATCTATTAGCCCTGCGCCAGCTCAGAAGCCCGGGCCGGTTGGCGGCCGCCTGACCGCTGTGAAAGGGTTCACCCGCCCGCCTTCCGCTTGATCGCCTGCTCGACGAACAGCGCCGCTTCGAGCGCTAAGCGATCGCGACCGAAGCGGCCGACGATTTGGATGCCGAGCGGCAGTTCGTTGTCGCTCAAGCCCGGCACGTTGACGCACGGCGCGCCCATCAGCGTCCACAGCCGGTTGAACAGCGGATTGCCGGTGGCGCCTAAACCGGCCGGCGCGGCGCCGGGCGCTGACGGCGTGAGGATGACGTCGAAATCCGCCATGGCATCGGCCAGCGCCTGCCGGCCGCGGCTCGCGGTGCGCCGCGCCGCATCGTACTGGTCGGCGGTGATCGCCAGCGCGGCGGTGAGGTGCGCGCGCAACATCGGGTCGATACGGTCGCGGTGGCGGTCGTATTCGAAGGCGAGCGCGCGGACATTCTCGTAATCCTGGATGGTGTATTGCGCCTCGTAGGCGTCTTCCAGGACCGGCGGCAGCGTCAGCGCCGTCACTTTGGCGCCGGCCGAAGCCGCAATACTTCCCGCGGTCTCGACGGCCTTTTGCATTGCCGCGCTCGCTTCTTGCCACAGATGCGTGCGGGTGAGCGCGATGCGCGGGCCTGAGGGCGCGGCGCGATCGACGCGCAGATCGCGGTCCAGCACCACCGCCGCGGCGAAGGCCACATCGGCGACGCCTGAGCCGAACAGGCCGGCGGTGTCGAGATGCCAGGACACGTCTTTGACGCCGACCATCGGGATCAGCCGGTAGGACGGCTTGAACCCGGCGACGCCGCAAAACGCGGCAGGCCGGATCACCGAACCCGCAGTCTGCGTGCCGAAGGTGATCGGCACAAAGCCTGCGGCGACCGCGGCGGCGGAGCCTGCCGAGGAGCCGCCCGGCGTGTGGTCGAGATTATGCGGATTGCGCGTCGCCGACGGCACCAGCGAAGCGAACTGTGTCGTCACCGTCTTGCCGATCATGACGCCGCCGGCGCGGCGCGTCAGCGCCACCGCGCTGGCGTCGGCCGGCGGCCGGTAGCCGGCATAGATCGGCGAGCCATATTGCGTCGGCAGATCGGCGGTGGCGAAGATGTCCTTAAACGCCACCGGCACGCCGCGCAGCGGCAAGGCCGCAAGCCCGGTCGCATCGGCGGCGCGGCGCGCCGCGTCGAGATCGAGCACGACGAAGGCGCCGACATCTTTCTCACGCGCGGCGATGGCGTCGGCGCAAAGCTCGACCGCGTCGCGGGGCTTTAAGTCGCCGGCCTCGATGCGGCGGGCAAGATCCAGCGCGGAAAGCATTTCCATCCCCTCATTCGTTGCCGCGATGTGGCCCGAAAGGCTCCCGCGGATCAAGGGGTCATGGTTAACGGATCGCTGCAGCTTTCCGGAGCACGATCTTTTCGGAAAACCGGCTGCCGCTTTTCCGGATCATGCTCTGACGCCGCCTCTTATCGTTGAATAGTCCTTAACGGAATTCCTCGCATTGTCCGCGCATGACGCGTGGAGTTCGCTGGTATCTCGTCAGCTCCCTCGTCCTCGTCGCTCTGGTCGCCGTCGCCGGCTGCAGCCATTACATGCTGGCCGAGCGCGAGCCGTGGCGGCACGAGGCGGAACTTACGTGCCTGAACTCCGGCGCGGTGAACGACACCGCGGGACGCGTGCGCATCGCCGCCATCGAAGGACCTGGCGCCTGCGGCATCGATTATCCGCTGCGGGTCTCGGCGCTGGGCGAAAGCGCGCCGCTGTCCTACGACGACGAGCCGGTGCCGCCGGGCGCGATCCCCAATCCGTCGATGCCGCGGACTGGGATGCCGCAGGATTGGCCGGGCGCGTCACCGGCGATCCAGTCGCGTCCGTTGCCGCCGGTGCAAACCGGCGCGCCGCAATCTTATCCGCCGCCGCAAAGCTATCCGGCGACCCAAGTCTACCCCCCGCCGCAATCCTATCCGGCGCCGCAGCCGGCCGTGCAAATCGGCGAGCCGCTGTCACTCGGGCCGCCGGGAACGGCCGACGACGACGTTGGCATTCCGGGCGGTCCGCCGCATCCTTATTACGGCGAACCGGGCGCGCCGAACTATTCGCCAGCGCCGCCACCAGCCGCGAGCGGCCCGGTGCCGCCGCTCGGGCCGCCGGCGCCGGCGGTCGCCGCTGCCACAGTGCCGGTGCAGGTGCAGCCGCCGGCGACGCTCGCCTGCCCGATCATGTCGGCGCTCGATCAATGGATCGCCGGCGCGGTGCAGCCCGCGGCGGCGCACTGGTTTCGCCAGCCGGTCGTCGAGATCAAACAGATTTCTGCTTATTCATGCCGCGGCATGAACGGTAATCCCAATGCGCATATTTCCGAGCATGCCTTCGGCAACGCGCTCGACGTCGCCGAATTCGATCTTGCCGACGGCCATAAGGTCAGCGTGCAATACGGCTGGCACGGCACGCCGGAGGAGCAGGGCTTTCTGCACGACGTGCAGGCCGCCGCCTGCGAGGAGTTTTCCACGGTGCTGGCGCCGGGCGCCAACGTCTATCACTACAATCATATCCACGTCGATCTGATGCGGCGCTATAATGGCCGCCACATCTGCGAGCCTTCGGCGATCCCCGGCGAAGTCGCCGCGGCGCGGGCGCGCGGGCAATATGCCGCGCGGCACGAAGGCGAGCCGCGTTTCACCGGCTCGATCAAGGCGAGCGCGCATGCGCGCGAACACAGTTCCGGCGAGGACGACGACAGCCTTCCGGACGCCGTGCCGGGCGACGATTAGCTCCTCCTTCTCCCCGCCGCGCGGGGAGAAGGTCGGATGAGGGGCCTAACCGCTGGATTCAGACTTGCGGCCGCCTCTGCGACGCCGCTGCATCAATGCGAAACGCTCAGAATCGCGGAGAGGCCCCCTCACCCTCGCTTCGCTCGACCTCTCCCCGCGCCGCGGGGAGAGGTTAAATAGGCATCCGCAGCACCGGCTTGATGGTAATGCCGGCGGAGGATTCCTGCGCCGCCAGATTGATGTCGGATAGTTCGTAAAACTTGATCATCCTCTCGATCGGGAATTTGCCTTCGACGACGAGGTCGACCAGCTTGGGGATGAATTCCTTCGGCACGCTGTCGCCTTGCACCACGCCGCGCACGGAACGGCCCTGCTGCAAAAACGGCATTTCGAACGACGCATCGGTGCCTTTCGGCGCGCTGCCGAGCAGCACGCAGCTGCCGCCCGGCATCAGCGCTTCGATGGCTTGGCGCAGGACCAGCGGCACCGCCGAGGTGTCGGCGGCATAACGCACGCCGTTGCCGGTGAGATTGCGAATCGTGCCGACGACGTCGGGGCAGCTTTTGTAGTTGATCGTGCAGGTGGCGCCGAGCTCCTGGGCGAGCGCCAGCCGGTGCGCGTGCACGTCCACCGCGACGATCGGATCGCAGCCGGCGATCTTCGCCGCCATCAGCGCCGACAGCCCGACTGCGCCGACGCCGAAGATGGCGATGCTGTCGCCGGGAGCGGGCTGCATGACATTGAGCACGGCGCCGGCGCCGGTCTGGCCCGAGCAGGCGAGCGGGCCGAGCTGTTCCAGCGGGGCGTCCTTGCGCACTTTGACCGCCCAGCGCGCCTGAGTCAGCGCGAACGTGCCGAACGAGGATTGCTGAAAGAACGCGCTATAGACCGGCGCACCGTCTTTCGACAATAGCGTCGAGCCGTCATAGCGCGTGCCGCCCATTTTCAGCTTGCGGCCGGCCAAGCAATGATTGGTTCCGCCGTCGCGGCAATTGTCGCAATCGCCGCACCACGGATAGGACATCACCACATGGTCGCCCGGCGCAAAATCGCGCACCGCGGCGCCGACCGCATGCACCACGCCGGCGCCTTCGTGACCGTAAACGGCGGGATAGGGACTGGCGAAATAGCCGTCGCGGCCGTGCAGGTCGGTCTGGCACATGCCGCTCGCCACGATGCGGACGACAAGCTCATCGGCGCGGGGCTCGCAGAGCTCCAGCGTGTCGATGACGAAGGGGCCCGATTTCTCGCTGACCACGGCGGCGGTGATGCGCATGAGCCGTATTGTGGAAAATGGCGCGGCGGTTCGTCAATGCGCTTGCATCTGCTGCAAGACCGCGGCCGTCGGCCAGCAATCGACCCGCAGGCCGCTTTTCTTCTGATAGGCGCCGAGGGCTGAGCGCGTCAGCATGCCGGCCTTGCCGTCGATCTTGTCGTGGTAGTAGCCGCGCGCGGTGAGTATTTGCTGCATGCGGTCGAGATCGCCGGTCGGCAGCTGCGCCACCTTGGCCCATGGCGTCTCGAACGGGCGCGGATCGGTTATGCGGTCGGCGAGATGCCCGACAAACAAAACGTAGAGATCGGAGAAATTGTACTGCTTGATGACGAAATAATTCGCGGTGGCGAGAAACGACGGCCCGTAGAGCCCGGCCGGCTGCAGCAGCGAGGCCGGCTCGGCGCGCTCGGCGGCGGAGATCGCGCGGCCGTAGGCCGGCACGAAACCGCGCTTGAGCCACTCGGCAATGGGCAAGGTGTAGTCCGGCACGCCGATGGTACAGTCGACAGTGGCCGGCGGATGCATCTCATAGGCCCACTGCAGACCGGGCTGCCAGCCTTTGTCGACGAGCTGCTTGGCCGCCGAGGCGAGCGCGTCCGGCACCGAATGCCAGATGTCGGCTTTGCCGGTGTGCTCGAAATCCACCGCGTATTTCAGATAATCCGACGGCAGGAATTGCGTCAGCCCCATGGCGCCGGCCCAGGAGCTTTTCATGTCGGCAAGCGCGACGTCGCCGCGCTGCAGGATTTGCAGCGCCAGCAGAAATTCCTCGCGGAATTTATCCTTGCGCTGGCCGTAATAGGCCTGCGTCGCCAAAACACGGATGGCATTCTTGGTATCGGCGGCGCGGCCGAAGTCGGTTTCGCGGCCGAAGATCGCGAGCAGAATGGTGGGCGGCACGCCGTATTGGCGCTCGATTGTCTCAAGCGGCGCGCGGTATTGCGCGAGGAGCTTGCGGCCTTGCGCGGCGAGCCGTTCGATCGCCGGCTCTTTGAGATAATCGGCCGGCGTTTCGACGAATTCCGGCTGGCCCGGCGGCGGCTTTTGCGGCCGTCCGGGCAAGATGAGATCGGGCAGCGTCAGATCTGGCTCGAGCCCGCGCGTCGCGGCATCGAAGCTGGCGCGCGACACACCGAGGGCCTGCGCCTGCGGCCACAGCGCTTGCAGCCAGGCCTCGAACGCGCTGTCGGCGAATGCGGGATGAACGCCAAACGCGCCGCCCAGCAAGACAATGCCGAGCAGAGCGCTAGAGAATTTCATCGCACCGCCAGGATGAACAGCCGCGGGAAGCGCAGCAGCACTTTGCCGTCGTAGCGCGGCTTGTAGGCCTCGACGCACTTGGCGGTGTAAGCGGCGAGGAATTTCTCGCGCTCCGCGGCGGACAGCGGGGAGAGGAACGGCTGCAGCGAGGAGCCCTTGAACCATTCGGTGATCGCCGCCGGCGACGCCATGACGTGATTATAGACGGTGTGCCAAATGTCGAGGCGCGAGCACGCGGGCTTGAGCAAGTCGTAATAGTCCTCGGCCGAAGGAAGATGCTCGCGCGGCGCCGCCTTGACCTCCGGATGATCCTTCCACGGACCGGCCTCGCCGACTTCCTTTTGAAAGCGCAATGCCGGCTCGCGGGTATTGTCCGGCATCTGGATCGCCAGCACGCCGCCCTGCGGCATCGCTTCAAGAAGCCGCCGCATGATCGCCGGATGATCCGGCAGCCATTGCATCACCGCATTGCCGAAAATGAGATCGGTTGAGGGATCTGGCGTCCAGGTCGCGATATCGCCCTCGATGAACTTGCATTGCGGCAGCCGCTCGCGGGCCTTGCGCAGCATGTCCGGCGAGGAATCGAGCCCGACGACTTGCGATTGCGGGAAGCGCTCGACGATCAGCTCGGTCGAGTTGCCGGGCCCGCAGCCGAGATCGACGGCGAGGCGGGGCCGCGGCAGCGGCACTTGCGCCAAGAGATCGCGCGGCGGCCGGGTGCGTTCGTCTTCGAATTTGAGATATTGGCGGGCGCTCCAATCTTCCATTGTTCGGCGTCCAGACGTTGCGACTTCAGCGGTCGATTCGACTATGCTGGCGCCGTACTAGCAGGAGTTTTCGCCGATGTCGCCCCGAAGTCTGGCGGTCGTTGTCGTGGTCGCCGCAAGCTTCGCCGGCGCCGCCGCGGCGCAGGACAGACCGAGCGACGCGATACCCTGCGCGGCCATCGACAGCATCGGCACGGCGGAGATGACCAATGACGGCACCATCACGCTGCATTTGCGCTCGCTATGGCCGGACCCGATCGCCGAGGGCGAGCTCGTCTACGCGCCCGACGATCCGCAATATGAGGACATCAAGGCGCACCTCGGCGGCATCGCGCCGGGCGACGTTAAGCCGGTCAAGCCGTGGTGCTGACGGCTGGTTTTTGACTGATCAGCGCCGGCGGTATTGATTGCGCTGCGGCGCGCGCGGACCGGTGCTGGCGCGTTCGTCCTTGTGGCGGAAGATCATCCGGCCTTTTTCCAGGTCGTAGGGCGAGACTTCGACCGTCACGCGGTCGCCGGCCAGCGTCTTGATGCGGTTCTTTTTCATCCGCCCCGCGGTGTAGGCGATCAGCGCGTGACCGTTGTCGAGCTGTACGCGATAGCGCGCGTCGGGCAGGATCTCGGTCACCAGGCCTTCGAATTCCAGGAGCTCTTCTTTGGCCATGTCATGAACCTCTCGTTTGACCGGTAACGCGCGGCGCGCCGTGACGGCGATCCGGCGCAGCGTCGCGGCGCAGGAAGGCGACAGCGCCAATGCCGGCATCTTGCGATTGAGCGTCGTGCGGCTGGCCGTTTCGTGGTTGCGCGTTTCGCGGCTGGCCGCGATGGGGTTCGCCGCGATGCGATTGCTTGTGCGCGCCGTTGCCATGACCCCGGTGCTGCTGCCCACGGTGTCCGTTGGCATTGTGACGGCCGGGCGCAGTCTTGGCGGCGGGCTTGGCGGCCGGCGCTTCCGCGCGCTGCGGATGCGAGCGCCGATCGGTCATCGGCAGCGACATGCGGATGAGCTTTTCGATATCGCGCAGAAACGCCATTTCCTCGGCGTCGCACAGCGAGATGGCGATACCGTCGGCGCCGGCGCGGGCGGTGCGGCCGATGCGGTGCACGTAGGTTTCCGGCACGTTCGGCAAATCGAAATTCACCACATGGCTGATGCCGTCGACGTTGATGCCGCGCGCGGCGATATCGGTGGCAACCAGCGTCTTGACCCTGCCGGTACGGAACGCGGCGAGCACGCGCTCGCGCTGGCCTTGCGACTTGTTGCCATGGATGGCTTCCGCGGCGATGCCGGCTTGCACCAGCCGCCGCACCACTTTGTCGGCGCCGTGCTTGGTGCGCGTGAAGATCAGCGCGCGGTCGACGGCTTCGCTGCGCAGCACGTCGACCAGGATTGCCGGCTTGGCGGCGCGGTCGACGCGGATGACGCGTTGCTCGATGCGCTCCACCGTCGAAGCGGCCGGCGTGACCGCGACCTTGACCGGATCGCGCAGCATATGCGCGGCGAGATCGGCGATGGCGCCGGGCATGGTGGCGGAGAACATCAGCGTCTGCCGGTTGGCCGGAAGCTTGGCGACGATTTTGCGGATATCGTTGATGAAACCCATGTCGAGCATGCGGTCGGCTTCGTCGAGCACGAAGCACTCGACGCCGTTAAGCCGCAGCGCATTGCTTTGCACCAGATCGAGCAGCCGGCCCGGGGTGGCGACGAGGATATCGACCCCGTGCATGACACTGCGCACCTGCGCGCCCATCGAGACGCCGCCGATTACCAGCGCCGATTTAAGCCGCAGGTGCCGGCCGTAGGCGCGGAAACTATCGAGAATCTGGCCCGACAGTTCGCGCGTCGGACTCAACACCAACACGCGGCAGGTTTTGTGCTCGAGCGGCCGCGGGTTGCCGGCGAGGCGATGCAGGATCGGCAGCGCGAATGCCGCGGTTTTGCCGGTTCCGGTTTGCGCGATGCCGATGACGTCGCGGCCCGCCATTACGGTCGGGACGGTCTGCGCCTGGATCGGCGTCGGGGTTACGTATTTCTCTTCGGTTAGCGCTCGGGTGATGGCGTCGTTAAGCTTAAAGTCGTGAAAGTCGGTCAAAGAATCATCTTTCCGTTGTGCACGTCGTCACGGCCGCTGCGCGATGCGCTGCGGCCGGCGGTGCGGGAGATAAAAGGACATCCCGCGCGATCTGGGCTGTCGATGAGGTGAAAAAGAGCGAGCCAGAAGCCAATTAACGGGGTTTAGTCCGTCGGGGATCCCGTACACGCGGCTCGCAGCAGGCCTATAAGGCCGCGAATCACATATGGACTATCGGTGTGTCGGATTCAAGGCACTTCGGCCGTCGCCAGCCGCGCCGCGCTGTCCCCGCCGGCATTAACGCTTGGCGCGACGGGCTTTTTTCTCGGGTTCGGGCGGCGCCGGGGCCGCCGCGTCGGCGGCCTCCTTGGCCAGCCGTAGCGCTTTGAGGCGCGCCATTTGCTCGCGAACAACGCGGCCGTTGGCCTGATATTCCAGCATCGCCTTGGCGCCCTCTTTGGCGCGCTCTTCTTTCTTAAAACTCGCCTCGGCCCGGGCCTTGTTCTCAGTCGACCGGGCTTCACTCGCTCGCGTTGCCAATGTCTTCTCCTTTTGCGCGGGAACCGCGCAATCCAACCTCCGGCAATACTTGGGAAAAAGCCCTCGGAGGCGATCTATACCTTATATATGAGTCGCGGCGGGGAAGCGCCATCCTCGCAAATGTCGTTAATAGGCCGATTTACCTTGAGAATTTCTTGTATTTGATCCGGTGCGGGATGACGGTATCGGTGCCCAGACGCCGCATCTTGTCCTTCTCGTAGTCCTGGAAATTGCCCTCGAACCACTCGACATGGCTGTCGCCCTCGAAGGCCAGCATGTGGGTGGCGATGCGGTCGAGGAACCAGCGGTCGTGGCTGATGATCACGGCGCAGCCGGCGAAATCCTCCAGCGCCTCTTCCAGCGCGCGCAGCGTGTCGACGTTGAGATCGTTGGTCGGCTCGTCGAGCAGCAGCACGTTGGCGCCGGATTTGAGCATCTTGGCGAGATGCACGCGGTTTCTCTCGCCGCCGGACAGCGAGCCGACTTTCTTTTGCTGGTCGGCGCCCTTGAAGTTGAAGGCCGAGCAATAGGCGCGCGAATTGACCTCGCGCTTGCCGAGCTGGAGCATATCGGCGCCGCCGGAGATCTCCTCCCAGACGCTTTTTTTGCCGTCGAGCGAGTCGCGCGACTGGTCGACATAGCCGAGATGCACCGACTCGCCGATCTTAATGGTGCCGCCGTCGGGCTTCTCCTGCCCGGTGATCATGCGGAACAAAGTGGTCTTGCCGGCGCCGTTCGGCCCGATGATGCCGACGATGCCGCCGGCCGGCAGCTTGAAAGTGAGATCGTCGATCAGCAGATTGTTGCCGTAGCCCTTGCGCAAGTTCTCGAAGTCGATGACGTTCTGGCCGAGCCGCTCGGCGACCGGGATGACGATCTGCGCGGTCTGGGTCTGCTTCTCGCCGGCTTTCTTTAACAGCTCCTCGTAACGCTCATAGCGCGCCTTGGATTTGGCTTGCCGCGCGCGCGGCGAGGCGGAAATCCATTCCTGCTCGCGGGCGAGCGTGCGCTGGCGCGCTTCCTCCTCGCGGCCTTCCTGCTCCAGCCGCTTCTGCTTCTGGCCGAGCCAAGACGAATAATTGCCCTCATAGGGAATGCCGTGGCCGCGATCGAGCTCGAGAATCCAGCCCGTTACGTTGTCGAGGAAATAGCGGTCGTGGGTAACGATGAGGATGGCGCCGGGATAATTGCGCAAATAGCTTTCCAGCCACGCCACCGACTCGGCGTCGAGGTGGTTGGTCGGCTCGTCGAGCAAGAGGAGCTCGGGCTGTTCGAGCAGGAGCCGGCATAGCGCGACGCGGCGGCGCTCGCCGCCGGAGAGCTTGCTGACGTCGGCCTCGTCGAACGGGCAGCGCAGCGCGTCCATCGCCAGATCGACCTTGGAGTCGAGATCCCACAGCCCCTTGGCCTCGATCTCGTCCTGGAGCTTGGTCATCTCGTCGGCGGTCTCTTCGGAATAGTTGACGGCGAGCTCGTTGTAACGGTCGACGATCGCCTTCTGCGACGCGACCCCCTCCATGACATTTTCGCGGACCGACTTCTGCGGATCGAGTTGAGGTTCCTGCGCCAAGTAGCCGACGCGGGCGCCCTGGGCCGCCCAGGCCTCGCCGGAATATTCGGTGTCGAGCCCCGCCATGATGCGCAGCAGCGTCGACTTGCCGGCGCCGTTGACGCCGAGAACGCCAATCTTGGCATCGGGATAGAAGGATAGGTTGACGTCCTCCAAGACCTTCCGGTTGCCCGGATAAACCTTGGTCAGGCCTTGCATATGATAGACGAATTGACGGGCCATCAGCGCCCTGCCCCTCTGGCTCGGCGCTGTGCGGCCGATCCGCCGGCAAAGGCGTGACGACCGCGAAGGCGCGCATTTCGGGAAAATCTTGGCGCTGATGTAGCGATCCGGCGCATTAAGGGCAAGAACGGTTCCGCCGGCCGGTATTGGCGCACCGCGTTGCGGAACTTTCATCCACTTTTACGGACCGCGCTAAAGCTTCGCTAAGCCTGATCACAATTACGGCCAAGCTCCGCCGAAATCGCAACAAATTTTAATGATTTCTCGCGATAATAAATGTCAAACACACGTTTGAAAATGGAACCTGTGTTTGACGGCGCGCGTTGGCCTCATAGGAGGTCAGGCGGCGAAATCCCAAGAACGGCCCCGGTGAAGGGCGAAGGGAGCGTAACATGTGGCGTGGCATCTCGAAGACGCTTCGCGAATTGCTGGAAATCCCCGGCTACAGTTCGGGTTCGTACCGGCCGGACAAGCATTATATGCGCGGCCCCGGCCCGAAATGGCACGCCAAGTACGGCAGCCTGATCGAGAAAACCTCACAGTCCCCCGCTGCTTCGCGCCCCATTGCCAGCGACGTTGCCGAACACCGCGCCTGACCTACCGCAGCCGCAGATATTCTGACTTCTGCTTTCAGGGCCATAGCCGACCTATCGGGGACCCGCTGCTGGCGTCGTCCTGTCGAAATTGACCCTGGCTGTGTAAAAACGCGCGGTGTGTGATTCACTCTGCAGTGTGATTCTGCCGCTGCGGAGGGCTGGGATGAGGCGCTTTGTTGAGGGGATCGATCGCGACCAAGCGACACTGTTTGCGGAGTGCCTGGCGGACTGGGTGAACGATGACAATCCGGTTCGGGTGATTGATGCCTTTGTCGACAAGCTCGACTTATCGAGGTTGGGATTTGAAGGAGTGGTCGCCGAGGCGACGGGCCGGCCGTCCTATCATCCCTCCGTGCTGCTGAAGCTCTACATCTATGGTTATCTCAATCGGGTTCAGTCGAGCCGGCGGCTTGAGCGTGAGGCTGGGCGCAATATCGAGGTGATGTGGCTGACGGGCCGGCTGACTCCTGACCACAAGACGATAGCAGACTTCCGCAAGGACGGTGGTGGAGCGATCAAGCAGGTTTGCGTGCGATTTATCGAACTGTGCCGTCAGATGGGCCTGCTGACGACAGCGAGCGTTGCGATCGATGGCAGCAAGTTCAAGGCGGTCAACACCCGCGACAAGAACTTCACGCGTAACAAGGTGGAGCGGCGCCGCGCGCAGTTGGAGGAGAGCGTGGCGCGCTATCTTGCGCAGCTCGACACCGCCGACCGACAGGAGCCGTCCGAAGAATTGGCAGCCAAGACGGCCCATCTGAAGGAAAAATTGGTCAAGCTGGAAAGCGAGATGCAGCGCCTGGCGGTGATGGAGAAGCTGATGCTGGCATCGCCCGATCAGCAGATCTCGCTCACTGATCCCGACAGTCGCTCGATGGCTACTAGCGGCCGCGGCTCGGGCGTGGTCGGCTACAATGCGCAGGTCGCAGTCGACACGAAACATCACCTCATCGTCACACATGAGGTAACGAACGATGGCTCGGATCGAGCGCAACTGGCAAAAATCGCTTGCCAAGCGAAACAAGTCCTTGGCGTCGATAAGCTCGAAGCCGTTGCTGATCGCGGCTACTACAGCGGCGAAGAAATCCTCCAGTGCCACAAGGCCGACATCGCGGCGACGCTTCCCAAACCGATGACCTCTGGCATTGAGGCAAGGGGTCGCTTCGGCAAGCAAGACTTCGTCTATCTCAGCGATGAGGATGTGTACCGCTGCCCGGCCGGCGAAAAGCTGAAGTACCGTTACACAAACGAGGAGCGCGACCAGCAGCTGCGGCGCTATTGGACAAATGCATGCCGTGACTGTGCGCTCAAGCCTCGCTGCACGACCGGAAAGGAGCGGCGAATCACGCGATGGGAGCATGAGCACGTGTTGGAGGCCGTACAAAAGCGCCTCGACAAGAACCCGCAGGCCATGCGGGTACGTCGCGAGACGGTCGAGCATCCCTTTGGCACGCTAAAAATGAGAATGGGGGCGACGCACTTCCTGATGAAGCGCTTGCCGAAGGTTGCCACCGAAATGGCACTGCACGTGTTGGCCTACAACGTCACCCGCGTGATGAACATCGTGGGCATCCAGCCGCTCATTGCAGCGATCCGGGCATAGCCGGACCGGTAGAATACGTGCGCCGTTCGTCGCCAAGTCCCGCGTCTCTCCAAGCGTTTTGACACGACCAAGACCCACAACGGACGTTGGCAAGATTCCCTTCTAGTCGGGTTGGATGAACGGCAACGGGAATCTACAGATCGACTATGTATTTTTGATCCATTTATAAACGCTACAAATGCCCGGTCCTCGACGGTAGTCTGAGGGCCAAAACGGTCCTAGAATTTGCTCAGCGCCACGGCATTTTGCATCAGCACCTTCAACTGACCGCGCTGGACCTTGCCATTGGCGCCGCGCGGGATGGCTTTCAGCGGGAACAGACGCACCGTGGCGTGGATGCCTCTTTGCCGCAAGATCGTTTCAAGCACCTTCGCATCAGCATCCTTACAATCGACCGTGCCAACCCAGATTTCTGTTTCGCCGCCCTCGTCGACCAGCGCCGCAGCCGCGTCGCTTGCGTCCCACTCGAGGCGCAACAGATGCTCAACTTCGTGCACGGGAGGAATGTCGCGAACTGAGGTGGTGGAAAGATCAGCGATGTCAGCGGTACGCCCGACGATGTACAGACCTCCCTCTTCGGTGATCCAGCCGACATCGCCATGATCGGTCCAGGGATCCGGCTCGCTGCTCTCCGGCTTCACCCGTGCTTTGACGATGCCAAGTTCGCCCGCGGGAAGCGCGCGGCCGTCCGGCGAGAATACGCCGATGTCAAAGCCCGGGTGCAAATGGCCGACAAAGCCTGGGTTCGCCAGCACTTCGGCAGCGGTGGCTTCAGCAAGCAACCCAACTTCCGACGTCCCGTAACGGAACCGCAGATGTTTGCAAAGATAGGTCATGGCGCCTTCAGCGAGAGCGCGGGTCGGAATACTGCCGCCGGCCGCGACGGTCCTTAGGCTGCGGACTTGAGCGTCCATTTTGCGTGCGGCGCGTGATAACGGGATGAGTTGGTCGGTTGCGGCCAGCATGAAATCGATCGCAAAAAGCTCGATCATCCTGATCGCTTGAAACGGCGATTCGGCGAAGCACAGCGTCTTTCTGCTCGCCAGAACGGCGCAGGCCACCATGTACCCAAAGATCGACGTCAGACCCGGCATGGCAAGAACGCGCTCGCAGTTGAAGATCGCGATGCCGGGCACGACATGGCGTCCGATATAGCCGATTGTGCTGTCGATGATTTTCGGCTCACCGGTCGAGCCCGAGGTCAGGCTGCGGCGGCAGACGGCGTGCTCCTCGGAAGGAAACGGCAGTGGCAGTTCGGCACCGCCAAACGGCGTCAGCGCAAACCAGGTATCGTCGACGCCGACAAAACGATTAGTCGGATTGAGCCAGGGCTGCACGTCGCTTTCGCTCAGCACGGCGTCGAATTTCATTTCGGCGACGGTGGGCTGGGCCAGCGCAATCCCCATCGAGCGGACGCCGATGCGATGCGCGGCGAGGCCTAGCGTCATCTGCCGGATCGGGTTGTTCACAATGAGTGCGACCAGCCCGTCCCGCGGAACGCGGAGATCGTTTATGCGGCGCGCGCAGTTGTCAATGGCAGTTCCGAGCATGCCGTAGGTGACGACACGATCCTCCATAATGATCGCGGGCGTCTCCGGCTGCGCGCGCGTGTTGTAAATAATGTGATCGAACCAGTTATTCATATTACCGGGGTCTTGTCAGTTTGGAACAGTCCGGCACGTCCATCGCGCTCGGGCAAGATAGAGGCGCCGCCGGCCAAGATCGAGTGTTCGCAGCGATCAGAATTTGTAGTTCACGCCGGCGCGCGCAATTTGTGCGGTCAGATCGGCCGACGTGCTAATGGCGTTATGGTAGCCAAATGCGGGCCCGAGAATCGTTCCCGAGGCAGTGATCGAATTGAATTTCACATAAAGATACTCAGCTTTCACCGACCACGCTTTGCTGAATGCCCATTCGACGCCGCCACCCGCTGTCCAGCCGACCCTATTCTGGCCTGTGTTCCAAGTTCCTGCCCCACCGGACGCATCTGAGTAGGTATAGCTGGCGCCGAGCCTAGTGAGAGCTAGGCCGCCTGTTCCGTAGATGAGTATGTCGTTGAAGGCGTAGCCAATGCGGGCACGAGAAGTAAACAGCCAGTCGGCGCTAACCGATGACCCAATCGTAATGGGCGAACCGGCGGGAGGGCCGGCTGTCCCGTTCGAAGGAACCGAGGAGGTTCGTGACGCGCCTTTGAACGATTCGAAATCAAGTTCTATGCCGTAAACTGCAGGACCATTTTGCCAATTGTACCCGCCCTCTACGCCGCCAGAAAACCCGGTGCTGGACAATGATCCGGTTCCGGCTGCACTGGCGACCGGAGCATTGGCTGCAATGCCTGCGATGCAAAGGTAGCCACCGCCCCCCGGCTCCGTGCAGGGAAGGTTCGTCGTCTCATGTGAATTCGCCCAAACACCACCCGCGGTCAGGCCGGCATAGAAACCCGACCAGTCGCCGGCTGGCGAGGCTGCCAAAGCCGGACCGGCCAACAATAGAGGTAAGGCGGCGGCGCTCCGCAACAACCGGAATTTCAGTTTGGAATTGACGCGTCCAATCCGCATCCAGCACCGCCCCTTTCGGTGTACGGAAGCTACCATTCCCGCCGCGTGGCCGAAAGGACAATTCGGATACATCACGTAAGGGATACCGGTGGATTTTCGATGATTGTGGCGATTCGGTTACACCCGGCATGTTAAACCTAGCCCATCAATCCCTGCTCCGTTGTCGGTGGGTGCGGCCGCTCTGTGCCACCGGCCTCGCCGGGCTGGGACTGCTGGGCTTGCGTCGGAAGCGGAAGATACAGATGGTCCCCCATCTGAGTCCAAATCCGAACAACAACGAAGGCCCCGATTAAAAGTCGGAGCCTTTTTCGATTCAGATTGCAGAGGCTGCGATGTCGACGATTGGCCCATCGCGCGCTATGCGGCGACGCAGCAATTGGGCCGCTTTCGGCGCGATGCAGACATTGCGGAGCTGGCCATACCCAGCCCGATTATCGAGTCCGTGCCTAGCGTTTAGCGAGTCGCCATCCCGCTTGTCTTGCCCCAGCCGTTGTGAGACGGCTAGCGTCTCCAACACGCGTGTATCGGGGTGGAAATCATGGCGGTTCGCTGCGCAATTCTCGACGACTATCAAAACGTGGTCCTCAAAGTCGCCGATTGGTCCAAGGTCAAAGGCGACGTTGAGATCAAGGTTTTCAACGAGCATCTCGGCGGCCCGGATAAAGTCATCGCCGCGCTGCAAGGGTTCCAGATCGTCGTCGCCATGCGCGAGCGCACCGGCTTTCCGAAGGCCGTGATCGACGCCCTGCCCGACCTCAAGCTTCTGATCACCACCGGCATGCGCAACGCCTCGATCGACACCGAGGCGGCCAAGGCGCGCGGCATCACGGTCTGCGGCACCGGCTCGTTCGGCAGCCCGACCTCCGGCATCGCCATCGGGCTGATGCTCGAATTGACGCGTCACATCGGATACGAGAACGCGCGGCTGCATACCGGCGCCAAATGGCAGACCACCATCGGGCCCGATCTCGAAGGCATGACGCTTGGCGTGCTCGGGCTGGGCAAGCTCGGCACCCGCACGGCGCAGATCGCCAAGGCCTTCGGCATGAAGGTGATTGCCTGGAGCCAGAATCTCACGCCGGAGAAATGCCAGGCCGCCGGCGTCGGCTACGTCAGCAAGGACGATCTGTTCCGCCAGTCCGACTTCATCACCATCCATATCGTGCTGTCGGCCCGCTCGCGCGGCCTGGTCGGCAAGACCGAGATCGGGCTGATGAAGCCCGGCGCCTTCCTCATCAACACCTCGCGCGGCCCGATTATCGACGAGGCGGCGCTGGTTACGGCGCTGCGCGACAAGAAGATCGGCGGCGCCGGGCTCGACGTGTTCGACGTCGAGCCGCTGCCGCTCGACCATCCGTTCCGCAAGATGGACAATGTCGTCATCACCCCGCATCTCGGCTACGTCTCCGAGCAGAACTATCGCGGCTACTTCGCCGGCGTGGTCGAGGACATCCGCGGCTTCCTCGACGGCAAGCCGGTGCGGGTGCTGACTTGACTAGCGCCAGCACGCGGACAGGACCTCAGCGAATGTCCATTCGGCGTCGGATCGGCCTCGTGGGTGCGAGGCGCATCTGGGCTCTTTCCATGTGAGCGCGGTAGATGTGGTCGATTGTTTCCGACAGGAAGCGCGCCAATGGATCCATACATCCGATCACGTTCGGCATCGTCGTTCTCCATTCAAATTATTCCGCCGGCCGGCGGCGAACCGGCCGGCGGAATGTCGGTCTCTAGTCGACCGTCGGCGCATAAAAGTCGCCTTGACGAAACGCGTTCTGCTCCCGGGGCGTCGCCTGCCGCGCGATCATTTTGCTCGGAGCATAGTAGTCGCCATGGCGAAATTCGCTCATCTCCCGAACGCTCGGCTGCCGGACTCGCGCGAGAGCATTCAGCCCGCTGCGCCGAACGGCGATTAGGGTATTGCCGTCCAGAGGCGCCGCGCCGACGTGCAGGCCTCCGTCACGATCGTAGTAGGTGGCTATCGAGTTGCCGGTGCCCCATGTCGCGCTGAACGATTGAGCGAAGGCCGGGGATGCAATACCGACCGCCGCGACGGCGACGGCCGCGATAAGCGTTGATTTGGTCAACATGGAAATTCTCCAAGTTTCAGGCGAAGGCCGATGCCCTCGCAGGTCTGGAGATATTTCGCAGCCGGCGATGTTTAATTGTTCGGAGTCCGAATGGATTATTCGGCGCCGCCGAATAATGACGCCTGGCTCGAGTCAGGCGCGATCTGCCGGCAAGCACGGTCAAATTCGAACCTGGACCGAGCGCCGCACGGTCCTTGGAGGCTAAGCCGCAAGGCGCATGGACGCGGCTATCGTGGAAGGCTGCTGTCTTGAGCGCGGCGGGGGATACCATACATAACCGGTACCGCGAGGAGGCGGACCATGGACCGCGTCTCATCGATGCTATCGTTCGTCAAGGTGGCCGAACATGGGGGTTTTTCGTCCGCGGCACGACAACTCAATCTGGCAACGAGCGTCGTCACCACGCATGTCAAGGCGCTCGAGGAGCGGCTGCAAGTTCGCCTGCTCAATCGCACCACGCGCACCGTCAGCCTGACCGAGGCCGGACGGGCCTATTACGAGCGGTGTGTGCAAATTCTCTCGGAAATCGAAGACGCCGAAGACGCCATCCAAGTCCTTCAATCAAAGCCGCGAGGAACTCTGCGGATCAACACTTCACCTGCGGTGCCGTTGGTGATCGCACCATCGATTGCGGAATACAATGAGCTTTACCCGGACGTGACGATTCATCTGACCGCGACGAGCCGGATGCTCGATCTCGTGGAACAGGGCTTCGATCTGGCGATCTGGTACGCCGGAGCGCCGGATTCAAGCCTGATTCGAAAACACCTTGCGTCCTATCGGTCGATACTGTGCGCCTCCCCGGCCTACCTCGCCAAGCATGGTCATCCGGGCCATCCCACCGATCTCGCCAAGCATAAATGCATCGTCTATTACGATGCCCCGTTCGGCAAGGACGGACGCGAATGGACGTTCGCCGGGCCGGACGGAGAAACCACGGTTCACGTATCGGGGTCGCTCGAAACGAATAATGTCGACGCCATACGGGCCGCGGCCCTGAACGGACAGGGATTTATCTATGCGCCGACACATCTGGTGCTTGAGGAACTAATGTCCGGTGCGCTGGTGTCGGTCCTTCGAGAGTTCCGCGGACGGGAAGTTTCCGTCGATGCGCTCTATCCAAACCGCGAGCATTTGCCGGCCAAGGTACGGACATTCATCGATCTCGTGGCAAAGAACTTCCGCCAAATCGATTGGGATCCCTGTGGGCGCGACGGCAAGCCGTCCGCCAACTTTATCCGCGTTGTCGCACCATAGAGATCGGCGGACCAAGCCCGGTCTCTCTGCCGCGATTTTGCCGAAGAGTTTCTCGTCGTCGGAACCCTCGTCCGCCGCGATCGATCCATTGGGGCGTGCGCTCGACCGCAACGGCGGATGTGATAATCTGCCGCCATGACCTCGCGCGAACAGAACGACTTCCTCACGCTGACCGGCCCCGGCGCGCCGATGGGTGATTTGATGCGGCGCTATTGGATTCCGGCGCTGCTGTCTTCGGAAATCCCGGAGCCCGATTGCCCGCCGGTGCGGGTGAAGCTTCTCGGCGAGCGGCTGATCGCGTTCCGCGACAGCGCCGGCCGCGTCGGGGTGATGGACGAGTTCTGCGCCCATCGCGGCGTGTCGCTGTGGTTCGGGCGGAACGAGGAGAGCGGGCTGCGCTGCTCCTATCACGGCTGGAAATACGACGTTACCGGCCAATGCATCGAGGTGCCATCGGAGCCGGTCGAGAGCGGCTTCTGCAGCAAGATCAAGCTCACGTCTTATCCGTGCGTCGAACTGGGCGACGTCGTCTGGCTCTATATGGGACCGCCGGAGCTTCGGCCGCCCGAACCGAATTTCGAATGGGCGACGGTGCCTGCCGACTCGCGCTTCGTCAGTAAACGCACGCAGGAATGCAACTGGCTCCAAGCGCTCGAAGGCGGCATCGATTCGGTGCATGTGTCGTTCCTGCACCGCCACGATCTGCGCAGCGATCCGCTGCATGCCGGCCAGGGCGCCGAATTCACCCGGGAGACCGACGCGCGCTTCGAGGTGATCGAGACACGCGGCGGCATGGTGATCGGCGTGCGCCGGCCGGCTATGCCGGGCAAGCTTTATTGGCGCATCACGCAATGGATCATGCCGTTCCACACCATGATCCCGCCCTACGGCGACAACGCGCTCAACGGCCATGCCTTCGTGCCGGTCGACGACGAGAACTGCATGGTGTGGTGCTTCACCCATCATCCGTCGCGGCCGCTCTCCGCGCACGAGCTCGATGTGATGCGCCATGGCGGCGGCATTCACGTCAATCTCATCCCCGGCTCGTTCCGCCCGGTCGTCAACAAAGACAACGACTACATGATCGACCGCGCGGCGCAGCAGCACCATAAGTCCTATAGCGGCGTCAAAGGCATCGCCATGCAAGACGCCGCGATCCAGGAAAGCTGCGGGCCGGTCCAGGACCGCAGCAAGGAGAACCTGGTCTCGACCGACAACGGCGTCATCATGGCGCGGGCGCGCCTGCGCAAAGCGGCGCTGGCCGCGGCGCAAGGCGTGACGCCGGACGGCCTCGATCCGGAAACGCACGCCGTGCGCTCGGCCGCGATCGTGCTGGCGGAAGCGCAGAGTTTCTACGAAGCCGCCGGCGACGCGCTCAAAGCGAAGAGCGGCGTTGCGCACGCATCGGTGTGATCACCGTTCCGCCAGCGCCCGTTTGCGCCACAGCGCCCAGGGCCGCGCCGAGGCGCGCAGCATCGCCTCGTTCTAGGTCATCGCTTCGGCGCGCGTCATGAAGTTGATCGGGCCGCCGATGGTGATGGCGGCGAGCTGCTGGCGGGCGTTGATCTCGGTGTAATAGGCGCGGAATACGGCATTGGGCAGCGACGGGCCGACCACGGAATCGCCGTGGCCGCGCATCAGCACCACCGCGGCGTCCTTGCCGAGCTTTTTCGCCAAATCCTTGCCGAGGTCCGGGGTGAGGATCATCAGATCGGTGCCGTCGCCGACACATTTGCGAATCTCGAACAGCGGCGTGCCCAGCCCGAGGAAGCCGGCATTGCGCAAGAGCGGCCGCAGCTTGGCGCGCGTCACCGTGAACGGCACCACCGTCGGCGAGTGGCTGTGCACCACCGCGTTGACGTTGGGCCGCGCCTTGTAGATCTCGCCGTGGATGAAACGTTCGCGGTAGAGCAGCACGCCGTCGTCCTTGGGGTCGACGGTCTGGCTGTCGAGATCGAGCAGCAGAATGTCGGCCGCCGTCACCGATTCCGGCGCGATCGAACGCGAGATCAGGTAGCGGTGCGGATCGCGCGGGTCGCGCACGCTGACATGGCCGAAGGCATCGAGCACGTTAAGCTGCGCCAGCGTGCGGTTGGCGGCGACGAGGTCGTCGACCAGCTCGGCATCGAGCTGGCTTGCCGAGCGGGCACGGCGTGACGCCGCCGGACGCGGCGCGGATTTGGCGCTCATCTATCGGATTTCCCAACAGGATCGGGCGTCAACCGTAACGGCTTTCAGCATCGGCCGGAAGCCGCTCCGCCGGACCTCCGTGGCAGCAGAACTACGTATTTCCCCTCAAAAATCAGCGTTGCAAAATCGAGAATCATGTGGCAATCACGACTACTGATATAAAAAACATGACTTCTCATGTCTGAACCATGATCACCGCCGGGCAGTTACGGGCGTCCCGCGCCATCCTCGGCATCGACCAGCGCGCGCTCGCCGAAGCGGCCGGCCTGTCGCTGCCGACGATCCAGCGCATGGAAGCGAGCGAGGACGTCGTGCGCGGCAACGTCGATTCCCTGATGAAGCTCGTGGCGGCCCTCGATGAGCTCGGCATCGAACTCATTTCCGATACCGCGCCCAGCCACGGCGGCGGCCGCGGCGTGCGGCTGAAGAGGGCAGCGCCGTGACGCTGACCATCGCGCTCGCTTGTGCCGCGGCTTTGCTGGCGCTCGCCGTGCTCGCGGTCGCACTCTGCCGTTCCGCCGCGGCGACGCGCATCACCTATGGCGCGTGCATGATCGTGACCGCGATTTCGTTGGTCGCCGCGGCGGCGCATCTGCTCGGCGACGCGCCGCCGTTGACCGTCACGCTGCCGCTCGGCGTGCCGTGGCTCGGCGCGCATTTCCGGCTTGACGCGCTGTCGGCCTTTTTCCTGATCGTGGTCGATCTCGGCGCGTTCGGCGCAAGCCTGTTCGCGCTCGGTTACGGCGAGCACGAGACGGCGCCGCAGCGCGTGCTGCCGTTCTATGCCGCTTTTCTCGCCGGCATGACGCTGGTCGTCGTGGCCGACGATGCGTTCACATTTTTGCTGTGCTGGGAGTTCATGTCGCTGACGTCATGGGCGCTGGTGATGTCGCATCATCGCGTGCCGGAGAACGTCTACGCCGGCTACGTTTATCTGATCATGGCGAGCTTCGGCACGCTGGCTTTGCTGCTTGGCTTCGGCCTGCTCGCCGGTCCCGGCGGACTTTACACGTTCGACGCGATGCGCGCCGCGCATCCGTCGGCGGCGATCGGCGCCTTCGCCTTGATCCTGGCGCTGATCGGAGCGGGATCGAAAGCCGGCATCGTGCCGCTGCATGCCTGGCTGCCGCTAGCGCACCCGGCGGCGCCGAGCCACGTCTCCGCGCTGATGAGCGGCGTCATGACCAAGATCGCCGTCTACGCCTTCGTGCGCATCGTGTTCGAGCTTACCGGCGCGCCGGCCTGGTGGTGGAGTATCGTCGTGCTGGCGGCCGGCGGCGTCACCGCGGTGATGGGCGTGCTCTATGCGCTGATGCAGCACGATCTTAAGCGGCTGCTCGCCTATCACACCGTGGAAAATATCGGCATCATCTTCATCGGGCTTGGGCTGGCGCTCGCGTTCCAGACTTACGGCCTGCCTTTCGCCGCGGCGCTGGCGCTCACCGCCGCGCTGTTTCACGTGTTCAATCATTCGGTGTTCAAGAGCCTGCTGTTCTTCGGCGCCGGCGCGGTGCTCATAGCGACCGGCGAGCGCGACATGGAGCATCTCGGCGGCCTCATCCACCGCATGCCGCAGACCGCGTTCGTCTTTTTGGTCGGCTGCGCCGCGATCTCGGCGCTGCCGCCGCTCAACGGCTTTGCCTCCGAGTGGCTGACCTTCCAGGCGATCCTGCTCAGTCCGGCGCTGCCATCATGGGGCTTGAAACTGTTGGTGCCGGCCGTCGGCGGACTGCTGGCGCTATCGGCGGCGCTGGCGGCGGCCTGCTTCGTCAAGGCCTATGGCGTAACGTTTTTGGGGCGGCCGCGGACCCCGGCAGCAGAGGCCGCGAAGGAGACCGACTTCTTCTCGCTGGCCGCGATGATGCTGTTGGCGGCACTGTGCCTTGTCGCCGGAATCCTGCCGGGCCTGTTCATCGACGCCCTGGCTCCGGTCAATACGGCACTGATCGGCGCGCACATGCCGCCGCAGATCGGCGCGCCATGGCTTGCCATCATCCCGATCACCGCGAGCCGCAGCTCCTATGACGGCCTCCTGGTGTTTTTGTTCATGGTCATGTCGGGCACGCTCGCGGCCTCGGCGATCCACCGCCTGGCGTCCGACCGCTTGCGCCGTGCGCCGGCCTGGGATTGCGGCTACCCCGACGCCAGCCCGGCGACGCAATACACGGCGATGAGCTTTGCCCAGCCGATCCGCCGCGTCTTCGGCACATCGGTGTTCCACGCCCGCGAGACAGTCGAGATGCCGCCGCCCGGCGACATGCGGCCGGCGCGGCTTACCGTCGAGATGCGCGATCTGATCTGGGACACGCTCTATGCGCCGATCGCGACCGGCATCGGTATCGCCGCCGATCGGCTCAATCGCCTGCAATTCCTCACCATCCGCCAGTTTCTCAGTCTGGTATTCGGCGCGCTGGTCTTTCTCCTCTTGGTGCTCGCGATATGGTCCTGATCCGCGATTTGACCATCCAAGGCGCGCAGATGCTGCTGGTGCTGCTGGTGGCGCCGCTGTTCGTCGGCTTCGTGCGCAAGATGAAGGCACGCCTTCTTCGCCGGCAGGGCCCGCCGCTGATCCAGCCCTATCTCGATCTGGTGCGCCTGACGCGCAAGGAGGTGGTGCTGGCGCAGAGCGCATCATGGCTGTTCCGCGTCACGCCCTATCTGATCTTCGCCGCCACCTGGGTCGCGGCGTCGCTGGTGCCGACCTTCCGCACCGATCTCACATTCTCCTGGTCGGCCGATTTCATCGCCATCATTGCGCTGCTCGGCAGCGCGCGTTTTTTCCTGGCGCTCGCCGGTCTCGACGTCGGCACGAGCTTCGGCGGCATCGGCTCGAGCCGCGAAGTGATGATCGCCTCGCTCGCCGAGCCGGCGATGCTCATGATCGTGTTCACCCTGGCGCTGATCGCCGGCTCGACGCAGCTGTCCACCATGGCCGCGTTCATGGCGTCGCCGGCGGTCGGGCTGCGGGTCTCGCTCGGAATGGGACTCGTCGCGCTGATCATGATCGCGATCGCCGAGAACGGCCGCATCCCGATCGACAATCCGGCGACCCACCTCGAACTGACCATGGTGCACGAGGCCATGGTGCTGGAATATTCCGGCCGCCATCTGGCGCTGATCGAGCTCGCCGCCGCGCTCAAGCTCGTTCTTTACGTGTCGCTGATCGCCTGCCTGTTCGCGCCCTGGGGAATCGAGTTGGCGGCTGCCGCGGTTCCGACCCTCGCGCTCGGCGCCGGCGCCTATATCGGCAAGCTTTCCGTCGGCGGCTTTCTCTTAGCCTTGTTTGAGACCTCGATCGCCAAGATGCGCGTGTTCCGCGTGCCGGAATATTTGGGTGCGGCGCTGATGCTCGGACTTCTTGCGACGCTGTTGCGCTTCGTGTCGGGGAGCTTCTGATGAGCCGGATCGATTTCGACGTCGCGCATCTGCTTGCCGGCACGCTGGTGCTGATCAGCTTTCTCGAGCTCTATCAGGACCGCCTTTATGCACTGCTCAACGTCTATGCGCTGCATGCCCTGGTCCTGGCGGCCTCGGTCGCCTGGCAGGCTTTGATCCAGGACGCGCCGCATCTTTATGTCACCGCCGGCATCGCGCTGGTGTTCAAGGCGATCGTCATTCCGGTGACGCTGCACCGCATGATCGTCCAGCTTGGCATTCATCGCGAGATCGAGAAGGTGGTCGGCGTCGGCTTCACCATGCTTGCCGGCATGGGGCTGGTGGCGCTGTCCATGGTGGTGATGCTGCGGGTGACGCACAACGCCGATCCGCTGGCGCAGGAGGATCTCGCCTTCGCGCTTGCCGTGGTGCTGCTCGGCCTCCTGATGATGGTGACGCGATTCAATGCGGTCAGCCAGGTGATCGGCTTCATGTCGCTCGAGAACGGCCTCGTTCTGGCGGCGACCGGCGCCAAGGGCATGCCGCTCGTGGTCGAGATCAGTGTCGCGTTCTCGATCCTGATCGCCTTCATCGTGATCGGAATATTCCTGTTCCGCATTCGCGAGCGCTTCGACACCGTGGACGTGCAGGCGCTCGACCAGTTCCGCGGAGAGCGGCGATGACAATCGACGCGCTGACCGGCGTTCTTTTGATCCCGGCGCTATCCGCGGCGCTGTTGGCGGTGCTGCCCGGCTACCGCATGACGGCGCGGCTCAACGTCGTGGCGACGATGCTGACGCTCATCTGCGCGCTGTCGATGCTTTTCCGGCGGCCGACGACAGGGCCCTACCTCTTGGTCGACGATCTCAACGCCACCTTCATCGTGCTGACCACATTTGTCGGTTTCACCACCAGCGTGTTCAGCGCGAGCTACATCGCCCATGAGCTCGAAACCGGACGGCTGACGCCGCCGTTCGTGCGTTTCTATCACGCCATGTATCAGGTGCTGATGTTTGCGATGAATCTGGCGCTCATCGCCAACAATATTGGCCTGATGTGGGTGGCGATCGAGATGGCGACGCTGACCACGGTGCTGATGGTCGGCATCTACCGCACCCATGAAGCGCTCGAAGCGGCGTGGAAATATTTCATCCTCGGCAGCGTCGGCATCGCGCTCGCTTTGTTCGGCACCATTCTTGTTTACATGGCGGCGCGGCCGGTCGTCGGCGAAGGTCTCGACGCCATGGTGTGGACCGTGCTGGTCAAACGCGCCGGCGGCTTCGATCCAGCGCTGCTCGATCTCGCCTTCGTCTTTCTGTTGCTCGGCTACGGCACCAAAGTGGGGCTGGCGCCGCTGCATGCCTGGCTGCCGGACGCCCATGCCGAGGGTCCGACCCCGATCTCGGCGGTGCTGTCGGGACTGCTGCTCAACGTCGCGCTCTACGCGCTGCTGCGATTCAAGATGCTGCTGGCGGCAAATGCCGGCGCGCTGGCGCCCGGCCCGCTGATGGTGACGCTTGGCTTGATCTCGCTGGTGTTCGCTGCGTTCATGCTCTACCGCCGCCGCGACATCAAGCGCATGTTCGCCTATTCGTCGATCGAGCACATGGGCATCATCACCTTCGCTTTCGGCATGGGCGGCCCGATCGCCAATTTCGCCGGCCTGCTGCACATGACCATGCATTCGCTGACCAAGTCGGCGATCTTCTTCGCCGTCGGCCATGTCGCGCAGGTCAAAGGCACGCAGCGGATCGCCGACATCGGCGGCCTCACCGAGACGCATCCGACGCTGGGCTGGGGCCTGATCCTCGGCGTCGTGGCGATCGCCGGCCTGCCGCCGCTCGGTATTTTCATGAGCGAGTTTCTGGTGGTGAGCTCGACTTTCGCCCGCGCGCCGGCGCTCGCGATCATTCTGGTGTTCGGCCTGCTGGTCGGTCTCGCCGGACTTTTCCTGCGCATCAACAGCATCGCCTTCGGCGAGCCGCGCGGGCCGAGCGCCAAGGCGCAAGCCTCCTACGTGCCGATGTTCGCGCATCTCGCCATCGTGTTCGCCGCCGGCATCTACATGCCGCCGGCCTTGGTGGCGTGGTTTCAGAACGTCGCCGGATTGCTCGGATAGTCCGATGGCAACGCCCTTCGACATCATCAGCCAGGGCGAGCGCGCCGAGAACCATCGGCCGTGGCCGCGCTTTACCGTGACGGCGCACGCCTGGCGCCAAGTGGCGAGCGAAATCGCCGCAGGCGAGGCCACGCTTCTCGGGCTTTGGGCCGATCGGGCGGCGCTTCCCATGGTTCACATGGCGATCATGGACGACGCCGACGGCGGTATCGCGGTGGCAAGTCTCGCCTGCCCGGATGGAAGCTATCCCTCGGTCGGCGCATTGCACCCGCCCGCCATCCGTCTCGAACGCGCCATTCGCAGTCTCTATGGCTACGTCGCTATCGGCTCGCCGGATTCGCGGCCGTGGCTCGATCTCGGCTTTTGGACCGTGCAGCATCCGCTCGGCGCGCGCGAAGCGGCGCCGGCGGCGCATGCCGCCTATCAGTTCCTTCCCGTCGAGGGCGAGAGCCTGCATCAGATCCCGGTCGGCCCGGTGCACGCCGGGATCATCGAGCCGGGACATTTCCGCTTCACCGCCGGCGGCGAGACGGTGGTGCGGCTCGAAGAGCGGCTTGGCTACGTGCACAAGGGAATCGAGTCGCTCATGACGGATGCTCCCATCGCGCAAGCGGCAAAATTGGCCGCGCGCACCTCGGGCGACAGCACTGTCGCTTATGGCATCGCGTTTGCGCATGCGGTCGAAGCCGCGCTCGCTTTCGAAGCGCCACCGCGCGCGCAATTTCTTCGCGCGCTGATGGCGGAACTGGAGCGGCTCGCCAACCATCTCGGCGATATCGGCGCGATCTGCAACGACGCGTCGTTTTCGCTGATGCACGCGCATTGCGGGATTTTACGCGAGCACGTGCTGCGGGCGGCGAACGATGCGTTCGGTCATCGCCTGATGATGGATCGCGTCGTCCCTGGCGGCGTCGCTGCCGATCTCAACCCCGACGGCGCGCCCCGCATCCGCGAATTACTGCGGCAGATCCGGCAGCGGTTTCCGCGCCTGATCGAGCTCTACGACAATACCGCATCGCTGCAGGACCGCACCGCGACGACCGGCATCTTGCCCGCCGAACTGGCGCGGCAGTTCGGCGCCGCCGGCTATGTCGGGCGGGCGAGCGGACGCAATGTCGACGCGCGCAAGGCTCCCGGCTACGCGCCTTACGACCGGCTTGCCTTCACGGTGCCGGTGCTCACGGCGGGCGACGTCAATGCGCGCGTCTGGATTCGCATCCGCGAGGTCGAGCAGAGCCTCGCGCTCATCGAACAGATTCTCGAACGCCTGCCGGACGGCGCGATCGTCACGGCGCTCGACAGTGGCGCCGCCGCCGAGGGTCTTGGCCTGGCCGAGAGCTTCCGCGGCGACGTGCTGGTCTGGGTGCGCCTCGACGGGTCGCGCGTCGCGCGCTGTCACTTGCGCGATCCGTCGTGGTTCCAGTGGCCGCTTCTTGAAGCGGCGATCGAGGGCAACATCGTCGCCGATTTCCCGCTCTGCAACAAATCGTTCAATTGCTCTTATTCGGGACACGATCTCTGATGCGCCGAACCTTGTTTGAGAGCCTCACGCACCGGCCGCTGACCGAAGCGCCGCCGGCGCCCGACGATGCCGCGCTCGCTGAGCTGGCGGCGGGCATCGAACGCGCGGCGCGGCGCCGGCTCGGCCGCAGCCTCGCCATCCGCCAGGTCGACGCCGGCTCCTGCAACGGCTGCGAATTGGAAATCCACGCGCTCAACAATGCCTTCTACGATCTCGAGCGTTTCGGCCTGCGCTTTGTCGCCTCGCCACGCCATGCCGACGTGCTGCTCGTCACCGGCCCGGTCACGCGCAACATGCGCGAGGCGCTGCAGCGGACCTATAATGCGACGCCGGAGCCGAAATGGGTCGTCGCGGTCGGCGCTTGCGCGGCCGATGGCGGCATTTTCGCCGGCAGCTACGCCGTGGCCGGCGGCGTCAATGCCGTCGTGCCGGTCGATCTGCACATCGCCGGCTGCCCGCCCACCCCGCTGCAATTGCTCAAAGGCCTCATCGGCCTGCTCGAGGTGCAGCCATAATTCGTTAACGCCTCGTTAGGGTTAACGGTCTATTGCTGAACGACCTTGCGGCACAGGCGCGTTGCGCGCCGGTTGCAGCGATCTGGCAGCTAGTCCGGCAGCGATCGAGATGCGTCCGACCCGATCCCGCTTTGCACGCCTGTTCGCCTCGGCCGCGATTGTCGCCGCAGTCGCCGCCGCGACGGCGGGATGCCAGACGACGCAAAGCGCGGAAACGACCGGCGCGCTCACGCTGGCGCCGACCGACCGCCCCGAGACCGATTGGCAGCACGATCTTCAAGTCTACGGCGCGAAATATCGCGCCGATCCGACCAATGTCGAAGCCGCCCTGCGTTACGGCCAGGCGCTGCGCGCAACCGGACAGAGCGCGCAGGCGGTCGCCGTTCTCGAAGAATTGTCGATGCGCAACCCGAACAACAAGATCGTGCTCGGCGAATATGGGCGATCGCTCGCCGACGCCGGCCAATACGAGCAGGCGCTCACCGTGCTCGACCGCGCGCATACGCCCGAGCTGCCCGACTGGCACATCCTGTCGGCGCAGGGCGCGGTGCTCGACCAATTGGGCCGGCACCAGGATGCGCAACGCCATTATCTCACCGCGCTGAAGATCGTTCCCAACGAGCCGTCGGTGCTGTCCAATCTCGGACTGTCCTACGCGCTGTCGAAGGATCTCAAGAACGCCGAAGCGACGTTGCGGCTCGCGGTGGCGCAGCACTCGGCCGATCCGCGGGTGCGGCAGAATCTGGCGCTGGTGGTCGGCTTGGAGGGCCGCTTCGCCGAAGCCGAGCAGATCGCGCGCGCCGACCTGCCACCCGACCAGGCAGCCGCCAATGTCGCCTATCTGCGGCAGATGCTGGCGCGCAAGGGCAAGAGCGCGCTGACCGGCCAGGTCGCACATTACGATCGGGGATCGAGCTAGGACGCCATCTCATTCCAACAGGACGAGGACCGTCGCGCTATCGCGTCGAGTGCCAATATCCTGATTTCACTTCCACTATCAGAGCAAAGCAGACCTCGCTGGACCCGCTGGCCTGCTTCAGGCAGCTAAATTCACCGATCCGGCAGTTAGCTCGGTAGGAAGAAAAATGTGAAAGCGAGCACGAGATAAACGGCCAGAAGCTGCGTGCCCTTGAGCCAGTCCGACCGGCCATCACCCGCGACCTGAGCGGTGATCAGTACTGAGAGCAATACGATCAGGACAAGGCCGGCAGGGAAGGCGAGATTCATTGGCGCCGGTCCAAGAAAGAGACTCACGAGCACGAGGATCGGCGCCACGAACAGCGCCACTTGCACGCTTGAGCCGATTGCGATTGACAGTGACAAATCCATCCGGTTTTTCAACGCCGCGCTGATTGCGGTCGCGTGCTCCGCGGCATTACCCAAAATCGCGACGACGAAGACCCCGACAAAGACGTTGCTGAGACCGAGCTCGTGCGCGGCAGGCTCAATCGCCCCGACCAGAATCTCGCTCATCCAGGCGATCGCGGCGGTGGCGGCGGCAAGCACAGCAGCGGACCGCGCTACCGGCGTCGGCACTTTGCGCTCATCGGGCACGTGGGACCCGGCAAACAGCGCCGAGTGAGTAACCAGCGCGAACACAAGGTAGAGCAAATAGGTTATAAGAAGCACCACGGAAATCGAGACGCTGAGTTTACTCAAGCCTTGCGTCGTCGTACCTGCCGCGGCCTGGAAACCGGCGGGAAGTATCAAGCCGATCGCTGCAAGCATCAGCATTGTCGCTTGCGAGCGGGCGCCGGCCGGATTGAAATGCTGTTCGTGGTGCCGCAGGCCCCCGGCCAACATGGCGCCGCCGAGCACCAGCAGGATATTGCCGAGAATCGAACCGGCTATCGAAGCCTTCACCACGTCGTGGAGTCCGGCTTGCAAGGCCGCAAGCGAGATAATTAGTTCGGCGGCATTGCCGAAAGTCGCGTTGAGCAATCCGCCGACACCCTCGCCCAGCCGCTCGGCCAATTCCTCCGTCGCCCGGCCCATCAATCCTGCCAGCGGCAAAATCGCGATTGAGGAGGTTACGAAAATGAGAAGGTATTGCTCCGGAGCCAGATGTTTCAGGCCGATTGCGACAGGGGCAAAGAGCAGAAGCCAATTCATCAGCACGGATCAGCTCCCACTTTTTAGGGGCGGACTTCGGTCCTCCCAATCCACCCACTCCACCGAGTGGCTACCGAGGTAACTGCTGGCGGCAGCGCCGATCGTTGGAAAGAAGTAGCGCTCGCCAACCTGCGCGAGGAATCCAAACCGCTTGAGAATGTCTTTGACGGGATCCTTGAGTTCAGCAAAGCACAACTGGATTCCCCCGTCGTGCAATGCCTTACTCAATTCGACAAGAACGTCGGCGGCCGTGATATCCACGTTAGTGACGGGCTCTGCGGTAACCACGACCCATTTCACCGGCGTTGCACATTTTGCGACCGCATCCAGTACGCGCTCCTTGAACAGTTCAGCATTGGCAAAAAACAGCGGCGCATCCCAGCGAAATAGGATCAGGCCGGGTATTTGACGGGCATCAGGATAGCGCGTAATATCATGGTAGCCCTTGACGCCTTCAGCGCGGCCCAAGACTGCCGAGTGCGGCCGCCAAGCATCCCACAAAAATTCGACGATCGCTATGACGACGGCTAGGCCTATGCCAGGAATCGCGCCGAGTACGGCGACGCCGACGAAACAAACAATCGATAGCCAGAATTCCCAAGGCTGGATGCGGAAGATCCGAGCAAGATCAGCGATCTCGATGAGGCCGATGGCAGAGGCGATGACGACCGCCGCCAGCGATGCCGCCGGCAGATGCTGGAGAAGATTTGGCGCTGCGACCAGCAGCAGCGCCACCGTTAGCGCGCCGACAACTCCGGTCAGCTGGGTTCGGGCGCCCGCAGCCTCCGCCACGGGGGTGCGCGATGCACTGCTGCTGATGGGAAAGCCCTGAAAGAATCCGGCGGCTAGATTCGCGGCGCCAAGCCCCACCATTTCCTGATTTGGATCGACGTTCGCGCCCGTTCGCGCAACGTAGGCGCGGGAGAGAACGCTCGTATCGGCAAAAGATACCAAAGCGACGGCGGCGCCGCCGATCAGGACCGGAATAAGATCGCTGGAGGTAATCCATGGGATCGCAAACGCCGGCAAGCCCTGCGGCAGCGGGCCCAGGACCGGTACGCCGGCGCGCGACGCCAGGTCCAGTACACCGACGATCGCGGTGGCACCAACCACAGCAATCAGGATACCCGGCACGCGCTTATGATTTTTGAGCAGCAAAATCACCGCCAATGTGCCCGCGCCGACCGTGAACGTCGTCCAATTCGTTCTACCGTCGGCGATTGCTCCGGCTATCGCCCATAATTTCCGCAATGGCCCCTCGCCATCGATCGAGAAACCAAAAATCTTGGGCAGTTGGCTGACCAGCACCGTCAGCGCTATTCCATTCATGTAGCCGTAGCGGATCGGCTTGGACAGAAGTTCGGTTATGAAACCCAGCCGTGCCGCACCTGCGAGAATGCACACAAGTCCCGACACGATCGCCATCGTGCTGGCGAGCGCAACGGCACGAACTGGATCTCCGCCGGAGAGCGGATAAATGACGCCGAGGATGACGGCAGCCAGCGATGAATCCGGACCAAGGACCAAAATGCGGCTGGGGCCGAAAAGGGCATAAGCCAGCAGCGGTACAATCGTCGCATAGAGGCCGTAGATGCCGGGAACGCCCGAAGCTACCGCATAGGCGATACCCACGGGCACCAACATCGTTGTCAGCACTATTCCAGCGACGATGTCGTGGGCGAGCCAGCTCGCTTGATACTTGCGTAACGTCACCAGTCCCGGCAGCCACCGCAGCCAGCCCGTCTGGTTTACTGCTTTAAAATTCGGCAAAGGCGGCATGCATCACCCACAAGGGCGAGGGCTGCATTGCACTTATTGCGTTGCAAATTGTTGATCTAAATCAATAAGCCTTCTGGGAGGTGTACTGTTATTATATTATGGTGCGTTCACATGAAAGATTTTCATGGTTCGCGCAGCTTGCACGAAAAGCGGCGGACTGTGCCATGAGCGAGACGGCGCCGACTTCATTCGATTGTCCCCACTGCCGGGCAAGGTATAAGATCGTCAAAATTGAAGCGCCGTCTTTGGCGGGGGATTTATGAGATTAAATGCGTGTCCTGTGGTGATCCACTCGCCGCACGCGACGGCGGCTTCTTCCTGAAATATTTTCTGGTGGAGCGACCGCATCAAAGACTCACAGCACCCGGTACGGCAGCCGGCAGCGATGCCGGAAAGGCTCTTCTTCCTGGTGTTCGGCCGCGAGCGGCCTGATCGACCGGTGCTCGCGGGCTTTGGCGACTTGAAAAATCTCGTACGGATGATCAGGCGATGTGACAGGTCGATCGCCCGCCTGACGTGTTTTGCCGCAATGCTCCTGTGTCTGCTGCGTCTTGATCCGGCTGCGGCAGACGAGGCGGGCGTAAGTTTTTGGCTTCCCGGTCAATACGGGAGCTTTGCCGCCACGCCTACAAATCCCGGCTGGTCGATTGAAGACACTTATTATCACGCATCGGCGGATGCCAGCCGTGGCATTAGTTTTTCGCGTGGTGGCGGAATTCAGGCCGGCATGACGTCACCATCGGACTATTTCATGTTCACGCCGACCTATGCTTTCGCGACGCCGATCTTCGGTGCGCAAGCTGCGTTGGGTGCGACGCTGCTCTATGGACGCAATACGACGTCGGTATCGGCCGCGCTGACCGGGTCCGGCGGGACCGTCCTGACCGGATTTAACTCCGACCAGATTTACGGATTCGGCGATCTCACTCCGACCGCGTCGCTGAAATGGACCAGCGATGTGCACAATTTCATGGTCTACACGACCGCGAACGTACCGGTGGGCGCCTATCAAGCGAACAGATTGGCGAGCCTGGGCATCGGCCATTGGGCGGCCGATGGCGGCGTCGGCTACACCTATCTGGATGAAGCTGCCGGGATCGAGGCGTCCGTTGTCTTCGGGCTGACCTACAATTTCATCAATCCATACACGCAGTACCAAAGCGGCACCGACGCGCATCTGGATTGGGCAATATCGCCTTATCTCAACGATAAATTTCACGTCGGCGCGGTCGGCTATTTCTACAACCAGGTCACTGGCGACAGCGGACCGGGAGCCCGGCTCGGCGATTTCAAGTCGCGCGTCGCGGGGATTGGCCCGCAAATCGGTTTCTTTATGCCGTTCTTCGGCAGGGAAGGGTACCTGAACTTTAGGGTGTATTATGAGTTTGATGCGAGTAATCGGCTCGAGGGATGGAACGGCTTTGTCGCATTCTCGATCGAGCCTCCGGAGCAGAAAGTCCCGAGTGCGGCGACGCTCCGCTGAGCAGCGGGCGATTCACTTCAGTTCTCGTAACATCGCTCGATTTCAACCGCCGAGAGCGATGGCGATACTCACCAGCGCGGCGCCGATAAAGACCATAATCAGCCCCGTTGCCAACGGCCGAAGCCCGGCATGCCGGGCGAAAAGAAATCCGCACAAAAACAGCAGCGTGACCGCAATCGTGTTCGAGATGCGTAGCGCAAATTTAGGATCGCCAATCATCACAAACGGCAGGGCGACCGGAAAAGTGGTCACAATAACGAGGATGCAGACGCCCAATGCGCCCAGGAAGTCGCGCCGGATGAATGTGGAGCGTATCTCCGACTCCGGCATCTGGCGCAGTCGCTGACGGATCAATTCGAGCTGAGCCGGGTCAAGTGCGGCCGCAAGCTGCGGCGGCAGGGCATCTTCAATTGCACGATAGGCGCTGTGGCTGTCGGTAGCGTCACGAGCCTTCTGCAACAACAGGGCGCTGCTTCCCCGTTCAGCGAGGCGGGCCATCAGATACATCCCGCCGTCGATGATACCCCACGCGACATTACAACCGAGCGCGCCGATCAACATGGTACGGATCTGAAATTGATCCGCCGTCACGACGCCGATTGCACCGGTACAGGTGAGCGCCATGATCAGCCCGAACAGAATCTCGGCGATCCGTTCTGCTGGATCGAGTATCCGCTTGGGCAAGTTCATCGAGCCCCTTAGCGCTGAATTTGGATGAGTTGAACACGAATTTAGAGGTACTGGCTTTGATATGAGTCAATTCACTGCGCTGCCAAACTTCGACCGCTGTCGAATCTAAAGCGGACTCGGCCAAGAGCATCCATGGACGGGCTCTACGAGTTCGCGCCCTCAATCGTGCGCGGCGCAGCCCTCTACTGCAGCGCCAGGACGCGGATCGCGGCCGGGCCGAGAATGACGACGAACAGCACCGGCAGGAAGAACACGATCATCGGCACCGTGAGTTTCGGCGGCAGGCCGGCGGCTTTCTTTTCGGCGTCGGCCATGCGCATGTCGCGATTTTCCTGCGCCAGGACCCGCAGCGTCGTGGCGAGCGGCGTGCCGTAGCGTTCCGACTGCTGCAAAGCGAGGCAGACCGCCTTGACGCCTTCGAGCCCGGTGCGTTGCGCCAGATTTTCGTAGGCCTGCTTGCGGTCCGGCAAATACGACAATTCCGCCGTGGTCAGCGTGAATTCCTCGGCCAGCGCCACGGATTGCGTGCCGACCTCCTCGCTGACCTTGCGGAACGCCGCCTCGATCGACATGCCGGACTCGACGCAGATCAACAATAGATCGAGCGCGTCGGGAAATGCCCGTTTGATCGAAACCTGCCGGCGCGTGATCTTGTTCTTCAGGTACAGATTCGGGCTGTGCATGCCGAAATAGGCGCAGCCGATGCACACCGCGATCTTGAGCATCGGCGGATAGTCGAGATTGAGCACGACGAAAATATAAAACAGCGACGCCAGCAGCATGACCACCGGCATCGTCATGCGAAAGAACAGATAGGTGACGTAAGGCGCCTGGCCGCGATAGCCGGCTTGCACCAGCAACTGGTGCGCTTCCTCCTGGCCGACCCACTTCGACAGATTGAAGTTGTCGACCGCCCGCTTCATGTAGGCTCGCGGCGATTGCCGCAGCGCGACTTTGCTGCTCTGCGCCAACCGTTCGCGTTCGCGCTGCCGGATTTTCTCGCGTTCGAGAGCGACCGCCTTCATGCGCTTGCCCAGCGTATCGGAGGACATGAACGGCATCGCCAGAGTGAGCACCGTGGCGCCCGCCGCGACGGCGGCGAACATCATGGTGAGGACCTGAAGGTCGAGATACTGGGCGATAAGCGAGCTCATGACCGCACCGCCCTAGAAATCGAAATTGATCATCTTGCGCATCACCAGCACGCCGCACAACATCCAGGCGGCGGAGCAGGCCAGCATCACGCGGCCGAGCGGGTCGGTCCACAGCAAGTCGATATAGGACGGGCTCGTGATCCAGACGAGCGTCATGACCGCGATCGGCAAGGCGCCGATGATCGCGGCGGACGCCTTGGCTTCCTGCGACATCGCCTGGATTTTCGCCTTCATCTTCTTACGGTCGCGCAGCACCCGCGATAGGTTGCCCAGCGCCTCCGAGAGATTGCCGCCGGCGCGCTGCTGGATGGAGACCACGATGCCGAAAAAGTTGGCTTCCGGCACCGAAATGCTTTCGTAAAGCTTCAGAACGGCCTCGCCGATCGGCATGCCGATGGTTTGCGTCTCGACGATCGACCGGAACTCGCTGCGCACCGGCTCCCCGGCATCCTGGGCGATCAGCTTGAGGCTATCGAGCAACGGCAGACCGGCCTTGATGCCGCGAACGATGACGTCGACAGCGTCGGGAAACATAGCGAGAAACTTCGCCTCGCGGCGCTTCTTGAGAAACGACAGCGCCCAGAACGGCAGGCCGCAGCCGGCGGCAAAGCCGACGCCGAGTGCGGGTATCAGTCCGCCGTGCACGATCATCATGACGGCGAAGCCGGCAAAGCCGAGCGCGCCCGCCGTGATCATGAACCGCCGCTTCGACCAGTCCAGCCCCGCCTGCGTGAGCCGCACCGAGAGCGGCGGGCGGCTGGCTTTTTTGCGCCGCTGCTCGATATCCTTCAGCGTGCCTTCGACCTGTTCGCGCCGGCTTTTCCCCGTGGCGCGAGTCGGCCGCGCGACCGGCTCGGCGCGCGCGACGCTCGCCACGCGGCGTTCCGCCTTCTTCTCGCCGGACAGGTAGGGATAGACGAAGACCCACGCCACGCCGCCGATCGCGATCGCTACCAGGAAGAACAGACCGTACGAACCCATTATTCGACCCGCTGCCTCAATCCGCGCGTTACACTCTCGCCGCTTCGCCGGCGGCTTCTGCGGCATCGAGCGCGGCCGCAAGCCGCGCCTCCTCGCCGTAATAGCGCGCCCGCTCCCAGAACTTCGGCCGGCCGATGCCGGTCGAGCGGTGTCGGCCGATGAGATTGCCGTTGGCGTCTTCGCCAATCAGGTCGTACAGGAAGACGTCCTGAGTGATGATGACGTCGCCTTCCAGGCCGATGACTTCGGTGATGTGGGTGATGCGGCGCGAGCCGTCGCGCAACCGTGCCGCCTGAACGACGACGTCGACGGAGGCGCAGATCATCTCGCGGATGGTGCGCGAGGGCAGCGAGTAGCCGCCCATGGTGATCATCGACTCCAGCCGCGACAGCGCCTCACGCGGCGTATTGGCATGCAGCGTGCCCATCGAGCCGTCGTGGCCGGTATTCATCGCCTGCAACAGGTCGAACGCTTCGGGTCCGCGCACCTCGCCGACGATGATGCGTTCCGGGCGCATGCGCAGGCAGTTGCGCACCAGGTCGCGCATCGTGATCTGGCCTTCGCCTTCAAGGTTCGGCGGCCGCGTTTCCAGCCGCACCACGTGCGGCTGCTGCAGTTGCAGTTCGGCGGCGTCTTCGCAGGTGACGATGCGCTCGGTGTCGTCGATGTAACGCGTCAGGCAATTGAGCAGCGTGGTCTTGCCCGAGCCGGTGCCGCCGGAGATCAAAGTATTGACCCGGCAGCGGCCGATGATTTTCAGGATTTCCGCGCCTTCCGGCGAAATCGAGCCGTACCGCACCAGCTGCTCGAGCGTCAGCTTGTCCCTCTTGAACTTGCGGATGGTGAGCGCCGGGCCGTCGATCGCCAGCGGCGGCACGATGGCATTGACGCGCGAGCCGTCGGGCAGGCGCGCGTCGCAGATCGGCGAGGACTCGTCGACGCGGCGGCCGACCTGGCTGACGATGCGCTGGCAGATGTTGAGAAGCTGCTGGTTGTCGCGGAACCGGATGCCGGTTTTCTGAATCTTGCCGGCGACTTCGATGTAAACCGTGCCCGAGCCGTTGACCATGATGTCGGCGATTTCGTCGCGTGCCAGCAGCGGCTCGAGCGGCCCGTAGCCGAGCACGTCGTTGCAGATGTCGTCGAGCAGATCCTCCTGCTCGGAGATCGACATCACGATGTTCTTGATCGCGATGATCTCGTTGACAATGTCGCGGATTTCCTCGCGCGCGGAATCGGCGTCGAGCTTGGCGAGCTGAGCCAGATCGATCGCTTCGATCAGCGCGCCGAAGATGGTGCCTTTGACTTCGTAATAGGAATCCGAGCGGCGCGAATCGACCGCCGAGGGCACCGGTTGCGGGGGCGGCGGAGTGGGCGGCCCGCCGACGTTTGGCTTGCCGGTCGGCGCGCCGATGATCGGGGCGCCGAGCCCCGCCGACGGAAACGGCGTGCGGCCAGCTTCCGCGGGCGCGCCGGCCGGCGGCGGCGGCGCGGCGACCGCCGGAGCGGTCGCCGGACGGTGCTGCTCCGCGACGTTAGGACCGGACGTGGGACGCTTGCCAAACACCAACGCAACTCCAAACTCTGTCTTATCCCAAGAGCTTTTCGAGCAGCGGCGACAGCAGGCCGGAGCGCTGCTTCTTGAGCTCCGATTTGCCGGTCAGGTGCTGCGCCATCTGCCGGAACAATTCCGCGGTGCGGTGGCCCGAGGAGATCTCGGTGATCATCTGCCCGTTGTTGGCCGCGGCGCCGAATATCTGCGGTTCGAACGGAATGATCGTCATCGGTTCTTCGTCGAGCGCCTTGGCGAAGTCGGCCGCCTTGATCTCGGGCCGCTTCGGAACCCCGACCTGGTTGAGGCAATAGCGCGGCAGGCGGTCGTTCGGCCGCGCGGCTTTCAGGAAATCGTAGATATTCTTGGTGTTGCGCAGGTTGGCGAGATCGGGAGCGGCGACGATCAGGACGTCGTCGGCGCCGACCAGAGTCTGCTTGGTCCATCCGGTCCACTGGTGCGGAACGTCGAGCACGACGCAGGGCACCGTGGCGCGCAGCGAATCGAAGATCGATTCGAAGGCGTCGGCGCTGAAATCATAGACGCGATCGAGCGTCGCCGGCGCCGCCAGCAGATTCAAATGATCGGTGCATTTGGCGAGCAGACGGTCGACGAACGCGGTGTCGACGCGGTCGGGCGAGAACACCGCTTCGGCGATGCCCTGCGGCGGATCCTGATTGAAATCGAGACCGGCGGTGCCGAACGCAAGATCGAGATCGGTCACGACCGCATCGAGCTTGAGATCGTTGGCGATCGAGAAGCCTATATTGTGGGCGACGGTGGACGCGCCGACGCCGCCCTTGGCGCCGACCACCGCGATGATGCGGCCGATCGGCTTGGCGTCAGGCGCCGAATACAGCCCGCATATCGCGCGCACGATCTGCAGCACGTCGACCGGCGAAATCAGGTAATCGCTGACGCCGCGGCGCACCAGCTCGCGGTAGAGCGTGACGTCGTTCACGCGGCCGATGACGACGACACGCGTGCCGGCGTCGCAATAATTGGCGAGCTGATCGAGTCCGGCGAGGATGTCGTCGCTGCGGTTCTCCGATTCCAGAATGATGACGTTCGGCGTCGGCGAGCTTTGATAGGCTTCGACCGCCGCCGTCAATCCTCCCATCTGGATGCGCAAATGCGCCTTCGCCAGGCGCCGGTCTTCGCCGGCCGCCTGGATGGCGGCGGCGGTGTCGACGTTCTCGCAGAAGGCCTGCACCGAGACGCGCGGCGCCGGCGCGATGTGCTCGTCGCGGGCGGCGGCATCGGCAAGGCTCGGCTCTGCGCTGACCGCTTGGTTGCTCTGTTTCATCCTATTCCGACATTACGTATTGCGTGAGAAGCGTTCATGCTATTTGCCGACGTCGCTAATCTTGGCCGCATTGGTGCTGCCTGACTCCTCAGTCGAGGGGCTTTGGCCATTGGTATATTTCTGCAGCACGGTGGTGCGGCGCATGGTGTAGGCCGGCGTTTCGGCGCGCGGCTGGACGAGGTCCGACGGATTGGCGACTTCGGCGGCAAGAGCGTTCTGCGTGGCGCAGCCGTAGTTCCACGGCGGCTGATTTTCGAAATAGTCGCGATTGAAGCTCGGACCGATATCCTCGGGCCACAGACCGCACGGGCCGGCTTGGGCGCGAATTCTCGGATAGCTGATGCGGACCGGGGCCGGACTCGGCCCGGTCGCCGCTTCATAGGTTTGCACGGCGATGCTTTGCGGCGGCAGGCCGCTCGCGGCCAGGATCGAGACGATCTCATGCATCGCCTCGGCGGCGGCGCGCTCGTTGCCGCTGCCGACCGGACGCTCCACCACCATGCCGCCGGTCGCGGCACGCTTCCAGCCCAGCCCGAACCCCATCACCTGCGCACGCTGCGTCGGATTGAGTTCGCCGCGGTTGGAACCGAGGAACAGCTCCAGCGTGCGATTGGCTTCGTGCAGCGTGATCGGGTGCCGCAAGCGATAATCGACCGGGGCTTCGGGAACAGCGGTGACTTGCTGATCGGTATTGCAGCCGCAGACCATGATCGCGCACGCCGCCGCGGCGGCGGCGCGCACCGCAAGGACCGCGACGGAGCGGCGGCCGGCGGTCATCGCCTTGACAGTCTGCATCGTGGTCTCCCGCGGCCGCATCAATCGAGGATGAAGCCGTATTTGCCGTGATAGTTGTCGGCCGGCGCCGGATTGCCGCCGACGCCGTAGATGCGGTTGAGCCGGCCGAGCAAGATCGACTCGGGGTCGCTCGGATCGGCGAAGCCGTCGTCGGGCCGCGACAAATCCTTCTGCGCCACCGCGCGCACCACATAGGGCGTCACCAGCACCATCAGCTCGGTTTGCTGGTTGACATAGTCGCGGCTCTTGAACAGCGGCCCGAGAATGGGAAGCTCCGCCAGACCGGGCAGTCCGTTGATGGACTGCTTGGTCTGGTTCTGGATCATGCCCGCCATCGCCAGCGAGCCGCCGGACGGAATTTCCACCGTCGTCTCGGCACGACGGGTGCGGATCGAAGGAATGGTCGCGGTGAGGTTGCTGCCGGGCTGGGCGATGGTCAGCGAGTTTTGCGACGACAGGTCCGACACCTCGGTCATGACCTTGAGGCTGATGCGGCCTTCGCTCAGCACGACCGGCGTGAAATCGAGACTGACGCCGAATTTCTTGAAGTCGATCGACGGCTGACAGGTTGCGACGCTGCTGCCGGCGCCCGCGGATGAGCAGCTGTAGCCGTTGAGGACCGGGAATTCGCCGCCGGCGACGAATGTCGCCGATTCCCCGGAAATCGCGGTCAGGTTCGGTTCGGCCAGCGTGTGAATGACGCCGGCCTGCTCCATGGCCTGCAACGTCGCGCTGACCGAATTGAAGGTGCCGGTGATGGACGAGCCGCTCAGCGACTGGCCGGTGGCGGAAAACGGATTGGTGTTGTTGAAGTTGACCACCGCGGTGCCGTAGTTCAGCGACCCGGAAAGATTGATGCCGAGCTGCTTGATGACGTCGCGCTCGACTTCGGCGACGACGACCTTGAGCATGATCTGGTCGCGGCCGCGCACGACGATGGCGTTGACGATCTTGCCCGACGGGACGTCCTTGCTGCCGGGGCCGAGCAGCCCGCCGGCGATGTCCTGGGCCTGCTCCGCCTCCTGCGGACTGGATACGCTGCCGGACAGGATGATGCCTTCGCCGATGCCCTCCACGGTGACGTCGGCATCCGGCAGCACCTGATGGATGGCCTGGCGGATGCCGTCGAGGTCGCGCGTGACCGCAATATCGTAGCCGGCGATCTGCTTGCCCTCGGCATCGAAGAAATAAAGATTGGTCTGTCCCACCGAGCTGCCGATGATGAAAACGCGGCGCGACGACCGCACCACCGCGTTGGCGACCTTGGGATCGGCAACCAGGACGTCCTTGACGTCGCGCGGCAGATCGACGACGACCGATTTACCGATGCCAAGCGCCATCGGCTGGGATTGATAGTCGCTGGCGGCGACGTGGACCGTCTGCGCGGCCGGTGTGTTGAACACGACATTGCCCGCCAGCGCCCGAGGCACGAGGCACGCGGCGACGAGGAGCGCCGCGAGAGCCGCCGCCACTCGGATCGATCCCGCTCGCGTCATATCAATTCCCTCCGCGCCCTCAACGGCCGGTTCCCGCCGTGCTCACGCCGAAGCGCACGGTATTGATGGACTGCTCGTGGTTGTCGGCCTCTTCACCCTGGGGAGCCGACGGACCGGAATCGCGGATGCTGCGCAGCGTCAGCGAAATCGTGCCGAGCTGATGCGACAGTTCGAGCGTCTCGGCCTGCGACTGCGTCAGCTCGAGCGTCGCGGTCTTGCCAAGCGCCACCTTGGTATCGGCCTTGCTGTCGATGGCCTGATCCACCGCGAGCACCCGCACGTTGCGCAAGATCGTGTCGCTGACGAATTTCTCGACGCCGGTCGACTTTTCCGCCGCTTTGTCGCGCCGCGTCAGCACGACGTCGACGCGATCGTCGGGCAGGATGAAGCCGCCGGCGCTGCTGACCGCCGAAATGTCGATCGCGACCGCGCGCATGCCTTTTGGCAGGATCGCAGCCATGAAGCCCGAGCCCTTCGCCATCACCACAGAGGGCGCGCGAATGGGATCGCCCGCCACCATCGCCACGCGAACGATGGCGCCGACGAAATCTTTGATCGCGTCCGGCCGATCGGACTTCTTGATGAAGCTCGCATTGGCCGCAGCCTTCGGCCAAGTCTGCCAACCGATATCCTGGTCTTGGATCACTTGACCTCGGCTGAGATCTGATTTGGCCGCCAGCACTTCGACCGTTTCCAACGGCGGCGCGGCCGCTACCGGCGGCGGCGGTGGCGGCGCCTTGCTGCCGGCGGCCAAATACGCGGCGATGCCGCCGGCGGCGACAGCGACACCGAGTACGACGAGACGCGCGGCTTTCATTACGCTTCACTTTCCACGGGATGGCACGGCCGAAAACGGCCATCTGCGTTGGATTTCAGCAGCTAAACGTCAAGGCATGGTTAATGAGGCGTATCCAAATCGCGTTAATGTTGCGTTGACGCGCGCCCGGGCGCGCGCCGCGACGCGCCGTCCACGTCCGGTCTGGCTGAACTTACAGGCCGACGGCCGTCATCCATTCGGTCTGCGGATAGACCAATAGCGCAGCCGCGGCGAGCGCCACGCCATAGGGCACGCCGGCGCCCTGGCTGTGCAGCCGCTCCGCCCATTCCCGCCCCGCGAGCAGCCGCGGCAACGGCATGGTGCGAAATTGTACGATCAATAAAGTGAGCGCCCCGCCGAGCAGCGACGCATAAACGAGATAGCTGAAGAGATTTCCGAAGCCGAGCCACAGCGCCGTGGCCGCGGCGAGCTTGGCGTCGCCGCCGCCGATCCAGCCGCAAGCGAAGCAGACGAAGGCAACACCGAGCACCGCGGCCGCCGCGCCGACATGCGAAAGCAGCTCGGCACCGCCGAGCCCACTCAACAGCGCCAGCGCGGCAAAGCCGGCGATGAGGATGAGCGAGACTCGGTTGGCGATGGTCATCGTCAGCAGATCGCTCGACGCGGCAAAGGCCATCATCGCCGGAAACAACGTCAACCTGACCGCTTCAATCAGCATGACACCAATGCCGCTCGATGTCGTCCGCTTGCCGGACCGCCGGCCGCGAGTCCGGTTCGCCTCCGCATGCAACGGCGTAGGCTGTAAAGCGAAAAGGCCCCGGTATGCGTCCGGAGCCCTCTCGTAGCACTGAAGTCGGCGCTTACTTGAGGGCGCCGGAAACGCTGCTGAACGTGGTGTTCAGCTTGCTGCCGAGGCCCTGGACGACGGCGATGATCGCTACCGAAATGCCGGCCGCGATCAGACCGTATTCGATGGCCGTGGCGCCCGACTCGTCCTTCACGAAACGAGAGAAAAGGGTCTTCATGAGTTGGCTCCTTAAAGGTCCACACGTGGCTGTCTGAGCTGACCCAACGGTTTTTTGCCCGCCGTTTGGATCGTGCCAAACCGTATCGAGGAGAAATTTCGAGGGGGTTAAATCGTTCGCCTAAACCGAGGACCAGTCGTGCTTTCAGCGTCGTAGTTAACATCGTCTGCACGCGCGGCGAAGAACGGCGGCCATTTCTTTACCGTCGATATACCAAGACCGCGATCACCGGCGCGGCGGCGTTCGCGAGCGCACGGCGACCTAGCAGAGAGTCGTCGCCGGAGCGTTAGCGCCAGCAGACAATTTGCATCAAACACGGATCAACGTGTCACCCCCGCAACGCTGCGTCGCCCGCCGTTCACGGCGTCTTAAGCGCCCGCTCGATATCAATGACAGGCTCGATAGACCCGCGACGAGCCGCGCAGACGACCAAACATGGCTCAAGACATGACCCGGGAATTTCTGTCCTTTCTCGTCAGTTTCGGTCAGACGTTTCTGAAGACCATTCCGATCTCGCTGGCGCTCGCGGCGGTGTTCACCATTCTGACCTGGTTCTGGGCCTGCAATCCCGGCCGGGTGTGGTGGCACAAGCGCGATCTGGCGACCGACCTGTGCTACTGGTTCCTCATTCCGGTCATTACCCGCTATCTGCGCATCGGCATGCTCGTCTTCGGCGCCGCGGTGCTGTTTGGGATCACCACGGCGGACGGCCTGATCGCGTTCTACGACAACGGTCACGGCCCGCTCGCGGCGTTGCCGCTTGTCGCGCAGATGGTCATTTTCCTGATCGGCGAGGACATCATCCTGTACTGGACGCACCGCCTGTTCCACGGCCGACGCATGTGGCGCTACCACGCTGTGCATCACTCGTCCGAAGAGCTGGAATGGATCTCGGCGGCGCGCTTCCATCCGGTCAATCTGTTTCTCGGCAGCGTCGCCGCCGACGTGGTCATGCTGCTGATCGGCATCTCGCCGAACATATTCGTAGTGCTCGGGCCGTTGACCATCGCGCATTCGGCCTTCGTGCACGCTAATCTCGACTGGACGCTCGGACCGTTCAAATACGTGATCGCCGGTCCGGTATTCCACCGCTGGCATCACACCGCGGCCGACCGCGGCGGCGAGAAGAACTTCGCCGCGACGTTCCCGATCCTGGACGTGATCTTCGGCACGTTTTACATGCCGGCCGGACAATTGCCCGATAATTATGGGATCGGCGAGCGCGAATTTCCGAGGAGCTTTCCCGCCCAGCTGGTGCATCCCTTCACCCAGTAACGGCCGGCGTCGCCGCTGGCGCCCCGATTCCGCCCTTTCGCGACCATCGTTAACGAAATCGTCATCGGCCGCGCCGATTTGCACTTCGTTCACGAATTTGCAGTCAAGTGGATCGGCCGGTGGACGGCCTTGTAACAGTCGTTTCCGCGTAGCGTTTCGGAGCGTATCGATGACGGCGTTTTGCCTGCGCGCCAGGTCGGCCCAAACTGCGCTGGCTTGGCTCTTGGCGGCTGCCGTTCTTGCCGCGGTCGCCCCCGCGGCCGTTGCCGAAGAGCCGATCTCGGTTCACCTCGACCAGGCCAAAATCCTCAAGCTTCCCGACCGCGCCGCCACCGTGGTGATCGGCGACCCGCTGATTGCCGATCTTTCGATCCAGCCGGGCGGCCTCGCCGTCGTCACCGGCAAGGCTTACGGCGCTACCAATGTCGTGGTGCTGGATAAAAGCAGCGCCGTGCTCATGGAAAAGACCATCGAGGTCAAAGGGCCCGACGAACCCCTCGTCATGGTCTATCGCGGCTTGACGCGGCAGACCTATAGCTGCACGCCCAACTGCTCGCCGAGGGTGACGCTCGGCGACACCAGCGTGGACGACTTTGACAAGGATACCAAGCTGCCGACCGACTTCTTCGGCAAGGCGCTCACCCAAAGCGTCACCCGCAGCAACCAGGCCGTAGCCGCAGGCTCCGGTCACTAGCGGTCCGTCGCACGGTTAGCGGCGGCTTAAACCCTGCCCCGCCATTCTCGGCGATTGCTGCAATAATTCGCCAACGCGCCGCTGCTATCGCTAAACGGTGAGGCTTCGCATTGTTGCGACCTTCTTTGCGTGAGGGCGCCATGACCCGTCGAGCCATGACCAGTCGAGCCGAGTTGAATTGAGCCGTGTTCGACTGCAGCAAAACTATTCGGACCGCGCTGACGCGACTTGGCGCGCTGACGCGACTTGGCGCGCTGACGCGACTTGGCGCGCTGACGCGACTTGGCGCGCTGACGCGACTTGGCAAGACATTTACCAGGCGCACATTTACCAGGCGCACATTCGCGCCGCCGCTCATCCGCCGCTTCCTCGCGCAAAGCGAGGCCGGGACCACCATCGAGTTCGCTCTGCTGGCGGCGCCATTTATCGCCGGGCTACTCGCCATCATGCAAACGGCGATCATTTTCTTTGCCGGTCAGACGCTCGAGACGGCGGCGGCCGCCTCGGCGCGCCTGATCTTCACCGGCCAGGCGCAGACCGCCGGCTGGACCGCGGAGCAATTCAAATCGCAAGTCTGCAACCAGATCCACGGCATCTTCGACTGCAGCAACGGCGTCTATGTCGATGTCGAGACTTATCCGTCGTTCGCCGCGGCCAATCTCGGCCTGCCGATAAAGAACGGCGCCTTCAACTCCGGTGCGCTCGGCTACAATCCGGGCGGCCCGGGCGACATCGTCATGCTGCGGCTCTATTACCAGTATCCGGTGTTCATGAATTTGCTCGGCTTCAACCTGAGCGACCTGACCGGCGGCTACGACCTGTTCGCCGCCACCGCGGTCTTCAAAAACGAACCTTACGCAGCATCGTCTTGAGGGGGCGCGCCATGAAGCTGCTTGCCGCTATTGCCCATAACCGCGCTCGGTTGGCCGCCGACTGCCGCGGCATTTCGGCCGTCGAATTCGCCATGCTGATGCCGGTGATGTTGACGCTCTTGCTCGGCAGCGTCGAAGCCTCGCAAGGCATCGCCGCGGACCGCAAGGTCGAGCTGACCGCGCATACGCTGGCCGATCTTGCCAGCCAATATACCGACATCACCAACGCCGTGATGACCAACGTTCTCAATGCCGGCTCAGCGATCATCGCGCCCTACCCCGCCGCCGGTCTCAAGGAAGTGGTGTCGGAGATTGCGATCGACTCCCAGGGCAACGCCACCGTGGTGTGGAGCGATACGCTCAACGGCACCGCGCTCACGGTTGGCCAGACCATCAGCGTGCCGTCGTCGCTGGCCACACCGAATTCCTATCTGATCCTTGCCCAGGTCCAGTACGGCTACAGTCCGACCTACGGCTACGTCTTGACCGGCACTTTGAATTTGAGCGATCAAAGCTACGTGCGGCCGCGAGAATCGAACTCGATCGCACGCACGGCATCGTGATCAGGTATCAGTAATCAGGTATCGGTAGTGCGCGATCAGATAGATCATCGGAACATCGAAGTTCTGATTTCTGATTACTGATTTCTGACCTCCGGTATCGGCAACGCCGTCGTCGATTTGATCTTTTCCATGGCGAAACGCGAGGTGACGTTCTTCAGCGGCACCGCGGCGATCAGGCGCTTGTAGAAGGCGTCATAGCCGGCGATATCCGGCACCACCACGCGCAGCATGTAATCGACGTTGCCGGCCATGCGATAGAATTCCATCACTTCCGGCATGGCGGTGACCGTCTTGGCGAAGCGGTCGAGCCATTCCTGCGAGTGATCGCCGGTCTCGATCGAGACGAAAACGCTGATGCCGAGCCCGATGCGGTCCTGGTCGATCAGCGCCACGCGCTTGACGATGACGCCGTCGGCTTCGAGCCGCTGAATGCGTTTCCAGCACGGCGTCGACGATAACCCGACGCGCTGGCCGATGTCGGCAACCGACAGCGCCGCGTTATCCTGCAGAACAGCAAGGATTTTTCTATCTACGGCATCCATCAGAGCTATTCTTCCAGTATTTCGGGATAAACAGCTATTTATAGAGAATAATATTCCAAATCAAGCGCGAATCCATAACCCCAGCCGTCGGCCAGGTGGCGCGGACTTTCGGGAACCTGACTTGCTGTGATTATGGATTCCGGGCCCGCGGGCTAGCCCACGTCCCGGAATGACGCCGCCTCAGCGCGGCGGACAGACGCGGACGAGATAGGGGCGGTAGGGGGCAAACTGCTCGACCAGGTAGCAGTTGCCGTAGAGCGAATAGCCCATGACCGGGAAGTAGCTGTAATCGTAAGGTAAAACATCGGGGCGCTGCCAGGCGGCGTGCCATTTTCTGGCATGGTGATGCGCTTGGGCTGCGCTCGATGCCGCGACGACGACGCCTAATGCAAGAGCCGCCGCAACGCATTTCGAGAAGATCTGCTGCATAGGTCCGTCCTTTCCGACATCCGCGCTGGCAGGTGGCTAAGACTGTAATGCTTCGTCGCTGCGCTCCGCGCAATGCGGTCGAAGCGGGTTTTCCGCCAATAATGTCTCGACCTCGGCTCGCGTCGGCGCGCCGGACGAGCCGCCAAGCCGCGTGCATTTGATGGCGGCGACGGCGGCGCCGAAGCGCATGGCGTCGACCTCGCTTTGGCCTTCGGCCAGCGCCAACGCGAAGCCGCCATGCAAGGCGTCGCCGGCGCCGAGCGTATCCACCGCGGCGATCGTGAACACCGGCACGCGGCGCAGCGCGCCGCCATCGCGATAGACAATGTCGTCGGGGCCGTTGCTGACCGCGAGAAAGGCGTCGGTGTTGCGGGCGATGCGCTGCAAGCCGGCGCCAAGATCGGCAACGCCGGTGGTCGCGCGCAGGCATTCGGAGGAGAAGATGATATGGCTGGCCATGCCGAACAGCGGATCGTCCTCGACCGTCGGCCGGTCGCCGTCGAGCACCACGGGCAGGCCGCGCGCGCGGGCCACGGCGCAGATCGGCCGCACGAAATCGGGATAGCGGTTGTCGACCAGCACCGCGTCGGCCGTCGCCACGATGGCGGCCGGATCCGCCGGCGCGGTCGCGGCGATGCGTTCGTCGCGATAGGTGACGATGGTGCGGTCGCCGCGCGCATTCATGAAGATCGCCGACAGCGCCGTCGACAGCCCATCGACGCGCTGGCAGAAGCTGCAGTCAACCTGTTCGCGCATGAGCGCCTTGAGCACGCGGTCACCGTTGTCGTCTTCGCCGGCGGGACCGCCCATCGGGCCGGCAAGCGCGGCGCGGCCGCCGAGCCGGGCGATCGCCAGCGCCGCATTCGCCGCGCAGCCGCCGTTGACGACGAAGAATCCTTTCGCCTGCACCTTGCCGTCGGCTTGAGGAAATTCGTCGACGCGGAACACTTCGTCGAGCACGATGATGCCGGCGCACAAGATGCGCGGCGCGCGCCGGCGTGCGGCGATCTCACTTGAGGACATCGCAGCCGTCCTCGACAAAACTGCGGATGATGTGATGCGCGATGGCGACCGGCGGCGGCGTGGTCAGGCCCGCCGGGTGCTGCCGCCTGAGCATCGCCGCCACTTCGTCGCGCTCGAACCAGCGGGCGTCCTCCAATTCGTCGCGATCGACGACGATGGCGTCGGACAAGGTTTCGGCGTGGCAGCCGATCATGATCGAGGACGGGAACGGCCACGGCTGCGAGGCGAAATATTTGACGCGGCCGCAGGCGATGCCGACTTCTTCGAGCACTTCGCGGCGCACCGCTTCCTCGATCGATTCGCCGGGCTCGGCGAAGCCGGCAAGGCACGACCACATGGTCGGCGCGAAGCGGGGCGAACGGCCGAGCACGCAGCGCTCGCCGGCGATCGGCAGCATGATGACGACCGGATCGGTGCGCGGAAAATGCTCGGCCCCGCAGGCCGGGCAATCGCGCCGCCAGCCGGCCTGAACAACCTCGGTCTTGGCGCCGCAATTCGGACAGTGCGAATGCCGCGCATGCCAAGAGAGCACCGCCTTGGCTTCGGCGAGCGGCGGCAAATGCTCCGCTTCGACCAGGCCCTGCACCGCGATCGAGCGCAGATCGGTGATTTTCAGATCGTCGCGCGTCTTGAGCGGCTCGATCGATTGCGGATCGAGCCGGAAACCGAACCGCGGCGCGTCATCCACCAGGCCGAGAAAGACGTTTTCATGCACGCGGCCAAGCCCGCGCGCCTGCACCGCCGTGAACAACGGATCGCAGGTCGGCGATGCAGCCTTGAGCACCACCATTTCGCCGCCGACGACATAGACGCCGGCGCGCGGATGCTCGCTGATTTTCTTGAGCGCCGCGGCGTCGCCGCGCAATCCGGCCGCGCGATCGAGCCGGCTCTCGATATAGCCGAGCTGCGGCGGCGGACCGAGATCGGGGCGCGGCGACACGATCACACGTCATTCCGGGGCGCACCGCAGGTGCGAGCCCGGAATCCATAATCACAGGTCATGCAGAGCCGGCACGGAAATAATTCTGAAAGCATTGTGGCTATGGATTCCGGGCTCCTCGCTTCGCTCGGCCCCGGAATGACGGGATGGGGCATTGGCCACATCACTCGGCCGCTTCGCGCAGCGGCCGCGGATGAAACGTATCGTAGAGCTCCGGCCGCTGCCATTGCGGCCCGAGCAGGCCCTGCTTGGCGCCGCAATTGATCGACGAACCGATCTCGTCGCGCGTGCCGCGCAGATAGCGCACGCGGTCGAGGCTGACCTCGACCACGCTCATTCCGGGCGCCGTGCTCTCGAACAGGATTTCTTCCGGCGCCGCCACCATGGCCAGCCCGCGCTGCGCGTGATCGAACAGATTCTGCGTCGTCACCACGATCGCCAGATTCTCGATGGCGCGGGCGAAGATCAGCGTCCGCCAGGTCGGCCACAGCCGGCGCTTATCGACGCCGGCCGGCATGAAGATCAATTCGGCGCCGCGCAAAGCGAGCGCGCGGGTCACTTCGGGCATATAGACTTCGCTGCACATCGCTAAGCCGACTTTGCCGTGCACGGTATCGAACACCGGATAGTCGTCGCCGGCGACATATTTGAACTCCCACGCGGTGCCGCCCGTGTAGATCCACGGCCCGTTGGGATGGGTCCGGCGATAGCGCGCCGGCGCGCGGCCGTCGGGAAACGCCATCGCGGTCAGGTTATAGGCGGTGACCGCTTTGGCATCGATCGGCTCGAGCGTGCCGAACACGACATGCACGCCGTGCTTGACCGCGGCTTCCGCCAGCGCCGCGGTGGGATCGTAGGTCGCCGGCATGCGCCACGGCCCCGGATAGCTCTCCGGAAAGCAGACGAAATCGGCGCCCTCGCCCGCCGCGCGCTCGATCGTGCGCACCGCAGCCGCGACGTTGTTCTCGTCGTCGGGCGGACGCTGCGTGATCGGCTGCACAACGGCAATGCGGAAGGTCATGATCCTGCTCCTTTAGCCGCGTCTCGGCGCATAGTGTGCGCGCTTGATTTGCGCCGGATTGAAGCCGCGCCGCTCCGGCAGGTCAAGGCGCGCACATCCCGCCCCGCGATAGCGGGGAGGGGGGACCGCGCGAAGCGCGGTGGAAGGGGCGCGGGACTCGACAATCCACTTGCGACAACAACGAAGCGTCGAGTCAGAGGCCCCCTCCACCATGCTTCGCATGGTCCCCCTCCCCCGCTATCGCGGGGGCGGATAATTCTTCCCCGTTCTCGCGATGCGCCTTCGCATCCGAGGCTTGCCACGCCACTGCAAGAAAGCCCTTCGGCCTCCCCAACAAAAGAAGGAAGACGGAGCGCCGACAGGCGCACCACTGGTTCCGCCCCGCCGCAGCAAGATAAGCCTGCCAGCGTATGCGGCGAGCACCATCGCTTGTCTCCCGCACAGCGCGGGATCAAAACGGCGGCGCGCTCGCCTTTCGGCGCCCCACCGCGGTCATGCGCCGAGGGGCCTTACCCCCGACTCGGTTCCGGGCCGCGCTTCCTGGAATCACCGGATGCAAACGGGAGGACCCTCTCCGGCACCAGTGCAGCCAGCACCTGGCAGTCCGGTCACGCGCCGGACGGTCGATGCCCAGAACCGCCCGGATCAAGGTTACAAGCCCCATCCGGGAACCGCGCCCGCCCCATCGATCGGCTGTCACCGGTCGACGTCCCTTCGATGGGCGGGCTGGCGGTTATGTAACGGTTAGAGGGACGAAAGTCAAGAGATCGTCACTGTTTCGGAGAGGCGATAATCTTGAGCGGTTATCTGCCAATTGAGAAAGGAGGATAAAATCGCCTCATGGCCATATTCGTGGCAATCTACTGAACGACGCAATTTTCGGAGGGGCAAGCGTGGCCGAGCCGCCTGATAAGCCGCCAGAGCCCAGGCGCGTTGAGCGTACGTTGTGGACCTATCGAACGCCACCCGCAGGAGGGAAGTCAATCCTTGAGAAGAATTGGCCGGGCTGGACTGAGGAGAAAAAAGCAGTGTCTGAAGGGTCATTCTGGCCGAGAACCTGGCGCGAAGCTCTTCCGCTTTTGGTGTGGGGAGTTGTTATCTTCGCGTCCGGCTTTGAAGGTGTCGCCAGCTTCCTCCATGGAGAATGGCTCCAAGCATTTTTAGGCCTTGGCGGAATGTTCGGATTGACCGCCATGCTCATCCATTGGACTCGGATTAGAGATAATTTTTCGGATGTACGATGGTTGATGGCCGCAATCATGATCGCCCTCGTGGTCGCAGCGCTGTCACCGTACGTTGAACAACACCGCTGGCCATATTCCGATTGGCTCAAGCCGGCTTCAGTTGTCCCGCAGTCTCCCGGAATCACCCAGCAGCAGGTTGACCAAAAGGTTGCTGCTGCCATTGTACCGCTTCAAGCAAGATTAGACGACATGATGCGGCAAAGAGACGAAGCAATTCGCGAACGCGATACCGCAGCTCGACGCTCACCAGCTCCAGCAATCCCCGCAGACAACGGGCCACGTGTTTACACAAATAAAACAGTTGAGGAATTATGGGCTTCTATCTGTGAAGGCCGAACGGACATGCAGTGCGAGCTTTTCATAACTGCTGAAAAAGGAAAATGGATTAACACGGAAGGCTCCGTAGGTTTCGTGCAGCCGTCTGGACAGGTTCTTTTGCTAGTCGGAGCCAAGAATCAGGGAGTCCAGTGCATTTTTGACGAGAAATGGAAGGATGAACTCAGTACGTTTCGTCACGCCGACAATATGAAGATCGCCGGGAAAATATTCGGATACCAAACAGGAATCCTGCTCTTACAAGATTGTGAACTCCGTGATTAATCACCCGGAAAAAATTCTAGTTGGTTACAATGCGCCGTGCCTATCACATTATTTGGTCTACACACTAACCGTCCTACACAGGGCGCAATGGCTTCCTTCTCGACAATCTTACAACTATGCTTGCAAATGATGCCATGCCGATCGGTTCACAAAAATCGTTGGCGGCATTAGGTGGTTTGGTTTGGAGTTGAGGCCATGGCCTCCGTAACGATGGAACTCACAGATCCCGCTAAAGAGCTAACGGCTCTTAGCCAATTGATTCTCAACTCGACCGGTGGACACAGCACGCTTGACGGTCTGTCGAAATGCATCGGCATTTCGGTGGATGACCCGGAATTCCTTGAAGTATTAGCGGCTATTCAACGTCGCCTGCGAGATGTCGAATTACTTGCCAGCGCAATTGACGAACCCGATTTCGATCAAGAATTGAAAAATGAGGTCATTTCAGCGGTGCATAGCTTTGGGCAAATGTTTCATCCGAAGCATGCAAACGGCGGGTGGGATCAAGCACGAACGAACTACCTGCCAGCGAAAAATGTACAGGCACTGCGGTTTTTGAGTCAGACCGCTCGTCGTTATCGCCCCCTCCGCGTCGTGGCAATCAAAGCTCGCGATGAAGTATTAACGAAAATTAGCGACATTATGAACGAGGTACGCAACGATCACGACCTCCAGGAGTGGATGAAGACCATTTTGGTGTCGGGTTTAGAGCGTGTGAGTTTGATTTTGCGGCACCTCCATTTCTTTGGGCACGAAATCGCAATCACGGAGTTATTCTTAGCTCATCAAAGGCTATCCGCGATTCATCGTGGATTGGAAGCTGAAGGGTCAAATAGCTTCTGGAAGACGTTGGCGATCTTGAGTGCTGCTGCCAATCTATTTGTCTTGCCTGCGGACACGGTAACTGCTTTGGATCATTATGAAATGTGGATTTCGCCACTGCTTCAAGTGATTACAGAAACGCCCCCGAAACAACGTCTGTTGCCTTCCCCAACCGCAATCCTACCCAAAGTTGGTAAGGATTGATTGCGCTCTCTGTCGGCCATCGCTATGGCCTCGAGATCGTCGCTAGTTGGTAGGTTAGCCTCTCTTGATTCACCCACATTCCTCCCAAAAAACAAAAATAGCCGGGACAAAGTCCTGGCTATTTCGCGCTGAAGCACTCCGGATGCGCCGCGCTAAACGCGACGCATCCCCATCGCAGCAGACTCAGTCGTCGTAGAACACCCCGTAGGCGACATCGAGGACTTGGCCGGTGTTGACATCGACCAACAGCAGATCGGGTCCGTAGCGCACCCATTGGGCGCCGGGCGGCGGCGGCTCCAGCCCGAGCGCGGCCCATTCCGGATAGTAGTAATCCGGCGCCAGAAACAGCGGCGGCAGAATCGCGCCGACGGCCCATTCCCGATAGGCCCAGCCGTTCGGATAGATGAACGGATGAACGTGGACCCGGTTGAAATCATGGCCGTGGAACGAGAAATGCGGACTGCCGGGCGGCGGGCCGTGGGGGCCATGGGCAAAGGCCGGCGCCGGGCCGGCGGGGCCCGGATGCACGAAGGCCGGATTTGGACCGCTCATCGGGCCGTGCTGCGGATTGACCTGCTTGAACTGCGGATTGACCTGCTTGAACTGCGGATTTGGGCCAGCTGTCGGGCCGTGCTGCGGGCCGACCTGCTTGAACTGCGGGTGCGGACCACCGGGGCCGGGGCCGGGATGCGGCGGGCCGCCGGGACCGGGATGCGGCGGACCGCCGGGATGCGCGCCGGGTGGCGGGCCTTTGTGCTCGTCCTTGTGCTCCTGAGCTACGGCCAAGGCCGGCAGCGCAAGGGCGAATATCGCGGCAACAGCATAACTACGGCGCATGGCGTTCCTTTTCACGTGATTCGTGAAGATCGGCGCCAAGCCTAGCAGCTTGCCGCGGCGAAGTATGCCGCGCCGCGATGTAGGCCGATCAATGGCGCGTGAGCCAAGTGCGCGCGGCGCGCTGCGCGGCGGCGATGTCGGCGGAGGACATTTCGCTGGCGATCTCGCAGCGGTGGCGCACGGCTTCATGCGAGCCGCGCATGGCGGCGATGTTGAACCACTTGTGCGCGCTGACCATGTCCGCCGGCCCCGTTTCGCCGGTGGAACACATCAGGCCGAGCCGGAAAAACTCCTCCGCCTCGGCGCCGAACGGCATGCGGCGATCGTCTCTATTGCCTGTCATCGACATCGGAACGCTCCCTTGTTGGCCTGCGGCGAGGTTGGCGCGAAGCTAGCGGCATGGCAGGCCTGCGGAAAATTCGGGAATTCTCCATAAGGAGGTTTCCGTAAGGGAAACGGGCCAGTAGGGTGGGCGAAATCGTCCGCCGAGGGCGAAACCGCGAGCGATTTGGGGAGGAACCACGCATGTCACGGACGCCACGCATCGCCATCATCGGCGGCGGCATCGGCGGGTTGGCCGCGGCGCTGGCGCTGGAGCGGCGCGGCGCCGAGGTCGTCGTCGCCGAGAAGTCGAGCGTGCTGAGCGAGGTCGGCGCCGGGCTCAATCTATCGCCCAATGCGGTGAAGGCGTGCCGCGCGCTCGGCGTCGAGGCCGCGGTCGAGGCGATCGGATCGGTGCAGGATTTCCTGATCATCCGCTCATGGAAGAGCGGCCGGGTCATTTCGCGCGCGCCGCGCGGCGATTACCGGCAAAAATTCGGCGCGCCGCACATCACCGTGCACCGCGCCGACCTGTTGGAGATTTTAAGCGGCGCGCTCAAGACGACGGAGGTCCGCCTCGGCATGCGCTGCGTCGCGGTCGAGCCGGGCGAGAAGAGCGCGGTGGCGCGCTTTGCCGACGGCAGCGCGATCGAAGCCGACATCGTGATCGGCGCCGACGGCATCCATTCGGCGGTGCGGAAAAGCCTGTTCGGCGCCGAGACGCCGCGCTTCACCGGCTGCATCTGCTGGCGCGGCATGGCGCCGATCGAGGCCGTGCCGGCCGACATCAACACCAAAGACGGCGCGATGTGGATGGGGCCGCACGGCCATGTCGTGCATTATCCGGTGCACAGCGGCGAGCTCCTCAACATCGTCGCCCATATCGACAGCGACGCCTGGACCGAGGAATCCTGGACCCACGAATGCGACGTGGCGGAAGTGACGACGACCTACGCCAAATGGCATCGCGATCTCACCCGCATCTATCCGTGCAGCACCCGCTGGTACAAATGGGCGCTGTACGATCGCGATCCGCTGGAACGCTGGAGCAAGGGCCGCGCCACGCTGCTTGGCGATTCCGCGCACGCCATGCTGCCTTATCTCGGCACCGGCGCCGGCATCGCGCTGGAAGACGCCTGCGTGCTGGCGGCGGCGATCGCGCGGCAGCCGGACGATCTCAACGCCGCGCTCCTGGCCTATGAACAGCTCCGGGCGCCGCGCGCCAAAGCCGCGGTGCTCGGCGCCCGCCAACGCGCCAAGGAGAACCACCTCGCCTCGCCGTGGGCCCGCCTCAAGCGCGACGTCAAATTCGCGCTGCGCGAGCGCTTCGGCGCGGGGCGAAGCGGCGACAACACCGCGTTCCAGGTCGGCTGGCTGTACGGCTACGACGTCGCCAAAGAGGTGGGATGACGGCGGCGAGCACTCCCTCCCCCGTGCTTGCTTTCGCCCCTTCCCCGGCCGATATAGAGGCCGGGAGGTTGGCGGTGGACGAGCCACTCGCCAACCGGGTCAGGTCCGGAAGGAAGCAGCCCTAACGAGCGCGGTTCGGGTCGCTCGTCAGCCTCCCACCCCTCACCTCGCACACCGATGAACGACGCAACGACACCCTCCGCCTACCGCGTGCTGGCGCGCAAATACCGGCCGGCGACCTTCGACGACCTGATCGGCCAGGACGCGATGGTGCGCACCATCGGCAATGGCTTCGAATCCGGGCGCATTCCGCAGGCCTGGATCCTCACCGGCGTGCGCGGCGTCGGCAAGACCACGACGGCGCGCATCCTGGCGCGGGCGCTCAATTACGAATTGCCCGACGGCTCGATCACCGCGCCGACCGTTACCATGCCGGTGCTCGGCATCCATTGCGAAGCCATCATGGAGAGCCGCCATCTCGACGTCATCGAGATGGACGCCGCCTCGCACAACAGCGTCGACGACGTGCGGGCGATCAACGACGCCATCCGCTACGCGCCGGTCTCGGCGCGCTACAAGGTCTATATCCTCGACGAAGTGCACATGCTGTCCGGCGCCGCCTTCAACGCGCTGCTCAAGACGCTGGAAGAGCCGCCGCCGCACGCCAAAGTCGTCTTCGCCACCACCGAAATCCGCAAAGTGCCGATCACCGTGCTGTCGCGCTGCCAGCGCTTCGATCTGCGCCGGGTCGACGCCGCGCTGTTGGTCAAGCATCTGCAAGGCATCGCCGGCAAGGAAGCGATCGAAGCCGAGCCGGAAGCGCTGGCGCTGATCGCGCGCGCCGCCGAAGGCTCGGTGCGCAATTCGCTCTCTTTGTTCGACCAGGCCATCGCGCACGCCGGCGGCGCCGGCAACTTGACGATGCCGGCGGGCCCGGTGCGCGCCGAGGACGTGCGGCAGATGCTCGGGCTTGCCGACCGCACCCGCGTCATCGATCTGTTCGAGGCGCTGATGCGCGCCGATATCGCCGCGGCGCTCAAGGAATTGCGCGACCAGTACGATTCCGGCGCCGATCCGGCGATGGTGCTCGGCGATCTCGCCGAATTCACCCATTTCGTCACCCGCGTCAAAATCGTGCCGAGTCTCGCCGACGACGTGTCACTGACCGAAGCCGAGCGCACCCGCGGCCGCGCCTTCGCCACCAAACTGTCGATGCGGGTCTTGGCGCGCTGTTGGCAGATGCTGCTCAAGGGCATTGCCGAAGTGGAGGCCGCCGGCCGACCGATCGATGCCGCCGACATGGTCTTGGTGCGCATCGCCTATGCCGCCGACCTGCCGACGCCCGACGAAGTGATCCGCTCGCTCGGCGAGACGCGAAGCGGCAACGGAGCCGCGACCACCGCTCCGGCGGCGGCACCACCGCGTGCGGAGTTACGCAGCGAAGCGCCGCGCGGCAGCCGCGGGCCGCTTGTTTCCGCCGCGCCCAAATCAGCACCGATGGCGGCGCCGCGACAATCCGAAAATCCGGCGCCGTTCGACGAGCCGGTGGCGCGCGATAACGAGTTCCGTGCAGTGCAAAGCTTTGCCGAACTGATCGCGCTGGCCGCCGAGAAGCGCGACTTGACCATGAAAACCGCGCTGGAGCGCGACGTGCGGCTGGTCCGCTTCGAGGACGGCACGCTTGAGCTCGCGCTGGAGCCGAGCGCGCGCAAAGCGCTGGTCCAGGAGCTGTCCAAGAAATTGGCCGACTGGACCGGGCGGCGTTGGATGGTCGCGGTCTCCGCCGAGGCGGGCCAACCGAGCCTGCGCGCGCAGGCCGACGCCCGCAAAGCGGAATTAAAAGACGTGGTGCGCGAGGATCCGCTGGTGCAGGCGGTGCTGCAACGCTTTCCCGGCGCCGAGATTGTCGATGTGCGGCCACCGGCGGGCGATGCGGCCGCGATAGACAGCGACGTTCCGGACGATGATACATTGGACCCGTCATCCTGAGGTGGCCGCCATTAGCGCGTTTACGCGCGTCTTCGACGCGCTATGGCGGCCCTCGAAGGATGCACGGCAATCGAAATCGCGGTGCGATTTCGTGGAGTTTTACAGCCCAAGTCGGCTATAGCCGACTTGGGGGCCGTCGTCCTTCGAGGCTCGCTTCGCTCGCACCTCAGGGTGACGGATCAAATAACAGGGATTTCCGATGCCTGATTTTCTCGGCCTGATGAAGCAGGCCACCGAGCTGAAATCGAAGATGGAGGCGATGCAGGCCGAGCTCGACCGCATCGAGATCGAAGGCTTAGCCGGCGGCGGCATGGTCACCGTGAAGATGTCCGGCAAGGGCGACCTGCGCGGCGTGCGCATCGACGATTCGCTCTACAAGCCCGACCAGAAGGAAATCGTCGAAGACCTTCTCGTCGCCGCGCATGCCGACGCCAAGCGCAAGCTCGAGACGCAGCTCGCCGAAAAAATGCAGGCGCTCACCGGCGGCCTGCCGCTGCCGCCGGGGCTCAAGCTGTTCTGATGAGCGCCGCGCGGCGCCGATCAGGGGGCGCCGGTTCGCGTGTTGGACCCCGCGACGCGGTAATAACCGACGAACAATAAGATCAGGAATCCTGCAAGCAAGGAGGCAAAGCGGATCCAATTTTCAAGGTAGTCCCAATAATTCCAATAGCCCAAACCGGCCGCGAAAATACCGCCGAATATTAATCCCGTCCCGATGGCGTAGAGCGGCAGGTAAGCGCCGATCAAGATAGCGGCAACGCCCAGCGGCGCCGCGACAAAAATGAGGTGCTTGGCGAAATCCTTGGCTGCGGCCTTGTACGCCTCCGACCTTTCGTGCTGCGCCTTCTGCCATTCGCGCTGCTCATCCTGGTATTTTTGCCGCTCTTCAGGCGTCGCATTTGGACCGGGAACAATAACAGTCGACGCGACGTACTGCATGTATGGCGGCGGATAGATCGACGCGACCCCATAATAGACCAGCAACGGGAATATCACCGCGATGCCGAAACCGATCGCAATCTGCCGCGCCAGCATGTCGCCCTTTCCCCCCGATAGGGTCAGGTTACATCGCAGAACGCTCGCCTGCCAATGAGATTGTCAGTACTGTCCGCCTCATGCCCGTCGTTTCCGCCGGCCCCGAAATCGAGCGCCTGATCCAGCTCCTGGCGCGGCTGCCGGGGCTCGGCCCGCGCTCGGCGCGGCGCGCCGCCTTGTTTCTCATCAAGAAGCGCGAATTGCTGATGGCGCCGCTCGCCGCCGCATTGGCGACCGCGATGGAGAAGATCGAGGTGTGCCGGATTTGCGGCAATATCGACACGCAAAATCCCTGCACCGTGTGCACCGATGCGCGGCGCGACGCCTCGGCCATCGTCGTGGTGGCCGACGTTGCCGACCTGTGGGCGCTGGAGCGGGCGCATGCCATCAATGCGCGCTACCATGTGCTCGGCGGCACGCTGTCGCCGCTCGACGGCATCGGGCCGGACGACTTGACGATCGACGCGCTGGTCAAGCGGGCGAGCGACCCGGCGGTAACGGAAGTGATCCTGGCGCTGTCCGCCACCGTCGACGGCCAGAGCACCGCCCATTACATCACCGACCTGCTGCACGAGGCCCAAGAAAAGGGCCAGGTGAAGGTGACGCGGCTCGCCCACGGCGTGCCGGTCGGCGGCGAGCTCGATTATCTCGACGAGGGCACGCTGGCGGCGGCGATCCGCAGCCGGACGCCGTTTTAGCGCGGCTGCCTGCAAAATAGACAGCCAGCGCCCGCGGCGCGACCAAAGTTGGCTTTCCCCGCATAAAGCCGGGCGAAATCGCCGCGGTTTTGCCCGGGCCGGAATTGGCCCGTCGCTTGCATAACAAGGATCGGCGATCTCGGTCTCACTTACCGTGGCGAATTGAGGTTGCTAGAGCCCCGGCATTCCCGGCACCGGGGCTCTACTATTTTTGGGGTACCCTCGTCATTCCGGGACGCGGCCAGCGGCCGCGGGCCCGGAATCCATAATCACTGAACAGGCAGATTGTGATGGCACGTGCGGTTTTCCGCTACGGCCGCGATTATGGATTCCAGGCTCCTCGCTTCGCTCGGCCCCGGAATGACGGACGCTTGCGCTGGCGCTGCCCTCTTCGCACATGGTGGGAGGCATCAGCGAGGGAGCGCAGCATGACGGATGCGCCGGCGAAGCCGTATAACGGCCGCGGCATGGAGGGTTTCGTCGCGACCTGGTACGCGCGGCAGGCCGCGCATGACCGCGAGGAACTGCAGCGCACCGCGCGCCGCATTGCCGACCTTCTCAATCCCGGTTCGCGCGTGCTCGAAATCGCGCCGGGGCCCGGCTATCTCGCCATCGAACTGGCCAAGCTCACCAGCGGCCAAGTGACCGGGCTCGACATCAGCCGCACCTTCGTGCAGATCGCCGCCGCGAATGCGCGCCACGCCGGCGTCGCGGTCGATTTCGAGCACGGCGACGCCGCCGACCTGCCGTTTCCCGACGGACAATTCGATTTCATCGTCTGCCGCGCCGCGTTCAAGAACTTCACCCGGCCGCTGGTCGCGCTCAACGAAATGCACCGCGTGCTCAAAGCGGGTGGCACCGCGCTCGTCATCGACCTGCGCCAGGACTATTCGCCGCGGGCGATGAACGACTATTTCAAGAATCGCGGTTTTCTCACCGCCGCGTTCATCAAGCTCACCTTCCGCACCATGTTGAAAAGCCGCGCCTACAGCAAAGAAAGCATGATGGGACTGGTGGCGCAGTCGCAGTTCGGGCAAGGCGAGATCAGGCTAGATCCGATCGGATTCGAACTCTGGCTGCGCAAATGATATGCAGCCGCGCATGACCGACGACATGCCCTTCAATAAGACTTTCGATCTCGAACCCGGCCGGGTGCGCGAGCTGGCGCCAGGCGTGCGCGCCGTGGTCGCCGACAATCCCAGCCCGTTCACCTTCAAAGGCACCATGAGCTACATCGTCGGCCGCGGCAAAGTCGCGATCCTCGATCCCGGGCCCGACGATGACGCCCATATCGGCGCGCTGCTCGATGCCGTGCGCGGCGAGACCGTCAGCCATATTTTCGTCACCCACACCCATCGCGATCATTCGCCAGCGGTGCCGAAAATCAAAGCCGCGACCGGCGCCAAAGTTTTCGCGCAAGGGCCGCACCGGCTGGCGCGGCCGCTGCATATCGGCGAGACGCGCCGGCTCGACGCCTCCGCCGACATGGATTTCCGGCCCGACGTCGCGCTCGGCGACGGCGAGACGGTCAGCGGCGACGGCTGGACGCTCGAAGCAGTGACGACGCCGGGCCATACCGCCAATCACATGGCGTTCGCCTTCAAAGAGGCGGATCTGCTGTTCGCCGGCGACCATGTCATGGGCTGGTCGACCACCATCGTGGCGCCGCCCGACGGCGCCATGAGCGATTACATGGCGTCGCTGCACAAGCTCGCCCGGCGCAGCGAGCCGCTCTACCTGTCCGGCCACGGCGCGCCGGTGCATGACGCGCCGCGCTACGTGCAATTTCTGATCCGCCACCGCCAGGGCCGCGAAGCCTCGATCCTGCACCGGCTCGGCAAAGGTGCGGCCGACATCCCGACCATCGTCAAGGCGGTCTATATCGGGCTCGACCCGCGGCTCATTGGCGCCGCCGCGTTGTCGGTGCTGGCGCATATGGAGGATCTGGCGGCGCGCGGCGTGGTCGCGACCGACGGCCCGCCGTCGATCGACGGCATCTATCGCTTGGCCGACGCCTTGCCCGGGGGCTGACGCGACGGCGGCGGCGCTTTCTTCTCCGGCACCGGCGCCGACAGCACATCGTCGATCGCATCGATCAGATTGCGCACCCGCGAAGCGTTGGTGCCGAGATCGTTGCGGCCGTAGCGCGAAGCCGAACGCACGTCGATGCGGGCGCCGTCGGTGGTCGCCCGCACCCGCACCACGACGTTGTCGCGGAAGCCGAGGATCGGCGTGCGCGCCACCGCTTCGATAATGCCGTCGCGCACCGAAGTGTCTTGCGGGTGCCGCGCGTCGGCGGCGCGCGGCAAGGCCGCTTGCGGCGGCCGCGCATCGACGACCCGCCAGCGCCGCTTGGCGATGACCTTCATCGCGGCGTTATAGGCCTCCTGCGGCGTCGCCGTGGTGTCGTCGGGCGCGATGTCGGGATAGGCCGCGTTCTGTTGCTCCGCGGTATAGAGACCGGCATAAGCGATCGGGTTGGCGTCGCGCGGCCGCAACCGGGCGATGGCGTCGAACTGCGGCGGATCGATCGGATCGGTGGTGATGTCGTAGATCGCCGGCAGCCGGTAGGCCTTGACGCCGAGATAGAGCGGATAGGCGATCAGCGCAAAACCGATCAATAACGCGGTCGCCGCGTGCCGACCGCCGCCGATGCCGTGGCGCCAGATGACGATGCCGGAGCCGAGCGCGAGCAGGATCGCGACGCAAGCCAGCACCAGCGCGCCAGCCAGCGTCGAGAGCGCCGGAACGATATCGAGCGCGCCCGAACGCACGATAACGATGGCGACGAAAGTCGCGGCGAGCGAAAACAAGGCGATGCGCCGCGCCCAGACGGCAAGCCGCGAGATCGGCTGATCGTGGAGGATGCGGCGGCGCATGATCGGTCCGGCTAATGGGCGGTGACGTTGCCGGTAGCATTCGACGGCAGGGGGGCGCAAATCTGCTTCAAGGCGCTCCAGTCCGCCGCGTCAAGGAGCGGCACCGGGGTGCCGGCGATCGCGACGGCGTCGATCGCGGCGATCCGGTCCTTGGTCTCGGGATGGTCGAGCAAGAGCTTCATCCCCTCGTTCTTGTCGCCGACGATGCGCTTGAGGATGGCGGCGAGCGCATGCGGGTCGCCGCCGGCCTGCGCCATCAGGTCGACGCTGTAGGCGTCGGCCGCCGCTTCGACCCGGCGCGAATAGGACGATTTGAGCACCGTCCGGGCGGCGATGACGACGGCGCCGCCGCCGACGAAATCGCCGAGCATCATGCCGAACAGGAACGACAGGCCGGCGGTCTGCAGCACGGTGCGGGTGCCGTCGCGATGGGCGACGTGGCCGATCTCGTGCGCCAGCACGCCGGCCAATTCGTCGGGCGTCTGCGCTTTGCCGATCAGTCCTTCGTCGACGTAAACGTGGCCGCCCGGCAGCGCCATGGCGTTGGGCTCGGCGCGCCGCACCACCTCGACATGCAGGGCAAACGGCAGCGCGGCGACGGCTTCGAGCTTGCCGACGAGCTTGTCGAGCGCGGCGCGGCCGGCCGTTTCGCTTGGGCCGCCGCCGCAGGCGAAAGCCGCGCCGAGATGCCGGCTGTCGAGCGTGCCGCGGATGTTGCGGTCGATCGCGTCGCCAAGCCTGTGCTCGACCGCGAGCGGCACGAGCGGAATGATCCGGCTCGCCAGCGCCGGCAGCCCGAACACCGCGGTGACCACCAGCGAAGCCGCGGCGGCGAAACTCAGCGCCACGATTTTGCGGCGCAAGAGCCGTTCAGCCGCGCCACTGCGATCGAGCGCCTCGGCGCGATCCTCGATCGCGGCGGCGAGCTCCGGGGCGCGGATCTCGAGCCGCGCCAGCAGAGTTTCGCCGCGCCGGCCGAGACGGAGCACGCCGTCGGGCGCCGACATGCGGCGCAAATCGGCGTAAGGCCATTCGTCGAGCAGCCGATCCTGGCCCTGATTGCGCCATGCCAGAAGCCGCAAAGCCTTCGCGCCGACCTCGACGACGACGTTGTTGCGCGCGCTCGACGTGCCGTCGAAATAGACCGCCGGTCCGCGCGGCGGCGCCTGGATTGCGGGCGCGTCAGTCATATTGCGCCCATCGCCGAGCCTGCATCAGATGCCTCCGACGCCGAGCGCATCGACCAGGCCTTCGCCGAGCGCCGAATCGGGCGCGCCGCTGGCGCGCACGCCGTCGAGCGCGTCGGCTCCCGTGAGCGCCGCCGATTGCACGCCGAGCCGCCACATCGCGAAGGTGACCACGACCTGATAGATCGTCGAGGCGCCGAGCACCATCGTGACATAGATGCCGAGCGTGATCGCGCTGACGAGAAGCTCCGCCGGCAGCGAATCGTGACCCGATCCGAGCAGTTTGTCGCCCAAGAAAACGAACACGCCGCCGATCGCCATGACCACCAGCAAATAGGGCACGACATAGAGCAGAAAGCGCAGATAAACCCGATACACCTTGGCCGTGGACAAATGCGAGCGCACCGTCATGGCGCCGAAACGCAGGCCGGAAATCCACCAGCGCATGATGACGGCGGCGAACAGCGGATAGAGAACGAGCGCCATGGCGAGGCTGGTGCCGAACGCCGCCGTGACGATGACGAACACGTCGACCCCGGTATTGCCGACCAGCAAGGCCAGCGGCTTGGTGTCGCCCTGGGCCATCATGGCGTTGAGCGCATTCCAATCGACCATGCGGGTGAGCACGACAAAGGCCAAGACCATGGGGCCGACGACAACAAGCCAGATCGGCAGCCCGCGCAGGAACAGCGCCGATCCCGAACCGGCAAACGAGCCGTGCAGGTCGCCATAGCTGGTATGGCGCATCTTGTAGCGCTGCAGGCCGGCCTGCGCCCACGGATAAGCAAGTCCGAGCGTGACGGCGGCGAGCGTCCACCACACCAGCGCCAACAGCGCATAGCGCCAGGCCGAGCCGTGCTGGTCGAAGCGCACGCCGCGGAACACCGTGCGCGTGAGCCGGTAGCGGCGCGCCCGGTACAGCGCAAACTGGCTGAGCAGCACCAGGAGCAAAAAGCCGATCGCCGCAATCGCGGCCGCCGCGCTCTCGAGCGCCAGCGCCGCCGTGGCGATCGCGGTGTAGAGCGGACCGACGATGGCGACGGCCATCAAGAAGCCGCCGAGGAGCTCGGTAGCAAGCCCGGTATATTCCAGCGTCTCGCCGCCGATCTCGGTATTCGACCACAAATAACGTCGCACGTCGGTGGCGAACCAGAAGCGATAGATGCCGAGCGTGAGCGCGAGAAGCGCGGCGCCCTTCACGCGCAGCCGCCAATAGGCCGCCTCCCTGCCGAGGAAATCGACCGCGCCCGCCGGCGGCGGCATCAAGGCATCAGCCGTCGTCATGACACCCGTAATAATGACTCAAGCGAAATGCCGCTCAATCCGCCGTTGCCAGCCCATTGCAGGCCCAAGCTTACATTGCGAAATGTCCAATTTGCGACGGCGGCACCCATCGCGGCATTATAGAGGCGCGCTAGCCATTCGTCTTTGGCTGAGCAGAACAGCGGTAAGTTGCTACCCGCGCCCCGAGCTGGCTTTATTCGTCGATCAATTGCTCAAGCTCGACCTGGATGCTCTCGCCCGGCGCGCAGCGATGGCCGGCGCCGGACGCCAGCAGCGCCTGCGCCTCCGCGGCGGTCTCAGCCTCGACGCACCATTCCTCCACCCGCGTCACCACCATCCGGGCATGAAACAGCCGCGGCTTGGTCTGTTCCGCGGGTCGCAGTGGCTCTTTTCTCAGTGCGCTCGTTGCCGGCATGAATCCGCGCTCCCGAATCGTCAAATCGCTCGGGAGAGTCTAGGCCGAACGGCGGGTAGTGTCTCAGTTTGAATTTGGGGCTGTTAATTGGGGATTGACCGCCCCCTTTTTGTACGGACCGCGCTTTCCCGATTTTGGCTGAGCGGCATCGACCATTTCGGCAAGATCGATCGTTTATCGTCCCAAAATGGTGTCCCAGAGGCTCGCAAATGGACTAGCCGGTATAAAATCTCTCGCGTTCAATGCAGTTTCCAGAGACTCCGACCAACAGTGCTCAAAGCTACTGTCGGTATAGTCCACGTTGACGGGCTTACCGTGCTTGTTCTCCCATAACTCACAACGGGGCATGCGAGCGGCGTTCGTGTGAAGCCACTTGAACCCGGCCGCGATCAGGCGCGCGTGAGCTTCCGCCTTTGGCGTCGTAGGGGGGAATTGCGGGACATCCGAGTCGGACATCCCGCGACTATATTACGGGAAAAGTAACAGACAACCAGCAGTAATCACGCGGGGCATAAATCCGCAGTAATTTCAGAGGTAGTGCGTTGCGTCATTCCTTTTAGACGCACCTGCTGAGTGTTCTGAGCCGCCGCTTGGGAGGCTCGGTACTCAGCGTTGACAAATGTCTCAAGTGGCTTGCCGAGAGCCGCGACCATAGCTTCAAAACTATCAATATCGCCTGGCTGTAGCATGATCGAGAACCCCGCAAGATCGGGGCTGTTCACGAAGATGTAGCCGCCAGCGCGTGGCGCAGCATGAAGGCGCACCATGCGGTGCCCCCTGCTGTAAGCCTGCAATCTACCAAGAGCCTGCATCATCGTAACCTCCATTCACTTCCATCGTACCGCTGCTGCCCTCTTCGCGATTTCCTTTCGTCGTTCCGGCGTAGTCCGTTGCATGCGAGCAATCGCTCCGGCCCGGCCACTCCGAACGCGGCCAGTAGTGGTATTTTCATCCTCTGCGACCTCGCCAGTCGCAACCCGCATGACATGGACGACGTTGCCAATTACATCCGCTGGGCGCTTTTGGCCTTGTGGTCCGCGGGGCATTCCGCTTCGTCCTCGTCACCAATCTAGTTCCGGCACCTAGTTTTTACAATCCGCCAATAACCTGTGTATGTAATTTCTATAAACTCTTAACACATTGATATTTAACGAAAAACTCAATCGCCAATAAGTATGCATGTAGTTTTTAAACACTACGCCATTTTGGCACATTGTCAAAATACCGTACGGTGTCCTGACAATCTGCTAACTTGGCAAATTCTTGGTCGTTTCCCCATGTGGGACTGGCTACAAGCTCTTGATCTTGGACGATGGTGGAAGGTCGCCATCGCCGTCGGAGTGGTGCTCGCTATTGCCGCCATTGCGGTAAAGGACCGGCCAAGTCTCATCGTCGGGCTAGGGATGATCTCCTGTGGTTTTGGTGAATGGATGAACCATGCCATGGAAGTGGAAATACAAGCACAAGGGACGCTGACCACGTACGAGCGCAAGAACCGCGCGCTCGGAGTGATATTCGCAATCCTTGGATTGCTACTCATCCTCCTCGGTTTGATCTCTCTTGCCCTCGGCAAATAAATCGCCGCGCGTTAATTTCCGGCTCAGCCCGAATTTCAAACTGAGACATTACCGAACGGTGGGAAGAACAAAGACGAAACGGTTGATAACTACCGCCGCTGAGTTCCCTTGTGGAACGCCGGTTCCCTGATATCGTTGAGTCCAGTCCCAGACCCTGTTGGGCATGATCTTTTCCGACCTTGCTTCGCCCGCCGAAGCGGGCTTCGCGAAGGCGGGAAACCGGCTTCCACCCCGGATCAAGTCCGGGGCAGGCTTTTTCGGGATCATGCCCCGAGTAACGGAGTAGCATCGTGGCCCCGCGCGCGTATTGGAAAGGCTACCTGAAGCTGTCGCTTGTCTCCTGCCCCATCGCGCTGTTTCCGGCGACGTCGGAGCGGGAAAAGATCAGCTTCCACCAGCTCAACAAAGAGACCGGCAACCGCATCCGTTACAAGAAGGTCGACGCCGACACCGGCGACGAGGTCGCTAATACCGACATCGTCAAGGGCTACGAGCTGGGCAAGGGCGAATATATCGAGCTCGATCCGGAGGAGCTCGAAGCCGTCGCCATCGAGAGCAAGCACGTCATCGACATCGAAGAATTCGTGCCGCGTAGCGAGATCGACGAGCTCTATATCCGCGATCCCTATTACATCGTGCCGGACGGCGAAGTCGGCCAGCAGGCCTTTGCCGTGATCCGCGAGGCGATCCGCAAGGAAGGCATGGTGGCGCTCGGCAAGGTGGTGTTCACCTCACGCGAGCACATCATCGCGCTGGAAGCGCGCGGCAAGGGCATGGTCGGGCTGACGCTGCGCTACCCTTACGAGGTGCGCAAGGAAGACGAATATTTCGATTCCGTCGAGGACGAGAAAATCCCGAAGGACATGCTCGATCTGGCGATCCACATCGTCGAGACCAAGACCGGGCACTTCAAGCCGGCGGAATTCAAGGACCAGTATGAGGACGCGCTCAAGGATCTGCTGCGCAAGAAACAGAAGGGCGAGAAGATCGAGCGGCCGAAGGAGCGCGAGCCGTCGAACGTCATCAACCTGATGGACGCGCTGCGGCAAAGCATCAAGACCGGCGGCGGCCGCGGCGCCGCGCGGCGCGCCCCTGCCGCATCGAGCGCCCGCGCGGCAAAGGGCGCGACCAAGAAAGCGGCGCGCTCGTCGACGCGCAATCACGCGCGGCATAAGAAAGCGAGCTAGAGCGGGATGAAGCGCCATCCCGCTCCAGTTATTTGTTTGAGCATGTCCTTTTCGCAAAACCGGTTTCCACTTTTGCGGGACATGCTCCTTGGTTTGAGCATGTCCTTTTCGCAAAACCGGTTTCCACTTTTGCGGGACATGCTCTAATGCCGGGCAAGCGCGTCCAGCTCGACGACGAGACCTGGCGCGCGCTCGATCTGCTCGGCCGCGACCAGATGAAAGATTTCCAGGAACTCGCCGACGAGGCGTTCCGCGATCTGTTGAAAAAATACGGCCGGCCGGCGAGTCTGCAGGAAGCATTACGGCGCAGCGCCGGCGTCTCCGCCACCGTGCACCGCTTGAAGCCGGGCAAGAAAAAACGGCGCTAGAGCCTAATCGGTTTTGATGGAATCAAAAGCGGGCTCTAGCTTTTTGTTTGAGCATGATCTTTTCCGAAAACCGGTATCCACTTTTCGGGATCATGCTCTAGCAATCTCCTGTTGTGCACGTGGGGCTGCCAGCCATGCAACCGCGCGATCTCGGACGAACGGTGCTGCTCTGCCTGGTCGGCGGCTCGGCCGACGCGATCGCCTTCCTGCGCTACAACGCCTTCGTCGGGGCGATGACCGGCAACACCGTGCTGCTCGGCATCGACCTCGCCGCAGGCAAATTCGACCGTGCCGGTTTCCATCTCGGCATTGTCGCGGTTTTCCTGGCGGCGGTCGTCGTCACCGAACTCGCGTTAAGGCTCAAGATTCCGCCCGGCCTGCCGCTCGTCCTCACCGCGCTGATGCTGGGCGGCTCCGAATTCATCGCCGGCCAATGGAGCGCGGCGATCTGCGCCGCCGCGCTTGGTATGCAAAACGCCGCGGTGCGCAACATCGCCGGCGTGCCGATCAATACCGCCTTCATCACCGGCAATCTCGTCAGGCTCGGCACCGCGGTGCCGGAAGTTGCTGCGCCGCAGCGGCAGGCGACGCTGGCGGTGCTCACGATGGCGTGGATCGCCTATGCCGTGGGCGCGGGCGCCGGCGCGCTGGCACTGCACCTGATCGAATATCCGATGATCGTGCCGGCGGTGCTGGCGGTGGCGGCGGCGATCGTCGAGACGTCGGCCGATCGTCGCGGGCAAGGCTGAAGGCCAATTGCGTAAAGCGCATCGGCACGGCGTGAATTGTTTGGGTGTTGACAGTGCGCCGGATTGGCCGCGACAGTCCGCGGCCGACCATATTTTGCGAATCAACCAGCAAGGGGAATGGAATGCGAAGCGCTGCATCTTATCATTTGGCGACAGGCCGCGGCGGCAAACCGTCGAGCCGCCGGCGGATAGCTCTGCTGTGGTCCGCGGCGTTACTGGCCGGCGCCGGCTTGGCGATGCCGCTTCGCGCCCAGGCTGCTGATAAGCACGAGATCGCCCGCGGCAAATATCTGGTCACTTTCGGCAGCTGCACCGACTGCCACACACCGGGCAGTTTCTTCGGCAAGCCGGACATGAGCAAATACCTCGGCGGCTCCGACGTCGGTTTTGCCATCCCGCATCTCGGCGTGTTTGTCGGCCCCAATCTGACGCCCGATAAGGCGACCGGCTTGGGCAATTGGACCAAAGCGCAGATCGTTAATGCGTTTACGAAAGGGCAAACCCCGCAGGGCCGCACGCTCGCGCCGGTCATGCCGTGGCACGCTTACGCCAACCTGACGAAGTCGGACGCCTTAGCGATCGCGGCGTATCTCAAAAGCTTGCCGGCGGTCTCGCATCAGGTCGCGGGACCGTTCGGGCCAAACGATATCCCCACCACTTTCGTGATGGCGGTTATACCGGGCGCGGTTTATGCCAAGCTCGCAAGTCCGCCGCCTCCTGCTTCGCCGCCGCCCGCGTCAACCCAGATGGCTCCGCCGCCGGCAGCAAGCCCCGCACCGGCCGCGCCCGCCGCGAAGTAATTGGCGAAGTTCAGGAACCGAACACCACCGCGTGCATGATGCGGCCGGGCGCGAAGGTGAAAATTCCGGCGATCACCAGCGCGCCGACGAAAATGCCGATCATGGCGCGGCGGTGGCGTGCCACGTCATGCCGGTGCGCGGCGACGACTGCAACCGGCAGCATGATCAGCGTGAAGATCGCCAGCAGATGGATCGGGCTCCACGGTCCCCACAGTCGGATCTGATGGATGAAAAATGCGGTGACGCTGACCACGAGCATCAGCGTCACCCAGATCCAACCCAGCGTGCGGTGCGGCAGCGTGCCCTTGGGCGCCGACAATTGCACGACGCCCAATGCAAACGCGGTCATCGCGGCAAAAGCGTGAATGCGGATCGCCGGCGCGGCGTCGAGGAGCGGCGCGAGCGTCATGGCGCAATTCTCATGGCGCCCTCGTTACAACCCGAGAAGCCGCTTGCTGTTGCCGCCGGCCAGCGCCGCGATCGTAGCGGCATCGAAACCTTCGACGCCGGCGATGTGGCCGACCGGATCGTATTCCAGCATGTCGAACGGATAATCGGTGCCCATCACGACGTGATCGGCGCCGAACACGCGCACCAATTCGGCGAGCTGATACGGCGTGAACACCACGGTGTCGACATAGATGCGCTTGAGGTAGCTGGTCGGCGGCTGCGGCAGGTCGCCGTGCGCGTCCGAGCGCGCGCCCCAGGCATGATCGATGCGGCCCGGATAGGCGCCGAGATAGCCGCCGCCATGCACGGCGAGAAGCTTCAGATTGGGATGGCGTCGAGCACGCCGTCGAAGATCAGATAATGCAGCGCGATCGTCGTCTCCAGCGGATTGCCGATGACGTTGTTGAAATAGAACCGCTCGAAGCGCGACGCCTCGGTGAAGCCGTTGGGATGGATCATCACCAGCACGCCGAGCTGTTCGGCCTTTTTCCAGAACGGCGCGAAGGCCGGATCGGACAATTCCTTGCCGGCGACATTGGTCAAAACCTCCACCCCGGTGAAGCCGAGCTTTTTGACGCAGCGCTCGAGCTCCTTGGCCGCCTCGTTGCCGTCCGGCATCGGCACCGTGCCGAAGCCCTTGAGGCGGTCGGGATATTTGCCGCAAAATTCGGCGATGCCGTCGTTGACGATCTGCGCCGCCTTCACCGCGATGTCGAGCGGCACCGTGTAATAGCATTGCAGCGGCGGCGGCGCGATCATCTGCACATCGATGGCCATGGCGTCGAGATCGGCGAGCCGGTGCTCGTGACCGCGCCGCGCGCCGATGTCGGCGGCCTGCTTCTGGGTGAGCGCCTTGGACTCCGCCGTGGCGAAATGGGCGAGCGGCACGGTCGTCATGTCGAGGTGCGGCGCGACGAATTTCGCCGCTTCCGGCACGTCGACATGGGCATGAATGTCGATCGTAACGCTTTTCGGCCGCACCTCGCGGCCCGGCTTGCCGGGCTTGCGCGCCGCGGTCGGGCCGTATTTGTTCCACAGTTCGGGCATGGGATTTCCTTGCTCACATCTCGCCGTCTGAGCGGCGCATATGGGGGCGCAATCTGCTCGATAGCGGGCTGCGGCACAACCGCCTTTTCGCGACGTGATCCGCGCTCGACATAAGCTTTTCAAATCGAAATCTGGCGGCCGATCTCGACCACCTGCTCGCTCGGCAGCCGGAAATAATCGGTGACGTGCGCCGCGTTTCGCACCATGGCGGCGAACAGCTTCTCCTGCCAGACCGGCAGCACCGCGCCGCGCTCGCGATGCACGATGATCTCGTGACCGACGTAATAGGTCACGTCGTCGAGCGGCACTTCGCAGCCTTTCTTCTGGGCCTCGGCCAACAGGCGCGGAATATCGGGGCGCTGCATGAAGCCGAAGTGAGCGGTGACGCGCCACACGCTGTCGCCTTCCCGCGACACCGTCATCAAGTCCGGCCAATGCACGCGAGGCTTCGATTCGGTTACGACCCGCAACACCACGACGCGCGCGTGCAGCGCGCGGTTTTGCCGGAGATGCCAGAGCAGCACCGGCGGCACCCCGCCGGTCGTGCGGGTGAGAAAAACCGCGGTTCCCGGCACGCGGGGAACACCGCGCTTGTTGATATCGGCGAGAAATTCCGGCACCGCGAACGGCGCCTGCTCCAGGCTATGCGCGACGGCGACCGTGCCGCGATGCCAGATCAGCATCAGCCCATAGACGGCAGCGGCCAAAAGCAGTGGCACGTAGCCGCCGTCGGCAATCTTCAGCGAATTCGCCGCGAAAAAGCCGGCGTCGACGACGACGAACAGGCCGGCGGTGGCGGCGCTTATCGCGAGATTCCACTGCCAAATCTCGCGCATGGCGATGAACAGCAGGAAAGACGTCATCAGCATGGTCGCCGAGACGGCGATGCCATAAGCGGCGGCGAGATCGTCGGAGCGGTGAAACAGCAATGTCAGCGCGATGGTCACCGCCATCAACAGCCAATTGACGACGCCGACATAGATTTGGCCGTAGCCTTTCTCCGAGGTCTGCTTGATGTGCAGACGCGGCAGCCAGCCAAGCTGGATCGCCTGCCGCGTCATCGAGAAGGCGCCGGTAATGATGGATTGGCTGGCGATGATGGTGGCTACCGTCGCCAGGCAGATCAGCGGAATGAGCAGCGGTTGCGGGCACAGCCGGTAGAAGATGTTATTGGCGATCGATTCGCCGCTAAGCGCGATCGCCGACTGGCCGGCATAGTTCAGGACGAGGCAGGGAAAAACGATCCACGACCAGGCGAAGCGGATCGGGCCCTTGCCGAAATGTCCCATGTCGGCGTAGAGCGCCTCGGCTCCGGTCACGCAGAGAAATACCCCGCCCAGCACCAAGAAGCCGTGCAGCCCGCCTCCGGCGAGCAGGCGCAGGCCGTACAGCGGATTGATCGCGAGCAGCACGGAAGGATTGCGCGCGATGCCCCACAGGCCGAGCGCCCCGATCGACACGAACCAGAACGCCATGACCGGGCCGAATGCGGCGCCGATCCGCGAAGTGCCGAGCGGCTGGACCGCGAACAGCAAGACCAGGATGGCGACCGCCGCGGGCACCACGTAATGGCTGAAAGACGGCGCGGCGATTTCGAGGCCTTCGAGCGCCGAGAGGACGGAAATCGCCGGCGTGATCGCACCGTCGCCGTAGATCAGCGCCGCGCCGAGCAAGCCGGCGACGATGATGGCCGGACGATGCCGTCGCTTGACGCCGACGAGCGACATCAAGGCGAGAATGCCACCCTCCCCGTCATTATCGATGCTCATGGCGACCGCCACGTATTTGAGCGAGGTGACGACGAACAACGTCCACAACACCAGCGACAGGATGCCGAGGATGCGATCCGGCGTGGCTTCGCCGCCGAGAAAATCGAACGCGGTCTTGAGCGTGTAGAGCGGGCTCGTGCCGATGTCGCCGAACACGATGCCGAGCGCCGCGAGGCCAGTAACGGCAAGAGCCGCCCGGCCGGGCTCTGACGCTGCCGGGTCGCTCACGTCACCGGGCGCAATCGAGGTCATGAGCGAGCACGACGGCTGGCGGACATCCGAACCGTGCGCATCCGAATTTCCACTGCCCGCACGTCACCTTGACGAAAGATGAAGCGTCGAGCGTGACACTGTCATGACAAGAGCAAATTGAGCCTCAGCGCTGCGGCCCGCACAGGCTCAGATCGCGCTCGGCGCGAAACACGTTGCTGTAGAGGTTGGCGATCCACTGCCGCCCGCTCGAGGTGACGTTGAGATAGCGGATCGCGGTCTGGATATGCGACGACACGCTGTTCCAGTAAAACTGCGGATAAAGGTCGGTGAGGTCGGCGGGCGAGGTGTAGCCGAGCTGCTTGTTCATGCCGACCTCTTCGAACTCGTAATACAGCGCGTTGGCCTTGCGCAGATAATGCGGGTCGCCGAGCTGGCCGATGAGATCGGCGGCGCGCACCAACAAGCCCTCCTCGCTGTCGGTCTCGTGCGGCCCGTGCGACGACGGAAAGCGGGTATATTCGATGGCCGCCGCGATCCGCTCGGCGTCGAGCAGCTCGATCTTGGCCATGCGGTCCATCACGAACAGCTTGGAGCGGTCGACGTGATAGGGCAACAGCGCGGCATCCGACGAACCGCGCGGCAGCTTCGCCTTTTTGCCTTTGGCGTCGATGACATAGCCGTCGGCGTCGTCGCCCTTGAGGATGCCGCGCACATAGCCGATGTCGTGCAGCAGGCAGGCGACGAGCAGATGCGCATAATCGCTCGGATAGGTCGGTTTCATCAGCGAGCGGCCCTTCATGATGTCGTAGCCGACCAGCGTCACCAGCATGGTGTGCTCGACATTGTGGTAGAGCGCGTCGCTATTGCCGATGCATTCGAGCGACAGCCTGGCGATCGACGGAATAAGCTCGGTCAGATCGGCATGGGTCGAGGCAAACCTGCGGCTCAAATGCTGGCCGAGATAGGCCCCCAAGGCCTCGGCCGCCAATTCGGGAACGGTAATCAAGTAATGCCCTCCGCAACCCTCGCCCGCCATGGTGACGGGCAGTTGTGTCATTTGCAATACGGTTCCTGCCGATGTGATCGCGCACGGATCGGCCGCCCGCGACCGCCAGGGACCCGTTGTCGGCGGTCATCGTCGCGACAAAAGAATGAACAAATAGCCGTCAGCGGACATAGGTAAAATTCCTAAAACACGCCGAGATGCTGGCGCAGATCGACGCCGTCGCCCTTGAGCTTTTCGGCCGTCGAGACCACGGCGACGCGGCCCGAATTGAGAATGACGATGTCGTCGGCGATGTCGAAGACAAGTTTTGGATTCTGCTCCACCAGAACGATGGACAGCCCGCTTTGCTTCAGCTTGCGGATGGTCGCCATGACTTCGGCGACGATCTGCGGCGCCAGCCCCTCGGACGGCTCGTCCATCAGCAAGACGCGCGGATTGGCCATCAGCGCGCGGCCGATGGCAAGCATCTGCTGCTCGCCGCCGGACAGATAGCCGGCGAGTTGCCCGCGGCGCTCGGCGAGCCGCGGGAACATGGCGAACACGGTGTCCTCGGTCCATGGTGCATGGCGGGTGGCGAAGCCGGCATGCGCGGCGACCATAAGATTTTCGCGGACGGTGAGGCTCTTGAAGATACGGCGGCCCTGCGGCACCAGCGCCACGCCGCGCGCCGCGATCGATTCCGGCGGCAGCCGCGTCACCGCGGCGCCGAACACTTCGACGCTGCCGCCGCGCGGCGGCAACAGCCCGACGCTGACATTCATGCAGGTCGACTTGCCGGCGCCGTTGCGGCCAAGCAGCCCGAGCAGCCGGCCCTCGCCGAGCTGGAACGACACCTGCTGCAGCACGTGGCTGTCGCCGTAATAGGCGTCGATGCCGCTTAAGCTGAGCGCGCTATTCGCCAAGATAGACCTCACGCGTGCGCGGATCGGCCACCACTTCGGCGCGGGTGCCTTCGACGATCACCTCGCCGAAATGCAGCAGCGTGATGCGGTCGGCAAGATCGAGCGCGGTATCCATATCGTGCTCGATCATGACGATGGTCACATCGCGCGGAATGGCGGCAAGGAGCTTGCGGAACGTCCTGGCGTTCGTCGATCGACAGGCCGGCGAACGGTTCGTCGAGCAGCAAGAGTTTGGGATTCTGCGCCAGCGCCATGGCGATCTCGACCCGGCGCCGCTCGCCGTAGGAGGTCTGCGCCAGGGGCCGCGCCGCGATATGATCGAGGCCGACGCGTTTGAGCGCAGCATGGGCCTGCTCGATCAAATGCCGTTGCCGGTCGAGCGGTAGCAGCGGATTCCAGCGCAGCGGCGACAGGCCGAGCAACGCCAGCATCACATTGCGCTCGATCGTGTCATGCGTGAACAGCGTGATGATCTGATAGGTCCGCGCCATGCCGAGATGGCTGCGCTTGCGGCTCGGCGTCCGGGTAATGTCGCGGTCGAACAGCGCCACCGAGCCAGAGTCGGGCGTCAGCTCGCCGGTGATGAGATTGAACAAGGTGGTCTTGCCGGCGCCGTTCGGGCCGATGATCAGCCGGCGTTCGCCGGCGGCGACGGCGAGATTGACGTTGGTGGTGACGCGCAAGCCGCCGAACGACTTGCAGAGATTGTTGACGACAAGCGCAGTCATGGCTGCGGCCCCGCGGCCGATGCGGCCGTGCTGCGCACCGCGCTCTTCTGCCGGCTCGCCGAGCGCCAGGCCAAGCGCGTCAACCGCACCGCGCCGGGCGCCAGACCTTCCGGCATGAACACGACGATGGCGACGAAAATGGCGCCGAGCATGAAATTCCAGCGCGTGATATAGGCGCTGACCACGTTTTTGACGATGACGACCAGCGCCGCGCCGACCACCGGCCCGAGCAGCGTTCCGGCGCCGCCCGAGATCACCATCAGCAGACCTTCCGCCGAGGCGGTCAACGCCAGCGCCTGCGGGCTGATGAACTCGGTGTAATAGACGAACAGAATGCCGGCGACGGAGGTCAGCAGGCCGGAGAACATGAAAGCCCAGAACCGGATCATCCAGACGTGATAGCCGAGCGCGTTCATGCGGCGCGGCTGATCGCGGGTGCCGCACAAGGCGGCGCCCAACGGCGAGCGCACGAAAATTTGCACTGCGATGACGGCGAGCAAAAACACGATCAGCGTCGCGACATAAAACGCGCGCGGCGAGTCAAGCGACAGGCCGAACGGCGCCGGCCGCGTCGACACGCTGATGCCGTTGTCGCCGCCGGTAATGCTGATCCAGCGATAGGCGAGGCCCCAGATGATTTCACCGAGCGCCAGCGTGATCATGATGAAGCTGATGCCGGTCGCGCGCAGCGCCAATGCGGCAAAGCCCGCGGTGCCGACGAGGCCCGCCGCGAGCCCGCCCAGGATGGCAAAGGCATGGCCGTGGCCCGCAGCCAATAGATAGGCGACGACATAAGCGGCGACGCCGAACAGGCCGGCATGGCCGAGCGATACCAGGCCGGCATAGCCGACGAGAACGTTGAGACCCAGTGCGAATACGGCGTAGAGCAGGATCTGGCTTGCGATATTGACGTAATAGACCTGCTGGATCGCGTAGGGCACGGCGACCAGCGCCAGGATGGCGAAGGCGATGGCGACGCGGCGCGTTACGACGCCGCCTGCCGACCAACTCTTCACCGGACTTGTCGCCGGAGTTGCCGCGGTCGCGTTCACAGGATCTGGCCTCCGAACAGACCTTGCGGCCGCAGCACCAGGACAAGCACCATCGGCAGGAACAGCACGAAATAGGCGAGCTCCGGCAACAGCGCCTGGCCGAAATTGTAGATGAAGCCGACGATGATGCTGCCGACGAAGGAGCCGAGCAGGCTGCCGGTGCCGCCGAGGATGACGACGACCAAAGCGAGCGGCAGCATGTCCTGATCGAGACCCGGATAAACCGACAGGATCGGACCGCTGATGATGCCGGCGAAGCCGGCCAAGCCGGCACCGAGCCCAAAGACGATGGTGAAGAGTTGCGAGACGCGAATGCCGACCACCCGCGCCATCTGCGGATCGTCGACCCCGGCGCGGATCATGGCGCCAAGCCGGGTGCGCTCCAGCATCAGCCACAGCGCGATGGCGAATATTACTGCGATCAGAATCACCGCCATGCGGTACAGCGGGAAGGCCGCGCCGGCGACGCGGACGAAGCCGGAGAGATGCGGCGGTGTCGCCACCGAGATCGGATCGCCGCCCCACCCCATCAGGCACAGATCGGCGGCCATGAAGGAAACGCCGAGCGTCACCAGCACTTGCGCCAATTGCTGACCGGCGAGGCGGCGCAGCAAGAGGCGCTCCATCAGCGCGCCCAAGATCGCGACCTCGACCGCGGCGATGATCGCGGCCACCCAGAAGTTCAACGAATATCCCGATGTACCGCCCAAAAGCGAGGTGCCGAGATAGGCGCCGACCATGAACATCGAGCCATGCGTCAGATTGGGAATGCGCATCAGCCCGAAGATCAAAGAAAATCCGGCCGACAGCAAAAACAACAGGCCGCCGAACGTCACGCTGTTGACGGTGAGCAGCAGCCAGAATGTCATACCCACCGCCTTACAGTTTTCACACTCCGGATTGCGCCACGCGCAATCCGGGGAATGTCTCACATTCCAATTCCGGATTTTGCTTCCGCCTACGCGGATCGCTCAATCCGGGCCACGGTCACGGAAGGATACTCAGCACTTGGTCAGCGGCGGATAATCGCGCGAATAGACCGGGTGGGCCAGGAACTCCGCCTCGGGCCAGGTCCAGAACTGACTGACGTTGTCGTAGGTCTTGAGGACTTCGTTCCAGAGCTTAAGTCCGTATTTGGCGCCCTTGGTGCCGACGCGGCGGACGTAGAAAGTGCCGATCACATTGTTGAGATGATCGAACTTGACCGCACCGCGCGGCGTATCGGTGAGATTGACCGCCTTGAGCGCCGCCATGAACTTATCCCTGTCGCTGAAATCGCCGCCGGTCGCCTTCAGCGCCGCATCGACCACCTGGCAATTGAGGTAGAGCAGCGCGGCATATTGGCCGGGCACGGCGTTGTAGTTTTTCAGCATGCCGTCGATGAAGCGCTTGTTGGCGTCGGTCTCAACGTCGAGCGTGTAGGGGCTGCAGCTGACCAGGCCGATCGCCTCGTCGCCGTAGCTCTTGAGCAGCGCGTCGTCGGCGCCGGTCTCGCCGGTCACCACCGGATATTTCAAGCCGGCGCTGGCATAAGCCTTCATGAAACGCAGCGGATTCGATCCGGCAAAGCCTTGGCAGACGCCGTCGCAATCGCTGATCTGGGCGACATAGGGCGTGTAGTCGGGCGTCACCAGCGGCGGCCACAGCTTGCTGACGACGCAGCCGCCGTCTTTCTGGAATGCGGCCTGGAAGCCGCCGATCTGCTCATAGCCGAAAGCGAAATCCTCGACGATGCAAGCGACGCGCTTGAGCTTGAGTTCGGTTGCGGCGTAGTGCCCCATCGGCTGCATCGCCTGTGAGGAGGTCGCCGAGGCGCGCAGCAGATAGGGATTCGGCGTACGTTGCGTCAGGTTGTCGGCCGCCGCCAGGCTGAGCACCGGCATTTTATGCTGCTGGACATATTCGTTGATGGCATAGAGTTCGAAAGCGGCGAGCGGACCGAGGATGACGTCGACATTGTCGCGCTCGACCAGTTCCTGCACCTTGGTCTTGGTGCCGGCCGGATTGCCGCCGGTGTCGGCGGAAACGAAATCGACCTTGCGGCCGCCGATCGTGTAGTTCGTCTCCTTCAGATAGGTGATCACGCCCTGTTCCATCTGGATGCCGCCCTGCGCGAGCGGTCCGGTCTTCACGGTGAGAAGGCCGAGCTTGAACGGCTTACTCTGGGCGATGGCGGGCGACGGAAAGCGGGTCAGCACGGCGGCCGCCCCCACGGCGGTGCCGGCCAAAACCGCGCGGCGGCTGACTTTTCGAGACACAAGCTTCCGAGACATTGGTATCCTCCCTTTGGCGCCTGAGCTTATCTGAGGCGCCTGCGACGCCAGCGCATCTCCTGCGCGTTAAGCCTTAGGCCATAGCGTTCACGTTATCATTTCACACGTGCTGCGCGAAGCCCATCCGGGCCGGTAAAGTCCGCTATTGTCGTGCTTTTTTCAACACGTCGGCAGCGGCGGATAGTCGCGCGAATAGAGCGGACGGGCGAGAAATTCCTGCTCCGGCCGAGTCCTCCCCCAGCCACGGCTGAACATAATCGATCGCGGCTTCCGACTGGACCGCTGCGTTCCCCACCCCGTCAATTATACGATTATTTTTTCTTCGGCGGAATGACGGGCAACAGCAGATAGGGTCGCGCGGCGCCGCCGAAATGCAGGCCGGTGACGCCGCCGAAAATCTGCGGCGGGCGGTCGCGCGGATCGTCGTGCAGGAACGGGCCGCAGCCCGTTAACTCATTCTTGAAGTTCGACAGCCGCCCGCCGCTCGGCCCCGGATAAACGTAATCCTTGCCGCGGATGGTCAGCGCGACGCGGTGGCCGGCCGGCACGACAATCGAGGTGGGCCAGATCTCAAGATCGAGCGCGACGACTTCGCTTGGCTTGAGCGGCTGTCTCTTGGTGTGCGTATGGTAAGGCCGATACGGCTTTGACAGTTTATTGTCGAGCTGGCGATGCGAGGCGCGCAGCCAGCCCTGGCCGACCGGCGTGTGCGGATCGATGGCGCCCTGGAATACCACTTCCTTGAAATCCGGCGAGAACACGCGGAGCACGACGAAGATGTCGGCATCGCTGGTCGAGGACGAAACAAACAGCTTTGCCGCGGCCGGCCCGGTAATTTCCGTCTCATGCGTTAGCGGTGGGGTAACAAACGTGACGCCGTCGCCCATCGCGTCGAAGTGGAGCACGGATTTCTTCTTGGTTGCCTTGCCGCCGAGCGAGCCATTCGCCGGATCGAGATAGAACTTCGTCCATTTGATGCGCTTGAGCGGCCATTCCTTCTCCCCACGCTCGACGAAGCGGTCGACGTGCCGCACCTGGAGCTGCACCGGCGGCTGCTTGTCCCAGCCGTTCTTCTTGCCGTGCAGAAAATAATCGAAGAAGCGCAGCTGCAGATTGCGGCCGTAGTCGGTGTAAAAATGCGTCCAGTGCTCGATGCCATGAATTTCGAGCCATTTTTGCTTGGACGCCGCGCGCACGAAACCCTCGAAATTGCCGCGCGTGTGCAGCCCTTGCCCGCCCCAATTGGCGGCCGACAGGAACGGCACCTTCACCTTCGACCAGATTGGCGAGCGGGCATGGTGATAATCGTCGTCGAACGGACGCGCGGCGATCTCGGCGCCGAAACTGCTGCGGTTCCTGGCAAGCTCTTCGTCGGAGAGAACGTCCGGGCCGCACACCAGCTCGCCATGCACGCGGCTTCGCTTGCCGCGCTCGCCGGCGCCGTACTGCACGGTCTTGACCTGCATGTCGTACCAATTTTCCCAGAACGTGGAGAGAATGCCGCCGTGATGCGTCATGTCGCGATACCAGTCGGCGGCGCCTTCCCAGATGCACATGGCGGCAAGGTGCGGCGGTTCGCGCGACGCCACGTGCCACTGGTTGATGCCGTAATAGGAAATGCCGTTAAGCCCGACCTTGCCGTTCGACCACGGCTGTAAGCCGGCCCATTCGATGCAGTCGCAGTAATCCTTGGTCTCGCGCGGCGCGAACGGATCGATGAAGCCGGGCGAGCAGCCGGCGCCGCGCGAATCGACGCGCACGCAGGCGTAGTTATGCGGCACCCACTTTTCCGGATCGGCAACTTCCCAGCTCTGGTAGAGATTGCTGGAGCCGGCGACAACGTCGGGATGCTGTTCCGCCATGCGCTGCCAGGCGCTCGGGTAGCCGTCCTGGAAGGCGAGTCCCTTGGCGTAAGGCCCGTAGCTTAAGATCACCGGATGGCGGCCTTCGGCGATCGGACGAAACACGTCGGCGCGCAGGATAAGCCCGTCGTCCATCGCGATCGGCACGTTCCAGTCGATGCGCATCCCGTCGCGGGTTTCGCTGCGCGCTTCGAGCGCCTTGCGGTCGCCTGCGACCGCCGCCATGCGGGCTTCGCCTTCCAGCGATGACATGCGTTTTCCTCCGCTCGCGTCATTCCAGGGCGCGGGCGAATGCCCGCGAGCCCGGAATCCATAAACACAAGTTTATGAGGAACCTAACAGGGCGCAATATCGCTTGCACAGTGGTTATGGATTCCGGGCTCCTCGCTATGCTCGGCCCCGGAATGACGATCACCGCGCTTTCGTGCGTCCTTTATTTCGTTTCACCCCCGCCATCTTTTCCAGCACGGCGCAAACGGCGGCGGTGTCTTGGGCGCCGCGGCCGGCTTTGAGCGCCTCCTCATAGATGCGGCTCGACGCGTCGAACATCGGCGTCGGCACTTTGATCTTGCGGGCGTAGCTGCCGATCACGTCCATGTCCTTCTGCCACACCGAGATCTTCATGGTCGGATTGTCGTAGCGGTCCTTCACCATCATCGGCGCACGCAGCTCGAAAATGCGCGAATTACCGGCGCCGGTCTTGATCAGGTCGCAAATGAGTTGTGGCGGCAGGCCGGCCTTGATGCCGAGCACCATGGCCTCGGCGCTGGCCACGTTGTGGATGGCGACCAGAAGGTTGGCGACGTATTTCATGCGGCTGCCGTTGCCGAATTCGCCGAGGTCGAACACGGCGCGGCCGAAGGCTGCGAACATCGGGCGCAGCCGCTTGATCTCGGCGGCGCCGCCCGAGGCATAGACCACGAGGTCCTTGACCTTGGCCTGGGCGCCGGTGCCGCTCACCGGACAATCGAGCAGCAGGTGACCGGCCTTGTGCAGCACCGCCCGGGCGCGGCTCTTGTCGTCGATCGTAAACGTGGACGCCTCGACGATCACGCGGCGCGGCAGACGCGCTTTGGCGATCGCGGCGGCGGTCGCCGCAAGCGCTTCCGGCTTCGGCAGGCTGGTGATGATGGTCTTGGCTTGGCGCGCGACGTCGACGGCGTCGGCAGCGATCACGACGCCGGCGCGCGCCAGCGCCTTCCGGCGCGCCGGCGCGATGTCATAGCCGATCACGCGCCAGCCGGCGGCGACGAGATTCTCCGCAAATGCGCCGCCCATGATGCCGAGGCCGATAATGCCGACGACACCTTTGTTTCCCGAAACCATCCCTTGCCCGCTCCCTTTTTCCAAAACGACGCGACGCTATGACACCCGCTCCACGCCCGTGCAAGCCGCTTTCTCGTTGCCGTCATTCCGGGTCACGCGAAGCGTGAGCCCGGAATCCATAAACACAGACCTTGCAGAACACGCGGCGGAATGCTCGTCTTCGCGCCTTGTGGTTATGGGTTCCGGGCTCGCGGGCAAAAGCCCGCGCCCCGGAACGACGGCAAGGAGATCGTCGATGCGCATCGGAGTCGCCGGGATCGGCAAAATGGGCGCGGCCATCGCGGCGCGGCTGATCGAGGTCGGACACCAGGTCGCGGCGTGGAACCGCACTCCGGACAAGGCCAAGGCGATTGCCGGCGCGACGGCGGTCGCGACGCCGGCGGCGCTCGCGCAACGCGCCGACATCGTCATCTCAAGCCTCACCGACGCGGCGGCGCTCGACGCGGTCTATAACGGCGCATCGGGACTGCTTGGCGGCAACGTCGCCGGCAAGCTGTTCATCGACATGAGTACGGTGTTACCGGCGACCGAAGTGGCGCTGGCCGAAGCGGTGCGCGGCAAGGGCGCCGCTTTCGTCGAATGTCCGGTCGGCGGCTCGACCGGACCGGCGCGGCAAGGCAAGCTGATTGGGCTCATGGGTGGCGACACAGCCAACGTCGCGCGCGCCCGGCCGCTTCTCGAACAGCTGTGCCGCCGCCTCGAACACGCCGGCCCGGTCGGCTCGGGCGCGGTGCTCAAATTCGCCGTCAACCTGCCGCTGATGGTCTATTGGCAGGCCTTGGGCGAAGCGCTGGCGCTGACGCATGCGCTGCCGGTCGCTCCGGAGCGGCTGATGGATTTGCTCAGCGACACCTCCGGCGCCGCCACCATCGCCAAAGTGCGCGCGCCCGGCATTGCCGCGATGCTCAAGGGCGGCGATCCCGGCCCGGTGACCTTCAACGTCGACGGCGGCATCAAGGACATGAAGGCGATGCTGGCGGAGGCCAGAACGCGCGGCCTCGAGCTGCCGCTCGTCGACAAGACGCTCGCCTGTTATGAAGAAACCAAGCGCCACCGCTCGGGCGGCGCCGAAATCTCCACGGTGTCGGCCTATTGGGCGAGCCGCGGTCAGCCATAAAAGCTTTTGAGCAAACACATCGGAGCCATCATGTCAGCCGTTACGCTTGCGCAAGCTTCCACCATCGTCGACGCCGCGCTGAACAAGGCGCGCGAGCTCAAACAAATGCCGCAGACTATTGTGGTGCTCGATCCCGGCGGCCATGTCGTCTGCGCCAAGCGCGAGGACGGCTCGGGCATCATTCGATTTGAGATCGCGGTCGGCAAGGCCTTTGGCGCGCTCGGCATGGGCTGGGGCTCGCGCACCATGATGGAGCGGGCGGCGCAAAACCCGAACTTCCTCACCGCCATCGTCGCCGCGAGCGGCGGGCGGCTGGTGCCGAATCCCGGCGGCGTGCTGATCCGCGACGGCGCCGGTGGGGCCGTCGGCGCGGTCGGCATTTCCGGCGATACCGGCGACAATGACGAGATCGTCGCGGTGGCCGGCATCCAGGCGGCGGGGCTGAAGGCCGATCCGGGCGGGACGAAGAAATAGCGCCCGGCATCAGACTGCGCGCCGCAGAAAACGGAGGCTACGGTGAAATTATTTTCATTCTGGCGCTCGCTCGCGACCTATCGCGTGCGCATCGCGCTCAACCTCAAAGGCATCGCGCCCGATGAGATAATTCAGGTCAATCTCATCAAGGGCGAGCAGCGCGAAGCCGCCTACCGCGCGATCAATCCGATGATGGCGATCCCGGCGCTGATCGACAGCGACGGGCCGGCCTTGTTCGAATCGCTCGCCATCATCGAATATCTCGACGAGACCCATCCCAATCCGCCGCTGTTGCCGCGCGACCCGCGCGGCCGCGCCCGCGTGCGCGGCTTGAGCCAGCTGGTCGCCTGCGACTCCCATCCGCTGATCGTGCCGCGGGTGCGCGAATATCTGGCGCACGAATTCAAGTTCGACGACGCCGCCGTCGGCAAATGGTGCCGGCATTGGCACACCGCCGCGATCACCGGGCTCGAGGCGCACCTGAAGGACAAAGCCACCGGCCGCTACTGCCATGGCGATACCATCACCATGGCCGATATCTGCCTCGCCAGCCAGGCGGCCGGCGCGAAGTTTTTCAATGTCGACACCGCGCCGTTTCCGAACTTCAGCCGCATCGTCAATGAACTGTCGAAAAACGACGCCTTCGCCCGGGCGCATCCGTTGCAGCAGCCCGGCGCGCCGGCGGCGTAATGTTTGCGCCGCGAAGCGACACCCGTCATAGAGCGGCGAGGATACGCGATGGGTTTCGCAAGGGCTTTACAAACCGACCCGGACAATCGTCGGTGAGCCCTTTGAGCACGAGGGCATTCCGCGCGTCGTGGTGGTACACTGCCGAATCGTTCATGCGCTGCGGCGCTTTTGTTGTGAGGGAGAACTGAACCATGAAATTCTTGTCGGGGATGAAATTCTTGTCGGGAATGAGAGCCGGCCTCATCGCGCTCGCGGCGCTCCTCGGCGCGGTGTCGGTGGCGCATGCCGAAAGCGGCACCATCAGCATCCGCATCTTCAAGGCCGGATTCGTCATCGGCGGTTCGGCCGGCGAAGGCGTGCTGAACTTCGAGGGCCGCAGCTATCCGCTGTCGATCGGCGGCTTGAGCTACGGCTTCACCTTCGGCGCCTCGGAGACGCGCTTCCACGGCACCGTCAGCAATATCCACCGCCCGTCCGACGTCAACGGCGTCTACGGCCAGGGCGGCGCCGGTGCAGCCGTCATCAAGGGCGCGCAGGGCATCGTGCTGGCCAACCAAAACGGCGCCGTACTCACGCTCGCCGGCGAGCAGACCGGCCTGATCGTCAGCGCGGATTTGAGCGGACTGGTGTTGACGCTGAAGTAAAAATTTCTCCTGCCCCGCGCTAGCGGGGAAGGGGGACCATCCGTAGCTCGCGAAGCGAGCGAAGGATGGTGGGAGAGGCGTCGGACTCAACGATCATTCGGCGACGACAACGAAGCGGCGAGTTAGACGCCCCCTCCACCACGCTTCGCGTGGTCCCCCTCCCCCACTTTCGTGGGGGCGGATGCACAATCCCGTTCTCGCGATGCGGCTATCGCATCCGAGGTTTGCTGCACGCTTCAAGAAAGCCCGTCCAACACGCCCCAATAAATTGAAGGGGGCAGAGCGCCGAAAGGCGCGTACTTATTGGCCGTGCCCAGCGGGGCCCGGCGCGCGCCACGCAGGCGAATGTTGCCATTCGTCCGCGCTTCGGGCGCGCTTCGGGCGCGCTTCGGGCGCGCTTCGGGCGCGCTCGCCTTGCGGCGCTCCACCGCGGCTCTCGCCAGTTGGCTTGCGCCGACCGGCTCAGCTCCAGGCCATGCTTCCTGGGACGCGGGTCGGGCGGGCGTTACCCGCCCTCGCCTGTCCCAGTCCAGGGACTGCACCTCCCGCGCCGGCCATAGTACCGGCGTGAATGATGCCCGAAGCCGCCCGGGAGCGGTTTGCGAGACCGCCCGCGGGAACCGCACTTGCTCCACCTTCTAGGTCGCACCCGGAATGTGCCCTTCGATGAGCAAGCTTTGACGGATGCTATGTATCTATGTTGGTGACGATTGTCACTTCACGTCTCCGTGAACGGGACCACAGGGGACCGCCGTGCCGAAAAACTTTTCCGCCGCCGGCTGCCTGCGGCGTGACAGGATATGGCTGACCGGGCCGCCGACGCGGGCGAGATGAGCCAGGATGGACGGATTAAAGCGCGGAATTGATTAGGGAATGAGCGGCGTGCCCGCAAGAGCTCTACCCAACCTCCGGACTTGAATGAGACCCGGCACCATGCATAAGTTGTGCGGGCTCAAATTTCATTTTTTGAGATGCAAATTGAGGTTCTCAAGCCGGATCAGCTCAGGCTGAATCCGGACAATGACCGGCACGGCCCTCTAAAAGATGAGGCGTCGGCCATTCAATGGCTATTGGAAAACCGCAACTTGCATATGCGAGCTTTGGCGGAAGACCTCGCGAACGCAAAACGGCTCTATGAGCCTCCTCTCGTTCGCTTCGACGCGGACAAATACGTAGTGTTCGACGGCAACCGCCGCATTTGCTGCATAAAGCTCTTTATCGATCCTTCGCTGGCCCCGAGCGAGCGTTGGAGAGCTTTTTTCACAGACATGGGCTCACAGGAATTGGTTGAATCCTTTTCAACGATTACCTGTGAGGTTGAGCCAGACTTAGCTGTCATCGATGAGATGCTCTATCGGAGGCACACAGGTAGCCAAGATGGCGTTGGGCGCAGCCAATGGGACCCGGAAGGCAAATCTTTCTTTCTGCAGAGGACAGGAAAGGCAAGCCTCGGTTTAGGCGAAGCCATCGAAAGAGCCCTCAAGGCGGAACAATTAATTCCCGAGAAGATGGAATTGCCGTGGTCGAATCTTGAACGGCTTTTTAGCTCGGAGCCAATTAGAAAACGGGCAGGAATTTCTTTTGCCGGAGGCTCATTAATCTATCTTACGGACAAACAGAAGAATATGGCAACGCTAAAGCGCGTTGCTGAAGACATGGCCAGTCAGACGGTAGTCCTCGGAGATTTATGGAACAATGCAAGCAAATCGCGTTATCTCGATAACCTCAAAAGCCAAGGCTTCGACATTGACGTTGCCCCGCGCGGACGGGCGATAGCAAATCAAAATGCGACTACCGAAGATACCGGTATTGAGGTCACGCCCTTTGTCCGCAAGGGCCGGGCACCAAAAGACAAGCACCTAATCTCGAGTGCCGATCAGAATCCTTTTCTTCATCGACCTGAATTTGAGAGGGGAGAGAAAATCTGGAGAGAGCTACAGTTTACGCTCCAGTTTGACGAGCACGACAACGCCATAGCCGTGTTGATGCGCGTTATACTTGAGTTGGCCGTGACCTACTATGCTCGAGACCATGGTCTAGTTTTTGGTTCGGGAGATTTCTTCGCCCGGCGCGTATCTTCAGTTGCGGACTCCATGGCTAATCGTGGTCTTATCGACCACAAGGCTCGGAACATTATTCGAAAATTTGAGAGCGATAAGCCGATCGTCTCTGCTCATTCGATGCATCAGTATGTGCACAATCCGGATTTTCATCCGGCAAAGTCCGACATGAAGGCGATCTGGAATGTCATCAGAGTCATAATAATAAACTCGGGAAAATGAGTTGCCTTCTGGTTCGGCATGGGGTCTCAATCCGGCTTCGGCAATCGCGGACTCCTCTCACCGACGACGAACCGATTGTGATGACGCAACTTTTGCCGACTTGGTTTTGGGGACTGTGCGGGACCTGCTCGTTCCCGCACGACGGCACTCCGATCCTCTCGAACCAGTGGGCGCGGTAGCTTTTCCAATCGCGGTAACCCCCGCGATTTCAAGTAACTCGTCTAGTTGCTTTAACTCTTCAGGCCCCAGATCGCGTTCGATAGCTTGAACATCTCGGCTAATCTGTCGAAGCTTATCCTGAATGACACGGTTGGGAGCGTACTTTTCAAAATTCGTTACCCCCTCTAGCTTTTCAATAATCCGAGAGACCTTTCCGGGGGTCATATCACGCTTTGCAACACTATCAGGCTTCTTCTGGCCGGTAACTTTCAGAACCTCATTCACGATAGCCGACCCGTAATCCTGCGCATCTTTCACCAGCTCGCCGAGACCCTCCTTGAAATCAGGATACTTTGAAATCGCATCATATGTCCCCCATAGAATGCTGCCGATCACCGTAATTCTTATGAGCAGCGAACCGGACTCGATAAAAACGTCGACCTCGACGGACGGCCCGTAAATATTTCGCGCCACTCTCGCCGCGACGTTGTCTATCTCTACGCCAAGACGTTCAAATCGCGCTGGACCAATCTCGTAACGTTGGAAACGAATAGAAGTCTGCGCCAGCCTCGCCATAACTCCCCCCGGAGTTCGTCCCTCTAACCGTCAAGTGGCACGTATAGCCATTAGCGAAGCGCAAGCCTCCAGAGCATGCAAGTAGCTCGACGAGCCGTGACGCCTGTGCCCGGCCGCCCGGTGCCTTTAAGACACGCCATCCCTAGAGATTTGCGAAGCGAGTCAAGATCAAATTCTACATTTTCCGCCTGTTTTTTTGGTCGGCTTGACTGCTTTCAACCTTGAAGCGCCACGATTCCGCTCCAAATAAAACCCGCCGCCGGGATTGGCCGGAGGGCACGGCTGTTGAGACCGTCAAGTCGTTTCGTAACGACGCGGCGCATGATGATACATGTCACATGACGCCAGTCGGATCGGAATGATCGGACGAAGAGCATAGCTCTAACCTCCATAGCTACAGTATAGCTTCTTGCGTTTATGAGACCCGCGTTGGGGGATTTCAAACGAAGGATGAATCCGACGGATTGAAGCGTGCGTCTGGAGAGCGTTCGGCTGAGGCCGAGGTTCGGGGTCTGAACTAGCTCTCCAGACTCTGCAGCGGGATGGGAGATGAAGAATAATCGCCCGTGGTTTCGCTCTAGTGGCTACAAGCACCTGACGTCCAAATAGCAGGGAAGTTCGCCGAGAGAACGGCGAACCCTGATTTTGTAGCGGCTCACTCCTGGCTGCCCCTGATCAAATACATAAAACGCACCAAACGGTACAAACCCAAACACGGTAAGACAGTCTTTAAAGAGCGGCAGATCATGTACGCGTCTCATCGTGACGCGTGCATACTCAAACGCTACTCGCTTCAACTAACTGATCTACTGGATAAGCATTACTCTTCCAACGGCTTGGACAGCGCCGTTATCGCCTACCGCAAGCTAGGTAAGGCAAATTATGATTTCTCGGCGGAAGCCTTCCGGTTTGCAATTAAGATGATGCCCTGCTCCGTGTTGTGCTTCGATATCACCGGCTTTTTTGATAACTTAGATCACCGCATCTTGAAAAGTCGATTAAAGCGAATATTGGGCGTCGGTGAACTCTCGGAAGATTGGTACAGGGTGTTTCGTGCGGTAACGCGATTTAGAACGATAGAGCGATCCGATCTTGAGAAACATTCCGATTTTGGACCGCGATTTAAAGACAAGTCTTGCAGACTAATCGGAACTATCAACGATATTAAGAGTGCCGGCATTGCGATTGTAGAGAACACGAACAAGTTTGGAATACCACAAGGGACGCCAATCAGCAGCGCGCTCTCAAACTTATATCTCCTCGATTTCGACGCAAAGCTAGTCGCTTTCTGTACCGCTCATGGCTGTCTTTATCAAAGATACTCGGACGATATTCTGGTTATCTGCCCCCTAGGAAAAGAAACTGACATTGCCTGTGCAGTCCAAGAGTCCTTAAAGGAACATCGCCTCGAACTGGCTGCTGACAAAACGGATCAGCAAAAGTTCGATATGAAGGATCAGGACGTATTCCAGTATCTCGGTTTCAACATCTCACCCGACGGGGCCGTCATTAGGCCCAGTTCCCTGGCTAGACAATGGCGCAAATTCAAGCGGGCGATTAATGCCGCAAGGCGTGCAGGATTAGAAGCAATCTCATCAGGCAAGTCGGATAGAATCTATGTCAGCAATTTACGTCGTCGATTTAGCCCGGTAGGTGCCAGAAATTTCTCTTCTTACGCTCGACGTGCAGATAAGGCCTTTGGCAAAAGGAGAATTACGAGTTAGATCGGTCGGCTGGAGCGACGAATGGACGCTGAGATCCGCGCGCTACAGAAGAGCGACGGGACGTGAAAGCGTGTAGGTGAATGCTGCTTGGAGTGCCCCGACGTTTGGATTTTATGTCAGCCAATCCGGGCTACGCTGGCTTGCAGCAAAGGTCTTGAACTACGGTTTCCGCCACTTGTCCCTGCCGCCGACACTTGTATCGCGGACACGTTCGACAAGGACAGCCGCCTTGGGATCGAGCTTTTCAGCTTTCTCAATCGCCTGTTTTTGCGTTGGCGCGGTAACGGAGGCGCGTTCTGAGCCTCCCCTTCTGACCGCGTAATCGCCCTCCGGACGGCGCTCGACATAGAGTTCGTGTTTTTTACCTGTCATGGAATCACTCCTTGATTCTCGGGGCATGGACCGTGCAGCGGGCGTCTTCGCCCGCAGGAATCGCCCGGCGCGCTCCTCGCGCGTGCCGTGGACGGCCTTGTAGGCCGCGCCCTTTAAAGCGGCTTCAATCTCCTCGATTTCCGATGTCTGTTTCATTTGCGTTCCCATGATTCCGCCAACACGAAATCGCCTTCGACGCTTTGCCAAATATACCACTTGTCGACGATGGATTTATACAAATTCTCGAAGTAGCCGGCGCTTTTGCCGAAACGCCTTCGAATGATCTCCTCGGAAATGCCGTGGCCGCCAGCCGCGACCCGCCGCCTCACGCGTTCCATCGAGGCTTCAACGGAAGGTAAACGGAGATAGACAAGTGATGCGATGTAGCCTGATCGGCGCCACACCGGAATTTTCCGAGCGTAAGACAGCGTTGCCAGTGTTGTTTCGAAAGCGAAGTCAGCGCCGGCCGTTACGAGACTGTCGATCCGTTCAAGCATGATCCGAGCCGCGCGCACGTCCGCCGACTGACGATGCAAATTGGGCTGACCGGTCTCACTCGCGATCTCATCGGCATTGACGAAAGCAAAGTGTGCTCGCGGCCCGACCAGGTAATCGCTCGCGAAGGTGGTTTTACCCGCACCGTTCGGTCCGGCAATGATGATGACCTGAGGCACGCATGCGTCCCCTCACCCGCCGCGCCTTCGGCGCGGCACCCTCTCCCGCAAGGGGAGAGGGAATTTTTACAGCGCCTTGTTCGCTTCCTTCGCCGCCTCCGCCTTATCGACATAAACCTGCGCGCCCATGTCGATAAACTTCTTCGACATCGAAGCCATTCCGGCCTGCGCGTACTCTTTTGTCCCTGTCGCGCCTACGGCGCTCCCCGCCTCTTGATCCTTCGAGACGGACGCTTTCGCGCCCTCCTCAGGATGCGGATACAGCATGGCCTTCTCGTTGTCGGAGAGCCCCGACGCGTATTCGCGCACGTCGGCCGTGATCTTCATCGAACAAAACTTCGGCCCACACATGGAGCAGAAATGCGCCACTTTGTGCGCGTCCTTGGGCAGCGTCTCGTCGTGGTATTTGAGCGCGGTGTCGGGGTCGAGCGACAGGTTGAACTGGTCCTGCCAGCGGAAGTCGAAGCGGGCGCGGGACAGCGCGTCGTCCCTTAACTGAGCAGCCGGATGGCCCTTGGCGAGGTCGGCGGCATGCGCCGCGATCTTGTAGGCGATGACGCCGTCCTTGACGTTGTTCCTGTCCGGCAGGCCGAGATGCTCCTTCGGGGTGACGTAGCAGAGCATGGCGGTGCCGAACCAGCCGATCATGGCGGCGCCGATGGCCGAGGTGATGTGGTCGTAGGCCGGCGCGATGTCGGTGACCAGCGGGCCGAGCGTGTAGAACGGCGCCTCGCCGCATTCCTTGAGCTGCTTGTCGACATTGATCTTGATCTTGTGCAGCGGCACGTGGCCGGGGCCTTCGATCATCACCTGGCAGCCCTTGGCCCAGGCGACTTTGGTGAGCTCGCCCAAGGTTTCCAGCTCGGCGAACTGGGCGCGGTCGTTGGCGTCGCGGATCGAGCCGGGGCGCAAGCCGTCGCCGAGCGAGAACGACACGTCGTATTTGCGCATCAACTCGCAAATCTCGTCGAAGCGCTCGTAGAGGAAGCTTTCCTTGTGATGCGCCAGGCACCACTTGGCCATGATCGAGCCGCCGCGCGAGACGATGCCGGTGACGCGGTTGGCGGTGAGGTGGATGTAAGCGAGCCGCACGCCGGCGTGGATGGTGAAATAATCGACGCCCTGCTCGCACTGCTCGATCAGCGTGTCCTTGTAGCACTCCCAGTCGAGCTTGACGGGATCGCCGTTGACCTTCTCCAGCGCCTGATAGATCGGCACGGTGCCGATCGGCACCGGCGAATTGCGCAAAATCCATTCGCGGGTGTTGTGGATGTTGCGGCCGGTGGACAGGTCCATCACGGTGTCGGCGCCCCAGCGGATCGCCCACACCATTTTCTCCACTTCCTCCTCGACCGACGAGGTGACGGCGGAGTTGCCGATATTGGCATTTATTTTCGTGAGGAAGTTCCGCCCGATGATCATCGGCTCCAATTCGCCGTGATTGATGTTGGACGGGATGATGGCGCGGCCGCGCGCCACTTCCGAGCGGACGAATTCCGGGGTGACGAACAGCGGCACCGCGGCGCCGAAGCTTTCGCCGTCGTCGGCGCGTTCCTGCGCGACGTTCGAGCATGGTCTTGCGCCCGAGATTTTCGCGCTCGGCGATGTAGATCATTTCCTTGGTGATGACGCCGGCGCGCGCCCACTCCAGCTGGGTGATGGGGTGCTCTTTACCCTCCCCTGCAGGGGGAGGGCCGGCGCCAACGGATCGGCGCGAAGCGTCGTCCGATGACAGGCTCCGCGCCGGGGTGGGGAGGAGCTCGGCGGACTGCCCCATCCCGGCTGGCTGCGCCAGCCGGCCTTCCCCCTGCAGGGGAAGGCTGGAAGAAGCCCGCATCGGCCGCGGCGTGTTGGGGAAATTGCGGGCGAGATGCTTGCCGGTGACGTTGCCGTTGTCGACCGGCTTGATCGGGCGGCCGTCATAGTCCTCGACGCCGCCGCGCTCCTTCACCCATTGCACGCGCGCGCGCGTTAAACCCTTCTCGACGTTGATCGCCGCGTCGGCCTCGGTATAGATGCCGGAGGGGTCATAGACCCGCACCGGCTCCTCGCCGGAACCCTCCGCGAGCGGGATCTCGCGGAGCGGCACGCGCAAATCGGGCGCCGCGTCGGGCGCCGCGTAAACTTTTCGCGAGCCGGCAATCGGGCCGGTGGTCACCGTCGGCGTGGCGAGATCGGCTTCGGAGAGGGGCTTGTTCATGGATCGCTCCAATTTTCCTGGGGCATGATCTTTATCCGAAAACCGGAAGACCACTTTTCGGGATCATGCCCTTCAAGCGATCCGGCGACGGCGAGGTTGGGGCGGGATTTCCTAGAAGTTTCCGTCCCTTCGCCGGCATGACCCGGATCAGGTTCAAAGGGTTTTTCTCAGCCCAAAACCGGGCACCCCTCGGAACCCCTGTAATTTAGGCTGTTAAGGGGGCGTGTCAACGCGGTGGCATCCTCACCCTGAAAGGGGGAGGACGCGAGCGCAGCGAGCCGGTGGGGGTCCGTGGCGGCCCAGCTCATATGGATTTCGCGATCACGGACCCTCACCCGATCCGCGCCGCGCACGGATCGGCCTCCCCCTTTCAGGGTGAGGTCAAGCTAAGATTCAATAACTCTTCAACAGCCTTTGCAGGTAATCGAGCTCTTCCTGCGGGCGGGTGAATTCGCCGAAGCGCTTGCGCAGTTCCTCGAGGATGCGCCGCGCGCGCTGCACGTCGATGTCGCCGGGCACCTTGACCGAGGAGTTGTCGCTATAGTCGTGGCCGCGCAGCGGACGGCCGAGCGGATCGGTGTCGCTGTCGCCGCGCGCCTGGCCGAAGCGGCCGCGGCCCTGGCCTTGGCCCTGCCCCATCTGCTGCTGCATCGATTGCGCCAGCGACTGCGCGCCCTTGCGCAAGGCGTCGAGCGCGCGGCCTTGGGAATCCACCGCACTGTCGGCATCGCCCTGGCCGAGCTCGCCTTCGGCCCGGCCCATGGCGTCGCCGGCGCGGCCGAGCTGATCGAGCTGATCGCCGCCTTGCTGCCCCTGCCCCGGCATCTGCTGGCCGTCCTGGCCTTGCTGGTTCTGGCCGAGCCCGCGGTTTTTCAGATCTTCCAGCAACTGGTTGAGCCGGTCGCGCAAGGCCTGCTGGTTCTGCTGCAATTGGCCGAGCGAATCGCCGGGATGCTGGCTGGGCCCCGGCTTGCCCTGCTGGCCGCGCTGCGCGTCCTGCTGATTCTGGTTCTGGCCCTGCTTGAAGGTGCGGTCGCGCAAATCCTGCTGCTGGCGGATCATGTCGCCGAGCTCGTCGAGCTCCGACATTTCCTCGCTCTCGTCGCCGTTCATGCCCGGCGACGCCATCTGCATGTTTTCCATCATCTGCTCGAGCTGCTGCAGCAGCGCCTGCGCCGCGTCCTTGGCGCCGCTGCGCGCCAGGTTCTCCAGCCGATTGAGCATGTTCTGCAGGTCGCGCTGCGTCATCACTTGCGCATGGGGATCGAGCGGACGCGCCAGCTGCTGATTGTTCTTCAATTGCTGCGCCAAGGCTTGCATGTAGCGCGCCATCGCCTCGCGCAGCTTGTCCATCAGCTGCTTGATCTCGTCGTCGCTGGCGCCGCGCGCGAGCGCCTGCTGCAGCGCGGCCTCGGCGTTGCGCAGCGCGTCCTGGGCGTCGGAGATGTTGCCGTCCTCGATGTCGACCGCCATCTGCCACAGCCGCGTCACCACCTCGCGCAGATCGTCGTCGCTCTTGGCGCGCACCAGCTGCCAGAAGATCGAGCGCAGCCCGAGATAGACTCCGGCGTCGGGGGTGAATTTCTCCGGCGCGATGGCGAGCGCATCGAGCGCGGTGATGACTTGCGGCCGCGCATTGGCGTCCATCGCCAGATCGCGGCGCTGCTCGATCAGCGCCCGCGCCACGGGCTTGATGAAGACGCGCTGCGGCAGGCGGAACGTCACCGGATCGCTCTTGCCGACATTGCCGCCTTCGTCGTGGGCGACGAGCGTCATCGTCACCTGCGCGCCGGCCCAGGGGTGGTCGGTGAGATCCTTAATGGTCTGGCCGGCGCCCTTTTTGGTGCGCGCCTGCGGCAGCACCAGCGGGAATTCGGGCGGGCCGTAGAGCGGACGCGGCGGCTGGACTGTCTCGCCGGGCGCGGCCGCCGCGGCCGGATCGTCCTTGCGCGCGAAAGTCGCTTCGGCCTTGGTCACCCCGTAATCGTCCTCGAGCCGATAGGACAGAAGCAGCGAGCCGCGGTTCTGCGCCTGCGGGTCTTTGGTGAGCGCGATGGTCGGCGGATTGTCGGGAATGGCGTTGAACGGCCAGGTCAGGTCGTCGCCGGCGCCGCGCAGCGTCGCGGTGCCGGTCGCGGCGATTTTGAAGCGATGCTCCTCGGTGCCGGCCGGCGCCTGCGCCGCCTCTTTCGACGGCGTGACGCCGCCATTGCCGGAAATGTCGAGATTGACGTTGCCGGTCGAGCGCACGATCAGCGTCGAATTGACCGGCACGGCGAACGGTCCCTCGCCTGGCGCCTGCGCCGCCGCCGTCTCGCCCGGATGAATGCCGGGCAGTACCAGCGGCGGCTTGCCGGTATAGGCCGGCGGCACCACCCAGGCGTCGACGCGGAAATTCGCCGGCAACGCCACGCCCTGCCAGTCGAACGCCGCGGCGACGCGCTTCCAGCGCTCGCCGCCGGCGGCAAAAAACGTGGCGATGCAGGCGAGCAGCACCAGCGCGCGCAGCGCGTAGGGATCGCGCCAGGCAACGCGCGGCGAAGGCGCGCCGGGTTTGAGCGCGCGCGCGGCCTGTAGCGCGCGCCCGACATGGGCGTTCCACAGCGCCAGCGAATAGGGGTCTTTCGAAGTGACCGCGAGCTCGTCGGCGATCGCGGTGGCCGGGCGATGGGCAAGCCCGCTGCCGCGATCGAGCCGGCTCAGGCCCTCGCGCATCGCCGGCATGCGCAACAGTCCCAACGGCACCAGCGCCGCGACGACGACGATGACAAACCCGATCACGCCCACGGTGCGGCCGAGCGGCGGCAGCCACAGCCACAGCCCGAGCCAGGACAGCGCCAGGAACAGACCGAGCGCGGTCGCCAGCGTCGCCAGCGCCGGCCACAGCCGCTCCCACAGAATTGCCCAGCGCGCACGCCGCAGCGCCGCGTCAAGAAGCGACCGCGCCGCGGGTTCGGCCGCGGCTTTCTCGGGAGCGGTATTCGGCAGAAGCTGCTCGGTCACAATTCGTCCGTTTTCCGGGGCGCCGGCCGGCATTCACGCGCCTGCAACTGGCAGACAACACGTTAACATGAGGGCCAGTTCATGGCACTGAAAGCCCGGCAAAATTTAGTGAAGCAAGATCAAAGCCAGCTCACAGCCAGCCCGGCAGCCGGTCGAGCCCGATCAGCTCGTCGAGCGTCTGGCGCGGCCGGATGAGCGCCCATTCGTCATTGCGAACAAGCACTTCGGGGATCAGCGGACGGCTGTTATAGGTGCCGGCCTGGGCCGCGCCATAGGCGCCGGCCGTCATCACGGCGAGAAGATCGCCCGGCTTCGGCTCGACCAGAGCGCGGTCGAGCGCGAGGTAGTCACCGGACTCGCAAACCGGTCCGACCACGTCGGCGGTGATTCGCCGGGCGCCGACCGGAGCCTGGCGCACCGGCTTGATATCGTGATGCGCCTCATAGAGCGTCGGCCGGACCAGATCGTTCATGCCGGCGTCGACGATGACGAAGGCCTTGGCCTCGCCGCGCTTGAGGTAGATGACGCGCGTCACCAGAATGCCGGCATTGCCGACGATCAGCCGGCCCGGCTCGAAGATCAGCTGGCAGCCGAGGCCCTTGGTCGCGCGCTTGACGATCGCCGCATAGGCATCGGGATCGGGCGGCGGCTCGTTGTCCTCGCGATAGGGAATGCCGAGGCCGCCGCCGAGATCGACGTGCGAGATGGCATGGCCGTCGGCGCGCAACACGCCGACGAACTCGGCCAACAGCGCGAACGCGTCGCCGAACGGATCGAGCTCGATGATCTGGCTGCCGATATGCATGTCGACGCCGATGACGCGCACGCCCGTAAGCTTGGCGGCGCGGGCATAGACCTCGCGGGCGCGGCTGATCGGAATGCCGAATTTGTTCTCCGCCTTGCCAGTCGCGATCTTGGCGTGAGTCTTCGGATCGATGTCGGGATTGACGCGAATGGAGATAGCGGCGACGCGGCCCTTGGCGGCGGCAATCGACGCCAGCAATTCCAGCTCCGGCTCGGATTCGACATTGATGCACAGAATGTTCTCGTCGACCGCCAGCGCCAATTCCCGCGCAGTCTTGCCGACGCCGGAGAACATGATCTTGTCGGCCGGCACGCCGGCCATGCGGGCGCGCATGAGCTCGCCTTGCGAGACGACGTTGGCGCCGGCGCCGAGCTTGGCCAGCGTCGCGATCACCGCCTGATTGGAATTCGCCTTCATGGCGTAGCAGACCAGCGCATCGACGTTGGCGAAGGCGCCGGCGAACACCTTATAGTGCCGCTCGATGGTGGCGCTCGCATAGCAATAGAACGGCGTGCCGACGGCGTCGGCCAGCGCCGTGAGATCGACCGCTTCGGCATGCAGCATGCCGTCGCGATAATGAAAATGATGCATGGGAGGTGTTTAGAGCATGTCGCGGACGGGATGAAGCGGCTTCCGCCTGCTTCCGCCGTCATCCTGAGGTGCGAGCGAAGCGAGCCTCGAAGGATGCACGGCCGAGGCCGTCGTCCTTCGAGGGCCGCTGTCGCGGCCGCCTCAGGGTGACGGATCGAGGCGCTGTCCTACTGCAGCAGCGGATCGAGAATGAAGGAGCGTTTCTGGCCCGGCGCCGCCACCGGATTACCCTGGTTGTCGAAGCCGGTTTTGACGGCGGTGTCCTGCGGCGAGCCCGGCGCCGGCGTGCCGTCGGGCGAGCGGAGCTGCGAGCTTGCCGCCGGCGTCGCCGGCGCCGGCCCCGGCGGCAATTCGAGCGGCCCCTCGCGACCGCAGCCGGCAAGCGCCAAAATCCCGGCCAGCGCGGCAATAAGCGCAACAGTTCGCGGGACTTTCAAACGAACACGGGTCAAAACACGCCCCCCACCCGGCTTCCGCCAATCACCTCAACAGACCGCACCGCGGCGGCGACATTGTGTCCGCCTGAGCATCGGCGAAAGGCGTTGCCAAACGCTTATGCCTTTTTGTCCAGCCGCTTGAGCCAGCGCTTGGCCTCGCGGCGGACATTGCCCGGCGCCGTGCCGCCGTAAGCGGCGCGGCTCTTGACCGACTTCTCGGCCGACAGCACGGCATAGACCGCCTTGGTGATCTTGCCGGTGATTTTGGGCTCGACCGCCTGCATGGCTTCGAGCGGCAGCTTGTCGAGCGGCAAGCCGGCCGCGGCAGCCGCGGCGACGATCTTGCCGGTAACGTGATGGGCGTCGCGGAACGGCACTTTGAGCGCACGCGTGAGCCAGTCGGCGAGATCGGTGGCGGTCGAATAGCCGTCGCCGGCGATTGCCCTCATCCGCGCCACGTCGGGCTCGAGATCGGCCACCATGCCGGTCATCGCCCGAAGCGACAGATCGAGCGAACCGATCGCATCGATCGCGCCTTCCTTGTCCTCCTGCAGATCCTTTTGATAGGCGAGCGGCAATCCCTTGATCACCACCAGGAGCGCAGTGAGCGCGCCGACGATGCGTCCGGTCTTGGCGCGCACCAGCTCGGCGGCGTCCGGGTTGCGCTTCTGCGGCATCATCGACGAGCCGGAGGTGAATTTATCGGATAGCCGGACGAGGCCGGCGAGCGGCGACGACCAGATCACGATCTCCTCAGCGAAGCGCGACAGGTGCACGGCGGTAATCGCGCAGGCCGACAGCGTCTCCAGCACGAAATCGCGGTCGGCCACCGCGTCGAGCGAATTCGCCATCGGCCGCGCAAAGCCGAGCGCCGTGGCGGTCATGGCGCGGTCGATCGGGAACGAGGTGCCGGCGAGCGCGCCGGCGCCGAGCGGGCTTTCGTTGAGCCGCACCCGCGCGTCGGCGAAGCGGCCGCGGTCGCGGCCGGCCATCTCGACATAAGCGAGCAGATGATGGCCGAAGGTCACCGGCTGCGCCGGCTGCAGGTGGGTGAAGCCCGGCATCACGGTGCCGGCATGGTCGAGCGCCTTTTCGGCAAGCGCGCGCTGATAGCCGGCGAGCGCCGCGTCGAGGCCGTCGATGGCATCGCGCACCCAGAGCCGGAAATCGGTCGCCACCTGATCGTTGCGCGAGCGCGCCGTATGCAGCCGCCCGGCCGCCGGCCCGATCAATTCGCCAAGCCGGCTCTCGACGTTCATATGGATGTCTTCGAGCGCCCGCTTGAAGGCGAACTTGCCGGCCACGATCTCTGACAGGATCGTGTCTAGACCGTGAGCGATCTGCTTTGCATCCTGCGCCGTGATGATGCCTTTTTTTGCGAGCATCGCCGCATGCGCCTTGCTGGCGGCGATATCCTGCCGGTACAGGTGGCGGTCGACGTTGATCGAGACGTTGATGTCCTCCATGATCGGATCGGGTCCCGAGCCGAACCGTCCGCCCCACATCTTGTTGCTCATGACCGATCGCTTGTTAAAGGTTGCCGTTTGATAAAGGTTGTCTCGTGACGTTGACGCCGAGGTCTTGCCGTTCATGACCGAACAAACAGCCGAATCCAAAAACCCGCCCGGATTGCGCAGAATTGGCCGGCTGCGGCTGGTTTCCGCCGCAGCGGCGATCGGCATCCTCATTGTGCTAGCGGGGGTATACGGGATCGAGCACTTCCGAAGCAATCCGGCCGACGCCGCCTGCCGGCCGGCGGTTAATATCGCCCGGCGGATCGCGCCGCTGGCTCACGGCGAGGTGGCGGCGCTGGCCCCGGCGCAGAGGCCGTTCCGCGTGCCCGATCTTACCTTCAAGGACGCGACTGGCGCCGACAAGACGCTGGCCGACTGGCAGGGCCGCACCGTGCTCCTCAATCTATGGGCCACTTGGTGCGTGCCGTGCCGCCGCGAAATGCCCGCGCTCGACGCGTTGCAGGCAAAACTGGGGGGGCCGGAGTTCCAGGTGGTCGCCGTCAACATCGACACCCGCGATCCGCAAAAGCCGCTCGCCTTCCTCAAAGAGATCGGCGTCACCCACCTCACTTATTATTCCGACCAGAGCGCGCATGTTTTCGAGGACCTCAAGGCCGCCGGCAAGGCGTTCGGCATGCCGACCACGGTGATCGTCGACCGGAACGGCTGCGAGATCGGCGACATGGCGGGGCCGGCGGAATGGGCCAGCGACGACGGCGTCAAGCTCGTCAGCGCGGCGATTGCAAGTCCCTAGGATGGTCAACCCCACGGGCTGCGCAACCCGCGATCGAGCCGCGCCAATCGATCGGCAAGATACGCAGCGTTGAATCCGGCCTACGCAGTGATGTCGAGGTTCGTTCCGATCCCGGCGCTGGCGTTGGCGAGCGGATTGCTGCCCTGCTGCGCGTTATTTGTCGTTACAGCCGTGCTGGAATTGCTCGCGGTCGGCGCGACAGGCTGCGCACCGGACGCGTTTGCGGTCGAGCTGGAATTGTCGGTATTCAAATTCGAGCTGACGGGGCGCGGCGGGACGGTGGGCTGCGCCTGGGCTTGAACGGCCTGGGCGCCGGCGTAGGAGATGCTTGTTATATTCATTGACGCTACTCCCGAACTCCATACCGCGGCATGATCGCATTTTGGCGGTCACGCTCGTGGCCGCCGCCGCAGCTTCATAGTGTCTTGGAGTTATGGAGCCACGCGGCCCGGTTCTATACGTAATAACCCAGGCGCCGGCGGCCGCTGGAATGGCAATGTTTTGAATTAAACAGCGTCAACGTCGCGGTCCGCCGCATCTCCCGGCGAAGCGGCCGATAACGGCATGCTAGGCGCTGACGTTGAGATTGGTGCCGATCCCGGCGGCGGCATTGGCGAGCGAATTGATATTCTGCTGCGCGGCGTCGATCAGTTTCACCACCGAGGAGCTGTCTTGCTGGTTCATGCGCGCCATGTCGGCCGCCATGGCAAGCTGCGTCATGCCGGTTTGGGCGCCGACCAGTGCGGTGACGAGGCTCATCATGTCCATAGCCGACCATTATGGCCCTGAAACTTAAAAACATGTGAACCGCGCCTAGAGCCTAATCGGTTTTGATGGAATCAAAACCGGGCTCTAGCTTTTTGATTGAGCATGATCTTTTCCGAAAACCGGGCATCCACTTTTCGGGATCATGCTCTAACGAACCAGCAGCTGAACTCCGGCAATCACGATTTCAACGACGATCAGCACGACGATAATCAGTTCCAACCGCAACGATCGCTCGGTATCGATAATATCGGCGAAGGCCTTTGCCGAATTGGAGATCACCGTGAGTTTGCGGGTCAGGACATCCGCGCGTTCCTTCAATTCATATTCGTCTTCGAGCCGGGCATAAAAGCGCTCCAGACCGGGCCGTTCCCACAGCACGTCGGGTTTTTCCGCCACCGCGACCAGGCCGGAAATGCGATGTTGAACCAGCAGCGCGTTGCCGATGTGCTTGAGGATGGCACGGCGGCCGCCGGGCGTGCGGCCGTGTTCCGCCAGTTCCTGGGCAATAGGCTGAATAACGCCGAAAACGGTCGCCACTTTTTTTTCGTCGTGCGCCAGCACCACGCTGGTCGCCAGCGCATCCGCGATCAGCAGCGTGTGTTCGGTCGTCAGCGCCTTCACCGCGATAATGCCCGATGTCATCGGCTGATCGTCCTTGTCCGGCGCGATCTCGATTTGAGCGGATTCTTCTTCGCGCGGGCTTATCGGACCGATAATCCGGCCATCCAAGCGGCGGATGACCTCATCCTCTTCGAGCGGCGACATGCCGACCATGACCGCAACGCCATAGCGGAATAACGCAACAACGCCTTTCTCGCCGGCGCGGAACGCCAGGGGCAACGTCGACAGCACGTCGCTGCGTTCAAGCCCCGCGGTTTCGATCCGGTCGCCGAGCAATAGCGCCCTGACGGTAATGCGATGCTCGCGCGCTATGGGCAAATCGCTCATGAAAATCCCACGTTTCGTATGACGTAAGCGGCGGCATGCCGGCTTTGAAGGAGATGGGCCGGAAAATGTCGGGCGGCCTAGGCCCGAGACTACCCCGGATTTCGCGAAGCTTGTCATCGGGCCGGCCACTTCGGGCCGGACCCGTTGGCTCAATCCGCGCCGCGACAACGGTTGACAAGACCGCGGCTAGGGTTACACTAAACCATATGGTTAAGTTTTCAGACACCGCCCTCGATCGCACTTTCGCCGCGCTGTCCGATCCGACGCGGCGCGCGCTGGTTATGCGGCTTGCCGCCGAGCCCGATCTGTCGGTGAGCGAACTTGCCGCGCCGTTCAACATGTCCCTGCCGGCGGTGATGAAGCATCTCGGCGTGCTGTCCGATGCCGGCCTGGTGTCGCGCGCCAAATCCGGGCGTGTCGTCGCCTGCCGGCTCGAGGCGGAGCCGATGCGCGACGCCTTCGAATGGCTCAACCGCTACGAAAAGTTCTGGTCCGAGCGGCTGTCCAGTCTCGCCGCTTTTTTGGAAGAGGAAGAAGAGTCATGTCCAGCCAAACCGCAACCAAGCCGAGTTTTACCGTCAAGCGCCGGTTCAAGGCCGCGCCGGCCAAGGTCTTCGCCGCCTGGACCGATCCGGAAAAAATAACGCGCTGGATGGGGCCCGGCGAGATCAAAGCGGTATCGGCCGAATGTGACGTCCGCGTCGGCGGCCGCTATCGCTGGCTGATGCGCACGCCAAGCGGCGAAGAGCACGACGTTGGCGGCGTCTATCGCGAGATCGTCCCCAATGAGAAACTCGTCTTCACCTGGGCGTGGAAGTCGACGCCCGAGCGCGAGTTGCTGGTGACGGTCGAAATCAAGCCCGACGGCGACGGCTCGCTGTTAACGCTGACGCATGCGCAATTCTTCGACGAAGACGCGCGCGACCGGCACCAGCACGGCTGGAACGGCGCGCTCGACAAGATGGAACAGATGTTTGCGTGACGACAAGGAGCATTCCATGCAACCGCACAAAATCGTTTCCCACGATGAATGGATTGCCGCGCGCAAGGCTTACCTCGCCGAGGAGAAGGCATTTTCCAAAGCGCGCGACGCGCTTGCCCGCAAGCGCCGCGAACTGCCGTGGGAGGAAGTCGGGAAGAATTACGTGTTCGACACGACGGACGGCAAGCAATCGCTCGCCGACCTGTTTGGCGGCAAGAGTTCAGCTCATCGTCTATCACTTCATGCTCGGCCCGGGCTGGGAAGCCGGCTGCCCAAGCTGCTCGTTCCTCGCCGACCATTTCGACGGCGCCGCGATCCATCTGGCGCAGCGCGACGTGAGCTTCGTCGTCATCTCGCGCGCGCCGCTCGCCGAGATCGAAAAATTCAAAAAGCGCATGGGCTGGAAATTCAAATGGGCGTCGTCGTTTGGCAGCGATTTCAACCACGACTATCAGGTGTCGGCATCGCCGGAGGAAAAGGCCGCCGGCAAGGTCGTCTACAACTATGAAGAGACGACATTTCCGAGCGAGGAGCGGCCCGGCGCCAGCGTGTTCTTCAAGGACGAGGCCGGCGAGGTGTTCCACACCTATTCGACCTACGGGCGCGGACTCGACATGTTCCTCGGCGCCTATCATTTCCTCGACATCGCGCCCAAGGGCCGCGACGAGGACGGGCTCGCCTTTTCGATGGCCTGGGTGCGCCACCACGATCGCTACGAGGGCGCCGTGGTCGATACAGAAACGTCATACCAGCAACCCAAATCCGCCTCATGCTGCGATTAATGCGGCGCGTGGCGCGATCGAGGTTTCGCAATTGAGCGTTTGCAAATGAGTTTGCTGCAAATGAACCGGGGGAGCCGCTCAAATGTCGACCGATCTCAGATACCTGGCCTTTACGGCGATGCTGACGGCGTCGCTGTGGATTCCTTATGTCGTCGCGCAGGTGATGACCAACGGGCCGCTGGCCCCGCAAAATTACGTCGATCCAGCGGCGCGTCCGGTGCCGCTGTGGGGCAAGCGCGCTGACCGCGTTTATCTCAATGCCATCGAGACCTTCGCGCCCTTCGCCGCTCTGGTGATCCTGATCCAGCTCACTGGCAAGGCCGATGCGATGACGGCGTTCTGGACACAATCGTTCTTCTGGCTGCGCGTCGCGCACGCCGTCGTCTATTGGGCCGCAATCCCCTACATCCGTACGATCATATTTACGCTCGGCTATGTGTCGGTCGTCGGCCTTTTCATCGAATTGCTCAAGTAACCGCTCTAGCTGCCCCCACACGCGGGGGAGGAAAATCCTCAAACGTAGGAGTTGATCATGAAGCTCTATGGCTTTCCCGCCTCGCCGAACACCTGGAAAGTGCGCGCGCTGGCCGCTTACCTGAAAATGCCGCTGGAATTCGAATTCGTCGACCTGACCAAGGGCGTGCAGCAGACGCCCGCTTACCTGGCGCTCAATCCGACCGGCCGCACGCCGGTGCTGGTCGACGGCGACTTCAAGCTGTGGGAATCTAACGCGATCCTGCAATACATCGCGAGCAAGACCCCGACGCCGCTTTATCCGAGCGATGCTAAGAGCCGCGCCGACGTCAGCCGGTGGCAATGCTGGGATCTGGCGCATTGGGGCGCGCAAGCCTGCCAGCCGTTGACGTTCGAGAATCTGGTCAAGAAATTCGTCAATCTCGGCGCCCCCGACCAGGCCGCGGTCGCCAAAGCCACCGAGGCCTTCAACAAGGAAGCCAAGATGCTCGACGCGCATCTGGCGCGGCACAAATATCTCGTCAACGATACGCTGACGATCGCCGACTTCTCGGTGGCGGCGCCGCTGTTTCATGCCCAAGGCGCCGGCATGCCGGTCGGACCTTATGCCAATATTGGCGCTTGGTTCGGCCGCGTCTCGGTGCTGCCGTGCTGGAGCGAAACCGCGCCGCAGATGGCCGCGGCGGCGTAATCAAACCATTTCTTACCTGGGGGAGAGATCCAGCCACGGCGTGGCGCCTCTCCCCGCCATAACCCGACTTTCGGCAGCGTGATCCGCGCTTTTACTTGTTGCATCGCGGCAACAGGTCCGATGATTTTTTCACATCGGGCACGGCATTAACGGCTCCTTGTCAGGTCCCATGCGTTCGTCGCCTTCGGGCACGAATCTACGCATGGGGGCCGGCAATGAAGCGTATTCTGTATTTACTGGCGATGTCCGCGGCCATCGTTTTCGGCGGATCGGCCGCGCAGGCGGCCGATCTTAGTCTACCGCCGCCGTACAACCCGCCGCCGCCTCCCCCGCCGGCCTACTCCTGGACCGGCTTCTATGTCGGCACCAACGGCGGCTTCGGCGGCAATCAATTCCAGTATCCCTTCACCGTCGGGGCGATTCCGGCGCTGGGCTTCGGCGCGACGACGGGAACGTCGACGCTCAATTCAAGCGGATTCTTTGGCGGCGGCCAGCTCGGCTACAATTGGCAATTCGCGCCAGCCTGGGTCGCCGGCGTCGAAGCCGATTTCGACGGCGCCGATATCGAAGGCAAGGCGACAACGACGGCGAACACCTTTTCCGGCAGTGTCGGCAGCAAGCTCGACTGGTTCGGCACCGTACGCGCCCGCCTCGGCTATCTGGTGACCCCGGCTGCGCTCCTCTACGCCACCGGCGGCTGGGCCTATGGCCATACCACGAGTTCGGCCAACGCCGCGGCGCTCGGACTGTCGGCGCTCGCTTCCACCGGCACCACGCAAAATGGCTGGACCGTAGGCGGCGGCATCGAATACGCGCTTAGCCCGTGGCTGTCGTTTAAGACCGAGTATCTGTACCTCGATCTCGGCACCAACACGGTCGCCAGCGGCACGCTCGCCGCGGTGCCGTTCACGCTGAGCGAGAAGACCACGGCTCACACCTTCAAGGTCGGTCTTAACCTGAAACTCGGCGGCTGGGACGCGGGCTGGGGTCTGCACTAAGCCGAAAGCAGAGGACTACGGCGCAGGCGGCGACAACCGCAGCCTGCCGGCCGCCCTGCGTCACCTGGTCGGCACCGGCTTTTCGCCGCGGTAATCGTAGAAGCCGCGCTGCGTCTTGCGGCCGAGCCAGCCGGCCTCGACGTATTTCACCAGCAGCGGACACGGCCGGTATTTGGAATCGGCGAGCCCTTCGTGCAGCACCTGCATCACCGAGAGGCAGGTGTCGAGGCCGATGAAATCGGCAAGCTCCAAGGGCCCCATCGGATGGTGCGCGCCGAGCCGCATCGCCTTGTCGATCGCCTCGACATTGCCGACGCCCTCATAGAGCGTGTAGATCGCCTCGTTGATCATCGGCAGCAGGATGCGGTTGACGATGAAAGCGGGGAAATCCTCCGACACCGCGATTTGCTTGCCGAGCTTGGTGATGAACTGCTTGGTCGCTTCGAAGGTGGCGTCATCGGTGGCGATGCCGCGGATCACCTCGACCAATTCCATCAGCGGCACCGGATTCATGAAATGGATGCCGATGAAACGCTCCGGACGGTCGGTCGCGGCGGCCAGCCGCGTAATCGAGATCGACGAGGTGTTGGTGCCGACGACGGTTGCCGGCTTGAGCAACGGACACAGCGCGGCGAAGATTTTACGCTTGACGTCTTCCTGCTCGGTCGCCGCTTCGATCACCAGATCGCAGTCACCGAGCTCGTCGAGCGTGTTGGCGGGCGTGATGCGCTTGATCGCGGCCTGGCGTTCTTCGTCGCTGATGCGCTGGCGGCTGACCTGGCGCGCCAGATTACCATTGATGGTGGCAAGCCCCGCACTGATGCGGTCGGCGACGACGTCGTTAAGGAGCACGTGGAAGCCGGACAGCGCGCAGACATGGGCGATGCCGTTGCCCATCTGGCCGGCTCCGACCACGCCGATCTTACGAATGGTGTGAGGCATTCCGCTCGCCTGCTCGCCGCGCATCTGCGGCGCTTTGGGCCGTTCCTTGACGTCGACCATTGCGATTCACCTTCTACGACGATCTCCGCCAATAAGCCAGATTCCGTCAGCGCTTAACCTTATCGAGCTCGGTGGCGAGCTCCGGCAGGGCCTGGTAGAGATCCGCCACCAATCCGAAATCAGCGACCTGGAAGATCGGGGCTTCCTCATCCTTGTTGATGGCGACGATCACTTTCGAATCCTTCATGCCGGCGAGATGCTGAATGGCGCCGGAAATGCCGACCGCGATATAGAGGTCGGGCGCCACCACTTTCCCGGTCTGGCCGACCTGCCAGTCGTTCGGCGCATAGCCGGCGTCGACCGCCGCGCGCGAGGCGCCGATCGCGGCGCCGAGCTTGTCCGCCACCGGCTCTATATACTTGGTGAAGTTCTCGCGGTTTTGCATCGCCCGGCCGCCGGAAATGATGATCTTCGCCGAGGTCAGTTCCGGGCGTTCGGATTTGGAAAGTTCCTCGCCGACGAAATCCGACAGACCGGGATCGGCCGCGGCGGTGACGGGTTCGATCGGCGCCGGCGAAGCGCCCTCGCCGGTCGCCTGGAACGCCGCGGTGCGCACGGTGATGACGCGTTTCTTTTCCGTCGAGCGCACGGTCTGGATGGCGTTGCCGGCATAGACCGGCCGCTCGAACGTGTCGGGCGCCACAACTTTGATGATGTCGGAAATCTGCATCACGTCGAGCAGCGCGGCGACCCGCGGCATGATGTTCTTGCCGGTCGTGGTCGCCGCCGCCATGATGGTTTCGTAAGGGCCGGCAAGCGAAACGATCAGAGCGGCAATGGGCTCCGCCAGCGTGTGCTCATAAGCCGCCGCGTCGGCGAGCAGGACTTTTTTCACGCCGTCGAGCTTGGCCGCAGCCTCGGCCACCGCTTTGCAATTATGTCCGGCAACCAGAATGTGCACCTCGGCGCCGAGCGCCTTGGCGGCGGTCAGCGCCTTGGCGGTGGCGTCCTTGAGCGCGGCGTTGTCGTGTTCGGCGAGGAGAAGCGTCGGCATCAGACCGCTCCCGCTTCTTTGAGCTTCTCGACCAGTTCGGCGACCGACTTCACTTTCACGCCGGCCTTGCGCACCGGCGGCTCCGTGGTCTTGATCACTTCGAGGCGCGGTTTGATGTCGACGCCGTAATCGGCGGCGGTTTTTTCGTCGATCGGCTTTTTCTTCGCCTTCATGATGTTGGGCAGCGAAGCGTAGCGCGGCTCGTTCAAGCGCAGATCGGTGGTGACGATGCCGGGCAGCTTAAGCTTGACCGTCTGCAAGCCGCCGTCGACTTCGCGCGTCACCTGCAGCGCATCGCCATCGAGCGCGACTTTGGAGGCGAAGGTGCCTTGCGGCCAGCCGAGCAGCGCCGCCAGCATCTGCCCGGTCTGATTGCTGTCGTCGTCGATCGCCTGCTTGCCGAGAATGATCAGGCCGGGCTGTTCCGCCGCGGCGATGGCTTTGAGGATTTTTGCAACCGCCAAAGGCTCGACGACGCCGTCGGCCTTGACCAGGATGCCGCGGTCGGCGCCCATGGCGAGCGCAGTGCGGATGGTTTCGGCGGCTTGCTGCGGCCCGATCGAGACGGCGACGATCTCGGTCGCCTTGCCGGCTTCCTTGAGCCGGATCGCTTCCTCGACGGCGATCTCGTCGAACGGATTCATCGACATTTTGACGTTGCCGAGCTCGACGCCGGAGCCGTCGGCCTTGACCCGGATTTTCACGTCCTTGTCGATCGCCCGCTTCACGGGCACCAGAATTTTCATGATGCTATTTCGGCTGCAATGGCTGCTTGGTCGGGTGTTTTTCGGCGCCGCTTCCGGCCGTTGTTTTGATGGACCGTTGCTGCGGTGCGGGAAACCTAACGGCCGGCGCGCGGGCGGTCAACGCCGCTATCGGTTCTCGCCCGGCTTCCAGAGCACGTCGCCCGCGCCGTGGCTGTTGGCGTAACGGCTTGCGACGAAAAGGAAATCGGAGAGGCGATTGACGTATTTAAGCACCGCGGAGGAGACGCTCTCGTCCGGCTTGTCCTTGAGCTCGGCAATCAACCGTTCGGCGCGCCGGCAGATGGTGCGCGCGAGATGCAGGTGCGCCGAAGCCGCGCTGCCGCCCGGCAGCACGAAGGAGCGCAGCGGCTGCAACGCGGCGTTGAAGCGATCGATCTCGGCTTCGAGCCAATCGACTTGCTTGTCGGTCACGGTGAGCCGTGCGCCACCGGGCCCCTTGCCCTTGCCCGGCGTGCACAGGTCGGCGCCGACATCGAACAGATCGTTCTGGATGCGCGCCAGCGCGGCGTCGAGCTCGGCATCATGATTGGTATGCAGCCGCGCCACGCCGATCGCGGCATTGGCTTCGTCGATGGTGCCATAAGCCACGACGCGCAGATCGTATTTCTTGCGCCGTTCGCCGGAGCCGAGGGCGGTCGAGCCGTCATCGCCGGTGCGCGTATAGATCTTGTTGAGGACGACCATGGGTCTTTATTTCCCCATGAACCACAGCGTCAGCATGATGACGCCGATGGCGATGGCTTGCAGCAACACGCGCAGCCGCATCAGCTTCTGCGAGGTGTTGCCGGAGCCGCCCATCATCATGTTGACGAGGCCGAGCAAAAGAACGATCGCGACCGCGCCGATGGCGATCGGGACCGCGACATGCGACATGAAGTTAGCCATGGCGTCCCTTGTAGCCCGGGTTGAGCGCCGGCGAAACCCGGAACCAGCGATCGGGCTTATCCGCCGCTCCCGGATTGCGCTTGGCGCAATCCGGGCTACAAGAAAGCGCCAAGACCGGAGGAACCGCCCCGATGATCGTCGATTTCCAGCACCATTTCACGCCGCGCGAATTGATCAAGGCCGATCCGGGCGACCGGCTCATTCTCAATTACGACGCGCTCGGCGCGCCGAGCTATACGGTGCATTCGCTGCTCTACGATCTCGACGAGCACGTGCGGATGATGGATCTGGCCGGCATCGACGCCGCCTGGCTGACCAGCGCCGCCGGCATGTGCGCCGATCTCGACACCTCGCGGCTGGTCAATGACAAGGCGGAGAAAGCCGAGCGCGACTATCCCGGCCGCTTCATCGGCGCCGCGCATACGCATCCGCTCGGCGGCGCCGCGGCGCTCACAGAGCTCGCGCGCTGCCGGCACGAGCTCGGCTTCCAAGGCGTTACCATCACCTCGGAGTTCGACGGCAAGTGGATCGACGATCCGGGACTCGAGCCGTTCTGGGACGAAGTTTGCAAGCTCGGCATGTTCGTGTTCGTGCATCCGGCGCTAAAGCTCAATCACGCCCAGCAGTTCGACAGCTACGACACCGCGCGCGCGGTGGGGCGCGAGTTCTCGCTGATCATGGCGACGATCCGGCTGGTCAATTCCGGGGTGTTCGACCGCCACCCCGAGCTCACCGTGCATATGGCGCATCTTTCCGGCGGCATCGCCGGCATGCTGGCGCGCATCCGCTGCTTCCAGGACAAGGAGTTTTGGGGTACCGCCGGCAACGCGCGCCACGGCGCCAAGGGCAAAAAGGATTTCGACTATTACATCCGCAACAATCTCGTGTTCGACACCGCCGGCTTTGCCGGCGGCATCGGCGCGATCAAGGCCGGGCTCGCCGAAATCCCGGCGTCCCGCATGGTGTTCGCCACCGACTACCCGCAGGAAATCCGCAAGCGCGAAGCGGTGCGCGATTTCGTCCGCGACATCCGTTCGCTCGGCCCGGACGGCAAGCGCATTCTGTCCGGCAATGTCGGGCTGTTGCTGAAGGACCCGCCGGCGGCGGAGAAGATGAAAGCGGAACAGCGGGTGCGATGATTCCTCGCCAACTCGCCACTCACCCGGCTCCGCCGAGGTGCTTCTCGATATCGTAGATCGGGTGTTTGGTCAGATCCTTGTCGATCTCGGCGACGATCTTCTTTTTCACGTCGTTATGAAAAGCCTTGCGTAGATCGGCCAGCGTGCGCGGCGGCGCGATCACGATGAGCGCCTCAGCTTTGCGTTCGCGCACGATCTTCTCCAGCGCTGCGGCGACCTCATGAGCGAATTTATGCTCTTCGAGATCGTGCCAGTCGGTCTGAGACACGCTGGCGCGGCCGGCGCCGAGCGAGGAATGCTCGCGGCCCGGGCGGTCCGTGCCCTGCTCGTGGGTTGGCGGATTTTTATCGATAAAGACCCGCTCGGTCTTCAGATCGAGAAATTGCGCGTCGCCTTCGTTGCGCAGCACCAAGGCCTTGCGGCCGTCGCCGACGAAGACATAGGCGTTATGGGGAATGTTCACTTTGGTCATCGCTCAACTCACGGTTCGCTTTGAATGCGTATGCACAATGATCGCAGCTTAGCCGCCGCGCTTTGACCTGTGTCAATGGCGGTGCCGGCGCATTCGTTCCGGAAGGCAAACGGCCCGCATGGACGCCGCGCTGCAAGGCCGCTGATTAATACGCCGCTACGTCGCAGAGCGAGACCCTTGCCGGGCAAATGCGACAGGCGTCGCGTTCGTCGCTGAATTTGCGCAGTATCCGCACATCGGCGCTCAAGAGCGGGAAAGCTCAGCGCCTTTCCTCGAGCCTCGGTTCGGTCCGGATTCTTGGCGGTGGCAGTATGCGCCGCCGCGGCGGCGGTTCTATTCTTAGTCTTGGCGGCGGTTCCTTTATTTTCGGCGCTTGTTTCACGCAGCCGCGATCAATGCGTACCTCGCCCGGTGGACAATTCGGCTCCGGTGGCTTCACGCATCCTCGCGGGGTCTTAATTTCGCCGGGCGGGCAAGCCGTCGTCTCAGGCTTCGCGCATCCTCTCGGGGTCATAACCTCGCCGGGCGGGCAGGTCGTTGGACCTGACGGTCTCTCGCAACCTCTCGGAGTCATCACCTCGCCGAGCGGGCAAGTCGGTTTGACCGGCACACAGCCGCGATCGGTGCGTACCTCGCCCGGGCCACAGGCGCCGGGCAAGTTTGTCCCGGGCGGCGGCACGAACGTCCCAGGTGGCGGGGACGGTTCAGACGGCACAAATGTCCCAGGCGGTGGCGGACTCACGCAGACGCCATTGGCGCCCGGAATCTCGCCTGGAGGACAACTGGTGATCACACGCTGGCACATGCCGTTGGCGCCAAGCACATAACCGGGCGCACAGCTTGGTGCCGGAAGCGGCGGCGGTGTCGTCGCCGTCTTACGCTCGCACCGGCCGTTGAGTGAATTCATTTCTTCGCCGTCTGAACAGGCCGCGACGCATCTGCCATCGGCGTTGACTTTTTCACCGGCCGCGCAGGCGCAAACTCCGGCGGCGTTCCGCCTCAGGCCCGATGGACAGGCCGGGGTTTCGCAAGTTTTGGTACGGGCGTCGAAAACCTCGCCGCGCGGGCATCCCAAGAAGTGGAGGACGGGCTGACAGCTGCCATTGGCGGCGGGCGACTGACCGGCCGGGCAACACTGGCCGGTCGAAGTCGCCTGACTGGCCGCGCAGCATGAACCGCTCGGCAGCTTCACATAACCCGGCCAACACGCATTGCCGGGTGGAACGGGAGGCGGCGGAGTCACGGGCGGTTGGCATGCCGGTCCGTTCCCTGCAAACGGTTTCTTAGCGCCGCCGGGCGGGCAGCATTGGCCGGTGGCGGCATTCGGTACCAGCCCAGCGGGGCAGCAGATCGACGAAGTGAGGCCGCAGGATGCTCCGGTCGCGAGGCAAGCCCCGTCAGCAGTCGGGGTCGATCCCGTCGGGCAGCAGCCGCCCGGGACGTGCTGGGTCAGTTTGCAGACAACGTTACTCTCAGGCGTGCAGAACAACGTGTCGCCCGACTGCTGGCAGGAATTGCTCGGCGGTGGCGGCGGTGTTCCACACGATCCATTCGGCTGCGGTATCTGGCCGGCCGGGCAACACAGACCCGTAACCGTCATCTGAACGGGCGGACAGTTCGGCGGGATTTTAGAACACTGGCCGGTATCGGGATTGACCTGCGAACCGGCCGGACAACACTGACCGGTATTAGGATTGGACACCGCGCCGGCCGGGCAGCAGATGCCGTTCGGCTGGGGTGTCTCTCCAATCGCGCAACACTGCGTGGTCGGGAACGGGAAGTTGCCGGGCGCGCACACCTTCTGGCACGAACCGTTAAGTCCGACGTGCATCCCCTGCGTCTCGCACGCCTTCTCCTTCAGCGTCGGCTCGCAGAGCGTCACGCCAAATTTGGGGTCATTCACCTTTGTCCAGCCGTCCGGACAGGTCGTCGCCGCAACCAATGGCGACTGGGCAATGCACGCTTTTATTTGTTGCGGAGGCGCCGTGCCGTTGAGGCAATCATAGATGCCGCCGACGGGCACGGGATTAAATCCGAACAGGCACAGCGTGACGCTCTTCGGATCGGTCGCGCCGTTGGGGCAGACCGGCTGACATTGGCCGCCGCTGTTGGGCATTGTGCCGTAGGGGCAGCATTGGAATCCAGGTTGCGGCTTCGTGCCGGCGCTGCATGCGCATTGGCCGTCCGGTCCCGGCGGCAAGCCGCCCGGACATGTGCAGGCGCCGTTGACGACATGCTGCGAGGGCGGACAGCACTGGCCATAAGGGGTCATCTGGTCCGCGGGACAATAGCCGGGCGGATTCGCGGGCGGCGCGAACCACCACGGCGGCAGCCACCCAGGTGGTTCGAACCAAATCGGGTATCCCGGAATTGAAATGCCGGCTTGGCTGCAGTTCCTGGGGATCGCGATATCGCCCATGCGCCCGCGCGCGGCGGGATCGTCGAGTTGAGCGTCGTAATCGACGAAGTAGGTCAGCAGCGGCGGCACGTTTGCCGGCTCGACGAGCTCAATCGCATTGCCTTGCAGGCCGTTGAGATCGAGCGGACCGTTCGCGGCGAGCAAAGCGGCGAGCCCCGAATTGGCGGCATTTCGCAACTGTTCGCCAGTCGACCAGAGAAATCCGCCGCAGGATGCGCGATCGAGATTGCCGTTCGCGTCGTAGCGATAGCCGATAGCGACGCCGCCATTGGCGTTGGTCATCTGGCCGGGAAAGCCGACCGCATAGTGGTCTGGAATCGGCTGCCAGCCGCCCGGCACCGGCGCATAGCGCAGCACACGGCCGATGCCCGACTGCGCCAGCGCCATCAACTCGTAATCGCCGGTGGGCGCGGCGCGTTCGGCGAGGATCATGTCGCCGGAATCGTCGAAGACGATCTTGGAGATTTCGGTCGGGCCGAGCGCCGGCGGCGCTTGCAGTTCCAAGCGCGCATCGCTGCCGAATGACCCGTTCGGCTCGATACCGACCGACCAGATCTGCAACCCGGCCGCCACCGCGTAGTAGAGCCGTCCGGCGTGCACCTCCAGCCCGAAGACAAGCCGTGGCGCGGGGGCGTAGTGCCATGTTGCGGGATCATCGCTGCTGAATTGCGGGTTGGTAATATCGAGCGGGTTTGGCGTGTACGGAACTTGCGGCTGACCGGCGGCGGCAAGGCCCTGCACACCGTGATCGTAGCTACCGATTTCCGTACCGCCGAGGCTAAGGCGATGGATTATCCCGGTCTCACGGTCGGCAACAAACAACGAATCGGATGCGGCGTCGAAGGCAAGCCCGCCAAGCGCGGGACCCGAGTCCGCGACGCCGTTGGTCATAACATTTGCAAACAGCGTGACAGCGCCGGATACACCGTCGATGCGCCAGATCGATCCCGGGCCGCCGCCCTGGGCCGCGGGCCCGAACAATCCCGCCATGAAGGTCGCGCCCGGCGCGCCGTGATGCACCCGCATCGGCATGCCGCCCTGGCCCGGCACGACAATCGGCAAGCCGTATGCGGAGCTGGCGGCCACATACAGGTTCGGAGGTATCGCGTTGTCGAGCGCGACACCAAAAACTTGCCCGACCTGCGCAGCGGTCACCGTGAAGGGTTTTGGCTCCGGCATCACCTGAGCCTGCGGCGGAGCAGCCGGGGATCGCAAATCGAAAACTTGCGCCGACGGACCACTGGGATCGATGAAGGTCTGGTCACCGGGATCGACGCCCGGTGCGATCTGCGCCGGCGGCGGCGCGCCAGAGAATCCGGTCACGATCGCATTTCCCGGCGCCAATATACCGGGGCTCTGCGCTTGCGCCGCATCAACATTCGCGAGCGCTGGAATCACAATCGCGAAAGCGACGATCGCCAGCACCAATGATGTTGAAGTTGCAGCAAAATTATTTCCGGCGCAGCCGCCGCCACGCACGTACTGGGACCAAAAGTTGAGAGTGCCCGGTCTCAACTTCGATACTCCCTGCCGTGTCGTGACACGGCATTGATATCATGGGCCGTCAACTGGGCGAGTGCAAGCTACTTCCAGCGCAATAATCAAAAATGGCAGGTAGCTTGGTAAAGCCTATACCCATGCCGCATTCTAATTCGAACCGTCCAGCAAGCGCCGGGCGATCACCTGCGCCTGGATCTCGGCGGCGCCCTCGAAAATATTGAGGATGCGGGCGTCGCAGAGAATGCGCGAGACCGGAAACTCGACGGCGAAACCGTTGCCGCCGTGGACCTGCACCGCGTTGTCGGCGGCGGCCCAGGCGACGCGCGCGGCGAGGAGCTTCGCCATGCCGGCTTCAAGATCGCAGCGCCGGCCGGAATCCTTTTGCCGCGCGGCATAATAAGTGAGCTGCCGCGCGATCATGATCTCGACCGCCATCATGGCGAGCTTGTCGGACACCCGCGGAAAATTGGCGATCGGCTCGCCGAACTGCACCCGCGCGGTGGTGTAAGTCAGCGCCTGCTCCATCGCCGCCTGCGCCACGCCGATGGCGCGCGCCGCGGTCTGGATGCGGGCGGCTTCGAATGTCGCCATCAGTTGCTTGAAGCCGAGACCTTCGACGCCGCCGAGCAGGTTCTCGGCTTTGACGGTAAAGCCGTCGAAGGCGATCTCGTATTCCTTCATGCCGCGATAGCCCAACACCTCGATCTCGGTACCGGACATGCCGGCGGCGGGGAACGGCTCGCCGTCGCTGCCGCGCGGTTTTTCGGCGAGCAGCATGGACAGCCCGCGATAGCCGGTCTCGGCCGGATTGGTGCGGACCAACAGCGTCATCAGGTCGGCGCGCACCGGATGGGTGATCCAAGTCTTGTTGCCGAAAATCTTGTAGACGTTGCCCTGGCGCACCGCGCGCGTCTTCAGCGCGGCGAGATCGGAGCCGGTATTCGGCTCGGTGAATACCGCGGTCGGCAGCACTTCGCCGGACGCGATCTTGGGCAGCCATTTTCGTTTCTGCTCCTCGGTGCCGGAGCTTAAGATCAATTCGGCGGCGATCTCGGATCGCGTGCCGAGCGAGCCGACGCCGATATAGCCGCGTGACAGTTCCTCGGAGACGACGCACATCGATTCCTTGCCGAGCCCCATGCCCTCGTAGTCTTCGGGGATGGTCAGCGAGAACACGCCGAGCTCCGACATTTGCGAAATCACGCCGAGCGGAATGTAGTCGTTCTTGAGGTGCCATTGTTGCGCATAGGGCACGACGCGGTCGTCGGCGAACTTGCGCATCTCCTCGCGGATCGAATTGAGCGTGTCGTCGAGCCCGCAGGCGCCGACCGTCGCATCGTGATGCTGCCGGATCAGCTCGACCAGGCGGGCGCGGCGCGGCGCCGTGTTGCCGGTGGCGATGAGATGCTCGACGGCGGGCGTCATGCGCGCCGCGACCGCCGCCGGCGACAGCCCGAGATCGGACGGGCGCACGATCTCGCCTTGGCTCATCGAGATGCCGCCGAAGATCTGGGCAAGATATTCGCCGGCGCCGATGCGGACGATCAGCTCCTCGGTCTCGCCGAAGGTCCCGCCATCGGACAGCCGCTGGGCATAGGCGGAAAGCTGACGGATGGCCTCGACATAGGTCGCGAGCCAGGCGAGGCCGTGGGTGGCGCGTTGCTCGCGATCGAAGACCCGCGCCACCGTCCGGCCCTCGATCGTGACCCGGTCGGCGACGGCGCGGCGGGCATCGGCGAACAGCGCCTCGACTGCGCCGACGGCGGCGGCAAGGGCGGGAATGACCTCATGGCCCTGGGCTCTCTGCGAGGCGGCAAGCGGCATGACTGGCTCCGATGAGCTGATTTTCGAGAACTTGGTCCGGCCCGGCTTGGTTACGGAGCTTACGCGTGCAGTGCACAAAAGCAAATGCGGTAGCAGGGTACCGGTCCGTCCCGGGGCGGGCGCCAGCAATGGGCCCCGGAATCACGGCGAGACCAAGGGGGTTTTGCGTACGATTCTTGCACAATATTAACCAATTTACGGTGTGCTGGCGTCGGTTGCGGATTTGCGGCGCAATGCCGGTCGACGGCGCCGAACTTGCCGCAGTCCGGATAAATCGTCCGATTGTTCAAAACGACGTCCGATCGGGTCTTCAGGATGTTCATCACCCAGATTTTCTCCCGGCTGTCGGTCCGCGCCCGCATCATCGTGCTCGGCGTCATTCCGGTGATCGGCTTTCTCGCCAACGGCATCGCCTATCTGACCGGCGACGCCGCGGTCGGTCAGGCCTTCGAGGCGGTGCATCGCAATACCGAGGTGGCCGACGCCAGCCGCGATCTCAAAACCGGCCTCCTTATCATGCGCGCCGCGACGACCGATTTCGTGGCGCGTCCGTCCGACGCCGAGGTCAAGAACTTCTACGGCGGCCAGGCGATTGCGATGACCTGCCTCGACCGCATCCAGGCCTCGCTCGCCGCGGCGGATCAGGACACGGTCCTGCCTTTGCGCATCACCGTGCGCGACCTCAAAGCCAGCTTCGACAGCTTGGTCAGCGAGCAGAAATCGCTCGGCTACGACGAGACCGGAGGCGTCACCGCCGATCTCATCGCCGCCAGCAACGCGGTCGAGAACATCATCCATAACGATCTGTCCTGGGTTGGCGACGTCGATCGCGCCAATCTGACGATGTCGCTTCTGACCATGCGCCGCTACGAGATCGAGTATCGGCTCACGCGCAACGACGCCGCCGAGCGGCATTTCCTCGACGAGGTCAAGCATTTCAAGGAGCTTTTCGAATCGGTCGACGGCGCGCCGGCGATGAAGGAAAAGCTCACCAAGCAGATCCAGGCCTATAGCTCGACCTTCGCGCAATGGGTCGCCAGCACCGAAGACATCACGCCGCTGGTTTCGCTGATCAGCCACGACACCGAGAGCGTGTTGCCGGAAGCCGACAAGATCATCACCGCCGCGCGCGGCAACGCCAGTACCGCGGCCGCGGATCTGGCGGCGTCGCGAACGCGAACCCGCGATGTCATCATCTGGATTGACCTTGCGGTGGTGCTGATCGGGCTCGGTTGCAGCTGGCGTATCGGGCGCTCGATCACCGAGCCGCTCGAGGAACTGGCCGCGGTGATGAAGCGGCTTGCCAACGGCGACACCTCCGCGCGCCCGGCCGCGACGCATTCCCACGACGAGCTCGGCGAGATGGCGCGCACGGTCGTGGTGTTTCGCGACAATATGATCGAGCGCGAGCGCCTCGCCGGGGTGGAGAGCGAAACCAATATCGCGCGGGAGCGGCGCGGCGAGGCGATCGCGACCTTGATCCGGGAATTCCGCGCCTCCATCGAGCAGGCGCTCGACCGCCTGCGCAAATCGGCGGGCCGGCTGGAAAACGCCTCGAGCGGACTAAACGACGCCGCCGATGCGGTTCAATCGGAGGCGTTTGCCGGCCGCAACCGCGTCGACGCCGCCTCGGTCAATGTCACCACGGTCGCCGGTTCGATCGAGGAGCTCGCGGTCTCGATCGGCGAGATCGCCGCCCAAGCGACCAAATCGACCGAGGTGGCCGGCCGCGCCGTCGCCGAATCGCGGCGCACCGTCAACACTATGTCGCAGCTCGGTAATGCCGCGAACCGCATCGGCGAGGTCATCGGCCTCATCCAGTCGATCGCCGGCCAGACCAATTTGCTGGCGCTCAACGCCACCATCGAGGCGGCGCGCGCCGGCGAGGCCGGCCGCGGCTTCGCCGTGGTCGCCGCCGAGGTGAAATCGCTCGCCGCGCAGACCGCGCGCGCCACCGAGGATATCGCGGCGCAGATCGGTTCGATCCAGTCGGCAACGGCGGACGCCGCGCAGGCGATCGAGCAGGTCTCGACGATCATCGACGACATGTCGGAAATCGCCACCACCGTCGCCTCGACCGTCGAGGAGCAGAACAACGCCGTGGCCTCGATCGCCGAAGGCGTCAACTGCGCCTCAACCGAAGCGCGCTCCGGCGCCGACGCCATGAGCCGCGTCGCCGGCGCCTCGACCGGCGCCCGCGCCACCGCGACCAACGTCAAGGCGCTGGCCGACGCGCTCGCCGTCGAAGCGGAAAACCTGCAAGGCGAAGTGCGCCGCTTCCTGACCGACGTGCAGGCGGCGTAACCCCCTTACCTCTCCCACTGATTGCGCCGAAGGCCGGATTCCCGCGAAGGTCTTGCCCGGTTACAACGAATGCGCAAATATTTACAACTCTACGTCGAGTAGGGAGGTGAAGTACGGCGTCCTAGGGGGGTGAGTATGGTGAGGTACAGGAGCTTTTTTGCTTCGGCAATTCTCGTTTTTTCAATCGTGCCGTATGCCTACGCGGACGGGCCCCTTGGAACGATCCATGTCGGAACGTGGCTAGGGGGCGCCTATACCGGTAAGACATCCGGGACGTTTTCACACTGTTCCGCCGCGCAAGCCTACGGTAGCGGTGGCGCCCTTACCGTGGCGGAGAGTGCTTATCGGCAATGGCTGCTCGGCTTTGCCGATCCATCGCTCAATATGACCCAGGGAGCGACATTCCCCCTCGATATCGTATTCGACGGTCAGACACCGTTTCATGTCACCGGAACCGCCACCACTCCGGCGCTGGTCACAGCGATACTCCCCGCGCCGGCCGTGCGGCAATTTCGTAAGTCTCACGTGATGGTCATCCAAGGGACAAATCACACGTTTCAAGTTGCTTTGAACTCCACAGACGATCTCGTGGCGGTGATTGAAAACTGCGTGACCCGCATGAGCAGCGGCGGCGCCGCGAGCGCCGGCGATTTCTCGGTCGCCGCGAAGACAACCAACGCTCCCGCCAAACCGGCGGCTCCGTTCAGGCAAGCAAAAGCCGCGACGGCGACGGCGACCGCGCCCGGCGGGCCGGCGCGACTTGTCAACGTCAACGGCACCGGTTTTCTGATCAGCACGGAAGGGCATATCGTCACCAACAATCACGTCATCAAAGATTGTGTAGGGGATGTGCAAGGCAACTTTGTTGAACAGGCGCCGACGAAACTTCGGGTCGTAGCGACCGACGAAATTAACGATCTGGCATTGCTGCAAGCGAAGGGAGCGAAGAAAACTTTCAAGGAACCGGCGATGATGCGGGAAATGCCGGTTCGTTCGGGCGATGCGGTCGTCGCTATCGGTTTTCCCTACCACGGGCTCCTGACATCCGACTTCACCGTCACTACCGGTATCGTAAGTTCGCTCAGCAGCATTCTCAACGATACACGCTTCCTGCAGATCAGCGCGCCGGTGCAACCGGGCAACAGCGGCGGTCCGCTCCTCGACATGAGCGGTCACGTGGTCGGCGTCGTTTCGGCCAAATTGAACGCGCTGAAATTCGCCAAGGCCACCGGCGATATCCCTGAAAACGTCAATTTTGCCATCAAGACGGGAACGCTAAGAGATTTTCTGGACAACAGCGCCGTCCCGTACGACACCGAGCTAACTGAAGCAGAATTGAAGGCTGCGGATATCGCCAGCGCTGCCAGGGCCTATATCATGCTCATTACTTGCACCGCGAATGTGAGAGAGGCGGGAAAGAAATAGCGTGCGGCGCCGCCGATCCGGCCATGATACCTCTCACGATGCGCGTTGCGATGGCGAAGCCGGGCCGGCGCGATGCCGGTTCCTGGCGGTCCTCCCACTGCTCTTTGATCCAGGTCAAACAAGCGCCGCACAAATTGCGTAGTGTTGGTTCGGCCCAGCGGGGGCGACTCCGTGAAGCCGGACGGCCGGGATCACTCCGTGTGCGCGGGGATTCCGGCCGTTTCGCCTGCGGCAGGGCGGTCGGACGACACGGTGCTGCCGTCCAGATAGCGCCGCAGCGAGGCGAGCCAGCCGGCGAAAGCGTCGCGGAAAAACACCGTCCACTCGTCATGGCGCTCCGGGGCGCAGTCGAAACTCGCCCACCATTCGACGAAGCCACGGCCGCCGTCGACGACCGGCGTGACCTTCAAAGTCGCGCGATAGTGCTGCACCGGCATCGGCGCGGCGCCGCAGAATTCGTAAACCTGCGCGCGCTCTGGATCGGACAGGGCAACCAGCCGCTGCCGGATGCGTTGACCCCGATAAAGGACGTTGCGCACCGCGCCGACCGCATCGCCGGATTTGCCGTCCTCGATCCGGCTTTCGCCGGCACCGTCGACCCAGACCGGATAGTTGTTGAAATCCCGAATCGCATCCCAGATGTCGTCGGCGGATTGTGCGAATACGGTGCTGTAATAAGCTTTGGCCATGATCGGTCCTTTCTCGCTGTCACGCCCCTGAAATGAACGATGACGAGCGGCCGGACCACCCGTTTTCTGATCGGCGCGTTATCCGGATGTCACCGACTCACCGGCATCGATTGTGCATCGTGACCTCGCGCCCCCTCGCCGCATTGCGCGCGGGCGGATAGATTAGCCGCGGAGGCTCCCTGCCGTTGAACACCATCCGCCTGTGCTACCGCATCGCGCTCGACGCCTTCTATCGCTTCAATGCCGACGACGGCTGGGCGATTGCCAGCCACATCGCGCTGTCGGTGCTGATGTCGATGTTCCCGTTCCTGATCCTGGTGACGGCGATCGCGGGCTTCGTCGGATCGGAAGATCTCGCCGACGAAGTGGCGCGCATGATCGTTGCCGCATGGCCGCGCGTGGTGTCGAGCCAGATCACCGGGCAGATCCATGAGGTGCTCACCACCGCGCGCGGCGGCTTTCTCACCGTCGGCGCGGTCTTCGCCATCTATTTCGCCTCGAGCGGCGTCGAGAGTTTGCGCATCGGGCTCAACCGCGCTTACGGGCTGATCGATCCCCGGCCGTGGTGGCTGTTGCGGCTGGAATCGATCGGCTACGTGCTGGTCAGCGCCATCGGGCTGTTGGCCCTGGCATTTCTGGTCGTGCTCGGCCCGCTGGTGTTTCGCACGGCGGCGCTCTATGCGCCGTGGCTCGGCGAACTGGAAAGCCACTTCGACATCGGCCGCTTCGTCATCGCCAGCATCCTGCTGACGTCTTCGCTTCTGATCCTGCATATGTGGCTGCCATGCGGCCGCCGGCCGCTCAGCGCGGTGTGGCCCGGCATCATCGCCACGCTCGCGCTCTGGCTCGCCTGCGGCTACGCCTTCGGCCGCTATCTGGCGGACTTCTCCTACACTTATGTGAACTATTACGCCGGCCTCGCTTCGGCGATGATGGCGCTGGTTTTCCTGTATTTCACCGCGCTCATTTTCATCTATGGCGGCGAGCTCAATGCGGCGATCGCGCGCGCACAGGAGGACCCGTCGCTGCCCCTCCAAGGCGGCGGCCGTAAGCGGCACCGGTTAGCGAGCCAGAAGCCGCACCCGCCTGCGCCGTTCACCTGATTGCCGGTTACGCGGGGATGAGCGGCGTTTGATCGGCGCCGCCGGTCAATTGTTTGATCTTGCGGGCATGGTCGACCGCTTCGCGCGCCGATTTGTTGTGCGTGAACAATTCGAAGGTCTGCGTCTCGTCTTCGGTCACCGGCGTCATGGCCTGGTCGCTATAGGGAACGCCCGCGCCTTTGGCGACCCGGCGATAGATGCGGAAAATGCTCCAGGCCGCCACCGCGACGCGCGCGTGCTTGACGGTAAATTCCCAGACGAGCTGCGGATAGAAGCTCCAGACCGGCTCGAGCGGCAGTTCCGGCCGGCGTTCACGGCGATCTTTAAGCCGCACGAAGCCGCCTTGCAGCGGATGCACCTTTTCGATGGCGAGCGATTGCGCGAACCACAGGATGATCTGCGCCAGGCGGAGAATGTTGATGCCGTAAGCCTGGGCGCGGCGCAAAATCGTCTCGATATGCTGCGGCGTGTAATAGATCGTCCAGGCGTCGCGGTAGAGCTTTTCCCACTCCGCCTTGGTCATGTTGGCGTGCGGGGTGAGCGCGTGCTCGAGATCGTATTTGTTCAAGTCGGGATCGAGCGGCACGCCTTTGTTGAACAGGACCTTGTGGTCCTCGGAGCCCGGCAGCGGCGTCAGGAAGAAAAATTCCAGCACGTCGAGCGGCATTTCCTTCTTGATGATCTCGATGTCGCGCCGCGCCGATTCCGGGGTGTCGTTGGGAAAGCCCAGGATGTAGCCGGCATAGGTCCAGATGCCGGCCGCCTTCCAGGCCAACAGCATGTTGCGGTATTCGGTGATCTTGTTCTGCCGCTTCTTGGCGGCGAGCAGATTGTCGGGGTTGATGTTCTCCAGCCCGATGAAAATGCGGGTGACGCCGGCGCGTTTGGCCTTGGCGACGAAATTCGGGATTTTGTGGCACAGCGTGTCGACCTGGATGAGGAAGCGCACGTCCATGCCGTCTTGTTCGCGCAATTTGATGATACGGTCGAAGATCGGCTCCCAGTCCTTGTTGCGGGCGAAATTGTCGTCGGTGATGAAAAAGCGGTCGATGCCATGCTCGTAGTTCTGGCGCAGGATGCGCTCGACATCGTCGGGACTGCGCCGCCGCGATTTCCTCCCCTGCACGTTGATAATGGTGCAGAACGAGCACTGGAACGGGCAGCCGCGCCCGGCGTCGAAGGTGGTGACGTTGCCGATGGTCTTGCGCACCGAATTGCCGGGCAGGAACGGCGTCACCGCGTCTTCCAGCGCCGGCAAGTCGTCGATGTAATTGTAGATCGGCTTCAATGTGCCCGCGGCGGCATCGCGCAAAACCTCGTCCATGCGCCCTTCGGCTTCGCCGGCAAACAACGTGATGCCCATGTCGAGCGCTTGCTGCAGGTCGGCCATCACGTTCGGAAACATCGCCAGCATGCCGGAAACATGGAAGCCGCCGATGATCACCGCGATGCCGGCCTCGCGCAGCGGCTTGGCGATATGCAGCGCGCGCGGATATTGGTTCGATTGCACGCCGACCAGGCCGACAAAACCGAAATTATTGTTGGCGCGCATGTCGGCGATGATGCGGTCGACGCGCACCCGCGTATTGGTCTCGTCGACCGCCGTGATCTCGATATCGACGTTGGACCCGAGAATTTTACGCCGCGCGCAGCCGTCGATCAGGCCATAGACGCTGGCCAGCGAATTCGCCGGCATCGGCGAGCGGTACCAGCGGATGACATAGCCGTCGTCGTCATAATGCGACGGCTTTATCAGCACGATGCGGAAGCGCTTGCGTGCGGTACTCGCCTCGGTGCGTTGTTGCGGTAACATGACACCCGCCCCGTACCCGACCCGTTTGTTGTAGCGGATTCGACACGGCGAGGCTAGCGGCCGTTTCCGCTCATGACTTCGTGATCTCGCTCCACAAATTCGTGTGTAGCGGCGGCTGCAACTGCAGCCCATTTGTTCGGGAGGCGACATTAGCCCGCGAGGCAAGAAATATGTCGTTCAAACAATTTGTTGCTCTGTCGATCTTGGGTCTCGGGATGGGCGGCGGCGCGCTTATCGGCGAGCAAGCCACACCCGCGGCCGCGCAGGATCTGTCCTACCCCTGGTGCACCGAGGGAAGCGCCTTGCACTGCTATTACACGACGCGCCAGCAATGCGAGGAGACCGTGGATTATCACGGCTTCTGCGTGGCCAATCCTGATTACCGCGCACCAAACGACAACACACGCCGGCGCGCCCTGCCGCAGTAGACGCCTTTGTCGCCCGCTGCCTCTTGGACATCCTCAAAATTCCGCAATCCCGGGCGCGGGGTGTCGGCTTAGCGATGCTTTCCTGCTATAATCGTAGCCGGTAAGCTAGGCTGGGGCCATGCTGGACCTGGAATTCAAGGACAGAACTTCGGCGCTGCTGGTGATCGTGACCATAGTGGCCGTGATCGCCATCGTAGGCACAAATCCACTGGAGCATTCCGAAACGCTCAGTCTTTGGAGCCGAATTGGGCTGGGTGCCGTGGCCCTGTGTCTTCTCTGTCTTGCTTGGCTACTACCGAAACTTTTCTCGGCATCCGCTGCTGCGGCGTCCACCCATCCCGAATACGACGAGCGTTTCCAGAAACAGCAAGAGCGCATCGCCGATTTGGTTCCTGAAGACCTGATCATCGCGGACGGGATAATCAAGGGAATCAAGTTTGATGTCATCAATGGGAATATTACCGATGCCAAAGCTGAGATCATCGTAAGCTCTGACGACAATCACTTCACTGCCAAGGGCGGCGTTGCCAAGGCGATACTGACAGCGGCCGGCACCTCGGTGCAGCCTGATCTAGATCGTTATCGCCGTCGAAACTTCCGACAGGGCCAGATCGCCATTACCAACGGCGGCCGATTGGCTAATCTCGCAATCATCCATCCTGTCGTTATCGATCTTGACGAAAATCGTTACCCGGATCGAATGATTGTCGCGTTACTTGTTCGTCGGTGTCTGTCCTGCGCGAGTGCTTTGGGTGCCACCAGCATCGCCTTTCCCGTCATCGGTGGCGGCACCGCATCCAAGACGCTTAAGGCCGCCGATAGCGTCGCGACCATCGTCAATACCATCATGTCATACTTGGCCAATGCGCCAGCGTCGGAGATACCGCTCCGGCACGTCGCGCTTTACGTCTTCGATAAAAAAGATGCTGTGCAGCTGCCGCCAAATCTGGCGGATCTGGTGCCTGCCTGGCATTGCCGCTCTCCGGCGAGCCCGATCAGCAATCCCCCGCCGCCTCGATCACATCGTCGAAATTGCGCAAGCCCGGGCGTGGCGTATTGACCAGCACCGCCATATTGCCGGGCTTGTGCTTGTTGGTGCGCATCAGCTCGTGGGCGTAAGGAATCTTCTCCCAGGGAAACACGTCGCTCATGCAGGGATCGACGCGGCGGTCGATGACGAATTGGTTGGCGGCGCTGGCTTGCTTCAAATGAGCGAAATGCGAGCCTTGTACGCGCTTCTGCCGCATCCAGACATAGCGGGCGTCGAAGGTGATGTTGTAGCCGGTGGTGCCGGCGCAGAACACCACCATGCCGCCGCGCTTGACGACGAGGCACGACACCGGGAACGTCGCCTCGCCGGGATGCTCGAACACGATGTCGACGTCGCGCTTGCCGGTAATGTCCCAGATCGCCTTGCCGAAGCGGCGGGCCTCTTTCACCCAGGCGTCGTATTCACCCGTGCCGACCTTCGGCATCTGGCCCCAGCATTTGAAATCGTTGCGGTTGATGACGCCCTTGGCGCCGAGATCCATGACGTATTGCACTTTCGACGGATCGGACACGATGCCGATGGCGTTGGCGCCGGAGGCGGCGACAAGCTGCACGCCGAACACGCCGAGCCCGCCGGAGGCGCCCCACACCAGGACGTTGTCGCCGGGCTTGAGGATGTGCGGCGCGTGGCCGAACAGCATGCGATACGCTGTGGCCAATGTGAGCGTGTAGCAGGCGGATTCTTCCCAGGTCAGATGCGCGGGCTTCGGCATCAGCTGGCGCGATTGCACGCGGCAGAACTGCGCAAACGAACCGTCCGGCGTCTCGTAGCCCCAGATGCGCTGCGACGGAGACAGCAGCGGATCGCCGCCATTGCACTCCTCGTCGTCGCCGTCGTCCTGATTGCAATGGATGATGATCTCGTCGCCGACCTTCCAGCGCCGCACTTTGGAGCCGACCGCCCAGACGACACCGGACGCATCGGAGCCGGCGACATGGAACGGATTCTTGTGCACGTCGAGCGGCGAGATCGGCTGGCCGAGCCCGGCCCAGATGCCGTTGTAGTTGACGCCGCCGGCCATGACATAGACCAGCACTTCGTCCTCGGCGATCGGCCAGGTCGGCAGCACTTCGCACTGCATCGCCGTCTCCGGCGGCCCGTGCCGTTCCTTGCGGATCGCCCAGGCGTACATTTTCGCCGGCACATGGCCGAGCGGCGGAACCTCGCCGATCTCGTAAAGATCCTTGAGCGGCGCGGCGGACGGCTTTTTTTGCGCAACGGCCATGATGGGCTCCCGGCATGCACCGGCATTCGCGACGCGGCGTCGCGAGCAATGGGCAGTCTGCCGCAGCTTATGTTGCAGCGCAACAATTAGTTCTGACGATTCCTTGGGGGCCACAGCGGCCGTGCCGCTGACAGGCCGCCGGCAAAGCCCTAAGCTCACCAGCGCCGCAACGGACAATCCCGGGGAGAGATCATGGGCATCATTATTTGGCTTATCGTCGGTGCGATTGCCGGTTGGCTTGCCGGAATGGTGGTCAAGGGCGGCGGCTTCGGCCTGATCGGCGACATCATCGTCGGCATCCTCGGATCGGTCATTGCCGGCTGGCTGCTGCCGCAGATCGGATTTCCTCTCATCGGGGGAGCGCTCGTCGGCGCAATCATCGATGCCTTCATTGGCGCGGTGATCCTGCTGATCATCCTGCGGCTGATCAAACGCGCCTGACAGACGCTAATACGGCGGAAATGGATTGGCCGCTAAGGGAGGGGCGCTAGCGCGTTGGGCTCTCGCGCCGATGCATTCTCTTTGGCAGCGCCGTTTTCGCCGACGCGAACCATCCAGCGCGCCGGGCTCAGACTTTGCCTGTGTTATCTGCTCGTGCGCGGCGGGCCGTTTCTGGCACAACGCGCATGTTGCATCGCAACAAAAACCGCGGCACATTAGCCGTGCCGGTGAAACGCGTGGAAAACCGATGGGCGACCAGCCGCGCCGCGACAAGCCAATGCGCGATAAACAATTACGCGACAAGCCATTACGCGATAAGCCGTGGATTTTCCGCACCTATGCGGGTCATTCGACGGCTGCCGCATCGAACGAGCTTTACCGCAAGAATTTGAGCAAGGGGCAGACCGGCCTGTCGGTCGCTTTCGACCTGCCAACCCAAACCGGCTACGACAGCGATCATCCCTTGGCCAAGGGCGAGGTCGGCAAGGTCGGCGTGCCGGTCTCGCATATCGGCGACATGCGCGCGCTGTTCGAGGCCATCCCGCTCGGCGAGATGAACACCTCGATGACTATCAATGCCACGGCGGCCTGGCTGCTCGCTCTTTACGTCGCGCTCGCCGACGAGCAAGACGTGCCGCGCGCAAAACTGCAAGGCACCACGCAGAACGACATCATCAAGGAATATCTGTCGCGCGGCACCTATGTGTTTCCGCCGGCGCCGTCGATGCGGCTGACCAAGGACGTGATTTTGTTCACGACCAAGGAAATGCCGAAATGGAATCCGATGAATGTCTGCTCCTATCATTTGCAGGAGGCCGGCGCGACGCCGGTGCAGGAGCTCGCTTTCGCGCTGGCCACCGCGATCGGCGTGCTCGATGCGGTCAAGGCCTCGGGCCAATGCGCGCCGGACGAATTCGGCGACGTGGTCGGGCGCATCTCGTTCTTCGTCAACGCCGGGCTGCGCTTCGTCACCGAAATCTGCAAGCTGCGCGCCTTTACCGAACTGTGGGACGAGATCACGCGCGAGCGCTACGGCGTGACCGACGCCAAGCAGCGCCTGTTCCGCTACGGCGTGCAGGTCAACTCGCTCGGACTGACCGAGCAGCAACCCGAAAATAACGTCGCCCGCATTCTGCTTGAAATGCTGGCGGTGACGCTGTCGAAGGATGCCCGCGCGCGGGCGGTGCAACTGCCGGCCTGGAACGAGGCGCTCGGCCTGCCGCGGCCGTGGGATCAGCAATGGTCGCTGCGCATGCAGCAGATCCTCGCTTATGAGACCGATCTGTTGGAATACGGCAACGTCTTCAACGGATCGCCGGCGATCGCGGCCAAAGTCGCCGAGCTGAAAGTCGCGGCTAAAGAAGAGCTCAAACATATCGAGGCGATGGGCGGCACCGTAAAGGCGGTCGAATCCGGCTACCTCAAGCAGCAGCTTGTCGAATCGAATGGCCGCCGCATCGAAGCGATCGAGCGCGGCGAGCAGATCGTGGTCGGCGTCAACCGCTTCACCGAAACGGAAGCCTCGCCGCTGACCGACGCCGCCGAATCGGTCGTCACCGTGTCGGCGGAAGCCGAATCCGGCCAGATCGAGCGGCTCGCGGCCTGGCGCGCCGCGCGCGATCCCAAGGCTGTGGCCGCGGCGCTCGAAGCGTTGCGCCGCGCGGCCAAGAGCGGCGCCAATATCATGCCGCCGTCGATCGACTGCGCCAAAGCCGGCGTCACCACCGGCGAATGGGGTTTTGCGCTGCGCTCCGCGTTCGGCGAATACCGCGCCCCGACCGGCGTCGGCAGCGCCATGCGCAACGACGCCGAGGGTCTCGACGGCATCCGCGCCGAAGTCGACCGGGTGTCGAAGAAGCTCGGCCGGCGCCTGAAATTTCTGGTCGGCAAGCCCGGCCTCGACGGCCATTCCAACGGCGCCGAGCAGATTGCCGCGCGCGCCCGCGACGCCGGCATGGACGTGGTCTATGACGGCATCCGCCTGACGGCGGAGGCGATTGTCGCCGCGGCGGCGGAAAAGGACGTGCATGTGGTCGGTCTGTCGATCCTGTCCGGCTCGCACATGCCGCTGGTGAAAGACGTGGTGTCGCGCATGAAGGAAGCCGGCCTCGACGATGTGCCGGTCGTGGTCGGCGGCATCATCCCGCCGGCCGACGCCAGCGCTTTGAAAAATGCCGGCGTCGCCGAAGTCTATACGCCGAAGGATTTCGAGCTCAACCGCATCATGAGCGATCTCTGCCGCATCGTCGAAACGTCGGCAGACGCGGCGGAATAATCATCGCAGCGCGGCCGCCGCAAGCGCATCGCTCAAGGCGCTCGGACTCAATGGCTTGCGCAAATACGCATTCATGCCGGCCGCGCGAGCCTTGGCGTCGTCGGCGTCGCGGCCGGATATGCCGATGACCGGCGTCGCAGCCGCAGCGCCGGCAAGCGCCCGGATGCGCCGCGTGGCTTCGAGCCCGTCGATGCCGGGCAGCGTCACGTCCATCAGCACGACGTCGTAGCCGCGCGGCACTGCGGCGACGGCTTCCTCGCCGGAGCCGACGAAATCGGCGCGGTGGCCGAGCTCGGTGAGGATGGTGTTGAGGATGACGCGGCCGTAGGGATTATCCTCGGCGCAGAGCACTTTGAGGCGGCGCGCCGGCGTGGTGCCGTGCCGCGAACGCTCCGCCGTAGCCGTCTGGGCTGGGGCGAGCGGCAGGATCGCTGACAGAGTAAACCGCGAGCCGCGTCCCGGAGCGCTGGTGACGGTAAGGTCGCCGCCCATCAGCCGCGCCAAAACCTTGACGACGGCAAGCCCCAGCCCTGAGCCGCCATAGCGGCGCGCGATCTCGGCGCTGGCTTGCGCGAACGGCCGGAACAGCCGCTTGATCTCCGCGGGCTTAAGTCCGATGCCGCTGTCGGTGACGATGAAGATCAGCTTGGCGCGGCCGCCCGCGGCACGGGCCGCCTTCACCTCGAGCCGGACCGTGCCTTGCGCGGTGAACTTCACGGCATTGTCCATGAGGTTTTCCAGCGCGGCGCGCAGCCGCACCGGATCGCCGACCAGGAATTCCGGCACGTCGTCCGCTACCGTCACCGCCGCGCGCAGGTTCTTGGTCTCGGCGCGCGCGGCCAATGTCTCGCTCATGGCCGCGATGAGACGCCGCGGCCGGAAAATCTCCCGTTGCAGAATGAGCGAACCGGCGCCGGCCTCTTTGCTCGCCTTGGCGGCGTCGATGACCAGCGTGGTGAGCGAAGCGAGATGCTCGGCGCTGTCCTTGATGCCCGCCGCCCAGCGCCGTTCGCGCTCGCCGAGACTGGAGCTCGTCAACAGTTCGCCGAGCGCGAGGATGCCGGTCAGCGCGGTGCGGATGTCGTGGGCGAACACGGCAAGCACGGCTTCCTCGTCGCGCGCCTTCGGCCGCCGCCGCTTGCGGCGCTGCGCCGGTTTTGCGGCAGCCTTCCGTTTGGTTCTTGATCGCGCCATTGCGGTTCACCCGGACCGCAACATGCCACGGCCATGCAGCAAACAAAACACGCGTGACCGCGATGTAATGTCCAATTCAGCGCCCCAATCCGACCATGCGCCGGATATCGCGCGGGCTTGAGCCGGCGGCGCGTAATTCGCGCAAACCCGTCGCCTGCGTCGACTTCGAAAGCTTGCGGCCCTCATCGTCGAGGATGAGCTTGTGGTGATGATAACTCGGCTCCGGCAGCCCGAGCAGCGCCTGCAGGAGCCGGTGGATGCTGGTCGTCCAGAACAGATCCTGCCCGCGCACCACGTCGGTGACGCCTTGCAGGGCGTCGTCGAGAACGGCGGCAAGGTGATAGCTGGTCGGCGTTTCCTTGCGGGCGAGCACGACGTCGCCCCACAGTTGCGGCGCGGCGGTGACGATGCCGGTCTGGCCGCGCGGCCCGGCGCCGGTCTCGGTCCACGACAGCGCGCCGGCGCGCGCGACGGCCGCGTCCATGGCAAGCCGCAGCGCGAACGGCTCGCCGGCGGCGCGGCGCCGGGCCCGCTCGGCGGCGGAGAGCTTGCGCGCCCGCCCCGGATAGATCGGCACGCCGTCGGGATCGCGCGGCCAGCGGCCGTGGCGGTCGAGCTCCGCGACCATGGCGTTGAGCTCGCCCCGGCTCTCGAAGCTCGGATAAATGAGCCCCTGCCCTTCGAGCGCGGCAAGGGCCGCGGCATAATCGTCAAAATGCTCGCTCTGCCGCCGCACCGGCTCGATCCAGGAAATGCCGAGCCAGCGCAGATCCTCATAGATCGCCGCCTCGTAGTCCGGGCGGCAGCGCTCGACATCGATGTCCTCGATCCGCAGCAGCAAGCGGCCGCCGAATTCGCGCGCCAGATCGTGGTTGAGCAATGCGGAATAGGCATGGCCCAGATGGAGATAGCCGTTCGGGCTTGGTGCAAAACGCAGGATGCGGCTGTACATCGGCGATAAGCTTCTCGACACTCACCTATCAACACCGGCCCGTCACTCTAACATGCTGACCCATATTCGCAGCGAGGCCGATCTCGACGCGGCGCTCAAAATACTCGGCGAAATCGAGCCGCGATTTGGCGCGCTCGTGACCGAAGCCGGGCGGCCGCCCTTGCGGCGGCGCCCCGACGGCTTTGCCGGGCTCGCCGCCGCGGTGGTGTCGCAGCAGCTCTCGACCGCCAGCGCCGGCGCGATCTGGGGGCGGCTTGCCGCGGCGTTCGATCCGATGCTGCCGGAGGCCATTCTGCGGGCGCGCGCCGCCCGGCTGGCGCGGCTCGGCCTGTCGTCGCCGAAAATCAAGGCGCTCAAAGAGATCGCCCGCGCCGTAACCCGCGGCGACCTCGCGCTCGCTTCGCTCGGCGACATCGAGGCCGACGCGGCCCATGCCGCGCTCACCGCGGTGCATGGCATCGGACCGTGGACCGCCGACATTTACCTGTTGTCCTGCCTCGGCCATGCCGATGCGTGGCCCGCCGGCGATCTTGCGCTGCAGGAAGCGGCGCGCCTTGCCTTCGGCCTGCCGGCGCGGCCGAACGCGAAGGAGATGATAGCGCTTGCCGAGGCGTGGCGGCCGCTGCGCGCGGTAGCGGCGCGCGTGCTATGGACCTATTATCGCGCCGTCAAAGGCCGCGAAGGCGCCCCTGTCGTGACCAAGATCCTTCCGAAAGCCAGATCCAAGAGAACCGTGTCCAAGAGAACCGTGTCCAAGCGGACCGTGCGGAAAAGAGGTGGGAATGGCCGCTGAACTTGACGGTCCGCGGCTTGATCCTCGCTCCGGCGCTGCGCGACAGCTTGTGGTCTTCCTGCACGGCTACGGCGCCGACGGCAACGATCTCATCGAGATCGGCCGCGCCTGGCAGCCATTGTTGCCGCACGCCGCTTTCGTGTCGCCGCATGCTCCGGAACCGTGCGCGCAGGCGCCGGTCGGCCGCCAATGGTTCGCCTTGACCTTCCGCAATCCGGACGAACGCTGGATCGGGGTCAACCAGGCGGCGCCGCTGTTGGAGCGCTTTCTCGATGTCGAACTGGCGCGCCATAAGCTGCCGCCCACGGCTCTGGCGCTGGTCGGGTTCAGCCAGGGTACGATGATGGCGCTGCATGTCGGGCTGCGCCGTGCCACAGCGCCCGCCGCGATCGTCGGTTATTCGGGGCTGTTGGTCGAACGGCCGGACGGCGACGCGGAGAAATTTGCCGCCGAAATCAAATCCCGCCCGCCGGTGCTGCTGGTTCACGGCGACCGCGACGACCTCATCCCGCCGCAGGCGTTGTTCCAAGCCATGGAGGGGCTTGCCGCGGTCGGCGTGCCGGTCGAGTGGCATTTGTCGGCGGGGGTCGGCCACGGCATCGACGCCGAAGGGCTGCGCCATGGCGGCGAATTCCTGGCCCGGCGGCTAGCCGCTTTGCCGCCGCGGCTTTAACCGCAAGTCTTTGTATTACGTAACGATTTCCTAGCAATTTGGGCCTAGAAGCGCGCTATTGATTAAAGGTGCGCGATGGTCATGGCGGCGATGCGGAAGCTGGCCCGGGGCGCCCGATTGGCGCGGCTGCGGTCGCTCATTTCCAACTTTCGGCTCAACAAGCGCGGCAATGTTGCCGTGATCACGGCGCTGGCGATGCTGCCGATGGTCGCCGCCGTGGGTTGCGTGATCGATTACACGTCCGCGTCGATGATCAAGACCAAGCTGCAGGCCGCCGCCGACGCGGCGAGCCTCGCCACCGTCTCCATCAACTCGTCGGTGATTTCGACGGCCAAGAACATGTCGGGCAACGGCACCGTGTCCGGCGGCTCGACCTTCGCGACCAATTTCTTCAATGCCAATTTGACGGCAGCTCCGGAGAGCACGGGGTACACGAGCCTCACTCCTGCGGCGACCGTCACAAGGACCGGAATGACGGTGACCGCCACCGTGTCCTTCACGGCGCAGGTTCCCACCTATTTCATGGGAATCATGGGTTACAGAAACATCGCGCTGTCGGGCACGTCGACGGCGAGCTACTCGCTGCCGACCTATATCGATTTTTATCTGATGCTCGACGTGTCGGGGTCCATGAGCTTCCCATCGACCACCGCCGAGCAGTCAAGGCTCCTCGCCGTCAATCCCGACAACCTGAGGGGTTCCAACGGCTATCCGGGCGGCTGCACATTCGCGTGTCATTTCACGACGCAGGGCGCTTGTGGACAGACTTCGTCCAGCAACCCCTATCAAGGGCCGACCCCGGCCGCGGGCACCACGACAAACCCGGGATCTGGCGGCTATTGCCAGGGATTTATCATTTCGCGCTTGGGAACGACGCCGGTATCTTTTGCTTCCGGCACCAACAATACCACCAACGGCAGCAACGTGAATTGGAGCAATACACAGGTCAGCTCGTGCCCCACGGCGGGAACCACGTCGTGCATCCAATTGCGCGCCGACGCCGTCGGCTATGCCGTCACGCAATTGCTGTCGGTTGCCAACAGCAGCGAGGTCGTGACCAACCAGTTCCGCGTCGGGCTCTACCCGTTCATCCGCTATCTTTACTCCTATTTTCCGTTGACCACGAACTTGACCGCGACCGGCTCCGGCTCGATTAACGATGCCGCCACCAAGCTAGCCACCCTGCTCGACACCGGCGTCAATTCCAACCTCGGCTCCGGCGGAACGCATTTCGAAAATGCGTTTCCCAGCATGAACACCACGATTTCGTCGGTTGGCACCGGTGCGAGCTCGTCCAGTACGCTGCCTTACGTCTTCCTCGTCACCGACGGCTCCCAGGATTGCCAGTATCAATCGGGCGGCGGTTGGGGAGGAAACGCCGGGTGCACGCCCAATTACAATTCGGCGACGACGATCGACAGCTCGTTATGCACCACGCTGAAAAACCGCGGCATCACGATCGCAGTGCTCTACATACCTTATGAGACGATCCAGAACCCGACCACCTTCGCCGGCAGCGAAGATATCTATGCCAACGACAATATCCCGAACATCCCGGCGGCGCTGCAGGCCTGCGCCTCGCCAAACTTCTATTTCACCGCGGACACGCCCACCGACATCAACAATGCATTGATTACGATGTTCGAACAGGCCGTGAGCACGGCGCACATTACGAATTAAGGCCCTGCGCCACCCGGGCTTGCAGCTTGCAAACGGTGCTGCGAATTGGGGCGGGTTTCAAACCCGCCCCTTCGGAATCCTCAAAGTGCGAGATCATCGCGCCGCATGAAGCGCGCGTCACCGAGCCCGTTCAACCGCGATAGCCTGCTTCAAGTCTGGAAAGGGCTGCCGCGATCACCCCTCGGCGGCTTCCGTCCGGTCGCTGCGTTACCACCAGCCCCAACCGCCCCAGCCGCCCCAACCGCCACCGCCTGAACCACCCGAACCTGAACCAGAGCCCGATCCAGAGCCGGAGCCGGAGCCAGAGCCAGAGCCTGAACCTGAACCTGAACCTGAACCTGAACCTGAGCCAGAGCCAGAACCTGAGCCCGACGATGCGACGGCACAGGCCGTCCCGGTTTGCGGCGTGTAGACGACGCAAGTGCTGCTTCGCGGCGTCGTGTAAAGCGCATCGGAAAGATTGATCGTGCCGCTGGTGAAGAGACCGAACAGCGGCGTATAGGTGTAGCTGACTTGGCCGTAGATCAGGTAGCAGGGATAGGTGCCGCACGTCGAAAGATTCGTTGGCAGCGTCACCGTCGATCCCGTCGTCATCGCGGTGCCATTTTGCGAATAGCTCCACGCAACCGTGGCGCTGCTGGCGCTGTTGACCGCGATTTGCGAAATCGTGACGGCGACCGACGAGCTCGAATACGGGGCAAGCACCACCGACGTCGCGCCCACGATAGTCGTCATGTCGGTGGATGCGATCGTTTCATATTGATTGGCGATCGCATCCAGCGCGTAGGTCGCCGCGCGCACTTTCATGTAGACAGCGATGGCTCTGCCGCCGTCGAATGAGGCCAGGAACAGCGTCGCCAGCACCGGCAAAATCATCGCGAATTCGATTGCGGCGACGCCGCGCGTCGATGCGGCGAACCGGCGGTAAAGGCGCTGCAGGCGGAGTGGCGCGCGCATGATCAATAGGGCTCCACGCGGAACGCAGAGACGCCCATGATCTCCGCCGTGCCGTGGCCGGTATTGGGCAGCACCGACCCCAGCGGGATGCCGATGATGTTCCAGGGGTAGGCGATCTGCACCACCATGACCTGGCCCGGCGTGCCGGGGCTGTAGGTGCCGGTGGCGATCAGGTTGCCGCTCAAATCGTACAGCGCGGGAGCGGAAGTCACCGCGCCGCTGAATGACGAATAAGCCGCCACATTGATCTGCAGATTGCTGCAGGTGAACAGCGCCGAGAGCATCGGGCAGACTTCGTTCTGGAATTGACTTTGCGTCGTTCCGGCAGTCTGCGCTTGCCCGGTCATGAACAGGCGGCCGGCTTCGACGGCGGCGTTTTGCAGCGTTGCCTGCGCAAACAGGAACAGCGTGGTTTCAAGGATGGCGAAGAGCATCGCCAAAAATGCCGGCGCAATCAGTGCAAATTCCACCACTGTCGCGCCCTCCCGGGCGGCGCCGAAACGAGCAATATTACGCCGGAGATATTTCGCCAGAGTTCGAAACATACCAAGCGTGTCCCGCTCAACAAACGATCCGCAAAACTGGAATTGCACCTCCGCTAATAGTTGAGACACATTGATTATTCGTTGCGCACGACGAATAAACTCCATTGTGCGCGTGTCGTGGCAAGGCGACGTTAACGTTACTCGACCGCGTATGAAGTCGTTACAAGGCGGCGAAATCGATCGGCTTGTGCCGATCAAGGGCGCGATGGATCGGCGGCAGCGGATATTTGAGGCCGGTGGCGCAATTGAACAGCAAAGCTTGCTCGTTGCGCGTCACGCGGCCGTCGGCGAGGCTCTGCTTATACGCCGCGTAAGTGGCCGCGCCCTCGGGGCACATCAAAAAACCCTCCTCGCGCGCCGCCTCGTCAAGCGCCGCTGCAATGGCCTCGTCAGTAACGGCGATGGCAAAACCGCCGCTGTCGCGCACCGCCCGCAGGATGAGAAAATCGCCGATCGCCTGCGGCACGCGGATGCCCGAGGCGATGGTCTGCGCGTTGTCCCAGCGCGACGCGTGTTCGACGCCTTGTTCGTAGGCGCGCACCATCGGCGCGCAGCCCGCCGCCTGCACCGCGACCATGCGCGGGCGCTTGCCGCCGATAAAGCCGATCGCCTCCAATTCGGCGAATGCCTTCCACATGCCGATCAGTCCGGTGCCGCCGCCGGTCGGATAAAAAATGACGTCCGGCACGCTCCAGCCGAGCTGCTCGGCGAGCTCCAGTCCCATGGTCTTCTTGCCTTCGATCCGATACGGCTCCTTGAGCGTCGAGGTGTCGAACCAGCCGACCTTGGCCTTGCCCTCGGCGACGATCCTGCCGCAATCGTCGATCAGGCCGTTGACGCGATAGACACTGGCGCCTTGCAGCCCGATCTCGCTGACATTGACCTCCGGCGTATCCTCCGGACAGAAGATCGTGGTCTTGATGCCGCAATGGCTGGCGTAGGCCGCCAGCGCCGCGCCCGCATTGCCGTTGGTCGGCATCGCCATGTGCTTGATGCCGAGCGCTTTCGCCATCGACACCGCCATGACCAGCCCGCGCGCCTTGAACGAGCCGGTCGGCAGCCGGCCTTCGTCCTTCACCAGCAATTCGGCCCCGCCCAATTTGGCCGCAAGCTTCGGCAGCGCCACGATCGGCGTCATCGCCTCGCCGAGGCTGACGATGTCCTCCTTGCGTCGCACCGGCAAAAGCTCGCGATAGCGCCACAGATCCGGCGGCCGTTGCGCCAGCGCGTCCTTGCTCAAGGCCTGCTTCACGCCGGCAAGATCGTAACGCACCAACAGCGGCTTGCCGACGCGAGAGAGATTGTGGATTTCGTCGGCCGGATATTTCTCGCCGGTTTCCGAGCATTCGAGATAAGTGACGAAGGTTTTGCGTTCGGTCGTAAGGTTGTCGTCGGTGTGCAAGCAAGGTCTCCGGCTTTGGCGGAAAGGACAACGTAGACGCCGGTCTAACTGCGGTCCAGCCGCCCGGCATTGGTCATGGAATATTGCCCCGTCGACAGGCCGACATTGCCGATCGAAGCGAGCCGCCGGTCGCAGCTCACCAACCTGTCCGGCCAGGCGCTCACTTTCGACGCCGACGGCAACCTCACTTCCGACGGCCTGCGCAATTACACCTGGGACGCCGAGAACCGGCTGATCGGCATCGCCTATCCGGGGCAATCCGGCAAGTCGACCGCGTTCAGCTATGACGGCCTCAGCCGCCGCACCGCCATTGCCTCTACGCCCACCGGCGGCGGCGGCGCGGTCACGACCTCGTACATCTGGTGCGGCGCACGCATCTGCCAAGCGCGTAATACCAGCAACGCTGTCACGCGCGAATATTTTGCCGAAGGCGAGTACGTGCCGGGCTCGCCGGCGCGGGCGGCGAGACGTTTATTTCCTTTAAGAGTCTGGAGATAGAAGAATAGGCGCCGCGCCCAGGACGCTGAACTGCTCGCGCTATTTTTTGCGAGGGAGAGTGTGGACCGGGCCAGCCCGCCCCGCCTCGCTATGACGGCCACACCATGGACAGCCCATCGCAGCACTGGCTAAGCTTGCCGGCACAGGTGCGCGAATGCCCAGTAATAAAAACTACGACATCATCATCGTCGGCGCCGGTTCAGCCGGCTGCACAATGGCTGCCCGGCTCAGCGAGGATAAGGCCACGCGGGTGCTGCTGCTCGAGGCCGGCGGCTGGGACCGCGATCCCTGGATCAAGATCCCGCTGGGCTGGCCGCATTTGCTGCTCAACCGCAAGCACGACTGGATGTATTTTGCCGAAGCCGAGGCGACGACCGGCGGCCGCGGCCTCGAATGCGCGCGCGGCCGCGTCATCGGCGGCTCGTCGTCGATCAACGCCATGGCCTATGTGCGCGGGCACCCCGGCGATTACGACCGCTGGGCGGCGTCGGGGCTCGACGGCTGGTCCTACGCTCACGTGCTGCCCTATTTCCGCCGCCAGGAATCCTGGCAAAGCGGGCCGAGCTTTTATCGCGGCGGCGACGGTCCGCTGGCGACGCAAACCGCGGCCTTCGACGATCCGCTGGTGGACGCCTTTGCCGCGGCCGGCCGCGCCGCGGGCTACAAGACCACGGCCGACTATAACGGCGCGCAGCAGGAAGGCTTTTGCACCTGGCAGATGACGGTGAAGGACGGCCGCCGCTGCAGCGCCGCCGACGCCTATCTGCGCCCCGCTTTGCAACGGCCGAACCTCACCGTCGAGATCGAGGCGCTGGCGACGAAAATCGTTTTCGACGGCCGCCGCGCCGCGGGCGTCGACTATATCCAGCGCGGCGAGACCGCCACCGCTTACGCGGAGCGCGAAATCATCCTGTGCGGCGGCGTCATCAACTCGCCGCAGCTTTTGCTGCTGTCGGGCATCGGCGATCCCGCCGATCTCGCCGCGCACGATATCGCCGTCAAGGCGGCCCTGCCCGGTGTCGGCAAAAATCTGCAGGACCACATTTCGGCAAGCATCGCCTATGCGCGCAAGGAGCCCGGGCCGTTCCACAAAGCGATGCGGCTCGACCGCATCGTGCCGGCGCTCATCCGCGCTTACCTGCGCGGCGAAGGGATAGCGACCGGATTGCCGACCGGGCGCATGGCGTTCCTGAAAAGCCGGCCCGACGCCGCCTTGCCCGACGTGCAATTCATCTTCAACGCGGCGCCGATGACGGCCAAGCCCTATCTGTGGCCGTTCCGCCGGGCCTACGCCGACGCTTATGCCTGCCGCGCCGTGGTGCTGCGGCCGCAGAGCCGGGGCCGGCTCGAACTCGTCTCCGCCGATCCGCGCCAAGCGCCGCGCATCCGGCAGAATTTTCTCTCAACCGAAGCCGATTGGAAGACGCTGCGCGCCGGTCTGCGCATGGCGCGCGAGGTGTGCCGGCAGGCCCCGATGGCCCCGTTCATGGCGCGCGAGATCGCGCCCGGCGACGGCGCGACGGCAGACGCCGATCTCGACGCGCATATCCGCGCCGAATTCGATCACCGTCCATCACCCGCTCGGCACCTGCAAAATGGGCGCCGCCTCCGATCCGCTGGCAGTGGTCGACGCCGAGCTTCGCGTGTTCGGCACCGAGGGTCTGCGCGTGGTCGACGGCGCGGTGATGCCGGATCTGGTTGGCGGCAATATCAACGCGCCGATCATCATGATCGCCGAGAAGGCCGCGGATCTAGTGCGCGGCAGGCAGCCGCTCGACCCGGTACGGCTGGCCGGGGCCAGCGAATATTCGCGGCAGTAGGTTTCGCCCGCCGCCAGCTGGGGCTGAGAAACGGCACGGCGCGTAAGCCCCGGGCCGGGCTTCACAATCCTGTCACGCCTGCCTATAAACTACGGCCCATCGCCGCACTGCGGCAGCGAGTCGAGGTGGGAGCGTCGCTTTGAACGCTCATGTATCGCAATCGGGCTTTCCGGCCCTGGTCCTCAACGCGGACTTCCGGCCGCTGAGCTATTACCCGCTGTCGCTGTGGTCGTGGCAGGACGCGATCAAGGCGGTGTTTCTCGAGCGGGTGAACATCGTCGCCAATTACGATCGTTCGGTGCATAGCCCAAGCTTCGAAATGAAGCTGCCGAGCGTGGTGTCGCTGAAAACTTTCGTAAAACCCGCGACGCATCCGGCCTTCACCCGGTTCAACGTGTTCCTGCGCGACCGCTTTGTCTGCCAATATTGCGGCGCGCGCGACGACCTGACCTTCGATCATCTGATCCCGCGGTCGCGCGGCGGCCACACGCTGTGGGACAACGTGGTCGCCGCCTGCTCGCCGTGCAATCTGCGCAAGGGCAATCTGACGCCGGACGAAGCCAAGATGTTCCCGTCGCAGCGGCCGTTCCAGCCGACGGTGCAGCACCTGCACCGCAACGGCCGGCTGTTCCCGCCCAATTACCTGCACGACAGCTGGCTCGATTATCTCTATTGGGATACCGAGCTCGATCCGTGAGATCGTCGCGGAATGTATCAAAGCACCAACAGATTTTGCACCTAGGATCTATTGCACCTAAGATTCGATGGCGCGTCCCTGGTTCGGGTTTGCTGAAGCGGGCCGGCGCTAGCCGCCGAACTTATAATTTAGCCCAAGCTTGATGAGGTCGAACGTCCGCGTGATATGAAACAGGTTCGTGCTCACGCCGTTGCTGGTGATGACACCCTCGTTCTTAGGAAAATCAAGGTAATTATATTCCAGTCGCATCGACCAGTGCTGATCGACGGCATATTCAACGCCTGCGCCGAACGCCCAACCCCAGGTATCGTTGCTGCCGGTGCAAGGGGTGCCGACACAGATCGGAAGGGTGACAGAGAGCTGGCTGAATTTTTCGCTCATCCATGCCGCGCCGCCCTTCACGTAATAGAGAAAATGCATGTCGGCATAGCCGATGCGCCCGGTGATCGTGCTGTAGTTATCGGGCAATCCTTCGGCGTTCAGGATGCCGGCGGGGACCACGACGTTGGAGCTACCTTTGACGTCGGACCAGGTGAAATCGCCTTCCAGTCCATAAACCCAGTGGCTCGACTGCCAATTGTAGCCAATTTGGGCGCCGCCCAAGACGCCGCGCGGCCGGGGAGGATTGCCGACGTTTGTGCCGGTGAAGTCAGAGGTCATCGCCGGAAAAGCCCAGCCATAGCCGAAATGGCCGCCGACGTAAAAACCGGTCCAATCATAAACGGCGGCTGGGGCGACGACCGCCTTGGGCGGCGCCTTGGTGGGCATGTCGGCGGCGTTTGCGGCCGATATGCCAATGACCGCTACGCCCAATAATCCCAGCACTATGCGATTCATGACGCGCCCCCCAACGCGATTTCGGAAACGCATTAAGAACGGCGCCCGCTTTGGAGTCGAGACGGGCGCGTGTCTTTTTTGGATGGTTGTGGCGAAATTACAACGATACCGAGCGCTTTTGTTCATTCCTGACGTTCGTGGCGGGGTCAGGACCGAGCATGGCGGATCGGTATGCTTGCTACACCGAAGGTTTTCGCTAAGTGTCGACGCACTCCGCAGTGGGCTTTACGCCGCGGCTTCTTTGCGCGCGCCGGCGAAAGCGGGCGCCACCTCGGCCATGAAGCGTGCCATCTCGTCCTTGACCTGGCCGTGCGGCTTTAGCCCGACGTTGAAATAAAGGATGACCTCGTCGAAACCGGCCGCCTCGACCTTCTTCAGCGTGTCGACGATGCGCGCCGGCGAGCCGAGCAGCACCGAATTCTCCGTCAGGTCTTCCGGCCTCACTTTGTGCAGCCGCTCGACCATCTCGATGAAATAGCGATAGCTCGGCGGCGCGGTTTTCGGATCGCTCGGAAATGCCGGGATCACGCATTCCTTGTAGTAGCGCACCTGCCGCGCGCGCTGCGCGTCCTCCTGCGCTTTGTCGTCGGCGAAATGGGTGAAGTAGCTGCACATCAGCCGGCCCGGCGGTTTGCCGTATTTGGCGCAGGTCTCGTGATAGAGGTCGGCGACTTGCTTGAGCCCGCCATAGCTCATGGCGGCGGCGAACGGCGCCACGATCAGCCCGCAGCCGAGCCGCGCGGCAAGCTCAATGGACGGTTTCGAAAACGAGCCGACATAGGTCGGCAGCGGCCGCTGGATCGGTTTCGGCGTGATGCGCACGTCGTCGAACGAATAATATTTGCCGTGGTGCGAGATGCGGCCTTCCGCCGCCCACAGCTCGCGCACCAGTTCGAGGCCTTCCTCGAAAATTCCCTGGTTATCAGCGAACGAGACGTGGAACGGCAGATATTCGCGCTGGTCGTAGCCGCGGCCGCAGGCGAAATCGACGCGGCCGCCGGACAAAAGATCGAGCGTCGCCCATTGCTCGGCGACGCGAATCGGATGATGCAGCGGCAGCACGGTGACCGCCGGCGCGAGCCGGATGCGCGTGGTGTTGGCGGCGACATAAGCCAGCACCATGTCCGGGCACGACAGCACGCCGAGCGAATTGAAATGATGCTCGCCGATCCAGGCCGAATGCATGCCGAGCTTGTCGGCATAGAGCGCCTCGGCGGTGATGTCGGCGACGAACTGGTTCGACGAACGCGTGTTGTTTTCGTAGTGATTGTCGCTCAGCGTGAAGTAGCCGAAGTCCATCCTACCCTCCCGTGACCGCCGTCTCTCGAGCGCGTTTGCCGGCAGAATAGTTGAAAATGCATCTGTTGTAAATGCACTAATTCGGCGCTACTCTACACAGGACATGGCGGCGAAATCACCCTCCAAGCTCGATCTCGGCGACTATCTGCCCTACCTCGTCAACCGGGTCGGCACCATCATCGCCGACCAGTTCGGCGACGAGGCGCTGGCCGCGCACCGGCTGAGCATCGCGATGTGGCGGGTGATGGCGGCGCTTGCCGCGGACGGCGGTCAGCGGCAGATCGATCTCGCCGATCTCACCAGCATCGACGCATCGACCTTGTCGCGTTTGGTCTCACGCCTGGTGCGCATGGATCTGGCGACGCGAAGCCGCGCGGCGAGCAGCAATCGTGAGGTCACCGTCAAGCTATCGCAGAACGGCAATGCGCTGGTAGCGCGCCTCATTCCGCTGGCGCGGCGGTGCGAAGCGGACGCCATTGCCGGGCTGTCGCGCGAAGAGCTCATGGTGCTCAAGCGCTGCTTGCGGCGCATCTACGGCAATATGAAGAACCGCCACGCGCTCGCGGACAAAGCGCGCATGAGCCGACGCGCAGTCTGACGTCAGTCGACCCGCGTGCCCGGCGCCGCGTCCTCAAACACCGACACCTCCATCGGCTTGCCGGCAAAGCCCAGCTCATTCCAGCGCGCCGCGACCTGCTCGTACATCGGCTTCGACAGCTTAGTGCGCTTGGAGAAGGTCTTGATGTGCCGGTAATCCATGCAGGCGTTGATCAGCGCCTTGGAACCCCAGGGGCGGATTTCCGGCGGGTTGAGGCTCGGGTCGAGGAACGTGCTCCAGGTCTCGCGCAAAATATCGATCGATTGCGCCGGCCGCGACCGGGTCGCCATCGCCCACAGCACCTGATGGATGTTGCTCGGATCGACGTCGTCGTCGACGACGATGACATATTTGCCGAAATAGGCGCCGCCGGTGCATTGCGCCGCGAGCGCCATCACCTGCGGCGCGTGGCCGGCATACATCTGCTTGATCGAAACCACCGTGATGCCCCAGCCGGCGGCTTCCGGAATCGACCACACGCCCTGGATGCCGGGAATGCCGAGCTTTTGCAGATCCGACCAGATCGCCGCCGAGCGCAGCGCCGCCCAGAACAGGCCGCACTCGTTGGCCGGGCCGTCCGCCATCAAGGCGCACGTTAAAGTCGGATTGTTGCGGAATCGCACTTTCTCGACGCGCATATAGGGCGTCGCGCCGGTCGGGCGGCCGTAATAGCCGGTGAACTCGCCGAATGGACCCTCGGCGAAAGTCTCGTCCGGATAGACAAAGCCCTCGATGATGATCTCGGCCCGCGCCGGCAGCGGCAGCCCGGTGAGATCGCTCTTGAACACCTCGATCGGCGCGCCGTTGATGCCGCCGTAATAGTCGTATTCGCATTCGGTCTTGGGAAAGCTCGTCGCCGCAACCAGAAATAACAGCGGATCGATGCCGTAGGCGGCCGCGATCGGCATCGGCTTGCCCATCTTCCACCACTTCTCGCGGTCGAGCGTGGCGTCCTTGCCGGGCGAGGTGTAGAGGCCGATTTCGCGCGGGCCCTTGATCATCATGCGATAGGTGCCGACGTTGACGCGCCCGGTCTCCGGGCATTGCGTCACCACCGCGTCGCCGGTGCCGAGATAGAGCCCGCCGTCGAGCGGCCACATGCGCTGCGCCGGGAATTTGCGGATGTCGACCGCCTCACCGGTCTCGATGTTCTGATTGCAGATCGCGGTGTCGGCCGAAACCTCCTTGGCCTTCATGGTGCGGCCCATTTTGCGCTGCAGCGCCTGCACCGCCTTGAGCGGATGATCGACCGGCTCTTCGCCGATCATCAGGCAGAAGCGCGATAGATTGCAGCCGATGGTGTTGTAGAGCGCGCGGTGCCCGGGATGGCCCTTGATGTTCTCGAAAAGTAGCGCCGGGCCTTTTTCGTTGGCCGCGAGATAGGTGATGGTGGCGGCTTCGAGGTCGGGATCGACTTCGGCGCTGATGCGCTTGAGCTCGCCCATGGCCTCGATCTTGGCCAGCCATTCGTCGAGGCCGCTGGAATTGGGCCGCGACTGGCTTAGCTTGCCCTCGTTCGACGGCGCCTGTTGCTGCGGTGCGACTGACACGCTCATTTCCATGGCGATCCATCCTTTGGCGATTTTCCACCCTGTTGCCGCGACCTTATTGGTTCTCGCGGGCGCGGGAAAGCCGCATCGACGGGCGACTGCCCAACCGGCGCGCTGCGCGGGAATGCCGCTTTTCTTTAGCGGCCGCCTGCCTTAGCCTCCCGCGAGAGACGACTACGCGCCACAACAAGAGTGCTTTGGGGGAAACGATGGCCGGCGAGGCAAAAGTTCAGGTTTCGCAGTTTTTGGACGAGTACGGGCTCGGCTCGTTCCAGATCAAGCTGATCGTCTGGTCCGTCCTGTTGGCGATGATCGACGGCTACGATATCGGCGCCATCGCCTTTGCCGCGCCGCATTTGATCGCCGAATGGCACATTCCGCCGAAGGCGCTCGGCCTGGTTTTGAGCGCCAGCAATATCGGCGTGCTGTTCGGCTCGCAGATTTTCGGCTGGGTCGGCGACCGCTACGGCCGCAAGACCGCGCTCATTCTGTCAAACCTGTTGTTCGGCGTTCTCACCTATGCAGCCGCCTATTCAACCGACCTCACCCAACTGTCCTGGCTGCGCTTCCTTGCCGGGCTGGGCATCGGCGGCGTCATTCCGAACCTCGTCGCCATCAACGCCGAATCGGCGCCGCGCCATTTGCGCGCCACCTTGGCGATCATCGCCGTCGGCCTGGTGCCGCTCGGCGGCGCGATGGCCGGCTTTGTCGGCGCTGCGCTGGTGCCGCAGCACGGCTGGCAAATCCTGTTCGAAATCGGCGGCATCGTGCCGATCGTGCTGGCGCTCGCTGCGATGGTCAGTCTGCCGGAATCGATCAAATTCATGACGCTGCACGAAAGCCAGCGCGCCAAGATGCTGGCGCTGCTCGCGGCGATCCGGCCCGACTTCAAGGTGCCGGCCAACGCGCAATTCGTGATCGAGGACGAGCAGCAGGCGCCGAGCTCGAATCCGATCTATTTGTTCGGCAACGGGCTCGCCGTGATCACGCCGCTGACCTGGCTGATGTTCGCCTGCAATCTGATGGGCTACTTCTTCCTCATCAGCTGGACGCCGACGCTGATGGGCGCGGCGCACGTGCCGCCGGCGACCGCGGCGCTGGCCGGCGCCGCCTTGCAGGTCGGCGGCACGGTCGGCGCCCTGGCGCTGTGCTGGTGGCTGCAGCGCCACCGCTTCTTCGCCATCGCCATCATGTTCGTGATCGCGGTTCCGGTCGTCGCTTCGATCGGCTATGCCGGATTGACCTCGACGGCCGCGCTGTTGACCGCGACCTTCTTTGCCGGCGCGCTGGTGCTCGGCATCCAGTCCGGCATCAACGTCGCCGGCGCCATGATCTACCCGACCATGCTGCGCGCCAACGGCTCCGGCTGGCAGCTCGGCATCGGCCGGCTCGGCGCCATCGTCGGCCCGCTGTTGGGCGCGCTGTTCGTCGGGCTACCGGTCCAGCAGCTCTACGTCTGGTCGGCGTTGCCGTTCGCCGCCGGCGCGGTGGTGACGTTCCTCATTTATGCGCTGAACAAAGCCCGGCTCGCGGCGCATCCGGAACTGGCCAAGGCGCAGTGACGCGAATGCGTCATTCCGGAAGCCGCGCAGCGGCTGTCCGGAATCCATAACAGCAGACAGTGCAGAACATGCACCGATCGTGATTATGGATTCCGGGCTCCGCGCGACGCGCGGCCCCGGAATGACGACTAAAACGGCTCATAGCCCCTTAGCGCCGGGATCACCTTCTCGCCGAACAGCCGGATCGAGCGCTGGAGCGCGTCCTCCGGCAAGTCGGCGAAATTGAACTCGCCCATGAACACGTTGAACACGCCGGCTTCGGCGGCGGCGCGGATTTTGGCGGCGACGGTTTGCGGCGAGCCGATGAAGACGAGATCGTTCTTCAACAGATAATCGCCGTCGAACAGATGCTGCATGATCTCCGAGGCGCCGGGCTCGCCGCGGCCGACGAACATTTTGGCGTGTTCTTTGGCGCGCTCCTCAAAAGTCTCACCCGGCTGTGGCGGTTTGAGAAAGCCTTCATAGGCGCGGCTGGCGCGGAACAGCGCCGTCTCGATCGCCTTATCGTCGGTCTCGTCGACATAGACCACCGTGCAATAGGCGATGTTCGGTTTTTGCGCGCGGCCCGCCGCCTGCCAATCGGCCAGGAATTTGCGATAGCGCGGCGCCGCGTCGGCGCGCGGATAGACCAAAAAATAGCCGGGATTGATGGCGTTCTTGGCGCAGAATTCCAGCGTCTGCGGATCGCGGCTCATCATCCATAGCGGCGGATGCGGCCGCTGCGCCGGCCCAACTGAAATGCGCGCCTTGTCGGTATGAAAATCCTGGCCGTGGAACGAGAACGGCTGCGCCGCGCCGAACGCGGCGCGCAGATAATCGACAAATTCCAGCGTCGGCGATTTGCGCTGGCTGTAATCGAGCCCGAAGGGGCGGAAATAATCGGCATTGATGCCGGGCACGAGCCCAAGCTCCATGCGGCCGCCGAGCATTTGATCGACGATGGCGATCTCTTCGGCCAGCCGCAGCGGATGATAGAGCGGCACGATGTAGCCCATCGGCCCGATGCGCAGGCGCTTGGTGCGCGCCCCGGCGCCGACCGCATAAAGCGACGGCGACGACATCCAGCTCTCGTCGGGCCGGAAATGATGCTCGACGCAGAACGAATAATCGAAGCCGAGTTCGTCGCAGGCCTCAAGCTCGCGCCACAGCTGCTCGTAGCGCTGATGCGGCGTCATGCCGGGCTTGGCCCAGATATGGGAGAAATGAGCGAATTTCATGAGGTCATTGCATTTCTGTAAAGCTGGCGTGCCAGCCGAAGCTTGCGGAGGCTTGCTCAGTCCGCCTTCGCTTAAGCTACGGCGGCCAACCTTCGCTCCGCTCCGCGAGCGAAGGCTGGTGCCCGTGGAGGCAGCCTATCTGAGCCGCTAACGCACGGCCAGTCCAGGAGAATTTCCAGTGTGGAAATGGCGTCTACCCGTCTCCTTACCCATCATCCAAAACTTTTCCACGGTGCACCACGCCTAATTGACTCTCGCCCTCAGGACACGCAACTTATGGATGCCGGCTTTTAGCCGTCTGTGCAGATCGGCTCCCCCAAAGGAGTCTCTGACATGGATGACGAAGCACTGGTCACTTACGACGGATTGAGCAAGGAGTTCGGCATCAACATTAGTCGCACGCACATAGCGAGACTGGAAAGGACCTACAAGTTCCCGCGACGGTTCAAGCCGTTCAAAACTCGTGGTTCCCGGTTTTACTATCGGCGGCGTGAGATACGGGCTTGGCTCAATTCGATGTGGCCGTAATCGGCACCTGCTCCTCCACGGAGCTTGAACGACCGAGGGCGCTCGGCGGCCGCCGGGCGCCCTCACTTAATCCCTTGGGCGGACGATGCAACTCAAAACCGATTATCGCGAAGAGACCGTCGGCGTCTTAAACGGCGCCAAGCGGTTCTTCCTCCTGTGCCACGTCGAATTTAATCAGCAAGAGCGTTCCATCATTGACGAGCGCGGCATGTACGACGAGGCCGTGCAGGTACCGGCCAATACTCCGCCCCCCACCCGATTGAGCGACTTCACGGCGATGCTGCTGCGGATCGCCGGCATCATTCTCATGCCGCTCGGCTTCTTGGCGTCATGTGTCACGGGCCTTATGCCTCACAGCACAAGTTCGGCCGCATGGTTCATGCTGTGCTTACTCGGCGTCGGCCTGTTCGCCGTCGGCAAATTCAAGGACATCAGCGCGAACAAGCGGGAGGACAATCCCGTCCAGAAACTCACGATCCGCCGCCTTCTCACCGATCCGGAATTCATGTGCTACGCCCCCGACTTGCAAGTCGCTAAGGTGTACGAAGAGCTGGTCCACAATCAACTCAAAGAGCTCGTAGAAAACATCCGCGCCACGAGTTCGGCACCGGAGAAAAACACCTATGAACTCTAAAACGGGCGACCCGGTCCTCACTGCCATTGTCTTTATCGTTCTCGGCGTCTTCGCCCTCTTGCTCCTCTTATTCGTGTCTGTCGCCGCTCTTCCCGTCGTCGCGGTCGCGGGCCTCGGCTACTTGGGCTATCGCTATTACATGTTTCAGAAGATAAAATCGTGGGAGAACGTCACCGCGACGGTCAAAGATCGTCCGCATTACGTCGCCCCGCGCGAACTCGCCCAGCAGCTCATCAAATCACGCGCGCTGTGGGTGGAAGAGGAGGACACCAGGCAATATTCCTCCTCGCCGCTCGTTGACGCTTTTATCTCCGTCGTTACCGATCTCTACGCCGCCGAATCCTTCAACGAGCCGCCGTACAAGCCGGAAACGGTGGATCAGATAACCTTGGGCAAATACTACAAACAATTGGAGGAGTGGCAGCGCAAGGTTTCCGATACCGACAACTTCGACGTGTTTTTGCGCACCGCTGTCTCTTCGTATCTGGCCCTACGCGAATTCTTCCCACCCTATGCGCTGCAACCGAAGCCCGCAGCGACCACATCGAGTCTCACGACTTCGCTTACACTCACCGATGACGAAAAGGCTGCGGAAGCAGTCATCACCGAGTACTGGCATCCCGAATTGAAGAAACGGAGGCTCTTCGATGCGCTCCGCGAGCAGATAGAACGCAATGACGAAGGCCAGCCGGTCCTCTCCTTCGCCACTCATTTTGTCCAGACGCCGTTTAAGATATTCACCAAGATCGAGCTGCCTATCCTCCTTCCCGATGAAACCCGCTTTGCCGGCATGTGGTGCATAGCACCGCCCGGCCGCGGCAAGACCACGCTGCTTCACACCCTGGTCAATGACGATTTGAAGAAGGACGCCGCCATCGTCCTCATGGACAGCAAGGGCGACCTCATCGAGCCGATCAAAAACCTCGCCGCGATCAAAGACCGGCTTGTCCTCATCGAGCCCGACCCCGATTCCGCCTTCGCCCTCAATCCGCTTGATGTGTCCTACGCCAACATCACGCAGGTGGTCAGCCTCATCGAATACATCATGGCGGGTCTTCTCGATGCGAAATTCACCGGCCTGCAATCCACGCTCTTCCGCAACGTCGTGCCCGCCATTCATCGAAGCGATCCCCCATCCGACCCTGGATAATTTCAAGGAGGTGATGGTGAAAGGCCTGCCATCGCTCGACAAGGTCAATCCCCACGCGCGGCATTTCTTCGAGAACCGCGAAACCGGCTTCCATTCCAAAACCTACGAGAGCACACGCAAGGAAGTCGTCTGGCGGCTCGATTACCTGATGAGCAATCCGACCCTGCGCTCCATGTTCTCCGCCACCCACACCAAGCTCGACATCGGCAAGGAGATGGACGCCGGCAAAGTCATCATCATCAATAACTCGAAAGCCATCCTCGGCGACGAGGGCGCCGAGTTTTTCGGCCGCTTTTTCATCGCCCTCATTGCCCGCGCGGCGCAGCAGCGATCCGGCAAACCGGCCGCGTCGAAAAAGCCGTGCTATGTCTATATCGACGAATGCCAATCCGTTATCGCCAAGGACACGCGCATTCCCGTGCTGCTCGACGAATGCCGCTCCCAGAACATCGCGCTGATCCTCGCGCATCAACGAACCGCGCAGCTCACTCCGCCGGTCCTCGATGCCGTCGCCAATTGCGCGATCCGCATGGCCAACAGCGATGACGAGGCGAAATATCTTTCCACCAGATTGCGCATGACCACCGAAGCCTTGCAGGCGCTTCCGCGCGGCACCTTCGGCACCTTTGTCCGCGATTTCACCCCGCAGGGCATTCAGCTCAAGGTCGCCAAGGTCGATTGGAAAGCCTGCCGAAGATGACGGCCGAACAGATGGACGTGATCCGACATCGCATGAAAGCCGATTTCTCCGCTGCGTCCGGTCCAGCGCATCGGTCGACGACGACCGGCCGGTCCAACCCGCTGCAACGCCGGATGACGACACGCCCGACAGCCAGGCAGCGGCCGCGCAGTCAAGCGAGCGCCCCGCAGCGGCCGACCCAGGCGAACCCGCGACCGGTGGCTGATGAAGAAATATTCTTGCGCCGCGGCGTGCCACGCTGCGCCGTACCTACCGCCCTCGGTCATCGCGGCCGTTTCTTTTGATGTCATCGCGCGTATTGCGTCCGCTCATGGACGCAATGGTGCAGAAGATATCGCGCAATTCGCGATGGTCCCGCGACCCGGTCGACGGCCGCGGCGGAGCGCCGCGGGCGGTCGCTCCGACCGAGCGCGATATCGAGATTTTCAAGCTCCTCGTCCGCTACCGCTATCTGCCGAGCGATTACATTCATGCCTTTGTCGGCGGCAAGCCAGAAGCGCTCTGAGCCATCGGCTCAATCTGCTGTCGCGCAAGCCGAACCTGTACCTCGCCGGCCGCACCAGCAACGGCAGAACGCCGACGCCAACTATCGCCCCTTGATCTATGAGCTCGACGAGCGCGGCTCGCGCGTCCTGCGCGAGCGCGGTCTGCCGTTCCTCCCCAAAAGCTACCACCACAATTTCGCGCACGAGCTGATGGTCGCGCAGATCACGGCGTCGATCGAGCTGGGCGTCGGACCGACCCGACTTCAGGCTCATCACCTGGCCGGAAATTCTCACTGACGAGCGCACGCCGATTGCGACGCGCGAGGCCGCAACCCCGGCCGCCATCCGCGTCGGCTATACGCTCGCGGAGCGAGCGGCGCACTGATGATGTCATTCGCCGATGCCCACCGTTCGGCCTTGAGCGCACCATCGACGGCGCGCGCAGCTACCTGTTCTTTCCCGGCATCGAAGCCGATTGCGGCACCGAGCCGATCGACGCCAGCGACTCCGATCGCTCCTCGATCGCCAAGAAATTCGCCGCCTACATGGCGATCGCGGAGCAAGGCATTCACCGCTCCCATTTCGGCTTCCCCAACTTCTTTGTCCCCTTCATCACCACGACCACGGCCCGGCTGCGTCGCATGATGGAGCTGCTTGGCGCGCCTGACCGGCGGTCGCGGCTCCAAGATGTTTCTGTTCAAGACCTTTCCGAGCTTCACGTCGCCGGAGAGCCCGCCGCCGCCGAGCGGCCACATGCTCACCGAGCCGTGGCAGCGGGTCGGCTTCCCGCCGCTCCGTCTCGATCGCTGAATGTCATGGACCGCCGCCAGAACATCATCGCGCTGAACGACCAGCTCCGCACCACCTTCAAAGGCGGCCGGGTGCAGATGACGCCGCAGCGTCTATGAGCTCGACGACCGGCTGCGTGGCCGGGCCCTTCGGTGCTGGCGCGATACAGCAGCTTCGACCCCGACAGCGAGCACGATTGCGGCGTATTTATTTTTGCCGGCTTTTCTTTCGAGTGGCGCATTGAGTACCGCGGCACGGATGGGTCCGGCGTTTCCCCCGATCCGCCGATCCGGAGAAGACGCTTCGCGTGCTTACGCTTGTACACGATCGACGATATGCTGGCGCATTCCTAGTTGCGCTTGGCGCGCCCTTCGGGCCGGGCTCTATGTCGCTCGCTCCCCGAGCCCCGCGAATCCCGACAGCGGGAGCGGGTCTCGGCCATCCGGTGACGATCCCGCGCGCAGTTGATACGGTACCCCTCGCCGGAGGCAGTCGATCCCGCGTGCCGCCTGCTGGCGTCGCTATGCTCACGCTCCTCCGGCTGCCTTATTAACCGGTCTCGGGGCTGGCGAATGGGCTCGCTGATCTTGCCCTTCGGCGCTCGCCCATACGCCCTTTCGTTCGTGGGGATAACCGGCGAGGCGTGGAACGAGCCGAGTTATCATTGCACCTATGACCGACGACCTGTCGCGACCTGTCGCGACAAGCCCCGACAGCGAATTCACGCTGACGATCGATGAGGCCCTGGAGCGCTATGGCCGCGCCGGACTTCCCCGCACGCCGCGCAGCGTTCAGCGCTATTGCGCCAAAGGCCACCTGGACTGCCGCCGGATCGAAACCCAGTTCGGCGAGAAATATCTGATCTCGCCGGCGTCCGTTGATAAGCACATTGCCTACATTGAGGAGGTGCGACCTGTCGCGACCAGTCGCGACGTGCCGCGACAAGTCGCGACAACTGTCGTCCCAAAAGAAAGCCACGACGAGCCGCGACAGCAAGCAGCGACAAGCCCCGACCTGTCGCGACCTGTCGCGACAAGCCATGAGCTGGACACTCGATATGTTGAGCGCCTCGAAGACGAGAATGATTTCTTCGGGGACAGCTCGCAGTCAAGGATAAGACCATCGAAGCCCTATTGGAGCGCGATAGGGAAACCAATCACCTTGTCGCTGGACTACAGAAAATGCTCACCCCGCTCCTCATCCGTTCGGAGGGGGGCCCCAGCGAACGAAATAGAGGCGAATAGACCTTCACCGTCCCTGTTGGATGCGGCAAGGACTCGATTTTTCCTGTCCAAAATTCTGGAACACCTTTCGGTTGCGTCCAATCGACACATCGATCATGTTAATGCCATCCTTGCCCTAGGGTCGAAATCAACATGCTCTTACCTCTCAAGATGATGTGGGGCCGCGTCGAACTTGCACGTGGCGATGCAGACACTACGCTCTTTTGCATTTATTATATACGGGCGAGATGATTTCCAAACTGGTCACAGCTGGCATGCTGGCGGCAGTCGGCGAAGATCGAGAGCGGAACCGGTACAGGCTGGTTCACAGGGTATTACGATCTGATGGTCTCGGGGATTGGGTTCAGGCGCTGGATGAGGCGTTAGTAGGGCCACCTTCCCAGCACCTTATTGAGGCAGCTGGAGATGATCGCCGATCACTTACTGAAAGGTTCGGAGCCGGAACGTGGGAATACGAAGCTGTCCAAACACTGTTCAATGTCCTGCAAACAGTTACTCCGGAAATAGACCAACTCCCTATCAGAGTTTCCCTCCGACATTGGTTTGCTAGCTTCGCCACGCTGCGAAACAAGACTCGGCCCACGGCGCGCCTACACCAGCGAATTGTGCGAAATTGGGACCTGATCTGGAGCGATCGATCAGATGCATAACAGACAACCTACCGCTTCTTCACAAGCCTTGGGCATACCTTCATCGCAACCTGTCAGGCAAATACAGAGTTGTCGATCTCGGAGGTGAGACGTTGTCCTTTGATCCACTGAAAACAAACGTCGGCGCAAAAGCTGGGCTAACTGGCAATTTGGAAGACGGCGTCTACATCTATTTTCAGGAGCCAATGAGAGTTGAGCTAGTTGAGACAAATGTTGACGTGGCCGATTTCTTTTTCCCAAACGGAGCCTTCAAGGGAAAGTCGTATGAGCTGCTGTCCTTAATTTCGGATAATCGCAAGCAGGGCGACGCCTCCGCTTATCAATCTCCAGCCGGCGAGCGACCACCCAGTGAGACAGAAGGGAAGGGAATTCTGATGTAGTCGGAAAACATTATCAATCTGCCTGCGTTGCCGTCAGGCTACGTTCAGCGATCACAATTACAGAATCAATTGTACGGTGAACTGAATAACGATCGACACCCAGTAATAACTTTAGTCGGACGAGGGGGCATCGGCAAAACATCTCTCGCTATCACGGTTCTCAATGGACTTGCGCTTCAGGGCACCTTTGAAGCGATCATTTGGTTCAGCGCTCGTGATATTGATTTATTGCTTGAAGGACCCAAGGTGGTAACACCCCGCGTACTGAGCCAGACGGACATCGCGGAAGAATTTGTCAGATTTTTAGAACCTGAGAATTTCAAACAGAGAGGATTTAAGGCACTCGAATATCTTGCATCTTCGCTGTCGAAGAGTCCAATTGGCGGGCCATTATTGTTCGTATTTGACAATTTCGAAACGGTACGAAATCCAGGCGATCTTTTCGCTTGGCTCGATATGCACATTCGTTTGCCGAATAAAATTTTGATTACCAGCCGATATCGGGAATTCAAAGCTGATTATCCGATCGAGGTGTCAGGAATGACTGAAAAGGAGGCAGATCAACTGATCGACGCGACGGCTAACCGGTTAGGGTATTTCAGAGCTTCTTACGCGACAATATCGGGAGCAAGTATATGAGGAGGCTGATGGCCACCCGTATATCATTAAGGTTCTTTTGGGTGAAGTAGCGAAGGCGCGTAAATTAGTAAGGGTCGAGCGTATTGTTGCCGGAAAGGACGATATCCTTGATGCTCTGTTCGAGCGAACCTACGCCGGTCTGCAGCCCGTTGCGAAACGTGTATTTCTCACTCTTTGCAGTTGGCGTTCCCTTGTACCCCAATTAGCTCTTGAAGCGGTGCTCCTTCGACCCTCAAATGAAAAGATGGACGTCGGGTCCGCTTCGGATGAGCTCGTATCGAGCTCTTTTGTGGATCGTACGATTGCTAGCGATGCAACTGCTTTCTTAGACGTGGCTCTGGTTGCTTCCGTGTTCGGGCTGAGAAAACTTGAAATAACACCAATGCGGATCGCAATTGAGGCAGACGTAGAATTTCTCCAACAAATTGGTGCAACTAGTGCTTCGGCGTTGCGACATGGAGTACGTCCCCGTATCGAGAAGCTCTTCCAAAACGTTGCAACGCGACTGGCATCAGGACGTATGGAGCTTAGTGGTGTCGTGCCAAGCCTCGAATTTATTTGCCGGCAATACCCAATGGCTTGGTTGATGCTGTCAAAGCTACACGAGGAGGGAGAGGAAGCAGGTGGCCTTAGAAACGCGGCAGAGTGCCTTCAGCGGTTCTTAAAGTCTCCTCAGACGGTACCTGATCAACGGCTGGCTTGGGAGAACCTTGCACGGATATATCAGGAAAGTGGCGAATGGACCGGCGCGGCACAAGCACAAATTCGCAGATGCGAATTGCCCGACACGCCATTCTCGGAAATCAGCAACATTGCAAACTGGTTGAATGGTCTGCTACGGGAAAATCATCTTGCGCTCGATTCCGACGAAAAACGCCTTTTATATCGGGAACTTGCTCAACTTATGGAGCGTCGCGCCAGCGAGGCGGACGCTACAGACCTCTCGCGTCTGGCTTGGTTGTATCTCCACCTTCACGATGCTCAAAGAGCGCGAGAGATTGTTGAAACGGCATTAAAACTTGATCGTCAAAATGAACACTGTCTTCGACTGAAACAAAGGTTGGAGCGGGAAGAGCTGATTCGCAGAACTAAAAGGGTGGTTTGTCCAAATTCCACTTTCTATCGAAAATCCACCTTCTCTAACCTTACCAATTGATCTAATGGGCGGCGCCCTGTCGCGGCTTGCCGCGACCTCGCCTTGAGTCATCAACTCATTCCCCGGCCCGTTTCGCGTAATCCATTGCCCAAAAGGGGATAAGCAGCGAATATCGCATTGCGCGCCACGTATAATGACAGTGTATGGAATATCAGTCCGGAGCGCCACATCGGCGACATCCTCAAAGAGCGCAACATCGAAATCGTCGGCGCCGATCTTGCGACGCGTCACGGCTTCACCCAGGTCCCAAATTTCATTCTCACCAACAAGGATATCTCCGTCGGCGCCAAGCTCGCGTACGCGATGCTTCTCAAATACGCATGGGACAACGACGCCTGCTTTCCCGGCCAGCTCACGCTCGCAGAGGACATGGGCGCGGCCGACCGCAGCGTCCGCACCTACCTCAAAGAGCTTGAAACAGCGGAGCTGCTGGAGATCAAACAGCGGGGCCTTGGCAAGACCAACCTGTACCGGCTGCACCTCACGGTTAAGCCACAAAAGAGCCTCGCCGGTCCTGACCGGCAAATTTTGCCGGTCTGGACCGGCAACGATTGCCGTTCCTGAGCGGCAAATTCTGCCGCTCTCTCTATATAAGAATACGCATCTAAGAATACTCATATAAATAATACCCAGTAGGGAAATGCATTTTTCAAATGAAAACGGCACTCAAATGCACTCTAAAGCGATCCTCGGGATCGACAATCAATAGGCCGCACACGAGGTACAACAGGGGTACGCCTGACTTGTACCCTCATCAGAACCAACGACGAATTTCTTCTCTACTCCTCACAATTCGCCCCCGCTTTGTCGGGCGAGCCGCCCGACTTCGCGCCGCCACTTTGCCTATAATAGCTGTCCTCAATTATGCATCTGGCAAAGCTGGCGGCCGCTGCGCTCCTCGTCTGGTGACTGCGGTGCTCGGGCTGGCGGCACGAAGTCGGCCGGCTGCGCCGGACGCCGTCGCATAGTCGCCGCGCTGGGGCGCGGCTCCTTGCTTTGGGCTCCGACAAAGCGGGGGCGGAGAACCACGGAAATCGCCGTGGCGACCACATTGCATGGGCCGTTATCGCGGCCGAGCTCGGCAAGCCGCGAGCCGAAGACACGCAGTGTCGCGCGCCGGATCAGCGCCCGTCAAGGCAACCCCTTCGAGGCGGCCGACAGTCGGCCGGCCTTGACCGGCGCTGGCGGCGCGCACGCATGAATGCGTCGGCTCCGGGGGAATGCAGCTTCATGTCCCACCAGGGGAATCCCCAGCGTCAGAGAACTTCATCATTTCGCGCGGGCGTTAAACTGAAATCTCCACGTCTCACGGCGTGGCGCCGGTCTCTTGTAGTTCGCCGACTACACCTCACCATGGGTCGCTCGGCGTGCCGCGTTCTCCCGACCTCCACAAGTAGGGAAGAGCGCACGACGGCAAACGCGAGCTGCACTGGCAGAGCGCGTTTTCACCGGAGGCTGGCGCGACGTTATGGAGCCAGAGCCTTTTCCAATTGCGACGACCGCGCACGGCGGCGGCGTCGTGTTCTCGCGCGAGGAGCGCGAGCGCCACGTCTACATCGTCGGAAAATCCGGCTCGGGCAAAAGCACGTTCCTCTTCAATCTCGCCATGGGCGACATCCTCGCGGGGGAGGGCGTTGCGGTCATCGACCCGCACGGCGACCTTGCCGAGGACATTCTCGACGCCATCCCGCGCTCGCGCATCAACGACGTGTGCTACCTCGACGCCGGCGAGACCGAGTATCCGGTCGGCTTCAATCCCGCGACCAAGATCGCGCCCGAGCGCCGCGCGCTTGCCGCCTCCGGCATCGTCGCCGCGTTCAAGCATCTCTGGTCCGACAGCTGGGGGCCGCGGCTTGAACATTTCCTCTTTCACGGCGTCGCCGCGCTCATCTCGCGCGAGCACGCGACCCTGATCGATCTTGCCGCGCCTCTACACCGACGATCGCTTCCGCGAGCGCGTCGTCGCCCACGTGACCGACCCCGAGACGCTGCGCTTCTGGCAGGAGGAGTTTCCGAGCTACACGAAATCGCTTCGCTCCGAGGCCATCGCGCCGATCCTGAACAAGGTCGGGCAGATCGCGGCCTCGCCGCACCTGCGGCTCATCCTCGGGCAGGTCGCTCCGCGCTTCGATCTCGCGTTCGCGATGAACAACCGGCGCATCCTGATCGCGAACCTCGCCAAGGGAACGATAGGGGAGCAGGCGGCGAACCTTCTTGGCTCGCTTCTCGTCTCGCACCTGCAACTGATCGCGATGGAGCGCGGCTCCCTGCCGCCCGCAGAGCGCGTGCCGTTCTTCGTCCACGTCGACGAATTCCAGACCTTCAGCTCGGATGCGTTCGCATCGCTGCTTTCGGAGGCGCGCAAATTCGCACTGCACTTTTCGCTTGCGAACCAATATACCGACCAGCTCTCGAATGCGGTGCGGGCCGCCGTGATCGGCAACGCCGGCACGCTGGTCGTCTTCCGCGTCGGGCAGCCGCGACGCGAATTGCTCGCGCCGGAGTTTCGGCCCATGGACCCCGGCGCCCTCGCCGACCAGGAGCCCTTCACCGCGTGGCTTCGCCGCGGCATCGGCCGCGACCGCATCTTCGCCGAGCCGCAGCTCTACGAGCCGCTCGGCACGGGCGCTCTCATCCGCGAGCAGAGCCGGCAGCGCTTCGGCCGATCGCGCGGCGCCATCGAGCGCCAGCGCCGGTTGGGGTCCCGATAATGGCGAGGTGCATTGTGCTTATGCGCGGAGCCAGAGCCTAAAAGGCTACCGAGTACTCTCACCACCAAAGCACGCCAGGACCAATTTCCTTCCCGTTTCAAGATGCGAGCAGGATGCAGTCGGTACTGAGCGGCGCGCCAATAGACCACTATGACAAATAATGGATAACAAACCAGATATTTCCGACCGCGACACCAAGGCACATGATCGTCGTTACTGAAGATGTCTTGTTTAGTTTTGGAAGCTTAATGGCCAAATATAAACTAATGCATGTGAACATAATCCATTCAAGGGTGAGTAAATAATCGCGGATCGGGATAGGCCCGTTGGTGCTTTCCATCTGTGTGAGGCCTAGAATAACGAGGAGCATGACGAAATAGAAAGCAAACATCCCCGCAAACGAGAAGTCTAAGTAAAACACGTAAGAGACCGACTAGAAAACCTGGTCGCATTACCGGGAATTCTATCACCTATTGGACCTATTGGGCGTTGTAAGAAACGCCGATCCTATGTAGAAGTATGATCGGATACTGCAACCAGGACATAAGTTGCGCCGGAGAGAAGGTCGATGCCAGTACATCGCGCTGTCACCCGACCCCTGCAGGTCTTTGTTGGCGTTGTTTTTGTTTTTACTTTCTGTCCAGCTGCGTGGGCACAAAATTGGTCAGAAATAAACGCGGTGACGGCTGCTGGCGTCTTGCCGGATGCCGAGATGTCTCAGGATGTGTACAGCGTTACGAGCGATCCAGCAGCCCTATCTGGCTGGAAGCCTATCGGAAACTGGGACCAGATTTTCGCAGGTTCACCTTCCTTGAAATCTGAAATCTCCGCGGCTGCCGCGACGGGATTTTATGCGCGAGTGTACGAGGATGCGAAAGGGAACATCACAATCGCATATCGCGGGACCGAAGGTCCCGGGGAATTTTTTAGTACGGACGTCCCTGCGCAAACTAATCTGAATCCACTGCAAAAAATACAAATCCCCGCCCAATACACCTATGCAAGTCAACTGGCGGCGTTCGTCAAGCAGAGCTATTCGAACGCGCCAATAACCTTGACCGGCCATTCGCTCGGAGGTGGTCTCGCGACATACGCGGCACAGCAAGTTCCGGGTATTTCCAATGTTGTTACTTTCAATGCAGCGCGTCCTCCGATTTTGAGTTCAGCGACTCTTGGCGGCGTAAATCAGATAAACGTAGTCGCTCCAGGTGATGCCATTGGCGATCCCAAAAGCGGTGGGGGCGACATCGAGGGTTTCGGAAAGCTACCCGGAACAACCTATGCCGTCACGTCTACTACGGCCACTCCGGAAAATGCGCTTTCTCGAGCCGCTGGCTTTTGGGCCTCGAACACCCATTCGCTGCAAGGTATTATCGGCGGGCTTGAACAGACAGAGAAGGCTTCTTCGAATTCTTCGTCCAGCAGCAATCAAGTCGCGCACCAAGCCAGCACTGGGGGAGCAAGTTCAGAGCCGTCCTCTAGCACACCAGAGAACGGAGCGAACAGCGGGAGAATTTTTGGCGCAGCTGGTCCCCAGACCAGACCGACCGTTGCTGAGCATGTCACTTCACAATCGCCGGCGCCGCCCCGGATAACATTTGGAGGAGGCTCTAGCACGAAAACTCAGCAGGCGGCGCCGGCGAGCGTCGAGACTCCGACCTCCAATACGGTACCGCGCGCCTCATTTGCCCCAGGCGGCATCTCGCTCACCAAAGCCGCGGCTGAACGCCTTCCCCTGCACCTCACGCTTGAGGGAGCATATGTCGAAAATGGGCGGATCATCCTGGCGGGTCGGAGGGACGCCAGTGACAGCATCGACGCGGCACTCTTTCTGACGGCGCTTCGCGCGGCGTGCCAAAACAGTGACCCGTACTTTAGCTTGGACCCCGACGACATTCTTTCTTGGATGGGGGAGACGAAGGAAGCTCAAAATGAGCTTCGGGACACTATCAAGCATTACACAGTGTGGCATTTTCGGAAGCACATACCACGAAATGCACCGAGCATCGTGCAATTCAGCACAATCTCTGCTCGCCGCGATTTTCCACAGCTCTGGAATTCAATATTGGCCAAATACCCCGATTTGAGATCACGCCTCGTATTTCGGCCGCAATGGTTGCGAGAAACGCGCTTCGGCGAGATCATGTACAAGGCGGATATCCTCCTCAAGGAACTGGCGGGGGGCGCAACGGCGTTAGGAGAAACTCGGTTCCGGGCAGCAAGCATCGAGGGCTACCGATCTGCCACCGAACAACTCGCTGCAAGAAACCTCTTGTATAATTACAATAGCTGGCCCCAGGAGACGCACCCGGAGGCCGGCGGCCGCATTTGGTATGATCTCACGGAATCGTCCGACACTGTTGTGGGAAAGCCGGAACTGATCCCGCAAGGCGGTTCCGAACTTCGCAACCTACTCGACCGTCGTCAGCTATTGACGACTTCAGATCAACAATCACCACCACAAAGGATTCTCGCCAACGGAGGCGCCATCGACCTTTCCGATATTTATCCGCGAATGTTCGTGCGCGCCCGCGATCCCGCCACGCTCCGCGACAGCGCGGCACAATTTCCGGGGCTTGACGGCTTGGTGGCCGAAGCGAACCAAACACCTCAGGAATATGCCGCTACATATAACGAGTATCGTCAGCTGGCTCAGGGTCTTCCGCGCCTACATTGTTGCGGTTCGGACCCGGGAAAACGGCCAAATTCCGGAGATTTGCTCTCACATTCCCAAAGAGCTTGTTAGATACCGAGAAAGTACAGACACCGCTTCCCGCGTATCAGCCCACGGACTTTACTATGACGGTTGGGTGGTACGAATACCAAGACGGTCGCTTACGTCGGGCTATCGGCGCGGCCGGGGCTCTTTTTTTCAAGGGGGAGTATCGATCGGCGCTGCCAAGCTTCTTCGAAACTTCGTGTCGAATACAGCAATCACTCCCATCATCAAGCAGTTGCAGGTTCAGGCCAGTACGCCGTCGAGCGCCTTTAGATGGCAAGATAAGGATGGGCTGCAATTCGTGTCGCTCACATTTGATAAACCGGATGGTTCTCATTTCGCGGAAACGCAGACGACTGACGGTAGTCCGCCGGTATGCTCTCCGGGCAGTCTAACAATCGGCCAAAAAACTACGAAAATTCAGCTTTGTTCTCCTCCACCGCGTCAGCATTTGGCAGATTTTGGTGGCATTCCGCAGCCGACATTGGGACCTGGGCTGGGTCGAACCGCTACCGGAGCACCCAACCCGTTATTAGTCATTCCATCTGTCCTTTTTATTCTCAGCCTTATGTTCGTGCCGGCTATCGTCGGTGTGATGCGCCTGAAGTTCGCACGTGCGGCTGCAACGACGGGAGCTAGATCACCTGCCGCCAACCGTCCGAGTCCGGCGCCAGGGAAGCGGCCAAGTATGACCCCGCGACCTATGCCGATGCCCGATTTGTCATCACCCCACTTAAAGCCATATGTCTCGCCGAGGCAAAGAGACCAGACGTGGGGAAGGCGAAAAGCAGCCTCCGTGCCAGACGGCACCGACGACACGCAGACCGCCGCCACGTCGGCCGCAGGATATAACCAAGTCGAAAAGGACTTTAATAACGTCTTTGCCGTGAAGAGCAGAGCCGACAGGGAAGCGATGATAAACCACTGGCGGAACTTTCACGGTGGGACTCGTCAAGACGCGATGCGGCGCCTTATCGACGATTGGCGGAAGGATAATCGTAGCTGGCGCTAACTCAGCGGACCTATGATCTATTCGGCCTGGAGCCTATTCGGGAAGGGGCGGTCAGTAGGGGAAATCCATCACTAATGATAAAGGTTGCAAGCTCAACGCATCGTAACCCGTGAATTTGGCTCTCGCCGCGTTGCCGCCGAAGGGGTTCACAGCCGCGCCGATATACTCGACGGTCTTCACGCAAAGAAATCGCCCATTTCTACTGGCATCGGTCGCAGCCGTCTTATAAGTCGATGAGAACCAGGGGCCGCCTGAAAGCGTCGGAGCAGCACCGCAATCCGCCAATGCAGCATTCTTTCTTGCTTCCTGAGCCTGTGCTGCCACCGCTGCTTGCTGCTACTGAGCCGTCCGAAGAGCCGCTGCCTGCCTTTGTGCTTCCTCTTGTTGGAGAAGCTGGGGAATATTGTTTCTTGTGACGTTACATTGGTCACCGCCCATCCACAAGGCATCGATTTCAAATGGAAAACTGGTCGCCGATTTAACAAATACGGCAATTATTCTTACGCCCGGACAACGGGCCATGGCGAAATCTCGGCCAGAATTAAAACCGAAGGAATCAGTGCGTTATCTGTAAGGGGTTTCCAATCCGCAATGTTAATTGTTACCTGAGCCCTTAAACCGCCTGGAACGGCGTCACACCGGCCCCCGAACAACTGAACATTTTGCACCAAGTCGACCGCGCCTGCACTGCACAGCGAGATGACAAGCGCCAGTAATACAATTGAAGTCCGACATAGATTGAACAACGTACGGTCCAGGCACATGCGCTAACCCCTGAAATCACCCCGTGTTATCCACTCGCGTTCTACGCGTACGTCCCGGGAAGCGCAATTGTCAAGTTATAATTTGCTCTATGAACAAAACACCCCACATAGTCGCGCGCGCGATTGCGTTTGCTTCCGGAGGCTTACTACAAGATACACAAGGGCCTACTTTTCTACACAATCCGACGGCCGCCGCGGGGATAAATAATGTTCCTTCATTAGTAGCCGCATCGTTGAAAGCACTCGTGCAGATATCGCTGCCGATCCTCACGCTTTTTATCGTATATGCCGGCTTCCGCTTCGTCATTGCGCGGGCAATCCGGATAGGATCACAGAGGCAAAAAATAACTTCTTCTACGTGCTCATTGGCTCAATCCTAATCATCGGAGCATGGACATTGGCCATCATTATCGGCGCTACTGCCAGTCAAGTCATAGGAGCGTAGTCGCCGACCGTAAGGAGAGGCTCAACAGAGCCACCTTTTGAACTGCGCACAATATCTGTTTTGCGATAAGCGCGTTGCACTTCAGAGTTTGATTTGCAATAATATAATTTTATGTCGACCACTGCCATCGGCGCATTGCTCCAATCCGCGCTCTACTCCTCACAATGGCGCAATCTACTCCAATTTGCCGCAGGGTTTTCAAACTAACGCTGTTAGCGTGGCGGAGCAGGCCATTGCGGAAGCGACAGCGGCACTCAGGGCAAGTTCCACGAATTCAGTGGTGCCCACACCGTCTACAACCAATCAAACTTTCACAACGCCAAGCGGTGCGGTCATAGCCCCTGGTGGAAACGTGCTCAGTGTTCCGGCCTCCGTAGCACCTGCTGCGACGACAGATACCCCGGCTCTTTCAGTGGCGATGGTGCCAGTGGGAATGTCTGGGGCTTCTCTTTTCAAGATTTACCGTGGCTAGACGAAGAGATTTGGATGGGTCAGTTGAGTTTTCCTGCAGCAATTCAGCTCACCGCTTCGACCACCGAAGATGTGTACATTATCTCGCTCCCGCAATATTAAGCGCATCAAACGGAGCAAAGATCACCGACCTCTATTACTGCGATCTTGGTGGCACGATAGATGGACAAAGCGTGTCGGCGACGACCCGTATAAATCCCTCACAGTCGGGAACAGTGGGTGATTACACGTTAAGTGGAGGCATGGAAGTGCAGAGAGGACGCAGTGTTCAGGTAGGTGTGTCATGCTACATCGGACACGGAGTTTCGGATAGCAATGGCATGGCCTTTTCGTTGTCATCGCCTCCGGTCGTCGGCGGAAAACATACGCTTTCGCTCGACCCCAACGCGAGTGATTACGACGCCGTTGGTAATACGTCGGGTAAGCAGGCGCTGATTACTGTAGAGAATAACGCCAGTTCGTCGATAACGGTTCAAAAGCGAACGTAGGTATACGACGCCAAAACAATTTTGTGCGAAGTGGGTAATTTGACTCTGTTGAGCCAATATTAGACGCCCTTCCCTTTTTGGCTGTTGAGGCGTAAAAGCACGCGCTGTTCAATATCTGTTTTGCGAACGTGGCTTACGCGCAATCGCTCACAAATGACGAATATGCTATACTTGTCGGGTATGCAGGCGAACGATTTGAAAAAGTTTTTATCGCGCATTCCCACCTGGCCAAAAGAAGCACAGGACGAGTTGATCCGCTCAATGGCTGAGATCGAAACTCTACAGCAACGTTTACCACCTCGATGACCAGGAGCGAGCCGCGCTGAAGAGAAGCGCACTCGACGTGCGTAACAAGCGGTTTGCCAGCAACGAAGAAACCGATGCTGTTTTCGCAAGATTTCATCGTGCATGAACGTTCGGTACACGGAGACCGCGCTCCGCGAGGTCGACGAAATTCTTTCCGATATTGCCGAGGATAATCCGCTCGCCGCGGATGAAGTCGCGGCTGTACTGCACCGACGCTACGCCGGCTTCCGACTATCCCCGGCTCGCAATCGAAACCGACGACCCGTCAGTGCGAGTCATGCCGGTCCTTCCCTACCGCTATCTCATCTTTTATCAGTTCGCCGACAACAGATCATTATTCGCAACGTTCGCCAGTCGGCGCGACAGCGACCTTTGACATGACCGAGTTACTTGAAGAGGTAGTCGACTGTCTTGAGCGCCTCCCTGAGGACGTGCAGGATAAAATCGCGCGCACACTGATCATCCAGCTCAATGAGGAGCCAGAGCCCGATGCCGACTACTCCTAATCGGCCAGCCGAACCTGCTTCCCCTTCCCCGTCATCCACAAGGCATCGAGCGGATTGCTCGCCATGAATGCTGCATCATCAATGAACAGAAACATGTTCGATCCGCGTCCGTCCGTCATTTCCTTTTGCGCTTCGATCATCTGCTCGACCCGCGCCGGCGTTGTCGTCACGGTGGCAACCCGAAAGTTCGGAATGCCGAGCTCGGAACGTGCTCCCCTACCCTGTTGGCTTCTTGGTAGGTCAGCATCTTCTTCGCGAAGTAGGTTTGCTCTTTGCTTTTGCGCCGATGCACCGGCATCTCGCCGCGGTCGCGCTCGAACATGAAATAGCTGTTTGCCCGTCACTTCGGCGGCGCAATCCGAATAGCTCGTCGGGATCGACCGATAGCAGCTGGTGCGCGCCGTCAATCCGCACCTTTGCCATGAGGCGCACGCGCCGATCGCGTTCGGTTCTCGGCGCGTTGTCGACAATTTCCTTTCGCTCGATCAATTCGATGTCCGATCGGCCGCGACACGCCAGTTCCAGGCGGACCATGAATTCGGTGATGTCGACCCGGTGCTCGATAAACCGCCAGCCGGCGCGGCGCTGCTTGTCCGTCTCGTACAGCAGCCGCCGCCGCACATCGTAGCCATGCTTGCGCAGCAGCCAGGCGCCCGGCCGCGTCAGACCGTAGATCAGCGGGAACGATCCTTTGTAGAGCACCCGCTTCTCCACCTGCCCGAGCAGGCGCTCGACATATTCATGCTCCCACAGCGCCAGCAACGATCGCGACACGTTTTGGCAGCTGCCGCCATCCAGCGCGGCAAGCTGTTCGCCTGATGCCAGCCGCAACCGCGCGAGATTGGCGAGCAGGCTCAGGTCGCGCGGCGTGATCCGGAACGGGCGCGGCTCTTCCGGCCGCTCAAACAATCTGCCGCGCGCTCTCGTTTCGACATCCATCGCTCCATTGTAACCCGCCGCTCCCCTCTTTGATTGTGGACAGCCGAGCCGGGTGTATAGTTTTCGCAGGCTCCGTCTTGTGCGCCGCCCCCCGAAATCTCGGGTGCCGGCGGAGCAAGACGGAGAGTGCCATGTCCCTTGACGTACCGGCCGCCAACAGACCGCCGGCCGCACTTCCCCTCCAATTCGTCAACATCGAGATCACTCCGCTCATCGGCGGGCAATATTCCGTCGCCATGCAGGCCACGCTGCTCGACGAAGACGAACTTGAATTCGTCGGCCAGGACCTCGCCCACGAGCGGGTCGCTACGCTCGACGAGGCGCTCGCGATCATTCGCGACAACATCGCGCCGCTCGCGTGCCGCGCGCCGCATGAGGACGCGGCCATGAGTAGCCGCCAGCAGACCGCATCCGGGTGCTCAACGACAACTTCCGCACCACCTTCGTCGGCGGCCATGTGGTCATGACGCAAGGCGTCAACGAGCTGCCGCTCGATACCAAAGCCCGCATCATTTTGGCCGTTCAATCGTTCGAGCAATTCACCGCGGACAACGACCCGCACCGCGAGCACGATTTCGGCAGCTTCGAGATCGACGGCGAAACCTACTTCTTCAAAATCGACTACTACGCCCTCGACATGGACGGCGGTTCGGAAGACCCCGCCGATCCAGAGAAGACGACGCGCGTGCTCACCATCATGCGCGCCGACGAATACTGACCCCAACCCAACCGAAAGGAGGCGAGTGATGGCCATGCCACACAGCCAGCGTATCGCGCCTACACCGTCGTCAAGCGCGAAGGCCAAGATGACTTCTGGCTCGCCATCGGCGCGGCGTTCATGCACCAGGACGGCGACGGCTACAACGTCGTCCTGCAGGCGCTGCCGATCGACGGCAAGATCGTGCTTCGGCTGCCGAAGGACGACCAGGCCGACCAGCCAGCCCAGGAGGCGAACCCAACAAACCAAATCCGGCTCTCGACGCCGGTAGCCGCCGCCCAGAGCCGCGAGCAGACTAAGAGCCGCCGGCATGCCCGACGGCTTTTCATTTATGCCTCGCGGCGAGCCGAGGCGTGGAACGAGCCGGCCGCGATCGTTCGCCGCCTGTTGCCTACGCCTATGGATACGCAGTGGTTACCGTATCCATAGCAGCAACCATAGGCGCGCTGAAATTTTTTCGGTATTTTCAGTAGTTCGCTGTATCCCTAGCGCGCAGTCGGCCGCGACTGGGGTTGTTTTGTTGTTTGTGTATTTCTTCTTCGCTGCGCTGCCGATAATGCGGGAGACTGATAACTGCCGTTTCGAGCCTGTTGGAAACCTTCGGCACCGTAGTGCCTCGGGCCCGCGACCTAAGGTCGCCGGCCCTCGTTCGAGTCCGAGGGACGGTTAGGCATGAAAGTGATCGCCAATGCAAAGACGTAAATGCGCCGCCGGAGATGCACGACGAAATCCATCGCGTAATTCAAAGCGGAGCATAACGAACACCCGCGTTACGGGCTATCGGACAGCAGAGCCGTCCGATAGTCCGCCGCGGGCGTCGCGTTATGCGCAGTCTCACGCCTGCCGCCCAACCCGCCCATCAAGGTGCCCGCCGCCCGCGCCGGCTACGCCGTCGCGCCTGAGCGTCGGGCACGCGCTCCGACCGGAGGAGCGTCGCCTGCGGCGACGAACTCCGGTCGTCGCTCTAAAGGACCCCGGCAGGAAATGCGCGCGTAGACCGCTCTGGGTTCGCTCCGCACGCTCTCTCATGGTAGCGGCCGCAGCGCGCCGTCAAGGGTCGCATATCCCGCTGGGCTTTCGGTTGTCGTCCGAGGTGGGCTTTTCCCCTTGACCGCGCGCTTGTCGGCCGCTGCGCCGAGAGCGTCTTGCGGAGCGAACGCGCCGCGAGAGGTCGACCTTATCAGCGCTCATTCACTCTCAACGCTATGCCGAACTGCTCCGATTGCCTGCATCGGGGGGACCATCACGACTGGACGTCCCCGCCCTGCTCGGCACCGGACTGCTTCTGCCTGCGGAATCATCCGCGGCGCATCCGCGGCCGATGCCTGGTGCCCGGCTGCCCCTGCCTGAGCTACCGGCCGATTGCGCAACTGGCCGATCAGAGGCGCGCCCGAGGCGCTAGGCCAGATTGCCTTATCAGCTCTCATCATTACGAATTCTATGGGTATCGATATCTATGCCGAGTGGGACGGCATGACCGAGGCGGAGAAAGGCGCGGATGCGAATGGGCTAGCGGCGAGCCGGCCATGTCGGCTACCTGCGCGAAGCCTATCACGGCGAGCCGTATGCGACGAAGGTCCTCGTGCCCGAGGCATTCGAGGAGTCGCGCGGCACATCTACGCCGACACCTTCGGGACCGCCTGCCGGCCATTGGTCGTGGCCGAGCAGCGCGAGCGCGAAATCTACGGCGAGACCGACGACGCCGAGATCAATCGCGTGCTGAAAAGCTATTCCGACTTCGTCGAGCTGTGCGCGCAAAAGGAAGCTGAGACAGGCGAGCCCTGTCTCATTATAGCATGCTACTAGCGCGCGCTTACCCGCCGCTGACGCGGCGGGTAAGTCATGCTTCCGCTGGAGGAGCATTGCGGCCTCGTTTGGCCGCGGCGGCGAGGGCCGCGCGAGTGCCTCGGCCGCAATTCTCTCCGCCTTATTCTTCTTCCCAATCTCGGCGACGTAGTTCATACGACGCCTCTGATCGGCGCCTGTTCGGCCGCGATGCTACGGTCCAGTGTGCGAATATATCGCTCGGCGAATATGCGAACCTTTTGGCGCTGATCGATTCAGCCAGCCCTTCACTTCTTCTTTTTTGCCTTGGTAGGCGTGGACCATGCCAAACTCGCCGGTGACCGTGCCGGTGCTTTCCAAGATTATTTCCATCTTATCCAATCGCTTGTCGTCTTCCGGTAACGCCTCGACAATCGCCTTGCATGTATCATGCAGCGCTGGTTCGCCGTGGTAGTTGCTCAGGACTTCGAGCGCAAAATTCAAATCATCGTCCTTGCCCGACGCCACCAGCGGCAACAACGCCGCCTCAAACTTCGCGAGTGAAGGTCGGAAATACATTCTTGAAGCAGTCGCCCGCCGGTATATTGAAATAGATAATCGTCCGGCTTGTACCATGAGCGAACCATACCAACACCAACCACCACATCCTGCGCGAGCGACTTCTTCAGCTTCGTCATGTGGAATGGCACATCATCGTAACGCCCCTCGGCCTCATGGGCAGCCTTCCGATCGATGTCGCCGCTTAAAGAGGTTCCATACGACGCGCGGATATTTCTTTGCGATCTCCCGCAGCACCCCACTCGTCATGCGTATCGATGCGATCAACGAGGACCATACCGTCAAGCATTGCCTGTGATTGCTCCTCAGACAGCTTGCTGAGAAATGCCGGCATCGTCTTCAGATACCATACGTCGTTGACCCAGCCTGTTGCGCCCAACGCAGTGAGCATGCGCACGAGCGGCACAAAGGTGTCATCCACGAGCGACAGCATTTGCCGGGCGATTATCACCGCCAGCACTTTTGTCGCCGCGTAGACATCCCTCTCTGCGACCGCCTGCCGGCCCAGCTCGGCTACTACCTCCGGCATGTCTTTGTCGGAGAAATGAAGATAATGCCCTATGGCCGAAAGATGCTGGCCGCCCTCAATCCATTTGGACACAAGCGATAGGCCAACATCGGCTCGCGTACTTTCTTCCAGTCCCTTCAAGATCGGCGGCAGAAAATTATTCGGAACTCCGTCATCCTTTGCCAAATACCCAAGCACAATATCAGGATTCTTGGCGGCCAACTGCAGCAAGAATTCGCCGAAACTGGTAAATGTCCCCCCGTCGTTCGATTTAACCGATGCGCAGCGTTTTATCTGCTCGTACCAGTCCTCGGCGTTGTCAGCCGTAATCGAGTTGACGTACTGCTTGATCTGGTCAGCGCGATACGCTTGCGGGCCCTCAATATCCATCGCCTCGCCGTCCCACTAGAGCGGGAAGACCAATTCAAATCCGACGAGCGTCTTAAATTTTACGAAGCGATCATTCGCGTTCACCCGATCACGGAAGGCTTCGATAGCCGACACAACATCCTTGGCCTCGTTGGCGACTGCCTCGCCCCACGTACCAACGGCAAGCTCCTTACTGCGCCGATACAAGTACAGATATTGATGCTCCAAGTGCTCCAGCAGCTCGAAGGGCTCACTGTCAGCACGGTCGGCAAAGAATTGGACGATTTTCTTGGTGTCATCCAAGACCAATTCGAACAGGTCTGCGCGTCCGCCGTCACCCGGGAATCGCGTTGCAATGCATATCGCCTGGGCGATTACGAACTTATTCGTATCGGTCGGTGCATCTGCATAGAGATCAAAGAGCATTTGAAGGGCGTTGCTCCGGAACGCTCCATACTCGGAGGAAGCCGGCACCGCGCCTCTGTGTATGGTCACGGATTGAAAGTGCCAGGTCGTGCCCTTCAGCTCAGTGTCAAGAAACTGCTCGCACAGAGAAACGATGACCGGGCGAAGCGCCTTTTTCTGATCCTCCGGCAACGCAACGATTTCATCGTAAAGCGCTCGTTGCACGCCAAATCCGACTTGCTTCCACACGGCAAGATCGTTTTGCGCCAGCGTTTCAAACGATTTTTCAATGCGCCTTTTTTCGTCATCGGACTTCGCGGTCAAGTACAGATCGCAGAGCGTCCGAAACGTCGGAGGGATATCGACGTACCGCAGAGTATCGATCAGCTGCAGCGCTTCGTCGGCGACATCTTGGGCCGTGTGCCCGTCGAAATTTCCGAATGTCGTTTCAATCGGGACGGTCAGCACATCCCGCGCCTTCTTTTATTGATTCCGCCGCACGGGTGATCACCTCGGGCGCAATCGCCGGCACGTCATCGTAAAACGGGAGCAAGTCCTTTCTGTACCCGCTGAAGCTTTTCGTATCGCTCGTTATTGTTCGGCGCCTCACTCAGAGCTTCCAACGTTCCCCGATCGAACAGTTCCTTCCCGGCTACGGAGCCGCTCGTAATCATGCTGGACCTTCTGGAATTCATAGCCCGCCGGCAGCAGGTACCGGTTCATAATATTGGCTAGGCGCTTTTTTGATCTCCTCAAACTGCTTGGTGCCGAAGCCCGGCAGGGCGGGTCGGGTGATACAGGATGTCGTGCGACGTTTCCGCCCAAGCGTGGTTCAACGTGGTCTGCAGCTGTATCTCGCACCGCATACCCGCGAAAGTGGGCATACTCAGGCAACGCGAGCCTGTTCTTCTTTGAGAGACACCAATATAGTGGATGGCGAAGTATAGTTGATCCGCCGTCCGCTCCTCGCCGGTCGCGTGATGGATTTTCGATCCATCAAAATCAACTTGGAAATTATCGAATATAAGTCGGGAGCTGAGAAAACCGATCCACGTCGGTATTGGTATAAAAAATGAGCCGACAACCCGCGAGGTCCTTCAGCTCATCCTCGATGTTCGTGGATTTCCGTCAGGCGACCGCTCGACAAGCTTCCGCTTTAGCGATTTCGCGTTCTTGGCGCGCGTCTGAATTTGCTGCAGCCGGAAATCCTGCGGGCTCGCCTTGATGGCGGCCCGAAGGATGCCCGCTACCGTTTTCAGCAAATTGTTCGTATCGCACATATCCAGTGCGAATGAATTCGTCATAGTTCATCGCATCTATTCTACGTCGGCGCGCCCCTATCCCGCAGCTCAACTCAGCCAGCTCGGGGCCTAACCTAGAAATTCGCCAGGAAAAGGGACGCGGCGCACAAAGCCGGCCACAGCCGCTATTTACATGGGGACCGATCTATAATTCCGCAAGGACCGCATCATGCCGGCGGAGGAGGAACGGGAGTGTCCGGCTTCAGGACCTCCTCATCGAGCAGCCCGACTTCGACGAAGTTGTATTTGATGCGGGATCGAGCGCCAGCCTTTATTGGTCCAATTGACGATGATCTCAGGATCAACGCCGATCTCACGCAGAAGCAGGCAGTGAGACAGCGTCGCGAGCGCCCGGCTTTTCTTTTCCAAGTCCAATATAAATTCGGAATACGTATTCGGTGCCGCTGCGCGCCGAAGTGCGAGATCGAATTTCTCGCATTGGCGCAATCGTTGGCGAATGCCGTAACCGTCTCTGGTCCAACATTAGGGGTAGGTCCTTAAAGACCGCGAATATCCTGTCTTCGAGCGTGGGCTCATGCGCAAACCGGAGACCTCGGCGTACGAGTTTCTGGTCATCTTTGTTCTTGATCTCTGCGACGATACTATCAATTCTTTCTTTCATAGAATCCGGATCGGTCGGGTACTTAGTCCGGTGAAACGCCTCCAAACCCCAAATCAAATTTACGAAGTGATGCTCTGCATACAGTGAAAATCCTCGACGCGTTCCGAGATACAGATAGAACCCGGGTCCAAATTCCTGCCGCTTCGCTTTCCAAGTATTCGAGATCGCGCCGAACGCTTGTCGCACTCGCGGAAAATAGGTCAAAAACTCGTGACGTGCGGGCGCTTCGGCGACCTTTTCACTTCTGATGCGCGCAAAATACCATGTGAATGTTGTATCTTTGGACCATTGCAAAATCGGCCAAGCCAAGCGAGTATTCGGGAGTCCGTTAGCAAAATGATCAAATCTTCAAAAAAACGAAACCGGTCGCGCAACTGATCGACAAACTCTCTTTCCGTTAAATCAAAAGTTACTTGCGCCTTCTCTTTGATAGAAATCTCTTCGCTAAAATTCGGATACGGGATGCTGCCGGCATATAGAAGGCGAACGTGAGCTTCCCGTCCTCAATGTCGTAAATCGCCGGCTCGGGCCGTTTGTAGTCGGCAGTAATCTGCCAATAGGATCGCGACACCTTCACTGAACGAAACCAAAACCACAATTCCAGTCCGCTGAGGTCAATCTCCAATCCAGCGAACTTCAGCGGCATGTCTATTCGGGCCGAAGATTGCATCGCCAACAAAGCAATCCGTAGCAACAAACCGTTGGTGGGAAATACCAGCAGAGCGAACCTGTCCCCCACCGGGGTGAACCCCATCAGCAACACCCGCTTGTTAACTCTCTCAAAATTCCTGAGATGCTTTTAGTAATAGGCGTGCCATCGTTGGCGAGCAGTCCGAAGGGTCCGTGCTCGTTCGGAAAGTATTCGTTCAAATCGAGCGCGATCCGTCCGTCTTCATCGATGTGAAGCAGTCCCGTGATTAATTCGTCAGGCGCGTACTGCCCATTAGGGACAGGGATATCGCTCCACCAAAACCGTCCGCGCTCTTCTAAAACGGCCATACCAACCCTTACCGTTGCCAAGGTAACCTTAATCTGCACGACATCGCCAACATGAACTACCGCGTGGGGCTGTGGGACAAGTATGCGCTCCACATCCGATGGGTGATGGCTGCGGTCGGGCACATCACCATCGCACGATCCGCTTTTCAGGCCGCTGTGCAGGATTTTCCAAACGAGCGGCTTACTCTTCGCAACGGCATCATGCTCATCCAGGACTACGATCCGGCGGTTGCGAGGAAGCCCGATCAGCCCCGCACTTGAATTGATCGAGAAGATGGCTCCAGTCCTGAAGGAGCTTCACCCTCTCCGGCCAGTACTGCGCCCTGTTGTACGCGCGGCGCACGGTATTTTGGTCCACATGCGCAAGCGCCGCCTCGATCACCCTCGGAGTCGTATCCCCTCTCGTTTAAGATCGTGCTGGCTGAGGCGCGGAAACCGTGAGCGCACATCTCGTCCGTTCCGTAGCCCAGCCGGCGCAGTACGCTATTGAAAGCGTTTTCGGAAAGCGGGCGACGCCACGAGCGGACAGAAGGAAACACGAGATTGTCGTCGCTCGTCAGCGGCCATATCGCCGCGCAAGACTTCCACCGCCTGCTTCGAGAGTGGCACGTCATGGGGCCGGCGCATCTTCATCCGCTCGGCCGGAATACGCCAGATCGCGGATGGCCACATCACCTCATTGCGCAGCATGTGCCGCACTTCGATAGGACGGGCCATCGTGAGGGCTAGAAACTGGAGGGCGGCCTTCAGCGTCGGCCAACCGGTGTATTCGTCGATTTGGCGCAGCAGGACCCCAAGCTGCGTTCATCCGTAATAGCCGGTCGGTGCTTCACGACTGGGGCCGCGAGCGCACCGCGCAGCGCGTAGGTCGGGTCCGTGGTCGCCCGCAAAGTCGCGATAGCCAGGCGGAACACCGCTCCAATTATGCCCCGTAATCGCCTCGCGGTTTCCCGCCGCCCCGCCTTTTCGTGCTTTTGCAATAGGACAAGGATTTCGAGTGGCGTGATCTTCGCGATCGGCCGCTTGCGCAAGCGGCGAAGCGAGATCGAGGAGCAGCCAGCGGTTCTTGCTTAGGTGTGATTTCGGTCAAGCCGCTTTCTTTCAATCGTTGCAGATATTCCTCGGCGATGGCGCCGAACGTGTTGCGTCCAGCGACTTCCGCGACCAGCTTGTCCTGCTTTTTCTGCTCCGACGGATCGATGCCGTTCGCAAGTTGCGCAAGCGCTTCGTCACGCTTCGCTCTTGCGTCAGCAAGTGACACTTCGGGGAACGAGCCGAGCGACAGCATTTTCTCTTTGCCGCCGAACTTGAACCGCAGCCGCCAGAGCTTGCCGCCTGCACGGCTCGACGAGAGCGAGAGCCGATTGCCGTCAGAGACCTTGTACGGTTTCTCTTTCGGCTTCAGCTTCTCAATTGCGAGCACGGTAAGCATGGGTAGGAGCCTTTTGGCTGGAGAACCTACCGAGAATCCTACCCATCTAAGACGGGGTATGTCACCGGTCACGGCGGTGAACGACGGTAAAATGAAAATTGAGAGAAGTGCCTGATACTACGGGCACAAGTGAGCACAAAGAACAATGGTGGTACATGAGAGTGGTGCCCGTGGAGGGAATCGAACCCACACTCCTTGCGGAACACGATTTTGAGTCGTGCGCGTCTACCAGTTCCGCCACACGGGCATCCGGCGCTTTCTATATATTCCGCTCGCGCCGGCGTCCATCGCCGAGCTTACCCTGACACCGCTCGTCCCCGCGAAAGCGGGACCAGGCATGAGACGAGTGCTGGATTGCCGCTTGCGCGGGGATGAGCGGCCGTTTCGTGCCGGCCTTGCTTCCGCCCTCAGGATCGGCACATTGCGCTGCGGAACGGGCGTGGCGGAAAGGCCGGCGGAATATGGCGAAGCAAGGCTGGATCGATCGGGCTCGGACCGAGCCGGCGGCCGCGGCGGCGCTGGCGATCTTCGTCATCAGCGCCGCGACGCTCGCCGGCGCCTGGTATTTCCAGCTCGTGGTCGGCCTGCCGCCTTGCCCGCTCTGCCTCGAAGAACGCATCCCCTATCACATCGTCATCCCGCTGGCGCTGTTGCTTGCCATCGCGGCGCTGGTGCGCGCGCCGGCCAAGCTGCTCATGGTCGGCTTCGCCGTCATCGCCATTGCCGCCTTATGCAATGCCGTGCTCGCCGGCTATCACGCCGGCGTCGAGTGGCATTGGTGGGCGGGGCCTACCGACTGCACCGGCCCGCTGACCGATTTGCGCGCCGGCGGCTCGCTGCTCAATTCCCTGCAATCGATCCACATCGTGCGCTGCGACGAAGCGGCGTGGCGCCTGTTCGGCATTTCGCTCGCCGGCTACAACGCGCTGATCTCGCTGTTGCTGGCGGCGATCGCGGGCTTCGGCTTATTCGTGCGCAAATCGGCCTAGCACCGCGCTTACTCTTCAACTAGGCTTCGGTCGTGTTAATGACACGGCGCCGGCGTAGCGTTTCGACCCCGATGCATGGAGGACGATCATGGGATTATTCGACAGTCTTAAAGGCGCGTTGGAAAGCGAAGCGTTACCGGTGTTGCTCAATACCGTGCTGGCGCAGACGCAGTATCACGACCTGCCAGGTCTCGTGTCGGCCCTGGAGAAAGGCGGCCTCGGTCCGCAGGTGCAGTCCTGGCTCGGCAACGGCCAAAATCTGCCGGTCACCGAAGATCAGCTCAAGGCGGTTCTCGGCAATACCCAGGTGCAGGAATTCGCCCGCCATCTCGGCCTGCCGGTCGACCAGACCCTGTCGGCGCTGGCGAAGTATCTGCCCGAGATCGTCGACAAGGCGTCGCCGAACGGAACCCTGAAGTCGGCTGCATGAGATGCGCGCTCCGGCCGCGTCTTTGAATCAACGGATTTGAACAGGAGGAAACAATGAAGGCTTTCGCAATCGTTCTCGTTTCGCTTTGCTTCACGACCGCAGCGATGGCGGATTCCTGCAAGGACCAGGCCGCGGGCAAGAAACTCGCAGGCGCCGCGCTGACGAGCTTCATGAAGAAATGCAGCTCCGACGCGCAGAAGAGTTGCGACGCGCAGGCCGCCGATAAGAAGCTGTCCGGCGCGGCGAAGACGAGCTTCACCAAAAAATGCGTGACGGATGCCACCGGTTCGTAAGCTGAAGGTCACTCGACGCGGAGCGCCCGATTCATCCCTGCTCCCCGCACAAAGGATTTCCACCATGAAGACGACTCTCTTGATCGCATCTGGAATTATTCTCGCGGCGCTCGCGAACGCAGCGGCGCCGTCCCCTGCGCATGCGCTCACGATGGCGGAATGCAGCGCCAAATATAAAGCGGCCAAGGCTGGCGGCACGCTCAACGGCATGAAATGGAACGATTTCCGCAAGGCGCAATGCGGTTCCGAGGCAACCGCTGCGCCGGCCGCCGCACCGGCCGCTGCCCCTGCCGCCGCGCCGGCTCCGGCGGCTCCCAAGACCGCCGCCGAACCTGGCAAAAAGCCGGTATCGGCCGGACGTCAGGCGATGGTCACGCGCGAGCGTGCCTGTGGCGCGGAGTGGAAGGCCGCCAAGGCGGCCGGAAAAATCCCGGCCGGCCAAAAGTGGCCGCAATATTGGAGCGAGTGCGACAAGCGCAAGAAGGCGGAAGGAATGTAGCCGTCGCCGCGCGAACGATGTTGGGGGCCCGGGCTTCGCTCGCTTCGCGAGCGGAGACTGGTGGGCGGTAGAGGGATCGAACCTCTGACCCCTTCCATGTCAAGGAAGTGCTCTTCCGCTGAGCTAACCGCCCGGATCAGGGCCGAGCAATAGCTTTGCACGGCCCGCGGGGTCAAGCCCGGCGCGCGGCCACGATCAATACACCGCCCGGCCGCCGGAAATATCGAACACCGCGCCGGTGGAGAACGAGCACTCCTCCGACGCAAGCCACGCCACCATGGCCGCGATCTCGTCGACGGTGACGAAGCGGTTCATCGGGATTTTCGACAGCATATAGTCGATATGTGCCTCACTCATCTGGCCGAACAGTTCGGTCTTCGCCGCGGCCGGGGTGATGCAGTTGACCAGCACGCCCGTCGTCGCCAGTTCCTTGCCAAGCGACTTGGTCAGCCCGATCAGGCCGGCTTTCGATGCCGAATAATGCGAGGCGTTCGGATTGCCGTCCTTGCCGGCGATCGAGGCGACGTTGACGATGCGCCCGTAACCCGCCGCGATCATGTGCGGCACCACCGCGCGGCAGACGAGATACGGGCCGATCAGATTGACCTCGACCACGCGCCGCCACACCTGCGGCGCAAGCTGCCACAGCGGCGCATTGCCGCCGGTGATGCCGGCATTGTTGACGAGAATGTCGACCCTGCCGACATCGTGGACCAGCGCGTCGACGGCAGAAGCGATCGACGCTGCGTCGGTGACATCGACGACGGCGGCATAGACGCGGCCGTGTTGCTTGAGCGACGCGACGGCTTTGTCGAGCGCGGCGACATCGATGTCCCACAGCGCCACCGCCGCGCCGGAGGCGAGAAGCTTCTGTGCCGTCGCATAGCCGATGCCGCGCGCCGCGCCGGTCACGATCGCGGTGCGGCCTTGCAGATCGATGACGTTCATGGCGGGCGGCCTATGACGTCAGGCTAGAACTTCACCCGGTCGCCACCCTTGAGCCCGAGCATCGCCCGCGCCTCGGTGGGCGTGGCGATCTCGAAGCCGAGATCCTCGACGATGCGGCGGATCTTTGTCACCTGCTCGGCGTTGCTCTTAGCGAGCTTGCCCGGGCCGATATAGAGCGAGTCCTCGAGCCCGACGCGCACATTGCCGCCCATCATCGCGGCGGCGGTGCAGAAATTCATCTGATGGCGGCCGCCGGCCAGCACCGACCACAGATAGTCCTTGCCGAACAGCCGGTCGGCGGTGCGCTTCATGAAGAACAGATTGTCGAGATCGGGACCGATGCCGCCGAGGATGCCGAAAATGAGCTGCAGGAAGATCGGCGGCTTGAACATGCCGCGGTCGACCAGATGCGCCAGATTGTAGAGATGCCCGGTGTCGTAGCACTCGTGCTCGAATTTCACGCCGTGGCCTTCGCCGAGCGTCTTGTAGACTTTTTCGATGTCGCGGAAGGTGTTGGGAAAGATGTAGCCGTCGGAGTTGAGCAGATAGCTCTCCTCCCAATCGTATTTCCAGGTCTTGTAGCGCTTGGCCATCGGATAGAGCGCGAAATTCATCGAGCCCATATTCATCGAGCACATTTCCGGCGCCAGCGTATTGGCGGCCGAGATGCGCTGGTCGACCGTCATGGTCACGGCGCCGCCGGTGGTGATGTTCACCACCGCGTCGGTCGCCTGCTTGATGCGCGGCAGGAATTGCATGAACACGGACGCCTCCGACGACGGCCGGCCGTCCTTGGGATCGCGCGCATGCAAATGCAGGATCGCGGCGCCGGCTTTGGCGGCGTCGATCGCTTGGGTGGCGATCTGATCGGGCGTGATCGGCAGCGCGTCCGACATGGTCGGCGTATGGATCGAGCCGGTGATCGCGCAGCTGATGATGATCTTGTTCGCCATTGGTTCGTTTCTCCCTCAAAGCCCTGCCGTTATTCGGCGATACACTCATTCGCCGCGCGCGCTTCGTCAAGGACGTGGCGGTGTTAGCTCTTGCCGGCCTTGGCATGCTGGATCGCGGTCCAGATCGCGTAGGGTGTGACCGGCATGATCAGGTCGCGCACGCCGAATTCGCGCAAGGCATCGAGCACGGCGGAGACCACCGCGGCGGGAGCCGCCGTGGTGCCGCCTTCGCCGCCGGCCTTGATGCCGAGCGGGTTGGTCGGGGAGAGCACCTCGGCGATCCCGGTGTCGAATGACGGCAGCGTGTCGGCGTGCGGCATGGCGTAGTCCATCAGCGAGCCGGTCAGCGGCTGGCCGGAATCGGCATCGAGATAGACCTGCTCCGACATCGCCTGGCCGACGCCCTGCGCGATGGCGCCGTGGGTCTGGCCGTGCACGATGAGCGGATTGATGCAGCGGCCGACGTCGTCGATCGACACATAGCGGGTAATCGTCATGGCGCCGGTGTCGGGATCGATCTCGGCCTCGCAGATCGCGGTGCCGTTGGGAAACACCGGCTCGTGCATCTCGTTGTCGGTGACAATAGCGAGGCCGTCTTGCAGCGGCTCGGGAAGTTCGTGGCGGACGGCCTCGCTGGCCAGTTCAAGAAAGTCGAAGGTGCGGTTGGTGTCGCGCGAAACGAACCGGCCGTCGCTGAACGAGACGTTTTCCGGCGCCGAGCCCATCACGAGCGCGGCGATCTGTTTGCCTTTGTCGATCAGCGCGACCGCGGCCTTGGCGAACACGGTCGCGGCGTGGCGCATGGAGCGGCCGGAATGGGTGCCGCCGCCGGCGTGCACCACGTCGGTGTCGCCCATGATGATGCGCACGCTTTCGGCCGGCACATGAAGAAGGTCGGAGACGACCTGGGAAAAGCTGGTCTCATGGCCCTGCCCCGCCGGTTGCGTGCCGATGATGACGTCGACCCGGCCCTCGGGCTGCACCTTGATGCGCGCCTGCTCGCGTGGCGCGCCGATCGAGGATTCGACGTAATTGGCAAGCCCGAGGCCGAGCAGCTTGCCGCGTTTTTTCGCTGCGCGGCGGCGCGCCGCAAAACCTTTCCAGTCGGCGAGTTGCATCGCCCAATCCATGTTCTGTTCGTAGCGGCCGGAATCGTAGAGCATGCCGACCGCATTGCGGTACGGCATCGCGTCCGGGCGAATGAGGTTCTTGCGCCGCAGCTTGACCCGATCGATGCCGAGCTCTTCGGCCGCGGCGTCGACCAGCCGCTCGATGGCATAGGTCACTTCCGGCCGGCCGGAGCTGCGATACGCGTTGGTCGGCATGGTGTTGGTGTAGACGGCAACCGCGCGCAAGCTTGCCGCCGGAATGGCATAGGAGCCGGGAATAAGCCCGGCGCCCTTGCTCAGCGGCGACAGCGACACGCAGCGGGCGCCGACATTGCTGATATTGGTCGCGCGCATGGCGAGGAAGCGGCCGCCGGCGTCGAGCGCCAGCGCGACCTCGGTGACGAGGTCGCGGCCCTGATAATCGCTCAAGAACGCTTCCGAGCGCGTGGCGGTGTATTTGACCGGGCGGCCGAGTTTTTGCGACGCCCACAGCACCAGGCCGAACTCGACGAAGACGCGGTTGCGGGTGCCGAAATTGCCGCCGATGTCGTACGCGAGCACGTGGAGCCGCTCCGGCGCGATGCCGAGCACCGTGGCGAGTTCGTTCTTCTGCCGCACCGCGCCGCCGGAACCGGCGTAAAGCGTGGAGCGCCCGGTCGCGGCATCGTAGGCGCCGAGCGCGGCGCGCGGCTCCATTGGCACGCCGGTGACGCGGCCGACATGGAATTTCCGTTTCACGACATGCGCCGCCTGCGCGAAAGCGCGGTCGGTCGCCTCGGCATCGCCGAACGGCGTATCGACCGGCACGTTGTTCGGCACTTCGTCCCAGACCGCCGGCGCGCCGGGGCGCATCGCGTCTTCGGAATGCAGCACGAACGGCAGTTCCTCGTAAGTCACCTCCACCGCCTCCGCAGCGTCCATCGCCTGGGCTTTGGTTTCCGCAACCACCATGGCGACGGCCTCGCCGACATGCCGCGCCTTGTCGGCGGGCAACAGCAGATGCGGCCCGATGAACACCGCGCCGCCGCCCGGCGCGCTAAGTTTCATGTCGAATTTGGTCTTGGGCAGCGGATCGTGCGGAATCGGCTTGAGATTGTCGGCGGCGCAATCGGCGCCGGTGAACACGCCGAGCACGCCCGGCATCGCCCTGGCCCGCGCCGCATCGATCGCGACGATCCGCGCATGCGGATAGGGCGAGCGCACCGTCGCCGCATAGGCCTGGCCGTCCAGACTGAAATCGTCGGTGAAGCGGCCGTGGCCGGTCACGAGCCGCGCATCCTCCTTGCGCGGCATCGGCTTGCCGATGAAACGGTAGCCGGTTTGGTCCGGCATTGTATTGTCGTCCATCGGTCCTCGCCGCGGCTATTGAACGGGCCGGCAACTTACTGCGTCGCGGCGGCATTCCCAAGGCCCTCAGCCGGTCGAGGCGCTTCATCTGGGGAGCAGGCGGCTGGCGGTTTGACGTTGCCGTGCCGGGTCCGAACACGAGTTTCTTTGTTGCGGTCTCGTGACATCCGATGCGTTTCTTTCGTCCGCCGGGCTGCCCACAAATTTATGTGAACGAACACAACGCGTGGGGAGTCGTTCACCACGCAGTACAAGCAGAAACGGAGATGGACCATGTCATCGAAGGCAATCGCCGTGGCGCTGGCGTTCCTGTTGGGTGCGACCTCAGCCACATTCGCAGCCGGCCTGACGAATTCCACGAACACGGCGCCTGCGCCGTCAACTCAAAAGCGGCATCACGTGGCGCGCACTTCGCAACGGCCCCGCTCGCGACAGCTGTATCTCTATGCCCCGAGCGGCCTAGAACAGAACCAGACCGTCCCCGGCGGCACGGAGCAGGGCCAAGCCGCGGCTTCCCCCGGTGAGTCGGCCAGATATGCGGCAATCCACGACTGCAGCACGAAAGCCAGCAAATGGAGCTTCAGCACGTGGCAAACGACGCAATTGGCGGTCTACCGCGACTGCATGACAGCGCATGATCAGGTGGAATAAGCAAGCGCCGACGCCGTCGGCGTTGTTTTCCTCATTTTGTTCCAAGTGTGGGAACTATCTTGCGAGAAGCCCGGGTTCCCCGGGCTTCTTCGTTTCGACTTGGCGCCGGACATCAGCGTTCGGTGAGCTTGAACTCGATACGGCGGTTGCGGCGGTAGGCGTCCTCGGTGGTGCCGGTGTCGATCGGCTGATATTGGCCGAAGGCGGCCGCGACCAGCCGGTCCGGCGCGACGCCCTTGTCGATGAGATACTGCACCACCGCGATCGCGCGTGCCGCCGACAGATCCCAGTTCGACTTGAACTGCCCGCCACTGATCGGCCGCACATCGGTATGGCCGTCGACCCGCAGCACCCAGGCAACGTCGGGAGGAATCTGGCTCTCCAGTTCGACGATCGCGCCCGCCACCTTGTCGAGCTCGGCGCGGCCTTCCGGCTTGAGGTCGGCCTTGCTCGAATCGAAGAAAATTTCCGATTGCAGGACGAAGCGGTCGCCGACGATGCGCATGTCGGGCCGGTTGCCGAGTATGGTGCGCAGCTTGCCGAAGAAGTCCGAGCGGTAGCTGGAGAGCTCCTGGACGTCCTTCGCCAGCGCGACGTTGAGCCGCTGGCCGAGGTCGGTGATCTTCTGCTGCGATTGCGCGTCCTGTTTCTCGGACGCGTCGAGCGCGGTGTTGAGCGCCGCGAGCTGCTGGCGCAGCGCCGCAAGCTGCGCGTTGAGCGTCTCGACCTGGGCCAGCGCCTTCGCGGAAACATCTTTTTCGCCTTGGAGCTGGCCGGACAGCGCGTCGGCTTTGCTTTGCGCCGCCGTCGAATCCGCGGCGGCGCCCTGATAGAGCGCCTGATATTTGTCGCGGTCGCTCTGCGCACCGGCGAGCTCACCGGACAGCTCGTTGACCTTGCCCTGCGCCGCCGCCGCACCGGCGGCCGCGCCGCGGTAGAGGGCCTGGAATTTATCGCGGTCGCTCTGGGCGCCGGCGAGCGACGCCTGCAGGCCGGCAAGCTGGCTTTCCAGATCGGCCTTGTCGGTCTTCGCCATCGACAATTGCTCGGCAAGCCCGGCGATCTGCGCGTTAAGGCGCTCCAGCGCCGCGTTCTTGCCCTGCACTTCCTGCTGCAGATAAAACTGCACCACGACGAAAACGCTGAGCAGAAAAATGATGCTCAGGATCAGCGTCGACAACGCGTCGACGAAGCCGGGCCAATAGTTCATGCCGCTTTCGCCGCGGCGCGTTCGTGCCAACGCCATGCGCGCTACCCTCTACCTTTGGCTCATGAGTTGGCGTCCTCGCGCACGATCATCTCCAACAGCCGCTTGATCTCGCCATGCTGCTCGGCCTGCTGCCCGGCTTGGCTTTCGACCCAATCGCGGATGGTCTGCTGCTCGGTCCGCATCTGGTTGACCAGGCCTTGGATCGCCTCGGCGAGGTCCGACATCACCGCGGTGGCTGCCTTGTTGCCGCCCGCTTCATTGACCGCAGCGTGCAGGCGCTCGATGGCGCCGCGTATTTCGCCGACGCCGCCGGCGGCGGCGACCGGCTCGGCGGCGTGGTCGTACACCGCGGTGGAGAGCCAGTCTTCCAGCTCGGTGTAAAAGCGGTTCTGTGCCTGGCTCGATTGCAGATCGAGAAATCCGAGCACCAACGAGCCGGCAAGCCCGAACAGGGACGACGAAAACGAGATGCCCATGCCGCTTAGCGGCGCGGCAAGGCCTTCGCGCAAGGCGTTGAACATCGAAGCGGCGTCGCCGGTCGCCTTCAGTCCCTGAATGACGCCGCCGACCGAGCCCACCGTCTGGATCAGGCCCCAGAACGTGCCCAGCAGCCCGAGAAACACCAGCAACCCGGTCATGTAACGCGATATGTCACGCGCCTCGTCGAGACGAGTGGCGATCGAATCCAGGATGCCGCGCAGCATTTGCGCGGAAATCGCCATGCGGCCCATGCGGCTGCCGAGGATGGCCGCCATCGGCGCCAGCAGCACCGGCGGCCGCTTGACGGCAAGACCGGGATCGGCACGGCGGAACCGGTTCACCCAGCCAATTTCGGGATAGAGCCGCAGCACCTGCCGGAACGCCAGCACGATGCCGATGGCGAGCACCAGGATGATCAGGGCGTTGAGCGGCGGATTGGCCATGAACGCGATCTTGATCTGCTTGTACAGCAGAAACACGATCACGCCGAACAGCACGACGAACACCAGCATCCGGAACAGGAAGATGCGTGGCGAGGACAGTTTGAGCGGGTCGAGTTCTATTGCCATCAGCTCAAGAGTAAGCAACGTCACCCCGGGTCTGCCGCACACTATGCCACAGACCCGTGGCAAAGAAAAAGCAGGCGTAGCGCCGAGAACATCTAAGATTGGGTCTTTGCTGTGTCCGATCGCCTCGGCATCGTCAATAATAACCCACGGTGGCGCCGCCATCGACCGCAATGGCGGTGCCCTGAATGTGACGGGCCTGCTCGGAGCACAGGAACAAAGTGAGCGCCGCGACGTCTGCGGCCTTGCCCAGCCGGCGCAGGCCGTCTTTGGCGGTCGCCTCCTGCTTGAGCTGTTCGACCGATTTTCCGGACGCCTTCGAGCGCTGCTCGATCAGCTGATAAAAACGCTCGGTCTCGGTCGCGCCGGGATGAATGACATTGACGTTGACGCCGTCGCGCTTGCCGAGCTGGGAGAGCGCCTTGGAGAAGTTGCCCATCGCCGCGTTCACCGAAGCGCCGATCGAGAAATCGGCGCCGGGCGAGCGCGCCGCGCCGCCGCCGATATTGACGACGAAGCCCTGCGCCGCCTTGAGCAGCGGCCAGAACAGCCGGCACATGCGCACGCAGCCGAACAGTTTTAGCGCGTAGCCGTCGAGCCAGGCATCGTCCGGCAAGTCGACGAAATTGCCGGCGCGGGTCGCGCCCGCCGAGCACACCAGAATGTCGCAGCGGTTGAATTTGTCCTTCACCGCGTCAAACACCTGCTTGCAGCCATCGAGGTGGCGCAGGTCCGCCGCGACCGCAACGGGCGCCGGCCCGCCGGCAGCGGCGATGGTCTTGCTCGCGGCGGCGAGGTGCTCCGCCGAGGACGACACAATAACGGTCCGCGCGCCCGCGCGGCCGAATTCGACCGCAATCTCGCGGCCGATGCCGCGACTGCCGCCGGTGATGACCGCGACCTTATCCGCGAACCCGCCTGGCATCGTTTCCCCCCTTTGGAATGAAAAATGTCTGTGCCCGCCCCAAGCGCTGGGACATATCGCAATCGGAATTTCCCGGCAACAAATCGCCGGCGCTCAGCCGCTTTCGATTGTCGAAAGAACCGTCATCGCGCGCCTGGGCCATGCCACGCAGGTGTCGAAGACTTTCTTGTAGTCGATCAGCGCCCGCACGTCGGGGGCAGTAGCCGGAAGCCGAATGGCGGCGAGCTTGGAGACAAAGCGAATTTCGCCGACCGCCGGGCCGGGAAAAGTGCGGGCCATCAGGATGGCACGGGTGCGGGCCAAGATCGCCCGGACGACGCGCAGCAGTGCCAGCGCGAATTTGCTGCGCGGCAGGCTGCGGAGCTTGACCATGAGGCGGCTCACCTCCTCGCCGATATACCGCCTGACGACCCGAAGATCGCCGGTGGCGATCCACAGGTCGATGGGAATAAAGAGGATTGCGATCAACACAAGCTCCAGGCCGAAGGAGAAAGCCGCGGCATCATCGACCGGCCAGCGCCACATTTCGCCGAGGTAGTTCGCGCTTTTGAAGATCTTCTTGACCGGAATAAATTTGACGCAATCCGCTCTGATCGCCTGTTCTTGATCGTCGGCGAAGCCGCCGAGCCCCAACAGAACCAGCAGGTAATGGTCGAAATCGCCTTGGCCGCCGACCCGTTCGATGCCGCGGCCGCCATAGGCTGCGAAACTCTTGCGCGTGGCTTCGCTGACCGTCACGCTTTGATCGGCAATATCGGCCAATCGTCGTTCCCACTCGTGGGCTTGGACCTCGAGCTTGAACAGGTTGGCGTACCATTCGGCATAGCGCACGTGCAGCATCGCGCCGCGTTCCATCTGCGCGGAGTTTTGCCCGCTGCCGTCTTGCTCGTTGACGAGGCGATACAAGCCGCCAGTTTGATTGGCAGCCGGCGGAAGGCCTTCGCTCATCGGACGAGAGCGCCACGCGCGAACCTCCGCGGGCGCCAAGGCGTAATGGTTGTTGAGCCGGACTTTCGATTGCAGGACCGCATTGACGAAGAACGGCCGCACGCAGCTTGCCGCCACTTGCCATATCTCGGCGGTCTCGACGGCGGGCGCGATCGGCGAGGCGGCCCTCACCCACGCATAACCGGCCTCGGCCGCCCGTAAATTTTGCGCCCAATCGAACAGCGACGCGCTCAAGATCGCGCAACCCAGCACGGCGAAAAAGATGCGGATACGTGAGACCGTAATACGCAACATACTACTCAGCGGCGGCTAACCGCACATCACGCGGCGTTGGTTGGCAAAGGCTGGAAAGCGTTGAGTGAAGCGGCGGGCTCAGGCGAAATATGGCAAGGCGCCATCCGAACGCGGACCGTCATCGTATACCCCCCTGAACGCCACCGACCCGCCTAGCGTCAGGCCCATTTGAGCCGGAATTAAGACAACATGCTCGGCGCGATTCGCGCCGCGCCGGCTGCCACAATTACGGGAGCCGCACCGCCCGTCCGTCGCAGCGGCGCTTACTCCGGCTTGATCTTGGCGAACGTGATCACGTCGCCCCATTTCTTGGTTTCGGCGGCGACAAACTTGCCGAAATCGGCGGCCGAGCCCGGCAACGGCACGCCGCCAAGCGTGGCAATCCGCGCCTTGAGCGTGGCGTCGGCCAGTCCGGCATTGATCTCCCGGTTGAGCCGTTCGACAATCTCAACGGGCGTGTTCTTCGGCGCGCCGATCCCGACCCATTGCCCGGCCTCGAAACCCGGCACGAACTGATCGACCGTCGGGATTTCGGGCAGCAACGCCGAGCGTGTCGTGCTGGTCACCGCCAAGGCGCGCAAACCTCCGGACTTGATTTGCGGAAGCGTCAATAAGACGGTGCCGACGGCGCCCTGAATCTGTCCGCTGAGCGCGTCGCTGATCGCCGCCGGACCGCCGCGGTAGGCAACAAAGACAATGTCGGCGCCGCTCATCATCTTGAGCAGCTCGCCGGCGACGTGCTGCGGCGAGCCGAGCGGCGGCGTGCCAATGTTGATTTTTCCCGGATGCGCCTTGGCGTATACCAGTAATTCGGGAAAGCTTTGCGCCGGAAAAGACGCATTGACGGTGATGACCATCGGAAAACTGACGACGCCGGCGATCGGCGCGATGTCGCGGATGAAATTGAATTTGAGATTGGCGAACAGCGTGGCGTTGATCGCATTGCTGGCGGACGCCAACAGCAAGGTGTAGCCGTCCGGCGTCGCCTCTACCACGGCTTGGGTCGCGAGATTGTCGCTGGCGCCGTTTTTGTTCTCGACGAATACAGTCTGGCCGAGGCGCTGTGACAGCCATTGCGCCATCAGCCGTGCGATCACGTCGGGCGCGCTGCCCGGCGTGCCGCCGACGATCAGGCGCACGGGACGCGCCGGATAGGCATCGGCTCTGGCGATCCGCGGCATGGCGGCAACCGCGGCTCCGCCGGCGGCGAGGCGGAGAACGTTTCGGCGAGGAAGTTTCATGATAATGCCCCGGCTATCGAGAAGGGATTATATCGTACGACGCCGGCTAATCGAGCCGCACCGCCTGCCCGGTCGCGGCGGCGCGCTCGATGGCGTAGGTCGTTTTCAGGTTGAGCATCGCCTCTTCCGGCGTGCAGTGGATGCTCGGCCGGCCGGTGGCGAGAAAATCGAGCCAGGCGCGCGTCTCGTTGCCGAGCGGGCCCCAGAAATCCCCCATGGCCCAATCGCCTGCCGAATTGCTGCCCAGGAATGCCATCTCGACGGAGTGACCGGGCACGTAAGGATGCGGAATGCCTTTCTCCGAAAAAATCAGGTGCTCCATGTGGTCGTCGTCGATGATCATGGTGCCTTCGGTGCCGAGGAGCTCGACGCGATCCGATTGGCCTTGCGTCGGGTAATTCGCCGGCAGCGCATAGCTGATACCGAAATTGACCACCGCGCCGTCGGCGAAGGTGACGATCGCCCAGGTCACGTCGTGGGCGCTGTAGCCGGCGTCGCGGAAAATGCCGGACTGGCCGCGCGCCACCACCTCGACCGGCCGGTTGCCTTCCAACAGCCAGCACATCAGGTCGACATAATAGGTCAGCACGTCGAGCACCGGCGTCGCGTGCGGATCGCGTTTGAGGATGGCGAAAGTCTGCGCGCGGGAATTATAGACGCGCGCCAGCCCGCCGCTCACTTTGCCGAGGCGGCCGAGCCGCATCTGCTCCTTGGCGCGCAGAAAGCATTCCTTGAAGCGCCGGCTGTAACCGACGCGCAGCGTACCGGAGGTCGCCTGCAGCGTCTTGAAAATCGCCTCGGCGTCGTTGAGCGAGAGCGCCAGCGGTTTCTCGACCAGCACCGGCTTGCCGAGCTCGAGCGCCCTGCACACCGGCGCGGCATGCTCGCCCTCGGGCGTCGACACGAACACCGCGTTGACTTGCGGATGCGCAATCACCGCGTCGTTGTCGGCCGAATGAAAATCGGCGCCGGCAAGCTCGGCAAGTTTTTTCGCCTGCGCCGGATCCTTGTCGGAGACGGCGAGAAAACGCACCGCAGGGTGTTTGGCGGCGAGCCGCGCCCGCAACGTGCCGATGCGGCCCGAGCCGACGACGGCGATGCCGAGTTCCTTTGCCTGCACGCGCTTTTCCATGGCGTTATGCTACTCTCGTCGCCGACGGGAAGCAGGAGACTAGCATGAGTGTGCGCGCCCTCGAATTCGTCGAGACCTGGGTGTCGGAGAAGATCGAAGCGAAGGACGTTGCCGCCGCCGGCAGGACCGCGTCGGGCCTTCAGGCGCAGGCGAAAAGCCTGGCCGAGCAATGCGTGAAAGACGCCCAGAGTAACGGCATCCCCAAATCCGAGATCGACCAGGCTTTTGATGATCTTGCGGCCTTCATCGCCGGTCAGATCGACGAGGCCCGCGACCGCGGCGCCGACCGCTCCGGCGAAGCCCACCCCGGTAGTCTCATCGAAACCGACGACACGCGCGTGATCGACGAAGAGGAAGACGAGGCGGAGGAGGACGCCAAAGGCGCCTGATGCTTCGGCCGGCGGGGTCGGCTACGCCACTTTCCTGGCGTTAAACTCTTGCTGCCAGCGCCGCACCCGGCGCTCGTCGACCTCGATGCCGAGGCCGGGACGCTCCGGCACCTCGACATGCCCGCGCACCACTGTGAGCGGCTCGACCACGACGTCCTCCGCCAGGCCGGGATTGGTCACCGTCAATCCCCAGTCGAGCGCCGGCGCCGCGGCGGCGACGTGCGCGGCCGCCGCGGAGGCGATGCTCGATTCGCCGGTCTTGCAGGAAATATTGACCTTCATGCCGAGTCGGTCGGCGAGCTGGCTGGCTTCGAACAGCGCGGAGAGGCCGCCGAGCTTGATCGCCTTGAGACTGCCGCCGCGCGCGGCCTTGCGCTCGTGATGGCGGACGATGTCGTCGCGCGAATGCAGGCCCTCGTCGGCACCGATCGGCACGCGGCTCGCCGCGGCCACGCGCGCCATGCCGTCAAGATCGTGCGCCTCGACCGGCTGTTCGAAGAAATCGAGGCCGCAATCGCCGAGCGTGCGCACATAGTCGAGCGCATCGTCGACGCCAAAGCCCTGATTGGCGTCGGCAGAAACAAGACACGGCTCGCCCATGCCTTTGAGCGCCAGGCAGACGGCGCGCGTGCGTTCGGCGTCGGCAGTCGCCGCGCTCAATCCCACCTTGATCTTGAACGCGCGATAACCCGCGGCAAAGCGCTCTTTCGCCTCGCGCAAATCCGCCGCGATATCTTCGGAGCCGATCACGGCAAGCACCGGCATGCGGCTGCGCTGCCGCGCGCCGAAGAGCGCATAGACCGGCCGCTTGCTGGCGCGGCCGACCAGATCGTGCAGCGCGATCTCGACGGCGGCCTTGGCGCCGCTATTGCCATAAAGCCGCGCCGCCATCGCCGCCGCCGCGCCGACGAAATCGTCGGCGGGACGCTTGAGCAGGCCCGGCGTCAAAAGCTCCACCGCGGCCATCATGCTGGCGACGGTTTCGCCGGTCATGGTCGGCGCCGAAGCCGCTTCGCCCCAGCCGACCACGCCGTCGTCGGATTCGACGCGCACGAGGACGTTATCCGCCCGCGTCACGGTCTCGCCGGCCATCTGCACCGGCTTCTTCATCGGCAGACTGACCGCGATGGGCTCGATCGCTTCGATCTTCATGCGGCGCCTCGGTGCCGATACCATTTTACCGGCGGTCATTCGTTCGCCTTTAATTCAAGTTTCCGCCGCCATATCGGTCTGTGTCAAATTCGCCGCGCGGGGCCTCGGGTCATCGCCAGACGCCCGGCGCGACCATTGCGCGAGGTCGGCGATGAGCATAATTGACCTTCCGCGGCGATGCGGGCGCGGCGCCTGGTGCCGCACATCATCGGAAACCTGCCGGGAGGTCGGACGATGCGGGCAAGACTTGTCACGGTCGCGGCGGTGCTCTCGCTGCTGGTCGCCGCAACGCAAGCGGTGACCGCGGATCCGCTGGCGCCGGCCGGCACCAGCCCTGCCCTGCCGAATCCTGCCGGCCTCTGGCAAGCCGTCGACAGCGACACCAAGCAGCCGACCGGCTGGTTCCTGATTACCGATCACGATGGCGTCTATGACGGCATTATCGCCAGGATGTTTCTCAAGCCCGGTCAAGACCCGAACGTCGTGTGCGATCAGTGCAAAGACGATCGCCACGATCAGCGCTGGCTCGGGCTCGAAATCATCCGCGGCATGAAGCAGGAGAGCGCCGACAAATACGGCGGCGGCACCATCCTCGACCCGCGCGACGGCAAGATTTATCACGCCATCATGAAGGTGACGCCCGACGGCCAAACGCTGGTGGTGCGCGGCTATATCGGCATCGAGCTCCTGGGCGAAAATCAATATTGGACGCGGCTGCCCGATTCCGCCTACAGCATGCTCGATCCGTCGGTTAATCCCAATCCGGCGGTCAATCCCAATCTGGTGGCCCCGAAACGTCCGCCGGCGCATCGCTCGCAGCTCATGGCGCCGCCGCAAAACGCCGCACGGCGGTGATCTTAATCTAAGCTTCGGACTGCGGCTCGCGCGGCTTGCCCATCAGCACCGGCTGGAACACCGCCGCCGCGGCCATCGTGGTCAACAGCGAGATCGCCAGCAATTTGCCCATGCTCGACGTTCCGGGATGGCTGGAAAACCACAGGCTGCCGAAGGCCGTCGCCGTGGTACAGGCGGAAAACGTCACCGCGCGCGTGAGCACCGATTGCAGCAGGTTGGTCTGCCCTTCGCGCCACGCCATGATGTAATAGATTTTGAACGCCACGCCGACGCCGAGCAACAGCGGCAAAGCGATGATGTTGGCGAAGTTCAGCGGCAAGTCGACCAGCACGCAAATTTCCAGCGTGACGACGCCCGCCAACAGCAGCGGCACCAGCGTCAGCAGCACGTCGGACAATCGGCGCAATGTGATCCACAGCAAAATGGCGATCGATATCAGCGCGCAGGCGCCGGCCTCGAGGAAGGCACTGACCACCGCGCGGCGCGCTTCGAGAATTGAAATCGGCCCCTCGGTCGCGTTCGGCGCCACGGCCTCCACCGCGCGCGCGAAATTCCGCAACACCGTATTGTCGTTGGAATTGCCCGTCGGCGCGACGTTGACGCGCGCCTGACCGTCCAGAGTCACCCACTGCCTCTTGAGGTCCGGCGGCAGATTATCAAGCGTCACCTCATGCGCCTTGAACAGATTGCGCAGATCGTCGAGCGCAGTGTGCAGCGGCTGCACGAACACGGTGTCGGCGCGCCGGCGCTCCGACGGATCGGCTTTGGCGAGCGCCGCCATCGCGGCGGCGAGGCGCCGCGCCGCCACCGCGCCCGCGCCGGTGCCGTTGCCTGCGAGCCGGTTGAGAAAGTCGATGGTGGAGCCCATCATGCTGACGTTCTGCGCGTCGGTCGGCGGCGGTGTGGACGCGGTCGGATTGAGCACCGGATCGAGCGTCTTCGCCGCATCCTGGATCAGCGGCAATTTTTGCTGCTGGTCGCTCGGAATGAAGCTCGACAAAGTGGTGACGCGCGCCACTTGCGGCAAGGTTCGCAATTTTGCCGCCAGTTGGTCGGCGACCGTCAAGGACGGTTCCAGCACCTGAATATCGTTGGCGCCGGCCTCCGGATCGGTCTTGAGCGCGAGATAGGTCGCGACTGCCTCGGTCTTGGGGCTGCGCAGATTGATCGGATTGAAATCGAAGCGCAGCCAGAACAACAGCGGCAAACCCGCCGCGACGACGGCAAGCGTGACGATCAGGATCGGTATGCGATGCCGCGCCAGAAAGCGATCGACTGGAGCCAGCGCCTTGTAGCCGAGCTGCGCCGGCTCGCTCGGCGGCTTGAGCACGCTCAGCAAAGCCGGCAATAGCGTAATGCTGGTGGCGAACGCGATCAGCATGCCGACGCCGGCGATCAGACCCAATTCGGAAACGCCCTTGTAGACCGTCGGCAGGAACGACAGAAAGCCGGCGGCGGTGGCGAAGGCCGCGAGCGTCAGCGGCGCGCCGGCGCGGCGGCCGGCCTGCAGCAGCGCCTCGCGCAAATTGTCGACCTCGTGCCGTTCCGCCCGATAGCGGACGGAAAATTGCAAGCCGAAGTCGACGCCAAGACCGACGAACAAGACGGCAAAATAGACCGATATCAGATTGAGCGTGCCGACCATCAGCATGCCGGCCGCGGCGGTGATGGACAGCCCGACGGCAAGGCAGACGAAGACCGCGAAAATGATGCGGACCCAGCGCAGCGCCAGCCACAGAATGACGAGGACGACGGCAATGGTCACGGTGGCGTTGAGCGCCGCATTCTCTTTGATGGTGGCGAATTCTTCGTCCGCCATCGGCACCGGGCCGGTCAGGCGCAGGCGGGCTTGATATTTGGAAGCGAAATCGAGGTCTTTGGCCGCCTGCCGGATCGCATCCGTGGCATGCTTGCCGGGTTCAAGCTCGGAATAGTCGAGCGAAGCGCGGATCTGCAGGAAGCGCAGCAGTTCATCGGGCGTCGACGCGCGGCCTTGCACCAGCTCGTGCCATGAGAAACTCGCCGGCTGCCCGGCATTGACCTTGTCGAGCGTGTCGGCAGCAAGCGTCAACGGCCACGTCATGTTGTCGAGCGAGAGCTGGCCGCCCTGCACGCCGAGCAGGCCGAATTGCAAAGCCTGAATGACGCCGCGCAGCGACGGGTCGCCGGCCAGCACCTGGATCAGGCGTTGCGCCTGCGTGAGCGCCTTCAATTGCGGCGCCAGATCCGATGTCTTCTCAAACAAGAAACCGTTCTGCGCGAAGAAGCTGCCGCCCTTCAACTGATCGATCGATTGAAACACCGCCTTCTGCTGCGACAGCCGCGCCACCAGTGCGCCGGTCGCTTCGTCGACCAGCTCCGGCGTCGGCGCATCGACCACTGCGACGATGGTCTCGAATTGCGGGAACGCCTTTTCCAAGGCGGCCTCGCGCTGCCGCCACGGAATGTTCGGCGAAATGAGCTGGTTGACGTTGGTCGTCATCGCAAAATGCGTCGCCGCGTACCAGGACGAAACGACCGTGAGCAGAATTGCGGCAACGATCACCGGCCACGCATATTGCGCGCAAAGATCGATTGCGCGGACAACGAGGGCGGTGATCGTTTTCATGGGCTGGTCAGCGCAATGGGATGGTCAACGGGATTGGGGATCGATGAACGGGTTTGAGGCGTCAAGAGAAAGGCGAAATGGTGACGGATGAATTGCGGCGGAAGAGCCTAGATGCCCAAAATGGCTGGAAAAGTGAAATCTTGGATATTTTCCTATCCCGTTTGCCGTGTTTTGCCGCCCTGGCCTGGCCGCCATGGTGGAAATCTCGATTTCTGCGTCGATTTAGCCCACAACGCGTGGAAGCCCGAACCGGTTGCACGAAACCGCGTTGCCTTTGGACGGTCGTGAGCGAAGCCTGGTTCAAAGAGGCCGCGGAATGGCCGTACGGGAGGCCGCTGGACAAGTCGCCGCATTTCCGCTCAATGAGGCGGTTTATGGGGTCATTCCTCGGCCGCTGCGGCGGATTCAACCTAAAGCAAAGGGATCCGGGCTTGATTGCAGCGTCTTCGCGGCCAAGTAACTGGACGAGTAACTGGACGAGTAACTGGACAAGGCACTGAGTAACCGCGGCAGCCGCATTATTGCGACGCAAGGCCGCAGCGTACACATTAACCGTCATGTAAACCGGCCGATCGACCGGGAGGTCTTGATGAAAGTGATACTCGCTCAACCCCGCGGTTTCTGCGCCGGAGTGGTGCGCGCCATCGAGATCGTCGAGCGGGCGCTGCAGAAATTCGGCCCGCCGGTCTATGTGCGTCACGAAATCGTGCACAACAAGCACGTGGTGGAGAGCCTCAAAGCCAAGGGCGCGCGCTTTGTCGAAGACCTCTCCGAAGTTCCCTCCAATGCGGTCACCATCTTCAGCGCCCATGGCGTCGCCAAAAGCGTCGAGGAAGAAGCCGCGTCGCGCAATCTGCCGGTATTGAACGCCACCTGCCCGCTGGTCACCAAGGTGCACAATCAGGGCAAGCGCTATGTCGGCCAGGGACGCCGGCTCATCCTCATCGGCCATGCCGGACATCCGGAGGTCGAGGGCACCATGGGCCAGATCGCCCAGCCGGTGACGCTGGTGCAGACCGAGAATGATGTCGCCAAGCTCGACATTCCGGCAGATACCCCGGTCGCCTATGTCACGCAGACCACGCTGTCGGTCGACGACACCCGCGGCATCATCGCCGCGCTGCATCGAGCGCTTTACCGACATCGTCGGCCCCGAGACCCGCGACATCTGCTACGCGACGCAAAACCGGCAGACCGCGGTGCGTGAACTCTCCGACCTGGTCGACGTTATCCTGGTGGTTGGCGCCAAGAACAGTTCCAATTCCAACCGGCTGCGCGAGATCGGCGAAGAGGCCGGCACGCCGAGCTACCTGATCGCCGACGGCAGCGAGCTCGATCCGGCCTGGTTTAACGACGCAAAAACCGTCGGCATCACCGCCGGCGCCTCGGCGCCGGAAGTGCTGGTGGAGGACGTCATCAGCGCGCTGCGGCGGCTCGGTCCGGTCGACGTCAGCCAGCTCCACGGCCGGCACGAGACCATAGAGTTCCGCCTGCCGCCGGAATTGACCGACGGCGCCACCGCCGGCCGCGTCACCGCGAAAGTCTAGATTGCGCTAAAGTCGAGATTGAACGGTTTTCGGCGGCGGCACCACAGACATAAGACAAAGAAGGATCGTAGCTTTGGGTGTATCTCTGCGACAGAAAGTGAAGGTCGGCGCCTATGTGATGCGCCAGCGTCTGGCGGGGCGTAAGCGCTATCCGCTGGTGCTGATGCTGGAGCCGCTGTTCCGCTGCAACCTCGCCTGCACCGGTTGCGGCAAGATCGATTATCCCGACGCCATCCTCAACAAGCGCCTGTCGGTCGAGGAATGCCTCGACGCCGTCGACGAATGCGGCGCGCCGATGGTCGCCATCCCCGGCGGCGAGCCGCTGATCCACAAGGAGATCGGCGAGATCGTCAAAGGCATCGTTGCGCGCAAGAAATTCGTCTCGCTGTGCACCAATGCGCTGCTGCTGGAAAAGAAGCTGCATCTGTTCGAACCATCGCCATATCTGTTCTTCTCGGTGCATCTCGACGGCATCAAGGAGCATCACGACAAATCGGTGTGCATGGACGGCGGCTATGAGAAGGCGGTATCCGCGATCGAGGCCGCCAAGGCCAAGGGCTTTGCCGTCAACGTCAATTGCACGGTGTTCGACGGCCATCCGGCCGAAGACATCGCCAAATTCCTCGACCTCACCGCGGAGCTCGGCGTCGGCGTCTCGATCTCGCCGGGCTATGCCTATGAGCGCGCGCCCGACCAGGAGCACTTCCTCAACCGCCGCAAGACCAAGGAGCTGTTCCGCAAGGTTTTCGCGCTCGGCAAGGGCAAGAACTGGAATCTCACCCACTCCGGCATGTTCCTCGACTTCCTCGCCGGCAATCAGGAATTCCACTGCACCCCATGGGGCATGCCGACCCGCAACATCTTCGGCTGGCAGAAGCCCTGCTATCTGCTCGGCGAAGGCTACGCCAAGACGTTCGCCGAGTTGATGGACACCACGGATTGGGACCTTTACGGCACCGGCGCCTACGAAAAATGCGCCAACTGCATGGCGCATTGCGGCTACGAGCCGACAGCGGCGCAGGCGATGATGGATCACCCGCTGGCGGCGGCGATGATCGCCTGGAAGGGCATCAAGACCGAAGGCCCGATGGCGCCGGAGATTTCGCTCGAGCACCAGCGCCCGGCGAAGTACGTCTTCGACGGCCAAGTGCAGCAGACGCTGTCGCAGATGCGCGCCAACGAGGCACGCGAGAAGGCGGCGAAGGAAGCCCACAAGGCTGCGGCGCAGACCTCGGCCAGCGCTGCTTAGGCGCAACACCTTAATTTCGGGCTGATGAAGATCACAGCCGATCGAGCCAAGGGTTGATCACCTTTGCGCCGACACGGCGAAAGTCTTCGGTATTGCGGCTTGCGATGATCAAGTCGTGAACAAGGGCGGTCGCGGCAATGAGCCCATCGTAAGCCGGAGGCATATTCGGAACGGAAATTCGTGCCCAAAGAGTCATGATCGGTTCGTCGACCGCGAGCACGCGAGTTCCTAATCGCTCCCGCACCGAGCTGTACCAACGTTCAAATACCTCAGCCTGCGGCCTATCGCGTCTTGCAATAAGTTCGATTCCGCGGCGAATTTCGCCGAGCACAATGACGCTGGTAAAGACGTTCTGTGGCGGCAGCGTGCTGAACCACGCGATCACACGCGGTGCAGCTTTCCGGCCGCGTTTCAGTTCGGAAATCACATTCGTGTCGAGGAGGACGTTCACAGAGGGGCGTCGCGGGATCGACTGAGGGTGAGATCTTTCCGATCGCGTTCGATTCGCGTCATTGCGGCATCCCACAGCGCCTCGCCTTCCGGCGAGAGCGGCTCAGTCATGGCGAACAGTTCGGCTGCGTTCTCCGCCCCGGCACTGGAAGCAGGAAAACCCAAAATCTGACGTAACCGCGCAGCTTCCCCACTCTGTTCGCGGAGCGCTGAAGCCGCCTTGCGGATTACCGCAGCCTCGGCTCTCGGCACGCTCACCTCGACACGTTTCATGCCGCGCTTTTTCAGGCGGGTGCGGTGAGCCTTTAGAGCTTTTGTCCTTGCGTCCATTGTCAATTCCTTATTTCCGGAATTATATCCGGAAAATGAGCAAGTCGCAATGTAGGACTATGAACCTCACATCCCCCACGCCACCGCCCGCGCATTGCCGCTCTTGAGATTGCGGTAGCGCGCCAGCGCCCAATTGCGGATCGATGCAACCTCTACGCCGCTCTCGCCCGCAGCGTCGGAATCTTGCTCACGTCTTCTTCGCGCTCGGCGTGCCAGGTATCGTAAGCGCCCTGCATGCGCACCCAGACCGCCGCGCCGTCACCGAACAATTTGCCGAGCCGGACCGCGATGGCCGGCGAAACCGGGTTGCGCTCGCGCAAAATGTCATAGAGATGCTGGCGGGAAATGCCGAGCAATTGCGCAATCTCGGCCTTGGTTCGCCCGGTCGCCGGAATCACGTCCTCGCGCAACAAGGCGCCGGGATGCGTCGGGCAGCGGGCCGGATTGGGCTTGCGGAAGCGAGCCATGACAGTTCTCCTCAGTGATATTGCTCGAAGTCGACGCGGGAGGCACCGGCGTCTAGCGCATTTTTTCTCGATGCAAACCTATACCTTTGGCAAAACAAATAAGTCATGCCCAGCGCGGTGCCGCAGAGGAGTGCGACAACGACCAATGCTATCCAGATTGAGTCCGGACCCTGGGCCACGATAGTCAATTCAAATCGTTCCATGGTCCGATCCTCAGTTACTCCTCGAACGCTTCTCGATCGAGTCTGGCGCGCTCTATTCCCCAGTCCGCGTGACCTTTAAGTCCCTCGTAAAGCTCGTAAGCTGGCGCGAAACGCGAGAGCGAGCGAAGCACATTTTCTGCCTGGGACTTCATTTCAAGGTCTCGCGGAAAAGGTTCGCCAGGGATGCCTTGGCGAATGCCGCTTATTGCCGAGCTGAACAAGCCGCTAGAGACACGCTTCAAGGTTTGCTCATCGAGCCGTTTGGCGCGCTCAAGTAATCTTTCAACAAACGCTGCCTGCGTGAACACGAAATCTGGTGGCGCCTCATGAAGAATATTAGCGATTAGGAGCATGTCGTTCTTGTCGGCGGTGGCAGACCAGGTGTCGAGGTGCTGGACGACTTCTCCATCGAACGAACCAAAGAGGGTCTCAAATAGCTCGCGCGCTCGATAATCGAACAGAACCTTTTTGTCGGCATCGTAGTTGGACTGCTTCATCCATTGAACAACGGTGGCGAGCAACGATCCGTATTTCTGGGTTTCGCGGAAGCAAAGCGGAACATGGCCGTAGGGACCATGATTGCAGGGGCGATAATTCCAATCTCCGGTCTGCGCCGCATGGTCCACGCGCCGCACGAAGAAATTCGCGACCGCGTTCGGGTACACCTTTGAAGCTTGGGCAAGGAGAGTTTCCAGCCAGTGGCCATCAAGTTCCGAGACTGCCATGAGTTTCTCAAGGACCATGTTTAGATCGTCTTCAGTAAGCCGGCTAAACGGGATCATCTGCGGCCACGTAAAAAGGCACGCCAGTTCGTCAGCGCGCCTGTGGGATGTTCCGATGTTGGCGAACGGGACGAGGCCTATGGCCACTTCGGTGTCGGTTTGGGCTAACCGGCGAAGCGCCGCTATGGCTGTGTGCGCCACCCACTCGCTTTCGGAAGCGAGGATAAGCTTTAGGGTTTCAAACTCCTCCGGCCCATGCCGGCCGGCGGCAAAATCCAACCTTGAATAGGCAATTCCAACCGCTGCAATTAGGTTTTCCCGCCCCGACTTCAAGAAGCGCGCAACGACGGCTCTGCCCTCCGCAACATCGAGTTGCCAAAGGCGAGCTAGGGCCGCTGGGGCAAACTTGGCGACGCTAGACGGCGCCTCCGAACAAGCATCATCGATAGCTGACCTCGCTAACTCAGGGCTCGCATAGATGAGTTTGTCACAAAGTATGAAGGATGATCCCCCTTTCTCGGTATCGTTTGCCTCTAGGTGATCAAGATTGCGAGCGATGAGCGCTCGCAATACTTCACCGCTTGGATACGCTGCCAAAACTTCATCGACTAGCGCGTCGAGACGTTTCTCCTGCTTCGCAAGATGGTTGATCGAGTCGATCCGCCGCAATTCGATGCCATAGCCGTCGATCAACGCGCACAGCACGCGAAATTCGAGTGACTTTGGCAGTCCACTACGGATCCGTCGGGCAATTTTCCCGGTCTCTTTGGGTCCGTGGTCGGCATGCCAGGATACTTCACGCGCAATGACGTAGCGGACGAGTGGATCGAGTTGTTCCGCTTTAGCAGACTTTTCAATTGCCTTTAATGTTTCAACGAATACGCCGGTCCATTTCGCCCGCGTCGCGTCATCGACGCTTGTCCCGAACATCCCCATTGGGTAACGAAGCGCATCACCGATCCGCCGCGCGGCCAAGACCGCAATTTTTGTATTCGGTTGAGAGAGCAACGCAAGAATTGCGCCGACGACCTTTTCTCGCAATTTGGCAACAAACCGCTCATTCACAAAATACGGCCTAAATGAAATCGATCGGCTATTACCGCTGGTGGTGTAAGCCTCGGTTTTGAGGATCGGTGTTACAATATCGAGCGGGGTAAAGCGGTGCTGCCAGGAATCTGGCTTGCCGATAAGCCCAAGGCCGAAGTCCACGATCAGCTCATTATACTCATAAGGCTTGTTAGGTTGGACTTCGCACAATTCCCCCAATATGCGGATGGCATGGCCAGGGTACCGATTTAGTTCGCGATCATCCGCCCTGCCTATCTCCCATAGGTCCTCGCAGGCCCGCGTGGCGTAACGCATGTTGAAGGCGGCGTATTTCAGTAGCTCTGGCAGCTGATCGAGATATTGTGTCTGGCGGATCAGTCGCTCGGCAAATTCCAAAGCCTTCGCCGGTTGATAGTAGGCCACCGCCGTCACAGCCTTGATATAAGGATCACCATATTTTGAGGTTGGGGAAAGCTTGCCCCATACTTCATCCAATAAATGGCTGTTAGTGGCGTCGCCATCGGACCGAAGCCAGTCGAGCTTGGCTAGATTGACCAAAAGGTTCTCGATCTGCTCTGCCTCGGCGATCGAGAAGACCAGCTCGGCGTAGCCCGTGGATTTACCATGGGGCCCAATGCAGTTGGCTTCTATGATGTAATCAGCAAGTACATCAGGCGAGAGTCGATACCGCGCACCACGCTTAAACAGCACCCCCGCGTTCGTAAGGAGTTTGATCAGTCTGTTACTCTCGTGGGGCGGGATCGCCTCGACCTTCTCCAGAACGGTCAAAAGCTTGGGATCGTCAGGATGGAACGGTTGAAGGAGAGCCAGAACTTTAAGAACTTGCTTGATGGGTCCCTCATCAGCCTTCGGGCCTATTTCGCCGGCCACGACGTTTTCAAATCGCCCGAACAACGTGGTACGAAACAAATCTTCATTCTTTGCCAGATCGAAGAGAGTCTTCTCCTTCGCAACCACCTGAGCGCCAATGACCGTCGCCAGCGGACAATCTAATGTCAGTCGGGCGATATCCTTTGCGATCTCCGGTGGCCCGGAATTTTTTTTGAGAACCTGCGTCGCCAGCTTCTCCGCCTCGGCCAAAGACAGGGCGGGAAGGTCAACCTCGGCCACTGGATCCCCAACGAGGGAGAATGTGCTGGCCTGGGCCTTAATTGAATCGAGCCCGTAGGGCCGAAAGGCTAACAGGAGCTTCGTCGGACTCTGTTGAACTCGCAACAAACTGAAAAAGTGGCCCAAGATCATTTCTGTCGTGGGCATCATCGACGACGATCAGGACACGCTTTGAGCCGAATTCCTCGAGAGCCGCTTTGGTTACCTCGCTAGTTCGCGATAGAAACCTGATCACCACCTCGCGATGGCCTGCCTCATACTGTTCAATAACCTGTTTCAGGACCCTGGTTTTTCCGGCGCCTCCTGATCCGGTCAAAAAGACGCAACGGATTCCTTCGTTGTCCAGTGCGTCTGACAGAAGCCGCATTGGCTCGGCGCGGCCAACAAGTTCCCAGACATGATTGAACAGACCGGAACTGCTTTCAAACGGCGCAAAGAATTCTTCGGTTGTTTCCCAGGGGCCAGCCTCATTCTCGCCGAGAAGTTCAAAGCGTCTTCCCTTGAAGAAAGTATCTACTAGGCGAAGTTGATCGACCTTCGGGAGCCGCCGAATTTTGGCTGAAATGTCGTCTTTGTCCCAGATGTCCCACTTGGCGTGCTTGTGAATGGCATCGCGTGCCTGTGGGCTGACGACTCGGCTTACCAGCAAAAACTTCTTCGACGCCGACACAGTATCCGTGGCAACTGCCGTGTGTACCTTTTGCGGCCCGAACTCTTGGACGCGCTTACATTGAAAAGTGAAGACAGTTCCATCGTCGAACCGCGCTTGAATGTCTATTCCATCTTGCTCGTGTCCAGTACCACCCGCGCGATGGACGGCTGCGCCCGGATATTGTGCCTCCACAAAATCGCGGCAAAATCTTTCAAAGCTCTCCGGCGATAGGGCATCGATTGGAAACGGTTGGTCGAAAGTCGCTGCAGGTGTCGACTGAACTTGCGGCGGCACGCCGTACCCGGCTGCGACGAGAAGGTCCTCCGGCTTGGCATTTACGACCGCGGCGAGGCGCGGAATTTGTTTGACCCGAGGCCGGGATGTGCCAGCCTCCCACCGACTAATGGTTTGTTGGGTAGTACCAACCAGGGCTGCCAATTCGGACTGTTGGGCTATCCCGACGCCTTGCCGCAAGCGCGCTATCAGCGCACCAAATTCACGATAAAGCGCGTCGGCACGCCTTTTCTGAGTTTCTGACATTACACACATTTAATGTGTATGGCAGTGAAATGCAAGGGCCGTGCGGATAAAGACGAGGGGGACGAAACCGGCAAACCCGCCCGGAGGGCGGCAGAACGTCCGGAACTGACCGTCACCTAAATCTGTGGGTCGCTGTGCGCCATCTACATCCCCCACGCCACCCTTCGCGCATTGCCGCTTTTGAGATTGCGGTAGCGCGCCAGCGCCCATAAGGGGAAGAATTTCGCATAGCCGTGGTAGCGCAGATAGAACACGCGCGGGAAACCGGTCGCGGTGTAGCGCGCCTCGTTCCAGAAGCCGTCGGCGCCCTGCGTATCGGCTGAGATATTCGATGCCGCGCTTAACCGCCGGATGATCGACCTCGCCGGCGGCCATCAGGCCAAGCAGCGCCCAGGCGGTCTGCGAGGCGGTCGACGGCGCTTTTTCGTAGCCTTTGTAGTCGAGCTTGTAGCTCGCGCCGTCCTCGCCCCAGCCGCCGTCGTCGTTCTGGATCGCGGCGAGCCAAGCGGCCGCCTTGCGCAGCTCCGGCGCGTCGCGCGACAGCCCCGCGGCGTTGAGCGCGCATAGCACCGACCAGGTGCCGTAGATGTAATTCATGCCCCAGCGGCCATACCAGGAGCCGTCGGCAAGCTGCGTGCGGCGCAGATAATCGACGGCGCGCGTCACCGCCGGGCTTTGCGTGTCGCCCAATTGCGCCAGCATCGACAGGCAGCGCGCGGTGACGTCCTCGGTCGGCGGGTCGAGCAGCGCGCCGTGATCGGCGAACGGAATGTTGTTGAGATAATAATATTCGTTGTCGGCGTCGAACGCGCCCCAGGCGCCGTTTTCGCTTTGCATGCCGACGATCCATTCGCGCGCGCGCTCGATCGCAGCGCGATAATCCGCCGGCGAAACTCTTGGCTACCGTCTTGCGGCGGCGTCATGCCTTGTTGCGAAATGCCTTGCAGGCGGTCCATCGCCATCGCCACCACCGCGGTGTCGTCGACGTCGGGATAATGCGGATTGGCATATTGGAAGGCCCAGCCGCCGGGCCGCAGGCTCAGGCCGCCGCGCGATCCAGTCGCCGCGCACGTCGAGCACCTGCATCGGCACGAGCCAATCGAGCCCGCGCCTGACCGCCGCCGCGACCGCGCTCGCCGCCGGCCTCCAGCAGCGCGTGGCAGGCAAGCCCGGTGTCCCAGATCGGCGACACGCAAGGCTGGCAATAGGCTTCGCTCGTCGTGGACGACCAGAAGCTTTTCGATCGATCTGCGCGCGATGGCGCGCTGCGGATGATCTTCCGGATAGCCGAGCGCGGCATACATCATCACGCTGTTGGCCATCGCCGGGAAAATCGCGCCGAGCCCGTCCTCGCCGTTGAGCCGCTCGCCGACCCAGGCCACGGCACGATCGATGGCGCGCGCTCGCGTGCGCTTGGGGAACGCCGGCTCCGCCGCGCGCAGCACATTGTCGACGCCGCGGAAGAACCAGAACCACGACGCCTTCTGCTGCGGCGCCTTCGGCGTCGGCCCGAGCGATTGCGGCGGCTCGAGGAACAATTCGCCGATGCCGACGCCCTTGGCGTTCACCGCGCGCGGCTTCTTCGCCATCAGCACCAAGAGCGGCACGATCACCGTGCGGCTCCAATACGAGATCTTGTCGAGATGGAACGGAAACCATTGCGGCAGCAGCATGATCTCGACCGGCATTTCCGGCACCGCGCGCCACGGCACGATGCCGTAGAGCGCGAGCAGGCAGCGCGTGAACACGTTGGCCCGCTCGGCGCCGCCGCGCAGGCGGATCGCCTCGCGGGCGCGGTGCATATGCGGCGCCTGCGGCGCATCACCGATCATCTTGAGCGCGAAATAGGCCTTCACCGTCGCGCTCATGTCGAACTCGCCGTCGCGGAACAGCGGCCAGCCGCCATGGCTGCCCTGGATGCGGCGGAGATAGGCGGCGATCTTTTGCTTCCAACGCGGCATCGACCGGCTCGCCAAGATAGTGGCGCAGCAGCACGTATTCGGCCGGAATGGTGGCGTCGGCCTCCAGCTCGAACAAAAAATGCCCGTCGGCGCGCTGCGTTGCGAGCAGCGCCTGGGTCGCGGCTGCGATGGGGCGGTCGAGATCGATCGCGCTCATTTGGATCATGTCGCTCATTGCAGCTTAACGCGGCGGTTGGTGACGAGTTCGGCGGCGCGGTTGCCGGAGCGGATCGCGCCTTCGATGGTGGCGGGCAGACCGGTGTCGGTCCAATCGCCCGCCAGCGCGAGATTGCGCCAGGCGGTTTTCGCGCCGGGGCGCTTTAAATCCTGCGCCGGCGTCGCGGCAAAAGTGGCGCGCCGCTCACGCACGATTTGCCACGGCGGCAATTCCGGCGGCAACCCGGTCACGCTTGCGACCTCCGCCCAGATCGCCTTGGCGAGTTCCTCCCGCGGCGTATCGACCAGGCCGTCGCCGGCGCTGATGGTAACCGACAGCCGGCCCGGAAAGGCGAAAATCCATTCGACCGTACCGTTGAGCACGCCGAGGAGCGGCGGCTGATCCGCCGGCGGATCGATGCGGAAATGCGCGTTGACGATGGCGCGGAACTCGGTCGGCACGTCCAAGCCGCGGATCAGCGTCGTCGCGGCATAAGGCGGCACCGCGAGGATGACAGCGTCGTCCTCGGCCAGCGCAACGGTCTCGCCGCCGAAATCGAGCGCATCGACGCGCTGCGTGCCGAAGCGGAACGTGCGAAGCTGATGCTCGAGCCGCACTTTCGCGCCGCGCTGCTGCAGCAGAGCAAGCGCGGGCTCGACCAGCGTCGCGCTCAAGCCGTCGCGCGCAACCAGCGGCCGGCAGGCGGCGCCGCCGGCGGCAAGCGTTTCGCGGACCACCGCGGCGGCGAGCTTCGCCGAGCCGTGCGGCGGATCGATATTCAGCGCGGCAAGAAGGAGCGGCTCGACCAGCCGCCAATACAGCGGCCCCTTGGTCGGGACGATCTCGCCGACCGTCTTGCCGGCCGGCGGCCACAGCAAGCGCGCCAGCGCCAGATAATCGAGCGCGCGGGTGCCGGGCACGCGCCGTGCCGGATCGAAAATCCACCACGGCAGGCGGCCGTCGTTGAAACGCAGCGTCCAGCGCTGCGCACTTGCCAAGTCGACAAACTGAAACTCGGCCGTCGACGGCCCGATCAGGCGATCCGCCGCGGCGACCTCGCGCAGATAATCGAGCGCGGCGCGATTGCCGGACAACAACAGATGATTGCCGTTGTCGATGGTCATGCCGACCGAAGAGTCGTGATAGGAGCGGCAGCGGCCGCCGGCAAACGCGGTCGCCTCGTGCACGACCACGGCCTCGCCGCGCGCGGAAAGTTTCAGCGCAGCCGAGAGACCGGCAAGCCCGGCGCCGATGATGTGGATAGTGCGGCTCATTACAAAATCGGCATCAGAACAGATTGCGCAGCACGATCAAAAGAAGCTTGGCGCGCGGCAAATGCACCGGCGCGCGCGGCGGCGCAAAGCCACGCGCGATCAATTGGTCGAGAATGAGGCGATAGGCCTCCGCCATGATGCGCGGTGCCCGCACTGGTCGCCGCGGGCATTGCGCCATGACGGCGCTCGCCTGCTGGAACTCGGCTTTCGCCAGCGCGACGATGGTCTTGCAGGCCTCGCCGAGCATCGGATTGGCCAGCACTGTCGCCGGATCGGTGCTGATGATGCCGGCGTCGCGCAGCGCTTCGCGCGGCAGATAGAGACGACCCAGTGACGCGTCCTCGTCGAGGTCGCGCAGAATATTGGTGAGCTGCAGCGCGCGGCCGAGATGATGGGCAAGCGCCAGGCCGGCATCGCGCTCCAGGCCGAACACCCGCACCGACAGCCGGCCGACCGCACAGGCGACGCGGTCGCAGTAAAGGTCGAGCGTCGCCGTGTCGGGCGCGCGGATGTCGGACACCACGTCCATTTCCATGCCGGCGATGACGGCGAGAAAATCGCCATGCGCGAGATCGAAGTTGCGGATGGCTTCGGCGAGCCCCAACAGATGCGGCTGGGCCAGGCCGCCATAAAGCGCCGCAAGATCGCTGCGCCAGCGCTCGAGCGCGGCGCTCCTTTCGTCGCGCGGCCCGGGATCGTCGGCGATGTCGTCGACGGCGCGGCAGAACGAGTAGATCTCGAACATGGCGTTGCGCTGGGCGCGCGGCAGGATGCGCATCCCGTTATAGAACGAGCTGCGCGAGGCGCGTTCGGCCGCTTGGCTGGGCTGGTTCACTTAAGCACCCCGCGGCTTATGCGTAGCGGCAGAAAAACGCCGGCCGAAGCGATGCGCCCCGCCGCGCAGCATGCCGAAGAGCGTGACGCCGGCAACCGCGGGCAACGACAGATGCACCCGGTCGCGCAACGGATCGCGGACCTTAAGAATACGCGTCAGCCGATGGGCCAAGGTATTGATCACCGCGACTTCCAGACCAAGCCGTGTGTCGGCGATCACCGCGGCGAAACCGTCGCTTTCGCTCAATAGACGTTCGGTGCGCTCGGCGAGGCGATGCAGGCAGTCGAGCAGCGCCGGTGACGCGTGCGCGGCCCCGATCTCCTCGACGCTCGCCCCACTCGCGGCGAGCGCGTCCTGCGGAACATAGACACGGTCGAGATTGCGATAGTCGTCCTTGCAGTCCTGCAGATGATTGATGATTTGCAGCGCGGCGCACAGCGCGTCATTGGCCGGCCAGACCGAGCGGCTCTCGCCATGGACGTCGCAGACGAAGCGGCCGACCGGCATGGCGGACAGCGCGCAATAGGAGATCAGATCGTCCCAGTCGCGGTAGCGCAGCTTGGTGACGTTGAGCTTGAACGCGGCGATCAGATCCTGGGCATGTTTCGGCGGCAGCCCCCGCTCGGCGAGCACGGCGCGCAGTCGCACCGCGACCGCATCGGCATTGGCGCCGGTCAGCCCGGCTTCGAGCCGGTCGAGCAAGCGGAGCTTCTCGTGCGGCGGCAGCGTTGCATGATCGGCGATGTCGTCGGCGGTGCGGACGAAATTGTAGAACGCCAGGATCGGACCGCGATGCCGCGGATGAATGAGGAACGACGCCACCGGGAAATTCTCATCCCGATGTCCCTTGCCCGACCGTAATGTGCTGGCGTCGTTCATCGCGCTTCCGAAACATTGGAGTTCTTCGAAAGATCAGCTTGCGCGCGGCCTTTCCACATGCCGCCGCGCCCGCGCGCATGCTGATAGGCGGAATCGACGGTGAAGGCCATATACATCGCCGCGATCGCCGGCAGCAGCGGCGCCCACAGGATCGAGCGGCCGTAGAAGCGCAGCGTGCGGCGGAATGCGAAAGCCATGAGCAGCCAGGTAAACAGGCCGATGAACTGCGGCACCCCGCCGGCGAACAGCGCCAGCGCCACCGGCGCGAGGTAAGTCAGCGCCAGGCCGACAACGGTGCCGGCGAGCAATAGCGGCGAATAGCGCAGTTGCGCATAGGCGCTGCGCGACACCATGCGGCGAATGTCCGCGATCGCCGGATAGGCGCGGATGCTGTGGACGCGATCGGTCAGCGCAATCGAGATCGGGCCCTGGCGCTTGAGCGCCTTGGCGAGCGCGCAGTCGTCGATCAAGGCGTTACGGATCGCGGCAAGGCCGCCCGCCTGCTGCAGCGCGTCGCGGCGCACCAGCATGCAGCCGCCGGCCGCGGCCGCGGTCGAGCGCCGCGGATTGTTGGCCCAGGCGAACGGATAAAGCATCTGGAAGAAGAAAATGAAGGCCGGCACGAACATGCGTTCGGCAAAGCTCGTGCAGCGCAGCTTCGCCATCAGCGAAGTCAGCACCAAGCCGCCCTGCTCCGCCCGCGCCACGAGATTCGTTACCGTATCCTCGGCATAGACGATGTCGGCGTCGGTCAGGAGCAGATAAGCCGGCGGCGCCGCGCCGGTCACGGCGAATTCGACGCCCTGCTGCTGCGCCCAAAGCTTGCCGGTCCAGCCGGCCGGCAGCGGCCGTCCCGGCAGCACGGTCAGCCGCTCGCCGGCGCCGATCAAGGTCGCGGCGCCGCGCGCCACGTCCGCGGTGCCGTCGCGGCTCTGATCGTCGACCACGATCACGGTGAGCGCGCCCGGATAATTCTGCCGCAACAGCGAGGTGACGGTCCGGCCGACGCATTCGGCCTCGTCGCGCGCGGGAATAACCGCGGCGACCGCGGGCCATACGCCCGGCGGCGCGACGGCCTCGTCATCGCGCTCGGCCGCCCGCCAGAAACCGCCGCGCGCGGCGATGAGATAGAGCCAGATCGCCAGCACCATTGACGCTATAAGGTCGTTCGCCACACATTCTCCTTCAGGGGCGGATAGAGCCGGTTCCGGCGGGGTTTTACCCGCCCGTTATCCCTTAAATGTAGGACCTGATATAGGACCCCGCTTCCCCGGCCCTTGCCGACCCCGCAGGCGGGGGAGGTTCGGGAGGCAAGCCAAAAGGGAGACTCAGGTAGATAACCCGATGGATGCCAAAAACAGCCCTTTTCTGACGCGCCTCGATGCGGTCGCGGCCGATACCGAGGCGCTCCTCGACCGGCTCCTCGCCGCGACGCCGGCCGCCGGCGAATTAAGCCGTCCGGCGCGGCTTCTGGACGCCATGCGCTATGTGAGCCTCGGCGGCGGTAAGCGGTTCCGGCCATTCCTGATCGTCGAATCCGCGAGCCTATTTGATGTGCCGCGGCCGAACGCGCTGATGGCGGGCGCGGCGCTCGAATGCGTGCACTGCTACTCGCTGGTGCATGACGACCTCCCGGCCATGGACAATGACGAATTGCGGCGCGGCCAACCCACCGCGCACCGGAAATTCGACGAGGCTACCGCGATCCTTGCCGGTGACGGGCTACTGACTTTCGCCTTCGACATCCTGTCGCGGCCGCAAACCCATGCCGATCCCGCCGTCCGCATCGAGCTTGTCAATGCGCTCGCCCGCGCCGCCGGCCTCGGCGGCATGGCCGGCGGTCAGATGCTCGACCTCGCCGCGGAGGGCCGCTTCGGCGCGCAAAAACACGGCGCCGGCGACGTGCGCCTATTGCAGGCGATGAAGACCGGCGCGCTGCTTCGCTTCGGCTGCGAGGCCGGCGGCATTCTCGCCGCGGCGGACAAGCCGCAGCGCACGGCGCTGGAGCGTTACGGCTCTGCGGTCGGGGAAGCCTTCCAGATTGCCGACGACCTTCTCGATATCGAAGGCGATCCGGCGCTGGTCGGCAAACAGACCGGCAAGGACGCCGCCGCCGGCAAAGCGACTTTCGTCAGCGTACTCGGCGTCGACGGTGCCAAGGCGCGGTTGCGCGAGCTCGTCGCCGAAGCCGAAGCGGCGCTGACGCCGTTCGGGGCGGCCGCGGCCATCCTCATCGAAGGCGCCAAATTTGTTGCCGACCGGCATGCTTGATCGAAGTTATGCGCCGGCATGAGCCGATACGTCGCAGCGCCGTAACAGTTTCGTGGGAATTGAGGCTTTTGAGACGGAATGGCGAGGCCGGATGATAATTGTGGGCAAGGCGTGACTCCCCCATTCGGCGCGATTGCGGTCGCAAGCCGTTCTGCCTATTTGCTGCAAGCCAGTCGTGTTCTCTGCAAAGCCTTGCGGAGAAATAACACAAATCGGGCAGAACCTGCGCCCGCCATTGGAACACTAAGCTCATAATGAACCCTCCCGCGCGCTGGACCATCGCTACCTGCGCCGCTGCGGCCGTGCTGGCGGCGACGTGCCTTATGCCGACGCCGGGCCCATTCGCCACGGCAACCGCGCAGGCGCAAAGCGCGCGGCATCAAGCCGGCGTCCGCGCCAAGAAAGCGCCCAACAAAGCGCCCATTGCGGCGCCCGGCGCGGCCGCACAGCAGTCCAAGTTTCCGCCGCGCACGCCATTCACCGCCGCCGACGATGCGGTCGCCGCCATTCCGGGCATGCCCGATGCGCGGTTCTGGGCGGATTCGGTGTCCGACTTCGAAAAGGCGCTGCCGTCGCAGCCGGGACCGTGGCTCATCCTCTCGACCGGCGGTGCCGACGGCGCCTTCGGCGCCGGTCTCCTCAACGGCTTGAGCGCCGCCGGCAACCGGCCGGATTATGCCGTCGTCACCGGCGTGAGCACCGGCGCGCTGATGGCGCCGTTCGCCTTCGCCGGCGCGAAATACGACGAGGCTTTGAAGGACGCCTACACCAAGATCACGGCGGCGGATATTTTCGAAGTCGGCTCGACCGGCGAGAGCTTTGTCGAATTCCTGGCCGCTGAAAGATCTGATCGCCAAACAGATCACGCCGCAATTGCTGACCGACGTCGCCGCCGGCTACCAGGCCGGGCGGCGGCTGTTCGTGGTCACCACCGATCTTGACGCCGGGCGCTCGGTGGTCTGGAACATGGGCGCGATCGCCGCGCATGCGAGCGACAAGACCGACGGCGCTGTCGCGCTCAATCTGTTCCGCGCCGTGCTGCTTGCCTCCGGCAGCATCCCCGGCGCCTTTCCGCCGGTGCTGATCGACGTCGAGGGCAACGGCAAACACTTTGCCGAAATGCATATCGACGGCGGCGTCGGCGGCCAGTTTTTCGTCGCCCCGCCCGCCTTGCTGGCAAGCGACAGCAGCTACCGCATTCCGGCAAGCCAGCTCTACATCGTGGTCAATAGCGGACTGCAGCCGGATTTTGCCGTGGTCGACCGCTCGACGCCGATGATTCTGGCGCAAGCGGTCGGCACCGCCGTGAAGGCCGACCTGCGGCTGATGCTCGACCGCGCTTTTATCGCGGCAAAGAAGAGCGGCATCGGCTTCAACGTCGCCACCATTCCGGCGGACTTCCACGCGCCGAGCCGCGGTCCGTTCGATCCGAATTACATGAAGGCGTTGTTCGACGTTGGCTTCGCGCAGGGCAAAAGCGCCGCCGCATTCGCCAATGCGCCGCCGCCCTACCCTGGTCTGCCGGCAACCGACCCGAACGGCGACGCCAAATCGCAAGCAAACGACATTGCACAACCGGGAGCGACCAAATGAGAAAGTCGGGAGGAATTGTTTCGACGATCGCAATCGCATTTGCATTGGCAGCAATCGCGGCATCGCCGTCGCATGCGGCGGGGAAGAAACATGTCTATGCCAGATCGCGCGCCTATGACGGGCTGTGGAGCGTGTCGATCCGCACCAAGGCCGGCCCCTGCGACGCCAGCTACCGCTATCCGGCGCGCATCGTCGGCGGCCAGATTCGCCAGGCCGACAACGATTTCAGCTACCAGGTTTCCGGCGCCGTGGTGTCGAGTGGCGCGATCGTAGTAACGGTCAGGAAGGGCATCGGCACCGCGACCGGCTACGGCCGGCTCCGCGGCACGACCGGCTACGGCCGCTGGAGCACCGCCGGCAACCAGTGCTACGGCACCTGGAGCGCGATGCGCCGCGCCTCGAATTAGGGCGTGAACTCACAAACACGCGGTTTAAGTCCACGTTCGGGGTAAAAGCAGGCATCGAATAAGAAGGCGTGCGCCTTCTTGCACGTGACCTGTTTGAACCTTGTTGCTGCGCTGTTGTCCAATGCTCGATGACGATCTCAAATTGGGGCGCAGGCTATGGACCGTGACGCGGAAATCGAGCAGATCAAACGAGAGCTTGCGCTCCTGCGCTCCCGGTATGCTCAATATGGCCGACTGGCGCGGATCCTGAAGGCCTTTTGCATCGCAGTGATGCTGCTTTTGGCGATTGGCGCCTTGGCCCTCGCGATCAAACTATTCCTTTTCGATACGCTCTATGCGGTTTTCTTCGTCGGCGCATTGCTGGTTTTCGTGCCGGGCATCGGCTGGCTGCTCGGTTCCTTGGACCTGCGCTGGATCGACGTTGCATCCCCGCAACTTCGCGGCATCTATAACGCCGATTTTTTCTATCCCGACGCCGAGGTGCGCCGCAAATTCCGCAGCTTTGCCGATTTGACCGAGTGGCAGATTGCCGATGGTGAGCGGCGCCTGTCCGAATTGGGGGCGCCTGCCGCTATCGGCGGCGATCGGGCATAGGGCCCCGATCGCCTTGGGATGCCGGCGCCCTACTCCGCTTTGCGCGCCGGCCGCTGCACGCAGCAGTTCGGCGGCACCATATTGACCGACGCGGTCGGGATGGTCCCGACGCCTGACGCGGCGACCTCGATCGCCACGTCGTCGATGTCGACGTTGAGAATCGCGGCGTCGGCTTCATCCTGATTCCGATCGTTGGCTGCTTGGTTCATGGCAGCAAGCTCCCTCATCTCAGTCCGCTCAAGTTTAACCATTCTGGCGCCTTAGCGAAAGGCAGGGTCGAACGTCCGATCACAACGCAATCGCGAAAATGCGATTGGCATGAGCGCCACGCGTCGCCACGTCTTGCGTCGCCATGTCTTGCGTCGCCATGTCTTGCGTCGCCATGTCTTGTGTCGCCATGTCTTGTGCCGCCATGTCATGTCTCGGCTTGGTCAGTCCGACAAGGAAACGCGACCAGAGGAGTTAAAACAGTCCTGACGGACCGGCCAAAGCTGACGTTGGGACAATGGAGAGCGGACTATGAATAAGCTTCTGCTTGCTGCAGCACTCCTCACCGCCGCGGCGCCGGCAGCGCTGGCATCGGGTTACGGCCGCAACGTGCCCCACGGCTCTGCTGCCGGTCAGGGCTTGGATGCCACCTTCACTTTGGTCAACGCGCCCGGCGGCGACTACATCCAATGCGACCCGCGCAACCCGTCGTCACCGGTCCGCTGCAAGCCGGACGGCTGGTAGGCTTCTGCTATCCCGTCTTGCGCGCCGGCACGTTGGCGTTCCACCACGGGCAAACGTCGGCGGCGCGCAGATAATTGCCGTCCATAACATTGAGCGGCGCGCGACCGCCTGACTCGGCGACCCCGACGCGGATGCTGCGCGCTTCTTCGCGCTTTTCCGGCGTCAGCCACATGCGGTCGTGGCCCCACAGGCTGGGGCCCTCGGTGCGCTCATGCGGCGTCCAGTTCGCGGTGTCGATGGAGCGGCCGCCCCAGCCGTATTCGACCAGGAACTTCGACGGCGAATAGGAATAGAACGAAGTGACCTGATCGTTGGCGTGGCGGCCGAGCGTGGTGCCGACCATATCCGGCTGGCGCAAGGCGAGATCGTAGGCCTGCCCAACGTCGTCGAGATAGCAGACCTCGAACATCATGTGATGGATGCCGTTCTTGCCGGTATCGATGAAGGCCAGCGAATGGTGGCGCGGGTTGAGGTGGAAGAAATAGGCCTTGAACGGCTTGAGCAGATAATCGGTCGGCTTGAAGTTGAGGATCTCGGTATAGAACGGCACCACGTCCTCGAGCCGCTCGGCGGTGAGCACGGCATGGCCCATGCCGAGCACGCCGGTGCGGAAGCCGGAGATCGAGCGGCCCGGCTTGAACGGCTCGGTGGTGACTTCGGTGCCGTGAAAGACTTCGAGCCGGTTGCCGATCGGATCGGCGAACACGATCAAATCCTTGACGCGCCGCTCGTCGGCGAGCGCCCGCGACCCGCGCGCGATCTTCACGCCTGATTTTTCCAGATGCGCCGCCAGCGCATCGAGCGCCGCCGCATCGGCGACCTCCCAGCCGTAGAACGACGGCCCCTCGTCCTCGTCGGTATGCACGATCACGCGCTGCTTGCGATCGTCCATCCGCAAAGCCAGCGTGCCGCGGCTCTTGTCGACCAGCTGCATGCCGAGGAAACGCGTGCCATAAGCCGCCCAATCCTCGAGGCTCTTGGTGCGGATGCCGACATAGCCCAGCGCATTGAGATTCATCGCGGATCACTCTTCTTTTTTCGGTTCATCTCATATCACATTGGGGACAGTAAGTAAATTGACGGGCTCAACACGACGCCCTGAGCGCGTCATGCCCGCACTCGTTGCGGGCATCCACGTCTTCCGTCGCTGCCCGCGTTACGTCAGCTTGATGCCGGCGAACTTGATCACCTTGCCCCACTTGTCGATTTCGGTGGCGATCAGCTTGCCATACTCCGCCGGGCTCATCGGCATCGGTATGCTGCCGAGGCCGACAAAGCGCGCGCGCAATGTCGGGTCCGCCAGCCCGGCATTGATCGCGGTATTGAGCTTGTCGATGATCTCGGCCGGCGTGCCGTTGGTGGCGCCGAGGCCCAGTCCTCCGGTGACTTCATAGCCGGGTACGAATTCGTTCACGGTCGGCGTATCGGGCAGCGAAGCGACGCGCTGCGGCGTCGTCACCGCGAGCACGCGCAGCTTGCCGGATTTGATGAAGCCGAGCGAGGCGATGATCGGATCGAACATCACCTGGGCGCGGCCCGATTGCAGATCCGCCTGGGCCTCCATCTCGCCGCGATACGGCACGTGATAGAGATCGACGCCGGCCATCATCTTGAAATACTCGCCGGCGATATGGGTGAGATTGCCGGTGCCGTTCGAGGCCATGTTGATCTTGCCCGGATTGGCCTTGGCGTAGGCGATGAATTCGGGAACCGTTTGCGCCGGGAACGACGGCGTCACCACCATGACAAAGGGCGTGGCGCCGAAATAGGCCACCGGCGCGATGTCGCGCTGGATGTTGAAGGTGAGATTGTCGTGCAATAGCCCGCTGATCTCGTTCGGGGTCGCGATCACCAGCAGCGTATAGCCATCGGGCGTGGCGCGGGCGACGGCTTCCGTCGACAGATTGGTGCCGGCGCCGGGCTTGTTCTCGACCACGAATTGCTGGCCGAGCCGGTCCGACAGCCATTGCCCCATCAGCCGGCCCTCGACATCGGGCGAGCTGCCCGCCGTATAGCCGACCAGCACGCGGGCCGGACGATTGGGATAATCGAGCGCCGACGCAAGCCGCGGCACGAAGGGAAGAGCGGCAGCGCCGGCGGCCAGCCGCAGCGCGTGACGACGATGAAACTTCATGACGATGCCCCCCGATGTGGATTTGAGCGTTTCCCGATGCAGAGCATAGGCGCGAACGGTTTTTGAGGCGAGGGTATTTCGGATGCGACAAGGCTGCGCGCGTCAGCCCGTTGCGGGCATCCCATCGTCATTGCCGGACTTGATCCGACATCGACGAACTCACCTTAAGGGCCCCCTGCCAGGCCCATCGAGGTAGACGCTAATTGCGCCAATCGGGCACGCTTTCGGCGGATAGCCGACATGACAGAAACTATGCCGACCTCGCCCCTGTCGCGAATGACCCAAAGCGGTCTCTGGCAGCCGTTAATTGACGCATTGCGAAAGGATCACTCGACTACTTCGTCGGTACGGCTGAGCACGGTCTGCGGAAAAGTGAGATCGAGCGCCTTCGCCGTCCTTAAATTGACGGCCATCTTGCTCACAGATGGCGAGAGCACACCTGCTCCCGCCATCTGTTGTTTCCGTCGAGGCTTATTATGGCGTGTCGCCGTACATAGCCTTCAGTCGGCCGTGCGCGTAGGCAAGAGCCGGCGGCATGTCCATTTTGCCGCCGATGATCTCGATATACGCCCCGGTTTTGCTGGCACGCGCGGATTTCATCGCCTCGTCGAGCTCGCCAAGGGTGGTCACCCGCGCCGTGTACCAATCCGAGCATCCGAGTGCCTTCGGCAGTTCGGCGTAGTTCCAAGGCGCAAGATCGTTGTAAGTCCAGTTCGGGTTTTCTTCCAGCGCTCGCTCAATGAGATAGCCGCTATTGTTGAGGACGAGGACAATGACGTTGGCGCCGAACCGTCCCATGGCACCGATGTCGTTCGCCGTCAGCTGATGGGAGCCTTCGCCGGTGATTAGCACGGTGCGCCGGTCGGGATCGGCAAGCGCAACGCCGAACGCAGCAGGTGTCGCCCAACCGATCGATCCCCACAGAACCTGCGCCTCGACGCCTACGCCGTCGGGGAGGATCATTGGCGTAATGCCCGAACTTGTGCTGCCGGTTTCGAGGACGATGGTGTCTCCCGCACGCAGGAACTTCGCATAGCGCGGATAAAGCGCATCCATGGTGATCCTGTCCGATGACTTGCCGTTCACGGGCGCAAGTCCTTGCGGTGTTCCCCGATAGGGCGCCGAAGGTGGCTTGAGCTTGCCCAGTTCCGCGAGCACGTCCGCAAGCCGTACACCGGCAATCACATCGTCTCCGATCCTGACGTCGTTGAGCCCGACGGTAATGAAGCGGGACGGATCAAGCTTGGCGGAATAGGCGGCGGTGGTGATGTCGTTCAAATTGACGCCGCCCAGATCGAGCACGAGATCGGCGCCTTCGACGATTTGCCGCGTTTTCGGATCCGACGCCGCGCCGGCGTACATGCCGGCAAACTGCGGATGACCCTCGTCGATCACGCATTTTTCCATGAGCGTTGTGGCAAAAGGACAACCCAGCGCTTCGATCGCCTTCTGTACCTGCTTTCTGCAAGCCAAGCCGCGAAACTGTGAAGGCCGGAAACGCGACGACGGACTTTGCCTTGCTGATACGCGCGGCGATGAGCGCCATCGCCTTCTGTAGCGCCGCCTCGTTTGATCGAAGCACGATCGGCTTGACTTCAGTAGGTACCACTGGCGACAGCGCATAGTCCGACGGCACAACGATATAGGCCGGCCGATTCTCGCGGTGCGCCTCGGCGATGACGCGCTCCATTTCGACGACGCAGTTGTCGGGGGTGATCACCGCATGACAACATGCGGCGCCGGCGGACAGGTCGACGAAATTGCCGAAAACGCCATCGCCGAGTGTGTGATGGGTGATCTTGCGCACGCGCTGGTGTTGATAGGACGGCATGCCGACGACGTGGAAGACCAGTGATCGTTCGGCCTTGGCGCCCATCACGCCGTTGATGGCCGATAGCTCGCCGACGCCATAGGTGGTCGCCAGCATAGCGGCACCGCGAACGCGAGCATAACCATCGGCCGCGTACGATGCGTTCAGTTCGTTTGAGCAGCCGACCCACTTTATCTTGCGACTGCTATCGACCGCATCACAGATCGGAAACAAATAATCGCCGGCGACGCCAAAGCAGTGGCTGATGCCCTCTGCGGCTAGGCGCTCGACGATGTAATCGGCGACGCTAGCCGCCTTCACCGATCCTGACGTCTCGGTTTGTCGGATTTGCTTGGTCATAACGGTCTCCTTTACCTCTTGAGCTATGCTGCAGCGCAATTTGGCAACTTGGAATTCCGCGGTCTATTGCGCGCAGGTCGCATGCGATACGCTCATTGTTGCGCTGCGCTGAACCTTGGCTTACAGGCCAGCGCGAAAACGCAACCGCGCTCCCGAGCTGAGTCAAGGGACTCGTTTCCCGAGCTCCGTTACAAGGAACGCACATGCCGCCACTGACCGCGCGTATGACCCGCACGTCCGGCCTGTCGTATCTGGGTGCAAGGGAGGCTGAGATGTCGGCTCGGAAGTGATGTGGCTAGTCGGGTAACAATTTGAGCTTGTCCGCCATTCGGCCTAGCTCGGGAAGCGAACGGGCCTTCATCTTGTGCATCAGACGGCTGCGATGCACCTTCACGGTGGCTTCGGCAATGCCGATATCGCCCGCAATTTGTTTGCTAAGGCGGCCGTGCGCGACCTGAACCATGATCTCGCGCTCCCTGAGGCTCAGCGACTCGAAGCGTTCCCTGAGGACGGCCAAAGCTTTTTGATTCTCCCGCCGAGCGCGATCACGAGAGAGGCCGAGCTGAATGGCGTCGAGAAGCTCCTGATCACGGAACGGCTTCGTAAGGAACTCAATGGCACCACCCTTCATCGCTTGCACCGACATCGGGATGTCGCCGTGCCCTGTGATGAAGATGATTGGGAGTTCCCTGTTCGCCGCGGCGAGCTCGCGCTGAAGATCAAGACCGCTCTGCCCCGGCAGCCTAATGTCGAGGACCAGACAGGTGGGGCCATCCGGCGCATCGGACTTGAGAAAGTCGGAAATGGACTCAAATAGCTGAGCATCCAGGCCGAGCGATCGCAACAGACGCCCTACCGACGCGCGAAGGTCCGGATCGTCATCAATGACCAAGACGGTAGAGTTTGCGTCGAGCATCGCTCCTACTCACGATTAAAGGACCAAGGATAATGAGCCTTTGTCTCGGTTCGAAAGTTCTAGCGTGGCCATGTGGTTTGTAGGCTAGTTCCAATCTGAGGACATGAACAGTCCCACTGTGCGCCATAGGACGCGAGCGTCATAGACAAATGTTTACGCGCTGTGACACTGCTCGGTGGGACTCTTGGCGCGCAGTTTGCCTAATTCGGCGCTTGGCATAAGCCAAAGTTTACGGGCCACTGGTATTGCACCGGCGGTATCTTTGCGCACGTTATGGAAATCGCATGTGGACGCGACCACATTGTTGGGCGTCGCCCGCATGGCGGTTCGGACGAGCTGCCGGAGACCCCATGCAGAAAGCGTCATTCGTTTCGGTCGTTGACGATGACCAATTCTTTCGCGCGTCCACGACGAGGCTCGTGACGTCGCTGGGATATACCGTCGAGGATTTCGCATCGGCAGCCGATTTCCTCGCTTCCCCTCGTCTTGCCGAAACCGCATGCTTGCTCGCCGACGTGCATATGCCCACGATGACCGGCGTTGAGCTCTACAGACACCTTGTCAATGTGGGGTACGCCATTCCCACAATCCTCGTTACTGGTCGCCCCGACGACGGCGAGCGAGCCCGCGCCCTGAGCGATGGAGTCGTTTGTTATCTCGGCAAGCCGATCAGTGAGGAGTGTCTCGTACGGTGCCTCGATTTGGCTCTCCAATCTGGTGAGCCGCAGGACGCGTTAGTTCCTTTCCAGCGCCGGCCAAGGTGAACTGAAACAAGGCTCCGCCAGATGCATTCACATCGGCCCACAGCCGGCCACCGTGGGCATTGATGATCGACCGGCAGATGGATAGCCCCATCCCCACGCCGCTGGATTTTGTGGTGTAGAAGGCATCGAAAACACGATCGAGATGCCCTGGATCAATCCCCGGTCCGGAATCGCGCACTGCTACGAGGACGCCACTCGCCTCGCATTGCTCGGTGGTGATCGATAACTCTCGTACTCCTTCCTCAATCGAGCCCATTGCTTCGACGGCGTTCAAGATCAAGTTCAGAACGACCTGTTGCAGTTGAACACGATCCGCCTGAACGTCAGACAGCCCCCCGGTGAAGCGAGTTTGGATCGAGACGCCATTCTTGACAATTGCGCCTTGCGCCAAGGCAATCACGTCAGTGATCGCCTGATTAAGATCAACACACTCCTTTCGCGGAGGAGCTTTCTTGATGTGATCCCGGATACGGTCAAGGATATTTCCGGCTCGATCAGCATCATCCACGACGCAGGCGAGCGCTTCCGTGACGTGGTCTTGATCTGGCGGGTTTCGGTCCAAGAAGTGCATGGCGGCGCGAGCGTTGTTGCGCGCGGTGGCAATCGGCTGCGCGATTTCGTGAGCCAGCGAGGCGGCCAGTTCTCCCATCATGCTCAGGCGGTTCGTGTGTGCGAGATCGGATTCGAGTTGGCGTAACCTCTCGTGCTCCTCCCGCGCGCGCATGAGTGCTGTCACATCGGTGCCGGTGCCGCGATAGCCACGGAATCTTCCGTTGGCGTCAAACACGGGCTTGCCGCTGGCCTTCACGTACATCGGAGAGCCGTTGCCGCCCAACCCGCGATATACGAAGTCGCGGAACGGCTTGTGTGAATCGAGAGTTGCCCAGACAAGCCGCCACTTCTCCGGCTCAGTTTCAAGGTCGAGAGCGTGATCCCAGCACGCCGTGCCGATTCGATCGGCCGAGTGTGAACCAAACGCATTCTCGGTCAGCAGCGTGAATTTGTAGTCCGGACCCATCTCCCAAAACCAATCGGAGGCGGTTTCGGCGTAGTCGCGGAACTTCCCTTCGCTTTCCCGAATGGCTTCCTCCGCCTTTCTTCGATCATCAATATCGATCATGACGCCGTACCATCTCAGCACGTGGCCATCGCCAGCTTTCAGTGGCGCTCCGCTTACGGCGAACCACCGATATTGACCGTCTGCTCCTCGGAATCTGCAGACTGCCTCGTGAGCAATCCGGGATTTGCGAGATTCTCGCGAGCCAAGACCTTGTTTTGAACGCGACATCGTCCGGGTGGATGTTTTTCTGACCCACCCATTGCCGATGATTTCGTCAAGTGTTGCTCCGAGATATTCGAGCACACGCTTGTTGACGTACTCGATGTCGCCCTCGGGTCCAGCTGTCCACACCAGCGTCGGAATCGTGTCCACTAGCAAACGAAGCTCTTGCTCAAGGCTCGTAAGTGCCTCCCGAGCTTTATTATTCTCGTTTGACATAATTCGCTCCACGGCGACCCACAGATTCAGACCTGCATTTGTCGGAAACGCCATGTCGCAGAGGATCGCTGACGCCTCGGCAAAGGTAGCGCGATCATTTTACCCCCTGCCCCGGATGACGAACAACGTCCTTTCGATCTCTTTGGGCCAATTGACCGGGTTTTCTGGAGAGGTCGTAAATGCGAGCGGCCATGGCGACCTTGCCACTAAGCTTTGATCCAAGATTTGAAGGGAAATGCACTTTGGACGACAATTCGCCATTAGCTCAATGGAACCCGTAGTTGACGCCGACGCGTAAGTTAATTGAGTTTCCCCTCTCGAATCTCGCCCCGATTTGCTGCAGTGCATGAGTCCGCTTATGGCCCTTCGCGCCACTTTGCTGCGATGCACGTGTTGTCGGCCTTCGGGGCAAAGGGGACTCTCGCATGTCGTCGCCCGGACGCATTCATGAACGTCCTGATCAACCTCCGAAGACGGGCTTGTCGTATCTTTGTCAGAGACAAACTCTTGACATTCGTCCTTATATCAGTTACATACCGCGAATCAAATCTCGCTCGGTAAAGGCCATGGCCCGGCGGCATGCCGGGTGATGGGAGCGAGTGCGGTTTCCAAGCCGAGGCGGGCCGGCCCGCCTTAAGCGAGAAACCGCGGTGGAGCGCCGGGAGGCGCAGCGCGCCCGAAGCAGGCGGTTCGCGCAAGCGGATCGTCCTGTGGCGCGCGCCGCGCCCGAAGCGCGAGCGAGTGGCAACATTCGCCCGCGTGGCGCGGCCACGACTTCGGCGCCTCCCGGCGCTGCACCCCCGCTTTAGTTGGGGGAGAATTCTTGAGCGTGGCTTGCAGCAAAGCTCGGACGCGAAGTCGCGCCGCGAGAACGAAAATGTTGTTGCCTCCGCTCGGCCGCGCGCGGCACGGAAATTCATGCCCTTCGATTTTTATGAATAGGAACAAATCAAAGGATGGGTCGCCGCTACAACGCCCTTGATTTTCCCTCTCCCGTTCCGGGAGAGGTCGCGAGCGAAGCGAAGCGGGTGAGGGCCTATTCCGGCGATCCCGGTCAAGCGTCACGGCCCCCTCACCCCAACCCTCTCCCCCGCACAGGGGGAGAGGGAGGCGCGAACGTCTCACTCAAACCCGAAGAACTTGCAGAACTCGTCGAGCGCAGCGCGCGGAGCGCGGAAATTGTTGGCAGGATGCGAATGATCGCCGTAACCGATAGCCATCGCGCAGAACAGCATCTGTTCCGGCGGCATGCCGACGAACGGGCGGACCACTTCGTGGATGCGCGCCCAGGATTCCTGCGGGCAGGTGTCGAGCCCGTAGCCGCGCGCGAGATACATCAGCGCATGGATATAGCCGCCAAGATCGGCCCATTGGCCGGGGCCGAGCCGGCGGTCGATGGCGATGAACAGCGCGACCGGCGCGTTGAAGAATTCGAGATTGCGGTTGTATTGCTCGAGCCGCGCCGCGACGTCGCCGCGGTCGATGCCGAGCGCGCCGTAAAGCTGCACGCCGTGATAATCGCGCCGCTCCTTATAGGGCTCCCACAGCGTCGCCGGGTAGATCGGATATTCGGCGTCGATGTGGCGGGCGTCGCGGCCGGCGACGAAGGCGGCGACCTGGCGCTTGAGTTCGGCGAGCGGCGCGCCGGTGAGCGCATAGACCTGCCACGGCTGCAGATTGCCGCCGGACGCCGCGCGCGCCGCGCGCGCGATCAGGTCGCGCACCATCGCGGCGTCGACCGGCTTGTCGAGAAACCAGCGGCAGGACATGCGGGAGTCGACGGCTTCGAAAACGTCCATGATCGGGTCCAAGGGTCGTGTGCAGAATCGAGTGCAGAATTGGGTGCGAAGAGGAAAACCGCTCGCCGAGCGTCATATCCTATCGGCGGCAAAAGGCGAATGCCGCGAATTTCGCAGCGCAGCAGCGCATGCGTTGCGCGCCTGGCCGAAATCGCGAGGCCCGCGAGGTTGATCGGTATCCGATGCGGATGATACGGTTCCGCCCCAACCGGGATAGTGTGCTCAATGTTGCGATACACGCTGCGACCTTTGCGAACCGCATTGGCAGTGTCCGCTGTTGTTTGCCTGACGGCGCCGGCAGCCTGGAGCCAAGGCGGCAATGCCGCCGACGCAGTGAGCCAGGGCCATTATCTCGCCGTCCGCATCTGCTCGATCTGTCACCTCGCGGCGCCCGATCAGGAAAGAAAGCCGATGCTCAATCCGCCGGGGCCGCCGTTTCAATCGATCGCGCAGCGCCCGGGGCTGACCGCGGACGCGCTGGAAAAATTCATCACCACGGCGCATCGCGGCCTGGACAACCCAAAGGGCATGCCCAATCCCGATCTGGCGCCTTATCAGGTCAAACAGGCGGCCGCGTATATCATGAGCCTGCGCAAATAGCGGGTGAAAGACTTCGGCACCAGGCGCGATCGACACGCGCCGGCAAAACAAGGGGGAGGACGATATGGCGGAAGGAACAATCACCGTTGCGGCGCGGCTCGACCGACTGCCGCCGTCGCGGCACACGCGCCGGCTGGTGACGCTGTTGTCGCTCGGCGGCTGGTTCGAATTCTACGATCTGTTCTTCACCGCCTATATCGCCATCGGCCTATTCAAGGGCGGCATCTTCAAGCCGACCACGGCCGGCCTGTTCGACCTGCAGGGCTTTGCCAGCTTCGTCGCCGCGCTGTTCCTCGGCCTGTTCATCGGCACGATCGCGTTTTCCTGGCTGTCCGACCGTTTCGGCCGCCGCTCCATCTTCACCTTCGCGCTGCTGTGGTACTCGGTCGGCGCCTTCATCATGGCGTTTCAGAACACGCCGGAGTCGATCGACCTGTGGCGGCTCATTGCCTCGATCGGACTCGGCGTCGAGCTGGTGAATGTCGACACCTATCTGTCGGAGCTGGTGCCGAAGACCCAGCGCGGCCCGGCCTTCGCCTATAACCAGTTCATCATGTTCACGGCGGTGCCGATCGTCGCCTTCCTCGCCTGGCAATTGGTGCCGCTGACGATCTTCGGGCTCGACGGCTGGCGCTGGGTGGTGATCCTCGGCTCGATCGGCGCCTTCGTGATCTGGTGGATCCGCCGCCGCCTGCCGGAATCGGCGCGCTGGCTCGACCAGCACGGCCGCACCGCGGAAGCCGAAGCGATCGTCGCCGACCTGGAACAGAAAATCAGCGCCGACGGCGTCACCCTGCCGCCGCCCGAACCGGTCGCCGGCGAAGCCGAGCGCAAGACCGGCACCTGGATGGAGATGTGGAACGAGGCCTATCGCGGCCGCACCATCATGCTGGTGATCTATAATCTGTTCCAGACCATCGGCTATTACGGCTTCTCCAGCTGGGTGCCGACGCTGTTGATCGCGCAAGGCATCGGAGTGACGAAGTCGCTCACCTATACGTTCATCATCGCGGTGGCGGCGCCGATCGGGCCGCTGGTCGGTATGTATTTCGCCGACCAGTTCGAGCGCAAATGGCAGATCGCCTGGGCCGCGGCCGGCATCGCGGTGTTCGGGCTGTTGTTCGCGCAGCAATCGAGCGCCGTGGGCGTGATCGTGTTCGGGCTCCTGATCACGCTGTGCAACAACTGGATGTCGTTCTCGTTCCACGCCTATCAGGCGGAGCTCTATCCGACCCGCATCCGCGCCCAGGCGGTGGGCTTCGTCTATTCGTGGAGCCGGTTCTCCGCGATCTTCTCCGGCTTCGTCATCGCCTTCTTCCTCGGCCATTACGGCACCACGGGCGTGTTCAGCTTCATCGCCGGCGCCATGGCGGTGGTGTTCGTGGTCATCGGCACATTCGGGCCGGCAGTCACCCAGCGCCGGCTCGAGGCGATCGCGGCGTGACATATTACTGTCGGCGGCCACGGCTAAAAATCGTGGCGTGGCTGCCGACGGTTGGGACAGATTCGCTGCTTATGGCTGGCTGCATCTGGTGGCGGTGTGCGGCTGCCTTGCCGTCATCGCCGGCCTCGTGCTCGCCGGCCGGAGCCTGGACGAGGCGCAGCAGACGCGGCTGCGGCGCAGTCTCGGCATTTTCGGTCTCGCCTACTGGCTCGCATATAACATCTGGTGGAATCGCAACGGCGTCAACGTCGCAACCGGCTTGCCGTTGCAAATTTGCGACATCAATGGCGTCATCGCGCCGCTGGCGCTATTCACGCTCAGGCGCTGGCTGCGCGCGACGCTTTATTTCTGGGCCTTTGCGCTCACCACCCAGGCCTTTATCCAGCCGGCGCTGCAGTTCGGTCCGGCAAATCCGATCTTCTGGTGGTTCTGGGCGCAGCACACCATCATTCTCGGCTACGCTGTTTTCGATGTCGCGGTGCTCGGCTTTCGGCCGGATTGGCAGGATTGCGGTCGCGCCTGCGCCGCAGGCGCGGCCTATCTCGCGATCGTGGCGCCTTTGGACCTGTGGCTTGGCGCCGACTACGGCTATCTGGGAGATCTGCCGCCGGAGAAGATTCCGCCGTTCATCGCCGCGCTCGGCCCATGGCCGGCGCGCGCCATCATCGTGGTCGCGCTCGCCGCCGCGGCATTTGCCGTCGTCGAACTGCCCTGGCGATTATCGCGCGGGCGCGAAGCGGCGCGAGCGCCGCGCGCATCGGCTATTTGAGCGCGCCCATGCGCTGCAATTCGCGGCGGTCCGTGACCTTGACGACGCCGTGCCCGACATCGCAGACGGCATTCTTGCGCAGCGAACTGAGCACGCGGCAGGTATGCACCGGCGTGAGCCCGGTGAAATCGGCGATCTGCTGCTGGCTCAAGGGGAACGGAAATTCGTCGCCGATCCCCTCGCCGCGCTGTTCGCAGCGATGCATCACATGTACGAGCAGCGCCGCGATTCTTTCCTGCGCCGTGCGCTGACCGAGGTCGACCAGGCGCTTGTCGGCATCGCGCTGCTCGGCCGCCGTCAGGCGGAGCCAGGCATCGAACAGCGAGGGATTGCTGCGGATGCGGGCGCGCACTTCGGCGAACGGGAAGTAGCAATAGCGCACGTCGGTGACCGCCTGGATGGAGAAGCCAAACTGGCCCTCGAGCATCGAGGTCGGACTGACCAGGTCGCCGGGCTGCATCACCGAAAGGATCTGGCGCTTGCCGTTGGGCAATTGCACGAAGCGAACCGCCCAACCGTCGCAGATCACCAACACGCCTTCGCTGGCCTCCCCGGCGCGATAGATGTTCTGCCGGGCGGAGGTCTGGCGATGCCTGCCGTGTATCGCCAGCGGCTGACCGCTTCTGCCGAACAGCGCGCCGCAGAAATTCGACGAGCGAAAGTGACAAGTGTTGCACGGCAGGTCCGGCAGAGCGGGAATGATGCCGTGGGCATTCACCAATTCCGACAGCGGGTCGATTTCGCGCAACATGACGGTTGGCTGCCTTATCCGGTCCGACCAGAGCGCGATGGTCGGCGGTGAACGATGCTCGGCTTGAAACGCGGCGAGTTGGTCCGAATTAGAATTAACCTGAGACCATTGGCGCCTTGAGCCGAGTTATTGCGCTCGATCATTGATTTTGACGATAAATTCCGCCCGTTGTCTTTCGGCTAATTTCGGTGTCCGTACTAGTTCGTACGCGGACGCCGCTACACGGCGAATTGACCGGCATCAATGTCAGAGGTGAACAACAAAGCCGATGATTCCGGGCAAGGCTTAACTCCCGTCCGCGTAAAAGAACAAAGCAATATTCGCAGTGCCTTGTAAGGATAGAGTGCCGTGTTGGATACGCGTAATGCCGCGATCAATCTTGCGGGACTGTCATTCCTGCTGGTCGATCCCAACCCGCATGCCTCCATTATTGTCCACGGCATTCTGCGCGGCTTCGGCTCCCCCCGCGTCGTCGAGGCTCGCACCCCGGATCATGCGATCCAGGTTCTCACCGACCAGAAGATCGACATGATGCTGGTCGATCCGGGTCTCGCCAACGGCCGCGGGCTCGCTTTCATCCGGTCGATCCGCAAGGATCCCAACAATCCGTTCCGTACCCTGCCGATCCTCGTCGTCACCGCCGACACCCGGACCTCGACAATCAGGGCCGCCCGCGACTGCGGCGCCAATATGGTCGTTGCCAAGCCGATGTCGCCGGCAAGCCTCTACGAACGTCTATCCTGGGTCGCGTTCCATCCGCGCAGCTTTGTCGAGACGACGTCCTATTTCGGACCCGATCGGCGCTTCAAGATTGAAGGCCTGCCCGGCGGGGTCGGCCGCCGCGTCGGCGACGGGCAAGTCGTGATCGCCGAGGACGAGGGACCGGCGCTGTCGCAAAACGAGATCGACAGTCTGCTGCAAACGGCGCGGTGAGGTCCATGAAGGCCGAATCGAATGGCACGCATCGCGAGATCGAGGTTGACGATAATTTTGGCCGCCAGGCGCGGGCGCCTGGGGCGTTGTCGCGCGAAGACGCGATCAAACGCGCGCACACCGAGCTGAAGCAATTGAAGCCTCAGCTTGAGGAGCATGTAAAGTTGCAGTGCCAGCGACTGGAAACCGCCTTGCTGGCGGCGTGCGGCCGCGATGAGAGGCACCTTTCCTATATGGGCGACGCCTATGCCGCCAGCCTAAGCCTTCGCGAAATCGCGGACTCGATCGGCTACACGCTGGTGGGCTTCATCGCGGCGAATCTTTGCACCATTATCGAAACCGCGGACGCGGCGCATATGGACTATCCGGCCGCCGTGATCGATTGTCATTGCGATGCGCTGCGTCTGGCGTTGAGCGCCCCTTATCAGGGCAAGCAGCTTCGGGATCTGCCCAAACTCTCGGCGGGCTTGTTGCAGACCGTCAGAGTAACCAAGGCCATGGCGGAGCGCGCGGCCGCATTGGCAGCGGCGGCTACGCCACCCGCCGCAAAGGCCTCATAGACGGCCGGTTCAATAAAGGAGCGGGCCCTAAAACACCTGCTCCTGCTCGACTTTTATCGGGGCAACGGCCGATCCGCCGCTCGCCAGCACGTTCTGCAACCGGTGCCTGAACTGAGCCAGCGTGATCTGCGAAACGATCGTTTCGACTTCGTGCTGTCCGACATTGGCCTTCGACATCAGAACCGAGCAGTGCTGCACGACATCGCTGATGACGTCGAGTTCCTGATGCATCCGGTCGAAAGCCTGCAATTTGACCATAACGTCCTTGCTAACCGCACTGACTTTCATGAGGTCTTCGGCAATCCCGCTGCTGTTCTGTTCGAGCTGCTCGGCGACCTCGCAACTCATCGTCGCGATGGCCCGCAGCAGGGTCTGCAATTCATTCGGCCCGGAATCACCATTGTTGCGCATGAGGCGGCCTCCCCGGCGAACGTCAATTAATCCGCCCCAGCACCGCTTCCATTTTTTGGCGCAACGTGGCTTCGTCGAAAGGCTTGACGACGTAGTTGTTGACGCCGGCTTGCGCGGCTTTGACGACGAGCTCGCGGTCGCCGCGGCCGGTAATCAGGATAAAGGGCGTTTTGCGGATGGCCTGGTGGCCGCGCACTGCGCGCAACAGTTCGATGCCATCCATTTCCGGCATGTTGAAATCCGAAATGATGATATCGAGCGGCTGGGCAAGCGCCTTGGTCAGCGCCTCCTGGCCGTTTTCCGCCTCGTGTATGAGGCGAACTCCGATCTTTTCGAGTGCAAGTCGCGTCATCTGACGAACGCTGAATTGATCGTCCACGACGAGAACCTTGAGAGCTGCTGCGTTCGGCATTGTACACCTGACCTAGCTTGGATTCTTTGTTTGAGATTCTTGATTTACGATTTCGTCCGCAGCCGGTTACTGCAGATATTGTTCCTTGCGTGCGGCCTTGGATTCCGGATTTTTGGCGAATTCTCCCAACCGCTCGGCGTCCAAAATGAAGGCGACGTGACCGTCGCCGAGGATCGTGGCGCCGGCTATGCCCGGCACCGCGCCGTAGTTTTCCTCAATGCTCTTGATCACGACCTGCTGATGCCCGCAGAGTTGATCGACGACGATGCCGAGGCGAACGCCTTCGCTAGTCTCGATAATGATCACGGTGCTTTCATCGGTACTTTCGGTGGAGGTTCCGAGTTCGAACAGTTCCCCGAGGTACACGATCGGAACGATCGCGCCGCGCAGGCGTAGCGTGCCGCGCGTGCCCAATAGCGAGTGAAATTCGGACACCGAAGGGCGAATGCATTCGACGATGCTCGCGATCGGCATCACGTAGGTTTCGGTTGCGACTTTCACGATCATTCCGTCCATGACCGCGAGCGTGAGCGGCAGCGAGAGCTGGATCATCATTCCCTTTCCAAATGTCGATTTCAGCACAATGCGCCCACCGAGATCCTGAACATTACGCCGGACGACGTCCATGCCGACGCCGCGGCCCGAAATGTCCGAAACAGTGCTTGCCGTCGAAAAGCCGGGGAGGAAAATAAGATTATTGATTTCATCCTCGCTCAGATGTCCTTCGAGCGGAATGAGACCTTTTTCGCGGGCTTTTTTAACCACGCGCTCCGGGTCGATACCCGCGCCGTCATCCCTGATCTCAATGACGATGCGGCTGGAACGCTGGTCGGCGAGGAGCGTGATCGTCCCCTCCTCGGGCTTTCCGATTTCCCGCCGACGCTCGGGCGTCTCAATGCCGTGGTCCATCGAGTTGCGAATGATATGGGTCAGCGGGTCGCTCAATCGGTCGATGACGGTCTTGTCGACCTCGGTACCCTCACCCACGGTTTCCAGCCGGACCTTTTTCTCGGTCTTGACGGACAGTTCTCGAACCAAACGCGACATTCGTTGAAAGACCGAGCGAACCGGCTGGGCGCGGATCGCCATGACGCTGTCTTTGAGCTCACGGGTATGCAGGAACACGTCCTCCATAACCTGGGATAATCGGCCTTCGGTACCGCCTTCCACATGCTCGAATAATTGGCCCAGCATTGTCTGCGAAATGACGAGCTCGCCGACCATATTGACGACGCGATCGATCTTATCGAGGTCGACGCGTATCGTCGTTGCTGCGGAAGCCTTGGCGTGCGCCGCGTCGCGCGGCTCAGTCGCCGGCGCAGCCGGCTTGGCCGCCGTCGCGGCCAGTGATGGCGTGGCGTCGGCGTCCGGCGAAGCATCGGGCGGATCCGAAGGTTCCGGCGGCGACGGCTGACCGTCTTGATCCGTCAATGACCAATTCTCGTCCGCATCGATGGCGGTGACGACGCCGCGCAACTCATCCAATCCCAATTCGCTCTCGATCGTGCCGTTACCTTCGATATATGCCTTGTGCACGTCGCACTCGTCGATCGTGGGAACCTTGTCGACATCAACCCGCAACTCGAGTTGGCCGGAGCCGTGGAGCGCCGTCAGTACTTCTAAGAATTGGTCGTCGAATTGCGCTTGCACCGCGCCATAGGCGAACGCGAAACATCGCCGTTCGGAGACTGTGTCCTCGGCGAGGACCGGCTGGAAATCCATATCGGCAAAGTCCGCCGCATTGCCTGCATCATCTTCACCGCCGTCGCCGATCAGTAGCTTGAGCGCCGAACGGCTATCGGCGTCGAAATTCGGCGGCGGCGTCTCGGCGGCGCGCGCCATGCCGACCAGATCGGACAGCGTGTCGTTTGCCCGCTGCAGAACCTCGACGACCTGCGGCGACGGCGAAAGCTTGCCATGCCTTAATTGATCCAGCACGGTCTCGAAGACATGCGCAAAGTCGACGAGACTGGTAAAGCCGAATACACCCGCTCCACCCTTGATCGAGTGGATGCCGCGGAAGACGGCATTGACGGTTTCATCGGACGCGATCGCGTCGTCGAGCTCCGCGAGCCCTGCATCGATCGCTTCGAGGCCCTCCGCGCTTTCTTCGAAAAACGTCTGCCTGAGATCGTCGATTGTCGTCACAGCACCAGTCCTCCGCCCATGACGAATCCTATCCGCACACGGTGTTGACGATTCTTCACCAGACCGTCGGGATCGAACGGTTTGACGATCCAGCCGGTGGCGCCGGCGTCCTTGGCAATGTCTTTGCTCTCTTGCTCGCCCTCGGTCGAAAGCACGAGTATTGGGGTTTCGTTGTAGGTCGGATCTTTGCGAACGGCGCGAATGACGCCGTAGCCGTCGAGCTTCGGCATGTTGATGTCGGTAATGATGAGATCGACCGGCTGCTTGGCGAGGACGTTGAGCCCGTCCTGACCGTCGACCGCCTGCAGCACCGTGAAACCAGCGCCGCCCAGCGCCATCTTCAACATGTCACGCATGGTACGGGAATCGTCGATGGTCAGGATTGTCTTTGGCATGGCGGTACCGCTGGCTTGAGGGGCGTCGGGTTCCACTTGCGAGCCGGTGTCGCTCGGCGCCGACGGCGCGGCGGCGGCGGCTTGGGCCGGCGGCTGTTCCGCAGGCGCGGCGGCAACAGTGGCGCTTGGCGGCTCGGCGGCAGCCAGGACGGGGGCCGCGCGCGGTGGTTCGTCGGTAGGCACGTCCGGAGCTGGCTCCGCGGCTTCGTCCGCAAGCGCGATCGGAATTGCGGCGCTTGGCGGTTCGTCGGCAGCTGCAACGGCGGCCGCGCTTGCACATTCATCCGCGGGAGCGACGGCTTCGACCGTCGCGTCCTCTGAAAGGCTGGGCGAGATGGGATAGGCGAGGCCGCAGAGGGCAAAACCCTCGACGAACGCGGCCGACGCATCGGACACGGTCATTTGCGGGAACGTCTTGAACGCCGAGATCAGGATTTGCAGGTATCCCGGCGAAAGCGACGTCACTGCCGCGGCGTTGAGGCGAACCTCGCCCGAGCGCTCCATAGCCTTGATCTCGGCGGCCAGCGCCGGCGCGGCGGCGGCATCGAGCGTTGCCGGCAGGTCGACGACCGTTTTTGTGTTGTTGTTTGTCATGAATGGCCTGTGGTCGCGAGGGATGGAGATTTCTTCGTCGCACAAGCGGCGAGGATGGCATCGGAGAGATCGAATAGACCGTGCTGCGATTCGACAGCGCCGATCTCAAAGGCGACGCGCGGCATGCCGTAAACCAGCGCGGTGCCCTCGTCCTGGCCGAGCGTGGTGCAGCCGGCATTGCGCATGGCCAAAAGGCCTTTGGCGCCATCGCGTCCCATGCCGGTGAGGATGACGCCGATGGCACGCGGCGCGACGGTGCGCGTTACAGATTCAAACAACACATCGACCGAGGGCCGATGGCCCGACACCAGCGGGCCCTGGTTGAGGCTGCAGTAAAGAACGCTGCCACGGCGCGCCAATTCCAGGTGGTGCCCTCCGGGCGCGATATAGACGTTTCCCCGCTCGACCGGCTGATCTTGCGTCGCTTCATGCACCCGCATCCGGCATTCCGAGTCGAGCCGGCGGGCAAAGGCAGCGGTGAAGCGTTCCGGCATGTGCTGGGTGACCAGCACCGGTGGGACGTCCTCCGGCAACAGCATCAGCACCGCCTTGAGGGCCTCGACCCCGCCGGTCGAAGCGCCGATGGCAATGATCTTGTCGCTCGTGTCGTATGTCGACTTGCGCGCCGGCGGACGCGGCGCCGGCGCGACACGGCGCCGCACGCGCGTGCGCGCCGCGTTCTTGATCTTGGGGATGAGTTCGCCGCCGAGATGCATAACCGCGCTCGAATCCGCCGGCTTGGCGACGAAATCGACGGCGCCGATCTCCAAAGCTTCGAGCGTAGTTTCGGCGCCGGCCTGCGTGAGCGTCGAAATCATCACTACCGGCGTCGGCCGCAGCTCCATGATCTTGCGCAGGAAGTCGATGCCGTTCATGTGGGGCATCTCGACGTCAAGCGTCACGACGTCGGGGTTGAGCGCCTTGATCTGCTCTCGCGCCACAAACGGATCGGGCGCGGCGCCGACCACCTCGATTTCGTCGTCGGCCGAAAGCACGGAGGTGAGCAACTTGCGCATCAGCGCGGAGTTGTCGACGATCAGAACCCGGATTTTTGCGGTCATGGCACTCATCGGAAAAGTTCGACGTTGGGGGTGGCTTTGGCAGTGACGAGCGTGCTCGCGTAGCTGGATTCTTCGCGCAGCGCCGAGTCCTCATCGCGGCCCGTCAGCAAGCGACGGACGACCTTGCCGGTCATCGGGAAGTAGATGATCCGCCGCGGATAGACGCCGCCGAGATCCTGCGCCGCGCAGGGCAGTCCTTCCGCCTTGAGGTAGCGCAAGACGAATTCGCCGTTATCGGTGCCGATCTCGTTGCGGGTGCTGGTCACGTTGGCGCCGCCGAAAACCTTGATTTCCATGCGTTCGCGCTGACAGCCGCGCTTGAGCATGTCGTTGATCAATTTCTCCATGGCGAAGTTGCCGAATCGCGCCGATTTAATCTCATTGCCCCAAGCACCGCCCGCCCCGGACTTGTTCTGCACCAGCATGAAGTGGTTCATGCCGCCGACCTGCCGCACCGGATCGCGGATGCAGGCCGACACGCACGAGCCCAGCACCGTGACCAGCACTTCCTCCCGATCGTCGGTGGCATAAAATTCGCCCGGTAGGATCTTGACGACCCACGCCGCCTGCGTGGCATCGTAGAATCGTCGTGCCGCTCGACTGTCCTGCGCCAATGTCAGCGGCAAAATCGGATTGGCGCGGGCGGCGGCGGCGCTCATGCCGTCCTCCGATAGATCGTGCGGCCGGACAGCTTGAGGCGGGGATGCGAGCCGATCAGCGATTCCGAATGGCCGATATAGAGCCAGCTTCCCACCCGCAGCAGATCGGTGAAGCGCTCGACCAGTTTTATTTTGGTCGGCTGATCGAAATAGATCATCACGTTGCGGCAGAAGATGGCGTCGAACGGGCCGCGCACCGGCCAGTCCTCCATAAAATTCAAGCGGCCGAAGGTGATGAGCGAGCAAACGCTGCGGTCGATCGTGACGCTCTCGCCATTGTCGGACTTCGACAGCGCGCCACGATATTTCGGCGGCACCGACGCCGCCGCCTCGGCCGAAAATACGCCTTGCCCGGCTCGCCGCAACACGTCGGTATCGATGTCGGTGGCAAGAATGCGGACGTCGCGGCTCGCGAGGTTCTTCAATTCGGCGTGGAGGATCAGCGCTATGGTGTGCGGCTCCTCGCCGGTCGAACAGCCCGCCGACCATATCCGCAGCCGACCGCCCGAGGGATGCGCGGCCACGAACGGCGCCACCACGTCCGATATGAAATGATGAAAGTGATGCTCTTCGCGGAAGAATTTGGTGTGGTTCGTCGACAACGCGTTGATGAACAGTTCGAGCTCCTGGTCGCGGTTTTCGACGAGATATTTGCGATAGTCCTCGAACGAGAACAGGCCGAGCGTGCGCAAGCGGCGCGACAGCCGCCCATAGACGAGATTCTTCTTCGCTTCCGGCAGCGTGATCCCGGCGTGCTCGTAGGCGATTTTCGCCAGAGCCCGGAAATCCGCGTCGGAAAATTCGAATTCGCGCGCCGCCTGGGGAATCGAGAGAGCCCCAGGCGCGAGCGCTTGCCGTGCCAGAGCCATTTAGAACTCTTTCCAGTCGGGCTCTTGTTGAAACGCCGTCGCCACCATGGACTGCATGCGGCCTACCGGCCCTTTCCAGGCTTCGTCTTTGGCTTTGACAGCCGGCTTCGTGCCGGTGTGGGCGACGGCCTTGGGCTTGGCCCGGTCTTTAGCTGGCTCCTTGGACTGGTCCTTGGCCTGATCTTTGGCCTGTTCCTTAGCCGGAGCGGCGGCTTGCGGCTGCCGAGCTTCCGCGACTTTCGCGGCAGCTACGCTGCGACCGCCGGCCACCGCGCGGTTTGCGGCCTTGATCGGCTCGCGGCTGGCGACATTCTTCGCGCCGCTGTCGAGCTGAAAGAAAGCGACACGCTCGTCCATCGTCGAGGATTGCTGCTCCAGCGCCTTGGCTGATGCCGCGTTCTTTTCGACCAGCGCCGAGTTCTGCTGGGTGACCTCGTCCATCTGCGCCAGCGCTTTGTTGATCTGCTCCAGACCTTCGGCCTGCTCGGAGCTGGCCGTAGCGATGTCGGCGACGATCTCGGCGACCTGCTTGATCGAGCCGACGATCTCGTTGAGCGAGGTGCCGGCCTGATTGACAAGACCGACGCCGTCTTGGACCTGCCCGGAACTGCTGGTGATCAGGTCCTTGATGTCCTTCGCGGCTTGCGACGAACGTTGCGCCAGGCTGCGCACCTCGGACGCCACCACGGCGAAACCGCGCCCGGCATCGCCAGCGCGCGCCGCCTCGACCGCCGCGTTGAGCGCCAAGAGGTTGGTCTGGCGCGCGATCTCGTCGATGACGCCGATGATGTCGGCGATCTTGCGCGAGGATTCCTCGATCTGCGCCATCGCTTTCACGGCGTCGGCCACGACGCTGCCGCCTTTGTCGGCAACGTCGCGGGAGCTCGACGTCAGCTGATTGGCGCGTTGCGCGTTCTCGGCGTTCTTCTTCACGGTGGCGGAGATTTCCTCCATCGAGGCCGAGGTTTGCTCAAGACTTGCGGCCTGCTCTTCGGTGCGCTGCGACAAGTCGGTCGTGCTCGTCGATATTTCGACTGCGGCGTTGTTGACCTCGCGCGCCGCAGCTTTGATATCGCCGATGGTCGAACTGAGCTGCTCGGCCGTGGCGTTTGCATTGGATTTCAGAGCGCCGAACTCGCCTTGGTACTCGGCCACGATCCGCTTGGTGAGGTCGCCTTGGGAGAGCGCGCCCAACATCTGGACGAGATCGCCGAGCGCTTTTGCGACATTGTCGCACAGCGAATTGATCAGCGTTCCGACATTGAGTACGAGGCCGGTCTTGCCGTCGAGCTCGACCCGCTGGGAGAAGTCGCCGGCCGCCGCGGCGGCGACAATGCCGCCAACCACCGCCTGGAACTCCTCAGCCATCTTGGCCAAGGCGGCTTGGCGCTCCACGTCGGCGCGCTTGTCCTGTTCGGCTTTCTCCGCAGCCTCGAGCTGCGCCCTCTCGGCGGCTTTGATCTTGAATTCATCGACCGCCTTGGCGATGTTGCCGATCTCGTCCTTGCGGCTAAGTCCGGGCAGCACCACGTCGAAATTGCCTTGCGCCAGTTCCCGCATGGCCTTGGTCAAAGCGGTGATCGGATTGGAAACCGATCGAGCGACGAAGAAGGCGATCAAAGCGCCGAGCAGGAGCACGATTGCGCCGATGATTTTCTGGTTGAGCACGGTGCTGGCGATCGACGTCTCGACCGAGCCTCGTGTCGTTTCGAAATTCTCCTGCAATTGCTCGCGCAATGTCGTGATTTTTGCTTGCATGTCGGTAATCTGCGGCGCGATCTCACCGGCAAAAAGATTGTGGATCAGATGCAAGCGATCGAGCAGACCTTCAACCGTCACATGAAAATCGACGAGGGCGGTTTTGAGCGGGGCAAGTTGGGAACGAACGTCGTCGGGTCCGGATTTTTCGAGTTCGCCGATCGTCGCCTGCGCCTTGGACACCGCATCGGCCAGAGCCGGCTTGCTATCCACGTCAAGAAGCACCTGGCCGCGCATGCTGAGGACGCGCACCATCGACAATTGTGAATCGAGCTTCATGACAATCGCCGTGATTGCCGGGTCGGAGCCGGCCTGAACTTTGGCGAGCAATGCATTGGTCCGCCCGCTCAGGTCACCTCCGGCCTTGGACAATTTGGCCTGGTCCGCTTTCGATTGCTGCACGGCATCGAACAGTGCCTGTGTCGATTGCTGCGCAGTGCCGAGTTCGGCCTGCACTTCGCGATACATTTTCTTTCGTTCGTCGGACGGCGTTGCCCGTTCCGCAGCTTGCAGTGTGGTAAGCGTCTTCGCGGCTACATCAGCGTTTTCTTTTTTCGACGGGTTATCCTGGTCGTAAGCATAGCGCAGCACGCTGCGGCGCAGCGTCTCCAGGTAGACTTCCGTTAGTAGCGTTCGGGTGGTGTTTTCGGCTATTCCGTTCATCCTGGTCACTGAGAAGCCGACGTTGCCGAATACCTGCACGGTGTAAAGAGCAAGCCCGAGCGCCAGGATCACGAGAACGCCGAACCCGCTATAAAGCTTGACTTTGATCGACATAACTTAGAGTCCTTGGTTGGGTCGCGACGCGACTTTTTGCTGCTTCGCCGGGGTGGAGAGAGTGTCGCTAGTTGATCGTCGGCGCCTCTTCTTCGCTCTGCTTCGCCAGAAGATTGCTGAGGTCGATAAGCGCGATCATGGAGTTGTCGAGCGTGACGAGGCCCGCCAGGAAGGTGATGCGCGCGGCTTTGGCGATCTGCGGCACCGGCTGAATGTTGGAAACTTCCACGGACACGATATCAAGCACGCGGTCGCCGAGCAGGCCGACCAGCCGGTTGTCGACGCTGACGATGATGACGATATGCATCGGCCCGGCGTCGGTCTTGCCCTGGCCGAAGCGACAGCGCAGATCGACGATCGGCACCATGACACCGCGGAGATTGAGCACGCCGCGGATATAGTCCCGCTGACGCGGCAGATGGGTGACGTCCGACCAGCCCTTGATTTCGCGCACCGACATGATGTCGACGCCATATTGATCGTTACCGATGGCGAAACTGATGAATTGCATCAGTCCGGCCGGCGGCGCATCGGTCGGCCGCCAGCCGGCGCCGGCCGCTTCTTCGACAGCAGGTGTTTGCACGTTCGTCACACCCCGATTTTAGAAAATATGGAACGGCCGACATGACCTTTCCCGCCCACGCGTGGCGCACGCCACCTATCTGGCGCAGGAGTAATTACCGCTCGGTGGAGGAATGCCGCAGCGCGGCGGGAAAATTCAGCAATTCGCTTATACTGCGATAAGCGCGCGTGTTCGTATCGCGCACCTTCGAACAATGGCTGTCCCAGCGATTTGTGATTTGCTGCGCGCGCCGCCAACTAACCAGATTTTGCGATGCCAGTACGTGGTGGACGATCGGGCCGGAAACGGCGCGCGCGACCGGCAGAATGCGCGATCAGGTTTACCGACCGTTGAACGAAGCAGCCCCCGAGCGCGCTTGGCTGGCGCCTTGATCTTATACTGGGTTAGTAGCGCAGCATAAGACCGCCGGTCCGGCTGCTTAATTCGGTCTTTGCCGTCGCGGCTTTATGAAAAGGGAGAAAATGAGCAGGGACAACGTTATGTTGAAATCGGCATCGCCGAAGACCAAGATCGAAGCGGCCGAGCAGCGACGGGTCAGGCTATTGATCATCGAAGACGATAATGTTCATCGCATGATCATCAGAAGATTCGCTACGACATTGGACTTCGATATCACCGAGGCGAACAGCTATGAACGCACCATAGCGATGTTCGATGCCAATCCATTCGATTGCATCACGCTGGACCTTTCAATTCGGGCCCACAGCGGTATCGACGTGCTTTGCCATTTGCGGGATATCGGCCAAAGGGTCCCGGTCCTCATTGTCAGCGGCGCCGACGAGGTCAAGCGCTCGGAAACCGCGCAATTTGCCGAGCTGATGAATTTCAAAGTTCTTCACGTCATGAAGAAGCCGCTCGATCTCCATGCGCTCCAGCAGGCGCTGGAGAAGCTCAAGGCTTTCGTCCATATCGGCGGCGAGGGGCGTTCTTCGGTCGCCTAGCTTAGGCCGACGCCGCGGAAAGGTCCCGTTGCGGTGCGCCGCTCGGCGCCGACGGCTTCCCGCTTTGCAGCATCGCGGCAATTTTTCGGACTTCGGCGATTTGCCGGCTCAATGCCTCGACACGGGTGGCGAGATCGACCCCGCCAAGCTCGGCCGCATCGTGTTCGAGATTCTCGGCAAGGAAGGACAGCCGTAGAAATCCGAGATTGGCCGCCGAGCTCTTCGTGGTGTGAGCCTCGAGCTTCACGCAGTTGGCATCTCCGTCGATTACCGCACGATCCATCGCTGCAATGCGTTCGGTCAAATCGGCGAGGAATTGTTCCAGCACTGCGCCGATGCCGTCGGCTCCAAGCGCATCGGCAAGCTCGGTGTACGCCGCTTCGTCGAAGACGGCCGGCTCGGCACTGGCGAACTCGGGCTGCGCCGGCACCGTCGAAATCTCGACGGCGGCTTGTGCAAGCATACCGAGCTTCGCCGCGATCTGAGCGCGGGTGACGGGCTTGGCCAGATAATCGTCCATCCCGGCGGCGTGGCAGTCCTCGATTTCGCGTTTCTGCACGTTGGCTGTCAGCGCAATGATGCGAGCATCGCAGAACGGCGGCTTGAGCTTGCGGACGGCCCGCGTCACCTCCAGGCCGTCAATTCCGGGCATCATCACGTCCATGAATATCACGTCATAACGGATATCGGCGCACGCCGTCAGCGCCTCCGCACCATTGTCGGCAACGTCGACGCGATATCCCAGCGCTTCGATGAACTTGCTGGCGACGATTTGATTGGTCTTGTTGTCCTCGACCAGCAATATATTCAGCGCCTTGCGCTGGCCGGGGCCGAAATCGACGAGGCGAGGAGCGAACAGCGGCGTCTGCGCACCCTCAGGCGTCAGGGCGTTACTCGACGCCGGCAGGTAGTCGAGAGTGAATTTAAAGGTGGTACCCTTGCCGACTTCGCTCTCGACCGCGATCGTTCCACCCATGATGTCGACAAAACGCTTGCAAATTGCCAAGCCGAGTCCGGTTCCGCCAAAACGTCGCGCGATCGAACTGTCGAGCTGCGAAAATTTGCGAAACAGCAGCGGGATCGCATCCTGCGGAATACCGATGCCGGTGTCGGCAATCGCAAACACCATGCGCACCTTACCGGGCGCGTGCTCGGCGTCCGCCGTGACCGTGACTTTAACGCCTCCAAACCTGGTGAACTTCAGCCCATTGCCGACAAAATTGAGCAGCAATTGCCGCAGCCGGCCGGGATCGCCGACCACCGCGATTGGTACGTCGGGCGCTATGCTGACGGTCAGAGCCAGACGCCTTTCCTTGGCGTGAGCGTCCAAGAGTCCGACGGTCGTTCGCACCAGATCATGCACCCCAAAGGGGATCTTCTCGGTCTCGATGCCGCCTGCTTCGAGCTTGGAAAAATCGAGGACGTTGTTGATAATTTTCAAGAGGTGCGCAGCCGATTCGCGCATGGTCTTGGCGTAATCGAGTTGCTCGCCGCTCAGCCCGCTATCGAGCAGCAGGTCCGCCATGCCGATGATCCCGTTCATCGGAGTGCGGATCTCGTGACTCATCATCGCAAGAAACTCGGAGCGCGCCCGGGTGCCGTCTTCGGCGGCATCCCGCGCCTGCGCCAACATTTCCTGATAACGCCCCATGAGGAATGTGGCTCCGAACAGCCACATCGTCAGCAAGCCGGCGATGGCGAAGTGCTTTTGCCGATTCTGCTCGGAAATATGGAAGACTTCATCGCGCGCCAACCCGACCGTAATGATGAGCGGAAGGTCTTTTACTTTGCGATAGGCGAAAATGCGATCGACGCCGTCGGTCAAACTGGCCGTCGTGAAGAATCCGGCGGTGGATTTGGCAAGCGCCTCGAAGACTTTTCCTGCCGCGAGCGACGTTCCGACCAGGGAGGGACCGGGGGCCCGCCGCGCGCGAATAATGCCGTCGGAACCGATCAGGGTCACTGTCCCTTCTTTGCCTATATCGATAGATTGATAGACCTGCGAAAAATACTGCGGATCGAGCGAGACAACGACGACGCCGCCGAAGCTGTCGTCCGGCAAGATGATTGGCCGGGTCAATTGGATCGTCCACTTGCGGCTGACGCGTCCGAATACCGGCTTACTGATGTACAATTCATCGGATTGGCGCTTGGCGTGGACTTTGAAGTGGTACCGGTCGCTCAAGTCTATGCCGAGGCGCGCCCCTGGAATATTGTCCGCGACCAGTCTGCCGTCCCTGTCAATGATGGCGACTTGGACCACGACTCCGGGGAGAAACTGAGTATCGTGCGTCCACAGTGAAATATCGAAATGCTGCGGATCCTTGGCGTATGAATCGCGTAGATAGAGCAGCGTCTGATCGGCGGCGCGGATTGTTCTGATAACTTGCTCTTCCAACGCGCGCGCGAGATTTTCAGCCGTCTGATGGGCGGCACGCTCCGTCTGCACCCATTCCGAATAACTGAAATAAATCGCGCCGACCCATATCAAGACGATGGCCGAGAAGCCGAGCAGCATGCTGCCGTACTGGCCGATCCGCAGAAGCCAGTTGCTGCTTGGAGATAGCCGCCCATCGCCTTTCGGTTCTACGACGGTATGATTTAATAGCGGCAACAAGGAACGGCGACCTTTTCGCTACGGCAATGGATGCTCCCATTGGCACGGCGAGCAAGATCGTCAACTAGGCCTAGCCGAGCGTAAAAAAGTGCCGTGGCAGAGGGTAAAGGCGCCGACTCCCGTCTTATACTGGATCAAGCGGCCGGCCGTTATCGCCGCGCCGCTGTCCCTGACGGCCCCGCCCATCGACTCTTGACTGGCAACGGACATCTGACGACGGTGTTACAACCGATGAGAGGCATTGTATGCGTCAGGCAGCGGTACTGCGGCTTTTCTTCCTCGTTCTCGTCCTCCTCATGGCAAGCTCGATGTGCCGCGGGCGCGCCGAAGAGCTTACGCCGTTGCAGAGGCAGGGTCGTGCAGTCGCGGAGCGGATGTGCGCGCCCTGCCACGCGGTCGGGCGTGCGGATCAAAGTCCCCACATCGGCGCGCCGCCGTTTCGTAGCCTCGATCGCCGCGTCGATCTCGACGCTTTCATGACGCGGCTGCGCGAAGGTTTGACATCCGGTCATCCCGACATGCGGACGTTTCGATTCACACGGCAGGATGCGCGCGCTTTCGTCGCCTATTTGCGATCGATTCAAACGCCTTGATCCGGCCCGCCGGCGGTCTCGACTTGACGGCTATATTAGTATAACCTAATTAAAGACGAGCTTAACCAATAAGCGGCAAGCAGCGCTTCGTGCTGCGGTAAGTCGCGCGGTATTGAATGGCGCAAGAATCAACGCGCGGGCCATGCGGAGGGGGAAACATGCCGGGTCCTACACATCATCAGGTTCTCATCGTCGGCGGCGGCACCGCCGGCATTACGGTCGCGGCCATCCTGAAACGCCGCGCGCCGGGAACCGACATCGCCATCGTCGAGCCGTCCTCCGACCACTATTATCAACCGGCCTTTACGCTGGTCGGCGCCGGGGTCTATCCGCTGGCGCGTACCCGGCGCCCCGAACAAGGCCTGATTCCTGTTGGCGTCCGCTGGATCCGCGATGCCGCCCAAACCTTCGAACCGGACAAGAATACGGTTCGACTCAAGAACGGCGATGCTTTGACCTACGACTATCTCGTGGTCTGCACCGGCGTGAAGCTCGACTGGGGCAAGATCGCGGGCTTGAGCGAAACGCTGGGCAAGAACGGCGTGTGCAGCAACTATTCGCCGGCGCACGTCACCTACACGTGGGAGTGTCTGCAAAAGCTCAAGGCGGGCAGCCGGGCGGTATTCACGCAGCCGCCGCTGCCGTTCAAATGCCCGGGTGCACCGCAGAAAATCGCCTATCTCACTGCCGACCATCTGCAGCGCCTCGGCATCCTCAAAGATTGCAGCCTGGATTATTATGTCCACGCGCCGGTCATTTTCGGCGTTCCGTTCTTTGCCCGCGAGCTCGTGAAGGTCGCTGCACGCTACGGCATCAACGTGCATTACCAGCATAATTTGGTGGCGGTCGACGGCCCGGCCAAAACGGCGACATTCGAGAAAGTCGACGAGCAAAACAAGGGCGCGCGGGTGACCGTGCCGTTCGACATGTTGCACGTCTCGCCGCCGCAAAGCCCGCCCGAAGAGATCAAGTCAAGCCCGCTCGCCAACGCGGCGGGCTGGGTCGAGGTCAACCAGAACTCGATGCAGCATGTGCGCTATCCCAACATATTCTCGCTGGGCGACGTGGCGTCATCGCCAAATTCGAAGACCGCCGCGGCCGTGCGCAAGCAGGCGCCGGTCGTCGCCGGAAACATTCTCCATTTGATGGGGAAGACAACGGTCGACGGCGGCTACGACGGCTATGCATCCTGTCCGCTGACCACCGGCGTGGGCAAAACGATCCTGGCCGAGTTCATCTATGGCGGCAAGGTGACGCCGACGCTGCCGCTCAATCCGGCGAAGGAACATTGGATCGGATGGTGGATCAAGGTCACCGGGCTGCCGCTGATGTACTGGAACTACATGCTCAAGGGCCACGTCTGGTTTCCCAAGCACAACACCGCCTTCCAAGGCGACGTCACCCCGGCGGCGAAATGAGCCGGTCTGAACGCGGACAAGCCGCGATCGCTGGATCGCGGCTTGCCGCAATCGCACCAGACGATGCCGATCAATACGACGTTCTTGTTGATCTCGCCGGAGCCGGTGACATACCAGCGCTCACTGATAAACGATTTCCCGGCGAGCCGGTCGACCATCCAGTCCGCGAGCAGGATCGACGGAAACGGGCCGAGATTGGCAGATGGCACGTTCCCGACCGAGTGGCGGGATTCCTGATAAACCACCATCTGCTTCGGCCCTTTGAGCGCCGCCATCAGCGCTTCCGAATGCTCAAGCGGGCTTAATTCCTCGGCTTCACCGGCGACGCAAAGATAGGGCGCGCGGATTTTGTCGGCGTGGCCCTGCCATGTGATTTTCTTACGGAATTCGTCGAACTCGCCTTCATCGGTGATGCCCGACATGTACATGAAACGTTTCTTGAAGGTCGGCGAGGCTTCCTGAAAGATGGTCTGACAGCCCGGCTCATGGCATACCGACATCACCGCGCAGGCTTTGATGCGCGGCTCGTTCGCGGTCAGCAGCGTGCCGAACAGCGAACCGAAGCTTGTCCCGGCGACTCCGATCCGTGTCGCATCAAGCTCCGGCCGCGTCGCGATCCAGTCGACCAAAGCCGGCCCGGCGGCCACCCAATTCTCCATCGTGAAATATAGCCCGATCATCGGCGCCTCGTATTGGCCGGGCCCGTCGATCGCCAGCACCGCCATGCCGCGGTTGAGATATTTATCGCCGTACAGCGCGACCTGGATCTCTTTGTAGCTGTCCATGCCCGGGATCGCGATCACGACCGGCAGCTTGCCGCTGGAATAGCCCGCCGGCAAATGCAGCCAGGCCGGAATCGCCTTGTCCTTGAACGGCACCCACACCGCCTCGACGTGGTGATCGGCAAGCGTCGCGTATTTGGCGAAACACTCGCGTTTCTTGTTGTTGTAGGCGATGTTGGTTTCGTCGTTCTCGTCGTAGGGCCATTGCGCAGCGCCCCAATGCACCGCCGCCATGAAGAAATTATCCCGTGCGGTGACCTTATGGTCGGCCAGTGCCGCGGCATTGGCCTTGGCTTCGCGGCGTCGCGCCACGGCGGCGAAGGCCGGGCCGATATCGGCCATCTTCTTCACCCGCTCGCGGATGCCGGCAAAGTCGGCATTGGCTTCGATGCCGCACGGTAAATGAATATAAAGCGATCTCGGCTGGTCCCAATCGATGCCGTTGGCGCGGATGATATTGTCGATGAGCCAGCGCTGCTCGTCGAAGCGGCGCACCTGCGGCGGGCCGCGATGATCGACAATGGGCGGGAATCCTTGCTGTGGGCGATTCATGGCGTGACGCTCCCTCACCTGCGACGGCGCAAGCATGAAACTATGCCCGCCATCTTGTGACGGGCATTATCGGCGATACAGGTGGCCGGTTGTCAACGCGGCTTCACGGCCCAGGCGGCGTTGCCAATGCCTGGCCAGCTTTCATCCCGGCAAGCTTGATATGCTCGTTTAGACCGGCGCCAGTGTCGTGTCGCCGATCTTCTGCATCGCGTCGTCGGCAACCCTGGTCGATAGTTCGGACGCCCGCCGCATGCTCTGCAGCAGCGCCTCGAAATTATCGCGGACGATCTCGGTCTGCAGCGCAAGACAGTCTTGGATGGTTCTGCAGCCCATCAGTTCGTCGAACCGGTCGAGATTGTCCTCGAAACGCGACTGCGCAAATTGCATCCATTCTCCGGAAACGTTCTGCAGACCGCCGGCGATAATGGTGGTGCTCTCGATCATGGCCTGCAGGTTGCCCGAGGAGCGCTGCAGGGTCTGTCGTGCGGTATCGCTGCTCAGACCGAACATCTTAGAGAATTGGTCCATCGATCGTTCCGCCATCCGGCTTGCCGCATCCGTGCCGCCGCGCCAGCCCTCATTCAGGTTTTCGGTGTTGCGCCGGACTGCCTCGGCGCCAGCGCGCGCCGCGCGTTCGGTCGTCTCCGACATCGTGCGCGCGGTTTGTGTCGTCTGCTCGGCGGCGCGCCGGGTCGACGCCTGACCCGCCTCGTTCGTCTCGCGTTCAGCTTGTCGGGGATTGTTCGCCATAGTTCCCTCCACTGCTACTTGAAGGTGAACGTGTGGGACGTAACGGCGTTCCTCCGCCGACTGCTTTTTTGGCGTTGCCGTCGGACAGGGAACCGCTTCGGCCGTTTGCCGCACGACCGCAAAGCCACCCTGGCGGGAACCGCCGCCGCCATGCCTGCGGAACATCTATCTGCGCACAATGCGGCCTGGCGGCAAAGCGCTGCATGGGTTTGCGGCGCGTATCGTTGCTGGGTGGCGACCGGAACCGCCTCGGCGGGGCCCGCGCTGGCGCTGGTATCATCGCCCCTACTGGCACCACTGGCACCGGTGGCAAGAACGGATCGCAAAGGCGAAACAGCCCCCGGGCTCAACCCTGGGGGCTTTTGCTCAGTGAGTCCGCAGCGGTCGTCTTGCGCTTGCTTGCAGCACCGGCCATCCTGACCGCAGTTCGGGAGGAGCCATGGACCAGCACAGCAACGCCAAAGCCGCCATCGCCTACGACGATTTGCGCGAATGGCTGTCATTCGCCGAACGGCTCGGCGAAGTCCGCAATGTATCGGGCGCCAACTGGCAGGAAGATATCGGGCTCGCCGCCGAGGCGGTGCTGCGCGCCGAAAACGGCCCATGCGTGGTGTTCGACGATATCCCCGGCTGCCCCAAAGGCTTTCGCTTGCTTCTGAACATGTTCGCCGGCACCCGCCGCAACATGACGCTCGGCTTCCCCGACCATCTTTCGAAATGGGAGCTCAGCGATTCCTATCGCGAAGCGTATCTGAAGGAGCAGAAGATCATTCCGCACGAGATCGTCGAGGACGGTCCGGTGCTGGAGAATGTATTGATGGGCGACGACGTCAACGTCACCAAATTTCCGGCGCCGATCTGGCACGAAAAGGACGGCGGCCGCTATATCGGCACCGGAACCTACAGCATTACGCGCGATCCGGAAGAGAACTGGCTCAACGCCGGCGCCTACCGCGCGCAACTGCACGACCGTAATTCGGTCGGACTTCTGATCGCGGCGGGACATCACGGCGACATCCATCGCGCCAAATATTTCAAGCGCGGCGAGCCGATGCCGGTGGCGATGGTGCTCGGCGGCGATCCGTTGAGCTTCTTCTATGGCGGACTCGAAGCGCCCTACGGCACGTTCGAGCTCGACATCGTCGGCGGCTTGCGCGGCCGGCCGATGAAAATGGTGCGCGGCAAGATCACCGGACTGCCGTTCCCGGCCGGCGCCGAGATCGTGCTCGAGGGTTTCGTCACGCCCGACCGCCGCGAGGTCGAAGGTCCGTTCGGCGAGTGGACCGGTCATTATGCCGGCGGCGCCAAGCCGACTACCGTGCTCGACGTCAAGGCGATTTATCACCGTAACGATCCTATACTGCTCGGTGTGCCGCCGATGGGCGGCGGGCCCGACGAAATGGCGCGCTACCGCGCCGTCCTTCGCTCGGCAACGATCAAGCAGAACATGACCAATGCCGGAGTGCCCGGTGTGCAGCAGGTGTGGTGCCACGAGATCGGCGGCGCGCGGCTGTTCCACGGCGTGTCGATCACGCAGCGCTATCCCGGCCACGCCGTGCAGGCCGGTCACATCGCTGCGCAATGCGGCGCGTCGGCCTACGCGTCGAAATATATCGTGGTGGTCGACGACGACGTTGACGTCACCAATCTCGACCAACTTTTATGGGCGATGCTGACCCGCACCGATCCGGCGCAGTCGATCCAGTTCATCAATGGCTCCTGGGATTCGCCGGCCGATCCCGTGCTGCCGCCGTGGAAGCGCGCCGCGGGCGACATGACCCATTCGGTCGCGGTGATCGATGCCTGCCGGCCGTTCCACTGGCGCGACAAGTTTCCGCCGACCAACACGCCTAGTCCGGAGGTCGCGCGCAAGGCACAGGAAAAATTCGGCTGGCTGTTGAATGGGAAGGAATAGAACTTCCCGCTTTCGCGGGGACGAGTGATTGAGGTCGACGTGAATGTCCATGAAGCTCGCCGTGCCCGACATGATCTCGAACTCGTATTTCCCGGCCGAGGCCGCGGTTGAGCTCGGTTTCTTCAAGGCCGAAGGCCTCGACGTCGAACTCGAACTGATTTTCCCGGTCGACAAGGCTTACGCGGCACTGCGGGACGGCGCGGTCGATTTCGTCGGCGGCTCGGCGCATTCGGCGCTGGCGGCGTTTCCGGATTTTCGCGGCGTGAAGCTCGTCTGCGCGCAGGCGCAGGGCATGTACTGGTTTCTGGTGATGCACGCCGATCTGCACGCGCGGCGCGGCGATGTTGCCGTGGTCAAGGGCCGTAGCATCGGCGCGGCACCGTGGGTCGATAAGGGCTTGCGCGGCCTGCTCGTCGCGGCCGGGATCGATCTTGAGCGCGATCGGGTGAAGATTGCTCCGGTGCCGGGCTCGCTCGACGCCGGCGTCAATTTCGGCGTCACCGCGGCGAAGGCGCTGGATGAACGCAAGATCGACGGCTTCTGGGCGAACGGCATGGGCGCGGAGGTGGCCGTCCGCCGCGGCGTCGGCACGGTCGTGCTCAACGTCCGCCGCGGCGACGGGCCGAAACCCTGCTTCAATTATACCGCTGCAACGATTGCCGCGACCGACACGCTGATTGCGCATTCTCCAGAGACGGTCGCCGCAGCGGTGCGGGCTATCGTCAGGACGCAAGCCGCGTTGAAGGCGGACGTCACGCGCGCCGCCGAGGTCGGCAACAAATTGTTCCCACCATCCGAGGCCGCGCTGATCGTCGATCTCATCCGCCGCGACCTGCCCTACTACGATGCCAGGCTGTCGCAAGAATTTATCGCCGGCATGTCGGATTTTGCCCGGCAGCAGGGCATACTCGACGGTGAGATCGCCTTGGAGCAGATTGTGGCGACACAGTTTGCCACGCTCTGGAACGACTAGGCTTCAATATCAAGAGGAATCCCAATGACCACGACCAATCGCCGCCATTTCCTGGCGCTTGCTTCCGGCGTGTTTGCCGCGCCCGCGCTGTCGCGCCGCGCCTTGGCGGATGCTTGGCCGAAGGACAAGGTCATCCGCGCCGTCGTGCCCTTTGCGCCCGGCAGCACCATCGACATCATCGGCCGCGTCGTGCTCGATCCGCTGTCGAGGCAACTCGGCCAGACGATCGTAGTGGAGAATCGGGGCGGTGCCGGTGGCACCATCGGTTCGGCCGAAGTCGCCAAAGCCGACCCGGACGGCTACACGTTGCTGATCAATGCTTCGGCGCATTCGGCCGCGCCAGCCGCCCATCCGAACCTCTCTTACGATCCGGCCAAGGACTTCGCCGGTGTCGCGATGTTCGGCGTGGTGCCGAACGTGCTGCTGGTGGCACCATCGAAAGGCTTCAAGACCGCCAAAGACCTTGTCGCACAGGACAAAGACGGTCACATGACCTTTGCTTCGGCCGGCGTCGGCAGCGCCACGCACTGGGCGGCCGAGCGCTTCCTGCTATCGGCCGGCATCAAAGCGACGCATGTTCCGTTTAGCGGTGGACCGGCGGCGCTCACCGAAGTGATGACCGGCCGCGTTGATTTCTGCTTCATCGGCATTTCCGCGGCGATTCCGTTCATCAAAGACGGCCGGTTATTACCGCTCGCCGTGAGCATGACGAAACGTTCGCCGGCCCTGCCAGACGTGCCGACTACGATTGAGCTTGGCTTTGCCGATTCCGATTACGTGTTCTGGAACGGCATGCTGGCGCCGGCGAAAACGCCGCGGCCGATCGTCAATCGGCTGCACGACGAAGTGCAAAAAGCGCTGGCGCTGCCTGACGTCCAAGCAAAGCTCAGCGCCCAGGGCGTCGAGCCGATGCCGATGACGCCGCGGGAAATCGACACCATGATCGCCAGGGAAATCGTCCAGAACATCAAACTGGCGAAGGCGGCCGGACTGAAGTTCAACTGACGCTTTCTGGCGCACAGCACTGACGGCGCTTCATTCTGCAGCGTGCTGCAGTTTTTCATCGAACGGGCGCATCTCGTGACCGGTGCGCTCGTCGAATTTGACGAAATCCTGCCGCGCGAGCGCAAAAAAGCGTCATTGCCGCAGGTGCGGCACAGGTGCGGCGGAAGTGCGCGGCCTGTGTTAAAACTTGATCGACCCCGCGGGGTCGAACAAAGCGCGGCACCATAAGGCGCATTGAGGGAGGAGAATGCCGATGAGCATCGTTAGACGGACTTTTCTGAAATCCGCGTTGGCCACGCCGTTGGTTTTGGCCTCGGCGATAGCGGCGGTACGCGCCCAGACCGATTATCCGAGCAGGCCGATCCGAACTCATTGTCGGGTTCGGACCCGGCGGCGGCACCGACATTCTGGCCCGTTTGGTCGGCGCCAAGCTTTCGGAAATCCTCGGCCAATCGGTGGTGGTGGAGAACAAGCCGGGAGCTTCCGCGCGGCTGGCGGCGGAATATGCAGCCAATCAGCCGGCCGATGGCTACACGCTGCTGGCGAGCCCGGTCGGACCGATGTCGATGGCGGCCGCAATTTTTCCCGATCTTAAATACGATCCGGTCAAATCGTTCGTTCCGCTCGGCATGATCGGGCAATTCCCGGAGATCTTCGTCGTTGCGGCGGATACTCCGGTCAAAAGCGTCAAGGAGCTGGTCGAGTTCGCCAAGCAACATCCCGACAAAGCCAACTATCCAAGCACTTCGCCCGCCTTCACCATTCCGATGGAAGAGCTGAAATTGGCGTCCGGCATGCCCGGGGTGATGGTGCCGTACAAGAGCAGCGGAGAAATGGTTTTGAGCGTCATCGAGGGCCAATCAATGATGGCGATGATCGATCCGCCGCCGACGATACCGCAGGTGAAGGCCAAAAAGCTTAAGGCGCTTGCCGTGAGCGGCAATCAACGCATGCCGGAACTCCCTGACGTGCCCAGCATGGCGGAGGCCGGCTTCCCGACCGTCGACACGCATTTGTGGAGCGGCGCCTTCGCGCCCATCGCGACCCCGCCGGCGATCGTCACCCGGCTGCAACGGGCGTTCAGCAAGGCCATTCAAGACCCAGGGGTCGCAGCGAAGCTCAAAGCCTTGGCGGTCGGTCCCGGAGTAGCGACGCCCGAGGAATTCAAGCATGTCATCGAAACCGAGATCACCAAGTACAAAGGCGTGATCAAGGCCGCCAATCTGCACTTTACCTGATTGGCGCGTCCTCACATCCCGTATTGGCGTCAAAACCCGCCGGCGGTGAATTGCAGGCGCTGGGTGACGTCGTAGGGCTGCTTGGCGATCGGATAAGCATAATCGACCCGAAGCGCCCCGAACGGCGAATCCCAGATCAGGCTGGCGCCGACCGAGGAGCGTACCGCGAGCGAATTGGCGATCTGCTGCGACGGCGACAGCGACGCGAGCTTGGATACGCCCGACGCGTTGGTCGCCCACAGGCTGCCGGTATCCGAAAACAAGGCGACTTTCAGCTGCGCGTCCGGCGTCACGAACGGCATCGGCGACTGTAGCTCCGCGGTCGTCGTCCAATAAGCATTGCCGCCGAGATTATCCATGGTCGTGCCCGGGGTGACATCGCGCGGGCCGAAGCCGTAAGGCGCGAAGCCGCGCACCAGCTGCGGACCGCCAAAGAATCCATCGAGCAGCGGCAATTGCTGGCCACCCCAGGGCGTGACATAGCCGCCTTGCGCCCGCGCCATGCCGACGACATCGCCGGCGATCGGATGATAAAGGCGCACGTCTTCGGTAGTCTTGGCGAAATTCGCCGCGCCGCCGAGACCGGCAAATTCGTTGTTGGTCTGCGCGCGGATGCCGGTCGTCGGGTCTTTCGGATTGTCGAGCGTCGAATAAGTCACGCCGTTGCCAATCGACGACACCCAATAGGAACCGGCCTGCGCCGCCTGCTGGATCGGCAGCGACGCCGTTCCGAGCGACGGATTGAGCGTGAGGCCTTGATTGTAGATCGAGTAGTTCCAGCTGACGCCGAGATTTTCGTTCAGCGGCGTGGCGACTGAGAATTTCGCGCCGTACATCAGGGTGTTGAAAGCCTGGTAGCTGTTGGCAAAGGTCTGATTCGCGAACACATCGGCGCCGACGCCGACACGTTGGCCCATGAACCATGGGTCGCTGAACGCGAGATTGAAGCCTCTGGCATATTGACCGTAGGTAACTGAGGCCTTGGCGGTGTCGCCGGTGCCAAAGAAATTGGTGTCGCTGATCGAGACCTGGGCCAGCATGCCGACACTGGTGGAATAACCCCCGGAGATAAAGAAGTTGCCGGTTTGCTGCTCCCGCAGATCGACGACGAGCACGACGCGATCCGGCGCTGAGCCCGGCTGCTCGGTGATCTTCACCGACTTGAAATAGCCGAGCGCCTTGAGACGACGTTCGACGCGATCGACCAGCGCCGGGTTATAGGGGTCGCCTTCGCCGAAATCGAATTCGCGCCGGATCACGTCGTCGCGCGTTTTGATATTGCCGTGGATATCGATGCGCTCGATGTAGAGCCGTTTGCCCTGCTCGACGGTGTAGCTCACATCGACCAAGCGGCCGGGCTCGCGTTCGGCTCCGGCAACCACGCTGGCAAACGGCTGGCCGGATTTGGCCAGCGCCATCGTCATATCCTCGACGGTTTTGTGCACCGCATCGGCGTCATAGATATCGTCGGCCTGCGTATGCAAGGCGCCGCGCACTAGCGCCGGATCGACGCCGGGCATGATCGACTCGATCTTGACCTTGCCGAGCCGGTATTGCGGACCTTCGTCCACCTTGAAGGTCAAAACGACGCCTTTCGCGGTGGCGCCGTAGCTCGTCGCGAAGGACACCTTCACGTCGGCATAGCCGTGATCGCGATAGAACCGGCGGACGAGATCGCGATCGGACTCGATGCGGTCGGCGTCATAGATGTCGTTGTCGAGCAGAAAGCTCAGCACATTGGTCGTCCCGGTCTTGACCACCGCTTTAAGCTTGGTTGTCGAGAACGCCGCATTGCCGACGAAGCGGATTTGCCGCACCGCGAGCTTGTCGCCCTGCTTGATCTCGAAGACGAGATTGACGCGATCGGTCCTTGTGGAGTTCGGAGCGGCAGTGCTGCCGGGCTTTTGGCCGGCGATTGTCTCCGGAACGACACGCACATCGTAATAGCCGCGCTGACGATACAGCGCGATGATATTGACGACATCGCTTTGTACGAACTCGCGCGATAGCGGACCGTTCGCTTTGGATTGAACCGCCTTGGCGAGGTCGGCGTCCTTGATTTTCTTATTGCCCTCGAAGCTGAGGACGCCGATCGTCGGATTTTCGGCGACATTCACCAGAACACGACCGCCGGCTCGCGAAATCTTCACATCCTTGAACAATCCGGTCGCATAAAGCCGCTTGAGCGCGGCATCGAGCTCCGTCGCATCAAGGTTGCCGTCGGGCGCAGGGTGAAAATAAGAGCGGATCATATCGGCGCCGATATGCCGGTTCCCGGAAACCGTAATGGGCGCCGCCGCACCGTGGGAATCGGCAGCGCGCGCCGCCGGGGCGAGCCCGGATGCGGCGATCGCCAAAAGCCCAGCGAGGATAATGACATTCCCCCAGCAACGCATGACGCGCGGCTCCCCGACCTTATCGGTCAGGAAAATCTCAACAAATCGCCGCGGCGGGAGCGTGACCGATTGTGTCGAAATCTGAGGTATTGTTGGGGCGTCCGCCACAAAGGTTTACGTGCAAGCGGCGCTTGCCGATCCTACCCGTGCGGCTGGGTGCCGTGTCATTTACCACCTTGCCCGAAAGCTCGGTGCACACCGATTACTTCTCAGTGCCCGGCCAGCACCTGACGGCAGCCCCGCCCCAACAGCCAAATAAGCGCAGCAAACGACAGCGCCGCTATCGGGATAATGGGCTCACCTCGGCTTAGTCCGTGGAAAAATCCCACCACGTCCCACAGAACGATCGCTGCAGCAACAATCGTCGCCGTCCGATAAAGCCAATCTCCCAGATGCCTTGCCATGTCAGCAGCCAATGTCTTGGCAGTGTCTTGCCGGCATACCATACCCACTTGCCGGCATACCATACCCACAATCCGCGTCGGCGTTTTTAGATTACCGGGGTGCGGAGCTTGAGCGCCGGACGGAAGCCGTCGCATTACAGATGGGATTTGGAACACTACGCGTCAGCATGACATTTCGACGCGTACAAAAGTGTGAACGATGGCAAGAGCCCGATCCGGTCCAGGTAAATTGGATTAGGGTTTGGAGAGCGGTGCAGCAGCCACCCTTTTGCCGCCGCCCCGACCGCGCCTTGCTCGAAACCGGCGATGCAGCCTAGACTGGACGGTGCTTTTCGTCGTTCGGTTTTTGTGCAGGAATTGCGGCGCTTGGATTGGGGAGAGGCACCATCATGCGGGCCATTGCGATCTTCATGCTTGCCGCGATCGGCGCGACATTCGCTGGTGTCATCGCTCCGGTGAGGGCGCAATATTATTATCCGCCGCCACCACCGCCGCCGTCATATTATTATGGGTACCGGACATATAACGGCTGCCCGCCCGGCTATACGGTGCAAGGCGGCGTGTGTAGGCCGTATCGCGGCCCGGCGGGCGGAGGATGGCGCACCTGGAACGGTTGCCCGCCCGGCTACACCGTGCAAGGCGGCGTCTGCAAACCGTATCGCGGCTACTGAAACCAAATACGAGGGCTCCAGCCTAGTTGGACGCCCGTGGAGCCGATTATTCCGGCTTTAGGCCTGCGAGTTTCACCACGTTCGCCCATTTTTTGACTTCAGCGGCGACAAACTTTCCAAATTCGCCGGCTGTCATCGGCATCGGCTCAGCGCCGATGCCGTCAAACCGGGCCTTCACGCCGGGATCGGCGATAACGGCGGTGATCTGCTTATTAAGCTTGTTGATGATATCCGGCGCTGTGCCGCTCGGCGCACCGACGCCATGCCAGACGCTTGCCTCGTAGCTCCGGATAAATTCACTCACCGTCGGAATATTCGGCAGCACGTCCGAGCGCGTCGCGCCGGTCACTGCAAGAGCGCGGAGCTTGCCGGCTTTGATATTGGCGATCGACGTAGCGATCGGAGCGAAAGTCACTTGCACGCGTCCGGCGAGCAAGTCGGGCATGTAGCTGCTGGAATAGGGGACATGCACCAAGTTGACGCCGGCCATCTGATTGAACAATTCGCCCGCCAGATGCGGCGCGGTGCCGACGCCACCCGATGCAAAGTTGATCTTGCCGGGATTGGCCTTGGCGTAGGCGATGAATTCGGGAAACGTCCGCGCCGGGACCGACAGGCTGACAACGAGCACGCTCGGCGACCGCACCGTGCCGGCAACCGGCGCGATATCTTTGGTGATATCGAAATCGAGGTGCTGATAGAAACTCGCGTTGATGGCGTTGCCGAGGGTCACATAGAGCAGCGTATAGCCATCGGCCGGCGCGTGGACGACGGCATCGGCGGCGATATTGCTGCCGGCGCCGGGCCGGTTGTCGACGATGACGTTCTGTCCGAGCCGCTCGGTCAGCGGCTGCGCGATCACGCGTGCAACGATGTCCGGCGCAAGCCCGGGTGCGAAACCGACGACCACATGGACCGGTCGGGTCGGATAATCGAGCGCGAAAGCGACGCGGGGAGATAAAGGCGCGGCAGTGGCGCCCGCCGCCAATTGCAAAAACCGTCGGCGAGGCAAGTGCATGTTAATCCCCCTGTCTGGACCGTGCTTTGACCGCAGATCGATAGACTACGTGATATTCGCGGGCGCATGCAACGCGTCACGCGCCGGGCCGCGGCACTGCCCTCGCTTCGAGATAACTAGCTCTTCCGGCCCGGCCCCACCACGACTTCGATGTCGCAGACGGCGCAGAATATTTTTCCGGCTGCACCGGCGCGGAAGCCTTCCGAGACTCGCGTCAATGTGGTGCCCCAGTCGCCGCGTTGATAAACCGGATCCTCATTCTCCTCCCAGACCGCTGCCCCCTTCTGCCCGCACTTTGGGCAGACCACATAGGCAATGAACCGCTCGCGCATGGCATCCGTACTCGCTACTCACCGGCCATCATCAAGACGATACGGTCGACTTTAGATCTTAAATATGGCCGCGCGCGAAACAGCGCTCCGCGGCATTCGCAAGCGATGCACATTTTTGACGGCATGCCGCCCGTGTTCTGCCAGGAAGTGATTTTAGCCTGGCACGAGCGAGGGGCGATCTGAACGCCCGCGACCGTCAGCGTCAGCGTAGTGTAGTCGGCGTCGCGTGCTATGGTTGAGCCGGGAAGCAGCCAAGAATTTTCACTGGCGCTGGTCAACGCGGTTCTGCTCGCGTTGTGGCCGGTGTTGCCGGGACTGCTGCTCGGCTACGCCCGGCAGGCCTTGGCGGTGCGCCACACGCGCCCGGAATTCTCGCTGCGCAAGTCCGAAGCGCTCGAATTGGACCGCGCCGTCCGGCTGTACGAGGGGATCCGCCGCCGGATCAAGACGCTCGAAAATCAAAGCGAGCACGCGAAAGGCTTCTGGCGCGGCTTGCTTCGCCGTCATGCCGGGATCGATTGCGACAATGATGAAGTCGAGGATCTGCAAGCGCATGCGCAGCTTCTGCGGGAAGCCATCGTCCGGCTCAAGCGCCGTCCACTGCAACGGCTGAGATCGTGGGTCCACCTCAACAGTTCGAAATCCGCCTTGGGTCGCGGCCTGGCGGCCCATGTCGTGGGATTCGCGCTGCTGCTCGTTATTTTCCACGGACCCGAACAGCCGGCATGGGCCGATGAGGTGACGACCGGGGCGAGGAACGCGCTCGCATGGTATCCGTTCGACGCGCGGTTTTTCTACGCCAACGCCGTCGCTACGGGCTTTGCCGCCGCGGCGGTACCGCTGTTCTATCTGGCGCGATGGGTCGGGCTGCGTCGCGAATACGGCTGCGAGTACTGCACGTTCAAGGAGCTGGCGCGCAGCGATCCCGGTCAGCTAATCGATCAAATGGATTTCGCTGAGGCCGGCGCGGATGCCGCGTCGGGGTTGGATGCGACGGAAGCCAATGTGGACAGAACCTGGTTTGCCGTGCTCGGCCTGTCGTCCGCGGCTACGATCGAAGAGGTCAAAGAGGCCTATAAGCGGCTCGTTAAGCAAAACCATCCGGATCGCCTGCACGGCATGTCTCCGGTCTTGCGGAAACTTGCAGAGGCGGAGACCAAACGGCTCAACGCCGCCTTCAGGCAGGCGCTGATTGTCGTATCGCGGCCGAACGCCGCGATGCATTGACGGGCCGATGGAATAAACGAACTACGCCGCCTGACCACGCGTCACGGCGGCACCGGGGCGCGCTTCGTTGATCGCCGCGACGGAGCGTTCGACTGCCGACCACAGCCGCGCAATCTCGGAACTGGCCAAAGAATCGGGCGCGACCTCACAGACGCTGGCGCCGGCCGCAAGCGTGAGCACATAGCCGGCGCGTTGGCTGATCTGGCCCGACCAGACCGGGATGCCCAGGCTGTCGAAGAACGCCCGCGATTGCCCCACCGCCGGAGCTTCCTTGTCCTCGCGCTTCACCGGCGCGGCATTGAGCACGACCGCATAGGGCTTATTGCGTTCGCGGGCGGTGGCGACCGTTTCGCGCACGGCGTTAAGATCAAAGAAGCCGGGGCGCGCCGGGATCAGCACGAAGGTTGCCGCCCGGATCGCCTCCAGCGCCACCACCCACATGCTCGCGGCGGTGTCGATAAACGCCCATTCGTAGCCCTCGACCATTGCCGTAGCGAGCGCACGGTCGACGCCGCGGGCGGCGCTGCGCAGCGGCGGCTTGCCGTCGGCGCGAAGCGAATGCCAGAGGGTGAGCGAGCCTTGCGGATCCGCGTCGATAACGACGCAACGGTTGCCGGCCTGTTGCGAAAAAGCGGCGAGGTGAGCAGTCAGGGTGCTTTTGCCGGCCCCGCCCTTTCGTGACGCCATCGTGACGATGTTCATGCGTGATCTCCCGATCACTTGTTTCGGCAATGCTGCGTTAAGAACGGTTAACGAAAGGTTACAGCGGCATTTCCGGCGCGTTTGCGCGCATCCGGCTGTACGCTCACGAGCGTCACAACGCTCTCGCCGGACCGATCGGTCCGACAAGAATCAATGACAGCGACTGCACCCGAGCTTTACCGAATTCCCGTGGCTTTGGGAATCCTCCCTGGCTCGACGGCCTTTCCCGGGCTATCCGGGGCTTTTCGGGTCTTCCGGGAGATTCTTGACGCTTTCGGCGACGATTCTCGTCAATTGCATCACCGATTGGCTCAAGGCCGCGTATTCGACGATATCGCGCTGAACGCGGTCGCCGTCGGACTGCAGCTTCTCGCGCAGCGTCCGTAATTCGCCGATCAAATTGTCGATCTGGCGCGTCGAGCTTCCTGAAACGCGCCGCAGCAGAGTGCTGAGATTATTCACTGTCATTTCACCGTCGCTGCTGTCGGCTTGCCGAAGCGCAGCGCCGCCGCGCGTCAGTTCGCGAATATTTCCTTCGACTTCCGCCTCGGCCGACTTGTCGATTTCGACGGATCCAAATGGCTTGGCAAAATTCATGACGCACCCCTACTCTTTGGTCCACCCATTGCGGGCGGCTCCACCACGCGCAATGGCCGCATGAAAATGTGACGACTTCGCGGCCCAAGCTGGTCGCAAATGATCATAGTTCGATCATGCAGTTGCCGGATTCCGCTGCAATGACTTACGCTCGTCGTTGCGCGATGCGGCGAAGTCAACGCCGGCATAGAGCGTGTGCGATCGGATCAACGATTTGCGGCCAACGGCTTTTGAGGGATCGCTGCTACGTTTCTTTGTGTGTGTGGCGTAGTGTAAGCCTGCCGCGCGGGGGTAAACATGAGGGCGTATCTGCGGCGGTCATTCGGATCGAAACATCTCGGATTCAAGCGGCTAAGCTTTGTTTTGTTGGTTGCGGCCTTGGCCGCAACAGTTGGCATCTCGCCGAGCTTTGCGCAAAAGAAGCATGTCTTCGACGGCAACGCGCCGATCCCGGACAAGCCCGATCTCGGTTCGCTCGGTGCGCAGATCAACGCCAATACGATCGCCATCGTATCCGGCAACATCAATGCCGCCTGGCTCACGCTCGCCTACGACCTGTCGGCGGTGCTCGACGACGGCAATAATTTTCGCGTCTTGCCGGTCATCGGCAAGGGCGGCGCGCAGAACGTCCGCGACGTTCGCTACCTCAAGGGCATCGATCTCGGCATCACGGTCACGAGCGTGCTGGGGAAATTCCGCCGCTCTGGCGAGTTCGGCGATATTTCCGACAAGATCGACTACATCACAAAGCTCTCCGACGACGACATGCACGTGATGGTGCGCGCCGATTCCGGCATCACTTCGCTCGACCAACTGAACGGCAAGAAGGTCAATTTCAGCGATATGGGCAGCGCCACGGAAGTGTCCGCCGGGGACGTGTTCGAGCGGCTTGGCGTCAAGCCGGTCGAAGTCAACATGGGGCAAGCCGACGCCTATGAGAAAATGAAGACCGGCGAAATCGCGGCGACGGTCCAGTTCGGCGCCAAGCCGGCGCCGGCCATCGCGAAACTAAAAGCCAGCGACGGAATTCGTCTCCTTCCCGTTCCCTATGACCAACGGCTGCAGCAGGACTATCTGCCGGCAACCTTAACCGGCAAGGACTATCCGGGAATCATCCCCGAGGGTCAGAGCGTGGACACCATCGCCTACGGCGCGGTGATGATCTGCTATAATTGGCCAAAGGGCACCGATCGCTATCAGCGCATCGCCAATTTCGTCGATCGCTTCTTCTCGCACTTTGCAGAGTTTCAGAAACCGCCGCGCCATCCGACCTGGCGCGAGGTGAATTTGGCCGCGGATTTGCCCGGCTGGAAGCGCTTCCCGGAAGCCCAGGACTGGCTCGACGATCATCGGCCGCCGGCGCCGCAGATTTCGGCGCAACAGGCCGATTTCGACCACTTCCTGGCGCAGCGCGCCGGCGGCGTGCCGGATCTGAGCACGCCGCAGCAGCGCGACGCGTTGTTCCGCGAATTCCTGCAATGGAACCAACAACACCCGCATCCGCAGCATACGGGCGGGTAGCTGCCGGAGGAGCTGCAGTTGTTCGAGCTCCTCCGCCTTAGAGTGCGCGGGTGGTGTCGTCGAACAATTCCTCGACCGAATAGCGCCGAGGAATGATCTTCATCTCCAGCGCGTAGCTCGACATCAGCTCGAGCGCCGGCTTGACCGCCTCGAAGCCGAACGGGATGGTGTCGATGGCGGCGGGCTTGGGCAGGCCGGCAGCCTTCTTGCCCGCCACCAGCATGCGGTAGACTTCGCGCACCGCGCCGGGATCGGACTGTGAGAGCGAGCTCTTGACGACCACCATATGATTGACCGGCACGGTGCCGTGCTTCTTGAACCACTCCTTGGCGGCGGCGTCGGGATCGGGGATCACGCTTTTGAGCCGCGGATCGTTCGGCACATTGCCGCCGAAGATGGCGGCATCGAGCTCGCCGTCGAGTACCATCTTGGTCATGTCCTTGCCCTCGGCGGCGCGTTCCACGCCGGGCGGATCGCGGTATTCGGGCACATGAGCGTCCTCGAACGTCACCCATTTAATTTTGCCGAGATCGACGCCATAATCCTTCCACAGAATGCCGCGCAACCACACTCCCGTGGTCTGCGAGAATGCGCGCACGCCGATCCGCCGGCCGTGCAGACTTTCCGGCGTCACAACGCCGCGCTCGGAATTGTACAGCATGGTGCCGTGCTGAAAGCGCCCGAACATGGTCGCCGGCATCAAGACGATCGGCTTACCGTAGGCCTTGGCCTGCAAATAGGTGGCGATCGCCATCTCGCTGACGTTGAACTTCATCTGGCGCACCATCATGAGGAACGCCTTGTTGATGGGATTGACCTCGTTGAAGCGCAGCGCCACGCGGTCGGATTTGATGTCGCCGTTTTTCAACGGCTGGGTATGCGGGTAGGTCCCGAAACAGACGTCCAGTGTCTCGACTTTTTCCGCGGTCATTGTGCTCATGTCGGCTTACCTCCCGAGTTGGTTTAATCCTATGATTTGACCCGACCCGAAACCAGCCCTCACCCCCGCCCTGCGGAGCATGACCCGTATGTCCAATGACGTCCCCCGCGTTCCTGCCGAACGGCTCGCCGCCTTCATTTTACGCGCCTTCACCGCGGCCGGCGTGCCGGCGGGCGATGCGCAAAACCTGGCCAACCTCATGGTCGAGGCCGATTTGCGCGGCAGCGATACCCATGGCGTGATCCGGTTGCCGCTTTATGTGCGCCGTCTTCGCGCCGGGGGCGTAAACGCCAGACCCAATATCCGCGTGGTAAGCGATCGGCCGTCGGCGGCCTTGATCGACGGCGACAACGGCATGGGCCATCTGGTGATGCGGCGCGCCGCCGAGCTTGCCATCGAAAAAGCCAAGGCAACCGGCGTCGGCTGGATCGGCGCCCGCATGAGCAATCACGCCGGCCCAGCCGCCCTTTACGTGACGATGCCGCTCAGGCACGACATGATCGGGCTCTATTTCGCCGTCGGCAGCAGCAACCATCTGCCGCCATGGGGCGGCAGCGAGAGTCTCCTCGGCACCAATCCGATGGCGGTCGCGGTCCCCGCGCTCGACGAGCCGCCAATTGTGCTCGACATGTCGCCGACGGTGGCGGCCTACGGCAAGGTGCGGCTCAAGGCGCAGCGCGGCGAGCCGATGCCGGTCGGCTGGATGATCGATCGCGAAGGCAAGCCGCTCACCGACCCGAAGCGCGCCGACGAAGGTCACCTGCTGCCGATCGGCGACTACAAAGGCTCGGGCTTAAGTCTGATTATCGGGCTTCTGGCCGGCGCGCTCAATCGTGCCGCAATCGGACGCGACGTTGTCGATTTCGTCAAGGAAGCCGGCAAACCGACGAATACCGGGCAGGCGATCGCCGCGCTGTCGATCGAAGCCTTCCTGCCGCCGGCGGACTTCAAGCGCGCCGTCGACCGCCTCATCCGCGACATCCGCAATTCGCCGCGGCTGCCGGGCGTCGAACGCATATTGCTCCCCGGCGAGCAGAGCCACAGCAAGCTGTTGGACCGCCGCGCGCATGGCGTGCCGGTGCCAAAGGCGCTGCGCGAGAGCCTCGATAGCGTTGCGCGCGATCTCAATGTCGAGCCATTGGGCTAGCCCCATGATGAGCCTCGAGGTGGGCAATGGCACTCCTGTCGGTCTTATCGGCCTAGGCCTGATGGGCGAAGTTTATGCGCGCCGTCTCCTCGCGGCGGGACTGAGTGTGGTCGGCTACGACGTCGATGCCGACAAAAACGCAAGGCTTGAGGAAATCGGCGCCCGCGCCGCATCTTTGGCCGATATCGCGCGGGACTGCGAGCCGATCGTGCTTGCCGTCTTCAACACCGATCAGGTCGAGGATGTGATTGAGGGTCGCCTACTTCCCGCTGCGTCGGGCAAGATCGTGCTTTGCACCTCGACCTGCGATCCCGATCGCATCGAGGCGCTTGGGGCGCGGGTGGCGGATCGCTTGCGCTTCCTCGAAGTGCCGGTGTCCGGCACCAGCGAGCAAGTCCGCCAGGGTGACGGCGTCGGCCTGATCGGCGGCGACGCCCGGATCGCCGCAGCCGCCGCGCCGGTGCTCGATGCGCTGTTTCCAAGGCGTTTTCATATCGGCAAGATCGGCGACGGCGGGCGAGCCAAGCTCGCCATCAATCTGATTCTCGGCCTCAACCGCCTGGCGCTCGCCGAAGGCCTGGTGTTTGCCTCCCGCCTCGGCCTCGATCCAGCCGCCTTTCTGAACGTGGCGCGGGCATCGGCTGCGGCATCGCAAGTGATGGATACCAAGGGGCCGAAAATGGTCGCGGGAAATTTCACTCCCGAGGGCCGCGTACGCCAGACGCTCAAGGATACGCAGCTCATGCTCGACCAGGCGCGCAAGGCCGGTCAGCAGCTGCCGCTTCTCGAAACTCACGCCGACGTTCTCCAGGCCTGCCTGCGCCATGGCGAAGGCGAGCAGGATAACAGCATCGTCATCGAGGAAGTCCGCCGCCGCGCCTTATGAAGGGGCGATCTGATCCCACGCCTGATACCGCCGCCATGCTCATCGGGTTTGATGACGACGCCGCGTACCGGGCCCCCGTGGCAGGTCGTTTAACCAGCCGTTAACCATATTGCCACCAAGTTGCCGGAATCAAGGCGGGGGCAAAAGCCGCACCCATGGCGCTGACCGGCAAAGTCGAACCGCAGTTTGGCTGGCAAAATCAGGCCGAGCATCTCGCTCTCACCCATACGCCGATGGGAGTAGCCGCGATGACCCTGGCTAAAAAAGCGCGCGAGCACGCATTTACAAAAGCCGACCTGCCCTACGCCTCCGGCGAAGGCCAAACACCGGACATCGAGCCAAGCCGCCTCCACAGCCATCCCGCAAACGAATTCACGCTGCCGAACGTTGGAGAGCTGCAAACGCAGTTGGCGAGGCAGAAGCTTGTCGGACGCCAAATGAGAGAGTGCATCGAGGCGCTTTCCCAGCGAGTGGAAGACGCCGATAAGCGCTACGCCGATCTGGAAGATGAATTAAACGTGGCGCGCGAGGAGATTCTCTTCCAGCAGAACGACAAGCATTCCCTGCAGGCCTCGCTCGATTTGCTTGTCAGCGAGAACGCCCAGCTGACGGGGCGTCTCACCGAAAGCAATGCCGCGCTCGAACAAGCGCGAGATCAGATCGAGCGTGGCAGGGCGGCGCTGGACGCGGCCCAGCTCGCGCACAACAATCTGTCGGCTGCAGTCGAGGAAGCGAATGGAAAGCAGCGGGCGGCAGACAACAAGCTGGATGCCGTAAATCTCGAATGCCGAAAATTGACAGATGCGCTCAACGCGCTGCATCGAAAACATCAGATTGAAGGCAATAACCTCAAAGCTGCGAAAATCGAGCGCCACAAGCTGCTTACGGCGCTGGACCGGACGAACCAAAAAAACCAGGCTCATAATCAAAAGTCGAAAGCCCTGCAGATCGAACGCGACGGGTGGGCTGCTGCGTTCGATAAAAGCAACGAAAGACGCCGGGCGGAAACCGACAAGCTGAGGTCATGCCTCGAAGCCGCAACCTCGCGAGCCGTCATCGCGGAAAATCTGGTCGCGAAAGTGCGCGAAATCCTGCTCGAAAAATTCACGCTGCTGCAGGCATCGGTAGAAACGAGGAATTGCGAGCTTCACGATCTTGAGCGGTCCCGCCTGAGGCTGATCGATGGCACAAGAATGTTGCTGGATATTTTTGCGATGCGCGATATGGCTTTGGCTCGCGCCGACGCCAGGATCGGATTTTTGACCGACCGGATTGCTGAACTCGAAGCTGCCCCCTATCGGTCGAAGGCCTGGCGGGCGATCGACGTGGTTAATGAGGTGCATGGCGGTTTCATGGAGCAGAAACTCGCCGGGGACGCCGCCGAGCGCGTGGATGCGAATTCGGACGATGATTTGACCGACGAGGGCAGAGCGTCGGAAGCGCCGCGCCTATACCTTGCTTCAACGATGCTGGCCGCAACCATCACGTTTTGAGCGAGGTTCCAACGCTCTGCTCGATCGCGCCGGCGCGGAATACGTTCGGCTGCCGCCGCAGCAATGAACCTGCCGGCATTTTCGGTGGGGCGCGCGGTGCACGAGACTGGCTCCCGGTTTTCCGAAAAACGAAATAAAAATCAGATCAAAATCGTCGTTGCCGGGCAGCGATTTCGCAAGGTCGGTACTTTTACTTACCGAGGCGAGGATCGGCACGGACACGATCGGGCCGTCGATATCGCAAGCCGGGTGTTGGTCATGACTTTCACGATGCGGCGCGAGCGCCGCGAGGAAAAAGGTCAGCGCGCCTGGCTCGACATCGGCGAGGGCGGTCCCTTGGTAGCTTGCACCTTGCTCGACATATCGCCGAGCGGCGCCAAGCTCGAGTTCGATGCGAACGCGCGAATTCCGGAGACGTTTTGCCTGCGGCTGACGCGCTATGGGCACCAGCGCTTTTCCTGCCGCGCCGTGTGGCGCAGCTCCAATACGATCGGGGTCACGATCGCGAAGGAATAGAGCGGACGACTGTCCGCATGAGCAGCCATTGCGACTCACTCGGTGAGAGAGGAAGCAAAATGGCAAATTTTGTGCTGCTGATGGCGGTGCTTCTCGCCGCTTCGAGCTTCGTGTCGTATGCCGCGCAAGATATCGCCGCGGCCGGTTACGGCCAGAATTGGGCCAGCGACGTTTGCTATGCCGTCCCGCTCGCTTGTCAGAGCCCGCAGCAGACGGTCTATGTCGCGGCGGGATTCGCCGGGCTCTGGATCCTGCTGAAATTCGCCGCAGCGCTGCGCGGTTAATACGTGTTCGCAGTGCCCGACGCCGGATTACGGACCGGGCATGGCGACCTTTGAGCGCGCGCCTCGAGCTATAGCGAGGCTACCGCTGGTTCCATCGAATTTTCGGGCTCGAACGCCTGTCTGGTCGGTCCCGAAGCACGCTGCCGTAGCAGTGAAACGAACAGTTCCTCCGGCATCGGCTGACCGAGCAGGAAGCCTTGGCCGTAGTCGCAGCCCATTCGAAGTAATGCGAGCGCATCGGAGGCTTTTTCAATGCCGATCGCAACGGCGACACTGCCGAAGCCGTGGGCGAGGTCGATGATGGTCTTGCAAAGCGGCGCGTTGACCTTGCCGGTGGCGCAGTCGGCAACGAAGACGCGATCAAGCTTAAGCTCGGTGAACGGCAGCTCCTTGAGACTGGTCAGCGACGCATAGCGACGGCCGCAGTTATCGATTGCGAGACTCACGCCAAATTGTCTGAGCTCTCGTGCGATTTCGCTCACCCGTGCCAGATCATTGACAAGCTGCTCTTCCGCTACATCGACGACCAGGCCGGGCCATCTGTCGAATTGCGGGCGATAGGTCTGCAGGATCTCGGGAAAACGCACCTTACCGAGCGCTTCGGTGGATATGTTGACCGCCAACTGCAGATTAACGCCAAGCTTGGCGAAATTCAGTCCGGCTTTCAATGCGCATATCAGGGAGTGCTCGGCCAGCTTGACGAGAGTCGCCTCCGTGGCGCCCGGCATGAATGCGTCAGGCAGCATGATGCCGTGATGCGGATGGCGCGCGCGCGCGAACGATTCAGCCGCCACGAGCTGCTTTTTGCGCAGGTCGATCATCGGCTGGTACCAGAATTCGATCCAATCCTTGTTGAGCGCCTCGTCGAGACCGATTCGGCCGGCGGTAGGCGGCGCATGACCGAGCTTGAGCTCCTGCAGCACGCTCAGGATGGCGTGGGGCTCGATCGGCTTTTTGAGCACGGGCAGCATCTGCAGGTGCTGCTGCTCGCCGATATTTTTGACATGTGCAAGCACGGCCGAGCCGCGGCCGCTGATAAGCTGGACCTGGCCCCGATAATTGCCGTTGGCGAGCTCAATGAGGCACTTCACCGCGTCGCCGAATTCCAGGGCGATGTCGAGGAAGACGATGTGGGGCGCGCGCTTGGCCAATGCGGCAGCTATTGTCTCGCCGGCGGTAAATTCCTCCGTATTGAGACCGGCGCCATGCAAGATCAGCGACAGGAAGCGTCGCACGCTGTTATCGGCGTCGATGACGAAGCAGAGGGGAACTCGCGCCTCACTGCCCGGCGCCGCCGTACCGCGGGACGCTTCGTTGGCGGCGGCTAGCGAAGTTGCCGGGGCTGCGCTGAGCACCTGGGACCTACCTATTGCTATTCCGACGTCAGCCGACCCCGGTCGCGCAAGCCGATTGAAGCCGTTGCGCAGGGGACCGCTGGAAGGCTCGTCTGCAACGCAAACCAACCGACGTTACGGTTCTAATACAGACAGGTTTAGATCAGATTGAGCAATTGCCCAGAATCGACCGCTTTAACAGGCTGTTAACCGTGCGCCTCCCCGCGCCGTGCATCGGCGAGATCAACATTGGCCGTCATACTCCGCGCGGCGGGTGGGGCGCCTCGGCGTTCGAGGAAATTGCCGAGCGGACAACGACCATAACTTCGGCCGTGCTTCGCGTGCGCCTCCCGAATATAGCAGATAAGATGTGAGGATCTGCCGTGCAGACGACCGCTAATCGCCTGCCTCATCTTCGCATCTCGCCCAAAGCAATTTCGCAGCAAAAAAATAATCGCGTTTGTCCGATCCAATCAACTCCTGTAACTTGTCTCCGGTTGGCGCCGGCTTGCAGCGCGGATGCCGTATGGGGACTCTCCGATCACCACCGACGCGACGATAACGAATTGACAGCCCAGCACGTCAGTCACGGCAAGCCTGCGGGACTTTTTTCGTGACTTTGTTGGCTTTGCCGGCCGCAAGGGCGTCGCGGCCGCCCTGCTCGTCGCGGTCGGCGCCGTGCTGGAGGCCTTCAGTCTCGTCCTGATCATTCCGCTGATCAGCCTCGCCATCGGCTCGGACTTGCCGTCCGGCGGAATCGGCAGGACCGCCAACGCGACGCTCCGCTTCCTCGGTGTGGAAACCTCCTTCGGACGGCTGGCGCTGCTGCTCGGCATCTTCGGCGTGCTGATTATCGTGCGCGCCATCGTCATTTCCTTTCGCGACGTGACCGTCGCCGCGCTGCAAACCGGCTTCGTCGAGTCCATGCGACTGCGCGTCGCGGAATGCCTGGTTGCCGCGCAATGGGATCAAGTGGTACGGCTGCGTCATGCCCGCATCATGAATCTCATCAGCGGCGACATTCAGCGAATCGGCGCCGTGACGCAGCTTTTTCTGCAATTTGCCGTGTCATCGGCAATGCTGATCGCACAGTGCGTTTTGGTTCTGCTGTTGGCCCCGACGTTTGCCGCAATTGCACTTGGCATGCTGGCGATCGGCGCCTTTGCTTTTCTGCCGATCGCGCGCCGCGCCCATGCGTTCGGCGGGACCATGATCAGCGCCAACCTATCGTTGCTCGATTCGACGACGCAGTTCCTCGGCGGATTGAAGCTGGCGATGAGCCAGAACCTGCAAAAGCGGTTCATCGAGGAATTCCGCCAGTCGCTGAGCGAGTTGCGCCTTCGGCAGATCGATTACTTCCGGCAGCAATCGCGGGTACGCGTCATGCTTTCCACCGTACCGGCGTTGACTGCCGGGTTGCTTGTGCTGCTCGGCTTTGGCGTTTTCCATCTCACGCCGGCGACGTTGATCGCGCTCGTCCTGATCATCACCCGCATGATCGGCCCGGTCGGACAAATTCAGCAAGGTATTCTGCAACTCGCTCATGCGCTGCCGGCCTATGAAAAGGCCAAGGAACTCGAGAACGAGCTCACGACGATGCCGCAAGCTCGATTGCGGCATGCCGTGGCGCCGCCGTTGCCTGAGGGCGCCATCGACTTCCGCAACGTTTCCTTCCGCCATGCCCCTGACGATGGCGGCGGATCCGCCAATGGGGTGCAAGGCATCAGCCTGACGCTGCAGCCCGGCGAGATCGTCGGCATCACCGGACCGTCGGGTGCCGGCAAGACCACATTCGCCGATCTTCTGGTCGGACTTTTTCCGCCGCAACAGGGACGGATCGCCGTCGCCGGCGCCATATTGGACGGCGCCACGCTGACAGCGTGGCGGGATCAGCATCAGTTACGTTTCTCAGGATCCGTTTCTGTTTCACGATACCGTCCGCCGCAATCTGAACTGGGCCAACCCGCAGTCCAGCGAGGACGAGATTTGGAACACGCTTGCGCTGGTGGGCGCCGACGGCCTGGTTCGCGGATTGGAACACGGACTCGACACCGTCGTCGGCGAGCGCGGCACGCTGCTGTCCGGCGGCGAGCGTCAGCGCATCGCGCTGGCGCGTGCGGTCTTGCGCAAACCTCGTTTGCTGGTGCTGGACGAAGCGACCGGCGCGATCGACGTTGCCGGCGAGCGGAAGATTCTCGAAAACCTGAAGCGATTACGGCCGCGCCCGACGATCGTCATCGTGGCGCACCGGGCGGAAAGCCTGGCGTTGTGCGAGCGCGTGTTTCGTTTCGAAGCCGGCCGTTGCATCGAAGCGGATATTGCCGAGGGCGTCGCGCACCACGATTTCGCCTCGAGATGAGGCTGCGCCGCATCGCTCCCCGCTGGATCGCGGCACGGCGCCTTTCGTCTTCCGTCACGCGACAGAGAGCGGGGATGCGCCGGAGGGATTGGCATCGGACGGCGGCGCCGGATCGGCCCGCGGGGCGCCCGCCATCGGCACCGTAGCATCGCGCCGCAGCACCGTGCCGCCGGCCACACCGACGCCGATGACATACAGCCAGCCGTGCATGAAATCGAAAAGGTGCGAACTGGTGAGCGAGGAGATCACGTTCTGGACGACGACAACCGTTCCGACCCATGCGATGAACCCGGGCGCGCGGAACAGCAAATAATGCGCAAGCCACATCGCCAGAAGCAGCACGGCGCCGACGAGGCCGAGTTGGATGGCGACGGCGAAAATCTGATTGTGCGGATTGACCGTGGGGATCGCTGCCGCGCCGCTCTCGCCGATCGACGAGCGGCGAAACATCTCGGCGATGGTACCCGTGCCGTGCCCGATGAACGGAGCCTCAGCCACGAAGGTCAGCGACTTTTTTAGAAATTCGACATGTGTCCCGACGTTGTTGTCGGCATGACTGGTGCGATAGGCCTCGACGTTGTGCACTGCGGTGATCAAGCGCCCGCGCAAATAAGGCGAGGCCGTCCATGCGCCCGCCGCCAGCAGACAGGCGACGAGACAGGCAATGACGGCGCCTTGCAGCCGAAATTGCCGCCAGCCGAGAAGAACCATCAGGACCGGCGCCGCCATGATGTCAGCTCGGGCGGCGGCGACAAAGATCAAATTGGCGAGAAACAGCATGGCCAGGCCGGCAAGCAGCAATGCAGTCCGCCAGTTTTGCTCGCGGCTGAGATCGCAAACCCGCCAGATCAGGGCGAGGGCGCAGACGACGAAGATCGTGCTCTGCGAAATGACGTTTTTGACCGGAACGCCAAGAAGCGGATTGTTATGGGGCCACGGCCATTTCAGATCGGGATTGAAGTATGAAATCCAGGAGGCGAGCAATAAGACGACCGCCGCGGCGAAGAACCCGTTGAGAACCCAGACGCCTCTCTCGGACCGGCGAAATTGGACCAACAAAAGCGGTATCGCCAACAGCCGGTGAAATCCGCTGAGGCCACCGAAACGGTCCGACCAGCCGACGTCGGCCCATAGCATGCCAATGGCGGCGAGAAGCCACAGCAAGACCGGCAAGCCGCCGGCCGCGGTGGCGATTGCCCGCCGCACCGAGGCGATATCCAGGGTGGCGAGCAACGCCACGAGCCAGACGCCCAGGAGAATTGAGGTTGCCGAGGTCGACCACGGCAGCGAGACAGCCGTCGCCACAGCTACCCAATCGGCGATCTGGGCGAGGCGTTTGTGGTCGAGCATCATTGCTGGCAGGATGATTTGGACGAACCTAGATTGAAGCCATGCCCGACACAAGCACACCGTGGACGCCTGCCAGGGCTGGACGGCCGTGACTTCGCGGTTGTATAGGGGCCTGCCAAGAGGGCCGCAGAATCATGGAGATCTCGCTCACCAACAGCGTCGTTCGCCGCGCCGACGTGCTCAGTACGGTGGTCGACGGCTGCGTGGTGCTGTTAGATTCCGATCGCCAGGTCTTTGTCGGCTTCGACGATATCGGGACCTTTATTTGGCAAGCCGCGGAAAAGCCCGTCGCCATTGCCGACCTGTGCACGGCGCTCGCCGCGCGCTATGCGGCGGAACGGCCGGTGATCGAAAGCGATGTCATGCAATTCCTCGATCAGCTGTTGCAGCAGAAGCTCGTTGAGCTTACGACCTGATGCCATATCTTGATGCCATATCTTGATGCCATATCTTGATGCCATGTCCTGATGCCATGCCTTGATTCCATGTCATGCGGCCGGGCGCTCCGATGACCGATAGTTTTCTTTGCGGCTGGCGCGTCCGCTCGGAATTACAGCTGCCGGAATTGGCGCCATGGTCGGGCGACGACCGGGAGCCCGACGTCGCTATCCGCTTTGGCGAGGTGCCCGAGCGCTTGGATGACCCGGTCGAGGATCGGCCGTTTCTGCAGATTGATCGCCGCGGCACTTGTCTGCTGCGGCTGGACAACGTCGCGGCTTACCTCGTCACGGGACCGGGCGAAGTGATCGTTGCGCCCAAGCCGGGCGTAGGCGAAGCCGAAATCCGCGTGTTCCTGCTGAGCTCGGTATTCGGCTATCTTTGCCACCTGCGCGCGCTGTTTCCGCTGCATGCGTCCTGCGTGGCGATCAACGACAAAGCCGCGGCGTTCTGCGGCCCGTCGGGCGCGGGCAAGTCGACGACCGCCGTGCAGCTGGCTTTACGCGGCCATCGGCTGCTGGCCGACGATGTTTGCGTCATCGACGCGCAAGCTACGGACGGTCCGCGCGTGTTGCCGGCCTTTCCCCGCCTCAAGCTCTGGGAAGACACCCTTGCCGCGTTCAAGATTTCGCGCGAGGGGCTGGATCGCAATCGCTTCGGCCAGGACAAATATCACTATCGCCCGTTGGAGTCTTTTTTGGCCGCGCCGGTTCCGCTGGGCGGCATTTTCTTGCTGCGCCGAGCGGAACCGGGCACGCCCGAGGAAACCGTCAGGCTGTCGCGCCCGGCGGAGAAGATCGCCGCGCTCAGCGAGGAAGTATTTCGTCCGCGCGAAGGCGCGGCGCTCGGCCGGACGCCGACTTTGCTCGCCGCGCAAGCGCGTGTCGCCGGATCGACGCCGATCTGGCGGCTGACGCGCCGTTTCGATCTTTCCGATATGGATCCCTGGCTGCGGCAGATCGAGACGCTGGTGGGATCATGAGCGCCGGAAATCCCACGGCGGACGAATTACGGCGGCTGGCCAAGCGCCATTGGGAGCAAGATCGGCCCCCAGACGCGTTCGCAGCCGCATGGGCCGCTTTCGATCTCGCTCCCACAGAGCGCGCAACGAGAACGTTACTAGCGTCGCTGCTGGAGCATTATCCGGCCGAGCTTAAGCCCGATCGTCGCGCGGACTACCTCAAATTGCTGACGGATCGCGAGATCGAACCCGATCTTATCAGTACGACCGGATGGCAGCTTCTGCGTCGTGGCTACGATTTGGCCGAAGAAGCAGCGGACACCGATTTCGAGGCCGTGGCTCGAGCTTTGGGTGGCGACGAGTTGGCGCTCACCTTGTTGCGCGAATCGCCGGTCTACTTTGCGCCGTCCGAGCGTCTCCTGACCGGATGCGCCCTGGCTGTTCCTGGCAAGGGCGAAGGCGGCCGCACCCCGAAATTGCCATTGAAAATCAAATGCGGCTCAATGGCAGCGCATGGCCGTTCTGAGCCGATGGAGGCGCGGCTTCGCGATGCGGATCGGCGCGGTAGCGTCCGATTTTGTCCCCGATGGAGCAACGGGAAGGAACGCCGGTTCGGCGAACGCCAGCGATCCAGTGACTGCAAAAGGTCGCCGCGCAATACGAAGGCTGGCCCTATCCGGCTTGGACTCGGATCACGGTAGGCGAGCAGAAACGGTTACCCGACGTCATTCGCCCCATGGACGAAGAATTGGCGGAAGCGCTACCGTCGGCGGAAATCGCTGCCGGATCCGGCACCGGGCGGCAGGCCGCTTATGTGACCCGCCGCGTCGCCGCCGCCCACCGCAATGTCGTGAGCGAGGCGAGTACATTATGGACGCCAATCTCGTGCCGCCATCGTGGGCGGCCGTCGAGCCGCGATCTTCCCGCCGTACAGCATCGATCGCGTCATTTCATATCGTCCGCGATCCGCGCGATGTCTCGCCGTGTCCTGCGCGGATCACCTCGCGATTTCCATCGAGGAGGCCGTATCCGACATGATCTATAATCGGCTGCCGCCGAGTATGGCCTCGGTCAGTCGTTGGTCGGCGATCTGATCGAGCAGCCGGTCAGCGACGCGCTTCTCCGTCGCGTCCGCCAGCGCTTTCTGCAACAGGCAGAAACTTCCATGGCGTCAAATGCCATTCGTTCACGGGATTTTGCGACGCTTGCCGGCACCCACGATCTCCTGTTGCACCGGCATGAAGATCCGTTCGACGTCCATCGACATGCGCTTGTCAGGGGGATTACGCATGTTGTCGTTCGGCTTCGATCACCTGGGGCGCGACCCGCTACGACGCCATGTTTCCCGATGATGCCCGGCACCGAATACCAAGACATGGTTCGTTTCGCGAGAAGCGATCCCTCTGTGCGGATTGCTCACTACAAATTCTGGTGCTGCAAGAACCTTCAAGTATCCGCGTAGATTGCGAACGACTCCCCATCCCTGTAAAGTCCCTTACTCATTGGCCTTTCTCGGACCACCCGCACGTGGTTTCCAATCTCGCGACCTGATCGCGCCAGAGGAGCGCGACGGCTTTCTCAAGTCTTCGCCGAAAAGAAGCGCCTATTGCTGCATTCGGAGAGCCTAGCTGGAATCGGTGCGCTTTTGCCCCAGCAAGATATGAACGCACTTATTACGGCTAATGCTGCTGGCGAGGACGTAATCGTTATACGTGGCGGCACCACGGTGCCACGGCAGCTCTATCTCATCGACAACCTGCGTCGCCTAAACGTCGGGGCCTTACACGATATTCTCAGTCAGGGCGCGAGCATCATCTTCAACCACTTAGATCGCCGGGTGCCCCGCATTCGTGCGTTAGCGGCGTCAATTGAACGGACGCTGGGGGCCGCGACGTTCGCAAACGGTTATTTCAGCTTCAAATCAGGCGGCGCCTTCAACCAGCATTGGGATCCTCACGACGTGCTTGTCGTTCAGCTTCATGGGCGCAAACGGTGGCGCATGTGGGGTTCTCCTGTCGAGCATCCGATCGTATTCGATCGCTCGAAGATCGATCAAAAGGCCCAACCGACCGATGAGTTTGAACTGGCCGCCGGAGATGTGCTTTTTATACCACGGGGGGAAGCACATTCCGCCTCCGTGAGCGAAGGCTTTTCCGCTCATATTTCGTTCGGCATTGAATGCCCCACCGGTCTTGACTTCATCGATCGCCTAAAAAGCCTTGCCGCATCCGATGCATTTCTTCGCAAGGATTTGCCGCGAAAGAGCCTCTATCACAACACTGGGGAGCATGAAGCCGAACTAAAGGCACGTCTGCACACGCTCGTCAATTCAATGTCGCTTGACGCCTATTTTGAGTTTACCGACGCGCAGCGGCGTCCAGCTACCCAAACATCGCTGGGAACTTCCGTCCCAGAAGCTTCGGATATCGTCCGCCTGACCCTTCGACGCGCGTTTCGTGCGCGGGCGTCGCCGGGGCCGGCGAGCACCACGTTGCCGGCGGCGAGCCACGTAACTTTCGATCCGCGCCATCCGCCGTTTTGTTCTAACTAATCCTGAGCGACCTTCCACCATTGGGCGTTTTCACTGCCCGATATGTCGGCGACTGAATGATCAAATTAGATTCTCATCATGATGATCAATAATAATCAGGCGCCTTGGCTACTTGGATTAGCTAACTGTTGCGAGCCTCGATCCGCCGTATGAAACGGCCGGCCGCGATGCCGCGGTTGACGGCAAGCAAATAGTCGCTCCTCGAAGCCGTATCCATGTCTTCCGGCCCACGCCATCCGTCAAGCAATGTTCGCATTCTCGGCAGGTCGAGGCATTGCCGCGCAAGCGGACTGTCTTCGAACCGCGCCAGTTCCATTTTCAGCATGGGGATTGCGGCATCGAAGCCGAAGCGCCAGTCGGCCGCTTGTCGACCCTTACGGCGCTCGCGTAAGACCTGGTCGGGCACCCTATCCGCCATGGCGCGGCGGATCAGCGAGCGATAAACGCCTTTGTGCAGATACTGCGTATCGGGAATCGACAGACACAGTTCGACCAGCCGGCGGTCCGTCGTTGGATCGCGAGTGTCAATTCCGAACAGGCGGCGGGTGCTTGCGGCCCAATGTGCTCGGTCATTTCGTTCGATCACGGATCGCCGATACGCACGGCTGTCACCACGCATGACGGTCTTAAGATTGCCCGCCATCGCACGCGCTCGTGTCTCTATGCCTGTGCTGCGAACGAAATCGGGGTTGACGATCGAGAGATCGAACAGCTCCGGCTCGGCCCGGCCGACGGCCCGGAACAAAGTTCGCCTCGCCTTGCTCGGCAAAACCGCGTTTGCGACATCCCAGATAAGTCCACGCCAAGACCGGCCGCCGAACCGGTACAGATCGCGAAGCGTGCGCGCCGCTGCCAGAACGTTCACGCCGCGGAGCTGCGAGGCGAGCAGTTCGACGCCGTCATAGCTGATCGTCATGTTGCCCATTTGGGCGACTAACAGGGTCGCGATATTGCGGTCGCGGGCGGCCCGGTCGATGCCATTCATCCAGACCGTGTTGGATGGGTTTAAGACCGGCCAGTCCTGGCCGGCCTCGCGCAACTCCAGCGCATCGAACAGTGGCGCATCGTCATTGGCGACGCGTAAATGATCGATGTTCGGATACATCGCGGCGACGGCCGCGGCATAAGGCCATTCGTCGGTGAAGCGGATGCGTTCGTCGGGCGCCGGGTGAGTTGGCGCGGCGGTGAAGGCGGTCAGCCGACGCCCCTGTACGGCAAGCAACCGCGCCGCGGTTGCCGTAACGGACGAACTGTCGAGCCCGCCACTGAGGTGCGAACCGATCAACTCATCGCCGCCGATGCGGCAGCGCACCGCCTGCTCCAATGCCGCGCGCACCGCCTCTTCGTAATCGCGATCGTCGGCAAGCCTGAGCTCGGACACATGCTCGGGCTGCCACCAGCGTTCCAGGCGCGGCGCATCGCGCTCACAAACGACGCGATAGCCAGGCGCGACGCGAACAATGTCCTTGAAGAAGCTGCGCTGCGGCTCGCACGGCAACAGGCAGAGCCAAGCCGCCATCTGGTCCTCATCCAGGACCTTGGGCACCTTCGGATCGGACCACAGTCCGCGCGGCTCGCTGGCGAACAGAATTTCGTCCTGGCCGAGCCAGTAGAACAACGGTCGCGGCTCGCCGGGCTCGACCGCCATGACCAAGCGGCGCCGCGGCGCGTCCCAAATTGCGCAAGCGTAATTGCCGACGATCCGTTCGCAGAAATCGTCGCCCCATTTCTCGTAACAGAGCAGAGCGACTTGGGCATTGTCGCAGCGATCGAAATTGTCGCGGTTCAATGCCCGTCGCAGGTCGCCGCGATTGTCGATGCGGCCGTCGAATGCCGCGGCATTTCCGTTTTGATTCGAAGCCAGGATGGCATCGTCGCAACTGGCCAGCCGCAGGTTCGAACCCGACCAATGACGATGCAGCCGTGCGGAGCCGATCGAAAGGGCCGCAAGCGTGCGATCGATGGCTGACGGGGCAGATTCGGCAAATGAAATTCGGCCGCAGATGCCCATCACACCCGTCGCTGGGCAATGTTCACAAGGCCCATGTCAGTAGGAAAGAAAGCAGAATCGAGGCCTATTGGCCCCGAACCGTCCTGCAAATAAACGTCTCAAAAATGGATGAGCCCACGGCCGCGTCGCGGCCGAATCAGCAGGATTGAGCGCCGCCGTCGGTCGCGCCGGCACCGGCCGTCTCCGCATTCTTCAACGGAACAATATCGATCACCGGGGTGTGCCACGGCTGACGGTGCGACTTAGCCGCATCGGCTGCCTTGCGTTCCGACGCTTGGTCCAGTCTTGCCCGCTCGTCCATCGTGCCCTCGCCCGATTCCCAGGAGTTGCAACCTAGCAAATAGCCGCCAAAGCCGCAAGATTCGTTAGGTATGCCAGCGATTTCCTGCCGAACCGTTAGCCGGCCCTCCCGGCGCCGCCAGCCAGCGGCAAAATAGGGAATAGCTTAGTTATTACAATAGGTTGATACACAACTTAGCGGACACATGACAGTGATGCTCTACGAACACAGTCGGTAATTTCTTGCACGACGGCCGACAAAACGGCCCGTCGCGGCCCTGCCAACGGCGCCGCCCGCGCGGAACGCGGCACGGCGCGAAACCCCCGGTGGCGTATCGCGGCAATAGCGATGGTATCGTAAGTTGATCGCAATGGCTGGATCGGCGAACGATATGGCGCTCCAGGGCGAGGTCCGGAACCCGGCGGCCGCGAATCGACGGGCGGTGCGCCGCGCGGCGGTACGGGTCGGCGCCGACGAGCCGGAATTCCGTCTCGCCGCGGCATGCTGTCGCTGGCCGCCATCGCAGGCGCGCGACGCCGTCATACGCAGCGCCGCCGCCGGCGTCACCGACTGGCGGCGCTTTCTCAACGTTGTGGAGCGGCAGCGCGTCGCCGGGCTCGTGCACAATGCGCTGTTGTCGGCCGGGGTCGCCCCGCCCGCCCCGATCGCGCAAAAGCTTGCGGCCGACGCGCAGCGCATCGTCCGGCACAATCTCATATCCGGCGCCGAAACGGTGCGGCTCTACGGAATTCTCACGGCAGCGGACATACCGGTCGTGGTGCTCAAAGGCGCGGTGCTGGCGCAGCTTGCCTATGGCTCGCTCGGCGCCAAGCACGCCCGGGACATCGATCTTTTGGTGCCGCCGGACCGCGCCGAAGCGGCGATGCAGCTGCTCGAACGCGAGGGCTATGCGCTGGCTTCGCCGGCACAACGGCTCGGCGCGGCGCAGCGTAGCGCGCTGATCCAATATGCCAGAGAGGCGGAGTTCGCCCGCCCCGGCAACGGCCTCCCGGTGGAGCTGCAATGGCGCGTGGCCGACAATCCGCTGCTGCTGCGCGGCGTCGACGCAACGTCCGCCACGCAGCAGGTCCGCCTGTCCGACGGCGCCGTTATTCGCACGCTGGCGACAGCGGATCTGTTCGCTGCGCTGTGCGTACACGGCGCGCTGCACTCCTGGTCGCGGCTGAAATGGCTGGCCGACCTCAACGCCGCGATTGCGACAAGCGGTGCCGACATCGAGCGGCTCTATCGCCATGCGCAGAACATTGGCGCCGGATTATGCGCGGGGCAAGCGCTTTTGCTATGCCGCCGGCTGCTCGATTTGCGGCTGCCGCCCGCGCTGGCGGACGAGATTCAAAAAAACCGGCGAATTGAAAAATTGGCGGCGATCGCGCTTGCCGCGATGACGGCGGCGCAACCCGGCACCGATCTCGACCGCGGCATCGTCAGCATCGCGCGCACCGTGCACACGCATTTTTTGCTGGGCCGGGGCCGGGACTTTTTGGTGGCGCAGTGCCGCGTCGTCGCCGTCGGTCCGGCGGACGTCATCCGCTGGCCGCTGCCCCGCCCGCTGCATTTTCTCTATCCGGTGCTGCGCCTGCCGCTCCTGCTGTGGCGGCGCGGCGCGGCGGCTATCGGCCGCAAATAACGCGCAAGTTCCGTCCGGAAAAAACGAATCACCTCGCCCCCGTGTTCGGCCGCTGCCGGCGCTCGCACCGTTGGAACCCGCCCGCCGCGGCGCGTTAACGCCAACCGGCATCGGCATTTCCGGTCAAAATACCAGATAAATAAAGGGGATTAGATTGGACGCTCCATGCCGCGGGGGCTATTATCCGGCATCGGGGGCTTCCGGGAATCGCATCTTACGCCAATCGGGGTTTTTTGCTGTGGCCAAGGCAAATCTCCGTTTGAAAAGGCCGTCCTCGCACACGCGGCTATTGTCGCGCGTCATCGTTCTCGACGTGGTTTGGGGCGGCTTGAGCCCACTCGCCGCCTTTCTGCTGCGCGACGGCACTATCCAGCGGCCGGCAAGCGTCGCCATGTATTGCGGCATCGCGTTTCTCACGTCGCTCGTCGTGTTCCAGTGGTTTCAGACCAGCTCGCCGATTGCGCGTTTCTATTCGATCCGGGACGCTTTCGAACTGATCAAGGCCTGCGTCCTGATTGCGGCGCTCACCGCGGTGGCATCGTTCCTGCTGACCCGGCTCGAGGAGGCGCCGCGATCGCTCCCGATCCTGCACTTCATGCTGCTGGCCTCCGGCCTGCTCGGGGCGCGGATTCTGCTGCGCATGCGCGACACCCATCGCGAGACGCGGAGGCCCGATCATCCGGTTAACAAAGTCGAGCATGTCCTGATCATCGAGGCGTCGCGGCTGGCGTGGTTCTTCTCGAAAATGGTGGAGGAGCTCGGCGCCGGGCAGCCACCAAATCGTGGCCGTGCTCGATGAGCGGCCGAAAATGCGGCACCGCTCGCTCAACGGCTATCCGATCGTCGGCGCACCCGCCGAATTGGAAAAGGTCATTGCCGATTATGCGACCCACGGCGTGCGCATCGACAAGGTGGTGCTCGCCGCGCAGCCCACGGAGCTTGCGGCGCCCGCGTGGCAAGAAGTGCGCCGCGTCTGCGACGCGCTGGCCATCGATCTGGAGGTGCTGCCGGAACGATTGATGCCGGAGCGGTTCAAGGCCGGCGCGGACGCGCCGGTCGGCGCGCCAGCGGCGGCGGCCCCGACGATCGTGGAAATCGAATTGCCGGACTCGTTGCATCGGCCGTTCTGGAAAATCAAGCGTGCGCTCGATTTGGCGGTCACAATCACGATGGCGGTAGTGCTGTCGCCCCTGATCCTCACTGTCTGCCTTCTGGTCGTCATGGACGTCGGCATACCGGTGGTGTTCTGGCAGCAGCGCCTTGGCCGCAACGGCGCGCCGCTGCACCTCTACAAGTTCCGCACGCTGCACACGCTGTTCGACCGCCGCACCAAGGAAAAGCGCGAGGCGCAAGAGCCATCGTCGTTCGGGCGGTTTTTGCGGGCGACGCGGCTCGACGAATTGCCGCAGCTTTGGAACGTCCTTTCCGGCGACATGTCGATCATCGGGCCGCGGCCGCTATTGCCGATCGATCAGCCGCAGGACACCACGCTGCGGCTGGCGGTGCGGCCCGGATTGACGGGCTGGGCCCAAGTCTGCGGCGGCCGGCTGATCTCGGTGGAAGAGAAAAACGCGCTGGACGAGTGGTATATTCGCCACGCGTCGTTCAAGCTCGACGCCATCATCGTCCTGCGAACGATAGGCATGCTGCTGGCCGGCGAACAGCGCGACGAGAGTGCAATTGCGACGGCGCTCGCACGAGAAAGCCAAGACAAGGTGCGCCGGCGAGGCGGTACTCGATCGAACCGGAAATAAAAAGCGCACCGAGCGCGGCGGACGCGCCCGGTGCGCCAAAGCACTCAACGGCGCCAAGCCTGCCGAACGCGCCGATCAGGCGCGCCGAAGCGGTGTCATCCTGACGTCGTCCGCGGCGCCGGTCATCTGCATCCGTTTCCAGGTTCTGCTCGCGCCCTGGCGCCACGCCCAGGCGTGCGCCACCAGCGTCTCGAGATCGGAATAGCGCGGTCGCCAGCCGAGAGTTCTGGCGCGCCCGGGTGGCGTCGGCGACAAGGACCGGCGGATCGCCGGGACGGCGCGGCCCGACGCGCACCTTTAAGTCGCGATTGGTAATGCGGCGCACGGCCTCGACCAGTTCGCGCACCGACCAGCCGCGTCCGGTGCCAAGATTGAACGCCGCGCTCGCGGCGCCATCGAGCAGCGCGCGCAACGCCGTGACATGGGCGTCGGCGAGGTCGGAAACGTGGATGTAATCGCGGATGCAGGTGCCGTCCGCGGTCGGATAATCGTCGCCGAAGATGGTGAAACCGGCGGCGGCGCCGGCAGCGGCGTCGAGCATTAGCGGCAGCGCATGCGTTTCCGGAACGTGGCACTCGCCGATTTCGCCGTCAGGGTCGGCGCCGGCGGCGTTGAAATAGCGCAACGCCGTGAATGTCAGCGGCAGACGCTGCGGCGCATTCGCGCAGCATGCGCTCGCAGATCATCTTGCTGGCGCCATAGGGATTGATCGGCGCCGGCGGCGAGAGTTCCGAGATTGGAACGGTTTCGGGCGTGCCGTAGACCGCGCAGGTGCTGGAAAAGACGATATGGCGCAGGTCGAATTCGCGCATGATTTCAAGAAGCGCCGCGGTGCCGCCGACATTGTTCGCGTAATAGGCGGCGGGTTTCTCGTTCAATTCCCCGATATAGGCCAGCGCGGCGAAATGCACGACGGCCGCGGGGCGATGGCGCGCCACGACCTCGCGCAGCCGCGCCCGATCGGCGAGCTCGCCGATTTCGAGCGGGCCCCATTTTACCGCCTCGGCATTGCCGCGCGAAAGATTGTCGTAGCTAATCGGCGTGAAGCCGGCCCGGCGCAGCGCCTTGCAGGTGTGGCTGCCGATAAAACCGGCGCCGCCGGTGACGAGAATGGAGGTCATCGTCCCGACGCGGACAATGGCGTGCCGCATGTCAGGCCGGATTGACTGCATAATCATGAACTCCGGCCGACGTAATCCGCTGCTTGGCGATTTGTGTCGGCGGCGACAGCAAGGAGTGGCTGTTGGGCGTGCCGCCAAATTGCACGTCTTCCAGCTCGATCGTTTGGTTCGGAAGGAGCGGCCCGTAGCTGAGCCAGTCCTTGCGGCCGAACGAGGAGCCTCTAACGCTAAGCCTGGCTTCCGCCTCCAGAGCAATCTGGCCATTCAGTGAAACGCAACGTTCGACCGTGGTCGGGACAACCGCCCGGCTGAAGAAAATAGCCTGTCGATGTCGGAGCGGCCTGCGTGCAGCCTACGATGGAGGCGTGGACGTAATTCTTGACCTGAACGAAATTCGGACTTTCGCTGCGACAGCCGATGATGTTGATCGTATCATTGGCGGAATTGTCGACCCGGATGTCCCATTCTTTCTGCACCTGGAAACCCGTGCTTTCAACCACGCAGACCGAGCCGCGCGACACCCAAATTCCCATATTGCAGGCTTGAAAATTTCCGCCCACGACGGTGTTCTGACAGCGCATTGAAGTTCGAGGTCTTCAGCCCGGCGATGGCCGAATAAATCCAAAAACAATTGACGAAAATATTTTCCGATCCCATGTAGCCGCCGGCGCCGATGTCGATGCCATAAGCGCCGCCGTCGAAAAGCATATCGATGAAGGTGTTCGATTGCAGCGCCGCTCCACCGGGCGTGCCGTCCCAATTGAGGTCGAACACCGCGGAGGTCTTGTCGGATGAGCGTAGATACATCCCTTCGAAATGCGAATAACCGCAACTATTCGTCGCAAATACGGAGCCGCCGCCTTCGTTGATGATCTTGGTGACGAAGCGTCCCGAACCAACAATGCGGCCGCCGGTCAGCTTCGCGATGTTTATCGGCGCGTTAATTCTGTAGACGCCAGGCGGAAAATATAAAACGCTGTTTTTGTCCGCCATTGCCGCCCCATGCGGGGCCGATGGCGAACCGAAGCAATAATCCACCGCGGCCTGGATTGCAGCGGTATCGTCGGTATGCGCGTCTCCCACTGCGCCGAACCGCGAGATCTTTGACGTTGACCACGCCCCATTTCGGGCGGCGCTGGATCGGCCAAAGCGGCGCCTGTCGGCGGCAAAAGCTGCGCGCCGGCCAACGCCATTCCTCCCATTTTGAAAAATGCCCGGCGCTGCATATTACACAGCCTCCGTTAGCGGCGGTTTGGCATCGCAATCCGATCACATCGAACTCTTGGCCGCGAGCAACGTCTCATAGGTGCTGATGAATTGCCTGGCGATATTTGGCCATGCAAATTCCTCTCGCACGAATTTTCGGCCGCTTTCACCCATCGCCGTGAGCGCGGGCGGCGTCGAGCGACGTCGCCTGGCGAAGCCTTCGGCTATTCCGTCGGCCGTCGGCAGCGACGCTCCAGCCGCAGCCGCGCATCGCCAGCATTGGCCACGGCGCACCGCTTGTGGTCAGAACCGGCACGCCACGCGCCAGTGCCTCCCCGATCGGCCATGCCGAAACTCTCCGAAAAGCTCGGCAGCACGAACAGATCGGCATTGTGGAAGGCGCGCTCCTTCGCTTCCCCGTCGAGCGGACCGAGAAAATGAACGGCCTCGGACAAGGATGCGGCCGAGACTTGCCGCTCGAGTTCGGCGCGATAGCCGACCTCATCGGGTCCGGCGATCTGCAATTGCCAGCCGGGCGGCCGCAGCCGCGCCCAAGCTTCTACGAGAAGCGACAGGCCCTTAACCGGATGAATGCGGCCCAAAAACAGAGCCGTTCTTATTCCGGCCTGCCCATCGCGACGGCGTCCGCCATTTGCCATGTCGACTGCCATGTCGACGCCATTGGGAATGACGCCAATCGGCACGCCGAGCCGAAATTGCCGCAAGGTTTCGGCTTCCGCCTCGGCGGTCGTGTGATGATACGACGCCCGACACAGATCGCGGCGCTGATAAAGCCACCAGGCCAATTGCTTTTTCCATCGCTTGTGGCTCATCGCCCAGGGCTCGAGCATGCCCCGCGTGCTGACCACGCGAGCAACATTTCGTGCAGCGGCCAGCTCGGCGATGCGGTGGTTATGCGGCAAGCCATATGCCGTTATCGTGCAAAATATCGGGCCGACCAAATCGGTCCAACGCCTCGGCAATTGGACCAGACATCAGGACGACCGACGAATGCGCCGGCAGAAGCGGAGTTTTCGCCGCCGACCTATCGCTGGCCCAAAGCCCAACCGCAACGCCGGCATCCGCCAAGGCCAGCGCCAGCCGCGACACCGAGAATGCCGGCCCGCCGTAGCTCGGCAACAGGCTCTTCACGGCAAGCACGACCTTCATCGCAATGCGGCGAACTCTCGACTGGCCGTGCGGTGCTTGCTCCGATGCAGCCAGAGCTCCCACGCCCACTTCCATATGTACGCCGACACAGCCGCCGCAGCGGCGCCCCCGGACATTTCGACGATTGAACCGCCTGCCCGCTGTGTAAGCGCCACCCCGATAAGAAAGAACAGAATGACCTTACTAACGTCGCCGCGCGCGTCCGCCGCCGCCGCCTTGAAATCCAGCCAGCCAAGCACAAACCCGAGAATGAGAAAACCAATAACAACGCCGGGCATGCCAAAATTGATCTGGAACTCCATCACGTTGCCGACGCCCCAAGACGTGTTTTCGTCAAGATGCAGGCCGGTCATATCGGCGACGATGCGACCGCTTCCTCCGAATACCGGCTTGTCCGGCCAAAGGGCGCGCGGCACGAGCGCCTCCACGCCCTCCCAAATCGACCGGCCGTACAAATAGTTGACCTGCTCCTGCTGCAGTCTCACAGCCGCCATGCCGACGAAGATAATTCTGATTAAGCCTTATATTAAGCGCGGCAAGCTGCTCGACATTTGTCGGATCGAACCACTGAAAGTTGGAAAACATTTCAGCGGCGGCGTCGACGCGGGCGCCGAACGAAGCGCCGCTCCAGGCGGTCTCCCGGTATTCCGTGCGGTGGGCAAAATAATTTACGAATACCGTCAAGCCGAGGTAGGCGCCGAGAGCTCCGACAACGATCAACTTCACCGGGCTGCGGACCGACACTATGAGAGCCGACGCCACGATCAACATGGCCGCCGACCCATAGCTCAAGAATCCACCTAACAATAGAATCAGAACCGGATAGATCATCGTCAAAGTGGCCCAAGCAATCATGATCTTCAGATCACCCCGGCTGAAGGCGTATCGCAGACCCAACAAGGCACCCAACATCCATATCGCGCTGCCTCGATCGACGGCGGCTCGCACGCTCGGCAGATTATCGAGAAAGCTCATGCCGAACTGAACGATCAGGCCGCCAATCAAGACAAAAAAACCAAAATTCGCGCCGTTCGACATACCGATAAAGCGGGCGTCTTTTTCTGTTCAGAAAGCGAGCAACCTGAACACCGGCAACGAAGCATAAGGCGCCGATCGCGGTAAAACGGATCCCTATCGCGATGATATCCGCATTGTAAGTGAACTGGTCGCTGAGAAGCGGCGCGAAGGCGCCCGGCACATGAATTAAGAACAGCGCCAGCAAGTAAGCGATGGGAAGTCCAAGCGAGAGGCGATCGCGCCGGATCATCCATGAAAGCCAAAAGAAAGCGGCGGCACAAAGCAGGATCGACAGCACTATCTCAGGCACGAAAGTCTACTCCCCGGCGCTCCGTCGAGCGAGCACGTCGCTCAAGCTCATGCATCCAATCGCCGGAGCGATTCCATTTTGGTCTTATTCCGGGTGCTGAAAACTCGTAGCCGCATTGTTCGAGCAAGAGAATGCTCTCGCGCGCCGGACACTGGTCCCTGCGGTCTTGCGCCCAATTCAGCTCAAAGACAGATCAATCCGATGCTGCCGGCCTTGATCAACCCTTCGGCCCCCAGAAAAACGTCATGCTCATGTCCCTGAACGTCCACCTTCAGCAGATCGACATGAGTCGATACCATATTCGCACAAAAGTCATCAAGTCGCATCGTCGGCACCCGGTTCGGGTCACCTTCCGCGGCACTGCCAAAAATGAAATTCATGCCGCCATTGGCGCCGGTGTCGCCAAGATAACGGTTTAACTTGGCATGCCCGGTATTGCTCGAAACGGCTATCTGATGGACATTTAACCTGCGAAGGCCGTTCAGCTCGGCTGCCTCTCGAAGGCGGCTTGCTATTTCGGGCGTCGGCTCAAATGCATGCACCGTCGCCTCCGGTTCGGCAGCGAGCGCAGCGAAGCTATAGATACCCAGGTTGGCGCCTACGTCAAAAATCACTCTGGCGCCCTTCGCTTCGCGTTGCCAAACCGAAAGATTTTGCTCCTCGAGAAAATAGGTGCCAAAAAAATAAAACTGGCGTTGCAGGTCTTCCCGCAAATCACAGGGCAGCTTAAATCCGCCATAACTCAACATCGCGATTCGCGTGGTGTCGCCGCCACTGATCGCAGCCGGCCACACTGTATTGATGACCCGTAGCTTTCCCTTGCGGACAGGAAACTTCCGGGCATAATTTACTAATAGTTTTTCGATGGTCGGAATTCCATCCTCCGCTAATTCAAAAGACCAGTTGTTTAGCGAGCCTTTGGCTTACGCTTCTTGCCAACCAATGAGCGGGCCATTCGACTAACAGATAGAAGCAGTATGACGCCACGAGGGCGACTGCCAGCTTTATCACCCAAAACAAGGCTGGATCGATCGCAAAGCTTAGCCGAAGGCCTACCAGAACGATGATGTGGACGATGTATACCGAATAGCTCCATTTTCCGCCCCACTCCAACAGAGGCGACACACCGGTCGCGCGCATGTAGGATATTTCTCTGTCGATCCAGAAATAAGAATAAAAAATGAATGGAAAGAGTAGCGCCGGTACGCCGATTTTTATCGGGCCATGATAGAAATAAGCGAGCGAGAAAGCGCCGTAGCAGAATCCCAGCAAACGCCAGATCCAGATGCCATCTTCTCTGCGCGAGACGTCATTATTGGCAATCCTTTCAGCCAACAGGCAGCCGAGCAGCCAAGCAGGGAAAGTAACCAACCATCCGTAACTTATGGGAAACTCCCAATATTGCGAATTGTCCCAATGGAAGGCAATCAGGACGACAGACGTTACGGTGGAACACGCAATCACTAACGGGAGACCAAAACGCATAAAGAAGATGCGGAGTGCGGGATATATCAGGTAGTAGATCATTTCATAGTAGAGACTCCAAAGGACAGTATCTTCGCGAAAACGTGCTTCCGGACCGCAGATGTCGGCTAGCGCAACTGCACATGCGGCGGGAATGGCGATGCGAAGGAGTCTACGAGACAGGAACGGTATGCTTAGGACTTTCTGGCCACATGCATACGGGTAGTGAATGCAGAAGCCCGATATCACGAAGAAAACTATGACCGCGGCGAAGCCATTGAAGACGGTGTTGTTTAGTCCGACGAGAACCGCCCAGATGCCTGTCTTCTGCGGGACATATGCTGCAAGGGGAAAGAGTTGATGGCTGAACACCACGCAAAGTGCCGCCAAAAATCGCATCGTGTCGAGACCCGCTATGTGACGAATCGGGACACCGCGCGAGGTTTTCGCTTCAGGCTTACTCATGGCCTCGCGATAATACACCGGGTTTTGCGTCCACCTGCGAGAGCAGCTAAACAGCCGGCGCAAGCTTCCGGTCGGACATCACAGCCTCGATCGCCGCCAATACCTGCACTGGCGGAATTTCGTGAATGCCGCGCAAATCGTGAATGATGCGATGGCCCAACCCGTGCGGGTGCCAAGACCTCGGGACGTTCATGGAACCGAACACGGCCACGCACGAAATTCCCACGGCAGCGGCCAGATGCATCGTTCCGCTGTCATGCCCAAGAAAAAATAGCGCTCGCCGCATTGCGGCTGCACTTTCTCGCGGCGCTAACCGGCCGCACAAATTCAAACTGGGGCCCCGCCACAGCGCGGCCAATCGGGCCGACCGATCGAACTCATCGCTTGATCCGAAAAAGACGAGGCCGACGTCGGAATATTCCGTCGCCGCCATCTCAAGAAGTCTTGACCAATTGTCGTTGCCCCAATCCTTCACCTGAACTTTGCCACCGAGACCGACTGCGATGAAATCGCAATCGCGCAGTGGTGCAAGCGCAGCGTCCGCGACCCCCAGCTCGTCTACCTGGAGTCCCAGCTCCCACATTCCTGGGTCATGGAGGTCGATTGGTCCGAGCGGCGCCAGGCAACGCGCCAATCGCTCGGCTTCGTACTCGACTTCGCCGGTCGAGGGATCAGTACGTGGCCGGCGCAGTTCGCCCGCAATAGGGGCACCGATGACGCGTCGAATCCCGCAGGCATAAAAGAACCATAAGTCCCGCAAAGTGCTCGCGAGATTCCGATCGGCCACATAGATCAGCGTCGTCGCCCCGGTCTCGCGGATGCTGCTACGCAGCGTCAAAAGGTCCCCGAGCCTGCGTGGCGGCGGCGGAAAATAGATTGAGCCATCGATGAGGCTACTGCCTCCCAACACGCTTTCCACAGGCGCAGCTTTCTGCGATGCCGGCCGATCCGTGATGACGATGCGCCGCGCGTTCGGAAATGAGCGAGCAACCCGGTGAAAGCAAGGCAGTGCAACAATTGTATCACCCAGGCTGCCGATGCGAAAAATAAGGACTGTGTCCATCGCTGATGCGTCGGGTCTTAGACGTGACAAATGGTATCGAGGACGGCCTGCAGTCGGTGCACATAGGCGTAGCGCCCTTCGACGCAGCGACGATAACCGGCCGAGGCGAGACGCGCGCGTGCCGATTCATTTCCACAATAGAATTTCACCTTATCCAGAAATTCCATTTCCGAACTGAAGAAATCAGCTTCCTTACCTTCCTCGAAGAAATTCCGATGCTCGTCGGTACGGTCCGCCAACAACATGCTGCCGCACGCCGGAATCTCAAATGTCCGCGTGGTGTGTTGATCCGGCCAGACGATCCGGAGAAAACCCAAGCCGATCTTGGCACCGGTCAGCGCCCGCGCATAGTCGTCGGCGTAGATCTCGTTACCTTGCCAAGCCTGTCCCAAAAGCGCGTCGCGATGAATTCGGACTCTTTCTTTGGCGCGGCCGGCAAGCTGACGCAGGACGATGTATCGCCGCGGCGTCCATCGACCGTCACGCAGAAAATCCCAGTAAATGCCCCAAATCTTGAGATCGATGCGCGCCTCTGCCGCGGCATGCAATAGCCGCTCGCGGCGCGGGTCCCAGCCGCCGGCAAATCCCACCGCACAGCGCCATCGCGGATCGTCGGAGGGCAACGGGCGGTGCATTTCGTCGCAATATCCGAGCGGCATATAGATGAGCGGCCGGCCCCGCGCCTCATAATCCCGCCGTTCGTAGGATTTACAATAAACCAGTACATCGAACATGCCGATGGCCTGATCCATCACACGCGTCCGCTTCCATTGCACCGAGAAATATGGATCCGGCGTGAAGTGAACGAGGCGCGCACCGAGGCGACGCAGGTCTTCCAGCGTTTCGGGTTTGAGATATTCCTGCTTTTCCGCCCAGACCAAATCCGGACGAAACTGCCGTGCTTGAGCGATGACGGCTCGATTGATCTCGCCCGGGATCGCGCCGCGCTGCAGCCGACGTTGCGCCTGACGTTGCAGCCACGACGCCTGTTGCCAAGCCGTATTGGTGTTGACGCCGCAGACGTTATGCCCGAGCCGCTCAAAGGCGCGCATACGCATGCGCGACGTTTGGCCAATGCCGATCTCGCCCAGGAACAGGATTTTCATGCGCGGTCGAACGTGGCGAGCGACGGCATTATCAAAGCGCGGTGGCTCGCAGATTTGCCGGCGATTGCGGCAAGGATTCGCCAAGCACGCTTCGCACCATCGCCTGCATTCTATGTTCGAACGCCTGCTTCGAGTGCGCGCTATGCGCCTTAAGCCAGGTCTGCTGGCGCATGCGCATGTAATCTGTCTTTTGCTCGATCATCCAGTTCATCGCCTCGGCGAGCGCCGCCACGTCAGACGCGTCGTCGACGAGAAGACCGTTGACGCGGTCGTCGATCAGTTCCGGAATGGCGAATTTCCTGACCGAAATCCCCGGGCATCCGAAATATCCCGCCTCGACCACGATCAGCGGCGCGATATCGCTGGTGGTTGGGTGCACGAGTGCAAGTGATTGGGCCAATATCTCGCAAAATCTCTGGCTTTCCTGGACGACCTCCTTTCTTAGATAGCCCGCATAGGTGACATTCGTCTCGGCACCGGATGGCTCTGCGCCGACAATAACGAGAGAGGCTTGAGGATGACGCTCTCTCACTCGCTTGAACGCAGCGAGCACAACCGGACCTCCCTTGGCGGCGAAATTGGTCGAGACGAATGTAAACTGGTGGCCACCTTGATATCGGTCGCGTTCGGATAATTCCGTTTCGCCGAAAATGCCGACGCAATGCACCGCCGATTCGTCGAGCCCATAATGCTCGATGGCCCGGCGCGCCGCCCAGCGGCTGGTAAACGCTACGCATTGCGCGCGGCGAAGCCACTTCGCCTCCGTCCGCTCGATCCGTTCCAGGTCGTCAGGGCGGAAGCGCTCACGCCGGTGATAAATATCGATGTAATCGTGGAAAGTGCAGTCGCTCCACGCCACGTAAGCCCGCGACGGCTCAGTCAAGATCCAAGGCGTGAAGCCATGGAAGAAATCGAGCTTGGCGTCGGCGCGACGGCGGCTCCTCACCGCATCGGCGATGCGTCGCAGCCGGAGCGGCGAGAAGAAGAAAAAGTCGCCCTTCGCGCCACACGTCCGCAGCACTTTGGAGCGAACTTTCTCGGCAATGAACGGCGGCGGAGAAATCGGCCCGACATAATGGATTTCTTCCAGCTTGGACAAGGCATCGTAAGCCGCCACATTCATCGCCGAGAAGCCGCCGCTGCGCAGGCCGATCGGCAGGCTGGAGATGAAGTTGATCACGCGGACTTCCAGCGATCGGAATTTTGCATCGGCGCATAGATATCGACGAGCGCCCGGGCGGATTGGGCGACGGCGAACTGCGAGTTGGCGATGCGTTCGTTTGCTTGTTTAACGTTGCGAGGCAGCGCCATCAAATCGAAAACATCGTCAGCCCAATCCGATGTTGAGGCGTCAAGGGAACGAAATCGTACCAAACCAGAAACGACGGCGCATTCCCTCGGTACCGAATCGGAAGCCAGCACCGGCAGGCCGGCCGCTTGCGCCTCGACGGCGACCATTCCAAGCCCTTCTACAAGTGAAGGAAACAAGAGGACTTCGCTCGCCAGCATCAGTTCGGCGATGTCTGAACGCATGCCTGCGAAAACGATCCGGCCGGAGAGCTCCGCCTGTTCGATGCGTTCTTGGTACGCCGGCACGGCCGGACTCAGCGCCCCCGCGAACAGCACGCGAATGCGAGGATCGCGCTTGGCGCATTCAACACCGATCGTGAAAGCCTTGCTGGTATTTTTCCAGTTTTTCGGATGATATTCATAGAAAATCGGATCAATGCGCCCAGCCGTCAAAATAACAGCGGCATCCTCGGGCCAACCGAACTCGCGGCACAGCGCCGCTTTCGCCGCGCCTCGATTACCGCAGAAGCGCGCCGGATCGAATGCACAGTACAGGGGAAATCTTTGGATGCCCGCGAAACGCGACGAAGTGAAACCATAATCTTCCAGCACGTCGTTCGACGTGGCGACAATATGCGTGGCAAACCTAGAAATCAGGCGCAGCCCCGTGTATGCGAGGCGCCGTCGCACCGGCCCGATAATATCGAGCTCGAAAACGGCGTTATGCGCGTGCGCTATGCGGACCGGCGGAAGCAGCCCCGCGCCCAGCAGAAAATGCCAGCCGCAAACCCAAGCTTGATGGTCGTGGATTGCCGCGTAATTGCCCCGGCGCAGAATTCGGCGAAATTCGGCCGTGAAGGGCAACAGGTTTGAGCGGCTAAAAGGAAGATAAAACACCTCACTGCCAAGGCGCTTGACTTCGTCATCGAAACTGCCGCGTTGGCCGCTGGTGGCGATGAAATCGAACTGCGGCGTATCCATGCCTTGTGCGTGCCAATACCGGAGAACCTCCAGGAGCCAGCGTTCGGCCCCGCCTACGCCGAGGGAGCCCAGAATGTGAAGGACGCGCATCCTGATCTCACATCAACCGGCGACGGCCTCGGCCCGGCCAAAGACGACGATGCGGTAAGGCCTATATGGATCAGGGATCACCTCCTGATGAACGACTTCGAGCGGGTCAGCCAGCGCAGCCTCGCACGCGTCCAGCCGCCCGATATCCATGCCGCTCGCCATGACACCGGAAATGGAGACAACGATCCCATTTCCGGTGAGGTGACTGTCGAGATTGCGCGCCACGCAACGTGCGTCCGCGCTATCGACATAATAAAGTGTTTCCGCACAGATAATGACGTCAAATTGCCTGCGCAGATGCAAATAGCGTACATCGCCTCGCACGAAGCACAGATTTTGCCTTGCCAGATTGCGGCGTTTTGCAATCCGCAGCGCCTCCTGCGCCACATCGACGGCGACGCAGTCGGCAAAATGATCGCTCAGCATTGCCGAGAATACACCGACACTGCAGCCGATTTCGATAACGCTGGCCTTGCCGCGGCGCCAGCGTAGAATGGTATCAAGCGTGCGGTGGTATTTGTCGCGCTCATATTCACTTGTTCCGTAGCTCCACGGGTCGGCGTTTTCAACATACAGTCGCTCGAATTCAAATCGTCTGTTTCCGGTCTTGAGATTGCGGTTGATCGTATTCAACAAGCCCCAAAGCACGGCGCGCGGCGGCACCTCACGTGACAGCACCTTATGAATCAAACTGAACGCGGTCGTCATTTGGAAAATGCTCGGCAAAGAAATGTTGACCATCGCCGGGTGTCCGCTGCAGCGCCAGCCCTTCGATCGGCAACAATTGGAAAAAACGCTCGCAGGTGCCGACCGGTATCCGCTTGCGGCCGAATTCGGTGAACGCCAGCGCCCGGCCGGCGGCAGCGGAGAGCCGCTTGCGCACCGTGCGAGGCGGATAGGGCTGCAGAAAGAAATCGAGCTGCGAGCGGTGGCAGGACAGACTGGCAGCGCGGCGGGGCGCAAACTGCCGCACATCGATGCGAACGTCGCTCGGCTGGTCGAAATGCCAGGAGAAAAACGCGCGAGGGACCTGGGCGCAAAACGAGAAGACCGATCCATCGAAGCCGGCTTGTTCGGCGGCATTCATGACGCAGCGATGGACCAAGCGATGCGCGGGATGGCCGTAGCCGCCGCGCGGACCGTGCGTGAGGATCAGTGCGGGTGCATGCAATTCCATATTGTCGCGCAAGAGCGCGATCAGGCCGGGCTGATCCCATGCGCGCGGGCCGACGGCGGGTTCGGCGACATCGGCAAATCCCAGCCGCACAATCTCGGCAATGCCGAGCGCAGCGGCCGATTCGACGAGCTCCTGGCGACGCACTGTCCCGAGGCTTTCGACGCTCGCCGCCGGTTGATTTTCACCCGCGGCACCGCCGCCGTCGGTGACGCAAATGAGACTTACCTGAAAACCCCGCTCCGCCAGGAGGCAAATCGTGCCTGAAATGAACGCCTCGTCGTCCGGATGAGCGATCACGACGACGACGTCGCCCGGTCCGCTCATTGCGGCGATGGCCGCGGCGCAGCCGCCATACCGCGTTCACCGCGCCGGCTTGCGTGCTTCGACATAAAGACTTTCGTTCGCCTTGCTGGCATCGTCGCGAATAAGCCGTTCGTCGCTGCCACGGCCGAACGCCACCGCGGCCGCGTCGGAAAAACCGATTTCCTGCAAAATCGTCACCATCAGATCGGCATCCCAGACCGACCGGTGCATGTGCATTTGCGTCAGAAACGACAGCGCCAGCGTTCGATGCGGCAATGAAAAGAACGCATCGTCGCCGATCTCGCCGCGATAATACCGCACGTAGATCGCCAAATCGGGAACGCAAATACGGATCCACGCGCCCGGCTTGAGCGTCCGTAGGCACTCCTTGAACACCGCGATGGTTTCGGCGTAGCTGACATGTTCGACGACGTGCTGCGTGAAAATGCCATCCCAATAATTGTCCGGGCAACGCCACGGCCGGGTGATGTCCAGCGTCCAGTCGGGCCTGAACGCCCGTTCGCGCAGGCGGCGTTTCGGCGCATAATCGTCGGCGTTGACCCACTCGGGATAAGCGTGCGGGCCGCAGCCGAGATTAAGCAAATTGGGAGCTTTCGGAGCGGGCGGGCCGCGGCGCAGCAGCAAGTGGCAAAGCTTGCGCTCGATTGAGTAATAGACCAGCTGCGGCATCGAGAGATTGAATTCGAATTCCCGCGCCGTCAGCCGTTCGGCGAGATTGGCCTGTCGCATGTCGCCGCCGGCATGCATCGGCGCCACGGTCGCGCTCGGTCTTGCCTCGTCAGACATTGGGCGGAATATCGTCATTGGCTATGGAGGGAAACGAGCTCGCGAAATGCATGGTCCATCGCCATGGGCGATTGTTGAAACGCGCGCAGCGTTGCTCCCAGAGACGGTGCGGGCGCCGACCACAAATCCAGCGCCGCGGCGGCCCACTCCTGTGGGCTTTGCCGCAATGACAGCCGGCGCACCGCGGCAGTCGGCAACAGCGGATCGTCGGCAACGCCCCGCGACAGCAGCAGCCGCAAGCCGGCGAGCTGCGCCTCGACGACCGCGATGCCGAATCCTTCGGGCGGATGCTCCGGATGCGGCAAGATGAACCAATCGCTGCCAGCCATCAGTTCGGGTGTGTCGTTGCGCCAGCCCAGATATCTGATCCAGAAATCGACACCGAGCGCCACCGCTCTTTCCCGCACGTCAGTTTCCAGCGACCCCGCACCGGCGAACAGGCCAACCACCCGCGGGTCGCTGCGGCGCATCGCAGCAATCACGTCGACGGCGAAGACCGGATTTTTTTCCGGAACCATGCGCCCGGCAAACAGCACGATGCGCGCGTCCTCGGCAAAGCCATGCCGGCGACGAAAGGCGGCACGGTCGGGCTTGGCATCGACCAGGGGCTGCGGGTCGATGCCGAGATAGTGCACGACATCTTTGCCAGGCCGGCGCCTTCGCCCAGCGAGAAAACTATCGAGGCTATGGTTCGAATTGCCGGCGATTTGATCCGCAAACCGCAGGCAAATACCCCGTAGCGCCGGCCTGAACAGCGCCTGCTTGACCGCGTTGGGCGTGAGAACCGACTCGTCGGCGTTATGTACATGCACGATCCGGCGCTTGATCGGCAGGCCCAACGCGGCGAGAAGATAAACGCCGGATATCAGATCGTGATGCGAATGCAGCACGTCATATCGCCCCCGCCGCAGCTCTGAGCGAAGTGCCTGCATAAAAGCAAGCTTCCTGCCGATCGGCACCGGCGCATAAACGAGCTTTGCGCCAAGCGAGCGCGCATGCTCATCCAAATTTCCTTCGCCCAGCGAGCAGTAGAACGTCCAATCGAGCGGAACGTTGTGCTTGCGGGCATGGCTGAGCATCCGCAGCAGCCATGTTTCCACCGATGTGGCGTCAAGATTGTCGATCACGTGAATAACCTGGGGCGGGACGGGTTTGACAGTCAATCAAGCCCCCGCTTATTGCAGCGCTTGCGCTTCGCGCTATGCAATGACGATCACAGCAGCGAAGGCAGCGGCAGCCACGCCGGTCGCGTGCTCAGCCATCGCAAGGTATTAAAATAGCGGCGCGACATTCGCGCCAACGCGATGCCGTCAGAGACGTGGCTGGCACCTGCTTCGGCAGGGGCAATGATGGTCGGCACATCGAATTTTCCTGCCGTGAAGCACACCTTGTTACGAAAGCGCATATGATCGAAGGCCGCAATATCTTCCTTTGTGGCTCCGCGGTCGTCGAACTTGAAGAAAATCCGGTCCGGATCGGCGACAAGGCGCTCGCAGCGGCGCTGCCATTTTGTGCTCGCCTCGGCCTCGCTACCATAATGGAGAAAATGAATCTCGACTTCACGGCAAAGCAGACCGATCGGGTAGTTCAAACGCTCCCGCTGGCGCCACGAATTCAGAGAAAGATCTCCGCTGTTTTTGGCGAAAAGGAGTTGAGAATTTATACATTCGCGGAAATTGCGCAGCAGATTAAGATAGCTCCTCGCTGGGATGAAAAGGCCGACGAATGGAGTACGGTAAGGCAATTCAAGCGCCTGGTAGACATGCGCGCCCCAGCAATTATTCGAGACGATCGAAAACTCGGGATCGCCAACAAGCGATCTCAGCAATAGCGCCGACCGACGATTTGCCGGTTGCGACGTGACCGGGGTTGCCGACATCCTGCTTTGCTTCGCGACGTCAGTTCCGGAGCTGCCCGGACTTGGTCAGCGCAGTTGAAGAATCCTTGGGTGCGTGTGCCAATGATTGCTTCAAGAGCCACCGCGCCGCCGCAGCTCGGCCACGAAAGGCGGCGCGCTGAATGTTTCGATGCGGCCCCCGATACCGCAATACGCGTATGAGATCGGCCGTCTTTCCGATCAAGCCGCGTGGCGGCGCCGGCCTGCCGCGTTCCGCCATCAATATCGCGCCGGAATACTCGATGCCCTCGATCAGCCTGCACAAATAGTCTTCGGTGAGGCGCCGTGGCGGTATCAAGTGGGTAAGCTTGAGCGCGCAAAACAGGCCGACGCCGAGATTGAGATCGCAGGCACAGGCTGCGAGGTCGTTGTCGCCGCCGGAGACGAGCGACGTGCCGACCCGATCCAGGATCATAGAGCGCACTCCCCGGCCATAGAGGCCGAGGTAATGCATGGCCACCGGCCGGCGCACGCAAAGACCGGCGCCGCAAGGCATCGTCTCCGGCAGGAGCGGCAGATTTGACCACACATCTTTGTCGAACTCGCGGATGCAGAGCGTGCCCCAATAAGGCCGGGTCCAGGGCGGCGGCGGAACATCGAATTCCGGAAGGCATTGCCCGCTCCAGGCACCGAGAAGCGGATGCTCGTCTGCGATTGCCAGGGCGCGCTGCAGATAATCGGGTGCCAGCACATTATCGTCATCGACGAAGACCAGCAGGTCTCCGCGGCTGTCGCAAATGCCGCGCAGCCGCGCCGACGTCAGCCCCAGCGTCTCTTCGTGCACCACCCGCGCGTTCGGGTGCCACGAGAGATCAATGGCGGCGGCAACGGGCCGGTCGCTGAGATTATCGACGATCAGCAAGTCCCATTGCGTTGTATCCAGCATCTGCTGCTGTAGTGCCGCAAGACAGCGCTCGAAATAATCGGGCCGCGCATTATGCGTACAAATGACGACGCCGATTGTCATGACAGAGGTTCGCCTGCCGCCTTTACAGAACTACCGCAACTGAGCATTTGACGCAAAATACAGCGCATTAAATGCCGCATAGAGCGGCTCGTGCAAAAGGTTTACCGGATAAGTTGCAATCAGCCGAAAACCGAGCGGCTCCAGATGTTCCGCGACGGGAGCCAATGCGCCACCCGTCGCATTGGCGACCGGCAGGATGGTTTCGAACTCGGCGAAGACAAAACGCACGGAACGGTCCAACAGCGTATCCCGCGCGCCGTCGAGGACTTCGGCCTCATGGCCCTCGGTGTCGATCTTGAGCAAATCGAGCGAGCCGATATTGTGATCGGTGCAAAATCGATCGACGGTCTGGCACTCCACCTTTATCGACTTGGTGTATTGGCCGGTGACAAGCCCAAACTGTCTCCTGGCCACCAAACTATTATTTTGCGACGGCAATGCGCCTCTCACTACCTCCTCCCCCTCGACGGGCTGGCTATACACGAAGAACTCCGCTGGTCCCGTCTTGTTGCTCATTGCGAAACGATGCGCGTGCAGGCGATCGGACTTAATTTTCCGCAGAAATGAATAGGCATTCGGATGAGGCTCGAAGGAATGGACTTGAGCGTCCGGAAATGCGTTGAGAAATTCCGTGGCTGTTTCCCCGCCGTGCGCACCGATATCGAAAGCGCAGCGGACCCGGATCCCGTGCATCGCGGCCATGCGCCGAATATCCCAGAGATAATCGACGCCAAACGGCAGAACCGATCGGTCGGTAAACCAGTAGCCGGCGCGTTCAAGCGCTGCCCGAATGGTCTTCTTGGCCAAGCGCTTCATGCAGTGACATTTCGCGGCGCACCATGCGTCATTGGGAAATCTGCTTATTGCTTGATCGCCAAACGGCCGGTGTAGTCGATTCGAAATAGGAATTGATGGCCGCCGAAGAATTCATCGACAGCCTTCTTTGCGCCAGTGAAATGGCCGTAATCGTCAATCAGGAGAAATCCTCCTGGTGAAAGATTGGACCATAAATTTTCAAGCTCATGCTTTGTTGAGACATACCAATCGGTATCAAGCCGCAACAACGCAATCTTGGGCGGAGCCAGCCGGGGAATGGTATCCTCAACCATGCCTCTATGAAAATGAACCCTGCTCATGTCATATCCGGTCGACGCCATATTCGATCTGACCTCTTCCAAAGGCGCGTAGCAGAACACGCGCCCCTTGAATTCGTGAAGGCCAGGTTTCCCCGTTGACGCCTCACGATCCTCGTGTGTCGGCGGCGGCATTCCCTCGAAAGTATCGAACAGATGTAACTCGCGATGCCCATCGCCGGCGCGAAGGAAGGCGAGAGCGGCGGCCATGGAACTGCCGCCGCGCCATACCCCGCACTCGACAAAGGCGCCCTCCACGTTCGTCCGCACGACATGATCGACAGCATCGCAAAGCACTAAAACGCGTTCGCGCGATGTCTCAACGATACGTTTTACTTTTTCGAAGATTGGGTCGCTTGGCTCACCGGCGGGCGGCGGTAACACCCTCTTAAGCTCGAGACCTAAGGGCCGCAAAAGCCGATTGACCGCACGCGCCAGCTCGCGTCCTAGCATTGGCCGCCCCGATTGCGTTCCAGAGCTATCAGATTCTCTTTGGGTAAGGCGAGCAGATCGGTCATCGGCGGCATCCGGTGTCCTGCCACGGGCTTGAGCGCGATGCCGTATCCCGGCAATTCATCGCGGATTGTATGCGAGCCGCCGCCATGGGTGGCAAGATCGGCTTCGCGGCAAAAGCAGACCTCATAGCCGAGCGCATCGAACGCCGCGATGAGGTCACCGGGCGGCGCCACTCGGACCAGATATTTCTCGAAATATTCAAAATAGACCGCTTGGATGCAGTGGCTTTGTAGACTTTTTGCCGCGCCGCGCACCGCGGTCAACTCATAGCCCTCAATGTCCATTTTCATCAATGCGACACAAGAAATATTTTCGCGATCGAGATAATGGTCGATCGTCATGGAAGGGGTCTGTTCGCCGCCGTCTTCGGCAATGTGCGAGGCACCCGTTTGCCCTGCATTGATGAGGAAGGACACGTAGCCGTCCCGATCCGAGATCGCAATACGGTTGATCTTGCAATTCATCGCCGGATAGCGCGCGATGCTGCGCTCGATCCACGCCACCAGCGTCCGGTTTGGCTCGAACAGATGGAACTGAACCCCGCCGCCATGCCGGCCCGCAAGCCCACAGCTCAGCAATCCGAAATTGGCGCCAACGTCGAGGAAGGTGCCACCGTTCTTCAACAACGCGTCTGCCATAGTGAAAAACTCGCGCTCGAAACCGCCTTCGATCACGATCAGGCGCAGGAAGCCGTCGCTCATGTCCGCATAGCCCAAAGACTGGTCGCGAATACGCACCAGTTGCAGGGGGTTCTCGCCGGTCAGCGCCATCCAAACCCTCATCAGGCGATGGCGGCGTAATGTCCGCGGCAGACGCTCGAACAATTGCGCTGCGGTCGGCAACAGAGTGTTGCGCTGAATGCTGCGATTGGCCGTATCCATGCGGCGGGCGCCTAGCTCACGAACCGATCGGCTGCTTCACAAGCACAGGTGGGCCGTCCGGCGCCGGATTGCCGAACCAGATCCGCAAGCGCAGCTTGATACGACGGCTGACGGCGTACGCCACATTGATCCATATGTGCCGCAATAGCGCGAATATTCTGCGGAACCGGCCGCCCGGGAGGCCGGCGTAATAGAATCGTTCGAAGAATAGCAGCAGGTCCGCACCGACCATGTTGCGCAGGAAGATCGCTTTCATGCCAGCCCAATGAACGACCAGCGGCGGCGCCGTGCCGCCGGCGACGCTAACGACATCCAAATCAGTCATGCCATGTCCCGGCCAGCGCATGAAGGTGGCGCGATCGATCCGCAGTCCGGCAAGCGCCTCTTTCTGCAGCACGACGTAATTGCAAACCCCCTGATCGCCGCCCATGAAAAGATCGGGATAGCGCAGCCGGCGCGGCAAGGTCCATTCCACCCAACGGTCGAACTCCTCGCGTTTGACGACCCCGGCGGTACCGAACCATTGCCCGACGTTGAAAGCCTTGGTGGCCGACTGCACCTTGGGGTCGATCGGCCGAAGCTTGTCCCAATCGTAATAGAGCCGCTTGAAGTCGGCATCGGAGAGCTGCTCGTTGTCGACAAAGAACGGCGCATCGCTTTTCGCGCGCAGATCGAGCACTTTGCCGGTGAATACGGTGTCGACATCAACGACCATGAAGCGTTGCCCCTCGGGCCCGAACAGCGGCTCGAGCTTCACCAGTCCCCAGCCGTAATCGCCGACAGGAAGATCCGCGAGGCCGACGTTCCAGTACTTTTTCACTTCTTCGGCGAGACCGGACTGAATGATATCGCCGGCAAGCAGCTTGAGCGGGACGTCAGGATAGAAATAGCGGATGCTAGCGATGCAGATGCGGGTCAGCCGCGCGTCGCGCGCGCAAGCGGCGAGATAGATGACGTTGACGCCCTGCCGATAGTTAGGCATGGCCAGCACGCTCATTGTTTAGAGCCTGCGCCGTTTGCAATCGTCGCGACAACTCGTGGCCGAAAGCGATCAGCGGCCTTTCGAAGTAGTAGAAACTGCCGAGGCAGAAAATGACGCAAGCGGAAATGGAACACAGATAAAACAGATAACCAGCGCCCGGAAACGGATAGGTGGCGAGTTGCTGCCAGAGATACACGCCGTATGAGATGCGCCCGACGATTACGGCCGGGCGCGCCGCAAAGAAACGCAGCCAGGGCGATTTAACCAGCGTCGATGCAAGTAGTACAAACGCAATCAAGACCGGCAGTATGAAACTGACAAGCAGCGTGCTGGTACGTCCAGCCGGCAAGATCGAAATGATCAGCACTGCGAAGGCGGCCGCCGCAAGCACCGGCACGGGAACTTTTGTCGCCAGCTCGGCAATCCGCCGCTCATAAAAGGCGCACACCACCCCAACGCTGATGAAGACAAACGTACCGATAAAGCTCGCGGCGTCGCCGAATTTATAAACCGCCAAAGCAAGCGACGCGCAGGGAATGGCCAGGCAGACAGCGAGAAAAGAATCCCGGACGGTGACCCGAAAGCACAAACAGAAGTGGAAAGACGAGATAAAACTGCTCTTCTACGGCCAGACTCCATTGGTGATTGCCTAAATAGCCTCCGCATCCGATCCCCTCGATATTGCAGACGAACAGCAACCCCTTAAGCGCGCCCAGTGCCTCGCGATCAACGACCCTGGTAAGCGCAAGCGAACACAATATAAGCAAATAGACGAGCAGCGGCGGCAAGATGCGAAAGACGCGCCGAATATAAAAACCCGCGATCGAAATTTTCTTATTCGTCTTTTGTTCCTGAATAAAGCCACGGCAAATCACGAAGCCGCTGATCACAAAGAATATTCTGACGCCAAGCGCTCCATAGTCGCGCGCCATCGAGGCCGCAAGCTGTGAATGGCTGTCGGGCCAAAGGTGCGGCACCAAATGGCTGACAATAACGAGGGTGACGCTGATCGCGCGCCAGCCATCGACCCCCGAAATCCGCCGACTTTCGGATATTGAAACCGGCGGCGTCGATTTGTCATGCTCGTTCCGCATCGCGATTATAGCATCGTATTGTTACGCCAGCCCGCAAGATCGACGCCGAGCATGTCTTCCACGAGCGCGATATCGTCTTTGTAGGCGGCGATGAGTTCGCCATAGCGATCGACCGGGAATTTCAGCTCTTCGGATTTCGGCTTGATATTGGTCCGATTCGCCGAGGCGCGCAGGCGGCGCATCATCGCGCCGAGCGTCGTTTTCTTCATTTCGTCGTAGATGCGACCGTGATAGCCGCGATTGAGCAAATGATGAAGCCGCCTGAACTTGCGTTCGATGGTCACGTTGACTTCCCGATTCTCGGGCAGGAATGCTCCATCCGACGCAACGCCCAAATGTCCGAAAATGCTTTGGTAGAAGGAGCGCGGATCGTTCACCAAGTCCTGGTAGAATACGATCTTGATTTGATCGCGGGGAAATACGGCGAAATATCTTTGCAGATGCTTGCCGTAATTGCCGACGTCCTTGAGCCAGCCGAGGCGCAGTTTGCGGTCCCGCTCGGCAGACAGGCTGAGCTTCTCGCCGTGGAAGCAGTCGACGAAATCGTCCTGGCCGACCGGACGCGCCGAGTAGGAGTTCCAGGACCGGTACAATGAAAATGCCCGCAACACCGGATTACGCAGAATAGCGACGATCCGCGCTTCGGGATTGAACCTGTAAATCTGCTCGGCGCAGTGGTGTAACGAGATATAGAACGGCGAGGCGTCGCCGAGCACCTTTTGCGCGCGGGCGTCGCGATACAGACCGAGATACCAGTCCAGCGAATCTTTGCCGGCAGGGTCCCATTGATACGGGTTGCCGCCCTGATAGACGAAAAAATTCGGCTCCTTCGGGTCGGACATGAATATATCGGGATGCGCCGACAAGCCCGCCGCCACTGCCGTCGTTCCGCACTTCATCGGCCCGATCAGAAAGAAGTTGGGAATTCTCTTTGTCATTGTTGTGCGTTAAGCAAACTGGAAGGGTCACTTTTGCCCGGCAACCAGTTCCGGATTAGTCCGCAGCCGCATCCAGCCTTTCCATTTATGGCCAATCCGGCGTCCCAGCCGCTTGCCTTGTTCGCCGGCAGCTTGCAGAGCGAGAATGCTCGCGCCCGTTCCGTGCAAGAGACGTGAACCAAGTTTTCGCTCTTCAATCAGCCCCCAGCATCGCAATGATTCGGAGAGTTGGCCGGTGTCAATCCACAACTCGGCAACGAAGAAATAGAGACTGCACAGTGCACGCTGGCGAACCCAAGTCATGCCCGGCCCTTGCCGTACCACGCGCTCGAACTTCACCAGCAGTTCTTCTGCCGCCTTGAGGTGATCGGGCGAGCGGCGTTGCTGGATGCTGACCTTGGCCGGATCCATCTGCCAGCGCATGTGGTAGTCGACGTTGGGAAAACGGAGATATCGGCACTGTGCTCCGACAGCGCGGACATGCAGATCGACGTCTTGCCAGCTCGGAAGATCCTCGTCGAAGCCGCCGAGGCGCATGAGGGTCTGCCGCCGCCAGGTTGGCCCGGTCGTTTGCCAGGGTAATTCGAAGAGTAAAAAGCCGAGGAAATCATCGCCGAGGAGATCGGTGACCGGCCTGCGGCCCAGATCACCTGGCGTTCTCACGAAAGCCCCCATGCCTGACACCATGAAATCGAGGTCTTGATTGCGCTGCATGATCTCGACGCGGCGTGCCAAACAGTGCGGTTCCAGGATATCGTCGGAATCGAGAAACACGATAAGATCGGCAGTCGCCGCTGCGAGTCCCTGGTTGCGGCAGACGTTGGCGCCGGCGCGTTGGCCGGTTCGCCGCAGGTAGCGCACGCGTGGATCGCCTGAAGCGCGTCCCATCACTTCATCGGCGGTGCCGTCCTCGGAGCCATCGTCGACGACAATATGCTCCCACGCCGCAAGCGTCTGGCGTCGCACCGAGTCCATGGTCTCGCTCAAAAGTGCGCAGCGATTTTTCGTCGGCGTGATGACGGAAACGAGCGGGTTACTCACGCGTCGGCCATTGCGCGGATGTGCTTGCGATGGCGGAAAGGCTCACGCACGTGACTTCGGGCTTCACGAAGCTTCGCAGATCAACGTCGTCGAGGGCGCGGCCATGGCGGCGCGTTTGATCACGCGCAAGCTATTGGCGAACCAACTCACCCTCGGCTCGCCAAAGCGTAGGCAGGCCTCCCTGGCAGCCCTGCTGCGGAGGAAGTCGTTGACCACCGTGAAGCCTTCCTCAACCAAAAGGCGGCGCAGGCTCGCGGGCGAGAAATAGTTGAGGTGCTCCCACGGGTTGACGACCAGCGGCAATCGTCGCTCTTTCCTGAGCTCTTGCAGCCACGCGTCGAGATGGGAGCGCTGGCAATTCGGTACTGAGATGCCGAGCAGAGCTCCCGGCGCGGCATTTTTTCTCATAAAGCGCAGCGCCGCGCGGGGGTCGGACATGTGCTCCAGCACCTGCGTGCAGATAAGTAAATCAAAAGGACCGGCGCCAGCGACTTGGTCTAAATCGTTGAATATCTCGAACCCGGCAGACGATACCGAAGCCTGTCGTGCGGCGCTCGGTTCATATCCAACCGCCTGGACCTCGCCGCCCGCGAGCATTCGCAGCAATAGTCCGTAGCCGCAGCCGAAATCCAGCATGCGACGGGCCCTGTTTAGGGGCGGGCTACGACGTTCGGCCATGGCCAAGAAGATGCCCGCGAACTCCAAGAGAAAGGCACGATAGAAGAGCCTCTGCGTCATCGTCTTCGAATGGTCGATAACTTTCTCGTAGACGCGGTGCAGAAAGTCCTCCGGCGGCAGCCAGCCGGAAAAGATGAATCCCGCCGGACTTTCAACGATCGGGAACTCATCCTCGGGAGAGATATTTAAAATCTCGGCAAATGACGACCGATATGTCGGATTGCCCGCGGCGATGACCGCGGCCGGTACATAGGTGAGCACCTGATGCGCGGTATCCTCCGTCAAGGGACAAGTTCTATTGACTGGAAACTTCATCGGGCTAGGGCTGAACGGCAAATACGGGATTTGACTTTTCTTCGGGCTGTCTTGCATCCGGCCGGCGGCAGAAAAAGACCTCGCGATAGAACTTCGCGTCGACCGCATATCGCTGTCGCTCTGCAGGATCCAGATTCTCTGACGTCAAAAGATCGCATTCGAACCCTGCCCTCTCGAGGCGTTCCTTCAGATCGAGGCCATAGAGACGAACATGATCCTCTTGGAGAAATTTCACCAAACGGTCCTGATCGCTGCCGACGCTTGCGTCCTCGTATGTCCGCTCGCCGCCGATCGGCACTTGCAGGACGAGCAGGCCGCCCGGCTCCAGCACGCGATGAATTTCCGTCAGCGCCTGTCGATCGTCGGGGATGTGCTCCAGCACATGCGAGCACCAGACCAGCGTCTTGCTGCCATCGGCAAGCTCTAAATTCGTGAGGTCCATCTGCCGCATCGCCGGACCCTGAAGGTCGATATTCAGGTACTCCGCGGACAGGGAGACGAGCCACGGGATAACTACCCGTTCCGGCGCGACATGAAGGATCCGCTGACCGGGCGCGATCCGATCGCGGAGCAGCAGGAAGGCAAGCCTATGCCGTTCCAACGAGCCGCAGATCGGGCATTGGGCATCTTGCCGATGCGTCGACACGTTGCCGAATGGCGCAAATCTGAACCCGGTCCATCCGCACATCGGACACCGGCGGCGCTTGACGAATAGGTCGGCGAGACGACGAGCCTTGCGGGAAAAGGGACTATCCATTGGGCGCGCGCCTCAAGGATTTTTTACCCCGAGATGGCCGAGCAGACGCGCGCGCTCGGCCGGCCAGCTATAGAGCCGTTCGGCTTTGCCGCGGCCCGCCGCGCCCATGCGCGCGGCCAAGCCGGGGGCGCCGGATAATTTCAGCATGGCGTTCGCCATTGCGTTTGCGTCGCCCTCGTCCACAAGCATTCCGGTTTCGCCTTCGTGCACCGCTTCCGGAATTCCGGCGTGGCGCGTACTGACAACCGCAAGGCCATTCGCCATGGCTTCCTGGATACTGGCCGGCAGCCCTTCTTCATCTCCCGTCTCGGGGTCCACCGCACTATGCTGAACGAAGACGCCACATTCCCGCAGCAAGCGCATTTTTTCCTCTTCCGGCGTAACGCCATGCAGGCGAACCCGGCCGTCCAGACCGCAGGCGCGCACGAATTGTGACACCGCAGGAAACAGCGGACCGCCTCCAACATAATCAAGTGTCAAGTCGGGATCCTGCGCTGCAGCTAAACGGAACGCTTCAAGTAGAATGATGGGCGCCTTTTGCGGCACCATACGGCCTATCGCAAGACAGCGTTTTGCCGCTTGCGGTGGCCGCGCCGGCAACTCGGCAGGGATGTCGACCCCACCAGGATTACGATGGATAAGTTCTGGGGGCAGGCCAATCTCGATTAGTCGGCGGCGTTGGAAGTCACTGCGAGTCAAAATAGCCCGCGCAGAGCGATAGACCTGGTAGCGCTCCGCCACGCCAGGCGTCCGCAGACTGCTACTGACGTCCAACCCGTGAGCCTGAACCACATAAGGCAAACTCATTCCATCGAGCACGGGCACAAAATCGACGAATTGGTCCATGTACTCGCCTAGAACCACTCCCACCCGATGTTTGCGTAGGAAATATCTAACACGCGCGCTCAGCATCAACTCGCGGCTGACGCCGGCGCGTGCGGCCAAACGAACTGAAAAGCGCAGATTCCACCGCTCAACAATGAGTGACGGACAGGAAGAAGGCTCGGGAAGACCTGCAAGCCGCGCCACCGCTACGGTTTGACCGGGAGCCAGGCCCTCTACGTGACGTCGGATGAACGTCTCGCTTACCGCACGTAGTTGCATCATGAAGACTGCGAGCGTCTTGCCGGCACGCAGTCGCATTTATGCCCTCATTCCGAATACATTTCCCCAAATTCCGAAATTAACGACCCGCCACATGCTAATGGGTGCTGGCTTATTCTCCATTGCAGATCGCAATAGCCTCATAACTTCCGCTTGATCAAACAGGTCAGGAAATATCTCGAGCGTGTTTCGTACTCCAGCTTCAATGAGCGGGCGCAACGAGCCACGAAACCAGCCGATCTCCGGCGTCGCGAATCCGATTTTATCGCGGCGCTGGCGGACTCCTTCGGGCAGATATCCGGCCATCGCGCGCCGCAAGACACGCTTCGTATCACCACCGACAATCTTGTGCCGGTCCCAAAGACCCAGACTGAATTCTACGATGCGGTGGTCGAGAAACGGCAGTCGAGCCTCGATGGAGTGAGCCATTGAATTCCGATCTTCGTAGCGCAACAATCTCGGGAGGCTCCCGCCGATCATATCCGTCAGTCCCAGGCGGCCGAGGTCGACCACGTCCCCGATATTGTCGCGTGACAGGGCCCTCTGATAAATGTCGCCTTCACGCTTGGCCGCCTCCAGCAGCGCACCAGCGAACCAATTGGCACCACTGTCAGCCTGGCGTCGCCGGAACCGCTTCAGAATGGCGGGTAGCTTTGGCCTCCCGCCCAAGCCCATCAATTGGTGTCTGACTGGGATACCGTGCCACATTCTACGCTCCAGCAACATGCGAGCCAGCGAGGCGTAACGCCCTTGACGCATGAGCTTACCGCCATGAATCGCAAAGCTTGAGTGATGATATCCGGCCAATTGTTCGTCCGCCCCCTGGCCGTCAAGCATTACCTTGATGCCGTGCTGCTTAGCGGCTTCGAAGACGCACCACTGGGCATACATGTTTGTGTTCGCATGCGGTTCGTCTTGGTGCCACGTAATTCTCTCGGCGTCAGAGAAAACCCGCGATGCTGTAGGATAGATGAAGTGTGGCTCGGTCCGCGTCGTGGCCACCACCATTTCTACAAACGGCCGCTCGTCTATCGCCTTGTCTTCATAACAGGCACTTACCGTGTGAATCGGTTCCGGCGTCTTAGCGCTCTTCATGACGCGATCCATGACGACCACGATCGACGAACTGTCCAATCCACCGGATAGACAGGATCCAACGCGCACGTCGGACCGCAGGTGGAGATTCACCGCATCTTCAAACAATGCACGGAATTTTGTCGCTGCATGCGACTCGCTCATGGCGAATCCGGGTTTGCGCGGCAAGCTATACCAACGCCGCACCGGAAGGTCGCTGTTCCAGCCGCGATTCAAGTCGACGGTCACGCATTGGCCGCCGCGAAGCTGGCGCGCGTCGGCAAACATCGTCTCCTCGGTATGATCAGTCCACCCCGCGCTGAGATAGTCATATGTCCGGGCTAGATTGATCTTGCGGGAAAATCCGGGCAGGTCGACGAGCTGCTTGATCTCCGAGGCGAAGGCAAAGCCCTTCGTCGAGGCAAAATAATAAAGCGGCTTCATGCCGAAGCGATCGCGGGCGGCGAACAATCGATGCTCTCTTGCATCGTAGATGACAAAGGCGAACATGCCGAGCAACCGGTCCAGCATGCTCTCGCCCCAAACGACATAAGCGCGCAGCAGGACTTCAGTATCGGAAGTCGTGTGGAACACCTCGCCTTGGCGTTCCAATTCGGTACGAAGCTCGACGAAATTATAAATCTCGCCGTTGAAGGTAATCCAGTATCGCTCGTCGCCGTACGACATTGGCTGGTCGGCCCGCGCGTCGAGATCGATAATAGACAGTCGGCGGTGGCCGAGGGCCACCGGCCCGGCCGGGCTGACAAAGGTTCGCCAACCGCGCCCGTCGGGTCCGCGATGGCTCACGATATCGATATGGTGCGCGTCCGGCTCGAAGCCGACGGACGCGAAGATGCCGCACATGATCGGCTACCGACTTGTTTCCGCCCGAATCCAACGCCGCGTAAAGAAATCAATCGCTGCCCATTCGCCAATAGGGCCAGCGCTTTCTCCGGCGCTTTCTCATGATTGCGCAGACGCGACTCACGGTAGAACAACAAGTGCCCAGCAATGCCGAGGCATTTCGACGCAAGGATTGGATTTCGAGCAGCTCCAGCGTGCCGTCGTGGTAATGACGGTCACTGAGCCCGCCGGGCCTCATGGCAGTGATCGGTTTCGCAACATAGTGAACCGGCACACGGCGGTCCAAAAAGCGATGGAACATTTCTTATCGGCGGCAAATTTGTACCGCGTATCGTACAGTCCATGCCGATCATAGACGCTCCGCCGAGCACATGGTGGGATGGAACATTGGAAGTGCAATCCCAAAACGGCCACGCCATCCACGATCCGGCGTTATGAACGCTTCGCGCCCATCCTCAAAACGCACCACCATGTCGCCGTGAAGAACGTTCGCCGACGGGTCGGCGCGGGCCGCGTCGATCATCGCAGCCACCGCACCCGGCAAGTAAAAATCGTCGGAATTCAGAATGGCCACCCATTCGCCCCGGGCGCGCCGGATACCTTTGTTCATTGCATCGTAAACCCCGTCGTCGGCCTCCGACGTTATGAGCGCACGATCGCCCTTAAGCTTTCTGATCACCGCGACGGTGCCATCGGAGGAGCCGCCGTCGATGAAAATGTGCTCGTATTTGAAGTTGGCGCCTTCTCGTTCGACCGAGGCAATGGTATCCTCAACCGTCGCCGCAGAGTTGAAGGTTGGCGTGACGAAGCTGATCAAGGGCAGACGCGCGTTCATCTCAACTGCGAACCCGGACTTCCGCGGGCACCTTGCCCAGCCTGGACGACCGCGAAACCAGCCGTTCAATCGTGGATCGGATAACCCGTATCTTGTCAATACGCCGCCGCGGTGCCACGCTGGCGACAGGCGCAACTTCATTCGACAGGATCAATCTAATTCCGTCGCCCCCAGCAGGAAACCCCAAGCACTTCGCTTATGTTGACGCTTTGCGCGGCTATGCCGTGGTGGGCGTGGTTGCGACCCATGTCCCAGTACTCACGCATGGCTTACCATTTATCCTTCAGCGCTGGGCGGACTTCGGCGGTTCCGGCGTCTTTCTTTTCTTCGTGGTTTCCGCACTGACCCTCACGCACTCCTGGCACGACCGCAAGGACAGCGCGGTGCCCTTTTACGTCCGACGTTTTTTCCGCATCGCGCCGGCTTTCTGGCTCGCGATCATCTTCTTATTCTTTCGTTCCGTGGCCATACCGCGCTTATTGGGCTCCCAATGGAGTTGGCGGCACCGCCATCCTACTAACGACCTTGTTCATACACGGGTGGCAGCCGGAAACCATTAACACGGTCGTGCCTGGCGGGTGGTCAGTGGCGGTCGAATGGGGCTTTTATCTTCTATTTCCCATCATGGTCGGCTTGATCCGCTCGTTTCAAGCCGCGTGCCTTGCTTCGCTTCTTTCATTTGCAGTCGTGTATTTCACCGACCCCTACGTGCTTGCGCTTTTGATAACTCTTTCCCAAAACCCCTCTAGAGCTGACATCGATACTGAGCAGATATGGTTACCGGGTTCGCTGTTCATTTTCCTCCCGGATGGCGTGTTGGTTTGCCACTCGCTCGCTGCAATCGCCGCGACGCCTTGCCGAGATCGAGACCGTCGCGGCGGTGGCCTTGCTTGTCGCGGTATTGCCCTTTCTACCGAGTAACGGCATTTCCCGTCTGCTCACACCAGTTGCATTCGCCGTGCTTGCGCACGGTCTCGCTTGCGGTGGTGGGCGATATCTGGTGCACCCCGCGATTCAACGCATCGGCGTCGTATCATTCTCGGTATATCTCTGGCACTTCGGCGTGATCATGCTCTTTGCCCGGTTCGGAATCCCTATCAGGAGCTGGCACGGCGCCGATTATCTGGTGGATTATGTCGCCGTCCTCACCGTCGCATACCTGGTTGCGGAAGCGAGCTATCGAATGGTCGAGCGGCCGATGATCCATGTCGGAAATGGCGTCGCCGCACGGTGGCGCGCACGTCAGGCGGCACGAATCATTTGACGTTCCCCTTGGTCGTGCGCTTCGGCGAACAGGCGTCGCGCTCTCCCGACTTCGGCCGGCGGCATGTTCATTCTTCGTAACGACTTCGCGGGGAAAGCGCGTTTCACTGCGGACCGGCACCAATCGGGCAGACAAGGCAATCAAGCACCGACGCAACATCGTGCGTCCTCAGCGCGGCGAAGCAAGGCGAGGGAGCTCATCGACCCGATAATGATCGTCCCGCGCAAGGACGACGCACCCCCGCCGTTTACCCTCTTCCTTTGCTCCCGGCATGGCGGGATAGAATACCGCCAGCGAATGCGCGGCCACCGCGTCGGCAATGTATTCGGAGGTCAACGCCCGGCCCGGGCCGAAATCGTCATACTATAGTCGGGTCGCCCGGCACCTCGAAATCATCGATCATAACCACGGCCGCGGGGCATCTGCCGAACACAATGTCGAGCTCTTCGGCAAGCGGCAGATCGGCGTTCCAATGCGCATCAAGATAGACGAACAGCGAACGATGGCTTTGACCACTCAGCGGTCCATCGAGGAATGCGCGCAAACCGGACCGGCTGTCGTTCTCCAGCAGCACAACGTTTGGCAGCTTGCGCAAGCGTCTCTGCGCGTATCCGAAATGCAGGGCGTCACCTTCAATGGAATAGACGGGAAGACCGGTCCGGCCATGAACTCCGTCGTCGATCCGAGGAACGTTCCGGTTTCGAGGATCGCCGCCGGCGCCACCAGGCTCATGACGGCGGAGAAAAGCGCTTGCCGCCCCGGTTGCCCGTTAAAGGGGCCTCCCCAGACCTGATGCTCGCTCGGCCCACAAATAGTATTCGATTATGCCGTGGGTCGCGCGGTCTCCGAATAGCCGGCGCGACATTTTTTTGATCTTCGTCTTGACCGGTTCCCAGTCATTCCGCCGATTTCTTGAAGAGGAGGTCATAGTAGTTACCGCCACGCGGGTGCCGAGCGAAAACGGACCGTCCCACGCAGAGCAGCGAGAAATCCTTGAGGTACTCTTCGATTGCCGCAGCCGTGGCTCCTCCTTTGTAGGATTTCTTGAAGTCAGCCGCTTCCACTTTCACAAACTTGACTTGCCGCAACACTGCCGTTGCGCCCTTCAGCACCAGGAGTTCCGCGCCTTGGGTATCCAGCACCAGGGCGTCGATCGGCACTGTGATTTCTTATGCTGCGCCACTAAATTATCGAGAGTTCTCGTTCTCATCTCAAGCCGATCGACATAATCGACCTCGGGCCATATGTCTTTGTGAAGGGCGATGTCGAAGATGGACGACGATTGGCCCGAATTGTTCGAAATATTGAATTCGGACTGCATCTCCAACTCTGTCGGTCAGCAGGGCCTGAATTGCCGTTTGGTTCGGATACGGGTCGAGATTGCGGACGAACTGCTCGTAGATCGCCGGAATGGGTTCAATCCAGATTATGGCGAAGCCATAATTCGAATAAACCTCCCGCTCCTGGCCGATATTGGCGCCGATATGTATGATTTGCGAGCATGAAGTGAGGAACTCGTTAGGATCGCTCTTCCTGGCGGCGGTGAATTTTGCCGAGAGCGAAAAGAGCGCCTTGACAATTCGATCGCTTTTTTAGCTACCGCGGCTATAGGGCGGTTGCGCGACCTCAAGAATTGTCGTCCTCGATGCAATACACTATAGGCGCGCAGAAAATATTTTTCGATTAGACGATAGTTCTGCGGATATTTTCGGAGCGCCGCCGGCAGCAGCTGAATGTCCCACACCGAAAACGTAACACCGTGCCACGGAAGGGTTACGTCTTTCGTTAGGAATAAGGTGCCATCAAATCCTGTATAGATTTTCGCGCACTGCGGCTCGCTCGGACGCAGTGCAGAAGGCGAATTGTCAATAATCGAAAACAGAGGATAGAGTTCTGGCCACCATGAATAAGGCATTGAACTCATTCACGCAGATCAATTCGTAGTGTTTCTCTCTTGCCAGACTCACAATTGCGCCAAGGCTGCTCCCCCAATTGATTTTTGGGTCTGCCGGCTGCGCGAATATTACTTCGGTGGGGATTGTTGGATTGAATTCGATGCAGACCAGCTTCGGTCGGTAGCGTTTTGTCGCGCGCCAGACATGGATATCGTTGCCATCGATATCGATCGACAAAAAATCGAAATCCAACGGACAAGGGGTTGCCGACAGAAAAAGAGCATCGAGACTATCCGTCGCCGAGAAGCCGACAAATGCATTTAATGCAATGATATCATCGCGCGTGGCGGCATTTTGTTTGAGTTTGGCAAAATGCCTCCTGCTACCTTCGATCAAGACGGCACGATAGCCCTTGTTCTCGATCAGGTTGCGCGTATTGCTGAGATAAATCCCATCCCAGGCGCCGAATTCGACGCACCAGCGATTGAGATTTGGCAGCTTCATCAAAGCCGCCGCGATAATGCCGTCTTCGCCGCATTGGGAGTGTACGTTGGCGCCATGGGCGAGCAACGGTGCTCCTCGGGCGGCACGATTTTGAAAGTCAGGTTTTGGGTTGTCGGGCAAGGGCCGATCTTTCGCTGCGCGGACACTTTCTGCCATTGGCATGCCATGGGAACCGGATATCGGCTCTGCGTCGGCGAGAATCCCGCGTGGTAGACGTCTGTTTTTGGAGCAACTTCCCTAATGGCTCCCTGCTGTTCATTATAGAGCCACTTGGTGTTGGCGAACTGCCCAAGCCCGCCCCAATGAAATACTTTCCCGCCGACAGCGCGATCGAATTGAACCGTAACAGCACTTGGTTCTCACCTTCGTCGAAGCTGACACCGAAGCCTTGGTCGGGGATCGTCGCACAAAATGTTATTAGCGAACCGTCCATGGAAGAAATCTGGAACGTCACGGCTCCATTTGGCATGGAATGGGGCGAATAAAAGCGGATCAAAAAGACCACGGGTTCCCAGGTCCTCAAGCACGACATCGGCGCCAATTGATCATCAAGGATATCGACCTCAATGACGTGATGCTCGCGGTGGCTAGTCGGTGGGAATGCGCAGACGGCCTTCGGCCTCGGTACGACTTAAAGTGCCGCTGTAATGCTCGGCAACCGTAGTCACCGATTTCTCCCTGCAGGGCGATCTGGCCGCCGGACAACAGGACACCTGCGTCGCAAATGCGGCGGATCGCCGCCATGTTGTGGCTGACGAACAGCACGGTCCGCCCGCTGCTGTGCGACATCCTCCATCTTGCCCAGGCACTTCTTCTGGAACTCGACGTCGCCGACCGCCAGCACCTCGTCGACGATCAGGATCTCCGGCTCCAGGTGCGCCGCGACGGCGAACGCCAGGCGCACGTACATGCCGCTGGAGTAGCGCTTGACCGGCGTGTCGAGGAATTTCTCGACCTCGGCGAAGGCGACGATCTCGTCGAACTTGCGGCGTGATCTCCGCGCTGCTCATGCCCAGGATGGCGCCGTTGAGATAGATGTTCTCGCGGCCGGTCAGTTCGGGATGAAAGCCGGTGCCGACTTCCAGCAGGCTGCCACGCGGCCGCGCAATCGTCGACGCGGCCCGTCGGTCGGCTCGGTGATGCGGGACAGGATCTTCAGCAGCGTGCTCTTGCCGGCGCCGTTGCGGCCGATGATGCCGACGACTTCGCCGCGCTGCGACCTCGAAAGAGACGTCCTTGAGCGCCCAGAACTCCGTAGTCGTGTCGCCATGCGCGTCGCCCTTGCCGTTGCTCGCGGCGGCCCTGAACAGTCGCTCAGCCTCTTCGCGCAGCGGGGCGTTGAACTGCGGCCAAGCGAGTAGCGCTTGGAAAATTTCTCGACCTCGATGATGGGACAGTGATCGATGGCGCGGTTCGGTCGATGAACGTCTTCTCGACCTTGTTGAAGACGACAACGCCGGAGACGAGGAACAACGCCGTCATGGCAAGCGAGACGCGACGTAGGCCAGGAATGACGATGTCTCCTGCCCGAGCAACATGTATTTGATGCCTCGACTTCGGCCATGGTCATGGGGTTGAGCGCGGCGAGCCACTCGCCAGCCTCGGGGATTTGACGGCACTAGCGGATAGATCACCGGCGTGGCATACATCCAGATCTGGATGATGAAGCCGCCTCAAGATAGAGTGAAGTCGCGGTACTTTGCGGTGAGCGCCGAGAGCCAGAGGCCGACGCCGAGGCTGAGCGCTGCGATCTGCAGCACGACCAGCGGGAACCCGACAATAGCGCCGGCTGAGAAGTCGAACGGCGAGCCGGCTGGTGGTGAAGAACTTAAAGTAGATCCAGAAGCACAGAAAGGTCGCAAGCTGCAGCGCGAAGGCCAGCAGATTGGAAATGACGGCCGAGAGCGGCACCACCAAACGCGGGAAATAGACCTTGCCGAAAAGGTCGGCATTGTTGACGAGCGTGCCGGAAGTGTCTTGGAACGTCTGGGCAAAGTAGTTCCAGCCAAGCAACCCGGCGAGGTAGAAAAGCACTGGCGGCAGCCGTTTCGGTCGGAATTTTGGCGACATTGCCGGCAAGATCACCCTGTTAAAGAGCGAACGTCGTCAGCAGCGGCTGGAGAATGAACCAGAGCGGGCCCGAGGATCGTCTGCTTATACTTTGGCGACGAAAGTCGCGGTAGACCAAGCAAGAAAGAAGGTCGCGGTAGCGCCACAGGTCGCCGAAGCCTACAGGTTGGCAAACCCGCGCGTCGGCCGGATCACGAGTTCGTACTGTGACGGATCACTCACGCGAGTTGCTTCCCTTGAAACTTATCTTTGGATTCGACAAATCGGCCGAGCGCCGAACGTACCTACCGCGACACTGACTTCGCTAAACGCTGCACCTTTCGAGCAACCTTGACGACAATATCCCGATAGCTCTCCTCGTTACGGTGCACGATCGTATATTGCCTGGTGGAACTGGCGATCTTTTGCGCCATGGCCCAATTCCCGTCCTGGCGAAAACTGCTGTAGCTTGGATGTTGCACGACGAGAGTCTAAGACTTCGCGGATTTGCGGCGTTTCGATCTCGGCTTGCGAAAGCGCCCGATTGGCAATGCCATCGGTGGCCGTACGTCCCTCATGTTGTTCGACCCAGGCGGCGGACCACTGGTAATCGTCGAAAATGATCCAACCGCCGGGCTTGAGCAGCTTGTCGACAAAGAAGAATGCGGCACCTTCCGAGGTCCAGTTCTTTGCACCATCAATGATGCAGAGGTCGTATTCCGGCCGACAGCAACTGTCGGCAGTGTTCCGCGCAATGTTGTCGTGCAGGAACCAGTTGTAACCGGTCTTGGTACGAATAATCTCAGTCAAAGTCGCCTAATCCCATTGCGGCCAATTGCTGTTGGGGGTTGGCTGAAAATAATCAGCCGCTTCGATTAAATCGACCGCGGTGATCCGGCCGCCGCCGATTTCCTGCAGTGCAGCCGCCATGTAACAGGTCGCGGTACCGTGTGCGATGCCGAGTTCGAGGATGCGCTGAAGCTTCTCGCGCACGATCAGGCGGTAGAGGTATTCGGCGTTCGCCGCCTCGATGAACGGCACGTGGCCGACTCGGGCGTGGATGTCCGCGAACCTCATATTCGCCCCCCGCTAAGATCGCTGGAAATGCGCAAGCACATGACGATTTCAATTGCCTCTTGCAGATTGTCGAGACGCTCCGGCGCGATCATGGTGGAAGCCGGATATCGACAGTCTTGCGATCCAAGACGCACCCTCGACGCCGAACTTACGCTCATCAGTGCACGAAAATGATGCTCGACCCGTGCGCGGCAAAGCGAAACGGCGTCTCGCGCAAAGCGGCGAGCGCGCGGCGGATGGCGTCGTGCCGCTCCGGCTCGGCATAGAGCATCAGGAAGCCGCCGCCGCCGGCGCCGAGCAATTTGCCGCCGGCGGCGCCCGCCTTGATCGCGGCGGCATAGGCATCGTCGACCAGCGTATTGCTGATGCCGTTGGTCATGCGTTTCTTGATCCGCCAAGCGTCGTCGAGCATCTCGCCGAGCGAGGTCGGTTTGCCGGCGCACAGTTCGGCATAGGCGGCTTCGGCAAGCCGCACCATGTCCGCCATGCCTTTTTGCTTGCAGGCGTCGGCGGCCATGTCCTGCGATTGCCGCAGCAGCAATTCGGACGCCGAGCGGGTGATGCCGGTATAGAAGAACAGCAGCCGCTCCTGGATGCCGGCGATCACGGCGGGCGCGCAGACCACCTTGTTCACCTCGACGCGCTCGTCGCCGTGGAAGCGGATGAAATTGAAGCCGCCGAACGCCGCGGCATATTGGTCCTGCTTGCCGATCGGCTCGCCGCAGCGCTCGATCTCGATGGCGCAGCATTCCGCCGCCAGCTTTTCCGCCGGCACGTGGCGGCCGCAATAAGCGTGCAGCGCATTGAGCAGCCCGACGGTGAACGAGCTCGACGAGCCGAGTCCGGTGCCCTTGGCCGGAATGTCGGCGATCGAGGTGATCTCGATGCCGCCGTCGATGCCCAGCATGGCGAGCGCCTCGCGCACCAGGGGATGCGCCACGTCGCGCGCATGGGCGACTTCTTCGGTGCGCGAATAGCTCACCCGCACGGCATTATCGAACTTGCGGCTCACCGTGACATAGACCGACTGGTCGATGGCGGTCGACAGCACGGCGCCGCCGTGGCGGCGATAATAGGCCGGCAGGTCGGAGCCGCCGCCGAGAAAGCTGACGCGCAGAGGCGTGCGCGAAATGATCACGCGCGCTGAGCCTCATGCTCGGCCAGGACGAACGCGGCGGCGCGCTGCAGATCCGGCGCGACGTAGTCGGCGGGGCATTGAAACTGCCCGTCGCGGCCGGCCGCCCCGGTCTGCACCAGGATCGAGCGCAGGCCGGCGCGGCGCGCCATTTCCACGTCGCGGGTCTGATCGCCGATCATCCAGGACGCCGACAGATCGATGCCCAGCTCGCGGCAGGCGCGCTCGACCAGCCCGGTCGCCGGCTTGCGGCAATCACATGCAATTTTCAGATCGGCGCGTTCGCCCGGGAAGCCGCGATCCGGATGATGCGGGCAGACATAGATGCCGTCGAGATAGGCGCCAGCCTTGCCGAGCTCCCATTCCAGCCGGCGGTGCACCGCGGCGACGTCGCTTTCGCTCGCTTGCCCGCGCGCAACGACGGACTGGTTGGTCAGGACGACCAGATAAAATCCCGCGTGCCGCAGCGCGATCAAGGCTTCGGCAACGCCGGGGATAAGCTCCAGCTCCTCCGCCCGGCGCACGCCGCCTTTCTCGATATTCAAGGTGCCGTCGCGGTCGAGAAATACCGCCGGGCGCCCCCGGCTTGAATGCACAATGTCGATCTTGCCGGCCCGCCAATCGGCATCGACTTGCCGCAGCCGCTTCGGCGTGCCCATGTCTCTTGCATAATCGGTCGAGCGGTACGCGAACACGCGGGCGTCCGCGGCAAGCAAGCCCTTCAGGATATCCTTGGTGAAATCGAGATTCTTTCCTGCTCCCGACCACGGCCGCAGCGCCTCGCGCCGCACCACATAAAGCGCGGCATTGACCAGATTGGCAAAATCGCGGCCGGGCGGATGCGGATAGGCATGGATTGCCGTCAGCCGTCCGTCGTCGGCCGCCTCCAAGAGGTCGGAATCCAGCGGATGATCGTTGGGGTGAGCGAGACAAGTGAAGTCGGCTTGGCGATCGAGATGGAATTGCGCCATCCGCGGCAGATCGACGGCCGCCATCACGTCGCCGTAGAGAACGAAAAAGTGCTCCGGCAACGCATCGAGATTTTGCATGAGCGCACCGGCGCTGCCCAGGGGTTCCGCTTCCACAAGAACCTTCGCGGCAATGCCGTGTCGCGAGCCGTCGCCGACAAACGCGGCGATGTTGTCGCTCAAATGACCGGCGAGCACGGTAACCGCGGCGATCCCGCATTGGCCGGCGAGCGCGAGCTGGTGCGCCAACACCGGCTTGCCGCCGATCGGGACCAGCGCTTTGGGCAGATCAGGGAAGAGCTCCGCCAGACGCTGGCCCTTGCCGCCGGCGACGATCACGAGGTGATCGATTAGCGCCCGCGAAGCCGGCTGCCCGGCAGGCATGCCAAAATCCATCGGCCTAGACAACGGGCGCAGCGGCGAGCTCGTCTATGGCGCGAAGCACCGCTTCGTCCGAGGAAAGCTTCGGTTGCCAGCCTAGCCGCGAGAGTCTCGCGGTCGAATAGCGGAATTGCGGCACGTCGCCGACCCAACCGCGGTCGCCGCCGCTATAGGCGATCGCCGTGCCGGGGTGTAATTGCGCGATGACCTTTGCGGCGATGAAGGCGACGCTGGTGCCCGCGCCGTTCGGGCCGATATTGAAAACGTTGCGCCGCCCGTTAGCGTGGTCGACGATGAAGCGCATCGCCGCAATCAGCTCTGAGACGTGAAGGTACGGCTTGGTTTGCGTGCCGTCGCCGAGCACTCTCAGGGCCGCGGGCTTGGCCGCAAGCCGCGCCATAAAATCGAAAATCGCGCCGTGCGTCGCCCGCGGCCCCACCACATTGGGAAAGCGAAAGAGCCAAATCCGCGCCAAGGACGTTTCGGCCGCCGCGCTGAGCAAGGCCTCGCTCGCGAGCTTGGTCGCGCCATAGAACGAGATCGGCAACAGCGGGCCGGCATCCTCGTCGAGCGCCTCGTCGCTCTCACCGTAAACCGCGGATGTCGAGGCAAAGGCAATGTTGTGCGCGCCAATCGCCCGGGCCGCCTCGATGACCGCGAATGTGGTCTGCAGAGTTCGGCGGAAGTCCACCGCGGGCTCCATGGCGCCGCTCGCAATGTCGCTGTTCGCCGCAAGATGCCAGATCAGATCCGGAATTCCCGCAAACGCCGCGGCTTGGCGCAGACATTCTTCCGCCGTCTCGGTCCGGCTGATGTCGCGTTCAACGAACAAAAACTTTGCGCTCCTTCGCGCCGCCGCCAGATGCGCCAATCGGCCGAGCGACAAGTCGTCCGCGCCGGTCACGAAATGACCTTCATCGAGCAAATGGTCGACGAGCTGGCTGCCGATGAAGCCCGCGGCGCCAGTCACCAAGTGATGCATCGGGTCAAGAACGAAAGCGTTTTAGGAACGCGCCGCGGCCGCATCGCCGGATGCCGAGGCGCCGGAGACCGGGTTGGCGTGAAGCCACTGCATGCAAATATGCCCGACGATGAGCTGCAGATCCTCGGCGACTTGCATATCATCGACGGCAAAGTGAATGACGTGCTGGGCGAGGGATTTGCAGCGTCCGCCGGAATAGCCGAGCACCGCGAACGTCGTCATGCCCTTGGCGTTGCCGACTTCCAGCGCCTTGACGACATTTTCCGAATTGCCGCTGCCGGATAGCACGATCAGGACATCGCCGGCGCCGGCTTTGACCGCAAGCTGCTCGGCGAACACCCGGTCGTAACCGAGGTCATTGGCAAGGCAGGTCAGGATCGCGGGATTGGCGCTCAACGCCTCGACTTTCAGCCCGCCGCCGTTGCGCAACCCTGCACCGTAGAGAAAATCGTTGGCGAGATGGATGGCATTGCCGGCACTACCGCCGTTGCCGCACAAATATACGCTATGCCCGGTCCGCCAAGCCTCGTGAAGCGCCGCACCGAGCATCGGCAATTCCGCCATCGCCGGCATGCCAAGAGCGCGGGTTAGATTTTCCCGATAGCGTTGGGAATGCTCCCGCATTGAGAGGATGCTCATGCAGTCCCCACCGCGCGCTCCGCCGGCAACGCCGTTGTGCTCATGAGGCGAGCGCCTCGATCCTGGAATTCTCATTGGCCGCCATCACGCGCGGCAGCACGATTTGCGACCAGCTCCGCGAGACGAGCCCTTTCGGCTCGGCGGCAAAGGGCGGCGCTGCGCTCTGGGCCAGGCGCTTCGCCATCCAAACACCCGTCGGCACGCCGAAGCCGGTCTTGGCCCGCGCCACGATCTCATCGGGAAGCGGCAGCGATGGCGCCTGCGCCAGCGTGGCTTTGCCTTGACCCGGAGCCAAAGCCGCGAGCGCGGGCGCAAAATCGGTGAGCAGTTTGACGTTGACCAATGGCACGCGGATCTCGATCGAGTGGGCCATTCCGGCCCAGTCGGCATCGCGCAGGAGCTGATTGCGAAGGTAGTGCGAGGATTCCAGGGCGCAGAGGCGACCGACGTCCGTGCCGGGATCGGGCACGATGCTGGCGGCGAGACCGCAGATCGGGTCGAGCCGCCGCAAACCCTCGCGCGCGATGTCCGGATCGAGAATGGTGTCGAGCTCGCGCGGCAAAAATAGACCGCGCCGCAGCAGATAAGCGCCCGCCCAGCTGCCGGAAAACTCGAACAGGCCGACTGCCTTCGGCTGCCGCCGTGCCAATTGCGGCAGCAGGGCGCGAACAACGTTGCGGGCTAGCGTGCCAAGTCCCGGCATGTTGGCCCAGGCGCCAAACCGGCGCCGCCAGCGCGGAACGTCGACGAAGCTCGGATAGCCGGCGAGGAGCTCATCGCCGCCAATTCCAGAGAGCGCAACCTTCAAGCCCGCTTCCTTCGCGGCCTTGGCGATGAACCAGGTATTGATGCCGTCGATCGACGGCTGGTCCATGGCGTCGAAAATGGCGGGCAGATCGACGTCGAATTCCTGCTCGCTCACCCGGCGCAAGACGTGGCGCGCGCCATAGCGTTGAGCGACACGCGCGGCATGCGGCCCCTCGTCCTCTTCGCTATCCTTGAATTCATCGAAGGCGAGCGTGATGGCTCGGATATCGCGCTGGCCGGCATCGCGCATCAAGCCGAGAAGAGCCCCGGAATCGACTCCGGCGGAGAGAAAAATGCCGACCTCGACATCGGCCAACAGATGCGCCCGCACGCTGTCGAGCACGCAGCCGCGAAGCTGTTGCGCGAGTTCGCCGGGCGGAGTTGGCTCGCGGCCGCCGCTTTCAAGAATCTCGGCAAGCTTCACATAGCCTCGCGGCGGCTGCGCCCCAGTCGCGTCGATCCATTGCGTATGACCGGCCGGCAGCGCGCGAATGTCACGATAGAGCGTAAAGGGCTCCGGCACACTGCCGAACAGATAGAACCCGACCGTACCCGCAGGCTCGAGTTCCCGCGAAACTCGTCCGCCGGCAAGCAGCGCCTTGACCTGCGATGCGAACCGAAAGCTGCGTCCGTCATCCGCCGTGTAGAGCGGCTTGATGCCGTAGGGATCGCGCGCCAGGAACAACCCCTGCTTTCGTTCGTCCCAGATCGCGAAGGCGAACATGCCGCGCAGCTCATGGACCATGGCAACGCCGCGGCGCGCGTACAGATGCAAAAGCACCTCGGTATCGGAGGTGGTCACGAAGCACGCCCCCTCGGCTTCAAGGCTCTTCCGCAACGCAGGGTAATTGTAGATCTCGCCGTTGAAAGTCACGACATAATTGCCGCCGTCACCAACCATGGGCTGCGCCGCTCGATCGGATAGATCGAGGATTGACAGGCGGCGATGCCCAAGACCGCAACAACGCTTCGCATCCCACCAGGCGCCATGGCCGTCGGGACCCCGCAGGCGCATCCGGTCCCGGCTATTGACCAGTTCGAACTCGCGTGGCGGTTCGGCCGACGGCCGGTAGGCGAAAATGCCGTTTATTCCGCACATAGTTCAGGAAAAAATCCTAGCACTATCAAAGACCTATTCCACTCGGCGGATACGAGACCGGCAAAGCGAGAACTGGTCCGGATTTTCGCGGTAGAAGTCGAGCAGGATGATTGGCCAAAGCTACCGCTCTTCGGGTGAATCCTACCCGAATGAGACACGTGTGGTCAGGCAACCGCCCACGGGGAATCAGGAAAACTTCCCTAGCGGCGGATTATAGACTGCGCGGTCCGGTCCGGGAATACCGCAATTATTGCCCACCAGGCGCTCATTCTGGCTCCGTTTCAGCGTCGCCACCCTGGTCAGCTGCGGGCTTGGCGGTTCCAGCTGCAGTGGGTTTCGTCCCCGCGGAATTCTGCCATTCCTCCGGCCATTCGATATCTTCACCCCAGCGGTCACCGGACTGACCTTGTGGGGCTGGGACAAGTTCGCTCGCCCGCGCCGTCGCAGGGCCGAACATCGTATTCGCCGCGGCAGTCGGGACCGGTATCGCCAGCTTTGACGCCGCGACGCGGCGAGTGGTATCGCGGTCCGGTTCAGAAGCGGGCCGCATTTTGTCCTCAGCGCCCCGCACCGGCGCGACCAGGAACGCGCATGCAACCGCAAAAACGGCCAGAATTGCATCAGTCCGCATCGGATAATCAACCAGCGAATGCATCAGCAGCAGCGCGATGACTACCGTCGCGGCTCGCGCCAGCGTGCAATCGATCGCGTGTGCGAAAGCCGGCGGCCTCCACCACAGTCTCGCGGTTGAGTAGCCCCACCAGGTCAAGAACACGCAGACCAAAACCGGGCCGACGACGCCGGTTTCAAGCCACAATTCGAGAAAATCGTCGTGCGCATGATTGACATAGGTTCCAGCAAAAATGTCGGCCGGCTTTTCGAACATTTGATAAACCGGCACGAAAGTTCCGCTGCCGGAGCCGAAAGGCGTGAATGCTTTCGCGGCCGTGACAGTCACGTGGGCGAAGATGATCCGAGCCCCCTCCAACGGATCGGTGCCGAAGCGGTTGAGGATTCGATAGAGCGCGAATTGCAAGATCAGAATGACGGCCGCAACCGTGGCGATGAGCAACACCTTGCTTGTTTTTGCGCCGGACAGTCTGCGCCGATCCATGAAACCCAGCGCGAACGCCGCAAGCAATGCGACCATGGTCAGTGCGAGCCCGGCACGCGAGCGCGCCATGGCCTCGCCGGCAATCACGCTCAGGAGAACTAAAAAAATCGCGGTCAACGCTGCGACGGTGACAGTCTCAAACGTTCTCACATCGGTCCAGGAGCCGATTTTAAAGCCGACATCGACGGCCCACACCGCCGCAAATAGGAAGACCGCATAGAGCAGCGCGGCAAAATGATTCCTATTGGCAAAAAAGCCGACCGCCTCGGTGGGGTTGGTGATGGCGAAGAAGCGCAACGGGCTCGACTCACCCTGCGCCACCTGCGTCAGGCCGACGAAGACACTGATCACTCCGACGGCGATGATGAGCAGGCTCAGCTGGCGCCGCTCCCGATAGTCGAGCTGAATGGCCGCAAGGAACACCGCCATTGGCGGCAGCAGCGATAGGAGGCTCAGCCAAGTCGAATGCGGCGAGACGCTAATCGGCAGCCACGGCAGTCCGCCGCCCAAAAGGGCGAGCTCTTTGGCGATTTCGTCACGACCGGGCAGACTCGTCCAGATCCCCGGCGGCAGCGGAATGAGCTGAATAAGCGGCACGAGTGCAATCGCGCAGCAGAACGCCAATAGCCAGGACAGGCCGGACCCGGTTTTGCTATGCCAAGCGGGCGAATCGACCAACGAGGCGATCGAGATCAGCAAGGGCGGAATCGCGACAAGTTCGAGAATGGCATCCGATAAAAAGCCGCCCCGCGTGCCGCCGCCCAGCAGCAGCGAACAGACCAGCGCGAACGCACAGGCACAATAGACGGCGCTCGGCCTGAATTCCCGCACTTGCACGGGAATCAGCCCGCTTAAAATCGGCCCTAGCGGCCGTTCCCGGAAAGAACCTAGCGACACCATGATCGGATACGCCACGTCGTGAATGTACGGTCTTTAGTCAGGCCTACCCTCCCGCCGTCGATGGATTTGGCACGCGCGATATTTGCAGCTCGTCGAATAATATCGTCCCCGACACCAGTTCTTCGGAAGCCATACGCGCATCGAGATCCAGTCGCACGTATTGTGCGCCGCAATCCTGCTGCGGAACCGTGAAGGTGAACGCAACATTGCGCCAGCCCTTCGTCGCCCCGCTGATCATGGGACTCTCGCCACCGCTGGTGATCTTGCCGCTTGCGCAAACCACGCGCCATTTCAGTCCGCGCGGACCAAGGAGCTTACCCTGGTATTGGCCGTTGAACTGATAAATGCCCGGGGCGAGCATAACGAGCTCGGTGACGCTGTGATAATCAACCCGTCCAAACTCGAAATCGACCATCAGTGCGTGCTGGTCGGACTTATCGGGCCGCGGCACGACATCGACGGTGACGCCAGTACCTTGACTAATGGTCCAATCAAACGGCGCGCCCGAGGGCGCACCTTCGAAGCTGCCGTTGAACAAAAGGCCAACGTGTTGCAGCTCGCCCGGCGATAAGAACTGTAGCCACGTATAATACGCCAGCTGGTAAAATCTGTGCGCAACCAAAAAATCGAGATAGGGCACGATGTCAGCAGTCTCGGGCGGCGTCGAGCCCGTACGCAACGCCAGCAACAGATTGAGCGGCGTGCGCGCGTCCGTGACGTCGTTCGGCAACGTCGCGATGAACGCCGTCCGCCACGGCGGATCGCCGGCAAGGACGTTCTCGACTAGGGCGGCGCCATCCTTGTCCTGGATGATTGCCGCGAGGATAGGTGCCACGTAGCGGTTCGACTGCGGGTCTAATCGCAGAAGAGCGTCCGCATAATAGACCGCGGATTTGTAGTCCTTGGCCCGGGCGCTGGCGCGCAGCAGCCAATAGGTTGCAGGCTCGTCATGCAGTGATAGACGGCCCGCCGCGCGCATGTATTTCAAGGCCGCCGCGTCGTCGCGATCGGCGTCAGCGATCTGGCCCAAGATTCGAAATGCGTGCTCGTTGACCGGCTCGGCCATAAGAGCCGTTCGCGCCCACATCCGCACCGTTTTTGCATTATCCGGAGGGACCGGTCGGCTGATACTCTGATTTTGTCCGATCGATTCGAACTCCGAGAAGGCACGATTGATATCTTGCGGGGATTTCGCCGTCACATCCGCAGCGCGCCGTGAGTCCGTGGATGTCATTTCGGTTTGCCGCGCATTCCGCTCGGAAGCACGGCCGCTGAGCTGATGATCCGTCGCCGCATCCGCAATCGACTCATCGCCGAGATTGACCAGCGCCTCGGGTTGGCGGGAATCGAGCCAAACTGCCACATGCGGGGCAGCATCGGCCAGAAAGGCGACAAAGCTCCGCGACACTACCAGCCAGGTCAACAGCGCCGCAGATACCGCAACAACCACGGTTCGCCGACGCATGTGAAGAAGCGCGTTGATCTTCATGACCGGTCACGTCGAGGTGAGGCGAACAGGAAATTCACGATGGCGGCAGAGATGTGGCATCGCGGGGTTGCCGCTCTTTTGGAATGAGCGAATTCCACTTTCACTTTTGCTCGTTCGAAGCAACAAATGACCACGTCGGAGAAACGGCATTCAGGTCGTGGACCGATCACTGAGGCGACCGATGAAATAGAACTGAAAGCGCGCGGCGGAAGAAGCCTATTGTATCGTCACCTCGTCTCAGTTGCGCGTGCCAAGCCAGCCGGCTTCGACGCGACACCGTATTGCCAAGCGGTTTGCCGTCGTTGTGCCTGCTCGACCTGAATTTACCGCTTCGCGAACGGGACTTTCCCGCCGCGTTGGAAGCCCGCAACTGCTCATCATAGGCGGCCCGTCGTTCCGGTGTTTTCACGTCATTCCAAGCTGCCGTCACACGGCCGACGAAAATCGACCGGCCACGCTCCGGATCGAGATCAGGATGCAGCCACCGCAGCAGCAAAGCGACGTTGCGCCGAAGTTCGCCGGCACTCGCCCGAGGGTTTGCACCCAGCACCCGATAACTATCGGCATTCGGGGCGAATAAGATCTGTTCGATGAAGAATGCGGCGGCTTGTCGCACGATATCGCCTGGTCGGTCGATTAACAGAGCGGCGGCACGCTCCGCCTCGTCATCGCCGGCGGCAATTTGCAATAAAGTCAGCACGCCATCCGGCAGAGGCCCCGCCCGAAGGAGCCGCACCTGCGAGGGGACATGCATGAGATCGATGGCAATTTTCAGCGCCATCCGTTCGGACATCATCCCTCCGCCGGCGCGCTCGTCAATTTTGGCTGCGTCGCTTTCTCCGCCGCGGCGATGGCCGGTTCGGCGGCCCCGGCACGATTGCCGTGACCATAGCCGTAGCCGTAGCCGGCTCCGTAACCGTAGCCGTATCCGTAGCTGCTGCGGGCATCGAACCGAGTGATGACCGTGCCGATCAACGAGGCCCGCGAGAATTGCAGCCGCTTGACAGCCGCTCGGATCAGGCGCGTGCGCACCTGACCGGCGCCGATGACGAATATGGTCGCCGCGACGGCGCTTGATAGCAATGGCGCGTCGGCCAAGCCCATGACCGGCGGACTATCGACCACGATCAGATCGAACACTTCCAGGCCGACGGAAAGCAGCGAATGCAAACGCGAACTGCCGAGCAGATCGGCGGCGTTTGGCGGCAATGGACCGGAGGCCATGAAGGCGAGGTTGGCGAGTTCTGTCGTTTGCAGGAGTTCCGGCGGCGCGGCCGACGCGGTGAGGTAATTGCTCAATCCGCTGGCATTGCCAAGTTTAAGCTTGGTGTGAAGCGACGGTTTCCGCAAATCCGCATCGATGAGCAGAACCTTAAGGCCGATATTGGCAAAATGCCGCGCCAGCGTCAGGCAAGTCGTGGACTTGCCTTCCGACGGACCCGCGCTGGTAATGAGCATCGTCTTCGGCAGTCCCTTTTCGGTCGAGAGCTGAAGCGCGGTGCACAGCGATCGATAGGCTTCGGACATGTGCGATCGAGGATCCGCCAATTCCGCTTCGAGGCTCGTGCCCAATCCAATCTTCGGTATGATGCCGAGCGTCACATATCCCAGCGCCCGCTCGATCTCCTCGGGAGAGCGCAGCGTGTCGTCGAGCCGCTCGAGTACCAGCGCCAAACCGAGCGCCCCGGCAAGTCCGATCGCAAACGAGACAAACAGCGCGTGTTGCATATTAGGCGACGACGGGCCGCCGGGCACCATTGCTTTGTCGACAATGAAAACATTGTTGGCGCCGACGCCGCCTGCAATATCGACTTCCTTGTAGCGCTGCAAAAGGCCGTTGTAGAGCGACTGATTGGTGTCGACTTCGCGCTTGAGAATGTTGTACTGGATGCTCCGCTTTTGTAGATCGAGCACGTCCTGCTTCAGCGTCTCAATGCGCTGTTTCATTTGTGCTTCTTGTTCCACCGAAGCGTCATAAGCGGCTTTATAGGAAGCTTTCAGCGTATTGACCTGGCCAGCGAGCTGCCGATCGATCTCGGCGATCTGGTTGCTGAGTTGCACCATCGCGGGATAGCTAGGCTGGAAGGTTTCCAGCTTCTGCTGATATTCGGTTTGCAGCGCGCTCCGCTTCGCCTGCAAGGTTTGAATGACGCTATTGGTCAGCAGCTGCGGCAAATCGATTGCCTTTGCCGATTCGAGCTGCTTCCACAATTCTTCATTCTTCATCCGCTCAGCGACGAGTGTACCGAGGGCCGCGTTTGCACTCGCCAAGTTAGTTTCGGCGATCGACTGTTTGTCGTTCACCTGAACGATTTCTTCCTTTTGCCCGAAATCCAGCATCGCCTTTTCCGACTGCTCCAGACGCAGTTTCAGTTGTTGGAGCTGGTCCTCGAGAAACGCTTTGGCGTAAGTATTTGCCTCGAAGCGCTTATCGAGATTGGAGGCAATGAAGGCATCAGCATAAGCCTCCGCGATCTGCTGCGCTCGCGTCGGGTTGGGGTCCGAATAGGAAATGTCAACGAGCCGCGAGCCGATGACCGGATGGACCGCACGATTGCCCAGGACGACACCGGTGGCAGCAGCTTGATAGTTTACCTTCTTGCTGACCTGTTTGGCCGGTGCCGGACCTGAAACGATCAGTCCCTTCAGAAACCCAATGATCGAGAATTGGCGCGGCGCAAAGAACGTCGGATCCTCGCCGAGCTTCAGCGCCGATGCAACTCGCTCGGCCATGGTACGGCTTTGCAACAGCTCGTACTGGGTTCTCATAAACTCGAGATCAGGGCCTTCAATCGGGGTGATATTGCCGCCCTCGACGATCTTGGCGACGTTACGGTCGATCTGCAGCCGGACGGTCGACGTATAAAGCGGCGTCTTCATCAAGGTAGTGACGGCGCCGATGACGAGAGCGGCGGCAACAATGCTCAAGATCAGCCAGCGGCGTTTGACGACGATGCGCAGGTATTCGAGGAGATCCAACTGGAAGTTCGACGGGCCCTCGACACCGGGTCCGTAGCCGCCGGCGCCATAGGCGCCGACACTATAGGGATCGCGCCCCGCCGGAAGACCTTGTGCCGCCGGCACTACGCCGCCGTATTTCGGATCCGTCTCTTCAGGCAGATTGGAGCGATTGTAATTCATGATCTGCCGCTCATAACCCGGAGAACACCGCGGCGGTCGAGGCAAGCGGCAGCGCACCTATCAAATTATGGAAGGCGACCTTGGTCGCAGAGGTGTCGACGACAATGACATCGCCAGGTTCCACCTGAGGATCCGTAGCTCTCCCCGCTTTTATTGCATCGATGTCAAATCTCGCCGCCGAACGTTGTCCATCGATCGTTCGAAAAACGATGATGTCGCCGGAGTCTGTCGTTATATCGATGTCGCCGGCCATCGCGACCACCTGCATCAACGACGTGCGGCCCTTAATCGCATAAACGCCGGATGTCTTCACCGCGCCTGAAACCGTGACGCGCTGGCTATTGAATTCTTTGACGAAGACGGTGACCTGCGGGTTGCGAAGATATTTAGAGCCGAGTTTTTTCGTGAGCTCCTGTTCAACTTCGTGAGCCGTTTTTCCGGCAGCCGGCACGTCACCGAGGAGCGGATAATTGATCGTTCCGTCTTCGGCGACCTGCACCTCCTTGTTCAGATCGGGCACCTTGAAAACGGAAATGTCGAGAACATCCAATGGACCGATCTTGTATGCCGCATTGCCCGGCTTCGCCACTGCGGTGAGAACATCCGCCGCCTGACTTGCCGCGGCAGAATGCACCGCGGGACCGGTGGGCGCAAAAGCGCTCGCGCTCGAGCCCGCCGTCAGCGATCCGTCCGCGGCGTAGGCCGGAGCCGCCGCCGGATCGCCGGCACCGCCATTCATCGCAACGCCGCTACCCGAAGAACCGGCGCAACCGCCCAGCGAAGCTGCGGCGATCGCCAGTATCGCCGCAGTTATCACGCGGAGCGCGCGGCGGTTCCGACTGATCGGCTGCTTCCTGAGACGACACGGTCTCGGCATCTGCCACCCCTGATGGCGCGGGCAAGTTTGAAGGACTCTCATCCTTCAGGATCCCCATCGGACGCGTTAACACCAGGCGTTGAGCTTCTTCAGGGCCAACGCGCTTTGCCACCAAGTCCCGCCCAGCCGCCAAATCCGGCGGCCGCCGCTCCGCATCGTGAGCATCGGTGGCAATAAGGTGGACACACCCATCGTCCAACATCCGTTCTGCCCAGTATAGGGCATTGCGGCCGAACGCGCCAGCAAAAGACCCCGCCGTGATCTGCATCCAAATGCCGGATTGGACTAGTTTTTTGATGGTTTGGTAGCGCGACGGCACCCAGGACAGCCGCTCGGGGTGCGTGAGGACCGGCACGTAGCCAGCGACCACCAAGTTAAAGAAAAAATCCTCCAGCTGCGGCGGCGCCGTATGGTGCGGCGGTTCGACCAGCACGTAGCGCGAATCGGCAATGGTCAAAAGTTGCCCGGATCGGAGGCCCGCAACGAAATTCGGGGTCATATGGACATCCGCGCCGGTGACGAGATGAAGCGGGATACCCTCTTGATCGAGAAGCTCTTGCAGCCGCTGTGTCGCGTCGCGGATGTCGGGTCCCGAATTATGGTAAAGTCCGGGAAGAATATGCGGGGTGCAGGCAACGTTGGTCACGCCCTGCGCGACCATAGCCTTCGCCATGGCCAAGGATACGGATGAATCGCTGGCTCCATCATCAATTCCGGGCAGGATATGGCAGTGCAGGTCGATCACGCGATTAACCCAGCGGCGCAAAACTCAGATATTACAATCACTTACGAAGTTCCCATCGTTGTGATATTATATTGAGTCGCCCAAAAGCAACAGATCATTCGAAAAGCAAAATCCCCGGTTGAGATGAACGAGAATTCCGGTTGAGATGGACGACAATTGAGGTACTATGAACCGATGGTTGTGGAGAATGTGGGGCACCGAGATGGTTAAGCCACCCATCGTTGCGGTTCTTTGCGGCGCGGTGTTTCTGTGCAGCCATGCCTTGGCGGCCACGGTCGAGCCTGGCCAGGGTACGCTTTCGATCGATCAGGGCCAAGGCTTCCAGCCCGTCAAAAGCCGGATCGACGCTAACGTCGGTGATTCCGTCATGGTCGGTCCCGGCGGCGGCGCAAGAATTGTTTACGATGACGGCTGTACGGTTAAGGTTCAACCCGGAGCGGTCACGACGATTGCGCCTTTGTCGCCTTGCACGTCTGGATCATATGCGCAGGACAACCCCGATTACACCTCAGGTCTAATGGTGGGCGCGGGCGTGTTGGGCGTAGCGGGTTTTGTGGGATATGAGGCGAGCCAATCCCACAATAATTCCAGCACCGCTCCCGCAAGCCCCTGACAAACCGATTCTAGTTTCTTCCCGACTCGCGGAGTATTTTGCCGGGCTCCGCGCAACGACGCGATTTGCGCCGGCGAACTATTATTGAGCAAATTGGCTACCTGATTGGGAATACCGATCAAAGTCCATTGGCATATTCCCCGAAAAGCCGCACCATTATCAAGACCGCCCAAAAATGTGGCATAAATGCCACATTGGCTTAGAAACCAAAAAGTTAAGTTTTATTGCTACGAGTTCGAGTGTTATACGTTTGTGGGCGCGGAATCGGGGAATAGACAAATGGCTAAAAGACCCTTCGTAGGCGCGTTCTGCCTCGCGATGCTGCTCAGTACCTCGTCGTGGGCCGCTACGGTTCAGCCGGGACAGGGCAGCTTGACGATCAATCAGGGCCAGGGCTTCCAGCCAGTCGACAGCCGGATCGATGCCAATGTCGGCGATTCCGTCATGGTTGCCCCCGGCGGCTCGGCCACGGTCGTTTACGATGACGGGTGCAAAGTGAACGTACAACCGGGCGCGGTCACCACGGTTGCCCCGCTGTCGCCCTGCGCTTCCGGCTCCTACGCCCAAGATAACAGCTTCAACTGGGGCGGCGCCCTGGTGATGGGCGGCGTTGCCGGCGGCCTGTTGGGTTTGGGGATATACGAGGGGACCAAAAGCACTTCCACCAGCACGGTCAATCCGGTCAGTCCTTGATCCGCTGATCAGAGTGCTTCGTTCTTTTTTTGCCGTCCCCGCACTGCGGCGGGGACGTTTTATTTTGCGAACGCCGCTGGCTGCCCTTGTCGCGTTTGCCGGGTTCTTGCCGGTATCTCCAGCCGCGGCAGCCGTCCGCATTACCGACGACCATGGCGGCAATATTGGCGCCTACTATTCACGTTTTATCGCGCTGCGGGATACAGGCGAACAGATCGTCATCGATGGAACCTGCGCGTCAGCCTGCACCATGGTGCTGGGTATCGTGCCGCACGACCGGATTTGCGTGACACCGAATGCGCTGCTCGGCTTCCATGCCGCCTGGCGTCCGGGGTTTCTCGGATTTGAAGTTATCAACGACCCGGCGACACGCACTCTTTGGAGTCTCTATCCGACCTCGATTCGCAGATGGATTGCGCGCAACGGCGGCCTAGGCCTGCAAATGATTTATCTCTCAGGGCCTGAACTCTTTGCTATGTACCGGCAATGCCGCTGATTGCGGCTCGTCCTCGTCGTCCTTAGCGACCGCACCAAGCCAAGCGATGGCATCCGGTTCCTTGATACTCGGGATCAACGCCTATCACGCTGATGCAGCGGCCTGCATCGTGCGCGACGGCGCAATTACTGGCCGCCGCCGAAGAGGAACGATTTCGGCGGATCAAGCATTGGGCTGGCTTCCCGAGCCAGGCGATTGCCTATTGCTTGCAGGAAGCCAAAGCCGATTTGGGCGATGTGACGCATGTCGCCGTCAACCGCAGCGGTCGCGCCAATTTTCTCCGCAAGCTCGCTTTCGTCGCCTCGCGCCGCCCAAGTCCGGGCTTGCTGCTTAGCCGGCTGCGCAACCGCAAACAAGTCGCCGGCATTGCCGAGGAGCTTAGGCGCCCTGCCCGGCCGGCGCTTTTCCGGCACCATCGATTATATCGAGCATCACCTCGCCCACCTCGCCTCGGCTTTTTATCCATCGCCCTATCGCGAAGCCGTCGTGGTGTCGGTCGACGGCTTCGGCGATTTCGCCAGCGCCGCCTGGGGCAGCGGCAGCGGCACCGTGCTATCGCTCGACGGCCGGGTGCTGTTTCCGCATTCGCTGGGCATCTTCTACCAGGCGATGACGCAATATCTCGGCTTCCCGCATTACGGCGACGAGTACAAGCTGATGGGACTCGCCGCCTACGGCGAGGCCTCGAGCCGGGAAGAAGTCAGCCGGCTGTTGTCGCTCGCGCAAGGACGGCAGCTTTACCCTCGACCTCAAATATTTCCGTCACCATAGCGAAGACATCGCCTATGAATGGCACGGGGGCGCACCCGTTTGCGGACCGCTGTTTTCGCCGGCGCTGGTCGAGGCGCTTGGTCCAGCCCGTGATCCCGATTCGCCGATTACGGATCGCCATTGCAACCTCGCCTTCGCGACGCAGGCTGCCTATGAGGACGCGTTCTTTCATCTGTTGAACACGTTGCAGCGCCGCTATCGTCACACCGCAATCGCGCTGGCCGGCGGCTGTGCTTACAATTCGGTAGCCAACGGCAAGATCCGCGACCGCACGGCTTTCGCGCAGTGCTATCTGCAGTCCGCCGCGGGCGACGCCGGCGGCGCCATCGGCGCGGCCTATGCCGTCTGGCATCGCGCCGGTACGCGCACCTCCCATATGACGCACGCTTATTGGGGGCCCTCGTTCACCGATGCCGAGATCGGCGCACTACTGGCGGGTCGGCTGGCCGCGCTCGAAGCCGAGCATTGCAGCCTGCACCGTCTCGAGAACGAGAGCGAACTGGTCGATCTCACGGCGCGCGCGGTTGCCGACGGGCTGGTAGTCGGCTGGTTCCAGGGCCGCATGGAATGGGGACCGCGCGCGCTTGGCAATCGCTCGATCCTCGGCGATCCGCGGCGGGCCGACATGAAGACTATCCTCAATCTCAAAATCAAGCGCCGCGAATCCTTCCGTCCCTTCGCTCCCTCGGTGCTGCGCGAGGCGGTCGCCGATTGGTTCGAGCGTGATGACGACGTACCGTTCATGCTGCAGGTTTTTCCGATTCGCCCCGAACGGCGCGGGCAAATACCGGCGGTGACGCACGTTGACGGCACCGGCCGGCTGCAAACCGTCGATCGCGCCAGTAACCCACGCTACTATGCCGTCATCGAATCTTTCTTCCGACTGACCGGCGTTCCGATGGTGCTCAACACATCGTTTAACGAGAACGAGCCGGTGGTCTGCCGGCCGGAAGAGGCGTTGGAGTGCTTTTTACGAACGAAGATGGACGTCCTGGTCCTCGGCAATTATCTGGTGCGCCGCGAAGCCGCCGCGGTTTAGACGTTGTCCGGCGCGGCCCCAATTAACTAAGGAACGATGTATATCGCCGGTTGGCGGTCGTTTGTTTGCAACTTACGATTAAATATCTGATATAAGGAGAAATCAACTGTTTGCCGGGCGCCGGCACGGATGGGACGAAGCGATGTTCGATCTGGTATTTGGACTCCTGGTCGGCGCCTGCATCGGCTACGGCCTCCGCGCGTTCATTTCTTATCAGCGGCGGGCTGCGACCAAGCGGCGATTCGGGATAGGTTGAATCGGCTTGACCGCAGGCTTGCCATATAGGATCGCATGGTGCGGTGGCGGCAGAAGCCGTCGGCGCCGGGAGTGACCGCGCATGCACCTCGAGAAACGCGTGCTGGTGACGGGGGGCGCCGGATTTCTCGGCTCGCACCTGTGCGAGCGTTTGCTCAAGAGCGGCGCCAGCGTCATCTGCGTCGACAATTATTTCACCGGGACGCGGCGCAATATCGACGGCATGCTCGATCATCATCGCTTTGAGCTCATCCGCCACGACGTGACCTTCCCGCTCTACGTCGAGGTCGATCAGATCTACAATTTGGCCTGTCCCGCCTCGCCGATCCATTATCAGCACGATCCCGTGCAGACGACCAAGACCAGCGTCCACGGCGCCATCAATATGCTGGGGCTGGCCAAACGGCTCCGCGCCAAGATCCTGCAGGCCTCGACGTCGGAAGTTTACGGCGATCCCAGCGTCCATCCGCAGCACGAGGATTATTGGGGCCACGTCAATCCGGTCGGCCCGCGCTCCTGCTACGACGAGGGCAAACGCTGCGCCGAAACGTTGTTCTTCGATTATTGGCGGCAGCATAAATTGCGCATCAAAGTGGCGCGCATCTTCAACACCTATGGCCCGCGCATGCACCCCAACGACGGCCGCGTGGTGTCAAACTTTATCGTGCAGGCGCTGCTCGGCCGCGATATCACCGTGTTCGGCGACGGACAACAGACCCGCTCCTTTTGCTACGTCGACGATTTGATCGAGGGGCTGATCCGCCTCATGAACACCGACGACGACGTGATCGGGCCAATCAACATCGGCAACCCCAAAGAGTTCACGATTCTGGAGCTGGCGTCGCTGGTCGTCGAGATGACGGGATCGCGGTCGCGCATCGTGCATCGGCCGCGCCCCCAAGACGATCCGCGGCAACGTCGGCCCGACATTTCCAAAGCTCACGACGCGCTGAAATGGGCGCCGCAGACGGCACTCAAGGAAGGCCTCGTACGGACGATCGCCTATTTCGAGGAACTGCTGCGCGACGAGACCCTTCGTCCGTTCATCATTCACGAACAGGGTGCGGAGGCGTGACGCGCCGCGCTCGCCCGCCCGCCATCAAAGCCGAAGGCCGATGCCGCGACTGATCTTCGTCAATCGATTCTTCTTTCCCGACCATTCGGCCACAAGCCAAATTCTTTCCGATCTCGCGTTTCATCTGGCCGGTGCCGGCCGCGACGTTCACGTCGTCACGTCAAGGCAGAACTACGACGACCCCAAAGCGGCACTGCCGGATCGGGACATCGTCAACGGCGTGCGCGTGCATCGCCTGGCCTCGACGCAATTCGGCCGCGCCGCCTTGCTCGGCCGCGCGCTCGATTATCTGTCGTTCTATCGATCGGTGCACCGGCGCCTTGCCGAGCTGGTCGGCCCGGGCGATATCGTCGTGGCCAAAACCGACCCGCCGCTCCTTTCCGTGGTCGCCATGCCGCCCGCGCACCGCAACGGCGCACGCCTGGTCAATTGGCTGCAGGATATCTATCCGGAAACCGCCGAAGTCTTGGGCGTGCCCTTGGTACGCGGCCCCGTTGCCGCGAGCTTGGCGGCGCTGCGCAATCGTTCATTGTGGGGGGCCGAAGCAACCGTCGTCGTCGGCGAACTCATGGCGCAGCGGGTCGCGGCGCTCGGCGCGCCGGCGGGGCGCATCCACGTCATCGCCAACTGGTGCAACGACGAGGAAATCCGCCCGATCGCGTCTGAAGAAAATCCCTTGCGTCGGGAATGGGGCTTGGCCGACAAATTCGTCGTCGGCTATTCGGGAAATCTGGGACGCGCCCACGACTACGCGACCGTGCTCGACGCTGCCGAGCGGCTGCGCCAAGATGCGCGCTTCGTTTTCCTTATGATTGGCGGCGGCAAGCGTTTTGCGGAGCTCACCGCCGCGGTCAAACGCCGTCGCCTCGATAACGTGTTCCATTTCATGCCCTATCAGGACCAGGCCGTGCTGCGGCACAGCTTGAGCCTGCCGGACCTGCACTGGCTGTCGCTCAATCCGCGCCTCGAAGGCCTTCTGCTGCCGAGCAAATTTTACGGCATTGCCGCGGCCGGCAAGCCGGTGATCTTCATCGGCGACGCAAACGGCGAGCTGGCGCGGCTGGTGACGCAGCATGGCTGCGGCCTCGCCGTCGCGCCTGGCGATGCCGCGACACTCGCCGACGTCTTGCAACGATGGTCGAACGCTCCGGCGACGATTGCGGAAATGGGCGCCCGCGCCCGCGCCATGCTCGATGCGCATTACAGCCGCCGGCAAGGCTTCGCGCGCTGGCGCGCGCTGTTCGACCGGCTGGATGCACCGTCATCGGACGAACCTTCCGCGATTCGACAGCCATAATCCCGCGCATTACGATCCCGCGCATTGCGGTCCCGGCCCGGAGCAACGTCCCGGTCAATTCGACCACAGGCCAACGCGACCTCGTCGGCGGGTACCGTATCTGCGTCTGCCAAACTTCACGGCAGGCGGAGGAACGGCTGGGCAGAAACGGAATACCAATCATGGCGAAGAGCGTAGCCAATGATCGCGGTTACAGCGCGCTGAAAAAATGCGTATTGTTCAGTTCGCTTGACGAAAAAGCGTGCAACGAAATCGCAGCGCACGCGAGGTCACGCGATTTTTTAGCCGGCGAGTTGATATGTCGGATCGGCGATCACGGCGACAGCATGATGGCAGTTGTTGTCGGTACAGTGCGCATTTCATTTCCGACCGTCAGGGGAAAGGAGATCATTCTCGCCGACCTGCGGCCCGGCGAGTTATTTGGCGAGATAGCGCTTCTCGATGGCAGGCCGCGTTCGGCCAATGCAAGGGCGCTCACAAATTGTCAGCTTTTGGTCCTGGCGCGCCGGGATGTGCTGCCGTTTCTGGAAAGTAACCCCGCCGCTTGCCTGAAACTCATGGAAATGCTGTGCGCCAGAATCCGGCATTCCGACGAGCGGATGGCGGATATTGCATTCCTCAATTTGCCGGTACGGCTCGCCAAAATATTGCTCTCCTATCAACCAGCGGGCCGGGGCGCGACAAAGCTTTCGCTGTCCCAGAGTGAATTGGCGGAAATGACCGGCGGAACGCGCGAAAAGGTCAATCGCTGTCTGCGAGCCTGGCAACGCCAGGGCATTTTGGAATTGAAGAATCGCTGGACGATCATCCTTAAGCCGGAAGCGCTGCGCAAACTCTTGAGTGCCGTGTGACCGCCGGTATTGTGGTTAGAGCCTAACCGGTTTTGATGGAATCAAAACCGGGCATAGCGCGAAGGCGGAAGCGGGCTTCGCGAAGGGGGAAACCGGTACCCACCCTAGGATCGTTGTCCGAGGGCAGGCTTTTTCGGGATCATGCTGTAAGCGCTTGATGGCCGTTTAGAAACCACTGCAAGATTGACGCTTTTGCTGTGACCCGCGGCACAGACATTTGCGCGAAAAACAGACACTTTCAAATCAGTCAAGCAAACCCCGTCGCCAAAGCGCCAATGTGATTTATGTTGGCACACGGCAGCAAAGTGGAGGCTCCAATGAAGTATTCATCTTCCCGCGGCGAACGGCTGATCCTGGCCGATCCGCTGGATTCCCGACTTCGCCGAGAGGCAACAATTTGGGATCACATCAGCGCGGTATTCAATGACTCCGAGCTGGTCGCGATCGCTCTGTTCTGTATTCTCGGATTGTTAGCGACGCTGGGACTTTACACCTTGTTCCCTAGTTTCGGCGCGCTCGCGGCATCGCTGCAAGCATTCCCGTAACCGCGGCCGAGACTGTCCGGCAGTTGCGCCTAAACACTTTCAAAGTGGTTCAGCCATGACCGGTTCTGCGCGAACGAAGCAAAGGGTGGCCGGCGGCAAGTGTGGCGATTTCTTATTCGTCGCCCATGTTGCCGCCCCGGACGGTGGCTTCGGACGCAGCCTTGATGGCGTGAACCAATTGAATCGGCACGGCAGTAGCATCCAGCGCCGATGGCAGCCTCAACGCCTCGCGAGGCGGCAGTTTTGCAGCTGGTGCCTTGAAGGTTTGGAAATCGCCAAAGCCCTCAGACATCGCTTTGGCGGGCAAATCGTTCCAGTAGCGGTGCAGCCCGTCCCGCGGCGACGTGAGGCCGCCTTGCAAGTCTCCGCTGCGGCGGAATCTGGATTGAAGCGTCTGGGGGAGCTCCCGAGACACAAACGGGCACCGGCAAATCGGATTTAACGCAGACGATTTCAATTAAAACTTGAACTGCTAATTCCATAATTCATACTTTGCACAACCTATCGCCGACGCATAGACTTAGCCCTGGTAAGCACGCTAGCTCAGGGCACTTTCATGGCCGAGGCGCGGGTCCAGCGACGGTTGGCTGCCATTCTCGCAGCCGATGTTGCCGGCTACAGCCGCCTTATGGGCAGTGACGAGGAAGGGACTCTTGCCGCGCTCAAAGCCTGCCACCGCGAGGTAATCGATCCCAAAGTGGCCACACATCGCGGTCGCATCGTCAATGCCCCGGGGGATGCCGTGCTCATCGAATTTGCGAGCGCGGTCGATGCAACCCAATGCGCCATCGAAATACAGAAGGAGATGGCCGAGCGTAACGCAGCCATTCCCGAAGAGCGCAGGGTCGAATTGCGCATCGGCATCAACGTCGGCGACGTCATGGTCGATGGAAGCGAAATTTACGGCGACGGAGTCAATATTGCCGCCCGCATGGAGGCGCTGGCGCGGGCCGGTGCGATCTGCCTTTCGGACGAGGCCTACAAGCAGGTCGAGGGCAAGCTCGCGATCGAGGTCAGCGACATGGGCGAGCAGCAACTTAAAAACATCGCGCGGCCGGTGCGGGTCTATAGCGTTGGGCTCGGCGAAACCCCGGCGATCGCGCTTCCCGACAAGCCGTCAATCGCCGTTCTTCCCTTTCACAATTTGAGCGGCGATCCGAAACAGGAATACTTTGCCGATGGGGTCTCAGAGGACATTATTACCGAGCTGTCGCGTTTTTCGGTCTTGTTAGTTGTTGCTCGAAACTCAAGCTTCAAGTACAAAGGCAAGGCCGTGGATTTGCGCCAGGTAAGCCGTGAACTTGGTGTGCGCTATATCCTTGAGGGAAGCATTCGCCGCGGCGGCGGTCGCATACGTATCACCGCTGAGCTTATCGAGAGCGGAACTGGAACGCATCGTTGGGCCGAACGCTATGACCGCGACCTCAATGACGTCTTTGCAATTCAGGACGAAGTCGCGCGTACGATTGCCGCTATCCTCGCGGCGCATGTCAACAAAGCGGAGGTCGAGCGCACTTTGCTCAAACCGCCCGTGACCTGGCAGGCCTACGATCATTACATGCGCGCGGCGGCGGCTTGGGCCTCGTTCCAATCCTCGTGGAAACTGGAGAATTTGCTGGAAACGCGGCAGCATCTTGCCGATTCGCTGAAGATCGATCCGAACTATGCCCGCGCTCATTCGATGCTTGCCAGCACCCATCGGGTGGCTTGGCTCAATCCGGTCAACGAGGAGTATTTGAGCCCGTTGGCGCTCGAGCACGCCATCACCTATGCGCGCAAGGCGATTGAGCTCGATCCAAACTTGCCCGAAGCTTATGCCGAACTGGCTTATAACGTCATTCGCAAGCGCGACTTCGATGCCGCCGCTGCGGCCGTCGAACGGATATTCGCGTTGAATCCCAATTTCGCCGATTATCGCATCGCGCAGGTGCTTTTTTCGATTGGAGACTCCGCCAAAGCCATTGAACTTGCGAAGACGCAAATGCGGCTCGATCCGTTTCATCCGCATTTTGCACCGCTGATCGCGGGCGAAGCCTATTACGTGCTCCGGCAGTATCGCGAAGCGCACCGCTGGCTGCGCGAAGCCACTGGGCGCGCGCCCAACCATCAATACGGCCATGCCTTCCTGGCCGCGACCTATGCCCAACTGGGACAGTTGGACGACGCTCGCGCCGAGGCTGCCGAGGTTATGCGGGTCAATCCAAACTACACCATCGGGAAGCAGAGACAGGTCTCCGTCATGAAACGCGCAGAGGACGTTGAGCATCTTATCGATGGCTTGCGCAAAGCGGGTCTTCCCGAATAGCCGGATTATCCGAATCGCGCGCCCGACGATGACGAGCTTCCGTCACGGCCTTGCGCAGCAAATCAGGGCAGCATGCCCCTATCTTCGTATTTTCGCAGCGGCGGAGCGGGATGCCGGTTTTACGCGCCTCAGCGGCGCGACCCAGGGCGCCAATGCGTCCGCCGGCCTATAAAGCTCGCAAATTCTCTAGCGACGGCGGCCTCGTGCCGCTTTGCCCTTCGCGTGTTTTGCGACGTGCTTTATCGCCGCGTTGACGTCTTTGAGCTGCGTTTGGACCGCTTTCTTGCGCTCCTGAAGCTTTCGCTTCAGGTCGGTCTTTTGCTGGCCGGTCATTCTCTCAAACCGGACGTGGCGTACCGCCCACAAGCACATTGCTTCCCCCCACTTCGTGGATCAATGCGATTTGATCAATAGGCCATTACACGCATCAAGATGACTTGAAGTGTCAAACATTTAACAACAATAATCAAGCCGCGTGTCGAACAGCGGGTGTAGCCTGCGACAATGCTGCGGGCGCAGCCGAGATATGGCGTGGGTCGCACCGTTGTCTTGTGCTTCATTGTTTGCGCGTCGAAGCCAATTGCTTACTCAACCTATCGGCGAACCCACCAATCGACTTTCCCGGATTTGCCGCCGCTGCTGCCAAGATCGCCTTGTAGTCTTCAACCCAGCATTGTCCAGGGAACGAAGTGCTGTTATAGCTGCATGAGCCGATGATTCCGGACGGCGTCTCATTGAGGGTCATGGTGAGCCGCGTGCGACCGATTGGCATGACCGATTGGCCTTCCCGGTAACCGAATGGCCGGACTGTCACACCGGGCAGCTTGGCCTGGCGGCGAAACGCAATTTGCAGGACGAAATAAACCTGGATGAGCGCTTCCGGATCGAGGCCGTGTTCTTCCGCCAGTCGGTCGGCGAGGATATCGAAGGGTAGTTCCTGGTTGGCGTAGGCCTGCAAGACCGAGTTGCGCACGCGATCGAGCGCTTCGTGAAAGGTCAAATCGGCATCGATCCGCGTGCGGATAATTGCCGTGGTCGCAAACGGACCGATCACGCTCTCCGTTCCCCACAGAGCGCGATTGGCCATCGCAGTGGCGACGCAAATGTCGTTGCGCCCGCTTCGCAGCAGCAGCAGCGTTTTGAAGCCGGCCAGCAAAGTCACGAACAAGGTTGCGCCGCGGCTATGGCCCAAATCGCCGAGCTGCGCGAGCACTTTATTCGGTATGCGTAGCCGCTCCCGGGTCATGCGCGCACCAAGCTCGTTGCCGGCATCGTCGCTGCCGTCGGTAAACAAAGCGGAAGCCTCGCACAGGTGCCTGTGCCAGTAGGCGAACTGCCGGTCGGCTGCGTCGCTCTTCGACCAGTGACGCTGCCACCGCGCGAAGTCGGAGAACCGAAGCGCGGGCTCGGGCAACCGAGCCCGACTTCCGGCCGCAAAAGCCGCATAGAAGTGGGCAACATCCTCGATGAACACTCCCATCGACCAGCCGTCGATGACGATATCGTGCATGACCAGAAGCAAGACATGATCTTCCGCGCCGAGCCGCAACAGCCGCGCGCGGAACAACGGCGCGCGGCTCATGTCGAAGGCTTTGAGCGATTCCCGCTCGGCGGCCAGTGTCGCCTTTCTGCGCAACAGCGCCTTGGACCGCGCATCTCCGGCCGGCGCTCCGGCGGCAAGATTTTCGACGATAAACGAGGCTTTGATCTCGGCCGGTGGAGCAACGAAAGCAACGGGTTCGTCGTTGCGCCAGACAAATCCGGTACGCAGCGAGTTGTGCCGGCGCGCGACCGCTATCAAGCTGCGCCTGAGCGCGGCGACGTTGAGTGGTCCCTTCAGCCGATAGGCAAAGGGTAAGTTAAACTGAGGGAGCCCTGGAACTTCCCGCTCAATTCGCAGCATCCGCTCTTGCACAATAGTGACCGGCTGTGGGGTGTTTTTCCCGGCTCGCGCGTTGGTTTTGGCGGCGACGCGCAGGCTCGACGACGTGGAGCCGGAAGCCTTTCTTGACCTTTGAATGCGTGCCGCGAGACTCGCAGCCGTCGGTGCATCGAAAATATCCTTGAAAGTGAAATCAATGCCGAAATGCCCGCGCAGGCGCGAAATCAACTGCGTCACCGCGATCGAATCCACTCCGAGCGCGAAAACGTCCTGATCGACGCCGATCTGTTCGACATCGAGAAGGGCGGCCCAGATTTTGGCGATTTGCCGCTCCAGTTCGGATCGTGGCGCGGGCATCTTGCGGCCAGCTTGCACTGGCGCGGTCGGCTGCGTCAGTGAAAGCGCAGTTGCGAGCTCGGCGCGCTTGATCTTTCCGCCGGCGCCCTTCGGGATATCCGTGACAATGCGAATGAGGCCGGGGACCTTGAAGCTCGCCAGCCGCTTGCGCACAAAGGCGCGCAGCTTTGGCGCGCTCACCGTGGTGCCATGCCGCAGGACGACGGCTGCAGCTACGTCGGCGCCGAGCCGCGCATGGGGGATGGCGAAGGCTGCGGCATCGACAACATCCGGGTGACTTAGCAACACTTCTTCCACCTCGCCGGGCGCGACCTTCTGCCCACCGCGGTTGATGACCTCTTTGATGCGACCGACGATGAAGAGATAGCCATCCTGGTCGAGGTAACCGAGATCGCCGGTGCGAAACCAGCCGTCCCGAAAAGCTTCCCGAGTTGCGGCCGCATCATTGTCATATCCCCTTGTGATGGTGGGACCGCGCAGCGCGATCTCGCCGCGCTCGCCGAAAGGGAGCCTGCGGCCATCGGCGTCGAGGATTGTGATTTCCGCCCCCGCGGAGCGGCCGACAGAGCCAAGCTTGCGCCGCTTCAAGGGATTCGCCGCAATCTGCGTAGCCGCTTCGGTCATGCCGAAAGTGTCGATAACGGGAACAGCGAACGCGGTTTCCAGTCCGCGCAGCATTTTCGCCGGCAGAGTTGACGACGCCGAGCGGATTAGCCGCAGCGATGAATCCCGGGCGCTCTCCGGGAATTTCTCCGCGGCCGACAACACGGCGCGATGAATTGCCGGAACCGCCGTGTACCAGGTCGGTTGAAACTCTGTCAGCCAGCCGAAGAATGCCGCTGCGTCAAACCCTCCGGTGCAGACCACGCTCGAACCCGCGGCCAGCGCCGCGATCACGCCGGAGATCAGGCCGTGGCCGTGGAACAACGGCAGCACGCTCAGCAGGCGGTCCCGAGGTTCAAGTGCGATCGCCGCGCCAACATTATGGGCGGACAGGCAAACGCTGGCATGGGTGAGCGGGATCGTCTTCGGCCGCGACGTGGTCCCCGAGGTCAACAGGATAAACGCGTCGTCGTCGCCCGATGCAAAACCATCATCGCTCGCGTGATCCGTTATGCGCCGTTTCGCCGGCCCCGCTATACTGAACAAACCAGGTGCCGGGGCCCGCGCCGACAGATCGAGAACCGGTATGCCAAGCGCGCGTGCGGCCGCGCGGCTCGCAGAACCAACGTCTGACCGCGTCAATAAGGCCGATACCCTCAGTTCAACGAAATAACGCTGCAGTTCGTCCGCGGTGAGGCCCGGATTAAGCGGCGCACAAACCGCACCCGCCGCAACCGATATGATGGCCGCCGCAGCCTCCGGTCCATTCGGCAAGACCACCGCCACCCGATCGCTTCGGCCGATGCCGGCGCTGCGCAGCGCGCGAACCGTATCTTTCGCGCAAGCCAAAAGCATTCCATAGCTGGCGGGCTTGCGCCCCGGCGCCAAAATTGCATCGCGACCGGATGCGGTCCGGGCCTGATGCACAAGAAAATCTCCAAGACATGAAAAGGCCGAGCTTTCCGCGTTTTTGCTCGCCCGTTCGTGCCGCCATTCTTCACCACGGTTCGACAAGCAGGTTCCTCCTTTACGGGATTAACCGCCCGCGGCGAACAAATGCCAGCGCCAACAAATGGGTCGAAATGCAAAACCGTAATTCCACGATCCGCCCGTTTCGAACCATCGCTTTGCGCTCGAGAAAATCGACCTCGATGTCCCGGTGATCAAGAAATATCTGGTCGAGACCGGCAACGGCCTTGTAAACTGCCTCTTTGGCGGCGAACAGCAGGCGTCCGCCATAAACATAGGTGGCCAGCGCCGATTGCTCCAAGGGCGTTGCAATAGTCGTGAGCAGTTCGATTGGCAGCGCTGCGGCGGGCTCGACATCGACGCCGATGCCGGCAAATTCGCGGTGCGGCGCCACCGCCGCGACTGCAACATCCGAATCGTGGGCCAATGAGCCGACGATTTGGGGCGGCCATAGTGGAGCTCCGGAGGATGCTTTGGGTATCGCGCAATTTGGCAATCCGGCGCCGACCAGAAGTTTACGCGCCACGATGCGGGCCGCGCCGCTGGCGCGCCGGGACTTTGCGGCGCGTGACGTGACGGCCTCCTCCGGCAAAAGCGCGTCTTCGTCACCCGGCGAAATCAGACGATGGCCGATCGCAATCCCCGGCACGGCAAGCTGTTCGATTGCCGCCTCCAGGATCGCTGATCGTTCACTGAATCTGCGGCAAGCGCTCATAGAGAAGTCCTCACAAACAATAGCGTAGCATGTGCCAACCAAGCCGGTTAAGCCACTTCAAAGCCGCCTGTTCGGGGACCGATGGCGCGGAAGGAGCGATTAATGTTTGAAGAATTTCATCAAACTTTGGCGACGAAAATCAGGCTCGACGCGCAGCGCATCCCCCGCGATCTGATTCACGACGAGCATTTTCACAGCAGCGCAGCCAGCGCACGGCTGGCGGCAAAAGACTATCTTAACCGCCACGGCGACCTCATAGGAACACAGGCCAGGGAATTGAATAATCTCGGCCGGCACTCCGACAGTGACCTCACCGATGCCGCGGTCGAATACAGGTTTCATGCCGAGAAAGCGCAATTCGGCGCGACTACCGTTGCCTACTACCAAACGGTTTTCGGATTGCCGATTTGGGAGGCGGGTCTCGCCGTCCACATGAAGCATGCGCCGTTTCGTATCGTAGGAGCGCAAACAACCCGGCATGCCAAAGTTAAAATTACCAAGCCCTCCGCCAAAGCTCGCGAACGGCTCAAGCATCTTAATGCAGAAACACTGGCGAAGCTTCTCGGCATAACCGGAAACAAGACGGATTTTGACGCGGCATCATTGCGGGTGCTGCACCGGCGGTTGATGGTTTATCGCTATGAGAGATCGAAGCGCTTTGTGCAGCCGCAACGCCGGAGGGGCAAAACGCGCAAGAAACTGGCGCTCGATCATCCCACGCTGCCGCTGCCGCCGGTCAAGCGCGGAATTAGAGATGGCCGGCATTATGTCGTTGCCGCGCTCGACTTCCGCACCGTTTCGCGAACTTTCGGAGTTCTCCACTGGATCGCGCTAGTCGAGGCGGAAACACTCTCGGTCCTCTACCTGCGGGCTTTGGTCGATCATGTTTGCGGCATGGTTTTCCAGGCCGATCCGATGACGCTTGCCGGCGGGCCGCCTGCAACCGCCGAAAGCCGCACTCTCAATCGGCTTCGCAGCCCGGTCACTTTGCAGGGTCTGCATGCTCCTCACGCCGGAACATGCGCGTTGCACGGCGACATCATACAGATTCGCGATTTTGAGTCTCCGCCAGCCAAACCACCGACGGAGCCGGCGGGTCGAGCTTTCGACTATCCGGCGCGGACCAATCAATTCGCCGCGGTCAATGCCTATTACCAATGCGACCGGTTCTTCCGTCTGGTCGCGGAGCTTGGCTTTCCGAGAAGCCGCTATTTCGAACCCACCAAGTTCCCCGTACCGGTCGATCATCGCGGGCGAATAGATACGCTCAACGGCATCGAGATCAACGCGCGCTGCATGGGCAACAGCTCCGCGGAAGGCGGACTCCTCAACGTCCGCTTTGCGCTCGCCGATTTGCACCACACCAGCGCCGATCCGCTCGGCATCGCCTGTGACTGGCGGGTCGTGCTTCATGAGCTTGGCGGCCACGGCATACTGTGGAACCACATCAATTTCGGCATGTTCAGTTTTGCACACAGCACGGGCGACAGCTTCGCATCAATCCTCAACGATCCGGACAGTCGCGTCAGGAATAACGCCCGGTTCGTCACCTTTCCGTGGATCCGGTTCCTTAAGCGCCGCCACGACCGCAAAGTCGCAGACGGCTGGGGCTGGGGCGGGAAGATGGATTTGGGCGTCGACCCGAACAGAGCGATCGATCCCAAGGGATATCAATCGGAGCAGATTCTCAGCACCACACATTTCCGCATCTACCGTGCCATCGGCGGCGATTCGGCGGAGCTCGCTATGCGCCGCTTCGCTGCCCGCTTCGTCGCCTATCTCGTTCTCCGCGCCGTTGGCAGCCTGACCCCCGCGCATCCTCCTGAGCATGCCGCAGCCTATGCCGCAGCGCTGATGATTGCCGACACATTTGACTGGACGAGCGAAGGGCAGACTGGCGGTGCCTATGCCAAAGTCATTCGCTGGGCGTTCGAGAAGCAGGGACTCTATCAGGCAAAGCCCCCCACGCGCGCGGTGACAAGAGAAGGTGCACCGCCGCTTATCGACGTTTACATCGAGGACGGCCGCCGTGGAGAATATCGGTATCAGCCCAGGTATTGGAATTGCCGTGCGATCTGGAATCGCCGCGCCGCTGACGGCGGCAAAACCCATCAGGAGCCGGTCGGCGGCGCCGCTAATTTTGCTTACGTCAAAATCAAGAATCGCGGCAGGACAACAGCGGCCGGTGTCACGGTAAAGGCGTTGCATTCCAAAGCGTCAGCTGGACAGGTTTATCCCAACGGCTGGAAGCCCATGACCACAGCGGAACTTCCAGCCCCGGACGTTCCGCCCAATTCCGCTCGCGAGATCACGGTCGGTCCGTTCGAATGGACGCCCTTCGAAGGCGGCCACGATTGCATAATGATGGTGGCAACGGCTCCCGGAGATGCCAGTAACATCAGCCATTTCGAGCAAGGAAAAACGATTCCGGAGTGGCGCTTGGTGCCCCATGACAACAATATCGCTCAGCGCAACGAGGTCGCAGTGGCTGCGAGCGGAGCGAAAGTCCTGCTCGCCAGTTTTGCTGGAATGCGTATTGCCGTCAAAAATCCCAATGGCACGCGTTCGCGAATGGTCATCAACGCCGTTCTGCCCCCTTTCCTCGTCAAGCGCGGCTGGCGGCTTCAGGTCACCAGTCCGGGCGGACAAGCTTTCTCGCTCAAGGCCGGCGCTGGCCGCGATGTCGTCATGAGGCTCAAGGCCGGTAAAAAGTTTGTGGCGAGAGACGTCAGAGGGAAACAAAACCGCAGCATCCATCTCGATGTCCTCGCCGACGGCGTCCTTGTCGGCGGTATGACCTATGTGCTGAAAGCAAGAGCGGTTTGATGAGGCATGAGGTCCGATCGAACCGATCTATTCCTGGCTTAACGAAGGGACCGATACCGCCGACTTAAGGCGTGCGCGCGACATTCGCGTCGCCCCGAACCAACTCAGCGCGGTTTGTCGATGTCCCCGTTGCCGCTGATGCTCGAGCGGCCGGAAGCGGCGTCGCCGGACGAGCCTGCCGCGATTCGACAGTCGCACGCCCGTTGATTACGGTCGCCGCGAAATGCAAGGGAAGGCGCGGATGAACGCCGCTGGCGCAGCCATCATACACCCGACCGATTTTTCCGAAGAGAGCATGAGCGCCTTTGCCCATGCGCTGAAAATCAGCCTGGTCGTCAAATGCAAACTTTATGTCGTTCACGTCGCGGAGCGCCATGACGCCGACGAATGGCAAGCCTTCCCGCATGTGCGGCAGACGCTGGCGCGCTGGCACCTGCTCGGAGCAGACGCGCCGACCGCGGCCATCTTCGACAGGCTCGGCGTGGAAGTCGTCAAAGTCGAGATCGAGCCGCAGAACCCGGTACGCGGGCTGTCGCGCTTCCTCGAAGGTCATCCGAGCGAGCTGATGGTGCTGGCGACGCATGGCCGCGAGGGCCTGCCGCGCTGGGTTCGGCCTTCGATTGCCGAAGCGATGTCGCGCCGCACGCACATGCAAACGCTGTTCGTTCCGGGCCGCAGCAATGTCCTGGTCGATCAGGCCACCGGCGAACTCGACCTCAATCGAATTCTCATTCCGGTGGATCGCCGGCCGGCTCCAGTCGCCGCCATAAAGGCAATCCAGCAATTCTACCGCGCTTTAGGCGCGGAGCCGGCGCTTCGCATCTTGCATATCGGCAAGAACGTCCCGGTTGTCGCCACGATATCCAGCCCGTCGCACCGCGCTCCGTTGCAAGTGCCGGTCGAGGTGCGCGACGGCGGTGTCGTCGAGGGCATTTTGCAAGCCGCCGCCGAAATGAGGGCAAATCTGATCGGGATGGCGACGATCGGCCATCATGGCCTGCTCGACGCGCTGCGCGGCAGCACCACCGAGCGGGTGTTGCGTCAGGCGCCCTGCCCGGTTCTGGCGATCCCGGTCGGCGCCCTATAGCCCGCCGCCGGACCGCCGCGACCCGACTCCAGCTTCGTCCTCGGTGCCGCAAGCCCGGAATTTATGCTCAGCCAGCGAGTCCGCCCGGCTGGTCGACGACGTCGTGCATGGTGCACCAGAGCCGCATGACGTCTTGGCAGCCTGAGATCGACAACTTATCGAAATTGCGGCTCTTGATTTCCAGACTATGGGCGGACATCCCGAGCCCTCGCGTTTGCAACAAAACGATCGCCCGCGCAGTTTGCCAGCCAAAACCGAGAGCCCTGCACACGACGAGCGCCGGATCGCCGCCTTTGTTTCCCATTATCCGATGCATGCTTTCGATCGGGATTTTGCACAGCTTCGACAGACCATGCACCGTCTCTTCGTGGTTTCCATCGCTCGCCAATTTCGCGAGTACCATTTCGTCGAGCTTGAACTCGGGCTGAATTGCCGGGCTCGCGATCTCGGCCAAAACCCCGCCGCGTGGGGAAGCGTTCATCCCACAATCGTTTGAGATTGCAGCGAGCACGTGCAGGATTTTAGCCCGGGTTTCTGGCGTCGCCGCAGCGAGGAGCCGCTTTTGCACCACACGCGCTGCCTGCGTGAACAGCAGGCGCAGCAACGCCTCCGGGAGGTCGGCACGCAGACCTACTTTCTCAGCCAAAATGCCGTCCTTTTCCGCCTTGCGAACCAAAGTGGAAAAGCCGTCTGGCGACAACCGCGCTCCCGAATTCCCGGCGACGCTGCGCACCACTTCCCGGTCGCCGCGCCGAACGAGAACGTCGGTAATCGTCTCAGCGATTTGACTGCGATTGGAAATGGCAAGCAGATGCTGCTGGCTCTTGCTCTTGGCCACGTCGAGCAGGTCGGGGTCCTCCAGGCATGGCGAATGCTGAAGCACCGGACGGGCGATGGAGATGTTGCCATCATTCGCCAATTGTCTCACGACAAGGCGCGGCGCATGGCCCAGGCCGGCAAGGCTGACGGAAAGCTCAAACCGGGCTCTGGCTTCAATCTTGACGATCAGCCGATTGAAGATTTCGTCAAAAAGCTGAATCTGCTCTGCCGTAAAACCGCCGGCGCCTTCGAGGAAAAGATTGGTGAGGCGCTTGAGCGTATCCGCGCGACGTTCGCGGGAGCCGTGTTTGGCAATCTGGTCAAGCGTGGCAAGTAGTGGAGCGTCGACACGCACGCGAACCTACTTCAAAGTTGGTCAGGGGCGCTGGAAAACGTTGGAGGCCCCCGCTGAAGTAACAGTAATGGTCATGGGTAAACAAAGCCCCCGGCGGGGGTGCCGATTTGTTGTGGCCGGAATTAAGGGATCCGAAACCGCTATGCCGCCGCCACCGGGCCTCAAGGTTGAATCGCGCCCGGTGCACCGCTTGCGGACTTCGCGTTCGGCTGGGAACCGCGTGAGGCGACCTGCGCGGTTCTGGCGACCCGGCCGGCAAGTTAGGCCGACAGAGGCAACGCGGTCCTTGCCGCGAACACCGACTCGATCTTGGTTTTGAGCGTCTGCGCGTTAAATGGCTTGACGATGTAATTATTGACCCCCGCGCGCCGCGCCGCGATGACGTGTTCGGTTTTGGCTTCGCCGGTCACCATGATGAACAGCGTTCGCTTCAGATGCTCATCGTGCCGCACTTCGCGAAGGAAGTCGTAGCCGGACATCGGCTCCATATTCCAATCCGAAATCACGAGGCCGTAGCGTTTCCGCCGCATCTGGGCCAGCGCGGTGGCGCCGTCCTTGGCATCGTCGACGTTGGCGAAGCCAATTTGCCGCAACAACGTTCGCAGGATTTTGATCATCATCGTGGAATTGTCGACCACGAGCACCGCTGCTGACGTATCCAAGGCCATATCCACGTTTCTAATTGCACAACCGAAACTACATTTCACATGTTTCAGTTGTGTAAACGCGCCGCCTTACGAATTCGCAAAAAAAAATGCCTCCAGGCCGCCCTAGCGGCGGCCGGAGACAAAAGAAACAGTAAACGAAGCGCCGGCGTTTCCGACGCCTCGTTAAACTGCAATCAGTGCGAAAGTGAGGGGAGTTAGGCTGCTACGCCCGGGCAAGTGTCGAGGCCCGAGCAGAAAGCGAGCGTGAAGGCCCCTGCCTTCTCTTTGACGGTGCCCGCCGCGGCTTCCAGCGCCTCGTCGGATACGTCGAAGGTGAGGATCTCTTCTTCCCTCTGGTCGATGTGGATGTCTTTCATAACCTTGGTCCTTTCGTTCGCCAGCGGCGCCGGCAGTCACCAGGCAGGACGAGAAATTCGTTAAAACCCCCCCGCCACGTTGCCCATTAAATCATCGGCCGCGGATACTGTAAAGTGTATCCGGCGATTGTGACAGGTAGCTGATTTATGAGGGTAAATCGTATGATTTCGATGGCGCCGTGGGACCGTAAATGAGCCGTTTAAGAGGCCGCGTGTGCACTGCGGCATGGCGGCCAATGGCGGTAGCAATGAAGGCTAGCCCCGACGACGGCCCGAACGCGGCCGGTTATAGAATGCCCTCTGCGGCGCCCGCCGCCATAGGCTGCACAACTTGATCGGAGAAGTCGCGGTGGACGCCTTTTATGACCGCTTAAGGCTGCGCGCGGCGACCATCGACGAGCTCCTGTCCGACGCCTTTATGGCACCGCCCGGCGCCAACGCCGATGCCGATGTGGCCGGCCGGCGTGTCGCCGCGTGGTGCCGGGCGAGCGCCGCGGGCGACGAGGCCCTGTTTGCCCGGCGACTTGCCCGCGACGGCTTGACCGTCGACCGGCTGCGCCAGCGGGTCGCTGCCGCCCGGGCGAACCCGGCCGCTCCACCTCCGGCGTGGATCGACGACGCCGCTTGGGTCGAGGCTGCGCTGCTGGAGGGTGCAGCGAAGCCGATAACGCAGCTGCGAGGTGAACCGGTTGCGTTCGAAGAGCTGTTCTTCCCGCTCGTCGCCCGAGCCGAGCACCAGCTTTGGTCGGAGCTCGACGAAGCTGCGTCCGACAATCTGACCGATGCCGCACGCGCCCGCCTTTCGCTGGGCCTCCTCCACGATCTATCCGCCCTGTCCGCCCCCGCCCTCTACGAAGGCTTCGCCAAGGCGCGCCATGCCGGCGCAAGCTCGTACCAGCAATTCGTTGCCGATATGCAATCGGGCGGGCTTCGCCGATTGTTCGAGGACAAGCCGGTGCTGCTGCGCCTTTTGGCAATACTGGCGCGGCAGTGGCTCGACACATCGCACGAATTCGTCGCCCGCCTCGCCGCCGATCTGCCGACGATTCGCCGCGACTTGCCGCATGCGGGCGCCGACAGCCGCGTCACCGCGATTGAACGCGACCTTTCCGATCCGCACAATGGCGGCCGCTCGGTTCATATCGTCCGCTTCGGCGATGGCGCGCGCATCGTCTACAAGCCGAAGGATTTAAGGCTCGACGTCGCCTGGCACGCTTTGATCGAGCGATTGAACCGCGACGACCCCCCGGTCACGCTGAAAGCCGTCCGCTCGATCGCGCGCGACGGCTATGGCTGGAGCGAATTCATCGATCACGCGGCATGCCCGGATGACGCGGGCTTCGCGCTTTTTTTCCGGCGCGCCGGCGCGTGGCTGGCGCTGTTCCACGTTTTTGCGGCGACCGATCTGCACCAGGAAAACATGATCGCATGCGGCGATCACCCGGTCCCGATCGATCTGGAAACGATCCTGCAGCCGTCCGCCGACGAGCACAAAGCTGTGGATCCCGAAGGCGAGGCTTTCAACGCCGCCATGGACATCATCGCCAATTCGGTGATGACGGTCGGCTTGCTGCCGGCCTATGGCCGATCGGTCGACAATAACGTCTTTGTCATGGGCGGCATGACGGCCGATTGGGGCGCCCGTACCGTCATCAAGTGGAACGCGATCAACTCCGACGCCATGCGGCCGACCAAGGCGCAGGAGCCCGGCGAGACGAATACCAACCTGCCGCATCGCGGCGGCCGCCACGCCAAATTCGCCGACTATATCGACAGCTTTGTTTCGGGCTTTGCCGATTATGCGGGTTTTCTGCAACGGCAGGCCCGCAGCAAGGGTCCGGCGCTTTTGTTCGACGGCTTTGCCGGCGTGCCGGTGCGCAAGGTCATCCGTCCGACCCGGTTCTATTACATGTTGCTGCAACGCCTGAAGGACCATCGCACCATGGACGATGGAGCGGTCTGGTCGGCGCAGGCGGACTTCATGGCTAGGCTTTCGGAATGGGACAAAGATTCCGATCCGCTATGGCCGCTGTTGCGCGCCGAGCGGGCCGCGCTCCTGACATTGAACGTGCCGCATTTTGTCGCGCCAAGCGACGGCAACGAGATCGCCGACGCCTATGGCGCATCGGTGCAGACGCATGCCGTCTCCGGCTTGGCGCGCGCGCGCGAACGCTTGCAAAACTTCGACGACCGGGAAATTGCCTGGCAGATCGAAGTGATCCGGGAAAACACGAATTCGATCGTGCCAGTGGATGCGAGGTCGCAAGCGGACATACAAGGAGAGGTCGCACTCGGGCGCGCCGACACCGCGTCGGCCAAGGCCACTTTCATCGCCGAAGCCGACCGCATCGCGGCGGAGCTCGCCCGCTACGCCATTCGCCGCGGACCGGCAGCCGCCTGGATCGGGCTCGACTGGCTCGGCGACTCAGAGGTGTTCCAGCTGGTCTGCCTCGGCCCCGATCTCTACAACGGTTCCGCCGGCATTGCGGTGTTTCTTGCCGCGCATGCGGCGGCGACCGGGCACCAAGTTTCCGGCGAACTGGCGTTGGCGGCCGTCGCGCAGCTGCGCAAGAACCTGACAAGCCGCAACGTGCCGCGGCTGGCGCGCGCGCTCGGCGTCGGCGCCGCCACCGGCCTGGGCTCGATCGTCTATGCACTCGCCGCGATGGCGAAATGCCTCGATAGCGGCGACCTGCTCACTGACGCCGAGGCGGCGGCCAAGCTCGTCACCGACGAGCTCGTCGCCGCGGACAAGCAACTGGACGTCATGGGCGGCAGCGCCGGGGCGATATTGGGGCTACTGCGCCTGTATCGCGATACCGGATCGGGGATGGTGTTAGGCCGCGCGATCAGGTGCGGCGAGCATCTTCTGGCGCAACCCCGTATCGGCGCAGTGGGCCGCCGAAGCTGGATCGGGCAAGAGTTTCGCGCGCAAGCTCTTGGGACACAAGCTCTTGGGACAGATGGTTCTCGCGCCGGTCCCCTCACACGCGGATTGAACGGCATGTCGCATGGCGCCGCCGGCTTTGCTTACGCCCTTTCGTCCTTGGCGGCGGCGACCGGCCGCGAGGATTTTGCCGGCGCAGCATCGGAATGTATTGCCTACGAAGACTCGACCTATGACGACACGCATCACAACTGGCCCGATTTACGTGACTCAAATGCGCCGACCTGGCCCTGCCAGTGGTGTCACGGCGCGCCCGGCATCGGACTTGCGCGTTTGGGCATGCAAAGATTTGGCGGCAAAGCCGCGAAACTGGCAGCCGAGCCGCTAGCGAGGGATGTTCGCAATGCCGCCATCGGCGTCGAGCGAGCTTCGCTCGGCGCGGTGGATACGCTGTGCTGCGGCGCGCTCGGCCGGATCGAATTTATTTGCGAGGCTGCCGGCGCTCTCGGCCGCGGCGATCTTCGCCAACTTGCGGCACGGCGGCTGCTGGCAGTGCTGCAACAAGCGGCCAAGGCGGGCGATTACCGCTGGAACAGCGGCAAGCGGCAATTCAATCTCGGCCTGTTTCGCGGCCTGTCCGGCGTCGGCTACACACTGCTGCGGCAGGCCATGACGCTCGACGGCGACACGTCACTGCCGAACGTGCTGATCTGGGAATAACGCTGCTTCGCGGCATTCACTGCTGCTGCGCCGGCTTGCAAGAGGCGACCAGCACCGCCTTGAACATATCGAAGGACTGCACCTGCACCCGACATTTGGTCGAGGGATCGGGCGCGACATCGATGACTTGGCCCGCGTCCACCTGCTGTTGCTTGCCATTGATGTCCAGCGTGACGTTCTCGTTGCTCGGCGAGCCGACCAAACCGACGGTCAAGCGGCCGTCGCCGACGATGAGCGACTGATTGGGCTGGATGTTGAAGGTATTCTGCGAGGGCATGATGGCATTGAGGGTCGACTGCGCCTTGTTGAGCTTGACCTCCAGTTCGGTCGCTTCCGCGCTCTTGGCGTCGAGCTCCCTTTTTGTTTTTTGAAGCTCGGCGCGGAGCTGCTCGATGGCGTTATCGCGGCCGCCTAGATCGCGTGACGACAAATAGCGGCCGTAGAGATGACCGCCAACCAGGATACAGACCACGGCGATGACGCAGGCGGCGCCGATGACGAAGCGATTGTCGTCGGTCGGAATCAGCCGCCGCCGGGGAGGAGTTGAGGCTGAGCGGCTCATGTTCGTTCGGTCGCTCACGTCGCAGCCCCCCTCATGGCTTCGGCTTTGCTGCGGTTTCGGAACCGGCGCCCGTTCCAGGCGGCAGCAAGACGCCAGAGATTCGCGAAATGATGGATTGGACGTCCGGCAAAGTAAGCGGACTGGTCGATGCCTGCTGTCCCTCGTTATTCGCAGGCGCGGTCGGCGATCCAGCGGCGGCGGCTTTACCCGATGGCGGCGGCGTCGCCTCGCCTGACGATCCCGCGGGGGCCTTGTTTCCGTTCGACCCGCCGGTGGCAGGCGGCGCCGCACTCGGCACCGGCGGCGGTGGCGGCGTCTTGCCCGGAATAGCCGGCGCGCCGGCCGGCGGTGCCGCCGGTACCGTCGGAACGTCGTTGCCGAGAATGATCGGCAGCCCGTCTTTGCCGGAGCCGATGATCACGATCTTGGTGTTGGGCGACTGCGCCAATGCCAGCGTCGCCTCGATGCCGCGCCAGCGCAGATACGAGTCGGATATCCCTTGGCTTACCGTTTTTTGAAAGGCGGCAATGCCGTCCGCCTCGATCTGTTTGCGCTTCGATTCCTCGGCCTCGCGCTGCACCCGGAATTTGTATTCATTGATCATGTAATACTGCTCGGTCTGCCGATTGATCGCCGCCACGATTTCCGGCGGCAATTCGATCGACAGCACCAGCGTATCGAGGAGCTGGATCGCGTTCTGCAGAAACTCGTTGTAGTGCTTCGGGTCGGGCTGCTCCATCGCCTCGGGCTGCACCAGCTTGTTGAGATTGGCGGCGAGGCTCTTTTGCGCATTGTCGCGGATTTGCTTCTGGATCGTCTCGCGCGACGTATAAACCTCTTCCGCGGTGTACTGCGCAATGACTTCTCGCGCCTGGCTGCCGATCTCGGGCGCGATGACCGAATTCAGGTAATCCGGGCCGATGAATTTGTGCAGCACGGCGACGGAATTATGCAGCAGCTGATAGCGCACGCTGATCTGGGCGCCGACATTGACGCCGTCCTTGGAAATGGCGTTGTAGGTCTGCGTGTTGGATTGCAGTCGCAGATCGTAGAGGTACAGCCTGTCCCACGGCCAGATGATGTGCAGGCCTTCTTCCCGCAATTCGCGGGGATCGAGCACCGTGCCGCGGCCGACCCAGCACCAGCAATAGATGTCGATGCCGTTGAAGCGCTTCCACAGCACGCCGACTTTGCCGCTCGGCACCGTGATCACCACATAGGGCCACAGCACGACGACGATGAGCAAGCACATCATCACGATGACGGAGACGCTTGGCAGGTGCCGCCAGACATGACGCCACCATCCCCGCCGCCGTGGCGGAGGTGGTAGGTCATCAAGCGACTCTGGATAGCTCGCCATCCGGTTCTCTCCAGCCGACCCTATCATCAGCCCATTGTACGTTCTTCGACAATACGGCCTTCGTCCATCCGAATCCGCCGCGCCGGCAAGTGCAGCTCGTCGAGATAGCGGTCGTCGTGGGTGATGACCACGATGGTGGCGCCCGCCCGCATCATGTCCGGCAGCAGTTCGTCATAGAATTTGCGGCGGAATTCGGGGTCCTGTTCTGCGGTCCATTCGTCGAGAATCATGATCGGGCGCTTCTCCAGCATGCTGACGATCAGCGCCAGGCGGCGGCGCTGGCCGCCGGACAGATCGAGCGTGCGGAACTCGCCGTTGGTGAGCGCGGTCTTGTCGGAGAGGCGAAACTGCGCCAGCAGGCGTTCGATGTCGCCGGGGGTGGCGTCGGGCAGCCCATAAAGCCGCTGGAACAGGTGGTAATCGAAGAATATCGCCGACATCAGCCCGCGATACTCGTCGCGCGTGGCGTTGGTGATCGGTCGGCCGTCGAGCAGAACTTCGCCGGAATCCGGCGGGTAGAGCCCGGCCAGCACCCGCAGAAACGTCGACTTTCCCGAACCGTTGCCGCCGGTGATGAAAACCAGCTCCCCAGCGCGCATGCTGAAATCGATCGGGCCGATCTTGAACACGGTGTCGGAGAATTTGTCGACGTAGCGGAAGGTGATGTTGTGCATCTCGATCCGCTCGAAACGCTTCGGCGCGGCAATCGCCACCCGCTCGGTGGGGATGACGGTGGCGTGCAGCGCCGCCTCGAGACGCTCGATGCGGTCGGCCGCGGCGTTGGCATTGAGCAGGATCGGAATCGACTGCACCAGGCCGAAGCAAGCGCCGACGATGAACAATAGCGCCGTTGTGGTCTTGGCGATCGATGAGCCGCCGAGCGTGTCGCTCAGATTGGGCGCCACGAACACGACGGCGCCGAGCAGGACGTACATCGAAATCTGCGACGTCACGATCATCTTGAAGGTTTCGGCCTGGGTGCGGATCTTGATATTGGCCGCGGTCTTCGAGACTTCCAGCGCGTCGTCGAACAGGTCCTCGCTGCGCGCCGCGTTGAGCCTGACCTCCTTGAAGCCGTCGAGGAAATCGACCAGCCGGTCGAACAGCCGGCGCTCCCAGGCCGCCGACTCGCCCTTCTGCGCGGCGAGCCGCTTATTCTTGTGATGGAAAATAAAGCCCGCGCCGGTGACGATGACGACGGTCAAGGCAAAGGCGGTGAGCGACAGATAGGCGACGTAAAGCCCGACGAAGAAGATCAGCACCGCGCCCTGCACCGTGAAGCACAGCATATTGCTGGCTTGGGTCAGCACCGCGGTATCGCTGGTCACCGCGGCGACGATGCGCGAGCGGCCGATCCGCTCCAATTCCAGAAGCTCGGAATGCCTGATCATGTCCATCAGCCGCACGCGCAGCTTATGGATGATGGCCTCGATCTCGGCGGTGGCGGTGATGGTGACGAACTGCTGCGACTTGAAGAACAGAAACAACGCGACCAGAAAAAGCGAGGCGGCCCACAGCCCGGGCTTTTGCCCGGCGCCGGCGTCCTGCACGCCGGCATTGATGGCGGCAAGGATCGACGCGTTGCTGACGCCGCCGACGCCGGACATGAAGACCAGCTTCGGCAGCGAGCCGTGCATTTCGCGGCGAACGAGCTGGATAAAGGACATTAGCGCGCAGTCGTCCGTCTACATTCAACACGCGCCGCCGATGGCCGAAAGACGGATGCGCTTGCCGACAGTTACTCTACGTTGCGGCGACGCCATTCGACTTGCCGCGATGGTCCGGTGATGAACAGCACGGGCAGCACCACCAGCGGAGTGATGAAAAGTGCAAGGAAAAACGTCCCCCAGAACCCCATGCGACGGTGGGTGCCGGCGAACCCCGTCAGCAGGCAGACGGTTATGTAGGCCAGGATAGCTGCGGCCATGGGATTCCGATCCGGACTCGGTCGCGTCGTTCGATGATCTTCTCGTTTGAGGCGGAGCTGCTCCTCACCGGCTGGCAGACGCCCGCACCAGTTACGGCGTGGTCGCCGCTGCGCCTGTGGTGTCGGAGCGCTTGGCGCGTCGGGATTCCCACATCTCCTTCTGCGCTTTGACGAAGTCGCGATAGTCCGGGGGATTGAAATCGAGCAGCGTGCCGCCCGATTCGAAATGCTGGATGAACGCCTTGCCGATGGCGAAGGTCGCGCCGGCGGAAAGCACCGGCATGACGAAACCCGCCGCCAGGATATTGACGATCGGAATCGCCTTCATGGCGCTCGCCGCGCCCATGCCGCTGGTCGCCGGAATCATGGTCCCCGCCAGCGCCGCGATCAGCGCTTTGCCGCGGTTCTCGGAGAACTCCACGTCATAGATTTGCGACAGCCGGCGCAGCATCTGGATCTGCAGACCGCCGACGGCCAGCACGTCGACCACCGGGATCGGGATCAGTCCGGCCACGCCGGACCAGATGGCGAAACGATCGACCAGCTTGTTGGCGACCTCCCCGCGCTCTGCGGTCGAGCTCGGCGTCGCAACGGCTGCGTCCATTGCAGGATTCTCGGAAGCACTCGATTTTTCCGCCATGGCGTATCCTTTCTCGACGTTCCTGGGAGTGGCTCGATAGACGATCCAACCGGTTTGAACTTCTTCGTGGGCTCAATCCGGATGAGCTTTAAAAAGGCTATCATGGTGGGTAGCCGGTGCCAAGCGCCCACGAGCCCCAGTCAAGGCCAGCGCGGGGTAACTTTCATTGGAATGTCATGCGATTAGAGCGGCAAGCGCGGGCGTTGGCGCGCAAGCGATCCGGCGGAGGGCGCGGCGGACCCGCCGCCGGCGCGCCGAACCGAGACTGCGCCAATCGGCGTGGCTATTGCGATGTGGCTTCGACCGAAAACGGATCGAGGCGGAGAGCTACGAGGCGATCGATCCGCGCAAGATTCATCGGCGGGCATCGACGAAGCCCACCGTAACGCTCATGACCCGGTGGCTCGTGCGCGCCCCATCGCTCACAGCACGCGTGGGATCGGCGGCGGACCCCCAGTCATTTCATCTCGAAGCCAAGCGATTTGACCAGCGGAATGATGCGTGCGCGTTCGACTTCGAAGAAGCGCTGCGCCTGTTCGGGGGTGTCGTGCACCGGCTCAAGCCCGGCCGCAAGTAATTTTTGTTCGAAGTCGGCGCTTTCCGTCGCCCGGCGATGAGCCTCTGCGATCTGATCAAGGATTGACTTTGGCGTTGTCGCTGGAGCGAACACGCCAATGGACAGTCCAGCAACGAGGCCCGGGTACGTTTCCGATGCGGCCGGCACATCCGGGAGGACACTCAGGCGCTGCGGGCTGAGAACCGTGACGATTCGTATCTTGCCAGTCTTGTGGAGCGCCAACACGGCATCCGTGATGTTGATCAACATCATCGGTATTTGTCCGCCGATGACGTCTTTGATGACCGAGCCGCCCCCTTTGTAAGGCACACCGGTAACGTCGGGCGTCTCGGCGCGCTGCTTGAACATTTCAGCCGCGAGATTGGCGTAGGTCCCGGTCCCCGCCGTGCCGTAGAAGACCTTGCCGGGATGGGTCTTGATATAGGCGACCAGCTCCGGGAGGTTCTTGGCGGGAACCGACGGGTTAACGCAGATTGAGATCGCCGAGTTCGCGATGATGCCGATGGTGGCGAAATCCTTCTCCGGATCATAAGGCACGCTCTGCATGATTGCCGGGATGAGCACCTGTACGCCGGTGTTGCCCAACAGCAACGTATAGCCATCCGGCTGCGCTCGCGCGACTGCAGCCGTTCCAATCGTTCCGGAAGCACCGCCGTGGTTCTCCACGACAACGGTGCCCAAGGGCGTCTGCATCTTGTCTGCCCACAATCGGCCAATCACATCGACTACGCCGCCCGGCGCAAACGGCACGATGAGCCGGATTGGGTGGTCCGGAAACTTCGTCTGAGCCGGCGTGCCGATCGACATCAGTGTCGTCGCCGCGAGAGTTGAGGACGAAAGTACGAGCAGATCGCGCCGATTCATGTTTCCCTCCCGTCGTTGCTGTGAGCGAATCGGCAACGCCAAGGCAACTCACGAGTGTCTTTGTTGAGAGCTTGGCCTCCGGCGCCGCCACCGCCGGGACTATTTGTTCATGCAACGTCGGATCGCGCGCGCCCAGCTGGTTGGTCAGAACGGCACCGCGATCAGCTCGAAGACGTCATCGCAATTGATCAGGTCCACGCGTTTGAGGACGATTTTATATCCCATGGCTACGCGCCGCAGACGATGCGAGACGCATCCGGAAAACACGCGCTGCACCTGCATACGATAGTCGGTCATGATCATGTTCGACGTCACCGAGACTTCGCCTCGGGTAACGTCGACATTCTCGATCGCCACATTGCCGACGAGGTGGCAGGTGCGATGCGGCGGATTCTGCGAGTGGATATTCGGGTGGCGCAACCGCTCGAAACGCGTCTGCATCATGTTCTTGTCGTCGTAGAATAGCGAACACTCGGCCTCCGGGCTTTCCTGGCCGGGCTTCAATGGGACCCAGTAGCTACCGTCTTCGGCGAAAAGATCGCGCCACTCCTCGAACCGCCGCTCGTCGAGCAGCCGCACCTCGTGAATCACGAAGTCCTCGATTTCGCGCCGATCGCCGAGCGAGCTTGTCATCGATTCCGCGTTCTGCAATTGCATCGATGTCACCCTTCTGCACTCATCAGACGAAGCCACGCGGCGTATTGGGCGCGCTGCTGAATTTCGACCGTGCCATGATTGACGTAGTCGCCGTGCGCATCCTCCTTGTCGGTGTCGACCCCGCGGGCAAACCAGACCCAATCGGAGTTCTGCGCGCTCAGGCCGGTCTGGCACCGCCGAAAGCATTCGAGATCGTCGGTCTGAATAAGCGACGCCGCTGAGTGCGTCAGATTCAGATGGCGGACGAATCCATCGTTCATCTCTTTGGGAGCGCCTTTGAGCCTGACCGGATAGACATGGACCTCCGTACGATCGACCGCGACGGGCACGATGACTCGCACGTGCTGATTGAGCGCTTGCAGCGTCATGTTGGGATAGAAGGCAGTGTTGTGCCGCTTCGGCTGCAGGATTTGCAGCGCCCGCTCCCTGCCGTGGCGGGCTTCGAGCGCTGAAAAATACGACTTGAAGACTGGCGTGTCCGGGATTTCTTCGGCCACCGGCTGATGCCCGGCATAGGAGTGCCCGTTGCTGCGTGAACCCCAGGCGGGCCGCTGCTCCCAGCGTTCCGCCGCGCTGCCGCGATCGCTGATGGCGGAGCCGGCGCTTTGGCCGGCGCCGCGACTGAACTGTCTGCCGCCGCGGCTGACGCTCGATTCGTGCGAGAACGGCACGTGATACATGTCCACCGTGTTTTCGAGCTGGAGCTTCCAGTTGCCGCGGAACATGTACTTGTGGACGCCACCGCCCAGATCGATCTCCCCGTCGGGCGCCCGATCCACCAATTCGTCGATGCTGTCCTTGGCCGTGCCGAGATGCTCCTCGATGCCGGGTCCTCGCTCCGCGAGGCTCGCAAACATGAATCCGCGGTAATTAGCCACGCGCGGAACGCGTCGCATCCCGAGAGCCGGATTGTTCACATCGAAGCTTTCGCCGTAACCCTTTCGCATGGCGATCGCTTTGAGGTCTCCGTTCGTCTTGAACGTCCAGCCGTGATAGCAGCAGCGAAACAACGCGGCATTGCCCTTGTCTTCATTGCAGACCACCGCGCCGCGATGGCCGCAGCTGTTGAAAATCACGTAAACCTGCCCGTCGGTGTGGCGCGACATGACAAGGGGCTGCTTGCCGGCACGGGTGGTGATGTAATCGCCCGGTTTGGGCACCAAGCTGTCATGGCCCACATAGATCCAAGTTCGTCCGAATATCTTCTCCATCTCCAGATCGAAAACTTCCGGATCGAGATAGAGCGACCTGTGCACGTGGTCACGGCTGACGAGCGAACGGATCGCCTCGGGATTAAACTTCATGATTCCACCTTCCAAATGTAGCCGGGCGATGGATTGAACCACACGCGTCCGAGTGCCACAAATAGAATAATGCTCCGGATTAATCAGGAAATTGATCAATGGCCAATTTGCCCGTGCGCCATATTCTGACGCTGGTCTGTCTGGCGGATACCGGCAGCTTTCGGCTTGCGGGCGATCGCCTGAAGCTCTCGCAACCGGCCGTAAGCTCGCATATCCGCGATCTGGAACGATACTACGGCGTTGCCCTGGTGCAGCGAACCACGCGGCGCGTTTCGCTGACCGCGGAGGGCCAAGCGCTTGCGGCGCGCGCACGCCGGGCCTTCCAGGAATTGGAAATGGCCAGCCAAGATGTCCGAGACTTCGCCGCGGTTCACCGCGGCCGTGTGGTCGTTGCCTGCGTTCCTCCCATGATGGCAAGCATCGTCCCAAACGTCGTCAGTCGTCTCGCGGATGAATTTCCGGCGGTGGAAATCGAGATTCGAGACGTGCTTTCAAAAGAGGTCGAGCAGTTCGTCGACCGCGGCGATGCGGATTTTGGCATCGGGCCGCAACCCAGGTCGCATACCCTGTCGTTCAAGACGCTGATGAGAGATTACTTTGTTGCCGCCGTCCCCCTGAACCATGCGCTCGCCAAACGCGATTCCGTCAATTTCGAAGAACTGCTGAGGCATTCGCTGGTGATGACGGCCAGCGATACAAACGCGAGGCTGATCGTCGACCAGGCCGCCCAACGATTGCGGCGCCCGATCAGGCCGCGTTTCGAGCTGGCGCACAATTTTTCCGTTGGGCGCTTGGTGGCGGTTGGACTTGGGCTGACGATCGTGCCGACGACGGCGATCCCGAGCCTTGGCGCGGAAAAGCTAAAGATCATCGATGTGAAATCGCCGCGCATCTTTCGTGAATTGGGCCTGATGTCACGGCCGAATTATAGGCCCTCCCCGTCGGTTCAAGCATTCATGCGGGTCCTTGACGACGTGGTTCGAGCGCAAGCCGGCCGGCGGCTGACGTCCGCGGCCTAAGCCCGGCTCCAGGGCTGCTATGACATTCTTGCGTCCAGCCAACTGGCGCAGCGAACAATCCGTTAGGCCCGCCTTGGAATATAACTTGGAGTTGAAATAAGTTATGACGAGCCATTGCTGTGCTCCGCCATGAGCAGTAAGTAGCCGATATTATTGCAAAGATTTCGCCACAAGTGTTGGTTGCAATTTTTTCTAAATCGTGGCCAACTAGGCTTGCCGAGTGTGAGCCTGCGGCCGAAGCCGCCGGATCGCCGTACATGAACCGCGGGCAGTTTCTTGCCACCGGCCGTGAGGGAGCGTCGCGTCGATGTGGGACATCGGGCATTGCGACAAGGAGACTGCGGCAGCGGTTTCCGCCGTGCCGGCACAGCAAGGCCGCGTTCCCGCCAACGACCCGCGCGGCGCAAGCGAGGATGGTCCGAAGTGGCGCTTGGCGGATTGGAGTACAGCGGCGACGGTTCGTTCCGTCGCCAGACGCCGCCTCGCCGACAAAGACAGCGGGCTGCCGTTCTCGCCGGAACTGGTGCCGCTGATGAGCCACGAATTGGTGCGCAGCCGCGACGACGCCGTTCAGCGAATGATTTTAGGTCAGAAATTGCACGGTTATTTCCGCTTCACCACCCACCTCGAGCTCAAGGCCGTGCTGCCGGCCTGCACGATGATCGGCCTCAAAGAAGCCGCCGTCCGCACCACCGATGAATTCGCTCATGATGGATTCAAAATCGCGGTCGACGAGGCACACCACGCCTATTGCGCCGAGGACATGAAGCAGCAATTGACCGCAATCACGGCCATCCGTCCCTATCGGGAGCGGCCACCCGCCTTCTTGCGAGCGCTCGCCGGCGAACAGGGCGCGCTTGATGGAAAATTCAAGCAGCTCGCGTTGCTGGCTTTCACCTGCGTCTCGGAGACCTTGATCACCAGCAGTCTCGCCAACGTGCCGGCAGACGAGCGGGTGATCCGCGCGATCCGCGACGTGATCATGGATCACGCCCGGGACGAAGCCAAACACCACGGCTATTTCTCGTGCTTCATGGAAACCATGTGGGATCAGCTCACAGTCGCGGAAAAAGACATCGTCGGTCCCTTATTCGCCAAGTTCATCGGTACATTCCTGGCGCATGACGCGGAGGCGGAATCGGATTGGCTCGAGGCCGCCGGCTTCAGCGGCGTCGAGCGCAAGCGGATCCTAGCGGAGAGCTATGAGGCGATTGATCTGCGCAAAATTCACCGGCAGGCAGCGAAGCCCACCGTGACGCTGATGAGCCGGTTTGGAATGCTCGACCACCCGGCGACCGCCGACGCGCTCGTGGCCGCAGGATTGATGGAATGATGGCCTGTCGGGCATGGAACGCGATGCAAGTCCCAGCGTCCAAACGGCCAAGCGGTTTGGCGGCTCTGTCCCGGGAAATGGCGGACGCCGTCAGGCAAGCCGGCCGATCCGTCGTTACGGTCCGCCGGCGTGAAGGTCTCGCCGCGAGCGGAGTTCACTGGCGGCGCGGCGTGATCGTCACCGCCGACCACGCGCTGGATCGCGATGAGGAAATCCGCGTCGAATTGCCCGACGGCGGCACCGTCCGCGCAACGTTGGTCGGCCGCGATCAAAGAGTCGATCTTGCGGTGCTGCAGGTTCGCGCCGTCGGACTGCCGACCGCCCAATTTGGCGACGCCGCGTCGCTGCGCATCGGCCACATGGTGTTGGCCGTCGGCCGGCACAGCGAACGCGGCCTAAGCGCCAGTTGGGGCGTCATCAGCGCCTTCGGCCGTGGCCATGCCTCCGCCGCCCACGGCAACCGCTCGATTTATCTGGATTTGACGATTTATCCGGGTTTCTCGGGCGGACCGCTGGTCGCCGACGGCGGCCGCATCGTCGGCATCAATACGTTGGGTTCGCGCGGGGCCGCGCTCGGCATTCCCAATGCTGTTGTCGAGGACGTGGTCGGCGATCTCCTGCAGGACCGACCGCGCGTGGCGTGATTAGCATGCGGCGCAATGCCAGTCGCAGCAATAACACATGAGACCGGATCTGATCGATGCATCGCGGCCGCTGATGCGCGAACTGGAAGATATCGCCGAGCGCCTGCGCGTCTCTACCGTAAAGGTGCAAAGACGGCGCAGCGGCGGCGGATCGGGCGTCATCTGGCGATCGAGCGGCCTGATCGTTACCAACGCGCATGTGGCGCCCAATCCGCAAGCCACGGTCAAACTCGCCGATGGCAGCGCGTTGACCGGAACGGTGACGGCGCGGGACTACGAGCACGATTTGGCCGCGCTGTGGGTGGAAGCGCACGACTTGCCGGCGGTCACGGTCGGCGATTCCGACGCGCTCTTGGTCGGACAGCTGGTGTTCGCGATCGGCAATCCCCGTCACGTCGCCGGCGCGCTGCGCATCGGGATCGTTCATGCTTTCGGCCGCGCCACCGCCAACGCCGGACGCCGTTGGGTCGAGGCCGATATCGATCTACCGCCCGGCTATTCCGGGCGGTCCGCTTAGCGACGCCGCTGGGCTGCGTCGTGGGCATCAACAGCATGGCGGCGCCACGACGGACGCGGTTTCGCCGTGCCAAGCAAAACCGTCGAGGCCTTTCTTGAGCGGCCTGCCGCGATAAGTCATTGGCTCCAGCCGGATGCGACCATCGCGACCGCCCGAACCGCGGGCGCGTCGCCAGGTCCTAAAGGCCGGGCAGAGCAGCCCCGCTGAGCCGTCCCTCCGCGGCCTCCGAGCGGACGGCGCGGGGCGCTTTCAGCTTAGGGCTTTGCCTGGGTGGGGTTGCAATCTTGAGTTTAAGCTTTCATAATTACAACTTATCGTTTGCCTATTGGGGCGGCAATATTTCCGCGTGGTGCCCCGGCCAATCGCTGTCAGTGGTGCGGGTGCTGTTGTGAACTTTTCGAGCCCGAATCTTCCAAGCCCGAGTCTGCCAAGTCCAAGGACCGGCCCCGTTTTTGCGATCGCGCAGTCGGTCCTTGCCCGGCGCCCGGAATATCGGTCGTTTCTGAGCGGCGGTTCGCGCGGCGAATTCGGCGTCTTTTTGGATTCGATCGCGCCGGAACTGATTGCCGCGGGACTGCCACCCGACGACGTGCAATTCGCCAAGCGATATCCGCAGTCGCCGACGGCCTTTGTCGGCGATGAGCTGCACCGCCTGACCGGCATCGGCATTTTGCCGCAGCCCGATTACGACGAAGCCGGCTACGAGCAGCTCGCCGCGCAAATACGCGACGACTACGATCACGGGCCGTTTCGCACCTACATTTATCCGGAAGAAGCGCGCCTGCTGTTCGCCATCGCGGATATCCTGCGTCCGCGCTCGGCGATTTTTCTCGGCTCTTATTACGGCTATTGGGCGCGCGCGCCATTGTCGGTTATTGCCCGGCACGGCGGCCGCGCGGTGCTGGTGGATCCCGATCCCAAAGCGCAAGACGTTGCGCGGCATAATCTGAAGCCGGCAGGCCTGCTCGATGCGGTCGAGTTGGCGGTGACGACGGGCCAGGATTATCTGGCGCAAACGGCGGACCGCTACGACCTAGTCGTTCTCGACGCGGAGACGCCGCGCGACTTTCCCGACCCGCAGCAGCGCGGCAAGGCAGTCTATGGACCGCTCCTGCAGCATGCGCTCACGCGTATGACGCCGGACGCCACCCTCGTTTGCCACAACTATTTGTTCGAAAACGTCGCCGGCTGCCGGTTTTTCGATCGCATCATCGATCGCAACCGCGACGAATTGCGAGCGTTCCTCGCTACCGCCGCCCGCGAATTCCCCGGTCTTGTGGAATGCACCAGCACCGAGGGCGTCGGCGTCGGCAAACGGCGACGCGCGGATGAGCGGGCACCGCCAGCGGCAAATGGGAGGTCATACGATTCATGACACGTCAGCCTAGACGCAGCAAAGCCAAGGAGGAGCAAACCATGGAAAAAGGCACGAGCAGAAGCACGGAAAAGCTTTCGAATGCGATCGATCAATACAAAGCGTCGCTCGCGACCGGCGCCAAGATCACCGGCAAGGTCACCGAAGAGGACGACAAGCTCTGGGTGGTCTGCAAATCCTCGATCGGCAGTCCGCTCTGCGTCGAGTTCAAACGCGCCGACGTGCTCGAAGTGCAGCAACGCGGCGACGCCGAAACGGCAACGGTATCGGTGAAAGACAACGCCGACTTTACCGTGACCATCGCCGGCATGGTGGGCCACGAAGACGATCTGCCGCGCGGCTTGCGTGACATTTTTGCCGAGCCGTCCGGCGGCGGCGGCCGACGGAGCTGACGCCTGCCGTCAGTTCACGTTCCCAAGACAAGGAGACAAGACAGATGATCGCGCGAGAAACCGCGGCATCGCCGAGGAAAATCGTGCTCGCTTACTCGGGCGGCCTCGACACCTCGGTGATCTTGCCTTGGCTGAAGGAACGCTACCGCGGCGCGCAGGTGGCGGCGTTCGTCTGCGACCTCGGCCAGGGCGACGACATGAAATACGTGTTCGAGAAGGCCAAAGCGAGCGGCGCCGACGAGGTCGTCATCCGCGACTGCCGCAAGGAGTTTTTGGAGAACTACTGCTTCCCCATGCTGCGCGCCCGCGCGGTCTATGACGGCGACTACATGCTGGGAACGGCGGTCGCGCGGCCGCTTATCGCCCGCCACCAGGTGATGGTGGCGCGCGAGCTTGGCGCCGATGCCGTGGCGCACGGCGCCACCGGCAAAGGTAACGATCAGGTAAGGTTCGAGCTGACCTACATGGCGTTGGCGCCGGACCTGAAAATCGTCGCGCCGTGGAAAGACCCGCAATTCCAGCTCAACAGCCGGGAAGCCGCGCTCGACTACGCCAAGGCCCACAACGTGCCGGTCGAGGCCACGGCGAAGAAAATCTACTCGCGCGACGCCAATATCTGGCACATGTCGCACGAGGGCGGCGAAATCGAGAACGCCGCCCAGGAGCCCGCCGACGATTGTTACGTGCTGTCGCGGCCGGTGTCGCAGGCGCCCGACGCCGCCGAATACGTGACGATCGAATTCGACGGCGGCATTCCAGTCGGCTTGAACAATGAACGGCTGGACAGCATCGAGCTCGTCTCGCGGCTCAACGCCATCGCCGGGCGGCACGGCGTCGGTCAGGCGGTGCTGATCGAAAATCGCGTGGTCGGGCTGAAATCGCGCGGCGTCTACGAGACCCCGGCCGGAACGGTGCTGTACGAGGCGCACAAGTCGCTCGATCAGCTGTGCTGCGAGCGCGACCTGTTCCACTACAAACAGCACGTGTCGGTGAAACTCGCCGAGATGATCTATTACGGGCAGTGGATCCACCCGCTGCGCGAAGCGCTGCAGGCCTTCGTCGATCACGCCAATCGCGTCATCACCGGATCCGTTCGCGTCAAGCTCTACAAGGGCCGTGCCGTCGCCGTCGGCGCCAATTCGCCGCTGGCGCTTTACGACCAGGAATTGGCCAGCTTCACGATGGGCGACTACGACATAACGGCGGCGCGCGGCTTCATCGACCTGTTCGGCCTGCCGATGAAGCTCAGCGGCAGACGGCAAGCGAAAGCCGCCGCCGGCGGCGACGGCGCGTCGTGGCAGGACCGCGGCGCATGAGGAATTTCATCGCCATCGCCGACGCATCCCCACCCGTGATTAAACGCATCCTGCAGCGCGCGGTGCAATTGCGCGAGGAGAAGCGGCGCGGCCTGCGCCATCGTCCGGCGCTGGAGCGGAAAACCCTGGCGCTGATCTTCGAAAAGCCGAGCCTGCGCACCCGCGTCAGCTTCGAGCAGGCGATCTACGAATTGGGCGGGCACACCATCGCGCTGGGTACGGAAGTCGGCCTGAACAAACGCGAAAGCGTACGCGACGTCATCGGCGTGTTGGAAGGCATGGTCGACGGCGTCGTAGCGCGGGTGTTCGAGCACCAGAAGCTCCTCGACATGGCGCGCTTCGGCGCCATTCCGGTGGTCAACGCGCTGAGCGATCTGTTGCACCCGTGCCAGGCGATGGCCGACGCGCTGACGCTGTGGGACGAATTCGGCGAAGATTTGCGCGGCAGGACGCTTGCCTTCGTCGGCGACGGCAACAATATCGCGCGCAGCTTGGCCGTTCTTACCGGCAAGCTCGGCATGAACTACATCGTCGCCTCGCCGCTCGGATACGAGATCGCGCCGGCCTTCATCGCCGAATATCTGTCGGCGCCGTGCCGGCCGGCGCCGCAATTCGTGCGCGATCCGCGCGAGGCCGTCGCCGGCGCCGATATCATCTACACCGATATCTGGGCGTCGATGGGCCAGGAGCACGAGCGCGAAGCGCGGCGCAAGGCGTTCGCCGGCTATCAGGTCAATGCCGAATTGCTGAAGCTCGCGGCCGCGCACGCCATCGTCATGCACTGCCTGCCGGCAGCGCCCGACGCCGAGATCTCAGACGACGTCAAATACGGTCCGCGGAGCCGGATTTTTCGGCAGGCGCACAACCGGCTTCACGTTCAGAAAGGCTTGCTTGCGGTGCTGTTCGAGGCCGGCGTGTTAGAAGGCGCCGGCTGTCGCTGCCGGCGCTGTGGAGGCAACATGGCGTACAAGCTTGCGGTCGATCGCACGATTTTCGATGCGTTCCCGGGCTACGTGGCCGCCATCGTCTATGCGTCCGATCTGACCAACAGACCGAGCACCGAACAAAGCGCGGCCTGGCTGCGTGACGCCGAGCGCGAGGCGCGTAGCCGGTTCGACCGCGACTCGTTCAAGGACGATCCGAATATTCGCGCCTGGCAGGACGCCTTCGTCAAATTCGGCGTCAAGAAAGGCAAATATCCGGCTTCCGTCGAATCGCTGCTCAAGCGCGTCGTGTCCGGCAAGGACCTGCCGGCGATCAACGCGCTGGTCGACGCCTATAACGCACTGAGCCTGCATTACGTCATCCCCGTCGGCGGCGAGGATCGCGACCGGCTCGCGAGCGATCTCGAGCTGCGCTTCATGTCCGGCGCCGAAATCTTCGACACGGTGAATTCCGGCGTGCCCGTGCTGGAGCGCGTCGATGCCGGCGAAGTGGCGTGGTGCGACGCCGAAGGCGTGACCTGCCGGCGCTGGAATTGGCGCCAGTGCCGGCGCACCGCGCTCACCGAGAACACGCGCAACGCCTACTTCGTCCTGGATCGGCTGCCGCCTTATCCCGAAGACCGGCTGCTGGCCGCAGTGGCCGACCTCGAGCAGCGCATCTTGCAGCTCTCCCCTTCGGCCAAAGTGACACACGAGGTGTTGCGTGCCTAGCCGCGACGGCGCGCGCAAAGGCCCTTAAAGGATCGCAGATGCGAGGCTATCTCGAAATTCCGGACGAGCAGACGCTAGCGGTGCTGGACGCCGTGGATTTTAACGCGCTGCGCAAGCAGTTTTTCGGCGCCATCATCGACGACCGTTATCTCGGCCCCGACCTCGAGGATTTTTCGCTGGTGCCGCGCGTGTTTCCGGCGGGCTATATGCGCGTGATCGAGGACGCGGCGGCGCATTTGACCGGTGCGATCCTGACGCTGGCGAGCCGCGACAAGCAATTTCTCCTCAAGCATCTGTCCACCGACGCGCGCTGGAATACGCTGATTAAGCGCCACGGCATTCTCGATCAGATGCCGACGCGGCTCGTCGGCGAGCTGCGCTATGATTTCGCCATTGCCGGGCCGCTGACGGCGGACAATCCGCCGCAGCTCATGGAGATCAACGGCGCGGCGCTCGGGCTCTACGCCTTCGCGAGCTTCCTGCCGAAGACGCTCAAGGCGCTCGTGGCTCTCGATCACCTGACCTACACCGACGTCGCCGAGAGCTTCGTCGAACTGTGCGGCCGTGTCGGGCCACAGATCGCAAGTTTCTTTCCGGGCAATCTGTTCTGGGGCGATCATTTGCTGGCCGAGCGGATGGAAAGCCTGCATCTGATCACGCCGGTCGACATCCCCAATGCGCATCTGTGGCCGCGGCTGCGCCACGCCGACTGGCGCTTCGACGACGACGGCAAGCTGTCGCTGTTCATCGACGGGCAATGGCAGCGTATGGACGGCTTTCGCTGGGCGCGCGTGTTCACGCCGCACGATGTCGAGAGATTCGGCGGCCTGCTCGCCGGCGTGATCAAGAGCCCGGCCACGGTTTACATGTCGCATCCGCGAGTCGAATTCGCCAGCAACAAAGGCGTGCTGCCGCTGTTGTGCGACGCGGGTTTCCTCAAGACCGAATTGCACGTCGCCGAGCCGGCAAACGTCATGCGCTATGTCACGCCGAGCCGCTCGCTGGCGGACGCCGGTTTCCCGCGGCGCCGCGATTGGAAGGATCTGGTGGTCAAGCACAATTTCGGCTCCGGCGGCGAGGGCGTCTTCGTCGGCGACGCCATCGTGGGCGCCGCGGCGAAGATCGACGATCCCGCCGGCTGGATCGTGCAGGACCGGCACGAGCTCAATCAGATGTATGCGCGGCTTTTGTTCACCAGCGACCGCCCGCTGCGCATGGATCTCGGCGTCTTCGTCAACTACGACTTTTACGACGGCAAGCTGCAATATTTGCGCGTCGCCGGCGTCGTCGCCCGCGGCTCGAACCGGGCACTGGTGAACGTGACGCAAGGCGGCGCCGCCATCCCGGTGCTCTGGCCGCACAGCGCCGCGCCTTAACCGCCCCACCCAGCGAAATTTTCGATCGAGGAAACCAAGCGCAACAGGAGCGGCCGTCATGACAACCACTGCGAGAACATGCAGTAGGGACGTATTCCGGGATGTGCGGGCGCAGTGGGATCATTTCGCGCAAATTGCCGACATTGACGGGGACGGAGCGGATTTTTGCAAGCAACAATCCCGGGTGATCCTGTTGCTTGCCGCCTCGCGCAGCGGCGCCAGCTGGCTCGCCGAGCTGTGCGCCTCCAGCGCCCGTTTGCGCTCGCTGCCGGGCGAGATCGATCCGTTTCTGCTGTTGGCGCTCGGACCGCCGAACGTGGCGCGCGGCTACTCCGACGCACTGGATGCAAGTCAGGCGACACCGTCAGTCGGCGCGCGAATGTCCCGCTACCTGCGTGCCTATTGCCGGCAATCAGTCGCCGGCCGCGGAACGGCGGCTGACGCCGCGCCGACAATTCCAGATCGCGATGCGGTCGTTGCTGCAATGGCCGGAACTGCACGAGCGAATGGATGCGGTGTTCGATGCGATCCGCTACGCCTTCGAAATGCCGGGCAGCGGTTCGCGAGAAGCGCAGATGGTTGCGTATCTGGTGCGGCTGAAGGCCTTGATGCCCGACCTCAATCCTTATTTCTACGATGTCGATCCGGAGCTGATCCGCGCGCGTTTCCCCGACGAGCGCATCCCGGCGGGGCCGCCGCGCGACTCTTGCGTCATCGAGGAGCCGCCGTTCGTCTGCGACTCGCCGTGGGACTGCGCACGCGACGGCGCCGCTATCGACCGTCCGCTGCTCCTGAAATCGCCGAGCAATGCCTATCGGCTGGATTTCCTGCGCGCGCTGTTTCCCAATGCCGAGATCACCGTTCTTCACCTGCTTCGCGATCCGGTCGCAAGCGTGACCGGCCTGATGTCGGGCTGGCTGCATCACGGCTTCCACAAGCACCGGCTGCCTGACGGCGCGCTCGCCATCGAACGCTACACGCGGCCCGACCGGCCGTGGACCGCGGCGTGGTGGAAATTCGATCTGCCGCCGGACTGGGACCGCTATACGCATTGTCCGCTCGAAGAGGTCTGCGCCTTGCAATGGGTCAGCGCCAACGAGCACATTCTGCGCTGGGTCGAGCGCAACCGCTCCGACATCCATTATGTGCAGACCAGCACGCAGCGGCTGACGTTTGACCTTAACGGCGAGATGGCTCGGCTGTTTGCCGAGCTGGAGCTCGAGCCCGACGCCGGTCTAAAGCGCGCGCTGGCGCTCAACCGCCGCACCATGGTGTCGTACGGCGTGTCCGATGATTCCCGCATCAAACTGCGCCGCCTTGCCGCGGACGTCACCGCCTGCCCGCGCATCCGCGATCTTATCTCGGCGTGCGCCGATGCCGGCAACGGGGCGGCGCTGCCTCACGCAGCGCGCGGCCTGACTTCCCGTTCGATGCGGCGACGAAGTTTCCGATCCGCCGCATCCAAATCGTAACGGCCCTGCAAATTGATCCAAAATTCCGGAGAGGTGCCGAAATAACGAGCCAGACGAAATGCCGTGTCCGCAGTAATGCCGCGGCGGCCAAGCACGATATCATTGAGGCGCGACCGCGGCACTTTAATGGCCTGCGCCAGCGTATAGACGCTGAGCTTCATAGGCGCCAAGAAATCCTCGCGGAGAATTGCGCCCGGATGAATCAGCGGAAGCTTTTTGCCGGTTGTGACGTTAGCAAAGTCGATCCGGCCCGCATCCAAATCTTCGCGTTTGATGCTCATCTGTCATCCTCTGTGGTAATCTACGATCTCCGCGTTCCAAGCCGCGCCCTCTCGCCATTCGAAGCATATCCGCCATTGATCATTGATGCGGATGCTGTGTTGCCCACGCCGATCACCGTGCAGCGCTTCTAACCGATTGCCGGGCGGAGTGTGCAGATCGTCAAGCTGATTGGCCGCATCGAGAGCGAGAAGCTTGGCTCTCGCCCGGACCTGAATCTGGTTCGGTAGAGTCCTGACGAGGTAACCGGCAAACAACGCTGCGGTTCGCTTGTCGGCGAAGCTCCTAATCACGATTGCGGAACGTACTGCAAAACGGTACGCACGTCAATTATTGGAGAAAATCGCAAATGCCCGCTAGCTTGACAGGGGGTCGTGCCGAAGGGGGCTTATACTTTGCCGATCGACCAGGGCCGAAACGCCACAGCATGGCTTAGCGGGAAATGTGGCGCGCCCGAAGAGATTCGAACTCCTGACCCCCAGATTCGTAGTCTGGTGCTCTATCCAGCTGAGCTACGGGCGCGGCGCGTCGTAGCTATAGGCTTCGGCGTGTGATGGCAAGATTGGTCCCGTCCCTGCCCTGCGCCGTTCACGGGCCGGTCGAGGCACAAAAATTAACCCTGCGCCCGCGCCCCGCGATGGGCCGCGAGCTCGACGGCGCGGTCGGGAATGGTCAGGCGCAGCGTGGCGCCGATGGTGCCCTCGACCAGGCGGATGTCGCCGCCATGGGCGCGGACCAGTTCGGCGGCGATGGCGAGGCCGAGACCGGTGCCGCCGGTGCGAGTTCGAGCCCTGAAACGCCTCGAACAGGTGCGCGCGTGCTTTGTCGGAAAAACCCGGGCCGGTGTCGGACACTTCGATCACCACCACCGCGCCCTCGCGCCGCCCGGTGATGCGGATCTGGTCGCGGCCGGGATCGCGCGTCTCGCGGCTCTCCATGGCGCCGACCGCATTGCGCGATAGATTGAGCAGGATGCGAAACAGCTGATCGTAATCGGCCTCGACCACGAGCCCGCGCTCGACCGCGCTGATCCAGCGGATTGGCGCATCGGACCCGAGCCCCAACGTCTCGTGCACCTCCTCGACCAGCGGCTCGAGCAAAACCGGCCGGCGGTCCGGCGGCGGCTCCTGCAGCCGGCCGTAAGACAGCGTCGATTGGCAGAAGGCGATGGCGCGCTCCAGCGCATGCATCAGCTTTGGCGCGAAGCGCTGCACGCCGGGATCGGGGATTTTGGCGAGCCGGTCGGAGAACAGCTGCGCCGAAGCGAGCAGATTGCGCAGATCGTGATTGATCTTGGACACCGCGAGCCCGAGGCTCGCCAGCCGGTTTTTCTGATGCAGCATCGAGGCGAGCTCGATCTGCATGGTGGCCAGCTCGCGCTCGGCGGTGCCGATCTCGTCGTTGCGCGCCGACGGCGCGATGACGCGGTCGCTGTTCTCCGGATCGGCACGGAACGCGATCATATTGCCGGTGACGCGCCGCATCGGCCGCACGAACAGATAAAGCAGCGCCAGATAAACCAGCGCCGCGGTGATGCAGGAGATCACCAGCGACAGAAACAGGATATCGGTCGAATAGCGCAGCATCGCCTTGCGCAGCGGCTGTTCATCCATGACCAGATCGATATATTCGCCGCCCATCGGCGCCGGACCGACCACGCGGATCACGTCGTTCTTGGCGTCGAGCATGGTGGTGAAGGCATCGACGATGGCGTCGAACACATAGACCGTGCGCATGTCGTAGGTGGCGGCGACCGTCGGCGGCATGTCGTCGACCGCCAGCATGCGCCGGCTGTTGCCCATCTTCATGGCTACCGCGCGGGCGCCGATACTGTCGAGAATCTTCTTGGCCAGCGCGTCGGACACCACGCCGTTCGGCGCGGCGTCGAGCACCAGCGCCGCGGTATAAGCGGTGGCGAGGCGGTCCTTGAGCCAGACCACGCGGAAATTGGCGACCGACGGCACATAGATCAGCACTTCCGCGATCATCACGAACAGGATCGTGAGGACGAGGAGCTTGCCGGAAAGGCCGAAGCGCGGCGTCCGGACCGGTTCCGGCCGCGCGGCGGTTTCATCAGTCATGGTCGAGCCTGCTGCGGCTTTTTCAGCCAAATCGACGCAGCCACCCTATGATGCGACGCACCAGAGGAGACGTCAAACCTCGAGTGAAATAGGTCATCGCGGCGCGTTTGCCCACCTCGGCATAGGTCGGATACGGCACGATAACACCGGCAAAGGCCTCGATATTCAGCTTTTGGTTTATGGCAAGCGTCCAGGCCGCGATATTTTCCGATGCCCCCGCCCCAACGATAGTCGCGCCGAGAATGTCTCCCTTGCGGTCGGTGACGATCTTGATGTGGCCATGGGTCGCCCCGGTGGCCCGGGCGCGGTCGTTTTCGCGGTACGGCGCGCGCAACACGCGGATAACGCTCACCTGCGCCCGCGCCTCGTCCTCGGTCAGGCCGACCTGGGCCAGTTCCGGGTCGGTATAGGTCACCACCGGCACCGCATAGCGGTCGGCGTCGACCGAGGTGCGGAACAGCGCGTTACGGATCACGAGGCCCGCTTGATGGTGCGCAAGATGGCTCAATTGCGGCGCGCCGGTGACGTCGCCGATGGCATAGACGTGCTTGTTGGTGGTGCGTAAGCCCCGGTCGACCACGATGCCGCTCGGCCGGTAGCGGATGCCGGCGGCGTCGAGATCGAGGTTTTCCAGGTTCGGCCGTCGGCCCACGGCGACCAGCAGATGACTGCCTTCGATCGTCTGCAATTTCTGCTCGGCATCGCCGCCGGCAACGATATCGATTTGCACGCGCGCCAGCGATCGGCGCACCTGCCGGACCTCGACGCCGGAGCGCAGCATGACGCCCTCGCGGGCGAGCGCGTCAAGCACGACGCTTGAGCATTCCGGATCGGCGCCGGCAAGCGGCGCCGCCGGCTCGAGCACGGTGACGTCGGCGCCGAAGCGGCGGAACGCCTGCGCCAGTTCGAGCCCGATCGAGTCCGCGCCGATGACGATGAGATGGCGCGGACACTCGGCGAGATCGAAGATCGTCTCGTTGGTCAGATGCGGCGTGTCGGCAAGTCCGGGAATGGCCGGCAGCGCCGCCGAGGAGCCGGTGGCGATGACAAAGCGGCGGGCTTTGACGTCGTAGCCGTCGACGGCGACGGTTTCGGCATCGGTGAAGCGGCCCTCGCCGGCAAAGACGCGCACGCCGAGCCCGTTGAAGCGTTCGCGCGAATCCTGCGGCTCGGCCGCGGCGACGACGTCGCGCACATGGGCGCGCACCGCGGCGAAATCGACGCCGAAGCGCGGGCTCTTGATGCCGAAGCGCCCGGCATCGCGAAACGCATTGGCGCGCGCGGCCGCCGCGAGCAACGCCTTCGACGGCAAGGCGCCGCTGTTAAGCGCCTCGCCGCCCATTTTGGCTTTTTCGATCAGCACCACATTGACGCCGAAGGCAGCCGCCGCCGAGGCCGCCGCAAGCCCGCCGGCGCCGGCGCCGATGACGCAGATGTCCGGTTTGATCTGTTGTCGCTGTTCAACTGCCATTTTTGCCGTTTCGGCTCGCCGCAAAGCCCGGGATCGCAAATCCGCGCACGTCTAAGACCTGTCACACCTATTCTATAGTAAACGCGGCCTGGCAATGCAGGGGCGGGCGGCGATTTGGGCACACGGCGAACAGGCCCGAAAATGCCGAAATCGCCGGCAAATCGCGGGGAAGTCACGTTGACGAGCCGGGAGGGCTTGCGTATAAGCCGCGCCAATCGCGGCGCTTGGAGCGTGATCCGGAAAAGTGGATACCGGTTTTCCGAAAAGATCATGCTCCAGCGAAGAATCCTAGACCATGATCCGATTCAACCTTCTCGAATTATGGTCTGGGGCCGCATCGAGCCCCGCAGCGGAGATCTTCCGGTGAAACGGACCTACCAGCCGAGCAAATTGGTGCGCAAGCGCCGCCACGGCTTTCGCGCCCGCATGGCGACCAAGGGCGGCCGCAGGGTTTTGTCGTTGCGGCGCGGGCAAGGGCGCAAGAAGCTGAGTGCCTAACTCTATTGGGCGCGAGTTCTCGTTCCGCACGCCGATTTCGAGGTCGAGCCCGCAGTGGTCGAGCCCAAAATCGCAGCCAAAGCCGAACCGATGGAACGATTAAAGCGCCGCACGGACTTTAAGGCTGCCGCGAAAGGCGCAAGAGCGCCCGCCGGCGCCTTCGTCCTGCAAGCGCGGCGTCGCGCTGAGGATAGCCGGCAAAGCAGCCCAGAAAGCAGCCCAGAAAACAGCCCAGTCCGGGTCGGCTTCACCGTGTCGCGCCAGGTCGGCAATGCCGTGGAGCGCAACCGGGTGCGCCGGCGGCTGCGCGAAATGGTGCGGCTTTCGCCTGCCGCGACGCTCCGTCCCGGCCATGATTACGTGCTGATCGGCCGCCGCGCCGCGCTCCTTGCCGATTTCGCCGACATGACCCGGCAATTCGATGCGGCGATACGCCGAATTCATGCCGTCCCGCGAAGCGGGCAAGGAAACGGCGCGGCAACTGGTAGCGGCGAGCATGCTCCCTTACATAGAGCCGGTTCGCCGGAAAAGCGGCGCGATGGGCGCCGTGACGATCGGCGCCTTAAATCCGGACCCCGCAGCGATGAGCACAAGAGCAGGTAATGGGCGAGTATAAGAACACCATCCTTGCCATCCTGCTGTCGCTGATTGTCGTCGTCGGCTGGCAATATTTCATCGGCTACCCGCAGATGCAGCGCCAGCAAGAGCAGGCGCAGCTCAAGAAGCAGGAGCAGGCGCAAACCCAGCCTGGCGCCACTCAACCGGGCGCGGCGCAGCCCAATGCGGCGCAGCCGAGCCCGTCCGCGGCCAGCGCTCCGCCGGTGCCGAATGCGCCGACCACCGAGCCGCCGGCCGCCAGCCGCGAAGCGGTGATCGCCGCCACCCCGCACGTCGCCATCGACACGCCGCGGCTTTCCGGCAGCATCGATCTCAAGGGCGGCCGCGTCGACAATCTGTCGCTGACGCAATACCGCGAAGAGGTCGATCCGAGCTCGCCGCCGATCGTTCTGTTCTCGCCGTCAGGCGCGCCGGACGCCTATTACGCCGAATTCGGCTGGGTGCCGGCGAGCGGCACCACGGCAGCGCTACCCGGCCCCGATACGCTGTGGAAGCAGGACGGCTCCGGTGCGCTCGGCGTCGACCATCCGGTGACGCTGACTTACGACAACGGCCAGGGCCTCGTCTTTACCCGCACCATCGCGGTCGACGACCATTATCTCTTCACCATCAAGGACCAGGTGGCGAACAAAGGCGGCGCGCCGGTCACGCTGTTCCCCTATGGACTGATCTCGCGCCACGGCACGCCGCCGGTGCTCGGCTATTACATCCTGCACGAAGGCCCGATCGGCGTGATGGGCGCCGACGGCGAGAAGGAGGAGAGCTATAAGAAGATCGCCGATTTAAAGAGCGAGAGCTGGGACGTCACCGACGCCTGGCTCGGCTTCACCGACAAATACTGGGCGGCGGTGCTGCTGCCCAACACCGACGCCAAAGTGAAAACCCGCTTCTCCGCCACCAACGTCAACGGCCGGGACATCTATCAGACCGACTATCTCGGCCAGGCGCAGACCGTGGCGCCGGGCGCGACCGTGTCAACCGACTCCCGCCTGTTCGCCGGCGCCAAGGAAGTCTCCGTCGTCGGCATCAATTTCCCGTTCGGCCCCGGCGGCTACAACCAGTCGCTCCACCTCAACAAATTCGATCTGTTGATCGACTGGGGCTGGTTCTATTTCATCACCAAGCCGATGTTTCTCGCCATCGACTATTTCTTCCATCTGGTCGGCAATTTCGGCATCGCCATCCTGATCGTCACGGTGATCGTCAAGCTGTTGTTCTTCCCGCTCGCCAACAAATCTTACGCCTCGATGGCGAAGATGAAGGCGGTGCAGCCGCAGATGGCGATGATCAAAGAGCGCTTCGCCAACGACAAGATGAAGCAGCAGCAGGAGATGATGGAGCTCTACAAGAAGGAGCAGATCAATCCCATTGCCGGCTGCCTGCCGATCGCGATCCAGATTCCGGTGTTCTTCTCGCTCTACAAGGTTCTCTTCATCACCATCGAAATGCGCCATGCGCCGTTCTATGGCTGGATCCACGATCTCTCGGCGCAGGACCCGACCAACATCTTCACGCTCGGCGGCCTGATCCCGTTCGATCCGACCATCATTCCGGTGATCGGCGGCTTCCTGCATCTCGGCTTCTGGCCGGCGATCATGGGCGTGACCATGTGGGTGCAGATGAAGCTCAACCCGGCGCCGCCAGATCCGACCCAGCAGATGATCTTCAATTGGATGCCGCTGATCTTCACCTTCATGCTGGCGAAATTCCCGGCCGGCCTCGTCATCTACTGGGCCTGGAACAACTCGCTCTCGTGTACGCAGCAGAGCATTATCATGCACCGCCACGGCGCGAAGATTCAGCTGTGGGACAATCTCAAAGCAACGTTCATCAAGGCCAAGCCGAAGCCCAAGGCGCCAGCGGAATAACATCGCCTGTGAGCCGGACGGTACGCGCCCGGCTCGCGGCCGGCCGGGTCGGCACGGGCGCGAAGAGGGGCGCAAACAAAGGCGCAAACGGGGCAACGACGTGGGCGAGAACGGCGTGAGTGAGATTGTCGGCGCGTTTGTTCTGGTGTTTGCCGCGCTGTTTCCCATCGTCAATCCATTGGGCTCGGCGCCGATTTTTCTCAGCTTAACCGCCGACTGCAAGGCGGCGGAGCGCAACCGCCTGGCGCTGGGCGTGGCGATCAATGGGTTCTTTCTGCTGCTCGGTTCGCTGTTGTTCGGCTCGAGAATCCTGGAATTCTTCGGGCTCACCGTGCCGGTGGTGCGCGTCGCCGGCGGCCTGATCGTGGCATCGATGGGCTGGAAGCTTCTTAATGAAGGCTCTGAGCCGCCCGAACGCCAAGCCGTCAAAGCCGAGGCGCCCGAGACCTCGATCGGCGACAGCTTCTATCCGCTGACGCTACCGCTCACCGTCGGGCCGGGATCGATCTCGGTGGCGCTGACCATCGGCGCCCGCCGCCCCGAAGGCGAGCCCTTCGCGCAGGCGATCATGGTCGCGGCGGCGGCCGTCGCCGGCCTGTTCGCCATCGCGCTGACAATCTACCTGTCATACCGGTACGCCGGCGCTTTGGCGCGCATGCTCGGCAAGACCGGCATCAATGTGCTGGTGCGCCTCTCGGCGTTCATCCTGACCTGCATCGGCATCCAGATCGCCTGGACCGGCCTGAGCGCGCTCATCGCCACCCTGCCGCATTAACAAGCGCGCGTTTCCCGGATGCGGCGCGGCGTCCTCATCACGGAGACGTGGTGTGACAATCGTCACTGATATAGATACATATCGGAACGATCTCGCTCGCAAGGACGCCGCCGGGTGACACCGGCGGAAAGGGGCGAGGCGGTTCCCGCGGGCGGGGTTGTCACCCTCGCTCCCGGGCGGCTCCGGGCCAAAACGCCCGGCCGGCACGATGACCGGCCTGCGGGCTCATAACGCCCGCTGCACTGGGACGGCCGGGGGTGGGTAACGCCCATCCCTACCTAGTTCCGTCCCAGGAAGTGCGTGAACTGGAGCTGAGCGGTGGCGTTCGGTCGCCCCCGCAAGTGCCGTGGTGGAACGCCGGCAGGCGAGCGCGCCCGAAGCGGAAGGGCGGCGCAAGCCGCCTTCTCCGTGGCGCGCCCTGTGCGCCGCTTGCGTACAGGTCGTGGACTACGCGTCTGCCGGCGCTCCATTTCCTTCATTATTTGCCGGAAGCGAGCCGTAAAGAGTTTCGTAGTTTCGTAGCCCGGATGAGCGAAGCGAAATCCGGGAGCGGCATTAAAGCTCGTCGATCGTACCCGGATATCGCTCCGCTCATCCGGGCTACAGGATACGGGCCGTTCGACATCGCTGTTTGACATCGCCCGCGGGCGGCTTGCGCCGCGGGAACGCAGATGTATTGCGCGGCTTGCGAAGTCGCCTCGCCGCGTCAACGCGCGGTCCTGCGCGACACCGCGTCAGGGAAACATGAACTCGCCGCCGAACACGTAGTCGAGAACCGTGCGCAGGAAGGCGAGCACGAAGACGATTTCGCCGGTCGTGTCGTCGGAAAAATGTAGCCAGTCCGGCTGCGATCTCGCCCACAGGCAGACGACGGCCAGCGCCACATTGAGCACGATCCATTTGCCGTAGGCGTAAAACAGACCGCTCTTGACGCCGTCGATGACCAGGACAACGACGTTGAACGCCAGCATGATCGCCATCCAGGCGTAAAAATGCGCCGGCGTCGACACCGCCGCGCCGGCCGCGACCGCCCCTTGGCCGACCACGACGACCGGATTGGCAACCGGGCTGGGAATGGCTTGGGCGATCTTGACGAACAGGATTGCGGTCATCATCAGCGCGTAGAAATCCCAGAGATAGGAGACGCGGGCGCCGAAGCTGGTGGCCTGCGCCGCCAGGTATTTGAGGTCGAGCGAACGGTCGCCGCCGTGGAAGATCGGCATGACGGTGATGAAGAAAATACCGAACAGCCAAAACGAAACATCGAGCGGAAATTTGATGGTGCCGTCGGCGAAAAAATTCGTACAGGCAATGGTGATGGCGATGCCGACGACGATCTGATAGGCGGCCTTGAAGTGATCGACCAACCGCTCGCGTTGCACCACGGGATCGGTCTTCGGCTTGGCAGCAGTCATGGGTCCCCTCCATGCACGTTATGCGCGCAGATTAATAAAGCTCGCCCCGGCTGGAAAGGCCGCTGGACGCGCCCTATCATTCGGCGGCCGGAATGGCTGATTCTCCGCGGCAGCGAATGGCAATCGGATGCAAAAAGTCTATCTGGCCGGCCCGGAAGTTTTTCTGCCCGATGCCGTCGAGATCGGCCGGCGCAAGAAGGAACTCTGTGCGCGCTACGGTTTCGAAGGCCTGTTTCCGTTCGACAACGAAATCGATGCCAAGGCGGCCGGCGCCGACAAGCTGATCTACGAGGCGAACGAAGCCATGATCCGGCGCGCCGATCTGGGCATTTGCAATCTGACGCCGTTCCGCGGCGCCAGCGCCGATCCCGGAACGGTCTTCGAGCTCGGCCTCCTCGCCGGGCTCGGCAAGCGGGTGTTCGGCTACACCAACGTCACGGACGACTATCTCGCTCGCTGCCGGAAGCTCGGCGGCGTGAGTTTCGATCCGGCGCAACAGGTCTGGCGCGACGGAAGCGGCATGACGATCGAGAATTTCGGCAATGCCGACAATCTGATGATCGACAACAGCCTGATCGTGCATGGCGGCCACCAGATCGCCCGCCACGCGGCGCCGCCCGAGCGGCTTTTCCAGGATCTGACCGGCTTCGAAATCTGCTTGCGGCGCGCCGCCGAGGCCGTCGCCAAATCGGCTTAGCCGGCGCGGCGCGATCAAGAAACGGAAGGCTGCGGCGCGTCGCGTTGCACTGGACCGCGCGCTTTACGCCGCGCGGACGCGGGAGAAGAAGGTGGCGACCTTGGCTTCCAGATCCTTGGCGCGCGACGACAGCTCCGCCGTCCATTGGCCGATTTCGCCGACCGCCGTCGCGCCTTTACCGACACTGCGTTCGACCGAAGCGATCTCGGTCGAGGCCTGCGCGGTATGGTTGGCCGCGGTATGAATGCTCTCGGCGATATTCCTGGTGGTGGCGGCCTGCTGTTCCACGGCGGTCGCGATGCTGGTCGACACGCCGGTCAATTCGCCGATCGCCTGCGCGATGGCGGCGATTTCGGCGACCGAGCGCTTGGTCGCCTCCTGGATGGCGGCGATCTGGCGCGCGATATCGTCGGTGGCATGCGAGGTCTGGTTGGCCAGCGTCTTGACCTCGGCCGCGACCACGGCAAAGCCGCGGCCGGCTTCGCCGGCGCGCGCCGCCTCGATCGTGGCATTGAGCGCCAACAGATTGGTCTGCGCCGCGATCGCGGAAATCGCGGCGACCACCGAGTCGATGCGTTCGGCGGTGTCGGCCAGCGAGCGGATGGCTTGCTGGGTGCGCTCGGCATCGCCGACGGCCGATTGCGCCATGCCCATGCCATGGCTCGCCTGCTGGCCGATTTCCTGGATCGAGCCGGAAAGCTCTTCGGTGGCGCGCACCATAATGTCCATGCGCTGCGCCGTTTCCGCCGATGCCGAGGAGGCCGAACTCATGCGTTCGAGCGTGTCGCCGGCGACCGCGTTCAACGTTGCGCAGGTTGCGCTGAGCGAAATCGATGCCTCCTTGATCGCCTCGACCACTTCGCCGATGGCGGTGTCGAAGTCGGCGATCGCGGTGTCGATCGCCTGGCGGCGCGCCAATGCCGCCGCCTCCGCTGCCTGGCGATGCAGCGTCATCGCATTGGCGATGTCGAAACTGATGACCTGCGAAATCGCGATGCCGCGTTCGACGGCTTTGGCCGCGGAAAAGCGGTGCTTGCGGGCCAGCGCGTTGAGCGCGGCCGTGAGCACATAACTGCCGGCGGTGCTGCGGAAGCGCCCGTCGAAGCCGAGCGCCGCCTCGCGCTCCACGGTGCGCCGGCACGACTCGACGTAATCGTGGTCCAGCTTGCCGGTCAACAGCGCGCGGAAATGCGCCAGCTCAAGCTGTTTCACCAGCTCCTGATTCGCCGCGACGGCCTTGCCGATATTGGGCAGAGCGCGCGTGACCGCGATGATTTCATCGATCGCCTGTTCGAGGCCGGGCGCGATCAGCGGCCAAGTCTCCGTCACGGTGCGCCGGACGGGATCGTCGATGCTGTATAGCGCCAGACGGTCTTTGTAGGCCTGGATTATTTCGGTTGGCGACATGAGCGGGAATCCGGAGCCCCTAGCGGATCGCCGCATGTTGGGCGACAAGCGTTGCCCAATTGTTAACAATTCAATTACCACGGGCTGGTTGTGCTTTAATTGCGCCGCCAAAAAAGAACGGGAGGCCGCGGCCTCCCGTTGCATTGTCCCGCAATTGGCTATTTGAAATTTCAGCTTCGCCCGACCACGGCGAGATCGACCTCGGCGAGGCCGGAAAAGCCCAGCGCCCGAGCGGCCGCCGGCGTCACGTCGATGACCCGGCCGCGGACGAACGGGCCCCGATCGTTGATGCGCACCACCACGGAGCGGCCGTTGCGCTCGTTGGTGACCCGCACCAGCGTGCCGAACGGCAGCGAGCGGTGCGCCGCGGTGAGCGCCCCCGGCGACGCTCTTTCGCCGCTGGCGGTGCGTCCCCCGGAATAGGCGTAGACCGAAGCAACTCCGGACTGCGCCGAAGCCGTAACCGGTATCCCGATAACGGCCAAAGCAAAAGCTGAGGCAATGAAAGTCTTCTTGAGGCTATAGCCAGCCATATCCATCCTATTCGATTGTTGATGGGAAGGGTGATTTGCCCGCTGGTCACGGGCAGTGGCCGCTATGACAGGGAAAATGTGTTCATTGTGCGTCGCACCATAGCTAGAATATCTTTGGCCATGACAATGAATTCTATGCGGCATGAATAAGTCTCCCGGAACTATTGTTATGTTATTGAAAGGAAATAGCTATCTGCTTCCGGCGCACCTCCGGGCGCCGGCCAAAAAAGGCAAAGCTGTGCGTGCTGTGCATCGCGCGGCGGCAGTTTGCCGCGGACCGAAGCATCGCTTCCGACAAACTCACACGGCCGTGATTTGTTCGGGCTTTAAGTCAAATTGGGCGGTTCCATGGGTTGGAACCTGCCGGCCAGGAATCGATACGGATCATCGATACGGATCAAAGAGGATTCAGGCCGCAGCGGTCGGAAACGCGTAATCCTTGAACTGGTCGCGCAGAACGGTCTTCTGGATCTTGCCGGTCGCGGTGTGCGGAATTTCGCGCACAAAGACGACGTCGTCCGGCATCCACCAATTGGCGATCTTGCCGTTGAGGAATGCGAGCAGTTCGTCCTTGCCCGCGCTCTGGCCTTCCTTGAGCACGATGACAAGGAGCGGCCGCTCGTCCCATTTCGGATGGCGCACGCCGATCACCGCGGCTTCGGCGACCTTGGGATGGCCGATCGCGAGGTTTTCCAATTCGATCGAGGAAATCCATTCGCCGCCGGATTTGATCACGTCCTTGGAACGGTCGGTGATGTTGAGATAGCCGTAGCGGTCGATGGTACCAACGTCGCCGGTGTCGAAAAAGCCGTCGGCATCGAGAATTTCGGCGTCGTCCTTGAAGTAGCGCCGCGCCACCGCCGGGCCGCGGACTTTCAAGCGGCCGAAGGTCTTGCCGTCCCACGGCATCGGATTGCCGGCATCGTCGGTGATCTTCATCTCGACGCAGAACGGCGAATGGCCCTGCTTCTGCTGGATGTCGAGCCGCGATTCGCCCTTGAGCCCGGCATATTCCGGCTTGAGCGAACCGAGCGTGCCGAGCGGGCTCATCTCGGTCATGCCCCAGGCGTGGATGACTTCGACGCCGTAAACGTCCTGGAATTTCTGCGCCATGGCGCGCGGACAGGCCGAGCCGCCGATCACCACTTTCTTCAGGTGCGGCAGCTTGAGATTGTTGGCTTCCAGATGCGCCAGCAGCATCAGCCATACCGTCGGCACCGCAGCGGTGAAGCTGACGCGGCAAGTGTCGAGCATCTCGTAGATCGAGGCGCCGTCGAGCTTGCCGCCCGGCATCGCCATGGTTGCGCCGGCCATCGGCGAGGTCAGCGCCAGCCCCCAGCAATTGGCGTGGAACATCGGCACCACCGGCATGACAACGTCGCGCGCGCCAACGTCCATGGCGTCGGGCTGGCCCGCCATCAGCGAATGCAGCACGTTGGAGCGATGCGAATAGACGACGCCCTTGGGATGTCCGGTCGTGCCCGACGTGTAGCACATGCCGGCCGCGGTGTTCTCGTCGAACTCCTTCCAGGCGAAGTCGCCGTCGACTTCGGCGATCCACTCTTCGTACGGCACAGCGTTCTTCAGCGCAGTCGCCGGCATATGTTCGGCGTCGGTCAGCACCACATATTGCTCGACCGGCTTGAGCCGGTCGGCGAGCTTTTCCAGGATCGGCACGAAAGTGAGGTCGACCATCATCACGCGGTCTTCGGCGTGATTGACGATCCAGGCGATCTGGTCGGGAAACAGCCGCGGATTGACGGTGTGATAGACCGCGCCGATGCCCATGATGCCGTACCAGGCTTCGAGGTGCCGCCAGGTGTTCCAGGCCAGCGTCGCTACGCGGTCGCCGAGCTTGATGCCGCTGCGGTCGAGCCGCTGCGCCACCCGCAGAGCACGCACCCGCAGGTCGGCGTAATTCGTGGTGTGGAACGGCCCCTCGACCGAACGGCTGATGATCTGCCGGCCGCCGTGATGGGTCGCGGCGTGATCGAGGATGCGATGGCACAACAGCTGCCAATCCTGCATCAGCCCGAGCATGGCGTTTCCTCGCAATTTTGCTTTGTTCTTCGGGAAGGTTACCTGTCTGCGCCGGCCAGGCAAGCGTCTTTCGTGGGCCGGCCGACGCTTGAAGAGGCAGGCTCGATTGGCCTAAAGCTTAATCCCATCGAGGCCGCCTCGAGCTTCCCGACAAGCCGCAACTGCGCCGGAGCATTCTGCGTGAAATATGCCGTCGTCACTGCCGGGCTGTTGTGCGCAATGCCGATGGCGATAGCGCAAAACGCCGCCGCGCCGCAGCCAAAACCGGCCGCGTTCATCCATGGCGCCGCCCACCCGCCGCTGCCAGTGGTGCTGCCGCGGGAATTTGCCCCGCCGCAGGAAGCCTATGCCTCGTTTCCGCAAAGCGACGCCGCCGCGGCACAAGCCACGTCGGCTGCGCCTTCGGCTTGCCAAGTCAGCCTAGCCAAAGTCGCGGAATTCCAGCCGCTTCCCGTCCTGGTCGGTCCGGGCGATTGCGGTGCCGACGATGCCGTGGAAATGAACGCCATCACGCTTCCCGATCAGAGCAAGGTCGCGGTGTCGCCACCGGCGATCATGCGTTGCCCGATGGCGCAACAGGTCGCCGATTGGGTGCGCGACGACGTGGCGCCGACGCTAAAGGGCCTGCCGCCGCTGCGCGGGCTCGACAATCTCGCCTCCTATGACTGCCGCGGCCGTAACAACGTCCACGCCGCCAAAGTCAGCGAGCACGGCCGCGCCGACGCGCTCGACGTGCACGATTTCAAGCTCGCCGACGGCCGCGAGCTCGGCCTGACCAACGTCAATATGCCCAAGGACTGGCGCGAGGCGGTGCGCGCCAGCGCCTGCGCGCGGTTTTCAACCGTACTCGGCCCGGGCGCCGACGGCTATCACGAACAGCACATCCATATCGATCTTGAAGCGCGCCGCAACAATTACAAGATCTGCGAATGGGATGTGCGTGAGCCACCGGCCGTCGTGGCGCAAGCCAAGGATCCGAGCAAGGATCCGGATGCGGCGCCCGACGCCGCGCAAACCGCACAGCTGGCGCAAGCCGAAGGCGTGCCGCTGCAGGGTCTCGATCCGCCGTCGATTCCGGACGACCAAGTGCCATTGCCGCGGCCGCGCCCCGTGGCGGCGAATGAGTCATCGAACCGAGCGATGAAATAATCGCAACCGAATGAGCAGAAGGAGCGAAGGACGGATGTCTCCGCTCAGCAATCTCGCCGCCCGCAACGTCGAAACGCTGGTGCACCCCTACATCAACCTCGCGCGGTTTCGCGAGACCGGTCCGCTGATCATCGAGCGCGGCCAAGGCGTCTATGTCTACGACACCGACGGCAAGCCCTATATCGAAGGCATGGCCGGGCTGTGGTGCACCGCGCTCGGCTACGGCAACGAAGAATTGGTCGAGGCCGCCGCCGCGCAGATGCGCAAGCTCTCCTTTGCCCATTTGTTCACCGGGCGCAGCCACGATCCGGCGATCGAGCTCGCCGAGAAGCTCAAAGAGATCGCGCCGGTGCCGATCTCGAAGGTGTTCTTCTGCAATTCCGGCTCGGAGGCAAACGACACCCAGGTCAAGCTCGTTTGGTATCTCAACAACGCGCTCGGCCGGCCGAAGAAGAAAAAGATCGTCAGCCGCATCAAGGCCTATCACGGCGTCACCGTGGTCGCCGCCTCGCTGACCGGCCTGCCCGGCAATCACCGCGACTTCGACCTGCCGCTACCGGGCTTTTTGCATGCCGGCTGTCCGCATCACTATCGCTTCGCGCAAGCCGGCGAGAGCGAAGAGGACTTCGCCACGCGGCTCGCCGCCGAGCTCGACGCGCTGATCGTCGAGGAAGGCCCCGACACCGTCGCCGCCTTCATCGCCGAACCGGTGATGGGCGCCGGCGGCGTCATCGTGCCGCCGCAGACTTATTTCGAGAAGATCACGGCGGTGTGCAACAAGCACGACGTGTTCATGATCAGCGACGAGGTGATCTGCGGCTTCGGCCGGCTCGGCACCAGGTTCGGCTGCGAGAAGCTTAATTTCGCGCCGCATTCGCTCTCGATCGCCAAGATGCTGTCGTCGGCCTACCTGCCGATTGCCGGCGTCATGATCCCGGAAACGATGTACCAGGCGCTGCTGCTTGAAAGCAAAAAGATCGGCGTGTTCGGCCACGGCTTCACTTATGGCGGCCATCCGGTTTCCGCCGCGGTCGCGCTCAAGGCGATCGAGATTTACGCGCGCGACCGCATCGTCGAGAGAGCCGCCGAACGGGGCACGCAATTCCAGGCGCGGCTCAAAGCGCTCGGCGACCATCCGCTGGTCGGCGAAGCACGCGGGCTCGGCTTGATCGGCGGCGTGGAACTGGTCGCCGACAAGAACAGCAAGCGGTCGTTCGATGCGCAGCACGGCGTCGGCGCGCGTGCGGTGCAGTTCGCCGAGGCCGAAGGCTTGATCGTGCGCTCGGTGCTCGGCGACGTTTTGACGCTGTCGCCGCCGCTCGTCATCAGTGCGCAGGAAACCGACGAATTGTTCGACCGGCTGGCCCGCGCGCTCGACAAAACGCTCGATTGGGCAACGCGCGAGCGGCTCGCGCAGTCGTGATGCGCGATGTGAGAGCGGACTTCGCGGGATGAACACTCCGTTCACCAGTCGCGCGCTATGACGCAGCCAGATTTGCCATGAAACCGGTAGCAACAGATGGCGCCGAGCCGCGCGAGCGCGCGGCAAAGCCGCGGCTGACGCGGCGGCGCTTTATTGCGGGCGGCGCCGGCTTGCTCGGCCTTTCGGCATCGGCGACCGCGGCCTATGCCGGCGCCGTCGAGCCGATGGGCGTCATCGTCACACGCTACGCGCTGACGCCGCCGCGCTGGCCCGCGGGCCGAAAGCTCACCATCACGGTGATCGCCGACCTGCATGCCGGCGGTCCCGATATGAGGCTGCCGCATGTAAAGCACGTGGTCGAACGTCGCGCAAAATCTGCGCTCCGACATCGTCGTGCTGCTGGGAGATTTCAAGGCGTGGTACGGCCACTTCAAAACGGAACCCATCGACGATGCGTTGTGGGCCGCCGAATTGGCGCGGCTTGAGGCGCCGCTCGGCACCTGGGCCATCCTCGGCAATCACGATTGGTGGCACGATCTTGAGGGCGTGCGCGGCGCATTGGCCAGTGTGCACATCCCTCTCATGCAGAACGACGCGGTTCTGCTCGGCACAGGCGGACGGAAATTCTGGCTGGCCGGCTTGGGCGACCAGCTCGCCCATTGGATCGGCCCCGGCAGATTTCGCGGCGTCGACGATCTGCCGGGTACGCTGGCGAAAATTCAGACCGACGATCCGGTGCTGCTGCTCGTTCACGAGCCGGATATCTTTCCTGCCGTGCCGGATCGCGTTGCTCTGACGCTCGCCGGCCATACCCACGGCGGACAAATTCGCCTGCCCTTTATCTGGCCGTATTTCGTGCCGTCAAAATACGGCGCGCGCTTCGCTTACGGTCATGTGGTCGAGAACGATCGGCACTTGATCGTGTCAGGCGGCCTCGGCACCAGCATGATTCCGGCCCGGCTCGGCGTGCCGCCGGAAATCGTCCACATTACGCTCGGCGTCTGAACCGTCGCCCAAATGCAAACGGCGCCGGTCCGAGCCGGCGCCGCGACTAATCTCGCACCTCGCGAAGAAAGCTCAGTACCACTTCACCGTGGCGCCTTCGTCGGGGACGGAACTCGATGCGACTTTCGGACTGTCGGGCGCGTTGCCGTTCTTCGGCGCCAGCACCACGACGATGGTCCCGACTTTGACGCGATTATAGAGATCGATCGCATCTTCGTTGGTCATGCGGATGCAACCCGACGAGATCGCTTGACCGATATATTCGGGCTGGTTGGTGCCGTGAATACGGTACAGCGTGTCCTTGCCGCCGGAATACAGATACATGCCGCGCGAGCCCATCGGGTTATGCGGACCGCCGGTGACAAAGGCCGGCAGCGGTCCGAGCCGCTGCTGCTCGCCCGACGTCGGAATCCACGGCGGCCATTCTTCCATGCGGCCGACCTTAGCGATGCCGTTCCAGGCCTGGGCCTCTTCGCCGACCGCGATGCCGTAGCGGATCGCTTTGCCGCCGGGCAGCACGTAATAGAGGAACTTGTTGTCGCTATCGACGACGACAGTGCCGGGCGCTTCTTTGCGCGTGTATTCGACGATGTGCCGGCGATAAGGCTCGGGAATGTCGGCCTGCGCATAGGGCAGGTTCGACATCAACAGCTTGTCGCGCGTATTCCAGCCGGTCTGGGTCGCGGGCTCGAGCGTATCCGTCATGCAGCCGCCCAGCGTGAGCGCCGCAAGCCCAACGACCATGAATGAAATCACTCGCAATGACATCACGCGTTACTTCTCCGTCCGCCCCAAGCCGCCCTGGCCAAACGAATAGCGTCAGTCCCAATACCCCAAAGCGCCGCAGCCATTCCAGTCGTTATAGCCGCTTGGCGATAAGGTACGCGGCGAGTGTTGCAGGAATGCCGCAGTGCCTTCGTCGCCCGTTGGATAACTCATCCTTCAATCAGGCCATTTCGGCGGCCGCAGCGACCCAAACGGCGACCAAAAGCCATTATGGGCCCGACAAATTAAGCGAGGGTTTACCACTCCAAGTGCACCTAGCCGCCCGCGGATCTGCAAGCGGAAATGTCACGGCGACGCGCGTTTTGCCGCCCATTTCCGCCGCACTCCTCGCCTACGACTTCATCATCGCCGATAACACAAGGGAATGGGGTTCCGTAATGACGAATGTGACCGCCGAAATGGCCAATAAAACCGCTCAAGCGGACAAAACGTCGAAATTTTCCGACCAAACCGCCGCCCAAAATGCTTCGCTTGACGGCCGCTATCTGCAAATCGGGATTTCGGCCGTCGCCGCCGCGGTACGCTACCAGGGTACAGCCAAAAATCCGGCCTACGCTCCCGCGCCGACCAGATGGCAGGATTATACCGGCGAAGCCGCCGCCTGAGCCGTAACGCGCTCAACAGCGGCCTTGGCCTGGGATAAGGGGGACGAAAGTCCCCTTTTTTATTTCGAAATTTGCGGCACTTGCCGGCTGCTTACTTGCGCGCCGGGACCCACGGTTCCAAGTCGCGCGTGAGCCAGACCTCGAAACCCGCCAGCGCAGCGATAATGACGCCGACGGTGACGTCGATGCTCATTGCGGCGCTGTTCTGGAACCCGAGCAGCCACGGCGATACGATCAGCGCCAAAGCGGCGATCAGAATGAACCATTCCTCCCAGACCGCGAATGCCGCGATTGCGGCAATCGACAGCACCGCGATGATGATGCCGACGATCGACGCAGTCTGCCATTGCACGCCGGAGGAAAGGTCGAACAGCCAGGGCGAGAAGAACAGAACGCCGCTGAGGATGAGGTTCACAATGTCGCAGAGCCGCACATTCGACCAATCGTCCATGCCGACCTCCGAGGCGCCGCTGGATGACGCCTATTGTGACGTCGGGCATGCCCTGCATCCATTCGGCCCTTTGAGAAACCTCACGTTGGGGTATTGGTTCCGCGCGAATGCAGCGGCAACGCGGGTTTCATGATGTCTGCCGACCTTATGGAGGGCTTTTCCAAGGCCGAGATTGAAGCCGGCCATCGGCTATTCGCCGGGCAATGGAACTTCACCTCGGCCGCAGGCTCGGTCGAGTCGCTGCCACGGATGGCCGGCCCGGAAATCGCTTTCGCCGGCCGTTCCAATGTCGGCAAGTCGTCGCTGATCAATGCGCTGACTGGCCGCCGGGCGCTGGCGCGCACGTCCAACACGCCCGGCCGCACCCAGGAACTGATCTTCTTCGGCGGCCCGCATCGGCTCGTATTGGTCGACATGCCGGGCTACGGCTACGCCGCCGCAGCCAAGAGCAAGATCGTCGCCTGGACGAACCTGATCACGAATTACCTGCACGGCCGCGCGACATTGGCGCGGGTTTACCTGCTGGTCGACGCGCGCCATGGGCTCAAGGAGGTTGATCAGTCGATCCTCGACACGCTGAGCGAGGCCGCGGTCAGTCACCAAATCGTCCTCACCAAGTGCGACCAGATCGGCGCTTCGGAGCTGACCGAGCGGACAACCGCGGTCGCGGCTGCCGTACGGAAACGCCCGGCGGCGTTTCCCGACCTGATTGCGACTTCGGCAAAGAGCGGCGCCGGTATCGCCGAATTGCGCGCGGCGGTCGCGCGGCTGCTCGCCGAGCGGAGCTGACCGTTCCTGATTAGCATTGCCAAGCCGGCTTCTTGACCGATTGGCCTTTCCTGCCGCGGCCGTGGCGGCTAAATAGCGGCGGTGAAGGAGTTCCCCATGGACGTGACGCCGTTCGAGCAGGCCCGCATTCTTGCGGAAGCCCTGCCCTATATGCAGCGCTACGACGAGAAAATCGTGGTCGTGAAGTATGGCGGCCACGCCATGGGCGCAGAAAATCTGGCGCGCGAATTCGCCCGCGATATCGTCCTCCTGGAGCAGACCGCGATCAATCCGGTCGTCGTTCATGGCGGCGGGCCGCAGATCGAAGCCATGCTCAAGAAAGTCGGCGTGCAATCACAATACGCGGCCGGCCTGCGCATCACCGATGAAAAGACGCTGGAAATCGTCGAGATGGTGCTGGCCGGCTCCATCAACAAGCAGATGGTCGGCTACATCAACGAAGCCGGCGGCAGGGCGATCGGGCTCTGCGGCAAGGACGGCAACATGGTGGTCGCGCGCAAGCTGACGCGCACCGTGGTCGACCCAGACTCCGCGATCGAGAAAGTGATCGACCTCGGCTATGTCGGCGAGCCGGAAACGGTCGATACCACCGTGCTCACTGAGATCCTGGGCCGTAAATTGATTCCGGTGCTGGCGCCGGTCGCCGCGGCGGCAAACGGCGGCACATTCAACGTCAATGCCGACACCTTCGCCGGCGCCATTGCCGGCGCGCTCAAGGCCAAGCGCCTGCTGCTCTTAACCGACGTCCCCGGCGTGCTCGACAAATCGAAACAGCTCATCAAGGAGCTGTCGGTCGACGACGCGCGCCGCCTCATCGCCGATGGCACCATTTCCGGCGGCATGATTCCCAAGGTCGAGACCTGCATCGACGCGCTCGAACGCGGCGTCGAAGGCGTGGTCATTCTCAACGGGACGGTGCCGCACGCCGTCTTGCTCGAATTGTTCACCGAGCTCGGCGCCGGTACGCTCATCCACGCTTAAAACGCGATCTTTCATCGGGACAAGCGGCTTTCGGGGAGGATCATGCTCAAAGACGCTGAAGCCGCCTCGCCTTCGACGGCAGCGGATCAGGCTCAAGCCGCCAATTTGGTCTCACGCAGGATATTTCCACTGGCGCCCGGCGTCGCCGCCGGCACTGCGCTCGGCATATCCGACGTGCTGGCGAAGCTGGTGCTGGCGACCGGCTGCGACGTGCTCACGATGCTGTCGTTTCGCAGCGTCGTCGGCCTGGCCTTTGTCGCGAGCTGGCTTCGCTTCGGCCGCAAACCGTCCGCCGACGCGCGGGTGCGCTGGGTCTCGATGGCAATCGGCATCATGTTCGCCGGCCTCATATTCTGCCTGTTCAAGGCGATCGCGGCGATCGACGTGCCAACGGCGATCTTGTCTTACTTCACCTATCCGCTGTTGACCGGGCTCACCGCTTCGCTCGCCGGGCTCGAGCCGTTGCGGTGGAAGGGCGTGCTGTGCGCCGTTGCCGCCTTTTGCGGCCTCGCCATCATGATCGGCGCGCATCCGGCGGGGCTCGCTTTCGCCGGGGTCGCCTATGCGCTTGGCGCCGCCTGCTGCCGCACCGCGGTGTTGCTGGCGACCCGCGCCTATCTCGTCGGCGCCGACGCGCGGTTGACGACGTGGTATTCGATGCTGTCGTCGACCGCCGTGTTCGTCGCTGTTTCGCTGGGCACGCAAACCTGGCATCCGCCGCAAACCGAGCTCGGCTGGATTTGCCTCGTCGCGCTCAGTCTGGCGACGACGGCGGCAATCCTGTTCGTCTTCGTCTCGACCATGCGGATCGGGCCATTCCGCACCGCGCTGATCATGCATCTCGAGCCGCTGACTGCGATGATCCTCAGCGCGCTGCTTTTGAGCGAGGCGATCACGCCGATCCAAGGGATCGGCAGCGCCGTCATGCTGGCGGCCCTGATCGCATTTCAGTTGTGGCGGTGAAAGCCGGACCGATTTGAATAGTCGCGTGTGGCGCCGGCCTGATGTAAGGTCGGCAATAAAACAGTCGGGAGGAAAACATGAAGGCTCAAGCGGGCGGTGCCGCGCAGCATTGCGATGGCTCAACACGGAAGCGATGGAGCTTAGGCTGTGCCTGCCATTCCTCGCGCCGGCAATTCCTGGCTGGCGCTGCGGCTTTCGGCGCGACCGCGGTCCTTCCCGACAACAAGGCCAAGGCGCAGCCGGCCCTGCCGAAATTGATCGATACGCACCATCATTTCTATCCGCCCGCCTATCAGAAACGGCAGATCGACTGGGAGGACCAGCGCAAGATTCCGCATCTCGGCGTGCAGAGCGCGTGGAATCGCGACAGCGATCTCGAGGCGATGGACAAGAACGGCATATCGACGAGCATATTATCGCTGGCATCGACACCCGGCGTCTGGTTCGACGACGGCGCCGAAAAAGCGCACGACATGGCGCGCCTGTGCTGCGATTTCGCCGCCGAATTGGTGCGCGACAAGCCGGGCCGCTACGGCCTGTTTGCGCCGCTGTCGATGCTCGATATCGACGCAACGCTCAAAGAGATCGAATACGCCTTCGACACGCTCAAGGCCGACGGCATAAACCTGCAAACCAATTACGGCGACAAGTGGCTCGGCCATCCGACCTACCGGCCGGTGCTTGAAGAGCTTAATCGCCGCAAGGCGGTGATTTTCGTACATCCGCTGGTCGCGAATTGCTGCGCCAATCTCAGCGTCGGCACTTTTCCGGCGGTCATCGAAGTGCCGCACGATACCACGCGCACCGTGCTAAGCCTGCTGTTGAGCGGAACGTTCGCGCGGCTGCGCGATATCAAATGGCTGTTCTCGCATGGCGGCGGCACGATTCCGTTCCTCGCCGGCCGCATCGAGGCTTTCTACGACCAAAAGGCCCGCGCCCCGAACGGGTTCGCTCCCGACGGCATCGAAGCGGAATTCCGGCGACTCTATTACGACACGGCGAACGCCACGCATCCGGCGGCGATGACGGCGCTGACCAAGCTCGTGCCGACCTCGCAAATCACCTACGGAACCGATTATCCGTATTTCGCGCTCGATCAGATCGAAAATCTACGCAAGCTTGGTCTGCCGCCGGCCGATCTCGCGGCGATCGCCAACGGCAACGTGACGCGACTGGTGCCGCGGCTGAGTGCGTAATGCAGCCGCGGCCATGCCGCCGGGCCGTACTCGGCGCGCTTGTCTGGTTGACGATCGCGACTTCGGCTCATGCCCAGGCACCGGCGCCGCAACAGTCGCCGACGCAAGCCGAAGTTTCGATTGCGCTGGTGCTGGCGGTCGACGCTTCGGGCAGCGTGTCGAACGACCGCTTCGAGCTGCAGAAACAGGGCTACGCCGCGGCGTTCCGCAACCCCCAGGTTTTGAACGCGATCCGCTCGCTCGACACCCAGTCGATCGCCGTCACCATGATGCAGTGGACCGGACCGTTGCTGCATGTCGTCGTGGTGGATTGGACATTGATCAAGGACGAAGCGACTGCGAACGCTCTTGCCGCCGCCATTGCGGCCGCGCCGCGGCAACTGTTCGGCGGCGGCACATCGATCAGCGGCGCCATCGACTATTCGCGCTTGCTGTTGGCGCAGAGTCCATTCCATGGCGCCCGGCGCATTGTCGATATTTCCGGCGACGGCGCCAACAACAGGGGCCGGCCGGTGACGCAGGCGCGCGACGAAGCGGTGCATGACGGTGTCGGCATCAACGGCCTGCCGATCCTCACCCTCGAACCCGCCCTCGACCATTATTATTACGACAATGTCATCGGCGGCCCGGGCGCGTTCATGATTCCGGCCGCGAACTATGACAACTTTGCCGATGCGATCTTGAAAAAGCTGATCAGCGAAATCGCGGAACTGGAACCGGACACCAATCCGTCATCGGTATTTGATGCAAATCATGGCTTGCCGTCACAAACTCGGCCAAGTTTGCGCTGAAGCTTCGCGGTCAACTCATAGAACATCTCGTGCACGAAGCGGTGAGGATGGAACCATGCGGGGGTTCCACAACAGTTCGTTCGACCCCCAGACGCTGGTCGTTCTGGAGGCCGCCTTCGATGAAGCGTGGCTGACGCTCAAGGCGATTGGCAACACGACGGTGAGGCCGGACGAGCTGGCGCGTTGCGTGCTGCGGCTTGCCATGGAAGGCGAGCGCGACCCGGTACGGTTGCACGACGGCGCGCTCAAGGCCCTTGTGCCGGCGACCTCTTGGCGCGAGGCGGGTTAGCGATTAGTCAGGAATGCGCTGCATAGATCGCGAAACCGGCGACACAAGCGCCGGCAAGTGTGCCGGCGAGCAATGCAAACAGGTATGGCATGGACTTGCGAAGCGTTCTGCGCATCGATTGTTTCGACCTCGCCTGCGGCTAAGTTGATTCGCGTCCGACCCAGCCTCATCAGTGGAAATCATGGCAATAACGAGTCCCGAGACGACCAAAGCCGGCCGCGGCGCCGCCGCGCGCGGATTCGGCCATGTCGATACCTGGGTTTTCGATCTCGACAACACGCTTTATCCGCATCACGTCAATCTCTGGCAGCAGGTCGACGTCCGCATTCGCGACTACATCGTCGATTTCCTCAAAATCAGCCACGAAGAGGCGTTCCGGCTGCAGAAGGACTATTACCGGCGCTACGGCACGACCATGCGCGGCTTGATGGAGGAGCACGGGCTCGAACCCGACCAATTCCTCGAAATCGTGCATCAGATCGACCATTCGCCATTGCAGCCCAATCCGGCGCTCGGCGCCGCCATCGCCAAGCTGCCAGGCCGCAAGCTCATTCTCACCAACGGCACGCGCCACCATGCCGATGCGGTGCTGCGCCGGCTCGGCATCGAACAACACTTCGAGGACGTGTTCGATATCAGAGCGGCGGAGCTTGAGCCCAAACCGCGGCCGAAGGTTTATGAGCGTTTCCTTGCCCGTCACCGGGTCGATCCGACGCGGGCGGCGATCTTCGAAGACCTCGCCCGCAATCTCGAAGTGCCGCATGCGCTCGGCATGACCACGGTGCTGGTGGTGCCCGAAGGCGCCCGTGTCGTGTTGCGCGAGGAGTGGGAGCTTGCCGGCCGCGAGGCGCCCCATGTCGATCATGTCACCGACGATCTTGCCGGATTTCTGCGCGGTATCGTGGCCGAACGCAGCGAAGGCAATCGTGGCAGTTGACATCGCGGGTTGCTGACCCGACAAACCGCGCAGCGGGGAAACTACATCATGTCAGCCGGAATTGCCGATAATCTGGCCAAGACCATCGACGCCGCGTTCGAGCGGCGCGACGAGATCGGACCGTCGACCAAGGGCGAGGTGCGCGACGCCGTCGAGCAGGCGCTCGATTTGCTCGACCGCGGCACAGCGCGCGTCGCCGAACGGGGCGACAACGGTTCTTGGCGCGTCAATCAGTGGCTCAAAAAAGCGGTGCTGCTGTCGTTTCGTTTGAACGATATGAGCGTCATCACGGGCGGCCCGGGCGACGCGGCGTGGTGGGACAAGGTACCGTCGAAATTCGACCGCTGGGACGAGGCGCGCTTCCGCGCCGCCGGATTCCGCGCCGTACCGGGCTGCGTGGTGCGCCGCTCGGCCTATATCGCTCCCGGCGTGGTGCTGATGCCGTCCTTCGTCAATCTCGGCGCCTATGTCGATTCCGGCACCATGGTCGACACCTGGGCCACCGTCGGCTCATGCGCGCAGATCGGCAAAAATTGTCACATTTCCGGCGGCGCCGGCATCGGCGGCGTACTCGAACCGCTGCAGGCCGGTCCGGTGATCGTCGAGGACAATTGCTTTATCGGCGCGCGCTCCGAAGTCGCCGAGGGCGTCATCGTGCGCGAAGGCTCGGTGCTGTCGATGGGCGTCTTCCTCGGCGCCTCGACCAAGATCGTCGACCGCGACACCGGCGCCACGCTGCAAGGCGAGGTGCCGGCTTATTCGGTGGTGGTGCCTGGCAGCATCGCCGGGAAGGGAGGGGCCGCGACGCCGAATCTCTATTGCGCGGTGATCGTCAAGCGGGTCGACGAGAAGACCCGCGCCAAGACCAGCATCAACGAACTGTTGCGGGATTAAGCCGCACCGATGGATTGGGCATACCTCTTCACCGGTTTCGACGGCCGCATCAGCCGCCAGACTTTCTGGATTGGGATTGCGGCGCTCGCCGTCGCCGAGATTTTCGGGCATATCCTTGCCGAAGAGATCCAGGGCGACCGGCTCAGCGCCATCGTCGATCTGGCTTACGCCTATCCGGAATTCGCCGTCGCCCTAAAGCGCGCCCATGATCGCAATCTGCCGCTATGGCTCTTGATCGCGTTCTTCGGTGCGAGCGCGCTGCTTGACCTCCTCACCGTGCTGGAAATGACCGGCACCGACGATCAGCCCAGCCTGTTATCGATCGGCATCGCGCTGCCGTTCACGGTCCTGAGCCTTGTCCTCCTCGTCGAACTCGGTTTTCGCCGTGGCACGATCGGCCCCAATCAATACGGCCCCGACCCGCTCGGCCCGACAACATCGCCGCCGCGGACTTGACTGCTCCATTGCGCGCGGTCACCACTGGCCCCGCATGACTGCCGATCCCGTCGCCATCGCCCGCGATCTTGTCCGCTGCCGCTCCGTCACACCGGAGGAAGGCGGCGCGCTGACTTTCTTGCAGGGCCTGTTGGCGCAAACCGGATTTACCGTGCATCGCGCGGTGTTTGACGAGCCCGGCACCGCGCCGGTCGATAATCTCTACGCGCGTATCGGTCTCGCCAAGCCTAATTTGTTGTTCGCCGGCCATACCGATGTCGTGCCGCCCGGCAACGAAACGTCCTGGTCGCATCCGCCATTCGCCGGTGAAGTCGCCGGTGATAGGCTCTACGGCCGCGGCGCGGTCGACATGAAAGGCGGTATCGCCTGCTTCGTTGCCGCGGCTCTCGACTATCTGGCGGCGCGCGGCGGCAAACCGAAGGGTTCGATCTCGTTTCTCATTACCGGCGACGAGGAAAGCGTCGCGGTCAACGGCACGATCAAGCTTTTGCAGTGGGCTGCGGAACGCGGCGAGACCTTCGATCATTGCATCCTCGGCGAGCCGAGCAATGTCGCAACCGTCGGCGACACCATAAAAGCCGGTCGGCGCGGTTCGCTCAACGGCACGCTGATCGTTTCCGGCCGCCAGGGCCACGTCGCCTATCCAGAGCGCGCCGACAATCCGATCCGCGGCCTCGTGACACTGACGACCGCGCTGCAGGCGCCGCTCGACCAAGGCAGCGAGCTTTTTGCGCCGTCGAACTTGGAATTCACCTCGGTCGACGTCGGCAACACGACCGTCAATCTCATTCCCGGCGAAGCGCGCGCGCGCTTTAACATCCGCTATAACGACCGTCACAGCCAGGCGGCGCTCAAGATGCTGATCGAGCGCCGCGCCGCTGCCGCCGCGGCGGGGCGCGTGCATTACGCGATCGATTGGCAGCCGTCGAACGCCGACGTCTTTGTCACGAAGCCCGGGCCGTTCACCGATCTCGCGGTCGTGGCCATCGCCGAAGTCACCGGCCGCAAGCCGACATTGTCGACCAGCGGCGGCACCTCGGATGCACGCTTTATCAAGGATTACTGCCCGGTGCTCGAATTCGGCCTGGTCGGTCAGACCATGCATGCCGTCGACGAATGCACGCCGGTGGCCGATCTCGTCACGCTGACCGCGATCTATCGGCGCATCATCGAGAAGTACTTCGCTTAACTTTGCGCGCGGCGATCGCCTGCTCGGCGGCAGCCATACCGGTGAGATAGCCGCCATGCGCGGTCGAGAAATCGTGTCGTGAACACGCTTCGCCGGCAAAAAATAGCCGGCCGTCGACCGGCTCGGCCAGCGTCGCCCGGCCATCGGCGCATCCGGGCGAGGCGAACGAGTAGGAGCCGAGTGCAAACGGATCGCTGCCCCAGCGATGCATGCGGATCGGCTTCACGCGCCGGGCAAATGCACTGCCGAGCACGCCGACCAGTTCGGCAACCGCAAAGTCGAAAAACGCCGCCTCGCCGCCCGCTTCCAGTTCGGCGGCGCAAGTCCCGCCAAAATAAGCCTCGATCATCGGCCAGCCGAACGGCCTGATATGATAACCGGCCGTCGCCACGCGGTCGGTGTGCCCGAACAGCCGGACGCTCGTTTCGAATTCCTCGGCGCCGTCCAGCGCGATGAAAAGCTTGTCGGCAAGCCCCAGCGGCAAGCCGCGCGCCGCCGCGGTTTTGCCCGGCAGCGCTGGAATAAATTGAATCTGCTCTGTGGCGAGTATCGTGCTCGGCACGGTCACGATTGCCTGATCGGCCGCGATCGCGCCTTTGCCGGTCTCGATTTTCAGCCGCTTGCCGCTGTGATCGACGACGCTGACCGGGCAATCGAGCAGCTGCGGAACATCGGCGCCATAACCGCCGATCAGCGTGCCGTAACCTTTGACGACCCGCCAATTGACATCGGTCGAGTGGTAGCGATCCAGATCCTGCAGCGAAATCCGATCGAGCTCGGCGCCGCTGATATAAGTGCTCATCGCATTGATCAGCGCATTCCAGTGCGACGCCGGATCGAGCAAGGTCGAGGCCGCGGCGTCGGCTTCGCTTTGCGCCGCCTCGTCCAGCCGCGCATAAAATTCGCCGAAGGCGCGGCGAAAATCGGCGTGCTCCGCGCGCGGGAAGCTCGCCTCCAGCGGCCTGTTCATCCAGGGCGGCGGCGTTTTGTCGATTGCGGCGCCCTGCTCTTTCGCAACGCCGACCCAGGGATTGCGGTCGGCGGAATGCAGCCAGCCGCAGCCGAGATCGAGCGCGTGACCGCTCTCATCGTAGACGGTCCACGCCCGACCGCCGAGCCGGGAACGTGCTTCGACCAACAGGCAGCGGATCGACGCCCGGTGAAGCCTTTTGGCGGCGGCAACACCGGCCGCACCGCCGCCGATTACGACAACTTCAACGTCCTTGCTCGCCATGTCTTACCCTGTATCGATGACGAGCTAATAATCCACCTGCACCAGATAAAGCCCGTGCGGCGGCGCGACCTGGCCGCACCGCGTGCGGTCCCGGGCCGCGAGCGCCGCCGCCAGATCGTCGGCGCTCCACTTGGCTTCGCCGACATGCACCAGCGAGCCGACCAGCGAGCGCACCTGATGCTGCAGGAACGACCGGGCCGCAGCAATAACGCTCACCTCGTCGCCATCGCGTACGACATCGAGCCGGTCGAGCGTTTTTACCGGCGATTGGGCCTGGCACTCGGTGGAGCGAAACGTGGTGAAGTCGTGCTTGCCGATCAGCCTTTGCGCGGCGGCGTGCATCGCCGCGCTGTCGAGCGGGCGCGGCACGCGCCAGGCGCGGTTCTGGTCGAGTGTCAGGTCGGCACGGCGGTTGACGACGCGATAGCGATAGTGGCGCTTGATTGCCGAAAAGCGCGCGTCGAAATCCGCAGCGACCTTTTCCGCGGCAAGCACGGCCACCGGCTGCGGCCGCAGGTGAAAATTGATTGCATCGCGCACATTGTCGGTGTCCCAGTCCTTGGCGAGATCGATATGGGCGACCTGACCGAGTGCGTGCACGCCGGTATCGGTGCGCCCGGCGCCGAAAACGCTGACACGCTCGCCGGCGAAGGCGGCGACGGCTTCCGTCAGCACGCCCTGCACCGAGACGCCGTTATCCTGCGCCTGCCAGCCGATAAAGGGGGTGCCGTCATATTCGATGATGAGCTTGTAGCGGGGCATTTAGCGGGGCATGGCCAATTTTTTTGCAGCGCGATCTTATCCGAAAACCAGCGTCCGGTTTTCGGAATCAGGCTCAGTGCAAGGTGCTGCCGATCGCGAGCGGCGTGCCGCGCAGAAATTCATCCGCGTGCATCGGCTTGCCGCCGGCGCGCTGCAATTCGACGATCCTCACCGCACCGCTGCCGCAGGCCACGGTCAATCGCTCATCGAGCACACGGCCCGGCTCGCCCAGGCCGTCGCCTTTGGCGGTGCGCAGCACCTTGATGCGGCCCAAGCCGGCAAACTCGAACCAAGCGCCCGGAAATGGCGACAGCCCGCGGCAATGGTCGTGAACTTTATTCCACGGCTGCGTCCAGTCGATGCGGGTTTCGCGCTTATCGATCTTGTCGGCGTAAGTCGCGCCTTCGGCGGCTTGCGGCGTCACCGTCAACGATCCGCGCTCGAGCGCGCCGAGCGCAATCAGCATCAGCTTGGCGCCGAGCCGCGCCAATTCGTCGTGCAGATCGCCGGTCGTCACATCCGGCCCGATCGCGACACGCTGCGCCATGGCGATCGGCCCGGTGTCGAGCCCCTCGTCCATCTTCATCACCATCACGCCGGTCTCCTTGTCGCCGGCCATGATGGCGCGATGGATCGGCGCCGCGCCGCGCCAACGCGGCAGTAGGGAGGCATGCAGGTTGAAAGAGCCGAGCGGGAAAGTATCGAGAATAGCCTGCGGCAGGATCAGGCCGTAAGCGACGACGACGGCGGCATCCGCACCGTGGGCGCGCATCGCTACCGCGGCGTCGGCATCTCGCAAAGTCTTCGGCGTGAGAACCGGCAGACCGAACCGCTCGGCTTCGCGCGCGACCGGCGAAGGGTTCAGCGCCATGCCGCGCCCGGCTGGCCGCGGCGCGCGCGTGTAGACGGCGGCGACATCATGGCCGCCGCCGACAACCTCGAGCAGCGTGGGCACGGCGAAATCCGGCGTGCCCATGAAGACGAGGCGGAGCGCCAATCACGCCTCCACTTTTTTGGCGGCTTTGGCGAATTTCTTGATGACGCGGTCACGCTTGAGCTTGGAGAGGTGGTCGATGAACAGCACGCCGTTGATGTGGTCGATCTCGTGCTGCAGGCAGGTCGCCAGCAGGCCCTTGGCCTCGATCTCGGCCGGCTTGCCGTCGCGGTCGAGATATTTGACCTTCACTTCCTTGGGCCGCTCGACTTCCTCGTAATAGTCCGGGATCGACAGGCAGCCTTCTTCGTATTTGGCCGTCTCGTCGGACTTCCAGACGATCTCAGGATTGATGAAGACCTGCGGCTCGTGATTGTCCTCTTTCTTCGACAAATCCATGGTGATGACGCGCTTGGCGACGCCGATCTGTATCGCCGCCAGCCCGATGCCGGGCGCCTTGTACATGGTCTCGAACATGTCATCGATCAGCTTCTTGACGCCGGCATCGACATGTTTGACCGGCTCGGAGATGAGCCGCAGCCGTTTGTCGGGAAGCGTGATGATGTCGCGGAGAGCCATTTCGCGGATAGCCGTAGATGTTCCGAAGTTGTCGGATTGGCGATGTAAGGGCTGAGCAAAGCGGGGTCAATGCGTGCATTGCGGCCGATCGGGTCGTTGCTTGGCGATCGATGACGGGTTATGACCGTTCGCTCTTCGTTCCGGGGCGAATCGCGTCCCACACAGGGAGAGACCGATGACCGACAGCCTGCCGATCCTCGCGGCCGTTCTTGCCGCCTGCGCTGCGGCAATCGTGGTCGGCATCGTGCTCTGGAGGACGCGCCGCGCCGCTGGCCCGGACACGGCAGTGCTGGATGGGCTCGCCCGCGCTCACGCCGATACCGCGGCGCGGCTTGAAGCCATGCTCAGGATGCTGGGCGATCGCCAATCGCAGCTCCAGCATGCCGTCAATGAGCGGCTCGATACGGTTTCGCACCGGCTCGGCGATTCGATTCAGAAAACCACCCAGAACACCACCGAGAACCTGCAGAAGCTCCACGAGCGGCTCGCGGTGATCGACAGCGCGCAGAAGAACATCAGCGAGCTTGCCACCCAGGTGACATCGCTGCATGGCGTGCTCGCCAACAAGCAATCGCGCGGCGCCTTTGGCCAAGGCCGCATGGAAATCATCATTCGCGACGGCCTGCCGAAGGACTGCTACGAATTCCAATACACGCTGTCCAACCGGCTGCGTCCCGATTGCGCGATTTTTCTTCCCGACAAACGGCCCCTGATCGTCGATTCCAAGTTTCCCCTCGAAGCCGTGACCGCCTACCGCGACGCCAAGAACGATGACGAGCGCAAACTCGCCGCGGCGCGCATCCGCCAGGACGTCACCAAGCATGTCGTCGACATCGCGCAGAAATATCTTATTCCCGGCGAGACCCAGGACATGGCCTTCATGTTCGTGCCGTCCGAATCAGTTTATGCCGAGTTGCACGAGGACTTCGACGACGTCGTGCAGAAGGCGTTCCGCGCCAAGATCGTCATCGTTTCGCCCTCGCTGCTGATGCTGGCGATCCAGCTGGTGCGGCAAAGCCAGCGGGACGCCCGCATGCGCGAGGCGGCCGATCAGATCCGCGACGAAGTCGGACGCCTGATGAAGGATGTAAGCCTGTTGGGCGATCGCGTGCGCAAATTGCAGACCCATTTCAACCAATCGACCGAAGACATCCGGCAGTCGATCATTTCGATCGAGAAGATCGAGGGCCGCGGCGAGCGCATTGCGCAGGTCGAATTCAGCGGCGATGCTGAGGCCGCCTCGAACGTTGTCGCCGCCCCCATACGCAAGCTGGAAGCGGGCGAGTAGCGGCGCATGGCGGTAACGCCCGAGCCCGGCGCCAGCGTCGCATCCCCTCGCCTTTCATTCGCGGACACGCTCGCCGTCTATCTCAAACGGCGCGTCCTGATCGTGCTGTTTCTCGGCTTTTCGTCGGGTCTGCCGCTGGCTTTATCGGGATCGACGCTTCTGGTTTGGATGACCGAGGCCGGCGTCAATCTCGGCACCATCGGCCTGTTCGCGCTGGTCGGCACGCCCTACACCATCAAATTCCTGTGGGCGCCCTTGATCGATGCGCTCGACGTGCCGCTGCTGTCGCGCCGTTTCGGCCGGCGCCGCGGCTGGCTGTTGCTGTCGCAGTTTCTGCTGATCGCGGCGATCATCTTCCTTGGTACTTGCGATCCGTCGGTGTCGCCGTTCCTCGTCGCGGTCGGGGCGCTCCTCGTCGCTACCGCCTCGGCGACGCAGGACATCATCATCGACGCGTTCCGGGTCGAAATCTTGGACGAAAGCGAACAGGCGGCCGGCATGGCGTCCTACGTCGCCGCCTATCGCATCGGCATGCTGGTCTCGACCGCCGGCGCGTTATTTTTGGTCAGCGGGTTCGAAAGCGTGTTCGGCTTCAATCGCCACGGCGCGTGGAGCGCGGGCTATACCGTCATGGCCGTGCTGGTCGTCATCGGCATCGCGACCACGCTCATAGCCGATGAGCCAGAAAAGTCGGCTGCCGCCGACGCCGTCCACGTGCGGGAAAATAATCTCCAGCGCGTCATCGAAGCGGCAATCGGAGCATTCTCCGAGTTTCTCACGCGCGATCTGGCGTTCGTCGTCCTCGTCTTTGTCGTGTTGTTCAAGTTCACCGATGCGCTGTCGGGCGCCATGACGGCGCCATTCGTGATCGATCTTGGATTTTCGCGCAACGAATACGCCGCGATCATCAAGGGCGTCGGGCTGGCGGCGACGCTGACCGGCGGCTTTGCCGGCGGCTTTGTCGCCCGCGCTTTCTCGCTGCCGGCAAGCCTGTGGCTCGGCGGCGCGCTGCAAGGGCTCGCCAATCTCGCCTTCTCCTGGCAGGCGGTCGTGGGGCACAACACAGCATGGCTGACCTTTGCCATCGTCGCCGAAAACTTCACCAGCGCCATCGGCACGGTGATTTTCGTTGCTTATCTCTCGGCGCTGTGTCGCAATCCGCTGCATACCGCGACACAATACGCTCTCCTCACCGCCCTCGCGGCCTTCGGCCGCACCTATCTGTCGTCGGGAGCGGGTTTTATCGCCGCGGCGACCGGCTGGCCTTGGTTTTTTGCGATCTGCGCGGTGTCCGGGACGCCGGCACTGCTGCTGCTCGCCTGGCTGCAATACCGCGGCCATTTTGACGGCCTCGCTCCGGGCAAAAAATGAACACCGCATAACCGGGCCGCGCCTATCGTGGCCGCCACCCGATCATGCGATTGTCACGCTCCGGCCCGAGGCTTTGGCGCCCGCAAAAAAGTCTTTTTGTAAGGATCAGATCGCTATAATCGCCGTTGTACCGTTGCGTCCCTCGAACCCGGCCGCTCCGCCGTCCCAGCCGCAGTCCATATGGACACCATCCTGGTCAAGCTTTTTGCGGCGGCGCTCGCGTTGAGCGAGGTCACGACGCAGCCGCAAGCGGTCAAGACGCATTTCGATCCGGTGCAGGATCAAGCCGAAGTGGTCCAGATATTGCGCAACGGCTGCGAGCATATGAAGCAGGCGTTCGACATCGAATCGATCAACCTCGACGACCTCATTTCGACAGCGCTTAACGACCCCACGGCGGCCGGCGCCAACATCCCAGCGTTCCATGGGCTGAACTTTGCGGACCTCAATACCGCCTATCATCAGTTCTGCAAGAATGAACCGGTCACCACGCCAGTCGTCGACCTCGGTCAAGTCATCGATTTTTTCAACACCGCGGCGACCGATCTACCGGACCCGGCGACGCTCAAAGGCCGCAAACTGCCGAGCCTGAGCCAGGTGCTCGACAGCAGCGGCAAGGATTTCGCCGACGTGTTCGAGCCCGGCAATCGGCGCATCTGGGTCACGCTCGCCGACGTTCCCGATCAGGTGCAGAAGGCTTTCATCGCCGCCGAGGATCGCCGCTTCTATCAGCACCACGGCGTCGACGAACGCGGCATCATCCGCGCCTTCATCGGCGATCTCGCCGAGCCGGGCCGGCCGCAGGGCGGCTCGACCATCACCCAGCAGGTGGTGAAGAACCTCCTGGTCGGCGAGGACGTAACCTATGAGCGCAAGATCCGCGAAATGATCGTGGCGTCGCGGCTGGAAAACACGCTGAGCAAAAAGGACATCCTCGAGCTCTATCTCAACTCCGCCTATCTCGGCCGCGCCTCCTGGGGCGTCGAGATGGCGGCGCGCAGCTATTTCGGCAAATCGGCGAAAGATCTCTCGCTCGGCGAGGGCGCGATGCTGGCCGGCCTGCTCAAGGGTCCGAACTATTACAATCCTGACCGCCACCCTGATCGCGCCCGCGATCGTCTTACTTACGTGCTCGACCGCATGCAGGAGGACGGCGTCATCACCGCGGCGCGGAAGAACCAGGCGCTGGCGTCGCCGCCGAAGCTCATCGCCTTTGCCCATCCGCACCGCGACAGCGGATTCCATTTCGTCGATTTCCTCGGCCGCGAGGCCAAAGCCGACGGCGTCGCCAGCCTGACGGCCGATTCCTACTCGGTGCACTCGACCATCAACGCGCAATTGCAGCACGACACCGAGGCCGCGCTGCAGGAGGGCTTGGCGCATTACGAAATCTCGACCGGCCGGGCCCTGTTTCGCGGCCCGGAGGCGAATATCGCCGACGCGGTGCAGAAGCTTGAAGTCGACAACAAGTCCGCGCTGCCGGCGTGGCTGCAGGCGCTGCAAGCCGTCCACCTGCCGCTCTACGACGTGCATTGGACGCCGGCCGTGGTGTTGCAGAAAGGCGGCAAATACGGCGATGGCGCGATCCGTGTCGGCCTGCCCGACGGCCGCATCGTGCCGTTGACGACCTGGTCGGCCACGATCAGACGCCAACTCGGCCTCTACGACGTCGTCTACGTCAACGTCGTCGAGCCCAGATACGTCGCGCCCAAGCGGGATAGCAGAACCAGGAGCAACGCCGCGCCGCCCACCGCCCAGGCGCAATTGCGCGTGCGGCCGACGGTGCAGGGTGCGGCACTGGTGCTGGAGAACAAGACCGGCCGCATCCTCGCCATGGCGGGAAGCTTTTCCTATCCGCTGAGCCAGCTCAATCGCACCGCACAGACGCAGCGCCAGCCCGGCTCGGCAATGAAGCCGGTGACCTATCTGACGGCGCTGCAGCGCGGCCTGCAGCCGAACACGCTGATCCCCAACGAGCCGATCACGTTTCCGCCGATCGGCAGCGGCATCGACGGCCGCGACGTCATCAGCCGCGAGTTCGGCAGCAACGCGCGCGAGGAGGATTACTGGTCGCCGCGCAACGCCGATTACAGCGAAGGCGGTGTTTACACGCTGCGCCGCGGCCTGGAAAATTCAGTCAACGTCATTACCGCCCACCTGCTCGACGGCGGCGTCGACGCCAGCCCGGAGAAGAGCCTCGACGATATTTGCGCCACCGCGGTCGCCGCGAAAATCTACCCGCAATGCGTTCGCTATTACCCGTTCATTCTCGGCGCCCAGCCGGTCAAGATGATCGATCTCGCCGCGTTCTATGCCGCCATCGCCAACGAAGGCGCGCTGCCGCAACCGCACGGTATCGATTCCATCGAGCAGGATGGCCGCACCATCTATCAATATCCCAATACGCCGCTGCCGCGGATCGGCGCCGCCGACCCGGCCGCGTTCTATCAGCTCAAGACCCTGTTGCAGGGCGTGGTCGCGCGCGGCACCGCGCGCGCGATCGCGTCGCTGTCGCCTTACGTGGCCGGCAAGACCGGCACGACCGAGGACGCCGTCGACGGCTGGTTCATCGGCTTCACCAATGACGTCACCGTGGCGGTCTGGGTCGGCTACGACAATGCCGACGGCAAGCGCCGCTCGCTCGGGCCGAGCGAAGACGGCGCGCGGGTGGCGCTGCCGATCTTCCAGCCGATCATCCAGTCGGTGTGGGCCGACAATGTCGCGCCGAAGGCGCCGCTCTCCGGACCATCGCCGCAAGCGCGGCGCGAGCTCGTCGACATCCCGATCGATTATATGAGCGGCAACCGGATGAACGGCGGCAATTTTATCGAGCACTTTCGCCGCGGCGCCGACGGCCAGGTGGCGGACACCCAATATCAATTACTGTCGCAGGACGACGCCTATGCCTATCAAGGCGGCGAATCCAATCCGTTCTGGGGCGGGGCCGGCGACAACAGCGGCCGATCCTATTATCCGAATCGCGGTTGGCAGCCGCTGCCGCCGCAGCAGCCGATGTCGCGCGGCTTGTTCGGCCTGTTTCGGCCTTGGAACGAGCAACCGCCGCCGCCCAACCAGGGTTACTTCTGGGGCGGCCGGTGAATCGCTAGCATTCCATTAAGAGATATCCGCGAGAGTTTTTGGGATGGGCCTCCGGCACACTGACGTGCATTCGATCCTGCTTGCTGGCGCAGCGGTTGGCTTTTTCGCCGCCGCCTCGCCCGCTTGCGCGCAAGATTTCCAGATCGTGGAGGTGAGCGCCGCGCGCAGTACGAACGTCGCGGACATCAAGCCCGGCACCATCGACTTCAGCGATCATACCAGCCCGGGCGCGATCGACAGCGAGACGGCGCTCACCCGCTTCGACGAGTGGGCGGAGAAACATCCCAACGAGAAAAAATTCCTGGCGTTGTTTCCCGCTTATACCGAACCGACTGTCGACAAGCCGACCACAAGCGGCGCGCAAGGCCAGAAAGTCACCGAAAAGCTTTATATGTACGTGGCGCAAGCCCGCTTCGTGCTCGGCAAGGCGCCAAGCGCCATCGATCTTTCGCAATACGTGACGTTGCCGTTTCTGGAAAAGATCGACCCGGCGATCAAGCACAAGCTGATCACCGCCGCGGACGTGACCACGTTCAAGGACGAGGCCGGCACCGGCAACGACAATGCCGACTGCAAATGGTGCACCGGACGAACGACCTCGATCTGCATCCAGTCGACCTATAGACTCGAGGGCAGGATCCCGATGGGAATCCTGCTGGTCAACAAGCTGCGCGACAGCGTCAAGAAGGTCGCCGACCACATCGATTTCCAAAGCGAACTCTCGGCGCTCGCCCCCGCCGATCTCGATCAGCCGGGCCTGCAGCAATTGACGGGGCTCGACACCCCGATCTCGGGCGTGCTCGAGCAGGATATTTTCTACGTCAACGAGATCATGAAATTCGGCAAATTCTTCGCCGTGTTCCAGGTCGATCCGGCCGACTCCAACAAAACCGTGGTCACCGCCTTCATGTCGCTTGCCATCAAGGCGCGAGTGCTCGACGAAAAGCGCGGCTTCGAGAGGATTCCGGTCCTGCGCAACCTGGTGCCGGCGCAGGTCCTGATGGGCCAGTCGTCGTTCAACTCCGGCAGCTCGATCAGCGCCGGCCTGCCCAAATACGCCCGCAACGAGATCAGGACCGTTGCCGGCCTGTTGGCGCAGGATAAGGCGCCGAACTAAGCCAGGTTGATCATCGTTACGGCGCGCGGCATTGTGCCCCCGATGCACGAGGTCGATTTCTCCCACGAACATATCGAGACCGCGGCCGAGCGTGCCGCGATCGCGCGCTCGATCTGGGATCAGGACAACGTCAGCTTCACCACCGTCGGCATCGATATCGGCAGCTCGACGTTGCACCTGTTATTCGCCAAAGTCGCCTTGCAGCGGCAGTCGCAAGGCCTGTCCAGCCGCTTCGTCGTCGTCGGCCGCGAAATCGTGTGGCGCTCGCCGATCCTGCTGACGCCGTTTTTGCCGGACGGCACCATCGACGCGGCCGAACTGGGCGGTTTCATCGCCCGCTGTTATCGCGAGGCCGGTCGCACGCAAAGCGAGATCGATTCCGGCGCCGTCATCCTCACCGGCGAGGCGATCAAGCGCAAGAACGCCCGCGCCATCGACGAATTGTTCGCCGCCGACGCCGGGAAATTCGTCTGCGCCACCGCCGGCCATAAGCTCGAATGCCGGCTCGCGGCGCACGGTTCTGGCGCGGTGGCGCTGTCGAAGGCGCGCAATATATGCCTGCTCCACGCCGATATCGGCGGCGGTACCACCAAGCTTGCCTTGATCGATCGCGGCGCCATCCTCGGGCTTTCGGCCTTCGCCGTCGGCGGCCGGCTCGTCGCCACCGACGCAAACGGCGCGTGGAGCCGTATCGACCAATCGGCGCAGCTCGTCGCCGACGATCTGCAGATCGAAATCTCGCCGCAGGCGCTGGCCGATGAGTCCCTCCGCCGCAAGATTGCGCAGCGGCTGGCACAGGTCGCGACCGACATGATCCTCGACGCGCCGCTCGATGCGCTTGGCCAATCGCTTCTTCTCACCGAACGCCTGCCGAGGGGGCCGTCGCCGACCGCCATCACCTTCTCCGGTGGCGTCGCCGAATACATGTTCGGCCACGAGCAACAGGAATACGGCGATATCGCCAAGCTGCTAGCGGCGGACCTCGCCCCGGAACTGAGCCGGCGCAGCGGTCTGCCGCTGATCGATCCCGGCCAGCGCATCCGCGCCACCGTTATCGGCGCCTCGCAATTCACGGTGCAGGTCAGCGGCAAGACCATCTACCTGCCCGATCCCTATGTGCTGCCGGTGCACAACGTGCCGGTGTTGCGCGTTACCTTCGAATCCGCAGGTGATATCGATCAGGCGCGCCTCACCGCCGCCGTCGGCGCGGGAATGGACGAGATCGACCTCGACCATACGAATAGCGTCGCCATCGCCTTCGGCTGGCATGGCGATCCCGAACATGCGCGATTGAAGGCGGCCGGCGAAGGAATTCTGCGCGCGCTCGCGCCGCTGCGGGACCGGATCAAGCTCCTGCTGCTGATGATCGACGGCGATATCGGCAAGACCTTCGGCCGTATCCTGCATCGCGAGCTTAACTGGCCGGGGAAGATCGTCTCCATCGACGGCATGGACCTTCACGAGCTCGACTTCGTCGACGTCGGCGAGTTGATCGCGCCGCCCGGCGTGGTGCCGGTGGTGATCAAATCGCTGTTGTTTGCGTAGCGTCCTATCGCTCGACCATGTAATCTCTCTTCCATGAGCCGGTGCCGGAGGAACACATGAACATTCGCGAGACCATCCAAGCCAAGCCGCGTTACGGCGTCGATCCCTATCTCGACTGGCTTGCCGGCGAAAGCATTCCGGTCACCGAGGATTACGGCGTCTATCTGTTCGACGTCGCTACCGCGCCGTGGCCGCGTTACGGCGTCAACGGCGCCGCGGTACATCTGAAGGGCCGCGGCGATTTCGCCAACATGTTCGTGTTCGAGATTGCCGGCGGCAAATCCACCGCGCCGCAGCGGCATCTCTACGAAGAGGTCATCTACGTCCTCGAAGGCCACGGCTCGACCCAGCTCGAATTCGCCGACGGCACCAAGCGCAGCTTCGAATGGGGCGAGAAGAGCCTGTTCGCCATTCCGCTCAACGCCAAGCACCGACACTTCAACGGCAGCGGCGTCGAGCGCGCGCTTCTGGTCAGCACCACCAACCTGCCGATGGTGATGAACGTGTTCCACAACGAAGCTTTCGTGTTCGGCAACGCCTTCGATTTCGCCGAGCGCTCCGGCAAGAGTGAATATTTCACCGGCGATGGCGATCTCATCACCGTGCGGCCGGGCAATCATATGTGGGAGACCAATTTCGTTCCCGATCTCACCGCTATCGAGCTGAAAACCTGGGGCGATCGCGGCGCCGGCGGCACCAACATCATGTTCGTGCTCGCCGACGGCACCATGCACGCGCATATCTCGGAAATGCCGGTCGGCACCTATAAGAAAGGCCACCGCCACGGGCCGAGCTTCCACGTGATGTGCGTGATGGGCCAAGGCTTCTCGCTGCTGTGGTACGAAAACGACAAGGAGTTCCGCCGCATCGACTGGAAGCACGGCATGGTGCTGGTGCCGTCCGACCGCCAGTTTCATCAGCATTTCAACACCGGCCCGCAGCCGGCGCGCTATCTTGCCACCGCGGTCGGCGGCTTACGCTATCCGACCACGCTGGCAAACCGCATTTCGCTGCTTGGCGCCGGCGGCGACGACCTGCCGGCGGTGTCGAAGAGCGTCAAGGACGGCGGCGACCAGATCGAGTACGAGGATCAGGACCCGCGCATTCACCGCATCTGGCTCGAAGAGATGCGCAAGAACGGCGCGCCGCCGAAGATGGAGAAATTCGTCCCGACGCCGGAGGACCTGAAGGCGCCGGCTTAAGCGGCGGCGCGCGCTTTGTCGCCGCGGGCGAGCGATCCGATGGCCTCGTCCGTGGTCTGCACGTCGCCGAACAGGCCGTAAAAGATCGACAACGCCGCGTTGTGTTCCTCGTCGTTATGGGTGGCGAGGCCGTCCGACACCATGACCACCTTGAAATTGAGCATCATGGCGTCGCGCGCGGAGCTTTCGCAGCAGACATTGGTTGCAGTGCCGGTGATCAGAAGCGTATCGATGCCGCGGTCGCACAACAGGCGCTCGATATTGGAGGAGCCCTGAATGAAGGCGCTGTAGCGCGTCTTCGTCACCTGGGCGTCCTCCGGACGAATATCGTTTAAGTGCCAATAGGCGTAGCCGTCACCGTCGACATCCATCGCCGCATAGCGCCGCTCACAGCGGTCCGGCGTGTGCAGGAATTCGTGATAGTTCGACCAGCTTTCGCGCGTATCGCGGGTACCGTTGCGCACCCAGACGACAAGCCCGCCGCGGCGGCGCAGATCGGCGGCGAGCCGGTTGATGTTCGGCACGATCTCCCGGGACGCCGGAACCTCGCCCTGATGACCGGGCTTGCAAAAATAATTCTGCATATCGATCACAACCAAAGCGGCTTTGCGTGGATCGATTTCGTCGAACGGGTGCGCTTTGCCGGTCCGGCCGATCATGCGGTTGCGGGCGGCTTCCGAGATTGCGATCTTGTGCATCGTTGTTTCCTCAACTAGTCGTCTTAGGGCTATCCGTCGCGGGCTCGCTTCGCCCCAACCTGGCACAAAAGACGGGCAGGATCGAGCCCAGGACCGATCGTATGACTGCGAGCTGGGAATTCTGGATCGATCGCGGCGGCACCTTTACCGACGTGATCGGCAGGCGGCCGGACGGCGCGCTCGTCACCCACAAGCTGCTTTCGGAAAATCCCGAAGCCTATCGGGATGCGGCGGTGCATGGCATCCGCCATCTGCTGGGGCTCGAGCCCGGCGCGCCGATCCCGAGCAAGCAAATCTCCGCCGTCAAAATGGGCACGACGGTCGCCACCAATGCGCTGCTGGAGCGCAAGGGCGAACGGACGCTGCTTTTGATCACCAAGGGCTTCCGCGACGCGCTGCGCATCGGCTACCAGGCGCGGCCGAAGATCTTCGCCAAGCACATCATCAAGCCGGACATGCTCTATGAGCGCGTCGTCGAGGTCGACGAGCGCGTGCGCGCTGACGGCACCGTGGAGCGCGCGGTCGATCTCGCGGCCGTGCGCAAGGAGCTTGAACGCGCCAAGGCCGACGGCATCCGCGCCGTCGCCGTCGTGCTGATGCACGCCTATCGCTACAGCGATCACGAAAAACAAGTGGTGGCGCTGGCGCGCGAGCTCGGTTTTCCGCAAGTCTCAGCCAGCCACGAAGTCTCGCCGCTGATCAAGCTGGTCGGCCGGGGCGACACCACCGTTGTCGACGGATACCTGTCGCCGATCTTGCGCAACTACGTGGCCCAGGTGGCGGACGACCTGGACAGCACGGGCGCCGCGATCCGCCTGATGTTCATGATGTCGTCGGGCGGCCTGACGGCGGCGGAGCTGTTCCGTGGCAAGGACGCGATCCTGTCGGGCCCGGCCGCCGGCGTGGTCGGCATGGCTGAGACCGGACGCTCGGCCGGCTTTTCGCGGCTGATCGGCTTCGACATGGGCGGCACCTCGACCGACGTGTCGCATTATGCCGGCGAGTACGAGCGCGCCTTCGAGACCGAGGTCGCCGGGGTGCGCATGCGCGCGCCGATGATGCTGATTCACACCGTCGCGGCCGGCGGCGGCTCGATCCTGCATTTCGACGGCGCGCGGTTTCGCGTCGGCCCAGATTCCGCCGGCGCCAATCCGGGCCCGAAATGCTATCGCCGCGGCGGCCCGCTGGCGGTGACCGACGCCAACGTCATGGTCGGCAAGCTCATCCCGGATTTTTTCCCAAAGATTTTCGGACCCGCGCAAAACTTGCCGCTCGATGCCGCCGCGGTGCGCCAGACCTTCGCCGCGCTGGCAAAGGACATCGGCGACGGGCGCAGCGCCGAACAGGTCGCCGACGGCTTTATCAAGATCGCGGTCGAGAATATGGCCAACGCGATCAAGAAGATTTCGGTGCAGCGCGGCTACGATGTAACGCGCTATGCGCTCAATTGCTTCGGCGGCGCCGGCGGGCAGCACGCCTGCCTGGTCGCCGATGCGCTTGGCATGGAGAGCGTGCTGATCCATCCGCTATCGTCGCTGCTCTCGGCCTATGGCATGGGGCTTGCCGACATCCGCAGCGTGCGCCAGCAGGCGATAGAAGAGCCGTTCGGCGACAAGGCGCGCGCGACGCTGCAAAGCGTATCGCGGCGCTTGGCGCGCACAGTCACCGAAGAGGTCGCCGCTCAGGGCGTTGCAGCGAAAGGCATCAAGCTCCATGTGCGCGCCCACATCCGCTACGCCGGAACGGACACGCCGCTCGTCGTCGACGCCGGCAGTGGGAAAATTCTCGTTTCGCTGCGGAGGATGAAATCGGCCTTCGAAAAGGCCCACAAGGCCCAATTCGGCTTCATCGATCGCAAAAAATCCTTGGTCATCGAGGCGGTCTCGGTCGAGGCGGTTGGCGGCGGCGCGACATTCAAGGAAACGGCGCGCAAGACAAAACGAACGAAGCTGCCGGCGCCGGCACGGCGCACCCGCTTTTTCTCCGACGGCAAATGGCACCGTGCCCTGGTCTATACGCGTGGCCAGCTTATTCCCGGCAGTAAGGTCAAGGGCCCGGCCATCATCGTCGAGCCGCATCAGACTGTCGTCATCGAGCACGGCTGGCAGGCCGAACTCACGGCGAAGAATCATCTGGTGCTGCGGCGAGTGCAAAAGCTCAAGCGGACGCGCGCCATCGGCACCCATGCCGACCCGGTGATGCTCGAAGTATTCAACAACCTGTTCATGTCGATCGCCGAACAGATGGGCGTCGCTTTGCAGAACACCGCCTATTCGGTGAACATCAAGGAGCGGCTCGATTTCTCTTGCGCAGTGTTCGACGGCAACGGCTCGCTGGTCGCCAACGCGCCGCACATGCCGGTGCATCTCGGCTCGATGGACCGCGCGGTGGAAACCATCATTCGCGAGAACAAGGGCAAGGTCCGCCCGGGCGACGTCTATGCCATCAATGCCCCTTACAACGGCGGCACGCATCTGCCCGATATCACCGTCTGCACGCCGGTGTTCGACGGCAAGAAGATCCTGTTTTGGGTTGCCTCGCGCGGCCATCACGCCGATGTCGGCGGTATTTCGCCGGGCTCGATGTCGCCGAACGCGACCACGATCGAGCAGGAGGGCGTCTATATCGACAATTTCAAGTTGGTCGACCGCGGCCGCTTTCGCGAGAAAGAAACCTACGCGCTGCTTGAAGGCGCCAAATATCCGGCGCGCAATCCGCTGCAGAACGTCAACGACATCAAGGCGCAGATCGCCGCCAACGAGATGGGCGTGCACGAACTGCGCAAGATGGTGCGTTATTTCACCCTGCCCGTCGTGCGCGCCTATATGCGCCATGTGCAGGATAATGCCGCCGAGAGCGTGCGCCGCGTCATCGACCGGCTGCACGACAGCGCTTTCGCCATCGAGACCGACCAGGGCAATACCATCAAAGTCCGCATCAGCGTCGACAAGAAGAAGCGCGAAGCCACGGTCGATTTCACCGGCACCAGTGCGCAGCAGCCATCGAACTTCAACGCGCCCGAGCCGGTGACGCGCGCCGCGGTACTCTACGTGTTCCGCGTCATGGTCGACGACGACATTCCGATGAATGCCGGCTGCCTGCGGCCGATCCGCATCGTTATTCCGAAAAAGTCGATGCTGTCGCCGGAGTTCCCCGCTGCCGTCGTCGCCGGCAATGTCGAGACTTCGCAGGAAGTGACCAATTGCCTGTTTGGCGCGCTCGGCGCCATGGCTGCGGCGCAAGGCACCATGAACAATCTCAATTTCGGCAACGCGCGCTATCAGTATTACGAGACCATCTGCTCCGGCTCGCCGGCCGGACCGGGCTTTCCCGGCACCGATGCCGTGCACACGCATATGACCAATACCCGGCTGACCGATCCGGAGATTCTCGAATTCCGCTATCCGGTGCTGCTGGAGGATTTTCACATCCGCAAAGGCTCAGGCGGACGCGGCGAGTGGAACGCCGGCGACGGCATCCGCCGCACCATCCGTTTCCTGGAAAAAATGGAATGCACGGTGCTCTCCGGCCATCGCCGCGTGCCGCCGTTCGGGCTCGCCGGCGGCGGCGATGGTCAGGTCGGCGAGAATTGGGTGCGCCGCAAGGACGGCCGCATGGAAAAGCTCGAAGGCTGCGACGCCACCGTGATCGATGCCGGCGAGACGATCATCATTCAGACGCCGACCGCCGGCGGTTACGGGACGCCACGCGGCTGAACTTCGGCTTTGCACTGGCCGGTTGCGGCCCGTCGGCGCGGCGCACCGCAGCTTCGATAATTTCGAAGCAGCCGAACGCCAGAAGGCCGAGCGCCGCGATCCCGAGCAATACGCCGCCGTTGGACTGCTGCTGCATCGCGCGCAGCACGCCGGCCAAGCTCACCGCTTCGCGCGAATCAGAATCGTAGGCGGCGGCGGCAAGGAAGATACCGAGCATGAGAAATACGCCGGCTCGCGTTAGGGTTCCGAACGAGCCGAGCACATCCGCCCAAGCCGGTCTGGCATGACCGCCATCGTGGCGATGCCGATGCGGCGCCCGGATTGCCTTTACCGCAAGGGCGATCGCGAAAGCCGCGAACCCGGCCGCAATCAGCGCGATCGCCGCGCGCCCAAGCGGTTGCGCCATGACCCAAGCGGTCCATTCGCGCGCCGCTTGATCCTCGCTTACACGGCGCTCCGCGAACGTGATGCGAGCGGTCGCCGCAGCAAGTGCGACATAAAATACGCCGCTGCCGGCCAGCACGCCGCGCCGCATCAGGCCGTAGGGGCCGCTGCCGCGGCACTCCAAGTCAAAGACGGCTTGCCGCAAGCGCCAGCCGGCAAAGCACAACAGACCGATGGCCAATGCCCACAAGAAATAGCCGCCAAACGGTTTTTCGAACAGCAGCTCCAGCGCGTCGCGGGTGCCTTGCGGATGCTCGCCGAGACCGCCGGCAGCGAGCAGCGCGAAGCCCCCGATGATGAGAAAGACGACGCCTCTCGCCGCATAGCCGGCCCGCATCATCCAAGGGAGCGACCCATTTCCCAACCGCATAAAAACTCCGCCGTTCGCCGCCGTGCCGCGATCCACGGCAGACAAAGCCTTAGCGACCGGACCGGTTCCGCGGCCGGTATGTGTTTTCGGCTTGTTCACGACGGTTTTCGGGAGATCGAATACTTCATGCCGGCTTTATTGCCGTTCCAATAAAATATGTAGTCGACAACCACGCTGCCACCCTGCGGCAACGGCAAAACCGCATTACAGACGACTTGCTCTTTGCTCGTCGAAACGGCCTTGATCGGCTCGTACTGCGTCGGCTCGAGCTGCAACTGTTTGAGCACGTCGGCGAGCGTATGTTTGGCGCGTCCCGAATCGCATTCCGGAAGAACGAAGCGATCGCGCAAACCGCGATAGATCAATACGCCGGCAATCGCGGCGGCCGGGATGCCGATAAGACGCATCGCCATGCGATAGGGTCGCGGCCGCGCCGGTGGCGATGCCGGTCGGGACCAGCGCCGGGCGCGAATCGGGGTGGGCGGTTTCGGCGGAGAGTTCTCAGTCATCGACCGAGTTTTACAACGCTTTGACGATCTCTTCGGTCATTTTCTTGGCGTCACCGAGCAGCATCATGGTGTTGTCGCGGTAGAACAGCGGGTTGTCGATGCCGGCATAGCCCGAGGCAAGCGAGCGCTTGTTGAACATCACGGTGCCGGCCTTCCACACCTGCAGCACCGGCATGCCGTAGATCGGCGATTTCGGATCGTCCTCGGCCGCCGGATTGGTGACGTCGTTGGCGCCGATGACATAGGCGACGTCGGCCTGGGCAAATTCCGAGTTGATGTTTTCCAGCTCGAACACGTCGTCGTAGGGCACGTTGGCTTCGGCGAGCAGCACGTTCATGTGGCCCGGCATGCGGCCTGCGACCGGATGGATGGCGTATTTGACCTCGACGCCTTCGTGCTTGAGCTTGTCGCCCATCTCGCGCAGCGCATGCTGCGCCTGCGCCACCGCCATGCCGTAGCCGGGCACGATGATGACCTTGCCGGCATTCTTCAAAATGAACGCCGCATCCTCGGCCGAACCGATCTTGACCGGGCGGTCGCCGGCCGCGGCCGCTGGGCCCGCCACTTCGCCGCCGAAGCCGCCGAGGATCACCGAGATGAACGACCGATTCATGCCCTTGCACATGATGTAGGACAGGATCGCGCCCGAGGAGCCGACCAGCGCGCCGGTGATGATCAGCGCGGTATTCTCCAGCGTGAAGCCGATGCCGGCCGCGGCCCAGCCGGAATAGGAATTGAGCATCGAGATCACGACCGGCATGTCGGCGCCGCCGATCGGGATGATGATGAGCACGCCGAGCAGGAACGACACCGCGGCGATCAGCCAGAAGGTGAGATGCTGCTGCGCCTCGAAAAACGAGACGATAAGGGCGACGAGACCGACAGCCAGCGCGATGTTGATGACGTGGCGGCCCGGCAGCGTGATCGGCGCGCCGCTCATGCGGCCGGAGAGTTTGAGGAACGCGATCACCGAGCCGGTGAAAGTAACGGCGCCGATCGCGACGCCAAGCGACATTTCGATCAGGCTCTGGCTGTGGATGGCGCCTTCCGAGCCGATGCCGAAGGCAGAGGGCGCATAAAGCGCGCCGGCGGCGACCAGCACCGCCGCCATGCCGACCAGCGAATGGAAGGCGGCGACCAGCTCCGGCATCGATGTCATCGGCACGCGCCGCGCGATCACCGCGCCGGTACCGCCGCCGATCGCCATGCCCAACACGACCAGTCCCCACGCCGTGAGATCCGCCGGTGGATGGGCCGCCAGCGTGGTGACGATCGCGATCGCCATGCCGGTCATGCCCAACAGATTGCCGCGCCGGCTGGTCTCCGGATTCGACAGTCCGCGCAGCGCCAGGATGAACAGGGCGCCGGCGACGAGATAGCAAAGCGCGGCGAGGTCGGCGCTCATCGATGGGTCCTTCCGCTCAC
>CAVOMM010000008.1:0-717278 GCA_963697025.1 uncultured Alphaproteobacteria bacterium | reverse complement strand
CGGTGTGCGCATTCGCAGCCGGCTTCAACCTGGTCGAGTTTCTCGCGCTCTATGCCGCAATTTACGCGGCGGGAGCGGTGGCTTTGACGATCGCCGCGGTGTACGGGCCGATCCGTGCCGCGGCGGCCGCGCCGGGTGAAGAGCGGCCTCTTGCCGGAATCCTCAGAACAATCCGCAGCGCACGGCGATCGCCAGCAGCCACACCAGTCCGGTAAGGCAGAGCGCACAAAACACCGCCGCCGAGCCGAAATCCTTGATGCGGCGGATGTCCTTGTGCTGCTCGCGGGTGACGTGATCGGCGAGTTTCTCAAGTCCGGTGTTGAGGAATTCGACGGCGAGGATGACCAGCACGGCCCCGATCATCGCCGCGAACCACGCGGCGCTCGGCGCCAGAAAAAACGCCAGCGGCACGGCGACGACCAAGAGCACCAATTCGTCGCGCAAGGCGGGCTCGGTGGCAAAGCCGTCGCGAAGCCCGCGCAGCGAATTGAAGGTCGCGCTGAAAAGCCGCTTCAAGGGGGTTCCGATGAACGAGACGGTGGGCAGGAGCTTTTGGCCACTCTATGTTGCGAATTCGCCAATGGCGAGCGCATGTTGCGGGGAAAGTTACCGCCCCCTATAGTCCCCCTCGATTTCGGAGCGTAGCGCAGCCCGGTTAGCGCACCAGTCTGGGGGACTGGGGGTCCCGAGTTCAAATCTCGGCGCTCCGACCAAAAAATCCTTGTTTACAGCGTATATTTCCGCGCGGCATTCGTCATTTGAGCTGCGGTTGAGATAATTCTGGCGCAACTGACACGCGCACCCCACCGAACTGATGATAGTCGATTCAGCTTGACTTATTTTCCTGACCACCTTCCGGCGACGCTATCTTAATCGAGGCCTCACCTTTACTGCTTATCGTAATTGTGACCCATCGAGCAAGCTCGCCTAACATTTGCAGCGCCTTTGTTGCGGCGTCCTTCCACTTCAGCCGCCACTGTGTGGACTTAAGTGCTGCTTCACTTAGCCCGGAGTTTACAAGTTGATTTGCAAGTTCGGTGAGCAAGGTTTGCGTCGAGCTTGGGCTGAGAGAAGATAATTCCAATACAACAGCCGGAGTGAACGGCTTTTCCAGAGACGGCAGAACCAAACTGACTACTATGTGTGGGCCTTTTCTTAGGTCCAAATGAAGGCTCTCGGCGTATAAGGTGCAGCGCTCGCTATCAATCTGCGCAGCATTAATGCCCTCGCCTTCGGGGAGCTTTTTCGCGAACCACACGGCAGCATGGTGCCCGCCTATAACCCGAGCGAATCCCCAATAAGCCTGACGCAAGCTCTCAATTTGATGGCCATCTTCGCGCAGCCAAGCGGGGTTAGTGATCAAGAAAAGGGACCACGAAGTAAAAGCGCGATAGGTTGAGGGCATGGCGCCCTCCGGTATCGGCTTGCCCGCGTATCGCCCCGCTGCCGTATCCCTTCTAATTTTGGAAATCTCAGCAAACGTCAAGTAATCTTTGAAAACGTCAGGAATTGTTTCAGTCGGTTGCAGATCAAACTCTAGCATTCGCCTCTCCCACATTCGAATCATCAAATCTGGCCAGCGGCGTTCATTGCTCCCTTTCTTCGATGATTATCTTTTTGCCGCGAGTGAACAGCACAAACAAACCCAAAATCACATCGCCAGCAGCCCAGAAGAAAAGAATGAAGGTCGTTCCCAAGGTGGTTCCGATGGCAGCGCCAGCCCTAGCGTATTTATCCTGCTCGCTTGTCACCGTGGAGCTAACGTCAGACCAATAACTGACAAGCCAGATGATCATCAGGATGTTGAAAGTGATAAGCCCAAATTTCACAAGCTTCCCAAGGAAGCCCCTCCGCCGTATCTCCGTTCTCACGATCTGAACCATTTGATACCCCTAGCCAGATCGCAGCGTTTTGCCCGTCACTGGCCGCAGTTCTACTCACGGGCCATCCGGCCGCACGCACAAACGCGGCAAATGATGCGGGCATTCGTCGAGGCCGCTGCAGAACGCGATGGTCAGGCTCGCGGTGCGGTCCCTCACGATGGCGGCAGCGAGCTCCAAGGCCGCATCGGAAAGCTCTTCGCCGAAGATGTCGTGATCTTCCACGTCGCGAATGCCGGTCGAGCTATTCATGGCGTCCCCCACAGACCCCGGAAACAGCCGAGCGCACCACACCCTGCAGTTGCGGTCAAGGCGACACAAATGCCGGTGCCGGCGCCACTGCTTAAGCTGAGGTATTGCCCAACCGCCGTACTCGGGCTGCGGCGCGCCCGCGAACAGATTTGATATTCAATTACGAGTGAGCGCGCCTTCGATAATGCCGCGGCAGAGGATCAATTCGTCGAGCGCGGATTGCAGCTTGTGCCGGGCTTCATCGGCGAGCCGTCGCGGCGCTGACGCTGGCGCCGACGCCGCCGCAACTGGCACGCCTTCCAGTCTCGGTTCGCGCCGCTGATCGCCGACAGCGAACAGGTTCGGCTCCAACCGCTGTTCGGCTGATTCCGCGGCGACGGCTTCGCCCGCGTCGTCTTCGGCCGTTGCCTCCGACGGTTCGACGTTGATGCGCCAGACCGTCTGCACCACCGTGATGCCTTGCTCGCGCAAGATGCGCTGCACGCCGCGGATGGTGTAGCCCTCGCCGTAGAGCAGATGGCGGATGCCGCGCAACAGATCGACGTCGTCGGGCCGATAATAACGCCGGCCGCCGCCGCGCTTCATCGGACGGATTTGCGGAAACCGGCTTTCCCAGAAGCGCAGCACATGCTGCGGCACGTCGATCTCGTCAGCGACTTCACTGATGGTGCGGAACGCGTCCGGCGCCTTTTCCACCCATGACCCCCACAAGTAGATTTACAGCAAGCCGCACGCAGCAAGCGATCGCTGCTCAGCTTGAGGAGGGTTCACCGCCATCACTCTCAGCATTGATGCGCTGCTTGAGAATGGCCGATGGCTTGAACACCATGACCCGGCGCGGCGAGATCGGAACTTCCTTGCCGGTCTTCGGATTGCGGCCGATGCGCTGGCCTTTCTTGCGCACGACGAACGAACCGAACGACGACAATTTCACAGTTTCGCCGCGTTCAAGGCAGTCGGTGATCTCCTTGAGCACCAACTCTACCAGAGTCGCGGATTCGGTGCGCGACAGTCCAACTTTTTGATAGACCGCCTCACACAAATCCGCACGTGTGACCGTCTTTCCCGCCATCGCCAGCCCCGAGCACGGCGATCGATCGAACGTCGATCAAGATATCGTGCTGAATTATCAAGGATATTAGCTTCTTGCCGGATAAGTCAACGGGGCAAAGCGGCGATTGCGGCCGCTTACCAGCGCACCAGCGCGGCGCCCCAGGTGAAGCCGCCGCCCATCGCCTCGAACAACAGGAGATCGCCGCGCTTGATGCGGCGGTCGGCCACCGCGTCGGCGAGCGCCAGCGGAATTGAGGCAGCCGAGGTATTGCCGTGGCGATCGACCGTGGTGACGATCTTGCCGGGGGGAATCCCAAGTTTATGGGCCGAACCGTCGATAATCCGCTTATTGGCCTGGTGCGGGATGAACCAGTCGACGTTGGCGGCGGTATAGCCCGTGACTTTAAAGGCGTCCTCGACCACGTCGGTGATCATGGCCACGGCATGGCGGAAGACTTCACGGCCTTCCATGCGCAAATGGCCGACGGTGCCGGTCGATGACGGTCCGCCGTCGACATAGAGCTTCGATTTATAGCGGCCGTCGGAGCGCAGCCGCACGGTGAGCACCCCGCGATCCTCGTTCGCGCCGGGCTGCTCCTGCGCATCCAGCACCACCGCGCCGGCGCCGTCGCCGAACAGCACGCAGGTGCCGCGGTCGGTCCAGTCGAGGATGCGCGAAAACGTCTCCGAGCCGATCAGCAGCGCGCGCGAGAAGGCGCCGGTCCGCAGCAGCGCGTCAGCCGTCGCCAAGCCATAGACGAAGCCGGAACACACCGCCTGGACGTCGAAGGCGGCGCCATGGGTGATGCCGAGATCGGCCTGCACCGCAACCGCGCTGGCGGGGAAAGTATTGTCCGGCGTCGAGGTCGCCAGCACGATGAGGTCGATCGACTGCGCGTCGACATGCGCGTGGGTGAGCGCAGCCTGCGCCGCGCGCACCGCCATCTGCGAGGTCAGTTCGCCGGGCGCGGCGATGCGGCGCTCGTGAATGCCGGTGCGCTGGACGATCCATTCGTCCGAGGTGTCGATCTTGCGGGCAAGATCTTCGTTGGTGAGGACCTTGTTGGGCAGATAGCTGCCGCAACCGAGCATGACCGAGCGCTTGACCGTCACGAGGCGGCTCCGCCGACCGCCTGCTGCGGTGGCTTGTGGAAGTGCTCGAGCGCAGCGCGGATTTTCGCCAGCAGCTCGTCATGCACGACACCGTGGCCGAGCTCGATGGCCGCGGCAAAACCTTCGGCATCGGCGCCGCCGTGACTCTTGATGACGATGCCGTTCAACCCAAGAAAGACGCCGCCATTGGCCCGGCGCGGGTCCATGCGCTCGCGCAAGCTCTGGAACGCGGAGCGCGCGAAAAGATAGCCGATGCGGGCGCTCCACGAACTGTTCATCGCCGTTCTGAGATATTGGCCGAGCTGGCGCGCCGTGCCCTCCGCGGTCTTGAGCGCGATATTGCCGGCAAAGCCTTCGGTGACCACCACGTCGACCTTGCCGCGGCCGATATCGTCGCCTTCGACGAAGCCATGATAGTCGAGACCGGGAAGGTCCTCTTCGCGCAGGATACGGCTCGCCTCGCGCACCGCCTCGAGGCCCTTGGCCTCCTCGACGCCGATATTGAGCAGCCCGACGCTCGGGCGCGGCAGGCCGAAGAGAATCTTCGCGGTGGCCGCGCCCATGACCGCGAGGTCGACCAGATGCTCGGCATCGGCGCCGATCGTGGCGCCGACATCGAGCACGATCGATTCGCCGCGCAGCGTCGGCCACAGTGCCGCGATCGCCGGCCGCTCGATGCCGGGCAGCGTCTTGAGATCGAACTTCGACATCGCCATCAGCGCGCCGGTATTGCCGGCGGACACCGCCATGTCGGCGTCGCCCTTCTTGACCGCGTCGATGGTGAGCCACATCGACGATTTCCAGCGGCCGTAGCGCAGCGCCTGGCTCGGCTTATCCTCCATCCGCACCGCGATATCGGTGTGCACGATCCGCGACACCGCCTTGAGCTTCGCCCTGGCATCGACCAGCGGCGCGATCTGCGCGGCATTGCCGAAGAACAGAAACTCGCAGGCGGGGTGGCGGTGAAGCGCCAATTCGGCGCCGGCGACGACCACGGCCGGGCCGTGGTCTCCCCCCATCGCATCGAGCGCAATGCGGACCTTGTCCGACATTCAATGACCCAGGTCCGAAAGGTGGGAATGCGACACCGGGATGAGGATAGCGGTTCGAGGCCCCGATTTGAAGCGCCGCGCCTAATTCTTGGCCAGCTTGGCAAGGGCGGCAAATGGCCCCTCTTCCGGCGTGCGGCTTTGCGGCGGCTCGAAAACGGCATCCGGCTTGCGCGGATAAGGATCGAGCCCGAGGATGAGGAACTCGACGGCAAGCGCGCCCAAATCCACGATTCCCTCGATCAACGGCTCCGGATCGCCCCATTTGACGTCGCGCGGCTCCGATTCCCCTTCTTCCGGCACAGGAGTGCGCTGCGGCACGAAGACGAGATCGATCGCCTCCTCGACCTCATTGGTCAGCGGCTCGAGCGTGACGACGCAGTTTTGCCCGACCGTCGCCGACAGGATCGCCGTGACATGCAGGCCGCCGGCACCATGCCGCTTCACGTCGAAGCTCGCTTGCAGCCGCGCTAGATCGCGCAAGCCCGCGACCCGCGCCACGGCGGCACGCACGCCGGCGTCGGCAGCGAGGTCGAAATGCTCGCCCGTCTCCGGGATTTCTTCCACCGCAACGGGAACCTGCCACGGCGCGGCAGGCAGTTTCTCGGAATTGGCTTTAGGCATGGTCGATAACTTCTGCGCTCGGCTGTGGAAAAGCGACCTCGCCCCGCAACAGCGCACTGTCCTCCTGGCTTTCAAACCGGCGGCGCGCGGCACGCACATAGCGGGCAAGCCGCATCGCGCCACTGTCGGCATCCCTATCGGCAAAGATATTGCGTCGGAGCGTCTTCTCAAGCTCCCGCTCGTCTGCGGCGGCAAATGCGGCGAGATAGGCCGCCTGCCGGCCGTAAAACGCCTCGCCAAACCTGCGCATCCGCTTCGGCACCGCAAGATCCCCCACCCCCATTTCCCGCAAGTTGTCATCGAGGTCGCGGCAAAATACGTCGAACAGCCGCTGTCCGATGCCGCGCCCGGCGTCGGCGCCACGGCCGAGCCGGTCGATCAACAGCACCAAATGCAACACGATGAGATCGAACCGGCCCTGCACCGTGTCAGGCACCCCATAGTCCCGGTAAAAGGTGGGCTTACGCGCCTGCGCCACGATCGCGCCATAGAGCTCGTCGATGCTGCGATCCTGGGAATGGGTGCGAAAAAGCCGCCAGATCATAAGGTTAACCGAGGCCGCGACATCCGGCCCCCATGCCGGCACCAAGGCGGCCGATTGCCAATCTTGCGCTTTGGGGGTACGGCACGCGGCGGCTTTTCGCAAGTTAGGGCTCGTGCGGCGGATTTGAAGTTCCTCCAGTCGGGCCGCCAACTCGAAGAGGAACTTCAAATCCAAAAGGCCGCACGAGAGTCATAAAGTTGCTAGTGCCCCCTTTGATTCCGAAGTTCGCATCAGAGTGGACGGCAAGCACGTGCGAACTTCGGAATCGGGGCACTAGGGATGTGGGGCAACTGCGTGCGTAGACGAAGCTCGCCGGCGACGGCGGCCTGCGCGATGGTTCTGGCGCTCGCGCTCGTCGGCTGCACCGGCGAAACATTCCAGCGCGGCTACGTACTGCCCGAAGGCGCGCTCCAACAGATTCCGCTCGGCGCGTCGCAGGAGCAGGTGCTGCTGGTTCTCGGCACACCGTCGACGGTGGCGACCGTCAGCGGCGAAGCCTTCTACTACATCTCGCAGAAGGCCGACCGCCCGATCGCTTTCATGCAGACCAGCGTGACCGATCAGCGCGTCATCGCGGTCTATTTCGACAGGACCCGGAAAGTCCGACGGCTCGCGGAATACGGCATCAAGGACGGCCATATGTTCGACTTTGTCAGTCAGACGACGCCCACCGGCGGCAACGATCTGAGCGTGATCACGACGATCGTCCACAATCTCCAAGGCAAGGGCAGTTAGCCGACCGGCGCGGGAGTTCAACTCAATAACCTGCGATTACTGGATGCTGCGCTTTCGCGGGGCATGACAATCAGTTTTGCGTCAGTGCGCCAGCACCGCGAGCAGCAACAGCGCCACGATATTGGTGATCTTGATCATCGGATTGACGGCGGGGCCCGCGGTGTCCTTGTACGGATCGCCGACCGTGTCGCCGGTCACCGCCGCCTTGTGGGCGTCGGAGCCTTTGCCGCCGTAGTGGCCGTCCTCGATGTATTTCTTGGCGTTGTCCCAGGCGCCGCCGCCCGAGGTCATCGAGATGGCGACGAACAGGCCGGTGACGATGACGCCGAGCAGCATGGCGCCGAGCGCCGAGAACGCCGCCGATTTGCCGGCCGCACCGCCGCCGGCGACAAAATAGATGACGAAATAAACAAACAGCGGCGACAGCACCGGCAACAGCGACGGCACGATCATTTCCTTGATCGCCGCCTTGGTCAGCATGTCGACGGCGCGCCCGTAATCGGGCTTGTCGGTGCCGGCCATGATGCCCGGCCGCTCGCGGAACTGACGCCGCACTTCCTCGACGATCGAAGACGCGGCGCGGCCGACCGCGGTCATGCCCATGGCGCCGAACAGATAAGGCAGCAGTCCGCCGAACAAGAGGCCCGCGACCACGTAAGGATTGTTCAGCGAGAAATCCGGCGCCACGCCCTGGAAATAAGGATGCTGCGCCGAGCCGGCGATGAAGAATTTCAGATCCTCGTTATAGGCCGCGAACAGCACCAGCGCGCCGAGACCGGCGGAGCCGATGGCATAGCCCTTGGTCACCGCCTTGGTGGTGTTGCCGACGGCATCGAGCGCGTCGGTCGATTTGCGCACCTCTTTCGGCAGGCCGGCCATCTCGGCAATGCCGCCGGCATTGTCGGTGACCGGGCCGAAGGCGTCGAGCGCGACCACGATGCCGGCCAGCGCCAGCATGGTCGTCACCGCAATGGCGATGCCGAACAGGCCAGCGAGGTTATAGCTGACCAGAATGCCGGCGATGATGACGATCGCGGGCATCGCGGTCAATTCCATCGACACCGCGAGGCCCTGAATGACGTTGGTGCCGTGGCCGGTGACGGAAGCTTGCGCGATCGAACGCACCGGCCGGTAATCGGTGCCGGTAAAATATTCGGTGATCCAGATGATCAGGCCGGTGACGGCGAGGCCGACCATGCCGCAGATATATAAAGTCTCGCCGGAGTAGGCGACGCCCGGCAGCGGACCGAAGCCGATCAGCTCATAGATCACGCCGGCAATGCCGATCAGCGAAAACACCGCCGTCGCCAGCATGCCTTTATAAAGCGCGCCCATGATCGACTGGCTTGAGCCGAGCTTGACGAAGAAGGTGCCGATGATGGAGGCGATGATGCAGACGCCGCCGATCGACAGCGGCAGCGTCATCATTTTCAACAGCGCATCGGCGCCGGCGGTCCGGTAAAAGATCGCGGCGAGCACCATGGTGGCGACCGTGGTCACCGCGTACGTCTCGAACAGGTCCGCGGCCATGCCGGCGCAGTCGCCGACATTGTCGCCGACATTGTCGGCGATGGTGGCCGGGTTGCGTGGATCGTCCTCGGGGATGCCGGCTTCGACCTTGCCGACCAGATCGCCGCCAACGTCGGCGCCCTTGGTGAAAATGCCGCCGCCAAGCCGGGCGAAGATCGAGATCAGCGACGCGCCGAAGCCGAGCGCGACCAGCGCATCGATCACCTCGCGATCGTTCGGCGCCAGATGCAGCGTGCCGATGAGGAAGCCGAAATAGAGCGTGACGCCGAGCAGCGCGAGGCCCGCGACCAGAAGCCCGGTGATGGCGCCGGCGCGGAAGGCGATTTCAAGCCCGCCGGCCAGCGAGGAAGTCGCGGCCTGCGCGGTGCGCACATTGGCGCGCACCGAGACGTTCATGCCGATGAAACCGGCGGAACCGGACAGGATGGCGCCGACCGCGAAGCCGACCGCGACCAGCCAGCCGAGGAAATAGCCGACGATGAGAAAGACCACGACGCCGACGCCGGCGATGGTCGAATATTGCCGCTTGAGATAGGCCTGCGCGCCCTCGCGGATCGCCGCAGCGATCTCCTGCATCTTTTCGCTGCCGGCGTCGGCCGACATCACCGAGCGCGTGGCCCAGATGGCGTAAACGATCGCCAGCGCGCCGCATAAAACAATGAGCCACAAGGTTTGCATCGAAAATCCCCGGTCTTTTTCAGAGGGCCGAACGCCGCCGGCCCGGAAGGATGGGCGCCTCGCATACAATGGACAAATGGGAGGTGCAATTCGCCGCGGAGTTTGCACAAAATACCCCCTCACGCAACGGCGGCCGGTCGGCTTTTTCCGGCGTTTTACCCCCTGCCCCTTAGCCCCATAACAACTCTTCCGTCACTGAGAGCCCGCGCCGCCTCCCTGCATCCGCTCGTCCTCGCGAAGGCGGAGACCCACGGCTGGATTCCGGCTTGCGCGGGAATGAGAGGAGAAATAGGCATGCGCTCTTGTTCCCGCACGCGCCTTGGCCTGCGGGCCCCCGGTCTCAGTCACGTGAAGCGCGAAGCGGGAGCAAAAAGAACCGCGAGGGGTGGTTGGCCTCGTCGTGTCTGTTCGCTTTTCCCGTTTCGCCGTAGCCCGGATTGAAAATCCGGGGGTCTCGTTTCCCGGGTTTCGCTTCGCTCACCCCGGGCTACGAAAAAAGGACATGGAACGCCGGAAGACGCGGAGTCTAAACCTCCGCACCTGTTACGGTGCGGCGCCGCCCCCTGAACGGGAGGGGACAGCTCGCCTTCCGGCGTTCCACCACGGCTCTGCCCAAGGGGTGTGTGGTCCCTTGGTGCGATCCGGGCCAGGCTTCGGTGGGGGCTTTGCCAACGCGGCGGATATGACCGCCGGCTTAGCCCCCACTTCCCGCGACGCACCTCGCACGCCGGTCGTAATGCCGGCGGGCATGATGCCCGGACCGCCCGGGAGCGGGTTGCAAGCCCGCCCGCGGGCTCCGCCTCTCGCCCCACCGCCGCAGCTTGCCTCCGCGGCGGCGTCCTTTAACGGGCGAGATGATTCGCACGGAATGTAACGTAAATGAGGACGAATGTCAAGGGGGCGTATCCGATAAGGAGACAGAATCCAAATCCCGCTTCGGTCGCCATGCCGGCCGACGCCATGACTGAACACCACGGCTAAACCCCATGGCTGAACCCCATGGCTGAACCCATGGCTGAACACAATGGCTTGCGTCTCGGCAGAGAGGGTCTATTTTGCACGGTAGTGGCTCATGGAGCAGCCCGTCGCCGGTCTGGCGCTGCAAATCGCCCGGAGGACAGTGTGACGATCGCCGACTTGATTTACGACCAGGTCAAGAAGCTGCCCGATCAGGCGGCGCGCGAGGTGTTGGATTTTGTCGGCTATATCCGCGAGCGCGGTGAGCGCGCCGAATGGCGTGACCTGATGAACGCGCAATCGGCTTCGCTCGCGCCGGTGTGGGACAATTCCGAGGACCAAGTCTGGGATAATGTTTGAGCGCGGCGACCTGCTGCTTGTGCCCTATCCGTTCACCGACCTGTCGGCGGCAAAGCGGCGACCCGTGCTGGCGCTGACAGCGCCCGACGGCTATGGCGATTTCATCGCGCTGCCGGTGACCTCCCGGCCTCAGGCCGAGCACGGTATCCCGCTCGCCGCCGCCGATCTCGTGCGCGGCCAACTGCCCGCGCCGAGCTGGATACGCACCGATCGCATCGTTACTCTCAACAGCGCACTGATCGTCAAATCCATAGGACAAGTGTGTCGGCGGGCGTCGTGGACGCCGCGGTCAAGCGCTTCGGTGCGCGGATCGGATATCCATAGGCGCGCTGCGTGGCTCTGCGGTGAAGCCGCATGACTATCCGGAGCACTACCCAGTTAAATGCACTGTCACCGTAATTTGGACGAGCTAAGCAACCCTTCGGATTTCGAAAGTCTTTCCATCCTTCGTCGTGACGTGCCCCAAGCGGGCGAGAAATTCCAGCACATCGAAAATCGTTTTCTCAAGCGTTTTGGTCTTGCGGAAATGGCTCGCCAGCGCATCCGCGGTGATCGGACCGCGCGCGCCGGCCAGTACGGCGAACACGGCTGCGGTCTGCGCAACAGGATCGGCAGGAAAGGACGGCTTGCGCGCGGACGGCTCGGGCAAGCCGAGATCGGCGGCGACCTGCGCGCCTTCCTCTTTCGCCGCCTGCTTGTCGACATCCTTGCCAAAGCGCGGAATCTGATAATCCGGCCGCAGCCAGCGCACATGACCGCGCCGCTCTTCCGCCGCGCGCTCATGATTGAGCGCGACGAGCTTCTCCAGGATTTGCTCGTCGCTCAGCGTTTCCGGCCAGCCGTAAGCCTGAAACACGAGGCGGTCGAGTTTGTCGTGCAATTCCTTGAGGATCAGAATCAATCCCTCGTCCTTGATCCGCTCCTCGTCGGGCGTGAGTGCGATTTTATTATCGTCATGGCCGGACTTGTTCCGGCCATCCACGTCTTTCGCGCGGAGCTTTTCCAGCACATTGTACATCTGCGTCAGCGTCAGCGCCGGATGTTCCTTTTGACGCTGTTTACGGAAGGCGTCGAGTTCTTCTGCAGTTGTGCGAATTTGCGCTTTCACCAGTTCACTAGGTGATGGGAAGGGAAAAGGATCGAAGCATTTGGTTTTTACATATACCGGACGGTCTTCCAAAAATCCTCCGACTTGCAACGTCCAACTTAGGTGAATACGCGATTGCAAAACCCCGAGAATCCACGGTTCGTTGGATCCAACGATCACACATTTGTCGTCACAAATAATTTTGGATTCCAGAAACTGGAAAATTCGATGTTTGGCCGTATCGACCGTCACAATATATCTCTCCAAGCCCTCTAACGCCGGCCTCATCTCTCGTCGGGGCTCTCCGAAAATCCACCAATTTAATCGATAGCTTTCACGATTGTTTGCGGCTCGCGCTGGTTTCACGGTCGTCAACAAATGCTGGTATACTTCCGGGAACTTCGACCGGACTTGGTTTTCAGTGAGACCAAATAAATCAATCACGTCCATATCTCTGGGCAGACCGGTCAGGTCGCGGCCATTGCGATAGGGCCGGATATAGAGGTTCAAGTCTTTCCTTTGCCCAAGGCCTAGATGTTCAGCTTCGGTTGGCCGGATCGTAAATCCACGCCCATGTAATTTTACCCCGTCGTGGCAGAGCCCCCTATTAGCTTGGAGAAGCAACACGGAGGCAATGTCAACACCGACTCTCAAGTGAGAATTAATCTGGCCTTTTTGGCTCTTGAATTCGATTTCCGGTTGGTCTGTATCTAGCAACTCTTCCTTTGTTACTTCGAGCAGAAGACCTTCGCGTCGACCAAGACATACCACCGTCATGGAAATACGAACGGAAGCAGCATCGGGTGTGGCCTTCGTCCACGGATGATGCGGTATTGCCATTATGATAGAAATAGGGACTTCGCCTTCCAGCCAATGGGCAACTACTCGACGAGAAAATTCCTGAATAATCGAATTGGTCGACACAAATCCAAACTGGCGTAATGCAGTACCCTTCGCCGTCAGTATATTGGCAGCCCAGTCCCACCAATACATGACTAGATCGGCGCCTCCGCTAATCCGATCATGCGCTACCCACAATGCTTCGGCGTACGGGTCGCCAAATTGCCGCCGAAAATCCTGACCTGCCGTAAACGGCGGATTTCCTACAATGAATTCCGCCGTCGGCCACGCTGGCTGCCGCGGATTCGGATAAGCCTCTTTTCCATTGATTACTTGCGGCAGCGGAAAGCCGTCCCACGTCAGCACTGCGTTCTTGACTTCGATGTTCTTAAATTTACGCAGGATGGGTTCCGATGGAGTACTACCTTTCGTTCTAAAATGTTGCTGCAAATATCCAATCCAAAGAACCAACTCCGCGATGGCCGCCGCGCGCGGATTAATTTCGAGACCTAAAAATTGGTGAGGATCGACATTATGATGATCCATCCACTCTATGGACTCTTGGCCGCCAAGGCTTTCGAGAGCCTCGAAAACATCGCCTTCCAGTTTCTTCATTAATTCCAGAGAAACGTATAGGAAGTTTCCAGTTCCGCATGCGGGATCAAGGATTCGTGTTGCGCAGAGTTTCGCATGAAACTCCATGACGACGTCTCTCGCGGCCTTAAACATTTCATCAGACGATCGCCGATCGCGCTGGATCGCTAGCGCCTCGCCTTGCTGTTTGAGATTGTCCGCTGAAGCGACGACAAGCTTCCAATCCTCACGCAGCGGCTCGATAACGGTTGCGATCACCAGCCGCTCGACATAGGCGCGCGGCGTGTAATGAGCGCCGAGTCGCGTGCGCTCGTCCGAATCGAGCGCCTGCTCGAGCAGCGTGCCGAAGATCGCCGGCTCGACCTCGTGCCAGTCCTTTTGCGCGGCCTCGTAGAGTTCGCCGATCTCCTCGCGGCCGAGCGGCAGCACGCGCGCCTCGGCGAACAGGTTGCCGTTGAACTTGAGAACCTTAGTGCGGATCGACGCTGCAAATTCGCCGTCATTCATAGATTTCCACAGGTCGGTCAACAGCGGAACGAACTTGCTCGGGTCGTTGCGGCAATCGTCGAGCAGATCGCGAAAAAATCTTCTGGCAACAGCTTCACACTCGCTGCAAACATCGTGAATAGGCAGCGCATCAAAAATTGCGCGACTTCCTCTGCCGGATAGTTCTTCGCCTCCAACGCCTTTGACACTTCGGCGAGCCGGCCCGCGATTTCGCGCGTCGCCTTGGCGGCAGTGCGGGTCGGATCGAGCGATTGCGGATCGAGCCAGATCGCCCTGAGGCGCTCGCGGACCTCGGCCTTGCGTAGGTCTTCAAGGTAGATTCGAAAGCCCTGCCGGTCGGGAAACTGCGTGTAGTTCTTTCCCTGGCCGGTGAAGTCGGCATAGACCTCGATGCAGTGGCCGACATCGCAAATGAGAATGAAGGGCGGCCAGCCGTGCGAGGGCGGCAGGGCGCGGGCGTATTCTTCCGCCTGCCGCTTGGCATTGATCATCAGAGACGTCCCAGGCGCGGCGCGCGCCCGGCTTGCCGCGCTCCGGCGCATCGGTTTCCGCGGAGAAGAGATCGCTTTGCCCGGCGATGGCCTTGTCGCCGCCCTTCCAGCGGCTTTGCTTGGCTTCGAGGACGAAGGAGCCTTTGCGATAGAGGTCGATCCGGCCGATGGCATCGCCATCGTCGCGATGATGGGTGACGACGCGCTCGAAGACATAATCGTTGCGTTCGCGCGTGGCGCCCGCCGGATCGGGGTGCGGCAGGCCGAGCAGGTCGCAAAGCTCGATCAAAAACAGGCTGTAGTTCGCGCGTTCCTGGCCGCCCTCCTGGCCCTGCCAGTGAGCGATAAAAGCTTCGGCTTTTTCGGAGGATTTGTCCGGCGGCGATGTCATCGGGGGCCAGCGTATGACATACAGCCTAAAATTGAAAAGGGCAGCGTTCGAGCGCATCTTTACTGCGATTCGAAGCTCGAACCGCGTGAACCATGTCCCCTCCCCGCCAAGGCGATCTTTTCGAGCATGACGGTTCGGAGCCGTCCGACAAGGATTTCGAGACGCCCGTCTACCGGCCCGATCTCGGCAAGGTCCGCGTTAAGCTACGTCAGATTCTGACCGAAGCCCGCGCGGCCGAACGTGTGCCATGGGATGCTGACAAATTGTTAGTTTATCGGACGATCTTTCCGCATATGGCCGGCTGGTTGCCTGACGAGGAGGGCGCGCAATTGCGGTTCGATTTCGCGGCGGAACTGGCGCGGCTGAAAGCGGCGTGAGGAGTGGGCAAAACGTCCGCCGTCAAATTTTGCACGCGGATGCGCGTTGTCGGCGAGAGCCGCACGGCAGCTTCCGTCAAGGGGGAGTATCACCGTCACCGCGGCGCGCCTCAATGCCATCCGGGTCGAGCGTAAACAGCTCCTGGGGATGCGCTACGCCGCGCAGCGCGTAGCGGCCGACCGAGACCAGGCGCCGCCGGATGTCGCCGACGTCCGCGAACGCCGCCGAGACCAGAACCGGCTGATCGACCGAGCGGCACATCGCCGCGATCCGGCTGGCCTCGTTCACGGCCGGGCCGATGACGGTAAAATCCAGCCGTTCGCGGCTGCCGACATTGCCATAGAACACTTTGCCGACATGCAAGCCGAGATACATGTCGGTGACCGGCTTGCCCTCGCCCGCACGGCGCCCTTTCAATGCGGCGACGCCTTGGCGCGCGGCGATGGCGCCGGACAACGCCGCGCTGCAGGCCGCCATGCGGTCGGCGGCGGTGAAGATCGCCAGCGTGCCGTCGCCGATCAGCTTGAGCACGTCGCCGCCATGCCCATGGATCGCCGAGACGATGACGTCGGCATATTCATTGAGCAACGGAATGACCTGTTCCGGCGCCGTGTCGGTAATCCGCGTAAAACCGCGCAAATCGCTGAACCAGACGACGGCATCGATTTTTTCCGCCATGCCGCGCACGATGCGTCCGCCGAGCACGCGTTGGCCGGCGTCGCGGCCGAGATAGGTTTCCATCAGCGTTGCGGTCATGCGCGCCAGCGATACCGCTTTGATGGCGAGCGCGAGATAGGGCGCGAGGCGCTCAAGCGCCGCGATCTGACCGTCGGTGAAGCCGTCGGGCGCCCTGGTCGCCCACGACGAATACACGCAATCCATCTCGCCGATGGTGCCTTCGGCGGCAAAGCGGGTGATGATGGCGACATAGTCGGTCATCCCCGCGGCGAGCCAGTCCGGCAGGAACGAGAACTCTTCCTCGGTCACGGCGTCGAGGCGGCGGCGCAACAGCGCGTCGCCGGTTTGCAGCATGCGGTAGAACGGGCTGTGTCGCCAACGCGCGGCGGATTTGACGTCCCGTGGATCCGCGCCGGACGCGGCGAGCGTATCGGGGCTGGTGCGGCCATATTCGAGCATGGCGGCTTCGGCGGGGCCATGGCCCCAGCGGAACAGCCGGCCTTCGTGAACAGGATGCAGCGTGTCGATAAAGACTTGGGCGCGACCCAGCGGCAGTCCGGCCGCGACACAACGCTCGCACAATCCGGCAACGATGTCGGATTCGGACATGCCGGCGAGCCCCGCCTGGGTCAGCCATGCCGACAATGCGGTGAAGCTCGTGTCGTTCATGGCGCGATTATAGCGCTCTTTGCGCGGCTTCGCGCTCGCGCCGCGGCGCCTACCCTGCACAGCTCGCTGCCGGCCTAATCAGGGCTTATCGGGAAACAGCGGCGTTTCCATCAGTCCCACGGTCTGCGGCGGCTGCAGCGAGCCCGTGTGTTGCCGGCCCAACGCCCGCAAGCGTTCGCTCGGGCTTATCGGCCGGTCGTGTGCGGGCGGCTGCGACGTCTCGTCAACATAGCGGTCGATATCGCGGCAGGCGTTTTCAACCGCCGTCGTATCCGCTGCTGCATCCGCAGCGCTCTCGGTCATATTCTGGTTCATGGCGCTGATCCCCTTAGAGCCTAATCGGTTTCGATCGAATCAAAATCGGGCTCCAGCCTTTTCGATTGAGCATGATCTTTTCCGAAAACCGGTATCCACCCTCGGATCAAAGTCCGAGGGCAGGCATTTTCGGGATCATGCTCAAAAGATCGAACGCTTAATGGGATCAGTATGCCACGATGCAACGCGGCGGCGGCAACGATATTTTTGTCTGTGGATAGACGATCGATAGGGCCGCACACCGGCGTTAAGCAAGCTGCTGCGCCAATCCGTCCTACGCGCTCATCGCTTTAAGCGAAAAAGCGTCATTGTGCGGCAAGCCCGGCATTGATATGTTGTGGACGGGCTGTTTCGAGGAACTGTCATGACCGTCAAGACCGCGATCTATGAGCCGCCCAAAGATGGCCTGCCCTATCTGGTTCTTGCGTTCGAGCCTGACGGCCTGAAGGTTACCATCGCCAATTCCGAGCTCGAGGCTCGAACCATGGCCGCCGAGCGCGCAATCCGGCGAAGGCGACAGGCAGTGGGAGCGGGATCGATGGCGCATCCCTCGCAACCAGCATAGGCCAGCCTCGTCGCGCAGTCGTGACGGCAGGTTATCTATACTTTCCCTTGACGCGGAGCGGCGCCGGCTCTTGGTGCGCGGCAAATTTTCTTAGTGCCGCAGGGCTACGGAACCACGATGACGATACAAGGCGCGAGACCGCAGAGCTTCTGCGAAACGCTGCCTAGCAACAGCCCGGAAAGCTGACCGTGGCCGCGCCGCCCGACCACAATGGCGTCCGCGTTCTCGTGCCGGATGCTCTCCATGATCGCTTGGGTGGGATCGCCCCAGGCCAGCAATGACCGTGTTGCGGTCCCGGCCTGTTGCGCCCGTTGCACGGCGTCGTCAAGGTTGCGCCGCGCCAGGATCTCGGCCGGTCTTGCCGAGTCTCCTTCGACCTGAGTGAAGTCCTCTTGCTGTTTTGCGCTCAGTGTTCCGCCGACCGTTACGATTGACAGCGTTCCACTCACCGCTTTCGCTATTTCGGCGGCAATGTCGACGGCACGGGTTGCGCTGTCGGACCCATCCGTTGCCACCATAATGTTTCGCATTTCCGAGCCTCCCCACTTCTGCCACGCAAGCCGTTTCCGATATTTTCGAAATTTATTGCCGATATCGCCGATCGCCTTGAGGCACATCAAAACACAAACGGCGCTGATTTTATGACGGCCAAATGACACGTCATAAATCTGCTCCGCGCTTTTGATCGTAATCAACGAGTCGATTCGTGTTTTTTGATTTTATTTGTGCGCCGCACAGTGAGTGAGCGCTTTGCCATGACCGACATAACGGTTGCTTCACCCGAGCAATATCCAGGCCGGCTCGGCATTGCCGCGGATTTGCTGACAAGGCGAAAGCAGCCAGTCCCCACGGCCGTGAAGATCGGCGTGCGCAACCTGAACTTTCATTATGAGGACGGCAACAGGGCATTGAAGGAAGTATCGGTGCCGATCTATGCGAACGCCGTGACTGCGTTTATCGGCCCCTCCGGGTGCGGAAAGTCGACACTGCTCCGCGTTTTCAACCGGATTTACGATCTATACCCCGGACAGCGCGCGGATGGAGAGGTTCTGCTGGACGGTGAAAACATTCTGAAAATCCGCCACGATCTGGCATTGCTGCGCGCCCGCATCGGCATGGTGTTCCAAAAGCCGACACCTTTTCCGATGTCGATTTTCGACAACATCGCCTTCGGAATCCTGCTGCAGAAGGATGCAACGAAAGCCGCGCTCGACGCCGAAGTCGAGTTGGCGCTACGCCGCGCCGCATTGTGGGACGAAGTGAAGGATCATCTCGCAACTGACGGAGTTGCGCTTTCCGGAGGTCAACAGCAACGACTATGCATCGCCCGCACGATCGCAATGAAGCCTGACGTGATCTTGCTGGACGAGCCGTGCTCGTCAATCGATCCGATTTCGTCAGCGAAGATCGAGCAGAGCGTCGAACAGCTCAAACAGGATCATACGATCGTTATCGTTACCCACAACCTGCAACAGGCGGCCCGCATCTCGGACTATGCCGGGTTCATGCTACTGGGCGAATTGGTCGAGTTCGGCGCCGCGAGCCGGATTTTCATCGCGCCTGGCGATCCGCGCACGCAACGCTTCGTTACCGGCCGTTTCGGCTGATCGAGCGGGCATTGAACCGGGCAGGCTACAGCCAACGGATTCAGCGGCTCCGCTACGAGGCTCTGCGTCGGCGCAGGGGCAGGCGGCAATCGTGTCCCGGAACGCGAAAGCGCGAGCCCGGATCAAAAAGAGGCCCGGGCAGCCATGCAATTTCAAGGCCTCAGGAATAGCCGAACTGAGATTATCGACAGTCTGTCACACGGGCTTCATTGGGAGTCTTTCAGATACGAGCGTGCGCAGCCGGTGCTTGCCGGCGCGATTATGGCTACTCAACTAAGGCCAGCTCCCATGAACTTTGGCGAGGCAGTAGCGTCCGGATTTGCGCATTATGCGACTTTTTCCGGCCGGGCTTCGCGGTCGGAGTTTTGGTTCTGGGTGCTATTCGCAATGAGCGGTGCTGTTGCAGCAAATATCATCGACGCCGCCGTTTTCGTTTATCATCCCGGCATTTCGCCGCTCAACAGCATTTTCACTCTGGTTGCGCTGCTGCCAAGCTTTGCGGTGGCGGCGCGCCGGCTTCACGACGTCGATCGCTCCGGCTGGTGGCTGCTTCTCGCCGCCACGGGACTTGGGCTCATTGTGCTGCTGTACTGGTTCAGCCAAGAGGGAACGGCGAGCCCGAACAAGTTCGGCGCCGCCACCATGGCAGTTCCCGCGTTAACGCGCAGCCGGGCGACATAACCCGAATTGAGCTCCTTCGAGATAGATCGCGCTGCTTCTCGGCCCAATTGGATCGGCGGTCCGCCCTTGTTAGCAAGCTCCACGACGTGCATCTTGTGACCGCGGAAGCAGGCAGCCGCAGTATCAGGATAGTTCAACACAGCGGAGGTTCGCATGTGCCGGCTTACGGTTTTCCTGGCGCGCTTCATCGGCCTGTTCACCGTCTTGCTCGTAATTGGCATGCTGGTGCGCGGCGGCGCGACGATCGAGGCCGCGGTGGCCGATGGGCCGATGATGCTGGTCTATGCCATCGTCAGCCTCGCCGCGGGGCTGGCGGTGATCCTCGGGCACAATGTCTGGTCGGGCGGCGCACTGCCGGTGGTCGTTACCGTGGTCGGCTGGCTGATGCTCGCCAAAGGCCTCATGCTTTTGCTGGTCACGCCCGAAGCCATGAAGCAGCTCTTCGGCGGCATGCATTATGGCGAGCATTACTATCTGTATCTGTTGCCCGCGTTCGCGATCGGCCTTTATCTGACCTGGGCGGGCTTCACCGCGCATCCGCGAATGCGAGATTAGAATAAGCGCGTTGGGCGGATTACGCCGCGCCGGTCCGCCCCTGTTCTCATTTTAATTTTGAAATGTCCTAATTCCGTCGCAACACAAGGAGACCCCATGAGAAAAAAGCTCTTTGTCATTGGCATCGGCATATTGCTTCAGGCGGTCTTTGTGGTCGCGCAAAACAATGGATCACTGGCGGCTAATGCAAATAAACCGTGCCCAAAACTCGGCTATTGCCCCGCTGGTTCGTGCGCAGCAGACGGCACCACCCGAGCCTGCAACATCAAAAACTGCTCGCCGCAGCATTGTCGTCACTGACGAATTGAACTCGCGTCGCGCGTAGCGCGGATTAGCTCGACGGGCCGGCCCGAAGCGGCCGGCCCGATGACTGGCTGCGGCGTAATCCGCGCCACGAGCTTCGCGACAGTGGCGCGCGGTCCTGATTTAATCGCCGCTTCAGAGACATAACCGCTCCCGCAAAAAAGCCTCTTGCACAAATGAGTAAGTGGCGTATTATTAACTTGTACCTCATTTCACGGATTAGACTAATTTGGTGAGGGCCATCATGAAAAACGGCAACGGAGGACGGGGCCTGGTCCGAGAAGAGCGGCTGCAGATTATGCTGTCGCCTCAGGAACTTCAGGCCGTCGACAACTTCAGATTTGCACACCGGATGCCGAGCCGGGCGGCAGCCATCCGCGACCTCTTGCGCCATGGGCTGGCCGCCGCCGGAGCCGCGGTTGACAACAGGGGCGTCACGTCGCGGGACTACGGCGTGCTCAGGCCGCCAAGGCCAGCCGCGACACATAAGTAGTCAAGGTAGACAAACTCGGATTGTCCCGCGCCAGTTTCGAGAGCAGCGTGGGCCTATTGCCGATAACGGCACTGTCCAGGCGGTGAGCGCGAGCTTCTTGGCGCTCCCCCCGGAACGGAGTGCGTCATGGCCGCTTCCCAAGAATTGGCCGCAGCCGGAGAATATCGCCGAGACGCGAAGGAACGCCCAATGCCGATACGCGGGTTCCTCACCCATCAGGCATTTGACCCTGACGCGATACGCGAGATGTCGGCGGCGCTCGAAGGCGCGTGCCAGGCCCTGCAGCTGAGCATGCGCAACGATCCCGCCACGCGACTTGTCGCGGAGAAAATCATCGAGCTGGCGCAGCGCGGCGTGCGCGGCGAAGCCGCGCTGCTGGCGATGACGCTCAAGGCGTTCGATGTCGAAGCGTCCGGCTAAATTCCGTTTTGCAAATGCCTCACCGGGCGCCGACATATCGCCAGCCGGCACTTAGCTTTTTATCATTCCCGCGGCGTGCGCAACTTTGGTCCAGCGGGCGATTTCGCTCTTCATGAAGGCTGCGAACTCGTCGGGGCCGCCATCGAGCGGATCGTCGCCCTGCTTGCTCAGCGCTGCCATGGCGGCCTTCGTATGCATCGCCTTTTGCGCGGCGGCGGCGAGCTTGTCGACAATCGGCCGCGGCGTGCCGACCGGCACGTAGAGGCCGAACCACAGGCTGGTTTGAACGCCGGGCAGTCCGGATTCCACCATGGTCGGCACGTCCGGGAGCGCGCCGGCGCGCTTGCTGGTGGTCGTCGCCAGTGCTTTGAGCTTGCCGGCCGCGATCAGGCCGACGACGGTCGAGACCGGCGAGAAGGTCATCAGCGTGCGATCGGCGACGACATCCTCGACCGCCTGCGGGCTGCCCTGATAGGGCACTTGCGTGAGCTTGATGCCGGCCTGCTGCGCGAACAGCTCGCTGGCAAAATGCGGCATGCTGCCGATGACGTTGGAATCGAGCGCCTGGTCGGGCTTGGCCTTGCACAGCGCGACGAGCTCCTTGACGCTGTGGATGTTGCGCGCCGGATTGACGACCAGAATGATCGGTGCGTCCTGGATCAGCGCGACCGGCGTGAAATCCTTCGTCAGATCGAGCGCTTTATTTGGATTGATGATCTGATTGGTGATGATGGACAAGGTGCCCAGGAACACCGTGTAGCCGTCCTTCGGGGCATGCGCGACATATTCGGCGGCGATGCTCGACCCGGCGCCGGGCTTGTTCTCGACCACGACCTGCTGGCCGAGGATCGGACCCGCCGCTTGCGCCAGCACGCGGGCAACGACATCGGCGGCCGAGCCCGGGGTGAAGCCGATGACGACGTGGACCGGCCGCGACGGATAGGCGTCTGCCGCGGCGGCAAGACGCGTGAGCGACGGCAGCGCGGCGGCGCCCGCTGCCAAATGCAAGAATTTGCGACGCGGCAGTATCACGATGTCCTCCCCCGATTGACGTCCCCGCAGAACAGGTCGCAGCGGACGGTTTATTTTTCAGATGGCCCGCCCCGCGGAAGCCCCCTGACCGAGTGGGCCATCGACCTGTCCCGCCAGCGATCCGCCGACAAAGCTACACCAGCCGGCGACGGCCGCGGAAGTGGGCGTGTGCGCCAAGCGCTATTATGACGCAAAGGCCGCAAGCGCCTCAGCGCCAGCCGAGCGCGGGGGCGACATGTTTTAAGATCGTCTCGATGACGTGGGCGTTGTAGTCGAGGCCGAGCTGATTAGGCACGGTCAGGAGCAGCGTATCGGCCTCCGCGATGGCCTCGTCGTTCTTCAGTTGCTCGACGAGGACGTCCGGCTCGGCGGCGTAGCTGCGGCCGAAAATGGCGCGTTCATCGCCGCCGAGATAGCCAACCGTGTCCGCTTCTTCCCCGCCGCGTCCGAAATAAGCACGGTCGCGGTCGTCGACCAGCGCGAAGATGCTGCGGCTCACCGACACCCGCGGCACGCGCGCGTGACCGGCCGCCTTCCACGCCTCACGGAAGATGCGGATCTGCTCCGCCTGCTGGACGTGGAACGGCCGGCCGCTCTCGTCAATCTTGAGCGTCGAACTCTGCAGATTCATGCCGAGCTTGGCCGCCCACTCCGCCGTGGCGTTGGTGCCGGCGCCCCACCAGATCCGATCGCGCAGCCCCTCTGAATAGGGCTCGACGCGCAGCGCGCCGGGAGGATTGGGAAACATCGGCTGCGGGTTCGGCCGCGCGAAGCCCTGCCCGCGCAGCACTTCGAGCAACACCTCGGTGTGGCGTCGCGCCATATCGGCGTCACTCTTGCCCTCCTCCGGGGCGTAACCGAAGTAGCGCCAGCCGTCGATCACCTGCTCGGGCGAACCGCGGCTGATGCCGAGCTGCAGCCGTCCGCCGGCGATGAGATCGGCAGCGCCGGCGTCCTCCGCCATGTACAGAGGATTCTCATAGCGCATGTCGATGACGGCGGTGCCGATCTCGATGCTTTTCGTCTTCGCGCCGACGGCAGCCAGCAGCGGGAACGGCGAGCCGAGCTGGCGAGCGAAGTGATGCACGCGAAAATAAGCGCCGTCGGCGCCGAGCTCTTCGGCAGCGACCGCTAAGTCGATCGATTGCAACAGCGCGTCGGATGCCGATCGCGTCTGCGACTGCGGCGAGTTGGTCCAATGGCCAAACGACAGGAAGCCGATCTTTTTCATGGACCTGCGCGATGGGAGATGAGTTCAGTTTCGTTCTTCATAAGATAGCGCGAATTCACGATTGCCGCGGCGCCCAGCCGTAAAGGCGCGCGGCCGTGCCGCCCATCAATTTGGCCTTGTCGCTTGCGGAAATGCGGTTGGTGACGCGGAAGGCATCGACACCCTGCGCGTAGTTAAGAAATTTCACCGCGCGCGTCCAGTCGGTGCCCCACAGGCAGCGGTCGATGCCGAAGGCGTCGATCAGGCGGCAGACCGGATCCCAGATGTCGTTATAGGGAAACGGCTCGAGCGACAGCGTGCAGGCGCCGGTGATCTTTATCGCAACGTGTGGAAATTTGGCCAGCGTCAGCACCTTCGGCAGCTCGGCCCACGGCTCGCTCGGCTTCGGCGGGACGTGCGGCTGAACGAGGCCCAAATGATCGACGATGATCTGGGTATCGGGATTGCGGCGAATGAGCTCGATGCCCTGGTCGAGCCGGCCAGCGATGTGAAGATTGACCGGCAGCGACCAGCGGGCGGCCTCCTTGAGCACGCCATTGAGGCCCGGATCGGCGGCGTCCTCGCTTAAGCCGCTGCGAAGGAGCAGCATGCGCACGCCCACCGCGCCCGGCGTGTGCTTCCATTCGGCGATGACTTCGGCGACAGACGGATTGGCGGGATCGACCGGCCGCACCAGCGCGAACCGGTTCGGATAACGGTTGCGCACCTCGACCGCGTAGCTTGGGTCGTAGCGGTACATCGTGAACGCCGACACCAGGATGGCGCCGTCGACTTTGGCTTCGCCCAGGACGGCGACCGTCTGGTCGCCGGTCGCTTCCGGCGGCCCGGTCAGCACCGCATGCCACGGCCGCTCGGGGCGATTGCGCTCATAGGCATGCAGCTGCGCGTCGATGATCGGCATATTTCGGCTTTCTCTTTGCGTGCCCAGGTACGACCGGATCGCAAATCCGGTCGAGACAGTTACAGGTCCACTTCGGACCAGGCCAAGGGATGACGGCTCAGCACACGATCGAGCGTCACCAGATGCAGTTGTTCAACAGCACACTGGGCCAGCAACAGCCGGTCGAACGGATCACGGGTCTGCGGTTCGGGATCGATCGATTTGACCACGTGGCGGTGATTGATGACGAGCAGATTCAATCCGATCTCCTGCAAATAGTCGGGCAGATCGTCGAGTGGCAAGCCCGGATCAATTTTTCCGAGCCGAGCTTTGATCGCAATCTCCCAAAGGCTTGCGGCACTCGCGAACGCGACATTTTCCGTTGACGCCACCGCCGATGCCATGCTGCCGGTGAGCTTGGCTAGTTCGCGGCGCGCCAGAATGATCAGGATGTTGGTGTCAAGCAGTAACCGCATCGACTATGGCAACGGCTTGAGCAGGAAATCCTCGGCGAGGGGTTCGTCAAAATCGTCCGCCACGTAAGGAAATATTTCTTTGACGCCGCGGCTTTGGAGAAACTCCGCGCCGGCTTGCAGACGCAACGCTGTCGCACGATGTGGCACGATATCGAAGGCGGGCTTGCCGTTGCGGGTGACCACCACGGTTTCGCCTTTCTCGACGAGGCGGGCGAGCGCTGTCAGGCGATCCTTGGCTTCTTTCATGGATACGGTGGGCATGGTGTTATTATAATAGCTACCGGTAGCCACTCTAACAAGTTAAAACGATTTTCGGATATTAAACCAATGTCTTAAGCGCCAAAATGCTGCACTTACGCCGCGCCGAGATAGCGGATCGGCCGTCCCGGCGCTATCGCCTGCGCTGCGGCAATGATGGCGTTGGCGTCGATGCCGTAGTGCCGGTAGAGCTCGGCGATCGAGCCGGTCTGGCCGAAATGCTCCACCCCGAGTGGGCGGACGCGATGGCCGGCGACCGCGCCGAGCCAGCCGAGCGTGGCGGGGTGGGCATCGACCACGCTGACGATGCCGCAATGGCGCGGCAGGCCGGCGAATAGTCGCTCGATATGCGAGCGGGCATGGACGAGACCGCGCTCGCGGGCGCGCCAGGCCGCGGTCCAGCCGGCATTGAGCCGGTCGGCGGACGTGACTGCAAGCAGACCGACATCGCGGCGGTCTTCCGCCATCAGCCCCACGGCCTGGATTGCCTCGGGCGCGACTGCGCCGCTGTAAGCAACAACCACCTGGCAGTTCGGTCCCGGCTCGCGCAGCCAGTAGGCGCCGTCGACGATGCCCTGGCGCAGCTCCGGCGTGATCTCCCGCGCGATCTGCTCGATCGGCCGGGTCGACAGCCGCAGATAGATCGAGCCGCCGGTTTCGTCGCGCAGCCAGTTGCGCTCGGAGATCTCGGCGTCGTGATTCCTTTGACCGTCGCGCTGAATGTAGTCGAGCGCGAAGGCGAGGATCACCGCGAGCTCGTCGACGAAACCCGGCTCGAAGGCGGCAAGACCGTCCTGCGCCATGCCGATCAGCGGCTCGGCGATCGATTGATGCGCGCCGCCCTCCGGCGAAAGCGTAATGCCGGACGGCGTGGCGACGAGGATGAAGCGGGCGTCCTGATAGCAGGCGTAATTGAGCGCATCGAGGCCGCGCGCGATGAACGGATCGTAGAGCGTGCCGATCGGCAATAGCCGCTCGCCGTTGATGGCGTGCGACAGGCCGAGCGCCGAGAGCGCAATGAACAGATTCATCTCGGCAATGCCGAGCTCGATATGCTGGCCCTTGGGCGAGAACTCCCAATTGAATGTCGAAGGGATGCGCTCGCTCTTGAACGTATCCGCCATGGCCTCGCGCGCGAACAGGCCGCGGCGATTGACCCAGGGGCCGAGATTGGTCGACACGGTGACGTCGGGCGAGGTGGTGACGATACGCGCGGCGAGCGGCGTTTTCTCGCGCGCGATCTCATTGAGCAGCGCGCCGAAGCCTGATTGCGTCGACATTTCCGGCTGGATCGTCACCGCAAGCGTATCGGGAACCGCGATGCGCGCCGCGGCCAGATTGCGGTTGTCCGCTTGCGCGAACGGCACACGATCGAGGAACGCCTGGATGTCGGCTTCGGATTGGCGCAGGCCCTCGAAGCGGTCCCATTCGTGGCCCGGCCGGATGTTCATGGCGGCGCGAAAAGTCTCCATTTGCGACGGCGTCATCAGGCCGGCGTGATTGTCCTTATGCCCGGCAAACGGCAGGCCGTAGCCCTTGATGGTGTAGGCGATGAAGCAGACCGGGCGGTCGTGATCGATGGCGTCGAAGGCTGCGATGATCGCCGGCAGATCGTGGCCGCCGAGATTGTTCATCAGCCGCGCCAGCTCGTCGTCGCTGCGGGATTCGATGAGCCGCGTCACCGCGCCCTGGTCGCCGATCTCGTCGCGGAGCCGCTTGCGCCAAGCCGCGCCGCCTTGGAACACCAGCGCCGAATAAAGCTGGTTCGGACAGTTATCGATCCATCGCCGCAACACCTCGCCGCCCGGCTCGGCGAAGGCGGCCTGCTGCAGCGCGCCGTATTTGAGCACCACGACGTCCCAGCCGAAATTGCGGAACAGATTCTCGTAGCGCTGCCACAGGCCCTCGCGCACCACGGCGTCGAGGCTTTGCCGGTTATAATCGACGATCCACCAGCAATTGCGCAGCCCCTGCTTCCAGCCTTCGAGGATCGCCTCGAAAATATTGCCCTCATCGAGCTCGGCGTCGCCAAGCAGCGCGATCATGCGGCCTTCCGGCCGCGGTTCTCCGTTAATTTCCTGCCCCCAGCCGTGGGCGCGCACATAATCCTGCGCGAGCGAGGCGAACAGCGTTTGCGCGACGCCCAAGCCTACCGAGCCGGTGGAGAAATCGACGTCGTCGGTATCCTTGGTGCGCGACGGATAGGATTGCGCGCCTTTGTAGCCGCGGAAGCGTTCGAGTTTTTCACGGCTCTGCCGGCCGAGCAGATATTGGATAGCGTGAAAGTTCGGCGCCGCATGCGGCTTGATCGCGACGCGGTCGGCCGGCCGCAGCGTGTGGAAATAGAGCGCGGTCATGATGGTGGCGAGCGAAGCGGAGGACGCCTGATGCCCGCCGACTTTCAGCCCGTCGCTATTCTCGCGCCCATGATTGGCGTGATGGATCATCCAAGACGCGAGCCAGAGCGTCTTGCGCTCCAACTCGGTGAGGATGGCGAGGTCGTGAGGAGGAAAGAGTGAGGTGGCCATGACAGTGTCATCGTCCGCGAAGGCGGACGATCCAGTAATCGCAAAGCGGAATTTCGTTACGCCTGCCTGAGGCGACCCGAAGCCGCGTGTTCGCGGTGCATGATATGGTCAAGGCGCGCAGATTTTCGGATAGAGATCGTCCCAATTCGGATTCTGTTCCTCGATGAGTCGTACTTTCCATGCCCGATTCCACTTTTTCAGACGCTTCTCCCTGCGAATTGCCGCCTCGATATCCGTATGAGGTTCAAAATATACAAGCTTATGAACCTTGTAGTCCTTGCTGAATCCCGCAACAAGATCGTTGCGATGTTCGTAAACTCGCCGCACCAAATTATTGGTGACCCCAACATACAGAGTTCCGCCAATCATGCTCGCGAGAATATAAACCCAATAGTAACGCTCGCTGCTCATTGAAATAGCCACCCATGTCATCGTCCGCAACGAGAACGATCCGGCTGTCAGAAGAACATGTGTTCACTTCCACCGCCTGCGAATACTGGATGCTCCGCCTTCGCGGAGCATGACAAAATTATTCGAGTTCAACCGTCTCGAAATTCGCCGGCATGATGATTTCCAAAAGCTCGCAGTCGTCGGAATAATCGAGCACGGTGTGCTTGATCTTGGGCGGCTGCAGCCAGCACGAGCCTTCAACCATGGTCACAACGCCTTCGCCTTCATATTCACCTTTGATCCAGCCTTTGAGCACGTAGATCATCTGGAATTCGACGTCGTGATAATGGCGCTTGGAGACCTCGGCGGGATCGCAAGGCGGAATCATCTTGATGACATGGGCGCGGGCCAACCCTTTGGTCGCCGCGGCAATGCCGAGGTCGCGATATTGCGCGTAGCGGCGCAATCCCTGTTCGAAGGCGTCAGGGCTGTGATGACTGGCGACGAAGGTCTGTTTGCGTGGGCCGGCTTTGGCGGCGGTTTTGCGCTTGGCCGACGCGTTGCGGCGGACCGCGGTGCTGCCGCGCGAACGGCGCGAGCCGCGCTGTGCCGGCGGCGCCGCTTTTTTGGATTTTCGCAGCTGCTTTGCCTTGGCCATAGTTCTTCCTCCCACGAGTGTTCAAAAACGGAGCGCGCCGTTGTGGCGGATGACGACCGAGCGCGCTTCCTCGGGGCGATGCGCGCCCAATTGGCCGAACGCCGAACGCGTCTCCTCGATCAGAATGTCGATGACGTGGCCCGGCCCTTCTTCGCCGAGCGCGCCAAGGCCCCACAGGAACGCCTTGCCGGCAAAGGCGGCGGCAGCGCCGAGCGCATAGGCACGCACCACGTCGGTGCCGCTGCGGATGCCGGAATCGTACATCACGGTCGCGCGACTCCCCACTTGTTTGACGACGGCCGGCAGCGCATCGATCGGTCCCGGCAGCGCCTCGATCTGCCGGCCGCCATGGTTCGACACGAACATCCCGTCGACGCCGAGCGAAACCGCTTTCTCGGCGTCTTGCGGATGCAGGATGCCTTTTACGATCAAAGTCTTCTTCCAGCGGTCGCGATATCTTGCCACTTCCTCCCAGGTGAAGGCACCGCCCATCTCGCGCCGCGCGAAAGCGATGACATCGTTGATCGAGGCATTGTCGCCGGCATAAGCCCGCAAGGTTTCGAAGCGCGGGATGCCGTTTTTCCACAACGCCATGGTCCAACGCGGCGACAGCAGCATCTGCGTCAGCATCGCAGCATCCGGATGAAAACCGCTGCCGCCGAGCCCGACCACGACTTCGCGGGCGCGCGTCGTGCGCACCGGCACGTCAAGCGTCAGGATCAGCGCGTTGCAGTCGGTCGCCGCGGCGCGGCGCACCAGATCGAAGCCGATGGCGTGATCGTTCTTCGCGGCGCGGTAAAGCTGAAACCAGCAGACGTTGGGCGCGATTTCCGCGATCTCCTCGATGGTGGCGCCGCCGGCAAGGCCGAGCGTGTACGGAATACGCGCTTTTTGCGCGGCGCGGGCGAGATGCTTGTCGGCACCCGGCCAGACGATGGCCGGTCCGCCCATCGGCGCAATCCCGATCGGCGCGGCGTAGCGGCGGCCGAACAATTCCACGTCGCAGGGCGGCAGCGACGGCATCACGCCGTAGCGCGGCACCATTTCCACCGCATCGAGCGCCGCCCAATTGCGCTTGATGCCGGCGTCGTCCTTGCCCGAGCCGCCGTCGGAATATTCGAAGGCAAAATGCGGCAGGCGGCGGCGTGCGGCGCGGCGCAAATAGTCGATGGTTGGATAATGCCGATAAAGCGCGGCGTAGCGCGGATTGGCGCCCTTTCCCACATAGTGGCTGGTTTGCGGCGCGGCCGTTTGCGCGGGCGTAAGGGCCGTCGTGTCGTGCATGAGCGTTGCTCCCAGAGGGCCATTATAACGAATAGCGAAGCGGCGAATAGCGAGTGCCGGGATAGCGAGTAAGGACGACGGGATTGATGCAATTCACCGTTCGCTCAGAAGTGCGAGTAAGAAGGCCGCGCGAAGGACAGCGTCTTGCCGTCGTGGATAAAGCGGGCGCCCTGCCCCGCGGTCACGCGGCCGATCTCGGTGACTGCGACGCCGGTCGCCGCCGCGGCGGCGCGAAAAGCCGGAAGCTTTTCGGGCGAAAGCGTCAGCAGGATCTCGTAGTCGTCGCCGGCGGTGAGCGCGGTCTCCAACAAAACCGGCTGCGCTGCGATCGCGGCGCGCACGGCATCGGAGAGCGGCACGCGCGCCACATCGACCTCCGCGCCGACGCCGGATACGCGGCACATTTTGGCGAGATCGCCGGCCAGCCCGTCGGAAATGTCCATCGCGGCTGCCGCGTCATGAAGTATCGCGCCGGCGAGCGCGATGCGCGGTTGCGGCAGCAAATAGCGGTCCTTGAGTGCCGCCGATTGCGGCTCCGAAAGCCGCCAGCGCTTCGCAAGGCTCGGGTCGCGGCGTAGCATGACGCCGAGCGCGGCGTCGCCGATCGTGCCTGTGACCGCGATGCTGTCGCCGGCTTTTGCCGTCGCCCGCCGCACCATGGCGCCGTGCGGCACCACGCCGAAGGCCGTGATCGACACCGACAGCGGCCCGGGCGTGTGATCGGTATCGCCGCCAAGCAGCGGACAGGCGTAATGCCTCGAATTGTCGCCAAGCCCATTGACGAAAGCGGCGAGCCACGGTTCGTCGATACTCGCCGGTAGCGCGACAGACAGCAGAAAGCCGAGGGGCCGCGCTCCCTTGGCGGCAAGATCGGACAAATTCATGCGCAAGACTTTGCGCGCAACGTCGCCCGGCGGATCGTCGGGAAAGAAATGGACGCCGGCGATCACGCCGTCGGTGGTCAGCACCAGATCGCAGCCCGGCGGCGGCGTGATAATGGCCGCGTCGTCTTCAAGGCCGAAAGCGCCCGGCGCGGTGGCGAGCGGGCGAAAATAGCGCGCGATCAGGCGCTCTTCGGCCGAAGTGTCGTCGCCCGTCGGCATCGCCTAACCGCCGGAAAATTCGGCCGCGCGCAGCTCATGCGCGAGCTGGTCGAGCACGGCATTGACCATGCCGGTTTCCTCCTTGTCGACAAAGGCAGAGGCGACGTTGACATATTCGGCCGTCACGACGCGCGCCGGCACGTCCGCGCGGTGCGCCAGTTCATAGGCGCCGGCACGCAGCACCGCGCGCAACACCGTCTCGATGCGTTTGAGCGGCCAGCCGCGGTGGAGCGCCGCGTCGATCTGCGGATCGAGCCGTTTCTGCTCGCGCAGAACGCCCTCCACGATGTCGCGAAAATAGGCCGGCTCCGCCGGCCGGTATTGCACGCCTTCGATTTCGCCGCCGAGCCAGTGCTTTTCGAACTGGGTCATGATCTCGTTCACGCCGGTGCCGGCGAGATCCATCTGGTAGAGCGCCTGCACCGCGGCGAGCCGGGCGGCGCCGCGTTTGTTGGCCTTGCGCGCTTCATTTTGCGCTTCATTTTGCGCTTCTTGGGCGTGGTCGGCCATTTAGCGTTTCCCGAGCCGCCGCTTGACGCCGATCAAAGCCAGCGCGGCGCGGGCGGCATCGCCGCCTTTGTCTTGCTCCTCGGCGCGGGCGCGCGCCCAGGCCTGCGCTTCGGTATCGACGGTGATGATGCCGTTGCCGATGGGGATTTTGCGCGCCATCGAAAGCTCCATCAGCCCGCGCGCGGATTGGTGCGAGACGATCTCGAAATGAATGGTATCGCCGCGGATGACGCAGCCGAGCGCCACCGCGCCGTCATAGTCGCGGCGGCGCGGCGCGGCATCGAGCGCGAGCGCGATCATCGTCGGGATTTCCAGCGAGCCCGGCACGCTTAAGCAATCGAACGTGGCGCCGGCCTCGTTGAGCGCTTTGGTGGCGCCGGCGAGCAGCGCGTCGGCGATATCGTCGTAGAAGCGCGCCTCGACGATGAGGATGCGCGCGCCTTTGGCTTGCTCATTGCGCTTGCCTCGCCGCGGCCCGGCCATCACGACACTCCTTGGCTTTGCGAGTGGTCTAACAGACGCGCGGCATAGCGCGCCATCTGGTCGACTTCGAGGTTAACTCGCGTGCCCGGCTGCAGCGCGCCGACCGTGGTCACCTGCAAGGTGTGCGGAATGATAAGAACCGAGAAAATGTCGCGATCGACCTCATTGACGGTGAGCGAAATGCCGTCGAGCGCCACCGAACCCTTGGGCGCGATGAAGCGGGCAAGCTCCGGCGGCACGCGAAACGACAGCACGACACTGTCGACGAAATCGTCGCGGCTCACGACTTCGGCAATCCCGTCGACATGCCCGCTGACCATATGGCCGCCGAGCTCGTCGCCCAGCCGCAGCGCGCGCTCGAGATTGAGCTTGGTGCCGCGCTGCCAGTTTGCGGCGGTGGTCATCCGCAGCGTCTCGGCTGCGGTATCGACCGTGAACGAAGACCGGTTGCCGGCGCGGCCGCGCTCGACAGCCGTCAGGCAAATCCCGGAACAGGCGATCGAGGCCCCGATGGCAATCGAATCCGGATCGTAGCCGCAGGCAATGGTGATCCGGCGCAAGCCTTCGGCCTTTTCGTGAATGTCAAAAACTTCGCCTAAGTCACTGACAATACCCGTAAACATCGCTCACCTTCGCTCGAAGATCTGTTGCCGGTCCGACCCCACCGGTTCGTTACTGGTGCGGTTTAGCCGCTGCCGCAGCGCCGTCATAGCCGCCCCGCCCAGCGCATCGATCCCATCGGGGCCGACCACTTTGGCAGAATGAAACAAAACGGCCTTATCGACGAGGTCGGCGGCAAGGAAGGCCGCGGCAAGCGTCGGGCCGCCTTCCACCATCAGCCGGGTGACGCCTTTGGCGGTGAGGAGCTCCAAAGCGTCCTTCAGATCGAGTGGATCGGCGCTTGCCGGCGATCGCAGCACTTCGACCCCGCTCGCCAGCAGCTTGAATTCGGCCTCCTGCGGCGCGGCCGCGCCGGCGAGCACCCAGACCGGCACGTCGTATGCGCTCTGCACCAGCCGCGAATTAAGCGGCAGGCGCAGCATGCTGTCGGCAATGACGCGCACTGGCAAATCCTTGGCCATGCCGGGCAAGCGGCAGGTCAGCAGCGGATCGTCGGAGAGCGCGGTGCCGATGCCCACCATGATGGCGTCGCTCTGCGCACGCAGCAGGTGGACGCGGTCGCGAACGGTCTCGCCGGTAATCGCAATCGGCTTGCGTCCGGACGCTGCGGCTTTGCCGTCGGCGGAGATCGCGAGCTTGAGCAGAACGTGGGGGCGGCCTTTGGTGAAGCGAAGGATGTGGCCGGCATGATCGTGCCGCGCCTCGTCCGCACCGATTCCGACATCGACGGCAATGCCGGCCGCGCGCAGCCGGGCGTGGCCCTGCCCCGCCACTTCGGGATTGGGATCCTCCAGCGCCGATACGACGCGGGAAATGCCCGCCGCGATGACCGCATCGGCGCAAGGCGGCGATTTGCCGTGATGCGAACACGGCTCGAGCGTGACGTATAGTGTCGCCCCGCGCGCCGCGGCGCCCGCGCGCCGCAAAGCCTCGACCTCGGCATGAGGCCGGCCGCCGGGCTGCGTCCAGCCGCGGCCGACGATCACGTCGTCCTTGACGATGACGGCACCGACGGCGGGATTGGGCCAGGTGCGGCCGAGGCCGCGGCGGCCGAGGCTCCGAGCCAATGCCATGAAACGGGCGTCGTCGCTTTGCGCCAATGATCGATCTCGTGATAAATTAGGCGGCATGAATATCGCCCTTCGACGCGCTATGACGGTCGACGAATACCTCGCCTGGAGCGCCAACCAGAGCGAGCGGCAGCGCACCGAATTGATCAACGGGCAGATCGTGACGATGCCATCGGAACGCGTGGCTCACAACCGCATCAAAATCGCGGCTTTGCTGACCCTGCGCCGAGCCATCGAGGCGGCCCGCCTTCCGTGTGAAGTCATGACCGACGGCGTGGTGGTGCAGATCGACGATCACACCGCTTATGAACCGGATGCCCTCGTCTATTGCGGCGCGAGTTTGCCGGGCGATGCGATGGTCGTGCCCAACCCGATGATCATCGTCGAAGTGTTGTCGCCAACGACGGCGCACAGCGACACCAGCGCCAAGCTCATCGGCTATTTCAAATTGCCCAGCGTCGCCCACTATCTCATCATCGACCCCGACGAACGCGCGGTGACGCATCATTCCCGCACCGCTATTCCCACTCTGCTCAAGGCCGGCCCGTTGCGGCTGGATCCGCCGGGCCTCGATCTCAGCGTCGAGGATTTGCTCGGTCCTTTTTGAGCTGGCGTGCGCGCCGTTCACTCCGCCGCCTCGTCCCCCGACAATTCGGCAAGCGCCGCCTCGAAATCCTTGGCTTCGCGGAAATTGCGGTAGACCGAGGCGAAGCGCACATAAGCGACGTTGTCGAGATCGCGCAAATGCGCCATCACCGTCTCGCCGATGGTCTCGGAGGAGACTTCGCTTTCGCCGAGGCTTTCCAGCTCGCGCACGATTTTCGACACCATCTGGTCGATGCGCTCCGGCTCGACCGGCCGCTTGCGGCAGGCGATCTCGACCGAGCGCAGGAGCTTGTCGCGGTCGAACGGCACGCGGCGGCCGTTGCGCTTGATCACGACCAGTTCGCGCAATTGCACCCGCTCGAACGTCGTGAAGCGGAAATTGCAAGTGAGGCAGACGCGGCGGCGGCGGATGACGGAGGAATCCTCCGTCGGCCGCGAATCCTTGACCTGGGTATCGAGGCTTCCACAACTCGGACACCGCATCCCTTACCCCTCGTAAATCGGGAACCGGCCGACCAATCGCTTCACCTTTTCGCGCACGCTCGCTTCCACCAGGGCGTCGTCATCGGCGCCGTTTTGCGCCAGCGTATCAAGCACTTCGGCGATCATGTCGCCAACTTGGCGGAACTCGGCAATGCCGAAGCCACGCGTCGTGCCGGCCGGCGTGCCGAGCCGCACCCCTGACGTGACGGTGGGCTTTTCCGGATCGAACGGAATGCCGTTTTTGTTGCAGGTGATGTGGGCGCGGCCGAGGGCTGCCTCCGCCACTTTGCCGGTCAGGCGCTTTTTGCGCAGGTCGACCAGCATGAGGTGGGTATCGGTGCCGCCGGAGACGATATCGAGGCCGCGGTTTTTAAGCGTTTCGGCAAGTGCCTTGGCGTTTTCGACCACGCTTTTCGCGTAAAGCTTAAACGACGGGCGCAGCGCTTCGCCGAAGGCCACCGCCTTCGCCGCGATGACGTGCATCAGCGGCCCGCCCTGCATGCCGGGGAAAACGGCCGAATTGAGCTTCTTCGCCAGTTCCTCGTCATTGGTCAGGATGGCGCCGCCGCGGGGCCCGCGCAGCGTCTTGTGCGTCGTGGTCGTCACCACATGCGCATGCGGCAGCGGGCTCGGATGCGCGCCGCCGGCGACGAGGCCCGCGAAATGCGCCATGTCGACCATGAGATAGGCGCCGACCTCGTCGGCGATCTCGCGAAAGCGGCGGAAATCGATGATGCGTGGATAGGCCGAGCCGCCGGCGATGATCACCTTCGGGCGGTGCTCCTTGGCAAGCTTTTCGACCTCCGCCATGTCGATCAAATGGTCGTCGCGGCGCACCCCATAGGGCACCACCTTGAACCATTTGCCGGAGAGATTGACCGGCGAGCCATGGGTCAGATGCCCGCCGGCGGCCAGATTGAGCCCCATAAAGGTGTCGCCGGGCTGCATCAGCGCCATGAACACTTCGGCATTGGCGGAGGCGCCGGAATGCGGCTGGACGTTGGCAAAGGAGCAGCCGAACAGCCGGGTCACCCGCTCGATGGCGAGCCGCTCGGCGATATCGACGAACTGGCAGCCGCCGTAATAGCGTTTGCCGGGCAGGCCTTCGGCATATTTATTGGTCAGCACCGAGCCCTGCGCCTCAAGCACGGCGCGGCTGACAATGTTTTCGGATGCAATCAGCTCGATCTCGTCGCGCTGGCGACCGAGCTCGAGCTTGACCGCCTCGGCAATTTCGGGATCGGCCTCGGCAAGCGTGGCGGAGAAGAAGCCCTCATCCGTGGTTTTTGCTTTTTGGCTGACCGACATTCCCTTACGTCCTTTACGCCTCGTCCTGTCCGGCTCTGCCCCGCTGAATACACCCAGCCGGCGCATCATACCAGCCGAGCCCCGCAAGGGCTTGGGATATTTGTGCGGATAACGCCGCTATATTTAGGGATTGGGCCGGCTTTGCCCAATAAGCCGATTGGGCCGCTGGGCCGCGAGGCCCGGCGCGCTCGTGTGAAATCGGCCAGGCGATTGAGCGCGAATTCCATTCGTGTGAAAAGCGAGGCCCCGCCGCAATAACGCTCTCAGAGAAGCCATGACCACCGATCCGCGCATCGCCGACCTCGTTCAAGCCGGCGCCATCCGGCTGGCGCTGTTCCTGCCGCAATACGCCAAGGAGGCGGCAACCGGCGCGGTGCGCGGACTCGGGCCGGGTGTCGTCATGCTGGACATCGCGCGCGAGCTTGCGGCGCGTCTTGGCGCCAAGCTCCTGATCGTCGAGCAGCCGACGCCGCGCGCGGCTCTGGACTGCATCAAGGCCGGCGGCTGCGAATTTGCGTTCCTGGGCATCGAGCCGTCGCGCGCCGCTGAAATCGACTTTACGCCGGCGGTGTTCCAGTTCGATTACAGCTTTCTGGTGCCGGCCGGCTCGTCGTTGCGCCATTTTGCCGATGTCGACCGCGCTGGAATTCGCATCGCCGTGGTGCGCAATCACGCCTCCACCATGGCGCTCACCCGCATGGTCAAGCAGGCCGAACTCGCCGGCTTCGATCTGCCGGATGATACATTTAATGCGCTGCGCGACGGCAAAGCCGAAGCCTTCGCGGCGCCGCGCCAGATTCTGGTCGAATATTCCGAGAAGCTGCCGGGCTCGCGCGTCCTCGACGAAGGCTACGGCGTCAATCGCGTCGGTATCGCGGTGGCGAAGCACCGCCAAGCCCTACGGTCATACTTGTCGGAATACGTCGAGGAGGCGAAAGCGTCCGGACTAATTGCGCAGATCATCGAAAACGGCGGTCTGGGCGGTCCCCGTGGCTTCCGGGCCGGCTCCTAGGCGTGGTCTCGTAGATCCGACTCAATGTCTGCTTCGCTCCGAAAGCGACCGAATTGTTGCATCGCCGCGAAACGACGCGATGGGCCAGAATCGGACTTGCCTCCTAAACGTGTATCGAGATCGCGCAGGCCGCTTCGGCAAGAGTTCGACCAATGTATTTTTGTTGTTTCCCACGTTCGTCGCGCCCTGACGGACGTGGAGGGCAGTACATAAACCCGCGTGCCGTTGATCGAGTGTTCCTGCCAACCGAATTTGGCATACTTACCACAGAAGGCCCTACCCGCAGTTTGACTTGTGAACGCGAGGATTGAGGGCTCATGCTCCTCAATCTTCGCTCGCAAAGCCGTGCTGTCGAGCGCATTCTGCGAGAGCTCGTCATCGTTGCCAAATTCGGATTTGCAGAGATCAGTTAAGCCGATACGATATTGAAGTACATCTTTGTACTCTTCCGGCCGGACTTGTCGGTCGGTCAAACCCACGTCAAATAGTGTTGACCAAAATTTGTTGCCACCATGTGCGTAGTAGGCCTTTCGCTTGTGCGAAGTGCGGCCCAGCGCGGTGCCACAAAATACAACACGCAATCCTCTTCCAAGAACATCCTCAATGAGCATCGAACTTCCTTTCCCCAAGGTAGACCGGTATCATGCGGGGCTCGAATTTACTCCTCAGGGCGTATCTATTAGTCATGGGGTGATGGCTCTGCAAATCCAGGTCCATAGGTCACAGCCGAGTGCGTTGACCTGGGGCTCCCAGCTGTCCACCCTTGGATTTGGCAACGTCCAACGTTCGTCCCAATTTTGGCGCCATGAGCGAGCGAGCTTTGCCCTGTCTTTAGGCGAAACAATTACGGCCGCCGCCACTGCATCGAACCCCGTCCTGTGAGCGGCATTGACCATTTCTTTGACATCATTTTCATCCGCGTGACTCGGGAAAATGATTAGCTCGCGTTCGCGCCAACTTGGATCGTTTGCGTTCAGTGCGGTCAGTACGCTCTTATGCTTCCCCTTTTCTGTTTCTTGGTATGAGCGTCCGAAGACATAGGCATCGATATCGCGACCTTGCGGACTCACTAACTTCCGGTGACCTTTTGTCAATTTTTCAGACCGGTTATCGCCCCCGTGAGCAACTAGAGCCTTAAGCATTGTTGTCTTGCCGTGTCGATCATTGGCTAGCGGCACAACAAAAAGTCGGCGTGCAATTTTCATTGTGTCCCTAGCGCACGTTCAAAAATGCCGATTGGCGTCTAACTCGTTTTAGTGTTTATCGGAGTAATATACAATCTAGCCAATGTGCGGCCAACCCGCAGCATCAGTGGACAACGTATGAAGGCGCATGTCCCCTTTGGGTCTTGGTCGTGTCAAAACGCTTGGAGAGACGCGGGACTTGGCGACGAACGGCGCACGTATTCTACCGGTCCGGCTATGCCCGGATCGCTGCAATGAGCGGCTGGATGCCCACGATGTTCATCACGCGGGTGACGTTGTAGGCCAACACATGCAGTGCCATTTCGGTGGCAACCTTCGGCAAGCGCTTCATCAGGAAGTGCGTCGCCCCCATTCTCATTTTTAGCGTGCCAAAGGGATGCTCGACCGTCTCGCGACGTACCCGCATGGCCTGCGGGTTCTTGTCGAGGCGCTTTTGTACGGCCTCCAACACGTGCTCATGCTCCCATCGCGTGATTCGCCGCTCCTTTCCGGTCGTGCAGCGAGGCTTGAGCGCACAGTCACGGCATGCATTTGTCCAATAGCGCCGCAGCTGCTGGTCGCGCTCCTCGTTTGTGTAACGGTACTTCAGCTTTTCGCCGGCCGGGCAGCGGTACACATCCTCATCGCTGAGATAGACGAAGTCTTGCTTGCCGAAGCGACCCCTTGCCTCAATGCCAGAGGTCATCGGTTTGGGAAGCGTCGCCGCGATGTCGGCCTTGTGGCACTGGAGGATTTCTTCGCCGCTGTAGTAGCCGCGATCAGCAACGGCTTCGAGCTTATCGACGCCAAGGACTTGTTTCGCTTGGCAAGCGATTTTAGCCAGTTGCGCTCGATCCGAGCCATCGTTCGTTACCTCATGTGTGACGATGAGGTGATGTTTCGTGTCGACTGCGACCTGCGCATTGTAGCCGACCACGCCCGAGCCGCGGCCGCTAGTAGCCATCGAGCGACTGTCGGGATCAGTGAGCGAGATCTGCTGATCGGGCGATGCCAGCATCAGCTTCTCCATCACCGCCAGGCGCTGCATCTCGCTTTCCAGCTTGACCAATTTTTCCTTCAGATGGGCCGTCTTGGCTGCCAATTCTTCGGACGGCTCCTGTCGGTCGGCGGTGTCGAGCTGCGCAAGATAGCGCGCCACGCTCTCCTCCAACTGCGCGCGGCGCCGCTCCACCTTGTTACGCGTGAAGTTCTTGTCGCGGGTGTTGACCGCCTTGAACTTGCTGCCATCGATCGCAACGCTCGCTGTCGTCAGCAGGCCCATCTGACGGCACAGTTCGATAAATCGCACGCAAACCTGCTTGATCGCTCCACCACCGTCCTTGCGGAAGTCTGCTATCGTCTTGTGGTCAGGAGTCAGCCGGCCCGTCAGCCACATCACCTCGATATTGCGCCCAGCCTCACGCTCAAGCCGCCGGCTCGACTGAACCCGATTGAGATAACCATAGATGTAGAGCTTCAGCAGCACGGAGGGATGATAGGACGGCCGGCCCGTCGCCTCGGCGACCACTCCTTCAAATCCCAACCTCGATAAGTCGAGCTTGTCGACAAAGGCATCAATCACCCGAACCGGATTGTCATCGTTCACCCAGTCCGCCAGGCACTCCGCAAACAGTGTCGCTTGGTCGCGATCGATCCCCTCAACAAAGCGCCTCATCCGAGCCCTCCGCAGCGGCAAAATCACACTGCAGAGTAAATCACACACCGCGCGTTTTTACACAGCCAGCGTCATTCTCGACCGGTCGGGCCGGTTTTGCACGCCGATCCATGTCCGTTTCGCCGTAAAATCGGACCTAAGGCCAGACCAAATTGAACCCGGTCATTGCCTCGTAATTCAAGATTTAAACTGCGAGCTGAAATGCAGCCGACAGGCTAAAGCTTCACCGTCGGCGGGATGGCCGGGCCGCCAAGCCCGTCGCGGTTATAAATGTCCTCGCGGAATTGCACGATGCCGTCGGACGCCGACCAGGCGGTGACATAAACCCAGTGCAGCGGCACCGGCTTGGTCAGGTTGGCATTGACCTGATCGCCGGATTTGATCGCTTGCGCAATGTGGTCGGGGCCCCACCCTTTGGTGTCCTTGAGCAGCCACACCACCAGGTCCTGCACGTTCTGCACCCGGCAGCAGCCGGACGAGTCGTAGCGAAAATCCCCGCCGAACAGATTCTTCAGCGGCGTGTCATGCATGTAGACGCCGTACTGGCTCGGGAAATTGATGCGGATGCGGCCGAGCGAATTTGAGTCGCCCGGATCCTCGCGGAACGTGTAATGCACGGCGTCGTCCGAATACCAGTCGATCTGCGACGGCGGCACTTCCTTGTGGCTCGGATCGAAAACACGAATATGGTTCTGCGTCAGATAATCCGGCTTGTCCTGCATCAGCGGGATCAAGTCTTTGCGCACGATCGACACCGGCACCGTCCAGTACGGATTGAAGTTGATCTGGACGATCTTTGAGTTGATGTCGGGCGAAGGCCGGTCCGGCCTGCCAACCACGGCGATGTGCCGCTCGACGGCGAGTCCGTTCTCGATGGCTTCGACGCGCGCCGCCGGAATGTTCACGACGACGTAACGCGGCCCGAGATTGGTGGAGAGAGTTTTCAGCCGCTCGATATTGACCTTGAGCTGGTCGCGCCGCGTCGCCGCCGGCACGTTCATTTCATCAAGCGTCACTTCACGTAAAATACCGTCGACGGTCAGCCCATGGCGGGCCTGGAACCGCCGCACCGCCTCCTCGACATAGGAATCGTAGATGTCGTTGCCGACCGCGTTCGGATCAAGATCGCCGGAGACCTTAAGGCGCGCGCGCAGATCGACCACGCTTGGGTGCCGGTTGCCGAGCCGCAACACGTCGACCTTGGGCACTACCGGCCAGCCGCCGCGCGTGACGATGTCGTCATAGGCCCTTATCGCGGTCTCGGTGAATTGCGCGGTCGACGGCGACAGCGTCGGCGCCGTCGCCTTGGGCATATGGATGGTGCGCGAGGCTTGGTCGAAGGCCTGACCGAAATCGCCATGGTCGGTGTCGTCAAGGAGCGCGTCGAGCGGCTTGTCGTCGGCGAAAGCCCGGCTCGTCAGCGCGCCGCCGGCGGCAAGGGTCGCCGCACCGGCAAAGCGGCGCAGAAAAGCGCGGCGGTTATACCGCGCGGACGCTCGATCGTGCGGCTCGCTCATGGTGTTGCTTCTTTTGGCGTTGCGTCTTTGCGAGAGCATTGCGGCTGAATTCGGCCAAAAAGCGCCGGAATGCACCAAGTCGCCCCGCCGAGGGCACTAGCATAAAAGGACGAGCGAAAAAAAGCCCCGGCATTCACGCCGGGGGCTCAGTCACGCCAGTACAGCGGAAAGCTGGCGAAAGACGTCAGGGCACGATCCCGGATGGGACCATGCTCCAGGTCGCAACGACTCTTACAGCCGATAGAGAATCTGATCGGTCCAGAACCGCTCGAGCCGGTGCAGCGCCTTGTTGAGCACACTGAACTCGTCGGCATTGATGCCGCCGACCTGCTCCACGGTACGTACATGCTTCTGGTAGAGCGCATCGACGGTGTCGCGCACTTCGCGGCCCTTGTCGGTGAGCTTGATGCGCACCGAGCGGCGGTCGACCCGCGAGCGCTGGTGATCGAGGAAGCCCATCTCGACGAGCTTCTTGAGGTTGTAGGAGACGTTGGAGCCGAGATAGTAGCCGCGCGTGCGCAGCTCACCCGCGGTCAGCTCCTTGTCGCCGATATTGTAGAGCAGCAATGCCTGCACCGAATTGATGTCGGCGCGGCCGCGGCGGTCGAACTCGTCCTTGATGACGTCGAGCAGACGCCGATGCAAGCGCTCGACCAAGGTCAGCGCCTCGAGGTAGTGCGGCCGGATATGGTCGAAGCGCGCCTCACGATCGGCGGGCTCGACCGTCTTAGCGACGGCTTTCATTGTGACGCCTTTCCCAAAGTCAAATTTTGTTTTCGCCGACGGGCCCTGTCTCCCGCCGTATCGCGCCAACCTACCGGGGAGGGTCTAAGATCAGTTTAAATAACACGCTAAAAATAAGGTTTATTCGCCGCTCTGTGGCCGCGTATTGCGGCTAAAATTGCAATCGAATTTGCGACGATTTATTCACCTTGCGATTGACTAGCCGTTGCGATCAAACCATATAGCCGCGACGCGCTTTGTCCCCCGCAGCATTGTTCCGGGGCGGCTGCGTTTGGGGGAGTGTCCCGAGTGGCAAAGGGGGCGGACTGTAAATCCGCTGGCTTACGCCTTCGTAGGTTCGAGTCCTACCTCCCCCACCAGCCCACGCCTGCGGCGCAAGCGAGGCTGCCGCGCCGGATCTCCGAAGGACGAAGGCGGGCGATTTCGTCTGCGAGCTTCGGCTCGTCAAGCCGGAGCAAAGCATTGAACCAGGAGTGGCAAAGGAGAGCACGCTCGCAACGCCGCGGCGCGCGCAACATGCGGCGCGAGCCGCATCATGGCGGCCCGGGCGACGCCGTCGTTCTTTACGGCTGGCACACCGTCACCGCGGCGCTCGCCAATCCGGCGCGGCATTTCCGCCGGCTGCTCGCAACCGAGAACGCGGTGCGGCGCTTGGCCGAAGAAGGCATCACCCCGCCATTGCCGCCGGAGCTGGTTCGCCCGGACGCGATCGCGGCACGGCTCACGCCCGATGCCGTGCATCAGGGCCTGCTCGCGGAGGCCGATCCCCTGCCCTCGCCCGACATCGAGGATTTGCCGGCGGACGGCATCGTGCTGGTGCTCGATCAGATCACCGACCCGCATAATGTCGGCGCGATTTTACGCACGGCCGCGGCGTTTGCGGTGGCGGCCGTCGTCACCACGGCGCGCCACAGCCCCGAAGCGACCGGCGTGCTGGCCAAGTCGGCGTCAGGGGCGCTCGAACTGGTGCCGATCGTGATCGTGCAAAATCTGGCGCGCGCGCTTGCTGCGTTGAAGGAGCGCGGCGTTCTGGTCGTCGGTCTGGATTCGAGTGCACCTGACGATCTTGCCGCAGTGGAATTGCGCAGGCCGCTCGCCTTGGTGCTCGGCGCCGAGGGCAAGGGCTTGCGGCAATTGACGGGGGCGACTTGCGATCGGCTGGCGCGGCTCGATCTGCCCGGCGCGATCAAAAGCCTCAACGTGTCGAACGCCGCGGCGCTCGCGCTCTACATCGCGGATCGCGCGACGGCATAAAGCACGAAGGCCTGCAAGATTGCAGGCCTTCGGAGTTTCTTCCTTCTATCTGACGCCCAACCGCATCACGGATAGTGCCGCCAGCGCGGAGCGCCGTAATAGCGCGGATGCATATAGGGATGCATGTAGGGATGCATCATCGGCGTCCGGTAAGCGAAGCGCGGCCGAAAATAAGGATGCCGGTAATACGGCGCGGAAGGCGGCACCGCGCCGTAGCCATAGCCGTAGCCCGAGCCCGGCACGTAGGGATAGTCGGTAGCCGACACGTAAGCCGTCTCCGGCGAGTAAGTCTGATACGGCGTCATGATGCCCGGACCGGAATAGACCGGACCCTGATTGACCACATAGAGCGAAGGCTGCGCGTAGACGACCGCCGCTCCGCAACCGCCGCAGCCGCCGCACGCGCCACAGCCACCGCAATTGCCGCAACCGCCCCAACCGCCCCCGCCGCAGTTGCCGCAGCCGCTGCTCCAGCCCGACCAGCCGCAATTGCCGCAGCCGTTCCAGCTGCAGCACGGACCGCCGAACCCACTGGGCACGACAGCGGCGACCACGATCGGCGCCGGCACCGCCGGCGCGACCGGCGCCGCATAGACCGCGGCCGCCGTCGGCACTCCGCAGGAGCCGCAGCCGCCGTAGCCGCCGTAGCCGACCGGGGCCACCGTGGCATAGGCGACGGGAGCGGAGTAGCCCCAGCCGCAACAGCCGGCAGACGCAATCGACGTCATACCGATACTAAACAACGTGGCGACCGCCACGAGGACAACGCGATGGAAGGACATGACACTCCTTACTAGCTTGCTTCCCGAGGTTGACCCCGTGCGGGGCCGTTACAGCAGGCCGATACGCGGCCTGCGCGATGACTCCTGACGCTTATGGGCCCTTGCCGCCGTGCCCTTTCGGACCCGGAGGTTTTGGCGAATGCCGGCGATGGCCGTAGGAATTTCCGAAGCCGATGGCATCGGGGCCGTAATACGGGGCGTATTCGGTGACCGGTCCCGAGGACGATCCGCTCGACCAGCTGCGGTAATAGGTCGGCGCCGGCGGCGGCAGCGGACGATCCCGCGGCGGCACGATCTCGAGGCGCCCATAACCGGGACGCTTCCCGGTCTTGGGATAGTAACTCGGGGCTTCCACCGGCAGCGCGACGGTCGTCACCGGCCGATAGATCACGGTCGGCGTCACCATGCCGGGTCGGTCGAGCCCGAAGTCGCCCTCGACCACGCCCCACGACGCGTCGACGCCGTTGATGTAGACGGGCACGTCCGGTCTGCCCGGGATGACGATTTCCGGCGCGCGTTGCGCGAAGGCGGGCGAGACCGCCGCAGCAGACAGCAACATCGCTTGAACGAGACGCATGAGCGATCCGTAGCCTACGCGAATTGCCGGTCACTCTATGGAAGGCGCAGGAGAAATTCGTTTAAAACGCCGTACTTTTGCCGCTGAATTATTTGGTAACATTAACTGCACACTACTTTGCCGCGGCGCGGCATTGCGCCGATGCGGCCAATGACTGCTTCCGCATCCTCCCGACCCACGACTTTCGGTGTACGACCTCTTACGGGCAGACAGCGCCCCGGCTTGGGCATAGCGTCACGAAGGGGACGGCGACGGGGCGCGGCAATGCGGCTTGGCGTCGTCCTCATGACCACATAATCAGGATCAGGGGGCTACGCCTATGACCACGATGGCAGTGAATGCGCCGCGCACGGGAGGAATGACCAGCCAAGAACGTCTCGTCATTTTCGCTTCCTCGCTCGGCACCGTTTTCGAGTGGTACGATTTTTACATATTCGGAACGCTTTACGCCATTCTGAGCACCAAGTTTCTGTCCGGCGTCGCTCCGTCTGTCGCGGTCGTCTTGCTCCTTCTGATCTTCGCCGCCGGATTTGCGGTGCGCCCGTTAGGCGCGCTGATCTTCGGCCGCGTCGGCGACATGGTCGGGCGCAAATACACCTTCCTCGTCACCATGACTCTCATGGGATTGGGAACGTTCCTCATCGGATTGTTGCCGACCTATGCGCAGTGGGGCGTCGCAGCTCCCGCGGCGCTGATCGCTTTGCGCCTCCTGCAAGGCCTCGCCCTTGGCGGCGAATACGGCGGCGCAGCGATCTACGTCGCCGAACACGCCCCGAAAAACAAGCGCGGGTATTACACGTCGTGGATTCAAACGACCGCGACGCTCGGCTTGTTCCTGGCACTGCTCCTGATCCTCGGCATCCGCACTGCCATGGGCGAAGCCGCGTTCGGAGATTGGGGCTGGCGCATCCCGTTCCTATTGTCCGCCGTCCTGCTTGCCGTTTCGTTGTGGATTCGATTGAAGCTCAACGAATCGCCGCTGTTCCAACGCATGGTCGACGAGGGCAAGCAGTCGAAGCGGCCGTTGATGGAAGCATTCGGCCAATGGGACAATGCTAAAATTGCGCTGCTTGCTTTGCTCGGCGCCACCGCGGGTGAAGCAGTCGTTTGGTACGGGGGCCAGTTCTACGCCCTCATTTTCCTGACGCAGACTGTAAAGGTGTCGTTGACGACGTCCTGGATCCTCATCGCCGTCGCATTGGCGATCGCTACGCCATGCTTCCTCGTGTTCGGTGCTCTCTCCGACCGGATCGGCCGCAAGCCGATCATGCTGGCGGGCTTCGCGCTCGCGGTCGTGACCTACTTCCCGATCTTCCAGGGCATCACCCACTTCGCCAATCCGAAGCTCGAGGCGGCGCTCGCCGCGGCGCCGGTCGTCGTCACGTCCGATCCGGCCGAGTGCTCGTTCCAGTTCAAGCCGACGGGAACCGAGAAATTTGTCTCCGGATGCGACAACATCAAGGCGTCGCTGATGGCGCTATCGGTGAATTACAACAATGAAACCGCACCAGCCGGCGCCAAAGCCAGCGTGAAGATCGGCGAGCAGACCATCGCGGCCGATACACCGGATCTCGCCAAGGCGATAGCGGCCGCGGTGAAAGCGCACGGCTATCCGGCCAGCGCCGATCCGAACGATATCAACTATCCGATGACGCTGCTGCTGCTCGTGATCCTGGTCGTCTATGTGACCATGGTCTATGGGCCGATCGCCGCGTGGCTCGTTGAACTGTTCCCGACCCGCATCCGCTATAGCGGTCTGTCGCTGCCCTACCACATCGGCAATGGCTGGTTTGGCGGCTTCCTGCCGGCGACGGTCACTGCCATTGCGGTGGCAACCGGCAACATCTATTCCGGCCTGTGGTACCCGGTCGCCGTCGCCGCGATGAGCCTGGTGATCGGGCTGATCTTCCTGCCCGAGACCAAGGATCGCGATATCACCCATCTGGGGTGAGCGGTCGCGCGAACACGGCGGGGCGGCTCAATCGGCCGCCCCGCCGCTTTTTATCTATTTGATTTGCGGTGAGACGAGCCGCCGCACGATAAAATTGCGCAGCGCCGCGGCCAGCCCGCACAACAAGGCAAAAGCGAGCGCCGCGCCCACGATCTCTCGCGCGTCCGCCACCAGGGAATGCGGCTCGCTCCAGGGCGCGAGCAGCTTGAATACCGCGGCGACAGCGCCGACGGCCGCGCCGTAGAAAGCCGCGCGCCCGGTGTTCCAGGGCGAGGCGTTGGCGCCGGCATATGGGCGGATTCGTCTCAGAGGCATTCTTGGAACAGGTCCGGGCTTCAATCGTTTTGCTTGATCGAGGGCCTTTTCGCATTCATTCGCTTCGATCGGTCAGATTATGACACCGCAAGCCGCGCCAACGTATCCCCGCTCCGCCTCCGCGACCAAGCCGGCGGCGGACCTCGATCGGGTGAGCATCAACACCATCCGCACGCTGACGATCGATGCGGTGCAGAAGGCACAATCGGGCCATGCCGGCACGCCGATGGGTCTGGCCCCAGTCGCCTACACATTATGGCAAGACTTTCTCCGCTACGACCCCGCCGACCCGCTGTGGCCGAACCGCGACCGCTTCGTGCTGTCCGCCGGTCATGCCTCGATGATGCTTTACGCGCTCATCCATTTAGCCGGCGTGCGCCGCGCCGACGGGCTTCGCGTCACCGAGACGCCCGCCGTCAGCCTGGACGACATCAAGAGCTTCCGCCAGATCGACAGCGTGACTCCGGGCCATCCGGAATACGGCCGCACCACCGGCGTCGAGACCACGACCGGCCCGCTCGGCCAAGGCGGCGGCAACAGCGTCGGCATGGCGATCGCCTCGCGCTGGCTCGGCGCCCATTACAATCGCAAAGATTTCACGCTCTTCGACTTCGAGGTTTACACGATCTGCAGCGACGGCGACATGATGGAAGGCGTGGCGAGCGAAGCTGCCTCGCTCGCCGGCCATCTCCGGCTTTCAAATCTGTGCTGGATCTACGACAGCAATACGATAACCATCGAGGGCCACACCGACCTCGCTTTCAGCGAGGACGTTGGCACCCGCTTTGAGGGCTATCGCTGGAATGTCGTGCGCGTGCGCGACGCCAACGACACGGCGGCGGTGGCACAAGCTTTGGAGCTGTTCCGCCGCACCGGCGATCGCCCCACCCTGATCATCGTCGACAGTATCATCGGTTATGGCGCGCCGCATAAGCAAAATACCGCGGCGGCGCATTCCGATCCGCTGGGCGAAGAAGAAGCGCGCTTGACCAAACGCTTCTACGGCTGGCCGGAAGACGCACAATTTCTGGTGCCGGACGGCGTTTACGGGCGCTTCCGCAACGGCATCGGCCGGCGCGGCGCCGCGCTACGCGACGAATGGATGAAGACATTCGCCTCCTACCAAAAGGAACATCCGCAAGCCGCGCATGAAATCGCGTTGATGCTGGCCGGCAAATTGCCGGCGGGCTGGGATGCCGGACTGCCGAGTTTTGCAGCCGATGAGAAAGGCATCGCCACGCGGGAAGCGTCGGGCAAGGTTCTTAACCCGATCGCCAAGAATATTCCATGGCTGATCGGCGGCTCGGGCGATCTCGCACCCTCGACCAAAACCAAGTTCGACAATGCGAAGTCGCTTGAAGCCGACGAGCCCGGCGGGCGCATCATGCATTTCGGCGTGCGCGAACACGCCATGGGCGCAATCGTCAACGGCCTCGTGCTGTCGAAGCTGCGTGCCTTCGGCGCCACCTTTCTGACCTTCAGCGACTATATGCGCCCTGCGCTTCGGCTGGCGGCGCTGATGGAGCTTCCGGTCTTTCACATATTCACGCATGACTCCATCGGTCTGGGCGAGGACGGCCCGACGCACCAGCCGGTCGAGCAGCTGGTCGCGCTGCGCGCCATTCCGAACATGATCGTGCTGCGGCCGGCCGACGCCAACGAAGTGCGCGAGGCCTATAAGGTCATCCTCGCACAGACGACCGAGCCGGCATGCCTCGTGCTCAGCCGGCAGAAGCTCCCCGTGTTCGATCGCGATCGTTACGCCCCCGCGTCGGGTCTGGCGCGCGGCGCCTATGTGCTCGCCGACGCCGCAACGGGCGAGCCCGAAGTCATCCTCATCGCCAGCGGCAGCGAAGTGCAGTTATGCGTGAGCGTCTACGAAACGCTCAAGCGCGACGGCATCGCCGCGCGCGTTGTGAGCATGCCGAGCTGGGAGCTGTTCGAGCGGCAGGACCGCTCTTATCGCGACGCAGTTTTGCCGCCGCGGATCACGGCGCGAGTGGCGGTCGAAATGGGCGCCACGATCGGCTGGGACCGCTATGCCGGGCCCACCGGCGCCATCATCGGCATGCACAGTTTCGGCGCCTCCGGACCGATCGGCGACGTCCTAGCGAAATTCGGCTTCGTTCCAGATAAGATATTGCAGGCCGCCAAGACTCGGATTGCCAAGCACAAGATTGCCGGCACCAAGGATCACGAGGAATAGCCGCTCATGAATGCTCTCAAAGCCTTGCAGGACCATGGCCAGGCGGTATGGCTCGATTTTCTGTCGCGCGGTTTTATCGCCAAAGGCGGCTTGAAGAAGCTTGTCGAGGAAGACGGCTTGCGCGGGGTGACGTCGAACCCCTCGATCTTCGAGCAGGCCATCGGCAATAGCAGCGAATACGACGACGCCATCGCCGGCATGCTCACCGAGCACGACCGCTCGGCGGGCGAATTGTTCGAGCGGCTTGCCGTCGAGGACATTCAAAAAGCAACCGACGTGCTGCGTCCGGTCTATGATGCGACGCACGGCGCCGACGGCTTTGTCAGCATCGAGGTATCGCCTTATCTGGCGATGGACACCAAAGGCACCATCGCCGAGGCGAAGCGGCTGTGGCACGCGATCGATCGCAAGAACCTGATGATCAAGGTGCCGGGGACGCCGGAAGGCTTGCCGGCCATTCGCGACCTGATCGCCGAGGGCATCAACGTCAACATCACGCTATTGTTCGCGCAAGCCGTCTATGCGCAGGTGGTCGAGGCTTACCTCGCGGGGCTTGAAGCGCTCGCCGCCAAGGGTGGCGATGTTGCGCGGATCGCCAGCGTAGCGAGCTTTTTTGTCAGCCGCATCGATACCGCGGTCGATAAATTGCTCGACGACAAAATTGCCCAGGCCAACGATCCCGATGAAAAACGCCGTCTCGCCGCGTTGAAGGGAAAGGTCGCCATCGCCAATGCCAAATTGGCGTATCAAATCTATTTGCAGCGCTTCGCCGGCGAGCGGTGGCAGGCGCTGCAGCAGAAAGGCGCCAAGCCGCAGCGGCTGCTGTGGGCATCGACCGGCACCAAGAACAGGGCCTATAGCGACGTACTCTATGTCGAGGAGCTGATCGGTCCCGATACCGTCAACACGATGCCGGTGGCGACGATGGACGCGTTCCGCGATCACGGCAAGCTGCGCAACAGCCTTGAGGAAAACTCAGCCGACGCGAAGCGCACGCTGGACGAACTCGCCCGCACCGGAATTTCGCTCGATGCCGTCACCGAAAAACTGGTCGAAGACGGCGTAAAACTGTTCGCCGATGCCGCCGACAAGCTGCTCGCGGCGGTCGCCAAGAAACGAATCGAAATCCTCAAGCAGCAAGTCGACGAGCAAAAGCTTGCCCTCGGCCCGCAACTTGAAAAGAAAGTGAACGAGGTCGCCGAAGAATGGCGCAAGCACGGCAATATCCGAAAACTCTGGCAGCGCGATAAGGCGCTGTGGACGAATGCCGACGAAGACCGCTGGCTCGGCTGGCTGGACAGCGCCGGCGACAAGGAGATCGCGGCCTTTACCGCCTTCGCGCAAGAGATCAAACGCGACGGATTTAAGGACGCCGTACTCCTCGGCATGGGCGGCTCCAGCCTCGGCCCCGAAGTGCTGGCGGCGACGTACGGACAAAAGAGCGGCTGGCCTCGCCTGCGCGTTCTCGACTCGACGGTGCCGGCACAGATCGAAGCGCTGGATGCCGCGCTCGATCTCGGCAGGACCTTGTTTATAGTCTCCAGCAAGTCGGGCAGCACCACCGAGCCCAACGTCCTCACCGACTATTTTTTCAAACGCATGGCGGACAAGGTCGGCGCCGACCAGGCCGGGGCGCATTTCATTGCGATCACGGATTCCGGCTCGTCGCTGCAGCAGCGGGCGGAAACGCAAAACTTTCGGCGCATCCTTTACGGAGTACCGAGTATCGGCGGGCGCTATTCGGTGCTCTCCCCGTTTGGGCTGGTGCCGGCGGCCATTGCCGGCGTGGATATTACCGCGCTGATCCGCTCGACGCGGACAATGATGCGCTCCTGCGGGCCGGACGTGCCGCCGTCGGAAAATCCGGGCGTCGCGCTCGGCATCGCGCTGGGTGCTGCCGCCTTGCGCGGTCGCGACAAGGTCACGATTTTCGCTTCTCGTTCGTTGTCCGATTTCGGCGCTTGGGCCGAGCAATTGTTTGCGGAATCGACCGGCAAGCACGGCAAGGGACTTATCCCCGTCGACGGCGAGCCGATTGGCCGGCCGGAAGTCTATGGCGACGACCGCTGCTTTGTTGATCTCTTGCTCAAAGGCGAAGCGGACGAAGCCCATGAGGCGAAACTCAAGGCGCTGGAGAAAGCCGGGCATCCGGTGATCCGCATCGTGCAGAATTCGCTCGATCATATCGGGCAGGAATTCTTTCGTTTCGAGATCGCCACCGCGGTTGCCGGCGCCGTGATCGGCATCAATCCGTTCGATCAGCCGGACGTCGAGGCGAGCAAGATCAAGACGCGCGAGTTGACGGACGCCTTCGAGAAATCAGGAGAGCTGCCACGCGAGCGGCCGGTCTGTTCCGATGCATCGATTTCGCTCTTCACCAACCAGAACAATGCCGAGGCGCTGCGTAAGGCCGGCGCCGATGGCAGCATCGACAGCTGGCTCAAAGCGCATTTCGGCCGTCTCGGCGCCGGCGATTACGTCGCCATTCTCGCTTACCTCGCTCGCGACGAAGCAAACGTTGCGCGTCTGCAGCCGTGGCGGCTGGCGCTGCGCGATCGCCGCCACGTCGCGACTTGCCTCGAATTCGGTCCGCGCTTTCTGCATTCGACCGGGCAAGCCTACAAGGGCGGACCCGACAGCGGCGTGTTTCTGCAAATCACTGCGGACGATACGCCGGATTTGGCCATTCCCGGCCACCGCGCGAGTTTCGGCGTGGTCAAAGCCGCGCAGGCGCGCGGCGATTTCGAGGTTCTGCTCGAACGCGGCCGCCGCGCGCTGCGTATCCATCTCAATGGCGACCTGAAGTCCGGCCTTGCCGCGCTGGAAGCAGCCGTCCAGCGCACGCTGGCGTGAAGGGAGCGCATGCCATGCAAATCGGGATCGTCGGTCTCGGCCGGATGGGCGGCAACATAACGCGCCGCTTGATGCAGCATGGCCATGAGCCGGTCGTTTACGATCGCGATGCCAAGGCGGTTGCCGCACTCAGCCGCGACGGCGCCGCCGGCGCGGCCGGACTAGACAAGCTCGTGCAGCAGTTGCGGACTCCGCGTGCAGTGTGGCTGATGCTGCCCGCCGGCAACATCACCGAAGATGTCATCGCCGAGCTGGCAAAATTACTGCAGCCGGGCGACGTCGTGCTCGACGGCGGCAACACCTTTTGGAAGGACGATATCCGCCGCGCCAAAATGTTGCGCGAGCGCGGCATCCATCACATCGACGTCGGCACCAGCGGCGGCATCTGGGGACTGGAGCGCGGCTATTGCATGATGATCGGCGGCGTCAAGGAGATCGTCGACCGCCTCGATCCGATCTTCAAGGCGCTCGCTCCGGGCGCCGGCAACGTTCCGCGCACGCCCGGCCGCGATGGCCGCGATCCGCGCGCCGAACAGGGCTACATCCATGCCGGGCCGAATGGCGCCGGCCATTTCGTCAAGATGGTGCATAACGGCATCGAATACGGCCTGATGCAGGCCTTCGCCGAGGGCTTCGATATTTTGAAGAACGCCAACAGCGAAAGCCTGCCCGAGGAGATGCGCTTCGATCTCGATCTGCCCGATATCGCCGAAGTCTGGCGTCGCGGCAGCGTCATCAGTTCGTGGCTTCTCGACCTCACCGCAAGCGCGCTGGCGGCCGACCCAAAACTTGCGGGCTTCGAGGGCGTGGTCGAGGATTCCGGCGAAGGCCGCTGGACGGTGATGGCGGCGATCGACGAAGCGGTCCCGGCCGACGTGCTTTCGGCCGCGCTCTACACCCGCTTCCGTTCGCGGCGCGAACATACGTTTGCGGAAAAGATTCTCTCGGCGATGCGCAAAGGCTTTGGTGCCCATGTCGAGCCGAAATCGGGTCTGACCGACCGCAAGGCCAAAGCGTCATGACGGCCGGAAACGGCGCAAGGAACGGCGCAAGAACCACCGCCACCAGGGCACGGCCGGCCGATCCGTGCTGTCTCGTTATTTTCGGCGCATCGGGCGACCTGACCCACCGGCTGCTGGTGCCCGCGCTCTATAATCTCGCGGTGGAAGGGCTGCTGCCGGAAGCATTCGCCTTGATCGGCGTCGCCCGCAGTCCGTCATCGAGCGAAGCGTTTGCCGCCGATCTCGCCAACAGCCTGCCGAAATTCGCCACGCGCGACATCGACGAGCGTGCGGTCAAGCGTGTGCTCGGCTGCGTCGCCTATGTCCAAGGCGATCCGGACGACAACGAGACCTATCGAAAAATCGGCCGCGAGCTTGCGCGCATCGAGCGCGAACGCGGCACGCAAGGCAACCGGCTGTTCTATCTGGCGACGCCACCGGCCGGCTTCGCGCCAATCGGCTGCCATCTCGGCGAATCCGGCTTGGCGCGCGAAGACAACGGCGCCTGGCGGCGCGTCGTCATCGAGAAGCCATTCGGCACCGACCTCGCCTCTGCCCGCGCACTCAATCAAAAGCTGCTCGGCATCCTCAAAGAGGACCAGATCTTCCGCATCGACCACTATCTCGGCAAGGAGACCGTGCAGAACATCATGGTGCTGCGCTTCGCCAACGGATTGTTCGAGCCGATCTGGAACCGCCACCACATCGAGCACGTGCAGATCACGGTGGCGGAATCGCTCACCGTCGAACGCCGCGGCAACTATTACGACGCCACCGGGGCGCTGCGAGACATGGTGCCGAACCATCTGTTCCAGCTTCTCTCGCTGATTGCCATGGAGCCGCCGTCGCGCTTTGCCGCCGACGCCGTGCGCGCCGAAAAAGCGCAGGTGCTCGACGCCATCCAGTTGCCGGGCCGCGACGAAGCGCTGCGTAATGCCGTGCGCGCGCAATATGGCGACGGCTTCATCGACAACCGTCCGGTCGAGGCTTATCGCAAGTCGCCGGACGTCGCGCCCGACAGCACGACCGAAACCTATGTCGCGCTCAAGCTCATGATCGACAATTGGCGCTGGGCGCGGGTGCCATTCTACTTGCGCACCGGCAAGGCGTTGCGCGCCAAGCAGACCGAAGTGGCGATCAAATTCAAGCAGGCGCCGGTCGCCATGTTCCGCGACACGCCGATCGATCGGCTGGCGGAGAATTTTCTGGTAATCGGCATCCAGCCGAACGAGTGCATCGGGCTGGAATTCAATGCCAAGATTCCCGGCCCGTCGATCGCCATCGGCGGCGTCGGCATGACCTTCAAATACGAGGATTATTTCGACGTCACGCCGTCGACCGGCTACGAGACGCTGATCTACGACTGCATGATCGGCGACGCGATCCTCTACCCGCGCGCCGACGGCATCGAGGCGGGCTGGCGGGTCGTGCAGCCGTTCCTCGATGCCTGGCGCGACGCGCCAACGACGGGCCTCGCAACTTATCGCGCCGGCAGTGAAGGCCCCAAGGAGGCCGACGAACTGCTCGCTCGGGACGGCCGCCACTGGCGGACGATCGCGTAAGTGATGTCAATGGACGCTCAATCGCCGCCAAACATTATTGTCGTTGAGGACGCCCCGTCTCTGGCGGAAGCCGCTGCACGCCGCCTTATCGAGCGGGTATCCGGAAAGGACCGGACCGCGGTCGCGCTGACCGGCGGATCGAGCCCGCAAGGGCTTTACCGCTTGCTCGCCGAAGAGCCGTGGCGCAGCAAGATTCCCTGGAAACGAGTGCATTGGTTCATCGGCGACGACCGGTTCGTTCCGGAAAGCGATCCGCTCAGCAATATGGGCGCGGCACGACGCCTTTTTCTCGACCGTGTCGGCGCGGCGCAGCAGAACGTCCATCCAATAGCGACGGAGATCAACACTCCCGAAAGCGCAGCGCGGCTCTATGAGGACGAGCTCAAAGCGTTCTACGGCGCTGATCGGCTCGATCCGGCACGGCCGATGTTCGATCTGGTGCTGATGGGGCTCGGGGGCGACGGCCATACCGCATCGCTGTTTCCGAACTCGCCGGCACTCGACGAGACCCAGCGCTGGGTGCTCGGCATCGACAAGGCCGGCATGGAGCCGTTCGTGCCGCGCGTGACTTTGACGTTCCCGGCGCTCGCTTCGACGCAGGAGATGCTGTTTCTGGTCGATGGCGCCGACAAGCGCGCGATCTTACGCCGTGTGCTTTCCGGCGACGATCTCCCCGCACGCCGCGCTTACGCCAACGGCGATCTCATCTGGCTCGTCGACCGTGCCGCCACGCCGGAGCGATAAGATGGACGCGCGGGCCTCATCGAACAACGTCGCCGTCGTAGTCGTGATGGGCGTGTCCGGTTCCGGCAAAAGCACGATCGCCGCTATGCTGGCGCATCGCCTGCACTGGATCTATGAGGACGGCGACTGGCTCCATCCCAGGTCCAATATCGAAAAGATGCACCACGGCGAGCCGCTCAACGACGCCGACCGCTGGCCGTGGCTTCACGCCATCGCCGACTGGATCGATGCCACCCGCGCCTCCGGCGGCCGTGGCGTCGTCGCCTGCTCGGCGCTCAAGCGCGCTTATCGCGACATTCTGGTTGGTGACCGCAAAAACGTCAGGCTTGTCTTCCTGCAAGGCGACCGCGACCTGATCGCGCAGCGGATCGCGGCACGCGCCGACCATTTCATGCCCCCTGACCTGCTCGACAGCCAGTTCAGGGCGCTCGAGCCGCCCCAAGCGGACGAACGGCCCATCGTGGTTTCCGTCGTTCCGCATCCTCGCGAAATTGTCGAGACGATCGTTGAAAAACTCGGTATCGACGACCCGGCCGCCATCGACGCGACTCCTTCTCCAAGATAAGAGATTGGGACCGTAAAAATCCCTCCGGGCGCCGATCAGATGAATGAGCAGCCACTTGCCTTACCGGCCGCAGAGATGCCGGAAAGCAAGGCCAATATCAGCCAGCTGCTTATTTTTTTCGGTATTGTTTACGTCGTCGAGGGACTTGGCCAGGTTGTCGGGCTGATCTCGCAGCCGCTGACCTTTTATTTGAAGGAAGTGCACGACTGGACGCCGGTCCAGGTCACCGCCTTTCTCACTGTTTTCAACCTGCCGTGGATCATCAAGCCGCTCTATGGCATGGTTTCCGACTTCATCCCGCTGTTCGGCTATCGCCGCAAAAGCTATCTGATCCTCGCTAATATTGCGGCAATCGCCGGATATTCTTGGGTGACGCAGCTTCTCCCGCCGACCGATATCGCCTTCGCACTGATGCTTACGGCCTATGCCATGGCGATATCGAGCACGTTGTGCGGCGCGGTGCTGGTCGAGAACGGCCAGCGGCTTAGCGAAAGCGGGACTTTCGTCAACCAGCAATGGCTCTGGTACAACATTGCCGCCATGACCGCCGCGATTGTCGGCGGCCAGTTGGTGCAGCGCCTGCCGCCCGCTACCGCGCTGCACGTCGCCGCCGCCATCGTCGCCTGCGCGCCGTTCGCCGTCATCGGCGGAACCATATTTCTGATCCCGGAGAAGAGGACGCGGGTCAATCTGCACGGCATGAAAGATACGTTTCGCGGCCTGATGACCGCGTTCGACCGGCGGCAGCTGTGGATCGTCGCCGGATTTATCTTTCTCTACTATTTCAGCCCCGGCATGAGCACCTCGCTCTACTACCATATGACCGACGACCTCAAATTCTCGCAAGCCTATATCGGCCTGTTGGGATCGATCGGATCGTCCGGCTGGGTCGTCGGCGCGCTGGTATATCGGAAGTTCTTTGGCGGCCTGACCTTAAAGAACCTTCTCAATCTGAGCATTGCCGTCGGCACGGTGGCGACGCTCGCCTTCCTCTTCTTTTGGAATGAACCAGCTGCAGCGGTCATCAGCTTCTGCGCCGGGTTTGCCGCCATGCTGGCGACGGTGGCGACGCTGACGCTGGCCGCCGACTATTGCCCGCGGCGCGCGGAGGGATTTTCCTTCGCCATTCTGATGTCGATCATCAATCTGGCGACCACGCTCGCCGACAATGTCGGATCGTTACTTTACACCCACGCCTTCAACAAGTCGTTGCCGCCGCTGATCGTCATTTCGGCGGCGTTTACCGCCTTTGCCTTCATACTGGTGCCGCTGCTTCGCCTCGGCAATAAGCGCCAAGGTGAGCCGGTGGAGCTGCATGAGCGCATGGAACCACTCGGCCCCATCGCGCGTTGAACCTGTCAGTCGGGCGTGATCTAATCCGACTGTCTTTAGTGCATCTTCGGAGCCATGTTTCAATAATTGGGGGCCTGATCATGCGAAAGATCGGCGCTTCGTTTGCGGTCGCGGCGCTCTCTGCCGCCCTTCTCGGTTCGTCGCCCGCCGTGGCCTTCGGCCTACGCATCGGCCCGTTTCATATCGGCGTGCCGTTTTATTTTCCGCACTTTCATCGCCATCATCTTTATATGCGTGCCAGCGGCCATGAAGTCGCACATTCCGAAACCGCGCCAGGCGTAACCTCGGCGCTGCTGTATCCGAACCTCGCACTGCCCGCGATCTTCCAAAACGTGTTCTTCCCCGACTATGCGTCGCCATGGCCGTTCGACTATCAGCGGATTTTCTCCACCGCGTTTGCGAAACTGCCGGCGAGTGAAGACCGGCGGCTGTGTCAGCCCTCGGTCGATGCCAATGGGATCGTTTCGCGCATCGGCGCCGAAGTGGCGCCGAACGCGGACCAGGAGCAATCATTGCAAAAACTCGGCGGTGCGCTCGGCGCGGCGTCGGGCTTCCTGGCAAAGTCTTGCCCGACCGAGATTCCGGCGCAGCCCGTCGCGCGGCTCCAGCTCATGGAGTCGCAGATCGAGGAGCTGACCATGGCGATCTCGATCGTGCGGCAGCCGCTGCAGGATTTCGAGCAAACGCTGAACGACGACCAGAAGGCGAAGTTCGCGGCCGTTCCGGCGAGCCCGCCCGCTGCCGATCATCAAAATCAGTCCGGCGCCATTGCGCCGTCCTGCGGCGGATCGCCAACTGCAATCGACTTGACGATCGATCAAATCGACAAGTCGGTGCAGCCGACCGATGCGCAACGGCCGGCCTTGGCCGATGTCAAAGCCGCCTTCGCCAAGGCGGTCGACGATCTCCAAGCCCATTGTCCGACGACGGTGCCGCCGGCTGCGATCGCACGTTTGGACGCCATCGAGGCGCGGCTCGACGCGACTTGGCGCTCGGTGCTATCGATCCAGGTTGCGCTGTCGAATTTCGAAAGCAAGTTGGACGATGCCCAGCGCGGGCGCTTGGATCAGATGAATTTCGTCGCGGAACGATAATCCTGGGGCGCACGTTCCCGGTATCCTGTTTTCGGGATCGTGACGTCGCGGGATCGTGCCTTAGACCGCCCTATTCTGCGCGTTCCAATTCCGCTCGAGGTTGGCGATCAGCGCCGGGCTGAAATGGCATAAAGCCTGCTCGCGGGCATAAACCGCCATATAGCGGCGAAACAGATCGAGCGGCTCCTGGCCGACGCGAATGGCGCGGCGATTGCCGGCGGCGCTGACCACGCCGGAGCTGGTGAAGCCGTCGATGACCCGATCCAAAGCGGCATCGATCGACGACGATGGTGCGATCTCGTCGCAGATCAGCCGGCCTTCCGGCGTATCGCAATCGAGACGGCGGCCGTAGAGGATCGCCTGGCGCGCGATGCGATCGCCGGTGAAGCGCCACAGCCGCAAATTCGCCGCGCCCGGAATGATGCCTTCCTTGCGCGCCGGCAGCGTCATATAGGCGTCGCTCGCCGCCAGCACGTAATCGAGCGCGAGCAACAGCTGACAGCCGCCGCCAATGGCAAAGCCTTCGACGACGCCGATCCAGGGTTTCTCGGTGGTGCCGCCGGCCAATTCGTCGGGGCTCACGTCCGGCCGCGCGACGCCGCGGAACAGCTTATTGACCAGCCCCATGTCGCGCTTGATGTACCACACATAGGCGATCTTGCCGCGATAGAGATGCGTCAGGTTGATGCCGGCGGAGAACAGATTGCGGCCGCGATATTTCGGGTGTTCTACCGCATCGCCACGCAGCACTGCGATATCGGTCTCGCCATCGAGCGTAGCGACGTCGATTGCGATTTCGAGGCCGTCGAGCGTGGTCTCGTCCTCGGCATTGAGAAAGCGCGGATTGCGCATGGTCACGACCGCAGCCTTGCCGCGGCGTTCGAGCGTTGCGCCGTCGAGCGCGAGCCTGCCTTTTTCGGCGAAGCGCCGCGCGTGCTCGGCTGTTTGCGGATGCGGAAGCAGCATGGCGTGACAGAGATGCATCCCGGCCGCGGGATGCGCCAGAACATGTGACAAAAACAGACCCTGATCGATTTCGGCGCCATCTTTATCACGCTGCTCCAGGGCATTCTCGCGCGAAAGCTCGCGGTCGCCCGGCACCAGGCCTTCTACCAGCGCGGCGGCATCGCGAACCAACTGCTCGACGCGCACGAATTTCGCCAAATCGCCAGTCAGACGGCGATACAGCGCCTCGACATGCGCACGGAGGAAATTTTCCCGCGCCGCGCGGTCGCGTGCCACAATCGCCGCGGACGCTGCGGCCTGCGCGGCGGACCGTGAAGGTTTTGCCGGTAGCTGGACGGACAGTGCGGCGCCAATCCGCCATTGCCGCGAAAGGGTCTCCGCGTCGCGCCTAAAGTCTCCGGTGACGGCTCCGCCACAAGCAAGCCATGCCGCCACGTCCTCAGGCGGCAGGCCGCCGCGATCAAAGTCCATCTTCGACATCTCTGCGGCGACATCCATGGCCTAATTCCGCGGCCGCTTGTCGATGACGCGCTTGGCTTTGCCCTGCGACCGCTCGATGCTGCCCGGGGCTACCGCGCGCACCGTCGTGGTCACGCCGACCCGCGCCTTGATGAGATGGGCGCCGCGGTCCGCCAGCACCATCATGGCATCGGGCGGCAACGCGTCGCGTGTCTCGACGATCACCGCCAGCTCGTCGAGCCGGTCGGGCCGCGTCACTTCGAGAATGTAATGCGGCGCGAACAATTGTTCGGTAGCCAGCGCCGCCTCGATCTGGCTCGGAAACACGTTCACGCCGCGGATGATCAGCATGTCGTCGCTGCGGCCCTTGATGCGCTCGATGCGGCGCATGGCGCGCGCATTGCCGGGAAGGAGCCGCGTCAGGTCGCGGGTGCGATAGCGGATGATTGGCATTGCTTCCTTGGTCAGCGAGGTCAGCACCAATTCGCCCTCCTCGCCGTCCGGCAGCACTTTGCCGGTGTCGGGATCGATGATCTCGGGAAAAAAATGATCCTCCCAGATGGTCAGGCCGTCCTTGGTATCGGCATATTCCTGGGCGACACCCGGCCCGATCACCTCGGAGAGGCCGTAGACATTGACAGCGTCGAGATCGAACCGGCGCTCGATCTCGGCGCGCATGCCCTCGCTCCATGGCTCCGCGCCCAGGAGCGCAATGCGCAGCGACGAGTTGCGTGCGTCGAGGCCCTGGCGGTCGAATTCGTCGGCAATGGCAAGCAGATAGGACGGCGTGACCGCGATGAGATCCGGTTCGAAATCGACGATGAGCTGCACCTGGCGCTCGGTAAAGCCGCCGCTTACCGGAATGACGGCACAGCCGAGATATTCGGCGCCGTAGTGAAAGCCCAAGCCTCCGGTGAACAGGCCATAACCATAGGCGATGTGCATCTTGTCGCCGGGCTTGCCACCGGCGGCGCGGATCGAGCGCGCCATCAGCATGGCCCACATCTCGATGTCGCCGCGGGTATAGCCGACCACGGTCGGCTTGCCGGTGGTGCCGCTGGACGCATGGATGCGCACGATCTCATTCATCGGCACCGCGAACATGCCGAACGGATAGTTTTGCCGTAAGTCTTCCTTGGTCGTGAACGGAAGCTTGGCGAGATCGTCGAGTCTGTTTATGTCGCCCGGCGCGATCCCCGCCGCAGCAAACTGCTTTCGGTAATGCGGCACTTGCACTGAGCGCGCGACAGCAGTCTTGAGCCGCTCAAGCTGCAGCGCGCGCAATTCATCGGTGCCCGCCGTCTCGATCGGATCGGGTTGACGGCTTACCGCCGCGCGGCGCACATCTCCGGCCATCGCGTTTCCTCCAGCCAGAACCCCACCCGCGACATCGCGGTCCGCGACGTTTTCGCTATTTCTTATGCTTCAGGCTGCAGCCCTGCATACACTTCGTCATACAGATGCTCTGATTGTAGGACACATTCCCCGGTGCGCATCGCGTTTTCAGGCAGTAATCCTGGCATGACGCGGCGAAGGCGGCGGTCAAGCCGGTCGCCAGCCAAATCGCGCTTGCTACGAAAAATACTCGCATTATTGAGCCTCCCTGTGCGCTGCTGAAAAATACTAACATAGGCTGCGCAGGCTGTAAGCGTCGCGCGGCCATGTCAGCGGCGGCCGCTCTCGAGCCTTTCGACGCAACTTTGCGCGGCAAGGCCAATGAGTTTCTTACTCCTGCTCTCCGGGCAATGAGCTTTCCTTACGTTCCGCCTCCTCGGCGCAGACGGTCCAGGCTTCGGCGATCTCCATCAGCACTTTGCGATCCTTGTCGGAGGCGCGTTGCGCCAGCCGCCGGCACTCCGCGGCATAGTCGCGAAATTTCTGGGCGTTTCTTTTCGTATCGTCCTCTCCGGCATCCATATCGTGTTCCACATGGCAGTTGTTCCTACTGTTCCAGGTTGGCAACCGATGGAACTTAGGCAAAGTTCCCGTTCAAATTCATGCATTTAAGGGAACAAATCCGCAGTTGCATTGTTTGCCCCCGGTAAGGTGGAAGCGGTGCATGGGGAAGGCTGAGCAGTATCGGCGCTATGCTGGAGAGTGCATTCGTCTCGCCCAGCAATCGCAACATCCGCAGGAAAAGAACGTGTTATTGAGCATGGCCGCGGCTTGGCGCCGGCTTGCCGAACACGCGGAGAGCACGGCTGGGCGCGGGCCGGACGCCGAGCCGAAGTAAGATATCTCAGTTTTCGAAAAAACGATTCTTCGGCCGGGGCAGGCCGAGATGCTCGCGCAGCGTGGTGCCTTCGTAGTCGCGGCGGAACAGGCCGCGGCGCTGCACTTCAGGCACGACGCGCTCGACAAAATCGTCGAGACCGCCCGGCAGATAGGGAAACATGACGGTGAAGCCGTCGGAGCCCTCGGTTTCGAGCCATTCCTCCATCTCGTCGGCGATGGTCGCCGGCGTGCCGACCATGGCGAGGCCGGAATAACCGCCGAGCCGCTGCGCCAACTGGCGCACGGTAAGGTTCTCGCGTTTGCCCAACGCGATGGCGCGCTCGCGTCCGCTCTTCGACGCGTTGCTCTCCGGAATGTTGTCCGGCAGCGGCTTATCCGGGTCGAATTTGGATGCGTCGTGGCCGAGCGCGATCGACAGCGAGGCAATGGCATTGGCGTAATCGACCAGGCTGTCGAGTTTTTGCCGTTTCGCCTTCGCCTCCTCCACGGTGTCGCCGACGACGACAAAACAGGCCGGCAGGATTTTCATGTGCTCGCGGGCGCGGCCGAGCTTCTCCATGCGGCCTTTGACGTCGGCATAGAATTTCTGCCCGACCGTCAGATCGCTCTGCGCGGTGAACACCGCTTCGGCGGTTTCCGCCGCGAGCTGCCGGCCGGATTCCGACGCGCCTGCCTGCACGATCACCGGCCAGCCTTGGATCGGCCGCGCGATATTGAGCGGGCCGCGGACCGAGAGAAATTCGCCCTTGTGATTCAGCACGTGCATTTTCGCCGGATCGAAGAAAATGCCGTCCTCGACGTCGCGGATGAAGGCATCATCCGCCCAGCTATCCCACAGTCCCGTCACCACGTCATAGAACTCGCGGGCACGGCGATAGCGCTCGCTATGCTCCATATGGTCCTCCAGCCCGAAATTGAGCGCGGCGTCCGGATTGGAGGTGGTGACGATGTTCCAGCCGGCGCGGCCGCTGCTGATCCAGTCGAGCGAGGCAAAGCGCCGCGCGATGTGATAGGGCGCGTCGAACGTGGTCGAGCCGGTGGCGACGAGCCCGATGCGCTCGGTCGCCTGCGACAGCGCCGACAATAGCGTGAACGGCTCGAACGATGTCGAAGTGTGACTGCGCTTGAGCGCATCCATCGGCATATTGAGCACAGCCATATGGTCGGCCATGAAGAACGCGTCGAACTTCGCCCGCTCCAGCTTTTGGATGCATTCCTTGATATGCGCGTAGTTGAAATTCATGTCCGGCCAAGCGCCGGGATAGCGCCACGCGCCGGTATGAATCGACGCCGGCCGCATGAAAGCGCCGAGATGGAGTTGGCGGGATGAAGTCATGACAATGAACTCATGGCACCGACCTTATTTCTCGATGAGTGCAATATAAGCGGGCGCGGTTTTCGGCGCGCAGGATAGATTTATGGACCGATCAGCTAAAAGCAAAGGTGGGTCCACACCTCACCGCGCTTGGTGCTTAGCACAAGCGGACATTTTAGGCGCTCGAGGCCGGCCTTGGCATTGTCGTCGCCGAGCGCCACCGCACGTTCGTAATCCGCCTTGGCGGCCTTTTTGTCCGTCGGACCGCCTCGCCCCGCCTCCTCGAACGCGCCGAGCCATTCCAAGGCCGCGGCATGATTTTGCGCGGCGGCCTTGGCAAACAGGGCGCGCGCGCCGACGTTGTCCTTCGGACCGCCGGTGCCGTTGGCCAGCATCACGCCGAGCTCGAATTGCGCTTCGGCGGAATTGCTCGCCGCCGCTTGTTGCAGCAACGCCCTTGCCTCGACAGGATCCGATGGCGTGCCGCCATTGCCCGACAGCGCGGCGAGATTGGTGGCGCCGCGCGGGTTGCCGGCTTGGGCGGCGCGCTGGAACAGCGCGCGCGCCTGCGCCTCGTCCTGGGCGACGCCCGCGCCATTGGCGAAGAGCACGCCGAGCTCGACCATGGCCGAGGTGCTGCCCTTGTCGGCCGCTTTGCGATAAGCGCCCGCCGCTTCCGCGAATTGCCGATTGGCGGCATAGGCTCTGCCGAGCTCATACATCACACGGCGCGATGCGCCCGCCGCAACCTTGCAAAACTTGATCGCGGTGGCGACATCGCCCGGCGCGATCGTGTCGGTGCCTTTGACATCGGCCGGCTTATCCGGATCGGTGGGATCGGCCGCCACCCGGTCGCACAGCGCCAAGGCCGCCGACTGCGCTTGCGCCGGGCTCTCGACCGCGGCGAAAAGCGGGGCCAACAGGCCGATAGTGAGACTGCACGCGGCCGCAACCACGCCGGATCGCTTCATCATGGCCGCAATTGTAAGTCTGCGACAGCGGGCCAGCAAGCAGTGGCAATTTTCAGCGTAAAGCCTTAGAACGCGCCAGCGGGCCGGGTTAGCTCAGCGGTAGAGCAGCGGTTTTGTAAACCGTTGGTCGGGAGTTCAATCCTCTCACCCGGCACCAGCTTCCTTCAACGCGCGGGGCAATCAAGGCTATCGAACGCGCAGGGACCGTTAGGCCACGCCATTAATGCGTATCTTTCGGAAAGTGCTCGGCGTGCCAGTCGGCTTCGAGATTGGGATTGATCTTGCCGTCGATCACAAACACGCCCGGCGCGCCCTCGGCGATCCAGGCTTTGACCGGCTCAAGATCGGCGAGCCCGCGCACCGTCGCGCCGCGCGCGCCGTAGCCGCGGGCGATGGCCGCAAAATCGGTCTCCGGGAAGCGCACGATATCGGTCGAAAAACCCTGACGGCCGAAATAATGCACCTCCGCCGCGTAGGAACTGTCGTTATAGACGAGGATGCACAGCCGCAGCTTGAGCCGAATGGCGGTTTCGAAATCGGCTATCGACATCATGAAACCGCCGTCTCCGGCGCCGAGCACCGCGAGCTCTCCGGGATTGGCGAGGGCAAGGCCGATGACCGAAGGGAGCCCGAGCCCGACCGACTGGAAGGAATGGCTCAGACACGAGGCGCGCGCGTTCGGGACCCGCAAATAGCGCGGCACCCAGCCGCAGAAGTGGCCGGAATCCGAGGCGACGACACGGTCCGCCGGCAGCAGCGCGTCGACGGCTTTGCTCAAGGTGCGCGGATCGATGAACTGGCCGCTCGATTCGTCGGGATGCGGGAAATGATGATTGTCGCCGGCGAGAATTCGCGCGCGCATGGCCTCGCTGCGGCGGCCGGACTTGGCGGACTTGGCGCCCCGGCGATCGAGCGCCGCAAGCAAAGCCTCCGCCGTCGCGCGGGCGTCGCCGTGCACGGCGTGCCGGATCGGCATTTGATAGCCAAGCTTGGGCGCTTCGATATCGACCTGCGCAACCACGGCGCCGGGCGCGATCAGCTTGCCGCGCTTGGTCGTCCACTGCGTGAAACTTGCGCCGAAGCCAACAATGAAATCGCTCTCGGAAATCAATTCGTCGGCAACCGGCGAGGAAAAGCCGCCGCTGATGCCGAGCGACCAGGGATTTCCGGAAAACAGGCCGTGACCGCAGACCGACGTCGCCAACAGCGCGCCGACGCGGTCGGCCAGCGCGTTTAGCGCCGGCTCGGCATCGGAAATGACGGCGCCGCGGCCGCCGAGAATGAGCGGGCGCTGCGCGTGAAGAAGCGCCTCGGCGAGTTCCTCGATCGCTTGCGGATCGGGATGCAGCCGGCCCGGCGCCGGCGGCAATTCGAGCGGCGGCAGATTGCCGGCGAGCGTTGCGTTCTGCACGTCGAGCGGCATGCTTAAGACCACCGTCTGGCGATCGCGCAAGGCGCGCGCCACCGCGCGCTGGGCGTCTTCGCGCGCGGACGACGGCGTATGCAGCCGCTCCGCAACCGCGCCGACCGCGCGCACCATCTCGGCCTGCTCGATGTAGAAATTATTCTTCACCGCGCCGGTCGGGACATCGCCGGCCAGCACCACCAGCGGCGTCCGGCTTTTCGCCGCCTCGCCGATCCCGGTCAGCGCATTGGTCAGTCCCGGGCCGGAATGCACGCTGACCAGCGTCAGCTCGCCGGTCGCCTTGGCATAGGCGTCGGCCATGCTGGCGGCATTGCATTCGTGACGCGCGCAAACGAGCTCGACGCCGTTCTCGACCAGCGCATGGGACACTTTGAAATTGGCGGTGCCAAGCAGACCAAAACAGCGCCGCGCGCCATAGCCGGCGAGGTCACGTCCGATGACCGAAGCGACCGTTGGAGTCCCGCTCATGTGTTCCGCCTTCAACCCCGTGCCGGCACAAAAACCCCAAGCAATACAAGGCCATGATGGCACATGGCCGTCCTCTACGGAAGACAACAGCAGGGTTGAGGATAACCCTTTAAACTTGAATGTTTAAGCTTGAAGTATATCAGCCGCGGTGCCATCCTATCTGGGCAATTCAGGAGAAGGCGCCATCGCGTGAAGATTGCTTGCCTCGGCGGCGGCCCAGCGGGGCTTTATTTCGCGATCAGCATGAAGCTGCGCGATGCGGGCCACGACATCACCGTATTCGAGCGCAACCGGCCTGACGACACGTTCGGCTGGGGCGTGGTGTTCTCCGACGAGACGTTCGACAACATCACCGCCAACGATCCGGTCGGTGCCGCGGCGATCCGCGCCCATTTCGCCTATTGGGACGACATCGCGGTGCAATATCGCGGCCAGCGGATCGTATCGAGCGGCCACGGCTTTTCCGGCATCGCGCGCCAGAAGCTATTGATGCTGATGCAAGAGCGCGCCGGCGAGCTTGGCGTGACGCTGAATTTCCAGACCGAGATCGCCAGCGCCGGCAAGCTTGCGCGAGACTACGATCTCGTGGTCGCAGCGGACGGCTTGAATTCGAAGACACGCGCCGAGTTTGCGCATTGTTTCAAGCCCGCCATCGACACGCGCAAGAACAAATTCGTTTGGCTCGGCACCAATCAGAAATTCGACGACGCCTTTACTTTCATCTTCGAACAGACCGAGCACGGCTGGATCTGGGCGCACGCCTACCAATTCGACACCGACACCGCGACGTTCATCGTCGAATGCTCCGAAGCGACCTGGGCGAAATTCGGCTTCGGCGCGATGAGCCAGGAGGAAAACTGCCGCGCCTGCGAGCGCATCTTCGCCGGATATCTCGGCGGCCATCGCCTGATGTCGAATGCGGCGCATATCCGCGGCTCGGCCTGGCTGAACTTCCCGCGCGTGCTTTGCGAGACGTGGTCGCACCGCAACATCGTGCTGATGGGGGACGCCGCCGCCACCGCGCATTTTTCGATCGGCTCGGGAACCAAGCTCGCCATGGAGAGCGCGGTCTCGATGGCGAATTATTTGCACAGCGAGCCGACCATGCAGGCGGCGTTTGCGAAATACGAGGATGAGCGCCGCACCGAAGTCCTGCGCTTGCAATCGGCGGCGCGAAATTCAATGGAATGGTTCGAGGACGTCGAACGCTACCTTCATCTCGATCCGGTGCAGTTCAACTATTCGTTGCTGACGCGTTCGCAGCGCATCAGCCACGAAAACTTGCGGCTACGTGACAGAAATTGGCTCGAAGGGGCGGAAGCCTGGTTTCAGCGGCTTGCCGGGGCCGGCGACAATAAGGTGCGGCGGCCGATGTTTGCGCCGTTCAAGCTCCGCAATATGCGGTTGAAAAATCGCGTCGTCGTGTCGCCGATGGCGCAATACAAGGCGGTCGACGGCTGTCCGACGGACTGGCATCTCGTGCACTACGGCGAACGCGCCAAGGGCGGCGCCGGCCTCGTCTGCATCGAGATGACATGTGTGAGCCCGGAAGGCCGCATCACGCCAGGCTGCACTGGCATGTATGCGCCGGCGCATGAAGCGGCGTGGAAGCGCGTCGTCGATTTTGTGCACAGCGAAACCGACGCAAAAATCTGCTGCCAGCTCGGCCATTCCGGCGCCAAGGGCTCGACCCAGCTCGGCTGGGAGGAGATGGATGCGCCGCTCAAGGACGGCAATTGGCCGGTCATATCGGCGTCGGCGACGTCATGGTCCGAACGCAACCAGCGCGCCCGCGCGATGGATCGCGCAGATATGGATCGCGTTCGCGAGCAATTTGTCGCCGCCGCAAAGATGGCGCAACGCGCCGATTTCGACATGCTCGAAATCCATTGCGCGCACGGCTATCTCTTGTCCTCCTTTATCACGCCCCTGACCAACCGGCGCACCGACCAATACGGCGGCTCGCTGGAAAACCGCATGCGCTATCCGCTGGAGATCTTTCATGCGGTGCGCGCGGCGTGGCCGGCGGAAAAACCGATCTCGGTGCGCATTTCCGCCAACGACTGGGTCGGGCCAGGCGGCATCCAGCCGCAAGACGCCGTTGCCATCAGCCGCATGCTGCAAGAGGCCGGGGTGGATATTTGCGACGTGTCCGCGGGCCAGACCTCGATCGATGCGCGCCCGGTCTACGGCCGCATGTTCCAGACGCCGTTCTCCGACCGCATCCGTAACGAAGCCGGCATGGCGACGATGGCGGTCGGCAACATTTTCGAGCCCGATCACGTCAACTCGATCCTGATGGCCGGTCGCGCCGATCTGGTCTGCCTGGCGCGGCCGCATCTCGCCGATCCGTACTGGACGCTGCATGCCGCTGCAAAACTCGGCGACCGCGGCGAAAACTGGCCGCAACCTTATTATGCCGGCCGCGATCAACTTTACCGGCTGTCCGGTAGCGGCGAGCCGGCAACGACGGCGGTGTGATCATGACAATCCTCGACGGCAAGCATGCAGTTGTAACCGGCGGCGGCAGCGGCATCGGCGCCGCTGTCGCGTTTGCTTTGGCGCAAGCCGGTGCGCAGGTCACGATTTGCGGGCGCCGCAAGGACGACCTCGAATTCACCGCTGAACGTCACGCCAACATTCATGCGCAAGTGGCGGACGTCACGGATCCGGCTTCTTTAAAGAAGCTTTACCAAAGTGCGCAAAAGGCGCGCGGCAATTTCGGCATTGTCATCGCCAATGCGGGAATCGGCGAGAGCGCACCGGCGGAAAAGATCACGCGCGACCATTGGAATAAAATTATCGACGTGAACCTAACCGCGGCGTTTTTCACGGTGCAGCCGGCGCTCTCCGCAATGCGCGAGCACAAATGGGGACGCATCATCTTCATTGCCTCGACGGCCGGCCTGAAAGGCTACCCCTATGTGGCGCACTATGTCGCCGCCAAACACGGCGTCGTCGGACTCGCACGCGCGCTGGCGCTTGAGACGGTCAAGGACAACATCACCGTCAATGCGGTGTGCCCAGGCTTTACCGAAACCTCTCTGCTCGATCGTGCGGTTGATCGCATCGCCGAAAGAGCGAAGGTCAGCGAGACCGAGGCGCGGAAGATGCTGGTGGCTCGCAATCCGCAAGGGCGCTTCATCCAACCGCAGGAGGTCGCCGATGCGGTGGTGTGGCTTTGCCAGGAAGGCAGCGGCGTCATCACCGGCCAGGCGATCTCAGTGTCCGGAGGCGAGACATGGTGAGCGCGCCTCTGAGCGCCCAGCGCCGCGAAGCCGACAGCAAGGCGCGGCTGCGCCTATGGATCAGGCTGTTGCGCGCGAGCAGGCTCATCGAAGGGGTCGCGCGCGAGCGCCTGAAAGCGCAATTCAACGCCACACTGCCGCGCTTCGACGTGATGGCCGCGCTCTATCGCAAACCGGACGGCATGCTGATGAGCGAGATTTCGCGTTTTCTCATGGTCTCGAACGGCAATGTCACCGGCATTGTCGACCGGCTCGTGTCCGACGGCTTTGTCGTGCGCTCGCAACGCAACGGCGACCGCCGCACCTCTTTCGTCAGCCTCACGCGCAAGGGCCGCGCCGCATTCGCCGAGATGGCGGCAGCCCATGAAAGCTGGGTCGACGAACTCCTCGGCGGCATCTCGGTGCGCGACGCCGAACAATTGTCGGGCAAGCTGAAGTCGTTTCGCAGCGATTGGGAGGGTTCGGCATGAGCGAAATGGCCGGTCTGAAGCCTGCGCATTTTCTCTGGCGCATGGATGGCACCGTGGCGGTCATCCAGCTTAATCGGCCGGATCGCAAAAATCCGCTTACCTTCGAGTCCTATGCCGAGCTGCGCGACACCTTCCGTGCCCTGCCCTACGCCGACGATGTCAACGCCGTGGTGGTTTTGCCCAATGGCGGAAACTTCTGTTCCGGCGGCGATGTGCGCGACATTATTGGACCGCTCGTCGCCATGAAGACCAGGGAGCTCCTGGCCTTTACGCGGATGACCGGCGATCTGGTCAAGGCGATGCTCAATTGCGGCAAGCCGATTGTTTCCGCCATCGACGGCGTCGCCGCCGGCGCCGGCGCGATCATCGCCATGGCATCCGACATCCGCATCGCAACGCCGCAGGCGCAGACCGCCTTTCTGTTCAACCGCGTCGGCCTCGCCGGCTGCGATATGGGCGCCTGTGCAATCCTGCCCCGGATCATCGGCCACGGCCGCGCGGCCGAGCTGCTCTATACCGGCCGGGCAATGACGGCGCAGGAAGGCGAAGCCTGGGGCTTTTTCAACCGGCTGGTCGCTGCCGACTTACTGGAAAACGACGCGCTGTCGCTTGCGCGACGTATCGCATCCGGCCCGACCTTCGCCAACGGCATCACCAAGACCCAGCTCGTTCAGGAATGGTCGATGAGCCTCGATCAGGCCATCGAGGCGGAAGCGCAGGCGCAAGCGATCTGCATGCAGACCAAGGACTTCGAACGCGCCTATCGCGCCTTCATCGCCAAGCAGAAGCCGCTATTCGAGGGCGATTGATGTCGGACGCGAGCTTCCTCGGCTGGCCGTTCTTTACCGATCGCCATCGGGCGGTGGCGGAAGCGATTGAGCGCTGGAGCGTAGCCAATTTGCCGGTGGCGTACGGCGACATCGATGCCGCCTGTCGTGACCTGGTCACTCGGCTCGGCCGCGACGGTTTCCTCGCTTACACTGCGCCCGATCCCGACGCGCCGGCCCCGCTCGATGTGCGCACACTCTGCCTCATTCGCGAAACGCTTGCGCGCCACGACGGGCTTGCCGACTTCGCCTTCGCCATGCAGGGGCTTGGGGCTGGCCCGATCAGCCTGTTCGGCAATGCCGAGCAGCGGCATTGGCTCAAGCGCACGCGCTCCGGCGAAGCGATTGCCGGTTTCGCGTTGACGGAAGAAAAATCCGGCTCGGACGTCGCCAATTGCGCGATGACCGCCGGCTGCGACGGCGGCTCTTACATCCTCGACGGCGAGAAAACCTGGATCTCAAACGGCGGCATTGCCGACATTTATGTGGTGTTCGCGCGAACCGGGGAAGCTCCGGGCGCAAAGGGCCTCTCGGCCTTTCTCGTGCCCGGCGCCATAGCGGGACTTTCCGTCGCCGAGCGCATCGACGTGATCGCGCCGCATCCGCTGGCGCGCCTTAAATTCGAGCGCGTGCGTCTGCCCGGCTCCGCTCGGATCGGCACCCCCGGCGAAGGCTTCAAGATTGCAATGGCGACGCTCGATATTTTCCGCGCCACGGTCGGCGCCGCCGCGCTTGGTCTGGCGCGCCGCGCGCTCGACGAAGCGAAGAAGCGCGTGCGTAAGCGCGAAGTATTTGGCGGCCCGCTGGCCGATCTGCAGATGGTGCAAGGATACATCGCCGACATGGCGGTCGACATCGACGCTGCGGCGCTTCTGGTTTATCGCGCCGCCTGGGCCAAGGATAACGGCGCGGCCCGCGTCACGCGCGAGACCTCGATGGCCAAGCTGTTTGCCACCGAACGCGCGCAAGACGTCATCGACAAATCGGTCCAGCTTCATGGCGGCGACGGCGTCCGCCGCGGCCATATCGTCGAGCGGCTATACCGGGAAATCAGGGCACTGCGGATTTATGAGGGCGCATCCGAAGTCCAAAAGGTCGTCATCGCGCGGCAAGTGCTCTCAGGAGCATGATCATGAAATCGCTTGGTCCTACGGTACACACCGACACGTTCACCCGCGACAACCTTCCGCCGTCGCAGCAGTGGCCGCATATTTCGCTCGACGGGTTCGACTATCCCGAACATCTCAACGCTGCCGTCGAGTTGACCGACCGCATGGTGGCGCGCGGCTTCGGCGACCATGTGGCGCTGATCGGCAATGGCCGGCGCCGCACCTACAAGGAGCTCTCCGACTGGACCAGCCGTATTGCCCACGCGCTGGTCGAAGATTTCGGCATCAAGCCGGGCAACCGCATTCTGATCCGCGCGGCGAACAATCCGGCGATGGTCGCGTGCTGGCTGGCGGCGACCAAGGCCGGCGCCGTGGTGGTCAACACCATGCCGATGTTGCGTGCCGGCGAACTCGGCAAGATCGTCGACAAGGCCGAGATCGCGCTGGCGCTCTGCGACACGCGGCTGATGGACGAGCTCGTGACCTGCGCCAAGACCAGCAAATACCTCAAGCAGGTGATCGGCTTCGACGGCACCGCCAATCACGACGCCGAGCTTGACCGCATTGCGCTCAGCAAAGCCGTGACCTTCGACGCGGTGCGGACCGGCCGCGACGATGTCGCGCTGCTCGGCTTTACGTCGGGCACCACCGGCGAGCCCAAGGCGACCATGCATTTCCATCGCGATCTTCTGATCATCGCCGACGGCTACGCCAAAGAAATTCTCGGGGTGACGCCGGACGACATATTCGTCGGCTCTCCGCCTTTGGCTTTTACCTTCGGTCTCGGCGGCTTGGCGGTGTTTCCGCTGCGTTTCGGCGCCACCGCGACGCTCCTGGAAAATGCCTCACCCGCCAACATGATCGAGATCATCGAGACCTATAAGGCGACGATATCGTTCACCGCTCCCACGGCGTACCGCGCGATGCTGGCGGCAATGGATCAGGGCGCCAATCTTTCATCGCTGCGCGCGGCCGTGTCGGCCGGCGAAACTCTGCCGGCGCCGGTATTTCAGGATTGGGTCGCCAAAACCGGCAAGCCTATACTCGACGGCATCGGCTCAACCGAAATGCTGCACATTTTCATTACCAACCGCTTCGGCGACGCCGCCCCGGCGTCGACAGGAAAGCCGGTCATCGGCTACGAGGCCAAGATCGTCGACGACGACATGCAAGAAAAACCGCGCGGCGAAGTCGGCAAGCTCGCGGTTCGCGGCCCGACCGGCTGCCGCTATCTCGCCGACAAGCGGCAAAGCAGCTATGTGCGCGACGGCTGGAACCTCACCGGCGACGCCTTCTCGCAGGACGAGAACGGCTACTTCCACTTCGCCGCCCGCAGCGACGACATGATCATCTCGGCCGGCTACAACATTGCCGGCCCCGAAGTCGAAGCGGCGCTGCTATCGCATCCGGACGTCAAGGAATGTGCGGTCATCGGCGCGCCGGATGAGGGTCGCGGCCAGATCGTCGAGGCGCATGTCGTGCTCAAAGACGGCGTTCTGGCCGGAGTCGATACCGTCAAACGCCTGCAGGATCACGTCAAAGCGACGATCGCGCCATTCAAATATCCGCGATCCGTCAAATTCATCGACGCGCTGCCGAAGACGCAGACCGGGAAAATCCAGCGCTTTCGCCTGCGGCACAGCGCGTCATAGCCGGGGCCCATACGATGACAACACCGCATGCCTTACTCGATCCGCAAAACTGGAAGCGACCGCGAGGTTACGCCAACGGCATTGCCGCGGAAGGCCGCATGATTTTCCTCGCCGGCCAGGTCGGCTGGAACGCCGAGCAGCAATTTGAAAGCCGGGATTTTGTCGCGCAAGCACGCCAAGCTCTGGCGAACATCGTGGCTCTTGTGCGTGAGGGCGGCGGCACCGCGGAGCACGTCACCCGCCTGACCTGGTTCGTCACTGACAAGAAGGAATACCTGGCGCGATTGAGCGAGCTCGGCGCGGCCTATCGCAGCGTGATGGGATCGCATTTTCCCGTCATGACGCTGGTGCAAGTCGTGGCGCTGGTGGAAGATGACGCCAAGGTCGAAATCGAGGCCACGGCCGTCGTGCCGCATTGATCATGAACAAGAGGCGCGCCGCTTACGACGATGTGGTGGTCACAACGCCTGTGACCGTGCCCTATATGCGCTACTCCATTCGCGGCGCGCACTGGTTCCTTGCCGGCGCTCTGGCCGAGGTTTTGAAACGATCCGGTCTCGGCAAAGACCAGGTCGACGGGCTATGCGTATCGAGCTTCACGCTCACTCCGGATACCGCGGTCGGGCTCACGCAGCATCTCGGGCTCACCTTACGTTGGCTCGACCACATTCCGATGGGCGGCGCCTGTGGCATCGTTGCGCTGCGGCGCGCCGCGCGGGCGGTTCAAAGTGGCGACGCGGCGGCCATTGCCTGTATCGCGGGCGATACCAATCACACCGATTCGTTTCGCCAAAATCTGGGAACCTTCAGCCAATTCGCCCGCGATGCGAGCTATCCGTACGGATCGGGCGGACCAAACGCGAGCTTCGCCTTTCTCACCAGCTATTACATGCGAAGCTACGGCGCCAAAGCCGAGGATTTCGGCAAGCTCTGCATTGCCCAGCGCGATAACGCGCTGAGATTCCCTTATGCGTTGATGAAAAAGCCGCTTACTCTCGACGAATACCTGACGGCGAGACCTATCGCGGATCCCTTGCGCCTCTACGACTGCGTTATGCCCTGCGCCGGCGCGGAGGCGTTTCTGGTGTTGGGTCGTAGCGAGGCCGAGAAACTCGGCCTGCCCTACGCCCGCATTCTGGCGACCATCGAGCGGCACAACGCATATCCCGACGATCCAATTCAGTATCGCGGCGGATGGGCGCTCGATTGCGACGAACTATACGAGCAAGCCGGAATTGGCCCGACAGACATCGACGTCGTCGCCGCCTACGACGACTACCCCGTCATCAACATCATGCAGCTCGAAGATCTTGGCTTCTGCAACAAGGGCGAAGGCCCGGACTTCGTCCGGCGACATAGTTTCACCGCCGACGGCTCGTTTCCCTTCAACACGTCGGGCGGACAATTATCGGTCGGCCAGGCCGGGGCGGCCGGCGGTTTTCTCGGTCTGGTCGAGATTGTCCGCCAGATCACCGGACAACCGCTCGGCGCGGCGGTAGCCGACGCACGGCTTGGTCTCGCAAGCGGCTTCGGTATGATCAATTACGATCGCGGGCTGTGCAGCGGCGCCACCATCCTTGCAGCGGGGCAATAACGCGATGACGAGTCCACTGGTGCGACCGCCGCGCAAGAACCCCATCCTGCGCACACGTGCCCCCACACTGCCGCCCGGCAGTCGTAGCCGCGTTGCGCTTGGGCTCACGGCAGCGGCAGCATGCGGCCGCTTGGAGCTGCAAACCTGTCGCGAGTGCGGGACGGTCCAATATCCGCCGCGTGAAGCCTGCCGGGTTTGCTTTTCGCAGCGGCTCGATTGGCGGGCGCAGGATGGCGCCGGCGAGCTGATCTCGGAAACGACGCTCCACCACAGCAACGAGCTGTTCTATCGCGAACGCATGCCGTGGCGGCTCGGCATGATCAAGCTCGATTGCGGCCCGGTCGTCGTTGCGCACCTGCACGGCGATTGTGCAGCCGCACCGTCGCCCGTGCGCGTGCGCGCCCATATCGACCGTGCCGGCCAAGCGGCACTGGTCGCAATTCCCGATAAGGATACCCCGAACATGGCTGACGATCGCCAGCTCCGTGAAATGACCTGCGATCCGAAGTTCCGCAAGGTTTTGGTCACGGACGCCAAAACAGCGCTAGGGCAAAGCTTGGTCGAAGCCATCGTCGCAGCCGGCGCCGATCTCGTTTGGGCGGGATATGCCGAACCTTGGAAAAAGCCGCCCGGGTTCGAGCGCCTGTCGAAGCTGCCGCAGGTTTCGCTGGTGCCGCTCGACTTGACCGATTCACGTGCCGTCAAGGATCTGGCCGGTGAGATCGGCGGCCGCATCGATATTCTCATCAACACCGCCGACCATCACCGCAATTTCGGCATCGCTGCGCGCGACGGCATCGAGGCGGCGCGCGCCGAGATGGACACCAACTATTTCGGCTTGCTGCGACTGGCTCAGGAATTCGCGCCGGCGATGCGCGCGCGCGGCGCCGACGGCCAGTCGAGCGCGGTCGCTTGGGTCAATTTGCTGTCCGTCTTCGCCCTTTCGAATTTCCCGCCGCACGGCACCTACTCGGCCTCGAAAGCCGCCGCACTTTCGCTGGCGCAATGCCTGCGCGCCGAATTCGCGCCGGCGGGCGTCCGCGTCATCAACGTTTTCCCCGGCCCGATCGACGACGAATGGAATCAGGCGCTGCCGCCGCCGAAAATCGCCCCCGCCAGGCTTGCCGCCGATATTGTCGAAGCGCTGCGCGGCGGGGCCGAGGACGTCTTCCCCGGCGACATTGCGCAGGATTGGCTGGCGCGATGGCGCGACAACCCGAAGGCGCTGGAACGCGAACTTGCGGTCATGCCAAGATGAGTGAACCGGTGCTCTTGCAGTTGGTTGCCGACCTTGCCGCCGGACGCGTCCGCGTCGTCGATCTCACGCAGACTCTGTCGCCCGATTTTCCGCAGATCGTGCTGCCCCCCGAGATGGGGCAGGCTTGGCCGTTTCGCATCGAGGAAGCGTCACGTTACGACGCGCGCGGTCCCGGCTGGTATTGGAATAACTTCTCCTGCAGCGAGCATACCGGCACGCATTTCGACGCGCCGATCCACTGGATTTCGGGTCGGCATCTGCCCGACAACAGCACCGATACAATTCCGCCACCGCGTTTCATCGCGCCGGCTTGCGTGCTCGATTGTTCGCGCGAAGCGGCTGCCGACGCCGACTTTCTTTTGACCGTCGACTTCATGCGCAACTGGGAACGCCGTTACGGCCGCATTCCGGCAGGATCGTGGATCCTGATGCGGACCGATTGGTCGAAGCGTCTCGATCCGGTCGCCTATCAAAATCTTGACGAAACCGGCCAGCACACGCCAGGACCCGATGCCGACGCCGTAAAATTCCTTGTCGATGAACGCCAGGTTTTGGGATTTGGATCGGAAGCGATTGGAACCGATGCCGGTCAGGCATTTCATCTCAAGCCGCCTTATCCGTGCCACTACTACATGCACGGCTCGGGGCGGTTCGGTCTGCAATGCCTGACCAATCTCGATCTCTTGCCGCCGACCGGCGCGGTCGTCATCGCGGCCCCGCTCAAAATCAAGGAAGGCAGCGGCAGCCCGTTGCGGGTCCTCGCGCTGGTGCCCTCGCCGGCAAGCGCGCCGGCGCGCAGATCGCAAAAGAGCCCCGAGAAGAAGGGCCGTATCCGGAAAAAGCGCCGATGAGCGTCGCTGACATCCTTCGCGCATTTCCTCCCGGCGAGCGGACGCTTGCCGTCATGCTGCAACGGCAGGCGCGCCGCTATGGCGAGCATCGGCTCTTCACGGCGGGCGAAGTCAGTTGGAGCTTTGCGGATGCGCCCGCGATCGCGGCGCGATTTGCCGGGACGCTTGCTGCAGCGGGAATCAGACCTGGCGATCGCGTGGCGCTGATGTGCTCCAATCGCGCCGAATTCCTCGAAATCTTCCTCGGTTGCGCCTGGCTCGGCGCCATCACCGTGATGATCAACGTTGCTTCGCGCGGACCGCAGCTCCGCCACATCCTGAGCAACTCAGGCGCCCGCCTTTTGGTGATGGAAGCGGAAATGCTCAGTGTATTCGAGCACGTCGAAATGAAAGACTTGGCGCTGGAACGCGTCTGGCTGATTGGCAGCGAGGCTTCGGCGCCGTTCGATCGGGTTGTCGTCACCGGCATGCCGCGGCGTGGCGAGGCCGCGAGTCCCGGCGCCAGCGATCCTGCCCAGTTGCTGGCGATCCTCTACACGTCGGGAACGACCGGACCGTCGAAAGGCGTTTGCTGCCCGCACGCGCAATATTTCTGGTGGGGCATCAATGGCATTCGCAACCTGGAGATCCGCGAAGGCGACGTGCTGTGCACGACACTGCCGTTGTTTCATTCCAACGCGCTCGGCACCTTCTACCAGGCCTTGTTGTCAGGCTCGACGCTCGTAGCCGAGCCGCGCTTTTCCGCGTCGCGGTTCTGGCAATGCCTCGTCGAGCATCGTGCGACGGCGGCTTACGTGCTTGGCGCCATGGTGCCGATCCTGATGTCCCGGCCACCGTCTCCGCAGGAGCGAAGTCACTGCGTTCGATGCGGCCTGGGACCTGGCGTGCCGGCCAATCTTCACATCGCCTTCGAGCAACGCACCGGCATTCGGTTGATCGACGGCTATGGCTCGACCGAGACCAATTTCGTCATCGGCACTACGACCGCGCAGCAGCGGCCCGGCAGCATGGGGACGGTATGCGACGGGTATCACGCGTGCGTTCTCAACCACGACGGCAACGATGCCAAGGCCGGCGAAGCCGGCGAACTCATTTTGCGGTCCGACGATCGACTCGCCTTCGCTACCGGCTATTTTGCAATGCCGGACAAGACGGCGGAGGCATTCCGCGACGGCTGGTTTCACACCGGCGATCGCGTCGTCCGCGAGGCCGACAATTCTTTTCGATTCATCGACCGCTTGAAGGACGCCATCCGCCGACGCGGTGAGAATATTTCCTCTTTCGAAGTCGAACAGGTCCTTCTGAGTCACCCCGACATAGCATCCGCGGCGGCTTTCGCCGTACCTTCCGAACTTGCCGAAGAGGAAGTTATGGCTGCCGTCGTGCGGCGGCCGGGCAGTACGATCACAGAAACCGCACTGAGCGAATTCTGCCGGCCGCGGCTCGCCCGTTTTGCCATACCGCGCTTTATCGAGTTCGTGGATGTGCTGCCCACGACGGAAAATGGCAAAGTGCAAAAATATAAGCTGCGCGATCGCGGCATCACTTCCGGCACATGGGATCGCGAAGCCGCAGCCATCGCCGGTAACATGCCTGAGTAGGAAACAGTGTCGCAGCCGGCGACAGGCTGGGCGTGACGGAACGGGAATTGCAGCTATAATCGCACATTGTCGCTGCTGGGCACGAGGAGCACACCATGACGTTCGAGTTGAAGCGAAGGGCGTTTCTGCAACTTATCATGGGAACGGCCACGAGCATCGGCGCGACAGCGCCATTTGCCCGCGCACTTGCCGCCGCCAACGACGCCGCGACCATCGGCTGGCCGAACGACGTGCCGACCTGGGATCCCAATCAACGGTTCACGCCGGATGCCCAGCCGATCTTCAAGGCCGTATTCGACCAGCCCCTCGATCAGGATCCGCATCTCAAGCTGATCCCGCATCTGATCAAGGCCTGGACGCTCGCTCCGGACGCCTTGACCATGGCGGTCGAGCTGCGCGACGACGTGACGTTCCACAACGGCGACAAGATGACGACCGAGGATTTCCGCTACACGTTCCTCGAGCGCAACAAATCCGGCCTCAAGCTCGACATCGCCAATTCCATGAGAAAGGTGGACGACATCGTCATCGAGTTGCCGACCAAGGCGACGATGAAGTTCAGTTCGCCGGCGCCGACCATGCCGCAGTGGATGGCTTTCCTCGGCAGCTACATCGTTCCCAAGAGCTACATCGAGAGCAAAGGCCTCGACAACTTCCTGAAGAGTCCCGTCGGCACCGGACCCTACAAGCTCGCCGAATACGAGCTGAACTCGCGCATCGTGCTCGAGCGCAACGACAATTATTGGGGGCCAAAGGCCAAGATCGCACGCGTCACCATTCAGATCGTCAAGGATCCTTCGGCGCGGGTGGCGGCGATCCAATCGGGGCAGGTCGATTGCACCATCAATGTCCCGGTTCGCGAAGTGCAGCGCTTCCAGCAGGAGGGCGGATTTGTCGCCGAGATCAATCCGATCACCCGGGTGATCCTGATCAACGTGCGCAACGATCTGGTGTTTGCGGACAAGAACGTGCGCCTTGCGGCGCATCACGCGATCAACAAGGCGGCTTTGTCGAAGGCATTTTACGGCGGCGCCGCGGTGCCGCTTTCGGTGCTGGCGACGCCGGGCACGCCCGGCTATCTCAACGACTTCACCTTCAAATACGATCCGGCGCTCGCCAAGCAGCTTTTGGCAAAGTCCGGATTCTCACCCGACAAACCGGTGAAGATCGGCTTCGCCACCACCAACGGACAATTCCCCAGCGACTACGACATTGCGCGCGCTATCGCGCAGATGTGGAAGCAGGTCGGCATCGATGCCGATGTGCAGGTCATCGAATACGCCAAATATTTCGAGCTCAATCGCGGCAACAAGTTGCCCGAGGCGACGCTCTATAGCTGGGACAATGCGACCGGCGATCCGGAGATTTTCTCTGGCTACCAGCTCAACCCGAAAATGCCGTTCTCGCCGTGGAAGGATCAGGATATCGGCAACCGGGTGCTCGCGCTGTTCAATGTCGCCGACTATGACAAGAGGGTTGCCGGCTATCGCGATCTGGAACGCTACGCCGTTGAGAACGGAGCGACCATGCCGTTGCTGCAAAGCGTCGTGACGGTCGTGCGCAAGAAGAAACTGGCCTATACGAAGTATGGCAATGGATGGTTGTTGCCGCAGACCTTGCAGTGGAGCTGACGCCTTGGCTGCGTTCGCCATAGGCGCAGCCATATGATCGCAACCGTCATCAAGCTGATCGCGCGCCGTCTCGCGGCGGCGGTCCCGATCCTGCTCATCGTCTCGGCGCTCTTGTTCTGCGTGCTGCGGGCGCTGCCGGTCGATCCGGCGGCGATGTCGCTGCCGCCGAACGCGACGATTGCCGAAATCGAGGCCGAGCGCCGCGAGATGGGGCTCGACCGGCCGCTGCCGGAGCAATACGCGATCTGGCTGGGCGGCGCGCTCCATGGCGATTTCGGCCAGTCGATCCAATTTCACCGGCAAGCCGGGTCGCTGGTCGCGGCAACCCTGCCCGCGACAATCCAGCTCGCTCTCGCCGCCATGATCATCGCCGGCGTCCTGGGATTTGGCGGCGGCCTGATCTTATTCCGCGTACGCGGCACAATCTTGGAGCCGGTGACCGATCTATTCTCGATCGTCTTGCTGTCGATTCCGGAATTCCTGTGGGGCTTGATCCTGCTATTCGTGTTTGGGGTGGCGCTTCGCGTACTGCCGTTCACCGGCGAAGTCGCACCGGGATTGCCGGTACCGCATATCACCGGATTCCTCTTGCTCGATTCGCTCCTGATCGGACGCTTCGACGTGTTTCTGAGCGCGTGCCGGCACCTCGTCCTGCCTGCCGTTGCGCTTGGATTGGCATTTTCGCCGACCATCATGCGGATTCTGCGCTCGAGCCTGTTCGACGTTTACCACGAGGACTACATCCAGCAGGCTCGCCTGCGCGGCCTCTCCGAGCGCCGTATCTTGCTCGGCCACGCGCTCAAGAACGCGTCACTGCCGACGCTGACCCTGACCGGCGTGCAATTCGGCATTCTGTTCAGCGGTACGCTGTTGGTCGAGGTGATCTATTCGTATCCCGGCATGGGCAATTTGATGGTCGACGCGGTGCGCAACGCCGACCTGCCGCTGATCCAAACCATCGGTCTCACTTATTGCGTCGTAGTGCTGCTGATCAATACCGCGGTCGATAGTCTCTATGTGGTGCTCAACCCGAAATTGCGGGTGCGCTGATGCCCGGTCCCCTCGTCCGTTCGCTGCGTTCGCCCAGGGTCCTGATTGCGCTCGGCATGATCCTCTGCATCGCCGGCTGCGCGATCTTTGCCGGCTTGCTCGCCCCGCATGATCCCGACGAGCAGAATCTACTGTCGATCCTGACGCCGCCGGCCTGGGCGGCGGGCGGCGATCCCAGCTACCCGCTGGGAACGGACAGCCTTGGTCGCGATGTGCTGTCACGGCTCATTTACGGCGCTCGCACGGCAATGCTGGTGGCGTTCTTTGCTTCGCTCGGCGCCATGATTATCGGATCGACCCTGGCCCATATCTCCGGCTATTTCGGCGGCGCCGTGGATTGGATCATCGGACGCATGGTCGACGTTTGGATGTCGTTTCCGCCGGTGATTCTTTCGCTCATCCTGATGGTCGGGCTCGGCGTCGGCCTTGGCAAGGTCATCCTGGCGATCGTTCTCGTCGATTGGACGCGGTTTTGCCGGGTGTTGCGCAGTGAAGTGCTGATCGTGACCCGCAACGACTACGTCGCCGCGGCGCGGCTGTTAGGCTTTACCCATTGGCAAACGATCGTGCGCGAGGTGTTGCCGGCGACGCTGCCGCTCGTAATCACGCTCGTCAGCCTGGAAATGGCGATCGCGGTGGTGGTCGAGGCGATCCTGTCCTTCGTCGGTCTCGGTGTTGGCGCGGATCAGCCGGCCTGGGGCCAGATGATCGCCGATGCGCGTCAATACGTCTATCAATCGCCGTCGAACTTGTTGCTGCCGATCGTGGCGATATTTCTGACGGTGACCGCGTTCAATCTGCTCGGCGACGGGCTCCGCCGCACGCTCGACGCGCGGCTTGCGGAAGCGGGGCATTAGATCGTGCCCGCCTTGCAGGCCACGGATCTCGTTGTCGGCGCGCGCATCGACGGCGCCGTCGTTCCCGCGATCCGGGCGCTGTCATTTGATCTCGAGCCCGGAAAGATTCTCGGCCTCGTCGGCGAATCCGGCGCCGGCAAATCCATGGTCGGGCGCGCCATCGCCCAGCTTCTACCGCCCGGTTTTGCGATCACGGCAGGCACGCTGGCGTTTGAAGGTAAGGACCTTTTACGAATGCCGCCGGCGCAACGGCGCGCTCTGTTGGGGCGGGCGATTGCGTTCATCCCGCAAGCGCCGCTGACCGCGCTTAATCCGGTCCTGACGATCGGCGCACAATTCGACGAGCACCTTGCGCGTTTCGACGGCGCTACGAGCGGCGATCGCCGCCGGCGCGCGCTCTTCATGATGGACGCCGCGCGGCTGCCGCAGGCGGGCGAATTGCTGCGGCGATATCCCCATCAATTATCGGGCGGCATGTGTCAGCGCGTGCTCATCGCCATGGCGTTCGCCAGCAATCCCCGCCTGGTCATTGCCGATGAGCCGACGACGGCGCTCGATGTTACCATGCACGCGCCTATCATCCGGCTGATCGCCGACATGCAGCGCCAGCACGGCACAGCCGTTATTTTCATCACCCACGATCTGCGGCTGGCCGCGCAAATCTGCGATGACGTGATTGTCATGTACGCCGGACGCGCCATCGAAAGCGGGCCGGCACGAGCCGTTTTGTCAAACCCCGCGCACCCCTATACGCGCTGTCTCCTGCTGGCCAATCCGTCGATGCGCGCCGATCGGCGCGCGCTTCACGTCATGCCGGAGCAGATGCCGAGTTTGCGCCAGCTTGCCGGCATGTCCGGTTGCCATTTTGCGCCGCGCTGTCCGCTCGTTGCGGAGGATTGCCGGCGCGATGAGCCGCCTGACTTCTCGAATTCCACCGGCCGTCGCGTCGCCTGCCTCCGCGCCACGGCGACGCCGAGCATCGCCACGATGGAACGCCAGGCGGCCGCGGCGCAGACGGCCGCGCGCCACGTGCTGGAGGCGGAAGGGCTGCGAAAGCACTATGCCGTCAGCGGCGGGCTGCTGGGCGCCGCGCACGCCGTCACCGCAGTCAAGGACGCCTCTTTTCATATTGCCGAAAACGAGTTTGTTGCCTTGGTGGGCGAGAGCGGCAGCGGCAAAAGCACGATCGCAAGGCTCCTGGTCGGCTTGGAACAGCCGTCCGCCGGACGCATCCTGCTCAATGGCGAGGATCTGACTGCGCCTTCAAGCCGGAGCCACGAGATCCGCGCCGCTAACCTGCAGATGATATTTCAGGATCCCTATTCGGCGCTCAATCCGCGCCGGCGCATCGCCAGCATCGTCACCCAGGCGATGGAAGCCGGCAGCCGCCATGCGACCTGGAACGAACGCCTGGCACGCACCAAGGAATTGCTCGCGGAGGTCGGTCTATCGGGCGATGTCGCGGCAAGATTGCCCGGACAATTGTCGGGCGGCCAACGTCAGCGCATCAATATTGCCCGCGCGCTCTGCAACATTCCCAAGATTCTGATCGCCGATGAGATCGTTTCCGGCCTCGACGTTTCCATCCAGGCGCAGCTGCTTAACCTCTTGGCGCGACTGCGCGCCGAACTCGGCTTCGCCATGCTCTTTATCTCTCACGACCTTTCCGTCGTTCGCCATCTCTGCAGCCGCGTGCTGGTGATGTATCGCGGCGAGATCGTCGAGCAAGGACCGGTCGAGGCCGTATTTGCCGATCCGCAACATCCGCATACGCGCGCGCTCATCTCTTCGGTCCCGCCCGACGAGCCCGAAGCGCCGTGGCCCGCGCTCGCGTCCGCTTCATCGTCTTGACCAATGCTTAGGCGGCCGCAGCGGACGTTCTCTTTGCTGCGCCACCGCGCCAGCAGTTCGACCTCGCAGGCTTTGGCGGTTTCGGCGTTGCGCTCCTTGATGTGGCCGAAACCGCGAATTCTGGCCGGCACCGATGCAATCTCGACGGCAAGCGCGTGATTATCCGGATTGAGCGAAGCCGCCAGCTCGCGAAGCGTCGCTTCGTAGCTCGCGATCAATCGTCGCTCCAAGCGGCGTTCCTTGGTATAGCCAAAAATGTCGAACACGGTGCCGCGCAACCGCCGAAGCGGCGCCAAAATCCTAAACACGTTGACAATCCACGGGCCGAACGCGCGCTTACGCGGCTCGCCACTCGCCGGATCGCGCGCGGCAAGGAGCGGCGGCGCCAGGTGATATTGCAAGGTGTATTCGCCGTCGAATTGCTGCTGCAGCTTTTTGCGGAACGCACCGTCGGTATACAGACGCGCCACTTCGTACTCGTCCTTGTAAGCCATCAACGTGAACAGATTGCGCGCGGCCGCTTCGGCAAGTCCCGAGTAACCGCGCGCGCGCGTGGCTTCTGCTTCTTTGATCGCGGCGACCGCGTTGCGATAACGTCGCGCATAGGCAGCATTCTGGTACTTGGTGAGAAACGCGGCGCGATGTTGAATCAGCGCATCGAGCCCGTGCGGTTCGGCCGCGGCACCGTCACCGCGCGCATCGCGCACGAGCCCTTCGACCCGGGCGCGATCGGCGGCGGCGCGGCGGCCCCAGACAAAGCTCCGCTTGTTGCTTTCGACCGCGACGCCGTTGAGCTCGATCGCACGCTCAAGAGCGGCCAGACTCAAAGGCACGAGGCCCTTCTGAAACGCATAGCCGAGCATGAAAAGATTGGCGGAGACGGAATCGCCCAGCAGCGCCGACGCAAGACCGGTGGCGTCGACGATATCGGTCCCGCCCTCCCCTGTGGCGACCTTGATTGCCTGCAGCATCGCGGCGGCCTCGAAATCGACATCCGGGTTGAAGATGAAGGCCGGTGTCGGCTGCATGTGGCTGTTGACCACGGCTCTGGTGACGCCGTTTTGCAGGCGCGCGAGCGCGGCCGGCGTCGCCGCCACCACAAAGTCGCAGGCGAGAAGGAGATCGGCGCCGCCGGGCGCAATCCGCACGGCGTGCAGATCGTCGGCTCCCGGCGCAAGGCGGATGTGACTCGTCACCGCGCCGTTCTTCTGGGCAAGACCGGTGATGTCGAGCACGGTGACGGCTTTGCCTTCGAGATGCGCCGCCATGCCGATGAGAGCGCCGAGCGTGACGACGCCGGTGCCGCCGATACCGGTGATGAGAATACCGTAAGGCCGGTCGAGGGTTCGCAGCCGCGGCTCGGCCAATGGGGCGAAAGCGTCGTCGCTCCCACCGAGGCCGCCAAGTTTACGCAAACTACCGCCGCGCACCGTGACGAAGCTCGGGCAGAAACCCTTTAGGCAGGAGAAATCCTTGTTGCAGCTCGATTGATCGATCCGCCGCTTGCGGCCCAATGGCGTGTCGAGCGGCTGCACTGAAATGCAATTGGATTTGTCCGAGCAATCGCCGCAACCCTCGCATACGGCGTCATTGATAAAGACGCGCGCCGGCGGATCGGGATAAAGGCCGCGCTTGCGGCGGCGGCGCTTCTCGGCCGCGCAAGTCTGATCGTAGATCAGCACCGTGAGGCCGGGGGTCTCGCGCAGCTGCCGCTGAACGGCATCGAGATCGTCGCGATGGCGGATCTCGGTTCCTTTTGGAAAGCCGGCATTGGCCGGATACTTGTCCGGCTCGTCGCTGACGACGACGATCCGCCGGGCGCCCTCCTCCAGAACCTGGCGCGCGATTTGCGGCACGCTCAAGCCGCCTTCAATCGGCTGGCCGCCGGTCATCGCCACCGCATCGTTGTAAAGGATCTTGTATGTGATGTTGACGCCCGCCGCCGCGGCAGCGCGGATCGCCAGCAAGCCCGAATGCGAATAGGTGCCGTCGCCCAAATTCTGGAAGACATGATTCTCGGTCGTGAACGGCGCCTGTCCGACCCAGTTCACTCCTTCTCCGCCCATTTGTGTGGTCGTCGCGGTTTCGCGCCCGGGCATAAACAGCGCCATGCTATGGCAGCCGATCCCTGCCATCGCGCGGCTGCCTTCGGGCACACGCGTCGACGTATTGTGCGGGCAGCCCGAGCAGAAAAACGGCGCGCGCACGATCTTGGATGCCGGCACCGCGACCGGACGCTCGAAGGCTTCGAGTTGGGCCAGACGTTGCTCGAATTGCCGCTCAAGCGGCGCGTCCAATCCAACCCGCTTCAGCCGCGAGACGAGCGCGCGCGCCACGATGATCGGCGTCAGTTCGCCGATACTCGGGATGAGCGCTGCACCGGTCTCGTCGGATTTGCCGACCACGCTTGGTCGGCGCACGGCCTCCATATTGTAGAGGAGACGCATGAGCTGAGGCTCGACGAAGCCGCGCTTCTCTTCGACAACAAGAATATCGTTGAGTCCTTCGGCGAAGCGCAGCGCGCCATCGGATTGGAGCGGCCAGGTGAGACCGACTTTGTAGACGCGAATACCCAGCGTGGCGGCGATCGGCGCGGTGACGCCGAGTTCCGCCATGGCCTGCCGAAGATCGAGATACCCCTTTCCGGTCGCAACAATGCCCAAACGCGGCTGCGGCGAATCGATCACGATGCGATCGATCGTATTGGCGCGGGCAAAGGCGCGGACCGCCCCGAGCTTGGGTCCGAACAAACGCCGCTCCTGCTCGAGGCCATAATCCATCCCCGGCCGCGGCCAGCGAATATGGACGCCGCCCGGCGGCATCTCAAAATCGCGCGGCGTGGAAATCGTCACGCGCTCTGGATCGGCGTCGACCGACGCCGAACTATCGACGGCCTCGCTGGTGGCTTTAAAACCGACCCAGCATCCGGAAAATCGCGATAGCGCAATTCCGAACAGGCCGAAGTCGAGATAATCCTGAAGGGTCGCCGGATTGAGGATCGGCATCATCGCCGCCTCGAACACCTGCTCACATTGATAGGCCGTCGTGGTGGACTGGGCGCCGTGGTCGTCGCCGGCGATCGCCAAGACCCCGCCATGCGGCGAGGTCCCGGCCCAATTGGCGTGCCGCAACACGTCAAGCGAACGGTCGACGCCGGGGCCCTTTCCGTACCAGATGCCGAATACGCCATCGACCTTGGCGCCGGGAAACAGCCCAACCTGCTGGCTGCCCCAAACGGCGGTGGCGGCGAGGTCCTCGTTGAGCCCCGGCTGGAAGCGGATATCGTTCTGGTCGAGTAGTCGTTGCGCCTGCCACAGCGCATTGTCATAGCCGCCGAGCGGCGAGCCGCGGTAGCCGGAAATAAAACCCGCGGTATTGAGGCCCGCCGCGCGGTCGCGCTGGCGTTGCATCATCGGCAGGCGCACCAGTGCCTGAATGCCCGACAGATAGATGCGTCCGGATTGGAGGGTATATTTATCCTCCAGCCTTACCTGCGCCAATTCCACGCTTTCCCTCCAGGCAGCGGCGTCCTCAACGGCCGGGGCAACCGTATCATGCTCAGTTTATATTGCATCCGCGCCCAAGGCGCATAGAACAGCAGCCATGACGACATGCCTTTTTCTGACATTCAAATATCGTACCGAGCCGTCCGCAGACGAGCTGGCGAAACTTCAACGGCATCTGCGCGCTACGCCGCGGTTCACCAAGACCCTGATCCACACCTCCTCAAGCGCGAGCGATCCTTACGTGAAGGACGGCGTGCCGCCATCGATGGTCTTGCAGCTTTATTTTCCGGAAGTGCACGAGCTCGAAGCCGCGCTGTCACGGAACGGCCACCTCAAAGCTCTTGCCTCGCAGGAAGACTTTCCAGGGCTGAGCACAGCGGATATCACGCAACAGGCGATGCTGGTGCGCCGTTTCGCGGTACCGAGTCCAACGCGCAAGGACGCGCCGGAGCAACCGTATTGCACCTATCTCGTCTCCTACGAAGGCGAGGCCGGGGATCTGAATGCCTGGCATGGACATTATCTTGAGAACCACACCCGACACATGGCGATGTTTCCCGAAATCCGCGAGCTTGAAGTCTATACGCGGCTCGATTGGGTCAGCGCATTGCCGTGGCCGCGCGTGCAATTCATGCAACGCAATAAGGTTGCATTTGACAGCGCTGAGGCGCTGACGCATGCGCTCAATTCGCCGGTCCGCCACGAAATGCGCGCCGATTTTCGCACTTTTCCCAAGTTCAGCGGCCCGAACAACCACTACGCGATGGCGACCCGCATCGTCGAACCGGAGCGATGAAACGAGCTCAGGCGCTGGGATCCCGCAGCCGCATGATAAGCGTGTCGAGATGCGAGAGGACGACATCACCCGCCGCGTCGATAAGCAAATTTCGTCCCCTCACAATTCCTCTGTCGGGTTTTGACTTCGAGCGCCGTTTACCGGTCCACTCGAGCGCGAGGCTCACCGACTCGCCGGCGTGCACCGGGCGGTGGAAGCGTACTTCGTCATAGCCGGTCGAAGCAATAACCGTTCGCCGGAACGGCAGCGTATGAATGAGCTTGAGTTTGACCGCCAGCAGATAGGTCCCCGGCGCCGTCAGTCCACCATGCTTCGCGGCGTAAGCCCTGTCGGTATGCATCGGCATCGGATCCCACGCCGCGGCGAACGCCATCATTTCCTGTTCATGAATAATATACGGGCCGGCACGAAGCGTGGCGCCCACCACGACGTCTTCGAAATAAATATCGTCCATCGCACCTAGTTCTATCGGTTCGGCGCAGTCCGCCGCAACAAGCTCCCGCTATTGCGCGCTCCCTGCGCTTGGTGCGACAACATCGTGCCGACATTTTCGCACCGGGGATTGCTTATGGCCGAACCGTCCCATCCCACCCGGATTTGGTATCAGAGCTTCGTCCATCCGATCGAGCAGAAGCCATACATCGAGCGGCTGCAAGCGTATCTCGACAAGGCCGCCGGCGCCGGCGTGAAATTCGAGGTTCACGGCCTCGATCCGCCCGATCGGCATTTCCATGCATTGACCGAATTTCGCTGTGCGGCACAGACGATCCGTAACGCGCTCGAAGCCGAACGCGCGGGATACGATGCGTTCGTTATCGGCCACTTCCAGGAGCCGGGCCTACTGCAAATCCGCGGTGCGGTGGATATCCCTGTGGTAGGCCTTGGTGAGGCCAGCATGCTCGCCGCGCTGAGCATGGGCGGCCGGCTCGGTCTGGTGACTATCGATCCGGTGTTCATCGATTGGCATGAGCGCCAGATCTCGGCGCATTGTTTCGATCGGCGCGTGGTCGGCGTGCGTGCCATTCAGATCGATTTGCCCGGATTTATGCGCGCCTTTACCGACGATGCCAGCTACGCGAAGGTCCGCGCCGATTTCATCGAGCAGGTCCGGCCGCTCGTCGCCAAGGGCGCCGAGGTGATCATCCCCGCGGGCGGTCTGCCGATGCTGCTTTTCGCGCGCGAGCGGCCTTTTGTCATTGACGGCGCGCCGGTGCTCAACGGCATCGCGGTGGCAGTGAAAGCGGCGGAAATGGCGCTGGCATTACGCGACCTCACGGGATCGGTAGTCAGCCGCCGCGGCACATACGCCAAAGCATCGGCCGCCTGCGTCGAAGAATACCTCCGCGCCTACTGGTGAATGCAGCGTTGCGGGGTTATCGCGTCGACATGGCACCCCGACCATCATTCTCGCCGCCAAGCCCGCCTATAGCGTTCTCTGTTCCGCGCCGCATTCCTTGCATTTATAAGCGACCCGATTCTGCCCCGGCGGCGCTGACACGCGGTTCGGTGCGCCGCATTTGCCGCAGACCGCCTCGATGCGGGTATCGCCCCGCTTGATCGTGACGGTTTTGCGCTCCATGGCCTCTTTGACGAGGCGTTCCGTCTCGGCGCGCATGTCCTGTTTTGACATCGGCAGCTCTGCTTTCATTCGTTCCGGGCTACGGTCCTACATGCGATTGCGGATTTCGGCAACGTCCTCGCGGCATGGTTGCTTGGCGGCTCGCTTCAAGCGCGATGTTCCGCCGGTGGAATATTGCCGCGCAATTTCGGTTATTATGCTGGCGGCGACAATAAAGGGAGCGCGCGATGGCGGAGAAGAAGGTGCCGTATCAGGTGGAGGGCCGGCAATTCGAGGGCGCAATCGTCTATGACGAGTCCGTGGCGGCAAAGCGCCCCGTCGTCTTCATGCAACCCGATTGGAAGGGCGTGTGCGCGGACACGATCGGCCAGGCGCGCGCCGTGGCCGGCAAGGATTATGTCGTGCTGATGGCCGACATGTTCGGTTTAGGCTATGGCGCCAAGCCGAAAACGGTCGACGAGTTGCGCGCCGGCATGCTCGCCGTGCACAACAACCTGCCCTTCACGCTCGCCTGTGGCGGCAAAGCCTACGATGCGCTATCGGCAGAGGCGCAAAAACTCGGGGTCGCCGATGCCGCGAAGGTTTTGGCGATCGGCTATTGCGCCGGCGGCGGCTATGCACTCGAGCAGGCGCGCGCCGGCGCGGACTTCAAGGCGCTGGTCGTGTTCCATGTCACCAACCCGAACCCGGTCGTCGCCGGCACGCCCTGCAACATCAAGGGCCGCGTCTTGGCGATCCACGGCTCGGCAGATCCGGTGACGCCGAAACCGATGATGGACGCGTTCGAGGACGAATTGACCAAGGCCAAGGTGGATTGGCAGGTGATGATGTTCGGGCCGCCGGCGGTGCATTCGTTCTGCGATCCGACCGCCAAGGGGCCGGCGACGCAGTACGACGAAAAATTATGCCGCAAATCCTACCTGCTGATGCGCGACTTTTTCACGGAGACACTATGATGGCGCACGCCGGCGCCCGGCTCGCTGCTCTCGTCGCTGCAACCACCCTCAGTGTCGCGGGCGCGTCCGCTCAAACCTTGACCAACCCCGATCCCAAGCCGGTGCCGTCATCGGCGCCCTCGGCGAAATCGCACGCGCAGCAACACGCCAAGGCATGCCCCGCCTTCGGCGCCGGCTTCGTTCAGCTTCCGGGTACCGATGGCTGCATCAAGATCGGCGGCGGCGTGACGGTGGAAGCAACCGGCATTGGGCACTGATATCGACGGCCGAAAGGAGAAACGCCATGCCGGCATTGACGCGACGCCTGCTCCTTGCGGGTACGGCGCTTGCCGCAGCCGGCGCCGGCGCCGCCCCGGCCATCGCCGCTGCGCCGCCCGCCGACAAACAGGCGCCCGCTATCTATCGCTATAAGATCGGGTCCTACGAGCTGACTGCGCTCTATGACGGCATCTGGTACCGGCCGATCACCGACAAATTCATCCGCAATGCGCCGTTCGCTGCCGTGGAGCACGCGCTCGATGTGGCCTTCATGCCGCGCGATAAATTGGCGACGCCGTTCACGGCGCTGGTCGTCAATACCGGCAGCAAGCTCGTTCTGATCGACACCGGCACCGGCGGCCAAATCTCGCCTTCGGCCGGCGAGCTGCGCGACAATCTGGTCGCCGCCGGGATCGATCCGCATGCCGTCGATGCGATCGTCATCTCGCATTTTCATCCCGACCACATCAACGGCATCAAGGACAAGGACAACAATCTGATCTTTCCCAACGCCGAAATCATGGTGCCGGCGCCGGAATGGGCGTTCTGGATGGACGACGCCAATTTGAATGCCGCGCCGGCGGATCTGAAACCGACCTTCCTCAATCAGCGGCGCATCTTTGCCGATATTGCCAAGCAAGTGACGCGCTATGAGCCGGGCAAGGAAGTCGCGCCCGGCATCGTCACCCTGCCCGCTCCGGGCCATACACCGGGCCATACGGTGTTTGCCATCCATTCCGGCAACCAGTCGCTGTTGGTATTGAGCGACACCGCGCAGCACCCCGCCGTGTTCGCGCGCCATCCCAACTGGCAGGCCGCCTTCGACGTTGACGGTCCGCAAGCGGTGGCTACTCGCAAGAAGATTTTCGACCGCGCCGCCGCCGACCGCATGCTGATCACCGGCTACCACTTCCCGTTTCCGGCCTGCGGCCATCTGATCAAGACCGCGACCGGTTACGAGCACGTGCCGATCGAGTGGCAGACGAGTTTGTAATACGAACAAGATCGGAGGCCGGCGCTTCAAGCCGGCCTCCCTGATCCTGCGCCTTTTGTTGTTGTGCGCTACAGGACGACTAAAGTCCGGCTTGCGGACCGGACGGCTTTCGCCGGCGGACATCCGCAAGCCGGTGCGTACGATCCGGGCCTCGGTTCGCAACCTTTGTGGGATGCATATTCCGGATCGCAGGCAATCTCGCTCGATTACGACTGCTTTCCGGCTTTCGCCGCGCCGGCCTGATGCACCTTGGCGGGTTTGGCGTGACGCGCCTGGTGCATCGTGGCGCCTTTCTTTGTGCTCCGCGCGGCATGCTTTCTGACATGCTTTGCCGAATGCTTGGCTGTCTTCGCAGTTTTGGCAGTCGGCTTGGTGGCGGCGGTGGAAGGCGCGGCTTGGGTGGCTTGAGCAGCCGGAGTGGTCGGCTTCGCACCGGAAGTTCCATTCGATTGCGCGAAAGCCGGCCCGGCGATCAGAGCGGTCGCGACCAGCGCGGCGGCGAATTTCCTCAACATCTTGTTCTCCTTATTGTTGCGCGGCATTGTTGCGCGGCGGCGATTTTCGACATCGCGCCGTTTTCAAACACACGTTTAAACTTTGCGGACTGAACGCGCGCTGAAGGGCATCGGCAGAATTCGTTCACCTACGTGAATTTCCTGTAATCTCGCGGGAGTAAGGCTGGGCGCCTGACGATCCGGAACCAGGAGCGGTTTCCGGGATGAACTGCCAGGCTGCCGGTGTTTACCGCTCACGAACGTGACCGAGCCCCGTGAACCGGAGGGAGATCATGCGCAAGATTTCACTGTTTGCCGCCGCCATTCTCATAGGCGCCGCCGTTAGTGCGCCGAATATCGCCCTAGCTATCGAGAGCGGCAGTCCCGCTGCACCGCAAACCACAACGCAGCAGCCGCCCAGCACTACCGGCACCAAGAAGGCGCACACCAAGAAATCGAAGAAATCGAGCGCGACAAAGGAGTTCTACGAGGGCTGGCACAGGGCTTATGCGCTCATTTACGACAAAGGCGACTATGTCGACGGTATCGCCGTGCTCCGCTCCATGGGTTACGACGACAATGCCGACGTGGCGACGCTGATCGGCTATGCCAGCCGCAAGCTCGGCCGCTATGACGACGCCAAAGTCTGGTACGACCGTGCGCTTGCCGCCGATCCCAACCACGCGCTGACCTGGTCCTATTACGGCATGTGGCAGGCCGAACAGGGCAACATCCTTAAAGCGCAGGACGACCTGGAAAAGGTCAAGGGCATCTGCGGCACCGAATGCCGCTCTTACACCGCGCTCAAGGCGGCGATCGACGGCACGGTGACGTATTAAGGCCGCAGCCGCAGGAAAATCGTTGCCGCTCGTCCCTGCAAAAGCGGGGGACCTGAACCGTCTGCGTTCCCGCTTTTGCGGGAATGGGTGTGGCTTTACACCGTGCCTGGCTGCTGCGTCTCGGCCATGATCCAGGCGTGGTAGTCCGGATCGACGGTCTCGACCGGCAGCACCAGGATGGCGGGGGTCGTGTAGGAATGCATCTCCTTGACCGCCGCGCGCACCGCTTCGGCCAGCGTGGTGCGGGTCTTGATGATCATGACCACCTCGTCGCCGCGCTCGATCGCGCCGTGCCACCAATAGAGCGAGACCATGCCGGGCAGGATATTGACGCAGGCGCAGAGCCGGCGCTCGACCAGGGTTCGTCCGGCGCGCTCCGCCTCGACAACCGACGGATAGGTCGTATAGACGAACACCGCGCGTTGATTTGTAGGCATCCCGTTTGTCCCCTATCGATCCGCCAGGCGCCGCGCCGCCCGGCCGCGAACCCGGATTGCTATGCCGAAACGCCGGACCACAGCCAAATTCAAGCATATCGCCTTCGTCGCCAGCGACGTCCCCGAGGCAGAGCGGGCACGCCGCCGGCTGGTCAAGCGCTATGGCGATGCCCGGCCGGAGATCGCCGACGTCATCGTCGCGCTGGGCGGCGACGGCCTGATGCTCCAAACCCTGCAACGGTTCATGAATTCCGGCAAGCCGATCTACGGCATGCACCGCGGCACCGTCGGCTTCCTGATGAACGAATACTCCGAACACGGGCTTGTCGAGCGTCTCGCCGCTGCTCACGTCAGCGTCATCCATCCGTTATTGATGCGCGCGCGCGACGCCGCCGGCCGCGTGCACCGGCATCGCGCCATCAATGAGGTCTCGCTGTTCCGCCAGACTTATCAGGCCGCAAAGCTGCGTGTGCTGGTCGACGGCAAGGAGCGGCTCGCCGAGCTCGTCGCCGACGGCATCCTGCTGGCGACGCCGGCGGGCTCGACCGCGTACAATCTCTCGGCGCAAGGGCCGATCCTCCCGATCGGGGCACCGCTTTTGGCGCTCACCCCCATCAGTCCGTTCCGGCCGCGGCGCTGGCGCGGCGCGCTGTTGCCGGACCGTGCCAAGGTCACCATCGAGGTGCTCGAAGCCGCCAAGCGCCCGGTCGCCGCGGTGGCCGACCATGACGAGGTGCGCTCGGTGCGTTCCGTCGAGATCGGCATGGATCACGCAACCGCCATGCACATGCTGTTCGATCCCGGCCACAGCCTCGACGAGCGCATTTTGAGCGAGCAATTCGGCTATTGACCTTCGCCGAATGCTTAACCGAGCGTTAACGACGATTCTTTACGCTTGATCCTGCACGGCCGAGGCAAACGCATTCGCCGCGCAGAGGATGGTATGGTTCGCATCGATTTCAATCGCCTGCGTTTTCTGGTCATCGACGACAATGCGCATATGCGGCGTATCCTGCGCACGCTGCTGCATGGCTATGGCGCGCGTGAAGTCTACGAGGCCGAAGACGGCGCCGCCGGGCTGGAAGCCTTCACCCATTACATGCCGGACATCATCATCGCCGACTGGGTGATGCCGATCTTCGACGGCCTGGAATTGGCGCAGATGATCCGCCAGCCCGGCGCCAACGCCAATCCCTATGTGCCGATCATCATGCTCACCGGACATTCCGAAAAGAAGCGGATCATGAACGCGCGTGATGCCGGCATCACCGAATTCCTGGCCAAGCCGATTTCGGCCAAGTCGCTCTACGAGCGCATTCTCAATGTGGTCGCCAATCCGCGGCCGTTCATCAAGAGCAAGAACTATTTCGGCCCGGACCGGCGGCGCAACGTCAATCCGAACTATGTCGGGCCGGAACGGCGCAAAGGCGCCAAGGCGGAGGTCACCCGCCAACAGCCGCTGCTCGATAAAGCCAAAGTCTTGGTCTGACCTGGAGCATCACCGCAATGGCCTCTCGCAAGGACGATACTCCCTCGGTCTCGACCTACGCCGATCACGAAGTCATCACGCGACCTAATGAACTGCGCAAGGCCGTGGCGCCTGCCGGAGCCGGCGACGACGATCCGGTGGCCCGCGCCGAAGCGGCGTTGGTCCTGCTTTCCTCCGAATTCGCCGCTTGGATGCAATCCGAATGCGAGCGCCTCGATGCGGCCCGCCAGGATGTCGGGCGGCAGGGCTTTACCGAGCATACGCACGAGGCGCTGTTCCGCGCCGCACACGACATCAAGGGCGAGGCCGCGACGTTCGGCTATCCGGCGGCTGCCGGCGTCGCCGAGAGTCTGTGCCGGCTTCTCGAACACACTCCCGAGATCGGCCGCATACCGATCGCGCTCGTCAATCAGCACGTCGATGCGGTGCGCGCAATCACGCGCGAATATACCCGGCCCGACGTCGCCGATGTTGCCGGCACGCTGACACTGCGCCTGCGCGAAGTCACCGACGATTTCCTCAAGCAGGAAAACGACTTTCGGCCGGATTATCTGGAAAATATTTTTTCGCCGCCGCTCGCGCCCGGCAGTGCCGGGACGTAGACTCTCCAAGCATGATCTTATCCGAAAACCGGCATCCACTTTTCGGGATCATGCTCTAACGCGGGCTACGCCGCCACCGAGTGGTCTTCAACCGCGAAATCCTCGGCGACGAGCTCACCGCAGAACAGCCGAGCCTCTTCGCGGGCGGCCTCGGTCGCGAAGCGGCGCAATAGCGTGAGCAGCGGCGCCAGCTCGCCGATATCGGCATCTTCGCAGCGGGTGAGGACGCGCTCGATCATGCGCCGCTTGAGGCGAGTGGCGCCGCCCGGCTCGTGCAGGATGCCCTCGCGTAGCGCCTCGATCGCTTCCTTGAACGCCGGATAGGTCGAAGGCGGCAGTTGTGCCCTGTCGAACAATGCCCGAAAGCCGACGCTGCCGCGGTCGTGAATGAGCCCGGAAACGCGGGCGATGGGCATCTCCGTGAGTTCCGCCAACGCCTCCTCGAACAAGGCTATATTGCCGGACAACAGCGCGCGCAGAATGAGACCGGCGGTGAGCTGGCCGCCGGCGCATAAATGGCGGATGAGCGCGCGCAATTCGCTTTCCGGCGTGTCCGCGGCGATCGTGACCGTCGCCTTCTCACAGGCGTCGCGGGCAATACGTTGGGCATGATCGGCGTCGAGCCAGGCGCGGCCGGCGACAAACCCGGCAAGCGTTTCCGACAGTTTGATGACGAGCGTCTGCCGCGTCGCGGCCGGCAGGTCGTCGCGCAGCAAGAGCGCCTCGCGGATGGCCGCAAGATAGCCGAACCGCTCGACGATGCGGTCGATCGAAAGCGGCGCAATGTCGGCGGTGGGATTCTCGACGAGCAAGAGGCATGATTCGGCGGTGCCCACCTCGGCGATTGCCGCGGCCACGGAGCATGGCAGCGCGGCGCGGCTGGCGATCGCCGCTTGGACCGCGGCGCCGCCGGCGGCGACCGCATCGACCAGATCGGCATCGACGAATAACGGCGACAGCGCATAGACCGGCGCCGCAATCTGCGGCTGATCGGCGGCGAGCGCGATGACGATGGCCGGCGGCGCGCTCGGGCTCGCCGCCAGCGCGTCGGCGAGCGCGCGGCGCACCAGCGGAGACGGATCGTCTAGCAGCATCAGCATCGCGCCTTCTGCGGCGGCAAGGTCGTCGGGCGACAGATCGGAATAAAGGTAAGCCCGGGCGAGCGCGCTGGTGGCCTCGGCTCGTTCGCTGGCCGGCGCGGTGCGCACCCATTGCAGAAAATCGCGGACGATCATGGCTCGCTCACGCCACACAGATTGACGACTGGATCGATCCTAGGGTGCCGCACTTAATAAATCGTTCACCATAAATCGCCGCGATTTCCGCGACATGGCGGCGTTAGCCGCGCTGATTGTCCTTGAACAGATCGAGCAGCGTCGCGGCGGACGGCGCGGATGTCCCGTCGGCGCCTGCGGGCGTATTCGACACGCCCCAGAGCTGGCTCACCACGGCAGCGATCGGACCGGTGCGGCCGGGATCCTGAAACAGGCCGTGGAAGATTTCGTCCTCCAGCGGCGGATGCGTTTGGTTCGCATCGGCAAACGCGCTGGTCATGCCCGCGGTATCGGGAACCGTCGCGGCGGCGACGGGCGTCTGAGCAGGCGTTGGCGTCGGAGCAGCGAGAGCGGGATGGACCGAAAACGTGCGCACGACGCGTGGCGTCAATTGATCAGAAGATGCCTGCTTGGCAGCGGCGATGGCTGGCGGGATATTGGCTGGTGGAATATCGGCCGGCGGGATGTCGGCTTGGGCGACCGCGCTTGTCGGCACGCTTGGTCGCGACCGCGCCGCGACGTTGTAGCGTGCGGTCAGGATGTTGCGCACTTCGGCCAAGGTCCGCGGTGCGCCCGTCGAGCGGTCGTAAAAGATCGAGGTATTGGCACGCGCCGCAATCGGGAAATAGCTCGCGGCGCTGCCATTCGGATTGGCGGCGGCCGACGAGATCAGCCGCGCTGCGCCGCCGGCCCCCATGAAATGCGCAATATAAAGCTCGCCTTCGCTCGGCGGCCGGCCGATCTTGGCCGCAAGCACCGCGGCGTTTGATTGCGTGAAGGCGCCCGCCATGGTCGCATTCGCAGTCGGGTCGTTGCGCAGCTTGAGAATTTCGCTGCGCATGAAGGGATCGGCCACCTCGTAGTGGCCGGACGCGGTCTTGGTGATGGCCGCGGCGTATTGGGCGTAGCCCAATGCCGCCCCGGATTGCTTGATGGTGGCAAGCCAGGTCTGGTCGATGAATTGGAATAGCCCGCGCGCCGACGAGGTCGCGGCGCCGGCCCGCGGATTGAGACCGGATTCGACCTGGGCCGTCGCCAACAGGTATTGAAAACTCGTCCCGGTGGCTTGCGCCGCCTGGCGAATGGCGCCGGTCACCGTGGCACCGGCGGTCGGATTGCTGGGATCGACCAGCATGGTTTTGCTCCCCTGCCGGCTCCCACCGGCTTTACGGGCGTTAGCGACCATTAACGATTATGGTAAACACCGGCTTAACGGCGATAAGGAGACGGAAAATGGCGATGGCAACGGCCGTAAGGCACAAGCGCGGCGGGCTCTATTTCGAGGGCTTCGTGCCCGGCGAACTGGTCGAGCACCGCTATACGCGCACCGTTACCCAGATGGACAACATGCTGTTCTCCAACATGACGCTCAACCCGCAGCCACTGCATATCGACCGGCATTTCTGCGAGCAGGAGACTGAATGGGGCCAGCCGTTGATGAACTCCCTGTTCACGCTGGGACTGATGATCGGCATTCAGGTCTCCGACATGACGGTCGGCACGACAATAGCCAATCTCGGCATGACCGATGTCAAATTTCCGCATCCGCTGTTCGAGGGCGACACCGTGCATTGCACCACCGAAGTGATCGGCAAACGCGAATTGAAGTCGCGGCCCGGCGCCGGCATCGTCGAGTTTCATCACCGCGCCTACAACCAGGACAACAAGCTCGTCGCCGAATGCCGCCGCCAGGCTTTTATCCGTATGCGGCCGAAGTGAGCCCGCGCCCTGCCCTTGCCATGCGCTCGCTGCTGTTCGTTCCGGCCGACAGCGCCAAGAAGCTCGACAAGGCGATGACGAGCGGCACCGATGCGATCATCGTCGACCTTGAGGACTCGATTGCGCCCGACGGCAAAGCGCGCGCCCGCGAAAGCGCGGTGGCATTTTTGAAAACTGCGATGACAAGCGCGGCGCGGCCCTGCATCATGGTGCGCGTCAACGGCCTGCAGACCGGGTTGACCGACGCCGATCTCGATGCGATCGCGGCGGCGAGACCGGACGCCATCATGCTGCCCAAGGCCGAAGGCGGCGCCTCGGTCATTCACGCCGATGCCAAGCTCGCCGTGCGCGAGGCGCAATACGGCTTGCCGGACGGCGCCATCAAAATCCTCCCCATCGCCACCGAGACCGCCGCCGCGCTGTTCGTTGCCGGCACTTTTGCCGGCGTCAGCGCGCGCCTGATCGGGCTCACCTGGGGCGCCGAGGATTTGTCCGCCGACATTGGCGCGCAGGCCAATCGCGACGCGCAAGGTAATTTTCTCGATCCCTATCGCCTGGCGCGCGTGCTGTGCCTTGCCGGCGCCGCCGCCGCCACGGTGCCGGCGATCGACACAGTCTATGTCGACTTCCGCAACGCCAACGGCTTTCGCCGCGAATGCGAGGAGGCCTGCCGCGACGGCTTTGTCGGCAAGATGGCGATCCATCCGGCGCAGGTGCCGATCATCAACGACGTGTTCACGCCATCGGCGGCGGCGATCGAACGGGCACAAGCGATCGTCGATGCCTTTGCCGCGAGCCCCGGCGCCGGCGTCGTCGGCATCGGCGGCGTGATGTACGACCGCCCTCACCTCGCCCGCGCCGAGCAAGTCTTGGGGCGCGCGGCGGCGAAAAACTAATCGTCGTCGTGCTCGGCATCGCTGCAAGCTCCGAAAAGACCTGGGAAAATATTCAAAGATATTTGTGTAGCGACTGGAACCGAACGGGCAGCTAAGCGTTAAGGCGGCGGTTACCGGTTAGCGGGGCATCATTTTTGGCGTGGTCATACGACCTAGGAAAAGCATGCTGACGCGCATTTCATTAGGTGGCACTCTTGGCGGCACGATAATCCGAGCGCCCGCGACTTACCGTCGTGATCTTGCATGCCTTTGCCGAGGCGACTGTCGGTGTCCCTAATGTTCGGTAGTATCGCCCGCTGCGACGGAGAAAAAATTCCTCAGCGTGGGCGGATTGCGCGGCGGCTATCCCGGAGGAGAAGGAGAATAGGTCATGGCTCTTTCCATCAAGGTCAACGGCAATACGCACAGCGTCGACGTTGATGACGACACTCCGCTGCTTTGGGTGTTGCGCGATGTGCTGGGGATGACCGGCACGAAATTCGGCTGTGGCATCGCGCAATGCGGAGCTTGCACCGTGCATCTCGACGGCAACCCCGTGCGCTCCTGTTTGCTGGCAGTCGGCTCGATCGGCGATCGCGCCATCACCACGATTGAAGGCATTGCCGCCACACCGGTGGGCGCCAAAGTGCAGAAAGCCTGGCTCGATCTGGAAGTCATTCAGTGCGGCTACTGCCAATCCGGCCAGATCATGTCGGCGGCGGCGCTCCTGGCCGCCAATTCGGCGCCCGACGATGCCGATATCGACGCGGCGATGGCGGGAAACATCTGCCGCTGCGGCACCTATGTGCGCATCCGTGCGGCGATCAAGCGCGCTGCGGCGGCGGCATAGGAGGCGATCATGCGCCTATTTGAAAATCTTTCATTCGCTCCGTCTCGCCGCGCGCTGATCAAAGGCGGGTTGGCCGGCGGATTTGTTCTCGCCTTTCATCTTCCGCTCCACGCCGCGCCGGTCAACGAGCCGGAGCAGCCACCCGATAACACCGCCGGCAAATTCGCGCCCAATGCCTTCGTCCGCATCGATCATACCGGCAAGACGACGCTGGTCATGCCGCAGGTTGAGATGGGCCAAGGCGTGTACACGGCGCTGGCGATGATCCTGTGCGAGGAACTCGACGGCGACTACGCGCAAATCGCGCTCGAGCATGCGCCGCCCAACGACAAGCTTTACAGCAACCCGATGCTCGGTTTGCAGGCCACCGGCAATTCCAACTCCATTCGCGCCTTCTGGAAGCCGCTGCGCACAGCCGGCGCAGCGACCCGCGCGATGCTGATTGAGGCCGCGGCAACACAATGGCAGGTCGACCCGGCAACCTGCACCGCGTCGAGCGGCAAGGTCATGCATGCCCCGAGCGGGCGCGCGCTCGCCTATAGCAATCTGGTCGATGCGGCGGGCGCGCTGCCGGTTCCGGCGGATCCGCCACTGAAAGACCCAAAAAACTTCACCCTGATCGGCAAGCCTCTCAAGCGCTTCGACACGCCCAACAAGACCGACGGCAAGGTCATTTACGGCATCGATACGATGCTGCCCGGAATGAAATTCGCGACGCTCGCGCAATGCCCGGTCTTTGGCGGCAAAGTAGCCCACGTGGATGACAGCGCGGCCAAAGCCGTTACCGGCGTTCGGCAGATTGTCGTGCTGGATGATCTGGTCGCCGTCGTCGGCGATCACATGGGGGCCGCCAAGAAAGGTCTCGACGCCCTTGTCGTCACCTGGAACGAAGGACCGAACGCCAAGATCAATTCGCACGAAATCTGGGAAGAGTTGCGCGCCGCCAGCAAAAAGACCGGCGTCGTGGCGAAATCGATTGGCGACGTCGACAAAGGCTTGACGCAAGGCGAAAGATTCGACGGCGAATACGAGCTGCCGTTCCTGGCGCACGCGCCCATGGAACCACTCAACTGCACCGTTTCGCTGACGCCAGGCGCCTGCGAAATATGGATCGGCACGCAAGTCATGGCGCGCGTGCAATCGGCCGCGGCGCAAGCGGCGGGCCTGCCGGTCGATAAGGTGACCGTGCATAACCACTACCTCGGTGGCGGCTTCGGCCGCCGGCTCGAAACGGACATGGTGACGAGCGCGGTACGTATCGCCGGGCATGTCGACGCGCCTGTGAAGGTCGTATGGACGCGCGAAGAAGATATCCGTCACGATATCTACCGCCCGGTCTACCGCGACGTCATCTCGGCGAGCCTGTCGGGCGGCAAGATTGTCGCATGGAAATATCGCGTGTCCGGCTCGTCGGTGATGGCACGCTGGCTGCCGGGGGCATTCCAAAACGGCATCGATATCGACGCGGTCGATAGCGCCGTCGACATGCCCTACGACATCCCCAACCGCACGGTTGAATATGTGCGCGCCGAGCCGCCAGCGGTGACGACCGGATTCTGGCGCGGCGTCGGACCGAACAACAACGTGTTCGCCATCGAATGCTTCATGGACGAGCTGGCCCACAAGGCAGGCGTGGATCCGATCAATTTCCGCCGCAGCATGCTGGGCAATAATCCGCGTCTGAAGGCCGCGCTCGATCTGGTGGCGGAAAAATCCGGCTGGGGAAAGCCGCTGCCGCCGCGCACGGGCCGCGGCGTGTGCGTGCAGCCCTCGTTCGCCAGCTTCATCGCGACCGTCGTCGAGGCCGAAGTGGATGATCACGGGGAGGTTCATCTCCGCCGTGTCACGTCGGCGGTCGACACCGGCATTGCCGTCAATCCCGACACCATCGTCGCGCAGCTGCAAGGCGGGCTGGTGTTCGGGCTGACTGCCGCGCTGTACGGCGAGATCACCATCGACAAGGGCCGTGTGCGGCAGTCCAACTTCAACGATTACCGCATGCTGCGCATCGACCAGGTGCCGAACATCGACGTGCATGTCATCAAGAGTAGCGAGAATCCGGGCGGCATCGGTGAAACCGGATGCACTGCCGGTCCGCCGGCGCTGCGCAACGCGATCTACGCCGCGACCGGCGTGGCGCTGCGCCGCTTGCCGATCGACCGCGCCGCGATCGCGTCCAACAAGGCGTAAGTGTCATGCGCGCACGCATCGCCCTCATTGTCATTGTTGTCGTGATTGTTGCAGCTGTCATCGGCTGGAGGATGTTTTTTCCCGGGCCGATGGCATTCGCCGGCGGGTCGACGGTTGCGCTGACGGATTATCACGGCGTCAATCCGACCGGCGTTCCCACAGCGCTTATCAATGCGAACCAAGTCAAACGCGGCGAATATCTCGCACGCGCGGCCGATTGCATGGTTTGCCACACCGCGCCGGATGGCAAAGCTTTTGCAGGCGGTTTGGCGTTTCCGTTGCCCTTTGGCACTCTCTATTCGACCAATATTACGTCGGATAGGTCGACAGGAATTGGCGATTACACCGATCAGGATTTTCTCAACGCGGTGCAGCGCGGCGTGCGCCGGGACGGCGCGCGGCTTTATCCGGCGATGCCGTTTACGTCCTACACCTACATGACCGACGCCGATGCGCTAGCGATCAAAGCCTACTTGTTCAGTCTGCCGGCGGTGCATGCCGACAATCGCGCGGACACGTTGACGTTCCCGTTCAACCAGCGCTGGGCGGTGATGTTCTGGTCGCTGCTGTTCAACGCCGATAGGCGCTTCGCGCCCAACGCCGCGCAAAGCGCCGCATGGAACCGCGGCGCCTATATCGCCGAAGCGCTGGCGCATTGCGGCGAATGCCACACGCCGCGCAATCTCGCTTTTGCGCTCGACAATCGCAAAAAATTCGCTGGCGCCGTGACCGCCGGCTGGAAGGCCTTCAACATCACCTCCGACAAAGCAACCGGCATCGGCGGCTGGACCGACGACGAGATCTTCGCCTATCTCGCGCAGGGTCACGCGCAGGGCCGTGGCACGGCGGCGGGGCCGATGGGCGAAGCCGTCGACCAGAGCTTCAGCCAGATGGCGCCGGCCGACATCCGCGCTGTGGTCAGCTACCTGCGCAGCGTTCCGCCGGTAACGTCATCCGAGCCGGCGACGATTGCGCCGCCGGCGCCGGCGGCGCCCAAGGAAGGCGGCGCCGTCGCGGACGTTGCCGGCAGGAAAGTATTCGAAGAGGCCTGCGCCAGTTGCCATAACTGGACGGGCGTGAGCGCGATCTCGCCGTTCGCCACGATCGCCGGCGCCCGCGCGGTCAACGATCCGACCGCGACCAATGTCGCCCAGATCGTGATCACCGGCACGATGCGGCATACGCCAAGCGGCATTATCTCGATGCCGGCTTTCGGCAGCGCTTATTCCAACGCCGAGATTGCAGCCGTCGCCAATTATGTCACCGGACGCTTTGGCAGCGCGCCGTCCCATCTGACGGAGAAAGACGTCAGCGAGCTACGCAACGAAACGTCTCGCTGATCTCCACGGCGATCGGAACAAAGTTGCTTCACGATGGAGGCTTGAATGATCCGCAAGGCAAAAGCAGTTTGGCGCGGGACCGGACGCGCCGGCAGCGGCGCTCTTTCCACCGATTCCGGCGTACTGGCCGACACTCCCTATTCTTTCAAAACCCGCTTCGAGAACGAGAACGGCACCAATCCCGAAGAACTGATCGCCGCGGCGCATGCCGGCTGCTTCACCATGGCGCTGGCCTTCGGACTGCAGGCCGCAGGGTTCACGGCGACCGAGCTTGCCACCGAGGCCGCGGTCACGCTCGAACCCGAAGGTCAAGGCTTCCGCATCAGCAGCTCGGCACTGACGCTGCGCGCGCAAGTGCCGAACCTCGACCAGGCGGCGTTTGCGCGGCTTGCCGGAGAAGCAGAGAAGAATTGTCCGGTCTCCAAAGTGCTCAATGCCGCGATCACGTTGGACGCCAAATTGGCCTAAAGCGTCGATCTGGAATCAGGCGACCCGGCCTGGAATCAGGCGACCCGGCGATATCCGTACATCCAAGCCGCGATATACGTCCCGAGCACACCGAGGACGAAGCCTCCGGAAAACACAGTGATGTTGTGCAGTCGTGGCGTTCCGGCCCGCCATGCGATGGCATTGAGTACGGCAAGAACGATAACGACGCCGATCCCGTAAGCGGTAAGGGTGCGCACGTGACAATCTCTCTTCTAGTCGCCGCCGCCCCACCCGTCGATAACCAACTGAGGCACTCCCGGTTCGGTCGCTTCGCCTGGTTCCGACCGGCGCTCGGCTAATCCTGATATTTGTTTGTGCGTCTTCGCCGCATGGATTGCCGGGTGAGCCCGCCGATGACGAAATAAGAAAAGCCCCCGCATGAGCGGAACCCGGCGGCGCCTATTTCCGATACGCCGCCTTTGGATCGAACACGCGCTCGCCGACAAATTCGAGCTTCACTTCGCCCGCCTTTGCGCCCGCTTTGCCGAGTGGCACCGCGCGATAAAAACACGAGCGCCGGCCGGTGTGGCAGGCGCCGGCGACCTGCTCCACCTTGATCCACACCGCATCCTGGTCGCAATCGATGCGCAGTTCGACGAGGCGCTGGGTGTGGCCGGAGGTTTCGCCTTTCTTCCACAGCGCGCGGCGCGTACGGCTGTAATACCAGGCTTCGCCGCTGGCGATGGTTTTGGCCAGCGCTTGCGCATTCATATGCGCGACCATCAGCACGTCGCCGGAGACGGCGTCCGTGGCGATAGCCGTAACGAGGCCGTCGGCGTCGAATTTCGGCGTCAGCGCCAAACCTTCTTCAAGCTCGGAAGCCGAGCCGGCCGGCCGGAATAATGGATCGTCGGACACAGTGACCTCGAATACGCGGGCTGCAATCGCCGTCGTCTCGCACATCGCGACGGCGCTGTCGAGGCGAGGCTTGGCTTAGAGCGCAATCGGGTGAATCGATTGCGCTCTAAGCCTTTTTTGATGGCGCATGATCTTTTCGGAAAACCGGCGTCCACTTTTCCGGATCATGCTCTAGACCACCGCTTCCGGGTTCTTGAACTTCACCGGGATCATCAGATAGTGCACGCCGTTGGCAGCCGCCGGCGGAAAATGGCCGGCGCGGATATTGACCTGGATTGACGGCAACAGGAGCCGCGGCGCGGCAAGCGTCGCGTCCCGCGCCCTGCGCGCGGCAACGAAGGCATCTTCGCCGACGCCGTCTTTGACGTGGATGTTCTTTTCGCGCTCCTCGCGCACCGTCGTTTCCCAGGCATAGTCGTCGCGGCCGGGCGCCTTGTAGTCGTGGCACATGAACAGCCGCGTCTGCGGCGGCAATGCCAACAGCCGCCGGATCGAGCGATAAAGCTTATGCGCATCGCCGCCGGGGAAATCGGCGCGCGCAGTGCCGAAGTCGGGCATGAATAACGTGTCGCCGACAAAAGCGGCGTCATCGATCTTGTAGGTGATGTCGGCCGGGGTATGCCCCGGCGTGTAGAGGATCTCGGCCGTCAGCTCGCCGATGTTGAAGCGCTCGCCGTCGGCAAACAGATGGTCGAAGTCGCTGCCGTCGGTCTTTAGATCGTTGGCGGCGAAAACGGGGCGGAAAATCTGCTGCACGTCCTTGATATGCTCGCCGATGCCTATCTTGGCGCCGGTCTTGGCCTTGATATAGGGCGAACCGGACAGGTGGTCGGCGTGAGCATGCGTCTCGAGCGCCCACACTACGGTCCAGCCCTGCTCCTTGGCGGTGCGCAGGATCGTCTCGACCGATCGGGTGTCGACGGCGCCGCTGTTATGGTCGTAGTCGAGGACGGGATCGATCACGGCGGCTTGCTTTGTGGCAGGATCGACCACTAGGTAGCTCACCGTATTGGTCGGCTCGTCGAAGAATGCGCGAATGATCGGCTTTCCGGACATGACACGCCTCCCTGTTCTTAGTCTGCCAGTTTCAGGCCTTGACCTATATATGAGCAGTCACTAAACAAGCAATGCCTAACGTATTGGGTCTTATGCTTACAGACCCGGCGTATCGGAGCGGTTATGCCGCATACGCCGAATGCGCCCGCAGCGTGGCGCCGATGTCCGAATCGAGAGACAGCCGTCCGCCACGCTCCGTCGCCTGCTTTGTCCAACCGAAAGAGACCGCCAAGCGCCGGCCGGGAGGGAAAAACGCCATGTCATTGCCGAGAATTTCGCCGCAGCAAGCCAAGCAGATGCTCGACCAAGGCGCCATCCTGGTCGACATCCGCGAGCCCGACGAGCACGCCCGCGAACGGATCGCCGATGCGAAGCACATGCCGTTATCCCAGCTCGACGATGCGGATTTGAGCGTGCATCGCGGCAGGCCCGTGGTTTTCCACTGCCGCACCGGCGCGCGCACGCTGGGCAACGCGCCGCGCCTCGCCGCCAAGCTCGGCGGCGAGTGCCAGGCCTATATCGTCGATGGCGGCCTCGATGCTTGGCGTCAGGCCGGATTGCCGGTCGTCAGCGATCGCCGGCAGCCGCTGGAATTGCTCCGGCAGGTGCAGATTGCGGCGGGCGGTTTGGCGTTCATCGGCACCCTGCTCGGTCTATTGGTATCGCCGTGGTTTTTTTCCGTGCCGCTGTTTGTCGGCGCCGGGCTGATGAATGCCGGCATCACCGGATTTTGCGGGCTGGCTCGCGTGCTGGTACACATGCCGTGGAACCGCGCGACCTATCTGGCGCAGGCCCGACGCACTTAAAAATTCCGGACCGATGATGATCTTGTCGCTGACCCAGGCCGCGCTCGGCGTCGCCTCCGGCGCGCTGGTCGGCTTCTCGCTGGGCCTAGTCGGCGGCGGCGGCTCGATCCTCGCGGTGCCGCTTCTGATTTACGCGGTCGGCGTCAAGGACCCGCACGTGGCGATCGGCACCAGCGCCATCGCGGTCGCCGCCAGCGCGCTCGCCAATCTGTTGCACCACGGTCGCGCCGGCCACGTGAAATGGAAATGCGCCTCGGTCTTTGCCACAGCCGGCGTCGCCGGCGCGTTTTTCGGCTCGAGTTTGGGCAAATGGGTCGATGGGCAGAAGCTGTTGATTGCGTTTGCCGTGCTGATGCTCGTCGTCGCCGCCATGATGCTGCGCGAGCGCTCGGCCGTCGGAAGCGACGACGTTGAGCTCGGCAAGGAAAACCTGCCGTGGCTTCTCGGCATCGGGCTTGGCGCCGGCGCCTTGTCCGGCTTCTTCGGCATCGGCGGCGGATTCTTGATCGTACCCGGGCTGATGATGGCAACCGGTATGCCGATCCTCAACGCGGTCGGCTCGTCGCTCGTCGGCGTGACCGCTTTCGGCCTGACGACGGCGGCGAATTATGCCGCTTCCGGGCTCGTCGATTGGAGGCTCGCGCTATTGTTCGTGACCGGAGGCGCGATCGGCGGCTCGATCGGCGCCTCGGCGGCGCGAACGCTGGCGTCGCGCACGGGGGCTCTTCATATCGTCTTCGCGATTCTGATCGTCGCGGTGGCAAGTTATATGCTGGTGCGCACGCTGGGCGTCATCCCGGCCGCTTAATGATCTGAAATGGACAGAATGCGCGGGCGTCAGCGCGGTTCGGCGACGCCGCGCACAAGCGTGACAAAACGCATTTGATCTTCGCTGCTGTCGCGGAAGGTTCCCAGAAACCGCGTCGTTACGGTTGAGACGCCCGGCTTGGCGACGCCGCGGATCGACATGCAGGTATGTTCGGCCTCGAGTAGCACCGCGACGCCGCGCGGCTTTAGCACTTCGTCGATGGCGACCGCGATCTGCGAGGTCAGATGTTCCTGGGTTTGCAGGCGGCGGGCATAGACGTTGACGAGCCGCGCCAATTTCGACAGGCCGACCACGCGTTCGACCGGCCGGTAGGCGACATGCGCCTTGCCGTGAAACGCCATCATGTGGTGCTCGCAATGCGAGGTAAAGCCGATGTCGCGAATGAGCACGAAATCGTCATAGGCTTCGGTCTCGCCAAAAGTGCGAACAAGGGCGTCGGCCGGAATTTCGCGGTAACCGCGGTAAAGCTCGTCCAGGGCCGCGACGACGCGCTTCGGAGTTGCGGCAAGGCCTTCACGCGACGGGTCGTCGCCGAGATAGGCGATCAGCGCGCACACGGCGGCCTCGGCTTCCTCCCGCGACGGGCGATTTTCGACGGGCGCCGGCGTTGCCCGGACATGGTCCGAGTGCGGCTCGCGAGGCCATTTCTTGATGACGGCGTCCATCTTCACTCCCATCGCCGGCGTAAAATGGCCGGAACTTCAATTCCACTGCGGCAGCGCCTATATAGTGGATTGCCGGGCAGACTCAACAAACCCGGATAAGTTGCCGATTTTGCGATGCTAAACGAGGTCTACAATCGCCGGATTATCGAGCTCGCGGGCACCATCCCGCGGATCGGGCGGCTGTCCGATCCCGACGCGACGGCAACGGCACTGTCGCGGCTGTGCGGTTCGACCGTCACCATCGATCTGAAGATGGACGGCGACACCGTGACCGACTTCGCCCACGAGGTGAAAGCCTGCGCGCTGGGCCAAGCGTCATCTTCAATCATGGCGCGCAACATTGTCGGCTCCAAGGCGGAGGAGCTGCGCGAACTGCGCGAAACGGTGCGCAAAATGCTCAAGGAGAACGGCGCGCCGCCGACGCAAGGCAAGTGGGCGGATATCGCCGTGCTCGAGCCGGTGCGCGATTACAAAGCCCGCCACGCCTCTACGCTCCTGACCTTCGATGCCGTGGTCGATGCCATCGGCCAGGTTGAGGCCAAGCGCGGCGCCAAGGCGGCGGCGAAAGAGACAGCAAAATCTTAAGTTGATAATAACAAATTATATTACTCTAGGTTGCAATCGGGAAGACTTCCTGCAAAATTCCCCGTGGCGGGCACAGCGATCGGAAACCCGATCCGAGGGTGGCCCGGGTGGGGAGCGTCATGCCGATTAAACACTCAACCGACTTCAACAGAGACCTCATGCCGACCGTGGTCTGCGTCAACAAAGCCACGGCCGATCTCGGCGTCGATTTCGATAAATTGGTTCCGGCATTACAAGAGTTTCTCGACGAGCTGTTTGTGCCGATCTGGGGCACGCCGGCAAAGCTCGTCAAATCGAACGCGACCAAGCCCGGATGCTGGCACCTGATGTTTTTGGACAATCCGGAGCAGCCCGGCTCCAGCAGCTTTCATGACATCACATATGAGGGAATGCCGATCGCCAAAGTGTTCGTCAAACCGGCCATCAAGTCGGGCGAAGTGATCAGCGTGACCGCCTGCCACGAGCTGCTTGAAATGCTGGTCGATCCGTCCGCCGCGCTGTGGACCGACGGGCCACATGGTACAGTGTGGGCCTATGAGGTTTGCGATGTGGTGGAGGACGATAAGATCGACTTTAATGGCATCGAGATGAGCGACTTCGTCTATCCGGCCTATTTCGACCTGTTCCGACTTAAGCAAGCGAAATCGGCACAATACGACTACCTCAAAAGGGTCAAGCGTCCGTTCCAGATTCTCGAGGGCGGCTATTCCGATATTCACAAGAACGGCAAGGTCATCACGAAATTCGGCTCGCCGGAAAAGAAGAAGCGCTTCAAACAAGAGGATCGCCGCTATCATCGCAGTCAGTTCCGCAGAAAACGGCATAAGTCGCGTGGATAATGAAACTTGACGATTTATTCGACGCTTCGCGACATGCGCCGCGGCTCGCCGGCCGCGGCCTGATACAGGCGTACCGCTATACGCTGTCGCCGCTGGTCGGCTTTCGCTGCCGGCATCTGCCGACCTGCTCGCAATACGCCGATGAGGCGTTGGATCGCTTCGGCTTATGGGCGGGCGGCTGGATGACGCTGGCGCGGCTGCTGCGCTGCCAGCCCTGGGGCACGTCCGGGCTCGATTTCGTGCCGCAGGCCGCCCCGCCGAATGCGCGGTGGTACCTGCCCTGGCGCTACGCGCGGTGGCGCGGGACGAATGAAGAGATTCAAACCGAGATTAATCAACTTCCTCGGGACAAAGTGCCTTAGCTCCGGCGGGTGGCGTATCGCCCCTGATCGCAACGAGCAGCGCCGCGACCGCATCACCGTTCTTCTGCCGATTGGCTGCTGCAGCGCCATCAAAGTCGGTCTGCTCATGCAGGTAGGTCTGCACCGGCTTCGATAGCCACCAGCTCATCGACAAGTCCCGCGCCGGTGCGTTGGCCTTATCCGAAACTGGTTTCGTCCACACGCGTATGGTGACCGTGTTGCAAAGGATTGGATTCGCATGGTCGAGCGCGTCCGCGGCATTATCGACGGCGAGCTTGCCCCGTGCGTTGCGTGTGTTGGCGACCGCTCCGAGCGGACCAGATATGTCCGGCAACAATGTCCGGGGACTGCTGTTATCAGGCGGAAGCGTTTTTTTCGGGACGATCGCCTGCGGATCGTTGGACAATACCAGAATGAAGGGCTTCAGATTGGGATCGAGCGCCCGCATAGACAGCACCAATTCAGTGGCGGTCTGCGCACCGAAATTCTCGAAATAGCCGCCGTCGACCAGGCGATCGATCAAGCCGCCTGTGCTATCGATGAGTTCGCCCGGCGGCGACAACAACGGGAAACGGGCCGAATTGTGCGCCGCCGTGCTCAATCTGATGTCGTCGAGCGGCCGAAGATTATACTCGGCGAGCAAGTCATGGAATAGCGGCGCCCGCTGAAAAATTTGGCAAGTGAGGGCGCGGTTGTCGGTCGGACAGTCATTCTGGTTTGTAAGGTCGATGTGCCATTCCAGTGCCGACGTGATCATGCGCTGGCCGCTGGTTACCGACGTGCTGTTGAGGAGAAGTAGCGGCAGCCAGTGATCTTTGCCGGGTCGCAGCGTCGTGAAAGGGCATTCCAGACTGCCAACGCAGGCGAGTTGATCGGGATTTTGCGGTTTCTCTCCGATCAGCTTCGCAAATTCGCGCTCTACCGATTCTTCCAACAGCGTGCCGCGATCCCGCCATTTCACAAAACCGAAGATGTCGTGAAACACGAAACCGGTAAAGATCGGGGTGAGGAAGTCGCCCGCCATAAGAGCTTCAAGACAGGAGCGCCAGCCGTCGATTTTGCTGCCGCGCCAGAGCGGCTCCTCCGTCTGTGTACACGGCTCGCCGCCGCCATCGCGTACCGCTGCCATTGCTGCGACCGTGGTGACCGCCCCGACCGAACTGCCGGACACTGTGGAAAGCGCGAACAGGCGGTTCGCCATCGCCTGTTCCGTCAGGCCATGTCCCTTGCCGTCGATCTTGAGCCGGTCGTCAAGCAATTGGCCGATCACGCTCGCTTCGAAAAAGCCCGCGCGGCTCGCACCCCCCGCCGAGGCGATGATAATCGGCCGCGGACAAGACTTTTGGCCACTATCGCAACCATTGGCTTTCTTCCACCAGTTTATCGCATCTTTAAGATCGATAGCGTCGGTCACGCCCGCCGGCGCGTCCTTTCCAGTGATCTTTGTCACCATCGTCGCTGCATTGATAAGCCTGATCGCGTAATTGTCGCCGAAACCGAGCGGCAGCAACGCGAAGATGACAAGCGCCATCAGTATAAACGGCGCGCACAGCCGTCGGCCGAGTGCAGCGAGATAAGTGAGCAGCGGCAACCAACCGCCCAGCACGAACGGCACCGCCAATGCGCGCGGCATCATGGTCGCGAACCAGAGCGGAAACGCGATCGGCGCCGCGGCGAAAGCGAGAAACATCAGCACAAGCAGCAGCGGGCCGAGATGGCTCCCGGCGCCGCCGCCGCGCCGGCTGATTGCCGGCAGCAGCCGACGCAGCGGCCGCATGGCGACCCCCGCGAGCCTCTCCATGCTTCCGATTGCCGCGGTGTCGGCAATCCTCTCGCGATACACGGCGTAGAGCCAGAAAACGACGCCGACGACAGCCAGTAGCGCACTGACCAGAATGAGATTGGCGCCGATTTTCGTGACCAAATCGGTGTCGGCGATGAGAGGAAGATTGCGCCACGCACGTAACGCACCGCCCAGCATGATGACGAAAGTGAACGCGCCGAGAGCACGCGGCGTCCATTTCTGCAGGAAGGGAAGAAAGGCTGTGCCGCGCTCGGCGAGACGGGCGACAAAGCGCTCATCGGTGCGGACGAGGAGCCGCGCGGAATAATGCGTCGGCATCGCCCATACGAAAAGAATAAGCAGCAGGAATTCCGCAGTGCGCGCCCACCCTTCGCCCGGCATTGCGAACTCGACGAGTAGATCCTGCGCCTGCGGCACAAACCACATCAGCAACGCACCAATGGCCAGCGTCGCTACGGGTGCGCGCAGCACCCACAAGGTCAGGCAGAAATCGAGGACATACGGCCACCAGCAGTCCCAAAACTTGCCGGGCGAACCTCGCGCCCTTCCCCCAACTGCCGCCATCGAACCCTCCGGTCATCCACAACTATAGGTTACCGGCAATCGTCCAGCAATCGCCGATGATAGCTGGACGGAGGGGGGCGGATTCATCTAAACGGGCGTCAGCAAACGCTTACCTGCGTTCGTAGGCAGCGAGTGAGCAACAGGAGTGAAGAATGGTCGCCCTGACCTTTCCCGACGGCGCGCGTCGGGAATATCCGTCCCACACCACCGGCCTCGACATCGCCAAGGGCATTTCGCCGTCGCTGGCCAAGCGCACGGTGGCGATGGCGCTCGACGGCAAGCTTACCGATCTTGCCGATCCGATCGAGCGCGACGCCAAGATCGAATTTCTGACCCGCGACGATCCGCGTGCGCTGGAACTCATCCGCCACGATGCCGCGCACGTGCTCGCCGAAGCGGTGCAGACGCTGTGGCCCGGCACCCAGGTCACCATCGGTCCGGTGATCGATAACGGCTTCTATTACGATTTCTTCCGCAACGAGCCGTTCACGCCGGAGGATTTCGCCGCGATCGAAAAGAAGATGCGCGAGATCATCGCGCGCGACAAGCCCTTCACCAAGGAAGCGTGGTCGCGCGACAAGGCCAAGCGCGTGTTTTCCGACATGGGCGAACAGTTCAAGGTCGAGCTGGTCGACGCCATCCCCGAGGACCAAGAGATCAAGATCTACAAGCAAGGCGATTGGTTCGATCTGTGCCGCGGTCCGCACATGACCTCGACCGGCAAGATCGGTAACGCGTTTAAGCTGATGAAAACCGCCGGCGCCTATTGGCGCGGCGATTCCAACCGCGAGATGCTCTCGCGCATCTACGGCACCGCGTTCGCCAAACAGGAAGAGCTTGACGCGTATCTCAAGCAGATCGAGGAAGCGGAAAAACGCGACCATAGAAAACTCGGCCGCGAGATGGATCTGTTTCATTTCCAGGAGGAAGCGCCCGGATCGGTGTTCTGGCATCCCAAAGGCTGGACGCTGTTCCAGACGCTGGAGAGCTATATCCGCCGCCGCCAGGCCGATGCCGGCTATGCCGAGGTCAATGCCCCGCAGCTCATCAACTCATCGCTGTGGGTCGCATCGGGCCATATGGCGACCTTCCGCGACGCCATGTTTCTGGTACAGCCGCGCGAGGAAGACGACCGCACATTCGTGCTCAAGCCGATGAACTGCCCCGGCCATATCCAGATTTTCAAGAACGGGCTGAAATCCTATCGCGACCTGCCGTTCAAGATCGCCGAATTCGGCAAGGTGCATCGCTTCGAGCCGTCCGGCGCGCTCCATGGACTCATGCGCGTCCGCGCCTTCACCCAGGACGACGCGCACATTTTCATCACTGAGGAGCAGATCGCCGCGGAGGTCATCAAGGTCAACGATCTTATTCTGTCGATCTATCAGGATTTCGGCTTCGACGACGTGCGTATCAAATTCTCCGACCGGCCGGAGAAACGCATCGGCGAGGACGTGGTGTGGGACAAGGCCGAGGCGGCGTTGATGCAGGCGCTGGAGGCCTCCGGCCGGCCGTGGTCGCTCAACAAAGGCGAAGGCGCCTTCTACGGCCCCAAGCTCGAATATGTGCTGCGCGACGCCATCGGCCGCGACTGGCAGTGCGGCACCGTGCAGGTCGATCTCAATATGCCCGGCCGACTCGGCGCGTTCTATATCGACGAGCATTCCAACAAAATCACGCCGGTGATGCTGCACCGCGCCATGTTCGGCTCGCTGGAGCGGTTTACCGGCATCATGATCGAGCATTACGCCGGACACTTGCCGCTGTGGCTGTCGCCCTTACAGGCGGTGATCGCGACCATCACCTCGGACGCCGACGATTACGCGCGCGAGACGATCGCCGCGGCGCGGCGGCTGGGACTACGCGTCGAGGGCGATCTGCGCAACGAGAAGATCAATTACAAGGTCCGCGAGCACTCGCTGGCGAAAGTCCCGGTGCTGATCGTCGTCGGCAAGAAGGAAGCCGCCGAACGCACCGTATCGATCCGCCGCCTCGGTAGCGAGAAGCAGCAGACCGTGCCGCTCGATGCCGGGCTGGCCGCCCTCGCCGAGGAGGCGGTACCGCCGGACGTGGCGCGGATGCGGCAGGCGGCGTAAGCTGCCCTCACCGCGCCAGCACTTCGACCTCGCCGTCGACGCCGGTGATGACTTTGAAATCGCGCTGATAGGTCTTGCCCTCATTGCGGGCGATAACGTGGTAATCGCCTTCGGCGAGCACGATGCGCGGGAACGCGCCAATCGATTCCTTGATGACGTCGCCGCCGGGCGTCAGCACCGTCCATTGCGTGTTGGCGAGCGCCTCGCCGCCGGAATTGTTGACGAGCTTAAGCGTGATGACCGCGGCGCGATGCGTCACCACGATATCGGTGAGCTTGCCGGCTTCGATGTTCACATCGGAGCGCACCACCGAATTACCGTCGCCGTAGTTCGACACGATGTTGTAGGTGCCCGCCGGCAACAGTACGACGTCGCCCGACATCACGTTCTGGGCGATGCGCCGGCGCTCGGCGGTGGCGAACTGGCTGCCGGTATAGATCTCGAACGATATTTGCCCGGTGGGAATGCGCACGTCGCCGACGCGGCCCTCGAGCCGCATGCCGCCGGCGGGGATTTCGAATACTTCGTGCACCGGCTCGGCGCGCAGTTGTACCGCCTTGGCAGCGCTCGCCAGCCCGAGGCTAGCATGCACGACATAATTGCCCGGCGGCAGCACGAAGGTCGGCGCCGACGCATGATCTTCCTTGAGCAAAGGAAACATCCCGGTTGCATCGGGCTTTGCCGCATAGACCCGCCAGATCAGGCCGCCGCCGATAAGCGGCGCATCGCGACCGTAACGCGCGGCCACCGCCAGCGCGACGCGGCCGGCCGGAACGAACGGCTCGGCCTGCGCGAGCGGCGCCGGCGCCAGGGGATTAGGCGCGACAATAGTCGCACCGGGCGATCCGGTGCCCGGGACCGGCGGCGCCGGCGCCGGCGCCGTGGATTGCGACGCCGCGAGCGCGCGCATTTGCGCCGGGGCCTGCGCTGTGGTGAGCAAAAAGAATGCCGCAGCGGCGCAGACCGCCGCAGCGCCGCCATGCCGAAAATCGCGCAAACCCCACCCTGACATCGCGTTTTTACTCGATCATAAACGCGGCAATTTCATGCCGCGGGGCGCCCACAGAGCCGGCCGCCTCCCGCCACGAGCGGTGCCCTATCTAGCTGACTCGCCGCGACTTTCACCATATCCTCGGCTACGGCTTGCTGTCCGCTTGGTTCGACCCGATGATCGACTACAAATATGAGGCGTTGTTGGCCGATAGGCGCCGGTGGATTGGCCCTGCGAGGGCCTGGGCCAGGTGAGAAGATTTGGTGAGTAGTACCGACGTTCGGGGCAAAATTGTCGATGCCGGCCACCTCGCGGTCAAGCGCGGCGGGCCGGCGATCGGGCTCGTGCTCGGCAGCGGCGCGGCGCGCGGTTTTGCCCATATCGGCGTGATGCGGGCGTTGCAGGCGCACGGCATTACGCCGGACATCATCGTCGGCACATCGATGGGCGCCCTGGTCGGCGGTTGCTACGCCACCAATCAACTCGAACTCGCTGGAAGACTGGGCCCGTTCGCTGACGCGGCGGCGGATCATCAGTTATCTCAACGTCCGCATCGGCGGCTCCGGCATTATCGGCGGCACTCGGCTGGCACACCGGCTGGAGGAAGCGATGGGCGATACCGCGATTGAAGATCTGCCGATCCGCTTCACGGCGATCGCCACCGAGATCGGAACCGGTCACGAAGTCTGGCTGACCCGTGGTTCGCTGGTGCTGGCGTTGCGCGCCTCCTATGCGTTGCCGGGAATTTTTGCGCCGGTTCATCTCGGCGGCCGCTGGCTGGTCGATGGCGCGCTGGTCAACCCGGTGCCGGTATCGGCGGCGCGCGCGCTCGGCGCCCGCGTCGTGATTGCGGTCAACATGGATGCCGACAAATTCGGCCGCGGCGCCACCATCGCCAGCCACGGCGCCGATCCCGGCGACAGCCAGGCCTTTGCGCCGACCAATCACACGGTCAATGGTTTCGCGCGCTTGCGCGGCCTGTTCGGCGCCGAGCGGGCGCTCAAGCGTCATATGCTCGCCGACGATGCCCGGCCGAGCTTCTCAACGGTGATGATCGAATCGTTCAATATCATGCAGGATCGCCTTACTCGCATGCGGCTTGCCGGCGATCCGCCGGACGTCCACATCACGCCGCGGATCGCCAATATCGGCTTTCTCGATTTCCATCGCGCCGCCGAATCCATCGCGATCGGCCGGTCCGCCACCGAGAAGGCCATCGAGTTCGATCCAGGAATCGATCGCCGAGTTGAGCTAGGGCAGCCCTCACTGCGACGGCGAATTTTGCGCGCAGGTTGTGTGGCACGCGATCTGCTGCGTGGTGCAATTCAGTTGGCAGCTCGTGCTTACATTGGCATTGCTGGTCGTGGTCGCGGCACCGGTCGGCGCCGTGCCGGGCACCAGGCACGTGGTCTGGCACGTTGCGGCCTGCGAATTGCACGCCATCATGCAATTGGTAACGGTCGAAGTCTGCGCCAGCCGGATTTTTCCGGCCGCATTGGCGACCTCGATCGTTCCTACCGTCGCAGCGCTGAGCGCCCAAACGCAGAGCAGCGTCACCAACCGGCGCATGATTGCCTCCCCGAGCGACCGTCGCGAGGCAATATCATAGCGCCGGGTGCAGGCCTGGGAAATGCGGTTTGCATCCCCCGCGTCCGCTTTTACGACTGGCGTCCGAACCCGTTTACGCGGTCAGGATGTAATCGCGCATCGCCGCCGAATCGCGCTCCATCTCGCGGAGCCGGTGCTTGACCACGTCGCCAATCGAGATGATGCCGACGACCCGTCCCTGGTCGACGACCGGAACGTGGCGGAATTTGCCCTCGGTCATTTGCTCCATGATGCTGGAAATGGTCTCGCCCTCGGTGCAAGTCGAAACTCTCCGCGTCATGATCCGGCTCACCGGATCGTCAAGCGCGGCTGGGCCACGTTCGCCCAGCGCGCGCACGATGTCGCGCTCCGAGACGATGCCGACAATGCGGCGGTCCGCGCCCAGAACGAGCGCCGCGCCGATGCGCCGTTCGGCGAGAAGCGCGACAACAGAGGAAAGCGTGGCATTCGGTTCGACACTGACGACCTCGCGGCCCTTGGCCGCGAGAATAATGCTGACAGTCATCGTAGCCTCCCTAACCTTCACGGCCAGGAGCTCCGCGAGCAGCGAAGCCGCGACGGTGAAGGCAATATCTTCAATGTTCGGGTCGGCGCCGAGTTCCGACGGCGTCAGCGCAACTGCTGCGATGCAGCATGGAGTTCCGCGCGGCATCGCCCGAAAACCAGCGCCGACTCTTAAGGGAATGCTCGCAGGTCAATGCGGCAATGGCGTGGCGCGGCGCCGGCTTAGCCGCTTACTTCGGTATCGAGTTCAGCCCGCGGCACCACGGGATCGAACGCGTCGAAGAGGAGAAGGCCGGCGAAAAAGCCGCCGACATGGGCCTGCCAGGCGATCGTCTGACCCGCCTCGGCGCCGAACGAGATCGTGCCGAAGCCGAACAGCGCGTTCAGCCCGAGCCAGACGCCGAGGAATAAAAGAAAACGCGGATCGCGAAGCGTCGCGGCGAGCGAAGCGGCAGGTATGCGGTAGGCCGCGTCGGAGCGCTCGCGCCAATGCATGACGGGACCGTCAGGTTGAAACACAAAGCGCATCGCCGCCGCCATGGCGCCGGAGATCGCCGCCGACGCGCCGATCATCGGCTCCAGCTCGCCGAGATGGGTGACGAGATGCGTCAACGCTCCGATCGCCGCCATGACCAGCATAAAGAGGATGTAGCGCCACGGTCGGAAGCGCCGCGCCAGCGCGGTGCCGAACGGGATCAGCCAGGCCAGATTGAGGCCGAGATGCATGAGGTCGGCGTGAATGAAAGCGTAAGTGAAGAAGGTCCACATATCGGCGGCGAAACCGCCGGGGAATGCGCCCACGATGCCGGTATCGCTACCATAGCGCGCCGGGATGAACGCGAAGGTCAGAAGAAAATTGACGTCCTGGTCATCCGTCAGCGCGAACATGCGGAAGGCATGAACGAGAACGAGAACGCCGACGGTCGCCATGACGACCATCGGCACATTGAAAACGGGCTCGCGAATTGGGGGATCGGATTCGGGTTGCTGCGTCACCGGTCACGCCTTGTGTAGAGCCGAAATAGGCTTAGGCGACGGCAAGAACAAGCGGCGAGAGAGAGTGAACAGTCGCGGCCGAACGCCAGAACGAACGCCAGTCCGCCTGCCAAAAACAAAAGGGAGGACGTTGCGGTCCTCCCTTTTGCACCTTGCGCGGGTTTCCGCGGTCGACGCCGGCGATCTTGGGCTTTGCGGCCTCGCATCGGCCGACGTTCGGTCACATCCCCTCGCCTCCCTGAGCTGAAAAACGCCGCCTGCAAGTGGCGCGGCGCGTCGAAGACCATTTGCTGAGCTCACCCTAGGCAGCCAGGCGCGCAGCGCAACGCCAACGTTAAGTTAAGTTTAATTACGGGCGCGCTCCCACCCTTTCGCGATCATCGCGCGGCTCAGGCACGCGACCTGCTCCGCATCCTGCGAAACAGCCGTCTGCCGCAAATCCTGTCCCGATCAGGGACAGGTGTGCGGCGCCGGCACGATGGCAGGGAGCGTTTATGAAACACGCAGCGAGCCGGGAACTCTTTGCGTATTGGGAGGAGCGGAGAGGCAAGCGTTCGGCGCCAGAGCGCGCCGACATCGAGCCCGGCGCCATTCGCCAAGTGCTCAGCGACGCCTTCATCCTTGCTCTCGACGGCGGCGCCGGGCATCCGTTTCGCCTTGCCGGCACGCGAGTTTGCGCGCTATTCGGCCGCGAGCTCAAAGGCGAGCCCTTCATTGGCCTGTGGGCCGCGGCGAGCCAGCCGATCGTCTCCGACCTGCTCGCCATTCTCAATGATGAGCGCGTTGGCACCGTTGCCGGCGTGACGGCGCAGAGCGCCGACGGCGAACCGATCGAGCTTGAGCTGCTGCTGTTGCCGCTCAGCGCCAGCCGGCCGAGCCTAGCCCGCACCATCGGCATCCTGGCACCGCTGAAGGCGCCGCAATGGCTCGGTTCGAGTCCGATCGGCGCTCTCACTTTGGGCAGCCGCCGCCACATCGGCGAATCGGTAGAAACACGACTGTTGCCGCGTTTCATGGCGCCGCGTCCCCGTCATCTGGTCGTCCATGAGGGCGGCCGCGGCACTGGCGGCTAACGAGCCATTAACATCGCCCGCCTAGGTTTGCTCCGGCCCGTCAGGCGGCAGAGCATAATGGCGTTAGCTGAACGAATTCCGAGTTTGCGGGCGCTGAACCAGGACCGCCGCCGCCATCAGCGCGTCAAGGTCAATTTGCTCGGCCGCTATATGCTGCCGGATCGCCGCGAATTTCCCTGCCAAGTCATCAATATGTCGCCAGGCGGCATGGCGCTGATCGCGCCGGTGTCCGGCGCGCCGGGCGATCGCATTATTGCCTATGTCGATCACCTCGGCCGGCTCGAAGGCCAAATCGCGCGCGTCTTTGAGAATGGCTTCGCGATGACGATTTCGGCCACCGCGCGAAAGCGCGACAAGCTCGCGGCGCAGCTCACCTGGCTCGCCAATCGCCATATTCTAGGCCTGCCGGAAGACCGCCGCCACGGCCGTATCGTGCCGCGCAACCCGGTCGGCCGCCTGATCCTGCCGAACGGCGTCAACCTCACTTGCCGCATTATCGACGTGTCGCAATCCGGCGCCGGCATCGCGTCGAAGGAGCGGCCGCCGATCGGCGCGGTGGTGACCTTGGGCAAGGTGCAGGGCCGCGTGGTGCGCCATCTCGAAGACGGCTTCGCCATCGAGTTCACCCGCCTGCAGCACGAAGACTTTCTCGAAGAGAACGTTAGCGGCTGACGCACCAGCGATTCAGCTATCGCGAGCGACACATGCTCGGTGCTTCGCATCCTATTTCTGCCGAGACCAAAAACGAAATACGGTCGACCTTCCGGCATTGCTGAAAGCCAATCCGAGAAACAAGAACGTCAGCGAAATAAAAAGCATCGTCGGGGAAGGGTCGGCTCCTGTGATCGCCATTTTGATCCCGATTGCAATCCACAGAGCAATGGCAATGCCGAAACTGCCCAGTCCCCATTGGGCCCAGTTCCGTTTTTGATCTTCCTGTTGCCGCCGCAGGCTCTCGATGTCGGCTTGCATCCGTTCCGGCGTCATAGCGCGCTCCTATTCACCAAACGTACCGAGATACCTAATTGGCCGTGCCCCTGTGGGACGGACGTGAACCGCAAAGGTTCAAGGTCGATTTGGCGCGGGAATGATCACCCAATGTGCGCGGTTCGATAAATTGCGTTTTCCAAGAAACCGTCACCGGCGGGTAAACGCCGCTACCGCAATTTGCGGCTCGCTGCGTGCCGTGCACCGGCAGACCCAAGCGTGATTTCATTCGGGAAAAGCCTCATTCGACCGCTGCCACGGCAACCGCGGCAGTCGACCGGTGACCGCATAAAACCGGCGTGGCATGCGGCCTGGCGCTACACCGTTACAATTTGAATCAAAATAGAATAGTTCGAATTTTATACAATATTCGAGATGAAGATCGCGCGACTTTTGCTGTGTCTTGAAGCGGTTTTACTTCAAATTGAACGATTGAACTTAGCGGCGCTGCAAAAGCTTTGTGCGAAACGTGACCCTGACGAGACGGGAAGGGGTCACAATGAAATCGGTTGCACAAGCAATCCTCAAGCGCGGAGCGGCTGCGAGCGTCATCGCGCTGGCGCTGCTTGCAGCCCCGAGCGGAGGCTGGGCGCAGGAACGACCGCAATTCATCGCGCTCGGCGGCGTGACGCGGCCGCCGATCGGCTGGGTCGAGTTCTGCGTCGAATACGATCCCGAATGCAAGACCAAGCCGTCGATGCCGCGCGACGTCGTGCTTTCGACGCAGGCTTGGAAGGACCTGCAGCGCGTCAATCTCTGGGTCAACAATCACGTCAAACCGATGACCGACATGGATCATTGGGGCGTCGTCGAACGGTGGAATTATCCGGACGACGGTTACGGCGACTGCGAGGACTACGTGCTGCAAAAGCGCAAAATGCTGATGCAGGAGGGCTGGCCGCGCGAGGCGCTGCTGATCACCGTGGTGCGCGACCAAAATGGCGACGGCCACGCCATCCTCACCGTCAAGACCGACAAAGGCGAGTTCGTTCTCGACAACCAGACCAACGACATCCTGCTGTGGTCGGAAACCGGCTACCGCTTCGTCAAGCGCCAATCGCAAGCCGATCCGAACGTCTGGATCGCGCTCGGCGACACCGCCACCGCACCGGCCACCGCGTCCTCGCGCTAAGCGAGACAGAGAGACAAGGAGCTACACGACCCCGGTCACGTCCCCACCCCTCCCCGTCCCCAGACCGGGTTCGTGGCGGCCGGCTCTCCCCCAGGAGCCGGCCGCACCTTTTTCTGGAACGTAACTACTAGGCCGCGACTTGCGATTTGCTCGACTTCGCTCGAATGAACGCCAGCAGGTCGGCGTTGATCGTCTCTGCTTGCGTGGTCGGCATGCCGTGGGGGAAGTCCTTGTAGGTCTTCAGCGTCCCGTTCCTGAGAAGCTTTGCCGACAACGGTCCAGCGGCGACATAGGGAACGATCTGATCGTCTTCGCTATGCATCACCAGCACCGGCACGGTGATCTTCTTGAGGTCTTCAGTGAAATCGGTCTGCGAGAAGGCGACGATGCCGTCGTAATGCGCCTTAGCACCGCCCATCATGCCCTGCCGCCACCAATTGGCGATGATGGCCTCCGAGGGTTTGGCGCCCGGCCGGTTGTAGCCATAGAACGGGCCCTCCGGAAGCGCGCGATAGAATTGTGAGCGATTGGCCGCGAGCTGGGCCTGCAAGCCATCGAATACGTCCTTGGGAAGGCCGTTTGGATTGGCCGCGGTCTTGAGCATCAGCGGCGGCACCGCGCTGATCAGGGCCGCCATCGCCACCCGGCTTTCGCCGTGCTGCCCAAGATAATGCGCGACTTCGCCGCCGCCGGTGGAATGGCCGACGTGAATGGCGTTGTTCAAATCGAGATGCGCGGTCACCGCCGCGAGGTCGTCGGCATAATGGTCCATGTCATGGCCGTCGCCGGTCTGGCTCGATCGGCCGTGGCCGCGACGGTCATGGGCGATGACGCGATAGCCGAGACCGAGAAAGAACAGCATCTGCGTGTCCCAGTCATCGGCCGACAGTGGCCAACCGTGGCTGAACACGATGGGCTGACCTTTGCCCCAGTCCTTGTAGTAAATCTGCGTGCCGTCTTTGGTCGTGATCATGGGCATGATTGCGTATTCCTATGTTGCGGTTGCGAATCCAAAGTGGTTGTGCGCCAGGCACCCGCAGCGGAACGTTGGGAAAGGCAGGACCCCGCCGGCACCTGCGATCGTGTCGAATTCCAGTTTGGCAGCGCGCCTACCGATGGCACCGGAGCTAGCAAGCGGAAACAGCGGGACTTCGGTACATCGCCGATTTTTGGCCGCTTTTTGCACAGCCCACGGGCAAATTTGCCCGCTGAAAATGACGTGGGCATGTCTTGCGGACGGCACAATATGCATTTTGGAAATATTGTTCGGCGATCTTACACCGATAAGTTGTGCACCATTGGCGGCTCGTCCAAGGTAGGGAATGCAAGCGCGTCGGTAAGTTGTACCCGAAGGTCTTTGGCCCGAGAGTTGCTTTTTTGAGCGAACATGCCAAACATATGAATATCCATCTATTTTCGGTGGAAGATGCCATCACTTGCCGATCTTTCAGAGCTTATTGGGTTTTTCAGCTATTCGCGTGAGGACGACCAAGGCTCCAGGGGCGGGTTGTCCGACCTGCGCGATGCAATTCAAGTCGAGCTGAGTGCGCAACTCGGTCGTTCCCAGACCGATTTTCGGATTTGGCAGGATAAGGCTGCAATCTCGCTCGGCACGCTCTGGGAAAATGAGATTCAGCAAGGCATTCGCCAATCGGTATTTTTCATACCGATCATCACTCCGCGCGCGCTCAGAAGTCATCATTGCGGTCTCGAATTCCAATCGTTCCTGGCGCGCGAAACCGAGCTTGGCCGCGCCGATTTGGTTTTCCCTATTCTCTACATTCCGGTTCCGGCGCTAGAGGATGAGAAGCTTTGGCGCGACGATCCGGTGCTTAGCGTCGTCGGCACGCGTCAGTACCTTGATTGGCGCGAACTGCGCCATCACGATCCGAATTCGACCGAAGTCCGGCAAAGACTGGAGCGCTTTTGCCGAGGAATTACGAACGCGCTGCATAAGCCATGGGTATCGCCGGATGAGCGCAAGCGACGCGAGGCGGAAGAATCCCGGCAGCGCGAGCTGGAAGAGGACCGCCGCAAAGCGGCGGAGGCCGAGGCTGAACGGCGCGATCGCGAAGCACGTGAGCGTGAGCAAGCAGAAGCTGCGCGACGCGCCGAGGAAGCGGAACGCGCTAGGCTGGCGGAGCAGGAAGCCCGCGAGCGCGCTGCCGAAGAGCGCCGCCGGCTCAAAGTCGCGGCCGAAAAGCAAGCACAAGAAGAACGCGCTTTTAAGGTGGCGAAGGCCGGCAACAGCGTCGCCGCGATCGAGGCCTTTATCGGCGCCCACCCTGAAAGCGCTTTCGCCGCCGAGGCGAACAAAGTCAAAGCGGCATTGCAGGCCCGCGAGGATTCCTGCAAGCGCGCAATGGCAAGCGACGACCCGGCGGTGCTCAAGGCATTTTGGGACGATTACAAGAAGGGCGAGGACGTCGATCAAATCCGGGCGCGGTTGCGGCTTCTCGCACCGGAGCAATCGCGTCAGTCATCGAAGCTGGCGATGATCGGCGCCGGCGCCGCGGTCGCGATCCTGATCGCCGGGGCGGCGATCTGGTTTGCAGCGCGTCCGGCCGCGAGCAATCCCCCGGTCGTGGCGCTGGCAACTCCGCCGGCCAGTCCGCCACCCGCGCCGGCCGTCACACCCGCACCGAGCGCAGCGCCGCTGGCCACGGTCGCCGCCACGAATTCGGCGGCAGCCGTCACGGAAACTAAGCCAGCCACTATAACACCGCCCCCCGCAGCTTCGCCCACGCCCGACCTCGCTGCGGTAGCCTGGTCGCTCCTGCAGGACACCAACGATGCTGCGGCGTTGCAGCGCTTCACGTCTCAGTTCCCTGATAGTCCGCTGCGCAAGGAGGCCGAGGTACGGATGGCTGCGCTGGCGGCGGAACAGGCAGCCTGGAACCTCGTGAAAGACACTAAGGATCCCGACCAGTTGCACCGCTTCGTCCGGCAGTTTCCGAAGAGCCCGGATCGCGCCGATGCCGAGCAGCGGATCGCTTCCTTGGCGGCCGCACCACCGGCACCCCCTGCGGTAACCGCGCCCGATCCGCGTGATCTGGCGCGGCTGCTGCAGTTCGAATTGATGCGGGTGGGCTGCTTTTCCGGCAAGGTGACCGGTGAATTCGACGACGATACCAAGGTTGCGTGGCACAAATTCGTCAAGCTCACGTCCAGGAACATGCCCGACGATGTGTCGCAGGACGCGATCAATGCCGTGCGCGGCGTCAACAAGCGGGTCTGCCCGCTGGTCTGCCCGCACGGCCAGCACGCCGACGGCAGCGAATGCGTGGCCAATGAGCCGCCGCCGAAGCATACCGTAAAGCGAGAGGCACCTGCGCGGCCGCCAGCGCTCGTTCCTGCCGCCGCCGCTCCAGCTGCGAACGTCTATTGCCAAGGCCGGTCGTCGGGAGTGCCGGTAAGTAACGGCTCGAACAACTGCGGCAATTGATTGCGATCTGACGGCCTTGGGGGTGTGCCAAGCATGGATGTCTCGGACCCCGTCGAGCGATTAGGGCCAATCGAATACTGGTCACAGTTGTCCGCCAAGCGAGAAAATTCCGGCGATTACCTTGGCGCCTGCGATGCCGCACTGCTCGGACTCGAACAACATCCAACGTCCCGCGACCTGCAATATCGCGCCATTCTCAATCTCTCGCGCACCGGCGCCAGTAGGCGGGCGCAACAATTGTGGGACCACTATCGCCTGGGGCCGAACTTCGATCGGCCATCACTCGATTGGCATTTCGAGGAGAACATTGCGGCCCTCGGCGCACGACTTGATCGCGAAGAGGCCTACGCGGCCGACGCCGCGCAACGTCCTGCCAGGCAGAGAAAGGCAGCCGAACACTACGAATCCATCTATCGCCGCACCGCGAGTACTTTTCTCGGTATCAACGCCGCAGTCCTCCACGAAATGAGCGGCGATCCTCTCCGCGCTAAGGAAATCGCCGCGGCAATTGTCGGCGAATGCGCGAAGGCGAAGCCGCAAACGCAAGACGATGCCTATCAATTGGCGGCCGACCGCGCCGCAGCAAGTCTGCTGCTCGACGACCTGAACGATGCCCGGGCCGCGATCGAGGATGCCGCGGCGCTGTCGTCGAGCGCCGCGGCGATCGCATCAACGCGCAAGCAGCTCATCCAAATCTGCAATCACAAGCGGCTGGACAAGTCCATCATCGCACCACTGCGGAATCGCGTGGTCATTCACTATACCGGGCATATCATCTCTCGCGAGGGCGCCGCCGGCCGGTTTCCGGCGCAGGCCGAAGCACGTGTCGCCGCCGACATTCGCGGTGAGCTTGCGGGCCGCGGCGTCGGCTACGGTTACGGATCGCTAGCCTGCGGTGCCGACACGCTGATCGTCGAAGCTCTGCTCGAACGCGGGGCCGAGGTCGACGTCGTCCTGCCCTTCGAAACTCAAACGTTTGTCAAGAAGTCGGTCGCCGTCGGCGGCGCGAACTGGCCTGACCGGTTCGAAAGCTGCCTGAAGCAAGTTAGGCTCATACACGCTACCGAAGGAGAATATGTCGGCGACCCCGAAGTCTTCGCCTATGCATCGCGGCTGGCGATGGGCTTGGCAATTCTGCGCGCCCAGCAACTCTCATCGGAACCGATCCAGCTCGCAGTATGGGACGGCCGACAAACAGCGGAGAAAGCCGGCAGCTTTGCCGACATTCAAACGTGGCAGAGCCAGGGCCTGAAAACCGTCACGATCGGCAGCGACGGCAATCTCGGCGCGAACGGGGTAAAACCCGCCGAGCCGGAGCGCGGCTCTCATGCGCTACCGGCGCGCAAAGTACGCGCCATCATGTTCGGCGACTTCCACGGTTTCAGCCGGCTTTCGGACCGGCAAATGCTGACGTTTTACAGCCAAGTGATGCAGCGGGTCGCGGTGGTGCTCGACAGATTTCCCGGCGACATCGCCGCCCGCAACACTTGGGGCGACGGACTATTTGTCGTCTTCGAGGATCTCGGCGCCGCGGCGCGCTGCGCGATGCAAATCCAATCGACCTTGGCAGGGCTCGATCTCCTCTCGCTCGGCCTACCGGCAAGCCTCGGCTTGCGGCTTGGCCTCGACGCTGGGGCGGTATTCGAGATCCAAGATCCGATTCTTAAATCGCTGACGTTTACCGGCACCCATATCAACCGCACGGCGCGACTTGAGCCGAGCACGCCGCCGGGAGAGGTCTATGTCACGGAAGCCTTCGCGGCATTGTTCACGCTCATCGAGGATAAAGAGTTCATTTGCGAATATGTCGGGCTGATGCAGGCGGCAAAAAACTACGGACGGCTACGAACTTACCTATTGCGGCGGCACGCTTATGCATGAGGGGTATCGCAGTCGGCGCCAAATCCGAGACTAGTCGAAACCGGCACCGCCAGCGGCTTGTTCCACGCGGCGGTAACATCGTAGTCCCAGATCCATGCCATCGAATCCACGGCATCGACGTTTGCGGGCGCAAGCTTTTCTGATTTTTGATCGTAGTTGTGTTTGGCCCGCACGATCGCCGCGGAGCGGCGCTGGACTTCGTGCACGCGCGGAATACGGACTCGGCGAAAGCTGCGCAGCGCTTCAACCGGGTTGCCGGGCTCGGCGGCAAGCCAACATGCGACAACATACGCATCCTCGAACGATTGGCTGGCGCCCTGGCCGGCATTCGGCAGCATCGCATGCGCGGCGTCGCCGATGAGCGCAATGCGGCCGCGTCCCCAATCGTCGGTCAGCGGACGCGTAAACAGCCCCCATTTCGAGCATTGCGTGACGCGGCTCAACAGCGTCGCGAGCAACGGCTCCGGATTCGGAAAGCTTGCGCGCATGGCGTCGGGATTGCCCGGAATCGACCAGCCTTCATCGACCCAGGTGTCGGTGTCTTCCTGAGTAACGATATTCACGACCTCCCGGCCACGCAGATAGTAGGCGAAGAAGTGACGGCCCGGTCCGAGCCATTGCACGTGCCCTGTTGGCGCAAGCACTTCGGCCGGAACGCCGCAGCCGGGAAGGAGCGCGCGCCACACCATTTGGCCCGTATAAGTCGGGTTATCGTCTCCGTAGAGTGCGCGGCGGACCAGCGAATGAATGCCGTCGGCGCCGATCACAACGTCGGCGTCCCGTCTTGCGCCGTTGGCGAAAATAAGTCCGACGCCCGTAGGCCGCTCTTCAAGACCGATCAACCGATGATCGAGATGAATCCTGTCAGGATCGACGCCGCTCGCCAAGGCCAAAAGAAGATCGGCACGATGGAAGCTATGAATGCTGGCGCCGAAGCGGGTCGCAGCCGACGTTTGGTCGCGATAATGGAGCGGCACCCCGGTGTTCATGTCGCGGGTGAGTACGCCAAGTGCGATGTTGGCGACGGCGGCGATCCGCTCGCCAAGCCCGATCGCACGCAACGCCTTGATAGCTTGCGGACTGACATTGATACCGGCGCCGATCTCGCCGAGCGTCGCCGACTGCTCGAAGACCTCGGCCTGAAGGCCGAAGCGGGCGAGCGCAGCCGCGGTCGCCAGGCCGGCAAGGCCGCCGCCGATGATGGCAATACGAATCTGGGTCATGAACCGCTTTCGGCGGCAGCGGAACGGATTGTTACTCGACCGGCTTTAGCCCCTTCGCATATTGCTTGAAGCGGCGGACGTAAATTTCGGCGCCACCGGCGATCATTTTAATAGCCCCCTCGTCGAGGGTGTGGATGGCACGCGCCGGCGCTCCGACGATCAAGGATTTGTCGGGAAAGCTTTTGCCCTCCGTGACCAACGCGCCGGCGCCGACCAGGCAGTTATCGCCGATGCGCGCGCCATTGAGAACGATCGCCCCCATGCCGATCAGGCTATTGGCGCCGATGGTGCAGCCGTGGAGGATGACATTGTGGCCGATCACGCAATTCGGCCCGATGGTCATCGGAAATCCCGGATCGGTGTGCAGCGTAGCGTTGTCCTGGATTTGCGAACGTTCGCCGAGCTCGATCCATTCATTGTCGCCGCGCAGCACCGCGCCGAACCAGACGCTGGCGTCGCGCTTGAGCCGCACCTTGCCGATCAGGGTCGCGGTGGGCGCAATCCAATAGCGGTCCTGTTCCGGCAGATCGGGTCGGTTGCCGTCGAGTTCGTAGATCATGCCGAAGGAATATCAGACGCCGAGCAGCGCTTGAAGTCCGAGCACCACGACGGTTCCCAACATCAGGCTCCACAGCCCCGCGATCACGGTGGCGAGCATGACGATCTCGGCGCGGCGGCCCTCGACGCGACGGCCGCGGATGGTGTTGCGCATGATGATGTACGGCGCGGAGAACATCAAAAGCGGAATGGCGGCAAAGCGGGCCGGAACCGGACCGACCTCCAGAAGCCGGAAGCTCGGCAGGTGCCGGCTGAACAGTGAATAGCCGCTGGCGCACAGTCCCGCGACGGCAAAGCCCAGAGCCAGCGAGAAAAAGGATTCGATCGTATCTGGCGATATCGACGGCAGCATGGACATTCCCGGCGCTTCCTTCCGCGAAGCCATTGCAGAGGACGCGGCGGCCCGCTACGAAATGATTAAAGAAAGGTTAACAGCATCAATTCCGGCTTATGGGCCAACTGCTTATCCGCATGATTATCGCCTCGCGCGCGCTGGCATTGGCGGCGGCGCTCATCGCGCTCGCGCAGGCCGCGCCGGTGCAGGCACGTCCGCTCAACATCGTGGCGATCGGCGCCAGCAACACGACCGGCTTCGGCGTCGGCGAGCAGAACGCCTATCCCGCGGTCCTGCAGGCGCTGTTACGCAAAAAGGGCATCCCGGCCAATGTCGTCAACGCCGGCGTCAACGGCGACGTCACCGCCGGCATGCTGCGGCGGATCGACGGCGCGGTCCCTAAGGGCACCGACATCGTGATCTTGCAGCCGGGCGGCAACGATCTGCGCTTCTTCGGCACCAAGGCGGCGCGCACCGCCAATATCGCGGCCATGGCGGCGCGCATGCGCGCCCGCGGCATTCGCGTCATTATCTACGACCCGGATCCGGTTCCGGCGGATTTTTACCAGTGGGATCACATCCACTTTAACGCCGCCGCTCACGCCAAAATCGCGGCGGTCCTGGCGGCGCAAATCGAAGCGTCGCCGAAGCCGAACGCGGCGGCGCAACCGGGCACAGCGCAGCCCGCGCCGGCGAAGCCATAGCTCCAAAGCCACTTCGTCCGGTCCGTCGGCCCCTGCCCTCTTTGCCGCTCCGGCCCGTGCGATACTGAGATTGATTCGCGGAAGGTGAGCGAAATCGATGACGGCGCACACGGTTTCCCGACGCAAGAGCCGCCGGACGCATGGCCTTTTGACGCTGCCTTTTATCGTTGTCGTCGTTTTGCTGGCCGCAGCCGCAGCCTTCGTCTCCTACGTGCTGTGGCCAACCTGGCCGAGCCGGCCGACGGCGCTGGATGCGCCTGCGATTCCAGTCACCGTGGCCGGCGAACTGTTCGACGTGCCGCCGGCCGCGATCCGCGAAGCGGTGCAGCGTCATCCCGGGCAACAGGAGCGTATCGATCTTGCTTTCGAATGGCCGTCGCTCGAGCCGGCCAGCGCCGACGACAAACCGGCGGATAAGACCGTCCTGGATGCGGCGAATGCCGCGGCAGCGGCTGCCGCGCCGGAAAACAAGCGGCTGTTCGTGAGCATCGCCGGGCTCGGCAGCGAATTGCCGCCGCTCGAGCGGCTGCGCACGATCTATCCGCGCTACGCCGAGACCAAAGCGAGCGCCGGCCCCGATGGCCTTGCAATTCTGCCGTTCCGCCCCGGCACGCCCTACGACGGCGAAGATCTGGTCTATTTCGGCACCGACCCCGAACAATTCTTCGCGTTGTGCACGCGTCCGGGCCGTATCGTGCCCGGCACCTGCATTCACCAACGGAGGCTGGGCGATGCCGAGATCACATTGCGCTTTCCGCGCGACTGGTTCGGCAATTGGCGCACGATCGCCGCCGGCTTCGACCGGCTTCTCACGCAACTGCATCCGCAGTGAAATTGCCTGCTCGGCGGCGGGCCAAAAGTCCTGCGATCGCAGACCGTTCAGGCCAAATCCATATCCAAAATCGGCATTTCAAGAATATAGGCCCCGGGCCGCTTTTCATCGTCGACAAATAGAACGCCGATGAATTCCTCGCCCAGATAAGTTTCGAGCGAATCCCGCTTTTTCGCGCGCGGCACGACGCGAATGGCCGCATTGTCGAATTTTCGCTTGAGATAGGCGTCCAGACGCTTGACCCGATCGATATCGGCGACTTCGCCCAAATCTATTTCCATGCGAAAATTGTAAGAGAGATCTTCGTCTTCGTCGTCGAGGTTAAGATCGCCCAGCCGCTCTTCGCCGATATAAACCTCGGCCGAATCTGCTTTCGCTGGTTGCGGCACGACGCGAATGCGTGCGTTGCCGAACAGCTTCTTCAAATAGGCGTCGAGCTTTCTGACTGCCTGAACGTCCACCGCGACTCTCCTCGACCGGGATCCGAAGTCTAGATAGCTCAATTTTCGTCTTGGAACATCTGATCCATGCTGCGCGCGGGTTCCGGGCAACCGGCGACGCCGATCACTTTGGCCGGCACGCCGGCGACCGTCACATTGTTGGGCACCGGTTTGACCACCACCGAGCCGGCGGCAATGCGCGCGCAATGGCCGACTTCGATATTGCCGAGGATTTTGGCGCCGGCGCCGATCATCACGCCGTAACGGATTTTCGGATGCCGGTCTTCATGCTCCTTACCGGTGCCGCCGAGAGTCACGTCGTGCAGGAGCGAAACGTCGTCTTCGATCACTGCGGTCTCGCCGACCACGAGCCCGGTGGCGTGATCGAGGAAGATACCGCGCCCGATCCGCGCCGCCGGATGAATGTCGCACTGGAATACGGCCGACGAGCGGCTCTGCAGATAGAGCGCGAAATCGCGGCGGCTCTTCTCCCAAAGCCAATGCGCCAGCCGATAGGTCTGGATGGCGTGAAAGCCCTTGTAATAGAGCACGGGCTCGATCAGCCGGTGGGTCGCCGGATCGCGGTCCATGGTCGCCATGACGTTGGCGCGGAACGCTTCCCCGATCGCGGGAGCGTCTTCGATCGCGTCGCTATAGGCTTGGCGGATCAGCTCGGCCGACAGCGCCGAATGGTCCAGCCGCGCGGCCAGCCGGTGGACGACAGCGCCTTCGAGCGTGTCGTGATGCAGCACCGTCGAATAGATGAACGTCGTGAGCTCGGGCTCGCGCCGCACGATTTCCTCGGCTTCGCGGCGAATACGCGCCCAGACCGGATCGACCTTTTCGAGTGCCGGTTTCGCCTGATACTGCGCCATCGGTGTGTCTCCCGGAAAAGCAGCGTGACCTTCTATCATATTGGGCGGCAGATGGGCCAAAACCAAGAGGCGCTGCTTTTCGGCCAAAAGCCGAGCGATATCAGGCCAATGGGCTAGTTCATTGGCCGATTCGCAAGGAATTCCAACACCGCCGACTTAAACACCCGGTCGCCGACCGCCATCATGTGATCGCGGCCGGGAATGGTCAGGGCCTGAGCTCCGGGGATCAGGGCGGCAAACTCTTGCGGCGAGCCGGCGATCGGGTCTTCGCCGCCGACCGCGACCAGGACCGGCACTTTAATGCGCGCGACTTCCTCGCGGGTCAGCGTCTGGCGCGAGCCGCGTAAGCATGCCGCCAGCGCCCGCAGATCGGATTTGGTCTGCTCGGCGAAGGCGCGAAACATGTAGGCCGTCGGATCCACCACGTCGGCGAGCGAGGGCGCTTCGAGCGCGTTGGCAATGGTGTCCGGCAACCCGACGCCCTCAACCAGGCGGATGCCGAGTCCGCCGAGCACGGCGGAGCAAACCCGATCCGGATGCGACAACGCCAGGAACGCGGTGATGCGCGCACCCATCGAATAGCCCATAACATCGGCGCGCGGCAGGCCGAGATGGTCGATCAGCGCCCGCACATCCGCGGCCATGATCGCGCTGTGATAGGCGGCAGGATCGTAGAGTTTGGTCGAAGCGCCATGGCCGCGATTGTCGAGCGCAATCGCGCGCCGACCGGCGCGCGTCAGCGCACTCACCCAGCCCGGGCCGACCCAGTTGATTTCCTTGTTGGAAGCAAACCCGTGCACCAGCACAATCGGCTCGCCCTCACCTTCGTCGAGATAGGCGATCTCCACGCCATCATGGGAAAAGCTCGGCATGGCCCGACCATAATCACGGCCGCGCCGGAAGCGCCAGCACCCGCAATTCCATCTCGCGCAGCCGACGTGCCTTGCGGCGAAGCAAGGCGCGCTGCGTCATCCGCTCCACCGCGGTCTTGCACGAGGCGCAGAAACCGAACAGCGCCAAGGCGGCCCAGATCAGCCACATCGCGAGATCGAACGTGCTCGCGGTGAGCACGATGGCGGCGCGGCCGAGGAGTTTTACAATCGCGCGGGTCTTGCCGCCTTTGGCGGCCGAAAGCCGCGCCAGCCGTGACATATCCTGCGGCTCCTCGGCGACCGCGAGGCTGTCCATGGCCGCTTGCGTTCCGGCCTTGGCCTCAATCCGTCCGGTATTTTCCGCAAGCTCGACAAGGCCCCCGGCCTCCTCGACTTTCACCGCCTCGCGCGCGGCCCGCACCGCCAAGGCCGGATTGAGCCGTCCGCTGCGGCGCGCCGCCTTGACCAGCGAAAGACCCACTCGTTCCGGCGCGGTGATGCCGGCGGTGGCATAGGTCGCTGCGGTAATGGCAATGCCGACGCCGGCGAGACCCAGAATCCACGGATCGTAGTGCTCGCCCATGAGATAGCGCGTGCCCTCACGGGCGGCATCGCGGATGTCGCCGAACACGAAGAGATCGCCGACGGCGGTCCCGGCAAGACTTGCCAGATCCACGGGCTCGCCGGTCCATAGACCATGGACAAATCGGCCGGCGGTGTTGGCGACGGAGGATTGTTTCACGCCGGCGCCCTTCACCTTGGCGATCAAAGTCGGATCGATGGCAACGCCGCGATCGGCCGCAAGCGCGACAAAACTTTGCGCCAGATCGACATCGCCGGATGCGAGCGCGGCGCCGATTTCTCGCTCCGCCACGTCCCGGTCGAAGCTGCGGTCGAGCGCCTGAGCGCTGATCCGGACCGGATCGTCGGCCGCGGCGAGCTGGTTTCGCGCGGCCATGCCGCCGCGAATAAGCGCGAACGCAACCAGGGCAAAAACGACGGCGCAGATAAGCGCGATGGCCGGGTGACGCACCATCCGGATAAATCGCCGCTCGCCCATGGTTTCTTGCCTATCGCTATCCGAAGTTTTATCGAATCCGCGACATATGCCGGCGATTTGCGGCTTTTTCACAACAAATTACGATCGGCATGCCTTTGCTGGAAATCAGGTCGGGGCCCCGCTATGGTGCAGTGCGACTTCGCAAGCCGGATGGCACGCGCATGACGGATAGGATTGTCCCGCACTTCCATAACGATCTCGGCGTCCCGGTCATAACCATCGGCGCCAGGGAGTTCATGTGCGTCGGCGCCCTGCCGCCGTTCGATCATCCGCATGTCTATTGCGACATGGGTGGCGACGCTGAATACGTTTGCCCGTATTGCTCGACGCTTTACCGCCACGACCCGGTGCTCGCGTCCAATGAAGCGCGGCCCGCGGAATGCGCCTTGAGCGAAGACTTTGTCTAACCCTTTGCCGTGACGGCCTCGCGCAGCGTCATCGTCGCCGGCGCCGGCATTGGCGGGCTCGCGGCCGCGTTGGCGCTGGCGCGAAACGGCTTTCGCGTTACCGTGTTGGAGCAGGCCGAACGTCTCTCGGAAACCGGCGCCGGCATCCAACTCTCGCCCAATGCCACGCGCTGTCTGATCGATCTCGGCATCGGCGACCGGCTGCGGCTTCATGTGACCGCGCCTGCGGCGTTGCGGGTATTGGTCGGGCACAGCGGCCGTGAAATCGTCCGCATGCCGCTCGGTGGGGCGGCAGAGCGCTATGGCGCACCATATTGGATCATCCATCGCGGCGACCTGCAGGCAGCGCTTATTGCCGCTGTGGCGCAAGAGCGTGACGTTTCACTCAAGCTTGGCATGCGCGTGGAGGATTTCGCCACCCATTCGCATGGCGTCACCGTATCGGCAAGCGGTGCTGGCGGCGTCTGGCATGAGCGTGGTCATGCGCTCATTGCGGCCGACGGGCTGTGGTCGGAGTCGCGCGCCAGGCTCGGCTTTAAGGAACCGCCGCGCTTCGCCGGCCGCACCGCGTGGCGGGCGCTTATCCCGGCAAGCGAAGTGCTGCCGGAATTCCGCGAACCGCTGATCCATCTCTGGCTCGGGCGCGATGTGCATCTGGTGCACTATCCGGTCAAGGCCGGCGCAGTGATCAATGTCGTCGTCATCACCACGGATAGCTGGAACGCGCCGGGCTGGAGCGCGCCGGCGAGCCGGGTCGAGCTATTGCCGCGGCTTCCGGCGGAGAGCTGGGCGCCGCAGGCGCGGGCGCTGGTTCGCGAGCCCGAAACCTGGCTCAAATGGGCGCTCTACGATCACCGGCCGCTATCGAACTTCTCTTACGGAGCGGCGGCGCTGATCGGGGACGCCGCCCATCCGATGCTGCCGTTCCTCGCCCAGGGCGCGGCCATGGCGATCGAAGATGCGGTCGTCGCGGCGCGTTGCCTCACGCACATGCCAGATGATGCCGTCGGCGCGTTGCAGTCCTATTCCGCGCTGCGGCGGGCGCGGACCCGCAAGGTGCAGCGGCTCGCGGCGAAGAACGGCGCGCGCTATCACTTGAGCGCCCTGCCCGCTATGCTGCGCAATACGGCGATGCACGCGATGGGCGGCACGCGCTTGTTGCGGCATTACGATTGGCTCTACGGGTGGCAGCCGCCCGCCGTGTTATCGAGTCCAACGACCATCGACTCTTGAACGTTCGGCAACGTTCGATGCTGGCGCGCGCCGCGATCTGGATCTCCGCGGTAGTCCTTGGTGGTTTTCAGTCGTCCGCGATTCAACTCTGCGCCGACTCGCGGTTAAGTTGAACCGCTACTGACGTTAGCCCGCTGCCTAAGCCTGTCGCACCTTAGCAGCGACCGCACTCACACAAGTCATAATCACACGAGGCAGGATAGCCATGGCGAAGCGCCAGAGAAAAGCCGCTCCAGCAAAACTCGCCGGTCCGCGCGACGCAAAACGCAAGAAGAAATGGGTCGCTGCGACGGCACCAGCGAAGATGCCCGGCCCGCGCGACGCAAAACGTAAAAAGAAGGGTTAGCGACGCCCAGCGTCCTAGACGAGAGGAATCTCTGACCTACACGGCCAAGCGAGCATAATTGCTTGTCTTGAGAATTCCATGCTCACCTTTTCGGTCCATGTGGACGATCTGGTCAAGCGCTGGCGGCTGTCCGGACTGACATGGCGTGCGGGACGCAGCGTCATTGCACCGTACCGGCATCCCGCACTTCACGCCGAGATGATCACAACCGCGCGGCGCAGCGCCGTGATCGTCCGCGAATTGGTCCGCGGAATAGAAATGCCGAACCGCCGGCCAACGCTGCGCTGTTGCACCGAACGCGAATTCGACTTTGTCATAAGCGAAGCGAAAAGGTGGCCGCTCGACTTCATCCTCCTGACGATGACGCATGCGGAGGACGCGCCAGCGCTAAGGCTGACCTGTGGCCGATGGGGGACTGCGCCGATCTATCTGTATGCGGCCGACAAAGTGCTGCGCGGCGACTGGAACGCCACCAAACTTTATCCGTTCCTGCGATCGACGGCTCTGGACTCGGGCTTCGTCGCGCAGTATCTGGCCGCGCTCGATTATCCCTATTCGCGCCGGACGATTTTCCCTGAAATCGCAATGCTAACGGAGCGGGCCACCGCATCCTGGAGCATGCCGTTCGGCGTACCGAAAATCCGGTATCCCAGTGCCGAAGGCCGCGCCACGGCGAGGCGCGTCAAGGCGGGAACCAGAGTCGTCGATGCGATGCGCGAGATTTTGACCGCGTCGATGCGGCGTTGGCTGGATGACGACAGCGACCACGTCGCCGTTGAGCTCAGTGGCGGCCTCGATTCCACAGCCGTTGCCGCCGCCGCCGCGTCAATCGCCCCTGGACGCGTGCGCTCGTACGGAATGATCATGCCGGGCCGGCACGGCGTCTGGCAGAGTCGCCGGCGCAACGCCGTCGTCCGGCGGTTCCGCTTGCGCGATCGCAATTTTCAGTGCGTCGACGAGCCGCCGTTCAATCCGCGGAGCCGTCGCATCCGCGACGATGCGACGGTGCCGTGGGGCGAGTTCTATGACGAGGCGGTTGGCGTGCTACTCGATTTCGCCCGCAAGGACGGCGCCAGCCTGATCTTCACCGGAATGGGCGGCGATGAACTCTGCTCATATCAGCCTGGCGAGATCGCAGACGACGATCAGCCCGCCGCCGAAGCCGGCGCTGCGGAGCGCGGCGCAGAGAATTTCCCAAAATTTCTGACGGCGAAGACCCTCGATGCGTTCGAGCAGCGCGATGCCCTAATCGACGACGCGCCACAGTCCCTGCTCGACACCTCGGCACTGGAATCGGCCGCGGCGGTGTCGACATTATACCTGACGCACGGGCTTTGGCCCGTGAGCCCACTGGTCACGCCGGAACTGGTCGAGTTTTGCCGGCGCCTGCCGTTTGCGTTGCGCCACAAACGGTCAGTACAGCGGCGGCTGCTGACGTCCTACGGTCTTGGCCGAAGCGTCGCCTATGCCAATCCGAAGCGGCTTGAGGACTTCGGCGACGTAATGACTTTTGCGATGCATGAGGCCTCCGTAGCGACCATCACGCCGTTATTTGACGAGTCCCGTCTGGCCGAGCAGGGTTATGTCGATCGTTCCGAGCTGGTGAAAGCCTACCGTCGCGCGAGAACGGGCGGCGACGCCTACTCCGACCAGCTGGTCGGTGCTACAGTTCTTGAACTGACACTCAGGGCGGTTGAAGGGAAGCGCTCGCGCGTTCGGGAACCGTTGCCAGCGGACGCGATGAGAGGGTAGCAACGGAAGTTCATCAACAGCCAGCCATCTCGGCCGTCAGCGGCGCCAACCATGCCAGCAACCCCCGCCTCGGGTCAGCTCTTTCCCACCACGATTGCCGGCAGTCTGCCGAAGCCGGCGTGGCTTGCCGTACCGAACAAATTGTGGGCGCCGTGGCGGCTCGACGGCGACGAACTCGCCACCGCCAAGGACGATGCGACACTGTTGGCGATCAAGCTGCAGGAGGACGCCGGCATCGACATCGTCGGCGACGGCGAGCAGTCGCGCCAGCATTTCGTCCACGGTTTCCTCGAAGCGGTCGACGGCATCGACTTCGACAAGCGCGTGGAGATGGGCATCCGCAACGATCGCTATAAAGCGATGTGCCCGACCGTGGTCGGACCGCTGCGGCTGCGTTCGCGCGTGCATGCTCGCGAGGCGCGGCTGGCCCGCGCCCACACCAGGAAAAAATTCAAATTCACTTTGCCCGGACCGATGACCATCGTCGACACCATCGCCGACGCCCATTACGGCGACCGGGTGAAGATGGCCTTCGCCTTTGCCGACCTTCTCAACGAGGAGGCGCGCGGACTTGCCGCCGACGGCGTCGACGTCATCCAGTTCGACGAGCCGGCGTTCAACGTCTACATGGATGCCGCCGCCGGCTGGGGTATCGAGGCGCTGCACCGCGCCATCGACGGCGTTACCTGCAAAAGCGCGGTGCATATCTGCTACGGCTACGGCATTCCGGCCAATATCGAGTGGAAGGCGACGCTCGGCGCGGAATGGCGCCAATACGAGAAATTCTTCCCGGCCCTGGCGAACAGCCGCATCGATCAGGTATCGCTCGAGTGCATCCATTCGCACGTGCCGATGAGCATCATGAGCCTGCTCGCCGGCAAGGATGTGCTGATCGGCGCCATCGACGTCGCCACCGACAAGGTCGAGACGCCGGAAGAAGTCGCCGACGTGATCGTGAAAGCGGCAGAATACGTTCCTGCGCAAAAAATCATCGCCTGCACGAATTGCGGCATGGCGCCGATGCGCCGCGAAATCGCCGCAATGAAACTGGAAGCACTCGCCCGAGGCGCGGCGCTCGCGCGACAGAGATTTGGCTGATCCTTCCGTAAGCGCTGACAATCCGCACATCATCGTCTTCGAACCGCTGCCTAAGGCGGTCGGTAGCGTTTTGTTAAAGTTTGGCCGGTTGGATATGAGCAACGTCAAAAAGGGAAGCACAATGCGCGTGCCGTTCGTGACCACCGTTTCGTTCGCCGACCGCGACGGCATGACCGTGCATCTGCAATACGGCGTTGCCGCCCCAACTGAGCGCGAGGCGCGCAGCGAGCTCGAGCGGCGGCTGATCAATCAAGAGATTTACAATTATTCGATTTCGGAAATCCGGCGCGCGACCTCGAGCGAAGCCGAAACGCTCAATCTGCCGGAAGGCAGCATTACCCTGCTGAACTGAGCGGACTACCGCTTCGTCGCGTCGAGCATTTCGCGCAATACCTCGGCGTGGCTGAGCGCGAGTTCGCGCGTGGCAGTGATGAGCGTGGCGGCGCGGCCATTGATCCAAGTGCGCAGCGCGGCCAGCTCGTCTTTATGCTCGGCAAGTTCGGCGCGATAGCGGCGGCGAAATTCGGCAAAGCGTTGCGGTTCGTGGCCGTACCATTTTCGCAACGGCGTCGACGGCGACAGCGCGCGCGGCCATGCGTCGAGCTTGAGCGTGGCTTTGGACACGCCGCGGGGCCAAAGCCGGTCGATCAGAACACGTAACCCGTCTTTCGCGGCGGGCGGGTCGTAAGCGCGCTTGATGGCGATCGACACCGATCGCGGGCGCCGCTTGGGACTCGGCTTGGTCGACCCGCGCTTTGGTCCGCGGCCGGTCATCTGTCGCTACGCGAAATCACGTCGATGAGCTCGGCGACCTTGCGCCGCTGCTCGGCCTTGTCGCCCGACGCGATCGCGTGCTCGACGCAATGCGCGGCATGGTCGGCGAGGATCTCCTCCTCGGCGCGCCGCAGCGCGGCGCGCACCGCCGACAGCTGGGTCACGATATCGATGCAATAACGATCGTCTTCGACCATTCGCGACAGCCCGCGCACCTGGCCCTCGATCCGATGGAGGCGCTTGAGTACCGACGTCTTGGCAACCGCTCGCATGCCGTCTATATACCCCTACCGGGTACCTGTATCAAGAGGCGATATCGTGGACCAAGTCACGGACCAAGCCATTCCTGCGCCGGACACGGCGGCTGCGGCCGTCGATCCGGTCTGCGGCATGACCGTCGATCCGACGAAAACCCCGCATCGCCACGGTTATCGGGATCACATTTATTATTTCTGCTCGGCCGGCTGCCGCGGCAAATTCGCCGCCGACCCGGAGAAATATCTCAAGCGCGGCGCTGTGCCAGAGCCGATGCACAAGGACGCCATCTACACCTGCCCGATGCACCCCGAAGTCCGGCAGGTCGGCCCGGGCGCCTGCCCGATCTGCGGCATGGCGCTCGAACCCGTCACCGTCACGGCCGAGGCGCCGACCAATCCCGAATTGCTCGACATGACGCGACGGTTCTGGACCGGCCTCGTGCTGACGCTGCCGGTGGCCGCGCTGGAAATGGGCGGCCATTTTGTCGACCTCGGCGCTTGGCTCGACCCAAATCTCGCCAACCTCATCCAACTGGCCTTGGCGACTCCGGTCGTTCTCTGGGCCGGCTGGCCGTTTTTTGTGCGGGGCTGGCATTCGTTCATGACCCGCAAGCTCAATATGTTTTCGCTCATCGCGATCGGCACCGGTGTCGCTTGGGTTTACAGCGTCGTAGCGACGCTGGCGCCGCAACTCTTCCCGCCAGCCTTCCGCGGCCACGAAGGGGCGGTCGGCGTCTATTTCGAGGCGGCGGCCGGCATCACGGTGCTGGTGCTGCTCGGCCAGGTCTTGGAGCTCCGCGCGCGCGAGCGCACCTCCGGCGCGATCCGCGCGCTGCTCGATCTCGCGCCGAAAACTGCCCGCCAGATCGCGGCTGACGGCGCGGAGACCGAAGTCACGCTCGATGCCGTCCTTGTCGGCGATCGCTTACGGGTACGCCCCGGCGAGAAGATCCCGGTCGACGGTACGGTCATCGATGGCCGCTCCTCGGTCGATGAATCGATGGTAACCGGCGAGTCGATGCCGGTGACCAAGACGGCCGACACAAAAGTCATTGCCGGCACGCTCAACCAGAGCGGCAGCTTCGCCATGCGGGCGGACAAGGTCGGGCGCGACACGCTGCTAGCGCAGATCGTGCAGATGGTGGCCGCGGCGCAGCGCTCGCGCGCGCCGATCCAGCGGCTGGCCGATCAGGTATCGTCCTGGTTCGTTCCTTTGGTCATTCTTGTTGCGCTCGCCGCCTTCGCCGTCTGGTCGGTCTTCGGACCGGAGCCGCGTTTCACATTTGCGCTCGTTGCCGCGGTGAGCGTTCTCATCATCGCCTGCCCCTGCGCGCTCGGCTTGGCGACGCCGATGTCGATCATGGTCGGCGTCGGGCGCGGCGCGCGCGCCGGCGTCTTGGTCAAGAACGCCGAGGCGCTGGAGCGCATGGAGCGCGTCGACACTTTGGTGATCGACAAGACGGGAACCCTGACCGAGGGCAAGCCGAAGGTCACAGCCATCATCGCGGCGGCGGGATTTGGCGAAGCCGACGTGCTGCGCCTTGCCGCGTCCGTCGAGCGCGGCAGCGAACATCCGCTGGCTGCCGCCATTGTCGCGGCCGCCGCGGACCGCAATATCGCAACGGCCGAAGTCAGCGGCTTTGACGCGCCAACCGGAAAAGGCGTGATCGGCGCGCTTGAAGGCCGCAAAATCGCGCTGGGCAGCGCGACTTTCATGGCTGAGCTCGGCATTGATGCGGCTTCGCTGCAAAGCGATGCCGACCGTCTGCGCCGCGACGGCGCCACGGTGGTGTTCCTCGCCGCGGACGCAAAAGCCGCCGGGCTTATCGCCATTGCCGATCCGGTCAAAGCGACCACGCCCGAGGCGCTGAAAAGCCTGATCGGCGACGGCATCCGCGTCGTCATGCTGACCGGCGACAATCGCGTCACTGCCGCGGCGGTAGCGCGTCGCCTCGGCATCACGGAGATCGAAGCGGAAGTGCTGCCCGAGCGTAAAGGCGCGATTGTCGAAAAGCTGCGTCGCGAGGGCAGGGTCGTGGCCATGGCCGGCGATGGCGTCAACGACGCCCCGGCGCTGGCCGCAGCCGACGTCGGCATCGCCATGGGCACCGGCACCGACGTTGCGATTGAGAGCGCCGCCATTACTTTGCTTAAAGGTGACCTCACCGGCATCGTGCGCGCGCGTCGGCTGTCGCGCGCCACCATGCGCAACATCCGGCAAAACCTGCTATTCGCTTTTCTCTATAACGGCGCCGCCATTCCGATTGCCGCCGGCGTTCTCTATCCGACTTTCGGCATCTTGCTCTCGCCGGTCATCGGCGCGGCGGCGATGGCGATGTCGTCGGTGAGCGTCATCACCAACGCGCTGCGGCTGCGGCGCTCGGCGCTCTAAGCGAGACTCAGCCCCAGCTCTTGCGCACGCGCTTTAAAATATCGACCGGCGCACGCGCGGACTGCAGCGGCGCGCCCGCCGCCGCCGCGGGCGACCAGCCGCAGCATTCGAAATGCTCGAGTAGCCCGGACGGGATGAAACGCGTGCGCGACGCGTAGAGGTGCCGGTCGCCGTTATTGCGCTGACCGTGCACGAAGAAACGTTGCGGCACGAGGATATCGAGATGGTCCCGCGCCCGCGTCATGGCGACATAAAGCAGCCGCCGCTCCTCTTCGATCTCCGCGCTGGTTCCGGTGGCCAGATCGGACGGCAGACAGCCGTCGACCGCGTTCAAAATATGGACCGCCTTCCACTCCTGGCCTTTCGCCGAATGGATGGTGGAGAGGATGAGATAATCCTCATCGAGCAGCGGCGTGCCGGCGCGGTCGCTGGTCGCCTCCGGCGGATCGAGCGTGAGCTCGGTGAGGAAGCGCTCCCGGCTCGGATAGGTCGCGGCGATCTGCACGAGCTGATGCAAGTCGGCTTGCCGCAAGCCGGCGTCCTCGTGAATGCGATCCAGGTGCGGCTCGTACCAGCGGCACGCGAGATCGAGTTCGGCGGGCCACCCCGCCGCGCCGGAACGGAGCAAACGAACCGCCTCGACGAATAACGGCCAATGCTCGGCAGCGGCGGCGGGCGGTTTCATGCCGTCGAGTGCCTCGACCGGATCGGCGACCGTGGCGACGCGATCGAGCGCCTTGGCGACGATGGCCGGCCCGATGCCCGGCAAAAGTTGGATGACGCGAAAGCCGGCGACGCGGTCGCGCGGGTTCTCCGCAAAGCGCAACAAGGCCAGCATGTCCTTGATATGCGCGGCTTCGAGGAATTTCAGCCCGCCGAATTTGACGAACGGGATATTGCGGCGGGTCAATTCGATTTCCAGCGGGCCGCTGTGGTGCGAGGCGCGAAACAGCACGGCTTGCGATTTGAGCGCCAGGCCCGCCTCGCGGCTCTGCAAAATCCTCTCGACCACGTAGCGCGCCTGGTCGGTTTCGTCGCGCACGCTGACAATTCTGGGCCGCTCGGCAGATTTACGTTCCGACCACAGGTTTTTGGTGAAGCGCTCTTCGGCAAGACCGATCACGGCATTGGCCGCCGCCAGGATCGGCTGCGTCGAACGATAATTCTGCTCCAGCGTGACGACCTCGGCCCGCGGCGCGAAGTGGCCGGGAAAGTCGAGAATATTGCGCACCGTCGCCGCCCGGAACGAATAAATCGCCTGGGCATCGTCGCCGACCACGGTCAGGCCCTTGCCGTTCGGCTTGAGCGCCAGGAGAACCGAGGCCTGCAGCCGGTTGGTGTCCTGATATTCGTCGACCAGCACGTGATCGAAACGGGCCGCGACATGCTCGGCGATCGACGGCTCCTGCATCATATGCGCCCAATAGAGCAACAGATCGTCGTAATCGAGGACGTTCTGCGCCTGCTTCGCCTCGACATATTGCGCGAACAGAAGGCGCAGTTCGTCCTGCCAGATCGCGCACCACGGGAAGTTCGTGCCCAAGACTTCGTCCAAGGCGGTCTCGCTGTTCACCGCGCGCGAATAGATCGCCAGGCAGGTGCCTTTGGCCGGAAAGCGCTCTTTGGTCGCCGAATAGCCGAGCTCGTGGCGGATGAGATTCATCAGGTCGCCGGAATCCTCGCGATCGTGAATCGTGAAAGCGCGGTTGAGCCCGATGTCGTCGGCATAGTCGCGCAGGAGCCGCGCGCCGATTGAATGGAACGTGCCGGCCCAGGCGATCGCATCCGACGGGCCCGCCGAACGGCCGCGTGTTGCATCGGCGAGAATGCGGTCGACCCGGCGCGTCATCTCCGCCGCCGCGCGCCGCGAAAAGGTCAACAGCATGATACGGCGCGGATCGGCGCCGTTTTCGAGCAGATGCACGACGCGATGCGCCAGCGTCGCGGTCTTGCCGGAGCCGGCGCCGGCGATGATCAGAAGCGGAACGCAATCGGCGAGCGGCAGGGCGCCATGCTCGACGGCGCGGCGCTGTTGCGGATTGAGCTTGTCCAGGCGCGCCGCGAGCATCGGTCACGAATCAATCGGGAATGGGAATCGGACTGAATCACGGTCCCGTTTTGTTCGCAACCGGCGCGAAGTTGCGCGACGCTGTCGCGGCACCGCGCTTTGAACCCAGCAATCCCGGACTGACTCGCGTTCTGCGCGCCATCCATTATAGTTGCGACCGGAGCCAAGTGGTTGCTTCCTCATATCCTTTGCCGGTCGCGCCGCAGAATTCGCTGCCAAAGCTACAGCACCATGATCACAGCACCCTCCCCGACGAGCGTCGCGCTGCTGCTGGGCTTGAGCTTTTTTCTGGGGCTCGCCTTCGAGGAGTTCTTCGCACACACCGACGAGCGGCGGCCGGGCGGCATCCGTACCTTTCCCCTGCTGGCGCTGGCCGGCGGCGCCCTTTATCTATTCGATCCCGTCCATTTCCTGCCCTTCACCGCCGGCCTCCTCGTATTGGGCGCCTGGCTGTTCGTCTATTACGGTGCCCATGTCAGCGAGCACGAGAAAGCCGAGGACGCCGAGAATAGCGACATCAATGTCGGTCTCGTCATCCCGGTGCTCAATGTGCTCGCTTACCTGCTCGGCGCCGCCGCGCTCGCGCTGCCACCATGGGTGGCGGTGACGATCACCGTGTCGGCGGTACTCTTGCTCACCGGCCGCGAGCAACTGCACGCGCTGGCGCGCCGGGTGGAGATCAAGGAAATCGTCACCGCCGGCGAGTTCCTGATCCTCACCGGGATCGTGCTGCCGCTGTTGCCAAACCATCCGGTGACTACCCTCACAGCGATCACGCCGCGCCAGGTCTGGCTCGCGCTCGTCGTCGTCTGCACATTCTCCTATGCCAGCTATCTGGCGCAGCGCCACTGGGCGGCTGCGGCCGGCGGGCTATGGATGGCGGCGCTCGGCGGCATGTATTCATCGACCGCGACGACGGTCGTCCTGGCACGGCAGGCCAAGGCCGATCCGGCGCTCAAGCGGCAAGCACAAGCCGGCATCACGCTTGCCACCGCGATCATGTATTTGCGTATTCTGGCCGTGGTCGCGATTTTTAATTTCGAGCTGGCACGAGTCTTGGCGGTGCCGCTCTGCGCGCTGTCGCTGGCCGGCTTTGCGATCTGCGCGTGGCAATATCGATTTGGCAGGCGGCCGCAGGAGGCATCAAAACCGGCCGCCTTGCAGCTCACGGCGAGCGGTAACCCGCTCGAACTCGGCGCGGCGGCCGTGTTTGCCGCTTTGTTCGTCGCGGTCTCCGTTGTCTCCGCCGTGGCCAAGTCGCAATTCGGCATTTCCGGCATTTATGGGCTTGCCGCCATTGTCGGCGTAACCGACATCGATCCGTTCGTCTTGAACCTGGCGCAAGGCGGCGTGGCCGGCGTGGCGGAGACCCAACTCGCGGTCGCCATCCTGATCGCTGCGTCTTCCAACAACATCCTTAAGGCGGTTTACGCCGCCGCTTTCGCCGGCGGCAAGGCAACCGCCGGCAGCGCGGCCGCGCTGGTTTTGCTTGCCGTTGCCGGCGTCGCGACTGCGATCGCAATGGCGATGTGGCCGCTGTAGCCCGAGAACTCCCGCGCGGCAGACTGCCGATCAGCGAATAGCCTGATCGCTCTGAAATTGGGTCGTGGAATTGCAATTCTTCGCCGCCGCCTCGCGCTGCAACAGCCGCTCTTCGCTGCGCACGGATTCGTAGTCGGTGCGATAGGCGAGCGAGCCGATCACCGCGCCGCCGCCACCGCCCTGATCCGCCCGATCCATCAGGTCGCGCAACTCCTTCTCGCGCGCGACCAGAACCTTCCACTGCGCGGCGAGGTCATTGCAATGATAGGCGCTGTAACGGCCCGGATCGACCAACAGCGAGCCCGCGCCGTTGCTGCAGCCGGCAAGCGCGGTGGCGACAATGCCGGCGAGCAGCCGATAAACTGCGCCGCGTGACCGACATGCCTGCAGCGGAACCGATGGGCCGCGTTCCGCCCCATCCGCATTCGGCCGCGCATTACGAATGTCGCCGGCAAGTCTCATCAAGAACGCCCACCCGCGCCAACCTGGCGCGCTTCCCCGTATCCAGTTCGCAATTTCCTGCGCCACAAATATGGCAAGGTTGCCGGCAATGCGCGGCTTGCTGCCGGCACCGACTAGCGGTTATCGGGAAATTTGACGCCGAGGGTCAATCCGTCACGCCAAATCAAGCGGCAATGCCGACGCGCCGCGCCGTTCGGCGTCAATAGCAGAACGAACCTGTCCGGTAGCTCAACGTCATCCTTGAGATTAAGCCGCGCGCCACTGTCCGAAATATCGGAGATCGCGCACGCGAAGACTGGAAAATCTTTGTCCCTCTGGATCTTGGCGCTGTAATCGAAGTGACGCCGCCGCCTCTTACGGAATTCATCGCCATTTTGACTATTGCCGGCAACCATTGAGGCCCCCCACCACCTGCTTCTGCGGCAAAGTGGTTGCGATGGGGAGCGTAGGAAAATCACATTAAAGGCACGTAAATTGAACCTGCTGCGACGCGTTCCGGCTTATGTCACAAAGGGTTGGACCGGCCGCGGCAACGTCTCACTCTAGCCATATGTGTCGATAGTGTTACATTCTAGTGAGGGCGAGATGACACTATGAGTTGGCCGATGAGCCTTGGTTGGGTCACTTGGTCGAACCCGGTCGCGGTGTGGTGGACCTTTCTACTCGCCGTCAGCGCGCTCAACATCGCGCTATTGCTCGGCCTACACCGCTGCTATCGCAACGATGTCTTCGGCGGCGGCACGCAGGTCTTCGCGATCGAGCCGCTGGCGCTATTATGCGCCGTTTACGTGTTCGGCTGCGCCTTCCGCTCGGTTCTGCCGCGGGCCGACGTGCAGCGGATTTGTCTGTTCGACACCTGGCTTTCGAGCGTGCTGATCGGCCGGTCGGTCGCTACGCTCGCCGAGCTAAGCTTTGCCCTGCAGTGGGCCATCGTGCTGCGCGAGCTGGCGAAGATCACGCATTCGGACGCCGCCAAGAATATCGCCAAATTGATCGTACCGCTGATCGCGCTTGCCGAATGCTGCTCCTGGTACGCGGTGATCTCGACGAATTTTCTGGGTAATGTTCTGGAGAACTCGTTGTGGACCGCGACGTTTGCTCTGATCGCGATTGCGCTCGTCCGGCTCGCGCTGGGCTTCCGCGGACTGGCGCAATTCGCCGTCGCCGCGGCCGCCGCGGGCACCGCCGGCTATGTCCTGTTCATGTGCGGCGTCGACGTGCCGATGTATTTTACGCGTTGGCAGGCGCAGCTCGCGGACGGCCAGCACTATTTCGGACTATTCTCCGGCCTGCACGACCTCGCGACCCGCCGGGTCGTCACCCACAACATCGCGCGATGGCACAACGAAATCCCGTGGATGTCGCTTTATTTCAGCGTCGCGGTATGGATGAGTCTTCTGCTGGGCGGTTTCGGCCTGGTGCGGCATCTCGTGCCGCGCCACCGCGTCGGCCGCCCACTTCTGAGAGTGACGCGGCGGCCGATCCCAGTTGCGGTGCGCTCCCCTTTGCGTCCGCTCTAAACACACCGCACCGGGCGCTTTTAAAATTGTGATGTGCAAGGCTCGGGCTGGCGAGCTCGCCGCAATAGAGCCGTCGCTGCGGCAGCCCGCATCGGTCTTCCGAACAGAAAGCCTTGGGCGAACTTGCAGCCGGCGGAAATCAGGAAATCCCGCTGCTCGGCGGTTTCCACGCCTTCCGCAATGACCTCGATGCCAAGCTCGTGCGCAAGCCCAATCACAGCTCGCACAATCGTCGCATCGTCGCCGCTATTGATCACGCCTTCAACGAACCGGCGGTCGATTTTCAAGCGCGCCACGCGAAACGAGCGGAGATAACCGAGTGAAGAATAGCCGGTGCCAAAATCGTCGATAGCGAGGCGCACGCCGACCCGACGCAGCCGCGCGAATTCCTCGCTGTGCCGCTGCGTCGCCTCCATGAGGACGGATTCGGTCAGTTCCAGTTCCAGCCGGTCCGCAGCGACACCATACTTGGCAAGAGCTTCGGTCACGACCCGATCGAGATCGCTGTCCAGCTTGAATTGTCCCGCGGAAACGTTGGCGGCGACGATCCGCGGCACGATGGAATGCTTTTGCCACAACCCAATCTGGCGACAGACCTCTTCGATAACCCAACGCCCGATCTGAAGAATGCTGCCGGTCGATTCCGCGATCGGAATGAACTTGTCCGGCGCAAGCAGCCCGAGCACGGGATGATTCCAGCGCAGCAGCGCCTCCAACCCGACGACACATCCGGACACGAGCTCCACTTGCGGCTGATAGTAGAGCTCGAGCTCATGTTGGTCCGCTGCCGATCGCAGGCCCTCGCTGATCATCACCCGTTCGCGCACTTCCCGATCGAGTTCGCGGATATGAAAACTAAATCGATCGCGGCCCTCGTTCTTGGCGCGATAGAGCGCCAGATCGGCTTTCGTCATCATTGCCTCGGGATCCGCGATATCCCGCCGATATGGAACTACACCGACGCTGGCGCTGGTGTGTATCTGGTTGTCATCGATCGACAGCGAACTTCCGACGGTCCGGCAAATCTTGGCCGCCAACGCCTGGGCCGCGGCGATATCCGTCAAGTCTTCCTGCAAGACCGCGAATTCGTCACCGCCAAAACGTGCAACCATGTCGGTCTCGCGCACGCACGCCCTGAGCCGGTCGGCGACCTGTTTGAGGAGGGCATCACCGACGGGATGGCCCAGCGTATCGTTGACGTCCTTGAAGTGGTCGAGATCGAGATAAAGCACCGCGAAAGAGTGCGCGCCGCGTCTGGCGCGCGCGAAGGCGAGTTGGAGGCGGTCGAGAAAAGCGACACGATTGGGCAGGCCGGTCAGCGAATCCGTGCGCGAAAACTCGACGATTTTTCGCTCGGCCGACTTGCGCGCGGTGATATCGCGAAAGAACCAGATGCGGCCGAGATACCGCTTTTCGTCGTCATAAAGCGGTACCGAGTAACGATCGATGATGCGACCGTCCTTGGTTTCCAGCTCGTCATGGCCGCCCTCATCGGGGTTGGCGTAAAGCGCCGAGACCCGGCTCAGGAATTCGGCCTCATCTTTCACGGCCGCGGTCACCAACTTCAACACCGGCTCGTCGTTTCCCGCGCTCATCAGGTCTTGCGGAATATTCCACATGTCGACGAAGTGCTGGTTGAAGGTGGTTACCCGGCTGCTTTGATCGACCACGAGAATCGCATCCAGGGAGTTTTCGATCGCGGTGGTGAGCAGCCGGTGCGAAGCGGCCAGCTCCTGAGCGGCACGTTTGCGCTCGGTAATGTCGGTCAGAATTCCTTCAAGCGCGATCAGTCTTCCGTCGCCGTCGCGCAACGCAATGCTTTCTCCGGCGAACCAGACTTGCGTGCCGTCGGGCTTGTTGAAGCGAAATTCCGAGCGGGTATGATCGGTCTTCCCAGCTGCCAACGCCTCGAGGTTGGCAAGCGCGAGGCGGCGATCATCGCTATCGATCAATAGCTGCCAACGATCGGGCCCAGCCAGCAGCTCATCGGCTTCGTAGCCGTAGCGGCGGATATTTTGGGACACGAACATCAGCAGATACGGTTGCCGTGGTCGAAGCCGATAGATCACCGTCGGACTATTCTCGACGATCCGATTGGCGTCGGCCAGAATTTGCAAACGCCGCAGCGAGGCGATCGCCGCGCCAACCAACTCGGCCAGAATCTTGATAATGTCGATGTCGGCAGGCGACCAGTCGCGCTCGCATCGGCAATCGTCAAAACCGATGACCCCCCACCACTCACCTTCCACAATCATCGGCACGCACAATACCGATTTGACGGCACCCGATTCCAAGAACTTGCGCGCGGCGGGATCGAAATCACCCATGTGTCCGACGATCGTTTCGCCGCGCGCCAGCTTGGGTATCCAGGAGCCAAGTCCCACCTCGGCCATTGTTTCACCGATCGCCAAAAAATAAGGCGGCGATGAAATACCGGGAGCGCTCCAGACATAGTGTTGGCCGACGGCGCCGCGTTCGCCCGCTTGTGAGTTGTCACTTCGCAAAAGGATGTGCAGCCGGTCGGCTCCGGCGGCTTGGCCCACGCGCTCCACCACCCTGGGCAACGACGTTGCGAGGTCCGAAGAGCGCAGCAGTTCCTTGGCGCTGATCGCGATCGCCTCAAGGATCGCGTCCCGGCGAAGATTCACCAAGGTGACGAGTGGATTTACACGCCGCCCTTGATCTGCCACCGATTTGGCAGGCGACGACTTCAAATTATGAGTTCACGAGGGTCACCGCGATGCGCGTGGCGCAAGGCCCGAAAGCGAAAGGCCCAAAGCGAATTCATTTAAATCTTACAGGTTAGGTATCGATGGGCCGTTGCGGCGTTCGTTCAAATTGCAATCAATTCGACGAAATGCAGCAATATCGGTTCGGCCGCGCGCGCGCGCGGCAAGGTCCGACACGCCCAAAAAGATAGGCAGTCCGCCGCGAATCCGATACTATTTTTGTGCTGATTCGTACGCCTTGCGTAATTTGACGGCCGTGGAGGCGACGGGATGATCATCACAGTGGCCACCATGAAGGGTGGCAGCGGCAAGAGCACGCTGGCGAGTTGCCTTGCGGTCTATTGGCATTTGCGCGGCCGGCATCCGAGCCTGATCGACGCCGATCCGCAACGCTCGATCGTACGGCTGGCGGCGCGCGAGCGCGCGCTTGGCGGCGTCAGCGTCATCGAGGACGCGACCGACGAGGCCTCCAAAACCGCGCGCCGCCTCGAAGCCGGCAACGGGCTCGTCATCATCGACACGCCGGGCTTCCGCTCGCGCACGACGCTGGATTGCCTGGCGATCGCCGACTTTTTGCTCGTTCCGGTAAAGCCGTCGCCGTTCGACGTTCGATCGCATGCTGGACACGGTCAGCATCCTGACCAATCGCAGCGATGGGCGGCAGCCGCTGTTCCGCTGCGTGCTCACTCAGACCACGCGCGAGTTTGTCATCGCCAAGCACATTCGCGCCGAGCTTACCGGCGCCGGGCTGCCCGTCCTCAACAGCGAGATGGCAAACCGGGTCGCCTATCCGGAAGCCGCGCTGTGGGGCGCGACGCCGAGCCTCATCAGCTGGAAGGGACCCGCCGCCCGCGAAATCGCGGCAATAGCCGACGAGATCGACGTGGCGCTCGGCGCACAACAGGCCGCCGCATGACCCGCAAACCGCTCCCCAAGGCCATCACCCGACCGCTCGGCAAACTCCGCGGTTTTGACACAGGCGTCGCCGCCGACACCGCGACGGCCGCGCCAAGCGCAGCCGTGGCGTTCGACAAGGTCGAGGCCGAGCCGGCGCTGGCGGTTTCATCGGCGCCCATCGCCAACGACGTCGCCGCTCCGGCGCCGGAGCTTTCGCAGAAATTCGCGGCGCGCCGGCGCGCGCTGGCGTATAAGATCGTCAGCCGCCACAAGAACTACGCGGCGATGGGCGGCCTCGTGCCGCTGCCGGTCGTCAACATCGCCGGCATCGCCGCCATCAATTTGCACATGGTCAAGCAGCTCAGCGAGCTTTATCAAGTACCGTTCGAGCGCGACCGCACGCGTTCGCTGATCGTCGGCCTCATTGGCGGCGCGGTGCCGACTGGAGTGGGCACCGCAACCTCTTCCACCCTGATGTGGATCGTGCCGGGCGGCATGCTGCTCGGCCTCGGCGCCACGGCGCTCACCGCCGGCGCGCTGACCCGCGGCATTGGGCTCGTCTTCATCGAAAGCTTCGAGCGCGGCGCAGATTAAGCCGAAATTCGATTCTGCGGCCGATGTAACAACGGCTTAGGGCTTCTGCGCCGTGAGGCCGATCATGGCGGACATGCCGCCATGCGAAGCGCCTTCGTGGATCTCGCGCTCCTCCTCGGCGAATTTCACCTCGCGAAAATCGCCGAACGCCTTTTCCAGCATCGCTTGCGTATAGAGGTTTTCGAGCTCCTTTGGCCCGCCGGTGCCGTAGTCGAGTTGCTTCGGCGTGTAGCCGTGGACGATCAATAGCCCGCCGGATTTGAGTGTGCGGCGCATGCCGGCCCATTTGGCGGCGCGCTCGGCGGGCGAGCTGAATTGCGTAAAGATTTCGACGACCAGGTCGAAGGTTTCAGCCGGATAATCCCAGGCGTGGACGTCCGCCTGCCGGATATCGACCTCGACCCCGCGTTCGCGCGCCAAGGCCCGCGCCTTCTTCTGCGCCGACGGCGAGAAATCGATCGACACGACGTTAAGACCCTGCTCGGCGAGCCACACGCCGTTGCGCCCTTCGCCGTCGGCGACCGCCAGTGCCCGGCCCGACCGCGGCAGCAGCACCTTGCACGAGGCCAGAAAATAATTGGGCTCCTTGCCGAATGCATAGTCCGGCACCGCATAGCGGGTTTCCCAGCGCTGGTATTCGCTCAATGACGTCTCCGGGGATGTGGGGTTAAGAACTTCGGCTATGGCGCTCGATGCTTGCGGCACGCCGCACGCAGGAAATGGCGTGCCCGGAAGCAGCGTCCGCCACAGGCCCTTTAAATCTTCGCCGGGTATGCAGGGTCGGTCAGCCATGGTTCCCACTGTGGCAGTCCAATATGGCGAAGAAGGGCGAGCCGCGCCACCGGCATAAGCATGCGGGTGTGCCCTCTTCCGCCAGCAACGGCAACGGGTGTAGCCTCACTGCAGAGCTGCCGACGGGACATGCCGAGGTCCTGTGAAATCTAAAGGCAGCGGTTGTGCCTCCGGCAGGCGAGCAATCCGAAATAAATCGATCGTGGTTCGGAAGCCTTCTTCACTTTTCGGAAGGCACTCAAGCTCGTGGGGCAATATCATGAACCTTCCCCGTCGCAAATTCCTGCGTCTGGCAGCCGGCGCTGCCGCGCTCCCGGCCGTTTCACGCACCGCTTTGGCGCTCGACTATCCAACCCGGCCGGTAAAAATCCTCGTCGGCTTTCCCGCCGGTGGAGCGGTCGACATCGTGGCGCGCCTGATCGGCGATTGGCTGTCACGCCGTCTTGGCGCCCAATTCATCGTCGAGAACCGGCCCGGCGCTGCCAACAACATCGCGACCGAAGATATGGTCCGCTCGCCAGCCGACGGCTACACGCTCCTTCTCACCAATCCGACGAACGCCATCAACGCGACATTCTACGCTCACCTCAATTACGACTTTCTGCGCGACAGCGATCCGGTCGCGGGCATCATGCGGGTGCCCAATGTCATGGTGGTGGGAGCGGCGGTACCGGCCAAGACGATTCCCGAATTCATCGCCTACGCCGCGGCCAACCCCGGCAAGGTCTATTACGCATCCCCGGGCAACGGCACATCCCCGCATATGTCGGCGGAATTGTTCAAGCTGATGAGCCATGCCCAGTTGTTGAACATCACTTATCGCGGCATGAACGGCGGCGCCTATACCGACATGCTGAGCGGGCGCGTGCAAGTCGCGTTCGACAATCTGCCGGGCTCGATCGGGTACATCCGCAACGGTCAATTTCGCGCTCTCGGGGTCACCACCGCCGTGCGTTCGGACGCGCTGCCGGACGTGCCGAGCATTTCCGAATTTCTCCCCGGCTACGAGGTCAGCGCCTTTTACGGGCTTAACGCGCCAAAGGGCACGCCGGCGGAAATCATCGACATCTTGAACAAAGCCGTCAACGCCGCGCTCGCCGATCCGACGATGCGGAAGAAATTCACCGACCTCGGCGGCATGATGCTCAGCGGCTCGCCTGCCGATTTCGGCAAATTCCTTACCACCGAAACGGAAAAATGGGCCAAGGTGATTCACGAGGCCAACATCGCGCTGATGGAGTGAAGGCGATCCGCTCTAGGCGAACTTGCCTGGTGCTGGTGCGGACGGCCGGACTTGAACCGGCATGGGAAGTTACTCCCGAGGGATTTTAAGTCCCTTGCGTCTACCATTTCGCCACGTCCGCAGCGCGGACCCCCGCAACGAAGTCCGCGAGTGGACTTCGTTGCGATGCCCACGTGATGACATTTTTAGAGCATGAGCCGGAAAAGTGGAAATCGCTCTTCCGCACACGACAACGGCCTATTCGGCGTGCTTTTTTTCCTGCGACACCTGCTGCTTCTTTTTCTCCGGCCGCGGCGGAGGCGCCGGGCGAACGTCGGCCCAGGGGTCGTTGGCGGTCTCCTTATCGGGGATTTTCTTAGTCGCCGATCGATAGGCCCGATCGATCGCCTGGTCGCGTTCGATCTGTTGGGGCGTCTTTGCCTTGTCGTTTTGCAGAGAAATGGTCGGCGCTGGAAACTGCGCCGACGCGGATCCGGCCAGCACGGCCATGACCGCCGCCGCGCCGATCGATCTCGACAACGTCTTGCGCAGGATCATCATCACACTCACCGTCTCATTATCCGCCGTGTGCCGACAACCATTCCGTCCTCCTCGAGACATGGTCCCTAAAGACGTGGCTTGGTCCTTAAAGACATGGCTTGGTCCTTAAAGAGATGGCCTAGTCTTTAAAGACATGTCCCCAAACGTCGTCCCAGTCGGCGCCGGAAATGTCGGTCACGCGGCCGTCTTTTTCATGAAACTTATTGGGCACCTGGAACATGGCAAGCATAAGCCCGCCTTCCGGCGTCCAGGCGACGTGGCGGCTGCCGGCCTCGCGCCAGACGAATTCGCCCGGACCGACGGTAAATCCCTTGGCCGGCCCCTCTTTGTCGACAAGCTTGCCTTCCAGCACGTAGGTCTGCTCGATCTTGACGTGCTCGTGGTCGGGCAGCGTGGCGCCGGGCGCGAATTTCATCAGGGCGGTGACGAGCCCGGTCTCCTTGTCGAACAACAGGCCTTTGACTTCGCAGCCGGCAAATCGCGTCTTTTTCCATTCCATCTCGGTCGGGCGCACGACGTGCGAATGGGTATCGGGCGTATCGTGCTTGGCTTTGGGCGTGACGGCGTCCATGGCGTCCTCCTCGATTAGGTTGCGGGCATTATAGCCGATGGCGCGGCGCACTATAAGGCGGCGTCGCGGATCGGCGGCTGGAAGGCCAAGCCGGTATCCCAAGGGAAATAGATCCAGGTGTCCTGCGACACTTCGGTGATGAAGGTGTCGACCAAAGGCCGGCCCATCGGCTTGGCATAGACCGTAGCAAAATGCGCGCGCGGCAGCAGCGCCCGCACCACTTTTGCGGTCTGGCCGGTGTCGACGAGGTCGTCGACGATCAGGACGCCGGCGCCCTCCCCGTCGCCCGAGGCAACCACCGCCGCGGCGACGTCCTTGAGCACTTTCAGGTCGCTTTGCCGGGTATGGTCGTAGCTCGACACGCACACCGTCTCGATCAGCCGGATGCCGAGCTCGCGCGCCACGATCGCCGCCGGCACCAGCCCGCCGCGGCTGATGCAGACGAGCGCGGTGAACGGCCCGGCATCGGAAAGCCGCCAGGCGAGCGCGCGGGAATCGCGGTGAAACTGGTCCCACGATACCGGAAAGATTTTTTCCGGGCTTTGCGGCTTATCCGGTTCGGGTTGCGGCGGCGGCATTTACCCGCGACTATATCAGGGAATCTCGTAAACCACCGTCTCGTCGGCGATGCCGCGCAGTGCGGCGCGCTGTTCCGACGGCCGCAGGCTCAAATTTTCCAGGATTTTGGCCGACTTCGGGTCGTCCACCACCGGCTTGGTCACGAAGATGGCGCGCGAGGACGCCAGCCCCTGCACCCGGGCCGCCATGTTCACCGTCTTACCGAAATAATCCTGGCTGTTGTTGAGCGTCACGGCCAGGCACGGTCCTTCGTGAATGCCGATCTTGAGCAGCAGATCTTCGTTCTGGCGCTCGGCATTGATGCGGCTCATGGCTTCGCGCATCCGCAGCGCCGCGGCGAGCGCCCGGTCGGGAGTCGCAAACGTCGCCATCACCGCGTCGCCGATGGTTTTCACCACCGCGCCCGCTTCCGCCGCTACGATCTCATTGAGTACGCCGAAGTGCTGGCGCACCAGATCGTAGGCGACGAGATCGCCGACGCGCTCATAGAGCGCGGTCGAGCCTTTGAGATCGGTGAACAGGAAGGTCAGGCTCGTGATCTTGAGCTTCTGATCCACGTCCAGCGTATCGGTGCGATAAATATCGCGAAAGGTTTGATTGGTAAGGAGACGTTTCGCGGTGACGAACGGCTTGCGCTTGCCGAGCAGGTTATGAAGCTGTTCGCCGGCGACCCATAGTGCCGGCAGCACCCGGCGGTCGGTGCGGTTTTCGAGCGCAAGGCGGAGCGGGCCAGGCCGCATCTCCACGGTTCCGGTCGGCGCCTTGACCTTGTTGAAGACCAGCGAAAGCGCCTGGCGTTCGTTCGTCGGCTCGCCCTTGATGTCGATAAACTGCGTGCCGTGGGTCACCGGATCGAACACAATGACGAAATCGTCGGGCAACTGCACCGAAAGCACCGCGCGTTCGCCGGGCGGCAGCTCGATCGAATCGATGGTGAAGTCGGCGAGGCTCTTGTCCAAATTTTCCGGCAGATCGACGCCCGAACTCCAAAAAATCTGCCGGTAATATTCGACCTCAGCCAGCGAATCCGGATCGTGGCCGGCGATGCGCCGCACCCGCGGGCTCACGGTGAAGGTGACCTCGACCATTTCGTCAAGCGTAGGCTTGTAGCCCGCGGCGCAAAGTCCGCAGGCATATTCCTCGTGATTGACGGTCTTGAGCGTCGAGCCTGCATCGAGCACACCGCCGCAACCCGGACAGAGCACGTTCCACGACAATTCGAACAGGCCGAGCCGCGCGGCATGAAGGAAAGCGGCCAGCGTGCGCTCTTCGCCGAGGCCATTGTCGGCGGCAAATGTAAGTACATTGATGCGGCAGAGCTCGCGATCGGGAGCGTCGCGGACGGTGCGTTCGATGGCGGCCACGCTATCGGCATCGGCCGATTGCCGCAGCACCTTGAACAGAGCTTCGATCTCGCTCACTGCTAAAAGCCCCGCTCACACCAAGCCGTGCCCAGCGAAAGTAAGTACGCCCCTCCGCTGCGACAAGGCGCGTCGTAGCGAACGCAAAACGGCGCGGCTCACAACGAATTGATCCACGCCACCACTTGTTTGCGGGCGACCAGCGGCGTGGTCAGATGGCCGGCGAAGACCTCGATATATTTGCTCTTCGGGTTCTTCGCCGCGGCCTCGAAGGCGTATTGGGGACCGCGGCGGTCGATCGGATCGAGCTTACCGACAACCCAGAGAAGCGGCACTGGGCGCGGCGCGGCGCCGATGGCGGCGGTATTTTTCGGGATCACGGCCGGGCCGTCGGGATCGAACATGCTCAAATAAACACGCGGCGTCGCGTGCGCGATCAGCGGGATGCCCTGGGCCATATCGGGAAAAGTCTGGGTCACATCGCCCTTGCCCTCGGCAACCAACTTCTTTGCCCGCGCCACCGCGTCGGCGACGAAGCTGCGCATAGCGCCGACTTCGGGCAGATGCGCGGGCGACAGCGCGACGATACCGGCAAGCTCGGCAAAGTCGGGCCGCCGCGCGGCGTAACCGATGGCCGCATTGGCGCCGAGCGAATGGCCGATGATGACGATGCGCCGCGCACCCTTGGCCTTGAGCTCGGCGACAACGGCATCGATCTCGGCCATGGCCTGATCGTAAGTCGCGGCATAACGGCGGTGGAACGACCACGGCATTTCCGGCGTCGCAATGAGCGCGCCTTCATCGCGCAACGCGCTTAAGATGCCGCCATTGAACGCGCCCGGCCAGCTCGCTTTACCGTGCAGATAGACGATGCCGAAGCCCTGCAGCCGTTCGTCCGGCGCCGCGCTGGAAATATTCGGCGACAGCGCCGCGGCAAAGGCGGCGAGCGTGCAAGCGAGTGAGAGGACGATCCGGCGCCGGTTCATAGCTGCGATCATCGGACGCCACGATTACGGAATGAGAGACTACTCACGGCCGCGGTTGCGCCGCGGCCATCAGGCTTTGGCAAGCTCGGCCTTGACGCGCACGAACATCGCCTCGACCGCGGCTTTGGCAGCGGCGAGTTTCTGCGGGTCGCGCGAGCGCACCACGACATTGGTATTTGCCGCGCCGTTTTCATCCTGGAACGGATAAGAGCCAATCACCACGTCGGGATTGCTCTTGGCGATCTCGCCGAGCGCGGTGCCGATATCGCCTTCGCGTAAATCGGCGCGCACGGTTTCCGAAAGCATCCGCGCGCTGGTCTTGAGCCGGGGCGTGACATATTCGAGCATCGCCTGCATCACGCTCGGAATGCCCGCCATCACGATCACATTGCCGATCCAGAAACCCGGCGCCCCGGAAATTTTGTTGAGCACAAGCTCGCCGCCCGCCGGAACGCGCGTCATCCGCATGCGCGCCTCGTTCATCACGCCGCCGGTGGTGGCGACGCGCGCCTGCATGATCTCCACCGCATGCGGGTGGTAGTCGATCGGCACGCCGAACGCTTTGGCCACGCATTCGGCGGTGATGTCATCATGCGTCGGGCCGATGCCGCCGGTGGTGAACAGATAGGTGTAGCGCGCCCGCAGCGCGTTCACCGCGGCGACGATTTCCGGCTCTTCGTCGGGAACGACGCGCACTTCCTTGAGATCGATGCCGATGCCGGTGAGATATTCGGCGATGTAGCCGATATTCTTGTCCTTGGTGCGGCCGGACAGGATCTCGTCGCCGATAACGAGAACCGCGGCGGTGACGATGCCGCCTTCGATGTTGCCGGTGCCATTGGCCAAGCTGTCCGACATTGGCTCGATCCCCGTGCTCAACTCCTCCTAGCCCGACGGTGGCGGCGGCTCAAGGCGGCAGCAGCGAACGCGGATATGGGCGAGGTTCAGGGCCGGGTTTGCGGCATGGCCGGCGCAGCGAGTATATCATCGCGTTTCTCGAGGTATTCGACGCGATCGATCTCGCCCCGCGCATAGCGCCGGGCGAGGAGTTCGAGCCCGCTGGTATCCCGCGTTGCGTCCCGCATCACGGCCATGGCGACCATGCGCCGACGCCATTTGTGCTGGACATACCAAGCGGTAGCCGCAATCACGATTCCGACGATCAGCATTGGCTCGATCATGGGTTCGCTCTCGGCCTTATAAGCGGCAACGGGTCATTGCGGTTCCCGGTCAGCCGTCCCGATGGTCAAACCGCCCAAAACATGAGCAATAATGCGCCAAAGGCCGGCAACCAGCCCATGCCCTTGCGCGTTCGAACTGGCGCGAAGCTTGCTACAAGTAGCGGTGCCGCAGACGTTTACGGTGGAAGCGGGCCCGGGACGACATGTTTGACGAAATGCGAGGCAGCGGGAACGCCGTGCGACCGGCCTACGCCGAACTGTCGCAATGGCTTGCCGAGGTCAAGCCGGACGTGCTGGACTTCCGCCGGCGCGAGGCGGAGCTGTTATTTCGGCGCATCGGCATCACCTTCGCGGTCCATGGCGACCCGGAGGCGCAGGAGCGCCTGATTCCCTTCGACGTCATCCCGCGCATCATCTCGGCCAAGGAATGGGAGACGTTGCAGCGCGGCCTCGAACAGCGTGTCAAAGCCATCAACGCCTACATCAAGGACGTCTATGGCCGGCGCGAGATCCTGAAGGCCGGCATCGTCCCCGAAGACTTGGTGTTTCAAAATCCGGTGTTTCGGCCGGAGATGAACGGCCAGAAAGTGCCGTACGATATCTACGTGCATATCGCCGGCATCGACATCGTGCGGCTCGATGCCGACACCTTTTACGTGCTTGAGGACAATGCGCGCACGCCGTCCGGGGTCTCCTATATGCTGGAGAACCGCGAGATCATGCTGCGGCTGTTTCCCGAACTGTTCTCGCGTTACCGCGTCGCGCCGGTGGAGAATTATCCGGACGAGCTTTTGGAGACGCTCAAGTCGGTGGCGCCGCCGTCGGCGTCATCCGAGCCGAACGTCGTGCTGCTGACGCCAGGCGTCTACAATTCCGCCTATTACGAGCATTCTTTCCTCGCCGACAAGCTCGGCATCGAACTGGTCGAAGGCCGCGATCTCGTCGTCAAAAGCGACATCGTCTACATGCGCACCACCGAAGGACTAAAGCGCGTCGACGTCATCTACCGGCGCATCGACGACGATTTTCTCGATCCGCTGGTGTTCCGGCCCGACAGCGCGCTCGGCGTGCCCGGCCTGATGTCGGCCTATCAGGCCGGCAGCGTCACGCTCGCCAATGCGGTCGGCACCGGCATCGCCGACGACAAAGCGGTCTACAGCTACATGCCGGAGATCGTAAAATTCTACCTCGGCGAAGAGCCGCTGCTCAAGAACGTGCCGACCTGGCGCTGCCGCGAGGACGAGCACCTCGCTTATGTGCTCGACCACCTCGAAGAGCTGGTCGTCAAGGAAGTGCACGGCTCCGGCGGTTACGGCATGCTGATCGGACCCAAGGCCGACAAAGCGAGCATCGCCGCGTTCCGCGCCAAGCTTAAATCCGACCCGAAGAATTTCATCGCGCAGCCGACCCTGGCACTGTCGACCTGCCCGACTTGCGTCGACGAAGGCATCGCGCCGCGCCACGTCGATCTGCGGCCGTTCGTTCTCTCCGGCCGCACGCGCACGCGCATCGTGCCCGGAGGGCTGACGCGGGTTGCGCTCAAGAAAGGCTCGCTGGTCGTCAATTCGAGCCAAGGCGGCGGCACCAAGGACACTTGGGTCTTGGACAATTGAAGAATTGGGTCTTGGACGGATGAAGCCTTAAACACATGCTCTCGCGTACCGCCGATAATCTTTATTGGCTCGCCCGCTATGTCGAGCGCGCGGAATATATTGCGCGCATCCTCGACACCACGCTGCGGCTCACCGCTCTGCCGCTCGCTTATGTCGGCACTACCAATGAATGGGAATCGGCGGTCGCCACGGCGGGTTGCGCCGGCGCCTTCTTCGAGACCTACGAGGAAGCCAACGAGGAGACCGTCACCGAATTCCTCGCCTTTTCGACCAGCAATCCGTCGTCGATCCGCAACTGCTTTGAAAGCGCCCGGCTCAATGCGCGCGCCGTGCGCACCGCGCTGACCATCGAAATGTGGGACGCCATCAACACCGCCTGGCTCGAGCTCAAGCGCTGGGGCAACGGCCCAAGTTCGCGCGAGGAATGCGCCCGCTTCCTGCGATGGGTACAGGGCTCCTCATTGCAGTTCGACGGTTCGGCCTACCGGACCATGCTGCGCAACGACGCCTACTGGTTCTCCCGGCTCGGCGTCTATATCGAGCGCGCCGACAACACCGCACGCATTCTCGACGTGAAATACCACCTGCTGTTACCGGCGATCGAAAAAGTCGGCGGCCCGCTCGATTACTTCCAGTGGACCTCGATCCTGCGCACCGTCTCCGCGCTCACCGCCTATCACTGGGTCTATCGCGAGAACGTCAAGCCGTGGCTGGTCGCCGACCTGCTCATCCTCAAAGACGAGATGCCGCGCTCGCTCGCCAGTTGCTACGAAAACCTGGTGCAAAATCTCGATCGTATCGCCAACGCCTATGGTCGCCAGGGACCGGCGCAGCGCCATGCCCGCACCGTGCGCGCGCGGCTGGAAAACGCCAAGATCGAGGACATTTTCCAGAGCGGATTGCACGAATTCATCGACGAATTCGTCGAGGACAATAACCGCCTCGGCACCGCGGTCACCCAGCAATATCTGCTGTAGCGGTCAGGGATCAGTAGTCAGAAACCAGACGCAAGAGGATAATGCCATGTTATATTCTGCATCCTCAGCCCAGTGCCGTTTCTGATTACTGATACCTGACTACTGACCCCTGACATGCGCCTGCGCGTCGTTCATCGCAACGCCTACCATTACGATCCGCCTGCCGCCGGCGTCATCCAGGTGCTTCGCCTGACGCCGCGCAACCACGAGGGGCAATACGTGGTGCGCTGGCGCATCGACGTCTCGGCCGATGCCCGGCTTGCCGCCCATGAGGACGCCTTCGGCAATCTTACCCACGTGTTCTCCGCCGACGGGCCGTTGAGCGAGCTCGCGGTCGAAGTGGACGGCGAGGTCGAGACCCAGAACACCAACGGCATCGTGCGCGGCACTGTCGAGCGTTTCCCGCCGAGCCTGTTCTTGCGCGACACCGCCTTGACCCAGGCCGACGCGGAGATCCGTAGTTTTGCGCAAAGCATCCGCAGTGCCGCAGGCGGCGACGTGCTCGCGCAATTGCACGCGCTGCTCGACCGGCTCTACGAGGACATGGCCCACGCCACGGATGAAGCAGACGGCGCCGCCAATGCGGCCGAAGCCTTTGCCCGTAAGCGCGGACTGCCGCGGGATTTGAGCCATATCTTCATCGGCGCCGCGCACAGCCTCGGCATCCCCGCGCGCTACGCCGCCGGCTACTACTGCGCCGATGACGCAGCCGCCGCGCCGGCCGCGGGTCATGCCTGGGCCGAGGCAGAGGTGCCCGGTCTCGGCTGGGTGGCCTTCGATCCGGCGCACGGATTCTGTCCGACCGATGCGCATGTGCGGGTCGCCATCGGGCTTGATTCGCTCGGCGCCGCACCGGTGCGTGGCATGCGCTATGGACCGGGTACCGAAACGCTGGAGATCGCGATTCAGGTCGGACAGTAGGCGCCGATCTCCCTGTTTTGCCGAACAAGATGATATATAGAGCCCACGCGGGAGCTTGAGTCGATGACTTATTGCTGTGGCATTCTCGTGCGCGAGGGGCTCGTGATGTTCGCGGACACCCGAACCAATGCCGGCGTCGATAACATCTCGACCTTCCGCAAGCTGCATGTGTTCAAGGATCCGAAGAAACGGGTCATGGCCATCGCCTCGGCGGGGAATTTGTCGATCAGTCAATCGGTGGTCAGCATTCTGACCGAAGGCTACGACAGCCCGGAAACCGGCGAGCACGAAACGCTGATGAACGCGCCGAGCATGTTTCAGGCCGCCCAGCGAGTCGGCCACGTCATTCGCTCCATCCACGCCACCGAGGGCAAGGCGCTGGAAGCCTCCGACGTGAGTTTCGACGTCTCGTTTCTGTTCGGCGGCCAGATCATGGGCGAGCGGATGCGGCTGTTCATGATCTACTCGGCCGGCAATTTCATCGAATGCACGACCGACACGCCGTATCTGCAGATCGGCGAGCTCAAATACGGCAAGCCGGTGCTCGACCGCGCCATCACTTACGAAATGGACATTTACGACGCGCTCAAAGTCGGGCTCGTGTCCATCGATTCGACCATGCGCTCGAATCTGTCGGTCGGATTGCCGATCGATCTTATGGTGTTGCGGCGCGACACTTGCGATCCGGAACTGATCTACCGCATCGAGCCGGGCGAGCCGTACTTTACCGACCTGCGCGAACGCTGGTCGGCGGCGTTGCGCGCCGCCCATATCGGCATCCCGCGGCCGCCTTATCTGAACAGGCGCTGAAACGCCCGCCGGCAAGGCCGGCCGCGACACAATTAACGTCTGATTAACGACGGCACGTGGAACCGCGGACGCCACTCGTTCCGCGCGCTTGTGCTCGCTCATTGCAAGCCATTGGAAAGCTTTACTCTCTAAGGTCGCGCCCGAGCCAGTAACGCAAAGGGTGGATGTGTGTTGCCTTCGGCGCGGTTTCCCATCGCCGGGGAGAGGAAAGGGTCGCGGTGGGACCAGGCGCGCCTGGTCATGCCGATCGGCGTCATTGTCGTTGTCGCGATTCTGTGCGTCATCGTCGCGGTCCTGACTTCCGCGCGGCGCGCCGATGAAGTGGCGCTCAACACCGAACAGCGACTGATAGTGCAGGCGATCGAGGAGCACGGCCTGCACGCGATGCACCTCCTCGAAGGCGTCGCTGCGACGCCGAGCGCGACATCCAGGATTCGCGACGTTTACGATCCGCAATGGGCCGACGAGCGTGTCGGCCAATGGCTGGCGAAATTTCATTTCGACGTCGCAGCGATTGTCGATGCCGACGACCGTGTCGAATACGCTTATCCGGGCGCGGCTAGTCTCGGTGCGGCCGATTTGTCGACCGAGCTCGCGCCGATCATCGGCCTGTTGCGGGGACGGCTTTCTGCGATGCCGGCGCACGCCGCCGCCTTCGTGCAGGGTCAGGATCCGGCTAAGCCGGGACGCAGCACCGTCTTCATGCAAAACGTTCTCGGGCAACCCGCATATGTCGCGGCCGTGGCGGTCGGATCGGATGCCGATCTCGCCGAGGGCAACGACCGCGCGCCGATCGTGCTGGCAGTGAAATATATCGGGGCGCGCTTGCTCGCCAAGATCGGCGAGCGCCTCGAATTGGCCAATCTGCACACCATCGCCAAGCCGACACAAGCCGACGACGATCGCTCGCTCGATCTTGCCGACGCGCAGGGCACCCCGGTCGTCCGCCTTGCCTGGAAGCCGACGCGGCCCGGCGGCGCGATCGTGGCGAGCGTCGCGCCGTTCATCGTTCTGGCGCTGGCCGGCTTCGCGCTGTTCGTCGTGCTCGGCATTCGCTACATGCGGCGCACCGCCGATGAAATCGCCACGGGCGAGCGGCAATTGCGCCATCTGGCGCTGCACGATCCGGTCTGCGGCCTGCCGAACCGCATTTTCTTCGGCGAGCGCCTCGAACAGACCATCAACAACGTGCGCGGCGGCGGGCTCTCCGCCGCGGTGTTCTACATCGATCTCGACCATTTCAAGGACGTCAACGATACGCTCGGCCACCACATCGGCGACGAGCTTATTCTCAACGTCACGCAGCGATTGAGCCGCATCATGCGCGGCGACGACCTGGTGGCGCGGCTCGGCGGCGACGAATTCGCCATCATCACCACCTGCGCGTCGGATTCCTATTCGCTGCAGGCAATCGCCGGCCGGATCATTGCCGCGGTCTGCGCGCCCTACTCCATCTCGGGCCACAACATCATCATCGGCGCCTCGATCGGCATTGCCGCGATCGACCGCCGCGTCGGCGATGCCGCCGACATTTTGCGCTACGCCGACATGGCGCTGTACCGCGCCAAGAACGAAGGCCGCAACCGCGCCTGCATCTACGATGCGGCGATGGACGCCGATCTGTCGAACCGGAAATTGCTGGAAGGCGATCTCTTGCAGGCGATCAAGAACGACGGCCTGCGCGCCGCCTATCAGCCGATCGTCAATGCCGCGGGTGATACCGTCGTCGGCGTCGAGGCGCTGGCGCGCTGGACGCATCCGACCCACGGCGAGATTCCACCGTCGCGCTTTATTCCGATCGCGGAGCATTCCGGGCTCATCATCGAGCTCGGCGAATGGATGCTGCGGCGGGCCTGCCTCGACGGCCGCAACTGGCCGAATCTCACGGTTTCGGTGAATGTCTCGCCGCTGCAGTTCCGCCGCTCCGACTTCGTCGAAGTGGTCGAGCGCATCCTCACCGAGACCGATTTCGACGCCAACCGGCTCGAGCTCGAGCTCACCGAGAGCACGCTGCTTGGCAACCTCGAAACCGCGGAACTGTCGATGCTTCGCCTCAAAGCCGTCGGCGTGCGCTTCGCCCTCGACGACTTCGGCACCGGCTATTCGAGCTTGCTCTATCTGCGGCGCTTTCCGTTCGACAAGCTCAAGATCGACTCCAGCTTCGTGCGCGCGATCGAGAAGGCGCCCGACGCCGCTGCGATCGTGCACGCCGTGGTCAGCCTCGGCCGCGGCCTCGGCATGAAGGTCACCGCGGAAGGCGTCGAGACCGCCGAGCAGCATCTGTTCCTGCGCGCCGCCGGCGTGCATTCGATGCAAGGCTTCCGTTTCGGCAAACCCGGCACCGCAGACGAAATCGATCACCGGCTCGCTTCGCCCGACGACTATCGCGTCGGCAGCCCCGACCAGGAAGTCGCGCTGGCGAGCTAGGTTTCTGTCATGCCCGCCAACGAGCCCGCCCGAAGTGGCCGGCCCGATGACAAGCTCCGGCGGGCATCCAGTAATCGCCGGCCGTGGTGTACAATCGCAAGCGTCGAGGATACAGGATCGCCCGCTTTCGCGGACGATGACAAGCGTCGAGCAATGGGGAGGCAAAAATGGCCGCGAAAAAAGTTGCATTGGTGACCGGAGCCGGCACCGGCGTGGGCCGTGCGGTGACGCTGGCGCTGATGCGCGAGGGCTACGCGGTGGTGCTCGCCGGGCGAAGGAAGGACATGCTCGAAGCGGTCGCCAAGGAAGGCGCGCAGACGCCCGGCGAAGCCTTGACGGTTCCGACCGACGTCGCCGATCCGGCCTCGATCAAAGCGCTGTTCGCCAAAACCAAGGAACACTACGGCAGGCTCGATCTGCTGTTCAACAATGCCGGCATCGGCGCCCCGGCGATGCCGATCGAGGAGATTCCGCTCGACAAATGGCAGGCCGTGGTCGCCACCAATTTCACCGGCGTCTTCCTGTGCACCCAGGAGGCGATCAAGATCATGAAGGCGCAAACCCCGCGCGGCGGCCGCATCGTCAATAACGGCTCGATCTCGGCGCATACGCCGCGGCCGGGCGCGGCCGCCTATACCGCGACCAAGCACGCGGTCACCGGCTTGACCAAGCAGACCGCGCTCGACTGCCGCGGTTCCGACATCTGCTGCGGTCAGATCGACATCGGCAATGCCGCCACCCCGCTCACCGACCGGATGGTGCAGGGCGAAGGCGTGCTGCAGCCGGACGGATCGAAGAAAATCGAAGCGCGCATGGCCGCCGAAGACGTCGGCCGCGCCGTGGTCTACATGGCTGGCCTGCCGCTCGACACCAATGTGCTGTTCATGACGGTGATGGCGAACCTGATGCCGTTCGTTGGAAGGGGCTGATCGATCCTTCCGATGCTGACGGAATGGCACGAATTTTACGCTCTGCTCGGCACCGCTGCTGCGGCGCTGGTGGCGCTGCTTTTCGTCGCCGTCTCGATCGGGACCAGCGTGCTGACGCCCGAGCCGGACAGCCGGAGGAATACCGCCACCTACATGAGCCCGGTCGTGTTCCACTATGCTAATGTCCTGTTTCTCAGCCTGATCGCGCTCGTCCCGACGCAAACCTGGGACTCCTTCGCCGTTGTGATCGGCGTCGCTTCGGTCGGCAGCGTGGGCTATTCGATCGTCATTGCGGTCCGCGTGCACCGCAATCCCATTTCCGATCTTCCCGACCGGCTGTGCTACGGCATCATTCCGATGGTCTGCTACGCGACAGGCTCGATCGTGGCGTTCCTTCTGTTCGAAGAGAAAGCTGCGGGACTGAACCTCTTGGCCGGCGCGGCACTGCTGCTGCTCGTCATCAATATCCGCAACGCCTGGGATCTGATGATTTCGCTGGCGCGACGGGTCAATCGGCCGCCGTCACCTTGATCTTCGTCCCCGCCCTCACCTTCGCCAGCGTCGTCACGTCGCCGAGCGCCTTCGCCCAGATGTTGCAGGGGCTGGCGAGCCGCGTCTCGTCGGCTTGCGAGATCGGCGTGCGGCCGAAACCGAGCGCGATGGCGTGGCCGTCGGGCCAATAGGCGATCTCGCCCGGGGTGACCACGGCGCGCGCATCTTTCTCGCGCGGCACATTCACCGGGATCTCGAAATAGACCTCCTCGCCCCAGGTCAAAGCCGACGCCGTGATCGGCAGCGCCTTAGCGATCGCTTTCGCGGTCGGCGTATCGAGCAGCTCGGCATCGAGGGTGACGGAGGTAAATTCAAAGCGAATGCGCATGGGCGTCTCCAGATTTCTTCGGTCGAATTATCGCCCGCCGCCGCCGCCGAAAAAAGGTCGCCTGCGGTGCGGCCGCAGGCGACGCAGTCTTCAAGAAGTATGTTCGCATATTTCGTTGTTAGTTTCCTGTTTAGTTTCCCTGCGGGGCCAGAGGCGCCGGGTTGGCGGCCTGCGGCGGCGCGGCCTGCGGATTAGCCGCGAGATAGTCCTCGTAAGTGCGGCCGGCGTAGTTCGGCACGGTCGGCACCACCGACATCGGCACTGCGGTCGCCGCCACCGGCGTGGTCGGGACTTGCGTGGCGTCTGCGCTGTCGTCGACCGGTGCGCTGGCCAATTCCTTGGTGCAAACGTCGGCGAACACCACCAGACCGCTCGGCGTATAGGTCTTGGTCAGGCAGGTGCACGGGCCAGGCGCAGCCTCCACGACCGGAGCCGGCGCTTCATCGACCACGTCATCGACGACGATCCAGCGGCCGAAACGGAATACCCAGTGGTGGCCGTGGTGATGGTGATGGAAGACCCAGATGGGAGGATGGCCCGGAGGATGCAAATGACCGATCGGGATCGGGCCGGGCATGACCGGATGACCGTGGCCGGGGAAGATCGGGGTCAGCGTGCGGCCGCCATGACCGGTGAAGCGGGCCATCGCCATACCGCCGCCGCCGCCGCCAAAACTGCGGCCGCCGCCGAATCCGCCGCCGCCGAAGCCGCGGGCGTCGGCCTGTGAAGAAAGCGTCGCCACTGCGAGCGTCGCCGCGGCGAGACTGAGGATGATTTTGCGTGACATTGTCGTTCTCCGAGATTGGGGGTTGCTTGGGGGTCGAAGTGAATTCCAATGCCCGTGGGACAAGGTCGTCGGAGAAAGGTTCAAACGATTTTCGACAACGAAATTGTCGCGATTTCCTGACCGTTTCCGCCGGCTTGGGGCGAAACCGGCGAAAAATCCGCAAAATACACGGCCGCCGGCCGGCGGCTTGCCGAATTGCGCCGGAACGGCGAAACTTGCGGCGAGCCACCGGTGCCCCGAGAAGCCGCGCAAATTTTCTTCTCTTTGGCTTGAACCTGCGCGCCCGCCGGCTGCCTCACTGGGGAGCCCGACAGAGGCCGGCCGATGCAGACCACTTCGGACGAGGTTCTGATCGCAAAGATCGCCAAAAGCGATCGGCTCGCGATGGAGGCCCTGTTCGCCCGCTATCGGGTCCCGGTCTATCGGTTCTTGCTGCGCATGGTGCGCAACGAAGCGACAGCCGAGGATTTGAACAGCGACGTGTTCCTCGACGTCTGGCGTCAAGCCGGAACGTTCGAGGGGCGGTCGGCGGTCTCCACGTGGATTTTCGCCATCGCGCGCTTCAAGGCGCTCAACGTCTTGCAGCGCCGGCCGACGGAGGAACTGGATGAGGCGAAGGCCGACACGATCGCGGATCAGGCCGACGATCCGGAAATCGCGCTGGCCAAGAAAGACAAGGCCGCGGTGCTGCGGCAGTGTCTGCTCAAGCTTTCGGCGGAGCACCGCGAAATCGTCAACCTTGTCTATTACCAGCATAAGTCCGTGGAGGAAGTTGCGGGAATTGTCGGCATCCCGGAGGCGACCGTGAAGACGCGCATGTTCTACGCGCGCAAGAAATTGTCGGAGCTCCTCACCGAGCAAGGCATCGAACGAGGCTGGCCATGACCACGGCAAACAACACAGCACGCGGGCGCGAACCGAGCGAGATCGAATTGCTGCTGCCCTGGTACGCGGCGGGAACGCTCGATCCGGACGAAGCGCGGCAAGTCGAAGCCGCGCTCGCCCGCGACCCGGAGCTCGCCAGCCGCTACGAATGGGTGCGCGCGGAATTCGCGCAGGAAACGGCGATCGGCGACGCGGCGGGCGAGCCGTCGCCCGGCGATGCGCGCACGCTGTTCGCCAAGATCGACGCGCTGCCGGCGCGACGCGCGAGCCCGTCGGTCGGTTTGAGCGCACGGATCGCCGAATTTTTGACGAGCCTTTCGCCGCGCACGCTGGCCTGGTCGGCGGCGGCGGCGGCGCTGGTCATCATGCTGCAGGCCGGCCTGCTCGCCGGTTTCGTGCTCCAGACCACGAGCCAGGGCGGCTATCAGACCGCTTCGGCGCCGACGACCGCTCCCGCCGAGGGCAGTTACGTCCTTATTCGCTTCCAGCCGCAGGCAACGGCCAGCGACATCAGCGCCTTTCTGGAAACCAACAAGCTGAGCATCGTCGGCGGCCCTGCCGGCGGCCAGCTTTTCCAGGTGCGCGTCGCGTCGACCAAGCTCTCCCAGGCCGAGCTGACCCGCATCGTCACCACGCTGCAGAACGACAAGGTCGTAGGCTTCATCGCCGCAACAAACTGAAATGAGCAACCGGACCGAACGACGGAAGTAACCGGCTGACGTGTTTTCCTCCCGCGCCGCTCCGCCCCAGCAGCGCAACATCGGGAGCTTGCCATGCGAAACAGCGTTGCAAATCCGAAGCCGAGATATGGTCGACGCGTTTTGGCGCCCCTGCTCGGCGGCGTGTTGCTGCTGGCTTGCTGCATCGGCGGATCGCATTCGGCATCGGCATTCGGTTTCGGCCGGATGGGCGGTTTCGGCCGGCCAATGATGGGCGGCCCGATCTGGCGCCGCCCGCCGCCCCCACCGCGCGGCGGCAGATATGTCGGCCCGCCTCCCGGCCGGCGCGGTTGGCCGCCGCGGCATCCTCCGATCGTTGGCGGCGGCGGCGGCGCCGTCGGTGGCGGCATCGTCGGCGGCGGCATTGTCGGCGGTGCAGCCGCGCGGGCTGCCGGCGGCGGCACTGGCGGGGGCGGCGCAGCGCCGGCGCAAGGCAATCCGCCGTTCGTGCCCGACGAGATCGTCGTTTCTTTTGCGCCGGGCACCACGCCGCAAGCCATCGCCCAGTTCGCCCAACGCTACAATCTCGCGCAATTGGAAGCGCGAGGCTTCCCGCTGATCGGCACCAGCCTTTATCGCTGGCGCATCGGCGGCGGCCGCAGCGTGGCGAGCGTCGTGCAGGCGCTCGGCAGCGAAAACATCGTCGCCACCGTGCAGCCGAACTATCTGTTCGCGCTGCAGGAAAACAGCGCCAAAGCCACTCCCGCCACCGCGGGCGATGCCGCCCAATATGTTCTGGCCGAGCTGCAAATCGCGCAGGCGCATCAGATTGCGACCGGCAGGAACGTCACGGTCGCCGTGATCGACTCCGAAATCGACGCCAAACATCCCGACCTCAACGGCGCCATCGTGAAAAGCTTTGACGCGCTTGCCGGCAGCGACACGCCGCATCCGCACGGCACCTCGATCGCCGGCGCCATTGCCGCGCATGGCAAGCTCATCGGCATCGCGCCGGGCGCGCAGATATTGGCGGTGCATGCCTTCGACGACAGTCCGGGCGAAGCCAAGGGCACCTCTTTTGCCATCGACAAGGGCCTGCAATGGGCCGCCGACAACAATGCGCGCGTCGTGAATATGAGCTTTGCCGGCCCGGCGGATCCGATGCTGGCGCGCATGCTGGCGGCCGCCTACGCCAAAGGCATCGTGCTGGTCGCGGCGGCCGGCAATGGCGGGCCGCAGTCCGAGCCGCTTTATCCCGCGGCCGATCCCGACGTCATCGCCGTCACCGCGACCGACAACGCCGAGCATGTGTTCGCGCTTGCCAATCGCGGCCGCTATATCGCCGTCGCCGCCCCCGGCGTCGACATTCTGGCGCTGGCGCCGGGCGGCGCCTATGCGCTCTCTAGCGGAACCTCGATTGCCGCCGCGCATGTCAGCGGCATCGCCGCGCTGCTGCTCGAGCGCAATCCCTCGCTCAAGCCAGGCGATATCCGCAGCATCCTGATCGCCACCGCCACGCGGATCGGGCCGCCGGTTCCGGATTCTCCGTTCGGCGCCGGTCTGGTGAACGCCTACCGCGCCGTAAGCTTCATCGATCGCAAGCCCGAGGTCCGGGTGCTGGCGCCGGTCGCCGGCGCGCAGCCAAAACAATAATCGTCCGAATTTCGGCGTGCCGCGGCTTTGAACCTCGCGGCGCGGCGCCTGTCTAACCGGTGCGTTCGATCTTTCGCACACGCCGGCGGACCGCCGGCAACCGAGAGGAGCCGTGCCATGAGCATTCGCCGTCCGCTGATCGTCTCCGCCATCATCATTCTCGCCATGGCCGCCCTGTCGCTTGCGGCAGCGGCCGTGCTCCCCGCCAGCGTGCCGCTGCGCTTTAACGCGCACGGCGTCGCCACCGCCCATGGCAGTCCGCTTGCCCCGCTGGCGCTGATGCCGCTTGCCGCCCTGGTTCTCTCCGCCATTTTCGCCGGCCTGGCGCGCGCCGAGCCGCGGCGCGCGAATCTTATTTTGTCGCGCCTGCCCTATGCGACGCGATGGATCGGCGCCGTCGCTCTCGTCGCCATCGTGCATCTGTGGATCGTCGACACCCTGATCTCGACCGTGCACGGCGCCGCGCCGATCGATCCGACGCCCTTCGTGTTTGTCCTGATCGGCGCGACGATCGCGCTTGCCGGCGGCCAGCTCGACAAACTGCGCTCGAACTTCATGATCGGCATCCGCACGCCGTGGACGCTCGCCAGCGACCAGGTTTGGGACCGCACGCATCGGCTCGCCCGCTGGCCGGTGATGCTGACTGGCCTCGCCATCGTATTCGCCGCGCTTTTCGCGCCGGAAGCGATGCTGCTCAAGTTCACTGTCGCGTTCGTACTGGTGGTCGGCGCCGGCCTTGTTCTCTTGTCGTATCTCTTGTGGCGCCGCAGCGACGCGCAACGCTTGCGGTCGTGAGCGCGCCGTGGTGCTCATGTGTTTCACCGCCCAGCCTCGACGAGCCATCCTGCCCCGCGAAAGCGGGGAAGGGGGACCGCGCTCTGGCGCGGTGGAAGGGGCGCGGGCGGCGACGCGACGCAAAATTCGTCGTCGCGCCTGGGCATTCGAGCTTTTCCTGCAACGGCAACGAAGCTCCATCTCAGAGGCCCCCTCCACCATGCTTCGCTTGCGCTCGCATGGTCCCCCTCCCCCGCTTTCGCGGGGGCGGATAATTCTTCTTCGTTCTCGCGATGCGCCTTCGCATCCGAGTCTTGCCACGCCACTGTAAGAAAGCCCTTCCAACATCCTCCCTTAAAAGAAGGGAGGCGGAGCGCCGACAGGCGCACCACGGGTTCCGCCCCGCCGCAGCAAGAAAAGCCTGCCAGCGTGTGCGGCGAGCACCATCGCTTCCTCCCGCACAGTGCGGGATCGAAGCGGCGGCGCCCTCGCCTTTCGGCGCCCCACCGCGGTCATGCGCCGAGGACTTACTCGACTCGGTTCCGGGCCGCGCTTCCTGGAATCACCGGATCCAAACGGGAGGACCCTCTCCGGCACCAGTGCAGCCAGCACCTGGCAGTCCGGTCACGCGCCGGACGGTCGATGCCCAGAACCGCCCGGATATGCAGTGTATCGCTGCATCTCCGGGAACCGCCCCCGCTCCGCCTAGGAGTACCCTCGCGAAGGCGTCCTTCGTCGAGCGGGATTTCTGATTCGTCCACTGTGTAGCTGAAACGGGGACGACCGTCAAGGGCGCGTCTCTAACGGAGGGACGGCCGTGTTTGAGCTCTCGGTGGGCACCCATGTCAACGTGCTGACCGTATTATCGGCAGGCATGATGCCCGAGTTGGCCGGGGAACGGGCCGTATCACTCCGCCCGCAACTACCGTACCCGCTCCGCATTCTCGAATACCTTCGCGAAAGGCGTGCGCCAGTAGGTAGCACACGCAGTCCACAATCCACCGACTCAGTTGCGCCCCTAGATTGTCATGAATAGGCTCAACCCACAGTGGACCCAGCCAGCTATGCAGCCCTTCTTTAAACGCGCCCTTTTAAACATCACGGAGTATGGAGATACGGATATTTTTCCGTTTCCGATTGAAAACCACATTTTCTTCGACAAACCAAAAGAGTGTATCGAGTTATTATTGGATATTGATGCCAATTTTCCCGAGCGCCTAGCACGATTTCCGCCGTCAAACATTAGCGCGCTAGCACCCGTTAGCTACACCGGATTTCGCTGGGCCACTCAACTAGACCCCCTTTGGAACGCTTTCTTTTTGGGTGTCGTATTGTCGATTGCTCAGAATGCCGAAGTCGTGCGGATTCCTAAAGAAGACAACCTCATTTTCTCTTATCGATTTAATTCCGAGGTGACGGATGTCGAGCTTTTCGATGGAAACTATAATTGGCGCACATTCATGGAAACATCCCTCGTGAATGCAGGCAAAAGCAAATTCGTAGTCACATGCGATATTTCCGAATTCTATCCGAGGCTAAATCATCACCGGCTGGAAAATGTACTCCGCCAACTTCGCTTACCAGGAAATCAGCCGTCGAAAATAATGGATTTTCTTTCCAATTTTTCGGATACATACTCCTTAGGCCTACCGATTGGTGGGCCCGCTGCGAGGATTTTATCAGAACTATTGCTGAAATCAAATCGATCGGCTCCTACGAGCCGAGGGAATACTTTTCTGCCGTTTCGCGGACGACTTCCATTTATTTGCTGATACCTATGAAGAGGCATTCAACGCTCTACTGTATCTCTCGGAACGTCTGCTGCACACACAAGGCCTCCAATTGCAGAAGGCAAAGACCCGAATAATGTCTGGACTGGAATTCATCGCAACTAGTCCCCTTGGAGCGAACGTCGAAGAAGGGCCAGCTGATCGTAGCAACCCTGACTTGGAAGAGCAGTCACAAAATCTGCTCAGACTTTCAGTCAGATTTGATCCATATTCACCAACTGCGGCGGCGGATTATGTAGCGCTAAAGGAGGAACTTGGAAAAATCGACATTCTTTCTCTTTTAAAAGCCGAACTAACCAAAAGCCGAATACACATCAGTTTGTCAAAAAAAATTGTTGCCGCAATACGCTATATAGATGAACCACAGCGCAGCGAGGCAGTACTATCTCTAATTGAAAATTCAGAACTACTTTATCCGATTTATGCGAACGTACTCCTCACCGCAAGGTTATTGCATGCAGACCTACAACCTGAGATTCAGCGCCGAATAATTGAGTACGTCCGGTCTCTTATTGGCAAGCGATCGCATGTACTACGAACTGACTTGAACTTAAGCTATGCGATCCGGCTTCTGGCGTGCAGCTCGGGCCCGGAAGATGAGGAAACTCTCCATAAGGCCTACGATAGGGCACGGAGCTCACTTATCCGGAGAGATATAATTTTGGCGATGGCTAGATGGAGAGCCACGTATTGGCTTTCTAATTTGAAAGCAAATTTCCGAACACTCGGGCCGACAGAACGAAGAGCATTTATCATTGCCTCTTACGCGCTTGCAGATGAAGGTCGACACTGGCGACAACATATCGCGCCAGAATTATCTCCCTTTGAGAACCTCGTTCGCGATTGGGCATCTGAGAAATTCCAGTCGGAGACCTGGATTGTTCCGTTATGACGTCAGAGACATCATTTGCGCAAAATCACACCTCAACGTGGCGTCTCCTAGCGCCAGCGATCGATTTATACATTCGAAAAATTAATCTTCAGCTGTATGAGAGGGAGTTTCCTATTTTAAAGTCAAGTGTTGCATCGGAACGGCGGGGTTTTATTAACGAAATCTCTTTTAATGCCTTTTGCGCAATATCTGAAGGGGCGCAAGTTCGAAAATTGTCCGATGATATCTTTAGAGCCGCGATCGAAGAGGCAAGAATAAAAATATCGCGGCTGGAGGGTATTCAGCCCAAGACGATTGCGGACCCTATCCGTAGCGAGATTGAGGATTGCGTGGAACAGGTGAGGCGGCTTAGAACATTTTTTGTGCGGGAGTTTAGAGGTCAAAAGCTCGAAGTGCGTCCAAAGTTTTCCGGAGCTGGAATAATCGGATCCTGCGAAGGGGACATCTATTTCGCTTCGTCACTGTTCGAAATTAAAGCTGGCCAACGCAAATTCCGAGCTGTGGATTTAAAGCAGCTGCTAACTTATGCTGCCCTAAACAATTCAGCAGGTTCGCGAGCGCTCAGTCAGATCGGCCTATTTAATCCGCGAATGGGCATTTCCTTCAGCGCAACGCTCGACGATATCTGTCTAGAAATATCAGGATGTACGGCTGCGGAGCTTTTACTGGAAATCACCCGTGTAATTTCGAGCGGAGACATTTCGCGTTAGCGGCCGCGCTGGAGCTCGGCTGCGCGGCCGCATGAATCGCCGGCCCGAAGTCCGGTAACGATGATGAGAAAGCGCTTTACGTCACCGCTCCCCGATGACGCAGCGCCGCCGCCCTCACCGCCGCCAATGCCCGCGCCCGTAGCCGTAAGCGAAGCGCGGGCCGTAGCCGCGCCAATAGCCGCCGCGGCCGTAATAGTACGGCGCCACGTAATAGGCCGGAGCGGCGTAGCCGTAATAGGCGACGGGCGGCGGCGCGTAATAGGCCGGCGGCGGCGGCGGATAGGCGTAGCCTTCCTCGACCGGCGGCGGGCCGTAGGCGGGCGGCGCCGCATATTGCGCTTGCGGCGGCGGCTGGTATGGCGGCGCCATGCTCATATCGGCGGCGTTGGCGGCGGCGAGCGGGATGAGCGCGCCGAGCGCCACGGCACCAGCGGTCAGTGACAGCGTGATCGGGTTGCGCATGTGGTGGCCTCCTCTAAAGCGGATTCAAACGCGTGTTTTATTAGAGGCAGCCGCCGGGGCGGAATTAGAGCCGGTTAGCGGCGGATTTGGGCAATTTCGGCAACGCGCGTTCATCGTGCGCGGGGCAAGAGGAAGAGAGTAATCGACCCGCCCCTTCCCTGCGGGAATCCAGTTTTCCTTGACGCTGGCCCCGCTTTCGCGGGGACGAGCGGATAAGGTTATAACGTGCTTCGGGGACGCGCCTTACGCCTCGATGTATTCCGCGATGCTGGTCGGTGCCGGCACGGCGGCGCCGTCCGCTTTCAATCCATCGATGTGAAACCGGATCGCTTCGCGGATTTCGGTTTCCAATTCGGGAATTGTCGCGCCGGTTGCGACGCAGCCGGGCAAATCCGGAACGTAAGCGGAAAAATTGCCCCCGGCCTTTTCGATAACGATTGCGTAACGCATCATTTTTGTTCCTTCAATCCGGCCTGCTTGAGCACGCTGTTGAGCGTGCCGGGCGCCATATCGTCGGATGGTTTCCCGGCAATTGTAACACGGCCTGGCTTGGTTGGGTGCTTGTATTGGCGATGGGAGCCCCGCGTGGCAACCAGGAACCAGCCGTCTTGTGCAATGAAGTGAATAACTTCGCGGACTTTCATGCGAACCAGCATCGGCCAGCCTGCCACGAACGGCAAGGTGCCTCCTCCCCAAACATGCTGTGCCCTCTCCCTGCTGGTCTGGGTCCCCGCTTTCGCGGGGACGAGCGGATGAGGTTATAAGAAGCGACGGGGAATCGGGGCCAAATCGATCATGCCAAACCTGCAATCGGCGCTGGGCGTGTTCGCCATTCTTGCGCTCGCCTTTGCGATCAGCGAGGACCGCCGCGCGGTGCCGTGGCGGCCGGTGGTGACCGGGCTCGGCATTACCTTCGCGCTGGCGCTGCTGATGCTCAAAGTGCCGCAGACCGAGATCGCCTTCGGTTGGATCAACCGCGCGGTCGATGCGGTCGCCGACGCCACCAAAGCGGGCACCTCCTTCGTGTTCGGCTATGTCGGCGGCGGCGCGCCGCCGTTCGACGTCAAGACGCCGGCGGCGCAATTCATCCTCGGCTTCCAGGCGCTGCCGGTGGTGCTGGTGATGAGCGTGCTCTCCTCGCTGTTGTTCTACTGGCGCATTATGCCGCCGGTGGTGCGCGGTTTTTCCTGGGCGCTGGAAAAGACGCTCGACGTCGGCGGCGCCGCGGGGCTCTCCACGGCGGCCAATATCTTCGTCGGCCAGGTCGAGGCGCCGCTGTTCATCCGGCCTTATCTGGCGCAGCTCACGCGCAGCGAAATGTTCATCGTCATGACCGGCGGCATGGCCGGCATCGCCGGCACGGTGTTCGTGCTCTATGCGACGATCCTCTCGGCTGCGATCCCCAACGCCGCCGGCCACATCGCGGTCTGCTCGGTGCTCGGCGCGCCGGCGGCGATCCTGATCAGCCTGATCATGGTGCCGGATCCTTACGGGCAGCACACCGGCGGCAAGCTCGACGACGTCGAGCAGGTGGCGCATTCGACCATGGACGCCATCGTCAAAGGCACCGGCGCCGGGCTCGAGCTCCTGCTGAACATCGTCGCCATGCTGATCGTGTTCGTGGCGCTGGTTTACCTCGCCAATGCAATCTTGAGCCTCCTGCCGGATGTTCTCGGCGCGCCGCTGACGCTGCAGCGCGCGCTCGGCTGGGTCATGGCGCCGGTGTGCTGGCTGATGGGCATTCCGTGGAGCGAGGCGGTGACGGCAGGCGGCTTGATGGGGATCAAGACAATTTTGAACGAGCTCGTCGCTTATCTGCAGCTCGCGGCGCTGCCGCAAGGCACGCTCGATCCGCGCTCGAAGCTGATCATGCTCTACGCGCTCTGCGGCTTCGCCAATTTCGGCTCGCTCGGCATCATGATCGCCGGGCTCTCCACCATGTGCCCGGAAAAGCGCGGCGAGGTGGTGTCGCTCGGCTTAAAATCGATCGTGTCGGGCACGCTGACGACGTGCTTGCTCGGCGCGATCGTCGGGGTGCTGACGCCGGGATAATTCCGTCACCCCGAGGTGCGAGCGAAGCGAGCCTCGAAGGGCGACGGCCCGGGCCGCGCATCCTTCGAGGCCCGCGCCGCGCGCGGGCACCTCAGGATGACGGCAAAAAGCTAAGTGCAGGCGGAATCGCCGCCGCCGGCTATTTCAGGCTGACGGTAAAGACGCCGTCGAATTTGGTCCGCTCGGCGTCGGCAGCCTCGGCTTGGGCCGATGGCGAGTGCGGCGGCGCTTCCGGGACGTGCTGCCGCTCCGCAAGCGGCGCCGCCTTGGTCGCGAACGCCGCGTCGATTTTCACCTTGAGCGCCTGCGCATTGAACGGCTTGACGATGTAGCTGTTGGCGCCCGCTCTCTTCGCAGAGATGACATTGTCGGATTTGGATTCGCCGGTCACGACCACGGGAATGCGGCTGAGGCCAGGGTCGCTGCGCATCTCATAAAGGAAGTCGCGGCCGGTCAGCGGCGCCATGTCCCAGCTGGCGATGACGAGGCCGTAGCGCTTGGCGCGCATCTTGGCGAGCGCTGCGCCGCCATCGGCCGCATCGTCGACGTTGACGGCGCGCAATCGCCGCAGCAGCGCGCGGAGGATAGCAATCTCGGCGTCGTGACCGTCGACGACGAGTACCGGCGCGGATGGATCGAATGCCATATCGGGCTTCGGCGCGTGACGAGCACACCCCTGCGTGTCGCTCGGAAAATGGGCGGGACGCTCAAGGCAGTCCCGGTAAAATCGCCGGCGATGCTACAATGAGCGGCTGAAGTTTCGGTAAAGGCGGCTCAGGCGCAATTGGTAGCCCGGATATCGCACTGCGATATCCGGGAGGATCTCACTCCCGGATCGAGCCACGCTCGATCCGGGCTACGGTTTCAATGCAGCCGGAATTCGCCGTCGACGGCGCGGATCTCGGCCGGCTTGATCAGCCGGGCATGCGCCACGGTGACGGAGTGCAGCGGGCCCTCAAGCTTCTCCAGCCAGAAATTGAGGAATTTGTTGAGCACCGGAAAGTTCGGGCAGAGGTCGTAATCCTGCCAGACATAGGTCTGTAATAGCCACGGATGGTCCGGCCGCCGGTAGAGAATATTGGCGGTGGTCAATCCATAGCCTTCGAGCTGATTGCGAAACTCTTTCGACACCATAGTGCCCTCCAATCCCGGCACGGGAATGTTTCGAACTCGCTCTGCTATTGCAAGCCTCAAAAGTGAATAAGTTGTGTACTTTCAAGGCACTAGCAGCATCCCTGACACGGTGCTAACAGCGCGGTTGGAACTACACTTGTCCCGATTTCAACGGAACTTCCTGGGACAAGTTTCCTCGGCCGGAACCGGAATATTTCATCCGACCTCCAGGAACCTGCGGCGGTTAACCAATCGCGAAGGGCTGGCGCACCGGCTGTTGGCAATCGGTTTCGAGGAGTGCTAAATAATTTTGAGAGACCTCTTGTGGGCGCCAAGACCACGCCCCAACTCAGCATCAAGCGGTCTGCCGAGGGACTCTTCAAGCGGCCGCTGCCACACTCACAAACGTCTTCGTTTTCAATAACTTAGGAGGACACCATGAAGTTTCGTCCGCTTCACGATCGCGTCGTCGTCAAGCGCATCGATGCCGAGGAAAAGACCACCGGCGGCATCATTATTCCGGACACCGCCAAAGAGAAGCCCTCGCAGGGCGAAGTCATCGCCGTCGGCCCGGGTGGCCGCGACGAGGCGGGCAAGCTGATCCCGATCGATATCAAGGTCGGCGAGCGCGTGCTGTTCGGCAAATGGTCGGGGACCGAGGTCAAGATCGACGGCCAGGACCTCCTGATCATGAAGGAGTCCGACATCATGGGCGTGCTCGACGAGCAGGTAGCCCGCAAGAAGGCCGCGTAACCAAAAAAACCGTCGTCCTGAGGCGGCCGCGCAGCGGCCCTCGAAGGATGACATTCCGAAACAGCACCCTTCGAGGCGAGCTTCGCTCGCTCCTCAGGGTGACGAACAGGAGTGAATTTCTATGGCTGCCAAGGAAGTCAAATTCTCCGTCGATGCGCGCGACAAGATGTTGCGCGGCGTCGACATTCTCGCCAATGCGGTGAAAGTGACGCTCGGCCCCAAGGGCCGCAACGTCGTGCTGGATAAATCGTTCGGCGCTCCCCGCATCACCAAGGACGGCGTCACCGTCGCCAAGGAGATCGAGCTTGAGGACAAGTTCGAGAATATGGGCGCGCAGATGGTGCGCGAGGTCGCTTCGAAGACCTCCGACATCGCCGGTGACGGCACCACGACGGCGACGGTGCTTGCCGCCGCCATCGTGAAAGAGGGTTCGAAGGCGGTTGCCGCCGGCATGAACCCGATGGACCTCAAGCGCGGCATCGACCTCGCGGTCGAGACCGTGGTCGAGGAGCTGAGGAAGAACTCGAAGAAGGTCACCTCGAACGCCGAGATCGCCCAGGTCGGCACCATTTCCGCCAACGGCGACAAGGAAATCGGCGACTACCTCGCCAAGGCGATGGAAAAGGTCGGCAACGAGGGCGTGATCACGGTGGAAGAGGCGAAGAGCCTCGAGACCGAGCTCGACGTTGTCGAAGGCATGCAGTTCGACCGCGGCTATATCTCCCCCTACTTCATCACCAACGCCGACAAGATGCGCGTTGAGATGGAGGATCCCTACATCCTCATCAACGAGAAGAAGCTCTCCGCTCTGAACGAACTCCTTCCGCTCCTGGAAGCCGTCGTGCAGACCGGCAAGCCGCTGCTGATCGTGGCCGAGGACGTCGAGGGCGAGGCACTGGCCACGCTGGTGGTCAACAAGCTGCGCGGCGGGCTCAAGGTCGCGGCGGTAAAGGCTCCGGGCTTCGGCGATCGCCGCAAGGCGATGCTGCAGGACATCGCGGTCCTGACCGGCGGCACAGCGATCTCTGAAGATCTCGGCATCAAGCTCGAGAACGTCACGGTCGCCATGCTCGGCAAGGCCAAGAAGGTGATGATCGACAAGGAGAACACCACGATCGTCAACGGATCGGGCAAGAAGAAGGACATCGAAGACCGCATCACCCAGATCAAGGCGCAGATCGAGGAGACCACCTCCGACTACGACCGCGAGAAGCTGCAAGAGCGGCTGGCCAAGCTCGCCGGCGGCGTCGCGGTGATCCGCGTCGGCGGCGCTACCGAGGTCGAGGTAAAGGAACGCAAGGATCGCGTCGACGACGCGATGCATGCGACCCGCGCCGCGGTCGAGGAAGGCGTTCTTCCGGGCGGCGGCGTGGCACTGCTGCGCGCCACCGAGGCGCTCAAGAAAGTGCGCACCGCGAACGAGGACCAGAAGCACGGCGTCGAGATCGTGCGCAAGGCGCTGCAGGCTCCGGCCCGGCAGATCGCCACCAATGCGGGCGAGGACGGCTCCGTCATCGTCGGCAAGATCCTCGAGAACTCCAACTACTCGTTCGGCTTCGACGCCCAGGGCGGCGATTACGTCGACATGGTGAAGAAGGGCATCATCGACCCGACCAAGGTCGTGCGCCAGGCTCTGCAAGGCGCTTCCTCGGTCGCGGGTCTCCTCATCACCACCGAGGCGATGGTCGCCGAGCTGCCGAAGAAGAAGGACGCCATGCCCCCGATGCCGGGCGGCGGCGGCGGGATGGATTTCTAATCCATCATCCGAGTCAATCTACAAAGGGCGCGGCGCAAGTCGCGCCCTTTTTTCTTGTTCAACAAATGACTAGAATGGCGCCGAACAGAGAGACTTGCCGGCATGAACGTCCAACTGCCCGTACACATGGACCAGCAGCACTTCCTCGCTTGGGTGCAGGGCCGCGAGGAACGCTACGAGCTCGATCGGGGGCGTGTGATCATGATGACCGGGGGCTCACGGGCGCATTGGCAGATTACCGCGAACCTGCTCAAGGCGCTGACGGCGCGCCTCGACCCGGATCGGTTCGCGGTGCTGCCCGAGTTTGGCGTCGATCTTGGGCCAGACTCTATTCGCTTTCCCGATGTCGTCGTCGACGCAGCGGGGGAAGCGTCCGGCGATCTGAAGGCGACCGCGCCGGTGCTGATTGCCGAGGTTCTCTCGCCGTCGTCCGAGCGGATCGACCTCGGCGACAAGGCGGCGGAGTATCTTCGTCTGCCAAGCCTGCTGGCCTATCTCGTGTTCGCCCAGGACGCGATGAAGGCCTGGGTGTGGACGCGCGGTGCAGCGGATTTTCCGGCCAGCGCCGACGTGCTTGAAGGCGAAGGCGCCGTCGTCCGCATCGAACGGCTCGCGCTCGATTTGCCCTTCGCGGCGGTTTACGACCGCATACGATTCAAGTGAAAGCTGCGTAAGCTAGTTCCTGCCCCGCTTACGCGGACGCGCGCGCGTAGGCCTGATCGATCAGCCGCACCGCGCGCAGGCAATCCTGCACGCCGATCGGCGGCGCTTTGCCCGCCTGCCAGTGATCGAGCGCATCGCGCACCGCGGTGAAATAGGGCGCGGTCAGGTCGGTGCCGGTGAGGTTTTGATCGCCCTCTTTGGCGGCGAGCTTCACCACACCGTCTTTCATGGTGAGGATGGCGTCGCGGCCGGCGAGCTTCCATTCGCCGTCGGTGCCGTCGCGCGGAAAGGTATTGCCGACCTCGACGGTGCCGAGAATGCCGCTCGCCGAGCGCAACGTCACCGTGGCGTAATCTTCGACGGCACAGCCATGCGCGCGGCGGCTCAACTGCGCGCCGGTGACCTGCGCCTCCTCGCCGGTGAGGTGCAGGAACATGTCCAGCCCGTGCGGGCCAAGATTGCGCAAGGCTCCGCCGCCCGCTTCCGCCGGGTCGAGCATCCAGGCACAGTCCCAGGCCGGATAGCGCGGCGGCGCCGGACGGTTGATGCGCACATAAATATGCGACAGCGGTCCGAAACGATTTTCGGCCAAAAGTTCGCGGGCGCGCTTGGCGAAGGCACCGTAGCGTTGCGCCAAGGGAACCGCGACGAAAGCGTTTTGTTTTGCCGCTTTCGCAGCGACCGACTCCACCTCCGCCGCACTGATCCCCATCGGCTTTTCCATCAGGAAGGGATAACCGGCATCGAGGAGATCATGAGCAATCGCCGCCATCTGGCTGTGCCGTCCGAGCGCGACGACGAAATCCGGACGCGTTGCCTTGAGCATGGCGTGGTAGTCGGTATAGGTCGGTGGATTGCCCACTTCGGCTGCGCGCTTTTTGACAAGCGCGGCGTCGGAATCCTGCACGGCAACCAGCTCCACATCCGGCATGGCCAGGAGATGCCGCAGATAAGCGGCATCGTTGAGCGCATGCCAATGGCTGACTTCGACCGCCGCAACGCGAATGGTCATTGGCGTTCCCCCGCTTTTGATCTTTCGCGTTATAGCCGGACCGGTCCGCGCTGTCCCCGCTACCGCCGCGTGCTATTGGCCGCGCAGCCAGGCCAGCTGCGGCGCGGCGAACGGCGCCAGCGCGCGGGCGCCGAGGATCGACAAATGGCCGCTATCCGAATAGGCGATCAGGCCGTCGCGCATCGGCGTGCAGGTTTCCGCGCCGCAGAGAAGATCGAGCGAATCCCAGATGCGGACGTTATCGTAGCCAGCGGCAATCTCGCCGAGCGCGGCAAGAAGCGGCGCGCGGCGCTTTTCAACCGCGCTCCTGTCGAGGCCGCACTGGCCGGGCGAGGCGTGCGCCAGGCATTGCGGCAGCGGCAGCGGGAAAACCGGGATCGGCGCCAGCAGCAGCACGCGCAGGTTTCTGCCGCGCGCATTCGCGAAAATCTCCCGCCAGCCGGATTGCCACTCAGCGAGCGCTTGCGGACGGGCATGGGGACCCTGATAGCCGAAGCTTCGCGACGCCACGAAGATGCCGGAGAAACCGGATTGCGCCAGCAACGGCAGCCGCGATCGCACCGCCCGATCGAAAGCACGGCAGGCAGTGGCGAGGTCGCTCTCCACACCTTCAGGCATGACGGGCGAGCAGCTGCTCATCGACCACGTCGCGGCGGCGTAGCCGGCGCGCTGGCCGTCCGCCTGCAACAGCGGCGCAAGCTGCTCGGCCTGGGAATCGCCCCACACCAGAATGCGCGGCGGCGCGGCGGCAGGACCGACGCGACACTGCTCCGCCGGCGCCAGCGCGGAGAAACGCTGCGCCATGTTGCAGCCGGGCTTCTGCGGCAATTTTCGCGCGGCGGCGGCTATCGCGGCAAGCCAGGGATCGCGCCGCATTTGCGCATTAGCCTGAAGGTTCAGCACCGCCGCCAGCGCGGCGACCGCAAGCGACAGGACGCCGCCCGCTGCGAGCGTCTGGCGCGGTTTCGAAAATGGCCAGGGCCGGCACCGCCTGATCGGGCTCTCGATGCCGGCGTAAGTGAGTGCGGCGAGCGCCAACGCGCCTAATGCGACCACAAGCGAGCGAGTCAGGCTGTGCTGGCCGGGCGCCGCAATGCGGCTGAACACCAACAAAGGCCAATGCCACAGATACCAGGAATAGGAGAGCTTGCCGATCACGACCATCGGCCTCACCTGCAAAACGCGGACGGCCATCGCGGCGGGCGCCGCGGCGAGGCCGACGAGCACAGCCGCGGTGCCGGCGACAGCAACGGCGACGCTTTGGAAAAAGAATCCATGAAGCATCGTCACCGCGGCCGCGATGCCGACCAGACCAAGCGTAACCGAAATCCGTCCTGTGCGGCGCATGCCGCTCACGTGATCCGACGCGAACGTTAGCGCGCCGCCGAGCGCGAATTCCCAAGCCCGCGCCGGCGTCAGATAGAATGTTGCCGTCGCCTTGTGCTGGGTGCCCCACCAGAATATCGCGAACGACGCAGCGAACAGTACGGCAAGCGCTGCCGCGGCGATCCCAGCCCAGGACCGTCCCGTCCGCCGTCCGATCCACACCGCGCCGATCAAGAACGCGGGCCACAGCAGGTAAAACTGCTCTTCGACCGAGAGCGTCCACATATTCAGCAGCGGAAGCCACTCGGCCGACAGCGCGAAATAGGCGGCCTGGGCGCGCCAGAAATAGACATTCGACACGAAAGCCATGGTGGTGACGGCGGACCGCGACAGTTCCGGCCGCTCCAGCGCCGGGCTCAGGATAAAAATGCCGAGCACGAGCGCCGCGGTGACGACGCTCGCCAACGCGGGAAACAGCCGCCGTACGCGCCGCGCATAAAAATCGGCGAATGCAATGGAACCGGTCGCACGGAGTTCGGTGAGCAGGAGCCGGGTGATCAGAAAACCCGACAGCACGAAAAAGACATCGACGCCGACATAGCCGCCCGGAAGCCCCGGCACGCCGGCATGGAACAGCACCACGGGCGTGATCGCAACGGCACGCAGGCCGTCGATCTCCGGCTGATAGCGGTCGGTCTCCCCCATTCCGCCTTCCCTCGTCACCTCGCGGCCGAGGCTAAAGCCGAACAGGCATCGGCTCAATCTGGCGGACTCGCCGGCGGACTTGCCGGGGTTTTCGTCACGGCCGGTCTGAAGCCAGCCCGAGAATCTGCCGTGCCTCGCCGGGCGTGGCGACGTGATCGCCCAAGACCTCGATGATCTTGCCCGCCTTCTCGACCAGCGCCGCGTTGCTGGGCGCCAGCTTGCCTTTTTCCAGATAGATGTTGTCCTCAAGCCCGACGCGCGGATGGCCGCCGAGCAGCACGGTCTGCGCCACCATGGGAAATTGATGCAGCGAAATGCCGAAGGCGAACCACGGCGAATCCGGCGGCAACAAATTGCGCATATAGGTCATGGCCTCCGGCGTCGCCGGCTGGCCCCAGGAGATGCCGAGGCAAATCTGGAACATGCCCGGCGGCTTGACGTAGCCCTGCTCGAGAAAGCGCTTGGCGAGCAGCAGATGGCCGGTCTCGAACACTTCGAGCTCCGGCATAACGCCGGCCGTTGTGATCGCCTCCGCCATGGCCTGCAGATGGCTCGGCGCGTTGACAAAGACGCGGTCGCCCATGTTCAAGCTGCCCATATCGAGGCTGCAGATGTCGGGCCTGAGCTCGACGACGTGGCGCACGCGCTCTTCCGGCGATTTCAGCGAGCTGCCGGGCCCAGGTTTCGACGGATCGCTTTCATCGTGGGTGAAGCGCGCGCCGGGACCGGTGGTCAGGTTGATCAGCACGTCGCCGTTCTTCGCCCTGATGCGCTCCATCACCTCGCGATAATGCGCGGTCTCCATGCTGGGCTTGGTGGTCTTCGGATCGCGCACATGGATGTGCACGATCGCGGCGCCGGCCTTGGCGGCATCGAGCGCCGAAGTGGCGATCTGTTCCGCCGTCACCGGCACGGCCGGGTTGCGGCCGGGCGTGTCGGCCGAGCCGGTGACCGCGCATGAGATGATGACTTTGCGCTGCATGACCTCCCCCAAATGCCCGGCGGAATTAGCGAGCCGTGCGGACCCGCGGCGCCGATGCCCGCGTTTTATAGCCGGGCCGCGGACCAATGTCGCGTGGGAGGCCAAAACGGAAACGACCACGAGCGAGGGCGCGCGTTCATCCGGCGTCGCCTGTCTCACCGTGGCCGTTGCAGCGGCGGACGTTTACACTTACTCAAGTCCGCTACCGCTTACGCTATTGATTTAGCATCGTTTAGTGACAGCAGCATGACTCCCAAAACAGGCAAAATTTATATCGGCATCGGCGGCTGGACGTTCGAGCCGTGGCGCGGCGTGTTTTATCCGAAAGGCCTGCCGCATGCGAAAGAGCTGGCCTATGCCGGCGAGCGGCTGACCTCGATCGAAGTCAACGGCACGTTTTACCGCTCGCAGACGCCGGCGACGTTTCGCAAATGGGCAAGCGAAGTGCCGGCGGGTTTCGTCTTCGCGCTCAAAGGTCCGCGCTTTGCGGTCAATCGGCGCGTGCTCAAGGAAGCCGGCGACTCGATCAAGCGGTTTCTCGATTCCGGCCTGACCGAGCTCGGCGACCGCCTCGGTCCCCTGCTCTGGCAATTCGCACCGACGAAAAAATTCGATGCGGCGGATTTCGGCGGCTTTCTCGAATTGCTGCCAGATAAATTCGATGGACACGCGCTGCGCCATGTCATCGAAGTTCGTCACGACAGCTTCCGCACGCCGGAATTCATTGCGCTGTTGCGGACATTCGAAATGCCGGTCGTATTTACCGACCACGCCAAATATCTGAATATCGCCGACCTTACCGGCGACTTCGTCTATGCCCGCCTGCAGCGCGGCAAGGACACAATTGCGACGGCCTATCCGCCGAAGGACATCGACGCCTGGGCGGACCGGCTGCAAATCTGGGCGCGGGGCAAAGAGCCCGCCGATTTGCCGCGCGTCGGCCCGGCGGCGAAGCCCAAGGCCGCGCCGCGCGACGTCTTTGCCTACGTCATCCATGAAGGCAAAGTCCGTGCGCCCGCAGGCGCGATCGCTTTGATTGCGCGATTGAACGCGTAGGGCCGGGTTTCAAACCCGCCCGCGCCCCGACCCGGCGCATTAGATAATTTCCGGTAAAATGCTAACGGCCACATGTTCCGACAAGGCGCGCGTACATCCGGCGTCGCCCAAATCGCAACAGTGGCCGTCTGCGATGGAACCCGAAGGCTCAACATCACAAATTCTAAATAGGTGGCCGAAGGTCATTATGCAAGGGTCGCATTTATGCGACACTATGGGTCCAATCCCGTTCCCGAGCGTTACTGAGCCGAGCGCCGCAAGCCATTTCCGCACAGCGGCCGATTTTGAGGGAGACGACCATGACCTTGAATCAACCGACCAGCACTGAGGACTTCAGACGCGAAGTCGTGAGCACCATCCACGCCCATTGGGGCTTGTTCCTATTCGAGGGCATTGTCCTCGTCCTGCTCGGCTTCGCGGCGATTGTCGTGCCGGTGGTCGCGACGCTGGCGTTCACGCTGGTGATCGGCTGGCTGTTCCTGATCTCCGGCGGCGTCGGTCTCGTCACGACATTCTGGATGCGCAATGCGCCCGGCTTCTGGTGGGCGCTCTTGTCCGCGGCCATCGCGCTGGCGGCCGGCATCATCCTCATTCTCTGGCCGATCAGCGGTGTGCTGTCGCTGACGCTGGTCTTGATCGCCTTCTTTGTCGTCGAAGGCATCGCCACGCTGATGTACGCCTTCGAGCATAAGGCGCAGCTCTCCGGCCGCTGGGCCTGGATGCTGGCGTCGGGCATCGTCGATCTCATTCTCGCCGGCATCATCTTCGCCGGACTGCCCGGCACCGCGGCCTGGGCGCTCGGGCTCCTCGTCGGCATCAACATGTTGTTCGGCGGCACCGCGATGATCGGTATGGCGCTGGCGGCACGCAATCCGGCATAACCACCGTGGGGGCGACCCTCGTGGTCGCCCGTTCAGCCAGCGGGCGCCCACAAGGGGCGCCCGTACGGATTTGTTATTCCGCCGGCTGCGGCAGGCGCGCTCTTTCCACGCCATTGGCGATCAGCGCGATCGCCAGCACGGCGATGAGGAAACCGAGCGCGATGATGGCGGTGGCGCCAAGCACAAGCCCGAAGCCGCCGCGGCCATAGAGCACCGCGATCATCGACACCGCGACGCCGGAAATCATGAAGGTGAGGAAATAGCGCACCGCATAGACGCGGCCGCGCCAGGCGTCGGCGGTGTAGCGGGCGATGACGAGATCGTTCACGGTGATCTGGCCGTAGATCGCCGCCATGGTGAATGCCAATGCAAACAATAATGTCGCGCCGCTGGCATAGGCCGCCCACACCACGCCGCCGAACTGCATGATGGCAAGGGCGGCGAACAGGATATGCAGCGGAAAGCGCTCGACCAGCCGGCCGACCGTGATCTGCGCCAGCGCGCCGCACAGGAACACCGCCGTGGTCAGCCCGCCGACCGCGACCAGCGAAATGTCGTTGCCGACGCGCTCGTCGACGATCTTCGGCAGCGACACCGAGATGGTGTTGAACACCAGGCCGGCGCTGAGCGCGACCACGACAAACAGTCCAAAAATCGTCGCTGCGAGCACCGGCGACAGAGCCACGTCAGGCGCCTTCGAGCGCGACGCCGCGTGACCTTCCTTCTCCTCCGGTACAAGCCACAGATAGACCGCAGCGGTGACAACGCAGATTACGCCGGGAATGAGAAAGGCGCCGCGCCACGACAGGGCCGCCGTCAGCGTCGCCGTGATCCCGGCCGCCAGCGACACGCCGAGATTGCCGCAGACGCCGTTAAACGCCAGCGTGCGGCCGCGCTGGGTGGCTTTCTCGATGATCATCGCGGTGCCGACCGGATGGTAGATGGCGGCGAACACGCCGAGCGAAAACAGCGCGAAGCCAAGGACGTAAAGCGACGGCGCCAAAGCCGCGGCGATCAGCGATACACCACAGCCCAGATAGAACGCGAACATCAGGTTGCGACGGCTCCAGCGATCGCCGATCCAGCCCGCCGGCAGCGAGAACAGGCCGAAGGCGACGAAGGACGCGGTCGAGAGCCAGATCAGGCTGGAATAGGAGCGGCCGTAGACGACTTCGAGCTCGATGACCACGGTCGGATAGATCAGGATGACGAAGTGATCGAGCGCATGCGCCCAATTCATGAAGCCGATCGCGAGCCGCCGCCGCGACAATTCCGCAGATCGCTCACCCGTCACATCCGACTGTATTGTCGTTGAAACCGTCATCGTTCGATTCCCGGCTGAGCTTGCAAGTATAGCCCGCCGATGCCGGGCGACATACCCCAAGCCTGCAGGGCAGATCGGCCAAAGGCTAGCCGCGCCTCATAACGCCAACGGCAAAACCCGGCGAAAACCGCGTCCGCAAACGGGGCCGAAAGGCTAAGGCGAAGCCTCTGCCTCTCTTGCAATTCGAGATTGCATCAAACACGATGACGCAGAAGTCCATGCCGAGCCAAACGGGCAGTCGGAGGGATCGATGCGACCGAAAGGCTCCGCTCGCGAGCGGTACGGCCGAAGGAGGCATGCGGGATGTCTCGGTTAGCCAACCAGGTTCGCGGGTCCAGCGCGATACTGACTTTGCTGCTTGCGGCGGCGGTGGTTTTGGCTCCCGATCGGATGCAGGCGCAGCCGGACGATCATTTTCAAGGCAAGACCATTGCCATTTTCGTGGATACTCCGGTCGGCGGCGGCTACGACCTCAATGCCCGCGTCATGGCACGGCATCTTGCAGATCACATTCCCGGGCATCCCGACATCATCGTGTCGAACATGCCCGGCGCCCACGGCATCAGGGGCGCGAATTACGTTTACAACGTCGCGGCGAAGGACGGCACTGCGATCGGCGCCGAGATCGAAAATCTCGCGCAATACCAGGGTCAGGGCATCGAAGGCGTCGCCTACGATGCCGCAAAATTCGGTTGGATCGGCAGCATCGCCCCGAGCAATGAAGTTTTTTACGTCTGGCACACGGTGCCGGTGCACACGCTCGCCGACCTGAAAACAAGAGAAACCATCCTGGCGTCCACCGGACCCACCGAGACCTATGCGCGATTGCTCGAGGAGTTTGCCGGCGCGCGATTTAAGGTCATCAGCGGCTATGACGGCATCAAGGCGGCGAACTTGGCGCTGGAGCGCGGCGAGGTCGAGGCCGCCATGAGCTCGCTCCCCGTCCTGCGCGCCTACTGGCCGCAATGGCTGGCGGACAAAAAGATCAGAATCTTCTTCTATCAAGGCATGGCGCGAAGCCCCGATCTACCGGACGTTCCGGCGAGCATCGAGCTTGCGAAAACCGACGCCGACCGCGCCGTCATCGGTTTTTTCGCCAAAAGCTCCTCCATCGGACGGGCATATGTCGTGCCGCCCGGTGTTAGTCCGCAAGCTCTCGGCATATTGCGGGCGGCTTTCGACGCAACGATGAAGGACGACGGCTTTCTCAGCGACTGCAAGCGCAGCAACATCGAGGTGAGCCCGAAGTCGGGCGTCGAGCTGCAAAAGATCGTCACCGAAATGGTCGACATCGACGCCAATACGCGCGCGGAGATCCGCAAGATTGCGGGGGATCAATTATGAAACGTTCGCAAGTCTGATCGATCATCGTTGCGCGGGGACGGCGCGGCGGGAGGGGCAAATGCATCGGCGTCATGCGAAAAAGAACGTACCAATCGAACTATTGCGGGCGGTGACCGCGGTGGTCGATGCAGGCAGCTTCACCAAGGCGGCGGAAGCGCTCGATCTGACGCAATCGGCGATCAGCGCGCAGATCACCCGGCTCGGCCAGCTGCTCGGCGGCGATGTCTTTGCCAAGGGGCCCGGGATTACGCTGACCACGCGCGGCCTCCTGGTTCTGCAATATGCCCGGCGCATGCTGGCGATCAACGACGAGCTGCTCGCCTGCACGGGTCCGGTTTCGGCGCCACGCCAATTGGTCATCGGGTTGCCGAACTGGTTTGGGCAGCAGCATCTCGTCACGATTTTCGAGAAGTGCTCAGGCAGTCCGACCGGCGAACAAATAAGCTTCCGCTGCGACCGGTCGGAACAGCTCACGCGCGAACTGCATCACGGATCGCTCGATCTGGCGTTCCTCTGCAATATGGAAGGGGCATCACAGGACGCCGTCGTGCGCTGGTCGGAAAAAATGGTTTGGGTGAAATCGCCCAAGCTGGCGCTGTCTCCGGGCGGCCCGATCCCCTTGGTGGGCTGGCCGGGCAGCAACGCCGATCGGCGGGCGCTGGAAGCGTTGCAGAACGCCGGCGTGAAATTCAGCATCACCTTTTCGGCTCCGGACTTCTCCTCCCGCCTTGCCGCTGTCGTGGCCGGCTTCGGCGTGCTGTCGGTCCACGAACGCCAGCTCACTCCGGAGCTGGAAATCGTCGCCGACGGATTGCCGCCGCTGCCGGAAACGAATAGCGGCATCTATGCCCGCGACGGCCTCGATCTGCGCCGCATTGCCCCGCTGTTGGAAAGACTGACGCAGGCGCTGGCGCCGACCCAAGCCGCGCGCTCGAGCATAAAGCTCGCGATCGATCATTCGCCACAACCACACAGCGTAACGCCGATCACGGAACGTCGTGCCGGTTGAATTTTTTCCATCACGATTGATGGACCATCAAAAAGAAAAATATCCGGAAGCGAGTGCAAATAGCACAAACCACGTGCACAATGGCTGCGCAACGGTTGTTATTTCCTACCGAAAACACATGGACGCGCGCTCTAAAGTGCCACAAGTGCGGAAGCGGGATCGCCGGGCCTCCGTCGATTATATCGGTTCCATGTCGCGAGAGCTCGCCGCGATGGCGAGGAACGAGGGCTGCGGTCTGCTGAGCTATATGCTCGAAGTGGCCGCCATCGAAGCTGAGAGAATGGGTGGGGCTCCCAAGGGGCAATCCGCTTCTTAAGCGCGCGGCGGTAGCCGGCGCGGACGCGGCAATACGAACCGTTCCCGCGCACAGCCGTCTTTATCCGATTAGACCGCAGGCGAGCACCGTGGGTGCCCGGTACTCCGGCGTCTTATGTTTTCCACAGGCCGATCGCGCGGCTAGTGCAGCTGCATCTTGGCAAAATACACCACGGCTATAACCTAGGGTTGTTCGCAGGGTGGTTGTTGGGGGCCCTCAGTGTGCGCGTTGCGCGTTGTTGTCGCGATGGCGGTCGCCGTCGCAGGTATGCTTTTGTGCACCATTGTGGGCCGGGCGGAGACCGCTTCCCCCAATAGACCTTCGTTTCTTCTGTTCGGCGGTACCGATCTGTGGCGTTACGGCGCCTTCCTTTACGGCGGCACGCTGTGGTCGCCGGCCGGCCTCAATGCCGACGGCTTCACGCTGAAGCTCTTGGTGAACGGCGGCCGCTACAGCTACAACTCGAGCGCGCTTGCGACCAAGATCGGCGGAACCATGCTGTCTGGCGCGGCGCTGCCGGGCATTCGCTTTGCGCGCGGCACGCTTGCCGTCGGTCTGTTCGCCGGTCCGGTCGTGCAGGACTACCGGCTTTCGCCTTACGACCCCGGCAGCCGCCTGCGCGGCCTTTATGTCGGCGCCCAATTCGCGACCGATATCTGGTATCAGCCGACCGCGAATATCATGGCGGCGGTCAATGGCTCGCTGGTCTCAATCGGGCCGACCGGATATTTGCGCAGTGCGCTGGGCTATCGCGTCTTTGATGCCGCGTTCGTCGGGCCGGAAACCGCGATGCTGTGGTGCGCCGATTTCCGGCAGCTCGAAGTCGGCGCACACCTGACCGGCTTGCATGTCGGCGCCAGCGAATGGTCGGCCGGCGCTGGCTGGTCGATGGATTCCGACCGCCGCAGCGGGCCCTATCTGCGGCTCGGGGTGAGCGCGAAATATTGAGAGGGTGCGCTAGCCCTTCTCGTCGCAGGCCCAGGCGCGCACCACGCATTCGCGGCCGCCGAATTGGGCGCAGCGTTGCATCGAGATGTTCTCGGCCTTGCCGAGATGGGAATTGAGCGCCCAGCCGAACGAGCCGCAGGGGTTCTTGGCATCGACCGCCATGGCCGCGCAGCCCTTGCGGATGACGCCGACCACCTTGCAGCGGCCGCCGGCGCATTTGCCCATTGCTGCCGCGCGGGCGTCCGCGACTTTGCTGTAATCGAAGCCGTAGCCGTAGGCGCCGCAGACGCCGACGGCGAGCGCGCCGGCCGCATTGGCGGCGCCGACCGCGGCAACAAGGAAACCGACACCCGCCGCCGCGAGCGCAAGTTTTCGCGCAATTGCGACCATGGAAAGCCCCTCCCCCAAGGATGCGCAAAGCCTAGCGGGGAAGGGTTGCAAGTTGGTGAATGCCGCGGGCGCCGCCCGACGCGGCGGGCGCAGCAATAGGTTCGCCATGACCCTTATTGCGCCGCTTCGACGTTATCGGTGGAAACCTTGGGCGGTTCGGCCATGACCTTGGTCATGACCTCCTGCGACTGCGGCAACAGATCGGCCGCTTTGGCGCCGATGGCGGTGACGATCTTGGTCTCGACGCCGCGCCAGTAGGCGAAGCTGTTAAAGCGCGTACCCTCGACGGTGGCGAGAATGACCGCCGCCAGGAACGGCAAGCTCTGCACCAAGAGAACGCCAGCAAAGATATTGATCTCGTGGACCTGCTTGTAATTGGTGATCACGAGCGTTGCCGCGCCGACCAAGAGCAGCGCGGCGATCACCGCCTCCCAGAACGCCGGGAAATCGGGACCTTTGCGTGAGACGCCGCCCTTGGCGGTGCGCAGGAACGGCATGCGCTCGTGGATGAAGCCAAGCCCGACCGAGCGCGCCACGGTCCATTGCAGCGACATGGCGGCGCAGACCGCGCCCAGCATCTGGCCGGGAGTGGCGCGCACCCGCAGCCGGTAGAGCGCGACGAAATGGGCGACCGAGACCGTAAAGGCGGCGATGATCGGAATGGTGAGGATGCGATCGGGCACCGCGATATTGGCAAAGGCGACGAACGGCACCCAGAGGATGTTGAGTAGCGCGACCACGACGCCGATGGCGTCGGAGCCGAGCCAGTTGAGCCAGCCGATGCCGTATTCGCGCTTCTGCTCGCGGGTGAGCCCGACCGCCCCCGGCAACAGCCGCCGCCAGTGCTTGCGCACCAGTTGGAAGCCGCCAAACGCCCAGCGGTGGCGCTGGCGCTTATAGGCTTCGAACGTGTCAGGCAGCAGGCCGTGGCCGTAACGGTGGTTGGTGTAATGCGCGATCCAGCCATGTTCGAGAATGCTTAAGCCGAGATCGGTGTCCTCGACGATGGTTTCCGACGACCAGCCGCCGGCATTCTCGATCGCAGTGCGGCGGATGAGGCACATCGTGCCGTGCATGACGACGCCGTTGAACTCGTTCCGCTGCACCATGCCGATATCGAAGAAGCCGGCATATTCGGCATTCATGGCGGCGTGCATCAGGGAGCGAGCGCCGTCGCGATGATCCTGCGGCGATTGCACGAAGCCGACGCGCGCATCGGCGAACAGCGGCGCCAGATCCTTCAGCCAATCGGGATCGAGCACGTAATCGGCATCGATGGTGCCGATGATCTCGGCGTCCGGCGCGGTGTGCGCAAGCGCAACCCGCAACGCGCCGGCTTTATAGCCTTCGAGGTTGTCCACCCGGACGAACTTGAAGCGGTCGCCAAGCGCGCGGCAATGCTCTTCGACCGGCCGCCACAGCATCGGATCCGGCGTGTTGTTGATTACCACCACGCATTCGAAGCTCGAATAATCGAGGCGCGCCACGGCATCGAGCGTCGTGTTGAGCATGTCGGGCGATTCACAGCACGCCGGCACGTGGATCGACACTTTCGGGGCGGCGGCGGGCACCAGCGGGGGCGCATTGGCGAGGCGGCGCGGCGGCCGGCCGAACGCGATCGCCGCGATCTCCTCCAGCCGCGACAGCGCGATGGCGACGAGCGGCACCAGGAGAACGATGCCGAGACCGAGCGCAAAGGCCGCGCCCGGCACGAAATAATGGCCCTTCCAGAAGGCGACGATAGCCGAGAACCAGGCGCCGACCGCATTGGCGGAAACCGCCAGCATCAGCGCCTGGGTGAAGCTCACCCCCGCCATGGCCAGGATCGGTAACGACAGCAACAGCCCGAACAGCACCGCCAGGCCGGCGCGCTTGCCGTAGTCGGGATCGGTGATCGCCCCGGCCCAGGAGAATTTAGGCTGCCGCGCGGCATCGAAAATGCCCCAATAGGGTCCGACGCCGCCCTCCATCGTCTTCCACGGCTGATCGATGGCTTCGACGATATTGTAGTCGATGCCGTAGGCTTCGGCCCGGGTGACGAAATCGCGCAAAACCTCGGCCTGTGCCATGCGGCCGGGATTGGCATTATGGAAATTATAACCCGCGCTCGGCCAGCCGAATTCGGCGATCACTATGCGCTTGCCGGGGTGCATCTGGCGGAGCTTGTCGTAGAACGCGATGGTGTGGTCGACGGCGGTCGAGGCGCTAAAGCCCTCCCAGTAGGGCAGGATATGCGCGGCAATGAAGTCGACGGCCGAGGCCAGTTCCGGATGGTCCATCCAGACCGTCCAGATTTCACCCGTGGTTACAGGGACCGGGCTCGATCGCTTCACCCTTTGGATGAGCTTGATCAGGTCGGGCACGGTCATTTCGGCGCGCAGCGTGGTTTCGTTGCCGACCACGATGGCGTCGACATTGCTGTAATGCCGGGCGAGGTTTAAGGCCGAGGCGATTTCCCGCTCATTGCGCGCCTGATCCTTGTCGATCCAGGCGCCGACGGTGACCTTGAGGCCGAACTCAGCCGCGATCGGCGGAACGAGTTCCGCGCCGCCGGTCGCCGAATAGGTGCGGATCGCCCGGGTATAAGGCGCGATGGCCGCGAGATCGGCGCGGATTTGCTCGACGGTCGGGCGCGAGCCCGAATCCGGATGCGAGGAATCCTTGAACGGCGAGTATGAGATGCTGGCGAGCTGACCGGTGTAATCCGGAGCTGTTCCTTGGGGCCTCAGCAACGCCCAGATGCCGGCATGCACGCACGCTACAAGCGCGAGCACGGCAACGACGGTGCGCATGGACTCTTACCAAGCGGGGCGGACGACACGGGCCCGAACCTGCCCCCAGGTTCGACGATGGTCGTAAGGGCGAGGCGACCTTGCGAGCGGCGTTGCTAAGCTAACGTTGCGCAATGGCAAATTCAAGACAGCAAAGCGCGAGCAACAACACTTCGGAGCAAAAATAGTGGTTTGACCTGATGATGGAGGCTACCGCGTTGTGGTCGGCGCCGGCGCGGCGGCCGGTGGCGCCGCCGCAGCGGGCGCCGGCATGACTTCCAGCGACGGATTGATCCAGCAGGCCAGCACCCGGCCGTTCAAGCTGTCGGGGGTCTTGGGATCGATGGTGTTGGAGTGCAGGACGAGGCAGCGGAACGCCGCCTGGATATGCCCGCTCGGGCAGCCAAAACGGTCGTAGAGATCGAGGTGGCGAAAGGCGGTATCGAGATCGTCGCGCCAAAGCAGGCTGACCACCCGCCGGCCGAGCCACACGCATTCCGGATTGCCGGCCGGCCCGTTGATCGCATGCTGGGCTTCGGCATATTCGTCGATCTTCTGGGTTTCCTTGGATTCCTTGGCAGCATCCTGGCCGGCCGGAGCCTGCTGCGAGGCCGGGTTGGGGTTGCTGCTTTGCGCCAAAGTGGGACGGACAAGGGGGCTTATGGGAACGACGAGCCAGGCGGCAAGACATATTCCGCCGACGACACTGAATACGCGCTGCGACATGGTTCCCTTGGATTGTTGGGCCAATACTTTAGCCGGTAGACGGACGTTCCCCTTAACCAATTCGGCCGTTTGCTCGGCACTTCTTGACGCCGTTGAGACGCCTTTTTGGCCACCGGATTGGGCCGCTATTGCGGCGGCCGCTCCGAATGGCTCCGCGACCCCACCCGACGAGAGAACACCCTAACTGGGTTCGTTTGTCCAGCGTGCCCGGCGGGCCCGCGGCGGCAAGCGGCGTGATGCACCCGCGCGCTTGGCATCGCTCTCCGGCAAGGCTAATGCGAAACGGTGGACCGCCCTCTCGAAGGCAAGTTAACCGGTGCAGCGCTGGCGCATTTTGTGCTCACGGCGCTGGCGATCGGCGCGGCATGGTGGTGGCTCGGCGCGCCGATCCGTCTGCCGCCCTCCCCGCTCGCCAATGGCGGCAAGCTCTATTGCGTGTCCTATGCGCCGTTCCGCAACGGGCAGGATCCGCTGGGCGAAAACGTCCACGTCGACGCCAAACAGATCGACGAGGATTTGACGCTGTTGTCGCGCTACACCGATTGCGTCCGCACCTATTCCGTCGAGTACGGCCAGGATCAAATCGCGGGCATTGCGCAACGCCACGGCATGACAGTGCTGCAGGGTGTATGGCTGTCCAACAAGGCGGCTAAAAACCAGCAGCAGATTGCCACCGCCATTGCGCTCGCCAAGAAATATCCGGACGTCATCCGCGCCATTATCGTCGGCAATGAAGTGCTGCTGCGCGGCGATCTATCGGTGACGGACCTTGAGTCCGCGATCCGCGAGGTCAAGGCGCAGGTGTCGCAGCCGGTCACTTATGCCGATGTCTGGGAATTTTGGCTGCGCTACAGCGACCTGCAAAGCTTCGTCGATTTCGTCACCATTCATATCCTGCCGTATTGGGAGGATTTTCCGCTGCCGGCGTCGCTCGCCGCCGCCCACGTCGACGATATCCGCAGGAAGGTCGCCGCCGCCATTCCCAACAAGGAGATCATGATCGGCGAAGTCGGCTGGCCGAGCGAGGGCCGGATGCGCGAGGGCGCGCTGCCGTCGCCGGCGAACCAGGCGCGCGTTATCGAAGAAACCGTGGCGCTGGCGCAGCGCGAGAATTTTCGCGTCAACGTCATCGAAGCCTTCAACCAGTCCTGGAAGCGCCAGCTCGAAGGCGCGACCGGCGGTTACTGGGGAATTTTTGACCGCACGACACAGGGCCCGAAGTTCAGCTTCGACGACGGCGTATCGGATCATCCGCATTGGCCGATGCAGGCGCTCGCCGGCATTCTGCTCGCCGCCCTTAGCTTTGCCGGCGCCGCCGTCGCCGGCCGCGGCAAAGCTGCGCCAGCCTGGTTATGGCCACGGATCGTGGCGCTGACCTTTGTGCCCGCCGTGCTGTTTGGCTGGACCCTCGAAAGAATACCGATCGACAGTTTCACGGCCGGAGGCTGGCTGCGCGCGCTCGCCTTTGCCGTAACGGCCGCAGCCGCGCCGATCGTCTGCGCCACGGCCTGCGCCACGGGTCAAGGAGCGCCAACATTCGCCGCCGTGCTATCCGGTGCGGGCGGACTGCGCGATAAATTGAGCCTTGCCATTGACTTGAGCCTGATCGCGCTGACGGTGCTTTCAGTGCAATCGGCGCTCGGCCTTGTCTTCGATCCGCGTTATCGCGACATTCCGTTTGCGCCGCAGAGCGGCGCCGTCCTACCCTTTCTGGTGCTGATGCTGTCGACGCCGCGATCTGCGGGACCGCGTGCGATGGCGGAAACCGTCGCCGCCGCCGTGCTGGCCTTGTCGGCCGGCTACATCGCGTTCAACGAAACCTTTGCCAATTGGCAGGCGACCTGGCTCTGCGCCGGATTTCTCGGCCTTGCCGTCATTCTGCTGCGGGCGCGGGACGCGCCAGGCTGAGGATCAACAGGCCGCTGGCAAGCGCCGAAAGCTCGGCATTATGCAAAACGATGCCGAAGCCCGCCGCCGCGAGCGACAGCGACGTCAACACGATCGACGGCCGGATCAAATTGAGCAGCGCGGCGACCAAGGCCACGCCGCCGAATACGTCGTGGTTGAAAAGAAGGATGGAGAGCCGGAACGTGCCGCACAGCCAAGTGTTCAGCCCGGCCTGACAGGCAAGCTCGACGTTCGTATTCTCGATCGCCATGTAGCGGATGTAGAGCGCCTCGCCGACCGACAAGAAGGCGACGACCAGGAGCCAGTTGGTCTGGCGTGCGGTCGGTAGAAACAGCGGGCGGCGCATTACGTCCTTTCCAGCTCCGCTTTCACCGCGGCAAGCGCTTCCGGCGTATCGACGTCGGTGAGCGCGGCAGTGCCGGTCAGCGGCACTTCGACCACGGCCTCGGGATAGCGCCCGATCAGATAGCGTGCGCCGACGTCGCCCTCAACCGTCATCAGGTCGGCGAAGAACCGGCGCGACCACACCACCGGATTGCCGCGCTTGCCGTCGATGGTCGGCACCACGACCAGCGCGCCCTTGTCGGGATCGAGCGCGCCGATCAGGCGGTCGATCAAGCCGGCGTCGACCTGCGGCATGTCGCCGAGGCAGACAATGGCGCCGTCGACGTCCGCCGGCAGCGCGGCGATACCGGTCTTGAGCGAGGTGCCCAAGCCTTCGGCGAAATGCGGATTGTGCGCGAAGCTGACCGGCAGGCCGGCAAGCGCCGCCTCGACCCGCTCGCGCTGATGTCCGGTGACGACGATAACCGGCCGCGCTCGCGAGGCCAGCGCCTGCTCGACGACGATGCGCACCAGCGGCTTGCCGCCGATCTCGGCGAGGAGCTTGTTCGGGCCGCCCATGCGGCTCGAACGGCCGGCGCCGAGCACGATCGCGGCGATCGGGCGGCCGCTCTGCACCGGCTCCTCGCGCGGCTGCGGCCGGGTGACGATTTCCATCAGCAGGCCGCCGACGCCGAGCCCGGTGATATCCTCGCGCGGCACCGGCAGACCGGCCAATAACCGCATGAGCACCCAATCGAAACCGTTTTCCTTGGGGCTTCGGGCACAGCCGGGCGCGCCGATCACCGGGCGGGAACCGGCAGTACCGATCATCAACAGATTGCCGGGGTCGACCGGCATGCCGAAATGCTCGATGCACCCGCCGATCTCTTCCAGGGCCGCCGGGATGACGTCGCGGCGGTCGGCAATGGCCGAAGCGCCGAACACGATGACAAGCTCAGACCCCGCTTTAAGAACTTCATCCAATGCGCGAGCCAGCGCCGCGCTGTCATGCGGCACGCGGCGCTCGGCCACGATCGTGGCGCCGGCGGGAGCGAGCCGCTCGGCGGTGATCTTGAGCGTCTTTTCGATGACCTTGGTCGCCAGCCCCGGCAGCACGGTCGACACCACGCCCACTTTGCGGATGCGATAGGGCGCGACGCGCAGCAGCGGATTCTTGATGCCGGCGAGCGCAGCATCGCGGGCGGCGCCGGCTACCGCGAACGGAATGATCTTCACCGTCGCGATCATCTCGCCGGCGACCACCGGCTTGTAGGCCGGCAGCGTCGCGAAAGTGATCGCCTCGTCGACGCGATTGAGCCGGTCGATGGCATCCTTGTCGACGACCAGCACGCCGGAGGTTTGCGCGAACAGATTGGAACGGCCGGTGAAGGCGCGGTCGACATGCACGCCCTCGCCCGCCACCGCTTTGGCGATCTCGGCCGCGGCCACGTCTTCGGCAACGTCGCCCGGCTCGAGCCGCGCCACGACGATCTCCTTGATGCCGGCCGCTTGCAGCGCCGCAACTTCGGCGGGCCCGATCAGGGTGCCTTTCTTGAGCACCAGCGCCGCCCTGCCGGATGGTATGCACGGCGGTCGCGCCGAGCGCGTCCTGGGGCGCCACCGCACCGAATTTCATGACGCAGCTATAGCCCCCACCCTACCCTCCCCCGCTTGCGGCGCAGGGATTGGCAGGGCGTCGACCTCTTCGCGCAGCCGCTCGGTAATCTGCGCCATGATGGCGACCGCGATCTCGGCCGGCGACACCGCGCCGATATCGAGCCCGATCGGCGCGGCGATGCGCGCGATGGCGGTGTCGCTGACGCCTTGGGCTTTGAGCCGCTCGACGCGGCGGGCGTGGGTTTTGCGCGAGCCGAGCGCGCCGATGTAGAAACAATCGCGGGCGAGCGCGTGCAACAACGCCGGATCGTCGATCTTGGGATCGTGGGTGAGCGCGACGAAGGCGGTGTAGCGGTCGACATTGAGCGGCGGTAACGCTTTGTCCGGCCACTCCGCGATCACTTTGACGTCCGGGAAGCGCTCGGGCGACGCAAATGCGGTGCGCGGATCGACGATGGTCACGTCGTAGCCGACGAGCTTGCCGATCGGCGCCAGCGCCTGGCTGATGTGCACCGCACCGGTGATGACGAGCTGCGGCGCCGGCACATAGACGGTGAGAAAGACTTTGCCTTCCGCGGTCTCTTCCATGCCGCTCTTGCTGGTGCGCAGATGCTCGGCCAGCAGCGGCCGCAACGGATCCTTGGCGATATCGGCGGCCTTAATCAGACGCTGTTTGCCGCTTTCGACATTGGTGACGACGATGGCGGCGCGGCGCGCGGCGCGTTCGGCATTGAGTGCGGTGAGGATGTCGAGTTTCATGGCGCGAAGATTCACTCCACCTTCTCGACAAACACCCGGATGGTGCCGCCGCAGGACAGCCCGACCTTCCAGGCGGTCTCGTCGGCGACGCCGAATTCCAGCATTTTCGGCTTGCCGCTCTCGATCACGTCGAGCGCCTCGGTGACCACCGCGCCTTCGACGCAGCCGCCGGACACCGAGCCGAGGAAGTTGCCGTCCTGATCAATCACCAGGTTCGAGCCGACCGGCCGTGGCGCCGAGCCCCAGGTCTCGACCACGGTGGCGAGCGCGACGTCGCGGCCTTTCTTGCGCCAGTCTTCGGCGGCTTTGAGGATGTCGTTGTCGGTCGAGAGCATGGGCCTCTCCATTCCATTCGCTATATTCAATCGAATATAGCGTATCTATCGCAGATTATATAGGTCTTTACGCCACCCTTTGCATCCACGCTTTCGGGTCGGCGGAGCCACCGCCTTTGGTCAGCGCGGCGACCAGCTCGCTCATCGATTCCAGATTATGGATCGGCCGGAATTCGTCGACATGCGGCAGCATGGTCTTGATACCGCGGGCGCGCGCCTCAAAACCCTCGAAGCGCAACAGCGGATTGAGCCAGATCAGTCGCCGGCAGGAGCGGTGCAGCCGGTCGATCTCGAAAGAAAGCGTATCGTCGGCGTCGCGCTCGAGCCCATCGGTGATGAGAAGGACGATGGCGCCCTGGGTCAGCACGCGGCGCGCCCACAGCTTGTTGAAGGCGCGCAGCGACGAGGCGATGCGGGTGCCGCCCGACCAGTCCGGCACCGCCGCCGAGCAGGCGGCCAACGCATCGTCCGGATCGCGCTCGCGCAGGCGCGCGTCACATTGGACAGCCGGGTGCCGAACAAAAACGTCGAGACGCGCTTTCGCGCATCGGTGAGCGCGTGGAGGAAATGCAGAAAGATGCGGCTATATTGGCTCATCGAGCCGGAGATGTCGAGCAGCGCCACGATCGGCGGCGGCTTGGTCTTCGGTCCGATAAAGCGCAGATCGATGAAATCGCCGCCGCCTTTCATGCTGGCACGCAGCGTGCGGCGAATGTCGATCAGATGACCGTGGATGTGCGGAGCAAGCCGCCGCGTGCGCACTTCCGCAAGCGGCATGACCAGCCGCTTCATCGCCTCTTTCGCGGCGGCGATCTCGGCGCTGGTCATCTGCGCGAAATCTTTTTTCTGCAGCACCTCGCGGTCGGACACCGTCATGCGCGCGTCGAGCTCGATCTCGCGCTCCTTCTTCAGCTTGTCGTCCAGGCCCGAATAAAGCGCCTCATGCACCCGCGTCGCGCCGGCCTGCGGCGCTTGCGGCGCACTCGCCGGCGCCTGCGGCATCATCATCGCGATGAGCTGATCGATATAACCGCGGCGGCGAAAGAAGATGCGGAACGCCTGATCGAACAGGATGGTGTGCTCGTGACGCTTCACGAACACCGCGTGCAGCGTCCAGTAAAAATCCTCGCGGGTGCCGACGCCGGCGGTCTTCAAGGCCTCGAGCGCGTCGAGCACCGCGCCCGGCCCGACCGGAATGCCGGCCGCGCGCAGCGCGCGGGCGAAGTAGAGGACGTTCTCGGCGAGGCGGCCGTTTGTTTCTCCTCCCCCGCTTGCGGGGGAGGACGATCCGGCGAAGCCGGGACCGGAGGGGGCCTGTCTGTCACGCATGCACCAGCCTCGCTGCCGTGGCCCCCACCCTACCCTCCCCCGCAAGCGGGAGAGGGAAAAGAATTACTCCGCCGCCCGCAGCTCCGACTTCACCTCGTCGAGCAGCTCCTTGACCTTGGAACCTTCGAGCTTGGCGATGTCGTCCTGGTATTTGAGCAGAACGCCGAGCGTATCGGACACGGTCGCCGGATCGAGCGCGACGACGTCGAGCTCGGACAGCGCCGCGGCCCAATCGAGCGTTTCGGCGACGCCGGGCGATTTGAACAAATCCTGCTTGCGCAGCGCCTGCACGAAACCCACCACCTGTTCGGATAGTTTTTTGCTCACGCCCGGCAGTTTGGTGCGCACGATGGCAAGCTCGCGGTCGGCGCTGGGATAGCCGACCCAGTGATAGAGGCAGCGGCGCTTGAGCGCGTCGTGCACCTCGCGGGTGCGGTTCGAGGTGATGACCACGATGGGCGGATGCTCGGCCTTCACCGTGCCCATTTCCGGAATGGTGATCTGAAAGTCGCCCAGCACTTCGAGCAAAAACGCCTCGAAGGCTTCGTCGGTGCGGTCGATCTCGTCGATGAGCAGTACCGGCGCGCCGGCGGTGTCTGGCTCCAGCGCCTGCAGCAGCGGCCGCTTGATCAGAAAGCGCTCGGAGAACACGTCGTGTTCGAGCCGGGCGCGGTCGTGCTCGCCTTCGGCCTCGGCGACGCGGATGGCGATCATCTGCGCGGCGTAATTCCACTCATAGACCGCGGCGGCGACGTCGAGGCCCTCGTAGCACTGCAGCCGGATCAGCCGGCGGCCGAGGGTGGACGACAGCACCTTGGCGATCTCGGTCTTGCCGACGCCTGCCTCGCCCTCGAGGAAGATCGGCCGGCCCATCTTGAGCGCGAGATAAAGCACCGTGCCGAGCGAGCGGTCGGCAAGATATTCGGCCTCGGCCAAGAGGTTGACCGTGGCGTCGATCGAGGTGGGCAGCGGACGCGGGGAGAACGATTTCATGCCTCATATAGGCCTTCGCGCCAATTTAACCCGTCCTGGCCGGCCGGGTGCATCAAGATTCCCAGGTTCTCCAATAGGTTGAAGATGTAAGAGATTTCGACGGCGCCACCTGGGGAGGCAAGGAGGTGAGCAACGATCAAATTGCCGGTTGGGCGATCCAACTGATCGTTCCCAAGGGCAGCATGACCGCCGCACAACGAGCTATCATCGACCAAGTCCGAGAGATAGCAAAACGCAGTAACCGGTCTGTCGATATCATCGTCACAGAATTTTAGGAATCCGCGATGTTGTACAAATGTTATTTGAAAAAGCATACGGTTTATCTGCCAACTACGGTGAATCAGGGAATTGCAGTTTACATGGATGTCGATCCTGTCACGGTGGTCCCGGTAGCGGACACGGAACACTTGAAGCGGGCCATGTTAAATACAATCCCCAAAGAAAACCCATTTCGCGCTCCGACCGTCGAGGACGCGCGCAAGCCGCCGGTCATTTTGAATACACGGCGACAAAAGCTTGTCCCGGCATCATGCGCGGCACGTCTTCCTGGTCGATCTATGTAAAGGATGGCATCTTCCAGATCAGACCATATCGCATACATCCGAAGGGCTATTGGGAGGTAGATCGCGGCCGATCCATAGAATTCCCCCCGGGAAGCGTCCTCGACGAAGTCATCGATCGCATGATTGCGATCTTGCAGAGTGCAGCTGGCGCTTCGACCAGACCGCCTCCCGCCACGGGACGTAAAGAGCTAGCACGGCGTCGTGACCTTGCCGCGACTCCGACACTTTCCCGCCAACTATCCAGTTATCGATAAGATTCCTGATGGCGTCGCCACCAGCGTTAAATCGATCGACCTCCATTGCGGCGACGTATCAGAACGATATCACGTCTAGCGAATAGACTCTCCAATACGTCGAGGATGTCCGGATTTCGACGGTGCTCGCTGGGTGTTTGGATATTCAAGCTGGTATGATTACCGGCGGGCAGTCCAATTGATTGTGCCCAAAGGCAGCATGACCGCGTGCACAACGAGCTATCATCGACCGGGTCCGACGAGATAGCAATAGCAAGCAATAACAGGCTCGTGGATATCATCGTCACGGAATTCTAGGAGCCAGGCATGTCTTCCATACGTGCTATTTGAAAAAGGGGACCGTTTATCTCCCGACCACCGTGAAGCCAGGGTATTGCTCGCTACATGGATGTCGACCCGTCACAATGGTCCGGTGCGGATACGGAACACCTGCGACGAGCCACGCTCAATACAATCCCCAAAGAAACCCATTTCGCGCTCCAATCGTCGAGGACGCGCGCAAGCCGCCGTCATATTGAAATATACCGGCGACAAAAGCTGGTCGGCTTCATGCGCGGCGCGTCATTCTGGTCGATCTACGAAAAAGACGAATCTTCCAGATCGAACCCTATCGCGTGCATCCGAAGGCTATTGGGAGCCGGATCGCGATAACTTCATAAATTTCCATCCGAACGTCATCGAGTCGTGATCGATCACATGATTGCGATCTTGCAAAGCGCGCGCGCTTCAACAAAACCGTCTCCTGCTGCGACGGAAAAAGAGCTAACGGGCGTCGAGACCCGGTGTGCGCCCTCCCGCCGGCTTGCCGATCGCCTCGGCCACCGCGCGGCGCGCCAGCACGCCGACCAGATGCGCGCGATATTCGGCGCTGCCGTGGATGTCGGAGTTCATGCCGTCGGCCGGGATGGTCATGCCTTCGAGCGATTTCGGCGAGAAGCGCTTCTTCAGCGCCTCCTCGAAGGATTTCACCCGGAACACGCCGTTCGACCCGGCGCCGGTGACGGCGACGCGGATATCGCTGCCGCGCTTCGACACAAACACGCCGACCAGCGCGAAGCGCGAGGCCTGATTGCGGAATTTCTGGTAGGCCGCCTTCTTCGGCAGCGGGAAAATCACCTTGGTGATGATCTCCGAAGGCTCCAGCACGGTCGAGAACATGCCGGTGAAGAAATCGTCGGCTTTGACGCGGCGCTTGTTGGTGACGATGGTGGCGCCGAGACCGAGACAGGCGGCGGGATAATCGGCATTGGGATCGTTGTTGGCGATCGAGCCGCCGATAGTGCCGCGGTGGCGCACCGCGGGATCGCCGATCAAGCCGGCGAGGTGCGCCAGCACCGGCGCAGCCTGCTGCACCACGGGCGAAGTGTTGACCTCGTTATGCGTCGTCATCGCCCCGATGGTCAGCGTGCGGCCGCTCTGCTCGATGCCGGACATGCCCTCGATCAGCGTCATGTCGACGATCTGCGGCGGACCGGCAAGGCGCAGCTTCATGGTCGGCAACAGCGTCTGGCCGCCGGCGAGCAATTTGGCGTCGCCGTTCTTGGTCAAAAGGCCGGCGGCCTGCCGCACGGTTTGCGGACGATGAAAAGTGAAAGCGTACATCGCAGTCCTCCGTTATGCCGCGCGCGGCATGCCTGTTTTCTGAAGCGCCGCCCACACCGTCGACGGCGTGGCGGGCATCGCGAGATTTTCGGTGCCGATCGCATCGGTGATGGCGTTGATGACGGCGGCGGGCGCGGCGATCGCGCCGGCCTCGCCGCAGCCTTTGATGCCGAGCGGATTGGATGGGCACTTGGTCACCGTGGTGTCCACCTTCAACGTCGGGAAGTAGTCGGCGCGCGGCATGCAATAGTCCATGAACGAGCCGGTAACGAGCTGGCCGTCCTTGTCGTAGACCGCGCCTTCGCACAAAGCCTGGCCGACGCCCTGGGCGATGCCGCCGTGGACCTGGCCCTCGACGATCATCGGATTGACCACGACGCCGAAATCGTCGACCGCGGTCCAGGCCACGATCTCGGTATTGCCGGTGTCGGTATCGACCTCGACCTCGCAGATGTGGCAGCCGGCCGGGAAAGTGAAATTGGTCGGATCGTAGAACGCGCCTTCCTTCAGGCCGGGCTCGAGCTCGGCGCCGGAGAATTTGTGCGCGATATAGGCATTGAGCGAAACGTCGCCCCAGGCCGCCGACTTGTCGGTGCCGGCAACGGAGAATTTGCCATCCTTGAACTCGATGTCGCCTTCGGCGGCTTCGAGGAGATGCGCGGCGACCTTCTTGGCTTTGGCCTCGACCTTGTCGAGCGCCTTGACCAGAGCCGACATGCCGACCGCGCCGGAGCGCGAGCCATAGGTGCCCATGCCGAACTGCACCTTGTCGGTATCGCCGTGCACGATCGAGATAGTGTCGATCGGAATGCCGAGCCGCTCCGACACGACTTGCGCGAAAGTCGTCTCGTGGCCCTGGCCGTGGGCGTGGGTGCCGGTGAGAACCTCGACCGAGCCGGTCGGATTGACCCGCACCTCGGCGGATTCCCACAAACCCACGCCGCAGCCGAGCGAGCCGACGGCCTGCGACGGCGCAATGCCGCAAGCTTCGATATAAGTGGAGAGGCCGATGCCGCGCAGCTTGCCGTGGCGCGCGGATTCGCGCTTGCGCTTGGCGAAGCCTTTGTAGTCGGCAAGCTCCATCGCCTTCTTCAGTGACGCATTATAGTCGCCGGTGTCATAGCTCATGATCACCGGCGTCTGGTGCGGGAAGGTTTTGATGAAATTCTTGCGCCGCAGCTCGGCCGGATCCTGGCCCATTTCGCGCGCGCCGACTTCGACCAGCCGCTCGACGACGAAGGTCGCCTCGGGGCGGCCGGCGCCGCGATAGGCGTCGACCGGACCGGTATTGGTGTAGACGGCGTCGACCTCGCAATAGATCTGCGGGATATCGTACTGGCCCGACAACAGCGTGGCGTAGAGATAGGTCGGCACCGACGACGAGAAGGTCGACATATAGGCGCCGAGATTGGCGATGGTCTTGGCGCGCAAGCCGGTGATCTTGCCGTCGGCGTCGAACGCCATTTCGGCATGGGTGACGTGATCGCGGCCGTGCGCGTCGGCGAGGAATGCCTCGGAGCGGTCGCAAACCCATTTCACCGGCCGGCCGACGCGCTTTGACGCCCACAGCGCCACGACCTCCTCGGGATAGATGAAAATCTTCGAGCCGAAGCCGCCGCCGACGTCGGGCGCGATGACGCGCAGCTTATGCTCCGGCGCCATGCCGACGAAGGCGGCGATGACGAGCCGCGCGACGTGCGGATTCTGCGAGGTATTCCACAGCGTGAATGCGCCGGTGCCGGAATCGTAATCGCCGATCGCGGCGCGCGGCTCGATCGCGTTCGGCACCAGCCGATTGTTGACGATGTCGAGCTTGGTGACGTGCTTGGCCGATTTGAACGCGGCGTCGACCGCTTTGGCGTCGCCGAGATGCCACTGATAGATCGTGTTGTTGGGCGCGATATCGTGGATTTGCGGCGCGCCGGGCTTTTGCGCCGCCGCGGGATCGGCGACCGCGGGCAGCACCGCGTAGTCGATTTTGACTTTTTCCGCGGCGTCGCGCGCCTGCGGCAGCGTCTCGGCGATCACCACCGCGATCGCATCGCCGACATGGCAGGCCTTGCCGTTGGCGAGCGCCGGATGCGCCGCCATTTTCATCGGCGAGCCGTCCTTGGAATGGATCATCCAGCCGCAGATCAGATTGCCGATCTTGTCGTTGGCAAGCTCGGCGCCGGTGAGCACCGCGACCACGCCCGGCATCGCGGACGCCGCTTTGGCGTCGATCGATTTTATCGTGGCATGCGCGTGCGGGGAGCGAATGAAATAGGCGTAAGTCTGGCCGGGCCGGTTGATGTCGTCGGTGTAGTGGCCCTTGCCAGTGATGAAGCGCTGATCTTCCTTGCGGCGCACCGCGGCGCCGATACCGGTTCCGCTCATGGTATTGCCCTCCGGCAACTCGTTCCTCGGACAGGAAATCGCCCGCCGGCAATTTCCTCCTCGGCTCTTCCCTATTCGGCGGCTTTCGACGTCGCGCCGCCGCCGCGCATGGCGCGCGCGCCGGCGGCAATCGCTTTCACGATATTATGATAGCCGGTGCAGCGGCAGATATTGCCTTCGAGTTCCTCGCGGATGGTGCGGTCGTCGAGGTCGTTGCCCTTGCGCCGCACCATGTCGACCGCGGTCATGATCATTCCCGGCGTGCAGTAGCCGCATTGCAGGCCGTGGTTCTCGCGGAACGCCTCCTGCATCGGATGCAGCGGCCCGTCCGCCGGCGCCAAGCCTTCGATGGTGAGCACGTCGGCGCCTTCGAGCTGCAGCGCCAGCACGGTGCAGGATTTGATCGCCTTGCCGTTGACGTGCACGACGCAGGCGCCGCATTGCGAGGTGTCGCAGCCGACATGCGTGCCGGTAAGCCGCAGATTCTCGCGCAATAATTGCACCAGCAGCGTCCGGGGGTCGACGTTGGCGGTGATGGGTTTGCCGTTCACCGTCATCGAAACGGTTGCCGTGTCGCTAGCGGCCATTGGGACTCCTCCCCTGCAAAATTCCGGTCAAACGTTACGATTTGCCGGCCGTTCTGGCCCGCCGGCCAGGTCCGGGGCGAATTCAAGGCGATTTTGCCGGATTTCGCACCGTTAACGGTCATCACTCTGAACCGCACCCTAGGTGGCGGTCAAGTCGGTTCCGCGAGCCCGTGACGCCACGGCTTAGCCGGCCTTCGGATTCACTGCGGCCGCGAAGTTGGCAAAAAAATCGTCGGCGACTTTCTTGGCGGCGCCGTTGACCAGCCGCTGGCCGAGTTGCGCCAGCTTGCCGCCGATCTGCGCGTCGACGTCGTAGGACAATAGCGTGCCGCCGTCCTTGGGCGTGAGCTTCACCGTGGCGCCGCCCTTGGCGAAGCCGGCGACGCCGCCGTCGCCCTGCCCCGAAATCTTGTAGCCGTGCGGCGGATCGAGATCGGACAGCGTCACCTTGCCTTTGAACTTGGCTTTGACCGGGCCGATCTTGACCGTAGCGACGGCTTGCATTTCGGTGTCGGAGAGCTTGTCGAGCTGCTCGCAGCCGGGAATGCAGGCCTTCAGCGTCGCCGGGTCGTTGAGCTTTTCCCAAACCGTTTCCGGCGTGGCGGCGAGCTGAACCTCGCCATTCATCGTCATCGCCATCGGCGTCACTCCCTGGCTGCACCCGCACTATCGCTTAGCGCCTCGCGCGGCGGCTGAAAAGGGTGCTAATAAGCGCGCCAACGTGCGGGAGGATAATTAATGCCGGATATCAAAGTCGACGACGGCTGCATCATCCACGTCGAAGTGGAAGGTCCGGACAGCGCGCCGGTGCTGATGCTGTCGAATTCGCTCGGCACCAATCTGCATATGTGGGACGACCAAGTGGCGCCGTGGACCAAGCATTTCCGCCTGGTGCGCTACGACCGCCGCGGCCACGGCAAATCGAGCGTGCCCAAAGGGCCCTACACCATGGAGCGGCTCGGCCGCGACGTGGTCGGCGTGCTCGACGCGCTCAATATTGCCAAGATCAATTGGTGCGGCCTGTCGATGGGCGGCATGGTCGGACAATGGCTCGGCGCCAATGCGGCAAACCGGATCGACAAGCTCATCCTGACCAACACCTCCTGCTTCTACCCGGACAAGCAAGCCTGGGCGGATCGGATCGAATTTACGCGCAAGAACGGCATGACGGGCTTGGCCGGTCCCATGATGGAACGGTGGTTCACCAAAGATTTCCGCGAACGCTCGCCGGCCGCGGTCGCGCGCATCAAGGACATGTTCGAAAAAACGGACATCGAAGGATTTCTAGGTTGCGCCGCGGCGATCCGCGACATGGACCACCGGCCGCTATTGCCGAAAATCAAAGCGCCGACCTTGGTCATCGCCGGCCGCTTCGATGTCGCCACACCGCCGGCAATGAACGAATTCATCCAAAACGAAATTCCGGGAGCACGATTTCAAGCTGCTCGAGGCGCCGCATATGGCCAATATCGAGCAGCCGCAGGCCTACGCCGACGCGGTGATTGGATTTCTGCGCGGCTAGAGCCAAATCGGTTTTGATGGAATCAAAACCTGGCTCTAGCTTTTTGATTGAGCATGATCTTTCCGAAAACCGGTATCCACTTTTCGGGATCATGCTCTAAAACTCCCGGCCAAACAGCCGGTCGAGCGAATAGCGTCCGCCGCCACGCAGAAAAATGGCGAGCGCTATGATCCCCATGAACAGAGCGTATTCCATGCCGTGCTTGCCCCACGACCAGCTGGGATAAAGCACGGCGAAACAGATCACCGCCATTTCGACAACGATGGCGGCAGCGACGATGCGTGTGAACAGTCCGAGCGCCAACATCAGCCCGCCGAAGAATTCGAGCGCGCCGATGCAATACGCCCAAGCAAGCGGATAGGCCCAGCCGAAATTGACGAAATTACGCGACGCGGGAACGGCGTCATTGAGAAAAAGCTTGGCGAAACCGTGCGGGACCAAGATCAACCCCAGCGCGACACGGATCAGGGTGTAAGCGAACGGCGCCAGCGTCTCATAGAGCGGCGCTGCGGCCGGCACAAAAAGCGTCTTGCGATCAAGCTGCGACGTTGGTGTCATCAAATCCTCCCTGAATTGAGCGGCTGCAGACGATCTCGCCCGATGTGCCGCTTATTTGTCCGCCAACCTATTCGTCTCCCCTGTTGTCACCCTCCCCGCTGATCGCGAAACTCGTGCGGCGCCGTTCCGGTCTGCTTGCGGAAGAAGCGGGCGAAGTGCGACGCGTCGGCGAACGCGAGCTCTTCGGCAATGTCGTGGATCGGCTGTGTCGTGAAGACGAGCTGGCGCTTGGCTTCGGTGAGCACGCGTTGACGAATGAGATGGCCCGCAGTGACGCCGGTTGCGCGCTTGACGTGATCGTTGAGCCTGTCGACCGTCATGCCGAGCTTCTCGGCATAAAATCCAAGCAAGCGCTCCTTGCGGAAAAATTCGTCAACCAGCGCACGCAATTGCGCGACGCTGGCGTCGGACGGATACAAAGTGACGCTGCCGCTGCGCGCCCGGCTGGCGGCAAGCCGCGCCACACCGACGGCGATGAGTACGAGAAGCCCGCGCATCGCCAACCGATAGCCTTCGCGCGCCAGGCCGTGCTCCTCGGACAGCTCCTTGCACAGCGCTGAGAGCCGCGCGCGCTCGCCCTCGTCGCCGATGGCAACGATGGGATGCGCGGCGAGCCTATGCAAGCGCTGCAATGCCTCGCCGGCGCGATCCGTCAGGGCGCCGGCGGCGTCTTCGGTGAAGCTGACCACCCAGCCGTCGGTCACATTGGGCTCGAAGCGAAAGCCGTGCGCGATCGCGGCCGGAACGAGAATGGCGGCAGGCGCCGCGAACGGCAGCTTCGCCAGATCGAACGTCATTTCGCCGCCGCCGCGCTCGATCAGCAGGATCTGAAACAGGTTGCGATGGCGGTGCGTGCGAATGGTCCAGTCGTGGATCGACGAGCGCGACGCGATGGTTTCGACGTGAACGAAGTCGAACGCAGCATCGTCCGGCGGATCGCCGTAAAGATGAAACAGCGGCAGCGCGCTGGCCGTGCTCGGACTGACCATGGCGCAAGCATAGGCCTGTCGCGCGGCGGGAGAAGCCGCGGTCGTCGCCTGCAGGACGCTTTGCACAAAAAAAGCGGCAGCCCGGGCCGAACCGGGCCGCCGCCGTCGTGAAGGAAGACCGTTAGCGGTTCATACCGCCCTGGCCGCCGCCCTGTTGGCCGGATTGGCCGGGCTTGTTCTGACCGCCTTGCTGCTGCTGGCCGGGCTTGTTCTGACCGCCTTGCTGCTGTTGGCCGGGCTTGTTCTGGCCGCCCTGTTGCGGGTTGCTCTGGTTCTGCTGGTCGCGCTGCGGATTGTTTTGCTCGTTCGCCATGGGACGCACTCCGTGATTTTGAGGGGTTTGGAACCGCATATGAACCCCGCCCAGTGCAACAACCGGCCAAAGCGGCGAAGGTTCCCCCGGCTTGCACCAAGGGCCATGACTAACAGTTTGAGACTTCAGGAATAATTGTCGCGATTGCTACAAAATGTCAGGTAGCCGACACACCGGTTGGCCTAGACCGGCTTATAGGCCCGGTCGTGATAAACCAAAGCGGGGCTCGCCGGTCCGAGCCGCACCGCTTCGACCGCGCCGAACACGACATTGTGCGAGGCCATGACTTTGGTCTCGATGGTGCGGCAATCGAAGGCGACCACGGCGGAGGCGAGCACCGGCGACCCGGTCTTGAGCGTCATCCATTCGCCTTGCGAAAACCGCTCATCCAGATGCAGGCCGCTTCTTCCCGCGAACAGATCGGCGAGCTTTTCTTCGCTGGCGGGAAGCGTGTTGACGCAGAATACGCCGTTTTGCGCCAGCACCGGCGCCGAATTGCTGCGGCGGTTGAGACAGACGAGAAGCATCGCCGGAGTATCGGAGACCGAGCAAACCGCGGTTGCGGTAAAGCCGCTTTTGCCGCCGGCGCCCGCGGTGGTGACGACATGCACGGCGGCGCCAAGCCGCGCCATCGCTTCGCGGAACGCCAGCGGCTCGATGCTCGCGATCGGCCCGGGCGCAACCGCCGTGAAGGCGCCGTCCATCGCATCGTCGGGCCGTTGGTCGATCCAGCTCATCGCCTCGCACCGTCACCATCCGCGAAGGCGGATTAGTAAGTATCCACCTTGTCTGCAATTATTAGCAACACGCGTCAGCGCATACTGGATGCTCCGCCGCCGCGGAGCATGGACTAAAATCACTCCGCCGCGCGCAGCTGTTCCGGCAAACCCGGATAGGCGACGTCATCCGGATTAAGCCACGTCGTGCCGGTCCAGCCTTTTTCGTCATATTCAGCCATGCACTGCTCGGCCAGCGCCGTCATCTGCGCCATGGTTCCGGACGTGCGCGCATTCCACAACGCCTGGATGCGGATGTCCTCGTGATTGCCGGCGTAATTGCGCTCGTAAAGCTCGTGGCGGCCGCCGAATTCGGTGCCGATGGCATCCCACAATAGCTTCATAATCTTGATGCGCTCCTTGTAATCGATGCCGTAGGAGCCGCGCACGTAGCGTTGGAGATAGCGGTCGATCGCCGGATTTTTGAAATCCTTGGCCGAGGACGGCAGATAAATCAGCGACGAGGCAACGATCTTGTCGACGATTTCCTTGACGCGCCCGTAAGCGTCGCCGGCGAACACGCGATAGCTCGAGCCCGATTGCAGGTTCGGCAGCACCGCGCCGTTGACCCACGGCGTCGGATCCATCGCCATGGCGTCGGTCAAAGCCCAGAACAGATTACGCCAGGCGACAACCTCGCCGAGCATGGCCTGATTGCCGCGAAACTCGTCGGAGCCGGCGGCGTGCAAAGCTTTGGCGAGAATGCCGGCGAGGAAGTCGAGCTTCACCGCAAGCCGCGTGCAGCCCTGGAACTGATAACCGGCGAGAAACCCGGATTGCGGAAAGAAGATTTTCAATTTTTCGAGGTCGCGGTGCAGCAGCACGTCTTCCCAGGGAATGAAAACGTTGTCGAAGACGAAGATCGCATCGTTCTCGTCGAAGCGCGACGACAGTGGATAGTCGAACGGCGTGCCCATCACGCTCGCCGTCATCTCGTAGGAAGTGCGGCAGAACAGTTTTACGCCCGGCGCGCTCATCGGCGCGATGAACATCACCGCCAGATCGGTGTCGTGCAGCGGCACGGCGGCGTTCTGGCCGAGAAAATTGTAATGCGTCAGCGCCGACGCCGTGGCCACCACTTTGGCGCCGGAGATATAGATGCCGGCGTCGGTGTCTTTCTGGATGGTGATGAAGACATCCTTGACCTGGTCCACCGGCTTCGAGCGGTCGACCGGTGGATTGACGATAGCGTGATTCATGAACAGCACGTTTTCTTGTGCGCGGCGGTACCATCGCTTCGCATTGTCGGCGAACTTGCCGTAAAAATCGTAATTGGCGCCGAGCGTATTCATCAGCGACGCCTTGTAGTCCGGCGAACGGCCCATCCAGCCGTAGGACATGCGCGCCCACAGCGCGATGGCGTCGCGTTGCGCGACCAGATCCTCGCGCGAGCGCGCGGCGCGAAAGAATTTGTGGGTGAAGCCCGACGAGCCGGTATCGGTCGGACAGGTCAGCGCGCTTTTGGTCTTGTCGTCGTGCAGCGCGTCGTAAAGCCGGGCAATCGAGCGCGCGGCGTTACGGAACGCCGGGTGCGTGGTGACATCCTTGACGCGCTCGCCATAGACGTAGACTTCGCGGCCGTCGCGCAGGCTTTCGAGATATTCCGCCCCGGTGAACGGCCGGCCCTTGCCCGCGATGACGTCCTCGGATTTGACCCGATCCATCGGGGTCTCCCTGGTCTGATTGCCAAATCTCTGCCTTGGGGTAGCCCGCGCGCGAGGTGACGGCAATACCGGACCGGGCCGGCTATTTCCCCATGCGCCGCTGCGGCACTGAGCCCGTGGCGTTGCCGCGCCGCGGCACCCCTGTTAAGCCTTAACCGGTTGTCGCCGGGCAGCCATGCGGAGGTCCACAAGACGCATGGACGTTTTTCTCCAGCAACTCATCAATGGCATCACGCTTGGCTCGATCTACGGGCTGATCGCGATCGGCTATACGATGGTGTTCGGCATCATCGGCATGGTGAACTTCGCCCATGGCGACGTGTTCATGGTGTCCGCCTTCATCGCGCTGATCGCTTTTCTGATCCTGACCACCTGGCTCGGCGTTTCCTCGGTCGTGTTGGCCTTGCTGATCGTGCTCGTCGTGGCGATGCTGTTCACCTCGCTGGTCAATTGGGTGATCGAGCGGGTCGCCTACCGGCCGTTGCGCGGCTCGTTTCGGCTGGCGCCGCTGATCTCGGCAATCGGCATGTCGATCTTTCTTTCGAATTTCGTCCAGGTCACACAGGGGCCGCGCAATAAATCGATTCCGCCGATGATCAGCGGCGAATTCGTGCTTTTTACGCACAACAATTATCCGGTCACGCTCTCGTACAAGCAGCTCATCATCTGGGGCGTCACGGCGGTGCTGCTGCTGGCGTTCTGGTATCTCGTTGCCAGGACCAAGCTCGGCCGCGCGCAGCGCGCCTGCGAACAGGACCAGAAGATGGCGGCTCTGGTCGGCGTCAATGTCGACCGCACCATCGCCACGACTTTCGTTATCGCCGCCGCGCTCGCCGCCGTCGCCGGCACCATGTACTTGATGTATTACGGCGTCGTCACTTTCTCCGACGGTTTCGTGCCCGGGGTGAAGGCCTTTACCGCAGCCGTGCTCGGCGGCATCGGCTCGCTGCCGGGCGCCGTGATCGGCGGCCTCTTGATCGGGCTGATCGAGACCATGTGGTCGGCCTATTTTTCCATCGACTATAAGGACGTTGCCGCCTTTTCCATTCTGGCGATCACGCTCATCTTCCTGCCGCAGGGGCTGTTCGGCCGTCCGGACGTCGAGAAGGTGTGAGGTGACGGCGCTCGCCAATTCCGCCGGAGAGGATCCGCGCCGAGCGCGCCCCGCGCTGGACGAGACCCACGGCGACACGATAGCGGCGCTGCGCGACGCCGGCATCACCGCCGCAATCGCCTTCGGTCTGTTCCTGCCGCTGATTGGTTTTGAGACCACGGTCAACGGCGAGAACGCGCTGATACTGACCACCCGTTGGCCGCTGTTGTTCGCCGTGGTCGCCGCCGTCGGCATCGGCCGCTTCGGCTACGCGCTCTTGCTCGAGCCGCGGCTGCGCCGGCGCGCCATGCGGCCGGTCGCGATGACACGGCCGGCCTGGCGCAGCTTCGTCGGCCAATGGTTTGTGCCCTTCGGCATCGCTTTTGTCGTCGCTTATCCGGCGCTGGTACTCGCCACCGCCGGCTTTTCCCGCAGCGTGAAATGGATCGACAATTTCGGCATCCAGATTCTGATTTATGTGATGCTCGGTTGGGGATTGAACATCGTGGTTGGCCTCGCCGGTCTGCTCGACCTCGGCTACGTGGCGTTCTACGCTGTCGGCGCCTATTCCTATGCGCTCCTTGCCAAGACTCTCGGTCTGTCGTTCTGGATTCTGCTGCCGGTCGCCGGCATCCTCGCTTCGTTCTGGGGCATTCTGCTCGGCTTTCCGGTGTTGCGGTTGCGCGGCGACTATCTCGCCATCGTCACGCTCGCCTTCGGCGAGATCATTCGCATGGTGATCATCAATTTCACCGCGCTGACCAACGGCTATGCCGGCATCGGCGGCATCCCACGGCCGTCGTTTTTCGGCATTCCGTTCAACGCCGACGACACCGGCTTTGCCGCCGTGTTCGGATTGCCGTTCAGCCCGGTCTATCGCGTCATCTTTCTTTATTACGTTATCCTGGCGCTGGCGCTGTTGACCGCCTTCGTCACCGTGCGGCTGCGGCGGCTGCCGGTCGGCCGCGCCTGGGAGGCCTTGCGCGAGGATGAGATCGCCTGCCGCTCGCTCGGCATCAACACCACCAATACCAAGCTTACCGCCTTTGCCATGGGCGCCATGTTCGCCGGCTTTGCCGGCTCGTTTTTCGCCACCCGGCAAGGATTCATCTCGCCGGAATCCTTCACTTTCCTGGAATCCGCGACCATCCTGTCGATCGTGGTGCTGGGCGGCATGGGCAGCCAGGTCGGCGTCGCCATCGCCGCGGTCGTGATGATCGGCGGCACCGAGATCATGCGCGATCTCGATTTCCTCAAGAAGATTTTCGGACAGACTTTCGATCCGACGCAGTACCGCATGCTCATCTTCGGCTTCGCCATGGTGCTGATCATGGTCTGGCGGCCGCGCGGGCTGATCTCGACGCGGGAACCCTCGGTGTTCCTCAAAGAACGCAAGAGCATCTCCGCCGACCTGGTCAAGGAAGGCCACGGTTAGGCCATGGCCCACCAAGACACGGCGAGCGCGGCAGACATTTTGCTCCGTGTCGAGCATCTGACCATGCGTTTCGGCGGCCTCCTGGCGATCGACGATCTCAGCTTCGACGTCGGCCAAAGCGCCATCACCGCGCTGATCGGCCCGAACGGTGCCGGCAAGACCACGGTGTTCAACTGCATCACCGGCTTTTACAAGCCGAGCAGCGGACGGCTGGCGCTGCGCCATGGTGACGGCGCAGCGTGGAACGAGCTCGCAGCGCTCACCAACTCCGGCGCGCGAAGCGTTGTTGCGAAAAACGGCGCACTTTATCTGCTGGAGCGCATGCCGGATTATCTGGTGGCGCAGCGCGCGCGCGTCGCCCGCACTTTTCAGAACATCCGGCTGTTTCCCGGCATGACAGCGCTGGAAAATCTCCTGGTCGCCCAGCACAACCGGCTGATGCTCGCCTCCGGCTACACGCTCCTCGGCGTGCTCGGCTTTCCCTCCTACGCGCACGCCGAGCGCGCGGCGATCAACAAGGCGCGCGACTGGCTCGACCGCATCGGGCTCACTGCGCGCGCCGACGATCCGGCCGGCGATCTGCCCTATGGCGCGCAGCGGCGGCTCGAAATCGCGCGCGCCATGTGCACCGATCCGGTGCTGCTCTGCCTCGACGAGCCGGCGGCCGGCCTTAATCCGCGCGAGAGCGCCGAGCTCAACGCTTTGCTGCTCGCCATCCGCGACGAGTTCCGCATCGCGGTGCTGTTGATCGAGCACGACATGACCGTGGTGATGGAGATTTCCGATCATATCGTCGTGCTCGACTACGGCGTGAAAATCGCCGACGGCGATCCGGAGGCCGTGCGCAACGATCCCAAGGTCATCGCCGCTTATCTCGGCGTCGCCGAAGAGCAAGTCGGCGAAGCCGAAGCCGAGGCCGGCCTATGAGCGCGCTGCTTTCCGTGCGCGGCGTCAAGACATTCTACGGCCGCGTCATGGCGCTCAAGGGCGTCGATCTCGACGTCAATGACGGCGAGATCGTGACGCTGATCGGCGCCAACGGCGCCGGCAAGTCGACTTTGATGATGACGATCTGCGGCAATCCGCGCGCGCGCGAAGGCTCGATCCACTTTGCCGATCGCGACATCACCGCGCTGCCGACGCACGAGATCGCCAAATTGCGCATCGCCCAGGCGCCCGAGGGCCGCCGCATTTTTCCGCGCATGACGGTGCTGGAAAATCTGCAAATGGGGGCGACCACCGCGGAGCCCGCCACGTTCGATCAGGACCTCGAACGCGTCGTCACGCTGTTTCCGCGGCTCAAGCAGCGGCTTGCCCAGCGCGGCGGTACGCTGTCCGGCGGCGAACAGCAGATGCTGGCGATCGCGCGCGCGCTGATGAGCCGGCCGCGGCTCCTTCTGCTCGACGAGCCGTCGCTCGGGCTGGCGCCGCTGATCGTGCGGCAAATCTTCGATGCCATCAAAGCGCTCAACCGCGACGAGGGCTTGACCGTGTTCCTGGTCGAACAGAACGCCTTCCATGCGCTTCGCCTGGCGCATCGCGGCTATGTCATGGTCAACGGCCTGATCACGCTGTCGGGCTCCGGCCGCGAACTGTTGGAACGGCCGGAAATCAAATCCGCCTATCTCGAAGGCGGCCGATAGTCTTCGGAAACGGATATGGACAACGCGGTCTCTCCAATAACCGGCCTGTTCTACGAAGAAGGCTCCTTCGGCGTGTTCGTCTTGGTTACGCTCGTGCTGGGCGGCGGCGCGGCGTGGCTCGCCGGCCGGGCCGTCGCCGCGACCTGGCGGCCGTGGCGGCAGGTGGTGTCCTATGCGCTGATCCTGGGGCTTGCCGTCCGCTTCATTCATTTTAGTCTATTCAACGGCACGCTATTGTCGCTGCATTATTATCTGGTCGACAGCGCGTTCTGCATGGCATTCGGTTTTCTCGGCTTCCGCGCCGCCCGCACCGGCCAAATGGTGGCGCAGTATCATTGGCTCAACGCGCCGGCCGGCCCGTTGCGCTGGCGCCGCAAGCCGCGCTGACGTAATGTTGCGCGAACGGTTGCGAGCGCCGGCTCCATCCGAAGGAGAACGAGCCATGAAAAAGATCGTCACGCTGGGTCTCAGTCTGAGCTTTGCGATTGCCGTTGCGGGACTGACGGCGGGAACCGCCGCCGCACAGGTCAAGATCGGGGTCGCCGGCCCGATCACCGGCCCGAACGCCGCCACCGGCGCGCAAATGAAGAACGGCGTCGATCAGGCCGCCGCCGACATCAACAAAGCGGGCGGCATTCTCGGCCAGAAGATCGCGGTGGAATACGGCGACGACGTTTCCGATCCCAAGCAGGGCGTATCGGTCGCCAACGATTTCGCCGGCGACGGCGTGAAATTCGTCATCGGCAATTACAATTCCGGCGTCACCATCCCGTCCTCGGAAGTCTATCAGGAGAACGGCATCCTCGAGATCACGCCGGCTTCGACCAATCCGACGGTCACCGAGCGCGGCATGTGGAACATCTTCCGCGTCTGCGGCCGTGACGATCAGCAGGGCCAGGTCGCCGGCGACTACATCCTCAAGAATTTCAAAGGAAAGCGCATCGCCTTCGTCAACGACAAGACCACCTATGGCAAAGGCCTTGCCGACGAGACGCTCAAGACGATCAAGGCCGGCGGCATGGACTCCGTGCTCTACGAGGGCATCAATACTGGCGAGAAGGATTATTCGGCGCTGGTGTCCAAGATCAAGCAATCGCGCGCCGATCTCGTTTATTTCGGCGGCCTTTACACCGAGGCCGGGCTGATCGTGCGGCAGATGCGCGACCAGGGCGTCAGCGCGCCGCTGATGGGCGGCGACGGCATCACCTCCGACGAGTTCGCCTCGGTCGGCGGCCCGGGCGTCGTCGGCTCGCTGATGACCTACGGTCCCGATCCGCGCAACCGGCCGGAGGCCAAGGCCGTGGTGGCGGAATTCCGCGCCAAGAATTTCGAGCCGGAGGCCTATACGCTCTACAGCTATGCCGCCGTGCAAATCATCGCGCAGGCGGCGACCGCGGCCAATTCGCTCGATCCGAAAAAAGTCGCCGACAAAATGCATTCCGGCATGACTTTCAAGACCGTGATCGGCAACATCTCTTACGACAAGAAGGGCGATATCACGCGGCTCGATTATGTCGTGTACAAATGGGAGAAAATGCCCGACGGCAAAATCACGTATGTCGAGATTCCGGGCGCGCGGACAAACTAGATTTTGTTGAGCATGATCTTCTCCGAAAACCGGTATCCACTTTTCGGGATCATGCTCTAATCAGCCGATCTTGCCGAGCGCCGGGAACGTCTGCAGCAGCCAGAAGCTCGCCTGGCTGACAGTTCCCGTGAGAAAGGCGATGCCGGTCAGCACCAGAAGACCGCCCATCGCCTTCTCGACCAGGCCGAGATGGGCGCGAAAGCGGGCAAGGAATGCCGCGAACGGCTCGACCGCCAACGCGGCGATCAAAAACGGCACGCCGAGGCCGAGCGAATAGACGGCGAGCAGACCGGCGCCCTTGGCGAGCGTCGTCTCCGAGGCCGCTACGGCGAGGATGGCGGCCAGGATCGGTCCGATGCACGGCGTCCAGCCCAGCGCAAACGCGAAACCCATCAGATAGGCGCCCCACAAACCGACCGGCTTCGCCATTTCGAGGCGCTTCTCGCGCATCAGCCAGGCGATCGGCGTCAGTCCGAGAAAATGCAGGCCCATGACGATGATGCCGACGCCGGCCACTATCGAGAGCGGTCCCGCATAGACCCGCAACAAGCCACCGATGGCGCTGGCGCTGGCGCCGAGCGCGACGAATACGGTGGAAAAGCCGAGCACGAACAGGATCGCGGCGGCGAGCGTCTCGCGCAACACCCGCGGTTCGGGCTCGGCGTCGGCGAACCGTTCCAGCGAAGTGCCGGTGAGATAGACGAGGTAAGGCGGCACCAGCGGCAAGACGCAGGGTGACAGAAAGCTCAGCATGCCCGCAACGAGCGCGGCGACGATGGTGACATTCATGGCGGATCAATGCACCGACCCGAGCGGCGATTGCAAGGCGGTGGTCAATGCTCCTCCCTCTCCTCGCCTGCGGGGAGAGGGTTGGGGTGAGGGGGCGCCTCCGCTAGGCTCAGAATCGCGGAGAGGCCCCCTCACCCTCGCTCGCTGCGCTCACTCGACCTCTCCCCGCGCAGCGGGGAGAGGTTATTCATGCGCAACCTGATCACCGACGTCCCCGGGCTTAAAGTCGGCCATGCCGATGACGCCCGGCTCGGCTCCGGCTCGACCGTCGTCATTTTCGGCGAAGCCGCGGTCGCATCGATCGATGTACGCGGCGGCGGGCCGGGGACGCGCGAAACCGCGCTCCTTGACCCCGCGCAGACGGTGGAAGGCATCGACGCCATTACCTTGTCCGGCGGCTCGGCCTTCGGGCTCGATGCCGCATCCGGGGCACAAGCCTGGTTGCGCGAACAGGGGCGCGGCTTCGCGGTCCGTACCGCGCGGGTGCCGATCGTGCCGGGTGCCGTGCTGTTCGATCTTCTCAACGGCGGCAACAAAGATTGGGGCCGCTTTCCGCCTTATCGCGACTTCGGCTATGCCGCGGCGGTCGCTGCGAGCGTGGACTTTGCGCTCGGCAGCGTCGGCGCCGGCACCGGGGCGACGACGGTGAATTGCAAGGGCGGTCTCGGCTCCGCCTCCGCTCAAACGCCTGACGGCTGCATCGTCGGGGCGCTCGCGGCGGTCAATGCCGTGGGCAGCGTCACGGTCGGTCCGGGACCCTGGTTTTGGGCGGCGCCCTTCGAAGTGGACGGCGAATTCGGCGGCCGCGGCCTGCCCGGCGCTTTCTCACCGCAAATGCTCGAGCCGCGCATGAAGGGCGCCGCGCCTGAAAACACCACTCTGGTGGTGGTGGCGACCGATGCGATCCTGACCAAGGCGCAAGCCAAGCGGCTTGCGGTGATGGCGCAATCCGGCTTGTCGCGCGCGATCTATCCGGTCCATAGCCCGCTCGACGGCGACGTTATGTTCGCGGCCTCGACCGGACGCCGGCCGCTCGCCGACGGCCCCCTCGGCCTCACTGCCCTCGGCACGCTTGCCGCCAACGTCGTGGCTCGCGCCGTCGCCCGCGGAGTCTACGAGGCTAGTGCGCTCTCGGTGCCGAACGCGCTGCCGAGCTGGAAGGATAAATTCGCCAAACCTTAAAACCCGCAAGCGTCGAGCAGCAACTCACCACCGAGCGGTGGAGGAATACATGCTGCTGCGAATTTTCAGCCTGCTCGTGATGGCAGTGCTGCTGATGGGCCAAGGTCCGGACAAAGCCAAACCGAACCCACAGGCGCTCTATAAGGCCGGATACGACGCCCGCGTCGCCGGCCATTACGACGATGCGATCCGCCTGTTGTCGGCGGCGATCGCCACCGGCAAGCTCAACGACGACGATCTCGCCACCTCATACAACAATCGCGGCATGTCCTATGCGGCCACCGGCGCGCCGGACAAGGCGGTCGCCGATTACACGATGGCGATCAAAATCGCGCCGGTCTACGGGCCCGCTTACCTCAACCGGGGCAATGTTTTAATCGACGCCGGCAAATACGACGAGGCCATCGCCGATTTCACCCGGGCGATCATCACCTTCCCAGGCTACGCGCTGGCCTATAACAGCCGCGGCGCCGCCTACTACAACAAAGGCAATATGAACGCCGCGCTTGCCGATCTCGATACCGCGATCAAGCTCAAGCCCGATTACGGCAACGCCTATTCGAACCGCGCGCGCGTCTATGCGAGCGGCGGCGACAACGCCAAGGCACTGGCCGATTTCACCCAAGCCATCCGTATCAAGCCGCAAGACGCCGGCCTTTATGACGAGCGCGGCGTGGTTCGGTCAACAAGCGACGACGACAACGGCGCGGTCGCCGATTTCACCAAGGCGATCGAGCTCGACCCAAAAATGGCGTCAGCCTTCAACCACCGCGGCAATAGCTATTTCGCCCTCGGCAAGATCGATGCGGCGCTGGCCGACTATGATAGCGCCATTCGCTTCGAGCCGGACTTCTCCGATCCTTACACCAATCGCGGCCGCATCGAGCTCTTCCACCGCAATCGCCCGGCTGACGCGGCGAAAGATCTGGCGAACGGGGTGCGGCTCGATCCAAACGACATTTATGCCGTCCTCTGGCTGCACGTCGCCCGCTCCCGCAGCGGCACGGCGGACCACGATGAGCTTGTCGCCAATGCCGCCAAACTCGGACCAGGATCGTGGCCGCGGCCGTTGCTCGATCTGCTTCTCGGTCAAACCACGCTCGAGGCCGTTCGCCATGCGGCGAGCGACGCCGACGAGAATTGCGAGGCCGATTTCTATCTCGGCCTGTTCGATCTGGAGAAAAACGCGCGTGACGACGGCAAAAAATTGATCGCCACCGCGGCCCAGAAATGCTCGACCGATATGCTTGAGAAATCCGCGGCTTCGGCCGAGCTGGCGCGGTTGGCGCAATAGCGAGCGAACCGCTCGGGAACCGGATCGCCGCGACGGCACGCGCAGCCTCGGGCGCCGCCGGCGTCAGGAGGCCTTGCATGGCTGCCGGCTGCGCCCGGAACGAAGCCCAAGCGACATCGCAATTCCATCGCTTGAACAATGACTTCTCGCCTGCAGCGAATCTTAACCCTACGGCGGAAACCACGAACGACATTCTCCACCGGCCAAAGCTTGGTTTTTATTGACTCGCTGCACGATTGCGCCTTCACTTCACGGCAAGGCCGTGATTGTGGCCGCTAGTGTAGATTTGTGGCGGAGGGTTCGATGCGCGTCGTGGCTGTTATTTTTGCGGCGTTGCTTACACTGGGTCTCGCGGCGTTCGGGGTCGTTGCCGCGCAGAAACCGGCGGGTACAGGCTCGCTCATCGCCCTTGCCGAACACATTCTGTCGCCCGCGCAGGCGACCAATGCACCGGCCGCGGCCGGCGCTCAAGCCAGTCAGACGCAAACGGCTCAGACTTCCCCGGTTCAGGCTCCAGTCATCAAAGTTTCGCAAGTCACCAGCGCGGCGCAGCCTGCCACACCGTCCGCCGCGCCCGCCAAGCTCGTCGTCGCCCAGAATTCCGCGGCGGCTGCCCCTGCCCCGCCTGCGCCGGCCCCCGCCGCCGCAAGCGCCGGCTCTTCGCTTTGGCCCACCACTTTGCCTCAGTGCAGCAATCCCGACGCGCTTGGCATGTCGCGCATCGTTCAGATCGACACCACGGGCGGCCCGGCGTTCGGCACCGAGCACTTCAAGCAATATGACTTCCTGCACGAGAAGGAAGTCGTGCTGACCTTCGATGACGGCCCGTGGCCGGAAAACACGCCGATGGTGCTCAAGGCGCTGCAGGACAATTGCGTCCGCGCCACCTTCTTCGAGATCGGCGAGCACGCCACCTGGGCTCCGCAATTGACCAAGGAACTGGTCGATGCCGGCATGACGGTCGGCAGCCATACCTGGTCGCATAAGGATTTGGCGAAAAACCCCTACGCCAAGGATATCGAGCAGGCCAAGCAAGAGATCGAAATGGGCGTGAGCGCCGTGCATATGGCGGCGGCCGGCGGCCCGGTGGCACCATTCTTCCGCTTCCCCGATCTGCAAATGCCGGCCGACCTGATCGCCTATCTCGGCACCCGCAACATCGCGACCTTCTCGACCGACATCGACACCTTCGATTTCAAGATTCACAAGCCGGAGGACGTGGTCAAATCGGTGATGACCAAGCTCGCCAAGAACGGCAAGGGCATCCTGCTGATGCATGACTTCCAGCACGGCACCGCCGAAGCGATGCCGGAGATCCTGCACCAGCTCCACCTCGCCGGCTACAAGGTGGTCGGCTTGGTGCCGAAGTTCGCGGTGACGACGATTCCAAAATACGACGACATGGTCCGGGCCAACGACAAATACTCGTCGAGCAACAATACGCGGCCGGAAAACAGCGTCATCAAGACGATCAGCGAATAATCGTCATTCCGGGGCGGCTCAAAGGGCCGAGCCCGGAATCGATATTCACTGTCGTTGCAGAACGACGTCGGCGACAGAGCTATTCCCGCAATGTCTGTAATTATGGATTCCGGTCTCGCGCTTCGCGCACCCCGGAATGACGGCTACTTGGTGAATCTCTCCGCCGCATAAGGCTGCGGATCGCAAAACGGCGTTGCGCCGGTCAACATTTCGGCAAGGAGCCGGCCAGTCGCCGGGCCGAGCGTCAGTCCCCAATGCGCATGCCCGCAGGCGAGCCATAGTCCGGCCTGGCCCGGCGCGGGTCCGATCACCGGACGGGAATCGGCAAAGCACGGCCGGGCGCCGAGCCACGGCTGCGGCTCGACCGGCGCGCCGAGCGGAAAGAGTCCGTTAGCCGCCGGCAGCAGACGCTCAAGCTGCACCGGCGTCGGCGGCGCGTCGCAGGCGGCGAACTCGACGCCGCTCGTCACGCGGATGCCCTGCTCCATCGGCGCGAGCACGTAGCCATTCTCGGCATCGAGCACCGGGCGGGCGAGCGCGGCATTGCCTTGCGGACGGAAATGGCGGTGATAGCCGCGTTTGACCGCAAGCGGCAGCTTTACGCCGAGCGGATCGAGTACGTCCGGCAGCCACGGGCCGAGCGCGATCGCGACCTCGCCGGCATCGAGCGGTCCGGATGCCGTATCGACACGCCACTGCGTGCCGGCGCGATGGAGCGTGCGGGCATCGCCGGTAAACGACAGACCGCCGAGCACCGCAAAGCGCGCGGCATAGGCGCGCGTCAGCGCCAGCGGATTGCTCACGCTTACCGCGCCGGTCCAATGCACGGCGTGGCGGAACACCGGCGCGAGCGATGGTTCGAGCGCACGCGCGGCGTCGCGATCGAGCGGAACATTGGCGATGCCGAGAGATGCGGCAAGATCGAGCTCGCGCTTGAGCCCGGCAAAGGCCGCATCGGTGCGATAGAGTTTTAGCCAGCCGGTGCGGCGCAGATATTTCGCCGCGCCGGATTCCAAGCTCAGCGCTTCGTGCTCGGCCACCGCGCCGGCGAACAAGGGCCGCATCGCTTGCGCGGTCACGACCAGCCGCTCTGGCTGCGACGCGGCGCGGAAGGCCAAAAGCCAGGGCGCGATTTCTGGCAGAAAGGCGAGGTGATAATTGGCGAGCGGCGAGCGTTTGAGGGCTATGCGAACGAGCGTCGCCCAATCCGACGGAAACGCCGCCGGAAAGATGGTATTGCCCTCGATGATGCCGGCATTGCCGTAGGAGGTCCCCTCGCCCGCCCCGCCGCGATCGACCAGCGCTACCGACAGGCCGCGCTTGACCAGATGCAGCGCGACCGAGGTGCCGACGATCCCCGCTCCCAGCACGATGACATCGATGCGCGCCACGAAACCTCCGCTGCGGCAAGACTTGCGAATGTGGCGAGCCTGGCGTGACCGGGCAAGTGCTGGCCCCGCGCAGCGATTTGGCCGGTTTTGGCGCGTTGCTCGGCGGGATATGACGTGTTAGGCGAACCCGTAATCCTGGAGATTCCAGTGTCCCGCCCGCTCATCATCGCTCCGTCGATCCTCGCCGCCGATTTCGCGAAATTGGGCGAGGAAGTGCGCGCGGTCGATGCCGCCGGCGCCGACTGGATCCATGTCGACGTCATGGACGGTCATTTCGTGCCCAACATCTCGATCGGGCCCGATATCGTCAAAGCGATCCGGCCCTACACCAAAAAGCCGCTCGATGTGCATCTGATGATTGCGCCTTGCGATCCTTATCTCGAAGCCTTCGCCAAGGCCGGCGCCGACATCATCACCGTGCATGTCGAAGCCGGCCCGCATATTCACCGCTCGCTGCAGGCGATCCGCGCGCTCGGCAAGAAGGCTGGCGTGACCTTAAATCCCGGCACCCCGGAAAGCAGCATCGAGTACGTCGTCGATCTGGTCGACCTCATTCTGGTCATGTCGGTCAATCCCGGCTTCGGCGGGCAAAAGTTCATCCCCGACGCGCTCGAGAAGGTGCGCAATCTGCGCGCCATGGCCGGCGCCCGTCCGATCGACATCGAGATCGATGGCGGCATCACGCCGGAAGTCGCGCCGCTTGCCGCGCGCGCCGGCGCCAATGCCTTTGTCGCCGGCTCGGCGGTGTTCAAGGACAAGACGCCGGAGAGCTATCGCGCCAATATCGCGGCGATCCGCCAGGCGGCGGCGCTGGTTCGCGGGGAGGCTGCCTGATGGGCATACTGGTCGACGGCCAATGGCGCGATGAGGATTTACCGGCGGAAACCGGCAAGACCGGCAACTTTCAGCGCGTCGACAGCGTGTTTCGCGACCGCATCACCGCGGACGGTTCGTCGGGCTTCAAAGCCGAGGCCGGGCGGTACCACCTTTATGTCGCCTACACCTGCCCGTGGGCGCATCGCACCCAGATTTATCTGGCGCTGAAAAAACTCACCGGCGCGATCAGCGTCTCGATCGCGGTTCCGGGGCTGCGGACGCAAGGCTGGACATTCGAAGACAATCCCGCCTTCCCGGACTGCACGCCCGACCGCGTCAACGGCTTCCGCTATCTGCATCAGGCCTATGCCGCGAGCAATCCGCATTATACCGGCAAGGTGACGGTGCCGACGCTGTGGGACAAGAAGACCAAGCGGATCGTCAACAACGAATCCTCCGAGATCATCCGCATGCTCAATTCGGAGTTCGGCGGGGTCGGCGCCGATCCGACGGACTACTATCCGGCGCCGCTGCGCGAAGAGATCGACCGCATCAATGCGCAGGTTTACGCCAACGTGAACAATGGCGTTTACCGCTGCGGCTTTGCCAAATCGCAGGCCGCCTATGAGGAGGCCTATGACGCGCTGTTTTCCACCCTCGACGAGATCGAGGCGCGGCTCGGCCGCCAGCGCTATCTGGTCGGCAACCGCATCACCGAGGCGGATTGGCGGCTGTTCCCAACGCTGGTGCGCTTCGACGTCGCCTATTTCTCGCTGTTCAAGTGCAACAGGAATCGCATCGCCGATTTTCCGAACCTGTTGAACTATATGCGCGAGCTTTATGCGATGCCCGGCGTCGCCGAAACCGTCAAACCCCGCTATTACGTGATCGGCTATTATTCGATCGCGCGCGTTAATCCGACCGGCATCATCCCCAAGGGCACGCCGGTCGACTACCGACAACCGCACGACCGCGCGCGGTTCGCGGCATGAGCATGAAGCGCAACTGATGATCCCCCGCTACACCCGCCCGCAAATGGCGGCGATCTGGACGCCGGAAGCGCGGTTTCGCATCTGGTTCGAGATCGAGGCGCATGCCGCCAGCGCCATGGCCGAGCTCGGCATGATCCCGAAATCGGCGGCAGAAACCATCTGGGAAAAGGGCCAAGCGGCGCAATTCGACACCGCGCGCATCGACGAGATCGAGCGCGAGGTCAAGCACGACGTCGTCGCCTTCCTCACTCATCTCGCCGAAATCGTCGGGCCCGACGCGCGCTTCGTGCATCTCGGCATGACCTCGTCCGACGTGCTCGACACCTGCCTGAACGTGCAGCTCGTTCGCGCCGCCGATATTCTCATTGCCGACGTCGACGCGCTGTTGGCGGCGCTGGAGCGGCGCGCCCGCGAATACAAGTTCACGCCGACCATCGGCCGCTCGCACGGCATCCATGCCGAGCCGACCACCTTCGGGCTCAAGCTCGCCGTGGCCTTTGCCGAGTTCTCCCGCGCCCGGGCGCGCCTCGAACTGGCCCGCAAGGAGGTAGCGACCTGCGCGATCTCCGGCGCAGTCGGCACCTTCGCGCAGGTCGATCCACGCATCGAAGCCTATGTGGCGAAGAAAATGGGGCTCGCGGTCGAGCCGATCTCGACCCAAATCATTCCGCGCGACCGTCATGCCATGTATTTCGCTGCGCTCGGCGTGGTCGCCGCCTCGATCGAACGGCTCGCCACCGAAATCCGGCATTTGCAGCGCACCGAGGTCTTGGAGGCAGAGGAGTTTTTCTCCGAGGGGCAGAAAGGCTCTTCGGCCATGCCGCACAAGCGCAATCCGGTGCTGTCGGAGAATCTTGTCGGGCTGGCGCGGATGGCACGCGCTTATGTCGTGCCGGCGCTGGAGAATGTCGCGTTGTGGCACGAACGCGACATTTCGCATTCCTCGGTCGAGCGCATGATCGGCCCGGACGCGACGGTAACACTCGACTTCGCGCTGGCCCGCCTTGCCGGGGTCATCGATAAGCTCATCGTCTATCCCGACAATATGCGAAAGAACCTCGACCGGCTGGGCGGCCTAGTGCATTCGCAGCGCGTTCTGCTGGCGCTGGCGCAAAAGGGCGTCGCGCGCGAGGACGCCTATCGGCTGGTGCAGCGCAACGCCATGAAAGTGTGGGCCGGCGGCGGCGATTTTCTGGAACTGCTCAACGCCGACCCGGAGGTGCGCAAACATTTGAGCGAAGCGGAGCTAAAAGCCAATTTCGACCTCGATTTCCACATGGCGCAGGTCGATACGATCTTTGCCCGGGTGTTCGGCAAAGCCTGAGCGCCGTTAACCATATTTCGGCATTCTACAGTAATTTCAGGGGTTTCCTCTCCTTGCCCGACTCGGTCCTCCTGACGTAGGTTCGCACAACCGACGGAGGAGAGGGTCATGGGCCGTTTGGTACGCAAGTCGAAACTGCCGGAAGCCGCGCCGGCGCAAGCCTCCGACTTCGGCGGCATGTTCCAATCGCGCGCGCAGCCGGCGGCGACCGCCGAGCCCGGCGACGATTATCTGACCCGGCTGGTGAAATACATTCCGGCCGAGATCATCGGCGGCTCGATGCTGGTCAATGCCATTCTGGCGCAGGCGGTGGCCGCCGGTAACGGCAGCGCCACGATGGCGGGGCTTTCGGTCACCACCATTGCGGTCGGCGCCTTGCTGGTCGGTTTGATTTTGACGCCGCTGTTCTGCTGGTACGTGCGCGAGGATGGCGACGCCTGGATCGTCAATGCCGTCGTCTCCACGATCGCTTTCCCATTCTGGGCCTATCTGATGGGCGCGGTCGCCTTCGCCAAATTCCATGACGGCGATCTGGCGGTCATCCTGATCTTGACCTTCACCGCGGTGAGCGGGCTTGTTGCGCCGGTCACGGAGCAACCTCAGGTGCAAGAACAGAAAAGCGCCAATCCGAAAGACGGCCCCCGGCTGGTGGAAAGCCTCACCGCTTGAGTTAAACGTCGCGCTTGTGGTGTAAGTTCGCGCGATGGCGGACCGCAAAACGATCCTGATATTCGATTCCGGGCTCGGTGGCCTCACCGTCTATCGCGAGGTGGCGGCGGCGCGGCCGGATGCCAATTTCCTCTATGTCGCCGACGACGCGGCGTTTCCCTATGGCGCGCTGGCCGAGCCGGCGCTGATTTCGCGCGTGGTCGGGCTGATGGACGAACTCATCGCGGCGCACCGCCCCGATCTCGTGGTCATCGCCTGCAACACGGCGTCCACCATCGTGCTGGCGGAGTTGCGCAAGAAATTTACGGTGCCGTTCGTCGGCACGGTGCCGGCGATCAAGCCGGCCTGCGCCGGGTCGGTGACCAAGCGCGTGTCCGTGCTCGGCACCGAGGCGACGGTGCGGCGGGAATATACCCGCGCGCTCATTCGCGACTATGCCCAGGATTGCGAAGTAACGCTGGTCGGCGCGGCCAAGCTCGCCACCTATGCCGAGGCCGAACTCGGCGGCGCGCCGGCGGGCGATGCGGAAATACGCGCCGAGATCGCACCCTGCTTCCGCGCCGACGGCGGGCGCACCGACACGGTCGTGCTGGCCTGCACCCATTATCCGCTGCTGCTGCATCGCCTGCGGCAGCTTGCGCCCTGGCTGGTGAATTTCATCGATCCGGCGCCGGCGATCGCGCGGCGCGTCGTCGATCTGCTCGGGCCGTCGCCGACATCGGCCGGCACCGGGACGGCGCGTACCATTTTCACCTCGGGCCGGCCGCCGGCGGCGGCGTTGAGCGTGATTGAGGGCCGGTTTGACACTGCGCGGGTTTCCCCCTAGATACCGGCCACTTCGCGGGCCCAATTTTAACCGTCTGGGGCCCGCGAAGTGTTTCGCGACCCGCGGTTTGAGCCGGCGCTTCGGCTTCGAACCTGTCGGTTCCGGTTACAGCCCGGGACAGGAGGAGGGCGCGATCCTCAGCCACGGCATGATCCCGAAAAGTGGTTTTCCGGTTTTCGGGCCAGATCATGCCGCACCGCAACAGCGAGGACGCGAATGACCAAGCGCCATGAGGCGAAGTACAAGATCGACCGGCGGATGGGCCAGAACATCTGGGGCCGGCCAAAATCTCCGATCAACAAGCGCGAATACGGCCCCGGCCAGCACGGCCAGCGCCGCAAGGGCAAGCTGTCCGACTATGGCGTGCAGTTGCGCGCCAAGCAGAAGCTCAAGGGCTATTACGCCAATATGTCGGAGCGCCATTTCCACGGCATCTACGACGAGGCGCGGCGGCTCAAGGGCGATACCGGCGCCCACATGATCGCGCTCCTGGAACGCCGGCTCGACACGATCATCTATCGCGCCAAGTTCGTGCCCACCGTTTTCGCCGCGCGGCAGTTCATCAGCCACGGCCATATCAAGGTGAACGGCAAGCGCGTGACCATCGCCAGCTACCGCGTCAAGGTCGGCGACGAGGTCGAGGTCAAGGAGAAGTCGAAGCAGCTCGCTTTGGTGCTCGAAGCCAATGCGCTCGGCGAGCGCGACGTGCCGGATTACATCGACGTCGACCACTCCAAGCAGACGGCGAAGCTCGCCCGCGTGCCGGCGCCGACCGACGTGCCCTACCCGGTGCAGATGGAACCGCACCTCGTCGTCGAATATTACTCGCGGTAAGGCGGCGTCACGCCGGTTCGAGACGTGCTTTATTTGTAAACGCCAGGATCGGGCGGCCCGGGCGGCGCCGGCTGGGCCCCGCCGCTCGGAGTACTTGTCGCATGCACGTGCGACGGCTTGGCGTGCTTTGCCTTCTTGCTCGCGGCATGGGCGGCATCGAAGGCCGCAAAGCCAAGGTTCGCAATGCCGAGGCTCGCAATGCCGCTGGCAATCGCCAGCAGGATGATGCCGCCTGTTAAGTTTCTTGCGATCCGCATGTGATGCCTCCGGCCCGCCCCTGACGGCACACACACCGGCGGGAAAGAATTATTCCAAGCCCAACCAACCACAGGCGTCAGCTTGTGCCGCCGCTTACGACGCGGCCGCGTTTTCCTTCACGGCGACGCCCTTGTCCTTCAACAAGGACTGCAGCTCGCCAGCCTGGAACATTTCGCGCACGATATCGCAGCCGCCGACGAATTCGCCTTTGACGTAGAGCTGCGGGATGGTCGGCCAGTTCGAATACGACTTGATGCCGCCGCGCAGCTCGTCGTTTTCGAGGACATTCAATCCGGTATAGGCGACCCCCAGATAGTCGAGGATTTGCACCACCTGGCCGGAAAAGCCGCACATCGGAAACTGCGGCGTGCCCTTCATGAACAGGACGACGTCGTTGGCCTTGACCTGGTTGTCGATGAATTGCTCGATAGACATGGAAATCACCCTTCAGTCATCTCGGGTCGGCGACCGGCCGTTACACCCGCGCCGAATCTGGCTTGTTACCTTGCAATATATGTACCGCAAACCGCCGGCAAAGCCACCCGCGGCTATCGTAGCGGAAAGGCCGAATCGGGAACCGCGCGCGCCCCTCATCGCTCCGGGATGCCGGTCTGCAGCGCCAGAGCATGCAGCTTGCCGCCCATCTCGGCTTTGAGCGCCTCATAGACGATCTGGTGCTGCTGGACGCGGGATTTACCCCGGAACGATTCGGCGACGACGGTCGCCTTGTAATGATCCCCGTCGCCGGCGAGATCCTGGATCGTCACCTTGGCGTCCGGGATGCGGGCCCGGATCAACCGCTCGATATCGCTCGCAACCATGGCCATGGGACGTCAAACCTGTGCGCGCCCTCGTCGACATTGCACGAATGCAACATTGCACTATTCATAGCGGAATTGTCACTGCATTCTGGCAAAAGCATGTGAGTAAGGGGAGACACCGATCATGGCATTCACGGCGACAAAGGCCATTCCAGCCGTCGTGGCGATCGTCTGGGCGCTGACCAGTCAACCCGTTTTTGCGCAGCAGCCGACGCCGGCGCAGACGAGCGCCATTCGTGCCAATTGCCGCTCCGATTTCATGGCGAATTGCTCGGGCGTGCAGCCGGGCGGCAAAGACGCCCTGGAATGCCTCAAGCGCAACCTCGGCAAGCTTTCCGGTGGCTGCCAGGCCGCGGTCAGCGCGATCTCGCCTTCGCCGGCCGCGGCTGCAGCGCCCACCCCACCGCCGGCTCCCGCCGTCTCGGCGCCGGCAGCTCCCGTTGCATCGACGCCTGCGGCTCCGGCCGCCAGCAAGCCACCGGCCGCAAGGCCGGCACCGGCTGCGAAACTGGCGGCTCGGCCTCCGGCCGCAGCCCCGCCGGCGGCGCCTCCCGCGGTCGCAGCGGCGCCGGCCGCACCTGCGATACCGCCACTCGTATTGCGGCCGATGCTGCCGCAGCGGCGCATGGTGATCATGGCGATCTGCCGGGGTGACGCGGTAAGATTATGTTCGGGCCAGCCGCCGATCGGTCCCGCCGTGCTTGACTGCCTCGCGGTCAAGGCCGCGAATTTGTCCCCCACCTGTTACGAGGCGCTCGCCCGCGTTAGCCGGCCATAGCAGGCAGAACTTGCGAGTCCGGCCTACGTCCGCCCGGCCATGTAAGCCGGCAGCCAGGCCTCGAAGCGGTGCTTTAAATCGTCAACGCGCAGCGGCCGCTCGCCGTCGACGGCGAGCACGGCACCGCCGGTCGCACCAAGATGCAGGAGCGGCACGCCGGCGGCGGTGGCCTGCCGCGCGACGCTATGGGCATCCTTCGCCGTGAGGACATAGCGGGCCTGATCTTCGCCGAACCAGAAAGCGTGGGACGGGATGTTCGATGGCGCTTGCAAAACGGCGCCGATGCCGGACGCCATCGCCATTTCGGCAAGCGCGATCAAAAGGCCGCCGTCGGAAACGTCGTGCACCGCTGTGACCGCGCCGGCGCCGATCAGGCCGCGGACGAAATCGCCGTGGCGGCGCTCGGCGGCGAGATCGACCGGCGGCGGCGCCCCCTCCTCGCGGCCGCAAATGTCGCGCAGATAGATCGAGCGGCCGAGCCAGCCGCGCGTCTCGCCGATCAGCAGAACGGCCTCGCCCTCGCTTTTGAAGGCAAGCGTCATCGATTTGGTGAAGTCATCGAGGATCCCGACGCCGCCGATCGTCGGCGTCGGCAAGATCGCGCGGCCGTTAGTCTCGTTGTAGAGCGAGACATTGCCGGACACGACCGGGAAATCGAGCGCGCGGCAGGCTTCGCCGATGCCGCGGACGCAGCCGACGAATTGGCCCATGGTCTCCGGCCGCTCCGGATTGCCGAAATTGAGATTATCGGTGAGCGCCAGCGGCTGCGCGCCAACCGCGGTGAGATTGCGCCAGGCCTCGGCGACCGCCTGCTTGCCGCCGACGAACGAATCCGCTTCGCAATAACGCGGCGTGACGTCGGAGGTGAGCGCCAGCGCCTTTGGCCCTTCGTTGATGCGGACCACGGCGGCATCGCCGCCCGGCCGCTGTACGGTATTACCGAGGATGACGTGGTCGTACTGCTCCCAGACCCAGCGTTTCGAGCAGAGGTCCGGCGAGCCGATCAGCTTTTCCAATGCATCGGCATTGCTCATCGGCGGTTCGACCGAGGCTGCGTCGACGATGGGAAGTCGCTTGTTCTGAAGGAAATGACGTTGGTAAACCGGCGCTTCGTCGCCCAATTCCTTGATCGGCAGGTCGGCCATCACCGCGCCGCCGTGGCGGACGATGAAGCGCTTGGTCGGCGTGGTTTCGCCGACGATCGCAAAATCGAGGCCCCATTTGCGGAAAACCGCCTCGGCTTCCTTCTCCTTCTCCGGCTTGAGCACCATGAGCATGCGCTCCTGGCTCTCCGACAGCATCATTTCATAGGTGCTCATGCCGGTCTCACGGCACGGCACGGAATCGAGATCGAGCGTGACGCCGAGATCGCCCTTGGCGCCCATCTCGACCGCCGAACAGGTCAGTCCGGCCGCGCCCATGTCTTGAATCGCGATGACGCAGCCCTTCCTCATGATTTCGAGGCAGGCTTCGAGCAGGAGCTTTTCCGAGAATGGATCGCCGACCTGCACGGTCGGCCGCTTGTCTTCGGCGTCGGCGCCGAATTCGGCCGAGGCCATGGTGGCGCCGTGGATGCCGTCGCGTCCGGTTTTCGAGCCGAGATAGACGATCGGCATGCCGACGCCGGAAGCCGCCGAATAAAACAGCTTATCCTTCTCGGCCAGGCCGACCGCCATGGCATTGACCAAGATATTGCCGTCATAGCGGCGGTCGAACCGCACCTCGCCGCCGACGGTGGGCACGCCGAACGAATTGCCGTAGCCGCCGATGCCGGCGACCACGCCGGAAACCAGCGAACGCGTCCGCGGATTTTTCGGATCGCCGAAGGACAGCGCATTGAGGCAGGCAATCGGCCGCGCGCCCATGGTGAAGACGTCGCGCAAAATGCCGCCGACGCCGGTCGCCGCGCCCTGATAAGGCTCGATATAGCTCGGGTGGTTGTGGCTCTCCATCTTGAACACCACCGCAAGCCCGTCGCCGATATCGATGACGCCGGCGTTCTCGCCCGGGCCCTGAATCACGCAAGCGCCCGTGGTCGGCAGGGTGCGCAGATGGATTTTCGAGGATTTATACGAGCAGTGCTCGTTCCACATCGCCGAGAAAATGCCGAGCTCGGTGAAACTCGGCTCGCGGCCGATCAATTTGACGATGCGCTCGTATTCGTCCGGCGTCAGGCCGTGTTCGGCGACCAGTTCGGGCGTAATGGCAGGCTCGTTGGAAATCACGGGCAAGGCGCTCGGTTCACTTCCCTGTCCCATATGGAATGAGGCAAGTCACGCCGCCAGCTTGAAGTGATCCACAAGCCCCGCGAACAGGCCGCGGCCGTCGGTGCGCCCCATGGCGGCTTCGACGTGGTTTTCCGGATGCGGCATCATGCCGAGCACATTGCCGCGCTCGTTGATGATGCCGGCGATGGCGTTCATGGCGCCGTTGTGATTCCAGTTCGGATCGACCATGCCGTCCGGCGAGGAATAGCGGAACGCCACCCTGCCCTCGCCTTCCAGCCGGGCGATGGTCTCGCCATCAGCGATATAATTGCCCTCGCCATGGGCCACCGGCACGCGGATCACCTGGCCCGCATTGTAGCCGCGGGTGAACGGCGTATCGGAGCGTTCGACGCGCAGATAGACGTCGCGGCAGATAAAGCGCAGCTGCGCGTTGCGCATCAGCACGCCGGGCAGCAAGCCCGCTTCGCAGGCGATCTGAAAACCGTTGCAGACCGCCAGCACCAGCCCGCCTTTGGCGGCGAAGCCGCGCACCGCATCCATGATCGGCGCCCGCGCCGCTATGGCGCCGCAGCGCAGATAATCGCCGTAGGAAAAGCCGCCGGGAATGACGACGAGGTCGGTGCCCGCCGGCAGCTCGCGATCCGCATGCCAGACCATCGCCGGCTCGCGGCCGGAAATCAGCCTGAGCGCGCGTGCCATGTCGCGCTCGCGGTTGATGCCGGGGAAAACGAGGACGGCCGATTTCATCCCGTCACCTCGATCCGGTAGTTCTCGATGACGGTATTGGCGAGAAGCTTTTCGGCAGCGTTCTTAAGCGCCGCCTCGGCGCCAGCGCGATCAGTCCCCTCGATCTCGATGTCGAACACCTTGCCCTGGCGCACGCTGGCGACGCCGCCGACGCCCAGTGATCTCAGGGCGCCCTCGATGGCCTTACCCTGGGGATCGAGGATGCCGGATTTCAGCGTGACGGTGACGCGGGCTTTCATGGCCATTCCAATAGGTAGGAATCGTAAGCCCCGCAACCAAGCTCCGCGTCAAACCGCCGGTTCGCGCGATTGTTCGAACAGCCGCCCATAGCCGTCCACATACCCGCTTTCGCCGACCAGCCGCATCGCCGCCCAGAACGCCGCCGTGGCGGAGGAAACGACTGGAATGCCGTGATTGGCCTCGAGCGGTTCCGCCACGCCAAGCGTGCGCAGCCCGCCGCAGGAGATCAGGATCGCGTCGGCGCCCGCGGCCGTGGCGGCATTCGCCTTGGCGACCGCGCTGTCACTGAGCGAAATGATCTCGGCTTCGCTCATTTTATGCGGCGCGTTGAATTCGAGCAGATTGAAACATTCGAGCGACAGCACCTCCACGCCGGCCGCCTCCAGAAGCTCCTTGAGCTTGCGATTGACGACGTCGGTGTAGGCGGTCGCGACGGCGACGCGCTTGGCGCCCATCTCGCGCAGGCCGTCGATCAGCGCCTGGCTCATGGTGCTCACCGGCAGCCCGGTGCGCTCGCGCAGATCCTTGAGCAATTGCGCATGCGCTTCGGGCCCGCGATAGAACGTCAGCGAGGTGCCGATCACCATGATCGCGTCGACACCCTGCTTGGCGAGGTACTCGGCGGCCGGCAAAATGCCGTTCCACGCCGCCTCGTAGCCCTCCGGCGTCAGCGCCCGCACGCCGACGCCGCGCGGGATGAAGCGCACGCCGGGATACATGATCGGGCCTTCGAACGGCACCTCGTCGTTCGCAAATGGAACGACGAGGCCGATGGTGATGTCGCGCGCCACAGGCTTTCAGCCCTTGACCAGGATCGGTCCGGTGCCTTGCGGCCGCTCGCCTTCGCTCATGATGCCGAGCCGCTTGGCCACTTCGGTATAGGCTTCGAGCAAGCCGCCGAGATCGCGGCGGAAGCGATCCCGGTCGAGCTTCTCGTTGGACTTGATGTCCCACAGCCGGCAGGAATCCGGCGAAATCTCGTCGGCGACCACGATCCGCATCAGATCGTTCTCCCACAGCCGGCCGGTCTCCATCTTGAAATCGACCAGCCGAATGCCGACGCCGAGGAACAGCCCGGACAGGAAGTCGTTGACGCGGATCGCCAGCGACATGATGTCGTCGATCTCCTGCGGCGTCGCCCAGCCGAACGCGGTGATGTGCTCTTCCGACACCATCGGATCGTTGAGCTGGTCGTTCTTGTAATAGAACTCGATGATCGAGCGCGGCAGTTGCGTGCCCTCTTCGATGCCGAGCCGCGTTGACAGCGAGCCAGCCGCGATATTGCGGACCACGATTTCAAGCGGAATGATCTCGACTTCGCGGATCAACTGCTCGCGCATGTTGAGCCGGCGGATGAAATGGGTCGGCACGCCAATGTCGTTGAGATGCTGGAAGACGTATTCGGAGATCCGATTGTTGAGGACCCCCTTGCCTTCGATCACCTCATGCTTCTTGGCATTGAACGCGGTCGCGTCGTCCTTGAAATGCTGGATCAACGTTCCGGGCTCGGGCCCTTCATAGAGGACCTTCGCCTTGCCTTCGTAGATGCGGCGACGGCGGCTCATCGGCGTGTACCGGGGTTTGGTGAAATCCATGGGAATGCCGTGGCTCCATTTTCGGATGTCGAGATCCGCGGCGGCGGCGGGCTGCTACGGGACTTGCGCGCGACTCAATTCAGCGGCCCCTCCGCGTCACGAAAGCTAACCGATGGTGAGGCGGAGTACAATCGACATAGACCCGCGTGAGCTTCGCCGCAACGTCGAACTGCGCGCTTGTTTGCGGTTGCCTTGACGGCCTAGCCTCGATATGCAAGGCGGCAAGTGAATTGCGCTGCGATTTGCGGTATTCCGGCGCGGGATGAAGTCCCAAGCAAGCGCAAAGCAAGCGCAAAGCAAGCGCAAAGCAAGCATCAAGGCCGGCACATGACGACATTCGACAAGCGCGAAGATGCCTTCGAAAAGCAATTCGCGCACGACGAGGAACTGAAGTTCAAAGCGACCGCGCGGTGTAACAAGCTGCTCGGGCTGTGGGCGGCGGAAAAGCTCGGGCTTTCCGGGTCCGAAGCCGACAGCTATGCGCTCGCAGCGGTCATGGCTGCGATCGACGGCAAAGCCGGGCAGAGTACCGTCGAAAAAATCCGCCAGGATTTCGATGCCAAGGGTGTCGCGCAGTCCGAACATCAGATCGTCCGCACCATGAACGAGCTGATGGCGAAGGCGGTCGCCGACATCAAGGCCGGCCGTTAACCAAGCCGGCGACCGCGATCACAAAATAGCGATTGGAAGACGCTGACCATGGCCATCCCCGCCTTTACTCTCGCCCAGCGGCTGCGCGCCGGAGAGACCGTGTTCTCCGCCTGGTGCGGCCTGCCCTATCCGATCGTCGCCGAGATGCTCGGCCGCGACGGCTTCGCCGCGGTGACGCTCGACGGCCAGCACGGGCTGTGGGACCTCGGCGCGATCCTGGCGACGATCGCGGCGGTCCGCCAAGGCGGCGCGGCGCCGGTCGTGCGCGTGCCGGTCGGCGACTTCGCCACCATAAGCCGCGTGCTCGATTTCGGCGCCGAAGGCATCATTGCGCCGATGATCAATACGCCGGCCGACGCGCGCGCGCTCGCGGCGGCGGCGAAATATCCGCCGGTCGGCGAGCGCAGCTGGGGCCCGCACCGCGCCACGACGCTGGCCGGGCTTGCCGACCAGACGGTCTATCTGCGCGAGGCCAACGATCACATCGTCACGCTCGCCATGATCGAGACCCGCACCGCGCTGCAGAATCTCGACGCCATCGTCGACACGCCGGGCGTGGACGGGCTGTTCCTCGGCCCGTCCGATCTGTCCATCGCGCTGTCGGACGGCAAAAATCTCGACCCGCTGTCGAAGGAGGTAGACCGCGAGCTCGACCGCATCCTCGCCGCCGCCGCGCGCGCCAAAAAAATTCCCGGCGCTTATTGCCACTCGGCCGAACGCGCCGCGGCGCTCGCCAAGCGCGGCGTGAAATTCCTCGCGGTATCGAGCGATCTCGGCATGCTGCGCGCCGGTGCGGCGGCTGCGCTCAAGGTGCTCAAGGGCTAGCTTGCCGGGCGGCACGGCGACGGACGCGTTGCGGCGCCGAGGGCGCGCTCGGCAGCATGCGCAGCAGCGTGCGATCGCGCCAGATCCAATGATGCAGGAGCGCGGCGCCGGAATGGACGGCGGCAAGAATCAGCAGCGCGTCGGCAAGCGTGCCGTGCAGCGACAGAATGCTGCGCGCCAGATTGCGGTCGACCGGCCATGGCGATTGCACCTGCCAGACGGCAAAGATCGGCAGTTCATTGCCGCGCTTGAGCTGCACGATGGCGCCGAAGAGCGGCACGACGAGGAGCAGACCATAAAGCGTGAAGTGGCTCGCCTTGGCGGCGATCTCGATCAGCCGGCCGAGCGGCGTTGCCTCGGGCGGCGGCGGCGGATTGAGCCGCCGCCACAACAGCCGAACCAGCAGCAGCGCCACCACGCCCTGCCCCAACGTCATGTGGACCAGCAGGCCGAGCTCGCGCGCGGGGCCCTTCGGGAAGACGTTGCCGAACTGACCGAGCAGGAAGCCGCAGATCACAAAGATCGCGGTAAGCCAGTGCAAAGCTTGGGGAACGGCGCCGTAGCGCACTTTTGAATTCGCCAATTGCATGTTCAATCCTGGGCGCGGTTTCGCTATCGGGTTTTTGGTGCCATCGCTCAACGGCGGACTTGGCGAGCCGCCAAAACGCGTCACTCAGCATTGACTAATCTTGGAGCGAGCGATGGCCTCCTCGATCCGATCCAGTGCCGCCGCCATATCAGACTCGACATCGCCGGCAAATAGCGGAACGACCGTATAACGGTGCGCTTTGAGCCACGCGTTTTTTTGTGCGCGCGCCGCCGCGGCTGCAGCGCTTTCGTCCGCTGGCACCAGATCGACGACGAGACGGAGCGGAAACGAGACGAAGTCGCAGATATGCTGCCCGACCGGCGTCTGGCGCTTGAAGCCGCGGCCGGCAAAACGCCGGTCATTGGTAAGCGCCTGCCACAGCGTCCGCTCGGCATCGGTTGGATTACGGCGTAACAGCCGCGCCAGGCCGCGCACCGGTCCGCGCTCCTTCGGCACGCGGCCGGCGCCATGCTCGGCCAAAAGCGCGCGCAGCATCTCGGCTTCCTCGCCGTCGAGCACGCCGCCGCGCGCCGGTCCTTTGCGGCCTTCCGCGATCGCCATGATCACACCGTGCAGCGTTTGAATGTCCTGCTGGGTCGGCTGCATACGGGTAAAAATATTGCGCAGGTTGATCTGCATGGTTTCGCGCTTGTCGGGCGGCCGGAAGAATTCGACCTTTTCCAGCTCGCGTTCGAGCGAGGCAAAGAACGCCAACAGCTGCTGCTTCGGCGCGCTTCTCGATTTTTGCGGCATGGCGAAAGGCAGCCCGCTGCCGACGAGCTTGAACCATTCATAGGCCACGATCACCACCGCCTGCGCCAGATTGAGCGAGGCGAAGGCCGGATTGACCGGCAAAGTGACGATGCGATCGGCAAGCGCCACCTCGTCGTTTTCGAGCCCGTTGCGCTCGCGGCCGAACACGACGGCAACTGTCTCGCCGGCGCCGATGCGCGGCGCCGCCTCGGCCGCGGCATCGGCCGGGCCGATGACGCGCTTGGCCTGGTCATGGGCGCGCGCGGTGGTGGCGATGACGAAGCTGCAGTCCGCGATGGCGGCCTCCAGCGTGTCAAAAAGCTCGGCTTCGTCGAGGATACGGTCGGCGCCGGCCGCCATCATGCGCGCCTTGTCGTTGGGCCAGGACTGCCGCGGCTTGACGATCCGCAGCCGCGACAGGCCGAAATTCGCCATGGCGCGGGCGGCAGCGCCGATATTTTCGCCGAGTTGAGGCTCGACCAGCACGATGACCGGCCCGGGCGACGCGCTGAAGGCTTTGCTCTTATCGGTCCCAGCCCCGGGCATGCAGTACTCCTCGGCGGGCAAATGCCCTAAACGCGCAGCCCCTGCCCAAGCCGGCCGCTTGCGTCAAGCGGCGGCACCGTATCCGGCCGAACCACACGGCGGCTCTCGCCGGAACGCCGGCGTTATCTCGCACCCGCTGACAAGGCTTTGACCAACGCAGTGCGGATGCTATAGGGCGCGCGCCGAACTCCCGTCAGTCGAATTCCCGGTTGGCGATGTCCGCGCCGAGAACAATTCATTTGAGGGCCCGCGGGAGAAATCATTCCACCGCGCCCGCCAATGTTCAGTTTCCGGTCGGCCCAAACAAGCACGGCGCCCAGAGGTGCAAGCATGCCAGATCTCGAAATCATGTGGACCAAGGTCGATGAAGCGCCGGCGCTCGCGACCTATTCCCTGCTGCCGATCGTCGAAGCCTTCGTGGGCGCGGCGGGTGTGTCCGTGAAGTTGAAAGACATCTCGCTGGCCGGTCGCATCCTCGCCAGTGTCTCCGACAAGCTCCCACCTGCGCAACGGACTAGCGACGAACTTGCCGAACTCGGCGAGCTCGCGACCAGGCCCGAAGCCAACATCATGAAGCTGCCCAATATCTCCGCCTCGATCCCGCAGCTCAAGGCCGCGATCAAGGAACTGCAAGGCAAGGGCTACGCCGTTCCGGGCTATCCGGACAACCCCGCAACGAAAGCCGAGAAGGACATCAAGTCACGCTACGACAAGGTGTTCGGCAGCGTCGTCAACCCGGTATTGCGCGAGGGCAATTCCGACCGCCGCGCCGCCGGCGCCGTCAAGCAATACGCCCGCAACAATCCGCATAAGATGGGCGCCTGGAATTCCGACTCCAAATCGCATGTGGCGTACATGTCGAGCGGCGATTATTACGGCTCGGAAATCGCGACCACCGTCGCGGCGGCGACTAACGCCCGCATCGAACTGGTCGGCGCCGGCGGCGCCGTCACGGTGCTGAAGGAAAAGACGGCGATTGCGGGCGGCGAGATCATCGACGCGGCGGTGATGAGCCGCAAGGCGCTGCGCGCCTTCTTCGCCGAAGAGATCGAAGCCGCCAAGAAGGAAGGCGTGCTGTTCTCACTGCACGTCAAGGCGACCATGATGAAGATCGCCGATCCCATCGTGTTCGGCCACGCCGTTTCCGTCTTCTTCGCCGATGTGATCGAGAAGCACGCCGCCACGCTGAAGCGTCTCGGCGTCAATCTCAACAACGGCTTTGGCGATCTGCTGACGAAGATCGAGACGCTGCCGGAAGCTGAAAAAGAAGCGATCAAGGCCGACATCAGGGCCGAATACGCGAAACGGCCAGGCCTCGCCATGGTCAATTCCGACAAGGGGATCACGGGCCTGCACGTGCCCAGTGACGTCATCGTCGACGCTTCGATGCCGGCGATGATCCGCGAATCCGGCCGCATGTGGGGCGCCGACGGCAAGCTGCATGACGTTATCGCCGCGATTCCGGATCGTTCCTACGCGACGCTGTATCAGGCGGTCATCGAGGACTGTAAGGCCCATGGCGCGTTCGAACCCAAGACCATGGGCTCGGTGCCGAACGTGGGATTGATGGCGCAGCAGGCCGAGGAATACGGCTCGCACGATAAGACCTTCGAAGTGCCCGCGGACGGAACGGTTCGCGTCGTCGCCGACGACGGCAAGGTGCTGCTGGAGCGTCCGGTCGAGACCGGCGACATCTTCCGCATGTGCGAGCTCAGGGACGCCGCGATCCGGGACTGGGTCAAGCTCGGTGTGCGCCGCGCGCGCCTCACCGGCACCCCGGCGGTGTTCTGGCTTGACGCCAAGCGCGGGCATGACGCGCAGGTGATCGCTAAGGTCGAGAAGTACCTGAAGGATCACGACACCGCGGGGCTCGACATCCGTATCCTGCCGCCGGTCGAAGCGATAAAGTTTTCGCTCGATCGCATCCGCAAGGGGCAGGACACGATCTCCGTCACCGGCAACGTGCTGCGTGATTATCTGACCGACCTGTTTCCGATCATGGAGCTCGGCACCTCGGCCAAGATGCTGTCGATCGTTCCGCTGTTGGCGGGCGGCGGTCTGTTCGAGACCGGTGCCGGCGGCTCGGCGCCCAAGCACGTCGAGCAGTTCCAGCAAGAGGGCTACCTGCGCTGGGATTCGCTCGGCGAGTTTCTCGCGCTTGGCGCGTCGCTCGAACATCTGGCGCAGACCTATAAGAACGCCAAGGCGCAGGTTCTCGCCGAGACGCTCGACACGGCCATCGGCAAGTTCCTCGAGTTCAACCGCAATCCTGCGCGCAAGGTCGGCGAACTCGACAATCGCGGCAGCCACTTCTACCTCGCTTTGTACTGGGCTCAGGCGCTGGCCGCGCAGACCAAAGACGCGGAGCTGCAAGCGCGCTTCAAACCGCTCGCCGAGACGCTCGCCAAGAACGAGGCCAAGATCAATGGCGAGCTGATCGGCGCGCAAGGCAAGCCGGTCGACATCGGCGGTTACTATCTGCCCGATTCCGCCAAGACGTCGGCCGCGATGCGGCCGAGCGCCACGCTGAACGCCGCGCTCGCCGCGCTCTGACGCGGCGAGCGTTCGACAAGCGAACGCTGGCTTTTACGGCAAGAAAGCCAATGCTATAGAGTTCGCCGCACCTGCCGGGGTGGCGTTATCCGAGCGCGCGCCTGATCACTGCCCATCCGAACCTGCAACCGACCGCGCTCCAACCGGATCGAAGTTTTATGGCGAAAATCAAGGTCACCAACCCCATCGTCGAGATGGACGGCGACGAGATGACCCGGATCATCTGGCAATACATCAAGGACAAGCTGATCTACCCCTACCTCGACATCAACCTGATGTATTTCGATCTCGGCATCCAGAAGCGCGACGAGACGCGCGACCAGATCACCATCGACGCCGCCGAAGCGACCAGGAAGGTCGGTGTCGCGGTCAAATGCGCCACCATCACGCCCGACGAAGCCCGCGTGAAGGAATTCAACCTGCACGAAATGTACCGCTCGCCGAACGGCACCATCCGCAACATCCTCGGCGGCGTCATTTTCCGCGAGCCGATCATCTGCCGGAACGTGCCGCGGCTCGTGCCCGGCTGGACCAAGCCGATCATCATCGGCCGCCACGCCTACGGCGACCAGTATCGCGCGACCGATTTCAAGGTACCCGGCAAGGGCAAGCTCTATCTCACTTTCGTCGGCGACGACGGCAAGGAGATCAAGCGCGAAGTGTTCCAGTTCCCCGGCGCCGGGGTCGCGATGGCGATGTACAACCTCGACGATTCGATCCGCGATTTCGCCCGCGCTTCGATGAATTACGCGCTCAACCGCGGTTATCCGCTTTACCTGTCGACCAAGAACACCATCGTGAAAGTCTATGACGGACGTTTCAAGGATATTTTCCAGGAGGTGTTCGACGCCGAGTTCAAGGACAAGTTCGCGGCAAAGAAGCTCACTTACGAGCACCGGCTGATCGACGACATGGTCGCCGCGGCGCTCAAATGGTCCGGCGGCTATGTCTGGGCCTGCAAGAATTACGACGGCGACGTGCAGTCCGACACCGTGGCGCAGGGCTATGGCTCGCTCGGCCTGATGACCTCAGTGCTGACCTCGCCCGACGGCAAAGTGGTCGAGGCCGAGGCGGCCCACGGCACCGTGACGCGGCACTATCGCGAGCACGAGAAGGGCCGCGAGACTTCGACCAACTCGATCGCCTCGATCTTCGCCTGGACGCGCGGGCTCACGCACCGCGCCAGGCTCGACAATAACGCGGAACTGGCGAAATTCGCCGCGACTTTGGAGAAGGTCACCGTCGGCACTGTCGAATCCGGTTTCATGACCAAGGATCTGGCGCTCTTGGTCGGGCCCGACCAGAAGTGGCTCACCACCACCGGTTTCCTCGACAAGATCGACGCCAATCTGCAAGCCGCGATGGCGTCCTAAATCGAAGGTCCCCGGACCGGCGCGCCGCTGACATTCGAACGCCACGTTCCTATCTAGGAGGCATGGACAAAACGACATTCGAGCCGTCCGCCACGTCGAGCCCGGAGCCGGGCGCTGGACGGTGGAGTTTCGGTACGATCGTGCTGGTCGTGGTCTTGTTCGGCATCCTGGCGGGAGCATGCTGGTATGCCGCGCACGCCTGGATGTCGGTCGACGGGCCGCAGATGCCGGCATCCGGCTATATCTTCATGACGCTGGGCGTCGTGTTGTCGCTGTTAGTCGGCTTCGGACTGATGGGCTTGATCTTCTATTCCAGCCGGCATGGTTACGACGAACAGGGCAACGACCAGCGGCCGCAGGTCTCTTCTGCGCCGGGCGACGGAGCGCGGGGCGCGTTGAACGGCAAATAGCGGCGCGCGGCTGCAACAAAAGCAAAACCCCCGGCGGGGAAGTCGCCGGGGGTTTTTTGACCCGCAGGGGGAAGCTGAAGATGGTGGAAGCCTTCCCGCCACGGATCGGCGCAGTTTCAACCACGCAATTGCGGCGAGAGATTGTGGCGCACTCCTCTTCGGTAAGCGACCGATCCGCGTCGGCGGCCAATCGAGCGGGATGAAGCTGGCGCGAGCGGCGGTCGATCTGCGGCCGCGAGTCGAGGCGAAAGCGTGGTGGCAAAGCGCGCCGGCACAGGCCGACTCGGAGCAAAATTCAGCGCAAAGCGGTAGCGGAACGAAATTAGGCGTTGCTGCTAAGTCATTTATTAAATTACGTATTTACCCGCATTGACGTTAATCGTGGCTGCTTTTCGGCAATTTAGTGACGGATATCAACTTCATTTGAACCTTTGTTGCTTAGAACACTTTCCCAGTTTGATGCGACTAACCGGATGAGAGCGGGCACGGCGCGTCCGCCACCTCCTCCGAATTAACCATAGGCGCGGGAATTTCATCCCGCCGGATGACAGGGATCTTAGCCATGACCGAACTCCCCATCAGGAAAGCTCTGTTCGCTTTTGTTGCCGCAGCCGCCACTTTGGCGTCGACGACCAGTTTTGCCATGCCGCGCTACGACGGCACGTGGAGCGTGCTGGTCATGACCAAGAAGGGCGATTGCGACCCCGGCTATCGCTATCCGATCCGCATTTCCAACGGCAAACTCGTTAATGCCGGCGACTCCGCCTTCACCATCACCGGCAATGTCGCCGAAACCGGCGCCATCACCGTCACCGTGAGCGCCGGCGGCAAGAGCGCCACCGGCTCCGGTCACCTCGCCGGCAACGAAGGCGGCGGAATGTGGAGTGGCGGCGCCTGCTCCGGCTCCTGGACGGCGGAACGCCGCGCCTCGTAAATCTTCACCCCGCAAAACATTTCCCGGGCGCGGCGCACCACGATAGTGGCGCACGGCAGACCCGGGATCGGCGAACCCCACACTGTCTGAGCTTTGCAGGCCCTGAGCTTTAAAGTTCCCGGATCAGCATTGCAGCGCTTGGGCGCTGCAACGCATCCGGGAAACGCGTATTTGAGGCTTAAGCCTCGGCCGCGTCGTCGTCCTCGGCCGCGCCGCCCTCTTCGCCGGCCAGAATCTTTTCCGCGATCAGCCCGGCATTCTGCCGAACCGCGGCTTCGATCTTAGCGGCGATATCGGGATTGGCTTTGAGAAAGCTTTTGGCGTTCTCGCGGCCCTGACCGATGCGTTGACTGTCATAGGAGAACCAGGCGCCGGATTTTTCCACAACGCCGGCTTTGACGCCAAGATCGACCAGTTCGCCCACCTTGGAAACGCCTTCGCCGTACATGATGTCGAACTCGACCTGCTTGAACGGCGGCGCCAACTTGTTTTTGACGACTTTCACCCGCGTCTGATTGCCGACCACCTCGTCGCGTTCCTTGATGGCGCCGATGCGGCGGATATCGAGGCGGACGGAGGCGTAGAATTTGAGCGCATGGCCGCCGGTGGTGGTTTCCGGCGAGCCGTACATGACGCCGATCTTCATGCGGATCTGATTGATGAAGATCACCATCGTATTGGAGCGGTTGATCGAGGCGGTGAGCTTGCGCAGCGCTTGGCTCATCAATCGCGCCTGCAGTCCCGGCTGGCTATCGCCCATCTCGCCTTCGAGCTCGGCGCGCGGCACCAGCGCCGCCACCGAATCGATCACCAGCACGTCGACCGCGCCGGAGCGCACCAGCGTGTCGGCGATTTCCAGCGCCTGCTCGCCGGCATCGGGCTGCGAGATCAACAGATCGTCGACCTGGACGCCGAGCTTGCGCGCATAGATCGGGTCGAGCGCGTGCTCGGCATCGATGAAGGCGCAGATACCGCCATTCTTCTGTGCTTCGGCCAGAACATGCAAAGCGAGCGTGGTCTTGCCGGACGATTCCGGGCCGTAAATTTCGACCACGCGGCCGCGCGGCAGGCCGCCGACGCCAAGCGCGATGTCGAGCCCCAGCGAGCCGGTGGACACGACGTTGATGTCCATCGACTTGTCGTTCTTGCCCAGCCGCATGATCGAGCCCTTGCCAAAATTGCGCTCGATCTGCGAGAGCGCGGCATCAAGGGCCTTCGATTTGTCCATGGACGATCCTTCGACGAGACGAAGCGCTGCACCTGCACTCATTGTCGTGCTCCTTATGGCCGGGATTCGACGGACACGGAAGCGCCGCGCCCCCTACCCCATCGGCCCGCTGGCGAATGGCGATATCAAGCACTGTACACGATCTGTTCTTCGTTCGCAATATGTTCTCGTAGAAAACCATACGATTTAGAATCCGATGATAATTCAACAGTTTGTACCGGGAGAGATCGACGGAGAGGAATCTCGCCGACCGTACACGCTATTTTCGACTTCAGATGAGCCTCGGAGCGTATTCCGGGCCGGACCTTGCTCAGGTGTCTGACGCTTCGACCAAGGCACCTACGTAAACATCCGTAATTGCTAGTACTTACGCGCCTAATCTAACTGGCTTATGGCTGTGTTCATCTACCGCTGCCCAAGCACCGGCTTGAACGTGCAAGGCTGGACCGCCGATGCGCCGGCGCAAGACGATGAGACGTTTGAGCCCGTCAATTGCACGGTCTGCGCGCGCGTGCACCTGGTCAATCCCAAGACGGGGAAGGCCCTAGGAACCGACGACAATTTTCCCGCCGACAGCAGGTAATTTGCCGCAGACACAGACCCTGACGGCGAGGCTTGCGGCGCCTGCCGGCCGCCCCGGTCAGCGGCAAGTTCCGGTCGGAAACCAGACGGTCGGGTTCCGCGTTATGTCCTCTAACGGGTGGGGCATGCAGAGAGGAACACCATGAGCATTTCAGCGAAATCCGCCGCGACAAAGGCTTTCAAGACCGCAATGGCGCTTGGCTTTGTCGGCGCGATGGCGGTCGGCGGCACGGTGCCGGCCGCCGCCTTCTATATCAACGGTCCGGGTTTCCATGTCTGGGTCGGCCATCACCATCCGCGCTATTACGACTATTACCGAGGGCCGATAGGCGGCGGCGCCTATACCTGGAACGGCTGCCCGCCGTATTACACGGTTCAGGACGGTGTCTGTAAGCCGTACCGCGGCTACTGAACGCCTCTCTCTCTTGTCAGATCACGAGGCCGCCGCCGTTTGGCGGCCTCGGCCGGCCTGCTGCTGCTACGGCACCCGTCGTAGCGCCGGCCGCAGGCTCAACCTCATTCCGATCGACCTTGGCTTTGCTGCAGATCAATGCGGCGGTGGCCGATCGGCATCTCAATCGCAGCACCGATGGGGCTCGGGTGCACGTGAGCCGATATTATTTCATTCTGCAATGGGGCGCCGGCGTCCATGACGATGGCAACGGCACGCTGTTGCCGGATGACGAAGCCGCGCACGCCTATGCCAAACGCATCATCGGCGAGCTTAGGGGTTCCGGCGGTTATGACGATGCCGACCTGGCCATGGTGGTGAAGAACGCCACGGGCGAGATCGTCTTCTCAATTCCCTTCTCGCCGACCTAAATCGATTTAGTGGAATCAAAAACAGGCCGCCCCGGCCGTTTGACGGGTCCCTTGACGGCCAGTTGGCTTTTCGCGCTCCCGGCTTGGACGGGTCGGGCGCGATTGAGCCAAATCAATGCGCGCGCGTCGCCAAACCGTCATGGTGCGGCCATGAGCCATGCAGCCCGCGAAGAGACCTCACCGCTATGCCCAAGTTGCGGCAAACCGATGCATTTGGCGCGAACAATTCCCGGGATCGGCGGCCTTCCGGAATTGCGCGTCTATAGCTGCCGGCAATGCGGCGTCTCGGTGACCGAAGCCGAGCAGCGGAGCGAGTTGGCGGGGCGGCGCCGCGCCGTGACGGTTTGAGCGCGCCTCGGAGCGGGGCGAAACTGGACCGCGCCCGGCGGCGTTGGTACTTGAACTGCCGGTCGCGGGAGAAGACGGCATGCGAAGTTTTGCAGACTCAGCCTTCGTTCTCGGCTGTTGCATCGCGGCTGTCCTCGCCGGCCGAGTTCCTGCTATGGCAGAGCAATCCTATCTTTATCCGCCGGAGGTCCGCGTCCGTTCGGTCGTCGCGGTACTCGACCCTTACCTGCAACGCCACTATTGGGACCCGCGCTATTGCGATTTTTATGGCGCGGCGGCGCCGCGGCGCTGGCGCTGCCCGCCGATCGGCCCGATGCGATAGTGCGCGGGCGCGTGGCTTCCTCAAGCGACGTTCTTAATTGACGTTCTCAATTGACCTGGACAAGTGCAAATGGCGGTAGCTCGATGGCGCGCCGCCGATTATCAGGCTGAACATGTCCGAATTGCCGCCAACGCCGCCGCCGGTATTTTTGCGCCATGACCAGTTGCGCGGTGTCGTCCGCCTGGCGCCGCTTGTTGCCATCGATCTGGTCATCCGCAATGCACGCGGCGACATCCTGCTCGGCTTGCGCAACAATGAGCCGGCCAAGGGATGCTATTTCGTGCCCGGCGGCATGATCCTGAAGAACGAGCGGCTGCGCGACGCTTTCGGCCGGATCTTGAAAGGCGAGACCAATTTCACCGCCGCCATCGAGGACGGCCGGCTGCTCGGCGCCTACGAGCATTTCTATGAAAACAACCGCTTCGGCGAGCCGGGCTACGGGACCCATTACGTGGTGCTCGGCTATGAACTGAAAATTGACGATACCGCGGCGCTCAAATCCGACGACCAGCACAGCGAATTGCGCTGGTGGACCGAGGCCGATTTGTTGGCGTCACCGGACGTTCACCACAACACCAAAGCCTATTTCCACCGGCCCTAACCGCCCGGCCACTTAAGAGTTTCACAAGCGTCAGCTGTGTATTGTGCGCCCCGGGGCGATCCCAGGATGGGGCTTGATTTATGTTGCGCGTGCTTTGGCGCTTTCTCAATGACGATCGCGGGGCGACCGCCATTGAATATGGACTGATCGCGGCCGGTATCGCGGTGGCGATCATCGCCGTGGTGCAAGGTCTCGGCAGTCAGCTCAATACGACGTTCTCGAGCGTTTCGGGCGCGCTGAAATAGCAGCCGAATTTACGCCTCGATGACGATCTTCGGCGCCGCGCGGCTTGAGCCGGCGATGCCGTCGCGCACGCGCGCGGCGATGTCGCGATAGCATTGCGCGAGCGGACTGTCCGGCGCGGTCGTTCTTTCTTCACACGGCGCTGCATCCCTTCCAGCAAGCGGTGGCGGCATCTGTAGCGTCCCTTGGGCGACGAGAAGCTTGCAATGATCATACAAAGCAATCCTCGCCGCCTCTGGTCGGGTATTCCCGAACAATCCTGTCTCGATGAGCCTATCAAGCATCCAAGCCTCTGCGAATTTAGCGGTCGCTCGAGCGTGACCGGTTCCAACAGGTTTTTGCTGCGCGCCATGAATTTCCCCAATTGTACCCGGGTAGAATATGACTTTAATTCTTAATTAACCTATTTGGTGGCATAGGTGTAGCCACAAAAAGATGGGGCGGCCTTGCGACCACCCCAAATGCCGTAAAACGTGTTTGGCCCGACGGGACTCGAACCCGTATCTCCCTCGCCGCATCGGCTGCAACCCGGTGTGTAGAAACAAAGGGCTCTTTCCGGTTGAGCTACGAGCCGACCCGAGCGTCGCACGCAGATCTTAACTGAATACTAATTATGAATGCCGAGTGCAGGGACTCGGCGGGTTTCCACAACTGCGCAAACCATTCCTTCATAGCCAAAGAACATCGACGCTAGTACGGGGTCACCGAGCGGGCGGTCGACGCAAGTTGCGCATAATGAACGGCATCATTTTTTCGATCACCAGGCCAGACAGCCTATTCATTTGCTCAGTCGTCAAAATTTCATCCTTCTTAGCGCCACAGTTTGCAAATGCATACTGAACTGCCTCATGAATAACCCGGTCTTTCTCCATCTCAAATTTTTTCTTGAGCCCAGTTGGTATTACTTCCGCTAAGACACGTTGGATAGCTCCATCAGGAAATTTTTGATAGTTATAAATCGCTTCAATATCAGACGCCGAAAAGGGAGCCCGAACCGACAAATTAAGCTCGATTGGTCATCGGGTCGATCGCGTAAGCGCAATCTATTTGAGTACCATCAAATTTATCTGATAGGCAAACAACTACGCGTACGACGCCAAAATATTCCACATATCCCAGCAGCATACCCGTCTTTGGATTACCCGAGATGGCCACACAATGAATGGAACGCCCCTGGGACGCGCTTCTATTAGATCGTCCTCATAAAAGTACCCAAACGGAGCGACCGTAGCGCTTTGCGAAGATAGCTTCTGGCAACATTGCAGGTTTCCACAGAAATGCCGTTGTAATGTGCGAAGGCAACGGCGGTTTTGACCAAAGATCGCCCAGCAACTTCTCCACCAAACTGCAGGTCTAGTTTCACGGCTCCCTTTGGATATGAGGTGCTGACCGAAACATTGTCGAATACCGACTCCGTGCGAGGGTACTTACGTTTCACTCCCGCGAGCATCTTTCGGCCTCATTCTTGGTGCGAGCAGTGATTTCGACCCTAATCCCATCATCGCTTGCCACTTCTTTGTAACTCGTCGATCCAACGCCAGGCGCCCATCGTGCTGATACGAATTCTTTCGCCGGCAGATGTTTCAAAGGTTTGCGGTGGAAAACCTCGATCTCGCATTATGCCGAAGAACAGACAAAGTGGTTCATCTGCCGGCGAGTTAAATCCCACTCCTCACCCGCGTATTATTGCATTCGCCACAGATAAACCCTTGGTTTTCAGCCGACCACCATCGCATTCTATGAGTGCTCGCGCGTTTAACCTCCGTTATCTTCTCCAACAAACCACACCCATCTCTTCTTTTTCCATTTACGCCTCGATGACGATCTTCGGCGCCGCGCGGCTTGAGCCGGCGATGCCGTCGCGCACGCGCGCGGCGATGTCGCGATAGCATTGCGCGAGCGGACTGTCCGGCGCGGTCGCCACCACCGGCAGGCCGGCGTCGGATTTTTCGCGGATCGTCATATCCAGCGGCACTTCGCCTAAGAACGGCACGCCGAGCCGTTCGGCTTCGTGGCGCGCGCCGCCATGGCCGAAAATGTCCGAGCGCCCCCCGCAATGCGGGCAGATGAAGGTCGACATATTCTCGACGATGCCGAGGACGGGCACGTTGACGCGGCGGAACATGGCGATGCCGCGCCGCGCATCGATCAGCGCCAGATCCTGCGGCGTCGACACGATGACCGCGCCTTTAAGCGGCACCTGCTGCGCCATCGTGAGCTGCGCGTCGCCGGTGCCGGGCGGCATGTCGACCACCATGACGTTGAGCGTGCCCCACTCCACTTCGCGCAGCATCTGGGTGAGCGCCGACATCACCATCGGGCCGCGCCAGATCATCGGCGTCTCTTCCTCGATCAGGAAGCCGATCGACATCACCGGCATGCCGTAACGCTCGATCGGTTTAAGCCGGGTTCCGCCGATCGTCCGCGGCCGCTCGCGGATGGCGAGAAGCTTTGGCAGCGACGGGCCGTAGATATCGGCATCGAGAATGCCGACTTTGAGCCCGAGGTCGCGCAAGCCGAGCGCCAGATTGACCGCGGTGGTCGATTTGCCGACGCCGCCTTTGCCGGAGGCCACCGCAATGATCGCGGCCACGCCCGGGATGCCGGACGGCGACGGCGCCGAAGGCGCGCCGGGAGCCGGCCCGGGTCTAGCGCCGTGGCCATGCGCCGCGTGCGGCGCCGTTGGCGGCCGCTGCGGCGGCCGCGCCGTCGCGCCGCCGGTTCCTGGCGCCCGCTCCGCGGTCAGCGCCACCATCACCGATCTGACGCCCGGCACGGCGCGGATCGCCGCCTCGGCACGCTCGCGCACCGCTTCCCAGGCCTTGACCGCGCCGGCGTCCACCGTGATCGACAAAAACACCTTGCCGTCGCTGGCGACGATTTCGGAGAGCTTGCCCGTCGCTGGCAGGGCCGAGCCATCGGGGCTAGCAATCTTGCCAAGCGCTGCGAGAACGTCGTGTTTGAGGTCGGTCATGACGCCCTACATAGGCCCCTTGGGCCCCTCGCGGAAGCGGTCAACGCCCCGTTGACGGACCGCGGCCGGACGGGCCAGGAACAGCGAGACAAGCGGTGCCAAATCTAAGGAGGACACAATGGCGAAGGTTGCGTTCGTAGGGCTTGGCGTGATGGGCTACCCGATGGCAGGGCATCTCAAGGCCAAGGGTGGCCATGAGGTGACGGTCTATAACCGCACCGCTGCCAAGGCCGAGAAATGGGTCGGCCAGTACGGCGGCAAGAGCGCGCCGACGCCGAAACAGGCGGCCGAAGGCCAGGACTTCGTGTTTGCCTGCGTCGGCAACGACAATGATCTACGCGAAGTGATGCTGGGCAAGGATGGCGTTTTCGCCGGCGTCGCCAAGGGCGCGATCATGGTCGACCACACCACGGCGTCCGCCGAGATCGCCCGCGAGCTTCATGCCGAAGCGAAAAAGCGCGGCTTCGAATTTATCGATGCGCCGGTCTCGGGCGGCCAGGCCGGCGCCGAGAATGGGGTGCTCACCGTGATGTGCGGCGGCGACCAGGCGCCGTTTGCACGCGCCGAGAAGGTCATCGCCGCTTATGCGCGCGCCTGCAATCTGTTGGGCGCGGTTGGCTCCGGCCAGCTCGCCAAAATGGTCAATCAGATTTGCATCGCCGGCGCTGTGCAAGGGCTTGCCGAAGGCCTGCACTTCGCCATGAAGGCCGGCCTCGACATCGAAAAACTGATCGCCACGATCTCCAAGGGCGCGGCGCAGTCCTGGCAGATGGAAAATCGCTACAAGACCATGGTCGCCGGCAAATTCGATTTCGGCTTTGCGGTCGACTGGATGCGCAAAGACCTCGGCATCTGCCTGTCCGAGGCGCGACGGAACGGCGCGCATCTGCCGGTCTCCGCGCTGGTCGACCAGTTCTATTCGCAGGTCCAGGCGATGGGCGGCAAGCGCTGGGACACGTCGAGCCTGATCGCGCTGCTCAACCGCAACTAAAATATCCTGCCCGCAGAAACGGCGAGGATATTTGCTCAATCCACCGGCTTGATACCGGCGTCCTTGGCGAGTTGCACGGTGGCGTCCAGGTCGTCTTTGAAAAACTTGCCGAATTGCGCGACGCTCATCTGTTCCGGGTCGACGCCTAAGTTGGCCAGCTTTTCCTTCACCGCCGGCACTTGGAGCGCCTTCTCGGTTGCGTCGTGCAGCTTATTGACGATGTCGTTTGGCGTTTTCGCCGGCGCCGACAGTCCCACCCAGAAGTCGGACTCGGCGCCCGGATAGCCGGCTTCCGCCACCGTCGGCGTGTCCGGCAATAATGCCGCGCGCTTGTTGGTGCTCACGGCAAGGACGGTCAATTTTCCGCTTTTCAGTGCCGAGGCGGCGGCCGCGAGCGGTAGAAAATAGAAATCGATGCGTCCCGCCATCACTTCGGCCAGGCCGTTTTCCTTGAACGGGATATGCCGAACGTCGATCTTGGCGGCGAGGCGGAATTTCTCGCCGGCCATATGCGAGGTGGAGCCGATGCCGGCAGAAGCGAAAGTCAGAGTTCCGGGTTTGGCTTTTGCCGCGGCAACAAGATCGGCGACCGTCTTGAAGCCGCTTTGTTTCGAGGCGAGCAGCACGTTCGGTTGCGTGCCGAGCATGGCCACCGGAATGAAATCGCGCAGCGGATCGTAAGGCAAATGCGCATGCAGCACCAATCCGGTGGCCATCGAGGATGAGCTCGTCACCAGCGTGTAGCCGTCGGGAGCAGCCTTGGCCACGTCGGCAAAGCCGAGAACGCCTCCGGCACCGGCCCGGTTCTCGATCACCATGGCCTGGCCCAGCAGCTGGGATAATTGGTCGAGCACGACGCGGCCGGTGGTGTCGGAGGCGCTGCCCGGTGGAAACGGGCTGACCACCCGGATCGGCCTGGTCGGATAGGCCTCGTCGGCGGATGCCGACCTGGTGGTAACGAGAGCCGTGCCAATGACGGCACCGGCAAAAGCGCGGCGTGACAGCACGTGAGCCTCCCTCAATTTTCTTCGCCTGGAGCATTAACCGCGGCGGCCAACGTCCTTGTTAGGCGAGTGATAGCAGCTTTTGCCGAGCTATAAACAGGGTGACCAATGCGCGCAGCCGGACGGCCCGCTTTCGTTCCCAAACAGCGGATGGAACTCTCTGCCGGGGCCTAGACTTTCTATGCTTGGGCCAAGGGGATTTCATTGCATATTGGCCCGGTCATTTCAGCCGGATCGGCACGATGCAGGAAATCAAGTACAGGCTGGTCAATCCCGAACTCAATCCACGGCGGACCAAGCTGGAAATGCCCGGTTGGGCCGGCCAGCCCGCGCCGCGCAAAGACGGTTCGCACGAATATGCCTGGCATTGCGCGCCGTTTACCGAAGGCGCCCAGTACGGCATCGAGATTTTCTACCCCTATCGCAACGAGCTTCGCGTCACCAAGAAGGACGGCAAGCTCGCATTCGACGGCGATTTCGGGCCGCGGCCTGACGATGGCGACCTGATGTGGCCGCCGTTCCGCTCCTTCAGCCAGGACTTTTACAGCTACCAGCTGCTGCTCGATTTGAAGGTCGGCAAAGACTGGGCGGTGCGGACCGAGCCGCATCCGCGGTTTTACACCGATCCGACCGGCACGGTACCGATCGCCGTTCCGGCGCTGTTGCGGACCGAATGGTGGCCGATGATCTCGTTTGTGATCTTCAAGGCGCCGACCGAAGGAACCACGCATATTTTCCGGCCCGGCGAGCCGATGCTGCAGATTTTGGTCCTGCCGGTGACGGCCGATTTCACGCTGATTGCCATGGACGAAGAAGAAGCCGCCGAACGCGAATTGCGCGGTCGGCGCATCCACAACAGCCGGCCCACGCTCGCCGCGGACAGCACCTGGACGTCGGACACCGATACCGTATTCGACGGCACCTATCGCCATCTCCTGCGCGCCGCGAAGGCGCGAGAACGCGAGACCTAGACTGGGAAGATGGACCGGAAAGATAGCAAGCGGACGCCCGAAAAGGACGCCCGCTTGCTGCCGTTAGTGGTGGTGGTGGTGGTGGTGGTGGTGGTGGTGGTGGTGATGATGATGGTGGTGGTGATGATGGTGGCGCGGATGAGGGCCGCCCAAACGGACCACCACACCGTGATGATGATGATGGTGGTGGTGGTGATGGTGACCAAGCTGCACCGAGATCTGAGCGACCTCGTTGGCTGACCGCTCAGTGCGCCGCGCATCTTCGGCCTTCAGCACTGGCAGCGCGTTCGGAATAGGATCAAGAAGATCCCGGTAGCTTGTCGCCGGAGCGAGTTGTGGCGCCGGCGTCGCCTGAGCGGCGGATACTGCCGTCAATGCCGCCGCAGCTCCCAATAGTCCGGCTATTCTCTTGTCCATAATTCCTCCAATGGAAGTGAACGCCCCTTTTCCCCCAGGCGACTAATCCATGTACCGGAGATTGGTTCCCCGGCGCGCAACCGCGCCTTCCGAATCGACAATTTGCTTCGGCAAATCGAATAGGTAGAGCGCTTTGCGGAACCGATATGGCAATCGAACGTTACGAAAATCGACGCGCGACCCAGCGCCGTGAAGGGTGATTAAAAGGACGACGCCATGAACAATCTCGCTTCCTTCGGCTTTTGGACCTGCGCAGCGGTCTATGCCGCGATCGGCGTCATCGGCGTGTTCCTTCTCAGCACTCAACCCAACATCGCGAACGCCACGGACGGCTACGGCACGATTCGCCTGGCCGTGCAGAAATAGCGGCAAGCACCTATGCCGCCGTCCGATCGCCAGCCTAGGCGGCAGCACTCGGTCGGGCCGAAACCGCTTGGTGCCAGCGCCGCACATTGCCGAGCTCCTCCGGCACCACGAGCCTCGACACCCGCATGAAATCGACCGCCACCAGCGCGGTAATGTCGGCAATGGTATAATTGGCGCCTGCCACAAACGGCCGGTCTTTCAATTCGCCGTCGAGGAATTGCAAAAACGCCGAGACGCGCGGCTTATTGGCCTCGCCCCAATCCGGCACTTGCGGCTGGACCATCTGCTTCATGGCCGGATGCTGATGCTGAAAGACGGCGGCAACGGGAAACAGCAGGTGCAACTCCGCCCGCCTGTTCCACATTTCGACCAGCGCGCTCTCCAGCGCGCCGCGCCCGAACAACGGCGGGTCGGGGTGGAGCGCCTCGAAATAGCGGCAAATCGCGACCGATTCCGCGATCACGGTGCCATCGTCGAGCACAAGCGCCGGCACCCGCTGCATCGGATTGATCGCGCTATAGGCTGCCGAGCGCTGTTGCAGCGACCCGAGATCGACCTGCTCGGTCGGGACCTCGATTCCCTTCTCGGCCAGGAAAATGCGCACACGCCGCGGATTGGGGGCGCGCCCGCCATCGTAGAGCTTCATCGCGATTGCCTCCTCTTAAGCCAAGGAGGTTAGCTTATCGCGGCCGTCCGCAACCAGCCACCACACAGGCTGCTAGCGACGAGCAGATCGCGGCTAAGCGGAGCGACCACACTCTACTTTTCCCACGGATTGCCTTTTTTCTCCCAGTCCTGCAGGTTCATGATCACCGCGGTTACGTTAGTAAACCCGATTCTTTTCAAATCGTCGGTTGCGAGCGTCGCGCGGCCCCCGGTAAGGCACTGGATATAGATCGTCTTGTTGAGATCGACGGCGTTGGGATAGCCGAGCTTTTTCCAGATCTGGAATTCCAAGAGCCCGCGCGGGATGTTGATGGTTCCCGGGATGTGGCCGGCCTTATATTCGCTGTCCTCGCGAACATCGATCAGCATCGCCCCATTAGGATTTTTCACGACCGCCAGGTAGCCGTCCATGTCGGCGGTCTTGATGGTCTTACGAACCTGCGCGAGATACTGATCGAGGCTGTCGGGCCAGTTTTCCGCCGCGAATGCCGGCGCGGCGACGGCGAGCGCGCCGAGCAGTACGATTGCAATGCGAAGCATGCGTATCATTGCGTTCCTCTCCCTGATTGATGGGGGTACGGAATTCTTATCGCTCATCCGCAACCGGAACTTATTTGACCTACGTCAACCGAGGCGGATCAGCGGTCAGTCGGGAGCGGCGGCCGATCACGGCATCCTGTGGCTTTCTGCCGCTCCCCGTCCGTCAGCCGCGTTAAGTCACGGAAAAAATGTTCGATTTTTGGCATCTTTGATCGAGATCAAATACAGCCGAATAAATTTGACTTCATCTGGCAGCGGAACGGCTTCACACTGCGGCATTGAGCGCCGCAATATCGACTCGAATACGCTAAGTCGGCGGGATGCCAATGAATTGTCGGGCTGTCATCGCGGCCGGTTCGACAGCGCTGTTTGGCTCAATGCTGTTCGACGCGGTGAAAGCGTTCGGCGCCGATGGCTCGCTTTCGGCTCGTGCGACGCCGAACGGGCCCCTTATCACGCCCAACGGCAAGTTTTTTGTCTATTCGCAGATGCGAAATCCGGCCACGATACCGTCGGCGATCCAGATCGACGGCTTGGTCAACGCTTCGGCGCGATACACGGTTGACGATCTCGGCAAAATTCCGCCGCTCAAGAAGCTTCTGACGCTGGAATGTTTCGTCAACACGGCGGGCGGTCCGCTGATCTTCACGACACCGTTCGAGGGCGTGCCGCTGTCGGCGCTATTCGACAAGGTGGGGATCAAGCCGGAGGCGAAGGCGGCGCGCATCGAATGCAGCGACGGTCACCCGCCCTTCCTGCTGCCATTGTCGGAATTGCAGCGGCCGGAGACGATGCTGGTTGCGAAATTCGGCGGCGAACCCGTCGCGGCGCAACACGGCAGCCCCTATACGCGGCTGTTCATTCCCGGCGCCGGCGGCAATCATCATCCCAAATGGGTCAATCGCATCACCTTGGTCGACACGACCGGCCCCGAGCACCCGGCGCCGCCGATGGCGGGATTCCTGTCGCCGTCCCCACCCGAGACCGTCGGCTCGATGGCGGGCGTCACGCTGACCGGCTACGCCTTCACCGGACCCGAGCCGGTGGGCAAGGTCGAGGTAAGCACCGATAACGGCCGGACCTATCAGCCGATGCCGCTGCCGCCGCAATCGGATCCGAATATCTGGATCACCTGGGACCTCACCTGGGCTCCGCCCGAACCCGGCTTCTACGTGCTGCGGGTCAAGGCGACGAGCGCCAGCGGCCGCAAACAGGATATTCCCGGCGTCATTGCCGTCGAGGTGCGCTGAACATGTGGTCGCTGTTCGCCGAGCTTTCCGGAATCCGGCGCGCGCTGCTGACAGTGGCGACGCTGTTCTTCGTCATCATCCTTCTCGAAGTCGATCTCGGGCACCGGGCGGCGATTGAGCGGCACGACGACTGGGCGGCGCTGGTGCCGGCGGTGTGGATGCCGATCTCGCTGTTTGCCTTGATGGCGCTGCAGATCGCACCGTCGCCGTTGGCCGCAATCCTGGCCGCGATTGCGATGGCGATCGGCGCCGCTGTCGGAATGATCGGCTCCGGCCTGCATATGATGGCGGCCGGCGTCGATCTCGCGCATCTGAGCCGGGCATTCTCGCCGGCCGTATGGGGCGGACCGGTTTCGCCGAACTGGCCGGTGTCGATCACGGTAGCGTCATTCCTCGGATTTCTGGCCGCGCTCGGCGGCTGGCGCGAAGGTTTTCCGCACGGTCTCGTCGGCATGGCGACTGCGGCCGCCTATGTCCTGGTCGCGATCGGTATCGCCGGCGCGGCCGTACCGGCACTGCTGATGGTCAGCGCGACCAGCTTGGTGCTTGCCGCTTTGCTGTTGCTGGCCGTGCTCGTCGGCACAGTGGCGAGCGCCGGCTTGGCAAGGAGCACGCCATGATGCGCAACGGCCTCCTTGTCGTGGCTGCGGTCGTCATCGTGGCCGCTTGTTTCCTCGGTGCATTTGCGGCGTGGAGCCATGTGAACCATGCGCGCGCCGTGGCTCTCGGCTTCGCCGACACCGCGTTCAACTGGACCACGGCGCACGCGCAGGACCGTGGTTGCAATGCCTGCCACGGCGACCATCTGGCCGCGGATGTCAGCCGGCTGGTGGTGCCGCGCGCCAAGCCGCAATTGCACGGCATTTTCGCCACCAGCTACGACATTCCGATGCGGGTCGAGGACTGCATGATCTGTCACGACGGCGAATTCGCCGGCAACATCCACTCGCTGCATCTGCACTCGGCGTCGTTCACCAATATGGGCGGCAATTGCGATTTGTGTCACGCCACGGTCGGCGGGAAATTCGTGCTGTACAACGACGAGTTCCGCTACGGCGTGCTTAACGGCGTCAAGACCATCGCGACGCCGCCGTTCTCACAGACGTCGGCCGAAATTCGCGATCTTGAAAAGGCAGCTGCGGCGAACTGATCGATGCTGGCTCGCTTGCTCATCTTTGTCACGGTGATGGTGTTCGGACCGCTCTTCATCGAGGTCTACCTCTATCACCCGCTGATCGCGCTGGAGCATGACCCGGTTGCGATCGTGCCGCGGACCGAAGCGGCGCTTGCCGTAGCGGCCGGATTTCTCGTTCTCGCCGTCGACAACAAGACGACCGCGATTGTCTTCGGCATCGCGGCCGCGCTTGCGGTTGCAGTCGGCGTGGCCGGGACCGCAATCCATCTGGCGCTGCACGCCACCAGTCTGGTCCAGCTCGCAACCGATCCAAGGGTATGGCTCGGCGGCCCGCCGGTACTCGTGCCGTTGACTTTTGCGGCCTCCGGGTGTTTGGGCCTTATTGCTCTGGTGACGCCGCGACAGCACCGGCCCGGCTTTTCGCCGGTGCCCATCGGCCGAATTCTCGAGGGCCTGGCGGCCGTGTGCGGCCTCGCAGCCGCAAGCGCTGGATCGTTCGTGCAAGGCGGGGCGATCGCTTTCGTGGCGGTAATGGCGGCGCTCGCCCTCGGCGCGCTCGGATTTGCGGCGGAGATCGCCGTCGGCATTTTCCAAAACTTGCCGAGTTAAACCGTGTGAAACGCGTCGCCTGGTTCACAACATGGGCGGCGGTTCGATCGCTATCTTCTTGACGATATGAGTTAATTACGTCCGAACGTGACCCTGCCCGCAAGCCTGGCGTCGCAGCGGCGGCGGCCGCGTGCTCTGGTGCCATGGGCGCAAGCCGCCAACGTAAACGAATGCTTGCTACTGGCGCGGGTAAATACCGTCTCTTAAGCCTCGTCTTAAGGAATTTGGGCCACTTTCGGCGAAAGTGCGCCAGTCCCGGTCCGCAATGCCCAACACAATCAGCGAATCGCACGAGCTTGCTTCGCCGGCTGCCGCGCCCTCAACCAAGCGGCGGCTCGCCTCCCAGCACGTGCGCGAGGCGCGCGACCGGCTGACCTCCACCAGCGGCACGCGGCCGGTGTTCGATTACGAATTGCTGCGCCAATTCGCGCAGAACCGCATTTCGGCCTCGCCGGTGATCCTGCTCCTGGTTGTCACCATCGGCGCGCTGTCGGGCCTGTGGACCGGGGCGCTGGCCTGCGCTGTGTGGACTGCGGGCGCGCTGGTCATCCATCTCGTCGTCATCCGCGCCTGCCGTCAGTTCCTCGAAGAGCCGCCGTCGACCACGCCGCTGCGCCGATGGCGCATGCGCTTCATCCTGCTCGATCTGTTTTTCGGCATGGCCTGGACATTCATCCTGATCAACCCGATCGGCATGGACGATCAGGCCGCCACCTTCATGCTGTTCGTCATGCTGTTGGTCGTGGCGATATCGAGCATGCTGGCGTCGAGCCTGCCCATCGCGGTGTTCGCGCTGACGTTACCGGTCACCATCGCGATCGCGCTCGATTTCGCCGCCAAGCGCACGCTGCACGACTACATCCTCGCCATCATGGCGCTGACCGCGGAAGGCTACTTCTCGCTGCTCGCCTACCGGCTCTACTCCACCACCCTGGCGACGCTCGAAGCGCGCGCCGAAAAGGACGCGCTGATCGGCGAGCTCGAACAATCGAAGTCGGTCTCCGACGAAGCGCGGCGCCGCGCCGAGACCGCCAATATTGCGAAATCGCGCTTTCTCGCCCAGATGAGCCACGAGCTGCGCACCCCGCTCAACGCCATCCTCGGCTTCTCCGAAGTGATGAAAAGCGAAATCTTCGGCCCGCACGGCGTGCCGGTGTACAAGGACTATGCCGCCGACATCCACAGTTCCGGCGTGCATCTGCTCAATCTCATCAACGAAATCCTCGATCTGTCGCGCATCGAGGCCGGCCGCTACGAGCTCAACGAGGAAGCGGTTTCGCTCAATCGGGTGGTCGAAGACTGCCACCATCTGTTGAAATTGCGCGGCACCAATCGCGGCATCACCATCCATGAAATGTTTGAGCCCGATCTGCCGCGGCTGTGGGGTGACGAGCGCGCGATCCGACAGATCTGCCTGAACCTCCTCTCCAACGCGATCAAGTTCACGCCGCAAGGCGGCGAAATCTGGCTCAAGGTCGGCTGGACCGCCTCCGGCGGCCAGTACATGAGCGTCAAGGACACCGGCCCGGGCATTCCCGAGGAGGAAATTCCGATCGTGCTCGCCTCGTTCGGCCAGGGCTCGAATTCGATCAAATCGGCCGAACAAGGCGCCGGGCTCGGCCTGCCGATCGCCAAAAACCTCATCGACCTGCACGGCGGCACCTTCACGCTGAAATCGAAGCTGCGTATCGGCACCGAGGTCATCGTCACCTTTCCGCCCGAACGCGTCATGTCGGCGCTGGCGCCGATTTCGGAGCACGCGCCGCCGATTCAGCCACAGGGGGAATTGTCTTCGTCCGCCTCGTCGCCTAACGATTCGACGAGCCGCGCCAAGCGGGCACTGTTCGGCGCGGGCGGATAAGGGATTTTATCGCCGCCTTGCCTTCGCCGGCTTCGCGTCTATGGTGCCCCGCGATTCGCAAGGAACAATTCGACGTGCGCCGGCGCCTCTTGTGGTTTCTCTTCATCGGGATTGTGATCGCGACACTGATTGTTATCGCGCAAAACGGTCGCGGCACGGTCGGGCCGTTGTCCGCCGACGAATTCGGCTCGTTCGCCTACAAAATCGTGTTGTTGGTATTTCTCACCGCGGCCGTGCTGACGATGTTCCGCGAGCGCTTCACGCAAGCCGTTACCGCGGCGCTGTTATGGGTGGTGGTCGGGCTGCTGCTGGTGATCGGCTATTCGTATCGGTACGAATTGACCCAGGTCGCCGACCGGGTGGTGGCGGAACTGGTCCCCGGCCACGTCATTTCGCACGGACGCATGGTCGAGGTGGCGCGCACCGGTGCCGGCGACTTTGCCATTGCCGCCAAAATCAACGGCTCGCGCGTCCACATGGTGCTCGATACCGGTGCGAGCTCGGTGGTGCTCACCCAGGACGACGCCAGGAGCGCCGGCCTGCCGCTCGATCTGCTCGACTATTCGGTGAGCATCGATACCGCCAACGGCCGCACCCGCGCCGCGCCGGTGACGCTCGACCGCATCGCAGTCGGCAGCCTGGAAGAGAAATCGGTCGACGCTCTGGTGGTGCAGCCGGGCCAGCTCAAGACGAGCCTCCTCGGCATGAGCTTCCTCAACCGGCTGCAAAGCTGGCAGGTCAACGGCGACCGGCTGGTGCTGCAAGGCTATCCGTAGAAGTAGGAACGCTAGACGTTCCAAAATAAGCTGACCAGAAACCGCGCGGACACCAGCAACAAAAAGCTTGAGAACGCCAGCTCGAGCGTGCGGCGCGATAGGCGATGGGCGAGCCTTGCGCCATAGGGCGCGGCGAGACTCGACATCGGCGCCATCACCGCCACGCCGATCAGCGACACGAAGCCGAGCGACAGCGGCGGCAGCAGCGCATGGTGCGGCAGGCCGGCCAGCATGTAGCCGAGCGTACCGACGATGGTGATCGGCACGCCGAGCCCGGCCGAGGTCGCCACCGCCTGATGGATCGACTTGCCATAAAGTGTGAGCACGATGTTGGACAGCGAGCCGCCGCTCACGCCCATCAGCGAGCCGGCCAAGCCGATGCCGAAGCCGTAGGCCGTCATCGGCACCGGACCTGGCAGTTCGGTGCCGAGATTCCAGCGGTCGCCGGCGAACAGAAATTTGGTCGCGATGGAACTGGCGACGACAACGAATGCGATCTTGAACACCGCCGGCGGCGCAAACGCCGCGATCGCCGCGCCGCAGGCGACGCCGATGACGGCCGGCAGCGCCCACAGCCCGATCACGCGCGGCACGACGAGGCCCTTCTCCCGATGCGTCAAGTAAGAGCGCACGGTCGTCGGCAGGATGATGGCGATCGACGTGCCGACGCAAAGCTGCATGCGCACTTCCTCGGAAACGCCGAGCAGCTGAAAAACCTCGTAGAGCACCGGCACAATGACGGCGCCGCCGCCAATGCCGAACGTGCCGGCGAGGAGCCCGGTGATGACGCCGCCGATGACGACGGCAATCGCGAGCCAGGCGATCTCGCTCAACGGAACGCCGAACAGCATATTTGCTCTGGTTCTTTCGGGAAGTGGAAGTCAGGCGGCGATGTGCGCCAATTCGGCGTCACTGTCCAGCGGCCGATCGGCGACCAATGCAAGCGCCGCGGCAAGGTATTCCGGGCTCGCATGCGGGACGGCAGCGGCGCCCGCAAGATGCCGGCGGAATGCGCGCGCGCCGGGGACGGCGCGGAACAGACCATGCAGGTGCCGCGTGACGGCATGCAGCCGGGTGCCCTGCGCCAATTCGCGTTCGATATAGGGCATGAGCGCTGCCGCGGCCGCCTTTGGCGTCGTGAAGCTGGCGGGTTCGCCGAAGACCAGCGGATCGACGGCGATAAGCCGCCACGGTTCCTGATAGGCGGCGCGGCCCATCATCGCGCCATCGACATGGGGCAGATGCGCAAGCGCTGCTTCGACGCTGCCGATGCCGCCGTTGAGAGTGACAGGGAGCCGCGGATGCGCGCGCTTGAGCCGATAGACACGCTCGTAATCGAGCGGCGGAACTTCGCGGTTTTCCCTCGGCGACAGGCCTTTCAGCCACGCTTTGCGCGCGTGCACGATAAGCGCATCGGTTCCCGCCCGCTCCACGGCCTGCGCAAAAGTCTCAAGAGCGGCTTCGGGATCCTGCTCGTCGATGCCGATGCGGCATTTGACGGTGACCGGAATCGTCACCGCCGCCTTCATCGCCGCGACACAGTCGCCGACCAAATCCGGCTCCGCCATCAGGCAGGCGCCGAAGCGGCCGTCCTGTACGCGATCGGACGGGCAGCCGGCATTGAGATTGATTTCGTCAAATCCCGCATCCGCGCCGATACGCGCGCACTGCGCGAGCGCGCGCGGGTCCGAGCCGCCAAGCTGCAGCGCCACCGGATGCTCGGCTGCATCGTAACGCAGAAGCCGCGCGCGATCGCCATGCAGCACCGCGCCGGCGGTGAGCATTTCGGTATAGAGCAGCGCGCGGCGCGTCAGCAGGCGATGGAAAAACCGGCAATGCCGGTCGGTCCATTCCATCATCGGGGCTATACAGAAGCGGCGGTTGGATTTCATTGCAGTGCGCCAATTCGTTTGCTGGTCTATCTAATACATTGATTGGGAAAAATCGACTTCATCAGGTTTGGCGTTAACCGCGCATTGACGCCCCGCCTGCCCGCCGTTAACCCCGTGCGGACCAGGGGCCATCGATGAACGCCAAGGAAAAGGCCGCGCTCGGTTCAATCGTCGCGTCGGCGGGGCTGGCGGCGGCGAAAGCCGTGATCGGGCTTCTGACCGGCTCGCTCGCCATCCTGTCGGAGGCCGGTCATTCCTTGATCGATCTCTCGGCGACGCTGCTCACCTATTTTGCCGTGCGCGTTTCCGGCAAGCCGGCCGATGCCGAGCATCAATATGGCCACGGCAAGGTCGAGAGCGTCACCGCGCTTGCCGAAACGGCATTGCTGTTCGTGCTGAGCGCCGCGGTAATTTTCGAGGCCGTGCAGCAGCTGATCAGCGCGCAAGCGCATGCCGTCAAGGCCACGACCGCCGCTTTCGCCATCATCGGCGGCTCGATCGCGGTTGATTTTTTCCGCGCCCGCATCCTCAACCGTGTCGCCAAGACGACGTTGAGCGAGGCGTTGCAAGCCGATGCGCTGCATTTTTCCTCGGACATGTGGTCGTCGGTCGCGGTGCTTGTCGGGCTTGCCGGCGTGGCGGCAGGCTTCGCCTGGGCCGATGCGGCGGCCGCCATTGTGGTGGCGGTCTTCATCTGCATCGCCGGGTGGCGGCTCGGCCGCCGCACCATCGATACGCTGACCGACACCGCGCCGGCGGGCGTGAGCGAGCGCGTCGCGGCGATTGCGCGCCAGGTGACGGGCGTCGTCGCCGTCGAACGGGTACGGGCGCGGCCGGCCGGCGCAGTGCTGTTCGTCGAGCTTGGCGTCGCGGTAAGCCGCACGCTGCCGCTCGATCGCGTCACCGCCATCAAGGAGCAACTGACCGCCGCCATCCGGACCGAGCTGCCGTCGGCCGAAATCACCATCACCACCGAAGCACGCGCGCTCGACGACGAAACCGTGCGCGAGCGTGTGATGGTGATAGCGCGCGACCTTGGACTTGCCATTCACCACGTCGCCGTCCAGACGGTCTCGGGACGCCTATCGGTCTCGACCGATCTCGAAGTCGAAGGCACCCAGTCGCTCGGCACCGCGCACGAAATCGCCGACCGGCTCGAACAGGCGGTGCGCGACGAGCTCGGAACGGAGGTCGAAGTCGAAACCCACATCGAACCGCTGCTCGCCGATGTGCTCTCCGGACGCGACGCCGCCGCGGCGCGGATCGCCGAAGTGAGCGAAGCGCTGGCGGCGCTTGCCGTCGATATCCCCGACCTCGCCGAGGTGCATGACGTGCGCGTGCGCCAGACGCCCGACGGCGAGATCGTCAATTTTCATTGCCGCGTCGATTCGGCGCTGTCGGTCGCCGCGGTGCATGACTTGGTCGACGCGCTGGAACGCCGGTTGCGCCGGCGCTTCCCGGCCATCCGGCGCGTCATCGGCCATGCCGAGCCGGGGCGGAACCAGCCATAACCGTGGCGCTTTCAATCGGCGCGCAAAGCCTCTACATCACGGCGCATCATGCGCACCGAAGAACCCCGCCCCGTCCGCCTGCAAGATTATCGTCCGCCCGATTGGCTCATCGAAACCGTCGATCTCGACGTATCGCTGCATCCCACAGCGACGACGGTCAGGGCCAAGCTCAGGATCAAGCCCAACGCCGCCGGAACGCCGGCGCCGCTGGTGCTTGACGGCGAGGAGCTAAAGCTTCGCTCGCTCGCGCTGGACGGCAAGCCGCTTGCACCGGAAAATTTCGTCGCCGCGCCGGACCGGCTGACCATCGCCCAGGTTCCCAACCGGCCGTTCGAGTTGACAATCGAAACCGTCGTCGACCCGACCGGCAATACGCAGTTGATGGGGCTCTATCGCGCCGGTACGACCTATTGCACCCAGTGCGAGGCCGAAGGATTTCGGCGGATCACCTATTTCCTCGACCGGCCGGACGTGATGGCGGTCTACACCACGCGCATCGAAGCCGACAAGAAAGAGGCGCCGGTTCTGCTGTCCAACGGCAATCTCGTCGCGCATGGCGATGTGCCGGGCACGTCGCGCCATTTCGCGGTATGGCACGACCCGTTTCCGAAACCGTCCTATCTGTTCGCGCTGGTCGGCGGCAACCTCGGCTGCGTCGGCGACAGCTTCACCACGATGTCCGGGCGTAAGGTGAAGCTCGCCATCTATGTCGAACCCGGCAAGGAAGACCGCTGCGGCTATGCCATGGACAGTCTCAAACGCGCCATGCGCTGGGACGAGACCGCGTTCGGGCGCGAATACGATCTCGATATTTTCATGATCGTCGCCGTCTCCGCCTTCAATATGGGCGCGATGGAGAACAAGGGGCTCAACGTCTTCAACGACAAATACGTGCTCGCCTCGCCGGCGAGCGCCACCGATGCCGACTATGCCGGCATCGAGGCGGTGATCGCGCACGAATACTTCCACAACTGGACCGGAAACCGCATCACCTGCCGCGACTGGTTTCAGCTCTGCCTGAAAGAAGGGCTGACGGTATTCCGCGATCAGGAATTCACCGCCGATCAGCGCTCGCGTGCGGTCGAGCGCATCAGCGACGTCCGCGGTTTGCGCGCGCATCAGTTCGTCGAAGATGCCGGGCCGCTGGCCCATCCGGTGCGCCCCGAAGTGTATCGCGAGATCAACAACTTCTACACCTCGACCGTTTACGAAAAGGGCTCCGAGGTGGTGCGCATGATCCGCACGCTCCTTGGCCCCGCCACGTTCCGCAACGGCATGGACCTTTATTTCACGCGCCACGACGGCCAGGCGGCGACGATCGAGCAATTCGTGCAATGTTTCGCCGACGTGAGCCGGCGCGATTTTTTTCCGCAGTTCATGCGCTGGTATTCGCAGGCCGGCACGCCGGACATCAAGGTGGCGCCGCATTACGACGCGGGGGCGAAGACCTATAGGCTCGATATCACGCAGACGATTCCACCGACGCCGGGTCAGCTGAAAAAAGAGCCGATGCTGATCCCGCTCGTCCTTGGGCTGGTAGGCAAGAACGGCGATGATCTGCCGCTCGTGCTCAACGGCGAGCCGCTCGACCGCGGCGTTCTCGAATTGATGCGGCCGGCGCAAAGTTTCCTGTTTACCGACGTCGCCGAGCGGCCGGTGCCGTCGCTTAACCGCGGTTTTTCCGCACCCGTGAAGCTGACGCTACCGATCGACCCCGACGATTTGCGCTTTCTCGCCGCGCACGATTCCGACCCGTTCAACCGCTGGCAGGCAGTGCAGACTTTGGCGATGACTTTGCTCAAGACCAACGTTGCGGCGCTGCGCGCCGGCGGCGCGGTGCGCGAGGACGACGGCTTGACGGCGGCGCTTGGCGCCATCCTCAACGACGCCAAGCTCGAACCGGCCTTCATCGCGCTGACGTTGTCGCCGCCGAGCGAAGCCGACATCGCCCGCGAGCTCGGCGGCGAGGTAGATCCCGACGCGGTCTTCGCGGCGCGGCGCAAGCTGCGGTCCGCGATCGGCGCGCGGCACGGTGCCGCGCTGGCCGACACCTACCGGCGGATGATCACGCCCGGGCCCTATCGGCCGGACGCGCAAAGCGCCGGACGGCGTGCGCTTAAGAACATCTGCCTCGATCTGCTGGCCATGACGGAAGCCGACGAGGCGAACGCGCGCGCCTTCGCCCAATACCAAGCCGCCGACAATATGACCGACCGCATGGCCGCCCTGGAAACGCTGGCGCAGCATGACCGGCGGGAACGCACCGCTGCGCTCGAAGACTTTTACAAACGTTACGCGGATGACCCGCTGATCATCGACAAATGGCTGGCGCTGCAGGCGGCGATCCCGGAGCCGGCGACACTCGACCGCGTCCGCGCGCTGACCAAGCATCCGGCGTTCTCGATCACGAACCCGAACCGTATCAGGGCGCTGATCGGCTCGTTCGCGCAAGCCAATCACACCCAATTCAATCGCAGCGACGGGGCCGGCTATGCCTTCGTTGCCGATTTGGTGCTGGCACTCGACCCGAAGAACCCGCAAGTCGCGGCGCGGCTGATGGGCGCATTCCGTTCCTGGCGTGCATTGGAAGCACAGCGCCGCGCCAAAGCCGAAGCCGCGCTTCGCCGCGTCGCCGCGACGCCGGCGCTGTCGCCCGATCTTCACGACATCGTGGCACGCACGCTGGCGGACAGCTAAGGCCGCGATTTTTGAACCCGCCAAGGCGGCAAAGCGACCAATCCCACGGCGATCTCACGTTAGGGGGAGAATTGGTGCGCGACTTTGCCGTCTTCGCTGCCGCAATGCTCGGCATCGCGATCGGGCCGTCCACCCATGCCGCCGAACCGTTCTATCTCGGCACCTGGAAGTTTCAATCCGCCGTCGTGGCGCCGTGGGCCGACCCGCATCAAAAGCCGGACGTCGCGGAGAAAGACGCATTGATCGGCAAGACCGTGACGCTCACTGCAACCGCGATTGCCGGCCCCAAAGTGTTTGCCTGCAACGGACCGCACTACAAATTATCGAACTTCACGGCCGACCTGCTGTTCCAAGGCGCCTTCGAAGAGATGCACGACAGCGACAAATCGGTCGATCCGCTCAAGCTTGCCGCCTCGCTTGGCTTCATCGGCACGTCGTTTAGGACCCTGGAGACCGGCTGCGAGATCGATTGGCACTTTGTCGACTCCTCTACAGTCGAGGTCGCGCTCGACGATTACGTTTACACTTTGAGGAAGCAGTAGCGCACCGTTGGCGCAAGTGACTCAGCGCATAAGATTTTTTTCAAAAGCCGGGCTGAATTCGAGGCCGCTGCTGCACTGCAAAAAACCTTGGGACAATTATTAAAAAAATATTGAACTCCGGACTCTCGACAAATCAGCGCGCATCAATTCTATTGAACACGATTCGGGGAGATGCGGCACACCTCTTCGATCGCGGGTGGTGGACGGAATAATCCGAACGGAGGCAGGCGATGGCGCGCGCCGATGCGGCGAGTGCGTCTCTACGTTCCGATTCGATCAAGGGGCTGGCGCAATCTATCGCCAATCCCGCGTATCGGCGCCTGCTGACGGCAGAGCCGCTGTTACGCCGCGCCGTTCCAGTTCTCATCATCGCGTTCATGGTCACGATCTGCATCGGCGCCGCCGTGCAGGTGCTCGAACACCGCCGCCAGGTCGTGTTCGAGTCGACGCGTACGATCGAGGCGCTTGCCGATCATTTCGTAACGGTGCTCGATCGTCCGCCGCACGATGGGGCGCATCTGCCGCGTACTTCCGAAGCGCTGCAACAGGCGCTGCCGGTGTGGGCGGCGGGCGCCGGTCGGCGCATCCTGGTCGCCGACGGCGACGGCACGATCGTCGGCGCCGCGCCGAGCGAGCCGCAGCTTCTGGGCCGCCAAATCCTCGACGTGCTCGGCCCGTCGCAGCCGCTGACCACGTTCGGCGCCGCGGCGGGCACCATGGAAATCGCGCTGCCGGACGGCGAAATTGCCTTCGCCACAGTGCGGGCGTTGAAGAATCCAGTCGGTCTCCTTGCCGTCATTCAGCGCCGCAGGGACGCGCTGGCCGATTGGCGATCGACCACCGCGCTGACCGTGACGCTGTCGGCCACCACCGGCTTCGTGGTGCTGATCCTCGGCTTTGCCTTCCACTGGCAGGCGACGCGGGCGCGCGAAGCGGACCTCATTCATGACACCGTGAGGAGCCGCGTCGACACTGCGCTCAATCGCGGCCGCTGCGGGCTATGGGACTGGGACTTGGCGCGCGGCCGCGTGTTCTGGTCGCATTCGATGTACGACATTCTCGGTCTGCCGCAGAAGGATGACCTCCTCACCTTCGGCGAAGTCAACGCGCTAGTCCATCCGGACGACATCAACCTCTACGAACTGGCGACGCAGCTCGCCGACGCCAAGGTGCAGTCGATCGATCACGCGTTTCGCATGCGCCACGCCGACGGCAAATGGCTGTGGTTGCGAGTGCGCTGCGAACTGGCACGCCAGGACGGCGAGGCCGGCCCGCATCTGATCGGTATCGCCGTCGATACTTCCGAGCAGAAAAGCCTAGTCGAGCGGACCATGGAAGCCGATTTGCGGCTGCGCGACGCCATCGAGACCATTCCCGAGGCCTTCGTGCTGTGGGACGCCGACAATCGCCTGGTGTTGTGCAATTCGAATTTCCAGGAATTGCATCACCTGCCCGACCAAGCCGTCGCGGCCGGCACCAGCTACGAGGCGATCGTCGCCGCCGGGCGCAAACCGGTCATCCGTACCGCCGTCGCCAATGACGGCGTCGAGCCGCGCGGCGCGCGCACCTTCGAGGCGCAACTCGACGACGGCCGCTGGATGCATATCAGCGAACGCCGCACCAAAGACGGCGGCTACGTCTCGGTGGGAACCGACATCACCAAGATCAAGCAGCACGAGCAGAAGCTGGTCGAGGGCGAGAAGCGCCAGATCGCCACCATCGTCGACTTGCGCAAATCAAGACAGGCGCTGGAATTGCAGACTGCGGAGCTTGCCGATCTTGCGCAAAAATACGCCGAGGAAAAGACCCGCGCCGAGGAAGCCAACGCAGCGAAGTCGAAATTCCTGGCCAATATGAGCCACGAATTGCGCACGCCGCTCAACGCCATCATCGGCTTCTCCGAAATCATGGAATCGGGGATGTTCGGGCCGCTCGGCGCCGAGAAATACACCGAATACTCCCGCGACATACGCGAGAGCGGCGAATATCTGCTCGAACGTCATCAACGACATTCTCGACATGTCGAAGATCGAAGCCGGCGGCATCCGGCTCACCCCCGAAGTCGTGGCGCTCGAACCGGTGCTCGCCGACTGCCTGCGCGTGGTATCGACGCGGGCCGGCGAAAAGCATCTCAAGCTTGATGCCAAGGTCGATCCCGACATCGCGCTCAATGCCGACCGCCGCTCGCTCAAGCAGATCGCGCTCAATCTGCTGTCCAATGCCGTGAAGTTCACCCCGGACGGCGGTGCGGTGACGGTGCGCGGGCGGCGGCGCGGCGGCAAGGTCACCATCGTCATCGCCGACAACGGCATCGGCATCCCGCGGGATGCTTTGCGCAAGCTCGGTCGGCCATTCGAGCAGGTCGAAAGTCAATTGACCAAGCGCCATCAGGGCTCCGGCCTCGGCCTCGCCATCGCCAAATCGCTGGTTGAATTGCACGGTGGCGTCATGCGCATCCGCTCGAAACTCGGGCAAGGGACTATGGTCGTGGTTCGTCTCCCGCTGCACACAGCGCCGGTGCGGCCGGAAATGATCGAATCCGCTCCCACCCTTCAGCCTGAATTGTTCGGCGCTTGAATCAGGTCCCCTTCCCCAGAATCCGCACGAAACAAGCGCGCACCTGGCGTTGGGTCTCTTCGAGATGAGCCTGCAGCGCGGGAAAATCCGGCAGGTCAGCGGCGCGGGCGAGAAGCTCAAGCACGCCGGCGTTTGCTGATTTCGGATCGAACGCCGTCGACAGGCAGAGCCGCAGGATTTGCGTCAAATCGTGGAACAGGCGCACCGCCGGGCGCAGCACTTCGGCGTCTTCCGGTTTGAGCACGCCGAGTCGCGTCGCCTTTTCCAGCGTCCGCGCCGTCGAGGTATCGAGAATTTCCGGCATCGTCGCCGCGTGGATCAGCTGCAGGTATTGCGCGATGAATTCGATATCGATCAATGCGCCGGCGGCATATTTGAGATCCCAAACATTGGTGTCGCCTTTTTGCTTGGCGATAGCGGCCCGCATTTCGACGACGTCGTCGGCAATGGTGCGCGCGTCGCGTTTGCGGCAAAGCACTTCACGGATTGTCGTCTCGATCCTCGTCGAAAACTCTGCGGCGCCCGAAACCACCCGCGCCCGGGTGAGCGCCATATGCTCCCAGGTCCAGGCCTCGCGTTCCTGATAGCTTCTAAAGCCGTCGATTTGCGTCGCCACCGGACCGGACCGGCCCGAGGGCCGCAGCCGCATGTCGACCTGATAAAGCTGCCCATAATTGGTCTGCACCGTGAGCGCGCTGATCAGGCGCTGCGTAATACGGGCGAAATACTGCGCGCCATAGAGCGGGCGCTTGCCATCCGAGTTGGGATGCCTTTGGTCGAAATCGTAAATGACGATGAGATCCAGGTCTGAATTTGCGGTCATTTCCCACGCGCCGAGACGGCCGAGCGCCATGATGGCGCTTTTGCCGTCACGGATGCGGCCATGCGTGGCGATGAAATTGTCTTCCACTTGCTTATGGACGGCCCGAAGCAGAACGTCGGCAAGCCTCGCAAAAGCTTCGCCGGCCTGTTCGGCGGACATCGCCCCGGAAAGGATCCGGGCGCCGATCAGGAACATATGCTCCTGGCCGAACAGCCGGATGGCGTCGAGCACTGCCTCGTAACCGCGGGTCTCTTCCAACGTCCGGGCAAGCGCGGCTTCGAGCTGCGCCGTGTCGGGCAGCGCGGCGAAGAAGCGCGGCTCGACCAGCGGATCGATGAAGTGGGGGTTTTGCGACAGGATATCGGCAAGCCGCGGCGCGGTGCCGAGGATGAGCGCGACAAAGCGGACCAGCTCCGGATTTTGCCGCAGCAGCGAAAAAAACCGGCCGCCGGCGCGCAATCCGGCGAGGAAGCGATCGAATGTCGCAAAAGCCGCATCCGGATTTTCCGCGCGCGAAAACTGATCGACAATGACGGGAACGAGCGCCATCAGGTTGTCGCGCGCCTGCTCGCCGCGCAACGCGCGGTAGCGGCCGTTGCGCCAATTGTGCACGGCGGATACGATTTCTTGCGGCCGGCGAAAACCCATCTGCGCCAGCCGGTCGAGCGTCTCGCTTTCGGCCGGCCCTTCGGCGAATGACAGCTGCTGCCGGCTCGCCAGCAGTTCCGGCGCACGTTCGAATAGCCGCACATAATGCCGCTCGACATTGCGCAAATGCGCGACAAGCGCGGCGGCAAAATCGGTCCGGCCGGCAAAGCCGAGAAAGCGGGCAAACACGTCGAGCGCAGCGGCTTCGGCCGGCAACGTATGGATCTGCTCGTCGGCCATCATTTGCAGACGGTGCTCGACCCGGCGCAGAAAATCGTATGCCGCCGTCAGCTCATCGCGCGCCGCGGCATCGATCCAGCCATCGGCCGTCAGCACGGCAAGCGTGGCCAGCGTGCTGCGGCTGCGCAGCTCGGCGTGGCGGCCACCGGCGATGAGCTGCTGGGTCTGTGCAAAAAATTCGATCTCGCGAATGCCGCCGCGGCCGAGCTTGACGTTGTGGCCCTCGACCGCGATCTCGCCATGGCCGCGATAGGCGTGGATCTGCCGCTTCATTTCGTGGACGTCGGCGATGGTGGCGAAGTCGAGATATTTCCGCCAGACGAACGGGCCGAGATCGCGAAGCAATCGCGCGCCGGCGGCCAGATCGCCAGCGCAGCCGCGCGCCTTGATCAGCGCCGCCCGCTCCCAATTCTGGCCGCGGCTTTCGTAATAATCGAGCGCCGCCTCGGTCGAAATCGCGATTTGCGTCGAGGACGGATCCGGACGCAGCCGCAAATCGACGCGAAAGACATAGCCATCCGCGGTGCGCTCCTGCAAAAGTTTGACGAGATCGCGCGTCAGGTTCACGTAGAATGGCGCCGGCTCGACGTCAGGAGCGAGTTTGGCCGCGGCCGCGTCGAAGAAAACCATGAGATCGACATCGCTCGAAAAATTGAGCTCGCGGCCGCCCATCTTGCCCATCGCGAGCACGATATAGCCGCTCGTTGTTTCCGGATTTTCGCGATCCGGCGGAGCTAGCTTTTTGCGTTTGACCGCCTCGCGCAGGAGAAAATGCACCGCGACGCCGAGTGCGGTGTCGGCGACATCGGTCAGTGCGCCGGTGATGCGGGCGACCGGCCAAACGCCGCCGATATCGACGAGCGCAATCAGAAGCGCGGCTTCAGCCTTCATGCGGCGCAGAATGCGCTGCACATCGGTCTGCGCGTGGGCGGCTGCGCCGGCGCTTTTGGCTTCGGCCAGCAATGTGGCAAGCGCCGTATCCGGGTTGCTGTCGAGCAAGCGGACAAAGCGCGCGGGGTCCGCTTGCACCAGATCCCAGAGATAAGGCGCGGCTTCGGCGATACCGCCGAGCAGAGCGGCCAAGGGTGGATACGCGCGAACGAAGGATTTGAGCGCCCGCCCGGCGGCGTCGGCCTTGAGACCTGCAACGAAGCCCGCGACCCGCACTGACGCCTGCGCCGCGGGCTGTGGCAACGCACCGCCAAGCCTTCGGAGCAGTGCGCCGTCATCGGGTTTTGGGCGTTTTTGCTTCGGCCGCTTTGCGCGCGCAGGCCGTCTCATCCCGTCCCCGCCGGTCCGGCGCGCGGCAGCGCAATGGTGCTGCGCAGGCCGGGATGATTGTCCTCGAGCTTCAATTCGCCGCCATGCAGCCGCGCCACCGCGGACGCCAGGCTTAAACCCAATCCCGAACCCGGTTCCGAGCGGCTCTGCTCGAGGCGCACGAAACGCTCCACCACGCGGCCGCGATCGGCATCGGGAATCCCCGGGCCGCGGTCCGCCACACTGAGCGTAATGCGCTCGCCTTCGTCACCGGCCTTGATCAAAACTTCGATCGGCGTGCCGTTCACCTTGCCGTCCGGGCGCGCATATTTGATGGCGTTGTCGACGAGGTTGGCCAATGCCTGGCTGACCAGCTCGCGGTTGCCGCGCACCGGCGCCGCGCCATTGGTCTCGACCCTGAGCGCAATCCCTTTCTCATCGGCCAGCGGCTCGTAGAGTTCGCCGATATCGCGGGCGATTTCGGCGGCGTCGAACTCGATCATGTTGTCGCGCGCCTGGCCGGATTCGGCGCGGGCGATCATCAAGAGCGCGTCGAAGGTGCGAATGAGATCGTCGGATTCAGCGATGGTCGATTCCAAGGCTTCGCGATAGGCCGCGTCGCCGGTGGGATGACGCAGCGTCTGTTCGCAGCGATTGCGCAGCCGGGTCAGCGGCGTTTTCAAGTCATGGGCGATGTTGTCGGAGACTTCCTTCAGGCCCCGCATCAAGGCCTCGATGCGCTCAAGCATGGCGTTGAGGTGATCGGCGAGGCGGTCGAGCTCGTCGCCGGTGCCTGCGACCGGCAGGCGCCCGGCGAGATCGCCGCGCATGATGGTTTGCGCCGTGTCGGTCATGGCGTCGATGCGCTTGAGCACGCGGCGGCTGACGAAAAAGCCGCCGGCAAGACCGAGGACGATGACCAGCGCCAGCGACCATTGTCCGGCGTGGGCGATGATGCCGAACAAGCGCTCGCGCTCCTCGAGGTCGCGTCCGACCAGCAAATGAAATCCGCCGGGTAGCTGCACGACCCGGACCAAAGCGCGGTGATCGGTGCCTTCCGGGGATTCGAGCCGGCGATAGTTGGTCTCAAGCCACCCGGGGTGATCGAGCACGCCCGGCTCCAGCGAGCCGACATTGCCGGCAAGCCCCTCCCCGGTCGGCGTCGTCACCAGATAAAGGCTCGATCCGGGACGCCGCGAGCGCAGATCGACGACAATCACCAGCCGCCGGATGCCGCCTTGCTCGTACTGCTCCGACAGTCCGTTGATTTCGCCGTTGACGGTCGAGGTGATCTGCTCGTCGATGAGGCGTCGCGTATTGAGCGCAAAATAACCGAGCAGCGATGCCGCGAACAGGACGAAAATCGCCAGATAAACCAGCGTCAGCTTGAACGCCGTGGTGCGCAGAAGTTTGCCGAGCGCGGTCACTTTGTGTTCTCGGTTCGCACGCCCAATTCGGCGTCGGAAAAGTCATCTTCCCAGAATTCGAGCGCCGTGCGTTTGCCGGCCTCGAGGTTTTGCGCCTCGGCCCGGCGCAGCTCGACGCGGCGGATTTTGCCGGAGATCGTCTTCGGCAGTTCGGCGAATTGGAGCCGCCGTACCCGCTTGAACGGAGCGAGCGCAGTGCGGCAATGACGAAAGATCGATAAAGCGGTGTCTCGATCCGGTTTTTGGCCGGGCGCCAGCGCCAAGAAAGCCTTCGGTACGGCAAGCCGCAGCGAATCGGGCGACGGCACCACTGCGGCCTCCGCCACCGCCGGATGCTCAATCAGGATGCTCTCAAGCTCGAACGGGCTGATGCGATAATCGGAAGATTTGAACACGTCGTCGGCGCGGCCAACATAGGTCAGATAACCGTCCTCGTCGACCGCGGCAACGTCGCCGGTTCGATAGACGCTTTCGTGCTCGGCACGCACGCTGCCGTCGTCAGCCTGATAACCCTGCATCAATCCGGTCGGCCGTGGCTCCAGCATGAGACAGATTTCGCCCTCTTTGGCCGGCGCACCGTTCGCATCAAGAAGCGCGACGCGATAGCCGGGCAGCGGCCGACCCATCGAGCCGGCTTTCAATTTCTGGCCCGGCGTGTTGCCGACCAAAGCCGTCGTCTCGGTCTGGCCGTAACCGTCGCGGATGGTAATGTCCCAGGCGGCCTTGACCCGCTCAATAACTTCGGGATTGAGCGGTTCGCCGGCGCCGACGAGCTCCTTGATACGGACGGGCCAGGTTGAAAGCTCTTCCTGGATCAGCATCCGCCACACAGTCGGCGGCGCGCAAAACGTCGTGACGCCGCAGCGCACGATGGTATCGAGCAGGCCTCGCGCGTTGAAACGGCGCTGATTGACGATGAAAACCGCCGCCTGCGCGTTCCACGGCGAAAAGAAACAGCTCCAGGCGTGTTTGGCCCAGCCCGGCGACGAGATGTTGAGATGCACGTCGCCCGGCCGCAGTCCGAGCCAATACATGGTCGACAAATGGCCAACCGGATAGCTCTGGTGGCTGTGCAGGACGAGCTTCGGCCTCGCCGTGGTGCCGGAGGTGAAATAGAGCAACACCGGATCGTCCGGCCGCGTGTCGCCGTCCGGCGTGAAGTCCGCCGACGACTGATAGGCCGTCTCATAGGAAATCCAGCCCGGCATCTCCTGGCCGACGACGATGCGCGTGTAATCGCCAGGCAGATCGGCAAATTTGGCCGCGGCCTCGGCATTGGCGATGACGTGGCGCACGCGCCCTCGCGCGAAACGATCGGCGAGATCGGTGCGGGTGAGGAGGGTCGTCGCCGGCACGATCACGGCACCGAGCTTCATCGCCGCCAGCATGCACTCCCACAGCGCCACCACATTGCCGAGCATGACCAGGATGCGGTCGCCGCGGCGGACGCCGAGCTTGTGCAGCGCGTTGGCGACTTGGTTGGAGCGTCCGCTCATTGCGGCAAAGGACAGCTTGGTCTCGCCTGCGTCCTCGTCGACCAGCCAAAGCGCCGGATCCGGATTATCACGCGCCATGACGTCGAAATAATCGAGCGCCCAGTTGAAGCGATCGAGCTTCGGCCACTGGAAATCGCGATAAGCGGTAACGTATTCCTCGCGGTGGCGCAGCAGGAAATCACGGGCCGCGAGAAAGGGCGCGGCGTTGCTTGGCGTCATGGTGATCTCCGGTCTTCGAACGCGCAAATGTGCGGCCGAACTATCGGGCGCCGTCGCGGATCATATAGCCCGCGCCGCGCACGGTATGCAGCAGCGGTTGCGCAAATCCTTTGTCGATTTTAGATCGCAAACGCGAAATGTGCACGTCGATCACGTTGGTCTGTGGATCGAAATGATAGTCCCAAACGTTCTCCAACAGCATGGTGCGGGTGACCACCTGGCCGGCGTGCCGCATCAGATATTCGAGCAGGCGAAATTCCCGCGGCTGCAGCTGCACTTCCTGGCCGGCGCGGCTGACCTCATGCGACAGCCGGTTGAGCTCCAGATCGCCGACGCGATAAACGGTCTCCTCGCCGCGGCTGCCGCGGCGGCGCGCCAGGGCCTCGACGCGCGCCAGAAGCTCGGAAAAGGCGTAGGGCTTGGCGAGGTAGTCGTCGCCGCCGGTGCGCAATCCCTTGACTCGGTCGTCGACCTGGCCGAGCGCGGAAAGGATCAGGACCGGAGTCTCCACTGACTTGGTCCGCAAAGCGCCGATGACGGAGAGGCCGTCGCGCTTCGGCAGCATGCGATCGACGATCAGCACGTCGTATTCGCCGTCGAGAGCGAGCTGCAGCCCCTCTTCGCCGTCGCCGGCCTGATCGGCGACATGGCCGACCTCGCGGAATGCCTTGACCAGATAATCGGCCGCGTCGCGGTCGTCCTCAATGATGAGAAGACGCATGTTCTATCGCCGCACTCAAAAAGCGTGGGTCCACCCGAATATATAATCATCCCGTGCCGATGCCGGGGGCTTTAAGCCAAGCCATACCATCCGGACCGAAGAGTCGCCACGCTCCGACCGCAGCCGGCGAAAAAAGCGAGGGGGTGGCGAGCGGCTGCCCGCCACCCCCTCTTACCTACTCCACCCCGGCGGGGGCGACGGATGCCGGGAGGTAGAGTTGGTATTGGGCGGGGACGGGTCTTGCGACCCGTCCCCAAGGAACGCCCGCCAGCGGGGGCGACGGATGCCAGCGGATCGCCCCTTTCCTTAGAGCCCGTCGATTAAACCGGAACCGGGCTCCATCATTTTTTTGCGCACGATCTGTCCGAAAACCGACGACCGCTTTTTCAGGATCATGCGCTAGGCGTTACCGAGCGGCAGCGCCACGAATTTGGTGCCGTCGTTCGACTTCACCCGGAACAACACGGTATGCTTGCCCGACGAACGCGCGTCGTCGAGCCCCTTGCTGACATCGGCGGGCGTCGCCACCGGCTTGCCGCCAACGTCGAGAATAACGTCGCCAACCTGGAAACCATGATCCGCGGCGACGCCGCCTTGTGCGACCGCGGTGACCACGACGCCGCTGCCGCCGGCGCCTGAGACCTTGTTGCCGGGCGCCAGCGTCAAGCCGAGCTTCGGCATATCGCTTCCGGAATCTTCATGCGCCGGCGCGTTCGAAGCTTCTTTCTCGGCGGGCAAGGTGCCGAGTGTCAGGGTCACCGTCTTGTCCGCGCCTTGATGAAGCATGCCGAGCTTGACCGTTACGCCGGGCGACATGGTGCCGATTTTGCGCGCCAGGTCGCGCGCATCTTTGACCGGCTGGTCATTGACCGAAGTGATGACATCACCGCTGGCGACGCCGGCCTTGGCCGCCGGGCTGTCCTTCTGCGGCTCGGAAACGAGCGCGCCGGTCGCTTGTTTCAATCCCATGCTGTCGGCGATGTCGGGCGTCACCGACTGGATCTGCACGCCGATCCAGCCGCGCGTGACGCTGCCCTTGTCGCGAAGCTGCGCGATCACGCTTTTGACGGTGTCGGCGGGAATGGCAAAGGCGATCCCGACCGAGCCGCCGGACGGCGAGAAGATCGCAGTGTTGACGCCGATGACGTTGCCGTCGACGTCGAAAGTCGGTCCGCCCGAATTGCCTTTATTCACCGGTGCATCGATCTGGATGAAGTCGTCATACGGGCCGGCGCCGATATCGCGGCCGCGGGCCGAGACGATGCCGGCGGTGACCGTGCCGCCGAGACCGAACGGATTGCCGACCGCCAGCACCCAATCGCCGACGCGCGGCGGGGTGTCGGAGAGCTTCACGTAGGGAAAGTCCTTGCCGTCGATCTTAATCAGAGCGAGGTCGGTGCGCGGATCGGTGCCGATGACCTTGGCCTTAAAGGTCTTGCCGTCATCGGCAGTGACCTGAACGTTCTCGGCGTTTTGAACCACGTGATTATTGGTCACCGCGTAACCGTCGCTGGAAATGAAGAAGCCGGAACCCTGGCCGGTGATGATCTCATGACCGTTCGGCATGTTGGGCATGCCGAATTGCCGGAAGAATTTCTCGAACGGCGAGCCTGGCGGGAAAGGAGAAGCGTCATCGCTGTCGGTCGAACTGGCCGGCTGGTCGATCTTGACGCGCACCGAAATCACCGCGGGCTTCACTTTTTCGACGATGTCGGCGAAACCCACCGGCTTTTGCGGCAGCTGCTGGACTTTTTCGGTCAAATTTTGCGCCTGCGCCGTCGTGGCGAACAGGCTTGCCGCGTTCGGCGCCAGCACCAATGCGGCAGTGCCGATTCCGGCAATCGTCGTCGCCAGAAGCGCAACACGCCGCGCCGATAGAACGCGGCGTGATTGCAGGGAATTACCGTTCATTCGGAGTCTCCAAAATCGATTGTTCCGTCGCGCGACGGACATTGCCTTGCGCGCAAGATGGAGTGGCGACCCTTACCGCGCACTGTCGGCTGCATTAAAAGTTTGTAATGTTAGTCGTGTTTAAGAAAATATATTAAAAACAAATACTTATTCAATGTCGGGCAACGGACACGCGCAACCCGCTCGGCGAAAGGTATTATTTCGCGATGTCAGTTGGGGCGGGGGCACCAGCGCGAAGGCTCGATCGGACTCAGTCGCAAGTGCGACTGCGTCGTCGAGGCGCGGCGCTTCAAAAAGACGATGGGCGCTCGGACGCGCAGAAAGGACAGATGATTGTCTCGTCGGAGCGGTCCGGAAAAATGATCGCGGACGCGTCACCGGCCGTCTCCGCCAGTATCGCGTGGCGCACCATCTTTAGCAGAAATGTTACTGTCGGAAGGTGGTTCTCGCGACTTTCGACAAGAGCATATTCGACCAGCATGGCCAAGGCCTCGATCGCCGCTGGGTTTCTTTGCAATGAGATGCTTGAATCTACGGCGCGCATTGTATCGTTTCCTCCTTGTACTTCGAAGACAGTCGGCGACCGTCATACGGCTCTGACGACAGGAGTGACGTAACTTCGCGTATTGGCGTTTGCGTACCCGCGCACCGAAACCTGCAGCTCGATCGGCGGCGGCACCAACGTGACCGACGCCTTCGGCAACAGCGCGGGAAACGGCGAAAGCAGCCTGATTTCCAATGCCGCCGCAAACTCCAATGCGAGCAGCTGCAGTTCGAGCACCCCCAGGCCCATACCGACGCAGGCGCGAGGCCCGGCACCGAATGGAATGAACGCAGGGTTTTTCATATGTACGCGGTGAATGTCGAAATCCTCGGGAGCTTTCCAGAATCGCGGATCGCGATGCAGGTGCCAAGGGCTCATGATGAACGACGTGCCGCGGCGGAACTTCGTACCGGCAAATTCGACGACCTGCTTGGCCTCGCGAGAAAGCCAATAGGCAGAGGGATAGAGCCGAAGCGTTTCGTAAACGGCGCCGAGGCTGAGCGTTGCTGTCGGAAGCTCCTCGGGGCGCACTTCGCCGCCGTTGCCGGAAATCCGGCGCGCCTCTTTCGCTATATCTTCACAGAGTCCGGGGTTGGTCGCGAGGTTATAGAGCAGCCACGCCGCCGCCGAGCCGGTCGTATGATGACCGGCCAGCAGCAGCAACAGGATCTCGTCGGTCAATTCCTGCGGCGTAAGTTTCAGCGTCTGCAAGGAACTCAGCAGGCTGCTCGCACCCGCCTTATCGAGCGAGCGATTGACGACCAGCGACATAATTTGCCGTGCCTTGGCCAATTTTCGTTGCTTGGTCCGCTTAACCCAAGGCCAGTCGGGATGTATCTTGAACATGTCCGCCGCAAGATCGTCCTCAACCGAAAGCACGGCTTCGACCAATGCATTTTCGTCCCCGGTGGAGAGCACGTCGGCGCCGAACAGGATCGTGGAGATCATCTGCAAGGCCAGCGGCGCCATCGCGGCATGGGCGTCGAATACCGATTCCTGCAGCAACGACGCGGCGTGGCGCCGTATAATGGCCGAGATTTGCGGCACATAGCTCGAGGCCAATCCGCGCGCCAATTGCTGATGAATGATCGCACGCCGCGCGCGATGACGTTCACCGCTCAGTACCATCGAGCTCTGACCGATGAGCTTCTGCAACTTATGAATCAGGCGGCCTTTATCGATCGCGCTTTCGCTCGCCTTCATGATGGGCTTAATGAACGTGGGATCGGCGACCAGATAAACCGGCGACAATCCCATAGCGAGCTCGACGAAGGGCGATTTCGCCCTTGATCCGCGTTCCGAGAAGAAGCGGAGCGGATCACGCCGAAATGCGGACAGGTCGCTGAACCAGTGTTTCATTGCGAATCTCGATTTCTTCGGCGTAGGACCGTAAAAGCCGCACGGTTTCCGGCTTCTGTTGAACGATAGGAATGTCGCCGGCGACAACTTGTAGTGGTCTTTCCGACTGGTCCGGCCGGAGCAACATCGGCGGACCGTAACGTCGCGTGCGAACCCCAATTCTGCTCAGAAGCCGCTCGTGCCCGAGATCGGTTACTGCGACCAGCGCCTTGGCACGCACCATGTCGGCAAAACCGAACATGATGGCGTAAAGTCCCACTCCCAAGGTCTTATGATCGCGAAGCACCCCGAACCGGCTGATTTCCCAATAATCACTGCGCCGTGGATAGGGTCGCGTTGTCGCCAATTGCGGAAACAAAGTGATGCCGAGATAGGGCCGGTCGCACCGGATGGCGCGGAAACCGCCAACCACCCGACCCGCGGCTGTGAGTGCGCAATAGGTTGCATCCGGGCCATCAAATTGATCGGTTTCGGCGCCAGAACGCGACGGTAGCTTCCAGCCGCGCTCGTCGATGAACAACGCCTTGCGCAATCGATCCAGTGAGCCGATCAACTCCTGATTGTCTTCGCGCTGGAATAGTATTGCTAAGACCGGATTTGCCGTAGACATTGGAGCTTCCCAACGCATGAACACGCTGGGAATTGGACTGGTGATCTAAGGAACTTGCCATCACGGAAATCCGTGAGTTTTGAATATGCGGAACGTTGAACAGTCGATCGCCAGTATTGAGCGCTGTGAATCGATCGAGAGCCTCAAGGCGACGTTGCAGCGAATAATCGAAGATCGCGGATTCATGTCGTTTGCGTTTCTGGATATGTCAGTTCCGGGAATCGACGATCCGCTGGTGATCGATACGCATCCCGAAGCCTGGACTCGCGAATATCGCTCGGGCGGTTTCGTTCACGTCGATCCGATGTTGCCGGTCGCCCGCCGAACCAACACCCCGTTCGACTGGGATTCGGTTCCACTACCAAAGCCAACGGGGCGGCGGAAGCCGGGCGCTATCAAAACGATGGAAGCCGCAAGAGATCACGGCTTCACTAACGGACTGGTCATTCCATTTCACTACATCGACCAACTAGGCAGACAATATTCCAGCGTTTGTACTTTTTTTTGGAACGATCGCCCGAAGCGATTTGTGTCGATGTTGCGGCAGGAACGGTTTGCGTTGCACGTCATCCTCTTGTATTGGGCGCAAAAGGCGATCGATCTCTCGACGAAGACACGGCATAAGCCGAGTTGCTTTCTCAACTCCGCGGGTCTGCCGATGCTGCGAGGTTCGATTACCGACCGCGAGCGCGACGTTCCTGTCCTGGGCCGGCCGCGGCAAGAGCCAGGACGACACTGCTGCAATCCTGCGAACTCTCGACGAATACAGTCGAGACGCATGTGAGAAACGCCATCGAAAAGCTTGGCGCCAACAACAAGACACACGCCGTGGCTAAAGCGATCTATTTCGGCTTGATCGACGTCTAAGGCGCCTCGCCGCGCAGCAGTTCGGCAATGCGGGCTTCCTCGGCTGCGGTCAGGTTCGCGGTCCCGATGACGACCGCCGCGCCTTTGCGGCGCCAGGCGGCGATCAGCAACATGACGATCCCGATCAGCAAGAGGCCGGGCGGGGTGCCCCACAGCAGCGCGGTGCGCCACTCCAAGCGCGGTTTGAGCAGCACGAATTCGCCGTAGCGCGCGACAATGAAGTTCATCACCTGCGCATCGCTGTCGCCGGCTTCGATACGCTGGCGCACCAGAACGCGCAGATCGTGGGCGAGCGGCGCCTCCAACTCGTCGATCGATTCGTTCTGACAGACGAGGCAGCGCAATTCTTGCGAGATGGCGCGGGCGCGCGCTTCGAGTTTCGGATCCGACAGCATTTCGTCGGGTTGCACGGCCCGCACCGGAAACGACCAGGCAAGCACCAGCAAAAGCATGAACGCGTGAAGATATTTCAACGCCTTCACTCCGCCGGTTGTGGCACGGGCACGGTGCGAGCCCTGGCCTTGGCCGGCCGCGGCGCACCGACGCGCAGCCGCCGGTCCGAGAGCGACAAAGCGCCGCCAAGAAACATGATCCCGGCGCCGAGCCAGATCATGAGCACGTAAGGTTTGAAATAGACCCGCACCGGCACGCTGCCGTCCTTGTTCGGATCGCCGATCGAGATGTACAGCTGATTGACGCCGCGCGACATCAGCGCCGCCTCGGTGGTCGCCATGTTGCGGTCAGGAAACGCCCGGCGGCTCGGCTGCATATTGCCGATCAATTCGCCATTCAGACGGTGCACGGTGAAGCGGCCAACGACGTCGCGATAGTTCGACCCGGCGCGATCGAACGTGCCGTCGAACGTCACCCGGTAATGCGCGATGTCGAGACTGGCGCCGGGCTTTATCTCGGTGATGCGCTCGCTGCCCCATGCGGTGACGCCGACGATGCCCATCAGGGTCACGCCGATGCCAAAATGCGCAAAGGCGGTGCCCCAGGCCGAGCGCGGCAAGCCCAAGGCGCGCCGTAATGCCGCGCGGAACGGTACGCGCAAGATAAGCGTGCGCTCGGCAATATCGGTCACCGCGCCGGCCATCACGAAGACGGCGATACCCACGCCGAACGGCGCCAGCACCGGGCCGCCATGTTCGAGCGCAAATGCCGCCGCGGTCGCCAGTGCCGCGAGCATCGCCGCCGCAAGGAGCCGTTGCGCGGCGCCCAACAGATCGCCGCGTTTCCAGCCCATCAGCGGACCGAATGGCATGACCGCCATCAGCGGTATGAATAGTGGGCCGAAGGTCAGATCGAAAAACGGCGGCCCGACGGAGATTTTGGCGCCGGTCAGCGCCTCGAGCGCGAGCGGATAGAGCGTTCCGACGAATACGGTAGCGCAAGCAGTGGTCAGGAACAGATTGTTAAAAACCAGCGCGCCCTCACGTGAGATCGGCGCGAACAGGCCGCCTTGCTTGAGAAGCGGCGCCCGCCAGGCGTAAAGCGCCAACGCGCCGCCGATGAAGATAACGAGAATGCCCAGGATGAAAATTCCGCGCCGGGGATCGACCGCGAAAGCATGCACGGAGGTGAGCACGCCCGAGCGCACCAGGAAGGTTCCGATCAGCGACAGCGAGAAGGTCAGGATCGCCAGCAGGATGGTCCATACTTTGAGCGCGCCGCGCTTTTCCATGACCACGGCGGAATGCAGCAGCGCGGTGCCGGCGAGCCACGGCATCAGGGACGCATTTTCGACCGGATCCCAGAACCAGAAGCCGCCCCAGCCTAACTCGTAATAAGCCCAATAGGAGCCGCCGGCGATGCCGAGCGTCAGGCACATCCAGGCGACGAGCACCCAGGGCCGCACCCAGCGCGCCCAGGCGGCATCGATCCGGCCTTCAATCAGGGCCGCGATGGCGAAGGAAAAAGCGATCGAGAAGCCGACATAGCCGAGATAAAGCATCGGCGGATGAAAGGCGAGACCGGGGTCCTGCAGGATCGGATTGAGATCTTGGCCCTCTAACGGCGCATTCGGGATGCGCACGAACGGGTTCAACGTCATCAAAATGAAAAGCTCGAAGGCTGCCGCGACCCAGGCCTGCACCGCGAGCGCATTGGCCTTGAGCACCACCGGCAGATTGGTCCCGAACGCCGCCACCAAGGCGCCGAAAAACGTCAGGATCGATACCCACAGCATCATCGAGCCCTCGTGATTGCCCCAGATGCTGGTGAGCCGATAGATCAGCGGCATTTGCGTATTCGAATTCTCGTAGACGTTGAGCACCGAGAAGTCGGACGTGACGTAGCTGACGCCGAGCGCGGCAAACGCCATCGCAATAAAGGCAAATTGCGCCAGCGCCGCCGGCGCGGCGATGCTCATGAGCACCGGATCGTTGCTGCGGGTGCCGACGATCGGCATGATGCCCTGGATCAGTGCCAGCCCTAGCGCCAGCATCAGAGCGAAATGGCCGAGTTCAGGGATCATTTGCTGTCTCCGCCGATCGGCATGGCCGCCCGTTGCGCGTAATCGTCCTTCCAATGCCCCGACTTCTTCAAGGCATCGGCAACCTCTTTCGGCATATAGGTCTCGTCGTGCTTGGCGAGAATCGTATCGGCGTTGAATACGCCGCCGCCGTCGAGTGCACCTTCGGCAACGACACCCTGCCCTTCGCGAAACAGATCGGGCAAAACGCCGGTATAGGTGACCGGAATTTCCGTCTTGCCGTCAGTCACTTCGAAGCGGACGTTGAGATTGTTGCCGCGCACCAGGCTGCCGTCCTTGACCAACCCGCCGAGCCGGATGCGGGTGCCGGGCTCGACATGTTTTTCCACCACGTCGCTCGGTGAATTGAAAAACACGATCGAATCGCGGAACGCATTGAGCATCAGCGCGACCGCGACGGCGAGCACGGCGAGGCCGCCGCCGACCAAAGTGAGGCGTCGCTGCTTGCGGGTCATGTTTTTTGTCTCCGCCTCATGTCAGCCGGCCAGACCGAGATCTTTGATCAGGTCGTCGATCTGCTTGATCTCGTCGGGGTGATCCGACAGGGCGCGCTTGGCGTCGGCCGCCGCGTCCTTGGCCTTGTCGCGGTTACCGAGCACAGCATAGGAGCGCACCAGGCGCAGCCAGCCTTCAACATCGTTGCCGTCGGCGTGCAGCTTGTCGGCCAGCCGCCGCACCATACCGCGGATCATCGCGGTGCGTTGCGTCTCGCTCATCGAATCGGCGGCGGCTACGTCGCTTGCCGTCGGGCCTGTCGTGGGAGCCGTAGGACCGGTCTGCGGCCCTGTCTCGGCGGCGGGCGCGGCCGTGACGCGCGCCAAGGCCTCGCGCACGAAACCCGCCCACGGCGCGTCGGGCGGCGCTTGCGCCAATAGAGCGCGCCATTTCGCGGCGGCGGCGGCGTTGTTGCCGTCCTGCTCATCCGCCAACCCGAGATAATAGCCGGCTTTCGCGTCATGCGGATCGCCGGCGGCAGCCTTCTGGAACGACTGCTTGGCCTCGTCGGTGACAACGCCGTTTGCGGCCGCTGCCAGCGCTTCGCCAAGCGCGGATTCGCGGGGCGGAGTGTCACCGTTGAGCGCGATCGCTCTGCGCCAGGCCGCAACTGCGTCTTCTGCCCGCCCCATCCGCAAATAGACCGGCGCCAGCACTTCCCAGCCCGCGCCGTCGTTCGGATTGCTCGCCAGATGCGCCTCGACCTGACTGACCAGGCTTTCGATCGATTGATGGGCCGGCGCACCATTAATGCGCGCGAAGGCGGACTGGTCGGGAACGTCCGGCGAGCCGAGGCGCAGATAAAATCCGAGCGCGACAGCCGGCACCACGACGATTGCGGCAAGCGCGGCGATGCGGCGCCGCCACAGCGCCGATGCTGCGGGCGCGGCCGTAATCGGCGCCTCGGCGTCCGCCGCGGCCAGCAGCCGGCGCGATATCTCGACGCGAGCGGATTCCGCTTCGGCCTCCCCGATCAGGCCGGCGGCGCGATCGCGATCGATCTCGGCAAGTTGATCCTGATAGACGAGCCGATCGCTACCGCCGCCGCGGCTGGGTCTGCGCCCAAGCGGCCACACCACGGCGAAGACCGCCGCGGCCGTCATCGCTGCAAAAATGAGCCAAAGCACCATGGGTTCAAAGCGTCATATAAGCCGTCGTTTCGCTAAACTTGGGTCGGTAGACTTGGGTCGGTAGACTTGGCGCGGCAGACTTGATCGGCAGGCCCATTCCACCGGACCGACCCTTCGCGGCGCTATTGCAGCCCGGAAATCGCCGATATTCGGCGCGGTTACAACACGGCGCGAATGCGGCCGCAATGGGAACCGCGGCGCGGCAATTTCGCACTCCATTCGCCACGATTTTACACTCGCGCCATGCCCGCAGACGCAGGGGCCCGTTGGCTTATGCCCGCGCCGGACGGCGCTCGGCGGTTCCGGTCTGCACCGCAACTTCGGCTGCTTTGGCAAGGAGCCCCGCATATTCGGAGCCGAACACGGTTCGGCAAAACCGGATTGCCGCATCGACCTGGGATTGCCGGAACGGCCGGTCGGCGTCTTCGGCGTGGCGCAGTGAATTGAGCAGAACCTTGGTGCCCGTCTCCAGATAAAGCGTTAACTCGGAATGGGCCCGCGTCGTGACTTCGTTGACGGCGAGTTCGCTGGCATATTGTCGGCACGCGCCGACAAACTCGACGCGCATTTCGGCTTCGCTGACGTTGATCGAGTTGAGCAGCGAGCCTGGGGCGATGTCCTTGGCCGGACGCGGCCGCAATAGGCGGCGCACGAAGCCGGGTGTCGCCTCGATCTCGGCCTTGAGCAGGCTCGAAACCTCGGCGCGGATCGCCGCCAGCTGGCGGCTCCAGGGGGACTTCGACCGACAAGTCCATCTCCGAGCGCAGCCCGCGGGCCGCGTCGTGAATGGCCTTGAGCATCGACACGATCGGGCGTCCGGCGCGAAGCTCGGAGCGCAGCTCTGCGACCATGCTCGCAGCCTCGCTCAGCACCAGCGTGACTGCGGCGGCATAGGGCGTCTCCGCGACGCGGGCGGTATCGTCGCTCTCGGCAGCCCGGGTGGCGATGCGAATGAGCTGCCAGGGCGCCGCCAGCCGGTTCATCACCAGGATCAAGGCATAGAGGAAAAAATCCGATTTGCGCATCCCGCCGCTCGCAGGCGACGGCTGCGCCACTGCCGCATCGATCTGCTTGGTCACCGTATCGATCTCGTCACGATCGAAAACGCGGATGTGATTGGGCAGCCGCCGGGCAAAATCGCCGAGCGCGTCGCGCAGCGACAACAGGGCGATCATCGTGCTGAGATCTTCCAGCGCTCGCGGCGTGCCGACCTGAACGGCGAGCCGCCGTCGCGCCCGTTCGTCGGAACCGATGCCGGACACGGTGTCCTTCATGCGCAGGATGGCCCGCTCTTGCAGCGCGCGGACCAACTGCTCGGCTTTGGTCCGGTCGTCGGCCAATAAGGCGCGATTGATGTCCTCGCTCAGCGCTTTGACTTCGGCAGCCATGAGATCCCGGCCGATCCAGGACCAAATCGGTTCGAGCGAGACCCGCGCAATGCGGCCGACGCGCTTGTGATCGGCGCGGGCATCGATCAGGAACGGCTCGAGTGGGGCGAAGAACAGCCGCGCCGCGTCGCCGATCCGCGGCACCGGCTGGGCGTCGGCGCGGATGGCGCGGCGCAATTCCTGGAGCACTATTTCGTTGCCGGCGCTCTCGCCGCCGCGCAGCAAGCCGCGCTCAAGCTCCTGGACAAGCATCGAGCGCGCCGCTGGCTTGAGCGTCCGGAGATATTCCCGCAGCCGTTCGATGGATTGACCATCGCTCGTCATAGTCGAAAGACCATTGCCCTGGACTTTACCGTTAACGTTTTAATAGGCCGGCGCTTAAGAAGGCGTTACGCAAAACATCAGGAATTCAATGCGATAAAGCAAAGTCGAGGTTTTCGGCCGCGACTGGCCCGGGCCCCTTGGGCGGGGCGGATTAGACAAGGAAGGTGGCGGCCGGTGACGCCGCCACCACACCGGGTTCGCCGGTTATTTTGGCGACGCGACGCAAACCGCGACGAGCGGGGCATTCGCCGTCGACCCTGCCTGTCCGCAGGATGCGCCTCTTTCGCCCAAAAACTGAGCTTGATTGCGGGTGGGACCGCAATAAGCCGTCACCAGGACTTCGTCGTCTTGGCACTGCACCGTGCAGCCCGACACGCAGTCCGATTTGACCACCCGGATGCTCGGGCTGGGCGCACCGGCTTGACCCGGCGGCCCAGCGGGGCCGGCCGGACCGGCCGGGCCGGGCGGACCGGGAGGGCCCGCGGCCCCCGCCGGACCTGCCGGACCCGCGTCTCCTCTGGGACCCTGCGGACCTGCCGCACCTTGATCGCCTTGTGGACCTTTGCCGCAACCGGCCAATGAACCGGACACGGCCAAAAGCAACGCCACAGTGATTGCCAAATGCGGTGCACGCATTTTCAGACTCCTCCCAAGTTCTCGTATGGAATGCCGTTCCCGTCCCCGCCAATAGAAGATCAAACTAGGCTCCCAGGCGCAAGAATGATGCGCGCAGAGTGTCGCGCCAGCGCGGCGGACAACGTCAATCTCGATAGCCGGTGCGTATTGCCGGACGGTGACGCCCCGGCCTAGCGGGCTGGCGGCTCGGTTATGCTTTGGCTAAGGTTTTGCGGCGATTTCGCACCGATCACGAGCAAAACGATGAAGCCGAGAAAATGTAGCGCTGGCACTTGGCGGCGCAGCCTTGCCCTTGCGGGCATTGCGTTGGCAATGACGTTTCTCACACTTCCTGTCCGGCCGGTGCATGCGCAAAATTATCCGGCGCGCACGGTAAAGATCATCGTGCCGTTCCCGGCCGGCGGCACCGCGGATGTCATGCCGCGCATCTTCGCCGATTGGCTGTCGCGCAAATGGGGTCAGCCGGTCGTCGTCGAGGACCGCGCCGGCGCCGGCGGCAATATCGGCGCCGAGGTCGTCGCCAAATCCGATGCCGATGGCTACACGCTCTTGGCGTCGCCGCCGCCGCCTTTGGTCATCAATCAAAATCTCTATCCGCACCTTGCTTTCGATCCGGCCAAATTCGTGCCTATCGTCGTCATCGCGCGCGTGCCGAACGCGCTGGTGGTCAACCCCGAGAAGATCAAGGCCAACACGGTGCCGGACTTTATCGCCTATCTGCAGGCCAACGCCGGCAAAATCACCGACGCCACGCAGGGCAACGGCACCACCTCGCAGCTCACCGCCGCGATGTTCCAGATGATGGCGCATGTGAAGCTGCAGAACGTGCCGTATCGCGGCTCCGCGCCGGCGCTCAACGATCTCGTTGCCGGCAGCGTCGACTGCATGTTCGACAATCTCGGCGTCTCGTTGCAGCTCGTCAAAGCCGGCAAGCTGAAGCTCATCGTGGTTGCGTCGGCAAAGCGCATGGCGAGTTTGCCCGACGTGCCGACCATCGCCGAAACGCTGCCTGGCTTTGAAGCCGTGGCCTGGTACGCCTTCGTGGCGCCGGCAGGCACGCCCGTAGCCGTGGTCGACAAGATCAATGCCGGCGTCAATGAGGCGCTCCACGATCCCGAGATTCAAAAGCGCCTCGCCAATCTCTCGGCCGAGACGGTCGGCGGCTCGCCGGCGGACACCGCCAAATATTTTATGGAGGAAACCGAACGCTGGAAGAACGTCATCACCTCCGCGCACGTCACGCTCGATTGAGACGCCAGGAGGTGTGATGAAACACAGCACCGATCGTATTCTCACCACCCATGCGGGCAGCCTGCCGCGGCCGCCCGACCTGCTCGATCTGGTCCAGACCGCCGGCGCCAAAGCCTTCGATCAAGCCGATCACGCCGCTCGCCTGCGCCACGCCGTAAGCGCGATTGTGCATAAGCAGGCGGAACTCGGCATCGACGTGATCGACGACGGCGAATACGGCAAGCCGAGCTTCGTCAGCTACATCAACCAGCGGCTCGGCGGTTACGAGGTCGACACCCGAGCCGGCCCGCGCAATCAATGGATGACGTTGCGCGAAGGACGGTCGTTTCCGGAGTTTTATGCGCAGACCCATCCGGCATCGACGCACACGCACATGGTTTGCACCGGACCGATCACTTACAAGGGACACGCGCAGCTCAAGCGCGACATCGACAACCTCAAAGCCGCGCTCAATGGCGTCACCGCTGAGGAAGTCTTCATGCCGGCCATTTCGCCGTCCAATATCGAGGACTGGCAGAAGAACGTCTATTACAAGTCGCAGGAGGAGTACGTCTTTGCCATCGCCGAGGCGATGCGCGAGGAATATGAGGCCATCGTCGCCGCCGGATTCCTGGTGCAGATCGACGATCCGCGCCTCGTCACCTATTACATCATCCATCCCGAAGCGAGCATCGCCGACTGCCGCAAATGGGCGGAAATTCGCGTCGAGGCGCTCAATCATGCGCTGCGCAACATTCCGCCGGAGAAGATCCGTTTTCACACCTGCTATGGCATCAATATGGGCCCCCGCGTCCACGACATGGAGCTGAAAGACATCGTCGATATCATTCTGAAGATCCGCGCCGGCGCCTATTCCTTCGAGGCGGCCAATCCGCGCCACGAGCACGAATGGAAGGTGTGGAAGGACGTCAAGTTGCCGGACGGCAAGATTTTGATCCCCGGGGTGATCTCGCACTCAACCATCCTGGTCGAACACCCCGAGCTCGTTGCCGAGCGTATCGTCCGCTATGCGAATATCATCGGCCGAGACAATGTGATTGCCGGCTCCGATTGCGGCTTCGCCACGTTTGCCGGATCAAAGGAGGTGCATCCTTCGATCGTCTGGGCGAAATTCAAGGCGCTTGCCGAGGGCGCGCGGGTCGCGTCGAAGGAGTTGTGGAGGCGTTAGCTCCCGAACTCATCCCCCCGGCAGCATCAGCTCGGCACGCAAGCCGCCGATCGGCGCGGTTCCGAGCGTCAGCACACCGCCGTAGAGCCCGGCGAGCTCGACGACGATCGACAGGCCGAGGCCGGAGCCTGGCTTAGTCTCATCGAGACGCTGACCGCGCAGCGCCACCTGCTCGCGCTCGGCGGGGGAGAGACCCGGCCCGTCGTCGTCGACGATGATGCGCACCCGCGACTTGGCGCCGTCGGACGACGGCTGATCCGCCATCACTTCGATCGCGACCCGGGACTGCGCCCATTTGCAGCCGTTATCGACGAGATTGCCGACCATCTCTTCGAGGTCCTGCTGCTCGCCGCGAAAACGCGCATGCTCGGGCACGTCGACGTTGATGGCGATATCGCGCGCCCGATGGAGCTTCTCCATGGTGCGGGCGAGCGCGGTGACGACCGGCGGAACCTCCACCGAGGTGCCGACGACGGTGGAGCGGGCGGCAAGCCGCGCCCGTTCGAGCTGCCGCGCCACTTGGTCGCGCATGATATCGGTCTGTTCCAGCACTTTGCACGCCAGCGGATCGTTGCCGCGCGCCGCCGCCTCATTGACGATCACCGACAGCGGCGTCTTCAAGGCATGCGCCAAGTTGCCGACATGGGTGCGCGCCCGCTCGACGATCTCGCGGTTGGCGTCGATCAAGGCGTTGGTCTCGCGGGCCAGCGGAGCGATCTCGACAGGAAATTTACCCTGCAGCCGCTCGGCGCGGCCGGAGCGGATCGCGGCAAGGCTCTCGGAAATGCGGGTGAGCGGCGCCAGCCCGAAGCGGACCTGTAGCGCCGTGGTCAGCAGCAGCGCCAGTGTCAGCGCCGTAAAGGTTATGATGATGGTACGCTCAAAACTGCCGGTTTCGTCGTCGATTTCGGAGGCGTCGCCGGCCACGGCGATGAGATAACGGCCATCGGTGCCGAGGTCGATGTCACGTTCGACGAGACGCAATTCCTGATCTTCGGGACCTTTCGCATAGCCCTGCCGATATTCGGCGTCGGTTGATGATTTCTCGTCGGGCAGCCGCGGCAAACTGGCGTCCCACAGCGAGCGCGACGAACGCACTTCGGGCATCTTGGTATCGAGACGCGTAACCTGCCAGTACCAGCCTGACAGCGGCAATTCGAACAGCGGCTCACCGATCGATTGCGGATATTTGTCGGCGCCCTCCTCGGGCGAGGCGACGTTGGCGACCAAGGTGCGCAGGTAGACGTTGAGACGGCGGTCGAACGAGCGCTCCACGGCGTGACGATAGAGCGTCGATAGCGCCACGCCGGTGATAATGAGGATAACCACCGTCCAGCCGGTTGCCCAAATGAACAGGCGCAGTGCGAGCGAATTAGCGCGCATCGGGGGGCGTCAGCAGATAACCGAGGCCGCGCACCGTCTGGATCACGTCGACGCCGAGCTTTTTGCGGATGCGGCCGACGAACACTTCGATAGTATTGGAGTCACGGTCGAAATCCTGATCGTAAAGATGCTCGACGAGTTCGGTGCGCGACACCACCCGGCCGGTGTGATGCATTAAATACGACAACAGCCGGTATTCGTGCGAAGTGAGCTTGACCGGATTGCCCTCGACCGCAACACGGCCGGTGCGGGTATCGAGGCGGACCGGACCGCAGGTGAATTCGCTTTTAGCGTGGCCGGCCGAGCGGCGCAGCAGTGCGCGCACGCGCGCCAGCACCTCTTCGAGATGGAATGGCTTGGCGACATAGTCGTCGGCGCCGGCATCGAAACCCTGCACCTTGTCGCTCCACCGGTCGCGCGCGGTGAGGATGAGTACGGGCATGGCGCGGCCGGTGCGGCGCCAGGCTTCCAGCACCGAAATGCCGTCCATTTTCGGCAGCCCGATGTCGAGAATGATGGCGTCATAGGGCTCGCTTTCGCCGAGATAATGGCCCTCCTCCCCGTCGAAGGCGCGATCGACCACATAACCGGCATCCGTCAGTGCGGTTGCCAGCTGCCGATTGAGATCGGGATCGTCCTCGACAACAAGAAGGCGCAAATCAAGCTCCGCTTAATGGTCGCCGGCGAGCGTGCCTTTCATGGCGTCCACGGCGATCCGGGCCACTTTGCCATCGCGCGCAAGAACTGTCAGCACATAGACGAGCCCGTCATGGCCATGGCATAGCCGCGCGCGCACCACTGTTCCGGGCATGCGCCGTCTGGCCGCGTGCATGGCCGTCGAGAGCCGGATGAGCTTGCCGCTTTCAGTCTCGGCGCGGCGCTCCTTCTGGTTGAGGCAGGCATGTTCGGCCTCGGCGCGAACCGGGTGGGCAGCATCGATATGCGCTGGGTGCGCAACGTCGACGTGAGCGGGGTGCGCGGCGTCCTCGGCACGGACCGGGGCGCCCGCCATGACGAGCGTGAGAGAAACGGCAAGGACAAATCGCTCCGCGGCAACCATGCTAGGTGGTCTAAACGCCCTGCAGTGAACCTCGCCTGAACGGCTGTTTTAGGGCAAACCGCCGCAAATACGCGAAAAATCCCGATATTGTGGCCGCGAACCACGCGATGGAGAGCGCAATGAAACGATTGGGGGCCGGCCGGCTGATTTGGTTCGCTGCTCTCGCGCTGTCAGGAACCATTGGCGTTGCCGTCGCTGCAGTTCTGCCGCCGGGCGGTGCTCCAGCGGTGGCGATGGTCGGCGGCGCTCCGCCGGCGGCTGACGGCGCCGGACGCTCGGTTGTCATGATCCTCGGCTCATACGGCACAGCCTGCACCGCGACCGCGATCGCGCGCGATCTGTTGCTGACCGCGGCGCATTGCGTGCAGCCCGGCGCCGATTACAAGCTTGTCGACAGCGCGCCCGGACGCGAGCCGGTCCTAAAAGATATCGCGCGCATCGAGCGCGATCCGCAATTCGATCTCAAACGACTTTTCGCGCATCTGGCGACGGCGGACGTCGCTCTGATCAAGCTCGCCGCGCCGCTGCCGCCGCGCATCCCGCCGATGCCGCTTGCCGGCGACGGCGCAAGCGTGGCTGTGGGCGACTCTCTCGTGGTCGCTGGCTACGGCGTCACCGTTCGGGGCGACGGCCGCACCGGCGGCACCGTTCGCGCCGCAACGCTTGTCGTCACCGGAGCGCCCGGTACTTTGCAAATCCGCTTGTTCGATCCGAACACCAAAGGGCAAAACCCCGGACTTGGCGCCTGCGCCGGCGATTCCGGCGCGCCGGCTCTGCGTGACACCGCCGGCAAGCTTGCGATTATCGGCGTCGTCAGCTGGTCGACCGGCCCAAAACTCTCCGCCGGCTGCGGCGGGCTTACCGGCATAACGCCGCTCGTTCGCTACCGCGCCTGGATCGTCGATACGGCGCGGACGCTCGGCTCACCGCTGACGCCGTAACGATTTTTCACTCCGCTGTATTCTCGCTCAATCGAACCGGCCCGTACAGCGGCCGCTCTTCGACGACCAAGAGACAGGCGAAGGAAATCAAAAGAAAGACCGCGGCGGTCAGAAAGACCCAGTGATAGGCTGGCCCCAAATCGCCGTGTTGCGCCGCGAGCTTTTCCAGCGTCATCACCCCCGACCCGCTGTCGACCCCGCCGAGCACGATGGCACCGAACACCGCGACGATGATCGCGCCGCCGAGCGTGCGGAAAAAATTCAGCGTGCCGGTCGCAGTGCCAAGCTGATGCGGTTTGACCGCGTTTTGCATGAGGATGGTGCTCATCGGATACATCGGTCCGAGCCCGCATCCGAGCGCAAAGAGCAAGGCCACGAATTTGGCGATCGAGTAGCCGGTCGGGTTGGTTCCGAGCATGACCAGCACGGTCACGGCCATCGCCAGCCCGATCATCGGCACCCGCAAATAGCGCGCTATCCGCACCATCACGCGCGCCGTAACCTGGGAACCGCATACCGTACCGGCCATGAAGGCGATCAGCGCCAGCCCCGACGAACTGGCCGAAACACCAAGCACGGCTTGGCAATAGAGCGGCGTATAGATCGTGAGGCCGATGATTGTCCCGATCGAAAAGAAAGCGGCGCAGGTGATCGCCGAGGTGACGCGGCCGCGCAGGATGGCGACCGGAATGAACGGTTCCCGCGCGGTCAGAAGCCTGACAGCGAACAAGACCCATAGCGCCGCTGAGCAGGCGATCAGCGTAACGATCCGCCAGGACGTCCAGGGATAATGCGTGCCGCCCCAGCCGAGCGCCAATAGCAGCACGATCGCAGCGCCGACCAATAGGGCGCCGCCGATCATATCGAGCTGGTGCGGGCGATCATTCCGCGGCAAGCGACGCAAGGCGCGCTCGGTCATGAACAGCGCGACAGCGCCGAGCGGCAGATTGATCCAGAAGATCAGCGACCAGTGCAGGTGATCGGTCAGCAACCCGCCGAGCACCGGACCAAGAATGCTGGCGCTCATGAACATGACCGAGGTGCGGCCCATAACGATCGGCCGTTCGCGCGGCGACAGCAGGTCGGCGATGATGGTCTGCGCAGTCGGCAATAGCCCCCCACCACCGATGCCTTGCAGGCCGCGCGCGAGGATCAGCATCCAGATATTCTGCGCCAGCGCGCAGGCGACGGAGCCGGCGACGAAGATGCCGATTGCCCACATCAGAATAAGGCGCCTGCCGTAGATGTCGGAGAGCTTGCCGAACAGCGGCGTCGTCGCCGTCACGGCGAGCAGATAGGCGGTTACCACCCACGACAGATCGTCGATGCCGCCCAGGCTTTTGCCGATCGCCGGCAACGCCGGCGCGACGATGGTCTGCTCGAGCGCGGACAGAAACATCGCCAGCATGATGCCGGCAACGATGGTGCGGACCGTGCCGTGATCGAGCGGTGCCGATGTCTGCACGGCGGGCGAGTTCCCGCTGGCGTCCGCGAAATGCGGCGCGCCACCCGCAGCTTCGGGAGCGAGGCTCGGTGCGGGTGGTGCTGAGGTGATTTCGCTGGTCATGAAGCGGGCTGGGCTCGGCCGGCATCACTTGGCGGGCGACGCGTCGCATTGCAACCGCCATCGGTGCAGACCTGGGGTGCGTCCGGCTTTCTCGCCGCTCGCAATCTCACCGCCGTCGCGCCCGTTTCGGCAGCTTGAGCGGCCAGCTGACGATGTGGTCCTCAAGGTCCTCGTCGGGGACGTCGACCTCCGACGCGCCGACGCGGCCGCGCACCGAGACGCCCGCCGCGTGAACCGATTCCGCATCGCCGGAGACCAACGGGTGCCACCAGTAGAGGTCCTTGCCCTCGGCGAGCAGCACATAGGCGCAGGACGGCGGAAGCCAGTTGATGGTTTTGAGGGTCTCGGGTGTCAGTTGCACGCAATCGTCGACCAGTTCGAGCCGGTGGGCGTAGTCGCGGCAGCGGCAGGTTTCGCCGTCCAGGAGGCGGCAGCCGACGTTGGTGTAGAAGGTCTCGGCCGCCCCCTCCTCCTCTTCGAGCTTATTGAGGCAGCATTTGCCGCAGCCATCGCACAGGCTTTCCCATTCCGAATCTGTCATTTCATCCAATGACTTGCGTCGCCAGAACGGAACTTCTGCCGAGCTGCCGTCGTTGGTTGCCATGGTGTTCTCCGCCGATGGCGACGACCCTATGCCAAAATTACCCCCAATTTCCATTCACTCTGTCTCCGCGTGTGAATTGGCCGCCGCCTCGCCGTCAACTAAACCAACTGTCACGAGGCAGTGTAACTAATGGTTGGCCGGCAAAATCGCCGTCGGCTACAAAGAAAAGTGTCGCGGGGCCGAACCTAGCCGTGCCCGCCCGGAGTGCGCTGAATTGACCGATATGTTTCCCGATCCGGGCGACGATTGGCGGCCGAGATTCAAGCGGCTGCTGCTCGATATCGATGCCCGGATCGACTTTGCCGTATTCCAGAGCGGCAAATGGACCCGCGAAATCTATGAGCGCTTCACGGCCTTCATGGACCGCGCCCATGTCGCCGGCTGGCGCCGCTGGCTGCTCATCGAGCCGCTGTCGGAAATGGCGACGCTGGGGACCGGCGGCCTGGTTCTCATGCTGGCGCTGGCCCTTCCCGCCTTCCGTCAGACCTCGGACGACGACTGGCTGAAGAAGTCCGAACTCGCGGTCACCTTTCTCGACCGTTACGGCAACGTCATCGGCAGCCGCGGCATCAAGCACACCGAATCGGTGCCGCTCGACGAAATGCCCGACAACCTCATCAAGGCCACGCTGGCGACCGAAGATCGCCGCTTCTACGACCATTACGGCATCGACATCCAGGGCGTGTTTCGTGCTTTCGTCACCAACACCGAGGCCGGCGGCGTCGTGCAGGGCGGCTCCACCATCACCCAGCAGCTCGCCAAGAACCTGTTCCTGTCCAACGAGCGGACCTATCAGCGCAAGATCAACGAAGCGTTCCTGGCGCTGTGGCTCGAAGCGCATCTCAGCAAGAATGAGATTCTGAAACTATACCTCGACCGCGCCTATCTCGGCGGCGGCGCCTTCGGCGTCGACGCCGCGGCGCGATACTATTTTGGCAAATCGGTCCGCGACGTAACGCTTGCCGAAGCCGCAATGCTGGCCGGCCTGTTCAAGGCGCCGACCAAATTTTCTCCGCTGGTCAATCTGCCGGCTGCCCGCGCGCGCGCCAATGTCGTGCTCGACAATCTGGTCGACAACGGCTTCATGACCGAGGGTCAGGTCTACGGCGCGCGGCGCAACCCGGCGACACCGATCGATCGCGCCGCCGAGGACGCGCCGAACTATTACCTCGACTGGGCATTCGACGAGATGCGAAAGCTGGTCGAGACTTTTCCGAAATCGGTCACCGCCCGCTCCTTCGTGGTACGCACCGCGCTCGACAGCAATCTGCAGCGTTACGCCGAGCACGAGGTCGAATCCGAGCTGCGCCAATACGGCCGCGATTACGGCGCCAGCCAGGTTGCGGTAGTAATCGCCGATCTCGACGGCGGGGTGCGCGCCATGGTCGGCGGCCGCGACTACGGCGCCAGCCAGTTCAACCGCGCCACCGACGCTCTGCGTCAGCCGGGCTCCTCGTTCAAGCCTTACGTCTACGCCACCGCGCTGGCGAACGGCTTCACGCCGTCCTCGGTGGTCGACGATTCGCCGGTCTGCATCGGCAACTGGTGCCCGCACAATTATTCGGGTGGCTATTCCGGGCCGGTAACGCTCCTTGAAGCGATCACGCATTCGATCAACGTCATTCCGGTCAAGCTCTCGATCATGCTCGGCAAAGGCAACGCCAAGCTCGGCCGCGCCATGATCGTGCAGACCGCGCGCAATTTCGGCATCAATACGCCGCTGCCCGATACGCCGTCGCTGCCGATCGGCGCGGACGGCGTCAACGTTGTCGAACACGCCGTCGCCGACGCCACTTTTCCCAATCTCGGCCGCGCCGTCGCGCCGCACGCCGCGCTCGAGGTCCGCACCGATTCCGGCGAGCTGGTGTGGCGCTTCGACCGTGACGGTCCGAAACCGAGGCAGGTGATCGCGCCGCAAGTCGCGCTCGACATGATCAAGATGCAGAATTCGGTGGTCGAGAACGGCACCGGGCGGCGGGCGCAACTCGACGGCGTACCGACCTGCGGCAAGACCGGCACTACCAACGATTGGCGCGATGGCTGGTTCGTCGGCTACACGGGAAACTTCGCCGGCGCAGTCTGGATGGGCAATGACGATTATTCGCCGACCAAGCGCATGACCGGCGGTACGCTGCCGGCAATGACTTGGCACAACATCATGGCCTATGCGCATCAGGGCATCGAATTGCGGGCGCTGCCCGGCTTGCCGCCGCCCACGCACGCGCCGGCCTTGGTCGACGCGGCGTTCAAAGGCAACGAGGCGCCGCACCCGGTGCTGCTGACACGCAAAGGGACCGATGCTCTGATCCAGGTCGAACAAATGCTGGATAACGCCGATCATGCGCGTACGGCAGAGCGCGGCACCGCCGGGTCGCTGGGCGCACTTGGCGACGCCACGCCGGGCGGGGTTAAGCGGACGGATACTTTCGCGACCGCGGCCGATCGCGATGCCGCCACGACACCACGCGGCGACTAAACCGAAGTCCGTGACATGCGCCTGTTGTTCGGTTCGTGCTTTACGCTGTTGATCGCGGCCGCGCTCGGTCTCGGCGCGACCTGGTTCACGCTGACGCGCGGCGTTGCCTTCGGCGCATTGACGATCGGCGCCTGGACGGCATGGCCGAAAAGCGGGTCGGTCGATATCGACCCCTATGCGCGCGCCAGTATTGCCCGCAGCGGCGAGTTGCCGACCGGAATGGGCGACGGCATCGCCTTCTATGCGCATACCGACGACGCCGGCGAGAATTTGGACGGCCGTTGCGCCTTCACCATCGGCGGCATGACGCCGCCGGCGCGCTATTGGACAATCTCGCTGTACGATCCCGAGGGCCGACTGGTCGCCAATACGATCGACCGCCACGGCTTCACCAGCGAAGAAATCGTGCGCGATATCGACGGCAGTTTCACGATCACGGCGGCGCCGCTGGCGCGTTCCGGCAATTGGCTGCCTACGGGCGGGATCGAACAATTCGTGCTGGTATGGCGGCTGTACGACACACCGATCGGCGTCGCCACCCGCACCACCAAGGAAGGCCCGATGCCGGCAATCGTGCGAAAGGGCTGCTCATGATCCGCGGCCTGTTATGGATCCTCGCCGCCATCCTGCTCGGCGGCATCGTGCATCTGTCGACGGTGCTGGCGATGCCGCATACTGCGACGCAGGACGCCTATGCGCGGCTGGCGCCGCTCACTCCGGTCAATGCCGTGGTGCCGCTCGCGCCGCCGACCGCCAAGAGCGCCATCATGCCGTTCATTGACCCGGCATTTGCCGCCGCGGTTTGCCGCTACGACCTGACCGACGGATCGCTCAAGCTTATTGCGCCGGTGAGCCAGGCTTATACGTCGGTCACCTTCTATACGCGAAAGAGCGTGGCCTATTACGCGATCAACGACCGCGCCGCAGGCCGGCATTCCATCGAGCTCGATCTCATGACGCCCGAGCAGCATGCGGCGCTGCCCGAAGACGAAGACGTGACGGCCGCGGACCGGCTGATCATCGAGTCGCCGTCGACGATGGGCCTGATCGTGTTGCGCGCCTTGGCGCCGGAGCCCGGCCTGATGCCAATGGCCCGCCAGGCGCTGGCCGGCGCAACCTGCGGCATCCAACCGGCGCAGTAGACTATTTCGCGATCGCCACGGCAGCCGGGACGGCGGCGACGCGCGGCGTCGCCACCACCACCACCTGGTTCGCGGCGATCTGTTGCTGCAATTCGGTGAGGACGCTGTCCGCATCGGCGGCAATGGGCTGCGGCTCGGCAACCGCGAGATGTTCAAGCGCGAGGCGATAGCTGGCGCAGCGCTGGCTGAGCGATCTGTCCACCCAGGCGATCGTCAAGCTGTTTTCGCCGATGCGCGCCCGCGCGTTGACGCGTTCGGCCGGGGTCAGATCGCGAATCTGTTCCATGCTCGCCTCGCGCCGCCGGTCGAGATCGATAACGCGCCGCGCGACGACAAAAAACGGCGCGACTCGCACGATGTCGTCGCGCATGTCGTCGATCAACTGATTGTAACGCGCCGCGCTCGAGCGCAGCATTTCGCCCTGCAGGTGCCGGTAATAGGCTGTCGGATCGAACGCCCACAATTTGCGCTGGAACGATCGCTTGGTGCCGTATTCGTAAACCACCGCATCCCAGCGAATGCGGTCATAAGGCGGCTCGATCAGTGGAAAGGCGAGATCGCGGAGCGTTTGTTCGTCGCCGGTCAGATTATCGGCCGAGACCAGCCCGCCGGCGCTGGCGGCGGCTTCCTCGCCGACCCAGGCGTGAATATCGTCGGTGACCAGTTGGTCGCTCAACCTGCCGAAATCGGCGGTGCTGGTGCAGCCGGAAAGCACAAGCAGGGCGAGGACGGCAAGGTAAGGCGCCCTTCTCTCACATCGGCAGCGGGCGCGCGGCGGCATGGCGAAAGCCCGTTCAGCGACGCCTCACCCGGCGGCGGCCGCCGTTGTCCGCCGGCGGATGCGTATGGGGTTCGGCCTCCTCGGCGCGCGGATCGGCGTAGCGCTCGATCCGGATGACGGGCAGAATGATGATCGTTGCGGACTCGTCCGCCCCCTCGCGGCCGAAACGCACAATGCGCCCGTCGTCCGGAAATTTGATAACGTTGCCCACCAGCCGCTTTCCTCTGCCGCCGGCAAGGAGGCGTTCTGCCCCAATGCGCGGAGATCGGCATCGCCATGATTAAGCGGCATGCAAGGTTAACGCTCCGCTAACGCGCACAACTTAGGCTGACCGCCAAATTCGCCCTTGGGGAACCTGTTGCGATCGAGTCACGCGTTATGGAAAGCGCCAGCCTGTCGAGCCTCGACAACCTTGCTTATCTCGGACTGCGCAGCGGGGTCGACATGCGGCCCGCGCTGTTGCGCGTCCTCACCGACCTCTATGTGCAGAAGCTGACGCACACACCGGATGAGGAGCGGCATTACACTGAACTCGCGCTGCGGCTGCTCGATGCCGTGGATGTGGTGACGCGCGCCGCCGTAGCGGCCCGGCTGTCGCGCCATCTGTCGCCGCCGATACGGGTTATTCAGCAACTGGCGGCCGATTTGCCAGAAGTCGCGGCGCCCGTACGCGGACACCCTGTGCTGCATCGGAAAGCGCAAACAAGCGAAACGCCGATGCCTGTCGCCGCCGCTGCTGAAGCCCGAGAAGCCGCGCCCGCTGAATCGGCGGAACGCCAGCAAGAATCTCCGCTGCCCGCGTCGGCTCCCGATTTGATCGCCGCCGACGTTGCAAGCGACCTCAACGAGCTCTTTTTCGCCGCAAGCGCGGAGGAACGGCGTCTCATTCTGCTCAATCTCGAAATCGCGGCGCCGCTGCCGGTCGGCCACGTCCGCCTCGCGCGCGAAGCCGCCGTCGGCCGGCAGCTGGAAGCTGCGGCGCTCGCCCGCGACCGCGAGGATTTTGCGCAACGTCTCGCCCATTCTCTGCAAATTCCGCGCGCGCAGGCGCGCCGCATCGCCGGCGACCTGCTGGGCGAGCCGATCGTGGTCGCCGCCAAGGCAATCACGATGCGGCGCGACATGGTCTATCGCATCCTGTTGTTCGTCAATACGACCGTCGGCCATTCGGTGGAACGCGTCCATGCCCTTGCCGCGCTTTACGACGAACTGCCGATGCAAGCCGCGGAACATATGGTGGCGATCTGGCAGGCGCTGCATCGGTACGAGCCGGCAAAACACCGACCGCTCGTCTGGAACGACGAGGCGCGCGCCCGCGCCCGCACTGCAACGGCCGCGGTGCGCCGGGCGCCGGCATCGCAGCGGACCAACGAACGCCGCGAGGTTTGTTAACTTACGATATCGAGGAAATTTCGGCCGGCGGTATCCTCGACCTCGACAATCCACAGGTCGGAATCGAATTTCATCTCGCGCTCGAGCTTGGCCTCGACTGCGGCGTCGGACGCCGGCTGCCGGGCGAAACTCGCCGTAAAAGTGCGGTCGGCGCCGCGGCTGGTATCGAGCGCACTTTGCGGCGCCGGCCCGAACAGGTCGGAGGTGCCATCGAGCCGGCAGATGCGCACGAAAACGGCGCCCGCTTCTTCCGCGCCGCGCCGGCGCACGACCGCGAAGGCGCCTTCGACCTGACAACGGCGCAGATATGCGGCGACCCATAGCGCGGTTTTGAGACGCATCGTTCGGCTCACCTCGGTCGAGAGATATGACTCGAACCGCGTGACGCCGCAAACCGGACGAAATCGCTATTGCAACCGGCGTCCGACCATAGCGAAAAGCGCGCCCACCAGACGATCGGAAACCTCTCCGGTGACGGGCAGCTTGCGCTCGCGCTCGAATTTCTCGACCGCGGCGATGGTTGCGTCATCGAGAATGCCGGACGGCTCGATCTGACCGTAGCCAAAGTCCGACAGGGCACGCTGCACCGCCGCGATGCGAGGCGACGGGCGGATCAGGTCGGCGATCGGATCGTCGCGCCGTACGGCGACCGGTTGCGGCGTAACGGCAGTTGCCGCGGAATGCGAGGATATTGTCGGTAGCGCCGGCCATCGCTCATCAATGCTCGCAACCTGTGAAGCCTTTGGGTTAGCGACGAAGGGCGCCGGGCGCGAACCCGATTGCAGGAAGATCGCATTGACGATGATGATGCCGCTCGCCGCGACCGCGGCAAGGATGGCAAATGAATCGACCGGAACGTCGGGTCGCTTTGGTCCACAGCCGCAAAACCAATGCGCCGCCGGCGCCCGCGGCGCGGACGTTGAAACTGCGCTCGGCATTGCGGCGGTTACGCACTTTTCTTCACCGGCATGTCGTGAATGGATTTGCGCGCGATCGTGACACTCGCCGGCTGCGGCGCGAGCTTGGCCGGCAGATAGCTCATCACATCAGCAGGCTGCGCGGCGGCGCCGTTTTTTGCGGCTCGTACGCGCTCGCAATCGAGCGGCAGCCGCACGGTGACGCGGGTGCCCTCGCCGATACGGCTGCGGATGGCGATCTCGCCGCTATGCAATTGCACCAGACCCTTAACGATGGAAAGTCCGAGCCCGGTGCCGCCATGGCGGCGATCGTAGGCGCTGCCCGCCTGGAAATAAGGTTCGCCGACCCGCGCCAAATCCGCCTCGCTGATGCCGACACCACTGTCCTCAATGGCGAAGGTCATATGTGCCGCTTCCGCGCGCACGCTGATCGTGACCGTGCCGCCGCGATCGGTGAAGCGGATAGCATTGGACAACAGATTAAGCAGAATCTGATTGAGCGCGCGCTTGTCGGCGACCATTTCCGGCAGAACGTCGGTCGCCACCCTTTCGAGATTCACGCCAGCCTCCCGCGCGCGCAGCGCGAGTACGCCGCAGCAGGCGGCGACGACATGCGCCGGCGCAAAAGGCTCGGGCGTAATCTCGAAATTGCCGGTCTCGATCTTCGACATGTCGAGAATGCCGTTGACAACCGCCAGGAGATGATGGCCGGAGCCGTTGATGAGACCCGCATATTCGCTGCGGCGCTTGGCATCGAGCGCCAGCGCCTCCTCCTTCATCAACATTTCCGAAAAGCCGATGATGGCATTGAGCGGCGTCCGTAGTTCGTGACTCATGGTGGCGAGGAAACGGCTTTTCGCGGCATTGGCGCGTTCCGTCTCGGCGTGTGCGTCCGAGAACGACTGCTCTTGCGTTTTGCGTTCGGTGACATCGCGCAAGACCGCGACGACCTCGCGACGCTCTTCGCCGTCCGCCTGCTCCAACGGCCGGCAGCGCATCTCGATCCAGACGAATTCCGTAATCGGCCGGCCTTCGGCATCGACGCTTTCGCGCCGCACGCGGAACTCGACCGAACGCGATTTACCGAGAGCGGCGGCATCGCCCAGCGCGGTCAGATAGGCCGGCCGGTCGGCGACGTGGACCCGCTCGAAAAGGCCGTGGCCGCGCAACTGCGGGGTGCGTAATCCGAACAGCGATTCGGCGGCCGGCGAGACGAACAGCACCGCGCCGTCGCGGCCGTGCCGGGTGATGACGTTGGCGATATTGCGCGCCAAGAGCCGGTAACGGTCCTCCTCCGCATAGAGCAGCCAGAAGCTTGTCCGCGCCAGCGCTTCGGCGCCGAGTGCGAGGCCGGTCGCGTAAAGTCCCGCCGAGACGATGCCGAGCGTCGCCAGCGCCTGGGGTGCGATCGTGTCCGGCTGCGGCAATAAATGATGCGCGCCCAACAGCATCAAGAGACCGGCGGCGGCGAGCGCAAAGGTCGAAGCGGTCGCAACGACCCGGCGCGACGCCGAGAGCGACGCTTCCAGCGGCACGACCACGAGCCAGACGGCGGCGAACGATGCAATACCGCCGGTGTCCGCCGCCAGCGCCGTGACCAATCCGGTCAAAGCCAGCGATGACAAGACATGTGCGCTTTCGTAGCGGCCGGTGCGGGACAGGAAATATGCGCTCAGAATCGGCGCGACGAGCCAGGCAAATATCAGGAGTTCGATCGCGCTCGGCGCGCCGCGAATAAGCAGGTAGACCGGAAACGCCGCCAGCGCGACCATGCTGCCGAGCAGGCGCGGCGCGATAAAGGCGCGATGACGCGCCGCCATCAGCGCGTCCTGTTGTGCCGACGGGTGCACCAGCGTCTCGATATAATCGCGTATTGGCGCGAACAGGCCCACGTTCCCGACGCACGCCCGCTTTGCGAGACGCGCTCCCCTTTTTCTATGGCGCGGATCGTGTCAGAGGCCGCTTAAGCGAACGCTAAGGCATGAGGCGCGGCGCGATTACGACGGTGGGTTGGCGCGGCGGCAAATGTCCATCATGGTGAATCCCCCGTTGCCGTACACGGTTGCCAAATGTTTGCGACAAATGTGGCGGGTGAAACCCGCCTGCTGTTGCTGCATTTTTACGATTCCGATATCGCGGCAATGAGCGCGGAGTCGCGCGTTCGCTAAAATTTTAGCTAAACTATATTTTTTCCAATTGTTCGAAAATTTACGGCGTATTCTCGTCGATTATGGGCAAAAACGTACCGGGCGAGCGAACGCCACCTTCAATGCTGCCTGTTAGGTTCCCGTCACGTGCGGCAATCTATGTCGCGGGGGATTTGGGTCTCATGTTCTTTCTGTTGCGCATGGCGTTCTGGCTCGGCGTGGTGCTGATCCTGTTGCCCAGCGGCTCTTCGGAGCGAGCCGCACCGGCGACGGAGGTCAATGCCTCGCAAGCCATTTCGGCGGCCTCCGCTACGGTTGGCGATGTCCGGCAATTCTGCACCCGCCAGCCCGACGCCTGCACCGTAGGTTCGCATGTGGCGACGGAGCTCGGCTACAAGGCTCAGTCCGGCGCCAAGATGCTTTATGATTTCCTGACCGAGGCTCTCGCGTCCAAGGGCCCCGCCAGGGATATGTCCAATGAAGCGCCGAAGGTGACCGGCTCGCTCGCAAGCGGCGCCGACAAAACCTCGCAGAACACGCTCACGCCCGCTGATATGGTCCCCGCCTGGCATGCGCCATTGCCGCGCAAGGACCCAAGGCACTCGGCCTAGCCTGTCCCATTCCGCTTCGCACCGACGCGACGCGCACGTCACCCGCGGTGCCCGTCACCGTGTCCGATGCGTCGACCTGCAGCATGAGACGCCTTATATACAGGGCGAGCGATCCCGCGCAGGAGTGGCCGCGGGAGTTGGATTGGGGAAATACCGGCGCGATGGCTGACCTCGAAGAGATCATCGGCAATTTCTCGGTCCTCGACGACTGGGATGACCGCTATCGCTACTTGATCGAACTCGGCCGCGAGCTGCCGCCGCTGCCGGAAGCCGCCCACAATGCCGCCAATAAAGTGCAGGGCTGCGCCAGCCAGGTCTGGCTCGACACCACGGTGCGTCCGAACGGCGCAGGCGGACCGGTCCTGATCTTCTGCGGCGACAGCGATGCGCATATCGTGCGCGGGCTGATCGCGATCCTGTTCGCGATGTATTCGGGCAAAAGCGCGAGCGACATCCTCAAGCTCGACGCCGTCAAGCTGTTCGAAGAATTGGGCCTGCGCGAACACCTCACCCCGCAACGCTCGAATGGCTTCCGCTCGATGGTCGAGCGCATCCGCTCGGACGCCCGCGCGGCACTGGCGACCGTCGCCTAGCATACATCCCTTGTCCGGCAGCGACCGTGCGCGGGTATTCAAGCCGCGCCGGCAATCGTATTGTCAGTCGCATCGGGCGTAGGGGCTTCCCGTTGAGCAACCACACACTTCGCGCAGGCCTGACGGACGTGTTCGCCGGCACGGTCTGCAGCATTCTGTCCATCGCCTATTGCCTGTCTTACGCGGCGCTCATCTTCACCGGTCCGCTCGAACACCTGTTGTCCTACGGCATCGCGGTGACGTTCCTGTCGGCAGCCGTCGGTGGCGCGATCGTGGCATTGCGCAGCTCGCTGCCCTTCGCCGTGGCCGGACCCGACAGCTCGATCTCGGTCGTCCTGGCGGCCTTGGTCGCGACACTCGTGCAACATCTTGTGGCCAGCGGCCGCACCGACCTGCTCGAACCGGCCCTGATCGCCATGGCGCTGGCGACGGCGCTGACCGGTCTGTTGCTCTGCGTGCTTGGTTTCACCCATGCCGGACGCGCCATCCGATTTGTGCCCTATCCTGTCATTGGCGGCTTCCTCGGCGCGACCGGATGGCTCTTGATCACCGGCGCGGTCCAGGTCGTCACCGATCAGCGACCGAGCCTTGCCAATATTGGCGCTTTCGCTGACTTGGCGATCGTCACCAAGATCGCTCCCGGCGTCATTGTCGCGCTCGGTCTTTATGTGCTGCTGCGCCGCTTCAAGAGCCCGCTCGTCATGCCCGGCGTGCTGCTGACGGCGTTGGTGGCGACGCATCTGGTGCTACTGGCAACCGGAACGCCGATCGCTGCCGCCCAAGACAGCGGCTGGTTATTCGGGCTGCAGCCGGCCGCCGGCCTCAATCTGCCCTGGAAATTGACGCCGCTGCAGAATTTTCCGTGGTCATCGCTGCCGTCGCTGGCCGGTGACGCGCTCGCCGTCATCTTCGTGACGGTCACGAATTTTCTACTCAACACGACCGGGCTCGAAATCGCGACCCGAAGCGAAGCCAATATCGAACGCGACCTCAAAGTGCTCGGGCTTGCCAATGTCGCAATCGCAGCGCTTGGCGGCTATGTGAGCTGTACGTCGTTCAGCCGCTCGATGCTGGTCCGCACCGCCGGCGCCACCAGCCGCATCGGCGGGCTCACCGTGGCCGCTATCTCGGCAGCCGTACTGTTCGCCGGCCCGTCCTTTCTCGGCTACGTGCCGAAATATATTCTCGGCGGGCTGTTGTTCTATCTCGGCGCCGATCTGGTTTATCAATGGCTGATCGCTTCGTCGCGGCGTCTGCTGCTGCTCGAATATCTGTCGCTAATCGCCATCGCGGTCCTGATCATTTATGCCGGCTTTATCGCCGGCGTCCTGATCGGGATCGTGATCGGCTGCGCGACCTTTGCGCTCAGCGCCAGCCGCGTCAACGCCATCAAATTCAATTTCGACGGCTCCGAATACCGCTCTTCGCTCGATCGCGGTCCTTACGAATTGTCGCTCTTGGCCGACCACGGCCGGGAAATTCAGGGCATGACGCTGCAAAGCTATCTGTTCTTCGGTTCGGCCAATCGGCTTTATCAGCACGTCAAATCGCTGTTGTCGGCGCAGCCGGATTGCCGCTTTTTGATCTTCGATTTCCGCCTCGTCACCGGCATCGATTTGTCGGCGACGCACAGTTTTGCGCAGATCAAGCAGGCGGCGACCGCATGCGGCACGCGGCTGGTGCTGGTCAATCTCACGCCGGAACTGGAACGCGCCTTTCGCACCGCCCGTTTTGTGTCCGACGACGTTGTTGTTGCGTCGAATCTCGATCGCGCGCTGGAATTCTGCGAGCAGAGCATCATCGAAGCCCATCGCACCGCCGCCGATGACGAACGATCGTTGCGAACCTGGTGGTCTGATGCGTTGGGCGGCGCCGCCAATGCGGACCGGCTGACCGAATATTGCCGGCGCCTCGAAGTGCCGGCCGGCCAGATCATCGCCCGCGAGGGCGATCCGGCGGTTTCGATGCATTTCATCCTGGAGGGACGCATCGGCATCGTCGTCGATATGGGCGACGGCCGGACGATGCGCGTGCGAAGCCTGGGACCGCATACCACGATCGGCGAAATGGGGCTGATTACCGGGCGGCCGCGCAGCGCGACCATCGCCGCGGAGGCCGACAGCGTGCTTTACGAGCTCAGCGTCGAAGACTACGAGCGCATCAAGCGGGAAGAGCCTGGGCTCAGTCAGGCGTTGCTCGGCTATATCGTTGCGGTGATGTCGGAACGGCTCAGTTTCGCCAACCGCGCGGTCGGCGTGCTGCAGCGCTGAAGATCGTACCGTACTGGGAACCAGGCGGGCGCGCACTTTCGCTTTGGTCAAGCAGTCGTTTATGGCGCCTTCCACAGCCAAGCATTTTAACGAATGCGACAGGAGTGGCGTCCGATTTCTGCGTGCAAATCGGTCGTTTACGAAGTGCTCATGCTGAACAGCGCCCGCCCGCGGCAATAAAGGAACATGCAAACAATTTGAATCAAATTAGCCGCGCCAGAACAGAAAACTGTGGCAGGCGCGGGGTGTGTGGTGTCAGCGCGGAAATGTTTGTCGAGCGCGATCGTATCGATGGCGATGGCCGTAACGCCGGCATTCGCGGCTGGCCAATGGTCGCCGCCGGCGCTCCTGGATGCCGGCGCGTCTTCATCCGGCTATCTGAGCGGACCGGAAGCCAACCTGATAACCGGCGCGGTGGCTCAGCCGCCAAACGCATTCGCAGACGATTTCGGTGCATTCCCAAGTGCGTCTCCGGTGCGCCCCGCCTCAAATTTCATGACCTGGACCGGGTTTTATGTCGGCGGTCAGTTCAGCTACAGCGACGGCAACGCAGATTTCAGCCAAACCACGCAAGCGCCGATCGCCTATAGCCTGCGTGAATTGACATTGGAAAGCGAATTCTCTCCGTCCACTTGGCCGGTGCTCGGTACGGCCAACCACAGCGCGCCGGGTTTTGGCGGTTTTGTCGGCTACAACGTCGAATACCTGACCCCGAACATGAAAGTCGTGCTGGGCGTCGAGGCCAATTACGACCAGGCCTCGCTCTCGCTCACCGCGCCGAATTCGCCGATCTCGCGCCTCACACCGACAGACACTGGGGGCAACAGCTATCTCGTCAATATTACCGGCAATGGCACGGTGACGAATCTCAATTTTGGCACGCTGCGCGCCAGAGTCGGATGGGCGTTCGGCAATTTCCTGCCTTACGCCTTTGCCGGCGGCGCCATCGGTCACGCCAATGTCAACATCACGGAAACCACCTCGGGACAACAAAATCCGCCAGGCTCTGCCTGCCTTGCCAACCCAACGCCGTGCGTCACCGTCCCTTTCTCCTTCACCGGCACCGCGGGAAAAAGTTCGGAATGGCTTTACGGCGGCACGGTCGGGGCGGGCCTGGATGTAGCGCTGACACGAAACTTTTTTGTGCGCGCCGAATATGAATATATCTATTTCTCGCCGGTCGCGAGCTTGCGCCTGGATATCAACACAGTCCGCGTCGGCGCCGGCATCAAATTCTAATAAATTCTTGTTTCAGCCGCGCTCTCGACGCCGACGGCGTTGCTGTCCAAGCCCCATGTCCTTGGCGAGCTTGGAACGCGCCGCCGCATAATTCGGCGCGACCATCGGATAGTCGGGCGGCAAACCGAATTTTTCGCGGTATTGGTCGGGCGTCAAGTTGTAGCGCGTGCGCAGATGGCGTTTGAGCGATTTGAATTTCAGACCGTCTTCCAGGCAAACGATGTATTCGGGGGTCACCGAGCGCTTGACCGGCACTGCCGGTTTGGGCGGCTCCGCCGCCGTCGCCGCTTGGCCGGCCGATACCCGTTTCAACGCGGCGTAGATTTGGTTGATGAGATTCGGGATTTCGCCGCTAGGAACCGAATTGTGGCTCAGATAGGCGGAGACGATATCGGCGGCAAGCTCGATATAAATGTTGTCGTTCGAATTCTCTGCCATGGTCGGATCTCATGCAGCGAGACGTGAAATTCTCTGCATCAACTTCAACTATACTAGCGCGATTGAATTAGACAATATAACAAGGAAATAGGAAAGACGATTGCCAATAGTGGAAAATATATAGTTCGGTGCTATTCGGAAATCGGCCGCAAGGCGCCGGCCGATATCGCCCGACATGACAAAAAGCCTTCTACGCGGGTCTACGCGCTCTGCTCGATGTGGTTGCGTAGTTCTGTGATCGAGCCGAAACGGAGCATCCCCTGCGGCAACTGGGCTTCGATCGAGCCGTCGGAATATAACGTGTAGGCCATGCCGTCGACGACGCCCGATTTGAGCACCGATACGGGCTCCGGCGATGGCGCCGCGGCCGCATCGGGCGCGAGCGGTTGAGCCGGTGCTGCGGCCGGTTCGATACTGGTCTCCGGTTCGGCCGCGGGCTCGTCGGCCGCTAGCGCGGGGATCGGTGGAGCGGCCCGGATCGGCCGCGGTCCTTTCGGCCAAAGCGCATCGAAGGACGGACCGGCCGGCCGTGCGGACGCGCTCGGCGAGCGCAGGTTCATGTCCAGCCGTGGCGCAAGCCGGCCCGGCACCGCACCATTTTTTCGCTTCGCGGTGCGCGCCTTTTCGGCCTCGGCAACCGCAACATCCACGCTCGTCGGTAGTGCCGGCTCGGCGATCGGCGAGACGGAAAGCTCGGTCTGTTCGACGACACGGGCGGTTTCGAGCCGAGCGAGTGCGGCAGCTTGTTGGGGTAGTTTTTCAGCGTGCTTTTCGCTGACCGACGCCGGCGCAGGTGCGGCAACCTGATGCAGCGCTGGCTTTGGTAATGGAATTTGCGCCGGCTCGCGCGTCTCCTCCCGCGGCGCGAGCTGCCGCAGGGCAATCGCCTGCTCAATGCGTTGCAGGACCCGTAGCGCCAAGCCGAGGCCGATCAGCAGGAGCCCACCCACGGCCGCAACCACACCGGGCGTCACGATCGTCGTGTCGAAAGTGCGGTCATGGATGGACACGCCTGCGGCCGCCAGCAATATTCCGGCCGCGGTCAACACGCCGCCAAACACTAACAAAAGCAAATACATACGCAGATCCCCGGCTCTCAAGACGCGCGCAAAGAACCCACTTCAAGGCAGTATTGTGACGACGCTGGCCGGGTCGTGCAAGGATTTTTATCCGGTGCGGAGGACGCCATTTCGACGGCCATAAGAAACGAATCCGCCAGGCGTCACTCGCTCGACCGTTGCTCAAACCCCCGCGAAGGTCCTATTTAGAGGAACCATTCGCTTTCCCTGACGGTTTTACCAGCGCCCGATACCCGCCGTTCCGGCTTCACATTGAGGAGTAGACCAATGGCATTCACCCTGCCCGAGCTTCCCTATCCGTACGACGCGCTGACGCCATACATGTCGCGCGAAACTCTCGAATTCCACCACGACAAGCACCATCAGGCCTACGTGACCGCCGGCAATAATCTGGCCAAGGGCACGGAATGGGAGAACAAGCCGGTCGAAGAGGTCGTGAAGGGCACCTTCGGCAAGAACCCCGGCCTGTTCAACAACGCCGCGCAGCATTTCAATCACACCCACTTCTGGAAATGGATGAAGAAGGGCGGTGGCGGCGACAAGCTTCCGGGCAAGCTCGAAAAGCAGCTCACCTCGGACATCGGGCCGATCGCCAAAGTGAAGGAAGATTTGGTTCAGGCCGGCGTCACTCAGTTCGGTTCGGGCTGGTGCTGGCTCGCGGTGAAGGACGGCAAGATCACCATCATGAAAACGCCGAACGGCGAGAATCCGCTGGTGCACGGCGGCAAGCCGATCCTCGGCTGCGATGTCTGGGAGCATTCCTACTACATCGACTATCGTAATCGTCGTCCCGACTACCTCAAGGCGTTTTTCGATAACCTGGTCGATTGGGACTATGTGGCCGAGATGTACGAAGCGGCGATGAAGTAGCTGCGCCGGTCTGTGAGACGCTTAAAGCGGGGCCTCCGGGCCTCGCTTTTTTCGTCTCGCTGCACATTTGACGCATTGTCCGGATCGGATTCCCGCTTCATGACTTGTCGCTGACAAGTGCCGATCCAAGCCGGGCCGATCGTGCAAGTTGCGGTGGACTGCCTGCCCTTTCGCTCGAAAGCGATTTCCGTCGCGCGCGGTCTCGATGCGGCGGCGATCGCCGTTTTGGTGCTGGTCGCGGCGATCGCCGCGTTTACGTTTCGCGATTACGGCCTCGGCTGGGACGACTACACCCAATCTCAATACGGCGACCTGTTGGTGTCGCTCTATGCGTCCGGCTTCGCCGACAAACGCGCGCTCTCGTTCGTCAACGTTTACATGTACGGCGGCGGCTTCGATCTGCTGGCCGCGCTTGTCGCAAAATTCCTGCCATTCGGGCTTTTCGCGACACGCCGGCTCGTCGGCGCCGCCATCGGTCTCATCGGCCTATTCGTGACCTGGCGATTGGGCCGGCGCCTTGGCGGCCCAGTCGCGGGACTGGTCGCGCTACTCCTTTTGGCGGCCTGCCCGCTCTACTACGGGCATATGTTCATCAACTCCAAGGACGGACCGTTTGCCGCGGTCATGGCACTCGCGCTGCTTGGCATTGCACGCGCATTCGACGAATATCCGCGCGCGACCCCGGCGACGATCGCGCTTTGCGGGGTGGGCGTCGGTCTCGCGATCGGCTCCCGCGTTCTCGGCGGCTTCGCGGTCGTGGACGTGCTGCTGACGCTGATCTTTATTGTTTCCGTGCGATCGCGCGAAAGCGCGCTCAAGCCGGCCTTGAGCGAATGCGGCTCGTTTTTGATTGCTTTCATTCCCAGCGCGATCCTGGCTTATCTCGCCATGGGCCTGATCTGGCCGTGGAGCGTGCTCGCGCCGCTCAACCCCCTTCGCGCGGCCACCTATTTTTCCCATGACTTCGAAAAGCCGTGGCGGGAGCTGTTCGACGGTCGCTTGATCCCGATCACGCAAATGCCGCGGAGCTATGTGCCGACGCTCGTCGCGCTCACGCTGCCGGAGCTGATGCTTGTGCTCGGTATCTGCGGAATTGTGGCGGCGCTCGTTGCAGCGGCACGGAACGGCCGCAGCACGGTCGGCCGCCGCGCCGCGCTTGTTTCAATAGTGCTCGCCGCCACGCTCCCAATTCTGCTTACGATACTCGTGCGGCCATATCTCTATAACGGCATTCGTCATTTGCTGTTCGTGGTACCGCCGTTTACGGTATTGGGCGGTTTTGCGGCGGCTTGGATGGCCCAGCGGCTTAGCCAATACGGCACTCCCGCCATTGCGGCCGGAAGCCTGGCATTCGTCGCGGGGATTGCCTCCCCGATTGTCGATATGGTCAGGCTGCATCCGTACGAATATACGGACTACAATCACATTGCCGGCAGCGTGCGCGGCGCACAGGCGGACTTCATGCTGGATTATTGGGGCCTGTCGCTCACCCAGGCGTCGCGGCGATTGCTTGCCTATGTCGCCGATAGGCATCAAACACCGGCGAACGGACACTGGACCGTCGCTGTGTGCGGGCCGCACCCGCCGGTGTCAGTCGCGCTCGGACCGCAATTCTCGACCACTTGGGATCCCAAGGGGGCCGATTTTGCCATGCAGCTCGGCGTCTTCTACTGCGCCAAGCTCGATGCGCCGCTGCTATTCGAAATCGTGCGCGACGGCGTCGTCTATGCCCGTGTCTACGATATCCGCGGCCGCGCGATCGCCTCGCTGCTCACGGTGCCGGGCATCGACAAGACGCACTACTAGCTAGAACATCGGAAGTTCGAGCCTCACGTTGACTTGCTGTACGGAGATTGGCCAGTGACTGACGTTCCTGCGAAAGCCTTCGTTTTCGACGCCTATGGCACGCTGTTCGACGTGCACGCCGCCATCGCCCGGCATCGCGCCGCGGCTGGCCCGGATGCGGAGCGATTCTCGGAGCTATGGCGGCTCAAGCAGCTCGAATATAGCTGGACACTGACGCTTGCCGGCCAATACGTCGATTTCTGGACGTTGACGCAGCGCGCGCTAGATTACGCCTTCGCGCGCGTGCCGTCGGTCGACCGCGCCTTGCGGTCGCGACTTCTCGAAGCCTATCAGAAGCTCGATGCTTTTCCGGACGCGCGCGCCACGCTGGCGGCGCTTAAGGCGCGCGGCCTTGCCACCGCGATCCTTTCAAACGGCGCGCCGGCGATGCTCGACGCCGCCGTCACCGCCTCCGGCATGGCGCCGCTCCTCGATGCCGTGCTCTCGGTCGACGCCGTGCGCATGTATAAGCCGCGGCCCGAAGTCTATGCGCTCGTCACCGCGCGCTTCGCATTGCATCCGCAGCAGATCGTGTTCGTGTCGTCCAACCGCTGGGACGTGATGGGCGCGGCGGCGTTCGGCTTTCGCCCGCTCTGGGTCAACCGGTCCGACATGCCCGATGAATATGCCGAGCACCCGCCCCTGCGGACCGTGCCCGATCTATCGGTCGTGGCGGCGACGGAACTCTAAGGCCTAAGCGTTCACCGCGACCGCCACCGCCGCAGTCGGCTCAGGCACGGCGACCGCCGGCAATAGTTTCGGCGCGACAAAACGGCCGGCTTCGAGATCTTCGATCTGCCGGTCGATCTGTTTCATGACGTAGCGCGAATAAGGCCCGACATGGAGGTAGAACGCCATCAGCGTGACGATGGCGCGAACCGATTGCGGGTTCTTCGACATGCAGGTGGTGAACGCCTTCCAGAACCGCTCGCGGCCTTCCGGCAGGCGCGACAGCAGTTCATGCACCATGTTGATGGTGGAGAGCCGCCGCCTGATATCGCCTTCCGGTAGTTCCTTGCGCCGACCCGAGCAGTCGAGCATCGCGGAAAGCCGCTCCAAGCGGCCACAAAATGCGTCGGGATCGTAAATCCGGTCGAGGATCCGCCGATAATCGCGCAGGATTTCCAGACGCGAGCGCTTGGTCTCGTAATTGACGCCGGCGGTGCACTGATCGCCCTTGCTGGCAGGCGCGGAGTCATGGTCGACATGCAAACGGCCTTCGCGCGCCAGCCGGCGCGTTAGCTGTGTATTCGGCAGCGCGTAGAGCAAGCCGACCATGGCGATGGGGATCGCGGACTCCTCGATCAATTCGATCATCGGCTCGGCGATCGAGCCGCGCTCGGTGTCGAAGCCGACAATGAAGCCGGCCGTAACGAACATGCCGGCATGATAGATTTTGTGCACGCTTTCGGGAATGCTGCGGCGCGTATTCTGCTTCTTGCGCATCGCGATCAGCGTTTCGGTATCGGGGCTTTCGATACCGACAAAAATGGCGAAGAAGTTCGAGCGCTTGAGCATCGCCAGAAGCTCGCCGTCGTCGGCGAGATTGAGCGAGGCCTCGGTGGTGAATTCGAACGGATAATCGTGCTGCTCGATCCATTTTTCGAGCACCGGCAGAAACGCCTTGATCGCTTTCTTATTGCCGATGAGATTGTCATCGACGAAATCGACGTGGCCGCGATAGCCGGAACGATAGAGCGCTTCGAGCTCGGCCAGCATCTGGTCGTGCGTCTTGGTGCGTGGCGACCTGCCGTAAAGCTCGATGATGTCGCAGAACTCGCAGGTGAACGGGCAGCCGCGCGAAAACTGGACGCCGATGTAAAGGTACTGCTCGAATTTCAGGAGGTCGAAGCGCGGCACCGGCGTCTTGGTGACGTTGACTTGGAATTTCGGCGCGACGTAGGTACCCTCGCGGACGCCCTGCTCCCAGTCGGCGATGAATTGGCCGATGATGTCCTCGACTTCGCCGAGGACGCGGAAATTCGAGCTTTCATAGCGGTGCGGGCTCGAAGTCGCATCGGGCCCGCCGACCACCACCGGTAGGCCCCGCGCACGGCACATTTCGATCAGTTCCAACGTATCGGATTGCTGGAACAGCATGCCGCCGGTCATCACCATGTCGGCCCAGTCGAGATCGCTGTCGGCGAGTTCCTCAGTGTTGCGGTTGACGAGCCGCACATTCCAAGACTTCGGCAGCAGCGCCGCAACCGTGATGAGGCCGAGCGGGATCGCCGGATATCTGGCGCCGACCAGCTCGCAGGCTTCCGAGAAATTCCAGAACGAATCCGCCATAAAGCGCGGATAGATCATGAGCACGTTGCACGGGCTCGCTGCCAACGCGCTTGCGACGATGTTCTGCTGCTGTTCCAAGAAACCCCACCCCGTGCTGCTAAAGCACAATCCGCGCAGTATGGCGGTATTGCCCGATAATACAAGGATAAAGCCGGTTCCACCCGACTCTGTCGAGAAGCCGAAAGTTGGCGCAGGATCATGGCGTTATCGGGGCTTCCTGCGATGGGATGTGACCCTTGACAACGCTTCCGCTAACCTTTGCGCCAATCGCTATCCGGCCCAAGGACGACAAGCAATAGGAGAGGAGCAAAATGCGCGCCGCGTTCTATGAGCGTAACGGCCCCGCCCCCGAGGTACTCAAGCTCGGTGAAGTCGACACGCCCCGTCCCGGGCCAGGCGAGGTCCGCATCAAGCTCGCGACCTCGGGCGTCAATCCTTCCGACGTCAAGGCGCGTTCCGGCGCGACCCGCAAGATCGCCTATCCACGCGTGATCCCGCACAGCGACGGCGCGGGCGAAATCGACATGGTGGGTAACGGCGTATCGACCTCCCGCCTGGGCGAGCGGGTGTGGGTCTGGAATGCCCAATGGGGACGCGCCTTCGGCACCTGCGCCGAATACGTCACGCTGCCGTCGCCGCAAGCCGTGCGCCTACCGGCAAATACCAGTTTCGAAGTCGGCGCCTGTCTCGGCATTCCGGCAATGACCGCTTATCACGCCATCGCGATGTCGGGCGCCGCAACCGGCATGACGGTGTTGGTCGCCGGCGGCGCCGGCGCCGTCGGCCATTACGCGGTGCAATTCGCCAAAGCCAACAGCGCGACCGTCATTAGCACCGTCAGCTCGCAGGAAAAGGCCGATGCGGCGCACGCCGCCGGCGCCGATCATGTGGTTGACTATAAACGGGAGAATGTCGGCGAGCGCGTGATGGCCTTTACCGGCAATAAAGGCGCCGACGCGATCATCGAGTTGGATATCGCCGCCAACGCCAAGCTCATTCCGCAAATATTGCATCCGCGCGGCACTGTCGTCGTCTACGGGACGGGAGCTACAGAATCGGCAGTCCCGTTATTTTTCTTGTTGCGCAACGCGATCACGCTGAAATTCATCTACGTCTATGAACTCGACGCAACGGAGCGCGCCGCCGCGCTGGCCGGAATTGAGCGCGCCCTCGCCGCGGGCACGCTCATCACCAATATCGGCGCGACTTTCAGGCTCGCCGACATCGCCGCCGCCCATGAAGCGGTCGAACAGGGCAAGGTCTTAGGCAACGTCGTCGTGAAGATCGCGTAGCGACGCTACGCGGCGTGTTCCGCCGACGGTTCCGAATCCGGATTTTTCAGCGCGGTGACGATCTGTTGCTTGGTCAGCCGCGTGCCGTCATCGCCCTCGATCAACAATGCAACGCGGCCGCCGTTGTTGATATGGCGCGCCCAGCCCATGGCTTCGTCGAGCGAATTGAACTCCTTGAACAGATGGCGATCCTTCTCCAACGGTGAGATGGCTTGCGAGCCGCGCGGGCCTGAATAGACGCGATAGGTCATCATTGGCCTCCTGTTCTTCCATGATCTTGAACCGGGATATAGGCGCCAAATGTGCCGGGTCTGTGCAAGCTGTTCGCGTCGCATTGACGCGGCCGAAATACCGGATGCGCCGGAACACAGTTATTTTTGCGGCGAAAAGACTTGGTCGCCGAAGGGCCGCGCACCCGGGCGTGCGACCACGATGAAAGCATGATCGAGCGCATGGTGGCAGGAATTGCAGCCGGCGCTGAGTTTATCGAAGGCGGCAGCGAATGCCGCGCTGTCTTTGCTCTCGACCGCCTTTTGCAATGCGTCAAGCGGTGCGCCGACATGCTGTTTCACAAGATCGCCGCCGAGCATCTTGCCGACAGCGTCAAAACCGTCGCTCAATTCGCCGATCTCGTAATCGGCGAGCGGCCAGTTGCCGGCATGACCGGCAAACCACAGCTTGAGATGACGCTCCTGTTGATGCGCCATGATGTCGCTGAGGCTCGGTTGATAGGGCTGATCTTGTGTTGCCGCAGCCGATGGTTCTGCAGCACTGTCCTGCGCACGCGCTGCAAGCGCGCCAAAGACAACCGCCGTACCGATCGTTGCAACAAGGATTTTTCCGGAAATACTCATGCAGGGCCTCAACCGGTCGGAGTCAGCGGCTCGCTGCATTCCTTGGCATGAGCCTGCTGACATGCCGCGTAAAGCGCGGGGCACGATCGCGCCGCGGCGAGCGCCTCATCGATAGTCTTGGCGCGATCGCCCGCCGCGCGCGACTGTCCGTCATAGATGAGAACCGCGTCGTCGCGCTCGACGCCGCGATCGTTCATCAGGAAACGCGTGGCGCCGTCAAAGAGCACAGTCGCGGTATCGATCGCATCATTGAGCTTCTTGGTGTACTCGGCGTTGACTTTGGGATCCGGCTTCACCACGCGGGCGTGAACCGCAATGTCGGTGTACAAAACGTTGAGCTTAAAATAGATGCCGCCGCACTGCGCCAGCGCCAGCCAATAAGGCTTGCCGGCGAAGGCGCCCGGCGTCGTGACCACCCGATCGCGCTTATCGAGCGGCACCGGCGGCGCCGGATGCTCGACCTGCTTCGGCTCGCGCTCGATCCTGCGGCGGTGCTGCGCCTGGGCGCTCGTCGCGGCAACGACGATGGCGATCACCGGCAGAAGCAGTTTGGCGAACGTTCTCGACATGGCTCTGGCCGTTAGAATTTTTCGACCCATGGCCGCAGCTCGATCTCCCAGGCCCAGGCGCTGCGCGGCTGTTGCAGGAGATGCAGATAGCTCTGCGCGATGGCATCGGGATCGAGCATGCTGTCGGGCTTGTCCGGCGGATCGGGCCGCCGCTCGCTCTTGATGCCGCCATCGATCACCACATGGCCGATATGAATGCCATGCGGCGAGAGTTCGCGGGCCATGCTCTGCGCCAGCCCGCGCAGCGCGAACTTGCCCATGGCGAACGGCGCCGACTGGGCATAGCCCTTCACGCTGGCCGAAGCGCCGGTGAAAAAGATCGCGCCGTGGCGCTTCGGCAGCATGCGCTTGGCCGCCTCCTGCGCCACCAGGAAGCCGCCGAACGCGGTGACGATCAGCGACTTTTCGACCTCGTCGGGAACCAGGTCGACGAACGGGCCGCGTGTGCGATAACTCGCGTTGTAGACGACCACATCGGGCGACCCGAGGCCGGCTTCGACGTCGGAGAATAGTTTCGCCACCTGGGCGCGATCGGTCGAATCGCAGGCAAAGGTCTTGGCGCCGGTCTCTTGCGCCAGCGTCGCGAGATTGGCGGCGCGGCGCGCCGCAAGCGCGACCTTCAGTCCGGACTTGGCAAAGAGGCGCGCCAGGGAGGCGGAAAGTCCCGAGCCGACGCCGACAATCAATGCGGTTCTATAGGCAGTTTCGGTCATCGGTTCCTCCGCCTTCGCAAGGGCTTTGTATTTTGCGCCGCCTTGATGTGGCGGTTCAGCCGGCGGTCGTCAATCGATCACCGCAATGGCGTTGATCTCGACCAGGCAGCGGGGGTCGGTGGCTAGCCGCACCACCTGAACCGTCGTCGTCGTCGGCTTGGCATCGCCAAAATATTCGCCCCAGACGCGATTAAGCGCATCCTGATCGGTCAGGTCGGTCACGAAACGATCGGCGGTAACGATGTCGGCAAAGGTTGCGCCGACAGCCTGCAGCCCGCGCTTGAGGTTCTCCAGCGCCGCCCTCGCCTGCCCCGCCATATCTCGCGGCATCGCGTCGAACTCCTCCGGCCGGTGCGGATGATGATGATAGACCGGCGCGGCGGTGACGCCGGCGAGATAGACAGTGGTGCCGCCCTTGACCTTGATCGCCGGCGCATAGGGCATCCAGAGGTCCGGCGCATCCGGCCAATGCACATGCTCGATGGTTTTGGGCATTTTTCCCAGGCTCCGCATCTTTCTTGGTGGGGCAAGCTTATAATAGCCACAAGAACCCGTCATGCCCGCACCCGTTGCGGGCATCCACGTCTTGCAGCGGCTCGGCTACAAAGACGTAGATGGCCGGAACAAGTCCGGCCATGACGATCCACAATGTGAAGACCATGCGCCCTACTTCGAAATCACACGCCCGACTATTAGCCAATCCCCATCCGGGCGAAATCCTGGCAGAGGAATTCTTGAAGCCGATGGATTTGTCGCAGACGGCGCTCGCGCGCGCCATTAGTGTGTCGCCGCGGCGCATCAATGAGATCGTGCTCGGCAAGCGCGCCATCACCGCCGACACCGACCTACGGCTAGCACGCTACTTCAACATGTCGGAGGGATTTTTCATCGGCCTACAGACCGATTACGAACTCATGGAGCGTAAGCGTGCAATCGGCGATAAACTTAAGATGATTCGACCGCGAGCGGCTTGACGCCAGGAAAATCGTGCGCTTCGGCTGGGCTGGCTCACATCCTGAACACCCCGAACTTCGTCTCCGGAATTGGCGCATTGAGCGCCACCGAGAAGCACAGCTCCAGGACCCGTCGCGTCTCAGCCGGCGTGACGATGCCGTCGTCCCATAGCCGCGCGGTGGCGTAATAGGGATTGCCTTCGGCCTCGTATTGCTCGCGGATCGGCTGCTTGAATTCTTCCTCCTCGACCTGCGACCATTTCTTGCCTTCGGCCTCGATATTGTCGCGGCGCACCGTGGCGAGCACGCTCGCGGCCTGTTCGCCGCCCATCACCGAGATGCGCGCGTTCGGCCAGGTGAACAGAAAGCGCGGGCCGTAGGCGCGGCCGCACATGCCGTAATTGCCGGCGCCGTAGGAGCCGCCGATGATGACGGTGATCTTCGGCACCTGCGCACAAGCCACCGCGGTCACCATCTTGGCGCCGTCCTTGGCGATGCCGCCGGCCTCGTAATCGCGGCCGACCATGAAGCCGGAGATATTTTGCAGAAACAACAGCGGCATGCGGCGCTGGCAGCACAGCTCGATGAAATGCGCGGCCTTGAGCGCGCTTTCCGAGAACAGGATGCCGTTATTGCCGAGAATGCCGACCGGAATGCCGTGGATGTGGGCGAAGCCGGTGACCAGCGTGGTGCCGTAGAGCGCCTTGAACTCGTCGAATTCGGACGCGTCGACCAGCCGCGCGATCACCTCGCGCACGTCGTATTGCTTTTTCAGATCGACCGGCACGATGCCGTCAAGCTCGCTTATGTCGTAGATCGGCTCGCTCGGCTTGGCGAGCGGAATGTCGATTGTCTTCTTGGTGTTCAGATTGCCGACAATGCGGCGGCACAGCTCCAGCGCATGGCGATCGTTCTCGGCCAGATAATCGGCGACGCCCGATTTCTTGGTATGCACCTCGGCGCCGCCAAGATCCTCGGCGCTGACAACTTCGCCGGTGGCGGCCTTCACCAGCGGCGGGCCGCCGAGAAAGATGGTGCCCTGATTGCGCACGATGACGGTCTCGTCCGACATCGCCGGTACATAGGCGCCACCCGCGGTGCATGAGCCCATCACCACGGCGATCTGCGCGATGCCGGCGGCCGACAGCGTCGCCTGATTGTAGAAGATACGGCCGAAATGTTCGCGGTCGGGAAACACTTCGGTCTGATGCGGCAGGTTGGCGCCGCCGGAATCGACCAGATAAATGCAAGGCAGCCGGTTCTCCCGCGCAATCTCTTGCGCGCGCAGATGCTTCTTCACCGTCATCGGATAATAGGTGCCGCCTTTGGTGGTGGAATCGTTGCAGACGATGACGCATTCGCGCCCCGAGACGCGGCCGACGCCGGTAATGATGCCGGCGCCATGGATAGCGTCGTCGTACATGTCGGCGGCGGCGAGCGGCGAGAGCTCTAGAAACGGCGCGCCGGGATCGATGAGCGTCATCACGCGCTGGCGCGGCAAAAGCTTGCCGCGGGCGATGTGGCGTTCACGCGCCCGCGGTGGACCGCCCTCGGCCGCCTTGGCGCGGCGCATATCGAGCTCCGCGATAAGCGCGCGCATCGCCGCCTGATTGGCGCGGAACTCCTTGGATTTGCAATCGACGCTCGATGTGATGACCGCCACCGTTTCCTCACCTGTCGATCTGAATGGAAATTCAGAAATGAACTCGGCGCACGTTTGCCGCTGCAACAAAATATCACATGCAGAAACTTTCCTGCCTAGTGCGCGTTTGCTCCAAAGCACCCGCGAGCCAGCAGGGCCGTCGGCCCCCGAGCGGCACGCGCAATCCGATCTAGAGAGGAGAGAAGCTTGATGAGGAAGAAGCAAAACACATTGCTGGCGGGCGTCGCCGCCCTGGCGCTGATCGCCGGCGCGGGCGTTGCCTCGGCGCAGCAAAGCCCGCAGGGCAAGACCGGCTCGCCCGGCATGAGCGACCAAAGCGCCATGCACTCGCAGGCCGCCAAGCCGAACGCCGGCGCGGGCATGGAGCAGCATGCCCAGACCGGTCTGGCGACCGGCGCCAAAACCGTCACCAAGACAGGCGGCGCGGCGGCCTTGAACGCCAAGGGCACCAATCACCCCTCGGTGGCTCAGAAAGGCTCAGAGAACGCCAAGGGTCAAAAAAGCGCGCAAGAGATCAATCGCAACAAAATGGGGTCCCGCGCCAGCAAAACGGCGGAAAGCCGGCCCGAGCATCTCGGCGCCAATGCGAAGATCGAGCATAACCGCCCGACCGCTCGCAACGAGCATGAAGGCCGCGGCCATATGAGGACCGCGGAGCACAACGAACGCAGTCGGATGAACACCGCGGAGCGCAATCAGCGTAACCTCAAGGGGTTGCAAGGCAACACTTCGATCCCGATGCAGGGAAGCCATGTCAGCCTCACGTCCGAGCAGCGGACCAAGATCCGCGAGACCGTGATCGACGCGCGCAACGCGCCGCGGGTCGGCCATGTCGACTTCAACATCCGCGTGGGAACGCTGGTGCCGCGCCGCAAAATTCGCGTCATTCCAGTGCCGCGGACGCTGGTGGAGATTGATCCGGCGTGGCGCGGCCATCTCTATTTCGTGGTTCGTGACGAAGTCGTCATCGTCAATCCGCGGGATATGAGAATCGTCGCGGTTTTGCCCGCTTAACCGCCGGCGATCCGAGAACAGCGCAAGGGCGGCGTCGCGCCGTCCTTGCTTTTCGTGCTTGGCAGCTTTAAGCGCGGACTTCCTGGCGCTGGAAGATCACGTAGCCGATGACGAACAGCAGGATTTCGGTGGCGACCATGCCGACGATTTGCGGCCAGGCGATCAAGACACTGGCGCCGAGCGGCAGCGGCGCCCCGAGCACGGCGCCTTGGAGCTGACTCAAATAGATCGGCCCAAGCGCGCGCGTCGTCGGATCGAGCAGTGCCACCACGACTTCGGCATAAAGCGTGGACGGCGACAGCCGCGCCAGGATCTGCTCCAGTTCAGCGGTGCCCGGCGTCTGCAAGCCGAGCGCCATATAGCGCGGGTCCGGCGGGATGATCATTTGCGCGAAGGCGCCGGCCAGTACTGGCCATATGAACGTCACCAGGAGCCACAGGCCGAGCGTGACCAGCGCCGCGGTCGCCGCCGAGCGGAACAGGATCGAGAACAACAGGGCCAGAGCCAGCCAGACGCCGGCGTAGACGATCGTGACCAGGAGAAACACGAAGCTGCGCGCGATCTCCTCGCCACCCGGCGGAATGCCGATCATCAACAGCCCGAGCCCGATGACCAGCAGCCACAGCGCGACCAGGCTGATCGAAAGCGTCATCAGGCCGGCGAGGAATTTGCCGAACAACAAGGCGTCGCGATAGATCGGCTGTGACAGGATGCGCGACAGCGTGCGACGATTATGCTCACCGTTGACGGCATCGAAGCCGAGCCCGATTGCCATCAGCGGCACCAGGAACGACAGGAACGAGACGAACGACGGCAGCGGATCGCGCGAGGTGGTGAACAGCCGCAGGAACAGGAACGGATCCTCCGCGGTGGTGTCCTTGATCTGCTGGATCGCGCCATAGAGCGCCGCTAATGCCACCAGCACCACGAGCCATTCCAGGACGCGCATGCGCACTGATGTCAGGTGGTCCGACAGCTCCTTGAGCATGACCACGCCGAGCCCGGAAAATGCGGAGCCTTCACGCTGCATGGCGCGCGCCCTCCCTCACTGCCTCCTCGGGCCGGCTCTCGAAATACCGCGTATAGATCGCTTCGAGGCTCGGCTCCTGGACGCCGAGGAATTTCAGGCGGCCATGCATGGCGACCACTTCCACCGCGGCTTCCGGGCGCACGTCGCGATCGGCATGCAGGCGAAGCTTGCCGATACCGGTTTTATCCACCCCGCTGACACCCGGGATGAGCGCGAGCCGCTCGGCAAGTCCGGCGCCGTCGGCCTCGATATCAACCACATAACCGCCGCCAAGCACCTGGCGGCCGAGCTCCGGCACCGAGCCCATCAGCGCGATGTGGCCGGCGGAGAATAGCGCGACGCGGTCGCACACGCTTTGCACCCGCTCAAGCAGATGCGAGGACAGCAGGACCGACACGCCCTCGGTCTTGAAGGCGCGAATGATGCCGAGGAGCTCGGTCGTCGCATGCGGATCGAGGCCCGAGGTCGGCTCGTCGAGGATCGCGATCTGCGCGCCTTTCATCAGGATTTCGGCGAGCCCGAGCCGCTGCCGCATGCCGCGGGAAAAAGTGCCCACCCGCTTCTCGGCGACGTCGGCAAGGCCGACGCGGTCGAGCGCCTCGGCGATACGCTTCTCGCGCTCGGCGAAGCGAAAGCCGATCAGCCGCGCGGTGTAGCGCAGATTATCGGCTGCCGTGAGATTGTCGTAGAAGCCGACGGTATCGGGCAGATAGCCGACCCGTCGCTTGACCGAAAGCGGCTCGCGCGCCGGATTAAAGCCAAGCACGCTGACCTCGCCCTCCGAAATGTCGGTAAGGCCGAGCAACATCAAAATGGTCGTGGTCTTACCGGCGCCGTTGGGACCGAGGAGACCGAAAATCTCCCCGCGCCCCACCGAAAACGAGATCTGGTCGACGGCGACCGCCGATCCGTAGGTCTTGGTGAGGCCTTTGGCCTCAATGACCATGTCTTGGTTCATAGGGCTTTGGTTCGGGAGTTGGCTCATCGGCGGCCAAACCTTGCCACCGCGCCGACCATGACCAAAAGCGCAACGCCGATGATGCCGACGCCGGCGATGCCCCACATGGTCGAGGTCGTCACCGTGACGCGGAAGTTGGTCGAGGCCGACTCGCCGCGTGCGGCGGCGCGGATAGTGGTCACATAATCGCCGGCGATCGCCTTGTCGGTCGGCGTGATCAAAGCCTGCACCTCCTTATTGTCGTTCGGTGCAATGCGATCGACCGTCTTCGGATCGAAGGTGATCTTCCAGCCGCTCGGCGCCGAGCCGGAGAGCTCGACATCGTCGGCCGGCGCGGTGCCGGTATTGGTGATGACGACGGGGACCGAGCTCTGTTGCCCGGCCGCCGCGCGCGTCGACACCAGGCCCTCGCGGCCGCTGACGTCGAGCCTGGGCTGGCCGGTGATGTCGAGGCCGAGATCGGTGGTTGCCGAGGCGTCCTCCGCCGCGACGCGCGCGGTGAGCTTGTAGTCGCCGGCCGCGGCCGTATTCGGCGGCGTGACTTTGAGCTTTACGTCCTTGCTCTGGCCGGCGTCGATCGGCACCGCGTTAAGCTCCTGGGTGCCGTATTGCTCGGTGAACGAGGCATCGAAATTCTGTGGCGCTTGCGCAGACAGGCTCACGGTCAGCTTCTTGCCGCTGTCGTTCTTGATGCTGAGCTGATATTCGAAGCTCGACTTCGAAGTGCCGCGCAATTCGGGCAATTGCGGCGTGACGGAAAGCTTCGCCGGCAAGTCCTTGGCCAGCGTCACCGCGATCGGCAGCTGCAAATTCGTCGAGTTTCCGGTGGCGGCAACGGTAAGCGTTTGCGTGCCCATTGCCGCGTTTTTCGGCACGTCGAGCCGCAACAACAGCGCGACGCTGGAATCGGTTGCCGGCATCGCCGCGGCCACCGGCTGGCCGCCGCCCAGCAGCGTCGCCGTCCAGCCCGCCGGTACGCCCGTTACCGACAGCGCCAAACGCTCCGGCGCCATGTCATAATTCTGCAATCGGAGACTGACCGTCGAGGTTTCGCCGGGACGCAGCGTCACCGCCGGATAATCGCTCATGAGATAGAGACCCTTGACGTCCTTGGGGGCGTCGTCGGCCTTGACGGCCGGCGCCAGCATGAAGGCGGCAAGAAAAGCGGCAACAAAAGCGGTATGAGCGGCGATACGTCGATATCGCATTGGCGTTGGCTCCCGTGCAGGCAATTGGTTCGGTGTACCCCTTCTCACAACGCGCTCTAAAAAGCACGCGCGAGCGGCGGGCATTGTCGGCGTAATCGTGACAAAATCATGCAGATAGGGGTCGATTTAGCAAGGACTGCGGTAGAGAGCCGCACTTTAACCGGGACCTGCGCCGATGCGCCGCAGCAAAGACATAAGCGCCGGGCTGCTCGCCTACCGGCTTAAGAACGGACTCGAAGTCCTGCTGGCGCATCCTGGCGGGCCGTTCTGGGCGAAGAAAGACGACGGGGTCTGGACCATCCCGAAAGGCCTCGTCGAACCCGGCGACGACCTGATCGGGGCGGCACGACGCGAATTTACCGAAGAGACAAACCTGGTTGCCGACGGCGAGCTGATCGCGCTTTGCCCGGTTAACCAAAAGAGTGGAAAAACCGTCCACGCTTTTGTTTTCGAAGCGGACTTCGATCTCACGCAGTTTGCCAGCAATGAATTTCAGATCGAGTGGCCACCGCGATCGGGCCGGCGCAAAAGTTTTCCGGAGATCGACCGCATCGCTTATTTCGCGCTGCCAATCGCGATGGTGAAGATCCTGCCCTATCAACGACCGCTGCTCGAAGAGCTTGAACGGCGCTTGGCCCGACCGGCGTCATCGGCGCGGTAATTACTCCCGTGGGACTTCCGGCCAATCGACCTCGTCGTGCGGCAGTACCCAGGTTTCGCGGCGGGCCGCCTCGCGCCACTCCATCCAGGCCGGCAGATTCACGACGGCGCGCATGTAGTCGCGGGCGGCGGCGCCGACCCCGACCGCATAAGTGAGGAAACGCCAGACCACCGGCGCATACATGGCATCGGCCGCGCCGAACGGACCGAACAAAAATGGACCGCCGAATTTGGCGCGGCACTCGCTCCAGATCGCATCGATACGCGACACGTCTCCCGTCGCGGCGTCATCAAGCGCGCGGGTTTTGACCGGCCGCGCCACGTTCATCGGCAGATGCCGCCGCAGCGGCAGGAAACCGGCATGCATTTCCGAAGCGATGGCGCGGGCATGAGCGCGCGCGGCGACGTTTTTCGGCCACAGGCCGGCGGCAGGAAATTTCTCCGCCAGATATTCGAGGATCGCCAGCGATTCCCAGATCCGCACATCGCCGTCGAGCAGAACCGGCACCCGCCCGGCGCCGCTCAAGGCGGTCACCCGCACCTTGAAGTCCTTGGCTTCGAGCGAGATCACCGTCTCGTCGAACGCAATCCCGGCAACCTTCAGCGCCAGCCATGGCCGGAACGACCATGACGAGTAGTTCTTGTTGCCGATGATGAGGTGCAGAGCCATGACCGCTTGTAGCCCGAATTTCGCCGGCGCGAAATCTGGCTGCAACTCAGCAAAGGAAACGTGACGATCGGCTCAGACGAGTCCGGTCACGACCGCGACAAACGAGACGAAGAGGATGGCCGCGGCGGCAAAGAGCAGCGTCAGTGCCGTCTCCGCCCAATCGCTCTTCGCAGGTTGAGCCGCAACGACGGCTTCGGCCGGCTGCTCGATCAGCGCAGCAGGCATATCGGTCGAGGTCATAAGGATCGTCCCCAAAGCACGCGCTTAAAGGTCAAGTATCGAACCGCAGCAATGAAGGATCGGTAAAGAAATAGTTGCGGGCGTAAAATGCGTTACGGCGCTGGGAACAATTCCGCGGTTTGGCCGGTGAGACGATAAACGATCAAACCCACCCATTCATGCACGGCGAAATCCGTCATCCTCAGCCCGTCGATCACTGAAATGAAGGGCGCCGTCGCATCGATCGGTCCCCGGGTGCGCCAATCCACCGGGTAGGCTTCGACGGGGAAGCCGGCGGCCCTGAACGCCGCAATCGCACGCGGCATATGAAATGCCGAGGTCACCAAGAGCCAGCGCTCGCCGGGCTTCGGCTGGGCAATGAGCCGCGAGAACACGGCATTCTCAATCGTATTGCGCGATTGCTCTTCGGCCGTGATCCGGTCATGCGCCACGCCGAGCGCCTCCAATTCCTTCACCGCGAGGGGCGCCTCAAGCGCTCCCTTGAACAGCGCAGCCGTACCGCCGGAAAAAATGATGCGGGCATTGGGATAATGCCTCGCCAGCTCGGCGGTCGCGGTGATGCGTTCGGCCGAGTTGTTGAGCGCTACGGCGCCACGCGCCAACGATATGCCCGGCGCAATCGCGCCGCCGAGGACGACAATGCCGTCCGGCGGCCCTTGCGCGGGATTCCACGGCGGAAAGCGGTCCTCCAGGGGCAGGATGAAGATGCGCCCGAGCGGCGAATAACCGACAAAGGCGATGAGCACGAGGCTGGTCACGATCAGCCAGCTCGCGAGCCGCCGAAATCGCGTGAGCAGTAACGCCAGACCAACGAGCCCCACCGCCATCAGCAGATTGGACGGCACCGCGAAGAAGCCCAGCGTTTTGGAGAGGACGAAAAACATTCACGATCCCTCCTGATCCCACCTCGCCGGGCCGGACGTTCAGTCGCGCGACTTGCGCCAGGCGGCGTAGCGCGCTTTGGCTTCGTCGTTCGGCGGATAGAGACCGGGCAGCTTGACGCCCTTCTCGACCTCGGTGAACACCCAGCTTTCATAGAGCTCGTGCTCGGCGCCTTCGTGGGCGACGAATTCCACCAAAGCTTTTGGGATCACCACCGCGCCGTCGTCGTCGAGCACGATCACGTCGCCGGGAAAAATCGCGCAGCTGCCGCAGGCAATCGGCTCTTCCCAGCCGACGAAAGTCAAGCCGTTGACCGAGGCCGGCGCGGCGACGCCCGCGCACCATACCGGCAGCTTACTGGCCAGCACGCCCGAAAGGTCGCGCATGACGCCGTCGGTGACCAGCGCCGTGACGTTACGCTTTTGCATGCGGGCGCAAAGGATGTCGCCGAATATGCCGGCGCTCGGCACGCCCATCGCGTCGGCAACCGCAATGACGCCGTCCGGCATGGCTTCGATCGCGGCGCGGGTCGAGATCGGGCTCGCCCAGCTTTCCGGTGTCGCCAGATCCTCGCGGACCGGCACGAAGCGCAGCGTGAAAGCCGGACCGACCAGCCGCTCGCCGCCGGCGATGAGCGGCTTTGGACCGTTCATCCAGCAGCGCCGGATGCCTTTCTTCAACAGCATCGTGGTGATCGTCGCGGTCGTCACCTTGCGCAGAATATCGAATACAGCATCGCTCATCGTTCGCCTCGTCTCAGGTCAGGGTCAGGGTCAGGCCGGCATGATGCCGAGCCGCGCGTCGCGGCGGCGCAGCCAAGCCACAAAAGGAACCGACAAGATTACCATCCACGCCTTGCCCACAATCTGGCCGGCGAGGAAATCGAGCGAGCCGAAAGCCAGCCATAAAAACACAATTGAATCCACCACCAGGCCAACCATGCTCGATGCCACGACGGCGGCGACCAGCCGGCGGCGCGCCAACGGCGTATAGACGGCGAGATCGGCAAATTCGGAAAGCAGAAAGGCGATGGCAGAGGCAAGAACCAGCGCCGCCGGGGCCAGCATCGCCGACAGCGCGCTGCCGACCACGATTGCCAGCGCTGACATCGCCGTGCCCAGCCGCCGCTGCACCAGATCGCGCAGCACCAGGGCAATGCCGACCATTGTCACCCCGGACGGCGCCATCAGGCCGGGCGCGACCGGCAGCACACAGGGGCCATGCGGAATACACGCGGTCCCGACATGGCCGATCAGCCAATTGGCCGCGGGGATTATGAGCGCAAACAGAACGAGGAATATCACCCCTTCCCATTCGCGCTGCCGTTCGATCGTCATGATGCAGCCTTCCACTTCGCAAAACCGTCCGCTCGCAACCGGCAGGCCGGACATTCGCCGCAGCCAAAACCCCAGGCATGGCGGTGCTCGCGGTCGCCGAGATAGCAGGTGTGGGTCTCGGCGAGAAGAACGTCGATCAGCGCATCGCCGCCGATGTCATGCGCCAGCGCGAAGGTGCCCGCCTTGTCGATCCACATCAGCGGCGTATGGATGACGAAACGCCGGTCCATGCCGAGCGTCAGCGCCAGCTGCATCGCCTTGATCGTGTCATCGCGGCAATCCGGATAGCCGGAAAAATCGGTCTCGCACATGCCGGCGATGATGTGCTTGATGCCGCGCCGATAGGCGACCGCGCCGGCGAACGAGAAAAACACGAGATTGCGGCCCGGCACGAATGTTGTCGGCAGTCCCGATTCCGAAATCTCGATCGCCACCTCGCGGGTGAGCGCCGTCTCCGAAACGTCCGCCAGCGCGTCGATGCGGACCATATGATCGTCGCCGAGCCGGGCGCGCCATGGCGCCGAATGCGCCGCGAGCGCGGTGCGAATGCGCGGCCGCATGTCAAGCTCGATGGCATGGCGCTGGCCATAGGCGAAGCCGATCGTCTCGACGCGGGCAAACCGCTCGAGCGCCCAAGCGAGGCACACCGTCGAATCTTGTCCGCCGGAGAACAGGACGACAGCGCTATCCAATAGAGCCATTGCTCGTTACCACTCGCGCCGATCTATCCCTTGAGCCAGCGGCCAATCCGTTCGACCGCCTCGCCCATGTCTTCATGCGTCCCCGCGTAGCATAGCCGCAGGAATTTCCGGCCGTGGAGCGGATCGAAATCGACGCCCGGCGTCGCCGCCACGCCCGCTTCCTCGAGCATGCGCGTGGCGAAGCCGAAACTGTCATCCGAGAAGCGCGAAATATCGGCGTAGAGATAAAACGCGCCGTCGACCGGCAGAAATGAATCGAGGCCGGCGCGCGGCAAGCCTTCGAGCAGGATGCGGCGATTGTCCTCGTAGCCATGCTTTATCTGTTCTAATTCCGCGCGACCGTCGAAGGCGGCTTCGGCGGCGATCTGAGACAATGTCGGGACTGAGATCGCGAGGTTCTGCTGCAAGCGCTCGATGGCACGGAGCAGTGACGGCGGCATCACCATCCACCCGACGCGCCACCCAGTCATGCAAAAATATTTGGAGAACGAATTGATGATGATGGCGTCTGACGACAGCTTGGCCGCGCTCTCCGCCGCAAAGGCATAATCGAGACCGTGATAAATTTCATCGGAGATGACGACAATGCCGGCGTCTTCGGCGCTGCGGATCAATGCGGCGAGCGCCGGCGCGGTCATCATCGTTCCGGTCGGATTGGCGGGTGAGCCGACCACCACGCCCCTGAGCGGTCGCTGCCGATGCAGCGCCAGCAAGCTTTCGCTGGTGATGGACCAGCGGTCGGCGACGCTGGTCTCGATGAAGACCGGCTCACAGCCTAGCGCAGTCAGGATGTGCCGATATGGCGGATAGCCGGGCAACGCCACCGCGACGCGGTCGCCTGGCTCAAAGGCGGCAAGAAACGCCAGCATGAAGCCGGCCGAGGAGCCGGTAGTGACGACGACGCGTTCCGGATCGATGTCGAGACCGTGCCATTCGTAATAGGCGCGCGCGATGCGCCGGCGCAGCGAGGCAATACCCAAAGTCTCGGTATAGCCATGAGGCCCGCCCGATAGCGCTGCGCGCACCGCGGCGATTGCGGTTGCCGGCGCACCGGCGGCCGGCTGCCCGACTTCCATATGGACGATCCGGCGACCTTTGGCCTCCAGCCGCGCCGCGGCCGCCATGACATCCATGACCATGAACGGCGGCACATTGCTGCGTGCCGACGGTTGCAGGAGGCTTTTTGCCTTTTCAAGCATCATGGCGCCCTTAAATCGCGCTCCCCGGTATCGGCCGCACACCGCCCCGCTGATGCCGTATTCGGCGGGTTTCGTGGCGCGTAGTTGTGATCTGGCGACGCGACGGCCGCGTGTTGACCCTAACCCGTTCCATCCATAGTTTCCCCACGAGCCGCGGGGCCGAAACTTTAACTGACATGATTGTCGCTCGATCTCCTAGCAAGGTAGGGCCGACGAAGCCAGCTTCGCGCGCGGTCGCGCTCGCGACCGCAGCCGCAGTCGCGCTGGCAAGCGTTCCGACACGCGCGCAAACGGGGGCCAATGCCGGCATCCCGATGATTCGCGACGCCGAGATCGAACAGCTCTTGCGCGATTACACGGCGCCGATCTTCAAGGCCGCCGGTCTCACCACGCAGAATGTCCAGGTCGTTATCATCAACAATCCTGACTTCAACGCCTTCGTCATGGACGCACACCGCATCTTCATTAACACTGGCGCGCTGATGCAAGCGACCACGCCTAACGAACTTATCGGCGTGTTCTCACACGAATGCGGCCACATCATTGGCGGCCACCTCTCCAAAATGCGCCAGGAACTGGCCAATGTGCAGACCGGGATGCTCATCGCGATGCTGCTGGGAGCCGGCGCCCTGGCGGCGGGGGCTCATTCAGGTAACATCGACATGGCCAATGTCGGCGGCGCGCTTATTAACGCTCCGCAGTCTCTTGGCATACACACGCTGCTTGCCTATCAGCGCGCCCAGGAGGAATACGCCGACCGCGTCGCTGTTCGGCTGCTGACTGCGACCGGCCAATCGGCCAAGGGCATGTACGATTTGTTCAAACACTTCCGCGACGAGATGATGTATTCGTCGAGCTACATCGATCCCTACGTGCAGAACCATCCTATGCCCGAAGAGCGCATGGCCGAACTCGAAAATCTGGTGAAGACGCCTTACTGGAACAAGAAAGATCCGCCCGAACTGCAATTCCGCCACGACATGATGCGGGCCAAGCTGTATGGCTTCACCGAGCGACCGGAACTGGTGCTGCGCCGCTACCCGGCGACGGATAGCAGCCTGCCGGCCCGCTACGCGCGGGCGATTTCCACCTACCGCTACGGCGACTTGCGCAGCGGCATTGCGCAGATCGATAGCCTGATCGCATCGATGCCGAACAATCCCTATTTCTACGAGCTCAAGGGCCAAGCGCTGCTGGAAGGCGGTCACCCGATGGAAGCGATTCCGCCGCTGCGCCGCGCCGTGGCGCTCGCGCCGACGCCGACCCTCATTCAGATTTTGCTCGGACAAGCGCTGGTCGCCACGAATGACGCCAAGCTGTCCGACGAGGCGATCTCGCTCCTTCGCACCGCTCTCATTAAGGAGCCGGAGGATAGCGATGCCTATACGACGCTAGCGATGGCATACGGCCGTAAGAACGACTACGCCGATGCCGATCTTGCCTCGGCGCAGGCCGCCTTCGCCCGTGGCGACAACAGGACCGCGCGCCAGCTCGCGGAACGAGCCAAGCAGAGATTTCCCGTCGGTTCCCCGGGCTGGGTGCGAGCCGACGATATCGTCGCCTTCAATAAAAACTTGAAGACCAATCCGCTGATTGGCATAGGAAATTGAACAGAAAAGGACGACCCGACATGATCCCGACTCTGCGCATGGCAATTCCGATCGCGGCCATGGTGCTGCTGTCGCCCCTCGCGCGGGCGCAGGCGCCGTCGATGCCGGCGCCCGCCGCGGCGCAAACCCCCGCGGCGCAATCCTTCTCGACCGACCAGCGTCATGAAATCGAGGGCATCCTCAAGAGCTACCTCGTGGCGCATCCGGAAGTGCTGCAGGAGGCGATGGACGCGCTGGACAAGCAGCAGAAGCAGGCGGATGCCGCCAAGGCGCGTGAGACGATCAAAAAGGACAATGCCACCCTGTTCAATTCGTCGCATCAGGTGGTGCTCGGCAATCCGCAAGGCAATGAGACGGTCGTCGAGTTCTTCGACTACAACTGCGCCTTCTGCAAGCGTGCGCTGCCTGACATGCTCACGTTGTTGAAGACCAATCCCAATCTCAAATTCGTGCTCAAGGAGTTTCCGGTTCTCGGTCCGGGCTCGGTTGAAGCCGCCCACGTCGCCGTCGCCGCGCGCATGCAGGACCCGACGGGGAAGAAATATATCGAGTTTCACCAGAAGCTCCTCGGCGGCCGCGGCCCGGCCGACAAAGCGCGCGCGCTCGCCATCGCCAAGGAGGTCGGCTTCGATATGCCCCGCCTCGAGAAGGATATGAACAGCGACGAGGTCAAGACGACGATCGACGAGAACATGAAGCTCGCCGATTTGCTTGGCGTCAGCGGCACGCCGACCTATGTGGTCGGCGATGAGGTTGTGGTGGGCGCCGTCGGACTCGATGAGCTGCAGGCGAAGCTCAAGGCTCAGCCGGAATAGCCGGCGCCCTACGTCATTCGACGAGAAGCGCGGAACCCTTGCGAATCTGCAACCCGCGGACGGTATCTTCGCCGCCGTCCCGGCTTCCCCTTTGCGGGAGGCTTCCCTATAAACGGACCGGCGCGGGCCGTTCGCCCGCGCCGATGAGAGTCGGCTCAGCGCGCACCAATGGCTAAAACCATCTACGTCCTCAACGGACCCAATCTCAATCTGCTCGGCCAGCGCCAGCCGGAGATCTACGGCCGCGCCACGCTCGCCGACGTCGAGAAGCTTTGCCAGACGACGGCCCAGCGACTAGGCCTTGCGATCGTATTCCGCCAATCGAACCATGAAGGCGACATCGTCGATTGGATCAATGAGGCCCATGCCGAGAAGGCGGCCGGACTCGTAATCAATCCGGCAGGATTTACGACGACGTCCATTGCCATCCTCGACGCGCTCCTCGTCATGACCGCGCCCGTGATCGAAGTGCACATCAGTAATATTCATAAGCGCGAGGAATACCGGCGGCATTCCTACGTCTCACAGGCCGCCCGCGCCGTGATCTGCGGTTTCGGAGTTAACGGTTACGCGCTTGCCATCACCGGCCTTGCCGGAATGCTAGACGCCAAGGAGTGATCGTGGCGCGCAAGCCCGGGAGTACAACGACAGCGAATGCGCCGACCGTTGATCACGACGTGATCCGCGAATTGGCCAAGCTGCTCGACGAGACCGGCCTTACCGAAATCGAATACGAACGCGACGGCGTGTCGATTCGCGTCGCCAGGCACGGCATTGCACCGGCGATGCGTGGGCGGCCCACGGAGGGACCGATTGGCGCGCCGACGGCGACTACGGCAGCCGCGGCCACCGCCGATCCGATGCAGCATCCCGGCCTCGTCGCTTCGCCCATGGTCGGAACCGCCTATCTCGGTCCGGCCCCGGGCGCGCGACCCTTTGTCGAAGTCGGCAGCGCGGTGAAGGCCGGTGAGACGCTCATCATTATCGAGGCGATGAAGACGATGAATCAGATTCCGGCGCCGCGCTCGGGCACCGTGCTGCAGATTCTCGTCGAAGACGGCCAACCGGTGGAATACGGCGAGCCGCTGATGATCATCGAGTAATGGCAAATAGCGAATGGCGAGTAGCGAGTGGGGACAATGTTAGAAACGCCTTCCGACCCTATTTGCCATTCGCTATTCGCCATTCGCGTCCTTGAGCCGCCTCGATGTTCGACAAGATTCTGATCGCCAACCGCGGAGAGATCGCGTTGCGGGTACTGCGGGCCTGCAAAGAGCTCGGCATTCCCACCGTGGCGGTGCACTCGACGGCGGATGAAGACGCCATGCATGTGCGCCTGGCCGATGAGAGCGTCTGCATCGGCCCGCCTGCCGCCAAGGACAGTTATCTCAACATTCCGGCGCTGCTCGCCGCCTGCGAAATCACCGGCGCCGATGCCGTGCATCCCGGCTACGGCTTTCTCTCCGAGAACGCGCGGTTTGCCGAAATTCTCGGCGAACACAATGTGCATTTCATCGGACCGCGACCTGAACATATCCGCTTGATGGGCGACAAGATCGCGGCCAAGCGTACCGCCAAGGAACTCGGCATCCCGGTCGTTCCCGGCTCCGATGGCGACATCGGCACGGATGCGGAGGCCTATAGGCTCGCGCGCGATGTCGGCTACCCGCTGATGCTCAAGGCCGCGGCCGGCGGCGGCGGGCGCGGCATGAGAGTGGTGCGCGAGCAAAGCGAGCTTGCCGGCGCAATGCAGTCGGCGCGCGCCGAGGCCAAGTCCGCGTTCGGCGACGACACGCTCTACCTCGAGAAATATCTGGAGCGGCCCCGCCATATCGAGATCCAGGTGCTGGGCGACGGCAAGGGTCGCGCCATCCATCTCGGCGAGCGCGACTGCTCTTTGCAGCGCCGTCATCAGAAAGTCTGGGAAGAAGGCCCCTCCCCTGCGCTCAATACCGGCACCCGCGACGAGATCGGCGAGACCGTCGCCAAAGCCATGCGCCAGATCCAATATCTCGGCGTCGGCACGGTCGAGTTTCTATACGAAGACGGTAAGTTCTATTTCATCGAAATGAATACACGCATCCAGGTCGAGCACCCGGTGACGGAAATGATCACCGATATCGATCTGATCCTCGAGCAGATCCGCGTCGCCGCCGGCAGCGATCTCGAGTTGACGCAGAGCAATATCAAATTCAACGGCCATGCCATCGAGTGCCGCATCAACGCCGAGAATCCGGTGTCGTTCCGGCCCTCGCCGGGCAAGATCGTGCATTACCATCCACCCGGCGGCCTCGGCGTGCGCGTCGATTCCGCCGTCTACCATGGTTATACGATTCCGCCGTATTACGACTTGCTGGTCGGCAAGCTCATCGTCCACGGCAAGACGCGCAGCGAATGTTTGATGCGGCTGAAGCGCGCGCTCGACGAGTTCGTGGTCGACGGCATCGAGACCACGTTGCCGCTGTTCCGCGCGCTGGCGCGCGATAAAGACATCATCGACGGCGATTATCACATCCACTGGCTCGAAGCTTTTCTCGCCCGCGGCGGGGTCGAGGAATAGCCGCAGCTCAGGCCGGGGCTGCCGCGACGGCTGCCTTGGTGGCGGCGGCCAGCAGCCGTCCAACCAGGGTCGGCTCATAAGGCTTCGGCACCACGATCGAGCCTGGAACGCGCGCCTCCTGCTTGAGCAGCGTGGCCCGCGCCGAGGCGTAGACAACCGGCAGCTGCGGCTGCATCTCGCGTGCCCGCCGCGCCAGCGCCGCACCGTCCATGCCGCCCGGCAAATTGATGTCGGTGAACAGAACGTCTACCGGCAGTGCGGCAAGATGCGCCAGAGCATCGGCGGCGTTCGTCACCGTGCGCACATCAAATCCCTGCTCCGACAGAGATTGCGACACCCATTCGCTGATGAGGAACTCGTCCTCAACAAAAAGAACGTGAATTGGCTCGCTCGCTTTGGTGCTCGGTTCCATGACATTCCACCCCATCCCTTCGCGTCCCTGGATGCGTAACGCCGGTTGCGCCGAAGCGTTCAAGCTGGAGAAAATCGTAACGAGTTATGCTTTGCGGTCTGTTAACGGCTGGAGCGCTCCGCAGTCGACGCCGCTGGCGACAATTCGACCTTGCCTTCGAGCCATGCGGGCCCTTGAACCGCAAGGCATGAGCCGGCTAAACGAGCCGCATGGCGAGCCGCGAATCCGCGTTCATCGACATCACGCCCGAGGTGCTGCTGAAGGCCTATTCCTGCGGCATTTTCCCCATGGCCGAGAGCGCCGAGGATCCGGCGCTATACTGGATCGAACCGGAACGGCGCGGAGTTATCCCGCTGGATCGATTTCATGTGCCGGACCGGCTGGCGCGCACGGTAAAATCCACCCGGTACGCCGTTTTTGTCGATCGCGATTTCGACGCGGTCATCGACGGCTGCTCGCAGCCGACGGTGGGGCGGACGCGAACCTGGATCAACGGCCGCATCCGCAGTCTTTATCGCAAGCTCTACGAGCGGGGCGATTGCCATTCCGTCGAAGTCTATGACGGCGAAGCACTGGTCGGCGGCCTCTATGGCGTCAGCCTCGGCCGTGCCTTCTTCGGCGAGAGCATGTTCCACCGCGCGCGCGATGCCTCCAAAATCGCGCTCGTGCATCTGGTGGCGCGGCTCAAGGCCGGCCGTTACCGGCTGCTCGACACCCAATTCGTCACCGATCATCTGCGTACGTTCGGCGCCATCGAGGTGTCGCGGCCGGTCTATCATAAGCTGCTCGACGCTGCGCTTGTTGGCGAGGGAGATTTCGCGGCGCTGGCGGTCGACCGGCCGGTTTCCGGGGAGACCGTGTTGGCCAGCCTTGCAGCGGATTGATCCGCTCAATCGTCCGTGGCTGGCGTCGGCTCAGATGCCGACGGCTTAACCGGCCGCCGCGGCGGCTGCACTTGCCGCGCCGATGCCGGCGGCGGCGCCGGCGCAGCTGCGGGCTCCGGCCCGGGAGTGCCCGGCGGAGGCGGCATCGGCGTTGATTCCGCGACCGGACCGGTCAGCGGCTGTTCGCAGCCCGTCAGCCAGACGTCGTAGATCGGATGCTCCACGGCGTTGAGACCCGGGCTCGAAGCGAACATCCAGCCGGTAAAGATGCGCTTGATCTCGCCCTGCAACGTCACCTCGTCGACTTCGACGAAAGCATCGGTATTGGTGGGCTCGGTCGGCGGCCGAGTGTAGCAAGCCCGCGCCGTGACCTGCAGCGCGCCGAATTGCACGGTTTCGCCGACAGCCGCATCGAACTTGATGGTGCGACCGGTGATCTTATCGAGGCCGGCAAACACCGCGCGGCCGTTCTCGATCTTTTCGGTCGGCGTCTCGATAACAGTCGTATCGTCCTCTTGGCCGGGTGAAGTAGTCGGCGGCGCCGTATCGGCTTGCTGCGGCGCTGCCGGGCTGCCAGGCGCGGGCGAAGGCGTGGCACCCTGCGGCAGCGCAGCGGCTGGCGCGCTGCCGCGATTGGCATTGGCGGGGGCAAGCGATGCCCCCGGGGGGGGCGGTAGCGGCTGCGCCTGGATGCTGGAGGGTCCACGCGCCACGGGAGCCTGCGCCGGCGCGGATTGCCGCTGTGCCGGGTACTGCTGCGCCGGGTACTGCTGTGCCGGATATTGCTGCTGCGCTGGGTATTGCTGCTGGGACGGATATTGACCGGGATATTGGACGGGTGGCGGCTGCGCCGGGAACCCATTCGGCACGTCTGCCGGCGGCCGTGGCGGCGAATCGTTGAAAGGATTGCCGAACTGCGCCGCAACCGGCGAAGCGGCAAGCGTCGCGCCGATCACAACGATGAGTGCGGCGATTCGAGCCATGAATTCTATGCGCAGTCTGGTTGGAGGCGTCTGTCCGCCTCGCCCCGTTAACATGTCGAATAAGGCAAAAACAGGGTTCAATGATCGGGAGTCAGCCCAATCGGATACCGCTCCGATTACCGATCACTAGCCCCCGGGATTCCACGCTTTGTAGTCGCCGGTCGCTTTGGGGCGACGACCCTGCGCCAGCGTCGAGCCGCTCGGCCGATGCGCGGCCGGCGTGCCGGTGAGATTGGGCCGATGCGGCTTCTCCCAGCTGTAAGTCCTCACTTTTTCCTCGGTCGGCGGCACGTCCACGGTGTGATGCAACCAGCCGTGCCAGCTCGGCGGTACCGTGGAAGCTTCCGCAAGGCCGCGATAGATCACCCAGCGGCGCTCGAGACCGAGCGCCGGATCGATCTTGCCGCCCTTGGTGCGGAAGTAGCGGTTGCAGAATTCATCATCGCCGACGAATTCGCCGTAAAGCCACGTCCACCACTGCGTGCCGAAGGTCTGGCTGTTCCACCAAGTGAACAATCGCAGTAGAAAGGTCTTCATTGCTGACTGTCCTAGGCGCGATCGCTCGCGCTCTTGATGCCACCTCGTGGCATACCTGTCCAGGCAAAACCGGTAAATCCAGCATGAAACCGGCCGGTTTCTCAAGCGTTTCCAAAGGTATTTCGGCCAGCAAGAAACTTTGTCGTGGCAAGATTCATGGGGCAAGATATATCGCAAAACATTCAATCTAAGTTGATCGAATTAAGAACCGCGCTTTCATTTGCGCCGCCGTGGGCGGTCGCGCTTATTCTCTTGGCCAGCGCCGTTATCGCGGCGTGGCTTATTCATGCTGCAATCCTTGCGATTCTGCATCGGTTGCTGGGTGGACGGCGCCGCTACCTCCAGACAATTCTCGACGCGACCAAATATCCGACCAGGCTGGCGCTGTTGCTTATCGCGCTTGCGATCGCGCTGCCGACCGCGCCGCTCGATCCTGACACCAAGACCGTGCTCGTCAAGGTGTTGGCACTGGCGACGATTTGCCTGTTGGGTTGGATCGCGCTCACCGTGCTGCACATCGGCACCGATTTTTATCTCCGCAAGTTCAGGATCAACGTCGAAGACAACCTGCTGGCGCGCAAGCACATCACGCAGGTACGCGTACTGCGCCGGGTGCTCGATACCGTGATCATCCTGGTCACCGCCGGCTTTGCCCTGATGACCTTCGACGCGGTGCGGCAATACGGCTTGAGCTTGTTCGCCTCGGCGGGCGTCGCCGGAATCATTGCCGGCCTGGCGGCCCGGCCGGTGCTGAGCAACTTGTTCGCCGGCGTTCAGCTCGCGGTGACGCAGCCGATCCGGTTGGAAGACGCCGTGACCGTCGAGAACGAATACGGCTGGATCGAGGAAATCACCTCGACCTATGTGGTGATCCGTTTGTGGGATTTGCGGCGGCTCATCGTGCCGCTGAGCTACTTTATCGAAAGGCCGTTTTACAACTGGACGCGGCATGCTGCCGCCAATTTGGGATCGGTGCTGCTCTATCTCGACTACACCGCCCCGATCGATCTTATCCGGCAAAAGGCCAAGGATTTCGTTGCTCAATCGGCACAGTGGAGCGGCAAGGTTGTCAATGTCCAGGTCACCAATACCAGCGCTGCAGCCATCGAAGTGCGCGTTCTCTTAAGCGCCGACAATGCTGCAAACACCTCCGACTTGTGCGCCGAGCTGCGCGAAAAGCTGATCGACTTTCTTCAGCGCGAGCATCCGGAATCGCTGCCGCGACGGCGTAATGAAATCATCGAACAGCCAGCGCACAAAGACTGGCCGCGATCCGAGCCGGTCCAGTCAAGCAAAGCATGACGGCCTCATCGAGAAGTCCGCGGACATCGTGACGAGGCTCAGCTCCACCATGGCTCTGGCGCAAAACTCCCCACCGCCTGCTCGATAACTTCGCCGAGTGCAAACAGGGTGGCTTCCTCGAACGGCCGCCCGATCAATTGCAGTCCGAGCGGCAGGCCTTGGGCGTCGAGCCCGCTCGGCACCGAAATCCCCGGCAGTCCGGCCATGTTCACCGTCACCGTGAAGACGTCGTTGAGATACATCTCGATCGGGTCGGCGCGGCCCTTTTCGCCGATGGCGAAGGCGGCCGATGGCGTCGCCGGCGTCAGGATGGCGTCGATGCCTTCGCCAAAGCATCTTTCGAAATCGCGCTTGATCAGCGTGCGAACCTTTTGCGCCCGCAGGTAATAGGCGTCGTAATAGCCGGCGGACAGCACGTAGGTGCCGATCATGATGCGGCGGCGCACCTCTTTGCCGAAGCCGGCGGCGCGGGTGCGTTCATACATGTCGATCGCGTCGCGACCGGCAACGCGCAGGCCGTAGCGCACGCCATCATAGCGGGCGAGATTGGACGAGGCCTCGGCCGGCGCCACAATGTAATAGGCCGGCAGCGCGTATTTGGTCATCGGCAGCGAAATATCGACCAGCACGGCGCCGGCATCTTTGAGCCACTGCGCGCCCTGCTGCCACAGCGCCTCGATTTCGGAGGCCATTCCGGGCATGCGATATTCTTTGGGAATGCCGATGCGCATGCCTTTGACCGACCCGCCGATCGACTTTTCATAGTCCGGCACCGCCAGATCGACGCTGGTCGTATCCTTCGGGTCGTGGCCCGCCATCGAACGCAGTAAAATGGCGCAGTCGCGCACCGTGCGCGCAAACGGCCCGGCCTGATCGAGCGAGGAGGCGAAGGCAACGATGCCCCAACGCGAGCAGCGGCCGTAGGTCGGCTTTAACCCGACGATGCCGCAGAATGCCGCCGGCTGACGGATCGAGCCGCCGGTATCGGTGCCGGTGGCGCCGACGCACAGCCCGGCCGCGACCGCCGCAGCCGAGCCGCCGGACGAGCCACCGGGCACCAACTTGGCGTCCGCGTCGCGGCGGCGCCAGGGCGACACGACGGGACCGAAATAGGATGTCTCATTCGACGAGCCCATGGCGAACTCGTCGTTATTGGTCTTGCCAAGCAGCACCGCGCCGTCGCGCCATAGATTGGCGGTGACGGTCGAACTCATAGGTCGGAACGAAATTGTCCAGGATGTGCGAGCAGGCCGTGGTGCGCACGCCGGTCGTGCAGAACAAATCCTTGATGCCGAGCGGCAGGCCTTCGAGCGGACCGCCCTCGCCTTTCGTTATTCGCGCATCCGACGCGCGCGCCATGTCACGGGCGCGATCCGGAGTCTCCAGCACGAAAGCATTCAGCGCACGCGCCTTCTCAATGGCTACAAAATGCGCATCGGTAAGTTCCAGCGCGGAAAATTCCTTGTTGCGCAGCGCGTCGCGCGCTTGCGCCAGCGTGAGCGCAGTGAGATCACTCATTCGGCCGTGGGATCGTCGCAGGAAAATGGATTATTCGCCGCCGGCTTTGGCGCGGCGGCATTTGCATCGGCCTCGGGGGTCGCCTCAGACGTTGGTTTGTCCCATTCGGCTTGCACCGGCAGCGGCTGCACCGGGAATGCCGAAAACAGCGCGTCGACGGCCGCAGGGTCGTCGGGCTTCAACAAGCCCTGGCTGTCGAGATAAGCAAACCAGATGGCGTCCTGTTCGCAGGCAAGGCACATTATTCCACCACCTTCGGCACCAGAAAAAAGTGATGTTCGTGCGCCGGCGCATTGGCGATGATGTCATCGGCAATGCCGCCGTCGGTGACCACATCCTCGCGCGTCTTCATTGCCATCGGCGTGACCGAGGTCATTGGCTCGACGCCCTCGACATTCACCTCTGCGAGTTGCTCGACGAAGGCCAAGATGGCGTTGAGCTCGCCGCGAAGGTTTTCCACCTCGTCCTCGGCGACGGCGATCCGCGCCAGATGCGCAACACGGCGTACGGTATCGGCGTCGACGGACATTTGCGGCTTGCCTTCGCTTAGGCCCGATATAGGCGTGATTTTAACGCCCGCCTATAGCAGAGGGACCTATTTGAGCCAACAGCGCACATTCGGCCTAATAGCCGCGCCGATCGAAGGCCGTTGCCGCGAGCGCATCGTTTTCCGCCGGAATGCGAATGGCAAGCACTCCGGCATTGAGTATTGAAAAAACCAGCGCATAGAGCGGCAGGCCGAGCGCCAGCGGCACCAACGCGATCTCAGCGGTGACCACGGCATAGTTCGGGTGGCGGAGAAAACGATAGGGGCCGCGCGCGACCAGCCTCTCGCCCGGGACCACGATAATGCGGATGGTCCAGCGTCGCCCCAGGGTGAACAAGACCCAAAATCGCGCGAGTTGCACGACAACGAATAGCGCGAGAAATACAGGCTGAACGGGTCGGTCGTAACCGAGCCCCCACAATCCCGCCGTCCACGCCGCGTGGAGCAAGACGATCAGCAGAAGATGATTCCGGCCGAATTCGACACCACCCGCTTTGAACAGCCGCCGCTCGTTCTGCGTCGCCCACCACAGCTCGCCCACTCGCTGCACCGTGAGATAGGCCAGCAACAGCGCGCCCCAGTCAAAGTCAATCATAAATCGGCCACGGCGAAATAAGCGGAAAAGCCCGGGCCGAAAGCGGCCAGCAAATGCGGACCGCGCGCGCCGGCATGCAACGCCTGTTCGAGCACGAACAGCACGGTTGCCGACGACATGTTGCCGTAGCGGCGCAGCACATCCCAGGAATGTTTAAGTTGCAGGCGCGTCAGGCCGAGCGTTTGCTCGACCGTCTCCAGGAGTTTGCGACCGCCCGGATGAAACAGAAAGCCGTTGAAATCGGACAGACGGTATCCGTAGCGATCGAGAAAATTGTGCAATGCTGGCGCCAGCTCGCGCTCCATCAGCACCGGCAATTCGGCGCTGAGCACGATGCCAAAGCCGTCGTCCTTGATGTCCCATCCCATGATGTGCTCGGTGCCGCGCCAGCACCATTCGCCGCTGGCGAGAATGCGCGGGCCGGCGCGTGCGCCGTTTCTGGTATTGTGCAAAAGCATTCCTGCCGCGCCGTCGCCGAACAGAGCGGTGGACACGAACATCGCGGGACTTGGATCGCCGACCCGCAAGCAGAGGCTGCAGAGATCGACCGTCAGAAACAGCACGTGAGCGCCGTCGGACGCCTGGGCGAGGCGCGCAGCGCGGGAAAGCCCGGCGACGCCGGCGCCGCAGCCCAGTCCGAACATGGGAAGCCGTTCGAGGGTGGGCGCGAGCTTTAATCTGTTGAGCAGCATCGCGTCGAGGCTCGGCACGGCAAGCCCGGTCACCGTGTTGGTCACGATCATGTCGATCGCGCCAAGCGCGATGCCAGCCGCCTCGGTCGCCTTGACCGTCACTGCCTCCAGCAGATCGAGCGCGTGGCTGTGAAACGAGGCGGTGCGTTCCTCCCAGCTATGCGGCTTGAGATACCATTCGATTGGCTCGCAATTGTAGCGACGTTCGATCCCGGTATTGTCATAGAGCGGCCACAGCCTTTTGAGCTGCGGAAAGAGCGCTTTGGCGCGCGCCGCCGCTTCCGCTTGAATTAATTGGAAAGGAGGATTGGCCGTGGCCAGCGAGAGAATTTCAACGTCGAAACTGGCCCGTGCAGCGCTTTGGCGTGCAGCAGACCTGACCACGTCCAGCATGCAGGAGTACCCCGTGCTTGTCCGGGTACTAACACCGCCCGGCCATGACTCGTCCCGACGAGTTGTCCCTTCGGCGCGACGAGCCTAATTTGGGCGTCATGGTGCAGTCTTTGCGGCCAGTCCATGTTGTAGGCGGCGGCCTTGCCGGTTCCGAGGCCGCCTGGCAGCTCGCGCGCCGCGGCGTCCCCGTGGTGCTGCATGAAATGCGGCCTCTTCGCGGGACCGCGGCGCACAAGACTGGACAATTCGCCGAACTGGTCTGTTCCAATTCGTTCCGCTCCGACGATGCCGAAGGCAGCGCCATCGGCCTTCTGCATGCCGAAATGCGCCGGCTCGGCTCGCTGGTGTTGCGCGCAGCCGATTGCCACAAGCTGCCGGCGGGCGGCGCACTCGCCGTCGATCGCGATGGTTTCGCCGATGCCATTACGGCTGCGCTGGAAGCCGAGCCGCTGATCGCGATCGATCGCAGCGAAATCGTCGCCCTGCCGGCGGACTGGGACAGCGTCGTCGTCGCCACCGGCCCGCTGACCTCGCCGCAGCTTGCCGAGACGATCCGCAGTCTCACCGGAGAAGACGCGCTGTCGTTCTTCGATGCCATTGCGCCGATCGTGCACCGCGACTCGATCGATTTCGACGTCGCATGGTTTCAATCGCGCTACGACAAGGCCGGACCTGCCGGCTCCGGCGCCGACTACATCAATTGTCCGCTGACGCGCGAACGGTACGATGGCTTTGTCGATGCGCTGCTGGCCGGCGACAAAGTGGCATTTCACGAGTTCGAAAAAACAACGCCATACTTCGATGGCTGCCTGCCGATCGAAGTGATGGCCGAGCGCGGCCGCGAGACGCTGCGCCACGGCCCGATGAAGCCGTTCGGCCTTACCAATCCGCATCAGCCCGGGATCAAGCCCTACGCCGTCGTGCAACTGCGCCAGGACAACAAGCTCGGCAGCTTGTTCAATATGGTCGGCTTCCAAACCAAGCTGAAGCATGCCGAGCAAGTACGGATCTTCCGCACCATTCCCAGCCTCGGCAAGGCCGAATTCGCGCGGCTTGGCGGGCTGCACCGCAATACGTTTCTCAATTCGCCGCAACTGCTCGACGCGACGCTGCGGCTCAGCGCCATGCCGCGGCTGCGCTTTGCCGGACAGATCACCGGGTGCGAGGGCTACGTCGAGTTGGCGGCAATCGGCCTCCTTGCCGGCCGCTTTGCCGCCGCGGAACGGCTCGGCGAGCGCATTTTGCTGCCGCCGCCGACGACCGCGCACGGCGCGCTGCTCGGCCACATTACCGGCGGCCACATCGAGACTATCGATGAGGGCCCAAGTTCGTTTCAGCCGATGAACGTCAATTTCGGGCTGTTCCCGCCGCTGTTGCGGATGCCAACCGAGGACGCCGACGGCAATCGCCTGCGCGGCCCCGCCAAGGCCACCGCCAAAAAGCGCGCGCTATGCGCCCGCGCCCTCAGTGACGTGGAGGCGTGGCTTGCCGGCGTCCTCCCGGCGGCGGCGGCGGAATAACCGCCGCCGTGTTAGAAGCCCGCATGAACGATATTCCCGACGAACTCCGCGGCCGCTGGCAATCCGGCGTCGTACTCAAGCGCGATGTGTTTTCCACCATCGAGCGCGGCCGCTTTCGCACCGAGACGGACGAGGTCGAGGCGGTGCTGCGGCGGCTCGATGGCGTGCCGTGGTGGAGTCGGATTCTTGCCCACGCGCTGTTCCGCCGCGAACGCCGCGCGCTCGCCATTGCCGGCCCCCTCGGCATCGCGCCGCCGCTGCTGTTTGCCGGTCAAGACGTCCTGGTGCGCGGCTGGATCGATGGCGTGCCGTTGCACATCGCCAAGCCCCATGGCGATGCCGCTTATTTCCGCTCGGCGAAAAAGGCTTTGCGCACGCTGCATCGCGCCGGCATCGCCCACAACGACCTCGCCAAGGAACAGAATTGGCTTTACGCCCAAGACGACGGACATGACTACGGACACGGCCGCGCCTTTCTGATGGACTTCCAGCTCGCCGCCTGCTTTCGCCGCGGCAATGCTCTATTCCGTCTCGCCCGCTACGAAGACCTGCGCCATCTGCTTAAGCACAAGCGCCGCTATGCGCCGGACGCCCTCACCGCAGCGGAACGCCGGGTCCTGGCGCGAAAAAGCTTCATCACCCGTGCTTGGATGGCGACGGGAAAGAAGGTCTATTACGCCATCACCCGCGGCTTGAATTTCACCGACCGCGAGGGCCGCGGCGTCCGCTTCGTGCAGGAGGCACCCATTATCGCAGCGCGGCTCCGTACCCAGCCCCAAGTGCGCGACGTCGCCATCGTCCCCTACCCCGACCGGCGCGCCGGCACCGGGCTGTACGCCTTTGTCGAGGGCAGCGCGAGCGAGCGCGAGCTCAACGATTTTCTCGGCGATGTGAGGCCCGAGCATCTGCAGGTCGTCGAAGCGTTGCCGCGCAACGCGCAAGGCGACGTGCGCAGCGAAATTCTCGAACTGGTGGCGATGAACCAGCTCGACCTCATCGATCCGCTGCTCAAGAGCGACGCCGAGCGGGCGGTCGTCGGCCGCATCGTCGCGGAACGGCGCAATCTGCGCGACCGCTTCGCGTTTTAATCGCAAGCCCCTAACCCGGCCATCGATTTGGTGTAAGCTCGCCGCAGAGCTGCCAGCGGGGCGTGCCGGCGTCCCGTGAAATTCAAAGGCAGCGATGGTGCCTGCGGCGGGCCAGCAATCCGAAAAATGATCGAGGTCATCGCCCTCCCGCGTTCGCGGCGGGCCTCCAAGCTCGTAGGGGAGACGCCATGAAACTCCGTCGCAGACACCTTCTGCAATTGGCGGCAAGCGCTGCTGTCGTACCGATCATGTCGCGCGTTGCGCGAGCGGCCGACTATCCGGCCCGACCGGTACGTTTAGTCGTCGGCTTTTTTGCCGGCGGGCTGACCGACATCCTCGCGCGGGTGCTGGGTGAATCGCTCTCGCAGCGGCTCGGCCAGCAATTCATTGTCGAAGACCAACCCGGCGCCGGCACCAATGTCGCCACCGAGGCGGTGCTGCGGACCAACCCCGACGGCTATGCGCTTTTTATGGCGACGTCATCGAACGCCATCAACGCAACGCTGTACTCGCACCTGAATTTCGACTTCATCCGCGACACCGTGCCGGTTGCGAGCGTCGCGCGAACGCCGATGGTCATGGCGATCACGCCGTCCTTTCCGGCCAGGACGGTGCCGGACTTCATCGCCTACGCCAAAGCCAATCCCGGCAAGATCAATATGGCGACCGCCGGCAAGGGCAGTTCGGTCCATCTCGCCGGCGAGCTGTTCATGACCATGACCGGCGCCACCATGACGGTGGTGCACTATCGCGAGAGTTACGTGCCCGATTTGCTGGCTGGGCGGACGCAGGTCGTGTTCAGCCCGATCCCGACGACGATCCAGCAAATCCGGGCAGGCAAGTTGCGTGCTCTTGCGGTCACCAGCGACACGCGCTCGCAGGCGCTGCCGGACGTCCCGACGGTCGGCGAATTCGTGCCGGGTTACGAGGCGATCGTGTGGAACGGCGTCGTCGCCCCGAAGGGCACGCCGGCCGAAATCGCCGACAAGCTTAACGGCGCGATCGGCGCGAGTCTTGGCGACCCGTTGGTGATGGCGAAATTCGCCAATGTCGGCAGCGTGCCAAAGGCAATGACGCCCGCGGAATTTGGCAAATTTGTCGTTGCCGACACCGAGAAGTGGGCGAAAGTGATCAAGGGCGCCGACATCAAAGTGGACTGATCTAGCGCGTGATCCCGAAAAGTGGATACCGGTTTTCGGAAAAGATCATGCTCAATCAAAAAGCTAGAGCCCGGTTTTGATTCCATCAAAACCGATTAGGCTCTAGCCGCGCGCGGCACATCAGCCCGCGATCCGTGCCGGGCTGCGTGCCGCACGCCAGATCAGCCATTGCCGCCGCCACGGCGAAATCTCCGCAGGCGCGAAGGCATCGCTGCGGTCCAAACGGTCAAGCCACGGACGCACCAGGGTAATGGGCAAAAACGCCGGATCCGCCGTTCGCGGCAGCGCCATCAAGGGCCCGGCCGCCGCGGCGAGATGACGACGCGCGAGGTTGCGTAATTCCGCAAGCGCCGCATTCAGCCCAGCCGACGGGTGGCCGGAAAATATTTGGTGGGCGCTAACGCCGTGACGTTCGAGGAGCTCCGTTGGCAGGTAAAGCTGGCGCCGTGCGGCGTGAAGCGGAAAGGCGCGGATGAGTCCGCTAAAACCATAGGACATTCCGGCGGGGCCCGTGGCGGGCTGCGCGACGACGCCGAGAATTTGCGCCGCAAGCGCGACCACCGTGGACGAGGTCTTCGTCAGATAGGTTTCGAGATCGGCAATTGTCGCCATCGGCTCGTCATAGAGATCGAAGCGGCGCGCTTCGATTAGATCGAGGAGGCTGCTCGTCGGCAGCCGGTGCCGTTCGATGCCGGTCAGTAGCGCGGCCGCGATCGGGTTGGCGGCCGCCTCCCCGCTTCGCTCGCCGCCGAGGACCTCGCTCCACCATTGCAGGCGCATCTCGCCCGGCAACGGCTCGCGCGCCGCCTCGCGCACCCGTCCGATCTCGACATTGAACGCATAGAGCGCCAACAGCGCGTCGCGATGCCCCGCCGGCGCGAACAGCGCCGCCAGATAGCGATCACGATCGGCGTCCCGCACCAGCTCCGCGCAATAGGCGAAAGCATCCTGCATTGTAAACGCTTGCCATCATTCGATCGCGATCAGCCCAGCGCCGACCCGGCGGCCTTCCAGCTGCATCACGTTATAGGTCCGCACCGCGGGTCCTGTCGTCATGGCATCGACCGAAATATGGGCCTGACGAAAGCGGAGCCGCATCGGCTCCGGCATCGTCCACGGCGCCTCACCGGTGCCGAGAATGAAGAAATCCAAGGCATCGGTGCGGGCAAATACGAGTGCAAACGACTCGTTGGTAAGACCCGACGGCGCAACAATTGGCCAGGCCCAGATGCCGTCCGGCAGGCAGAGCAGCGAGCCGCGATGCGACATGCCGGCGAAGCGAAACCCGCCGGCGCCATGCGCTTCGATCGGCGCTTGGCGCGGCAGGTGGGGCCGGTCCATCGAAGGCTAGCGGCGCGCCCGGGCGCGGCGCGACGGCGGCGCTGTCGGCTTGCCCAATGCGGGTGGCGTGGTCGATGCCACGGCCGGCGGCTCGGGCGCTTCCGCTCCGCCCATGCGCCCGACGCCGACACCGAGATAGATCAAGATCGGCGAGGCGATGAAAACCGACGTGTAAGTGCCGACCAACACCACGCCGAACATCATGGTCGCGGTGAAACTGTGGATCGCCTGGCCGCCGAACAACAATAGCGCCAACAGCGACATCGCCACGGTAACGTGGGTGACGATCGAGCGCGACAGCGTCGCATTAACGGAGGCGTTGAGCAGCTCCGGCATCGGCAGCCGCTTATAGCGGCGCAGCATTTCGCGGATACGGTCGTAGATCACCACCGTGTCGTTGAGCGAGTAGCCGAGAATAGTGAGCAGCGCGGCAATGCTGGTGAGATCGAAGTCGATATGGGTGAGCGACATGAAGCCCACGGTAAGCACCAGATCGTGCACGTTGGCGATCATGGCGCCGAGCGCGAACTGCCATTCGAAACGGAACCAGAGATAAATTAGGATCGCCACGATCGCGAGCACGAGCCCGATCGTGCCGTAGGAGAGCAGCTCTGTGGACACGCTCGGACCCACCACTTCGACGCGGCGATAGTCGACGCTGTCGCCGAGCGCATCGCGGACCTTCTGGATCGCCGCTTGCTGCGCCTGGTCGCCGCCCGGCTGCTCGGAAATGCGGATCAACACATCATTGGGCGCGCCGAACTCCTGGAGCTGAACATCGCCAAGCTTGAGCGAGCCGACGGTCGCGCGCATCTTGGCGAGATCCGCCGGCCCCGCCTTGGTCTGCACTTCGACCAGCGTGCCGCCGATGAAATCGATGCCGAAATTCAGGCCGTGATAGAAGAACAGCAAAATCGCCACGATCGACAGCATCGCCGAAATCGGAAAGCTGATGCGCCGAAAGCGCATGAAATCGAATTTGGTGTCGTCGGGAACGATGCGAAGAAGGCGCACTGGATGTCTTTCAAGCGAGGTTTGTTGGCTTGCGCATAGCGCGCCGGTTAGATCGGGACCGTGCGCGGCCGCCACATCCGGACCCAATAGGCCACGATCAGCCGAGTCAGAGTGAAGGCCGTGAACAGCGTGGTGAGGATGCCGACGCCGAGCGTCACCGCGAAGCCGCGGACCGGTCCGGAACCGATATAGAACAGCACCGCCGCGGCGATGAAGGTGGTGATGTTGGAATTGAGAATAGTGGCGAGCGCGCGGGTGAAGCCGGCATCGATGGCGTTGATCGCACTGCGCCCGGCACGCACCTCCTCGCGGATGCGCTCGTAGATTAGGACGTTGGAATCCACCGCGATGCCGACCGTGAGCACGATGCCGGCAATGCCCGGCAGCGTCAGCGTCGCGCCGAGAAACGACAGCACGCCGAAAATCATGGCGACGTTGATCGTCACCGCGATATTGGCGAACAATCCGAACAGGCCGTAGGTCACCAGCATGAAGATGATGACAAGCGCCGCCCCCGCATAGGCGGCGTGCTCGCCGGCATTGATCGAATCCTGGCCCAATCCCGGCCCGACGGTGCGCTCTTCGACGATCGTGAGCGGCGCCGGTAAGGCGCCGGCGCGCAACAGGATCGCGAGATCGTTAGCTGACTGCACGGTGAAATTCCCGGAAATCTGACCCTGGCCGCCGAGGATCGGCTCGCGGATCACCGGCGCAGAAATCACCTTGTTGTCGAGCACGATGGCGAAGCGCTTGCCGACATTGGCCTGCGTCGCCGCGGCGAATTTCTGCGCGCCCGAGGAATTGAAGCGGAAATTGACCACCGGCTGACTGGTCTGCTGATCGAAACCGGCCTGTGCGTCGACGAGATCACCGCCGGACACCAGGATGCGCTTCTCGATGAGATATTTCTCGCCGGGCTGCTGGCCTTCGAGGATTTCGGAATCCTCGGGCGGGTGCGCGGCCTCCGCCTGCTCCGGCGTCATCGTCTCATTGACCATCCGGAAATCGAGCTTGGCCGTCTTGCCGAGGATTTCCTTCAACCGCGTCGGATCCTGCAGGCCCGGCACCTGCACCAGGATGCGGTCGACGCCTTCGCGCTGGATGCTCGGCTCGACCAGTCCAAGTTCGTTGACGCGGCGCTGGATGATCTCGATTGATTGATCGACCGCCTGGCGGATGCGCTCGGTGATGGCGGGCTCGGTCGGCGTCAGCGTGATCAGCCCGCCGTTTTCGGCCACCTCGACGTCACGCTGCCCGGTGCTGCCGAGGAAGCCGGACATCGGCTGCGATAAGGCCCGCAATTTGCTCAGCGCGCTATCGAGGTCGCTAGGCCGCGTGATGTGCACTTCGACATGGTCGCCACGGACGGCGCGGCCGGTGAACGGGATGCGCGCCTCGCGCAAAACCCGCAGCACGTCTTCATCGAGCGCTTGCAGCCGCTCCTTGCGCACCGAATTGGTATCGACTTGCATAAGCAGGCTCGAGCCGCCCTGCAGGTCGAGGCCGAGCACGATGTGGCGCTGCGCCCAGCCCGGCCAGCGCGCAACCACGCTTTCGGGGAAGAAATTCGGCACCGCGAACAGGCACACGACCAGCGCCGTGAGCAGAATAGCCGCCGCCTTCCACCGCGTGAAGAACAACATGGACTTCGAACTTCCTCGTTAACGTCGCGCGATCAGCTCGCGTTGTCGTCCTTCACCGGCTCGCCCTTGGCGCGAACCTCGCTCACGCTGGCGCGCAAATGACGAACTCGCACGCCATCCGAGATTTCGATCTCGATGTGCTGGTCGTCAACGACCTTGGTGACCTTGCCGACAAGACCGCCATTGGTAACCACGGTGTCGCCGCGGCGCAGCGCTTTGACCATCTCCTGGTGTTGCTTCACCTTGCGCTGCTGCGGCCGCAGGATCAGGAAGTACATAATTACGATGATCAGAATAAGCGGCATGAACGACGTGAGCATGCCGGCGGAGTCGCCGCCGCCGCCGAACAGGCTGCTCAACGGATTGCTTTGCGCAAATGCGGGCGTAATGAACATTGTTCCTCCAAAAGGGGCGGGCAGGAAAGCGCGCCGCCCGGGATGAAGGGCCGCTTTTGCGCGCAAAATCGCGCGGACTATAGCTACCGTTGGCCCAATTGCAATGTTGCGGGCGCGTCCAGGCAAGCTTGCGAGCGTGCCGCGGCCCCGCTAAGGGGATGGCCGCAACCCGGTGTAAATATGGCCAAATCTCCTCCGCCTTCCAGGAAAAATGCGACAAAAACGACCGCCGGCAAGGGATCGGACACCCAGCTTGCCGGAAACGACAATGCCGCGCTGCTGACGCGGATCGCCGATGCGCTGGAACGGCTCGCACCGACCGCGCCGGCGCCGCTGGATTTTTCCGCGGCCGAGGCCTTCGTCTGGCACCCCGAAGGCCGCAAGCTCGCAGCGGTGCACCGCGTCAACCGTGTCGACATGTCGCTATTGAAGGGCATCGACCGCGTGCGCGATCTCCTGGTCGAGAATACCGAGCGCTTTGCCCGCGGCCTGCCGGCCAACAACGCACTGCTGTGGGGCGCGCGCGGCATGGGGAAATCGTCGCTGGTCAAGGCGGCGCACGCCGCGATCGGCGCCGCACATCCGGCCGCCGGGCTCAAACTCATCGAGATTCATCGCGAGGACATCGAGTTGCTGCCGGAACTGATGACGCTTTTGCGCAACAGGAAGGAGCGCTTCATCGTGTTCTGCGACGATCTCTCGTTCGATGCCGAAGACACGTCCTACAAATCGCTCAAGACCATGCTGGAAGGCGGCATCGAGGGCCGGCCGGAGAACGTCATCTTCTACGCCACCTCGAACCGGCGCCATCTGATGGCGCGCGACATGGTGGAGAACGAGCGGGCGACCGCCATCAATCCCGGCGAGGCGGTCGAGGAGAAGGTCTCGCTGTCGGACCGCTTCGGGCTGTGGCTCGGCTTCCACCGCTGCAGCCAGGACGAATATCTTGCCATGGTCGACAGCTACATCGCCTATTACCGCGTGCCGCTTGCGGGCGCCGAGTTGCGCCGCGAAGCGCTGGAATGGGCAACCACGCGCGGCGCGCGCTCCGGCCGCGTCGCGTGGCAATATGTGCAGGATCTGGCGGGACGGCTCGGCGTGAAGATGGGAAACTGACGGCCCCTACGCCCCGCTCAGGTATTGCGCGGGGTCGACCGGTGTCGCGCCCTTGCGGATTTCGAAGTGCAGCTGCGGCGACGTGACGTTGCCGGTCTCGCCGGACTTGGCGATCACCTGGCCGCGTTTGACGGTCTCGCCGCGCTTGACCATGATTTCGCTGGCATTGGCATAGGCAGTCACGAAGCCGTTGGCGTGGCGTATCAGCACCAGATTGCCATAGCCCTTGAGCTCATTGCCGGCATAGGCGACCACGCCGTCCTCGGCCGCCTTGACCGGCGTGCCTTCCGGCACCGCGAGATTGATGCCGTCATTCTGCAAGCCATTCGGCCTGGGGCCGAAGGCGACGATGATGCGGCCGCGCACGGGCCAGCGGAAGCTCGGCATCGCGCTCGCTGCTTCTTCGGCCTTGATCGGATGATCCGCCGCCACCGGCGCGCTTGGCGTGGCCACCCGCGCACTATGCGGCGATTCGATCGTCGCCACCGTGCTGGGCGCCGCGACCGGCGCCTCGGCGCGCGGCGCGACCGGCGCCGGATGCTCGCCCATCTCCGGAATGACGATGCGCTCGCCGACCCGCACCATGGTATCCGGCGGAATATTATTGGCCCGGGCAATGACATAGACCGGCTTGCCGTAGAGCCGCGCAATGCTGTTGAGCGTTTCGCCGGGCGCTACGACATGCGTACCGGAAGGCGCCACCAAGCCGCCGCGCGGCGGAATGTAAGGCGGGGCGACCGGTGGCGGGGACGACGCGATGCGCGTCTGCGGCGGCGTCGCAGCCACCGTCGCCGGGCGATACCGCGGAATGACGAGGTGCTCGCCAGGATGGACGGAAGCGCCGCTGGCCATGTGATTGGCCTCCCGCAGCGCGGCGACCGGCACGCCGTGCTCACGCGCAATGCTGTCGACGGTTTGCCCCGGCCGGACCGTGACCGCCGTGCCGCCATCCCAGGTCCAGGTCGGTGGCGGCGGCGCCGCGACCGACCCGGTGACGTTGCCGCCGGGCTGGTAGGAACCCATACCGCGGCCGCCGCCGGAGGCGCCGTTATCGGCACTGGCGAGATTCGGCAGCGGCCGGCTGTCGACGTGGCTTGCGGGCGCGGTCTGCGGGATCGAGCCGGTGACGTTGCTGCGCGAAGAAGACGAATATGACGGAGCGGAACCGAAACCTTCGTTGAAGCGGCCGGAATTGGCGCTACAGCTCGCGACGGCAATTCCGATTAAGGAAATGGCAACCAGTTGCGGCCAAGGGGCCGACCGACGCGCTGCGCACATGGTTACTCGCTCGAACGCAATACTAGGGAGAAGCGAATAAACAACGTTGGGGTAAACAGGCCTTTAAGTGTCGCGCGGTTTTTATCTATGTCGCGTTAAGTGCTTTCGCGGTCACAGTTCACGCGCCTGACCCGGCAAAAGCGGCACAAAGCGCACGGCAATGAGCTCTTCCCGGGTTAACGCGCCGCCCGGCTGTTTTGTCAGCTTGACGATGTATTGCGCGTCGTGACGCGGCCCGACCGGCAACACCATCTTGCCGCCCTCGGCGAGTTGAGCGACGAGCGCCTCGGGCACCTCTTCGGCGGCGGCCGTGACCAGGATGCGATCGAACGGCGCCAAATCCGGCGCGCCGGCCATGCCGTCGCCGGCGCGGATCGTCACATTGGCATAGCCCAGCGTCTTGAGCCGCTCGCGCGCGGCGTCGGCGAGCGTCCGGTAGCGCTCAATGCTGACCACCTCGCGCGCCAGGCGCGCCAGGATCGCCGCCTGGTAGCCCGTGCCGGTGCCGATTTCCAGAACGCGGTGCTGCGGTTCGACCTCGAGTTTTTCCGTCATGTAGGCAACGACGAAAGGCTGACTGATCGTCTGACCGCAGGCGATCGGCAGGGCCTGATCGGCATAGGCGCTTTCGATAAAACCCGGGGCGACGAAATATTCGCGCGGCACCTCGTCCATGGCGCGCAGCACCGCCTGATCGCTGATGCCGCGCCGGCGCAGCGCGAGCTGAAACTCCATGCGTTCGACGTTGTCGGCTGCGGGACCTGCGGCCACCCTGCCCTCGCGCTGTCAGCGATTCATGGCGCTTTTTACCACCATCCAATGATCGCTTATACTCGGTTTGCCGCGCCCGGGTGACGGCGGCCGGTCCGCGAGCCGCGAAGGTCGCGCGCCCTGGATGGAACCGGGAAGGCCGCCAAGCGTTATGCGGCAGCACAGGGTCGAAATGGCATCTGAGCCAAGTATTGCCGAGCCAAGTCCTGCGCCGCGCACGGCCGGCGGCAAGCGCGTTCTCGTGGTCGAGGACGAGCTGATGATCCGCATGCTGCTCGAAGGCATGCTGACCGATCTCGGCCATACCGTCGCCGCGGAGGCCGGCAGCGTCGAGGAAGCCTTGTCGCTTGCCAAAGCGGCCGAATTCGACGTTGCCGTGCTCGACGTTAATCTCAACAGCCAGCCGATTACGCCTGTGGCCGAGGTGCTGATGGCGCGCGGCGTGCCGTTCGTCTTCGCCAGCGGCTATGGCCAGCGCGGCGTGCCGGAAGCCTTCCGCCACAGTCCGACGCTGCAGAAGCCGTTCCAGATCGAGGCGCTGGCGCAGGCCATCGATGCCGCCTTGGCGAAGGCCGTGAGCTAAACGCCCTTTGCAAAAAGCTTGGCGAGACCCGTCATGGTCGGCTCATCGGTGATGTCGATCCGCAACGGGGTGAGCGCGATGCAGTTGTCTTCGAGCGCGGCGATATCGGTGCCGTGCTCAAACTTGAAGGCGCTCTGCCGCGTATAGGCGATCCAGTAATACGGATTGCCGCGGCCGTCTTTGCGCTCGTCGATGTGGAGCCGCTCCTGGCGGCGGCGGCCGAGCGCGGACACCGCGATGCCCTTGACCTCCTCGGGCCGGCAATCGGGAAAATTGACGTTGATCAGCACGTCGCGGCGCACGCCTTCGTTGAGGATGCGGCGGACGATGTCCGGCGCATGGCGCATGCTGGTATCCCAGAACGGCGGCTGGCCGCTGCGCGATTTATAGGCCTGCGACAGCGCGATCGAGGGAATGCCGAGCACGGCGCCCTCCATCGCGCCGGCCACGGTGCCGGAATAGATCACGTCCTCGCCGACATTGCGGCCGCGATTGACGCCTGAGAGCACCAGATCGATCTGCTTGCCGTCAAGCACATGACGCGCGCCCATGATGACGCAATCGGTCGGCGTGCCGCGCACCGCGAACCGGCGCTCGGCGACTTCGCGCAGCCGCAGCGGGTCGTTCAGCGACAGCGAATGCGCCACGCCGGACTGGTCGTGCTCGGGCGCCACCACCCAGACGTTGTCCGACAGCGTGCGCGCGATATCGGCGCAGACGTTGAGCCCGTGCGAGTGGATGCCGTCGTCGTTGGTGACCAGAATTCTCACGCGCTATTTCTCGATCACTTTCATTCCACCCATATAGGGCTGCAGGGCATCCGGCACGGCGATCGATCCGTCGGCCTGCTGATAGGTCTCCATCACCGCGATCAGCGCGCGGCCGACCGCGACGCCGGAGCCGTTGAGCGTATGCACGGGACGGACGTTGCGGCCTTCCTTGGTGCGATAGCGTGCATTCATGCGCCTCGCCTGGAACTCGCCGCACACCGAGCACGACGAAATCTCGCGATACATGTTCTGCCCGGGCAGCCATACTTCGATGTCGTAAGTCTTTTGTGACGCAAAGCCCATGTCGCCGGTGGACAAGGTCATGACGCGGTAGTGCAGATCGAGCCGGCGCAATATTTCTTCGGCGCATGACAGCATGCGCTCGTGCTCGTCCTTGGATTGCTCGGGCGTGGTGATGGACACAAGCTCGACCTTGGTGAACTGATGCTGCCGGATCATGCCGCGGGTATCCTTGCCCGCGGCACCCGCTTCAGCGCGGAAGCACGGCGTGCAGGCGGTGAGCCGCATCGGCAATTGCGCTTCGTCGAGGATGGATTCCCGGACGAGATTGGTCAGCGGCACTTCGGCGGTGGGGATGAGCGAGTGACGTTGACTGCGCATTTCACTTAGAAGGGCCAAGTAAGCTGCCTCGGCGTCCTCTCGCCAACTCTCGACTTGAGAGTCCTTTTCCTCCCACTCGTAATACTCGCCCGATATCTTTCGACCAACATCTTCAGCCTCAGCGAAGAACTCGCCAGAAAGAGCAAAGAATTGGTCATTCTCAAATTTCGGCAATTGAGCCGTCCCAAACATGACCTCATCCCGCACCAACAGCGGCGGCGAAACTTCCGTGTAGTTATGCGGCTCGCTGGTATGCACATCGAGCATGAATTGCCCGAGCGCGCGTTCGAGCCGCGCCAAGCCTTTCTTCAGCACCACGAAGCGCGCGCCGGACAACTTTGCAGCCGCCTCGAAATCCATCTGGCCAAGCGCATCGCCGAGATCGAAATGCTGCTTCGGCGCGAAGGCGTAAACGCGCCGCGCGCCGAAGCGGTGATGCTCGACATTGTCGTCGGCGCTCTTGCCGTCGGGCACTTCGGGGAGCGGCAGATTTGGAATTTGCGCCAGCGCATCGTCGAGCGCCTTGGAGCCTGCCTTCTCCCGCGCCTCCATTTCCCCAATAGTATCCTTGAGCGCGGCGACTTCGCTCAAAAGCGCTTTGGCCCGTTCTTCATCCTTGTTCTTCTTCGCCTCGCCGATTTCCTTCGACGCCGCGTTGCGGCGCGCCTGCGCCGCTTCGAGCTTCTGGATCGCGGCGCGACGTTCTTCGTCGAGCACGATCAGCCGCTTCGCCTCAGGCGGCAGTCCGCGCCGCGCCAATCCGGCGTCGAATGCGTCGGGATTTTCGCGAATGAAGCGGATGTCGTGCATGTCGGGGTCCCGGAAGAATCAGAATGGCTTCTTAGCACGCCAAGCGCGTCGTGCGTGCTGCGGAGAAAATCACTCCGCCGGCTTGGCCGCCGCAGCCGCCGCGGCGGCGCGTTCGGCCGCCGCGCGCTTTTCCACCATCCGCACCGACCAGACCGAGCCCTCGTAGAGGGCGAGCAGCGGCAGCGCAAGCGACATCTGGCTCAACACGTCGGGCGGCGTGAGCACCGCGGCAATGACGAAGGCGATGACGATAAAATAACGGCGCTTGGCCTTGAGCTGATCGGAGGTGATGATGCCGACGCGGCCGAGCAGCGTCAGGATTACCGGCAGCTGAAAGGCAATGCCAAAAGCCAGTATCAGCTTCATCATCAGTGACAGGTAATCCTCGACCTTCGGCAAGAGCTCGATTGTTGCCTCGCCTGGAACGCCGGTCTGCTGCATGGAGAGCGAAAACCGCGCCAGCATCGGCCAGACCACAAAATAGACGACGCACGAACCCAGCACGAAGAAGATTGGCGTGGCGATCAGATAGGGCAGAAAGGCCTGCCGTTCGTTGCGGTAGAGGCCCGGCGCGACGAACATGTAGATCTGCGTGGCGATCACCGGGAAGGCGATGAAGACGCCGCCGAACATCGCCACCTTGAGCTGCACGACGAAGTATTCGAGCAGGCCGGTATAGATGAATTTGGAGTTCGCCGCGCCGGCCACCCAGATGTAGGGCCAGGTCAGGATGTTGTAGATGTGCCGGGCGAAGAAGAAGCAGACCACCATCGCCACCACGAAAGCGGCCGCCGCCTTGATCAGCCGCGAGCGCAGCTCGATCAGGTGATCCATCAAGGGCGCCTTGGTGGCCTCGATCTCCTTCTCTTCGTCTTCGCGGCTGATTTGCGCCATCAGTTTCGCTCGATATTCACCGGCTCGGTTGCCGCAGTAACAGGCTCCGGTGTCGACGCCGTGGCAGCCGGCGTTGCCGCGTCAGGCAGCGGCAGTTCGGGTTCGGCGCTGGAATCGGGCAATGCCGGCGCCGGAGGGGCTTCCGGCTTCAGCTCGACCGCAGGCTGCGCCGCCGGCGCTTGCTCGGCCGGCTTCGCTTCGGAGGGCGGAGCGAGCGATTGCTCGACATCCTTGCCGACCGTCTCGAGATCGGTCCGCACGTCCTTCAACGGGTCGTAGCTTTTGATATCGCTCGCCATGTCGTCGACCTGCTTTTTCAGGTCGGCCATATCGGCCTCGCGCAGCGCCTCGTGGAACTGATTTTGGAAATCCGCGGCCATGCTGCGGATCTTGCGCGTGTACTGGCCCAGCGTGCGCATGACGGTGGGCAGCTCTTTCGGCCCGATCACGATCAGCGCGACGACGCCGATCAGCAGAAACTCGGTCCAACTGATATCGAACATGGAAGACTCTCCGCCACGGCATCCCTCGCTACCGCAGCCGCCGCTCAAGCCTGCGAAATCAAGGAACCATTGGCGGTCGCGATCCGCGCGACGGCAGGCCCTGCGCTAGACCTTGCTCTCGGATTCGGCGCGCTGCTTGATGTCGGCCGGCGCCTGATGGTCGATGGTCTTGACCGGCGCGTCGGATTTCCCGGCGTCGGCCGTATCGTCGTCGGCCATGCCCTTCTTGAAGGCTTTAATGCCCTTGGCGACGTTGCCCATCATGTCCGAAATCTTGCCGCGGCCGCCGAAGACCAGCAGCAGGACGGCGCCGACAACCAACCAGTGCCAGATGCTCAAAGAACCCATAAAATCCTCCGTCCGCCATACGCTTACAATGGCGCGCGCCTGCGGCGAGATGCCGATTTTAGCCGAAACTAGGCGTCGGGACCGGCAAAAACAAGCGCAACTGCGGTGCCGTCACGCCGCAGGGTGAATGCAGCCGTCCGCGCCGTCTAGCGCAGCACAATGGCGGAAGATCGATGTTCGGGGCGCTTTATTCCTCGCCGCGCTCAGTCCGCGGGGCAAGCCCAAGGTCGAGATCTTCCGGTCCGAGCGGCTCTTCGTCCTCGCGCAGCGTCGGATCGTCGGAGGGAACCGGCACCGAAAAGTCCGCCGGCAGCGTCGCGTCGACCAGCCCCGCGCCCTTGAGCTCGTCGAGGCCGGGAAGATCGGTCAGCGCGTCGAGCCCGAAATGCGACAGGAAGGCCTCGCTGGTTCCATAGGTCACCGGGCGCCCCGGCGCCTTGCGCCGGCCGCGCAGCCGCACCCAGCCGGTTTCGAGCAGCACGTCGAGCGTGCCCTTCGACGTAGAGACGCCGCGGATTTCCTCGACCTCGGCGCGCGTCACCGGCTGGTGATAAGCGACGATGGCGAGCGTCTCGATGGCGGCGCGCGACAGTTTCCGCGTCACCACGGATTTATGGGTCAACAACCACGCCAGGTCGTTGGCGGTGCGCAGCGTCCACTTGCCGCCGACGCGTACCAGATTGACGCCGCGCGGCGCATAGTCCCGCTGCAATTGCACGAGCAGCGCGCGCACGTCGGTGCCGGCGGGCAGGCGCGCGGCCAAAGCTTTCTCGTCAAGCGGCGCCTCGGCGGCAAACAGCAGCGCCTCGATGATGCGCAATTCCTCCGCGCGCTCCCCGGCACTCTCCTGCTGTTCGTCGTCTTTGTCGCCGACAATCACACGCATTTCCGCGACCTTCCCCATTGGTTCGTATCCCCTCTTACCCATTCCCCGAGTTCGGCTGCCATTGCGCCGGCAGCCTGGTCTTCGCTTGGATTGCCATTTTGCGGGCTCTGCCGCTTGCGCAGATAAAGCGGCGTGAACGAGCCCTGCTGATGCACTTCGATGTGGCCTTCGCGCACCAATTCGAGCGCCGCGGCAAAGCTCGACGCCAGCACCGTCGCGCGGTGCGACGGGTCGACCAGATAGTCGATGAGATATTGGTCGAGCGGGCTCCAGTCCAACGATTGGCCGACCAGCCGTTCGAGCGCTTCGCGCGCTTCGCCAAGCGACCACACCGTGCGCTTGGGCATGCGCACGAAGGACCTCGCCTGGGTCTGCCGCCGTCCGGCATAGGCCGACAAGAGGTCGTAAAGCGTCGCCGACCATTCCGGCCGCCTGATCTCGGCAATCGGCTCCGGCTGGCCGCGCTGGAAAACGTCGCGGCCGAGCTGCGGCCGATTGATCATCTCTTCGGCAAATTTCCGGATCGCCTCGAGGCGCCGCAGCCGCTGCGCCAGCGCGTTCGCCATGTCCTCGGCGCTCACGCCTTCGGCGGGATGCACCTCCGGCAGCAGCAGGCGCGATTTCAGGTAAGCGAGCCACGCCGCCATCACCAGGTAATCGGCGGCAAGCTCCAGCCGCATTTTGCGCGCCGCTTCGATAAAGGCGAGGTACTGGTCGGCAAGCGCAAGAATTGAAATCTTGGCGAGGTCGACCTTTTGCTGCCGCGCCAGCGTCAACAGAAGGTCGAGCGGACCTTCAAAGCCCTCGACGTTGACCACCAGCGCCGGCTCGTCGGTCGCGCGCTCGGAAAGCTCGGCTTCGAACTGATCTTCGTTGAGATCTTGAGGGGTCATGCGGAACCCGCTGCAGGCTCGGCGCCCGCCATCAGCTTGAAGAATTCGGCGCGGCGCGCCGCGACATCGAGCGGCTCTGCCGGCTTTCGCAGCGCCAGCGCGGCGGCGGCCCGGCGCGCGGCTTCGCCTGCGAGCTGGGGCGCCGCCCCGGCAACCGCAAGCATTTCGTCGATCTTGCCGTTGCAATGCAGGACCATATCGCAACCCGCTGCGAGCGCTGCCTTTGCGCGCTCGGCCAGCGAGCCGGACAGCGCGCCCATCGAAACATCGTCGCTCATCAAGAGCCCCGAAAACCCAATCGAATCACGAATCACGTCCCGCACTATAGTGACCGAAGTGGTGGCCGGCGCGACCGGGTCGATGGCGCTAAACACAACATGTGCGGTCATCCCCAGCGGCAGGCCCGCCAGCGGGCGGAATGCCGCGAAATCGGTCAGTTCGAGCGTCTCACGGTCGGCGCCCACCACCGGAAGCTTCTCGTGGCTGTCGGCTGTGGCGCGACCATGGCCGGGCATGTGCTTGAGCACCGGCAGGACGCCGCCGTCCATCAAGCCGGCTGCAAACGCTCCGGCAATGGCCGCGACCTTTTCCGGCGTCGCGCCATAGGCGCGATCGCCGATGATGGGATCGGCTCCCGAAATCGGCACGTCGGCAATCGGCGCGCAGTCGATATCGATGCCCAGCGCGGCAAGATCGGCCGCAATCAGCCGCGCGCCCAATCGCGCGGCGGCAAGGCCGGCCTCCCGGTGGCGGTCGTAGAGCGCGCCATAGGCGGCGCCCGGCGGATAGCTCGGCCAATGCGGGGGCCCGAGCCGCTGCACCCGTCCGCCTTCCTGGTCGACCAGCACAGGCGCGTGACGACCGACAACCTCACGAAAATCGTCGATCAGCCGGCGTAATGATTGGGGATCGGTGATATTACGCTTGAAGACGATAAGCCCCCACGGCTCGGTTTCCTTGAGGAATTGCCGCTCCTGCCCCGTCAGCGCTGGTCCCGCCACACCGGTAATGAAGGCGCGCATCACAGATGATCCGTGGCGCCAAGCGGGTCAGATCGCCGCGATTGCGCTATCCGCCGCTTAGCTTGCGGTGTGCGTGAGGGTCAAGCGTTAAGACCCTGAAATCCCCGCCTTAATCCCGCTGCACGATGCAGCTGCCGCCGGCCGCCTTGAGACTCGTGCACACGCCGGCTGCCTGTTCCATCGAGGCAAAGGGGCCGACGAGCGCCCGGTAATAGACGCCTTTGGCGCCGAGATCGGCCCGGCGGATGATCGGCTGTCGGCCGCCGAGCTGGGTGGGAAACTTGGCGCGCAGCGTCCGGAACTCGGCCTGAGCCTCCGCTTCGCTACGCTGGGACGTGACCTGAACGGCATAGCCGCCAGCCGCGGCTGGCGCCGCCTCGGCGCGTTCCGTCGAATTGAGCTCGGTCGGACGCGCAAGCGCGGTCCGGGTGCGCGCCGGGGCCGGCGCAGCGCCATTCTGGTCGGGAACGATGGACAGCGGGCCATTGGCCTCAACCCGCGGCGCGGGCGCCGGCCTCGCCTGCTGTACGGCGGCGCGAGCCGGCGCGGTCCGTACCGGTGCCGGCGTGGGTGCAGCTGGCGGCGGCGCTAGCGCGGCCGAAGCATCGGCCGGTGCCGACCCCATCTGATCGGTTCGGATGATGACGGTGTGGACCTTTCTCGGCGTCGGCGACATCGCACCGGGCGACGCGGAAGCCGCACTGCCGGCGGGAGGCGGCGCTGTGTTCGGGGCCGGGGGCCATATGGACGGCGCCGGCGAGGCTGGCGCTGTGTTCACTTGCACCGGCGCAGGCGGTGCCGGCGCAGCGGGCGGCGGGAAGGCTGCCCCGACCGATGCCAAAGCGGCCCCTTGCGCGGAACTCGGAACACCAGCTTGACCGGAATTCGGATCGGGGAAAATCGGAACGGTCGATACCACGCGCGGCGCCGGGTTTGCCGGCGCCGGCACATCGACCGGCTGCTCCTCGCGCGAAACGAGCTTCTCGCCCGACGCGGCGTTCGCATTCGCTTGATCGGACGCATTCGATTTCGGCTTGTTCGGCACGATCTTGTTCGGCCCGTCTTCCGCCTTGATGATCGGCGGCAGCGACGGCAGCATCGAACTGCCGAACATGGCGCGATAGGCGAACGCGCCGGCGGTACCGAGCACCGCTAGACCCAGAACGGCGGCGACGACGACGAGACCGCTGCGCCGCCGGCCGGCGGGGGCTTCCTCCTCATAGTCCTCCAGTGCGTAAGCTTGATCGGCCGCGCCTTCCTGTTCCGGGTCGTCATAGTCACGCTCGTCAGGCAATTGCGACAGAAAGCCGGGCGGCTGACGGCTTAAGGATTGCGCCGGCTCTGGCGCATCGTGGAAACGCGGCGGTTGCGGCAAGGCATGATCGCGGGCGCCATTAAAACCGCGCGCCGGGGGTGAAAATTGGCGGCTAGCCGGCGGCTCATAGGCATCGTCATAGGACGGTAGGCCGGGACGAAACGTCGGAAGAATGTCGGCCTGCTGGGCCGGCAAGTAGCGCTCGTCGGCGCGCGCGTCGTAATCCTCCTCGACAGGTTCATTCTGTTGCGCGTAGCGATCCTCAGCCGCCCAATCGAGGCCGCCGGCAGGCTGATCCAACGCGGGGCCGCTTTGTGGATCGCGATTGTAATCGGTCGCCGGCTCGCTCTGGCCGATCAGCCGCGCCAATTCGGCAAGCGGATCGTCCGATTGAGAGCGCGCCGGCGCACCGGCATCGCGGCCACGGTTAGAGCGGAAATTGTTGTCGGCCATTGAATGCGCCCCCAATTCAGGCGTTACGCGATACTAAGCTTGTCTCGAAACTCTGTCCCGACTGCGCTCGCTTGTCTTCGGACGTCACGCCGAACAGCGCAGGAATCACCGCATCTCATCTGGCGCCGCGACCCCCAGCAAGTTGAGACCCGACGCGAGTACGGTGGCCACGCCTTGTACGAGCACAAGCCGGGCCTCGGTCAGTTGTCGATCATCTTGGATAATGAAGCGTAAATGAGGCGAGGCATTGCCGAGCGTATAAAGCGCATGAAACTCGGACGCTAAGTCGAACAGATAAAAGGCGATTCGATGCGGTTCGTGCGCCGCCGCAGCGGCCTCGACGATTCGCGGATAAAGGGCGATCCGCCGCATCAGGCCGAGTTCCGCAGGGTCCGATAACCGTCCCAGATTCGCAACCCCAGCCAGTTCCGGTACGTCAGTGGGAAGGTCCGGGAACGCCGCCCGAGCATTGCGAAAGATCGACTGCGCACGAGCGTGACCGTACTGGACGTAGAACACCGGATTGTCGCGCGACTGCTCCAGCACCTTGGCGAGGTCGAATTCGAGCACGGCGTCGTTTTTGCGAAACAGCATCATGAAGCGGACCGCGTCGCATCCAACTTCGTCAATGACGTCACGCAGTTTCACGAAGTCACCCGCCCGCTTAGACATTTTGACGGGCTCGCCTGCGCGCATCAGCTTGACCAGCTGTACGACTTTTACATCCTGAAGCACCTTTGGCTCGAACTCGACTGAAGGTCCGTTCCGGATGAAATCGATGGCCTTTACTGCAGCCTTCATACGCTTGATGTAGCCGGCGTGGTCTGCACCCCACACGTCGATTAGACAATCGAAGCCGCGTTCAATCTTGTCCCTGTGGTAGGCGATGTCGGTTGCGAAGTAAGTGTAGGTGCCGTCGGATTTCTTGAGTGGCCGATCAACGTCATCCCCGAATTTGGTCGAGCGGAACAGCGTTTGCTCGCGATCCTCCCAATCCTCGACTGGTGCACCCTTGGGCGGGGGCAATCGTCCTTGATATACCAAGTCGAGCCGACGAAGTGCATCGATGGTCTCTGCCACCTCATCGTGACCGCCGCTGACTAGTGAGCTTTCATAAAAGAATTCGTCGTGCTCTATATTCAGTGCAGCGAGATCGCTCCTAATCTGCAGCATCATCAATCTCACCGCGCGCTCACGCACGAGCGGCAGCCATTTGGCTTCCGGCTCACGTCTTAGGCTATCGCCAAATTCTGCCGCGAGCGCGGCACCGACCGGCTTGAGATAATCACCAGGATAGAGGCCCTCGGGAATCGGGCCGACATCTTCACCGAGCGCCTCCCGGTAACGCAGAAATACGGAGCGCGCCAGCACATCAACCTGGGCGCCCGCATCGTTGATGTAATACTCGCGCGTGACCTTGTAGCCGGTGAAAGCCAGGAGATTGGCGAGCGCATCGCCGAATACCGCGCCCCGGCCATGGCCAACGTGCATCGGCCCCGTCGGATTGGCTGAGACATATTCAACGTTGACCAGCTTATCTTGGCCGACATTGCTCTGACCGTACTTGATGCCTGATGTGATCACGCGGCGGAGCTCTTGCTCCCACACACCAGGATTCATTCTGAGATTTATAAAGCCTGGCGGCGCGACCTGGACGTCTGCAATAGTAGCGTCCGTTCTCAATATACTTGCAATGGCTTTTGCGAGTTCCAGCGGGATCTTTCGAGCGTCCTTGGCCAGCACCATTGCGGCGTTTGTCGCAATGTCACCGTGGTTCGGATCGCGCGGCGGGTCGACCTCCACACGGAATACATTTGCGTCCGATCCAACGACTGTGCGTGCGGCCACACGCACGCGTTCCAGGGTTTCGGTGAATACATTCATGAATTGCTGAGTATTGGCCATGGCGCCGCGCGCCTAACGCAATTCGGGGGTCGAGTCAAAGAGCCGGCCATGCTCGGCGAGCGCATAGCGGTCGGTCATGCCGGCGATGAAATCGGCGATGTGCCGCGCCCGCGCGGCGTCATCGAGGCCGGCGAGGCCCTCCTGCCACTCCCCTGGCAGGTCGCCGGAATGCGCGCTGTAACGGGTAAAGAGGTCACGCACCACGTCCGCCGCCTGGTCCATCACGCGCATGACTCGCGGATGGCGGTACATCCGCGGCTTGAGGAAGGCTTTGATAGCGCGATCCGCTTCCCCAACATTCGCCGAGAAGCCGGCAACGGGCGCGGCGGCGTTGCGCACGTCGTCTGCCGAGCGCGGATCGAGCTTGGCAAGCCGGCGGCCGGTCTCGGCGACGACGTTGTCGATGAGGAAGCCGATCAGCTGCCGGATTAGCTCGTGGACAAGCCGATGCTCGTCAAGGCTCAGATAGGCCGCGCGGATGTCGCCGATGATCCGGCCAGGCAGCGGCACGGCGGCGATGTCATCGATATGAAACAGCGCGGCGCGCAGGCCGTCGTCGATGTCATGGGCGTCATAGGCGATGTCGTCGGCGAAGGCGGCGATTTGCGCTTCGACGCCGGCAAAGCTCCACAATTGCAGGTCCTGCAGCCTGTCGTAGTCCAGAATCGTCGCCGGGACGCCGTGGTCGCGATAGCGGCCGAGCGGCGCGCCGCTGCGATCGCAGAGCGGACCGTTGTGCTTGACGAGGCCTTCCAGCGTTTCCCAGGTCAGATTCAAGCCGTCGAAATTCGGATAGCGGCGCTCCAGCGCGGTCACTATGCGCAAGGTCTGGGCGTTGTGATCGAAGCCGCCGAACGCGGCGAGGCAGGCATCGAGCGCGCGCTCGCCGGCGTGACCGAACGGCGGGTGGCCGAGATCGTGGGCGAGCGCCAGCGCCTCGGCCAGATCTTCGTCGAGGCGGAGCCGGCGGGCGAGCGCCCGGGCCACCTGCGTCACTTCGAGCGTATGCGTGAGCCGCGTGCGGTAATGGTCGCCCTCGTCGAAGACGAAGACTTGGGTCTTGTGCTTGAGGCGGCGGAACGCGGTCGAGTGGATGACGCGATCGCAGTCGCGGCGGAAGGCGCTGCGGCTTTGGCTCGCGGGCTCGGCATGGAGCCGGCCGCGGCTGTGGCCCGGATCGCACGCATAAGGTGCACGGGAAATCGCTGCTTCCATCGGCATAAAATGGCCTGACCGGCGCTTGCCTTCGCCAATTGACCTTCGCGTGCGGCGCACTTAACTATCGTGCGGGTCGTGTTGCAATTGGCGCGGGCGAAAACCGGGCATAAAATGACGATTAACGTCACGGTGACAGAGCGGGCGGCGCACAAGATCGGCGAAATCCTGCGCAAGGAGCCAGCCGGTACCATGCTTCGCATCAGCGTCGAAGGCGGCGGCTGTTCGGGCTTCCAGTACAAATTCGACACCGAACGGGCGCGGGCCGACGACGACGTCGTCATCGAGAAGAGCGGCGCCACGGTGCTGATCGACCCGATGTCGCTCAATTACATGGCCGGCTCGGAGATCGATTTCGTCGACGATCTGATCGGCTCGTCGTTCAAGGTCAATAATCCGAAGGCGACCGCCTCGTGCGGTTGCGGCACCAGCTTCGCGCTCTAACTCTTTAGATCTTCCTTGCGCATCGCCACCTGGAACGTCAATTCGATCAAGCAGCGGCTTGATTCCACGCGCGCTTGGCTTGCCGAGCGCAAGCCCGACATCGTCTGCCTGCAAGAGACCAAATGCGTCGACGATGCCTTTCCCAGGATGGAATTCGAGGCGCTCGGCTATAACGTCGCCGTGCACGGACAAAAGACGTTCAACGGCGTCGCGCTGTTGTCAAAATTTCCATTCGATGAAGTGAAAAACGGCCTGCCCGGCGATGCGCAGGACGATCACGCCCGCTTTATCGAAGGCGTGGTATCGACGGCGCACGGCGCGCTGCGGATCGCCAGCATCTATCTACCCAATGGCAATCCGCCGGACACCGAAAAATACACCTACAAGATCGGCTGGATGAAGCGGTTGGCCGCCTATGCGCGCGAACGCCTGTTGCTGGAGGAGCCGCTGATCATGGCCGGCGACTACAACGTCATCCCGACTGCGGCCGATGCGAAAAATCCGCAAGCCTGGACCGGCGACGCGCTGTTTCTGCCGAAGACGCGCGACGAATACCGCGCGCTGGTCAATCTCGGACTTACCGACGCCATCCGCGCCACCAGCGACGATGCCAGCCTTTATACTTTTTGGGACTATCAGGCCGGCGCCTGGCAGAAGAACAACGGCATCCGCATCGATCATCTGTTGCTGTCGCCGGCCGCCGCCGACAAGCTCAGCGACGCCGGCATCGACCGCCACGTGCGGACCTGGGAAAAACCGTCCGACCACGTGCCAGTGTGGATCGATCTGGATATCGAAGCGAAATAGTGTTCGCTAATCGCGCCGGCCCTTGAGCCAGTCTTCCAGATAAACCAGCGCCAAAGCGCGATCGTCGTCGCTGGCGTGCTGAAAATCGGTGTCGTACAGCGGTTTGACCCAGCTTTCGTCGTTGCCGGCGCAATCCTTGCCCAGCGTAAGCCACATCAGGCCGCGGGCGGCTTGCCGCGGCACGGCCTGGCCACGGAACAGCATGTCGCCGAGCGCGATTTCCGCGTGGCAATGGCCCTTGGTCGCGGCAAGGAGGAACCAGCGCGCCGCCTGATGCGGATCGCTCGGCTTGCCGTTGAGGTAAAGCCGACCGAGCTCATATTGCGCGTCGGCGTCGCCGAAATAGGTAGCGGCATAGTCGAACATTTCGCGGGCGCGATTCGGATCGGCCTCGATTTGCGAATTCGGGATGCCGTTCAGATAGTAATGTCCCAGCGCCACAAAGGCATTGGCGACAAATCGCGCTTGCGGCGTGCCGGGCACTTCGTCCGGGTGCGCGTTGGCGATTTGGCTGAAATAATTGAAGGCGCGCAACTCGTCGCGCGGCACGCCGTCGCCGTCGGCATACATGCGGCCGAGCTTCCATTGCGCCACCGGCTCGCCCTGCTCGGCCGCATATTGCAATGCGGTCAAAGCGCTCGACTTGGCTCCGACTTCCGGGGCATGCGCGCCGGCGCGTAAGCCATCGCTTGGCGACAGCGACGCGGTTGCCGGCGACGTTGTGCCGTCGAAGGCCAGCGCTGGCTCCGGCGCGAGGCTGCCATGACCCAACAGCGCCAGCACAAGACCGCCGGCGCCGACAAGGCTCGCGACCGTGCTACCCGTCGCTATGCGTGCGCTAGATATCCGCATAGCACGCCTTCTCAGCCGCCGCGCCGGGATGGGTGACGGCGCCGTCGCGGGCCGCTCCCACCTGCTGGGTGTATTTCCACAAATAGCCGGACGCGAATTGGCCTTCGCGCGGCTTCCAGTCTTTGGCCCGCTTCTCGAATTCGCTCGGCGTCACATCGACGTTGAGCGTTCCCTTCTCGCCATCGAGATGGATGATGTCGCCGTCGCGGATGAGCGCGATCGGGCCGCCGACTGCGGCTTCCGGGCCGATATGGCCGACGCAGAAACCGCGGGTGGCGCCGGAGAAGCGGCCATCGGTGATCAGCGCGACCTTGCCGCCCATGCCCTGGCCATAGAGCGCCGCGGTGGTCGACAGCATTTCCCGCATGCCGGGACCGCCCTTCGGACCTTCGTAGCGGATCACCAGCACATCGCCTTCCTTGTACTTCTTGGTCTTGACCGCCTCGAAGCAGGCTTCCTCGCCGTCGAAGCAGCGTGCCGGCCCGGAAAACTGCAGACGCTCCATTCCGGCGACTTTCACGATGGCGCCTTCGGGTGCGAGATTGCCTTTCAGGCCAATGACGCCGCCGGTCGGCAGAATCGGCTTGTTGGCCGGATAGATGACGGCCTGATCGGCGTTCCACTTCACCGATTTGAGATTCTCGGCGATGGTGCGTCCGGTGACGGTGAGGCAGTCGCCATGCAGGTAGCCATGGTCGAGCAGCGTCTTCATCAGCTGCGGAACGCCGCCAGCTTCGAACATGTCTTTGGCGACATAACGGCCGGACGGTTTTAAATCCGCGATATAAGGTGTCTTTTTCAGGACTTCGGCGACGTCGAACAGATCGAATTTCACGCCGCATTCATTGGCGATCGCCGGCAGGTGCAAGGCGGCATTGGTCGAACCGCCGGTGGCGGCAACGACCGCCGCGGCGTTCTCCAGCGCCTTGCGGGTGACGATGTCGCGCGGACGGATGTTGTTGGCGATCAGATCCATGATCATCTCGCCGGCCAGCATGCAGAACTTATCGCGAATCTCGTACGGCGCCGGGGCGCCGGCCGAATAGGGCAACGCGAGGCCGATCGCTTCGGAGACCGTCGCCATGGTGTTGGCGGTGAATTGTGCGCCGCAAGCGCCGGCCGACGGACAGGCATTCTGCTCCAGCGTCTCGAGATCGGCGTCATTCATCGCGCCGATCGAGTGCTTGCCGACCGCCTCATAGACGTCCTGAATGGTCACGGGCTGGCCTTTGAACGTGCCCGGCAGGATCGAGCCGCCATAGATGTAGATCGAGGGCACGTTGAGCCGGCACATCGCCATCATCATGCCCGGCTGCGACTTGTCGCAGCCGGCAACGCCGATCAGAGCGTCATAGGAATGGCCGCGCACCGTCAATTCCACTGAGTCGGCAATGACTTCCCGTGACGGCAGGGACGATTTCATCCCCTCGTGGCCCATGGCGATGCCGTCGGTCACGGTGATGGTGCAGAATTCCCGCGCTGTCGCGCCGACGGCGGCGACACCGCGCTTCACCGCCTGGGCTTGGCGCATCAGCGCGATATTGCAGGGCGCCGCTTCATTCCAGCAGGTGGCGACGCCAACGAATGGCTGGTGGATTTGCTCTCGCGTCAGCCCCATCGCGTAATAGAACGCGCGGTGCGGCGCGCGTTCAGGGCCTTCGGTCGCGTGCCTGCTCGGCAGGCGCGATTTCAGATCGGTTTTGGCGTCCATACTTCAGCGGGCCTTACTCAAGCCCCTTCGCCCCTTTTCCTCCGGCCCAAACAAAGCGAGACCGGAAGTACGCAGCGACCTAACATCCACTACGGACCGGTCGTCGGCTGTCGATGTCTAGAAATCCTATGGCCAAAAAGGGGCGTTTGGTCAGTGTGCAGTGCGGCAATTTGAAATGTTCCAATGCTGTTGCCGTGAAGCCACAGATTCGGCCGCTCCGACGGTATGCGGTTAATTCGCGATTTACCAAAGAGTGCCGCGCTTGCGACGATGGCGGGTGCCGAAACGCCTGACCAAAAGCTTCTTCAATCGCAGCGTCCATGAGGTCGCGCCCGATCTGATCGGCGCGACGCTCCTCGTCAACGGGGTCGGCGGCCGGCTGGTCGAAGTCGAGGCCTATCACCATACCGAGCCGGCGGCGCACAGCTTTCACGGCCCGACCGAGCGCAATGGGGTCATGTTTGGGCCGCCGGGCTATGCCTATGTCTACCGCTCCTACGGCATTCACTGGTGCCTGAATTTTGTCTGCGAGCCCAAGGGCTCGGCCAGCGCGGTCCTGATCCGGGCCCTCGAACCGACGGCGGGCCTCGCCGTCATGCGCCGCCGGCGGGGCGTGGCTGACGAGCGGCTGCTGGGCTCCGGCCCGGGCCGGCTATGCCAAGCGCTCGGCGTCACCCGGGCCCATAACGGCTTGGCGCTCGACCGGCCGCCGTTTGCGCTCTTCGCCCGCCAGGGCGAAGTGGAGGTCGTCGCCGGCCCGCGTATCGGCATCACCAAGGCGGCGGAGCTGCCATGGCGCTATGGGGAGAAGGGGTCGCGGTTTTTGAGCAAGCCGTTTTCGGCGGCCGCAACCGCGATACACTTATAGTTGTATATTTCACGCATCGATATTGCGGCAACTACACTTTGTAGCTACATTACAAATGGAATTCGAGTGGAGTGCCGCCAAAGACGCGGCCAACAAGCGCAAGCACGGCATAGGATTTCGTGAAGCCGCGGAAATATTCCGTGGCTATATGTTGACCGCCGAGGACACGCGACGCGATTTCGGCGAGAGACGTTTGATAGCTCTCGGAGAATACAATGGTGAAGTAATCCGGGTCGTATTCACTGAACGAGAAGGCAAGATCAGGATCATCACAGCATGGAAAGCGAGTAGGAATGACCGCAAAGACTACCAAAATGCGCGAGCGCATCGTCAGGTATAAGAGCCTTGACGATATGCCAGCGCCAAAACCTTTGAGCAAAGCGTTTCGCGAAATGAGCGATGAGAAAATCGAGCGTCGTGCGGCGGCCGATCCGGACGCCGGCGTCATTCCGCCCGGCTTTTGGGACAAGGCCGAATTGCGCATTCCGTTGACGAAGCAACAAATTACGCTGCGTCTCGATCCCGATGTCATCGGCTGGTTCAAACGCACCGGCAAAGGCTATCAGTCGCGGATGGGCGCGGTGCTGCGCAGCTATGTGGAAGCTAAGCGTAAGCGCAGTGCGTAGCAGTCACGAGTTTCACTTGAGCCTGAAGGCCGGATCGAAGCCGAATTCTCGCCGGGCCCTGTCGATCGTCACCGCGCCATCGTCTTCGACGATGTTGTAGATGCCCGGCGCGCCGCGCGCGACGGCAAGCAAGGCCGCCTGCGCCGCCGCGTCGACGTGCAGCGGCCCGCGGCCATGGGCGGCTTCAAACCATGTGCCGGGGCCATAAAGCCGGCCGTAGCGCAGCACGATGCCGTCGATGCCCGGCGTATTGAGCGCCGTGTCTTCGAGCGCGCGCACGCCGCGCGCGGTCAGCGCGTTGAGATCGTCGCCCTCGGCGACGGCGAGCGGATCGCTCTCGGCGTGGGGCTCCGGACCGTCGGCGTAGATGAAAGCGATGCTTTGGGCGATCAGCCGGTTGGCGCCCGCGGCCTGCGCCGCCGCGACAAGGTTAGCCGTGCCCTCGATGCGGAGCCTGGCATTGCGGCGCAGCGCTTCGCCGCGGCGTTCGGGGTCGAACACTTGCGGCAGGTCGGTCAGTTGATGGATCACGATCTCGGGACGCGCCCGCACCACGGCGTCGTGCAAAGCCTCACGGTCGAAAACGTCGACGACGGTCGCCCGCGCGCCTTGCTCTCGCAGCGCCTCGGCCTTTTCGGCGGACCGCGTCGTACCGGTGACTGTGTGTCCAGCGGCGACAAGGAGCGGCGTCAATCGCCGGCCGATGACTCCGGTCGCACCGGCGAGGAAGATTCTCATGCGAAGGCGATGTAGCAATAGATGACGCCAATGTCAGCGCGTCATTCGGAATTTTGCCGCTACTTGCCCGCCGCGGTATTCGCCACGCCGTGCAGCCATTCGATTCCAAAGCGGCCCTGGCCGACCAGGAGACGGACGTGGCCGGCGTTCGGCATGGCGCCAAAGTCCGGATGCGACATCTCCTCGTCGGTATTTGGGACATCGAGGCGATTGAACAAGTCCCGCGGCACGGTGATTTCCACAATGTCGCGCGGCGACGACCACAAACGCGCGCCGACATAATAGCTGCGGCGCTCCGGGTCGTTGTCGCGCGACGCGCGCTTATACGCAACCGGGACGTCCCTGGCGATCACGGGCGTTGCATAGCCGTTGGCGATATCGATGCAACCGATCGTCCATCCGACGGCGCAGATGGCAATGCCGAAACGCACCATCAGCTTGCCGGAGTAAGGCGTGTCGCTTGGAAAGAACTTGTCGCGGATGAAGAAGAAACTGGCGGCAAACCACAACACGATGCCGGCGAGACCGCCAGCCACTAAGATGCGATCCGGAATGAGGATCGGGTAACCGACCATCCCGGTCAAACCGAAGATGGGGCCGCCCAAAATTCCGAAAATCTGCGCTGCGATCCGCGCTAATTGCGGGCCGCGCGGTTTGCTCGGATCGAGGACTATTCTTCTGTCGTTCCAGCTGACCTGCGGCGCTTCACTGATCGCCATGGCGCGATTCCCGATGACCTCTCCCTTCGGCAATCATGCGCTTAGCACGTTAAAATTCCGTGGGCGCAATCGAGTAATATATCGCGCCGCCACCGGCGTCAGGCCGCACCTTTGAGCCGCTCCAGCGCTTCGGCGATCTTGGCCTTGCGCGCTTGCGCCTCCTCACGCTTTTCCTTTTCCTCCTCGACCACTTCTTCCGGCGCGCGGGCGACGAAATTGGCATTGCCGAGCTTGGCATCGACGCGCGCGATATCGGCGTCCGCCTTAGCCATTTCCTTGGCGAGCCGGGCGCGCTCGGCGGCGAGGTCGATGACGCCTTTGAGCGGCAGCGCCGCGACTTCACCGCGCACCACAAGCTGCACCGCGCCTTGTGGCGGTGCATCGGCAAAGGAAATATCGGCAACGCGGACAAGCCGCTGCACGATCCCCGCCCAGTGCCGCGCCCGCGCGATCGTCTGCGGCGAAGCGCCGGCCATCACCACCGGCAGCATGGTTGCGGCCGGAATGTTCATCTCGGCGCGCACCGAGCGGATGGCTGTGACGAGATCGACGACCCAGCCGATCTCAGCCTCGGCTGCCGCGTCATCGAGGCCGTCGTGTTGCGGCCAAGTATCTAATGCCAGCAGATGGTCGCGCTTGACGCCCTGCTCGGCGGTGACGCGCCACAACTCTTCGGTGATGAACGGCATGAACGGGTGGAGCAGTCTCAGGATTTCGTCGAGCACCCAGGCGGCGGCCGCGCGCGTTTCGTTTTTCGCCTCGCCATCCGAACCGGTCAGCACCGGCTTGATCAGCTCGAGATACCAGTCGCAATAGACATTCCAGACGAAGCGATAGACCGCGGCGGCTGCGTCGTTGAATTTGTAGGCTTCGATGGCGTCCGTGACCTCTCGCCCAGCTTTTGCCGTCTCATGCACGATCCAGCGATTGAGCGTCTCCTTGGCGTGGCGCGGATCAAAATCGGGATCGCGGGCGCAGCCGTTGATCTCAGTAAAGCGGGCCGCGTTCCAGAGTTTGGTCGCGAAGTTACGATTATTCTCGACCTCCTGCGGACCAAGCCGGATGTCGTGGCCCTGCGCGGCGCCGCGCGCCAGCGTAAAGCGCAAGGCATCGGCGCCGTATTCGTCGATGACGCCAAGCGGATCGACCACGTTGCCCTTCGACTTCGACATCTTGGCGCCGGAAGCGTCACGCACCAGGCGGTGGATGTAGACGTCGCGGAACGGCACCCATTGATCAGACGGAGCGGCAGGCCGCTCCTTTTGCATAAAGTGCAATCCCATCATCATCATGCGGGCGACCCAGAAGAAGATGATGTCGAAGCCGGTGACGAGAGTATTGGTCGGATAGAAGCGTTTGAGTTCCGGCGTGTCGTCGGGCCAGCCCAGCGTCGAGAACGGCCACAGCGCCGAGGAGAACCAGGTGTCGAGAACATCAGGGTCACGAAAAAGCTTTATCGGCCCCCGTCCGCCGTAGACATAACTTTCTCTCCACGCCATGAATTCTTCTTCATTGTTCGCAACGCTTATTTCAATTCCAGCAGGATAGAACTTCTTTGCTGCCTCAAGCGCTTCTTGTACTGAGAAAGCAACAAAAGTCTCTTGCTGCCAAATGTGATCGGGTGCTGCCGAAATGCCGTACTGGTCGGGGTGCGTCGGCCCATACCAAGCGGGAATTTGATGTCCCCACCAGATTTGCCGCGATATACACCAAGGCTGGATGTTTTCCATCCAGTTGAAGAAGGTTGCTTCCCATTGTGCTGGCACGAACACCGTTTTGCGCTCGCGCACCGCTGCGATCGCATCCTGCGCCAGCCTGTTGGCGTCGACGTACCATTGGTCGGACAAAAACGGCTCAATTACCGCATTAGACCGGTCACCGTGGGGTACTGCATGGGCGTGAGGTTCAATTTTATCGATCAGCGACTGGCTTTCCAAAAGCCGGACAATCTCTTTGCGGGCCTCGAAACGATCACGTTTGTTTAGCTTCTCAAGCTCTTGATTGGGTCTATATACGAAACTTGTTGTTATCAGTTCAGGTCGATTATTCTTGTAATGCTCCCAGCGATTGTATTCGGCAAACAACACATCAGTTCGCATCTTCCCTTCGCGATCTAGCACATTGATCAGCGGCAGATCGTGCCGCTTGCCGACCTCGAAGTCGTTGAAGTCATGCGCGGGCGTGATCTTCACCGCGCCCGAGCCTTTTTCCGGATCGGCATAGTCGTCGGCGATGATCGGAATGCGGCGGCCGACCAGCGGCAGGATCGCGTGCTTGCCGATCAGATGCTTCAACCGCTCATTCTGCGGATGCACCGCCACGGCGACGTCGCCGAGCATGGTTTCCGGCCGCGTGGTCGCCACGACGATAAATTCGTCTGAGCCTTCGATCGGATATTTGATGTACCAGAGATGCCCCTTGGTCTCGACCTGCTGCACTTCGAGATCGGAGATCGCAGTCTTCAGCTTCGGGTCCCAATTGACCAGCCGCTTGTCCTTGTAGATCAGGCCTTCGCGATAGAGCGTGACGAAGACTTTCATCACCGCGCGCGACAGACCCTCGTCCATGGTGAAGCGCTCGCGCGACCAGTCGCAGGAGGCGCCTAATCGCTTAAGCTGGCTGATGATGGTGCCGCCGGATTCCGCCTTCCACTCCCAGACGCGCTTGATGAAGGCTTCGCGCCCCATGTCGCGGCTCGACGGCTCTTTGCGCTCGGCGAGCTGCCGTTCGACCACGGCTTGGGTGGCGATTCCGGCATGGTCGGTGCCCGGCTGCCATAGCACGTCCTTGCCGCGCATCCGCTCGAAGCGGGCGAGAATGTCCTGGAGCGTATTGTTGAGCGCGTGGCCCATATGCAGCGAGCCGGTGACGTTGGGCGGCGGGATGACGATGCAATAGGGCTCGGCCGCCGCGCGCTCCGGCCGGCCGGCGCGGAAGGCGCCTGCGTCCTCCCAGGCTTGGTAAATGCGGGGTTCGACCGCGCTGGGCTGGTATCTGTTTTCGATCATTTCATGTTCGCCATTCGGCGCGGTAGAAAGCCCGGCCTGCCCGCACTGTCAACGCCACCTCCTCACAACGGCTCCTCAATTGGACGTTCCTGCCTCGATCACATCCGCCGCAACGCTGCCGCGCAAGACTCCCACGCGGGCCATCATGCTGTTGGCGGTGGCCGGCTTCGCCAGCCAGGCGCAAGTGCGGGTGACCGATTCGCTGCTGCCGCAGATCGCGGCCGACTTCCACACCGCGATCGGCATCGCGGCCATCGTGGTGACCGCCTATGCCGTCGCCCACGGCTCGATCCAGCTTGTCATCGGCCCGTTCGGCGACCGCTTCGGCAAATACCGCACGGTGGCGATCACCTGCGCCATCGGCACGGTGATGGTGGCGCTCTGCGGCTTGGCTAGGTCGCTGCCGGAGCTGGGCTTGGCGCGGTTCGCCACCGGCGCCGCGGCCGGCGGCTGGATCATCCCGATCTCGATGGCCTATGTCGGCGACGTCACGCCTTACGACCAACGCCAGACCATCCTCGGCCGCTACCTCACCGGACAAATCCTCGGCCAGCTGTTCGGCCAGGCCGCCGGCGGCGTGCTCGGCGATCTGGTCGGCTGGCGCAACGTGTTCTTCGTGCTGTCGGGAATTTTCGCGGTGGCGACCGCCGGGCTGGTCTATGAGCTCATCACCAACCCGCTGACCCACCAGCCGAGCCATCCGGGCGAAACGGCCAAGAGCTTCTTCGCCGATTATGCCGCCGTCCTCAAAACGCCGTTCGCCCGCATCGTGATCATTGCCGCCTTCATCGAGAACGCGCTGTTGTGGGGCGCCTTCGCCTATATCGGCGCCCATCTGCACGCCCGCTTTGCGCTCAGTTTCACCCTGATCGGGCTTAGCGTCGGCTGCTTCGGCATCGGCGGATTGATTTACGCCGCCCTGGTCAAGACGTTCGTCTACCGGCTCGGCCAGGTCCGTCTCGCCGTCACCGGCGGATTCACGATAGCGGCGGGTTACATCGCCTTATCGCTGGCGCCGGCCTGGTGGCTGGCGCCGTTCGGAACGGCCGCCATCGGGCTTGGCTTCTACATGTTGCACAACACGCTGCAGACCAATGCCACGCAGATGACGCCGGAGGCGCGCGGCACCGCGGTCGCGATCTTCTCGTCGGCAATCTTCATCGGGCAAACGGTCGGCGTCGCTTTGGGGGCGCTGATCATCGACCGCGCCGGCGCGGTGCCGCTGTTTTTCGGCACCGCCGCGACGCTGCCGGTGCTGGCGATCTGGTTTGCGCGGGAGCTCGCTCGGCATCGGCGCAGTTGAGGCCGGATAAAGCAATTTTCGCGCAGACATCTATTTTTAGACACAGTGCTGTGCAAATATCGCCTCATCTTGGCAGGAGGCGAACATGCGGCACCTTTCCGTATGGGTCGTTGAGTTCTTCAAGCTCCTTGGCGTCAAGCTTTTTGGCGGAAGCCGGCTTCATCCTCTGCGAACGTCATGTCCGATCTGCGGACATATGATTCGCCTCCATGTCGACAAAGCCGGCCGCCGCCACGTCTTCGGGCACGCTCGCGCCCTCTACGAAGGGTCGCGCTACCGCGTGCACTATGCCGCGAAAATCAGATGTCTCGGTTCGGACGTGTCGGCGAAATTCGATCCGCGCCCGAACGAAGCTCAGCGCTTCAAGCTGCCGAGCTCGCTGCTTGAGGATTAGACTTTCCGCCGAACGATAGCGACCGGCTGCTCGCCTATGCGGGCGTGCTCGCGCCCTTGCACGGATCGCGCTCAGTCATTTGATCAGAACGCCGGCGGACCGTCAGACCTTTACCAGCGGCACTTTCGGCACCGTACCGCGGCGCGGCGGCTCGTCACCACCAGGGCCGGAGCCCGGCGGCTTCTTCCGCGGCGAGGAGCGCCGCTTGGCCTTGGCACGGCGCGGCTCGGGCAGCTTTTCCGGCCGCGGCTTCACCGGGCCGTCCGGATATTCGAAATTGAGCTTGCTGTTGCCGGCCTCATCGGTAACGACGACGACGCGGACGTGGCCGCCGGACTTGAGCTTGCCGAACAGCACCTCGTCGGCCAGCGCCTTCTTGATGTGCTCTTGGATGACTCGCGCCATCGGCCGCGCACCCATCAGCTCGTCATAACCGTTGGCGATCAGCCATTGCGTGGCTTCGTCGGAAAGCTCGATCGTCACGTCGCGGTCGGCGAGCTGCGCCTCGAGCTGCAGCACGAACTTCTCGACCACCATGGCGATGATTTGGGGCGACAGATGCGCGAAGGTGATGATGGCGTCGAGCCGGTTGCGGAATTCCGGCGCGAACAGTTTTGTGATCGCCTCCATGTCGTCGCCCTCGCGCTTGCTTCGCGTGAAGCCGAAGGCGGCCTTGGCCATGTCGGCGGCGCCGGCATTGGTGGTCATGATCAGGATCACGTTGCGGAAGTCGACCTGCTTGCCGTTATGGTCGGTGAGCTTGCCGTGATCCATGATCTGCAGAAGCACGTTGAACAGGTCCGGATGCGCCTTCTCGATCTCGTCGAGGAGGAGCACGGAGTGCGGATGCTGATCGACGCTGTCGGTGAGGAGCCCGCCCTGGTCGAAGCCGACATAGCCGGGCGGCGCCCCGATCAGCCGCGATATAGTGTGGCGCTCCATATATTCCGACATGTCGAAACGGATCAGCTCGACGCCGAGCGTGGCGGCAAGCTGCTTCGCCACTTCGGTCTTGCCGACGCCGGTCGGGCCGGAGAACAGATAGCAGCCGATCGGCTTTTCCGGCTCGCGCAGGCCGGCGCGGGCAAGCTTGATCGAGGCCGACAGCGCTTCGATCGCCTTGTCCTGGCCGTAGACCACGCGCTTGAGCGTCTCCTGCAAGTTCTGCAGCACCTCGGCATCGTCCTTCGACACCGCTTTCGGCGGAATCCGCGCCATGGTGGCGATCGTGGTCTCGATCTCCTTGAGCCCGATGGTGCGCTTGCGCTTGCCTTCCGGCAGCAGCATCTGCGCCGCGCCGGATTCGTCGATCACGTCGATCGCCTTGTCCGGCAGCTTGCGGTCGTGGATGTAGCGCGACGACAGCTCGACCGCCGCCTTGATCGCATCATTGGTGTATTTGAGCTTGTGGTAATCCTCGAAATAGGGTTTGAGCCCTTTGAGGATTTCGATGGCGTCCGGGATGGTCGGCTCGTTGACGTCGATCTTCTGGAAGCGCCGCACCAGCGCCCGATCCTTCTCGAAATACTGCCGGTACTCCTTGTAGGTGGTCGAGCCGATACAGCGCACCGTGCCCGACGCCAAGGCCGGCTTGAGCAGGTTCGAGGCGTCCATGGCGCCGCCGGATGTGGCGCCGGCGCCGATCACGGTATGAATTTCGTCGATGAACAGGATGGCGCCGGGATAGGCCTCAAGCTCCTTGATGACCTGCTTGAGCCGCTCCTCGAAGTCGCCGCGATAGCGGGTGCCGGCCAACAGCGTGCCCATGTCGAGCGCGAATACCGTGGCATTGCGTAGCACGTCCGGCACTTCGCCGTGGACGATGCGGCGCGCCAGACCTTCGGCGATGGCGGTCTTGCCGACGCCGGCCTCGCCGACGAACAGCGGATTGTTCTTCTGGCGGCGGCACAGCACCTGGATGGTGCGGTTGATCTCGGACTCGCGGCCGATCAGCGGATCGATCTTGCCCTCGCGCGCCTTCTTGTTGAGGTTGACGCAATAGGCTTCGAGCGCGTCGCCCTTCTTTTTCTGCTCGTCGCCGGATTTGGCGTCGTTCTCCTCGTCTGAGCCGCGCACCGGGCGGGCTTCCGACATGCCGGGCCGCTTGGCGATGCCGTGGCTGATGTAATTGACCGCGTCGTAGCGGGTCATGTCCTGCTCTTGCAGGAAATAGGCGGCGTGGCTCTCGCGCTCGGCGAAGATCGCGACCAGCACGTTCGCTCCGGTCACCTCCTCGCGGCCGGAGGACTGTACGTGGATGACGGCACGTTGAATGACACGCTGAAAGCCGGCGGTGGGCTTACTGTCCTCCGCTCCGTCGGTGACCAGATTATCCAGTTCGGATTCGAGATAGGCGATGAGGCTGCGGCGCAGCTTCTCCAGATCCACGTTGCATGCCCGCATCACCGCCGCGGCATCCTGATCCTCGATCAACGCCAGGAGGAGATGCTCCAGGGTGGCGTATTCGTGATGACGCTCGTTGGCGAGGGCCAGAGCCCGGTGAAGCGACTGTTCGAGGCTGCGCGAGAACGTGGGCATTTCAACTTCTCATCGTTTGTATTGGAAGCTTCCCCCCGGAATCACTTCTTTTCCATGATGCATTGCAAAGGATGCTGATGTTTGCGGGCAAAGTCCATAACCTGCGTCACTTTAGTTTCCGCCACCTCATAGGTGAAGATACCGCATTCGCCGATGCCGTGCTGATGCACATGCATCATGATCCGATGCGCCGCCTCGTGATCCTTGTTGAAGAACCGCTCCAGGACGTGGACCACGAACTCCATCGGCGTGTAGTCGTCGTTGAGCAGCAGCACCCGATAAAGGTTCGGCCGCTTGGTCTGCGGCTTGGTCTTGGTAATGACCGCCGTGCCGGGACCGCCATCGCCTTTGCGCTTGCGATCGTCGTCGGCCAGGCGGACCGGTCGTACGGTGATAGTAACGTCAAGCGGCGGCATTGGTTCGTTCGTCTTCCGGACCTTCGGTTGGCGCTGTTCGCGCGGCGGCTTGCGGTGCCCCCGATGCGCCATGATAAAGCTAATGCGCTTTCCGTGCCAAATCGATAGCGTTGCCGCTATGCATTAATTGCGGCGGCCGGCGATTCCGCGAGTTCTGTCACATTGATATGGTTTTGCGGCGTCGCCGAGGCCGTCAGATATGCCGCCCACCGGCACGCGCAACCCGTTTCCGGCAAATTCGGCATAGCCGCAAACGATTCGCGGCAAGACCACCAAGGCCGGCCGGCGACGATCCCTGCGCGATGCCGCGCAGGGACCAATTGGTGCCGGCCGCCGACTTGGCTATTGATCGCGCAAAATACGGCAGCAACTGCGATAGGAGGTGACCATGGTCGACCTCACCCGGCGGGCGAGACTCGTACGCGAAATGGAAGCGGAGTTCGTTCCGGATTACGACGCCCAGAGCATGCCGTCGGCCGACAAGCGTGCGGCCTATGCGCTCGAGCACATCGCCTTTCGCGTCAGCCGGATCGAGCAGACGCTCGCCCGCATCGCCGCTGCGATCGAGTCCGCGCTGCCTCCGAAGGTGTGAAGCCTCGGTAATCCTGGCGACGACGCCGTAATACGTTACTTCATCCCGGCTTTCGCCAAGGCGCCCTCGAACGGTTTGTAGGCCTCCTTGGCGAGACCGGCATAGAGCTCGCTAAGCTTGGTCGCTTCGGCGACGAAATCCTCATACGAGGATTTCAGATAGTCGCTCTGCACTTCCATCGCCTTCTCCAGGGTCTTGGCGCCGATGAGGCGCTCCCAGGCGGCGGCGGAATCCTCAAGCGACTTCTTCGAGAAGTCGGTGAGCTCGACGGCGATGGCTTGGGCGCTTTTCGACCACGCGCCGAACGACGACATCATCGTCTCCATGCTGTCCTTGCCGAATTTCTGCATCTCTTCGTTGGTCATGATGGCTCCTCGGGGCGACCGGCTGTGTGCGCTATGGTTAAAGCCCGCTTGGGCTCCGCGTGGGCCCGTTGCCTTGAAAAGGCCGTTTGCGGCATCGATGATATTATAGTGCAGTGCACAATAGAGTGCAACGGGTGTCGTCAAATGCACAAAATAGCGGCGCGGCGGGGACTTAACCCTTTCGCAACGGCGTTCGCCTAACGTGCTTGACCGTGTTGTAAAGGTAACGATCGCGTAGGGAAATGCCTCTCTCGTCGGCGTAAGCGGCCTTAAATCCGGCTGCTATTTGGCGGGGGGAGCACACGCCCACAGGTGCAAAAAGGGGCGGCCTTTCGGGGGCTGGGCGCGTTCAGGGACGGGGTGCGCAATGGCATGGGTGAATATCGGAGCCCGTAACGGGGTTCGTGGCGGTCTCTTGAGCTTGGCCGCGCTCGCAGCGGCTCTCACCATCAACAGCGATGCCGCTGTCGCGCACCGTCATCATCGCATTTCGATCCACCATCATCACGCCCGCGCCGAAGGCTACGATCCGCCGTTTGCGTCGATCATGATCGACGGCAACAGCGGCGCGGTGCTGCAAGCGTCGAATCCGGACGCCTTGCGCCATCCGGCGTCGCTGACCAAAGTGATGACGCTCTATCTGTTGTTCGAGCGTCTCGACGCCGGCAGGCTCAAGCTCGATACGCCGCTGCCGGTTTCCCAACATGCCTCCGAGCAGGACCCGACCAAGCTCGGGCTCAAGCCCGGGCAGACCATCACGGTCGAGGATGCCATCAAGGGCATCGTCACCCGGTCCGCCAATGATGCAGCAGTCGTCATTGCCGAGTATCTCGGCGGCAGTGAGCAAGCCTTCGCCAAGATGATGACGCAGAAGGCCCGCGCGCTGGGCATGGCCCACACGACTTATGTCAACGCGTCGGGCCTGCCGGACGACGATCAGATCACCACCGCGCGCGACCAGGCTTTGCTCGGCCGCGCCATCCAGGATGGCTTCCCGCGCTATTACAAATACTTTTCGACGCAGGCCTTCGTCTTTCACGGTGAAACCATCCGCGGGCACGACCACCTGTTGAGCGAGGTCGAAGGCGTCGATGGCATCAAGACCGGATTTACGCGGGCCTCCGGCTTCAATCTGCTCACCTCGCTGCATCGCGACGGACGCTATTTGGTCGCCGTGGTCATGGGCGGTCCGAGCGCATCCGAGCGCGACGCGCGCATGCGCGAACTGATCGCCGACCACATCAAGGAAGCCGCGCTGCATCGCACCGCGCCGATGATCGCCGACGCGACCATCCATCACAACGAGCCGATCGCCTTCGCCAATTCTCCTCTGTCGTCGACCAAGCTCACCTCGACCTCGTTCGCCTCGCGCGCCGATCCGACGCCAACGGCAAGCGTCAATGCCCCGGCCGCCGGCTCCAACGCTCCGATCAAACCGGTCTTGGTGCGAACCATTTCTTACCGCACGGTGCCGGTGCAAACCGCGTCGCTGGCGCCGATGCCGATGCTGGTGCCAGTCGTGCCTCCGGCGCTGCAGCCCACGGCGTCCCAACCGAGCATGCAGGCGCAGGCTGCCGCCGCCGTCACCGAGCAGCGGCCGACCGTAGTCGCATCGGCGGCGCCCGCCATCGATCTCAAAACTCCGGCGCCGCAAGCCGCGCCACCCGCGCCCGCCGAACCGATGCCGATCGCGCCCGCCGCGCGAGTATCTTCGCAAGTCCCCGCCAACGTCGCCGCCAAAGTCGAACAGGCGCCGCTTGAAGCGGATCGCGCCGAGATCGCCGACGCGCAACCCGCCAAGCTCGAGACCGCCATACCGTCCAGGCCAATTCACGCGCGTGGCGGCTGGCTGATCCAGATTGGCGCTTTCGACGACGTGAACGATGCCAAGGAGCATTTGAGCGCAGCGCAGCTCAAGCTGCATGCCGCGCTCGCCGCCAAGGACCCGTTCACCGAGCGGGTGCAGAAGGGCGACAAGGCGCTCTATCGCGCCCGCTTCGCCGGCTTCGACAAGCAGGCCTCCGCCGAAGCCGTCTGCCGCGAGCTCAAGCGCAGCGACTTCCAGTGCATGGCGCTGAAGGATTGATTTTTTCGAGCGGGATCGCCGCGGAAAGGCGGCGTCAACCTTTCCCCATCATGTTCCAAGTCCCCGGCAAACGGGGCGCGTGCGGGTTGTCAGCCGGAGTTGGAAGGCCACGCGAGGTTGGTATGGAGTACCTCAGCGATGGCGGCGCAGAAGAACGTCCTTGGCCTCATTGACGCGGGCCGCAAGATACGTCGTCCCCCCTTGGTCGGGATGCAGTTTCTTCATGAGGGAGCGGTGGGCGCGACTGATGTCCTGCGCGCTCGCCCCGGGCTGAATGCCAAGGATCTGATAAGCTTCCTCTTCAGTCATTTTGCCGCCGGACGACGGCCGCGGCCCGCCGCTCGCACCCGCATCGCCTTGCGCGTGCTCACGCCAGCCGGGCGCCCGGCGGTCAAGATAAGCTGCAAGTAGATCGCGGCTGTCGGCGTCGATCTCGCCCAACAGATTAATCAGCGCCGCGCGGTCGAGGCTGTCGAGCGCCGTGCCGGCAAGCCGACCCTTAAGAATGCGGCCATGCATGGCGCCGCTGTCGTGGTCGAGCTCCATTTCGAGATAGTCGGTACGCACGCGCGAGGCCTGGCCGGCGCTTTTCTGCGTGCGCGCGCCCAAAGTCGCCGGCCACAGCGTCACGTAGCCGAGCAGGCCGAGGCCGAACAGGCCGACCGTCACGGCCACGCCGATCTCGCCGCGCAGCAGCAGAAATCCGGCAAAGATCAGCGCCGCCGCGCCGCCGATGGCGCGCAGCACCCGCGCCGCCTGTTTGGGGTCGGCCTTGGAGAAGGAATTGACCGCCCATAGACCGAGCACGAGCACGATAACGCCGAGAAGAATTTCGGGCATGGCTTCTTCGCAGCTCGGCTATTTCATCTGCTCAAGCAGCAAGACCGCGCCCGAGCTTTGTCGCGCTTTGAGCGCCGTGAGCGCTTTCATGCCGCCGGCGGCATAGGCCGCCGCGGCGCGCAACAGCTCGGCCAGTTCGTGCGCGGCGCCTGGTGCGAAGCGGCAGAACGCGCCACCGGTCAGGCGGGCAATTTCGCGAAACGCCTGCTCGCAGACCGGATCGGAGCCTTCCTGGAACATGAATGCCTTGACGTTGCGCAGGCCCAGTTCGCCGGCGGCCGCGCAGAGATCGTCGAGCGATTCCTCCATGGCGTCGCCAATGAAAACCAGCACCGCGACCTTGCGGGCATCGTTTTCCCGCCGCGCATGGGCGAGCACCTTGGCGATCTGAGTATGGCCGCCGCGGCAATCGATGTGCTCCATCAGCGCGCCGAGCCGCTTCGCCTCGGCGACCCATGGCGAGGCGCGGCATTCCGCCAGGCCGCGATAATAGACGAGCTGGACATCGAGCCCGCCGGCGGCGGCCGCTTCGCGAAACATGTCGGCCTGCAGCCGGCAGGCGCTGTCCCAGGTCGGCTGCCGGCTCATAGTGGCATCGAGGGCGAAAATCAGCCGGCCGCGCTGGCCAGACTCGACCGCCGGGTCGAGCGCCTTGACGCGTTGCAGAAACTGATCGATTTCCGCGCGGCCGGATGCTGCCGAGGGCTCGGCCGGATTGCGCGTTGGCGCCGGCGCGCGGTCTTTGCTCATCGAAGGGACCTTAAAGCCGTACGAACCGGTCCTAAGGTGGCGCTGGACCGCAGGCCGCGCAATGGCCTCAATCGGCCAACAGATCGTGGGTCTCGAGCGGCTTGCCCGCGGCAGCGATCCACTCGGCGCGGGCCGCGGCGCGGCGCTTGCCGCGTTCATCGATCGGTAGCCGCAGCGCGTCGATCAGCATCTTCACCTCGTCGCGGGCGGTGACGTGCGACGTCGAGGGCCGCGCGCCGAGGGTATCTTCGTTCAAATCGTCGAGCGCGGTCAGGCCGCGGGGAAAGAACTCCCGGTAAACAACGCGTTCGGCAAAGCCCTCGATGGCGCGGAAGCCGAGCTGTCTGGCCAGGCCCTCAACCCCCTCCCCGACTAGCCGCCGGTTGCGCGAGCCGAGGCTGGAGAGGCGGTTGCGCACCACGATCCAGTCGGTAAGGCCGCCATCGACGAGGCGGCGCTGCCGCCGCGCCTCGCGCACCATCTCGGCGTAATGGCTCACTCCGGCCACTTCGAACGTACTCTGATCGATGGTGCCGAGCACGTCGAAATCGACAAAGCTGTCGTTCAAGGGCGTGATCAGCGTATCCGCCATCGAATGGGCAAGCCGCATCAGGTAGGAATTGTTGCCCGGCGTATCGATAACGACGAAATCATGGGTTTGCTCGACCGCGCCGATGGCCTCGGCAAAGGCCGCGAATTCCTGGGCTTCGATCTCGTCGAGCCGCGCGCCGAACCCGCGGGCGACGCAATAATGGGCCGGGACCTCGAGCTTGACGCCCCCGCGCCGCGCCCAATCGCGGCGATTTTCGATGTAATGGGTGAAGCTTTTCTGCCGCGAATTGAGGTCTATGGTGGCGACCCGCTGCCCGGCTTGCAGCAGCGCGACGGCGACATGCATGGCCGTGGTCGATTTGCCGGAGCCGCCTTTTTCGTTGCCAAGGACGATGACATGCGCCGAAGACGGCCTGCCGACATCAGCCTGCATCAACATGGGATACGCGGCCCCTACGCTGCAACTATTTTTCCGGATTGCAACGTGTGCGGTCAAGATACAGCATCGGCTTGCCGAAGTTAATCATTAACCGCGCGTGCGTCGCCGAAAACGCAACGGTGTGCCCGCGCTGCAACTGGTAAAGATGAAATCACGGAAAGTCCAAAAGTCATCCCCGAGTCATACGCACATCGCCGAACTTACGCCGCGCGATTGCCGAATTGCGCGCGCGGCGGCGCAGCATTGCGCTGGTGCCGACCATGGGCGCCTTGCACGCCGGCCATTTTGCGCTGGTGAAGATCGCGCAAGCCCGCGCCGACCGGGTCATCGTCTCGATCTTCGTCAACCCGACGCAGTTTGCGCCAAACGAAGATTTGCGCACCTATCCGCGCACCTGGTCCGCCGACCTTGCCGCACTCAAGGAGCTGAAGGCCGACCTCGTCTGGGCGCCGTCGGTCGAAACCATGTACCCGGAAGGCTTTGCCACCCGAATTGTGCCCGAAGGCTCGGCCACGGCCGGCCTCGAAGACGCTTTCCGGCCGCATTTCTTCGCCGGCGTGGCGACCGTGGTCGCCAAACTTTTGATCCAATGCGAACCGGATATCGCGCTGTTCGGCGAGAAAGACTACCAGCAGCTCAAAGTGGTCACCCGGCTTGCCCGCGATCTGGGGCTAAAGACCCGCATCGTCGCTGCGCCGATCGTGCGCGAAAAGGACGGCCTGGCGCTGTCGTCGCGCAACCGCTACCTCACGCCGGACGAACGCGCCGCGGCGCCGGCGCTTTATCGCGTGCTCAAGGAGTGCGCCGGGCGGATCAAGGCCGGGGGCCCGGTCGAGGCCGTGCTCGACGACGGCCGGGAAGCGATTACCCGCGCCGGCTTCGCGCTAGATTACCTCGAAGCCCGCAACGCCGAGACGCTCGCGCCGCTCGCCGCGTCGGCGGTTGAGCCGATCCGGCTTCTGGTGGCGGCACGGATCGGGACGATGCGGTTGATCGATAATGTGAGCATTCCATAGCCTGGGTTGAGCGAAGCGAAACCCAGGGAAAAATGCGCGAGTGTCCGGGCGCAAAACCGGATAACGAAATAGGAAGGGGCGGGCCGCAGCCCGCCCCATTTTGTGCATTCGCTTGTTAACGGGAGGCCCTCAATCACCAGACCGCTAAGTCTTTCGGTTCCCGAGACGCTTGCACGTAGTAAGTGTGAGATGGTTTGATGCCTTCGTCAACGAGAATTCGCACGAGGGCTGCGATGGCTCATAATATGGCACGACCGTATCGTCTGGGCCTGGACCTTGGGACAAACTCGCTCGGTTGGTTCACGGTTTTGTTGGAACGCAATGGCGATCACTGGCGGCCGACCAGTCTCGGCCGCGGTGGGGTGCGCGTCTTTCCCGACGGGCGCGACCCGCAATCGGGAACGTCGAACGCCGTCGACCGCCGCACCGCCCGAAGTGCCCGCAGACGCCGCGACCGTTTCGCTGATCGATATTTCGGCCGCCGCACCGAATTGATGGATGCACTCGTCGGTCATGGTCTGATGCCGGAGGACGCGAAAGAGCGAAAGGCGCTGGAGGCGTTCGATCCCTACGAGCTGCGCGCGAACGCTCTCGATAGTCCCCTACCCGCTCACCATATCGGGCGGACACTTTTCCATCTCAATCAGCGCCGCGGTTTCCTCTCCAATCGCAAGGCGGACAAGAAGGAGGACGACAAAGGCGCGATCAAGCAGGGCGCAAGCAGGCTCAAGGAAGCGATGCAGGCTGAGAATGCTCGCACGCTTGGAGAATTCCTGTGGCACCGTCACCGCAAGCGCGAAGGCGTGCGCGCCCGTAACACGTCGAGCGGTCCCAAGGCGACCTACGACTTCTATCCGACGCGCGACCTGCTGCAATCCGAGTTCGACGCGATCTGGACTGCGCAAGCGCCTCACCACCCCACGATGACGGAAGCCGCGGAAGAACAGATAAGCAAAATCATCTTCTATCAACGCCCCTTGAAACAGCCGCCGGTCGGAAAGTGCTCACTTGATCCGGCAACGGAGCCGTTCGAGAAAGACCCGGAAGGCTACCGATGCCCGTGGGCGCATCCGCTCACGCAGCGCTTCCGTATCTATCAGGAGGCGCGCAATCTCGAAGTCGGCCAAGCCGGCCGGACAATGAGGAAACTGACAAAAGAGCAAGGCGACCTTGTCGCGCTCGCTTTGCTGCAGAACAAGGAAGTGAAATTCGACAAGCTGCGAACGCTCCTTAAACTTCCCGCCGAAGCAAAATTCAACCTGGAGTCCGAGCGGCGCCAGGTGCTCAATGGGGACGAGACCGCGGCACGGCTCTCGCACAAGGCGCTATTTGGTAAAACTTGGCGCGGTCTTGACGTCGAACGGCAGATCGCGATCATTGAGCAATTGCTCAACGAGGCCGATGAAATCGAACTGGCGCTGTGGCTGAAAGGCAAATGCAACGTCGATGCAGAGAGAGCCGAAAAAATCGCCGATGCGGCATTGCCAGACGGTCATTGCAGGCTCGGACTGCGCGCCATCAAGAAGCTCCTGCCGTTGATGGAAGGCGGCCTGCGTTACGACGAAGCCGCCACAGAAATATTCGGCGATCACGCCAAGCTGCCGACCGGCGAAATACTCGACAAGTTGCCCTATTACGGTGAATGGCTGTCCGACGCGGTTGTTGGCAGCGGCGACAAACGCGAACCCAATGAGAAGCGCTTCGGTCGGCTGCCAAATCCCACAGTCCACATCGGGCTCGGCCAGCTCCGCCGTCTGGTCAACGGCCTGATCGACGACTTCGGTCCCCCAACCGAAATCGCCATCGAATTTACTCGCGCCCTCAAGCTGTCTCCGCGAGAAAAAATAGAGTATCAGCGCCAACAGCAGCGCAATCAGGAAAGAAACGAGGCCCGCGCCAAGGACCTTGCAGAGCATGGCCTGCCAGCTTCGCCGCGCAATATGCTCAAGATGCGATTGTGGGAAGAATTAAATCCCCGGGATTCGCTCGATCGCAAGTGTCCATTCACTGGCGAACAGATCGGGCTTGCCCGACTGATGTCCGACGAGGTCGAAATCGAGCATCTGGCTCCGTTCAAGGAAAGCCTCGACGACAGCGCGGCGAACAAGACGGTCTGCATGCGCTATGCAAACCGCGCCAAGCGTAAACAGTGGCCCTACAAAGCGTTCGGGTCGAACCCAACGATCGATGGCTTTACCTACCGATGGGACGAGATTGCCGCGCGTGCGGCGTTGCTGCCCAAGAACAAGCGCTGGCGCTTCGATGCCGACGCCCGCGAGCAGTTTGAGAAAAGAGGCGGATTTCTCAACCGCCAACTCAACGAGACCGGATGGCTAGCAAGGTTGGCCAAACAATATCTCGGCGCTGTAACCAATCCCTACAACATCTGGGTCGTGCCGGGCCGGCTCACGTCGATGATCCGCGGTAAGTGGGGTCTCAATTCCCTCTTGCCGGACCATAACTATGCCGGCGTGCAGGACAAAGCCGAAGACTTTCTGGCGGCGACCGACGCCATGGAATTTTCCGGCGTCAAGAACCGCGCGGATCACCGCCATCATGCCATCGACGGCTTGGTGGCTGCGCTCACCGACCGTTCGCTGTTGTGGAAGATGGCGAATGCCTATGACGACGAGCGGGAAAAGATCGAAATACCGACGCCTTGGGACAAGGAAAAGCTGCGCGAAGACCTCAAGGCGGCTCTCGAACGGATGGTGGTCTCGCACAAGCCCGACCATGGCATTGGGGGCAAACTCCACGAGGATACCGCCTACGGTTTTGTGAAGGAGCCGGAAATGGAGGGTGCGAACCTGGTCTATCGAAAGCCCATCGAGGCGCTCAATGAGAACGAGATCGGGCGCATTCGCGACCGCCGGCTGCGTGACATGGTGCATGCGCATGTCACTGCCGAAAAAGCCAACGGCATTGCGCTTGCGGATGCGTTGCGCAAGCTGCACGCCAAGACCGACGACCCGCACATCAGGCACGGCCTGCGTCGGGTGCGCTTGCTAAAACCTGAGAAGGCCGAATATCTCGTGGCAGTGCGCGATCGGCGAACCGGTGCGCCATATAAAGCCTATTCAGCCGGCGAGAATTTTTGCATCGAGATATTTGAGACGCCAGATGGAAGATGGAACGGCGAGGCGGTGCGTCGTTTCGACGCCAACCAAATCGGCAACGGACCGCGTTGGCGACAGGAGCAACCGCATGCCAAGCTTGTCATGCGTGTCCACAAAGGCGATCTCATCCGGCTTGAGAACGATGGCAAGACCGAAATCATGGTGGTTCACCGTCTCGACGCGGCGGCACGACAATTCAAACTCGCACCGCATAACGAGACTGGCAATCTGGATCGCCGGCACGCGACGGACAATGAGATCGACCCGTTCCGCTGGCTGATGGCCTCATACGGCACGCTCAAAGCTATGGGCGCGGTCCCAGTCCGCGTTGATGAACTCGGCCGCCCGTGGCGCATTCAGACAGAGGCGTTAACCAAAGGCTAACGCAATCGTTGCTCGCGGCCTGACTTCGCCGCAACCTTCCAATCTGCGCGGATGCGCGGATGGACGCAACAGACGTAGGCCGCGATGGTCGGACGCGTTGTCGAGGTCGCAACGGATGGACGGCACTTGGCCGTTGAGCGTGGTTTTTTGACCATCGCCGAGAAGGGTGCGGAGGTCGGCCGGATACCGCTCGACGACCTTGCCGCCGTCGTCGCGAATGCGCACGGCCTGACCTACTCGAACAATCTCATGGTGACACTAGCGGCGCGCGGCGTGCCGGTCGTGCTGTGCGGACCCAATCATCGGCCGGCCGCCTTGGTTTGGCCGGTCGACGGCCATCATGCTCAGGCCGGCCGCATGAGCGACCAGGCGCGGGCGAGTGCCCCGCTGAAAAAGCGCCTTTGGCAGCAGATCGTGCAAGCAAAGATCCTGGCGCAAGGCGCCACGTTGGCCACGGTCGGCGCCGAGGCTGGCGGTTTCCGCCTGCTTGCACGAAAGGTGCGACCGGGCGACCCGCAGAACGTCGAGGCGGAAGCGGCGCGAAGATACTGGCCACTGCTTTTCGGACGGGAGTTTCGCCGCGACACCGATGGCAGCGGCGTCAACGGTCTGCTGAACTACGGCTATGCCATTTTGCGGGCTGCCACGGCGCGTGCGGTTATGGCGGCAGGATTGCATCCCAGCCTCGGGTTGATGCATGCCAACCGCGGCAACTCGTTCGTCCTAATCGACGACCTGATGGAGCCCTTCCGTCCGCTGGTCGATCGCGAAGTTCACAGGCTCAAGGAGCAAGGTCTCACCGAGGTCACCTCCGAGGCCAAGGCCGCGCTCGCTCGTATCATGGTGATTGATCTACCGGCGGAAGAGGGAATGAGCCCATTGATGACGTGTCTCGATCGGCTCGCCAATTCGCTCGCCAAGGCTTACGCGGGGGAGGTCGGTCGGCTTGTTTTCCCGCGGGCCGGACTTCCGCTTGGGTTCTGAGAGTGGCTGCGCGTGGCAATGGTGCTCCGGCCGCCTTATCGGGTTATCGAATCATGTGGCTCTGCGTATTCTTCGATCTGCCCGTAGGGTCCGCCAAGGAGCGGAAGGCGGCGACGCGCTTTCGATTGAAGCTCCTCGATCTCGGTTTTGAAATGACGCAATATTCGGTCTACTTGCGCTTTTGCGCGGGAAAGGAACAGGCCGAGAGTTACGAACGCAGGATCGAGGAGGCAATGCCGAGTGCTGGCAAAGTGCACATCCTTGCGATCACGGATAAGCAATATGAGAATATCCACACCTACCGTGGCCGAAACCGTGAACGGAGCCCAAAAAACCCAGAGCAATTTGCCCTATTCTGACTTGACCGCGCTTGTCGCTCATACTCTCAATCAAGAAAAAAGGCCCCGTTTCCAGGGCCTTAAGCAGATAGAGAGCTTAGCGGTCTGGTGATTGAGAGCCAACCGCAACAGGATCCGCTAACATGTGCAGTGCCAACGAGCTTAGCGGTCTGGTGATTGAGAGCCAACCGCAACCCTGTTCCACCGTCGGCGCCTTGGATGGCGAGCTTAGCGGTCTGGTGATTGAGAGCCAACCGCAACCACGTCGGACTCGAGCGCGGCGTAGCGGTCAGCTTAGCGGTCTGGTGATTGAGAGCCAACCGCAACTACGCCGGCATGGTGGACCTCATTGCCCAGAGCTTAGCGGTCTGGTGATTGAGAGCCAACCGCAACACTGGCGAGAGTCGCCCGGCACGCGCTATGAGCTTAGCGGTCTGGTGATTGAGAGCCAACCGCAACGCCGATGGGGAGGCGGGCCTGGGTGTTGGTAGCTTAGCGGTCTGGTGATTGAGAGCCAACCGCAACATCTGCGGGAGGCCCTCGCACACGAGTTGGAGCTTAGCGGTCTGGTGATTGAGAGCCAACCGCAACCCCGTCGCGGATGCCCAGCTTGAAGTTCTTAGCTTAGCGGTCTGGTGATTGAGAGCCAACCGCAACCTCGATCGCGCTTTTCATCTCGTCGAAGGCAGCTTAGCGGTCTGGTGATTGAGAGCCAACCGCAACCATCCCTTGCAGCCGGTACGCCGCATTGACAGCTTAGCGGTCTGGTGATTGAGAGCCAACCGCAACTACGGCGGCAGCAACGGCCTCACGATGAACAGCTTAGCGGTCTGGTGATTGAGAGCCAACCGCAACTACGACTATGGCTGTGGCATAATCGGATGTAGCTTAGCGGTCTGGTGATTGAGAGCCAACCGCAACGGAAGCGTCGGATGACAGTCCAAGAAGGACTATCATCCGACGCTGCGCTACGCGCCAAATGGCTGACCAAGTTGATTCAAACGACGTGGCGCTCAGAGCATCGCCCTGGAAGATTCTCACCCACTCTTCATCGGGTCTTTCACGTTCGGGTAGGTCTGGAACTCGGTGTTCCAGAGCTGCCCGTCGATCTTCTCGACCTTGCGGATGTAGATATTGTTGACGATGTCGCGCGTCGCGGCGTCGATCGAGATCGGGCCCCGCGGGCTTTCGAAAGCCATGCCTTTCATCGCCGCGATCAGTGCGTCGCCGTCGGAATTGCCGTTGGTCTTTTTCAGCGCCTCGTAGAGCAGATGCAGGCCGTCATAGCCGCCGAGCGAGACGAAATCCGGCCGGAAGTGGCCGGCCTGCTCGATGCCGGCGACATAGGTCTTGTTGAGCGGCGAATTGTGCGCGGCGGAGTAAGGCCCGGCGGTGATCATGCCGAGCATCTGATCGCCCATGGCATTGAGGCCGTCGTCGTCGGTCAGGTCGCCCGGCCCGATGATTTTTATGCCGGTTTTGGCAAGTCCGCGCTCGGCAAATTGCTTAGCGAAGATCGGCGCCTGAGTGCCGGGGAAATAAATGAAAGCGGTGTCCGGCTTCAGATCCGCGATGCGCTGCAGGAACGGCGCGAAGTCGGGATTGGCGAGCGGCAGCCGGATGGCTTCGACGATGGTGCCGCCGACCTGGGTGAAGCGGGTCTTGAACGCGGTCTCCGCCTCGATGCCGGGCGCCCAGTCGTTGACCAGGCTGACGACATGGCTCGAGCCGTTCTTCGCCGCCCATTCGGCGAGAATCCACGACTGCTGGCTGAGCAGAAAGCCGGCGCGCACGAAATACGGACATTTGGCGGTGGTGATCGAGGCGCCGGAGCTCATCACCAGCGTCACCTTCTTGGCCTCGGTCGCCAGCGGCGCAATGGCGAGCGCGGTCGGCGTGATGCCGATGCCGAGCACGTCGACCTTGTCGTTGACGATCATTTCCTGGATCAGCCGGTGCGCAGTATCGGCGGCGCCGCCGTCGTCGCGGATGATCAGCTCGATCTTGCGGCCGGCGACCGTGTCGCCGTGCTGCACCATGTAAAGCTTCAGCGCCGCCTGCAGCTGACGCCCGACCGCGTTGAAGCCGGCGCCGGTGATCGGCATGCTGATGCCGATCTTAAGGACGCTGTCGGCGGCCGCGCGGCGGACGAGCATGCCGCTCGCCGCAGTCGCGGCCATGCCTTTGAGCAGTGTTCGGCGTTTCATGATGGTCCTCCCCTTTTATTTGTTCCCCTCCCCACCCGGGTCGCGCTTGCGCGCGCCCGAGTGCAAGCTCGCGGGGAGAAAGAGCCTCACACCGCTTCGAGATGCGGGATCTCCGGCCGCTCCCCTTGCGCCTTGCCGGTGATCGGCGGGCGCGGCAGGCGCGCGGTGCCGCTTTCCATGACGAAGGTATGCTCGATCGAATACCACGGCGCCTTGACGTCGGCGGCGTGCGGGCAGGGTTCATCATGCTTGAGGTAATTGCCGATCAGATGATGCGTGACGCCGAACTGCACGTCGGTCTCGATGTTCTGGTCCTCGGGATCGTAGATTTGCGAGATCAGCGTCTTGAAGCCCGGCTTGTAGGTGAGGAAGTGCAGATGCGCGGGCCGCATATTGTGCCGGCCCGCCGCGCGCAACAATTCGCCGACCGGGCCGTCGATCGGGATCGGGTAGCCCGCCGGCTTGACGCTGCGAAAGCTGATATGGCCGTCCTTGTCGGTGGTAAACTTGCCGCGCAGATTCATGTCGGCCTGCACCGGATCCTGGTTCTCGTAAAAACCTTCGGTCGAGGAATGCCAGATGTCGACCTCGGCGCCGACGATCGGCTTGCCCGCGGTGTCGCGGAACCAGGCGTCGACGAACAGCACCGGCCCCGGCGTCGGCGAGCGGATGATGGTGTCGCCGTTCTTGGTCGGCGGCGAATCCATGCGCCAGAACGGCCCCAGCAGATTGGCGTCGGTCTCGGTCTGGCCGCGATTGCCGTTGTTGAGAAGGCAGATCAGGGTCGAAAAGCCGAGCGAGCCGGACATCAGTACGGCTTCGTTGTGCGTGTCGGTGGTGCGCTTACCGAGCGCGACGATATAGGCGACGGCGGCCTGGAATTCTTCCTCGGTCAGTTTCAGCTCGCGGGCGAATTCGTGCAGGTGACGGACGAGCGCCGCCACGATCTCGCGCAGCCGCGGATTTTTGATGCGCTCATATTCCTTGAGCACCGCCTTGGTGACGTCTTTCTCACTGCCAATGATCATTCTTATTGCTCCAAACCGGATAATCTCGGTCTGGGCGGATTTTACGTGATCGCTTTGGCGAGCGCCATGGCGGACCTGGCGGACCTGGCGCGGACCGGCGGCCGGCTCACATCAGGCCGAGTTCGCGCAATTCGCGGCGCATAGTCTCCGGCATGGCGGCGGCGCCCTTCACGGCCTTATCGAGGTCGCGCGGGGCGTCGTTCGCCGCCAGGTAGCGCCAGCCCTGGAATGCGCGATAAGGCCGCGGCTCGACCAGGATCACTTTGGGATCGAGCACGAGACCGCAGCGGCCGATGCCGTCCTTGTCGCGAAACGGCCGCACGTCGCGAATGCGCTGCCGGCACATGACCTCGCCGCGGATCACCCAATAGAGCGAACCGCCGTCGGTGAGCTCGGCGGCGCGCTTGGGCACCATGCGGGTGCGGTGGATGTGCTCGGGTTTTTCGCCGGCTTTGCGCTTGGCCTTGAGCTTTTGCTTGATCCAGCCCTCAAGATCGCGAACCGAGTCGCAGCCGACGCATAGCTTGATGAGGTGAAGCGGCATAATCCTACTTTATGTCGTCCGGGCTTTCCGGGATCGGCTCTAACACCATGACCGGCGCGCTTTCCACAACTTGGGCGCCGCTACGCACAGGAACCTGCGTCACGGTGCCGGCGAACGGCGCGCGCAGCGTGTGTTCCATCTTCATCGCTTCGATCACGGCAAGACGTTGACCGAAATCGACGCGATCGCCGACACTTGCGAGAAGTTCCAACACCTTGCCGTGCATCGGCGCCTTGATCACCCCGTCGCCGGCGCTCGCCGACGCGCTCGGCGCGGCGAAATCGCGGATCTGAACGCGGGTTTGGCGGCCGCCGCGCACGACGTAAGCCTCATGCCCCGCCGCAAATACCCTGGCGTCAGTCGCCGGCTCAGCGCCTCCGACAGCGACGCGCGCGCCGTCCTTCGCGTAGGTGACGGTGGCATCGACATTCTCGCCGTCGATCACAAGCGGGATCGCAATCGACCGCACGCGGCCGAGCTGGAAGCCGTCGCGGCTGTCCCAGGGTGACTCGCCCTGCGCCGAGTCGTCGTCGCTTGCCGCTTCGTCCGAGGTGGCGTCGTCGAGCAGATGCGCGACACCGAGCGCGGCGGCCGCATTGTCGCGCGGTTGCGGCGCGGCGCCGAGCCGCCCCAGATTGCCGTCGATAAAGCCAGTATCGACATTGGCGCGGCGGAATTCGTCGGCGCGGCATAAATTGGCGAGGAAGGCGACGTTGTTGCGCACGCCCGCAATCACCGTGCGGTCGAGCGCTTTCATAAGCCGGTCGAGCGCGGCCTGCCGCGTTGGCGCCTGCGCGATAAGCTTGGCAATCATCGGATCGTAGAAGGGCGTGACTTGGTCGCCGGCTTCGACGCCCGCGTCGACGCGGATATCGTGCGGCAGTTCCAGCGCCACGATCGTACCGGTCGACGGCAGGAAGCCATGCTCGGGATCCTCGGCATAGACGCGCGCCTCGACGGCATGGCCGTCGATACGGACTTCCCCTTGCTGGAGCGGCAGCTTTTCGCCGGCGGCGATGCGCAATTGCCATTCGACCAGATCGAGGCCGGTGACCGCCTCGGTGACCGGGTGCTCCACCTGCAGCCGGGTATTCATTTCGATGAACCAGACGGCGTCGGACCGCAATCCTTCACTGCCGTCCGCAACGAATTCGACGGTGCCGGCGCCGCGGTAATCCACCGCCTTGGCCGCCACGACCGCCGCTGCGCCGATCCGCGCGCGCAATTCCGCGGTCATGCCCGGCGCCGGCGCTTCCTCGATCACCTTCTGGTGTCGGCGCTGCAGCGAGCAGTCGCGTTCGCCGAGATGAATGGCATTGCCATGCCGGTCGGCAAAGATCTGGACTTCGATGTGCCGCGGCGCGGCGATGAATTTTTCGATCAGAACCCGGCCCGAGCCGAATGCCGACTGGCTTTCGCGGATCGCGCCTTCGAGCGCAGTCTCGAAATCGGCGTGCTTGTCGACCCGGCGCATGCCGCGGCCGCCGCCGCCCGTCACCGGCTTGATCAGCACCGGATAACCGATCTCGTAGGCCTTCTCCTTGAGGAATTTGGCGTCCTGGCGTTCGCCGTGGAACCCCGGCACGACCGGCACGCCAGCCTTCTCCATGAGCGTCTTAGCGCGGTCCTTCAGTCCCATGGCGCGAATGGCCGCCGCGGGCGGCCCGACAAAGACGATGCCGGCTTTTTCGCAAGCCTCGGCAAAGTCGGCGTTCTCGGACAGAAAGCCGTAGCCCGGATGGATGCATTCGGCGCGGGCCTTGCGCGCCGTCGCGATCAGGCTCTCGATCGAAAGATAGCTGTCACGTGGCGCGGCGCCGCCGATGCAGTGGGCCTCGTCGCATGACCGCACATGGAGCGCGTCGGCGTCCGCGGTGGAATAGACCGCGATCGTGCGCAACCCGAGGCGCTTGGCGGTACGCGCGATGCGGCAGGCGATTTCGCCGCGGTTGGCGATGAGGACGGAGCGGAACATGGCCGGCGCATCAGATAGCCTAACGCGGCCGCTTTCAACTCATTGGGCGCGCGCGGCTCCGGCGCTCGTCTGCGGCGGCGCTTGAAATGGATTGAGCTGCACCGGACCCAACGGAGCGGCACTCGCCGCCGCCGGTGGGGGCGCGGCAGGCGGTGAGCTCGGCTCGCGACGCGGTTGCCAGACCGGGTCGGCGGCCGCCGCCGGAGGTGCAGCAGCGGCGGCCTGCGCGGGCGGGCTCGGCGGCGGCTTTCGCGCACGCCGCGACGACGACGCAGGCGCTTCGCGAGGAAGCGCCTCGTGAGCCGGCGTCTCGTGCGTTTTCGGTTCACCGGCCGTCGCAGCGGCGATGGCGGCGGCCGCCGGCGGTCCCGACGGCTCGGGATTCATGATGCTGATGGCCGGGATCGAGGCGGCGCTCGGAAAGTCGATATTGACGAATTTGTGCGGCGGCGGCGTGCCCGGCTGGGTGCCTGCGGACGTTGCGTCAGCCACCGGAACATCGGGCACCTTCGCCCAGACCGGCAAATAATGATCGAGATAGCGCTCCAGCGTTTGCCCGCTCAAATTCGCGCGCACTTGGCTCGGATCGTCCAAAAGCGCCAGCGCTTCGCAATGATCGCTGCTGCAGCGGTCGGCGACGGCGAGCGTATGGGCCACGAAGCCGAAGCGATCCGCCTCGAGCGAGCGCCGCAATGGCAGCAACATGCTATTGATGCCGCCACCGCCGCGCTTGGTATAGGCCACCATGTCGGCCAGCAGGGCAAAACGCGCGGCGACATAGGACGTGGCGCTGGCCACGGACGAAGGCGCGGCAAACAGCGCCTTTTCGCAAGCCGCCTCGACATCGTCGCCGGCCAAACCGTTCAAGCAAGCCAACGGAGAACCCGGAGCGAGACTTTCGGCATTGAGCGCGGCCGCGCGCGCTTCAAGCGCGCGACGCTCGGCGCTGCGGTCGCGGGACGACGCGGCATCCAGGAACGACCAAGCCAGCGTCGCCCCCAGCACCGCGCCGAGAACAACGACGCCGACCCGCGCCAGCGTTCGCGTGCGGGTCCAATCGAATGCCAGCGCGCAAATGAAAACGAGCAGCGCCGCGGATCCGGCCGCGACCCACAAGCGCAACGCCGAGCTTCCGATGTCGGGATCAACGCCGAACATCAACCACCCCAAAACCCGCCATTATGCCGCTTGCCGAGGCGAGACTATGGCGCAGCGGCGCAAAGGGCGCCAGCAGTGCGCCGGAACGGTCAATGCTCGAGTTCGAGCTGGCTTTCCTTGGCGACGCGCTCGAACGCCTCGCCGGGATTCTTGATCCGGTATTGATAATCGTCGCCGTCGGACGGCAACAGCCGGACCACCTGGTAACTGCCGCTCGCACCGGGCCGGCTGATCGGGCTCGACGTGTAAAAGACAGTTTGGCCAACGCGATATTTGTGCGTCTTCAACGATGGAGCCAACGCCGTCACCTGCGCGACGGTCACGGTCCCCACCTCAACGCGCATCATCTTCGCAGCGCTGAGCGACTCCGGCTTTCGCGCCGACTGGCGTGTCGCGGAAGGCTTTCGGACGGCGGCGACCGCGCGCGACGGCGCCTTGCGCGCCGCTGCACTCCGGCTCGGTTTGGTGCCCGCTTTGGCGGGCCGTTTCTTTTTCACTGAATGTTTGTTCATGGAACTAACTATAGCATCCAAATTAGCGATCGAGCAAAAAATATAGTGCTGAAAACGCGCGTTTGAACCACCCGCAGAAGCTTATGATTAAGGCCGTGAAAGTCACATAATTTCAATATGATATAAGACTTATTTGCCCTGATTTCGAAGCCGTTCGGCGTCACCCCTGGCGACGCCAGCGGCCGTTCTCATCGGCCTGCCAGTAAGTCACCTCGGCGCCGGCCGCTTTGGCCTCGCTCCAGCGCGCCCGCGCCGCTTCGACCGCGTCCGGATCCTCGCCGTCGAACAGCAGCACGATGCGGTCATAGCCTGCGGCAGCGCCGGCCAAGCTTGCGCCGTCGATCAGGAAGCGGACCGTCGCACCGTTGGGATTTTCCTCATTGACGGTGAGCACGATCGGATGTTCGGCGGCTTCGGCGTCACGCCAAGTTCCGTGCGGCAGAAAGGCGTCGTCGCGCCACGTCCACAAATGGGCATCGAGCGCCTCGACGCGCTCGTCGGAAGACGCCTGCACCACGACCCGCCAGCCGCGTTCAAGTGACTTCGCAAGCAATGCCGGCAACACCTGCTCCGGCGTCTGACCTTTGAGGTGGTAGAAGAGGATCTCGGTCATCGCGCGCACTCACCGCTGGTAATGCTCTTCGACCAGCCGATCGAGAAGCCGCACGCCCCAGCCGGACGCCCAGCTCTTGTTGATATCGGATTGCGGCGATCCCATCGCGGTACCGGCGATGTCGAGATGCGCCCATGGCGTCTTGTTGACGAAGCGCTGCAGCAATTGCGCCGCGGTGATCGCGCCGCCCCAGCGGCCGCCGGTATTCTTCATATCGGCGAATTTCGAATCGATCATCTTGTCGTATTCGGGGCCAAGCGGCATCCGCCATACCCGTTCCCCGACCGTCTCGCCGGCCTTGGTCAGCCGCTCGGCGAGCTTATCGTCGTTGCAGAACATGCCGGCATATTCCTGCCCCAAGGCGACGATGATGGCACCGGTCAGCGTCGCCAGATTGATCATGAATTTCGGCTTGAAGCGCTTGTTGACGTAATGCAGCACGTCGGCGAGGACGAGACGGCCTTCGGCATCGGTATTGATGATTTCGATCGTCTGTCCGGACATCGTCTTGACGATGTCGCCCGGCCGTTGCGCCTTGCCGTCGGGCATGTTCTCGACGAGCCCGATGGCGCCGACGGCATTGACCTTGGCCTTGCGCGCCGCGAGCGAATGCATGAGGCCGACGACGCAGGCGGCGCCCGCCATGTCGCCCTTCATGTCCTCCATGTTCGCAGCCGGCTTGATCGAAATACCGCCGGAATCAAAGCAGACGCCCTTGCCGATGAACGCGACCGGGTCGACGCCGCGCTTGCCGCCGTTCCAGCGCATGACGACAAGCTTCGATTCATGCGCCGAGCCCTGGCCGACGCCGAGCAGCGCACCCATGCCGAGCTTGCGCATGGCGGCAACGTCGAGCACTTCGACGCCAACGCCCAGCTTGCTCAGACCCGAGGCCCGCCGCGCGAACTCGCCCGGATAGAGCACATTGGCCGGTTCGTTGACGAGATCGCGGGCGAGCACCACGCCGTCGGCAATCGCCGCGTGCTGCGCCCAGGCCTTCTCCGCCGACGCCGCATTGGCGCAGGCAAAATGGAGCTCGACTTTGCTTGGCCGCTCCTCATCTTCCTTGCGCTTGGTCTTGTAGAGATCGAATGTGTAGGCGCGCAGTCGGGCGCCCAACGCCAGATCGACGACCTGATTGGCCTTGAGCGCGCCCGAGCCGAATTCCGCAAAGATCGTGGCGCTTGCCGCGGCCGTCGGCACCTTTCCCATGGCGATGCCGCCAAGCTTGACGATATCGCGCGATTTCAACTCGCTTTCCTTGCCGATCCCTACCACCACCAGCCGAGGAACGTTTAGTCCGGATGGGGCGACGATATCGAGGCTCGAACCGCTCTTGCCGGTAAAGCGATCGGCCGCGGCCGCCCGGCGAACGAGATCCCCGAGCGGCGACAGTGCCCGTTGCGTCGCCGGGCCGAATTTGAGGTTTTCTTCGCAGAACACAACGAGAACACCGTGCGGTCGGGCGAAAGAGTTGAAATCGAATTTGAGGGCAGCGGCCATGGAGCGTCCTTTGGCTCGGTCTTTGCGGCCTGGGAAGCCGCAGTTGGGGTCGGTAAGTTATGAACCGGACCGGGCGGCCGTGCAAAGCGGCCTTTTATGCCAAAACCAGGCCCGTTATGCGCTGCCTTTATCAAACGCGCGTATTAACGCTTTAGTGTGCATGTTCAATAGCTTTGCCTTGGCGAAGCCACTTTGTGAAAGCATGAAATTACCCGAGTTGGGGAGAGCGGCTCTCGGGATGCGGCGTCGGCGGTGCGACGCCGCCTTGCGGGTGGCCGTCAGTGGGGAAGTTCAGTCCGATGGGGTCGATCGGCGGCTACATGTTTCGCGCCACGATGGGCGCGTTCCTGATCATCCTCGTCAGCCTGACCGTCGTGATCTGGTTCACGCAGGCGATGCGCGATTTCGACCTGATCACGAGCCAGCGCCAGACCCTGCTTGTTTTCGTCGGCATCACCGGGATGATCGTGCCACTCCTGATCATGATGCTGGCGCCGATCGCGCTGGTCATGGCGGCCGCGCACGTCCTCAACAAGCTTGCTACCGATTCCGAGATCATCGTGATGAATGCGGCCGGCGTGTCGCCGTGGCGGCTTTTGCGACCGTTTCTTGCCGCGGCGCTGGTCGTCTCGCTCCTGGTCGCGGTCATTGCCGCCTATGTCTCGCCCCGAGCTTTGCGCGAGTTGCGCGACTGGGGCGCGCAGGTGCGCGCCGACATCCTCACCAATATCGTGCAGCCGGGCCGCTTCACCACGATAGGCGGCAATCTCACCTTCCACATCGCCGACCGGCGGCCGGACGGCCTCCTGGTCGGCATTTTCGTCGACGACCGCCGCGATCCCAACGTGCACTCCACCTATCTCGCCGAGCAGGGCGAGATCGTGAAGAACGACAAGGCATCGTTCCTGGTCCTGCAGGGCGGCAGCATTCAGCGGCTCGAAACCGGGCAGCGCGACCCACGCATCGTGACCTTCGACCGCTATCCGTTCGACCTGTCGCAATTCGCCGGCGCCACGCAGAACGTCGTCTATACGGTGCGCGAGAAATACCTCTGGGAGCTGATGTGGCCGCGGGCCGACGATACCCTCTATGCGTCGCAGCCCGACCAATATCGGTCGGAATTGCATGATCGGCTGACCACCCCGCTCTATCCGTTCGCCTTCGTCATCCTCGCCTTCGCCTTCCTCGGCCCGCCGCAGACGACGCGGCAAAGCCGCACACTGGCGCTGTTGGGAATGATCGGCGCCGTCTCTCTGTTGCGGCTCGTCGGCTTCGTCAGCGTGATCGTCGGCGTGCGCGTGCCGGCCGTGCTCGCGGTGCAATATGTCGCGATATTCGGCTCGATCGCTGCAGGCTTGTGGCAAATCTCGCGCGGCCAGGCGGTGGAGCCGGCAGCGGCGGTGTCGCGGCTGGCGGCCGCGATCGGTGAACGCATCGCGCGGGCGACAAGCTGATGAGACAGCCCATGATCACCGGCACGCTGTCGCGTTATTTCGGAATGCGGTTCCTCACGTCCGTGGTCGGCTCGTTCATCGGCGTCGTGGTTCTGGCGGCGATGATGGACTACGTCGAACTGATGCGCCGCGGCGCCGACTGGCCCAACGCCACGGCCTGGGTGCTCGCCAAGATCTCGATGTACCGCGTGCCGCAGCTGACCGAACGCATCATGCCGTTCTCGGTGCTGGTCGGCGCCATGTCGTGCTACCTGACGCTGTCGCGGCGGCTCGAACTCGTCGTAGCGCGGTCGGCCGGAGTTTCCGCCTGGCAGTTCGTGGCTCCCGCCATGATCGCGGCTTTCATCTTCGGCAGCGTCGCCACCACCGTCTACAATCCCGTCGCCGCATTGTTGCACGAGCGCTCGAAACGTCTCGAAGCCGAAATGTTGGGGGAGAACATGTCGGCGTTGCAGGAAAGCACCAGCGGATTCTGGGTCCGCCAGAAAAGCGCCAACGGCGCGGCCATCATCAATGCCAGCACCAGCCGCGAGCAAGGCGCCCAGCTCGGCGGCGTCACCATCTACACGTTCGATCGTGAGGGTCATTTCCAGCAGCGGATCGAGGCGCAAAGCGCCACGCTGGAGCAGGGCTATTGGCAGCTTCAGGATGCCCGCATCTATGCCGGCGGCAAAGCGCCGGACGTTGAAGACAGCTATCGCGTCGCCACCAATCTGACGCTGGAGCAGGTGCGGGAAAGCTTTGCAACGCCCGAGACCGTGCCGTTTTGGGAATTGCCCACCTATATCGACCTCGCCGACCGCGCCGGGCTCGGCGCCGCCGGTTATCGCCTGCAATATCAGCAGCTCCTGGCGCGCCCGTTTCTGCTCGCGGCGATGGTCTTGCTCGCGGCGTCCGTGAGCCTGCGCTTCTTCCGCTTCGGCGGCGTGCAGAAAATGGTGTTAAGCGGTATCACCGCCGGATTTCTGCTGTTCGTCCTGCAGAAAATCACCGACGACATGAGCAGAGCGGAGCTCATGCCGCCGGCGGCCGCAGCGTGGATTCCTGTCGTTGTCGGAGGCTTGACCGGCTTCGTCGCGCTGTTGTTCCAGGAGGACGGCTAGTGGCGAGTACGCGTAGCCCCCTCTGTCCCGGCCTGCGTAGTAGCGTTCGCGTTGGTGCAACGGCGCTGGCTGCGTTGCTGGCGTTTATCATCGGGTCGACCCTCTTAGCCGCACCGCTGTTCGCCCAGCAGGCGGGCAATCTGATGCATTTCCCGCCCCGGCCGCCGCCGCCGCCGAAAAAACCGGCGCCGCCGTCCAATGCCCCGATGCTCGTGCAGGCGACCGAGATCAAATACGACTACACCAACAATACGGTCGCCGCCGTCGGCAACGTGCAAATCTACTACGGCGGCGCCACCATCGAAGCAGATCAGGTCATTTACGAGCAAAAGACCAAGCGGCTGCGCGCCCAAGGCAACGTCCGGCTGACCGAGGCGGATGGCAAGATCACCTATGGCCAGACCATCGATCTGAGCGACGACTTCCGCGACGGCTTTGTCGATTCGCTGCGGCTGGAAACGCCCGACGACACGCGCTTTGCCGCAGCGCGCGCCGATCGCGCCAAAGGCAACTACACCGTCCTGCAAAACGGCGTCTATACGGCTTGCGAACCCTGCAGGGACGATCCCAAAAAACCGCCGCTGTGGCAGGTCCAGGCGGCGCGGATCATCCACGACGAGGGCGAGAAGATGCTGTATTTCGAGGACGCTCGCGTCGAATTTTTCGGGGTGCCGCTGGCTTACGTCCCGTTCATGTCGGCGCCCGATCCGACAGTGAAGCGCAAAAGCGGATTTCTGTTTCCGGGCCTCTCGGAGTCCTCGCAATACGGCTTTGGCGTCGAGCCGAAATATTTTTGGGCGCTGGCGCCCAATTACGACCTGACCTTCGGCACGCTGTTGACGACCAAGCAGGGCGTGCTCGGCGAAGCCGAGTGGCGGCATCGTCTGCTCAACGGTTCCTACTCGATCAGGGCGGCCGGCATTTTCCAGCAGGACCCCGGCTACTTCGCCGGCCGCGACGGGCCGAATAGCCCGACCGCGCAGACGTTTCGCGGCGCAATTCAGACGGCGGGCCAGTTCGCGATCAACGACAAATGGGTCTGGGGATGGACCGGGCTGTTGGTCACCGATACCCAGTTCCTGTTCGACTATCAGCTCCGGCAATTCAGTGGCGCATTCGATCCATTCCAAACCGGCGTCGCCTCGCAGGGAGTCTCGCAGCTCTACCTGAGCGGCGCCGGCGAACGCAGCTATTTCAACGTCCGTTCAATCTACTATTACGGCTTCTCGCAACAGGACGTCCAAGCACAGATTCCGATCATCCATCCCGTGCTCGATTATTCCAATGTATTGGCGCAGCCGGTTCTCGGCGGCGAATTCAGCTACAAATTCAACCTGACGAGCTTGAGCCGGCAACAGGCCGAATTCCAGTCGATCACGCAGAACGCGCAGGCCATCGGCACCTGTGCCAGCCCGACCGCCGACACCGCCATTCCGGCGAACTGCCTGTTGCGCGCCATCCCGGGACAGTACACCCGCGCTTCCACCGAGCTCGATTGGCGCCGCACCGTCGTCACCGACAACGGCCAGATGATCATGCCGTTCTTCCAGTTCCGCGGCGACCTCGCCTCGGTCAACGTCGACAATGCGCTCGGCGTTGCCAACTATATCGCTCCCGGCCAAACCGATCTGGCGCGCGCCATGCCGGCCGCCGGCGTCGAATATCGCTATCCCTTCGTTGACGTGGAACCGTGGGGGACGCAGACGATCGAACCGATCGCCCAGCTGATCTTGCGTCCCAACGAAACCGCCATCGGCAAATTTCCAAACGAAGACTCGCAGAGCCTGATTTTCGACGATTCGAACCTGTTCGCGATCGACAAGTTCGCCGGCTGGGATCGCGTAGAAGGCGGCAGCCGAGTCAATGCCGGCGTGCAATATACCGCCCAGGTCAACCGCGCGGGCTCGCTCAATGTCCTGTTCGGACAATCCTATGCATTGTTCGGCCAGAACTCGTTCCAGACCCCCGATTTCACCAATACCGGCCTGGAAAGCGGTCTCGACAAGTCTGTCTCGGATTACGTCGGCCGGGTAACGTATCAGCCAAACCAGGTTTATTCGTTCACCGCACGAGGGCGTTTCGACCAAGCGACATTTACGCCGCAGCGTCTCGAGTTCGAAAGCCGCGCCAACTTCGATCGCTGGACACTGCAGGTGCTCTACGGCGATTATGCCGCGCAACCGCTGCTCGGCTTCCTGACCCGTCGCGAAGGCATCCTCGCCGGAGCATCGGTCAAGCTGACGGAGAACTGGATCGCACTCGGCTCCGCCCGCTACGATATCGCCAACGATCAGATCGACCAATCCCGGATTGGAATTGGCTACGTCGATGACTGCTTCATGTTGTCCGTGAACTGGCTTACCGGATACACATATACTGCCATTGCCAATTCAACACCGGTCAGGGACAGCACGGTCATGCTGCAATTCAGCTTGCGGACGCTCGGACCCGATGCTTTGGCACCGGTGGGCGCGTCGTTCTAAATTTTGCCGTGAGTTTATGGGTTGGTGTCGCGAAATTTCGGGGGCGAATCGGTCAAGCCGGCAGGACCCCTGCCGTCGAGGGAGAGGAACAGTGAGGTCGCAGATTGCAGTCAGCGCCCGGCTCGGGGCTTTGGTGCTTGCCACGGCAACCCTGCTTGCCGTGGCCTCGACTGCCCGTTCCCAGGAAGAAGTCGTGGTGCTGGTCAATGGCGAGCCGATTACGTCGCTCGACATTCAGCAACGCGCCAAATTCATGGAGTTGAGCTCCCACAAGCCGCCGCCGCGGCAGGAAGCGATCGACAGTCTCATCGACCAAATCCTCGAATTGCGCGAGGCCAAGCGCTACGAGATCGCGCCGAGCGACACGGACGTGAACAATGCCTATGCCAGCGTGGCAAGCCGTATGGGAGTGGACACCCAAAAGCTGACGCAGATGCTTGCCAGCGGCGGGGCGAGCGAGGCTACCCTCAAGCTGCAGCTGAAGGCGCAGATTGCCTGGTCCAGTCTGGTGCGCGGACGCTACAAGGCAAGCCTGGAAATCCCCGACACCGACATTGAGGCAGAGCTCAAGCTGCACCAGCCCGACCAAAAAAGCGAAGTGGGCTACGAGTACATGATGCGGCCGATCATCCTCGTGGTGCCGCGCGGCTCTCCGCCTGCCACCTACGAAGCGCGCAAGCGCGAAGCCGACGCTTTGCGCGGCCGCTTCGCCAACTGCACCGACGGCGTGGCGTTTGCGCAAGGGTTGGCGGAAGTCGCGGTGCGCGACCCGGTGCCCAAATCCTCAGCCGACCTGCCGCAGCAACTCCGCGACATCCTCGACAGCACCGAGGTCGGCCACCTGACGCCGCCCGAGCAGACCGACGAGGGCATCCAGATGTTCGCCATCTGCTCCAAAAAGGAGTTGAAGACCGATACGCCGGAAGCGCGGAAATTGCGCGATCAGATATTCGAGAAGAAATTCGGCGCCAAGGCCAAGCGCTACCTCGCCGATTTGCGCCGCCAGGCGATGATCGAATACAAATAGAGCCGTCAAGTGAGGCGCGGTCTTTCCAGGCATCCGTTTTTTGCCATGGATCAAGTCCGCTGCAGGCGTATTTTAGACTGCGTGAAGGATGCAGGCTCGTGCAAGTTCTGGCATTGACGCTCGGCGAGCCCGCTGGGATCGGCCCCGATCTCGCTCTGGCAATCTGGCGGCGCCGCGCCGAGCTTGACCTACCGCCATTTTACATGGTCGCCGATCCCGGATTTCTCCGGCGGCGGGCCGCCACACTCGGCCTCGACGTGCCGATCGCCCACGTGACGGCGCCGTCGGCCGCGGCGACATTTCACTCGGCGCTGCCGGTATTGCCTCTCGACATCGCCGTGACGGCCCAACCGGGCCAGCCGGATCGCTCGAGCGCGCCCGCCGCGGTGGCTTCGATCCGGCGTGCGGTCGCCGACGTCATGGCCGGCGCGGCGGCGGCCGTCGTCACCAATCCCGTCGCCAAGAACGTGCTGTACAATTGGGGCTTCGCCGAGCCCGGCCATACCGAGTTTCTGGCGACGCTGGTGCAGGAGGCGACCGGCATGTCGCTGCGTCCGGTGATGATGCTGTGGTCGCCCGAACTCGCGGTCGTGCCGGTCACGATCCATTTGCCGCTCCGCGAAATCTTCAAGCACCTTTCCAGCGAACTCGTGGTCGAAACCGGACGCATCGTCGCGCACGATCTTGCCGCGCGCTTTAAGATCGCGCACCCGCGGCTGGCGATCGCCGGGCTCAACCCGCATGCCGGCGAAGCGGGCACGCTCGGCGAGGAAGATCGCACGATCGTCGCGCCGGCGGTGGCGCGCCTTGTTGCCGAGGGGATCGATGCCAAAGGCCCGCTTGCCGCCGACTTGATGTTTCACGAACGTGCGCGCGCGAGCTATGACGCGGCGCTCTGCATGTATCACGATCAGGCGCTGATCCCGATCAAGACGCTTGCCTTCGATCACGCCGTCAACGTCACGCTCGGGCTGCCGTTCGTGCGCACGTCGCCGGATCACGGCACCGCCTTCGACATTGCCGGCACCGGCCGCGCCGATCCGACCAGTCTGATCGCCGCACTGCGGCTGGCGGCGCGGCTCGCCGGAGCCACGCCGAGCGCCGCGCGGGCGGTGCCTCTCGCCGCATCGTGAGCGACCCTTCCGACAGCCTGCCGCCACTACGCGAAGTGATCCGCCGGCACGGTCTTGTCGCCAAGAAATCGCTTGGGCAAAATTTCCTCTTCGATCTCAACCTCGCCGCTCGCATCGCCCGAGCCGCCGAACCGCTCGCTGGAGTGACCGTTCTTGAAATCGGCCCCGGGCCGGGCGGCTTGTCGCGCGCGCTGTTGGCGCAAGGCGCCCCGCATGTGGTTGCCGTGGAGCGGGACGAACGGGCGATCGCTGCCTTACATGAGATCGCAGCGCTTTATCCGGGCCGCCTCGATATCGTCGCGGCCGACGCTCTGCGCTTCGACCCGAGGCCGCAGCTTCCCGCCGGACCGGTGCGTATCGTCGCCAATCTGCCCTACAACATTGCAACCGCTCTGCTGGTCGGCTGGCTCTCCATCGAACCGTGGCCGCCGTGGTTCGATTCCGCGGTGCTGATGTTCCAGCGCGAGGTCGCCGAACGCATCGTCGCCGCGCCTGGCTCGAAAAGCTATGGGCGACTATCGGTCCTGGTGCAGTGGCGCTGCGAAGCGCGAATCTTGTTCGATGTGAACCCCGCAGCCTTCGTGCCGCCGCCCAAAGTCACCTCTTCGCTCGTCCGTCTCGTGCCGCGCGCGGCGCCGCTTCCGTGCGAGCTCAAGCTGCTCGAGCGGGCGACCCAGGCCGCCTTCGGGCAACGCCGCAAAATGCTGCGCCAGAGCCTGCGCTCGCTCGGCATGGATGCGCCCAGCCTGATCGCGGCGGCAGGCCTCGAGCCGACGGCGCGGGCGGAGGACGTCCCCGTCGCCGGCTTTGTCGCCTTGGCGCGGGCCCTCGCCGCAGCCCCCCATCATCGGGCATGATGCGTATCCCCGAAACGATGAGGCCAAAGCCGCGATGACCAAATTCCACCGCCAGTCGCTTGTCGCCTACGGCCAACCACTCTGTGAGACGCTCGCGGATCTGCCGACGCCGCGCGGCAGCGAAGTTCTGCTGCGGGTGGAGTGTTGCGGCGTCTGCCATTCCGACCTGCATCTGCAGGACGGCTATTTCGCGCTGGGCGGCGACAAGCGGCTCGACATCACCAAGGACCGCACTTTGCCCTTCACGCTCGGACACGAGATCGCCGGCGTCATTGAGGCTGCCGGCGAAACGGCCGAAGGCGCGGCAATCGGGCGCCGCGTCGCGGTCTATCCGTGGATCGGATGCGGCACCTGCCCCGCCTGCCTCGCCGGCGACGACAACCTGTGCTCCAGGCATCGTCATCTCGGCATTGCCGTCGACGGCGGCTACGCCTCCCACGTCCTGGTGCCGCATCCGCGCTATCTCATTGACTATGCGCCGCTGTCGCCGGACTTTGCCGGCATGCTGATGTGCTCGGGCCTCACCGCCTTTTCGGCGCTCAGGCATCTCGGCGAACGGGCCACGCGCGGCCCGGTGCTGCTGGTTGGAATGGGCGGCGTCGGCATGATGGGCCTCGCCATCGCACGGGCGTTGTTCCACGAGCCGCCGCTGGTTGCCGACATCGCTGCCGACAAACGCGACGCGGCGCTTGCCGCCGGCGCGGCGCAGGCTTTCGATCCGTCCGACCCGCAGGCCCGCCGTGCTGTCATGGCGGCCACCGGCGGCGTGCTCGCGGCTTGCGATTTCGTCGGCTCGGAAAAATCGCTGCAATTCGCGACCGGAGTGCTCGGCCGCGGCGGCAAGGTCGTGGTGACGGGATTGCTCGGCGGTAATTTCTCGATAGCGGCCGCGATGATCGTGATCAAAGCCATGACGGTCGAGGGCACGCTGACCGGCACGCTCGCCGAAGCGCGCGAGCTCATCGACCTGGCGCGCAGCGGCAAGCTGCACACAATCCCGACCCATGAACGTCCGCTCGATCAGGCGCAAGCGGCGCTCGACGATCTGCGCGCCGGCCGCGTGGTCGGGCGAACCGTGCTGTCGATCGAAAGCGTTATTTAAGCTTCGCCTGCAGTGCGCGCACGAAGTCGGACAGCCCGATTTGCCGCTCGCGCTTGAGCCGCTCGGCGGCCAGGATCGCCCGCACTTCGGCGAAGGCTTCGGCCTTGTCGCGGTTGACGATGACGTAGTCGTATTCCGGCCAGTGGCTCATCTCGCCCGCGGCCTTGGCCATGCGCGCGCCGATCACGGATTTGCTGTCCTGCGCCCGGCGCTTGAGCCGGCGCTCCAATTCACGAACGGTCGGCGGCAAGATAAAGACGCTGACCAGATCGTCGCGGGCTTTTTCGCGGAGCTGCTGCGTGCCTTGCCAATCGATATCGAACAAAATGTCACGGCCGGCCCGTAGCGCTTCGATCACGGGGCGGCGCGGCGTGCCGTAGCAATGGCCGAACACTTCGGCCCACTCCAACAGCTCGCCTTTTTTGACCATGGCGTCGAAGCGATGGTGATCGATGAAATGATAATCGCGGCCATCGATTTCGCCGCGCCGTTTGGGGCGCGTGGTCACCGAGACCGATAATTCGACCCTGCGATCCGCCCGCAGCAAGAGCCGCGACAGCGTGGTCTTCCCGGCGCCGGACGGCGACGACAGCACGAACATCACGCCGCGCCGCTCAACTTTCTTTCGACTTTGTCGCCCGCGAGCCATTTCTGCCACCAGCCGGTCTATTCGACGTTCTGCACTTGCTCGCGGAATTGCTCGACCGCGGCTTTCAGCTCCAGCCCGATATTGGTGAGCTCGACGTCGTTGGCCTTGGCGCACAGCGTATTGGCTTCGCGATTGAGCTCCTGCGCCAGAAAGTCGAGCCGGCGACCGATCGGCCCGCCCTGCTCGATCAAATGCCGCGCCTGGGCGACGTGCGCGGCGAGGCGGTCGAGTTCCTCGCGCACGTCGGCCTTGGTCGCGATCATGATCGCTTCCTGGTGCAGCCGGTCCGGATCGAAGCGATCGGACTGCGCGAGCAGCGTTGCGACCTGCTCGGTAAGCCGCGCTTGTATCGCTTCGGGCCGGCGGCCCGGCGCCCGCTCGGCGCGCTCGGCGAGCGCGGCGATTTCGTCCAATCGCGCGGTGAGCACCCGACCGAGCGCGGCGCCCTCATGGCGGCGCATCTCGCCGAGCGCGCCGATCACCTCGGCAAATCCGGCGGTGACTGCAGCTTCGGCGCTGCGCCGCTCGTCTTCGCGCTCCTCGGAATCGCTGACCTCGATCACGCCTTTGAGCGCGAGCAACCCGTCGAGCGACGGCGGCGAAGTTTCGAGCTTCGGCGCGATCTGTTTCATCGTCGCTAAAATTGCATCGAGCACCGCCGCGTTGACGTGGACGACCGGCTGCGCGCCGCTGCGGTCCACGGTCAGGTTGGCTTGAACGGAGCCCCGCGTCAGCGCCTCGGCGGCCCGCGCCCGCGCCGGCACTTCGATGGCATCCCATCCGGGCGGCATGCGCAGCCGCAGATCGAGGCCCTTGCCGTTGACCGATTTGATTTCCCAAGCCCAGGTATAGGGGCCGGACACGCCATGGCCGCGAGCGAATCCCGTCATGCTCGAAAGCGCCATGGACTGCGGTCCCCGCGACACAATTGCGAAAAAGAATCGGGCCGAACTTAACGGCGGCAATCCACGGGAACAAGTCACCGGAACAAGCCGCCGCCGCTCTCGCGTCGTTACGCCTCGATCGGGCGTGCGGCCGCAATCAATGGCCGGCCGGGACACGCGGTTTCGAGGTGCCGCGCAACGGCGGCGGCGCCGCCACCGGTGCGGCGGAATTAGCCGTTGCGCCCTGCGCCGGCGGCCGCGAATTCATCTGCTCGTCGATCGGGACCTGATCTTTCTGATCGGTTTCGAGCGACCGCAGCCGGGCGACATTGCGTTCCTGCTGTTCGTAGGTCTCGGCGAAAACGTGGCCGCCGCTGCCGTCGGCAACAAAATACAGTTCGCGTGTCCGCGCCGGATTGGCGGCCGCTTCGAGCGAGGCGCGGCCCGGATTGGTGATCGGGCCGGGCGGCAGTCCATTGATGACGTAAGTATTGTACGGCGTCGGTTGGGTGATTTCGCTCTTCAGGATCGGCCGGCCGAGCGTACCTTTGCCGCCCACCAGCCCATAGATGATCGTCGGGTCGGACTGCAGCCGCATATTCTGCTTCAGCCGGTTGATGAATACCGCGGCGACGCGCGAGCGCTCGTCCGATTTGCCGGTCTCTTTCTCGACCAGCGAAGCGAGAGTCACGAGTTGCTCCGGCGTCTTGAGCGGCAGATCGGGAGAGCGGTGCTCCCAGATCTCCTGGACCGCGCGTTGTTGCGCCTGCTGCATGCGCCCGATCATTTGCTCGCGGGTCACCCCGCGCGTGAAATTGTAGGTATCGGGCAGCAGAGTGCCCTCGGCCGGTATTGCCTTGATGTCGCCGGTCAATATGTCGTCGGCCAGCAGCCGCGCGACGATCTGCTGCGAACGTCAGACCTTCCGGAACGCTCACCTGGTGCGCCACCACCTTGCCCTCGACGATGGTCGCCACGACGTCGCGCAGGCTGGAATGCGCCTTGAACTCGTATTCGCCGGCCTTGAGGCCCTCGCGCGCCTTGAGCACGAGTACGCCGCCGATGAACACCCAGGGCTGATCGATCACGCCTTCGCGGGTCAAAACATCGGCAATATCACGCATGCCGGAACCATGCGGGATATTGACGATACGATCCTGCGGCAGCGGACCCGGCGCCTCGAAGCGCTGGGCGCCGACGAAAAGCACGACGCCGGCCAATACCGCCAACAGCACAAAAATGCTGATGATGGCGTTACCGATGACGACGAGAGGATGCCGCGCGCTGGCCGAGCGGCGGGGCGGCATTTCGACCGTGTCGGGTTCGATCGCCGTTCGCGGGCTGCGCGGCACGATGCGCTTGGGATCGCTGCGATTCGAATCCGTGACCGTCATGCCGACTTCATTCGCCCGTCGCTCCGTCCTGGGCGGTTGGGAATTGGCAGCGCCCGATGGCCCTCGCCCCGGATCCTGCGGGGATGGCGGAGATTGGCGGTTTGGCGAGGATGCCGGCGAGGACGGCGCCGCCGACGCGTCGCGACCAAGCAGAGCTTCGCCAATCGACCGCGGGCCTTGCGCCGAACCGCCCGATGAAGTTGCGGCAGGCCCATTGGCGGACGGTGCGGCCGCAAGCTTTGCCGGATTCGGGGGAATGGGCGCCGTCAAACGCGGGGCTTGGACCGCGGGCTCGTCCGCGGCGCGCCCAGCGGCCGTCGGTGATTTTGGCGCGGCTTTGTCGCCGCCGCCCGGCGGGGCGTTAGAACCTGTCACGGCCGCGTATCCGCATCTACAAACCGCATGATCGACTTTGAAAGGATGTTCGGCGCGACGGCAACGACCGCCCGGACGTTGTGCCGCTTCCACTCATGGCTTGCGACCACAGACGAGACCTGCAGTGGATCGCAGGCGAGTGCGGAGCAAATATGGCGAAAGGGTGTTGGCGCGCACTACGACGCCACCCGGCGGAAAACGAGAGACGCGTTGGTGCCGCCAAATCCGAACGAATTCGACAGCACGACGTTGACCGGCCGCTTTTGAGCTTGGTGCGGAACAAGATCAATCGCCGTCGCGACCGAGGGATTATCCAGATTGATGGTGGGCGGCAGCACCTGGTCGCGCATCGCGAGCAGGCAGAAAATAGCTTCGACGGCGCCGGCGGCGCCGAGCAGATGGCCGATCGACGACTTCGTCGACGACATCGCAATATGGCCGGCGGCATTGCCGACCAGGCGCTCGACGGCCTTGAGCTCGATCTCGTCGCCGAGCGGCGTCGAAGTGCCATGGGCGTTGATGTAGTCGATTTCGCCGACCGAAATGCCGGCGCGGCGGGTGGCGGCCGTCATGCAGCGAAACGCGCCATCGCCGTCCTCGGCCGGTGCGGTAATGTGGTAAGCATCGCCGGACAAGCCGTAGCCGATCAGCTCGCCATAAATGCGCGCCCCCCGCCGCTTGGCGTGCTCGTATTCTTCAAGCACCACGGCGCCCGCGCCCTCACCCATGACAAAGCCGTCGCGATCGCGGTCATAGGGTCGCGATGCCCGCTCGGGCGTGTCGTTGAACCCGGTCGACAGCGCACGGCATGCGGCAAAGCCGGCGAGCGAGATACGGTTGATGGGCGATTCAGTGCCGCCCGCCACCATCACGTCGGCATCGCCAAGCGCGATCAGCCTCCCGGCGTCGCCGACGGCGTGGGCGCCGGTCGAACAGGCGGTGACCACGGCGTGGTTCGGCCCCTTCAGTCCATGCGCGATCGACACGTAGCCCGACGCGAGATTGATGAGCCGTCCCGGGATAAAGAACGGCGAGACCCGGCGCGGACCGCGGTCGCGCAGCACAAGCGCGGTTTCCGCTATGCCTTCGACGCCGCCAATTCCGGAACCGAGCAGAACCCCGCTGACCACCTGATCGTCATAGTCCCGCGGGTGCCAGCCGGCGTCGTTGAGCGCCTGCGTCGCCGCGGCCATCGCAAAGATGATAAAGTCGTCGACCTTGCGCTGCTCTTTGGGCTCCATCCAGTCGTCGGCGTTGAAAGTGCCCGCGGAGCCGTCGCCGCGCGGAACCTGGCCGGCGATCTTGCAGGCGAGATCGGAGACGTCGAATTTCTCGATGCGCTGGATGCCGCTGTTGCCGGCCAGCAAGCGCTGCCAGGTTTGCTCGATCCCGCACGCGAGCGGCGTCACCAATCCAAGACCTGTGACGACGACACGTCGCATCAAGGACACTCCCGGCAAAGGCAGGAACCGCGGCTATCGCGCGCGTTTCGCCTCAAGAATCCGATCGAACATCGTCGGCCTGCACATGATGATGTGCAGTTCTCGCGGCGCGCGCAATCCATGAAACGGCTGCCGGGCCTCGCCGACGGTCAGCTCTTGGCGTTCTTCTCGAGAAATTTGATGGCGTCGCCAACCGTTAAAATGGTCTCGGCCGCATCATCGGGAATTTCACAGCCGAACTCTTCCTCGAAGGCCATGACGAGCTCGACGGTGTCGAGGCTGTCGGCGCCGAGATCATCGATGAAGCTGGCGTTTTCCGTCACCTTGTCGGGCTCGACGCCAAGATGCTCCACGACGATTTTTTTCACCCGTTCGCCAATATTACTCATCGCTTCAACCTCATCTTTCAACGCGACCCAATCGACCTAGCAGTGAACCCGTCCAAGCTCTTCATTGAACCTGCCGACGGGGACGGACAAGCTCAATTGGGTCGACACCGATTCAGAGGCGGAAGTTTCGCCCCGCACTCCGGCATTCCGGCTCCCCCAGCCCAATTTCGGTTCGGTTACCACACTTCAAAAGCGTTGACCAGCGCGGCGGCGTGCCGCGATCGCCGATCCTATCGCCTTCAGATCATGGCCATTCCGCCGTTCACATGCAACGTCTGGCCGGTGACATAGGCCGCCTCGTTCGATGCGAGAAACACCACCGCGGCCGCCACCTCTTCGGGGGTGCCGGCACGGCTTGCCGGAATTTTGGCAACGATGGCGTCCCGCTGCTTGTCGTTGAGCTTCTCCGTCATCGGGGTGACGATGAAGCCCGGCGCAACGCAATTCGCCGTCACGCCGCGTTTGGCATATTCCTGCGCCATCGCTTTGATCATGCCGGTAATCCCGGCTTTGGCCGCGACATAATTGGCCTGCCCGGGATTACCGGTCGTCCCGACCACCGATGTGATCGCGATAACGCGCCCGAAACGGCGGCGCATCATGCCGCGTACCGCGGCGCGCGCGAGACGGAATGTGGCGGACAAATTGATGGCGATGACCTGTTCCCAGTCTTCGTCGCGCAATTGCACCAGAAGATTGTCTCTGGTCACGCCGGCATTGGCGACGAGAATATCGAGCTGACCCATCGCCTCCTCGGCGCGCGGCACTAGCGTCTCGGTTTCTGCCGGATCAGCGAGATTGCACGGCATGACATGAACCCGTTCGCCAAGCTCGCCCGCGAGCCGATCGAGGACCTCGCGCCGCGTTCCCGAGATGGCAACCGTTGCGCCCTGGCCGTGCAGGGTGCGGGCGATGGTGCCGCCGATTGGGCCGGTGGCTCCGGTCACGAGCGCGGTCTTTCCGGTAAGCTCGAACATGCGATCCCTGCCCTTCCAACCAGAAATAACTCAGGCGCGCACCGCGGTGAACCGGCCGAGATCTTCGGGCGTGCCGATCGCGGACGCAGTTGCAGCATCCGCGATCCGCTTGATCAAGCCCGTCAGCACTTTGCCGGCGCCGATCTCGTAAAAATCGGTGACGCCGGCCTGCACCATGAAAACAATCGATTCCCGCCATCGGACCATGCCGGTGACCTGTTCGACCAGACAGCGCACGATCTCCGCGGGTTCGGTGACCGGCCGCGCCAGCACATTGGCAACGAGCGGGACGATGGGCGGCATCACCGAAACTTTCGCCAGCGCGTCCGCCATGACCTCGGCGGCGGGCTGCATCAGCGGGCAATGGAAGGGAGCGGAGACCGGAAGCATCATGGCCCGCTTGGCGCCGCGCAGCTTCGCCAGATCCACGGCACGTTCGACCGCGGCTTTGGCGCCCGACAACACGACTTGTCCGCCGCCATTATCATTGGCGGCGGCGCAGACGCCGACGCTGCCGGCTTCCGCAGCAACCGCTTTGGCGTCGCCCAGTTCAAGGCCGATCAGCGCCGCCATCGCCCCGGCGCCGACGGCGACCGCTTTCTGCATGGCACGGCCGCGGATGCGCAACAGCCGCGCCGCGTCGGCAATGCTCAGCGAGCGAGCCGCGGCAAGCGCCGAATATTCGCCAAGCGAGTGACCGGCAACGAACGCCGCGTCGCGCTTGAGATCGACGCCGGCTTCCGCCTCGAGCGCGCGCATCGCCGCGAGCGAGACTGCCATCAGAGCCGGCTGGGCATTTTCGGTCAGCGTCAGCGCATCGGCCGGACCGTTCCAGACGATATCGCTGAGCCGTTCGCCCAAGGCGGCGTCGACTTCGTCGAATACCCGCTGCGCCGCCGGAAAGGCCTCGGCCAAAGCCTTGCCCATACCGACGGCCTGACTGCCCTGACCGGGAAAAACAAATGCCGCCGCCATAAGCCCAAAGCCCGCCTAAAGACCTGAATTCCCGCACCGGGAAGGGGCGAAAGATACCGTGATGAACGACATGTCAAGGCGGCCGGCGGCGTAATAAAACGACAACGGGACGGTGATAGTATAGCCAATTCGGCCAGACTACCTCCGGATTTCACCGCGAGCGCCTCGTAATGAGCCCTTTCTTGCCGGTTACCGATGCCGATCTTTCCCGCGCGCGTTCGGACCCGACATTCCGTCAGCGGCTTCTGGAGCAAAACCTTGATGTCCTGTTGACGGGGATGAAGAGGCTGCGCGGCTCTGCGGCACCCAATGGCGCCGGGGCCAAGCAGTTGCGTGAAGGGGTCGAACTCGCCGTGCGGCTGGCCGAGTTGATCCAAAACGCCGATCATCACGGCCGGATTTCCTGATCTATTGCCTTTTTTGCCCCGCCGCGTATAAGGCCGCCTTCCGCTCGACCCCGGCCGGGGGCTGAACGGACGGCCGCGCCGAAAGCGCGGTAAGACCCCCAAATACTGGTGGTCCGGCGTCCGGTGTTCCCGCCTTCAGAGCATTCGAGCCTTTCCCGAAGGGTTCGAGGGGCTTCGCGCCTGGGCGAGCACGGCAAACGAGGAAAGGGCAGCTATGCCGCTCTATGAGCATGTCTATCTTGCGCGCCAGGACGCCAGCGCACAGCAGGTCGAGGAATTGACCGCGCAACTTAAGGGCGTCATCGAAGGCCTCGGCGGATCAATCAAAAAGACCGAATATTGGGGGGTGAAATCGCTCTCCTATCGCCTGCGCAAGAACCGCAAGGCGCATTTCACCCTGATGGACGTCGATGCTCCACCGCCGGCCATCAACGAGATCGAGCGGCTGGAACGCCTCAACGAGGATGTTTTGCGCTATCTCACGATCAGGGTCGAGGCGCACGAGGAAGGCCCATCCGCCATGATGCGCCGCGCCGAGCGCGATCGCGACCGTGACGACCGCCGCGGCGATCGCGGCGACCGGTTTGATCGAGGCGACCGCTTTGATCGAGGCGATCGAGGGGACCGTCCGCGCGATCGTGACCGGCGGCCGCGTGAAGGCTCCGAGGAACCCGACAGCCCGGTGGAGGATTGAGCATGGCCATGTCACCGCAGGGCGCCGGCGGCCGCCGTCCGTTTTTCCGCCGCCGCAAGAGCTGCCCGTTCTCGGGCGCGAACGCGCCCAAAATTGACTACAAGGACGTCAAGCTCTTGCAGCGTTTCGTTTCGGAGCGCGGCAAGATCGTGCCGAGCCGCATCACCGCGGTTTCCGCAAAGAAACAGCGCGAACTGGCGCAGGCGATCAAGCGCGCGAGATTTCTGGGCCTCCTGCCCTATGTGATCCGCTGAGGGAGGCCGCCATGGAAGTGATCCTACTCGAACGTATCAGCAGGCTCGGCCAGATGGGCGACGTCGTGCGCGTGAAGGACGGCTTTGCCCGGAACTTCCTGCTGCCGCGCGGTAAAGCGTTACGGGCCACGGCCGAGAACCGTACCCGCTTTGAGACAATGAAAGGCGATCTGGAAGCGCGCTCGCTCACGCTTAAAACCGAGGCCGCTCAAGTCGCGGGAAAGCTCGACGGCAAGAGCTTCACCGTGCTGCGGCAGGCTTCGGAATCGGGTCAGCTGTTCGGCTCGGTGTCGCCGCGGGATCTTGTCGCCCTCGTCAGCGATGCCGGGTTCCGGCTCAATCGCAGTCAAATCGCGCTCAATGCGCCGATCAAGACGATCGGCCAGCACAAAGTGCCGATCGCGCTGCATCCTGAGGTCGAAAGCTCCATCACCGTCATCGTTGCCCGCAATGAGGACGAGGCCGCACGCATCGCGCGCGGCGAAGATGTGACGCAACTGCGCGAGGCGACCGAAGCGGAAGCTGCTATCGTCGCAGCAGAGGAGTTTTTCGAGCCGGGAGCGGGCGCGGGGTCGCGCCAGGATGAAGACGCCGAAGCGGCCGAAAAACCGCCGGCATCCGATAAGACCTGACCGGCTCGACCAGTCGCTTCTCAGTCCGGGATATTGTCGCGCGGCACCGCCGCGCTCGCACCCGGCTGTTCCTCGGTCGGAGCCGCGGCACTCGCGGTCGGCATGACCTCCGGCTTCGTTACCGGATTTGGCGGTTCGGCCATAATCGGGCTTGCATTTGCGGCGGGCGTGGGCGCAGGCGTGGCCGAGACTGGCACAGCCTCGCGCGCAGCGGGTGCGGCGTCTTCCGCTTGCGGCTTGGCTTCCCGGCTTGCGGTTTCCGGCGCTGGCTCATGCTTTTCCGCACTCGGCGGGGTCACCGGGTGTTCCTCGCGCTTGGCTTCTTGCTGCTTCGGCCGCTTGTCTTCCTCGGGCTTTGCCGCCGCCCGCACCGGATGGGTCGCCGATTTGGGCTCCCCGGCTTTGGGCTCTGCTTTAGGCTCTTCGGCCCTGGCGTGCTCCACTTCCTTTTGCTTCGGCACAGGCTGGGCGCCGCCGGCGCCCAGGACATAAGCGGCAAGTGCGGAGGCCTGGCCGCTGCTTGCCGTATAATGCTCGCGCAAAAACGCCGAAAGCATCAGGCTGTTCTTGCCGACCGCCAAGCCCCGGGGCGTCTTATGGCAAGCCGTGCAAACACTTGAGAAAATCTCGGCTGCGGACTTGCCCTGATCGATATTGACTTGAGCGCGGGCCGCGGCCGGAACCAGGGCAAAAGCCACGGCCGCAATCGTCCCGATCATAGGCGTTACCCGGCGAAGCACGCTGCCCCCCTCAAGTCTTGATGGCTTGGCGATCATGAATACCCCAAAAGCGGCCGAATGCGAGCGCGGTTGCAGACCCCTAAGCGCCATTTCGCGGCATTGCTGGTTGCGGAGGATTTTGTTTTAATGACGGCAAACAAGAAGACCGAGCCCCCGCAACAGGCCGATTGAGCGTCCCAAAGGCCGTCACGGCGGAAAGAAGCGCCAATCGTCGCAGGCTGCGCAAGGGGCTTTGTAAATCGTGGAGGCGGCCGTGGATCGGTTGCTGTTCATATTCTTGCGTCGGTATATCCGCCACGGGACTTTTACGGTCACGACGGCGGCGGGGTCGACAGACACATTTGGCGATGGCAGGGGGTCGCCGATCGCGGTGCGTTTCACCACGGCAAGAGCGCAACGCGCGGTCTTGATGGACCCCGAATTGAAGCTCGGCGAAGCCTATATGGACGGCACCCTGGTCGTCGAACAGGGCTCGATCGCGGACGTGCTTGCCATCCTGCTGCGCCAGGAGCCGATCGCCGCACCGAATTGGGCGCTGCCACGGTTCGTGCGCTACCTGTTCCGCCGCCTGCAGCAATTGAATTTGCGGTCCCGCGCCCGCCACAACGTCGCGCACCACTACGATCTCGACGGCCGGCTTTATTCGCTCTTTCTCGACGGCGACCAGCAATATAGCTGCGCCTATTTCGATTCGCCGGATCTGTCGCTTGACGATGCGCAACTCGCCAAGAAGCGGCATCTCGCCGCCAAATTGCGGGTCAAACCCGGCTCTACGGTGCTCGATATCGGCTGCGGCTGGGGCGGCTTGGCGCTCTATCTCGCCGAAATCGCCCGCGCGCAGGTCACCGGCATCACGCTATCGCAGGAGCAATTCCAGCGCGCGCAAAACCGGGCGCTCGAGCGCGGCCGCACCGAGGATACCACCTTCCGGCTCATCGATTATCGCGACGTCGGCGGCCGCTTCGAGCGCATCATCTCCGTGGGCATGTTCGAGCACGTCGGCGTTGGCTTTTACGAGACCTTCTTCGACAAATGCGCCAGCCTGCTCGCCGAAGACGGCATCATGCTGCTGCACTCGATCGGACGCAGCGGTCCTCCGAGCATTACCAATCCTTGGATCGCCAAATACATCTTCCCCGGCGGCTACATTCCGGCGCTCTCGGAAGTGCTGCCAGCGATCGAGCGCGCAAAACTCATCGTCACCGACGTGGAAGTTTTGCAGCTGCATTATGCCGAGACGCTCAAGGCATGGCGCGAGCGGTTCCTCGCCCATCGCGACGAGGTGGTGCGGCTCTACGATCAGCGCTTCGTGCGGATGTGGGAATTCTATCTCGCCTGCTCGGAAATGGCGTTCCGCGAGGCCGACATGGTCGTGTTCCAGATCCAGATGGCCAAACGCAAGGGGCTTACGCCGGCAACGCGCGATTACATCGCACGCGAAGAGGCCCGCTTGCGCGGCATCGAAGCCGGCTATTCGGCGCCGCTGCAACTCGCCGGCGAGTAGTTCGGCGGGGTGGCGCGTTTTTACGCTTGTCGTCAAGCAGCTTGATCTTTCCTCAAATGCGTCCGGTGGGTAACGGGGACAGCCGCAATGAGGATTTCCCATCGCGCGGCCGCTCGACTATCGACGGGGCGTGGTTGCGTAACGGACGCCAAGGCGCGCAATGTGCCGCTGTCGTTGAGTGATCCACGATGTTGAGTAACACGCCGAATTTTTCACTTGCCGTATTTCGGCCATATGCCGCAAATCGGCCACAGCCCGCGATTCTTCTGATCGATCATGCCGGTATTCGATTCGACCGCACGCAAGCAGGCGCCGCCGGAACCGACGTTCCGCACGGCACCGCACAATATCGAGGCCGAACAGGCCCTGCTCGGAGCTGTCCTCGTCAATAACGAGGCGTTTTATCGCGTCTCCGATTTCCTCGAGCCCAAGCACTTCTTCGAACCGATCCATCAGCGCATTTTCGAGCTGGCCAGCGGCCTGATCCGGGCCAACAAGCTCGCGACACCGGTGACGCTGAAGACGTTTTTGCCGGGCGACACCGACATCGCCGGGCTTTCCGTCAACCAATATCTGGCGCGGCTTGCCGCCGAAGCGACAACGATCATCAATGCCGAGGACTATGGCCGAACCGTGTACGATCTTTCGATCCGGCGCGATCTGATCGCGATCGGCGAGGATATGGTCAATCTGGCTTATGACGCGCCGGTCGAATCGACGCCGCTGCACCACATCGAGGACGCCGAGCGCAGGCTGTACGAAATCGCCGAAACCGGGCGCTACGATTCCGGATTTCAGCGCTTCGCGCAGGCGCTGACCACGGCGGTCGACATGGCGGCGCGCGCCTATCAGCGCGACGGCAGCCTGTCCGGGCTGGCGACCGGCCTGACCGACCTCGACGGCAGAATGGGCGGGTTGCAGCCCTCCGATCTGATCATCCTGGCCGGCCGGCCGGGCATGGGCAAAACCGCGCTCGCCACCAATATCGCCTACAACGTCGCCAAGGCGTGGGCCGGCGAGCTTCGTGCCGACGGCCACATGGCGACCATCAACGGCGGTATCGTCGGCTTCTTCTCGCTCGAAATGTCGGCCGAGCAGCTCGCCACCCGCATCATCTCCGAGCAGACCGGGATACCGTCGAACAAGATCCGCCGCGGCGGCATCGACGAGGGCGACTTCGAGAAGATCAAGGACGTTTCGATCGAGCTGCAAAACCTGCCGTTCTATGTGGACGAGACCGGCGGCCTTTCCATCGGCCAACTGGCGGCACGGGCGCGGCGATTAAAGCGGCAGCGTGGGCTCGATCTTCTTGTGGTCGATTACGTTCAGCTGTTGCAGGGCTCCAGCCGCCGCTCCAGTGAAAATCGCGTGCAGGAGATCACCGAGATCACGACCCGGCTCAAGGCGCTCGCCAAAGAGCTCAACATTCCAATCTTGGCGCTGTCGCAATTATCCCGGCAAGTCGAAAACCGCGACGACAAGCGGCCGCAATTGTCCGATTTGCGTGAGTCAGGCTCGATCGAGCAGGACGCCGACGTGGTGCTGTTCGTGTTCCGCGAGGAATACTATCACCAGATGCGCAAGCCCCTGGAATCGAACCGCGAGAAATTCGATGAATGGCTGGCTGAGGGCAATCGGGTCGACGGCAAAGCCGAGGTGATCATCGGCAAGCAGCGCCACGGCCCTACGGGCACCGTGGAATTGCAGTTCGACGCCGCCGTCACGCGCTTCGGCAATCTCGATACGGCGCACCGGCCGGACTTTTAGGCAGCACGCGGTCGAACGTCGCGCTCGATCGTGCCGCCGCTTTCCACACGGGCTTTAGTCAAATCGTGCATGGCTTGAAGATTCACCCAGAACTCGGCGCTCGTGCCAAAAAAACGGGATAGGCGCAATGCGGTATCCGCCGTCACCGATCGCTCGCCCTTGACGATCGCGCCAATACGCGTGGCGGGAACTCGCAAAGCGAGCGCAAGTGCATTGACCGACATCCCAAGCGGCTTGAGAAACTCCTCGCTCAATATCTCCCCCGGATGCGTCGTCACGCGATTGGGAAGAGCCGCTCCTTTAGTGATAGTCGACGATCTCGACATTTGCCGGGCCCTCCTTGGTCCAGGTGAAGCATATGCGCCATTGATCATTGATTCGTATTGAATGCTGCCCTCGCCGATTTCCGACAAGCGCTTCGAGACGATTTGCTGGCGGCACGCGAAGATCGTTCAGGTCCCGCGCGTGATGCAGCATGTCGAGCTTCCGTAAAGCTTGCTGCTCGATGCCGCCGAACCGCTTCACGAAAACGCCCATCCAAACGGATTCCGTGGCGCGATCGCGAAACGATCGGATCATAAAACGACAATATATTCCCGATCGTTATACGTCAAGCGTATAACGCATGAGATTAAACAATTTCCGCGACTTATCCCGCGGCTTATCCAGGGTAAATCTGCCGCTTTACCGCCGCCGCTGTGCCGGTCATAACGCGTCCATGGAGGCGGCCTTGGCACGCGCAAAACGGCTTTCCCCCGCGGACTCTGCTTCGGCGGCGCCGGAGACCGGCGGCACGCTGACGGTCGATCTCGCCGCAATCCAAGCAAATTGGCGCGCGCTGGCGCACCGGCTCCTTACCGTCGAATGCGGCGCGGTGATCAAAGCCAATGGCTATGGGCTGGGATTGTCGCAGGTCACGACCGCACTGGCGAAAGCCGGCTGCCAGACCTTCTTCGTCGCCGATCTTGCGGAAGCGCGAACCGTGCGCTCACGCGCACGCGACGCCACCATCTACGTGCTCGACGGCTTTACGCCCGATTGGGGCGATGGATTTGTCGAGATCAATGCGCGGCCGGTGATCAACTCGACAACCGAGCTTGCGGAATGGGACGCCTTCGTCGGCGCCCATGGCTGGCAGGGCGGCGCCGCGCTGCAGGTCGACACCGGCATGAACCGGCTTGGCATTTCGCCGGACGAGGCGGCGGCGCTCGCCCCGCGCGCGCAGACCGAAAATCACGGCATCGCGCTCTTGCTGAGCCATCTTGCTTGCGCCGAGATTCCCGACCATCCGCTCAATGCCAAGCAGATCCGGCTGTTTCGCGAGTTGCATCGACTGTACCCGAGCGTGCCCGCTTCGCTCGTCAATTCTTCCGGCATTTTCCTTGCCGATTCGGCGCATTTCGATCTGGCGCGGCCTGGCGCCGCGCTCTACGGCGTCAATCCAACTCCGGGCCGGCCCAATCCGATGCAGAGCGTCGTCGAATTGTCCGGCCGCATTCTGCAATTGCGCAGCGTCGCGCGCGACGAGACGATCGGCTATGACGCCACCTGGACGGCAAAACGCACCACGCGGGTTGCCATCGTGGCGCTTGGCTATGCCGACGGCCTGCTGCGGGCCGGCAGTGGCACCGACGACCGGCCCGGCGGCGCCGCCATCGTCGCCGGCAAGCGCTGTCCGATCATCGGCCGCATTTCCATGGACCTGGTCTGCATCGACGTGACCGATCTTCCCGACGGCGCGGTCCATCGCGGCGATCTCGCCACGCTGATCGGGGCGGACATCGCCGTTGACGAGGTCGCCGCAGCCGCCGGCACGATCGGCTACGAGATTCTCACCCGTCTCGGCTCGCGCTCTCATCTCGTCTATCGCGGAACGTGAAGATGGCGGCGCGGGCGCAACACTTCATCTGCCAGAATTGCGGCGCGGCCTATTCGCGCTGGGCCGGGAAATGCGAAGCCTGTGGCGAATGGAACACGCTGGTCGAGGAAGGCGCCGAGGGGCCGCGGCGTTCTGCCCGTAAGGGACGGCTGTTCGCCGTCGAAGCGCTGAAGGGTGAGTCGCACGATGCGCCGCGGCTTGCCTCCGGCATCGCCGAGTTCGATCGCGTCACCGGCGGTGGCTTGGTGCGAGGTTCGGTGCTGCTCCTTGGCGGCGATCCCGGCATCGGCAAATCGACGCTGTTGCTTGAAGTGGCAGCCGCCTTCGCACGTGGCCGTCACCGTGCCGTTTATATCTCGGGCGAAGAAGCGGTGGCGCAGGTCAGGCTGCGCGCCGACCGGCTTGGGCTCGCCGACGCGATGGTGGAGGTCGCGGCCGAAACCTCGGTCGAGGACATCGTGGCGACGCTGTCGCAAGGCGTCACGCCCCGGCTTCTCGTCATCGATTCGATCCAGACCATGTGGACGCAAGCCCTCGAAGCGGCGCCGGGTACCGTGACCCAGGTGCGCGGCTCGGCCGCGGAGCTCATTCGTTTTGCCAAGCGCACCGGCGCGGCCGTCATCCTGGTCGGTCATGTCACCAAGGACGGCCAGATCGCCGGCCCGCGCGTGGTCGAGCATATGGTCGATGCCGTCTTGTCCTTCGAAGGCGAAGGCTCGCAGCAATTCCGCATTCTGCGCGCCATCAAGAACCGGTTCGGGCCGACCGACGAGATCGGCGTATTTGAGATGACCGGCGCGGGCCTGCGCGAGGTCGCAAACCCTTCCGAACTGTTCCTGTCCGAGCGCGATCTCGGCAGCCCCGGCACCGCTGTCTTCGCCGGGGTCGAGGGGACGCGGCCCCTTTTGGTTGAAATCCAGGCCCTGGTCGCCCCGACGGCGCTCGGCACCCCGCGGCGCGCCGTCGTCGGCTGGGATCCGAGTCGGCTGTCGATGGTGCTGGCGGTGCTCGAGGCCCATTGCGGCGTCCGGCTGTCGGGCCATGACGTTTATCTCAATGTGGCGGGCGGCCTGCGCGTCCAGGAGCCGGCAGCTGACGTTGCCGCGGCTGCGGCGCTGGTATCTTCGCTGACGCGGGCCCCGCTTCCGGCCGATGCCGTCTATTTCGGCGAAGTGTCGCTGTCCGGCGCGGTGCGCCCGGTGGCGCAAACCGCGGCCCGGCTCAAGGAGGCGCAGAAACTCGGTTTCACCAAGGCCATCCTGCCTGAGGCCGCAAACAACGAAGCTCCCGACGGCTTTGCGCTGTCGGCCATCGGCATGCTGGCCAACCTGGTCGCCGATATCGCCCGCGACGGGACGCCTCCTCTGCGACGCGTGGGGCGCCAGGATGCATAACGGTGCCTGCTTGTCGGGCACGAGCGTCTTAACGTTTTAGCCTCGCAGTTTGGCGTCAGGGCCTGGACTCCACCGATCCTGTTGAGCGTCCGAGAAGACGGGTGACGGCGTGCCGGAGCCCGGCTATACAGCCGGCGGAGCTGGGCGGGGCGAGCGCGGCGCACTGGCGAGCGGACTGGTAACCAATGCCGATTACGCTGCTCGATATCGTATTGATCGTCGTCATGCTGATTTCCGGGCTGCTCGCCATGGTGCGCGGCTTTATGCGGGAGGTGCTCTCCATCACCGCCTGGATTCTGGCCGCCGCTGCGACCCTCTACTCGTATGGGAAACTGGTCCCTTACGCCAAAGAGTACTTCAACAGTGACATCGTCGCCGCGGTCGCTGTGGTCGGTGGCGTATTTCTGATCACCCTCTTGGTGGTCTCGGTGTTAACCATAAAAGTCTCCGATATGGTGCTCGACAGCCGCGTCGGCGCCCTCGACCGCACGCTTGGTTTCCTGTTTGGGCTCGGCCGCGGGCTGATTATCGTGGTTGTCGCCTTTCAGTTCTTCACCTGGCTGGTTCCCGACCGCAGCCAGCCGGAATGGGTCAGGAGCGCCAAATCGCGCGTCGTGCTGGCCGGCACCGGGCAATGGCTGATCTCGATGTTGCCGGAGGACCCGGAAAGCACCATTTTAAACAAGCTGAAGAAGCCGCACCCGGAAGATACCGAGACCCCGGATCAGCAGCACAGCGAGCTGGACAGGCTGGAGGCCAGGCCCTCATGACCGAACCCGATCTCCTCGATCTTGACGCGGACCGGCTCCGCGAAGAATGCGGAGTATTCGGAATCTTCGGCCATCCCGACGCGGCCGCGATTACCGCGCTCGGCCTGCATGCGCTCCAGCATCGCGGCCAGGAAGCCGCCGGCATCGTCTCGTTCGACGGCAAGCGCTTTCACTCCGAACGCCGTCTCGGCCTGGTCGGCGACGCCTTCTCCCGGCGCGAGGTGATCGATCGCCTGCCCGGCAATGCCGCGGTCGGCCATGTGCGCTATTCGACGACCGGCGAAACCATCTTGCGCAATGTGCAGCCGTTGTTCGCCGAGCTCAACGCCGGCGGTTTTGCCGTCGGCCACAACGGCAATCTCACCAACGGCCTGACGCTGCGCCGCCAGTTGGTGCGCGAAGGCGCCATGATGCAATCGACCACCGACACCGAGGTGATCCTGCATCTGGTGGCGCGCTCGCACCGCAACCGCTTCGTCGACCGTTTCATCGAAGGCCTGCGCATGCTCGAAGGCTCTTACGCCTTCGTCGGCCTCACCAATAAGAAGCTCGTCGGCGCGCGCGATCCACTCGGCATCCGGCCGCTGGTGCTCGGCAAGCTTGACGGCTGCCCGATCCTCGCCTCGGAGACCTGCGCGCTCGATATCATCGGCGCGCAATATGTGCGCGACGTGGAGAACGGCGAAGTTCTCATCTTCGACGAGGAAGGTGCGCATTCGCACAAGCCGTTCCCGGCGATGCCGCCGCGGCCCTGCATCTTTGAATACATTTATTTCTCGCGCCCCGACTCGGTGATCGGCGGCCGCAGCGTTTATAACGTGCGCAAGACCTGCGGCGCGGAGCTTGCCCGCGAATTGCCCGCCGCCGCCGACGTGGTGGTGCCGGTGCCCGATTCCGGGGTGCCGGCGGCAATCGGCTATGCCCAGGAATTGGGCATCCCCTACGAGCTCGGCATCATCCGCAATCATTATGTCGGCCGCACCTTCATCGAGCCGACCCAGCACATTCGCCAGCTCGGCGTGCGGCTCAAGCACAGCGCCAACCGCGCCGTGGTGAGCGGCAAGCGCATCGTGTTGATCGACGATTTGATCGTGCGCGGTACGACGTCGGTGAAGATCGTGCAGATGATGCGCGAGGCCGGCGCCCGCGAAGTGCATTTCCGCATCGCCTCGCCGCCGATCACGCACCCGGATTACTACGGCATCGATACGCCGGAGCAGGACAAGCTCCTTGCCGCCACGCACGATCTCGAAGCCATGCGCAAATTCATCGGCGCGGATTTGCTCGCCTTCCTTTCGGTCGACGGCATCTATCGCGCCATGGGCGAAAAAGGCCGCGATCCGGCCCGGCCGCAGTTCACCGACCATTGCTTCACCGGCGAATACCCGACCGCGCTCACCGACCGGGCCGCGCAAGACGCGACGCCGCGCCAGCTCTCGCTGCTCGCCGAGGCGAGCTGAGGAATGACGCAGCCACTTGCTGACCGTATCGCGCTCGTCACCGGCGCCACGCGAGGCATTGGCCGCGCAACGGCGCTGTTGCTCGCGCGAGCGGGCGCCCACGTTGTCGCGGTCGGACGCACGCAAGGCGCGCTCGAAGAGATCGACGACGCGGTACAAGCGGCCGGCAGTACGGCGACGCTGGTGCCGCTCGACATGCGCGATTATCCGGGCCTCTATCGGCTCGCCGCCTCGCTCAACGAACGCTATCAGCGGCTCGATGTGCTGGTCGGCAATGCCGGGGTCGTCGGCCAGCGCTCGCCGCTCGATCACGTCGAGCCGCAGAACTGGGACGAGACCATGGCGGTCAATGTCACCGCCAATTGGCACCTGATCCGCGCCATGAACCCACTGCTCAAACGCTCGACCGCCGGCCGTGCCGTGTTCATTACCTCCGGCGCCGCGACCAACGCGCGCGCCTATGCCGGACCCTATTCGGTATCGAAGGCGGCGCTCAACGCGCTGGCGCGGACTTATGCCGATGAAACGACCTCGACTGCAGTGCGCGTCAATCTGTTCAATCCGGGCCCGACGCGCACCCGGATGCGCGCCTTGGTCATGCCCGGCGAAGATCCGATGACGCTGCCGACGCCCGAACAAGTCGCGGAGAAAATCGTCGATCTGTGCCTGCCGAGCTTTACGGAGACCGGCAAGCTTTACGATTTCCCTGCCGGCAAGCTTCTGCACTTCACGCCACCGGCATGACGCAGCCGACTTCAGCGGCGGCGTTTCTTCCCGGCATAAGGATTGGCCTTGGCCCGCATGGTGAGCCGGATCGGCGTGCCCGGCAGCGCAAACTGCTCGCGCAAACCGTTGATCAGATAGCGGCGGTAAGTCTCGGGCAACGCGTTGGGCCGCGATGAAAACAAGACAAAGGTCGGCGGCCGCGCTTTCGGCTGGGTCATGTAGTCGAGCCGCAACCGCCGGCCGCGCAGCGCCGGCGGCGGGTTTGCCGCGGTCGCCTGCGCCAAAAACCGGTTGAGCGCCGCCGTCGGCGCCCGGCGGTTCCACACTTCATGCGCCGTCAAGACCGCTTCCATCAGCCGATCGACGCCCTTTCCCTGCTTCGCCGAAAGAACGACGACCGGGACGCCTTTGATCTGCGGCAGCATCCGATCCACCGCGCCGCGCAGTCGCGACAGCGCGCCGGTTTCCGATTCGATCAGGTCCCATTTGTTGACCGCGATGACGACCGCGCGCCCTTCCCGCTCGACCAGATCGGCGATGCGGATATCCTGCTCCTCGAACGGCGCCTGCGCATCGATCAGCACGATGACCACTTCGGCAAAGCGGATGGCATTGAGCGCGTCGGCGACGGAGAGCTTTTCCAGCTTCTCTTCGATCCGGGAGCGGCGGCGCAAGCCGGCCGTGTCGTGAACGCGGAAACGATGGTCGTGCCAATTAAGATCGACGGCGATCGCATCGCGCGTGATGCCGGCCTCGGGTCCGGTCAACAGCCGATCCTCGCCGAGCAGACGGTTGATCAGCGTCGACTTGCCGGTATTCGGCCGTCCGACGATGGCAATGCGGATCGGCGCCTGCTCCGAAGCCGCAACGGCACTATCGTCGGGCTCGCGCTCCGCCGTCGCCGCGGGCAACGCGGCACGCAATGCATCGTAGAGGTCGGACAAACCCTCGCCGTGTTCGGCGCTGATCGCGATCGGTTCGCCGAGGCCGAGCGCATAGGCTTCGAGCGCGCCCGCCTCCCCGGCGCGGCCCTCACTCTTATTGGCGACCAGGATCGCGGGCTTGGCCGACTTGCGCACGAGATTAGCAAAGGCGCGATCCTCCGCCGTTGCACCGGCACGCGCATCGAAAAGAAAAAGCACGGCATCCGCCTGCGTTATAGCCGCCGCCGTCTGCGCCTGCATTCGCGCCGACAGGCTTTCGCGCTCGGCGTCTTCGAGGCCTGCGGTATCGATCGCCTTGAAGGTCAGATCACCGAGCTTCGCCTCGCCTTCCCGGCGGTCACGCGTCACGCCCGGTTGATCGTCGACCAGCGCCAGACGGCGGCCGACCAGCCGATTGAACAGCGTCGATTTGCCGACATTGGGCCGGCCGACGATGGCGACGGTGAAGGACATGGTCCGGGCTTTGCAACGAGACGCTGTATATCATCTTAAGACCGGCCGCAGGGCAGAGGCGGGTCGGCTCGCGGTGATCACTTACACTTAATGGGATGCCGCCAACAGCGGGCGCTGCCGCACCAAGCTTCGCACTATTGGGTCGACGTGCCGTTCGCCGGAGGCTTGGGCCACATCGAATCGAATGACGGCCCCGTTTGCGCGGCCGGTGCGGTTGAAGACGCAGCTGCAGGCTGGGCCGGCGCGGTTGACGGCGGCGCTGGCCAGATCGATTGCGACGGCTGCGCGGGCTGCTGGGCCGGTGCGCCCGGCGGCGCCGGCCAGGCGAATTGTCCGCCCTGCTGCGCGGCCGCCGGCGGCGAATTCGGCCAAGGTGAGCCGGAGGGCTGTTGCGGCGGAGCGCCTTTTGCACCGATGTCGATCCGCGTCGGCTCCGATGCCGGCGGCTTTTCGACCTTCGCGGCTCGCGCGCGCGGCCGTCCTACTGCGACTTTCGGCTTGGGTTTCGGTTTTTCCTCGGGCTTTGGCGCAGCCGCCGGAGCCGGCGCAGTTTGCGCATCCGCATCCGCGTCGGTCTGATCGGGCGGCGGTTGGTAGCCCTTGACCAGATCCGCCGGCACGCCGGTTGTCGTGCCGGGAACGCCATTGGGAAATAGCGGCTCGCGCTGACCCTTTAACTTCGTCTTGGCGTCGAACATGTCGTTATCGAGGAGCGCTGTCGGGTCGAATTGGCCTCCCGGAGTGCAACCCTCAAGGACGAGCATGAACGCGAGCGCCGAGGCGGCACGGAACAGTGAGGAATGGTAGCGGAACGCCATCCGTTCAGCCCTTGTTACTCGCCGCGATGAGCTCGTTCAAAACTTCGGCGCGGCTGCGCGTTCCGGCCGGCGTCTGCGGATCGGCCATGATCATGTCGGTCCACTTTCGCGCCGCAGTCATGTCGCCGGCCTTCCAAGCCGACAGGGCCAAAATCTCCCGCGCGGTATGACGGAACGTCCGCTCGCTCGCGGTCACCGGCTCAAGCCGGGCCAGGAGCTCCGAATAAGGCGCCGTGTCGACGAGAAGATAACCGGCGCGCACCGTCGCCAAATCCTGGATGACCTGTCCCGCATTGTTGTCGGCGGCGATCTCGTCATATGCCTTGACGGCGGCCTTGCGGTCGGTCGGCGCCAGTTCGGCGGCCTCACGCAATCGCGCCAGCACGCGATAGCCGGCAGTGCCGTCGCTGGCGAGCTTGGCGAAGGCGGCTTCGGCTTCCTGATGCTTGCCGGCCTGCGCCAGCGCGACCGCCTGCTCGAACGCGGCGCCGGATTGCGCCGCCTGCTTGCCTTGCCACCACTCATAGCCGCGCCAGGCGCCGACGCCCACGACGATGAGAACGCACAGCGCGATGAGGTAAATCCCGTAACGCTCCCACAGCTTCTTGAGCTGTTCGCGTCGGACTTCTTCGTCGACTTCATTGAATATGTCGGTCACGCCACTCGTCCCCAACCCAATCTCAAGCCCCCGCGGCCCCGCTCATTCGCCCGGAAAATTTCGGCTCGGAAAAGCCGTGCCGGCCCTACCCTATGGACAGGCCCCGCTTAATACGCGGACATCGATGAAATCGGAAATACCCGCCGTTCGCGCCGTTGAGCGCCCGTAAAACCCTTGGAACACCCGTAAAGCCTTGCCGCAACTAGTGTAATGATATGGCGCGAGCAAGGCAAAACCCGCGGCAGGCCTGCGGCCAATCCATATGGTTTATTGGCATTTCGAGGCTCAAGCCCTGGACGGGCCCTTACCGCGCTCGGGGAGCTTGGTCACGGCCGCTTCGGCGCCGCGTTTGCGCATCGGATAGACGTGATCCGGCCCCGGGAAAGTGCGGTCCCGGACTTCCTGCGCATAGCTCTTGATCGCCTGCTCGATCGATGGGCCGAGCTCGCCGAAGCGTTTGACGAATTTCGGCACCCGCGGTGACAGTCCGAGCATGTCTTCCAGCACCAGGATTTGGCCGTCGCAGGCGACGCTGGCGCCGATGCCGATGGTCGGGATTGCAATTTGCGCCGTGATGCGCCGCCCGAGCGGCTCGGCGATCGCTTCAAGGACGACGGCAAAGGCACCCGCATCGGCGACCGCGCGCGCGTCCGCTTCGATCGGCGCCCAATCGCTTTCGTCGCGCCCTTGCGCGCGGAACGAGCCGATGGTGTTGATCGCCTGCGGCGTCAGCCCGACATGGCCCATCACCGGCACGCCCCGTTCGGCCAGAAAGGCGATGGTCTCCGCCATGCGGCGGCCGCCTTCGATCTTGATGGCGCCGCAGCCGGTCTCCTTCATCACCAGGGCCGCCGAAGCGAAAGCCTGTTCCTTGGAAGCTTCGTAGGAGCCGAACGGCATGTCGACGACGACCAGCGCACGCTTGGAGCCGCGCATCACCGCGTGCCCCTGCAGGATCATCATGTCGAGGGTGACCGGAATCGTGGTTTCGAGCCCGTGCATCACCATGCCGAGCGAGTCGCCGACCAGAATGACGTCGCAATAAGCGTCGACGAGGCGCGCGGTGTGGGCGTGATAGGAGGTCAGACAAACGATCGGTTCGCCGCCCTTGCGGGCGCGAATGTCGGGCGCCGTCAGCCGCCGGATTTGCTCCTGCACCGACATGGTCAATGCCCGAGCGCCGGCGTGCCGAACGCCGGCACGCCGACCACGATCGGATGGAATACGAAACCGAGCGCCAGATAGATGATGGTACCGACGACGATGGCGATGATATCGTTTTTGGTGCCGCCCACCGGAATTGGCGGGGCACCCGGGTCGGCGCGACGTTTCAGCGTGATGCGGTCGTACACCGCCCAGGCCAGCACCGCTCCGAACAGGATGATCCCGCCGAGATCGCCATTGGCGCACAGATGCGCAAAAGCCCAGGTTTTGACCCCGGCCAGCATCGGATGCTTGAGCACGCGCTTGATATTGCCGGGGATGTAAGCGGCGGCCACCATGATGCTCGCCGGCCACATCAGCACCACGACGATGTGACGCGTCCAGGTCGGCGGATACCACAGGTAAATCATGCCGACCGCGCGATAATCGGCGAAACCGTAGGCGGTAAGCAGAATGCCGACGATGGCGACCACCGAGAACAGGCCGCGATAGGGCCATTCGCCGATCCGGGCGACCAGCGCGGCTCGCCGGTCGCGCATCGTCACAAAGACATGCGCGCCGAGAAAGATAACAAGACCAAGGATTTCTTCCGCAAGTCCCACGATAGGCTCCGCGCCGGTCACGTTCGGGCCGCGATCATGGCGAGCGCCGTCTTATTGTCAATGATGCGCGCCGGCGCTCATGCGCTATATCGCTCGCCGCGCTCGAGATAAGCCGCGGTCCCGATGAGCGCTTCGCGCTCTTTGAACGAGACCATGTCGCCGCGCATCGACGCCGAGCTGCCGTCACCGGCGATGGCGGCCAGCACGCGCTGCATGGCCTTGATCGCGGCGCGCTGCGTATCGCTCGGGATGATGACGACGTTGTAGCCAAGGGCTTCCAGCCTGGGCGCCGGCAGAAGCGGCGTCTTACCGCCCTCGAACATGTTGATGAGCTTCCATCCCGGCAGTCGCTTGGCGACCGCGGCGATCTCGTCTTCCGAGGTGGGCGCTTCGACGAACAGCATGTCGGCGCCGGCCTCGTGATAGGCGAAGGCGCGATCGATGGCGGCGGAGAATCCCTCGACCGCGATGGCGTCGGTGCGCGCAATCACCACAAAATCGGGGTCGTGCAAGGCGTCGCGCACGGCCTTGAGCTTCTGCACCATCTCGGCCACCGGCACGAGGCCCTTGTCGTCGTAATGACCGCACTTCTTCGGGAACGTCTGGTCCTCGAGATGAAAGGCCGCCACTCCGGCGCGCTCGAAAGCGCGCGCGGCGGCCTGGGCATTGAGCGCATTGCCGTAGCCGGTGTCGGCATCGGCAATGATCGGCGCGGCAACGACGTCCACCATCGAAGCCAGCCGCTCGACGATCGCGCTCATCGAAAGAAGGCCGAGGTCCGGCACACCGGCCGAGCGCGCGATGGCGCCGCCGCTGGCGTAGATCGCCGGGAATCCGGCCTGCTCGACCAGCCGGGCGGAAAGCCCGTCGAAGGCGCCCGGCGCGACCGCGATGCGCCTCGAATTCAACAAAGCCCGCAATTTCGTCGTGGCGCGCACGATTCGACCTCCGCTTCGACTTCCTTCGCCAGCATGATACGTCTTACGCAGCGGGTGGGAAACGCAGAGGCAAAGCGATGAAGCGCGGCATGCTGGCGGCATTAACGGCCGTGTTTTGGGCCGTCCTGTTTTGCACGGTTTCGGCAAGCGCACAGCAGTGGCCGACTGCGCCGGTGCGGATCGTCGTGCCATTCGGCGCCGGCTCGACGCCCGACGTTGTCGCCCGCATGATCGCCGATTATCTGCACGACAAGACCCAGGTGCCATTCATCGTCGAGAACAAGCCGGGCGCCAGCGGCAATACCGGCACCGATGCCGTGGCCAAGGCCGCGCCGGACGGCTCGACCATCGGCATCAGCATCGGCGGCCCGCTTGCCATCAACACGCTGTTGTTCGGCAATCTGCCCTACGATCCGAAAAAGGATATCGCGCTCATCACCATGCTGGTGACGCAGCCGAGCGCGCTTGCGGTCAATGCCGGCCTCGGCGCGAACTCGACGCGGGAGCTGGTCGACTTGATCGCGCACAATCCCGGCAAATACGCCTACGGCTCGATCGGCACCGGCTCGCTGTCGCAGCTCGCCATGGAGGCGATCGCGCTCAAGAGCGGCGCGCAGCTCGTCCACGTCCCATATTCCTCGTCGCCGGCGGCGATGACGGCGCTGATCCGCAATGACGTGCAGATGGTGTGCCTGCCGGCGATTTCGGTCGTGCCGCAGCTTTCCTCCGGCAAGGTGAAAATCCTCGCCATCACGACCGCCGAACGCTCGGCGCTGCTGCCCGGAATTCCAACCCTGAAGGAAGCCGGCATCGACGTCGAAGCCGATGCCTGGATGGGTCTCATCGCGCCGGCCGGAATCTCAAACGACATGATCGAGCGAATTCGCGCGCTGGTCACCGAAGCGATCGAGTCGCGCGCGATCCGCGAAAAGCTCACGGCGCAATTGATGGAGCCGATCCCCGACACGCCGGCCCAATTCCGCGCCCGCGTCGATGCCGACGTTGCGCGCTGGACGCCGGTGATCGCGGCGGCCAAGATCAAAATCAATTGACGAAGGCGGGTGGCGCGTAGGGAAAAGGAACCTTCCGTCTTATCGCTATTCGCCACTCGCTGGTTTGATTACGGGCCGAACTTGTAGTCGAACCCGGCCTTCACTTCCTGGACATTGAGATTCGCGTTCGCCGTCACGGTGCCGAGCGGCGGCGCCGTGAAGCTGAGCTGCTTGGATCCGAAGCCCAGGTAATCGTATTCCGCGCGCACCGACCAGTTGTTGGTCAGCGCATATTCGAGGCCGGCGCCGGCCGTCCAGCCGGTTCGCGTCAAGGTGTCGGTCGCGGTGGCGCCGCCCACGGGAGCGAAGGTGCTCTTATCTTCCGCGAGCGCGAGACCGCCCTTGCCGTAGACGAGCAAGCGATCGAACGCCGCACCGATGCGCCCGGTCACGGTGGAAGTCCATTGCGGACTGGTCGTGATGGTGTCGCCGAAAGAATCGGTGCCGGTGCCTTTGGCCAGACTCGTCCAGCTGAAATCGCCTTCGAGGCCGAGCACGAGCCAGTTGAATTGCGTGTTCACGCCGACCTGGGCGCCGCCGAGAAAGCCGCCGTGGTTGAACGTATCGTTGGCCCCGGTGAAGGGATCGGTCCATTTCGAGTTTTCGAAGCCGCCGCCGATATGGCCGCCGACATAGAAGCCGCTCCAATTATAGACCGGCGGCGCATAGGCGACCGGCGCGACCGGCGCGGGAGCGGGACGCATCGGCAAATCGGCCGCTTGAACGGAACACACGCAGGCGACAGTGCCGGCAGCCAGCGTGAGGCCGCCAACGAACACACGCAATTTCATTTCAAACCTCCAGCCTCGCAGATACTCGCCCCCGAGCTTTCGTCCCAAGTATTCAGTCCCCGATGACCGAGCCAAGATTTTTGCCGGCCGCCGTGCGGTAGAGAGCCGCAGCTTGCCGGGCAAAGCATGGTCGATTGGTGGCGGCAACGTGGCCGCCGATTTGCCTTCAACAATTTTGCAATTCGAAAGTTCCGCGCCGCGATTTATTCGCCACGAATGTGGCAATGGAACTTGCACCCGCGGCCGCGAGTGGAGAAAGTTGCACGCCGAACGTTCGCTTAAGCGCGCGTGCTCACCGATTTGGCATAAAGTTCCGGCGCAAATCCGACCAGCAATTTGCCGCCGCCGAGATCGAGCACCGGACGCTTGATCATCGACGGCTGCTCAAGCATCAGCGCCATCGCCTTCTTGGTGTTCAACCCGGTCTTGTCCTTCTCCGGCAGTTTGCGGAACGTGGTGCCGGCGCGATTGACCAGCGTTTCCCAGCCGACCTTCTTCTCCCACCGTTCCAGCCGCTCGCGCTCGATGCCGGCGGTCTTGTAATCGTGAAACGCATAAGCGACGCCGCGCTTGTCGAGCCAAGCGCGCGCCTTCTTCATGGTGTCGCAGTTCTTGATGCCGTAGATGGTGATGGGCATCGCGGCAACCCCCGATCAATCGTTCGCCTCGCTCACGATTGTGCGTTTCCTACCGCTGGCTTGGCAAGCCATCAAGGCTCGCGGAACGTTCATCCGGAATTTCCGTCGCTGTGGTGGGCGGATCTAACTCAGCGCCCGCCGGTTCCCAGGTCGTCAGAATGCCCGACCTTCAGGCGCGGCCACTGCGGAATGGGGCGTCCATCGCTGCGGTAATTGTGTTCGCCTTTCGGCCGTCGCGGCCAGCCGGCCGGTGATTCCTCCCAGTTCTCCTGCCGCCCGTAGACGGTCAGGTCGAGCAGCCGGTAGTTGTTGTCCATCGCCTCGGCGCCGCGCCGCGTCGTCCAATAAGTCTCGAAGACTTTGGCTCCCTGTCGTAGATAGCAAACGATGTGCATCATGCCCACGCGGCGTCCAACCAAGAGGGTTTCGAGCGACTCTTTGGGAGCCGAATACCAAGGCATCTCCCAGCCCATGAAGTCGCGGTAGCGTGCGCTCTCTGTGTAGGGGCCTTGGGCGAACGTGGCGTAGGTGACGTTGCGAGAATGAATAAAGGACAGTTCGCGGACCTGCGATGTATAGAAGGTGCATCCCTCGCACTGCTCCGGCGCGGGACGGCCGGCATGCCACATGAAGTAGTAGGCGATGAGCTGTCGGCGGCCCTCGAACACATCGAGGAGCGTTACCGGTCCGTCGTCGCCAATCAACGCGACCGTGGGATCCACCTCGACCATGGGCAGCCGCCGGCGGGCCGCGGCGATCGCGTCACCCTCGCGCATGTGCGCCTTCTCCCGCAGCCGCAATGCGTCCAGCTCCGCATGGAAGGTGCTTCGATCGACTATTTTGGGCGCTCCAAGGTCATCTCTCGTGATGTCCTTCATTGTTCACTCCGTCGGCAGCGCTGCATTATTCCCAACTGTCAAGTTTGATCTCGTTCGGCCAGGCGGCACCTTTGCCGGTTTCGAGAAGCGATTTAAGGCTCAAGAGGAAGACCGCCCACTTGGTGCTGCAGTGGTGCATGAACTCCACCGGTTCCTTCCAGCCTGTGTGCTTGAAGAAGACGAGGGTCCAATCGCCTTCCTGCCTGAGGTCAAAACTGATCTTTGTGCCGATCCATTCTTCGGGCCCGTCGACCACCTGCCATAGAACCCGCTTGCCGGGTTGCAGCTCGAGAACCTTCATGTCGAAGCCGCCACCGCCAAAGCGGAATTGGATCACGCCGCCGACCTTGCTTTCCCCCTGGGTGTCACTTGTCCACCACGCGGAAAGACCGTCAATCGTGGCCAGCGCCTTATAGACCTGATCGAGCGATGACGATTTGATTCCGACCTTGTGCAGAATGTCGACCATATGCGGGCTTCCCCTTCTCGTGTTCCTTGGCGACGGGTGATTCCAAATAGCTCCGCATTGACCATAAGGAAAATTCATAGATTATATAACAATCATGCGCGATTTGAATTTAGCGTCCGTCGACCTCAACTTGCTGCCCGCGCTTGAGGCGTTGCTGCATCGACGCCATGTCACGCGCGCGGCCGCGGATGTCGGTCTCAGCCAACCGGCGATGAGTCATGTGCTGGCGCGGCTTCGCCGCGTTTTGAACGACGATCTCCTGGTGCGCGGCCCTTCGGGGCTCGCTTTGACTCCCCGCGCCGAAGAAATCATGCCGCGCGTGACCGCGGTCCTGAACGCGGCAAGAACCGTTTATCGACCGCCGCCCTTTGAACTCTCAAAAGTCCGCCGGATTTTGCATCTTGTCGGCTGCGATGCGCACTTGATCCTGTTTTTTCCCGACTTGATGAACCGCATTCGGAAAGAGGCACCCGGAATCGAGTTATCGATCGAGAATTACACGCGCGATGCTTTTAAGCGGCTGGAGGACGGGTCAGTCGATCTCGTTTTCTCCAATGCCGAAACGCCACTGCCGCCCGGAGCGGTCTCGACCGTAATTTTTGAGGATCGCTACGCGCTCGTGATGCGTGAAAAGCACCCAGCCGCGAAAAAGAAATGGACGCTGGCGGAATACACAAAATGGGATAGCGTCGCTGTTTCGCTGCTGGGCGACGGCACCAGCGATATCGACGCCCGGCTCGCCAAGGCCGGCCTCACACGTCGCATCGGATTGATCACGCCCCACTTCATGGGCTGTCTCGCGATCGTTTCCGCGACGGATATGATTGCTACAACCTCGCTGTTGTTTGCCAGCCTACACGCCAAGGCCTACCGACTTGTTGTCAGGGAGCCGCCATTCCCTGAAGTTCGATTTAGAAACACAATTATGGCGTCCGCCTTGCGAATGAACGATCCCGTCATTCGATGGTTCTGCGCGCTGGTGAAAGAGGTTTCGGAGGCCGTACAGCACAAAGTCTTACATGGGCGCGAATCGCGTCGGTAAGACGGATGCCCAGCCGTCTTCTCGGGACTCTTCCCTCACTCCCACTCGATCGTGCTGGCGCATAATCGACGCCGCGCTTGTCGAGCCAAGCGCGCGCTTTCTTCATGGTGTCGCAGTTTTTGATGCCGTAGATGGTGATGGGCATCGGCTCCCTCACATTCATTTTGTTTCTTGCTTGTCAGATCTATGTCAGCGAATGACGTCTTCCACCTACCTCATTTGAGGCGGTTTCAGCACCGGATATTTCGACACAATTGGATTTATGATCTCGGAGACCATCTCTCCCATAGATTTTCCGATCATGCGTCGGTATTCATTAAATTCCTCTGCGGTACACAACGTTTGGATTTTTATCAGAGCGGCATCCTGCTCTGCCAGGTGTCTTATGACAGTGTCCATTATGATTTTCGCTGCGTCTTGTGACATCCTGTTGCTCTCCATTTTTATCCACACCGCACAAACACCGATTAGCTATAGACGGACGACGGATGGATCGTAACCGTGCCTCCTCACACAGTCGTTATAGCAGCGAACGAATTTCCAGCCATAATCACCGGTTGGAAGACTCGATTCCGAACATTCAGCGATGCATGCATTCTTGACGATGCTGCGCATAATGTCATCTCTCGCCGCGATATCGACCGCCCGTGAACTGTCGTCAGCGGTTGGATCGCTTACGGCTCCAGGTACAAGCGGGCTTGTCCGATCGGCGGTTCCGTCACTGGTCCAGCGGCCATGCCAATCTCGCGGTTCATCAGGATTGTAATTGTACTTTGTTAGCTCTTGCTCGGCGGCGGCAAGCCGTACGACGGCCTCAGGGCTCAATTCCGGGGTCCGCGTATGGACGGCAGCGATCATCGCCGCGACGAAATCGTTACGATTGAGCGCTTGCGCGATCGCGTCGAGTCTTGACTGCAGTTCGGTTGAATTGCCGCCGTATGCCGCCTTGAGCAACAAGGCGATCTCAGAAGTAGGTCGTGGTGCAAATCCCGCCGGGGTTCGACGAAGGAGAGGCACTCCCGCGAGCGACACGCCGGCGGGGCTGCAACTAAGTCCCAATTCGCCGGGCTCATTAGTCAATCGAAACATTTGCATTGCGCTACGATTCAGCATCTGCGTCCTGACGTTTCTCGCTCTGTTCGAACATTGGGGTGAAGTAAAATGGACACGCGTGAAAATGACCTGCGCGCCTCGACGAACTCAGCTTTTCAACTGAGACATCTATCGGATGTGAGAATCGTGTTTAACGAAGAAGCGGCGACGAACGCTGATTGAATGAAGACACCCGGCCAATACCCAGCGCAAGGAGGACGAAACGGGGAACTGACCTTGAAGTGTTGTCCATATCGATCGACGGCTCCGTGGGCGATCTGGAGCCCCGAGCCCTAAAGCCGCGACGCCTTACCAAACAACTTGATTCCCGTATAAGTTTAGCATTACGCTACCTTCCCGGGAGGCCTCGCATGCGCGTATTTAGATTGCAGCCGACCGGATGGGCGGTGTTGCTCTGCGTGTCGCTTGGCGCGCCGGGTGTTGTTATGACGGATTCACCGCCACAGCCGAACAAGGCCAGCGTCGAGGCCGCTCTCCAAAACGTAATCACCTTAGAACGTGCTGGGCAGGAGGGTTTCGCAACCATTTGGGACGGCAACAAATACGTGCAGTGCGGTCGGTTACCGGACCGTAGCCTACGCTGTGAAGCGGCCGGGACACTGATGCAGCCATCGCTCGATCACGTGCTCACCCCCGAACGCGTGAGCCAGCTCGCGGCGCTCGGCTGGCATCTTGATCTGAGCTTCGGCAATTATGTGCGAATCTTTCCCACCGGAACGGCGGCGAGCTTGGTTGCGGATAAAATTTTGCAGGTGCTCGCTACGGCTTATGACGCAGACTTGGCGAATCTCGAAGTCGAGAGCACTTGGCTCAGGAGCGAGCCTTGCCCACCGCGCAACGGACCAACCCAGAACCTCGCCGGCATAGTCAACAATGCGCCATCCATGCAGGCGACGGCAATTCATGCCTGCAGTTACGCGCCCAAGCCGGACCTCGGGCCAAGCGTGCCGGCCGGCTCGGCCGCAGAACTCTTCGATCTCTACGGAGCCCGGGTAACAGGTGAGATTTCACGCTTACGCGTGAACATGAATCGACGCCTGTTTGCGGTGTTCGAAGCCGGAATTGGTTACGTTCAATGCGAGCCCCACTCCTCACCGCCGGAAATTTATTGTGAAGCTCAATCGGCCGAAAGCTGGGAGGCACTTGCCAGCGTACTCAACCCGGATCGAGTTCGCCCGGTTGCATGCGGTCGGCTTCGCCGACCCGGGCTGATCCCCGAACTACTGGAAGACCTATCCGATGGACCAAGTGGACGCCGCGAACCTCGCCCGCGAATTGCTTACGATCCTGCATGATGTTTATGGCTACACCGGCTTGCCGAAGCTGAAGGTCATAACCGAAGAAACCGGCCGCTAAACGTCCGCGATGCCGGCCCATGTTCCCGGTCAAATTCAATGCAGGAAACCAACGCGCATCTCTCGGCAGCGGACATATCGGTTCCGGCGTCGGTTCTGGCAGCACGAATAGATATGATCCTTCATGCCGAATTGTCATCGCTCGGTTTCGAGCGAATTCGACCGCGTCATTGGGTTGAAAGCGCCCAGCCCCCGATACGTAGAATATTTAGGTTCCAAGCTCTCAAGGGTTTGAGCTACTCCGCGTGCTGGGGCTTTTCGCTAGACTTCGTACCAATCCGAAGGCGCGGAAGGCTCTGCTGGAAGCGCACGTCGAAAGCCGCGGAATTCGATTTGTGCATCGACCCGATCGATCGAGAAGGCGGCCCACACGACTGGTGCGCGCTCTCTTGTTTCATCTTTCCAGAGAAAGCTTACGATTGGAGTAAGGTTCCCCGCACGGTGAAAGGCACTGTGAAAGCTGCAAGGCTCGACTTCAACCGCGTCAAATCGATCCACGATATCATCGATATTTTTCGTGAGAGATCGATGATGAAATTCCGGCGGTTCTCGCTCGAAAACTATGTGCAGACCCATATTGCCTGGGGCCTCGGGCTTATCGCAATCGGCCAAGCTGAAGAGGGCGAAATCCATCTTCAAAAATATTGTACCAGCTTTTCAATTGATCGAAACGATCGAATCCTGCGTGCGGCTGAGGCAACAGCGAGAATGCTCGCTCCTAAGTGATCGCGCCTGAGCCCTACTCCCACTCGATCATTTTAATCCATGATAACGCGCTGATATAGCGTTGAAAATTCTTCAGCGCGTGGTCAAAGACCGACTTCCCGATCCGTCAGGAAATTGCGCTCTTGATTTCAAAGGCGAATTTCGACGATCCGCAAATTGTTCGGTTTCAGCGACTATCGGCTTCAATCGGTCGATTTTCTAAATCCGCGGCAAGAACGGCGTCATCAGCTTGTCTGAGAAAAGACCGTCAGCGATGACGGGTGAAGCGTCGGCAACCAGTGCGCGCTCGCGATCTGCGCGCGCCACTTGAGCGGAACTTCACTCGCCCGCGTCATCGTGCTGTTTATGTTTCCACTGGACCCTAAGCGAGCAAGTCGCTCTTGACGTTCCGACCGCTTGACAAACCCATAGCTTAATAGTTATGCATTATTCATAGCCTCATGGTTATGGATAGCGAATGCCCGGCACCCACGATGCGCTCTTCCGCGCCCTCGCCGATCCCACGCGGCGCGCGATCTTCGAACAGCTGTGCCGCGATGGAGAGAAGACGGTCGGCGCGCTGACCGCACGGGCCAAGGTCTCGCAACCCGCGGTCTCCAAGCATCTTGCGGCGCTGAGGCAGGCGGGGCTGGTGCGCGACCGCCACGAAGGCCGTCAGACGCACTACAGCGCACAACTCAAGGCACTCGCGCCGCTGATCGACTGGACCAGCCGGATGGCCGGCTTTTGGGACAGCAAACTCGATGACCTCGAAGACCTGCTGAAAAGGATGGACCAATGAACTTCTGGATTCGCCAAACGCACCGCTGGCTATCGCTCGTCTTCACACTTACTGTGATCGCCAACTTCGCGGTCATGGGCATGGCGCAACGGCCCGCCTGGATTGTCTATGCGCCGCTGCCGCCGCTCTTCCTGATGCTGCTCACGGGGCTGTACATGTTCGCGCTGCCCTACACGACAAGGCGCGCCTCATGACAACGAAGAAAGCGACCGCGAAAGCCCCAAAAGCCGAGTTGTCTGCCGCCCAGTCAATTGATGCGGCGATCAAGCGGCATGACGATTGGCGTGGCGAGATGCTCGCCAAAGTCAGGGCCCTCATTAAGGAGGCCGATCCCGACGTGGTCGAGGACGTGAAGTGGCGCAAGCCCTCGAACGATATGCGGGGCGTTCCGGTGTGGGAGCATCACGGCCTCATCTGCACTGGCGAGACCTACAAGGGGGCCGTGAAGGTGACGTTCGCCAGGGGAGCCGCGCTCAAGGACCCGTTTTGCCTATTCAACGCCGGTCTCGACGGCGGAACACGCCGCGCGATCGACCTCCACGAGGACGACAAGATCAATGAGAAGGCATTCAAGGCGCTGATCCGCGCCGCGGTGGATGAGAACAAAGAAGCGGGCACGCAGAAGAAGACGAAGACAAAGTGATCACCGCCAATGAAACCCGCTCCGTCATCGTTGAACGCGACATCCCACATCCGTTAGAGAAGATCTGGCGCGCGCTCACCCAGCCGCACCTGATAGCGGAGTGGCTGATGAAGAATGACTTCGCGCCCACCGTCGGTCACCGCTTCAACCTGCGGGGCGAATGGGGAGGGGTCTTGGACTGCGAGGTTCTCGCAATCGAGCCGCCCAAGACCCTTTCCTACACTTGGAATCACGCGCACAGCGATCCGGCATTCAGCCTAAACAGCGTGGTAACTTTCACGCTTACGCCAACACGCACTGGCACGCATCTGCGCATGGAGCAAAAGGGGTTCCGCCCGGATCAGCGCCAGGCCTTCGGCGGGGCCATGCAGGGCTGGAAGAAGTTTTTCGACAATCTCGAGCAGGTTGCTTCACAGCCCGACTAAACAAACCCCCATGGAAAAAGACCGTCAGCGCTATAAGCTCTATGACGGTATTTTGGCTTCACGATTTGGTTGACACCGTCTTCGGCTCAAATGATTGAATGCACCGGCGCGTTCAAATGAAATAGGGACCCATGAGGCGACAGAGGATCCGAGAACATCGGCACACGTGGGACAGGCCGTATGAGGTCCGGTCATGCGTGAGACTGATACGAAACCTCGGAACATGAGGTCTGTTGCCCGAGCCTTTGTATCAGCTTTCCCGTCCCAACCCCCAAATACGTGCGATGATCGACGCAGTTGTTTAGACGCCGACACCCTCTTGAGCATCTCGACGCTCAATCGCAAGGTATCCGGCCGAGCTGCGAAACCGCTATTCGCTGTTGCAGAATCGCCCGCCTACTATCGGCTACTATCGGTCACTAACAATTCCCCAAAGTATCCTACTGCAACCCAATTCTACTCCACAGTACTCCCCCTCACTCCCACTCGATCATTCTGAGTCAGCGTAAACCATTGAATTCAAATTGTAACTTTTCGCCGCACAGCAAGAAGAACCGTCTCGCCGATCCGTCAAAAATTTGCGCTCTTGAATTCAAACGGGAATTTCGCCAATTCGGAATCTGCTCGGTTTCGACAACTATCGGCGTCGATCGGTTGATTTCTGCGATCTCCCGCGAGAATGAGCGCATCGCTTGAATTGAAAAAAGACCGGCAGCCCGGACCGAATAAATTTTCCTACATCGATCCGTTTTCACGTTCCGGTTCGTCTTGGAAGTAGCGAGCACGCTTCGTGCCGCTTTCCACCCGAATAGGAGCTCCGAAAATGACCACCGCCCCCGAGAAGCCAATCATCCTCATCAATATTTTGTCGGTTGAGCCGCAGAAGCAGCAGGAACTCGTCGACCTGCTGCGTCAAAACACCGAAACAGTGATCAAGACGCTGAAAGGCTGGATTGCAGCCAGTCTTATCGCCAGCGGCGACGGCAAACGGGTCGTCATCTATTCGCAGTGGGACACCCTGGCTGATGTCGAGGCGATGCGCTCGGATCCGCGCATGGTGGCCTACTTTCCGAAGATCGCTGCGCTCGCGACCTTCGATTCGATCGTGGGCACGGCCGCCCTCTCGCATCAACGCTGACTTAGGCGTAAGGAGAATTGCGATGAACACACTTCAGAACGCCCGCGTCCTGATCACCGGCGGTAGCCAAGGTCTAGGACGCGCAATAGTCGAGGCCTTCCTGGCGCGCGGCGCAAGGGTGACAGCAATTGCGCGCAGCCGCGCTGCTCTCGAGGAAGTCCAGCGGGTGGGGGTCGACGTGTTTGCGGGCGACGCAACCGATTCTGAATTCATGGATCGCATCGTCAGGGATTTCGATCCGTCGGTACTGGTTTTGAACGCAGGCGCCCGGCTGGTGATGAAGCCCATCGACAAGCTGAGTTTTGAAGAGTTTTCCGTCAACTGGACCACCGATGTGAAGGCCGGACTTCACGGCATCCAAGCGGCATTCAAGGCGCCGATGAGGCCGGGTTCGCGGGTGCTCCTGATGTCGAGCGGCGCGGCAATGGTGCTGAGTCACCCACTCATCCCTGCGGCGAGCTTGCGGCTTTCCGGCGGAGCCGTGGGCGCGAAGCGCATGGTTTGGTACATGGCGCACAGCGCCAACGCGGTCTCGCGGGAGCGTAGCCTCGGCATTCATTTTCAGGCACTGCTGCCGACGCAGGTTATGGCCGCAACCGAGTTCGGCCGCAGCATCGCTGCCGCTTATGCCGGCCCGACGGGGCTCTCGATCGAGGACTACCTGGCCAAGGTCTACGGGCCGCCGATGCAGCCAGCGCATGTCGGTGAACAGGTGGCCGATATCGTCTCAGATCCCCGCTATCAATCCGGCATCGCCTACGGCTTGCGCATCGATTCAACTCCGGTAAGCTTGGATTTGTGACCGATGACGATGATTTCGAACGACTGCTCGCCGGCATGCGGCCAAAGCTTCACCGCTATTGCGCGCGCATGACCGGCTCGGCGGTCGATGGCGAGGATGTGGTCCAGGAGGTGCTCATCAAGGCCTTACGTGCCCGATCGACCGTCGCCGAGATCGACAATGTCGAGGGCTGGCTGTTCCGGATTGCGCATAACGCAAGTCTCGACTTCCTACGCGCAAGGGCGCGAAGCAACATGGTCCCATTTATAGACGAAACGGAATTTGTCTCCGATGATCCCGATCCCGATATCGCGGCTGTCAGCTTCCGGACGTTTCTGGAGCTGCCCGTACTGCAGCGTTGTGCGGTCGTTCTGAAGGATGTACTGGGACATTCGGTCGAGGAGATCGCCGCGATCGCCGCGTGCAGCGTGCCCGCCGCCAAATCGGCGTTACAGCGCGGCAGAAACCGGCTCAAAGAATTGGCCGCCGATGGCATGGATTCGGGTGGTCTTCCGCTCCTTTCCGATCACGAGCGCCTGCGATTGCAAAGCTATATTGCGCTCTTCAAGTCCGGGGAGTTCGATTCAATACGTAAGATGCTCGCGGACGATGTTCGCCTCGATCTCGTCAACCGTCTTAAGCTGGAGGGCCGGAAGGAGGTCAGTCTTTACTTCACACGCTATGCAGAGGCCAAGCATTGGCGCTTTGCGCTGGGCGCAGTCGACGGAAGGCCGGCAATGCTTGTCTATGACGCCCGCGGCCCCATGGACCGACCAGCCCACTTCGCTGTGTTAGAGTGGAGGGAAGAAGAGATTGTCGGAATCAAGGACTTTCATTTTGCGCCGTATGCAATGGAAGCAGTCGATTGGATTCGACTGGACTGACGCTTCACTGATCCAGAATGATCACGGACCGCATCGAACGCTCCAGCGTTTCAGTCACTCATCCAAAGCATTCGGCGATTACCGGAACCAACCAGAGATTATCGGCTGCATTCGATTATATACAATCCCCTCTACTACGCCGCACCACCCTATTCTATTCTATTCTACAGCACTCTCTCTCACTCCCACTCGATCGTCCCCGGCGGCTTACTCGTCACATCGTAGACCACGCGATTGACCCCCTTCACCTCATTGATAATTCGCGTCGCCACCGCGCCGATGAACGCCATGTCGAACGGATAGAAGTCCGCCGTCATGCCGTCGGTCGAGGTCACGGCGCGAAGCCCGACGACGTAATCGTAGGTGCGGAAATCGCCCATGACGCCGACGGTGCGCACTGGCAGCAGCACCGCGAAGGCCTGCCAGATGTCGTCATAGAGCCCGGCGCGGCGGATTTCCTCGATGAAGACGTCGTCAGCGAGCCGCAAGATTTCAAGCTTGTCGCGCGTGATGGCGCCTGGAATGCGGATGGCGAGACCGGGGCCGGGAAACGGGTGGCGGCCGACGAACGCGTCGGGCAGGCCGAGCTCGCGGCCGAGCGCGCGCACTTCGTCCTTGAACAATTCGCGCAACGGTTCGACGAGCTTCATGTGCATGCGCTCAGGCAGCCCGCCGACATTATGATGCGACTTGATGGTCACCGACGGACCGCCGGTGAACGACACGCTCTCGATCACGTCGGGATAGAGCGTGCCCTGCGCCAAGAACTCGGCGCCGCCGATCTTCTTTGCTTCGGCCTCGAACACGTCGATGAATAATTTGCCGATGGTCTTGCGCTTGGCTTCCGGGTCGTCGATGCCTTCGAGCGCTTTGAGGAAGGTATCGGCCGCATCGATGTGGACTAGCGGGATATTGTAGTGGTGCCGGAACAGCGCGACGACCTTTTCCGCTTCGCCGAGCCGCAACAGCCCGTGATCGACGAACACGCAGGTGAGCTGCTCGCCGATCGCCTCATGGATGAGCACGGCGGCGACGGCGGAATCGACGCCGCCGGACAGCCCGCAGATCACTTTGCCCTTGCCGACCTGTTTGCGGATCTTGTCGATCGCTTCCAGCTTGAACGCGCGCATGGTCCAGTCGCCGGCGCAGCCCGCAACCTTGCGCACGAAATTGCGCAACAGCGCCGCGCCGTGCGGGGTGTGCATGACTTCGAGATGGAATTGCGTGGCGTAGAATTTGCGCTTGTCGTCGGCAATCATGGCGATCGGCGCGTTGGCCGAGGTGCCGGCGGCGACAAAGCCGTCCGGCAGCTTGGTGACGCGGTCGCCATGGCTCATCCACACCGGATAACGCTGGCCGACCTCCCAGACGCCGTCGGTCAGCGCCGACGGCGTCGTCACCTCGACCTCGGCGCGGCCGAATTCGCGATGATGGCCGCCTTCGACCTTGCCGCCGAGCTGCGCCGCCATCGCCTGCTCGCCGTAGCAGATGCCGAGCACCGGAACGCCGGCCTGATAGATCGCAGGCGGCGCCAGCGGCGCGTCTTTGTCGAGCACCGAGGCGGGGCCGCCGGACAGGATAACGCCCTTTGGCCGCATCTCGCGGAATGCGCTTTCGGCTTTTTGGAACGGCACGATCTCGCAATAAACCTTCTCCTCGCGCACGCGCCGGGCGATCAGCTGCGTCACCTGCGAGCCGAAATCGACGATCAGAATCTTGTCGTGGGATTGTGAATCTTGATGCGAATCTTGCGCCATGGCGGGTTCTAAGGCTGCTTTCCCGGCCTGTCGAGCATTAGCGGCGGAAGTCATGAGGATCGCCGCAGCATGCTGACGAAAAACCCGTCGGTGTCGGTGCGCCGCGGCGTCATCAGCAGGCCTTCGTCCGAAATAAGCACCGCACGGGAAAAAAGATAGGCGCGCTCGCCCAGTCCGTTGATGACGTTTGCGGGCTTTTCCACGGAAAAATCGCCGTGACGGCCGATAAATCCCCGCACCCGGTCGCCGTTCTCTTCCGCCAGCACCGAACAGGTGATGTAGGCGATGCGGCCGCCTGGCTTGACCAGGGCGACCGCGCTCTCGAGCACCGCCTCCTGCTGCTTGATGCGTTCGTTAAGCGCGCCTGGCCGGATGCGCCATTTGGCGTCCGGATTGCGGCGCCAGGTCCCGATTCCGGTGCACGGCGCGTCGATCAGCACCAGATCGGCGCGACCGGCGAGATCGGCTAGCTCGTTGCCTACGCTCTTCGGCGTGCGAACCTGAACATTACGCGCGCCGGCACGCGCGAGGCGGTCGTGGATCGCCACCAGGCGGCGCTTGTCGGTGTCGGTCGCGTAAATCTGGCCACGGTTCTCCATCGCCGCGGCCAGCGCCAGCGTCTTGCCGCCGGCGCCGGCGCAGAGATCGATGACCTGTTCGCCCGGCTTGGCGCCAGCGAGGAGCGCGGCAAGCTGCGAACCCTCGTCCTGGATTTCGATGCGGCCCTTGAGGAAGGCCGGCTCGGCATGAATCGCCGGGCTTTTGGCATCCGCCGCGAGGCGGATGCGTAACCCGACGGGCGACCATCGCGCCGGTTCGGCGTCAAGATGCGCGAGCTCTGGCAGTGCATCCTCGCGCGTGCCGGCAAGCGTATTGACCCGTAAGTCGAGCGGCGCGCGGCTGGCCAGGCTTTCGCCTTCGGCCACCCGCTCGTCGCCGAAGACCCGCGCCAGATACGAATCGAGCCATTCCGGATAATCGCCCGAAATATGCGCTGGGGCGCCGGCGAGACTGCCGCGCTCAAGCGCCGCTTTCTCCGCGTCGGTCAGAGGCTCGGGCGCATAGCGCGCGCCGCTGCACAGCGCTTCAATCGCCGCGGCATCGAGCCCACGCTCACGATGCAGCATGCCCAGCAGCACGGCGCGCGGCGTCGCCCCTCCCATGAGCCATGCGGACGACGCTTTCCGGCGCAGCGCATCGTAGGCGAGGCCGGCAATGGCGGCGCGGTCGCCCGAGCCGGCAAAGCGGTGCGACAGGCCCCAATCCTTGAGCGTATCAGCCGCCGGCCGCCGCCGCGCCTCGATGTCGGCAAACACTTCGATTGCAGCGGATAATCGGGCCGATGGGGTCACTACTTCATCTTGCTCTTGATGGCGGCGGCGCGATGTGCGCCCGGCGTCTCGTGCCGCCGCACGCGCCTGCGCAGTTCCTGGATCGCCTCGGCCAAGTCTTGCACGCGAATGCCCTTCGGCGCTTTGCCGGCTTTGACGCTGGCCAACATGCGCCGCAACAAATCGTCGTCGTGCTCGTCGCGGTAGGGCTTTAGATCGAGATCTTTCGGCACTTTCTTGAGCCGCTCGTCGCCGATGCTCTTGACGTGCTTCTGCATGAAGCGGTCGTAAGCGCGCCATTCGACGCCAGCGGCGCGAACGGCCGCCTCCTCGGCGCGCGTCGCGATCTGATGCGCATGAAGATAATGCAGGCCGAGCTGATCGATCAGCGTCTTCTCGACCTCCTCGTGCAGGATGAGGAAGCGGTCGGTATCGACGGTGCGGCCGCGGAATTTGAAGCTCCGCGGCATGTGGCGGTCGATGTAGATCGTCTTGCCGTCAAGACTGTAGCCGGCGAGATAAGGAATATCGTGCTTGCGGTCGAATTTCTTGACGCGTCGGCAGATCGCGTCGAGTGCGCGATCCATCATCAGACTGGAAACGTACCATTCCGGCAGCTTCAATTTCTTGTGGGGCGCTGTCGGATGGCAAAGGTCGAGCGGCATGGCTTACACCGGTCGCGGCAGCGTCAGCACTTCGAAAATATAGATCGCCCAGTTGACGGCGAGCGCCACGACCGCGACGCCATACAAGGTTCCCCGCAGCCGTACGATGTTGCTGGTGACGTGCACATAGGCTTGAAGGATGCGGAAGATCACGAAGATCCAGGCGAGGATGACGAAGATCAGCCCGGCCAGGTGCGTGACATAGGCCAGGATGGTCAGAACATAGAACAGGACCGGAATCTCAAACTGATTGGAGAACGAATAGGCGAACTGCAAGGTCCGTTTCGACCAATGCTGCTCGCGCAACGCGATATTCTCCGGCCGCACGGCGCCGGTTGAGAAATCGCGCGTGCGCAAGACCGCCATGCCGACCCAGAGCAGAAAGGTCAAAATCACTTCGACGAATAGCGGTAATAGAATTGCTTGCGTGGACATTGATCTCCTCCGGCCAATCCTTCTCGCTTTCAAAGCTTGACGCTGATCGCGGTCTCGCCGTCGTCGTCGAGGAGCGCGCTGCGCCACGATTTGCCGTCGAACAGCGCCTTGCGCACCGTGTCGGCGGTGCCGCCGTGGTTGAGATTGGCGGTGATCAGCGTGCCGCCGGTGCGCAGCAGCGCGCGCAGCGTCTTGTGCAATGACTGCACCGGCGTGCCGCCGTCGAAGAAGGCAACGTCGTAGCCGGGATCGAGCGTCGGCAATACCGCCGCGAAATCGCCCTCATGCACGGTGATGCGGTGATCCATGCCGGCGGCCGCGATATTGTCGCGGGCGAGTTGCACATGCTCCGGATCGCGCTCCACGGTATCGATCGTCGCGCCCGGCGCGCCGGAGGCGAAGGACAAGGCGGTGTAGCCGAGCGCCGTTCCCAATTCCAATATGCGCCTGGCATTGGCCGCGCCGGCCAGCGCCGCCAACAGCGGACCGTTGTCATAGGGATAGGCGTTGCAGCCGTGCCGCCCGCGATGGGTATTGGTCGCGGTGCGTATTTTCGCGAACGGGTCGGGCGCGGCTGGCATCTATCCCCGGCTCGGATAATTCGGGCTCTCGCGCGTGATGGTGACGTTGTGCACGTGGCTCTCGCGCAAGCCGGCGCCGGAAATGCGCACGAACTCGGCCTTAGCGTGGAACTCGGCGAGATCCTTGGCGCCGACATAGCCCATCGCCGCGCGCAGTCCACCGACGAGCTGATGCAGCACGTTGGCGACCGGGCCCTTGTAGCCCACCTGCCCCTCGACGCCTTCGGGGACGAGCTTCAGCGTGTCCTTGATCTCCTGCTGGAAATAACGGTCGGCGGAGCCGCGCGCCATGGCGCCGACCGAGCCCATGCCGCGATAGGTCTTGTAGGAACGGCCCTGATAGAGAAATACTTCGCCGGGGGTCTCGTCGGTGCCGGCGAGCAATGATCCGATCATGGCGCAATCGGCCCCGGCGGCGAGCGCCTTGGCGAGATCGCCGGAATATTTGATGCCGCCGTCGGCGATGACCGGCGTGTTCGCCCGGTGCGCCACCTCGACCGCATCCATGATCGCGGTGAGCTGAGGAACGCCGACGCCGGCGACGATGCGCGTGGTGCAGATCGAGCCCGGCCCGATGCCCACTTTGATCGAATCGGCGCCGGCATCGATCAGGGCCTTGGCGCCGTCGCCGGTGGCGATATTACCGGCGACCACTTGCACCGCATTAGACAGCCGCTTGATGCGGGTGACGGTGTCGAGCACGCGCCGGGAATGGCCGTGCGCGGTGTCGACCACGATGAGGTCGACGCCGGCGTCTATCAAAGCCTCGCTGCGCGCATAGCCGGCTTCGCCGACCGAGGTGGCGGCGGCGACGCGCAGCCGGCCCTGCTCGTCCTTGCAGGCATTGGGATTGGCCACCGCTTTCTCGATGTCTTTGACGGTGATGAGGCCGACGCAGCGGTAATCGGCATCGACCACCAGAAGCTTCTCGATGCGATACTGGTGCAGGAGCCGTTTGGCCTCGTCCTGGTCGACGCTTTCGCGCACGGTGACAAGCCGGTCCTTGGTCATCAGCTCGGAGACCTTTTGCCGCTTGTCGGTGGCGAAGCGCACGTCGCGGTTGGTGAGAATGCCGAGGAGCTTGCCGGGCCCTTTGCCTTGGCCGTTTCCGCCGCCGCCCTCGACCACCGGAATGCCGGAAATGTGATGTTCCTGCATCAGCGCCAAGGCGTCGGCCAGCGTCGCGCCGGGATGGATGGTCACCGGATTGACCACCATGCCCGATTCGAACTTCTTCACTTGGCGCACTTGCGCCGCTTGGGCCTCCGGCTCGAAATTGCGGTGCAGGACACCGATGCCGCCGGCCTGCGCCATGGCGATCGCCATATTAGCCTCGGTCACGGTATCCATCGCCGAAGCGACGATCGGGATATTGAGCTGGATGTTGGGCGTGATATGCGAGCGGATATCGACGTCCGATGGCAGAACATCGGACAGCCCCGGCTTCAACAGCACGTCATCGAAGGTATATGCTTCGCGCGGTAGGTCTTTTGAAATCGCTGCCATTGCCAACTCCGCAAGGCCCGGTATGACAGGGCCATCGCATCGGGATAATAACGCTTCGCGGGCGAGCCGAACCGAAGTCCGTCGCCCGGCTCGATGACCCGCTTTTGGGTTGGCGGCGGTCGATAGCATGCCTTGACCGCAATTGATAGGCCCCAACGGATAACAGGGGTGGAAAGCCGGAGGAAATCGCCGTGAAACACCGTTTAGACCGTCGTCAATTCAACCTTGGCGGGATCGCCGCCGGCGCCGTGCTCGCGGCGCCCCGCATCGCCCGAGCCGCCCCGGTCAAGATCCGGTGCGGCTGGGTGGTGATACCCGCCTCGCTCGCCCCGCTGGTGCTGGAGAAAAAGGACATTCTCAAGCATTTCGGCCAATCCTACGTCGCCGAAGCGACGCGCTTCGAAGGCACCCCGCCGGTGATAACCGCGCTGGCGTCTGGCGATCTCGATATCGGGCCGCTGGCCTTCTCGTCGTTCGGGCTAGCCATCCAGAACGCGCATATGGACGATCTGCGCGTCATTTGCGACGAGATCGAGGACGGCGTCGCCGGCCACGGCACCAATCAATTCATGGTGCTCAAGGACGGCCCGGTGAAAACCGTGGCCGACCTCAAGGGCAAGGTGCTCGCCACCAATGTCATCGGCAGCGCCGTCGACATCGCCATGCGGGCGGTGTGCCGCCGCGCGGGGCTCGAAGCCAACCGCGACTACACCATCGTCGAAGCTCCCTTCCCCGCCATGCGCGCGATGCTGGCGGAGAAAAAGGCCGATTTGATCAGCGCGGTGCCGCCGTTCTCGCTCGATCCCGACCTCAACGCCATGGCGCATAGCCTGTTCACCCAGAAGGACGCCTTCGGCGTCACCCAGCTCACGATGTGGACCGCGCGCACGCCATTCATCCAGCAGAACCGGGCGGCGCTGGTCGATTTCCTCGAAGACACGATCCGCGCGATTCGCTGGTACAGCGACCCGAAAAATCACGAAGAAGCCGTCGCTATCGTCGCGCGCCTCAACAAGGCGCCGCCGGCGCGCATGGAATGGGCCTTCACCGGCAAGGATCAATATCGCGATCCGAATGGCATGCCGAATTTGAGTGCGCTGCAGAGCAATCTGCAGCTCCAGAAGCAGATCGGCTTCCTCAAGGAGGATATCGACGTGAAGAAATACTCCGATGTGAGCATGGTCGAAGAAGCGGCGAAACGGTTGGCATGACGGCGACAGGCGCGCATAAAGGCGGCAGGGGCGCCACCAACCGATAGCCGTGCATGGAAGAAACGCCGCCCTACGATCGCATCGTCCCGCTGATTGTCGCCACCGCGCTGTTCATGGAAAACATGGACTCGACGGTGATCGCGACTTCGCTCCCGGCGATTGCACGGGCGCTCGGCACTAATCCGCTGGCCTTAAAGCTCGCGGTCACGTCCTACCTGCTGTCGCTTGCGATCTTCATTCCGGCGAGCGGCTGGACCGCCGACCGTTTGGGAGCGCGCAACGTGTTCCGGACCGCGATCGGCATTTTCGTCATCGGCTCGATCGGCTGCGCCGCCTCGCACTCGCTTCCGGAATTCGTGGCGGCCCGCATCCTCCAAGGCATGGGTGGAGCGATGATGACGCCGGTCGGCCGCCTCATCATGGTGCGCAGCATCGACAAAAGACACCTCCTCAATGCCATGTCGCTTGTTACCATGCCGGCGCTGATCGGCCCGATCTGCGGCCCGCCGCTCGGCGGCTTCATCACCACTTATGCGTCATGGCACTGGATTTTCTTGATCAATGTGCCGATCGGCCTGCTCGGCATCGCCTTGGCGTCGCGCTTTATCGCCAATGTCCACGTCGAACACCGCACGCCTTTCGACTATGTTGGCTTCGTGCTCTCCGGTCTCGCCATCGCCGGGCTTGCCTTCGGCCTTTCGGCCATGGGGCTCGATTTCCTGCCGACCGGCATTGTCGCGGCGCTGCTCGGCATCGGCGCGCTGTCGTCGGTGGCGTACATTGCGCACGCCAAGCGCACGCCGGCGCCGATCCTCGATCTGTCGCTGCTCAAGCTGCCGACCTTCCGCGCCAGCATTTACGGCGGCTTCCTGTTCCGGCTCGGCATCGGCGCACTGCCGTTCCTGCTGCCGTTGTTGCTGCAAATCGGCTTCGATCTGACGCCGTTTCAATCGGGACTGATTACCTTCACCACGGCGCTCGGCTCGATGTTCATGAAAGCCGCCGTATCAAGCGTGCTTAATCGCTTCGGCTATCGCAACGTGCTGCTCTACAACGCGCTTGTCTCAAGCGCTTTCCTCGCCGGCTGCGCCACATTCGTGCACGGCATGCCCTATTGGGCGATGATCGCGATCCTCCTCTCGGGCGGTTTCTTCCGGTCGCTGCAATTCACCAGCATCAACACCATCGCCTATGCCGAGATCGATCCGCCGCGCATGAGCCGCGCCACCGCAATGGTGGCCGCTGCCCAGCAACTGTCGCTATCGACCGGCGTCGCGGTCGGCGCCCTGGCCGTCGAGATCACGCTGCGGCTGAAACATTCGACGACGATGGGCGTCAACGACTTTCCGCCGGCCTTTCTTTTTGTTTCATTGCTGGCGGCCAGCGCCGCTTTGATCTTCTATCGCCTCTCTCCCGACGCCGGCGCCGAGCTTTCGGGGCGGAAGGCGACGGAGGCGCCGAGCAGAATGCGTTAGCTGATGCTAGCGGGTCATCGTTTGGCTGACTTTGTCCTGCGGCACGGCGAAGCCGAGACCCGAAGCCTTCGCCTTTTGCAGCACCAGACCGCCGACTGCTGCGAATTGCGTGCCGAGCCCGACATTGTTCTTGAAGAACGAAATGTCGTTGGCTGAAGGCCTCTGCTTGACGCGACCGGTGACGAGAGCGGGCAGATCGGCCACTCGATCCCAGGTCAAGCCGCCCTCCGCAATGCAATCCTCGATCTCCTCCAGCCCGTAGCGAACTTCGATCGAGTGAGCCGCAACGAATTGGCATTTCGCCACCGCTTTGGGATCAATGGGCCGGCGCTGAAAATGCTCGTCGCCGCCGCCGACCGAGACGACATGCTGGCCCGGGGCAAGCAGTGCGCCGTCGAAAACCGGACTGCGGGCGCTCGACGCCTCGCAGATGATGTCCATTCCCCTCACCGCCTGTTCCGGGCCGCTCACCGCAACGACATCGAGATCGAGTTCTTTTGTCATTCGCGCCGCAAAGCCCGAACGGTGCTCCTCGCTCGGACTGAAGACGAAGACTTGCTTTATGGTCGGTCGCACATGACGCAAGGCGCGGAGATTCGCGGCCGCCTGCCAGCCCGAGCCGAACAGGCCCATTTTCGTGACATCGGATCGGCAAAGGTAATCGGCGCCCAAGGCGGAGGTCGCCGCCACGCGCATGCCTTGGAGCGCCGCCGACTGGATGATCGCCTCGAATTGGGCGTCGTAGGTGTTGTAGAGGAAAATCAGATCGCTGTAGCCCTTGTTGCCCGGCAGATTGCCGTAGCGGATGTAAGTGTGCGTTGGGCCGTAGGCTCCCGACGACAGCCGCACCAGATCGGAACTGCTGCGCACCGCCCAGACGCCGAAATGCGGACTGCCGCCCTCCATCGACTTGAAATTGTAAACGACGCGCGGATCATTGCCCCCGTCGCTGGCGAGCAGGCGATCGCCATCCGGTCCTTTGCTGTGCCACGGCAGGTAATGGTTGGTGCGCGCGCGATTAAGCCGAAATTCCTGATTGTCGCGGAACTCCGCAATCTCCCGGTTGGAGATGCGGAGCGCCTCGATCACCTCGTCAATGTTCAATAGGCGCGCAACGTCGTCGTTGGAAATGATCAGCATGCCATTTTCCTGATTCAGCGGTTATTGGTTGATCTGTTTTATTCCGGCATCTTTGACGACCTTGGCCCAGATTTTGGTGTCCTGGTCGAGTCGGGTCGCGAATTCCGCCGGCCCTTGCGCGAGCACATTGAGACTCATCGCAGCGAAGCGCTCCGAGACCTGCGGCTGGCGAAGCGCTTTGATCGCATTGACGTTCAGCTGATCGATGATTTTCCGCGGGGTTCGCGCCGCGGCCATCAGGCCGACCCACGAATGTACCACGAGCCCCTTCACGCCGGACTCTTCGAAGGTCGGCACGTCGGGTAGTTCGGGCGATCGGCTGGTGCCGGTCACCGCTATGGCTTTCAGCTTGCCGCCACGGATCAGCGGCAATGCGGCAGGGATAGCGCCGAACATGACGTCGACGCGCTTTGCCATCACGTCGACGGTGGCCGGACCAAATCCCTTGTAGGGTATATGTACGAGGCCGGCGCCGGTCAGCACATTGAACAGTTCGCCGGAGAGATGATGCTCGCTGCCGTAACCCGACGAAGCGAAAGTCAGCTTTCCCGGATGGGCTTTGGCCAGCGCGACAAGCTCCTGCGGCGAACTGGCGGGGAAGTCCGGTGCGGCGAGCATGACAAAATCAAAGGAAGCGGCGAGCGTAATCGGCGCCAGATCCTTTTCCGGATCGAACGGCAATTTGACATAGATCGCGGGACCCATCGCGATCGAACCCGACGTTGCCAACAACAGCGTCTGCCCGTCCGGATCGGATTTCACCACCGTCTCGGTTGCGATGTTGCCGTTCGCGCCGGGTAGATTTTGCACGATAAACGGCTTGCCGAAGGCTTGGCTCAGTCCCTCCGCCAGAGTTCGGCCGGCGAGATCGGGGACCCCGCCGGGCGGAAACTGGACAAGGATTCGCACAGGGCCATTTGGATAGTCCTGCGCGGCCAAGCCCTGTATGCCGAGACTGAAAACAAGTCCGACAGCAACCATCCAGCCACTGGCTTTCATCCGCCCCGTCCCCTTATTTCCAAGAGGTAAATTGTTGTGCGCACGATAGCATCGGTTTTCACAAAAACCTTGCACGCTCAGGTGGCGACGCCGCTAGAGCCTAAGCGGTTTTGATGGAATCAAAACCGGGCTCTAGCTTTTTGATTGGGCATGATCTTTTCCGAAAACCGGTATCCACTTTTCGGGATCATGCTTTAGCCGCGAAAGCCGCGCGCCAACAGATAAAGCTCCGCCGAATCCGTTCGGCTTGCCGGAGGCTTGACGTGCTTGACACTCTTGAAGTCGCGCTTGAGTTCGGCGAGCAATGCAGCTTCCGTGCCGCCTTGCAGCACCTTGCACAGGAACACGCCGCCCGGAGCGAGCACTTCGCGTGCGAAGGCGGCCGCGGCTTCGGCCAGCGCCATGATGCGCAAGTGATCGGTTTGGCGGTGGCCGGTGGCGTTCGCCGCCATGTCGGAGAGGACGACGTCGGCTGTGCCGCCAAGCATCTGCCTGAGGCGTGCCGGGGCCGTAACGTCGAGAAAATCGAGATGCAGGAATTCGACGCCAGGAATGGGCTTCATGTCGAGAATGTCGAGGCCGATAACGCGGCCCTGGGCGCCAACGCGCTTCGCAGCAATCTCGCTCCAGCCGCCGGGCGCGGCGCCCAGATCGACCACGCGGGCGCCCGGCTTGAACACTTTATATTTGTCGTCGATCTCGGCGAGCTTATAGGCGGCGCGCGAGCGGAAACCTTCGCGCTTGGCGCGCGCCACATAGGGATCGCGGAGCTGGCGCTCCAGCCAGGTCCGCGACGACAATGTGCGGCGTTTCTCGTCTTTAAGCCGCGCCATTTCATCCGGACCTTTCGCTTAAGCCTCGCCCCACACGCCGTCCTCGCGCATCATCTCGACCAGCATGCCTTCGCGCAGGCCGCGGTCGGCGACGCGCAGCCTCGGGCATGGAAAAGCACGGCGGATGGCGTCGAGGATGGCGCAGCCGGCCAGCACAAGATCGGCCCGTTCGGCGCCGATGCAAGGGTTGGCCGCGCGCTCGTCGAAACTCATCGCCATCAGTTCGGCGACCACGCGCGAGATCTCGTCGTCGGACAGCCAACAGCCGTCGACGCGCCGGCGATCGTAGCGGCGCAGCCGCAAATAGACGCCGGCGATCGTCGTCACCGTGCCCGAGGTGCCGAGCGTGTGGAAGCCGTTGAGATCGCGATGGCTCGCCGCGAATTCGTTCACGAATGACGCGACCTCCGCCACCATCGCGTCGTAGATGTCGCGCGACACGACTTTGCCGCCATAGCGCTCGGCGAGCGTCACGACGCCGACCGGCAGCGACGCCCAGCCGACGATATCGGGCGTCGGTGGACCGCGCCGGCCATTCCCCGGGGGCCGGTTGAGCCGCACCAGTTCCGACGACCCGCCGCCGATATCGAACAGAATGACGCCCGATGCCGACGGATCGAACAGTTCGGTGCAGCCGGTCGCGGCGAGCCTCGCCTCGGTGGCGGAATTGATGATCTCTAATTCCAGGCCGGCCTCCGTGGCGACACGGCTGCGGAACTCCTCGCCGTTCTCCGCGGCGCGGCATGCTGCCGTGGCAATGAGCCGGGCGCGTACCACGCCGCGGGCGTGCATCTTGTCGCGGCAGACCTGGAGCGCCTCGATGGCGCGGGCGAATGCCGCCTCGCTGATCCGGCCGGAGGCGGCAACGCCTTCGCCGAGGCGGATAATACGGGAGAACGCATCGACGACGCGGAAGCCGTCGGCGGTAGGCCGCGCAATCAGGAGCCGGCAATTGTTGGTGCCGAGGTCGAGCGCGGCATAGGTTGTGGCGGAATGCGCCAGGACCGGCACGCGCCGCTCGTCGCGATAGCCATCGCGACGAATGCCATACGGCGTTCGGCGACCCCAGCGAGGCCGATGCGAGGCCCCATTGGCGTCGAGGCCGCCCCGCGGCGAGGCCTCGTCGTCCATCCAATGCCTTCCTGCCGCGCCGGAGCCTCCCCTGGCTCGACCGCTACGGGCTATTGTTCAAGCCTAAATCCTGGAAACTTTAACAGGGGCAGGCGTGGGGGCAATACTGTGCCTTGGCCGTCTACGAGCCATGTGCCGCGCCCTGTTGCCGCGGTCCGGCAAGTCCATTATCACCGCGATAAGTCGCTACAGGATTAAATCGTCATGAATTTGCAACAGCCTGCACCCGGGGCCGATGGATTAACCGCCGAGCAATTGGCCACCGCGAAATTCGCCGTCGGCCAGTCGGTGCCGCGCGTCGAAGATCCGATGCTGTTGCGGGGCCTCGGCCATTATACCGACGACGTCAGCCTGCCCGGCCAAGCCTACATGGCCATGGTCCGCAGCTCGGTCGCGCACGGCAAGATCCGAGGAATCGACGCCGAAGCCGCGCGGAAAATGCCCGGCGTACTCGCCGTCTACACCAGCGCCGACCTAAAAGGCTACGGCACGCTCAAATGCATCGTCGGGCTGCCGAACCGGGACGGCACGCCGTTGCGGAAACCGCGGCGCGAGGCGCTCGCGGTCGACAAAGTGCGCTATGTCGGCGACCCGGTAGCCTGTGTCATCGCGGAAACCGTGGTGCAAGCCAAAGACGCCGCCGAAGCCGTCACTGTCGACATCGAACCGCTGCCGATCGTCGCCACTGCCGAGGAAGGCACCCGCCAAGGCGCGCCGCAGATCTATGACGACGTACCGGGCAATGTCGCGCTCGACTTTCACCACGGCGACACCGCAGCTGTCGATGCGGCGTTTACCAAAGCGGCGCATGTCACGCGAGTGAAGATGGCCAACAGCCGGCTCGTGGTCAATTGCATGGAGCCGCGGGCGGCGGTCGGCGCCTACGAGGACGATCGCTTTACGCTGCACGTCTGCTCCCAAGGCGTGTTCGGCATGCGCGCGAATATCGCCGACGCGATGGGCGTCGACGTCAAGAACGTGCGCATCCTGACCGGCCAGGTCGGCGGCTCGTTCGGCATGAAGGCGATGGTGTTCCCCGAATACATTTGCCTCCTGCACGCCGCGCGCGCGCTCGGCCGCCCGGTCAAATGGACCGACGAGCGGTCGGGAAGCTTTGTCTCCGACGGTCACGGCCGCGCCGCCGACGTCGTCGGCGAATTGGCGCTCGATGCCGATGGACATTTTCTCGCCGTCCGGCTGACGAGCTATTCCGACGTCGGCGCTTTCCTCGCCCCGTTCGGGCCGTTCATGGGGACGGCCAATGCGGTGAAGAACATGCAAGGCATGTACCGCACGCCGCTGATGGAAGTCTCGACCAAATGCGTCTTCACCAACACCGTCCAAGTCACCGCCTATCGCGGCGCCGGCCGGCCGGAGGGCAACTACTATATGGAGCGGCTGGTCGACGCCGCCGCGGCCGAGATGGGTATCGACCGTATCGCGCTGCGCCGGCGCAACCTCATCAGTCCGAGCGAATTTCCGCATAAGACCGCTTCCGCCGCGACCTACGACTGCGGCGACTTCGCCGCGCTGACCAAACAGGCGCTGGAGCTTGCCGACAGCAAAGGCTTCGTCCGGCGCAAGCGCGACAGCCGCAAGCGCGGCAAGCTGCGCGGTCTCGGCATCGGCAATTATCTTGAAGTCACCGCGGGGCCGGCCAAGGAATCCGCCGGCATCATCTTCAATGCCGACGGCACGGTGACGCTGACAACCGGCACGCTCGATTTCGGCATGGGTCATGCGACGCCGTTCGCGCAGGTCTTGAGCCAGCAGCTCGGCATTCCCTTCGACAAAATCTCGCTGGTGCAAGGTGACAGCGACCGCATCGTAATGGGCGGCGGGTCCGGCGGTTCGAAGTCGATCATGCACAGCGGCACCGCGATCGTCGAAGGCGCCGCCAAAGTCATCGAAAAAGGCAAACAGCTCGCCGGCTACGTGCTGGAAGCCGCTCCGTCCGACATCGCCTTCGAGCACGGTAAATTCGTCATCGTCGGCACCGACCGTTCGATCTCCATCATGGAACTGGCGCAAAAACTGCACAGCGGTCTCAATCTCCCGGCTGACGCTCCGCAATCGCTCGACGTCATCCATGTCAGCGACGGCCCTGGCGCTTGGACCTTTCCCAATGGCTGCCATGTCTCCGAAGTCGAGGTGGATCCGGATACCGGCGCCGTCGAAGTGGTCAAATATTGTGCCGTCAACGATTTCGGAACGCTGGTCAATCCGATGATTGTCGCCGGCCAGATGCATGGCGGCGTGGTGCAGGGCATCGGCCAGGCGCTGATGGAGAAGGCGGTTTATGACAGCGACGGTCAATTGCTGACCGGCTCGTTCATGGACTACGCGATGCCGCGCGCGGCAGACGTGCCGTTGTTCGAGCTGGGCAACCATGCGGTGCCGACCAAGACCAATCCGCTCGGCGTCAAGGGTTGCGGTGAAGCCGGCTGCGCCGGTGGACTGACATCCATGATGAATGCGGTGATCGATGCGCTGGCCGACTACGGCATCCGCCACGTCGATATGCCGTTGACGCCATTTCGCATCTGGCAGGCGATTCAGGCCGCGAAGCCGACCCCACCGCAATGACGCAAACGATTTCCGTCAACAGGATCCGCCCGGCGGCGTCGCGGTTGATTGCCGCCGTGTGCGGCGCGCACATGATGAGCCATTATTATATGCTCATGCTGGCGCCGCTAATGGCCTTCGTGCGCGCCGATTTCAAGGTCAGCTACACCGAGCTGGCGCTGGCACTGACGGTCTTCAACGTCGTCTCCGGCGTGCTGCAGACGCCGGTCGGATTTTTGGTCGACCGCATCGGCCCACGTGTCGTCCTCATCGTCGGCCTGGCCTTAAGCAGCGGCGCATTCGCCATCGCCGGTCTTATCGACAGCTATTGGGTGTTCATCGCCATGTACGGCGTCGCCGGGCTCGGCAATACCGTCTATCATCCATCGGACTATTCGCTTCTGTCACATCACACGCCGGCAGAGCGATTGAGCCACGTCTTTTCCTACCATACCTTCGCCGGCATGGCCGGATCGGCCGTCGCGCCCGTCACACTGCTCTATATGCAGAGTATGTTCGGCTGGCGCGGCGCCTATATCGGCGCCGCGATCTTCGGCTTCATTGTTCTCGCCACGCTGATAGCGCAACCCGAGCCCGTCGCCGATCCGGCACACGCCGCCAAGCTCGCCGCCAGAGCGCGCAAGAACAATGTCGTCGATACCGGATGGCGTCTTCTGCTTACGCCGGCGATTTTGCTCAATCTCGGCTATTTCATCCTGACATCGATCATGAGCGGCGGTCTCAATACTTATATTGTCGTGGCGCTCGGTGCGCTCCATGCTACACCGCCCGCCATTGCCAACACCGCGCTCACCGCACTTCTCGCCATGAACGCCGTCGGCGTGCTCGCCGGCGGCTTCCTCGCCGCACGCACCGGGCATCACGCGATGGTGGCCGCGTCCGGTCTGACCATGGGCGGCATCGTCACCGCGCTGGTCGGCTTCTTCGATTTTCCCTCCGTCCTGCTCGTCTCGATCATGGGCTTCAGCGGATTTTGCGTCGGGATCACCTACCCGTCCCGCGACATGCTGGTGCGCGCCGTGGCTCCGCCCACGGCCTATGGCCTGGTGTTCGGCTTCGTCAGCACCGGTTTCAATATCGGCGCCAGCATTGCGCCGATCGTCTACGGCATGCTGATGGACAATGGCCAGCCGCGCATGGTTTTTCTGTTGTCCGCTGCGGTCAGCATTCTTTGCGTTTCGACGGTGACGTTCGGTTTTTCGGGCCGCGAGACGCGCTGAGCGGCACACTGTTCATTACTACAAAAATTGCGAACGCAGCGCGCCCGCTGCGTGCCCGGACATAGTTAACACTATCCTAAGTTAGCTTTTTCCGCGGAGTTCTAGGCGACTCTACGAATAGAGCGTCCGCGGCATTCCGCTAAGTTAATCAAACGTAAAAAGCGAAACCGGCAGGCGCCGGTAATCCTGTGACGTTGAGCCGGAAGTGCTTCGCCATGCGCGTGTGGATTGTTCTTGTCATGCTGACCGTCGCCACCCCGGTCTATGCCCAAACGTCCATGGGCAGCACGTCGGGAGCCTCGTCGATGGTCGATATCGATAGTCCCGCAAATACCACGGCGCATGTGATCACGGCGCCGACCGTGGCGGCTCCCGGCCTCGCCGCCGCCGGGGCCAGCACCAACGGCAACGGCTACGCACAAGTGCAGACCTCAGGCTATGCCGGCGGCAGCGTTGCGGGGTTTGGCATGCACACGCACTAAGCGCATAGACGTCCGGCACGCCTTTGCCCGCCCTGCCTTTGCTTGCTACTGTTCGCACGGCCGAACGGCTGCAACAGGCAGGGACGGGTCAAGGAGTAGAACATGAAGCTTTGCCGCTTCGACGACGACCGATTGGGCGTCGTGCGCGAAAACGTCATTCACGACGTGACGGACGCGCAGACGGAAATTCGCAAGTCGTCGCCTTATGCGATGAAAGGCGATGCAGTCGTCGCGGCCCTGCCGCAATGGCGTGAGCGCATCGAGCGCATGGCCGACGGCGCGCCCGGCCTGCCGATTGCGCAAGTCAAGTTGCTGGCGCCGGTGGCGCGGCCGACAAAACTGTCCTGCGCGCCGACCAATTACCAGGCCCATATCGAGGAGATGCGAAAGGCCGCGCAGCAGCCCGGCTCGCAGGTCGTCAGCGCGCAGTCGTCGAAAATCCTCGAAGCCGGCATGTTCCTGAAGGCGAATTCCGCCCTGGTCGGACCGTCGGAGGGCATCCCGCTGCGGTTTCCCGACCGCCGCAACGACCACGAGGTCGAACTGGTGATGGTGATCGGCAAGACCGGCAGCGACATTCCGCAAGCCAAGGCGCTCGACCATGTCGCGGGCTATTGCCTTGGCCTCGACATGACGGTGCGCGGCCGTGAAGACCGCAGCTTCCGCAAATCGGTCGACGGTTATGCGGTGCTCGGCCCGTGGCTGGTGACGGCGGACGAAATCCCCGATCCAGATTCGCTGCCGATTGCGATCGAGGTCAACGGCGAGGTCCGACAGAGCAGCAATACCAGCCAGCTGATCTATAACTGCCGGCGTCTCATCGAATTCGCCTCGCAATTCTACACGCTCTATCCGGGCGATCTCGTCTATACCGGCACGCCGGATGGCGTGAGCCCGGTGAAGCCGGGCGACAGGATCGTCTGCCGCTCCAGCCCCGTCCTCGGCGAGCTCAAGATCGTGGTGCGGGCGCACGAACAGGGCACGATCGAAAGCGATCGGCGCGAGCGCGTTGAGGCCTGAACAGCCAAGTTTGGAGAAACAATCCGATGCTGCAGATCAAACGCGCCGGCCATTCGACGCTCGTCACTCCCGATCTTGAGCGGATGGTCGATTATTTCACGCGCATCGTCGGCCTAAGCCTCGTCGCGCGCGAGAAAGGCCGGGTTATTCTGGCCACCAAATCCGGGCCGGAAGCGATCGTGCTCGAGCGCGGCGGCACTGTCGACGCGCCGCGATTGTCGTTTCAAGTCGCGCCGGGCAGCGATCCGGGCGAAATCGTTGCGCGGTTGAAGAAAGCCGGCATCAAAAGCGAGCGGCGGAGCGACATCACGCCGGGTATTCGCGAGGCCGTGACCTTTGTGGACCCGAAGGGCACCACGCTCGAAATCTTCGCCGATTTCGACTTCGCCCCGGACGATCCAACTTTCACCGGCGTGATGCCACTGAAATTAGGCCACATCGCCTACACCTGCCCCGACGTGCAGGGTCTGGTGAAATTCTATTGCGACGTGCTCGGATTCCGGGTGTCGGACTGGCGCGGCGACTTTTTTGCCTTCCTGCGCTGCAGCCGGGATCATCATACGGTGAACTTCCTGCGCGACACCAAGACCGCGATCCATCACATCGCCTTCGAAGTGCGCGACTGGTCTGATATCAAACGCGCCAACGATATGCTCGCCAAAAGCAACATCCATCTCACCTGGGGTCCTCTGCGCCACATCATCGGGCACAACATCGCCATCTATCACCAGAGCCCCGACGGCGTCGTGATCGAGTTCTTCTGCGAAATGGACCAGATGCACGACGAAGAGCTCGGCTTTTTCGAACCGCGGCCATGGCATCAGGACCGACCGCAACGGCCGAAAGTGTGGGGCGACGGCACGCTGTCGAACTGGTGGGGTCCGATGTCGCACAGTCCGAATCGGACCAATGCCGTGGCGCGCGAGACTGTGCCGACGACCGCCTTAGCTGGGGCCGAGCGCACACCCGCCTTGGCGCGTGCACGGTTAAGCAGCGAACAGAAAAATAGCCGTCCGAAAAAATCGCGGCGTTAGCCCGCTCGTTGCTCTATCGCCGACATGAGGAAAGCTACGTAGCTATTTGCTCGTATCGAATTCTCGTTTGAATCACTTTCTCATTAACCCAGCGTTCCGGTAGTAGCGGCAAAATTCGACCGTTGGACACTCCTCCGCGGTGCCGACGTCGGCCGAAACACTCAACATGAGCGAAATCCGCATACTGCACGTCGACGATGAGCCGGACATTCGCGAGCTCGTCGATATGTCGCTGGCGCTCAATCCCGATTTTCAGGTGCGCGCCTGTTCTTCCGGCGCGGAAGCGATCAAGACTGCCGCCGAATGGTCGCCGTACTTGATTCTGCTTGACGTAATGATGCCGGGCATGGATGGCCCGACCACGCTGACGAAATTACGCAAGAACGAGAAAACCTCGGAAATTCCCGTCGTCTTCATGACGGCGCGCGCGCAAGCCCGCGAGGTTGAACAATTCATCTCACTGGGCGCGCAGGGCGTGATTTCAAAGCCGTTCGACCCGATGACGCTCGCGTCTGAGGTGCAAGGCCATCTCCAGGCAGCCAAACGAGACTGAACACGCCCGATTTGCAGTGCGATCGCAACGGATTTCCAGTCTTTCTGCCTCTCGATCAATTTCGCTATAGGTCAGCCTCGTGAGGCACTGTCAGGCCGTCACCGCCACGACGCGGTCGCCGCCGGCCGCGGCGGCGTTTTGCACCTGAGAGATTGCCTGGGTCAGCAGATGAACGCGGTCGATCGCACGCTTCACCTCCCCGGTGACCGCCACCACGCTTGCGGTGACATAATCCGATACGACCGATTCCGAATTCGGCACGTGCAGCTTTGACACGGTCGTGCGCAGCTTCTCGCCGAGTTCGCGTGCCGCGTTGGTCCCGACCTCGGGCGCGACCAGAATGATCATGCCGTTGCGATAGGACGCGGCGATGACGCCGACCGTCGCCGCGTGACGACGCACCGCGCGCGATACCTCGGCGATCACGCCGCGCGCCGCGGCATCGCCGTTGGTCGCACTGTAGACATCGAAACGGTCGAGCATCAACGCGACGATCGAGATTTCCTCGCCGGACCGGCAGCCGCAGGCGGTCGAGAGATAGGCCTCGGCGACTTCACCGACAAACAAGCCGGTGGTCTCATCGACCCACAGTCCGGCGCGCCGATCGCCCCAATTCGACAGAAACGACAGAAGTTCGCGCTCGCGCTCCTGACGGCGGTCGAGCTCCTGCTTGAGCTTTAGCGCCGCGCGCACGCGCGCGACCAGCTCAACGCGATTGACTGGCTTGGTGACATAATCCGTGGCGCCGGCGACGAAAGCATTCGACAATGAGCTCATGTCGTCGAGCGAGGTGATCATGATAATCGGCAAATCGCCGTAGCGGACATCATTGCGTATTCGCGCACAGGCTTCGACGCCGTCCATTTCCGGCATCACGATGTCGAGCAGCACAACGTCGACGGTCGGTCTTTCCTCGGTGTTGCGGCCGATATCGAGGACCTTTAGAGCCTCCCAGCCGGAGCCCGCGGTCACGATGTCGGTGTAGCCGGCAGACAACAACGCTCCCTCGGTGAGATCGCGCGAGTCTTCCAAATCGTCGACGACAAGTATCCGCATCGGCACCTCCGTATTTATACTCATATTTTCTTGTTCTCCATCGTACCGGCTGAATATTAATTCTTGCGAGCGGGCGGCGCGTTTATGCGAGCAAACAATCGCCAAATAGTATTTTGGTATATGACGCGATAACCGGATGCGCCTTCGCGGAAAGTATTCGGGGAAAGAACCGGCGGCATAGCACGGCATTCACCGTGCTATGTCTTGGCAAAAGCGGTCTGCGCCATGATAACGATGTCGGATTTCGAAACGACAACGAATTCGATATCGGCGCCCCAGCGGACGCGGGCAAACAAGATCGTTTCCGGACCCGGCTCGGCGGTGGCGATGAAAAGTAGCCCATCACGACGCCGCCACGGCATGATCAAACGGCTGATATAGAGTTCGATGTCCGAAGCCTGCAATAGCTGGAGATCCGGCGGATCGCGGATCAGATCGACAAACGGCAAATCGAAATTCTGCGCATAAGTTTCATAGTAAAGCCGCGGATCCATCCAGTTGCGTGAAAGCAGTGCGTCGCCCAGCGGCACGTTCCACCGCTCCGCCAGATCAGCGGCCTCGTAGAGTTGCGGCAAGGTAATGATGCGCCGTCCGACCAGGAGATCGCCCAGTGCACGATCTGATGGCGACAATGACATGGTCTGCTCGGGCTCAGTCCAACGTCACTTTCAATTCCCGGTAGAACAATTGCATCTCGCGTTCGACGGCGGCGCGAAGATCGAGAAGCCGTTCTCGAAGCGTCGAAATCTCATTGTCGGAGAGACCGCGGCGCTCGTTTTGCGCCGGCCGCAGGAGGTCTTCGACATCATGAGCGGCGCGGCCGGTTGCCGGAAATCCGACGGTCGGCCCAACGCCGACAATGCCATGCATGCAGCGATAGGCTTCGCCGACGGCCGCCGCCGCAGCCGCCGCTTTGCGGCCGAGTTTAGGGATCGACGCATCGGTGTCGTCGATCCGGCCTTGCAGCGTCGAGACGAACCGGCGGCGTACCCGGGCCAGCCGATCGGCGAAAACGTCTACGCTCATCGAACAGTCCCCCACGGAAAAATTCATAAGTGAATCAGGACGGACAGTAAACAACGGCGCTGTATAATGGTGAATCTATACTGAATAAGTACAAATACTTACTACATTTGTACTGTATAATTGCGAGTATAAGTCAGTTCTGTGCAGTATTACTTACAACATGGAGCAAGGGTGTAGCGCCAGTCGCAATACCCCACGACGCGATCCATCACCCTTCCCGGGCCGCGGACTCGTCTCGCCTTGGCACCATCATCCGAGACTTGGAAAACCGGCCGAATTGCCCTAGATCAAGGCGCCCTGCGATGACGGCGCATCTCGACTGGAGAAGATTCTTTCGCTCATTCGGCTAAACCATCGATCCGTGGGCGGAAATTGGGGAATAGTTCAACGGTAGAACAGCGGACTCTGACTTCGTTAATCTAGGTTCGAATCCTAGTTCCCCAGCCAGCCATTTCCGGTGTGCGGGACGACACTTCATCCCCATGAGGACCGGCGATGTCGGCAGAAGCTCCCGACCCGCTGCTTGCGAAGATCGACCTACACGGCTACCGCCCGGTCGACTTCATCGGGCTGCCGATGACCGCCATTGTCCAGCAGGCCTGGGAGATGGGCGCGGCGCGGCTGCGTTTCGTTCACGGGCACGGCCGCGCGCGCGGCAAGTCGCCTGGCTTTTACAACACCCACACCGGCTATTTCGGCCTGCGCATCCGCCGCGAGCTGCGGCACAATCGCCTTCTGCGCCAATGGATCAAGTATACGACGCTCGACTGCGGCGATTGGGGCACGACCACGGTCGGACTGAAAGCCAACCCTCACCCGGCGCGGACCGAGCTCGATCTCACCGTGCTGCCGCCGCCGAGCTATCCAAGACGAGCGCGCGATCGGTGACGTGGGTTTGATGCGCTGTCATGCCCTAGATCTCGTTCCGGCTTTCAACGGTCCGCCAAGCCGCCCTTCGATTCAATGAATGCGACGATCGTGGGCACACCGTCGCCGACACGCAGATTGGTCATGACGAACGGTCGCGCGCCACGCATGCGTTTGGCATCGGTTTCCATTTTCGCCAGTGACGCGCCGACATGGGGCGCGAGATCGACCTTGTTGATGACCAGGAGATCCGACCGCGTAATGCCCGGCCCGCCCTTGGAGGGGATTTTGTCTCCTCCTGCAACGTCGATGACGTAGATCGTCAGGTCGGCGAGCTCGGGCGAAAAGGTCGCGGCGAGATTGTCGCCGCCGGATTCGATCAGCACCAGATCGAGCTCGGGGAATTTCGCCCGCATGTCGGCGACCGCGGCAAGATTCATCGAGGCATCTTCGCGGATCGCGGTGTGCGGGCAACCGCCGGTTTCGACGCCTGTGATGCGGTCGGCGGCAAGCGAGCCCGAGCGAACCAGAAACTCGGCGTCCCATTTGGTGTAGATGTCGTTGGTGATGGCGGCGATGTCGTAAGTCTCGCGCATCGATTTGCACAGCGCATCCATCAAGGCGGTCTTGCCGGAACCGACCGGGCCACCGATGCCGACGCGAAGCGGACCGTTTAGGCTGCGCACGTAAGTCTTCCCTTAGCTGCGAAACAGGCGAGTGTATTGAGTTTCGTGCCGCGCGCTGGCGATATCGGCACGGAACGCCGCGCTGCCAAGATCCTCGACCTGTGCCGTCAACGCGCGTTCCGCGGTTGCCATGATCGCGGGCTCAAGCGTTTTCAAGATGCGCTGACCATCCGTATGTCCAAGCGGAACGAGGCGGATGCCCGCGGAAACCCAATTGGATGACACCGCGGTCACGAACGCATGCAGCGCCGAACCGAGCGGCACGCCGTGACCGGAACAGGCCGCAGCAACCGCGATCGGATAAGCGACCGGTCCTGTCCAAAGCTGCTGCAGCCTAGCGAATGCCGGACATGGCCAGGCCGCTTGCGTCACCTCGAGAAACGCGCGGCCCATGGCGGTCGTTTCGTGAAAGCGTTCGCGTGTCGGCGCAAAGGCGGCGGCAAGCTCGGCGACTTCGATGAGGGCCGCATCGTCGCCGCCCGTCACCGCCCGATAGGCGTGGCTGAAGAAAATGCCATCGCTTAAGCCGGCACCCGCGCTAAGCATGACGTCGATCCAACGGCGGAGCGTTTCGGCGTCATTGATATCGCCGGCCTCGACCGCCCACTCGATGCCGCTGGAATAGGAAAATGCGCCGACCGGATAGGCCGGCGACAGCCATGTCATCAGGCGATAGAGCGCTGCTGCTTCGAGACGATCGGTCTCCGCCCCCTCGATCGCGTGCGAGCCGAGCGCCGGGCTGGGTCCGCGTTTTCGCGGGGACCGGCGGTCGAGCGGGCGCGTTTTAGACATGCTCATGAGCATGCGAGTACGCGCTCTGATAGGCGCCGCCTTCCGGAGTGAACGGCGCCTCGATCTCCGCGATTTCAGCGCCGAGCTGCCTTGCCAGATCGGCAAGCACGTGATCGCGGCGGATGCGCAGCGCATTGCTCAACATTTGCGCCGCAACGTGCCGATTGCCGATGTGCCAGGCGATGCGGGCCAGATGCCTTGCATCGGCGCAGCGAATTTCCAAAAGTGCTTCCGGCGCAGCGACGACCTCGACCAGGCGTCCGTCCTCCAGCAAAAGTGCATCGCCGCCGCGCAACTCGGCGGGCGACGGCAGATCGAGCAAGAAAGCGGTTCCCTTGTTGCCGGTCATGGCGATGCGCCGACGATGCCGATCGTCGTAATCGAGCACGACGCGATCGGCCGGCTGCCCCGACCAGCTATCCGCTGCCTTGATTGCAATGGCGCGCATCGCGAAGCAACCTTAACCTCAAAACAGAAAATAACGCTGCGCCATCGGCAACACATCCGCCGGCGCGCAGGTAAGCAACTCGCCGTCGGCGCGCACCTCGTAGGTTTCCGGATCGACTTCGATCGCGGGCGTGGCGTCATTGTGGATCATGCTCTTCTTGGAAATCTTGCCGCGCGTATTTTCCACGGCGACGAGTTTCTTCTGGATGCCGAGCTTGCGGCCGAGCCCCGCCTTCACCGCGGCCTTCGACGTAAACACGTAGGACGATGCCATGCGGGCGCGGCCGAAGGCGCCGAACATCGGCCGATAATGCACCGGCTGCGGCGTCGGGATCGAAGCGTTGGGATCGCCCATCGGCGCGGCGACGATCGAACCGCCCTTGACGATGCAGTCCGGCTTGACGCCGAAGAAGGCCGGCGACCACAGCACGAGATCGGCGAGCTTGCCCTTCTCCACCGAGCCAATCAGCTTCGACACGCCGTGCGCGATGGCGGGATTGATGGTGTATTTGGCGATGTAGCGCTTGACCCGCACGTTATCATTGTCGCCCTTTTCCTGCGGCAGGCGCCCGCGCTGCTTTTTCATCTTGTCCGCAGTCTGCCAGGTGCGGATGATGACCTCGCCGAGCCGGCCCATGGCTTGCGAGTCCGACGACATCATCGAGAGTGCGCCGATGTCGTGCAAAATGTCCTCCGCCGCGATGGTCTCCTTGCGGATGCGGCTTTCGGCAAAAGCCAGGTCTTCGGCGATTGACGGATCGAGGTGGTGGCACACCATCAGCATATCGAGATGCTCATCGATGGTGTTGCGAGTATAGGGCCGGGTCGGATTGGTCGAGGACGGCAGCACGTTCTTCAGTCCGGCTACTTTGATGATGTCGGGCGCATGGCCGCCGCCGGCGCCTTCGGTGTGGAAGGCGTGGATGGTGCGGCCCTTGAAAGCCTTGATGGTGTCCTCGACGAAGCCCGATTCGTTGAGCGTGTCGGTGTGGATCATCACCTGGATGTCGTAGTCGTCGGCGACCGACAGGCAACAGTCGATCGCCGCCGGCGTGGTGCCCCAATCCTCGTGCAGCTTCAGCGCGCAGGCGCCGGCCTTGATCATTTCCTCGAGCGCCGCCGGGCGCGACGCATTGCCCTTGCCGGCAAAGCCGAGATTGACCGGAAAATCGTCGGCCGCCTGGATCATGCGCCCGAGATGGAACGGACCGGGCGTGCAGGTGGTCGCAAAGGTGCCGTGCGCCGGGCCGGTGCCGCCGCCGAGCATCGAGGTGACGCCGGACATCAAGGCTTCGTCGACCTGCTGCGGGCAGATGAAATGGATGTGCGTGTCGAAGCCGCCGGCGGTGAGGATTTTGCCCTCGCCGGCAATGACTTCGGTGCCCGGGCCGATGACGATGGTGACATTGGGCTGGATGTCGGGATTGCCGGCCTTGCCGATGGCGAAGATGTTGCCGTCCTTGATGCCGACGTCGGCTTTTACGATGCCCCAATGGTCGATAATAAGCGCGTTGGTGATAACGGTGTCGACCGCGCCCTGCCGATTGGTGATCTGCGCTTTGACCCATGCCATCGCGGATCACCTTGCCGCCGCCGAACTTCACCTCCTCGCCGTAAACGGTGAAATCCTTCTCGACCTCGATAATCAGATCGGTATCGGCGAGCCGAACGCGATCTCCGGTCGTCGGGCCGAACATATCGGCATAGACACTGCGCGCGATTTTCGCCGGCATGGCTGGACCCTAGAGTTTTCCCATCACATCGCCGCGGAAGCCGTACACCGTCGCGCTTGCCGGCCACCGCGACCAGCGTGACGTCGCGCGTCTGTCCCGGCTCGAAGCGAACGGCTGTGCCTGCCGCAATGTCGAGCCGCATGCCGCGCGCTTTGTCGCGGTCGAATTTGAGTGCCGGATTGGTTTCGAAGAAATGATAATGCGAACCGACCTGGATCGGCCGGTCGCCGGTATTGGAGACGGTCAGCGTGACGGTACGACGGCCCTTATTGAGCTCGATTTCGCCGGGTTTGATGAACAATTCGCCGGGAATCATGCGGTCACCTGATCGGCTCATGCACGGTGACGAGCTTGGTTCCATCGGGAAACGTCGCTTCCACTTGAATCTCCGGGATCATCTCGGCGATGCCGTCCATCACCTGCGCGCGCGTGAGCACGTGGGCGCCGCGTTCCATCAGCTCGGCGACAGTGCGGCCGTCGCGGGCGCCTTCCAGGATAAAATCCGAGATCAGCGCGACCGCCTCGGGATGATTGAGCTTGACGCCGCGCGCCAGGCGGCGCTGCGCCACCATCGCCGCCATGGCGATCAACAGCTTGTCCTTCTCGCGCGGCGTGAGCTGCATGATGCCTCAGTTCAACCACAGCCGCGGCAGGGGCCCCGACCCGAGCGCGATCAATACTCTGCTCAGATCGTGTCGTAGCGCCGCACCGTCAGCGGCGACACAACGCACGGCCACGAGTCCGTTCCAGGCCGACGCACCAACTTCCCCGGCAAAATCATGCTGTAGTGCACGGACCGCCGCAACACATTCCTCGGTGCCGGGCACTTTGAGTATGCTCGCGACGGCTGCGCCACCCGCCGCCGCGGCCGGCGCCCTCAGAGACTGCGCGATGTCGCCATCGAGACGGATAGCGTCGGCAAATACCAAGGAGCCGCCGACGCGCACGCGCCAGCGATCGAAAAAAGAGCCGGAGCGGACAGTCTCGCCCATGGCGGAGCGGCCAAAAATGCTGGCTTCCGCCAAGAGCAGGCTGGCGTCGGGCGCGAGATCGACATCGATCTTGCGCCGCAAGCGGGCCCGGTCAAGAGAATCGTCTCCTGCGGCAGCCAAGCGAGCCTGCCGCGCAGAATCGACGGTCAAATTGAGGTCAAGTACCGTGTCCGGACCCAGCGAACGATAGATTTTTTCCGCAGCGGCTGTGGTCACGCTCACATCAGCGCCGGCGCCGACGGTGACGGCAAGGTCGAAACGATCGCCGCCCGTCATTCCGCCGCCGGTATTGACGATGACGGCGTCGAGAACCGCGCCGTCGCGACGGGGAAAGCGGACCCGAAGCGAACCCGATTCATGCACGCGCGCGGGCCGGCTGCCGCGGCAGCCCGCCACTACGCTCAGCGCAACGCGTCCAGTCGCGCGATTGGCGGCAAAAACCTCACTTCGCAGCGGCGCTGTCGCCATCGACATATCATCGAAGTTCATGGATCGAACGTCACGCCGACGGGTCGAATAATGAATTTCAAATCGCCATCGCTCGCTTCAGCGCCGCCTCGTCGATATTGTCACGGTCGCATGAATAGACTACGGCCCCGCGATCCATGACCGTGAAATAGTCGCCCAGTTCACGGGCAAAGTCGAGATATTGCTCGACCAGCACGATTGCGATCTTGCCGAGCGACCGCAAGTAATCGATGGCGCGCCCGATATCCTTGATGATCGAGGGTTGGATGCCTTCGGTCGGCTCGTCGAGCAACAGAAGCCGCGGCCGCATCACCAGCGCGCGGCCGATGGCGAGCTGCTGCTGCTGGCCGCCGGAAAGGTCGCCGCCGCGCCGGTGCAACATCCCCTTGAGCACCGGGAACAGCGAGAACACCTCCTCCGGCACGTTCCGCTCACCGCGCGGCAAAGGCGCAAAACCGGTTTTTAGGTTTTCGTCGACGGTGAGCAGCGGAAAGATTTCGCGGCCCTGTGGCACATAAGCGATGCCGCGCCGGGCGCGCTCCGGCGGCCGCAGCCCGGTGATGTCCTCGCCCTCCCACTTGATAGCGCCACCGCTCACCGGCTGATGTCCGGCGAGCGCATCGAGGAGGCTGGTTTTGCCGACCCCGTTGCGCCCGAGCACGCAAGTCACCTTGCCGGGAGCGGCGTTGATCGAAACGGCGCGCAACGCCTGAGCGGCGCCGTAGTGAAGATTAATCGCCTGTGCCTCAAGCATCGCCTAGCGTCCCAAATAGACTTCCACGACACGTTCGTTCGCAGAGACTTCGTCGATCGTGCCTTCGGCAAGCACCGAGCCCTCGTGCAAACACGTGACTTTGACGCCAAGCTCGCGCACGAAGGTCATGTCGTGCTCGACCACGACGACGGTGTGCTCGCGATTGATCTCCTTGAGCAGTTCCGCGGTCTGCTGCGTCTCCACGTCGGTCATGCCCGCCACCGGCTCGTCGACCAGCAGCAATTTCGGGTCCTGCGCCAGCAGCATGCCGATCTCGAGCCACTGCTTCTGGCCATGCGACAGGCGGCCGGCAAGGCGATCCTGCACGGCCGTCAGACGGATGATCTGCAGGATTTCGTCGATGCGGCGGCGCTCATCTGCCGTCTCCCGCGACCACAGCGTGGTGCGTGCGCGGCGATCGGCCTTAAGTGCAAGCTCGAGATTGTCATACACGGTGTGACTATCGAAGACGGTCGGTTTCTGAAACTTGCGGCCGATGCCCAGTTCGGCGATCTCGGTCTCGTCGAGCCGCGCCAGATCGTGGAACTTGTCGAAAATCACCGCACCCTCGTCCGGCCTAGTCTTGCCCGTGACCACATCCATCATGGTCGTCTTGCCGGCGCCGTTGGGGCCGATAATGGCGCGCATCTCGCCGGGCGCGATGGCGAAGGAAAGATTATTGAGCGCCCGGAAGCCGTCGAACGACACCGTGACGCCCTCGATATAGAGAAGCGTGCGCTCGAAAGCCTCCTTCGCCCGATCTTCGGCCTGCGCCAGTCGTTCTTGTATCTTCATCGGCCGATCCTCATTCCGCCGGTTGCGGCTCAGGCGGCGGCGCGGCGACGCCCTCCTCGGCCGCCGCGGATATCCTGGCGCGGCGCAGCGCCGTCCAATGATGCAGGCTGCCGATGATGCCGCGCGGCAAAAGCAGCGTCACGCCGATGAACAGTCCACCGAGCATGAACAACCAGTACGGCGCCAGCACGCCGGAGGTAAAATAGGTCTTGGCATAATTGACCAGGATCGCGCCGACCGCAGCGCCGATCAGCGTGCCGCGACCGCCGACCGCCACCCAGATGACGGCCTCGATCGAATTGCCCGGCGCGAATTCGCTGGGATTGATGATACCGACCTGCGGCACGTAAAGCGCTCCGGCAATGCCGGCCATGCAGGCCGACAAAGTGAACACCAGAACCTTGTAGGATTCCACGCGGTAGCCGAGAAACCGTACGCGCGCTTCGGCGTCGCGGATGGCGATCAGAACCTTGCCGAATTTCGAGGTGACGACGGCGCGGCAGACCAGCAAGCCGAGCATCAGCGAAACACAGGTGATCGAAAACAGAGCCGCGCGCGTGGTCTCCGCCTCGACATTGAAGCCGAGGATATCCTTGAAATCGGTCAGGCCGTTATTGCCGCCGAAGCCGAAATTGTTGCGAAAGAAGCCGAGCATCAGCGCATAAGTGAGCGCCTGGGTGATGATCGACAGATAAACGCCGGTGACGCGGCTGCGGAACGCCAGCCAGCCGAACACGAAAGCGAGCACGCCCGGCACCAGCACGACCATCAGCACGGCATAGGGGAAATGCTGGAAGCCGTACCAGGAATACGGCAGTTCCTTCCAATTCAGGAACACCATGAAGTCCGGCAGGATCGGATTGGCATAGACGCCGCGGGTGCCGATCTGACGCATCAGATACATGCCCATCGCGTAACCGCCGAGCGCGAAGAACGCGCTTTGGCCGAGCGAGAGAATACCGCAATAGCCCCAGATCAAATCGATCGACAAAGCGAGGATCGCGTAACACAGATACTTGCCGAACAACGCGACCAGGTAAGTGGGAACGTGGAAGTCCGAAGACTGTGGCACCGCGAGGTTGAGCACGGGGACGGCGATCGCAATAGCGGCCAGCGCGATCACGAAGATGGTCGCACCGCGATCGAGCGAGCGGATGAGAATATGCGAGCTCACGCCTCGACCGCCCTTCCCTTGAGCGCAAACAGGCCGCGCGGGCGTTTTTGAATGAATAGGATGATCAAAATGAGAATGGCGATCTTGCCGAGCACCGCGCCGGCGAACGGCTCGAGGAATTTATTGGCGACGCCAAGGACGAAGGAGCCGACGAAAGTGCCCCACAGATTGCCGACGCCGCCGAACACCACAACCATGAAGCTGTCGATAATGTAGCTCTGGCCGAGATTTGGGCTGACATTGTCGATTTGCGATAGCGCGACGCCGGCAATTCCGGCGATGCCGGAACCGAGACCGAAGGTCAGCGCGTCGACCCGGTTGGTGCGGATGCCCATCGACGCCGCCATCGCCCGGTTCTGGGTCACCGCGCGCATTTCCAGACCGAAGCGGGTGTAGCGCAATATGCCCAATAGCGCCACGAACACCGCAAGCGCAAAACAGATGATCCAAAGCCGGTTATAGGTGACGGTGATGCCGCCGAGATCGAACGCCCCGCTCATGAACGACGGGTTGCCGACTTCGCGGTTGTTCGGGCCGAACGCCGTACGCACGGCCTGCTGCAGGATCAGCGAAAGCCCCCAGGTGGCGAGCAGCGTCTCCAACGGCCGGCCATAGAGAAAACGGATGATGCAGCGTTCGATCAATATGCCGACGCAGCCGGCAAACACGAAGGCGAGCGGAATGGCGATCGCCAGCGAGTAATCAAACAATGCCGGCGCATTGTTGCGGATGATCTCCTGCACGACATAGGTGACATAGGCGCCGAGCATCACCATTTCGCCGTGCGCCATGTTGATGACGCCCATGACGCCGAAGGTGATGGCAAGGCCGATGGCGGCCAGCAAAAGCACCGAGCCAAGCGATAGCCCATACCAGAGATTTTGCACCGCATCCCATTCGGCGAGCCGCGTCTGGATCGCGCCGATCGCGTCGCTCGCCGCTTTCGCGACAACCGGCGTTTCACGCGCCGGGATGTCGGAAAGAAGGCCCAACGCGTCCTGATCGCCACGGTCGCGGACAATGGCAATCGCCTTGAGCTTGTCCGCTTCGGAGGTGCCGGGCGCCGTCAGCAGGATGGCGGCACGCGCCTGTTCGAGCGCCACCTTGACTCGACTATCGGTCTCCTCGGCGAGAGCCTTTTCGACCGTCGGCAGCGCGCTGGCCGCGCGCGATTTGAACACCGCTTGTGCAGCCGCGTATCGCCTGTCCGGATCATGGGACAACAAAGTGAGCTGGCCGACCGCCGCATCGAGCGCGCCGCGCACCCGATTATTGAGGTGGACGTTGTCCAGATCGGCCGGCGGGTCGCCGGCGACCGGCTCGCCGGTGGCGGCATCGAACAGCTTGCCGGCGGCGTCCTGGATGTAGACCTTTTTTTGTTCGGCAGAAAACATCAGCTGGCCGTTTTGCAACGCGCCGATGATGATTTCCGCCCGTGGACTGTCGCTGGCGACGACCTCTTTGATGCCGGTCAACGTCTCGTCAAAATCGTCGGCCGTGAAGTGCGTAACGGCGTCGTCGAGGCTCGCGGCATGCGTGTTCACGGCGCCCAGGGCGAGGCCAAAGGCTAAAGCCAGCGCGACGAGGCAAGCTCGGCCAAAACGCATCGCAATGTTTCCCCGGCCGCTGTACGGAGGAGGCGACGCTACCTCCTCCGCATTATCGGCATCAAAACGTCGGTCTAGCCGCGACTTAAGTACCGCCGCAGGTTTTGGTCACGGTGTTGTAGTTGCCGCAGTTGAGCTTCACCCAGTCGGCGACCAGATCTTTCGAGCCGGGGAGGTAAGGCGACCACGCTTGTCCGGGCACCAAGGATTTGGTCTTCCACACCACGTCGAACTGGCCGTCGGCACGGATTTCGCCGATGAACACCGGCTTGGTAATGTAGTGGTTGGGCAGCATTTCCGAGACGCCGCCGGTCAGATTCGCCTGTTTGATGCCGGGCAGAGCGGCAATTACCTTGTCGGCATTGACGGTCTTCGCCTTCTCCACCGCTTTCACCCACATGTTGAAGCCGATGTAGTGCGCCTCCATCGGATCGTTGGTGGTGCGCTTGGGATTCTTGATGAACTCGTGCCACTCTTTGATGAAGGCGGCATTCGCCGGAGTCTTGATCGACTCGAAGTAGTTCCACGCGGCGAGATGACCGACCAGCGGCTTGGTGTCGAGACCGGCTAGTTCCTCTTCGCCGACCGAAAACGCCACCACCGGGATGTCGGTCGCCTTGATGCCCTGATTGCCGAGCTCCTTGTAGAACGGCACGTTGGCATCGCCATTGACGGTGGACACCACCGCCGTCTTCTTGCCGGCCGAGCCGAACGCCTTGATCTTGGAAACCTCGGTCTGCCAGTCTGAGAAGCCGAAGGGGGTGTAATTGATCATGATGTCCTCGTCGGCCACCCCTTTTTGCTTGAGATAGGCTTCGAGGATTTTGTTGGTGGTGCGCGGATAGACATAGTCGGTGCCTTCCAGCACCCACCGCTTCACCGAGCCGCCGTCGGCGCTCATGAGATAATCGACCGCCGGGATGGCCTGTTGGTTCGGCGCGGCGCCGGTATAGAACACGTTGCGCTCGCCTTCTTCGCCTTCGAATTGAACGGGATAGAACAGGATGCTGTCGAGCTCCTTGAACACCGGCAGCACCGACTTGCGCGACACCGAAGTCCAGCAGCCGAACACGACGGCGACTTTGTCCTGACTGATCAGCTCGCGCGCTTTCTCGGCGAACAACGGCCAGTTCGAGGCGGGATCGACGACGACTGCTTCGAGTTTCTTGCCCAATACGCCGCCCTTCTTGTTCTGCTCGGCGATGAGCATCAGCATCACGTCTTTCAGCGTCGTTTCGCTGATCGCCATGGTGCCGGAGAGCGAATGAAGGATACCGACCTTGATCGTGTCTTCGGCCTGTGCCGGCAGCGCCCCCATCAGCCCGAGGGCAACGCCGCCGGCTCCAACGAGCCAGCCGCGGCGAGTGAGCGTATAGGTGGTAATCGATTTGCTGGACATGGATGAGCCTCGCTTTGCTTGGGCGAGCGCACGGATGGCGCCCTCCCCAGCTACGTCGCAAAGCATGTGCCAGTTTTCCGCGGCGCTAGAGTGCTGATCTCTTTGGTCAAACATGACCGGCAACCAGCCAAGCTGTTTTTTTCAGCAGATCGCCGCCTGCTTTATGAGCAGGCGGCGAATGCCGATGTCACCGTGCCTTATTCTGCAGGCGTGGCCGCCAATGCCTCGTCCGACATTGTTAGTCTCGGCGCTAATGCCGGATAGCGGCTGAGCGCGTACAGGAATCCCGCGACCGCCGCATAGGTTATGGCCAGCGTCGGCGAAACCGCAATTCCGACCGCCGAGCCATGCATGAAGCCGAAGAAGGTGAGGACCGCCCCGGCGGACGCGAAGATCGACGCCTTGACGAAATTCCTGTCGATGATGCATCGCGCCAATGCCCGCCAGCACCAGGCCGGTGAGGATTGCCCCGCCGCCCATCGTCGCCAGGCCGGGATAAAGCACGCCAACACCCGCGAGTTTGTCGAAGCCGAGAGCCGACCGCGCTGGTGCCGGCGACGCCGAGCGCGCCGTCCATCAGCGTCTGGCACCAGGCCGCGAGATGCGGGGTCAGCGCGAGAACGATGGCAGGAGCATGCGCCTTCGGCGTGGTCTGGAACGCTTGCGCGCCGATCAGCATGCCGATGTAGAGCAAGATCGGAGAGATGGCGACGACCGGAACGATCGCGAGCAACAGCGAGATGATGCCGAACCAAGACAGCACGATGACCATGACGCCGACGGCGGCCGAATAGCCGATGCGGCCGCCCATGCCCTTCCAGCCGGGATGGCCGATATAGACCGCGTTGATGAACGGGTTGCCCATCAGGCAGCCGATCAGGCTTACGATGCCGTCGACGGTCAGCACGCGGGTGGTCGGATACGGGTCGCCGCCGGCCTCCGCACTCTCGACATTGTCCATGGCCTCGACCAGGTCATAGACGCCGAACGGCACTGCGGTGACCAGGATGACGGCAAGATAGTGGAAGCCCGAGAACACGTGCCCGGAACGCCGGGATCGGCACGTTGAAGCCGAAATTCGCAAACGCATCGCCGACGCCTTTGACGCTCAATCCGCCGTAGTCGAGCCCGAACAGATTGGAGCCCCAGGCGATGAGCGTGCCGACGCCGATGGCGATCAGGCCGGCGGGTATGCCCTTCGGATATTTGATAGCCGCCGAGCCAGTTCACCATGATGATGGCGAAGCAAATCAGCCCGATGACCGGCGTCTGATACATTTGCAGCGCCGGGCGCATCGCAATGAAAGTGATCGAGACGCCGGCAAGCGTTCCGAGAAGCGCCGCGCGCGGCGTGATCTTACGCACTATGGCGCGATGAAACCGCCGATCATCAGGATGAAGCTTTGGAAGAAGACCCACACCAGGCCGGCCTCCCAGCCTTGCATCGGATCGTGGGTCTTCAGTGCAATCGGCAGCATGATCACGAAAGTGACGATGAACATGTGCGGCACGCTGATGCCGGAGGGCAGCGCGCAGACGTCGTTGCGGCCGGTTCGTTTGGCCAAGCTGTAGGCAAGGTAGGCGTAGTAAAAGGTCGAAAGGCACATCATCAGGCCCATCGCCGGCAAAATGCGGCCGAACACCAGAGAGTCCGGCATTTTCAGCACGAACCGCAACAGGCCGGTCAGCACCAACATGTTGACGAGAATGTTGGTGCCGAAACCAAAAAATGCGTTCCAGTCGCCGGCGGTCCAGAGCGCCGGCCGGTACGTTCCTGTCGATGTCGTCATCGCACTCCCCCGTGATGCAAACTCGTTTTCGATTTACGCGATCTTCTGATTGCCAACGGTCGCCAGCGACCGCAACAAATGCGCCGATGCAGTCACCGAGCCAAAAATGCCGCCCTGCGCCTTGATCATGGCGAGGCCGGCAGCGTGGAATTCCGGGAAATAGGATGCGCAGCAGTCGCCGAGCACGACGCAGCGAAAGCCGCGATCGTTGGCTTCGCGCACCGTCGTGTTGACGCAGACCTCCGTCGTCACGCCGGCGACGAACAGAGTATCGATGCCGCGATTGCGCAGCATCAGCTCAAGGTCGGTCTGGTAGAATGCGCCCTTTGCCCGGCTTGTCGACCACCGGTTCGCTCTTGAGCGGATAGAGCTCCGGGACGATGTCGTGACCGGGCTCGCCGCGGACCAGAATGCGACCCATAGGGCCGCTGGCGCCGATGCGGTTCCCCGGATCGCCACGCTCGACCTTATGGGGTGGCGCGTCCGACAGATCGGGCCGATGGCCTTCGCGGGTGTGAATAACGAAGAGGTCCAGGCGCCGGGCCGCGGCAAGCACCGCACCGCACGGTGCGACCGCCGCACGCAAAAGCGAAACATCGTTGCCGAGCGCTTCGCCGAAGCCGCCCGGCTCCAGAAAGTCGCGCTGCATGTCGATAATGACCAGCGCCGCGGCCGCGAGATCGACCTGCAATGCGGCTGGTTCGGCTTCGACCCTTACGCGCGGCATCCCCGATCTCCTGCCTCGCAACACCAACAAACGTGCAAAATCGGGGCCACGCGCGGACAACCAGCTTCGCGATAGCTGCCTAATAAATGTGCGGCAAATGCGCCGATCGCCTAGCAAGCGTTCCTGCGGCGCCGGCATCATGCAGGCAAAACCGTTAAATTGCGCCTTTTGGTCAGCGGCGGGTGCGGCGTGCGGCTTGGCACGCCGCTTGCGGTGTCTTCCAGAAGCCAATGACGCGCCAGCCCTGGGAGGCCTTGATGAAGCGCCGCGATTTTCTCAAATCGGTAACCGCATTGACCGCGGCCGCCGCCGTTCCGGCACCGGCCATCTGGTCTCCCGCCAAGGCGCAATCGCGTCAGGAGACGCTTCTCATCGTCTCCGAAAGCGGTCCGAACAATCTCGATATCCACGGCGTCGGTACCAACGTGCCCGGCTACGAGGTATCGTGGAATTGCTACGACCGGTTGATCACCCACGAAATGAAGACCCTGCCGAACGGCACGCCCTATTACGACAAGACCAAGTTTAAGCCAGAACTCGCTGAGGACATGAAGGTCGGCGACATGTCGGCGACCTTCATGCTCCGCAAAGATGCCGCGTTTCAGGACGGCACGCCGGTAACGGCAAAGGACGTCAAATGGTCGTTCGACCGCGCGGTGACGGTCGGCGGCTTCCCGACCTTCCAGATGAGCGCCGGATCGCTGACGAAACCGGAACAATTCGTCGTCGTCGACGACCATACGTTCCGCGTCGATTTTCTCAAGAAGGACCGGCTGACCATCCCCGATCTCGCCGTCATCGTGCCGTGCATTATCAACTCCGAGTTGGTGAAGAAAAATGCCACCGCCCAGGACCCCTGGGGCCTCGAATATACCAAGCTCAATACCGTCGGCTCCGGCGCCTATAAAGTGACGAACTGGACCGCTGGCTCTCAGGTCGTGCTGGAGCGCAACGACAAATGGAAGGGCGGACCGCTGCCGAAGATCAAGCGCGTGATCTGGCGCATCGTGCCCGACTCCGGCAACCGGCGGGCGCTCCTCGAGCGTGGCGATGCCGATGTCTCCTACGATCTGCCCAACAAGGATTTTTCCGAGCTGAAGACCGACGGCAAGCTCACCATTATTTCGACGCCCTATTCGAACGGCATTCAATATATCGGCATGAACGTGCAGCACCCACCATTCAACGACGTCAAGGTGCGCTACGCCATCGCCTATGCCCTGCCCTATCAAAAAATCATGGACGTGGTGCTCTATGGCCTTGGCAAGCCGATGTTCGGCGCGCCGGCGGATGCGGCGACCGAGGTCGCCTGGCCGCAGCCGCACAAGTTCAACACCGATCTCGACAAGGCGAAAAAGCTGCTCGCCGAGTCCGGCGCCAGCAATATCAACGTACCCATTTCATTCGACCTCGGCTTCGCCGGCGTCAATCAGCCGATCTGTGAGCTGGTGCAGGAAAGCCTGCAGCAGATCGGCATCACCACGACCATCAACAAGGTGCCGGGCGCGAACTGGCGCACCGAGCTGACCAAAAAGTCGATGCCGTTGTTCACCAACGTGTTCTCCGGCTGGCTCGATTATCCCGAATACTTCTTTTACTGGTGCTACCACTCCGGAAAATCGATCTTCAACACGATGGATTATCAGTCGCCGCAGATGGACACCTTCATCGACGGCGCGCGCGCCGCGGCGGCAACCGGCGACGCGGATACCTACAACAAGGATGTGAAGGGCTTCGTCGATCTCGCTTTCACCGACATGCCGCGCATCCCGCTCTATCAGCCCTATGTCAACGTCGCGATGCAAAAGAACATCAGCGGCTATCAGTACTGGTTCCACCGGCGGCTCGATTACCGCAGCTTTGCAAAGGGATAATCCGATTACCGTCATGCCGGGTCATAGCCGCTCGAAGCACACCATCGCTTCGCTCGCCTATTGCGCCGGGCGTCCATGCCTTCGACCAGCGTGAGGCGATCGAGACGTGGATGGCCGGGACAATTCCGGCCATGACGACCAAGTAACGAAAGACGCGGAATGCTGACGATGATCCTCAAACGGCTGGCGATGGCGATCCCAAGCCTGATCGGCGTGGTGATCGTCACGTTCTTGCTCACTCGAGCGCTGCCCGGCGATCCGGCGGTCTATTTCGCCGGCCCCGCCGCAACGCCCCAGGCTATCCAACAGGTGCGGGTCAATCTCGGCCTCGACAAGCCGCTGATCGAGCAATTCGGCCGCTATGTGGTCGACCTCGCCCACGGCAATCTCGGCACTTCGCTCACCACCGGCCAGCCGGTCGCGACCGAGTTGCGCAACCGCTTGCCGGCATCCGCGGAATTGACGCTGCTCGGGCTCATCGTCTCGATCGTGATCGCGGTGCCGCTCGGCATCCTGGCGGCGACCAAGCCGAACTCGCTGATCGATCAAGCCTGCCGCGTCGTCTCGACCGCCGGCGTTTCGCTGCCGGTATTCTTCACCGGCCTCATCCTGGTTTACGTGTTTTATTATCTGCTCGGCTGGGCGCCGGCGCCGCTCGGAAGGCTCGACGTATTTTTTACGGAGCCGCCGCATGTCACCGGCTTCTTCCTGATCGACAGTTTGATCGCCGGCGATCCCGCAACGTTCATGGCGAGCCTCAAGCAGCTCATCCTGCCGGCGCTAACGCTTGGGATTTTCTCGCTTGCGCCGATTACGCGCATGACGCGGGCCTCGATGCTCGCGGTGCTGTCCTCTGATTTCGTGCGCACGGCGCGGGCGAGCGGACTTTCCGCCTATACGGTGATCGTCACCTATGCCTTCCGCAACGCCATGCTGCCGGTCATCACCACGCTCGGCATGGTGTTTTCGTTCCTGCTCGGCGCCAACGTGCTGGTGGAGAAGGTATTTGCCTGGCCCGGCATCGGCTCCTACGCGGTCGAGGCGCTGCTCGCCTCCGATTTCGCGCCGGTGCAGGGTTTCGTGCTGACCATGGCGGTCATGTACGTCATGCTCAATCTGTCGATCGATGTCCTCTACGGCCTGATCGATCCGCGCGTGAGGCTCGAAGCATGACCGACATCGCCGCAGCGCCCCGGCCGGAGAGCAGCTTGACGGCGCTCTTTCGCCATTCGCGTTATGTACTGAGCGAAAACCCGGTCACCGGCTTTGCTTTTGCGCTGTTCGTTCTGATCGTGCTTGCCGCGGTGCTCGGGCCGCATATCGTGCCCTATGACCCGCTCGCCAGCGACACCAGCGAAGCGCTGAAGCCGCCGAGCCTGGAGCATTGGTTCGGCACCGACCAGCTCGGCCGCGACGTATTCAGCCGGGTCGTGGTTGCCACGCGGCTCGATTTTTTCATTGCGGTCGCTTCGGTCGCGCTGGTGTTTTTGATGGGCGGGCTCGCCGGCGTCGCCGCCGGATTCTTCGGCGGCTGGACCGACCGCATCGTCGGCCGCATCGCCGACACCATCATGGCGTTCCCGCTGTTCGTTCTCGCCATGGGCATCGTCGCCGCGCTCGGCAACACCGTGCAAAATATCGTTCTCGCTACGGCGATCGTGAACTTTCCGCTCTATGCGCGCATCGCCCGCGCCGAGGCCAATATCCGCCGCGAAGCGGGTTTTGTCGAAGCGGCGCGGCTGTCGGGCAATTCCGATTGGCGCATTCTCGCCTTTCAAATCCTGCCCAATGTGTTCCCGATCCTGGTCGTGCAGATGTCGTTGACCATGGGCTACGCCATCCTCAATGCGGCAGGTCTGTCGTTCATCGGGCTTGGCGTGCGTCCGCCGACGCCGGAATGGGGCATCATGGTGGCGGAAGGCGCGCAGTTCATCGTCTCGGGCGAGTGGTGGAACGCGTTCTTCCCCGGCGCCGCGCTGATGGTCGCGGTGTTCTGTTTCAATCTGCTCGGCGACGGGTTGCGCGACTTGGTCGATCCCCGGAGGCGGACATGAGGTGGCGAACATGACGGCCGCTCCGGCGCTCTCCGTCGAAGGGCTCAGCGTCGAGTTTCGCACGCGATCAGGTATCGTGCGCGCACTGGAGAATGTCAGCTTCGGCGTCGCCAAAGGCGAGACCGTGGCGCTGGTCGGCGAGTCGGGCTCGGGCAAATCGGTGACCGCCTATGCGGTGATGGGGATTCTCGATGCGGCGGGCCGGGTGACTGCCGGGCGCGCCATGCTCGGCGAGCTCGATCTGCTCTCGGCCAAGCCGAAAGAGCTTGCGCAAGTTCGCGGCCGCAAGATCGGGATGATCTTTCAGAACCCGCGTACTGCGCTCAACCCGATCCGCCCGGTCGGCCGCCAGATCGCCGATGTGCTTATTCGTCACGGCAATGTGTCGCGGCGCGCGGCGCCGGCGCACGCGGTGGAAATGCTGCGCGCCGTCGGCATCACCGATCCGGCGCGGCGCGCGAAAGCCTATCCGTTCGAAATGTCGGGCGGCATGTGCCAGCGCGTCATGATCGCGATCGCGCTGGCGGCAAAGCCGTCGCTTTTGATCGCCGACGAGCCGACCACCGGGCTCGATGTCACCACGCAGGCGGTGATCATGGATTTGATCAACGATCTCGCCAAGGAGCTCGGCATGGCGACGATTTTCATCACCCATGATCTGGCGCTCGCGGGCCAGCGCTCCGCGCGCATCGTCGTAATGCATGCCGGCCATGTAGTCGAGAATTCGCCGACCGCGGACCTGTTCGCCAACCCGCGGCATCCCTACACGGCCGAGCTGATCGCGGCGACGCCGGATTCGGCGGCGAGCCTCGATGAGCTGGCGTCGATTCCAGGCTCGCTGCCCGATTTGCGCCGCGCCGATCTGCCGCCCTGCCGCTATTCGGAACGCTGTCCGCGCAAAATCGTGACCTGCGCGCAACCCCTGCCACTCGCGACACCGGGCGCGGCGCATTTCGTTGCTTGCTGGAATCCGATGCCCGAGCAAACTGTCGATGCGCCAACCGTGAGTGCCGCATGACAGCCCTCCTCGACATTGCCGATGTCTCGAAATGGTTCCCGGCCGGCGCCGGACCGGGAGCCTGGGCGCGATTGAGACGCCGCATCTCCGGCGGGGTGGAGACACTGCCGAAAGTCTATGCGGTCGACGATGTGAGCTTCGCCATCGGTAAGGGCGAGACCGTCGGGCTTGTCGGCGAGTCCGGTTGCGGCAAGTCGACTTTGGTGCGCGCGCTCACCCGCTTGATCGACGTAAGCCAAGGCAGCGTCAAGCTCGGCAGCCGGGAATTGGCGCTCAAGCCAGCGCGGGTGTTCGCGCGCGATCGCGACCGCGCCCGCATTCAAATGGTGTTCCAGGACGCCGGCGAAAGCGTCAATCCGCGCTTTACCGCCTTTGCCGCCATCGCCGATCCGCTGCGGCGGCTGCGCAGATTGCGCGGCAAGGCGCTTAAGGAAAGGGTCGAGACCGTGGCCGGCCAATGCGGCTTGCCCTTGCAATTGCTGTCGCGCTTTCCGCATCAGCTTTCCGGCGGCCAGCGCGCCCGTGTCGGGATTGCCCGCGCCATCGCGGTCGAGCCCGATTTGCTGGTGCTCGACGAGCCGACGGCGGCGCTCGACGTGTCGGTTCAGGTCGTGGTGCTTCAGCTGCTGCAGCGGCTGAAGCGGGAATTCGGCATGAGCTATCTGTTCGTCTCGCACGATCTTTCCGTGGTGCGGCTGCTCTGCGATCGCGTGCTGGTGATGTATCTCGGCAAGATCGTCGAATCCGGCCCCGCCGCCGAAGTCTTCGAACATCCCCTGCACCCCTATACCCAGGCGCTGGTAGCCGCGGTGCCGCGGCTGCATGAAAGCGGCAGCAGGCTCCGCCTCACCGGCGAACCGCGCAGCCCGATCGATCCGGATCCGAACGTCTGCCGCTTCTATGGCCGTTGCCCGCACGGCACCGATGCCTGCAAACTCTCGATGCCGCCGCTGCGCGCCTTCGGCGACCGTCACGTGGCCTGCCATTTCGCCGAAAATTTCTTGCCGCAGGCGAGGATCGCATCATGAAACGCAAAATCGTTCGCAAATCGCCGCCAGCGCCAAAGCGCGACGCCATCGATTCCCTGGTCATCGCCAATGCGCAAGTACTCGACCTGACGCTCGATCCGTCCTGGGAAGCCGGCGCAAAGTTCAATTTGCAGCTTATCCTGCGCCACGGGGCGCTGGTCGATGAATTCCCGCTGCCCGATGACGCCGAGCCGGCCGCCATTTTCCATGCTTGAAATCCTGCAGGCGTAAGGTGTGTCATGCTCGATGTGCCCGCGACCGATTTCGATTTCAGTACGGCTGCGGCGATCGCCGCTGCGGTCACGTCCGGACGCAGCACGGCGCTCAGCGTGGTTGAGGCGGCGCTCGCCCGCATTCGCGAGCGCGACCCGGTGCTCAACTCCTTCACCGCCGTCACCGAGCAACGCGCCTTGCTGCGCGCCGAGGCCGTCGATGCCACGCGCGCACGCAGCGAGACGCTCGGGCCGTTGGCCGGCGTTCCGTTCGCGGTGAAGAACCTGTTCGACGTCTCAGGCCTGCCGACGCTCGCCGGCTCCAAGATCAACCGCGACGTGCCGCCGGCCACCCGCGACGCGGCCTTGATCGAGCGGCTCGAAGCGGCTGGCGCCATTCTGATCGGCGCGCTCAACATGGGCGAATATGCCTATGATTTCACCGGCGAGAACATCCACGACGGCGCGTCGCGCAATCCGCACGATCACGAGCGCATGTCCGGCGGCTCATCGGGCGGCTCCGGCGCGGCGGTCGGCGGCGGCCTCGTGCCGCTCGCACTCGGCTCCGACACCAACGGCTCGATCCGCGTACCCTCTTCGTTGTGCGGCATTTTCGGCCTCAAGCCGACTTACGGCCGGCTGACGCGCGCCCGCACGTTTCCCTTTGTCGCCAGCCTCGATCATCTCGGGCCGTTCGCGCGCACAGCGCGCGATCTTGCGCTGGCCTACGACGCCATGCAGGGATTCGATGCGGAAGATCCGGCCTGCGCCAGCCACCCGGTCGAACCGGTCGCTCCAATTCTCGAGCAAGGCGCGGATGGTTTGCGCGTCGCCGTTGCCGCCGGCTATTTCAAGTGCAACAGCGGCGAAACCTGCTACGCCATCGACCGGGTGTCGGCCGCACTCGGCGCCAATCGCGACATCGAAATTCCCGAAGCCCAGCGCGCCCGCTCGGCGGCCTTCATCATCACCGCCAGCGAAGGCGCTAGTCTGCATCTGAACCGCTTGCGCGCGCGGGCGCGCGACTTCGATCCAGCGGTGCGCGACCGGCTGATCGCGGGCGCGATGACGCCCGCTTCACTGGTCGTCAAGGCGCAAAAATTCCGCCGCTGGTACCGCGACCAAGTCGTCAAGCTGTTCGATGAGGTCGACGCCATCATAGCGCCGGCGACGCCATGCACGGCGCCCCTGATCGGCCAGCAGACGTTCACGTTCGGCGACACCGAATTGCCGGTCCGCGCCAATCTCGGCCTTTATACGCAGCCGATCTCGTTTATCGGCCTGCCGGTCGTCGCCGTGCCGGTGCCGCTGGTGCCGCTGCCGATCGGAGTGCAGATCATCGCCGCGCCATGGCGCGAGGACGTGGCGTTGCGGCTTGCCCATGCGCTGGAGACCAAAGGCGTCGTTGCGGCGATGCGGCCGGCGCTTTGATAAAGCATCATAGGGGAGCGTGACATGGAGATCGACCTGCCGGGGGTCGTCGCCGAAGTCGAAGCAGCATTCGAACGTTATGAAAGAGCTCTGGTCGCGAACGACGTTAGCGCGCTCGACGCGCTATTTCATGACGACCCCCGCACCATCCGCTACGGCAGCGCAGAAAATCTTTACGGCTTTGCCGAGATCAGCGCTTTTCGCGCAGCACGTTCGCCCGCCGGGCTCGCGCGTACTTTATCAAAGACTGTCATAAGCACTTACGGGCGAGATTTCGCCGTCGCTTCGACCTTGTTTCATCGCGCCGGTACACCCGGAAAAGTCGGACGCCAGATGCAGACCTGGGTGCGCTTTCCGCGAGGCTGGCGCGTCGTCGCGGCGCATGTCAGCGTGATCGACGAGGAGTGAAGCGGCTTGCGATCAAACCGGCCGCGGATGTTTGAGCGCGCCGAGCGACAGGCCGCTCGCACGATGGAATTCGCGACCGATCGATGCGAGCATGGCATCCGCACCGCCGGGCGCGAGCAAGGTGATCCCGAACGGCGTGCCGTCGGGCCGCATCGAGGCCGGGACGGCAAGCCCGCACAGATCGAGCAGATTGACGAAATTCGTGTAGGTGCCGAGCCGGCTGTTAAGCTCGATCGGCGCGGCGAGCACCTGTTCGATCGTGTAGGTGGTCGGCACGGTCGGCAGCGCCAGCGCATCAATCGTGCCGAATGTGCGGTCGCGCGCGCGGCGCAGCACCTCGAGCCGATAGAACGCGGTGAATGCATCGGCTGCCGTGGCTCGCGCGCCGACGTCCATAATTTGTCGCGTTACCGGATGAAGCGCTTCCGGCGCGGTGTCGATCAAGCTTTTGGCGGCGAGGTAGCGTTCGGCGACCCATGGGCCTTCGTAAAGGAGCCGCGCCGTTTCGTAGAACGGCTCCATATCGATCTGGACCAAATCGGCGCCGAGTTCGGAAAGTTTTGTTAATGCAGCATCGTAAGCGGCGGCCGAACTCTGATCGCCGAAAAACACGCCGTGGCCGGCCGATGGCACGCCAAGCCTCACTCCGTTCGTCATCGCACCGACTGCGTTGATTGGGCGCGGCCGCGAATACGGATCGGCTTCGTCGGGGCCGGCGATCGCCTTGAGCGCCGTCATTGCATCGTCGACCGTCAGCGCGAAGATGGAGACGCAGTCGAGCGTGCGGCAGGCTGGAACGACGCCCGCAGTCGAAACCAAACCCAGGCTCGGCTTTAAGCCGACAATATTACTGTAAGCAGCCGGCACGCGGCCCGATCCCGCCGTGTCGGTGCCGAGCGAAAGCGGCACAATACCGGCACCGACGGCCAGCGCGGAGCCGGTGCTCGATCCACCGGGGATGAGCTTGTCGTCGAACAGATTGCGGCCAATGCCATAAGGCGTGCGCACGCCGACAAGCCCGGTCGCGAACTGGTCGAGATTGGTTTTGCCGATAACGAGCGCGCCCGCCGCGCGCAACCGCGCCACCGCGGTCGCGTCCTTGCTCGGCGAATAGAGAAATGCGGGACATGCGGCGGTGGTCGGCAGGCCGGCAACGTCGATATTGTCCTTCACCGCGACCGGGATGCCGCAGAGCGGCAGCGATTTCTCGCCGCTGCGGGCCAGCGCATGCGCTTCCGCGAGCACGTCTTTTTCAGGGCGCAGACTGATGAACAGCGCCGGATCGTCGTGGGCGCGAAGCCGTGCAAAGCTGCGCCCAACGATGTCGGCCGGGGTAGCGTCGCCGGTTCGGTAGGCGTTGAGGATTTCGGCGACTGTCTCAGGCACGCAAGAGTTGCTCCGACCGGGCCCGCGTTTTGCGATTCGTTTGTATCACATCGATTCCTGATCGCTAGCACCGCCTTCGGGAGGCAATCACACCCATGCACAGAGCCATCCAAACGCAAAAAAAGCCCCGCCGGCCGAAGCCAAGCGGGGCGGACCAGTATCCGGTATGTTAAACGTATTCGTCAATACTGCAGCGACACTTCGTTGGCGCCGGTCAGCTCACGCGCTTTCCCGACACATTGCCGGTTCGTGCGATCAGCGTCTCGGCGAGAATGCGCGCGCACCGCACATGCTCGGGATTAGTGGGATCGAGGCGCTCCGTTGTTGCGCTCATCAAGAGACCGCCGTCGGGCGTGCGCTCGGTAAGGATTTCGCGCGCCAATGTCACACTGGCTGCGAGCTCCGCCGAGAGGTAAGCAATCCAGGGTACGTGAAAAATTGATTTGGGAAACGTCGGATCAAGGGGGACCTGCACCACACTATCGATCCTGCTAGCCTGCACCCCTCCGAAGTCCATTGGCACGGCGACAGTGCCGGACCGAAACGCCTGCGCACACAGCCACGGCGTGCGCCAGATCGCGTTGATCGCCAGCAGTGCCTTCTTGAATAAAGGATAAGTGATGACCGTGAGGTCAGGAGGAACGTTGTATTCTCCAAATTGAAGCTCCATGCGATTGTCCCATCGCCCGCCAGCGTTCACGCTAAAAGTCACGCTGCGGGGGTCTCTGAATTCACCTGCCATGGCACTGGCCGAATAGCCACGATCGGGCAACGGGTTGCCGAAATCACTGCGGCCAACATTGGTTTCGAAAATCTGCGTGATGCGCGGGCGCGCCGCACTGAGCGGCAGTGATGACCTGTTACGGTGATCGAACACTTCCCAACCGGCAAAAATCGGGTCGATATCGGTCAAGGTGTCGAGAGTGTTTGCGAATTTGACGCCGATAGCACCAGGCGTCTCGATACGCTCCTTCCAGGCGGAGCGAATGAAATAAGTGTAGCCGATATGTTTACTCATGGCTTTTCCTCATCCAGGGCACATACGCAACCGTAATGCGCTCACGCCCCCGATCCGCTTTGTCAAAAAGATCACGTGCAAATTCCGCGGCTTCCGGTTCAGCGAAGACCCAGACGATCGGCCGACCTTGGCTCGCCGCAATCTGAAGATCGGATTGGTTCAGGAAATCGTCAGTTATCGATTTTGCGATCGGCGGCGACTTGAGAAGCTCGGCGTATCGTTCGCCCTTTATTTCGAACAATATGCCGTTCGTCCACTCGCAATCATCATAGCTTACTGCGCCGTCGCCCTGTGAATTCGGTAGGTAATACACATAGCCGCTCGGCGTCAGCCCGTTGGGTGGAGGATTGATAAGCAGCTTCACGAAATCCTCGTACTGCCGAGGCTTGTTTTCCTCATAAGGCTTGCCTTGGTCACTGCCGGCCACGTCGCGTGCAGGTGCCGGACAGAGCCGCGGCTCGTCCTCTTTTACCAGATCGGGCAATACGGCAAGAGTATCAATAGCGATCCTATTTCCTGCAATGACTCGACCCACGACCTTTCCGTCGTCATCGTGAATGAGATCGCCGTCTATCTGTAACGCGAAAACAGCCGATGGGCTGCCTCGCGAGGATCTTGAAGCACTGGCAAGCGTGCATGCGACAGATGAATGTAGGCAAGGCAGACGGCGCCCTCGCTCCAGCACTTCGCCGCGCGTCCGATATTGCCCAGCACCGCGGGCGCAATCGCGTCGCCGTAAGCGGCCAACAACAGCGCCAGCAGCTCAACTTCATGGCCTTTGAGGCTCTGCAGCCGGCGAGCACCGTCACGCGCGACCAGTACCGTGCCGGCGCCAAGCACAAGACCATCCTCGACAAACCTCATGACTGGGCTGATGGAGACAGCCCGCTCTTGCGCGTGCCACGCATCGCGCGGCTGTTCATCAAGCATGCGCGTCTCCCTCTCGTCCGACATGAAGCTAATTCGCTCGCAATTTACTTCTACTGAAAATGCGACAGCGCCCAGGACAGGCACCACTTGGCGCCGGCCTCGACGATCCAGCCCAGCACCATGACTGCGCCGATCCCGATGGATGCCCAGGTCGCAAGCTTCGAACGCGACAATTCGAGCGAAGCCACCGTCGGCCTGATCATCGCTACTGCGGCGGCGTGCTGATCGAGCTTTGCGGCCAGTTCACGCAGGGCCGTCGAATTATCGGCATGCCGGCTTGCTTGTAACTTCAGATTTTCGTCCATGCGCCGTTTGAGGTCGCGGACGCTCGTTTCCAGCGCTCCAATGGCCCGACTGATTTCATCGAGTTTGCCTGCCATCGTATCCTCGTCTCGGCTTGCTACCGTAGCGTCGGCGCCCACTTGGGTTCAGGGCAGCGTCGGCAGCCCGAGCGGCAGCGTCAGTCCAACCTTGGCTGCCACTGCGCCGGTCATGATGCCGAGCTGGATCAGCGTGTTCTGCGCCTGCAATACGAGCGGCGCGCAGGCGGCATTGACGCCGGCGAGCGGCCCGGTCGGCGATTGCATATTGGCGATCAGCGCTTGCGCGTCGCGCGCCTTTTGCAGCGCCTGGAACACGCCGGGGCTTGCTGGCAGCGGATTGGCGACGCCGTTCTGCACGATCGGCAGCAGCGCCTGATAGCAAGCCACCGCGACCTTGTCCGGCGGGTTCTGTCCGTTGGCGTCGGCGATGGCCGCGTTGAGGTCGTCGACGGTGAACTGTTGAACGACGAGCAGCGGATTAGCCTGGGCCTGCGCCGTGCTCGGCTTGGCTTTGGCCGCGGCGTGGGCCGGTAACGCGATAGCGAGCGCCGCGCCGGCGGCCAAAACAAACGCGAGCGATTTGACAACTGTGACCTTCGTCGCGCCATTCCCGCTCGTCACGCCGCCCTTGAGCCCTGCCGCAAAGATGCCGGCTGCGGTGGTGAAACAGATTGTCGGGTCGATCGTCACGCCGGGGATTTGCAGCCCCATCATGGCGAAGCCGCCGAGCATCACGAGGCCGATAGCCGAGCCGTAGTGCAGCACGTCTTTCCAGGAAATGCCTTGCATGTCAGTCGTCCTTGTTGTTGACCGGCGCGAACGGCACGATGCCGCCCCACCAGAAATGGCAGCACAAAAAGCCGGCGAGGAAGCCGGCGATGTACGGCGTCGGCGGGAAGGCCGCGGTAACGTTCCAGACAAAGCGTGAAAGCGTCGACGTGTTGTCGTAGAGCGACCAGCCCTCCATCACCGCAAAACTCGCGACGAGGAAGAAAAGCCAGAGCGCCCATTTCATGCTGCCCTTCATCATGAAATCACCTGCAGGATGGCGTCGTGGATGATCTGCATCGTCCGCGGGTCGGTCGGGATGGTCATGTGATTGCAGTCGGGGAAGAAATGGTCTTGCGCCGTGTCGCCCGGATTGGCGAGCACGCCGCCGCCCGGATAGCTGGACTGGTGAAAATTAATCCAGCGGCCGACGTTTGCCGGCGCGTGCCATTGCCCCGGATGCGGCGGCGTGAGCGTCCATTCCGGGCAATCGATATTGCTGCCCCAGTCGGTCGGATCGATCGCAACGACGAGGGCCGCCGGATAGCCGAGGTAATAAGCCAGCATCGCGCCTTTGGAGTGGCCGATGAAGATCAGCTGCTTGCCGGCTTTCAGGTCGGCCGCGATGCCGGCGCGAATGCTCGCTTCCTCAAGCATTGGGTCGGAGCCACCGACGGTATTGAAGTGGATGCCGTTCGGCGTGTGGACATTGAGCCAGCGCGCGAGCTGATCGATCGGCTGCACGAAGCCGAGGCCGTGACACGCATAGCAGACGTAGTCAGTCATGCAGTTCCTCCGAGGATCACGGATTTGTCGACGAGCGCCATGCGCGTGAGCAGCGCCGCGCAGGCCAACGCACATGCGCATAGCCTTGCCGTCTCGTGCCGGTCGGCACGGGCGATTTGCACTATCTTTTTGATCGAGGATTGTTCAGACGCGGTGTGATTACACCGGCTTTATCGTCGTAAGCGCTGTTCCAGGCGATACGGGCACTACGCGACCGCAGTGTTGCCTTGAGGCAAGCCCTTCAGAAATAGCGCTGCCTCATGCACACGACGGTTCCAAAGATCGCCGCTCTTTTTCCACAGCCGCTGCATCGCTAAAATGTCGTTTGGGATCGCAGCGAAGTTTTGCGACTGCATGTGCGCTTTGATCGCCCGCATTTCAACGAAGCGGGGACCCGGCATATCGTATGAGCAGCCGCGGTTATACGAGAGCGAGACAAGCGCGCCAAAACTGTCGGGTGAGAGTTTTTCGCAGTTCGGCAGATCCGCCGTCACCCTCGATATCCATTTCGGTATTTCGCGATTGCGAAATTCCGCAATGGCCTGATCCCAGGTGATAGTCACGCTCTGGCCGTGCGCCTGTACGAAGGCTTGGGCGGCTTTGCCCTTGATGCCGCAAGCGGAAATGATGCCGTTGACGGTCGGCTGGTCGACGATATTGGCCCAATCGGCGCTGGCTTCCGCGGCGGTCACATAGCCACAGTCGTAACCGATGCCGATGGTCGGGCCGGACGCGCCCTGAGGCCAGTCGAAATGCGTGTAATGTTTAGTGTAATAGGCCTCGCTCAAATCTTCTTCCGTGACGATGAGATCGAACGCATCATCCGAAATAGCCAGAGGCATGGGTGACCCCCATCGATAAGCAACTATAGCACGCTTGGCTTCATATAGACAAGCTTCGGTTGTTTTGGTGGCTAGGTAAAACAGCCGTCACCCCGTCGGTGCGCCGCACTGGATATATTGGATCGCCACCCGCACGGTGCCGCCGGTAAAACTGCCGCCCTGCGCCGTGAGCTTGACGGTCGAGGCCGCGTACCAGGCGGTCGGGCCGACGACGCCCGAGTTGTTCGAGCCGGCCGCGATGCCGAGGCTTGAGCCGAACTGGCCCGCCGTGGTGCCGGCGCCTCCGCTCGCATTCGTCGTGGCGTCGACATTGAACGACGTCGCCCCGGTAATCGCCGTCACCACATAGACGGAGACCGCGAGCACGATGGCGCGATTGGGGATTTGCTTGGTCGAAACCGAGGATGCGCCGGAGCATGTGATAAGATCTTCGACCACGGCGCATTGAATATTCGAACCGTGCGTGGCGAAGATCGGCGCGGTGCCGTTGAATGCGCAGGTGTCGATAACGGTCCATTTGCTCGCGCCGTTGCTTTCCAGCGCCAGGTAACCGTACGCGACGGGAATGAGAGCACTTGTCGCTCCGTCGATGGTATCCGACCCTGCCGCGACAATCGTGATCGCGTTCGCGGCCGAGCAGGCGCCCGACTCGTCCAGGATCAGGAGGCGCGTTCCGGTCGGGTAGCTCGCCGCGGCGGGAAGCGTCACGGTGCGCGCCGCCGTGATCGCCGTGTAGGCAATGTTGCGATCGCCGGCGAGCGCGGTGTAATTCGCATCCGACACGGCGGTCCGCGTGCTGGTGACCACCTCGGACAGCTTAGCTGCGGCGAAGCCGCCGGCCGTGGCGCCGTCTTGCACCACGACGCGATTGTTGGTGGTATCGACGACCAACTCACCCTGCGCCCCGGTGAAGGCCGCGACCTGACTCGCCGTGCCGCGCCGGTATTGAACCTGAACCGCTGTAGTCATTGATTAAATCCTCATGCGGCGCCGAGATCGACGTCGAGCTCGACGAACAGACTGGGCGGCGTGCCGTAATCGTCGGTCGTGGCGACACCGGCGGTGACCAGGCCGAAATCCATAAACGTCGCCACAAGGAGCGCGCGCGCCGCCGGATGGTCGACTGCGACACCGCTCGGCGTATAGGTGTAGGCCGTGCAGGTCGACAGGTCCGCCACGCCGCCGCCGAATACGTTGAAGCTCTGCAATTTGATGTAAAGCACCTGCCCGACATATTGCGGCGGCAGGTCATATTCGAACACAGCGCCGTCGAGGCGCGCGAACGGCGCGCCGACGGAATGCGCGGCCGACGCCGTGCCGTAAAGGCCGCGATAGAGCGTGGTCAGCGAATAATGGTTCGCCGAAGTCAACGTCGCCGTCTCGTAGGAGATGAGCTCGCCGTCCACGATCGACAGCGTATTGGTGAGCTGCGCATCGAGCGCGGTGGCGCTGGAGAGAATGCCGCCGCTTTCGGCCATATTCACCGAAAGCGTGTCGGCGCTATCGGGATTGGTGCCGGCAAAAGCCGGCAATGCCGCCGTGAGCAGGCCCTGCCGGGCCGGCGAAACGACCGTGCCGATCTGGAAATAGGACGAGCCGTCGAGCGACAACCACACGAAAGCGCCGCCCCAATTCGGATCGGCGACACCGCCCGAGCCGCCGGAAGCCGCGATCCAGACCTGCGCGGTGGCACCGACGAGCGCCGCCGGCGGCTCAAAGATGATCGGCGCATTGACCGGATCGGGCACGAGATTGCGATTGAGCGGGGTGTTCGCCACCGCTTGCGTCGCATAAAGCGTGGCGGTCGCCGCACCGAGCGGAAATTCCTCCGCCATCATTTGCAGAAAGCCGTTCTCATCCTCCTCGATTTCGGTGATGCGGATCGGCGCGTTCGCCAGCCCAAGGATGGAATCGCTGACCGTCACCAGATCCATCGGATCAAGCAGGCAATATTCCCAGGACAGCCGGAATTTATAAGTGTTGCGGATATAGACCGACCGCTGCACCAACAGCTGGCCGGCGATCAGCGCGACGCTGGGATCGCAAATCTCATGCGCCGTCACCGTCGCGGCGATGCGCATGCCGTAGAGCTCGATCGCGTTCTGGTCGCGCGATTCAACCGTCGTCAGATTATAGGCGTTGACCCGCTCGGCGATTTCCAGACGCCAAACGTTGTAGGCGCGGTACGGATCGGAACGGGTGACTTGCAGCGGATCCTCGTTGTGGTCCGCCTTGAAGTCGTCATCGGTCAGATTGTAGATCGGCGTGACGTTCGGGATATAGCTCGAAGCGCTGCTGTATTGATAACTGATGGTGACGCCGGCATTCTCGTCGGCCGTGGCGAATACATAGGTCCCGCTTGGCGAGATGGCGTAAGTGCCGGCGGCCGACGGCGTACCGGAACCGATAGAGGTAAATGCCGTGCCGCTGACCGAATATTTCACGCCGAGATCGGCAACGAAACGCGACGGCAGGGTCACATAGACCTGCGGCGTCGGCGTGCTGAACGTACCGGCGGCGGGCAGCACGACCGAGATACTGGTGCTTTGCACCGTCCCAGCCAAGGTCGCGGTGTCGCCATAGGGAATGAATCGCAACAGTCCGCCCGACCAGACCGCCGCGGTGTTGGTGAGCTCAAGCCAGCGCCCGAGGATGCTCGATGCTTGCTCCTGATTGTTCAGCGCCGGCGACAGCGCCAAGCCGACCGCGGCGCAATAGGTTTGATACGAGTTATCGCCGCCCGAGCCATAGAGCGTGGTGGCATCGATGCTGCCGGCGGGAAAGCCAACGCCGTATTGGGCATTGGCCAGAAAATCGCCGACGATTTTGGCGGGGTCGGCGTCGACGCCGTTGGCGCCGGTGCCGTAGAAAAACCCCTGGACCTCGAAATTGTGGTTGTCCAGCGTCGCCGAATTGCTGAGATCGTAGTTCGCTGCGCAGAGATAGGCAGTGCCCTGATAGGCGAGCGCCTGCGCCGGATAGGCCGTGGCGAGATAGCTCCACACCGTCTGCGGCGTCGTGCCGGTGAACAGCGACAGTCCCAAGCCGGCAAGCGTGTAAACCGATTGCCCGCGCCAGATCTGATTGATGGCGGCAATCGGGCCTTCGCACAGCGCCATAATGATGGAAGCGGTGTAATTGTAGCCGGTGGTCGTACCGGCGCTGTGGAATATGCCGCCTTTGCCGCCGCCGCCACCGCCGCTCTGTTGCGGAATGGATTGGAAATTATTGTACCAGATCACATTCGGCGCGAGCTTGGACTCGCCCCAGACGATCGGAACAGGCAGCGCATTGACCGCCGTCTGGATTTGCAGGCCGGTATAGTCCGGCGGAACCGCGGACTGCTTGGCACCGGTGCGAAAAATGCTCATGACTTCGCCCACCAGCTGAAATAGCGCGGCTGGCGCATCGAGTTCGGCAAGCACGGCATTGCGCTCGATCTCCTCCTCCAGGACCCGGCGTGCCGGATAATAAGCGTGCACGATGGTCAGGGGGCGCGATCTGGAGACAATGCCGCCGTGCGAATAGCAGCGGCCGTAACGCAGCACCATGACATCGCCCGGCTCCGCGCTATCGACTTCCCGCGCGCGCTCGAAAATGAAACCGAGATAGCGTTCCTCGCTGCGATGCAGATGCCAGTCGACCGGATAGGGCCGCGGATCGAATGGCGGACACAGGCCGGCATCGACGAAGATCCGCACCAAGAGCATGCCGCAATCGACGCCGACGCCTTTGATGTCGGCGCAGTTGTGGTACGGCGTGCCGATCCAGGCGCGCGCCTCGGCGACGACGGCGGCGCGTTGACGATTTTCGTTCATGTCATGCGATCCACGTCCAGTGAGCATGCTGGCAAGCGTCGTGACGCTATGCGGCGAAGCGAGCGCCTCGTAGCGTGACATCAGAAAGAGAACTTCGGCCCCTTGACCTCAACCTTTTCGCGAGTCAGCTTACGCATGTAAGACGCGTGCGGGGCGACTTGTGAAAAGCACGCGGGCTTTAATTGACGGGGCAGCCCTCCAGGCCGCGCGCGTAGCGGCGTCTGCTTCACAGCCTCCAAAGAGTAATCGTGATGATCGGCCGGCGGTGAGCCAGGGAGTTGATCGTACGCGTTGAGCAAGGTCCGCGCGACAGGCAGCGGGATATTGCTTCGGTTGTACGGCAACTCAACACCTTAGGGAGGTACCATCGATGTGCGCAATTCCCAGATGGAGCAACGTGCAAAGCATTTTAACACTGAGTATTTGCGTAGTGGTCTTAGCAACTGTTTCGGCACCTTCCCTGGCCGCGGAAAGTCCTACCGGCGTCGTTGTCGCTCAGGAAAAACACGGCGCTGATGAGCTATCGCACCGACCGAACCCCAGTCTGTTGTTGAAAAGACACCCAGGACCACAGAGCGAAGAGAACGCCTGTAGCAGCACATTCTGGCGCGGCGAAACCGGACCTTCCAACATAACCAAGACCTATTGCCTTGGCGCTACCGGCTGCAACAACAATGATGTCGAAGAGATGGTCAACAAGGACTTGTGCAATACAGGGAATTGTTGCAACGAGCACAATGATGCCTGTTCCTCGAATGGGAAGTGCGTTTCGGAAGTTCGAAGTTCTTCGCTCAAAGCAGACTGCAGGCAACTAGAAACTAAATGTGACAAACGAGACGATGGAGCAGCTGGTGTCGGCTGGCATTGTGTTTGTAAAATAAGCATCCCGAAAGATACCGCGGTAAATTGCGGCTGCGGCTGCAAGTAGTGGTTCGAGATTACCGTGGATTATTACGTGGTTTTACACGGCCATCTGCGGCGGCGGCACATAAGGAAAACCGCGAAAGTTCGACAGGTTATTGAACTTCGACTGACAGGTGCCCGGCGTGTGATCGCAGCCGTAATAGACGGTAAACGTGTCGCCGAGCGAAGGCGTGCTTTGCAGCGGATAGCCGAGCGCAAGCGAGGTGCCGGCCGCCACTGCGTTGATGTTGGCGGTCACCCCGACATTGACACCGGAAGTAAACGTGATCGAGCCCTGCTGAAAATTCGTATTGGCGCCGGACCAATTGATGACCGATGCCGTCGAGCCGGCGCCCACGGTGCCGTTGATTCCAAAGGCGTTCTTGATGAGCGTGCAGCCCGAGTTGTACAGGGTGTGCAGGCAGGTCGGCTGATAGATGTTGCGCGGCATGTCGATGTCGAGCAGCACCAGATCGGAATTTACCGTCAGTTTCGCGCTGGTCCGGCCGATCTGGTCGATCGTACCGAGCCGGCCCTTGAACAGCGTCACCGCGCCGATGGCGGTGCCGCCGATGCGGTCGGAGAAGAACACGCGCATGCGCTCGATTTCGCAGCCGTCAAAGGAGCCATCCCGCAGCGCCTGGAGGATAGGGGCGCCGCCGCTGACGGTGTCCGTTGCCAGCGCCGAGATCGTGATCTGCTGCTGGTCGACTTCGAGACCGACGGAAGCCTTGTATTTGAGGCCGTCGATCAAAATCGAATTGGCGAGATAAGTGGCGCCGTTATATGTGAACGTAACGTCGACATTGGCGTAGCACAGGATCAGGCCCGATCGCAGCGTGAAGGAAAACGCGTCGGCCATTAGCAGCGGCACATCGGGGCTGGCGCGCACCGTATTGAGATAGTCGATGAGCGCCGTGGACGCCGGTTTCATATTTGCGTTCCTAAAGCAGTTGTTGCGCGATGCGGCTGATCGTGTATTTCTGCCGTATGCTGCGGATCGGCCGTTCAATAAACCGTGCGCTCGGACTGGCTGGCCTTGAATTGCGCCGCGCATCGCGGCCGCGCACTGAGCCATTTGACGACATTTTCGAGCAAGTGAAGCCCTTCACCCTTACGTCGCGCGAACGGGTGCCGGTATTGTGCGAAACAGTGGCCCACGTGGTTCGCGTCGGTATCCCCGGAGACTTCGTCGAATGCGGGGTGTGGCGCGGCGGCAGTTCGATGGCGGCTGCGCTTGCTTTCATGAGATGCGGCGACACGCGGCGCGACCTGCACCTGTTCGATACCTTCGAGGGAATGCCGCCGGCATCTCCTGACGATAAGGATGCGGAGACCGGCGAGCAGGCCCTGCACGAATGGAATGGAGTACCTATTGCACGCGCCGCACAGGAGGAGGTCAGGACCAACACGGCGTCCACCGGCTACGACATGGCGCGCATTCATTTTCATCGAGGCATGGTCGAGGAAACGATCCCGGCGCAGGCGCCGCAGCAGATCGCGATCCTTCGCCTCGATACCGACTGGTATGAATCGACCAGGCATGAGTTAGATTGGTTATGGCCAAGAGTGACGCCGGGCGGCTTCTTGATCGTTGACGATTACGGCCATTTCACCGGAGCCAAAAAGGCGGTCGACGATTTCTTCGGCGGCAAAGCGTTTTTATTCCGCATCGACTATACGGGACGGCTGGTGATGAAGCCTTCGGCAGCCTAGTCGGCGAATTGGAAGCGGCCGCAATCCAGGCTTCGTCAGAACCTATGTTCTCAACATAAAAATCGTAAGGACGGTGCCGTATTGGCAACTTGCCGCGCACGATGTTTGCGACCACCGCTCGCACGGCCGGCGGGCGGCCACTCAATCTGCTTTACGACAGCGCCAGTAACTGGGCATTGGTAGCCGCCAAATTCGTCCACTCGGCATCGAGCGCGATATCGGAGAACCATTCGTAACCGGCATCGACGCCGGAGCCGAGGCGGTCATTGACGAGCCCGGTCGGCATCGAGCCAGACGAAGTGCTGACCGCAGCGCCCCCATTGATCGAAGCCGCAAAATTCCCGGCCGCGGCGGTTAACGCGATTGCGAACGCAGTATTGACCGCGACCGCGCCCATATCGAGATTGGCCTGCGACGAGCCGCCTGCCTCAACCAGCACACGAATGTGGCCGTCACTGAAATAGATGACGCGGATGTAATTGTTGTCGGTGCCGTCATCGGCACTCCACAGCGTTTGCTCGGCGCCGACACCGGGCGGTGTCGTCGCCTTTATCAGCTTGATGATCGAGGTCGGACTGGTGCGTGTACGCTTAAGGCTGTCCGTACTACGCGATGCGCTCCCAGTCGTCGCCGGTATGTAAGATGAAACGAAGGGAAGAGCCTCCTGCTGCATACCGAACTGATACCAGGAGCCGTTGACGGCGCTGTTGGCGCCGTTACCGGAAGCCGTGGTCATGAGCCAGTTAGGGGAGGCGTCCTCGGTATAAGTCACCGACCATCGATACCACCCATTGCCCATGCTAACGATCGAAGCGTTGAGAAAACCCGCCCCCGACGTGTGGGAGCCGACGACGCCGTTTTGGATGTCGAACCACACATAAAGGCCATTAAAAATGGCCACACGTATCGTGATCCATTGCGTGTCGAAATATTTGGCGTAGCCGCTTTTGGTCCACGTCGTGCCGGCGCTCGGCGTCAAGGCAAGGACATCATAAATGTAGGAGTCAAGTGTTCCGCTGCCTCCCGTCATCGTGATCTTGTCGCCGCTCGTGTTGCCGTCCGGCCCAGTGGTTGCGCCAGAGGTGACCGTGCAGTTATGGGTGCTCCAGTTCGCCATCGACTGCGAATAGAGCGCGATGTTCGTGCTCGCCCCTTCGAGCAAAATTCCTTTCGAGTTTAGGGCCGCCGGATTGTAATCGCCGACACGAATCACGCCGCTCGAAGCGCTTGCCAAGAGCCCGGCTGAATTCGTGTAGCATGCCGAGGATGTGCGCGTTTCAGACAGACCGGTCGCAGCCTCATAAGCGGCGAAATTCGCGTAGGTTGCGCCGTTATAGTAGTAGTGATTGGTGGTGCCTTCGGTGCTGAAGTCGGCGACCGACGAAGCGAGCGCGCCGCCGATGCTGTAGAGATTGTACCATTGCGGCGGCGCCCCCGGCGTAATGTTCGCCTTCACGCTCCGAAACTTCATGCCGCCGAGCTTCCACAAGCTCGACATGAACTCCTCGAAATCCATCTGATCGTCGAGGAAGCGGCATTGAAACGCGAAATTGAAATCCGCGGTGATGGCGACGCCCGCGCCCGGGGCCTGATAGAATGCCAGTGTATTCGGCTGCTCCAGAACGTAGTTGCCGTTCGGCTGAACTACTCCGTTCAAGTACACATTCGCGATCGATGCAACCCACGACACCGGCTCGTTAAATCCGCCGAGCGTGCGGCCCATCACGAAGCATTGCGTCGCGCCGTCGCCGACGCCGATACTTTGCCCGGCGGCGGTTTTATCGTCCGGATCGGTGTAGAGGAACACTCCAGCCTGGCCCATGAGCTGCAGAAAAAAGCCCATCAGGCTTTGCAGGCTCGCGGCGCCGAGCCCGCTCTGCACAGCCGGCGGCGCGGACGCCGAGGTTAGACCGTTATAAGCGGTCTCGAATTCATAGAGCGGATAGCTCATCAGCGCGACGCGCACTTCGCGGCCGGACGCATGGGAGGCGACGCGCGTCGAAAATCCCGGCTTCTTGTGCCGCGACCAGGCAAGCCCCGGCAGGCTCGGCAGCGCCGGCGGCGGCGTCATGAGCGAACCGTTCGAAGCTGCAGCGCTTGCAGCGCATAGAGCTGTGTCATGAATTCCTCAACATCGATATCGTCATCTTCGAACCGGCACAGGAAGCACCAGCTAAAATCGGCGGTGACGCCGACGCCCGGACTGGGCGCCGCCGCAAAGGCCACGGTCGGTGCAAGCGGGGCGCTGTTGATGGTGTAGCCGCCGTTTTGCACGACGCCGTCGAGGCCGATCGATGCCCCCGTGCCGATACCGGCCGGCGTCAGCGAATAGCCGCCGATCGAAACGGCGAATGGAAATGTCGTTGTCGCGCCGTCGCCGATGCCGATCGGCTGCGCCGTGACCGGCGATAGTGCCGGCGGCGTGAAATAGAACGACGCGCCCTCGCCCGCGCATTGCGCGAAAAAGCCGACGATTGCCTGCAGTTCGGCGTTCGGCGCTACCATGCGCAACAGGTCGTAGTTCAGCTCGATCAGCCAGAGCGGCGCCGCTGCCTTGGCGGCGCGTAGCTCGCGCCCCGAAACGTGCATCGCCGATCCGGTCGCAAAGCGCGGCGAAAGCCGCACCGACCAGCCCGGCGCCGGAAGTGATGGAAACACCGGATATGGCCCGCGCGCCGGCGGGGAATCGAGAACGAGCGGCGCGACGAACGGTCCTTTGCCGTTGATCGAGAAGCCGGACGGCCAAAGCGCGGCGTCGCTCCAAGTGCCCGCCTCTACCGGGAATACTGGAAATGGGCGCGCATCCCAATTCCATGCCGCCATGAAGGCGGTCTGCACCATGGGCACGCCGCCCGCCAACGTCACATTATTGCCGCCGACCACCCAATAGTCGTAGATCGCCTGCAGCGCCAGCGTTTGCAGGACGTCGTCACAGCGCGGCGCATAGCCGCCCGCCGCATTGACGTTCGGGTCCCAGATCGACCAGAACGCCGTGCTGCTGGCGCCGCTCGCCGGATCGAAGAAGACGTTGGGTTGGTTGGTGGCGCGGTCGCAGGAGGCAAATCCATATTCGGCGAAAACGATCGATTTTGATTGTGCGGTCCATTCGGTGAAAGGACCGCGCGGCTGCCAGCCGGTCCCGTCGCCATCGTCATAGACGGCTTGGTGGCTGTTGTTCCACCACCAGCGTAAGTGTTTCGGCGCCAGAAGCTGTTGATTGGCCGCGTAGGCATGGCGCGATTGTGTCAACCGGTCGCCCTCCGGCAATGACCCCCGAAGATCCGTGCCGTTCGGATCGAGTCCGACGCCGAGATTGTTACCGTCGCTATAGAACCAGTTGAAATATTGCCCGCCTTCGATATTGGCCTTCAGATAGGCGGTCGAATAGATCGTCGGCGGACCGGTCAAACCGAGGCCGCTGAACGTCGCCGCCGTCGGCGGCCACGCGCCGCTCGGCGTCGGGTCGAGCCAGTGCCGGGCGTCGAGACCGCCGTCGCCGGTCGTCCAGTCGGAGAGCGGCAAATAATTGTCGAAGCAGACGAGATCGATATTGGCGTGCGCGTAAAGCTGATCGAGATGCGGCCATTGTCCGTTCTCGCCCGGGTGCTGAACCCCCATCCAGACCGACCAATCCGCCGAATAGCTGATCAGATTGTGCAGGCCGGTCGTATCCCTGGTAAGCGACGCCGCATCGAAAACGCCGCGGACGTCGTCCGCTAATTGGATAAGTCCATTGACAAAGGGGTAGTCCCACGTCACGCGCCCATCGCCGCCGGCCGTGCCGGCTTTTGTCCACGCCGGGCCGCGAATGGTCTCCAGCCCACGAAACTCCGAGCCGAGCAGAAACAGATCGACGCCGCCGGCGAGCACGACGAGATTGGCATAGTGCAGGATCATCCGCCGGTAGGTGTAATCGGTCGGCGAGCCGGAATAGGCCACCGTGAGGTCGGTGGCGTCACGGGTGAACTGCGACGTTGCGGCTGAGCCGAGAAATGCGTTGACGGCGTTGGTTGCCGCCGTGGAAATATCCGGCGCAAAGGTGATGCTGCCGCGCCAGGGCAGGCCCGCACACGTCATCAGCAAAAACGGGTAGAACACCACACGAAAGCCGCGCGCTTTGAGATCCTGAATGCAACGCACGACCGACTGATCCGCCGGCGTGCCGCCATAGACGGCCGAACCGCCCGCGGTTGGAATCGCCACCAGACCGGCCGAGCTTTGGGTGAGCGAGGAGACCTGCCAATTGTCCGCGACCCAGGCCCCGGCGACGTATTTTTCGAACGCGCCGCCGATGAAGGTCGTCGATGGATAGACCTGGCATGTCACAGCGTCCGTCGAGCTGCCAAACCAGGCGACGACAAGCGCGACGGTTTCGCAGTCCGGGAATTGCGCCTGCAATTGGTCGAGCGAATAATCGCAATCGGTCCTGGTGCCGCTCGGATTGTAATTGAGGTTGAGCTGCGTATAGCCGGGCACACCGGCACGGCGGCCTTGATAGGGCACGCTCTCATAGGTCCACTCGCCGGTCGCCGGCAAGAGATTGACGCCCTTGAGGTAACCCATCGCTATCGACCGGCCGCATGCAATCCGAGATGGGCGCCGCGCTTCACCGCGTCGTTGATGGCGCGCAACATGTGCTTGGAATTGTCATTGAAGAAGCGCGCCACGCTTTGTGAATCGAGCGCCGATACGTTGATGCTCACCGGCGCGTGGACCTGCGGGCGCGCCGCCGCCCCGGTATAGGGGCCTGAACCGCGCGCCGCCGGAATGATGGTTTCGCCCGGATGAATGAGCGCCAAGCCGCCGCGCACGACGTAGTCGGTGCCTGCGTCCAACATCGGCACGGCCAACACAGAGGCCTGCGCCGCCGCGGCCGGCCCGGCCGCGGCCGGGCCCATGGTCGGCGCCAGAAAGGCGAAGACCCCGGCAAAGACCTGCGCTGCCTCTGCGCCGATCGCTTTCAGCACATTGGCGACGCCGGCGAGAAGCCCGGCACTGGATGCACTCTGTTCCGCCCCGGCGCGCGCCGCGGCGCCGGCCGTCGTCGCCGTGGTCTGCGCCACCTCGGCGGGCAGCCATTTCACTACCATCTGCTCGGCCATCTCGATGAATTTGATGGTGATATCCTCGAGCATCTTGATCGTCGCCTTATGCCAGCTCGTCGTCCCCTCCAGGAGACCGCGAAGCTGCGAATTGAAAGCACCGGTCAGAGTGGAAAAATAGCTGGTCCACAACGCTTGCTGGGCGGCGATCGACTGTTCGTCGAGGCGGACCAGTTCGGCGTCAAGTCTCGCAGCCAGAACCTTCTTCTGTCGGGCGATGACGTCGTATTGTTGTGTTCCCTGCGCCCATAAGCTCTGCTTTTGCTTGAGAAGATCCAGCTCGGCCTGGTATTCATTGGCCGTTTCCGCTTCGAGCAGCGCAAATTTTTGATCCTGCGTGATCTTGAATTGTCTTACCTCGCCATCGAGCAGCGTTCTTAGCTCACCGAGTTGAATATGGAGGAGCTCGATCCCTGTTCTCGCGTCTTGCGCCGCCGCGCGCATGGAGGCGAATCCCTTGACGCATTGATCGATTTGGCCTGTCGGAAAAGCTGCAGCGAAGGTGGCGCGCAAGCGGTCGAGCTGGCCGCTCATGCCCGTGATCGTAGCGATCAGCGCGGTGACCGCGGCTTGAATCTCCGCGATCCCAGCCAACGCGCCATCGGTCGATGCGCCAAAGCTGATTTCGACATTTTTATCGTCGGCCATCGTCGTTTGCCTCGGCTATGTGATGGTACCCCTGGGAAACATGGCGAGCAGCTCGCTATAATCTCGCGACGCCCGGTCTCGGGGTTTATGGCCGAGATAAGCCGCGACCATCTTGCGCAGCGGCGGTGCGTCCACCCAGGCGCGATGCAGATCCTCGAGGAACGGTACGTCGATCTGATCGAGAACCTGGTCGCGGGTCCAATGCAGCTCGATCACCAGGTCGGCGACGAGCGCGCGCCAGTCGACGTCGTCGAAGCGCTCGTCGCCAGTTCCGGGGTCCCCATCGCGCTCGCGCGATGGGGTGCCGATTCCCCCGCGGCGGCATCCACCCTTTTGCCCCCGGCCTGCTCGATCACCACCGGCAGCGCCGCCACCAGGTCGGCGATGGTGACCGGCAGATCGAAAAACTCGTCGCGCGTCAGTTTCGGATGGGCACGGCGCAAGCCGTGCCAGAGCACTTCGGCGAGCGGTGCCAGCCGTTCGCCGGAGAGATTATCCGCGGCGACGGCCGAGAGCTTGGGCACGTAATCGGCAATGGCGAGGATTTGCCGCAGACTGAGCGGCGCGACGTGAAAATCCCTGCCGGCAAGCCGCACCACGCGGGCGGACGTTAAATCAATGGATTCGTCGAGGTCCAGGCTCAAGGCTGATCTCCGTTACCGGCCAATAGCCGCTTGTCGTCATTCGCTCAGGCTGATGGTGCCGATATTGTTCGAGGCATCGGCGATCGCCTGGAAATCGAACTCGGCGACGGTAAATTTCTGGCTGGAGAACGGCAGCGACAGTTTCGGTGAGACGCAGGCATTGAGCTTGACCACCAGATCCTTGGCGGTGCCGTAATAGTTGAAGGTCTCCTTGAGGGCGATCTCGAACATCGGGAGCGGGCCGGTGAGCTGGTTGGCGAGGCTGATCTTGTTGCCCGAGGCTACCGTGTAGCTGTAATAGATCAGCACCGCGGCGCCGTTGTCGGCGGTATTGAACGAATAGACGCCGCTCGACACGCTGTACTGACCCTGCGCCGGCGACGACGCCACCGGCGAAAGCTGCGCACCACTCGACGCATAGAACACGCCGTAATCCTCGACGAAGCTCGCGCTGTTGGCCACCGTAACGGCGCCGGACGCCACCGTGTCGCTCTCGCCGGTCGTCATTTCCAGCATCGAGTTGGCGGCAAGCGTCTGGCCGAGGAACAGATTATTGATCTGGGTGGCCTGCAGCCGCGCATATTTGGCTTTGCCGGTGATCTTGAACTCACCGCCGCCGGCCGCCACCGCCGTATTGTATTGGCCGAGCAACGTTTCGATCTTGCGATCGAAGTCGAGCGACACGTCCTGCAGCGTGCCGAGCAAAGCCGGCGGCGTGCCGGTCACGTCGGTACGCTTGGCGATCAGCGTGCCGGAGCCGAAGGCGTATTGGGTCATAGGCAAATCTCCTTTGTAGGGTGGGCATTGCACCACCTCAGTCGTGACGTTGTCATTGAATTGCATGTGCAATGCCCACGCGGTGCTGCGTTGACCGCCTCTGTGGGCAAAATCCCGAACGCGATGAGTGTAGGCCTTGTCGCCGAGCCGGGCGATTTTGCCCGCCCTACGAAGCGCTACGGAACCAAGATCTGGAACGGGATCGCGGCAACAGCCTTGCCGTCGACATCGCCAGTATCGATGAACACCGGCCCGAACGGATAGCAGTGCGCAACCAGACCGCCGAGCGTCTGCTTGTTATCGGCGAGCGCATCGGCGCCGCTCGGCGCCACCGCCGCGTCGATGGCATCGAGCACGGCGTTCATCGCAGTGTCCGGCACATCCTCCGGATCCATGCCGGCAGAGAGATAGACGAACACATGCGCATTGATGGTCAGCGTCGGCAGGCCTTCGCTCTGCCGGCCGCGTTGCTCGCCAGTCTTGAGCATGGTCAGAAACGGCAGCTGCGTTTCATTGACCTGATCCCAATGCACGAAGCGCCGGCTGGTCGCGGTGAAATCGGCAGCGCCGGCGATGAGATCGAAGAAGGCGATGGAGATTTGTTCGCGGGTGGCAGTGGGCATTGAAGAACCTCGTGAGGACGATGGCCGGCCTCGTAAGGGACCGACCCTCGGCAAAAGGGGTCAACCTGTTACGTTATTTTCACAAGTGAATTGCCCCGCATGGCTTTCACACCTTCCATATGAAGGCGGCCCATTGCGATTGGGGTGTAGTATTCTGGTATCCTGTATCTGATCGCCAACTGCGTCCCAGAAACGGTACCGGCGTGATAGGCATCAAAATAGTGCCGTCGTAATTCGAATGGCATCAATGTTTCTAAGGCGAAAAAAAATTCGGCCTCCGCTTCGGTATCGAGGGGGTTCAGCGCCGGTCGCATACGCTTGGAATGTGCTGCGCTGAATTTAGAGGTGAGACCTTCCGTCAGCAACATCAAGTCGTCCACGCTTTTGACACGAAGTCTCTCGCTGCAATCGATCATGCAGTGATACATTTCCTTACATATTGCTATTCTCCTCCAAAAATCATCTAGCACACTAGCCACTTTTACTTTGGCTACTACTTTTGCCAGAAAATTTTTCGGGACAAATCCGCAAAAAAGAAAGGCGCGGCAAAGGTATCGCGACGCGTTCGGCGACCGCATCGCACACGGCGTCATCAACAAGATCTACTCGGAAACACACCTAGCCGTAACCGAAGCATCGCCACGCTATAGCCCGGCGCAGGTAGTAGCGGTACAGCGCGACGTAATAAGCGGTGTGCCTGCCGAGATTTCGACAAGCTCTGTGGAACGGCCACCGTCACTCCATCGTCTCTACCGCCGCCTCGCCCAGTCCGTCCCCAATCTCATCCGCCATCTCGGCCAGCGAAGAGCGCATAAAAGAGCGCTCCGGTATCGTGACCGCGGGGGGTCGCCGTCACTGCATGACTCAGGTCTTGAGATCAAATTCGGCGGGCGCCGTTGCCGCAGTCGTCAGCCTAATACCGGACTGCAAAAGCTCGAGAGCTTGCGGCCCAAGAAAAAACTCCTGCACCTTTGTAAAGCGCGCAAGACAGGGTTCCACCATGAAATCGTAGAGATTCAGTGACGCGGCACTCTCCGAGACCGTCGCGATTGCTCCGGGCAGGAGCACATCGCGGCCACACATCCCTCCGGGACGCAAGATAACGGTATCCTCATTCAGTCTTTGATCAATGGCGAAATTCATTCCTCCCGCTTTCTGGGGAATACTCTTAACCTGCACCACTGTTCCTTGCGGCGCCACAAGATAGGCCGGATTTATCACACCGGCCGGATCATTCGCCTGTCCGAAATCCGGAATGTCAGCATAAGAAAGATAGGTCCGGGGTCTGTTAGACTCGACTTGACGCATTGACGTGTATTGGAGCTTCTCCTTCGCCTCGAGGCAGGGAAAGCACGGGCGCGAGATCCTTTGGCGTCGCAAAGAACATGAATTTATATCTGCCCATGAATTGATGTCTGGTCATGGCATTCTTCTTTTCGGAATCAAAATGAGTTCATCGTTCGGGCAGGCTTGCCGGATTCTCGCCGCCGCCTCTTGCTCTCGCGGCGTGGGGGTCACGCCGTCGGCGAGAGTATCGACAGTCTGAATACGCAAAGTTTTGCCCGTTACCTTATTTTCGGCAGTGATATCAACGAAAGTACTCCCCTGAGTGCCTGGGCCACCCCCGCGAATGTACTCTTCGTCCTCTCCCGCACCGTATATGATTTTATATCCTCGAGCTTCAAGCTCAGCGGCGATCTCGGCATTCTGCGCGCGCGTCGCCGCGTTGCCAAGGCGTCCGCCGCGCGCCGGGACTTGTGTCGGGCTGCCTCCCTCGGAGACGTTGGCGTCAGCCGCTGGTGCGCGCTGCTCCGGCAGTCCTTCCGGGAAAGGAAGCGTCGGCTGGGCGTCGGCGGGTGGCGATGGCTTCGGCACTGCGCCCGAAGCCTCAGAAGACGGTGCGCGAGACCACGGCCATCGGATGGATGGAAATTCCAGCTGTCCGCGCGGAGCTCCACCACCCTCACCGCCTTCCAATATTTCGGGCTTCTGCCAAGGCGGCCATCGCATCGCGACGGGCTCGACCGTGGCAGCCTCGGAGCCCTCGCCTGTCGGCGCGAACCATCCCGGATTTGGCGGCACGCCGGCACGCGGGTGCTGTGCCGGATCCCAGTCGGCTTTTAACAATCCGCTGCAAGCCAGTTCTCGGGCTCGGCATACGATAGTGTCAGGGTTTTCCGAGCCCTTCGCCAACGAAGGCGGATCGGGGAATTGCATCTGCACAGCAGCGATTGCGGCCATAGCCAAGTCGCCGCGATCGAGTGCACGCGCGATCAGCGCCAAGGCGTTAACTTTGGCGGCGATATCGACCGGAAGCCGGTAACAATCAGTCAGCTCCTGATTGAGCGCGGCGATAGGGCGCGGTCTCCAGGAGCTACCAATCTGCTCAAGCAACGGAGCGTGGCCTACAAAAACACCCTGCCCATTACACGATACAGTACCCGCGCTCCGGTCAGCGGATACGGCAAAGGCGCGAAATCCCGGCATCGCAAACATGCGATCAGGCTCCCTAAAGTGCTAGTCGATTGAGCTTGGTCAGCAGGCCAGAAAGACGCGATGAGCGGTCGCCTATGGCATCGTTGCGGCTACCGCATCGCTTAATTCTTCCCCGATCTCATCCGCCATCTCGGCGAGCGAGGAGCGCATATAGGAGCGCTCCGGCATCGCGATCGCCGGCAGGTTCACCCGCGCGGCGAAAGCTTGCTTGCCGCCGACGAGAAAGCAAGCGCCCGCCCCTGGGTCGGCACAGTCTCGTGTGGGCGTGGAGCCGCCGAACTCATCGATCGCGGTTGCTCAAGCCTTGAGATCAAATTTCGTGGGCGACGTTGCTGAAGTCGTCAGCCTCACGCCGGATTTCCAGAGAACGAACGCCTCCGGACCAAGAAAAAATTCATTCACCCGGGCAAAGCGGGCAAGATAAGGCTCGACCATGAAATCGTAGAGAGTCAGCGACGCGTCGCTCTCCGAAACGGTGCCGATTGACCCGTAGAGGAGCACGTCATGGCCGTACATCCCCCCGGGACGTAGACCAACCGTGTCTTTATTCAGATTTTGGCCGATGGCAAAATTCACTCCTCCGGTCCTTGGATAAATAGTTTCCACCTGCACCGCTGTCCCTCGCAGCGCCACAAGATAGGCTGGATTCATCACGGCGGTCGGGTCATACGTCTGGCCGAAATCCGGAATGTCTGCGTATGAGAGATAAATCTGGGCGCTGTCGGACACAACGTGACGCCTCGGCGTGTATTGGAGTTTCTTTTGCGCTTCCAGAATTGACAGGACCGGCGTGAGATCGCGAGCCGTCGCATAGAACATGAATTGATAGCGGCCCATGAATTGATGTCTAGTCATGGCAATTTTCTTTTCGGGACTATCCAGAGTTCATCGTTGGGGTAGTTTGTTCGAATTCGCGCTATGGCAGCCTGCTCTCTCGGGGTCGGTGTTGTTCCATCCGCGAGAGTATCAACGGTTTGAACACGCACCGTTTTTCCGGTGGTTTCGTTGACAGCGGTGATATCGACGAAGGTCCCCCCTTTAGTCCCAGGACCCTCCCCTTCGATATACTCTTCCTCCTCCTCCCCTCCCCCGCCTGCGATCGTATAGCCCTGGTCCTTAAGCTCGGCAGCTATCTCGGCATTCTGCGCGCGGGTCGCTGCATTGCCAAGGCGTCCGCCGCGCGCCGGGACTTGTGTCGGGCTGTCTTCCCCGGAGACGTTGGCGTCAGCCGCCGATGCGCGCTGCTCCGGTAGCCCCTCCGGGAAAGGAAGAGTCGGCTGTGCGTCGACGGGTGGCGATGGCTTCGGCACTGCGCCTGAAGCCTCGGAAGACGGTGCGCGAGACCACGGCCATCGGATGGATGGAAATTCCAGCTGCCCCCGAGGAGTTCCATCACCTCCGCCGCCTTCCAATATTTCCGGCTTCTGCCAAGGCGGCCATCGCATCGCGACGGGCTCGACCGTGGCGGCCCCGGAGCCCTGGCCGTCCGGCGCGAACCATCCGGGATTTGGCGGCACGCCGGCGCGCGGATGCGGTGCCGGGTCCCAGAATTTCAGCAGCCTGCTCCGCGCCAACTCCCGCGCGCGCCGCACGATGTCTTCAGGTTTCTCCTGTCCCTTTGCGAGCCGGGGCGGATCGGGTATCTGCATCTGCACGGCGGCGATCGCGCCATGGCCAAGTCACCGCGATTGAGTGCACGCGCGATCAGCGAAAGTGCATTCGCCTTGGCCGCGATCTCGACAGGAAGCCGGTAACAAGTTGTCAGCTCGTCGTTGAGCTCGGCCGCGCGTCGCGGCATCCAACATCCGTCTACCCTTTCAAGCAACGGAACATGGCCGATGAAAACGCCCTGTGCATTGCATGAGACACCGTCCGCGCTCGGAGCAGCGGACACGGCAAAGCTGCGCATTCCCGGCATCGCCAGCATGCACCAAGCTCCATCGATCGATTAGACGATTGAAAGATCAGAAGCGCGTCGGCAGCGTCGATAGGCGCTTAGTTCAGCGCGTCGGCCACCGCCTCGCTGACGCCCTCTCCGATCTCATCCGACATCTCGGCGAGCGCGGAGCGCATGTAAGAGCGCTCCGGCATCGCAATTGCCGGCAGGTTCACCCGCGCGGCGAAGGCTTGCTTGCCGCCGAGGATGAAGGCGAACGCTTCGCGCCAATCCACCAAGTCTCTTGAGCGTTACACGGGCTCCCAAGAGACCACATAGCTGCGTTCGCCGGTCTGCAAAAAATAAAGAGCTATTTGCTTTAGCTCATCAAAGCTCACGATATTTCGCGCCGGCACTGGCGTAGCCGTGTCGCCAGTAAGAAACTCAACATCCCCGCCAGTCATATGCGGGCGAAGAGGAACCGCCACGAGATACGGCGGTTCACCGTCACTACGACTATATTGAACGCAGCCGACCTCGACACCAATTCCAACCATCATTTCGTAGCCGTTAGAGCCGGACAAACGGATGAACAAAGGCGGATTGCTTCTTCGCCCGTTGAGTAATTCCGAGAGCTGTCCACCATTGGCGATGACGGCTCCATTCATCGGATCGGTATCGTCTTGTTCGTTGTCATATCGAACTTTCATGGGCCGATGCCTTTAAAGCTCATGACCGTTTTGTCGGGTAGCACAATGTTCAACGTAGCTCCAGGTGGAAGCATTCTTGGCAGCCAACGCGTGCAGCTTCCGCATATTTTTGGATTGTTGATGTACAGAGTGGCTTCCGATATCGCCTGTTGTCGCATCAGTGCCGCTGCCTGCCCTTCGACGTGCGACTTGGTAATGAGGTCAAAGCCTGGACTTCCGGGCGGCATGTCTGCCGTCGGCCCCTCATATCCGCTCTGCAGTTCTACAGGCGGCGAATTTGGAGTTTGGAAGATACCAGAGGTTTTGCCGCCGGTGAACGGCGCAAGCTGTGGCGGCAGTCCGCTGGGAAATGGAAGGGCGGGTTGCGGTCCGATTGATGGACTCTTTGGTAACCCTCCCGGCGGAGGAAGTCGCAGCGGCTCGTGCCGCAGTTCCGGCTCCGATCCGTCGGGTTCCGGAAGGGATTCACCTCCGCCGCCCGACCCATCCAGTAAATCGAGCTTCTTGTCTTCCGGTAAGTCATGCATTGAAACCGGCACAACGCTGACGGATTCTCCGTCACCGCCGGCTGCTGCAAACCAGCCGGGATTCGGCGGCACGCCCGCCCGCGGGTGCTGTGCCGGATCCCAGTCGGCTTTTAACAATCCGCTGCAAGCCAGTTCTCGGGCTCGGCATACGATATTGTCAGGGTTTTCCGAGCCCTTCGCTAGCGAAGGCGGATCGGGAATTTGCATTTGCACGGCGGCAATCGCCGCCATCGCCCAATCGCCGCGGTTAAGCGCGTTCGCGATCAGCGCCAGTGCGTTTGCTTTGGAGGCGATATCGATGGGAAGTCGGTAACAGCCGGTCAATTCATCGTTGAGTTCGGCAATCGGTCGGACCGCCCAGGAATCATGCAGACACGCCAGAAGCGGAATGTGGCCGACGCAGACGCCGGCCTCGCTACACGACACGCGCCCGGCTTGCCGCTTTGTTGCAAGCGAAAAGGCGCGCATTCCCGGCATCGCAAGCATGCGATCAGGCTCCATCGAACGATTGCGTGATTGAAAGAGCGATAGGCGTGGCGGCGCCGGCCGACGCTTAGTCCAGCGACTTGCTCACCGCCTCGCTTAAGCCTTCTCTGATCTCATCCGCCATCTCGGCGAGCGAGGCGCGCATATAGGAGCGCTCCGGCATCGCGATTACCGGCAGGTTGACGCGTGCGGCGAAGGCTTGCTTGCCGCCGACGAGGAAGGCGAGCGCCTTGGCTTTATCAGGCACGATCTGGTGCGGCGGGATGACGCCGCCATATTCGTGGATCGCCGCATATTTGATGTCTGGTGACGCGGCGAGCGTGATGAAGAACATCCCTGAATGAGACGCCGATCATGGTGCCAATCGAGGTACTGTCATTTATGCAATTTAGTTGCGACTTCTGTTCGAGCGTCCTCTCTAGCAGCCCCAGGGTCAAAGACATGCCAGGAGACGGCATCGCTCCGTTCGCCGGTCCTAAGAAAATGGACAGCAACTTCTTTCAACTCATCGAAGCCGATGATGTAACGTGCAGCGAGAGGAGTTGGCGTATCGTTTGTGTAAAACTCAATCACCCCTCTTTTTACTGGCCGTTGCAGTGAAGCAGCCATCAGGTAAGGCGGCTCGCCATCTGAGCGACTGTATTGAGCGCAGCCGACGCTTCCCCCTATCCCTATCATCAATTCGAATCCATTATCCGCAATGAGGCCAGCGATGAAAGGCTTTTTGTTTCGCCGCACATCGAGCAATTCGGCCATCTTATTGGCATCGAAAATGACAGCCCCATTCATCGGGTCTGATTTATCCTGAGTATTTACATACCGAACTTTCATCGGCTGATGCCCCTGAATTCTTCGACCCTACCGCCGGGAAGAACCACCTTCAAGGTCGCACCTGGAGGCAGCATTCTCGGCAACAGGCGTGTGCAGCGCTCACATATGTTCGAGTTGTTTATCTCAAGAGTGCCTTCCGTGAGGCCCTCTTGCCGCATAAGGGCCGCTGCTTGGGCTTCAACGTGCGCCGTCGTTCGGTAATCGAAGCCGGGACTTTCCGGGGGCATATTCGCGGATGGCCCATCATATCCACTGTGCAGTTCTACCGGTGGACCATCGCTCGGCCAAAAGATGCCGCCGGTAGGATCGCCTTCCTTGCGCGGTGCGAGCTGTGGCGGCGTTTCGTCCATAAACGGGAGCTTCGTCTCAGGATTGGGTGGCGCCCAAGACTTTGGCGTTTCTGTCGAAGCTGGTTCGTCAGCCGGCGGTTCTTCCGCCCCGGGACTCGCTTGCTGGCTCTCGGAACGAGAGGGCGGATCACCACCACCTCCCCCTTCAGCATCCGGAAACTCGTTCCAGGGATTATTGGAGCCTGGTTTAACCGCGACACGAATATCTTGCTCTTGAGAACCATCGACCGGCGCAAACCAGCCGGGGTTGGGAGGCGTACCCGCACGAGGATGCTCTTCTGGCTCCCAAATCTTGAGCAGTCCGCTGCGCGCCAACTCCCGTGCGCGCCGCACGATGTCGTCACGTTTCTCCGGCCCTTTCGCCAGTGACGGAGGATCGGGGATTTGCATTTGCACGGCGGCAATCGCCGCCATCGCCCAATCGCCGCGGTTAAGCGCATGCGCGATCAGCGCCAGTGCGTTTGCCTTGGAGGCGATATCGATGGGAAGTCGGTAACAGCCGGTCAATTCATCGTTGAGTTCGGCGATCGGGCGGACCGCCCAAAAATCATGCAGACACGCCAGAAGCGGAATGTGGCCGACGCAGACGCCGGCCTCGCTACACGACACGCGCCCGGCTTGCCGCTTTGTTGCAAGCGAAAAGGCGCGCATTCCCGGCATCGCAAGCATGCGATCAGGCTCCATCGAACGATTGCGTGATTGAAAGAGCGATAGGCGTGGCGGCGCCGGCCGACGCTTAGTCCAGCGACTCGCTCACCGCCTCGCTTAAGCCTTCTCTGATCTCATCCGCCATCTCGGCGAGCGAGGCGCGCATATAGGAGCGCTCCGGCATCGCGATTGCCGGCAGGTTGACGCGTGCGGCGAAGGCTTGCTTGCCGCCGACGAGGAAGGCGAGCGCCTTGGCTTTATCCGGCACGATCTGGTGCGGCGGGATGACGCCGCCATATTCGTGGATCGCCGCGTATTTGATGTCAGAGCTGGCGATGGTCACGGAAACGTCGGCGGCCGAGTTGTCCACGGTGGCCGCGATCGAACCCGCCAGCGCGCCGCTTTTCTGGTTGAGTACCCCACCGGAGAGTTTTTGCTGGATCTTCGCCTGCAATGCGGCGGCGAGTGCGTCGGCCTTCTTCGACAGCGCGTCGCGGATGCGATCGGGCATGGCGGCGAGCGTCGCGGAGGCGCCATCGCGCAGCGCGAGCTGGAGCATTCAGGACACCACGCTGCGGTAAGGATCGAGCGAGGCGCGGATGAAATCCGGCATGTCCTTGAGGCTGTACGACGAGGTCATCTGGCCGGCCACGGTCTGCGCGCTCTGCCCGACCCGGGTGCGGTAGCGGTAGCGCTCGGCCACCCATTCGATGCAGGCATTGTTGATCGCGGCCGGAATAAAGCCGTAGGAAATCAGCACGTTGGCGCCGGCATCGGCCGCGGCAAAGCTATAGACGCCGTTCGATACATTATATTGGCCCGCGGCGGGGACGCCGATCATGCCGGTCAAGGCCGTTCCGCCGGCGTAAACGATCCCGGAATTGCTGGCCCAGGGCCCGAACGGCGCGGCGGCCGTGACATTATACGGGCCCGGCGGGGCGGGGACCGTCGCGCTCTCGCTGGTAACGGCATAGCCGGCACTGTAACCGACCAGCACGTTCTGCCGGCCCGGGCGATAGATCCCGCCGAACAGGTCGAGCGCCTGCGGCCGCCCCGGCGGCAGACCGTCCCAGGGTTCGAGCAGATAGCCGGGCGCGCATGCCACGCCGGCGACCGGCGTGGGCGCCGCCGCCATAGCGCAGTTGTCGATCGCCAGCAAAGTGATTGCGAGCGCCGGGTAGCGCCGCAGATAAAGCCGCGCGCGGCCGTCGCCGTCGCGACGGTCGAGGCGCGCGGGGTGAGCGACGGCCGGCCGAGATAGGCGGCGATCGCGCCCGACACATCGGTGATCAGCCGCGAAAGCAGCGTATCGTCGGACGAGCCGATGCCGCTCGAGCCCGACAGCCAGGTTTTCACGTCAGAAAGCGCGGCGAGATCGGATGCGGCCATCTGCAATTCCTCCGCTTAAGCCTTTTTTGCCGCCGGCCGCGGAGGCCGGTGTGCGGGCGCACGGGGGGCACGCGGCTGCACCGGCGCCTCGACCCCGACAAAGCCGAAGCATTCGATCAACAGCGCGCCGATCTCGGCCTCGACCTCGTAGAGCCCGTCACGCGCGACGATAGCGACGCCGGCGACGCACGGCTCGCCGACGCCTTGCGGCGCTTTGAGTTTCATGTTGAGCCTCGTTGATCTTCGGAAATTTCGAATTCATCAGCGCCGCGCCGCCGGGCGACTGCGCGTTATCCCGGTTATGCGGTCACCAGCAACGCGCGGCGATCGGCGCCGCTTGCTGCCGACCGTACCAAATTTTCGCAGCGAATTCGCGTTCCTCGCGACCGGACACGTCGCCGTAGATCGCGGTGGTGTCGAGCGAGGCGTGGCCGAGCCAGCGCTGCACGAGATGCGGCGGCACAGCGCTCTGGAACGCGGCAACGCCGAAGGCGTGGCGCAGGCCCTTCGGCATCGCCGCCGGTTGACTCACCGCGGCCGCCGCCATCTGCCGCTTCACGTGCCGCCAGGCGGTGGTGCGGCTCCACGGCCACAGCCGCACAGCGGCGCAGCGCGGGTCGCGCTGCCGCGCGCGCAATTCGAACGCCACGTCGAGCTGGCATATCAGCTCGGCCGGCAGCGGCACCTGACGGATGATGCCGCGCCGCCGCCGCTTCAAGGTCTCGAAGGCGACGATGCAGTCGTCGAGATCGAAAGCATTCGCCGTCAGCGCCAGCGCCTCGGAAATGCGGCAGCCGCCCCAAAACAATATGCCGCAGAACAGTCGCACCCGCAGGGGCGCCGCTTCCGTGGCCCGCAGGAAACGTCTTTGCTCCTCGGCATTGAGATATTTCCGCCCGCCGTGGCGAGCATACAGGTTCATCGTCCCGAAATGTGGTCCGGCCATAGGCTAACTCAGGCTGAAACAGTATGACCAATAGTGTTGCAAGCAAAAAGTGTATGGCAGACGAGAAGTTTTTAAGTCCCTGCCGGCGACGATCCGAATCTCGCCCAGTCGTTTAGAGGCCATTTAACTTTGAAAACCTAAGGTCTGAAACACTATTGGTCATAGTGTATCCCGCAACGAAGCCCTGGCTGCTGAGTGGCATTCGTGAGGGGTTTCGTCTCGGCGACCGCCACGGCCGCCGCTCTTCCCTGTTTTTCCCTCAACAGATTTCGGGCTCAGCTCTTAGCACGAGAGCCGCAAGGGAAGCGACATGGGAGGACGGCTATGGGAAAGACTTTATTGGCAATCGTCGCGGCACTGGCTGCGGTTATCACCGTCGCAATAGCAACGCCCGCCGCTGCTCAACACGGTGGCTGCTACTCGAAGCGGTGCGTGTTGCACCATGAGTGCCCACCAGGCTGCTAGTAGCACCTTCCTCGAAGGCGTGACTCACCGCACAGCCGATGCTGCCCGTCAGCCCGTGGCTCGTGGGAAGCTGCGAGGAAACAGACTTCATGACCGCTCTATTGCGAAAATCGATTTGGATTCTCGGCATCGCGGCTATCGTGTCGCTCGTGCCGGTCACCGAAAGCCAAGCTGCGTGCTCGCACGGCAACAATGGAAAAGGCGGCTATTGCCCGCTTGGTACTTGTTCTCACAATGGCGGCAAATGGGCATGCAATCTCAAAAATTGCAGCGCCGCCAATTGCCGACACTGATCAACCAGCGCCCCGCGCGAAACTTGTCTTGCGCACTACGCCGGTTCATCCTGGAGAAAAGCTATGCGTACGATTGCAGCAATGCTGGTCTTCTTTGCGTTAACCTCGATGCAAGCCCTGGCGCAACAGGCGTGGTGCGAACAAAACTGCGTCACCTTGTGCAAGAAAATATATGGAGCCGCGGGCGCCGCACCATGCATCGCACAATATCAGTGTCCGCAATATGCCGGCCACAAGTGCGCGTCGGCGGCCTATGTCAATGCGCGATACATCGTGTACTGCGGCAGCCATAGCTGCGTCGGCGGAAGTACGCGCTAGCGGCGCATCCGGGAATAGGTGAAACGAAATCCGGGGTATGCCGCACCGCGCTTTTGCATTGTCATTGCGAGAAGCGAAAGCGACGAAGCAATCCACAGCTCCGCAGTCACACTGGTTGCCTCGCTCGTGCTCGCAATGACGCTCGGAGTCATCCCCGCCGCGATATTGGAGATCACCGCCATGGACGGCGGGAAGTAGTGCTGCAGCACTTCGTCGGCATAGACGCCGGTCTCGTAACGGCGCGCGCGAAAGCTACTTACTCCGGCACAAATATCCCGCGATCGAGATTGAGAAGACACATGCCGGCATCGCCTGCCTGTGGCCCTCGGCGCCTTTCCTTAATACGCTCAAGCATGGCGCGCGCCTGATCTGGCGCAACAGCCAATGTAGCTTTTGCCGCGTTTAGACGGACCTGCATGTCGGGATGATTGAAAAGCGTAAGCAGCGCACGCCTTTGATCCCCAGGGCGGCCTTTCAACTCCTCCCGGATGGCGTCGATCTGCCAGTAAAGATTGGTGAACTCAGACAGGTCATCCCACAGCAGCGCCTTGTTCTGCTTTACACCCATGTCCGCGAAATTGTCGACGAGCTAAGCCACCGTCATGGCCTTGAGATTGGCGCCGGTCATGGTGCGAGAACTCCGCGCGGCGGCTGCTTTTATTTTGGCACAAAAACACCGCGGTCGATATTCCAGAGCGAGATGCCAGCGTCGCCGGCTTGCGGCTGGCGGCCCCATTTCTCGATCTGCTGAAGCATACTTCGAGCGGCCTCGGGCGCTACAGCCAAAGTCAATTTGGCAGCCATAAGTCGAACTTGCATATTTGGATGATTGTAAAGCACGAGCAACTCACCCCGTTGATCGCCAGGGCGACCCTTTAGCTCGTTCTCGACCGCCTCCATTTGCAAACAAAGACGATTATACCTTTTGGTATTCCCATACGCCCCTTCACGCATCGCTTCATCTTGTTCAATGCCGATTGTCGCGAAACGCCGCACTAGTTCGGCAGTACTCAAATTCTTAAAATCGGTATGCGTCATGGCTTAAGGACCCCGAACCTGATCATGGCGATCTTTGCGACACGTACTCTTTCATCCCAACTTTTGCCTCGCAAATATTCTCTCGGTGAGAGCCAGCCGAAATCTGGATTCGATTGGGAATACCACGCATTAATCAACCAATGCTTCAAGGTCGGAATTAGCAATCTGTTTCCTGGTGCGTCGATCTCACCTGGCGAGAAACCGTCTTGCGCTGCTGACGTTTGTTCGACCGCATGATGAATATCGTATCCCGCTTGCGGGCTCAACGCATTCTGTTGCAGCTCCTCCCACGTCTTCGGAGAATCAAGATAGGCGTCAATGTAAGGCAGAAACTGGTAGAGCCACTCGGCTGCCTCCAAGGCCAAGATAAAGTCGCCGGCTGGTTCGCCGGCTAATGCCGCCCCGGCCAACCAGTACGCGGCAGCTTTGAGGAAGGTATTGACCGCTTTGGCCGTCGGCGGCTCTTCAGGCGGAATTGCGGGTGGCTCTCCGAGCGGTGGTCCTTGATTATGCCCAATGCCGGGAGGATCGTTGGCCGCATATTGAGCGCCCGGCATCCAATTGTCGTCAGGCGTCGCGTCAGAGAGAACACGCGGGTCAGGCGACGTGCTATTGGCATCTCCACTTGTCCATTGACCACCGTCCGAATTGCCGGCCGGAACGCGCGGCTCATTCGGATTGTACCCGGTCTTGCCGAGAAGCCGCCAAGCATCCCGAACAATCTCGGCAATCAGCTGGCGATCGCTCTGAAGCTTTGTAAGCGCGGCGCTACTTTCAAAGCGCCGGTCATCCGAATCAGAGAGCGCGCGGATCGCCTTTGCGATTTCCAGATGCACATGCGGCAGCTGCGGCACGGTGGTGAGGATGCGCGGCAGATGCGTCATTGGCGCGGTCCTTCGGCATGTCAGTGCGGGCCTGCCCGGAAATCCATCGGGCTCAGAGGTCCTGAAAAGCGTCACGGGCCTACCGCAGCGGGTCGACCCGGTGACAAGACGAAGTTGGATTGATAAAGACGCGACGCTGTGCGGCGCTTAACCCGCCGCGATATTCGAGATCACCGCCATGGCCGGCGGGAAATAGTGCTGCAGCACTTCGTCGGAATAGGCTCCGGTCTCGTAGCGGGGCCTCACGTCAGTCCGGCACAAAAACTCCGCGATTGAGATTTACGAGACACATACCGGCGTCGCCAGCCTGAGGCTGGTGCCCTGAGCTGGCGATCATTTGAAGCATTTGCCGGGCCGGCTCTGGCGCTACTGCCAAGGTTGCCTTTGCCGCCTTTAGGCGGACCTGCAAGTTTGGGTGGTGAAATAGGGCTGTTAGAGCGCGGCGCTGATCCCCGTCACGGCTTTTGAGTTCCGTCTTAATGGCTTCCATCTGATCGAAGAGCCGATTGAATTTCGAATATTCATCCCACAGCAAGGCCTTATCTTGTTCGGCTCCCATAGCGGCAAAGCAGTCGACCAATTCGGCGACCGTCAAATTCTGGAGATGGGATCGCGTCATGGCTTTAGGATTTTGAACTGGATCATCGCATCACGTCCGATACGCAAACGTTCTTGCCAACTCTTTCTTCGAAGATAGTCACGCGGCGAGACTGCACCAAAATCCTCGTTCCGCGTGGAATACCATCCATTGAGCAGCCAGTGCCGCAGCCGCGAGATGCTTAACCGATTTGCCGCTGCGTCGACTAATGTCCAAGGGAAGCCGTCCTGTCTTGCCGACGTTCGCTCAACGGGATGATGAATATCGTTTCCAGGCTTTGAACTCAACGCATTCTGCTGGAGTTCTTGCCACGTCTTAGGCGGTTCGAGATAGGCGCGAATTAGAGGCAGATATTGGTGGAGCCACGCGACGGCCTCCAAAGCCAAAATAAAGTCACCGACCGGTTCGCCCGCCAGCATTGCGTCGAAAACCCAATAGGCCGCGGCTTTCAGGAACGCGTTGATCGCCTGCTCAGTGGATGGCTTTTCCTTTGGTATCTCAGGCGCCGGCCCGAAACGTCGTCTTTCATTATTTTTCCCTTCCGGGGCGGCGTTGGCTCGATCCGTAGCATTCGAAGCATCGTCCTTCGGCCGGAACTGACCGCCCTTGCCTCCGGGCGTACCTGCCGGCCAGCCCGGATGCTTGGGATCGTCAACGGCAGCTTTGCCGACCCGTCCGCCGCGAAAGTTGGATCGAACGAGCGGTAGAAGTTCTCGCGAGATTTCGTGCGCGTAACGCTTGACCAGATCAGGATCGAGTTTCGATACGCCGTGGCGGTCGGCGGTGAGAGCTCTTGCCTTTTCTTCTGGCGCAGCGAGCGTCTGGATGGCCTCGGCGATCTCCAGATGCACGTGCGGCAGCTGAGGCACGGCATAGAGGATGCGCGGCAGACGCGGCATGGGTGCGATCCTCCGTCATATCAGCGAAGGATTACCGGCAATCCGCCGGGCTTCCGAAGTCGTGAAAACGGATCACCGGGTCGCGGCGCTTGCGCCGGCCCGGTGATGACGACAAAGAAGAGACTGATGAAGTAAGAAAGAGCGGGCGAAAGAGCCGCGCTCATTTACCCCGCCGCGATGTTCGAGATCACCGCCATGGACGGCGGGAAATAGTGCTGCAGCACTTCGTCGGCATAGACGCCGGTCTCAAATTCATTCCGGCTTAAATATCCCCTCATCGAGAGCCCAAAGGCACATGCCCGCGTCGCCGGCATAAGGAAAGTCATTGGATGCAGCAATCGACTCGATAACTCGTCGTGCTTCGACAGGTGAAAGAGCGAGGGTCGCTCGAGCAGCCATTAAGCGAACCTGGATATTGGGATGATCATAGAGCGCCCTGAGCGCACGTCGTTCATCGCCGGAGCGGTTTTTGAGTTCAGCCTTTACAGCCTGCATTCGAAAAAATAGGGGTTTGTAGGTCTTCGTATCGCCATCCCAGACCGCCTTGTATTGCTTAATTCCAAGGGTGATGAACTCCTCCACCAGTTCCCCAACTGAAAGATCGCTCAAGTCATATTTCGTCATGGCTTGAGTACTCCGAACTTGATCAACGCGCGAATTCCCACGCGCCACCGTTCATCCCAGCTGTTTCCCCTGAGATATTGTCTTGGTGAGATCGCGTTGCCGGCCGCGTCCCTGAAGTCGTCGTTAGGCTCATTCAGCCAGGCATTGATCTCCCAATGCTTCAGCGTCGGGATCGGCACTTCGTTCTGGGGTCCGTAGATCATGCTGCGTGGAACACCATCCTTCTCGGACTCCCGTTGCACAACATGGTGTATATCGTAGCCGGTTCCGGCGTTCTGTTGCAATTCCTCCCACGTTTTAGGCGCGTCGAGGTAAGCTTGGATGTAGGGAAGGTAGCTTTTCAGCCAGTACACCCCCTCCGTGGCGAGGAGAAAGTCTCCGACCGGGCCGCCGACTGCCGCCTCCAGACCCACTTCCAGAACGCGCCTTAGACCGGCCTTAAACAGCCATCTCGCAGCCGCTTTCAAGAAATCATTGATCGTGGGCTCAGCAGATGGCTGTCCCTGCGGAATGTCCGGCGGATTATCAAGCGGCGGCCCTTGGTTGTGGCCTATGCCCCAATAGTGCTGCGGCAACTCGGCCGGGGGCGGTCTAGGAGGCGCCTGCGGTCCTTCGCCGGCACCGCCCGACCAGCGCCCGCTGATGTCGCCGCTGCCCTTCGACCAGCGCGGTTGATCCGGACGGAAGCCGGCCTTGCGCAGTTCGCGAAGGAATTCGCGAACAACTTCCGCAACGAGCTCCTGCGTGTCGCTCGATGTATGAGCTTCGCTCGGCTGCTGCAATTTCTCGAGGGTACCCTGCCCTCCGAGCGTCTGGATCGCCTTGGCGATTTCCAGATGCACATGCGGCAACTGCGGCACGGCATAGAGAATGCGCGGCAGGCGCGGCATAGGTACGATCCTCCGGCATGTCGGCGCGGGATTACTGGCAATCCGCCGGGCTTCCGAGGTCGTTAAAATGGATCACCGGGTCACGGCGCTTGCGCCGGCCCGGTGATGGCGCGGAGTTGGACTGAGAAGGACGCGATCGCGACGCGGCGTTACCCCGCTGCGATATTCGAGATCGCCGCCATAGACGGCGGAAAATAGCGCTGCAGCACTTCATCGGCATAGACGCCGGTCTCGTAGCGCCGCGCAACGCTAGCTTCGCACTAACGGCCTTCCGTCGAGTTTCCAGATAGCCGCTAGGGCGTCTGCCGCCGCCTCCGGATAACGACGCGAGGTTGCGATGCCTTCAAGTACCTTCCGCGCTGCCCCAGGTTCATTCTCCAGTGTAGCAAGCGCCGCCCTAAGACGAACTTGGGTGTTGGCGTGAGCGTAGAGTGACAACAATGCTTGACATTGATCTCCTGGCCTAGATTTTAACTCTTTTCTGACCTCCTCCATTTGATCATAGAGCTGATTGAACTTAGCGGTGTCTCCATCGAAAATGGCTTTCTCCTGATCCACCGCGATGGCAACGAACTGCTCCACCAATTCATTGACCGTTATTATCTTGACGTTGAATTGGGTCATGGCTGAAGCACCCCGAATAAAATCAACGCTTCTTTGCCAACACGCATGCGTCCACCCCAACTCTTGCCCCTCAGATAGTCCCTCGGTGAAAGACCGCCAAAGTTATCATTCTGCCTTGAAAACCATGCGCTGATCAACCAATGGGTCAAGGTCGGAATACGAACCAGATTATCTGGCGCATCGATCGCGCTGTCGGGATAGCCGTCCTTCCTGGCCGGTGTTTGCTCGACGATGTGATGGATATTGTATCCATCCAGCGCACTCAAGTCTTGCTGGAGTTTTTTCAACGTTTTTGGCGGATCTTGATAGGCGTCAATCCAAGGACGGAATTCGGAGAGCCACTTGGCCGCCTGCAAGGCGATAAGAAATGCTGCACCGGCCGGCTCATCCACCAACGCCGCCTCGGCTATCCAATACGCGGCGGTCTTAAGGAAGATATTGAGAGCTTTTGCTGTCGCTGGCTCCTTTATTGGAATATCTGGCGGCGGCCCAAGCGGCGGCGCGTTTTTGCCGCTGCTGTCCACGACGGCGTCCGACTGATCTGCGCTTGCGTTGCTGTCTTTGGGCCGAAACTGGCCGCCCTTGCCGCCCGGGGCGCCAGCTGGCCACCCGGGATGTTTTGGATCGTCGACCGCCGCCTTTGTCGTTGGCGAATTGGCGATAGAACGGCGTAATAGCGCTAAGTCGCGCAGCACCTCACGAATGAGCTGCTTGCTGAGGTCATCGTCTGAACTGATGACGGAGAGGCTTTGTTGCTGCTGCCACCGCTCTTCCTGAGCCTGCGCAGCCAGCCGCGGATTGCCTTCGCGATCTCCAGATGCACATGCGGCAGCTGCGGCACGTCGGTGAGGATGCGCGGCAGGCGCGTCATTGCTGCGCTCCTTCGGCCTGACAGCGCTGGCTTGCCGGTAATCCGGCGTCCAAGGTTCTGAAAACGGATCACCGGGTCGCGGCGCTGTGCGCCGGCCCGGTGATGCCGGCAAAGGAGAGACTGATGAAGTGAGTAAGAGCGGGCGAAGAATCCCGCTCGATTACCCCGCCGCGATATTCGAGATCACCGCCGGCGCCGGCGGGAAATAGTGCTGCAGCACTTCATCGGCATAGACGCCGGTCTCGTAGCGCCGCGCCCGGCGGCGCCGAAATTCACGGCACAACTCTGCGAGCCAACAATCACGCCTTGGCCGACGCCTGCTCCACTTCATATCGGGCGAGATACCATTCGGGCTCGATCAGCGGGTCCTCCAAGGCATAACACTCGCGCATGCGCGCGAGGCACTGGCTCTCCGCACCACTGGCGCGGCTTCTGACCCCGTCGTGAAAAAGCGCCACGCAGAGCTGACGGCGGCTCAACAGTTTGATACGCGCCGCCGCAATGGCCGTCGGTAATTCCCGCTGGCCGGTGGCGAAAACCAAGAGCTCGTCGAAAGCGAGCTCGCCGAGATAGTAGCGCGCCACCGGAACCGGCCAGTAATCTATCGGCAGTCCTGGCAAAAACCGCTTCAATTGATTTATTCGATTTCGCATGTAGTCAAATGCGCAGGCCGCTTGGTCCGGCTGATGCGTTGCGATGGCCATGTAGTAGAGCAGCAAGCCTTGCTGCATGCCGCCCGCCACATCGCCGTATTGAATCGAGCCATCAAGAATGCCGTCGACGAGACCGCGCATAAGCACGATGGCCTTCTGCCGATTGCCCAAATTCCAATAGAGGCAGGAAATATCTTCCTGCTGGCCCGGCGAACCCGGAGCGATTTCAATTCCCTTCCAGTATGTATCTAAGCGCTCGAACAATGGGAGCGCTTCCTCATATCTTCCGAGGGCGCGTAACGCCAAGGCCATTATCGAAATAATTTTAAAATCGTTTGGATTGGCCGCGAGTGCCAGTTTGCACGCGGCAATCGCTTCGGCATACCGGCGGGACTTCATGAGATCATGCACGGTCATTAGCGAAATCCGTAATAGACGTTGCCAGCGGCATCGTAGGTAATGGATTGCACAGACCCCACACCCCACTGTTGAAGTTGCCGGTTGAAGGCGGATTCGCCTGAGGCAGTCAGCGGCTTTATCTCACCGAATTGAAAGCCGACCCTGCCAAGAGGATCACGCAGAACTGTCACGTCGATGCCACGCTGCCCTGGAAGCACGTCGAAGCGAAATTGTACATCAGGATACAAGCTCCGCAGAAGGTCGGCTATTTTCGCGTGAGCGTAATTTCCGAACAAGGTGGTTCCGTAGGTTAGGTTGTCGGGGGGAGTAAACGAGCCGATCTTCTGCGGACCAGAACTCTGTGCGGCAGCGGCAGCCGCTTCGGATGACTCGCTGCTGGAACGCCCGCCAAACCCGCCGCCGCCGGGCGCCTCCCCTCCGCCCAATCGATTGATCGGGGTTTCTGAAGAAAATGGCACGCCCGATACCGGATCGACGGGCTCCATAGCGAGCCGGACGTTAGGTGCCGGCGCGCTCTGCCCCTCACCGGGAAGTGGTGGGATCGTTATCGGGGAATCGAATGCGCCATCTTTTGGCCGAAACTCGCCGCCCATCCCGTCCGGGGCGTGCGCCGGCCAGCCCGGATGTTCAGGGTCGCCCACCGCGGCTTTGGTGACAGAGCCATTCGCGGCTCGCTCATTCTCTTTGCCCCAGAGCGTCTGGATGGCCTTCGCGATTTCCAGATGCACGTGCGGCAGCTGCGGCACGGCGTAAAGAATGCGCGGCAGACGCGTCATTGGCGCGGTCCTTCGGCATGTCGGCGCGGATTTGCGCCGGCCGTTTGTCCGGCTTTCGACGCCCTGGAAATGGATCACCGGGTCGCGGCGCTGCGCGCGCCGGCCCGGTGATGACGAAGGAAGGAAATACGGAAGCGATAAGCGACGAACGGCGGGCGATAGGTCGCCGTATGGCGGACTACCCCGCCGCAATATTCGAGATCACCGCCATGGACGGCGGGAAACAGTGCTGCAGCACCTCGTCGGCATAGACGCCGTTAGTAACGTGAAAGCCTGATCACTTGGGCACAAAAATTCCTTCATCGAGTGTCCAGAGGCACATTCCTGCATCGCCGGACTGCGGTTGATGGCGTCGGTCGCGGATGGTTTCGAGCATTCGCCGCGCAGCTTCGGGCGCAACCGCTAACGTCAATTTCGCCGCCATCAGCCGTACTTGGAAGTTAGGATGGTCGTAGAGCGTCAGCAGGGAGCGTCGCTGATCGCCCGGGCGGCGCTTGAGCTCCTCGTCGATCGCTCTCATCTGCAGTGCCGACCTTTTGTATCGCCGAAGGTCGTCAGAGCGCAAAGCCTGGTCCTCTTCGACGCCGATTTCGGCAAAGCGTTTGACAAGTTCCTCTACCGTGAGCTCCTGGATGTTAGACTGCATCATGGCTGAAGAACTCCAAATTTGATAAGTGCCTGCTTGCCAACACGTACCCGCACTTGCCAGCTCTTGCCTCGCAGATATTCTCGCGGTGAAATCCAGCCAAACTCCGGATTCGGAATCTGATACCATCCGGTGACCAGCCAGTGCTTCAAGATCGGGATGCGTACTATATTTTCCGGCGCATCGATCATGCTCCGCGGAAAGCCATCCTTTTCTGCCGCGGTCTGTTCTACCAAATGGTGGTCATTATAGTATTGGTTTTTGGGCAGCTGTGCAGCTTGCTGCAATTCCTCCAGGGTCCTCGGCGGATCCTGGTACGTAACGATATAGGGGAGATATTTGTCCGCCAGCCAGCCGGTAGCCATTAAGGCGATGAAGAAGAGCGTCGCAGCTGGCTTATCCACTGCGGAAGCCTCCTCAAGCCAATAGGCCGCGGCCTTGAGGAAATTATTTATCGCCTGCCTTGTCGCCAGGACTCTCGGCGGAATTTCGGGTGGCTCTTCAAGCGGCGGGCCCTGATTGTGACCCATGCCCGGGGCGTCGTTGGCCGCGTACTGGGCGCCCGGTATCCAGTTGTTGTCGGGCGTGGCGTCGGAAAGGACTGCTCCGGGTACCGCGGAGGGACTACCGCCACCCTCCGCAGTCCACTGCCCGCCGTCAGGACTACCAGCCGGAACGCGCGGCTCATCGGGATTGAAACCGGTCTTGTGCAGAATCCGCAAAGCATCGCGGACGATCTCGGCGATCAGCCCGGGATCGCTGCAAGTCTGTCCTGGGGCGACGCTATTTTCGATGCGCCGATCGTCCTCCGCAGCGAGCGTCTGGATCGCTTTCGCGATTTCCAGATGCACATGCGGCAGCTGCGGCACGGCATAGAGAATGCGCGGCAGACGCGTCATTGGCGCGGTCCTTCGGCATGTCAGCGCGGGCTTGCCCGTAATCCGGCGTCCGAGGTTCTGAAAAATGGATCACCGGGTCGCGGCGCTTGCGCCGGCCCGGTGATGACGACAAAGAAGAGACTGATGAAGTGAGAAAGAGCGGGCGAAAGAGTCCCGCTCGTTTACCCCGCCGCAATATTCGAGATCACCGCCATGGACGGCGGGAAATAGTGCTGCAGCACTTCGTCGGCATAGACGCCGGTCTCGTAACGCCGCGCCCGCGGCGGCCACTCGATCTGGTAGTAGTCCTGCCGGGTGCGCACCTGCACGACGTTGCCGACGTTGGACAATGGATAAGGCAGCGTGCGCGCCGTCATCAGGATGGTGCCGGCCGGCATGTTGGGATGGACGCGGATGTCGAGCGTCTTCGGCCCGGCCATCGAGAACTTGTTGAGATACGTGCGCACCATGACGCCGCCGCCGAGCGCGCCTTGGTCGGCATCGAACACGAAGCGCTGCGCTGCATTGGCGCCGCCGGCGAGAATCTTCGCCGACATATTGTTGGCGACCTGCGACGACACCCATAGGGTGTCGGGTGACAGCCGGTAATTGTCCCAGCGGTTTTTCAGCGCCGCGTCGACCTCGACGATGCCGCCTGAGCCGTCGCCGGTGAGCGTCGAGCCGGCGCCGGCGGTGCCGGTGGCGAGATATTGCACGTAAGCGTTGGAGCCCGGCTTGAAGGCCTGATAGAGCAAGCCGTCGAACACCAGCGCATTGGTCGAATTGTCGCTCGCGCCGAGCGAGGCGGCGGTCTGCGTGCCGGCGGCATTCGCGGCGATGACCAGCGAATTGATGGTGGTGATGGCGCCGAGCACTTCAGAGCCGGCGGCGCCCCAGAACCAGGCGTAACCGACGGCGCCAGTGACCGGCGCAACGGTCGCCGCGATCGAACCGGTGGTGCCGGAGGCGATCGAAGCGGTAGCGTTGGCGGATTTGCCCGCAGCGCCGCCGCCAAAAGTGTCGGACGAGCCGTCAGCATTGCTGCGCACGATCGCGCCCTGGATGCCGGTGGTGACGCTGCCGTTGACGACGGCGTCGAGCGCGAGCGCCACGCAGATGACGCTATAAGGCGACGCCGCCGCGGTGAGCGTGCCGCCGGAGGTCGACGGCGCCAGCGACGGCGTCGGCGTGGTGCCGAGCGGCACCGAGGTGTTGCCGCCGAGAATGAGCAATTCCTCGCCGAGCATGCAGGCTTCGAGCCCGATCTTGGCGCCGATCGCCTTGATGTCGTCGAAACCCATGCCGGCATATTGCGCCTCGAAGTCGACCGAGGTTTCGATGCCGATGCCTTTATAGGCGGCGCTGTAATCCTGGGTCGTCACCGCCTGCACGCCGCCGCGGTTGCCGCCGGAGACGCCGATGCGCAAACCGGTGGTGTTGACGCCGGTGACCGCGCGCCAATTGGCCTGCACGCCGCCCTTGCCGGAGACGCGCGGGATCTCGTTGCGCAGCGGCGTGAGCAGCGGATAGACGAATTTGGCGCCGGTCTCGAGATCGTAATAGGTCAGGCCCGAAGTCGGCGAGCCGGATTGCGAGAACGTGCTTTTGCCCAGCGGATCGCCGGGCAGCGGATTGGCGTGCGCCTTCTCCACTTCCTGCAGGAAGCTGCCGGCGTTGGCGAGCGCGGCATTGTAGTCCTGCAAAGTGTGCGGCAAAGCCGACTTGGTCATCGATTTGGCAAGCAGGTGCTGCAGATTGGGCTGATACATTGTTGTGGGTTCCTTTGTTTGACTTGCTGGTGCTTGACAGTTCTCAGCCGTCATTCCGGCGCGACGCGACAGCGTCGACTTCGGAATCCATATGTGCTGATGGTGGTTATGGATTCCGGGATCGCGGGCAAAAGCCCCGCGGCCCCGGAATGATGCGGTAAGGACGGTTTTGTTGCCGGCAGCGGAAGTCGGACGATGAGCTACATCGGCCGCGACGATCGAGCGGCTAGGTCCTGCTTAAGGATTTTCGTAATGCGAGCAAAGATCGGAGCTGCTGCTCGTTCTGCAGGTAAAAGAACTCGGGCTTCGTGCGGCCCGGCTCTGGCGGACCGCAATCCGCCCCGATTCCAACCAGGAACTCCCGGCCCTTTTGATGGCTATTGCTTGCTCATGGATTTCCGCAACTCGAGTAGGGCTCGGAGTTGCTCCATATTCTGCAAGTAAAAGAATTCGGGACGTTTGCGTACTTGACCGGGCGGGCCGCAATTCGCCCCCATTTTAGTCAAAAACTCCTTGCCCTTTTGGTAGTCCTCCTCGTTAGGCCACGAAATCGTCATTTCCACACCGGTCGAGGCGGTATAAACGTCCATATCCCAATCCGACATGACACTCACCGATCGTTTCGAGGAAACGCCGTATCGACCCTGTATCCTTTTGCAGAACCCGGATCCGGCACGATAATGACCCGGACGCCGTAGGTCGGCCGAATGTAGGGCGTAGAATTGCCGGTCCGAAGATACGCCTCATACCCCGTGGCCGAATCGAACTGAGCATCCAACTCTTCGCGCGGCGACAGGCCCGCGGCGACCAAGGCGACCTTGTCCTGGTTTTGCGCCACAGTCGAATTTACCAGCTTGTTCGCTGCTTCGACAGAAGGAAATGACCCTTCCCGCAGGCCACCAACCAAATCTACGCCTTGTCCTGCACTTAAGGCAGTTTGCCTGATTTCAAACAATAGAGAGCTTTCGCTCCTGCCGACATGAGCGCCGATCGTATGGCCTCCGCGGGCCTCCTCTTCCTATAGGTCTATCGGGAAACCGGGTCGACCGGAATCTGCGGCCACCTGAACATCTGACCCATCCGATATCGCATCAGTCCGCGTGCCGGTATCAAGCGCCGCGTATTGAATTGGCCGAGAGCGCGCATTGGGTTCGGAGCCGCCTGTCGATGCCGCCGATGCGGTAGTCCTGCCTCCCTCGCTCGTCCACTGTCCGCCATCCGGATTGCCCGCGGGGACGCGCAGCTGGTCCGGACTGAATTTGATCACATAAGACCGCAGCCGCGGATCGCAGTCCCGCCGCACATCCGCGATGGCTAGGCGGAGCAGGCCGGGCAACGACCGCCGCAACAGGTCGAAATCGCGATGCAACTCCGCGACCTCCGCCTGCCGCCGGCGGATTCCTTCGTCGCCTTGCGCGAGGAGTGTGCCGAGCGATTGCACGACCTCGCGCCGCTTCTCGAGCGTCTGCGGCACGCTGGTCAGAACATTGGGCTTATAGGGAATCATTCGCCTTGGCCCTTTTGTTTTGGCAGCAAGGCACCCAGTGCCGAAACTGCCGGTTATCCCTGCCGCGGCTTAAATCCCGGAATGGCGCGCAGCGGTTGGCTCTGCGCTCTGCGGATCGCGGCTTCGGCCAGCGCCTCGAGCGCTCCCGGCTGGTCGAGCAGCGCCTCGGGCTTGGGAAAACTCGCGTCTTCGGTTTTCTCGACGACGCGCACGGAGCTGGTGCCGAGCGGCAAGGGCTGATCCTCGATCTTTTTGATCCGCGCATTCATGGTGTCGACAATCTCGTGGATGCCCGCCATCGCCTTCGCCAAACTGCGGTCGAGCATCTTGGCGAATTTATCGGTGTCCTCTCCACCGTCCATTTGGCCATCCTGGGCGCCTTCGCCCGCCTGCGGCGAGAATTTCGGCCTGGCATGAACATTGGCGCCAGGAATGGCGGCGCCGGGGCAGCAATCGGGATCGAGCCCGACCAAAACATCGTGGGCCTGCTTGATGCGGTCCTTGTCAGCCTTGGAATGCCGTGCGCCGATCTTGGCGAGAGCGTCCGCCATCGTATGCGCGTCAGCCGGGGCCGTTTTGAATTTGCGCAGCTCGGTCGAACCGTCGGCCTTGATCACGGCGAAGGTCGCTTCCGGCAGGCAGGGATGATCGACCAGCGACACTTCCAACGGCTCCGCGGTGTAGCGCGTCAGCGCCGGCGCGTCCGGATCGGGCCAGCGCTTCAAATACCGGCCGCCTTGAGAAAAGCCGGTATAGACGCCCTCCTCCACCTTCTTCCATTCGTCGTCGTCGACAACCTTACCGCAGATTTCGATGCGCTTGGCTTGGTCGTTAAACGCGATATCGACCAGCTTGCCGGCGGCGACATTGCCGTGCATGGCGCGCAGATTGCCGAAGCTCTTGCCGCCTGAGGCGCTGGCAAAATTCTGCGACCATTTCTGATAGTGCGGCTTGGTCGAGGCATAATCGCAGACCTCGCCGGACACATCCGGCGCCTCGGCGGTAACGACGCCATAAACCAGGCGCTGCGCCGCATCGATCTTGGTAATGGGTACGAAGAGATTTAGCTCGTCCATCGGGGACTCCTTGTTGCGGGTGTTGGGGCGTGTGCAGGGAGTTGATCCAGGGCACAACTCGGCTTGGCTGCCGCGCGCGCCGCGGGTTGCGTACTTCCCTATTGACACCTGAAATTGTTCAACTCAAAGTAAGCTTCTCTGATCGCTAGGGAATGGCGTTGCGATGAGTGGGGGCTTGTCGTGTGGGCAGATCGGGCGCCAGCGCCCGCGTTGGTAGCGTCGTGTGCGTTGCTTGCAGACCATTCGCATCCAATGGATGCGAGTCTCGCAACGCCAAGAACCGCGTTTTCTACGCCGCTTATAACCAGCCGAAGCGCATCAGACTTTGACGTTGCGAGCGCACAGGCGATTGGCCGCGCCTCAAGTTCTACAGCTAATCCCGCCAGGGGTAACGCAGCAAGCGCGGCGGCCGAAGCAAACAATCGGCAGCGGGTCGCTTTCACTAGGCAGGCCTTCGCGGATGCGTCGCGATCCGCAGCAGCAGTCTTTCACGTGATCTAGGGAGAGTGCGATGGTATTAGAAATTCTCGTCATTGGCGCGCTCATGGGCATACTCGGTCAAGGCGCGCGCGCGATCATCGGTCTTAAAGGCATGTCGGATACCGCGAAGGCGCAGGGGCTCGGACCCAACGACCTTTTCGAAGCTGGTCGTCTGATCGTTAGCTTTCTGATCGGCATCGTCGTCGGGCTGGCATCAGTGCTGGTCTATCTTAAGAATGGCGGCGCGACAGGGCCGAACGACCCAACCTGGCAAACAATGTTGGCTTGGGCGGTCAGCGCCTATGCCGGCACGGATTTCTTGGAAGGCTTCATTTCGCAATATTTGTCGAAAGGTGCTGGCATTGCCGGAACGACCACAGGGGCACCTCCCCCGCCCCCGCGCGGCAACGAGATCATGGCGGTGAGGCCGTCGCCGCCCCCGCCCCCGCCCGCAAAACCTCCGAGATATACACCAGATCAGGCGACAGGCTGGGTTACAGCCGCCTTTGAGGCCTTGGGTATACCCGGTGTCACGCCGGACAATCAGCTGGGGAAAGATCCAATCGATTATTCGACCAACGACTTTGATTATCCGACCATCTACATGGCGATCAACGATCAGATCAAAAACGATAATCCAAAAAACGTGCTGCTTTTCGACAGTGTGATGCGATTGTGGTCCGGCTCAACGAAAGTCTCGGACCTGATCAACCAAGTGCAGCACGCACCGACCGGCTTAGCGACTTGACCCCAAAAGCAACAGGCGGAGTCATGACCATCTTTGCACGTTCGTTTTTCATTCTCGCGGCCGCACTGCCGGTCGCAGTTTCACTCACTCCTGCCCAAGCGGAGACCACAGCCACCCAGCGCTTCCTTTGCAAGCTGCCCGAGAAGGCCCGGGCCGCAGTCATCCAGGAAAATCCTCAGTTTAGTGCGATTAGATGCGATGGGGACACAAACGCGGCAAAGCCAGCCGCAGCTCAGAATAAGCCGGCCAGATGGAGCCACATTGCGACGACGGATAAGCCCAATTCGCCGAGCGATCAGCCATCGGAATTCGTTCTAACTCCGCTTATTCGCAACTCTTGGTCGGATTTAGGCTGGCTTGGCGCCGGATGCGTAGGACCTGTCGGCGGCGGCGGCGTGTCCGCCAGCGGATCAAAGGGTGCGTCAGCTTCGTTCGAACGCGACTACGCCAACAACAACAAAATCTGGTCGGCGCAAGGAATGGCCGCAGAGGTCCTGTCGGATTGCCCGGTCATTGCCTTCGGGTCAGACTATACTGGGCTTTTCGAGAAGAGTCTGGCGATTTACGGCCAACTGAATACACAGTATGATTCAAATCCGCAATTGGCAAAAAAAAATAACGCCGATACCAGAACGGCTGGTCTAGCTGGCGAAGTAGCGTACGTCGATCACGGCGATTTTAATGTGTTTCGCGTAGTACCTAATGTCGTCTTCGACAATATTAACAACACAACCGCCATCGCCGTGATGGCCCAGTACGCTCCGGCGTGGGTAACTTCTGTGCCTTACGTTTGGCGAGGAACCCCCATTTTTGGAAATATAGCCGCTTTTCAATTCAATCCCGTTTTCGATCTGCAATACGCGAGCGCGATGGAAAAGAGCAAGCCACTTCAGTTCTCCGGCAGGGATCAATCGCTGCGGCTGGGGCCAGAGCTGACATTTATCCTTACTCCGAAGGGCAGCAAGGACAACTTCTGGTCCAACATCGGCTTTAGTGAAACATTTCATCCCTGGTACGAAGCCTACAATAGCCGGGCATCGTCGTATTGGTGGGATAATTCAATCTTCTACAATCTGACGGCAAACTTCGCCGTAAAATTGAGCTACGACCGAGGCCGGGACGAAAATAGCGGCGTCATGACGAACCAATACATCCTCAGCCTCGCTGGGAAACTTTGAGGGTGGTAATGCGTCGCGGTTGTTGCGAAAAATAGCATGAACCCCACCGTGACCATTCACTCCGATGCCGGCGGCGTGACGCAGACGATTACGCTGACCAAGACCGGCGCCGACACGGGCCATATCACCCTGGCCTCCTCGGACGCGCCTGGAAACGACAAGAACTACGACGTCACAAACATCCAGGCCGACTCGGCGGCGCTGAAACTTACGTGCCGGGCGCAAGTGTTCCTTTTTTCCGTAGACATCGACCTGTCAATTCAAAGAGGCGCCGGCGGCAAAATGCCGGTCGCAACCATCGTCGTCTCTGCCAGCGGCACCTATAATTACCCGCTGCGCGCCGGCGAAGATCAGCTGGTGCAGAATTTTCTGACCGAGGCCGCGTTTCCGCCGCTCGCCGCAGCGCCCGCAGTCACGGCCAAGCGCGGGGCGGCGCGGCCGGCGCCGGCGGCGGCAGCAATGCCTGCCGCGATCGGTCCGCCACCGCAGGCCGCGCGCCCGTTCGATCCGACCGACGCATCGCTGTACGGCCAATTCGTGCAGGCCGCCTACACGATGTATTCGCAGAATCTCAGTAAACCCACGGCGCTGACGCCGCCGCCGTCTTCGGATTTTCCGCCGGGCTACCGGCTGGTGGCGTGGATCCATATGCAGGACTTTATCCTGCAGAGTACGGCGCCGACATTTTACGGATTGCTCGCTCAGAGCAATGTAGCGCCCAGCCAATTCGTCGTCGCCATTCGCGGCACATCGAACGGCGTCGAATGGTGGGACGACGCCAACGCCGTGAATAAAACGCCGTTTAAAAATCTCGGCTGCGGCGCGGTCGGCGCCGGTTTTGCGCGCATCTACGACACGCTGGACGTCGTCGATTGCCAGCCCCCCATGCCGGGCGCGGCGCCGGGGCAGTCACTGAAGGCGGCGGGAACCTTCGCCCAGCAAATTTCCGCTCTCGTACGCCGTCACACGCCCGCAACCGCCGTGCCCGGAGGCATTCCGACGGCCGCCTCGGTGGAAGTTACCGGCCACAGCCTCGGCTCGGCGCTCGCGACGCTCTACGTGATGGAGAATGCCAAGACCGAGCAGCTCACCAATCCGGCGCTGTGCACGTTTGCGTCGCCGCTGGTCGGCGATGCGACATTCGCCGCGGCCTTCAATGCGCTCGGCTTGACGTCGTGGCGCGTCGACAATGCCCCGGACCTGGTCACGAAAATTCCGCCGGCCATCCTCGGCTTTGTCCACGTCAATACGGAAGTGCCCGTCAATTCCGCCGGCAAAGTCATGCCGTTCGTGACCTGCTGGCACTCCCTCGCGACTTATCTCAGCCTGATCGATTCGACCAAACAGCCGGAGCCCGGCTGCAGATTGTGGGCATTGGCGCAGCCAATGCCCGTTACCCCGCCTGTCCCTGCTGCCTCTGTGTTCAATTCTTAAGCCACTCCTTCAGGAGCGCGTGCCATGAACAAACCGTTCGTCATCGATATCAACCACGCCAACAACGTCCAGGACACGCCCGGTCCGCTCGGCGGGTTTTCTCAGGTCAAGGCGAGCGGGATCGCGTTCCTTTTCCACAAAGCGACCGAGGGATTGACCTACGCCGACCCGCGCTATGCGGCGCGCCGGGCAGCGTGGATGGATGGCATCCCGGTCTCCGTCGTCGACGTGAATGGCGAGGCTCTACAAATCACTCCGCGCTTTGCCGCCTATCATTTCTTCCACGGAACAGATCCGGTGCGCGAAGCGGAGTTCTTCCTCGACACCGCACGATTGCAGCCGGGCGACGACGCCGCGGTCGATTGGGAGACTTTGCCCGGCAGCGGAATTCAGCCGAGCGCCGATGCCGTCGACGCGTTCTGCAACGTCGTCGAGAAGGCGCTTGGATTCTCGATCATCGTCTATTCCGGAAATGTCGCAAAGGAGCAGCTCCGGGGCAAGGATCCGCGCTTTGCCAAGCGCCGCCTGTGGCTCGCCGACTACAACAACACCTGGTCGGTTCAGCAGACCTGGGACTATCCGTGGCTGTGGCAGAACGACGGCGATAATCAAGGCAACGGACCGCACACGATTCCCGGGATCGACGGCAACTGCGACAACTCGACCGTCGTCACTCCGCAGATGACCGTCAAGCAACTCTACGCCGACTGGGGCGGCGGCGCGCAGCGGCGCCCGATCGCGGCCACAGTGCGCAAGCTTCCCGAAAAGCCGATCAGCCTTCCCGTCAAACGCAAGATCGCGCGTTACGGCTGGAAGCCGGATCTACCGGACCAGCGCGACTACTCCTATGCCGCGCCTGCCGGCGTCATGCAGACTATTCCGGGCCTGGTCGATCTGCGCCCGCAATGTCCCGCCGTCTATGACCAAGGCCAGATCGGCAGCTGCACCGCCAATGCGATCGCGGCCGCGCTCGAATTCGACATGATGAAGCAGGACCCGTCGTCGTCGTTCACGCCGTCGCGCCTGTTCATCTATTACAACGAGCGCAGCATCGAGGGGACCGTCGGCTCCGATTCCGGCGCTTACATCCGCGACGGCATCAAGAGCGTGGCCAGCCAGGGCGATTGCCCGGAAAGCGAGTGGACCTACGACGCCACGCCGCCGCTGCCCGGAAATGTCTTTGCTCCCGGCGCCAAGGCGGCGACCCAGCCGTACCCGCAGTGCTACACCGATGCGGTTCAGCACAAGGCGCTGACCTATCAATCGATCGATCAAAATCTCGCCGACATGAAGGGCTGCCTGGCCTCCGGCTATCCCTTCGTCTTCGGCTTCACTGTTTATGAAAGCTTTGAGTCCCAGCAGGTGGCGCAGAGCGGTATTTTATCCATGCCGGCCGCGGGTGAGACAATCGTCGGCGGGCACGCAGTCCTGGCGGTTGGCTATGACGACAACAAAAACACGTTCATTATCCGCAATTCATGGGGTCCTGGCTGGGGCCAGGGCGGCTACTTCTCGATGCCTTATGCCTACCTGCTCGACAATAATCTGTCGGACGACTTCTGGACCATCCGGGTCGTCGGGGGATAGGCGGCGAGGCAATCGCGCCGTTGCGAATTTACGCAACGGCGCCGCATGAGCTCAGTGCGCCTTTACATCGATGGTAATGGTGAAGACTTCAGCAGCTTGCGTCTCCCAGGCGCGTTTGCGATCGAACTGCAACCGGACGACGGCGGGACGATCCGCAACGAACGTCCAATGCCGCATGCCGCCGGCGCCCGGTTTGCCTCGCGCGAACTCGAATGCGTCGTCCACGACGCGAAGCTCCGCACTCGGCGGTGACGCCAGCTGCCAGCGATATCCGGTGGTCGGGTTTTCGGAAAGCTGAATACGGAACGGTTCCCCGGCCTGTACGTCCACCGTGCCGCCATTCCGGGCTTGATCGATCACGAGCATTTTATGTTTCTACAGGATTTCTGAGAGCGAGCAAAAAGGGACTGCACCACCCCTGCGGCAGCCCGGTCCATCAACGTCAGATTGACGACCCGCGGAAGCCGGCCATCCGTCCCCTCGCGGCATGCAAAACAGCACAATCCCGGTTGTCGCCTTGACGCAATTCTACTCGTGAGAGAGGATAGGACAAGGCGTTTTCATCTCGCTTATGAGGCCGGACGATATGGCGGACAAAGACGCGGGAAAGACCGAGGACCGCCTTATGACGGACTGCCAAGCGGCCGCCTTCCGCGCCGGTCGCGTGCACGCTTGGTTGGACCCATTGCTCAGAGGCAGCCTCGCAGCGAAGAACGCATATACATTCAAGGGCCGGACGAAATCGGCCGACGACATCTATAAGAAGGTGCTGGGCCGCCGTAATCACGAGGACGCCAAAAGAAGGGACCCGAAGTATAGGCCGGAAAGGGTTACAGATGCGTCGGGCTTCCGGATCGTCAAGCTGTTCAATGCTGAGGTTCCCCAGTCGCTGGATGAGCTGCTGTCATTGTTGAAATTGATGCTGGCCGAAGCCGCCAGCTCGACCGGCAACAGACTCACGGACGTGGCCGAGATCGAATTCCACACCAGCCGTCGGCTCAACGACCCCCTCTCCATTTACGAGGAGGTTAAGAAAGTGGTGGAGGACACGCACAGGCTACCGCTCAAGCCGCCGGAAAAGGATACCCCGGGCCAAGGACCGCCATCGAGCTATTCATCGGTGCATGTGCTCCTGAAGTGTGAGGTGAGGGACGGTGACAAGGAATTCGCCGCTCACAGCGAAATCCAACTGCGCTCGGTCTTTGAGGAAGCCTGGAGCGAGATCAGCCATCGCTTGAAATATGCTCCGGAAAAGCTCGCGCGCGCCACTGGCGCGGTGACGCCCGCCTCCGACAGCGATCAGTTGTCCGACGCCCATCTCAACGCGCTCAAGTCGTTGACCGACGGCTGCGCACAATACGCCGACTTGATCAACAAGCAGATCAAGATCAGTGCCATGGGCCGCGCCGACCGATCCGAAGCCCGGCCATTGGACCTCGCTGACGCCTCGGCGAAAATGTTCGAACGCTATGGCACGACGATACTGGATGCCGTCAAGCGCGCCTATAAGCAGCGCAGCGAGGCCGTAGCGCAGAAGGATGTCGGCGCGCGCGCTGCCGGCTTTCGTACGGCCGCGGATTTGTTCCAAGCTGCGATGGCGATTTTCAAGGCGGACCGGAACGAGGAGGACGAACAGCGGTTCGACGTGCTGCGTGAAGAATTAGCCTTCTGCTGGATGTTCTCCAATAACGAAGAGCTCAGGAGCAACGCAGAGGAAATCTACCGCGAGCTTTTGGAAAAGCGACCTGAACGCGTGTCTGTGTTACTGCGGCTGGGACAGCTCCGCCGCGACGCCGGCGCTCTTGCCGAAGCGGCGACGTTAATGGAGGACGGCCTTGAGGCTGCCAAGAGGAATCCCGAGGCGGATCAGGATGTGCAGCGCCAGGCAAACTGGCTGCTGCGGCGGGACTTGGCCTATATTCGATGGCGCATGGTCGATCTGGAGCCACTTCGCACCGACGCAGTGGTGCTGCTGCGCCGGGCCATCGAGCTATCGATGGAGGCTTTGAAGTACGTCAAGACGGACGAACAGTTCATCAACAGCCGTCAGAACTATCTCGATTACGTGGTCGACCTGTCGAAGATATTGCCCGCCGGCCAGCGCGATGCCTTGGCCGCGACCGGAAAGAAGCTATTGGACGAGCTTCGCCCGAAAGTCGACTTGAACAAGTGGTCGATCGAAAGCCTGGATACCGTCGCGCACGGCGAGGCGGCATTCGGCGATCTCGCCAAGGCGAAAGCGGCGGCGGGAGTCGTCGAGCGAAAACTCGGTCAGCGCATTGTCGCGATCGTGAAGGAGCGCAAATGCAACAAAGGCGCGGCCATCGAGCTGATGTCGCGCGACGAGCGCAACATGTATGCGCGTGCCCAAGCTCTCCTGGAAACGCTCGGGGCCAAAGGCAAGCGGCACGGAGCCGCACCTAAGCGTCGTCGAGCCGCCGAAGACAAAGGATCCGCGGCCAAGCGGAGGCGATAGCGTTCAGCACCGTGGAATTGCCGTCTTCGACGAGAAAATCGCTATCCCCGAACGGCCGCACGGCGATCGGGGCACGACGCGGATGCCTGCCCTCATAGGCAGTGCGCATCAGCGTAGCCGCATTGGCAACGCCCTTAGGGCGTGCACGTGTGATGACCAGACGCGCTACGAGCAACAGCTCGGCGCCATCAGCCGGAACGAAGTATCTGTCAATTTCGTAGGGGAGGCTTCTGCTCGCACCCAACCCGTCAAGATCGATGTTGAGCAGAGATACCGAGGTGCCGTCTTGGGCCAGGGTTCTTACAAAGTTCAGTAGTAGTCCCCTTAAGCAGACAGCAGTCGATTCAAGCCTCAGTGCCATCCTTGGGCAGTGCCATGGTCAGACTCCTTAGCCCTTGATCTACCACAACAATATGGGTTCTCGCGCGGCGGTGTCAAGCGGCTTCCGACGGTTCCGCAGAGATAGTGTCAACAAGCGTCTTAACCGACGATGAACGCCAGCTCGAGCGTCCGATTCATTGGGCGGAAGGCACTTTCTCGAGTTCGGCTGGAAGCCGGCGAAATACAGCTAACTCGCCATTGGGCGCGGCCTTTCCTCCGCAAAAAGTGAGCAACTCATTGATTTTATTAATATCTGTTCGTCTTGACTCCTCTTCAGGGAGGCCCCTTCCGGGCTCGACACAGTGATCGGGGTGGTAATCCTTCGCGAGCACCGTACGCACCCCGAGTGGTTCTCCGGATTTCGCTGCGCTCGTCCGGGCTACGGTTGTGTCCGGCTCGGTTCCTGTTCCCGGGCAGGTTGGCTTGCCTTCCAGACTCGCCTCCACCCCGCCTCCATCGGCACGGAACCCGTGGCGGTGAGCACCATCGGCCGATCGGCGGCGGCGTTCATGTAGGGATCGAGGCCGAGGGCGTCGCGCATTTCGTTAAGCGTGACGGCGCCGAGCTTGACGCGGCCTTCGAGGACAGCTTCGAGGCCTTTCGGATCGGCCTCATCCTCATCGAGCCAAGCGAGCTCCAGATCCGGTGAGGCGAATTCCTCGGCAATGATCTCGTCGATAAGATCCTTGACCCACTCTTTGGTCGGTTCGAGACCTTCGTCTTCGGCTTGCGCCGATTGGTTGTCGGCAGTCGCGCGGTTCATGAGTTTGACGGCCCACTGGGGCGGGACCGAAAAGGCGTAGCAGATGATGCGGGCGAGCCATTCGTCGAAATCGTTCTTCTGCTCCGGCTCCTTGGTCTGCTGGATTTTGACCGCGGTGTCGCCGGGCACGAACTTGGCGCGCCGGCGCCGCGCCAGATCGCCGGCGAAGCCCCACCCTTCCCTCCCCCGCAAGCGGGGGAGGGTTAGGGAGGGGGTAATCCTGGAATTGCTTGATCTGATCGGGCGTCCAGCCGGCCGGCACGCCGATCAGCGCGTCGGGGATCGAACCTTCGGAGTAATAGATGTGCTCTGGGGCTAACGGCAGCGCCCGTCTTATTCGCCAATCTCCGTCACCCGAGCATCGTACTTCTCGATAGAGACGAAGAATGGACCGGCCCCTCTCACTTTCCCATCGCGATTCCAATTGCCCTCAACACGCCAATAGGTCCCCTTATCTATTGCCGCTAATGGCATTTGGCGCTGAATGTCGCCATAGTGTGCGTCGCAAAGTGCGTGGCCGAGATCGACGGCCAAATCATCAGAGAAAACCAGACCGCCGTGGCCTAGATTGTTCAAGAGCAGCATGCACCGAGCGGTCGCCTCAGGATCGATCTCATCCAATTTGCTTGAGCCATACACCGGAGCGACGGCCCCCGTTCTGCCTTCAGTTTTCTGTGCGATATGTTCACTGAATAACGCGGCTACTGATGGGTGGGGCGTAACTCGCATAGCCTCACCGATATCTGTCACGCGGCCATTCGATTTTTCAATGGACAAAAAGAACTCGGCAAGGCCCTCCGTGAGGCCGTTGCGATTCCAATTGCCTTCTACACGCCAACAACCTTCCTTGTCGGTGGCTGATAGAGGCCTTTGCCTGGACAAATCGCCATAGAGGGCATCGCAAAGCAGCTCTCCGATCTTAACCGCGAGCTCACTGCCAAATACGATTTCAGGCTGATCAATCTTTGCCATGATGATTTCCGCTCGAACACCCATGTTCAATTGGCAGATGGCTTTTTTGGATGCAGTTCAATAATCCTATATCCCGGCTCTCCAGGTTTGGACCAAACGACAAATACCGGCATAGGTGGAAATGGGACACCGGGGACCAGTCCCAGTTCTTTAATCCTAGTGTCAGTCGAGTAGACGTGTCCTCCCAGCAGAAGGAGCAAAACGTAGAGTCTCTGGTTCTCAGTAAACACTGGATCATTCCCAGTCTTCATCTCAAGATAGCATATTCCGGCACAAATCGGCAGCTTTGCCAATATATCGAGACGACCAAACACATTCGTTGAGTTGACCAACCGAATAGGTAATTCCTTTACCGCCGGATAACCCTCTTTCTTGAACAGATCCATCCACGCGTTTACAAGCTCCTCATGACGGCCTCCACTAAAGTCGACGACTGGGATAATTTCCGGAGAGCTCGCCACTTCCTGCTCACCGCCCTTTGGACTAAATTTTCCGCCCAATCCTCCCGGTGTAAGGGCCGGCCACCCAGGATGTTCTGGATCGTCTGGGCTCGCCTTCGTAAAGGGTTCTCGCTTTTCATGCTGATCTAAGCACTCTAAACTACGCGTCAGTGTGCATGGTAGGCGCGGTTGGTCGAAGATGACTTTTTGAATGCTGGGTGGCGTGATTTGACTATTCGCCCCCGAAGTCGCGCTCCCCACCCCCGCCTCGATCGGCACATAGCCCGTCGCTGTGAGCACCATCGGGCGGTCGGCGGCGGGGTTGGCGTAGGGATCGAGGCCGAGGGCGTCGCGCATTTCGTTAAGCGTGACGGCGCCGAGCTTGACGCGGCCTTCGAGGACAGCTTCGAGGCCTTTCGGATCGGCCTCATCCTCATCGAGCCACGCGAGCTCCAGATCGGGCGAGGCGAACTCTTCCGAAATGATCTTGTCGATAAGGTCCTTCACCCACTCCTTGGTCGGTTCGAGACCTTCGTCTTCGGCTTGCGCCGATTGATTGTCGGCGGTGGCGCGGTTCATCAGCTTGACCGCCCATTGCGGCGGCACCGAAAAGGCGTAGCAGATGATGCGGGCGAGCCACTCGTCGAAGTCGTTCTTCTGCTCCGGCTCCTTGGTCTGTTGGATTTTCACCGCGGTGTCGCCGGGCACGAACTTAGCGCGCCGGCGCCGCGCGAGATCGCCGGCGAAGCCCCACCCTTCCCCCCCCCCCGCAAGCGGGGGAGGGTTAGGGAGGGGGTAATCCTGGAATTGCTTGATCTGATCCGGCGTCCAGCCGGCCGGCACGCCGATCAGCGCATCCGGGATCGAGCCTTCGGAGTAATAATCGAGCTGCCAGAGCTGGCGGCGCAGCGCGATGTTGACCGTCATCAGCACCTGCTGCACCGGGGAATAGCCGTAGACGCGGTGCGCCCGCACATTGCGCGGCCGATAAATGATATCGCGCGCGGAGTAATTGACCGCAGGCAAACCCTTAAGCACCTGCTGATAGGCCGGCGCTCGGCAGCGTCAAGAACGCCTAATCGAAGCCTATCACTATCCTGTCAGGGAACCGTAGACGATTTGTCCAGATGCGGATTTTGGTATTCGAACTCGTCGCAACGGCCGTAAGTAAAGGTTTCCACTCGACAGTCACAATCTGAAGACGCCCGCTAGGCGCTTGCAATTGACCGTCGAACGCCGGCGGACAACCTGGATCAATCTCAGCGGCCGGTCCCAAGGTAATTTCAGTCTCTCCATCAATCTCAGGCCAGCAACCGATAAGAATGCAGGTTTCCGTTGCAGAAATACCTGTCTCTACGTCAAAATTGGGAATCTCACCTTTCTTGACATCCGAAATTCCAATTAACGAATTTGGTGGGGCGACCTTTATCGAATCCGACATCACTTAGCCTTCCTAGGATTCCCATGACGGCGCCGCCCTGTCGAGCACTGCAGGTAGCGCATTCAAGCCTTATTCAGATCCCGGAGCATTGCCTCTATTTCGGGCATTTCACGTTCGACATCATTGACCACGGTTCGAGCATCCGCTGCCGAGTAGATCTTACCCTGCTCATCGTCAAACACGACACCATTGGTGGCCTTCGCATAGGCCGTGGCCGCCATCCAGACGGCAGGCACTTGATTCAGATTGCCGCCCCATCGGAAAGCTAAGACGTGCTTCCATTCATGACCGAAATCTACGCCTGGCATTTCACGCATGAACTCACCGGCTGGCCAGAGATTGCATTCGAAGCCAGTCTTTGTATCACGCAACCGCGCCGGCAAAAAACCTCGGAGCGATTCTATCGGCTTGATGCCGTCCAATCGAAGTGGATAGCCTTCACCATCGATCGCGGCCTGCCAGTCTGCTGTGGAGTTCAGCAGTTCATCGGACAGAACAAATAATTCCATCGCCATGGCACAACTCCGAAAGTTCACGAGACGAACAAATTCGCCATTCAGTCTGCGTGGGTCATCAATTACTGGAAATCTGCACTTCATCACCTAGTCTCGCCACCGCGACAATGTTAAGAATACCAGAAAAACCTGTCGCTTTAAAGGTTGCTCCGCGGGTCACGTGTAGCTCAATCACTGAAACATCGCTGCCGACACCAGCCTCGGCCCGTAACTGCCTTACGCGCGCGCCGGTTAACACCGCACCACCTGTTTTTACATCCCAGATTGCAATGATTTTTCCGGTGTCATCTCTCATATAAACGTCCACCCTAACGGTGCCATCCTCGCCATAGTCTGCCACATCGCCCAAGCTAAAGCTCTGTTCGACTCCATCCCTGCCGATGCCGGGCAAGTTTTGAGACCGCACATCACCTGCGAAGAGAAGATGGATGCGTGTTCCAAACCATGAGCCTGATCCATCACCCGCTGCGGCGTGAATTCGCGCTAGGGTTTGAAGGAGGGTGTCCGTCCCCTGATCGATTTTTGGGTTGTTGGTCTTGGCATTATTTCGAACAACAATTTGCGCATAACGGGCGCCCGGTTTCCATGTATTGTCCGGCGTTGCGTCTGACATTACCCGTGCGTCGGTCTTGAGTACGGAACTGCCACTCGACTGATCATTGGGTGAGCCGCCTGCACCATCCCCATTTGTCCACTGTCCCCCATCAGAATTCCCTGCCGGCACGCGGGGCTGGTCGAGACTGTATTTCTGTAACTCGACCTGGCAATCCATAGCGCGACGAGGCAGCATGGACCCCCGGGTCAAGCCCGCGGGTGACGAAGCAACCGCCTCGATCGGCACGTAGCCGGTGGCGGTGAGCACCATCGGGCGGTCGGCGGCGGGATTGGTGTAGGGATCGAGGCCGAGTGAATCCCGCAGCTCATTAAGGGTCATGGCGCCGAGCTTGACGCGGGCTTCTAGCGCCGCTTCGTTCTTGCCGAGATCGTTGTCTTCCTCAGACAGCCACACGAGCTCCGGATCCGGCGAGGCGAACTCTTCCGAAATGATTTCGTCGATTAAATCCTCGACCCACTCTTTGGTCGGGTCGAGACCTTCCTCTTCGGCTTGCGCCGATTGATTGTCGGCGGTGGCGCGGTTCATCAGCTTGACCGCCCATTGCGGCGGCACCGAAAAGGCGTAGCAGATGATGCGGGCGAGCCATTCGTCGAAATCGTTCTTCTGCTCCGGCTCCTTGGTCTGCTGGATCTTGACCGCGGTGTCGCCGGGCACGAACTTAGCGCGCCGGCGCCGCGCGAGATCGCCGGCGAAGCCCCCACCCTTCCCTCCCCCGCAAGCGGGGGAGGGTTAGGGAGGGGGTAATCCTGGAACTGCTTGATCTGATCCGGCGTCCAGCCGGCCGGCACGCCGATCAAAGTGTGGGAGATCAAACACTCGGCAAGCCGATCCCGCCGCCGAGATGGGACTCAAGACTTCATAAGATTTCGAAGCATCGTCGCGATCTGCGGCATCTCGCGTTCAATATCATCGACCGTTTTCTGTGCTTCGGCCGCAGAGCGCAATTTACCCTGTTCTTCGTCGAACACGACACCGTTGGTCGCCTTCGCATAGGCTGTGGCCGCCATCCAGACAGCAGGCACTTGATTCAGGTTACCGCCCCATCGGAAGGCTAAGACATGCTTCCAATCATGACCAAAATCTACGCCCGGCATTTCACGGATGAATTCATCCCCCGGCCAGAGATTACATTCGAAGCCGGTCCTTATATCGCGCAACCGCGCCGGCAAAAGCCCTTGGAGCGATTTTATCGGCTTGTTTGCGTCCAGTTGGAGGGGATAGCCCTCGCGATCAATCGCCGATTGCCAGTCTGCAACAGAACTCAGAAGTTGATCGGACAGAACGAATAGCTCAATCGCCATCGCGAGCTACGCTGGCTTCATTCTTATCCGCCCGCGCCCCCGGTAACGCATTCGATAGGTAATGTGAATACACGAAAATCAACGCCTTTTTCTCGGCCTCAGTCAATTTGTGCCGCTCTAAATCCCGGAATCGCGATACCTTATCCATCGACATCAGGGCTTCGTATTTATTGTCCATTTCCAAGAATGTGTTGTGAACCTCCGGCGGAAGAGGGGCGACCGAATCTATGACGGCTTCTGGCTCGCCAGGAGCAACCTCCTCAACACCGGTCCCGCGATTGAACGATAGAGTCTGTTGGGTGGTAATTCGTTTCGCGTAAATAGTAGCTTCATCGACTGACAGGACTAAGCAAATGCAACTTGCCCCGTTGGGGTATTCGGCATGAAAAATATCGCCCACTGACAGATTGCCGATACAAACGCTGCGATCAGTCATGATTGACTACCTCCCCCGTATCTGGAAGGGACTTAGCGTCTTAGTCTGCTCACGGGATGACGCATTCTCAACACCCGCAAATTTTACTGCACATTCCCGACAAAGATTTAGGCCCATCATGTGATACATGGCATTTGTACCATACGTGCCTCCACTTTGACACCCGCCTGAGAAGCCATCACATGGAAGAGTTCCAGATGCAGCAATTTGAATGACGGGGGTGCGAGCTGGATCAGCTCCATCCGCCGAAACGTCGCGACCGGCGTGACCGCCATAATCAAGAGCGCCGTCAATATTTGCGGTAATGCCACCGTCCCCCACGCTCGTCCACTGCCCGCCGTCGGCACTGCCTGCCGGCACGCGGGGCTGGTCGGGGTTGTAGTCCTTGATGAGGACCGTGCATGCCGTCTGCCGATCCCCGGATTTCGCTGCGCTCATCCGCGCTACAGTTGCGTGCGGCCCAGTACCGTTCGCCGATTGGCTCGCCTTACCACCCGCATCGGCCCCCACCCCCGCCTCGATGGGCGCATAGCCGGTCGCGGTGAGCACCATCGGGCGATCGGCGGCGGGGTTGGCGTAGGGATCGAGGCCGAGGGCGTCGCGCATTTCGTTAAGCGTGACGGCGCCGAGCTTGACGCGGCCTTCGAGGACAGCTTCGAGGCCTTTCGGATCGGCCTCATCCTCATCGAGCCAAGCGAGCTCCAGATCCGGTGAGGCGAATTCCTCGGCAATGATCTCGTCGATAAGATCCTTGACCCACTCTTTGGTCGGTTCGAGACCTTCGTCTTCGGCTTGCGCCGATTGGTTGTCGGCAGTCGCGCGGTTCATGAGTTTGACGGCCCACTGGGGCGGGACCGAAAAGGCGTAGCAGATGATGCGGGCGAGCCATTCGTCGAAATCGTTCTTCTGCTCCGGCTCCTTGGTCTGCTGGATCTTGACCGCGGTGTCGCCGGGCACGAACTTAGCGCGCCGGCGCCGCGCGAGATCGCCGGCGAACTCGGTGTCCCAATAATCCTGGAATTGCTTGATCTGATCCGGCGTCCAGCCGGCCGGCACGCCGATCAGCGCATCCGGGATCGAGCCTTCGGAGTAATAATCGAGCTGCCAGAGCTGGCGGCGCAGCGCGATATTGACCGTCATCAGCACTTGCTGCACCGGCGAATAGCCATAGACGCGGTGCGCGCGCATATTGCGCGGCCGGTAGATAATGTCGTGCGCCGAGTAATTGACGGCCGGCAAGCCTTTGAGCACCTGCTGATAGGCCGGCGGAAAAACCATGCCCCCACTCTCCCCTGTCCCGCCAGCGGGGGAGGACAGAGGGTCGTAATAAGGTTGCGGCGTGCGGCCCCAATCATCGATCACGCGCTTGATGGTCGAGCCGTCGAGCTGGGCCAGCGCGCAGAGCTGGCCCGAACGCGTGCGCTGGCAATACAAAGTCGCGGCGTCGATGACGAACATGTCTTCGAGGAGCGAGCGCAGCCAGGCCTTCCAGCGCGTCACGCCGTCGGGCTTTTGGAAAAACTGCTCGAGCGCGGCGATGCGTGCGCTCACGCCGGCGTCGATCGCCGCGCTTTTATGCGATCTGCCTGACGCTGCCCCGCCTGCGGCGGCGGGATGCGAGGGCGTGCGCGGCCTGATGCGCCAGCGCTGGCGCTCCATCTGATCCTTGCGCGTCTCGATGACGAGACGCAGAAGATCGTAGGCGTCGGCGAAAGCGCGCAGCTCGGCAAAGCCGACCGGCTCGTAGGCGCGTGGACGGGTGACGAGATTATAGCCGGGCGGAAAATCGAAGCGGCGCCCGGCAACGTCGGGCGGCGCGATGGGTTTGAGCGGATCGAGCGGGCCGAACCAATCCGCGCCGGTACCGCGCGCGATGCCGGCTGCCCCCACCCTTCCCTCCCCCGCTTGCGGGGGAGGGTTAGGGAGGGGGCGCGCGGCGGCGCTGGCATTGTACGCGATCTGGTACGGCGACAGCGGCCAGCTCGGCTGGCCCGCGCCGCGGCTCGGTTCGGTCATTTGCGGTTTTCCGTTTGCGAATGCGCAAGGCACGAAGCTGCGCAGGGCTGATGCCCCGACGCGCTGCGATCAAAGGGAAAATAGAAAAGCGCCGTTTCGGCGCACGAGGCGAATGGATCGGCTCAGAGATATTTCGCGTCGTCGCCTTCGAGAAGATCGCGCATGTTTCGAGCTACCGGAAATCCATATCCTCGGCCCGGTTTTTCCCAACTCAGCATTTTCGATTTATGATACTCACTTGTGTAAATCTCCGATCCAATCATTTTCAGAGCCAGTTCCAATGCCTGGACTGAGTCAAGTCCGTGCGCAGCAAATTTGCGTGTACCCTCCGGCCAATCGATTTCGTATTCGCACATCCAATGATCTCGATCAGGCCGAGGAGCAAAAATTCGTACTGCGACGCCCGTATCAGCGCCGTCTTTGCGTAATTTCAGCGTGCGATTTGCGACAATCATGAGAAGCCTAAAAGCTCAGTGGCGGTATCGGTCGACCGCTCAGGCAGGCAGCGTAGCGCTCCATAGCTTGGGCCCAACATGCCCGCGAATGAAGCGCATTACAGATAATACCATCTCTAGCCAATTGTGCGTTACACTCAGCTTCAGATTGTCCACTGCGAGCCGCCGTGATCACGCTCGAACTATTGCCCTTCGGTCGAAATTGACCGCCCCTGCCGTTGGGCGTGCCGGCTGGCCATCCGGGATGTTGCGGATCGTCCGGGCTCGCCTTCGTGACATCATCTTGATCTTGTTCGAACAGCTTCCGGATCGCCCTGGCGATTTCAAGCCGCTTTTCCAGGGTCTGGGGTATGGCATAAAGCCGGTTCGGCTTGTAAGGGATCATCGGGTCGATCCTCCTCAATCACCACAAAGCCGTGCCCGAATAGCGCCTCGGCGTCGTCCGGCGTCATCGCAAAGCTGCCGTCGGCGGCCGCTATGTATAATGTGCCGGACGAACCGTGAACGGTCGACACCTCGCCCGGGGGCCGCATGCGGACGAGCGTGGCGATAACCGGTTTGTCCGTACCCGCCAGCGTCGGCGCTTCGGGCTCGGGTCGCGGCGCCGGTTCCTCCGCCTGCCGCCGCGCGACTTCGGCGCGCTGGCGGTAATATTCAAAAATTGCGTCCTGCTCCTTGAGCATCAATTCGCTCAGCGCGAACACCAGCGCGTCGGCGTGATCGGGGCTGCCCTCGCCGCGATAGCCGGACGTGGTGAAGGCGCAGAGCTGATCTTCCAGCGCGGCGAAACGGCCGACGTGATGGACGAGGCCAAGCTCGTAGAGCGCCGACACCGGCTCGGCGCGCAGCACCTTGCCGCGGCTCGCCGACACCATCTCTACTTTCACGCCGGCGCCGGCGGCGACGATCACCGCGCGCACCATGGCGCCGCCGAAATTCTCCTCGGCGATGATGCGGTCGGCGCCGAATTCGGCAGCGGCTTGAACGACGGCGCGCGCCCAGGCGCCCGGCGCGTCGCGCAGCGAGCGGTCGGCCAGCACATAGGCATGATTGTCGTCGCCGCGCGCCGCGACGATAATGCCTATCTCATCGGCGCTCTCATCGTCGCGGCCGGCGGCGCCGGACGGATCGACGGCGACGACGACACGGCTGCGCCGTTCCACCGGCCACTCCGTCACCCGGGCGCGGGCGATGATCTCGTACGTAAACAGCGCGCCGTCGAGCTCGTCGACATAGACGCCCTCATAGAAGCGCTTGCGCTGCCGCTCCGGCAGCCGCTCCAGGCTTTTCAGATAATTCTCCGTCAGATGCGGGTTGTCGCGCGGCGAGAGAAACAGCCGCTTGTAGTCGTCCGGATCGTCGAGCGGCAGCCGCGACACCGGATCGCGCAAGTCGCCGAACAGCACATTGGTCCAGTGCCCCTTGTTGGTCGGATTGAGGTCGTAAAATGCGGCCTGCGGCGCGTTCTTCACGACCTGCGCCAGGCGCGTCAGCGCCATCAGCACCGAGGCGTAAGGGATCTGCGAGCATTCGTTGAAGAAGATCGTGGCGTATTCCTTGCCGAGAATTTTCTCGACGCGGGCGTCCTCGTCGAGCCCGCCGAACCAGATCTCGGATTCATTGTCGAGCGAGAAATAGCCGTCAGTGCGGTGCGGCTTGAGCACATGATCGGGAAAGCCGAGCCGGAACACCTTCGGCAACGTGTCGAGCGCGATCGAGGGCCGCACCGCATTGGCGCGGAACCGCAAGATCGCATGGCGCGAGCCGTCGGCCTTGAGCGCGCGCTTCGCGATCTCGTTGACGATCACCGTGGTCTTGCCGGAGCGGGCGCCGCCGACCAGAAGAATGTGGCGCTTGCCGCCTTGCAGGAGCGATTGGGCTTCCTGCTGCTTCGGCGTGAGCGCGAGCGCGCTGACGATGGTTTTTGAGTCATTGACGGACGGTCCAGACGAACTGTCCTCGTTGTCCATTCGCGTCGCTGTGTGGTTGTTTCCCTTCTACTGAGGCCGCTCACATCCTGGATACGAAAGCCAGTAAGCATTCGCTCAATCGTTCACAGTTCCGCGCCTGGCGCCGTCGTAGACGATGTCCCGAAATTCCTTTGGAAAATACTGCCGCTGCAAGCCATCGATAATTTCATTCCGTCGAATGTACAGGCCCATTTCAGGCCAATCCTTGTAATTGGGTCGGTGCACAACAGCCACCACGATCTCCCATTCGGGGTAAGTCCTTATCACGTGTTGGAGCTTTTGAATAACGACAGGCTCAAGCATTTTTAGGTTGGCGATCGACACTTTGACTTGCGGAAATCCCCAGTAATCCTCGTAGACTGAATAATCTCCCGGGTCGAGTGAGTCGTGCTTACCATATTGCTCAAGGACAGCATTGACCGCCTGCACCAGGCTATCGAAGGTTTTGACCTGTTGTTCGTACTGAGGATCACTGCCTTGATCAGTCATCCGATCCTCCCTCACTTTCGAGAGGGTCTTCGAGAGGGTCCATAAGGAGCATATGGTGTAATATATAGTGCAGTATTTCTCGGCGATATAATCGCAGATTCAAGTCATGGATGCGAGGGTCATTCGATCCTATAACATCGAATACGAAACGAAGAGCTTGCTCTGGCGTCATGTCCTGCGGTTCAATTCCGTTTCTTGCGAGGAATTTTTTAAGTGCGTCCGCGACTGCTTGATTGTAGGCATCGTGCTCCGCATCCCAGCCATGCCGACCTCCTTTCAGAGGACCGGTTCGCGCATCATCGAATACCTTCTTGGTCTCAGGTTTGAGCGGCAGGTCCTTGTAAACGGCTCTCGGAACAAAGTGGTGTCCGCCGCGGGATCTCAGAATTGAGGCGGTATCGTTTGACCCCGACGCGGCAAATTGCGTCCCTCCGTCCGTCCACCTCCCGCCGCCTGCATTGTGCTTCGGTACCCGCGGCTCTTCGGGGTTGTAGCCGTATTTGCGGAGCTCCGACAAAATCAACAGCGGCCATTCACGGCGCAGCTTGCGAATGTTCTGCACGATCTCTTCCAGGCCCTGCCGTATCGATGCGATCTCGGCGCGCCGCTGCCGGAAGCGCTCGTCCTGATCTTCGGTGAGCGTCAGGATAGCCTTTACGATTTCGCGCCGGACTTCCGGGTTTTGCGGTATCGCGGTCGCGACTGGCCATTGGTACGGGATCATTGTTTGATCCTCGCTCAAGCGCGGCGACGAGCCGGCGTGTGGTTCGGGACGTGCGGAAGGGAGCGATCGGACCGGCGCGCGAAAGTCGGCGCAGCTCCTCGCGACAAGGAAGGGGCTATTCCGCCACCACCGCGATATTCACCGCGCGCAAGCCCCGGCTCGTCCGCTCGATGTCGAACGTCACCGCCTGGCCTTCGCAGAGGGCGGCGATCCCGGCCGGCAGATCGGTGCGGTGGACGAAGAGGTCGCCACTGCCGTCGTCGCGGGTGAAAAATCCGCCGTGTCTTATCGCCGCTGCCTATCGGAGCGGGCACAAGAGGCACGGCTACGGGCAGATAACAATGCTGCTCGGACTCGCTGTCTCAGTCCACCACCGACCCGCGCCGGGCTCCTTCAAAGGCGAGGTCCTGGAACTCCTTCGGAAAATACTGCCGCTGCAAATCATCGACAATTTCGTCGGCGCGAATGGAGATACCCATATTCGGCCAATCCTCGTGGCCACGTGTCGTGACCGCAAGATCGATATGCCACCCCGGATATTCTTTCGCGAGTTGCTGAAGAGCATCCACGACGGCTGGCAATAAAAGTTTTAGGTTGTCAACAAAGACAACAACCCGCGGATACTCACTATAATCGCAATTGATTTGAAAGTCTCCATGAGGCTGGTCCGGCAGATAGTCCGGTCGGCCAAAGCGCTCGAGCACTTCCCCGACCAAATCGCAGAGACGTTCGAATACGATATATTGTTCATTCTGACGACGATCATATTCGTCGCGATCCATGGTATCGATATCGGCTCGTGTGATGATGATGCTATTCTTCGTCACCGGCGCGCCTCCGCGATCCTAATCGAACGCAGTTCCCTTCCGAGCTCCTTCGAATTCAATACTTCGGAACTCTTTCGGAAAATATTGGCGTTGCAGCGCATCGATGATTTCATGAGGTCGGATGTAGATTCCCATATCCGGCCAATCGTCATCGTGCCCGCGGACAGCAACCGTAAGCGCGATCTGCCATCCCGGATATCCCTCAACAAGCTTTTGGAGTTCAGCGACGATTTTCGGCCGCAGCATTTCGAGGTTGTTTATGAATACCACCACTTGTGGATATCCACTGTAATCACTGTGCACCGTAAAATCGCCATACGTCCCGTCGGGCATGTAATCCAGGCGTCCACACTTCTGAAGCACAGCCTCTGTCCGCTCGTGAAGCTGGCGAAAAATAGCAGCCTGCGCACGATAGCGTTGGCGCTCTTCTTCTAATCGCGTCATCTTATTCCTCGTCTCCGCCGCCGCGAAGGTAGAAATATTCTATATATCTTAGCCTCTCCCGAAGTACTTTACGATTCAGCCCGCCTATAACCGGATCATTCGAGCCGCGAACTCGTATATAAAGGGTCTCGGCTTGGTCCGGAGTCAATTCTTCCTCGGCAATGTTATTTTCCGCCAGAAACTTCCTGATGTATCGCTCGACCGCGTCGTTATATTGTCGGTGCTCGCGGTGGAAGTAATTTACAGTCGGGTCCGCCAGAGCACCGGAAGAAGCATTTTCTAACACTTTTCGCGTTTCCGGCCTGAATTTGAATTTCTTGAGAACTGCGTCTGGTATCCAATGATGGCCTTCCGCGTTTTCTTGAAATTGTGGTACGTCTGACACAGCATTCTGATCGTCATTGCCGGCTACCCGCGTCCACTGTCCGCCGCCCGTATTATGTTTCGGCAACCGCGGCTCTTCGGGATTGTACCCGTACTTGCACAGCTCCGATAAAATCAGCGCCGGCGCGTCGCGGCGAAACTTGGCGACGTCGCGCGCGATCTCGGCCAAGCCTTGCCGTATGGAGGCGATCTCGGCCCGGCGCTGGCGCAGCCGCTCATCCCTCGTGTTCCACAAACGTGCGCAGCGCCTTGGCGATTTCGCGCCGGACTTCCGGGTTTTGCGGTATCGCAGTCGCAACGGGCCATTTGTACGGGATCATTGTTTGACCCTCACAAAAGCTGCGACGAACGCGGTTTGGCGTATATTGAGGCGCGGAAACAGACGACCTCTGCGCGGACTCCGGCCGGCGATAGCGGCCCTACTCGCTCGTCACCACAGCGATATTGACCGCCCGCAGCCCCCGGCTCGTCCGCTCGATATCGAACGTCACCGCCTGGCCTTCGTAGAGCGCGGCGACGCCGGCCGGCAGATCGGTGCGGTGGACGAAGACGTCGCCACTGCCGTCGTCGCGGATGAAGAATCCGTAGCCCTTGGTGTCGTTGAAGAATTTCACTTTGCCTGTGGTTTTCACGGCTTCACCTGCGCTTGACCGGCAGCCGCGCGCCGGCGCGCCGCAATAAGCGCGGCGGTGGACCGGCGGTGGATGCGTCTGTTGCTGATCGGAAAGTGCGGCGGGCGCAGTTCGCCAAGGCCCGCATGCGCGCGAGGACATGCGCGCAAAACAATCGGCCGTCAAACGGGCGACCAATCGTCCGTCACGGAACGTGAGACTAAGCCTTTGATACGATAATGGAAAAAATTTTTGTGCGGGCATGATCGAAATCGGGGGGTTTTGGTGCGGCAGCCGCACGCACTCGGATTTGATTCGCAAAAGTCAGCGCAGATTTGCAGCGATGTCGCGGATAAGATTGGCCTTGTAGCGGTCGAGCCACGCCGCGTAGCGCAAGATTTTTTCACCGCGCGCGGTGGCGGCCACGCGATAGTCGCGATAGGACCTGTTGACGGCTTTCAGCTCGCCGGCGCGCTGCATGCACTCGATCTCGCGATCGACGCGGGCGGCGACCAACGTGGCGCCGGCGTTGATCTGGTCTTCGGACAGCCGCGCGGCGGCGCGCGCGCCCAGGCCTTGCATCAAGCCGTGGCGATAGGCTTCGATAAAGGATTGCTGAGGTTTCGCGGGCGGCATCGGCACGGCTAGCCGGCCCGTCAAGTGACCGGTACGTGGCGGCGGACGAGCTCCGTCGCGATGATGCGCAGGCCCTGCAGCTTGCGGGCATTAAAGGTACGCCGCGTGATCTTGAGACGCTTGAGCGCCTTGTCGACGTTGACCTCGAACACGGCCCACTGCGAGCCGAGATTGACGGCACGGGCGACGTGATGGAATTCCGCGGCGGACAGATAGGCGGCGGGCCAGCCCAGGGCTTGCTCCATGCGCTCGATCTCGGCAGGAGAAGGCGGCAGGCGCACGCGGTTGCGTATTTTCGCCATGCGCTCAAGCTCGTAGGTTTCCGCTTGCGAGTTGAGATCGCCCTGATCGTAAAGGTAAATCGGCATCGAATTGATATAGCCCTTGGGCCGGGTCGGCAGCGGCAGCCGCGCCAGGACGCGAAACGCCTCCTCCATGCGGTCCATGACATGCACGAACGACCAGCGGTCGGGCACGCTCCGCGCGCGCGCCGGCAACAGCTGCGCGGCAGGGCCGAGCGCGCCGAGAATGCCGGCCCGATCGCCGCGCAACTCGGCGCGCGCCGCCATCGCGGCTTCCTCGTGAAGCGTCGGCTCTTCTCGATCGGTGGCAGCCATCGGGTTCGCCTCGTTACGCGGCGCGCAGCGGCTTGCGCTGGCGCTCGCGAAGCGGCGGCGGCACCAGATAGGCGCGCTTCATATGGCTGGCGCAGTAGGGAATGCCATTTTCGAGGTCGGCTTCCTCGACGCCGCAGAAAAAATATTTATCGGTGCCCGGCCGCTTGAACGGCCAGCGGCAGCAGCGGTTGCTCAGCTCAAACAGCGTCTTGCCGTAGCGCCCTTTGGCGGCCGGCGGCGACGAAGGCTCAACGCCGCGGCGCCGCGCCGGGCGCTCCCTCGCTTTCGCGACCGCTTTGCCCTGCTCTTTGCCCGGCTGTTTCTTGGCGCCGGGACCGAGCCGCAGCCTGAAAATCTTTCCCAACACCGCCGAGCGCGAAATGCCGCCGAGTTGTTCGGCAATGCTTGCTGCGGTTTCGCCCTGCGCCCACAGCCGCTTGAGCAGCGCAATCTCGTCGTCGCGCCAGTCGATTTGCATGGTCCGCCCTCCGATACCATTTTAGTGACAATCGTCACATAATGGCGGACAAATCGGCCGTCAAGTCACAAGTTTAGAGTCTAGCGCGATTACACCGAATCCGTGACAATGCAGCCAGGAGATAAGCCGGAGATAAGCCCATGCCACGCAAGCCGAAAGTCACGAAGACCGGCCTCTATTACGCCCGCGAAGCCCGCCACATGAGCCGGACCGAGCTGGTCAAACGCTCCGGCGTCTCCAAGCAGCAGCTGTCGCGGCTGGAGAACGGCCAGATTCGCATGCGGCTCGACCACTTAAAGCCGTTCGCCAACGTGCTCGGCTATACGCCCGAGCAGATGCTGCTGTGGGGCCGCTATCCGGGCACCACCGGCGCGCATCTCGAATCAAGCGACGTGCTGCGCGAGGAGGCCCCCGACGAGCCGTTCGGCCCGGCGATCGGCCAGGTGCCGGAGCTCGACACCCGCGCCGGGCTCGGCGGCGGCGGCGTCCCGGCGCGCGAAGTGCGCAAGGACGGCAAGCACGCCGACCCTGTAAAATCAGAGGGTTGGGTGTTTCCGCCGAGTTTTGTGCGCGAGCAATTGCACACCTCCGCCTCGGGGCTTCTGGTGCTCGACACCACCGGCGACAGCATGGTGCCGACGCTGATGTCGGGCGACCGCGTCATCGTCGACACCGGGCACAAAACCCCCTCGCCGGACGGGCTTTACGCCATCCGCGACAGCTTCGAGGGCATCGTCGTCAAGCGGCTGCAGGTGGTGCGCTCCGCGACCAAGCCGCGGGTGAAGATCATCTCCGACAATCCCAACCATGCCGCCGAGGAAGTGCCGCTCAATGAGCTGGAGATCGTCGGCAAGGTGCTGTGCGGGCTGAAGCTTTTCTAAGTCTAGGCCGCAGGCTTTCCCGAATTTAGCCGAACCGAGCCGAATCGCGACGCGCCGGCTGCGCTCGGGGCGCGGCCGTTGCGTCTCTTTTCGTGTTACCGCCTCTTGACATTTGTCTCATTTATAGTTACCTCGCGCCTGAAGCCAAATTGGGGCATTGATGCCGCACGGGCAGCGCGAGGCGCGCGAGTTTGAACGTATCCGCATGGCCGCAAGCGCGGCGCGCGCCGCAACCGGCTCGGCGCTCGACGCCGCGCTGGCGCAGATCGGCGCCGCATTCGACGAAACCGCGGCGGTTTCCGATCTGAAGCTGCGGGTCGAGCGCACGCTACGCCGCGGCCCGCAGCACCCGGCCGTCCGCGCGCGCTTCGGCGCCCGCGCCGCGCTCCTGTGCGGCTTGTCACTCGATGCAGCAACCGCGCGCGCGGAACGCTGGTGGCGCGACGAACGCAAGGCCTTCCAGATCGCCAGCGCGCTCGGCTACGGCAACCGGCTGTCGCTTGAGGCGTTGCGCGAGCTGCGGCTTATTTTGCGCTGGATGCGCTACAAGCGCCTGCATGCGGAATTCGCGACCGTTGCCACGGCTGCGTGCGGCGAGACGATCGCGGAGGCGGCGGAGTGACTCTTAGTATTTTTGAATTACGCCCTTTGGCGACCCGCTAACTTCTATCAGCGCAGCGGCTACACGACATACTTTCGTTCTTCATCTTCGTCGGAACGATTGTAAGCACTGAAAGCCACGGGTTGAATTGTTATGTTTCCACTCTGTGCCGCGATATCCAGCTTATAACACCATTCGGTGAAATGAGGTTTCGTATTCTCGAAAATGTCCTCATATTCTACTCGACCCCAGACGATAATTTCTTGGCGACCTTCGAGCGCCTCAGTTGCAACATTGCCGGGGATTTTTATAGCCTCGCTCCACTCAAACGCCCGCGGTCCCAAGAACATTACTTTAGCCGGCACAGAGGCGTCATAGACACCTATGCCGGTCTGATTCCCGGTCGGAGGCCAGTGCGTCCAGTTAACCGATATCACCATATTTCGCGTCGGAGTCGTGCCGGCGTTGCGCCATCGGGGCTTTACACGGAGCAGAGTAAATTCGACAGAACTACTACCCCGCGGACGAACTTGCCAATCGACATTGATATCGTCAAGAAAAACAAACGCACGCTCAGTCGACATCAGCGCACGTTCGGCAACTCGGACCGAATCCCTAGTCAGAGCTGCCTGCCGCCTGGAAACAAAAGCCAACACGACTGTGAATATAGCAATCCATACCGTCGCAAATGAAGTCACAGCCCCATTGTAACTTTGGAGCCAGTCAATTGGCTGTTGGAGCAACCCCACAAGCCCACTATGCATCTCAAGCAATCCTTGATGCCCTGGTACTATCCATCAGTCTTCGCGCCAATCAGTATTTCCGGCAAGAGAGATGCGGGCCAAGCGAGACCAAGCTGCGCATCCAGAGGGTCATTAGTAGCCGTCCTACCTGAATACACACCGACAAACTTCGTAGCAGCCCCAGGGCCCATACTTACAGAGCCGCCAGCAAGCATATGCGTTCCCCAGCTTCGTCGAATGATTGGCGAACCAGACATTTCCGGGCGAGATGCGGTGTCTATGAAGAGATGAAGCTGGGCCGCCGGAGATAACTCCGGCTCCGATGCAAAGCTGCCTTGCTTCCAAATAGGGAAGCCGCCTGCTGCAATACCGAACGGAAACCCGAGTACAAACACGTCCATCCCAACCTGTAAGTGCAAGTCGTCACTCGCCATCAGGTTTATCGGATGCATGTCGACATCGGAGTAATCCCCTAGCGGTAGCGCGACGATGTCGACGTTCCTTCCGTGGGCTGGATGTACAAGCCAAAGACCTACATTGTGCGCGTCACGTATCGGAGCGAACTTTGCAATCTTATTTCCCAGCTGGCCCCGAGAATTGAACCAAATTCTAAGTCTGTTCGGTTCCGCCGCGGTTCTGGATAGATGTTTTCCGGTGTTAGGATCCTTACCAGAGACATTATGCCAATTTGTAATTAGGTAGAATTTGTCGTGGTGAACCCAAACGAAACCAGTTCCGAGGCTAAGGGCTATCTCGTTAAAGTACATTTCAATAGGTATTGCGGCGAGTGAATACTGGTCGATATTTATCATTCACTTCTCACTCCGGCTTGACCACCCGGATATGCAGCTCGCGCAACTGCTTCGGCGTCGCTTCGGACGGCGCGCCCATCATCAGGTCTTCGGCGCGCTGGTTCATCGGGAACAGCACCACCTCGCGCAGGTTCTCCTCGCCGCACAAGAGCATGACGATGCGGTCGATGCCGGGGGCGATGCCGCCATGCGGCGGGGCGCCGAGCGAGAGCGCATGCAGCATGCCGCCGAATTTCTCTTCCAGCGTGCTCTCGTCGTAGCCGGCGATGGCGAAGGCCTTCTTCATCACGTCGGGGCGATGATTGCGGATGGCGCCGGACGACAATTCTACGCCGTTGCAGACGATGTCGTATTGGATCGCTCTGATATATTTCACTTTCTCCCAATCTGCGTCCAAAGCGAGGAATTCATCTAAGTCCATATTCGGCATTGAGAACGGATTGTGGGAGAATTCGATTTTCTTCTCTTCAAGATTCAATCCATACATCGGAAAATCGACGATCCAACAAAGCTCAAAGCGATCCTTGTCGATGAGTCCCAGTTCATTTCCAATCTTGGTCCGAGCGATGCCAGCGAATTGGATGAAGTCAACGTCCCTACCTGCGACAAAAAATACCGCGTCACCGTCCTTCAGTTTCAATTGCTCGCGCAGCCTTTCCGTGCGTTCGGCGCCGAGATTGTTGGCGACCGGACCGCGCCCGACCACGGCGCCGTTGTCGAGCGCCCAGAAGATATAGCCAAGACCCGGCTGGCCCTCGCCTTGCGCCCAGGAGTTCATCCGATCGCAGAACGCGCGCGAGCCACCACTGGGCGCCGGGATCGCCCATACTGCCGTATCGCTGGCCTCGAGGATGCGGGCGAATATCTTAAAGCCGGAACCACGGAATATTTCCGACACGTCCTGCATTATGATCGGATTTCGCAAATCTGGTTTATCCGTGCCGTACTTTGTAATTGCCTCCTCGTAAGGAATGCGCGGGAAAACCTTGGTCACCGGCTTGCCGCCGGCAAATTCCTCGAACACGCCGCGCATTACCGGCTCGACCGCTGCAAAAACATCGTCCTGGGTGACGAAGCTCATTTCCAGATCGAGCTGATAGAACTCGCCCGGCGAGCGGTCGGCGCGGGCATCCTCGTCGCGGAAGCAGGGTGCGATCTGGAAATAGCGGTCGAAGCCCGCCACCATGATGAGCTGCTTGAACTGCTGCGGCGCCTGCGGCAGCGCGTAGAATTTTCCCGGATGGATGCGCGACGGCACCAGATAATCGCGTGCGCCCTCGGGCGACGAGGCGGTGAGGATCGGCGTCTGGAATTCGAAAAAACCCTGCTCCTTCATGCGGCGCCGGATCGAATCGATGACCTGCCCGCGCTTCATGATATTCTGGTGCAAGTGCTCGCGTCGCAGGTCGAGGAAACGGTACTTCAGCCTTGTTTCCTCGGGATATTCCTGGTCGCCGAACACCGGCATCGGCAGTTCGCCGGCCGGCCCCAGCACCTCGATCTCGCGGATATAGACCTCGATCGCGCCGGTCGGCAGATCGGGATTCTCGGTGCCGCCCGGGCGGCGACGAACCTTGCCGTCGACGCGCACCACCCATTCCGAGCGCAGCGTCTCGGCGACCTTGAACGCCGGGCTGTCCGGGTCGGCCACCACCTGGGTGAGGCCGTAATGGTCGCGCAGATCGATGAACAGCACGCCGCCATGGTCGCGGATGCGATGGCACCAGCCGGACAGCCGGACCTCCTGGCCGATGTCGGCCTCGCGGAGCGCGCCGCAGGTATGGGTGCGGTAGCGGTGCATGTTCGATTTTGCCCAAAAGTAAGTGGGATGTGAAAAGTGGCGCACAACCACATGGCCGGCAACGAAATGTCAAGCGGCGGTCGCCCTCGACAGATCGGCGCTGATCTGCACAGTCACTGCGGTCGGGAAGCGATGATGAAACGGAAAAAGCCGAATAAAGCCAAATCCGCGGCGGCACCGATGACGGCGGCAGAGGCCGTGGTCGCGACGCTGGCGGCTCACGGCCTCGACACCGTCTATGCACTCCCCGGCGTGCAGAACGATCTGTTGTTCGAGGCGCTGTTCAAGTTTTCCGACCGGCTGCGCACGGTGCACACGCGCCACGAACAGGGCGCCGCCTATATGGCGCTCGGCGCGGCGCTCGCGACCGGGAAGCCGCAGGCTTACGCGGTGGTGCCGGGGCCGGGTTTTCTCAACTCCTCGGCGGCACTGCTCACGGCTTTTTCGATGAATGCGCCGGTGCTGGCGCTGATCGGACAAATCCCCGACGCCGATATCGGCAAACACCTCGGCCATCTGCACGAGATCCGCGACCAGACCGGCATCATCAAGCGGCTGGTCGATCATTGCGCGCTGATCCGCAAGCCGGAGCAAGCCGCCCGCGCTACCGCGCTGGCGTTGCGCGCGATGCGCATGGGCCGGCCGGGTCCGGCAGCGCTCGAATGCGCCATCAACGTCTGGGGCAAATCCGCGCCGGTTGCCGTACCGGCGCCGCTGCCCATCCCCGAACCGAAGATCGACATATCGGCGATCCGCCGCGCCGCCAAGCGGCTCGGCGCGGCGAAACGGCCGATGATCGTCTGCGGCGGCGGCGCGCAGGATGCGTCGGCGGAAGTCACCGCGCTGTCCGCCATGCTGCAGGCGCCGGTGCTCGGCTATCGCCGCGGCCGCGGCGTGCTCGACAGCCGCGATCCGTTGAGCGTCACGCTGCCGCTCGGCCGCGATCTGTGGGGCGAAGCGGACGTTGTACTCGCCGTCGGCACGCGGCTCCTTATGCAGTTGCGGCAATGGCAGTCGCCGCGATGGGGTATCGACCGCGACCTTGCGATCATTCGTATCGATGCCGACCCAAAGGAGCATGACCGCCTGCACAAGCCCGCCGTCGCGCTGACCGGCGACGCCAAGCCGCTCCTCCAGGCGCTGCTCGCGGAACTGCCGGCGCACAATATCAAGCGGCCGTCGCGCAAAGCCGAAATGCAGAAGCGCCAGGCCGCATGGCGCAAGCGGCTGCAGAAACTCGCGCCGCAAATCGCTTATCTCGAGGCGATCCGCGACGAATTGCCGGAGGACGGCATTTTCGTCGACGAGGTCACCCAGGTCGGCTTTGCCGCCCGCCTGCTGTTGCCGGTCTACAAGCCGCGCACCTTCCTGTCGCCCGGCTACCAGGACAATCTCGGCTGGGGCTTTGCCACCGCGCTCGGCGCGCAACACGCCCGGCCCGACGTGCCGGTGGTGGCGATTTCCGGCGACGGCGGCTTCATGTTTACCGCCAACGAGCTTGCCACGGCGATGCGGCACCGCATTCCGCTGGTCACGGTGGTGTTCAATGACGGCGCCTTCGGCAATGTGCGGCGCATGCAGCAGGAACAGTACGGCAATCGCCTGATCGGCAGCGATCTCGCCAATCCCGACTTCGTGCGCTTTGCCGAAAGCTTCGGCGCCACAGGGTTGCGCGCCACCAGCCCGCAGGACTTGCGCGGGGCGCTGCGGCGGGCGCTGGCGAATCGCGACGGCCCGACGCTGATCGAAGTTCCGGTGGGGGCCATGCCGAGCCCCTGGGAATTCATCTTCATGCCCAAGATTCGCGGCCGATAATGGCGTTTTACGAGCCAGGCGGGGCTTGCCAACGAGGGCTTGCCACCAGCGGTGGACCTGAACCACACTCTCTTCAATGGCGTTAGATTTCGTTACCCCAGCCGCAATGCAGACAATAACAACAACGTCGGAACTCCTCGCCGTCTGCCGGCGCATGGCCGGCCATCCGTTCATCACCGTCGATACCGAATTTTTGCGCGAGACGACCTATTACCCGCTGCTCTGCGTCGCGCAGATGGCCTCGCCCGACGAGGCCGTGGTGGTCGACGCGCTGGCGCCCGGCATCGATCTCGCGCCGTTCTATGCGCTGATGGCGGACGAGCGGGTGATGAAGGTGTTCCATGCCGCGCGCCAGGACATCGAAATTGTCTGGCACGCCGCCAAGCTCATTCCGCATCCGATCTTCGACACCCAAGTCGCGGCCATGGTGCTGGGCTATGGCGATTCCATTTCCTATGAGCAACTGGTGCAGCGCATCACCGGCGATACGCTCGACAAGTCGCACCGCTTCACCGACTGGACGCGCCGGCCGCTGTCGGAGGCACAGCTGGCCTACGCCATTTCCGACGTCACCCATTTGCGCGACATCTATCTGGCGCTGGTCGAGGACCTCAAGCGCCGCGGCCGCGCCGATTGGGTCGAGGACGAGATGAGCGTGCTCACCTCGCCCGACACCTACCGCATGGAGCCGGAAAACGCCTGGAAGCGGCTGAAGACGCGCGTGCGCAAGCCCAAGGAGCTCGCGGTCCTCATCGAGGTCGCCGCCTGGCGCGAGCAGGAGGCGCAGAGCCGCGACGTGCCGCGCTCGCGCGTGCTCAAGGACGAAGCGATCGCCGATATCGCGGTGCAGGCGCCCACCACCGCCGAGCGGCTCAAGACGCTGCGCTCCTTGCCCAAGGGCTTTGAGCGCTCGCGCTGGGGCGAGGCCATCGTCGCTGCGGTCGCTCGCGGGCTGGCGCGCGATCCGAAAACTTTGCCGTTGCAGGCGCGCGTGCAACCGGCGGCCAACGGCGCGGCAATCGTCGAATTGCTCAAAGTGCTGCTGCGCATGATTTCGGAGCAGCATCACGTCGCCGCCAAAGTGATCGCCACCGTCGACGATCTCGATCGCATTGCCGCCAGCGACAATGCCGAGGTGCCGGCGCTGTCCGGCTGGCGGCGGGACCTGTTCGGCGATAAGGCGCTGGCGCTCAAGCACGGCAAGCTCGCGCTCGCCATCGAAAAGGGCCGCGTCGCGACGGTGGAACGGAACTAAGGTCATTCGCCTTAGTTCAGTCTCGGTTGCTGCTGCACTTGCTGCGGCTGCCAGTCGAACGCGCCGAGACGGGGGAGTCCATAGATGCGAGCTACGAAATCCGTTCTTCTTGCGAGCACGATCCTGTCGGCCGTGAGTGCGTACAATCTGAACGCCTCGGCGGCGCCGTTACAGGGCGAAGTGCTCGCTCAGGCTGCTCCGGCCGGCCAGGAACAGCCGAAGGCAGCGCCCGCACATCCCGCCCCTCCGGCTCCGCCAAAACCTGCGCCACCGGCGCCGCCGCATCCGGCCGCGGCGCCGGCCGTTCACCCAGCGCCGCCACCCCCGCATCCGGCGCCGCCGCCACCTCCCCATCCGGCGGCACCTGCGCCCCCACACCCGGCGCCTCCCTCACCGCCACATCCGGCGCCTCCGCCGCCTGCTCTGCATGCGGCGCCACCGGCGCCACCTCCACATCCGGCGTCCCAACCTCCGGCGCCGCTGCGCGAGACCCCTCATGTGAACCAGCCGACACCGCCTGAGCATCGGATGGAGGAACATGCGCCGGGAACGCCGCCGCCGCACGAAGCGCCGCCGAACGGGACAAAAGCTCTGGAGAACGTGCACCCGGGGACCAACACTCCGGCGCAGCCGCTGCCGCAGGCCACCGGTCCGCATGAGCGCCCAGGTCCAGGCGGCGTTGTGCCTCCCGCCGCGGTGCAGAACGCGCATCCCGGCCCGGCCGGCGCGCAACCTGGCACGGCCATCCAGCGCGCGGCGCCGAGCGCCAACCCGGGCGTGGTCGCGCCACCGACCCAGACGATCAGCAAATCGCAGTTCCTCGCGCCGAAAGGCCAGGCGCCTACCGCCAACATCGAGGCGCTGCATCAGGAGCGCCACGAAGTGCGCCAAGGAAACCAGGTGTTCATTCAAGAGCCCGGCCGCACCATCGTTCAAGAAAACAACCGCATGATCATCCGCCACAATGAGGTCGACCGTTTCGCGGTCGGCGCGCGTGACGTGCATGTCGAGCGGCGTGGCAACCAGACCGTCACCGTCGTGCTGCGTCCCGACGGCATGCAAATCATCGACACCGACGATGATAACGGCCGTCTGCTGCGGCGCGTGCGGCGGGACCGCGACGGCCATGAGATCGTGATCATCGACAACGTTTTTGCTGGGCCGCAGGCCGGCATGTTCGTCGACGTTCCGCCGCCGGTGATCCGCATTCCGCGCGACCGCTATATCGTCGATGCCGACCGTGGCGACGAGGCCGACATCTACGGCGTCTTCATCGCGCCGCCGGTGGAGCGCATCGATCGGCCTTACACCTTGGACGAAGTGCGCTACAGCGAGTTGCTCCGGGACTACATGCCGTATGTCAACCTCGACATCGAGTTCGACACCGGGTCGTGGCAGCTCACGCCGGATCAGGTCGACCGGCTGTCGCTCATCGCCGAGGCGCTCAATCGTGCGATCGCGCGCAATCCGCGGGAGGTTTTTCTGATCGAGGGGCACACCGATGCGGTGGGCTCCGACATCGACAATCTGTCGCTGTCGGACCGGCGCGCCGAAGCAGTGGCCGTTGCCTTGACCGAGCAATTTCAGGTCCCGGCCGAGAATCTGGTGACGCAAGGCTACGGCAAGCAAGGGCTCGTAATTCAGACGGATGCGCCCGAGCGCGCCAACCGGCGCGTGGCGATCCGGCGCATCACGCCGCTGATCGATCCGCAGGCGGCAAATTCGCCTTGACCGCGATCGTTTGACGACGCGGCGCGGTCGAGCATTCCCGATCGCGCCGCTTCGCGTCCAGCGCGACATCGCCCCGCTACATCCGGCCGAGGAAGTCGTGTAGCGTCGTCAAAGACGCCCGGTGCCACGCAACTCATGGAATATTGTAATCAGACGCCGCCGCGATTATTGCTCTCGAACGGCTGGCCAAGCGGGAAACAAGGGGGAAACATGGTATTTCGCGTCGATCGCAGGACTTTCTCGCTGCTCGGTCTTGGAGCGATGTTATCGCCGTTGCGCGCCTTTTCGCCTTCGCGTGCCTTGGCAGCCGATGCCTATCCGTCGCGTCCCATTCACCTCATGGTCGGCTTCACGCCGGGATCGTCGTCCGACATCACCGGGCGCATCTTCGCCAAGGGCGCCGATACGGTCCTCGGCCAGGACGTCGTGATCGAGAACAAGCCGGGCGCCGGCGGCAGCATCGCCGCGGGCCTTGGCGCGCGCGCCGCCAATGACGGCTACACGCTCTATCTGCAGGCGCTGTCGACGCTGACCTACAAGATCACGCATCCGGACGCGCCGTTCGACCTGGTCAAGGATTTTGCGCCGATCTCGCTCCTTGCCACCGGCGCCATCGTCATGGTGGTCGATCCGAAGATCGGCGTGAACAGCATTGCGGAATTCACCGCGCTCGCCAAATCGAAACCCGGTCAAATTCTGTTCGGCTCGGTCGGGCCCGGCAGCCTGCCCGACCTGTGCGGCGAACTTTACGCGCAACGCGCCGGCGTCAAGCTGGTGGCGGTGCCTTATCCCGGCAGTCCGCAACTCATCACCGATTTGATCGCCGGCCGGGTCGCGATGAACTTCGCCATCGCCTCGTCCGTGCTCGGCCAGATCGCCGCGGGCCAGGTCAAGCCGCTGGCAATCGCCGCCGATAAGCGATCGGACCTGCTGCCCGACGTGCCCACAATGGCGGAAGCCGGCATGCCCGACTTCAGCACGCCGCTGTGGTTCGGGCTCCTGGCGCCGAAAGGCACGCCGCAGCCGATCATCGACAAGCTTGCCGATGCGGCACGCAAGGCGATGCATGCGCCGGACGCTGTCGATGCTCTACACAAGCAGGGCTTCGTGCCGGAGGACCTCGGACCGGACCAGTTCGGCGCTTTCATCAAAAGCGAAACGACGCGCTGGTCGCAGGTCGCCCAGGCGGCGGGGCTGGTAAAGACGTGAGTTGGCTTACGCCGCCGCGGTGACCTTGAAGCGCGGCGCCAGCACCGTCGTGCGTAGCGTCGCCGCCAGCGCCGCCATCTCATCGCGCGACAGCGGCGCGTAAGGCGGATAAGGCTCGCCCGCGGGAATGCCGATCAGGTTCATCGCCGCCTTCATGGCCGGCGCCAGCCCGCGGTGCATCCATTTCGACGGGAACAGCGCGAACTGCAGCTGGATGTCCGCGGCGCGCTCGTAGTCCTTGGCGACAAATGCATCAATGACGTGGCGCGCGATTTCGCAAGCGGGCGGCGGCATGGTGGCGCCCGAGCCGCCAAGCTGCAGCGTCGCCAGCAGCATCTGCATGGTGGTGAAGTAGCGCGCATGCCCGGCGCGGTCGATCTCCACAATCAGCCGCGACACGCGGGCGAGATCGCGCGAGGATTCCTTGATCAATTGCACGTTCGGCAGCTTGGCCAGCGCAATGGTGTCGGGGATCGACACGTCAGCGCCCGGCCCGGGATTGAGATAAAGCGTGATCGGCAGTTTTGTTTCGCGGCCGATGGCCTCGAAATAGGCGAGCAGGTCTGCTTGCGTCGGTGGCCCGGCAAACGGCCGCAATGGCGCCAACAGCTGCACCGCCGCCGCGCCGAGCCGTTCGGCCTCATGCGCAAGCTCAATCGCGGTCTTAAACGAGGGATGCGAAATGCCGACCATGACCGGAATGCGGCCGTCGACACAGTCGATGGTGCGGCGGATCAGCGCCTTGCGCTGTTCGAAGCTCAGATAAGTGTATTCCTGCGTCTCGACGCCGGCGGCGACCACCATGGTGGCGCGGCAATCGTCGACGATGTAGTCGATCTGGCGCTTGAGCGCGTCCTCGTCGACCGTCAGGTCCGCCGTGAACGGCGTGAGTGGGGCGACGATCAGGCCGGGTTCTTTGGCGGGCATTTCCATACGGCACTCCTGGGCGGCGACTGGCATTGCTACGCCAAAGCATATCACATCTCCAGATCACCGCCCGCCGAGTTCCTAGGCATCGCGAATTTGCAACTCCATTTGGCCGTCAACTTCAATTGCCCGCTTCAAGGGTATTTTCTTACGATTGCAAAATTCATGCATCAAGCGCTCGTCCTCAGACTTGACCTGACTACCCATGATAATCACGCTGGGCTTCGGCATGATGAGTTCCATGTTAGCGTGCGTCTGACCTAGGGCATGGACAATTCTCCATTCCTGCTCATAAGACCAACGGCGTTCCTTCAAGAGGCACAGGTATTGGCCAAACAGATTATTGAAGTCCCTGGGGTCGCGTCTTGTCATGTAGCGGGTAGCATCAGTCCGCTTGGCCCGATACAGTACTGGGAAGCATAGGCGGCGCTTGAGATTATCCGGTGGTAGGCTGTCGAAGTCGTATTCTATGCAAAAACCTCGATGTGAATCCGAATAGTGCGACCACATCAGCACCGCCGTTGGATTTCCGGCCAGTGAAAGCACACTGAACCCACCGCGAAAATGCTTTGTCATCAACTGCCGCAATTGGGTTCCTTGCGCCTGCATGATCTGGTCGGCAATCGCTAGGAATTTCTCTCGACGATCGGCTGGCTCGCCGGCTAGTAGGCCAGCCTCGACCTTTGCGCGCCAATCTCGACTCGATATGGGACGTACTAGGGCTTCGGGTCTGAACGGTTCTCCTTTAGCTCGCGCCGCGTCCAATTTTTTGACTTTCTCTATAAATTCCAAGGGCGGCAGGTCTTCTATTAGGAAACGCCCGGGATCAAAATAAACAGTGGTATCGAAGGGATCATTGAAACGTTCGGGCGAACTCATCCATAAGACACCTCTATCCAACGCGTCGAGATGCTGGGACGAAAACGTCCTGAATTTATACAGGTGCCTAGGAATATGAGGATTCTTGGCGAGAAAAGCCGCTTCGATGTTCATCCGCTTCGCAGAATAAGGGAAGAGATATCTGATAAATTGCCGCTGCCATTGTTCCATGCGGCTGAATTGGTTCCGCCCGTTAAAGGCGTCAAGTGTAAAGGGTGCGAATGAATGCCCGTAAGACACAAAAAAGCCCCGGCTGCAATGCCGGGGCTTTCTTCCGTTGGCCATCCGCCTCAGGGGACACGCCTCCATTTGTAATTTGTGCTGCGCCCGTACTCGAACGCCCTTCTGGAGTTCAGATTCGCATACATCGCATTGCCTCTGGAAGGATGGAGGTTGCGCTCAATCGTACGACGAATCCTGCGCCAATTTGTATGGCCGTGTGGCGTCAATGCCACGGTCGTCTTCGGCTCGCTTTTCCTAATGCGGCCGTGCTTTTTCAATTGGCGGATCATTCGCCTTGAGTTCGGGGGGACGGGATTGTCCCAGGAAATCATAAGCGGACGACGATTATTGTTTGGTGAGGTATTTCTGCTCATTGGATTTTCTCCTTTCCTTATGAGCGGTTACAAAGTCATGCACTATGCATGGTCGTCTCGTATGGAGACTCTGAAACGACCGCGGTTTAGTCCCGCACGAGCAATGAGTCAAAGCAAAGTTGCCACTGGCAACCTTGTGTATTCGGGTGATGAACTATTCGGGTGTTGGAATGGATAGACACCTAGAATGCCAAATAAAAATGGCTGCGGATCAGCCCCGATCTCACCCCATCAGCAACACCGGCTCGCGGCCAATGAGCCGCGCCAGCGAGCGCAGACGGTTCATCACGCGATCGCCGGCGAGCGCCGCGTAATCGCCGGGCAGGCGCAGCGCCAGGCGGCGCCGCTCGATGGCGAGCGGAGTTTTGGGCAGCACGGCGGGCATCGCGGCGGAAACCACATAAGCGAGGCGGAGCGCCGCGCCGAGCACGCGGGCGCGGTCGAGGAGCCGCGTCGAGACCAGCTCGCGCAGCCGCGGCGATAATTCGTCGTCCATGACCAGGCCGACATGACGGAAGAACACGGAGAGCGCCAGATAGGCGCGGCCCTGATGGTCGATGCCGGAAAAGCCGCCATGGGCGATGATGTTGAGCGATTGCTCGCCGCGATAATCGGGATGGGCGCGCCAGCCGATGTCGGCGAGCAAACACGCGGCGTGGCGCAGCCGGCGTTCCTCGGCGGTTTCTTCGAGGCCTGAGGTGGCGAAGAAACGGTCGGTCCAGCCGATCAATTCCTCGCCGTGCTGCGGCGAGCGCGAGCGCAGCCGGTTGAGATGGCGCGCCGCCTCGATCAGCGCGTCCTTCTCCTTGTCCTTCTTCTTGAGCAGCGAATAGAGCAGGCCTTCGCGCACGCCGAGCGCCGAGAACACCACCTGCCGCGGCTTGCCGATGCGCAAAATGTATTCGAGCACCAGCGCCGCATAGGGCAACAGCGGCCGCCGTGCATTGTTCACCACCTCGATGTTCGACAGCGTATCGACGTTGACACGGTGTACGAGCTTGGCGAATTCGAGCGCTTCGTCGGCGGGAATGGCGTAGCCGTGCATGACGTGGAGCGGATAGCCGGTCTGCCACATGTGCAGCCGCGCCACCGACCGCCAGGTGCCGCCGACGGCGTAGAAGTTGCGATCCTCGCAGGCTTTGAGCACCGGCAGGCCGGTGAGCGACTTCTTGACGAATTTTTCTGCCTTCTTGACGGATTTCCCCGAAATATCCGCAAGCGCCAAGCCGCCGAGCGGGCGGGTGACGCCGTGCCGCGCGCGGGTGCCGCGCACGTCGACGAGCTCGAGCGAACCGCCGCCGAGATCGCCGACGACGCCGTCGGCGCGATGCACGCCGGAAATCACGCCGAGCGCGGTGAGCTCGGCTTCCTGGCCGCCGGACAGCACGTCGATGCCGGCGCCGATGGTGCGCTCGGCGAGCTTGATGAAAGCCGGGCCGTTTTTGGCGTCGCGGCAGGCGGCGGTGGCGATGGCGAGCGTCCTTTTCACGCCCATGGTCTCGCACAGCGCGCGAAACCGCTTGAGCGTGGAAAGCGCATGCTGCACCGCGTCGGCGGCCAACAGCCGTGTCGTCTGCACCTCGCGGCCCAGCCCGCACAGCGCCTTTTCGTTGAAGATCTCGGTCGGGCTGCGGGTCAGCCCCTCATAGGCCACCAGGCGCACGGAATTCGAGCCGATGTCGACGACGGCGATCGGCGGACCGTGGTCGAGACGGCCTTGGGCGTCGGTGACAGCGCGGCTCATCGATCAATTCGGCGCAAAACCATGCCGATCATATAAGGCGTCATCCGCCCGCTGGGCGCGGATAGGGAATAGATGGAAAAGCGCCACCTTGGGTCCCGGCAGAGGGTGGCAGGCGCAGCCTACGCGATTCGCGGGAACTTCACACGCGTTCGGGACGATGGCGCAGGCGCGGGATGGAATCCTTGGGCGACTTGCCACGGCCGGACAGGCTGGGATTGGTCATGAAGTAAGTGGTGGAATTGAACACTTCCTCGCCCGGCGGCGGCTCGATGCGCGACGAGGAGCCATCGGCGAGGAGCTGCCAGCTCTGCTCATTGTCCTTCAGATTGGCCACCATGATCTGATCGAGCACCTGCTCGTGCACGGTCGGATTGACGATCGGGCACAGCGCCTCGACGCGGCGGTCGAGATTGCGCGGCATCATGTCGGCGGACGAGATGTAAACCGCGGCTTTCGGGTGCGGCAGGCCGTGTCCGGCGCCGAAACAATAAATGCGGCCGTGCTCGAGGAAGCGGCCGACGATGGATTTGACCCGGATATTGTCGGACAGCCCGGGAACACCGGGCCGCAGGCAGCAGATGCCGCGCACCACGAGATCGATCGACACCCCGGCGCTCGAGGCGCGGTAGAGCGCATCGATGATGTCGGGATCGACCAGAGCGTTCATCTTCATCCAGATCGCCGCCGGACGGCCGGCCTGCGCATGCGCGATCTCTTCCTCGATATGCTCGTGGATGCGGTTGCGCAGCGACAGCGGCGACACTGCCATGCGTTCGAGCTCGGCGGGCTCGGCGTAGCCGGTAATGAAGTTGAAAATCCGCGCCACGTCGCGTGCGATCGCGGCGTCACAGGTAAAGAACGACAGGTCGGTATAAATCCGCGCCGTCACCGGATGGTAGTTGCCGGTCCCGACATGGATATAGGAGGCAAGCGAGGTGCCTTCGCGGCGGACCACCAGCGACAGCTTGGCATGGGTCTTGAGCTCGATGAAGCCGAACACGACCTGCACGCCGGCGCGCTCGAGGTCGCGTGCCCAGCGGATATTGGCTTCCTCGTCGAAGCGCGCTTTGAGCTCGACCAGCGCAGTGACGGATTTGCCGGCTTCGGCGGCTTCGGCCAGCGCCTTGACGATCGGCGAATCGGCGGAGGTGCGGTAGAGCGTCTGCCTGATGGCGACGACATCCGGATCGCGCGCCGCCTGCTGCAGGAAGTTCACCACCACGTCGAAGGATTCGAACGGATGGTGGACGACGAAATCCTTCTGCCGGATGGCGGCGAAACAGTCGCCGCCGTGATCGCGGACGCGCTCGGGATAGCGCGGCGCATACGGCACGAATTCGAGGTCCGGCCGGTCGAGATTGGCGACCTGCCCCATCTCGTTGAGCGCCAGCACGCCGTCGACGCTGAACACGCTATCGTCGGTGGCGCTGAGCGCCCGTTGCACGAAGCGCCGCAGCTCCACCGGCATGGTCGCCTCGATGTCGAGCCGGATCACGATGCCGCGGCGGCGCCGCTTGAGCGCGGTCTCGAACAGCCGCACCAGGTCTTCGGCTTCTTCGAGGATTTCGACTTCGGAATCGCGGATGACGCGGAAGGCGCCCACGCCTTTGACCGCGTAACCGGGGAACAGCTTGCCGATGAAAAGACTGGTCACGCCTTCGATTGAAATCAAGCGGACTTCGCCGCCGTCGCCCGTCTGCGGCAGGCGCACGAAGCGTTCGAGCCGGTTGGGCAGGCGGATCAGCGCGTTCATCGCCTTGCCGTCCTTGGCGCGCGCCAGCTGCAAGGCGATGGTGAAGCCGAGATTGGGAATGAATGGGAACGGGTGCGCCGGATCGATGGCAAGCGGCGTCAACAGCGGAAAAACGTGGCCCAGAAAGTAATCTTCAAGCCAGGTCTTTTCCGGCCGGGTGATGTCTTGGCCATCGACCAAGACGATGCCGGCCTCCCCAAGCAAGGTCCGCAGCCCGCGCCATTGCGCCTGCTGATCCTCGACAAGGACCGAAACGGCTTCCGCGATGCGCACAAGCTGCTCGGCGGGTGTCAATCCTTCGGGGCTTCTGGTGTTGATGCCCTCGCGCACCTGCGCGCCGAGGCCGGCGACGCGCACCATGAAGAATTCGTCGAGGTTATTGGCCGAGATCGACAGGAACTTCAGCCGCTCAAGCAGCGGATTCTTCGGATTGGCCGATTCCTCAAGCACGCGGCGATTGAAATTCAGCCACGACAGTTCGCGGTTGATGAAACGGTCGGGGCTGGAAGCGAGCTCGGCGTCCGGCTGATGCGCAAGCGCTTCCGGCGACCGCAGCGGCTCCTCAAGCCGCCGCACGGTTCCCGATTCTCGTGCAACGGCAGTGGCTTGGCCGCGGTCGGCCATGGCAGTTGCGTGCTCCTCGAGCGCCATGTTGGCCACCTTTGGTAACAATCCGATGAATGCAACTTATTGAGATAACGCGGCGAAACGGCGTTCCGTCAAGCCCGGTGCGATTCGTTGGCAAACAGTGACAATAAAATCGAACGAATTCGAGGCGTTTGGCCGTGCAGGCGGTAGCGCTACACCGCGCCGCGAAACATCTCAGCGGCGAGCGTGCGGCTCGGCGGGCGGCCTTGACGCAAGGCCTCTTGGTCGAGCGCGATGACCGCGGCGCGGGCCGCGGCGAAAGAACGCTCGATATGCGTCGAGATATAGCCCACCACGTTTTCGTCGAGTTGCAGCTGACGATCGGCGGCAAGCTTGACGATGATGCCGCGCAGCATGGCGTCGTCCGGCGCCTGCAGCATAATGACCGGCAACGCACGCAGCCGCGATACGGCGTCCGGCAGCGTGACCGGCCAGAGCGACGGCGCGCTGCGCGCCGTGAACAGCAGAAACGCGCCCTGCTCGCGGGCAAGATTGATCAGATGGAACAGCGCCCGCTCATCGGCGATCACGGCCGCATCCTCGACGACAAGCGCGCCGGTCGCGAGCGCGGCGGGAACGTCGACTTCGCCAAGCGCGCGGCCGGAAACGACGCGCGCCCCCGCCGCCGCCGCCCAGATGGTTGCCAGATGCGTCTTGCCGGAGCCTTCCGGCCCGACCAGCGCGATGGCATGCGCCGGCCAGTCCGGCCAGGCGTCGATCAGCGCCAACGCGTTCTCATTGGAGGACCCCGACAGGAAATCCTCGCGCGCAAAGCTTTCGGCGTGATCGAGCGCGAGCGCCAGCTGCCGCGGGGGAAAGGACGTCGCGCTTACGATGGCCGGCTCCCGGTATAGAGCGGACTGTCGAGGTAACGCCGCAACGCAAATCGGATCAGCACGCCGGCCGCCGCCGCCAGCGGCACGGCGAGCAAGAGCCCGACGAAGCCGAACAGATAGCTGAAAGCGAACAGCGCGAACATCAGCCAGACCGGATGCAAGCCGACGCTATGCCCGACGAGTTTCGGCGACAGCACATTGCCTTCGAGGAACTGGCCAATCAGCACGATCCCGACGACGATGACGATGCGGCCCCATTCCGGGAAGAACTGTGCGACCGCTACGCAGAGCGAGACGACGAGCGCGGTCAGCGAGCCGACGTATGGAATGAAGCTGATCAGCCCGCAAACCACGCCGATAAGAAAGCCGAAATTCAAGCCCGCCAGAGTCAAGCCGACCGCATAATAGGAGCCCAGGATCAGGCAAACCCCGGATTGACCGTGGACATAGGCCGATATGGTTGCGTCGATCTCGCGAGCGATGCCGCGCACCGTTTCGCGCTGCTGCAGCGGAATCAATTGATCGACACTGGTTACGATGCGGTCCCAATCGCAGCCCAGATAAAATGCGACAACTGGCGTAATGATCAAAAGCGAAAAGATCGAAATCAGCGCCTGCCCTTTCGCCCACAGCGAAGCGAGAACGCCGGTCACATATCCCATCGCCTGATTCATGATGTCGCCGGCGGACCCGCTCGCCAGATTGTCGCCGACGACGCGCTTGAGCCACGGATGGTTCGGATCGCTCACCAGAGCCTGCAGACGCTGGGCGTAAGCCGGCGAATTGTCGATGAAGGAAGAAAGCTGCCGCATCAGCGGCGGCGTAATCAAGAGAAGCAGCAGCACGAAGGCGAGCACGAAGCCGGCCAGGATGATGAACGAAGCGAGCGTCCGGCTCATGCCGCGTTTGGTCAGCCTTCGGTTGAGGGGATCGAGCAGGTAGGCGATCGCCATGCCGAGAACGAACGGCAGCAAAATGGGGCTTAACAGCCACAACAGGCCGACGAGCACGGCGAGCGCAGCGCTCCAGAACACGATGTTGCGCTCGATCTGCATGGCGCTCCCTTCAAGCGGGGTAATCGAAGCAATCAGTGACCGGCGCCGAACGAGTTCATGTGGCGGATCCACTCCGCGAGATAGAAGGCGATCGAAAGCAAGGTCAAGATGGCGACCAGCGCCATGGTCAGGTTCGTCGCGATCACGGCGTCAAAATCGAAGGCATGTTCGGCCAAGACCAGCGCGGCCAGCAGGATTTGCGCCACCGTGTTGAATTTGGAGACCAAAAGCGGCCGTATCGGCATCGGCCGGCCCACCATCCAGGCCAGCAGGAAAGCGCTGATGATCATGATATCGCGCGACACCACGAGAATAACGAGGAAGATCGGCAGCGCGCCAGCGATGCCGAGCGAAACATAGATCGACACGATCAGCGCCTTGTCGGCCAGCGGATCGAGGTATTTGCCGAGCTCGCTCGCCATGTGGAAGTTTTTGGCGAGGAAGCCGTCGACGGCATCGCTGATCCCGGCCGCCAGAAACAGGAAAAAGGCAATGCGCATCTCTCCCGACGTGATCACCCAGACCACCACCGGCACCAGCAAATCCGCCCCAGCGTAATGAGATTAGGAATACTCAAACCGCGCCCCGGCGCACCATAGTCACAGTGCAATATAGCGGCGCGCGCGCGCTTGCACACCCGGCGATTCCGACGTAGGAGGCGCGGTCAGTGCCTTCCCCGGCGGGAAGGCTCGGTTGTCCGATTTGGTGGCATTCGTGGATGAGGCACGCTACGCGGCCGCGGGCGTCGATATCGATGCCGGCAACCGCATGGTGGAATTGATCAAGCCACTGGTGCGCGCCACGGCGCGCGCGGGGGCCGGCGCCGAAATCGGCGGTTTCGGCGGGCTGTTCGATCTCAAGGCTGCCGGTTTCACCGACCCTATATTGGTCGCCGCGACCGACGGCGTCGGCACCAAAGTCAAAATCGCCATCGAAACCTCCCGCCACGACACCATCGGCATCGATCTTGTCGCCATGTCGGTCAACGACCTCGTGGTGCAAGGCGCCGAGCCGCTGTTTTTCCTCGATTATTTCGCGTGCGGCAAGCTTGATCCGGACATCGGGGCCGCGGTCGTAAAAGGCGTCGCGGCGGCCTGCCGCGAGGCCGGCTGCGCGCTCATCGGCGGCGAAACCGCGGAAATGCCGGGCGTCTACCATGGCAACGATTATGACCTTGCCGGCTTTGCCGTCGGCGCCGTGGGACGCCAGGACGTGCTGCCGCGCGCCGACATCCTGCCCGGCGACGTCGTGATTGGCCTTGCCTCGACGGGCGTGCATTCCAACGGCTATTCGCTGGTCCGCCGCGTCGCCGCCGATGCCGGACTGAGCTGGGACAGTCCGGCGCCGTTCGAGCGCTCGCGCAGTCTGGGCGAAGCGCTGCTGACGCCGACGCGACTTTATGTGCGGTCGTGCCTCGCCGCAATGCGCACCACCAAAGCGGTCAAGGCGCTCGCGCACATAACCGGCGGCGGTTTTACCGAGAATATTCCGCGCGTGCTGCCGCCCGGTCTCGGCGTCTCGCTGGATCTCGCCCGCGTCCCGGTCTTGCCGGTGTTCAAATGGCTCGCCAAGGCCGGCGGCATCGGCGAAGCCGAAATGCTGCGCACGTTTAACTGCGGCATCGGCATGATTGCCGTGCTGGATCGCGCCGGCGCCGATGCCGCGAGCGACTGCCTCGCCAAGAACGGCCAGACAGTCGTTCGGCTCGGCGAAGTCGTTGCCGCGCTGGGCGGCCCCACCTTCAGCTTTCGCGGACAGCTCGACCTGTCTGGTGAATGGAACTAGTCATCCTTCCCCACAAAAGGGCTCAATTTAGAGCGACTGGAAACGCCCCCTAGGTTCTGAGCTCCGTGTCAAGTCTCTATGAGTTCCGAGTGCAAAAAGTGAGAATTGAACTTGTCCTTCCTGCCCTCTGGAGTCTAATTGAGACGTTGTGATTCGTGCTCCGCAGCGATGCGATCTCAGGGGTTCTCCGCCCCTTGTAAAGCATGTAATCTCTAATACCTAGCGCCATGGGTACCGGCGAATTGAGTGGTGGGCTTGGATAAGGTCCGGGCGGAGGTCCTTGTGCTGCTGAAGTTCACATAAGGACAAGTCGATGAAAAAAAAACGGGTCGCAATTATTATATCCGGCCGCGGTTCAAATATGACCGCCTTGATTAAGGCAACAAAAAAAAAGGATCGCTCTTATCCCGCCAAAATTGTTTTGGTAGTTTCCAACCGGCCTGAAGCCGGTGGGATTGAAGTTGCAAAAGAGTACAGAATTCCAGTTGCCATAGTTGATCACAAGCAGTTTGCAAATCGACAGGAGTTCGAACAAGAGCTCGATGCTGTTCTGAGAGCCCACAGGGTTGAGTTGATCTGCCTTGCTGGCTTTATGAGACTCCTAACTCACTGGTTCGTAGATCGGTGGAAATGGAAGATTTTAAATATCCACCCTGCATTACTTCCAAATTTTAAGGGGCTTCATACTCATGAACGGGCCATCGAAGCGCACGCGAAATACCATGGCGCGAGTGTTCATTTTGTAACACCAGAAATGGATTCTGGTCCTGTACTGGCGAAAATGCCAGTTAGAGTTCGCGAGAATGATACTCCAGCCACCCTTGCAGGACGGGTACTAAAAATTGAGCACCGACTCTATCCAGCAGCAGTGAAACTCGTTGCGGAAGGTCGAGTAAAGATTGCCAAGGGCAAATGCGTCGTCAACGGTAGAGCGACGTGCGAAACCGAAGTGCGAGACGGGAACATAAATGTCCATATCGGTGACCCTCGCCGTGCCGTACTTCCTTGGCGACCCGCAAGAGTGTTTCCTAAAGCTGACAAATCAAAACGGCATGGAATATTAGTCCCGGCGGAATGAACACACCAAAATAAAAACCCCCGGCCAATGCCGGGGGCTACGAGAACCGGGTTGCCCGGCACTGGCTCACGCAACTTTCAGATTTTCCGCCGAGGTCCTGCCGCGGTTGGTCACAAGCTCAAACTCGACCTCCTGACCTTCATTGAGCGAGCGCAAGCCGGCGCGCTCGACGGCGGAGATGTGGACGAACACATCCTTGTCGCCGGTCGACGGCTTGATGAACCCGTAGCCCTTGGTCGGATTGAACCACTTGACGGTGCCCTTCTGCATCGTCTGTCTCCTAAATAATTCCAGATGTCGGCGAAGACGCCAGCGCAAGCTTTCCACGCCGACCAACAGACGCGGCATGGAAGATCCTGCGTCGAGCGCCACAAGCCAGATTTTGGGGGAAAGTCCGAAGCGTTTGTGTCGTCAGCATATGAGTCGGCAAGACAGCACCAGCCGGATGGCCAAAATCCGATTGCCCGATCAGCAAGCCGCAAAAATACGGCGCAACCATGGCTGCGGAAATCGGAAGCCGACGGACAAATACTGATATTGCAAATATCGTAACGAGGACATGGACGCGCGCAGTGAAAGTGCGCAGCTCTTCGCGTCAATTTCGGCGACGGCAACAGAATCTCGAACTAGGCGCCGCTTGTTTGCCGCGTGCTGGCGCCGGCGTTGCCTTCGTGCCAACAACGCCACAGTCCGCCGATGACAATTGCCAGCACGGCGCCCGTAGCGGGGGCGGCGAATTCGAATTGCCGGGCGAGCTGTCCGCCAAAGCTTGAGGCCAAGTGTCGCGACAGCACCGCATCGGCGACAATAAGGTCGCCGGCAATCCAGCCGAGCAGCGCGGTGCCGGCCCAGATCAGGATCGGAAAGCGTTTCAACAGCGCCAGAACCAGAGCCGCGCCGGCCACGATCAGCGGGATGGCGACGGCAAGGCCGATCGCCAGCAGCAAAAGGTTGCCCTGCGCGATCGCCGCGATGGCAATCATATTGTCGATGCTCATGACAATGTCGGCAATCGCGATGATCATCACCGCGCGCCACAAATGCGCAACCGCCCGCATTTCGTCGCGATCCGCGTCTTCGGGGACCAAGAGCTTGGCGGCGATGAAAATCAGCGCCATGCCGCCGACCAGCTTGAGATAAGGCAGCAGCATCAGCCATGTCAGGACGCCGACGAGGACGATCCGAAGTACCACGGCAACACCGGCGCCGATCACCAGGCCCCAGCGCCGCTGCGGCGGCGGCAATTCGCGGCATGCCATGGCGATGACCACGGCATTGTCGCCCGACAACAGGAAATTGACGAAAATGATCCGCAGTACCGCGAGCCAGAACGCCGCGTAGCCTAGTTGTTCAACGCTGCCGTGAAACCAGTCGCGCCACAGCGCGGGATTGAGATATTCGGCGATCGAGGTCACCGCGGCCGGGCTCAGCCGACAATCTCATTGCCGGAGAAGAATTGGGCGATTTCCTTTTGCGCGGTATCGGCGGCATCGGAACCATGCACCGAGTTCTCGCCGATCGAAAGCGCATGCAGCTTGCGGATCGTGCCAGGCGCGGCTTTGCCGGGATCGGTCGCGCCCATGAGATCGCGATAGGCCGCGACGGCATTGTCGCCTTCCAGCACCTGCACGACCACCGGGCCCGAAGTCATGAAATCGACGAGCTCGCCGAAAAACGGCCGCGCGCGATGCACGGCATAAAACGTCTCGGCCTGGTCGCGCGACATCTTGATCCGCTTCTGCGCCACGATGCGCAGGCCGGCTTTTTCAATCAATGCATTGATCGCGCCGGTGAGGTTGCGGCCGGTTGCATCGGGCTTGATGATCGAAAACGTACGCTCGATCGCCATCAGATCGTCCTTTAGGGAATAGTGTGAACGCGGCGTAAATCCGCGCCGGGCTTATAACCTTCGCGCTTTGCCGCGGCAAGCGCGGATGAAATATGCGTGAGTGCGAGGTGAACGGGGCGGCAAATCCGCGTTCAGCTCGATAAATTCGCGATAAATCTTGCTCTCAGTGTCGGTCCAGCCGCAACTCCTTGGCATTGCGGCCTGAACCAAGAGGCCATCCGGCCTTACTAACAGACATCGACGTTGCGAAACGTCAAAGCCTGAGGAGATTTCAAATGCTGCGCAAGACGTTGCTCGCTCTCGCTACCTGCGTCACGCTCGGCGCCGCGGCACTCGCGCCCAGCACCGCATCGGCCCACTGGGGCGGTTGGCACAGCGGCTGGTATGGTGGATGGCGCGGTCCCATCGTTCGCGTCTATGCCAGCCCGGTCTATGGCGGCTGCATGGTTCGGCGCTGGGTCTATACGCCCTATGGGCCGGTGCTGCGCTGGGTTAATCGCTGCTATTGATCGCAAGCAAATAACGGCTGCCAGAAACCGAAGGCCCCGGCCATTGCTACCGGGGCCTTTGTTATTCAACGAGCGAGCCGGAGCGACGACTACGACTTGTTCGCTTTTTTCACCTTGGTCGGCTTGCCGGCTTTGGCCGCCTTCTTCTTGACCGCCTGCGGCGGAGCCGCCGCCACCGGGACGCTATCCATTTCCCGAAGCGCGCCGCGCTGGAAATGATAGATGCCGGCGCGCGATCCGGAGTTGAAGGTCAAAACCGCGGTGCGGTCGCCGTTCGGCAGGCTGCCGATCTGCACCGAACTCGGCTGGCCGGCGCGAAACACCACGTCACATTCGCTCATGCCGAGCGCGACGCCGCCGCCGAGCAGCGCAGCGGTGTCCGCGGCCGGCGCCGCAGGAGCCACTGCCTGGCCCGGCACCGGTGGCGGAGCCGGCGCGACCGCCGGCGGCGGACAGGAGCCGTTGCTGTTGACGAGATCGTTCGCCGTGATCGGGCGCTGCCGCTGTTTGGCTTCCTGCAATTCCGAGAATGTGTAGCCACCCTTATTGCGGCCAGCGACGTTGAGTGGTTTGGCAAACCATGCCTGAGGACTGCTCCAATCGACGTCGGCGCAGCCGGCGAGCGCGAGCGTCACCGCAAGCGCCGCAACCACGCCGCAAGGATTTAAATGAAGCTGCACCCGGTCGTCCCCTAAAGCCTGCCGGAGCGGAACAATGCGCCGGTTTGTGTTGCGATCAAGGCGCAACGTCATCAATATAGCACCGCGCCCGCCGCCGTCGCGACTTTAGCGGAACTATAAAACGAACTGGGTAAAAAGGCAAAAATAGATGATAAGACAACGGCTTGGTCGGGCTTGCGCGCGTCGAGAGGCCGCCGAGCCATTGTGATGAAGATCACGGACTGCGTTGCGCTCCGAAGCGACACTTAGCAGTTGACGCTTCGCGCCAAGCCGGACAACCGAATGCCATCCCAGTGCTAACTTCGTAGGACGCTCCATGCATCTGCAATTCGTCGGCTGCGGCGACGCCTTCGGCTCGGGCGGACGGTCCAACACCTGCTTTCATCTCGTCGGCAAACAGATCAACGCCTTGATCGATTGCGGCGCGACGTCGCTTGTCGCCATGAACAAGCTTGCAATCGATCCAAACGACGTCAACACCATCTTCATCTCGCACTTTCACGCCGATCACATCGGCGGATTGCCGTTCTTCATCCTCGACTCGAATTACGTCCTCAAACGCAAGCACGAGCTTACCGTCGTCGGGCCGCCGAGTCTGAAGGCGCGCTACGGCGAGATCATGGACGTCGCCTTTCCGGGAGCAAAGACCATGCAATGGTCGTTCCCGGTGACGCTGCAGGAACTGGAAATCGGCAAACGCAGCGCGCACGGCCACCTGCACGTCACCGCCTTCCACGTCGTGCACGACGATCGCGCCGGTCCGTGTCTCGGTTTCCGCTTCGAAGCCGAGGGCAAGGTCATCGCTTTCTCGGGCGACACGCAGTGGACGGAGTCGCTGATCGACGTTGGGCGCGACGCCGATCTGTTCATTTGCGAAGCCTATATGCGCGACAAGGCCGTCACTGGGCACATGGCGCTCAATCTGCTCGAGCAGCATCTCGACCAAATCCGGCCGAAGCGGCTCATCCTCACCCATATGAGCAACGACATGCTGGCGCAGCGCAGCAAGCTTCCCTACGAGACGGCGGAAGACGGCATGATCGTCGAACTGTAAATACGGCACAACAAAGCAAAGACGCGAATGGCCGGAATGATGCGGACTTTCAGTCTGTCTATGCCCGTATTGGCTTCTCGCCAGACCCCGTATTTCCCCATAAGTTTGAAAGATCTTTTTGAAGCCGTTTGATGTCTTCTCTGTGCTTGAGAGCGTTGCGATAGGCTCTATTCATAATCTTCGGCGCTTCGTCGTGATCTGTCGCGTGGATCATGTGATACATAACCCGCCCGCCTCGTTCACGGCTATAGATAGGCCAGCCATAGACGTGTTTGTAGCTGAGTTCATCTCTGATGCGGCTGCAGAACAGCTTCACCCGATCAAAAGATTTCATTCCTTGCAGCTTGTCGTAATCAGGCCGGCCCCACCATCTTTCGAGGAGGGCCCTTTCCCTGACGGCTTTTAAGGAGCGGTCGAGCCATCCCGTCGCAAGAAAGTAAAACAACTCGATCTTGTAATCTGATCGATGTTTAGAGAGAGTGATCAGTGTTTTCCATTCGCATTCGAATGTTCACTGATCGAGAAGACAGAACGTCGCCGTCTTGTCGTCGATGCCGCTATTCTCCAATAACTCTATAACATTCGCGTTGAAATCGCCTGGTACAACATCGATTGTGCGATTCCTTATTCTTGGCTGAGCTGCTTTCAATTTTTCCAGTTCGGCGACGCCCTTTGGATCAATTTCACATAGCCAAAAATTTCGGAGCAGAGGCGGCTTGGATTCCAAAACCATTTTTGCAGCCCAAGCATTCCTCCGCTTAGGGTATTGAGGGCCAGCAAATCCGTCGATGTAAGCGCCGTGCTTAGTTATAAGAACGAAATAAAAAAGATAGCGCTCGATAAGCTTCGCCTTGTTCTCAGTCCAAATTGGACGTTCGGCCGGTTTGAACTTTAGCGGCTTATCGGATGGCGGCGGCAGATCGCTAAAAAGGGTGAATTGTCTCGTCACAGTTTTTAATTGTGGATCAATTTCAACACAGTCGTCAAGCTGCCGCGATGCTTATTCCCCGGCTTGAGGGAGTACTTCGATAGAGTTTTCCATCCAGCAATCCCCCGCCTTTGCCAAAGGCATCAATTATCTGAACCTCCTTGGGGGAAAGCCTTTGTTCCAGACAAAGCGGGTTATTGCGATACGATCCCCATTGCTTATGAAACGCAGCAACCCCGTGTCTTTCGCAATCCAAAAACACATCTCTCACCCATTGTGGATTCACGGGACGAGCGCCATGCCCGCTTTCGCCACCGGAAATTAGCCAGTCCGGTTGCGGGCCCACAGGTTTTAGTCGCACGGGGCCAATCGCCGGTTCGTAAGAGATGAACCGTATTGCAGCCGGTATTGATGCGAGTACCGGCCAACGCTGATCAAAATACTGTTGCTGCTCTGTCGTGGTGCCCAGCCAGACATTGTTCCAACCATTTGAAGGCCACCCGGACGGAAGCATGCGGGCAATATTTTGTGGGCGCTTAGTCAACAAAAGCCAGTCGAGACTTGGGGTCGCTTCGATCAGATCAAACAGGTGTTTGCGCCACGAGTTATCGACCTTGTTGTCAAATACGTCCGCTAGAGATGCGCAGAAAACGCGCTGACGCCTGCCATGTTTGGCCATGAATGCGGCACTGGCAGCTTGCCATTTCAATGGCGAGCGCCAATAGGCTTCCGAGGTACGACGTTGTGGATTATTTCCCCATTTCACAAGACCCGATCGTTTCGACCATGCCTCAGCATAGCAGTGATCGCAGCCTGGACTAATATTGGTGCACCCAACCCAAGGGTTGAAAGTGTGGTCGGTCCACTCAATCTTTGAATTCTGCGCCATACTCGTTCCCGGGACTATTTTGAATCTTAGCTGGACAAATATTAACCATCCCTTCTGTTCACTTTATGTTCGACTTTAATCTAGCCACGGGGTGCAATTCCATTGCTTCGGCTAAGTCCCGAGCGCCGCCTCGATCGCCGCCAGCGCGGCATCCGCCTTCGCGCCGTCAGGCCCGCCGGCCTGCGCCATATCCGGCCGTCCGCCGCCGCCCTTGCCGCCGAGCACCTCGGCACCCTTCTTCACCAGATCGACGGCGTTGAAACGCTTGACGAGATCTTCGGTGACGCCGACCACGATGCCGGCCTTACCGTCGCCGGTGACGCCGACAATGGCGACAATCCCCGATCCGACCTGCTTCTTGCCCTCGTCGGCCAGGCTGCGCAGGTCTTTGAGGTCGATGCCTTCGACCGCGCGCGCCATGAGCTTGACGTTGCCGACGGTGCGGATGCCGTCGGCACCGTCGGCCTTGCCGCCACCACCCATCGCCAGCTTCTTCCTGGCGTCGGATAGTTCGCGTTCGAGGCGCTTTCGCTCATCAAGAAGCGCGGCAATACGGTTCGGCACCTCCTCGACCGGCACGCGCAACTCCGATGCCGTCGCTTTGGCAAGGCGGGCAAAATCATTGGCATTGGCGCGCGCGGCCTTCCCTGTCAGCGCTTCGATGCGGCGCACGCCGGAGGCCACGCCGGAATCGCCCACCACCGAAATGATGCCGATATCGCCGGTGCGCCTGACATGAGTGCCGCCGCACAATTCGACCGACCAGCCCAAAGTATTGCCGCTGCCGTCGCCCATGGCAACGACGCGCACCTCATCGCCGTATTTTTCGCCGAATAAAGCGCGCGCGCCGGATTGCCGCGCGTCGTCGAGCGCCATCACCCGCGTGATCACCGGGGAATTCTGCAGCACGAGATCGTTGGCGATATCCTCGACAAGCTCGATCTCGTGGCTCGACATCGGCTTCGGATGGGAGAAATCGAACCGCAGCCGATCGGGCGCGACCAGCGAGCCCTTTTGCGCGACATGATCGCCGAGCACCTGGCGCAGCGCTTCGTGCAGGAGATGCGTCGCGGAATGGTTTCTACGGATTGCGCTGCGACGCGAATGATCGACCTCGAGCGCCAGAGCGGTGCCGGTTTTCAGCACGCCCTCTTCGACCGTGCCGATATGCGCGAACACATCGCCGGCATATTTTTGCGTGTCGGTGACTTTAAAGCGGACGCCGTCGCCCATCAGCACTCCGGTATCGCCGACCTGCCCGCCTGATTCGCCGTAAAATGGCGTCTGGTTGAGCACCACCGCGCCGCTGTCGCCCTGTTTCAGCGCGGCAATCTCCTTGCCGTCCTTCACCATTGCCGACACGACGCCCTCGGCGCCCTCGGTCTCATAACCGAGAAATTCCGTGGCGCCGATTTTCTCGCGCAAGCCGAACCACACCGCCTCGTCGGCGGCTTCGCCCGAGCCGGCCCAGGAGGCGCGCGCCTTCTTGCGCTGCTCGTCCATGGCGTCGGTGAATGCCGCAATATCGACGCCTATGCCGCGCGGCCGCAGGGCGTCCTGCGTCAGATCGAGCGGAAAGCCGTAGGTGTCATAGAGCGTGAACGCGGTGACGCCGTCGAACATATCGCCCTTCTTGAGCGACTTCGATGCTTCGTCGAGGATGGCAAGCCCGCGCTCCAGCGTGCGGCGGAATCGGATCTCCTCCAGTTTCAGCGTCTCGCTGATCAGCGCCTCGGCGCGATGCAGCTCCGGATAGGCCTGGCCCATTTCACGCACCAAGAGCGGCACGAGCTTCCACATCAGCGGCTCTTTGGCGCCGAGAAGTTCGGCATGGCGCATGGCGCGGCGCATGATGCGGCGAAGCACATAGCCGCGGCCCTCATTCGACGGCAGCACGCCATCGGCGATCAGGAAAGACGACGACCGCAAATGATCGGCGATGACGCGATGCGAAGCCTTGCGTTCGCTGTCCGGCTTGACGTGGGTGAGTTCGGCAACCGCCTCGATCAGCGCCCGAAACAGATCGATCTGATAATTGTCGTAGGTGCCCTGCAGCACCGCGGCCATGCGCTCGAGCCCCATGCCGGTATCGATCGACGGCCGCGGCAGGTCGACGCGCTTGCCGTCCGGCAACTGCTCGTACTGCATGAAGACGAGATTCCAGATTTCGGTAAAGCGGTCGCCCTCGGCCTCCGGGCTGCCGGGCGGGCCGCCCCGCACCTCCTCGCCGTGATCGTAGAAAATCTCCGAACTGGGGCCGCATGGCCCGGTGTCGCCCATCGCCCAGAAATTGTCGCTGCCGGCGATGCGCAGGATTTTCTTCTCAGGAAGACCGCTGATCTTCTTCCAGAGCTTGAACGCCTCGTCGTCGTCGATATAGACGGTCGCCAGAAGCCTGTCGGCGGGAACGCCGTATTCCTTCGTGATCAGCCGCCACGCCAACTCGATGGCGCGCTCCTTGAAGTAATCGCCGAACGAGAAATTGCCGAGCATCTCGAAAAACGTGTGGTGACGCGCGGTGTAACCGACATTGTCGAGGTCGTTGTGCTTGCCGCCGGCGCGCACGCATTTCTGCGCTGTCACCGCGCGCACATAGGGCCGCTTCTCCAGGCCGGTGAAGACGTTCTTGAACTGCACCATGCCGGCATTGGTGAACATCAGCGTCGGGTCGTTGCGCGGCACCAGCGGCGACGACGGCACGACCTCGTGCCCCTCGCGGGCGAAGTAGCCGAGGAAGGCCGATCTGATATCGTTGACGCCGCTCATTGAATGTCCCGAATTCCAAGGCCTCACAGTGGGCCACTGTCTAACCACACGCCGCTTGCCTGTCCAGAAATCGACCCTGGAAGTGGGCAATTCACAGGCGGTTTGCCGTCATTCGGCAAAGCATATATGCGCTGTGGCCGCGATGAACGAGCACAGCACCCCCCTGCCCGGCACCTTGCAAGACCGCTTGCGTCAAGGCCGGTTCGTCATGACCGCGGAACTGGCGCCGCCGGTGTCCTGCGACGCCGCCGAGTTGCTGCAAAAGGCGGCAGGACTGAAAGGCCTCGCCGACGCGGTCAATGTCACCGACGGCGCCGGGGCCCGCGCGCATATGAGCGCGCTGGCCGCGGCGCGGCTCCTGATCGACGCCGGCATCGAGCCGATCCTGCAAATCACCTGCCGCGACAAGAACCGCATCGCGCTCCAAAGCGAGATGATGGGGGCGGCGGCGCTCGGCATCCGCAACCTGCTCCTCCTCACCGGCGACGATCCAAAGGCCGGCGATCAGCCCGACACCAAACCGGTATTCGACATCGATTCGAAGACCTTGATCGAGACCGCGCGCCGGCTGCGCGACGAAGGCACGCTGCCCACGGGGCGAAAGGTGGGCGGCAAGGCCGCGTTCTTCATCGGCGCCGCCGACATGCCGATCGATCCGCCGGCCGGCTGGCAGCCGAATGCGCTCCTCGGCAAGGTCAAATCCGGCGCGCAATTCTCGCAGACGCAATTCTGCATGGATGCCGCGATCGTGCGCCGCTATGTCGGCGCGCTCGAAGCGGCCGGCATCACCAAACAGCTCGCCATCCTCATCGGCGTCAATCCGCTGCGCTCAGCCAAATCCGCGGCGTGGATGAAGAGCCACCTCTACGGCACCATCATCCCCGATGCCTTTATCGCGCGGCTGGAGAAAGCCAGCGACCCCGCGCGCGAAGGCATCGCCATCTGCGTCGAGCTGATCGAGGAACTGTCGACCATCCCCGGCGTCGCCGGCGTCCACATCATGGCGCCGGGCAATGATGCGGCGATCCCGGAGGTGATTGTCGCGGTGCGGACGCGCCTCGCGAAAGCCTCCCGCTAATTTAATCCCCGAACGCGGTCGACCAGCGTCCCGGTATCCCCCGGAACGGCATCGCCGCGCCAGGCGACGTGCCCGTCGGGCCGCACCAGCACTAAATTTCGCCCATAGAGCGCAGCTGCCTCTTCCTGATCGACATCGGCAATCTGGAGCGGCATGCCCACCGCCGCCGCGGCCTGCTCCAGCCCGGCGGTATCCGCGTCGCCGAAGCGCAGAAGCACAAAGCCGCGACCGAACAGGTCGAGCGTGGAGCGGCCGTCGGCGAGGAGCGCATGCGGGGCGCGACTGCCCGGGCGTGCCGAGGGGATGAATTTTTCCGGATCGTCGGGCATTGGCGGCGTGCCGTCGCCGATGCAGATCGGCGATCCCTCGTAACGGTAGCCGAGCTGCAAGCCCGCGGTGCGGAACATGCGGCCGACGTCGCGGGTGAGGCCCTCGCCGAGGCGCGCCCGCAATTGCCGGCCGTCTGCGCTGTCGTCGTCGATCGCCGCGATGCCGCCGGAGAATTCGCCGTGCGCCAGATAAAACTCCGCCGCCATGCCGACATTGCGCAGCCCGACCGGCCGCCGCTCGGCGTCGTAGGAGGCGAGCAGCCCGGGACCGCCCCAGCCTTCTAGCGTCGCCGCGAGCTTCCAGCCGAGATCGACCGCGTCGCCGATGCCGGTATTCATGCCGAGCGCGCCGGTCGGCGACAGCTGATGCACGGCGTCGCCGGCGAGAAAGACGCGGCCTTGCGCATAGCGGTCGGCGACGACGCTGCGCCGCGTCCAGACGCTGACGCCTTGCCATTCCACGTCGATCGGGCGGCCCACCGCGCGCTGCAGCAGACCGGCGCGATCGACCGCGTCCGGCCGTTGCTTACCGTCGCTGTCGAGCGCCATCAGGCGCCACAGCCCGTTCGCCGGGTCGATGACGCGGATGTTCGCCCAAAGCCCATTGCGGTCGATGGCGAGAAAGAACACGCCCGGCGCCTTGCCGCATTGGCCCAACAGATCCGGCGTGCGAAAGAACAAATGCACCGGGTGGCCGAGAATGCCCTGGCCGCCGAGCCCGATGCCGAGCTCGTCGCGGATTGCGCTCATCGCGCCGTCGCAGCCGACCAGATAGTCCGCGCGGACCGCTTCGCGGCTTCCGGTCTCGAGATCGTGCAATTCGACGCTCACGCCATCCGCCGACGCTTCGAACGACTCAAGCCGCGTGCGGTAGCGCAGAGAAATGCTGGGCTGCGATTGCGCGAACGTGCGCAAAATCGGATCGAACCAAAGCTGCGAGCAGATTTGCAGCCGCTCCGGGCTGTAGCTCTCGGCCTTTTGTTGCGCCCGCGGCGGCCGCCGCATGCGCGCCAGCTCATGGCCGGTCAGGCTGGTGACGAAGACCACGTCAAGCGAGTAGTCGCCGGGAAATGGGCAATTGCGCACAGTCTCGGCGATGCCCCAGCGCCGACAGAACTCCATGGTCCGGGTATTGACCTCGTTCATCTTCGGCGTCGAGATCGCCCCGTCGGATTGCTCGACGAGCTCGCAGCGGATGCCGCGCCAGCCAAGCTCGGCGGCGAGCGCCAATCCGACCGGACCGCCGCCGACGATCAGCACCGGAATATTTCGCGTGGGTGTTTTCACGGGTGCATCTTTGCTGCGCGACGCCTAATCGTAGTTCGACATGCGCAGCGGCACGCTCTGGCCACCGTCCATGTCGATGGCGGAACCGTGCAGCAGGCGGCCGCGCGGTGAGACGACAAAATGGACGAGCGCCGCGATGTCCTGCGGCGTGCCGAAGCGCGTGATGTCGAGTTCGCGGCGATGCCGCTCGATCGCCGCCACCTCGTCAAGGCCGGTTTTTTTCATGATGATATCGAGCCGGTGCCGGAAGCGGTCGGTCGTCACCGAGCCGGGATTGACCGCGTTGACCTGGACGCCGTCGCGCTTGCCGAGGTCGGCCAGCGCTTTCATGAAGGCGAGGCTGGCGCCGACCACCGCGGCGCCGATCATATAATCGGCAACCGGCGCGCGGGCGCCGACGCCGTCGATGAAGACGACCGAGCCTTGCGCGGCTTGCAACAGCGGCCAGGCCAGCCGGCACAAGCGCACATGGGCGAAGAACTTTAGATCGAAGCCGTCGCGCCAGTCTTGCTCGGTTTGCACGAAAAAGCCGCCGCGTCTGGAACCGCCGGCATTGTTAACCAGGATATCGAGGCGGCCGAAATTGCGCGTCAGCGCCTCGATCAGTCCGGCCGGCTCGGTGTCCACCGTCAGATCGGCGGCGTGGATCGCCGCCTTGCGGCCGCGGATGCGGATGTCCCGCGCCACGGCTTCCAGCGCCTCGCCATCGCGCGCCGTGAGCATGATGTCGCAGCCGGCCGATGCCAATTCCAGCGCGATGCCGCGGCCGATGCCGCGGCTCGCGCCGGTGATCAGGGCGACCTTGCCGGCAAGCTCATTCCCCTCGCCGCTCATCGCTTATTCAATCGACCTTGATGTGGGCGGTCGCGCCGACGCCGACCCATTTTTGATAATTGGCGGCGATGAATTTGGCGAATTCGGCCGGCGTGTTCGGCCGGTTCTGGCTGCTGATATTGGCAACAAGGCGCTGCATCTCCGGCGCCTGCATGCCCTCGTTCATCGCGGCGTTGATGCGGGCGATAATCGGCGCCGGCGTTCCGGCGGGCGCAACGAGCCCGAAGAAGGTCTGCGCCTCGCAGTCCGGCACCCCGGCCTCGGCCATGGTCGGCACGTCGGGCAACAGCGGGGAGCGGGTGTCATTCTGCACCGCCAGCGCCCGCAATTTGCCGGCGCGGATCAGCGGCAAGAGCGACGCGCCGGTTTCGAAGGTCAGGTCGATGACGTGGCCCAATATGGCGGTCGCCGATTGATTGCCGCCGCGGAACGAGACGCCAGTCATCTTGGTGCCGGTGCGGATCATGAAAAGCTGCGCCGCCAGATCGGGCAGTCCGCCGGTGCCGGTGTTGCCGTAGTTGAGCTTGCCGGGATTGGCTTTGGCGTAGGCGACCAGATCCGCGACCGTCTTCCACGGCGACGACGGATCGACCACCAGAATCTGAAAGCTGCGCATGATCTCGACGATCGGCGTGAAATCCTTCACCGGATCGTAGCCGGCGTGCGCGGATACGGCAGGAATGGCGGCAAGCGTCGAGGAATTGCCGATGAACAGCGTATAGCCGTCGGGCGCCGCCGCCGCGGCCGCCCGCGCGCCGATTGCGCCGGCGGCGCCCGGCCGATATTCGATCACGATGGGCTGGCCCAGGCGCGGCGGCAGCACTTGCGACGCCAGCCGCGCCGGAAAATCGCTCGGGCTGCCGGCGGCGGCGGGGACGATGATCGTGATCGGCCTGGTCGGATAGTCCTGCGCAGACGCGTTTGCGGACGGGTCCAGGCCTGACGCGAAAACTGTGGCCGCCAACAGGATGTGGCGTCTGCTGAGCACGTGTGCCTCCCGAGCTTTTGCACGCCGCTTGGCACGGGCGCGCTATTTGCCGGACCCTACCAGTTCCTCGGTGGTGCGGATATCGATCTCCGATTGCAGCGTACGGTGCACCGGGCACTTGTCGGCGATTTCGAGAAGTCGCTTGCGCTGCTCGGCCGTGAGATTGCCCGCAAAAGCGATCGCGCGATCGATATGATCGATCTTGCCTTCCTTGGTTTCACATTCGGCGCAATCGACGGCATAGATTTTTTCGTGATGCAGGCGAACCTGCGTGCGCAACAACGGAATCTGCTTCAGATCGGCATAGAGCCGCACCGTCATCGAGGTGCAGGCGCCGAGCGCGGCCAATAGCAGATCGTAAGGGCTGGGGCCGCTGTTGAGACCGCCGGCCTTCACCGGCTCGTCGGCGAGCAGACGGTGGTTGCCGACGGCGATGTCCTGCTGGAATTTTCCCCGCCGGGTTTCGCGAACGACGACGGTATTGTCGGGCATTTCCTCCGGCGGCGGCGTATCGGCGGCCATTTCGAGATAACGGCCGGCCCAGGCCGATATGACGGTCGCGATATAGGCGGCATCGCTCGCCTTGCTGATGAGGTGATCGGCTCCGGCGAGCGAAATAAAGCTCTTGGGATGCTTCGCCGTGAGGAAGATATGGCTGGCGTTGTCTATACCGACGGTATCGTCGGTTGGCGAATGAAAGACCAGCAGCGCCCGATGCAGGCTACTGACATGCGCGGCGAGATTCTGGTTGTTGACGTCGTCGAGAAAGCTTTTGCGAACCCGAAACGGCCGGCCGGCCAACGTCACCTCGACTTCGTCCTTGCCGGCGATCTCGGTGATCTTCTCGCCGAACAATCCGACCACATGCGCCGGATCAAACGGCGCCGCGATGGTGACCACCGCCTTCGCCTCCGGGATGCGATGCGCGGCGGCGAGCACCGCCGCGCCGCCGAGACTGTGCCCGATCAGAAGCGCGGGCGCGGACAAGATCGTCCGCAGATGATCGGCCGCGGCGACCAGATCGTCGACGTTGGAGGAGAACGTGGTGTTGGCGAACTCTCCTTCGCTGGCGCCGAGCCCGGTGAAATCGAAGCGCAACACCGCAATGCCATGGAGCTTGAGGCCTTCGGCGATATGCCGCGCCGCCCGGTTGTGCTTGCCGCAGGTGAAGCAATGCGCAAACAGCGCCACCGCACGCGCCGGGCCGTCGGGTCGGTCGAGCAGCGCGGCAAGAGTTTGGCCCTGGGCGTTGCGGAAATCGAATTTTTCGGCGGGCATGATTGCCTCCTCGGTCCGCTACCATAAACCCGTTTTGCGACCGCGGCGCGGCGCATGAGCCGAATACAAAGAGCCGAACAACAAAGAAGGGCCGCCCTTGCGGGCGACCCTTCCATTGTCAGGCCGTGGCCCGGTTGCGTGGGCGATCTTGCCCTAACGCACGTGAGCCCGATGGCCGGTTAGGCCACTTAGGCGAGGACCTCGGCAGAGGCGAGGATCCAGTTCACGGATGCCGGCGACCGCGGCGATAGACAATGAGACACTGGATCACCTCCTTTCGGTTGTTGACGAAGGCCCCCAATATAACGCCTTCGCGGCGATTCGGAAGTCCGCCTCACGCAACGTCGACGATGCAGAGGTTCAGTTACCGCCCCAGTTCCCGCATCGCCGCATCCAGGCCTTCGATGGTCAGCGGATACATCCGGCCTCCAAGAGTCTGCCGCATGACGCGGATCGAGGCGGTGGTGTCCCATTCGCGCTCCGGCACCGGATTGAGCCACACGCAGGACGGATAGGTCGCAGCGACACGCGCCATCCACACCTGCCCCGCCTCCTCGTTGAAGTGCTCGACCGAGCCGCCAGGAGCTATGATCTCGTAAGGCGACATTGACGCGTCGCCGACGAAGATCACCTTATAGTCGTGCGGATAGGTATGCAGCACGTCGAAGGTCGGCGTGGTCTCGGTCCAGCGCCGCGCGTTCTGTTTCCACACTTTCTCGTAGAGACAATTGTGGAAGTAAAGATGCACCAGGTGCTTGAATTCGGTCTTGGCGGCGGAGAACAATTCCTCGGTCGCCTTGACGTGCCAATCCATCGAGCCGCCAACGTCGAGGAACAACAGCACCTTGATGGTGTTGTGCCGCTCCGGCCGCATCAGAATGTCGAGATAACCCTTATGCGCGGTGCCCCTGATGGTGCCGTCAAGGTCGAGCTCGTCGGGCGCGCCGGTGCGGGCGAATTTGCGCAGGCGGCGCAGCGCGATCTTGATGTTGCGGGTGCCAAGCTCAACGTCGCCGGCGAGATCCTTGAACTCGCGCTTGTCCCAGACTTTCACGGCGCGGAAATTGCGATTCTTGTCCTGGCCGATGCGCACGCCCTCGGGATTGTAGCCGTAGGCGCCGAACGGCGAGGTGCCGCCGGTGCCGATCCATTTCTTGCCGCCCTGATGGCGGCCCTTCTGCTCGGCAAGGCGCTGACGCAGCGTTTCCAGAAGCTTTTCCAGGCCGCCGAGCGCCTCGATCTGATTCTTCTCTTCCTCGGTGAGATATTTTTCCGTCAGCTTCTTGAGCCACTCGATCGGAATTTCGGCGGTCAGCGCGTCTTGCACGAGATCGAGGCCCTTGAACACATGGCCGAAAACGCGGTCGAACTTGTCGAGGTTGCGCTCGTCCTTCACCAGCGCCGCACGCGACAGATAGTAGAAATCCTCGACGCGGCGCGAGGCGACGTCCTTCTCCATCGCCTCCATCAGCGTCAGGTATTCGCGCAGCGTCACCGGCACGCCGGCAACTTTAAGCTCGTGAAAGAAGGTCGCGAACATGAGCCCATTCTAGTCCCGAAACGCTCAATCCGGCTACGCCGCCGTTGCGTTGCGAAGGCCGCCAAGCCTCTGTCGCAAAAGGAAATTTTTGCACGCAAAGATATATCTTGCATTATAGCGCTGTATGATCTATCTAAAGATATATCTTTAACAGGAGAAGCAAGAAAATGCATGGACATGGACACAGTGGACGCCACGGGGAATCCCGCCACGAACATTGGGGCGCAGGCCGCCATCGCCGTCACGGCCGCTTCGGCAGTGTCGGCTTTGGCGGACGCCACGGCGGTTTCGGCGAAGGCGGCGAAGATGTGATGCGCGCACGCCGCATGCTGGCCCAGGGCGACCTCCGCCTCGTCGCTCTGGCGCTGATCGCAGAAGCGCCGCGCCACGGTTATGAGATCATCAAATTGCTCGAGGACAAGACCGCCGACTGGTACTCGCCGAGCCCCGGCATCGTCTATCCGACGCTGACCTACCTCGAAGAAGCCGGCTACGTCACCGCGGCGGCCGAAGGCTCCAAAAAGCTCTACACCATCACCGACGCAGGCCGCGTCTATCTCGAGGCCAATCGCGACCTCGCCGACGTCGTGCTCGACCGGCTCGCCGCGCTCGGCGAACGCGTCAATCGCTGGCGACGGGCCGCGCGCGGCGAACGCGAGGACCGGCGCACGTTGCCGCCGCTGATCGAGGCCGCGCTCGATCACTTGCGCGAAGCCGTCGGCAAGCGACTCGAAAGCGATGCCGAAGCTGAAGCCAGTCTCGTCGAAATTCTCGCCCGCACCGACGCGGAATTGCGGCGGCGAAGCTGAGCCGGCGCAAGATCAGCGCGCCGCAACCTCCGGCGTGTGGACATGCTCCGGCCGGATACCGACGCCGAGAAGCCGCGCCGGAATGCGGCGCAACACCGGAAAAAAGTTGAAGAGTTTGAAGAACAGCGGCGGCTTCGGCCGCCGCTGGCTGTCCATGCCGAGCACGCGGGTGATGACCCGTTTCTGAATATTGAGCTGCAGCCACTGCGTGAAGCGCACCGGCAGCGTGCGGCGATCCTGGATCGCTTGAAGGTCCTCGTCGCTCACCGCGCCGCGTGCCAGCGGACCGGCAAGCCGGTTGGCGGCAGCGACCGCGTCCTGCACCGCCATATTGATACCGACGCCGCCGATCGGCGACATCGCATGCGCCGCATCGCCGATGCAGAGTAAGCCCGGCCGCCACCATTTCTGCAGCCGATCGACAGTGACGCTCAGGAGCTTGACGTCGCCCCAGCTTTTCAATTCGCCGACGCGGTCGGCCAGGAACGGCGACATGTCGAGGACCCGCCGGCGAAACGCTTCAAGCCCATCCGCTTTTATTTTTTCGATGCCGCCCTTCTGGATGACATAGGCGCATTGCCAGTAATCGCCGCGGTCGAGCATGATCATCATCCTGCCGGCCTCGACATGGCCGAAGGTGTCCGCCGCGTCGTCGGCCTTGCGCGATACGCGAAACCACAGCACGTCCATCGGCGCGCCGTAATCCTCACTGGTGAAACCTGCTTTTTCGCGCACGGTGGAATGCCGGCCGTCACAGCCGACGACGAGATCGGCGTGGATGGTCAGCGTGCCGTCCGGCGTCTTGGCACGCAGTCCGACGACCCGGCCGTCCGCTTCGATCAAATCGGTCGCCTCCGCCGTCATGTGCAGGTCGAAGGTCTCGTAGCGTTTGCCGTGCTCAGCCAGGAAATTGAGAAAATCCCATTGCGGCATCAGGGCGACGTATTTGCAATGCGTCGGCAGATGGCGGAAATCGATCATCGTCAGATGCTCGGCGCCGATCTGAGCGCTTAAGGTCTCGATCTTCTGGTGCGGCAATTTGAGGAATTCGTCGAGCAAGCCCAATTCGTACATCAGCTCCAGCGTCGAGGGATGCACGGTGTCGCCACGAAAATCCCGGAAGAAATCGGCGTGCTTTTCCAGTACGACGACTTCGACCCCGGCGCGCGCCAACAGAAAGCCGAGCATCATCCCGGCCGGACCGCCGCCGGCGATGGCGCATTTGGCGATAATCGCGGAATCCGGCATTCTGACAACTTGCGTGCGCCGACAGGTTGCGACAAGACGGTAACGAGGCCTACCACTTGGCGTTCCTGATGGCACCCTCACATTTCCGCCGCAAGCCGGGTGCTAGAAGGACTATCGTTCGCCTCCTGCCGACAAAAATGCGCCTTCCCCTCATTCTGGTTGTGCTGTTGGCCATAGCGCCACTCGACGGAGCCTTGGCGCAGGCTTCGGGGACGCCTGCGCAGCCCGCCGGGACGGCGACGCAGCCCACGGCTCCGGTGGCGCCGCTTGCGGGAACAGGCGACTTTCGCATCGTTTGGGAAGTCAAAAACCGCTTTCGTCTGTTTCGCAACGAGGCCGATTTCCTCCGCCTGGCGGCGGCAAGCCGGGGCGATGGCGTTCTCGCGGCCGAAGATCGGCTCGAACGCGCCACCGACGGCCTCGGCTGGGCCAAGGATATCGTCGCCGATCTGTGCCTCGATAATTTCGGCAACCTTCTCGAGACCTGCGAACGGGACGGCGTACGCGAGAATTACCTGACGCCGAGCGACCATACGATCGGCGTGACGCTGTCCGGGCCGACGCCGCAGGATGCGAACTGCGTCTGGAACTTCGATAGCGGCAACGGACCCTCGCAGCAGACCACCGCGCCGTGCGATCAGGAGGTCAAGCTCCGCGTACCTTCGGGTCGTACCACTATCGCCTCCGTCGATATCCCGCTCGGCGACGGCACGGCCCAGCGCGTCTCGACCGAGATCGCCGTACGCGACATGCTGGTCGCCGGACTTGGCGATTCCATCGCCGCCGGCGAAGGCAACCCGGATAAAGCGGTGGAGCTGGAAGGCGGCTTCTGCTTCAAGCGTTTTCTCAGCGGCGGCTTCAGCCAGTATTTTCGGCCAAGCCGCGCCGGCTACGGCGACGACCGATCCTGCGAAAACGGGCCGTCGAGCCCCACTGCGGCAAGAGACTGGGACCGCCACGGCGCGCGTTGGATGAATCCCGCCTGCCACCGGTCGCTGTACAGTTATCAAGTGCGCACCATGCTGGCGCTGGCGATCGAGCAGCCGCATATCGCCGTGACTTTGGTCCCGCTTGCCTGCACCGGCGCGACGATCGGCGCCGGCATGTTCGCCGGTCAGCGGTCCGACGATTGCCCGTGGGTGATCGGCATCGAAACCTGTTCGGGCACTGCGCCGGCGCAATTCGCCGAACTCCGCGACGTGATGGCGGCGGTGCACCGCCAGGACCCCAAACGCAACCTTGACATGGTGCTGTTGACGATCGGAGCCAACGACGTGAATTTCGCCGGGCTTGTCGCCAACGTCATTGTCGAAGCGACGACGGAACGGATTCTGCTCAAGCAGGGCGGCGCCATCGTCAGCGTCGCCGACGCGACAAAATCCCTGGAACGGGATTTGCCGGACGAATTTTCGCAACTGCGCACGGCGCTAAAGCCGTTCGTCGGCGGCAATCTCGACCGGGTGGTGTTTGTCTCCTACCCGAATCCCGCGATGCAGGCGCAAGACAAGCCTTGCCCGGGTGGCCGCGACGGCCTGGACGTGCATCCAGCTTTCGGCGCCGATGCCGAGCGCCTGCGCGCCGCCGCGCAGTTCGTAGAGACCAAATTCTTGCCCGGCATCCGAGCACTCGCGACCTGCGAAGGCAACAAGAGCTGTCGCAATCCCGCCACTGACGGCATGACGTTCGTCGATAGCCATCAGGCGGAATTTGTACGGCACGGCATGTGTGCGCGCGCGCCGAGCGATCCGGAATTCGATCGCAATTGCTTTTTGACCAACGGCAACAGCTTCCAGACCGATCCGAACGCCGCTCCCGACAATCCGATGGCTTGCGGCGAGCCGCCCAGCGGCTACCTGCCTTACGCCTCGCGGGCGCGCTGGATCAGAACCGCGAATGACAGTTATTTCACCGCCATGACCTATCCCGAGGGCATGCCCGCGATCTTAAAACCGAGCGACATCCACGACGCGCTGTGGGGCGTGCTCAGCGCCGTCTATGGCGGCGCCGTGCATCCGACCGCCGAAGGCTATGCTGCCATGGCCGACGCCGCATTGCCGGCCGTACGCGGCGTGCTCGGACTGAAAGCACCACCCGCAATTCACGCCGAACCGCTGCCGCCGCCAAGCGGGCCAGCACCTACGGCCATCCCAGCGCCTCAGCCGGCCGCCCCGCCGGGCGCCGCGGCTGCGCCGGCGCGGACGCCGTAGTCAGGTCGCAGCGCGCGCAGGCGCAGCGGGCCGCTCCGGCGCGACGCCGAGCTTCTTCTGCAAGCTCGTCGATGACGTGGTGTACTGAAACACCAGCCGCTTTTCCGGATAGACGTAGTGGTAGGCCTTCTGCGCCATCAGCGCCCCTTCGTGGAAACCCGAAAGAATAAGCTTGAGCTTGCCGGGATACCAGTTGATGTCGCCGATGGCGAAAATGCCGGGGATTGAAGTTTCAAAGGCCGCGGTATCGACGGGAATCAATTCGTTGTTCTTAAGCTCAAACCCCCAATTGGCGACCGGCCCGAGCTTCATCGTCAGGCCGAAGAACGGCAGCAAGGCGTCACAGGCGACTTCGAAAGCCGAGCCGTCGTTGGTCTTGACCATGGCCTTGCTGATTTGACCGTCACCGCCGGACAGTGCGGTGACTTGCCCGACCACCAGATCGATTTTGCCGTCGCCGACCAGCGCCATCATCTTGTTGACGCTGTCGGGCGCGGCACGGAATTCGCTGCGTCGGTGCAACAGCGTCAGACGGCCGGCGATCGGAGCGAGATTGAGCGTCCAGTCGAGCGCGCTGTCGCCGCCGCCGACGACCAGAACGCGCTTGTCGCGGAACGCCTCCATCTTGCGGACCGCATAGTGCACCGATTTGCCTTCATAGGCTTCGATGCCTGGAATCGGCGGACGCTTGGGCTGGAACGAGCCGCCGCCGGCGGCGATCACGACGATCTTGCTCTCGATGACCTTGCCCTGATCGGTGGTGACGCGAAACAGCGGATCGCCGATCTTCTCCACCGTTTCCACCATTTCGTTCAAATGATATTGCGCGTTGAAGGGCTTGATCTGCTGCAACAGAGCGTCGACCAGACCATGCGCGCTGGTAAAGGGGATTCCGGGTATATCGTAGATCGGCTTCTCCGGATAAAGCTCGGCGCATTGGCCGCCGATCTTGTCGAGAATGTCGATAAGGTGGCATTTCATGTCGAGCAAGCCGAGCTCGAACACCGCGAAAAGCCCGATTGGTCCGGCGCCGACAATGACAACGTCGGTCTTGATAGGTTCACTCATAGCGTATCCGTAATTTCGCTTAATCGGTGGGTTGATGAGGTGGCGAGTGTCTAGCCTGCGCCAAGCGGCAGGGGAAGGCTCAATTCGGCGGCCCGCAATTTGGGCCAGCGGCGCCTCGATTGTTCCAGCTTAGGCTTGCCGATCGGGCGTTCGCACGATGAGCCCGTCGAGATCCTCCCGAACCTTGATCTGACAGGACAGGCGCGAATTCGGCTGCACATTGTAAGCGAAATCGAGCATGTCCTCTTCCATCGGCGAAGGCTCGCCGACCTTTTCGCGCCAGGCTTCTTCGATATAGACATGGCAAGTCGAGCAGGCGCAGGCGCCGCCACATTCCGCCTCGATCTCGGGCACCGCGTTCTTGATCGCCGTCTCCATGACCGTGGATCCGACCTCGCCTTCAACCGCGCGAGCAGTGCCACGGGAGTCGATGTATGTGATCTGAACCATGTCGGGATGCGCGAATGATGGGGGGCAGCTTGGTCGGACAGGGCCGCTGGTAAGCGGTTCTGCCGCTCTGTTCTATCGGCTCGGGCGGCGGCGCGCCAGTGCGGCAGCTTCGGGCCGCAATCAGCGTTGGCGGCCGAACTCGGCCAGCAGCATCGTCAGGCGACCGCCGATTGCGGCGCTGGCTTCGAGACTTGCGGCCTTAAGTTCCTCGATCGCGTCGGCCAAATCGTGCGGTTCGTCACAGCCGGCCTGCTCGGCGCCCCCCGCTCCGGCGGCATCCTCCAGAAGCTCGGCCGCCCGCGCCACTCGCCATGCACCGATGCCCCGCGCCGAACCCTTCAGCGTATGGGCGGCTGCGGCGGCCAATGGCGGAGCGCCATTGACGATGCGATCGAGCATGATCGTCGTCTGCCGCAAGAACAGTTCGAGGACCTCCCGTTCCAGCCGGCGATCGCCGAGCGTCATTCGCTCAAGATGGGTCTCGTCGATGGCGGCGACCTTGCGGTCGTCCCCTGCCGCGGTCAGCAAACGCGACGCAGTCATGACGTTCTCCCCGCCGAACCTGCATTCTTGGGTCCGGTCCGATTTTTCACACGCGACGACAACAGCACAAATGGCTTACGGAACAGGGAAATGCGGCGCGTTCTTTCATGCCGACAGTAAGTAAACTCTTACCCGGGACCGGCCCGGCCAGTTCACGATCCGACAGCCACTTGGCCCAACGGCGGCCGCATTGTTGGCACAACAATGACTAGGATGAACAACCCGTTAACGATGATTAAAGGGACGTTACCGAACCGGTTTTCTTCGATCTGCCAGATCGATAGGATGGGTGCTCCTAGTGCGACATGAGGGCTTGCTGGGGACGCCCTGGAACGGGCGAGGATTCAACGATCACGCGCTCGTGGCGCGGCCGCAACGTTATGCCGAGCGCTAGCCTCGGCGTTCTTGGGCCGTCCTAGTCAAGCGTAACACGCGAGGCGACGACCGATATGGCCAATTACCCGAAGAAGATGAAGGATCCGACCGAAGCGGCGCTGTCGGCGATCCAAGAAGCCCTCAATCTCCAACAGGACGAAGAGCAGGCCGCAAGCCAGCCCGAGGGCATGGCCGATCTTCTGTCCGGCCCCGCCGAAAGCCGCATGCAAAGCGCGCCGGCCGCTCCCGCGAGCGACGATCTGTTCGATTCCGATGCGGTCGGTACCCGCGATCTCGCCAGCCCCGCGGCACGCGCCGCCAATGACGATCAGCAATCGATCGGCCAGATCCTGCACGCGCTGCAGCGCCGGCCGGCCCGCTCGTCCTATTTTGTCGCCACCGCGTTTTCCGTTGCCTGGATTGTCGGCTGTCTGTCGCTGTCGTTCGCCTATCTGTCGGATATCAATGCCGCGCTCGGGCCCGGCCGCTCGCCGATTGCGCTGATGATCGGCCTTGGCGCCGCCGCGCTGTTGCCGATCATTTTCTTCTTCGGCGTCGCACATATGGCCTGGCGCGCTCAGGAGCTGCGCTTGATCGCCCAGTCGATGGCGCGGGTCGCCATGCGGCTCGCTGAGCCCGAAAGCGTGGCGCGGGATTCGATCGTCACCGTCGGCCAGGCCATCCGTCGCGAGGTCGCCGCCATGGGCGACGGCGTCGAGCGGGCACTGGCGCGAGCGAGCGAGCTCGAAGCTCTGGTGCAGAACGAGGTTGCGGCGCTCGAACGCACTTATAGCGACAACGAAGTAAGGATACGCGGGCTGCTCCAGGATCTCGCCAGCCAGCGCGATACGCTGGTCGGCCAGGCCGAGCAGGTTCGCTCCGCGATCAACAATGTCCATGTCGACCTCACGCAGGACCTTTCCACGATCAGCGACCTGGTCGGCCAGCAGGTCAACGAGGCGGCGCAACGCATCACGCACGCACTGGCGGAGCGCGGCGAGCACATCACGCTCACCCTCGGTCAGATCGGCGACGGCATGGTCGCGGAATTGAGCGAGCGCGGCGGCGATCTGTTGGATCGGCTGGAAGCCGCAAGCAATGAGACTTCGCAAGCGATTTCCTCGGCCAGCGAGCGGCTCAGTTCGAGCCTCGATTTCAAGACCAATCACATCGGCGAGGAATTCGCCGAGATCGCCACCGGCCTGGAAGATATGATGACCGCCCGGCTCGACCGGGTCGCCGAATCATTCTCCGAGAAGTCGCTCGCCGTCGTCGACCTGATGGTCGGCCGATCGCAGGAACTGACCGACGCCATCGTCGAAACCTCCAACCAGCTCGCGGAGACGATCGCGATCCGCGCCGAAGAGGTCAACAGCACGCTTAAATCTTCCGGCGAATCGCTCATCGTCGATCTCGATCTGCGCGGCAGCGAAGTGGCGAACAAGCTGCAAGAGGCCGGCAGCCAGCTCGCCGAGACCCTGATTTCGCGCAGCGCCGCGATGACCGATGAGGTGCGCGAGAGCGCCGAACACGTCGCCGGCGTCATCGCCACGCGCAACGACGCGGTGAAGGAAATGCTGGCGACGCGCCTTGCCGCGTTCGAGGAGATGTTCAATCACACCGGTGCGGAACTGGGCGAACGCATCTCGCGCGACTCCTCGATGCTCGGTAATCTGATCACCCGGCATCTCGCCGAATTCGATCGCACGGTGAAGACCTACGGCTCCGAGCTCGTCGAACGGCTCGGCGCGCGCACGCAGGACGTGTCCGAGTCGATGCGCACTTACGTCGACAGCTTCGACAATCGCGTTACCGCAAAGGCGAACGAGGTCACCACCGCGCTCGATCAGCGCCTAGGGCGCTTCCAGGAGGCGGTGGACAGCCGGTCGCAGACCCTCACCGATGCTTTGTCGGCGCGCGTGGTCGATATCGCCAAAGCGCTCGCCGATGGCGGCAAGGAGGTCACCGCCGCCGTCGACAAGCGCATCAGCAACGTCACGACGCTGATCGACGCGCGCGCGGGCAACCTCTCCGACACGCTCGCAGAGCGGATCGCGAAAATCGATTCGACGCTCGGCCAAGGGGCGCTCAACGTCGCCAACACACTCGACGGCCGGATCGGCCAGTTGGAGCAGCTTTTGATCGGCCGCGCCGACGCGGTCGTGCACCAGCTCGAGCTGACCAGCCGCAGCGCCGCGGATCTTCTCAATGCGCGCATGGAGCAGCTGTCGGAATCGATCAAGTCGAATTCGACCAGCGCCGAGCGCGCGCTCACGCAACTGTCGGCCAACACCACCGAAGCACTGGGCAAGAGCGCGGCGGCGAGCATGGCGGCGACCGAAGCGCTCAATCGCAGCGCGGCCGAAGCGACGGTTTCGCTCAACCGCAGCGCCGGCGCGTTGAGCAACACGATCACCAAGAGCGCCACCGCCGCCAACGAAACGATCGGCAAAACCACGACCACCGCTGCCGACGTTCTCGCCAAGAGCGCCGCCGCGGCCAATGAGACGGTCGGCAAGGCGACGGCCGGTGCCGCCGATCTCCTCGCCAAGAGCGCTACCAGCGCCAACGAAACGATCGGCAAGGCGACCGCCACCGCCGCCGATCTTCTCGTCAGGAGCACGCAGACCTCCTCCGACGCGATCGGCCGCAGCGTCAGCGAGGCCGAGCGCAAACTGGTCGGCATGAGCACCGAAGTCTCGCGTGCCCTCGTCGGCAAGGCCAACGAAATCCACAGCGCGATGACTCAGCGCGTCGACGACATGACGCGTGTGCTGGACCAGAATGCCAACGGGCTGATCGTGGCGCTGACCGGCAAAGGCGAGCAGTTTGCCGGCGAAGTGTCGCGCGCCACCGATCAGGCGGTGAAGGCAATCGAAGCCAGGGGCTTCGTCTTTACCCAGACCATGATGGACAAGAGCGAAGAAATCGCCCGCCTGATCAATGATGCAAGCCTCAACGCCACCGGCACCATGACCCGGACGCTCGGCCAGATGCAGGAAGGCGCCGTCGGCGTCACCGAAGCCGCCAAACTGACGATCAGCCGGACGCTCGAGGAATTGCACCGGGCGACCAAGGGCGCGATCGAGGCGTCGAAGCAGACTGCCGCGGCGACGGTGGCGGAGATGATGGAGACGCACACCATGCTGCGCTCCGATTCCACCGCCCTGTTCGAGCGCCTGCGCGAAGCCAACATCCTGCTCCAGGAAGTGCTCAGCGGCGCTCAAGAGAACATGAATTCGATCGAGCACACCATGGCCGCACGCGTGTCCGAATTCGTCGCCGCCATGAGCGACCTCTCCAGCAAGAGCGGGGCGACGACCGCCAAGGTCGAACAGCATCTCGGCACATTCAATAATGTCACCGCCAAGGTGCTGCACGATCTCGGCGACCTGGCGGATCAGTTCAGTTCGCACGGCCGGACGCTCGCCGACGCCGTGGAATTGCTCGACAACAGCAACCGCAAGACCGACGAGTCGATCGCCGCAAGGCATGCGACGATCGAGGCGCTGGTCTCGACGCTCGATGCGCGCACCGAGGATTTCGGACAGCGGCTCGAGCGCTTCTCCGGCCTGCTCGACGAATCGCTCGATACCGCGGCGGCGCGGGCGCGCGAGATCGCCGGCATCATCGCCGAAAGCAGCAACGAAGGCGTCCAATCGATCGAGCAGCAATACGATCTGGTGCGCAAGACCTCCGACGAAGAACGGCTGCGCACCAGCGAGGCGCTCAATTCGATTTACGACGAGGCCTCCGCCGAAGTGCAGGCCATGTTTAACCAGAGCGCTGGCCGCTTCACCGAGATCATGGAAGGCATGAAGCAGATGGCGGCGGAGATGCAGCGCGAGCTCGAGACCACGCGCACCGAGCTGCGCCGCGGCATTCTCGAACTGCCGCAAGAGACCGCCGAGAGCACGGCGCAAATGCGCCGCGTGATCGTCGATCAGATCGAAGCATTGGCCGAGCTCAATCGCATCGTCGCCCGTCATGGCCGATCGCTGGACGCCGCGGAACCGGTGCGGCGCGAGGCCGAGCCGTTGTTTGCCGCCGGCGGCGGACGCGCATCGGCCCGCCCGATACGGGCCGAGACCGCGGCCGCCCCGCCACCGCAAGCGCCAACGCCTGCGCGCGATATTACCGGCGCGCCGACGCGGCGCGGCAATCCGCCCAATTTGAGCCCGGTGCAAGGCGGCAAGGACGAGAACGCGACCCGCAACGGCGGCTGGCTGTCCGATCTCCTCACCCGCGCCTCGCGCGACGACAGTCCGCCGATCGCACCGCCCAACGGCCGCGAGGCGTCGCGCGGCGAAGAACGGGCGCAGCGCGAGAGCATCGATTCGATCGATTCGCTTTCGGTGGATATCGCGCGGATGATCGACCACGAGGCCGCCGCCGACCTGTGGGAGCGCTATAAGCGCGGCGAGCGCGGCGCCTTCACCCGGCGCCTCTATACCCAGCCGGGCCAGAAGGCGTTCGACGAAATTCGCAACAAGTATCGGTCCGATCCCGAATTTCGCCAGACCGTGGAGCACTATATCCACGAGTTCGAACGGCTGCTTGACGATGTTTCGCGCGGCGATCGCGGTCCCGCAGTGGCGCGCAACTATCTGATTTCCGACACCGGCAAGGTGTACACCATGCTGGCGCATGCGGCGGGCCGGTTCGACTGACGGCTCGCCCGCAGCGGCGCAAATCGAGCGCCGGACGACAACGCGCCGCGAATGTCCTTGCCTGTGACGCAATCGCGGCGCTACCGTTGCAAGCCAGTTGGTGCGGGGAAACGCGCCACGCTCAGTGCGATGGTTGGTGCGATGGATACTCCGGTTGCACTGCCCACTGCCGCGGATGTCGATGAGGCGGCGCGGCGCTTGGCCGGCGTTGCGCTCCGCACGCCGCTTCTGACCTCGGCCGCGCTCGACGCCATGACCGGCGGGCGGGTTTTTCTCAAGGCCGAGACCCTGCAGCACACCGGCTCGTTCAAATTCCGCGGCGCCTACAACAAGCTTGCAGCCCTCCCGCCGGAGCGCCGAGCCGGCGGCGTGGTGGCGTTTTCCTCCGGCAATCACGCGCAGGGCGTTGCCATGGCGGCGCGGCTTCTCGGCATGCGTTGCGTGATCGTGATGCCACGCGATGCGCCGCGCGCCAAACGCGAGCGCACCGCCGCGCTGGGCGCCGAGGTCGTGCTCTATGATCGGGCGCGCGACGACCGCGAGGCGATCGCCAACGACATCGCGGCGCGGCGCGGCGCCGTACTGGTGCCGCCTTATGACGACGCATTGATCATTGCCGGCCAGGGCACTGCCGGCCGGGAAATCGTCGAGGACCTCGGTGCGCTCGGTCTTGCTCCCGACGTCGTGATCGTCACCGCTTCCGGCGGCGGTCTGACTGCCGGCATCGCGCTCGCCATCAAAGCGCGGGTGCCCGCGGCTATGCTCTACACCGCCGAACCGCAAGACTTTGACGATCACGCGCGGTCGTTTCGCAGCGGCCAGCGCGAGCAGAATGCAGCGCTGACCGGCACCATTTGCGATGCGCTGATGGCGCGCATGCCGGGCAAGCTCACCTTCGCGATCAATCGATCGCTGGTCGGCGCCGGCGTCGTCGCCAGCGACCAGGAAGTCACCGCCGCAGTGGCATTCGCCTTTGCCGAACTGAAGCTCGTGGTCGAGCCGGGCGGCGCCGTCGCGCTCGCCGCGCTGATGACCGGCAAGGTCGACGTCAAGAACAAGATCGCCGTCGCCGTCCTTTCGGGCGGCAATGTCGACCCGGACGTGTTTTCCCGGCTGGTCGCGTAGCGCGCGCTACCGCGACCGTACCGAGGCTCAGGCCCCCGCCCCCGGCAGGAAGCAACGGATCTGCGTCGTGCCGGTGGCATCCTGATACGGCCACACCACGGCCGGACCAAAACGATTAGGCTCGGTCACCACCGCAGTATCGGGGACGACAAACCATTGTCCCTGTATGCGCACGCGGTAGCGGCCGTTCTGGGTATCCCAATCGACGTTCTCGACACTGACTCCGTCAGCGAAAGAACAGCATAGGCCCTTGCCGCTTGCGAGTCGGTCGAACCAGGCTTTCAGCGGTGCATTGGCGTAGCGACCGTCATCATGCGCGGCAACGTGACTTGGAATCGACGCAAGCATGCACAACGCCATCACCGTCAAAGCAAGACTGGTAAGTCTGTGCATCGTGGCCTCCAGATGATCGACTTGACGGACCGCGAACGAAAGGTCCTGCAGACCCGGAGCATTCAGCACGCATCGCCTGCATGTCGTCTTTGATCCGCTTTGATTCACTCAAAGCAACTTCCGTGCCGTGTTAGGAACGCGACAATTGGAGAACTTGAGTGTTTAGCGAGCAACTAACGCGGGTCGCTCGCAATGTTTCGGCCGCCGGCGGACCGGAGCTTCACCGGTTTGACGAGTCAAAACCGGGCTCCAGCATTTTGTTTAAGCATGAACTTTTCCGCGAAACTGAAACGACCTTTCGCGATCATGCTCCGGAACTACCCGAACAAGGCGATCAATTCTTCCTCAGTCAGGGCGCGCAACGCCGCGAGCGGACTGACCGGCGCCGGTCGCAGCGGCATGGGCCGCACCGTGGGACTGGTCGGGCTCCGCGAGGGCGTCGAATTGTTTGCCGCGCGAACGGCCTGGGCGGCTGCCGACACCGCCGATGCCAGCGGAGTTGGCGCCGGCTTCGCCGCAGATGTCACCGGCGCGGAAGCGGGCAGAACTGCAACGCGCTTGGGCGATGGTTCGAATAATTCCGCCGGATCGTCTTGCGGGCTCGGCAATAGCTGCGGACCTGGAAGCAGTGCCTGTGGCTGGCTGGGTCGGCCGGAGAATCCGGCCGCACCATCATTTGCTCCACGTTGCGACTGATGAAATACGAAGTCGGGCGCTTCGATGTGCCAACGCGGATGTTGTTCAGCCGTTGCCGCCGGCTGCGGTGCCGAGACCGCTTGATAATCGTGCGGCGGAATGGCCGCAGTCGCGGAAGACGTGTCTTGCCGTTCGCTCGGCGTCTGCACATCATCGCTGAGCGCGGTTAGCGATGCGGCAAGGGCAGCGGCGGCCGCGGCGAATTTTTCACTGTCCTGCAACGGCATGTCGAAAGGTTCGCAAGACGTTGGCGAATCCGCGTCAATGGCATCGACCGCAGCTTGACGAGCCGGCTCGGGAATAGCCCGGTCCGGCGCTGCGCCATTTTCGGTTTCTTGATTCTTCGCGTTACTGCCGCAGGCCAGGCAGATTTCGCGCACCGCGGCATCGAGCGCATCGCACAGCGTCCCATCGGCCCCCCGTTCGCGCAGCCCGAAGGCGATGTCGGCAAGGCGCTCGGCGGCGGCACTGATGTCCGGCAGACGTGTCGATTGTTTTTCCGGCGCGTCGCTGCGAACGGCGACCTCGACGCGCGCAATGGCGGCCATCAGGGCATCGGTATCGGCGTGACGCTTGCGGTTCGCGAGCTCAGTCAAAAACCGGCTCTCGCGCTCGGTGACCGTGACCGCCGCGTCGACCGTGTCATAGTCCGCTTCCTGCGGCAGCCCGATATCGATACCGGACTGCGCCAGTGCTTCGTTCGCCATTGCCAGACCTGCAGCGAATCAATCGCATAAGCGGCGAGCGCGCAATCCAATTTGGAACACTGCACCCCAAGATACCCACAGGTTATCCACTGCCGACGCAATATTGGCTCTGCTGCCGTCGCGCAATCTCGGCACCGGCGGATAGGTGACAGCACCTACATCCGGCGCAGCGCCCGGCAATCTTCGACGCTCCCCAAGGAATTCTCAAAATCGATCGTTCAATAAATCTGGAATCTTCATCCCCACAGCGCCGGCTCAGACGGGTAGATGAGGCTGCCGTCGTAACGCAGTCCTTTCTCGCGGTCTTTCGCCAGCAACAACGGACCGTCGAGATCGACCACGGTGGCGCGCTGCGCCGCCAGCACGGCGGGCGCCATCGCCAGCGAGGTTGCCACCATGCAGCCGACCATGAGGGAAAGGCCGCGCCGTTCCGCCTCCGCGGCGAGCGCCAGCGCCTCGGTCAATCCGCCGCTCTTATCGAGCTTGACGTTGATGGCGTCGTATTTGCCGGCAAGCGCATCGAGCGACGCGCGATCGTGAACGCTTTCATCGGCGCAGACCGGGATCGCATGTTCGACGCGCGCGAGCGCATCGTCGCCGCCTTCCGGCAACGGCTGTTCGATCAGCCTGACGCCGGCCGCCGCGCAGGCCGTAAGATTTTGCGCGAGATTGTCTGTGCTCCACCCTTCATTGGCGTCGACGATGAGTTCCGCGTTCGGCGCAGCGCGGCGCACCGCCGCGATCCGTGCTCCATCGCCATCGCTTGCACCGAGCTTCACCTTGAGGACGGGCCGTCCGGCCGCCTGTGCCGCGGCTTGCGCCATTACGTCCGGTGCGGCGAGCGAAATTGTGTAGGCGGTCACCAGCGGCTTCGGCGTCGCGAGACCTGCCAACTCGTATGCGCGCCGGCCGGCTTGTTTGGCCGCGAGATCCCAAAAGGCGCAATCGAGTGCATTGCGTGCCGCGCCCGCAGGCATCGCAGCCTGGAGCGCGGTGCGGTCGAGGCCCTGCCGCAGCGCCGGACGCAGCGCTTCGATCGCCGCGACAACCCGCTCCGGAGTTTCACCGTAGCGCGCATAGGGCACGCACTCGCCGCGGCCGCGGTGGCCGGCATCGCGCAGCTCGACCGTCACCACGACGGCTTCGGTCTTGCTGCCGCGGCTGATGGTGAAGACATTTGCGAGCGGCCAGCGCTCGATCTTTGCCAAAAGCTCCATGCCGGGAGCGAGTATGGCGCGCAAAGCGCAGCGCTCAAGAGTAAAGCCGCGCTTTAAGCCGCGATTTCGGTATCTTCCTCGAGCGGCAGTTCCGGCTCTTCTTCCGGCAGCGGCGGCAGCGTGGCGGCCCGATCGATCCAGTGGATGATCTCAAAAGTACCGTCCTCGTGCTCGGCAAGCGCCGTGCAGCTTTCCACCCAATCGCCGCAATTCATGTAGCGGATACCGAATGTGTCGTGCATCACCGCGTGATGGATGTGCCCACAGATGACGCCGTCGACCCGATGGCGTTGCGCTTCCTCGGCCAGCGTCTGCTCGAAGGCGCCGATATAGTTCACCGCGTTCTTGACCTTGTGCTTGGCCCATTGCGACAGCGACCAATAGCGGAAGCCGAGGCGGCGACGGATCGCGTTGAAATAGCGGTTGATCAGGATGGCCAGATCGTAGGCGGTGTCGCCGAGCAGCGCCAGCCAGCGCGCATGCTTGACCACCATGTCGAACGCATCGCCGTGCACGACGAGATAGCGGCGGCCGTCGGCGGCCTGATGGATGACGGTCTCGACCACTTCGATGCCGCCGAAATGGGTGCCGTAATAATCGCGCAGGAACTCGTCGTGGTTGCCCGGCAGATAGACCATGCGCGTACCCTTGCGCGCCTTGCGCAGAAGCTTCTGCACGACGTCGTTATGCTGCTGCGGCCAGAACCAGCCGGAGCGCAATTGCCAGCCGTCGACGATATCGCCGACCAGATAGATGGTGTCGGCATCGTGATAGCGCAGGAAATCGAGAAGATGCCCGGCCTGACAGCCGCGTGCGCCGAGATGCACGTCGGAAATAAAGAGCGTACGGAACTTGATTGTGCCCTGCTCGAACGTCACCGAGCTTGATCTCGCATCTATGTCAATCGAATCGCTTTATAAAATCCTTCCATTGCAGGACCATGACAACAAAAGTTAACGCGGCGGCTCACGCTCGAACTAAATGACGAAGAGGGGAACGAGTCACAGCTCTGTCACGCCCGCTGCTTAAAAGTTCCGGCGATGACAGCGCCAATTCTCGCCGCCGCGATATTTTGCATCACCGTCACCGTCGTCCAGCTCACCAGCATCGCGATCGCGATCGGCCGCTTCCGCCGCAGCGCGCGTCGCGAGCGGCCGTCCGAGCTCCCCTCCCCGGTCGGCCATTATCCTCCGGTCAGCCTAGTGCGCCCGCTTTGCGGTATCGACAATTATGCCGCGGAGACGCTGTCTTCGACGTTCGACCTTGATTACTCGCATTACGAAATCCTGTTCTGCGTCGCGTCCGCAAAGGATCCTGTCGTCCCGTTCGTCAAGACATTGATGGCGGACAATCCGTCCTGTCCGGCCCGCCTCCTCGTCGGCGACGATCGCGTGAGCCCGAATCCCAAGCTCAACAACGTGGTCAAAGGCTGGCGCGCCGCGCGCCATGACTGGATCATCATCGCCGACAGCAATGTGCTGATGCCGCGCGATTATATCGAGCGGCTGTTTGCGAACTGGCGGGACGACACCGGGCTTGTCGCCTCACCACCCGTCGGCTGCCGTCCGGACGGCGTTTGGGCCGAGGTCGAATGCGCCTTCCTCAATACCTATCAGGCGCGCTGGCAATATATCGTCGACACGTTCGGCTTCGGTTTTGCGCAAGGCAAAACCATGCTGTGGCGGCGCGCCGATCTTGACGCCGCGGGCGGCATCGAGGCGCTCGGCAAGGAGGTCGCCGAGGACGCCGCGGCGACCAAAGTGGTGCGCGGCGCCGGTCTCAAGGTGCGGCTGGTCGATCGCCCGCTGGCGCAACCGCTCGGACGGCGCAGCGCCGCCGAGGTCTGGAATCGCCAATTGCGCTGGGCGCGGCTGCGGCGCGCCAGCTTCTTGCTTTATTTCCTGCCCGAGGTCTTTTCCGGCGGCATACTGCCGATGATCGGCGTCGCGTTCGTGGCCGGCGCATTCGGCCTGCCGGTGACGCCTTGGGTCGCGGGCTTCGCCGCGCTGTGGTACGGCGCCGAAATGGCGCTCGCCGCCGCTGCCGGCTGGCATGTCTCGCCGCTCTCGCCGCTCTACGGGCTCATTCGCGATCTGCTGCTGCCAGTGCTGTTCGTCAGCGCGCTGCGCGGCAACGACTTCGTCTGGCGCGGCAATAAAATGCAGGTCGAGCGCATGCAGCCGCGCCGCATGATCGCGCGCGTGCGCCCACGCGTGCGCGAATTTGCCACCGGAAGCCGAAGGCGGCTGCGCTCGCTGCGCGAGCGGATGTCGTCATAAATCCAAATCACTAGCTGGCCGCAGCAACGTCGCGCACAACCCAGTCAGCGATGGCATCGAGCACGCCGCGCTCAGCCGGAAAATCCGCCGCGATCCAAGCATCCTCGGCCGCGCGCATAGCAGCGCCCAGAGCTGGGCCTGCGGCCAGGCCGCGATCAATAAAGTCGGCCGCCTTCAGCGGAAACCTCGGCGCCGTCCAGCGCTGCGGCAGATTGGCCAGTTCGTGCCAGGCATGGTCTGCCGCGCCAGCCGCCGACCGCGACCAGGCAATAAGCACCCGGTCGGCGAAGGATTGCGGGCCGAGATGATAAAGCAGCGCATGAGCGGCCTGCTCGCCGGCTGCCGGGGAGACGCGCCACCAGTGCTCCAGCGCGATGAGCCGCTCGGCTTCCGCGTTGGATAAGCGAAGGCGTTGCGCGAGGCGTTCGCCGTCTTCCTTCACTGTGACCGCGAGCGCGCCCAATCGGCGCACGGCATCGGCGGAAAGCCCCATCGCCGCCTCGGCTTTCACCACGTTCTCGAAACTCGCCAAAAGCGGCACGCCGCCAAGAACCGTGCCGAGGATGCCGGTTTCGGCCATCACCGCGAGCGTCGGCGTGGCGTGCGGCGCGAGCAGCAGCTTCAGCAGCTCCATCCGCACCCGTTCGCGCGACAGCGTTGCGAGCCCGGCGCGCGCGAGGATGCAGGCGTGCAGTCCCGCGGCGTCGGGATGGTCTTTGCCGTACCAGGCGTGAAAGCGAAAGAACCGCAGGATGCGCAGATAGTCTTCGGCGATGCGCGTCGCCGGCTCGCCGATGAAGCGCACGCGCCGCGCCGCGATATCGGCGACGCCGCCGACATAGTCGTAAATCCAGCCGTCTGCGGAAACGGACAGCGCATTGATGGTGAAATCGCGACGCTCGGCGTCGGTCCGCCAATCACGGCCGAACACGACCTTGGCCTTGCGGCCGTAGGTCTCGACGTCCTGCCGCAGTGTCGTGACTTCGAACGGCTTGCCGTCGATGACGGCGGTGATGGTGCCGTGTTCGATGCCGGTCGGCACCGCTTTCCAGCCGGCGGCCTCGACACGGCGTACGACCTCTTCCGGCACCGCCGTGGTCGCGACATCGATCTCGCCGACTGCGAGGTGCAAAAGTTGGTTGCGCACCGCGCCGCCGACGACGCGCGCCTCTTGCCCGTCGCGACCGAGCATGGCAAGGAGCCGTGCCACCTCGCCATGACGGAGCCATGGCGCATCGCCGAGCTGCGCATTATCCGTCACCGCGTCGCCCCCGGCACCAGTTTGCCGTTTTCGATATGCGCAGGCACATAAGTTGCGCCCGGCGGCGCGCCGCTAAATTGCGCCAATATCAAAAAACTTCCGATCACAAGCACGAGCGATACGATGACCAGAGCGGCGAGGCGAGGCATGGTCCAGGCCGACGGCGCCAGCACACCGGCGCGCGTCGCCAACAGGAACGCCGTATAGAGCACGAAAGGGGTGAGAAACAGTCCGAGCTCGGTGAAGACTGTCCTGATCATGCGGCGTAGATCCGGTCGTAGAGATTCCGGAGAATACCCGCGGTAATGCCCCAGATGTAGCGGTTCTCGAACGGGATAGCGTAGTAGTCGCGCTGCAGCCCGTTCCAATCGCGCCTTTTGCGCTGATGGTTGTCCGGCGTCATGACGAAGGCGAGCGGCACTTCGAACGTCTCGACGACCTCGCGCGGATTGAGCGAAAGCGTGAAATCCGGCTTGACCCGCGCCACCGTCGGCAAAATGCGAAAGCCGGAAAACGTCAGGTAAAGATCGAGATAGCCGATCGGCTCGATGAGATTCGGCGCCAGGCCGGTCTCTTCCCTGGCTTCGCGCAATGCCGCGGCGACCGGACTTTCGTCGGTGGGATCGATCTTGCCGCCGGGAAAAGCCACCTGCCCGGCATGACTCGCGAGCTCCGCGGTACGCAGCGTCAACAGCACCGTCGGTTCGGCCCGGTCGATGACGGGAACGAGCACGGCGGCAGGCTTGGTCGCCTTGACGCCGGCGCGCACCCACATTTCGGGATTGAGATCGAGATCGCCGCGCGCGCCTTGCGCGCTCGGATCGGTCAGCGCCGGCGGCACTTCAAGCTTGAGCCGGGCCCGCGCGCGATCGAAGAAGTCATCGGTTGCCGCCGGCCGCTCATTCGTCGCTTGCTCGTTCACGCCAAATCCCTCATTTGCTCCGCCGGCGCCATTGGAAAGAATTCGCCCCGCGACGCCACGCCGAACATCGTCGTGCCGTCGATGTCGCGCTCTTCGCCGAGCTCGACAAGATCGAAGAACAGCGCGCGTGTCACCTTCGCCCAGAGGTCGCGGCGAACATGGAGATAAGGCTTGAGGCCGCCGGTGCCGGATTCCGGCTCGAAGCGCAGGATGTGCTGCGGCCCGCAGGCGACCCAATCGTCGACATTGGTGCGGAAGTTGAGCACTTGTCCGCCGTCGCCGCCCTCGGCATTGAGCTCAACCGCAAGAAACGGCGCATCGTCGACGCGGATGCCGCACTTCTCGACGGGGGTAACGAGGAAGTAACTGTCGCCCTCACGCTTGAGCACGGACGCGAACAATTTGACTAAAGCCGGCCGCCCGATCGGGGTCTTGAGATAGAACCAGGTCCCATCGGCGGCGATCCGCATATCGAGATCGCCGCAAAATGGCGGATTCCAGCGCTCGACCGGCGGCGGCGCCTGGGGGGCGCGACCTAGCGCAGCCGTGATCGCTTCAAGGCTGGTTTGCCCTGCCTTCGCCATGGTTTGCCTTGAATCTAAGCTCAGACAGGACGTTGGGGGCCGGACCATTCGTGAGTTTGAGATTGTCACTGCGCATCCGCGTTTTCCCCAACCCCAATCCATCCCAACTCGTGTTTCCTATGGCTAAAGAATCAGCGCACAGTCGGCTGCTGGGCAGCTGGCTCATATATTGCATCTTGTGTGCCTAATTGGCGTGCAGATCGGCTGCCGTCGTTTCGTGCATATGGCGCGAATCCAATTCGACACAAGAACACGACCTAACACAAGGAGTTAGCTATGCCGGCTGCTGGCGGAGAAGGCCTCGAAAAGCTCGAAGACATGATCGTGCGCGCGGCCGAATCGACCGCGGACCACGTCCGCGCGGCCAAGGCCGCGATCGGCAGCGTTATATTCGGCCAAGACAAAGTGGTCGAGCAGGCGCTCATTACCATCCTGTCGGGCGGCCATGCCCTGCTTTTGGGCGTGCCGGGTCTCGCCAAGACCAAGCTCGTCGACACCATGGGCACCGTGCTCGGGCTCGATGCCCGTCGCATCCAGTTCACGCCCGACCTGATGCCGTCAGACATTCTCGGCACCGAAGTGTTGGAGGAAAGCGCTACCGGCAAGCGCAATTTCCGCTTCATCTCCGGTCCGGTCTTTGCCCAGCTCCTGATGGCGGACGAGATCAACCGCGCCAGCCCACGCACCCAATCGGCGCTGTTGCAAGCGATGCAGGAACAGCACGTCACGGTCGCCGGCACGCGCCACGATCTGCCAAAGCCGTTCCATGTGCTCGCCACGCAAAATCCGCTGGAGCAGGAAGGCACCTACCCGCTGCCGGAAGCGCAGCTCGACCGCTTCTTGATGGAGATCGACGTCACTTATCCCGACCGCGACTCCGAGCGTAAGATCCTGTTCGAAACGACCGGCGCCGAGGAAACGCGGCCGAAAGCGGCAATGAGTGCCGAGGATCTCATGGCGGCGCAGCGATTGGTGCGACGGCTTCCCGTGGGCGAATCCGTCGTCGACGCCATTTTGGCGTTGGTGCGCTCGGCGCGTCCGGGGCCGGAAGGCGGCGAAGGCGCCAAGCTGATCGCCTGGGGGCCGAGCCCGCGGGCGAGTCAGGCGCTGATGCTCGCGGTGCGCGCCCGCGCGCTGCTCGACGGCCGCCTCGCGCCGTCGATCGACGACGTGATCGAACTCGCCGAACCGGTGCTCAAGCACCGCATGGCGCTCACTTTCAGCGCGCGCGCCGAGGGCGAAAGCCTCGAGGCGGTGATCGGGCGGCTGAAGGCGCGGATCGGATAGGCGAATGGCGGCCGAGGCCCCGCGCTCAACCCAGCGCAGCTACCAGGACATTGCCGCGGCAAGTCGCGCGGTCGGCGAAGGCCGGACGCTGGCGGCCAGCATGCCGCGCCTGATCCTGGAAGCGCGGCGCGTCGCGGCCACCGTCATCCACGGCCTGCACGGCCGCCGCCGCGCCGGCCCGGGCGAGAATTTCTGGCAATACCGTCGCTTCGTTTCCGGCGAGCCTGCCTCTCGCGTCGATTGGCGGCGCTCGGCGCGCGACGATCATCTCTACGTGCGCGAACAGGAATGGGAGGCCGCGCATACGGTGTGGATCTGGCCCGACCGCTCGCCATCGATGCACTTCGCCTCCCCGCTGGTCCGCGACACCAAGCTGTACCGTGCGCTGGTCATCACGCTGGCGCTTGCGGAGGTTTTGGTCGACGGCGGCGAGCGGGTCGGCATTCCCGGGCTCGTTCGGCCGACCGGCAGCCGCAACATTGTCGAGCTGATCGCGCAGGCCATCGTGCACGACCGCAGCGAGCGCCCAAGCCTGCCGCCAAATTTTGCGCCCTCCCCGCTCGCCGAGGTCGTGCTGCTGTCCGATCTGTGGAGCGATGTCGGCGAAGTGCGGCGGACACTGACGCAACTCTCCGGCAGCGGCGCGCACGGCCACGTCGTGCAAATCGTCGACCCGGCCGAGGAGACTTTCCCTTATTGGGGCCGCATCGAATTCGTCGAACCGGAAGGCGGCGGCCGCATCACCGCCGGCCGCGCCGAAACCTGGCGCACCGATTACACCGCGCGCGTCGCCCATCACCGCGCCGAGATTCGCAGCGAGACCGACCGGCTCGGCTTTAGCTTCACGATTCACCGCACCGACCGTCCGCCGAGTGAGCTGCTGCTCGCCTTGCATACCCGTATCGGCGCCGGCACGGCGCATAACGCCGCGCGCTCGCATGCATCGGCGGCTTCGAGGACGCCGGCATGATCGGCGGAATACCGCTCGGCTTTGCCGAACCGCTGGTGCTCATCGGGCTCATCACGCTTCCGGTGCTGTGGTGGCTGTTGCGGCTTATTCCGCCGCGGCCGCGCCGTCTCGATTTTCCGCCGACGCGGCTGCTCCTCGAAATCGCGCCCCGGGAGGAAACCCCGGCCCGCACGCCGTGGTGGCTCACGCTGTTACGGCTTGTCCTCGCCGCATTCGTCATTATCGCCGCCGCCGGCCCGCTCTGGCATCCACCGCTGGCGGCGACCAAGACAAGCGCGCCGCTCGCGATCATGATCGACGACGGCTGGACCGCCGCCACGACCTGGGATGCGCGGTTGCGCACCGCCGACGACATCATCGCGCGCGCGGAGGACGACCGCCGCGCGGTGGCGCTCATTCCGCTGTCCGAGGGACCGCACGACATTTCGCTGGAGACCGCGGATTCGGCGCGCGTCAGGTTGCAGCAAATCCGGCCGGTGCCCTATAGCTTCGACCGCACGCAGACACTGCCGTCGCTGTCGCAGTTTCTGTCCAGGCAGCCAAACGTCGAATTGGTTTGGCTGTCGGACGGTGTCGATCTTGGCCATGGCTCTGATTTCGTGAAAAAGCTGACGCAAACGGTCGGCCAGCATCCGCTTACCATCGTCGCCGGCGGCATTCCGGGAGCCCGCGCCTTGACCGGCGTCGAGAACTCGGCCGGCGCGCTGAGCGTCGATGTGCTGCGCGTTGCGACCGGCGCGGCCGAGAGCGGCACCGTGCGCGCGCTCGATCTCAAGGGGCTGCCGCTCGGCGAGGCTCCGTTCACTTTCAAAGCTTCGGATCGTAATACCGAGGCCCGCTTCGATCTGCCGGTCGAGCTTCGCAATGATATCGCACGCATCGAGATTTCCGGCGAACGCTCAGCCGGCGCGGTGCAGCTCCTGGATAAGCGCTGGCGACGGCGAACCGTCGGCATCGTGTCCGGCGCCATTGCCGACATGGCGGAGCCGCTATTGTCGTCGAGTTACTATATCCAGCGGGCGCTCGAGCCGTCCGCCGACGTGCGCATTACGCAAGGCGAGTCCCCGGCGGATGCCGTGAGCCATTTTCTCGACCAGAAGCTGCCGATGCTGATCCTGACCGACGTTGGCAATGTTGGCGACGCCCACGATAGGCTCGCGCAATGGATCGAGGACGGCGGCGTCTTGGTGCGTTTTGCCGGGCCGCGCCTTGCCGCGTCCGACGACGACCTGGTTCCGGTCAAGCTGCGGCGCGGCGGCCGCATCCTCGGCGGCGCGCTGAGCTGGGATAAACCGCAGCCGCTCGCGGCTTTCTCCCGCGCCGGCCCGTTTGCCGGCATGCCGGTACCGAACGACGTCACCGTGACCCGCCAGGTGCTCGCCGAGCCCGACGCGGCGCTGAGCGACAACACCTGGGCGACGCTGGCCGACGGCACGCCGCTCGTCACCGCGGCGCGGCGCGGCAAGGGCATGATCGTGCTGTTTCACGTCACCGGCGATACGCGGTGGTCGAACCTGCCGCTATCGGGCAGCTTCGTCGAAATGCTCAAGCGCGTCGTCGCGCTTGCCGGTACCGCGCCCGCCGCCGATGCCGGCGCCGCCAAAACCAACAATGCGCAACAGGTGATCCAGCCGAGCCACTTACTCGACGGCTTCGGCAACTTCGTCGCGCCGCCGCCGACGGCGCGCCCGGTGCCATCCGACTTCTCCGGCAGCGCCAGCGCCGAGCATCCGCCGGGCTTTTACGGGCCGCCGGAAAGCCTCCTCGCCGTCAATACGCTTGCTGCGAGCGATCGTCTTGCGCCGCTTGACTTCTCCCCGCTTACGACCGCGAGCCATGAGATCTACCGCACCAGCGAGCCGCAGGATTTACGCGGACCGATTTTCCTGATCGCGCTGTCGCTCCTGTTGCTCGACACGCTCGTGGTTCTTTTCCTCGGCGGCAGCATCCAGCGTTTAATCCCGCGTTCGCGGGCCGCCACTGCAGCCGTGATTCTCGTCAGCGCGCTCGCGCTCACCCTGGTGCAGGCGCGCGCGCAGGAAGAGACGCCCAATCCGGACGTGCCGCAGTCGGCGCTGGAAACCAAGCTCGCTTACGTGATCACCGGCGACGCCGACGTTGACGCGATCAGCAAGGCGGGCCTCGCCGGGCTTACGCTCTTTCTCGCGCAACGGACCGCGCTCGAACCGGGCGATCCGATCGGTCTCGACATTGCGCACGACGAGCTTGCGTTCTATCCGCTGATCTACTGGCCGATTGTGCCGGGCGCGCCGCGGCCGTCCGACGACGCGCTCAAGCGCATCGACACGTATATGAAGGACGGCGGCACCGTCCTGTTCGACACCCGCGACGCGGTCGTAGCTCCGCCTGGACCCGGCGGCGAAACCAACAGTCCGGGCATGCTCGAACTGCGCAAAATCTTATCCTCGCTCGACATCCCCGAACTCGAGCCGGTGCCGCGCGATCACGTTCTGACCAAGACGTTCTACCTGTTGCGCGATTTCCCCGGCCGCTTCGATACCGGCCAGCTTTGGGTCGAAGCGCTGCCGGCGACGAGCGAAGAAGAAACATCGAGCCGACCCGCTCGCGGCGGCGACGGCGTGTCTTCGATCCTCATCACCTCGAACGACTTTGCCGGCGCCTGGGCGACGCGGTCCGACGGCCAGCCGATGCTGCCGATGGTCGAAGGCGAGCCGCGCCAGCGCGAAATGGCGTTCCGCGCCGGCGTCAACATCGTGATGTACACGCTCACCGGCAACTACAAGGCCGATCAAGTCCACGTGCCGGCGCTGCTCGAGCGGCTGGGGCAATAGGAGAGCGCGTTGAACCTCGGCGTTGCCTTCGCTCCTCTCATCAGCGGCCCGGAATTGTGGTCGGCGATCGCCGTTGCCTGCCTATTCTCGCTCTTGCTTTTTGTGTCGCGCAGCCGCGGCGCGGCGATCCGGACGCTGGCGCTCGCCTTGATCGTGCTCGCGCTCGCCAATCCGTCGCTCACCCGCGAGCATCGCGATCCGTTGAACTCGGTGGCTGTCGTCGTCGTCGACAAGAGTCCGAGCCAAAATTTCGGCGACCGCACCCAGCAGACCGAAGCCGCCCGTGCCGCAGTCGTCGAGCGGCTGCACCACATCCCGGGTCTCGAAGTCCGCACGGTGGAAGCCGGACAGGCCGACGGCGAGACCGACGGCACGCGTTTGTTCACCGCGCTCGGCTCGGCGCTCGCCGACGTGCCGGTCGACCGCGTTGCCGGCGTGATCATGATTACCGACGGCCGCGTCCATGACGTGCCGACCAATGCCGCCACGCTGGGCTTCGCCGCACCGGTCCATGCGCTGATTACCGGACACAAGGACGAACGCGACCGCCGCGTCGCGCTCATTGCCGCGCCGCGCTTCGGCATTGTCGGCCAGCCGCAAACCATCATCTACCGGGTCGAGGATCAGGGCGCCAATGCCAGAACCGCCGAGGTGACGGTGCGCCGCGACGGCGACGTGATCGACCAGCACACCGTTCCCGTCGGCGTGCAGCAGAGCGTCGAGATTCCGATCCCGCACGGGGGTGCGAATATCGTCGAGATCGAGGCATCGCCGCTTCCCGGCGAGCTCACGCAGGTCAACAATCGCGCCGTCGTCTCGATCGACGGCGTGCGCGACAAGCTGCGCGTTCTGTTGGTGTCCGGCGAGCCGAATGCCGGCGAGCGGACCTGGCGCAATCTGCTCAAATCCGACCCCTCGGTCGATCTCGTGCATTTCACCATTTTGCGGCCGCCGGAAAAGCAGGACGGCACGCCGATCAATGAATTGTCGTTGATCGCATTCCCGACGCGCGAGCTGTTCCAGCAGAAGATCGATCAGTTCCAGCTCATCATTTTCGACCGCTACGCGCGCCAAGGCGTGCTGCCGATGATCTATTTCGACAACATCGCGCGCTACGTTCGCGACGGCGGCGCGGTGCTGGTTGCCGCCGGCCCGGATTATGCGAGCCCGACCAGCGTCTGGCACACGCCGCTTGACTCTGTGCTGCCGGCCGAGCCGACCGGAGAAGTCACCGATCAGGCCTTTCATCCACGACTTACCGAACTCGGCGAGCGTCATCCGGTGACCCGCGGACTCGACGGCGCCGACAGCAATCCGCCGCGTTGGAGCCAATGGTTCCGCATCGTCGATACCAGGAACACGACCGGCACCGCGGTGATGCAGGGACCGGACCAGAAGCCGTTGCTGGTGCTGTCGCATGAAGGCGAAGGCCGCATGGCGCTCCTTTTATCCGATCAGCTCTGGCTGTGGGCCCGCGGCTTTCAGGGCGGTGGCCCGCATCTCGATTTGCTGCGCCGGCTCTCGCATTGGCTGATGAAGGAACCGGATCTGGAAGAGGAAGCGCTGCGGCTTACGGTCAGCGGCCACAATCTCGTCGTCAAGCGGCAGACCATGGCCGATCAAGTCGCCGATGTGACCCTGACTTCGCCGTCGGGCGCGAAGCGCACGCTCAAGCTCAATCCGACAGAACCCGGCGTATGGGAATCGAGCGTGGCCGCGAACGAGCTCGGACTGTGGCGCGCCACCGATGGCAAGCTCAATGCGCTGGTCAATATCGGCCCCGCCAACCCGCTCGAATACGCGGAAGTGACGTTAACGACCGGCGTGATGGCGCCGCTCACCGATGCGACCGGCGGCGCTTCGATGCGGCTCGACGACGGTTCAGGCCTCAATGTGCCGCGCATCGTCGCGGTGCGCTCCGGCGATACTTACAAGGGCGACGACTGGATCGGGCTGAAAATGCGCGACGCCAGCGTGGTGCGCGGCATCGGCGTGCTGCCGGTTTTCGCCGGCATGATCGGCCTGCTGCTGTTGCTCGGCAGTCTCGCCGGCGTCTGGGCGCGCGAGGGGCGATAGTTTGTTTCAATCCGGCCGGATCGGCCCCGATACGCCGTCGAAAGCGTCCTCCTCCAGTTCGGCGACGAGAAGCCGCGCCGGATCGACCGGCCCGGGCAGGGTCGCGCGTCCCGGTGGCACGCGCTTGAACCCGCTTTTTCCGTAATACGCTTCATCGCCGACCAGGATCACCAGCCGATGGCCTTTGGCCTTGGCCTCCTTGAGCGCGCGCTCGATCAAGGCCTGGCCGACGCCGCGTTCGCGGAAGGCCGGCTCGACGGTGAGCGGCCCGAGCAGCAGCGCCTTGGTCTCGCCGATGCGGATCGGCGACAGCCACACCGAGCCGACCAAGAGCGTGCCGGTGCGCGCGGTGAACGACACATCGAGCCGGTGCGTGGCCTGTTCGCGCAACCGATAGGCCGTTTTGGCGAAGCGGCCCGGCCCGAAGGTGCGTTCGTGCAAACGTTCGATCGCAGCCGCGTCGTCCGGCGTTTCGGGCAGAATAGTGAGGGAAATGTCGTCCATGTGTCGCCGCCTACCATCTCGCCTGACCGAGGTCCAGCAGGCCTCGCCGAAAGGCCCTATCGCCTGCGTCGGTAATGCTTAGATTGAGCGAGGCGAAACAGCGGAGAAATCGATGGGCCTGCTCGTCAACGGCGCTTGGCAAGAGGACATTTCACGCACCAAGGACGGCCATTTTATCCGGCCGACCACCCGCTTTCGCAATTTCGTGACCGCCGACGGCAGTCCCGGCCCGGCCGGCGAAGGCGGCTTCGCCGCCGAAGCCGGCCGCTATCATCTCTACGTGTCGCACGCCTGCCCGTGGGCGCATCGCACCATGATCTTTCGCAGCCTGAAGAAGCTCGAAAATGCGATCTCGGTTTCCGTCACCGCGCCGCTCTACGGCAAGACCGGCTGGGAATTCGGCGCCGCGCAGGGTGGCACGCGCGACGAGGTCAATGGCAAGGCGACGCTTGCCGAAGTCTATCTCGTCGCCGATCCGCATTATACCGGCCGCGTCTCGGTCCCGGTGTTGTGGGACAAGAAGCGCCGCACCATCGTCAACAACGAATCCTCCGAAATCATCCGCATGCTCAATTCCGCCTTCGACGCGTTCACCAATGTGCGCACCGATTATTATCCCGCGGACTTGCGCGCCGAAATCGATCGCATCAACGACCTCGTCTATCCGAACGTCAATAACGGCGTCTATCGCGCCGGCTTTGCCACCAGCCAAGCGGCCTATGAAGAAGCCGCCCGCGCCATCTTCGCCACTTTCGATCAGCTCGAAGAGCGCCTGTCGCGACAGCGTTATCTGGTCGGCCGCCAGATCACCGAAGCGGATTGGCGGCTGTTCACCACGCTGATCCGTTTCGACACCGTCTACTACGGCCATTTCAAGTGCAATTTGCGACGCGTCGCGGATTACCCCAATTTGTGGAATTATTTGCGCGACCTCTATGCCGTGCCGGGCGTCGCCGAGACCGTGAGCATCGATCACATCAAGCGGCACTATTACGGCAGTCAGCGCCAAGTGAACCCGACCGGCATCGTCCCGATCGGCCCGTTGATCGATTTCACCGTGCCGCACGACCGCGCCCGCTTCGGCTAGACGCTAACGCGCCGACCGAGTTGCCACCGCGGCTGTCCGCTCACCACAGTTCGGAAGCGGCGCGGCCGGTGAGGACTTCGGCGATGCGCTCGCGCGTTGCGCGCGACGTATCGTCAGGAAGCTCGCCGGTCGCGAAGAAGCCGTGAGCGACGATTTCGCTGTTCGGCTGCGGCGGGGCGATCTGCCGGAACGCGCGCACGATATAGAGCGCGACATGGTCGCGCCGCGACACCCGGCGATTGAAATAAACGGCGTGAAAGACCGGCGGCTCGGTCAGCTCGATATTGCCCTCTTCGCGTAATTCGCGCTCCAGCGCCGCAATCAGCGTCTCGCCGGTTTCAACGCCGCCGCCCGGCAAATGCCAGCCGGCGACATAGGAGTGCTTGACCAGGAAGACGCGGCCCTCGCCGTCGAAAACCACTGCGCGGACGCCAAGCGTAAGGCCGCGCGAAAAGCGCCAATAGCCGTGCAAAAACCGCCGGATCACCGGCTCGAAGGGGCGGCGGATCGTATCAAGTCCCATCTTGTATTCCCGACTCGCGTCAATAATTAGAATTGTTCTAAGATAGTCTTACACTCGATACGCAATTTGTGCCGCTGAGGACAGCCCGTGAAACGTTTCGCCGATTTAAACGAGCAGGAAATTCTTGCGCTCGCGATCTCCAATGAGGATGAAGACAATCGCATTTACCGCTCGTTCGCGGACAGGCTTCGCGGCGCCTATCCCGAGACGGCCGAGATGTACGATAAAATGGCGCAGGAAGAGATCGGGCATCGCGACATGCTGCTCGAACTGCATCGCAAGAAATTCGGCGACTTTCTGCCATTGATCCGCCGCCAGGACGTCAAGGGCTTTGTCATGCGGCGGCCGATCTGGCTCAACCGTACGCTCGGGCTCGACGCCACGCGCAAATTCGCCGAGGAGATGGAATACGAAACCGCGCGCTTCTACCGCCGCGCGGCGCAAACCGCGCATGACGATGCCGTGCGCGATCTGCTGCGGAAACTCGCCGCCGCCGAGGACAAGCATGAGGCCCTGGCCCACGAGCTCGGCGAAAAGCTCACGCCGCAAGCGCGGCGCTCCGAGGACCAAGCCGCGCGTCGCATGTTCGTGCTGCAATACGTGCAACCCGGCCTTGCCGGTTTGATGGACGGCTCGGTCTCGACACTGGCGCCTTTGTTCGCGGCGGCCTTCGCCACGCATAATACCTGGTCGACCTTTCTGGTCGGGCTTGCGGCGGCGCTCGGCGCCGGCATTTCCATGGCCTTTGCCGAAGCCATGTCCGACGACGGCTCGCTGACCGGGCGCGGCGCACCGGTGGTGCGCGGCGCCGTCACCGGCACGATGACCGCGCTTGGCGGCCTCGGCCATGCGCTGCCCTATCTCATTCCCCACTTCTACATCGCGACCTCCGTCGCCTTCGCCGTCGTCGCAGTCGAGCTGGTCGTCATCGCCTGGATCCGCACGCACTACATGGATACGCCGTTCCTGCAGGCGGCGTTCCAGGTGGTGGTCGGCGGCGTCCTGGTGTTTGCCGTCGGCATCCTTATTGGCAGCAGCTGATCGGGAAGTTCGTGATTTGTTATGACGTGTCTGCGATGCTGAGCGTGGTCTAACGGCGCTCACGCCATGTTCACGCTCGCCCATCTCTCCGACCTGCATATGGCCATCGAGCCGCGCGGCTCGCAGCTTCTGGGCAAACGCGGGCTCGGTTACATCAATTGGCTGCGCAAGCGTAAGGACATCCACCGGCCCGAGGTTCTCGACGCACTCGTGCGCGATCTGAAAACGCAAAATTTCGACCACATCGCGGTGACGGGCGACCTCGTCAATTTCTCGCTGCCCGACGAATACGCCCGCGCCCGCGACTGGCTGGCGGCGCTCGGCAATCCGCGCGACGTCACGACGATGCCGGGCAATCACGACGTCTATGTCCGCGGCGTCGAAGCCATGCCCGGGCAATTCTGGGGCGATTACATCCGCGGCGACGACGGCCTCGAGCGTTTTCCGTTTCTGCGCCGGCGCGGCGACGTGGCGCTGATCGCGCTGTCGACCGGCGTGGCGACCGGACCATTCATGGCGACCGGTCGGCTCGGCGGCCGGCAACTTTCCCGCCTCGCCGAGATCCTCGCGCAAACACGCGACTCCTTTCGCATCGTGCTGATCCATCACCCGCCGAAGAGCCCGCTGCGGCGCTATTTGCGGCGCCTTGTCGATGCGCCGGCGCTGCGGCGGGTGCTCGCCGAATGGGGCGCCGAGCTTTTGCTGCATGGCCACGATCATCATTCCTCCCTGGTTTTGCTCGATGGACCGAACGGCACAAAGATACCCGCGGCCGGCGTGCCCTCGGCTTCCGCCGCCGCGCCGCACGGCGAGGAAGGCGCGGCCGCTTATCATCTGTTCAAGATCGACGGCACCGGGAAGCAATGGCGCTGCGAGATGACCGCGCGGCAGCGCGGCGCGGACGGAGTTATTCGCGAAGTCGAACGCAAAACTCTGATTTAAGAATTCGTCGCCATCAGCACGGCGACGGCCAACAGCGCCACGACGCCAAGAACAAAGCCGAGCAGCAGAACGCCAAACGTTCGCCAACGGCGCCGGCGCCGGTATTGCTCGGCTTCTTTCGCCGGCGCGCGCGCCAGCAGATCGGGATCTTCGGCGAGCGCGCGCTGCCGCTCGATGAGGCGGCGGGCGACATAGGTGGTCACTGCCCGCACGGTCTCTGCAATATCGTGCGATTCGGCGAGCACCTGCCGCCCCAGGCGGCTGTCATGCAGGAAACGGTAACCGCGCTTGTCGCGGCCCATCGCGACATGCGCCACCGCGTCGATCCATAGCCGCGGCGTCTCGCCGCGACTGATGCCGCGGTCGAACAGATCGACTTCCGCCGGGACTTCGGCAAACAGCGGATCGAGCGCTTCGTTCAACAGCTCGAGCCGCGCCACTTCGGCGTCGCGCAGGTCGACGACGACGCTGGTGCGTTCGGCAGCCTCGACGCGCGCCTGATGCATCGCCTCCTGCAACGGCGATGCTGGCGCAGCGTCCTTCGGCGCCGCAACTTTGCGCTTACGACCCCACATGATCCCTACCCGTCCCTACGGTTCCGGCAAGCAACGATACACCAACAATTGCGCCCGCAAAAAGTCGGCCAATCGACAAAAATAAGCGGTACCAGGTTCCCCTATACGCACCGCCCACCGTCGACTTCGACGATATTGCCGGTGACGAAATCGGCGTCCGCCGAGGCGAGAAACAGGGCGGCATTGGCAATGTCATGCGGCTGCGCCAGCCGGCCAAGCGGCACGGTGGCGATGAATTTTTCGCGCTGCCCCGGCGCCGGCCCCAGAAAGCTCGGCAATAGCGGCGTATCGGTGGCGACCGGCGCGATGGCGCAGACCCGGATGCGGTCCGGCGCGAGCTCGACCGCCAGCGATTTGGTCAGCGTGTGCACCGCGCCCTTGGTGGCGTTATAGGCCGACAGCCCGGGCCGCGGCCGCAAGCCCGCGGTCGAGCCGATATTGATGATGGTGCCGCCGCCGGCCTTGCGGAACTGCGGCACCACCGCCTGGCAGAATTGAAACAGGCCCTTTACATTGACCGCGAAAATGCGGTCGTACTCGTCCTCGCCGATATCGAGCATCGGCTTGTTGACGTGCGTGGCGCCGGCATTGTTGACCAGAATGTCGAGCGCACCGAACGCTGCCAATGTCTCCGCGATAGCCGCGGCGATGTCGGCCTTTTTGGTCACGTCGCAGCGCACCGCGATGGCATTGTCGCCGATGGCGCGCGCGGCCGCCTTGGCTGCGTCGAGGTTGAGGTCTGCCAATGCCACGCGCGCGCCCTCACGCGCGTAAGTTTCGGCGATGGCCTTGCCGATGCCCGATCCGGCTCCGGTGACCAATGCGGTTTTGCCGTCGAGGCGCACGCCATCGGCCATGACATCAACTCCGTTTGGGCACGACGCCATAGGGCTTGGCCCAGCCGAGGCCGTCTTCGGTGCGCGTGCGCGGCTTATATTCGCAGCCGACCCAGCCCGCGTAGCCGAGTTTGTCGATCGCAGCGAACACCGCCGGGTAATTGATCTCGCCCTCGTCGGGTTCGTGGCGCGTCGGCACCGCGGCGATCTGCAGGTGGCCGATCACCGGCAGAAATTTTTCGAAACGCCTGATCAGGTCGCCGCTGATGATCTGGACGTGATAAAAATCGAATTGCATGCGCACGTTCGGCGCGCCGATCTTGCCAATCAGATCGGCGGCCTGCTCGACGTGGCTTAGGAAATAGCTGGGCCGGTCGCGCGGATTGATCGGCTCGATCAGGAGCGTGATATTTGCTTTCGCCGCCGCGGCGGCGGCACGCGCCACATTGGCGATGAAGACTCGCTCCGCCGCCGGCCGCTCGTTGACCGGCACCACGCCGGTCATGCAGTGGACCGCGGTGCCGCCGATCGCCGTGACATAATCGAGCGCGCGGCTAAATGCGGCATCGAAATCGCGCTCGCGGCCGGGCAGCGCGGCGAGCCCAAATTCGGGGCACTGCGGCGTGTTGACGCCAAGCTGCGTCAGCCCGTGCTTAGCGAGCTCCGCCTTCACCGCGGCCGTCGGCGTGTCATAGGGAAATTGCAGCTCAACGGCGGAAAACCCGCAGGCCGCCGCGGCGCCGAAGCGCTCGAGCAGCGGATATTCGGTGAACAGATGGCCGAGATTGGCGGCAAAGCGCGGCATTCGATTATCCTTGGCGTTTCCTTTTGTGGCGAAGCGTAACCCGGATCGCGCGGGCGGAATAGGCGACATCGAGCGCGCTCCCTTCCCCCGCATGCGGGGAGAGACGATTAAAGCACTCCCGCTCTCGCGGGCGCATTTGCGCGCGAGTGTTGTCAAACAGCGATGTCGAACGGCCCGTATCCCGTAGCCCGGATGAGCGGAGCGATATCCGGGTACGATCGTCGGCCTTTTATGTCGCTCCCAGATTTCGCTGCGCTTCATCCGGGCTACGAAACTCTTTGCGGCTCGCTTCCGGCAAATAAGGGAAAGCGGAACGCCGGCAAACGCGGGTAACACCTCCCGCAGGCAATACGGCGCGCGGGTCGCGCCACGGAGAAAGCGGCTTGCGCCGCCCCGTCCGCTATCGGGCGCGCTCGCCTGCCGGCGTTCCGCCACGGCCCTTGCCAAGGGGTGTGTGGTCCCTTGGTGCGATCCGGGCCAGGCTTCGTGGGCAAACCGTCAAGGCGTGTGATCCGGGCTTAGCAGCTTAAGCGATATCGTCCCTTGCCCACTTGTTGTGGGCATTTTCCCATCAACTTGCCCACTATATGGGTGGGCTATATTGTGGTTGACCCTTGCCCACGGGATTTGGTTCGCTGACCTCGACGCTGCGCATGTGCAAGCCCGCATCAGCGGCCCCGCGCGGCGCTGAGGAAACGGATCATTTAGGGGCGGCTTACGCCGCATGACAGCAATGAACGCGCAACAGCTCCTTACCGAAATCTCCGACTATTGCCGCCAGACCGGACTGGCGGAATCTACCTTCGGCCGCCGCGCCGTCAACGACGGCAAGCTCGCGGCGCGGCTGCGCAATGGCGGCCGCATCACCACCGACACGCTCGACCGCATCCACGGCTTCATGGCGGCAAATCCGGCCCTGGGTGAGCGGCCGGCGATCATCGAGCGCGCGCACGCGCTGCGCGCGCCGCTGCCGGCAGCGTTGCCCGCGGCGCCGCTCACGGCGGGCGATCCGCAGCGCAATTTCCGCTTCTTCGACAACCGGCAAAAATATCTGCTGTTCGTCAATACCTGCAGCGAGAAATGGGAGGTCGCGCACCGCGTCTCCGAGGAACTGGCACATATCCATCCGCACCCGCCGGCGGTGCGCATCTTCGACGCCGGCGTCGGCGACGGCTCGGTGCTCACCCGCGTCATGCGCGCCGCCCACGACCGCTTCAGCCACATGCCGTTCTACGTCGTCGGCAAGGAGATCTCGCTCGAAGACGTGCGCCTGACGCTGCAGAAAATGTCGGACCGCTTCTTCGAACATCCGGCGACGGTGCTGGTGCTGACCAATCTAGCTTATGCCGACGCGCCGTGGCTGCACGTCAAATCGCTTAACGCGGCGTCGAGCCTGGTCTGGCACGAGCTGCCGCTGTTGGGCAATTCCGCGCACCGCTTCGAGCAACAAATCATCAACCTCGAGCCGTTCCTGGCGCAGAACTGGAAAGCCGGCGTTTCCGCGCGCACCGGCAATCCAATGTATGAGCGGCCGGTGGTGCTCGTCATCTATCGGGACGATCATCGCTTTCTGCTCGATCCGATCATTCCCAAGGCCGGCGGCACCCGCGCCGATTACGATCTCGTCATAGCCTCGCAGCCCTATCGCGCCCGCGCGCCGCTGGAATTCAAGGCCAAGCGCGTGATCGCGCCGCTCGCGCGTGCGCTCGGCCCCGGCGGGCGGCTGATCGCCATCCATTCGCACGGCCGCGACCCCGGCATGGAAATCATCCAAAAAGTCTGGCCGGACGACCATCCGTTCATCCACGACCGCCACGACATCCTCAAAGCGGTCAAGCACGAATTGGGCCCGGCCGGCCGCGATCTCAACTTCAACGCCTATGCCGACAACCGCTCGCTGTTCCGCTACGAGATGCATACGCTGCCCTCGGAAATCTCCGAATCGATCGGCACCTCGACGCTGTTCGCGGCCTGGAACGCGGCGATCTATGTGGCGCAGGTCGAGGACGACCGCGTGGCAATGGCCGCCGCCGACGGCAGCTATATCGACGCCACCCGCTCCGTGCTGCGCGAGCGCGGCGGCCTGTGGTTCTTCGACGAGAGCTATGTGATTTCGCGGCGGCGGGCGTGAAAGTCGCTTTCTTATCCTCGGCTTTGGAATGTCCGCTTCGAGGGCACAGCGGGCGCGTGGGTTTGAATTTCTGTAGCGTCAGCCCATAGCGGACATCGTGGAGCCCAACGCCAAGTCACTACGCGAATGTGCCCGGCAATAGCGGTCCAGGGTGCCAGCCGATGATATGACGTTAATTGATCCTATTTCTTTGTAATTTAAGCAGAGAACGCCACATAAGCTGCCCCAGCGAGAAAGACCGGCATGACCACCCCACAAGACACCCGACCTCCGGCGGTCGGAGTTTATTGGATCGACGAAGAAGACTACCCCGCGGTGCTGAGAATTTTCGACGACGGCAATAAGATGCCGGAGACTTGGCGGGAGTGGCTGAAGATGGCCGAGGAAATGGAACGGGGTCTTATATCCTACGGACACGTCGTCCTGCGTGTCCGCATCGATCCCGGCACATTCATCGATTGGTGTACGACCGAAGGCGCGAAATCGAGCAGTGACGGACGGAAAAAATTAATCGCTGCGGCCGTCTACGAGAGATACGGTGCCCAAAACTGATGCCGACGCTTGGCTTTCGCACCTTGCGAATTGCAATGATGCGCATGGCTCTTCGACGAGAGCTGTGTGATTTCTCGGCGGCGGGCCTGAAGTGGCTTTCTTAACCTCGGCTTTGCAATGTCCGCTGCGAAGGTACGGACCTATGGGTTTGAATTTCTGTAGCGTTTGACCCATGTCGGAAATCGACCGGGCGAGTGGCGCGCTGTGCCCATTAGCTTTAGCCTAACAGCAATAGCCCGCTAGCGACGATCGTCACAACAGCGGTCGCGCCATGGATTCCGAATGCGGCCGCCTTTGTTCCGCCGTGCCTGAGGACGATTGCGGCATCGGTAAGTGGAATGATTGTGGCCGCCAGCATGAACCAGCCCAGCAGGTGGGCCGATCGATTGAAGATCAAGATCGCGGTGAACAGACCGGACGCGATGTCACGGATCGCCTTTACCGAAAGATAGGCATGCCAGATGGCGTCGGGCCGCACAGCGACGCCAAATGCGGCGGCAGCCGCGTAAGGCGCCAACAAAAAACGTGCGCCGATGAACACAATCCCCAGTGCGATCGCCCCTGACAAACAGTATCCAATGATAACACTCAATTCGACCTCTCAAGTCCAAACTCGGCGGCACGGCGGCGTCGGTAAGGCCCACATTCTGTCGATCAAGGCCTCGACCCGGCTTAAGCGCCGGCGAGGTCACCTCGCCGGCGCATTCCTGCGAAGTAAGCCTAAAATCCAGTCAGACCTACCGCGCCGATCCAGTGCTTGACCTTAGTTGGCGCCTTTTCGTCCATATAAAAGAAATGCGCCATTGTAGGTCGCACAGGTTTGATGTTCGGATCATCGAATTTCATGCCCACTTTGCCATGAAAGACTTTTAGCAAGCGGCTGTCCCAAAACTCCACGACATCGTGATGCGCGGTAAAGCCCGTGTCGATGAACTGCCGCAGGTTTTCTCGGATCGCCTCGCGTCCATGCCAATCGGCGACACCGAGATTGCATATGGCATCCTCTGCGAAACAATCAAAGCCCTTCCCAAAGGTCTTGTCATCGATCTCTTTCCACATTGCCATCAGCCATTCTGGCGGTGCGGTTTTCGTGAAAGTGATGGCGTTCTTTGCGATGTTGGCTGCCGAGGTCGAAAGTGAAGTGCGTCGGGCAGGTGATGACAATGCTGACATGATCATTCTCCCTGAGTGTCATCCCAACCCGCTGCCACTTCCGTCCGGAACCGCCGGGGGTTCCGGACGGAATATCGTGTGAGTGTGTGCTGCCGTTGTCGGAACGCGCGTTGGCTTCCGCTGTTCCGAGGTGTTTTTAAAATTATTTTTTTGAACTGGACAAAGTTCCTCTGCCCGTTCAGTGCGAGGGCAAACGCGAAAGGCGATGCGGTCCTTCCCCGGATTTGGCCGGTCTCCCCCACGGCGTCGGCAAAGGCTAGAATGGCTGCGTAGATGTACGGAGCCCGACATGCATTTCGTCGTCCACGCGCTCGACAAGAAAGGCATGCTGCCGGTGCGGGCCAAGCATTACCGCGACCACCGCATTCATCTCGACAAGTCCGCGGACTATGCCGTGGACGTGGTGACGGCGGGCACGCTCATTGCCGACGACGGCGAGACGCCGGCGGGCAGCATCTTCGTCGTCGATGCCGCCGACCGCGCCGCGGTCGATGCCTTCACCAAGAGCGATCCCTATCACCTCAACGGCGTGTGGGAGCGCGTCTCGATCCACCGCTACAACAAGAAGCGCGGCACGCCGATTGCGAGCCGGCGATAGGTCATATGGTATGCTGCGCGGAACGAAGCGGGAGGACGCTATGCTCACGATCGCGAAAATACTGCTGACGCTCACCGTGCTCGGCTATGCTCTGGTCACGATCAAGGCCGACTTCAACAAAACGCACGCCACCAATCCGAAATGGACGCCGCATGCGCGTTTCCACGTCGTCTGGCAGATCTTGTCCCACTCGGGCGTCGGGCTCATCGCGCTCTATTTGATCTGGTTCGACGGACCAAATCCGATCGAGCGGCTTTATCTTGCCGCGGCCATCAGCGCCGCGATCTATGGCGCGTTCTTCGCCGCAGTGCTAACGCGCCCGGTGTTTGGCGGCGCGCTATACGACGACAACGGTTATCGGCCGTTCAAGCCGCCGGTCGGTCCGCAAAGCTGGCGCTGGGACGTCAATGTCACGGCGTTTACGGTTCTCACCGCGATCTGGGGCGCCGGCGTCGCCGCCGTGCTGGCGGCGTGAGCCGACGTCAGGCGGACGCGGGTAAGCGCACCTTCTCGCGCAGGCCCATGCGCTCCAGCCGGCCGATCACCTCGTCGCAGAAATACGGCAGCTCGGCGAGATAATTGACCAGCGAGATGGCGATGCCAGTCAGCCCGGCTTTGCTGAGATCGGCAAGCTGTGCGGCGACGTGATCGGGATCGCCGACCAGCGGCAGGCCGCCCATGCCCTGGGCGTAGCCGGAGCGTTGCTTGAGGAATTCCTCCATCGGCACGGTCTGCGGCGTGACGTTCTTCATTCCCAAAATGCTGTCGACCGCGTTCCAGTCGGCGCGCTCGACGATGCAGTGGTGGAAATACTCCTCGGCCTCTTTCCTGGTCGGCCGGCAAGTGACGACGCCGACGGTGTAGCAGCCGATCTCGCGCCCTTGCGCGATGGCCGCCTCTTTCGCCCGCCGCACGCGCTGCGCGGTTTCGTCGAGCGAGGTGCGCGAGGCCTGCAGGAAGAACGCATCGCAATTCTTCACCGCAAAGGCCTGGCCGGTCGCCGAGGCGCCGGCATTCATGATTACCGGACGGGCGCCGCCATAGGGCTTCGGTTTGCCCTTGATACCCTTCATGTGCAGGTACTTGCCGTCGAAGTCGAAATTCTCGCGGTCGGACCATATGAGTTTGATCACATCGATCCATTCCTGCGCGTAGTTGTAGCGGTCCTCATGGGCGCGCTGCTCGACGCCGAACATATCGAACTCGCCCTCGTTCCAGCCGACCACGATATTGAGCCCGAAGCGGCCCTCGCCGACGTGATCGGCGGTGACCATCTCCTTGGCCGCCACCACCGGATTGAAAATCGGCGCATGCACGGTGCCGAACACGGTGATGCGCTTGGTGGCGCCGAGGAGCCCGGTCGCCCAGGTGATCGTCTCGAGCGTGGTGCCCTGATAATCGGTGTCGCCGCCATAGCCCTTCCAGCGCCCGATCGGGAGGAGGAAATCGATGCCGGCGTCGTCCGACATGACCGCGAGCTTCTTGTTGTCCGGCCAGCTGCCGGACCAGCGCTCGGGCACCAGGGTCACCGCGCGGCCGGACGAGCAATTGGCGCCGAACAGGCCGATCTGCAGTTTATTGTTGCCGTGCATGGCACGGCGCGAATTCAGCGTTGGCGATGGAGCGTGCATCAGTGCCACAGTTTCTTGGTTGCGATATCGGCGCCCTGGCGCAGCGCCTTGAATTTTTCCCAGACCACGGTGTCGTGGACCTCGGTGCGGTATAAAGCCTGCGAGGAGAAGCCGCAATCGGCGGCGGCGATGACGTTCTCCCGGCCGACCAGCTTGGCAAAGCGCATGATGCGCTCGGCGATCAGCTCCGGATGCTCGACGATATTGCTGGCGTGGGTGATCATGCCCGGGCACAGCACCTTGCCGTCCGGGACTTTGACGGTTTCGAACAGATGATATTCGTGCTCGTGGCGCGGATTGGCGGCTTCGAAGCTGTAGGAGCCGGCATTGATCTTGAGCACATATGCGATGATGTCGGCGAGCGCCGCCTCGTAAAGCCGGGGGCCTTCGTTGATGCCGTAGCAGGTGTGAAAGCGCACGCGCTCGGGCGGGATGCCTTTGAGCGCAGTGTTGGTGGCCTCGACGTAAATTTCGGCGCGGCGCTGCATCTGTGCGTGGTCGAGGTCCGGCTCGAAGAAAATATCCGGCAAAAACGGATCGTCGATCTGCACCAGAATGCCGGCGTCGGCGATGGCGCGATATTCCTTGCCGAGCTCGCCCGCCAGCGCATGAAAATACTCCTCGTCGCTTTTGTAATATTCGTTCAAGCCAACGCCGGACGCCGCGGTGGCCGGCAGGAACACGTGACGATCGGGAACGCCGGCGGCTGCCGCGGCCCTTTTGACGTTGGCGATGTCGCGCCGGACGAATTTCTCGCCGCGATATTTTACCGGGCCGACGCAGACCACCGGCGCCAGCGCGACGATGGCGCCGCCCATCATCGCGGTCTTGAAATATTCCTTGTAATAGTCGGGAAACGCCGCGACCTCCTTTACGAACAGCTTCATTTTCTGCCCGGGCCGAGAACTCAAATCCTTCGAGCCGTTCCTGGATGTAAGTGAAAAAGCCGGGTTTTGAGAATTCGCCATCGGTGACGATCTCGATGCCGCAGTCGACCTGTTTGCGCACCGCGTCGTTCACCGACTGCGCCAGCAGCGCTTCGAACTTCGCCTCGTCGAACGGCTGGCCGGTGAATTTCGCCTTCATCAGATCAAGCAGCGCATGCGGCCGCGGCAGGCTGCCGATATGCGTGGTCCGGATGTGGTCGGTGTTTTGCTGCAGGGTCATGGCGTTTCGTCCCGGTTATGCTTAGGTTAGGGCGCGGCTAAAGTGCCGAGCACGTTGGCGCGTTCGAGCGTCGCCCGCAAGGCTTGATCCGAAACGTGGGTGTAGATTTCCGTCGTGGCGATGCTGGAATGGCCGAGGAGCCGCTGCACGAAGCGAATGTCGACGCCGGTCTCGATCAGCAATGTCGCCGCCGTGTGCCGCAGCATATGCGGCGTGACTCGGCGCTCGATACCGACCTCCTTGGCGAGCCGCCGCAGCTTAGAGCGAACGGATTGCGACCGCATCGGCGCGCCATGGCGATTGACGAACAACGCGCCGCTCGTCGGCCGCGACTTACGGCGCTGTTGAACGATTCCTTGCAAATCCCGGCGCAGACGCTGATCGGTGATATAGGCGACGCGCTCGCGCGCGCCCTTGCCGTGGATACGCACCACCGCGCCATCGGGCGACAGATCGTCCACGCCGAGCTTGCAGAGTTCGCCAACGCGCATGCCGGTAACCACCATGAGCCGGACAATGATCGCAAAGACTTGGTCACCTGCACCCGCCCCGTCCCACGCGTTGCTGCCGCGCGCCAGCAGAAAGGCCGCCTCGCCGCGCGACAGCGCGCGCGGCAACCGCTTGCGGCGCGGCAGCAGCGGATGCCAATTCGCAAACGGGTCCGGGCATTGCGCCTTGCCGGCAGCGCGGCGAAAAAACGCCCGCAGACAGGCAAAGCGCCGACGCACGGTTGCAACCGTCAGTTTGCGCTCGCCGACCATGTCTTCGAGATAGTTCTTCAGCATCGCCGACGATACGTCGCCGATCGCGACATCGGCTTTGAGCCATTTTCGAAAATCGCGGAGATCGACCGCATAGGCCTGCACCGTATGTGCCGATAATTGCCGCTCCAACTCACAAAACCGCAAGAATTCACGCACCGCCACGCCGAACTGCATTGCACTCTCCATTCACCAGAGAGCGGAGTGTGCAGTTGAGCGTTGCCGAGGGCCATAGCCAGTTTAGGACACAACCTTTCGTAGGTCGAGCATTTATCGCACACGGCAGAAGAAAGTATCGGGCTCATAACTCCTAATTATCGTCATGTTCATAAACCGCCGGCAGGAAATCGACGCTGTTACACGCGAGACTGTATTAAATCACAACAGGAGCCGGTTGATTATTATTACTGGCTCTAGTGGCATTGGAAAAACTTCACTGGTTGATCATTGCCTGACCGGAAAGCATGGTCGAAAGGTCTTCTCGGTTTCCGTCGAGAACCACCCCCGCAATAAGGATGATGATAGGCTCTTTTTGATCCGATTAGCTTCGACAATTATTGCCCGATCAAAATCAGATCTTGAGGTGCCTCAACTACAAGATGTTCTGTGCGAAATGCATGGCGCCAAAGCCTTCCAGGCATTTTGTGCTTCACTGGCCAAGCATTTTGGTGAAAAGCTTATCGGCAAAAGTGCATTCGGCGTGCTCGAAGCCGTTTCAGCAGGTCTCATTGCCGGCAACGCCACCCTCCCAGAAATGATGGCGTCGGAATTAGAATTATACGTTCAACGAGTTGTATCTAACCAGCCAAGTATAATCAGGATAGATAACGTCCAGCTCATAGATAGACGATCCCTTTCATTTTTTTTGAATCTATTTTCTGACACAAACAATCTGCTCGGAATATTCGAGGTTACAAACACCCGCGACGACAATAGTTTTGCCGAGACACTAGTTCGGAATTTCGAGGAAAGGCAAATCGAGGTCCGCGCGCTCGTGTTAAAGAAACTTGATCTAGAGGAACTGATTTTCGGATTGCGAGATAAGCCCGAAGAATTGGTCGGCTTGGTCGCTCGCTCTTATGCTCAATCGGACGGGAATCTGCACCCCCTTACCTTGTTGGCGACCTATGCCGATAATGGATTGAAATTTCGTGACGCACTGAACTATGCAAATGTCACTAAAGAACTGATTCTGGAACTGCCGCGTGAAGAACGTATAGTTCTCTGTTCGGTCATAGCTCATGGTGGACTTGTTCCAATTGAAATACTGCGGGCACTCTTTGCCGACATGCCAACTTTAACAAATCTAGCAATCGAAGGGTTTGACTTCAGTCGAGCGTGTGAGGCCCTAGAACGTAAACCCTTCCTTGTAAAGGCTGCGGGCTTAATGCGGGTCCGTCACGATAGCGTTATTCAGACTGCTCAAGATATTCCTGTAACGCAAACATTGATTGTTGCCCTCGAAAAAGTTTGGAGAGATTTCTATTCCTCGCTTAAGGCAGAAAATGACGATTTTTATCTGCCGGCCGCAGAGATTCTAGATTGGCTAACATACTTTAATTCGCGCCTTAACAACTCTGTGCAGGTCTTAAACTGCCTCGAGGAGATTGGAAGACGGTCATTCGACAGTATCGCGCCACGCCGCTTGCTTGATTACTTGGAGTCGATTCGTCGCAAATTAACGCGGGTTGATAGCCCGGTAATGAAAGCCACGCTTGATGCGCTACTTCGCCAACAGGCCCTTTTGCTTTATGAGGCCGGCTGGTTCGAGGAGGCTCTAGAATGTCTTAATGAGATGCATAATTCGGACATATCTTGTGGGTTACTCAAGGCCGAACTCTTCTGCTCTATCGGCCGCGCGGCCGAAGGATTAGAAGTAGCGGAGAAGATGGCGGCATCGGCTACCGGAGAGGCGTCGCTGTGCGTTAATCTCATTCGAATACACGGCCTTCGGATGCTTGATCGATTAGACGAGTGTCGATCCTTATTTTTTCAGCTAATACATGAACCGACCATCTCCGCATCTATGCTTTATCCGACCCTTCTCAGGTTTGCTGATCTAGCCCTTAACAGAGATGAAGACCAGGAGCGCTGTATCGGCTTTATTGAAAAGAGCATCGCTCTATGCAACGAACGCAACTTGAAGCGAGAAGAAGCGCTGGCGCGAATGGCGTTAATCAATCAAATTGGATATCATAATGTGGGGTCTGACGTTCTTGAGCATATGAACGCTATTGAGGAAATTAGTAGCACTATATGGATTCAGCGCTATCCAGTAATAAACAACCGCGCAGTCTTTGATATGTTTCGAGATGAGTGCACCGAAGGCACGTTACAGACCCTTTCTCAAGCGCTTGTCCTATGCAGCGAATTCCTTGATCGTCTCTTAGTAAAGAATAATCAGATGATTGCTTTATGCATCTTAGGCCGGCATGAGGCAACCGAAAAATTGCTCTACGAGCTGATATCGAGCGTAGAAAGTCAATCAGCAGCCGAATTGGAAATTAAGAAAATTGTTCTATTTAATATTTCTCAGGTCCTGCGGAGATATTCACGTGATGATGAAGCTGAACCGTATGTCACTCGGGCAAAAGAAATCGACACCAATATCGATAGAGAATTTTGGGACGCGGCACTCGGCGGGAAATCCGTCAGATGAGTTATCTCCGCGGCTCCGAATAGGTTTCTATCCGGTGTTAATTTCCCATTGGTACTTGTCAACTTCGGCCTTCGATGGCATTTCGCAATAAGGCGTCAATCATTTGCACGTACGTTAATCCGCGCATCGCAAACGCCGAAGCCAATTCTCCATCAGGGCCCAAATAAAGGTCCGGGCTCAATTCGATTACAAAGAAATCATCACGAGTAAGACGGCCATCAATTCGAATAATATCTACTTTGTCAAAACTATTGAACAGTCGGCCGGAAGCTGTTAGCACTGCTTCGCTCAATGCGTCGGTCATTGAGATTGGCTTAAAAACATATTTATCGCCGGTCTTAATTTCATATGTAAATAATCTTTCATCAAGGTAGTGTTTGTCGCCATTTATTTCCCATGAAATCGCCTCTATCCAATGCGGGCCGTCGCAATTGCCAAACAAGCAAATTGAGAGTTCCTGGCCTGGCACGAATTCTTCGACTAAAATGGGTTCGCCAAGTCTGTTGAGTAGATCGAGCGCAATTAGCTTGCCATCCGCTGGATCAGAGACGAGATTTTTTCTCGTGATTCCGAGTGACGTTCCTTCAAAGTTTGGCTTTACGACTGCTGGGTAGCGCACCATTGGCAGGTATTTAATGTCTTCTGGCTTGGAAATTAGAATTCCTCTTGGTATAGAAAATCCTGCGTTCTGCGAGATCGTCTTGGAAAGATGTTTGTCGTTGCAAACAATCTTCGTGAAGGCGTCAGCGCCTAAATATCTAATGCCATATGATTCGCATATGGCTGGAAGCAGGCCGTGACGATTGCGGGATTTCTCACCGAACCAGTAGGGGAGCACTACATCGTTTTTGTGCTCAGATGCGTGGTCAATGAAATCCGGCAGATCGTGATACCTCACAACTCTATCGAGCCCGTAAACAGTGAGTAGGGCCTCGTGTATCTCTTTAGTTGTTTCTGGCCACGGCCGATCTAATTGACGACTATAAACACTCTGCTCGGCCGTCGGTGTTTCCGGAACCGGGTCCGAGACAAGCACTACACGCATAAACCTAGATTCCGCCATGACGATAATTAGGAGTTATCTGCTTTGAGGCTTCATCCACTTGGCTGCAACTTTAACGTAATCTGAGGATTTTTCAACTTCAGGTAACAAAATTGAATGGTGCTGAAATTCGCACTTGTCGATGGGGATAATCGCGCAAGAATGCCCGCATGCCCGCCCCCACCCTCCTCTCCCCCCTCCGCCTCGGCCCCCTCACCCTCCCCAACCGCCTGGTGATGGCGCCGATGACGCGCAATCGGGCCGGGCCGGGCAATGTGCCGGGGGCGCTCAACGCCACCTATTATGCGCAGCGCGCGTCGGCCGGCCTGATCGTCAGCGAGGCGACGCAGGTGTCGCCGCAGGGGCAGGGCTATCCGGGCACGCCGGGCATTCACTCGGCCGAGCAGGTCGCCGGCTGGAAGCTCGTGACCGACGCCGTGCATCGGGCCGGCGGGCGGATTTTCCTGCAGCTCTGGCATGTCGGGCGCATCTCGCATCCGGCGCTGCAGCCGGACGGCGCGCTGCCGGTGGCGCCGTCGGCGCTGGCGCCGGCGGGCCAGGCCTGGACGCTCGACGGCATGAAGCCTTACGTCACGCCGCATGCGCTCGATGCAGGCGAGATTGCCGGCATCGTCGAGGATTTCCGCCGCGGCGCGCGCCACGCGCGTCAGGCCGGCTTCGACGGCGTCGAGCTGCATGGCGCCAACGGCTATCTGATCGATCAGTTCTTGCGCGACGGCACCAACCGGCGCAGCGACGGCTACGGCGGCAGCGCGCAAAACCGCGCGCGCTTTCTCGTCGAAGTCACCGAGGCGATCGTCGGCGAATGGGGCGGCGACCGCGTTGGCGTGCGGCTATCGCCGACCAATCCCTATAACGACATTGCCGACAGCAACCCCGCCGCGACTTTTGCCTTCGCGGTCGGCGCGCTGCAACGGTTCAGGCTTGCCTATCTGCATATCGTCGAGCCGGCGGCGAGCGATCCGGTGGCCGCGGGCGAGATGCCGGATCTCAAATTCTTCCGCAAAATCTGGCGCGGCGTGCTGATCGGCAACAAGGGCTACGATTTCGCGCGCGCCGAGGCCGCGATCCGCGACGGCACTGCCGATCTGGTCTCGTTCGCGACGCTCTATCTCGCCAATCCCGATCTGCCCGAGCGCTTCCGTCGCGGCGGCCCGTTCAATGCGCCGGACCGCAAGACGTTCTACGGCGGGGCGGCGGCGGGCTACACCGATTATCCTCCGCTTGGCCGCTGAGCGGGCAGCTTTTAGCAGCAATAACAGCAGCTTACGAAAAAGCGCCGTTCTGTGACCCAGGTCACTTCGGCGGCAAGCAGCGGCGCTTAGTCTGCAATCTTGGTTAATGAAGCGTTAACAGGGGATTTCGTCATGGCCGCTGCCCTGAAATTTTTGAGCCAGATCACCGACGCAATTTTTGCGAGCCGGATGCAGCGCGCCGCAGTGAAGATCAGCGCGCGCGAGCGGGTGTTTCACCGCCACACGATGTAACACGCCGGCCTAAGCGCCGAGCTTCTCCGCCAGCCCTTCAAGACTCTCCACCGCAAAATCGACCGGCACGGTAGGCGCGGTTTCGCCGCGGCCGGGACCGTGCTCGTTCGGCCGCGCCACATGCGCGGTGCGCAAGCCCGTTGCCGCGGCCGCCGCCAGGTCGTTCGAGTGTGCGGCGACCATCATGCAGGCGTCCGGCGCCAGATCGAAGGCCGCCGCCGCGGCGAGATAGACTTTCGGCTTCGGCTTATAGTCGCCGGCGATCTCGGCGCCGAGAATGGCGTCCCACGGCAAATCGTTGCGGCGGGCCAGATCGACCATCAGCGAAATGTTGCCGTTCGACACCGGCGCCAGCAGAAAAGCGCGCTTGAGCCGCGCCAGCCCCTTCGGCACGTCGGGCCAGGCGTCGAGCCGGTGCCAGGCGAGATTGAGATTGCGCTTGTCGTCCTCCCCAAGCCCCGTGACGCCGAAGCGCGTGAGCGCGATGTCGAGATTGCGCAGGTGCAGCACGTCGAGCTTGCAAAAGGCGATGCGGCCGGTGCGCACCTCCTCCATGGCGCCCTGATATTCGCCGCGCCAGGCATCGGCAAAGGCCGGCCAATCGAGCGTCACGCCGCGCGGCGCGAGCAGAGCCTGCGCCTCGCGCGCGATCGAGCTGCGCCAATCGACCAGCGTGCCGAACACGTCGAAGAACAGGGCTTTGACCGCGAGCGCCATGCGATATTTCTAGCGCAATCGCGCCGGGGATGCCAAAAGGCACGCCTGCGCCAGGGCAAAACACATCCCGGGAGGTATTGATGGCCGACGAACTTGCGGAGCTGTTTTACGAATTGATATTGGCGACGCGCATTCTCGCCAACCAGAAGGTGCTCGACGCCTTCGGCCATGTCAGCGTGCGCCATCCGCGCGATCCGGGCCGTTATTTCATCTCGCGCCATCAGGCGCCGGAACTGGCGGAAGTCACCGATCTCATCGAAATGGATCTCAACTCGCAGCCGGTGCGGCCGACCGAATTCCGCCTGTACAGCGAGCGGGTCATCCACGGCGAAATCTACAAGGCGCGGCCGGACGTCCATGCGGTGTGCCACCATCATTCCCACGACGTGCTGCCGTTCTGCATTTCCGGGCGCGAACTGGTGCCGGTGTTCCACCTGCCCGCGGTGATCGGCCATGTGCCGTTCTGGGACCAGCACGACGAATTCGGCGACACCAATATGCTGGTGGTCAAGCCCGAAGAAGGCGCTTCGCTCGCCCGCGCGCTCGGCAAGAATTGGATGGTGCTGATGCGCCGCCACGGCGCCACTGTCGCCGGCACCAGCCTGCGCGAAATGACGTTCCGCACCGTCTACGGCTGCGAAAACGCCGCTTTGCAGAGCAAGGCCATGATGCACGGCCACGTCGATCATCTGTCGCCCGGCGAGATGAAGCTGTCGTCGGAGCACAGCGTGCGGCCGCCGTCGACCAACCGCGCCTGGAATTATTGGGTACGCCATGTCGAGAAGGCCAGCCTGATGCCGGCCAAAGCCAAGGCCCGTGCCAAGGCCCACACGAAGCCCCGCGCGAAGGCGGCCGCGAAGGCCAAGCCGAGGGGCAAAGCGCACGCAGCGCCAAGACCGTCGCGGCCGCGCAAACCGGCACGCCGCCGCTAGACCTTGTCCGCCCCCCGGATCAAGTCCGGGGGCAGGCATTTTCGCGATCGTGCTTTAGCGCTTCTTCTTTGCCCGCGGTTTGGCGGCGCGTTCCTTGACGTTGCGGACTTCGGTGTTCATCCGCAGGTCATTGCGGCGGCGCGCTTCCAGAGGCTTGGCATTATCGAAATAGTCGCCGCGCGTCGCCTTCTCGGCGGCCGCGTCGAGCTCCGGCGACCATTCGCCGAGCGAATAGCCGAACCACGGCGCTTCCGGCTTGAGCTTGGGCAAGCCCAGCTCGTCCCAGATCTTTTTGGCGTGCTCCATATAAGGCCGCTTGGGCAGCGAGATCGGCGGAAAATTCTCTTTCAGCGTGGCGTCGATCAGCACCGAAGCATCCTGGCCGCCATTGCGCTGACTGCGCGGGCCGTGACCCTGGTCGCGATGCGGCAGGATGTGAAAATCCAGCGTCGGATTGGCGCGGTACGACATTGCCCACAGGATGGCGTCGGCATTGTCCGGATCGATGTCGTCGTTGAGCGCGATGACGTATTTGCCGGCGGCGCGGTGCAGCACGGCGGCGCCGTACAGCGCCCGCCAAACCTCCGTCGCCGGCATGTCGCGCTCGCAGATGAGCGCGATCACCTTGCGGATATTGGTCAGCGGCTCGTGCATTGACACCCGTTTGACGCCCTTGATGCCGAGCGTGTCGCGCAGAAAGTTCAGGAACAGCGGCTCCATGCCGATGCGCTTGATCAGGCTCGATTCCGAGGGCGTCACCTGCGAGATGATCGAGGTGAGAATGGCATCGCGCCGCCGGGTGATGGCGGTCACGTCCATGAAAGCGTTGAACTCCTGCAGATTGACGTGACCGTGCGATTCGCCGAACGGCGCCTCCGGCTCGAGATATTCGGTGTCGATGAAGCCTTCGATGACAATCTCCGCTTCGGCCGGCACCAGGAGATCCACCGTCTTTGCCTTCACCACATTGATGGGAGCACCGACCAGCGCGCCGGCCACGTGCAACTCGTCGAGATTTTCGGGAAGCTTCTGCACCGAGGCGAAGGTGATGCAGGGCGGCGCGCCCAGCACGACGGCGCATGGCAGCTTCTTAAAGCCACGGGCGCGCAGCTTTTCCCAATGGTTGTAGATGCCGGGTCGCAGCTCCAGTGACGGATTCATCCCGAGCCGGCGGCGCGCCTTCACCTGGCCGCGGTAATTGCCCATGTTCTGGACGCCGGTGTCGGGATCCTTGGTGATGTATTGCGACAGTGTGGCGTAGGGCGCGATGTCCCAGCCCGGCGTCGAGATCGGCAGCGGAATGCCATCCAGCCCGTTGCCCGGCTTGTCCAGCGCCGCGCCGGTGATGACGATGTCGTGGCATGGCGCCCGGTCGACGATGCGCGGCGGAATCGGATGCCGCGCCGCCTCGACCCAGCGCGCGTCGATTTCCTCGAACGGACAGCCGATGCCGATGCGGTAGATTTCGCGATTGGCGGCAAGCCCGCCGACCAGAACCGGAATGCCGTATTTGCGGCCCTTGCCGTCGACCACGTTGGTGAACAGGAACGCCTTGCGATCCCTCTCCTCGATGCCGCCGCGGAACTGCCAGCGCACCAGAGGGTGCATCTCGGTATCCTTGTTGATCGCACGATCGACCGTGACGAGCAGTCCCGCTTTGTCGAGCGAGCGCAGATGATCGTGCAAATCCGGATAGCGCCGTTCCAGGTCATGGCCGGCTTTGCGCTTCGGCTTAGTAATCGCGTCCATTCTCGTTCCTATTTCGGTTGCCTCGCCGGCGGCGCCGCGGCGCCTATCGTCACGATACCGGCCAGCGCAACTGTACCATGTTCTCGAATTTGAGGTGCTTGCCGAAGCGCGCCACCGCGAGCGGGATATCCTCATAGAGTTTTACTTCGTCGACTTTGGTCAGGCAGTGATTATCGACCACCTGCTCGCCGGCGACGAACACGTCGCGGACCGAATCGCCGGTCGCGCTATAGACCAGATTGGCGACCGGGTTGATCAGCGGCTGCCATTCCGGCCGCCTGGTATCGAACAGCACGATGTCGGCCTCCTTGCCGACTTCGATCGAGCCGATGCGGTCGCTGAGCAGCGCCGCCCTGGCGCCGTTGACGGTCGCCATTTCCAGTCCGGTCTCCGGCGGCATGACGCGCGGATTGATGCGCGTTTCCTTGTAGCAGCAGCAGGCCAGCCGCATCTCCTGCGGCAGGTCGACGATGCCGGAGCTGGCATGATCGGATCCCACCGTCACGTTGACGCCGAGCGCGAGCAGCTCCGGCAGCTTGCCGAACAGGAAATTGCCGTAGCCATTGTGCAGGCTGGAGCTCGGCGCGCAGACCAGCGACGGCTTGCGCCGCGCCAGGATGGCGAGTTCTTCCGGTTCGAGCCAGCCGGAATGCACGATCAGCATGCGTTCGTCGATGACGCCGAGTTTTTCCAGCCGCTCGATCTCAGCCATCCCGGTGCGCGCGACGCTGGAATCGTGGGTCGAATAGGAAAAGCAGGCATGGGTCTGCAACAGCGTGCCGTATTTACGGGCGAGCTTATCGAGGCCGAGGATCAATTCATCCGATGCATTGTTAAGGCCGCGAAACGAGGCGCTGGCGCCGAGCCGCGGATTGCCCGACTTGGTGTAGCGCTCGAGCACGCTTTCGGCCCGCTCCAGCGCCACCGCCGTCGTTTCGATCATGCGTTCGGGCAATATGCCGAGCACCGACTTGGTCAGATCGAACGACGAGCGCGAGACGATGCAGCGGATGCCGGTCGACATCACGCCTTCGACCGACGCCTCCGGATGGTAATTGCCGGGATCGATGAAGCAGGTAACGCCGTGCTTGAGCAGTTCCGCCCCGGCGAGCGTTGCCGCGACGCGAACGTCGTCGCCGTCGAGCGCCGCCTCGTAGGGATACATGCGGTCGAACAGGAACGATTGCGCGTTCGCCTCGTCGGCCAGTCCGCGCGACAACTGGAACGACGCATGCAGGTGGCAGTCGATCAAGCCCGGCGTCGCCACCGTGTGCCGGCCGTCGACCCGGCGGCTGGCGGAATAGGCCTTGGCGATGTCGCCAGTCTTGCCGATGGCGACGAACTTGCCGTCCTTTATGGCGATCGCGGCATCGCGGACGATGCGGCGGGCGGGATCGACGGTTATCAGCCAGTCGATGCCGGCGATCACCAAGTCAACGCTTTGCACGCGCTCCTCGCCTATCGATTGTCGCCGACATAGGTCAATTCGTCGGCGATTTTCAGCTCGATGAGCACGTTATCGTCGGTCGAATCTTCGCAAAGCATGGAGCGATGACCGATGCCCTTGGGAATGAACAGCATATCGCCCGGATGCATGATCTTGATTCCCATCTCGGTCTCCCATTTGAGCGCGCCGCGCACGCAGAAAATAATCTCGTGGGCGTCGATATTGCGATGCCAGAAGCCCATGTCGTGCTTGCGGCGCTTGGAGACGTTGACCTTGACGCGATCCGAGGTGTAAAGCCGCAGCGGCGTGCCGTCGGCTTTATCGATATTGGTCGGCGAGAATTTCTCGTCGAAAATATTGAACATACGGAAGATGTCCGCATATTCGAGGACGCCGGCATTGATGACAGGCGGCTCGTTGTGGGCAAGCACGACGTTCTTGCCGTTGATGGTGACAAGCTCGCGATAAATCTGTTTGGCAGGCTGGCCGCTATCCTCTTTGGTTTGGGGCTTGTTCATGACCGTCTCCTTGTCCGCCTTCCATCACCGACTGCGCCGCTTGCTCGGCGAGCGCAATGGTCATTATAGACGCCGCGCGCCCTTTCGATAGCCTCACACCCGGTCAAACTGTTTCTTCGCCCGAAGCCTTGGGTGCATGATTAAATCCCCCGGTTGCGGCCTGGTACCAGACGGGGCGTCGGGACGTCTTCAAGACCACCAGTTCAATATGCTCGACAGTGCGATGAAAGCTCGCTATCGCGTCATTATCGTCCGCTTTCGCCGATTTCCGAGCCCCCGATCAAGATAGAACAATTGCGCGGCCCAGGGCCCGCTTGAAGAGGAAACCATGCCCAAGAATAAGAGTATGCAATCGCCCCGTCTGCCCGAGCTTTCCGAAAGCACCTTCACGGCCGAGCAACGGGCGCTGACGGAATCGATAAAGTCCGGACCGCGCGGCGTATTCAAGCTGTCCGGCCCGTTCGGGGTCTATCTGCATTCGCCGGCCTTCGGCGAGCTGGCGCAAAAGCTCGGCGGGCACCTGCGCTTTAAGACCAGCGTGCCGCCCCGGCTGTCGGAATTCGCGATTCTGTGCACCGCGCAGCACTGGAAGGCGCAGTACGAGTGGGTGGCGCATGCCATCATCGCCGAGAAGCAGGGCGTGAAGCCGGAGACCATCCGCGCCATTCAAGCCGGCCGGCCGCCGAAATCGGCGCCGAAGGACGAAATGGCGATCTATGCGTTCGTCAAGGAGCTCTACGGCAAACGGCGCGTCACCACCGGCACTTTCAATCGGGTGAAGAAAATCCTCGGCGACGCCGGCACGGTCGAGCTGGTCGGCATCCTCGGCTATTACGCCATGGTGTCGATGACGCTCAACACCTTCAAAGCGCCGCTGCCGGAAGGCACCAAAGCGCCGTTCGCCGAACCGAAATAGAGTGCAGCGAACGCTTCAGGCCACGCGGCCGCTGGGTCGCGCCATCGGCTGCGGCTGGCTCATCGCGGCGGCGCGCGGTCTGTTCATGCGCTGACGCAACAGTTCGAGGAAACGTTCCTTCGGCAAAGGCGGAGCGATCAGCGCGCCCTGGCCGAAGTCGCAGCCCATCGCCATCAGCGCCTGCAGGTCCGCCTGGCTTTCGACGCCTTCGGCCGCCGCGGCGCTGCCGAAACGGTGCGCAAGGTCGATCGCGGTCTGGCAGACCGCGGCATTGGTGGCGTCGGTGGCGCAGTTGCGGACGAAGGAACGGTCGATCTTCAGCTCCGCGAAGGGCAGACGACGCAAGCTCGAAAACGAGGAATAGCCGGCGCCGAAATCGTCGATCGCAATCGCGATGCCGCTGCCGCGCAACTGCGCCGCAATGTCGTTGGCCAGCGCCATATCGCGCGCCACCTGATCCTCGGTGATTTCGAGGATGAGGCCGGGCCACTCGGCCGACTGTGGGCGATATTCGGCGACCAGCGCCGCAACCGGCATCCGCAGCAGCACCTCGACCGGCACGTTGACGGCGAGATGCAGGTTGAACCCGGCCTCGTCGAACATGGTCCAATCGCACAGCGTCGCAACGAGCGCATGTTGCGCCAGCCCGACGACGCCGGCCTCGTCGACCTCGGCGTGAAAGCTGCCGGGCTCCAGCACGCCAAGCTGCGGGTGACGAAGGCGCACCAACGCCTCGGCGCCGGCGAGACACTTGCGCTTGAGGTCGATCTTGGGCCGGTACCAGATCTCGACCCAATTTTCGCGCAGTGCCTCGGCAATCACGACGCGCGGGCGTTCGGAGGCGAAGTCGGCGTCGGACCGTGCGACGAGCTCGTCGTCGGCCAATGGCTCGACCGGCTCGGATCGGCTGGGTGGGTTCATGCTCATGGGATGACCTGTGTCGTCATCCTTTAGCCCCAGCAGCCTTAACCAATCGTAAGGTGAACGGTCCGTTTATCCGCCACCGACCGGCGCAGCGATCTTGGCTGCGCCGGCAGAGGTGCGCGCAGTCCTACTTGCCCATTTGCATGCCACCGCCGGGCCCGCTCATGGCTCCGCCGCTCGGCCCGCTCATGGCGCCTTGCGGGCCTTGCATCATCATCGAGCCGCCGCCCGCTGCGGCGCCTGGCGCCGGCGCCCCGATTGCCGCAATCGGATATTCCACCTTGACCGTGCCCGCGTGATCGAATTTCAGCTCCGCCTCGACCGACTTGCCCCGCTCCAGCGGATGTTTGAGGTCGACGAACATGATGTGGTAGCCACCCGGTTTCAGCGTGACGGTTGCACCCGGCTTGATTTCCAGGCCACCCTCGACCGGGCGCATTCTCATGATGCCGCCTTCCACGGTCATGCTGTGGATCACGCACTGCGAACTGGCGTCGTCGGATACGCAGCTGATACGATCCGGCGTCGTTCCTTTATTGGTAATCGTCATGTAACCGGCGCCGTCGTCGGCGCCTTTGGGCGTCGCCCGCGCCCAGGGCTGCGAAATATGCATCGAACCGACGTCGTAGTCGGCGGCCGCCGCCGGCCTTGTCGAAAATTGCGCCAGCAAGATCGGCGCAGTGAATAGCGCAAACATCGCGGCAGTGCCGCGCGCGATGGATCGCAGAGAAAAATTCGTCATGGATTTGCTCCGTGTTGAAGGCCTGCCGAAGCGGCAAAGGTTTTGCCGCCGTCGAGACGTTGTCAGGCAAGCGGCGGAGCACGGGAGCGGTGGGCGGCGGTGGCGCCGACGTGCACCGTCGGCGGCGCAACCAAGGCGACGATGAGGGTTTGCGCCGACATCGGCGCGTAAGCCATTGCCGGTCCGGGAAGGTGGCAAACCGCGCGGCTGCAGCAGCAACCGAAGCAGGTTCCGGGACAGTCGCCGGTATGGCCCAAGGGCGTTGAACCGGGTGCGGAGTGGCCGGCGCCGAGGCTGGAGCAAAGCGGCAGGCTGCCGAATCCCGAACCCGAGGCACCAAGAGGAGCGCCTATGGCCAGCAAGATCGCCTGTAGCGCGATCGCATAGGCCGCCGCCAGCGCTACCAGGGGGCGCGCGTGTTGCCGCATTGTCATCGGATGGAATTTAGAGGAAATGGCGCTCTGTTGGAATGCCGGGATATGACTTCCGCCCGTTCCAGGTTGTCAGATCAGCCCCTCTATTCCGTAATTAGTAATTAGCCGCAGGAGGGGTATCCTAGCCCCATGAATCGAAGTGGTTCCCAGGCGGCTAAGAACCGACCGGATCCGCGTGACGCCGAGGCGTTCGGCCAAGTGCTGCCATTCCGGCGGCCCGGTCAGCCGCCGCTGTCGGTTCCGCCGGTGCGGCTTGCGGACGCCGATATCGAACGACCCGACATCGATCTGTCCGACGAACTCGCTCAATACGAGCAAGACCAGGATGAAGTCGTCGACTATCGGCAGCGCGCGCTCATGAACGTCATCGCGCTCGCGGTCCTGGCCTTCCTCGTCAGCACCGGCGTCTGGCTCGCCGACACGATCGCCGAGATGGAACGCGACCAGGACTGCATGATGCAGGGGCGCGTCAATTGCGCCCCCATCGAACTGCCGCCACCGCCGCAGCAGTAGGCTATTGCGAAGATCCGGCCGGTTTTGCCGACGCAGGTGGGTCCGCGCTCACCGGCTTGGCGCCTCTTTCGGGCGCCGCGATAACCGGCGTGCCGCTGTCGGCAACGGGCTTCACGGCGCCCGTCGCGGCGCCGTCGCCGGTCTTTTCGCCGGTTTTGGCCGGTGCAGCCGTGGGCTGCGCAGTCTCCGGCTTGGCCGCCTCGCCGCCGCCGACGGCACCGGTTTTCAGGCTGGCCGGCACCTGTTTCGCGGCGACGGTCGGCGTCTCGATGCGGTGCGAGCCGACAATGGCGAGCACTTCGGCAATCACCCGCGCATGCAGCCGCGGCGACTTGTCGATATTGAGATGATCGATGTTCGGATCGGACCGCAGATCGACATTGATCAGCGAGCCGTGGAAGCCCGCCCCGCGGCTCATCCAATAATGCTGGCTCAAATTGAGCACACGCGCGACATTGGACGAGGCGGCAAAGGACGCCGTGCCGTCGAACGGCACCACCAGCGCCACCGGAACACCGCGCCGGCCCAGATAGGCGGCCATCGTCATCACCGCATCGGCGCCGAGCGAATGGCCGATGAGGATGATCGGTCCTTCCTTGCCGGCCTTGTAATTTGCCGCCGCGCTGTCGGCCAGCGACTCCCAATCGGCATGATTGTCGACGGTCGCGTAGACGCCGCGCTTGTTGAGCTCCGCGGCAAGGGTGTCCATGCCGAGCGAGAAAATGTTGAGGAGCCCGCGCAGCAGGTAAACATGCGCGCGCGGCGCCGCCGTGCTCGGACTGGAGCCGAACGCCAGCATCAGGCCTGCCGTCAGCACCCCAATTACACTAAGCCGCCACCAATTTCTCATGACCTCCTCACGGCTTGCTGCACCAGTCCAGCCCCGAGCCCATCCGAGCCGGTGCAGTGCATTGTAAGCAATTCATATTGCACTGCCAGATTTCGCGGAGAATTTCCCCTCCGATTTCTCAATGCCTTACAATCCAACGCCAACCTGTAGCAAAAATGCCACGTGCCTGGCGGCGTCAATACAGCCAGGGCACGACACGGGCGGTCCGGCGCATATAGACCCGATATTCATCGCCGAATGCAGTGATCATCATCTCCTCTTCGCGCCGCACCCGACCGAAGAACAGGATGCCAAAGCCGACAAGCCCGGCAAACCCTGCAACCCAATTGGGCAGCAGCAAGGCCTGGGCGACCGCCATGAGCCAAAAGCCGGCATACATCGGATGCCGAACGGTGGCGTAGATGCCGGTTGTGACCAGGGTATGGCGTTCGCGGAGGTCGAGACTGACCGACCAATTGTGGCCGAGATCGCGGTGAGTTCGATAAAACAGCCACAGCGCGCCGATATCGACGGCGATGCCCAGGTAGCTTGCTACCGGCATGAAGGGGTAATCGGCAAACCGCGGGACATGAGTCGCGACATAAATGCAGGGCACGATGCCGAGGCCGGTCAGCGAAGCGGCCAGCAGCGCGAATTCGCGGAAATCGCGGCCCGAATAGCGTACCGCCGTCTTGCGCGCGCGGCGGTTCGGCGTGAGCCGCAACAGCGACCAAACGATCGCGAAGGCGAGCCAGGTGATTTTCGCAAGTGTCGCCGTCACGCCCTACTCCGTTGCACTTAAGGCCGCCCCGCGGCGACGCCGTCCGCGGCCGGAGCCTCGATCAGCGCGCCATCGGCGCCAAACGCCGCGACTGCTCGCTCAGCCATCTCGACCCATTCGCGAAGCGGCAACGGGCCGCAGCACAGCATGTAATAGTCGTAGAAGTAGCGGCGCTCATTGCCCATCACCGCCTGGCGATGGATGCGGAGAAAATTAAGGTGAAAGCGCCGATAGGTGTGCTCTTCGACCATCATGCGGATGCGGAATATTTTGACAATCGGCTTGCCGGTCGCCGGCAATCCCAAGGCGACCACCGGATCGACCTTATACACATTGATGATGTCGACCAGCGCCTGATATTCGACCCAATAGATCGCCGGCGCGTTCGCTACTCGGCCGACGGTTTCGCGCAGCCACCCGGCCGCCGGATGCAGCGCCACTTTAAGGAGTGACGAGCCGGTCGAGACGACCTGCAGCGGCTTGCCGCGTGCGCCGAGCTGCGGATCGAGCCGTAAGGCGCGATCGATGACGCAAAGCGACAGCGGCGCGCCAAGACTGTGGCCGTGAACGACAATCTCGTCGGCGTCGGTTTCGCGGGCGAGCCGCACCAATTCGGCGGCGAGACGATCGAGCCGCGCATCAACCTCCGCCCGCGCGCGATGTATGAAGTCGCGGGCAAAATGCCAGTCGTCGAGCGCATAGCCGATGTGGATGAAGCGCCCGAACGTCCATCGCAAGGCGACAAAGATCGCGAGCCAGAGCGCTGGCGCGATCAAAAGCGGATACGGCAGACCGAGATGGCCGACGACAAAACGCGTCAGACCGATCGACAGCCACGCCATGCCGACAATGTAGATGAGCGGAAACAGGAAGAAGCCGCCATAACGCCAGGCGATGATGAAATATTTCGCCACCGTGCCGCTCAGGATGAATTCCATCAATGCGGCGATGCCGAGCGGAAACCGCAGCCAGTCGCTTTTCGCGCCGTCGGCCCTGACAAAATCGTCCCAGCGGAACCAGTGAAAATCGGTCGTGACGTGCCAGTTCGGTCCAAAGGTATCGACCGTCCAGCTTGTCACTGCGCCATCGGCCGACAATTGCGGCGGCGAAACCTTGCCCTGGACGCGCCAGGCTTTATGGAACCGCGCCATTTCGCGGATGAAGCGGCGATGCTGGTGTTCCGCTCCGACCGGCTCATAGCCCGTCATCTGCACGAAACAACGCTTGCGCACGAGCGCCGGCGGCATTGCAAACTCCTGGCTGACCTCTGGCTGACCTCTGGCGCGGCTTCCATAGGTGCTATGGCTTTGTCGATCAAGCGCGGCCGCATGGGTCCCGCGATGAGGACCGTCGGATAAGCTCTTGGCGCCAAGCATGAATCCGCGCTTGGCGCGCCGGCCGGATCGGCATCTTTACCACGGTTGCTGCCGTTGAACTTGCCGGCATCCTTCGCTATACGGGGCGTTCACATTGAGGAGCCCGAACCGACGGGCTTGCTCGCGCCGGGCTGGGCCGGCGCTTATTCCCTGCTGACCAAAGAGCACGCCCGATGTCCACTACGTTTGATAAAGTGGCTGAAATCATTGCGGAAACTTGCGATATCCCGCGTGAAAACATCAAGCCGGAAAGCCACGCCATCAACGATCTCGAGATCGACAGTCTGGATTTTCTCGACATCGCCTTCGCCATCGACAAGGCGTTCGGCATAAAACTGCCGCTCGAACAGTGGACCCAGGAAGTCAATGACGGCAAAGCGACAACCGACCAATATTTCGTGCTGAAGAACCTGTGCGAGCGGATCGACGAGCTGATCGCTGCCAAGGGCGCCTGAGCGCCACCGATGCGCCTTGAATATTTTCAGATGATCGACCGCTTCGTCGCCGTCGACGTTGCTGGACGCGTGGCGCGCGCGGTCTGCACCGTGCCGAAACAGAGCCCGGTATTCGAAGGCCATTTTCCCGGCTACCCGCTGATGCCAGGCGTGCTGTTGATCGAATGCATGGCGCAGACGACCGGCTGGCTGGTGAGCGCGGTGACGGGTTTTACCGGATTGCCGGCGCTCGCCGGCGTCAAGGAAGCCAAGATCCGCAGCGCTGTGTTTCCGGGCGATGAGCTCGAATTCGAGGGCAGAGTCGTGCACGACGGATCGGGCTATGCCATCGGCGAAGCCAAAGGCTGGTGCAAGGGCGCGGCGGTCTGCGACGCCACGCTGACCTACCGGATCATTCCTTATCCGAGCCCGGAGCTGCGCGCCGGATTGTGGGAATGGGCCGAGCGCATCAACTTTCCGGCCAAGGAGTTCGCGAAGTGACCGAACGCCGCGAGGTGTGGATCACCGGCGTCGGTCTGCTCACCTGCCTGGGTGAGGGCCTGGAGACGGCCTGGAGCCATCTCGAGCGCGGTGATCCGCCGGTCTACGACGACAAGAGCTTCGCGCCCTACATCGTGCATCAGCTGCCGCCGATGAGCTTCGACAAGCACATTCCGAAGAAAAGCGACCAACGCCAGATGGAGACCTGGCAGCGCGTCGGCGTCTATACCGCGGGCATGGCGCTGACCGATGCCGGCATCGCCGGCAACGCCGAACTGCTCGACCGCGCCGACATGATTGTCGCCGCCGGCGGCGGCGAGCGCGATACGGCGGTCGATACCGCGATCATGGCCGGCATGCGCAAGACCAATACGCGCGGCGCTTTCCTCAACGAGCGACTGATGAGCGACCTGCGCCCAACGTTATTTCTGGCGCAGCTGCCTAACCTCCTCGCCGGCAATATCTCGCTGGTCCACGGCGTTGTCGGTTCCTCGCGTACCTTCATGGGCGAAGAAGCGGCCGGCGTCGATGCGGTGCGCGTGGCGCAAGCGCGCATTGCGGCAGGGCAAAGCGAGCTTACGCTCGTCGGCGGCGCCTATAACGGTACCCGCTGGGATGTGCTCCTGGCATTCGAGCTCGGCGGCGTGGTGCTCAAGGATAAATTTGCTCCGGTCTGGGATCGTGGCCCTGGCGGCGGCATCGCCTTTGCCACCATGGGCGCGTTCCTTGTTTTCGAGAGTAGCGAGCACGCCAAAGCGCGTGGCGCCAAACCGCGGGCGCGAATTTCGCGGGTGTTTTCCGACCGCAATGTGCGAAAGCCGGGCGACGCTGAAGCGACGCTGCGCCGCCAGTGGAACGCGATCGCCCCGCAAGTCGACCGGAGCCATGCCGCCGTCATTTCCGGCGCTTCCGGATTTGAGCCTGCGACTGCTTCAGAGCTGGCCGCCCTTAAGGACATTGGCCTTCCCGTCCGCAATACCGGTACGTATATCGGGCATGGCGTCGATACTCAGTTCATGGCCAATCTGGGCATCGGCTGCGCGGCGATCGAGCATCGCAAGCTATTCGTCCCGACGGGGACTGGGGATTTCGGCGACAATCCGGCCGATCTGTCCCAAATCGTCGTCACTAGTGTCGGCAACTGGCGCGGCGAAGGGCTGGCGCTGCTCGAACGGGTGAATTGAAGGAGGGCATCATGGCGGCATCTTCGGCACGGCCCAATGCGGCTTCCAAGCCGAGCGCGAAGCGCGACAATGCCGGCCGCCCGGTCATCGCCATCACCGGCATGGGCGTCGTCACCTCGCTTGGGGTCGGCAAAGAGGACAATTGGGCGAAATTGACCGCCGGAAAATCCGGCATCCGGCGCATCTCGCGTTTCCCGCTCGACTCGCTGCGCACCACCATCGCCGGCACCGTGGACGACGTTTACAAGGACTACATGCCGCCGGCGGAATTGTCCGAGCGCATCGCGTTCCTCGCCTGCAAGGAAGCCATCGCGCAAGCCGCAATCGGCAGCAAAGGCCACTTCCCCGGCCCGCTGTTCCTGGCGCTGCCTCCGCTTGAAATCGAGTGGCCCTACCGCGTCCGGCTCGCCGAAGAGGCGGCGCCGGACCGCGATGCCGCCTACCCCGACCTGATGCGGGTGGCGCACGAGCCGCAATTCGCGCCGATCTACGAAACGATCAAATACGGCATCATCGGCGAAAATCTCGCCGCGCATTTCGGCACCGAAGGCTCGCCGATCTCGCTGACCACGGCTTGCGCCTCCGGCGGCACCGCGATCCAGCTCGGCGTCGAAGCCATCCGCCGCGGCGAATGCCAGGCGGTGCTCGCCGTCGGCGCCGACGGCTCGCTCACGCCGGAATCGCTGGTTCGCTTCTCGCTGCTTTCGGCGCTGTCGACGCAGAACGATCCGCCGGGTCAGGCGTCAAAGCCGTTCTCCAAGAACCGCGATGGCTTCGTGCTCGCCGAGGGCGGCGCCGCGCTGGTGCTGGAAGACTACGATCACGCCATCGCGCGCGGCGCCAAGGTGCTCGCCATCCTCGAAGGCTGCGGCGAGAAGTCGGATTCATTCCACCGCACCCGGTCGAGCCCCGACGGCAAGCCGGTCATCGCCTGCATGCGCAACGCGCTTGCCGATGCCGGCGTCGGTCCCGAAGACATCGACTACATCAACGCGCACGGCACCTCGACGCCGGAGAACGACAAGATGGAATGTCTCGGCGTCTCCACGGTGTTCGGGGAACGCATCCACAGCATTCCGATGTCGTCGAACAAATCGATGATCGGACACACGCTCACCGCGGCCGGTGCGGTGGAAGCGGTGTTCACCGCACTCACGCTCGAGCACCAGCGCATCCCGCCGACTATCAATTATCGCGTGCCCGACCCCGCGATCCCGCTCGACGTGGTGCCGAACGAGGCACGCGATGCGCACATCGAGCGCGCGATTTCCAATTCATTTGGTTTCGGCGGCCAGAACATTTCGCTGGTGCTGACGCGGGAGCCGGCGTGACCGGCGCCTCGGCAGACACTTTGAGCAAGCCGGGCTACGCCGCCCCGGCGCGCATCATGCGCGCACTCACTCTCGTTGCTGACCGCAAGATCGAGCTGCTCGAGGTTCCGGTACCGCCCGCGCCGGGTCCGGGCGAGGTGCAGATTCGCATCAAGGCAATCGGTCTTAATCACATCGACGTCTGGGGCTGGCGTGGCATGGCCTTTGCCAAGCGCAAGCTGCCGTTGGTGGTCGGCGTCGAAGCCGCCGGCGAAATCGCGTCGGCCGGTCCGGATGTCACCTCGTTCAAGACCGGCGACCGCGTCGTTGCCTACGGCGCGCTGACCTGCGGCACCTGTAAGGCCTGCCGCGAGGGCCGCGACAACCTCTGCGAAAACGTCGCCTCGATCATGGGCTTCCATGTCGACGGCTTTGCCCGCGACCTGATCAATATGCCGGCGCGGCTCGTGGTGCCAATCCCGCCGGGCGTAAGCTTCCGCGACGCCGCCTGCGCGCCGGTCGCCTTCGGCACCGTGCAGCACATGCTGTTCGACAATGCCAAGCTCGAGCCGGGCGAGACTATTTTGGTGCAGGCGGGCGGTTCCGGCATCGGCACCAGCGCGATCAAGATGGCGAAGGCGATCGGCTGCACCGTCATCACCACCGTCGGCGACGACGCCAAGGCGGAGAAGGCCAAGGCGCTCGGCGCCGATCACGTCATCAACTACAAGACCGATCGTTTCGAAAGCATCGTGCGCAAGCTCACCGGCAAAAAGGGCGTCGATGTCGCCTTCGAGCATGTCGGTCCCGACACGTTCAACGGCTCGCTGTTATGCCTCAAGCGCGGCGGCCGCCTCGTCACTTGCGGCTCGACCTCGGGCCAGTCGATCACCATGAACCTGTTTCAGCTCTATCTGCAGCAATATCGCATTTTCGGCTCGTTCGGCTGCTCGATCCGCAATATCCGCGACAGCCTCGCCAAGATGGCCTCCGGCCTCACGCCGGTGATCGATACCGAAGTGCCGCTCGCCGAGTTCGAGCGCGGCTTGGCGCGGCTCGAAAGCCGGCAGGTGTTCGGCAAGATCATCGTCATTTTCTAGATGGCGGCCGGTCGCTTCAAGCCTCTGCTCGACCGGACGACCGGCGCTTTGACTGTCGGCCTCCTCGACGCCATCAGGCACACCGATCGGCGTCGCATGGCGAATTTCGCTGGCGCCTTCATGCGCAGGATCGGCCCGCTGTTTAAGGAGCACCGCATCGGCCGCGAGCAATTGCGCGCGGCGTTTCCGGAGAAATCCGGCGCCGAGATCGAAACCATCCTCGGCGGCGTCTGGGACAATCTCGGCCGCATCGCCATCGAGTTCGCCCATCTCGACGACTTCTGCGTCGAAGGTTTCGGCCGGCGGACGGCGGACGTCATCACCTATCCGCCGGAATCCAAGGAACGCTACGATCGGATCACCAAGAGCGGCAAGGCGACGATCGGCTTTGCTGCGCATCTGGCCAACTGGGAGCTGCCCGGCGTCGGCGCCAAGCTGATCGGGGTGAAATCCGCCGTGCTGTACCGGCGGCCCAATATCGGCGCCGTCAATGACGTCATCGTCAAGCTGCGCGAGCCGCTGATGGGCGAGCTGATTCCGACCGGGCTCGACGCGCCGGTCAGGCTCGCCCGACTGCTGCAATCCGGCATCCATGTCGGCATGCTCGCCGACCAGCACTACAGCAAGGGCGTCGAAGTCACCTTCTTCGGCCGGCCTTGCCTTGCCAATCCGCTGATCGCGATGCTGGCGCGGCAGACCGAGCTGCCGATTTACGGCATGCGCGTGGTGCGCAAGCCGGACGGCAATAGTTTCTGGGGCGAAGTTTCCGATCCGGTCGAGCCGGTTCGCGACGCCGAGGGGCGGGTGGAAATCGAAGGCACCATGCAGGCGGTCACTACCGTAATCGAAGGCTGGATCCGCCAATATCCCGAGCAGTGGCTCTGGCTGCACCGCCGTTGGCGGTGACGCGCTAGATCGGATGCGAATCCCGTAGCCCGGTCTATCAAAATCTGTCGACGACGAACTGTCGCCCCTTCAAAGAAGCATGGTCGTCGTATTTGTTTTCCAGCAACCGCTTCGGCAGCTTGATCTTGTCGCGCCGGATTTTCTTGTAGGGAATGAGCGACAGGATGTGAGAGATGCAATTCAACCGGCCGCGCCGCTTGTCGTCGGTCCGGACGATATGCCAGGGTGCATGTTTGCTGTCGGTGGCCTTGAGCATGCTGTCGCGCGCTTTCGAATAGTCGAACCAATGCTTGTAGGATTCCAAATCCATCGGGCTTAGTTTCCATTGCCGCAGCGGATCGTTGATGCGCGCCAGAAAACGCCGCTCCTGCTCTTGCTGCCCGACTTCGAGCCAGATTTTGATCAGGATGATGCCGCCGTCGATGATGTATTTCTCGACTTCCGGGCAAAGCTCCAGGAACCGCTCAAGTTGTTCTTTGGTCGCAAAATCCATCACATATTCGACGCCCGCGCGATTGTACCAGCTGCGATCGAAGATCACGACTTCGCCGGCCGCCGGAAAGTGCGCGATGTAACGTTGCAGATACATCTGGCTTTTCTCGCGGTCGCTCGGCGCCGGAAGCGCCACGACGCGGAAGACGCGCGGACTGACGCGCTCGGTGATCGCCTTGATCGTGCCGCCCTTGCCGGCGGCGTCGCGGCCCTCGAATGCGATGATGACTCTCAAGCCTTTGGCTTTGACCCATTCCTGGAGGTGACACAACTCAACCTGAAGCTTGCGCAGCTCCTTCTCGTACTGCTTTCGCTTTAATTTCATCGACTTAGGGTCTTTGTCCGACATGCAAATCCCCGTTTGGAAAATAACGAATTTGTTCTGTATCGCGCAAAAACATTGCCTGCAGTTTGCGATAGATCAATCAATTTCCGAACAATCATGGATAATCATTGTTTATTTGCAGGGAGTGTTGCCATGGCCGAACCCAATAAGGCAGCCGATCCGCTGGCGATCTTGCCGGCCGCCACGGACGTCATGAAGCAGATTGCGCTCAAAGAAGCCGAGAAGGCGACGGCCGCCATGCGCGAGACCTCGGCGGCGGACGCCGAAAAAAGAGCACTGCTGGAGCGGCTGTCGAAGCCATCCGGCGTTTCCGACGAGGAAAGGCTCGCTCGCGCCGCAGCCATCGTTAAGCGCGCCGCCGATAACGGCATGACCGAAGTATTGGTCGGGCGTTTTCCCAACCAGTTGTGCACCGACCACGGGCGCGCGATCAACCAGGTCGAGCCGGGCTGGGAAAAGACGCTCACCGGCTTGCCCAAGGAACTCTACGAGTTTTGGGAGAAATATATGAAACCGCGGGGCTACAGAATCGCATTCCAGGTGATCGATTTTCCGGGCGGGGTACCGGGCGATATTGGCGTGACGCTCAAGTGGGGTTGAAAGCGCTCGCCACTTTCAATCGGGGAAATACACCTGAGATCGCCGTCACATCAGATGCGTCGGCAGGATGTCCAACGTCGTCAGAAGCGTTCCGGCCAAAGTCGGCAGGTAAGCCATCGACAGGACGACGATGGCGCTGACGATCATGTAGCCGCTGGCGGTGAGGACCCGGTGATAAGCTTCGCTGTGCATTTTTCCCGCCTCCCTTGGCGAGCATTTGCCGTGAGCTCGACAATCACTTGCCGCGCACCGCATCTTTGAGGCCGCCGATGGCGTTCTGGACCTTGCCTTTCAGCTGGTCGGCCTTGCCTTCAGTCTCGGTCTTCGTGTCTCCGGTCGCCTTGCCGGCCCATTCCTTGACCTTGCCGGCGGCCTGATTGGCCGAGCCCTTGATCCGATCCTTTTCGACCATTTGACGCTCCTGACGCTCGTTCGGTTCTCAGGGGAGAGAACCTTTTCGAGGCATCAGAGTTCCTTCGGCGGCTTTTTCCCGCGCGTCGGCAAATCACCCGCGGCAAGCGGGCGATTTATGGTCGCCACGGCCGTTTAGGCCCGGGCGCGTATCCTGACGGGCAGCCGCGAGACGTTACGCGTTCGGGGCGAAAGCCCCGCGCGGCTCGATAGCCGAGGCGGCAAGACCAGACCGCGCTACATCTTCTTGATGCCGGCCTGCTCGATGATCTGTTTGAAAGTGACGATTTCCTTGGTCACGCGTGCCCAGGCCGCGTCGGCACCTTCCGGCCGCACCAGGAACCCGGCCTTGTAGAGCTTGTCCTTCATTTCCGGCGTCTTGAGAACCTTGAGCGTCTCCGTTTCCAGCCACATGACGTTGGCGGGCGGCGTCTTGGCCGGCGCCAGCAGCACGCAATCGACCGCAAAGGCGAAATTCTTGTAGCCGGATTCCTCCATGGTCGGCACATCGGGCAAATCGGGCCAGCGGTCGGCGGCGCTGACCGCAAGGCAGCGCAGCGTGCCGGACTTGATGTGCGGCAAGGCCGGCGCCAGCGAGCCCGAGCTCAATTGCGCGGTACCGCTGAGCAGCGCCGTGATGGCATCGCCGCCGCCCTTGAATACGATATCCGCGAGCTTCGGCAGCTTGTCGCGGATCTTCAGAAGCTCCAGCTGCAGCTGCGCGGTGGTGCCGATCGGCGGGGTCGCGCAATTGTACTTGTCGGGATTGGCCTGGGCGAGCGCGACGAAATCCTTCATCGTCTTGGCCGGCAAGTCGGCTTTGACCACGAAGGTGTTCGGCGAGGTGGCCAATTCGCTGACCGCGACGAAATCCTTCACCGGATCGAATGGCAAATGGTTGTACAATCCGACATTCACCGAAACCGCATTGGTCGCGAGCAGGATCGTGTAGCCGTCGGGATCGGAATGGGCGACGTATTCCATGCCGATATTGCCGCCGGCGCCGCCGCGATTGTCGACCACGAACGTCTTGCCGGTCGATTGCTCGAGCGCCGCGGTGACGATGCGGGCGACGATGTCGGATGGTCCGCCCGGCGTATTGGCGACCACGAACTTGATTGGCCGGTCCGGATAATCGGCGTAGGCCGAGCGGATGCCAATCAGCGCCGGCGCGGCAATGCCGACTGCGGCTGCACCCGTGACTTTCAGGACGCTGCGTCGTGACGGCTTCGACGGTACGGTGAATTTCGTCATTTCCCTCCCCCTTTTGTGCGAATTCCTATCGCTTTCGGGTGCGATATTAGAACAAGTCGAGCGCTTACGGGCTATAGCCGGCGCGGCGCCGACACGCTTGTGGCGGCGCTTTATTGTCGCAGCATTACTCCCCGGTCTTGATCCGCGTCCACAGCCGGTTGATCAGCCGTTGCGTCTTCGCGTCGTGGGCGACGATGGTGTAGAGATTCGCCATGGTCGCGGCATCCGGATAGATGGTGCGGTCGTCGCGGATCGACGGGTCGATGAACTGGCTCGGCTGGTCGCCGTTGGCATACCAGACGTAGTTGGTGTTTTTCGCCGCCACCTCGGGCTTGATCAGGTAATTGATGAGCTCAAGCGCCTCTTGCGCATGCGGCGCGTCCTTCGGAATGGCGAGATTGTCGAACCACAACTGCGCGCCCTCCTTCGGAATCGAATAGCCGATCTCGATGCCGCTCTTGGCCTCCGCGGCGCGGCGCTGCGCCTGCTTGACGTCGCCCGACCAGCCGACCGCGAAACAAATCTCGCCGGTGGCGAGCGCGTTGAGATATTCCGAGGAATGAAATTTCCGCACATAGGGCCGAATGCGCATCAACAGGTCCGTGACCTTTTGCAGGTCGCCGGGATCGCTGGTGTTCGCATCGAGATGCAGATAGTGCAGGCCGGCCGACATGATGTCGTCGGACGAATCGAGCATGTGAATGCCGCAGTCCTTGAACTTCTTGATCTTGTCGGGATCGAACACGTAGTCCCAGGAATCGATCTTGGCGTCGGGGCCCAAAATCCGCTTCACCTCCTTGGCGTTGTAACCGATGCCTGTCGTGCCCCACATGTAGTCGACGGCGTATTGATTGCCGGGGTCGTAGAACGCCAGCGCCTTGGCGATCTCCGGCCAGACATAAGCGAGATTCGGCAGCTTCGATTTATCGAGCTTTTGAAAAATTCCGGCCTTGATCTGGCGGGCGAGAAAATAGGCGGTTGGCACCACGACGTCATAGCCGGATTGGCCGGCCAACAACTTTGCCTCCAGCGTATCGTTGGAATCGAAGGTGTCGTAGCGAACGGCGATGCCGGTCGCTTTGGTGAACTCGTCGAGCACCGCCGGATCCTGATAGTCCGACCAATTGTAATAATTGACGACGCGCTGCGCCGGCAGCGCCGGCCCCGCGATCAGAACGGCGGCAAGGCCGAAGGCGAAAATAATGCTGCTCGAGTTCATCACGTCTCGGTGGGCAGCCCGGCGGCCTTCCAGGCCAAAATGCCGCCAGCCAGATGGCTGCCATAGGCGAAGCCCTGCTCCTGCGCCGCGAGCGAAGCGGTCACGGAGCGGCGCCCGGAGCGGCAGCTGAACACCACGTCGCGACCTTCCGGCTCCGGAATCGCGGCCGGATCGAAGCCCGACAGCGGCACCAGAACGGAGCCGGGAATGCGCTCCAGCGCGGTCTCGTTCGGCTCGCGGACATCGACCAGGATGACACGACCCTCTTGCAGTCCGCGCGCGACCTCTTGCGGCGTCAGATCGCGCACGCTGGGATTTTGATCGGGCATGACCCTCCTCCCGATTGTAGGGTGGACAAAATCGCCTGGACCGTCCTGCCGGCGTGGACAATGCGCGTGAACGATTTTGCCCACGCAGGTACTGCCTCACGGCGCGCAATGCCCACCCTACGTCCACTCGTCGCGAAGGTGAAGAGGTTAAACCGTCACTTGCGTGCCGACTTCGACGACGCGATCGGTGGGAATCTGGAAATAGTCGGTCGCGTCATTGGCCGAGCGCGCCAGCGTGATGAACAGCCGGTCCTGCCAGCGCGGCATGCCGGAATGCGGCGCCGGCCGCAGCGCCCGGCGCGACAAAAAGAACGACGTCGACATGATGTCGAATTGCCAGCCGAGCTTGCGCGCGATCGCCAGCGCCTTGGGAACGTTCGGCATCTCCATATAGCCGAAGCGCAATTGCACGCGCATGAAAGTCGAGCCGACCGGCTCGATGCGCACGCGCTTATCCGCTTCGACGCGCGGGGTATGCATGGTCTCGACCGACAAGATGACGTTCTTTTCGTGCAACACCTTGTAGTGCTTGAGGCTGTGCAGGAGCGCGGTGGGCGCGCTTTTCGGATCGCTGGTGAGAAATACCGCGGTGCCGGGGACGCGCTGCGGCGGCTTCTTCTCCAGGATACGCACCAGATCGTCGAGCGGGGTCTCCAGCCGGCGGGTCTTGGCGAACAGGATGCGGCTGCCGCGCCGCCACGTATACATCACCAGCATCACCACGCCGCCGAGCGCCAACGGCACCCAGCCGCCCTGCACGACCTTGAGCATATTGGCCGAAAGGAACGTCAGGTCGATCACCAGAAACGGCACCATCAGTCCCGCCGCGGCAAGCGGCGACCAGCGCCACATCCGCCAGATCACGATGAACGCCATCACGCCGGTCACCACCATGGTTCCGGTGACGGCAATGCCGTAGGCCGAGGCGAGCGCGCTCGACGAGCGGAACAGGGCGACCAGGAGCAGAACGCCGATCAAGAGCAGCCCGTTGACCCGCGGCATATAGATTTGGCCGGCCTGCTCCGCCGAAGTGTGACGCACTTCAAACCGCGGCAATAGCCCGAGCTGGATCGCCTGACTGGTGAGCGAATAAGCCCCGGTGATCACGGCCTGACTGGCGATCACGGTCGCTACCGTCGCCAGCACGACCATGGGGATCAGCGCCCAGTCAGGAAACATCAGGAAGAACGGATTTTCGACCGCCTTCGGATTGGCGAAGACCAGCGCGCCCTGACCCAGATAGTTGAGCGCGAGCGAGGGCAGCACGATGAACAGCCACGCCACTTGAATTGGACGGCGGCCGAAATGCCCAAGGTCGGCATAAAGCGCCTCGGCGCCGGTGACGGCGAGGAATACCATACCAAGCGTAACTAGTCCGATGATGCCGTGCTGCAGCAGGAAATCGATGCCGTAAAACGGATTGAGCGCCCAGAGCACACCCGGATCGTGAGCGACCCAGATCAGGCCGGGGAGCGCGATGGCGACGAACCAGATCAGCATGATCGGGCCGAACAGGGCTGCGACCTTCGCCGTGCCGCTCGACTGTACGCCGAACAGAACGAGCAGGACGACCACCGTCAACGGTACGATATATTCATGGAACGCCGGCGTTGCGACATCGATGCCTTCGACGGCGGACAGCACCGACAAGGCTGGCGTGATCACGGCATCGCCGTAGAACAAAGCGGCGCTGACAATGCCCAGCAGCACGACGACGCCGGCCGCCTGACTGGTACGGCCCACGGCGCGCGAAGCGAGCGCCATCAAGGTGAGCGTGCCGCCCTCGCCGTTATTGTCGGCGCGCAACAGGATGACGACGTATTTGAGCGTGACGGTGATGAACAGCGCCCAAAGAATGAGCGAAGTCACACCGAGCACCGCGGAGCGGACGAGCTCGGCGTGCTCCGCGCCCGAGGACGCCGCAATGATGGCTTCGCGAAAAGCGTAAAGCGGGCTGGTGCCGATATCGCCATAAACGACACCGATACTACCGAGCGCCAAGCCCCATAAGCCGACGTGAAAACGAGCGGCGCCGATGCCGTTCGCCGACGTTTCGCCCCCCGCGGCGGGAGCGGTCACACTATCTGTCATGAATTTTAAGACAGGACGTCGCCCTGTTCCTGGTGCCGCATCGAGACCGATGCAGGGCAGCGCCTATACACCCTTCGTACCGGAGAGTCATGAGCCGCTAAGCCAAAAAAATTTGCGGCGCCGGCGGAGGCGCAGCTCTTGAGCAGGCAAATAATATCGGCAGGCCGTGAAGGCTATGTGCGCCGGGAAGGGCTATTTATCTATAATAGATCAATGGTTTAGGCCCATGACTCTGACGTTGCGTCGTTGCCCTTGCGCAAGCGCTTTCCGTTCACGGCTTCAGGTCCGGCGGCACCGGCGGCGCTTCGTGCATCAAAGTAATGGTCACGCGCCGGTTGGCCGCCATATACGGATCGTCGGGGAACAGCGGGTCGGTATCGGCCTTGCCCGCCACTTCGTAGATATTGGACGACGGGTAACCCTGTTCCTCGAGGATTTGCCGCACCGCATTGGCGCGATTGACCGAGAGATCCCAGGGGCCGTAGTTGGGCTGCGGCGCGCTCTGCGAAGCGGACGTATGACCGGTAATTGAAATCCGGTACGGCACGGCTTTTAGCGGCCCGGCAATCTTCTCAATGATCGTGCGCGTACGCTCGTACGGTTCCTTGGAGCCTTCCGGGAACATCGAACGGCCGTCCTGGTCGACAATGTTGATATTGAGCCCCTCTTTGGTCTCCTCGAACACGATGTGCTTACTGGCTTCGGTCAGCTCCGGCATGTCTTCCAGCGCTTGGCGCAGCGACGCCGCGGCCAGCGCAAAGGCCTGGTCATTCTCGAACTTGCCGCCGAACTGGCGCTCATGCGCGTTCTGGTCGGGCGTCGGCGTGGCGGAAGCGTCTTCGGGCGTGATGTGCGCCGCGTTCTTCAATTTGGGACGTGTCGGCAGGCCGTCGACTTCGATGATGCCGGAATAGCGCACATTGTTCTGGGTGCCGAAGGCGTCGCGCATCGAACCGGCGACGATCTGCAGTTTCTGCTGGTCCTGATTGGAGAACGCGACCAGCATGACGAAGAAGCTGACGAGCAGCCCCATCAGATCGGCGAAGGTGACAAACCAGCCGTGGCCGCCGCCGTGTGCTTCCTTGCGCCGTGCCATGGTTTCGTTTCTTCGCGGTTAGGCCGGAACCGGCTCCGGCTCCGTGTCCCGATGTCGTTCCGGCAGGTACGCGATCAGCATTTCGCGCACCAGCGTCGGGCTCTTCGATTCGCGGATCATGAGGATGCCATCGATGATCAGCGTGCGGTTGATCTCTTCGTCGACCAATTTTAGATGCAATTTATCGGCGATCGGCAGAGTCAGGATGTTCGCCACGACCGCACCGTAGAGCGTCGCCAACAGCGCCGTCGCCATGAATGGGCCGAGCTTGGACGGGTCGGTCATATTGGCGAACATTTGCACCATGCCGATGAGCGTCCCGATCATCCCGAAGGCCGGCGCACAATCGCCGATCGCGCGGTAGATCTTCTGTCCCTCGTCGAGGTGCTGGAGGAAGTTGTCGCGATCGCGTTCGAGATTGTCGCGGATGAATTCGGCATCGTAGCCGTCGGCGACGAAGCGGATGCCCTTGGCGAGAAATGGATCCTCGATCTCGACCTTTTCCAGGCCGATCGGTCCCTGCTTGCGCGCGATCTCGGCGAGGCCCGCGATCTCGTCGACCAGTTCGCGCTGCGAAATGCGGCGCATGCTGAAGACGAACCTCATGCCGAGCGGCAGTCCGTGAAAGATCGACGACAGCGGGAAGCGGATCAGGGTGGCGGCAAAAGATCCGCCGAAAATGATGATGATGGCGTGGTCGCTCACGAACATGCCCAGGCCGCCGCCCATCAGCATGAGGGTCGTGACGACCGCGGCGCCGGCGAGAAGGCCGAGACCCGTTGCAATATCCATAAAACCGCACCCAACCCGCGACGGCGAGCCCTTGGCAATGCCGTTATAGGTACGATCATTGCGCTTAAGGGACGGTTACTGTTAGGCACGCCTCGGATAGAACAAGGTGAACACATTTTCTCTCGCATTGGCCGCGATATTTGGGCCCAGGCAAGGGGATGACCACCACGGGAAAAAGCAGCAAGATGGGGAGGGAGTGTGCAGCCAGCGCACCCTCGCCCAGGGAGACCACAGATGCGTGAAATCGGTCATTTTATCGGCGGCAAGGAGGTGAAAGGCGCGTCCGGGCGCTTTGGCGACGTTTTCAACCCCAATACCGGCGAAGTGCAGGCCAAGGTCGCGCTGGCGGCAAAATCCGAGGTCGAACAGGCCGTCGCCAATGCCGAGGCCGCTTTCCCCGGCTGGGCCGCCACCAATCCGCAGCGCCGCGCCCGCGTCATGTTCAAGTTCTTGGAATTGATCCAGAGCCAGTATGACGATCTGGCGCGGCTGCTGTCCTCCGAGCACGGCAAGACTTTTGCCGACTCCAAAGGCGACATCCAGCGCGGGCTGGAAGTGGTGGAATTCGCCTGCGGCATCCCGCATCTGATGAAGGGCGAATATTCCGAAGGCGCCGGGCCGGGCATCGACCTCTATTCGATCCGCCAGCCGCTCGGCGTCGTCGCCGGCATCACGCCGTTCAATTTTCCGGCCATGATTTCGTTGTGGAAATGCGCGCCGGCCATCGCCTGCGGCAATACCTTCATCTTGAAGCCATCGGAGCGCGACCCGTCGGTACCGATGCGCATCGCCGAATTGTTCGTCAAGGCGGGACTGCCGGAGGGCGTGCTCAATGTCGTCAATGGCGACAAGGAAGCGGTCGATACGTTGCTGACGGACTCGCACGTCAAGGCGATCGGTTTCGTCGGCTCCTCGTCGATCGCCGAATATATTTACGCAACCGGCACCGCGCATGGCAAACGCGTGCAGTGCTTCGGCGGCGCCAAGAACCACATGATCGTGATGCCGGACGCCGACATGGACCAGGCGGTCGATGCGCTGATCGGCGCCGGCTACGGTTCGGCCGGCGAACGCTGCATGGCAGTGTCGGTCGCCGTTCCGGTCGGCAAGAAGACCGCCGACGCGCTGGTGCAAAAGCTCATTCCGCGCGTCGAGGGGTTGAAGATCGGCCCATCGACCGACCAGCAGGCCGATTACGGCCCGATGGTTACCCGCGAACTCCTCAACAAAGTTCGCGGTTACATCGATAGCGGCGTCGAGGACGGCGCCAAGCTCGTGGTCGACGGCCGCAATTTCAAGCTGCAAGGCTACGAGAGCGGCAATTTCATTGGCGGCTGCCTGTTCGACGAGGTGAAGCCGGACATGAAGATCTACAAGGAGGAGATTTTCGGACCGGTGCTCTCGGTGGTGCGCGCCAAGGACTATGAGGAAGCGGTGCGGCTGCCGTCGCAGCACGAATACGGCAACGGCGTCGCCATCTTCACCCGCGACGGCGACACCGCGCGCGACTTTACCAGCCGGGTGCAGGTCGGCATGGTCGGCGTCAACTTCGCCATTCCGGTGCCGCTGGCCTATTACACGTTCGGCGGCTGGAAACGTTCCGGCTTCGGCGATCTCAACCAGCACGGTCCCGAACTCGATCCGTTTCTACACCAAGACCAAGACGGTGACCGCGCGTTGGCCCTCCGGTACCAAGGAAGGCGCCGAATTCGTCATCCCGACGATGCGGTGAGAGGCCTCCGATTTGCCGATGAGCGGCTGGGCGCGCATCAGCTATCTGTCCACGAGCGCGACGAAGGTCGCCGCACTCTTGTGCGCGCTCGCGGCGGTCGGAGCCTGCACCAATACCGCTCGCTTCGGCGGCGCACCCGAAACGGCGGCCGCTTTGCCGCCGCCTCCTGCGACTGCGCCGGAGCCCGCGCCGCCTCAACCGCCCCCGGTCGATCTCGCCGGGAAATGGAAACTCTCTGCGGCCGGCGGCGCCTGCCTGATGACGCTCACCGAAGAGCCTGGCGCAATTGACGGCAAGATCGCGCCGGCCGGCGGCTGCCCGGGCAATTTCTTCATGAGCCGCAAATGGAGCTACGAACACGGCGCGCTTATCATTCGCGATTTCAAAGGACAAGCCTTGGCCGAACTGTCCTTTGCCGGCGGTCATTTCGACGGCCAGGCTGCCGGCGGCGGCGCAATGACGCTCGCCAGGCCTTGATGGTATATTTCGGTGTCCCCGATTGGAGATGTCATGGCCGAATATCAGCTCTACTGCTTCGCCCAATCCGGCAACGCCTATCGCGCGGCATTGATGCTCAATCTGATCGGCGCCGACTGGCAGCCGATCTATGTCGACTTTTTCAGGGGCGGCGAGACGCGAACGCCCAAATACCGCGCCGAGGTCAACGAGATGGGCGAGGTGCCGGTCTTGGTGCATGGCGACAAAAAGCTCAGCCAATCCGGCGTGATGCTCACTTATCTCGCCGACCGCAGCGGGCGGTTCAAACCGGAAGGCGAAGATGAGCGGCTCGAAGCGCTGCGCTGGATCATCTTCGACAATCAGAAGGTCAACGGCTTTCTCGGGCCGTACCGCTTTTTGAAAAATTTCGCCCGGCCGCCCGGCGATCCGGCGGTGATGGCCTTCCTCAAGGGCCGCATCGACGGCAACCTTGCGATCCTCGACAAGCGGCTGGCCAAGGAGCCGTTCATGCTCGGCGAGCGGCCGACCATCGCCGATATTTCGCTCTGCGCTTATCTCTATTATCCGGCCGAGGAATTCGGCTTCGACATCGCCGCTGCGCATAAGAACATTGCCGCCTGGCTCGACCGTATCAAATCGTTGCCCGGCTGGGCGCACCCCTACGACCTGATGCCGGGTTACCCGCCGCAGCTATAGCCGGCAGTCATTAGAGCGGAATATTCAGAGTCTTCGGCGGCGGAGGCGCGAGTGTCGGCGCTGGCGCCGGTGGGGAAACGGGTTTCACGATCGGCGCCGCGGACACGGTGGGCGCCAGATGGGGCGCGACCGGCGCGACCGGCGCTGTTGGCGCAGGCGGGCTCGCCGGCGTCGCAACGTGAGCAGGCGGCGCATGAATGGGCTTTATGGCCGGCGGCGCTGCGGGAGCGGCCGGCGCGGGCTTGCTAACGGACACCGGCGGCGCCGGCGTCTGCGTCGCCGTATGCGGCGCAGCCGGCGGAGCGGGTTTCACGACGGATGACGGCGGCGGGGTATTAGCCGCATTCGGGATCGTCGTGGTCACGCCAGCCGAGCGCGGCTGCTGCGGCTCGGTCACGGCCTCCTGCTGTGGCGGCGGAGCTTGCGGCGGTTGCGGCTCCGGTAAAATCGCGTATTTCGCCAGCAGCGTATGCGCGCTGGCGATCATCTTGCTGCCGTCAAGCTTGGCTTCTTTCATATCTTTCAGCCAAGCCGTGACAACGGGCTCGGTCGCTTTGCGCCAATGCGCGACCGCTTCCGGCAACAGCGTGACAATCACGTCGCCGCTCTCGGCGATGTTTTCGGCGACGGCATAGGCTTGAAGATCCCACATCGTGCCGGCCATGCTTGACGCGAGCTCATTCGAATTGTTGTCGAGCACGGTTTTGATCTCGCGCGGCAGGCGTTCGTACGCGGGCTTGTTCATCGCCAAGACATAGGTCCGGCTCGACAGCGACAGGTCGGAGAATTCGGTGTGCGTCTTGAGAAGGTCGTTGAGCCGGAACGGCGGCACCATGTGCCAGGGATCGACACAGCCGTCGATGACCCGCTCGGTCAGCGCCGTCGGCAGTTCCTCGCTCGGCATCGGCACGGGGTGGGCGCCCAGCTCTCGCATCGCCTCGCCGGCAAGCCGCGTCTGCACATGCAGCTTAAGGTCCTTGACGTCCTCGATCGAGCGCACCGGCGCAAAAGCGTGGATGACGCCGCGATCCGCGCAAGAGAAGCACAGCGGCTGAACTTCGCTGAATTCGTCTTTCAGATAGATCGCGGCGAAGTCTTGCAGCGCCCGGGAACTGACCAGCGCGCGGCGCGACGGCAGAAACGGCAATTCGAAGGTTTCGATCTTGGGGAAGCGGCCGGGCGTCAGACCCGGCGCCGTCCAGACCATGTCGGCGTCGCCGTCGCGCGCCTGATCGAACAGCTGTGCCGGAGCGCCGCCCAATTCCATCGACGGAAAGATGTCGATACGAATCCGACCGTTCGCTTCCGCCTCGACCTTGCGCGCCCACGGCGCAAGGAATTTTTCGTGGACGCTCGACACCGCCGAGAAGGCATGATGCAGCTTCAACGCGATCGGCGGCACGTCGGCCCGCGCCAGCCGCATCACGGCAGGAGCAGCCAGCGAGGCCAGCGTTGAGGCCATAAAGCTGCGCCGGGCAACACGCATCGACAAAATCTCTCGCGGCCACGCCGGCGCAACTGTTCAGTTCAGACGCGATGGGCGCTCGTCGTCGTCGGGCGACCTGACCAGACCGGGAACTATCGTCGGCGAAGACGGCAGCGGCGCGGGCGCGGCCTCCGCTCTTCCCTCGCGCGACCGCCGCTCGTAACCGCGGTATGACAGCCAGCCGAACGGCAGGCTGGCGAGATAAGCGAGCGTGCCCGCGGTCAGCAAGATCCACGGATAGGCGATCAGAAGCGCGATCGCCAGCACCACCAGCACGATCAGCGGGCCGACCATTTCCGGCGGCACCCGGGTGCCGACGCGTTTGCCGGAAAATACCGGCAGCCGCGACACCATCAGCGAGGCGACGCCGAGCGTATAGACCAGCGTCAGCCATGTGAGGAATCCCGAGCGCGGCACGCCGAGGAACACCGCATAGATCGGCAGCAGCACCGTGATGGCGCCGGCCGGCGCCGGCATGCCGACGAAGAAATTGCCGGTCCAGGCCGGCCGATCCGGATCCTCGATCATGACGTTAAAGCGGGCGAGACGCAGCGCCGCGCAAATCGCAAATGTCATGGCGGCGATCCAGCCCGCCGATTTCAGGTCGTGCAAACCCCAGAAATAGAGCACCAGCGCCGGCGCGACGCCGAAATTGACGAAGTCAGAAAGGCTGTCGAGCTCGGCGCCAAAGCGCGAGGTGCCCTTGAGAAACCGCGCCAGGCGGCCGTCGATGCCGTCGAGGATCGCGGCGAACACGATGGCCGCAAGCGCCAGCACGTAGCGGTTCTCGAACGCCATACGGATCGCGGTCAAACCGGCGCATAGCGCGAGCAGCGTGATGAGATTCGGCGCCAGCGTGCGTACGGGAATGCGGCGGAAGCGCCGCCGCCGCGTATCGCCGAAACCGGGTGGTTGCATGGCCAATTTCAGTACCTCCTCGAAGCGAATATAGCCCGTTCCGGCCACGTCCGCCACGCGACCCGTCGTTCTCGTTAATGCCTTCTCAGCTCACCCGAAACGTGCGTCCTGCCTCGATCTCCTTGAAATCGGCAAGCACGGTCTCTCCGGCAATGGCGGCCTGGCCTTCGGCGGCCAGCGCCCGCGTGCCTTCTGGCAGATAAACATCGACCCGCGAGCCGAACCGGATCATGCCGATGCGCTGGCCGGCGCCGACGGTTTCGCCTTCGCGCGTGAACGGCACGATGCGGCGCGCCACGAGGCCGGCAATTTGCACCACGACGATGCGCTGGCCGGCCGGGGTCGCGATCAGCAAGGCGTTGCGTTCATTATCCTCGCTCGCCTTGTCGAGATCGGCGGACAGGAATTTTCCGGCGCGGTAGACGATGCGCTCGATACGGCCGGCCACGGGGCTGCGATTGACGTGACAATCGAACACGCTCATGAAAATCGAAATGCGCGGCAATGGCCGCGCGCCGAGACCGAGCTCCGCCGGCGGCACCGCATCGACGATCTGGCTGACGCGGCCGTCCGCCGGCGCCACCACGAGACCGTCGCGTAGCGGCGTCACCCGCGGCGGATCGCGGAAGAAATAGGCGCACCACAGCGTCGCGGCAGTCGCCAGCCAGCCGAGCGGCGCCCACAGCCAGAACAGGATGAGGCTCGCAAGCGCAAAGCCGCCGATGAAGGGATAACCCTCCGGATGGATCGGGGTGAGTTGCTTGCGGATCGAATCGATGACCGACATGGCGTGTCAATTATCCTGATTGCCATCATCTGCGAAAGCGGATGATCCAGCATTATTCGGCGGCATCCGCGGCGGGCAGCAGGTCTGCCGCCGGTTCACTAATGACTTCCGGCGGGTTGCGATTGGGTGCGCCCGTAGCGTCATCCACCGTCGCCAGAATCTCGCGCGCCAGCTGGGCTTCGCGCTGCCGGTTCCACATGCTGGCATAGAGCCCGCCATGCGCCAGCAATTCGCGGTGCGTGCCACGCTCGACGATCGCGCCGTGATCGAGCACCAGGATCTCGTCGGCGCCGATGATGGTCGAGAGCCGGTGGGCGATGACGAGCGTGGTGCGGTTCTTCGAGACCCGGTCGAGCTCGTCCTGGATGTCCCTCTCGGTATGGCTGTCGAGCGCCGAGGTCGCCTCGTCGAGCAGCAGGATCGGCGGCGCTTTGAGGATGGTGCGAGCGATGGCGACGCGCTGCTTCTCGCCGCCGGAAAGTTTTAGGCCACGTTCGCCGACTTCGGTCTCGTAGCCCTTCGGCGCACGGCGGATGAAGCCGTCGATCTGCGCCTGGCGCGCCGCCTCCTCGACCTCGCCATCGCTTGCGTCCCAGCGCCCGTAGCGGATGTTGTAACGGATGGTGTCGTTGAACAGCACGGTGTCCTGCGGCACCATGCCGATTGAGGCGCGCAGCGAAGCCTGCGTCACGTCGCGGATATCCTGGCCGTCGATGAGGATGCGGCCGCCGGTCACTTCGTAGAAGCGGAACAACAGCCGCGAGATCGTCGATTTGCCGGCGCCGGACGGACCGACGATGGCGACGGTGTGGCCGGCCGCGACGTCGAAGCTCAAGCCTTTGAGGATCGGCCGCGCCGGCTCGTAGGCGAACGAGACGTTCTCAAAGCGAATGGTGCCGGCGCGGACTTGCAGCGGTGGCGCGCCGGGCCGGTCTTCGATCTCGGGCGGACGCGACAAGAGCGCAAACAGGTTCTCGATGTCGATCACCGCCTGCTTGATCTCGCGATACACCATGCCCATGAAATTCAGCGGCGTGTATAGCTGGATCATCATGGCGTTGATCATGACGAAATCGCCGACGGTGTTGGTGCCGTGCTCGATGCCGTAGGCGCACAGCACCATGGCGCCGCAAAGCCCGATGGTGAAAATCACCGCCTGCCCGGCATTGAGCACGGCGAGCGACACATAGGCCTTGACGCTGGCGTCCTCATACCGCGCCATCGAGCGGTCGTAACGCGTGGCTTCACGGTTCTCCGCGGAGAAATATTTGACGGTCTCGTAATTGAGCAGCGAATCGATCGCCTTGGCGTTGGCGTCGTTGTCGCTTTCGTTCATCTTGCGGCGGATGCCGATGCGCCACTGCGTCGCGGCATAGGTGAACCACATATAGACCGCCACCGTCGCGCCGATGATGGCAACGTAGCGCCAGTCGAAATGAACGAGCAGAACGGCGACGATCAGAACCAGTTCGACGACGGTCGGCGCGATCTGTAAGAGCACCATGCGCACGATGGTTTCGATGGCGTTGCGGCCGCGCTCCAACACGCGCGTCAGCCCGCCGGTCTTGCGCTCGAGATGAAAGCGTAGCGACAGCAGATGCACGTGCTCGAAAGTCAGCATCGCCAGCCGCCGGACCGCGTTCATCGCCACCTTGGCGAAAATGCCGTCGCGCCATTGCGTGAGCAGACCCATGACGATGCGCGTGCCGCCATAAGCGAGCGTCATCACGACGGGGGCAGCGAACGCCCAGGCGAGCCAATTGTCCGGCGCCACCGGCGCGCTGCCGTGGCCGGCGAGCGCGTCGGTCGCCCATTTGAACGTGTAGGGCACCGCGATGGTGGCGAACTTGGCGAGGATAAGCAGAACCGTCGCGAACACGACACGCAGCTTCAGGTCGCCGCGGTCGGCCGGCCAGATATAGGGCCACAATCGCGTGAGCGTCGGCAGCAAAGCCGCGCGGTCGGCATTAGTCGGTCGTTGAAAATCGCTCATCGCAGCCCAGCAAAACCGAGCGAACCGGGCCGCAACGCGCAACCGGCGTCCCTCATCGCGTGTTTTTCGTCATATAGAGCTTTCCGCCGGGTTCCGCACGGGAATGTGGGGGCGGGTTTAAAACCCGCCCCTACGGTCTCAAACGCTTGCGGCGGGCACGAATCGACGCCACATCTACCGTTCAATGAGAATAACTCCATGAGCAAAATCAATGCGATCTGCGTCTATTGCGGATCGAGCCCCGGGACCGAGCCGGCCTTCATCGAAGCGGCGCAAAAATTCGGCAAGATCCTCGCCGAGAACCACGTTCGGCTGGTTTACGGCGGCGGCTCGGTCGGCCTGATGGGAGCGCTTGCTGAGTCCGTGCTCGAGCACGGCGGCCATGTGACCGGGATCATCCCGGAATTTCTGACCAAACGGGAGCGGCCGCGGCGGCTATCCCAGGAACTCATCGTCACGCGCGACATGCACGAACGCAAGCGCACCATGTTCGAGCGCGCCGATGCCTTCGTCGCCTTGCCGGGCGGGATCGGCACGCTGGAAGAGCTGGTCGAGCAATTGACCTGGGTCCAGCTTGGCCGCCACAAGAAGCCGATCCTGATCGCCAATATCAGCGGCTATTGGGGTCCGCTGCTGGCCTTGATCGAGCATATGCGCGCGGTGAAATTCGTGCCGTCGTCGCTGCGGGTCGATTATCTGGTCGCCCAGCGCGTCGAGGAGATATTGCCGACGCTGCGCGAGGCAGCGCGCAAGGTCGCCGAAGCGGACAAGACGATGGCGGTGCCAGCGGAACGGTTGTGAGCGCCATCACCTCAGAGTGACGGATTGCTTTCCCGCAAAAACGTCACCGCCTCGATGCGGTTGCCGTCGGCATCGCGGATGAAGGCGGCGTAATAGCCGCCGTGATATTCCGGCCGCAGTCCCGGCGCGCCGTCGGATGTGCCGCCGGCATTGAGCGCCGCGGCGTGGAAGGCGTCGACCGCCGCCGTATCGGGCGCGCGCAGGCAGATGTGCACGCCGCTGTCGGAGGCGACGCGATCCATCGCGGCGCGCTTATTGATCCAGAAATCCGGATATTTCTTGCCGAAACCGATGGCCGCGTCCGGCCATTCGCGCAATTTGGTCAGCCCGAGCGGCGCCAGCAGCGCCGTATAGAACGCTTCGGCGCTTTTCAGATCGCGCACCGCGATGGAGACGTGGTCGATCATGGCGCTCCCCCTCACGCCGGCGCGCCGGATTTGACCAGCTTATAGACGATGGAATCCATCAGCGCCTGGAACGAGGCGTCGATGATGTTCGGCGACACGCCAACCGTGGTCCAATGGTCGCCGGTCTCGTCTGCGCTTTCGATCAGCACGCGGGTCACGGCGCCGGTGCCGCCATTGAGGATACGCACACGATAGTCGGTGAGCTCAAGCCCGGTGATAAAACTTTGATATTTGCCGAGGTCCTTGCGCAGCGCGAGATCGAGCGCATTGACCGGCCCGATGCCTTCGGCGACCGAGATCAGCTCCTCATCGCCAACCTTGATCTTCACCACTGCCTGACTGACGCTGACGGGCACGCCCTTGGCGTTGATGCGTTGCTCGACATTGACGTTGAACTTTTCCACGTCGAAATAATGCGGCACCTTGCCGAGGAGACGACGCGCCAAGAGTTCGAACGAAGCGTCGGCCGCTTCGTAGGCATAACCGATCGCCTCGCGATCCTTGACCTCGTCGAGGAGGCGCATCACGCGCGGATCGTCCTTATCCACGGCAAGCCCGATGCGCTCGAGTTCGGCAAGCACGTTGGAGCGCCCCGACTGATCGGAGACGAGGAGCTTTCGCTTATTGCCGACGCGCTCCGGCGCTATGTGCTCGTAGGTCGCCGGCTCCTTGACGATAGCGGAGGCGTGGATGCCGGCTTTGGTGGCGAATGCGCTCTCGCCGACATAAGGCGCATGACGGTCCGCGGCGCGGTTGAGCAATTCGTCGAGCGCGTGCGACACGCGCGCCAGATGCGACAGCGCTTCGTCCGAGACGCCGATGTCGAACTTTTCCACGTATTCCTTCTTCAGCTTCAGCGTCGGGATGATGGAGACGAGATTGGCGTTGCCACAGCGCTCGCCAAGCCCGTTGAGCGTGCCTTGTATCTGGCGCGCGCCGGCGCGCACCGCGGCAAAGGAATTCGCCACCGCCTGCTCGGTATCGTTATGGGCGTGGATGCCGACATGGTTGCCGGGAATTTGCGCGCAGACCTCGCCGACGATGCGCTCGACCTCATGCGGCAGCGTGCCGCCGTTGGTGTCGCACAGCACGACCCAGCGCGCGCCTTCCTCATAAGCCGCCTTGGCGCAGGCTAACGCGAAAGCGGGCTTGGCTTTATAGCCGTCGAAGAAATGCTCGCAATCGAGCAAGACTTCGCGGTCCTTGGCCTTGGCGGCGCGCACGGAATTGCGAATCGAGGCGATGTTCTCCTCCTCCGTCGTCTCCAGCGCGACGCGGACGTGATAGTCCCAGGATTTGGCGACGAAGCAGATGGCGTCGGCTTTTGCATCGAGCAGCGCCACAAGCCCCGGATCGTTCGACGCCGAGCGGCCGGGCCGCCGCGTCATGCCGAAGGCGGTGAGCTTTGCCCGCAGCGGCCGCTTCTCGGAGAAAAATTCGGTGTCGATCGGATTGGCGCCGGGATAGCCACCTTCGACATAGTCGATGCCGAGCTCGTCGAGCATGCGCGCGATCGCAAGCTTGTCCGTGAGCGTGAAGTCGACGCCGTTCGTCTGCGCGCCGTCGCGCAGCGTGGTGTCGAACAGATAAAGCCGCTCGCGCGCCATGACCGGTCTCACCAAAGATAATGGTTCGAGGCCAAAGCCACGGCGATCACGATCGCGATCAGCGCAATCACCACGTGATGCGTGCGAAGTCCGAAAAAGGTCGAGCGTGGCTCGGTCATGGCGCCGTTCACCCGCGATAGAGGCGATAGACGGTGTAGAGCGCGATCACGACCGCCGCGGCGATCACCGTGTATTTGAGGATCAGATAATAAAGCCAGTGACGCTGGAACGGCGAGTTGGTGCGTTTCATGGCGCAGTCTCCTTCGCGGCAAGCGGCTTGGTCATCGTCGTATTGGCGAGCCATTCGCCGCCGACCGTCACGGTGTTGCGCGTCTTTGCGGTAAAGCCGCGCTTCTCGAAAAAGCCGGACGCCGTGTCGCTGGCATCGACCGTCAATTCCTTGGCGCCGCGCGCGGCGGCGAGCTTTTCCAGCGCGTCGCACAGTAGGGCGGCAGCGCCCTGCCCGGCCGCAGCCGGGTGCACGTAGAGCATGTCGATCCTGGTGTTATCGGCCAGCGAAGCAAAGCCGACCGCGGAGCCGCCATAGGTCGCAACCAGCGTCAACTCGGCTGCAAGCTTTGTGCCGAACTCCTCCTCGTCGTCGGCAGTCGAAGCCCACGCCTCGCGCTGCGTCTCACTGTAGTCTTCGGCCGCAAGCTCCTCGATAGCGGCGCGGAAAATCTCCGCCAAAAACGGCACGTCGGTCGGCAGCATCGGGCGGAGAGCGAGTTGTGGGAGGGCGCGGGCGTTCATGACCACTCTTTCACACGCAGCGCACCGGCAAGTACGGTCATGACGCCTTCCAAATTCGACAACACTTCATTGTTCCAGAACCGCATCACGCGAAACCCGTTAGCGGCAAACCAGCGATCGCGTCGTTGGTCGGCAGCGGAGTCCGCGTGCTGACCGCCATCCACTTCGATCACCAACCGCTTCTCAAAACACACGAAATCTACAATGAAGCGTCCAATTGGGACCTGGCGGCGAAACTTGAACCCGGCAAACCGTCTATCGCGTAGCGCGAACCACAACTTGCGCTCCGCATCGGTCATACGGACGCGCAAGCCACTCGCCCGCCGGCGCATTTCGCGGTCAGCGCCGCTTCCACCCTCTCCCTTTACGGGAGAGGTCGGCCGCGAGCGCAGCGAGAGGCCGGGTGAAGGTCCGTGAAGGCTAGCCGCACCGCCGCGAAAAGCCGCGCCGCCCAAACCCTCATCCGCCTCGCTCCGCGAGGCGGCCTCTCCCGTAAAGGGAGAGGGAATTCTTGCGCGGACGGCGCTCATCGCGCGATCTCCCAGGTGGTGCCGTCCTTGGTGTCTTTGAGCACGACGCCCATGTTGGCGAGCTCGTCGCGGATGCGATCGGATTCCTTATAATCCCTTGCATCACGAGCCGCTTCACGCGCAGCAACCATAGCCCTGACAGTCCGATCAAATGCGCCTTCGTTTGCACCTTTCGAAATTACTAGTGAGCATGGCTCAGTCTCAATAATTCTAAGCCCGGCTTCCTCTAAGGTGCGCATCAAGCTGGATGCAAAGTGGAAGTCACCATTTGCTCTGGCCATCTCATAGTCTACTGCAATGTTCATCGCTGTATGTTTATCGGCCACATCGCTCTCGACACCGTGAAATGTGGAATAGTAGAGGATGTCGCTCTCTTTTATGACGCCCATAAAAACAAGATCTCGCGCTATCTGAACTGTCAGCCCTCTCTCTCGCTTCATCTTTGCTGCACGAATTGCAGTAATTGCTCTCGACGTATTCAGATCGTCGCAAAGAGCATTGACGACGGCAGCCGAAGGCTCGGCAGCTTCAACCGCGGAAAATATCTGATCAAAATCGATTTTCCCTGTATTGGAATCGCGATGAAACCCTCTCAATAGATTTAGAATTTGAAGAATTTCATCCGCGCTTCGCACTAAATTTCCATGTGTCCAATCAATGGGCTCGCGGTAATGCATCTGCAACATCGCCCATCGTATAGCCGCGCCCGGCCAAGTACGTCCGTTCCACTTATGAAGCAATTCGCGAATAGTCACAAAATTACCGAGCGACTTCGCCATCTTCTCGCCTTCGACCTGAAGAAAGCCGTTGTGCATCCAGTAATTGGCCATCGCCGGCGTATGGAAGGCGCAGCGCGATTGCGCGATTTCGTCCTCATGATGTGGAAAGACGAGGTCGATGCCGCCGCCGTGGATATCGAACATCTCGCCGAGATATTTCCACGACATTGCCGAGCACTCGATGTGCCAGCCGGGCCGGCCCGGCGCTTTGATGCCGGCGGGCGACGGCCAGGCCGGCTCGCCAGGTTTTGACGGCTTCCACAGCACGAAGTCGCGCGGATCCTTTTTGTACGGCGCGACTTCGACGCGCGCGCCGGCGATCATTTCGTCGAGCGGGCGTTTCGACAACTGGCCGTAATCGGGGTCCGACGGCACCGAAAACAGCACATTGTCTTCGGCGACATAGGCGTTGCCGGACGCGACCAGCCGGTCGATCAGCGTGCGCATTTCGGCGATGTGCTCCGTGGCGCGCGGCTCGACGGTGGGCGGCAGGCAACCGAGCGCAGCGACGTCCTCGTGGAACTGCCGATCGGTCGTTTCGGTGACCTTGCGGATCGCCTCGTTGAGCGGCAGGCCGGGGAATTCCTGCGCCGCGCGCGCGTTGATCTTGTCGTCGACGTCGGTGATGTTGCGCACGTAAGTGACGCGGTCGGCGCCGTAGAGATGGCGCAGCAACCGGAACAGCACGTCGAACACGATCACCGGACGCGCATTGCCGATATGGGCGAAGTCGTAGACCGTCGGCCCGCACACATACATGCGCACGTTGGCCGGATCGAGCGGGGTGAAAACCCGCCTCTCGCGCGTCAGCGTATCGTAGAGCTTTAAGTCCATCGTCGAATCAAACCATGCGAAATAGAAGATTACGCCATCGACCTACTGGCCGGGCGTGTCCAAAATCTCGACGGTGAGAAAAGACGGCCGCAGCCAGCGTGTGACGCTAGCGAATAATCTCCCGGCAAATGCCGAAAGTTTGAGCGTGACCGTTCATGGGGCGGAGAATGGTCGAGGCGGCGCATGGCGTCAAGATCCCCATTTGCCGTCACAAACTGTCGCCGCCACGCCACGCTCGCGGGCAAAGTCGCGCCCGGCCCTGTGGATACGGCAACATGGCACCGCCGCCCGGATTGCTCCACCGCGGAAATCATGAGAGCCGAGATAGCCATTACCGGGCGCGAATTTAACACCCTTAACGCAAGCTTAACTCCGCCGTCGCATTCTTAAAGACATTGGGATCGAAGGCCGGTCGGGTCTATGGCGCGGCGCCGCCGGGTGGGGGAACCATGCGTTTCGTGATTGCGGCGACCGCCGCCGCGGCCGTGCTTCTTGCCGCCGCCGCGGCTCAGGCCGAAAAGCGGATGTTCATCATCGCCAATGACGGCGACGGCTACGGCGTCGACCGCTGCCTTGCTTCGGGTGCGCCATGCGGCGCGCCGGTGGCGAGCGCCTACTGCAAGTCGCGGCAGTTCGCCCAGGCGCTGTCATTCCGCAAGGTCGACCGCGACGACATTACCGGCGCCATTCCGACCAGCGACCCGACTACCTGCAAAGGCGGCAACTGCGACAACTTCGTCGCCATCGAGTGCTCGCGCTGAACTAAACCACTCGGCAGATTTCCAGTGCCGGGCATGACGACGCGCAGCGCCCACAATTCTCAGATTTAGAACTCTTTGCTGAGCAGCCGGTCGACCGAATATCGGCCGCCGCCGCGGAAGAATATCGCAAGGCAGAGCAACCACCACAACAAGGCGTATTCATAACCTTTGGCAGTCCAGAAGTAGCCGAATTGCCATTGGAAAAAAACGATGATGACGCCCATCTCGATCCAGATGATCAACGCCGCCAGACGGGTGAAAAGTCCCACCGCGAGGCATATCGCGACCACCGATTCGGCGAAGACCGCAAGATAAGCCCACAGCAAGGGAAACGGCACGCCCATCTGCTTGTCGATATAAGGCGCCAAATGTTCGGCGCTGCCCAGCATGATCTTCTGGATGCCGTGCGGTATCAGCACCGCGCCGGTAGCGAAGCGCATGAAGGAGTAACTCGCAGGTGAAAATGTCTCGTAGAGTCCCGCAAGGCCCGGAAAAAGCAGCCGGCTTTTGTCGATTGTGCCCATGGTCGTGTTTCCCCCATTTTCGTTTGCTAAGTTTGCAGTTTCGTTTGCGTCGCAGCCTCTTTTGCCAGAGTCCTCTCAGCGAATGATAGCATCGCTGCATGGCGCTAAACTGATCACTTTGGCGTTAGCGGGGTTTGTGTGCGCCGCACACGTTTCAGCTTGCCACCAATAAGAACACCGATAAGGGCATCGTATTCACCTGAAAACTGTTGGGATACAGCCCAAGCGCCAAACACAGTGGGATGCCGTTGCGTGGGCCAACAACTTCGTTCATCTTCGCGCGATGGCTGGCCGATATGCGATAGAAAATGACGTTGAGGTCGAGGCGGGCGCGGCCGCCGGTCGCGACCCGGCCCCGCTGAAACTCGAGCAGTTCCTGCCCTATCGGCTCAACGTCGTGGCGAGCCTGGTCTCGCAAGCGCTGTCGCGCGTCTATGCGCGGCGCTATCGGATCGGCGTGCCGGAATGGCGGGTGTTGGTGACGCTCGGCCAGTTCGGCGTGATGACCGGCAAGGCGATCGGCACCCATACCCACATGCACAAGACCAAGGTGTCGCGCGCGGTCGCGCTGCTGGAAAAGCGCAAGCTTGTGGCGCGAAAGATCAACCGCGCCGACATGCGCGAATCGTTTCTGTCGCTGACCGGGCCCGGCCGGGCGATCTACGAAGAGCTCGCGCCGCACGCGCTCGATTTCGCGCAGCGGCTCACCGACATTCTCACCCCGAGCGATCGCGAGGCGTTTAATCGCGCGCTGCAGCAGATCATCGATCGATCCGCGCAGCTCGTCGCCGAGACGGTCGAGCGGGACGGCCCGATGGAGGAGACGTGAAGCTTTATTCCTATTTCCGCTCTTCGGCCGCCTATCGCGTGCGCATCGCGCTCAATTTGAAGGGCATTGCCTACGAGACGGCGTCCGTCCATCTGATCAAGGATGGCGGCCACAACAAGCGGCCCGAGTTTCGCGCCGTCAATCCGCAGATGCGCGTGCCGGTTCTGGTCACGCCGGCCGGCAACGTCCTGATCCAGTCGCTCGCCATCATGGAATACCTGGAAGAAATCCATCCCGAGCCGGCGCTGCTGCCGAAGGATCCGATCGCTCGCGCCAAGGTGCGCGCGCTCGCCGAGCTGATCGCCTGCGACATCCATCCGCTCAACAATACCAGCCCGCTGCGCTACCTGAAACACGAGCTGCACCAGGAGCAGAGCGCGATCGACGCCTGGTATCATCACTGGATCATTGCCGGCTTCGAGGCGCTCGAGGCACTGCTCGATCCCGGCGGCCCCTATGCCTGCGGCGACACGGTCACGCTGGCCGATCTCTGCCTGGTGCCGCAAGTCGCCAATGCGCGGCGCCTGAAAGTGCCGCTCGACAAATTCCCCAAGATCGTCGGCGTCGATGCGGCCTGTCTGGCGATCCCCGCCTTCGACCGCGCCCGGCCGGAAAACCAGCCCGATGCGGAGTGACAACGGGGCGTTCACACTTTAGTCACCATTGCGGGGCCTTATCCGCGGCCCATTGACGGGAAGGTTCGGCGAACCCGATCGGGACCCAATATGCTCAATAAATTGCGGTGGTTAGACCGAGCCGGCCATCACGCTGTGCTGGGCGCTATGTTTGGCGCAGCGGCTTGGTCCGCGCCGGCGCTGGCGCAGGGTTATCCGGTCCCGCCGGCAGCCATTCCGCAGGCGCCGAACCAGCCGGCGCAGTATCCCCAGCCGGCCTATCAGCAGTCGCCCTATCAGCGGTCGGCCAGCCAGCCCGCGCCGAACCAAACGCCGCTAAACCCGGCGACCACCAATCCGGTTTGCGTGCGGCTCGAAGGCCAGCTTGCCGCGTTCGACCGCGGCGGCGCCGACCCCACCCGCGCCGCCCAGATCCAGCAGTCCCAAGACGCCATCGCCAAGAAGCAGGCCGACATCGATCGCGCCACCGCCCAAGCGCACAAGTCCGGCTGTGCCGGCTCGGGTTTCTTTGCCTTGTTCTCGGCGCTGTCGCCGCAATGCGGGCCGATCACGTCGCAGATCCAGCAGATGCGCGGCGATCTCGACCGCATGACGAGCGATCTGCAACAGCTGCAAAGCGGCACTTCCGGTCAGGCCGACCAGCGCCGCGCGCTGATCGGGCAATTGGCGCAGAATAGTTGCGGCGCCCAGTATACCGTCGCGGCCAATTCGCAGGGCGGCCCGCAAGGCTTTTTCGACGCGCTGTTCGGCGGCGGCACCATCGTGAACCCGAACGGCGACGGCGCGCCGAACGGGACCTATCACACCGTCTGCGTGCGCAGCTGCGACGGCTATTATTTCCCGATCTCCTATTCGACGCTGCCGTCCCACTTTGCCGAGGACCAGCTCACCTGCCAGCGCGAATGCCCCGCCGCCGATGTCGCGCTCTATTCCTACCGCAATCCCGGCGAGAGCATGGATCAGGCGGTATCGACCAGCGGCCAGCTCTACACCGCGCTGCCGACCGCATACCGCTATCGCACGCAGCTCGTTTCGGCCTGTTCGTGCCGCAAGCCGGGCGAGAGCTGGCAAGACGCGCTCAAGAATGCCGACGATTCCTCGACGATCGAGAGGGGCGATATCGTCGTGACTGACCAGAACGCGAAAGCGCTGTCGCAGCCGCCGAAGCCATACGGCAAGCAGCCGGTCGCGGCTGCACCCGCGCCGGGCAGGCCCAATGCGACGCCGGTGCCCGCGACCGCGAGCGCCGCCCCGCCCGACGACGCCAAGCGCCCGGTGCGGGTCGTCGGGCCGCCGTTCCTATCATCGTCGCAAATGCAGTCGGAGCCGTCGTCGCACTGAGGCACCCTCAAAAATCCGCCGTGCCGGCTTTCGCCATCGCCGGGCCATTGGCCGCGCTTTTGACCGGCGAGCCGGCAGGAGCGGGATTTGGCGCGCCGGGATCGGTAAAGCGATTGACGATCGGATAACGGCGGTCACGGCCGAAATTCTTCAGCGTCACCTTCACGCCCGGCGCGGCCTGCCGCCGCTTGTATTCGGCCAGATTGAGCATGCGCTCGATCTTCATCACGGTATCGCGGTCGAAACCCGCCGCAACGATGGTCGCGATCAACTCCTCGCGCTCGACCAGCCGTTCGAGAATCTGGTCGAGCACGTCGTAGGGCGGCAGCGTGTCCTGGTCGGTCTGGTTCTCACGCAACTCCGCGCTGGGCGCCCGGGTTATGACGTTCCCCGCAATAACCGGGCCATCGGGACCGCGTGCGCCCTCCGGCTTCCACCTATTGCGCAGCCGCGCCAGCCGATAGACTTCGGTCTTGTAGAGATCTTTGATCGGATTGAAGCCGCCGTTCATGTCGCCGTAAAGCGTGGCGTAACCGACCGACATTTCCGACTTGTTGCCGGTCGTCACCACCATCAGACCGAATTTGTTGGAGATCGCCATCAGGATGACGCCGCGGGCGCGCGCCTGCAAATTCTCCTCGGTCACGTCGCGCGGCGCGCCGGCAAAAACGCCGGCCAGCGCCGCTTCGAGGCCGTGCACGGCGCTTTCGATCGGCACGATGTCGTAACGCACGCCGAGCGCGTCGGCGACCGCGGCAGCATCGGTGCGCAACTCCTGCGAGGTGTAGCGGTAAGGCAGCATCACGCAGCGCACCCGCTCACTGCCGAGTGCGTCGACCGCCATCGCCGCGCACAGCGCCGAATCGACGCCGCCGGAAAGCCCGAGCACGATCCCCTTGAAGCGGTTCTTGTCGACGTAGTCGCGCAGGCCCAGCACGCAAGCGGCGTAATCCGATTTGTCCAACGGCTCGGCCGGCGCCATCGGCCCCTGCGCGCAATGCCAGCCACCGTCGGTGCGCGACCATTGCGTCAACACCACCATTTCGCCAAACGCCGGCAGCTGCAAGGCGATCGAGCGGTCGGCGTTGAGCGCAAACGACGCGCCGTCGAACACCAGCTCGTCCTGGCCCCCGACCTGGTTGATGTAAATCAGCGGCAACCCCGCCTCGGTGACGCGCGCCACGCAGACATTAAGCCGCACGTCGATCTTGTCGCGCCAATAGGGCGAGCCGTTCGGCACGACAAGAATTTCGGCGCCGGTCTCGGCCAGACACTCGACCACGTTCTCGTAATCGCCCCAGTCGGTCCAGGTATCCTCGCAGACCGGCAGGCCAAGCCGCACGCCGCGGAAGTTTACGGGTCCGGGCACCGGCCCGGAGGCAAAGACGCGCTTTTCGTCGAACACGCCGTAATTCGGCAGGTTGACCTTGAAGCGGACGGCGTCGACGCTGCCGCCGGTCAGCAGCGCATAGGCATTATAAAGCTTGCCGTCTTCCACCCATGGCGATCCTATGAGCACGGCGGGCCCGCCATCGGCGGTGTCGCGCGCCAAATCCTCGACTGCAGCCCGACACGCGGCCTGGAACGCCGGCTTGAGCACCAGATCTTCGGGCGGATAACCGGCGATGAAAAGCTCGGAGAAGGCGATGATGTCGGCGCCCTCGCCCGCGGCCTGCGCACGCGCCTTGCGGGCGCGCTCGAGATTGCCGGAAACATCGCCGACGATCGGGTTGAGCTGCGCCACGGCAATGGCCAGACGGTCGGCGGGACGCTGGTTCATGGTGACGATCTAGCACAGATGCCGGAGGCCCGACGACAGACGACAGAGGACGGATGAGAAATAGCTGGTCCCATCCCGTTTTCTGTTCTCTGTCGTCTGTCCTCTGCCGTCCGTTACAACCCGGCGACTGCGGGCAATAGTGTCGGCGTGCCTTCGCGCTTCGATTTGAGCAGGTCCGCCAGCAAAAACGAAAGATCGAGCGACTGCTCGGCGTTCAGCCGCGGGTCGCAGACCGTGTGATAGCGATCGTTGAGGTCCTCGTCGCTGATGGCGCGGGCGCCGCCGGTGCATTCGGTGACGTTCTGTCCGGTCATTTCAAGGTGTACGCCGCCGGGATAGACGCCCTCGGCGGCACAGACCTGAAAGAAGCCGCGGACCTCTTTGAGGATCTGATCGAATGGGCGGGTCTTGTAGCCGGTCACCGAGGTGATGGTGTTGCCGTGCATCGGATCGCACGACCACACCACGTTGCGGCCCTCGCGTTTGACGGCGCGCACCATCGCCGGCAGCAGATCGGTGACCTTGTCGGCGCCGACGCGGCAGATCAGCGTCAAGCGGCCGGGCTCGTTATCCGGATCGAGGATGTCGATGAGTTTTAAGAGTTCGTCCGGCTTCTGCGTCGGCCCGGTCTTCAGACCGAGCGGATTTTTGATGCCACGACAGTATTCGACGTGCGCATGATCCAACTGCCGGGTGCGATCGCCGATCCACACCATATGCCCTGACGTGCAGTACCAGTCGCCGGTCGTCGAATCCACGCGGGTGAAGGCCTGCTCGTAGCCGAGCAGCAGTGCCTCGTGGCTGGTGAAGAAATCGGTCGTGCGCATTTCAGGATGCACTTCGGGATCGATGCCGCAAGCGCGCATGAAATCGAGCGCCTCGGTAAGCCGACTGGCGAGATCCTGATAGCGCTTGGATTGTGGGCTATCTTTGACGAACGACAGCATCCATTGATGTGCATTCGACAAGTTGGCGTAGCCGCCGGTGGCGAAGGCGCGAAGAAGATTAAGCGTGGCCGCCGACTGGCGATAGGCCTCCAATTGCCGCCGCGGGTCCGGCGTGCGGGACTCCGGTGTGAAATCGGTGCCGTTGATGATGTCGCCGCGATAGACCGGCAGTTCGACGCCGTTTCGTTTTTCCGTCGGCGACGTGCGCGGCTTGGCGAATTGGCCGGCGATGCGGCCGACTTTTACCACCGGGCGGGCCGCGGCATAGGTCAGCACTACGGCCATCTGCAGGAACAGGCGGAAAAAATCGCGGATGTTGTTGGCGCCGTGCTCGGCAAAGCTCTCGGCGCAATCGCCGCCCTGCAGCAGGAAAGCCTGGCCGGCCGCGACCTTGGCCAGCGCAGCTTTGAGATTGCGCGCCTCGCCGGCAAAAACCAGCGGCGGAAAAGTCGCAAGCTGCGCCTCAACGTCGGCCAGCGCCTTGGCGTCCGGATAGTCCGGCACCTGCAGGATCGGCCTGCCGCGCCAGGAATCCGGGCCCCACTTCACCGCATTGACCAGTTTCGACATACGCATCTCCGAACCGTCATCCAGGGCTTCGCGCAGCGGCGAACCCGGAATCCATATTCACGAGCGGTGGTTATGGATTCCGGCCCCCGCCGCCATGGCGGTTCGGCCGGAATGACAGCGGCATATATACACAACCGCCCGCGGCCGCGACAGCCGGAAAATGCCGCCTATTCCGCGGCTTGCCGGGCGAAGCTGGCGGTTTTCTTGCGCATGGTGACGAGTTCTTCGGCGGCGGTCGGGTGCAGCGCAATGGTGGCGTCAAAATCGGCTTTCTTGGCGCCCATTTTTACGGCAATGGCGGCCACCTGAGCCATCTCGGCGGCGCCCTCGCCGACGACGTGGCAGCCAACGACCTGGTCCGACAGGCCGTCGACGACAAGCTTCATCAGCACGGTGGTATCGCGGCCGGAGAGCGTCGCTTTGAGCGGCTTGAACACCGCCTTGTAGATGTCGGTCCGCGTCAGCCGGGCGCGGGCCTGCGCCTCGGTAAGGCCGACCGTGCCGACCTCGGGCTCCGAAAACACTGCCGTCGGCACGCTGCTGTGATCGACGGCGGTAGGCCTGCCGCCGAATACGGTATCGGCGAAAGCATGGCCCTCGCGGATCGCGACCGGCGTGAGATTGACGCGGTTGGTGACGTCGCCCACGGCGTAAATGTTCGGCGCCGCGGTGCGTGAATATTCGTCGACCGCGATGCTGCCGTCCTTGGCCGTCTCGACGCCCGCCTCCTTGAGGCCGAGCTTGGCGACGTTGGGATGCCGGCCGGTCGCGAACATGACGCGGTCGGCGGTGATGCAATTGCCGCTCGACAGCCGTACCGAGTAATGTCCGCCGGTTTCTTCAATGGCCGCGACTTTGCAGCCGGTCAGCACCCTTATGCCGTGGGCTTCCAACTCGACGCGCAAATGCTGGCGCACGTCGTCGTCGAAGCCGCGCAAAATATTCTCGCCGCGATAGACCAAGGTTACGTGAGAACCCAGCCCGGCGAAGATGCCGGCGAACTCGACGGCGATATAGCCGCCGCCCTGAACCACGACACGGCGGGGCAATTCCGGCAGATGAAAGGCTTCATTCGAGGAAATGGCGTGCTCGATGCCTGGGATGGGATCGCCATAGCTCGGCGTGCCGCCGGTGGCGATCAGGACATAAGCCGCTCGCACCCGCTCGCCGCTTGCCAATTGCACGGTGTGAGGCTCGACCAGGACGGCCCGGCTCTTCGCCACTTTCACGCCGGCTTTGTTGAGGGTAGCGCCGTAAGCCGCTTCCAGCCGCGCGATTTCGCGATCCTTGTTGGCGATCAACGCCGCCCAATCGAACGCGGTTTGCGGTACGGTCCAGCCGAAGCCGGCGGCATCTTCGAACTCGCCGCGAAAGCGCGACGCGTAGACCAAGAGCTTTTTCGGCACGCAGCCGCGGATGACGCAGGTGCCGCCGAGGCGATATTCCTCGGCGACCATCACGCGCGCGCCGTGTTCGGCGGCAATGCGCGCGGCTCGCACCCCGCCCGAGCCGCCTCCGATAACGAAAAGATCGACGTCGTAGTCAGCCATCTTGCTTCATCGCTTTACATATCGTGGCCGCGCTTTTTCATCTGCTCGCGCATGTCGCCGATGACTTCCTGGGACAGATTGTCCCCCCAGGTGCCGGCATAGGCCATCGCCTGGTCAAGCACTTTCGGCTCCTCGACCAGGGCCTTTTTGCCGACCGGCGATTGGTAGAATGCCAGCAATTGCTTGAGTTCCGCCTCGGTGAAGTGCTGGGCATACATGCGCGCGGTCGCGTCGACGAGCTCGCTGACGCGCGGGGCTAATTGTTTCTCCTCGATCGCCGCGACTTGGTCGAGGTCCTTTGCCCACATAAAATTGGTCTGCATGAACATGTTCTTGGTCTTTGCGACCACGCCGCGCACCAGCGGCGCGAATATATTCTGCACACCCTTGATCTCGACGATTTGCTTGGCCAGCAGAATTGCGGCCGGAGACGGCTGAGCGGCCGGAGGCGGGCTCTGGGCCAAAGCGGGGTGAACGACACCGATCATAATCAGCGCGATCAGCGCAGCCATAACGTGACGCGTGGAGAGACGGGCGATCATAGGCGCACTCCCTTCGGGCTTGAGATCAAGGTCGTTCGACAAGGCGAACCCCATCCGGGCCGGCGAGGATAGCAGTACCGGCGAGGCCGATGAACAAACCGTGTTCCATGACGCCCGGAACGGCGGACAGCCTGTTCGCAAGATCCTGCGGATCGGCAATGCGCTGCAATTGGGCGTCCAGGAGCCAGTGCCCGCCATCCGTGACAAAAGCGTGGCCGTTTTGGCCCATGCGCAGCGTTGCCGGCCCGGGACATCCGGCGGCGGCAGCGGCCGCTTCGACCGCGCGGCGGGTGGCAGTCGCGCCAAACGGCACGATTTCAATCGGCAGCGGGAAACGACCGAGGACCGGGACCCATTTCAACTCGTCGGCGACGATCACCATTTTCGCCGACGCCGACGCCACCACCTTCTCGCGCAGCAACGCGCCGCCGCCGCCTTTGACCAAGGTCAGATCCGGCGCGATCTCGTCGGCGCCATCGACGGTGAGATCGAGTTCAGGGGTGTCGTCGAGCGTGGTGAGCGCGATGCCGAGCCCCGCCGCCTGCGCGCGCGTCGCCTCCGAGGTTGGGACGCCGACGACGTCGAGCCCCGCGCGCACGCGCCCCGCCAGCAAGTCGATAAAGGCCGCCGCGGTCGAACCGGTGCCCAGTCCGAGCCGCATGCCGGAGCGTACCAGATCGACCGCGCAGGCCGCTGCAGCCCTTTTGTAGGCGTCCACGTTCATCATGGGGTGTGTAGCCGCCTTCCGACTTCGATCCTAGAGCCTTGCGCCAGCGGCTCACGACGGCTACCCGGGGGCATGCTTACCATCGCATTCGATCTCGACGGCACGCTAATCGACACCGCCCCCGATCTCATTTCGACGCTCAACCTTATTCTGGGACGGGAGGGCTTGCCGCCGGTCGACTACGACACCGCCCGGCGCATGATCGGAGGCGGCGCCCGGGCCATGATCGAACGGGCGCTCGCCGCCGAAGGCCGCCCTTGTTCGCAAGCCGAGCTCGATCGGCTGTTTGCGGCATTCATTGAACATTACGCCGCGCATATCGCCGACTGCTCGCGGCCCTTCCCGCAGCTTGAAGCGGCGCTGGAACACTTGGCCGGCGAGGGTCATCGTCTTGCAGTCTGCACCAACAAGCTTGAATGGCTCTCCGTCAGGCTCCTGGACATTCTCCAACTGAGCCGGCATTTCGCGGCGATTTGCGGCCAGGATACTTTCGGCGTGCAAAAGCCTGATCCGAATATGCTGCGGCTTACAATCGAGCGCGCAGGCGGTGAGCCTTCGCGAGCCATCATGGTCGGCGATTCCGGAACGGATATCCGCACTTCGCGCGCAGCGACGGTGCCCGTCATTGCGGTGGACTTCGGCTATAGCGAAGTGCCGATCGCGCTGCTGCGCCCCGACCGGATCATCGGCTCATTCGCCGATCTACCGGCGGCGATCCGCGACATCGAGGCCGGCCGCGCCTAGCCGATCCAGTGTGCTCGGCTGGCCACACCCAGCAAAGGATGCATTAAGGTTAACGACCGGCCGGTCCCCAGGTCAACGCACGCCGTTTGTGCGGCCCAGCGATAAATCCTTGTCGCTGCATCATTTCTTTGCTGTCTGCCGCCACCGCCGATTTACTGTGCTGTTTTAAACAGCCGCTGGCGCCGCTAGCCCGCAAATACCTATCCGCTTTACCCAAAAACCGGAGCGGCCTAGGTTCGCGACAGGGACCGGGAGTGCATTATGTTGCGTGTTCGGCTGTTCGCCGTCGCCGCGATTGCCCTGGGCGCCGCACTGGCGGGATGCTCCAGTTCGGGCTCCATGTCCGATTTGTTCAAGCCGTCCCCGCCGCCACCGCAAGTCCTTCAGTTTCAATCCGTACCGGCGGGCGCAAACGTTCAAACGGCACAAGGCCAGACCTGTTCCACCCCGTGCTCGCTCGCCGTGCCGGTGACTGGCCAGGCGGTTTCATTCAGTCTGAACGGCTACGTACCCCAGACGATTCAGCTTTCTGTCCACCAAGCCGAAGGGTCTGTGTTCAGTACGCCGCCGCCCGACCTGGTCCCCAATCCGGTTGTCGCCACGCTCCAGGTGCTTCCCCCGCCGCCGCCGCGCAAGGTGGTCAAGCCGAGGCCGCGCAAGACCGTCGCACGACCCAGGCCTGCCGCGCCGAGGCCGGCCCAGGGACCGACCCAGCCATCGATCGCGGCCCCGGAGCAGGCGCCGGCGCAGGACAACGTGTTCCCGCCTCCGCCGCCAATGAATTCGCCGTCGCCATTCCCGCCGCCGCCAGCGACGCGATAGCGCAAGGCGCGGCGGGCGCCGCGCCATTGGGAAGACATTCTGGACGATCAGGGCTTTATCCGGCACATTGGCCTGATTATCTGTCGAGCCATGGATAGCGTGCCAGTCAGCCAGCCCAGCTTGGAACTCGAAGGCGCCACCGGACATCCGGAACTGGTCGACCCGTTCGGCCGCGCCATTACCTATCTGCGCGTCTCGGTGACCGACCGCTGCGATTTCCGCTGCGTCTATTGCATGGCAGAAAACATGTCGTTTCTGCCGAAGGCCGAGGTGCTCACGCTTGAGGAACTCGATCGCCTGTGCTCGGCCTTTGTCGCGCGTGGCGTGCGCAAACTCCGCCTCACCGGCGGCGAGCCGCTGGTGCGACGCGGCATTATGACGCTCGTCACGTCGCTGTCGCGGCATCTGCGATCGGGCGCACTCGATGAGCTGACTTTGACCACCAACGGCTCGCAACTCGCCAAATATGCCGGAGCGCTGGCCGCGGCCGGCATCCGGCGCATCAACGTCTCTCTCGATACGCTCGACCCCGAAAAATTCCGCGCCATCACGCGGTGGGGCGCGCTCGATCAGGTGATGGCCGGAATCGACGCCGCGCAGGCCGCGGGCTTGAAGATCAAGATCAACGCGGTTGCGCTCAAAGGCGTCAACGACGAGGAATTTCGGCGGCTGATCGAGTGGGCGCACGGCCGCGGCATGGATCTCACCTTGATCGAGGTGATGCCGCTGGGAGAGATCGGCGAAGGGCGTCTTGACCAATACCTGCCGCTCTCTGTTGTCCGCGCAAAGCTCGCCGAGCGATTCACCCTTGAAGACATCGACTATCGCACCGGCGGACCCGCGCGCTATGTGCGCATCGTCGAGACCGGCGGCCGGCTCGGCTTCATTACGCCGCTGACGCACAATTTCTGCGAATCCTGCAATCGCGTTCGCGTCACCTGCACCGGCACGCTCTATATGTGCCTCGGCCAGGAAGATGCCGCCGATCTGCGCAAGCCGCTGCGGTCGTCCGAGGGTAATGACCTCCTGTTCGCCGCCATCGACGAAGCCATCTCACGCAAGCCCAAAGGCCACGATTTCATCATCGATCGCCGCCACCAGCGCCCGGCGCTGGCGCGGCACATGAGCGTGACCGGCGGATAAACTAAAGCCTCATTCCGCAAGCTCGCGCAAAACGGCGGCCGCCGCAGCAAACTCGGCGTGATGAAACGCGCCGCGCTGCATCGCCATCTCGTCCCTGCCCCATTGCGCCATATTCCAATCCTCATCGACATGCGCCGCCTGCCACGCCGCATCGGCTGAGAGTGCGCCGCGCGCCGCGGCGAGCGCAATCAGCGCCGAGCCGGTGAGCGTCGTGATCACATGGACGGCGCCGAGCCGCCACGGATCGGTCGGGATCGCGGCAGCGGCAGCTTTTAGCGCAGCCTTGGGCTGGGTGACGTGAACAACGCCTTCGCCGAGCTTGAAATTTGCGCCGAGCGTATCGCGCGCCCAGGCGAGGATCGGATCCCACTGCGCCGCTTGGCGCTCGCGCAATTGTTGGGGACTGCTGGCGCGATAGAACAGCAGATCGGAGGCGAGATATTTTTCGATTTCCGCAGCCACCGGCCTCGGCCTCTCGGCAACACCGTCGATGATCGCATTGGCAAGCCGCGTCAGCGGCATCGTCGCCGGATCGATCACCTCGCGCTGCGCGTCCCATTCCGCGGCTATCGCCCGTGCGAGCGCGAGGTTAGGGGCTGCAAGCGGGCGCCGAGCGGGGGTGTGCACAGGCTTGCCGTCGAGGGTCACGGCATAGGCCCCCGCGGTCTCCTGCACCCCGGCCGCAGCGTAGAAACGCTGCCGTAAAGCCGGCCGGGCGCCGCGGCGGGCCGCCGTGACCGGGTCGTCGAGTGGAATGGTTTCGAACAACTCACGCATTAATAATAATTATCCCATAATTTCAATAACTTAAGGCGGAAGCCCGGATCGGAACTGCGCCGGCTGGACGGTCCGCCGGCGGCTGTTTTCAGTCGCGCTCTTGTTAACAGCCATAGGCGGGAAATCGTCGCTATAACAAGGGAGAAGCGGTAGAAATTCCTTCCCCCCTCGACTAGTATCCGGCGCCGGATTCGGCTACGGGACCGCCGGAAGAGGAAATCCACGCAGCAGAGTTCCTACCGCCGCGTTTTCAAGAGCGGGTCGCTGCGTGCGCGAGGAGTCGATGAAACTTACCGATATTTCGGTTCCGGACTATTTCCACAAGGTGGTGGATTGTCAGTGGGCCTGTCCGGCGCACACGCCGGTCCCTGAATACATCCGTTTGATCGCCGCGGGCCGCTACAGCGACGCCTACATGATCAATTGGGAATCCAATGTGTTTCCGGGCATCCTCGGACGCACATGCGATCGCCCCTGTGAGCCGGCTTGCCGGCGTGGCCGCGTCGAGAAAGAGCCGGTCGCGATCTGCCGGCTCAAGCGCGTCGCCGCCGACTTCAAGGACGACATCCGCGACCGGCTGCCGAAAGCGCCGGAAAAGAAGAACGGCAAGCGCATCGCGCTCATTGGCGGCGGCCCGGCCTCGCTTGCAGTAGCGCGCGACCTGGCTCCGATGGGCTACACCTGCGTGGTGTTCGACCAGGATCCGAAATCCGGCGGCATGATGCGGACGCAAATTCCGAAATTCCGCCTGCCGGAAACGGTCATCGACGAGGAATGCGATTACATCCTCAATCTCGGCATCGAATTCAACGGCGGCAAGCGCATCGACAGCCTCAAGGCTCTGCTCGCGGAGGATTTTGACGCCGTTTTCGTCGGCTGCGGCGCGCCGCGTGGCCGCGACCTCGAAATCCCTGGCCGCACGGAAGCGGCCAAGAACATCCATATCGGCATCGATTGGCTGTCCAGCGTCTCGTTCGGGCACATCGACAAGATCGGCAAGCGCGTCATCGTGCTCGGCGGCGGCAATACCGCGATGGATTGCTGCCGCTCCTCGCGGCGGCTCGGCGGCGAAGACGTCAAAGTCATCGTGCGCTCCGGCTTCGAGGAGATGAAAGCGTCCCCCTGGGAGAAGGAGGACGCCATGCACGAGGACATTCCGATCTTCAATTATCTGGTGCCCAAGGAATTCACCCACAGCAACGGCAAGCTCACCGGCGTGTTGTTCGAGACGGTCAAAGCGGTGCGCGACGCCAAAGGCCGCCGCGAGCTCGTCCCGACCGGCGAGCCCGACGAGCTTTTCCCGTGCGACGACGTCCTGGTCGCGGTCGGCCAGGAGAACGCGTTCCCCTGGATCGAACGCGATTGCGGCATCGAATTCGACAAATGGGACATGCCCAAGGTCGATCCCAAAACCATGGCCTCGACGCATCCCAAGGTGTTCTTCGGCGGCGACGCCGCGTTCGGGCCCAAGAATATCATCTGGGCCGTGGCGCACGGCCACGAGGCGGCGATCTCGATCAACCGTTTCTGCCGCGGCGAGGACATCAATGTCCGTCCGGCGCCGCAGGTCGCGGTGTCAAGCCAGAAGATGGGCATCCACGAATGGTCCTACGACAACGAGATCACGCTCGATAAGCGCTTTCGGGTGCCGCATCGCGAGAAAGTGGTGGCGCTGCGCGACATCAGGGCTGAAGTCGAACTCGGCTACGACGTCGAACTGGCGCTGAAAGAGGCCGAGCGCTGCCTCAACTGCGATGTGCAGACCGTATTCACCGGTCAGCTCTGCATCGAGTGCGATGCCTGCGTCGACATCTGCCCGATGGACTGCATCACTTTCACCGCCAACGGCGACGAGGCCGAGCTGCGGCAGCGGCTGCAGGCGCCGGCAAAAAATCTCGGCCAGGATCTCTACGTCGCCAACAACCTCAAGACCGGCCGCGTCATGGTGAAGGACGAAGACGTCTGCCTGCATTGCGGCTTGTGCGCCGAACGCTGCCCCACCGGCGCCTGGGACATGCAGAAATACCTGATCGACATGACTCACGCGGAACAAGCATGCCTATCCAAAGCGTAAACGACTTTGTCGTCCGGTTCGCCAACGTCAACGGCTCGGGTTCGGCGAGCGCCAACGAGCTGTTCGCCCGCGCGGTGCTGCGCATGGGCGTGCCGGTGAGCCCGCGCAATATCTTCCCGTCCAACATCCAAGGCCTGCCGACGTGGTACGAAGTGCGCGTCACCGAGGATGGCCATCTCGGCGCCCGCGGTGGCATCGATCTGATGGTCGCGATGAACCCGCAGACCTGGGACAAGGACGTCGCCTCGATCGAGCCCGGCGGCTATCTGTTCTACGATTCGACAAAGCCGATGCCGGCGTCGAAATTCCGCGACGACATCACGGTGCTCGGCGTGCCGCTCACCGCGATTACCAACTCGACCTATACCGATCCGCGCCAGCGCCAATTGTTCAAGAACATCATCTATCTCGGCGCGCTGTCGGCATTGCTCGATATGGATCCGAAGGCGATCGAGACGCTGATCGGCGAGCAATATAAGGGCAAGGAAAAACTCTTGTCGTCGAACGTCCACGCGCTGCATCTCGGCCGCGACTGGGCGCTGCAGAATCTGAAGTGTCCGATCGGGATACAGGTGCAGAAGTCGGACAAAGTCGGCGACCGGATTTTCATCGAGGGCAATTCGGCGGCGGCGCTCGGCGCGGTCTATGGCGGCGCCACTGTTTGCGCCTGGTATCCGATCACGCCGTCTTCCTCGCTCGCCGACGCCTTTACCAGCCACTGCAAGAGGCTGCGCCACGATCCGGCGACCGGCAAAGCGAAATACGCCATCGTCCAGGGTGAGGACGAGCTCGCCTCGATCGGCATCGTTATCGGTGCATCGTGGAACGGCGCCCGCGCCTTTACCGCAACGTCGGGGCCGGGCATTTCGCTGATGCAGGAATTTATCGGCCTGTCCTATTTCGCCGAAATTCCCGCCGTCATCATGGACGTACAGCGCGCCGGGCCGTCGACCGGCATGCCGACCCGCACCCAGCAATGCGACTTGATTTCCTGTGCCTATGCCTCGCACGGCGACACCAAGCACATCCTGCTGTTTCCCGAGGACCCGCACGAGGCGTTCGATTTCGCCGCGCAGGCGTTCGATCTGGCCGAGCGTTTGCAGACCACGATCTTCCTGATGCTCGATCTCGATATCGGCATGAATCACCGGCTATGCCGGCCGCTGCATTGGGACGACAACAAGCAGTACGACCGCGGCAAGGTCATGACCGCCGCGATGCTCGACGAAGGCCGCGACTTCGGCCGCTATCTCGACGTTGACGGCGACGGCATCGCCTACCGCACTTATCCGGGCACCCATCCGACCAAGGGCTCGTTCTTCACCCGTGGCACGTCGCGCGACCGTTATGCGCGCTACACCGAAGAAGGCTCGGCCTACGCCGACAACATGCAGCGGCTGTTGCGCAAGTTCGAGACCGCCAAGGACCTGGTGCCGCGGCCGCTCCAGGCCAACGCGCAAAAGCCGACAAAATACGGAGTGATCTATTACGGCTCGACCTCGCCGGCGATGGACGAGGCGGCCGGCATGCTGGAGGCGGCCGGCCACCAGCTCGATCGGCTGCGCGTGCGCGCCTTTCCGTTCCACTCCAGCGTGACGAGCTTCGTCGCCGATCATGATTTCGTCTACGTGGTCGAACAGAATCGCGACGCGCAGCTGCGTTCGCTGATCGTCAACGAGATTGGCATCGATCCGGTGCGGCTGGTGCCGATTTTGCATTACGACGGCACGCCGATCACCGCGCGCTTTATCGCCAAGGCGATCGGCGATCATCAGGATCAACTCAAAGTCACCCCGCTACGGAAAGTGGTGTCATGACTTACGTCGTCAAACCGAAATTCCACCACCCCGATCTACCCAAGAATGCGCTGGGCTACACCCACCGCGATTATGAAGGCAAAATATCCACGCTGTGCGCGGGCTGCGGCCACGATTCCATCACCGCCTCGATCATCGAAGCGTGTTTCGAGCTTTCGATCGAGCCGCATCGCGTGGCGAAGATTTCCGGCATCGGCTGCTCGTCGAAGACGCCGGATTATTTCCTCGGCAATTCGCACGGTTTTAATTCGGTGCACGGCCGCATGCCGTCGGTGCTGACCGGCGCCAATCTCGCCAATCGCGAGCTGATCTATCTCGGCGTGTCCGGCGACGGCGATTCCGCCTCGATCGGGCTCGGCCAGTTCGCTCATTGCATGCGCCGCGGCGTCAACATGGTCTATATCGTGGAGAACAATGGCGTTTACGGCCTGACCAAGGGCCAGTTCTCCGCCACCGCCGACCGCGGCTCGAAATCCAAGCGCGGCGTCACCAATAACGACAGCGCCATCGACATGGTCGGGCTCGCGCTGCAACTTGGCGCCAGCTTCGTCGCGCGCTCGTTCTCCGGCGACAAGAAGCAGCTCGTGCCGATCATCAAGGCGGCCATCGAGCATGAGGGCGCAGCCTTCATCGACGTGATCTCGCCCTGCGTCGCGTTCAACAACCACGCCGGCTCGACCAAGAGCTTCGATTACGTGCGCGAGCACAACGAGGCGGTCAACTTCCTCGATGTCATCACCGGCCGCGCGCCGATCCATGTCGATTACGCGCCCGGCACGGTCGAACTGGTCGAGCAGCATGACGGCACGACGCTTGCCTTGCGCAAGCTCAATGCCGAGTACAACGTGCACGACCGGCTGGCAGCCATGACCTTCATCCAGCATCACGCTTCGCAAGGCCAGATCGTCACCGGGCTCCTCTATGTCGAGGAGGAAGCTGCCGACCTGCACGGCCATCTCAACACCATCGAGACACCGCTCAATACGCTTGGCGCGAAGGAGCTTTGCCCGGGCTCGGCGGCGCTCGACAAAATCAACGCCAGCTTGCGCTAGAGCCCGATCGGTTTTGATGGGATCAAAGCCTGGCTTTAGCTTTTTGATCAAGCATGATCTTTTCCGACCTTCCTTCGCCCGCCGAAGCGGGCTTTGCGAAGGCGGGAACCCGGTGTCCACTTTTCCGGATCATGCTTTAATCACCGCAGCGCCCTGATTGCCTCGATCATCGCCTTCGGCGGCTCCATGGCGATCGCCGGCGCCTTGCCGGTTTCGAGCAAGCTCTTCAGCCCGGACAGCACCGCCGGCCAGCCCATCTTGCCGCCGGAGAGGATCGCCTCTGGCACCTCCCAGGAATGGGATTCCGTCATGGTCAGGCGCACCGTCTCGCCGGCCGGCGCGATCTCGTAGGTCACCAGGCATTCGGGCAGTTTGCGGAAATCCTCGGGCCATTCGACGTGCCAGGTCACCGAGAGTTTGCGCGGCGGATCGTATTCGACGACTTTACCTTGCACGTTGACGCGGCCGTCCGGCAGGCGCAGCACAAACGCGCCGCCGCGCTTCGGCTCGATCTCGACGCTGCGCTCCCAGAAATATTTCCGGGTGAACTCGGACGAGGTGAGCGCCTGCCACACCCTGTCGAGCGTGGCGGCGATGTAGATGACATAAACGGTTTTCGGCTTGAACTTGGCCGCCTCGATCATGCGCCGGCCTCCGTCGCGCAGCTCCGTGCTGCATCCTTCCAGGACGGATCAAGCGGACGGCCCGTCTCCAGGAAAGTCTTCAGGCTCGACAACACCGTGCTTAGCCGCTGCTGATCATTCCGAAAATCTTGCTGCCCTCGTCGAATTCGATCGGCGTCTGCCCTTTGAATGGCTCAAGCTCGAAGGTCACGCGAGAAGGTCTTTCGTCGGGTTTGTCTTCCTCAAGCGGCTTCCAGCCGTAAACGAGCCGCCGCGGCGGATCGCTTTCGATGATGGGATCGCGGTGCGAGAGCTTACCGGCTGGACTCTGTGGCCGTCATCAGATCGCCCGGCTTACCGTCGGCGGCGACGCGGTAGCCGAACCAATATTCTT
>CAVOMM010000007.1:0-11750 GCA_963697025.1 uncultured Alphaproteobacteria bacterium | reverse complement strand
CAAACCCGCGCCCCGTCGCGGCGCGGTAGCGGATTTCTGCACCGTGGCGCGCGGCGCACTCGAACGCGGCGAGCCTGACGCCATTTCGGACACGACGCTGCAACAGGTCCTTACTGCCGCGGTAAAGGTTTACGCCGCCAAAGTGGAGCGGCGCGGCCATGACGTGGCGCCATTCGCGCCCGGCACGGTGACGGCGACGGAAACGGTCGTCACGGCGTGCGGTCTGATCCGCGCCGCCGACCTCAACATGTTCGACGTGGCGATCTGGTTCCATCGCCCGCCGGGAATAGAGTGAAGGGGGTATCGAGCAATGGACGAAATTGCAGTGAGCAAGCTGACCGATATCGCCGATGGCGATTACCGGGTTTTCGCTTTGGAGAAAATCGAAGTCGGCATCTTTCGCACCGGCAGCAAGGTATTGGCTTATGAAAACGTCTGTCCGCATGCCGGCGGTCCAGTCTGCCAGGGCAATCTTCCATCAGGTCGAGGAAATCATCACGCCCGAAAAGAAAAGCGCCGGGCTACGCTTCGGCAAGCAGCGCCATATCGTCTGCCCGTGGCACGGTTACGAATTCGATCTGGCGACCGGTTGCCATCCCGGCGATCCCTCGGTGCGGCTGACGCCGGTGCCGGTCGCCGTCCGCGACGGCCAGATTTACGTTAGCATGCGGGATTAGCTCAAAATCCGATCGGCAAGCTTTTCCGCCACCATAATGGTCGGAATATTGGTGTTGCCGCGTGGGATCGTCGGCATGATCGAGGCATCGATAACGCGCAGCCCGGCAAGGCCGTGAACGCGGCCCGCCGGATCGGTCACCGCGCTGCGATCGTCCGCAGCGCCCATGCGGCAGGTGCCGACCGGGTGAAACGTGCCGGCGACATTTTCGTGGATGTGATCGGCCAGCGCCGCATCGTCCTCGACCAGGGCGGCGAGATCGACGCGGCGGTCGGCTAAAGTGGCAAAAATCGGCGCGGCGAGCGGCGGCACCGCATCGATGAGCGCGGCGATGGCCGCGCTTTTGATCTTGTTCGCCGGCGTGATGCGGTTGAGCCGCCGCAGCCGGTCACTGAATTTCACCGGGAAGGTCAGCGTCGTCATCGCGCGCACGGCGTCATGAGCCAAAATCTCGACGGCGCGGCGAAAGCCCAGCATGAAGCGCTTGAGGTCGAGATCGTGGCCGGTGAAATTGAATTCGACGCGCGGATAGGCCGCCGGATCCGGGCCGACCAGCGACACGCGGCCGCGCGCCATCGGCTTGAGCAGCGACGGCGCCAGATTGGCGACCTGGTGGCCGAGCGGGCTCCATGACGTTTTGCACTGCACATTAAGATACATGTCGGCCGGCGGCGCGCCGGGCAGGCCGGAGGAATAGCGAAACGCCGTCATCGGATGCGGCCGGATCTTGTCGGCTTGGCGCGTGCCGGGCTTCTGCAAAAGCCCGATGAAGATGATAGCGTGATTGGAAAGGTTTTCGCCGACGCCCGGCAGATCGGCGCGCACCTCGATGCCTAGATCGCGCAGTGCCGACGCCGAACCGATGCCGGCGCGCATGAGAAATGCCGGCGAGTGAATGCCGCCGAGCGAAACGATGACTTCGCGGCCGTGGAATTCCTTGGTCTCGTCGCCGATCTTGGCGGTGACGCCGGTTGCCCGGCGGCCATCGAACAAAAGTCCGGAAACAAAGGCGTCGGTGACGATGCGCAAATTGTCGCGCCGGCGCACCGCGGCCGTGAGGTAGCAGATGGCCGCGGAGGCCCGTTTTTCCGGCCAATTGCTCATCGGCACGCCGCCATAACCGTCGCGAAAATCGGCATTCATGTCGGCGACAAACGGAATTTGTCGTTCCTCGGCGAAAACGTGCACCGCCTTCGCCAGTGGCGCCCAATCCGCCGATTTGGTGCGGCGGATCGGCACGGGACCGTCCTTGCCGTGCAGCGCGCCGTCGAAATCGAGATCGCTTTCGAGCTTGCGGTAAAACGGCAGAACGTCGTCCCAGCCCCAGCCCGCGGCGCCGAGCGATTGCCATTCGGCGTAATCGTCGGGCGTGCCGCGATAGGCGACCATGCCCATCACCGACGAGCCGCCGCCCATGACGCGGCCTTGGGAAAATCCGACCGGCGGCGAATTATCGCGACGCCGCCAATGCACCTTAAGCTCGGGCCAGAAATAAGCGTCGTTGTAATAGGAGCGCGGATAGGAATCGAGAATATCGGCGGGCTCCGCGCCGGGCGCAGCGTCGCGCCCCGCTTCGAGAAGGAGGACGCGCGTCGCCGAACGCGCCGACAACCGGTTCGCCAGCACGCAGCCGGCCGCGCCGCCGCCGATAATGATGACGTTGAAGATTTCCGTCATTTCAATTCCCAAATTCGCGGAGAACCGGTCCAGCGTGAGCCTGCGGGCCGGCGACAGACTGCGCTCGATTGAACATCGCCACGGTATGCTTTACTGGAACGGCGGCCGGCGCAAGCCGTGCGGCCCCGTTTTGCCGAGTGAGGGCAGCGACCATGAGCAAGACACTCCACGGCGTGATCGCCGCGATCGCAACCGCTGTGGACGACAAGGGTGAACCCGACTGCGCCCGTTCGACGACGCTGGCGCGCTTCCTTCTCGATACGGGCTGCGACGGGCTCAATGTGCTCGGCACCACCGGCGAGGCGACCTCGTTCTCGCTCGATCAGCGCCGGCGCGTCATGAGCGCCTATGCGGCGGCCGGGCTGCCGCTCGACCGGATGATGGTCGGAACCGGCGCCGCCGCCCCGGCCGACGCCGTCGCGCTGACCAAGCATGCCGCCGAACTCGGCTTCGCCGGTGCTCTGGTACTGCCGCCATTCTATTACAAGGGCGTCCACGACGACGGTCTCGTCGCCTATATCGATGCAATCCTGGCGGCGACCGCGGCGTGGCCGATCCCGATCTATCTGTACCATTTCCCGGCGCAATCGGGCCTGCACTGGCACGTCGGGCTGATCCGCCGCCTGCTCGATAGGTTCGGCGAGCGCATTGTCGGGCTCAAAGATTCCTCCGGCGATATGGCCTATGCCCGCGAAGCCGCAAGCATCCTGCCGCGATTTAAGGTTTTTCCATCGACCGAAGCGGCGCTGCCGGAGGCGCGCTCGGGTCCCTTTGCCGGCTGCATTTCGGCGACCGCCAATCTCAATGCCGACCTCTGCGCGCGAGCCTATCGCTCAGGCGACGCCGCCGCGCTCGGCGAGGCGGTAGCGATCCGCAAGCTATTCGACGGCAAGCCGCTGGTTCCCGGCGTCAAGGCGCTTCTCGCCCACATCCACGGCGACCCCCATTGGGCGCGGGTCGAACCGCCGCTTTCGGCTTTTCCGGCGGCCGACCGCGCTGCCGTTATCGCCGGCTATGATGCAGTGCGGGCCAAACGCGTTGCCTAGACCGTCAAGGCACGAGCGGGAGAGCGCGGCCCCTCGGTTTCGGTATAGGTTCTGGCCGAATAACCCTGCGGCGTTGACGCTGGGGCTGCGCGCCCCTATAAGCCCCGATCTCGCTCACAATAGCGTATATTCGATAGTCCATGGCTAACACCAAGTCCGCCAAGAAGGCCGCCCGTCAGATCGCGCGGCGCACCGTCATCAATAAATCGCGGCGCGCGCGTGTCCGTTCGGCCATGCGCAAGGTCGAAGAAGCACTAACGGCAGGCGACCGCTCCCAAGCGCTCGCCGCCATGGCGGAAGCCGAGCCGGCGCTGATCCGCGCCGCACAGAAGGGCATCGTGCACCGCAATGCGGCGCGCCGCAAAGTCTCCCGCCTTGCCCAACGCATAGCCAAGCTCGAGAAAAAATAATTTTCCGCAGCGAAGCCGCGGAAGTTTTTGATTTTGCCTGCAATCCCAATTGTGGATTGCCATGCAGCTGTTGCATTATTGTCACGTCAGACCACAAAGATCGCGGCAATGGTATCCTCGGTCGTTCGCGTCGCGGCGAACGGACCGTTTTTATTTGCTCACGTCACCTCGATCGGCGGCTACCCCAAAAAACTGTCCAGAAGAATTCATGGCCTATGAAAGACTTATTGCACACGCGGGAGATGGGACTTTAAGTCGGCGCGATTCCGGCTGTGCCTGATTTTGTTTGCTCACGACGCCAGTTTGAAACATGACAGGCCGATTACCGCGTTTGGCCAAGGCTAAATCACCTCATTGAGTCAATGATTTGTCCGCGTCGTCGCGGCAAGAGCGATGCGCGTTCCCGCCCACGCTCGCAAAAGTCCAATATTGACGCGCTTCTTTTGGTATTGCGGGCCGCTATTCGCGTGCTACCCTTCAATTCCCTTCGGTTCCGAAGGTCTTCAACAAGTCGGTCTAAGCGATGACTCATCGAGCAATGGGTGCGGATAAGCTGTGTCCAATCGCGTGCGTTCCGACCATGTCGTGGCGTGAGTAGTGTGGCGAGCGTAGCATTAGTAACCGCCGATCCTATGAGAATACACATAGAAGTCTCGCAGCTGCGCTGCACAAAGAGCCATTGATAACCATCGAATCTGGGAGCGATGGAGGGGGGCATGATGATGACAATTCGCAATCAGCGTCTCGCTGCGACCGTCAGTTGGTATTGGCCCAGAGCCGCGTCCGGCAGCTGAACGTAACTCCGCATTGCGCAGGCTGCGGCGTTAGTCGCCCGCGACCTGCCTGCCTCAGTTAAGTAAGTCGCGTTTCCGGCAATGTCGGGCTCCGCGGGATCGTCTGACCAGCGTGCCCGGTAAGTCCCTCTCCGAAAAGAAGCGGATCGATATGACGAGCACGGATCAGGATCGCTGGCGGCGAGTCAAGGAACGGCTGCGCTCCGAACTCGGCGACGACGTCTTCACCAGCTGGTTCGGGCGCATGGAGCTCGAAACCGCCGCCAACGGCGTATTGCGCCTCTCGGTGCCGACGCGCTTTTTGCGCAACTGGATCCAATCGCACTATAGCGAGCGCGTCCTGGGCAGGTGGCAGGAGGAAGAGCCCGCCATCACGCGCATGGAATTGAACGTTCGCTCCGCCACCATCAAGCTACCCGCGGCCAAGCCCAAAGCGCCTGAGCCGCTAGCGCCTTCACGCGAGACGCGGGATGGCGGAGCAGTCAACGGTGGCGACCGCGCCAGCGTGCCTTTCCTGACCGTGCATGAGGCGCTCGGCGGCTCGCCGCTCGATCCGCGCCTGACTTTCGAGAGTTTCATCATCGGCCGTTCCAATACGCTGGCGCACGCCGCGGCCAAACAGGTCGCCACCAGCCGACGCGGCGAACCGCTGATGTTCAATCCGCTTTACACCCATGCCGCCGTGGGGCTCGGCAAAACCCATCTGCTCCAGGCGATCACCTGGGCCGGCAATAATGGCGGCGATCGCAAGATGCTGTATCTGACGGCCGAGCGGTTCATGTACGGCTTCGTCTCGGCGCTGCGCACCCAGACTACGCTGGCGTTCAAGGAGGCGGTGCGCGCCATCGACGTGCTGGTGATCGACGATTTGCAGTTTCTGCAGGGCCGCTCGACCCAGGCCGAGTTCTGCCACACGCTCAACGCGCTCATCGATGCCGGCCGCCAGGTGGTCATCGCCAGCGATCGTCCGCCGGCCGATCTCGAAAGCTTGGATGATCGCGTGCGCTCGCGGCTCGCCGGCGGGCTGGTGGTCGAGATCGGCTCGCTTGGGGAGGAATTGCGGCTCGAAATCCTCAAGAGCCGGATCGCCGCCGCGCGCATGCATCATCCCGGCTTCGAAGTGCCGGCGCCGGTGCTGGCCTTTATCGCCAAATCGGTAACCCATAACGGCCGCGACCTCGAAGGCGCCGTCAACCGGCTGTTGGCGCACAGCAAGCTCACCGGACAGCCGGTAACGCTGGAAATGGCCGAGCGCGAAATGCGCGACTTGATCCGGCCGGCCGAGCCGAAACGGGTGCGGATCGAGGACATCCAGCGCATCGTGGCGCGGCAGTACAATGTCAGCCGGGCCGATCTCTTATCGTCGCGACGCACCGCCAATGTGGTGCGGCCGCGGCAGGTGGCAATGTACCTGGCGAAGGTCTTGACGCTGCGCTCGCTGCCGGAAATCGGCCGCCGTTTCGGTGGGCGCGACCACACCACGGTCCTGCACGCGGTGCGCAAAATCGAGAACCTCGCCGGCAACGACAGCGCCTTCGCGGAGGAGATCGAGGCGCTCAAACGCCAGCTTCAGGACTGATTGCCGCCGCCACGGCGGTTCCCGAAAGCTGTGAAAAGACCAGGGAAAAGACCGGGTCGAGCGCGGCCCGGCCTTGCCGAAACCGCCGTACCACGCCACTTTCGGTGTCCGCCAAGCGTTGGCCCGCCTCTGCCATGGATTTCGCGATGAAGGTCACGGTCGAGCGTTCCGAGTTGCTCAAGTCGTTGGGCCACGTGCACCGCGTGGTTGAGCGCCGCAACACCATTCCCATCCTCGCCAATGTTCTGTTGCATGCCGACCGCGCCAAGCTTGCGCTAAAAGCCACCGACCTCGACGTTGAAGTCACCGACGCAATCGCGGCCGAAGTCGGCCCCGGCGGCTCGACGACGGTGCCGGCCCATATGTTTTTCGATATCGTGCGTAAGCTGCCGGAGGGTGCGCAGATCGTTCTGGAGTTCCTCCGGCGACCGCGCCGCCTTGTCGATCCGCGCCGGCCGGTCGCGCTTTACGTTGCAGACGCTGCCGGAAAGCGACTTCCCCGATCTCGCTCCGGGCGAAATGACGCACAAATTCACACTCAAGGCCGCCGATCTCAAGCGGCTGATCGACAAGACCCAATTCGCGATCTCGACCGAAGAGACGCGCTACTATCTCAACGGCATCTACCTGCACGCCGCCGGCTCGGCCAAGGCGCCGACGTTACGCGCGGTCGCGACCGACGGGCATCGTCTGGCGCAGATGGAGCTTGAACTGCCCACGGGCGCCGCCGGCATGCCGGGCATCATCGTGCCGCGCAAGACGGTCGGCGAAGTGCAGCGGCTGATGGAAGACGGCGAAACCGAAGTGGCGATCGAACTTTCGCCGGGAAAAATCCGCTTCACCATCGGTCAGACTATCCTGACCTCGAAATTGATCGACGGCACCTTCCCCGATTACGGTCGCGTCATCCCGCTCGCCAACGACAAGGAACTGGTCGTCGATAAGAAGGAATTCGAGGCCGCGGTGGATCGCGTCTCGACGGTATCGAGCGAGCGCGGCCGCGCCGTCAAATTATCGATCACGGCCGGAAAATTACTGCTGTCGGTGACCAATCCCGATTCCGGCAGCGCCAACGAGGAACTCGAAGTCGAATACGAAGCCGATCCGATCGATATCGGCTTCAATTCGCGTTACCTTCTCGACATTGCCTCGCAGATCGAGAGCGAGGCGGCCGTGCTGAAGCTTGCCGATCCCGGTTCGCCGACCTTGATCCAGGACAAGGAGCCCCACGGCGCCCTCTATGTGCTGATGCCGATGCGGGTTTAGGCCCTTGTCACGCTCCGCCAACGGGTCCGGCCCGAAGTGGCCGGCCCGATGATAAGCTCCGGCGGAGCATCCAGTATGCTCCGGCATCCGGAGTTATCGCGAACTCAATCGATTACTGGATTATCCGCCTTTGCGGATGATGACAGGGAATGACAGTCCGTCGCCTCACGCTGACCAATTTCCGCAACTATCACGCCGCGTCGCTCGAAGCCGACGCCAAGACAATCGTGCTGGTCGGAGCGAACGGCGCCGGCAAGACCAATCTGATCGAAGCGATTTCGTTCTTCACGCCCGGCCGCGGTCTCCGCCGCGCGACCCTCGATGAAGTGGCATTCAGCGAAGGCGATGGCTCATGGGCCGTGGCCGCCGAAATTGAGGGCGCGCTCGGTCTTGCCACGCTCGGCACCGGCATCGAGCGCCCCGTTGAGGATGGTGCGACAACCCTACGCAAATACCGGATCGACCGCGAGCCGGTACCCTCCGCTGCGGCCTTTGCCGATCATGTGCGCGTGGTCTGGCTCATTCCGGCGATGGACGGCCTGTTTGCCGGCGCGCCGTCGGAGCGGCGGCGGTTTCTCGACCGGCTGGTGCTGGCGGTGGATGCCGAGCATGGCAGCCGCGTCAATGCACTGGAGCGGTCACTGCGCTCGCGCAACCGGCTCTTGGGGGACCCGCGGCCCGATCCGCACTGGCTCGATGCGGTCGAGCACGAGACCGCGGAACTCGCGATCGCGGTCGCCGGACTGCGGGTGGAAACGATGCAGCGGCTCGGCGCCGGTCTGGCGAACCGCAAAGGCTCGGCCTTCCCCGCCGCCGAGATCGCGCTCGACGGCTGGATGGAACAGCTCCTTCCCGACCACCCCGCCGCCGTGATCGAGGAACGCTACCGCGCGGTGCTGCGCGACAACCGCGCCCAGGATGCCGCCGCTGGCCGCACGCTCGACGGTCCGCATTTGACCGATCTCAAGGTCCTCTACGCAGATAAAGGCATCCCCGCGGCTGACACTTCGACCGGCGAACAAAAGGCACTGTTGATCGGGCTCGTGCTCGCTCACGCACGATTGATTGCGGAGATGACGGGCATTTCGCCAATCCTGTTGCTCGACGAGGTCGTCGCCCACCTCGATCCGGCGCGACGCGCCGCGCTGCACGCGGAACTCGGGCAACTCGGCAGCCAGGTGTGGATGACCGGCGCCGATCCGGCGCTGTTTGTCGAGATCGGCGACGATGCCGAAATGGTCGAAGTCAGTTCCGGGCGACTCCGCCCCGGGCCGAGGCGGCCCTAAAGATCTTCAGCGCAAACCGTTCCCAATCGTCGCCGAGATTTGCTTTCGCGCCAGCCCGGCGTCCGGGGAACAACCGCGCGAGAAGCCTCTTAACCCCCAGGAGCAGGAAATGTCCGATAGGTGACAGAAGGCTGACAACAATGCCGGAACCGGCAGAAGATTTGATTGTGCGGAACTTGATTGAGGCCCTTGAGCGGCTGCGCGAGGATTTGGATCGCATGGAACTCTGGGCGGCCGCGCTGGGCTCTTTTCAGCATCCAGTTCCCGACTACCGGCCCGGCGACCAGCACCTCCTTGAGCCGCAGGCACGACGCCCCGAATTCTGACCACCCCGGCGGGATGGCCGTTCACGACGCTATTGACCGTTGACCGATGCGGCCGTTCGGAGGCCGAATTGAGGCTCGATTCGTCGCCCGCCAAAACCTTGAAAAATTACGATCTGACAATATGTTAATCGCAGCCCTTTTGCCGTGTACGAGATGTCGTTTTCGTGTACAAGATTCGCTGATTCACCCGTGCATTTTTACCGCCGATTCGAGAGCTTTCCGCATGGCCGAACCCGTCCGTAAACCGCCCCCCGCACCTTCCGATTACGACGCGGAATCGATCAAGGTGCTCAAGGGGCTCGATGCCGTGCGCAAGCGGCCGGGCATGTATATCGGCGACACCGATGACGGCTCGGGCCTGCATCACATGGTCTACGAGGTCGTCGACAATGCGATCGACGAGGCCCTTGCCGGTTACGCCAAGGAAGTCCTCGTGCGGCTCAATCCCGACGGCTCCTGCACCGTCCGCGACGACGGCCGCGGCATTCCAACCGATATCCATAAGGGCGAAGGCGTGTCCGCCGCCGAGGTCATCATGACCCAGCTCCATGCCGGCGGGAAATTCGACCAGAACTCCTACAAGGTTTCGGGCGGGCTGCACGGTGTCGGCGTCTCGGTGGTCAATGCACTGTCGAGCTGGCTCAAGCTGACCATCTGGCGCGATGGCCAGGAGCACTTCATGGAATTTCGCGACGGCGACGCGGTCGCCCCGCTCGCCGTGGTCGGCGCCGCGCGCGACAAGCGCGGCACCGAGGTGACGTTTTTGCCGTCGACCAAAACCTTCACCATGACGGAATTCGATTTCGCCACGCTGGAGCACCGGCTGCGCGAACTCGCCTTCCTCAATTCCGGCGTCACCATCGTGCTGTCCGACATGCGCCACGCCGTCGAGAAGCGCGAGGTGCTGCGCTACGAGGGCGGCGTCGAGGAGTTCGTCAAATATCTCGACCGCAACAAGACGGCGCTGATACCGCAGCCGATCATCATGAAGGCCGAGCGCGACAATATGGTGGTCGAATGCGCGTTGTGGTGGAACGACGGCTACCACGAGACCGTGCTTTGCTTCACCAACAACATTCCGCAACGCGACGGCGGCACCCATCTCGCCGGCTTTCGCGGCGCGCTGACGCGCCAGGTCACTGGCTATGCCGAATCGAGCGGCGGCGCGCGCAAGGAGAAGGTCGCGCTGACGGGTGACGACTGCCGCGAGGGCCTCACCGCGGTGCTTTCGGTCAAAGTGCCCGATCCGAAGTTTTCGTCGCAGACCAAGGACAAACTGGTGTCGTCCGAGGTCCGTCCGGTGGTCGAGGGCGTCATCAACGACATGCTCAAGTCCTGGCTCGAGGAGCATCCGTCGGAGGCCAAGATCGTCGTCGGCAAGGTGATCCAGGCGGCGGCGGCGCGCGAGGCGGCGCGCAAGGCGCGCGAGATGACGCGCAAGAGCGCGCTTGGCATTACCTCGCTGCCGGGAAAACTCGCCGATTGCCAGGAAAAAGATCCGGCCAAATCCGAACTGTTCATCGTCGAGGGCGACAGCGCCGGCGGCTCCGCCAAGCAGGGTCGCAACCGTGAATTCCAGGCCGTCTTGCCGCTGCGCGGCAAGATACTGAATGTCGAACGCGCGCGCATGGACAAGATGCTGTCGTCCGAGCAGATCGGCACCTTGATCACCGCGCTCGGCACCGGCATCGGCACCGACGAATTCGCCATCGACAAGCTGCGCTACCACAAGATCATCATCATGACCGACGCCGACGTTGACGGCGCCCATATCCGCACCCTGCTGTTGACCTTCTTTTACCGGCAGATGCGCGAGCTCATCGACCGCGGCTATCTCTATATCGCCCAGCCGCCGCTCTATAAGATCGCGCGCGGCAAGTCGGAGCAGTATCTCAAGGACGAGCGCGCGCTCGAGGATTATCTGATCGATACCGGCCTCGAAGAGACTACTTTGCGGCTGTCGTCCGGCGAGGTGCTGGCCGGCAACGATCTGCGCAAGCTGGTCGAGGACGCCCGCCAGATCCGCAATCTGCTGCGTGGCTTGCACAGCCGGTACAATCGCCAGGTCGTCGAACAGGCTGCGATCATGAGCGTGCTCAACCGCGAGATCTTCGGCGATCCGCAGAAAGCTGTTGCCGCGGTGCCTTATATCGCCAAACGGCTCGATGCGCTGTCGGAGGAGACCGAGCGCGGCTGGCAAGGCCGCTTCGCCGAAGGCGAGGGTTTTCTGTTCGAGCGCACGGTACGCGGCGTCAAGGAAGTGGCCGCCCTCGACCAGGCGCTGCTCGGCTCGGCCGACGCACGCAAGCTCGACGAGTTCGCGCCCGAGCTGCAGAAAGTGTTTCCGCGGCCGACGCCGCCGGCCATGCTCAAACGCAAGGACGAGGAAATTCCGATCCACGGCCCAGTCGGGCTGTTCGAGGCAGTGACCGCCGCCGGCAGAAAGGGCGTGGCGCTACAGCGCTACAAAGGCTTGGGCGAGATGAACCCCAACCAGCTCTGGGAAACCACGCTCGACACCAACGCCCGAACCATGCTGCAAGTCAGCGTCAAGGAGATCGACGAAGCCAATACGATCTTCGACGAGCTGATGGGCGACAAAGTCGAACCGCGCCGCATCTTCATCGAGGAACACGCGCTGGCCGCCAGTGTGGATGTGTAGGCTGCAATTCCGTCGACTTCACCGCCCC
>CAVOMM010000006.1:0-726009 GCA_963697025.1 uncultured Alphaproteobacteria bacterium | reverse complement strand
AATTCCAGGCGCGTGATGGCGGGCTCTTCCTCCTGCCACCTGCCCAGCACGCGCTCGCTATAGTGCGATTGTATCCAATTGCGCAAAAAGCGCGTCGGCACCGAGAGGCGCAACACGCCATTGGCGGCGGTTTCGAGCTCCATGCGCCCGAACCAACTGGTGAAGACATCGTCGCCGAGTTCGGAGCGCAACCGCTCCTTGACCCGCCGCCAGCGATCCTGATCCGTGCTCGTCATATCGATCCGCTTTTTTCGGAGAGGGATTTACCGGGCACGGCGGGCAGACGATCCCGCTGAGCCCGACATTGCCGGAAACGCAACTCACTTACTGAAGCAAGCAGGTCGTGGGCGACTAACGCCGCAGCCCGCGCAATGCGGAGTTACGCTCAGCTGCCGGACGCGGCTCTGGGCCAATACCAACTGACTGTCGCAGCGAGACGCTGATTGCGAATTGTCATCATCATGCCCCCACCTCCACCGCTCCCAGATCGATGGTTATCATTGGCTCTTTGTGCAGCGCAGCTGCGAGACTTCTATCTGTGAACTCCCATAGGATCGGCGGTGCAATGCTACGCTCGCCACACACACTCATGCCACGACATGGTCGGAACGCACGCGATTGGACATAGCTTACCCGCACCCATTTCCCGATGAGTCATCGCTTAGACCGACTTGTTGAAGACCTTCGGAACCGAAGGGAATTTGAAGGTAGCACGCGAATTGCGGCCCGCAACACCAAAAGAGCCTCGTCAATATTGGACTTTTGCGAGCGCGGGCGGGAAACGGCTCGCCCTTGCCACGACGTCGCCGACAAATCATTGACTCAATGAGGTGATTTAGCCTCGGCCAAACGCGGTAATCGGCCTGTCATGTTTCAAACTGGCGGTCGCGAGCAAATAAAACCAGGCACAGCCGGAATCGCGACCGACTCAAAGTCCCATTGCCCGCGTGTCCAATAAGTCTTTCATGGGCCATGAATTCTTCTGGACAGTTTTTTGGGGTAGCCGCCGATCGACGTGACTTGAACAAATAAAAACCGTCCGTTGCCGTGAGGCGAACGACCGAGAATAGCACTGCCGCGATCTTTGTGGTCTGACGTGACAATAATGCAACAGCTGCATGGCAATCCACAAATGGATTGCCTGCAAAGTCGAAAATTTCCGCAGCGAAGCCGCGAAAAACTATTTTTTCTCGAGCTTGGCTATGCGTTGGGCAAGTCGGGAGACTTTGCGGCGCGCCGCATTGCGGTGCACGATGCCCTTCTGCGCGGCGCGGATGAGCGCCGGCTCGGCTTCCGCCATGGCGGCGAGCGCGCGGGAGCGGTCGCCGGCCGTCAGTGCTTCTTCGACCTTGCGCATGGCCGAACGGACACGCGCGCGCCGCGATTTATTGATGACGGTGCGGCGCGCGATCTGACGGGCGGCCTTCTTGGCGGACTTGGTGTTGGCCATGGACTATCGAATATACGCTATTGTGAGTGAGATCGGGGCTTATAGGGGCGCCCGGCCGCAGCGTCAACGCCGCACGGTGTTATCGGCAGAATCTATAGCGAAATCGAGGGGCCGCGCCCCGGATCGCTCGTGTTGTCGGCCTAGGCAACGCGTTTGGCCCGGACTGCATCATAGCCGGCGATCACGGCAGCGCGGTCCGCCGCCGGAAACGCCGAAAGCGGCGGTTCGACCCGCGCCCATTGCGGTTCGCCATGGATGTGGGCGAGAAGCGCCTTGACGCCGGGAACCAGCGGCTTGCCGTCGAATAGCTTGCGGATCGCGACCGCCTCGCCGAGCGCGGCGGCGTCGCCCGAGCGATAGGCTCGCGCGCACAGGTCGGCATTGAGATTGGCGGTCGCCGAAATGCAGCCGGCAAAGGGACCGGATCGCGCCTCCGGCAGCGCCGCCTCGGTCGATGGAAACACCTTGAATCTGCGGCAGGATGCCTGCGGCTTCGCGGGCATAGGCCATATCGCCGGAGGAATCTTTCAGCCCGACGATGCGCTCGCCGAACGTATCGAGCAGGCGGCGGATCAGCCCGACGTGCCAAGTGCAGGCCCGATTGCGCCGGGAAATGGTAGAGATAGATCGGGATCGGCCACGCCGCGGTCGCCGTCAGGATTGCATCGATATAGGCGACGAGACCGTCGTCGTGGACGCCCTTGTAATAGAACGGCGGCAGTACCAGAGCACCGGCGAAGCCGAGTTCGGCGGCATGCTTGGTCAACGCGACGGCGTCGGCCAGGGCGGCGGCGCCGGTTCCGACCATCATCCGATCGAGCGGCAGCCCGGCCGCCGCATAGGCGCTCATCACGCGCCGGCGCTGATCGAGCGAGAACGAGGTTGCCTCGCCGGTGGTGCCGAGCACATTGAGCCCGTCGCAGCCGGTATCGAGAAGGAAGCGCGCCAGCGCCGTCGAACGGGCGCAGTCCGGTTCGCCTTTCTCGTCCACAGCGGTTGCGATCGCGGCGATCACGCCGTGAAGTGTCTTGCTCATGGTCGCTGCCCTCACTCGGCAAAACGGGGCCGCACGGCTTGCGCCGGCCGCCGATCCAGTAAAGCATACCGTGGCGATGTTCAATCGAGCGCAGTCTGTCGCCGGCCCGCAGGTCTCACGCTGGACCGGTTCTCCGCGAATTTGGGAATTGAAATGACGGAAATCTTCGACGTCATCATTATCGGCGGCGGCGCGGCCGGCTGCGTGCTGGCGAACCGGTTGTCGGCGCGTTCGGCGACGCGCGTCCTCCTTCTCGAAGCGGGGCGCGACGCTGCGCCCGGCGCGGAGCCCGCCGATATTCTCGATTCCTATCCGCGCTCCTATTACAACGACGCTTATTTCTGGCCCGAGCTTAAGGTGCATTGGCGGCGCAAGCGACAATTCGCCGCCGGTCGGATTTTCCCAAGGCCGCGTCATGGGCGGCGGCTCGTCGGTGATGGGCATGGTCGCCTATCGCGGCACGCCCGACGATTACGCCGAATGGCAATCGCTCGGCGCCGCGGGCTGGGGCTGGGACGACGTTCTGCCGTTATTACCGCAAGCTCGAAAGCGATCTCGATTTCGACGGCGCGCTGCACGGCAAGGACGGTCCCGTGCCGATCCGCCGCACCAAATCGGCGGATTGGGCGCCACTGGCGAAGGCGGTGCACGTTTTCGCCGAGGAACGACAGATTCCGTTTGTCGCCGACATGAATGCCGATTTTCGCGACGGTTATGGCGGCGTGCCGATGAGCAATTGGCCGGAAAAACGGGCCTCCGCGGCCATCTGCTACCTCACGGCCGCGGTGCGCCGGCGCGACAATTTGCGCATCGTCACCGACGCCTTTGTTTCCGGACTTTTGTTCGATGGCCGCCGGGCAACCGGCGTCACCGCCAAGATCGGCGACGAGACCAAGGAATTCTCACGGCCGCGAGTCATCGTTTCGCTCGGCGGCATTCACTCGCCGGCATTTCTCATGCGCGCCGGCATCGGTCCGGCGTCGGCACTGCGCGATCTCGGCATCGAGGTGCGCGCCGATCTGCCGGGCGTCGGCGAAAACCTTTCCAATCACGCTATCATCTTCATCGGGCTTTTGCAAAAGCCCGGCACGCGCCAAGCCGACAAGATCCGGCCGCATCCGATGACGGCGTTTCGCTATTCCTCCGGCCTGCCCGGCGCGCCGCCGGCCGACATGTATCTTAATGTGCAGTGCAAAACGTCATGGAGCCCGCTCGGCCACCAGGTCGCCAATCTGGCGCCGTCGCTGCTCAAGCCGATGGCGCGCGGCCGCGTGTCGCTGGTCGGCCCGGATCCGGCGGCCTATCCGCGCGTCGAATTCAATTTCACCGGCCACGATCTCGACCTCAAGCGCTTCATGCTGGGCTTTCGCCGCGCCGTCGAGATTTTGGCTCATGACGCCGTGCGCGCGATGACGACGCTGACCTTCCCGGTGAAATTCAGTGACCGGCTGCGGCGGCTCAACCGCATCACGCCGGCGAACAAGATCAAAAGCGCGGCCATCGCCGCGCTCATCGATGCGGTGCCGCCGCTCGCCGCGCCGATTTTTGCCACTTTAGCCGACCGCCGCGTCGATCTCGCCGCCCTGGTCGAGGACGATGCGGCGCTGGCCGATCACATCCACGAAAATGTCGCCGGCACGTTTCACCCGGTCGGCACCTGCCGCATGGGCGCTGCGGACGATCGCAGCGCGGTGACCGATCCGGCGGGCCGCGTTCACGGCCTTGCCGGGCTGCGCGTTATCGATGCCTCGATCATGCCGACGATCCCACGCGGCAACACCAATATTCCGACCATTATGGTGGCGGAAAAGCTTGCCGATCGGATTTTGAGCTAATCCCGCATGCTAACGTAAATCTGGCCGTCGCGGACGGCGACCGGCACCGGCGTCAGCCGCACCGAGGGATCGCCGGGATGGCAACCGGTCGCCAGATCGAATTCGTAACCGTGCCACGGGCAGACGATATGGCGCTGCTTGCCGAAGCGTAGCCCGGCGCTTTTCTTTTCGGGCGTGATGATTTCCTCGACCTGATGGAAGATCTTGCCCTGGCAGACTGGACCGCCGGCATGCGGACAGACGTTTTCATAAGCCAATACCTTGCTGCCGGTGCGAAAGATGCCGACTTCGATTTTCTCCAAAGCGAAAACCCGGTAATCGCCATCGGCGATATCGGTCAGCTTGCTCACTGCAATTTCGTCCATTGCTCGATACCCCCTTCACTCTATTCCCGGCGGGCGATGGAACCAGATCGCCACGTCGAACATGTTGAGGTCGGCGGCGCGGATCAGACCGCACGCCGTGACGACCGTTTCCGTCGCCGTCACCGTGCCGGGCGCGAATGGCGCCACGTCATGGCCGCGCCGCTCCACTTTGGCGGCGTAAACCTTTACCGCGGCAGTAAGGACCTGTTGCAGCGTCGTGTCCGAAATGGCGTCAGGCTCGCCGCGTTCGAGTGCGCCGCGCGCCACGGTGCAGAAATCCGCTACCGCGCCGCGACGGGGCGCGGGTTTGCGGCTCGGCTTGCGGCTCAATTTGGCGGCGCGCTTGGCCGCTTTTATCTTACGCACCGCAGCTTACGCCGTAACCGGCACGCGACCAGCGGGCGCCTTCTTGGTCTTGGGTTTGATCAGCTTGTGCTTCGGCACGTCGAGCTTGAACAGCTTGGCCGCGTTGAAGCCCAGAATATTGCGCTTGGCTTGTTCGTCGAGGAACGGCAGCGTCGTGATCGAGCTCGGCAGATCGAAATCCCAATGCGGCCAGTCGGAAGCGAACAAGAGCTGCGTTTCCGCCTTGATCGCTTTGAAGGTGGCTTCGGTCAGATCCATGTTCGAGCGCTCCAGCGGCTGGCTGGTGAAATACATGTCTTGGATGTATTCGCTCGGCCGGCGCTTCAAGAGCGGCGCTTCCGACGACCGCATCATGTATTCGGAATCGAGCCGCTGCATCAGGAACGGCACCCAGGCGAGCCCGCTCTCGATCCACAGCACTTTGAGCTTGGGGAATCGCTCGGGCAATCCGTTGATGATCCAATTGGTCAGATGAATGATGTTGTAATAGACGAACGAGATCGAGTGCATGGAGATGAAGCGGTTGCACTGCTGCATCGACTGGTCGCCCCAGTGGAAACCGGAATGGAACGCCAGCGGCTTGCCGGTCGCCTGAATGGCGGAATAAAGCGGCATGTAACTGTCATGATTGACGGCGCGGAAGCGCGTTGAGGTGACCGAGAAACCGATGACGCTCGGATTATCGGCGTAGCGCTCGACCGCCTTCAGGCTCTCTTCGGGATGATTGAACGGGAGATACAGCATCGCCTTGATGCGCTGGTCCTGGGGCAGGATTTCTTCCGCCAGCCATTTATTGAAGGCGTTACCAATCACCACCTCCATCTCGATTTGCGGATGCATGCCGAGCACCAGCATCGGGGTGGGAAACACCACCATGTAATCGATGCCCATCGAATCCATGGCGCGCTGCACCAGCGTCACCTGGGCGTGGGTGCGACCGCCGGGTACCGCCTCGGCGAGACGCTGCTGGTGCGGGATGCGGCCGAACACGTCCTGATGCAGAAATCCCGGCGTCGCGTTGAGAAGGCCCGGCGCCGCGCCGCGATCCTTGAACGCCCGCGCCATCTGCCGGTAAACGTCGCTGTCCATGCGGTCGACGACTTCCGACCAGAACGCCGTCTCGGTGACATGGGCGTCGACGTTGACGATGAAATAATCTTCGGCGCGCGCCTCCTTGGCGGCGTGGGCGAGAATTTCGCGCGTGTCGGTCTGGATGGTGATTTTCGGTAGTTCGCTGACGCGCGGGGCTTTATGGCCGTTCTTGCCGTTCTTCCCGGCTTTCTCTTGGCGAGGCGTTTTCTTCAGCATCGGCTTCCTCCACTCGTGGAGCGGCTCTTACGATGGCGCGCTCACACTCGTCTTGCATTTGTATTCAAGTCTATCAGCAAACCGCGCCAAGGGCACGCGGTTGACCCTGCGACCGGGCGAATGCTACGAAATACCTGAATTGGCGGCTGTTTTCGCGGTTCGAGGCGCGCGAAGCTGAGCGTGATAGTCATGAAACTTCCGCCCTTCGAATACGCCTGCCCGTCGACGATTTCCGAAGCCATTGCACTATTGGCGTCGCATAACGGCGAGGCGAAGCCGCTTGCCGGCGGTCAGTCGCTACTGCCGATGCTGGCGTTTCGCGTCGCCGCGCCGGCTGTGCTTGTCGATCTGCGCAAGGTGCCGGAGCTGCGCCGGATCGGCGTTACTGGCGATGGTGTTAGGCTTGGCGCCATGGTGCGCTGGCGCGACATCCTTGAACATCGGGAGTTGCGAACGGCGCATCCGCTCCTGGTGGAGGCCGTGGAGCACGTCGCGCATTATCAGATCCGCAATCGCGGTACGGTCGGCGGCAGTCTGGCGCATGCCGATCCGGCCGCTGAGTTGCCGGCCATCGCCGTCACCTGCGAAGCCAGGATCGCCGCTATTGGCAAAGCCGGCGAGCGGGTCATCGAGGCCAAGGATTTCTTTCGCGGTCCATTGACCACCGCGCTGACCGCTGACGAGATCATCACCGAAATTCGCTTCCCGGCTTGGCCGGCGAAGCGGCGCTTCGGCTTTTGTGAATTCGCCCGCCGCCGCGGCGACTTCGCCTTGGCCGGCGCGGCGGTGTTCTATGACGAGGAGGACGGGAAGGCTGCGAACGCCCATGTCGGCGCGTTCGGCGTCGCCGACCGGCCGCTGCGTCTTGGCGTCGTGGAAAACGTGATCAACGGCAAGCCGATTAACGAGGCAACCATCGCCGAAGCGGAAGCCCCAGCGTCGGCGGCCGTCGATCCGCCCGACGATATTCATGCCACGGGGGCGTATCGCAAGACGCTGATCGGCGTCATGGTCGAGGGCGCTTTACACAGTGCGCTGGCTTGATAATCCCGAGATTTGACAGGAGCAGACTCATGAGTGTCGCTCGACATCCGCGCCCGAAGGAGCTCGAAGGCGTTTCGCTTGAAGAGATCATGAAGAAATATGTCGGCCGCTTCAAAGACAAGAAGCCGGATTGGGCCGCCTTCGAGGATGCCAAGATCGAAGGTTTTAAGCGCGCTCAGCACCGTTTCATCGGCGCCGGCGGCTCCGGCAAGCACGGCGACCCGACGGTGATTCCGGCCGGCAATTTCACGCTATCGATCATGTATGTCGAACCCGGCCAGGGCAATGCCGCGCATACCCACGAGGTCGAGGAGTGTTTTTTCGTGCTCGACGGCTATCTCGACGTGTTCGTCGAGGACGACAACGGCAAGCGGCTGACCACGCGGCTCGGTCCGTGGGAGTGCATCTGCTGCCCGGCCGGTGTCATTCATGGCTACCAGAACGCTTCGCTCGCGCCGGTCTACTTCCAGGTGATGCTCGGCCGCGGTAAGCCGGAGACCATGGGCTATGCCGACGACGAACTTTTCAAGCGCAAGGATGCGCATCTCAAGGCGGTGTAAATGACCATGTCACTTGACGACCTACGCTATGAGCTTGCGCTCGCTAATCGCATTATCGCCCATGAGGGCGTGCTCGACGGCTTCGGGCACGTCAGCGTGCGCCATCCCGACGATCCGGGGCGCTATCTTCTGGCGCGGTCGCGCAGTCCCGAATTGATCGAGCCGTCAGACCTGCTCGAATTCACCCTCGATTCCGAACTGGTGATACCGCCCAAGGGCGAGATGTACGGCGAACGGGTGATTTACGGCTGCATTTACCAGGCGCGGCCGGACGTGAACGCCGTATGCCATCACCATTCGCATGCCGTGCTGCCGTTCTGCGTTACCGGGATTGCGCTCGAGCCGGTATTTCACATGGGCCCGGTCATGGGTCAGGTGGTGCCGATGTGGGACAGCCGCGATGAGTTCGGCGACACCGATCTCATGGTGGTCAAGCCGGAGGAGGGCCGTTCGCTGGCGCGCGCGCTCGGCCCCAATTGGATGGTGCTGATGGCACGCCATGGCGCGACTGTCGCCGGCCGGACGTTGCGCGAGCTGGTCTTCCGCACCGTCTATTCGCACGCCAATGCGGAAATCCAGTTGCGCGCGATGGCGATCGGCAAGATCGGCGCCTTGAACGCCACCGAACGGCAGCGTGCCGAGCCGCGCCAGCTGCAGCCGCGGCCGATGGCGCGGGCGTGGGAATATTGGACGACGCGATTGCAGAAGGCCGGCGGGCTGCCGCCTGCGGCGAAATCACGGTCAGCCGGAACGCGATCGAAGAAGCGCGTCAGTAAGGGCCGCGCGAGGCGATCGCGGCGATGACCTTGTTCAACTGGTCGGTTCGTGTGCCGTAGGCCTTGGTCAGGCAGGCGACGTTGCGTCTGCAGGCGTCACGGGTTTTGAGAAATTCGACCTGCGTGTCCTGGATATCGCCACGCTGGCCCATCGCCACCAGTGACGTTGCGATGCCGTAGAGCGTTGCCATCCGCGCCTCCGCCTGACCCAGCGCATATGTCCTGCAGACCGTGATCTCGGCGGCCGACTTCGCTTTGGTGCAGTCGAGCGGCGCATAGTCGGCGGCGCTAGCCGGCCACGCATTGCCCAGGATGCAGAGTCCGACTACCGCCATCAACGGGCGCTTCATGGAGCCTCCTTAGCCGAAGGTCGGCACAAACAGCTTGTCGATCGGAATGGGCTCCGCAATCAGGCCCTGCTCGACCATGTAGCTGACCAGGGCCTCAAGCGTCGGCCGGTTCGGCTCGACGCCATAGGGCCAGCAATCGCCGCCGAACAAGTCGTCGATCTCTTCGATGTCGTCGGGCAGCCACGGCAGCATGTAGCGGAGCGTGCCGGGGAAGCGCATTTTTTCGCGCGCCCAGTCCTTGGCGGCGCCGAAGGCGTTGTACAGGCTGGTCGCGACGAAGGGATGGCGCTCGTAGATGTCGTTGCGGATCACGACCAGGTGCATGATCGGGAAAATCTTGGTGCGGCGGTAGTAGTCCTTCTCGCGCGCCCGGTAGTCCGGAAACAGCCGCACCACGTCGGGATGGCGCTTAAGCGACCGCGGCATGTTCGAGCCGATGATGGCGTGAATTTCCCCGGCGGCGAGGAGGTCGCTCAAGGACTTGCCGCTCTGGTTCGGCGTGATCTTGATCGGCTTGAGGAGCGGCATCACCGAGGGATTGCCATAGGCACCGGGCTCGTTGACCGCGCCTTGGACCCACTCGATGGTCGAAAGGTCGACGCCGAGATCGTGCTGCATCAGGCCGCGGACGAAGATCGCCGCGGTCTGGGTGTAGAGCGGCACGCCGATGCGCTTGCCGGCGAGGTCCTTTGCCGACGTGATGAATTTTCGGTTAACGACGATAAAGCCGTGCCGGAAGACGCGCGAGGCGAACACCGGGAGTGCCACGAACGGCAGTTTCTTCGCCGCGTAGCGGCTGACGAATTCCGAGCTCGACATTTCGCAGGCGTCGAACTCCAGCCGGTTCGACATGCGGTCGAAAATCTCGCGCGGATTGTCGATTGCAAGGAAGTTGAGGTCGATGCCGTCAGGTTTGATGTCGCCGGTTTGCAGCGCCAGCATGCGGTCGTAGAGACCGCAGGCGAAAGTGATCGGCAGGGAAGGCATCGCGCACCTCTCGATGAAGCTTCAGGACCAGACGCGCGCACTATCGCACACCGCGCGAGGACTGAAAGCGGCGGGCGCGGCTCGCGCGCGATCGCTGCGGCCGGAAAAAAATCGCGGCGCGTGACGAATTTTCTTGCAATGCGTTTGCGATGCGCTTATGTGCCGCTCGCCCAAATTCGCACGTGCCTGTGGCCGTGTGTCGATCGGTAGGCATCCGGACAAGAGGCCGGACAGTCGCCTGAGGTTCGCAAAGTTAGAGCCTCACTACGTGATCGGCAGCCGGAGGCGAAACCGGCGCACCCCGCGCTCAACGGGGGACGCGGCTTAAAGCAACGACGGAGCGGGCTTTTTTGGTTGGCCGTCCAAAGGTCAGCACCGAAGAGGCTTGTCCATCTTGTCTTGCCGGCCGTGCGGAACGGGTTCTCCCGCTCCAATCCAAGGCAGCATCTCGGCGCCAGCGCCGCGCGTCTGCACCGTGTCCCCAACGCACGGTCCGACGCCAAAGCGCTGCAGCCGCTGACGCCGGTCGTGCGCGCGCAAGCGCGGGCGGCTGAACTTCAACGCGGGCCAACCGGCGCCACGCCGCTTGGCCCCTTGAACTGGAAAGGAGCGCGCCAATGACCGAGCGCATCCATGACTTCCTGCGCCGCCGCCGCGAACAGGGGCTGGACGATGGTCCTTGCCTCGTCGTCGATCTCGGCGTCGTGCGCGACAACTACGGTGCCTTTGCCAAGGCGCTGCCGGATAGCCGGGTGTTCTATGCCGTGAAGGCAAACCCGGCGCCCGAACTGCTGTCGCTTCTGGTCTCGCTCGGCTCCTGCTTCGACACCGCCTCGGTCGCCGAGATCGAGATGGTGCTCGCTGCCGGCGCCACCGCCGAACGCATCTCCTTCGGCAATACCATCAAGAAGGAGCGCGACATCGCGCGCGCGTTCGCGCTCGGCGTCCGCCTGTTCGCGGTCGACTGCAAGGCCGAGGTGGAAAAGATCGCCCGCGCCGCTCCCGGCGCCAAGGTGTTCTGCCGCTTCCTGTTCGGCTGCGCTGGGGCGGAATGGCCGCTGTCGCGGAAATTCGGCTGCGATCCGGAGATGGCGGTCGAGGTCCTCGACCACGCCCACAAGCTCGGGCTTGAGGCGGCCGGCGTGTCGTTTCACGTCGGCTCGCAGCAGCGCCGCACCGCGGCCTGGGACGAAGCCCTGAAGTCGGCCTCGGCGATCTTTCGCGCCTGCGCCGACCGCGGCATCAACCTGTCGATGGTCAATCTCGGCGGCGGCTTTCCGACCAAATACCTGCGCGACGTGCCGGCGGTCGAGGCTTATGGCCGTTCGATCTTCCGCGCCTTGCGCAAGCATTTCGGCAACGCCATCCCGGAGACCATCATCGAGCCGGGCCGCGGCATGGTCGGCAACGCCGGCGTGATCGAGGCCGAAGTCGTGCTGGTCTCGAACAAGAGCGAGCACGATCACGTGCGCTGGGTCTATCTCGACATCGGCAAATTCGGCGGCTTGGCCGAAACCATGGGCGAGTTGATCCGCTACCCGATCAAGACGCCGCACGACGGCGACGAGGTCGGGCCTTGCGTGCTGGCCGGTCCGACCTGCGACAGCGCGGACGTGCTTTACGAGAAGCGGCCTTACGATCTGCCGATCAGCCTTGAGATCGGCGACAAGGTCCTGATCGAAGGCACCGGCGCCTATACCGCGACCTACGCAGCGGTGGCCTTCAACGGCCTCCACCCGCTGCGGACCTTCCACATCTGATCCCTCTTGCTCCGGCCCCCCACCCTTCCCTCCCCCGCTCGCGGGGGAGGGTGAGGAAGGGGGACTTGCGCCGGAGCACAACTGGCGAAAGGAGCGGGTCATGGTGACCATCCGGGAAGAGAAGATCGCTGACGTTGCCGCGCGCGAGGCCTTGCTGGACGAGGCCTACGGCCCGGCGCGTTATGCCAAGGCGTCCGAGCGGCTGCGCGAAGGACGCCTGCCGGCCAACGGCCTGTCGCTGGTCGCGGTCGAACACGGCCGTCTCGTCGGCACGGTCCGGCTGTGGAATGTCAGCGCCGGGCCGGGGCGGGCCGCGGTGCTGCTCGGGCCCTTGGCCGTTCATCCGGCCCATCGCAATCGCGGCATCGGCGCCACGCTCGTTCGTCGTGCTATCGCGCGGGCGCGCGTTGCCGGCCATGGAGCCATGCTTCTGGTCGGCGACGCGCCGTATTACGGCCGCTTCGGCTTTTCCGCGGCGTCGACAGGCGGCCTGTGGATGCCCGGCCGTTACGATCGCGACCGGCTGCTCGCGCTCGAGCTCAAGCCGGGCGCTCTCGATGGTGCGCGCGGCCTGATCGGTGCCGCAGGCCTGCTGGCGCCGGCGCCCGATCTGGCCACCCTGGTGGCGGAAGATCGGCGCACCGAAAGTGCTCGCGTCCGGCGCGTTCGCGCGGCCTAGCCGCGAAACTTCAAAAATCGGGGACGCCGTGGACAAAAAATCCGCGGCGTCTCTTCCGTTTCCGTATTGCCACGGATATCACCCCGCTATTGCCGTTGGAGGCTTGCACTATGACCGAATGGCCCGTTCACGCTCGCATCACCGGTCCCATTGTCATGATCGGCTTCGGCTCGATCGGCAAAGGCACGCTGCCCTTGATCGAGCGTCATTTTGATTATGACAAATCGCGTTTCGTGGTCATCGATCCGGAGGACAAGGACCGCAAGCTCTTGGACGACCGCGGCATCCGCTTCATCCACCAGGCCGTCACCCGCGATAACTACCGCAAGCTGCTAGGCCCGCTGCTCACCGAGGGCGGCGGCCAGGGATTTTGCGTTAATCTGTCGGTCGATACCTCGTCGGTCGATATCATGGAATTCTGCCGCGAGATCGGTGCTTTCTACATCGACACCGTGGTCGAGCCCTGGGCCGGGTTCTATTTCGATTCCAAGCTTGGGCCGGAAAAACGCTCGAACTATGCGCTGCGCGAAACCGTGCTGGCGGCGCGCCGCAAGAGCCCCGGCGGCACCACGGCGGTATCGTGCTGCGGCGCCAATCCCGGCATGGTGTCGTGGTTCGTCAAGCAGGCGCTTCTTAATATCGCCGGCGACCTCAAGCTCAAGTTCAAGGAGCCGAAGACGCGCGAGGAATGGGGCAGGCTCGCCAAGAAAGTCGGCGTCAAGGGCATCCACATCGCCGAGCGTGACACCCAGCGCGCCGTGAAGCCGAAGCCGATCGAGGTCTTCGTCAACACCTGGTCAGTCGAAGGCTTTCTTTCGGAAGGCATGCAGCCCGCCGAGCTCGGCTGGGGCACGCATGAGAAGAAGCTGCCGAAGAACGGCTTTCGGCATAAGACCGGCTGCCAGGCGGCGATCTATCTGACTCAGCCCGGCGCCAATACGCGGGTGCGCTCGTGGACGCCGACCGCCAAGGCGCAGTACGGCTTTCTTGTCACGCACAATGAATTCGATCTCGATTGCGGATTATTTCACGCTCCGCGATGGCCGCAAGACTGTCTATCGGCCGACCTGCCACTATGCCTACCACCCGTGCAACGACGCGGTATTGTCGCTGCACGAGTTGTTCGGTCAGGCCGGCAAACGGCAGCCGGCCATCCATATTCTGGACGAGCACGAGATCGCCGACGGCATCGACGAGCTTGGCGTGCTGCTCTACGGCCACAAAAAGAATGCCTACTGGTACGGCTCGCAGCTTTCGATCGACGAAACCCGCGACATCGCGCCTTATCAGAACGCCACCGGCTTGCAGGTGACCTCAGCCGTGCTCGCCGGCATGGTGTGGGCAATCGAGAACCCAAAGGCCGGCATCGTCGAAGCCGACGAAATGGATTTCCGCCGCTGCCTGGACGTGCAGATGCCCTATCTCGGGCCGGTGATCGGCGCTTACACCGACTGGACGCCGATCACGGATCGGCCCGGCCTGTTTGCGGAAGACATCGACAAGCGTGACCCCTGGCAGTTCAGCAACGTGCTAGTCGGCTAAACGCAAGGGGCGTCCCGAAGGGCGCCCCGTCCTGTGGCGTTTTCGCAATCTCACTTCAAGCGCTTCGCCGCTTCCTCGACCATGCTGAGGTCGGAATATTTCTTCACATCAAAGCTCGACTTGATGAAGCCGAGTTCTTTGGTCATGTCGACATTCTTCTGCAGCGCGTCGAGGTCCGGCACCAGATTGGGATCGTGATAGACGTCCTGCTTGGTGAATGCCCAGCCGAAGATCGCCGGCGGCCGCTTCACCAGATCGCCGAGGATCTGCATAGCGGCCTCGTGGTTCGCCGGATCTTCGTACCAGTGAGCGATGCGCAGGGTATCTTCGAAGAAGTCGACCAGCGCGGCGCGATGCGCGTCGATGAACGGCTTGCGCGCGGTCCACACGATCATGTCGGCGACGCCAATGGCGTCTTTCTGGACGAAGAGGTCGCGCGCGACCTTGCGCAGCTCCGGATCGTGGGAGAACGGCAGCACCGCCGGGATCAGGTCGACTTTCTTCTCCGCCAGCATCGATTTCATGGCTGGAAACGGCGCCTCGACCACGGTGTAGTCGCGATTGGGCTCAAGCCCGTGCTTATGCAGCATCGCCTTCATGGCGACATCGACCGCGCTGCCCTCGGCATTGGTGGCGACGACCTTGCCCTTGAGGTCTTCGACCTTATGGATCGGGCCGTCATTGAGCACCATGAATTCCTGCGAATAGTAGCCGGGAACGCCGTCCTGGAATTCATCAGAGACGACGCGCAGATCGTCGAGCCCGGCATTCTCGATGGCGATGCCCAGCGTCGAATAAGCAAGGTTGGTGACTTCAACCTGGTTGTTGGCGAGCGCCGTGATCATCGGCGGTGTGCCGACATAGTGCACCGGGTCCAGCACATAAGATTGGCCGAAATGCTTGGCGATGTCCTTCTTCTGCAGCCAGATCGATGCCCAATTGCCAGGTGCAACCCAGGCTTCGCGGATGTGGATGGGGTCGGCTTTGGCGGATCCGGCACAAGTCAAAACCATGGCCAGGCTGCACAGGCCGGCCCACGCAAGCGTCGTCGCACGTGTGGTGGCACGCATCATTCCCTCCCAATGTGATGTGGGCGCCGTTTGGCCGGCGCCTCGTTCTTAGAAGTCTTACTGCAGACGTTTTGCCGCCTCTTCGATCAGGCTGAGGTCGGAATGCGCCTTGACGTCGAAGCTTGCTTTGACGAAACCGAGATCCTTGGTCATGTCGACGTTCTTCTGCAGCGCACCGAGGTTCGGCATCATCTTCGGATCGCGGTAATAGTCGGTCTTGGTGTAGAGCCAGCCGAAGCGCTCGGGCGGCTGCTTGGTAAGCTGCGAAGCGATCTGAGCGGCCGCATCGTGATTTTTCGGGTCCAGATACCAGCGCTCGATGCGCATCGTATCTTCGAGAAAATCGACCAGCGCGGCGCGGTGCGCGTCGATGAACGGCTTGCGCGCGGTCCAGACAATGAACTGGGACACGCCGATCGCATCGTGAACCGTGAACAGCGGATGCGCGATCTTTTTCAGCTCGGGGTCCAGCGAGAACGGCAGCACCGCCGGAATCAGATCGACCTTCTTCTCCGCCAGCATCGATTTCATGGCTGGAAACGGCGCCTCGATGATCGTGTAGTCGCGGTTGGCTTCGAGCCCGTGCTTGCGCAGCATGGCGCGCATCGCCACGTCGACGCCGCTGCCGACGGCGTTGGTCGCTACCACTTTGCCCTTGAGGTCCTCCACTTTCTTGATCGGGCCGTCGGCAAGGACCTCAAATTCGTCGTCGCGATAACCGGGAACGCCGTCCTGGAATTCGTCGGAGATCACCCGGATGTCGTCCATCCCGGCATTCTCAATGGCGATCGGCAATGTGGAATAGGCGAGATCGGCGATCTCCAGCTCGTTATTGGCGATAGCGGTGATCATCGGCGGCGTGCCGGCGTAATGCGTCGCCACAAACGTGTAGGACTGACCGAAATGGTGGGCGAGGTCCTTCTTTTGCAACCACATTGAAAACCAGTTGGCGATCGGCGCGACCCAGGCGCCGCGAATTTGCAGCGGATCGGCTTGCGCCAGGCTGATACTCAACAGAAACAGCGCAAAGCTTGCCAATCCAATCTTCCCACGCATTCTCATCGATCTCCCAAAAGCTGCAGTTTTGTTCGTAAATCGCCGACGGGTTCGCCGGGTCGTCCGATTGTGGGCGCAAAGGGCGATCCAAGGCAAGGCTCCCGCTTGCTGCCCCTTGCCGCACCGGCGCCGTCGTCGACGGTTACGAGTGCTCCGCCGTCTCCTGATGCCACACAAGTAGGCGGCGGCGGACGACCGCCATGGCCTTGATCAGCGCGTAGCCGACGACCGCGATCTCGACGATGCCCGCGAACACGCCGCGCGAATCGGCAAAGCGCGAGGCGCTCATCATGGCGCCGCCCAGCCCGTAGCCGCCCATCACCATCTCGCCGATGATGGCGACGATGAGCGAGATCGGCAGCGCCACCTGCAGCCCGGTCAGGATTTGCGGCAATGCCGCCGGCAGCTTGACCTGCCACATCACCTCGCGCTCGCTCGCGCCCATATTGCGCGCCGACCAGATCAGCTCCTTGTCGACCGCCGCGATACCGGCAAGCGTCGCGGTGACGACCGGAAAGATCGCGTCGAACACGACGATCGAGATCTTCGAGACATCGTAGACGCCGAGCCACAAAATGATGATCGGCAGAAACGCGATTTTCGGCATGGGAAAGCCGACCGAGATGATCGGATCGAAAAACCAGCGAATGAGGCGGCTGCGCGACATCAGGGCGCCGAGTGCGATGCCGAGCACGGCCGCGATGACGAAGCCGGTCATTGCGCGAGCCAGCGTCAGTCCCAGATTGATCCACAAGTCGCCGCTGGCGGCGTCGGCATAAATGCGCTCGACGACGGCGGAAAACGGCGGCAGCATGAATGCCGTCACCTTGCCGCTGCGGGCGAAAAGCTCCCAGCCGATCAACACCACCAAAACGGAAAAAACGCCGGCGCCGCTGCGGAACACGACATCGAGACGCCGCGCCGCGTCATAGGTGACGTCGGCTTCCGCAGCCGCCAACGAGGCCGTGTCTTCTATTCCCGCCATTGCAGCAACCATTGCATGAGAAGCTGATAAAGCCGGTCCGCGGCAAAGCCGAGGAACGCGACGGTGAGCACAACGGCATACATGCCTTCGTAAGAGCCGGTGGAGCCGAGGTAGCCGATCAGATAGCCGAAGCCCTGTTGCGAGACGATCAATTCGGAACTGACCAGCAGGATGAAGGCCAGAGCGAGCGCGGTGCGGACGCCGTTGAGCAATTCCGGCAGTGCGCTCGGCACCACCACGTCCCACAGCAAGCGCAGCCGTCCGGCGCCCATGCTGCGGGCGGACCAGATCAGCGCCTGGTCGCTGCCGCGGGCGCCGTTATAGGCGCCGATGGTGACCGGGATCATGCAGCCGAGAAAGATGAGCAGGATTTTGGAACCGTCGCCAAAACCGAGCCACAGCACCGTCACCGGAATGAGCGCCGATTTCGGCAGCGGATAGAACAACTCGACCAGCGGATTGACGAACACGTCCAAAAGCCGCCAGCGCGCCATCAGAATGCCCAGGCCGCCGCCGACGACGACGGCCAAAAGGAGACCCATGGCGCCGCGATAAAGCGAAGCCGCCCCGTTGTCGACGAGCTCGCCATCGCGAACGAGATCGACCCACGCGACAGCGACGTGAGTGAGCGGCGGCAGCGCTTGGCTGTCGATCAGGTTGAACCGTGCCGTCACCTCCCAGCTAAGCGCCAGGAGCACCAGCGGCAGGTAACGCAAACTGCCCTGCGTTATCGCTTGCATCAGGCCGGCCTCGTTAGCTCACCTATGTTAACTCGTTTTGGCTTCTTGCGCCTTGATCGCCTCGTCGCGCACCAGATTCCAGATTTCGTCGGCCTTTTCCACGAATTCCTTGGTGCGAAGGATGCTGGGGTCGCGATTGGCGAATTTGGTTTCGACGATTTTCTTGATGCAGCCCGGCCGCGCCGACATCACCACCACGCGGTCGGCGAGATAGACCGCTTCCTGCACGTCGTGGGTGACGAAAATTACCGTCTTCGGCGTGCGCTTCCAGATATTAAGGAGCTCGGTCTGCATCAGCGAGCGTGTTTGCGCGTCAAGCGCTCCGAACGGCTCGTCCATCAACAAAATGCTGGGATCGAAAGCAAGCGTGCGCGCGATGGCGGTGCGCTGCCGCATGCCGCCGGACAATTGCGACGGATAGCTATCCTCGAATCCCTTTAAGCCGACGAGGTCGATGAAGGCCTGCGCCCGCTTTTCCCGCTCGGGCCGCGGCAAGCGCTGGCGTTCCAGACCGTAAAGAATGTTGGTGCGCACGGTCTTCCATGGAAACAGCGCAAAGTGCTGAAACACGATGCCGCGATCCGGGCCTGGCGCCGTGACCGGCTTGCCCTCGACCGCGATGCGGCCGGCTTCGATCGGCAGGAAGCCGCCCACCAGGTAAAGCAACGTCGATTTTCCGCAGCCGGAAGGCCCAAGAATGGCTAGGAATTCGCGCGGCCGCACTTCGAGCGAAACATCAGACAATGCGAGTACGGTACGCCCACGCTGCGGGCGATAGGTGTGGTTCACCCGCTCGATGACGATCTGGCCTTTGCCGTCCATTAGCGCCTACGCATCCTTGGCGCCTCCCCGGGGCGCGCTTGTGTCGGCACCCTAGCTGGGCCGGCGCGCCGCACCAAGGGCTGTCACACCCCGCATGGCGCGGCAGGAGCGCGCGTTTGGTAGGCTCCCGCAAAAGCGGCTATATGTGACCTCAACGCGACGGTCTGGAATCACGGATGGAACGCTCATTCAAGAAAGAAGTCGATGCGCTGCGGCTCGGCGCCGGCGAGATTTTTCGCGGCGAGGGCATTCTCGCCGTAACCAAGGCATTGCTGCAATCCGGCGTCAGCTATGTCGGCGGCTACCAGGGTGCGCCGGTCTCGCACCTGCTCGATGTCATGGTCGATGCCGAGGATCTGTTGACCGATCTCGGCGTGCACGTCGAGACCTGCACCAACGAGGCCGCTGCGGCGGCCATGCTCGGCGCCTCGATCAACTATCCGCTGCGCGGCGCGGTGACCTGGAAATCCATCGTCGGCACCAATGTCGCGGCGGACGCTTTATCGAATCTGGCTTCTCCCGGTGTCATCGGCGGTGCGCTGATCGTGCTCGGCGAGGATTACGGCGAGGGCGCGAGCGTCATCCAAGAACGCTCCTATGCCTATGCCATGAAATCCTCGATTTGGCTGGTCGATCCGCGCCCCGATTTGCCGACCATCGTCCGCATGGTCGAGAAAGGATTTGAGCTTTCCGAGGCAAGTCACGCTCCGGTGATGCTGGATTTGCGGGTACGCGCCTGCCATGTCACCGGCGAATTCATCGCCAAAGACAACAAGCGCGGCGCCTTTAGCGGCCAGCACCGGCTCGAAGGGCCGCCGCGGTTCGAATACGGCCGGCTCGCGCATCCGCCGGTCATCTTCACCCAGGAGCGGCTGAAGATCGAACAGCGCTTGCCCGCCGCGCAGAAATTCATCCGCGAGCAAGAGCTCAACGAGCTGATCCCCGGCGAAACCGGCGAGATCGGCATCATTGTTCTCGGCGGGCTGACCAACGGGCTTCTTCGGGCGCTGGCGCGCCTCGATCTTGCTGACCTTTACGGCGCCTCGCGCATTCCGATCTATGTGCTCAATATCGCTTATCCGCTGGTGCCGGACGAGGTAAAGAATTTCTGCGCCGGCAAGCGCGCGGTGCTGGTGGTCGAGGAGGGCTCGCCCGAATTCGTCGAGCAACAAGTCAATGTCATCTTGCGCGGCGCGGATATCCAGACCCGGGTGCTCGGCAAGGGCTGCTTGCCGCGCAGCGGCGATTACACCTCGGAAGCGTTTTTGTGCGGCATCGCCGCTTTCCTGTCGGACACGCGTTCCGCCGGCATCGATGCCGACGGAGTGGCCGCGCGGGTCGCAGCAATACTCGACCACAAATCGGACGTTGCCGCTGCTGTCGGCGATATTCCGCCGCGGCCGCCGAATTTCTGTACCGGCTGTCCGGAGCGGCCGGTCTTTGCCGCGATAAAACTTGCCCAGCGCGAGATCGGTCCGACCCATATCAGCGCCGATATCGGCTGCCATTCGTTCGCGACGTTCGCGCCGTTTTCGCTCGGCAATTCCATTCTCGGCTACGGCATGTCGCTCGCCAGCGCGGCTGCGGTCGGCCCGAACATGAAGAAGCGGACGATTTCGATCATGGGCGATGGCGGTTTCTGGCACAACGGCCTGATCACCGGCGTCGCCTCGAACATGTTCAACAAGGGCGACGGCGTGCTCATCGTGATGCAGAACGGCTACGCCTCCGCCACCGGCCAGCAATATCTGCCGTCGAGCAAGGCAAACCGCAGCGGCACGCCGACCGGCATCACTATCGAGAACACGCTGCGCTCGCTCGGTGTCACCTGGCTGCGCACGGTACGCAGCTACAGCGTTGCGAAAATGGCGGCGACGCTGAAGGAAGCGATGCGCACGGCCGAGCGGGGCCTCAAGGTGATCATCGCCGACGGCGAATGCATGTTGGCGCGGCAGCGCCGCGTTCGCGCCGAGGATGCCGAGAAGCTCAATCGCGGCGAACGCGTGGTGAAGACGCGCTATGGCGTCGACGACGAAATCTGCACCGGCGACCACTCCTGCATCCGGCTGTCCGGCTGCCCGTCGTTGACGGTCAAGCCCAATCCCGATCCGTTGCGTTCCGATCCGGTGGCGACTGTGATCGAGAGTTGCGTCGGCTGCGGGCTGTGCGGCGAAGTCGCCCATGCGGCCGTGCTCTGTCCGTCGTTCTATCGCGCCGATGTCGTCAGTAATCCGACTTGGTGGGATCGCACGCTCAGCCGCGTGCGCGGCGCTGCGATTGGATGGCTCGGCCGCGGCCGCGAAACGGCTCCCTGTTCCGACAATGGAAAGGGCGGGATCGAATCTTTTGGGGGGTCACAAACCCTCTCGCCCCAACCGTCTTCCCTACGAGGAACGGGGGCGGTCATCAGTCCGTCGCAGCAGCAGATACGCCCGTTGACGATTTTGATCGCCGCGCTCGGCGGTGAGGGCGGCGGCGTGCTTACCGACTGGATCGTCGCCGCGGCGGCAAGCCAAAATTTTCCCGTGCAATCGACCTCCATCCCGGGCGTCGCGCAGCGCACCGGCGCGACCACCTACCACATCGAATTCGTCCCGGCGCCGAGATCCGCCGCCGACCTGTATCCGATCCTGGCGCTGGCGCCGGGTGTCGGCGACGTCGATCTGGTGGTGGCGAGCGAACTGATGGAAGCCGGCCGCGCCATCGCCGGCGGCTTTGTTACAGCGGATCGCACCACCACCATTGCTTCGACGAGTCGCTCCTATTTAACGGTCGAGAAGATGGCGATGGGCGACGGCCGCTACGATCCGGACCGCCTCATTGCCGCGGTGGAGAAGAATTCGAAGAATGTCCTGCTGCTCGATCTCGAAGCCATCGCGCGCGACAGCGGCGCCATGATCAATGCGGTGATGCTCGGTGCGATCGCGGCGGCCGGCGCGCTGCCGATTCCTGCCGAAGCATTCGAGGCGGCGATCCGCGCCGACGGCAAAGCGGTTGCCGCCAATCTGCGCGGCTTCCGTGCCGGATACGAAGCGGCGCGTGCCGGATCGCAACGGCGGGCGGAACCGCCTAAACGTCAGCGCGCGGCATCTGCTTCGCTTGCCGATCTTGAACGGGCAATCGCGGCTATGCCCGACGCCGCGTGCATGTTCATGACCGAAGGCGTTCGCCGGCTCGCTGCTTACCAGGATCTTGCCTATGCGCGGCTTTATCTGGATCGTCTCGATCCGATCCGCGTCGCCGATGCGAAATCCGGGGCCAATGGGCGGCTTGTCGCGGCGACCGCGCGGCATCTCGCCGTGCGGATGTCATATGAGGACGTGATCCGCGTGGCGCAGGTCAAGATCGATCCGGCGCGCTTCGACCGCATCGCGCGCGAGCTTGGCGTCAAGCCCACACAGATTTTCACGGTCACCGAATTCCTCAAACCCGGGATCGATGAGTTCTGCTCGATTTTGCCGCCGTGGCTGGCGCGGCCCATTCTCGGTTTGGCGAAACGTCATCCCGCATTCGGCAGCGTTCATTGGGGCATGGCAATCAATACCGCGTCGGTTTCCGGCTATCTGCGTTTCAAGCTGCTCGCCGCGCTGCGCCGCGTTCGGCGCAAAACCTTCCGCTTCCAGGAGGAGCAGCACGAAATCGAAACGTGGCTTGAGCTTATCGCGCAAGCCACGGCGCATTCGCCCGAGCTTGCCATCGAGATCGCCGAATGCGCCCGCCTCATCAAAGGCTATGGCGACACCCACAAGCGCGGCAGCGGCAATTATCGTCTGATCGTGGAGCACGTGATTGCGCCGGCGCTGGCCGGCACCATGCCGACGCGACAGGCGATCGATGCCATCGCCAGCGCCCGGACCGCGGCGCTGCTCGATCCCGAAGGTGAAGCGCTGACCAAATGCCTTGCCGATTTGGCGGCACGGCCGGCCCACGCCATAGCCGCCGAATAGGTGCGTCTTCCTCAGGAATGGGAACCAAGGACTGTCCTCATTAGTTTGTCGAGCGTATGCGTAACGAGCGGATATTGCCGTGGTCAAAACTTCGGCTCGAAAATCGTCACGACCCAAAACAGCGCGGCGCAGACCGTCGCGGCGTAAATCTGCTCGGGGCGTTTTGACCCGCCCTGCAACAAGGCATCGTTGGTCGGCACGGGTCACCGGCGAAAGTGAAGCCTTGGACTTGGAGCAGGGCGTATTCACCGAGCGCGATCCGAAGGCGATCGCCGCATCGCTGAAACGCGCGGCGGAGCGCAGCCGCCGCCGCAAGTCAGATCCGTATCGATCGGCGTTGTCGATGCTGACCTTCTACATCAATCGGGCCGGCAAGAATCTTCCGCCGGGAAAACGGAAGACGCTGGACCGCGCCAAAGCCGAATTGCGCAAACAGTTCGGCCGTGAATAGTCGCAGCGAACGGCTGTCCATCGAGATGGAAAAGCTTCTCACCGCCGTATGCGCGGCGTGACCGCGTTATGAGCCGCGCCCGCAGCCTCACGGTCGGCGTTGCGCCGGACAAAAGAACGTTCCTTCGACCTCGGCGATATCGTCCTGATTGAGACGGGCTACCTCGACGATGGTGCGCGGCGGATAGGGGCCGCCGGCCCAGAGCTCTTCTTGAATGCTGTTCACCATGGGCCGATAGCGATGCATATCGGTGACATAGACCACGAGCCGTGCGGTATTGCGCAGCGTGCCGCCGGCCGCCTCGACGAGGGTTTTCATATTCAGGAACGCCTGTCGGATGCGGGCCTCGGCGCCATCGACCGGCAGGTTCGTCACCGGATCGATGCCGCGCATGCCGGCGACGAAGACGAAATCGCCGGCACGTACGGCCAGACTCCAGGTGCCGGTCGGCTTGATGGCTCCAGGTGGCGAAAGAACCTCGATGTCGTCATCTGATGGCATGGGAGTAACATTTGATTTCAGGCTGAGTTTACCCGCAGTCCGCCCAGGCGAAGCAACGCGTAATGCTTGCCGCGCGCTGCCTGACTTCGGTATTCTAGCCCACGGCGCGGGCGTAGTTCAGTGGTAGAACGACAGCTTCCCAAGCTGTATGTCGTGGGTTCGATTCCCATCGCCCGCTCCAACCCGCCGATATTGCAGTGCGGTCGAAGGAGACCAGCCGGACTGTTCTGCCCGCTTCCGGCGACTTTTTTCTTGATTGGCGTGATGCAGCGGCTATCGTCCCCGTTCAGAATCTCGAATGGCTCGTCTGGGGAGAGGAAAACCATGGAACCGCAAACCGAAAGGCGTGGCTGGAACTGGTGGTATCTGCTCTTTGTCGTTCAGTTCGTCGCGGTGCTGTGGCCGCCGTTTTACAACTCGGTCGAGCCGTCCTGGGCCGGCATACCGTTTTTCTATTGGTATCAGATGCTCTGGGTCGTTATCGGCGCGGTTCTGACCGCGATCGTTTACTTCGCGACCGAAGCTTAGGACTTAAAGGTCGGGCGATGCCCGCGCGATAGCGCGAGCCAATCGGCAACAAAACGCCAAGCCTGGGGAGGCATGCCGTGCAGGATATCAACTGGACCGCTCTCATCATTTTCGTAGTGCTGTTCGGATTCATAACGTGGCTCGGCTTTGCCGCTGCACAATGGCGCAAGGGCGATCTCGATGTGCTGCATGAATGGGGGCTGGGCGGCCGGCGGTTCGGCACCGTCGTCACCTGGTTCCTGGTTGGCGGCGATCTTTATACGGCCTACACGTTTATCGCTGTTCCCGCGCTCGCCTTCGGCGCCGGCGCCATCGCCTTCTTTGCGGTGCCGTACACCATCATGATCTACCCCATCCTGTTTCTGGTGTTTCCGCGGCTCTGGCACGTCTGCCACAAGCACAACTACATCACGCCGGCCGATTTCGTGCGCGGCCGGTTCGGCAACCGCTGGCTCGCCTTGGCGGTGACCATCACCGGCATTGTTGCGACCATGCCTTACATTGCGTTGCAGCTTGTCGGATTGCAGGTTGTGATCGGCGCGATGGGCGTCTCGGGCACCGGTTTTGCCGCCGATCTGCCGCTGATATTGGCCTTCGTCATCCTTGCGGCGTTCACCTATAGCAGCGGCCTGCGGGCGCCGGCGTCGATCGCCATCGTCAAGGACATTCTGATCTACGTGACGGCCTTCGCGGCCGTGATTGTCGTGCCGATCGAGCTCGGCGGCCTTGGCAAGATTTTCGCCGCGATACCGCCGGCGAAATTGTTGCTGGCGGTTCCCGGCGCCAACACCACCGGCTCATACGGCGTCTATGCCACGCTCGCGCTCGGCTCGGCGCTGGCGCTGTTCCTCTACCCGCATTCCATAACCGGCATTTTGGCGGCTTCGAGCGGTCACGCCATCCGCCGCAATGCCGCGATGCTGCCGGGCTATTCCTTCATGCTCGGTCTGTTGGCCCTGGTCGGCTTCTTCGCCATCGCCGCCGGAGTGAGCACCATGCCGGAATTTGCCGGCGGCTTTAAGCAGTTCGGCAACAACTTCGCCGTGCCGGCGCTGATCCTGCATAGTTTCCCGTCATGGTTCGCCGGCATAGCTTTCGCGGCGGTCGGTATCGGCGCCCTGGTGCCGGCGGCGATCATGTCGATTGCCGCGGCCAATCTCTATACCCGCAACATCCATCGCGAATTCATCAACCAGAATCCGACCGACAAGCAGGAAGCGCAGATGGCGAAGTGGGTATCGCTGATCGTGAAATTGGGCGCACTCATTTTCATCATCGCCGTGCCGACGCAATATGCGATCTACCTGCAATTGCTCGGCGGCATTTTGATCATCCAGACGCTGCCGTCGGTCATGCTTGGCGTTTATACACGCTGGTTCAACGCTTGGGCGTTGCTGGTCGGCTGGGCGGTGGGCACCGCGGTGGGAGTTTGGATGTTCAACGCGGCAAACTGGGCGCCAAATTATCCGCTGGCAATAGCCGGTCACACCTTCCCCGGTTACGCGGCGCTCTACACGGTGATTCTCAACCTCATCGTGGCCATCGTGCTGACGCCCTTGTTCAACGCCATGGGCGGCAAGCAGGTCGACGCAACCGTGCCGAGCGATTACCGCATGTGAGCGATTATTGCCGGTATGGCATTGATCGTGGCACACTTGCGGTAGCCGCGCGGGTATCGATGCCGCGTCGAACGACATGCGAGGGAGTACGATATGTCCTGGGTCAAGGTGAGCGACATCGCCTATGGGCGCCTGCGGGCCCCCGATCTCGACGTCATGGAGGAATTTCTGACCCGGTTCGGCATGCGCCGGGCGGAGCGGACCAACACCGCCTTGTACATGCGCGGCACCGATCCCAGTCACCACATCCATGTCACCGAGAAGGGCGACGATTCGAAATTCGTCGGTATTGCCTATTACGTCGACAACGAAGACGACTTGAAGCGGCTGGCCAAGGCGCCGGGCGCCACGGGGGTCGAAAACATCGACGAACCGGGCGGCGGCAAGCGCGTGCGGCTGACCGAGCCGAACGGCTATCAGATCGAGGTCGTTTGCGGCATCGCCAAGGTCGATGCCATTCCGGTCAGGCGGCAAAAGCTCAATACCGGCGAGGCGCCGACCGCGCGCGCCGGCGAATTGATGCGGCTGCCCAGGGGGCCGGCGCACGTCAAACGCATCGGCCATGGCGTGCTGATGACGCCGCGTTTCCGCGAAACGGTCGACTGGTTCCGCGATACGCTGGGAATGATCTGCTCCGACGACGTCTATGTCGAGAACCAGGACAACCTGATCGGCTCGTTCAATCGCTGCGACCGCGGTGACGCCTATGTCGACCACCACGTGTTCTTCTGCCTGCGTCACGAGAAGACCGGACTGAATCATCTTTCATTCGAAGTGCCCGATATCGACGACGTGTGCATGGGCCACGACTATCTCAAATCGTTTGGCAGCTACGAGCACATGTGGGGCATCGGCCGCCACGTCCTTGGCAGCCAGGTCTACGATTATTGGGCCGATCCCTGGGGTCGCGTCCACGAGCATTGGGCCGACAGCGATCGCCTCAACCTCGCCAACGGCTCCCATCTCATTCCGGCCGATGAAGCGCTGCGGTCGCAATGGGGCGAGCGGCCGCCGGAAAAATTCATCAATCACGCCAGTCCGTAAGTCGAGCGTCGCGCGGCATTCACTGCTCATTCCCGCATCAGCGGGAATGAGCAGGATCGTTTTTGCAAGGATGCCGAACGTTCTTAGAGCTTCGTCACGCGGGCGTGCAGGAGCGCGGTGCGGCCGCCGCGGACTTCCTTGACGCAACGCGCCAGCGCCGCGGACACATCGGCAGGATCGCTGACTTCCTCGGCGTGGGCGCCGAAGGCTTCGCCGATTTTGGCGAAGTGGACGTTCGGCGCGAGCTCCGCCTCGAACGAATTGACCGACTTGGCCTCGCCTTCGGGGAATACGCGCAGCGTCGATTGCTTCACTGCGTTCCAGCCGGTGTTGTCCATGACGATGGACAAGATCGGCAGCTTGTATTGCTGCGAGACGGCAAAGACCGACGGTGGGTTGCCGAAGTAAAAGCCGCCGTCGCCGCAAATCTGCACCGCAAGGCGGTTGGGAGCGGCGAGCTTGGCGCCGAGCGCCGTGCCGCCGGACCAGCCCAGCCCGCCGCCGCCGGCGCGCACCGTCGTATTGGGCACGCGTCGCGGGATTTGCATGAGCACCGCGGCGGCATTGGTGACGCCTTCGTTGAAGATCATGTCTTCGTCGTCGAGCAGCTTGCCGAGTTCCGCCATCAGGTAATGCGGATTGATCGCGCCGGGTTTGCCCTTATCCGCCGCGAGCTTGGCGGCGCGCGCGATGCGTTCGTCGCGGGCGGCTTTGATGCGCGTCATCCGCGCCGCCGCCGCTGCCTTGAATTGCGGCGTCGCCTTCGCTTTGAGCTCCGCCAATACCTGGTCGAGGATGTGGCCGCTGTCACCCTGCATGCGGATATTGCCGGGAAAGGTCCACATCGGCGAGCCGGGCTTGAGAATATCGATGTCGATATGCGCCCAGAATGTCTTGTCGTCGGCATGCACGGCGCTCGGGAACCACGGCACGTCGACGTCGACCAGCAGCCCCACATCGGCCTCCGGGATCGCCTTGTCGGGCGAGAAGCCGACGAAGCACGGGCTGTCGTGCGAAATATTGTTGGTCATGTTCGCTTCGTAGACGGCGATGCCGGCGAATTGCGCAAGCGCGTCGATCGCGCGCGACGCATGCGCGTGGCGTCCGGCATAGCCGGTGATGAGGATCGGATTTTGCGCCGTCAGCAGCTTGTCGGCGAGCGCGGCGACCAGTTTGGGATCGGCGCTCCCGCCCGACGTCGCCGCAAAATGCTCGGCCGTATAGCGCCGGATCTCGTCCGCTTTCCAATGCTGCGTCAGTGTCTCGCGCTGCATCATCAGATAAACCGGGCCGCGCGGCTCGCTCTGCATGATCGAAGAAGCCCGCCGCAGCGCTTCCTTGACGACCACGCCCGACGGCAGCGTCCACTCCCATTTCAGATAGGGCCGCACCAGGCTCGCCTGGTCGAACGGCTCCTGCACGAAATGCACGTAGGTGTCGCGCGAGCCGACAAGCTCGTCGTTGGCCGTATAGGGCGCTTTGCCGGCCATCAGCAGGACGGGCAGGCGGCTGCGGAACAGGTTGTGCATGCCGTTTGCGGTGTTGGCGGTGCCGACGTCGACATGGACCAGCACGCCTTGGCCGCGCCCGGTGACCAGCGCATAGCCGGCCGCCATATGGGCGGCGGTGTTCTCGTGCGGGCAACGCACGACGCCGGGCATCGCGTCGCCGCGTTTCTTTCGATGCGCCATCTCGTCGATGATCGGCGCATGATCGGTTCCAAAATTACAAAACAGATAATCGATGCCGATCTCGTTCAAGCCTTCGAGCAGGTAATAGGCCGTGGCGAAATCCGGAACATTGGATTGCTGAACTGACTTGCGCGCGACTGACGTTTCCATGTGTGAGCACTCTTTTCGCGGTGTTTTTGCCGAACGGGTGATGATTTACGCCTGCGTGGCGTCCCCGGCTTCTTATAGCATTCCTTTCCGCGCGCGTACGCGCTGTCGGCGAGGATCGATTTTTCGGCATAAAGACGGGGAATCCCCGAACTCTTGCCACAATGCCGGAAGATATCACGGACGATTGAGCGGGGAGAGGTTACTCCATGAAATGGCAGGCAGTTTTGGCCGGCGCCTTGGCGTCGGCCCTGGTGACTTCTGCGGCGTCAGCCGACGTTCGCATCGTAAGCGATCCTGGGGGCGAGGTTTCCTCTTATATCCAAAAGTTCCATGCGATGCGCGCTTCCGGGCAGCACGTGGTTATCGACGGGCCCTGCCTCTCGGCCTGCACGCTTGCTGACCGGCATTATTCCGCGAAATCGCATCTGCGTCACCCAGCGCGCCGTGCTGGGCTTCCATGCGGCGTCGTACTACGACGACGTGTCGCGCTCGCTGGTGCCGACGCGCCGCGGCAGCCGCCTGGTGATGCGGCTCTATCCGCCGGACATCCGGGCCTGGATCAATCGGCATGGCGGCCTGACCCCTCAGCTCATTACGCTGCGCGGGCGGGAGCTGTCGGCGCTCTATCGCACCTGTCAGTAGGCAAAGCGGCGCTCGGCGCGCTGGCGTCGGGCCGGCTTGCGATGCCGTTGTCCGCGCTCGGGTTCCGGCCTATTTAAGGTGCCGGAACGCCAGCCATGCCCGATATCGTTGCCCGCTCCCATGTCTCCGTGCCGGTCGCTCGCGATCAGCGCTATCGTCGCGCTGGCCCTGATCGGCACCGTCTTACTGTGGGCGCATTACGGAACGACGGTTTTTTTCGAGACCATTCGCGTCGGGTTTTCGGCGTGTTTCGGCTGACTGGACGAGACCGATGGACGCGAAACTGAACGCTCAAGCCTCGCGCCTGATGCTGTTGCTGGCGGCATTCCTTGGCGGGCTTTTCCTGATTTTCGGCGTCATTTTTTTCGTCACCGGCCGCCCGTTTTCGCCGATCGGACAAGCGGTCGCCGCCATCGGCGGACCGCTCGATCTCGAAGACCAGAACGGCAAGCCATTTACCGATGCGCAGATGAAGGGCCACCCGTTCCTGGTGTTCTTCGGCTTCACCCATTGTCCGGACATCTGCCCGACCACCTTGTTCGACATGTCGCAGATGATGAAGGCGCTCGGCCCCGACGCCGATCGCGTCGGGCGTGCTGTTCATCACCGTCGATCCGGATCGCGACACGCCCAAAGTGCTGAAGGATTATCTGTCGAACTTCGATCCGCGTCTGCGCGGGCTGACCGGCAATCAGGCGCAGATCGACGCCGCGATCAAGGAATACCGGGTCTATGCCAAGAAGGTTCCGCTCGAAAACGGCGACTACACGATGGACCACACCGCCATCGTCTATCTGATGGACAAAGACGGCCGCTTCGTCGCGCCGTTCAATATGACCCGCACGCCCCAGGCGGAAGCCGCCGATCTGCGGCGCTATATGTAAATTTGCCGGTTTAGCGAGCGAGCCGCGTTCCGCAGGCCGTCTCCATGATCTTCATCGGTGCGATGGGCATGCCGGGGCCGATCTGTGCGATGGGCGGGCTGTGCGCTCGGCCGACGGTCATTCCGGCACGCGGCTCATTCGCCGGCAGTTGCCGCGATTGTTCGGGCGATCGTCGGCGCTGTGGCCGCAAGCGGTGCGATCCGGCGACGCGCGACGTTGTCGCCCTTCCATGCTCGGTTTTTTCCCAGCGCTGCGGATCGTAGATCAGCTGGAACAGCGCCCGCCATGCGGCGACCGACAGCAGTAACCAGTGCAGCGGTGTCAGGATGAGCACCCAGGCATTGCCGAGCAATCCCCGGCGCCGCAAGCCGATCACGTCGAGCACGATCGTCGAGGCGTAGCCGGAGAGAAGGCTGGTCGCGAAGATTGGCGCGGCATTCTCCATGACCGTGTTCGCCCACGGCGTCGGCAGCGCATAGACCGTGACGCCGAGGCCGGCCATGAAAAGAGGGTGGATCAAGGCCGCCAGGACGTTGGCGGCAAAAAATATTTGAAAAGCGATGGCGCCGGCAGGCGTTAATTCCCGAAATAACCGGCCGGGCCGGCGCATGTGCACCAGCCAGGTTTGCATCCAGCCCTTGTACCAACGGGTGCGCTGTTTGAGCCAAGGCACGAAGCGCGCCGGCGCTTCCTCATAAGTTGTCGACGCTATGGCCGCCGCGCGATAGCCAAGGCGATAAAGGCGGATGCCGAGGTCGGCGTCTTCGGTGACGTTGTAGGAATCCCAGCCGCCGGCCTTGCGCAACACGGTGGTGCGGAAATGATTCGATGAGCCTCCCAGCGGAAACGGCAGGCTCAGTGCCGCGAGGCCGCGAAGAAAAACGTCGAACTGGCCGGCATAATTGGCGGTAAACATGCCCGCCAGCCAGTTATCGGCGGTATTGTCGATGGTCAGGCTTGCCTGCACGCAAGCGAGCCGTGTGCCGCCTTTGCGAAACGTCTGGAGCGCGCGGCGAAGCTGATCGGGTTCGGGCTTGTCCTCGGCGTCATAGACCACGGTGTAGGCGCCGCGCGCCAACGGCAGGGCGACGTTGAGCGCCTTGGGCTTGGTGCGCGGACCGATTGGCGGTGCGACGATAATCTCGAAGGGCGGTCCGAGATTGAGGTCGTGGAGGGCACGGTGCGTCGCATGATCGTCGACCTCGAGCACGAATTTCACGTCGAGCTTTTCCGGAGGGTAATCAAGGGCGCGGATGGCGCCGACAAGATCCTCCACGACCGCCGCCTCCCGGTAAAGCGCGCAGATGATAGTGTAGATCGGCAGTTCGCGGTCGTCGCGAGGTGCGGAACTGTCCGCAGCCGTCTTGCCGAAGCAAGCACTCAGCAGCCGCAGGATCGCCGCCGCCAAAAACAGGACGCAGCACAGACCGCTCACGCCTTCGATCACGGGAAGGGGCGCGAGGGCGAAAAAGATGAATGCGATCGCCACCAGGGCGACGGTCCTCAGGGCCGGCCTGCCACGTTCCGGCGGCGCATTTGAGAACAGCGGCCGATGCCAGCGAAGGCTCTCGGCTGCGCGCCGGCCGAGCGCGCGCTGGCTATGCCGGAGAACGAAATGGCGGAGCCGATCCGCCGAAGTCAGGCGGAACGATTGCAGCCACGCCGGACGTTGCTCGCGAGGGTCGGCAAGCCGGCGGGCGGTAAGGCCGCGCGGCGCGACGATCCACACCAATCCGCGCCCCTCGCGCAGCGGCAGCAGTCCGGCCGCTGCGGCCTGCACCAGTTGATCGTCGTCAAGCGGGCAGGCGCTGCGCGCAATTCCATCGAACCGCTCATAGGAGGTCTCGAGAGAACTCGCCAGCGCCGTAAGATAGGCTTCCTCGGTCATGGCGTCGGCGCAAATCAGCACGCGCTCCGCGCCGACGCCAATCGATCTTGCGCGACGCTCTGCGGCGGCCAGGATCCGACCCGGCAGCAGGTGGCGGACGCAATCGAGTTCCGGGCAGCCGCTCGGTCGGCCCGCGACTAGCTGGTGACGGCCAAAGTGCGGCAGGATCGTCGGCAGCGCGACGTTTGTGAGCCAATTTCTCGCTTTGGCCCGGCGAACGGCCGCGCCTCCAATGCCACCGACCGCCACCGTTGCCCCCCAACACAACGCACAGCGCTGTCCGCCTCGACTTTTCCCCAAGCCCCCGCTAAGCGGGCCCAGAGACGGAAACAGACATGCAACCGATAAGATGGTGGCCTATGCCACCTGGAATAGCAATACCGCTGAGTTTCGCGCGAGCCATGGCGGCACTGGCGCCTGCGGCGCTGCTCTGCGCGGCGCTGGCTGCCGGTCCCGGCGCGAGCCCGGCCTGGGGGCAGGATGGCGTGGCTTTGCCGCGGGGCGCCGCGGTCCCCGGATTCTGGGATCCGCGCCGCCGGCCGGAGCGTCCCGACCTGTCGCGCATCCAATCGATCCGCTTTCTCACCGACCTCGATTATCCGCCGTTCGACTACGCCGGCGCCGACGGCAATCCAGCCGGGTTCAACGTCGACCTGGCGCGGCTGTTATGCGACGAGATCAAGACCACCTGCACCATTCAGGCGCGCCGCTTCGATCTGCTGCTCGATGCGCTCAACGCCAATCAAGGCGACGCCGTGATCGCCTCGATTGCGCCGACCGCGCTGGCGCGCCAGCGCGCCGATTTCACCGATCCGTACTACCGCACGCCGGCGCGTTTCGTGGCCCGCGTCGACAGCCCGATCCGCGATGTCCAGCCGGAGCTGGTCGAGGGCAAGAAGATCGCGGTGGTCGCCGGCACAGCGCACGAGGCGTTTCTGAAGGAGATGTTCACGGAAGCTGAAGTGAAACCCTATGCCAACGACGACGCGGCGCGCGCGGCGTTGCGCAACAAAGACGTCGACCTTTTGTTCGGCGACGGCATTTCGTTGGCGCTCTGGCTCAACGGCGCCGATTCGGCCGGTTGCTGCGCGTTTCGCGGCGGGCCGTATCTGGAAAGCCGCTTTTTCGGCGAGGGGATCGGCATCGCCGTTAAGCGCGGCAACGATCTGTTGCGGCAAGCCCTGAACTGGGCCTTGTTCCGGCAGTGGGAGAAGGGCAGCTACACCGATCTGTGGCTGCGCTATTTTCCGATCAGTCCGTTTTGAGGCGTTTGACTTGGCGGCAATTGACGCTATAGCGCGCGGGACCTGCGACGAAAGCACGATTTGATGACGAATGTAGAAGTCCTCTCCACTTCGCTCCGCGAATTCGCCGAACTTTCGCACGCCTGGCCGTTCGAGGAGGCGCGCAAGATCGTCGCGCGGCTGAAGCGCAAGCCGAAGGACGAAGTGATTTTCGAGACCGGCTATGGACCGTCCGGCCTGCCGCATATCGGCACCTTCGGCGAAGTGGCGCGCACGTCCATGGTGCGCCATGCCTTTCGCGTGTTGACCGACGACAAGGTCAAAACGCGGCTGATCGCGTTCTCCGACGATATGGACGGGCTGCGCAAGGTCCCCGACAACGTCCCCAACAAGGACATGGTGGCGGCGCATCTCGGCAAGCCGCTCACCCAGGTGCCGGATCCGTTCGGCACGCATTCGAGTTTCGCCGCGCACAACAATGCGCGGCTGCGTTCCTTCCTCGACCAGTTCGGCTTCGACTACGAGTTCATGTCATCGACCGAATGCTACACCTCGGGGCGCTTCGACGAGGCGCTGCTGAATGTTTTGCGGCACTTCGAAGAAGTGATGGAGGTGATGCTGCCGTCGCTGCGCGAAGAGCGCGCACAGACTTATTCGCCGTTTCTGCCGATCGATTCGAAGACCGGCATCGTGCTGCAGGTTCCGGTGGTCGCGCACGATGCCAAGGCCGGAACCATCACCTACGAAAACGGCGGCGAGCGCGTCACCACGCCGGTCACCGGCGGACGCTGCAAGCTGCAATGGAAGCCGGATTGGGCGATGCGCTGGGTGGCGCTCGGCGTCGACTACGAAATGGCCGGCAAGGATTTGATCGACTCGGTCAAGCTGTCGAGCGAGATCTGCCGCGTGCTCGGCGGCGCACCGCCGGAAGGGTTCAACTACGAGCTCTTCTTGGATGAGAACGGCCAGAAGATCTCAAAGTCGAAGGGCAATGGGCTGACCATCGACGAATGGCTGCGCTATGCCAGCCCGGAGAGTCTGTCGCTATTCATGTATCGCGAGCCGAAGGCGGCGAAGCGGCTCTATTTCGACGTCATCCCGCGCCATGTCGACGAGTACTTGCAATTTCTCGACGCTTATCCGCGGCAGGGGCTCAAGGAACAACTCGGCAATCCGGTCTGGCATATCCACGGCGGCGCGCCGCCGCCGCCGGACAATCCGGTGCCATTCGCCATGCTGCTGTCGCTCGTCACCGCGTCGAACGCCGCCAACGCCGAGACGCTATGGGGCTTTATCGGCCGCTACCGGCCCGGCGTGACGCCGCAATCGCATCCGCGGCTGGCGGCGCTGGTCGACTACGCGATCAACTACTATCGCGACTTTGTCGCGCCGACGAAAAAATACCGCGAGTCCGACTCCAGCCGAGCGCGGCGCGCTGATCGATCTGCGCGATGCGTTATCGCAATTGCCCGCGGATGCCGCGGCAGAAGCGATCCAGGAGGTTGTCTACGAAGTCGGCCGCCGCGAGCCGTTTCTCGACGCCAAGAAAAAGGGCAAGGACGGCAAGCCCGGCGTTTCGCTCGACTGGTTCAACATGCTCTATCAGGTGTTGCTCGGCCAGGAGCGCGGTCCGCGTTTCGGCTCGTTCGTCGCGGCTTATGGCATCAAAAACACTGTCGATATGATCGACGGCGCGCTGGCTCGCTCGGCCTGATCACTGGCTCGCCCACAAAATCCGGGCGATCCACAGCACGTCGGAGGTCGCGAGCATGCGGTCGGGATGCTGGGTGTTGAGCGATTTCAGCTCGATCGATTTTGGCCGTCCGCCGCTTGAGCTCCTTGGCCAGAACTTCGCCGTCTTTGGTCCGCACCACGACGCGGTCGCCGCGGCGGATCGGCGCCGACGGCGACACCAGGATGACGTCGCCATCGCGGTAGGCCGGCTCCATCGACTGGCCGGAGACTTCGAGCGCATAGGCATGCTCGTCGGTGACGGCCGGGAAGGCGATCTCGTCCCAGCCTTCGCCGGCTGGGAAGCCGCCATCGTCGAAGTAGCCGCCGGCACCGGCCTCGGCAAAGCCGAGAAGCGGCACCGGGCGCGCGCCACCGCCGTTGCCGGGGTCGATCAGCGTGACGAAAGTGTCGAAGGAAGTGCCGGTGGCGGTAAGCGCCTTGGCAATCGATTCTGTCGAAGGCCAGCGCGCGCGGCCCTGCGGCGTGATGCGCTTTGATTTGTTGAAGGTCGTCGGATCGAGTCCGGCGCGACGGGCGAGCCCAGAAGCGGACAGACCGGCGCGCGCAGCGAGGCGATCGATGGCCGACCAGACCTGCGCGTGGGTGAGCATACAGACCTCTACGGAGGAAATGCATGATAGGAATTATTGCCTGAATGCTCAAGGGCCGATAGGGTCCGCCGCCGAACGAGGTCGCGAAGGGGCCGCGCGTGACGACGATTTACAAGATCTGCGAGCGCGCGACGTGGCAGGAGGCGGAGCACGCCGGGATCTATCGCGGCTCGGACGTCGATCGGCGCGATGGCTTCATCCACTTCTCGACTGCCGCGCAGGTCGCCGAGACGGCGGCAAAGCATTTTGCGGGGCAAAAGGATTTGATGCTAGTTGCGGTCGACGGCGCCGACCTGGGGCCGAGCCTGAAATGGGAACCCTCGCGCGGCGGCGATCTGTTTCCGCACCTTTATGCCGCGCTGCCGATTAAGCCGGTGCTTTGGGCACAGCCGTTGCCGGATGAAGTCGACGGACGGCGCGCGCTCCCGGGGCTAAAACCGTGATCGGCCTGCTCGACCGCCTGGCACGGCCGTTTTTGCATGCGCTCGACCCGGAAGATGCGCATGGCTTGGCGATCAGGCTATTGAAATTCGCGCCGCTGCCGCCTGCCGCTGCGGACGACAGCCGGCTGGCGATGCGCGTATTCGGGCTCAACTTCCCCAATCCAGTGGGGATCGCCGCCGGCTTCGACAAGAACGCCGAAGTTCCGGATGCGCTGCTACGGGTCGGCTTCGGCTTCGTCGAGGTCGGCACCATCACGCCAAAGCCGCAAGCCGGCAATCCGCGGCCGCGATTATTTCGGCTCGATGCCGATGCCGGCGTGATCAATCGGCTTGGCTTTAATTCGCAGGGCGCCGACGCCGTGCTGCGCCGGCTCGCGGAGCGGGCGCGAGCTGGAGGCATTGTCGGAATCAATGTCGGAGCCAACAAGGATACGCCCGACCGTATTGCCGATTACGTGCAGCTGATCGAGCGCTTCGCCGCGGTGGCGAGCTATGTCACGGTCAATATCTCGTCGCCCAATACGCCGGGCTTGCGCGCCATGCAGCAGGCGGCGGTTCTCGACGATCTTTTGGCGCGCGTGATCGACGCGCGCGAACGCGTGGCGCCCAATGCCGGACCGACGCCGGTCTTGCTCAAGATCGCGCCCGATCTTTCGCTGCCCGACCTTGACGACGTCGTCGGCATCGCGCGTTCGCGCCGGGTTGACGGCATGATTGTCGGCAATACCACGGTGACCCGGCCGAAAGCCCTGCACGACATCGAGACGGCCAAGGAGTCGGGGGGCCTATCGGGCCCGCCGCTGCTGCCGCTTGCCAACCGCATGCTGGCCGAGACCTATGTACGGGTCGAAGGCGTGTTCCCGCTGGTCGGCGCCGGCGGCATCAACTCCGGCGCCAGCGCGCTCGGCAAAATCCGCGCCGGCGCCAGCCTCGTCCAGGTCTATTCGGGTTTGGTTTTCCGCGGCTTGAGCCTTGTCACCGAGATCAAAACCACCCTTCTCGCCGCGCTCGAGCGCGACCGGCAAACCAGCCTCGTCGACTACATCGGCGCCGATGCCGCCTCCGTTACTGCCGAACCGTGGCCGGAGTGAAAAGCGCAACCTGATCGGGCGATTGCAATTCCTGCTTTGCTTCTCAAGAGCGCCTTTGCCGCCCTACAAAAGCACTTAAGGCCGAAAAAACGGCGCGTTCAGGAGGATGGGATGATCGATTGCTACACGTGGATGACCGATAACGGCTACAAACCGCGCATGATGCTGGAGGAAACCGGTCTTCCGCACCGGATCGTGCCGGTCAATCTGCGGGAGAAGGCGCAGATGTCGCCGGAATTCATGAAAATCAGCCCCGGACACAAGATACCGGCCATTGTCGACAATGATGGGCCCGGCGGCACGCGCGTGACGCTTTGCGAGTCGGGCGCGATCCTCAAATATCTGGCGGAAAAATCCGGCAAATTCTATCCGGGCGATGCAGTCGCCCGCGCCAAAGTCGACCAATGGCTGTTCTACGGCTCGGCGACGTTCACGACGCTGGCGCAACAGTTCGGGCATTGGACGATACGCTCGCCGGTGAAGGCGCCGCCGGCCCAGGCGCATTACGATGCAAACCTGCGCGATATGCTCGGCATCCTCGACCGGCATCTTGCCGCGAACGAATATTTCGGCGGGGACTATTCGATCGCCGACATGACGATGTATCCCGACGTGCACTTTCACGGCGTCAACGACATCGGTCTCCACGATTATCCCAATGTGAAGCGTTGGCACGACGCCGTCGCGGCGCGTCCGGCTGTGCAGCGGGCCTGGGGACCGTTTCCGGCTTAACGTCGGAGCGTGCGGCAATCACCGCATCGCGGCGGCGCCCGGCGAGGGCGCCAGCACCGGCTGCAGCGCCGGCACGAGCCGGCGCTTTTCGCGCCGCGCCGGGATGGCGCGGTAGACCTGCTTGGTGGCCTCGACGATATGCACGCCGGCGAACGGCGCCGATAGCGTGGCACCGGTGCGCTCCCAGGCCACCGCCGAGCGCAAGAACCAGCCGCGCGGGATTGGCGGCACGTAGAGCGCCTCGCCCCAGCCGGTCGGGGTAAACCAGGTGTCGCGCAGCAGTTGCGTGATCTGGGTGCGCGAATAGGGCCGGCCTTGCCCGAACGGCGTCGTATCCATGCGCGCCCACAGTCCGCGGCGATTGGGCACCACGGCGAGAAGCCGGCCGCCGGCGGCCAGCACGCGCCAGGCTTCGCGCAACAATTCCGCCGGATCGGACGACATTTCCAGCGCATGGACGAGCAGCACGCGATCCACCGCGGAATCGGTCAGCGGCAGCTCGTCTTCCTCGACCAGAGCGGCCAATGCCGGCCGCGTCGACGGCCAGCGCACCACGCCCTGGGCTGCCGGCATCAAGGCCAGGCAGCGCTCGGCCTCCTCGCGGAACAGGCCGAGATAGGGCGTGGCGTAGCCGATCCCCAACACGCGCAGCGCGCGTGTGTCGCTCCAGCGCGCGCGAATGCCGCGGCCGACGTAGCGGCGCGCCACGACGCCCAGCTGCTGGCCATAGAAATTTCGCAGGTCGACGACGTCCATGGTCTCAAAATAGCACGGATCGAGTTGTCGTTCCGTAGCCGCCGTCGGCATTAACCATGCCTTATTGCGTCATCATCTCTGAAGGCGGATGATCTAGTGGCCACATGCAATTGGAAAAATGACATGGCCGTTGAAACCTATCTGTTCCCCTGCCTGAAGGATAATTTCGGCGTTCTCATCCACGACCCGGCGAGCGGCGCCACCGCGTCGATCGACGCGCCGGAAGCCGCTCCGGTCGAAGCCGCGCTGCAAAAGACCGGCTGGCGGCTTTCCGAAATTCTGGTGACTCATCATCATGCCGACCACACCGCCGGCATCGGCGAGCTCAAGGCGCGGCACAAATGCCGCGTGGTCGCCCCGCGCGCCGAGGCGCAGCGCATTGCCCATGTCGACGAAACCGTAAGCGAGGGCGACACGGTGCGCGTCGGCGCAATCGAAGGACGCGTCATCGAGACGCCGGGCCATACGTCAGGGCACATCTCGTATTTCTTCCCCGCGGACAAGCTCGCCTTTGTCGGCGACACGCTGTTTTCGATCGGCTGCGGCCGCGTCATCGAAGGCAATCCGGAGATGATGTGGCATTCGCTCCTGAAATTGCGCGCGCTCCCGGACGACACGCAATTTTATTGCGGCCACGAATATACGCAGGCCAATATCCGGTTCGCCAAGACCATCGAGCCGAACAACAAGGCGCTGGCCGCGCGCGCCGATGAAGTGACCAAGCTCCTGGCCGCGGGCAAGCCGACTATTCCGGCAACGATCGGCGCCGAGAAAGCGGACAATCCGTTTCTGCGCGCGGACGTGCCGGACGTGGCGAAATCGGTCGGGCTCGCCGGCAGTCCGGCCTGGAAGGTGTTCGCGGAAATCCGCGAACGCAAGAACCGATTTTGACCGATCGTCTCTCGGCGCGTGATGTCATCCAGCTTCTGGACCTTGAGCCGCATCCGGAAGGCGGGCATTTCCGCGAGACTTTTCGCGATACGCGGCAGATCGACGGCCGCGCTGTCTCAACTGCAATCTATTTTCTGCTGGCCCGCGGCGAACGCTCGCACTGGCACCGCATCGACGCGGTCGAGGTGTGGCATTGGTATGCCGGCGCACCGCTTGTGCTGGAAATCCGCCGCGAGCCGCGACACGTCGAGCGCCTGACGCTTGGCTGCGATCTTGCCGCCGGCCAGCGCCCGCAGGCGGTCGTGCCGGCGCAGGCCTGGCAGGCGGCGCAAAGCCTCGGCGATTGGACGCTTTGCGGCTGTACCGTCGCGCCGGGCTTTGATTTCAAGGGTTTTGAGCTGGCGCCGCCGGGATGGTCGCCATAGCGGCATGGCCCGTTGTCGCAGCCAAGTAGGAATGTAGCGCGGCCACGACCTGGGCTCCTTCGCCGACCGCGGCGGCGACGCGCTTGATCGATTTCGCGCGCACATCGCCGATCGCAAACACGCCGCGACGGCTCGTCTCCAGCGCATGATGATCGCTGGACGCATCTTCACCGGTCACGACGAAGCCCTTGCCGTCAAGCTTGATGTCCGAGCTCGCCAGCCAATCGGTATTCGGCTCTGCGCCGATGAACAAGAACAAGTGGCGGATCGGCCGCCGTATTTCTTCGCCGCTGGCGCCGTGGCGCCAGCGCACCGCTTCCAGCAGGCCATTGCTGCCATCAAGCCCACTTACCGCGCAGCCGGCCTCGACTTGGACATTGGCGAGGCTCTCGATGCGCTCGACGAGATAGCGCGACATCGTCTCGGCAAGACCGCGGCGCACCAGCATCCGTACCTTGACGCCTTGGCCGGCGAGAAAAACCGCGGCCTGGCCCGCCGAATTGCCGGCGCCGACCAGCGCGACTTCCTGATTGGCGCATAGCCTTGCTTCGAGCGGTGTCGCCCAGTAATGCACGCTCGATCCCTCGAACTCGTGCAGGTTTTCGACCGCGAGCCGGCGATAACGCGCGCCGCTGGCGATGACCACCGCGCGGGTCTTGACCGCCTCGCCATTGTGCAGATGCAGAACGAAGCCGTTGGCGTCGCCGTTTTGCGCCGACAGCGCGCTGACTTCATCCGGGATCGCCATTTCTGCGCCGAATTTCTGCGCCTGATTGTAGGCGCGCGCCATCAACGCGATGCCGGTGATTCCGGTTGGAAAGCCGAGGTAATTTTCAATCCGCGCCGAAGCGCCGGCCTGACCGCCGAAAGCGCGGCAATCGAGCACCAGGACTGAAAGGCCTTCCGACGCGGCATAAACCGCGGTGGCAAGTCCGGCCGGCCCGGCGCCGACCACGGCAACGTCATAGACGCGATCCGGATCGATGGCCCGCACCAGCCCGAGACAGCGCGCCAGCTCATCCTCACTGGGATTGCGCAACAACTGTCCGCCTGGACACAGCACGATGGGCAGTTGTCCGGGATCGACATGAAACCGCTCGATGAGCGCCTTCGCCTCGCTGTCCGCTTCCGGATTGAGCAATTGGAGCGGGTGACCGTTGCGACGCAGAAAACCTTGCAGGCGAAGCACGTCGCTGTTTTCCGAACGTCCGACGATGACCGGCCCGCCCCCGCCCAACTCCAAGAGGCCGACGCGGCGAAGGATCAACGCCCGCATGATCCGTTCGCCGAGCTCGGCTTCGGCGACCAGCAGCGCGCGAAGCCGCTCGGACGGAATGATCAATGCGTCCACCGGCTCTTTCGCTGTGGCGTCCGCAAGCGAGGGCCGCCCCGCCAGTTGGGCAAGTTCGCCCATGAACTGGCCGGGGCCGTGCGAGACGATCAGGGTGCGACGACCTGCCTGATCGCTCTGGGTGATGTCGACGTGGCCGGCGATGATGAGGATGAGGCCGGGCGCGATTTCTCCAGTGGTAAAGAGCTTGTCGCCGGACGCAAAGGTGCGGCATTCGCCGAACCGGCGCATGCGCTCGATCTCCAATGGATCGAGATCGGGAAACATCTGCTCGCGCCGCCGTTCGATGAGCGGCTGGGGTGCTGGCGCCATGCTATTCCAAAGCTTTGCAACGCCTCGAATTATATAGGTGGATTGTGGCTAGGCGAAATATTGCCCGCCATTGGCCGTCAAGGTCGAACCGGTGATCAAGCCGGCATCGTCGGAAGCGAGGAAGACCACGCAGCGGGCGACTTCTTCCGGTTCGCCGAGCCGGCCGATCGGAATTTGCGGCAGCACGCTCTTTTGCAGCACCTCCTGCGACATCGCCTTGACCATGTCGGTCGCGATGTAGCCCGGGCATATGGCATTGACGGTAACGCCGACGCGCGCGCCTTCTTGCGCCAGCGCCTTGGTGAAGCCGATTTCGCCGGCCTTGGAGGCTGAATAATTCACCTGGCCGAACTGCCCCTTTTGACCGTTGATCGAAGAGATATTGACGATACGGCCGAATTTTCGTTCGCGCATGCCTTCGATCACGTTGCGGCACATGTTGAACAGCGAGCCGAGATTGGTGTTGATGACCGCCGTCCACTGCTCCAGCGTCATGCGGTGCAACTGGGCATCGCGCGTGATGCCGGCATTGTTGACCAGCACATTGATCGGGCCCAGCTCGGCTTCGACCTGCTTGACGCCGGCGGCGCACGCGTCGAAGGACGACACGTCCCATTTGTAGACGTTGATGCCGGTCTCGGCCTTGAATTTTTGCGCCGCCTCGTCGTTGCCGCCGTAATTGGCCGCAACCGTATAGCCGGCCGCTTTGAGCGCCTTGCAAATGGCGGCGCCAATGCCGCGCGTACCCCCAGTGACCAACGCAACGCGGGGCATGATGTCCTCCCTTATCCCGGTGTCATCCCGCCAAGCATGTACCGGGCACGACGTCCCATTTTGCAATCAGCTTAAAGACGTAGATGGCCGGGACAAGCCCGGCCATGACGTGGATCAAATCGCGGACGCGGCCTAGCGTTCCACGCACACCGCGATGCCCATGCCGCCGCCGATGCAGAGCGTGGCGAGGCCCTTCTTGGCATTGCGCTTTTGCATCTCGTAAAGCAGCGTGACCAGCACGCGGGTGCCCGACGCGCCGATCGGGTGGCCGATGGCGATGGCGCCGCCATTGACGTTGACCTTGCCGGTATCCCAGCCGAGATCCTTGTTCACCGCGCAGGCCTGAGCGGCAAACGCCTCGTTGGCTTCGATCAGGTCGAGATCGCCGACGTTCCAGCCGGCCTTTTTCAGCGCGGCGCGCGACGCCGGAATCGGGCCGGTGCCCATGATCTTCGGATCGACGCCAGCCTGTGCCCAAGACACGATGCGGGCGAGCGGTGTCTTGCCGAGCCTGGCCGCTTCGCTCGCTTTCATCAAAACCACAGCGGCGGCGCCGTCATTGATGCCGGAGGCGTTGCCCGCCGTGACGGTGCCGTCCTTATCGAAGGCCGGGCGCAATTTGCCGATCGCGTCAAGCGTGGTGCCATGCTTGGGATATTCGTCGGCATCGACGACGATGTCGCCCTTGCGGCTCTTGACCGTTACCGGCGTGATCTCGTCCTTGAACTTGCCGGCCTTCTGCGCCGCCTCGGCCTTGTTCTGGGACTTCACCGCGAACTCGTCCTGCTGTGCCCGCGTGATCTGCCACTGCCGCGCCACGTTTTCCGCGGTGTTGCCCATGTGATAGCCATTGAAGGCGTCCCACAGGCCGTCCTTGATCATGGTGTCGATCATCTCGAAATTGCCCATCTTCACGCCGCTGCGCAGATAGGCGCAGTGCGGCGCGACGCTCATGGACTCCTGTCCGCCGGCGACCACGATCTCGCTGTCGCCGTTGACGATGCCTTGATAGCCCAGCGCTACCGAGCGCAGACCCGAGCCGCAGAGCTGGTTGACGCCCCAGGCCGGAATTTCGACCGGCACGCCGGCCGCAATCGAGGCCTGGCGCGCCGGGTTCTGGCCCTGTCCGGCGGTGAGGATCTGCCCCATGATGACTTCCGAAACACGTGCCGCTTCGACGCCCGCGCGGTCGAGCGCCGCCTTGATCGCGGTCTTGCCGAGCTCGTGGGCTGGCACCGTCGCAAACACGCCGTTAAACGCTCCGACCGGCGTGCGCGTCGCGCTGACAATGACGACATCGTCTTTCATGGGGATTTCCTTCCGGGCTGATGGGCTATTTCAGATGCGGAACTAGCCGCGGGATCCTTGGCCATGTCACTTGGCCTACGTTATTTGGCCTATGTCATAAGGACGCGACAGGCCGTCGACAAGGCGCAAAGGGGCACATGGCGGCCGCATTGCTGGCATGCCGGGCGGGGCCGCTGCCGCCGGCACGTCGGTGTCACAAAAAGCTAGCCGCGCCCCGCGAAACCGCCTATTTTGACGGCAATATTGCATGGTCCCGCCTCATGACTGAAACGACAACCAAGGCCGCAGAGCCGGTCACGATCAAGAAATACGCCAACCGGCGGCTCTATAACACCGGGACGAGCACCTATGTCACGCTCGAAGACCTCGCCGCCATGGTCAAGAAAGGCGAGGATTTCGTCGTTTTTGATGCCAAGACCGGCGAGGAAATTACCCGCTCGGTCCTTGCGCAAATCATCTTCGAGCAGGAGAACAAGGAAGGCCAGAATCTGTTGCCGATCGCTTTCCTGCGCCAGCTGATCCGCTTTTATGGCGACAGCATGCAGATGCTGGTGCCGCGATACCTCGAAGTCTCCATCGAGTCCTTGACCCGCGAGCAGGAAAAGTTTCGCAATCAGATGGCGCAGGCTTTCGGCGTCGGCGCCTTCACCTCGCTCGAAGAACAGGTGCGGCGGAACATGGAAATGTTCGAGCGCGCCTTTGCCATGTTCGCGCCTTTCGCCCGACGCGAGACTGCCGGCGGCGAAGCCGCCGCGGAGCTGGAAAAATCGCCGCTGAAAGGCGGCGATATCGACGACCTCAAGCGTCAGCTCGACGAGATGAAACGCAAAGTCGATCGGCTGACCGAGAAAGAGCCGGGCGCCGAGTAAGTCGCTTCGAACCGGTTCAGATGACCTTGGCGAGGCTTGCGAGCCAGGGCCGGTCGGTTGCGGCCAAACCGACCAGCGCGCCCTGCAGATAATCGCAGCCCCACGCCGCCAGCGTCTGGGCCGCTGCTTCGTCCTGCACCCATTCGGCGACCGTCTCGAGTTTGAGGCGTTTGGCAAGATCGATAAGCGTGCGCACGAAGGCGCGATCGTCATCTGAGCGCATGATGTGCTGCACGAAGGCGCCGTCGATCTTGACCACGTCCACGCCGAGCTTGCGCAAGTTGCGGAACGAGGTGTAACCGGCGCCGAAATCGTCAATGGCGATCCGGCAGCCGAGATCTTTGACGCGGCTGACGAAGCCGCGCGTCTCGTCGATATCCTGAATCGCCGCGCTTTCGGTGATTTCGACGGTGAGCCGCTCGGCGATGCCGGCGTGCTTACGCAGCAGTGAACCCAATCCCGCCCACCAATCGGGATCGGTGGTCGAGGCCGGCGAGACATTGAAGCTTGTTAGCAAACTGGGCGCCGCCGCCATCTCATCGATGACGAGTTCAAGAACGCGGAAATCGAGTAAGCGCACCAGACCGAGCCGTTCCGCCACCGGAACAATATCGCTTGCGGCGATCAGGCCGCCGTCGGCGCGTCGAATCCGCATCAGGCATTCGTAGAACGCCGGCTGCCGGTCGGTTGCCGCTGCCACGGTCTCGTAGGCGAGAAAAATGCGCCGCTCATTGAGCGCGGCGACGATTTCGTCGGTCGCGCGGACATTGTCCCGGCGCATGGCTTCGCGCTCGACATTGGGTCGGTACGCCTGGAACGAGCCGCGGCGCCGGGCCTTGGCGGTATCGAGGCTCTCCTGCGCCCGGGCAAGCACCTCGGCAACGCTGCGGGCGTGACGCGGCGCCGTGACGCCGCCGATGGTGACGGTGACCGAAATCGGTCCGGCGCTGGTTGGTACCATCTCGTCGCGAACCGCGGTGAGCATGCGTTCCGCGGCAACCGCCATGTCGTCCGGCGTGCAGTCGCGCAGCACGAGACCGAATTTGTTGCCGGAAAAGCGGCCGAGCGTATCCTTGCCGCGCATGTGGCTGCGTAATCGCTTGGCGACCACAGCGATCAGCTGATCCGCGATGTCGAAGCCGTAGGACTCGTTGATGCGCGCCAGATTGTCGATGCCGACCAAGAGAAAGCCGCAGGATGAGCGGAAGCGCAATGCTTCATCGATCGTATCTTCGAGAATTTCGCTCAAGTGGTGACGGTTCAATTCGCCCGTGAGGCCGTCGTGACGGGCGAGAAATGTGAGTTGCCGCTCATGCTCATAGCGCTCATTGATGACACGCAACACGCCGTGCGCGCGCGCCGGCCGGCCGTTGGGACCGGCAAACCAGCGGCCGCTATCCTCGACCCATAGTTTGGTCTCGGACGCGGGATCGGGGCGGATACGGTATTGAATTTCATAGGCGACGCCGTGGCCGTCGTCGCGCTTGTCGGATTTGGCAACGATGTCGAAGCGGGCCTGTGCGTTCTCCGCTTCGAGGAGTTGCGCATAGGCGCGGCCGCTCGAAACCGCCGCGATGTCCGGGATCAGCAGAGCTTTGCCGGCATTGCCGCTCCAGCGCAGTTCGTCGCTGTCGATGCGCCAGTCGTAGGCGACTTCGCCCACGGAGGCGAGGATTTCGGCGGCATCAAGAGAAGCGACGGCGGGCCGCTGGCCAGCGGCGGTTATGGCCTCGCCGGCATTGCCGGGAGGAAATGAATCGCGCGGACCGCTCTCGGTCACGGTCGCCTCATGAGCAATGGGTGCAGTCCGCGAATGGCGCGAGCAGACGGCGGGTTCGCGCCACCATATCGGCAAGACTTTAAACGATTCGGTAAGCCCCCGAAGGATTGCACCGTGTCCGACGCGGCACGGCGCTTGCGATCTCCTGGCTGTAGGCCATCAACGTCCCGTTTCGGGACAGGAGACGCAAGTGAGCACCGCCCTCGTCCCACTCGGATCGACGGATCGCAACAGCCGACCTTCGCGAATGGGTCAACGGCCGAATGCCGATTTCATCGCCCACCTGATCGCTACCGCGGCGCAGGCGCCGCAGACCCGCGTCCGCCGCCGGGCCGAGCCGGTAGCGGCGACGGCTGCCTATCGCGCGCTCGGCCAATGGCCGACAGCACCGGGCGGCACGGTCTCCCGGTCGCTGTAGCGGGAGATTGCGGCCTTATCGGCGGGAATTATCGGCCGGACTCGGCGCTCAGATTTGCCCCGGACCTTCAATTTCGACCTGGCGCTGCGCGCTGCGCATCCCGACGATGAAGCCGGCGAGCACGTCGACCAGGGCAATGGCCATCAACAAGAAAAAAGTCGAGGACGCGGCCCGCGGCACCAGCAGAAATTCGACCAGCATGGCGATGAACAGCGCCATCGCCAGGATGTGGTCCATGACGCTTCGCGTCCCAATTCGCGTCGACTTGATGATTTCGACCCAGAGCAAAAAAATCGCGAAGGCAATCAGAATGTCTTCCCAGGTCAGCACCCAATCCTGCCCGGACATCATATGCACGGTGGTCACCGACGAGGTCCAACTGACGCCCGGAGTGAGAAACGCGATCATGTTGTAGATGGCGAAGGGGACCAGCAGCAGCGGAAAGCCAAGCACGAACATGACGCAGATCTTTCGTCACATAGCTCGCTCGTTCCAGACCGAATTCCAAAAGCAGCGGCGGGTAGTGTGGCCGAACGCTAGAGCATGATCCCGAAAAGTGGATGCCGGTTTTCGGAAAAGATCATGCTCAAACACAATGCTAGAGCCCGGTTTTGATCCATCAAAACCGATTAGGCTCTAGGCTTCCGATTTCTTGCTCAGGATTTGCCGGCCGCGATACATCCCGGTCTTGAGGTCGATGTGGTGCGGACGACGCAATTCGCCGGAGTCCTTGTCTTCGACATAAGTCGGCGCCTTCAGCGCATCGGCTGACCGGCGCATGCCCCGCCTGGACGGCGAGGTTTTTCGTTTCGGCACGGCCATGGGATCGCTCTCCTCTCGATGAACTCGCCTTGCTCGGAATGGACGGGCTTATAGAAGAATGATCGCTGCTAGGCTAGGGGCAATGCTAAGGGCCCCTGACGCAGGCATCGAGCCCGCTAAATTCGGCGGCGCGGCGCTCATAAAGGCTCGCCAGCCTGCGCACCATGATGCTTGGCTTGCGGGCGCTCCGCAGCACCGGATTCGGCAGGCTCGCGGCAAGCTCCGCCGCCTCATAGGGGGTCAGATTGCGCGCCGATTTGGCGAACGCCCAGCGGGCGCCGGCTTCGGCGCCGAACTTACCGTTGGGGCCCCATTCGGCGATGTTGAGATAAATCTCAAGGATCCGCCGCTTCGGCAGGACGAGTGTCATCCAGAGCGCGAGCGGAATCTCCAGTGCCTTGCGGATAAAGCTGCGCCCTTGCCAGAGGAATAGATTTTTGACGGTTTGCTGGGTGATGGTGGAAGCGCCGCGAGATTCGCCGAGGTTGTCGTGGGATTGCTCCAAGGCGGCACGGATTTCGCCGAGGTCGATGCCGGGATTGCGGCAGAAGCTGCCGTCCTCGGCGACGATGACGGCAAGGCGCAACGCTGGCGAAATGCCGGCGAGCGGAACGACGATTCGCTCGACACGTGCGCCGATCGCGTAGCGCCACAGCATCGGCATCGAGACGGGATCGACAAAACGATAGAACGGCGCGACCGCGTAAGGGATGAGCGCCAAGGTGACGGCGACGATTGCCAAAATCACAGCGAGGCGTCGCAAGGGCATACTCTTTGCGCGGCCAACGGTCAGGCCGCCTCCGCTTGCGGCAGTGGTTTCCTGCCGCGAATAAGGTCGGCGCCCTTTTCGGCCATCATCAGCACGCAGGCATTGATATGAGCGGAGACGAGATCGGGCATCGCCGAGGCGTCGCAGACGCGCAAATTTTCGATACCGTGCACTTTCAGATCGGAATCGAGGACGCCGTCGCGGCCCATCGCGCAGGTGCCGGCGGGATGGTGTGCGGTGATGACGGTATTTTTCAGCCAGTCGTCGATCTTGTCGTCGGTTTTGACATTCAGCCCAGGCCCGATCTCCTCGCCGCGATAGGGATCGAGCGCCATGTGGAAGGCAAGCTCGCGCGCGCGCTTGAAGCCTTCGCGCAGCGTCGGTAGATCGTTCGGCGCGGTAAAAAACCGGTAGACGATGCGCGGCGGCACCAGCGGATCGGCCGCGCCGAGCAGCAGCTCGCCGCGGCTGTCGGGGTGCAAAAGTGTCGGCCGGATGCCGTAGCCGTCGCGAAAGGCCGGCCGCACGAATGGGAACCACAGACGCGGCGCGTGCGCGGTGCCGCGAAACATGAACTCGATATCGGGCACCGCCAGTTCGGGCCGCGTCTTGACGAAGGCATGCAGCCCGCCCGGCACCACAGTCGCCGGCCCTTGGCCGAACAGGTAGGCGCGGATCATGCTCGCCGCCATGCGGTCGAAGCGCATTTCGCGGTGAAAGCTGCCCGGCTGCTTGCGGGTGTAAGTCATATAGGCGCCGAGATGGTCCTGCAGATTCTTGCCGACCGGCAGGTCGGCGACGACGCCGATGCCGAAGTCGCGCAAATGCTGCGCCGGTCCGACCCCCGAGAGCATCAGGATTTGCGGCGTGTTGAAGGCGCCGGCCGCAAGGATCACCTCTCGCGCGGCGCTGGCGCGCAGCGTCGACCCCGCCCGGACGTATTCGATACCCGTCGCCCGGGTGCCGTTGAGTATGACGCGCGTGGTGTGGGCGTTGGTCGCGACCGTGAGATTCTTTCGCCCGCTTGCCGGCTTGAGAAACGCATTGGCGGACGACGAGCGGCGACCATCGCGAATGGTGTATTGACCGCGGCCGAAACCCTCCTGCTGTCTGCCGTTATAGTCGGGCGTCAGCGGATAGCCGCAGGCTTCGGCGGCTTCGAGCCAGGCTTGGTAAAGCGGGTCCTCGGTTCGGGCGAATTCGGTGCCGAGCGGCCCTGCGCCGCCGCGCCAGCTATCTTCGCCGCCGTGCCAAGTCTCGCAGCGCCGGAAATAGGGCAGCACGTCGGCAAAGGACCAACCGCGTGCGCCCTTCTGCGCCCAGCGGTCGTAGTCGCCGGGGTTGCCGCGCGTATAGGCCATCACGTTGATGGACGACGAACCTCCCAAAACCTTGCCGCGCATCGCCTCGATGCGCCGGTTGTTGAGGTTCGGCTCGGCATCGGTCTCGTAGCCCCAGTCGAACATGCGGCGATCGTGCATGCGGCCGAGGCCGAGCGGGATGTGAATATACGGATGCCAGTCGCGGCCGCCGGCCTCGATGAGCAGCACGCGCGCGGCTGCATCCTCGCTCAGCCGGTTGGCCAGCACACAGCCGGCCGAACCGGCGCCGACGATGATGTAGTCGTAGCCTAGGTCTGCCATCTCACTCCCACATCCTGACGCGGCGCGTGGCGGATTTTAGTCGCGCGCGTAACCGATGAGCGGCTTCTTTTTGCGGCCGAGCAGGGTCAGGATGATAGCGATAATTCCGATGACGACCCAGGCCGGGAGATCGAAAGCCCGCTGCAGGTAAGGGTCCCAGGCCCAGGCGGCTTTCTGCTTCAGCCAGCCTTGGACCAAGTTGAGGCTGTTCTGGTCGATTATCGCCCACACATCGACGACCTTGGTGTAGATGACGTCGTGGTTGGCGATGGATTTGGTGCCGTCATAGACCAAGAACACAAAGCCGGTAGCAAGCAGGCAGAGGCCGATAAGGCGAAGCAGGAATCTGATCATGGCGCTGAGCTGCTGCGGCTGGGGGCGGACGGATATTCGTCGGGGCTCTTGGGCAGGGATTACCCTTACCGGCCGGCTTGTTCAATGCGACCCGCCGGCAGCCCGTTTTGGCTGCCTTGAGTACAGGCTGTCCGGTTCGCTAAGGTTCCATCCCGCCCGAGACGGCTTCGGCGCATCAGTAGGGAATTGAAATGGCTTTGAAAAACGGCGGCAAAAACGGCAGCCATTCGAACCGGCCGACCTTTACCGACCAGGAAGCCCTGCTGTTTCACAGCCAAGGCCGCCCCGGAAAGCTCGAAGTCGTCGCCACCAAGCCGATGGCGACGCAGCGCGATCTCTCGCTGGCCTATTCGCCCGGTGTCGCAGTGCCGGTGCTCGCCATCGCCGAGGACGAGTCCAAAGCCTTCGACTACACGACCAAAGGCAATTTCGTCGCCGTCATCACCAACGGCACCGCCATTCTCGGGCTCGGCAATCGCGGTGCGCTGGCGGCAAAGCCGGTGATGGAAGGCAAAGCGGTGCTGTTCAAGCGATTTGCCGATATCGACTCCATCGATCTCGAAGTGTCGACCGAAGATCCGGACGAATTCATCAATTGCGTGAAATTCCTCGGCAAGGGCTGGGGCGGCATCAATCTCGAAGATATCAAGGCGCCGGAATGCTTTATCATCGAGCAGAAGCTGCGCGAGCTACTCGACATTCCGGTCTTCCATGACGACCAGCACGGCACCGCCATTATCGCCGCCGCCGGCCTGATCAACGCCCTCGAGCTCACCGGCCGCGAAATCGCAACGACCAAGCTTGTCTGCAACGGCGCCGGAGCCGCCGGCATCGCTTGCCTCGAACTGCTGCGCGCCATCGGCTTTCGCCCGGAAAACCTCATGCTCTGCGACACCAAGGGCGTGATCTACGAAGGCCGCACGGAGGGCATGAACCAGTGGAAGTCGGGATTTGCGGTAAAAACCAAGGCGCGCACGCTCACCGAGGCGCTCAACGGCGCCGATGTGTTCTTCGGGCTTTCGGTGAAAGGCGCGGTGACCCAGGCGATGGTGAAGGCGATGGCGGAGCGGCCGATCATCTTCGCCATGGCCAATCCCGATCCCGAAATCACGGTCGAGGAAGTCGCCGCAGTGCGCTCGGATGCCATCATGGCGACCGGCCGTTCGGACTATCCCAACCAGATCAATAACGTGCTCGGCTTTCCCTACATCTTCCGCGGCGCGCTCGACGTGCGCGCACGCGCCATCAATATGGAGATGAAGATAGCCGCGGCGCATGCGCTCGCCACGCTGGCGCGCGAGGACGTGCCTGACGAAGTTGCCGTCGCCTATGGCGCGCGGCCGAAATATGGGCCGGACTACATCATTCCGGTGCCATTCGATCCGCGGCTTATTTCCGACATCCCTCCGGCGGTGGCCAAGGCGGCGATGGATTCGAACGTCGCCCGAAAACCCATTGCCGACATGGAGATCTATCGCCAACAATTGCGCACGCGGCTCGATCCGATCGCCGGAGTTCTCCAGGGCGTCTATGAACGCTTGCGGCGTCGCCCGCGCCGCGTGGTCTTCGCCGAGGGCGAAGAGGAGCAGGTGATCCGCGCCGCGGCCACCTTCGTGCATCAGGGGCTGGGCTCGGCGCTTTTGGTCGGCCGCGAACGAGCCGTGCGCGAGACCGCGCAAACGCTTGGCGTCGAGCTTGGCGGCAATATCGAGATCATCAATGCCGCGATATCGTCGCGCAATTCAGCCTACGCCGCCTATCTCTACGAACGGCTGCAACGCCATGGCTTCCTGCAGCGCGACTGTCAGCGCCTGGTGAACCAGGACCGCAACCACTTCGCCTCCTGCATGGTTGCGCTCGGCGACGCGGATGCCATGGTCACCGGCGTGACCCGCAATTTCTCCGTCGCGCTGGAAGACGTACGGCGCTGCATCGACCCAAAGCCCGGGCATCGGGTCATGGGCGTTTCGCTGGTGCTGGCGCGTGGCCGCACCGTCCTGGTCGCCGATACCGCGGTGACCGAGATGCCCACGGCGCAAGACCTCGCCGATATCGCGGTCGAAGCGGCGCGCGTCGCCCGCTCGCTCGGCTACGACCCCAAGCTCGCTTTGCTAGCCTTCTCGACGTTCGGCCATCCCGCGGGCGAGCGTTCGGATCGCGTGCAGGAAGCGGTGCGGATTCTCGACCAGCGCCATGTCGATTTCGAATATGACGGCGACATGGCGGCCGACGTGGCGTTGAACATGGAGCTGCGCGAAGCCTATCCGTTCTGCCGGCTGTCCGGTCCCGCCAATGTTCTGGTCATGCCGGCGTTCCATTCGGCCTCGATCTCGACCAAGATGCTGATGGAGCTCGGCGGCGCCAACGTCATCGGCCCGATGCTGGTCGGCCTCGATCGTTCGGTGCAGATCGTGCCGCTGTCGGCCAACGACGCCCAGCTCGTCAACATGGCGGCGATCGCGGCTTACAATGTCAGCGGTTGAGTGCGCTCTGCCCGGCCCAATGCATGCAAAAGCGCAGGTTCGGAACGTCGGGGCCGGAGGTGTCCCTTGTCGGACTCGGCACCAATAATTTCGGCGGTCGCATCGATCGCGAGGCCGCCCGACTGGTCGTGCACAAAGCGCTCGATCTCGGCGTCACGCTGATCGACACTGCCGACGTTTACGGCAACAAAGGCGGCTCCGAAGAGATCCTGGGCACTGTTCTGGGCGCACGGCGCAAAGAGATTGTGCTGGCGACCAAATTCGGGCTGCCGATGGACGCCGCCGGAACGCTGCGCGGCGCCTCGCGGCGCTACATCATGCAAGCGGTCGAAGCGAGCTTGCGCCGGCTCAACACCGACTGGATCGATCTCTATCAGCTGCACCGGGCCGATCCGAAAACGCCGATCGAGGAAACGCTGCGCGCGCTCGACGATCTGGTGAAAGCGGGAAAGGTTCGGTTTATCGGCTGCTCCAATCTATCGGCGGCGCAGATTGAACAAGCGCAGTCAGTCGCGGCGCGACATGGGCTGTCGTCCTTCGTGACGTGTCAGGACGAATATAATCTGCTCGACCGCGGCATCGAAAAAGATCGCCTCGCCGTAATGCGCAAGCACAGCCTGGGGCTGCTTCCGTATTTTCCGCTGGCGAGCGGCCTGTTGACCGGCAAATACCAAAGCGGCGCGGCGATGCCGGCGGGTTCCCGCCTTTCCTACAGCGCGCACCACGCCGACGGCCTGCTCAACGCGCGCAATTGGAATACCGTGGAGAAATTACGCACATTCGCCGCGCAGCGGGGGCATTCGCTTCTTGAGCTGGCCATGAGCTGGCTCGCCAGCCGGCCATTTATTGCCAGCATCATTGCCGGCGCCACCAAGCCGGAACAGGTGGAGCAGAACGTCGCCGCCATCGGCTGGGCGCTGTCGGCGGCAGAGCTCGCCGAGATCGACCGCATTACCGTTTGAATTGACTTACGAATTTCGAGGCGTGGGATTCACGGGCCCGAAACCTCTGTCGCTTAGCGTGCCGATTCATGCAGCCCGTCGCGCCGCCATTTGCCCTCGAAATCCACGGTCTCGTCAAGCGCTTCGACCGTCCCGCGGTCGACGGCCTAGACTTGAACGTTCGCAGCGGCGAGTTCTATGCGCTGCTCGGGCCCAACGGCGCCGGCAAGACGACGACTCTGCGCATGATCGCCGGCTTGCTGCGGCCCGACGCCGGCAGCATCCGCGTTGCCGGGATTGACGCGCTCGCCGATCCGATCGCGGCAAAACGGTTGATGGCGTGGATTTCCGACGAGCCGATGATCTACGACAAGCTCACGCCGCGAGAATATCTCGAATTCGTCGCCGGATTGTGGGGCCTCGCGCCAATGCTGGCCGAGCCGCGCGCACAAGAGCTTCTGGGATGGCTCGATCTCGCGCCGCATGCGCAAGAACGCTGCGAAGGTTTTTCCAAGGGCATGCGGCAAAAAGTGGCGCTGGCCGGCGCGCTTATTCACGAGCCGACGCTGATCATTCTCGACGAACCGCTGACCGGGCTCGACGCCGGCTCGGCCCGTCAGGTCAAAGGCGTTTTGCGCGAGCGCGTGCGCGCCGGCGGTACCGTCATCATGACCACGCATATTCTCGAAGTCGCCGAGCGCATGGCCGACCGCATCGGCGTCATCGCCCGCGGCAGGCTGATCGCCGAAGGTACCCTCGACGAATTGCGGCTCCAAGCCGGCAAGAGCGAAGCGCAATCCGCCGATGCGAGGGCGGGCGATCGAGCAAGCCTGGAAGACACCTTTCTGGCGCTTCTGGCCCAGCCGGCGGAAGCGGCATGATCGCACCGGCCGGTACGGCGCTGTGGTTCGCCGAACATGAGTGGCGCCTCGCCTGGCGCGACTGGCTCGCCATGATGAGCGGCGGCCGGCGCAAGCGCCTGCGCCGCGCCGTCATCGCCATCGCGATCTTCGTCTTGTTCATGCATTTCGTTGCCTATTGGATGGTTGGCCCCTACGCCGATGCCGCCCCCGACAAGGCGACATTGGTCGCAATCACCGGCAGCATATTGCTGTCATGGCTGTTGATGATCTCGCAGGCGATGGAATCGACGACGCGCGCCTTCTATGCGCGCTCCGATCTCGACCTGATCCTGGCTTCACCCGTTGCCGCGGAAAAAATCTTTGCGGTGCGCATCGCCACGGTGGCGCTGTCGATGGCGATGATGGCGCTGCCGCTCGCGGCGCCGTTCATCGACATTTTAATCGCGCGCGGCGGCTGGCGCTGGCTGGGCGCCTATGGACTGATCGCCGCGATGGGCGCCGCCGCAACGGCGCTGGCGGTCGGGCTTTCCGTTGCGCTGTTTCGCACCATCGGCGCGCGGCGCACGCGTTTTGTCGCGCAGGTCGTTGCCGCCGTGATCGGCGCCGCATTCGTCATCGGCCTGCAAATCGCGGCGATCCTGTCCTACGGCACCATCTCGCGGTTTTCGCTGCTGCGGTCGCAAGTTCTGCTCGGCCTTATGCCCGATCCGCGGAGCATGATTTGGTGGCCGGCGCGTGCCGCCATGGGCGATGGCGTCGCTCTTCTCGGTGTGCTCGCCGTAAGCCTGGCGATGCTAACCGCAGTGATCGCCATCGTGGCGCCGCGTTTCGGCGAATACGCCATCACTGCGGCGGGTGTCGACGCATCGTCGGTCGTCGAGGTGCGGCGCAGGACCGCTTTCCGCGCGACCTCGCCAAATCGGGCGCTGCGGACCAAGGAATGGACGCTGTTGCGGCGCGATCCTTGGCTGGTGTCGCAGACGCTGATGCAGATGCTCTATCTCATTCCGCCCGCCGTGCTGTTGTGGCGGAGCTTCGATGACGGCAACGGCGCCTACCAGCTCCTGGTGCCGGTACTGGTCATGGCGGCGGGTCAGCTTGCCGGCGGGCTCGCCTGGCTTGCGATCTCGGGCGAGGATTCGCCCGATCTCGTCGCCTCCGCGCCGATATCGGGCGGATTTGTCGTCCGCGCCAAGATCGAGGCCGTGCTGGGCATTGTCGCCGTTATTTTCGCGCCGCTGGTCGCGGCGCTGGCCATCGCCTCGCCGTGGCATGCGCTGGTTACGGCCATCGGCATTGTCATCGCCGCCGCGGCGGCGACCTCGATCCAGCTCTGGTTCCGCACCCAGGCCAAACGCAGTCAATTTCGCCGCCGTCAGGTCTCCTCGCGGTTGGCCACTTTCGCCGAGGCGTTTTCCTCGATCGGCTGGGCCGCCACGGCGGCAATCGCCGCGGTCAGCCTGTCGCTCGCCATCGCGCCGGCCTTGCTTGCGCTCCTGGTGGTTGCGGGCACCTGGTTCATGAGCCCGCGACTGCAACGCGCCTGATCCTGCTCTCGACGCGGCGAACCTTCCTGTGATTTAACGGACTCCGACCGAGTTCCGCGTCCGGGGCCGTGAATGAAGAATAAGCCGAATTGGGAGTGGCCGAACGGCAAGCGCATTGCCGTCGTGTTCAATGTCTGTCTGGAAGCGTGGTCGGACGGCAAAGCGCCCGGCATCAGCCCGATGGGCAATCCGCTGCCGGCCGGCGTGCTCGACACCATGGCGATTTCCTGGGCCGCCTACGGCGTTGAGGTCGGCATTCACCGGCTGATGGAGGCTTTCACTCGCCACGGCGCCAAGGCAAGCGTGATGACCAATGCCGTCGTCGCCGAGCGTTCGCCGTCGACCGTCAAGGCGATCGCGGATAACGGCCACGAAGTGCTGTCGCATTCCTACGCCATGGACGTCGTCCCGGCGCTGCTGTCCGACGAAGACGAGCGCGCCAATATCGCGCGCTGCACCAAGCTCCTCGAACAGGCCTCGGGCCAGAAAATCGTCGGCTGGCTGTCGCCGCGCGGCACCTCGAAGCTGTCCACGCCCGAAGCTGCTCGCCGACGCACGGCTACCGCTGGTACGGCGATGTCTTCAACACCGACCTGCCTTATGTCGTCAGCCACGGCAACAAAAGGATCGTCGCTATTCCGCTGTCCTACGACGTCAACGACATGCCCTCGATGAAATACGGCCACCCGCCGCGCATGATGCTCGAATTCATACAACGAGGTGATCGAGATCGCGCGCGCCGGCGACGGCGAGCTTCGCATCATCGATATCACCAGCCACGCCCACATCTTCGGCCACCATCGCGGCGCGTATTTTTATGAGAAGATCATCGAGCAGGCGATGTCGTCGCCCGACATCTGGGTCGGCACCCGCGCCCAAATCGCCGATCATGTGCTGAGCGTGGCCGCCGCCTGAAACATCTGGAAACCCGCCGGGAGTAGCGTTCCGTGATTCCGTTCGAAATGGTCGAGCCAACGTCGCTACAAGAAGCAGTGAACCTGCTCGATCCGCAAGAGCCGACGATTCGTCCCGTCGCCGGCGGCACCGCGCTGATGCTGATGATGAAGGCCGGCGTGTTCGCGCCAAGCCGCCTGGTCTGCCTGCATCGCATCGAGCCGCGATATTCCCGCATCGCGCTTAGCGACGGCGGCGAATTGCAGATCGGCGCCATGGCGACGCTTAAGCGAAGTAGAAACAAGACGCGAACGTCGCCTCGCGACTACCCGTCCTGGCAAACGAGCGATGCGCCGCTTGTCGAATCCGCGGGTGCGCAACGTCGCCCGCGTCGGCGGCGCGCTGGCGCACGGCGATCCGCACATGGACTTACCGCCGGTGCTCGCCATGCTAGGCGCGCGCGTCACCATCGTCGGCCCGAACGGCGAGCGCGAACTGCCGCTCGAACAGCTCTATTCCGGCTATTACGAGACGGTGTTGGAGAAAAACGAGCTCATTACCGCGGTGACGGTCCCGGCGTTGAACGGACGAAAGTCCGCTTACATGAAAGTCACGTCGCGCTCCGCCGACGACTGGCCTGCGCTCGGCGTTGCGGTGTCGTTTAAGCTGCAAGACGGCGCAATCCGCGATCCGGTCATCGTGGTCAGCGCCGCGACGGAAAAAGTCACGCGCATGACAAGTACGGAGAAAGTACTGGACGGCGCGGCGCCGGAGGATGCCGTGCTCAAGCGTGCCGGCGATGCTGCGGTCGCGGAGGCTTCGATCCTCGCCGACGCCCATGGCTCGGCGGCCTATAAGCGCGAACTGCTGCGCGTCTATGTACGCCGCGCCGTGCGCCAGGCTGTGGCCGATGATGCGCAGCGAGTGCAGTCATGAACCAGGTCGGACGAGATATTCCGCGGCTCGAAGTGCGCGCCAAGGTCACCGGGCGCGCCGACTATACGCATAATCTACGCCTGCCCGGCATGCTGTACGGCAAAGTGTTTCGCGCCACCGTGCCGCATGGGCGCATCCGCAGCATCGATACATAAGCGGCGCGGGAATTACCCGGCGTGTACCGCGTCGTCACCGGCGAAGATATCCGCAAGCTGATCCCGGAGCCTTATTACGGCCCGGCCTTTCACGACCAGCCGATCCTGGCGCTCGACAAAGTGCGTTATGTCGGCGAGCCGGTCGCGGCCGTGCTGGCGAGCGATCCGCATGTAGCGGAGCAAGCCGTGCAGCTGATCTCCGCCGAATACGACGAATTGCCGGCGGTGTATGACGAAGTCGCGGCGATGCAGCCCGACACTCTGGTTCACGATGTGCTGCGGCCTGCCGGCACCTTTGCCGATCTCAAACACCTGCAAGGCCGCAAGGGCACCAATGTCGCGCTCGACTATCACTTGCGGCGCGGCGACGCCGACAAGGCTTTTGCGGCCGCCGACCGCGTGATCGAGCACACGTTCAAGACCCAGCAGTGCCTGCATCTGCCGTTCGAGCCGCATGTCGCGATTGCCGAACCGGGCGACGACCGATTGACGATCTATACCTCGAACCAGACGCCGTCCTTTGTGCGCATCGAAATCGCGCGGCTGTTCGGCTGGCCGGAAAATCACGTGCGCGTCAAGGTGCCGTATCTGGGCGGCGGTTACGGCTCCAAAGTCTACGTCAAGCTGGAAGCGTTGGTTTCCGCGCTGGCAATGCTAGTCCGCCGTCCGGTGAAGATCGCGCTGACGATGGAAGAGCAGTTCTACATGATCACCAAGCACCCGACGACGTTCCGCATCAAAAGCGGCGTCGATAGAACGGGCCGCCTGGTGGCGCGATCCTGCGAGGTCTATTGGAACGGCGGCGCCTATGCCGATATCGGCCCGCGAGTAACGCAGAAATCGGGCTTCACCGCCGCGGGGCCGTATGACATCGACAACATCAGCATCGATTCCTACGCGCTCTACACCAACCGCACGCCGGCTGGCGCACTGCGAGGCTTCGGCGTGCCGCAGCTGGTCTGGGCTTACGAGAGCCACACCGACCTGATCGCGCGCGAGCTTGGCATCGATCCAGTCGAGTTCCGCCGCAAGAATCTTTTGCGCGATGGCCGGCCGCAGGCGAGCGGCACCGTGCTGCAAGACGCCGCCATCGGCGAAGTGCTCGACGCGCTGGTCGCCCGTATCGGCTGGAGAAAACCGTTTGATCACGGCTCCGGCACGCTGCGCCGCGGCCGCGGCATCGCCATCGGCTTCAAAGCCTCGATCTCGCCGACCACATCCGTCGCCGTCGTCAACGTTTCCGCCGACGGCAGCGTGTACCTCTACAAGAGCACGGTCGATATGGGCCAGGGCTCCGACACCGCCTTTGCACAGATCGTCGGCGAAGTGCTCGGCGTCGAAAGCGGAGGATGTGCGCATCGTCGCCCCGGATACCGACATTACGCCGTACGACATGGGCACGCTCGGCTCGCGGTCGCTATTCCACATGGGTACCGCCGTGCGGCTTGCCGCCGAGGATGCTCGCGCCAAATTGCGCGCGCTTGCCACCGAGGCCGGGTTGCCCGAAGGCACCAATTATCCGCCGGCCGAAATATTCAAGAAACGCTACGGCATGCAGGCCGGCAACGTCATCGGCACCGCGAGTTATGTGCCGAGCTATAAGTCGCCCGATCCGCAGACCGGCCTGTCGGATAACGTCACGCCGTTCTGGATGGTCGGCGGCGCCGCCGCCGAGGTCGAGGTCGATACCGAGACGGGACACGTGCGTATTTTGCGGCTGATCAACGCCGCCGATTGCGGCAAGCCGATCAATCCCGGCATCGCGCGCACGCAGCTTTCCGGCGCCGCCATTATGCAGCTCGGCTTCACAATGTCCGAAGCCATGCATCTCGACGGCGGCCAAGTCACCAATGCGTCGCTTGCCGACTACAAGATTCCCGGCATCGGCGACATTCCCCCGATGGAGAACGAGCTCGTTACGGCGGAGCAGCATTCGGGGCCGTTCGGCGCCAAGGGGCTCGGTGAATCGGGCACCTTTGGCGTGTCGCCGGCGATCGCCAACGCCATTCATGATGCCGTCGGCGTGCGCATCACGGAATTGCCGATCACCGCCGAGGCGGTACTGCGGGCGTTGCGCGCCAAGGACGGCCGGCCGCTGGACGACGAATGATTGGACCAATGATGAGCGCGCGCACCATCAATTTCTCGCTTAACGGCCAGCCGGTTACGACCGCGATCGAGCCACATCGCAACCTGGTCGAGCTGTTGCAGCGCTTCGATCTGTTCGGCGCCCGCGAAAGCTGCGGTCAGGGCCTGTGCGGCTGCTGCACCGTTCTGGTCGACGACAAGGCGGTGTCCGGCTGCCTCTATTTCGCGGTCTGGGTCGACGGCAAATCGGTCACCACCGTCGAGCATCTCGACGCCGACGGCGCGCTCTCCAACGTGCAACAAGCCTTCATTGCCGCCGGCGCCTTCCAATGCGGCTTCTGCACGCCGGGTTTTGTAATGATGGCGCATCAGCTGCTGAAAGAAAATCCCGATCCAAGCGAAGATGACATCCGCCATTATTTCTCGGGCAATCTCTGCCGCTGCGCCGCCTATCCGGAAATCATCGAGGCGGTGAAACGCGCGGCTAAAACTACGTGACGTTTGGGAAAAACAGCCGGTAGCGCACGAAATCGTCGGCCTGAATAAATTCGTCGTACAGCCGCCGCGCCGGATTGCCGGCCCTCGTGTGCCAATAAAGTCGCGACCAGCCGTTCGATCTGGCGCGCTCGATCAGATCGGCGATCAGGATGCGCCCGATGCCGCGGCCGCGTAATTTCGGCGCAACGAACAGGTCTTCCAGATAACAATACGGCCCGATCGTCCACGAACTATCGTGCACGATGTAAAGGCTGAAGCCCGCGACTTCGCCGTCGATGACAGCCAGCCGGCCGAACATGGATGAAGCCGGATCGAGCAAGCGACGCCAAGTTTGCGCCGTGACGGCTTCCGGAATGCTTGCTTCGTAGAATGCGTTGTAACCGGACCATAGCTCACGCCATGCCGCTTCATCGGCCGCCGACGGATCGCGAATGATGATCGCCGGGTCCGGCATTAGCCTGGATTGAGCGCCGCGATAAATCGTTGCTTGATGGCGTGACCATCGCGCAGCGGCAAGACCCGCGGCACGTCCTCTTCTTTGATCCGCGCGCTGATCAGGATCGGACCGTCGCCGGAATGCAATAAAGCGCGCATGTCGGCCGCCTCCTCGATGCGCGTGATCGCGCAGGCCTGCTTGAAACGGCAGGCCAGCGCCATGGCGACGAGATCGATCCCGTTCTTGGTCGCGCTCGGCTGCATGCCAGTTTCGCCGTAATGGGCGTTGTCGAGCACCACGATGACGAGATTGTTCGGCTGTTTGACGCCGATGGTGGCGAGGCTGCCGAGGCCCATGAGCATGTCGCCGTCGCCGGTCAGCACCGCGACGCGCCGATCCGGCCGCGCCAAAGCGAGCCCCAGCCCGATCATGGCGGTGCCGCCCATGGCGCCCCAGAGATAGAAATTGAGCGGATGATCGCCGGCCGCGGCGACATCGTAGGTCGCCGAGCCGAGCCCTGGGACGACCAGAAGATCGCCGCGGTCGATCAAGAGCTGCCGTACGAAATCGCGCCGGTCAATCATCTCGCAACCTTTGCATCATCGCGTCCATACTTTAGGGCCGATCAAGCGCTGCGACAGAAGAAAGGCGACCTGGAGATCGCCGTTAAACGCCATGTCGCAGCCGGCGCCGACAATCTCGCCGACGGCATCGGGACTGTCGGCCCGGTAGGTAAGAAAGCCGCAGAGCCGCAGCACATCCTCGGTGATCGCGCCCATCGGCACTTGCCACGGATTGAATTCGCCGAACTCGCCGCGCATCGTCACCAGGACGACGCAGCCAAAACCGCAATTGCGGAGAAGCGAAAACATGTTGACGCAGTTGCCGACGCCACTCGACTGCATGAGCAGCGCCGCGCGCTGGCCGCCGAGCGCAGCGCCGGCGACCAGCCCGACCCCTTCCTCCTCGGTCGTCAGCACGACGTCGGCGATGTTCGGATCGTCGCGGCATAGCGCAATGAGGCGGCCGTGGCCGGCATCGGGCACATAACCGACCTGACGAATGCCGACGCGACGAAATTGCGCGTAGATTGCGTCCGGCCAAGACGTTTCGATATTCGTTTGGATACTCACCGGCGTGTGCAAGGAACTCTCATTCGTCTAGGTGGTTGCGCCAAATCAGGTTTGCAAATATCGCACTGCCGATTAAGCTGCGCCATCCCCCAGCTGCAACAGATTGGAGATGGCCGATGGCAACCAGACTTCGCCACATCGCAATCATTGTTCCCGATCCTGAGAAAGCCGCGACATTTTTCGAGCAGGCCTTCGGCATGACGCGGGTCGGCACTGCGCGCCGCGGCGTGTATATGTCGGATGGTGTGATGAACGTCGCGCTGCTGAAAACGGAAGGCGACGAAAAGCCCGGCCTTTACCACTTCGGCTTGTGGGTCGACGATCTCGACGAGGCGGAGAGGAAGGTCAAGGAAGCCGGCGGCACCTATCTGGCCGGCCGGCCGACGTCAGCCTTGTCCTTTTACGAGGCGAAATATCGCGATCCCGACGGCGTCGTGTTCGATCTCACCCACAGCGGCTGGCGCGGCGCAGTCAAGGAAGTGGTCCCGGCCGAAAAGATTCCGGCGGAATAGGTGCTACCTCCGCCACGGCAAAGCGGAGGCACGCTCAACGAAGAACCACGCGCCCTCGCCGAGTTCGCTCGGAAAGGCCGCGACTATTCCGTCGTCGATCGCGCGCCATTCGAGGTCGGCGCGGTCGACGGCCGCTTCGGCCGCGGCGAGCGATTGTACGCAGAGCGCATAGCCGGCCATGAAAGGCAGCCTGGCGATCGCGACTTCCGGCAATCGCTCGGTCACGCGGTCATGCGTGACGAGGTAAACGCCGCCGCGGTCGAGGCGGATGAGAGCCCCGCCGGATGTCCGTGTCGCCCCGCGGCCGGTGAAGCTGGCAAAGCGAGCCGAGGCCTCTTCGACATCGGCAACCGCGATGACCACGTCGATGAGCCCGATCGCGCTGTTCGGATGCTTCAGCCATCGCTCCTGCCACACCGCCTGCTCGGTGTGATGCGTCAATAGCTGAATCCGCCCCTCGGGCATCGCCTCCGGTTCGACGCGTGCGATCGTGAAAGCCGCCGTCGCCGCACCGGCCACGGTCCCGACCGGTCGCTGCATATGCACCAGGTCGCGAACCGCAAAACCATCCGCTGCCAGCCGTCGATGCGCCTTTCCCACATCGGCGACGGCAAGGGCGGCAAGGTGCAGCCCAGCGTGACGGCTCAGTGCCGCGTCGAATTCGCGGCTCAGCGGAGTGTCCGAGGTCTTGAACAGGATTTCGAGATAACCGCGTTCCAGCATCGCGGTGACGTTACCCGTTCCGGTCCGGCGCGCGCCGCCAGCCGCATCGGGATTGACTTGAATCGAAATCGGCGTCGGCGCGAAGCCGCAACGCGCTAGCGCCCGGCTCGCGGCTTCGCCGTCGCGCACGAAATGAGCGACGTGATCGAGAAAGATTTCATCGCCCGCGGGAAGGCGGCGCGCAATGTCCTCAGGCGCGGCTCGGGCTGACAAGTCGGTCACTCGGAGTGGGCAATGCCGGCTTCCTCGACGACTTTGGCCCAGCGCACGATCTCGGAGTGGAAAAATTGATGGAGATCGTCGAGCGAGCCGGTGCCGACCGGGATCATGCCGAAATCCGTCATGCGCGTACGTACGTCGCCCATGGCGACGATGGCATTGAGCTGCGAATTGAGCTTGGCGAGGATCGGTTGCGGGGTCTTGGCCGGCGCGACAACGCCTTGCCATGCCGCGGCATCGAAGCCGGGTACGCCGACATCGGCGAGCGGTGGAATGTTCGGCACGGCGGCAAACCGCTCTTTGGTCGTCACCGCCAGCGGACGTATTTTGCCTGCGTTGATCAGCGGCAGCGCCGGGCCGAGATCGCTGAACATCAGCTGGATATAGCCGCCCATCAGATCGTTGAGCGCCGGGGCCGTGCCGTGGTACGGCACGTGGGTCATCTTGATGCCGGTCATGCTGCAGAACAGCGCGGCGGCCAAATGATGAAACGCGCCGATGCCGCCGGAGCCGTAGCTGAGCGGCCGTTGTTTGGCGAGCTTGATGAGGTCCTCGACGCTATTGACCGGGAGCGACGGATTGATGACCAGCACGAACGGCACCCTGGCGATGAGCGCAACCAGCGCCAGGTCCCTGGCCGGATCGTATGGCAGCGATTTGTAGAGGGTGACGTCGATCGCCAGCGAAGAGACGTCCATCATGATGGTGTAGCCGTCGGGCGGCGATTTGGCGACGAAGTTGGTGGCAATGACGGTTCCGGCGCCGGGCCGATTTTCGACGACAAACGGCTCGCCGAGCTCTTGCTCGAGCTTCTCGGCAAGTAGCCGCGCCAGCACGTCGGTGCCGCCGGCTGGGGCGAAGGGCACGATGAACGTGACTTGGTGGCTCGGAAAATCGGGCGCGGCGGGAGTGCCGTTTTGAGCGCGCGCGACCGTGACCGCCATCGCGGGAAGGGTGGCCGCGAGCAAGGCGCGGCGGGAGAATTTGGCCGTCTTTGTGGTCATCGGCCGCTTCCTCCCGTGGTTGGCCCTTTATCGCTTTTATCTTGATTTGGCGCTTTAACACGCCTGCGACGCTAACGTCATCAATTTGACGCCAATGCCAAGACGCATCGGGCCGGGCTCATGCGCGGCGCTTTGCTTTTCTTGACAGGCACTTATCGTACCGTCATAACGACGCCGGTCGGCGCGGGTCCGATGCGGCATTAAGCCCATTGTCCGCTAACCATCAGCAGAATCGACTGAAAGAGCCGGTCCGGACGCCAATCCGAGCAACGGCATTACCGAGGAAGTGAGATGTTCGCGGTCTTTAAAACGGGCGGCAAGCAATACCGGGTGGCCGCCGAGGACGTGCTCAAGGTCGACAAGGTCAAGGGCGAGCCGGGCGAAATCGTCGAGTTCGGCGAAGTTTTGGTCGTCGGCGGCGACAGCGTAACCCTAGGCGCGCCCACCATTGCCGGCGCCACGGTCGCGGCCGAAGTGATCGAGCAGGGCCGCGGCGCGAAAATCATCGCATTCAAGAAGCGCCGGCGGAAGAATTCGCGGCGTAAGATCGGCCATCGTCAGGAATTCACGCTGCTTCGCATTACCGAAATCCTGACCGACGGCAAGAAGCCGAGCAAAGAGGTTCAGCCGAGAAAGAAATCGGCTCCGAGGCCTGCGGCGGCGCCGGACGCCGATACCGCGGGGTTGGCCTCTGAAGGCGAGCCGCAAGCTGCCAAAGGGAAGGCCGCAAAATCCGGTAAGGCTGCGGCAAAGAAGCCCGCCAAGCCGAAAGCCAAGGCGCCGGCCAGAGTGAAGAAGCCGGCAATAAAGGGCAAAAAGAAGTGATGCCGGTGAGTGATGCTTTTGTCACGAATCCGGTATAGGTGTCTGTAGCTAGCAGGTTCGGAGGCCAGTAGGTGGCGCACAAGAAGGCAGGCGGATCCTCACGCAACGGCCGCGATTCGGCGGGCCAGCGGCTGGGGCTGAAGATTTTCGGCGGTACCGAGGTCCTCGCCGGGAACATCATTGCGCGTCAGCGCGGCACCAAATGGCATGCGGGCCGCAATGTCGGCATTGGCAAAGACCATACCCTGTTTGCGTTGACCAACGGCAAGGTCGAGTTCCGTACCAAAACCAAAGGCCGCGTGTTCGTCTCGGTACGTCCGTCGGAGGCAGCGGCGCAGTAATACGGTGGATCATATGGGGTCCGCCGGCATCCAGTCGAACCGGCGGGCCCGAATGGGCTCCGAAAAAGGGGAGACCGGGATGCCGGCTCCCCTTTCGGTTTTTCTGCAGGAGCCCAAGCGATGACTCTAGCAAGCCAGCCAGCAAAGCCAGTCCTCGCGCAGCAGCCGGAGGAGCGCGGCGTGCCCATGCTCGAAACCGAGCGGCTCGTGCTGCGCGCGCCGGGGCGCGGCGACATCAAAGCCATCGTGCGTCTCGTCAACGATCGCCGCGTCGCGGAAAATACCGCGCGCATTCCGCATCCCTATGGCGTCGACGACGCCGAGCGCTTCATCGCGGCGGTCAACCGTCAGGACGGCGAAGCAACCTTCGCCATAACCCGTGGCGGCGATCTGATCGGCGTCTGCGGCGTCGAACCGCGCGAGAATGCGCCAGAGATCGGCTATTGGCTCGGCGCGCTTTATTGGGGCTGCGGTTACGCCACCGAGGCCGTCCGCGCCGTCATCGATCACGCCTTCGGCGCGCTCGGTCATGACGCGCTGCAAGCGGGCGCGCGGGTCGGCAACGCGGCGTCGCGGCGGGTGCTGGAGAAGTGCGGGTTCCAGTGGACCGGCGTCGGCCTCTATCGCATCCGCGCCATCAATTCGTCCGCACCGCTCGATCGCTTCCGTCTCGATCGCGGCTTGTGGGCGTCGCTCAAGGCGTGGGGACGGGCCCGAGAGGTGGCGTGATCGCCGCCGTGCCAATATGTATCTATCGCGCGGCACATTGAGCGGCGGCCGGTCTGACAGGCGTTGAGTTGAACCACCGAGATGAAATTTCTCGACGAAGCCAAGGTCTATGTTCGCTCCGGCGACGGCGGTAACGGCTGCGTGTCGTTCCGGCGCGAAAAGTTTATCGAATTCGGCGGGCCGAATGGCGGCGACGGCGGCAAAGGCGGCGACGTTGTCGCGGCGACCGTCGAAGGCCTCAACACCCTGATCGACTACCGCTATCAGCAGCATTTCACGGCCAAGAACGGCGGGGCCGGCATGGGCAAAGATCGCCATGGCGCCAACGGCCCCGACGTCGTGCTCAAAGTGCCGGTCGGCACGCAAATATACGAAGAGGACGGCGAGACGCTGCTCGCCGATCTCACGGCGGCCGGGCAGCACGCCGTGCTGCTGCGCGGCGGCAATGGCGGCTTTGGCAATGCGCATTTCAAGTCGTCGACCAACCGCGCGCCGCGTCGCGCCAATCCCGGCCAGCCGGGCAGTGAGCTCACGATCCGGCTGCGGCTCAAGCTGATCGCCGATGCCGGCATTGTCGGGCTGCCTAACGCCGGCAAGTCGACATTGCTTGCCGCGGTCAGCGCCGCCAAGCCGAAGATCGCCGATTATCCCTTCACCACGCTGCATCCCCAGCTCGGTGTGGTGAACGCCGACGGCCGCGAATTCGTGCTGGCGGATATTCCCGGCCTGATCGAAGGCGCCCACCAAGGCGTGGGTCTCGGCGATCGTTTCCTCGGCCACGTCGAGCGCTGCCGCGTGTTGTTGCACTTGGTCGATGGAACGGCCGATGACGCCGGCGTGGCGTATGACACGGTGCGCGCCGAACTTTCGGCCTACGGCCACGGCCTTGCCGATAAGCCGGAGATTGTTGCGCTCAACAAGGCCGATGCGCTCACGCCGGATCAGATCAAACGACAAGTGACGGCCTTGCGGCGCGTGATCAAAAAAACCCCGCTGGTGATGTCCGCCGTCAGCGGCAACGGCGTAGCGGAGGTCTTGCGGGCGCTGCTCAAGGTGATTGACGAGGCGCGGCAGGAGGTGTCCGCGCCGAGCACCCTGGATACCGCCTGGCATCCCTTATAGGGCCGGGCTCACGCGCCGACGCAGAAAAACTTCAGCGAGCCGTCGCGCTCGATGCGCGGCAGCAAATCCGTCTCCCACGCCAGATATTCGGCCATCGCCGCCCTGGTGTCGCCGCCGCGCTCATAGGGCTTGCGCCATTGATCGACAATGTCGTCGGCCATTTGCGCTTCGGCGGAAAACGCATTCCCGGCCGATTGCCAGGCTGCGTTTCCTCCCTCGAGGAAGCGCACGGGGCGGTCTAGCAGGCCCGCCGCCTCGTCGACTGCCAGCTTCGCCAGCGCGCCATCTTCCGAGGTGAGCACCAGCGTGCCGTGCAGCGGTATCTTTTCGAGCGCGTTGGCAACCCGCGTCCTGATGGCAAACCAGGCCCCAGGGATGTGTCGGGCCAAATAATTCCGGCTGAGCGAAAGGTCGATGACGGTCGCCGCGCTCCGGGACAGAAGCTCATGGAGCTTCTTGCAATCAATGGCAGCGTCGGATCGCGTGTCGATGTCGAGCGCAGGCGCTGCGGGCCAACCGGTCTCGGTCCCTTTCTCGGTCAGGATGAAAACGTCGCGCCACCCCATCTGCCGCAGCCATGATGCCGTCATCGCGGCGCGCACTTCCGCGTCATCGACCAGCACGATCCGCGCGCCGAGCGTGCCGACGTATTGATCGGTTGCTTGAACGAGCTGGCCGCCGGGCGCCGAGATCGCGCCGGGAAAATGGCCCGCCTCGTATTCGGCTGGGTCGCGCACGTCGAAGACGTAAAGCGTGCGTTCGGCATCGGCGCGCCATGCATCGAGCGTCTTGCGCTCGATGCGCTCGACGCCGCAACTCTTTGCCACGCGTTCTGCCGCGCCCCGCGCCCACTCCAACGTCATCGGCGACACAGCCGGGGCACGCCGGTTCTTGCCTTTGTCGCAGGTGAACCCGGCCAGGCTCCAGCCCATCGTTCCATTGCGCAGCGCCATGACCTTGTTCGGCAACCCGGCATTGATCAGCGACTGCGCGCCGATGATGCTGCGGGTGCGGCCGGCGCAATTGACGACGACCGTCGTCTGCGGCGACGGCGCGATCTCTCGCGCGCGCAGCACCAGTTCCGCGCCGGGCACGTTTGTCGCAGTCGGAATCGAGACGCGCACAAATTCGTCGAACGGCCGGCTGTCGAGCACGACCAGATCGGCGCCGTCGCGCAGGAGCTTTTCGAGCTCGGCGGCGGCTATATTCGGCGTGCTCCTGGCGTGCTCGACATATTCGCCGAACGCCTTGCTCGGGACATTGACGCCGGAGAATAGCTCGAAGCCTGCCGCCGCCCAGGCGTCAACGCCGCCGGCGAGAATGCGCACGTCGCTATAGCCGTTGCGCGACAGGATCGCCGCGGCCCGCTCAGCGCGGCCGTCGCCGTCGTCGTCGCACAACACGATGGGCGTCGTGCGGCGCGGCACCAATTGTGCGAACTTCAGCTCGAAGCGGCTTAACGGCACCGAACGCGCCAGCAGCAGATGGCGCTGCGAAAAGATCAACTCCTCGCGCACGTCGACGAGCGCGAGTTCGCCGCCGTCGCCGAGCATTCCCCGCAGAGCGGCAGGGCTGACGCCGCGCGCTCACGTCGCCTGCTGCGGCGACATGCGTTTGACTTCGCCAGTTTTCAAATCGAAACGCACGCGATGGATGTGATCGAGATTTGTTCCGGTGACGCGGACAAAGCGGGAGTTGTCCGGATAATCGATCGAATGGATTTTGCCGTCTTGATAGATGCCGGCGTGGCCCGGGGTCAGGCGGTATTTCTTCGCCGGTTTGAGTTTGGCATGGTCCGGATCGCCGCCATCGTCTTCACGCTCCCATTCGATCATGTCGGTGTAATGCGTCGCCTGGCCATAGATCGCCCACGACTCGCCGTGATCGTGCGGCGGCGAAGCGCGGGCCTTGTCATTGATATGCGCCAGGATCTGAAAGCCAAGCTCCGGGTCTTCGTAAAGCACGTGCAAGCCCTGCGGCGCTGCCTCGCAATGCTCGCGGACGAAGGCGGGATTTTGCAGGAGCTGCTCCAGGCGCGTGCGCACGTCCTCGCGGCCTTTCGGTCCCGGGTCGCGCGATAGGATGGAACGACAATCCGATATGAACTGATCGAGTTGATAGGCCATTGTTTTTCACTCCCATGGCTGGATCGATTTCCGATAATTTCGCTCATCCGCGCGACCGGCGCCAGGGGGTTGTGGCTGGCGTTTGGATATGGCTCTCCCAGCCGCTACATTACTTGTTATGTTTGGTCTGCCACGGACTTACGAGCGTCCGCGCAACGTGCGGCTCGACACCCTGATCCGTCTGCGGTGGCTTGCGGTTTTCGGCCAGCTCGCCGCGGTGCTGGTCGTGCATTTCGGCCTCGAATTCGAGGTTCCGATCTGGCCCTGCCTTGCCGTCATTGCGCTTGCGGCCTTGCTCAATGTGGCGCTGCGCGTCAGCTTTCATCAGACCCAGTGGCTCGAGCCGGACCGGGCGGCCTGGCTTCTGACTTTCGACATCGCCGAACTCGCGGCACTGCTTTATCTCACCGGCGGCCTGGAAAATCCGTTTGCCTTCTTGCTTCTTGGCCCGGTGCTGATATCGGCCACCGCGCTGCCGCCGCGAATGACTTTGCTGATCGGCACGTTCGCCATGTTCTGCGCCACCGTGCTGGTGTTCCTGCACTACGATTTGCCGTGGGACGCCGAGAACCCGCTGGAGCTCCCGGAAATCTATATGGTCGGCGTATGGCTCTCGATCCTGCTCGCGATCGGATATATCGGCGTTTATACGTGGCAGGTCGCGGAAGAGGCGCGCCAGCTCTCCGATGCGTTGGCGGCTACCGAACTGGTGCTGGCGCGCGAGCAGCATCTGTCGCAGCTCGACGGCCTGGCGGCCGCTGCGGCGCACGAGCTTGGCACGCCGCTCTCCACCATCACGGTGGTCGTGCGCGAAATCGAGCGCGCGCTCGAAGCCAATTCTCCTTACGCCGACGACGTGAAGCTGTTGCGTGAGCAGGCGCAGCGCTGCCGCGAGATATTGGCGAAGATCACCGAACTTCCCACCGGAGAGCCCTTCGACCGCATGCCGCTGTCTGCGCTCATCGAAGAGGCGGTGGCGCCGCACCGCAACTTCGGCGTCTCGATCGGTGTCACCTATCCCGCCAATCGCGCCACGGAGCCGGCCGGCGCGCACAATCCGGCGATCCGCTACGGGCTCGGCAATTTGATCGAGAATGCCGTCGATTTCGCCCACAGCCGGGTCGAGATATTCGCAAAATGGACCGGTGACGAAGTCAGCATTTCCATCAGCGACGACGGGCCCGGCTTCGCTCCTGAGGTCGTCGATCGCATCGGCGCGCCCTACGTGACCCATCGGCGGCCCGGCGGCCGCGGCCCGGACGGCGACGAGGACGCGATGTTCGGCCTGGGATTGGGCTTCTTCATCGCCAAGACGCTTATTGGAGCGTTCCGGCGCCAGGCTCGCGCTGATTAACCAGGCGCCGCCGCTGCACGGTGCCACGGTGACGGTGACCTGGAGCCGCGCCGATTTCGAGCGCCCGCTCGTGGCGCCTGCCCTTGAGGCTGCGGTCCGGGCCTCTTAACTTTTAGGGACAATTGGCCCAATTGACGCTGCTTGTTAATTTGGCGTGACTTACGGGAACAGGACCTCCAGATTGCGCCGGTCATCGGTTATAGCGATGGCGTGGAGCGGCGGGTTCGAGTGATCGTCATCGAGCGTCCTGTATTCGCTTTGACGGAGTGAGATTGCCATGATTAACGCCGCAGCCGGCCCGCTTGCGACAGAGCGGACGCTTCTGATCGTCGAGGACGACAAATCCTTCCTGCAACGCCTGGCCCGCGCCATGGAAGGGCGCGGCTTCGCGGTGACGACCGCCGAATCGGTCGCCGACGGCCTGTTGCAGGTCGAGAAAGCGGCTCCCGCTTTCGCCGTCGTCGACATGCGGCTTGGCGACGGCAACGGGCTCGATGTCATTTCGGCGATGAAGAAACGCCGGCCCGAAGCCCGCGCCATCATTCTGACCGGCTATGGCAACATCGCAACCGCGGTCAATGCGGTCAAACTCGGCGCCGTTGATTATCTTGCCAAGCCGGTCGATGCCGACGATGTCGCCGCGGCGCTGCTCGCGCTCGACAACAAGAAAATCGATCCGCCGGAAAACCCGATGTCGGCCGATCGCGTTCGTTGGGAGCATATTCAGCGCATTTACGAATTGTGCGGCCGTAACGTCTCGGAAACCGCGCGCCGCCTCAATATGCATCGCCGCACTCTGCAGCGGATCCTGGCCAAGCGCGCGCCGAAGTAAAGGGCGCCGCCGATTATTCAATTCCGTTTACGCGCGGATAACCGCATCGCCCGGCTTGCATTGTCGCAACCGATGTACGGACAATTTTACGCAATTTATTAGGTCAAATTTTGCGCCGGCGAGCTACCACTCGGAAGCCGCCTGAACCACGTTTGCCCCGCGGGACTTGGATGCTTGAAGAATCGCACCCGTTCGATTTGGTCCGAGAAGGATCGGCCGCTGCGGATGCCGGCAAAACCGCACTGCGGCTTCTCGTCATCGATGACGACAGCCTCCATCGCATGGTGATCTGCCGCGCCGCGGCCAAAGCCGGCTATCTCCCGGCCGGAGCGGCGTCCTACGACGAAGCCGCAAAGATGATCCGAGAGACCGCATTCGATTGCATCACGTTGGATCTGGGGCTTGGCGATCACGCCGGCAGCGAAATATTGCATCATCTGTCGAACCTCGGCTGCGCTGCGCCGATCATTGTCGTCAGCGGATGCGACGCCGCAACCTGCAAAGAAGCCGTAAGGGTCGCCGGCCTGCTTAAGCTGAATGTCTGGGAATGCATCCCCAAGCCCGTCGATTTGGCGATGCTGCGTAATTTTCTCGAGCGCCTCCGAGGCACGCGGCTCGCTGCTTAGAGCATGATCCCGAAAAGTGGATAGCGGTTTTCGGAAAAGATCATGCTCAATCAAAAGCTAGAGCCCGGTTTTGATTCCATCAAAACCGATTAGGCTCTAGCGCATCCGGATTCACGTCTCCCGGGCAAACGGACCCTGCGGATCGGCCAGCGCCTGCAGGCGATGCGCCGCGGCGTGGGCAAAGCGCAGCATCACCGCCTTGCGGGTCGCCGCCGCCAGCCGGTGCTCGGGCGCCTCGCACAGGATCGCCGCGCCGAAGGCATCCGCAACGATGAGGCCGGCATCCGGCGGAAATATCTCGCCGGGCACGTCCGCGATGGTGGCGAAGAACAGCCGGTCGCAATGCAGCCGGTATTCCATCCATTTCTGGTCGGCGCGAAAATCGGCCACCGAGGATTTGATTTCCACGATGATGATCTCGCCGTCGCCGCCGAGCGCCACCAGATCGGCGCGACGGCCTGACGGCAGCGGCAACTCCGAGACGACGCAATAGCCGAGCGCGTGCAGATAGCGCGCCGTGCCGCGGGCAATGGCCAGCGCGGTTTGCGATTGCCGCCCGTCGGCCGGCAACGAGGACGCGAGCGAGGCGAGATTCATGGCCAGAATTCCAGGCAGCGGCAGGTTCGATAGCGGACGGCACGCAAGCTTACGCACGCCACGCACTCCGACTGAGGCTCTTCGCCATTCGCTCCCCCGCCGGCAGGGGAGGTAAAGGCGGTCATTTTGCCGCGCCGGCGCGGTCCGGGAAAGCCCCCACCAAGGCGGTGCGCGAGGCCGCGATGACCCCGCGCTCGGTGATCAGACCCGTCACCAATCGGGCCGGCGTCACGTCGAAGGCGTAATTCGCTACCGGCGAATGCTCGGGAACGACGCGCACCGTTTCGATGCGCCCATCCGCGGTGCGGCCGGTCATGGTCGCAACCTCATCGCCGTCGCGCTCTTCGATCGGAATATCGGCGACGCCATTGGCGACGGTGAAGTCGATCGTCGGGGTCGGCAGCGCAACGTAAAACGGGACGTTGTTATCGCGCGCGGCGAGCGCCTTCAAATAGGTTCCGATCTTGTTGCAGACGTCGCCATTGGCGGCGACGCGGTCGGTGCCGACGATCACGATATCGACGAGCCCATGCTGCATCAGATGGCCGCCGGTATTGTCGGCGATGACCGTGTGCGGCACGCCGTGCTGGCCGAGCTCCCAGGCGGTCAGCGAAGCACCTTGATTGCGCGGTCGGGTTTCGTCGGCGAAGACGTGCACGGCGATGCCGTTGTCGTGGGCCAGATAGATCGGCGCCGTCGCGGTGCCGACGTCCACCGCCGCGAGCCAGCCGGCGTTGCAATGAGTGAGCACGTTCACCCGTTCGCCCGGTTTCTTGCGCTGCGCGATGGCTTCGATCAGCGGCAGTCCATTGCGGCCGATCGCGGTGTTGATGGCCACGTCTTCCTCGCAGATTTCGCCGGCGCGCCGATAAGCGGCCGCCACCCGCTCGCTGCGCGGACGATTGCGCACTGCCGCCATCATCTCGTCGAGCGCCCAGCGCAGATTGATCGCGGTCGGGCGCGTGGCGATCAGCGTCGCATAGGCGCAATCGAACGCCTCGTCGGAGGCGTCGTCGCGCAACGCCAAGCACATCCCGTAGGCCGCGGTGGCGCCGATCAGCGGCGCGCCGCGGATCAGCATGGCGCGGATGGCGTGCGCCGCCTCGTCGAGTGTGGTGAGGCGGGCGGTAGCAAGCCGATGCGGCAAGGCCGTCTGATCGATCACGCCGACCGACCAGCCGTCCGGCTCGAGCCAGATGCTGCGCATTGCCTTGCCGTCGACTTTCATGGGGCTCAACTAGCAGATTTCGGCACGCTGTCGATGCCGAAAAGCCGCGGCAACTTGCCAGCCCGCGCGGCATGCAGCAAATTCGCTTCCTCTGCCAGGAGACGCCGGTGGCCGACATCGACTACGAAGCCGAATACGACAACCGCGGCCGCGTGCCGGAACATCCGGAAATATTCGCCCGCTGGACGCGCGATGCCGAGCTGTTTCGCGCCGATGCTCTCAAAAGCGGTCGCGCCGAGCTCGGCATGTCCTATGGCGATACGCCGCGCCAATTTTTCGACCTGTTTCTGCCGGCAGCCGGCGAGGCCGCGCCGCTGGCGGTTTTCGTCCATGGCGGCTGGTGGCGGTCGCTCGATCCTTCGTTCTACAGCCATGTCGCGCGCGGTCCGAATGCGCGGGGAGTAGGCGTCGCGGTCGTGGGCTATGATCTTTGCCCGAACGTCTCGATCGCGGAGATCGTCGAGCAGATGCGCCGCGCCTGCGCGTTTTTATGGCAGCGCTTCGGCCGGCGCATGCTGGTCTATGGACATTCCGCCGGCGGCCATCTCTCGGCGGCGATAGTTGGCACCGACTGGGCTTCGCTCTATCCCAAGGCGCCGGCCGATCTCATCCCGGCCGGCTATTCGATTTCCGGCGTATTCGATCTTGCCCCGTTGGTCGGCATCAGCGTGAATCAGGATTTGCGGCTCGACGCCGCCACGGCGCGCGACCTCTCGCCTGCATTCTGGCCGGTTCAATCCGGCCGAACCTTCGATGCCGTTGTCGGCGGGTTCGAATCGAGTGAGTTCAAGCGCCAGAGCCGGCTTATCACCCAGACCTGGCAGCAAGCCGGCGCGCAAACCCGCTACGAGGAGATCGCCGGCACCAATCACTTCACCGTCATCGAATTGCTGGCCGATCCGCAAAGCGCGATGGCCGCGCGTGTCGCCGCATTGGCGCAGCAAATCAAGCGTTAGAGCATGATCTCGAAAAGTGGATACCGGTTTTCGGAAAAGATCATGCTCAATCAAAAAGCTAGAGCCCGGTTTTGATTCCATCAAAACCGATTAGGTTCTAGCTCTTTCCGCTCGCGGCCGCGCCAAAAGCACACAGGCGGACGCAGCAAAGATCAGCGCGAAGCCGACCAGATCGGCCGCGGTGGGCCGTTCGCCGAGGATCAGGATCGAGGTGACGACGCCGATCGCCGGACTGCCAAGGACACCGAGCGACGCCGTCATCGCCGGCAGGCGGCGCACGATCGCGAACCACAGGCCGTAGGCGATGCCGTTGGCGAGGAAGCCGGTCGATGCCGTACAAAGCAACGCCAGCGGACTTGCATGCGAGAAATGCAGGCGGCCTTCGAATATCAGCATCAAGGCCGCAGTGACGACGAATGCGATTGTCACCTGCCAGCTGGCGATAGCCAAGGGATCGGCCTTGATCCGCGCCCACTTCAGATAAACGGTACCGGCGGCCCAGCACACGCCGGTCAAGAGCGCCAGCCAGATTCCCGGTGGAATCTTCGTTTCGGCCAACGGATAGATCAGGATGGCGAGGCCGGCCGCACACAGAAGCAGCGCCGTCGCCTGTATGCGATTTGGCCATTCGCGCAGCAACAGCCATGCGAACAAGACCGACCAGATTGGCATCGTGTAAGCGAGGATGGTTACCCGGGATGTCGCCGCGGAGAGTTGGGCGAAGGAGCCGAACACGGTGAACGCGACGATATTGAGCAGCGACGCGACGGTGAGATGCAGCCAATCCCTGGTGGTCGCTATCCGCAAGCTGCGCCCTTGGAGGCGGCACGCCAGATAGAGCGTCAATGAACCGAGCGCCGCAGTGACCGTTCGCATGCTCAGCGGCGGAATTTCGTAGAGCGCGATCCGCATGATCGGCCAAGTCGCGCCCCAGATGACGCACAGCAGGACGAGCATCAGCCGCGCGCCGACGTCGGCGTCACCCGAAGCACCGCGAGCGAGGTCGGGATTTCTCACTGATGGTTCACGGCGAGGCCGTCACGGCGCTTTTGGCCCGGCGCCGAGAAACCAGTCGGCGATCTGCGCACCGGTCCAGAATAACACGTCGGGTTTCTTGCGAATGACCTCGAAGACGCGGCGCAGATATTTAACGCGATGCGGCGCACCCATGATGTAGGGGTGCACCGACAGCGCCATGACGCGCGCCGAATTGGCGGCATCCGCGTAAATCTGCTCAAACTGGTCGAGCGCGCGATCGCAATATTCGGAAGCCTTGTGATGCTGGATCAGCATCATGGCGACGTCGTTGCATTCTTGGGTGTAGGGCAGATTGAGGATCGGCTTGCGGCGGGTTTTCAGCCACACCGGCTGGTCGTCGAGCACCCAATCGGCGACGTAGTCGTAGCCTTCCTCGACGAGCACGTCCGGCGTCTGCCAGGTTTCGGTGAGGCCGGGCCCGAGCCAGCCGCGCGGCGGCTTCCCGGTAGCCTTGACGATGGCATCGCGAACCTTGCGGATATCGGCGCGCTCGTTCTCCACTTTTTGCAGATTGCGCTGGGAAAAGCCGTGGCCGATGAACTCCCATTTGCGCTCGATCGCGGCCTGCACGATGGCCGGATAGGCGGCCAATGCCGAGCCGTTGATGGCGATCACCGCCGGAATGGCGAACTCGTCGAACACTTTGACGAATCGCCAGAAGCCGACGCGATTGCCGTATTCATGCCAAGCCCAATTGGGCACGTCGGGCATCGGCGAGCCCCCGGCCGGAGGCGTGAGCACCGTGCGCGGCATCGGCTGTGTCGGGTCCCAGTCCTCGACATTGATGACCGCCCACACCACCATGCGCGCGCCGTTCGGCAAGCGGAGCGGCGCGCGCTCCGGGATCGCCGAATAGGGAATGCGGTCGGGCGGCAGCATCGGCCGCTTTGCCGAAGTCTTTTGTCGGGCAGGTTTTTTCGGTCGTGTTGTCATTTGCGGAATCAGGCCTTTCGGCGGCAGCGATAGCATGGTCGGATCGGCGGTCCACTCAACTGTCGGTGGCGGGCGGATAGCGCGTCGCCACCGTACCAAACACGGTCAGCGTCACCGCACAAACGCACAGCGGCACGAACGCCGTCCACGGCCTGCCTGTGGCGTCCCATAGCGCACCGCTGATGGTCGGGATGATAATTGCCGTCGTGTAGCTGACTGTAAACATGCCGGCAGAGGTGCGCGCCAGGTCGGCGGGCGAACTCAGAAGCGGCGGCAAAGCCAGCGTCGCCGTCAGCGTAATTGCCGTGGTGAAGCCGACCAGTGCGGCGCAAACGAGAATCGCAAGAGCGGAATGCCCGAAGATCAGTCCGAGGAAAGCCGCCAAGAGAACCGGACCGAACAGCAAGAACGGCCAGGCGCGCCCTTGCAGGCGATTGGCCAACAGAAGCAGAATGATTGGCGCGACGATCTGTGCGCCGTTGAGCCATCCCAGCGCCGCGCCAAGGAGGTCCGCCTTGCCCTGGCTGGCGAGGTAGTCGCCGAGAAAGGCGTTGGTGCCAAAGAACGGGCTATTGTTGCTGCCGAAGGTGAGGCCCAGGAGCCAGACCAGGGGATCCTTGAAATTCGGCCACCACAGCGCGCCGATCTTGTTGCCGAGCGCAGACTGATCGTCGCCTTTCGGGCTGAGGATGAAAAACACCGGCGCGATCAGGAGCGCTGGCACTGCCCACACCAGGAGATCGAGCCGCCAGGAGCCGCCGACCAGCGGCAACACGAGGGGAATGGTCAGGCCGGTCGCAAACAGCGTGCCCATCAGCATGCCGCTGGTATAGGCGATGGTGCCGAGCGCGATGCGGCTCGGCAGCCATTCGCGGACCAGCGTCGGCATCCCCGGCTGCATGATGGCGACGCCAAAGCCCGTCGCAATTGCAGCCGCGTAAAGCGTCGATACGTCGATGGCGGCGCTGCGCGCGGCGCCGGCGAGCGCTGCGATAGTCATGCCCAGCACGGCGGCGGCGCGGGTGCCGACGCGTGCGATCAGCAGCGATCCCGGAATGGCGGCAACCGCAAACAGTGCCAGCGGCAGTCCGATCAAAAGTCCGACCTGCGTCTCCGACATGTGCAGTTCGCTGTGCACCAGCGGAATCACCGGTGGCATGGCGAGAATCGTCATGCGCATGGCCACTCCGGCGAGCCAAAGCAGCGACATGAGCTTGATCAGACGGCTGACAGAAAGGCCGTCTCGGCTTGCAACGGAGGACATCGGAAGAATTACCCGGCGTAGCCGCTACCGTGCATGAGGGGCGTCGGCGGCGCAAGAAAGGCGATTACGGGGCCTGTGCGAGCGAACTCGCCCTTGCCGCCAGTCTGGAACAAATATAGAACACAGGCCAGAGGGTGAACATGTCGGACCTTGCGGCCGCGCAGCGCATACTGCGCACTACTTTCGGCTTCGAGGCGTTTCGTCCGGGCCAATCTGAGATCGTTGCCGCAGTCCTTGAAGGCCGCGATGTGCTGGCGGTAATGCCGACCGGCAGCGGCAAGTCGCTGTGCTACCAGCTTCCGGCGCTGCTCCGCGACAGTCTCACCATCGTGGTGTCGCCATTGATCGCGCTGATGCGTAATCAGGTGGCGCAATTGCGCGGTTACGGCATCGCGGCCGCGGCGTTGAACTCGGCCAACGATCCAGACGAAAATCGAACGGTGCTCGATCGTCTAGCGCGCGGCGAGTTGCGGCTTGTTTATGTCGCGCCGGAGCGGCTGGTCAGGCCGGATACGCTCGATCTCCTCAAGCGCGCCAAGGTCACGCTGCTGGCGGTCGACGAGGCGCACTGCATCTCGCAATGGGGCCACGACTTCCGCCCCGAATATGCCGCGCTCGGCACGGTGCAGGCGGCGCTCGGTGGCGTGCAGACCGTTGCCTTCACCGCAACGGCCGACGCGGCGACCCGAACCGATATCCTTGGTAAGCTTTTCAGCCGTCCGCCGGCCGTATTCGTGCACGGCTTCGATCGGCCCAATCTGCGGCTGGCGATGCAGGCGAAAGCAGGCGGCCGCAAGCAAGTCGCCGATTTCGTCATGGCGCATCGCGGGCAAAGCGGCATCGTTTATTGCAGCTCGCGGCGCAAGACCGAAGCGCTCGCTGAATTTCTCCGCGACAGCGGTATCAGGGCGCTGGCCTATCACGCCGGCATGGAATTGTCGGAGCGCTCGCGTCATCAGGATATTTTCCTGCAGGAGGACGGCGTTGTCGTGGTGGCGACCGTGGCGTTCGGCATGGGCATCGACAAGCCCGATGTCCGCTTCGTCCTGCACGCCGACATGCCCGCCAATATCGAAAGCTATTACCAGGAAATCGGCCGCGCCGGCCGCGACGGGCTGCCCGCCGATACGCTCACCCTTTATGGCATGGGCGATATCCGCTTGCGCCGCATGCAGATCGACGAGACCGACGCCACCGAAGAGCAGAAACGGGTCGACCGGCAACGGCTCAATGCGCTGGTGTCGCTGTGCGAGTCGCCACGCTGCCGGCGGCAAACGCTGCTGTCCTATTTTGGCGAAACCACGCAGCCGTGCGGCCATTGCGATTTCTGCTGCGACGGCGCCGAAGTGATCGACGGCACCATCGCGGCGCAGAAAGCGCTCTCCGCCATCGTGCGGGCCGGCCAGCGTTTCGGCACCGAGCATCTGACCAATGTGCTGATCGGCGAAAACAGCGAAGCGGTGGAAAAATTCGGTCACGATCGCCTGCCGACGTTCGGCGTCGGCAAGGAATACGGCAAGCCGGAGTGGCGCTCGATCTTCCGGCAGCTTCACGGCGCCGCCATCGTGGCGCTCGACATCGCCGGTCACGGCACCTGGTCGGTAACCGAGGCCGGGCGCCGGGTGCTCAAGGGCATCGACAAGGTCACGCTGCGGAAAGACACGCTCAAGCCCGCGACCCGCAAGGCGGCCCGTGCCGCGGCCAACGCGGCGGCGCTGACCGAAGGCGGGGCTGACGACACGGCGCTGTTCGAGGCGCTCCGCAAGCGTCGCTCGGAACTTGCCAAACAGCAGGGGGTCGCGGCCTATGTGGTTTTTGCCGACAAGACCTTGATCGATATGGCCCGGCGCAAGCCGACGACGCCAGCGGAAATGGCCACCGTGCACGGCGTCGGCGAGAGCAAGCTTCGCCAATACGGCGCCATTTTCCTCGAAGTGGTTCGCGATTATGCCGCGCGAGCGGCCTAACGGGAATCGGCGGAAAACGCCCTTTTGAAGGCTCCTTTAGGCAGGGGCTCCGCGTTGTTGCGCCGCATTCCGCTCTATGTTAGCAAACGCGCGATTTACGCGGGATTGCGGGCTTTTCCGCTGCCCTCGCGCTATCCAAGTCCCGCTTGAATCCGAAGGGCTTGCACCGACCGTTGGCGCCGGGTGCGAGTGTTGCGGAAAAAGCTCCAAAGAACGCTTTAACGAGCAAGCGAAGTGGCAGGCGAAGAACCTCTCGTATCCGGAATGGCCGGCCGCTATGCGACCGCCCTATTCGATCTCGCTCGCGAGGCGAACGCGATCGACGCCGTCAAAGCCGATCTCGATCGCTTCGATGCGCTGATCGGCGAAAGCGCCGATCTCCTGCGCCTGGTGCGCAGCCCGGTATTTTCCGCCGACGCGCAATTGCAGGCGCTCGGCGCCGTGCTCGACCGCGCCGGAATCGGCGGACTTGCGGCGCGCTTCCTTAAGCTCGTGACCTCGAACCGCCGGCTGTTCGCGGTGCGGGACATGATCCGGGCCTTCCGCGAGCTCGTCGCCCAGCACAAGGGCGAGGCGACCGCCGAGGTGACCGTCGCCGAACCGCTCAAGGCCGAGCATCTCGAGGCGCTCCGCGCCACGCTCAATTCGGTAAGCGGCAAGAACGTCGACCTCGACATCAAGATCGATCCCGCCATCATCGGCGGGCTCGTGGTCAAGCTCGGTAGCCGCATGGTCGATACCTCGCTACGCACCAAGCTCAACGCGATCAAGCACGCCATGAAAGAGGCTCGCTAATGGACATCCGCGCCGCGGAAATCTCCGCAATTCTCAAAGAGCAGATCAAGAATTTCGGCCAGGAGGCCGAAGTCTCGGAAGTCGGCCAAGTGCTCTCGGTCGGCGACGGCATCGCCCGCGTCTACGGCCTCGATAATGTCCAAGCCGGCGAGATGGTCGAATTCGAGAGCGGCGTCAAAGGCATGACGCTCAACCTCGAAAGCGACAATGTCGGCATCGTGATTTTCGGCAGCGACCGCGAGATCGCGGAAGGCCAGACCGTCAAGCGCACCCGCGCCATCGTCGAGGTGCCGGTTGGCAAGGGCTTGCTTGGCCGCGTCGTCGACGCGCTCGGCGAGCCGATCGACGGCAAGGGGCCGATCAAGGCCGACCACAAAGCGCGCGTCGACGTCAAAGCGCCGGGCATCATCCCGCGTAAATCGGTGCACGAGCCGATGGCGACGGGGCTGAAAGCGATCGACGCGCTGATTCCGATCGGCCGCGGCCAGCGCGAACTGATCATCGGCGACCGCCAGACCGGCAAGACCGCGATCGCGCTCGACACCATCCTCAATCAAAAATCGCTCAATCAATCCGGCGACGAGAAGATCAAGCTCTACTGCGTCTATGTCGCGATCGGGCAGAAGCGATCCACCGTCGCGCAATTCGTCAAGGTTCTGGAGGAGAACGGCGCGCTGGATTATTCGATCGTGGTCGCGGCGACCGCGTCGGATCCGGCGCCGATGCAATATCTCGCGCCGTTTTCCGGTTGCGCCATGGGCGAATATTTCCGCGACAACGGCATGCACGCGGTGATCATCTATGACGATCTGTCGAAGCAGGCCGTCGCCTACCGCCAGATGTCACTGTTGCTGCGGCGGCCGCCGGGACGCGAGGCCTATCCGGGCGATGTGTTCTACCTGCATTCGCGGCTGCTCGAACGCGCGGCGAAGATGAACGACGAAAACAAGGGCGGCTCGCTCACCGCGTTGCCGGTCATCGAAACCCAGGCCAACGACGTGTCGGCCTATATTCCGACCAACGTCATCTCCATCACCGACGGCCAGATCTTCCTCGAGACCGATTTGTTCTATCAGGGCATCCGGCCGGCGGTGAATGTGGGACTTTCGGTGTCGCGCGTCGGCTCCGCGGCGCAGACCAAGGCGATGAAAAAAGTCGCCGGCCGCATCAAGGGTGAGCTTGCGCAATACCGCGAAATGGCGGCTTTCGCGCAGTTCGGCTCCGACCTCGACGCCACCACGCAGCGGCTGCTCAGTCGCGGCTCGCGGCTCACCGAGCTCCTCAAGCAGCCGCAATTCTCGCCGCTTGCCATGGAGGAGCAGGTCTGCGTCATCTATGCCGGCGTCAACGGCTATCTGGATCCGCTGCCGGTCGATCGCATCCGCGCCTTCGAGGATGGTCTCCTCGGCGTACTGCACACCCAGCACGGCGACATTCTCAAGGCGATCCGCGAATTCGCGCGATCTCGGCGATGCGACTGCGGAAAAGCTCAAGGGCGTCGTCACCGATTATGCCAAGACGTTCGCGTGAGAACGCGGGAATAGATCGAGCTTCGGATGCCTTCGCTCAAAGACCTGCGTAACCGCATCGCCGCCACCAAGGCGACGCAGAAGATCACCAAGGCCATGCAGATGGTCGCGGCGTCGAAGCTGCGCCGCGCCCAAGTCGCGGCCGAAGCGGCGCGTCCCTATGCGACCCGCATGGATACCGTGCTCGGCAATATCGCGGCCTCGGTCGCGGGCGTCGACACCGCGCCGCGGCTGTTGCGCGGCACCGGTAGCGACCAGCGGCATCTTCTTCTGGTTTGCACCGCCGAACGCGGCTTGTGCGGACCGTTCAACACCGCGATCGTGCGACTGGCGCGCGAGCGCGCGGCCGCGCTGATGGCGGAGGGCAAGGAAGTCAAGTTCTTCTGCGTCGGCCGCAAAGGCTACGATCAGTTGCGCCGGCTTTATGCGCGGCAGATCGTCGAATTGGTCGATCTGCGCTCGGTGCGCACCCTGCGTTTCGAAAACGCGAAAATGATCGCGGAAAAGATCATCGCGCTGTTCGACAAGTTCGAATTCGACGTCTGCACGCTGTTCTATTCGCGCTTCCGCTCGGTGATCGCCCAGATTCCGACTGCGCAGCAAATCATCCCGCCGGTGTTCGATGCGAAGGCGGCCGACGCCCTGGGCGGCGCCGTCTACGAATTCGAGCCGGACGCCGAGGACATTCTGCATGAACTTCTGCCGCGCAATGTCGCCGTGCAGATTTTCCGCGCCTTGTTGGAAAATTCCGCCTCGTTCTATGGCGCGCAAATGTCGGCGATGGACAACGCGACCCGTAATGCCGGCGACATGATCCGCCGGCAAACGCTCAGGTACAATCGCACGCGGCAGGCGATGATCACCAAGGAACTGATCGAGATTATCTCCGGAGCCGAAGCGCTGTGAAGATTGGCGCGCGGCAACATCAGTAAGGACGACCTCATGGCTCAATCCGTCGGACGTATCACTCAAGTCATCGGCCCGGTTGTCGACGTGCATTTCGACGACCAGTTGCCGCCGATCCTCAATGCCCTGGAAACCACCAATCAGGGCCGCCGGCTTGTCCTCGAAGTTGCGCAGCAGCTTGGCGAAAATACCGTGCGCACGGTCGCCATGGACACCAGCGAGGGACTGGTGCGCGGCCAAGAGGTAACCGATACCGGGGCGCCGATCTCGGTTCCAGTCGGCCATGGGCTGCTCGGCCGCATCATCAACGTGATCGGCGATCCCGTCGACGAGGCCGGTCCGGTGAAGGGTGAGGCGCTACGGGCTATCCACCAGGAAGCGCCGGCCTATACCGATCAGTCGACCGAGGCCGCCATTCTGGTCACCGGCATCAAGGTCGTCGATCTGCTGGCGCCCTATGCCAAGGGCGGCAAGATCGGATTGTTCGGCGGCGCCGGCGTCGGCAAGACCGTGCTGATCATGGAATTGATCAACAACGTCGCCAAGGCGCACGGCGGCTATTCGGTGTTCGCCGGCGTCGGCGAGCGCACCCGCGAAGGCAATGACCTCTATCACGAGATGATCGAATCGGGCGTCAACAAGGACCCGCACAAGGGCTCGGTCGAAGGCTCCAAATGCGCACTGGTCTACGGCCAGATGAATGAGCCGCCCGGCGCCCGCGCCCGCGTCGGGCTGACCGGGCTGACGGTCGCCGAGCATTTCCGCGACCAGGGCCAGGACGTGCTGTTCTTTGTCGACAATATCTTCCGCTTCACCCAAGCGGGCTCGGAAGTGTCGGCGCTGCTCGGCCGCATTCCCTCGGCGGTCGGCTATCAGCCGACGCTCGCCACCGACATGGGCGCGCTGCAGGAGCGCATCACCACGACCAACAAAGGCTCGGTGACATCGGTGCAGGCCATTTACGTCCCGGCCGACGACCTCACCGATCCGGCGCCGGCCACTTCGTTCGCGCATCTCGACGCGACGACCGTGCTGTCGCGCGACATCGCCGCCAAGGGCATCTATCCGGCGGTCGATCCGCTGGATTCGACCTCGCGCATGCTGTCGCCGCTGATCGTCGGCGAGGAGCACTATACGGTCGCGCGCCGGGTGCAGCAGGTTTTGCAGCGCTACAAGGCGCTGCAGGACATCATCGCCATTCTCGGCATGGACGAGCTGTCGGAAGAGGACAAGCTCACGGTGGCGCGCGCCCGCAAGATCGAGCGCTTCCTGTCGCAGCCGTTCTTCGTCGCCGAAGTGTTCACCGGCTCGCCGGGCAAGCTCGTCGACCTGCAGGACACGATCAAAGGCTTTCGCGATCTGGTCGACGGCAAATACGACCACCTGCCCGAGGCGGCCTTCTACATGGTCGGCACCATCGAGGAGGCGGTCGAGAAGGGCAAGAAACTCGCCGCCGAGGCATAACTCCATGGCCGGGCTTCATTTCGAATTTGTCTCGCCCGAGAGCGTCCTGTTCTCCGGCGACGTCGACCAGGTCGATTTGCCGGGCAACGAAGGTGACATGGGCATCCTCCCCGGTCATGCGCCGCTGGTGACCACGTTGCGGCCCGGCATCGTGACCATCTTCCGCGGCGGCCAGCGCGAGCCGGTGGTCGTCATCGGCGGCTTTGCGGAAGTGAGTCCCGCGGGGCTGACAGTGCTCGCCGACAGAGCCGTGGCGCGGGCCGATTTCGACATCGCGCTCCTTGCCGACGAGATCAGGGATGCCGAGGAAGACGTCGCCGACAGCCAGGACGATGCGCAGCGCGACCAGCTGGCGCGTCATCTCGAGCAATTGAAAGCGCTGCAGGCAGCCCTATCGTCGTAGCGCTAGCCTATTTTGCAAATAGCCGGAACTCTTGGGCGACGCGGTCGTAGACCGCGCGTTTGAACGGCACGACGAGGTCCGGGACGTTCTGCAGGCGCTCCCAGCGCCAAGCGCTGAACTCCGGCTCATGCCCGGCCGGATGTTCCACGTCGATCTCGTGGTCATCGCCGGTAAAGCGCATGGCGAACCACTTTTGCGTCTGGCCGCGGTATTTGCCTTGCCACGCTTGGCCTACGATTTCGCGCGGAATGTCGTATTTCAGCCACTCCGCGATCTCGCCGAGGCGTTCTACCGAGCGGATATTGGTCTCTTCGCGCAATTCCCGCACCGCCGCCGGCCACGGCTCTTCGCCTTGATCGATGCCGCCCTGGGGCATCTGCCAGGAATGCGTGAGGTCGATATGTTCCGGTCCGTCAATACGCCGGCCGATGAAGACCAGGCCTTGGCGATTAAGCAGCACGAGGCCGACGCAGGGGCGATAGGGGAGGTCTTCGAAGCGCATTTTTCAAGTTTATTCGGGCCAGGGCGAATAGCGAGCGGCGAACGCTCAGATTGAATTTATTCGCTAATGTGCGCCATCGCTATTCGCTCGCGGTCGACGGCTTACCTTTGATTGACACCGCGGTGATCGGCACCAACAGCAGGCCGCGGCTTGCCGCCGATTTTGCCCACTTGGCGATTTGCTCGATCGATACCGGGAGCGCGGACGCGATGCCGACCGCGACCTTGCGCTCGCGCGCCGCCATTTCCAGGCGGCCCAGCGCGCGGTCGATCTCACCAGGCGTCGGCACCGCGTCGATGACCACGTCGGCCCGCGCGAACGGCAGATTGTTGGCGCCTGCGATCTGGCCGGCCACGCTCCTGGGGTTCGAGCCGTCGTCGACAAAGATCAGCCCGCGTTTTGTGGTCTCGCGCAGGATCGGGGCGAAGCTTGTCTCGGAGGCGGTGAAACGCGCGCCCATCGAATTGGCGAGCCCGACATAGCCTTGAAACTGGCTCATCACCCAGTGCAGACGGTCGATATTCTGCGCGGGCGTGAGCGAGGTGAGCAGCGTCTGCGGCCCGGGATCGTTGTCCGGATAGTCGAACGGCTCCATCGGCACTTGCAGCAGGATCTCGTGGCCGGCGGCGCGCGCCTGAGCGGCCAGTGAGGCGACCTGAGCGCCATAGGGCACAAAGCCGAGGGTGACCTGGCCCGGCAGCTTGGCGATCGCGTCGGACGTCGCGTTTGCGCTGACGCCTAAGCCTTCGACGATCAGGGCTATGCGCGGAGCGTCCGGCTTGCCGGGCAAAGGCTGCACCGGCCGGGCAAACGCGTCCATCGGCCGCGTCCCGTCGGCGGCGATTTTCGGGATGGCGCCGTGCGGCGTCATCTCGACGAATTTCGGATCCACCGGCGCGGCCTTGGCCGGCGCCGAACCGCTGGCCGGCGCTGGCACCACGACCTCTTGCTTTGCGCCGGTTTTGCCGTCGATGATCGTGACGGTGGTGGTATTGGGCGGCGCGCCGGGCAGCGGCGGCGCCGCCGGGCCCATGATCTGACCATCATGCGGTTGGTCGGTTGCTGGCGCGACCGGCTGCGGCGGCCGAATTTCGGAAGTTTTCGCCGGAAGGCGCAGATTCGCCGACACGATGGCCATCGGTTCGCCGCCGTAAGGATCGTCCGCGACGATCGCCCAGAGCACGAACAGGCCGAGGAACGCGGCGAGCCCTCCGGCCATGATTTGGGGTACCGGAAGCTTAAATTCCCGCCGACGCCTCTTCCGTTCGCGGCCAAGCGGTGCGGTCAGATCATCCACGGCCATCGGTGGATCCTTGGGCCAGGCGTGGGTGGTGCCAGGCGCGGGTGCCATGCGTAGCGCCGGCGTGGGACCATGCGTAGAGCCATGCCAGCGCGAATCATGCCCTGGCGAATCATGGCGGAAAGTCTATCACGGCCGGTTAAGGCGCTGGACCGGGCCAAAATCGGCCAAGGCCGCGTCAAGCGAGGCCGGATAAAAGAATTCGGGGCGGCTCAAGGCCGCCCCGAACTCAATTCAAATCTAGGTGCTTTCCTTTAATTGGGCACAGGAGCCTTCGGATTCGGGGGGAAGGCGGCGTTGCTTGCCGTTCCGCGCAGCAGATCAAGTGCCATATGCAGCGCCTTGTCGTCCTTCTCGTCCGGCGGCACGTAGGACTGCGACCCCGATTTCTCGGTGCCAGTTGCCGCAAGGTGACCGCGCAGCGAGGCTTCGCCCTCGGAATCGGTCTCCCCCTTCAACTTGGCCGGCACGTCCTGCATGACCTCGATATCGGGCTTGATGCCCTGCGCCTGGATCGAGCGGCCGGACGGCGTGTAGTAACGGGCCGTCGTGAGCCGCAGCGCGCCATTGCCGGCGCCGAGCGGGATGATGGTCTGCACCGATCCCTTGCCGAAGGAGCGCGTGCCAATGAGCGTTGCACGCTTGTGGTCCTGCAGCGCGCCAGCGACGATTTCCGATGCCGAAGCGGAACCGCCATTGATCAGCACGATGACCGGCTTGCCGTGGGTCATGTCGCCGGGCCGTGCATTGAAACGCTGCGTCTCCTCGGAATTGCGGCCGCGCGTCGATACGATCTCGCCTTTGTCGAGGAAGGTATCGGCGACCGAAATTGCCTGATCGAGCAGGCCGCCCGGGTTGTTGCGCAGATCGACGATGTAGCCCTTGATCTTGTCGGCACCGAGCTGGCTGCCGAGATCATTGATCGCCTGCTTGAGGCCGTCGGTGGTCTGTTCGTTGAACTGCGTGATGCGGATATAGCCGACGTCATCGCCTTCGGCGTGCGAACGCACCGATTTCACGCGGATGATGTCGCGCATGATCGTCAGCTCGATCGGCTTGTCTGCGCCCTTGCGTACGATGGTGAGCTTGATCTTCGAGTTCACCGGGCCGCGCATCTTGTCGACGGCTTGATTGAGGGTAAGGCCCTGCACCGCCTCATCATCGAGCTTGGTAATGATGTCGTTGGCCATGACGCCGGCCTTGGCCGCCGGCGTATCGTCGATCGGCGCAACCACCTTCACCAAGCCGTCTTCCATCGTGACCTCGATGCCGAGGCCGCCGAACTCGCCGCGGGTCTGCACCTGCATATCGCGGAAGCTCTTCGGATCCATGTAGCTCGAATGCGGGTCGAGCCCGGACAGCATGCCGTTGATGGCCGATTCGACGAGCTTCTTGTCGTCGGGCTTTTCGACGTAGTCGGCGCGGACGCGCTCGAAGACGTCACCGAACAGGTTGAGTTGCTGGTAGGTGTCCGAGGCGGCCGCCCGCGCGGCCGAGCCAAGCAGCGTGGCGTGTGGCTGAGTAACCAGCAGTGCTGCCGCGGCGCCGGCCACTGCACCGAGGAAGACCAGATAAGTTTTGCGCATCATCCGCGAACCTTTTCGCCTTCGTTTGTCGCCCACCAAGGGCTGGGGTCAATGGGAGTGCCGTCCTTGCGGAACTCCACATAGAGTACGGGCTGTCTAGGCCCGGTCGTGACGGCGGCTGCTTGCGATGTGTCGCCCATCATCGCTACCGGCTCGCCGGTCAACACGAACTGTCCGAGATCGACGGAAATCCGATCCACGCCCGCCAGGAGAACATGATACCCGCCGCCGGCATTCAGGATCAAGAGTTGCCCATAGCTGCGAAACGGTCCGGCGTAAACCACCCAACCGTCGCATGGGGCGGTAATTTCGGCTCCGGGGCGGGCGGCGATGGAAACGCCTTTTTGGGTCCCGCCGGCGCCATCGGACCCGCCAAACGAGCGGATCGGCACGCCATTGACCGGCAAATGCATGTGTCCGCGCATGTCGGCGAAGGCCACCGCCGGGGTCAAGCGGCCGGGATCGCTCAAGGCTGCGAGTTGCGGCTGCGTCGCGTCCTTGGCAATGGACTGCGCGGCATCCTGCGCCGCGCGGGTGGCGGGATCGAGGCCGGCTTCGAGCTTGGCGATCAGATCCTTGATCGAATCGACTTGGCGCGCCAGAACCGTGGCGCGCTGCCGCTCGGTGTTGAGCGCCTGCTCCGCGCCCGCTTCGTTCTTCTGCCGTTGGTCGATGAGAAGCGTCAGCCGAAGCTGCTCGCGTCCAAGCAGACCGAGGTCGCCGGCAAGACGGTTGCTTTCATCGATGATTTGTTTGCGCACGCGCACCAGATCGGCCAGATCGCCGGCCAATGAATCGGCCTGTGCGCGCATCTCCGGCAGCACGGCGCCAAGCGTGATGGCCGTGCGCACCGCTTGCAGCGCATCCTCCGGCCGCACGATCAGCGCCGGCGGCGGCTGGCGGCCGATACGCTGCAAAGCCGCGAGAATCTCGACGATCACATCGCGGCGTTCATTGAGCGACTTGCGTAAGAGCTTTTCCTGCTCGTCGAGCGGCAGCAGACGCGCCCGCGTGGCGTCGATATTGGCTTCGACATCGCGGACGCGTGTGGCGGTGCCGATGAGGTCTTGATTGAATTTGCGGCGGTCCTGGGCCAGCGCTTCGATCTCGACCCGCAGCTTGGCCTGGCTCTCCACCGACTCGCGCTGACGGGCAAGCGCGGCACCGAGCTCTTGGTCGTGTTGCTTGAGCGCATCCATCTTGTTCGCGGGGGATGGAGCGCTCTCGGGCGCGGACGGCGACGGAGCGGGCGCATTTTGCGCGGCCGCGGGAGCATGCTGCGCCGGCGTCTGCGCCAATGCGGCGGAGCTTCCGCCAAGGTCCGCGCCAATCGGCAGCACGAACGCCAAAGCCGAGCCGAGCACAAAGCGCGGATCGGTGCGGCTCGACCGTCGGAGAATCATCGGTTTCAAGGGTAGGCGCGAACCTCGGAAAGGCAAGAGAAACCGCACAAAACGGGCCGGCGTGAGACCGGAATAAGACACCGGAGGCTTTGGCCGTCACAATTCGGTGATCCGACGTGGCCGAGGTCTTCCGAGCGGGATTTTTCCCAGCCTTGGCGGCCTGCTCAAGCCCGGTGATAGGGGTGTCCGGCCAGAATCGTACCGGCACGGTAAAGCTGCTCCAGCAACATGATACGCACCAGCTGATGCGGCCACGTCGCGGCGCCGAAAGCGAGCTTGAGCTTGGCGCGGTCCCGCAGGTTTTGCGCGAGCCCATCGGCGCCGCCGATGACAAAGCAGACGGCCGAACGGTCCTCCTCGCGCCACCGGCGCAGCGTCGTCGCCAGCGCTGCGCTGTCGATGTTGTCGCCGTGCTCGTCGAGGATGACCACGATCGCCCGTTCGGGAATGACATTGGCGATTGCTATGGATTCCTCGACGCGCCTTCGTTCGGCATCCTGCGCGCGGCTCTCGCGAATTTCGACGATTTCGATCTCGCGAAGGCCGAACGCGCGGCCGATCGCTTCGGCGCGCTTGCCATAGGCGGCAGCGAGGTCTCGCTCCGAGCCCTGTTTCAATCGGCCGACGGCGGCGACGAGGATACGCATGGTCTCTTTGACGGTAAAAATCTCAACGCACCGCCTCCACGGTCAGCGGCATGTCGACATAGATTTTATAGCTTTGCGATTTGGGTTTGGTCTTGTCAGCTTCATTGAGATATTCGATCGAGCTTTTTCCCAAGTAGGCACGCGGCAGGATCATGACGCGAATGAACCGCGTCGGGCGGTCCGCGCCCTGCGCGAAAACGCCCTCGGGCCCGGTCTCGTACCATGCCCCACCCGGACCGTATGACGTCGAGCGGCCATGGGTGTCGATACGGATGCCGCCTTCGATGACGCAGCGGATGCCCGGTCCTTGGTGGCGGTGCAGATAGGCGCAGCCGCCGGGCGGAAATGCAACGCTGTCGCCGCGCAAGAGGAGCGCGCCCTTCGGCACCGTCTCAAGCCGGGCCGCGAGCTTTTCCCGGCAACGCACCCCGCGTCCCGCGTTGGCGGCGCCGGTAGCGTCGTCCGGCGCAAGCTCCCAGCGCCACAGCGTTGCGCCGGCGCCGCCGGCCTTGACCGTGACCGCGTTTTCACCGCCGAAAGTGTCCTCGTCGCGCAGCGTGCGGTCGGCGATGGCGACGGTGCCGTGGACGACGAAAATCATGCGCGGCAGGGCCGGCCAAGATGCCTCGGCGTCGTTTGCCAACACGTCTTCGTAGAGCCGGAGCGTCGGATACATCTTTTTGGTCTCCTCAAGGCGTCATGCGCTGGGCAACTGTCTGTGCCGAGCGATCCGCGCGCAACGGCATTTACACTCGCGCGCCGGCATTGCTAAATCGAATTTGGCGTTGCCCACCCTGGCGTTTGCCCACTGTAGTGCGCGTTGGGAGGCAGCCATAGACGGAATCGACACCGAGCGTTTCCGCCATAAAGAAGCCGGGGAGGAAGTCGATGCAACGAACCACGCCGCCGTTTCGCGCCGACCATGTCGGCAGTCTGTTGCGGCCCGCAGCATTGAAGGAAGCGCGCGCCAAGCGCGAACGCAACGAAATTTCCGCGGACGCCTTGCGGGCGGTCGAAGATCGCGAGATCGAGAAGGTCATCAGGAAGCAGGAAGAGACCGGGCTGAAACTTGCCACCGATGGCGAGTTCCGCCGCTCGTGGTGGCACTTCGACTTTTTTCGCGGCCTCGACGGGGTGACCTTTTACACGACCGATCACGGCATCCAGTTCAGCGGCGTGCAGACCAAGGCCGAAGCCATCAAGATTGACGGCAAGATCGGCTTCTCCGGGCATCCGATGCTGGAGCACTTCAAATTTCTAAAGGCGCACACCCGTGTTGTGCCGAAGATGACAATTCCGGCGCCGTCGACTTTCCATTTCCGGCAGGGCCGCGCCGCCATCAGCAGCGAGGTCTATCCCGAGCTCGATCCGTTTTTCGACGATCTCGCCGCGGCTTATCGCGGCGCGATCCGCGCCTTTTACGACGCCGGTTGCCGCTATCTGCAGCTCGACGATACCGCCTGGTCCATGGTGTGCGATCCGAATGAGCGCGCCCAGTCGAAAACGCGCGGTGACGATCCCGATGCGCTGCCGAAACGCTATGCGCGTCTGACTAATGCCGCGCTGGAAGGCAAGCCCGCCGACATGGCGATCACCATGCATTCGTGCCGCGGCAATTTTCGCTCGACCTTTATTGCCTCGGGCGGCTACGAGTTTGTCGCGGAACAGCTTCTCGGCAATACCGGCCTCGACGGCTATTTCCTCGAATATGATTCCGCGAGGGCCGGCGGGTTCGAGCCGCTGCGTTTCTTCCCCAAGGGCAAAAAACAGATTGTGCTCGGCCTCGTCACTTCGAAGAGCGGCGTGCTGGAGAAGAAGGACGACATCAAACGCCGGATCGACGAAGCGAGCAAATACGTCTCGCTCGAGCAGCTCTGCCTGTCGCCGCAATGCGGCTTCGCTTCGACCGAGGAAGGCAACGTTCTGTCCGAGGACGAGCAATGGGCGAAGCTCCGTATGATCGTAGAAATCGCCAATGAAGTGTGGGGTTGACAATGCAGCGAACCAAACCGCCGTTCCGCGCCGATCACGTCGGCAGCCTGTTGCGCACGGCAGCGCTCAAGGCGGCGCGGGAAAAGCGAGCGCGCGGCGAGATCGGCGCCGAAGCTTTCAAGGCGATGGAAGATCGTGAAGTCGAGGGCGTGATCAAGAAACAAGAGGCGGTCGGGCTCAAACCGATCACCGACGGCGAGTACCGGCGCATCTCTTGGAATACGGATTTCCTCGAACAGCTCGATAACGTCGAATCTTATGTCGGCGAACGCAAGATAAGCTTCTCGTCCGGCGGACCGCAGCCGCGGCCGCTGCTGCTGCGCCTGACCGGCAAGCTCGGCGGCTACAAGCCGCATCCGATGATCGAGCATTTCAAGTTCCTCCAAGCGCACACCAGACAGACGCCGAAGATGACGATCCCATCGCCTTCGTCATTGCATTTCCGCTATGGCCGTGATGCCGTTCCTGAGTTGATCTATCCGTCGATGGATGATTTTTATCGCGACCTGGGGCAGAGCTATCGCAAGGTCGTGCATGCCTTCGCCGATGTCGGCTGCCGGTATCTGCAGCTCGACGAGGTCAATCTCACCTATTTGTGCGATCCGTCGCTGCGCAAAATGATCGTCGATCGCGGCGACGACCCGGATACGCTGCCGGCCACTTATGCCCGCATGATCAACGCCGCGATCGCCGACATTCCGTCCGACATGACGATCACCATGCATCTGTGCCGCGGCAATTTCCGATCGAACTTCGTGGCGTCGGGCGGCTATGAGCCGGTGGCCGAGGTTCTATTCAACGCGATCAATGTTCACGGCTACTTCATGGAATATGACACCGCGCGCGCCGGCGGCTTCGAGCCACTGCGCTTCGTGCCCAAGGGCAAGACCATCGTGCTCGGGCTCGTCACCAGCAAATCCGGAACGCTGGAAAAGAAGGACGATATCAAGCGCCGGATCGACGAGGCGGCAAAGTTCGTCCCGCTCGATCAGCTGTGCCTGTCGCCGCAATGCGGCTTTGCTTCGACCGAGGAAGGCAATGCTCTTGCCGAAGAGGAAGAATGGGCGAAGCTGCGCATGATCGTCGAACTCGCCGGCGAAGTGTGGGGATAAGCGAATGAGTCAACGAACCAAGCCGCCGTTCCGCGCCGATCATGTCGGCAGTCTGTTGCGGCCGGCCGAGCTCAAAGTCGCGCGGGAGAGGTTTGCCAAAGGCGAGATTGACGCCGTCGGGCTCAAAGCGGTCGAGGACCGCGCCATCGCCGACGTCATCAAGAAGCAGGAAGCGGTCGGGCTGCAGTCCATCACCGACGGCGAATTCCGCCGCTCCTGGTGGCATCTCGACTTCTTGTGGGGCCTCGACGGCGTCGAGAAGCACGTCATGGACACCGGCATCGCCTTCGCCGCGGTCACCACGCGCAACGAGGGTATCAAGGTCACCGGGAAGATTGGCTTCTCCGGCCATCCGATGCTGGAGCATTTCAAATTTCTTAAGGCGCATACGACACGGACGCCGAAAATGACCATTCCGGCGCCGTCGGCGCTGTATGGCCGCCCAAGCCCGACGCCGGTCGACAAGTCGATCTATCCGACGCTCGACAAGCTTTTTGCCGACCTCGGCGCGGCCTACAAGAAAGCCGTGCGCGCCTTCGCTGATGCCGGATGCCGTTATCTGCAGCTCGACGAAGTGTTTATCGCCATGCTGTGCGATGCCAAATATCGCCAGCAGATGAAGGATCGCGGCGACGATCCGGAAGCTCTCGGAACGATCTATGGCGATCTCATCAACACGGCGATTTCCGACATTCCCGCCGACATGACGGTGACGATGCATTTGTGCCGCGGCAACTACAAATCGACCTTCATGGGCTCCGGCGGCTACGACGCGATGCAGGAGGTGCTGTTCGACCGCATCAAGGTGCACGGCTATTTCATGGAATATGACACCGCGCGGGCCGGCGGCTTCGAACCGCTGCGTCGGCTGCAGAAAGGCCGCGTGGCGGTGCTGGGTCTCGTCACCACAAAGACCGGCGCGCTGGAAAGCAAAGACATGCTCAAGCGCCGCATCGAGGAAGCCGCCAAATTCACCGACCTCGACCAGCTTTGCCTGTCGCCGCAATGCGGCTTCGCCTCGACCGAGGAAGGCAATATCCTCGCCGAGGACGAGGAATGGGCGAAGCTGCGCATGATCGGCAAGGTCGCGCGCGAGGTTTGGGGGAATTAGGCGGATGCCGAACATCGTCGTGGGCAAGGTCGCCATCGTCACCGGTGCGGGCCGCGGCATCGGGCGCGGTATTGCGCTTTTGATGGCGGCCGAAGGCGCCCGCGTCGTCGTCTGCGATATCGGCGCCAGCCTCGACGGCGGCGGCAGCGACGCCGGTCCGGCCCAGGGCGTCGTCGACGAGATCAAGAAGTCGGGCGGCGAAGCCATTGCCTCGACATTGTCGATCAGCGCGCCCGGCAATGCGGAAAAGATCGTGCAGGCCGCGCTCGATGCGTTCGGCCGCGTCGATATTCTCGTCAACAATGCCGGCATTTTGCGTGACCGTATCTTCCATCGCATGAGCTGGTCGGACTGGTCGGACGTGATCGACGTGCATCTGCACGGCAGCTTCGCCATGAGCCGCGCCTGCGCCACGCATTTCCGCGAACAGAATTCCGGCAGCTATGTGCACATGACCTCGACCTCGGGGCTGGTCGGCAATTTCGGTCAGGCCAATTACATGGCGGCCAAGATGGGCATCGTCGGCCTGTCGCGCGGCATCGCGCTCGACATGGCGCGCTTCAACGTACGCTCGAACTGCGTCGCACCGTTTGCCTGGACGCGGATGATCGATTCCATTCCGGCCGAGACCGAGGCGGAGAAGGCGCGGGTTGCGGCCTTCCGTGAGATGACGCCGGAGAAAATCGCCCCGCTCGCGGTCTATCTCGGCTCCGATCGCGCCTCCGGCATCAGCGGCCAGATTTTCTCGGTGCGCAACAACGAGATTTATCTGTTCAATCAGGCCCGCCCGATCCGCACGCTGCACCGCTCAGACGGCTGGACGCCGGAAAGGCTCGATGCGCAGCTCAAGGGCGCGTTCGCCGCTTCGTTTACGCCGCTCGATCGTTCCAGCGACGTGTTTTCCTGGGACCCGGTGTGATGGCCATCGTCTACGACAGACTGATGGCGCTCGACATTCCGCCGCGGGAGCAGAGCTACGACGCCAAAGACTGCATCCTCTACGCGCTCGGCATTGGGCTCGGCCACGATCCGATGAATGAAGACGAGCTGCCGTTCGTCTACGAAAAAAATCTCAAAGTGCTGCCGACCATGGGCACCGTGCTCGGCCACCCCGGCTTTTGGGCGCGTAACCGCGATACCGGCATTGACTGGGTCAAGGTCGTCAACGGCGAACAGGGCATCACCGTGCACCGGCCGATCGCCGGGGCAGGTACTGTGATTGGCCGGCAGCGTATCGTCGAGGTGATCGATAAGGGCGCCGGCAAGGGGGCGCTGATCCTTTCCGAGCGCAAGATCGCCGACAAGGCGAGCGGCGAACCGATCGCCACCGTGACGCACACGATGTTCTGCCGCGGCGACGGCGGTTTCGGCGGTCCGCCGCGCCAAGCGCCGGCGCCGCATGAGCTTCCCGCGCGCACGCCGGATGCGGTCTGTGATCTCGCCACGCGACCGGAAGCGGCGCTGATCTACCGGCTGAGCGGCGATCTCAATCCGATCCACTCCGAACCCGCCGTTGCCAAACAAGCCGGATATCCGAGGCCGATCATGCACGGTCTCGGCAGCTTCGGCACCGCTGCCCACGCGGTTCTGAAAACCTTCTGCGCATACGATCCGAAGAAGCTCGTGGCGTTCGCCGCGCGGTTTTCGGCGCCGGTATTTCCCGGCGAAACATTGCGCACCGAGATGTGGCGCGACGGCAATGTGGTGAGCTTTCGCTCCCGTGTGGCGGAGCGCGACGTTATCGCCGTCAATAACGGCCGTGCCGCGGTGCGGTCGTGACGGAAAGCGCCGATCTCGCGCCCATCCGCGAGGCCGTGCGCGCGTTATGCGCCGATTTTCCCGGAGAATATTGGCGTGCGCTCGACCGCGAGCGCGCCTATCCGGAGAAATTCGTCGCGGCTTTGACCAAGGCCGGCTTTCTTGCGGCGCTTATCCCCGAAGAATTCGGCGGCAGCGGACTCACGATGACGGCCGCAGCGGCGATCATGGAAGAAATTCAGGCCTCCGGCTGCAACGGCGCGGCCTGTCACGCGCAGATGTACACCATGGGCACGCTGCTCCGGCATGGCAGCGCCGAGCAGAAAAAGCGCTATCTACCCGGGATCGCCCGCGGCGAGCTGCGATTGCAAGCCTTCGGCGTTACCGAGCCGACCTCGGGCACCGACACGCTGAGCTTGCGCACCACGGCCGTGCGCGACGGCAACGACAGCTATGTCGTCAACGGCCAGAAGATTTGGACGTCGCGTGCGGAGCATTCGGATCTCATGCTGCTGTTGGCGCGCACCACGCCGCGCGAGCAAGTCAAGAAACGCACCGATGGCCTTTCCGTGTTTCTGGTCGACATGCGGGACGTCAAAGACAAGGGCCTGACGATCCGTCCGATCCGCACCATGATGAATCACGCCACGACCGAAGTTTTCTTCGAGAACATGCGGGTGCCGGCGGAAAATCTCATTGGCGTCGAGGGCGAAGGCTTCCGCTACATCCTCTCCGGCATGAACGCCGAGCGCATTTTGATCGCCGCCGAGTGCATCGGCGACGCAAAATGGTTTATCGAGAAAGCCACCGCCTACGCCGGCGAGCGGGTAGTGTTCGGGCGGCCGATCGGCCAAAATCAGGGCGTCCAGTTTCCCATCGCGCGCGCTTACATCAATATGCGCGCCGCCGAACTGATGGTGCATGAAGCGGCGGCGCTCTACGAAGCCGGCAAGGACTGCGGCGCCGAAGCGAACATGGCCAAGCATCTCGCCGCCGAAGCGTCGTGGGCCGCAGCCGACATGTGCCTGCAGACCCACGGCGGGTTCGGTTTTGCCGAAGAGTTCGATATCGAGCGCAAATTCCGCGAGACCAGGCTTTATACCGTGGCGCCGATCTCGACCAATCTGGTGCTGTCCTACATTGCCGAGCACGTCTTGGGACTGCCGAGGTCATATTGAGCAAGCCCCTTCCGCTCTCCGGGCTCCTTGTCGTCTCGCTGGAACAGGCGGTCGCCGCGCCGATGTGCACCTGCCGGCTGGCCGATGCCGGCGCCCGCGTCATCAAGATCGAACGGCCGGAAGGCGACTTTGCGCGCGGTTACGACGATCTCGTGCACGGCGAGTGCAGCTATTTCGTCTGGCTCAATCGTGGCAAGGAATTGGTCGTTCTCGATCTCGGTGAGGCTGCAGACAAAGCGCTGCTCGCCGCGATGCTCGCGCGCGCCGATGTGTTCGTGCAGAACTTAAAGCCCGGAGCGGTCGGAAAACTCGGCTTCGAAATCGCGAAATTGCGGCAACAGCATCCGTGGCTGATTTGCTGCTCGATTTCCGGCTTCGGCGACAGCGGGCCGCTCGCCAAGCGCAAGGCCTACGACATGCTGATCCAGGCCGAATCCGGCCTTGCCTCGATCACCGGCACGGCCGAGCCGTCGCGCGTCGGCGTTTCGGTGGTCGATATCGCCTCCGGCATGAATGCTTACGAGGCGATCCTCGCGGCCCTGATCGCGCGCCAACGAACCGGCGAGGGCGCCGAGCTTTCGATTTCGATGTTCGATGCCATGGCGGACTGGATGACCGTGCCGCTCTTACAGCAGGAGGCCGGCGTGCCGCCGCAACGCATCGGTCTCGCCCACACCTCGATCTCGCCCTATGGCGCGTTCAAGAGCGGCGACGGCGTCGACATTCTGATTTCCATCCAAAGCGACCGCGAATGGCGCGTGTTGGCGGAAAAGGTCTTGGACGATGCCACGCTCGCGGCCGATCCGGCCTTTGCCACCAATGTCGAGCGCGTCAAACGCCGCACCGAAACCGATGGCAAGGTCGCCAAGACCTTCGGCGCGCTCAATGCGGAAGCGCTTGAGCAAAAACTTGCGGCTGCCGATATTGCTTTCGCCCGGGTCAACGGTCCGGCCGACCTCGCCCGCCATCCGCATTTGCGCCGTATCACGGTTGGTACGCCGAGCGGTCCGGTGTCCTATCCGGCGCCCGCCGAACGGGGTTCGGCGGCGCGGCGCTACGGCCCGGTGCCGGCGCTGGGGGAGCATACCGAGAAGGTGCGCGAGGAATTCGCCGCGGTTACAATGAGCGTAAAGTGACAGGGGAGGACGTCCATGGACATCGGCTTCATCGGTCTCGGCAATATGGGCGCGCATATGGCGCGCCGCTTGATCGAGGCCGGACACAAGGTCATCGTCTATGACACGCGCCAGGAAGCGATCGGCAATCTGGCTGCGCTCGGCGGCGTCGCCGCGCGTTCGCCCAAGGAGGTTGCCGACGCCGCCGAAACCGTGATGGTCAGCCTGCCGACGCCCGACATCGTGCTCAAGGTCGCGACCGGTCCCGACGGCGTCATCGAAGGCAAACGCGTGCGCCGTTTCGTCGATCTCTCGACCACCGGCTCGGTGATGGCGCAGCGGATATTCAAATTGCTCGCCGCGAAAAACATCGTGCAGATCGACGCGCCGGTGAGCGGCGGCGTCAAAGGCGCCGAAAAGGGTACGGTCGCGGTGATGGCGTCGGGGCCGCGCGCCGACGTCGAAGCGGTGGAGCCTGCGCTCAAAGTGATCGGCAAGTTCTTCTACATCGGTGACCGGCCCGGCGCCGGACAGACGATGAAGCTCTGCAACAACGTGCTGTCGGCGGCAGCGATGGCCGCGACGTTGGAGTCGATGGTGGTCGGCGTGAAGGCCGGCCTCGACCCGCGCACCATGGTCGACGTCATCAATGCCAGCTCCGGCCGCAGCACGGCGAGCGAGCAGAAATTCCCCGACGTCGTCATCCCGCGCAAATTCAATCAGGGTTTCACGGCGGGGCTGATGATGAAGGACGTGAACCTCTTCGTGTCCGAAGCCAAGGCGCTCGGTGTGCCCATCGAAGTGTGCGAGGCGGTCGCCGCGCTGCTTAAGCTCACGTGCGACGAGATCGGCCCGGAGAAGGATATCACCACGATCGTGCAGCCGATCGAGCATCGTGCCGGGGTCGAGGTCCGGGCGCCGAAAGCTTAGGGACTGCGTCCCCCCGAACTCGACGCCGGGTTTCCGCCGAATCTCGCAATAAATCTCGAAATTTCAATAGCTTGTAGAAATGCATCATTGTGTGATGGCGGTCACTTCGCAGCCTGCATTGGCAGTTATACTAAAGATCATTCGGACGTCGTTGGTCATCTCTCGGTCCCCCAACCACCCCCAATGGCCCGCGACGTCTAAGGGGTGCGGTTATCCCCCATACACCCCGATGGCCCTGGAACGGGTCATCCTGGCCCGCCCGGACGAAATGCTCCGGGCGGGCTTTTCCTTAAGCCGATTATGTCCCATGCTTTAGCCGCCGGTCGAGAATTGACCCCGTTCATTGTACGACGTCAGGCGCCATGCCACCTCCTCGTCCCAGTTCGAGCTTGCTGACAGGTTTGCCCGAGCATCTCTCGGCAAGCCTTTTCACCAGTGCGACTTCGGTCAAGCTCAATGCCGACGAGGTGCTGTTCCTGGCCGGAGACGCCGGAGACGGCTGTTATCGTGTCGACGACGGGCTGCTCAAGGTCACCATGGTGTCGCGCGGCGGCACCGAGCGCATTCTCGCTTTCCTCGGTCCGGGCGCGATCGTCGGCGAGCTTTCGATCATCGACGGACTGCCGCGCTCGGCTTCGGTGGTGGCGGTGCGCGCCGCCGCGCTCAGCTTTCTCAGCCGCGCGGCGTTCGAGGACTTCGCGACAAAACATCCCGAGATCTACAAATCGCTGGTGACGCTGATCGCCACGCGGTTGCGTGAGACCGATGCGACACTGGCGGCCGGCAGCTTCTTGCCGCTGCGCGGCCGGGTGGCGTGTACGCTGCTCGAATTGGCCCAGGAATTCGGCCAGGACGTCGGCGCGGGCCGCATTGTCATCCGCCAGAAAATCGGCCAGAGCGACCTTGCCGCCATGGCCGGAATCGCCCGCGAAAATGTCAGCCGCATTCTCAACGACTGGAAGCGGCGTAAATTGGTCAGCCGCCTGTCCGGCTATTATTGCCTCGAAAACAAGGCCCAGCTGCAGCAGGAAGCCGAATTGTAGCCTTCCTCGGCAGCTACCGCCTGAGCTCAAGCCCCGCTAAAAGCCTGTCATGAATACGGACGCGCCCCGGCTTGCCGACTTCCGCCGCATCGTCGTGAAGGTCGGTTCGTCGCTTCTGGTCGACGCCAAAGCCGGCCGGCTCAACGAAGCATGGCTTGCTTCGCTGGCCGCCGATCTGGCGGCGCTGCACGGCGGCAAGCGCGACCTGCTGGTGGTCTCTTCCGGCGCTATCGCGCTCGGCCGTACGGTCCTCAAATTGCCGGCGGGGCCGCTCGAGCTCGAGGAGAGCCAAGCCGCCGCGGCGGTCGGCCAGATCGTGCTGGCCCGTACCTGGACCGAGGCGCTGTCGCGCCACGGCATTACCGCCGGTCAGATTTTGGTGACGCTGGGCGACACCGAAGAGCGGCGGCGCTATCTCAACGCCCGCTCGACCATCGACAAGCTCTTGGAATGGCGGGCGGTGCCGGTCATCAACGAGAACGATACGGTTGCGACGAGCGAGATTCGCTACGGCGACAACGATCGGCTGGCGGCGCGGGTGGCGACCATGGTGAGCGCGGATCTGGTCGTCCTCTTGTCGGACGTCGACGGGCTCTACGACGCGCCGCCGGGCATGACCTCATCGGCGCGGCATATAGCGCGGGTCGAGCGTATTACGCCGGAGATCGAAGCGATGGCAGGCGCCGCCGGCTCGGGTCTGTCGCGCGGCGGCATGCAGACCAAGATCGAAGCCGCCAAGATCACAACCGGCGCCGGCACGCATATGGTAATTGCCTCGGGCCACATCGAGCATCCGCTCGACGCCATCGCCAAGGGCGCACGGTGCACCTGGTTTCTCGCCGCGGGAAATCCGGTGACCGCCCGCAAGAAGTGGATCGCCGGCTCGCTCGAGCCCAAGGGCACGCTTTTCATCGATGCCGGCGCAGTCGCCGCGCTGCGTCGCGGCAACAGCCTGTTGCCGGTGGGGGTGGCGCGGATCGAAGGCGATTTTGCGCGCGGTGACGCGGTCATCATCCGGGGACCGGACGGCTTGGAAATCGGCCGGGGTCTGTCCGCCTATGACGCCGAGGATGCGCAAAAGATCAGGGGGCGGTCGTCCGCCGATATCGATACGATCCTCGGCTTTTCGGGCCGGGCCGAAATGATCCATCGCGACAATCTGGTCGTTGGCCGGGAATAGGCTCCCCGCGCCATTCCCGGAAAAGATGAACCCCGGCCGCTAATGCGACCGGGGTTCGACGCCGGGTGATTGAGGGTGAGGGGCTGGGGGGCTTCGCCCGGCATCTGACCGTTAACGGGAGCGCTGGCGAGTTGTTCCGGCTCGAACCATAATTTTCTTCGCGCGGCTGGCGGCGCTCTTTACCCTGGTTGGGGTCCCATTGCGGCTCGAGGCGCGGCGGCGGCGCGCCCGGGGTGCCGGACCGGTGAAATTGCCGCCGAAATCGTCGCCAAGATTGATGCGTTGCCCGCCCGGTAGGACCACATAGCGCGAGAATACGCGCAAATCGCCATGTTCCCCGCCACGACCCTCGACCACATAGGTGGTTCCGACGGGGAACCGCTTGGGCAGGCGATTCGACTTAGAGCTAGCTGACAAATGCATGACACCCTCTCATTTGCGGAATTGAAATAGGAAACGCCGACGATTTCGCTCAAGTTCCTCGAACTCTGTGACGGTCCAAAGAATGCTGTGGATTGCTGTGGGCATCTATCCGGGCAGGTTCGCCGTGCCGGCCGCCTCGCCGGGGATGGCCGAACATGGTAGGAAGTTCCCGAATGCAAGACGGATCAATGCCATGAGGGCGCCATGAACGCCCCGCTCAAGGCGGTCATCGGCTCCGAAAAGGCCGGAGCTTCGCTGGCGGTCACAATGCGCGAGATCGGCCGCGAAGCGCGCAAGGCCGCGCGCGCGCTGGCGCTCGCGCCGGCCGCACAAAAAAACAAGGCATTGGCGGCAATGGCCAAGGCCATCCGCGGCTCGCGCACCGCCATCCTCGCCGCCAATGCGGAAGATCGGGCCGAGGCGAGGTCCGGCGGCGCAACGGCGGCTTTCCTCGACCGGCTCTCGCTCGACGCCGAGCGCGTCGATGCGATGGGGGCTGGGCTCGACGTGATCCGCAAGCTCAAAGATCCGGTCGGTACCGTCATGGCGGCATGGCGCCGTCCGAACGGCATGCGCATCGAGCGCGTGCGGGTGCCGCTCGGCGTCGTCGGCGTCATCTACGAAAGCCGCCCCAATGTCACCGCGGATGCCGGAGCGCTCTGCCTCAAGGCCGGCAACGCCGCCATCCTGCGCGGCGGCTCCGAGAGCTTCCGTTCATGCCGCGCGATCCATGCCGCACTGGTCGAGGGCCTGGTCGAAGCCGGCCTGCCCGCCTCGGCCATCGCGCTCATCCCGACCCGGGACCGCGAGGCGGTCGGCATGATGCTCGCCGGGCTTGACGGCTCGATCGACGTGATCGTGCCACGCGGCGGCAAAAATCTGGTCGGTCGGGTGCAGACCGAGGCGCGCGTGCCGGTCTTTGCTCACCTCGAAGGTGTCTGCCACGTCTATGTCGACGGCAAGGCCAAGCTCGGCATGGCCAAATCGATCGTGCTCAATGCCAAAATGCGTCGTACCGGCGTCTGCGGGGCGGCCGAGACTTTGCTGGTCGATCGCGCCGGCGCCGCGAAACTGCTCAAGCCGCTGGTGACCATGCTGCTTGACGCCGGTTGCGAGATCCGCGGCGATGCCGCGGTCCAGGCCGTCGATAGCCGGGTGAAGCCCGCAAGCAAGGCCGATTGGGGCACCGAATATCTCGACGCCATTCTCACCGCCGGCGTGGTCGACGGCGTCGACGCTGCGATCGCGCACATCGAGCGTTACGGTTCGCATCACACCGACGCGATTATCACCGAAGACAAAATGGCGGCGGAGAAATTTTTGCGCGAAGTGGATTCGGCGATCGTGCTGCACAATGCCTCGACACAATTCGCCGATGGCGGCGAGTTCGGCTTTGGCGCGGAGATCGGCATCGCCACGGGCCGACTGCACGCGCGCGGACCGGTCGGCGTCGAACAACTGACGACTTTCAATTACCGCATACGCGGCAGCGGGCAGACGCGGCCATGATCATTCGCGGCCAATGCCGCGGATCGTTGCGGCTCAGGCGGCGGGCGATGCGTGGGGAGGGGGGCTCTTTCTGAAAGCGATGAACTGGGAGCTCGTTCCTGCGCGCCAGGTTGCCGCAAGGCCCGGCCGCCGAGGCGCCATTGTTCTGCCGCCGCATGCGCGCGGCATGCGCATCGGCCTGTTCGGCGGCACCTTCGATCCGCCGCACGCGGCGCACCGCGCGGCGTCGTTGCTGGCGCTGCGGCGGCTTAATCTCGATCGGCTGTGGTGGCTGGTCACGCCGGGTAACCCGCTCAAGGACGTTCGCGGGTTGGCGCCGCTCACCGAGCGAGTCGCCACGGCGCGGGCTCTTGCCCATCATCCGCGTATCGACGTCAGCGATTTCGAAGCCGATCTCGGCACCAACTATACCTACGGAACGATCAGTTATCTCGTTCGCAGCTGTCCCGGCGTGCGTTTCGTCTGGATCATGGGCGCCGATAATCTGCGCCACTTCCATCGCTGGCAGCGCTGGCGCGACATCGCGGCGCTGGTTCCGATTGCAGTGATCGATCGGCTCGGTCCGAGCCTTTACTCGACGGCGGGGGTCACCGGCCAGGCGCTGGGCTGGGCGCGAGTCCCGGAAGCGGCGGCGAAGACGCTGCCGGAACGAAAGCCGCCAAGCTGGATTTACCTGCACGGCCTCAAATCGCCGCTCTCCTCGACGGCGCTGCGCGCGGGGCGCGCGCAACGTAAGCCGGAAAAGAAACCCGCCAAATGACAGTTCCTTGAAGGCAAGGCAGTTGAAACTGTTAACTGGCCGTGACTATCTTAAGGAGGTGAGCCTCGGATTCGGTGGCCGGGGCCGGTAAGCAGTGATCGGCAAAACAGCGACCAGGCAAACTTGGAGTGAAAGGATAAGCAACCCTGTCCACAGTCGTAATCTCTCGGGCCGAACGTCGCGCGCCCGAAGCGGTCTCCAGAATGCGTCTTGACGCCGAGGAGATCCTCCGCATGGTCCTCGTCCGCCTCGACGATATGAAGGCAGAGGACACCCTCACCATCGATCTTCGAGATAAATCTTCAATCGGCGACTATATGGTCGTGTCTTCCGGCCGGTCGCAGCGCCATGTCGGATCGGTGGCCGACAGGATCGTTGAGGATTTGCATAAGGCCGGAGTTCGCGCGCACGTCGAAGGCACTCCGCATTGCGACTGGGTGCTGATCGACGCCGGCGACGTCATCGTCCACGTCTTTCGTCCCGAGGTTCGGGACTTCTACAATCTCGAAAAGATGTGGGTGGCTGGCCGTTCGGCACGGCGCGCGAGCTAATTCGCCCGCGCGTTACAGAGCACTTCCAAGCCGTCATTCCAGGATCGGAAATGACGTTCACGCGGTCATACCGATGCAGTAATCCACTGCTCGAGCTTTTGTTTCGGCTGCGCGCCGACTTGGCGCGAGGCGAGCTGACCGTTCTTGAACAGCATCAGTGTCGGGATCGACATGATGCCGTATTTCGCCGCAGTACCGGGATTTTCATCGACGTTGAGCTTGACGATCTTCACCTTGCCGTTGAGCGAATTGGAGATCTCTTCGAGTGCCGGCGCGATCATCCGGCACGGACCGCACCATTCGGCCCAGAAATCAACGACCACGGGCTCGCTCGCCTTGAGCACGTCCCTATCGAACGTCGCATCGGTTGTTTTCTCGACCATGAAATACCTCGTCTTTTTCGGGGAATCGGCAGCCCGGGGCGATGAACGTATGGACGGGTCATAGAGGCGTCAAGGCACCTTCACCGCGGCGTGACGTTCAAGGCAACCGCCGGTTCGTTAGGATTTCGCGAAGTTTCGTATCCAAGGTCTCGGCCGGAATCTCGATCAGCACAGGCGCGGCGGTGAAGATCAACGCCGCCCGCACGGCTTTGTCGGGATAGAGCCGCGCCAGCACCGCGCGGTAAAGCGCGAGTTGCGCGATGTACGCCGGCGGCACCTCATCGAGACCCCGCGGCACAAGACTGTCGGTCTTGTAGTCGCCGATCAAGACGGCATTGGCGGTGACAACCAAGCGGTCCACCTGACCGGGGACGCATTCCGTAGCCCCGTCCATGCGCGCGAGACGTCCGACAATGGGCACTTCGGCGCGGCTGCCCGGCGCAAAGAGTTCGGCAAACTCGGGCGCATCGAGAATCGCCGATGTCTGTCGCACGATTTCGGCCTGCTCGGCCGCGGAGAAATCCTTGGCGGCGCCGGCAAGATAGTGCGCGGCGGCATCCATGCGCCGCGGCGACGGAATGTCCGGCAGTGACTGCATCAATCGATGCACGAGCCGGCCGCGTTCAAGCGCCTTCTGGCGCTCGGCGGCCGAAGTGCCGGAGGTGGTTGCGCGGCCGAGTTCTTCGGCAAATGCGGAAGATGGCGCAAGCGGTCCGGCACGCTCCGCTTCGGCGGCGACCGGCTGCCGCAGCCAGGACGGAAATTCTCGCGTCTCGGCTTTGGCTGGGCTGACAGTCGCGGCGGCACATTGCGCGGCCAACTCAAGTGCCGTCTTGCGATAGCGCAAGAATTTGTTTTCGCCGTCGCTGTCCTCAACCAGCAGCGGATCGAGTGCGTTGCGAATGAGATCATACCAGCAGCCGGCCGGCCGCCTGATTTTTCCTTCGGCGCCGCAGACGATCAGCCGGTCGGCGGCCCGCGTCATGGCAACATAAAGGAGCCGACGATATTCGTCGCCGGCATCGGCCAGTGCGCTCTGCCTTGCGATAGCGACGGCGGGAGCATCGTCGGCCTTGCGTCCCGCCCAGATCATCGCGCCGTCCGCGAGCGTGAGGAGCCGCGGCGGTTTCGGGCCGGCCGGCGGCGTCATGGTGTCGGCAAGGATCACGATCGGCGCTTCCAGCCCCTTGGCGCCGTGCACGGTCATCACCCGCACCTCGTCGCGGGCGATCTCCATGTCGCGCTTCACCTCGGCGCGCGCCTGGCGGAGCCAGGCGAGGAAACCCTGCAGCGACGGCGTTTCGCGCCGCTCATAATCGAGCGCGAGGTTGAGAAATTCGTCGAGGGCATCGTTCGCCTCGTGGCCGAGACGCGCCAAAAAGCGCCGCCGTGCGCCGCCGGGGCCGAGCAGTCCCGCATAGAACGCGAAGGGGGTCTTGCTCTGCGCTTCCTGCGCCAGCTCGTGCAGGAGCGCATCGGCATCCGTGAAGATCTGGTTTTCACCGCTCTTACGCGCAAGCGCGGCGCGCAGCGACAGCGGGCCTCGATTCCACGCGATCGCGAACAGGTCGTCGTCCGTGAATCCGAACAGGGGGCTGCGTAGCGATGATGCCAGCGCAAGATCGTCTTGCGGCAACAACAACGCGTCGGCGAGCGCGATGAGATCCATCACCGCGATATGTTCCGTCAGGATCAGGCGGTCGGCGCCGGCGACCGCTACGCCTTCATCTTTCAGCGCGCGAATGATCGCTTCGAAGAGTTCCCCGCGCTGCCGCACCAGAACCAAAACGTCGCCATAGCGCACCGCGCGGCGTTCGATGCCGACAGGTTCGCGCCGTTCGACCAGCCGCCGCACCGTGCCCGCGATGCGTCGGGCCAGCTTGACCCGCGGGCTCGTCTCGCTGACCTGATCGAACGGTGCATCCCAGCCCTCGATTTCGCGGCGCTGATCCGGCTCCATCGGTTCCCAGATGTCGACCTCGCTGGGCGGCGCATCGGGCAAGGCGATGTGCGGCGGAAAGCCGTCGCTGTCCGCCGCGACGCTGGCCGCGATCGCCTTGTCCTTGAAGACCTCATCGACCGCGCCGAGCACGCTGTCGCCGGAACGAAACGAATGCTTGAACTCGCGGAAAACGAATTCGAGCTCGGCACTCTTATGCGCCCGCTCGAAATAGCGCCGCATCTCGGCGAATTCCTTGGGCGCGGCATTCTGAAACGAATAGATCGACTGCTTCTCGTCGCCGACCGCGAAAATGGTGCGCGGCGCGGAGCGCGCGCCTGCGCCGGCGGTGAATTCGGCGACCAGTTTTCGGACGATGTCCCACTGCTTGCTGCTGGTATCCTGCGCTTCGTCGATCAAGAGATGATCGATGCCGAGATCGAGCTTGTAATGAACCCAGGCCGCATCGACGCTGCCGAGCAGCGCCAACGTCCTGTCGATGAGATCGTCGTAGTCGAGCAGGCCGCGGCGCGCCTTCTCATCTTGATAACGCTTCAAGACCTCGTAGGCGACGGTGACAAGCGCCGCGGATCGGTCGCGACAGATCACGGCGCGCAGGCGATCAAGCAGCGTGCAAACGCGTCCCTGCTCCATAGCAAGACGATCGACCAGCCCGGCGTCCTGGACCGCCTTGGTGACGATTGTCTTTCGCGGCGAACGCGCGTCGCTGGTGCAAAAAATATCGAGATAGGTTTCGACGCGGTCGGTACGCGACAGCGATGCCAACAGGGCGAACCGCCGTGCCTGTTCCGCGTCGCTCTTGCCGCCCCGTGCCAAGGCGGCGGCAAGCGCGGTCCATTCCGACGGTGTAATGGACGAGCCGGCAAAAAATTCCTCTTCGACACTTTCGCGTGTATCGGTCGGACTGAGCCCGAGCGCGCGTGACAGTGCGGCAATCGCAGCGTCGATGCCGCCGGCCTTGATCAGCCAGAGGCTGATGGCGTCGTGCCGCCCGATCGCGCCGCGCACGACGTCGCGGAAGGTCTGGTCGGCCGCCGCCGTCATAGCGGTGGCAAGCGCGCGGCCGAGCGGGCCGTCGGGCGCGCGGGCGCCATCGAGCAACACGGCAAGCGTCAATTGTTCCAGAAGCTGCGTCTGCTCGGTCTCGTCGAGCACGGTGAAGCGGGCGGCGACATTGGCTTCGAACGGAAACTGGTGCAGGAGCTGCGTGCAGAAGGCGTGGATGGTCTGCACTTTCAAGCCGCCCGGCGTCTCCAGCGCGCGGGCGAACAATCGGCGCGCCAGCGCCCGGCGCTCCGCGTCGGGCAAGATGTCCGAGCGGGCGCGGATCGCGTCGTCGAGCGCCGCATCGTCGAGCGTGGTCCATTCGGCGAGCGTGTCGAACACGCGCTTGGCCATATTGGCGGCGGCTGCCTTGGTGAAGGTGATGCAGAGGATCTTTTCCGGCTCGACCCCCTTGAGCAGGAGATTGATCACCCGTTGCGCCAGCACATGGGTCTTGCCCGATCCGGCATTGGCGGCGACCCAGGCCGATACGTTCGGATCGGCGACCGCACGCTGCAACTGCCGGACCTGCGGCGGAATGAGCTCCGGCGTTCTCATTCGCCGCTCCAGGTGTCATCCTCGCCGCCGGCGCTGGTCCACTCCTTGACGCGCGCGAGATGGTCGTAGACCCCGTAATGGGTCGCCCACATCGGATGCACGAGCGAGCGGTACGGTTCGTTCTCGTCGTCGAAGCGCCGCGCCAGCACCGTCAGCTTTTCCAGCGCGCGATCGGCTTGGCTGTCCGGGGTGCCGTCCTTGAAGGCGAGCGCCTTGGCCTCGCCGGCCGGCTCGCCGCCTTTGAGAAGTACATAGACCAGCTCGGCAACGGTCGCGCCTGCCGCAATGTCCGGAAAGCCGCCCTTGCGCAGCATCGCGGCCTCCAGCGTCAGCTGCGGCGCCAGCCCGGTGCGCACCTGCTTCTCGCTGCGCGCGCCGCCGGTTTTGTAGTCGAGAATGACATAGCCGCCGTCCGGACTACGCTCGATGCGATCGGCAATGCCGCGCAGCTTGAACGACGTTTCGTTCAGCGGAATCTCGATCTCGCCGCGGATTTCGGCGAAGATCGCGGCGACGGCAGCGCGCCGGTCGGCCTCCCAGCGCGCGAACCAGTGCGCTATGCGCGAGAATCGCGGCCACCAAAAGGCGCGCGCCTCCGGAAAATCGTCGAGCGCGGCGAAATACGGCTCGCCCATCGCGATGAGCTCGCGGGCCGGATCCGGCGGCAGCGCTTCGGCAAAACGCTTGGTGAATTCGCCGATGGCGGCGTGGATGATGGTGCCGCGTTCGGCGGCGCCGGGCTCGGTGTCGACCGCATCGAGCGGCTTCAAACGCAAAATGTGCTTGGCGTAGATCGTATAGGGATCGCGCAGCCAGTCCTCGACCTCGGTGACCGACAGGCCTTTCGGCCGCGCCGCGCGCGGCGGCTTGGGCGCCGGCTGCGGTGCCGACGCGACCTGCTCCGGCTGGTCGAGTTCGCGCGCCCAGAGCAGATAATTCTCGCCACGCGCCACGGCCGTCCGCCATCGTGCGCCGGCGACCGCGGCAAGACGCTGGATAAAGCGCGACGGCACCGTCGGCGTGCCGCCGATCTTGGCGGCGTGGCTCAACACGACCTCGCGCGCGCCGAGCAGCTGGGCAAAATCGTGGGCGGAAAGACCGATGCGGCGCTCGGGTAAATCAAGGCCCAGCGCGCGCCGCATCGGCCGGCTCAGCCACGCGTCGTTGTTGCTTTCGGGGGGCCAAGTCCCTTCGACGAGGCCGCCGAGCACGACGCGATCGCTTTCGGTCAAGCGCGCTTCGAGCGGGCCGAGGATACGCACCCGCAAGTTCGGGCGCGGCGGCCGGCGCACGACGCGGCCGGCAAGTGCCGCGGCGAACAGTTCGACATAATCGGATTTGTCGACGAGAAGACGCACCGCAGCCTCGCTGGTTGCGAGCTCATCGAGTGCGACGGCGAGCTTCTCGCCGTCGGCGCCGGCCAAGGCCATTTCGGCGCCGCCGTGGCGCGACAGCGCCGCGAGAACTTCGCGATGGCGCGCGGCAATTTCGCCGAGGGAATGTGACTCGTTGCCGAGTTCTTCCAGTGGCCTCAAGGCTTTCGCGAGGTGCGTGACAATGTCCGTGGCGGCGGCAAGGTCGCGCTCGGTCAGATCCTTGCGCGGATCGGAAGGGTGCAGATCGTTGTTAGTTGCTCGGAAGCTCGTCAGCGCGTGCGCCAAACCACTTGTACCCGGACGCGGCCGCGGGCCGCGCAGGATGGCACGCTCGAGCGCGGTGACGGCGCCTTGCTCGCCAAGCCGCAGCAAAGGGTGCTTGAGCAAGGCAAGGAGCGTCACCGGTGGAGCGCCGTCGAGCGCGGCAGCGGCGGCGAGCCGGGCAAAAATTCCCGCCGGAGTGTCGGCGAGCGCGTCGCCGCCGGAATCCTCCGCGGTAATATTCCAGCGCGTTAGAGCGGCGAGCACGCGTCGTCCGAGCGCGCGGTCTGGGGTGACCAGGGCCGCGGTCTTGTCCTCATGCACGGCATCGCGCAATGCGACCGCAATGGCAAGCGCTTCGTCCTCCGGAGTGGCGGCTTCGATGACGGTCAGCGACTGCAGCGCTTGCTCGGCATGCGCTTCGAATCCCGGATCGCCAGCTATCCGCCGCCACAGATCGGTCGCGGCCGCGGGTCGGAGTGCTTCCGAGACAAGACGTTCGCGTCCGCGTGGTTGCTCCAGAGTGAGGACGGCGTCGCGGGCGATACCGATGCGCCCGAGCAAAGCGTGCATGGCGAATTGCGAATGTCCCGCCGCCGGGTCGATGCCCCTTTTCTCGTCGCCAGCGATCAGCCGCCACGAGGCTTCGTCGAGGTCGGTGTCGAGCCCCGGCAGGACCACGGCGCCATGCGGCAGCCGCGCAATTGTGGCAATGAGCTCCGCAGTTGACGGTATCGAACCGGTCGAGCCTGCGGCGATCACGGGCCCGTCGGTCTTGCGCGCGAGCCGCGCGGCCTCCGCTTTGATCAGGGCGTCGCGACGCGCGGCCGGTTCGATCAAGCCGCGCTCGCGCAAGACCTCCGGCCATGTCTTGCGGGCGATCTGCAAAAACCGCAGCGTGAGCTGCCAGAAAATATCGAATTGATCGGGCACCAGATCGTCGAGCCGGTCCCATGACACGCCGCGCGTCGTCATGTCGTCGATCAGCCGGGCGAGGTCGTCGGCGAGCGCGCAAGCCGCCGCCGGAGTCTGGGCGACAAGCGGCGAGCCGCTGGCGCCGTGCAGTTCGGGCGAGCTGGCCCATTTGGTGACGAGCTGGGTGAGGAGAAGCCGCCGTTCAAGGCCGCCGAGCGCGTCCGGCAGAGCGAGCGCCTCGACCGCGATGTCGCCCACCGCGGCGTCGGCAAACGCGATCTCGTCCTCGTCGATATCGCCCAGCGCGACGATGCGCGGCAGGATGGCGGCGTCGCCCCTGAGCCCTTCGAGGAAGGTATCGCGCAGCAAACGACAAGCGCGTCGCGTCGGCAGGTAAATCGTCGCCGAGGCAAGCGCCAGCGGATCGTCGGCGACGGCAAAGCCGAGTTTGCCGGCGTTCAATGCCTCGATCAGCGTCGGCAAAAACGGCGCCGATGCCGGTATGGTGAAGACACGTGCGGTCATGACGGTGATCGATTCGCCGCCTCTCGGGCGACAACGATCCAATGCAAATATCAGATTCTAGGCCATCGCGGCGAGCGCGGCTTCGGCGGCGGCGACGGCTTCGGGCGTGCCGACATGCATCCAGGTGCCTTCGAGGCGCAAGCCGAACAGCCGGCCTTGCTCGCCGGCGCGATCGAATAACAGGGTGAGCGGAAAGGCGCCGGCGGGCGCCGCGGCGAACAGCGCGGGTGTCAGGATCGCGGCGCCGGCATAGATGAACGGCACTACCTCCTGCTCGCCGCGACGGCGCAAGCGTCCGTCGGAAAGTATGGCGTAGTCGCCGCGGCCCTCGTAGCCCAGGCTTCCAGTGGTCGACGCCAAGAGCAGGAGCGCGTCCATGGCTTGCGGGTCAAAATTTTCGGCAAGCCGCGCGAAATTGGGTTTGACGCCGTCCAGCCAAAGCGTGTCCGAATTGACCAGAAAGAACGGCGCATCGCCAAGTTGCGGCAGCGCCTTGGCGATGCCGCCTCCGGTGCCGAGCAGTTCGCCGCGCTCATCGGAAATGACGATGTGGGGTCGTTGGCGTCCCGTGAGATGCCGCTCGATAGCGTCAGCGAGGTGGTGCACATTGACGACCGCGTGTTCGACGCCTGCATCGGCAAGACGGTCGAGCCCATAATCGATCAGGGATTTGCCGCCAACCGCGACCAGCGGCTTGGGGATGTGGCCGTTATATGGCCTCATGCGCGTGCCGAGCCCCGCAGCCAGCACTATGGCGCTTTTTGGCATCATCGCATTGCCCACCCAGCGATCGCGATCACACGAATTGCAATATCATAACCCATCCGGAGCGGGCACATTTGTGGCGTACCAGGTCTTGAGCGCCGCCAGGGCCGGGTGCGCCAGCGAACGCTGCAAATAATTCCAGAGCCGAGGCATGTGACGCAAGTATTGCGGCTTGCCGTCGCGGCGGTTGAGCCGGGCGAATATGCCGAGGATTTTTGTCGCCCGTTGCGCCGCCAGCGTCGCATAGACGTGGGTGAAGCCGGCAGTGTCGAAGTCACGGTCGCTGCCGAGACGGGATCGCACATAGCGGCCGAGCAACGCCATTTCCAACGCCTCGGGAACATTCACGCGCGCATCTTGCAGGAGCGAGGCCACGTCATAGGCGGCGGGCCCGATCAGCGCGTCCTGAAAATCGAGGAGGCCGATGCGGGCGATGTCGTCACGCTGCGGCAGCCACAGCAGGTTGGGCGAATGATAGTCGCGCAGCACCCAGCTTGGCGGTGCCGCGATCGCCGGACGGAGCGCCTCGCGCCAGAGCCCGACAAAGGCAGCGCGTGCCGCACTCGGGGCGGGCGCACCGGCGTCAATGAGGTACCAGTCGAGCAGCAGCTCGGCCTCGATCAGGAACGCCTCGATGTCGTAAGCGGGCAGCCGGTAGGCGAGTTCCGATGTGACCGACAGCGTGTCCGGCAGTTCCCGGCCGTGCAGCGCGGCCAGAAGATCGATGGCCGTGGCGTAGCGCTCCTCGATCGGCGCCGGGGGATCGCCGGCAACGACACGCTCGTTGCCGAAATCCTCCATGACGATGAGGCCGTGGTCGAGATCGGCGTGGAGAATTTCCGGCGCCGACAGGCCGAGGTCGTGCAAGCCGCCCGCCACCGCGATGTAGGGCACGATGTCCTCGGCCAGATGCGCGATGGTGCTATAGGGCTTGCCGTCGCGGACCGGCGGGCCGTCCGGCCGGCGCGGTGCGTTCATCAGGACGAAGCTCCGGTCGCTCAACGTCAGCCGCTCGAAGATGCGCGTCGAGGCGTCGCCCTGCATCCACACGCGATCGGCTTCGCCGAAACCGGATTCGTCGAGGAAGGCGCGGATGCGCGCGATGCGCTCCGCCCGCGCTACGAAGCTGCCATAGCCGACGCAGCGGACGTTGCGCATGTCGGGGCCGCCTGCGGGTGCGAGCGTGAATCCGATGTCGAGGCGGTCGGGCGGCAAAAATCCCGCGGCGCGATCGGGCCATTCCATCAGCACCACGGCGCCATCGGGCAGATCGTCGAAACCGAGCTCGGCAAGCTCCGCCGTTCCGGAAACCCGGTAGAGATCGGCGTGAACGAGGGTGAAGCGCGGCAGCTCATAGGTCTGCAGGAAGGTGAAGGTCGGGCTCGGCACCTCGATCGTATCGTCGCCGGCGAGGTAGCGGATCAGCGCGCGCGCAAAGGTCGTCTTGCCGGCGCCGAGATCGCCGGACAGCGTCACGAGGTCGCCAGGCTCGAGCGCGGCGGCGATGTCGATCGCCAATTGCTGCGTCGCCTCCTCGTTCGCCAATGTCACAGTAAAGCTTGCGCCACCGGGGGTGGTCAGAAGCATTGCTACTCCGCGGCCGTCAGCGTGGCGGTTTCAGTGAGCGGAAATGTACATGTCACGGTGGTGCCTTGTCCCACGGCCGAAATGATCGTCACGGTGCCGCCATGCAGCTCGACGAAGGAGCGGACCAGGGAAAGTCCGATTCCCGGCCCGCGATGCTGCGATCCGAGCGAGTGGGTCTCGAACCAGTCGAACACCTTTTCCAGGACTTGTGGCGGAATGCCGGGGCCCTGGTCGGTGACCGAAAAGATCACCGCGTCAGCGGTGCGCGCGGCCGACAAGGTCACGGCTGCACCGCCGGGAGAAAAGCTCACGGCATTGGCCAACAGGTTGAACAGAATCTGCCGCAGGCGCAGCTTGTCGGCGATGAAGCTGCCGATGCCGGCGGGCGCGCTGATGTCCAAGGCGAGCCCGGCGCCCACCAGCCGATCTTGCACGCCCTCTGCCGCCGCCGCCATGGTTTCGAGGATGTCGACCGGGCCGAGGCTGAGCTGCATGCGTCCGGCATCGATGGTCGCCAGATCGAGAATGTTGTTGATCAGCGCCAGCAACGTATTGGTCGAGACCGTGATGTAATCGAGATATTCGCGCTGCTTTGCCGCCAGCGGCCCGGTCGCCGGATCGCCGAGCAGGTGGACGAAGCCGATGATGTTGGTCAGCGGCGAGCGCAGTTCGTAGGACACGTGATGAACGAAATCGATCTTGATCTTGTCGGCGTCTTCGAGCGCCTCGTTGCGTTCGCGCAGCGCCCGCTCGACATTGACCGAGTCGGTAACGTCGTGAAACGTGACCAGCGTGGCGCCGTCGGGCAGCGGCACGGTGGTGCAATCGACCACGCTGCCGTCGCGGCGTTCGAGCTTATCTTCGATTGCTTTACGATTATCGATCGCGGTCATGACAAGCTCGCAACGCCCGCCAAGTTGGATGATCGCCGTGCAACGGCTGACATAAGGCCGTGATCTTTTCGATATGCGGCCGGTCGGCGAGCGCACTGGGCGACAGCCGCCACATCCGGGCGAAGGCGGCATTGTGCAGTCGCAGCCGGCCGTCGCTGCCGAACACGGCGACGCCTTCGGCGAGATTGTCGAGCGTCTCGCCCTGAACGCGGATCAATTCCTCAAACCGGCGTTCGAGATCGAGCCGCTCGGTGACGTCGTGGAACAGATAGGTGACGCCGCCGTCCGGATTGGGGGTGGTGACGACGCGCAAGGTCCGTCCGCCGGGCAAATGCCAGGTATGGTCTTTGGCTTCGACGGCGCGATAGGCCTCGTGCAACTGCGCCTTCCATTGGCGGAAATCCTGCTCCTCCGGCAGCTTGCGCGCCGCGCGCAACGCCTCGATCACCGCCGAATTGGTCGGGCCTTGATCGAGGAAGGCGGCGTCGAGGTCCCACAGCGCGCGATAGGCGGCATTATAAAAGCTCAGCCGGTGATCGGCGCCGAACATGGCGACGCCGGTGGAGAGCTGGTCCAGCGTGCGGCGATGCGCGTCGGCAAGACGCGTGAGCGCGCCGTGCAACGTTTCCACTTCGGTGACGTCCATGCCGATGCCGGCGCTGCCGGTCTCGGTGCGGAAATCGAGCACGTCGAAGGTTCGCCGCGCACCGGCGGCGACGGCGCGTAGCCGGCCGGCGTAGGAGCCGCCGCTCGCCCGCGTCTGCGCGATGGTTTCGCGCGCGGCGCTGTCAAGCAATTCGAGGCGGCGCTCGATGGCATCGGCGGCATTTTTGGCTTCGACGGCGCGCGTGTAAGCGGCGTTGACGAAGGTCAGATGCCCCGCCGCATCGCGCGTCCATACCGGTGACGGCAGTTTTTCGGCGAGCGCGCGCAGCGCCGCGAGTTCGGTCGATTGCCGCTCGTAACGGCCGACCAGATCGACTAGCTCGCGCTTGATGCCGCTGGCATCTTTGAGGCGCAGCACGGCGCGACCGCCGATGGCGCGGCCTTGCGCCTCGATCGGGATGACCGGCAAGCGTCGTGAGCGTCATCGAAAACGCTTCGCCGCGCGCGCGCAATGCGTCCACCGCGTGCTCCATGGCGCTTGCTTTGCCGGCATCGAGCCAGCTGCCGAATGCCAGCACCCGATGCGACGCGGAGACGCCCAAGGCCGACAGATCGCCGTCGATGCCGGGCTCATCGGAACCCGCCGGCCAATCCACGACGATCTGCGGTTCGGAAAGAATCACCGCGCTGGCGCGATCGAGCTCGTCGCGAAGCCGTGCGAACTCATCGCGCGACCATGCTTCCAATCGTGCCGCGCGAGCCCGCGTGCGCAGCAGCATGACCGCGGTAACGACGGCAAATAAAATCACGCCGGAGACGAGCGCGAGAAACGCGATCCCGTGCTGGTCGATGCTGCGATGCGCAGTCAAAACGAGTTCCTGCAGCGACAGCGCCGGCTGGTCGGCTGCAGTAGCAGGAAACGGCGCAAGCGCGCCGATCGCCGCCAGGAATCCGCCGATCCCTCGCGCGCGTCGCCGATGCGCATAGCTCCGGCTCGTCCGGATTATGTCCGGCATGCCCCTTCGCCTCTGCTGGCTGCCGCCATCTCGCCGGCCCCCTCCCTTCCCCCGCTTGCGGAGGAGGAAGGGCAGGGGCAGAGCCCGCGAATCGGACGACTTTACTCTCAAGCGGAATCGCGCCGAAAGAGTCCAGATCGTGAACGTCGAACCATGCCACCGTCAGGCTCGCGTGGTGCCTCGGCCGGGCTTGCTCAGCGCCAGCGCATCGCGCGCCATGTCTTCCAAATTGATGCGGGAGAGCGCGACGCCGAATTCGGTTTCGGCATTGGCCATGGCGGGCAGAACGATCTTGAGTAAAAGCTCGGAACCGGCATCGGGCAGCTCGTTATCTTCGACAGTTCGAGCGGCGCGCAGAATGTCATTCACGGTAACGCGTCTGCGGTCGCGGGCAAGCTCGTAACCGCCACGTGGCCCGCGAACGCCGCGCAAAATTCCGCAGCGGACGAGCGCCTGTAGAACGGGCTCGAGATGCCGTGGCGGCAAACCGTGACGCGCGGCCAACGTCTTCGCGGAAATCGGCTGGCCATGCTCTTGCATCGCGACATCGATAACCGCCGCGACGGCGAGAACTCCTTTGCGAGGCAGCAGAGGCATCGAGGAGAACAAACGCCTTTGAGCGGAAATTAGTTCATCTCCAGCGCTAATATCTTACACGCCAGGTGCGGTCTAGTTTAACTTCAGTTTAGTTAGGCTTAATCGTGGTTCCGGTCGAACCGAATCCTCCGGCCTGACGTTCAGTCGCGTTTAATTCGGCGCATTCAACAAGAATAACTTGTTGTATGGGAGCGACAACTAGCTGTGCGATGCGCATTGCCCGCGTGATTAGGACGGTTTCAGCGCCGTGATTAACAAGAATGACTTGTAATTCTCCGCGATAGTCGGCGTCGATTGTCCCGGGAGCGTTCAGTACGGTGACGCCGTGATGAATGGCTAAGCCGGAGCGCGGCCGGATCTGACCTTCGCTGCCAGGTAGCAATGCAATCGCGATTCCCGTTGGGATCATGGCGCGGTCGCCAGGCGCGAGCGCCACGGGCGCATCGGCCGGCACCGCGGCAAGGAGATCGAGCCCGGCGGCGTGCGCGCTTTGATAGGCCGGCAACGGCAGGTCGGCGCCGTGCGGCAAGCGCATGATGCACAATTCCGTGCTCACCGTTTGTCTCCTTCCAGCTCGGTCGCGATCCGTTCGATGAGCATGCGGGCAACGTCATCTTTCGACTGCTGCGGCCAGGATTCGACAGTCGCCGGCGTGATCAAGTGAATCGTATTGCTGTCGCCGCCCATGATGCCGGTCGCCGGCGAGACGTCATTGGCGAGGATCCAGTCGCAGCCTTTCTTGCCAAGCTTGGTCTTGGCGTTGGCGACGACGTGGTCGGTTTCGGCGGCAAAGCCGATGACGAGCCGCGGCCGGCCGGATTTGCGATGCGCGATCGTCGACAGGATATCGGGGTTCTCGATCAGCTTGAGCGTCGGCGTGCGGCCGTGCTGCTTCTTGATCTTGATCGCGCTCGGCTCGGCCGCGCGCCAGTCGGCGACGGCGGCGGCAAATATGGCGACATCGGCCGGCAGCGCCTGCTCGACCGCGTCCAGCATTTGCCGCGCCGTCTCGACCTTAACGACGGCAACGCCGGCCGGATCGGGCACGGCGACCGGGCCGCTCACCAGCATGACGTCGGCGCCGGCCGCGGCGGCGGCCGCGGCGATGGCATGGCCCTGCTTGCCCGACGAGCGATTGGCAATGAAGCGTACCGGATCGATCGGCTCGCTGGTCGGCCCGGAGGTGACCAGAACACGCCGGCCCGATAGCGCTCCCGCGCAGTGCAACAGCGCTTCGACAGCGGCGACGATCTCCAGAGGTTCGGCCATGCGGCCCAAACCGGCTTCGCCGCGCTCGGCCATCGCGCCGGCATTGGGCCCCACGGTGTGAATACCGTCCGCCGCGAGTTGCGCCAGATTGCGCTGCGTCGCCTTGGCCGCCCACATCTGCGGGTTCATCGCCGGCGCGATGAGGATTGGCTTGTCGGTCGCCAGCAAGACCGCGGTGGCGAGATCGTCGGCATGGCCGCCCGCCATTTTCGCGATCAGGTCGGCGGTCGCCGGCGCCACGACGATAAGGTCGGCATCGCGGGCGAGACGAATGTGGCCGACGTCGAATTCGCTCTGCGGATCGAACAGGTCGGCATAGGCGCGTTCGCCGGCGAGCGCACCGACGGCCAGCGGCGTGACGAAATGCTGCGCCGCCTGTGTCAGAACGCAGCGCACGCTCGCGCCGCGGTCTTGCAGGCGGCGGATGAGATCGAGCGATTTATAGGCGGCAATGCCGCCACCGATGATGAGCAAGATGCGCTGGCCGCCGGTCTCGGCAGCCGGTGACCGTTGCCGCGCCGATTGCGCGCGAGGCTCGAAGCGTTCGAGGATATCGCGGCCGGTGTCCTCGGCGGCCGCCCGCAGAATGGTCCGCACCTCGTCTTCCATCGAGCGGCCATGGCGCGCCGCGCGCAGCCGCAGGAGCTTCTTCAGTTTGTCGTCGAGCTGACGGACGGTGAGGCTGGCCACAGGGGTTTCCCAACGTAAGATCAGGATATTACTGCCATAATGATTGCAATGCAATCACTGCAATCAATGTTTAAACGCGAGCCACAGCAGGAGGGCGGCGATGACCCAGAGCGCGCCGACGGTCCACCGCGTGAGACGCGTTTCGTCCCTCTTGATCTCGGCGACGGTTTGCGGCGACAGCAGCAGGAGGCCCTCGCGGCTGATCTCGTCCAACCGTTCGAGCACCCGGGCGCCCTGCGTCAGCAGTTCAGGTGCATTGCCGAGGAAGCGTCCGATTTCGCCGATCCCCTGGGCGGCGCTTTCGAGCTTGCCGGCAGGGCCGAGATTACGCTCCATCCATTCGCGCACCACCGGCTCGGCCGTGCTCCACATGTCGAGCTTGGGATCCATCGAGCGCGCCACGCCTTCGACCACGACCATGGTCTTCTGCAACAGCAGCAATTCCGGCCGGGTGCGCATGTCGAACAGCCCGGTCACCTCGAACAGCAGCGTCAGCAGCTTCGCCATCGAAATATCTTCGGCGGCGCGATTGTGGATCGGCTCGCCGATGGCGCGGATGGCCTGGGCAAATTCTTCGATCGAATGGCTTGGCGGCACGTAGCCGGCCTCGAAATGAACCTGGGCGGTGCGGTAATAATCGCGGGTGATGAAGCCGTGCAGGATTTCCGCCAGGAACAGCCGCTCCTTGGCGCCAAGCCGGCCCATGATGCCGAAGTCGACGGCGATCAGCCGGCCGGCATCGTCGACGAACAGATTGCCGGGATGCATATCGGCGTGAAAGAAGCCGTCGCGCAGCGCGTGGCGGAGAAAGGTCTGGATCAAAGCGCGGGCGAGCTGCGGCAGATCGAAGCCTTTGGCTTGGAGCCGCGTGCGGTCGGACAGCGGTGTGGCGTCGATCCACTCCAGCGTCAGCACTTCCTTGGTGGTGCGGTCCCAGTCGACTGCCGGCACGCGAAAATCCGGATCGGCTTTGGTATTTTCGGCCATTTCCGAAAGCGCCGCGGCTTCCAGGCGGAAGTCCATTTCCACCATGACCGACCTTCGCAAGGTGTCGACCACTTCGATGAGCCGCAGCCGCCGCGCCTCGGCGGAGAGATTCTCGGCGCGCTGCGCGGCGAAAGCGAAGGCGGTCAGATCGGCGTGAAAGCGCCGTTCGACGCCCGGCCGCAAGACCTTGACCGCGACGGCGCGCAGCTCGCCGCCTGTCGCCACCGTGGCCCGATGCACTTGGGCAATCGAGGCGGCCGCGACCGACGGTCCGAAACTTGCGAACACCGCCATGACCGGCCGGCCGAATGACGCGGCAACCGCTGCCTCGGCCTCGGCTTGCGGAAACGGCGGCATCCGATCCTGCAAGCGCTCAAGATCGCGCGCCAAGGCGGCGCCGACAACATCCGGCCGTGTCGCCAGAAACTGACCGAGTTTGACATAGCTCGGCCCGAGCCGTGTCAACGCCGCCGACAGCCGCGTCTCAACCGCGCCGGACGAGCGCCGCTCGAACAGCCGAGCCATGCGCAGCAATGGACGCGCCGGTACCGGCACCATCGCCGGATCGATCGCGCCGAACACGCCCTCGCGCGCGAATATGAAGCCGGCGCGGCCCAGACGAATGAGATGCGCGGCGCCGGAGATCACAAACGCCAACCGGAATGCAGCGCGACGATGCCACCGCTCATCGATTGAAACGCCACGCGGCCGAAGCCGGCGGCCCGCATCATGGCGGCAAAGGCTTGCGGGCTCGGGAAGCGGCGGATCGATTCCACCAGATAGCGATAGGATTCGGCATCGCCGGTCGACCGCGCGGCCGAGCGCGGGAATGACGTTGAACGAATAAAAATCGTAAAGCCGGTCGAGGCCCGGTACGTCGACAGCGGAGAATTCGAGGCACGCGAATTTTCCGCCGATCCTGAGCACGCGATAGGCCTCGGCCAGCGCCTGCTCGATGCGCGGCACGTTGCGGATGCCGAAGGCGATGGTCACGGCGTCGAAGCTTCTGTCGGCGAACGGCAGCGCCTCGGCATTGGCTTCGGCGAATGCGATTGCATTATCGAGCGAACGCACGGCCGCGCGCTCGCGGCCGATTTCAAGCATAGCCGCATTGATGTCGCAGACCGTCGCCCGCGTTTGCGCGCCGCCGCGCTCGATCACACGGAAGGCGACGTCCCCGGTGCCGCCGGCGATGTCGAGGAGCGCGAACGGGCTATTCTTCGGCGGATTGACCGCGGTGACCAGCGCATCCTTCCAGGCCCGATGCAGCCCGAACGACATCAAATCGTTCATTAGGTCGTAGCGGCGCGCGACGCTGTGGAACACGTCGTCGACGAGGTCCTGCTTATCCTCAAGCGGCACTTCCCGGGCGCCGAAATGAGCGGTCTCTGTCATCGTTAATCCTCTCACGTAAGCATAGCGCGACGCGCTTAGTGACGCTATGTGTTTGAAATTAACCACGTTGCCGCGATCAGGGCGTGATCCCGAATAGTAGTGACGGTCTCGGAAAAGATCATGCCCAAATAAATACTGGATGAGGCAATGCCTGAACTTCCCGAAGTCGAAACCGTGCGCCGCGGCCTCGTGCCGGCCATGGAAGGCAAGCGATTTACCAAGGTCGAGGTCCGCCGCGGCGATCTGCGCTGGCCGCTGCCGAAGGATTTTGCGCAGCGGCTCCAAGGCAGGACCGTGACCGGTATCGGCCGGCGCGCCAAATATCTGGTCGCGGATTTGTCCTCGGGCGACGTGCTGTTGATGCATCTCGGCATGTCCGGCTCGTTTCATGTCTTCCAGGAAAAAGATCGGCAGCTCGGCAGCTACCATCACCAGCGCGAGAAACACGTCGCCCACGACCACGTCGTCTTCCACATGTCGTCGGGAGCGACAGTGACCTTCAACGATCCGCGCCGTTTCGGCTCGATGAAACTTGTGCCGCGCGCCAGAGCTCGATGACGAGCCGCTGCTCAAGAGCCTTGGCCCCGAGCCGCTCGGCAACGCCTTCAATGCCGCCATGCTGGCGCGCGCCTGCCGAGGCAAGAAGACGAGTCTGAAAGCGGCGCTGCTGGACCAGCGCATCGTCGCCGGGCTCGGCAATATTTACGTCTGCGAAGCGCTCTATCGCGCGCGGCTGTCTCCCAAACGAATGGCGTCGACGATCGCCGGCAGGAAAGGCGAACCGAACGAGCGCGCCGAGCGGCTGGTCGAGGCCATCAAGGCGGTGCTCAACGAGGCGATCAAGAGCGGCGGCTCGTCGCTGCGCGACCACCGGCGCACCGACGGCGATCTCGGCATGTTCCAGCACAATTTCCGCGTCTACGATCGCGAGGGCGAGCCGTGCCGGACGCCCGGCTGCGGCGGCACCGTCAAGCGCATCGTACAGAACGGCCGCTCGACGTTTTATTGTCCGATATGCCAGAAATAGCCGGGGAGAACATCGTCCATGAGTAATGACACCATCATCGTCGAGACCCGCGGTCGGGTCGGTCTCGTCCGGCTCAACCGTCCGCAAGCGCTCAACGCGCTCAATAGCGCGCTGATCCGCGAGCTTGCCGACGCCGTGGCCGGCTTCGACGCCGACGGCGCGATCGGCTGTATCGTCATCACCGGTTCGGACAAGGCCTTCGCCGCCGGCGCCGACATCAAGGAAATGGCGAACAAGACGTTTACCGAAGTCTTCCTCGGCGACTTCGCGGCGAACTGGCATCGCGTCGCCGAAGTGCGCAAGCCGGTGATCGCGGCGGTCGCCGGCTTTGCGCTTGGCGGCGGCTGCGAGCTTGCCTTGCAATGCGATCTCATCATTGCCGCCGACAATGCCAAATTCGGGCAACCGGAAATCAAGCTGGGCGTCATTCCGGGCATCGGCGGCACGCAGCGGCTGACGCATGCAATCGGCAAGGCCAAGGCGATGGACCTGATCCTGACCGGGCGCATGATGGACGCGCAGGAGGCCGAACGTTCGGGCTTGGTGGCGCGCATCGTGCCGTTGCAGGGCCTGCTCGAGGAGGCGCTCAAGGTCGCCGACACTATCGCCTCGATGTCGCTGCCGTCGGTGCTGGCGGCGAAAGAGGCGGTCAACCGCGCCTTCGAGACCTCGCTCGCCGAGGGCGTGCGCTTCGAGCGCCGCGTGTTTCATTCCCTGTTCGCGACGCATGACCAGAAGGAAGGCATGGCGGCCTTCGTTGAGAAGCGTCCGCCGAAGTTCGAGCACAGATAGCCCCGGCGCGCACCGTCCGGACCTACTATATTGCCGACATGTTGACCGACGACGAGCTTGAGCGGTACGCGCGCCATATCGTGCTGCGCGAGGTGGGCGGCCCCGGCCAGGCCGCACTCGGCCGGGCGCGCGTGCTGGTCATAGGCGCCGGCGGGCTCGGGGCGCCGGTGCTGCTTTATCTCGCCGCCGCCGGGATCGGCACGCTTGGCATCGTCGACGACGATGTGGTGGCGCTGTCGAATTTGCAGCGGCAGGTCATCCACACCACGCCGGATATCGGTGTGCCGAAAGTCGACAGCGCCGCGGCGATTATCCAGCGCCTCAACCCGCATGTCGCGGTGAAGCAGTACAATACGCGGCTGGCGGCGAAAAACGCGCTCGAATTGATCGGCAATTATGACATCGTCGCCGACGGCTCCGACAATTTCGTCACCCGCTATCTGGTGTCGGACGCCTGCTATTTCGCCAGGAAGCCGCTGGTCACGGCCGCGCTCGGTACCTTCGACGGCACGCTCACAACGATCCGCGCCCATGAGCGCGGCGCCGACGGCAAGCCGAACCCGACCTATCGCTGTCTGTTTCCCGAGCCGCCGCCGCCCGGCACCGTGCCGGCTTGCGCCGAGGCCGGCGTGCTCGGTGCGCTGGCCGGCGTGATCGGCTCGATGATGGCGCTCGAAGTGATCCGCGAGATTGTCGGCTTCGGCGAAAACCTGGTCGGCCGGCTCGTCATGCTCGATGCCCGCGCTATGCGCTTCGAGACCCTGCGCTATGGCTGGGATCCGGCGAACCCGTTGTCGGGCGAAGAACCGACAATCCGGGATCTTTCAGTTCACGCCTAATTTCCTGTTACCGGTTCTGCCCGTGATACACGCTGTTCGGCCGCATGTCGGTGGCGGAGGCGACGCGGTTGGTCATGTTGAAGAAGCCGGCGACGGCGGCGATGTCCCAAATGTCGCGGTCGGAAAAGCCGGCGCGGCGCACGCGTTCGCGGTCTTCCTCCTCGACCAGCCAGGGCTCGGCGGTGAGCTTGACGGCAAAATCGAGCATGGCGCGATGCCGCTTCGACAGCCGCGCCGCGCGATAATTCATCGCCATCAACTCGCCGAGTGGCGGGTCGTCCGAAAGCTGGCGCACGGCGGCGCCATGGGCGACCAAGCAATAATAGCAGCGATTATGCGCCGACACCGCGACCGCGATCATCTCGCGTTCGAGCTTGCTCAAGCCCGACGGCGCCAGCATCAAATCGTTGTACATGGCGACGAAGGCGGAAAGCTTGGCCATGTCGAAGGCATAGGCCTTGAGCACGTTCGGTACGAAGCCGAGCTTTTCCTCGCATTTGGCGAAATAGGCCGCCATGTCGGGGGACAGCGGTGCCGGCGGAAGCTTTAACGCGGTAATCACCGTATCATCGCTTGCCGCCGCGCTGGGTTGGGCTTTGGTAGAGGAACTCGCCGTCTTGCTGCTGCGCTTGGCCATGAGGATGGTCCCGTAGGCCGCTCCCGCCGCGGCAATCGTAATTATATCAGCTGCGCGAAATGGCGCCGCCGAGCCGTAGCCGGCACGCCCGATCGGCGGGTAATATCCCAAGGATTCGAGCGAGATAGGGGAAACATGGACGCCCAGGATATTCCCCGCGGCAACGATAGCCATGTCGGCGCGGCGTTGCTCGACGCGGCCGCGGCTTTGCTGGCGAAGCGCAAGCCTGACATTCCCGCCGACTTTGTCGCCAGGCTGTTCGGCTTGGCCGTGCCGGACGATCTCGATCGCTACAGCGCGGAGGCGCTTGCCGGCATCGCCGAGCAATCGTGGGCATTCCTGGCCGAACGCACAGCAGGCGTGCCCAAGATCCGTTTCGAGCCGGCCGTTTCGCCGCCAGGCATTGCCGTGCTTGAGATCATCAACGACGATATGCCGTTCCTGGTCGATTCCGTCGCCGGCGAGCTCAATCAGCGCGGCCTCGATGTCCGTTTATTCGTGCATCCGGTGTTCGTGGTCGAGCGCGATGCCACGGGCCGGCTGACCGGATTTATGCCCGCGCGCCCCGCCGCGGGTTCGCGCGAAAGCTTCATCCATCTGCATATCGAAGGCGCGGACGATACCGCGCAGCGTGCTGAAATCGTCCGGGCGCTTGAGGGCGTGCTCGCCGACGTGCGCGTCTGCGTGCACGACTGGCAGCCGATGCTGGCGCGGATTCGCAACGTCATCGCCGAACTGAGAGATAGTCCGCCTCCGCTTGCGGTCGACGAGATCGCCGAGGCCATCCAATTTTTGGAATGGATCGCAGAGGACAACTTCACGTTCCTTGGCGCGCGGGATTTTGCTTTTAGCTCTACCGGCGACGTGCTCGAACCCGATTTTAAGACCGGCCTCGGTCTGTTGCGGTCGCGCGGCATTGGCGCGTTGCAGCGCTGGAACGAGCCGCTCACCATGACGCCGGAGATCCGTGCTTTCCTTGAGGAACCAAAACTCCTCATCGTCACCAAGTCGACGGTGCGCTCTCCCGTGCACCGCCACGTCCCGCTCGATTACATCGGCATCAAGCGTTTCGACCGCTCCGGCAAGCTCGTCGGCGAACATCGCTTCTGCGGCCTATTTACCTCGACCGCTTATACGCGGGCGGCGCGCACCATTCCCTATCTGCGGCGCAAGACCGACGGCATCATCCGCCGCGCCGGCTTCGACCCGTCGAGCCATTCCGGCAAGGCGCTGGTCAACGTGCTGGAGACTTATCCGCGCGATGAGCTGTTCCAGATCGACGAAGATACGCTCTATCAGTTCGCCCTGGACGTGCTGCAGCTCGACGAGCGTCCGCGCGTGCGCGTGCTGCCGCGCTACGATCGCTTCGACCGCTTCGTGTCGGTGCTGGTCTATATTCCGCGCGATCGCTATGGCGGCCAGATCAGGGCAGCGATCGGCAATTACCTGGCTGCGGCGTTTAACGGCCAGCTGAGCGCCTATTACCCTTTCTTCCTCGAAGGACCGCTGGTGCGCGTGCACTACATCATCGTGCGTTCCGGCGGCGCGACGCCCAATCCGGACCGCGACACGCTCGATCGTGGCGTCGAAGCCATTGTGCGCAGCTGGACCGATGGGCTGCGCGAGGCGCTCGCGGTGGGTCACGATCCGGCTCTTCGGCGCGCGCTGTTGGCGCGCTATCGCGATGCGTTCCCGATCGATTACCGCGAGGTTTATCCGTCGCCGATTGCGGTCGGCGATATTCGCGTCATCGAGGGGCTCACGCCGGAGCATCCGCTCGGCGTCGATTTTTACCGCCAGGGCGGCGCGGCGCCGTCGCGCGCGGGGCTGAAAGTATTCAGCCATGGCCGCGCGATTTCGCTCTCCGAGCGGGTGCCGGTGCTGGAAAATATGGGCTTCCGCGTCCTCGACGAGCGCACTTACCACATCCGGCCGGCCGGCACGGCCGAGGTCTGGTTTCACGACATGGAGATCGAAAGCGCATCCGGTCAGCCGATCGATCTTGCCGCGCTGGAAGCACGGCTGGAGGCTTGCTTCCTCGTCGTGATGGGAAAGAAGGCGGAGAGTGACGGCTACAACGCGCTGGTGCTGGCGGCCGGATTGGGCTGGCGCGACGTCGCATTGCTCCGGACCATCTCGCGCTTCCTGCGCCAGATTCGCGTGCCCTATTCGCAGGATTATATGTGGACGACGCTGCGCAAATATCCCGGCATTGCCGCGCAAATCGTCAGCCTGTTCCAGACGCGCTTCGATCCGCATTTGCCCGTCGCGCCGCCTGAACGCACGGCGCGCGAGGCCGCAGTCGCCGCGGAAATCGAAGCGGCGCTGCAAGCGGTGGAAGGCCTCGACGAAGACCGTATCCTCCGTCATTTCGTCAACGCGGTCACTGCCGCCATTCGCACCAATTTTTATCAGCTCGGCAGCGACGGGCGCGCCAAGGAGCTTATTGCGATCAAGTTTGCCAGCCGCAAAGTCGACGCCATGCCGCTGCCGCGGCCGCTCTACGAGATCTTCCTCTATTCGCCGCGGGTCGAAGCGGTGCATTTGCGCTTCGGCAAGGTGGCGCGCGGCGGCATTCGCTGGTCGGACCGGCCGCAAGATTTCCGCACCGAGGTCCTGGGCCTGGTCAAGGCGCAAAACGTCAAGAACGCGGTGATCGTGCCGGTCGGAGCCAAGGGCGGCTTCGTGCCGAAATTCCTGCCAGCCGGCGGATCGCGCGAGGCCGTCCAGGCCGAAGGTGTCGCCACCTACAAAATGTTCATCTCGACGCTGCTCGACATCACCGACAATATCCGAACCGGAACGACCGGCGCGGTCCCGCCCCCCGACGTGGTGCGCCATGACGGCGACGATCCCTATCTCGTGGTGGCGGCCGACAAGGGCACCGCGACATTCTCCGACATCGCCAACGAGCTGGCGATCGCGCACGATTTCTGGCTCGGCGACGCCTTCGCCTCCGGCGGTTCGGCCGGCTATGACCACAAGAAAATGGGCATCACCGCCCGCGGCGCCTGGGAATCCGTCAAGCGACATTTTCAGGAAATGGACGTCGATATCGCGACGACGCCGTTCTCCGTCGTCGGCGTCGGCGATATGTCGGGGGACGTGTTCGGCAACGGCCTGTTGCGCGAGAAGACGACCAAGCTTCTCGCCGCGTTCGATCACCGCGATATTTTCATCGATCCCGATCCCGATCCGGAACGCAGCTTTGCCGAACGCCGGCGCCTGTTCGATCTGCCGCGTTCGAGCTGGCAGGATTACGACAAGACGCTGATCTCCAACGGCGGCGGCGTCTTTCCGCGTACCGCAAAGGAAATCAGGCTTTCGCCACAGGCGCAGAAGCTGTTCGGCGTCGGCGAGCGCCTTACGCCGGCGGAATTGATCCGCGCCGTGCTCAAAGCGCCGGCCGATTTGATTTTCTTCGGCGGCATCGGAACTTACGTGCGCGCTTCGGACGAGAGCGACGAGGCGGTCGGCGATCGCGCCAACGACGCCGTTCGGATCGCCGGCAGCGCTTTGCGCTGCAAGGTGATCGGCGAGGGCGCCAATCTCGGCATGACCCAGCGCGGCCGCATCGAAGCGGCGTTCCGTGGCGTACGGCTCAATACCGACGCCATCGACAATTCCGCCGGCGTGAACACCTCCGACATGGAGGTCAATATCAAGATCGCGCTGAGTATTCCGCTGCGCGACGGCCGCCTGACCATGGAGGCGCGCAACGCGCTCCTGGCCGAGATGACCGACGAGGTCGCCCATCTCGTGCTGCGCAATAATTATCTGCAGACACTGGCACTCTCGCTCGCGCAGCGTCGCGGCCTGGAGGACTTCGGTTTCCTGCAGCGATTGATCCAAACGCTGGAAGCGCGCGGCCTGCTCGACCGCGCGGTGGAATTTTTGCCCGACGACATGCAACTCGCCGAACGGCGGCGCCGATCGGAGCCGTTCACGCGGCCGGAGCTTTCGGTGCTGCTCGCCTACGCCAAGCTGACGCTTTACGAGGACTTGCTTGAATCCGCGGTGCCGGACGATCCGTACCTCGCGCGCGAGCTTGGCCGTTATTTTCCCAAGGCGATCGACGTGCGGTTCCCCGATGCGCTCGAACACCACCGGCTGCGCCGGGAAATCATCGCCACCCATCTCGCCAACTCGATGATCAACCGCGGCGGTCCGTCGCTGATCGTGCGCATCGCCGACCAGACCGGCGCCGCCCCGGCATCGATCGCGTCGGCCTTTGCCGCCGTGCGCGACAGCTACGGTATGACCGCCCTGAACGGCGCGATCGACCGCCTCGACAATAAGATCCCCGGCAAGCTGCAGCTCGATCTCTATGCGGCGGTGCAGGACCTGCTGCTCGACCGTATCGTGTGGTTTTTGCGCAATGCCGATCTTGCCAAAGGCCTTGCTGGCCTGGTGGCGCATTACCGTGACGGCATCGCTGCGGTGAGTGCCGCGCTCGATGGCGCGCTGTCGCCGGACCTCCACGAGGCGCGCTTGGCACGGCGGCGGGAACTCGCCGCGGTCGGCGTGCCGGACGAGCTTGCCGGCAGCATCGCCAATCTTCGCGCGCTGACCGCGGCGCCCGATATCGTTCTGGTCGCCGATCGCACCGGCAAGCCGGTCGCCGAGGTCGCGGCGACCTATTTTGCCGCCGGTACCTTCTTCCGCCTCGACCGCATCGCCAGCGCCGCCGGCATCATCCCCATCGCCGATTATTTCGACCGGCTCGCGCTCGATCGCGCACGGGACACCATCGGCGATGCCGAGCGCCGGCTTACCGCCGCCATGGTCGGTAATGGCGCAGTCGGCGCCGGTGCCGTCGAAGCTTGGGTGGCGCCGCGCAAGAACGAAGTCGAGCGCATCCGCATCGCGATTCAGGAAATCGCCAATTCCGGCCTGACCCTGTCGAAGCTTTCAGTGGCCGCGAGTTTGCTTGGCGACCTGGTGAAAAACTGAGGGCGGCCGAACGCCGGCCAAATCCGCACAAAAAAGAACCCCAAGCAGATACGCCGCTTGGGGTCCTTAAGTTGTTGCCTCAACTCAGGCTTATCTGACCGAGCGACGGGGTGTCGGGGGATGGGGAGCCGCTCGGTCGGCCTTCATAGGCAACAAATAGGGGCGCGATCCGTAGATGCAATGCGGATCACGGATTAGTGTGATTCGCTGAGGCAATCCTTACCCGGCACCGTGACGCCGCCAAGGCATGCGTAGCAACAGATCAGCCAAGTGATTTCGGCATGCAGGGAACTGTCATCCCGTGTCACCGCCGTCGGGCAGCCCGTAACGATGCAGGTCGGCGCCGTGGGCGTCGAGCCAGGCCCTGGCGCTTTCATGATGCGGGCAGATCCGCTGCACCACGCGCCAGAACCTTGCCGAGTGATTCATTTCAACGAGATGGGCGACTTCGTGGGCGGCAAGATAATCGAGCACCTGGCTCGGCGCCAAGATGAGCCGCCAGGAAAACGACAGCATGCCGGTGGTCGAGCAGGAGCCCCAGCGGCTCGATTGATCGCGCACGGTGACGCGGCGGATGGCTAGCCCGAGATCGCGCGCATAGCGCAGGCTGGCCGCTTCCAGGTCGCGCTTGGCTTCGCGGCGCAGGAAATCGGCGATGCGGCGGTCGATGTGCGGTGCGTGGCCGGCAACGCACAACAGCCGCTCGCCATGACCATCGATCTCGGTCCACACCGTGCCGCGTGCGCCATGACGGTGCGCGATGCGGTGCGGTACGCCGCGCACCGGCACCACGACGTCATGCGCAAACGGCACCGGCTGCGGCAACCGGCCGAGCCGCGCCGCGATCCAGCCGCCGTGCTTTTGCGCGAAACTGCGGGCTTCCCGCAGCGTGCCGCGCGGCGGCATGGTCAATATGACTTCGCGCGTCGCCGCCTGAATGCGCAGCGTATAACGGCGCGCCTGCCGGTGCCGCCGCAGCCGCACCGGATAGACCATTTCGTCGAAAACGACTTCGATCGTCTGCGGCTCGCTGGTGCGACGATAGAGCAGCGCATGCAGCGGCATGGCGAACACCCCGAATCCAATCGCGGGCGGGATAATGCCACATCGCCGATGCCGGTGGCGAGATTTACGTAGCGCGCGGATCGATCGCTTATGCGGTATGCAGCGTGGCGCCGTTGCCGGAACGCACGCGGGCGCGCGCGACGCCGGTCGGTTGACTCATCGACAGCACGAAATCGGAAATGCGCGGCGCGATCTCCGAGCGGAAGCGCGAGCCGTTGAACACGCCGTAGTGCCCGACGCCCGGTTGCAGCCAATGCGCTTGCCGGTCGGGCGGAATATTGGCGCACAAGCGATGCGCCGCCTCGGTCTGGCCGACACCGGAAATATCGTCGTGTTCGCCTTCCACGGTCAGCAGTGCGACGCGCTTGATGCGGGCGGGATCGACCCGCCGGCCGCGATGGGTCATCTCACCCTTCGGCAGGTCGTGACGCACGAATACGGTGTCGACGGTCTGCAGATAGAACTCGGCCGAGAGATCCATCACCGCGAGATATTCGTCGTAGAACTCTCGGTGTTTCTGCGCCGAGTCGCCGTCGCCGCGCACCAGATGCATGAACAATTGCTTGTGCGCCTCGATGTGACGGTCGAGATTCATGCTCATGAAGCCGTTGAGCTGGAGAAACCCCGGATAGACGTCGCGCATGAAGCCGGGATTCGGGAACGGCACCTTGGTGATGACGTGGCCGCGGAACCAATCGATGCCGCGCTTTGCGGCGAGATTGTTCACGGCGGTCGGATTGACCCGCGTGTCGATCGGGCCGCCCATCAGCACCATCGCATTCGGCACATAGGGATCGTCATCGGCTTCCATGACCGCGATCGCGGCCATGACCGGCACCGACGGCTGACATACCGCGACGATGCTGATGTCACCGCCGAGCGCATGCAGGATCGAAATCAAGTAATCGATGTAATCATCGAGATCGAAGCGCCCTTCCGTCAGCGGCACCATGCGGGCATCGACCCAATCGGTGACGTAAACGTCGTGATTGGGCAGAAACGCCTCGACGGTGCCGCGCAACAGCGATGCATAGTGGCCCGACATCGGCGCGACGATGAGAAGCCGCGGCTGCGGCCGCTTCGGCGGCCGTTCGAAGACGCGCTCGAAATGGATGAGCTTGCAGAACGGCCGCTCCCAGACGGTGGAAACGTGGATCGGCACGCGCTCGCCGCCGACCAGCGTCGAATCGATGCGCCATTCCGGGCGGCCGTAGCGGCGCGTCGAGCGCTCGAACAGTTCGCAAGCCGCGGCAACCGACTTGCCGAAGGTGGTGAAGGACAGCGGATTGACCGGATTTTTGAAAAACAATTTCGTGGCGTCAGCCCACGCGCGCGACGGATTGAGCGCCGCATGGCTCATTTCGTAGAACCAGTACAACGGCGTTGCCAGCAGAATACCGTTGTCGAGTGGCACGGCGGCCGCGCCGCCGAACTCTCCGATGGCCATGGATGAACCTTGCCCGGCTTTTTGCTGCAGTGCAGCATGAGCTTTAGGATATGTCATATTATCAATATATATGCAATTTGTTTCGGTTTTCCTGCGATAGCCGGCGCCGGTTTCACTTCTGCGACGAAGGTCAACGTTTGGCATCTATTCGCAGCGCACATGGCGTCCATTCGTCCCAGAGTCCGGAACCTATTCGCCGGTCTGCATCAGCGAGCCGTGGCGGCGCGCGCTCTGCAACAATTTGAAAAAGCCGAATACGCCGGCGGCGAACAGCACGGCATTGAGCGCCAGTGCATCGAGCATCAGGTCGCCGCGAAACACCTTCTGGATCAGAAGTGCGCGCATGCCCTCGAACACGTAAGTAGGTGGCAATACCCATGCGACCGGCTGCAACCAGACCGGCAGCGTGGTGACCGGGTAGTAAACGCAAGTGAGCGGCATGAACAAAAACATGATCGACCAGGCCAGGTTCTCGGCGCCCATGCCGTTGCGCAGGATCAGCCCGGACACGAAAATCCCAATCGCCCAACTGGTCAGCATCAGGTTGAAAAAGAACGCCACCAGCGCGAACCCCAGCCCGTAAAGGTTGAAGCCGAAGAAGCCGATGGCGAGAAACGTCACCGGCACGGCGCCGATCGACAGCCGCACCACGCTCATCACCATCAGTGCCGCGATGAACTCGATCGGCCGCAGCGGGCTCATCATCAGGTTGCCGATGTTGCGCGACCACATCTCTTCAAGAAATGAAATCGAGAAGCCGAGCTGGCCGCGAAACAGGATGTCCCACAACAGCACCGCGCCGATGAAGGTGCCGCCGGCGCGCGCGAAGAATCCGGCATTGCTGGTGATGTAATATTGCAAGAAGCCCCAGGTGACCATTTGCACCGTCGGCCAATAGACGAGGTCGAGCAGCCGCGGCCACGACGAGCGCAAGAGGTACCAGTAGCGCAGCATCATCGCGCCGATCCGTTGCGGCGAGATGGCGTAGGCGCTCTCGATGCGGCCGGTCATTGCGCGGCCTCGCTGGCGACGCCGCGCGCCACGTCGAGGAAAACCTCCTCCAAAGTGCGCCGTCCGTAGCGCGCCAACAGCTTGGCCGGCGTGTCGTCATCCTCGATATGGCCGCGCTTCATGATGATGACGCGCTCGCACAGCCGTTCGACCTCCGCCATGTTGTGCGAGGCGAGCAGCACCGTTGCTTGCCGCTCGCGGCAATAGCGCTCGAGATGCGCCCGCACCCAGTCGGCGGTTTCGGGATCGAGCGAGGCGGTCGGCTCGTCGAGCAACAGCACATCCGGATTGTTGATCAGCGCCTTCGCCAGCGAGACCCGGGTCTTCTGTCCGGCCGAAAGCCGTCCGGTCGGACGGTCGAGCAGATCGGTGAGATCGAGCTGCCGTCCCAGTTCGGCGATGCGCTCGCGCAGGTTCTCGACGCCGTAGAGGTTGCCGAACACGGTCAGGTTTTGCCGTACCGTCAGCCGCATCGGGACTTCGACATAGGGGCTCTCGAAATTCATGCGGTGGAGGACCCGGTAGCGCTGTCTCGGCATGTCCGCGCCAAGCACGGTGACGCGCCCGGACGTCGGCGTCGTCAGGCCCATGATCATGGCGATGGTCGTGGTCTTGCCGGCGCCGTTGCCGCCCAGGAGTCCCGTGATGGAGCCCCGCGCCAGCGTGAAGGAAATGCCATCGACCGCCGGGATGGTTTTGTAGATTTTGACGAGGCGTTCGACGGCTATGGGAGGGGGACCCGGCATCGCGGCCACATGTGGCGCGCTCCGCCGCGGGAGGCAAGAGGCTAACAGGGGTTTGGCAAGAGGCCAACTATGCAGCGATGCGGGTGGTCGCGAAGCGAGGAAGATGGCAAAAGAGGCGCAATCGAACAGCGGGGAGGGTGGAGTGACGGCTATTTCGCTGGCGCAGGCCGAGCGCATTATCGATGCCGCCATCGAACGCGGCGCCGCGCTCAATTGCCGGCCGTTGAGCGTGATCGTGGTCGAGCCGGGCTGCAAGGTGAAGGCGTTCAAGAAGGAAGACGGCTCCTCGATGATCCGCTTCGAAATGGCTTACGGCAAAGCCTATGCGGCCTTGTCGCTTGGCCGCAGCTCGAAGCTGGTGCGCGAGCGCGCGCAGGAGAAGCCGATCTTCATGCGCTATCTGATCGCGGCGAGCGGCGAGCAGATTTTTCCCGAGGGCGGCGGCATGCTGATCCGCGACAGTAACGGCGAGGTCATCGGCGCCGTCGGTGTCACCGGCGACACCGAGGATCGCGACGAGGAGCTGGCGATCCAAGGCATCCACGCCGCGGGATTGAAGACCGATGCGGATTGCGCCGGCATGGGCCGGCAAGTCGGTTTGCCGAAAACAAAATAGAATCAAGAGGAACCATGAAAATCGGACTTTTCGATCACGTCGAATTCGGCGACCGGCCGATGGCGCAGCTGTTTGACGAACGGCTGCACTATGCCGAAGCGGCCGACCAAGCCGGCATCTATTGCCTGCAGATCGCCGAGCATCATGCGACACCGCTCAATTTGGTGCCGGTGCCGGGCGTCTATCTCGGCGCGCTGGCGCGCACGACCAAGCGGATGCGGCTCGGGCCGCTGGTTTATCTGTTACCGCTCTACTCACCGCTGCGGCTCATTGAGGAAATCTGCATGCTCGATCATTTGAGCCATGGTCGGCTCGACGTCGGGGTCGGGCGCGGCGTGTCGCCCTACGAACTAAAATATCACAAGGTCGAGCACGATCAGTCGCGCGAGATTTTTTACGATGCCTTCGACTGCGTCAGCGCCGGGCTGAAAACCGACTCGCTCACCTACAATGGCGACCACTACACTTACGAGAACGTGCCGATCGCGCTGCGTCCGCTGCAGCAGCCGCACCCGCCGTTCTGGTACGCCTCGTCCAACGAGATCGGCTCGACCTGGGGCGGCGAACAGGGCCTGCACTATGTGACGCTCGGTCCGATGGCGCTCGCCAAGGCCAACATCGCCGCCTACAAAAAAGCGCTGGCCAAGCGCGGCGCGCCGGTGCAGCCGAAGCCCGAATTTCCCGGCGGCGCCGCGATCGGCGTGCAACGGCATATTTTTGTCGCCGACACCGATGCGGAAGCACACCGTTTCGGCAAGCCGGCGATGGACCGCCACCTCGAGCATATCAACTGGCTGCGCGCCAAACACGGCCAGACCGGATTGACCAGCCGCCTGAACGTCGAGCGCGGCGCCAATTTCGAGGCTTGTCTCGCCGACGGGACGGCGATTGCCGGCTCGCCGCAAACCGTGCGCGCCGAGATCGAAAAGCAGGTCAAGGAATTGGGCGTCAATTACCTGCTGACCTATCTGTTCCTCGGCGATATGTCGTTCGAAGACGCGATGCGGTCCTTGGAATTGTTCCGCGACGAAGTGATGCCGCATCTGGAGAAGCTGTAGCGTTCACATCTCTGTGTCGTCCGCCGCGGCCCGGTGATCCGCCCGCAGCGCGTCGGGGTGGGGCATGGCGATGATGTTGTAGCCGGAATCGACGAAATGGATTTCACCGGTGACGCCGGTCGATAAATCCGAAAGCAGATAAAGCCCGGCGCCGCCGAGTTCGTCGAGCGTCACGCCGCGATGCAGCGGCGAATGCCGCTGCTGGAACGCGAACATCGCCCGCGCGTCGCCGATGCCGGCGCCGGCCAGCGTGCGGATCGGGCCGGCGGAGATGGCGTTGACGCGGATGCGGCTAGTGCCGAAATCGACGGCGAGATAACGCACCGAGGCTTCGAGCGCGGCCTTGGCGACGCCCATGACGTTGTAATTCGGCATGGTGCGCAGGCCGCCATTATAAGTGAGCGTCACCATGGCGCCGCCGTTCGGCATCAGCGCCGCGGCGCGCTTCGCCGCTTCGGTGAAGGAAAAGCACGAGATCAGCATGGTGCGCACGAAATTCTCGCGCGTGGTGTCGGCATAGCGGCCGGTCAGCTGCGCCTTGTCGGAAAAGGCGATGGCGTGGACCAGGAAGTCGATCGTGCCCCACATGCGTCCAAGCTCGGCGAACACCGCGTCGAGCGAGGCGATGTCCTCGACGTCGCACGGCATCACCAGATCGGCCCCGACCGACGCCGCCAGCGGCTTGACGCGCTTGCCGAGCGCGTCGCCCTGATAGGTGAAAGCGAGCTTGGCATCGTGCGCGGCGAGCGTGCGCGCAATACCCCAGGCAATCGAGTGATCGTTGGCGACCCCCATGACCAGGCCGCGCTTGCCGTGCATCAACCCCGCCATGCGTCAGGCATCCGGATGCTTGAGCACGATGGAAGCATTGGTGCCGCCAAAGCCGAAGGAGTTCGACAGCACGCAGCCGAGCCGCACGTTGTCCCGGCGCTCGCGCACGATCGGCATATCGGCAAAAGCCGGATCGAGCTTCTCGATATTGGCGCTCTCGCAAATGAAGCCTGAATTCATCATCAGCAGCGAATAGATCGCCTCCTGCGCGCCGGCGGCGCCGAGCGAATGGCCGGTCAGCGATTTGGTCGCCGAGATCGGCGGACATTTGGCGCCGAACACTTCGCGGATCGCCTCGATTTCCTTCAAATCCCCGATCGGCGTCGAAGTCGCGTGCGGGTTGATGTAATCGACCGGCGGAGCGACGGTCGCCAGCGCCATTTTCATGCAGCGCATCGCACCTTCACCGGAGGGCGCCACCATGTCAGCTCCGTCTGATGTCGCGCCATAGCCGGCGACCTCGGCATAAATCTTGGCGCCGCGCGCCTTGGCGTGATCGAGCTCTTCCAGCACCAGCACGCCCGCGCCGCCGGCGATGACGAAACCATCGCGGTCGGCATCGTAGGCGCGCGAGGCCTTATCCGGAGTCTGATTGAAACTCGACGACATCGCGCCCATGGCGTCGAACAGCACCGAGAGCGTCCAATCCAGCTCCTCGCAGCCGCCGGCGAAAATCATATCCTGTTTGCCGACCTGGATGGTCTCGAACGCATTGCCGATGCAATGGTTCGAACGTCGCGCAGGCCGACGAGATCGAATAGTTGACGCCTTTGATCTTGAACCAGGTCGCCAGCGTCGCCGATGCGGTCGACGACATGGCTTTCGGCACCGCGAACGGACCGACGCGCTTGGGGCCCTTGCTGCGGGTGATGTCGGCGCTCTCGACAATGGTCCGTGTCGAGGGGCCGCCCGAGCCCATGATGATGCCGGTGCGCTCGTTCGACACGTCGCTCTCGTCGAGGCCGGCGTCGCGGATCGCCTGCTCCATGGCGACGTGGTTCCACGCCGCGCCGCCGCCGAGAAAGCGCATGGCGCGGCGGTCGACGGACTCGCTCGGATCCAGCGTCGGCGCGCCATGCACCTGGCAGCGGAAACCGAGCTCGGCATATTTGTCGGCGCGGACGATGCCCGAATTCGCCTCGCGCAGCGAAGCCAGCACTTCCTGCGTGTTGTTGCCGATGGACGAGACGATGCCCATCCCGGTGACGACCACGCGTTTCATGTTTGCCTCGTCCGCCCCAGCCCGCCGCGCGCCGATGTATCAGGCTTCGTTGGGCTGCGGTGCTGCGTTGTTGAACAGGCCGACCTTGAGGTCGAGCGCACGATAGATCACGGAACCGTCGGCCGAGAGCCAGCCGTCGGCGATGCCGAGAACCAGCTTCGAGCGCATCACGCGCTTGATGTCGATGCCGTAGACGATGTTCTTCATCGTCGGCAGCACCTGTCCCGAAAACTTGATTTCGCCCATGCCGAGCGCGCGGCCTTTGCCCGGCGAGCCAAGCCAGCCGAGGAAGAAGCCGAGCAACTGCCACAGCGCATCGAGGCCGAGGCATCCTGGCATGACCGGATCGCCCTTAAAGTGACAGGGGAAGAACCACAGGTCCGGCTTAAGCTCGAGGACCGCACGCACCAAGCCCTTGCCGTATTCGCCGCCCACTTCCGCGATTTCGGAAATGCGGTCGAACATCAGCATCGGCGGCAGCGGCAGTTGCGGGCCCTCGCCGAACAGCTCGCCGCGCCCGCAGGCCAGCAGGTCCTCGTATTCGAAATTTGAACGGCGTTCCTGCATGCTTAATCCAAGCTTCCGCCGTTTCCGGCCGATCGTTTAATCACTAACATATTGGGGCAATGCGGCAAAGGCGCATCCGCCGCAAATGACGCAGCACGGTGGGCAAGCCGGCTCCGCGGCTTAGCGGCGAGGGAGTTGCAGCCGGCGCAGGGTGGCGTATAGTAATTTCACTTGTAACGATCTTTGCGGCCTGACCGCCGCCGGATGCCGCTATGTCACAGTCGAGTTCATTTAGCTTCAGGCCTGCCGCCCCGACGAACCAGCAGCTTGAGCCGGTCCGTGGCGACCTTACGGGGTGTCCCTGGCACGACGTCAAGGCCAAGCTGCGTGACGTCGGCTTGCGGCCGACCCGGCAACGCATGGCGCTCGGCTGGATTCTGTTCGGCAAGGGCGACCGACATGTGACGGCGGAAATGCTCTACGAGGAAGCCACCCGCGCCAAGGTGCCGGTGTCGCTCGCCACCGTCTACAATACGCTGCATCAGTTTACCGAGGTCGGCCTGCTGCGCCAGGTCGCGGTGGACGGCTCGAAGGCCTATTTCGACACCAATAATTCCGAGCACCACCACTTCTTCATCGAAGACCGGAACGATCTTCTGGACATCCCGTCGAGCGACGTGGTGGTCGGCAAGGCGCCGGTGCCGCCCGAGGGCTACGAGATCGCCCGCATCGACGTCGTGGTGCGGCTGCGGCGCAAGCAGCGCTGACGCGGCCCGTCAGTCGATCTTTTCGCCGGGATAAACGCCCCACAGCTCGTTCTGCTGGATCCAGCCGTCAAAGCCTTTGCCGCTGAGCTGGCACCAGGAGCCGGTGCAGCTTTTGACCGCGCCCAGCACGCCGACCTGCAGCCGCGCGGTCACCGCGCTTGTGGCGTCGGGTTTGTCATAGAGCGGCGCCAAGTCGGTCTTGGTCTTGAGTTGCACGGCGGCCATGCGCTTGCCCGACAACAGCGAGTGATAAACCCAGCCTACCGAACCATCGGAATCGCGGATGCGGCGCCAGTCCTCGAATTCGGCGGTGATTTCGACCGGCCAGCCGACGCGGGTATAGATCCACGAAACGTCGTGGTCTTTATCCGGGCCGTCGCGCACCGCGACGCGATCCGCCTTGACGCTGACGAAGCGCGGAACCGCCAGCCCGCTCGGCGGGGAGTTGGCCGCGCGCGCCAGGCCCGCTGCGCAAATCAGGACGACGACGGCCGCGAGCGCGGCGTGCAGCAAAACAAGCGGCTTGCCGGGGCGAAATGTCATCGCAACCTGCCCGAATCCTACGGTCGATGCGCCGCCACGCCGGAAGAGCCCGGCGCGCTTTGTGGCAGCGCGGCCATCTGGTAGAGAGACTTTAATGAACCGCCTCCCGCCGTAATGTCGGCGAGCGGGGTTAAGGAGAACTGAACGGGCGGATGCGGCAAACGGTCGTTGCAACAGTCTGAATTTGCACGCCGAATTGTTGTTCCGTTCCGGGCGATCGGCGCAAGAGGCAGCGAATGGCGACGGGCAAGAAGCCGCTGGTCGTGGTCACCCGCCGGCTGCCGGACGGCGTCGAAATGCGCATGCGCGAATTATTCGACGCCCGCCTCAATGCCGACGACAAGCCGATGAGCCAGGCGCAGCTCGTCGAGGCCGCGAAGACCGCCGATGTCATCGTCCCGACCGTCACCGACCACATCGACCGGTCCGTGCTCAGCCAGTCAGGCGATCGGTTAAAGCTGATCGCCAATTTTGGCAACGGCGTCGATAACATCGACGTGGCGACCGCGGTGCAACGCGGCATCACCGTGACCAACACGCCCGGCGTGCTCACCGAAGACACCGCCGACATGACCTTGGCGCTGATCCTCGCGGTGCCGCGCCGCCTCGCCGAGGGTGCGCAAGTGCTCACCGGCGACCGCGAATGGAGCGGCTGGAGCCCGACCTGGATGCTCGGCCATCGCATCTGGGGCAAGCGCCTCGGCATTGTCGGCATGGGCCGCATCGGCCAGGCCGTGGCGCGCCGGGCGCAGGCATTCGGGCTGAAGATTCACTATCACGACCGTCGCCGGGTTCCGGTTGAGCTCGAGGAAGAGCTGCACGCGACCTATTGGGAGAGCCTCGATCAGATGCTCGCCCGCATGGACATCATCTCGATCCATTGCCCGCATACGCCCGCGACGTATCATTTGCTTTCGGCGCGCCGTCTTAAGCTGATCCGGCCCGAGGCCTACGTCGTCAACACCGCCCGCGGCGAGGTGATCGACGAGAATGCGCTCGCCCGCCTGATCGAGGCGGAGGAAATCGCCGGCGCCGGACTGGATGTGTTCGAGCACGAGCCCGCGGTGAGCCCCAAGCTCGTCAAGCTGGCGCGCGCCGGCAAAGTCGTGCTGCTGCCGCATCTTGCCTCGGCGACGGTCGAAGGCCGCATCGATATGGGCGAGAAGGTCATCGTCAACATCAAGACCTTCCTCGACGGCCACCGCCCGCCGGATCGCGTCCTGCCGTCGATGTTGTGACCGGAATGCATCAGTCCGAGCGATGGTGAAGCTGCGCATTTATTTGCTGCGCTCTGTGGCGTGCTTCCTGCTCGCCGTCGCTCTGGCGTGTCCTTTTACCGTCCGCGCCGACGATCGCAGCCCGGATATTGCGCGCGCCCAAGGGGTCATCGCGCATAACGGCATGGTGGTGACGCAGGAGGCCCGCGCGGCGCATATCGGCGTCGATATCCTGCAGCGCGGCGGCAATGCGGTCGATGCCGCGGTCGCGGTCGGTTTTGCGCTTGCCGTCAGTTATCCGCGCGCCGGCAATATCGGCGGCGGCGGTTTCATGGTGATTCACCTCGCCAACGGCGAGGACACCGCCATCGATTATCGCGAGACCGCCCCGGCGGCGATCAATGCCAAGAGCTTTCTCGACGATCAGGGCAACGCCGATCCGCAGAAGTCGCGCACCTCGGCGCTCGCCATCGGCGTGCCGGGCACGGTGGCGGGCCTGGCGCTGGCCGAGAAGGAATACGGCTCCGGCCGGTTCACGCTTGCCGATCTTCTGGCGCCCGCGATCGCCATGGCGCGCGACGGTATCGCGCTCGACAACGACATTACCGATGAGCAGACCAATATTCTGGCGCGGCTCGCGCATTGGCCGGCTTCCGCCAAGATTTTTCTCAAAAGCGACGGCAGCGGGCTGTCGGCCGGCGATCGCCTGGTGCAAACCGATCTCGCCGACACGCTGCAATCCATCGCGCGCGACGGTCCGGACGCGTTCTACCGGGGCCCGATCGCCTGGAAGATCGCCGCCGCGGTGCAAGCTGCGGGCGGCGTGATGACCGTCGACGACCTCAAGGATTACCGTGCCGTCGAGCGCGCGCCGGTGCGCGGCAGCTATCGCGGCTACGACATCGTCTCGATGCCGCCGCCGTCCTCGGGCGGCGTCGAGCTTCTCGAGATGCTCAACATCCTCGAAGGCTACGATCTCGCGCAGGATGACGAGACGCAGACGTTCTTTCTGATGATCGAGGCGATGAAGCGCGCCTATGCCGACCGTGCGCTATTCCTCGGCGATCCTGAAACGGTGAAGGTTCCGGTAACGAAGCTCGTCTCCAAGAGCTATGCCGCCGATCTGCGCGCCGGCATCGATCCTGAGCACGCCACGCCGGCAAGCGCCATCCGCCCCGGCGGCAATAGCGATCCCGAAGGCCACAACACCACGCATTTTTCGATCGTCGACCGTTTCGGCAATGCGGTGTCCAACACCTACACGCTCAATTTCAGCTACGGCGTCGGCCTGGTTGCCGACGGCACCGGCATTCTGCTCAATAACGAGCTTGACGATTTTGCCGCCAAACCGGACTCGCCAAACGCCTACGGTTTGATCGGCTTCGAAGCCAACGCGCCGGGGCCGGGCAAGCGGCCGGTGTCGTCGATGACGCCGACCATCGTCTTGAAAGACGGCAAGCCGTTTCTGGTCACCGGCTCGCCGGGAGGCAGCCGCATCATTACCGCCGTGTTGCAGGTGATCGTCAATGTGATCGACCGCGGCATGAGCATCGCCGACGCCGTCGCGGCGCCGCGCGTCCACAACCAATGGCAGCCGGACCAAGTCTTCGCCGAGCCCGCGGTGCCGCCCGTTGTCGTTGCCGCGCTGCAAGCGCGCGGCGATAAGGTCGTGCCGCAGCGGCCGTTCACCTCGGCGGAGTTGATCTTGATCACGCCCGAGGGTTTTATCGGCGCCGCCGATCCGCGCTCGCACGGGGCGCTGGCGGTTGGCTATTAGTGCGCTGCGTAATCCGCGTGTTTGACGGTCGATGCCAGCGCGATCACCAGAAGCGCGCACACCGCCACCGGAGCGAAACCCGCAATCGGCGAGTGGGTGAAATCCCACAGCCAGCCGCCAATCACCGACAGCGCCATCGCCAGACTATAGCTGATGGTGAACATCCCGGCTGAGGTGCGATGCACGTCGTCCGGCGCGCTGAGCACCGACGGCAGCGCCAGCGCCAGGATCAGCGTCACCGCGCCGGTGAAGCCGAGGATGGCCACCCAGAACACGATCCATGGCCCGTGCATGGTCAGCATGCCGACGAGGCAGACCAGCGCCAGCGTTCCGGTCGCGGCATAAGCCCAAGGCTTCGTCACCAGCCGCCCGGCGATGCCGAGCATCAAAAACGCCGCCGGCAGCTGGCCGAGATTGATGGCGGTTAGCGCGCTGCTGATCAGATCAGGCCGCCCGTCGGCGGTCATGTAGTCGGGCAGAAAGGCGTTGGTCACAAAATAGGTGGCGTTGACGCTGCCGAGGATGAGACCAAGCTTCCAGATCAGCGGCCGCCGCCAGTCCGGCCACCAGCGGCGCCCCGCCGCGGGTATCGCGCTTTTGGCGCCGCCGAGCTTTGGCGCATAAAGCGCGACGAGCAGCGCGGTGATCAGAACCGGAATTGACCAGACGACGAAGTTGAGCCGCCAGCTGTTGTGCACGAGCGGCAGGATCAGCGGGATGGTGAGCGCGGCGGCGAGGATTTCGCCGATCAGAAGCCCGGTCGTATAGACCGCGGTGGCAAAGCCGATGCGCCGCGGAAACCAGGTCCGTACCAGCGGCGGCAGCGACGGCTGCATGATCGAGACACCCGCCGCCATCACGACGGTCGATGCATAGAGGAAAGCGGGATCGGAGAATGCCGCGCGCGCCGCCGAGCCCGCGGCATTGAGCAGCAAGCCCACGACCAGCGCCGGCACGATGCCGAAGCGGGCGATCAACAGCGCGCCCGGCACGGCGGCGATCGCGAACAGCATCGGCGGCAGGCTCGACAGCCAGCCGATGCCGGTCTCCGACAGATGCAGGTCGGCGTGCAGCAGCGGCACAACAGGCGGCACCGCCAAGACGGTGAGCCGCAAACATGCGCCGGAGAGCCACAGCAGCGACAGGGCGACGATGCCCTGGCGGGCGGATGGCGCGATATGACTTTCCACGACGGTCCCGGCGGCAGTCTCAATGGCGGTCGGTTCTTACCAGAGATGCGTAGACCGCGCCGAGCCCCATCAGCAAGGATGTGCCAAGAAACACCGCGCGCATGCCGATATGGCCGCCGACGAAGCCGCCGAGCAGCGGGCCGACAACCTGTCCGGCGTATTGCGAGGACGTCGAATAGCCGAGCACGCGGCCTGCAATGCCGTCCGGCACGTTGTGGCGGATGATGCTGGTGACACAGGGCAGCAAGCCGCCGAGCGCCAATCCCATGAGAAAGCGCAAGGCGACGAGTTGCCAGCCCGTGGTGACGAAGGCCTGCGGAATCAACAGCAGCGCGGAGACGACCAAGCCGCCGATCATCACGCGCCAATGCCCGCTGCGGTCGGCAAGCCTGCCGAGCCGCGATGCGGACAAGATGCTGCCGAGCGCGGCCGCCGACATGGCGATGCCCGACACAATGGTGACCCGTGACGCTTCGACGAACTGTCCGACATAGATCGTGATGATCGGCTCGATCGACATATTGGCGACCATCAGGAGCAGCCCCATCGCCAGCATGGCGACAACCGGCCGCTTGTCGGGAATCTGCGACCAGCCGGCCTGCGCCGACGCTTTCTTGACCGCCGCCGGCTGCTTGTCTTCCTTGATGAACGCCGTAGTCGCGATGAAGGTGAGGAAGATGACGCCGCCGGCGAGCCAGAACGTCCCTCTGATGCCGATCAAGGGCGGCAGCGCGCCGCCGATCAGCGGACCGACGAGGTTGCCCGCCATGATGCCCGACGTCAGCATGCCGAGCGCCCATCCGGAGCGCGCCTTCGGCGTTTGCGTCGCCACCAGGATCGTCGAGCCGGAGGCGTAGCCGCCGGCGAAGCCGGCGAACAAGCGCAAGCCCACCAGTTCCCACACATTGTGGGCCATCCCGATCAACGACATCGCCACCGCCATGCCGAGGCTCGCCCGGATCAGCATCAGCTTGCGGCCGTAACGGTCGGCGAGGCGCCCCCACAGCGGCGCGACCAAAGCGGCGGCGAAGAAAGTGGCGCCGTAAGCGACGCCGGACCATTGCGCGATCGCGGCGCGATCCGAGACGCCGAGCTGCTCGACATAAATCGGCAAAAACGGCAGCAGCAGCGTCATCGCCACGATGGTCGTGAACGAGCCGAGGAGGCATACGGCGAGGTTCCGCCGCCAGGAACTGTCCTCCTCATTCATGTCGCGCAAACCTCACGTCGGCAGCCGCGAGCAGCCGTGCAGCCAAGCGGCCTGAACGGATGCTACGAGCGCGTGGCAGATTTGGGAAATTTGGAGCGGGCGAAGGGATTCGAACCTACGTAGCCCTCGTCTAAGCGACTAAGGGGCGGCGAGGCCGATCATGGCCCCGCCGACGATGGTCAATTTAGCCCGCGATTTCGGGCAGAGGATCACCCAGCGTATATCGCATGTCGGCCTTGGCGACCGTTCGTCGCGCCACATAGGCATTCCATGCCTTGATAATCAGGGCATTACGGACGTTCTCATGCACGCGGCCATTAGCCTTCACAGTTTCCGCCTGCAAAGCCAATTGCAACGCTTTGGTAGGCGCGCGGACCTTTTTCACCCGGCCGGTATCCCATTCCTCAAAGAAGGCATCTGCCTTCTGCGCGTCGCGCTCTGCAAAGAGGTAATGTAGTGCCGCGAGTGGGCCGACCGGATGGCCGAACCTCTTGACCCTGATAGCGCGCTTAATCGATTGCTCGATGCGGTCGCCATCGAACTTTTCCCGATACGCATTGTACAATTCTTCATTAGAGAATTGAGCGCCACGATTTATCGGGGTTTCGCTGGTCAAGATCAACAGCCATCGAACTGCGGCGGCCGCATGGTTGGGATGGGGGATTTTGGCGATATAGAACACGTCGGCCCCGGTGCGGTTCTTGCCAATGTCCATACGCGGGAACACATTGGGGTCGATCCCAAACACGACGTGCGACAGGAAGGGCTTGCCAGCGCGCACACAGGCTGACAGGCAATTCTGCCCGTCTTTCAGGTAGCCGTCGTTGCCGAATTTGATCGTGTCGCCGGTAAGGCCCCAACCCTTCATTATGTCGGCAGCGTATTTTTTGATCTTCGCCGGTTTCATCGTGCGATTGCCAACGTTGAGGTTGGTCAGCACGTGCTCGGCAAGCTTCGGTGACCACTCGACCACGCGGCTGTTCGTCGGCGGCCTTGTAATCAATTCCTTGAGTGTGTCGATTTGCTGTTGGAGCGCCATCGATGCTTTGATCTTGCGCTCGCTTTTCTCGGCCTCGCCAGAGGCCGGACGTATCGTCGTGACGTTACTCATTTTGCAATTTCCTTTCGTTGCGTTTTGGTCCGATGCCACGACTTTCCTTGCGTATCGTCGTAGCATTCAAAATATGGTAACAATCGGAATAAAATGCAATCGAAAACGCTGTTACTTTGGTAAGATATTGAAATAATTCAATATTATTTTTCGAAAACGAAATTTCTTTCAAAAATAGGTAACCGGAAACGTCGTTATTCTGAAGAGACTATTGTGAGAAAGATCAGCTCTTGGTGCGCTGTGCCGAAATTTCGCAATACGTGCGATCAGCTTTTCTTTTTGAGGAACGTCAAGGATTGCGCCACCGCTGACTTTTTCTTCGTGCGGTAGGTTCATGATGTGCAGGCCAAATCGCTGCGCGATCTCATTGAGGATCGCCTGTTTGACGACAGCATCGGTGACGGCCGTTCCTTCGACGATGCCGTGCTTTTCGAATACGCCGCGAATGATCGCCTCGGTTTGGCGGTTGAGCGCATCGTTTTGGGCACGTTCGACGAAGGCGGAAAGGCGTTCCTGCGGGCGCTTGAACTCATGGTCCGGGGTATCAAGCCACTCGAAGGGGATGTCGATTTCCTCGGCGAGCTTCAGAGGCGTGACGGCGGCGGGACCCATCGGATTTGCCGCGAGCGCGATCTTGAGGTTCGGCGTTCCGCCGCTTTCGGCCAGAACCATGTGCCAGCCCACGACATTATAGAGCGTGAAATGCCCGACCACGCGTCCCGCGGCGTCACTGCGGATGTAGATGAGGTTAAAGAAAGGCCCGAAACGTTTCTTCCATTCGTCGAGGGAGAAAGGGTAGCGGGAGTCGAGATGGACGCGCATGCGCGCGAACCCGTCCCCGCCATCAAGCACAAAACGGCGCGCCTCGGCGAAGGCTTCCGCCGCCACTTCCTCATTGCCGACCGCCGTTGCCCAAAGCACGAGACAGCCCTTGACGAGGGCCTGCGATACCTCCGGCCCGCCGAAACCCAAATGAAAATGCACGGTGCCGGGGCGGCGCGAGACCCATTTCCCTTCCGCGTTCGCGAGCAGTTGCATCACCTGTTCTTCGGTGCATTTGAGCACGCCCGCGATGTTGGGGATGTGCCGCGCGATGCCTTCGATGGTGTTGGCCCGGATTTCAACGTTGGCCGTGCCGTCGGGATTGGGCGTCACCGTGAATGGCTTCTGCACCACTTCCAGCGTGCCATCGTTATTGAAATTGATGACGTCGTTCCCGGCCTTGACCCGGCGTAGGGAAGGCGGCGGCTTGCCCGAGCCCGATTCCAGAACAAGCATATTGCGAAGACCCGCGACCGAATCGGCCAGCGCCTTATCGATGGTGCCACCGAAGCGCTCGTTGCACGCCGAGCAGTCGATGGTGCGAGTCGTATTCCTGCCGCCAAGCGCATTGATGAGCATGTGCTCAGGCTTGGTGTTGGCGTCCAGCGGCGTGCCACAAAAGATGCAGTTCGGCATAGCCTTCGTCAAAGATTGCACGCGGCGAGCAAAGAGGCGAAAAATGCGCCGCGGCATGCCGCTCGTCGCGTTTCCAAAAAAGCAGGGACGCCCCGCCCCGGCCGTTTGCCGCGCTATCGTCGCGGCACGTATATAAGCCTTCGATTTTGAGCGGCCTGAGAGATAGGTGACAGAACGTACCGGACACATGGGTAACACTTTTCGCCATTTGGCGGGAGGTGTTGATGCCGTGGAGAGAGCGTTCGGTGATGGAGGAGCGTCTGCGCTTTATCGCCCGTCTTCTTGAGGGCGAAGGCATGAGCGAGGTGTGCCGCGAGTTCGGCATTTCGCGCAAGACCGGCTACAAGATCTTCAACCGCTACAAGGATCAGGGGCTTGATGCGCTGTGCGATCGCTCGCGCCGCCCGGTGCGCTATGCCAACCAGCTGCCGGCCCCGGTGGAACGCGTAATCGTCGATCTCAAGCGCAATAAGCCGCATTGGGGCGCGCGCAAGATCCGCGAGCTGCTGGTCCGCAAGCTGGCCGGCGAGGTGCGCCTGCCGGCCAAGAGCACCGTCCATGCGGTGCTCGACCGCCACGGTCTGGTCAAGCGCGCCCGCGAGCGGCGCAACCGCGCCGAAGGCACGCCGCTGTCGGCGGGGGCTGAGCCCAACGCGCTGTGGTGCGCCGATTTCAAGGGCGAGTTCAAGCTCGGCAACGGCCGCTACTGTTACCCCCTGACGGTCTCCGATCATGCTTCGCGCTACCTCTTGCTGTGCGAGGCCTGCAAATCGACCCGCGAAGTCCCGGTCATCGAGGCCTTCCAGCAGCTGTTCCGCGACCGCGGCTTGCCGGTCGCCATCCGCAGCGACAATAGCCTGCCCTTCGCCAGTCCCAACGGCCTCTACAATCTCTCCCGCCTGTCGGTCTGGTGGCTGCGGCTCGGCATCGCAATCGAGCGCATCAAGCCAGGCCACCCGCAGCAGAACGGCCGCCACGAGCGCATGCACCTGACCTTGAAGAAGGAGGCCACCCGCCCGCCGGGCCTCAACACGCTGCAGCAGCAAGCCATGTTCGATGCGTTCGTGCGCGAGTTCAATGCCGAACGCCCGCACGAGGCGCTCGCCATGCGATGCCCGGCCGAGCTCTATACCGCCTCACCGCGGCACTATGACGGCCTGCCGGAACTCCAATACCCCTGGCACGACCGCGACATCCTGGTCGCCGCTTGCGGCCGCATCTGCATGCACCGGAAAAAGATCAATATCTCGACCGTGCTCGCCGGTCAGAAGCTCGGCATCAAGGAAGTCGACGACGATATTTGGCTCGTCAGCTTCATGCACTATGATCTCGGATACATCGACCTGGAGCAAAGGATCTTGCACAAAGGACCTTGCAGACTATCGACAATCCGTTCGGCACGAGATTGTCACCCATGTCTTAGGTACGTTCCGTCACCCATGTCTCCGGGCCGGACATTGATGGTTCTGGAGCGGGCGAAGGGATTCGAACCCTCGACCCCAACCTTGGCAAGGTTGTGCTCTACCCCTGAGCTACACCCGCATCCGAGAAGGGTAAGGCGGCCAAGCATACCGGCGCCGGGCCGCGGGGAAGCTATGCCAAAGAGCTTACCGCTTTGCAACCGCTGGCGCCCGGGCCTAGACCATGATCCGATTAGGCTAAATCGGATCATGGTCTAGGATTCTTTGGCTGGAGCATGATCTTTTCGGAAAACCGGTATCCACTTTTCCGGATCACGCTCTAAATACCGCGCATGCCTGCCTCGCCCGATGAGCTTTTTGCCTATCTGGATAGGCTCGGCATCGCCCACAAGACCGTCGCCCATCCGCCGGTCTTTACCGTCGGGGAAGCGCGCGCGCTGCGCGGCGCGGTTCCGGGCGGCCATACCAAGAACCTGTTCTTACGCGACAAAAAAGGCGTGCCATACCTCGTCGTGGCGAACGAGGATGCCGCGATTGAGCTGAAATCGCTGCACCGGCTTCTCGGCGCCTCCGGGCGGTTCTCGTTCGGCTCCGCCGAGTTGCTGCGCGAACTCCTCGGCGTCGCGCCCGGCTCGGTGACGCCGTTCGCCGCGATCAACGACACCGCCGGCCGGGTGACCGTCGTGCTCGATGCCGCCATGATGGCGGCGCCGGTGCTCAATTTTCACCCCCTGGCCAATACCGCGACGACGACGATTTCCCGCGAGGGCCTGCTTACATTCCTCGAAGCCACCGGGCACAAGCCGCGGATCGAGCCGGTCTCGAACGGCAGCCCCTAGGCCGGCCAGATTGCAATTTGCGGGCTTGTTCCCATTTAATCAGGCGTAAAGAGCGAATTTTGCTCCGCTGGGGCCAAGGAAAGGGCGATTGGGCACGTCGATGTCAATGTTGCAGCAGGCTACTGGAACCGCGACCGCGGACGCGTCGATCAAGGACACGACGACGCAAAACTTCGTCAAGGATGTCATTGAGGAATCCAAGCGCCAGCCGGTGCTGGTCGATTTCTGGGCGCCGTGGTGCGGCCCATGCAAGCAGCTCACCCCCGTCCTGGAAAAGGTGGTCAAGGCGGCCAAGGGCAAGGTCAAGCTCGTCAAGATGAACATCGACGAGCATCCCGCGATCCCGGGCCAGATGGGAATCCAATCGATCCCTGCGGTCATCGCTTTCGTCAACGGCCAGCCGGCCGATGGCTTCATGGGGGCGCTGCCGGAAAGCCAGGTCACGGCCTTCCTGGAGCGGCTCACCAAGGACCGCATCGGCGGCGAAACGCAGGATTTGCTGAAAGCGGCCGACGCCGCGCTCGCCGCGGGCGATGCCGCCGGCGCCGCCGAGATTTATGCGCAGCTTCTCGCCGAAGACGGCACCAGCGTGCCGGCGCTTGCCGGCTTGACGCGCGCTTACGTCGCGACCGGCGCGCTCGATCAGGCGCGGCAGACGCTCGCCATGGTGCCGGAAGCCAAGCATAACGACGCCGCGGTCGCCGCCGCGCGCGCCGCGCTCGAACTCGCCGAGCAAGTCAAGACGGTCGGCCCGGTGACCGAACTCGAACAGAAAGTCGCCGCCAATCCGCTCGACCATCAGGCCCGCTTCGATCTGGCGCTGGCGCTCAACGGCCAAGGCCGCCGCCAGGATGCGCTCGACAATCTGATCGCCATCGTCAAGCGCGACCGCAAATGGAACGACGACGGCGCGCGCAAGCAGCTTGTTCAATTCTTCGATGCCTGGGGGCCGACCGACGAGGCCACGATCGAAGGCCGCAAGCGGCTGTCTTCGATATTGTTTTCTTAGAATGCGATCCTGAAATTCGGTGCCGTCGCTGGCGGAGTGCGACATGCCGATGAACGCGATCTTCGACGGTCCTAATGCGCTGCCGGCGGTGATTCCGATATTCCCGCTGCCGGGCGCCTTGCTGTTGCCGCGCGGACAGATGCCGCTCAACATATTCGAGCCGCGCTACCTGGCGATGATCGACGACGCGCTGCGCTCCGAGCACCGTCTCATCGGCATGATCCAGCCCGACCCGGCGCATCCAGGGCCGGACGAAAACAAACCGCGTCTGTTCCGCGTCGGCTGCGTCGGCCGCATGACGCAATTCGCCGAGAGCGGCGACGGCCGCTATCTCATCCAGCTCACCGGCATCGCCCGCTTCCGCCTTGAAGAGGAGCTTCCGGTCAGCACGCCGTACCGGCAGTGCCGGGTCAGCTATCAGCCCTTCGTCGACGATTTCACCGCGCGCAAGGGCGAGGACGAGGTCGACCGCAAGGCGCTGCTGCGCGCGCTCACGGCCTTCCTCAAAGCCAACAATCTCAAGGCGGATTGGGACGGCATCGAGAATGCGCCCAACGAGGCCTTGGTGAACGCGCTGGCGATGATGTCGCCCTACGATGCCGCCGAGAAGCAGGCCATGCTGGAAGCGCCGGATTTGAAGACCCGCGCCGAGATCCTGGTCGCCGTCACCGAGATCGAGCTTGCCAAGAGCAAGACGCCGGGCGAAACACCGTTGCAGTGAGATATCCCGATACGACTTGGAGCGCCCGCGTCATGTCTGCCAGCGAACGACCCGCCGACGGCGTCGATCCGAAACTTCTCGAAATTCTGGTCTGCCCGCTGACCAAATGCCCGCTCGAATACGACGTGGAAAAGCAGGAACTGATCTCGCGCGCGGCCAAGCTCGCTTATCCGATCCGCGACGGCATCCCGATCATGCTGCCCGAGGAAGCGCGCCGGATCGATTAAGTACTCCCCCTCTCCCCGCGTGCGGGGAGAGGGTTGGGGTGAGGGGGCCTCTCCGCTGGGCTCAGCTTTGAGCGCTCAGACTCGCTGAGAGGCCCCCTCACCCTCGCTTCGCTCGACCTCTCCCCGCGCGCGGGGAGAGGTTTATAATATGCGTCGGTCGGTGGAGTGGAAAAGCAATGATCAAAATCTGGGGGCGCAAAACCTCGTCGAACGTGCAGAAAGTGATGTGGGCGGTCGGCGAGCTCGGCCTGCCGCACGAGCGTATCGATGTCGGCGGGTCGTTCGGCAAGAACCGCGAGCCGGCTTATCTGGCGATGAATCCGAACGGCCTGGTGCCGACACTCGAAGAAGAGGACGGCTTCCTGTTGTGGGAGTCGAACACCATCGTGCGCTACCTTGCGGCCAAATATAAGTCGACGACCCTCGAACCGGCCGATCTACGCATGCGCGCCCAAGCCAGCAAATGGATGGATTGGCAGCTCTCAGTCTGTGGACCCGCGATCACGCCGGTGTTTTGGGGACTGATCCGCACGCCGCCGGAAAAGCGCGATCACGCGGCCATCGAAGCGGGAAAGAAGAATACCACGGTGGCGATGGAGATGATGGACGCGCAGCTTGCCAAGACCGTTTATCTCGCGGGCGATGGGTTTTCCTACGGCGATATTCCTGTAGGCATCATGGCCTATCGCTATCGCCAACTGGTGCCCGACCGGCCGCCAATGCCGAATTTCGAGCGCTGGTATGCGGCGCTCTCCGAACGCAAGGCGTTCAAGGATCACGTCGCGGCGGTGCCGTTGTCGTAGCCGTCATTCCGGGGCGCGCGAAGCGCGAGCCCGGAATCCATAGCCACCGCCCGTGCAGGAAGACGCGCGGACAATTCTGCTAGTTCAGTGATTATGGATTCCGGGCTCCGGCCTTCGGCCGGCCCCGGAATGACGAGGACGGCTTACTCCGCCGCCGCCCGCGTGCCGGCCGATTGCGCCGAGACGATGTAATCCATCGCCGCCTGGACGCCGCCCTTCTTGTGCGGAATGCCGGCGAGCGACAGCGCCATCTCGGTCATTGCCAGCACGCCCATCATCCAGCCGTCGTTGACGTCGCCGAGATGGCCGATGCGGAAATATTTCTTGGCGTAAGGGCCGAAGCTCGCGCCGTAGGAAATGTTGAACGTATCGAGCGCCAGCGCGCGGAAGGCGTCGGCGTCATGGCCGTCCGGCAGCAACACCGCCGTGATGGTCGGCGAATAATATTTCGGCTCGCGGCAGAGGATTTCGAGGCCCCAGGCGCGCACCGCGCGCCGCGTCGCTTCGGCGAGCCGGTGATGGCGCGCGAAGACGTTGTCGAGGCCTTCTTCATGCAGCATCTCGATCGACACCGCGAGTCCCTGCAGCATCTGCGTCGCCGGCGTGTAGGGAAAAAAGCCGACCTTGTTCATGGTGAGCATGTCGTCCCAGCCCCAGAACGACTTTGTCATCTTCGAAGTCTTGGAGGCGGCGAGCGCCTTGTCGCTCACGGCGTTGAACGACATGCCCGGCGGCAGCATCAGGCCCTTCTGCGCGCCGCCGACGGTGACGTTGACGCCCCATTCGTCGTGCCGGTAATCGGTCGAGGCCAGCGAGGAGATGGTGTCGACCATGAGCAGCGCCGGATGGCCGGCGGCGTTGATCGCCTTGCGGATCGGCTCGATCGGCGACAGGCAGCCGGTCGCGGTCTCGTTGTGCAGCACGCACACCGCCTTGATCTCGTGCGCCTTGTCCTTCTTCAGATGCTCCTCGATAGTGGCGGCGTCGGCGCCGGTGCGCCAGTCGCCGGGGATGAACTCGGGCTTTAAGCCCAGCTTGCGCGCCATGTCCTTCCATTGCGTGGCGAACTGGCCGGTCTCGACCATCAGCACGCGATCGCCAGGAGAGAGCGTATTGACCAGCGCCGCCTCCCAGGCGCCGGTGCCGGTCGCGGTATAGATAATGACCGGATTGGTGGTCTTGAAAACGGTCTTGATGCCGTCGAGGCAGCGCTTGGCGAGCTTGGCGAATTCCGGGCCGCGATGGTCGATGATCGGCGTATCCATCGCCCGCAACACGCGGTCGGGCAGCGGCGTCGGCCCTGGGATTTGCAGGAAGTGACGCCCGGCGGCGCGCGAAGCATTCTGCGGCATTTTCGGCACTCCATCGGACGTATCGGTTAGCCCCGGCGGCGCATGTCCGTGAGCGCGCGCGGCTTGTGGCGTTGAATAGCGAATGCGACATTCGGGTCAAGTCTAATTGACGTGAACCGTATTGCATTGTTATCGCGTCGTTTTTGGGCATGGAGGAGAGCGTGCCAGCGCGGCTCGTGCCGGGACTTGAACGCCGGCTGAAGGCGGAAAAAGTGGGCGGCGTGCGTTTCGACGCTTTTACGCGTGGACGCTATTCCACCGACGCATCGCATTATCAGATCATGCCGCTCGGCGTGGCGGCGCCGCGGACGATCGAGGAAGCCGATCGGGCGATTGCGGTCTGCCGCGCTGAGGGCGTGGCGGTGACGGCGCGTGGCGGCGGCACCTCGCAGGCCGGCCAGACCGTCAACGAATCGCTGATCGTCGATTGCTCGCCGCATCTCAATCGTATCGTCGACATCGATGCCGCCGGCCGGCGCTGCACGGTCGAGCCGGGCATCGTGCTCGACGAGCTTAATCGCAAGCTGAAAGCCTCGGGCTTGTGGTTTCCGGTCGACATCTCGACGGCGTCGCGCGCCACCATCGGCGGCATGGTCGGCAATAATTCCTGCGGCGCGCGCTCGCTGCGCTACGGCAATACCCGCGAGAACGTGCTGTCGATCGACGCCGTGCTGGCCGACGGCACGCACGCGCATTTCGGCCGGCTCGGCGACGCCGGCGTGAACGTGCCGCAGCCGCTCATTCGCGATCTCCTTGCCATCGCCGCGCGCGAGGCGGGCGAGATCGGGCGGCGCTTTCCGAAAGTGCAGCGCCGCGTCGGCGGCTATAATCTCGACGCGCTGGTCCCCGGCCGTAACGACATCAATCTCGCGCATCTCCTGGTCGGCTCGGAAGGCACGCTGGCGTTCTCGACCAAGATCGAGTTGAAGCTTTCGCCGCTCCTTGGCCGCCGCGCCGTCGGCGCCTGCCATTTCGGCAGCTTTCACGAGGCGATGCTGGCGACGCAGCACATCGTCGCGCTGGGGCCTATCGGCGTCGAGCTGATCGACCGCACCATGCTCGGCCTCGCCCGCGATATCGCGATGTTCAAGCCGACCGTCGACGCCTTCCTGCGCGGCGATCCGAAAGCGATCCTGTTCGTCGAATTCGCCGAGGACGACGACGAGAATATGCGGCGACTGAAGCGCCTCGGTGCGCTCGTTGGCGACCTCGGCATCGCCTGGGACAAGAGCGGCGCCAAATGGGGCGGCGTGGTCGAAGTGCTCGATCCGAAATTGCAGGCCGGCATCACCGAGGTGCGCACCGCCGGGCTCAACATCATGATGTCGATGAAGGAGGCGGGCAAACCGATCTCCTTCGTCGAGGACTGCGCTGTGCCGCTCGAGCACCTGCCCAATTACACCGCGAGGCTGACCGAAGTCTTCGAAAGAAACGGCACGCGCGGCACCTGGTATGCGCATGCGGCGGTCGGCTGCCTGCATGTGCGGCCGGTGCTCAATCTGCGGCTCGACAAGGACGTCCGCGCGATGCGCGCCATCGCCGAGGAGGCCTTCGCCATGGTGCGCGACTACAAAGGCTCGCATTCCGGCGAGCATGGCGACGGCATCGTGCGCTCGGAATTCCACGAATACATGTTCGGCGCCGAACTGGTGCACGCCTTCGAAGAGGTCAAGGACCGCTTCGATCCGCAACACATTTTCAATCCCGGCAAGATCGTGCGCGCGCCGAAATTCGACGACCGCAGCAATTTCCGCTACGGCCCCGATTACCGCGCCGAGGACATCGCGACCGCGCTCGACTGGTCGGCCTATCCGGGCAAGGGCGGCGGGTTTCAGGGCGCGGTCGAAATGTGCAACAACAATGGCGCCTGCCGCGCGCTCCACGGCGGCGTCATGTGTCCGAGCTATCGCGTCACCCATGACGAGCGCGACGTGACCCGCGGCCGCGCCAATACGTTGCGCCTTGCCATCACCGGCCAGCTCGGGGCCGACGCGCTGACCTCCGACGCCATGGCCGAGACGCTGAAGCTTTGCGTCTCCTGCAAAGCCTGCCGCCGCGAATGCCCGACGGGCGTCGATATGGCGCGCATGAAGATCGAGGTGTTGCGGGCGCGGGCCGAAAAATACGGTCTGTCGCTGCACGACCGCCTGGTCGGATACTTGCCCCATTATGCACCCTATGCCGCGCGTTTCGCGGCGCTGATGAACCTGCGCGATGTTGTCCCTGGTGCAGCGAAATTGTCGGAAGCGCTTGCCGGATTTGCCGCCGGGCGAAGCTTGCCGAAGTGGCGGGCGGATTATTTTAAGGACTTCGTCATGGCCGGGCTCGTCCCGGCCATCCACGACTTCCTTAAAACAAGACGTGGATGCCCGGAACAAGTCCGGGCATGACGGTAGAGGAAACCCTGAAGTGGTGTTGTTCGCTGACACCTTCAATCGCTATTTCGAGCGTGAAAACATCGATGCGGCGCTTACGGTGCTGAACGCGGCCGGCTATCGGGTCAATGTCGCGAAGCCGAATGACGGCGGCCGTCCATTGTGCTGTGGCCGGACTTTTCTCTCTATCGGCAAAGTCGACCAAGCGCAGGCGGAAGCAGAGCGCGCGCTTGCGGCGCTGGCGCCTTACGCGGAACGCGGTGTCCCTGTCATCGGCCTTGAGCCGAGCTGCCTGTTCGGCTTCCGCGACGAAATCCCGGCCCTGGTGAAGAGCGATGCGGCGCGGCGCGTTGCCGAGAGCGCGCTGTTGTTCGAGGAATTTCTGGCGCGCGAGGCGGCCGCCGGAAAACTCGATTTGAAGCTCGCGCCCGTCAAAAAGCGCGCCCTTTTGCATGGGCATTGCCATCAAAAATCCTTCGATACGATGCCTTCGGTTGAAGCGACGCTGAAACTCGTTCCCGACCTGGAAATCCAAACCATCGAATTGAGTTGCTGCGGCATGGCCGGCGCTTTCGGCTTTCATGCCGATACCATCGATGTGTCGCGCGCCATGGGCGAGCTGTCGCTGCTGCCCGCCGTGCGCAAGGCGCCGGACGATGCGATCATCGTCGCCGACGGCACGTCATGCCGGCATCAAATCCACGACGGCGCCGGCCGCGAGGCCGTCCATGTCGCGCGCGTGTTGGCGGCGGCATTACCGCCGGCGTGACGGCTAGCGTTCCTGCTCCAGCGCGCTTTCGTGCCAGCGGCGCAGCGCCAGATAATTGATCGCCGACAAGAGATAAAAGATCACGATGCCGGCGACGGACAACAGCAAAAGCGCGGCGAACATGCGCGGGATGTTGAGCCGATAGCCGGATTCGGCGATGCGGTAGGCAAGCCCCGAGCCGGCGCCGGCGGAGCCCGCGGCGATCTCGGCGACCACGGCGCCGATCAGCGACAACCCGCCGGCGATGCGCAAGCCGCCGAGGATATAGGGCAGTGCGGCCGGCAGTTTAAGGTTCCACAATATCTGGCCGCGCGTCGCGCCATAGAGTGCGAACAGGTCGGCGAGGTTGCGGTCGACCGAATGCAGGCCGAGCGTGGTGTTGGCCAGCACCGGAAAGAACGCGACGATCCAGGCACAGGCCAGGACCGCGAGCGGCTGCGGCAGATAGATCAAGAGCAGCGGCGCGATGGCGACGATCGGCGTCACCTGCAGGATCACCGCATAGGGATAAAGCGAATATTCGACGAGCCGCGACTGGTTGAACAACACGGCCAGGCCGACGCCGCCGATTGCCGCGAGCAGAAAGCCTTCGAAGGTGGTCGCGAGCGTGACCAGCAGCGATTGGAACAGCAACGCCCAATCGGACACGAGGGTGCGGACGATCAGCCAAGGGTCAGGCAAGACATAAGGCGGAATGTGCCCGATCCGCACCACCGCTTCCCAGAGCGAAAGTCCGAGCGCCAGCACGGCGATCGGCAGCAGGACGCGCAAGGCGCGGTCGTGACGCTCCCGCGCGGAATGCACCGCGTTCATTGTGCGCCTCCCGCGGCCATATCTTGTGCAGCCATGGCTTGCGCCAGGGCTTCCGAGGTGCGGCGGCAGTACGCGGCATATTCGGCCGAGGTGCGGAAATCCTGATCGCGCGGATAGGGCGCGTCGATCTTGAGCTCGGTGAAGACGCGGCCGGGCCGCGCCGCCATCACCACGATGCGGTTCGACAAATAGACCGACTCGAACACCGAATGGGTGACGAACACGACGGTGGTGCGGAGCGCTTGCCACACCTGCAACAGATCGTTGTTGAGCTTGAACCGTGTGATCTCGTCGAGCGCGGCGAACGGCTCGTCCATCAGCAACAGCGCCGGCTCGGTGACCAGCGCGCGGGCGATGGAAACGCGCATACGCATGCCGCCCGACAGTTCGCGCGGATAGACGCGACCGAACTCCTTCAGGCCGACCCGGTCGAGCGCCGCCACGACCCGCGCGCGTGCCTTTTCGATGGCGCTGCCCTTGAGCTTGAGCGGTAAGAGCACGTTGTTGAACACGCTTGTCCACGGCATCAGCGTCGGTTCCTGGAACACGAAGCCGATCCGGCTTTCGCCCTCAGCCGGCGTTCGCGCGGACATCCATTCGACCGCGCCTTCGCTCGGCTCGCTCAAGCCGGCGATGATGCGCAACGCGGTCGATTTGCCGCAGCCCGAGGGGCCAAGCAGTGAGACGAATTCGCCCTCGCGTACGTCGAGATCGAACCCCTTGAGCGCCAGCGTCCCGGAGGGAAATGCCTTGCCGACGCCGCGCAGCGTGACGAGTGATGCGGCTGCGCTCATTGCGGCTTCGGCCGCAGATCGAGCCCGACTTTCTTGTCGACGAACTGCAGCGTGTAGGCTTTGCGATAATCGACACTCGGCTTGGTGACGCCGGCGCGCACCATCTCGTCGAAAAAGCTCTTCATGCGCGCGTCGGTCATGGCGCCGACGCCGAGCGTCAAAGCATCACCGGAATCGACGATGCCGTATTTCTTCATCGCGCTCACCGAATAGGCCAAAAGATCGTCGGTCATTTCCGGGTTCTGCTTTTTGATCAGCGCATTGGCCGCGCTGTTGTCGTGATAGAGATAATTGTACCAGCCGACGGTCGAGGCATCGATGAAGCGTTGCACCAGGTCGGGCTTCTTGTCGACGAGATCGCGGCGGGTCTCGATCAAGGTCGAATAGCCGGCCAGTCCCTCGTCGGCGAGCAAGAACACTTTCGGCTCAAAATGCGCGGCCTTCGCGATGGCGAACGGCTCCGACGTCACGTAGCCCTGCATCGCGCTCTTTTTGTTCACCAGGAACGGCTGCGGGTTGAAGGTGTAGGGCTTCACCTGCGCGTCCTTGAAGCCATAGGTGGCTTTGAGCCACTGGAAATAGGTCGCGACGCCTTCCGGCGATATGAACAAGGTGAGGTTTTTCAGGTCCTGCAGTTTCTCGATGCCTTGATCGGGATGCGCGATCAGCACCTGCGGGTCTTTCTGGAAATAGGCCGCGACTTCGACGGTCGGGATATTCTGCGTGACGGCGTCAAAACCTTGCAGATTATTGGCGGACAGGAAGAAGTCGATCTTGCCGACCGGAAGGAGAATCCGGTTGTTCACGCTCGGGCCGCCCTGCCGGATGGTCACGTCGAGCCCGTATTTGCGGTAGGTGCCGTCGGCCAGCGCCTGGTAGAAGCCGCCGTGCTCGGCCTCCGCCACCCAATTGGTGCCGAAGGTGACCTTGTCGAGCGCCTGGGCCACCGCTGGGCCGGCCGCCGCACCGAAAGCGACGGCAACGCCCATCAATGCGGCACGAAAAGTCATGGTCCACGGCATCGGTTGCTCCTTGCGACAGTGCACGCGACAATAAGAGAGGCGGAAGAAATTTGCGAGTGAGCCGGACAATGCTGCCGAAGCGGGACTGGATGGAACTGACCTGGCAGGACATCGCCGGCGGCGACACGACGCGCTGGATCGCGGTGCTGCCGCTCGCCGCGGTCGAGCAGCACGGGCCGCATCTGCCGCTCGGCGTCGACACTTACATCGCCGAGGCCTATCTGGCGCGCGTCCGCGCTCTCTTGCCGGACGATTTGCCGGTGACGTTCCTGCCGGTGCAGCACATCGGCGTCTCCGCCGAGCATTTGGCCTTTCCCGGCACGCTGACCGTTTCGGCGGCGACCGCGATCGCAGCCTGGACCGAACTCGGCAACAGTTTGGCGCGCGCCGGTCTGCGCAAGCTCGTCCTCGTCACCAGCCATGGCGGCAATGTCGCGGCGATGGAAACGGTGGCGCGCGATCTGCGCACGCGGCTCGGCATGCTCGCGGTCACCGTGGGCTGGCATCGTTTCGGTTATCCCGACGGCGCGTTTGCGAACGAGGAGAAAAAGCACGGCATCCACGGCGGCGACATCGAGACCTCGCTGATGCTGGCGGCCAATCCCGGCACGGTGCGCATGGACCAGGCGCCGAAGGCGACGCCGGAAACGGTGGCGATGGCGGCCGAGTTCAAATGGCTCGGCGCCTACCGGCCGGCCGGCTTTGCCTGGATGACGCAGGACCTGCATCCAAGCGGCGCGGTCGGCGATGCCACGCTGGCGACCGCCGCCAAGGGCGACGCGGCATTGGCGCGCGGTGCGCAAGCCTTCGTCGAACTCCTGCGCGAGATCGACCGCTTCGATCTGGCGCGGCTGCGCGACGGGCCGCTGTCGCATTCATAGCTGCTTCTGTCTCGCGTCCGCCGCGATGCGACGCAATTTGTCCGCAATGTCTGCTTTGTTGCCGGCGGGGGCGCCGCCAAGTCCCGGAGTCCAAAAGCCGTCCGGCAGACGGGCGCAACAGGATAGTGCGGCGGATTCGTTACCCAATCGTGCGTGAGTGTCCGCTTGGTAAAGCAGCGTAATTGCCGCGTCCTCCCACTCTTTCGGATTCATCGCCTCCCCGCGGCGAAAGTCCGCTAGCGCATTCTTATATTCGCCGAGATCCCGATAAACTGCACCGCGCGCACAAAACGCTGCGGGCGTGGGGGCGTGTTCGACGACCTTGTTCAGATCGTCAAGAGCCCGCTGCGGCTCACCCATGTCTACCCACGCGAAATGTCGCCTGAAGTACGCGCGAAAATTTCGCGGGTCCTCCCGCAGCCATTCGTCCACAATCTTAAGGAAACGCTGCGGGTCCGCGCGGCGGAGCTTGTGGAGTGCGAATACTTCCTCAGGGGAGTTTGGTTCCTGCATCGATGCGTGTTCCTGCTTCTAATAAGCGATTACGCGTCTAATCTGTTGCCGCCACAGTCCTCCGAAACGCGACCTATAATGCATTCGTGGAGGGTTTTGCCCATTCCCCGATAGTCATCCGTTCCCAACTGGCCATCCGCCCACAAGTCCAAACAGTCTTGGGTCGCCTCGGCCCACTCCCTCACACACTTTGGCCGCCCCGGATAAGGATTTCTCGGAATGGTGAGGGGATTGATATTCGGTGGCAAAAGCGGCGGAGGCAAGATCTCTGACGGGAATGAAATTCCGCCGGGAAGCTCGAACGGGACCGGAATTGTTAGCTGAATTGGCAAGAGTGGCGCCCTCTCGTTGCCCGCCGCGGAATCGCTGCTCGCGCTACCGGCGGGCGCAAATTCTCCCCCGATGCTGCCCGGACTTTCGGCCGGCCAGCGCGGATGCTTCGCGGGGTCCCAATCCGCTTTGAGCAGACCGCTGGATCGAAGTTGGCGCGCCAGATCAGCGATTTCGCTCATGGACTGTGCTGTTTTTGTCAGCGCAGGCGGATCGGGAATCTGAAGATGCAGCGTCGCGATCTGGGCATGGAAGAGATCGCCGCGGTCGAGTGCTCGGGCGACTGCCGTGAGACCGGCAATCTTCGTATTGAATTCAACGGGCAGGTCATAGCGCTTACTAAGATCACGATTGAGATCGGCCATCCGACGCGGCTGCCATTGCTCGGAGCCGTGCGGACCGCGCGGGCGTTCCAATAGAGGCACTTCGCCCACGAATGCGCCATCCTTGCCGCAGGAGATCCCGCTCCCGGGCATGTCTGACAATCTAAATCGTCGTCCCAGTTGGGTCATCGATACCTTCCCGAAATGAGGTGAGCATTTTCGTTCTCGCGGCGCGCCTGCGCGCCCGAGGTTTGCCCAAGCCACGCTTAAGAACGCCACGCTCAAGAATTCTTCCCCAACGGAAGCGGGAAGTGCAGCGCCGGGAGGCGCCAAAGTCGTGGCCGCGCCACGCGGGCGAATGTTGCCACTCGCTCGCGCTTCGGGCGCGGCGCGCGCCACAGGACAATCCGCTTGCGCGAACCGCCTGCTTCGGGCGCGCTGCGCCTCCCGGCGCTCCACCGCGGCCTCTTCGCCCAGGCAGCCGGCCCGCCTCGGCTTAGAAACCGCACTCGCTCCAGCCGCCGGCTTAAGTGTGCCGGCGGTGTCCTTCCGAGCGAGATTTTGATTCGCCGCATGTAACTAGAGTGGGGACGGTTGTCAAGGGGATGTCCTATCCATAGTGACCACGCTTCCCCGGGCGCGGCGCAGCACGCAGTGGTGCGCTGCAGACCCGGGATCGTCACAAGCTCAGAGCATAATGCGTCTGAACTTGCGAAGACCCCGGATCAGCGGTGCACCGCTGGCGCGCTGCACCGCTGGCGCGCTGCACCGCTGGCGCGCTGCACCGCGTCCGGGGAACGGCTGCACTGTCAGCCGCGCAACAGCGCGAGATTCACCGGCCCGTCAAACAAGCCGCTGATAAGGTTCACAAAAAATTCGCGTTAAATTTTTCGAAAGCTTTCGGAAGGCAGCCTAAAGGCGCGTCAGCAATGGGAGTGATCAATGGCTGAGGTATTTAAGCCCGGCGATAAGGTTCGACACAAAACCGGCGGCTCGATGATGATCGTAAAAGCAGTGGATGGCACGAAGGTCCTCTGCGGGTGGCACGACGGAGAGCGAGGATATGACGCCGTCGAGCTTGAGCATGAGCGGGAGTATGAAAATTGGGAATTGCTGGATACCGACGATCCTGATTTTATGACCGCCTGATCGGCGAAAAAAAGCTGATGATCACACGACCATCAGCATTTCTGCGACTCCGGGCAGAAGACCCGATTAACCATCTCCTCGTCATTGCGAGGAGCGTAGCGACGAAGCAATCCAGCTCCTCGGCTCCGAGCTGGATTGCTTCGCTGCGCTCGCAATGACGGTTACCCCCGCAGCGGCGCGAGATTTACCGGCCCGTCAAACAGGCCGCCGATCAGCGTCAGCGCCTCCGCCGCGCGGGCGTCGCTCCAGCCGCCGTGCTTGGCATTGAGCCGGAATTTGCCTTCGATGTCGGCGCGCGTCAGCGGCTCCTGCGCGCCGCCGCGCATATAGGGCTGGCGCTCTTCGACCACCGTGCCGTCGCGCAGCGTTAAGCGGATGTGGCCGGTGAAATTTTTCGGATAGGGATTTTGCGGATCGATCGCGTAGCGCACCTTGGCGGCGAGCGCGAGCACCGCCGGATCGTGCACCGCGGCGTCGGTGAAATCGCTCAAGCCCACATTGCCGCGCACGAAGCCGGCGGCGATGCAATAGGGCGTGGAGAATTTGCCGGCATAGCCGTTGGCGGGATGCTGCTTGGCGGCGAGCGGCTCCCATAGCCGGTGCACCGTGCCCTCGCCGACCTCGCACACGATTTCGACGACGTCGTCGGCTTTGATGCGCGCGCCGAGGCGGCGCGCGCAGTCGATGTAGGGATGCGTCATGGTTCCGCACGGATAGGGCTTGAACGCCAGCGTCTCGGTGACCCAGCGCGTGCCGAAATCGCCGATCAGCGCGTCGTAGTCGCCCGCGGCGGTGCGGGCGAAGCCGTGAAAAAAGCCATGCACGCCTTCGAACACGGTGCGCGGTCCGGAAAATCCGGCGCGGCCGAGCAGCGCCGCGCGCATGCCCGATTGCGCCGCCCAGCCGGCATGCAGCCGCTTGGTCCAGGCGCCCTCGGCGAGATATTCGATGATGCCGCCGGCCATCGACGCGACGGTGCCGAGCGCATCGACCATCTGGCGGGGGTTGAGTTTGAGCGCCGCGCCGACGCCGGCCGCAGCGCCCACGGCGCCGAACACGGCGGTCGGATGAAAGCCCGCTTTGTGGGTCAGCGTCGGCGCGACCAGGCTCAGCCGGCACATGGTCTCGACGCCGACGACGATGCCGAGGAGGGCGGCGCGGCCGTCGAGCTTTTGCCGCTCGCAGACGGCGAGCACCGCCGGCACGATCACGGCGCCGGCATGGACCGGGCCGCCCTCGAAGGTATCGTCGAAATCCTCGCCGTGGATCGCCGTGCCGTTAATGAGCGCGGCGGCGGCGGCGGAAAACGTGTGGGCGTGACCGATCGCCGTGCACGGCCCGTCGTCGTCGCAGCCGGCGAGCGCGATTTTGACGTAATCCTCGTTGCGCGCGGTGACGGCGAGACCGCCCACGTCGATCAAAAGCTCCACGCATTTTTCCCGCACGGCCGCAGGCAGCCGCGCGGCATCGAGCGCGCAGATCTTTTGCGCCAGATGCTCGGCTACGGAGACCTTGGGCAACGTGTCGGAAACCATGCTGGCGTCTCGCTGACGTCGATGTCGGGCCCGGCATGTCACCGGAAATCCCTGTCCCGTCAAGTGTTTGTTGAACCGGCGAAATCCGGCTCAGCACCGCGCAGCTCCATGTCCCGCGCCAAGATCAGAACCATGTCCGCGCCGGCGACGACTAATCGCCAACGGCCGGTTTGGGCCGTCATTCATCGTACCGCTAATGGGTGTCACAATGAACCGCACCGCCCCCATTTTCGCCGCCGCCTGCCTGCTTGCTCTGCTGGCCGCGCCTGCCGCGCGGGCCGAAACCAGCCCCAATGCCGACATCTGCGCCTCGACCGACGAGGCGCCTTATTCGCCGGAGCAACGCATCGCCGCCTGCGCCGCGCTGATCGGCACGCTCAAAGACCAGCCGCAAGCGCAGGCCGCGGCGCTGGTCAATCGCGGCGCGACTTATTGGTACATCGACAAGACCGAGCTTGCGCTCGCCGATTTTAATCGCGCCATCGCGCTCGATCCAAAGAATGCGCGGGCGTTCCGCGAACGCTCGAACGCCTATCGCGGCATCGGCCAGCTCGACAAGGCGCTCGCCGACGCCAACGACGCGGTGCGGCTCGATCCCAACAATGCGCAAGGATTCGACTATCGCGCCAACGTCTTCAACAACAACCGCCAATACGACCGCGCCATCGCCGACTACAACGAGGCACTGCGGCTCAAGCCCGGCGACGCGCAGACTTACATGGACCGCGGCGTCGCCTATTATTTCAAGAAGGATTATGCGGCCGCGATCGGCGACTACGACCAGGCGATCAAGCTCGATCCGAAGAAATCGCGCGCCTATACCAACCGCGGCGCCGCCTACAAGAAGCTCGGCCGCATCGATCAGGCCATTACCGACGAGAGCGAGGCGATCAAGCTCGATCCGCTCGATCCGGAATATTTCGACAATCGCGGCCTGTCCTATGCCGAGAACGGCGATTACGACCGCGCCATCGCCGATTACGACCGCGCGCTGGCGCTCAATCCGGGCTTCTATCTGGCCTACAACAACCGCGGCGCCACCTACGCCAAGAAGGGCAATCTCGACCACGCCATCGCCGATTACGAAGAGGCGCTGCGCATCAAGCCGGACCTCGACACGGCAGCCGAGGGCCTCGCGGAATCGCGCCAGGAGCGCGACCAGCGCAATGCCGACAATTCCGACAAGCTGTTGCCGACGTTCGACTGCGGCGCGGCGCGGCGCGCGGTCGAAAAGGCGATCTGCTCCGATCCCGATCTGGCCCGGCTCGACCGCGAGATCGACGCCGCCTACAAGGCGGCGCTCGCCAGCCGCAACGGCAAGGCGGCGCGCGAGCTGCGCCAGGAGCAGCGCGATTTTCTTGCCGAGCGCAACCGGTCGTTCGGCAATCCGCAATATAATTTCAAGCACGAGATGGAATTGCGGCTTGCGGCGCTACGCGGCATGACCGCGAAGGCTTTGCCTTGAATCCCGTTCGGTTGAAGCGGAAGCACTGACGGCGATCCGTCATCCTGAGGTGCGAGCGAAGCGAGCCTCGATGGATGCGGCCCGAGCGCCCGGGCCGTCGCCCTTCGAGGGCCGCTCCGCGGCCACCTCAGGGTGACGGACCACAGGTGAATACACGCTCAATACTTCGCCGAGATCGGCAATTCCTCCGCCGGGAACAGCGAGATCAGGCGGCAGCCTTTGTCGGTGACGACGACCTCTTCCTCGATGCGCGCCGCGGAGTAGCCGTCGGTGGCCGGGCAATAGGTCTCGATCGCGAACACCATGCCTTCCACGATCTCGGTCGGATGATCCATCGACACCACGCGCGAGATGATCGGCCGCTCGTGCAGATTGAGGCCGAGGCCATGGGCGAATTGCAGGCCGAAGGCCGCCATCTCGTCGGGGAAGCCGAACTCCTGCGCCTTGGGGAACACCTCGCAGATATGCGCGGTCGAAGCGCCGGGCTTGATGCGCTCGATGGCGTTGTCGAGCCACTCGCGCGCCATCCGATAGGCGTCGTGCTGCGCCGGGGTGGCGCGCACCACGTTGAAGGTGCGGTAATAGCAGGTGCGATAGCCCATGAAGCTTTGCAGGATGTCGAAGAAGGCTTGATCGCCGGGGCGGATCATGCGGTCGGTGAAATTATGCGGATGCGGGCTGCAGCGCTCGCCGGAGATGGCGTTGACCGCTTCGACGTCGTCGGAGCCGTGGGTGTAGAGGAACTTGTTCACCTCGGCGACGATGTCGTTTTCGCGAATGCCGGGACGCAGCATCTGGTTGACCACGTCATAGGCGCCGTCGACCATCGCCGCGGCGCGATTGAGGAGCGCGATCTCGTCGGCCGATTTCACCTCGCGCGCGCTCAGCATTACTTGCTGGCCGTCCTTGATCTTGAGCCCGGCTTTTTCCAGTTCGAACATCATCGGCGGCTCGATGATGTCGACGCCGATCGGCATTTTGGCGACGCCGGCGTCGCGCAGGATCGCGGCCATTTCCTCGGCGTGGCGCTTCATCAATCCAAACGCAGGATCCACCGTGCCGCGCAGGCCGACCAGGCCGGCTTTGCAGTTCTCCGGCTTGAGCCACGGCGAATAGAGCTTGTGGTGGACGGCGGCCGAGCCGAAGTCCCACAAAATAGGGTCGCCGCCGCGCACCAACAGCGCCCAGCGCGAAAGCTTGTCGCGGGCCCATTCGCCGATCTTGGTCGAGGTGACGTAGCGGATATTGTTGTCGTCGAAGAGGAGCAGCGCGCCGAGATCGGACGCTTCCAGCGCGGCCTGGGCGCGGGCGAGCCGATAGCGGTGCATGCGCCGGTAATCGACGCGTTCCTCGAAATCGACCCCCATGGTGCCGAGCACCGGCAGATGGCGGCCCCAATTGTAGCGCGGGTTGATGTCTTCGGCGGTGATCTTGATCGGATCGCGTCTGGTGATGTCGTCCATGGCGTACTCCCTGGCGTTATCTGTCATCCTGAGTGCCCGCCGGCGCGGGCCTCGAAGGATGAGCGGGCACGGCTATTGTCGTCTGTATTGTAACCTAATCTGCGCGTTTGTTGATACGGGTACCCGGGCCGTTGCCCTTCGAGGCGAGCGGCTTTGCCGCTCGCACCTCAGGGTGACGGGACTTACGCCGGGATCGGCACTTCGCCGACGTCTTTCGGCACTTTGTAGCCTTTCTGGACCGCCGGGCGCTTGGCGATGGCGGTGTACCAGCGCTTGACGTTGGGATACTGGCTGAGATCGACGGTCTGCCACTCGTAGCGCGATACCCACGGCCAAATCGCGATGTCGGCGATCGAGTAGGCGTCGGCGACGTATTCACGGTCGGCGAGGCGCCTGTCGAGCACGCCGTAAAGTCGATGCGCTTCCTTCAGGTAGCGCTCCTCGGCATAGGGCGCCTTGCCCGGATTGTATTTGGTGAAATGATGCACCTGGCCGAACATCGGGCCCGGGCCGCCCATTTGCCACATCAGCCATTCGATGACCTTGTAGCGGCCGTCGCCTGATTTCGGCATCAGCTTGCCGGTCTTGTCGGCGAGATAGATCAGGATCGCGCCCGACTCCATGAGGCTCAGATTATTGTCGCGGTCGACGATTGCCGGGATTCGGTTGTTCGGTGAGATTTTGAGAAATTCCGGCTTGAACTGCTCGTCCTTCGAAATGTCGACTGCGTGCACGGTATAGGGCAGCCCGAATTCCTCGAGCGCGATGGAGATCTTGCGGCCGTTCGGCGTCGTCCAGGTGTAAAGATCGATCACGGTGCTTGGTCCTGTGTTGTTACTGAGAAAACGAAATTATGCGCTCGTTCCGTCATCCTGAGGTGGCCGCCATCAGCGCGTTTACGCGCGTCTTCGACGCGCTATGGCGGCCCTCGAAGGATGCGGCCGAGGCGCTCGGGCCGTCGCCCTTCGAGGCTCGCTACGCTCGCACCTCAGGGTGACGGTACACATTTACGCCGCGCTTCTTTTACCCCAAATCCGGGCGGAAGCGATATCGGCGCCCTGGCGGATCGCCTTGAGCTTGAGCCAGACCACCGGCTCGATGACCCATTCGCGCCGGGTGAAGGTGCCGAAGCCGCAGTCCGACGAGGCGATGACGCGTTCGCGGTCGCCGATGGTCGCGACCGCTTCCTCGATGCGGCGCGCCACCACTTCGGGGTGCTCGACGAAATTCGAGGTGGTCTCGACCACGCCGGGAATGAGGATCATGTCTTTGGGGAACGGCACGCGCTTGAGCGCCGCATATTCGTGGGCGTGGCGCGGATTGGAGAACTCGATCGACAGCGCGCCGACCTTGGCCTGGTAGAGCGCCGGCAAGATTTTCTCCAGCGCGATGTCGTGGATGTGCGGGCCTTCCCAGTTGCCGTAACAAATATGCAGCCGCACGCGGTCGCGCGGAATGCCTTCGATGCCGTTGTTGATCGCGGCGACATGGCGCTCGCAGCGCTTGACGAAATCGGCATCCGACAGGTCGCGGTACATCATGGTGCGGTCCATGGCGAGGTCGGGCGCGTCGATCTGCAGAATGAGGCCGGCTTTATGGATGGCCTGGTATTCGTTCTTCATCTCGCGGGCGATGGCGTCGAGATAATCGTCATGCGAGGGGTAATAGGCGTTGAGCATCGTCGTCGAGATGATGCCGGGCGAGGCGGCGGTCATGAAGCGCTCGGAAAACGCGTGCAGCGCGTCGGCGATGCGCTTGAAGCCGGCGATCTCGTCGCCGATCGGTTTGAGATCGCGATACTTTATATCGGCTTGCGCCCCCGGCGCGCCGTGCTGGCTCTTCGGCGGATTGGGAAAGCGCCGCATCAGATAGCCGACCAGCTCGGGAAACTCCTCGAACTCGCGGCCGCGGCGGCGTTTCGACACGCCGGCAAAGCCCGACATGCGCTGCGGCACATAGGTCTGAAAGCCGATGCGCCGCTGCTCGCCGTCATTGCCGACGTTGATGCCGGCCTCCATCTGCTTGCCGACGACGTGGCGCACCGCCTTGTCCATTTCGTCCGCGAGCATTGTCGGGTCGAGCTGTTCGCTGTCCTCCTGCTTGATCAAAAGGTCGCTCAGCGTCTCGTTGCGCGGCAGGCTGCCGACGTGGGTGGTGAGAATGCGGTCGCGGCTCAATAGCATTACGGGGACTCCGGCGGGAAGTGACGGGCCTTGTCATAGCGCAATTTCGCGGCGAAGACAGCGGCGGCCGGCTTCGCCATTGCCGCCGATTTTTCGCGTCGGCATAATGCCTTCTCGTGGGCAAACGGGTGGGCAAAAGCCCGCGCTGATGAGGAAACGCCGCAATGAACAGTGCGCCGCCGCATATCGGGCCGCCCCCTGAATCGACCATTCCGCGCGACTACAATTTCGCCGCCGATATCCTCAAGCGCAATCTCGATGCCGGCCGCGGCGACAAGCTCGCCTATATCGATCACCGCGGCCAATACACCTATGCCGAGCTCGCCGACCGGGTCGAGCGTTTCGGCCAGGTGCTGCGCTCGCTCGGCATCCGCCGCGAGGAGCGCATCCTCATCTGTCTCCTCGATACCATCGATTGGCCGACCGCTTTTCTCGGCGCGATCAAGGTCGGCGTCGTGGCGGTTCCGGTCAACACGCTGATGACCGAGGCCGATTACCGCTTCATGCTCAACGATTCGCGGGCGCGGCTCTTGGTCGTTTCCGAAGCGCTGTATGCCAAATTCGCCGACGCGATCCGCGACAGCGACGACCTCGAACATGTCATCGTCTCCGGCGGCGACGCCCATGCCCATCTCGCGTTCGACGCGCTGATGGCCGAAGCCAAAGCCGACGCCAAGATCCCGGAAGGCGCCACGGCGGCGACGACGCGCGACGACATGTGCTTCTGGCTCTACACGTCGGGCTCGACCGGCCGGCCGAAAGGCGCGGTGCACACCCACGCCGATCTTAAACTCACCGACGCGCTTTATGCGGCGCCGGTGATTGGCATCGGCGAAAACGATATCTGCTATTCGGTGGCGAAACTGTTCTTCGCCTACGGGCTCGGCAACGCGCTCACTTTTCCGATGTCGGCGGGCGCGACCACGGTACTGCTGCCGCAGCGGCCGACGCCGGACGTGGTCGCCGAGCTCCTGAAAAAGCACAACGTCACCGTATTCTATGCGGTGCCGACCTTCTATGCCGCCTTCCTGGCGAGCCCTGCGGCGCCGGCGCGGTCGGAGCTGAAGATCCGCCGCTGCGTTTCCGCCGGCGAGGCGCTGCCGGCCGAGATCGGCCGGCGCTGGAGCGAGCGCTACGGCGTCGACATCCTCGACGGTCTCGGCTCGACCGAGATGCTGCATATCTTCCTGTCGAACCGCCCCGGCGCGGTGAAATACGGCACCTCCGGCAAGCCGTTGCCCGGCTACGATATCCGCCTGATCGATGACGACGGCAATATCGTCAGCAAACGTGGCGACATGGGCGAGCTGCAGGTGCGCGGACCGACCAGCGCCATCATGTATTGGAACAACCGCGAGCAATCGCGCGCGACGTTCCTGGGCGAATGGACGCGGTCCGGCGACAAATATGTCGAGGACGAGGCCGGTTATTTCGTCTACTGCGGCCGGCGCGACGACATGCTCAAGGTCTCCGGCATGTATGTCTCGCCGTTCGAGGTCGAGGGCGTGCTGCAGAGCCATCCCGACGTGCTCGAAGCCGCCGTGGTCGGCTGGCCGGACACCGACGAGCTGATCAAGCCCAAGGCCTTTGTGGTGCTCAAAGTCCCGGACAAGGCGAGCGACGCCTTGGCGCTCAAGCTGCAGGACGACTGCCGCAAGAAGCTCGCGGTCTACAAATATCCGCGCTGGATCGAGTTCCGCACCGAATTGCCGAAAACCGCGACCGGCAAGATCCAGCGTTTCAAGCTGCGCGCGGAAGCCGCTACACGCTGACGACCTTCAGGCGATTCGCGCGAGAACGATCATCACCACCACGGGCGCATGGCGAACGAATAGGTGGCGCCGACACCGACGGTGTACTGGTCCGGCGAGCCGCGCTGCGTGACCAGCGGCGAGTTGGCGGCGGAGCCGGTCAGCCGTTCGTATTCGAACAACGCATGCGCGGTCCATTGCGGATTGAAGGCGTACTGCGCCATCGTGCCGGCGCCGTAAGAATAAAGCCCGCCGCCGGCGCGATAGACCGGCAAGGCCGGCAGGCCCGAAACCGTCGAGCCGATCGACTGCGCCTGGGTGATTGAGAAATAGGGGCCGGTCGCGGCGGCGGTCTGCAGCGTCATGCGCGGGCCGGCGGATAAGGTCCACTGTCCGACCGGGACAATGGCATCGAGAAAAAGATCGCCGGTGACGCCGGTTTCGCCACCAAAACCCTGGCGGGCTTCGCCGCGCAGCCGCAGCCACGGCGCCGGCCAGTATTCGGCGAAGGCGCCGGCCTGCACCGCGTAATTGACGTTGCCGAGCCCGTTGAGCGCCGCGTAGCCGGAGGCCTTGCGCTGCCAAACCAGCTTGAAGGCCGGACCGATCTTGATCTGGCCGAGATCGATCAGGCTGAAGCCGATACTGTCGCGCGGGCCGGGAAAGTCGGGCGGCGAGCCTTCCTTACGGACGGAAAACAGCGGGAAGCCGGTGACGGCGGGCTTGCTGTCGGAGGCGCCCGGCCAAGCCGGGACGACGCGGCCTTCGACCCCGATGGTGACGATCCAGTTCGGTGCCGCCGGCGCGACACTGGCCGGGGCCGCCGCTTGCTCCGGCTGGGCCGGCAAATCGGCGGCGACGGCAAAGCCCGGAACCCATGCAGCCACGAACGCGATTGCAAGACGGCCTATTGTCGACGCCACGCGCACCACAATTCCCCATCACGTCCCGGCCGTTCAAAGAAGCATGAATAGCCGAAATTAGGAAGCCAAGACGGCAAAACATGCTGAATTGATTCTCACAATTATTTCAGGTCCTGTCGGCCGGCATAATGTTTTAATAAGGCACGCCGCCGCGATAGCCCTTCAACGCGTAGATGCGGTAGGCCTTGATCGGGTCGCCGTTGCGCGAACGCCAGACCGTCGCGATCGGCTCCACCGATGCAAAGTGCTTTTGCAGTTCCGGCAGATCCTTGAACGGCTCGGTCGCCACGTAGATGCCGGTATTGTCCGCCAGCAGCGTTTGATCGATCGGCGGCAGAAACCGGTAGCGGATTTTCTCCGAGGTCTGGAACACCGGCATGTCGCGGAGATAAAACGCCAGCTCGGCATTGGTGTCGTATTCGGCGCTGGCGATATAGCCGGCATCATGCGCGCTCGCGACCGCTTGTGTGTCCGCCGCGAAGCGGCGCCAGCCGTCGAAGATATCGAGCGGATCGTGCGCCGCGGCAACCGGCGCCGGCCAAAAGGTCATCTGCGCGAATAGGGCGAGCGTGAAGACGAGACCGGTCCAGGGCGCCGCGGCGAAGGCGTAGCGCACGAGCGGCGCCTGCGCCGGCCCGTCTTGCCGCGGCGCGAACGCGGCAACCGCGGCGACCACCGCGATGCCATAGGCGGCGCTCGGCCACTGCGGCAGGACTTCCGCCGACAGCGCATGGATGAGGAAATAAACCAGCATCGGGGCCACCGCGGCGGCCAGTAGCAGCCAGTTCGCCTCTTGCCGGAAAAATCCGCGATAGCTCGCGACCACAAGACCGGCGACGGCGAATACAAAGATCAGCGGCGAGACGAACAGCGCCTGGACGCCGACGAAGGTGCCGGCATTGCCGAGGCCGCCGTCGGAGAAATCGAATGCATGGCCGAATTGCTTGGCGAACGACGCCCAGTGATGCTCGGCATTCCACAGGATGACCGGACTGAAAAGAAGGAGCGCGATCAATCCCGCCAGATAGGGCTCGCGCCGCTTGAGCCAAGGCCGCATCTGCACCGACGCCAACAGCCAGATCGCGATGCCGGTGAGAAGGAAGACGCCGGTATATTTGCTGAGCAGCAACAGACCCATGGCGGCGCCGGCGAGATACCAGTATTCGCCGCGGCCGCTCCTCCGGACCATCGCCAGCGCCACGCAGCACAACACCCAGAACAACATCGCCGGCGTGTCGGGATACATGACGATCGAAAAGAACGCGGTGTGCGGCATCATGTTGAACCACAGCGCCGCCAACATGCCGAGCCGGCGATCGTCGAACAGGATGACGGTGAGCGCAAAGACCAGCGCCGAGGCGGCGACCATCGCCACGATCGCCATGCTGCGCACGCCGAAAACGCTGTTGCCGAACAGCGCGGTGCCGAGCCTGATCAAATAGGCGATCAGCGGCGGGTGGTCGAAATAGCTGATCGCCAGGTGCCGCGACCACAGCCAGTAATAGGCCTCATCGGTCTCCAGCTCCATGTGGCGGGCGACCAGGCAGCGCAAGACCACCATCGCGAGCACAAGGGCCAGGATCGCCACAGAGGCGGCTTGGCACGGCGCGATCCGCAATCTCTCTGCTGCGCCCGCCAGCACATCGGAATCGCGTGGCGCGGTCTCCGTCGTCTCGGTCATGGCCGTTATTTGACTTTGCCGGGGGTCCTGGTGCAAGTGCGGCCGCGTCAGGCCGATTGAGGTGGAAATATTCACCTCACTGTGGCAAGAATCGGCCGCTTGCCGCGGTAGCTCAGCCGGTAGAGCACCGCATTCGTAATGCGGGGGTCAGGGGTTCGAATCCCTTCCGCGGCACCAAGCTTTCCCCCAGGTATAAAAACCCGCAATAGTCGTTATCATCGCTCAAACTGAACGATGGGAGCGAAACCTTGCCCGTGATGAGTGGAAAGCGCGCCTTCCTCGATCTGCTCAAGCAGGAAGGCGTGACGGTGATGTTTGGCAATCCCGGCACCACCGAATTGCCGTTGATGGACGCCTTCGCGGTCGAGCACGACATCCGCTACATCCTCGGCCTCAGGAGGGCGCGCTGACGGCTTGGCCGGCCACCTCAAGCCGCATCCTTCCGACTCGGTCGAATCAGTACCTCCGCCGAGATGCCGAGGTGCTCGTGCAAACGCCGGATCATCGCGATCGACAGTCCGCGTTTTCGGTTCAGAACCTCGGCGATCCGCGTGCGCGTGCCGATGATCTCCTCAAGATTCCGCCGCGTCAGCCCGAGCTGTTCCATGCGAAATTTAATCGCCTCGATGGGATCGGGCGGGTCAATCGGATAGTGCTTCGCCTCATAGGCTTCGATGAGCGTCGCCAGCACATCGAGCCGATCGCCGTTGCGCGTTCCCAACTTCGCGCCCCACAGGCGATCGACTTCCTTAAGCGCGGCCTCATGATCGCGCTTCGACCGGATCGGCTTTACGTTAGCGGTCATACCGCACCTCTTTCACATCGATCTTGTCGTAGTCCTTGTGCGCGCCGAGCCACTTGATCCACACGATACTCTTCTCAAAGTCGACTGCCACGATGAGGCGGTAGTCGTTTCCCTTGATATTGAACACGATCCGGTCAGCCGAAATGACGCTCGCCGTCGCGTAGCCGCGTTTCACATCCGCCGCGCTCGACCACCGTGCGCTTTTGACCTCGTGGAACCAGGCGTCCAACGCGGCTTTCAGAGCAGCCTGATCTTTGTTTCCTCTGCGTTTCTCGACGAACTCTCGCAGGGCGCGCCGAGCAACGATCCGCATGGTCTTCACTATCATGCGCCCAATTTGGGTGCAAGCGTCGCTCCGGCGCGACCGGCATAGTCTCCTCAGCGCAAAACTGCGAATATCGCGATTATGGATTCCGGGCTCGCGCCTGACGGCGCGCCCCCGAATGATGACTGAAGGAGATTCTCTTGCCCGTAATGAGTGGAAAACGCGCCTTCCTCGATCTGCTCAAGCAGGAAGGCGTGACGGTGATGTTCGGTAATCCCGGCACCACCGAATTGCCGCTGATGGACGCCTTCGCGGTCGAGCACGACATAAAATACATCCTCGGACTGCAGGAAGCGGCGTTGATGGCGATGGCCGACGGTTATGCGCAGGCCTCCGGCGGTCTCGCGGTGCTCAACCTTCATGTCGCGCCCGGGCTCGGCAACGCCATGGGCATGCTCTACGACGCGATGAAGGCGAACGCGCCGGTGCTGGTCACCGCCGGCCAGCAGGACCTCGAATATCTCGTCACCGAGCCGGTCCTGACCGCCGACCTGCCGACGCTGGCGCGGCCGTTCGTCAAATGGGCGGCCGAGGTGCATAGAGCGGAAGACTTACCGCGATACGTGCACCGCGCGGTGAAAACCGCGCTGGCGCCGCCGACCGGTCCGGTATTTTTGTCGCTGCCCGGCGACATTTTGAAGAACGACGCCGACATCGATCTCTTGGAGCCGACGCGGGTGGCGCCGCGCATTCGCGGCGATGCCGATGCAGTTGCCGCCGCCGCTGCGCTGCTCGCCAAGGCCGAGCGTCCGGTCATCATCGCCGGCGATGCGGTGACGCAGAGCCGCGCGCATAAGGAGCTTGTCGCGCTCGCCGAAGCGGTCGCCGCGCCGGTCTATGTCGAGTTCATCCCGAACAGCGCCTCGTTTCCGGCGTCGCATCCGCTCTATCGCGGCATGATGACCCGCTCGCAGGCTGGCGTGCGCGAGGTGCTCGACAAGCACGATCTGCTGTTTTCCGTCGGCGGCGATTTGTTCACCTGGTCACTGCCGCCGACCGTCGATCCGTGGCCGGCGGGCTTGCCGCTCATTCATCTCGACACCGATCCGTGGCAGATCGGCAAGAATTATCCGGCGCAGGTCGCGATCCTTGGCGATCCCAAGGCGACACTGCCCGAGATCACGGCGGCCGTCGGCGCGCGCATGAGCGCGGGCGCCAAGAGCGCCGCGGCGGCGCGGCTGAAATCCGTCACCGAAACGATCAAGAAAGACCGCGAGGCGTTTCGTATGAAGGCCCGCGCGCTCGCCGCCAAGACGCCGGTGCAGCCGCTCGCTTTGCTCGAAGCCATCGGTGCGATGCTGCCAAAGGATGCCGTGGTGATCGAAGAGATTCTGTCCTCGGCGCCGGGAATTCGCGCGCTGATCGAGAGCGACGACGAGCAGAGCTATTTCGGTCTGCGCGGCGGCGGCATCGGCTGGGGCTTGCCGGCGGCGATCGGCGTCAAGCTGGCGCTGCCGGGGCGGCCGGTGGTGGCGCTCATTGGCGACGGCAGCGCCATGTACACGGTGCAGGGCTTGTGGACCGCGGCGCGCTACCGGCTGCCGATCGTCTGGGTGATCTTCAACAACACCAGCTACCGCATTTTGAAGCAGCGGCTCGTCATGCTGCGCGGGCTCGCCGAGCAGGCTGACACTTTCGTCGGCATGGAGCTCAACGATCCGGCGATCGATTTCGTCGGCCTGGCGCGCTCGCTCGGCATCGACGGCGCCCGCGCTGCGACGGTGCACGACGCCACCGACCTCATCGCCAAGGCGCTCAAGGACAACAAGGCGATGCTGATCGACGTTGACATGGAGCGCGGCTACAAGCCGATGTGAGCGCACGCAATCTGCGCGGTCAACGCCAAAAAAGCCGCCCGCTGGATATCCTGCGGGCGGCTCGCAAAACGTCGGGAGTGGGCCTTGGCTTAGTAGTACCAGGCCTTGCACCAGTGGTGCTTCATCGCATAGCTGCCCTTGGTCTGGGCGACGTCCCAAGATGGCGTTTTGACCCACAAAACCTGCGTCGTGCCCCACGGCTTGGCCGTATGATCGTACCAGGCGCGGCAGGCGCCGGTGTCCTTGAACTTGATCACCGCAAAATCCGCGCGCGCCGGCGTGGCCGCGGCGAGACCGAGCGCCAGGGCGCCCAACGCAAAGACAAGACCCTTCATAAGTACCTCCCTCTCCAGCCCGTAACGGGGGAAATGACACCGATTACGCTCCCGATCTCGCGGTCATACGCTTGAGGCCAAGAGACGTGACCTTGTGTGTCGGGATGCGGCAAAGAGGTTCAATTCAAGCGACAACCGGCACCTTGATTCCCGCTTGTGCGGGAATGAGCGGCTGGCCGCGAACGGACTTAATGCCGGAAATGCCGGGTGCCGGTGAACACCATGGCGATGCCGTGGTCGTCGGCGGCTTTGATCACCTCGTCGTCGCGCACCGAGCCGCCGGGCTGGATCACCGCGGTGGCGCCGGCCTCGATGGCGACGAGGAGGCCGTCGGCGAACGGGAAGAACGCGTCGGAGGCCACCACCGAGCCTTTGGTCAACGGCTCCTTGAGGCCGGCTTCCTTGGCGGCATCCTGCGCCTTGCGCGCGGCGATGCGCGCGGCGTCGACGCGGCTCATCTGGCCGGCGCCGATGCCGACGGTGGCGAGATCCTTGGCATAGACGATGGTGTTCGATTTGACGTGCTTGGCGACGCGGAAGGCGAAGCGCAAATCGCGCAATTCGGCATTGCTCGGCGCACGCTTGGTCACCGGCTTTAAGTCCATGTCGTCGACCACGGCGTTGTCGCGGCTTTGCACCAGCATGCCGCCGGCGACGGTCTTGGCGGTCAGCCCCGCCGCGCGCGGATCGGGCAGGCCGCCGGCGAGAAGGAGCCGCAAATTCTTCTTGGCGCCGACGATGGCGATGGCCTCTGCGGTGGCGTCCGGCGCGATGATGACTTCGGTGAAGATTTCGGTAATGGCGCGCGCCGCTTGCGCGTCGAGCGTGCGGTTGAGCGCGACGATGCCGCCGAACGCCGAAGTCTTGTCGCAGGCGAACGCCTTGCGATAGGCCTCGACGAGAGTGTCGGCCGCGGCGACGCCGCAGGGATTGGCGTGCTTGATGATGGCGCAAGCCGCAATGCGCGCCGGATCGAACTCGGCGACGCATTCGTAAGCGGCGTCGGTGTCGTTGATATTGTTGTAGGAGAGCTGCTTGCCCTGGGCCTGGCGCGCGGTGGCGACGCCGAAGCGCACGACCGGCGCACGATAGAAGGCGGCCGACTGGTGCGGGTTCTCGCCGTAGCGCAATTTCTCGACCAGCCGGCCGCCGAAGGCGCGATAGTCCGGTGCGATGTCGTTAAGCTCCTGCGCGAACCAATTCGCGATCGCGGCGTCATAGGCCGCGGTGCGGGCGAAAGCCTTGGCGGCGAGCTTTCGGCGCAGCGCAAGCGCGGTCATGCCGTTGTGCGCGGTGAGTTCGTCGAGCAGCGCGGCGTAATCGCTCGGCTCGAGCACAACCGCGACGTCGTTATGGTTCTTTGCCGCGGCGCGGATCATGGCCGGGCCGCCGATGTCGATATTCTCGATACAGTCGGCAAAATCGCCGCCGCGGGCGACGGTTTGTTCGAACGGATAGAGATTGACCAACAGAATATCGATGGCGTGGATGCGGTGCGCGCGCATCGCTTCGCTATGCTCGGCGTTGCCGCGGATCGCCAGCAGGCCGCCGTGCACCGCCGGATGCAGCGTCTTGACGCGGCCGTCCATCATTTCCGGGAATCCGGTCAGCTCGCTGACGTTCGAGCACTTTCAAGCCGGCGTCGCTTAAGGTTTTGCGGGTGCCGCCGGTCGAGACGAGCTCGATGCCGAAGCCGGACAGCGTGCGCGCGAAGTCGACGACGCCGGTTTTGTCGGAGACGGAGATGAGCGCGCGCGTGGCGCGGCGGAGGTGGTCGGTCATGGCCTGTATTTACACTCACCCTTCGATTTCGTCATTCCGGATCGCCGCGCGGCGGCGAGTCCGGAATCCATAACCACGAATCGAGACTATGGATTCCGGGCTCCTCGCGGAGCTTGTCATCGGGCCGGCCACTCCGGGCCGGACCCGTTGGCTCGGCCCCGGAATGACGCCTACAACGGTAGCCGCGGCTCCTCCTGTTCGCGGGCCCGGCGCATCGCGGCGGCCACGGCATTGGCGTGCTGCAAGCTCCATTGCACGCGCGAGGCGGTGCGGGCGTGGCCGTGGATGACGATCTGGGTGGTGCGGCGCGGCCCTTCGCTGCCGGCGAGATAAACGCTGTCCTCGAGCTCGACGCGGTCCTCGTGCGCGGTGAAAGTCCACACCTCCTTGTTCGGCGTCATCAGCATGACGCCATGGGCGTCGGTGAGCCGGGTCGCCTTCACGGTGGGATGCAGGTGAAAGCGGATGGCGAATCGATCCTGGCCCGTGCGGATCTGCGTGCCGCCGTCGGCGGCGAGGAAAATGTCCTCGCCGTCGATCCGGGTGCCGTCGGCCGCCAGCATCAGCATGCGCTCGTGGACGATGCCGAAGCGGTCGGCATAGCCGTCATGCGCGGCGCGCAGCGCGATCGCTTCGGGCGCGTCCTCGCGCGTCACCGACACCGCGCGCGGTCCGCCCAACAGCGGCGAGCCGCCGAGCACGCGGCGGAACATCGCCAATTCGACGAAGCGCGCCGACGAGGTGTCGTTGAAGGTGACCGTCGAATGCGCCGCGGTCGCCCGCGCCAATTGCCGCCAGTTCTCGCGGCCGGTCGACGGCATACCGCAATTCACCACGATCAGGCTTTGCTTCGGCGTGGAGAATTCGAACGACAGGCAGCCGGCATGGGCGTCGAGACTCATCTCGATCGGCGGCGCGCGCCCGGTATCCATGATCAAGACGCCGCCATTGGCTTCGAGGCGCTGATAGGCGGAGTAGGGCGCGCTGGACAGCGGCGCGCCGCGGTTCTCGTCATAGGCCAACAGCGTGAGAATGAGGTCGGCCGGCGTCGCGCCCATGCCGTTGAAATGCGCAAACGTGCCTTCGGAATGGCGAAAGAAGCGCAGCATCGGCATCATGCGGTCGATGGCGTTCGACACCGCTTGCGGCGGCGCCACGTTGCGCGCGGTAAAGGCCTGCCGCAGCGGCAGCAATTCCAGCAGAATCTCGATGACCGCTCCGGGATCGCGGCTGATATGGCCGCCGTCGGGCAGGATTTGCCGCTCGATCTCGCGCTGCAAATGCTCGGTCGCCGATTTGATGTGGCGCGCCTGGCCGGCGATGCACAGCGCGGCATAAGCGAGCGCAATGGCGGACTGCATCCGCGCGATGCCGCGATGCGCGTCGCCCGCGGTATGGCGCAAATAGCGCACCTGGCGCACCAGGCTGCGCAGGAAGCGCCGGTAGAAGCGCACGTCGGCGTCCTGCAAAATCAGCGTGGATTGGCTGAGCCAGGAGATGATGCGGCGCGACAGCACGTCCGGACGCCACGCCAGCGCGTGCCAGGAGCCTTGCACCGCGATCCATTCGTCGACCAGCGCGCGGGCATTGGCGCGGGTGATGCCGGAGTCCGCCGCGCGCAGATGGCGCAGCCAGCCGAAGCCGAGCAGCGCCGCCGCCCAGTCGTCGGACGGCGGCTCCATCTCGAAAATCGAGCGGCCGTCGCCGATCACGACCTTGCCGGCGAAGGCGAAACGGCCGGCATAGATTTCACTCGCGCGCGTGCCGTCCGCGGTGCGTAAGTCTTGCGGCGCGATCAGCAGCCGGTCGGCTTTGAGCGGCAGCCGGACCGGCCAGCGCAGGAACGGATGACCGTTGACGCGGCCGGCGAGCCGCCGCATGGCGCCGCGAATCAGGAGCCAGGACAGCTTCGCGTGGTTCGCGACGGAAACGCGCGACATCGGCCGGCTCGCCCTTCTCGTCAAATCTCTGTTGCGCGCGGATGCGACGGCATCCTGCGGCGACCATAACGAAACGATGACAGAACGGCCAACCGCAGCATAGCGGTTTGATATCGCTACCCTTTTACCAGCCGCGCCGCATAGAAGCCGTCGAGGCCGGAGAACCGCGAATCGGCATCGGCCAGCTGGCAGGGCAGCGTACGCAAGTCGCCTTGTTTGTTGATGAACGCGCCGCAGCCGAACACGTCCGTCGCGGCGAGCGGCGCGCGCCGCATGCTTGGCTGGCGCGTCAGAAGAGCGGCGACAATATTCTCATTCTCCTCCGGTTCCAGCGAGCAGGTGCAATAGACCAGCGTGCCGCCGGGCTCTAAGAGCGCAACGGCGCGGTCGATCAGGCGGCCCTGCAAGCCGACGAGCTTGGCGATGTCAGCCTCGCTTTTGAGCCACGGCACGTCGGGATGGCGGCGGATGGCGCCGGTCGACGAGCACGGCGCGTCGAGCAGCACGGCATCGAATTGTTGCTCCGGCGCCCATGCGGTGGCGTCGGCACAGACCAGCTCGGCGGCAAGCGACAGCCGCGCCAGATTTTCGCCGAGCCGCTTCATGCGCGCCGGCGCGCGGTCGACGGCGGTGACGTGGGCGCCGGCCGCTGCCAGCTGCGCCGTCTTGCCGCCCGGCGCAGCGCAGAGATCGGCGACGCGCCGGTCGCGAACGTCGCCGAGAAGATGCGCCGGCAGCGCGGCCGCGGCGTCCTGCACCCACCAAGCCCCTTCGGCAAAACCGGGCAGCGCCGTGACCGCGCCGTGCGCGATGGTGCGCACTGAACCGGTTGGAAGAACGCGGCCGTTGAGCTTTCCCGCCCAGAATTCCGGATCGCCTTTTACGGTCAGGTCGAGCGCCGGCTCCTGGCCGTTTGCCGCGGCGATGGCGTGCGCGGTTTCCCCGCCGTAGGCCGCGGTCCAGCGCGCCAGCAGCCAGTCGGGCGTATCGAGCGCCGGCATGTCGAGCGTCGCGAGCGTGGCTTTGCCGTCGCGCGCGATGCGCCGCAGCACCGCATTGACCACGCCGGCATAGCGCGCGGCGTAGCGGTCGGCCTGCACCAGCCGCACCGAAAGATCGACCGCGGCATGATCGGGCACGTCGAGAAACAGAATTTGCGCGGCGCCGAGCAACAGCGCGGTCTCGACCCGCGGCGCCTGCGGCGGCAGGCCGCGTTCGAGCAGCGGCCACAGCAGATGGCGCAAGGTGCCGAGCCGGCGCAGCACCGTGCCGACCAGCGCGCGCGTCAGCGCGCGGTCGCGCTCTTCCAGCGTCGCGAGCTCGGCCGTCGAGTTCGAGCAGTTCGTCAAGCGCGCGGCGGCGGCGCAGCACGCCGTCGAGCATATCGGCGGCGACACGGCGCGCGGCGAGGCCGGGTGCAGCGTCATCGCGGCCGGGACGAGGCCGCTGCTTCCGCGCGCTTTTGCCCAAGAAAATTCCTCCTTGCAGGCAGCCTACTTGTGGAATTTGCAGGGCTACGCCAAGTCTCAGGTGATGCCAACCGATCCCCTACCGCCGGAACCGCCCGAAGATGGTCGCCCGCTGACGCCCGCAGCCGAGCGCGCGCTCGCCGAGGCCGCGGCTAGGCGCGCGAAGCCGGTCGTTTATCCGGCCGGCGCGCCACAGGAGCTTTCCGGCCGCGGCGGCCTCGACCCGACCCGCTACGGCGACTGGGAAATCAACGGCTTAATCTCGGATTTCTGATCGGCTGCTCGTTTGCGAGGCCCAGGATAAGTACAGGGCCTATCTTGACAGTTTTCCTATTATTAAGAATATAATCCCTATCGTGCGGGTGCGATTTTGTCCAGCACGCCGGCAGGAAGCCATGCGACGCACCTTTACCTTTGCAGCTTTGACAAATCCGCGGCGGGCCAATCCTCTGCTTCTGGCGGCTGTGCTGTTTGCGCTCGGGCTCGCGGCGGGTGCTGTGGTGCGGCCATCGCTGTCGGCGCCTGGCGTGGCGCCGGTCGGACCTGCGTTAGCAGCCACGACCGTCAGTGAACCGATGCCGACCGATGCACCGCTCGCGCACCGGCTCGATCCGTCGATCGTCTATCCGGCCGAGGTGATCCGCATCATCGACGGCGACACCTTCGAGGCGCGGGTGCGGGTGTGGCCGGGGCTCGACGTTGATACCAAGGTGCGGCTGCGCGGCGTCGATGCGGCGGAACTGCATGCGCGCTGCGCCGGCGAGCTCGAACAGGCGCAGGCCGCGCGCGCCGCGCTGGAAAAAATCTTAAGCGAAGGCGGCGTGACGATTTCGCGCGTCGGCGTCGATAAATATGGCGGACGCGTCGACGCCACCATCGCAACGCGCGCTACCGCTGACGTGTCGGCGGCGCTGCTCGCCGGCGGCTTTGCCCGCGCTTACGGCGGCGGGCGGCGCAGTTCGTGGTGCGGATAGCGGCTACCGCGTCACGACAACGCGGGTGCCGACGCTGACGCGGCTGTACAGATCGGTGATGTCGGGGTTGTACATGCGAATGCAGCCGTGTGAGACGAAATGACCGATCGTTCCCGGTGCATTGGTGCCGTGGATGGCGTATTGGCCGCCGCCGGACAGCGTCATCGCCGCGACGCCCATCGGATTTTGCGGCGAGCCGCCGGGGATCACGGCCGGCAGCCTGCTGTAGTCTTTCCTGATCGAGGCCGGCGCTTCCCAGGCCGGCCGGATATATTTGCCGTCAATGAAGGCGGTGCCGCTCCATTGCATGCCGGCGCGGCCGACGCCGACCGGATAGCGGATCGCTTGGCCAGCGCCGACGAAGTAATAAAGCGCGCGCTCATTGGTCCGTACCACGATGGTGCCTGGCAGATAGCTGTCGCGCACCGTGACTAGGTCGCCATGCGCCTGCGCCGCATTCGGCGCAAATGCGAACACGCCGACGACCGCCGCCAGCATTGCCGAGACCAGGATTTTCCCTCGCATCGTCATATTCCTCACTGCCGACCGCCCCACTGACTGAAAGCGCATTTTAACCGAACCGGAGCCGCCGCTCGATGTCGGGACGGCAACAGGGTAAGGTTTTCGCTAATTTTTCCGGGAGTGTGGTGCGGGTGCACCATGTCCCCTCTCCCCTTTGCGGGAGAGGTCGACCGCGCGAAGCGCGGGCGGGTGAAGGCCTGGGCACGGCGCAAATCCCCGCACCCGCTGCGGCGCGATGCGCCGCAGCGGCCTCTCCCGCAAGGGGAGAGGGAACTTTACGCGCTCTCCTTGCTCTTGTTCTGCCGGTTGTTGACCAGATCGTCGACCACCGCCGGGTCGGCCAGTGTCGAGGTGTCCCCGAGGTTGCCGAACTCGTCCTCGGCGATCTTGCGCAGGATGCGGCGCATGATCTTGCCGGAGCGCGTCTTCGGCAGGCTCGGGGCGAACTGGATCAGGTCGGGCGAGGCGATCGCCGAGATTTCGGTGCGCACCCAGGCCACCAGCTCTTTGCGCAGCTCCTCGGTCGGGTGCTCGCCGGCCATCAGCGTGACATAGGCATAGATGCCTTGGCCCTTGATGGTGTGCGGATAGCCGACCACGGCGGCTTCCGACACTTTCGGATGCGCGACCAGCGCCGATTCCACTTCCGCGGTGCCGAGCCGGTGGCCGGCAACGTTGATCACGTCGTCGACGCGGCCGGTGATCCAGTAATAGCCGTCGGCATCGCGCCGGCAGCCGTCGCCGGTGAAATATTTGCCGGGATAGGCAGAGAAATAGGTGTCGATAAAGCGCTGATGATCGCCATAGACCGTGCGCATCTGGCCCGGCCAGGAATTGGCGATGCACAGGTTGCCGCTGGCGGCGCCATCCTGCACCTTGCCTTCGGCATCGACGATCTGCGGCACGATGCCGAAGAACGGCCGCGTCGCCGAGCCGGGCTTCAGCGGCGTCGCGCCGGGCAGCGGCGTGATCAGAATGCCGCCGGTCTCGGTCTGCCACCAGGTGTCGACGATCGGGCAACGATTGTCGCCGACCACGCGGTAATACCACTCCCAGGCTTCCGGATTGATCGGCTCGCCGACCGAGCCGAGCAGCCGCAACGAGGCGCGCGAGGTTTTCTTCACCGGCGCGTCGCCGGCCTGCATCAGCGCGCGGATCGCGGTCGGCGCAGTGTAGAAGATATTGACCTTGTGCTTGTCGATGACCTCCCAGAACCGCGACATCGACGGATAATTCGGCACGCCTTCGAACATCAGCGTGGTGGCGCCGTTGGCGAGCGGGCCATAGACGATGTAGCTGTGGCCGGTGACCCAGCCGACGTTGGCGGTGCACCAGTAAATGTCGCTGTCGTGATAGTCGAAGACGTATTGGTGCGTCATCGCCGTATAAATGAGATAGCCGGCGGTGGTGTGCAGCACGCCCTTCGGCTTGCCGGTCGAGCCCGAAGTGTAAAGGATGAACAACGGATCTTCCGCGTTCATGTCGGTGCACGGGCATTCCGCGGTCACGACGTCCTTGGCCTCGTGGTACCAGACGTTGCGCACCGGATCCATGTCGACCGGCCCGCCGGTGCGCTTGACGACGATGACGAAATCGACGCCGCCGACTTTGGCGATCGCCGCGTCGGTATTGGCCTTGAGCGGAATCTTGCGGCCGCCGCGGAGGCCTTCGTCGGCGGTGATGACGATATTGGATTTGCAGTCTTCGATGCGGCCGGCGAGCGAATCCGGCGAGAAGCCGCCGAACACCACGGAATGGATGGCGCCGATGCGCGCGCAGGCCAGCATGGCGTAAGCCGCTTCCGGGATCATCGGCATGTAGATGGTGACGCGGTCGCCCTTCTTGACGTTGCGGTTGCGCAGAATGTTGGCGAAGCGGCAGACCTCGTCGTGCAGCTCCCTATAGGTGATGTGCTTGGAATCTTTCGGGTCGTCGCCTTCCCAGATGATCGCGGTCTGGTGGCCGCGCGCGTGCAGATGGCGGTCGATGCAGTTGTAAGCGACGTTGGTCGAGCCGTCCTCGAACCATTTGATCGAGACGTTGGGCTTGGCGAAGGAGGTGTTCTTGACCTTGCTGAAATGCCGGGTCCAGTGAATGCGCTTGGCCGCTTCGGCCCAGAAGGCGTCGGGATCGGCCAGCGAGCGCCGGTACATCTCCTGGTATTTGGCGTCGTCGATATAGGCGCGCTGTTTCCACTCGGCGGGCACTTCGTAAATCTTGTCCGACATTTTCTTATCCTCTACTCGCACGCGGCTGACACGGCCCGGCTATAGGCGTTTCCTGCGCTTATTATGCGACGGCGGCCCGGCGAGCGACAAGGCTCAGATACCGCGATTCACGAACCGGTGTGACGTATCTTTCGCCGCACCGGACGCGCCGCTCACGCCTTCACGCCGCCCATCTTGCAGACGAGCTTCCATTCGGCGTCGGTCACCGGCTGCACCGAGAGCCGAGAATATTTCACCAGCGCCATTTCCTTCAATTTCGGTTCCGCCTTGACGGCCGCCAGCGTCACCGGCTTTGGCAGTGGCTCGATCGCTGCAGTTTGCACGGCGACCCAGGGCTCGCCCTTCTTGGCCGTCGGGTCCGGAAACGCTTCGCGGATGATCTCGCCGATGCCGACCGCCTGCTTCTCATCGCCGGTGTGATAGAAGAAAAATCTGTCGCCCTTCTTCATCTCCTGCAGATGCCGCCGCGCGGTGAAATTGCGCACGCCGCTCCACGCCTCGCCCTTCTTGCCGCGCTCGACCTGGTCGTCCCAGGAAAATTCTTCCGGTTCGGTCTTTAACAGCCAATACGCCATGCTCATGCCTCCGCCATTTTTCTCCCTCTCCCCGCATGCGGGGAGAGGTGATTTTATCCCTCCGCCTTGAGTGGCCGCGTCAACAGCGACTCGATCACCGCATCGACGCTTATCTTGCCTTCCAGTAACGCAACCACGGCGGCCGAGATCGGCATGTCAACGGAGCGCTCGCGCGCCATGTCCAGAAGCACCGACGCGGTGAAGGCGCCTTCCGCAAGACCGGTCGTCTTTTGAATTGTTGCCGGATCGTGGCCGCGGCCGAGATTGACGCCGAAAGTGAAATTGCGCGACTGCGGGCTCGAGCAGGTGAGCAACAGATCGCCAAGTCCGGAGAGGCCCATCATGGTTTCCGGCTTGGCGCCGTAGGCTTTGCCGAACCGGACCAGCTCGGCGAAGCCGCGCGTGGTGAGCGCGGCAAGCGCGCTGGCGCCAAGGCCGCGCCCGGTGACGACGCCGGCGGCGATGGCGAGCACGTTCTTGGTGGCGCCGCCGATTTCGACGCCGCGCACGTCGCTCGAATGGTAAGGCCGGAACGTCGCCGAACCGACCGCTTGTGCCAATTCGGCGGCAAGCCTGGCGTCGCTAGCCGCGAGCGTCACGGCGGTCGGCAGGCCGCGCGCCACGTCGGCGGCAAAGCTCGGCCCCGACAAAATCGCGGGCACTGCGCCGGGCGCGCTTTCGGCGATCACTTCGCTCATGAATTTCTTGCTGCCGCGCTCGATGCCTTTGGCGCAGACGATCGCCGGGGTTCCGGCGGCGAGTAACGGCGCGAGCGTCTTGGCCACGGCGCGCACGGCTTGGGCGGGAACGACGAGGAGAAGCGCATCCGCGCACGCGGCCTCGCCGACGTTGCCCGCGATGGCGATGCTGTCATCCAGCCGCACGCCGGTCAGGAACAGGCTTTCGCGCTTGGTTTTGAGTTGCGCGGTATTCGCGGCGTCTTGTTCCCACAGCGTGACCTTGCGGCCGGCCCGCGCGCAGGTCAGCGCTAGCGCCGTACCCCAAGCGCCGCCGCCGATGACCGCGATGTGATTGAAAGCCATGGTCGTTAAAGAGTTTCGCCGCGTAGCAGTTTCGGTACTTCGCCGACCAGCCCCGCCGCCTCGCGGATGAACAGGCGCTTCAATCCAGGCAACCGGTCGACCAGGCCGAGGCCGACGTCGCGCACGGCGCGTAAGGCATCGGAGCGGTTGGAGAACAGCCGGTTCAGGCCGTCGGTGGCTAGCCCCATCGCCACGGTGTCGAAGCGGCGCCAGCGCTGATACCGCTCCAGCACGTCCGCCGCGCCAGGATCGAGCCCGAGCCGCGCCGCATCGACGATCACCTCGGCGAGCGCAGCGACGTCCTTTAGTCCCATATTGAGGCCCTGGCCGGCGATCGGATGAATGACGTGCGCAGCATCGCCGACCAGCGCGATGCGGTCGGCGACGAAGGCGCGGGCGACAAAGAAGCCGAGCGGATGCACGCGCCGCGCGCCGATCACCTTGATCTCGCCAAGATGCAGCTTGAAGCGCTGTTCCAGCTCGGCATGAAACGCGTCGTCGGGCAGTGCCACGATGCGCGCCGCCTCGGCCGTCGTCTCGGTCCACACGATCGAGGAACGGCGGCCCTTGAGCGGCAGGATCGCGAACGGACCGGCGGGGAGAAAATGCTCCTCGGCGCGTCCCTCGTGATCGCGCTCATGCGCGACATTGATGACGATGGCGGACTGGCCATAAGTCCAGCCGTGGGTGGCGATACCCGCCGCGGTGCGAATAGTCGAGCGCGCGCCGTCGGCGGCGACGAGGAGCCGGGCGTTAAGTTCCGAGCCGTCGGTGAGGTGCGCGCAAATCGCAGCACCTTCCCCTGAAAGGGGAGGGCCGGATCGCCGCATGCGATCCGGGGAGGGGTCCGTCTGCTCAGCCGTGTCACGGACCCCCGCCTGGCTCGCTGCGCTCGCCGGCCTCCCCCTTTCAGGGTGAGGCCCAAGGTCACTCACGGCGACGCTCCGCAACTCGACGCCGACCTCCCGCGCTTTCGCCGCCAAGGCATCGACCAGCAGCCGGTTCTCGATCATGTGGGCGAACGGCTCTCCCGGCTCGATCTCGCCGGCGAAGGTGAGGAACGTCGGCCGCACCGCGTCGCCAAGCCGGCTGTCGCTGACGACCATGTCGAGGATCGGCTGCGCCTGCGCCTCAACCGCCTGCCAGACGCCGATGGTCTCGAACAAGCGCCGCGCCGCCGCGACGATCGCCGAGGCGCGCTCGTCATCGGCATGGCTTGCGCCTAGCGTCGGATCGGCGACCGTGACCGCGAACGACGGTCCGAGCCCCTGCCGCAACGCGATGGCAAGCGTCAGCCCGGCAAAGCCGCCGCCGGCAACCAGCACGTCAATATTGCTCCGCGTCATACCCTATCCTAGCACGCGGGACGGGGGCCGGGCTTGACCCACCCGCCGAACCTATATGCAAGGAAGTGCGCGGCCGGAACCGCCCCGGCGCGAGGGAAGACAGCATGGCCTCCGCCGTCCAGGAACTGGTTGATATTCTCAATCTCGAACCGCTCGAAGTGAATTCTGTTTCGCGGCCGTTCGCCGCAATCGCGCTGGCAGCGGGTGTTCGGTGGTCAGGTCATCGGCCAGGCTCTGGTCGCCGCCTGCCGCACCGTCGACGAGGTGGCGACGCGACCGCCGCATTCGCTGCACGCCTATTTCCTGCTCGGCGGCGATCCCAAGGTGCCGATCATCTACGACGTTGACCGCATCCGCGACGGCAAAAGCTTCACCACGCGCAACGTCAAGGCGATCCAGCACGGCCACGCCATTTTTTCGATGTCGGTGTCGTTCCACGTGCACGAAGAAGGCCTGTCGCATCAGTTCGCCATGCCCGACGTGCCGAAGCCCGAGGACTTGCCGGACGAAGCCGAATTGAAAGCGCATGTCTGGCCGAAAATGCCCGAGCCGGTGCGGCGCTATTACGAGCGCGAGCGGCCGATCGAGCTGCGGCCGGTCGAATACAACCGCTATCTCGGCGACGCGCTGAAGGACGGCCGCTTCCACGTCTGGATGCGCGCCACCGGCCGGCTGCCGGACGAGCCGGCGATCCATCAATGCGTGCTGGCCTATGCCTCCGACATGATGCTGCTCGATGCGGCGCTGATCCCGCACCGGCGCTCGGTGTTCAGCGAGGACATCATGGCGGCGAGCCTCGATCATGCGCTGTGGTTCCATCGCCCGTTCCGCGCCGACGAATGGTTGCTTTATGCGCAGGACAGCCCGAACCTCGCCGGCTCGCGCGGTTTTGCGCGCGGCCTGATCTTCGCCGCCGACGGCACCCTGATCGCCTCGGTGGCCCAGGAAGGCCTGCTGCGGCAGCGCACCGCGGCGCACCGCAGTCCCAGAGCCTAAAGACAAGGCGGAACTTTGCGTTAGGACGGTCAAAGACTTGGCTGCGTCGCACGCGAGTGGAGCCTAATTTTTGAGCAAGTTAGGCGTCTGGAGCGGGCGCGATCCCCGTGACTGTGGCCCGAAAAGCGCAAGTTGCCAAGGCGTAGGAACGATTGGGTCCGATCCATCAGCTCCTTAGTGCTGACACGCGACTTGGCACGGGGCTTGATTGCTGCCCTCCGGCGATGACAAAGCGGGCTACGGTTCCGGCCGTGGCCGTTGCACGGTCATCGCTGCGCCGTAGTGCGGCGCATCGATGCAACAACAGGCCGTGGGGGCGAAAACGATGAAAGTAGTGATGGCCATCATAAAACCCTTCAAGCTCGACGATGTCCGCGATGCGCTCACCAAAGTCGGCGTGCAGGGACTGACCGTGACCGAAGTGAAGGGCTACGGGCGGCAGAAGGGCCACACCGAGATTTACCGCGGCGCCGAATACGCGGTGAGCTTTCTGCCCAAGATCAAGATCGAGATCGCTTGCCCATCCAGCCAGGTGGACAAGGTCATCGAGACCATCACGTCGGCGGCGAAAACCGGACAGATCGGCGACGGCAAGATCTTCGTATTCGGGCTCGACCATGCGGTGCGCATCCGCACCGGCGAAACCGACGCCGCGGCGCTTTAGCGCATGTCCCGCAAAATGCCTGCCCTCGGACTTGATCCGAGGGTGGAAACCGGTTTTGCGATGAGGACATGCTCCACCAAACAGCCTATGCGTTTTTGGGGCTCGCGCTGAACCGATAATTTTGATGCAATTCCTCCCCAGCGGATGGCGATAGCGGATGGCGATCACGATCGTCCGCCCGGGGGAAGGAAGCGCAATGACCACGATGATCGCCGCACGGCTGCATGCCTACGGCAAGCCGATGACGCTCGACCGCATCGAGGTGCCGGAGCCGCGCCCGACCGACGTGCTGGTCGAGGTCAAGGCCTGCGGCGTCGTACCGAACCTCGCGCGCGTCGTCAGCAATTTCTTCGGCAAGCTCACGCCTGACAATAAAATGATGCCGCCGCTGCCGGCGATTTTCGGCCTCGATCCGGCCGGCGTGGTCGCCAAGGTCGGCGACCAAGTCTGGGCGGTGCGCCCCGGCGAGCGTGTTTATGTCAATCCGGCGCGGTCTTGCGGCTCGTGCCGGATGTGCCGCAGCGGACAAGCGCAGGACTGTCCGAGCTGGACGCTGCAGGGTTATTTCGGCCGCTCGCAGGACATCATGCGGGCCTATCCTTACGGCGGGCTGGCGCAGTTCATCACCGCGCCGGCAACCGCGCTGGTCAAACTGCCGGACACCATGAGTTTCGAAGCTGCGGCTCGGCTCGGCTATCTCGGCACCGCTTACGCGGCGATGAAAAAGATCGGTGTCGGTCCCGGACAGGCGTTGCTCATCAACGGCATCAGCGGCCAGCTCGGGCTGAATGCCGCGCAATTGGCGCTGGCGATGGGCGCCACCAAAATCCTCGGCACCGGCCGGAACGCCGCGCTGCTCGATCGCGTCAAGGCGCTGGCGCCGAGCCGCATCGATGTGCTCGCTGTCACGGACGCCGCGTCGCAGCCCGATCCCCTGGTCGCTTGGGCCAAAGCGGCGACCGAAGGCCACGGCGTCGACGGCATGATCGATTGCCTGCCGCCGGGCGCGCCGGCGAGCGCGATGATGCGCGCGCTCTACTGCCTGCGGCGCGGCGGCCGCGCCGTCAATGTCGGCGCGGTGATGGAGACGCTGCCGCTCAATGCGTTCTGGCTGATGACCAACCGCATCGGCCTGCAGGGCTCGGTGTGGTTCACCACCGGCGAAGGCGAGGAGATGGCGGCGATGGCCGGCGCCGGGACGCTGGACTTGTCGGCGCTCGAACACCGCGTGTCGCCGCTGTCCAAAGTCAACGAGGTGCTCGCCGGCATGGACCATCGCAACGGCGGCTTCACCAATTTCGTCATCGATCCGACACGGGTGGACTGAGTTGAAATGAAAGAGGCCGCCAACTGGGGCGGCCTCTGACGCAATCTAGTGACCTTCCGCTTTTTCCAATTCGTGCGCTTTTTCCATGAGTTCAAGGCTCATGCCTTCAAGTTCATGAGATATTGAACGGTCAGTGCAACGGCGCGCCAAGTTGGTGCAGCGGTGGGCTATTTCCCGAAGGTATCCAATCATCGTGTCGGTTGTCCTGATATCTAAAGAGGTTTTACCGCACATAATGAGCTTCGGTTCGGTTGCAATGCACATTGTCGTGCGCCGCTCGTGGGCCGGGGATGGGGATGAACGCGGCGCGAAAAGCTGCTAATGCCTTGGTCAACGAGGTCTCAAACAAAGCCCAGCGAGGACGCCATGTATCCCAATCTCGAACTCTTCATCGACGGCAAGTGGCACGGCGGCGACGGCCGCAAGGGCGAGGATGTGCTCAATCCGTCGACCGAAAAGCCGCTGGCGCATCTGCCGCATGCGAGCAAGGCCGATCTCGACCAGGCGCTGGAAGCGGCCAAGAAAGGCTTTGCGGTGTGGCGCGCAGCTTCCGCCTACGACCGCTGCAAGATCATGCACAAGGCCGCCGACCTGATGCGCGAGCGCCACGACGCCACCGCGAAAATCATGGTGGCGGAGCAGGGCAAGACCTATCCGGAAGCGCGCGCCGAAGTGATCGGCTCGGCCGACATCATCGATTGGTACGCCGAAGAAGGCCGCCGCTCTTACGGCCGCATCGTGCCGGGCCGCGGCAAGGGCGTGCGTCAGCTCGTGGTGCAGGAGCCGATCGGCGTCGTCGCCGCGTTCACGCCGTGGAATTTTCCGGTGCTCACCCCGGCGCGCAAGATCGGCGGCGCGCTCGCCGCCGGCTGCTCGCTCATTCTCAAGGCGTCAGAGGAAACTCCGGCCTCTTGCATCGAACTGGTACGCTGCTTTGCCGATGCCGGCGTGCCGGCCGGCGTCTTGAACCTGGTGTTCGGCGTGCCGGCGGAAGTCTCCGAATATCTGCTCGGCAAGGATCTGGTGCGCAAGATTTCCTTCACCGGCTCGATTCCGGTCGGCAAGCATCTCGCCGCGCTCGCCGCCAAAGGCATGAAGCGCACCACCATGGAGCTCGGCGGCCATTCGCCGGTCGTGGTGTTCGCCGACGCCGATCCGGAGAAGGCGGCCGACACCATTGCCGCATTCAAGTATCGCAATGCCGGGCAGGTGTGCATCTCGCCGACCCGCTTCTACGTGCAGGAGGACGTTTATCCGCGCTTCCTCAAGCGCTTCACCGAATACGCCAACGGCATCAAGCTCGGCGACGGCATGGAAAAAGGAATCACCATGGGCCCGATGGCGAATTCCCGCCGCATCGACGCCATGGAAAGCTTCGTCAACGACGCCAAGAGCCGCGGCGGCAAGATAGAGACGGGCGGCAAGCGGCGCGGCAATCAGGGCTATTTCTACGAGCCGACGGTCATCACCGAAGTGCCCGACGACGCCAAGATCATGACCCAGGAGCCGTTCGGTCCAGTCGCTCCGGTCGTCACCTTCAAGACTTTCGACGAGGTGGTGGAGCGCGCCAACTCGCTGGAGTTCGGCCTTGCCGCTTATGCCTTCACCACCTCGAACGCCACCGCCGCCGCGATCGGCGACGCCTTGGAGTCCGGCATGGTCGGCGTCAACTCGGTCGCGATCTCGACGCCGGAGACGCCATTCGGCGGCGTCAAAGAGAGCGGTCACGGCAGCGAAGGCGGCGTCGAAGGCTTGGGCGCCTATCTCGTCACCAAATTCATCTCGCAGGGGTGAGACGAAAGCCGCAGACGATTTTGACCATGGCAACCGCCGGGACCTGAAAGTCCCGGCGGTTTTTAATTGATTGCAATCGAATCCGATCGCCACGTTTCGAACGCCAATGTGTTGCCGGTGCGGCAACACTTGGAGTGACTCTCTTAACCAAAAGCGGAGTTCCAGGAACGAATAGCGACGACGGCGATTATAGAGCCGTGGCGGGGTTGGAAGTGGTTGTCGATGGATATTCTCGCCGCCATATTCGCCTATCTCGTCTGCATCGCGGGGATCGTCACCGGGTTGGCGATGTCGTTCGTGGTTTTCTTTTCCGCGCCCGCTGAATTTTCGGCGCCGACCCACGCCATCGCGATGGTGGCAAGACCGGGCCACGATACTGCGGCGCGGGTGTCGCCGGCCAAGACAGTGGCCAAGGTCAGCGGACCCAACAAGCCAATCGCCGCCGCAACTGCGACGCCGACGGCCGTGCCGCCGGTCGCCATCGACGCCCGGCAAAAACCGCTGTTCTCGCAAGCCCATTTACACCGGCTCGCCGAGAAGGAGCGCGCCAGGCAATTGGCCTATCGGGAGCGCTCGAGCTTCGAGAGCCGGTTCCTGCATTTTGACGATTAACCGCCCGCTGTTCATCCGAGTTGGTCAATCACGCGTAAGAACGCTCCAAAAAACTCACCGCATCGTCGGCGAGAATTTTCGCGTCGCGTTCGCCGCGTTGCGCGTTCTCGATGATGCGCTTGGCGAGGAGCTCTTGCGCCGCGCGGCGATAGGCGGGCGACGCCAGCGTGCTGCCCGACTGCTCGACCTTCTTCCAGGCGGTTTCGTAGACCGAAACCAGGAATTCAACCGTTTCCGGCTCGAACGCCGATTGCGCCAACAGGGGAATTATCGACATGACACGGTTCCGTGTTTGCAATGCGATCCAACCGGCAACGAATGGGACGAACCAATGGCGCTATAAATAACGCGCAGGGCGGCTGTATGATCCCTGGCGCATACGCACCGGTGGCGCTGGCGGCGCTACGCTATCGCTTAGTCGAATTCGCAGAGACTTAGGGGATTAAAGGGCAATCCCGCGAAGCGCGGTAGCGCGAAGCAGGATGGCGGAGAGGGAGGGGATTCGAACCCCCGATACGGTTGCCCGTATGCCGCATTTCGAGTGCGGTGCTTTCAACCACTCAGCCACCTCTCCGGAAACTCCCACCTTACCCTCCCGCGTGCGGGGGAGGGCTGGGTGGGGGTCGCGTCGCGGCGCACTATGTAGCGGCGACGCTCAGGCGAAACAAGGGTGGCGGAGTCTACAGCTCCCAGCCGATCTTGCGATCGAGCGAATAGGGCCCGCCGCCGCGCAAGGCGATGGCGAAGAAAATCAAACCCCACAGGAGCACGTACTCCCAGCCGTGCTGACTCCAGGCATAGCCGTTATGGAAAAACATGACGGCGATCACCGCCAGTTCGATGGCGATCGAGGCGGCGAAAAACCGGGTGAACAGACCGAGGATGATGCAGACGGCGCCGATCGTTTCGTTGATGTAGACGATATAGGCAATGAGCAAAGACGGCTCGAGGCCGCTTTTGGCGAACCCTGCGGCGACGGTGGAAATCGGCGGCCCCATCAGCTTTACGATGCCGTGAACCAGCATGGTGCCGCCGACCGTGACGCGAATGAGCGGCCAGGACAGTGGAATGACGGCGTCATAGAACGGCTGCAAGAACGGCAGCAGCAGTTTTGGCTTGGCTTGGGCTTCGGCCATGATGTCTATCCCCGTTGCGCCCCTGACTTGAACTTACGGCGGAAACCGCGCCGGAAGTCAAACACCGCAGGCTGCGGTTTATTTCGGCGCCATCACCAGCGAGTAACGCTCGTCCGCCGCCAGGCATTCGGCGAGCGGCAGGCCAAGCTCCTTGCGGACGATGTTGGTGCCGAGCACCAGCGAGACTATTTTGTAAAAAGCGTGGCGGCGGCTCATGCCCTCGCGGCCCATGCCGCAATCCGTCGAGATCACCAGGCGTTCGGGTGGAATATATTTCAGCGCGGCGCGGATCTTCTCGGCGACCTCGTCGGCGCTCTCGACTTGCAGCGTGTGGTGATCGATGACGCCGATGGCGATCTTCTTATCGGTGATGGTCTTGCCGATGGCTTCGAGATCGATGCCGCCGGAGCTCGACGATTCGAAGGTGATGACGTCGGCATCGACGGTGTTGTAGGTCTCCAGCGCCGGCTTGTAGCTCTGCACCGCCGCGAACATGCGCTGTTGCGAAGGGTTGCCCCAGCAGGAATGCGCCCACACCTCGGTCTTGGCGCGCAGCCCCTTCACAGTGCGGTTGAACACCTCGACCATCAATTGCGGCGTGATCACCTTGTCCTGGATCTTGCGCACCGCGATCAGATGGATCTGCGGCTCCTCGATCTGGATCACTGGGCAGCCGGCATCGGCCAGCTCGTGGTACTCTTCGTTGAAAGCGTCGGCGATGGCGAACATGCGGTCGGGCACGCTCTTGTAGTGGCGGTCCTGCAGCGCGAAGGCGACGATCTCCGCCGACACCGCGCCGAACTTCACCGGCTTGGTGGTGAAGCGCTGCGCCGCCTTCCACATCGCGGTGTATTGCAGATTGCCGCGGCCGACCGGGCCGGTGATGACCGGCATGACGCGCGATTCCAGATAATCATGCAAGATGTGGCCGCGCGGAAACAAGATGCCACCGCGCCCGGCCGGCGTCGGCTCGGGATGCGCCGCGTCGAGCCCGCTCATATGGTTGGGCGGGTAGGCGGTCCAGCTCTGGCCGCCGACGTCGTCGTCGAAGCGGCAGTCGCCGTCGGTGACGATGTCGAGCCCGGCAAGCTCCTGATCGCGCAGATAGCAGGTCAGCGCATCTTCATACTGCTCGCGGAAACGGCGGCTGACCATCGCCTCGAGAAAATGACGGGTGCCGAGATTTTCCGTGTACCAGCTCGGCCGCGGCAGCGAGCCGGTGATGGTCGTCGGCAATGCGATGTCTTTGGTGCCCCGGTACATTTCTGAACGCCTCCCCGATATTGCTTCGTCACGCCCGGCCTTACGCCAACTATTGGCGTCTTCAGCGATGAACATTAAAGACGTTGATGGCCGGGACAAGCCCGGCCATAGCGGTCATCGATGTTTCGCCCACACTGGGATCAGGCGATGGGCAAGAGTTGGGCACCGCCTTTAGGTTCCGGTAAACACCGGCTTGCGCTTTTCCATGAACGCGGTGCGGCCTTCGGTGTAGTCGCGGCTGGCAAAGCATTGCTCGACCAGTTCGGCCGAGCGCGCCAGGTTGCGCTTGGAATCTTCCTTGACGACCTCACCGACCGTGACCTTCACCGCCTTGATGGTAAGCGGCGCGTTGGCGCTGATCATGTCGGTGATGCTTTTGACGGAAGATTCAAGCTCGGCCGACGGCACCACGCGGTTGACCAATCCCATGACGCGGGCTTCCTCGGCGTCGAACTGGCGCGCGGTGTAGAAAATCTCCTTGGCAAAAGCCGGTCCGACGATATCGACCAGCCGCTTTAGCCCCGAATAGCCGTAACCCAGCCCGAGCTTGGCCGCCGGCACGGCGAAGCGCGAATTATCGGATGCGATGCGCAGGTCGCAGCAAGTGGCAAGCCCCAGCCCGCCGCCGATGCAATAGCCGCGGATCATGGCGATGGTCGGCTTGGGAAAATCGGCGATGCTGGCATAGGTCGCATCGGTTTTCTTGTTGTAGGACCGCACCGCTTCGATCGTGGCGCGCTCGCTGCCGAATTTCGAGATGTCGGCGCCGGACACGAAAGCCTTGCCGCCGGCGCCGGTGAGCACCACGACGCGGATGTCGCTATCCGCCGCGAAGCCGTTGAGGATTTCGGTGGTCGCCTCCCACATTTCCAGCGACACCGCGTTGTGCCGCTCGGGATTGTTGAAGGTCACGATGCCGACGCCGCCTTCTTTGCGCGAGAGCATCTTGTCGGTCTGCGTCATGATTGAGCTCCTGTTTCCCGGACGCGGTGCAGCGTGAAACGGTGCACCGCTGATCCGGGACCGTTACGATCCCGGGCTGCGCCCGGGAAATGCGATATGAACGCGATGCATCAAACAGCATTGGCCTTGTGCAGCGCGGCGATGTCGCGCTTGGAAAAGCCGAATTCCTTGAGCACGGCATCGGTATTTTCGCCGAGCTCCGGCGGCCGCACCGCGAGGCGCGACGGCGTGCGCGACAGCTTCACCGGCTGGGCGACCAGCCGCATTTTGCTCTTGTCCTTCATGGTGACGCTCTGCGCCATGCCGAGATGCTCGACCTGCGGGTCGGCGAAAACCTGGTCGATCGAGTAGATCGGCCCGCACGGCACGCCGGCTTTGTTCAAGCGCTCGATCCACTCGGCGCTGCTGCGGCTGGCCATATAGGTGTCGATCTCGGCATTGAGCGCATCGCGGTTTTTCGAGCGTGACGCGCCAGTCTGATAATTCGGATTGCGCAACAGCGCCGGCGCCTCGGCGGCCTCGCAGAACCGCTCCCAGATTTTCTGCCCCGTGGCGGCGATATTGATGTGACCGTCTTTGGTCTTGAACACGCCGGTCGGGATGCTGGTCGGGTGATTGTTGCCGGCCTGTTTCGCCACTTCGCCGCTCACCAGATAACGCGCGGCCTGGAAGTCGAGCATGAAAATCTGCGCCTGCAACAGCGAGGTCTCGATATGCTGGCCCTTGTGCGACTTCTCGCGTTCGAGCAAGGCGACCATAATGCCGAGCGCCGCGAACAGGCCGGCGGAAAGATCGGCGATCGGAATGCCGACGCGCACCGGCCCCTGCCCCGGCAGGCCGGTAATCGACATCAGCCCGCCCATGCCTTGCGCGATCTGATCGAAGCCGGGCCGGTTGGCATAGGGCCCGTCCTGACCGAAGCCGGAAATGCTGGCATAGACCAGGCGCGGATTGATCCTGGCGAGGGTCTTGTAATCGATGCCGAGCCGCTTCTTCACGTCGGGGCGGAAATTCTCCACCACAACGTCGGCCTTCTTAACCATGCGCTTGAACGCGGCCAGTCCCGCCGGTGACTTCAGATTAAGCGTCATGCTGCGCTTATTGCGATGCAAATTCTGAAAATCCGAGCCCTCGCGCGGGCCGCCCATCGGCTCCTCCGGTCCGGGCGGCGTTTCGATCTTGATGACATTGGCGCCCCAATCGGCGAGCTGGCGCACGCAGGTCGGTCCCGACCGTACCCGGGTGAGATCGAGCACCGTGAAGCGGGCAAGAGCTTTCGAAGCACGGGGAAAAGGCATTGCTGGCGTCTCCGCTGCCGGTCTAGGCCGGCTTTATTTTTGCCGGCCGCAAAATCCCACTTTGCGCCCGGCCGGAAAGGGGCAGAACTTCCCCGATCTGATCGGCGTTGTCCACCGGCTCCATCACCGGCTGCATGGGCCGGGCCGCCAGTCGTTCCCGCCCTGCAGAGGCGATACAGTGGCGCCCCAGCGGCCATCTTTCCGGCACTTTCGAGAGGCGATCATGAACGAGGAAGCTCTCAATATCAGCGTGCGCAAGTTTTTGAAAAAAGTCGGTATCACCTCGCAGCGCGAGATCGAGCAGGCGGTGCGCACGGCCATCGCCGGCGGCCGGTTGAAGGGCAGTGAGGCCCTGCCGGCCAAGGTGTTGCTCACCGTCGAAGGATTGGGCCTGTCAGTCGAGATCGAGGGCGCCGTCGAGCTTGAATGAAGAAGCGCGCCAATTGCGCAAAATTCCGGGATGACAGTCATGTTCAACCTGCGCCGTCCGCTTATTGCGCTGATGCTGGTCGCCGCCGCCGCGGCAACGGCGCTGGCGCAGGAACATCCCGGCCGCGGTGGCGCGCGCGCCGACCGGCAAGGCGACAGCCAGCAGGAAAGCCAGCCAAACAGCAGCGGGCGCCAGAGCGGCCCCGGCGTGCTCACGCTGTTGCCGCCCGACTCCGTCACCGAGCACTCAATCGACGTTAAATCCGGTAAGCTTGCCTATACGGCGACTGCCGGAACGTTCCCGCTGTTCGATCAATCGGGCTCGCGATCGGCGCAGATTTTTTATACCGCTTATGTCGCCAAGACGGACAATCCGTCGCCGCGGCCGGTGACTTTCGTCTTCAATGGCGGGCCGGGCGCGGCATCGGCGTTCCTCAATCTCGGGCTGGTCGGGCCGCGCATCGCCGAATTCGGCGCCGACGGCCGCGACGGCTCGCACGTCCGCCTCGTCGATAATCCCGATACCTGGCTCGCCTTCACCGATCTGGTGCTGATCGATCCGGTCGGCACCGGCTGGAGCCGGGCGGCCAAGCCCGACGATGGCCGCCTTTTCTGGAGCGTGCGTGGTGACGCCGAGTCGATGGCCAAAGTCATCGCGCTCTATGTCGCGAAAAACAGCCGCGCCAGTTCGCCGAAGTTTATTCTCGGCGAAAGCTACGGCGGCTTTCGCGCGGCCAAAGTCGCCCGCGCGCTGCAGAACGATCAGGGCATCGTCGTTTCCGGGCTCCTGATGGTGTCGCCGATGCTCGACGGCTACTTCCAATTCGGCGGCGATCGCTTTGCGCTTGGCGCCGCGCTGCAACTGCCGTCGCTCGCCGCCGCCGAGCTCGAGCGCAAACACGCGTTCACCCAGGAAGCACTGGCGCAGGCCGAGCATTTCGCGCTGACGGATTTTCTCACCACGCTCGCCGGTCCGCCGCCGCAAGGCGACGCCGCCAAGAGTTTTTACGCGCGCGTCGCCAAGATCACCGGCCTGTCGGTGGACGCGGTCACGCGATCGCGCGGCTTCATCCGCGACGATTACATCAAGAATTTCGCCGGCGACCACAAGATCGTCAGCCATTACGACGCGACCTTCGCCGCCGACGATCCGTATCCCGAAACGCCCGCGGCACGCGGCCCCGATCCGATCCTCGACGGCATGATCCGCGCCTACGGCAGCGCCTTCGCCGGCTATGCGCGCGACGAGCTCGGCTTCAAGACCGAGATGACCTACAACCTGCTCGACGGCAGCATTTCGAGCAAATGGGATTGGGAGCAAGGCCACGGCCAGCCGAGCGTCACCGACGATCTGCGCGTGCTGCTCGCTTTGACGCCGTCATTCCGGCTGATGATCGCGCACGGCTATAGCGACATGGTCACGCCCTATGCGGTCACGCGCTATCTGTTGCAGCACCTGCCGCCGTTCCAGGGCGAAGAGCGCACGCAGCTCAAGCTCTATCGCGGCGGCCACATGTTTTATCTCGACCCGGATTCGCGCAAGGCGTTTACCGCCGACGCGCGGACGATGTATGTGTCGCCGTGATGGTTGCCCAAGACAACTAAAGGCCCATCTTATTTCACCGAAACGCGCAGCATCGATCGCACCGTTAACCAGATTTTGGTGCGGCGGCGATTTTGGAAAGCGCGCTTATTCGCAGATGGAGGGGAGCGGCGCTTTGTCTCACCGTTTGAGGGGCGATCGCCCAACCGCAGCGTAAACAGGATAATTCCTTCCCAAGTAAGGGCCGGTGCGCGGCGCGTTGATTAAAAAATGGGCTGCGATCGGCCGCCATCGACGGTCCCAACCCCTATGCGCATTGCATTTCGCGTTTAAAATGGAATACGACAATCGTTTGATTGAACTTATCTATCGGTTGGACATAAATGGCCAACCTGCGCGCTAGCTAAAACACCTTCAAGGGAGAATAGGATGTCCAAGGACTTCGTCAGCGTCCCGGTTCGACGGCGAACGCTACTCAAAGCCGGTCTGGCGCTCGGCGCCATGCAGGTCGCCAGTCCTTTCGTAGTGAAGTCGCTTGCCGACGAGCCGGTCAAGATCGGCCTCGACAATCCGTTGACCGGCACATTCGCGGCGCTCGGCAAGAACGAGCTGATCGGCGCGCAGCTTGCGGTCGAGCAGATCAACGCCAAGAACGGCATCCTCGGCCGCAAGGTGGAGATGGTGGTCGAGGATTCGACCAGCGGCGATACCGCGACCGCGGTGCAGAAGGCGCTCAAGCTGATCGACCGCGATCAGGTCAACTTTCTCATCGGCAACATCAATTCGGCGCTGGCCCAGGCGATGGCCAACACCAGCTTCCAGAAGGGCGTGTTCCACATCGTGCCCGGCGGCCATACCGACAGCGTCACTGGCACGCAGTGCCATTGGAACGTCTTCCGCGTCTGTAATACGACGCGCATGGAGACCAATTCGGTCTCCAAGCTGCTGCTCACCAAATACGGTAAGAAGTGGTACTTCATCACCACCGACTATGCCTTCGGCCACTCGCTGCAGCAGGGCTTTGAGGCGAGCCTCAAGGAAGCCAACGGCACCGAACTCGGGGCCGATTTCACCCCGCTCGGCACCACCGACTTCTCGGCCAATCTGATCAAGGCGCAATCGACCAATCCCGATGCGCTGATCCTTCTGCTTGCCGGTGACGACATGATCAACTGCTTGAAGCAGGCGGTCCAGTTCGGCCTCGACAAGAAGACCCACATCGCCGGTGCGCAGCAGGAGCTCGAAGTGAATAAGGGCCTGCCGCCGGAGGCGCTGTTCGGCGACTGGGTGTTCGAATGGTACTGGAAACAGCCCGGCGTGCCGCATGTCACGGAATTCGTCGCCGACATTCGCAAGCGCACCGGCGGCAATGTGCCGACGGCGCGCACCTGGTTCGGCTATACGGCGATCCATACCTGCAAGCTCGCCGCCGAGAAGGCGAAGTCGCTCGAGCCGCTGAAGATGGCCAAGGCGATGCAAGGCCTTGTTTTGCCGCCTGAGATCGCGCTGATGCCGAATAATCCCTACTACCGCGTCGGCGACAACCAGCTGATGCCGACGCTGTTTGTCGGTCATTCACAGCCGGCTCCGAAGGGCGGCGATCCGGACGACCTGTTCGCGGTCACCCAGCTCGTCAAAGGTGACGAGGCTGCCCTGCCGGTCGCCCAGACCGGCTGCAAGATAGTGTGGCCGTCATAACGACGCTTTGGACCGGGGACCGCGGCGTTGCAGTCCCCGGTTTGTTTTAGTACGGAAGGGAGCTACGCCGGGCCATAGCCGGGGACTGGTCGGGCCCGCCCCATTGCGAGGGCGGGCCGATTCTTGCCGGACGTCGCGTTTGGGGGATTCGTAACCGTCGCATGTCGCAGCTGTTACTGTTCAACGTCTTCAATGGACTAATCATTGGCGCGTTTTATGCGCTGATGGCGCTGGGTCTGTCGTTGATCCTTAATCTTTCCGGCGTGATCAATTTTGCACATGGCGGATTTTTGGCGATCGGCGGCTATGTCGCCTATACGCTGCTGCCGTATCTCGGATTTTGGGGTGCGCTGGTGGCGTCGCCTTTCATCGTCGCCTTTATCGGCATCCTGGTGGAGCGCGTCTTGGTGCGCCGGCTCTATGGCCGCGACCCGCTCTACAGTCTGCTCCTAACTTTCGGCCTCGCCTTCATGATCGAGGATGGCACGCGCTTCATCTGGGGCGCGCAAAGCCTGCCGTACCAGATTCCGAGCTGGCTCGCAGCGCCGTTGAGCAACGAATACTTTTTTCTCACCGGCTATCGTGTGTTCATGGTCGCGTTGGTCGCCGCCGCGGTCATCGGCCTGTTTCTAATCCTCAATTATACGCGCTTGGGTCTGCGCATCCGCGCCGGCACGCTCGATCTCGAGACGGTCTCGGTGCTGGGCGTCAATGTGCGTGTGCTGCGCAACTTGAATTTCGGCCTCGGCATTTATCTCGCCGGCCTTGCCGGCGTGCTGGCCATTGGCATGCTGGGATTGCAGCCGACGGTGGGCGACAATCTCATCATGCCGAGCTTCATCGCCATCATCGTCGGCGGCCTGGGCAGTCTGCCCGGTACGCTGCTCGGCGGCTTGTTGATCGGCGTCGCCTCGGGTGTCACCAGTGTCTACTTTCCGTCGGCGAGCGAAGCGGTGATGTATGTAATGATGGCGGCCGTGCTGATCGTGCGGCCGCGCGGCCTGTTCGGCGAAGAGGGGCGCTTCTGATGCCGAGGTTCGACAAGCGCGCCGGCGACATTCTGGTCTGGGCCCTGCTGCTGACCGCGCCGTTCTGGATGCCCGCGGTCGGCAGCTATATCGAGCTTGGCAGCCATGTCGTGGTCTACGCGCTCGCGGCCATGGCGCTGAATTTCCTGCTCGGCTACACCGGCGTCCTCTCATTCGGCCACGCCGCCTATTTCGGCCTCGGCGCCTACGGCACCGCGATGACGATCAAGTATTTGGTTCCCAGCACGCCGCTCGGCATGCTGGTCGGCACCGTCGTCGGCACCGCGGCGGCGGCGATCATCGGGCCTCTGATCGTGCGGCTGCGCGGCGTCTATTTCGCGATGTGCACCATCGCCTTTGGCCAGGTGTTCTACTACATCGCTTTCCAGTGGCGGTCTGCGACCGGCGGCGATGACGGGGTGAGCGCCTGGACTCGCATGCCGCTCGATCTCGGCTTCGCCAAAATCGACATCCTCAACAATCCGCAGGCCTTCTATTACTTCGTGGTGGCCGTCTTCGCCGCCTGTGCGGCGGCGATGGCGTTTCTGCTGCGCTCGCCGTTCGGCCGCACCCTGTTGGCGATCCGCGAAAATGAGCGGCGCGCTCGTTTTCTCGGCATCCCCGTCGACCGCCACATCTGGATGTCCTGGGTGATTTCCTGCTTTTTCGTCAGCATCGCCGGCACGCTGTTCGCGCTGATGAACAACTTCATCGATCCGCGCGCGATCCGCTGGGATCAGTCCGGCAACTTCGTTATCATGGCTGTGCTGGGCGGCATGCGGTCGTTCTGGGGACCGTTGATCGGCTCGGCGATCTTCCTGGTTTTGCAGGACTACATCTCCAGCCATACCGAGAACTGGATGTCCTTCATCGGCCTGTTCTTCGTGCTGATCGTGTTGTTCTTCCCGCGCGGCGTGCTCGGCATCATTCGACGAAAGGCAGCACCGTGACCCTGTTGCGCGTTGAAAAAATCTCGAAGCATTTCGGCAGCCTCGTCGCCGTCAACGACGTGTCGATGATGGTCGAGCCGGGCGAACTGCGCGCCGTGATCGGCCCCAACGGCGCCGGCAAGACCACGTTCTTCAACCTGATCAGCGGCTTCCTGACGCCCAGTTCCGGGCGAATTATCTTCGATGGCGACGACGTCACGCAACCTGTTGCCGGCGCGGCGGGTGTGGCGCGGCATCGCCCGCACCTTCCAAATCACCGAAGTATTCCCGGAACTCACGATCCGGGAGAATCTGCGCATCGCTGTCGAAGTGGCCAGCGGCTATCGCTTGCGATTTTGGCAGTCGCAGGATACCGACGGCGAGGTCAAGGCGCGCGTCATCGACTTGCTGGAGATGAGCGGCTTGACCGAGAAGGCCGATCGGCTGGTCGGCGAGCTGGCGCACGGCGACCAGCGCTCCACCGAGATCATGATGGCGCTGGCGCTCAAGCCGCGGCTCCTGCTGCTCGACGAACCGACCGCCGGCATGGGCGACCAGGAGACCTACGACATCACCCAATTGATCCGTAAGCTGCACCGCGACCAGAAGCTTACGATCGTGCTGATCGAGCACGACATGCGCGTCGTGTTCCATCTTGCCGACCGCATCATGGTGCTTGACCAGGGCAAATTTCTCGCCGAGGGCACGCCGCAGGAGATCGCCGCCAACGAGGCGGTGCAGGCGGCATATTTGGGGAAGGTGGCAGCGTGAGCGGCGTCGTACTCGAGGCCGAGGGCCTCCACACCTATTACGGCAAGAGCCACATCCTGCACGGCGTCGGCCTTGAGGTGCGGGAGGGCGAGATCGTCACGCTGCTTGGCCGCAACGGCGCCGGCAAAACGACGACGCTGCGTAGTCTCGTCGGCTTGACCCATGCGCGCGATGGCGCGGTGCGTATTTTCGGCCACGCCACCACGGACTGGCCGCCGTATCGGGTCGCCAATCTCGGCGTCGGCTATGTCCCGGAGGGACGCCGTATCTTTCCCAATTTGACGGTGGAAGAAAATCTCAAAGTGCCGATCGCGAAACCCGGCCCCTGGACGATCCCGCGCATCTACGAGCTGTTTCCGCGGCTCGCGGAACGCAAGAACAACAAGGGCCGGCAATTGTCCGGCGGCGAACAGGAAATGCTGGCGATCGCGCGCGCGTTGCTGTTGAATCCGAAGCTGCTCCTGCTCGACGAGCCCAGCCAAGGCCTCGCGCCGCTGATCGTGCAGGATGTGTTCAAGGTCGTCACCTCGGCGCGCGCGCAAGGCATCTCGGTGCTGCTGGTCGAGCAGAATGTGCGCGCCGCCGTGGAAGTCGCGGACCGCGCCTATGTGCTCGACGACGGCCACGTCGTCTATTCCGGTCCGGCCGCCGAGTTCGCCAAGGATGAAGAGCGGGTGCGCTCGCTGGCCGGCGCCAGCGCCGAGGAATGGTCGCCGCGAGCATAAGAGCCGGGACCGTCGCAAACTCGGCGTTTCTAACGATCCCAGCGCCCGGAATACGGCAAATCAACTCGACTTGTTGGGATCGAGACCGTATTTGGCGCACATCGTCGCCACGATGGATCTGTCCTTGCCGCCGGCGATGAGGCCCATGACGGCGGATTTCACTCTGTTGTTCGCCATCTGCGCTTCGACGATATAGGCCTGTTCGCCGTTGTATGCGGGGTAGGGGCTTTGGGCGTCGACCATGCCGCAATAATTGACGGACTGATCGTTCACGATCGTCGGGAGTTTCGCCCAGCGATATTTCGCCGACGCCGGATTGCGCAGCGACGGCGAAACCGCATCCATGATTGCCTTCTTCTCTGCCGGAGTGAGGTCGCGCATGGGAACGGGGGCAGAGGCGCTGGCGCTCGCGTCGGCAACATTGCCGCCGCCGGACGCCGCCGCGGTTCCTTGAGTGCCGGTCGTTGCGCAGCCGGAAAGCCCGAGGCCTACCGCCAACGCGGCTATCACGCTGAATCTCGCTGCTTGCACGTTTGGTCCGTCGTTAAAGGGAGGCTTGGATGCGGCGGCCTAGTTCCCGGTTCGGCTCGATATCCGGACTTGGCCGATCGTGACGTGCGGGGCCGCCGTGGGCGCAGCGCGCACCACCCTCGACTCGGGCTCGCCATTGGGGCCGATGGTATAGACATGATTGTTGATCATCGCCCTGCCGTCGCGCGTCGGGCTGCTCATTTCCTTGACGTTGTCGCTGATCAGCGTCTCCGCCGCTCCCGGGTGTCCGGTATTCAACAGGCGAAGATGCGTCACGAACACCTTGGGATAGATCAGCGACGAAGCCGGCACCTTGAGCCCCATGAACTTCGCCACGTCGCCGACGAAGGCGTTGCAGTTATAGAGCTCCGCGCTCCACACATGCGAGCGCTCTTGCAATCCCTTGATGTAGGTGAGGACGCGGTCGTATTCGTCTTTGTTCATCAGCACGCGATAGCGCGCGGTCACATATTTGTTCTCGAGGTCGCCGTCGGTCCATCCGGTTTCCGCAGGCACCGGGACGTAATGGCCGACCACCCAGGCCGTGGAGTCGTCGCCGACCGGAGAGAGGCCCGCAACGTCGGCTTTGGTCGGCGGCACGCCGACCCGGCCGTGCACGAGATAGGTATGGCCATAGTCCCAGGCGTAGCGCGCGCGAAACTCGATGTAATAGTTGCCGGAGCCGGTGGTCACGACCGAGGTCGTTGGATTGCCGGTGCGCAGGATTGTCCTTGAGTTCTGCGCGTTTGCGATGGACACCCCGAGGCCCAGGAGCGCCGTCAAAACGAACGCGACCCCGAGCCAAACAGGGCGAACTACGGTCGCTCAATCTATGCCGCATGATGCCCTCCGTGAGCCTGGCCAAACCGAACCGTGACCAGCCATCGAGGTAACCGGGTTGCGCGTTGAACTTCTGCAATCGCATGCACTTAAGGCGATTTGGCGTTAGTCCGTCGCGTCCAGTTCGGCAATGGTAACAATAATTGGCCTTTGCCCGGTGGCAAATGTTCGGCAGCTTTTATGGATTTTTGCCACTGCGCCATATTTGCAACGCTGCCGAGGCTGCCCCGGATAGGGCAAAGATCGGCCGTTGGCTGCCGATTATTCGTCGCTCCGACCCAAATTTATAGGCCAATGGACCTGTTCGCGCGCGCTTTGCGCTGCAAGCCAAAAACACCGCGATTGGAACCGGAAATGCGGTGCAATCAGATCATGACTGTGTCTTTTCAGCACTAGAGGACTGGGGGGCCCCTCTGTATGGTTAACCCTGTCATGACAAGGGGGAGTTCCCTATGAAAAAGATCGCTATTGCAACGGCCGCGGTGTTGGCTCTCCTGAGCATCGCTGGCTGCGCTCAGACCGGCAAGGGTAAGGCCCCGCCGCCGGTGGTTACCAAGGGGTAATGCCTAACGGCATTGTATGGGGGAAGGGCCGGCTTCGTGCCGGCCCCTTTCTTTTTGGCGGTCCCCTTTTAACCCGTTAGATCGGTCGCCGGGCGGCTATTCGGCGGCTCGCTTGCGCACCAGGGCGGCGGCAGCGCGGTCGTAGCTCTCCTCGCGCGCCAACTGTTCCTTGAGCCCGACTAAGCCGTAGTAATCGTCGAGCGGCAGCAGGTGCTCGAAGGTGGGGGTGAGCGAGTTCTCCCGCTTGAGGGTGCGCAGCACGTTGCGCACCGCCTGCGCTGCGGCGAACAAGGCCAGCGAGGGAAAAGTCGCCGCCACGACGCCGGCCGCTTCGAGGTCCGCCAAGCTGCGCTGCTTCATTCCCGCCGCCTGCGACAGCGTCGCCATATGTGGGCCGCTGATTTCGCGTATGGCGCGCTTGATGTCGTCGATGGTGTCGACGCCCATGGGTTTTGCCATGTCGGCGCCGGCGTCCATGAACAATTGACAGCGTTCGATCGCGGCGTTGAGGCCGTCGACCCCGGCGGCGTCGGTGCGGCCGGCGATGAAGAAGTCGGCATCGCGCCGGGCGTCAAGCGCGGCCTTGATCTTGGCCAGCATCTGCTCGACCGGGATCACCTGCTTGCCCGGCAGATAACCGCAACGGTTGGGAAACACCTGGTCGCTGATGAAGATGCCGGCGACGCCGGCGGCCTCGAAGGCGCGCACCATCTGCCGCACATTGTTGACGCCGCCGAATCCGGTATCGGCAGTCGACATAGACCGGCACCTCGACGGCGGCGGCGATGCGCCCGTAGTGATCGGCATAATCGCGCATGTTGGACTGGCCGGTGTCGGGCTGCGCCAGCATCGAGCCGATGGCGGCATAGCCGCCGGCGCACAGCGCCTCGAAACCTTCGGCTTCCATGATGCGCGCCGACAATGCGTCATAGGCGCCCGGCATTAGCACCAGCCGCTTGCCCGCCATGATTGCCTGGAATTTCTTGCGCACGCTCATCACGCAGTCTCCCTTTTCACGCTGTGCCGATTACCGGCTGTCCTGTGCCGTCTGCAGCCAAGGCTGCGCCGCCGCGGCGCGGCGCTCCCAGCCGGCGATGTCGTCCATGTGCTTGAGCGTCATGCCGATATCGTCGAGACCCTTCAAGCAGCCGCGTGCGCTCTGCCGCCGATATTTCGAAGGCGATGTCCGGCCCACCGGGACCGCTGATGCGCTGCGTCACCAGATCGACCGTAAACGGCGCGGCGCCGTTGGCGGCGACGACGCGGGCGATGAAGGCCTCGGCGTCTTGCGGGCCGAGCATCACCGGCAACACGCCGTTCTGCAGGCAATTCTCGCGATAGATATCGGCAAAGCTCTTGGCCACGACGACGCGGATGCCGTTCGCCACCATGCTCCACACCGCGGATTCGCGCGACGAGCCGGCGCCGAAATTTTGGCCGGTCGCCAGAATGCCGGCGTCACGAAACTGCGGCTTGTTGAGGACGAAATCCGGATCTTCGCTGCCGTCCTCGCGGTGGCGGGCGCGATGAAACAGCATCGCCTTGTAGTCCTCTTTGAGGCTGCGCGAATGCATGACCGGCGCGATCTGGTCGGTATTGACGTCGTCCTTGAGGAGCGGCGCGGCGATGCCGGTATGGGAGGTGAACGGCTGCATCACGCGGCTCCCGCCAGCAATTGCCGGACATCGGTGATGCGGCCGGCGATCGCGGTGGCCGCCGCGGTCGCCGGGCTGGCGAGATGGGTGCGCACTTTCGGCCCCTGCCGGTTCTCGAAATTGCGATTGGTGGTCGACACGCAGCGTTCGCCGGGTTGGCCGCGATCGCCATTTCCCCCGGCACACATCGAGCAGCCCGATTCGCCCCAGAAGAAACCGGCGTCGCGAAACACCCGGTCGAGTCCGGCTGCTTCGGCCTCGCGCTTCACGCTCGACGAGCCCGGCACGACCATGGCGACGACGCCCTCGGCGACGCGCCGGCCGCGCACCACCGCGGCGGCGGTCTGCAAGTCGGGCAGCCGGCTATTGGTGCAGGAGCCGATAAAGACGCGATTGACCGGCAGGCCGGCGAGCGGCGTTCCCGGCGCAAGACCCATATAGGCGAAAGCGCTTTCCGCCGCGGCGCGCCGGCTCGGATCGACCGCGGCCGGCTCGGGCACGCGGCCCGAAATGCCGACGACTTGGCTCGGATCGGTGCCCCAGGTGATCTGCGGTTCGAGGCCCGCGCAATCGAGCACGACCTCGCGGTCGAACGCGGCGTCGTCGTCCGATTGCAGCGTGCGCCAATAAGCGAGCGCGCGATCCCAGGCCGCGCCCTGCGGCGCATACGGACGGCCCGCGAGCCAGGTAAAGGTCGCCGCGTCGGGCGCGACAAAGCCGGACCGGCCGCCCATTTCGATATTGAGATTGCATAGCGTCATGCGCTGTTCGATCGGCATGGCGCGTGCCGCCGCGCCGGCATATTCCACGACATAGCCGCGCGCGCCTGCCACGCCGAGCTCGGCGATGAGCCGCAGGGCGATATCTTTCGCATTGACGTGAGGCCCGAGAGCGCCGTCGAGACGTACGTGCATGCGCTTCGGCCGCTTGAGCGCCATCACCTGCGTGACCAGGATATGCGCCAGCTCGCTGGTGCCGCAGCCGAAAGCGAGCGCGCCGAGGCCGCCGACGGTACTGGCGTGGCTGTCGGGGACCGCATGCGTCGCGCCGGGCAGCACGATGCCGAGTTCCGGCGCCACCACGTGCGAAATGCCCTGCTCGGGATCGTCGATATCGAACAGCCGGATGCCGTTGTTGCGGCAGCCCTCGCGCATCGCCTTGATAAAGGCGGTGCCCGTCGGGTTGGTGTCGTCGTTGCGGCCGGGCTTGGTCGCCACGGTGTGGTCCTGCACCGCGAAGGTCAGGTCGGGCCGATGCACTTTTCGCTGCTGCTTTTGCAGCTGGGCGAAGGCATGATGGGCGTGCAATTCGTGCAGCACGTGGCGGTCGATATAGATGAGATCGCGGCCATCGGCGCGCTGGCCGACGCAATGGAAGTCCCAGATCTTGTCGAACAAAGTGCGGGGCAAGGCAGTTGGCATGGCAGTTGACATCTAGCGCCGCAGCCTGGGCCAGAGCAACCCGCCAGAGAGGAGGGCAGCACCATGCCGCGTGTCGTCGGTATCGACCATCTGGTCTTGAGCGTCGGCGACTTCGCCCGCTCCAAGGAGTTCTATGACAAGCTCCTCAAGTTCCTCGGCTTCAAGCTGAAGCACGAATACGAGGACATGGCTGGCTGGAGCAACGGCAAGACCCTGTTGTGGATCGCGGCTGCGGATGCGCAGGGCAAGAAGCATAAATACCGCAAGGGTGATATCGGCTTTCACCACTATGCGTTCGAGCTGGCGAGCCGCAAGGACGTCGATGCGCTTGGCGCCTTTCTCGAAGCCAACGGCATGAATGTCGTTGATCCGGCTGGCGAGTATTACGGCCGCAATTACTACGCCGTCTATTTCACCGATCCCGACGGCATGAAGCTCGAAGGCATGATCTGGGCGCCGCCGGACAAGGGGCCGGCCTCGAAAGTCGCCAAGAAAACAGCGCCCGCAGCGCACGGCAAGTCGCAAAAGAAGAGGCGTCAATCCTGATTTGCAGCCGCGGGGTCGTCAGGACGCCGCGCGCAACAGCGGCCGGACATGCGCGACTACGTTATTGCGGCCGCGGCGTTTTGCGGCATAGAGCGCGGTGTCGGCCGCTTCGACGAGATCGGCGGTGGTTTGAAACCTGTCGGGAATGATGGATTCGACGCCGATGCTGATGGTGACATAGCCGCACGGCGATTCGGCGTGATTGATTTGCAAGTCTTCGACGGCCCTGCGCGCCTCGTCGGCAATCGCTTTGGCCCGTTCGAGATTGAGGCCGGGCAGCAGCAGCGCAAACTCCTCGCCGCCGTAGCGGGCGACCAGCACCGCCTCGTCCAGCGTCACCAGCGACAGCGTCTCGCCGACCGCACGCAGGCAGGTATCGCCGGCGACATGGCCATAGCGGTCGTTGAACAGCTTGAAGTGATCGATATCGACCATCATCAGCGCCAGCGGCTCGCATTTCTCGCCGGCGCGCCGCCATTCGCGGTTCAGTTCGCGATCGAAGCCGCGCCGGTTGGCGAGCCCGCTCAAACCGTCGAGGCTCGCCAGCTCCTCGAGATGCTGATTGGCGATCTGCAGCTCCTCTTCGCGGGCGGCGAGCTTGGCGGCCATGTCGTCGAGCGCGGCCGCCAGCGGCGCGAACTCGGCGACCCAGGGCTCCTGCGAGGCGCGCACGTGCAAATCGCCGCGCCCGAAGCGCGCCGCGGTGCGCACCAGCGATCGGATCGGCTTCACCACCAGCTGCTCGCCGCCGAACCAGGCCAGCAGCACGACGAATATGCCGAACAGGAAAAGCTGCAGATAGGCGAAGTTGATCTTGCTGTCGATGCCGCTGTGCACGGCGCTCTCGTCGAGACCAACCGCCAGCCGCGCATCGGTCCAGGGCACGCGGACATAGGCGAAGATGCGACGAACGCCGTCGAAGCCGGTTGTCGTGATCGCACCTTCGTCGTTGGCGAGCATCTCCCGCGCCAAGGCATCGTCGAACCGTTTTCCAATGTTGCGCTGCTGATCGGGCGAGCCCGCAATGAGTGTCCCGTTGCCGTCGAGCAGCACGGCCGACGCCCCTGTGTGCTGCGCCACGCTCGACGCCAGATCGCCGATCCATTGCAGATTGATCACCGCGAGTACGACGCCCTTGATGGCACCGTCGTCGGCGATGACGGGAAAGGTGGCGACCAGGCTCGGCACCTGATTGAGCCGATTGATCAGATAATTGCTCAGCGCGAATTCCCGCGAATGCAATGCATTCTGAAAATGCGGACGATCGGAAACGTTCAAACCGATGGCCGTCGGTTCGGTCGAGCAAGTGATGCGCCCGTCGGTCGAGGCCACCGACAGATCGCGGATCCAGGGAATTTTGGCCGTCAAGCCGGCCATGTATTGCTTGCAATTGGACCGGTCGATCGGGACTTCGGCAAAGACGCGCGAGACGATCTGCAATATCGCGCGGGTCGACGAAATAATCTCGCGTTGCGCCTCGACGCCGCGCCGGGCCAGATCGACCACGTCGGCGTTGGCGCGTTCGGTGCGCGCGGCGCGGGCGGCTTCGAGCCCGTGGACGCGCTCCATCATCAGCGGCGCGATCGCCAACAGTGCCAGCACCAGGAGCCGGGCGCGGATGCTCAGAAACGGCTTGTTCCGCCGCGACAAGGCCTGCGATTTTGCTTGACCGTCGGACATTGTGCCCGTTCCCGCCCCGGTTTCCCAACCTAGCGGAGGCGCGTAAAAACGGGCCTCGCGCCATCGCTAAACTGTTCGCGCGGCCGTTGACCGCATGGAAACCATGATGGAAGCCATGATCGAACCCATGATCGAAACCACGGACCGGCAGGACGCTATTACAGCCGTGCGGGCGGACATCGCGAAAGCCTGCCGCGAGGCCGGCCGCGATGCCGCAACCGTCACCCTGGTGGCGGTGTCGAAGACATTCGGCGCCGAAGCGATCGAGCCCGTCATCGCCGCCGGGCAGCGCGTCTTCGGCGAGAACCGGGTGCAGGAGGCCAAGGTCAAATGGCCGGCGCTGATCGCGCGCCACCCCGGTATAGAATTGCACCTGGTCGGCTCGCTGCAATCGAACAAGGCCAAGGAGGCGGTGGCACTGTTCGACGCCATCCATTCGGTCGATCGGGCAAGCCTGGCCGAGGCCTTGGCCAAGGAGATCGCCAAGCAGAAGCGGCAGCCGCTGTTGTTCGTGGAAATCAATACCGGCGCCGAGTCGCAAAAGTCGGGCGTGCTGCCGCAGGAGGCCGAAGCCTTTCTCGCCGCCTGCCGCGATCGTTATGGACTGGTTACTTCCGGCCTGATGTGCATTCCACCGCAGAATGAGGCGCCGGCGCCGCATTTTGCGCTCACCGCCAAGATCGCCCGTCGCAATGGCTTGAAGTTTCTTTCGATGGGAATGAGCGCCGATTTTCCGACCGCAATTGCCTTCGGCGCCACCCATGTGCGTGTCGGCACGGCGATTTTCGGAGCGCGAGTGCCCATTAGGAATGAATTATGATTCGCGTTTTTCGTGACAAAGATCGCAGCAATTGCAGCAACTCGTTGCGTCGTAAGCCGACGCAGCCCGCCGTCGGTGCAAATCCGTCCCGCGCGACATGGATAAACACGGCGCTGCCGCGGCCGGCCACGCGTGGCCGGGTATTGTGGTCGATTTCGACGATCAGGTCGTAGAGGCCGTCGTCCCGGCGCAGCCGGTCGCCTGGTTCATTGGCCGACCTGCGGAAGGCTTGGTTATAGCGACGATCCGAGGGGTCTTCGCACCAGGCATCATCCGGCCTTATCCCACGCACGGGAAGCAAAGTCCGCGGCCGCGGCAGCCGATCCGGCCGCCACCACAGCCGGACCGGGTGAAAACAGCCTGCCGGCGTGCCGCCGTCGCCTTCGCGTTTAGCCGCCTTGATCCCGCCGCGGCCCAGCGCCACCTGCAAAGGCTTCAATGCCCCAGAACCGGATAACCAACCTTGCGAGCGCCGGTCCGGCCGGGCCTGGATGCGGATGAAGCGAAACGAGGTTCGTCGCATCCCGGCCCCTTGGATTCCCAACGCCCGCCTGCTCTTGTATCCTGAGAAACTCTACTTCGCGCCATGAGCGCGGCAAAGCGGCGGCAGGGCCCGGATTTCATGCCGAATACGCGGAAAATTCTCATTGTCGACGACGATGCGGAGCTGCGCGACGCGCTGACCGAGCAGCTGTCGCTGCACGAGGAATTCGAGGCCGAAGCCGTCGATACCGGCAGCAAAGGCGTGCAGTCGGCCAAGACCGGACAGGTCGACCTCGTCCTCATGGACGTCGGCCTGCCGGACATCGACGGCCGCGAAGCCGTGCGCATTCTGCGCAAGAACGGCTTTAAGGCGCCGATCATCATGCTGACCGGCCACGACACCGATTCCGACACCATCCTCGGGCTGGAATCCGGCGCCAACGATTACGTGACCAAGCCGTTCCGCTTCGCCGTGCTGTTGGCGCGCATCCGCGCACAGCTTCGCCAGCACGAGGCGAGCGAGGACGCGGTGTTCACCATCGGCCCTTACACGTTCCGGCCGAGCTCGAAACTGTTGCTCAATCCCAAGGGCAACAAAGTGCGGCTGACCGAAAAGGAGACCTCGATCCTGCGTTATCTGTTTCGCGCCGGGCAGCGGCCGGTGTCGCGGGAGACGCTGCTGCAGGAAGTCTGGGGCTACAATTCCGGTGTCACCACCCACACGCTGGAGACGCACATTTATCGTTTGCGGCAGAAGATCGAGAAGGATGCCGCCGTGCCCGCCATCCTGGTCACCGAAGCCGGCGGCTACAAGTTGGTGCCATGATTTGTGCAATCACTCGGCACCATGATTGGCAGCATGATCTTGCGCCCTGATCGCGGATTGTCATGACCATCGAGGATGACATCGCGTTTTTGAGCCAGGTGCCCGTGCTGCGCCGGCTCGGCGCGCCGGCGTTGCGCATCCTCGCCATCGGCGCCGAAGCCTATTCGGTCGAAGCTGGCCAGGTCCTGTTCGCTGCCGGCGACGCCGCCGACTGCGCCTACATCGTCCAACAGGGCTCGTTTGCGCTCACGCTGGAACGCGCCGGTGATACCGAGCTGATCGCAGAGCCGGGGGCCTTGCTCGGCGAAGGCGCATTGCTGGTGCAATCGCAGCGGCCCGCCACGGCGGTCGCGCGCGAGGATTCCATCGTCCTGCGCATCTCGCGCACCATGTTTCTGCGCATGCTCGACAGCTATCCGGAGGCCGCGCAGCGGCTGCGTGAGCTGATCGCAACGCGCGCCGATCAATGGGCGCGCGAGATGGAGAACGTCCGCGCTGCGCTCGCTCGCGATACCGGGCCGCGATCGTAGTTTTTCAACTCTTGCTCTGCCGGCGGTGCTCGATTTCGAGGCTGACCAGCCGCGCCAATAGCGTCGCCGGATAGAGCTGCCCGATCACGCCTTCCAGATTGGCGAAACTGCGCGCCAAAGGATGGATCGGCGTGATGTCGCCGTAGCCCAGCGAAGTCAGCGTCGTGAAGCTGAAATAAAGCAGCGCCGCTCCGGAACCGTATTCGGTGCCGGCATGCGGCAGATTGCTGAACGAGCCGGGCAGCAGGACTTCCATCAGCCGGTAAATGGTGAAAAACAACAGCGCGAAATTCAGATAAAGGACGATCGCGCCTTGCACGCGATGAATGCTCACGCGCCCAGAAGCGAAGACCGCGCGGGCGATGACGACGCTTACGGCGCTGATGGCAAGGAGGCGGCCGCCCCCGCTCAGCCATTCCGTCAGCGTCGAGGGGTGCTCGCGCCAGAGAATCGTGCCGACCGGGCTGAGCACGACGGCCGTCGTCACTGCGATAGCGGCGACATGGCTGTGCCAAGTGACGACGAGAATGGAGATCACCAGCAGGATGAACATCGCCGGCAGGACGAATTCCGGCAGCACGCCCATTCCGGTGAGCGGAATGATGAGAAAGATCATCAAGCTTTCGATGACCAGCAGCGCGGTGAGGCCCGGCTCGCGCGTGACGTCGTGCCACTCTTTGACGCGGCTGCGCCAAGCCTTCAGGGAATCGTCCGAACCGGGCTTCGCCGCGCTCATGACCTAGAGCTCCAGGGTCGCCGTCACCGGGACGTGGTCGGAGGGCCGCTCGGCGCCGCGATAATTCTTGGCGATGGCGACGCCGCAGACACGGTCGGCCAGCGCATCCGAGCTCCAGACGTGGTCGAGACGCCGGCCGCGGTCGGCGGCGCGCCAGTCGGCGGCGCGATAGCTCCACCACGTGTAAAGCTTCTCCGGCTCAGGCGTAAGCCTTCGCATGCTGTCGATCCAGCCGCCGGCGCCCAGCGCTGCGGTGAATTTCTCGCACTCGATCGGCGTATGCGAGACCACGCGCAGCATCTGCTTATGGCTCCAGACGTCGTGCTCGCGCGGCGCGACGTTGAGATCGCCGACCAGGATGGCGCGCTCCGACCGTGCCGGCCGCAAGGCTGGCGCGTCGCGCATCTCATCGAGGAAAGCAAGCTTGTGGGCGAATTTCGGATTGACCGCCGGATCGGGAATGTCGCCGCCGGCCGGGACGTAGAAATTATGCACCGTGATCGGATCGCGCAGCCCGGCGCGCTCGCCGAACACCGCGGAGACATGGCGGCAGTCGGTCTTGCCGCAGAAGCTCTGGATATTGAAGCTTTCGAGCGGTAACCGCGAAAGCACGACGACGCCGTGATAGCCCTTCTGGCCGTTGAGCGCGACGTGCTCATAGCCGAGCCGCTTGAAGCGTTTGCGCGGAAAGGCGTCGTCCGGGCACTTGGTCTCTTGCAGGCAAAGAATATCGGGGCGGACCGCCTTGATGAATCTGGCGACCAGATCGATGCGCAGCCGCACCGAATTGATGTTCCAGGTTGTGAGCTTGATTTGCATGGTCGTGAATGTGGGCCGGAACGGTCATTAAACCAGCATCCGCCCATGTGTCACCATCCGCGCGGACGGACGATCCGGTATCCACAAGGGATTGAGGCGTAGGCTGGCCCCATCTTTGCGGAGCCCGACAGCGCTATTGGTTGCTGATGCTGCCCTGATTGCCCTGATAATTGATCACGAACAGGTTCGGATCGGGCTTTTTGGCGGTGTCGAGATTATAGACCGCGACCGTGGTGTCGAAGCCCTGCGGATCGGTGACGGTCCATTGCTTGAGCGTGAGATCCTTGGCGTCGAACATGATCATCAGCTTGTCGGTGCCGATCATCAATTGCTTTTGCTCGATGGTGACGGTGTCGAAAGTATCGTCGGATGTCACGCTGACGACGTCGGTGTCGCGCAACAGATCGAGGCGGTCGGCGAGCAGATAGCGCAGCGGCGTCTCCGACAGCGGATAAAGGTCCTGCGTCGCCAGCTTGCGGTCGCGCACGACGACCGAGGAACCGTCGGCGATGATGTCGATCGGGCTCGGCGGGTTATACTCGAAACGCACGCGGCCGGGTTTCTGCAGATAGAACGTTCCCTCGGTGCGCCCGCCGTCGGGTCCGATCTGCACGAAATTGCCGACCATGGTCTGGATGCTCGACAGATACATGCTGATGCGGTCGAGCAGGGCGCGCTGCTTGTTGTCGAAGGCGGTGGCCTGGTTCGACGCGCCCTTGTCGGAGAACGGGAAGAAGCCCGGACTGTGGTTCGGCTGCAATGAGGCTTGAGGCACCGGAGGCGATTGCGGGGCCGACTTCGCCTGCGGTATCGGCGCCGGCGGAACCGGAATGCTGTCGGTTGCCGCGGGCGCCGCAGCGACTCCGGTTTTCGGCAATGGCGCCGGCGTCGGCAAGGGCACGTTTTCGGCGAAAGCACTCGCGGGCCTGAGAATGCCCAGCCCGCAGATGAACGCCACGATTATGATCGCCGGGCCGAGTTTCGCTAAGCCCCGTTCCGCCATATCCCTCTCCCGCCGATGCGTCCCTGGCGATGCATCAAAGGATGCACGGTCAGCACGCCCGTGACCGAAGTCCGCTAAGCGCCCGATATGGCGAATTCGCGGCTACTCTGTTCACGCTTAAGACGCCGAGACCCGATTCTCAATAGTGATCCTCGTCGGCGCCCTCGACCAGGATTTCGCGCTTGCCGGCGTGATTGGGCTGGCCGACGATGCCTTCCTGCTCCATGCGCTCCATCAGCGACGCGGCGCGATTGTAGCCGATCTGCAGCCGGCGCTGAATGTAGCTGGTCGAAGCCTTGCGGTCGCGTGTGACGATTTGCACCGCCTGCTGGTAGAGGTCGCCGCCCTCGGCGCCGCCCATCGCGGTGGCGTCGAAGATCGGATTGCCGTCCTCGTCCTGCGGCTCCTCGGCGGTGACCGCTTCGAGATATTCCGGCTGGCCCTGCGATTTGAGGTGGCGCACCACCTTCTCGACCTCTTCGTCGGAGACAAACGGGCCGTGGACGCGGCTGATGCGGCCGCCGCCGGCCATGTAGAGCATGTCGCCCTGGCCAAGCAGCTGCTCGGCGCCTTGCTCGCCGAGAATGGTGCGGCTGTCGATCTTGGAGGTGACCTGGAACGAGATGCGGGTCGGGAAATTGGCTTTGATCGTGCCGGTGATGACGTCGACCGATGGCCGTTGCGTCGCCAGAATGACGTGCAGGCCGGCGGCGCGCGCCATCTGCGCCAGCCGCTGCACCGCGCCCTCGATGTCCTTGCCGGCGACCATCATCAGGTCGGCCATCTCGTCGACGATGACGACGATATACGGCAGCGGCTCGAGATCGAGCTCTTCGTTCTCGTAGATCGCCTCGCCGGTCTCGCGATTGTAGCCGGTGTGGACGGTGCGGTTGAGCTTCTCGCCTTTTTTATTCGCCTCGGCGACGCGCGCATTGTAGCCGTCGATATTGCGCACGCCGAGCTTCGACATTTTCTTGTAGCGCTCCTCCATCTCGCGCACCGCCCATTTCAGCGCCACCACCGCCTTCTTCGGATCGGTGACGACGGGGGTGAGCAGATGCGGGATGCCGTCATAGACAGAAAGCTCGAGCATCTTCGGATCGACCATGATCAGCCGGCACTGGTCCGGCTGCAGCCGATACACCAGGCTGAGAATCATGGTGTTGATGGCGACCGATTTGCCGGAGCCGGTGGTGCCGGCGATCAACAGATGCGGCATGCGTTGCAGATCGACCAGCACCGCTTCGCCGCCGATCGCCTTGCCGAGGCACAGCGGCAGCCGCGCGGCGCTCTCGGTGTAATCGTCCGAGGCGAGAAGCTCGCGCAGATAGACTTTCTCGCGCGTCGGGTTGGGCAGTTCGATGCCGATGGCGTTGCGTCCCGACACCACGGCAACGCGCGCCGAGAGCGCGCTCATCGAGCGGGCGATGTCGTCGGCGAGGCTGATGACGCGCGACGATTTAATGCCCGGCGCCGGTTCCAGCTCGTAGAGCGTCACCACCGGGCCGGGCCGCGCATTGATGATCTCGCCGCGCACGCCGAAATCGCCGAGCACGCCTTCGAGCGCGGCGGCGTTATCCCGCAAGGTCTCGGAACTGACGGTGGCGCGGCCGCTTTTGCTGGGCGGCGTGAGCAATTCGAGCGGCGGCAGAATATAACCGCTGCCGGAACGGCGCGGCTTTGGCGCCCGCGGCTTTCGCACGCGCGGCGCGGCTTCCGCGTCGTCGGCATCGTCCTCGCCATCCTCGTTCTCGACCTCAGCCGCGCCGGCCGGCGCGAAGCGCGGCTCGACGCGGCGGCGCGGCATCGCGCTGTCGTCCCGCGGCATCGGCGTCCGCGGCCGGCCGCGAAACAGCAGCGCCAGCCGAGCGCGGAAACTCAGCAGCGAATGCGCCAAAAAACCGAGCGAGATCCAGCCGCTGTCGTCGGCGTCCTCCGCCGGCTCTTCGTCCGCCTCTGCGTCGTCCTCGTCCTCGTTGACCGCATCGCGCCAGAGAATGCCGGCGGCGCCGGCAAAAGTGACAAGCGCGGCGGCGCCGAGCACCATGGCGGCGCCAAGGAGATGCGTGCCGGCAAGCGGCGCATGCAGCAAATAGGCCGGCAGGCGCAGCACCGCGTCGCCGATGACGCCGCCCAGGCCGGAGGGCAGCGGCCAGCGCGGACTCTTTGGCAGGCAGGAGGCGAAGGCGGAGGTCAGCACCGCGCCGGCAAGCCACAACAGTACGCGCAGCCGCTCATGGCTGAGCGGACGGTGGCCGAGCAGCCGATAGCCCCACACCGCGATCGGCAACAGCAGCGCCAGCGAGCCGAGCCCGAGGAGCTGCATCATCAGATCGGCGGCGATGGCGCCGGGCATGCCGAGCAGATTGTGCACCGGCGCGTCGGTGGCGTGGCTAAGCGACGGATCCTGCACCGACCAGGTGGCGAGCGCGAGCGCCGCCATCATGTTGAGGCTAATCAGCGCCACGCCGCCGAGCTCGCGCAGCCGGCGCTGCAATATGGCGCCGAGCTGGCTGGACAGATGCGCCATGCCGTCGCGGCTGCGGTCGATCATCGACATTGCTGCGGTCGATCCATCTCTGTATCGGTCCAATCAGCCAAGCACCGCCACCAGGCGATGCATCGCCTCGGCGGTGATCTCGTTGTTATGCACCATGGCGACGCGGATATAGTCGGCGCCGGGATTGCTGCCGTCGGCCCGCTCGCGCGCCAGATAGCGCCCGGGCACCACGCGCAAGCCGGCCTCGCGCCACAGCCGCAGCGTCGCCGCCTCGCTGCCGCCCTGCGTCGCCACGTCGAGCCAAAGGAAGAATCCGCCGGCGGGACGGCGATAGCCGTAACGGTCGCCGACGATCTGGTCGGCGAGATCGAATTTCTCGCGATAGAGCCGCCGGTTCTCCTCGACGTGCTTTTCGTCGTTGTAGGCGGCGATGGCGACATACTGCATCGGCGTCGGGACCATCGGCGCGGCGACGTTGCGCAGCTCCAGAAAGGTTCGCATGAAGCTCTTGTCGCCGGCGGCGAAGCCGATGCGCAATCCCGGCAGGCTGGAGCGCTTCGACAGCGAGTGAAAGACGGCGACGTTGGCGAAATCCGCACCCGAAGCTTCGAGCATGCCGTGCGGCGGGCGCTCGCTGTAGATCTCGCAATAGCATTCGTCGGAGAAAATCAAAAAGCCGAAACGCCCGGCCAGCGCGGTCAGCTTTTCGAGGTAAGCGCGATCGGCGACCGCACCCTGCGGATTGGACGGCGAGGCGATGTAGAACGCCACCGTGCGCGCCAGGAGCACGTCGTCGAGCGCATCGAGGTCCGGCAGGAAGCCGGTCTCGCGCGTGGTCGGCAGATAGACCGGCTCGCAATCAGCGCCGATCGCGCCCGCGGCATAAGCGGCGTAAAATGGATTGGGGATGAGCATCGCCGGCCGGCCCGGGCGCGGCGTGACCCAATTCTTGGCGGCGAGCGCGGCGAGAAACAGTCCCTCGCGGGTGCCGTTGAGCACCAGCACTTCGTTTGCCGGATCGACCGCGCGCGGCAGCTCGTAGCGGCGGCCGAGCCATCCGGCGACGGCGACGCCGAATTCATCGAGGCCCTTGTTGGCGGGATAGCGGCCGAACTCCGCGACGTGAGCGGCAATGATCGGCCCGACGAACGGCGGGATCGGATGCTGCGGCTCGCCGACGGCGAGGCTGATCGGCGGCTTGCCGGGTGGCGTATCGCCAATGAGCTCGCGCGTGCGCACGAAGGGCGACCGCCCGTTGGGCGCGCGAACCGAAGGGGCGCCAGCTTCGGCGCCATTACTGATAGGGGCAGACTCGCGGGTCATCCTGTACATCAGTCAACAGCGGGGTCGCCCGCCGCATCACCGGTGCAATAGCATAGGTATGGCGAGGTTAAGACCCGATTAACCATCGTGGTGGGGCCTTGTCATTCCGGGGCGCGTAGCGAGCCCGGAATCCATAATCACCATCCTCGCAGGGTACGCTCGGCGCCGATTCTGCAATGTTCGTGGCTATGGATTCCGGGCTCGGCCCTGCGGGCCGCCCCGGAATGACGTTACGCCGCGATTTTCACGTATTCGAAATCGCCCGGCTTGTTGTCGATGCCGATGCGCGGCGGGGCGATCCAGCCGGCGAACTGGCCGGGCTCGGTGACCGGCTGCATCAGGCTGCCGATGAAATCGCCGTCGTCCTTGGACGGCAGCCATTTGCCTTTGTCGCGGTTCCAGGTTGCCTCGTCGACGATGAGCCCCGCCGGCGACACGTGCACGTCCTTGAACTCGCCGATCTGGCGGTGGAAGCCGACATGCGGCAGCTCGAATTTGAAAGCGACGCCGGCCTTGTCGATGATCTTGTTCCAGCGGTCGAGCCCGCGCTGGCAGTCGGCGGTGTAATCGTCGCGCAGCCGCATATTGATCGCGGTCAGCGCCGGCTCGTCGACGCGCTTGATCTCGCCGTCGACGAATTTGAGCACCGGATAGGTCGCGTGCTCAAGCCGGTGATCGTCGTCGATCTTGGTCTCCTGGAAGCGGCCTTTCAGCCCGGCGGTGAAACAATTGGCGGCGTTGGTCGAGACTTCCGAGCCGAACAGATCGAGGGAGAGCGTATAATGCAGATTGAGCTTCTTCTGCATCGTCGGCAGGTCGATGACGCCGAGCGCACGCACTTTGTCGATATTGTTCGGGTCGTCGATGCCGGCGGCTTTCATCGCCTCGCACGTGCGCTGGATGGTGCGGCCGACGCCGGTCTCGCCGACGAACATGTGATGCGCTTCCTCGGTCAGCATAAAGCGGCAGGTCCGCGACAGCGGATCGAAGCCGGATTGGGCGAGACTCTCCAATTGCATCTTGCCGTCGCGGTCGGTGAAAAACGTGAACATGTGGAACGACAGCCAGTCCGGCGTCGCCTCGTTGAAGGCGCCGAGCATGCGCGGCTTGTCGGCGTCGCCGGAGCGGCGCTGTAACAGTTCGGCGGCTTCTTCGCGGCCGTCGCGGCCGAAATATTTCTGCAACAGATAGACCATCGCCCAGAGGTGGCGGCCTTCCTCGACATTGACCTGAAACACGTTGCGCAGGTCGTAGAGCGACGGCGCGGTCTTGCCGAGATGGCGCTGCTGCTCGACCGAAGCCGGCTCGGTGTCGCCCTGGATGACGATCAGGCGGCGCAGCATGGCGCGATATTCGCCCGGCACGTCTTGCCAGACCGGCTCGCCGTAATGGCGGCCGAACGGGATCTTGCGGCCTTCCTCGCTTGGCGCCAGCAGAATGCCCCAGCGGTAATCCGGCATTTTGACGTAATCGAACTTGGCCCAGCCCTTGGGATCGACCGACACCGCGGTGCGCAGATAGACCAGCGCCTGCTGAAAGCCTTCCGGCCCCATATCCTTCCACCAGTCGATATAGCCGGGGTGCCAGCTTTCCAGCGCGCGCAATACCTGGCGGTCTTCGGCGAGATTGACGTTGTTCGGAATCTTGGTCGTGTAATCGACGTCCTGAATGTCCATGGCCGACTCCTCGTTCACCCTCGTTCGCTTCGCTCACTCGACCTCTCCCGGCGCGGCGGGGAGAGGTGTCAAACCCTCTTGGTATCGAATACCGGCTTCTGGCCGGTGCCGTAGCGCTTGAGCGCGCCCTCTTCGCCGATGGCGTTGGGGCGCTGGAAAATCCAATTCTGCCACGCGGTGAGCCGCGCGAAGATTTTCGATTCCATCGTCTCCGGCCCGGCAAAGCGCAGATTGGCTTCAAGACCGGTGAGCGCGTCGGGTGAGAAGCTGGCGCGCTCTTCGAGGAACACGCGCACCTCGTCGTCCCAGTCGATGTCGTCGGGCGCGAAAGTGACAAGGCCGAGTTTTTGTGCGGCGTCGGCGTCGAGCATGTTGCCGCGCTCGGCTTTGGCCGCATCGAGATCGGCGGGATCTGCCAGAAATCGGGATGCAAGCCGCGTCAGCCCGTTCGCCATCGGATAGGCGCCGAAGTTCACATCGGCGAGCGCAATCGCCGCCGGCGGGTTGTTGTCGCCGGACCCCCTCCCTGACCCTCCCCCGCTTGCGGGGGAGGGAAGGGTGGGGGAAAGCATGTACGAGCGATCCGACGCAAACGGCAGTTCGGCGAGCGTGCCGGCGAAACACGAACCGGGCTCGATCAGCGTCACCAGCGAGCGCGAGGTGAGATCGACGCGCTTGAGCACGCGCTTCCACAACAGCCGGATTTCGCGCGCCAGCCAGTGCGATTTATTGGCGTCGAGGAAGCGGTCGTAGGCCAGCACCTGCTGCGGATCGCCGGAGGATTTAAAGACGATCGCCGCGACCTCGAGCTCGTTGAGGCGGATGTGGAGGATGGCGTCGTCGAGCTCGCGCGCGAGCTGGAGCGGCCAGAAATTGGCGCCGAGCACTGTCATAGCGTGGGCCGAAACAGGCGGTGGCGCAGTGGGGCCGCGCAAGATCACGGTGGCGATGCGCTCGCTGCGCTGAAACTCGATTGACAGTGAGTCATAGTCGATGCCGTCGGCCGCGAACTTGCGCGTCAGCGGTGTCAGTTTGATTCCACCGCTTGCGCCGTTTCGCGGTGACTTGGCGGCCAATTCCTTGGCGCGCGCGGCGATCGCCTCATCGAATTTCGAGCCCGGCGCCACATCGTCGACCAGCCGCCACTCGACCGCGCGCTTGCCTTTGACGCCCTCCTCGGTGGTGCAGAACACGTCGGCATGATCGCGGCGAACTTTGCGCTTGTCGGAGACGCGGGTGAGCCCGCCGGTGCCGGGCAACACCGCGAGGAGCGGCAATTCCGGCAGCGACACCGCCGCGGAACCGTCGTCGATCAGCATGATGCGGTCGGTGGCCAGCGCCAACTCGTAGCCGCCGCCGGCGGCGGTCCCGTTGATGGCGCAGATCGATTTGATGCCGGAATGCTCGCTTAAGTCTTCGATGCCGTTGCGCGTCTCATTGGTGAATTTGCAGAAATTGACCTTATGGGCGTGGCTCGCGCCGGCCAGCATGCGGATATTGGCGCCGGCGCAGAACACCCGCGGCTTTCCCGAGCGCAGCACCACCACGCGGACTTGCGGATATTCGAAACGCAGCCGGTCGATGGCGTCGGCGAGTTCGATGTCGACGCCGAGATCGTAGGAATTGAGTTTCAGCTCGTAGCCTTCGAACAGCCCGGCCTTTTCGTCGACGTCCATGGTGAGCGTCGCGACGTCGCCATTGACCGCGAGCTTCCAGTGCCGATAGCGCGCCGGCTCGGTCTGGAAATCGATCCGCGTTTTGCCGTTCGCCAGAGCGCGCGGCGTGGCATGATCGGCATCGCCCATGGCGGTCGTCCCGGCCCCAGTCCCGATGATGTACTATAGTGCAGTCTTGCAATATGCTGACTTGTAATATGCATTATAATTCATGACACGGCAACCCCGGAATCGGCCTGCCGGTCGCTTTCGCCATGGTCGCGCAACAGCCGATTGATGAAATCGGTCACGGCCTTAAGCGTCAGCTCCGGCGCTTCGCGCTGCGGCACGTGGCGCACGCCGGGCAGCACTAAGGTCTCCACCGGGCAGAAGCATTCGCGCTGCGCCGTCTCGATTTGCTTCCGCGTGCCGAACTGATCGCCCTCGCCCTGCACGATCAGAATCGGCACGCGGATATAGCCGAGCGCTTCGGTGATATCCCATTGGCGCATGTCCGGCTGCAGCCACGGCTCGTTCCAGGAGCGGAAGGCGCAATCGACATCGGCGTGCCAGGCCTTGAGTTTGTCGCGCAAGCCGCCGGTCTCGAAGGACTTGCGCGCGCGGCGGATCTCCGCGAGCCCGATCTCTTCGGTAAAGAAATGCGGCGCGATCAAAACCAGGCCGCGCACGCGATGATCCTGCACGCCGCCGGCATAGATGGTCGCGATCGAGGCGCCGTCGCTGTGGCCGAGGAGAAGGCCACGCCGGAATCCGATTGCCGCCAGCACGCGCGGCAGCACTTCGATCGCCTCTTCCGCCATGAACGAGGTCGAGCGCGGCATCGCGCCGGGAGACGACCGGCCATAGCCGGCGCGCGAATAGACCAACACGCCGGCCCCGGTCGCCGCCGCAATCTGATCGGGGAACGAGCCCCACGCCGCGGCGCTGCCGAGGCCCTCATGCAGCATCACGACAGTCGGCGCCGCACCGGGCCGCGGCCCGATCATGCGGTATTCGAGCCGCAGCGGCGGCAGATCGAGAAAGCCTTGGTCGGCAAGCGTCACGGCCGCTCGTTCTTACCTCTCCCCGCTGCGCGGGGAGAGGTCGAGCGAGCGGAGCGAGCGAGGGTGAGGGGGCGTTGCCGCGATTGTGAGCCTGGCGGAAGCGCCCCCTCATCCCGGCCTTCTCCCCGCACGCGGGGAGAAGGAGAACCTTCGTCCGCACCGATCCAAGGGCTGACGACCCGCAACAGCTCGGCGAAACTCTGCTCCAGCGCGGCGCCGGAGGTGTCGACCTCGGCTTCCGCCCGGGCATAATCGGCGCGGCGCGCTTCGAGGATCGCGAGGAGATCGGCCATTGCCGCGCGGTTTTGCGCCATCGGCCGGAAATCGCCCTGCGCCATCACCCGGCTCATGTGATCTTCCGGCCGCGCCTTGATCCAGACCGTGTGGCTGCGGCGAAGCAGCAGCGCGTAGGTCTCCGGGTCCGACACGATGCCGCCTGCGGTGGTGATGACCGCGGCCTCGTTGGCGGCGACGACGCGTTCCAGCGCGCCGCGCTCATGGCGGCGGAAGGTGGCGGTGCCGGCCATCTCGATCAAGTCGGGAATGCTGGCGCCGTAATCCTCCTCGACGACGCGGTCGAGCTCGATGAACGGCCAGCCGAGATGCTGCGCCAGCATGCGGCCGAGCGTCGACTTGCCGGCGCCGCGCAGGCCGACCAGCGCAATGCGCCGCGCCCGGTCGGCGCCGGCGGCGCGCGCAACGCGCGCCTCGATCAGCCTGGCGAGCTCCGGCAGCTCGCCTTCCGGTACCTGGGCGAGGAGATCGAGCACGGCGTCGAGCGCCGCGGGCCGCGCGCCGGTCGCCGGCAGCAAAGTGGCGGCCGGCAGATCGAGCGCCTGCGCGATGGCGCGGATCACGCTCGCCGACGGATTGCCGGCGCCGCTTTCAATCTGCGCCAGATAACGCTCGGAGGTCTCGGACGCCTGCGCCAATTGCCGGCGCGTCATGCCGCGCTTGGCGCGATGCCGCCGCACCTCGCGGCCGATCGCGGCGAGGAAGACCGCGACGGCGGCGGTGCTGTCCGGCGCGGCAGGGATAAGCTTTTGACGAGTTCTTGGGCTTTGCTGGCGGCACGGCGGTCAGAGGCTCATGCAATATAATTCATGTCGGATAATGCATGGGCCGCGCCGAAACAACAAGGGAGCGGCGAAGGCGACGCCGTTAGCGGTGATCCTAGAGAGGACTAACGTCCCTTACGCTTTTTCTTGTGTTTCGCTTGCGAAAGCGCAGATGCGATTGGACCGCGGTCTCGCTTAGGCGTTTTCGGGTCCCTAAGATCCCGACCCGCCTGAGATGCAACCCGCCTGGAAGTACCCTTACGCGCCATGGTTCTCTACCTCTCCTGATTCGTGATACTCGAAGAGTACAACCGCGCAACTGAAATCGGAAGTCATAGGGTCTCCATGGAGGGACTGATTCCTCCATTAAAGGATTTTTGTCATGTTCCCGCCCCTGCACTTTTGGTTCACGGGCTCCGCACTCTTCACCATTGGCAGTTTTGTCTTATTCGCTGTTCTCGGTTTCGCAGGAATTGCGAGCATGACCGAGACTTATCGGCGAATAATGTATTTCGGCTATTTCGTAGCATCCGTGCTCTTTGTGCTTGGTTGGTGGCAATCAGCCGAGCAAGAAAAGGCATCTGCAAAACGCGATTTTGATTTTGCAGTAGTGCAAACGGCAATCCAGAAGATCGCCAATACCGCTAACGTGAGCTTGAACCAATCGGCGGACCAAATAGCCTCCGCTGTAATTGAAAAAATAGAACCGCTCCAAAAGCAGGTAGAAGGCCTGTCACATCGTGCGCCTGATGAGCTTTACCAAAATGATATTCCTCTAGGCCGAGTTGGTGGCATGACACTTGATGACACGAAAACGCTGGCGTCCTTCAAAGTCGTAACTTCCAATCGGGAAATTGATTTTAGCCAAGCTATCGAGCTGCAAAGCGCGAAACTTTCTTGTTCTTCTGCTCATGGACCGTCCGCCGTGATGTCGTTCGGAGCAAATCAATCGTTCACATACACAGACGTGACGTGCAAGGTGCTTGGGGCACGACAATGATGGTCGCCTCTACCCGAAAATCTTCCGCCAACCGCCGCTCTCTTGTTCGGCACGCGGCTCGTTCTCGTCGACGGCGTCGGGCCCGGGATCGTCGGGGACGAGAATCAGCGGGATGATCGGTTCAGGCTTGGTCTCCAGCTTGGCCCCCGGCTTGGACGCTGGCGTTTGTTGCGGCGCCTCGTCGATGGAGTGAGAGGACGGCGACTGCGCGACGGTTGCCGTTGGCGTCTGGTCGGGTGGTGGTTCGTCGCTTTTAGGCGACGTGTTGCTTTGGATTTGCACGGGCGCGGGCGGTACCGGCTCCGGCTCAATCGCCTGCAAGCTTGCCATCCCGGTCACCGGCACGCGCCATTCCAGGGCATCGAGGCGTCCGGTCACCGGCGACGCCGGCAGCCAGTGATCGGAGACATGGCCGTCGGCGGTCCAGGCCGGATCGGGCGGGGCGTGCACCGCGCGCGCCAGCCATTCGCGGGCGCGGCCGACATCGTTGCGCTCGGCGCGTTCGAGCTCGGCCATCGCCAGCGCGATCCGCCGGGTCGGCGCGGCGAGATAAGGTTCGAGCGCGGCGCGCGCTTTGGCGAATTCCTGCGCGTTGAGCGCGGCGCGCGCGGTCGCCAGCGCGCCTTCGATATGGCCAGGCATTTTAGCCGCCAGCCCCTCGATCCGTTTCAGCTTGTCGCGCGCGGATTCGCCGGAGCGCAATTCGCTATAGGCTTGCGCCAATTCGGGATGCGGATTGGCGCGCCAGGCCTTGTCGATGATGCGGCCCGCTTTGCGCTGCTGGCCGCCTTCGGCCAGGAGCCGCGCGGCGAGCGACGCAGCGGGTACAAAAGTCGGCGCCAGCTTCTGCGCTTCCAGCGCCAGCACCTTGGCGCGGTCGCGATCGGTATTTTCCAGCGCGCGGGCATGCGCGGTGAGCAGCACCGCGCGTTGCCGGCGATAAATGTCTTTGGCGAGCGTCCTCGCATTGGCTTCGAGCAAAGAAAGCGCGCCGGCCCAATCGCCATCCTTGCAGCGCGCTTCCAAAACGGCGCGGCTCGCCCAGCCGAGCGACGGCGCGGTGCGGGCGGCTTCCTCGGCATAGGCCCGCGCGCTGACGGGATCGTTGCGGCGATGCGCTTCGACGAACAAGCCATGCAGGCCGAGCGGCTTGGTGTCGGCCCGGCCCGCCATGGCGCGGAAAGTCCGCTCGGCGCCCTCGCGGTCGCCGGAGAGCTGCGCCGATTGAGCGTTGAGGAGAAGCGCAAGCGGCTCGGCGGGCGCCAGCCGGTTGATCGCGGCGGCATGCTTTTGCGCGGCTTCGGTATCGCCGGCGCCGACCGCGATAAGCCCATTGGAAATCGCCTCATAGGCGCGCACGCCGCGGCGATACTGCCTATGCCGCGACAGCAGACCGGGCGAGCGCAGGATGGCGCGGATCAGGCTCCAAATCAGGACGAGCGCGACCAGCGCCGCGAATAGGCCGGCGCCGAGCACCAGCAGCGAAGTTTCGATACGCAAACCCTGCCAGACAATGACGACGTCGCCCGGCCGGTCGGCGAGCCACGCCACGCCGAGCGACAGCGCGCCGACAATAATGAGAAAAAGAACGATGCGGATCATTGCGACGCCGGCTTGCTTAAATCCGCGAGCGCGGCGGCGGCGATCTGCCGGCTCGCGGCGATTGCCGCCTCGCGTGCCTTGGCTTTGCCGACCCAATCGGCGGCGAGCGGTTTCGCTGTCTCCGGCAGCGCGGCGATGTCGCTCAATGCCGCAGCGATGTCGGCATGCGCGGCGTCGACGTCGATCCGCGCAACGACGGCCGAAGGCTCATTGCCGGCCGGCGCAGCGACCGGGGTGATGCGGACGAGATGCTGGGCATGGGCTTCGAGACGTTCGAGAAATGTCGACCCGCCGGATGACGTTTCGGAAGCGCGCCGCAGATCCGGCGTCAGGGCCGCCAGTTCGCGCGCCAGCGCGGCGGTTGTGGGCACGCCGGTCGCGGCAAACGATTGAAGCGGTGCGGTGGCGTCTTGCGTGACACCGAGCGATTGCACCGCCGCCAGCTCGGCTTGATACGGCGCGCCGCGTTCGACGGCCGCGCGCAACGCTTCGGCGGCGATGGTCGAGCGCGCCGCCTGGTCGTTGGCGCCCTCGGTCGGGCGCGCGGCGTTTTCCGAGAGCGCTTTCACCGCATTTTCCAGCGCCGCGACCCGGTTCGCCAACGCATCGAGATCGCTCTTCTGCCCGTTCGTCTGGCTTGCGACCTGACCTGCCGCTTGGCTTGCTGCTTCGCTTGCCGCATGGCTTACGCTCTGGCTCGCATTTTCACTTGCGGTTTTCGCCGCCTCTGCGGCGGCTTGCGCGGCGCCGGCGGTTTTTGCCGCGCTTTGACTTGTGGCGGCAATGTCATCGAGGCGGCGGCTCAGCGCCGCCACTGAATCTGAAAGCGCCTTGATCTGTACGTCCGCGGCCTCCGTGCGATTGCTCTGAGCCGGCTGCGTTCGCTGGGCCTGGATCGCGCGTTCGAGCCTGTCCAGCCGCGCCGAGATGGCGGCCTCGTTATTCGGCGCAGGGTGCATTGCCGCCGATGTTTCCGGCGCTGCGGGAAGTGAAGGCGCCGCGGCCTCACGGGACGGTACGACACCCGTGACCCGGAGTGCGGCAACAATGACCAGCATTGCCACGGCGCCGAGGATCGCTCCCAAGGCATAGGATTTCAGACCGCGGGCGGGCCGGGCGTTCGGCGGTGGGCTTGGCGATGCCGAACTCGGGGATTCCGGTGGGGGCGTGTCGGCCGCAGCGGCTCCGCCCGATGGCGCAGGCGGCTGCGGTTGTTCGACTTCCGTCGCCTTCAGTTCGATGGTCGGCGGCCGCCGGCCCGGCTTGCTGTCAGGCTCGCTCGTCATGCTGTCCTCAAAGCGAGTTCGACGCTTTCACCGAATCGATGCTCCCCCAAGCCAGTCCCCGGCGACGGCATAATACGGGGCGGCGGTAGCGGCAACATGCGCAATAAACCCTAACAAGTCGGCATGATCGCGTTGGTTCAGCCGCATAATGACATTAATGCGGCTTGGTCGGGCTGAGCAGCGATGCGGACATCCGCGGCGCCGGCCTTCCGGAGCGGCTCGGCAACACGGGCCGAAAGGCAATAGTGCACCGGCTTGCTGAGCGCGGCTTCGAGTAGGCCCGACTTGCGGGCGGCGGCCACAAACGCCTCGGCGCTTCGCCGCGAGTAATGCAAGACGCCGTCGAGATCGCCGTGCAACGCCGCGGCGGCTTCGGCCGGCAGCGTTTCCGCGACCGTGACGCGATAGACCGCGACCGTATTCACGTGGAAATTCTGCGCTCGCAGCACGCTGGCGAGATCGCCAGATCGTTCCTCGCCGGCGAGATAGAGCAAACGCGTCGGCGGCTTGAGCCGCGCGGCGACCAGAGCGGCGAGATCGTCGACATCGCCGTCGGCGGAGGCCACATCGGCGAAACCCTTTGTGCGCAGCTCTTGCGCGCTTTGTCTGCCGACCGCGAAAACAGGAATACGCCGAAGCTCGTCGCGGCGCTTGTGTCCGGCGATCGCATGCGCCGCATTGGCGCTGGTCACCAGGATCGCCGACCACGGCCCGTCGCCAAGCGCGGTATCGGATAAGTATTCGATGGTCAGAAGCGGCGCCACGATCGCTTTGTGACCGCGGGCGCGCAACGCGGCGGCGGTACGCGCGGCATCGGCTGCAGGACGCGTGACGAGAATACGCACCGCTCAAGTCCGTTCGAAAAAGCCGGGACCGGCGCGCGACTTAAGTTCGCGGCCGGCATCGGCGCCAAGCGCCGCGGCATCGGCGCGGCTGCCTTCGCGCGAAATCTCCAGCGCTTCGCTGCCGTCGGTCTTGGCGATGAGACCGCGAAAGCGCACCACTCCGTCGATGACGCGCGCATGGCCGGCGATCGGCGAGCGGCAGGTGCCATCGAGCACGGCGAGAAAGGCGCGTTCGGTGGCGAGCGCCATCGCGGTGTCGGCATCGTTGATCGCGTCGACCAAGGCCCGGGTCTTGTCGTCGTCCTCGCGGGTCTCGATGCCGATCGCACCTTGGCCGACCGCCGGCAGAAACTCGTCGAGGTCGAGCACGGCGGTCGCCGCTGCAACAAGCCCGAGCCGCTTCAATCCGGCCAGCGCCAGCACGGTGGCGTCGGCATCGCCGTTTTCGATCTTGCGCAGCCGCGTCTCGACATTGCCGCGCAGCGGCACGATGGCGAGATCCGGTCGCAAGCGCTTGAGCAGCGCCTGCCGCCGCGGCGATGAAGTGCCGACCACGGCGCCATGCGGCAGGTCGTGCAGGTTTTTGGCCTTGCGGCTGATAAACGCATCGCGCGCATCCTCGCGCGGCAGGAACGCCGACAGCACCAGGCCGGCCGGCAAGAATGTCGGCATGTCCTTCGACGAGTGCACGGCGAGATCGATGGCGCCGGACAACAGCGCCTCCTCGATTTCCTTGGTGAAGAGGCCCTTGCCGCCCGCCTCGGCCAGCGGCCGGTCCACAATCATGTCGCCGGTGGTGCGGATGGTCTTGATTTCGATCCGTTCCGGTGCGAGGCCGCAGGCCTTGGCAAGGCGGCTTGCCACTTCGCGCGCCTGGATCAGCGCCAGCGGCGAGCCGCGCGAGCCGATGCGCAGAATGGACGTTGCGGTCGGGGAATTTGCCATGAGAGGCTTATAATATAGCGATGATCATTCTCGGCATCGAGACAACCTGCGACGAGACCGCCGCCGCCGTGGTCAGCCGGACCGATGACGGCCGCGGCCAGATTCTGTCGAACGTCATCCTGTCGCAAATCAGCGAGCATGCCGAATTCGGCGGGGTGGTGCCGGAAATCGCCGCCCGCGCCCATGTCGAGGCGCTCGATCACATCATCGCCAAGGCGATGGCCGAGGCCAAGGTCTCATTCGAAAGCCTCGACGGCATCGCCGCCGCCGCGGGGCCGGGGCTGATCGGCGGCGTCATCGTCGGGCTGACGACGGCGAAGGCCATCGCGCTCGCCCACGACAAGCCGCTGATCGCGGTCAATCATCTGGAGGCGCATGCGCTGACCGCGCGGCTCACCGACGCAGCGCCGTTTCCCTATTGCCTGTTTCTCGCCTCCGGCGGCCATACGCAGATTCTCGGGGTGCGCGGGGTCGGCGACTATCTGCGGCTCGGCGGCACGGTCGACGATGCGATCGGCGAGGCTTTCGACAAGACGGCGAAATTGCTCGGCCTCGGCTATCCCGGCGGGCCGCTGGTCGAGAAGGAAGCGACGCGCGGCGACCCCGCGCGCTTTGCGCTGCCGCGGCCGATGGCCGGCCGCCGCGATGCCGATTTCTCGCTGTCGGGACTCAAGACCGCGCTGCGGCTCGAAGCGCAGAAAATCGCGCCGTTGAGCGATCAGGACGTTGCCGATTTGTGCGCGTCGTTCCAGCAGGCGGTGGTCGACGTGGTCAAGGACCGGCTGCGCTCCGGCTTGCGCATGTTCCGCCTACGCGTCGGCACGCCGACCGCGCTGGTTTGCGCCGGCGGCGTCGCCGCCAATCAAGCGATCCGCAAGGTGCTGCATCGGGTCGCCTTCGAGATCGGCGCCGAGCTGGTGGCGCCGCCGCCGGCGCTGTGCACCGACAACGGCGCCATGATCGCCTGGGCCGGCGCCGAACGCTTGGCGCTGGGCCTGACCGACCCGCTCGATGTCGCGCCGCGGGCGCGATGGCCGCTGGATGAGGTGGCGGTTACTGCTCGAAGCGGTCGATGAACCAGCGCAACAGGCGCGTCCAGATTTCGTCCTTGCCGACGGTATCCTCGATGCCGTGCTCGAGGCTGGGATTATCATTGACCTCCATCACCACGATGCCGTGGTCGGTCTGCTTGAGATCGACGCCGTAAAAACCGTCGCCGATCGGCCGCGCGGCGCGGACCGCGATGTCGATAACCTCCGCAGGGGCCTGGTCGAGACCGAAGGCGCGAAAGCCACCCTCGTGCGAGGAGCCATCGGGCCGGTATTTCACCACCTGCCAATGGCCGCGCGCCATGCGGTATTGGCAGACGAATAGCGGCTCGCCGGCGAGCACGCCGACGCGCCAGTCGAAATCGGTCGGCAGGAATTTCTGCGCCAGCACCAGGTCGGTCTCTTCGAACAGCTCGTCGCAAATGCGTTTGAATTCGGCCGCCGATTCCACCTTGTGCACGCCGCGCGAAAACGATCCGTCGGGGATTTTCACCACCAGCGGCAGACCGAGTTCGTCGATCACCTTGGCCGGCTCGGTATCCTCGCTGATGATGATCGTCGGCGGGGTGGGCACCTGGTTCTGCTGCAGCAGCTCCACCAAGAACACCTTGTTGGTGCAGCGGATCATCGAGATCGGATCGTCGATGACCGGCATGCCTTCCTGCCAGGCGCGCCGGGCGAAGCGGTAGGTATGGTTGTCGATCGACGTGGTCTCGCGGATGAACAGGCCGTCGAATTCGGCAAGCTCGGCAAGCTGACGTTTGGTGATGCGCTCGACGTCGACCGACATCTTCTCCGCGATGCGGGCGAAATGCTTGATCGAATCCGGCGAAGAGGGGGCGGTTTTCTCGTTCGGATCGTAGAGAACCGCGAGATCGTATTTGGCGATCGAGCGCGCTTTGGGATCGCGCCATTCCCGTTTGGTGTGGTTGTGCAGCGAGCCGCGGAAGAACTCGGCTTCGCCGTTGGCAAGCCGCGTGATGGTGCGCGGGCGGATGCGTTCGATCGATAGCCAGGTGCCGCCGGTATCGACGATGACTTCGAGCGCGGGGCAGCGGAACCAATCGAACAACAGCCGGCCAAACGGTTCGAAGCGCTCGTCGCGCGCCAGCCCGAAACAGACCAGGAGCTTGAACTCGCCGTCGGGCTGGAAATCGGCGCGCCGGGCGCAGCGGTTGAGCTCCTCCTCAAGCTCCGGCAGCGCATGCTCGTAAAGCTTCTGCTCGCGCAGCTCCAGCATGGTCTCGACGGTCGGCACCACGCGGTGGCCGCGCGCCTCGGCCAACAGCGAGGCGTAATAGCCCTTCGACTGGTAGGCGTAGGAGCGGGCGAGATTGACGAGCTTGGGGCGCGCCATGTCGAACAGCCGGGGCCGCGCCAGATATTCGCTGGTGGTGATGACCTTGTGCGGGGTCTCCGCGTTGGGCAGGTCGCGCGGCTGATCGACCAGGATGACCCAGCCGGTCATGGGCGGGTCCCTTTCCAGTCGATGCTACTATGTAAGACTCGGCCGATCATGCTTTCGAAATCAGGCACGGCACGATTCGTCATAGCCGGAATCGAAACGAGAAGCGACTGCGCCGGCCACGATGTCCACCACCATGAAAGCCGATTCGCGGACCGGAGTCAGGCGGGTCTGTGGCGGGATTCGGCAACCAGCCGTTTTTCGAAACGGAGCGCGTCGCCGCGATCGTCATAATAACGGCGGTGCCGGCCGAACAGCCGGTAGCCGGATTTCTCGTAGCGGGCGATGGCGCGGCCGTTATGCTCGTGGACTTCCAGCCGCATCGCACATCTGCCGCGGCGCCGTGCCGCCTGCTCCGCGGCGGCGAGCAGGAGCGGGCCGACGCCGCGCCGGCCGATATGCGGGGCGACCGCGATCGAATAAAGCCGGGCGAGCCTCGAGCGCGGCGGATAGAGCACGAGCGCATAGCCGGCGAGCTTGCCGGCGGCTTCGGCGACGACAAGCGTTGCGCCTGTCGCAGCGAGAAAACGGCGAAAGCTGCGCCGCGACAGGATATCGGTGGTAAAGACCGCCTGCTCGATGGCGAGCAGTGCATCGAGATCGGTCATCCGGCCGCGGCGAAGCTTTGCCGCCGGCGGGCGCGACGGTTTCCTCACGGCGCTCGTCCCTGGCCTTGTTCGATCCGCGCGATCATCGTCTCCAGCCGCTCCAAGCGGTCGGCTTCGCCCGGCGGCTTGTCCCAGCGCAGCCGGTTGATGCGGGGAAATCGCATCGCGAGGCCGGATTTGTGGCGCGTGGAGCGCTGCAGTCCTTCGAAGGCGACTTCCAGCACCAGCCCTTGATCGGCATCATGCACGACCTCGCGCACCGGACCGAACCGCTCAGTGGTATTGCGGCGGACGAAGCGGTCGATCTGCAAGAGCTCCTCGTCGGTAAAGCCGAAATAGGCCTTTCCCACCGGGACCAGCTCGTCGCCGGCTTCGCCGTTCTTCCAGACGCCGAAGGTATAGTCGGAATAAAACGACGAGCGTTTGCCGTGGCCGCGCTGCGCATACATCAAGACCGCGTCGATGATGAACGGATCGCGCTTCCATTTCCACCACGGGCCCTTCGGCCGGCCGGGCAAATAGAGCGCATCGCGGCGCTTGAGCATGACGCCTTCGACCGCCGCGGCATCGGCGCCGGCGCCCGCGCCCGCCGGATTTTTCCGCGCCGCCGCAAGCTCGTCCCAATTTGCGAAGCCGATCATCGGCGACAAGTCGACCCGCTCGTCGCCAAGCCGCGCGACAAAATCTTCCAGCCGCGCACGGCGTTCGATAAAGGGCACTCCGCGTAAATCCTCGTCGCCATCGGCAAGGAGATCGTAGACGCGTAAATGGGCGGGAAATTCGGCTAGGAGCTTTGGCGTGACGGTTTTGCGGTTGAGCCGCTGCTGCAGCACGTTGAACGACTGCACGCGGCGATCGCGCATGATCAGGAGCTCGCCGTCGATGGCGCCGGGCAGATGTAGCGCGTCGAGGAGGTCGGGAAAGCTCTTGGAAATATCCTCGCCGGTGCGCGAATAAAGCCGCGCTAGGAGATGACCTCCATGCTTGTTGTCCTGGTGCCCAGCGACGGCTTGCACGCGAATGCCGTCCCATTTCCATTCCGCCATGAACTCCGAGGCGTCGAGGCATTGCAGATCGGCATTGTCGAGCGCATGCGCCAGCATCGGCGGGCGAAACGGCGCTGGATCGCCGCTCGCCGGCTTCTCGGCACGGCCTTCGAGCCAGGCAAACAGCTCGCGATAGGGCGGCGAAAGGCCGGGCCAGATCAGCTCGATCTCTTGCGCATCCTTGTCGGCGAGCGCGGCGACGGCGGCCTTGGCGAGCCGCGCCGAAACGCCGATGCGCAAGCCACCGGTGACGAGCTTGATCAACGCCCAGCGGCCGGTCTCGTCGAGCGCATCGAGCCAGCGCGCCAGCTGTTGCGGCAGTTGCGCCTTGCCAAGCGTGGTGAGGGTTTCGATCACCACGGTCAGCGAAAGTCCGTTTCCTTCCCCACGGGCGGGAGGGGATGAACCAGGCCACATCAGCGCGACGGTTTCTGATAGATCGCCGACATAATCATAGGACAATTCGAACAGCACCGGATCGGTGCGTTCGGCGATCAGGCTGCGGATCAGCCCGGCCTTTGCATGCGGGAAGCTCAAGCTCCCGGTCAGCGCGGCGAGCGCCCAGCCGCGCTCCGGATCCGGCGTGGTGCGGAAATAGTCCGTCATCAGCCGCAGCTTGGCGTTGCGGCCGGGCTCATAGGCGAGACGGTCGAGAAGTTCGGCGAAGCGGTTCATGCGTCGCCGCCGTCATCTCCGGCGGCGTCGCCTTCGTCTTCATCGCCATAGCCGACGATGTCGAGCGGCCGCGCTTTCAGTCTGCGCGTGCCGCACCAGTGCACCAGCGCGTCCTCCTGGCCGTGCGTGACCCAGATTTCGCCGGCGCCGGTCGCGGCGATGGTCGCGGTCAGCCCGTCCCAGTCGGCGTGATCGGAAATGACCAGCGGCAGTTCGACGCCGTATTGCCGGGCGCGGGCGCGCACGCGCATCCAGCCGGAGGCGAAAGCGGTGAGCGGTTCGGGGAAGCGCCGCGTCCACACATCTTTCAGCGCCGTCGGTGGGCAGAGCGTAATGGTGCCGGCGAGCTCGGCCTTGGCGGTGCTGCGCACGGGACGCAGCTCACCCAGGTCGATGCCGCGGCTCTCATAATAGTGGGTGATGCTCTCCATCGCGCCGTGCAGATAGATCGGCGCGTGGTAACCGGCTTGGCGCAGCAGCGCGATCACGCGCTGTGCCTTGCCGAGCGAATAGGCGCCAATGAGATGCGCGCGCTCCGGAAACAGCGCCACCGAATGCAGAAGCTTGGCGATTTCGCCGTCGGCATCGCTGTGCCGGAACACCGGCAGCGCGAAGGTCGCCTCGGTGATGAAGACGTTGCAGGGCACGAGCTCGAATGGCGCGCAAGTCGGATCGGCGACGTTCTTGTAGTCGCCGGAAGCAACCACGCGAAGCCCGTCCGCCGCGACGGCGATCTGCGCCGAGCCTAGCACATGACCGGCGGGGTGGAACGTGACCGTGGCGCCGTCGAGCCTGACGCTCTCACCATAGGCGACGGCCTGCGTCGTGCCGGCAAAATTCTCGCCGTAGCGCAGCCGCATCAGGTCGAGTGTCTCTTGCGTCGCCAGCACGGCGCCGTGGCCGGCGCGGGCATGGTCGGAATGCGCGTGCGTGATCAGCGCCCGCTCGACCGGCCGCGTCGGGTCGATATGAAAGCCGCCGCGCTCGCAGCATACGCCGGCCGGCGTCGGCACCAGGATGTCTTCGGGGCGCATTTCCATTAGATAAACTCGGAATGTCATTCCGGAAGCCGCGCAGCATGACCGACACCGGCCCGCTCTTCGTCACCTCGGGAGATCTGATCGCCGACCGCCGCTACAAGGCGGCAATCGAGCTGGCGTCGCGCGGCGATTTCCCCGCCGCCGCCGATATCCTGGCGCAGACGATCGAGCTGACGCCGAACTTCGCCACCGCCTGGTTCGCGCTCGGCGCCATCCGCGACCGGCTCGGCGACCGGGCCGGCGCCATCACCGCCTTCGAGCGGACGCGCGATGCGGATCCCGAGGATTATCACGGTGCGCGGCTGCAGCTGGCGCGTCTTGAAGCGGGCGAGGCCACGCCGGCCATGACCGAGACTTATGTACGCCGGCTGTTCGACCAATATGCCGGGCGCTACGACACCGCACTCACGGAGCATCTGCATTATCGCGGGCCGGCGCTGCTGCGCGACGCGGTCGATGCGGCGATGCGCGCCGCCAAGCGGCCGATGCACTTTCGCGCCATGCTCGATCTCGGCTGCGGCACCGGGCTCGCCGGCGCTGCCTTTCGCCCCTTTGTCGATCGGCTCGTCGGCGTCGATCTGTCCCCCGCGATGATCGCGCAGGCCGAGAGCAAGACATTGTACGATCGCCTGGCGACCGCCGATCTCGCTCGTTTTCTCGCCGCGGAAAGCGCCGCGGCCGAAAAATACGACCTCGCGATCGCCGCCGATGTTTTCGTTTACGTCAACGATCTGGCGCCGATCCTCGGCGCGGTGGTGCCCATCCTGTCGCCGGACGGCATTTTGGCTTTCACGGTGGAAACCCATCCCGGTGACGGCGTGAAGCTGTTACCGACGCTGCGCTTTGCTTATGGGGCGGAGTATCTGCGCGCGACAATCGTGGCAGCAGATCTGACGCTGCTCACTCTCGCAGCGGCGGCAATTCGCACCGAGAACGGCGTTCCGGTCGATGGCCTCGTGGCGGTGGCGATCCGTCAGGCGTAGCTGTCCGGCGCGTTCACCGTGTCGTCCCGCTCGACCGAAAGTGCCGTCGCGGCTAACGTGGAACGTGGCTTTGCTTGAGAAAATCACGCCGCTCCCGGACCAATTCGCGCGCTGGTTTGCCGGCCGCGGCTGGGCGCCGCGCGCGCACCAGTTGGAGCTTCTGGCCAAGGCGCAGGCCGGCCGCTCGGTCTTGCTGATCGCGCCAACCGGCGGCGGCAAGACGCTGGCCGGCTTTCTGCCGAGCCTGGTGGAGTTAAGCGGCCTTAACGCGCTTTCCGCTGCGGCTCCCCGGGCCGAAGGAGGAAAGAGACTTATCGCCATCGGCCGCGACGTACGCCGCGCCGGCGGGCTGCACACGCTCTACATTTCGCCGCTCAAAGCGCTCGCGGTCGATATCGCGCGCAACCTCGAAGCGCCCGTTGCGGAAATGCGGCTGCCGATCCGCATCGAGACCCGCACCGGCGACACGCCGACGTCGAAGCGCCAGCGTCAGCGCCGCGATCCACCGGACATTCTGCTGACGACGCCGGAACAGCTGGCGCTGCTTCTGGCCTCCGCCGATGCGCCTTATCTGTTCGGCTCGCTCAAGCGCGTCATTCTCGACGAGCTGCACGCGCTGGTGACGTCGAAGCGCGGCGATCTGCTCTCGCTCGATCTGGCCCGGCTGTTTCGTATCGCGCCCGATTTGACCGGCATCGGACTGTCGGCGACCGTCGCCGAGCCCGACGATCTTTGCCGTTTCATGGTGCCGCAGCGCGGCGGCGCGGCGCGCGCCGATCTGATCGTCGCGGAAGCCGGCGCCGCGCCGGACGTCACCATGCTCGCCAGCATCGAGCGGCTGCCCTGGGCCGGCCATTCCGCACGCTACGCGCTCGGCGAGCTTTACGCGCTGATCAAGGCGCACCGCACCACGCTGGTGTTCGTCAATACGCGCAGCCAGGCCGAGGGCATTTTTCAGGACCTCTGGCATCTCAACGACGACAATCTCGCCATTGCGCTGCATCACGGCTCGCTCGACGTGGCGCAACGGCGCAAGGTCGAAGGCGCGATGGCGGACGGGCGGCTGCGCGCGGTGGTGTGCACCTCCTCGCTCGATCTCGGCGTCGACTGGGGCGACGTCGATCTCGTCGTCAATATCGGCGCGCCGAAGGGCGCGTCGCGGCTGTTACAGCGCATCGGCCGCGCCAATCACCGCATGGACGAGCCGTCGAAAGGCGTGCTCATTCCGGCCAACCGCTTCGAAGTGCTCGAATGCCGTGCGGCGCTCGATGCCATCGCTGTGAATGCGCAAGACACGCCGGCGCCGCGCATCGGCGCGCTCGACGTGCTTGCGCAGCATGTCCTCGGCTGCGCCTGCGGCGCGCCGTTTTTGAGCGACGATCTCTACGCCGAAGTGACGCTCGCCGCGCCTTACGCGGCGCTGAGCCGGGCCGATTTCGACGCCGTGGTCGACTTCGTCGCCACCGGCGGTTATGCGCTCAAGGCCTATGACCGTTTCGCGCGGATCAGACAGGGCAAGGACGGCCGCTGGCGCATCGCCAATCCCAATGTGGCGCAGCGCTACCGGCTCAATGTCGGCACCATCGTCGAAGCCGACATGCTCAAAGTGCGGCTGGTCCGCTCGCGCGCTTCGAGGATCATTCCGCGCGGCGGACGGCTGCTGGGCCAGGTCGAGGAATATTTCGTCGAGACCATGGTGCCGGGAGATACCTTCGTGTTCGCCGGCGAAGTCCTCAAATACGAGGCGATCGTCGAAGACGAGGTTTACGTGTCGCGCGCGGCGTCGGACGATCCCAAGGTGCCGGCCTATGAAGGCGGCAAATTCCCGCTCTCGACCTACCTCGCCGATCGCGTGCGCGGCATCATTTCCGATCCGCGCGCCTGGCGCGCACTGCCGGCGCAAGTCTGCGAATGGCTCGAAATCCAGCAATGGCGCTCGCAAATGCCGGGCCGCCGCGAGCTCTTGGTGGAAACCTTCCCGCGCGCCAACAAGCATTACCTGGTCTGCTATCCATTCGAGGGGCGGCTGGCGCACCAGACGCTCGGCATGCTGCTGACCCGCCGGCTTGAGCGCGCGCGGCTCAAGCCATTGGGCTTTGTCGCCAACGAATATGCGCTTGCGGTCTGGGGCATCGGCGACGTCGCGGCCCGCATCGCCAGCGGCGAACTCTCGCTCGCCGCCTTGTTCGACGAAGACATGCTCGGTGACGATCTCGAAACCTGGCTCGCCGAATCGGCGCTGATGAAGCGCACGTTTCGCAATTGCGCGATCATCGCCGGGCTTATCGAGCGGCGTTTCCCCGGCCAGGAGAAATCGCGCCGGCAGGTCACCATCTCGACCGATCTCGTCTATGACGTACTGCGCAGTCATCAGCCTGACCACGTGCTGTTGCGGGCCGCGCGGGGCGATGCCGCCACGGGCCTCCTCGACGTGCGCCGGCTCGGCGAAATGCTCTCGCGCATCAAGGGCCGAATCGTCCATAAGGCGCTGGATCACGTCTCGCCGCTGGCGGTGCCTGTTATGCTGGAGATCGGGCGCGAGGCGGTCTATGGCGAAGCGGCCGACACGCTTCTCGCCGAGACCGAGGCCGAGCTGGTGAAGGAGGCGATGCAGTGAGGGATGGTGTTTTGCCCGTTCATTCCCGCGCCGGCGGGAATCCAGCTGCCGGGTCCTCGCTTTCGCAAGGACGAGCGGACGATCACGTCATCGCGCTTGCCGGCGTCGCACTGGTCGCCGATCCCGCCGGCGCGCTGTTTTGGCCCGACGAAAAACTGCTCGCGGTCGCCGATCTGCATCTGGAAAAAGGCTCGGCCTTCGCCGCCCGCGGCGTGCTGCTGCCGCCGTACGACACGGCAACGACGTTGGCCCGGCTTGCCCGGCTCATCGAGCGTTACGCGCCGCGTCTTGTCATCGCGCTCGGCGACAGCTTTCACGACGGCGGCGGTCCGGCGCGGATGCACGACATCAGCCGCGTGGCGCTCAAAGCGCTGCAGCGCGGCCGCGATTGGCTCTGGATCGCCGGCAACCACGATCCCGATCCAGCCGACAATATCGGCGGCCGGTTCGCCGATGTTTTGGCGCTTGGCGCGCTGACGTTTCGACATCGGCCGTCGCCGCAACCGAGCGACGGCGAAATCGCCGGGCATCTGCATCCGGTGGCGCGCGTCGCCCGGCGCGGACGCGCGGTGAGCCGGCGCTGCTTCGCCGGCGACGGACGGCGGCTGGTCATGCCGGCCTTCGGCGCCTATGCCGGCGGGCTCAATGTCCGCGACCGCGCCATCGTCTCTTTGTTCGGCGCGCTGTCTTTCACCGCGCATATGCTGGGCACCGGCCGGCTTTACGCCGTCCCCGCCGCGCGCTGTCTCGCCGATTGAATTTCTAGAGCATGATCCCGAAAAGTTGATACCGGTTTTCGGAAAAGATCATGCTCAATCAAAAAGCTAGAGCCCGGTTTTGATTCCATCAAAACCGATTAGGCTCTAGTTGAGCTTGGGTTCGAGCGCGAGCGGTTTGGCGCCGATCACCCGCGATCGCGTATTTGCGGCGTGCTCCGGTAAATCCCAGCCGCCCGGCGGCGCCTTGACGTTGACGGCGTCTTCCGGCTGCGGCTCGGCGGACCACTTCTGCACCGCTAGTTTTGCCGCCGCCAGCGCCTGCGCGTCGAGATGGGCGGCGACTTCGTCGCGCTTCTTGGCCGCGTCGCCGTCGCCCTTGCCGGCCGCCAGCGCGAACCACTTGTAAGACTCCGCGTAGTTTTGCGCCACGCCGATGCCGCGCGCAAAGAGGATGGCGAGATTGTACTGGCTGTCGGTGATGCCGCGGTCGGCGGCCTTGCGGAACCATTGCGCGGCGGTGCGATAGTCGGCCGGGCCGTTGATGCCCTCGGCATAGAGCACTGCCAGATTGTGCATCGCCTTGCCGTTACCCTTGGCGGCGGCGGCGGCGTAGAGGTCGCGCGCCACGGCGAGGTCTCTTTTGACCGCGATGCCTTTTTCGTAAAACGCGCCGAGCCGGAATTGCGCCGGCGCCAGCCCTTGCTTGGCGGCGAGCTCCAGCCAGCGCACCGCCTCGCCGTCACTTTGCGGAACGCCATGGCCGTCGGCATAGCGGTTCGCGACTTCGAATTCCGCCGCCGCATTGCCGGCAATAGCCGCCGCGCGCAATTTCGGTCCGCCGATCGTGGCCGGCAGCTTACCGGTCACCATCGCCGGCGCCGCCGCCGCCGGAGCTTGTTGCGACGCGATGCTCGCCGGCGCCTGTGCCTGGTATGGCGGCGGCGGGACGCGACGCGGCAGTGAGCCGGTGATGTCCGCGGAGTACGGCAGCGACGATTGGCGTTGCGTTACGGGCGGCGCGGCCGCCGGCGCAGCGAGTGGCGCGCTTAGCGGCGCCGTCGGCGTCGGGCCCGACAATGGGCCAGGCGCTGAGGCGGGCGGCGTGCTAGGCGTTGTGACCGGCGCGGTCGGGGACTGGGCGCCGGGAACCGGCAGGACCAGCGGTCCCGATTGCGGGTCGGCCTTGGAATCCGCGTCCGGCAAAACCTTTGGCGGCGCTGCTTGCTGCGCCGGCACGGACGGCGGCGGCGCTGGACTGTTATTCGGAGTTGCCCGATCTTGGAACATGCGCAACGCCACATGCAGGAACACGCCGGCGATCAGTACCGCCGCTCCGGCAACGATCAGCTTGCGCAGACGCGACGGTTTCTCCGCTTGCGGCGCATGCGTCGCCGCGGTTTCGCCGCGGGCGTGGCGCTCGGGCGGCGCCGCAGCGGCCGCCTGCGCGGCGCGCCTGGCCGCGGCGATGAAATTCGGCTTGGCGCCCTGCTCCGGGATGACGGGGGGTTTGGCGAAGTCGACGGCGGCTTCGGACGCCGCAATGCGTTCGGCGGCCGACGGCATGGCGCGCGGGCCGGCTGCGGAGCCGGGTTCCAGCGGATGATCGGGCGGCAAATTCGGATCGATCGGCGTTCGGGATGTGCCGCTGCGCCGCGCCGCAATATCCGCGAATGCCGATGACGATGTCGTCGTCGCGGCGATGGGAGCAGCAGCGGGCATGGCCGCGGGCGTTGCCACCGACGCGGCCTCGGCCGTCGGTGCCGGCTTGGCAGTACGGTCAGGCGCAGGCTCGCGCGCGGATGCTTGTGCGGATGCTTGTGCGGGTGCTTGCGGAGGTTGCTGTGCAGGTGCTCGTGAAGCGACTTGTGCCGATTGTGCATCGCTTGACGCACTCTCTCGGGTCGGCCCCTCGTGCATGCCGCTTTCGATCATGGCGAGGCGATCGACCACGTGCTCGACGGCACCGTGCACCGCTTCGAGCGAATCTTGCGTGCGCCGTTCGCTGCGTTTGATCTCGGCGACGTCGCGCTCGATGGCGTCGACCGGCTTGCGCGGCGTGACTGCAGCCGCGACACTGTTGCCGCCACGGATTTGTTCGATATGCACCAGCAGATCGGCGATCCCGCGCTCGACCGCTTCAAGATTGCCGAACCGTGCGTCGGACGCGTCGAGCCGCTTGATCAGTTGGGCAATACGGTCCTCCAGCGCGCCGAGCGCGGCATGATCGGTATGGGTGAGCTGCACCCATTCGAGCTTTTCGATCAGTCCGGAGAGAAGCTTCTCCAGCTCCTGCGGCACGGCACGGCCCGCTTCGTTGGAAGCGTTGAGCGCAGTGGCGAGCGTATCGATGCGGCTCTCGAGCGCCGAAACCGCCTGGCCGCTGGCCGCGCTACTGGCGACGACGTCCACCTTGGCGGCGAGCAGACGCACGTCCTCCGCCACTTTGGTCAAGGTATCGTTGGAGGCGACATGGGAGACGATGCCGCGCAGCGCGCCGATGGCCGTCTCCAGCTGCTGCAGCGCCGCCGGATCTTCTTTGGCGATGATCAGGTCGACCTTTTGCGACAGCGCTTTCACCGTGTCGTCGAAACCGACCAGGTTCTCGGCCGGCGTCAAATTGCGCAGCGCGTCACGGACTTCCTTCAGTCCGCCCTCGATTCCGGCCAGCACGCCCAAATCGACGCCGGCTGCGCGGGATTGATCAAGCCGCTTTGCCAGTGCCTGCACCTCGGCTTCGAGCGATTGCACGGCGCGGCGCGGCAGCGCTTCGGTGAGCTGCTCCCGGATTTCCGCAAGGTCCTTGCGGAAGGATTTGACGACGCTTTCGAGTTCGCTCGACGGCCGCAGCGCTTCGATCCGCGTCGTGATGTAGCGCAGCTGCTCATCGAGATTGCCGATGTCGACGGTAGCCTCTGCCGTGGGCTGCTGCGCGCGGGGCGGCAGCGGCGGTGGCGCCGGCGGCTCCGGCGAGGCGGCAGGCGCCCCAGGTACGATTGGAGCGGCTGCGTCATCGCCGTAAAGCTGGCGTTGGCGCTCGGCGATCTCGGCGACCGCGTTGTCGACCGACACCAATGGTTGATGCCTCGGGGCGCGATTGGCGTGACGCGTGCGCGGCGATGACTGATATCCGTGCGGCTGCGGCGCCGGAGCTCCAGTGAGTCGCGGCGCGTCGGTCCGCGCCATGCGTTCGAGCTGCTGCGTCAACCGATCGAGGCGGGCGTGGACTTCGCCGAATTCCTCGCGGGCCAGCGTAACTTCGCGCTCGCTCTCGACTTCGCGTTCATCCCGGCGGCGCCGCGACGGCTCATGCTCTTCATAGCGGGGTCGGCGGCGGGAGTCGCGGCGATCGCCATAACGCGACTCGCGGCGCTTGTCGTCGCGCCAATCTTCGTCATCGTCATCATAATTAGCGGACCGCATCGGCTCGCCGTAATCGTCGTCGTCCTGGCGGATGACGTTGTTCAGCCATTCCCCGACCGACATGCCGGAGCGGCGTGCGGCGTCGCGGGCGGCTTCGCGCGTTTCTGGACGGAGGCCTCTCAGGTTCCACGGACCGCCGGATTTCATTTGCGCGCCAAGCCACTCCGGGAGGAACGAGATGACCCTGTTTTGAGCTTGGGCTCGTTAACAGACGAAGCGGAGGGCGCCGTCTTGTGTCCTCGGCACAGACTCTTCCGGATTAGCGTAAACAAGTCGTTAATGCCGTGGCGGCAGGCATTTAGCGCGGATTCTGGCCATACCCTCCGCAACGCAGATTCCCGTAAATGGCCGTCGTGATAGCGTCGTGAATCGGCTAGTTTATGCGTCGATCCGCCGCTGGCGGACGCCGGGGAGGGACGCGATGCCGAGCTACAAGGCTCCCGTCGACGACGTGATGTTCCTGTTGAGCGACGTCTTCCACGTCGATCGCTACAACAACCTGCCGGGCTTCGCCGAAGCCACGCCCGATCTCATCGAGGCGGTGCTCGCGGAAGCCGCAAAATTCGCCGAACAGGTGCTCACGCCGCTCAACCGCGTCGGCGACAAGGAGGGCTGCCGCCGGCACGACGACGGCTCGGTGACGACGCCGACGGGATTTAAGGACGCCTATCAGAAGCTGACCGCCGGCGGCTGGCTTGGCATCGCCGCGCCGGCCGAATTTGGCGGCCAGGGCCTGCCGATGGTGCTGGCGCAGGCGCTCAACGAGTTTCTCTGCTCGGCGAATATGGCCTTCGCCATGTATCCCGGTCTTACCGAGGGCGCGATCGCGGCGCTGCACAGCCACGCGTCGGCGGAGCAGAAAGCGCTTTATCTGCCGAAGCTCGTCGCCGGGCAATGGTCCGGCACCATGAATCTCACCGAGCCGCAATGCGGCACCGATCTCGGCCTGGTGCGCACCCGCGCCACCCCGCAGGCCGACGGCAGCTACAAGATTTCCGGCACCAAGATTTTCATCTCCGCCGGCGAGCACGACCTCGTCGAGAACATCGTCCACCTCGTGCTGGCTCGCATCGACGGCGCGCCGGCCGGCACGCGGGGAATTTCGCTGTTCATCGTGCCGAAGTTCCTGCCCGATGCCGGCGGCGGTGTCGGGTCGCGCAATGCCGTGTCGTGCGGCTCGATCGAAGAGAAGATGGGTATCCACGGCAACGCCACTTGCGTGATGAATTACGACGGCGCCACCGGCTGGCTCATCGGTGAAGCCAATCGCGGCCTGCAGGCAATGTTCACGATGATGAACGAGGCGCGGCTCGGCGTCGGCGTGCAGGGCTTGGCGCTGTCCGAGGTCGCCTACCAGAATGCCGCCGCTTACGCCAAGGAGCGGCTCGCCGGCCGCGCCTTGACCGGCGCGAAATTTCCGCAACAGCCCGCCGATCCGATCATCGTGCATCCGGACGTGCGTCGCATGCTGATGACGATGCGCGCCTTCAACGAGGCGGCGCGCGCATTGGTGCTGTGGGTTGCGCTCAAGAGCGACGTTGCGCACCGCTCCGAAGACGCCAAAGAGCGGCAGGCGGCGGACGATCGCTTGGGCCTGATGACGCCGGTGATCAAGGGCGTGCTCACCGATCAGGGCTTCGCCAATACGGTTTCCGCACAGCAGATCTTCGGCGGCCACGGTTACATCGCCGAGCACGGCATGGAGCAGTTCGTGCGCGACGCGCGCATCGCCATGCTGTATGAGGGCGCCAACGGCATTCAGGCGCTCGACCTGGTCGGCCGCAAGCTGCCGAAAGACGGCGGCCGCGCCTTGCAGGCTTTCTTCGCCGAGGTGACCGCCTACATCAAGGACCGCGGCGGCGATGCCGGCATGGTGCCCTTTGTGACGCCGCTTAGTCAGGCGCTCGGCGAATTGCAGCAGGCGACCATGTGGTTCTTGCAGAACGCGGTGGGCAATCCCGATAATGCCGGCGCCGGCGCGACTGACTATATGCACCTCTTCGGCCTGGTCGTGCTCGGCTATATGTGGTGCCTGATCGCCGAGGCGGCCAAGGCCAAAACCGAGGCCAAAACTGAGGCCAAGGCGAGCGGAGGGGACGGCACGGCGGGACGGATGGCGGAGCGGCTCACCACCGGCCGCTTTTTCATGGAACGGATGCTGCCGGCGGCGGCGACGCATCTGGCGCGCATCAAGGCCGGCGCCGCCTCGACCATGGAATTGCCGGCCGAGGCTTTCTAGCTGTTCGACAGCGTGCTCATTGCGCCTGCAGTGACGATTGAGAGGAATGCATGCCCGACGCCTTCATCTACGATCACGTGCGCACCCCGCGCGGCCGCGGCAAGGTCGACGGTTCGCTGCACGAGGTGACCGCGCTCAATCTCGCCAGCCAGGCGCTGCGCGCCATCAAGGACCGCAACCGTCTCGATACCGCTCTGGTCGATGACGTGGTCATGGGCGTGGTCGATCCGGTCGGCGAAGCGGCGGCCGATATCGCGCGCACCGCGGCGCTGGTTGCCGGCTACGGCAACGAAGTTCCCGGCATTCAGATCAACCGCTTCTGCGCCTCGGGCCTCGATGCGGTGAATTTCGCCGCGGCGCAGATCATGTCCGGCCAGCAGAATATGGCGGTCGGCGGCGGCGTCGAATTGATGAGCCGGGTCGGCATCGGCGCGGCCGGCGGCGCCTGGGCGGTCGATCCGTCGATCGCGGTTGCGCATTATTTCCTGCCGCAGGGCATCTCCGCCGATCTCATCGCCACCAAATACGGATTTTCGCGCGACGACGTCGACGCCTACGCGGTCGAAAGCCAGCAGCGCGCCGCGGCGGCATGGGAGGATGGCCGCTTCAACCACTCGGTGGTCCCGGTGAAGGACGTCAACGGGCTGACTATTCTGGCCAAGGACGAGCACATGCGGCCGGAGACGACCATGCAGTCGCTGGCCGCGCTGAAGCCCTCCTTCGTGCAGATGGGCGAACTGGGCGGCTTCGATGCTGTCGCCATCCAGGCGCACCCGGAAGTGGAATACGTCAATCACGTCCATCACGCCGGCAACTCGTCCGGCATCGTCGACGGCGCCGCGGCGGTTCTGGTCGGCAACAAGGAGGCCGGACAGAAGGCAGGTCTAAAGCCGCGCGCGCGGCTGCGCGCCTTCGCCAATATCGGCTCCGATCCGGCGCTGATGCTGACCGGTCCCATCGACGTCACCAAGAAAGTGCTCAAGACCGCCGGCATGACGCTCGCCGACATCGATCTCATCGAGATCAACGAGGCCTTCGCCTCGGTGGTGTTGCGCTATCTGCAAGCCTTCGATCTCGATGCGGCCAAGGTCAACGTCAACGGCGGCGCCATCGCGCTCGGCCATCCGCTCGGCGCCACCGGCGCGATGATCCTCGGCACGCTGGTCGACGAGATGGAGCGGCGCAACGTTGCGACCGGTCTGGTCACGCTCTGCATCGGCGCCGGCATGGGCACCGCCACCATCATCGAGCGGGTGTAAGCGAATGCCGAAGATCGATATCGCCAAAATTCCGGCGCGGCCGATCGCGTCATATCCGAAGGAATTCGCGCCCGTCATCTCGGGCCGGGAGAAGCAGCGCATCGGCGATGCCGCCGGGCTGACCCAATTCGGCGTCAACATCACGCGCATCAAGCCGCATTCGGCTTCGGCGCTGCGCCATGCCCACGACAACGAGGACGAATTCGTTTTCATGCTCGAAGGCGAGCTGGTGCTGCACGAGAACGAAGGCGAGCTCCTGCTCAAGCCGGGCGACGCCGCCGGATTCAAGGCCGGCAGCGGCATCGCGCATTGTCTGATCAACCGCACCGATCGCGATGCGGTCTATTTCGAAGTCGGCACACGCGCCAACAGCGAGCGTGTGCATTATCCGGACGTTGACTTCGTCATGGAACGCGACGAGAAGGGGCGTCGCTTCTTCCGCAAATCCGGCGAGCCGATCGGGGATTGACCGGCCATGCCGAAGATCGATATCGCCAAAGTTCCGGTCGATACGCGCACGGGTTACCCGAAACCTTACGATCGCGTGGTGGTCGGCCGCGAACGCAAGCGGCTCGGCAACGCCGTCGGCCTCGACCAGTTCGGCGTCAATCTGACGACGCTGAAGCCCGGCGCGGCTTCCGCGCTGCGGCACTGGCACGAGAGCGAGGATGAATTCGTCTATATTCTGGAAGGCGAAATCGTGCTCGTTGAGGACGGCGGCGAGTGCGTGCTCAAGCCCGGCGATGCCGCCGCCTTCAAGGCGAACAGCGGCAACGGCCACCAGCTCGTCAATCGCGGCAGTCGCGACGCGGTCTATCTCGAGATCGGCACGCGCTCCAAGCATGAGCGCGTCGACTATCCCGACGTTGACCTGATGGTCGTGCGTGACGACAACGGCATGCGTTACACCCACAAGAACGGCGAACCGTATGGCTGAGAGCAAACCGACCTTCACCAATTTCACGCTCGACATCGACGGCGATGGCATTGCGCTCGTTACCTGGAATGCGCCCGGGCGCACGATGAACGTCATCGACGTGAAAGTGATCGAAGAGCTGTCCGCCATCGTCGAGGAGCTGGCGACCGACGGCGCGATCAAGGGCGCGGTGATCGCGTCGGGCAAGGACACGTTCTGCGCCGGCGCCGATCTGACGATGCTGGAAGCCTTAAGCCGCACTTTCGCCGATCTCGCGGCATCGCAAGGCGCGGAAGAGGCCAATGCCAAGCTGTTCGAAGAGAGCCGCAAGCTGTCACTGCTGTATCGCCGCATCGAGACCTGCGGCAAGCCGTGGGTTGCGGCGATCAACGGCACGGCGGTCGGCGGCGGTTTCGAACTGACGCTCGCCTGCCATCATCGCATCGCCGCCGACAACGGGCGAACGCGGCTCGGCCTGCCCGAGATCAAGATCGGCCTGTTTCCGGGCGCCGGCGGCACACAGCGCGTCGCACGCATGCTGCCGCCCTCCGATGCGCTGCAGTTTTTGCTCAAGGGCGATCAGCTGCAGCTCAATCGCGCCAAGGCGATGAAGCTTGTTGACGCTGTAGTACCGCCAGGCGATTTGATCAAAGCGGCGAAGGACTGGATCAGATCGGGCGGCACGGCAAAGGCGCCGTGGGACGTTGACGGTTTCAAACTGCCGGGCGGGCCGGTCTATTCCAAAGCCGGCATGATGGTGTTCCCGCCGGCCAACGCCATCTACCGCCGCGAGACCTACGACAATTACCCGGCCGCGCGCGCCATCATGCAGGTCGTCTATGAGGGCCTGCAGCTGCCGATCGATCAGGCTTTGCGGGTCGAGTTGCGCTGGTTCGCCAAAATCCTCCGTTCCCCGGAAGCGGCGGCTATGATCCGCTCGCTGTTCGTCTCGCTGCAGGAGCTCAATAAGGGAGCGCGGCGCCCCGCCGTGCCGGCGAAGCCCTTAAAGAAGATCGGCGTGCTCGGCGCCGGATTCATGGGCGGCGGCATCGCTTATGTCAGCGCGCTTTCGGGGCTCGAGGTGGTGCTGATCGACCGCGATCCGGAAACCGCGGAAAAAGGCAAGGCGCATTCGCAGAAGCTGATGACCGATCAGGTCAATCGCGGCCGCGCCACCGCCGCCGACCGCGAGACGGTGCTGGCGCGCATCCATCCGACCGCCGATTACGTTGCGTTGAAGGATTGCGATCTTGTCGTCGAAGCCGTGTTTGAGGATCGCAAGGTCAAGGAAGAGGTGATTTCGCGGGCGCAGAACGTGCTCGGCGAGCAGGCGATCTTCGGCTCCAACACCTCGACGCTGCCGATCTCTTCGCTGGCGGCCGCGTTCAAGGACCGTACGCGCTTCATCGGCATTCACTTTTTCTCGCCGGTCGAGCGCATGATGCTGGTCGAGATCATCATGGGCAAGGAGACCGGCGACCTGGCGCTTGCCACCGCGCTCGATTACGTGCGCGCCATCCGCAAGACGCCGATCGTCGTCAACGATTTGCGCGGCTTCTATACATCGCGGGTGGTCGGCACCTATATCCGCGAAGGCCATTTGATGCTGACCGAAGGCGTGCCGGCGGCGATGATCGAGAATGTCGGGCGCATGGCCGGGATGCCGGTCGGACCGCTGGCGCTCACCGACGAGGTTGCCGTCGACCTGGCCTGGAAAATCCTCAAAGCCACCGAGGCCGATCTCGGCGCCAAGATGATCGATCTCAAGCAGAAGACGTTGCTCGAGGAGATGGTGGAAAAGCGCGGACGCTACGGCCGCAAGAACGGCAAAGGCTTTTATGATTATCCGCAGAACGGGCCGAAACGGTTGTGGCTGGGACTTGCCGAGCTGCAGCCGCAAAAGCTCGACCCCGATAGCATCGATGTAGCGCTTCTGGAACGCCGGCTGTTGGCGATGCAGGCGCTCGAATCCGCCCGCTGCATCGAAGAGCGGGTCGTCACCGACGTGCGCGAAGCCGACGTTGGCTCGATCCTCGGTTTCGGTTTTGCCCCTTTCACCGGCGGCACGATTTCTTATATCGACGGCATGGGCGTCCAAACCTTTGTCGATCTCTGCAACCGCCTCGCCAAGGACTATGGCGAGCGCTTCAAGCCGTGCAAGCTGCTCAACGACATGGCGAAAAAAGGCGACACGTTCTACCGCCGTTTCCCGCCGCCGCAGCGCGTGGCGGTCGCCAAAGCGTCATGAGCGCCGCATTGCCCTCCCACGCCCACCGCGTATAAGGTCGCGGCCGATTTTTTCCGGGACCCTGCATGGCGCGTGATCAAGTCGACCTGACGCCGATCGAGCGGCGCGACGATCTCGTGCATTGGCTTGCACAGGGCGCCAAACCCAAATCGCAATTCCGTATCGGCACCGAGCACGAGAAGTTCGTCTTCACGCGGGAGGACCACCGGCCGGTGCCCTACGAGGGACGCCGCGGCATTCGCGCGCTGCTCGAGGGCATGCAGCACCTGCTCGGCTGGCAGCCGATCGTGGAGGGGCCGAACATCATTGGCCTGTTCGACGTCACCGGCGGCGGCGCCATCTCGCTCGAGCCCGGCGGTCAGTTCGAGCTGTCCGGCGCGCAGGTCGAATGCGTGCACCAGACCTCGAGCGAACTGATGGCGCATCTGGCGCAGGTGCGCGAGGTGGCGCAGCCATTGCACATCGGCTTTCTCGGCATCGGCTTTACGCCGAGCTGGACGCGCGCGGAAATTCCGAAAATGCCGAAGGGCCGCTACAAGATCATGACCGAATATATGCCGAAAGTCGGCAAGCTCGGTCTCGACATGATGTACCGCACCTGCACCGTGCAGACCAATCTCGATTTCTCTTCCGAAGCCGACATGGTCAAGAAGCTGCGCGTCTCGATCGCGCTGCAGCCGGTGGCGACGGCGCTGTTCGCCAATTCGCCATTCACCGAGGGCAAACCGAACGGCTATCTGTCGTTTCGTTCGGAGATTTGGCGCGAGACCGACAATGCGCGCGCCGGCACGCTGCCCTGGGCATTCGAGCCGGGCATGGGCTTCGAGCGCTGGGTCGATTACGCGCTCGACGTGCCGATGTATTTCGTCAAGCATGGCGACGACTACGTCGACGCCTCGGGCCAATCGTTCCGCGACCTGTTGGCGGGCAAGCTGCCGGCGATGCCCGGCGCGCGCGCCACCATCTCGGATTGGGCGAACCACCTCAGCACGATCTTCCCGGAGGTGCGGCTCAAGCGTTATCTGGAAATGCGCGGCGCCGATTCCGGCTCGCTGGCGAACCTGCTGGCTTTGCCGGCCTTCTGGGTCGGCATTCTCTACGACGATGTCAGCCTCGATGCGGCCTGGGATCTGGTCAAGGACTGGACTGCGCAAGAGCGGCAAAAGCTCCGCGACGACGTGCCGAAACAGGGTCTCGCGGCGACGCTGCGCGGCCGCACCGCGTTCGAGATCGCAAACGACGTTCTCAAGCTGGCGCGCGCCGGGCTCGCGCGCCGCAAGTGCCTCGATGCCGACGGCCAGGACGAGACACGCTATCTCGAAGTTCTGGAAGATCGTTTGGCCCGCGGCACCACGCCGGCGCAGGAGCTATTGGAGAAATTCTACGGCCCGTGGGACGGCTCGGTCGATCCGATCTATGCCGAAAAGGCCTATTGAGGAAGCGCGCGCGGCCCCTTAATCCCGTGGCATCATTGATCGATGTCGTAGAGCCGTTTTGCCTCGGTAAGCGCCGCGTCGCACGCCGAAGCGTTGCCGGCGGCATCCGCCTTGCGTGCAGCCTCGAGCGCGGCGTCTCCTTGTTTGCGGGCGATTTGCTCGGCGTGCTCGACATCCTCCGGCGTCGGTTGGTGATGCAACTGCGCGCCGAGCGTTTGCGAAAAGGTCGGGCCGCTCTTCGGGCCCGGTGGGCTGGCGCGAACTTGCTGCTCGAGTGCGGCGATCTGCGCTGTGCACGGACCGCTATGGGCAACGCCGCCGCTGGCGATCAATACCGTGGCAGTCGCCCCGAAAAGGACGCCGCCCGCGACGGGGTCTTTGAAATATCTGCCGGCCCGCCGGTCAATGCCGCTCATTTCGGCCTCCCAGACCACAAGATATGCCAGTTCAAGTTCCAAGTTCCAGAGCGGTTTCGGACCCTGGTCAATCCCTCCTGCAGGCCGGCCATATCGTCCGAACGTCTGAATTTACTGCTTGTTCATCTTGTGGACACGGACGCAACGTAAATTCGACGGCGTAAAATACGTATTTTTTCGGCAATCCGACCATTTTGATTCTATTTTTACATCTCGTGGGCAGAATCCAGTCCATGACCAAGAGTGCGACCGCCGAAGTGCAGCGCCAACATGCCGAACGGCAGCTGTTCAGCGCCCGTCGGGCATTGACTCACCTTGTCGAGATGTACGACAGCGGTCAGTGGCGCCATTACTACAAGAAGGAAGAGGCCTTCGCCGAGTTGGTGCGTGAAGCGCGGCAAGCCGTCGAGCAGTGGACCGATATCGTCAACCAGATCGGCGGCGGCTAGGCTTTCGACCCTCGCGGCGGCGCATCGCCTGGACTTAGGCCCTCAACCAGACCATGATCCATCCGGCCACGAAAGCGGCGGGAGGATGAATGCTCGAGCATTACCACAATATCAATTCGGTTTGCGCCCAGAAGGTGCGTATCGCGCTCAACGAGAAGGGCCTCGACGCCAAGGAGCACCTTCTCACTTTGCGCGGCGACCAGTTCGATCCGGCTTATCTGAAGCTCAATCCGAACGGCGTGGTGCCGACACTGGTGCACGACGGCAACGCCATCATCGAATTGTCGCTGATCCTGTATTACCTGGATGAGGCGTTTCCGGCACCGCCGCTGATGCCAAAAGAGCCGCTGCTTCGTCACCGCGTGCGGCTGTTCAACAAGCTGATCGACGAATATCTGCACAATTCGTGCATGATCCTTACCTTTGCCACGGCGTTTCGGCCGAATTTTCTCAAGCTGCCGCGCGAGGCCTGGCTTGCCGAAGTCAATAAATCGCCGTTAAAGCGCCGCGCGGAATACAAGCGTAGCGTCATCGAGCATGGGCTCGATTCTGAATTCGTCATCGACGCGATCAACCAGCACAAGAAATTGCTGGCCTGGATGGACGAGTTGCTGCAAAGCGGCCCTTATCTTGCCGGCGCGAACTTTTCCAACGCGGATTGCGCCGTCGTGCCCTATATCCTCCGTCTCGAACTCCTCAAGCTCACCGGCATGTGGGATCGCCAAGCGGCAATCGGCGATTGGTGGGGCCGGATGCGCGAGCGCCCTTCGGTCAAAGCCGCGATCTTCGATCGCATGACCGAAACCGACTGGGCGCCGTTCCGCAATCTGGCGCCCGATCCGTGGCCGAAGGTGGAAATGCTGTTGCGCGCGGCTTAAGCGCTGCGGGGGCGTAGCGCAGTCCGTCTCACCGGCGTTGGGGCTTGGCTTTCCCATGGCATCGGCCGTCAATGCTGCCTTTTGCGCGCTGGTGGCGACCGCATTCTTCACGGCCTTCGGTTTCGCGATCGGCCGCCACGTGCTGCCGCGCACGCTGGCGCTCGGCGCGGCGCCGGTCATCGGTTGGGCCATGTTCAGCGCCGCGACGCTGCCGGTTCTCACCCTCACCGGATTTTCGGCGCCCGCCGTCGCCGCCATGGCGGCGCTCTTTCTCATCGTCGGCGGCGGTGCGCTGCTGACCCAAAGCGCGAATGACAATGCGGCGCAAAAGCCCGGCATTCCTTTATGGACTTACCCCGCCGCCGCCGTCCTTGCTCTGGTGCCGGCGAGCGCGATCATTCCGAAAATCTCCACTGCCGGCGTGCATCTCGCAGACCCGATATTCGATCACGCCAAGATCGCCATCATCGACGCGATGACGCGGCAGGGCTTGCCGCCAGTCGATCCGGTGCTCGGCGCCAAGTTCGGCGCCATGTTCGGCGCCATCGGTGCGCCGGCGCGGCTGGCCTATTATTACCTCTGGCACTTCAGCGCGGCGGAGCTGGCGCTGCCGCTGCATATCAGCGGCTGGGAGGCCGATATCGGCCTGACTTGGTTTACCGCTTTCGCCTCGCTCGCCTTGATGATGGCCGTCGCCGTCTGGCTCAGCGAGCGATCGGGCGCCGCAATCCTGGTGGTTGCTCTCGCCGCGGGGGCGTCGCTGCGTACCGTGCTGAGTTTTTTCTTCGGCGGCTTTTCGCTCGAGCCGTTTCTGGCGTCGCCCAACGGCTTTGCTGGCTGGCTGTTTCAGTCCGCCTGGGTGCCGCAGCATTTGATGTCGGCATCCTGCGTGGTCGCGGCCATGGTGCTGATCGTCCATTTTGCGCGGCGGCCCAGTGCCGCGCGGTTCCTGACCCTGGTCCTGGTCGTTGTCGCCGGCTTTGAAAGCTCGGCCTTTGTCGGCGGGGTGACGTTTGCCGCTGCCGCCTTGCTTGCGGCGCCGATCCTGCTCGCTGCCGTGCAGCCGGCCCGGCGCATGACGATTGCCGGCGGCTTGGCCGCCGCCGCCGCGCTCGCCTTGTTGATTGCGGCGCCGTTCCTGCGCGATCAATTCGCCGCGGTCGCAGCGCGCGGCGACGGCGCCCCGATCGTCATCGACCATTTCGCCGTGCTCGGCGATCTGTTTCCCCCTACGCTGCGCCGCGTGCTCGACCTGCCGGCCTATTGGCTCATTCTGCTGCCGCTCGAATTTCCGGCGACTTATATCGCCGGCTTGATCGCGCTCGTCGTCATGCAGCGGACATTGCCGCCGGGCCTGGAAAAGACCGCCGCCGCGATCTTTATCGCATTGGCCGGCGCTGGCCTCGTCGTCTCCTGGCTTTTCGTCAGTACCGTAGGGGACAACAACGATCTCAGCCTGCGCGCAGTGCTGCCGGCCGCCATGGTCCTGATCATCGGCGCAGCGGCGGGAATGATGCGCACTGCGCGCCGCACGCTGATTACCGCCGCGGCGTTGGGCGGTCTCGCGCTCAGCCTGCCCGATACCGCGGCGATGATCGCGTCCAACATTGCCGGAACTTCGGCAGCCGATGCGCAAATCTTCGCGCAGGCGCCCGAATTATGGGCCGCGGTGCGCCGCTATGCGCCGCCGACCGCGCGCGTCGCCAACAATCCGCTTTACTTGCAAGACTTGACGCCGTGGTCCGCGAATATGTCCTGGGCGCTGCTCGCCAATCGCAGCTCGTGCTTCGCCGGGCGCGAGATGGCGCTCGCCTTCGCGCCCTTGCCGCCGGATCGCCGCGAGGCGATCAATGCGCAATTCATTCGCGTCTTCGCCGGGCAAGGCAGCGCCGGCGACGTTGACGCCATGGCGACCGGATTTGCCTGCGACGTTGCGGTCGTGGTGCCGCAAGACGGCGCCTGGACCAAGGATCCGTTCGCCGCAAGCCCCGATTATCGTCTGGCGGAAACACGCGCCGGCCGGTGGCGGATCTATACGCGGGTCACTCCCTAAATCCCGGCGAACCAATTAAAGCCCTGCTTGCTCCAGAAGGTCTCGCGAAAATCGTTGGTCACTTCGATGGCCTTGATCCATTTTGCGTTCTTGTAGCCGAGCTTGATCGACGTGCGCAGCCGCAGCGGAAAGCCGAACGGGTCGGTAATGACGTTGCCGGCATATTTGGTGGCGAGGATGGTCTGCGGATGCAGCGCCGACGCCATATCGATGCTTTCGGTATAATTGTCGGCGCAGATGAAATAGACGTATTTGGCGGTCAGATCGGCGCCGACGCGGCGCAGAAAATCGCGCAGGTTCGGGCCCGACCATTGCCCGATGTAATCCCAGCCTTCGACGCAGACGTGCCGGATGATGATCTCCTGCTCCGGCAGCTGATAGATCTGCTGCGCCGTCCACGGCTGCTTGTTGTCGATGCGGCCGACCAGCTCCAGCTTCCAGCTGGCGCCGTCGACCGGTTTGACGTCCTCGATGTCGTAATAGGCATTAAAGCGCGGCGGCTTGACCACCTGCGACGGCGAAAACGTCGGCGCCAGATGGTTCGGCCGGAATATCGTCTCCTGCACGCCGTCGTTCCACGCCGATACCGTGCGCAGGAACGACTGCACCGGAGGTTCCTCGCTGACGTCGCAGCCGGTGAGGAGGCCAAGCGCGCCGAGGCTCGCCGCGCCGCGAATGAGGCTGCGGCGATCGACGTTGCCGGCCGCCGATCGCTTTGTCGCGCTTTGGCCGAGCGTCTGGCGCAGCTGCAAGATGGCGGGCGTCGGGAATCGTGTCGGCATTCGGGTCACCGCATCATGGCGTGGCTTCGATTTCGGGCGTGACGGCAGCGGCTTGCCGCTCGCCGTCATCGACGATGGGTCCGCCGGTCACCATGGCGACGAGACTCTGCGGCACCAGCAAGGCCAGCGTCACGTGAACGAGAATGAACGCGACGATGGCGGACATACAGAGAAAGTGAACCAGGCGGATGGTCTGGAAACTGCCGAACAGATCGGCCAGCGCGGAGAACTGGATCGGCTTCCATAAAGCCAGGCCGGAAATCACGATCAGGATGCCGACCAGCATGACGCCGAGATAAAGCACCTTCTGCACCGCGTTGTAGTGGGTCAGATCGTCATGACGCAGGCGAAAGCGCATTGCCTCGCCGATCGTCACAAAAAGCTCGCGCACGGAGATGGGAAACAGCTTGCGCCGGAAGCGGCCGGTCGCGATCCCGTAGCTGAGATAAGCCAGCCCATTGAGCACGAAAATCCACATGCCAAAAAAGTGCCATTGCAATCCGTACTGCGCCCATTTGCCGATGACGAGCCAGTCCGGGAAGTGCAGAAAGCCGAAGATCACATCGTCGTTATAGATCTTCCATCCGCTGCCGATCATGATGAAAATGGCCGCTGCATTGATCCAGTGCACGATGCGCAACGGCAGCGGATGAAGGCGCAGCGGCGCGTCTGAAGTAACCAACGGCGTTGACATCAGGAATTCCGTGTTGGCGACATTCGGACACTACGGTCAAGGTGTTTGGCAGGCAAGGCGGACCGCTTCACAAAGTCGCGTGGACTGTTTGATCGGGAGAACCAGATGCGATTGGAAATGAGTGCGCTTGGTTTGGCGATTATTTGCGTCAGCGGGTTGGCGACGGCGGCAAAAGAAGCGCGCTCGGCCGGTCTCGACCGCACATTCGTGGTGGCGCAGGCGATGATCCCGCCGACCGGCATGGGACCTGCGGACAAGGCCATGGCGGCGGCGGACATGGCGGAGACCGAGCGCATGCAGCGGCGGTTTCCGCAACCCGTGCGCGTCGGCGCTCTCATCGGGCTGCCGGTGCTCGACGACGATAGTCGCACGCTCGGCCATGTGCGGCAGGTGGTGCGCACGCCGCAGGGCAAAATCAAACTGATCGTGGCTTACGGCGGCTTCCTCGGCTGGGGCACGCGATTGGTCGCGGTGCCGATCGAAGTGGTGGGAATTTTTGGGCGGCAACTCGCTTCGCTCGACATGCCGCCGAAGGAATACGCGGCCGCGTCTACGTGGCATCGAACCGACGATACGGTCATTCCCAATGACGACAGCATTGTCATCGCCCTTGCCCGCCGTTGAGCGACGATTGATGCGGTCACGGCTTTGTGGGCCGATAACCTTTTGGTGCTTTGCGACTTTATAGTGTTGCTGTGGAAGATACTTGGTGCTGAAGATACTTGGCGCTGAAGGTACTTGGCGCTGAAGGTACTTGGCGCTCACGTATCGCCGCCGGCGCGGGCATAGCCGAGCCCAAAGGCGACATTCCGCGAATCGCCTGAAGCTAACCTGCGAACCTCGTTTTTCGGCGGTGTCCCAATATTCGATAATTTGCGGGATATCGCCGCACCACCTTGCCAACGACGCGATCCTCAGAGTAGGGGAAATCCCACTGACTTGGCCTTCAACTTCGTCACCATCCGTCAGCTTTTCGCGGCCAATTGAGTTAGCATGGCATGATACTCAGGCGGCCATTGCGGATCGGGCTTGCCCGGTTATCGCTCCTTGCGGTTTTCGTGGGCCTCATTACCGGTGCTGGCGCCGTGCTGTTTCGGGCGCTGATCGGCCTCATCCACAACATTGCCTTCCTTGGTTCGTTCGCGGTCAACTATGACGCCAGTCTATTTACGCCGCCAAGCCCTTGGGGCGCATTTGTCATCCTGGTTCCCGTCCTGGGCGGCGTCCTCGTCACCTTCCTGATCACAAACTTCGCACCGGAGGCGCGTGGCCACGGCGTGCCGGAGGTCATGGACGCGATCTACTACAAGGAAGGCGTGATCCGTCCGATCGTTGCGCTGATCAAATCGCTGGCGTCGGCCCTGTCGATCGGCACCGGCGCTGCCGTGGGCCGCGAAGGCCCGATCATTCAGATAGGCGCAGCGCTCGGCTCGACGCTCGGGCAGCTGATCCACATGGCGCCGTGGCAGCGCATCACGCTGGTGGCAGCCGGCGCCGGAGCGGGCATCGCCGCGACATTCAACACGCCGATCGGCGGCGTGATGTTTGCCATCGAGTTGTTGTTGCCGGAATTGAGCGCGCGCACGTTCTTGCCCGTCGCGCTGGCGACCGGCACTGCAACATTCATCGGTCGCATCTTTTTCGGCATTCACCCGGCCTTCGCTATTCCGGCCAGTCTTTTGACGTTGGAGCAGCCGGCCACGCTCCCGGCACTCCTGCTGTTTGCCCTGCTCGGCTGTTTTATCGGGCTCGCGGCGACCGCGTTCATCCGTGGCCTCAGTCTGGCGGAGGATTTATTCGAACACATCAAAAATCCTTATCTTCGCAATGCCATTGGAATGCTGATGCTCGGCATCCTAATTTACGTGCTACTGCGGACGGCGGGGCATTATTACGTCGAAGGCGTCGGCTACTCGACAATTCAGGCGATTCTGACTGGCGGCCTTTGGCTCCCGACGCTACTGGCATTGCTATTTGTCGCCAAGCTTTGCGCCACTTCAGTAAGCCTCGGTTCAGGCGCGTCGGGGGGGATTTTTTCGCCCTCACTCTTCATGGGCGCGACGATCGGCGGCGCCTTTGGCTCGCTGGTGACCGCTGTCCATCCGATCGAAGGCATCACCGCCACCACCGGCGCCATTATCGGAATGGCCGCCATGGTCGGCGGCGGTACGGGCGCCGCCATGACCGCCGTGACCATGATCTTCGAGATGACTCGCGATTACGATCTGGTGATGCCGAGCATTGTCGCCGTCGCGCTCGCCATCGGTGTGCGTCGGCTGCTCTCGCCAGAGAACATCTATACGATCAAGCTCGTCGGCCGCGGCCACTTCGTACCAAAGGCGCTGCACGCCAACATGTTCCTGGTCCGCAGCGCCAGCGAGGTGATGGAGCGCGACGTGACAATCCTGCCCGCAGAAGCGGACTTCGACTCGTTCCTGCGCCAGCAGGCAACGGGGAAAGGCTTCAGGCACGTCGTTGTGACGCGCGGCAATCACATTGTCGGAGTCGTTCGTATCAATACCGGGCTGCGGCGCGGGCTTGAGGCGGCCTATTCCGGGGTCACGCTGGGCGATGTGGCACAACGTAATTTTACGCTCGCGCGCGAGAACGACATAATATTCGACATCGTGCAGCGCATGGCGAGCCATGACGCGAGCATGGCTGTTGTGACGAAGATCGGAGGACGGTATCGCCCGTCAGCGATCGTCGGGGTTATCTCCAAGGAACACATCGCCAACTCAGTCGCCGAAAGCATCAAACCATTCGGCAAATGACGATGTTGGTGGACGTGAGCCTGGGTTACGGCATAGCCGAGCGGATGGATCTCGGGGACGAGCTTAGCGGCACTGGACACCACATCCGTGAGATGAAGGCCGCGGCGGGAATACGCGGCCGCGCCGACATAGCCGGCACACCGGCACTACGCCTGTGGCGAACGGCGACAGCATCCGCGTGGCGCCGGCCCCGCCGCCGATCGGAGCTTGACGCGAGGCGATCACGACTTTGTGAGCGCGATAACTTTTTGGTGTTTCGACACTTGGTAGGTCTGAGGCGGAATTGATTGGCGCTTGGCCGGCCGCTTTGGCAAGCAAGTCATATTGCGTTGCTGGATTGATTACAGGGGGCACCGCATGGACGGCGTGCGTCGATTTCACGGCAATTCGGATTCGATGGGCGGCGCCGCCACGGCGGCGTCCTGCGGCATCGCCTTCATGGCCAAAGCCTCAGCGCCAGGGCGGGCCAAGACGCGTCTTGTCCCGCCGCTGACCTTCGATGAAGCGGCGGCGCTCAATACGGCGTTTCTGTGCGACGTGGCCGACAACGTGCTGCTTGCCGCGCGTCACGCCGGGCCACACGACGGCATTGCCGGCTATGCGGCCTTCGGACCGACCGGCGCGGAAGACTTCTTCCGCCGCACGCTGCCGCCGGCGATCGGCCTGATCGGCGCCTGGTTGCCCAATTTCGGCGATTGTCTGTTTCACACGACATGCGAGCTTTTCTCGAACGGACACGCTTCGGCTGTAGTCCTCAATTCCGACAGCCCGACTTTGCCGACTGCGCTGTTGAACGAGACTGCCGCGCGCCTGGCGCAACCGGGCGACCGCGCCGTGCTTGGGCCGTCCACCGACGGCGGTTATTATCTGCTCGGGCTCAAATCCGCGCATCGCCGCATGTTCGAAGACATCGACTGGAGCACCTCGCGCGTTGCCGAACAGACGCTGCAGCGCGCCCGCGACGTCGGTCTCGAAGTCCATACCTTGCCGGTCTGGTATGACGTCGATGACGTCGATGGCTTGCGCCGGCTCCATGCCGAACTCAACGGCGAGGTCGAGCGCCGGCACGGCGCGCATCCGCCGCATTACGCGGCGCAGACGGCAAAATTGATGCGGCAGCTGGCGCGGAACCATGACTTCGGCGGCCGTGTCGATCGCTTTGCGCAAGTTGACGAAGCGCGCGCTTGACGCCGGAACATCCGGCCAAAAACCACGGGGCGAAATGTCGATGCAAAGGGCGGCAACAAAACGGCCTGTCGATCCGCAGCGCTATTTCGAGTCCGTGACGGCGGACGACGAAATCCCCGCGCACGAGCCGGTCTGCCTTTATCTGGAGACGACCAACCGCTGCAATCTGTTGTGCACGACCTGCCCGAGGACCTATGAGGAGCTCGAGCCGCCCGCCGACATGAGCTGGGAGCTGTTCACCTCGATCGTCGATCAGATTCCGCAACTGCAGCGCGCCGTTCTGCACGGCGTCGGCGAGCCGATGCTGGTCAAGCATCTGCCGCGCATGGTGCGCTATCTCAAAGATCGCGGCACTTATGTCTTGTTCAATACCAACGGAACTGTGCTCAACGAAAAGAACGGCCGCGCGCTGATCGCCGCCGGATTGGACGAGCTGCGCGTCTCGTTCGACGCCGCGAATGCGAAATCCTATCTCGCCATTCGCGGCAAGAATTATTTCAACCGCATCCTCAAAAACGTGCGCGCGTTTCGCGAGCTGCAGGAGCGCGAGGGCCACCTCAAGCCGCGGGTTTCGGCGTGGCTCACCGGCTTGCGCGAAACCATCGAGGAATTGCCGGATTTCGTCCATGTCGCGGCGGCGACCGGCGTCAAGGAAGTGCATCTGCAGCGGCTGGTATTTTTCACCGACCATGCCGTCGGTTTGGCGCGGCCGGACCAGGCGCTCTATGAGCAACTCACGGCTGCGGACGCGGTCCATATCGACCGCGCCGCCGCGCTCGCCCGATCGCTCGGCATCGAATTCAGCGCTTCGGGCGGCGCCTCGGAGCCGGGCGTCAGTCTCAAGCGCAGCGATGACGGCTCGGGATCGGGCTCGCCCTGGTCGCTATGCCGCCGGCCATGGACGGTGATGTATTTCACCGCCAATGGCCGCGCTCTGCCGTGCTGCATCGCGCCGTTCTCGCAGCGCGGCTACGAGAATTACACGCTCGGCGACGCCACCCAGCAGAGCCTGCGCGAAATCTGGACCGGGCCGGCCTACGCCGATTTCCGCAAGGCGCTCAAATCGAACACCCCGTCGGAGGCCTGCGCCGGCTGCGGCTTGCGCTGGAGCCTCTAGCCATGCCGGCTCTGGCGGCGCGCGTGGCCGTCGTCATTCCGACCTTCAATGAAGCGGAATCCATCGCCGCCGTGGTCGCCGAATTGCCGCGCCGCGGCGTCGGCCGCGTCATCGTGGCCGACGGCGGCAGCAGCGACGGTACGCAGGACCGCGCGCGCGGCGCCGGCGCCGAAGTCATCGAAGCCGGCCGCGGCTACGGCCGTGCCTGTCTTGCCGGCGCGCAGGCGGCCGACGCCGCCGACATCGTCGTGTTCATGGACGGCGATGGCGCCGACGATCCGAGCGCCATCGCGGACCTGGTGGCGCCGCTGCGCGCCGGGACCGCCGATTTCGTCATCGCCTCGCGCGCCCGCGGCGAGCGCGAGGCCGGCAGCATGGCGTCGCATCAGCTCGTCGCGGGGTTGCTGGCCGGCCGGCTGACGCAACTCCTCTACGGCGTGCGCTACACCGATATGTGCGCGTTCCGCGCCATTCGCCGGGAGACTTTGCTGGGGCTGGGCATGCGCGAGATGACCTATGGCTGGAATCTCGAAATGCAGATGCGGGTGGCGCGCGCCGGCCTGCGCGTCGTCGAGCTGCCAGTCGCCTACCGGCGCCGGCTCGGCGGCGAGTCGAAAGTCGCGGGCTCGTTGCGCGGCTCGCTCAATGCCGGCCTGAAAATCGTGACGACCTTCGCGCGCGTGGCGCTGGAGCCGATGCAACGGCGCGCATCCTAGAGCATGATCCGAAAAAGCCTGCCCTCGGACAACGATCCGAGGGTGGACACCGGTTTTCGGAAAAAATCATGCTCAATCCAACAGCTAGAGCCCGGTTTTGATTCCATCAAAACTGACTTAGGCTCTAGTCGGCCTACATCGCCACTTTGCGCAAAAAGCCGTCGACGCTGCCGCGCAGGCTCTCGGCCGCCTTCTCGACCGCGGCCGATGCCGTCAGCACCGTATCCGCCGAGCTCTGCATGTCGGCAATGGCGCCAGAGACGCGTTCCAGTACCGCGACGACCGAGCGCGTACCGACCGCCGCCGCGGTGACGTTGTTCGAGATTTCGCCGGTGGCGGCGTTCTGCTGTTCGATCGAACCGGCGATCGCGGTGGTGAATTGGCGGATCTCCTCCATGCGGCCGGTGATGCTGCCGATGGCGCGCACGGCGCTTTGCGTCGAGGATTGCACCGCCGCGATCTGCGAGGCGATGTCGTCGGTCGCCTTCGCCGTCTGCACGGCGAGCGCCTTCACCTCGGAGGCGACCACGGCAAAGCCCTTGCCGGCCGCGCCGGCGCGCGCCGCCTCGATGGTGGCGTTGAGCGCCAGCAAATTGGTCTGTCCGGCCACGCTCTGGATGAGCTTGACGACGTTGTCGATCTTCTGCGCCGCCCGCGCCAGTCCGGCGATGGTCTCATTGGTCGATTGCGCCTCGGCCGTCGCGGCGCGCACCACCTCGCCGGCGCTGACGATCTGGCGGTTGATCTCGGCGATCGATTTCGACAATTCGTCCGCCGCCGCCGCGGCGCTCTCGACGCCGCCGAACGCGTCGTTCGAGGTGCGCACCGCGCCGGCGGTATGCGCGGTGGTATCGGTCGACGTCGCCGACAGCGCGGCGGCCGTCGATTTCATCGCCGCGACGCTGTCGGTGACGGTTTGCAGCACGCCCTCGACGCTGCCGCGGAACCAGGCGATGGCCTCTTCGATGATGGCGCGGCGCGATTCCTGCTCGCTCAACAGCGCGCTCTTGCGCTCGGCGGCACGCCGCGCGGTGATGTCGTGATGCGTTCCCAGCCAAAACTCGCCGCCCGGGATGGCGCGATTGACGACGGCGACCGAGCGGCCGTCGGGCAGCTCCGACACGAAGCTCAACTCCTTGCCGGACCTCATGAGGTCCATCAGCTCGGCGCAGTACTTTTCGGGATCGCGGTCGAGCGAGCCGGTTGCGAACCGGTGGCGAACGAGGTCGATGAGCTTGGCGCCCGGTTTCACGACGTCCGGCGACAGTCCGTAGATTTCCAGGTATCGCTTATTGCACACGGTGACGCGACCGCTGGCGTCGAACATCACCACGCCTTGGCTCATATTGTTCAACGCCAGGGCCAACAGCCGGTCTTTGCCGCGGCGGCGGCGAACGAGCAGAGCGATCGCCCCTGCCAGCAAGATGACGAGGCCTGCGGCCACGACAACAAGCATCGCGCTTCCGCCCTGCGATTATCCACCGTGCCTCCAGCCTAGGACGACAGCCATTTACGTTTCGTTAATGAACGGGTTTCGCACCGGTAAAGAAGCCGAAACGCCAATCCTGACCTTCAATCCTGGCTTTCAATCCCGCGTTGGCGCGGCTATCGGCCGATTTCGCGCCGCAGCGGCAGGCGCGGCGGTGGCTGTGGCGCTATAGTGGCCGGCGATTGCATCGGGACCGACCAATGATCAAGCGCTACAGCGACCACGCCGCCAACGAGCGAACTTTTCTGGCCTGGGTCCGCACCGCGATTGCGGTGATGGCCTTCGGCTTCGTCATCGAGCGGTTCGATCTTTTTCTCCAGGTCGTCGCGCCGCAGACGGCGCAACGGCAGATCAATCCGCATGGGCAAGTATTCGCTAACGCAGCCGGACTTGCATTCATCGCCATCGGCATCGTCATGATTGTTATTGCCGGCTGGCGTTTCGCCCGGACCGCCAAGGACATCGACAGCGACAACGAGGTGCCGAGCGCCGGCGAGCGCTTCGACGTCGGGCTCGCCGTGCTGATCGGTCTCCTTGGCATCGCGCTGTTTCTCTATCTGTCGCGCGCGGTGCTGCCGGCGATTTAGCGATCGGTCTTCCGAACGGCCGTTTGCCGCCCGTCCGCGCGCCGGCGCCGCAGGCACCGCCGAACCCGTTGATCGAAGCCTTCCGTTCGCCTACAATTAAAGATTGCAGCAGCGAAAGGGCAGGTCGTGACCCGGATCGCATGGCGCACATCGATGGTTTTATGCGTGGCGGCGCTCGCTGCAGGGCCCGGTTCTGCCGCCGCTTTGGCCGCCGATGCCGCTGCACCGCAAATCGATCAATCGGCGGTCCAGCAAAAAGTCGACGACATTCGCAAAGCAATCCAGAGCGATCGCGACCAGTCCTCCAAAGTTGTGCCCGCCCAAGAGGTGCTCGATCTGTGCAAGATCAACCCCAAGCTGCCGCAATGCGCGTCACGCTGATTTTGTAAAATGCTAAAGAAAATATATTCCGCGCTCAAGGAAATCGGCAAACTGGCCGGCGGCATCACTTTTCTGTTCGGCATCGTCTACGGCACTTACCAGTTCTTCGAGACCAAAAAGGAAAATCAGATCGCGCAAACTCTAACGTTCTACAAGGACTTCAATTCGGCGCCGATCTCGACTTACCGTGAGGCCATATTCGGCGCGGTGGCGAAACATCAGGGGGAAATCGCGGCGGCGGCGGTTGACGAAACCAGGCTTCAAGACACGATGAACAAGATCATCGCCGAGGAGGCGCTGGCCAATCAGCTGATGCTGACCATGGATTTTTTCGACGGCCTGGTCTTCTGCGTGACCAAAAAGATTTGCGATCCCGAGACCGCGGTCAATCTGTTCCACGACCGCGCGCGCGAAATATACACCACGTTCTACCAGTACATTGTGGCGCAGCGCGCCGCCTGGGCTTCGAGCAATTTCGGGCTCGGCCTGCAGACTTTTGCGGAATTGAATCCGCCCAAGTGATTACGCCGTATTGAGGCTCTTACCGCCGGCCTCAGCGCATTGTCGCCATCCGCAGCGTTCACGCAGTCGCCGCGGCGTCCGGCGCGACTTCATGGGTTATCACCTTGAAGCCTACCATCGTGCAGGGCCCGAACGAGGTGACGATGGCCACGTCGGTGGCGTCGCGGCCGCGCGCCATCAGGATGCGGCCGATGCGCGGCGTGTTGTGGCGGGCGTCGAAGGTGTACCAGCGGCCGCCGAGATAGGCTTCGAACCAGGCCGAAAAATCCATCGGCGACGGATCGGGCGGCACGCCGATGTCGCCGAGATAGCCGGTGCAGTAGCGCGCCGGCACGTTCATGCAGCGGCACAGCGCCACCGCGAGATGGGCGAAATCGCGGCACACGCCGCGCTGCTCGGCGTACACTTCCCAGGCGCTTTTGGTCGGGCTGGCGTGCTCGTAGCCGAATTTGATGCGACCGTGGACGTAATCGCAGATCGCTTGAACCAGCGGCCAGCCTTTCGGGACCTGGCCGAACAGCGACCACGCGATATTCGACAGGCGATCGGTCTCGCAATAGCGGCTGCCGAGCAGATAGATCAGAACGCCCACCGGCAGGTCTTCGAGCGCGCGCTGCTCCGCGCGCGGCGCCGTTTGGTCCGGCGCGCCGTTGTCCTCGACCACGAAGTCCGCGGCCATGGTCAGCCGGCCGGCCGGGGCGCGGATCACATGGCAGAAATTGCCGAAACTGTCGTGATAGGTGTTGGGCACGATCGGCGGATCGAGCCGCATGCGATCGAGCGTGATGAGATCGGCAAAACGCGACGGATGCACGCTGAGCGTCAGGATCATCGGCGTCGGCTGCGGACAGTCGTAGGAAATCTCGTAGCCGGCGCGAATCTTCATTGCTGACTGCTGCGGTCTGTGGCGGCGGCTTCCCGTTCGATGACCAAGGCGGACGTCCTGACTTGTGCTACGACGTCCATACGTAGGCTAGGCATTTATATGCATTTCTCGGGCCAAATATTGTGCAACTTGGGCCGGTCGTGAGTATCGATGAATGAACTGATGAAGACGCTGTTGGCCGCGGACGAGCCGCGGCCGGTGACGGTTTACAACGCCGATGCGACATCGCCGTTCCTCTTGGTCGCCGATCATGCCGGCAATTTGATCCCGCACGCGCTCGGCCGGCTTGGCGTTTCCGAATCAGAATTGCAGCGCCACATCGCCTGGGACATCGGCATCGCCGGGCTCGGCCGCCTGTTGGCGGCTGCGCTCGATGCGACGCTGATCCGGCAGAATTATTCGCGCCTGGTGATCGATTGCAACCGGCCGCTGGATGCGGCGTCGTCGATCCCGGCCATCAGCGAATTGACGGACATCCCCGGCAATGCCGGCCTCACTGACGCAGACAAGGCGGCGCGCGCAAGCGAGATTTTCCGGCCCTATCACGACTGCATCGAAGCCGAGCTCGAGCGGCGGCGGCAGGGCGGCCGCGCCACGGCACTGATCTCGCTGCACAGCTTCACGCCGGTGTTCAAGGGCGAGCCGCGGCCCTGGCATGCCGCCGCGCTGTACAATCGCGATCCGCGCTTCGCCCATCGCCTGATGGCGCTGCTCAACACGGAGCAGGAATTTACCGTCGGCGACAACGTGCCCTACACGGTGAGCGACGCGACCGACTACACCATCCCGGTGCACGCCGAGCGCCGCGGCCTGCATCACGTGCTGATCGAGATCCGTCAGGATTTGATCGCGGACGAGAGCGGGCAGCGGGACTGGGCGCTGCGCTTGGCGCGTTTGCTGCCGCTCGGCTATCGGGACTTGTGAGAGCGGGCAGGAGACTGAACCGAGCCGATCGGCGGCGCTTTATTGCTATTCCGCGATGGCCGCAAAATGGTTCACGCAAATTTTCCAAACCGAATGATTGTTGTCGTACCCCTTGAGATGCACGCTGATCATCAGTCCCGGCCAATAGAGGTTGGAGTATGAGGGGCCCCACCAGGCGCTAAACACCCTCGAATAGTTCGGTTTTCCCAGCGCGGCTACGACCGAAAGATCGGTTGATCCAACATGCAGACCTTGGACAGTCATATACGTCGAACTGAATGTACATATTTGCGTGGCCCACAGACCGTTTTTTGTGACCGTCGCCGTCAAATCGCGCCAACTGTAGAGGTCGACTTCGCCGGGTCGCCTGCTTACGGGACGGCCCATCATTTGCGCGAGCTCTGTGGCGCTCATCCCCAAACTCATCGGGCCAATTCGCTCCCGCGGAACGATCAAATGGTCATTCGCTGTTTGCGCCTGCGCAACAGGTGAATGCACCGCGATAACGAGCAGCGTCAAAATCAGACGGGCCGCTCTCAGAGAACCGACATTTGGGATAACCCGGCCTGAACTCATTTGTCCTGCGCGAGATGGGACCGATCAAGCGACTGATGATCGACAAAGTGAGCGGAAAGGGGGCCGGCCGGCAGCTAAAATCAATTGCTTGGGAAAGTGGTGGTGCCCAGGGGCGGAATTGAACCACCGACACCTGCATTTTCAGTGCAGTGCTCTACCAACTGAGCTACCTGGGCCCACGGGCCGCGCTTATAGAGGCTCGGTTTCGCGCTGTCCAGAATAGGCCTGCGCCGGGTGTAATCTCGTTATTGCGGTGTTTCGCCATCCTCCTCGCGCCGCTCGTCCTCTTCTTCGTCCTCCGTCACCGGAACCGCATAGACGCCGGCGAACCAGCGGTGCAGATCGATGTCGGCGCAGCGTTTGGAGCAGAACGGGCGGAACAATTCGTCGGCCGGCTTGCCGCAGATCGGGCATTTTCCGCGATTTTTGACGTCGGGCATGACGGCAATATGGGGCGCGTGACTTAGAGCGCAATCGCTTCGGAGGATTCGATTGGCGCTCTAAGATTTTGGTGAAGCATGATCTTTTCGGAAAACCGGTTTCCACTTTTCCGGATCATGCTTTAACGCGCCAACCTCAGACGGTGTTGAGCCAGCCGAAATGGATCGGATAGCCCTCGCCTTGCAGCAGCGTCGTGGTCTCATAGAGCGGCAAACCGACCACGTTGGAATAAGAGCCGACGATCTTGACCATGAAGCTGCCGGCGATGCCTTGCGCCGCATAGCCGCCCGCCTTGCCGCGCCATTCGCCGGAAGCGAGATAGGCCTCGATGTCTTCGTCCGAGAGCCTTTTGAAGCGCACGCGGGTTTCGACATAGCGCTGCCGGAATGTCTCCTTCGGCGTCACCAGGCAGACGGCGGTGTGGACGCGGTGATTGCGCCCGGACAGGAGCCGTAGGCACTGCGCTGCCTCGTCGAGCAATTCGGCCTTCGGCAGGATGCGGCGGCCGACGGCGACGATGGTGTCGGCGGCCAAAATATACGCGCCTTTGAGCTCGTCATCGATGCGCACCATGGCGAGCGCGGCTTCCGCCTTCTCGCGGGCGAGCCGTGTGGCGCAGGCGCGCGGCAGCTCGCCCCGCTTCGGCTTTTCGTCGATGTCGGTGGGGCGCAGCGCGTCCGGCTCGATGCCAACCTGGTTGACGAGCGAGAGCCGGCGCGGCGAGCCGGAAGCGAGCACCAATTTTTGGCGGCCGATCATTTGAACCGGTAGGTAATCCGGCCCTTGGTGAGATCGTAGGGCGTCATCTCTACGAGCACCTTGTCGCCGGCCAGCACGCGAATGCGGTTCTTGCGCATGCGCCCCGCGGTGTGAGCAATGATCTCATGCTCGTTCTCGAGCTTGACGCGAAAGGTGGCGTTCGGAAGCAATTCCGTCACGACACCGGGAAACTCCAAAAGTTCTTCCTTCGCCATTCGATTCCCGGAAAGTCCTGCTGTCTGGCCGCGACAACCTACGGGGACATTTTACGAAGACATGCGACGATGTCTCGGCCAAAATTGGCGCGGAACCTAGCGGATGACGGCTCGCTTCACAACTGGCGTGCATGTGTCGTAGGGGCGGGTTTGAAACACGCCCCTACTTCTCTCGGCTTTATTCATTCCCCGTGCCACCGCCGACGAAGCGCGCCCGGATGTGCGCCAACAGCTGGTCGCGGACCTCGCGATAGGCGTTGAGCCGTTGCTCGCGGCTGCCTTCGACGGCGCTCGGGTCCGCGGTCGGCCAATATTCCACGTCCACGGCGCTGGTGCGGGTGAGTTCGAGCGCGCGGTGATGGGCTTCCGGCGCCAGCGTAACGATGAGATCGAAATTGAGCCCTTCCCCTTCGTCAAGCTCCTCGAAGGTGATCGGCTTGTGCCGCGAAATGTCGAGCCCGATCTCGGCCATGGCGGCGACCGCGAACGGATCGAGCTCGCCTTTGCGCACGCCGGCGGAGCCGACATAGACCGCGCGTCCGAAAATCTGGCTGAACAGCGCCGCCGCGATCGGCGAGCGGATCGCGTTGCTCCGGCAGGCGAACAGGACGGCCAAAGGCGGCCTCGCAGCAGGCGGCATCGAGGCCTCAGCGCTTCCAGTGCAAGACCGCGATCAGCGTGAACAGCCGCCGCGCGGTACCGGAATCGATGTCGACCTTGCGCTTGAGCCGCTCCATCACCAGGCGCGAGCCCTCGTCATGCAAGGCGCGCCGCGCCATATCGAGCGCCTCGATGCGGTCGGGCGTCGCCGTGCGGATCGCGGCGTAATAGCTGTCGCAGACGACGAAGTAATCTTTGACGATGCGGCGGAACGGCGCCAGCGACAGCATATGGGCGATCACCGGCGCACCGTCGGCGAGCCGGATATCGAACACCAGGCGGTTGCCACTGATGCCGAGCTGCAGCGCGTAGGGTCCGCCGTCGTGGCCGACCGGACGGAATTTGTTGTCTTCGATGAGGTCGTAGATGGCGACCCGGCGCTCGTGCTCGACGTCGTCGTTGGAGCTGCCGAGGGAGGCTTCGTCGAGCGTGACCGCGATCAGGCGGCCGGTATTGTCCTGCGCTGAGCCTTTTCGCGCCATTACCGGTTGAGCCGGATGGCGACCGAGCGGGCGTGGGCGTCGAGCCCTTCCGCCTTGCCGAGCACGATCGCGGCGTCGCCCAGCGCGCGCAATTGCTCGGGGCCGCATTTGAGGATCGAGGTGCGCTTCATGAAGTCGAGCACGCCAAGGCCGGAAGAAAAGCGCGCCGACCGTGCCGTCGGCAGCACGTGGTTGGAGCCGGCCACATAATCGCCGATCGCTTCCGGGGTATGCGCGCCGATGAAAATCGCGCCGGCATTGCGGATGCGCCCGGCAAGCCGCTCGGCATCGGCCGTGGCGATTTCGAGATGCTCGGGCGCGATGGCGTCGGTAAGCGGCAGCGCGTCGTCGAGATGACGCACCAGGATGATGGCGCCGAAATCCCGCCACGACGCGCCAGCGATCTTGCCGCGCGCGAGTCCTTTCAGCTGGCCTTCGATGGCGCGTTCGGTCGCCGTGGCGAGCGCTTCGTCGTCGGTGATGAGGATCGACTGCGCGCTCTCGTCGTGCTCGGCCTGCGCCAACAGGTCGGCGGCGAGCCAGTCGGGATTGCCGGTCTTGTCGGCGATGATCAGCACCTCGGAGGGGCCGGCGATCATGTCGATGCCGACTTTGCCGAACACGATGCGCTTGGCGGCCGCCACATAGGCGTTGCCCGGTCCGACGATCTTGGCGACCGGCGCGATGGTCGCGGTGCCATAGGCCAAGGCCGCGATGGCCTGGGCGCCGCCGATGCGGAAAATCTCGTCGACGCCGGCAAGCTTCGCCGCCGCCAGAACCAAGGGATTGAGCGCGCCGCCCGGCGCCGGCACCACCATTGCGACGCGCGGCACGCCGGCGACCTTGGCCGGCACCGCGTTCATCAGCACCGAAGACGGGTAAGCCGCGGTGCCGCCCGGCACGTAAAGGCCGACCGCCTCGATCGCGGTCCAGCGTGAGCCGAGTTCGACGCCGAGCGCGTCGGTGAAGCGATCGTCCTGCGGCACTTGGCGGCGGTGATAGGCCTCGATGCGGCCGCGGGCGAATTCGAGCGCGTCGAGCGCATCGCGGCTGCACGCCGCAACCGCCGCCGCAATCTCGGCCGCGGTCACGCGGACCCCGACGCGGTTGAGATCGAGCCTGTCGAATTTGAGCGTGTACTCGTTGAGCGCGCGATCGCCGCGGGCGGCGACGTCGGCGACAATGGCGCGCACGGTGACTTCGACGTCGGCCGCCGCCTCGCGCTTGGTGTCGAGCAGGGCCCGGAATTTTTCGGCAAAGTCGCCGGAGCGGCTGTCGAGATGGATCGCCATGACACTAAACCATGCTGAACCGAAATCTGTCCGGACGCCGCGTCGCCATCGATTTTGCCGGCTTTGCAGCGCTCAGTAGCAGCCCTCTGTAATTATAACAATTCTAATATTCGGCATTTAGATTGACAAAAACTCACGCGTTCCCCAACTCCTTGATTGATCCATTCACGGGGTAGGAAAGGTGCTGTGCCGGCGATGAACGTTCGCGCAATCCAAGGGCTCGGCCGGCGGTTGTTGCCGTCGCTTGTTGTCGCCGCGACGCTGGCGCTCACGGCAGGCGCCGCGCGCGCCGACGACACCGTCAAGCTCTCGATCACGATCAAGGATCAGAAATTTGATCCCGCCGAGCTGCATGCGCCGCCCGGCAAGACCGTCGAAATCCAGGTCAAGAATCTCAACCCGATCGTGTCCGAATTCGAAAGCGCCGATCTGCACTTCGAGAAGATCGTCCCGGCCGGGAGCCAGGCCGTGGTCTATGTGCGGCCGCTGCAGCCGGGCCGCTACAATTTCTACGACGATTTCCACCACGCCACGCAGGGCTATCTGGTGGTTCCGTGACATGGAACATCAAGCGTCGAATGAAAGCCGTATCGTGAGGTTGCCGTGCTTGCCGCATTGCTGATCGTGTTCCGCGAAGTTTTCGAGGCCGGCCTGATCGTCGGCATCGTCATGGCCGTGACCGCGGGCGTCGCCGGCCGCACGCTGTGGATCGCGGGCGGCGTCGCCGCCGGCGTACTCGGCGCCTGCGTGGTGGCGCTGTTCACGACCGGCCTGTCGGATTTGTTCGGCGGCAGCGGCCAGGAAGTGTTCAACGCCGGCATTCTCGGCTTCGCGGTGCTGATGCTGACCTGGCACAATGTGTGGATGTCGCGCCACGGCCGCGAGCTGGTCGCCGAGCTGCGCGCCGCCGGCGAGGCGGTGGTGGCCGGATCGAAGTCGCTTTTCGCGCTTGCGATCGTCGTCGCGATCGCGGTGCTGCGCGAAGGCTCCGAGGTGGTGCTGTTCCTCTATGGCGTCGCCGCGGCGCAAGGCGGCGCCAGCTGGTCCATGGTCGCGGGCGGATTCGTCGGCTTGCTGCTCGGCTCCTCGGTCTGCCTTATGACCTATCTCGGCCTGATCACCATTCCGACGCGTTACCTGTTCAGCGTCACCAGCGCCTTGATCGCCTTGCTCGCCGCCGGCATGGCGGCGCAGGCCATCGCCTTCCTCGAACAGGCCAATATCGTCACCGCGCTGGACCAGACGGTGTGGGACACCTCATGGATCTTGAGCGATTCCAGTTTTCTGGGCCGGGCGCTGCACACGCTGATCGGCTATGTCGATCAGCCGACCGCCATGCAACTCGTGGTTTATCTGGCCACCCTCGGCGCCATCGCCGTGCTGATGAAGCTGTTTGCCGCGCCGTCGGCGCAACAGCCGCGCGCGGCTTGATGAAGAGCTACAGCATGATCCCGAAAAGTGGATATCGGTTTTCGGAAAAGATCATGCTCAATCAAAAAGCTAGAGCCCGGTTTTGATTCCATCAAAACCGATTAGGCTCTAAGCCGTTGCGGCGCCGCCGGTGAAATGATCCGGGCACAGCGCCGCGACCGAAACCTCGCCGAGATCGGCCAGTTCCGCTTCCAGGCATTCGACGTCGAGGCGAATGACGCCGCCGCCGGAGAAAATCAGCGACACCACGCCGGCCGGCGCATCGTTCTCGGCAAATTCGACGGCGAGCAGATTGAGCAGCGCGTCTTTATCGGTCTGGTCGAGATTACGGCACTTGCAGGCATTGACGCGCTCGAAGCGCAATGCGGTTCGGCAGCGGCGGTAGTCGGCATTGTCCGTCTTGAAGTCCTTCTTGCCGTCGACCGCGCTCATCCAATCGAAACGGTTGAGCGCCAGCATGAAGCGATGCTCGCGCGGCTGCCAGAAGATATCGCCGACCTTGACCAGCGCGTCCTGCACGTGCGCCGACACGACCTCGATGTCGTCTTTATCGAGCGCGACGAGCTTGAGATCGTCCGAGCATGAATTCATGGTCCGCCCCGTCAATTGGGTTGCCTCCGCTCCGGCAAAGCTAGGAAGACCGCGCGGACACCGCAAGCCCCGGCGCGGCGCCCTAGAACGACACGCAGGCCCATTGCACGATGATACCGACCGAGCGCTGGCGGAATTCGCGCTTATAGGCCGTCACGACCGCATCCAGCTTGGCTTGGTCGTCGGCATGGCCGGGCAGCACGATGTCGACCCGTTTCGTCGCCTCGCGCACGAGCCCGCCGCCCGCCGGGTCGCGCCATTGCCCCGTCGCATCGGTAATGGTGAGGCCGTCGGGAAAGCGCGGCGTCAACTCGCGGGCAACGAAATGCGCAAAGGCGCTTTCGCTGACGCCGCGGCGGCGCCTGATGTCGCGGTCGAACAGAAGCTCGGCGACCTGTTGAGGTCGCTGCGCTCCGGCGCACGACAACGCCGGGGTCTGGGCCGCGAGCGGCCGTGCCAAGATCAGGCAGGCGCCAAGCAACGACAACAAAACTGCATGCGGGAATTTACCCATGGCTATCTCACGTCGAAGTCCCGGAGCAGCAGATTGGCAAAACGTTCGAATTGCATCCCGTGCTCCGGCGCGCTAAGAACGATCTAACAAAAGCATTTGTTAACTCGGCTGCCCTATCAGCGATCGACACTATTGCCGTGAGTTCCATGATCGCCTATGTGGCAGTTGCTCAACTCGCAAAGGTGATCCGTCCAACTAAGGTGATCCACATCCAACTAACGGCTTTTCTTTTACATCCGTAAGAGATACAAGCTGGCTTTCTTGAAAGGGAGGCATTATGGCTAAGCGGAAGAAGAAGCGGCGTTCGTGGACTTCGGCCGAAGTCCGTGATCTGAAGGCGATGGCGCGCAAGAAAACTTCGGCGTCGCAAATCGCCAAGAAGCTGAAAAGGACCGAGGGCGCAACGCGCCAGAAGGCCTTCAGCATCGGGCTCTCGCTCAACTCTCGTTCCTGATTTTCAGCAACACATCTGTTTTGCAAGCGTTGAACGGCTCCGGCCCCTCAGTTTCAGGGGTCGGCTTGCCGTAACGCGGATATTTGCTTGGCGGCAAGGCGGGGTGCTTTGCCGGCGTCGCCGGCCGTCCTGCTCCCAGGTATGGTAACGGAGTAAGCCGCCAGTGCCGCGCTCTCCGTGCCGGGTCCGGGGACATAGCCGCCCGCGAAATTAACTAACGGCCGCGAACCCGCCCCAATATAGATGTAACTATATGAAACTAAGGGTACAGTGATCCTGATTTGGTCGGGGGATCGCAAGTTCCGGCATAGCTTGGAAGCTGCCGGTCGTTTGCAAGTGCGGACGGCTTTTTTCGTCCGCTACGATGGTACGCACGCTCCATGAGCCAAAGTCTCGGCCCGCCACGGCAGCAGCCCGCGAGTTCTGAACTTGCCGCCGCGCTTAGCGCCTGCCGGCGGGCTTTCGTCGCCACCGCGCTGTTTTCCGGCATGAGCAATATCCTGATGCTCTCCGGCGCGCTGTTCATGCTCGAAATTTACGACCGGGTGCTGCCCAGCCGCAGCGTGCCGACGCTGGTCGGGCTGTTGATCCTGGTGGCCGGGCTGTACGCCGCGCAGGGCGTGATCGACATGATCAGGAGCCGCATCCTGGTCCGCGTCGGGCACAGCCTCGACGAGACCATGAGCCTTCGGGTTTACGACGCGATCGTGCGGCTGCCGCTCAAGGCCGGCGCCAAGGGCGACGGCACCCAGCCGATCCGCGACCTCGACGCGGTGCGCAGCTTCCTGTCCGGAAGCGGGCCGGTCGCCTTCTTCGATCTGCCGTGGATGCCGGTCTATCTCGCCATCTGCTTCCTGTTCCATACCTATATCGGGCTCACCGCGCTGGTCGGCGCCATCATCCTGGTCACGCTGACGGTGGTGACCGAGATCAAGACCCGCCGCCCGACCCGCAGCGCCGCCCAATTCGCGGTGGCGCGCAACGCGCTTCTGGAAGCGAGCCGCCGCAACGCCGAGGCGATCACGGCGATGGGCATGGCCGGCCGCATCTCCAAGCATTGGCGCGACCTTAATCACAACTTTGTGGCGTCGAGCGGCCGCGCCAGCAACGTCGGCGGCGGGCTCGGCGCCTTTTCCAAGGTGCTGCGGATGCTGCTGCAGTCCGCGATTCTGGCGGTCGGCGCCTGGCTCGTCATCAATCAGGAATCGACCCCCGGCATCATGATCGCCGCCTCCATCCTCGGCGCCCGCGCGCTCGCCCCGGTGGATTTGGCGATCGCCAATTGGCGCGGCTTTGTCGGGGCGCGGCAAAGCTGGCAACGGCTGTCGCGATTGCTCGGCCATCTGCCGCCGGCGAGCGAGCCGATGCCGCTCAAGCCGCCGGCGCGCACGCTCATGGTGCAGAACGCGGCCGTCGCGCCGCCCGGTCATCAGCGGATCGTCTGCCAGGACGTCAACTTCACGCTTACCGCAGGCAAGGCGCTCGGCGTAATCGGCCCGACCGCGTCGGGCAAATCCTCGCTGGCGCGCATGCTGGTCGGGGTCTGGGCGCCGGCCCGCGGCTCCGTCCGGCTCGACGGCGCGACGCTCGATCAATGGTCGCCGGAGGCGCTCGGCCGGTCTGTCGGCTACGTGCCGCAGGACGTCGAATTGTTCAACGGCACGGTGGCGCAGAACATCGCCCGCTTCGAGGACCCGCCGGATGCCGACGCCGTCATTGCCGCGGCGCATGCGGCCGGCGTCCACGATCTCATCATCAATCTCCCCGACGGCTACGAAACGATGGTCGGCGAACAGGGCAGCGCGCTGTCCGCCGGTCAAGCGCAGCGCATCGCGCTGGCGCGGGCGCTGTACCGCGATCCGTTCCTGGTCGTGCTCGATGAACCCAATTCCAACCTCGATGCCGAAGGCGACGAAGCGCTGACCCGGGCCATCCTCGGCCTGCGCGCGCGGGGCGCCATCGCCATTGTGGTGGCGCATCGCCCGAGCGCGATCGCCGGCGTCGACTATATTCTCATCATGGGTAAGGGCCGCCAGCAGCAATTCGGACCGAAGGAAGAAATCCTGTCGCGCCTGACGCCGCCAAATCCGCCGCCGCGGCTGAAAGTGGCGGAACAAGGAGGCGCAGGATGAGCGGTGCCAGAAAGCGTAGCGGTGGCATCAATGCCACGCTGTACTGGCTGATCGGTCCGGTCCGCAAGGCGGCCGGCGTCGCAACAGCCGGGCTGCGCTGGGCCTTCGGCGATGTCGGGCCGGCGCACAGCGCCAACGAATCCATCCGCCGGCACATCATCGCCGGCAGCGTGCTGGTCGGCCTCCTGGCGTTCGGCCTCGGCGGCTGGGCCTCGACCGCCGAAATCTCCGGCGCGCTGATCGCGCCGGGCAACGTCGTGGTCGATTCCAACATCAAGAAAGTGCAGCACCCCACCGGCGGCGTGGTCGGCAAACTGTTCGTGCATGACGGCGACCACGTGAAGGCCGGGCAAATTCTTATCCAGCTCGATGAGACGGTGACGCAAGCCAATCTGGCCATCGTCACCAAGGGTCTCACCGAGCTCTATGCGCGCAAGGCGCGGCTCGCCGCCGAGCGCGACGGCGCCGATTCGGTCGCCGTGCCGAAGGAGCTCGCCGACCATCTCGACAATCCCAACGTCGCCGAGGCGCTGGCCAGCGAGCGCAAGCTGTTCGAATTGCGGCGCGAGGACCGTGCCGGCCAGAAGAAACAGCTCCAAGAGCGCGTCACTCAATTGCAGCAGGAGATCGTCGGGCTCACCGCGCAGCAGGACGCCAAGGACAAGGAAGTTGCGCTGATCGAGCAGGAACTGAAGGGCGTCCGCGATCTTTATGCGAAAAACCTGGTGCAGCTTAATCGGCTGACTTCGCTCGAGCGCGACGAAGCGCAGCTTGAGGGCTCCCGCGGCCAGCTCGTTGCCCAAGCCGCGGAGGCCAAGGGCAAGATCGCCGAAACGCAGCTGCAAATCATCCAGGTCGATGCGGATCTCGCCAGCAACGTCGCCAAGGAGCTGCGCGAGACCGACAGCAAGATCGGCGAATATGTCGAACGCAAAGTCACCGCCGAAGATCAGCTCAAGCGCACCGACATCCGCGCGCCGCAAGACGGCATCGTGTTCCAGATGACCGCCAATACCGTCGGCGGCGTCGTCACCGCCGGCGATCCGGTCATGATGATCGTGCCAGAGGACGACAAGCTGCAGGTCGAGGTCAAGGTCGACCCCAAGGACATCGACGACGTGCAGGTCGATCAGCCGGTCGTGCTGCGCTTTACCTCGTTCAACGTGCGCACCACGCCCGAAATCGACGCCAAGGTGGTGCGGATCGGCGCCGATACCAGCACCGATCAGCGCACCGGCCGGACCTATTATTCGGTCCGTATCGGGCTGACCAGCGATCAGCTGCAGCGGCTTGGCAACGTCAAGCTGACGCCGGGCATGCCGGTCGAGGCCTATATCGAGACCGGCGAGCGCACGATGTTGTCCTATCTAATCAAGCCGCTGCACGATCAGCTGATGCGGTCGTTCCGCGAAAAATAAGCGCCTTTTCATTCTCCCGCACTGTGCTGGGTAGGGTTAGAATGCGACGCATGTTGCGGGGACTTTCGGGGTCATGACCAGGATCGCCGGCTGGGCGCGCCGGTTCGGGGTGGCGCGCGCGGTTTGCCTTGTATTGTTGTTTGCGCTCATTCCGCTGCGGCTGGCCGACCCGCGGCCGCTCGAGGAACTGCGGCTGCGGACCTTCGATTTCTTCCAGGTGCTGCGCCCGCGGGTGCAAAAGGGCTATCCGGTCGTCATCGTCGACATCGACGAAGCGAGCCTCAAGGCGATCGGGCAGTGGCCGTGGCCGCGCACCACCGTGGCCGATCTCGTCAACCGCATCACCAAGCTCGGCTCGCTGGCCATCGGTTTCGACATCATCTTTGCCGAGCCGGACCGCATGTCGCCGGCGATCGCCGAGCAAAGCTTTCGCGGCATCGATGCCGATACCCGCGCCAAGCTCGACAGCCTGCCGAGCAACGATGCAGTGCTGGCCGATGCAATCAAGCAGTCCCGGGTCGTCGTCGGCGAGGTGGGCAGTCCATTTCCGCAACCGAAGGTGCCGGGCGAGGCGACGCTGCAAACCGGCTTCGCCATTCGCGGGCCGGATCCGACTCCGTTCCTGGTGACCTTCCCCGGCCTCCTGCGCAACGTCCCGGCGATCGAGGAGGCGGCGGCCGGCCGCGGGCTGTTCTCGATCAATCCCGAGCGCGACGGCATCATCCGCCGGGTGCCGGTGATCATGGAGGCGCAAGGCGCGCTGGTGCCGTCGCTGACCATGGAAATGCTGCGCGTCGTCACCCATGCCGGCGCCATCCTGGTTCGCGCCGACAATGCCGGCGTGCAAGCGGTGGCGGTGCCCGGGCTCGAAGTGCCGACCGACGAGCACGGCCAGTTATGGGTGCATTTCAACAAGACCGATCCGGCGCGTTACGTCTCGGCCAAGGACATATTGCAGGGCAAGATCTCGGCCGACCGCTTCCGCGGCAAGCTCGTGCTGGTCGGCACCTCGGCGATCGGCCTTCTCGACCTCAAGACGACGCCGGTCGAAGCGGTGATGCCCGGCGTCGAGGTGCACGCCCAGATCCTCGAAAGCGTGCTGACCAAATCGCTTCTGGTGCATCCGAATTACGCCATTGGCGCCGAGCTCACCGTCGCGGTGCTGATGGGGCTCGCCATCATCGTCGCCGCGCCGATGCTGTCCGCGACCGTCGTGGTGCTGCTTGGCGCCATGCTGTTCGCCGGACTTATCGCCCTGTCGCTTTATCTCTTCGTCGAACACAATCTGCTGATCGATTTCACCTATCCGTTTATTTCGAGCTGGCTGATCTACCTGGTGCTGACTTTCGTCAATTACTTCCGCGAGCAGAAGCAGCGCCAGCAGATCCGCTCCGCGTTCGGCTATTACCTCTCGCCGCACATGGTCGAGCAGCTGGCGCGCTCGCCCGAGAAGCTCGTGCTCGGCGGCGAGGAGCGGCGCATGACCATCCTGTTCAGCGACGTGCGCGGCTTCACCACCATCTCGGAGCACTACAAGGACGACCCGCAGGGCCTGACCCGGCTGATGAACCGCTTCCTCACCCCGCTCACCAACGCCATCATCGAGCGCAAGGGCACGATCGACAAATATATCGGCGACGCCATCATGGCGTTCTGGAACGCCCCGGTCGACGATCCGGAGCAGGAAGCCAACGCCTGCGATGCGGCGCTGGAAATGCAGGCGCGCGCCGCCGCCCTCAATGTCGAGCTCAAGCGCGAGGCCGAGGCCAATGGCGGGGTCTATATGCCGCTGCGGATCGGCGTCGGGCTCAATACCGGGCCCTGCGTGGTCGGCAATATGGGATCGGATTTCCGCTTCAACTATTCGGTGCTCGGCGACACCGTGAACTTTGCTTCTCGGCTCGAAGCGCGGACTAAGGATTATCGCCTGCCTTTGGTGATTGGATCGCGCACCGCCGAAGGCGCCAAACAGAAATTCGCCACCATGGAGATCGATCTGATCCAGGTGAAGGGCAAGACGCAGCCCGAGGCGGTGTTCGCGGTGCTCGGCCGCGCCGAGCTCGAGCAGGATCCGCGCTGCGGCGAATTACGCGCGCTCAATGCGCAAATGCTGGCGTCCTTCCGCAAGCAGCAATGGGACGAGGCGCTCGCTCTGATCGCGCGCTGCCGCAAGGCTGCCGACGGATTCGATGTGGCCGGTCTCTACGAGATGTACGAGGAGCGCATCGCCACCTATCGCGCCGAGCCGCCCGGCCCGGATTGGGACGGCGTTTACGAAGCCGAGTCGAAGTAGAGTTAGCTTAGAAGCCGACCGAGGCCGGTCGCGCCGTCCGTTGCGCGACCGCGATCGTCGGCGGTGCGAATTCGTGCACGCCGCCCTCATCGAGCACGAACAGCGGGATCACCCTCGGCATCTCGACGTCCTTGACCAGCGTCAGCCAGCGATTGTCGAGAATGGTCCATTGGCCGCCGTCGCGCACGGCGACGACGGCGTGATCCTCGTCGGCTGCGGTATTGCGCACGATGATGAGCTTGACATCTTGCGCAGGGACGCCGGCCGCCGTCAGTGCGACGTATTTCGCAATAGCATAGTCCTCGCAGTCGCCGCGTCCGGTGGTGAAGGTCTCGAGCGGCGGGCTCCAGCGGTCGGGCACGCCCCACTGCGCCATGTCGCTCATCGGCTCGATCGCCATATTGATGGCGCGGTTGATGATGCCGATGCGGGCATGGCCGGTTTGCGCGCGGCCTTGCGCCACGATGGCAAGGAAATTCCGCGCCGCCCGCGGGCAATGTTGCGCATCGTCGCGGCAACGGCTCAGCGTTTGGTCATCGGCGCGAATGGCGGCTTCGACGCCGCTCCAGTTCGTCAGAATTTTTCCGAACCAAACCGGCGTCACGGCAAGGCCGAACGGCTCCGCTACCGGAGGTGCCGGCGGACTGGGCTTTGCCGGGTCGAGTGCCGCGGTCTGTTGCGGTACATCGCTTGGCGCCGGAGTCTCGATTGAAGATTTGGCCGTGTCGCTGGCCTTTTCGTCCGGCTTGACCGCCGCGGCCGCAACGGGCGGCTGTTGCGGCGAAGCGAGGGTGAGTGCCGGCGCGGCAATAGGCGCTGCCGCCGGAGCACGCGCCGGCACCGGTGTCGGTTGCGGGATTTCCATTGCCGGCACTGCCGCCGCAGAGGCGAGCACGGCCGCCGACGGGCTACTCCAAAACGTGTCGGTGTCACTGCCGGCGACCGCCGGCCAGACAACGATGAGTGCGGCAGCGCAGAACGCCGCGACGCGAGGCAACATTTTGACGTCCCTGAACTGCCGGCTGCGGCGCTGTCGCGCTCTCTCCCGGCTTGTTGTTCGGGGACGCCTTAACTCCGCCGTCGCTGCCGTCCGGTTAAGGCGGCGGTTATGCGGCCGGCGGAACGAAATCAGCGTGTAGCAACCGCCAAACGGTTGCCGACAATTTTAGCGACCGCGTTGAAATTGCTTTTACAGCGGGCCGTTTCTGCGATTAAATGCGACAGTTGGCTTTGAAACTAACGTCGTTTTGCAATGCGGCGACATAGGGGGGACTTTCGATGCGCCTTATAAAATTCTGCGCTCTTGCCGTGATTGGCCTCGCGCTCGGTTTCGGCGTTCGTGCCGCTTCGGCCCAAGACAAGACCTTCACGCTGAAAATGTCGCATTGGGTGCCGCCGAGCCATCCGTTGCAAGCGGCGATCAAGGATTGGGCCGACGACATCGAGAAGGCCTCGAATGGCACCATCAAATACCAGATCTACCCCTCGCAGCAGCTCGGCAAGGCATTCGACCATTACGACATGGCGCGCGACGGCATCGCCGACTTCGCTTACGTCAATCCGGGCTATCAGCCCGGACGCTTCCCGATCATCGCGGCGGGCGAGCTGCCGTTCCTGGTCGGCAAGGCCAAGGGCGGCAATCTCGCGGTCGACGCTTGGTATCGGCAATACGCGGCAACCGAGATGAAGGACGTGCATTATTGCTTCGCCTTCGTGCTCGACCCGCTGGTCTGGCATTCCACCAACAAGAAGATCGTGGTGCCGGGCGACATCAAGGGCATGAAGGTGCGGCCGGCCCAGGGCACCATCGCCGCCTGGGTGACGCAGCTCGGCGGCACCAATGTCGAATCCAGCGCGCCTGAGGTCCGTGACGTGCTTGCCAAGGGCGTCGCCGATGCCGTCACCTTCCCGTGGGGCTCGATGTTCCTGTTCGGCATCGACAAGGTCACCAAATACGACATGGACGAGCCGCTCGGCTCGGTGATGTTCGTGTGGATCATGAACAAGAACGTCTACGCGGCGATGTCGCCGTCGCAGCAGAAGGTGATCGACGCGCACTGCACGTCGCAATGGGCCGCCCGCTTCGCCGACCCGTGGGCCGATTTCGAGCACGCCGGGCTCGCCAAGATGCAACAAACGCCCGGCCACGAGGTCTACAAGATCTCCGACGAGCAGCTCGGCGAATGGAAAAAGTCGGCCGAGCCGCTCAAGCAGAAATGGGCGGACGGCGTGAAGAAGGCCGGCGGCGATCCCGACGCGATCTATAAAGGGCTGCAAGCTTCGCTTAGCCAATACAACGCCGGCTTCTGAGGCACGCGAAGGCAGTGAGGGCGGCGGCGGGCTTCTCGCCGCCGTCGCCATACGGGACCAGTGCCGATGTCGGAAGCCGACGTTGACGTCGCCGGAGTTGTCGCGCCCGAGCCGGCGCGCAAGCCCAGCGCGATGGACCGTTTCATCGACGCCATCGAGCTCATCGCCGCGTTCTTCATCGGCCTCGTCGCACTCGATATCTTCGTCTCGGTGATGCTGCGCTATTTCTTCAGCGTGCAGATTCCCGACAGCTATGACTTCGGCCGGCTGCTGCTCGGCATCGTCGTCTTCTGGGGCATCGCCGCGACGTCGTATCGGGGCAATCACATCACCGTCGATCTGATCTATGCCAATGTCGGCGAGCGCATGCAGCGTTTCATCAACGTCTTCGCCACCCTGGTGCTGCTGTTCGTGGTGACGGTGCAGACCTACACCTTGTTCGACAAGGTCCACGATACCTACGCCGACAACGTGCTGACCTTCGACCTGCGGCTGCCGGTATGGCCGTTCTTTCTGGTCGCCTGGCTCGGCGACGTCTCGGCGGTGCTGCTGATCGCGGTGCGCACCTATCGGCTGATCTTCCATCCCGAACTGCTCGGCGGCAAATACCAGTACAAGCCGGTCGAATGAGGCGGCAGCACATGAGGCCGATGTGAGTCCCGACGTTGTCGCGATCATCGGCTTTCTGAGCCTGTTCGCACTGATGCTGTTGCGCGTGCCGGTCGGCATGGCGATGGGCCTGGTCGGCGTCACCGGCTTCTCGTATCTGGTCGGCGCCGGTCCGGCGCTCAAGAGCGTCGGCCTGACCTCGATGCGCACGGTGACCGATTACACCTTCGGCGTCATCCCGATGTTCTTGTTGATGGGCGCCTTCGTGTCCAATTCGGGGATGAGCCGCGAATTGTTCCGCGCGGCGAACTCCTTCGTCGGCCACTTCAAAGGCGGTCTCGGCATCGCCACCATCGCCGCTTGCGCGGGCTTTGCCGCGATCTCCGGCTCCTCGGTCGCCACCGCGGCGACCTTCGCCACCGTCGCTTATCCGGAGATGCGCCGCTACGATTATCCGAAGAGCTTCGCCACCGGCGTGATCGCCGCCGGCGGCACGCTCGGCGCCATGCTGCCGCCGTCAACCGTGCTGGCGGTCTACGGCATCATCACCGAGCAGGATATCGGCAAGCTGTTCATTGCCGGCATCATTCCGGGCCTCCTTGCCGCGGCGATGGACATGATGACGGTGGTGCTGATCGGCAAGCTTAAGCCGAAATTCCTGCCGGCGGCGCCGCGGCACAGCTGGGCCGAGCGCCGTGCCGGGCTGCGCGACATCTGGGCGACGCTCCTCCTCTTCTGCCTTGTCATCGGCGGCCTTTATGGCGGCCTGTTCACGCCGACCGAAGCCGGCGGCGTCGGCGCGTCGGGCGCGCTGATCATCGGCGTGGCGCGCGGCAGACTGTCGCGCACCGAAATCCGCCGCTCGCTGTTGCAAGCGGTGCGCACCGCCGCCGCCGTGCTCACGGTGCTGATCGGCGCGCTGTTGTTCGGCTATTTCCTCACCGTGACACAGACGCCGCAAAAGGTCACCGAATTCCTCACCGGCCTGGGGCTCGGCCGCTACGGCGTGCTGGCGCTGATCATGCTGATGTACATCGTGCTCGGCTGCCTCATGGACTCGCTCGCCATGATCATCCTGACGATCCCGATCATCTTTCCGGTGATCACCCAGCTCGGCTTCGATCCGATCTGGTTCGGCGTGATCATCGTGATGACGGTCGAGCTCGGCCTTATTCATCCACCGGTCGGTATGAACGTCTTCGTGATCAAGACCGTGGTGCAGGACGTCAGCTTCTCGACGATCTTTCTCGGCGTGCTGCCGTTCATCGTCACCGACCTCATTCGGCTGGTGATCCTGATCTCGTTTCCGATCCTGGCGCTGTGGCTGCCGTCACATATGTGACCGTCGTCATTCCGGGGCGCGCGAAGCGCGAGCCCGGAATCCATAACCCCGGCGGTTGACGATTAGCACCGGGATCGCTCTGCAAATTTTGTGATTATGGATTCCGGGCTCGCGGGCTACCGCCCACGCCCCGGAATGACGATTAACTCCGTCCGCCGCCGGCGAGGACGGCGCGGGTGGCGCGGTCGGGGCCGAAATCGTCGACGCCGTCGATCGCCAGCAAATCGGCCAGCCGGGTGCGCGCCCGGTTGACGCGGCTCTTGATGGTGCCGACCGCGCAGCCGCAGATCGCCGCCGCGTCGTCGTAAGAGAAGCCGGAGGCGCCGACCAGGATCAGCGCCTCGCGCTGATCGGCCGGCAGTTTCGCCAGCGCCGCGCGGAATTCCTCGAATTCGACCCGCCCGGTCTGCTCGGGATGCGATTTCAGCGTCTCGGCGTAGCGGCCGTCGGCGTCTTCCACTTCGCGCCGGCGCTTCCTGTATTCCGAGCGGAACAGGTTGCGCAAAATGGTGAACAGCCATGCCGGCATGTTGGTGCCCGGCTCGAATGAATCGATATGCGCCAGCGCCCGCAGCAGCGTCTCCTGCACCAGATCGTCGGCGCGGTCGATATTGCCGCACAACGAGATCGCAAACGCGCGCAAACTCGGCACGGTGGCGAGGACTTGGTCGCGTATCGCGGGGTCGAGCTTCATTGCTGACTGGTCCACCATCAATCCTGGTCTTGGTCGCCTAACCGGCGAACCAAATCGGCGAGGTGCGGCGGCACGCCCTGATTAACGACGTTGTTGTACATGGCGCGCAGCTGCTGGCCGATCCGTGCCTGAACTTCCCGGCCCAGACGTGCTTCGGGTTTGTGGGCAGTGGCGGCTGGCCTGGCCATTGGATCCTGATTCTCCGGCTTGTCCGCGACCGGCTCCAACGGTTCAAGGTTGGTTTTACGGTGCTTCATCGTGTCGTCTTTTCCCCGTTCGCCCATTGCCGACCCATCCCTGGGAACCCTCTACCAACGTGCGCTAACGCACTGAGAGGCCCCATAGTTCCGCGTCCAAAAATCGAATTGGAACTTTTTTTGCGCTGCGGCGTTTTTGCCAGTAACCTCAGCACTATGGAAGGGGAGGGTGTATTGTCCACTTCGCAAGCCGTACTCCAGCATTTGCCGTCGCTGCGCCGCTATGCGCGGGCCTTGACCGGCAGTCAGGCCTCGGGCGACGCCTATGTCGTCGCCACCGTGGAATCGCTGATTGCCAGCCCGAAAATCCTCGAATCGGGCTCCAATTCGCGGGTCGCGCTCTATCGGCTGTTCACTAAAATCTGGAACTCGGTGGCGGTGAACGGCAAGGCCGACGCCGGCGAGGTCATCCTGCCGCCGGAGCAGCATCTGACCCAGATCACGCCGCGGCCGCGCCAAGCCTTTCTCCTGGTAGCGCTCGAAGGCTTCTCGGAAGAAGACGCCGCCGAGGTGCTCGATTGCGACCTGCAGACGCTCCGCGCTTTGGTCGAGGAATCCGGCCGCGAGCTCGCCGCCGAGATCGCGACCGACGTGCTGATCATCGAGGACGAGACCTTCATCGCCATGGACATTGAGGCGCTCGTCGAAAGCCTCGGTCACAATGTCATCGGCATCGCCCGCACTCACAGCGAAGCGCTGGCGCTGGCGAAGCAGAAACGGCCGGGACTTATTCTCGCCGACATCCAGCTCGCCGACGGCAGTTCCGGGCTCGATGCGGTGAACGAGTTGCTCGGCTCGTTCGAAGTTCCGGTCATCTTCATTACCGCCTATCCGGAACGCTTCCTGACCGGGCAGCGGCCGGAGCCGGCTTTCCTGATCGCCAAGCCGTTCCAGGTCGCGGTGGTGTCCGCCGTCGTCAGCCAAGCGCTGTTCTTCGGCCGCAAGGCGCGGCAACGCGAACGCAAGCCGGTCGAGCGTCAGGCGACGCTGTAAATCTCCAAAGCCGTCATTCCGGGGCCGAGCGTCAGCGAGGAGCCCGGAATCCATAGTCACTGTCGGGACGAGTTTTGCTCCGTCGCTGGCTATGGATTCCGGACTCGCCGCGGAGCCTGTCATCGGGCCGCGCGACTTCGCGCGGGCCCGTTGGCGGCGATCCGGAATGACGGAGCAAAAAATTAGGGCGCAGCCGATCGGCATATCGGCTGCGCCCAATGTGGCCGGCCAAGCACGGGGGAGGGGGGAAGAATGGCCGTCCGCCATATCAAGTGCTGCTCGTCTTATTTGTTCCTTTTCCGGCAAGTTTCTCGGAGTTCCGTCGCGCAGCTCTTGTTTTGAGCAGATCTTGCGCCGGCAGTTCCGCACAATGAACCATCCAGCGCTGCATCACGACTGAGTGACTGGAGCCGGCTGACGGAACGCGATTGGGCGGCACACGTTGAGGTGCCGGTGATCGGCTTGGGGGCTTTTCGTGTGTCGACCGGTCGATGGGCGACCGGTACGGCCGAGCGGAGAAGTCCAATGGCCAAGCCGTTCGTTCGCATGTCAGGTGCGCTGGGCGCGACGGCGCTGGCGGTGTGCTTTCTCGCTCTCGTTCCATTCCTCGGCGCGGCGCCGTCCGTGGGCGCGGGCTACGTGCCAAGCCCGCCCGGCTTCACCGTGAACCGCGCGCTCAAGGGCGACCGGCTGCCGATGCATGACGCGCTCAATGCGTCGGCGTGGCAAACCGATTTCGGTTCGCTGGCCCGCGCCAGCGTGCCGCACGAAATTCCGTTCGGCTGCGACCCGTCCTTCTCGCCGGTTTCGTCGCCGCGGCTCGCCTCTATCTACGGCCGTTGCTTGTCGTAAGCGGGCGCGCCGCCCCGCAGTTCTTTGGCCGCAGTTCTCCGATGGCCGTCGCGGCAGAAAAAAGGCGGCCGAACCCGCGCCGCGCAACTTTTCCGCCTTACCGCAACTTTTCCGCCTCACGCTGAACCATCTCGGGTCGGCGCGCGTCCCATCTAAAACAAAGTTAACGCCGCTTTGCGCGATGCCGTGAAAGCGAGCGCGCCTGTGTAGCCGTTTCTTTGTTTGTTTGGTGTTTGTTTGGCGGGCTGAGGAACTTTAAGGCGTCGCCGCAGCTTATTGCGAGTGAGAACGGCATTTCGCCACGGGAGCTTGTCATGTGGGCAAATTGGGCTAATAAACGAACGGCAATCTTTTCGGCGGCGCTGATCGTTGGCGCGCTTGTGCTTCCCGTCGGGCCCGCCGCGGCGCAGTTCTTCCCGGCATCGCCGCAATACCCGGCATCGCCGCAATATGCGCCGGCGCCCGAGCAGCCCGGCGACGACGCCGGCCTTTCGGCCTCGCTGCAGCGCCAGGTGGTGTCGTATCCGAGCAACGAACCGGCCGGCACCATCGTCATCGATACCGCGCACGCTTACCTCTATCTGACGCTCGGCGGCGGTAGGGCGATGCGCTACGGCATCGGCGTCGGCCGTCAGGGTTTCACCTGGTCCGGCACCGAAACCATCGTGCGCAAGGCCGAATGGCCGGATTGGTTTCCGCCGGCCGAGATGGTCGCCCGGCAGCCGTATCTGCCGCGCTTCGTCGCCGGCGGTCCCGGCAATCCGCTCGGCGCCCGCGCCATGTATCTCGGCAATACCGATTACCGCATCCACGGCACCAACGATCCCTCGTCGATCGGCAAGCATATGTCGAGCGGCTGCATTCGCCTGCTCAATGCCGACGTGATCGATCTCTACAGCCGCGTCGGCGTCGGTACCAAAGTCATCGTGCTGCCGAACGATCAAAGGCAGGCCGCGATCGGCGGCAGCCGCATTGCCAGCGAAGACGTAGCACCGGACCCGCGCAGCGCGTCGCAGCCGGGTTTCCGCGCCGCTGGCGTCTATTAAGCTAGCTCGGCGCCAAGCCGAGAACGTTCCTGGCGAGGCTGGAATCCGGCATAATCGGGTTCCGGCCTCTTCTCTTTATTGCAACCAATCACGATCTCTAGGCATTGGCGATAAAGTGAAAGCGTGAAGGCATGGAAATGCCTGACAACAACAAGTCCGACATAATCGCACCGGAACATATTACCCCGGACCATATTGCCCCGGAACCCACAGGGCTCGAACGCCCGGCGCCGGAAAATATCGCCACTCTCGAAAATGAGCTGCGCAACCGCGCCAGGCAGCAGGAAGCGCTGGCGCAGCTCGGCGAACGCGCGCTGGCCGAGCGCGATTTGGAACGGCTCCTCAACGATGCGGTGAGCACCGTCGCGCTGACGCTGTCGGTCGACTTCGTCAAGATCCTGGAACTGCTGCCGGGCAATGGCGAGCTCTTGCTGCGCGCCGGCTTCGGCTGGAAGGGCGACATCGTCGGCACGATTTTGACGATCAGCGAACCGAACAGCTACGCGCGCTTCACTTTGGATTCCGCCGTCCCGGTCGTGATCGACGAATTTGCCGGCGAAAGCCGGTTCGAGGTGCCGCGCTATGTGAAGGACCATGCTTGCTTGAGCGGCATGAACGTGACCATCGCCGGCCGCGACGGCCGCGCCTATGGCATCCTCGGTGTCTGCACCGTGAAAAAGCGGCGGTTCAACGCGCAGGACATCGCGTTTTTGGCCGCGGCCGGTAATCTGCTCGCCGGCGCCATCCAGCGCCGCCAGCTCGAGCAGCGCCACGAGCTGATGATCCGCGACATGCGCCATCGCTCCGGCAATCTGTTCTCGCAGCTGTTGGCTTTGTTCTCGCAGACCGCGCGCACCTCGAAAAGCATTGCCGATCTCGCCAGCAAATATCAGGCCCGCGTGCTGGCGATGGCCAACGCCCACCGGCTGATCACCGAAGGCGGCTGGCAATCGATCCCGATCAATGAGCTGGTCTATGTCGTGCTCGGTCCTTACGCCGAGCGGGCGTCGCTCGACGGACCGAATATCGATCTCGAACCGGACCCGGTCTTCAATCTCAGCGCCGCACTGCACGAGCTCGCCGCCAACGCCATCAAGCACGGCAGCCTGTCGCGCTCCAAGGGCCAGCTCGATCTGCGCTGGACGGCGAGCCGCACCCAGCGCGGCATGACTTTGACGCTCGAATGGGTGGAGAAGAACGGCCCGCCGGCGCGGCGGCCGCGCAAGACCGGCTTCGGCTCCCGGCTCATCGACCTCGTCATCGAGCGCCAGCTCAACGGCGAAGTGGTCCGTACCTTCTCGCGCAAGGGACTGGCGGTGAAGCTCGTCGTGCCGCTCACGCATGAGCGCTGGCCGTCGCCGGCTGCCGCCAACAGTGACTTGCCGCCCCCACTGTAAGCACCGTAGGCTTGCGGCGCATCCAATGGAGTCGCTCGTTTGCCGCACAGACGCACGCCCTTCGAACAGGTTGCGTTACTGCTGCAGGGCGGCGGTGCGCTCGGTGCCTATCAGGGCGGAGTCTATCAGGCGCTCGCCGAAGCGAACCTGCATCCCAATTGGGTCGCCGGCATCTCGATCGGGGCGATCAACTCGGCGATCATTGCCGGCAATCCGCCGGAAAAGCGCGTCGAGCGCCTGCGCGACTTCTGGGAGACCGTGAGCGCGTCGCCGCTGGGAATTCCCTATTTCAAGCCCATCGAAATGCGCGACGAATTCAATCATCAGCTGGTCAATCAGTTTCGCGCCTTGAACATCCTGATGTTCGGCGCGCCCAATTTCTTCGTTCCGCGCGTGCCGCCGGCGGCGCTGTGGCCGGCCGGTAAGGCGGTGAAGGCGAGCTACTACGACAATTCGCCGTTGCGGGCGACGCTGGAGCGGCTGGTCGATTTCGACCGCATCAATCGGGGTGATATACGCTTTAGCGTCGGCGCCGTGGATATCCGCAACGGCAATTTCATATATTTCGACACCACCACGCATAAGATCGGCGTCGAGCACACCATGGCGAGCGGCTCGCTGCCGCCCGGCTTTCCGGCGACCGAAGTCGACGGGGAATATTATTGGGACGGCGGGTTGATCTCCAATACACCGCTGCAGTGGGTGCTCGACAGCCGGCCGCGGCGCGATACGCTGGCGTTCCAGGTCGACCTGTGGAGCGCCCGCGGCGAGCTGCCGAAAGACCTGATCGAGGTCGAGGTCCGCCAAAAGGAAATCATTTATTCGAGCCGCAACCGCGCGGCGACGGACCAATACAAAAGGATGCAGAAGCTTCGCATCGCCTGTGCGAGCCTTCTTGGACGGCTTCCTCCCGAGTTGAAAGAGTCCGACGAGGCCAAGCTCCTCGCCCAGGAAACCGATGACAAGGTCTGCAACATCGTGCACCTGATCTATCGTGCCAAACAGTACGAAGGCATCGCCAAGGACTTTGAATTTTCCCGCCGCACCATGGAAGAACATTGGAAAAGCGGCTATCAAAACGCCCGGCATACGCTGGAAAATCCCGAGGTGCTCGAACTTCCGGATCGGCGCGAAGGCGTGCGCACGTTCGACATGCGGCAAGATTAGCCGTAGCGTGCACGGCAGGAATTCATTCGTCAGGGACATCATGAAAGAACAAGTGGTGAGTTTTCAATCGGCGGGCTTGCGCCTGCATGGCGCGCTTGGCCTGCCGGAGGGCTTGCGGCCGTCGGAGCGGCGCGCCGCGTTTCTGGTGCTGCACGGTTTCGGCTCGAACAGCGAAGGGCCGAACGTGCTGGCGCCGACGCGGGTCTTAAGCGAGTTCGGCTACGCCACGCTGCGCTTCGACATGCGCGGCTGCGGCAAGAGCGAGGGCGAATTCGGCCGCGTCATCTGCCTCGAGCAGGTCGAGGACCTCGGCAACGCGCTCGACTTCCTCAGCCGTCATCCCGCCGTCGATCCCGACCGCATCGGCGTCATCGGCTCGAGCTTCGGCGGCGCGGTCGCGGTCTATGCCGGCGGCACCAATCCGCGCGTCGCCGCGGTGATCTCCAACGGCGGCTGGGGCCACGGCGAGCGCAAATTCCGCGGCCAGCATCCGACGCCGGAGGCCTGGGCGAAATTCACCAAAATGCTCGAAGACGGCCGCGCCCACCGCGCCCGCACCGGGCAATCGCTGATGGTGCCGCGCTACGACATCGTGCCGATCCCGGCCCACGTGCGCGAAAACCTGGAGCGGCAGAAGGTCGGCATGCTGGCGCCGAACTCGGTCGAGATGTTTCCGGCCGAGACGGCGCAGAGCATGTTCGATTTCCGCGCCGAGGAGGTGGTCGGCAACATCGCGCCGCGGCCGCTGCTCTTGATCCATGCCGCCAACGATTCGGTGACGCCGACCGAACAGTCGATCGAGATGTTCAAGCGCGCCGGCCAGCCTGCCGAGCTGCATCTGTTCAGCGGGCTCGACCACTTCCTGTTCGCGGAAAACTCGACGCGGGTGTGGTCGCTGTTGCGCCACTGGCTCGACCTCTATTTCCCGGCGGCGAAATGAGCAGCGGGAAAATCCTCGTCGGCCACGACGAGCTCGGCCGCTTCATCCGCGACGTGCTGGTCGCCAAAGGCGCGCGGGAGCGCGACGCCGCCGCCGTCGCCGAAGGCCTGGTCTGGGCCAATCTGCGCGGCGGCGACGGCCACGGCGTGTCGCGGCTGCCGCGCTATGTGAAGCTTCTCGCCAACGGCGAGATCGACACCAAAGTCGAGCCGCGGCTGACGCAGGACCGCGGCGCGAGTTTCGTGATCGACTGCGGCCACGGTTTCGGTCCGGTCGCGGTGATGCAAGCGGCGGCGCTCGCCGTCGAGCGCGCCAAGCAGGCCGGCATCTGCTTCGCGCTCATTCGCGAAACGACGCATACCGGCGCCATCGGCCGCTACGCGCAATGGATCGCGGAGCGCGGCTGCGCCGCCGTATTGATGGGCGCCGGGCCGGCTCTGATGGCCTATCACGGCGCGCGCGTCGCCAGCATGGGAACGAGCCCGATCGCCATCGCGGTGCCGAGCGGCAACGGCCCGATCGTTCTCGACATGGCGACCTCGACCATCTCCAACGGCAAGATCCTGCAGGCGCGCGCCACCGGCACGCCGCTGCCGCCGGGTACGGTGCTGTCCGCCGATGGCGAGCCGACCACCGATCCGGCCAAGGCCGAGATCCTGCTGCCGCTCGGCGGCCCGAAAGGCTCAGGCCTCGCGCTGATGTTCGAGCTTTTGGCCAGCGTACTCGCGGCGGCGCCGATCCAGGCGCGCGCGCTCGGCCCGGAGAAACGCGGCCGCAATACCGGCAATACCGCGATGTTCGTCATCGACATTGCGAGCTTCCGGCCGCTCGCCGATTACACCCACGATACCGACGTGCTCGCCGCCATCCTGAAAAGACTGCCGCGGCAAGCGGGCTTCGATGAAATCACGCTGCCCGGCGAACGCTCCGCCCGCACCGAAGTTTTGCGCCGCAAATCCGGCATCCCGATTCCAAGCAAGCTGTGGGCGGAGCTTGAAGCGATCGCCAAGGCCGAGCGGGTTGAAGTGCCGGCACGCTCGCCCGTTCCGGCGAAATAAGACGGGGCGGGAAAGGAATACGATCTAGCTCCGCGGCTTGCGCGATGACGCGCCCGGATTTTGCCGCCGGCGCAAGGTTTCGGCCGAGTGACAAACCACTTCGGAGATTTGCAGGAGCTGCTCGGCCAGCGGTGACGTCTTGCGCCAGATCATGCCGATGGTGCGCGACGGTTGCGGCTTCTTGAAGCGAGCGACGGACACCGCCGCCGAGCGCGTTTCCACCGCCACGGCCATTTCCGGAATCAGCGTGACGCCCATGCCGGCGCTGACCATTTGCACCAGCGTCGACAGCGAGCTTGCGTCCAGCACCTCCCGCGGCAAGGCTGATTGCGCATTGCAGAACGACAGCGCCTGATCGCGAAAGCAGTGCCCCTCTTCCAGCAGCAATAGCCGCATTTCGCGCAAGCTTTTGCTGCTGGGCACCGGCGTTCCCTCATGCTGGCCCGGCCGGACCAAGAGGAAATTCTCCGCGAACAGCGCGACCTCGGTCAGCGAAGGTTCGGACACCGGTAGCGCGACGATGGCGGTGTCGAGCCGGCCTTCAGCGATCTCCTGGATCAGCTTCGAGGTCAGCGCCTCGCGGACGTGAATGTCGAGCTCGGGATGCTTGCGCGCGAGGTTGTCGATGACCGTGGGCAACAGATATGGCGCGATCGTCGGGATCATGCCGATGCGCAGCCGGCCGGCAAGCCGGTCCCGCGACGCGCGCGCGAAGTCGCCCAGCTCGTCGACCGAGCGCAAAATGTCGCGGATGCGCAGCGCCGCTTCTTCGCCGAACTTGGTCAGCCGGATTTGTCGTCCGCCGCGCTCGATCAGCACGGCGCCCAGCGCCTCCTCCAGCTCCTTGATCTGCATCGACAAGGCCGGCTGCGAGATCGCACAAGCCGCCGCCGCGCGTCCGAAGTGGTTGTGACGGGCCAGCGCATCGAAATAGCCGAGCTGCCGCAGCGTGACCTGATCCATCAGAATATCTTATCGGAGCGATCACTAAAGTCAACTTTACCTGATGGAATGCATGGGCTAAGGAAGGAAACGGGATGCGCTGGGTAGGACAAGCCGGGGCACGGAACCGTTCGGAAAAGCCGGCAATAGCATTGGAGAGAAACATGGACGCCAAGACTGACGACAAGAGCGCCGGCAAGTGCCCGGTCATGCACGGCCCGGCAAATCGCGATTGGTGGCCGAACACGCTGAATGTCGGCGTGCTCCACGGCAACTCGACCAAGTCCGATCCGATGGGCGCGGCGTTCGACTACGCCAAGGAGTTCAAGAGCCTCGACCTCAATGCCGTGGTCAAGGACCTGCAAGCGCTGATGACGAATTCGCAGGACTGGTGGCCGGCCGACTTCGGCCACTACGGTGGTTTGTTCATCCGCATGGCCTGGCACAGCGCGGGCACCTACCGCATCGCCGACGGCCGCGGCGGCGCCGGCGCCGGACAGCAGCGCTTCGCGCCGCTCAACTCCTGGCCGGACAACGCCAACCTCGACAAGGCGCGCCGGCTGCTGTGGCCGATCAAGCAGAAATACGGCCGGAAACTTTCCTGGGCCGACCTGATGGTGCTGGCCGGCAACGTTGCGCTCGAACTCGATGGGCTTTAAGACCTTCGGTTTCGCCGGCGGCCGCGCCGATGTCTGGGAGCCCGAAGAGCTCTACTGGGGTCCCGAGGGCTCGTGGCTCGGCGACGAGCGCTATAGCGGCGAGCGCGAGCTCGCCAATCCGCTCGGCGCCGTCCAGATGGGCCTGATCTACGTCAATCCGGAAGGTCCGAACGGCAATCCCGATCCGGTCGCGGCGGCGAAAGACATCCGCGAAACCTTCTTCCGCATGGCGATGAACGACGAGGAGACCGTCGCGCTGATCGCCGGCGGGCACTCTTTCGGCAAGACCCACGGCGCCGGCGATCCGTCGCTGCTCGGCCCGGAGCCCGAAGGCTCGGCCATCGAGGATCAGGGCCTCGGCTGGAAGAGCAGGCATGGCACCGGCGTCGGCGGCGACGCCATCACTGGCGGTCCGGAAGTCACCTGGACGCAGACGCCGACGAAATGGAGCAACCTGTTCTTCAAGAACCTGTTCGAGAACGAATGGGAGCTGACCAAGAGCCCGGCCGGCGCCAAGCAGTGGAAGGCGAAAGGTGCGGCGGCGACCATCCCGGACGCCTTCGACAAGTCGAAGAAGCACGTGCCGACCATGCTGACCACGGACCTCTCGCTGCGCATGGACCCGGCCTACGAGAAGATCTCGCGGCGCTTCTACGAGCATCCGGATCAGTTCGCGGACGCCTTTGCCCGCGCCTGGTTCAAGCTCACGCACCGCGACATGGGCCCGATCGCGCGCTATCTCGGCCCGCTGGTGCCGAAGGAGACGCTGATCTGGCAGGATCCGATCCCCGCGGTGAATCATCCGCTGATCGACGACAAGGACACCGCCGCGCTGAAGGCCAAGATCCTCGGCTCCGGTCTCACGGTGTCGCAGCTCGTCGCGACCGCCTGGGCCTCGGCGTCGACGTTCCGCGGCTCCGACAAGCGTGGCGGCGCTAACGGCGCGCGCATTCGGCTTAGCCCGCAGAAGGACTGGGACGTCAACGAGCCGAAACAGCTCGCGAGCGTGCTGGCGAAGCTCGAAGCAATCCAGAAGGAGTTCAACGCTTCGGCCACCGGCGGCAAGAAGGTCTCGCTCGCCGACCTGATCGTTCTCGGCGGCAATGCCGCGATCGAGAAGGCCGCCAAGGCGGCCGGGACCGACGTGAAGGTCCCCTTCACGCCGGGGCGCATGGACGCGTCGCAGCAGCAGACCGACGCCGAGTCCTTCGCGCCGCTTGAGCCGCGTGCCGACGGCTTCCGCAACTATATCGGCGGCAAGCAACAGTTCATGGCGCCCGAGGAGGCCCTGGTGGACCGGGCGCAGTTGCTGACGCTGACGGCGCCGGAAATGACGGTTCTGGTCGGCGGCCTGCGCGTGCTGGGCGCCAATGCCGGCGGCTCCAAGCACGGCGTCTTCACCAAGCAGCCCGAGACGCTGAGCAATGACTTCTTCGTCAACCTGCTCGACATGGGCACGCAATGGCAGCCCGCCGGCGCCGATGGCCTGTACGAGGGCCGCGACCGCAAGACCAAGGCGGTCAAGTGGACCGGCACCCGCGTCGATCTGATCTTCGGCTCGCACTCGCAGCTGCGCGCGCTGGCGGAAGTCTATGCCTGCGCCGATGCGAAGGAGAAGTTCGTCAAAGACTTCGCGGCGGCCTGGGCCAAGGTGATGAACGCCGACCGCTTCGATCTCAACCCGAGCTACGCCAAAGCGGCGTAACGGCGCAGCCGGATCGCGCGCTTGCGCGATCCGGGAGAGCCACGGTTCCCGGATTGCGCGCCGCGCAATCCGGGCTACTTCGAGCAAACGGCCGGACGAAAGCCCGGCCGTTTTTGCTCCGTCTGCTTGACCTCAGAAATGCGACATCAGAGCGGACATCGCTGATGTGTGCGTTGTGCCACAAACGGAGAATCGCACCGATGTTTGCGGAGCCGTCGAGGATAGTGGGAGGCGTGGAGGAGGGGCGATGACGCAAACACTTAGAGCACAGAATGGCCATCGGCTAAGCGGCTGAAAGGCCAGCCGGGCCGGATAAGGAGGCGTCCGATCGTTCAGCCACGGAACCAAATGCCCGGAGGAGAACGGGGTCCAATTTGTCTTTCATATCCTGCAAGATTTTGAAAGCTTGTGCCGGACCCATCGCTTGTCGATAGGGACGGTGCTCGATCAGCGCCGCGTAGATGTCACAAACCGTTACTAGACGAACCAAATCCGAAATGCGGGCCCCGGCAATACCGTCGGGATAGCCGCTACCGTCGAGCATTTCATGATGGCGAAGCACGACTTCAAGGAGCTCAGGGCTGTAGTTGCCTTGAGCCCGCAACATCTCCCAGCCCAGACTAGGATGGGTGCGCATGACTGCTGTTTCTTCAGCGGTTAGGGAGTCTGCCTTGTTTAGGATGGACAGCGGAACTCTCGCCTTGCCGATATCGTGGAGCAGCGCGCCCCTGGTAAGCAATTCCTGGTCCATTGCCGAGAATTTCAGGGTACGCGCGAACTCCGCGGCTAATCCCGTGACAAGCAGACAGTGTTGATATGTTCGATCGTCATACTGCCAGACCATTTCAAGCCATTGCCGAATTCCGCTCTCCGCCAGGGCCGATATGATAGATCCAACCGCCTGTTTAACGTGCATCGCATCAATTTTTTGATTGCATCGAGCGGCGGCAAAAATACCGGAAAAGCGATTTTTGGCTTGTTCCACTATCTCCCGTGTTTGCGTTTGGCTCGGCGGAGGAAACCCCACCGTCGAGCGCAACGCGGATCTCAGAGCCGCGGAGATTTGGGAGAACGTCGCATTCGATGGCAGCAGCAAAGTCGCGCCGACAGCAGCCGCTTGAACGCGCTCCAAATAACCTTCGTTGCGAAGCATAGCGAGGAAGACGGCTCTTGGCAGACACGCTACGAGGCGGCGGAGACATTCAATCGTACTTGGCAGATGGAAGCGCACGTCGGCAACAATGGCGACTGTCCGGCTGGAGATCGTTGCCGGCTCATCCACACCGATTGTGCGGCAGGCATAAAGCGAGTTGAGCCGCTCGGCCAAGCTGCAGCTTCGATCCGGCCGGTCGGTTACCAAAACAATCGCGTTAGCATTAGACATAGGTCAGTACCGCGGGGCAGGTTACCCCGGGACTCTCCGGGACTGCCGAACTACGCGTCGAAAGCGTGGCTTCCATCTTGCGTTTGAGAGTTTCGCTATTAAACGGCTTGACGATGTAATTGTTCACACCCGCCTTTTTAGCGGCGATAACATTTTCAGTTTTGGCCTCGCCTGTCACCAAAATGAACGGTGTTCTCTTTAACTGCTCATCACCACGTGTTTCGCATAGCAGCTCATAACCACTCATTGGTTCCATGTGCCAGTCCGATATGACAAGGTCGTATCGCTTGGCACGCATTTTTTCGAGGGCGGCATGTCCACTTCGCGCAGCGTCGCAGTTGATGACGCCCAGTTGCCGCAACAATGTTTGGATGATCCGGATCATTACGATCTGGTCATCGACCACAAGAACGCACATACTAGGATCCAGGGCCATTTGGTCCCCTGTCCGCTTCGCGCGGTGGTTCTTTGTTTATTTTCTCCTACAGCAGCCCAATACCACTTTCGGCTGAACTATCGGTAAAGTCCCCTATTTGGCGGTGCACAACAGATACTGATCTTGTCCAATCCGGATCGCCTGATTTCGCTTCCGGATCGTCTGATTTTCGCGGAAAACCGGCATAGGCGCTCTTTTGCCTAACGGATACTTGCGGGATACTGTCGATCTGAAGCCTTCATGTTGCTAAGAAGAAACTTAATTCCAGAACAAAGGCGCTCCTCGCCACGCCACGTCGTTGACCTGTCGTGACCGGACACCGCCGTTCCGGGCGATTCAAAGAGCAAAGCATGCAAGGTCGGCTATGGGCATTAGCGGAAGCTGACACTCTGCAGGCTGGTGTCGGCATTCCCTTCAAGAGCCGGCATGGTGTCCCGCCTATTGCGCCTTGACGCCTGCGGCGCGGATCACGCCGCCCCAGCGTTTCCGCTCGTCGCGGAGAAAATCGGTCAGCTCCGCAGGCGTGCCGGCGGCGACGGTGGCGCTCATGTCGACGAGCCGCTTGGCCACGTCCGGTTCGTGGATCGCCGCAGCAACGGCCGACGACAGCTTGCCGACGATGTCCGGCGGCGTGGCCGGCGGCGCGACCATCGCGAACCAGGTCGAGGCCTGATAGCCCGCCAGCACTTCGGCCATCGCCGGGACATCGGGCATGAACGGGTTGCGCTTTTCGCTGCCGACGGCGAGCGCACGCAGCTTGCCCGCTTTGATCTGGGGCAGCACCGTCGAGAGCTCGATGAACATCATGTCGACCCGGCCGCCGAGCAGGTCGGTGAGCGCCGGCGCGCTGCCCTTGTACGGCACGTGCACGATGTCGATCCCCGCCATCGATTTGAACAGCTCGCCGGCAAGGTGGGCGCTGGTGCCATAACCCTGCGAAGCAAAATTCAGCTGGTTCGGATGCGCCTTGGCAAACGCGATCAGCTGCTGCACGGTGGTCGCCTCCTCCTTCGGCGGCACCGCCAGCACCAGCGGTACGGTGGCGATGAGCGAGATCGGGACGAAGCTGTCCGGATCGTAGGCAAGCTGCTTGAAAAGCGTCTTGTTGACCGCCAGCGGCGCCGGATAGGTGAACAGCAGCGTGTAGCCGTCGGGCGCGGCCTTGGCCGCCTCCTCGGCGCCGATATTGCCGCCGGCGCCGGGCCGGTTGTCGACGATTACGGGCTGGCCCCACTTGGCTTGCAGCTTCTGCGCCACGATGCGCACCAGCGTGTCCGTCGTGGCGCCCGGCGGCGACGGCACGATGATCTTGATCGGCCGCACCGGATAGGTTTGCGCCTGGCTCCAGCCCGGAAGGCCGAGCCCGATCGCCGCCGCCAGCAGAAGTCGCAGGATCGTTGTCATAGGTGGCGTCCCTCCCGTTCGAGCGTTATGCGCGCATCGGACCGGCTCGCACCGTCCCGTGCCCGTCAAGGTTATCGTCGGCTAAGCAATTGTCCATGCGGCTCGTGAGCCGTGGCGATTTCCACGCTTGCGAGCGGGGAGAGAGGATCAAGTCGTCCCCCTCACGGAGACATGATGTGACAATCGTCACCGAGACGGATACATAGCATCCGTCAAAGCTTGCTCATCGAAGGGCACATTCCGGGTGCGACCTAGAAGGTGGAGCAAGTGCGGTTCCCGCGGGCGGTCTCGCAAACCGTCCCCGGGCGGCCTCGGGTCACCGCCCGACCGGCACTACGACCGGTCTCCGCGGAGCGCGGTAGACTGAGACAGGTGGCAGAGGGTAACGCCCGATGCAGCCACGTCCCAGGAAGCGCGGTACTGGAGCTGAGCCAATGGTGGATGCGTCCGCCCTGGCGAGCGCCGCGGTGGAGCGCCGAAAGGCGAGCGGTCTCCGCTGAGACCGCGCCGTGCTCCGCTGAGCACGGCCATGAAGGTGCGCCTATCGGCGCTCCGCCTCCCTTCTTTTGTTGGGAGGTCGTTGGAAGGGCTTTCTTGCAGTGGCGTGGCAAACCTCGGATGCAAAGATGCATCGCGAGAACGGGATCGCTTATTCACTTCTCCCCGCGTGCGGGGAGAACATAGGCGTCCCCCGGACGCCGTTCTTAAAGCCAAGAACGCCGATCCGAAGGATCGGCTATGGAGCGAAGCGACGAGGATGAGGGGGCCTCACCGCGATTCTGAGCGTTGCGGACCAAGCGACAGCGTTGCAGACGCCGCCGAAATTCTGCGCCCGGCGGAGAGGCCCCTCGCCCCAACCCTCTCCCCGCAAGCGGGGACAGGGAGCGCGCTGCGAGCAACGACGAGGCTAGAGATGCTGCATTCACTCTTACCCCTCCGCCAGTCCGAGGCCGATCAGGCGGTCGAGCGTGGCGTGGTCGGCGAGGAGGTCTGCCGAGGGGCCGCTGTGGGCGATCTGGCCGCGTTCGAGAACCAGCGCGTGCTGCGTCAGCGGCAGCGCGATTTCGACGTGCTGCTCGACCAGAATGAAAGCGCAGGTGCCTTCTTGGGTCATGCGGGCGATCGCTGCCGCGAGCTCGTCGACGACGATGGGCGCCAGGCCCTCGAGCGGCTCGTCGAGCAAGAGCAGCGCCGGATTGGTCATCAGCGCGCGGGCGATCGCCAGCATTTGTTGCTCGCCGCCCGAAAGCTGATTACCGAAATTGCGCCGGCGCTCGGCCAGCCGCGGAAACAGATCGTACACGGCGGGCAAATCCCAGCGCCCGGCCCGCGCGGCGACGGTAAGATTCTCCTCCACCGTCAGGGAGGGAAAAATCTCGCGCTCCTGCGCCACCCAGCCGATGCCGGCGAGCGCGCGGCGATGCGGCGGCAGCGCGGTGATGTCCGCGCCGCGCCAGAGGATGCGGCCGCGGCCGACCTGGGTATAGCCCATGATGGTGAGAAGAAGCGTCGATTTGCCGACGCCGTTCCGCCCCAGCACGGCAAGTCCGCCGCGCTCGGGCAGCGCGAACGAAATGCCGTCGAGCACCACGGCGGGACCGTAGCCGGCGCGCACCTCATGAAACGACAGCAGCGCCTCGGTCACGGCGCTAATCCCGACAGGCTTCTTTGCAAGGCGCCGTCATGATGGCCCTTGCCGAGATAGACCGCGCGCACCCGCGGATCGGACGCGATCTCGGCCGGCGTGCCTTCGACCAGCACGCGGCCGCCGACCATGACGATGACGCGCGAGGCGAAGCGAAACACCAGATCCATGTCGTGCTCGATGAACAGCACGGTGATGTCGCGCGACAGCCCGGCGATGGCGGCAAACAAATCCTTACTCTCCTCGCGCGGCACGCCGGCCGCCGGCTCGTCGAGCAGCAGCACTTTCGGCCCGGTCGCCAGCGCCAGCGCGATCTCGAGAAGCCGCTGCTGGCCGTAGGGCAGTTCGCGGGTGACGCGGTGACAGGCCGGTCCCAGCGTCAGCGCCTTGAGGATCTCGTAGGCCTCGTCGATCTCGTGGCTGTAGGCGGCAAGCTGCCGCCACCAGATTTGCGCCACGCGGCGCCGCTCGCACACCACCAGCGTCGCCGATTCCAGAACCGTGAGATGCGGGAACAGCGAATTGATCTGATAAGTGCGCACAAGCCCACGCCGCACCCGCTCGTCCGGCGCCAGCGCGGTAATCTCGGCGTCGTCGAGAAAAATCGCGCCGGCGTCCGGCCGCAGCATGCCGGTCATCAGATTGATCAGCGTGGTCTTGCCGGCGCCGTTGGGACCGATCAGCGCGTAACGCACGCCGGCCGGCAGCTCGATGGCGATATCCTCGGCGACCACCAGCGAGCCGAACCGCTTGGCGAGGCCGCGCGTGGACAGCGCCGGCGCGGTCACGAGCGGCTCCAGCGCCCGGCGAGCTTGGCCAGCCCGCCGAGGATGCCGTTGGGCAGGAACATGACGACGGTCACCAACAGCACGCCGATCCAGAAATACCAATATTGCGGTTCGATGCCGGAGAAACGGTCACGCGCGATCATGTAAATCACCGCGCCGACCAGCCCGCCGTAGAGCCGGCCGGCGCCGCCAAGAACGAGAATGACCAGCAATTCGGCCGAGCGCTCGAAGCCGAGCGAATTGAGCGACAGCGTTTGCGTGGTCTGCGCCAAGAGCGCGCCGGCGATCCCGGCCATGGCGGCGGAGATCGTGTAAATGGTGCGGATATGGGCGCGGCTCGGCGCGCCGATGGCCGGCATGCGCACGTAGTTCTCGCGGATGCCGCGCAGCGACAGCCCGAACGGCGAATGGATGAGCCGGCGCGCGAACACGAACAAGACGAACAGCACCACGAGCGAATAGGCATAGGCGACGTAGCCGTAGAGGTCGAACTCGAAATGGCCGAGCAATTTCCAGGTTTCGATGCCTTGCAGGCCGTCGAAGCCGCCGGTCAGCCAACCGGCGCTGTTGGCGAGCTCTTCGAGCATCAGACCGAAGCCGAGCGTGAGCATGATCAGCGCCAGATGGCGGAACCGGCAGATGACGAAGCTCGTGGCGTAGCCGACGATCCCGGCCGCGATCGCCGCGGCAACGAGACCGGTGATCGGTTCGCCCCAGCCGTATTTGGAGAGCAGGCCTGCCGCATAGGCGCCGACCCCGAAGAAGGCGGCATGGCCGAGCGAAACGATGCCGGCATAGCCGAGGATCAGATCGAGCGACAATGCGAACAGCGCGGTGATGGCGATCTGGCTCGCCAGGATCAGATAATCGGGGAACAGCGCGAAGGGCAGAAGCGTCGCCAGCCAGAAAGCAATCTCGACCGGCCGCCACCGCGTGCGCGAGGCAAAGTAAAGCCCGGGCGCGTCGAAGCTCTGCGTCAACGCCATCGCTCAGCGTCTCCCGAACAGGCCGCGCGGCCGCCACATCAGCAGCACGATCATTACCAGATAGATGAGGAAGGCGCCGATGGCGGGCACGTAATATTTGCCGGCGACGTCGCTGATGCCAAGCAGCGCCGCGGCGACGAACGAGCCGGTAATCGAGCCAAGGCCGCCAACCGATACCACGATCAGGACATAGACCAAGTAGGTCAGCGCAAACGACGGATCGAGGCCGACGATCTCGATGGCCAGTGCGCCGCCCAGCCCGGCAAGCCCGCTGCCGAGCGCGAAGGTGACGGCAAAGGTGCGGTCGACGTTGATGCCGAGACCGCGCGCCATGCGTTCGTTGTCGACGGCCGCGCGCACCTTGGCGCCAAACCGGGTGTATTCGACGGTCAGCACCAAGAGCGCCGTGATCGCCAGCGCGATGACGATCATGATCAAACGATAGACGGCGAAACGAAGACCGAGGAAGGTGAACGAGCTGCGCAAATATTCCGGCAGCGGCAACGGCTTCTGCTCGGTGCCGAAGATATAGGCGGCCACCGCCACCGAAATGAAAACAATGCCGATGGTCAGCAGCACCTGATCGAGGTCGCTCGCCCGATAGAGCCGGCGATAGAACAGGCGCTCGAAGCCGACGCTGACCACGGCGGCGGCAATGAAGGCGCAGGGCAGCGTGGCGAAAAACGGCCAGCCATAGCGGGTCATCAGCGCGACGGTGACGTAGCCGCCGAGCATAGCGAAGCTGCAATGCGCCAGATTGATGAAATTCATCATGCCGAGCGTCACCGACTGCCCGACCGACAGCAAGAACAGCAGCATCCCATAGGCGAAACCGTCGAACAGGACGCCGAAAATGGGAGGAAGCATGGCCGAACGGCCCCTATGGAAAGAGCGCGAGCCTATCGAATCGGGACGCGGCGGGCCAAATCGTTTCGGCCCGCCGCGCGATGTTTCCGCTCGAGCATTACCGCTCGCAGCGGCGCTTTATTTCTTCATCGCCGCCTTGAACGGGTCTTTCACGTTCGGAACGCTTGCGATCGTGACATTGACGAGCTTGCCGTTCACCTTCTCGACCTTGCGGATATAGACGGTCTGGATGACGTCGCGGGTTTCCGGGTCGATCGACATTGGGCCGCGCGGGCTGTCCCAGGCCGCGCCTTTGGCGGCGGCGATCAGCGAATCGCCGTCGGTCTTGCCGCCGTCCTTGGTCAGCGCAATGTCGATCAGGTGGGTGCCGTCGTAACCGCCGACCGAGAAGAAGTCGGGATTGCGGTTGTAGTCGGCGTTGTAGTCCTTGACGAACTGTTTGTTCATCGGGTTGTCGAGATTGTAGTCGTAATTGCCCGAGGTGATGATGCCCTCGGCCTCGTCGCCCATGCTGGCAATCGCGTGCTCGTCGGCGATTTCCGCCTGGCCCAGCACTTCGGTCTTCTTCGGATCGATGCCGCGCTCGGCCATGGCCTTGCCGAACGCGCCCGGCTGCGAGCCGCCGGGTATCATGACGAAAATGCTCTGCGGATTGAGATCCTTGGCGCGCTGCACATAGGCCGAGAAATCGGGATTTTGCACCGCCATCCGCACCGAGCCGACGACGCTGCCGCCGGCGGCCGAAAATGCCTTCTGGAACGCGGTCTCCGCATCGATGCCCGGACCATAGTCGGTGACCATGGTATAGGCGCTCTTGTCGCCGTTCTTTTGCGCCCAGGTGGCCAGCGTTTCGTTGACCTGCGGCACGGTGAACGAGGTGCGCGCCATATAGGGCGACTTGGTGGTGATGATGGCCGTTGCCGCATTCATGACCACCATGAATTTTTTCGCCTGCGCCGAGACTTCGGCCGCGGCGAGCGCGTTCGGCGTCAGCGCGAAGCCGGCCAGGATGTCGACATGGTCGCGCGTGACCAGTTCTTCGGCGAGCCGCTTGGCGACCGGTGGATTGATGCCGCCGGTATCCTTGCGGACGAACTCGACATTCATGCCGCCGAGCTTGTTGCCGTGCTGCTTGAGATAGAGCTTGATGCCGTCATCGATCTGCGTCGCCGTGTCGGCGAACTGGCCCGAATAAGGCAGGATGAGGCCGATCTTCACTGTCCCCTGGGCATGGCCGGCGGCCGGCAACAGGCTTGCCGCGAACAGGCCGATGCCAGCTAACAACAGACGTTTCATTGTATCCTCCCATTATCGTCGCTGACTTTACGAATGTACCACTTCACGGGCCGGCCAAAGCGCCGCGCGTTTTGACGCGGCGTCCTTCGACGATGGCGGCGTCAGTGCGCCATGCGCGCCTTGGCCGGGTCTTTGACCTTCGGGAAACTGTCAAACTCGACGTTGCGCAGCTCGTCGCCGACCTTCTCGACGCGGCGGATATAGACGGTCTGCACGATGTCGCGCGTTTCCGGATCGATGCTGATGGGACCGCGCGGGCTCTCCCAGCCCATGCCCTTGGCGGCGGCGATCAAGGAATCGCCGTCGGCCTTGCCGCCGGTCTTTTTCAGCGCCTCGTAGATCAGGCGCGTGCCGTCATAGCCGCCGACCGCGAAGAAATCCGGGTTGCGATGGAATTCGTCGTTGAAGGCTTTGACGAACTCGTGATTGAGCGGCGAGTCATGATTATAATCGTAGTCGGCGACGGTGATGATGCCGATCGCGCCGTTACCCATGCTCTTGAGCGCGGTTTCGGTGCCGAGCGCGTCCTGCCCCAGCACTTTCGTTTTGGTGACGTCGATGCCGCGCTCGGCGAGCGCTTTGCCGACGGCTCCGGGCTGGGCGCCGCCAGGAATCCAGATGTAAATAGCATCCGGGTGGGCATCCTTCGCCGCCTGAACGAAAGCAGAGAAATCCGGATTGGCCACCGGAAAGCGCACCGAGCCGATGACCTTGCCGCCACCCTCCTTGAAGCCGGTCTGGAACCAGGTTTCCGCGTCGATGCCGGGACCGTAGTCGGACACCATCGTGTAAACCGTCTTGATGCCGTTCTTGGCCGCCCAGGTGCCGAGCGTGTAATTGAGCTGCGGCGTCGTCGACGAGGTGCGGGCGATGTAAGGCGACTTGGTGGTGATGATCGCGGTCGCGGCGTTCATGACCACCATGAATTTCTTGGCTTCGGCGGAGACGTCGGCCGCGGCCAGCGCATTCGGCGTCAGCGAGAAGCCGGCCAGAATGTCGGCGTGGTCGCGCACGATGAGCTCCTGCGCCAGCCGCTTGGAGACGTCGGGTGCGATGCCGCCGGTGTCCTTGCGAATGAATTCGATCTTCTTGCCGGCAACGCTGTCGCCGTGCTGCTTGACGTAAAGCTTGATGCCGTTGTCGATCTGCGCGCCGGTGTCGGCGAACTGTCCGGAATATTCGTTGATGATGCCGATCTTGACCGTGTCCTGCGCGCTGGCCACGCCGCCGAACGTCGCCGCCACTATCAAACCGGCAAGTCCAATCAGGACTTTTTGCATCGTTCCCTCCCCCTGCTCATCCATGAGCATGTTTCCGTAGCCTATCCTCATTCAGGATCGGCGCGAGTGCAATCCAGCTTGGCGCGGCTGGCGTCGAGACGGTGGGCCGCGGCCCAGCAAGCCCTTGCACCGGCCGGCCGCCCATGGTCCAGAATAGCGGCAGCGGATCAGCCATGGATTGCCAGGTGGATCGCCAGATGGATCGTCACATGGATCGCCAACCCATATCGGCCGGCACCATCGACGCGGACGAAATCGCGCGGTTTTCGCGCGTGTCCGGGCAATGGTGGGATCCGCGCGGCCCGATGGCGGCGCTGCATAAGTTCAATCCGGTCCGCCTGGCTTACATCCGCGACCAAACCGCCGGGCATTTCGGCCGCGATGCGAAGCGGCTCGACAGCCTCGCCGGCTTGCGCCTGCTCGATATCGGCTGCGGCGGCGGCATCCTGTCCGAACCGCTGGCGCGGCTTGGCGCCGCAGTCGTCGGCGCCGATCCTTCGGAGCGCAATATCGAGGTGGCGCGGCATCACGCGGCGCAATCCGGGCTGGCGATCGATTACCGCAATACCAGCGCCGAGGCGCTGGCCGAGGCCGGCGAAAAATTCGACGTCGTGCTCGCCATGGAAGTGATCGAGCACGTCACCGACGTTGGCCTGTTCGTCGAGGTCGCGGCCGCGATGGTCAAGCCCGGCGGACTTCTTTTTATTGCGACGCTCAATCGCACCGTGAAAAGCTTTGCGCTGGCGATCGTCGGCGCCGAATATATTCTGCGCTGGCTGCCGCGCGGCACCCATCAGTGGGACAAGTTCGTGACGCCGAACGAGCTTGAAATCGCCATCGCGCAAAGCGGCATGCACATCGCCGGCGAAACCGGCGTGCTCTATAATCTGCTCGCCGACCGCTGGCAGCTCTCCGCCGACATGGACGTCAACTACATGATCGTCGCGGACAAGATGGCGTGACGCTGCGGTGACGGCTTATCCCTGGCTCTGGATCGTCTTCACGGTCATTGCCGCGGCCGCGCAAACGGTCCGCAATGCGATGCAGCGCGAGCTGACCGGCACGCTCGGCACGCTCGGCGCCACGCATGTGCGGTTCCTGTTCGGCTTTCCGTTCGCGCTTGTCTTCCTCGCGGTCCTGATGCTGTGGACCGGCGCCCGCTTGCCGCAGACCGGCTGGGCCTTCTGGCTCTGGGTGCTCGAAGGCTCCGCGGCGCAGATCGCGGCCACCGCGCTGATGCTTGCGGCGATGGGCGAGCGTTCCTTCGTCGTCACCATCGCCTATATCAAGACCGAGCCGATCCAGGTCGCGGTGTTCGGCTTGATTTTCCTCGGTGACGCCGTGACCTTGCCGATGATGATCGCGATCATCGTCGCCACTTCGGGCGTCGTCATCATGTCCACCAAACCGGGCGGCATGGTCGGCGGCATCAAGCCGACGCTGCTTGGGCTTGCCTCCGGCGGCATGTTCGCGCTGTCCGCGATCGGCTATCGCGGCGGCATCCTCAGTCTCCGCCTGCCGAATTACATGATGTCGGCGACTTTCACGCTGGCGGTCGGTCTCGTCGTCACCACGGCGATGCTTTCCAGCTATCTGGCGGTGCGCGCGCCGAGCGTCATGCCCGCCATCATGCGCGTTTGGCGGCGTTCGCTGTTCGCCGGCTTCATGGGCGCGTTCGCCTCGCAATTCTGGTTCCTTGCTTTCGCCCTTGCCACCGCGGCGAGCGTGCGGACGCTCGCCTTGGTGGAGGTGCTGTTCGCGCAGCTGTTCGCGCGCTTTGCCTTCGGCCAGCGCACCACGGCGCGCGAAGCCGTCGGCATGGTGCTGGTTGTCGCCGGCGTCGTATTGCTGATATTGGCGTATTAGTTCTTGTCGTCCGGCAGAATCGGCAGCGGGTGAAACTCGATGCCTTCTTCGTGCAATTCCTTGGCTTCTTCCGGCGAGGCTTCGCCGTAGATCGAGCGGTGCTCAGTCTCGCCGTAGTGGATCTTGCGCGCCTCTTCCGGGAATCGCGGCCCCACATAACTCGCGTTCTTGGTGATGTGGTCGCGCAGCTCCTTGAGCTTCTGCCGCAGCTCCTGCTCCGGCGGCGACATCATCGCCACCGGATTCTTTGGCGGGATTGCCGGCATTGGCGCCGGTTGCAGCGGCGGTGGCGACGGATTGGGCGGTGCGGGCGATGGGCCGGGCGGCTGCGGCCCGGCCGCTTCCGGGCGCGCCGAAGCCGATGTCAGGCTTGGCGCCAAGTTTGGCGCCAAGTTTGGCGCCATGATCGCTTTCTCGACTTTCGCCGAGCCGCAAACCGGACAAGTCACCAGCGAGCGCTTGGCTTGCTTGTCGTAGGCCGCCGAATTGGCAAACCAGCTTTCGAAGCTGTGGCCTCGGTCGCAGGCGAGCGCGTAGCGGATCATGACGGCTCCCGCACAGCGTGCAGATAAGTCGGCTCGGCCATCGGCTCGACCAGCTCGAAGCGCCGGCCGTGACGCAGCGACGGTATCCGCGCGCGCGCCGCCGCGACTTCGGCCGGATCGATCTCGGCGATCAGCACGGCGGGCTCGATGCCGCCCTCGGCAAGAATGCGGCCCCACGGATCGACCACGAGCGAATGGCCGTAAGTCTCGCGGCCGTTCTGGTGCTTGCCGCCTTGCGCCGCGGCGAACACGAAGCAGCCGTTTTCGATGGCGCGGGCGCGCATCAGCACCTGCCAATGCGCCTCGCCGGTTTGCCGGGTAAACGCCGACGGGATCGCCAGGAACGAGGCGCCGGCTTCGGCCAGCGCCCGATAAAGCGCCGGAAAGCGCAGATCGTAACACACCGTCAAACCGAGCCGGCCCCACGGCAGATCGGCGATGACGGCAAGCTCGCCGGCGCGGTAATTGTTGGACTCGCGATAGCTCTCGCCGCCGGCAAGATCGACGTCGAACATGTGAATCTTGTCATAGCGGGCGGCGATGTCGCCCTTGCGGTCGATCAGGAAAGAGCGGTTCGCGGCTTTCTCCGGCGACGCCTTGATGGCGAGCGAGCCGATATGGATGTAGATGCCGAGCTTGCGGGCAAGCTCCCGCATTGTCGCCAGTGTCGGGTCATGGTCTTCTTCGACGATCTTGGCGAACAGCTGGTCGCGCTTGAGGGCCAGGATGTTGGTCATCTCCGGCGTCAGCACATAATCGGCGCCGCCGCGCTTGGCTTCGTCGATGGCCGCCAATAGCGCGACAAGATTGTCCTGCGGCTCGAGCCCCGAGCGCATCTGGACGAGGCCGACCTTGAACGTCGATGTCGTTGTCCCGCTCATGCCGACGGTCCTTTGGCCGTCTGTTCCTTAAACTGCGCCAACAGCGGATCGAGCTTGCCGGCCTCGTCAAGGGCATAGAGATCGTCGCAGCCGCCGACATGGGTCGCGCCGATGAATATTTGCGGAAAAGTGCTGCGGCCGTTGGCGCGCGCGATCATCTCTTTGCGTTTGTCCCGGTCTGCGCTGACGTCGATCTCATGAAAGTTTACGCCCTTACGGGAGAGCAGTTCCTTGGCATCGAAGCAATAGGGGCAGTAGCGAATGGTATAGATGTCGATTGCGGCCATGTTTGTACGTATGCTTCTGGGCAAAAATGCGTAATTTCCGTCGAATTGCTTATATGGACGTTCGCACCGGCTCGGCAACCCGGGCAAAAATCAGCACGTCGACATTGGCGGCCCCGGCGCGCAGCAGCGCACGGGCGCAACCATCGACCGTGGCGCCGGAGGTGAGCACGTCATCGACCAGGACGAGGCGGCGGCCGGCGACTGCGCCGCGGCCCTCCGGCGGTACCCGGAAGGCGCCTTGGACGTTGACGGCCCGCTCGGTTCGCGACAGGCCGACTTGTTGCGCGGTCGGCTTGACGCGCTTGAGCGCGCCGGCCGCGATCGGCACGCCGCTTTCAGCCGAGATTGCCGCGGCGAGCATGGCGGATTGGTTAAAACGGCGCGCCCACAAGCGGCGCCAGTGCAGCGGCACCGGGACGAGCGCGTCGGCCTCGGCCAGAAGCTCGCGCCCGGCATGGCTGGCCCACCGTCCCATCATCGGTGCGAGGTCGAGACGGTCGCCATATTTGAGGGCATGCACCAGCGCCCGCGATATCTCGTCGAAACGAACGGCGGCGCGGGCGCGCTGATAGGCCGGCGGGTCGGCGATCGCTTCCATGGACAAAATGCCCGGCCCGGGATCATAGACGAACGGAATGCCGAGCCGCTCGCAATAAGGGCGGGTGATGAAGGATAATTTCGACCAGCAGGCCGGACAAAGCGCTTGGCCCTCGACGGGTTCGCGGCAGGCGGGGCATAAGGGCGGCAGAGCGAGATCGAGCGCGGTGCGCAGCACCGCGCGCATAGCATCAGCGGCGCGTCTGATCTGCACGGGCAAGGTCATGCCGGCCGAGGGCGTCATGGCGCCACGCTATCGCGCTATAATGAAAATGTCATCGCCCCAAAGAAAGCCATGACCGAAGGCCCCCTGATTTTCGACCGTCCGCTCCTGCGCGATCGCCGTCGCCGCGCGACGGCGTTGGGTCCGGCGACGTTTTTACTCGACCGCGCAGCCGACGATCTCGCCGACCGCCTGGCTGCGGTGCTGCGCCGCTTCGACCTGGCGCTCGATCTCGGCACGCCGGGCGAAGCGGTGCGCCTGGCGCTGTCGCGTCTCGGCTCAGTCGGCACGATCTTAAAATCCGACGCGATCGCTCCGGGCGCTGCGCGCGGCGAATTCATTGTTGCCGATGAAGAGGCGTTGCCCTTTGGCGAGGCTAGTCTTGACCTCGTGGTGTCGGCGCTCGCGTTGCAATTCGTCAACGATCTGCCGGGCACGCTGGTGCAAATTCGCCGCGCGCTCAAGCCCGACGGCTTGTTTCTTGCCGCGCTTGCCGGCGGCGAGACACTGACCGAGCTGCGCCAGTCGTTTGCTGCGGCGGAGAGCGACGTGGAAGGCGGGGTTTCGCCCCGCGTGGCGCCGTTCGCCGATCTACGCGAGCTCGGCGCTTTGCTGCAGCGCGCCGGATTTGCCCTGCCGGTGACCGATGTCGACCGGCTGACCGTGCGCTACAATTCCGCCTTCGACCTGATGCGCGATCTGCGGCGCATGGGCGCGACCAACGCCCTCGATGCTCGCCGGCGCACGCCGCTTAAACGGGCGACGCTGTTGCGCATGGCCGAAATCTACGCGGAGCGTTTTTCCGACGACGACGGGCGCGTACACGCGACATTTGAGATTGTTTGGCTGTCGGGCTGGGCGCCGCATCCGAGCCAGCAGCAGCCGCTCAAGCCGGGTTCGGCGCAGGCGCGGCTCGCCGATGCGCTGGGGTCGAATGAAATTTCTGCGGGTGAGAAGACCGGAAGGTGACGATTATTTCATCGCCGTGGCGACACTCGCATACATGCCCTGGACCGATGAGCCGAGCGTCACCAGGGTGGCGGCGATGGCGACCGCGATGCCCGAAGCGATCATGGCATATTCGATTGCGGTGGCGCCGCCGTCATCGCGCAGGAAGCGCAAGGCAAGCGCGGTAGCCGGCAGTTTTTTGAGCTTCGACATGGTCTTTAGCCCTTCTGGCGTTCGGATCATAACAGCGTCGTTAGATGCGAGATCAACGGTTCGTCGGCAGGCGGCATCGGATAGTTTCGCAGCTCGGGCGGCCGCACCCATTTGAGTTGTTGTCCCTCCCGCGCCTCGACGAAGCCTTCCCAGCGCCGGCAAACATAGAGCGGCATGAGCAGGTAGAAGTCGGGGTAGAGGTGGCTCGCAAAGGTCAAGGGCGCGAGGCACTCCTCTTTGACGGCGATTCCCAGTTCCTCCCTCAGCTCTCGAATCAGGCTCTCTTCAGGCCGCTCGCCGGGCTCGACCTTGCCGCCCGGAAACTCCCACAGCCCCGCCATCGACTTGCCCGGCGGACGCTGTGCAATCAGCACGCGGCCGTCGGGATCGATCAGCGCGCAAGCGGCGACGAGAACGAGTTTGGCGCTCACGGCCTGCCTCAATCTAAGGAGTGGAGGGTAAAGGCATATTCAATCCGAACTCGTACTTGACCTGTACCTAGCCGCATTCGGCGCACTGGTTAACAGAAGGTGTGCGGTCCCGTCAGGTCTCCGCCCGCCGCACCAATTCGAGAACCGCGTCGGCAAAAACCCGCGGCGCCTCTTGTGGTGGATTGTGGCCGATCCCCGGCAGCACGCGGCGCGAGAAGCTTCCGGTGAAGTAGGCGCCGTGCTTTGCCGTGGCTTCCGGCGGCTGCACGCCATCGGCTTCGCCCTGCAGCGCGATCGTGGGCACCGCGATCTTGGGCTGCGCCGCAAGCTGCGCTTCGATGTCCTCCAATGCCGGGTCGCCGGCCGCATAGCCGAAGCGATGGCGATAGGATTGGATCGTCACCGCAACGAAATCCGGATTGTCGAAGGAAACCGCGCTGCGCGCGAAAGTCGCGTCATCGAAGCGCCAGGGCGGCGACCACAATTCCCAGAGCAGACGGGCAAAGGCCCGGCGGTTGGCTTCCAATCCGGCACGGCCGCGCTCGGTGTAAAAATAATATTGGTACCAGAGCCGATGCTCCGACACCGGATCGAGCGGCTTTACGGATGCGGGGATATTTTGCAGGTTATAGCCATTGCCGGTGACCAGGCCGCGCACGCGTTCCGGCCATAGCGCCGCGACGATGCAGGCGGCGCGGCCGCCCCAATCGTAGCCGGCAAGCACCGCGCGCTCGATGGCGAGCGCATCCATCAATTCGCGCAAATCGTTGCCGAGCGCCGCCTGCTGACCGGAGCGCGGCGTTTGCACGGACAGAAACCGCGTCGGACCGAAGCCGCGCAGATAAGGCACAATCACGCGGCAGCCGGCGGCAACGAGCGGCGGAACGACCTCGTCGTAGCAGCGCGGATCGTACGGCCAGCCGTGCAGCAAGAACACCGGCGCGCCCTCCGCTCCGCCGTGCTCCTCATAAGCGATGTCGAGCGTCGCAGTGCGGATGTGGTTGATCGCGGCAGGCATCGGGCCGGCTCCGGGCGCTAGCTGCGATAATCGCCGTTGATCGCGACGTATTCCTTGGTCAGGTCGCAGGTCAGCACACGGTCGCGGCCCTTGCCGAGGCCGAGCGCGACTTTGAGCGCGATTTCCGGCTTCTTCATCGCCGCGGAAACCGTTGCTTCGTCATACGCCGGATCGCGCGCGCCCTTATGGGCGACGCGGATACCGTTGAACCAGATCGACAGCCGGTCGCGGTCGGCGGGCTCGCCGGCCTTGCCGACCGCCATGACCACGCGGCCCCAATTGGCGTCCTCGCCGGCGATCGCGGTTTTCACCAGCGGCGAATTGGCGATCGACAGCGCGATGCGGCGCGCCGAATGTTTCGACACCGCGCCTTCGACCGTGATCTCGACCAGCTTGCGCGCACCCTCGCCGTCGCGCGCCACTTGCTCGGCGAGATTGGCGAGCACAGCATTGAACGCCTTGCGGAACGGCAGCAGCCGCGGATCGTGAGCGCGGGCGATGCGCGGCGCGCCGCTCGCAGCGCCGGTGGCGAAGGCCAGCAGCGTATCCGAGGTCGAGGTGTCGCCGTCGATGGTGACGGCGTTGAAGGTATCGACCACGCCGTCGCGCAACAGCGCCTGCAACGCCGGCGTCGCTATCGGCGCATCGGTGAAGACGAAGGCGAGCATCGTTCCCATGTCCGGCGCGATCATGCCGGCGCCTTTGGCAAAGCCGTTGATGGTCACGTTCGCGCCGCCGAGCCGCGCTTGCGCGGTGGCAAGTTTCGGAAACGTGTCTGTCGTCATGATTGCGCCGGCGGCGTCGGTATAGCCGTTGGCGGTGGCTTCGATGGCGAGCTTCGACAATACGCCGTCGAAGGCCTGCGCCGGTAGCGGCTCGCCGATGACCCCGGTCGAAGCCAGAAATACTTCGGTGGTCTTGCAGCCGACCGCGGCGGCGGCGAGCTTGGCGGTGAAGGCGCAAGCCTCGCGTCCGTTTTTTCCCGTAAAAGCATTGGCGTTGCCGGAATTGACGACGAGCGCGTGGGCGCGCCCACCCTTGAGCCTGGCGCGGCACCATTCGACCGGCGCCGACGGGCATTTGGAGCGGGTGAACACGCCGGCGACGCCGGCGCCTTCGTCAAACACCGCCAGCATGACGTTGACGCGGTCGCGGTAGCGGATGCCGGCCGCGGCCGTGGCGAGCCGCACCCCGGCGATTTCTGGCATGTCGGGGATGGTTTTCGGAGCGAGGGGGGAGATGGGAGAAGGCACCGGCACAGTCCTTTCGTCATGGCGGGACATAGCCGTTCGAAGAACGGCGGCGCTTCGCTCGCCTATGTCCGGCCATCCACGTCTTGCAGCTTCCCTGTTTTAAAGACGTAGATGCCCGGGACAAGCCTGGGCATGACCAATCAAAGGTTGGTCACTTCTTCGCCGGCGCCGCCGGATTGAGCGTCGACGGATCTGCTGCCGCCGGCGGCGGCTTATCGAGGCGTTCGATGGTCGCGGATTTACGCAAATTCTCGACCATTTCGGCCTGCGCCTTGTGGGCGACGAAATTCTCGATCTGTGGTTTGACTTGATCGAAGGTCGGGGTGGGCTTGGTGCGCTTATCCTCGACCTTGATGATGTGCCAGCCGAATTGCGTATGCACGGGATCGGAAATCTGGCCTTTCTCGAGCTTGAACGCGGCCGCGGAGAATTCCGGAACCATCTGGTCCTTGGTGAAGTAGCCGAGATCGCCGCCATCGGCGGCGCCCGGGTCCTTGGACCTCTCCTTGGCGAGCGTGGCGAAGTCCGCGCCCTTCTTCAGCGCGTCTTCGATTTCCTTGGCCTCCGCCTCGGTCGGCACCAGGATATGCCGCGCATGGACCTCTTCCTCGGGCGGCATCTGCTTGACCGCCTCGTCATAGACCTTGTGCATGGCGTCGTCGGTCAAGGCCGCTTTGCCGGCATCCTGCAGCAGCGTTTCCATCATCACCTTGTTGTGCTCGAAGGCGAGGTGCTGCTTGACGTCATTGCGATCGCCGAGCTTCTGCTTGTCGGCGGCCTGCGCCAAAATGACGACGTTTGTCAGATAGGTGATGAGGTATTCGCGTTTCTGCTCGGGCGCCATTTGCTGCGGCATGCTGGCGCCGACCTCATCCTCGGCCAGCGCGAGGTCGCTCTGATGGATCTCGACGCCGTTGACGCGGGCGAGGACTGGGTCGGAATCCTGCGCCTTGACGACGGCGGGTGCGATGAGGAACGCCGCGAGCGCGAATGCGCCGAGCACGCGGGCGAGCGGGCGAGTGGAAGCCATGAACACGATCCTTTGGCGAAGCGGCGCTTCGCCGGGTGGTGAAGGTTTATCGGGCGCATCTTTGCGCGGTCCGGGGTCGGGCGGACACTCGCCGAAACCTTGAGCCTTGGCAATGGCGGAATCCTTGGCTGAGCCCGGGGCGCGTCGAATAAGCCTGATTGCATTGACAAAAAATCGACCCACTCCTATCTCTCGACCAGACATTGGGACGTTCAGTCGCCTTGCAGAAGCCCGAATAGCCCCGCATTTTCCGTCGGTTGGGTCCTGCCGCCGGCAGAAAAGACGAAGCATGATCGCACCATTGGAACTGGCTTTCCGACACGATTATGCGCAATCAAGCCGATCGCTGGGCATGCCCGAAATCTAGAAGGATGAAGCGATGATCGGCGCTGTCGCCCGTAAGCTGTTTGGCTCCTCCAACGACCGTCGCATCCGCTCGTATCGTCCGCGCGTGGAAGCGATTAACGCCATGGAAAAGGAGCTGGAAGCGCTCTCCGACGAGGCGCTGCGCGCGCGCACCGACGAATTCAAGAAGCAGCTTGCCGAGGGAGCGACCCTTGACGATATCCTGGAGCCGGCCTTCGCCACCGTCCGCGAAGCCGGCAAGCGCACGCTTGGCCAGCGTCATTTCGACGTCCAGCTGATCGGCGGCATGGTGCTGCATGAGGGCAGGATCGCCGAGATGAAGACCGGCGAGGGCAAGACCTTGGTCGCCACGCTGCCGGTCTATCTCAACGCCCTTGCCGGGCGCGGCGTTCATGTCGTGACTGTGAACGATTATCTGGCCAAGCGCGACGCCGAATGGATGGGCCAGATCTACAAATTCCTGGGCCTCACCGTCGGCGTCATCGTGCACGGTCTCGACGACAACGAACGCAAGACCCAATACGACTGCGATGTCACCTACGGCACCAATAACGAGCTCGGCTTCGATTATCTGCGCGACAATATGAAATACCGGCTCGAAGACATGGTGCAGCGCGGCCACGTCTACGCCATCGTCGACGAAGTAGACTCGATCCTGATCGACGAGGCGCGCACGCCGCTGATCATTTCCGGTCCGCTCGACGACCGCTCCGAGTTCTATAACACCATCGACGCCTATATCCCGGGGCTCGCCAAGGAAGACTACGAGCTCGACGAAAAGCAGCGCTCGGTCAATCTCACCGAAACCGGCATGGAGAAGATGGAGACCCGGCTGCGCGACGCCGGCCAGCTCAAGTCGGATTCGCTCTACGACGTTGAGAACGTCTCGGTCGTGCACCACGTAAACCAAGCGCTCCGTGCGCATAAACTGTTCCAGCGCGACAAGGACTACATCGTGCGCAACGGCGAGGTCGTCATCATCGACGAGTTCACCGGCCGTATGATGCCGGGCCGACGTTATTCGGAAGGGCTGCACCAGGCGCTCGAGGCCAAGGAGCATCAGCCGATCCAGCCGGAGAACCAGACGCTCGCCTCGATCACGTTCCAGAATTACTTCCGCATGTACGAGAAGCTCGCCGGCATGACCGGCACCGCGGCGACCGAGGCCGACGAGTTCCAGGACATCTACAATCTCGAAGTTCTGGAAATCCCCACCAACATGCCGATGGTCCGCCTCGACGACGACGACGAGGTCTATCGCACCGCGACCGAAAAATTCCGGGCGATCCTGGCGCTGATCGAGGACTGCAAGGCGCGCGGCCAGCCGGTGCTGGTCGGCACCACTTCGATCGAGAAGTCCGAGCAGCTCGCGGAATTGCTGCGTCAGCATGGCTGGGAGCAGCACGACTTTTCCGATCCCAACGCATTCGCTGCGCTCTACTCCGGCGACGAGGGCGCCTCCAAGGCCAAGGTGTTTGCCATCCTCAATGCCCGCTATCACGAGCAGGAGGCCTATATCGTCTCGCAGGCCGGCGTGCCCGGCGCCATCACCATCGCCACCAACATGGCCGGCCGCGGCACCGACATTCAGCTCGGCGGCAACGCCGATATGCGCATCCGCCAGGAATTGACCGATATCGAGGATCTCCGCGAACGAGAGAAAGGCCCGCGGGCCGCCGAGATTCGCGCCCAGGTCGCGCGCCTGAAGGAGAAGGCGCTGGCCGCCGGCGGGCTTTGCGTGCTCGGCACCGAGCGGCACGAGAGCCGCCGCATCGACAATCAGTTGCGCGGCCGCTCCGGCCGCCAGGGCGACCCCGGTCACTCGAAGTTTTTCTTGTCGCTCGAAGACGATCTGATGCGCATCTTCGGCACCGACAAGCTCGACGGCATGCTGCAGAAGCTGGGCTTGCGCGAGAACGAAGCGATCATCCATCCCTGGATCAACAAGGCGCTCGAGAAAGCGCAGCAGAAGGTCGAGGCGCGCAATTTCGATATCCGCAAGAACATCCTGAAGTTCGACAACGTGATGAACGATCAGCGCAAGGTCATCTTCGATCAGCGCGTCGAATGGATGGAGGATCAGACCGTCGGCGAAGTGGTCGCCGACATGCGGCATACCGTGCTCGACGATCTGGTCGCCAAGCACGTGCCGGAACACGCCTATCCGGAACAATGGGACGTTGCTGGCCTGCGCGAGGAGCTCAAGCGCGTGCTCGGCCTCGATCTGCCGGTCGACGAATGGGCCAAGGAAGAAGGCATCGCCGACGAGGAAATCTTCAGCCGGGTCGAGCGGCGCGCCGACGAGCACATGGCGGCGAAGGTCGCGCAATGGGGCCCCGACGTTATTCGCTACATCGAGAAGTCGATCCTGCTGCAGTCGCTCGACCATCTCTGGCGCGAGCACCTCGTCATGCTCGATCATCTGCGCAACGTGATCGGGCTGCGCGGTTACGGCCAGCGCGATCCGCTCAACGAATACAAGGCGGAATCCTTCAGCCTGTTCGAAGCCATGAGTTCAGAGCCTGCGCGAGGCGGTGACGGCGCAGCTGATGCGCGTCGAGATCCAAGCGGCGCCGCCGCCCGAGCAGCCGCCCGCGCCGCTGCCGGTGATGGCGGCGCACAAGATCGATCCGACCACCGGCGAGGACGAGATGGCGCTCGCTTTGGCCGGCGCCGAAACCTTGGCGCGGCACGGCATCGGCCAGGCCTTCGGTGCGGCGCCCGCGGCGCCCGCGGCGGCGAGCGGCGCCGGGCCAGCGCTCGCCGGGGCGATGCCGGCGCGCAATCCGCAAGATCCGCAAAGCTGGGGCAAAGTCGGCCGCAACGAGCCGTGCCCTTGCGGCTCAGGCAAGAAATTCAAGCACTGTCACGGCCGATACGTGTAGCTGGGTCAGCAATCGGTAATCGGGTGTCGGTAATCAGACGGGCCAAACGATCTGACTGCTGGCGACCGATCACACTACTGCAATCCGGCCCAGCGGCCTTCGAAGGAGCCCGCTGGAACAACAGGCTGCGCACCCCGCATCAACCCGGTGCTGCCGACGGTCGACGGCGCGGCGCTGGCGTCCTGTTGCGAGGCGTTCCGCGATTTGGCCTTCGGCTTCGGCGCTTGTGCCATCTGCGGCTCAGCCCTTTGCGGCTCGGTCCGTGCCGCTTCGCTTCTCGGCGGCTCGGCGCCGCGCGGGTTGGGATTCAACCCGGCCAGCACGGCGCCTTGGGGCTCGGTCGGCGTCTGCGGCTTCTTCGGCTCGAACAGGCTAGCGAAGAAGTTCGAATGACTCGGCGAACTGGCGGTGGTGGCGGTGGTGTCACCGGCAGGCGCTGGAGCCGCGGCTGAAGCCGGGCCTTGTTGACCGCTCGCCGTGCTGTTGAACAGGCCGCCAAAGATGCCGGACGATGAGCTGGCCACCTGCGTCTGTGGGAATCCATCCTGTGGATTCTCACGCGGGCCGCTCAGCGTCGGCGCCGGCATGCCGGGATGGATTGGCGGCGCATGCAGCCGGCCTTCGTTGTCATAGGCCGGCTGAGTCTCGGCGAGCTTATTGGCAAAGACGCGGTTCATGCCGCCATCGGTGCCCCAGACCACCGGCTCGGTCGGCACGTTTTCTTTGATCAGCTGGGCGAACTGATATTCGTCGTTGCGTTGCTTCTCCAGCGCCGGCCCGGCGATCTCCTGCGGCACCTGATAAGCCGGGCAGCGGCCGGTGGGATTGAAGGCGAGCGGCCTGGTCGAACCTTCTGGCGGCTGCGCGTCGAACACGTAGTGGCGGTCGCAGACATCGACCTTGGGTTCGAGGTGCGTCACCTCGAAATGGTCGTTGCCCTCCTTGAGCATCATCCAGAACGGCATGTTCGGATTGTTGCGGTGCTTGGCAAGGTTCGCCGCCGTCAGCCGGAACGGATAGGCCTGGATCTGAAATTCCTTCTGTCCGCCGAGAAACGAGTCCCGCGCCAGCGAGTAGATTTCGCCGATCTGCTCGTCGGTCATGGCGTAGCAGCCGCGCGACGAGCAGTCGCCGTGGATCATCAGGAACGCGCCGCTATAGCCGTTCGCCTTGTCGTAAGCGTTGGGAAAACCGACGTTGATGGCGAGATAATAATTGGAATTGGGGTTCATCAATCCGGGCGTGATCGCGTAGAAGCCTTCGGGCGCCTGACGGTCGCCTTCGGTTTTCTTCGGCCCGAGTTCGCCCGACCAGCGACAGATCGGATAGACCTTCAGCAGCTGATACTGGCCGGTGGTGTCCTGTTTCCAGACTTCAAGCTCCGATTCCTCTTTGAAGACGCGAACGAGGATCGGCGAGTCCTTCGGCATATTCTTCTGCTGCAACAGCGCCAGCATTTCCGGCGACAGCTCCTTCATCGCCCGGGTCGGCAGCTGATAGCCCTCTTCGCCGTAGCAGCCGGCAAGCGCCAGCGCAGCCGTGCCGAGCACGGTCGCCGTCATGACCAAGCGCAGGCTCACGGCGCACGACGAAAGCACGCGGGCAATGCCGGCGCGGATCAAGGTAAAGTTCCCCGACAGATCGGCCATCCCCTTGCCATTACTTGCTAATCGTTATCCATAAGCAGTGGCTTTCGCAAGGCGAGCGGGCGCAGGTACCCGCGTTGAGCATGCGCCGGATAAATGAATGGTAAATTATCGTCGAATTTGACGGTCGAATCCAAGGAATTAGCAGCCCTAACGCACCCGGGGACCAATCGGGGCGGGATTGTGGCAAAACGCTTGTTGGAACCGCCGATGCGGTAGCGCAGGACCGTCACTCAGGCGAGCGTCCGCCCGATCGCGGAAAACTTTTCCCGGCGCAGCCGCACGATGGTGGCGCGGTCGAGCCCGCGCAATTCGCCGAGCGCCTCCGCGATCGCTTCACCGGCCGCGGCGACGGCGGCGGCAGGATCGCGATGCGCGCCGCCGGTCGGCTCGCCGACGATGACGTTGACGACGCCGAAACGCACCAGATCCTGCGCGGTGATTTTCATGCTCGACGCCGCCTCTTGGGCTTTGCCGGTATCGCGCCACAGGATAGACGCCGCGCCTTCGGGTGAGATCACGCTGTAGATGGCGTGCTCCAGCATCAGCACGCGATTGGCGGTCGCGATCGCGATGGCGCCGCCCGAGCCGCCTTCGCCGATGATTGCCGCGACGTTGGGGACGCCGATTTCGAGGCAGGCTGCGGTGGATCGCGCGATGGCCTCGGCCTGACCGCGTTCCTCGGCGCCGATGCCGGGATAGGCGCCGGCGGTGTCGATCAGTGCGATCACCGGGATGTCGAAATGGTCGGCCATGCCCATCAGCCGCGCCGCCTTGCGGTAGCCTTCCGGCCGGGCCATGCCGAAATTGTGCTTGAGCCGGCTTTCGGTATCGGAACCTTTTTCATGACCGATCAGGCAGACCGCTTCGCCGCGGAAGCGGCCGAAGCCGCCGACGATGGCCGCGTCCTCGCCGTATTTGCGGTCGCCGGCCAGCGGCACGAAATCGGAAATCAGCGCCGCGACGTAGTCGAGGCAATGCGGCCGCTGCGGGTGCCGCGCCACCTGCGTCTTCTGCCACGGCGTCAGTCCGGCATAGAGTTCCTTGAGCGATAGTGCCGCCTTGCCTTCGATGCGGGTGATCTCGTCGGCAATGGCCTCGCCGTCGCTGTTGAGCGCGCGCAACTCGTCGATCTTGGCCTCAAGCTCGGCCACCGGTTTTTCGAAGTCGAGATAGCTACGCATCGCGCCCGGAACTTGCAAAAAGCGGTTGAAGGGTTCGTGCCAAGGCGGGGCTAACTCGCCTGCACATCAGACCGGAGTCAAGATAAACAGCCGTATCCTAATTTATTCCTGCGCGAGCGGATGAAGGTCCCGCACCAGGCTTTTCAACCGTTCTTCCAGCACATGGGTGTAAATTTGCGTGGTCGAAATGTCGGCATGGCCAAGCAGCGTCTGCACCACGCGGAGATCCGCGCCGTTGTGCAGCAGATGACTTGCAAAGGCGTGGCGCAGGACGTGCGGGCTGAGCTGGGCGGGACGCAAGCCCGCGGCGCCCGCCAGCGCTTTCAGTTCGCGCGCAAAATGCTGGCGCGTGAGATGGCCGCTTTCGCCGAACGAGGGGAACAGCCATTTCGATGAAGCGGCGCCGCCTTCTTCGGCAAGCAGATTGAGGTAGGCGACCATGGCGCGCTTGGCCGCGTTATTCAGCGGCACCAGCCGTTCCTTGTTACCCTTGCCGCGTACCACGATGACGCGCGTGTCTTTGCGGGCCGCCGATAGCGGTAGCGCCACGAGTTCCGACACGCGCAGACCCGTCGCATAAAGAACTTCGAGCAGGCAGGCGAGCCGCGCCGCACGCAGCCGCGCCGGCAAAGACGCTGCCGGATCGCTTTGGCCGGCGGCGGAAAGCAGACGGTCGACTTCGGCGAGTGACAGAGTCTTGGGCAGAGCGCGCTCGCGCTTGGGACCTTCGAGCACGGCGGCGGGATCGTCGCCGCGTTGGCCTTCCGCATAGAGGAACCGGTAGAGCTGGCGGATCGCGGAGAGCCGCCGCGCGACCGTCGTCACCCGTAACCCGCGCTTGGAAAGCTGGCCCAGATAGCCGCGCAGATCGGCGGTGCTTGCCTTGGCGATGGAGCGGCCGGCGCCTTTGAGATAGGCCGAAAAGTCTTCGAGGTCGCGGCCATAAGCCGCAAGCGTATTTTTTCCAGCACCGCGTTCCGCAGCCAGCATATCGAGATAGAGCGCCACGAGCCGCTGGTCGGAATGCCGCGCGCTGCCGGCTGTATTTCGGGCCGTCGCGCGAGCCATGTGACGAACCATCGGCCGGTCCTCAGCGATCCTTGAAGAATTTATCGGGCGGTATCGACACCGACATGTCGCGCGGGTGCGGCTGGACGAAATGCGCGAGCGCATAGAGGCCGCCATAGACGGCCGCGCAGATCAACGCGATGACCGAAAGTAAACGCAACAGGCTCGGCATCTTAAGGTGCCCGCGCTCATCCCATTGGTGCCGGCGAACGGGACCGAGTACGATCATGTTCGGCCCGGACTGGCAAGTGATGTTGAGAGGTGTTTAGGAACACCGGCTGGATGGTGCACAGGGGGCAGCCTGGGCGGCAGCCGGGCGTCGGGATATGAGATAAATGTCTGATATCGCAGTAACAAACGATACCAACGGGACGATTTCGGCAAGCGCGATCCTGCCTCGCTTGGGCCGCCGCTCGATCGTGCTGGTCGGCATGATGGGGGTCGGCAAATCCTCCATCGGCCGTCGGCTCGGCACCCGCCTTGGCGTGCCGTTTGTCGATGCCGATGCCGAGATCGAAAAGGCCGCCGGCATGGGCATTGCCGACATTTTTGCGCGTCATGGCGAGGCCGATTTCCGCAGCGGCGAGGCGCGCGTGATCGCGCGGCTGCTTGAAGGCGGGCCACAGGTGCTGGCGACCGGCGGCGGCGCCGTCATGAATGCCGATACCCGGGCCGTCATCAAGGCGAAGGGTGTCTCGATCTGGCTGTCCGCCGACTTCGAGGTGCTGATGCGGCGGATCAACAAACGCAAAAACGACCGGCCGATGTTGATGACCGCCGATCCGGCCGCGACGCTGCGCCAATTGCTGGCCGAGCGCGAGCCGGTCTATGCGCAGGCCGATATCACCGTGCAGTCGCGCGAAGTGCCGCACGACGCCATTGTTGCCGAAATCATGCGCGCGCTCGCCGACTTTCTCAATAGTCACGACTCGCAGGGGGAAGGGGACGGCGCATGACGGCAACGGTTCGCAGCGATCCCACTGTCGTCGAAGTCTCGCTCGGCGCGCGCAGCTATGAGATCGTCATCGGGCGCGGCGTTATTGCCGCGCTTGGCACGCGGATCGCGGCGCTGCGGCCAGGCGCCAAGGTTTTCATTGTCACCGACGACAACGTGGCGCGCTACGTACTGGAGGGCGCCGAAGCGGCGCTGGCCGATGCCGGCGTGGCGGCGCACCGCGCCATCGTTCCGGCCGGCGAAGCCTCAAAAAGCTTCTCGGTGTTTGAGCAGGTCTGCGAAGCGATCATCGCGGCGCGGACGGAGCGCGGCGATCTTGTCGTTGCGTTGGGCGGCGGCGTCATCGGCGATCTTGCCGGTTTTGCCGCGGCGGTGGTGCGGCGCGGGCTCGATTACGTGCAGGTCCCGACTACGCTGTTGGCGCAAGTCGATTCCTCGGTCGGCGGCAAGACTGCGATCGATTCCGCCCGCGGCAAGAACCTGGTCGGCGCCTTTCATCAGCCGATCCTGGTGCTGGCGGATACCGCATTGCTCGATACCTTGCCGGACCGGGAGTTCCGCGCCGGTTACGCGGAAGTCGCCAAATACGGCCTGCTCGGCGATGCCGGTTTCTTTGCCTGGCTGGAGGCCAATTGGCGCGACATTTTCTCCGGCGGCGGCGGTTCCGGAAGTTCCGCGCGCGAGCATGCGGTCGCGCTGTGCTGTCGCGCCAAGGCCGCGATCGTCGTCCGCGACGAGCGCGAGACCGGCGATCGGGCGCTGCTTAATCTCGGTCACACCTTTGGTCACGCATTGGAAGCGGCCTGCGGCTTTTCCGACCGGCTCCTGCACGGCGAGGCGATCGCCATCGGCATGGCCTTGGCCTTCGAGTTTTCGGCACGGCGGCAAGGGTTGGTGTCGAAGGCCGACGCCGCGCGCGCCACCCGGCATCTGGCCGCAGTCGGCCTGCCGACCGGGATTTACGACATTGCGGGCGAACTACCATCCGTTGACCAATTGATGAATTTGATCGCGCAGGACAAGAAAGTGAAGCGCGGAATGCTTACGTTTATCTTGGTGCGCGGCATCGGCGCGGCCTTTGTGGAGGCCGGCGTCGATGCGCGCGAGGTCCGTACCTTTCTCAGCGAGAAGCTCGCCGAACGATGACTTTCATGGATTGGCTCACGGTCGTGGCGGTCGCAATCTGCCTCGTTGTGTCGGCCTTTTATTCGGCCAGCGAGACGGCGCTGACCGCTTCGTCGCGCGCCGCGATGAATCGGCTGGAAAAGCAGGGCAATCGCGACGCCAGCATCGTCAACCGGCTGATGGCGACGCGCGAGCGGCTGCTCGGCGCGATTTTGTTCGCCAACAACTTCACCAATATTGCCGCCTCGACCTTGGCGACCGGCTTGATGCTCGCCTTCTTCGGCAAGACCGGCGAGATTTACGCCACTTTCGTCATGACCATTCTGATCTTTGTCGTAGCCGAGGTGTTGCCGAAGACCGCCGCCTTCAATGCGCCGGATCGTATGGCGCTGCTGGTGGCGCAGCCGGTCGCAAGCACGGTGCGCCTGTTTGCCCCGGTATTGCGCGCCGTCGAGTGGCTGGTGCGGATCATCTTGCGCGGGCTCGGCATGCCGGTCGGCAGCATCCAGTCGATTCTGTCGCCGCGCGAAGAGTTGCGCGGCACCGTCGATCTGATGCACCGCGCCGGCGTCGTGGAAAAGCTCGACCGCGACATGATGGGCGGGCTGCTCGATCTGCGCGACCTGACGGTGTCGGACGTGATGGTCCATCGCACCAAAATGGTGATGCTCGACGCGGACGAGCCGCCGCGCGAGATCGTGGAGGCCGTGCTGTCGACCGGAGTCACCCGCCTGCCGCTGTGGCGGACCTCGCCGGATAACGTGATTGGCGTGCTGCACGCCAAGGAGTTTTTGCGCGCGCTCCATGCGGCCAAAGGCGATCCGGAAAAGATCGACATCCCCGCTATGCTCAAGCCGGCCTGGTTCGTGCCCGACACCACGCCGCTCTACGAGCAGCTCAAGGCGTTCCGCAATCGCAAGACGCCGTTCGCGCTCGTCGTCGACGAATACGGCGAGCTTGAAGGCTTGGTCACGCTGGAGGACATCGTCGAAGAAATCGTCGGCGATATCAGCGACGAGCACGACGTTGCGGTGGCCGGCGTGCGGGTGCTGCCGGACGGCTCGGTCAATGTCGACGGCGCCGTGCCGGTGCGCGATCTCAACCGGGCGATGGATTGGAATATTCCCGACCACGAAGCGACCACCGTTGCCGGCGTGGTCATCCACGAAGCGCGCTCGATTCCGGAGCCGGGCCAGAGCTTCACCTTCCACGGCTTCCGCTTCCAGGTTCTGCGCAAGAACCGCAACCGCATCACCGCGCTGCGCGTCGCGCCGCTGGCGCGCAAGCTGACGGCCAAAGCGAGCTGACAGGACGATTTGATATGGCAAACGCTCCGATCGATCCCGGCGTTCGCATCGGCCATGTCCATCTCAAGGTCGCCGATCTCGATCGCGCGCTCAATTTCTATTGCGGCGTGCTCGGTTTCAAGCAGATGCAGCGGGTGCGCGGCGCGGCCTTCATTTCCGCCGGCGGCTATCATCATCACATCGGCCTCAACACCTGGGAGAGCGCCGGCGGTTCGCCGCCGCCGCTCGGCAGCACCGGCCTCTACCACGTCGCCATCCTCTATCCGACCCGGCCGCAGCTTGCCGACGCGCTGCGCCGCCTCATCGAAGCCAATATTCCGCTCGAAGGCGCCTCCGACCACGGGGTGAGCGAGGCGCTCTATCTGCGCGACCCCGACGACAACGGCGTCGAGCTTTATTGGGACCGCCCGAAGGAACAATGGCCGCAGGACGCCGACGGCAAGCTCGCGATGTTCACCCGCCGGCTCGATCTGACGGCGCTGCTCAAGGAAACCGACACGGCACAAGGCCCGCAGCTGGCCGATAGGCTAGTGGAGCGGATTTAACATTCGCCGCCCGCCCTGCCGCGCCTGAGTAGGACCGGCGTAGCTAATGCTTGCCTGGGAAGCCGCCGAGGCCATTGAACGTCATGTACAACGAATAGGCGCTCACCGCGATGGCGATCGCCATTTCCACTATAAGGAAGGCGATGCCGTATTTATACCAGGGCTCGTGGACAGCGGGCATCTCAACGGGGCTCATCATGCAGCTCCTCGCTCCATGTTTGACGAGAATGGCTGATCGCGATCAGACCTCTTGGCCGGCCAGGCCGCTTTCGAACAGCCCATGCTCTTCGGGATGCCGCTCGTAGCGCGCCGCCCAGAAGTAGAACAGCACGAACGGCACGAACATGTAGAGCGCGACGTAAAAGTATCCCATGTGAATGTTTGCCGAGGAGGCGAAGATCAGCGGATAGACGATGCCGCCCGCGGTCGACACCCCGCCGATAAAGCCGGCGGCAATCCCAGGACGATCCGGAAACAGCAGCGGCACGAGCGCGAAGGTGCCGCCGGTGCCGAACGACAGGAAGATGCCGAAGGCCACCAGCACCGCCACCGACCAGGGCAGCGAACCGGAAAGCCCGGCCACCGTCAGCCCGGCCATCGCCAGCGTGATCAGGATCAGTGCGATGCCGAGCCAGTGCAGGCGCGGCGCATAAGGCAGTTCCTTGGCGATGAAGGGCAGCGGCGTCCAGCCCTTGCGTTGGAACAAGTCCGACATGAATCCGGCAAACGGCCGAAACAGCGAGGCGTTGAAGGATTCCACCGCCGCGAAAGTGCCCGCGGCAATCTGCAGGCCGGCTACGCCGGAGAAGCCGAGCCCTAGAATGGCGTCGTGGAAACCGCGTGTGAAATAGCCCGGCAGCCAGGCATTCATCGCGATTTCAAGGCCGAACGACATCGCATAGGCGAACATCAGAGCTATCGCGATGAAGCGGCTCCAGACGAAAATCGTGCCGCGCAAGTCGCTGCCGCGGCGCGCTGCGCTGCGCCGTTCCACCGTCTTGGCGGCGCTGCCCCGGACCAGGTACCAGGCTGCAACGACGAGCGCGATTACGCCGAGCCAAAGGAACGCGCTGTGGTAGTCGGTGCCGAAGATGCGGGGCAGAAGCAATGCGCCGACGCCGGCTCCGACGTTTCCAGTGCCGGCATAAAGTCCCTCGGCGGTGCCGATCTCGTGCGAGTTCGAACCATTGCGCGACGTGCTGGATGCCGACCACGAACGAGACTCCCGCGATGGCGACGACGACTCTTTCGGCGAACAGCAATTCGTAATTCGTCGTGTAAGCCGAGGCGATCGATACCGCGCCGCAGCCGGCAAGAATGCAGGCGAAAGTGCGCGGCGCGCCGAACCGATCCGATGCCCAGCCCGCAATGATGCGGCCAAGCGGCGCCATCCAGATGGCGGAACTCGCCAGCAGACCGAGATCCTTGATGCTGAGATTATATTTCGCCGCGATGCTTGGGCTGAACGCAGCCGTCGAGAACCACATCAGGAAGCACCAAAAAAATCCCACCGTCGCTATGATCAGCTGCTCCACCTTGTTGGAAGGCATTCGTTTCGCTCCTCTGGACTGGACGCGCCAAATCGTTCGCCGCGGGCGATTCGCAGTCAGGGGAGCAAAGCCTGTGCCAATGGATGCGTGGGACGGTCGGGCAAAAGCGCACGTCTCCCGCCCAATTTTTCTCAAACGCTTCCAGATGAGGTAACCTTGCCGGCCCATCGGATGCACACGCTTTGCGCATTCTGCCACAGCACGAAGCGCTGACTGACGATTACCTGCGAGGCAGAACGGCGAGAATTTGGGCTCCTCCAATCTCGGAACAAGAAACACCCGCGGCGACAAAAATCGGGTTCTCTTTTCGGAGCCTCGCAGTTTGTTTTTTCTGCCTAGAATTTCTGCACAATGTCGCTTCCATCTGCATGTCAAATTGTCACGATGATGCGTTCATTCATCAACTCGCCATTGTACTGCGGGCGGTTATGGCGCCGCCGCAACTGGCATGAACCTTGTATCGAAAAGCCTTGGATGTGCGCCGTGCCGCGCGTCGCGGATCGATTGTTTGGTCGATAAGACGACCCCGGTGCCCGAATTGAGCACAATCGACAGGTTAGGGAACGCAGATGACGCCGGACCAGGTGAAGGCAGTTCAGAACAGCTTCGCGAAAGTCGCGCCCATCTCGGAACAGGCCGCCGCTCTCTTCTATGGCCGTCTGTTCGAACTTGCGCCTGCGGTCAAGCCTCTGTTCCGCGGCGACATGGCGGAGCAAGGCCGAAAACTGATGGCCACCCTTGCGGTCGTGGTCAATGGGCTGAGCGATCTCCCCGCGGTTTTACCCGCCGCGAGCGCGCTGGCGAAGAATCACGTGGCCTATGGAGTAAAACCCGCGGACTATGAAACCGTGGGCGAGGCGCTGCTGTGGACGCTCGAACGGGGTCTCGGCGAGCACTGGAGCCCGGACCTGTCGGCGGCCTGGAGCGCGGCCTATCGGACCCTTTCCGAATTCATGATCGGCGAAGCCTACGGCCACAGTGCCGCAGCCGAATAAAGCTATGGGCGGCCCGCTCGCCGCCGTGAGCACCACTTGTCCCTATTGTGGCGTCGGCTGCGGCCTCTTGGCGACACCTGACGGCGCCGGCGGCGCCGGCATCTCGGGCGATCCCGCGCATCCTGCGAATTTCGGGCAGCTATGCGCGAAAGGCTCCGCGCTTGGGGAGACGCTCGCGCTTGACCAACGGCTGTTGCACCCGATGATGCGGCGCCCCGATGGCTTGCTCGCGCGCGTGAGCTGGGAGGAAGCGCTCGACGACGTTGCCAAGCGGCTGCAGGCGATCGTCGATCGCGACGGGCCGGATGCGGTCGCGTTCTACCTCTCGGGTCAATTGCTTACGGAAGATTATTACGTCGCCAACAAGCTGATGAAGGGCTTCATCGGCTCGGCCAACGTCGACACTAATTCGCGATTGTGCATGGCCTCCACGGTGGCCGGCCACAAACGCGCCTTCGGCGCCGATATCGTGCCCGGCATCTATCGCGACATCGATGAAGCCGACCTGATCGTGCTGGTCGGCTCCAACGCGGCGTGGTGTCACCCCGTGCTCTACCAGCGCATGATCGCGGCCAAACACAAGCGCGGCACTCGCCTCGTCGTCATCGATCCGCGGCGCACCGCGACGGCGAAAGATGCGGATCTGTTTCTGCCGATCGCGCCGGGCACGGACAGCGCGCTGTTCTGCGGTCTGTTGGTCGCGCTCGCCGACTCGCAGGCACTCGATCGCTCCTTTATCGATCGTCACACGACGGGTTTAGCGGAGGCGCTACGACGGGCTCGCGAGATCGCGCCGGACGCCACGGCCACCGCGCGGGCTACCGCTCTCGATGAGGCGGCCGTCGAACGTTTCTTTGATCTCTTCCGCGGCACCGATCGCGTGGTCACCTGCTTCTCGCAAGGCGTCAATCAATCGGCGCAAGGCACCGACAAGGTCAATGCCATTCTCAACGTTCATCTCGCCACCGGCCGCATCGGCCGGCCCGGCAGCGCACCGTTCTCGCTCACCGGCCAACCCAATGCCATGGGCGGCCGCGAGGTCGGCGGACTCGCCAACCAGCTCGCCGCCCATATGGGATTCTCGCCCGCCGAAATAGACCGCGTGCGCCGCTTTTGGCGGGCGCCGCGCCTCGTCGCGCGCGAGGGTCTCAAAGCCGTCGACATGTTCGCGGCGATCGAGCGCGGCGCGATCAAAGCATTATGGGTCATGGCGACCAATCCGACGGTGTCGTTGCCGCGCGCCGGTGCGATGCGAGCGGCGCTGAACGAGCTCGAACTGTTCGTCGTCTCCGAAAACGTCCTGAGCAACGATACCGTCGAGGCCGGCGCCCAGGTCCTGTTGCCGGCTGCGGCGTGGGGCGAGAAAGACGGCACGGTGACCAATTCGGAACGGCGCATCTCCCGGCAGCGCGCTTTTCTGCCTGCGCCGGGCGAAACGCGGCCTGATTGGTGGATCGTCAGCGAGGTGGCACGGCGCCTCGGCTTTGGCGGTGCATTCAACTACTGCGGTCCGGCCGATATTTTTCGTGAACATGCCGCATTGTCCGCGTTCGAGAATGAGGGCCGCCGTGACTTCGACATCGGTGCGCTGGCAACGCTCTCCGACGCCGCCTACGACCGGTTTGATCCCGTGATGTGGCCGGTCCGCGCCGGCGCCACGCCAGGCGAGCGGCGGTTCTTCGGCACAGGAGAATTCTTCACGCCCGATGGCCGCGCCCGCTTCGTGCCGCCGGAACCGCCGCGTCTGCATGCCTCGACGAGCGATGCCTTTCCGTTGCGGCTCAATACCGGGCGGGTTCGCGATCAATGGCATACCATGACGCGTACTGCGCTTAGTCCGCGGCTCTGCGCGCATTCACCGCAGCCGTTCATCGAGATCCATCCCGATGACGCCAAGGCGGTAGGGCTCGGCGACGGCGGCCTCGCCAAAGTCACCACGCAACATGGCAGCGCGACGTTTGAGGTCTTCTGTCACGCCGGACAGCAGCGTGGCTCGATCTTCGCTCCGATCCACTGGAGCGATGCCACCGCCGCGCAGGCGCGCGTCGGCGATCTCGTGGCGGCGGCGACGGATCCGATCTCCGGCCAGCCCGAGCTGAAGGCCACACCCGCGCGCGTCGAGCCTGCTAAGTTCGCCTATCGCGGTTTTGCGCTGACGCGCCGCCGTCTTGCGCTGCCAGAGGGCACCTGGTTTGCCCGGTTGGCGGTTGCCGGCGGCACCGGCGTTCTGTTTGCAACAAACGAGCCGCCGGCGGTGTGGCAGGATGTTGCCGACCGGCTGTCAGCCGAAGACGCGGGGCTCGCCGCCTATAGCGACCGGTCGCGCGGCGTGGCGCGTTTCGGCCTGTTCCGCCGCGGCCGCTTCGACGGCTGCCTCTTCGTCGGGCCGGCACACCGGCCTCCGCGATGGGACGTGGTGCGTACGTTGTTCGAGTCTGGCGCAGACGCGGCACTGGGGCGGCGCATGGTGTTTGCCGGACGCGCCGCAGACGCCATGGCAGAAGCCGGACCTTTGATCTGCGCCTGCTTTGGCGTGCGGCTTGTGGCGATCATCGATGCCGTTGCCGCCGGCAGCGGTGCAAGCGTCGCCGATATCGGCCGCACGCTGCGCGCCGGCACCAATTGCGGCTCCTGCTTGCCCGAATTGCGCGACATCGTCGAGCGGGCCGCGCAAAGCGTTTGAGCAGCGCAGCCTAGCTCTCGCCCGGCGCCTGGGCGTGGATGGCGAGCGCGTGGACGCGGCTCTTGAGTTCGCTCGCCAGCGCTGTATTGATCATGCGATGACGTTCGAGCCGGCTCTTCCCACGGAAGGCTTCCGATACGATATAGAGCCGGTAATGGCTCTCGCCGCCCGGCCGGTGTCCGGCATGTCCTTCGTGCAAATGGGATTTGTCTTCGACATGCAGGCTCTCGGGCGCGAAAGCCGCCAGCAGTTTCGTCGTGATGATGTCCGCCATTCCCATGCGGCTGGCTTAGCGACAACGGGGCATTAAGGTCAACGTCCACAAGGTCCGGTTTTGATTCTGTCAAGTCTTGAAGCTGTCAGCGACGCAGCCGCATAATTGCAAATAATGAGCACCAACTCTCCGCTGTTCGATCGGATCCGGGTTAAGCCCGATCAGGACCGCCGCCTGCGGGCGGAGCTGCCCGGCTGCCAATGGCCGAAGTGCACGGAGCCGGCAACCCATCGCGCGCCGAAGGGACGGTTGCGCGCGTCGGAATATTGGCAATTCTGTCTTGAGCATGTGCGCGAATATAATAATTCATACAATTTTTTCGCCGGCATGAGCGACGACGCGGTTGCGCAATATCAAAAGGATGCGATCACCGGGCACCGGCCGACCTGGAAAATGGGCTCGCTCGGCGGCAAGCGTGCGGCCAAGCGCAGCCGCGGCGCATTTCGCGGCTTCGAAGGGCCGACCGACGATCCGTTCTCGCTGTTCGGCGAAGCCGGCGCCCAGGGCGCCGGCCATGCGCGGGCTGCGTCCGAGGGCCGCAAGATATTCAATGCGCAGCGCCGCGCCCTTGACGTCCTCGGCCTTGAAGCCGATGCAAAGCGCGCCGATATCAAGAGCAGGTTCAAGATGTTGGTGAAGCGGCACCATCCCGACGCCAATGGTGGCGATCGCGGGTCTGAAGCGCGCCTGCGGGAGATCATCCAAGCCTATAACTACCTGAAGACAGCGGGTTTTTGCTGATCCTGTGGGTAGTTTTCGCGCCCTTTCGCCGGGCTTTTATCGGCTTGGGCCTTTCTGCTAGATGTAGCCCGATATCCGACCGCCGGTGAAAGCCTAGTCGCGCCTCGGATTTACCGAGGGCACGGAGGAGCAATGAGCCTCGCAACTGACAGTGAATCCGGCTTGCCGGATATGAAGGTTTCGATCCGACAATTGTTCGGCATCGACAGCGATTTGGAAGTGCCGGCCTATTCCGAGCCGGACGAGCATGTGCCCGAAATCGATGCCGATTATCGTTTCGACAAGCCGACCACGCTCGCTATTCTCGCCGGCTTCGCCAGGAACCGCCGCGTCATCGTCACCGGTTATCACGGTACCGGCAAATCGACCCATATCGAGCAGGTGGCGGCGCGGCTCAATTGGCCCTGCGTGCGCGTCAACCTCGACAGCCATATCAGCCGCGTCGATCTGATCGGCAAGGACGCCATCGTGATCCGCGAGGGCATGCAGGTTACCGAATTCCGCGACGGCATTCTGCCGTGGGCGCTGCAGAACAACATCGCGCTCTGCTTCGACGAATACGACGCCGGCCGCCCCGACGTCATGTTCGTGATCCAGCGGGTTCTGGAATCGTCCGGCCGGCTGACGCTGCTCGACCAGAACAAGGTCATCAAGCCGCACCCGGCGTTCCGCCTGTTCGCGACCGCCAACACCGTCGGCTTGGGCGACACCTCGGGCCTCTATCACGGCACGCAGCAGATCAACCAGGGTCAGATGGACCGCTGGTCGATCGTCACCACGCTCAATTACCTGCCGCACGACAACGAGGTCGATATCGTGCTGGCCAAGGCAAAGCATTACCGCACGGCGGAAGGCCGCGACATTGTCTCCAAGATGGTGCGCGTCGCCGACCTCACCCGCAACGCCTTCATGAACGGCGATATCTCGACGGTGATGAGCCCGCGCACGGTGATCACCTGGGCCGAGAATTCCGAAATCTTCGGCGACATCGGCTTCGCCTTCCGGCTGACCTTCGTCAACAAATGCGATGAGCTGGAGCGGCCGCTGGTGGCGGAATTCTATCAGCGTTGCTTCGGCCAGGAGCTGCTGGAGTCCGCGGTCAATGTGGCGCTAAGCTGACCCAGTCCGCGCCGAAGGCGCTGCAATGAACTCGAACATCAAGCCGAAAAGCACCGCCAAAGAAGCGCCGACCGAGCCGTTCAAGCGCGCGGTCGGCGTCTGCCTGCGCGCCATTGCCGGCAAGAACGAGCTCGAGGTCAGTTTCGCGTCCGAGCGTCCCGGCCTCGCCGGCGGCAAGGTGCGGCTGCCGGAACCGCCGCGCCGGCTCAACGAGCGCGAGGCGGCGATCGTGCGCGGCCATGCCGATTCGATTGCGCTTCGGCTGGCCTGTCACGATCCGTCCGTGCACCGCAAGCTCGCGCCCGGCGGCCAGCAGGCGCGCGCCGTGTTCGAGGCCGTCGAGCAGGCCCGGGTCGAGGCGATCGGCTCGCGGCGCATGGGCGGCGTCGCCAAAAACCTCGCCGCCATGCTCGACGACAAGTTCCACCGCGGCAAGTTCGATGAGATCAGCGACCGCGCCGATGCGCCGATCGAAGACGCGCTCGCCATGATCGTGCGCGAGCGGCTGACCGGCGAGACGCCGCCGGCGGCTGCGCGCAAGCTCGTCGATCTGTGGCGGCCGCTGATCGAGGAGCGCGCCGGCCGCGATCTCGATCGCCTCGAACGCGTGGTCAACGATCAGCGCCGCTTCGGCGACGTCGTGCACGATCTGCTCGATTGCCTGGACATGGGCGAGGACCGTTCCAGCGAATCCGACGAGGAGGAAGGCGAGGAGGGCGAGGAGCAGAACGAGAAGGACGAGACCGGCCAGGACGGCGAGGCCTCCGATACCGCCGAGAGCGATCAGATGAGCGCCGAGGCCGAAGCGTCGGCCGACGAATTGCCCGACAGCGCCTCGGAAGCGGTCGATGCGCCAGCCGCCGAGATGGCCGACGACGCCGAGATGGGCGATTCCGAAACCGCCGCCGAGCCGTGGCGGCCGCGCAACCAGCGCAACGAGCCGCGCGGGCCGGATTATCGGCCGTTCACCACCAAATTCGACGAGACGGTGGGCGCCGAGGACTTATGCGAGCCGGAGGAGCTCGACCGGCTGCGCGGCTATCTCGACAAGCAACTGTCGCATTTGCAGGGCGTCGTCGCGCGGCTCGCCAATCGTCTGCAGCGGCTCCTTCTGGCGCAGCAGAATCGCGCCTGGGAATTCGATCTGGAGGAAGGCCTGCTCGATCCGGCGCGGCTGTCGCGCGTCATCGTCGACCCGATGCATCCGCTGTCGTTCAAGCGCGAGAAGGATACCGACTTCCGCGATACCGTGGTGACGCTGCTGCTCGATAATTCCGGCTCGATGCGCGGCCGTCCGATCACGGTCGCGGCCACCTGCGCCGACATTCTGGCGCGCACGCTGGAGCGTTGCGGCGTCAAGGTGGAGATATTGGGCTTCACCACCCGGGCCTGGAAGGGCGGCCAGTCGCGCGAGACCTGGCTCGCCGCCGGCAAGCCGCCGAATCCGGGACGGCTCAACGATCTGCGCCACATCGTCTACAAGGCCGCCGACGCGCCGTGGCGCCGGGCGCGCAAAAACCTCGGACTGATGATGCGCGAAGGCCTGCTCAAGGAAAACATCGACGGCGAGGCGCTCGATTGGGCACATAAGCGGCTGTTGGCGCGGCCGGAGTCGCGCAAGATCCTGATGATGATCTCCGACGGCGCGCCGGTCGACGACTCGACGCTGTCGGTCAATCCCGGCAATTATCTCGAGCGGCATTTGCGCTGGGTGATCGAAGACATCGAGACCCGCTCGCCGGTCGAGCTGATCGCCATCGGCATCGGCCACGACGTGACGCGCTATTACCGGCGCGCGGTGACCATCGTCGACGCCGAGGAGCTCGGCGGCGTCATGACCGAAAAGCTCGCCGAGCTGTTCGAAGAAACTCCGATCGAGCAACCGGTGCGGCCGGCCCGCCAGCCGCGCCGGCTGCATGCGTAAGGCGCAAGGTCGGAGCCGATCCTAAATTTGCTGTTGCTTGTACCGACGCGCGCCATGTCCACAGAAGCGCGCAAAAAACGATGGGGAGGACGACATGACTGGAGCCCGAAATTGCTTGCAGCTTGCCGCAGTGGGTTTGCTGATATTGGCCGGCACGTCGTTGGCGAACGCCCAAGCCGCCAACTATCCGGACAAGACGGTGACGATCATCTCGGATGCCGGCGCCGGCGCCAGCCCGGATGTGGCCATGCGCATCGTCGCCGCCAAGCTCAGCGAAATGTGGGGACAGCAGGCCGTGGTGGTCAATCACCCCGGCGCCAATGGCAGCATCGCCGCGCGCGCGGCGAGCGAGGCGGCGCCCGACGGCTACACGCTCTATTCGCCCGCGTTATCGACCTTCTTGGCGCGGCCGACGGTGGCGCCCAATCTACCGGTCAAGCTGCCGCACGATTTCCTGCCGATCGGCTTCATCGCCGAGCAGCCGATGTTTATTGCCGTCGATCCAAAGAGCGGTATCACTACGCTGCCGCAGTTCATCGATCGCGCCAAGAAAGCGCCGGGAACGCTTTCGATCGCGGTCTCGGGCATCGGCCGCATGACGCATCTGACGGGTCTATTGTTGCAGCAAAAGGCGAGCATCAAGCTCGTTCCTGTGCCGTATAACGGCGGCCCTTCGGCTGCGCTGAGCGATGTCGCCTCCGGGCGCGTGAACATGATCATCGAGGGCTATCCGGGCATCATCGGCGCCGTCAATGCGGGACAGGTGAAGCTCATCGCGGTCGCCGCGCCGCAGCGGCTGCCGGAATTTCCCGATCTGCCGACGGTCGCCGAGACGATTCCGGGATTTGCCGCGGCGGGCTGGCTGATCGTGGCGGCGCCGGTCGGCACACCCAGGCCGATCATCGACAAAGTGAGCACTGACCTCACCAAAGCGCTCAACGATCCGGACGCTAAGAAGAAGCTGCTTGCGACCGGCAGCTACGCGCACGCCATGACGCCGGAGCAAACACTGGCCTTTGTCGACAAGGAGCAGGAAACCTGGTTCCCGGTGCTGAAAACCATTCCGGTACGATAAGCGATCGCGTTCCGCCGCGGCGGCCGCGACACGAGGACGCGACAGTGCCCGACACTTTGGGGTTTCGTAAACGCATCGGCATCGTGGTGCCCTCGACCAACACCACGGTGCAGCCGGAATGCGAGGCGTTGCGGCCCCGCGGCGTCACCAATCATACCGCGCGATCGACCATCAAGGAGCGGCCGCTCAATACCGAGCAGGCTTTCTTCGAGCACATGGCGGACATGCGCGATGGCATCGCCGTCGCGATCGATCAGATCATGACGGCGGGTTTGGATCATCTCATCGTCGGCATTGCGCTGGAGACTTTTTGGGGCGGCGTTGCCGCCGCGGCCAAGCTGCAGGACGAGCTGACGCAGCGCGCCGGCGTCGGCATATCGATGGGTTCGACCGCCGCGGTCGCCGCCTTGAAAGCCTTTGGCGCCAAAAAGATCGCCGTGCTGACGCCGCACCAGCCGCGCGGCGACGACATGGTGCGGCTTTATCTGAACGAGGCAGGCTTCGACATTGTCCGCCTCTTGGGGCTGAAATGCGTCACCCCGCGCGCCATCGCGCAGGTGCCCGCGGCGGACATCCGCAACGCCCTCAAAGGTCTCGACGGTCCCGACGTCGACGCGCTGCTCCAGGTCGGCACCGCGCTGCCGACGGTCGCGATCGCGGCGGAAGCCGAGCGCTGGCTCGGCAAGCCGGTGCTGGCGATCAATGCGGTGACGTATTGGGACGCGTTGCGCCGCTGCGGCATCGAAGACCGCGTCGCAGGCTGTGGCCGAATTCTCGAGGAGTTCTAGCCGGTAAAACTATGCCGCCACGGCGGCGCGCTTCTTGATGACTTGGCGCTTGAGCTCGAGGACCCGCGGCGACAATTCGATATCCTTGGCCTTGAGCAGAAAGGCGTCCAGCCCGCCGCGATGGTCGACGCTCTTGAGCGCATTGGCCGATATCCGCAAACGAACCGAGCGGCCGAGCGCGTCCGACATCAAAGTGACATTGAGCAGATTGGGCAGAAACCGCCGCTTGGTCTTGCGGTTGGAATGGCTCACCCGGTGCCCGATCTGGCGCGTCTTGCCGGTGAGTTCGCAACGCCATGCCATGATGCAATATCCTTGTAACCCGAATGCCCCGTTCCCGCGGCCGCCTGAGACGATTTTGGGAGATGGCGCGGACCTATAAGCGGGGCTCCCTTGAGCGTCAAGCGCACCCGGATGGCGGCCCCTCATGCGGATAGGATCCGATCCTGACCGGCCGCGGCGCGAAACCACAGAAACGACGCATTCTCAGACAAAACAATGGTTTCCAGCCGGGGAATTGAGGTAAGCCATTGCCCGCCTTCGCCGTAGCGCCTTCGATTGCCCGCCGTAACAGCCGCGCCGCATCAGCGGCGTTTTTCATGCTGGCGCTGCTTGCCGCCGCGGCGGCCGATGCCGGCCATCGTGCTGCCGCCCAGGGCCGGCTCGAGGCCCAATACACCGCCAGCATTTCCGGGATACCGATCGGCCGCGGCAACTGGATCATCGAGATTGCCAACGATCAATACACCGCGGCGGCGAGCGGCACGACGACAGGCCTCATCAAGTTCTTCACCGGAGCCCACGGCACCGGCGCCGCGCACGGCACGATGGCCGCCGGCCAGCCGACGCCGACGAGCTATGGCGAGACCATTACCTATGATCACACGGTCGACGACGTGCGCATGGCGCTGGCCGGCGGCAATGTGACGAATTATGCGGTCGAGCCGCCGTTGCCCCCCGCGCCGGACCGCGTCCCGGTGACCGATGCGGATCGCCGCGGCGTATTCGATCCCATGACCTCGATGCTCAACCGCGTCGCCGGCACCGGCGATCCGCTGACGCCACAGGCCTGCAATCGCAAGGTCCCGGTGTTCGACGGCCGCGTGCGTTACGACTTGCGCAGCGAATATCGGCGCATGGAGACCGTCAAAGCGGATCGCGGCTATGCCGGTCCGGCGGTGGTCTGCGCCGTTTTTTTCACGCCGATCTCCGGATACGTGCCGGACCGGCCGGCGATCAAATATCTCGTGACGCTGCGCGACGCCGAAGTGTGGCTGGCGCCGATCGCCGGCACCCGTGTGCTGGTGCCGTTCCGCTTCTCGATGCCGACGCCGCTCGGCACGGGCCTGTTGCAGGCCACCGAATTCATCTCGGTCGCGCAGCCGTCGCCCCGTACGGCCGCGACGACGCAATGATCGCTGCTGGTGCCAGCCGGCCCCTCGCCGCGGCGGCTGTGTCCCCGTTATTCACAGGATGATGACCCTTGACTCGGCGTGGAATCGTGATCGTCGCACCCGTTAATAGTTTCGGATTCGACGTGACCCCTCGAAAACGCCGATTCCACCCGATCTGGTATTCAATGCCGAGCGCTGCGCCATATATCGCAGTGAACGAACCTGAACAGGCGCCGAGTCGCCGATTCGGCCGCGATTCGTTCCAAACTCGTTCCACACGTTAAGCACAGGACTTTCCCGCGTTACATTGTGGTACAGAAGACAATCCCCACCTGCCTCCCGCGCCAGCGGGAGCGTCCAAGGAGGGGCGCCAATGCCGGGCTTTTGATGCCGATTTCGTTCTCGCCTCCAGCCGACCGTGATTTGCGTGCCCGTGGTGCCGGCGTCACCGCCGTGCTGGGCCCGACCAATACCGGAAAGACGCATCTCGCCATCGAGCGGATGCTGGCGCATTCGTCCGGCCTGATCGGCCTGCCGCTGCGGCTGTTGGCGCGCGAAGTCTATGACCGCGCGGTGGAACGGGTCGGCGCCGACGCGGTGGCGCTGATCACCGGCGAAGAGAAGATCAAGCCGCCTAATCCGCGCTTCTGGGTCGCCACCGTCGAGGCGATGCCGCGCGATCTCGACGTCGCGTTCCTCGCCATCGACGAGATCCAGCTCGCCGCCGATTTCGATCGCGGCCACGTCTTCACCGACCGCATGCTCAACCGGCGCGGCCGCGAAGAAACGCTAGTGCTCGGCGCCGCCACCATGAAGCCGATCGTAGAGCGGCTTTTGCCCGGCGCCAGCATCGTCAGCCGCCCGCGGCTGTCGCAGCTCACCTTCTCGGGCGAGAAGAAACTGACGCGGCTGCCGCGGCGTTCCGCCATCGTCGCGTTTTCCGCCGAGGAAGTTTACGCCATCGCCGAATTGATCCGCCGCCAGCGCGGCGGCGCCGCGGTGGTGCTCGGCGCGCTGTCGCCGCGCACGCGCAATGCCCAGGTCGAGCTCTATCAGTCGGGGCAGGTCGACTATCTGGTGGCGACCGACGCCATCGGCATGGGACTCAATCTCGACGTCGATCACATCGCCTTTGCCTCCGACCGCAAGTTCGACGGCTACCAGTTCCGCAAGCTCAGTCCCTCCGAGCTCGCCCAGATCGCCGGCCGTGCCGGTCGCGCCACCCGCGACGGCACCTTCGGCACCAGCGGCCGCTGTCCGCCGTTCGAGACCGAACTGGTTCAGGCACTGGAATCGCACACCTTTGAGTCGGTGAAACTGGTGCAATGGCGCAATTCCGATCTCGACTTCTCGTCGGTCGGCGCTTTGCAAGCAACCCTCGCCGCGCCGCCGACTGAAACCGCGCTGGCGCGCGCGCCGGTGGCCGAAGATATTCTCGTGCTCGATCATGCGGCGCGCGACGACAGCGTGCGCGCGCTGACTAGAACGGCCGCCGATGTCGAGCGGCTGTGGGACGTCTGCCAGCTTCCCGATTACCGCAAGATCGCGCCCGCCAATCACGCCGAGCTCGTGGTGACGGTTTACGGTTTTCTGCAGCGCGACGGCGCGATCAAGACCGACTGGTTCGCGCACCAGGTGGCTTTCGCGGATCGCACCGACGGCGACATCGATACGCTGTCCAACCGCATCGCCCATATCCGGACCTGGACCTTTGCCGCCAACCGGCCGAATTGGCTCGCCGATCCCGAGCACTGGCAAGGCGTCACGCGCGCGGTCGAGGACCGGCTCTCGGACGCTTTGCATGAACGGCTCACCGAGCGTTTCGTCGATCGCCGCACCAGCGTCCTGATGCGGCGGCTGCGCGAGAACGCCACCTTCGAGCCCGAGTTCAACAAGACCGGCGAGGTCGCGGTCGAAGGCCATGTCATCGGCCGGCTCGACGGGTTTGTCTTCGTGCCCGACGCCTCATCGGGCGGCTCGGAGGCGAAAACCCTGCACAACGCCGCGCAAAAGGCGCTCGCCGGCGAGATCGCCGCGCGCGCGGCGCGGCTCGCGGCGGCGCCGGACTCGCAATTCGTGCTGGCGGTTGACGGCACCTTGCGCTGGACCGGCGCCGCGGTCGGCAAGCTGCAAGCCGGCGAAGAGGTTTTGCATCCGCGCGTGCGCCTCATCGCCGACGAGCATTTGAGCGGCGCGCCGCGCGACGCCGTCGAGGCGCGGCTCAATGCCTGGCTTAAGTCCCACATTGAGAAATTACTCGGGCCGCTGTCGCAATTGGCGGCGGCCGAGGACGTGACCGGTATCGCCCGCGGCGTCGCCTTCCAATTGGTCGAGGCGCTCGGCGTGCTCGATCGGCAACGGGTCGCCGAGGACGTGAAGGGCCTGGAGCAGCCGGCGCGCGCCAATTTGCGCAAATACGGCGTACGGTTCGGCGCCTACCACATCTATCTGCCGCTGCTGCTCAAGCCGGCGCCGCGGACTCTCGCCGCGCAACTCTGGGCGCTGCGGCATGAGGGGCCGCAGAGCAAGGGCCTCGACGATCTTTTGCACCTCGCCGGCAGCGGCCGCACCTCGATGCCGGCCAATCGCGAGATCGATCCGGCGCTTTATCGCACGGCCGGGTATCGCGTTTGCGGCGAGCGCGCTGTGCGGGTCGATATTCTGGAGCGGCTGGCGGATCTGATCCGGCCTGCGCTGTCTTGGCGCGACGGCAGCGGTTCGAAGCCGCCGGGTGCGATCGCCGGCGGCGGCTTCACCGTCGTCAGCGGCATGACCTCGCTGACCGGTGCGTCCGGCGAGGACTTTGCTTCGATCCTGCGCTCGCTCGGCTATCGTATGGAACGCCGGCCGAAGCCGCCGGAGCCTGCGGCCCCTGCGGCGATTGAGCCGGCAACAGAGCCATCGCCTGTTGCGCCGATCCAAGAAGCCGTGGCGACTGGCGATGAGGACGCAGTCGCCGCGCCGAGCGTTGTCGAGGTTCCCGCCGCGACAATCGACGCCGCGGAGCCGAAGACGACCGAGATAGCTCACACAGTCGACAGCGAAAGCGCCGCTCTGAGAGTAGAACCGAGCGCGCCGCCGATGGCGGAGCCTCCGGTTGAGCCCCAGCCGAGCGAGATCGTTGCCGCCGCCCCGGTGGCCGAGACCGATGCGGGCGCTGCACTGACGGAAGCAGCGGAAAGCAAGACCACAGCCGAATCGGCGTTGATCGAAGTCTGGCGGCCGGGACGGACCGAGGGCGGCCATCGACCGCGCCAGAAGCATCGCGATCGGCGCGGGCCAAAACGCACCGACACTGCGCCGCCCCAACGTGCCGAGGAGCCGGCTCCGGCCGCCGCGCCTGCCGGCGAGGCTGCGCCCTCGCCGTCAACCGAGCCGCCCCAACCGGCCGGCGCCATGGTGCCGAAGCAAGAACGCCATCCGCGCCACCGCCGCCGGCATGGCGGAGAGCATCGACCGGATCGGCCGCAGCGCGACCGTGATCGTCCGCAGCGCGAACGCGATCGGCCGCCGGTCAAGCGCTTTGAGCGGCGCGAAAAGGCGCCCGATCCGAATTCGCCCTTTGCCAAGCTTGCCGCCCTGAAGGCGCAGCTCGAGGCGGACGCCAAGGAGCGCCGTTGAGTGCCGGTCGAGCTCGAGCGGCAGCGCGTCGACCGGTGGCTATGGCATGCCCGCCTGGTGCGCACGCGCGGCGCTGCGGCGGCGCTGGCAGGCGCAGGCTATGTCCGCGTCAATGGCGCACGCATCGATGCGCCGGGCCGCATGGTGCGGACCGGTGACGTCATCACGGTCGCGCTCGACCGCCGCGTGCGGGTCCTTAAAGTGAGGGGCTTCGTCGAGCGTCGGGGTCCCGCCGACAGTGCCGCGACGCTATATGAGGATCTCGGATGAGGCCGATTGCCTAGATACTGGCAGCCTTGCGCGCATCTGACCCATGCGTTAGGAGCAAAGTTGAAAAAAAGCCCGTTCAGAGTGTGCAAATGACCTATATCGTCAACGACAATTGCATCAAATGTAAATACATGGACTGCGTCGAAGTCTGCCCCGTGGATTGCTTTTACGAGGGCGAGAACATGCTGGTCATCCACCCGGACGAATGCATCGATTGCGGCGTCTGCGAGCCGGAGTGCCCGGTTGAGGCCATCAAGCCGGACACCGAGCCCGGTGTTGAAAAGTGGCTTGGGATCAACGCCGAATACGCAAAAGTCTGGCCGAATATTACGGCCAAAAAGACCCCGCCGGCCGACGCCAAGGAATGGGAAGGGGTCGCCAATAAATTCGAAGGGCAATTTTCTCCCAATCCAGGCACTGGCGACTAGGTACAATTAGTGATTGCCCGGATTAACCGTTATTAACGATTTGCCCGGCACTCGGGCAATGCGGCGTATGAGCGACGCCATAAGGCTTTGATTTTGGCTGAAAATGTGATATATAGCTATCTACAATGAAAAAGACCCCGCTAGACGCTGCTCCCCCCGACGGGAGCATATTTTTTCGGGGCGTTTTCGAGGAACCGTCAATAGAGGCGTGAATTCCACGCGAGAGCAGTGGCAGAGAAAACTCGTCGTCGTTCTAAAAAGAGTGCGGCCGGCATGAGCCGGAAGGCAACGAAAACCTCCTCCCGCGCGAGCCGGAGGCCCTCACAGTCCACGCGAGCCGCGGCGCGGAGCCGGGTCAGCGTGGCAAAGCCCGCGCCACGGCGCAAGCCGGAGCCGGAAGGAGCAACTTTGGGAATGAATGCGAAGAAGACTACTCAACGACAAGGCTTCAAAACTCAGGAATTCATCGTTTATCCGGCTCATGGCGTAGGCCAGATCGTGGCGATCGAGGAGCAGGAGGTCGCCGGCGCGCGGCTCGAACTGTTCGTCATCAATTTCGTCAAGGACAAGATGACCTTGCGGGTGCCGACCTCGAAGGTGGCCTCCGTCGGCATGCGCAAGCTTGCCGAGACCCCGATGGTGAAGCGGGCGCTCGAGACGCTCAAGGGCCGTGCACGGATCAAGCGGACCATGTGGTCGCGGCGCGCCCAGGAATACGAGGCCAAGATCAACTCCGGCGACATCGTCGCCATCGCCGAGGTGGTCCGCGACCTCTACCGGTCGGAGACCCAGCCGGAGCAGTCTTATTCCGAGCGGCAGCTTTACGAGGCCGCTCTGGACCGGCTGTCGCGCGAGGTATCCGCCGTGCAGCGGATCACCGAGACCGAGGCGGTCAAAGAAATCGAGGCGGCGCTCGCCAAGGGGCCGCGGCGCGGCCCGAAGCCCGAGACGGAAGAAGAAGCCGTCGTCGAGGAAGAGGCGGCGTAAGCCGACCAACACTCCCGGCTACAAAGGCCCGGCAGAAATGCCGGGCCTTTTGTTTGGCGGCGGACGTTAACGATATCCAAATGTCCGGCCGATGCCGGCAAAACACCTATGGTTAGTCATAAATTAAGCTTCATTTGAAAGGAGATAGAAGACAAAGCGCGTGATTATCGCGGGGGCGAAGAATGGGACGAAACAAAGGGTTAACGCGCGGCCGCGCTTATCCGGTCGTCCTCGCCGGCATGATCGGCTATCTGATCGGCGGCGGCTGGCATCCGACTGCACTGCGAAGCCAGAGCCTCTCGGCGGCCCAGTCCGTGGCACTGCGATTCCCGCAACGATGGGATACGACCGCGCCGGTTGCCGGCGACGCCGACGTCCCGCCGCCCGCGGGCGTGTTGGACGTATCGACACCGGCGCTGCCGGCAAGCGAGGCGGATAGCGCGCAGTTCGCCCTCTTGAACCCCGAGCCCATGGTGCCGCCGGCGGTTCATCCGGCAGCCTCGCGGGCAGCCGCGCAAACTTCAGCCCCCCAAGCGCACGCGCAATTGGCCTCCGCCGAAACCGGTGCGATGCCGCCAGTGGCCAGCGCGGCTGAGCCGGTGCGCTCGCCCAATATGCCGTTGCCCAATATGTCGTTGCCCAAGATATCGGCGCTCGCACCGGCCATCGCCGCCGCGCCGCCGCGCGTCAATCGCGCACCTGCCGCTCCCCGTCGCGCCGTCATGAACCGGGCGGGTTTCATGCTGGACGATGCCCAGATCGCGAGCATCAAGCAACGGCTGCGTCTGACGCCGGATCAGGAGCAAATGTGGCCGGCGGTCGAAGCGGCGCTGCGCAACATCGCCTATACGCGCGCACAACAGGCGCGCCGGCGCGGCGTCTCGGGCGATACCACGCAGGTGGCCGATATCGATCCGCAGAGCGTACAAGGCCTCAAATCCGCGGCCGTTCCGCTGATCATGAGTTTCGACGAGGAGCAAAAACAAGAGGTCCGCAACCTCGCCCATGTCATGGGGCTCGATCAGCTCGCGTCGGAATTCTGAGCGTCTTTACCGGAGCCGGATCGCAGGGGCTCGGATTTTCAAGATCTGCTGTAACGGGATGTCGGTGGCGGCATTTGGGCCGAACGCCAGAACAGCGCACTGGCGCATTTGACGCAGATCAGAGCCAAAAACGTGAAACAGGCGAGGTCGCCGAATTCGACTCGGGTCGAAATGTCGAACGTGTAGAGTGGGTCGTAGAGGAAGTAGTCGGCGCATGCCGCCGCCGCGAAGACGCACAGCAACGCTGGATAGCTGCCATAGACGATCGTCACCAGCGCAATCGGCAGCAGATAGAAAAAGACCGGGTGATCCGATCCGAACGTGGCCAACTTAAAGAACCACAATACCGCGGTAACCGCCGATACCACCGCTAACGCTACGGTGACGGGCAGCGCCGCTTTCACGAGCTGCATGACTTCCCCCCCCACGGAACTCCCCCACGGCCTTTTCGGCTCTTAGGCACATCATAGCCGAGGCAATGCAGGGAGAAAATAGGCGAAAAGCGGTGAAGTAAACGGGAGAACGAGGTCACTCGACGACGACCTTGACCTCGCTGCCCGGTTTTAGGCGATCGCCCGGCTCCAGCCCGTTGAGCACGCGGAAGCGGTCGGCCGCCCGGTCGGTAACGGCCATCCGGGCCGCCAGCTTCTCCACCGTATCGCCGGGCGCCACTTTCACGATTTTTAGCCGCAGCGGCTTGGCCTGCTCGATCTCGGTGAGGCTCATGCGGCGGAACGTATTGACGGCTTCGCGAAAGGCGCGGTCGGTGTCGGGCGTGCGATGTTTGGCGGCAAAAATGAAGCGGTAGACGTTGCTGCCGAACCGAATGGCGTAAAGCCGGAAATCCCACTGATCGCCTTTGGCGACCGCGGTGGCGCCGGCGAAGCCGTTGATGGTGACGTCTTCCACGGTTGCCGGATCGATGTTCTCGATCCAGCCCGACGTGAGATATTGCGCGAGCGTCTGTTCGGCGGGCACGCGCACCACGTCGAGGCGGAGCGCCTCGCCGCCGCCGCGCTTGACGCCGAGAACGGCCTGCGCGGTGTTGTCGAGCGCGAATCCTTCCGGCGCGGTGAAAGTAAAGCCGAGCTTGGGATGCAGGAAGCGCCGGCCGCGCACAAAGCCTTCGCTCGGGTCCTCGCCATAGACGATGCCGTCGATGTCGCTGTAATAAGCGTCCCTGGCCTGCTCGCTCTCTGCCGCGCTGATGCTCGCCGGAGCTTTGTACTGGCGCGCATTGGCGATCGCCTGGGTGACGCGCGCCGGGGTCGACGGGTGCGAGGACAGAAAATCGGGCGCCGCTGGATTGATGGCGTTGCTCTGCTCCGGCTTGATCTCGGAATTGCGCTCCAGCGCGGTGAGGAAGCGCGCCGCACCATAGGGATCGTAGCCGGCATGCGCCGCGATGCCGATGCCGATCGCGTCGGCTTCGAACTCCTGCTTCTGCGAGAAACTTGCCAGTTCAAGCTTCGATTTGGCCAGCGCCAGCGCCCCGGCTTCCGGATCGCTGACCACGTCGCTGACGACGCGGCTGACCAGATCGACCTGCTGCTCCTCCTTCTCGCGCAGCTCGGCATGGTGGGCGATGACATGGCCCATCTCATGGGCGATCACCGAAGCAAGCTCGGACTTGTCGTCGGCGAGCGCGATCAGCCCGCGCGTCACGTAAAGCTGGCCGGTCGGCAGCGCAAAGGCGTTGATCGATTGCGAATTGAGGATGGTGACCTTGTAATGCAGGTCGGGCTTTTCCGACGCGGCCACCAGACGTTCGACCATCTGTTCGACCGTGGCCTGCAGCCGCGGATCGTTATAGACGCCGCCATAAGTCGCCAAGATGCGCCGATGCTCGCGCAGCACGGCCGGCGACATGGTGGTGTCGGTCTGCTTAGCCGGCGCCGGATTCCCCGCCAGCGATACATTGTCGGGTGGCGTCGAGGTGCAAGCGGCAAGCAGCATCGCCGCGAGCACGACGCCCGCCTGACACAGCCGATAGCTCGCGCTCCCTGATCGTCGCCGTCTCACCATCACACCCAACCAATCGCGCGGATCAGTCGCGATCCGCGGTCTCGATCTGCTCCGGACGCGTCGCCTCGATCGCCGGGCTGCCGCGCCTGCCGCGCGCCTCGATAAAGCCGCGGACGATCACGCGGCGCCCGGCGAGACCCTGCAAATCGAGCCCCGCCGCGGCGAAACTGCGCTCGTTTCGTTTCCGGACCGTGACCGCGAAATCCTCGGACCAATGCTGGCCGAAATTCACGTAAATCGTGGCTCCGCTTTGACGCACGGACACCACCCGGCCCTCGACCAGCGCAAATCGGCCTTTATGCGCCAGCACATCCGCAGGGGTTTCGGCGTCGATGAGGTCATAATACGGATCGGCCCACAGGCCAAGCTTGGCCTTACGGGCGGCATTTTCGCGGGCCAAGAGCGCCGCGGCGCAGGCGCGGCTGCCGACTTGGTCGCCGACTTGGTCGCTGACTTGGGCAAAGCCCGCCGCGATCATTTCGCCCTGCACGAACAGCTCGTCGCCGTCCCGCTCCGTATAGGCATAGGCGACGATGCGGCCGTAGCGGTCGGACTCGATCTGCGCACGCCGCAGCACGACGGTGTCGCCGCCGGCGAGCGCATCGAGCGCGGCCTTTGCCGCCACGGCGCCCGGTGCGGCAGCGGATGCCTGATTGGATCGTTCCACCGGCGGCATCAGCGGCACTTCGATCGCCGCGAGGCGTACCTCACGGCCGTCGGCGAGCGTAAGCGTGCGGCCGTCGCTGACGCGGCTCACCGTGGCGCGGGCAATCTCATCGCCGCCGCAAGGATGAGTTTGCTCTTGAGCTATGGCGCGCACGCGATTGTTCATCACGAACGCGCAAGCGATCGCCACGGCGAAAATCCCCTGCCGCAAGCCCCTCATCGGCATCAAGGCAAAGGCCAGAATGCGGCGGCACTGCGGCGTGTCTGGACGCGGCCGGCGGCACCTATGCTATAGGATGCGGTCAGCGAACCGTCATGAACGCCGAAATGAAATCCCTCCATTGGTCCCGTAGCTCAGCCGGATAGAGCAGCGGTTTCCTAAACCGAAGGTCGGAAGTTCGAGTCTTCCCGGGACCGCCAATCGAGACCCATCGACGCCATCGGGGGCCTTCTTAACGGAACGATCACAGGCTAGAGTCCGCCCGGTTTTCACCCTGCAACCATCAATGCGTATCCCCATGAACAAGCCGGTATCGATCATCGACGAGGCCGGGGCGCTCCGCAACGCGGAGGCAGTGCCCGAATTTCTGAACCTGCACGAAGTGGTCGCCAAAGCGCGGCAAAATCTCAATCAGAACCACTGGGATTACATCGTCGGCGGGGTGGAGACCGAAACCACGCTGCGGCGCAACCGCATGGCGCTCGACTCCATCGCGTTGCGGCCGCGCGTGTTGCGCGACGTCAGCAAGGTCGATGCCTCGGTCGAGGTGCTCGGCCGCAAGCTGCGGCTGCCGGTCGTGCTTTGCCCGGTGGGCTCATTGGAGAGCTTTCATCCCGGCGGCGCCGAGCCGGTGGTCAAGGCGGCGGCAGAATTCGGCGTTGCTCACATGTTGAGCTCGGTATGCGATCCCGGCCTCGAGGGTGTCGCCAAAGCGGCGCCGGACGGCTTTCGCATGTTCCAGCTCTACGTCCGCGGCGACGCGGCGTGGACCGACGACCATGTCGCCCGCGCGATCGCCAATAACTACCGCGTGTTCTGTCTTACCGTCGATACCGCGCATTACAGCCGCCGCGAACGCGACATCGCCAAGCGCCATGTCACCGGCGGCCGGCGCCGCGCCACCGGCCGCGAATTCCAGGCGGCGCTCGATTGGAAAACCGTCGAGCGCATCAAAAGCAAGTTCAAGATCCCGCTCGCCATCAAGGGCATCGCCACCGCGGAGGATGCCAAGCTCGCGCTCGATCACGGCGTCGAGATCGTCTACGTCTCCAATCACGGCGGCCGCCAGCTCGATCACGGCCGCGGCTCGACCGACGTGCTGCCGGAAGTCGTCGAGGCAGTGGCCGGCCGCGCGCTGATCATCGTCGATGGCGGTTATTATCGCGGCACCGACATCGTCAAGGCGCTTGCGCTTGGCGCAAATCTGGTCGGATTGGGCCGTATGCAATGCTACGCGCTGGCGGCGGCGGGGCAGGCCGGCATCGTGCGCATGCTTGAGATCATGGAAGACGAAGTGACGCGCGCGCTCGGTCTCCTCGGCGCCACCGGCTTCGCCAAGCTCGATGCGAGCTATCTGCACGCCGCGGCGCCGGCCAATGCACCGCACGTGTTCTCGGCCTTCCCACTGTGGGAGCACGCGCCGTACCGCTACTAGCCGTCATTCCGGGGCCGCGCGAAGCGCGGAGCCCGGAATCCATAACCACCGTTCGTGAGTATGGATTCCGGACTCGACGCTTCGCGTCGCTCCGGAATGACGATCATGCAAAAGCCTACTTCGCGAGCATTTCATGAATCTCCAGCTCAGCATCGGCATCACCAATAATCCCCGTACCTGGCCGATTCTCGACGGCACCGTGAAGGTCGACGGCATCGACCTCATTCCGACCGTGCTGCATCCGTCGGAACTGTTCTGGCGGCAGCTGCATTTCGCCGAGTTCGCCGTGGCGGAAATGTCGTGCTCGTCGTTTTTGATCGTGACCGGTCTGGACGATACGCGCTTTGTCGGGCTGCCGATCTTCACCACGCGGCGGTTTTTTCACACCAGCATATTGGTCAGCCGCAAGTCCGGCATCGAAACGCCCGCCGATCTCAAGGGCAAGCGCGTCGGCGTGCCGGAATATCAGCAGACCGCGGCGCTGTGGGCGCGCGGCGTGTTGCAGCACGAATTCGGCATCGCGCCGAAAGACATGGAATTCTGGATGGAGCGTACGCCGGACCGGAGTCACGGCGGCGCCACCGGCTTCAAGCCGCCGCCCGGCGTCGTCATCAACCAAATTCCCGCCGACAAGAGCATCGGCTCGATGATGCTTAACGGCGAGCTCGACGCCGTGCTGCATTATCTGTCCGGCCGCAACCTGGTCGACCGCAGCCGGGCCGATCTAACAAACCATCCCGACTTCAAATATCTGTTCGCCGACCCAATCGCCGAAGGCGTCCGCTTCTACCGCAAGACCGGGCTGTTGCCGATCAATCATCAGGCGGTGGTGCGGCGCGACGTGTTCGAGAAAGAACCATGGGTCGTGCTCAACCTGATCAAGGCCTTCAACAAGGCGAACGACATCGCCAATGAACGGCGCGTCGAACATGTCGCCGATCATCTCGCAGCGGGGCTTCTGTCCGGCGACGCCGAGACGCCGCTGATCCATCACGGCGTTAGAGCCAACCGCAAGGTGATCGAGACCATCGCGCAATATTCGCTGGAACAGGCGCTTACTCCGCGGCTTATCGAGATCGAGGAGCTTTACGCTCCGAGCGCGCTCGAGACGTGACGGCGCGGCGCCAGATCGTTGATTAGCGTGATCTTGTCCGAAAACCGGTTTCCACTTTTCGGGATCATGCTCGACGGCGCCCTTTGTCCGGCCGACGTCAGGCTGTATGACTACCAATGTCGTCGTTCCGGAGATGGTCGGCATGACGCGCATTACCGGCCTTTGGCAGCGGCTCCGCGCTTTGGTTTCTCACCACCGCGCGCAGCTGGCGCTGTCAATCAGGATGACGATCGCCGCCTTGGCGTCTTTCCTGCTGGCGCAATTGCTGCAGCTTCCGCTGCCGTTGTGGGCGGTATTGACGGCGGTCATCGTCACGCAGATGAGCGTCGGGCGGTCGCTGAAGGCGACGTTCGATTATCTCGTCGGCACGGTCGGCGGCGCGATCTACGGCGGCGCCATCGGCGTGCTCATTTCCTATACGAGTGAAATTTCGCTGCTTGCGGGTCTCGCGCTGGCCGTGGCGCCGCTGGCGCTTGTCGCCGCGATCAATCCGCGCTTTTCCGTGGCGCCGATCACCGCCATCATCGTGGTCCTGATCCCGACGATGACGCACGCCACCGCGATTTCTTCGGCGGTGGACCGCGTCATCGAGGTGGCGCTGGGCGGCTTCACCGGCTTCTTTGTTTCGTTTCTGCTGCTGCCGGCGAACGCCCACCCTTTGGTCGCCGCGGCGGCTGCCCGCACGCTCGAACAGATGGCGCGGGCCTTGGGCGAACTGCTGGCGGGCGTGCGAGACGGGCTCGACGTTGACGCGCTGCATCGCATTCAGGACGGCATCGGGCAGGCCTTGGAGCAATTAAACGTTGTGGGAGACGAGGCCGAGCGCGAGCGCTCGGCGCGTCTCGCCGTCGGCCCCGATACCGGGCCGTTGCTGCGCACGCTGCTGCGCTTGCGGCACGATCTGGTGATGATCGGCAGGGCGGCCGCCAGTCCGTTGCCCGATGCGGTCCGGATGCGGCTCGAAGGGCCGTTGGCGCGTGTCGGCGCGGCCTTCGCCGAATATTTGCGCGCGAGTGCCGCCGCGCTTCGGGCCGGCCGCGGACCGCCTTCGCTCGATGCCGTGGAATCCGCTCTGGAAGCCCATGCCGCCGAAGTCGCCGCGCTGCGTCGCGACGGCGTGACGCGAAGCCTGACCGACGACGCCGCGGAACGCTTTTTTGCGTTGGGCTTTGCGCTCGAGCAGATGCACAACAATTTCATCGATCTCGGGCGGGTCGTGGCGGAATGGGCCGGACCGGTTAAAGCAACCGGACGCGGTAAAGGCCGGCAGGATTGACCCCGGCCGGGCTTATTTTGGCCCTCCTATTGTGCTTTGCGTCCAAGCCTGCCACATATGCGGGTAATCCAGATACCGACGTAGGCAATTGCGACGCAAGGTTCTTGCCGCCGGTATTGTCGGCACCGCAACGGTGCCTTTCCGTTAGCCAGCGGCCCGGGCGCCTTGGCCATCGGTCCATCTAACCGCTCGAGCGAAGAGGAATGCCGCGTGCAGGTTCTCGTCCGTGACAACAATGTCGACCAAGCCCTCAAGGTGCTGAAGAAAAAGATGCAGCGCGAGGGCGTGTTCCGCGAGATGAAGCTCCGCGGCCATTACGAGAAGCCCTCCGAGAGGAAAGTTCGCGAACGTGCGGAAGCCATCCGCCGCGCCCGCAAGCTCGCCCGCAAAAAGCTGCAGCGCGAGGGACTGCTGCCGATGAAGCCACGCGTCGTGCCCGGCGCTGCTGCTGGAAGAGGCGGTCCGCCGCGTTCGCCGCGCTTCTGATCGCGAAACAACGGCGACCGGCGACCGGCGTCGTAGGTACAAACGCTTCCGTTAACGCAAACGTGTCGGCGACAGCGCGTCGCCTTTTCGTCTGTTGTGTGACTTTTCGTCTGTTGTGTGATAAGAGTTGTAGAAGACGGCAGGACATCCGATGCCATTCAAGTTTGCGGTCGGCCAGGCGGTCGAATACACGCCTCTCGGCGAGAAAAAAGCCGGTCTCTATAGGGTCGTGCGGCAAATGCCGCTGGAAGAGCAGGCCTTCGATTTGCGCTACCGCATCAAGAGCGACACCGAAGCCTATGAGCGCAACGTGCTCGAATGCCAGTTGAGCGCCGATGTGTCCGCCGCGAGCGATTATGCCGACGTCAGGTCGCCGCGCTCGCGGGGCTCGCACGCCTGAGATCCGGGGCAGGGAAGCATCGAGATCGGGCGCTAATGGCGCGCGTCTGAGCCCGCCGTTCCCATGGCCTCCTGCTGCCGATATTCGGCGTCGAATTTCATGATCTCGCGCATAAGCTGCTCGACCAGATTCTGCCGCTCGGCGGCGCTCTGGTTGTAAGTCAGTTCCGCCACTGTCTTGGCCACCGCGTTGATGACCTCATCGGTATCGAGCGCGTCCGGCTCCTCGTCGGACACCGGATATTCGGCGAAAAAATTGTCGATCAATTCGACCATCAGGCAATGCAGGCATGGCCGTTCTTCATCATCATTTTGGTCATCTGAGCGTTGATCGTCTGACATGGCGGCGGTCCTTTTGCTTCAGATGGTAACGGACCCAGCCCTTTACAATAACAGGCAAAACCCGGCCGCGTCACTCCGCCGCCTGCGTTTTCGGCGGTCCCGCTACGGTTGCGCCGGAGGCGAGCAGGGCCCTTATCTCGGTCTCGTCCAGGCCGGCTTCGCGCAACACTTCGAGGCTATGCTCGCCGAGCCGCGGCTGCAGGCGCTCGGGTGATATCGAGGTGTCGCTGAAGCGCGCCGGCAGATCCGTATAGAGGATCTCGCCTTCGGTCGGGTGGCTGGCGCGCTTGAAGAAGCCCGACGCCTCAAGCTGGGGATCGATCAAGACCTCGTCGAGGCTCGCCATGCGCGCCGCGGGAATTTCGAGCTCGCGCAGCAACGCCAGCCATTCGTCCGTGGTCTTGCCGGCGATGCAGCCGCCGGCCAATTCGTAAAGCGCGACGATGTTACGGGCGCGCGACGCGATCGAATCGAAGCGCGGATCGCTGTGCACCTCCGGCCTGCCGACCAGGGTCCAGAATTTGCGCCAGTGCGCCTGGGTATAGGCCATCATGCAAAGGTAGCCGTCTTTGGTCCTGTAGGGACGGCGCCAGCTCGCCAGCACGCGCGTATAACCGAGCTCGCCGAGCGGCGGCACGAAATTGTGGCCGAACAGATGCTCGCCGAGAACAAAGGACACCATTTGCTCGAACATCGGAATTTCCACGAATTGGCCGCGGCCGGTGCGTTCGCGCGCGAACAAAGCAGCGGCGACGGCGCCGACGATAGCGAGTGCGCAGGTCTTGTCGGCAATTATCATCGGCGCATAGCGCGGCTCGCCGGCGACTTTCGCCATCAGTGCGGCAATGCCGGACTGGCCCTGGATCACGTCGTCATAGGCCGGCTGGCCGCTATACGGTCCGCCGTCGCGGTAGCCGTGCAGCGCGGCGTAGACGAGGCGGGGATTTCTGGCGCACACCGCCTTGTGGCCGAAACCCAGCTTGTCGACTTTCTGCGGCCGCATCGAATGGACGAAAACGTCGGCGCCGGCGATCAAGCGCCACAGCGCGTCTGCGGCGGCGGGCTGCTTGAGATCGAGCACCAGCGAGCGCTTGCTGCGGTTTAGTCCCATGAACAGCGCCGCCATACCGGGCGAACGCGCCGGACCGGTGTGGCGTGGCGCATCGCCCTCGGGCGCCTCGATCTTGATGACGTCGGCGCCCATGTCGCCGAGCATCTGCGTGGCGAACGGGCCGGCGACCACGGAAGTAAGATCGAGAATGCGGATGCCCGAAAGCGGTCCAGTCATTTGATAATATCACTTCACCTGGTTTGAAGTTTCAATTCGCGGCCTGGCGTTGCCTTGTCGCATCAAAGCGCTGCATGAATGGCAAGCAGATCGGCGATCGTATCGGGAGGCCGGCGGCCAAAGCCGCACTCGGTGGCGGCGCCGAAATCCGACACAAATTTTGCGGCAGTCGACATCCGGCGGCGGGTGCCCTCGACCCCATCGCTTAGATGGATAAGTCCGAGATAAAGCTTCGTTTCCGGCTTCAGCCGCAGCTCCCGAAGCGGCGCGTAATAAGCGTCATCGTCGCGGCTGCGCGGCACCGGCATATGCAGCCAGTTGATCGGGCGCGCGACCCGCCCGGACAGAGAATTGTAGAGCGCCACCATGTTCGCGGTCGTCGCCGGCTCCTTCCAATGTCTGTGGCCGTAGTCCCCGTAGCAAAGATGGATCCCCATTTCGACTTCGCTCGGGACGGCGTCGCAGTGGATCGTCAGGCGGTCAATGACGCCGTTTTGGACATCGTCGAAGTAGGCGTGGCGGACGCCTTCCCACTGCGCCATTTCCGTCGAAACATCCCATTGCATGGCGAGGTCCGACGGCGCGATGGTCTTGGCCATCTGGCGAACCTCGCCCAATAGCTGCGCGCGATAAATCGGCTCGACGATAGCGTGTTGGGAATACACCACATGGGCGTTCAAGAACGCCGCCGTGGTCGGTAACGATACTTGAAATTTTACGCCCCGCGGGATCACGCCGACATCGCGCAGACGCCGAAATACGGCATAGGATTCCGCCGCCACTTCGGCATAGCCGAGAGGGCCGAGCTCGATTTGGCCCGGGTCGACGCCGGCGCGCAGCCGCATTCTCGGCGGTGGCGGCTCGCCCTGCTTCGCTGCCTCATTGCCGATCCAACGGCGCACACCCTCGACCTTCGAGGTGGCGCGCATGCCGCGTCCGGCCTCTTCCGGATCGATTTCGAACGCGGCGTTGCGTTCGAGAACACGGCGCGGCCAGAACACCCAGAGGCTGCGAGCTCCGGTCTCGCCATCCGGTATCCGCTTGACCCGATCGCCGAGTGTGGCGCTCACAGTACGGAAAACATCTTCCGCTGACTGCAGAGCGACGCTGCCGACGAGCAATAATTCAGGATGCGCTGGAATTCCGGCCGGCATCAATTTCCCCTAGCCACCGATAAGTTCCGGCATCACCTCGCGGGCGAACAGCCGCATCGATTTTTGCGCCTCGGCAAAATCCAGCGTGCCGAAATTGATCTGCAGCGAAGCATGCTCGAATGTGCCGACCGTGCTTTGGAAGCGCCGGATGATGTCCTTGATCTCGGCGGGCGTGCCGATAAAGGCGTTGCCGGTCTCGATCTGGCCTTCCAGAGAAAAGCCCTTCATGCGGCCGATCGACTTGTCGTAGCCCTGGTAATCCTTCGAACGTCGTGCCTTGGGTCCATTCGCCCGCGGATTCGACCAGCGCCTCGAAATAAAGGTCGAAGGCGCGGCGCGGAATGTCGCGGGCGGCGCGGGCGTCCTGGTGGCAGAACATGTGGAAGGCGATCATCACCTCGCCGTCGCCGGGATGGCCGGCCTCGCGCCAAGCCTTGCGATAGAGATCGAGCAGCGGCTTTATCGGCCCGATCGGGATCGCCATCAGCGCGTGGCCGGAGCGCCCGGCAAACTCGAACGAATCCGGCGTCCGCGTCGAGGCGATATAGAATTTCGGCCGCGGCTGTTGCGTCGGGCGTGGCAGCGAGGTGAGATCTTCGAAGGAATGAAATTGCCCGCTATGCGTGGCGTGCTCCGTCGTCAGCAACAGGCCGATCTGCTCGACGCCCTCGCGGAAGCGGGCGACCGATTCGTCCGGCGAAATCTTGAAGCGCCGGAATTCGTGCGGCAGGAAGGCGCGGGCAAAGCCAACGTCGAGGCGGCCCTGCGACATGGCGTCGAGCATCGCAATCTCGCCGGCAAGCTTCAGCGGATTGTTGAACGCCGGCACCACCGCGCCGGTGACCAGCCGCATCGTCTTGGTGCGCTGTGACGCGGCGGCGAGAAACAACAGCGGGTTCGGGCTATAGCCGCCGTAACGGCGGAAATAGTGCTCGACGGTGCGGGCGTGGCTGTAGCCCAGCGTCTCGGCCTCCGCGGCGATCGCCAGGCACTCCTCGAAATAATCGCTGGCGCTCTTGTCCTCGGGCGCAACGGCGGGGAAGAACTGAACGCCGAACTGCATGCGCTTAACCCCGCGTCGCCGCGTATGCGGACTTCCGGCCGATATATTCCGTAAGGCTCGCCACGTCGTTGCGGCCCGACGGCTTGCCGGAGCCGTCGATCAGCGTGCCGTTGCGGATCACCAGGGTCTTTGTGGCGGCGTCTTGCGGTCATTGGGGCTCCTCCGGGAATTCCTTTGCTTTGCCGACACTATACAACGTCGCGGTCATTAGGCGAGGGGCGGGCAGGGGTGCAAAAAAGCAAACACTCGCGTTCTCGCGATGCATCGGCATCCGAGTCGTTGTTCAGGCAACGGACATCGTCTACGCCACGCTACGCCAAGCCAACCACGCCACCAGCCAAACTAAACAAAACCAAAGCAAGGAAATGAAGCGCCGGGAGGCGCCAAAGTGTGGCCGCGCCACGCGGACGGATGTTGCCACCCGCTCGCGCTCCGGGCGCGGCGCGCGCCACAGAACGTCCCCTTGCGGGGATCGCCTGCTTCGGGCGCGCTGCGCCTCCCGGCGCTCCACCGCGATCCGCCGCCCCGGCTGTCGACCGCCGTAGCTTTAAGGACCGCTCCCGCTCCGCCGGATCGCTGTCAGCGTCCGGCGTCTTGTAAAAGAGCGAGACGATCGCCTAAAGCGCCGCTCGATGGCGCGATGTCAAGGGCAAACCAAATTGCGGCTTGCGATTTTTTCCAAGCCCTTGGCGAGCACATGTTTTTTTCGGCGCGCCGCAGCAAAATGACGGCGGGCGGCGATGTCGTGGCGCGCCGAGCGGCGTTCATTCGGGAATGATTCTTTGGCGGGGCGGGGAGTGCGAACAGCCATTCCGCCGCTGGTTTCAGCTTAGCGGCAGCTACGCCCGCTGGCCGTGACATTTCTTCCACTTCTTGCCGCTCCCGCAGGGGCATTGGTCATTCCTACCAATCTTGCCTTTGGCTTGGGCGCTCGCAATCCGCCGCTGCTGCAACGCCGCGCCTTTCGCGCGCAGACGTTCGACCTCTGCATCTGGCACTCCGGCAAGAGTTACATCGCGCAGGTGGGCACCGCACAGCTTTCCCTCTTTGTCGTATTCAAATTCGACGAGGCGGCGAACTGCCTTGTTGTCCGCCAGCATGACTAAGCGGGTGTGTTCGATCGCAACTTCCGCATTCCGTGGCGCGTCGGGAGACCAAACAAACTGAGTCATCTCCATCCCGCCATACGATGACAGCGGGCGCGATCGTTTCAGTTCTTTATTTTCCTTCAGCGCGTTTTCAATCGACGAAGCAAGTGTGTCCCTCCAGTCGCCAGCGCCATCCAAGATGTAACTGGCTAGTTCCGCTCTATGAGGCTCGTTCGAGGTACCTAACAGATCAATAATCTCGGCAATTCGGCTCGACATCTTTTGTCGAGGCTTTGGTGGCGCATCGCCTACGAGCACGGCGCTGAAATATTCGTTGACCGGCGTTGTATAGCCATCGAACTGCATCTTGTCCGCATTCTCGGAAAGCTCTTCCGCATATTGAGTGTAGTTATTCTCCGTGATGTACATGCCGAAGTGATCCATTTCGTCATTGAGATCGATTTTATCCGACCTTCCGGCGCGAACGCGCTGCTCGACGAAATGCAAAAAGATCAGCGGATTGTCGAAAAGCTCGGCGTACACCCGAAGATCGTCGAGTGAGAGCGGCCACAGCGGACGCTGGCCGACATCAATTCCGAGCGGCGCGAGATGCTGCGCGCGAGCCGCTAGCGCAGTGAACGCGTCAAGCGTGATCGTGCAAACCGTTACATGCCGGAAGTCTGAGCGCCGCAGTTTAGTAATTTCATTATGTTCCGAAATCGGCAATCGAGACCTCGGGGGCGCTTTCCAAGAAGTCCACAAATCGGCTTCCTTGCCGCGCTGGCGCTTGGAGGAGCGCGCGAAGTGACGCAAGATGTGCGTCGAGATCGTTCGCGGGCGATGTGTACGTAAAGGCGCCACCCTTCACCTCGATCACGAAGATGTGGTCTTCGTAGATTAAAATGCCATCGGCCTCGTGCCATTGCGCCGGACCATTTCCGACCTTCCACCTGTAAAAAACAGGCCGGTACACGCACGCGCCGGGCAGCAACCGCGTTAGGTACGTGAATGGCAGTTCTTCGGACGCCGCCTTTTGACCGTCGTTCCACGGCTCCTTGTAGGCGGGCTCAAGCTCAACAACGATCCGGCGCAATACGCGGTAGATGTTGTCGAACAGGCTGAAGATGTCGAAGCAATACGTCGAGCCGTTGAGCCGGATAAACGGTCGCCGCATCACCGGCCAAATGCGCAAGGGCCATCCTGCAAATTCGCCCGGCGCGAAGAATTCCGTATCTTCGCCGGGTGAATAGCTCAACTCGTCAAGCAGCGCCTTGGGCAGCGCCGTGTTTTTGCCAACATCGAATAGATCAAGCCCGAACATCGCGCCCGCAAACCTATCGCGCTGGGCAGCAAGTTCGGTGTCTTCAAATACTTTGGCCATGAGCGCTTCGAATTCTAGGTTTTCATGCTTCGCGGCAAGCTCATCAAGCCGAGCCATTGACTTCGCGTGCAATTCCTTCATGTCGGTCGCGATGTCTTTGAGGGCATGCGTAAGTCTGGTCAAAATCTTGTCGAACTCGGTCACGAGTGTGGCAGCGTCCAACCCGAACAGCTTTGACAGAATGTCCGAATGCGGGGCGAGCACATCGAGCAACGCCTGTCGCTCGTGAAGCTGATAGCGCTTGCCTCGAATGTTCAGCCAGAATGTTTCCGCGCGAAACCGGAACTCCTCAAGCCTCATGTCCAGTTGCGGGTCTTGAGCCCTTCGATGCGCCGTCATGCACATCTGATAATCGAGCGTGAGACGCCGGAACAACGTCTCGATATCAGCTTTAAGCTTGGCCCAATCTTCTTCGCTTATTTTGTCGGCGTATTGCTCGGGCTTCACCGATACGATCACGCTTTGAACGTAGTCGACCATCCGGGCTGCTGCGAGTTTTTCTGAATCGCCCGCATCTCTCCCGCCCAAGCCGACAATCATTGCGGAATATTCCCACCACCCCCGCTGAAGCAGGTTGTCAGGGGGCTGGCGAGCGATCTGTGCCGCGATTGAGGCAACAAGCGCGTCTATCTCGCCAACCGTGATGGGATACTGGGCCACCATCCGTTCTTGAGCGGCATCAACTTGCTCTTGGGTTGCCCTTGAGCGACCGAGGACCACCCTGCCGAACCGCGCGAACTCCATCGGTCCAGCGGCAAAATAGTCGTCGGGCTTTACGTTTTTGGCCTTTCTCTCTTTCGACTTGGCCACGTGGGTTCTCCTGCGCGAGGCGACGCTATGCCCCGCGCTTTACCGCCTCGGCTTTGAGAATGGCGACATCATCCTTGAGCGTGCGTTTGGGCGTGCAAGCATTGCAGAATTGGTCGCTCTGTACGCAAACTTCAATAAGGCCGGGAGTCATGCCTCGGCGAGAGCGGTCAGCCCATGGGCGGCGACGATATCGCCGACATGGTCGCTGCGCGCCCGTGTGCCCGCGTCACCGCGCTCGCCGATGGTCACCAAGGCACCGCTGAAGTTGGACATCGTGGTCCTCGACCGGGTTGCCCGGATCGGGTAGTTTCGCCTTGCGCCGGGCGTAACGGCCGCGCGAAGCTAGGGCAGTGCCGATGACAGAGCGTTCCGTCGTTCATTCCGACCCCAATATCCTGGGCGGCACTGCGGTGTTTGTCGGCACGCGCGTTCCCGTCCAGGCACTGATCGACTACATCGAGGGCGGCCACTCGTTGAACGAGTTCCTTGACGACTTCCCGACTGTTACGCGCGAGATTGCCATTGCCGCGCTTGAGCAGGCAAAAGCCAGCCTGATTGCCGATGCGAGTGCTGCTTGACGAGTGCGTTCCTCGCGCGCTGCGCAGAGATATTCCGGGCCATGAGGTCAAGACCGTTGCCGAGGCCGGCTGGGCCGGTGTCAAAAACGGCGAGCTGTTGCGATTAGCTGCAACCGCATTCGATGTTATGATCACGGTCGATCGCAATCTTGAATACCAGCAAAGCTTCGACGGACTTTCGCTGGCAGTAATTGTCGTTCATGCACCGAGTAACGACATCGCCGTTCTTCGGCCCTTGATGCCGGCAGTAGTTGCCGCCATTGCCAAGGCCAGAGCCGGAGCTGTGGCGCACGTCGGCAAAGAATAGCCGACCGCGACGGTGCGGAAGCCCGCTCAATAAAGCCCGGTCAAGCCGTGGCTGGCGACGATGTCACCCATCTGCTCGCTGCGCGCGATATGGGCATGCAGCACGGCGCCAAGGTCGCGATGCAGTTCCGCCCCGCGGCGCTCGGCTTTCGGCTTGATCTGTGCGCTCAGATAGGCGCCTTCCTCGCGATTGAGCGCAACCAGGGCCTTGCCGAACGGCAACTGCATGCGCTCGTAATGCTTCAGCCCGGCGGCAAGGTCGCCGCCGGCTTCGGCGATGCTGTCGGCGAGGCAGGCGGCATCGAGCGCGGCTTTGGTGGTGCCGGCGCCAGCGTGTGGCCGGGCGACAAAGGCCGCGTCGCCGGCGAGAGCGACACGGCCGAACACCATGCGCGGCGAATCGAGATCGTAGATCGGCTGGAAGAACGGCGTCGTGCGGTCGAGAATGGCGGCGATCTGCGGCGCGATAAGGCGTTTGGCGTCGGCTTTGATCCGCGCGATCACCTCGGGCCGGATCAGCGGCGGCGGAATACCGGCGGCATGATGCCGGCCGCTGGCGTCGGTGCAAATGTCGGCGAGCGTGGCGGCATCGGTCGGCCGGTACCAGATGATGTTGTAACCGCGGCGTCCGACGGCCGTATCGTTGTCGCGCCCCGGCACTGCGTAACTGATGAGCTGCTCGCCCTCCGGCAGGCAGAAAGCGTAGAGCTCGACCATTTCGCGCCATAAGTCCGGCGGCACGTCGGCTTCGTCGAGCACGGCGCGCCAGGCGACATAGCCGGCATAGACCGGCTGCACGTCCGGCAGGAACTGCGCGCGCACCGTGGAGCGGATGCCGTCGGCGCCGACCAGGAGGTCGCCGCGCTCGCTGGAGCCGTCGGCGAAAAACGCGGTCACGCCATCCGCGTTCTGCTCGACCCGCGTGAGCCGTTTGCCGAACCGATAGGTCCGCGCCGGCAGCGCATCGAGCAAGGCGTGGTAGAGCCGCGACCAGCCGCTGAGCGTACGCGCCATCGGCTGCTCGATGATGATCCTGCCATCGCCGTCGAGACAAACGCCACGCGGCGGCGTGATCCCCATCGATCCGTCGAAATCGATGCCGGCGCGTTTGAGAATGGCGATGAGCTGCGGATGCGTGCCGAGCCCGACGCCACGGCTTGCCAGCTCCTCATCGTTGCGCTCGAACACCGTGGTGTCCCAGCCGATCGAGCGCAACAGATGCGCGACCATCAACCCGCCGAGCGAGCCGCCGATCACAAGGGCACGGCGCATCTACGATAGCGCCCAGGATATGCTGTCGTGCCCGGGCTTGTAATCCATGTTGGTGGCCGCCGGATTGCGGTTGATCAGCGGGCGGCCGTACATCGGATTGGTGGCGCTGCGCGTCTCATGCTCGACCGTGAACAGCACTTCCTTGGTGTCGAGGTCGATCACGTCCCTGAAGCGGTACTGGTAATCGTTGTCTTCGATAGTGATGAGGCCGAGATCGAGCAGCTTGCGATACGGCCGGGAAAAGTTGGTCAGATAAATCTGCACGTGGTGGCCGTCATAGTCCGGTTGCGGCGCGTCGGTCTCGCGGAAATAGAAATACTGGTTATCGCCGACCTGAACTTTCGCCTCCGGCCCGGCGCCGTTCTTTTTCACCTCCGCCGGCGCTTCCAGCACGTCGCGATAGAAGCGGGCGATGCGCTCGGCGGTGCCGGGGCGGACGTCGAACCGCACATAGGGCATGCCGAGCTGGACGCGGCCGAAGCGGGCGGGGTCCGGCTCGTGCACGGTGATGCGGTTGCCCCACGGGCACACCGTCTCGACGCCATCGTTGCTTTCGCGGAACTGGAACTTGGTGCCGTCGAGCGCCTTCTTCACCCTGTTGAGCCGCTTCAACAATGCCTCGCGATCCGGCATCACCAGTCCGGTGGTGCCGCGTACCACTTCGGGTTTGCCCATCGGCAGGTGGAATTGGCTCATGCCGGCATTGACCCACATATTGCCGGCGCCGGTGTTGAGAAAGGGATCGCGCGTGTAGCCAAGACCGGTGATGTAGAAATGCGTCGCTTTGTGCTGATCGTCGATGCAGACATTGACGTGGCCGATACCGACGGCATTGCCGATATCCTGGGCGGCGCGGTCGTAGTGTTTTTCTAGCATGGCGTTATCCTTCCCGAACCGATATTAGGCGCGGGCGGGCACAGGCTCAACTGCCGTCTGCGCGGTTGAGCGAGCTCGGCCAAGGATCGGACATGGCGGAACGGCCCCTCACCGCAACCGGCTTTGAGCGCCACGGCCAACCGGTCGCTTCGCGCCGGAAATTCCTCGTCCGCATGGGCTACGCGATCGGCCTATGGCTGTTTCTGACCACCGTGGGTCTCGCCGTAGGGATTGCCGGCTATGCGTATTTCGAGGGCATGTCATTCGTCGATGCCTTCGTCAACGCAGCGATGATTCTATCCGGCATGGGTCCGATGGGCGAACTGAAAACCACCGGCGGCAAGGTCTTCGCCGGGCTGTACGCGATCTTCTCGGGCCTGATTATCATTGTCGCGACCGGTTTCGTGCTGGGACCGATCTTTCACCGCGTATTGCACCGCTTTCACGTCGAGACTACGAAAGATTAAGCTAGTTCGCGTTCGTCGCGGCAAGAGCGGGCGGGGCAGTGTCGAGCTTTTGGGACAAACTTCAGCCGGCGGCGCGCGGCAAAACCGGCGCGCGGGCGAACGACGTCGATTACCGGCTGCTCGTGCCGTTGCTCTTGAACGTCGCCATCATCCAGGCGGTCTATGCCATCGTCCGGGTGACAACGTCCTACCGTGCCATCGAGCTCAAGCTGCCGGTGATATGGCTCGGCATCATCTCCGCGACGTTCGCGATCCTGCCGATCATCTTTGCCGTCCAAGTGGGCCGCTACTTGGATCGCGGCAAGGATGCGCAAGCCGCCTGGCTCGGCGCCAGCTTGCTTGTCCTCGCCTGCGTGGGCTTTCGTTTCGCCGCCGGCTCGTTGCTCACGCTGCTGCTGATGACGGCGCTGCTCGGCATTTCACATATCCTGATCATGGCGAGCCAGCAGATGCTGTGCGTGCGCTGCACCGGGCCGCGCGGCCGCGATGCCGCCTTCGGCAATTACGTCATCGCCAGCGCGGTCGGGCAGGGGCTCGGCCCTTATCTGGTCGCCTGGGCCGGCGGCTCGGCGACGCTGCCGCCGACCGGCCGCTTGTTCATGATCGGACTGATCGTCTCCTTTGCATCGTTGGCGACCGCCGCCGCCATCCGGCCGGCGCCGGATCACCTGACACGAGAGAAGAGCAAAAACGTCGTGCCGCTGCGTGCGCTGCTGCGCCAGCGCGGGCTGATGGCGTATCTGGTCGCCAGCGTCATCACCATGGCGGCGCAGGACCTGGTCACGATCTATCTGCCGCTGCTTGGCGCCGAAAAGAACATCAATGTGCGCGACATCGGCAGCCTGCTGACTGTGCGCTCCGTCGCCGCCTTGGTGTCGCGCATGGGCTATGTGCGGATCATCGCGCTGGTCGGCCGACGGCCATTGACGCTCGCCAGCATGGTGGGATCCGCAATCGGCTTTGCCTGTCTCGCCTTGCCGGTGAAGCTTCCGATTTTGTTCGCGGCGATGACGTTGACCGGCGTTGCGCTGGGGATCGCGACGACGTTGAGCCTTACCAACGTCGTCGCTCTCGCCTCGCCGGCGTCGATGGGCACGGTGATGTCGCTGCGCAACACCGGCAATCGCATCGGCCAGATGGCGGTGCCGTTTGCCGCGAGCCTGATCGCCGCCGCCAGCGGGGTCGGCGGCATCTTCGTGATCGTCGCGCTCAGCCTCGCCGTTTCGGGCGCGGCGGTGCACTTCAGCGGCGACGAGCGGTGACGCCGCCGCGCTTCTACCAGTGCCGGTGCCAGCCACCGTAATAACCGCGATGCCGCCAATAGGGGCCTGGACCGTAATAGCGATACGGGTAAGGCCCGTAATAGGGCGGGGGATACAACGGCGGCGGTGGCGGCGGATAGCCTGGCGAATACGGCCTGGGCGGCGGGGCGCCGAGGCTGGTCGCAATGATGTAGCCGCTTTGCCCTTGGAACGCGACCTGACACCACCCGGCATTGCACCCGCCGACATTGACGGGAGCGCCCGCGGGAATTGTCATGACGATCGGATAATTGGTACCGGGTCCCTGCCGCAGATTAACATTGGTATTGACGGCCGCGGGTGGCGGCCCACCGGCCTGAGGCGGAGGTCCACCGGCAGGCGGAGGTCCAGCGGGAGGCGGAGGTCCAGCGGGAGGCGGCGGTCCGCCGATCTGCGGCGGCGGGCTGGTTGACGCACCGGGTGGCGGGGCGCCAGGCGGCGGCCCTGGCTGATCTGGAGTAGATTGCGCCCCGGCGGGGGGCGGCGGCGGCGGTTGGTCTGGCGGGGGCGGCGGAGCGGACTGGGCTGGGGCGGGTTGATCCGGCGGAGGTGGCGCAGGCGCGGGCTGCGCCGAGGCGGCTTGTGCCGTCAGAACGGCAAGTATCGCCGTACCGGCTGCGAGCTGCGTCAGGGTCAATCTTTGGCGGTTCAAGATTTTGCGTTTCAAGACACTGCACTCCGAAATCGCGCCCCGACAGACTTTAAGGCCAATATGCCGATCACTTTCAACACCATTCGCGGCGGCATCACGGCGGCAGCTTCTGCAATTCCGGAAACGGCGCATAGGCCGCGCCGGCGCAGAGGTCTTTCGCCGTATCCGTTTGCTCTTTTGTCCCGTCCATGAAGTGATCGAACCGCCCGGCCAGGAAGACCGCCGCAAGCTCTTTGATGCCGGCATAGTCGGTATTGTTCTTCTTTGGATTGAACCTCACGCAAGCCACGTAGCGGGTCTCGCCGCCGGCCTGTTTGAGCACCGGCGGCGACACCGCAGCGTCGCGAATTCCGGTCGGATCGTTCAGATAGACATGCATGGCGGCGAGGATGTCGGCTTTGTAATTCGCCGGATGGGCATTGATGCCGCTGTCGTCGTCGCTGCTCGCCGTGAGCGAATTGTGGCCGCAGGCAGCGAGCAGAAGCGCCAGGCCGAAAACGAAGCTTGCGCGCCGCGCCGCATTGCCGGTCATCGCATCTCCGCCCGCTCGCCGTCGGCCCCCATGCTGGTGTAATGGCGAATCGCGCGACGCGCTACCGGCGCTGTCGGCCGCGCTATTCCGCCGCCACATGCGCCCGCGTTTGCACCGGCATGTTGACGAGCTGCAGCGGCGACGCGGTCTCTTCCAGCATGCCCCAGCTCTTGAGCCAGGCATAGGTGCGCTGCAATTCGTCGAGCGGGATCGGCGCCGGATCGCAGACGACGAGCCGGCTCTCGCGCAGATCCTCGAGTTTCAGCGCGGCGATCTCCAGAGTCTTTCTTGGCGTAATAGTCGATGAAGTAATGCATATAGGCCTTTTTGTCGGCGTTGATGCGTCGCACCGCCTCGCGCACCGCGCGATTGAACGCGGCATAAGTCTCGGCGTCGACCCGGTCGGAAGCGACCTCGGTGCCGTGGAAGAAGGCCGAGCAGATGAGGCGGCAGCCTTTCTTCTCGGCAAGCGTGACATGCGGCTCGGTCAGCGTGGTGGCTTCGATCTCGCCGCGCATCAGCGCATCAAGCCGGTAGCGCGAGCCGTTCGGCGCGCGGCACAGCCGGATCGTTTCGCGCGGCACAAAGCCTTCCAGCATGTGCAGCGCGATGTAATGGGTGCCGAAATAGAACGGCACGCCGATGGTGCGGTTGGCGAGCTGTTGCGGCGTATAAACCGGAGAATCCGGCCGCACCACGATCGCCGCATAGGCGACGATGGCGCGGCGCCCGAGCTGGCGGCTGCCTTGGCCGGTGTCCTGGACGCGGCAGTAATTGCCCCATTCGCAGGCGTTATACATGTCGGCCTTGCCCTGTTCGAGGAGCTTGCCGTGACTGGCGAACGGATCGACGCCGTTCGGCGTCGTCACGCCGGCCTCGACCTTTTTCTCGACGCCGGCTTCGCGATCCGCCCATTCGATTTCGAGGCCCTCTTTGGCGAACAGGCCTTCGTCGTAAGCGACCAGCTCCGGCAAGCCCTGGAACGGCGCCGTGGTTTCGAGGACGAGCTTTTTCATGTCGTGCTCCCTGCAGCCGTCGTCGTCAGCGTTGCGTGCGCGTATGCGTTCCGTCCGCTCTTTCTCATATTATGGGACAAAGCGTTCCAAAATTCATTGACTAGTTTTGACCTGGGCCGCAAGCATTTTTGTCGCGGGACTTATTGGCGATGAATGGCGAACAGTTCGATTTTGTCGTTGTCGGGGCCGGATCGGCGGGATGCGTTCTGGCCAACCGGCTGAGCGCCGACCCGCGCAATAGCGTCGCGCTGATCGAGGCCGGTCCGCGCGATCGCAGTTTCTGGATTCACCTCCCGATCGGCTATGGCCGCACGATGTGGGATCCCAAGGTCAATTGGAAATTCTATACCGAGCCCGAGCCGCAGATGGACGGCCGGCGGATTTATTGGCCGCGCGGCCGCGTGCTGGGCGGCTCGAGCTCGATCAACGGGCTGATCGTCATCCGCGGACAGCCGCAGGATTACGACCATTGGGCGCAGTTCGGCAATCCCGGCTGGTCGTGGCACGACGTGCTGCCCTATTTCATCAAGCTGGAGCACAACGACGATCTGGCCGGCGATCAGTTGCACGGCTCGAACGGTCCGTTGCAGGTCACCAGCATTCATGAGCGGCATGAGCTGATTGAGGCGTTTATCGCCGCCGCCAATCGTCATGGCGTTCCCCGCACTTCGGATTTCAACGGGCGCGAACAAGAAGGCGTCGGCTACTTCCAATTGACCACGCGCAACGGCTGGCGCAATTCATCCGCTGACGCTTATCTGCGCCCCGCCGCCAAGCGCGGCAATCTGCGAATTCTTACCGACACCCAGGTCGGCCAAGTCCTCTTCGCCGGACGTCGCGCGGTTGGCGTGACTTGCCGCAGCGGCGGTTCGATCCGCACCATAACCGCCAGGCGCGGCGTCATCCTCGCCGCCGGCGCGATCCAGTCGCCGCAGCTTCTGATGCTGTCGGGGATCGGTCCCGCCACGGAGCTGCAGCGTCACGGCATCGCGGTCAGGCTGGACCGGCAGGCGGTCGGCCAGAATCTCCAGGACCATCTGCAATTCCGGCTGATCTACCGGATCGCCAAACCGATCACGACCAATGACGCGCTGCGCTCGCTATGGGGCCGGTTCAAGCTTGGCAGCGACTGGCTGCTGCATCGGCGCGGCGCGCTTGCCGTCGGCATCAATCAAGGCGGCTTGTTCGCGCGCTTGCAGCCGGAGGCAAAGACGCCGGACATCCAGTTTCACGTGGCGACGCTCAGCGCCGACATGGCCGGCGGCAAAGTTCACGACTTTTCCGGCATGACGCTGTCGGTCTGCCAATTGCGGCCGCAGAGCCGCGGCTCGATTGCGCTCGCCTCGGCCGATCCGTTCGACCGGCCGCACATCCACGCCAATTATCTGGCGGCGGAGAGCGACCGCCGGTTCGCCGTGGCGAGCATCGCCTTCGCGCGCAAGCTCGCGGCTACCCCGCCGCTGTCCGATTACATCGCCGCCGAGGTGGCGCCCGGTCCGAACGTGCAAAGCGACGACGATATCCTGCGTTTCGCGCGGGCCAATGGCGCGACCATCTTTCACCCGGCCGGAACCTGCCGCATGGGCTCGGACGAGGACGCGGTCGTCGACCCGGAGTTGCGCGTGCGCGGCGCCGAACGGCTCTGGGTGGCCGACTGTTCGATCATGCCGACGCTGGTGTCGGGCAACACCAGCGTGCCGGCGATGATGATCGCCGAAAAAGCGGCCGACCTGATCCTGCGGGAGTCGCCGCTGCCCGCGGCCTAGTTCGTCACGCTTCGCCCAGCGGCTAAGGCGAAACTTCCTCGAGCACGCGGCGCCGTGTCTCGATCATGTAGGTCGCGGCGCCACAGCCGATGATCGCGAAAATGGAGAAGGCGAGGAACACGCCGCCGATGCCGTAGCGCGGTAGCGTGAAGCCGACGATCAGCGGACCGACGGTGGCGGCGAGCCGCAGCCAGAAGCTCGCCCAGCTCACGCCGAGCGCGCGCATGCGCGTCGGATAGATTTCCGCAGTGTAGAGGAAGATGCTCATGTTCATCGAACCGAGCCAAATCTGGCTGAAGCCGTAACCGAGCAGCATGCCGAACGCGGTGCCTGAGCCGAACGCCCACAGCTCGATCAGCGCGGCGGCGGTGAAGAAGAACGCGACGACGAACCAGATACGCCGGCCCGTCCAGTCGATCAGTAAGGCGCAGATCGCCGAGCCGATGAGGCTGCCGGCCGGGCCGGCGATCGAGTAGTTGAGCGCCTGTTGCAGCGGCAGGTGATAGACTTCGCGGTAGAGCGTCGGAATCCAGCCCGATAAGCCGTAAGTGATGATGTAGGACGTCGCCCACAGGATCCACACCAGGAAGGTGCGCGACAGGTAGCGCCCTTGGAACAGCTCCTGCCAACGGGTCTGATTGCCCAGCGGTTGAATAACGAGTTCTTGCACCGGCGGCAGCGGTTTCGTGCCGTTGCGCGACACGATGCGCTCGATGTCGGTGACGATGGCGTCGGCCTCGGTGAGACGGCCTTTGGACGCCAGCCAGCGCGGCGATTCCGGGCAGTAGCGCTGCAGGAACAGCGCGATAAAAGCCGGCACCGCGCCGATAATGAACATCCATTGCCAGCCGAATTTCGGCACCACGACCGCGCCGACGATGCCCGACGCCAACAGGCCGACCGGAAAGATCATCTGATAGGCGAGGAAGCGGCCGCCGCGCCGTTCGGCGCGGAGAATTTCGCTGATATAGGTCGAGGCGACCGGAATCTCGCCACCGAGCCCGATGCCTTCGAGAAAACGCAGCACGAAGAGCTGCTCGTAGTTTTGCGTAAAGGCGCAAGCCAAACTCATCACCGCGAACAGCGCGATGGCGATGCGCGCGGTGGCCACGCGGCCGATGCGTTCCGCGGCCCAGCCGAAGGTCAGGGCGCCGAGCGCCTGGCCGAAATTGGCGACGCTGATCAAGCCGCCGATGCTCGACGGCGGAATGTGCCAGGCCGGCACGATGGCCGGCAGCACATAGGCAATCGCCAGCGAATCGAACGAATCGAAGAAGATGGCGACGCCGAGGATGACCGTCACCGTGACGTGCCAGCGCGAATTGGGCAGGCGCTCGAGACGCGCAGCGATGGTCTGCTCGGTCAACGGCAAGGTACTTGGTATTAAGGTACTTGGAATTGAGGTACTTGGCATTTCGTTTCCTCCCCCAAACCGGCCGATACGAGACGTTGCTCGCGCGGCCGAGCGAATGTCAGCGTTGTGGCCGCAGCCGTTGAATCTGCAACTGCGCCAGGAACGGCGCCAGCGGATGCGCGCCCATTTTCACCATCGACGGCAGATCGAGCTTGATCAATGCCTCGCGCTGCTCGGGCGGCAGCCGGAAGCGGTCGGCGAACGCGCCAGCGTCGGCGACGTATTGCGCCCGCAGCTCGGCGTCATGGGCGAGGCCGTGCAGCGCGGAGGTGAGCTCGACCAGCTCCGGCTTGATCGACGGATAATGCGCGGCATGCTGTTGTTCGCCGTCGCCGCCGATCCAGGCCAGCGATGCGTAATTGTGATGCCAGCTTGGGTCCATCGACACCACGTCGGGCTTGCGCTCGCCCAAGGCGCCGGCAGCGCAGGCCCAGCAGCGCAATTCGATATTGCCGGTGTCGTCGAGCTCGGTCTCGTCGAAGCCGATCAGCGATTTCAGGTTGCCGGCGGCGAGCTTTTCCAGCACGCGCTTGTCCCAGGCCAATTCCGGATTGGAGTAGCGGTCGGTGCCGGGAAAATGCGACATGCCGCCGCTCGACAGGATCACGGTCTTCAAGCCGAGCGCCGTCACCGTGCGCGCCACGGCCTGGCCGAATTGGTAGCAGCGCTCCATGGTCGGCTGTGGCGGCAGGTAGGCGTTGACATAGATCGGCAGCACCGGACCGGTATGGCCGAGATGGGTGAGCGGAATGCCGATGGCGTAGTCGATCTTAGCCGTCGAGGTGAAGGCCGGATCGAAATTCTGCCGATAAAGCTGGCGCACCAGTTCGAAGCCGATTTCGCTCGGGATTTTCCAGTGGAATTTCCGGCCGGCAAATTCGCCGGTCGCCTCGCCGCCGACGTGAACGGTGAACGGCGGCGCGGTGGTGTGGAAAAACTGCTCGGCGTGGTCGTTGGAGAAAATGATCCAGAGATCGGGATCGAGCGCACGCAGCCGCCTGCCGACGTTGGCGGCGACTTCGCGGACATGCGCCACCAGCGCCTTGTCCTCGGTGTCGGGCATGGTGAAGAACTGCGGCGCGTGCGGCAACATGGCGCCGCCGATCACGGTGGACATCATAGGCGCTCCCCCTTTGTCGATCAGGCTATCGCGTGCGGGAAAGAACAACAAGCACAGTGCCACAGCAGCCATGCGCGCCCGCGCTTCACAGCTGTGAAGGAAGCCGCTAGCCTCGTTGCCGAGTAGGGAGCGGAGGAACGATGGCTGACGTGCCGGTGACGATCGCCTGCGGCAATTACGACCGCACCCGTGCGATCCGCGACGGGACTGTCAAAGTCGAAGGCTGCGAGGTCACTTTTCTGCCGCTCTATCCCGAGGAAATTTTTCACCGCGCCTTCAAGTTCCAGGAATTCGACATCTCGGAACTGTCGTTTTCGAGCTACATCCGCACGGTGGCGGCGGGCACGTCGGCCTATGTCGGCATTCCCGCCTTCGTGTCGCGGATTTTTCGCCATTCCGGCATCTACATCCGCAACGGCGCCGGCATCGAGAAACCGCAAGACCTGCGCGGCAAGCGCATCGGCGTGCCGGAATATCAGATCACGGCGGTGGTCTGGATGCGCGGGCTGATGCAGCACGAATACGGCGTCGCGCCGTCCGAAATTCATTGGCGCAGCGGCGGCCAGGAACAGCCGGGCCGCCACGAGCGCACGCCGCTTAAGCCCATTCCGGGCCTCGACCTGCAGCCGATCGGCGACGATCGCACGCTGGTCGGCATGCTTCGAGCCGGCGAGCTTGACGCGCTGTTCACCGCGCGGGCGCCGTCGTCGTTTCTTGCCGGCGAGCCGCATATCGCGCGGCTGTTTCCGAATACGCGAACGGCCGAGCAAGCTTATTATAAGAAGACGCGGCTGTTTCCGATCATGCATCTCGTCGGCATCCGCAAGACGCTGGCCGAGGAATATCCGTGGCTGGCGACCAGCGTTTACAAGTCATTTTGCGAAGCCAAGGCGCGCGCCATGATCGATCTGCGCGACGTCAATGCGCTGATGGTGACCCTGCCGTGGCTCGAAGCCGAGACCCACGAGACCAGCGCCATCATGGGCGAGGATTTCTGGAAATACGGAGTGGCGGAAAACCTGGCCGAGATCGATGCGCTGACGCAGTATATCTATGAGCAGGGCCTCGCCGACCGTAGAGTGAAAGTCGAGGAGCTGTTTCACCCCTCGACCTTTGAAATCGCCAAGGTGTGAATCCAATCATGGTCAGCAGAGAGAAACGCGTGATTGTCGTCGGCGCCGGGCCGGTGGGCGCCGTCACGGCGCTCGCTCTGACGCGCAAAGGCATTCCGGTACTGCTCATCGAGGCGGAGCCCGAGCCGGTCGAGGATCAGCGCGCCGCCACAATCCATGCGCCGACGCTGGAAATGCTCGCCGACCTCGGCCTCAAGGCGCAGGCTTTCGCCGAGGATGCCTCGGGCGGCTTCCAGGCGCCGCTGTTTCAATTCCGCGATCGAGCCACCGGCGAACTGGTCGCCACGTTCGATATTCGCCTTCTCCAAGGCGAAGTGCCGTATCCGTTCGTGCTGCAATGGGAGCAGTACAAGCTCGTTCGCACTGTGCTGCCGGTGCTCGCCGAGAGCGAACTGGCAGAAGTGCGGTTTGCCACCATGTTTACCGCACTGACCCAGCACGCGGATTATGTCGACGTCACCGTCGAGAGAGACGGCGCAATCGAAAAGCTGCGCGGCGCTTATGTCATCGGCACCGACGGCGGCCGCAGCACGGTGCGTCGGCTCGCCGAGATCGACTTCGAGGGTTTCACCTGGGAGGAGCGCTTCATCAAGATCGCCACCAGCTTCGATTTCGTCGCGGCGGGCACCGGCTATTGCACGCGCAATTATTTCTCCGATCCCGACGAATGGCTCAATCTGTTCAAGGTCAAGGGCAACGGTCCGCCCGGCTACTGGCGCGGCATCATGCCGGTGCCGCCCGACGAATCCGACGAGCAAGCCGTCAGCATGGCAGCGATTCAGCGCCGCCTGCACGGCATCTACGACAAGAGCGGCGATTTCGATATTCCCTATTACGCACTCTACACCGTGCATCAGCGCGTCGCCGCGACGTTCAACAAAGGCCGCGTGCTGCTCGCCGGCGATGCCGCCCATGTCAACAATCCGATCGGCGGCATGGGCATGAACGGCGGCATCCACGACGCCGTCAATCTTGCCGGTAAGCTCGCCGATGTCTGGTTCGGCCGCGCCGACGCGAGCGTGTTCGACCGTTACACCAGGCAGCGCCGCAAGGCGCAGACCGATTTCGTGCAGGCGCAGTCGATCCAGAACAAAAAGACGCTCGGCGAGAAAGACCCGGCCGTCCGCCGCAGGCATCTGGACGACTTGCGCTGCACCTGCGAAGACGTGGCGCGGCACAAGGCGTATCTCTATCGCTCGTCGCTGATCGACAGCCTTAATGCAGCGAATGCGGTGGAGTGAGGGGCTAAGCTAAAAATTTCCCCCACTTCGCCTCGATCTGCCGTGCCTCGTCCGCCGACAGCGCCGAAGTTTGCGGGAATTTGTCGATCCAGGCGAACGGCCGGCAGGCATCGATGATGGCCTTGGAATGCGAAGTCACGCCGGCCTCTTTGTCCTGCGGCGGGATGCGCGGATCGAGCGCCGAGCTCCAGGCGTTACGCACGATGTCGATGCCGTCGGCCGGCTCGCAGCGGGTCGCCACCGCCCACATCACGTCGGCGAGATTGGATGGGTCCACGTCCTCGTCGACCACCACGACGATGCGCGCCATGTAACTGTGCGCCGCCGCGACCAATGCGGCGCGTTTGGCGTGACCACCATAGCGCTGGCGCAGCGCCACGACCGTCATCAGTTGCGACACGTGCTGCCAGACGCCGACGATGTCGGTGACGCCGGCGGCTTCGAGATTGCTCCAGATCGTCGCGGCGCGGAACGGCAGGCCGAAATGAAAGCGCGGCGGTTTTAACGGCGGCGAGCCGAGCAGGATCGGATCGTCGCGGTGGTGGAGGGCGGTTACTTCCATCACCGGCCCGGGGCGCGCTGCGGCGGCATAATAACCGGTGAACTCGCCAAACGGGCCTTCCGGCAGGCTTATCTCGGTCATTGGCAACAGCCGGCCTTCGAATACGATCTCGGCATGGGCCGGGATCGGCAGCCCGGTCTGCGGTCCGGCAAAAACCTCGATCGGCGCACCCTTGATTGCGCCGGCGAACTCGTATTCCGAGCGGCCGTCGGGCAGATATTCGAAGCCGGCGATGAACAGCGCCGGATCTTCGCCATGCGCGACCGCAAGCGGACAGCTCTCGCCGCGATCCCAATATTTCTTGGCGATGATCGCGCCGTGGCGGCCACCATGATCGAACTGCACCGTGACTTTGTTCGGACCGTGGACCTGGACGCGATAGATCGACGCGTTGATCCAGCCGGTATCGGGATCGCGCATGACGGCGAGCGAGCCCGAGCCGATGAACGGGCCGCCGTCATGGCGGTGCCAGACTGGCGCCGGCAGCAGCCCGACATTGACGTTTGCGCCAGTCGAGGAATTTTCCAGGAACGCCGCGGCGGTGACGGTAACCGGCGGCTGTGCGCGCAAGTTCTTGCGCTTTTCCATCCAGGCTTTAAGTGCGTCGAGCGGCGGCAGCGCCGGATCGAGCCCCAAGGCCAGCGCGGCGCGTTGTACATTGGTCGTCGCATTGGTGAATATGCGAAAACCGCGCCGATGGCCTTTGATATCGTCGAACAACAGCGCCGGGCATTCCGGCAGGCCGGCGGCGACTTCGGTGATGCCGCCGATCTCGAATTGCGGGTCGGCGCCCATGATGCGCCGCAACACGCCGAGCTTGTCGACGAGTGCAATGAATTCCCGCAAGTCCTTATACATGCGTGAAGTCTTTATACATGCGTCAAGTCTTCATACATGCAACAGGTCTCGATCCATGCAATCATCTTCGCGTGACGTGCTGGTCAGGCAAAGTCAAGTCATTATCTTCGCATTGGAATATGTATAAGTAAGCGGTGTTCCGGTACACGGCATTCATGCACTTCATTGGCCACCTCATCCACGCCTATGGCCTCGCCACGGTCGCCGTTATTGTCGGCTTGGAATGCGTCGGCGTGCCGTTGCCCGGGGAGACCGCGCTCCTTGCCGCGGCGATTTATGCAGGAACCAAACACGATCTCAACATCGTCGCCGTCATTTTGACCGCCGCCGGCGCGGCGATCGGCGGCCGCATGATCGGCTACGGGCTCGGACATCAATTCGGTTATTGGCTGTTGCTGCGTTACGGCAATTATCTGGGCATGACGCCGACCAGGATCAAACTCGGGCAGTATTTGTTCCTGCGCCATGGCGGCAAGATCGTCTTTATCGCGCAATTCATACCGGTGCTGCGCACCTTCGCCGGCATTTTTGCCGGCGCCAACGTCATGCCGTGGCGCGATTTCCTGATCGCCAACGCCGTCGGCTCCACCATCTGGGCGGTGATCTACGGCTCGGCGGCTTTCGAATTGGGACGCGAGTTCGAACGCCTGGAAGGCCCCATCGTGATCATCCTGGCGCTGATCACCGTGATCAGCTTCGTCCTTGGCGGCATGTTCGTGAAGCGCCACGAAGCGCAGCTCACCGCGGAAGCCGAACGCGCCATGCCAGGCCCGCTCACCTGGCATTAGCGAATTCCGCGCACGGCGCTTAAGGGAAAAGGGATGGCACGGGGACAATTGCGGCTCGCGGCGGATATCGGCGGTACTTTCACCGATATCGCGGTGTTCGACGAAAGAACCGGTGCGCTGACCTTCGGCAAGGCGCTGTCGACGCCGGCGCATCTGGTCGAGGGCATTTCCGCCGGCGTCGCCAAAGCCGGCAGCGATTACCGCGCGGCGGCGCTGTTTCTGCACGGCTCGACCATCGCCATCAACACCATGCTGGAGCGCACCGGCGCCAAAGCCGCATTGCTCATCACCGAAGGCTTTCGCGACATCTATGAAATCGGCCGCATCAACCGGCCGGATGCCTATAACTTGTTCTTTCAGAAGCACGTGCCGCTGATCGAACGGGCGCTGCGTTTCGAAGTCGGCGAACGCATGCTGGCCGACGGCGAGATCGACACGCCGCTCGACGACGCCGAAATCGCGGCGCTCGGCAAGGAGCTTGAGCGCCGTGGCGTCGAGGCCGCGGCCATTCTGTTCCTCAACTGCTACGCCAATGCCGATCACGAACGCCGCGCCAAGGCGATCCTGGAGAAGAATCATCCGACCCTGTTCGTGTCCGCCTCGCATGAATTGTCGCAGGAATATCGCGAGTTCGAACGCTGCGCCACTGTCGCCGCCAACGCCTATATCGGGCCGAAAGTGCGCCGCTATATCGGCGAGATCGACGCCCATATGCGCGCCGCGGGCTTTGCCGGCTCGTTTTTGGTCGTGCAATCGACCGGCGGCCTTTACGACGCCAGCCAGGCGCAGGGCCAGTGCGTGCGCATGCTGGAATCCGGGCCCGCCGCCGGCGTCATCGGCACGCAGGCGCTGTGCCGCGCCCTGAAGATCGATAACGCGATCGCTTTCGACATGGGCGGCACCACCGCTAAAGCCGGCGTCATTCACCGCGGCGAAGCCTTGACGACCGGCGCGGCGCTGATCGGCGGTTACGAGCGCGCGCTGCCGGTCCAGATCGCAATGATGGATATTTTCGAAGTCAGCGCCGGCGGCGGCTCGATCGCGCGGGTCGACGATGGCGCGTTGCGGCTCGGGCCGCAGAGCGCCGGCGCTTCGCCCGGGCCGGCCTGCTACGGGCTCGGCGGCACGGAGCCGACGGTGACCGACGCCAATCTGATGCTCGGCCGGCTCGGCGCGGATCGCTTCCTCGGCGGCGAGATGAAGCTCGACGCGGCGGCCGCCGAGCGTGCGCTCAAGAGCGGGATCGGCGATCCGCTGGGCTTAAGCGCAGTCGAGGCGGCCGACGGCATTTTGCGCATTGCCACGACGACGATGTCCTATGCCGTCAAAGGCGTCACCACCGAGCGCGGCTTCGACGCCGGCGATTTCGTGCTGTTTGCTTACGGCGGCGCAGGTCCCTTGCACGCGGTCGAGGTCGCCCGCGAGATCGGCATGCGCACAGTCATCGTGCCGCCGGCACCGGGCGTGTTTTCGGCTTTCGGCATGCTGTTCTCCGATCTGCGTTACGATTTCGTGCGCACCTGGTTCACATCGCTCGACGACGCGCCGTTCGACGACATGGAAGAGGTCTATCGCGCGCTGGAGCGCCAAGGCCGCGACGCGGTCGCCGGCACCTCGGTCAAGCCGCAGCGCGTCGAAATCAAGCGCGCGGCGGATATGCGCTATGTCGGTCAGGAGCACGCGGTGACCGTCGACCTGCCGATGACGGTTTTTGCGCGCAAGGACCGCAAAGCCATCAAACGGCATTTCGACGCCATGCACGCGCAACGTTACGGCACCTCGGCGCCCGAAGAGCGCGCCGAAATCGTCAGCCTGCGCTCGACCGTGACCGGACTGATGCGCAAGCCGCCGCAAGGCAAGATCGCGCGCGGACAAAAGGCTCCGCCGAAAACCGCATTCCGTGGCAAGCGGCCGGTTTATTACGCCGGCCGTTTCCGTAGCACGCCGACCTACCGGCGCGCGGCGCTGCTGTCCGGCAACCGGATCAAGGGACCGGCGCTGATCGAGGAATACGCCTCGACCACGGTGCTGATGCCAGGCGATAGGCTTGAAGTGGATCAATTCGGCAATCTGGTGATTGCGGTGGCGGGAGGCCGCTGAGCATGGTGAAAAAGGCAAAGCGCTCGCGCGAAACCAAGGCCGATCCGGTCGTCACCGAGATCGTGCGCAATGGCGTCATCGCGGTGACCGAGGAAATGAAGACCAACCTCATGCGCACCGCCTACAACATCATCATCTACGAGGCGCTGGATTTCACCACCGGCCTGTTCACCGCCGAAGGCGAGACGGTTTCCATCGGCATCGGGCTGCCGATGTTCATCCGCGGCATGGCGGAGACGGTGAAGGCGAAGATCAAGCATTTCGGCCGCAACGCCATCAAGCCGGGCGACATTTACGTCACCAACGACTCCTACCTCACCGGCAGCCATCTCAATCACGTCACGCTGACGCTGCCGATCTTTCATAAGGGCACCTTGGTCGGCTTCTCCTGCTGCATGGCGCACTGGCTCGACATCGGCGGCACGCTCGGCGGCATGACCACCGATATTTTTTCCGAAGGCCTGCAAATCCCGATTTTGAAACTGCACGACCGCGGCAAGGTCAACGACACGCTGATCGACGTCATCAAGCAGAATATGCGCCTGCCGAGCCGCGCCATGGGGGATCTGCGCGCGCAAATCACCGCGGTGAAGACCGGCGAGCGGCGCTTTCTTGAACTGGTCAACCGCTACGGCCGCGACGAGGTTCTGCGCGCCATCGAAGCCATCATGGATCGTTCCGAGGCGATGGCGCGGGCGCGCACGCGCTCGATTCCGGACGGCGTCTACGAGGCGGAGTCCTACATGGACGATGACGGCATCGACATCGGCAAGAAGGTGCCGATCAAAGTGCGCGTCATCGTCAAGGGCGACGAGATGACGGTCGATCTGTCCGAAGTTTCCCGCCAGGTGCGCGGCTTCTACAATTCCGGCATCACCACCGGCTACGCCTGCTCGCAGGTGGCCTATAAGTGCCTCACCTCGCCGACCGACTATCCGATCAACGACGGCTCGTTCCGCAGCCTCAAAGCCATCGTGCCGCCCGGACGCATCATCAGCGCGGTGCGGCCGGCGCCGATGCGCTGGTGGATGACCTATCCGATGACCATCGTCGATACGGTGTTCAAGGCGCTTGCGCCGGTGATCCCGGACCGCGTCATCGCCGGCCATCACGCCGATCTCCTGATCGCGGCGCTGCACGGCATCAATACCAAGACGTCGGAATTTTTCCTCGCCAATTTCGGTCCGCTCGGCGGCGGCTGGGGCGCCAAGCGCAGCGAAGACGGCGTCTCCGCCACTGTCTGCATCAATGACGGCGATACCCACAACGGCCCGAGCGAGCAGTCCGAGGTCAAATTCCCGATCGTGGTCGAGCGCTATGCGCTGGTTCCGGATTCCGGCGGCGCCGGACGCCACCGCGGCGGCCTTGGCGTCGAGCGTGTGGTCCGCGCCCGCGTGCCGATGACGTTCAATACCCAGGTCGAACGCGCGCATTGCAAACCGTGGGGCCTGGACGGCGGCGGTGATGCAACCGGCAACGAAGTGGCGCTGCGGATCGATAGCCGCTGGAAGACCGATTTCCCCAACGCCAAGGTGCTGGTGGCAATGCTGAAACCGGGGGACGCCTTCCGGCTGCGCTCGGGCGGTGGCGGCGGCTATGGCTCGCCGCTCGAGCGGCCGGCGGCCGACGTTGCGGCGGACGCGGAGCAGGGTTATATCTCGCTGGCCGCAGCCAGGGAGCTTTACGGCGTCGTGCTCGACGCACAAAGCTTCGCGGTGGACATCGCCGCCACCAAGCAGTTGCGGGCGTCGCTGCGTGCAGCCCCCCTACGCCGGCCGGCATGAAGCGGGGGCTCTGACGCCGCCGGCGGCCGGCATTTGTGCGCTTCTTGCGCGCTCAATTTTGCATCGCCATATTACGGCAGGTTGAGCGGAAGCATTCCGTGAGACCGCGGGGTGCCGTAAGGGCCCCACAAAGTCGCTTAATAAGGACTTTGACCATGTCCAGGGTTTCGTCGCTTTCGTCACCCTTTCTGCTTGGCTTCGACGAGATCGAGCGCGTGCTCGATCGGGTCGGCAAGGCCGCGGACGGTTATCCCCCCTACAATATCGAGCGGGTGCCGCGCGACGGGAACAGTCCCGAGCGCTTGCGAATTACCCTTGCGGTGGCGGGTTTTACCCGCGACCAGCTTGATGTCAGCGTGGAGGAGAGCCAGCTCGTCATTCGCGGCCGCCAGCAGGACGACAAAAGCCGCCAATACATCCATCGCGGCATTGCCGCACGCCAATTCCGGCGCACTTTCGTGCTGGCCGACGGCATGGAAGTGTTGGGGGCGGACTTGAAGAACGGATTGTTGTCGATCGACCTGGTGCGCCCGCAGCCCGAGCGCATCGTTAAATCGATCTCAATCAAAGAGTGCGATTAAAGGAAACCATAAGGACTCGACCAAAGTCATGGAAAGGAGTCGAGGGCCATGAACGCTATAAACCGTGACGATATGAACCATACCGAACCTAAAATCGACATGTCTCCCGAAGCGCTTGCCCATCTGGGCGACGGCCGTATCGCTTATGTGAAGACCATCCGTTCCGAAGACGTCCGCGCGCTGTTTCCGGAGGCCGAGATGCCGCAAATGCCGCCCGGCCGCACGCTATTTGCGCTGCACGCCGCCGACGGCACGCCGATCATGCTCACCGACAGCCGCGAGGCGGCGGTCGCCAACGCCTGGAGTCAGGAACTCGAGACGGTAAGCGTGCACTGACCGGGTATCAGCGCTCGGAAGTGGGTAATCAAAGGGCTGCGACGTGTGTCGCGGCCCTTTTGTTCTTTGATTACCGATAACTGAACGCCGATTCCCGACCGCTACGCAGCAGAAGCCGACGGCATGGCCAGCACCGCGTAAAGCGATTCCGCATCCTGCGAGCCACGCAATTTGTGGGCCACCGTCGGGTCGCGCAACAGCCGCGCGATGCGGGCCAGCGCTTTGAGATGATCGGCGCCGGCGCCTTCGGGCGCGAGCAGCAGGAACACGAGGTCGACCGGCTGATTGTCGAGCGCTTCGAAATCCACCGGTCGGTCGAGCCGGGCAAACAGGCCGAACAAGCGGGTGAGCCCCGGCATCTTGCCGTGCGGAATGGCAATGCCGTTGCCGACCGCGGTTGAGCCGAGCTTTTCGCGCTGCATCAAGATATCGAAGATCGCCCGCTCGTTTTGTCCGCTCAGCATGGCGGCGCGCGCGGCAAGCTCGTGCAGCACCTGTTTCTTGCTGTTGACTTTGAGCGCCGGAAGAATCGCGTTGGGCGCGACCAGGTCGATAAGCGGCATGAACGGAACCTAAAGCTGCGGGCTTAGTGCCTAACGCTTATTGTCGATTGGGGTATTATCGGTTTTGAGCATGATCTCTATGCGAAAACCGGAACCCATATTTCCGGATCAGGCTCAAGGGCGGCGGAACATAGGGAGCCCCCGCAACCGCGTCAATGGGCATCCGCGCCCGTCAGTGCCGGCGGATCGATCCAGCCGAAATGACCGTCGGCGCGGCGATAAACGATGTTGATTCGGCCGTGTGCGGCATGTTGAAAGACAACGACCGGCGCGCCGGTCATGTCGAGTTCCGTCACCGCATCGCTGACCGAGAGGCGTTTCAACGCCGTGGTCGACTCGGCGATAATGACGGGGGTGAATGCACCGCCCTCGGTTTCGCCCTCGTCTTCGGGCGCGGCGATGATGTAGCTCGCCGCATCGATCGGTGCTTCGTCGTTGCGCTCGGTGCGGTGATCGCTGAGCCGGCGATGATAGCGGCGCAGCCGCTTTTCGATCCGCGATGCCGCCTGGTCGGCGCTGGCATAGGCATCGGGCGCGATGCCTTCGGCGTGCAGCGTGACCTTGGAATCGAGATGGATCGCGCATTCGGTGCGAAAGCCGAAGCCGTCCTTGGCCAGCGTGGCGTGGCCCGAATAGCCTCCGTCAAAATACTTACTCACGGTTTCGGCGATCCGATCATTGATCCGGTCGCGCAATGCATCGCCGACGTCGAGATTCTTGCCTGACACGCGAAATGACATGACAACCTCTTTGGGCAGCCTGTTGGTGAAAAGTTCTTCTTAAGCCGCCTAACCGGACCTAGGCATCGCCACGCGCCGCGTCAACGCGGCTCTAAAGCATGATCCCGAAAAGTGGATACCGGTTTTCGGAAAAAGATCATGCTCAAATAAAAAGCTAGAGCCCGGTTTTGATTCCATCAAAACCGATTAGGCTCTAGCTCGCGACCGCGGCCTGCTTTTCGCGCCGCCGCTGCACCGACGAGGGAATGCGCATCGCCTCGCGGTATTTCGCCACCGTGCGCCGCGCGATATCGATGCCGGCCTCGCGCAGCTTCTCGACCAGGGTGTCGTCGGACAGGATGTCGGTCGAGTTTTCGGCGTCGATCAATTGCTTGATGCGGTGCCGCACCGCCTCCGCGGAATGCGCTTCGCCGCCATGCGCCGCCGCGATGGCCGAAGTGAAGAAATATTTCAGCTCGAAGATGCCGCGGGTCGTCGCCATGTATTTGTTGGCGGTCACGCGTGACACGGTCAATTCATGCATGCCGATGGCTTCGGCGACGGTCTTGAGATTGAGCGGACGCAGGTGCTCGACGCCGCGGGCGAAGAATGCGTCCTGCTGGCGCACGATCTCGTTCGACACTTTGAGGATGGTGCGGGCGCGCTGATCCAGCGCGCGGACCAGCCACGTGGCGCTCTGCAGGCATTCGGCGAGATAGGATTTCTCGGTATCGCGGCGCGCCGTGGATGAGACCTCGGCGTAATAGCGCTGATTGACCAGCACCTTCGGCAGAGTGTCGGTGTTGAGTTCGACGATCCAAGCGCCATTGGGCGCCGGCCGCACGAAAACATCCGGCACGATCGGCTGCACCGGCGCCGAACCGAAAGCGAGTCCGGGTTTCGGATTGAGCGCCCGTATTTCGGCGATCATCTCGGTAAGGTCCTCGTCGCCGACGCCGCAGATCTTCTTCAAGGCGGCGAAATCGCGCCGGGCCAGAAGATCGAGCCGCCCCACTAGCGCCGCCATGGCCGGATCGAAGCGATCGCGCTCTTTAAGCTGGATCGCCAGGCATTCGGCGAGGTCGCGCGCGCAAATGCCCGGCGGGTCGAAGCTTTGCAGGATGGCGAGAACGGCCTCGACCTCGGCGGTGGAGGTGCCAAGCTTCTCCGCCGCCGCGGCGACATCGCCGGAGAGGTAACCGGACTCGTCGACCAGATCGATGAGATACCCCCCGATCATGCGCCGTACCGGATCGGCAATGGCCAGCGTCATTTGCTCGCGCAGCCAGTCGGCCAGCGTGGTCTCGGCGGATACGAAGGCTTCGGGGTTGTAATCGCCGCCGTCGCGGCCGCCCGTGCCGGTGCCGGCCCATTCCGAATAGCCCGCAGGCATATCCGAACTGCGCGGCCGGATCGGCTCGTTATCGTCAGGCGAAGTATCGTCGAGGGGGCTCTCGCGCCGTTCCTCGCCGCCTAAACTATGGGCATCGCTATCTTGGCCGTTTAGGGCCTCGCCGCTTGCGGCCGGCTGGCCATCGCTGGATTGCGCGCCGTTGCGTTCGCCGGGGGCTGCCTCGGTCTCGGCGCTGTTGTCGAGCAGCGGGTTCCGCTCAAGCTCGGCCTCGACATAAGCCACCAGATCGAGATTTGAGAGCTGCAGCAGCTTGATGGCCTGCATCAGCTGCGGCGTCATCACCAGCGCTTGGCTCTGCCGGATCAGGAGTCGTTGCGAAAGCGCCATGGTGGCCCAAATTGGTCCGATTCTTGCTTGTCTGTCCTTGTACAGCAGTTCCGACGCCCTGTCGTCAACCCATTTCCGCCAAGCTTAAAGGCGGAATTCCTCGCCCAAATAGAGCCGGCGCACGTCGGGGTTGTTAACGATATCGTCGGCGCGGCCCTCCATCAGCACTTCGCCGGAATAGATGATGTAAGCGCGGTCGGTGAGCCCGAGCGTCTCGCGCACATTGTGGTCGGTGATCAGCACGCCGATGCCGCGATTGGTCAGATGCCGCACCAGCGCCTGGATGTCGCCGACCGCGATCGGATCGATGCCGGCGAATGGCTCGTCGAGCAGCATGTAACTCGGCCGCGTCGCCAGCGCGCGCGCAATCTCGACCCGGCGGCGCTCGCCGCCGGACAGCGCGATCGCCGGCGTCTTGCGCAAGCGGGCGATGTTGAATTCCTCGAGCAGCGAATCGAGGTCCTGCTGGCGCCGCCGCGGATCGGGCTCGACCACTTCGAGCACGGCGCGGATATTGTCCTCGACCGATAGCCCGCGGAAAATCGAGGCTTCCTGCGGCAGATAACCGATGCCGAGCCGCGCGCGCTGATACATCGGCAAGCGCGTGACATCGGCGCCGTCGAGCTCGATACGCCCCTGGTCGGCCTTGATCAGCCCGGTGATCATATAGAACACCGTGGTCTTGCCGGCGCCGTTGGGGCCGAGCAGGCCGACCGCCTCGCCTTTGCGCACATAGAGACTGAACGTCCTTGACCACCTTGCGGCCGACGAAGGTTTTCTCCACGCCGTGGATGGCAAGCAGGCCCCTGCGCTCGCCCGGCACGGCGCCATTGCCGTCGGCGCGGCGGCGCGGCCGCGCGGCGCGCTGTCCGTTTTGCGGTCCGTTCTGTGGACCCGGTGGGCGCCGCGCCGGCGATGGCGCCGGTGGCGGGATCGGAGCCGGCATCGGGTCGGGCAAGGGCTGCGGTGGCGCAATCTTACCGCGCGCCTTTTGCGCCGGCGCCGGCAAGCTGGCGATATCGACATAGATATTGCTGATGGCGCCACCCATCGTTTCCAGGTCGATCCTTTCGAGATCGATCGCCGCATCGCCGCGCGGCGGGGCGCGGCGGGGCGCGGGAGCGCGGCGGCGAAAATATGCGAATAGGTCTGGCACGCCGATCTCGGAAATCCCGCCTGACGAAGCTGAATTCTGCTTAGCTTGCTGAGTTTAGCCGATTTTCTTGAGCGCAGGTGGGGTCGCGCGTCAATGCATCCGGCTAGTTGGTCCGGCCCGGTCCGATCGTCATGAAATTCGTGGGTCCGCCATTCTGGCCTTTACCCGGCTGGATCAGTGCCCGGACACGGCCCGGTCCGGGCGCGCCGGCCCCGGCGCCGCTATTGCTGCTGCCCAATTCGACCCGGGCATTTCCCGTGACCATGTCGACCACGACTTTTTCGCCGTGGATGACGTTCTGGCCCTGGCTGACCACGACATTACCGCTCAAGGTGATGGTCTTGGTTTTCAGGTCATAAATGCCGAGGTCGCCGCTCGCGTTCTGATCCTTGGTGATGACGGTGACGCCGCCGCGCGCCTCGATGCGACGGATATTCTGCGCGCCCTGCGGCATGCCGGGCGTCGATTTGGTGGTGGTCACCGGCGTGCCGTTGCTGCCGAGGCCGACTTCCTGCCCATAGAAGACAACGAGACTCTGGCATTTCATCGTGGTGTCGCCTTGCACCACCTGCACATTGCCGGAAAAGGTCGCGGTCTTTGACTTGTCGCGGACTTCGAGGGTGGCGGCCTCGATCTGGACCGGCTGGTCCTTGTTGTGGTCTTGCGCGAGCCCGGGGAACGCCCCCGGCGCGGCGGACGGTCCCTGCGCCGCGGCCGACGTTGCGACGGTCAGCGCCGCCAGCGCGGCGCAGAGTGTAAGGCGGCGCATCATCGATCGCTCGGCTTGCTGGTTGAACCGGCGGCTGGGGTGGCGGTTTTAGCGGCTTCGCCGCCGGGTTCCTTGCCGGGCTGCAGCGTCATCGCCACGCCGCTGAAGCGGACCACGCTGCCGTTGTCGCCGATATCGAGCTGCTGGGCGTTGAGAAAGCCATTGAGCATTTTCACCGAGACAGGCTTATCGGAAATCACGTTGCCTTTACGCACGTCGATCACCGCTTCGCTGAGTTGCCCCTCATAGCCGGTCGACGACACGAGGTGGATGTCGTCCTTGAGCGTCAAAATTTCCGCCTTCACGTCATAGACGCCGGAAGCTGCCGTCATCTCCACGCTGCTCTTGTCCTGCATTTCCATGCTGGCGTGGAGCTTGTCGAGCTCGACGAGATTGGGCTTGGTGATGTCCTGCGCCGCGGCTTGCGCGGAAAATTCATAAGCGCGGGAATCCAGCGTGAACCCGGTGAGGCGGGGCTGTTCCATGGTGATCTTGGTGCCGTGGATGACGAGCTTGCCGAGATCGCCCGGCAGCCGGAAGCCGCCGATCGGCGGCATGTAGTCGATGACCACGACCGTCAGCAGAAGCGCCGCGATGCCGATCGGCACGCCGATGCGCAGCAGGCGCACCCGCCGGCTATGCCGCAGCGCCGCCCGGTAGGCCCGCTCGAAATTGTTGCGGGAACCGGCCGAAAGTCCGCTCGCCGCGGTCTCGGGATAGACAATAGCCAAGCGAGTATCCCTTTGCGCGTCGCCCGAATCCGACCTTAGACCATGGTTTGAGCGGCTTTGTCTCGTAAAAATCGCCGGCAAAAATGCCGCGAATGCGGCCTGGCGGGGCTGAGCCGCGGGGTTTAACGCTAACGGGCCGCCGGGCTTACGAATGCGCGAAAATATCGTCGGCGGCAAAGCCGGCCAGGTCGAGCCGCACCCGATCCGGCAGAAAGCCGAAGCAGGCGGCAGCGAGCGCTTCGCGGCCCTCGCGCGCCAGCATGGCGTCGAGCCTGTCCTTGAGCGCATGCAGGTGGGTGACGTCGGCTGCGGCGTAAGCCACCTGCGCCTCGGCGAGCTCGGGGGCGCCCCAGTCGGAGGATTGCTGCTGCTTGGAAAGATCCTGCCCCAGCAATTCGCGCACCAAATCCTTAAGACCGTGCTTGTCGGTGTAGGTGCGGACCAGCCGCGACGCGATCTTGGTGCAATAGACCGGCTCCGGCATCACGCCGAACGCGTTGCACAGCATGCCGAGATCGAACCGCGCGAAATGGAAAATCTTGAGCAGATTCTTGTCCGCCAGGAGGCGTTTCAAATTCGGCGCATCGGTGACATGCGGCGGAATCTGCACCACGTCGGCGGAGCCGTCGCCGGGCGACAACTGCACGACGCACAGCCGGTCGCGGTCGAGATCGAGCCCCATGGTTTCGGTATCGATCGCAACCGCGCGCGAGCTGGCACTCAGGTAGCGCGAAAGATCCGGCAAATCGCCGCGATGAAGACGGATGGTCGCCATGCGCGCGTGTTATCGCGCGCGTCGCAAGTAATTCCAAGGATTATTTTTGCGGTCGCCGCGGCGCTCCGATGCCGTCACACGTAGCCCAGCCAGTGCCAATAGGTGGCGCCGAAGATCAGCGTGAGCACATAGGCCAGCACGGTGATGACAATGCCGGTGCGCACGAAGTCGCGCGCGACGAAGGTCTCGGTGCCATAGGCCAGCATGCCTTGCGGCGAGTTCACCGGCAGGATGAATCCGAAGCTGACGACGAATTGCAGCAAGACCGTCATGCCAAGGACGCTGATGCCCGGCGTCTGCACCTTTTGCATGATGGCGATGATGATCGGGATCATGGTCGCGGCAAGCGCGGTGGCGCTGGCGAAGCCAAGGTGAATGACGACAAGGAACATCGCCATGATCGCCAACACCGCGATACCGGCGAGCTGATTGAGCCCGAACCAATCCACGATCAGGCCGGCGAGCCATTGCGCGGCATGCGTCTGCAACAGCGCGGTGCCCAGGCTGATGCCGACCCCGAACAGAACGATCGTGCCCCAGGGGATCAGCGTGTTCGCCTTTTTCCAATCCATCACGCCGAAATAGGGCAGGAACAACAGCGCGACGGCGACCGTCGTCGTGGTCGACGAGTTCGAACGGATGCAGGATTCCCTCCGTTGCCCAGAAGCACAACAGAATGAGGGAAACGGCGAGCAGCCGCTTTTCTTTCGCCGTCATCGGGCCGAGCTCGGCGAGTGCTTTCTCCACAGCCGCGTTGCCGCCAGGCATTTCCTTGGTTTCCGGCGGCATCATGAACATCATGATGTAATAGAGCCCGACCGACATCAGGATGGAAAACGGCGCGGCGGCGATCAGCCAGTTCAGCCAAGTGACGTCTTGATGCAGGATCGATTGGATGAAACCGATGGCGATCATGTTTTGCGCCGCGGCGGTCTTGATGCCGACATTCCAAATGCTCACCGCCTGAACGGTGGTGATCATCATCATTCCGGCAAAGCGGCTTTTTCGCTCCACGCCGAAAGCGAGAATGACGCCCATCATGATCGGAATTACGGCAGCGGCGCGCGCTGTCGCGCTCGGTACCAGGAACGCCAACACGATCGAAACGATGATGCTGCCCATGACGATGCGATTGGTGCGGGCGCCGACGCGCCGCAGCACCATCAAGGCGATACGCCGATCGAGACCGGTGATCGTCATCGCCGCGGCAAGGAACAGCGCGGCAGCAACCAGCGTGAGTGCGGTATTGCCGAATCCGCTCACCGCCATGGTCAGGCCCTGGGCCGTCCCATATAGCGCTTTCGGATTGGCCACGTTCGGCGAGAGCCCGAGAGACATGGCCATCAGCGCGGCGATGACGACGGCGCTGACGGCGTAATCCAGCGCCTCGGTGATCCAGACCACCACGGCGAAGCCGAAGATGGCGAGCATACGCTGACCGGCAAGCGGCAGTCCGGCCGGCGCCGGCAACAGCATAATGGCGATCAGCACCGCGACGGCAGCGAGCAAGCCCCAATGCTTGAACGTCCTGCCCGAACCGACAGTCAACGACGGTCCGCTGTCAGCGATAGCCATGGCGCAGCCTCCCAGTGCAAACGCCGGGCAGCTTCGGCGAGGACGCCAGGAGACGCGTTGATCCACGTCAACAGGTTGGCAACGGTCGCGGCCATCACGGCGGCCATGGAAGCCAAATGGCGCTCGCTGCAAACCGTCGATGATTGGAAATTATTGTATCGCGTTGAGCTAGATCGGCATAATTTCCTTCTTATTTTCCGGCCCTTCTTGCGATCTTAGAGAATAAGCTTCTACTTAATGGCTCCTGCTGCTTCCAGGAGTTCGCATGTCGCGTGCCATTGCCACCATTCCCAATACGGCGCCGTTCTCCGAGGAGGACGTCGAACTGCTCAACCGCGTGGTGGCGCCGGCCACCGCGGTGCAGCGGGCGTGGCTGGCCGGCTTCCTCGCCGGCGTCGAGCAGGCGGCCGCCGCGCCGCGGCCGTCGACCGGATCCGCCGCAGAGCCCCTCACCATCGTCTTCGCAAGCGAATCCGGAAATTCCGAGAAGCTCGCCGGCGATATGGCGCGGCAGTCGCGCAAGCTCGGCTTCAAGCCGACGCTGATCGATATGGCCGAGCTCGATCTGGCGGCACTCAAAGCGGCGTCGCGGCTCGTCGTCATCGCCGCCACCTGGGGCGAGGGCGAACCGCCAGGGCGGGCGGCGCGGGTTTATGCTGAATTGATGCAGGAGGGCGCGCCGCGCCTCGACGGCGTCGAATATGGAGTTCTTGGCGCTTGGCGATACCGCCTACGCGGAGTTTTGCGCCGTCGGCAAACGCATCGACGGACGGCTTGCCGAACTCGGCGCCAAACGCGTGGTCGAACGCATCGATTGCGATCTCGACTTTGCCGAGCCGGCCGGCAACTGGATCGCTGCCGCCCTGAAAACGCTGACGCCGCCGGACGGTGCGCGCAGCCGCGTGATCGAAGTCGATTTCGGCGGCAACGCAGCGGCCAAAACCAATCCCGGCATCGTCGAGGCCGAAATCGTCGAGCATTTGAATCTGAATTCGTCGTGCTCGGACAAGGAGACGATTCATCTCGCGCTTGCTTTCGACGGCGCGGCGCCGGCCTATGAGCCCGGCGATTCGCTCGATCTCTACCCGGAAAACGACCCGGCCTATGTCGATGACTTGCTGGCGCTGGCGCATTTGGCAAAAGATGACGCATTGCGCGGCGAGCTCCTTGCCGCACGCGATGTGACGACGCTCTCCGTCAAGACGCTCGAATCCTATGCGGCGCTCGCCGGCGACGAGCGCGTCAAGGCGCTGATCGCCGAGGGACGGGGCCGCGATTGGGTCGTCGGCCGGCAGCTCGTCGATCTCATCGCAAGCTTTCCGGCCGCACTCGGCGCCGAGCAATTGCGCACGCTGACGCGGCCGCTCAGCCCGCGCGCCTATTCCGTCGCGTCGTCGCGCCGCGAATTTGCCGACGAGGCGCATCTTCTGGTTTCCCCGGTGCGCTACAATTCTCACGGCCGGTCGCGCCAAGGCGTTGCCTCCAACTATGTTGGCGCGCGAATCAAGCGCGGTGACCGGGTGCGCGTGAAGCTCCGGTCCAATCGCCATTTTGCGCTGCCCGATCCCGGTCGCGACATCATCATGGTCGGGCCCGGCACCGGGGTCGCGCCGTTCCGCGCCTTTGTCCAGGAACGCCGCGCGGCGGGAGCCAAGGGCAAGAATTGGCTGTTCTTCGGCGACCGCCGCTTCACCCATGATTTTCTCTATCAGCTGGAATGGCAGGACGCGTTGCAGGACGGCTCGCTCACGCGGATGGATGTCGCGTTTTCGCGCGACCGGCCGGAGAAATCCTATGTGCAGCACAAAATGTGGGACCGCCGCCGCGAGCTGATCGATTGGCTCGACAATGGCGCGCACTTCTACGTCTGCGGTGACGCCAAGGCGATGGCGAAGGACGTGCGCACGACTTTGACGCGCGCCTATGCCGACGTGAAGGCGCTGACGCCGGCAGCGGCCGACGCGGCCGTCGCCAACTTGGAGCGCGAGCAGCGCTACCTGCAGGACGTCTACTGATCGGCTCTGCCGATTCCTGATCGGAATTGAAAATCATGACCGACGATGTTTCGCGCAACGAGCGCATCAAGGCAGCAAGCGATTATCTGCGCGGCACGCTGGCGCAGGGGCTTAGCGAGGAGATCACCGGGGCCATCGCCGAGGACGATCAGCAGCTGGTCAAATTCCACGGCATGTATCTGCAGGACGACCGCGACCTGCGGCCCGAGCGCACGCGCAAGAAGATGGAGAAGGCCTTCGCCTTCATGATTCGCGTGCGCATTCCCGGTGGCGTGGTCTCGCCGCAACAATGGCTGGCGCTCGATCGGGTGGCGCGCGATTACGGCAACGGCACCATGCGGCTGACCACGCGGCAGACCGTGCAATTGCACGGCGTCATCAAATCGAATCTGAAATCGACGCTGCGGGCTATCGACGCCGCGGTGCTCAATTCCATCGCCGCCTGCGGCGACGTCAATCGCAACGTCATGTGCGGCGTCATTCCCGAGCAATCGCGCGCGCATGCCGGCGCGCTGGCGCTGGCGCGCGCCGTTTCCGATCGCCTGACGCCGCAGACGCCGGCCTACCGTGAAATCTGGCTCGACGGCGAGAAGATTGCCGGCGGCGGGGAGAAGGTGATCGAGCCGATCTACGGCAGGACTTACCTGCCGCGCAAATTCAAGATCGTGGTCGCGGTGCCGCCGTCGAACGACGTCGATGTCTTCGCCCACGATCTCGGCTTCATCGGCATCCTCGACGCGGCGGGCGAGATCGCGGGGTGGAATGTCACCGCCGGCGGCGGCATGGGCATGACGCACGGCGAGCCGGAAACCTATCCGTGCGCGGCCCAGCTTCTGGGTTTTTGCGAAACAAGCAACGCCGTGGCGATCGCCGAGGCGGTTGTCACCGTGCAGCGCGACTGGGGTGACCGCAAGAACCGCAAGCATGCACGGCTCAAATACACCATCGAGGATCGCGGCCTCGATGCCTTCCGCGCCGAGGTCGAACGGCGCGCCAATGTAAAACTGGCGCCACCGCGGCCGTTTCGGTTTACCTCCACCGGAGACCGCTACGGTTGGAGCGACGCGGGCGGCGGCAAAGCGCATCTGACCTTATTCGTGCAGAACGGGCGGCTCGCCGACAGCGGCGCCGCGGCGCAGCTCTCCGCGCTGCACCGCATTGCGGAAAGCCACGACGGCGATTTCCGCCTTACCCCGAACCAGAATTTGATCGTCGCCAATGTGCCGACGGAAAAACAAACGCAGATCGAAATGATAGCGCGCGGGGCGCAGTTGCTGGCGCCGTGGTCGGGGCTGCGCCGCAACGCCATGGCCTGCGTGGCGCTGCCGACCTGCGGCCTCGCGCTGGCCGAGAGCGAGCGCTATCTGCCTGAGCTCTTGGCGGCGCTTGAAGACCGGCTGGCGGCGCATGGTCTTTCAGCCGATGACATCGTCATCCGCATGACCGGATGCCCGAACGGCTGCGCCCGGCCCTATCTCGCCGAGATCGGTTTGGTCGGCAAAGGCCCCGGCCGCTACAATCTCTATCTCGGCGGCGCCTTCGACGGCGCGCGGCTGAACAAGCTTTATCGCGAAGACCTCGATCACGCCGGCATCGTTGCCGCGCTGGATCCGCTGTTCGCGGCCTATGCCGGCGAGCGGCAAGCCGAAGAACGGTTCGGCGCGTTTGCCGTCCGTGCCGGGTTCATCGCGCCCACAAACAACGGTCGCGACTTTCACGCCAATACCGGGCCGCAACGCGCAGCATGAGCGGCAAGCACACAGAGTCGCAGATCACACCGGAACGGTTGGGCGCGCTCGCCCGGCTGCCGCTGTTCTTCGCGCTGCAGGGCAAGCGCGCGGTGATCGCCGGCGGCAGTCCGGCAGCGGCGTGGAAGGCCGAGCTGTTGTCGGCGGCAGGCGCGCGCGTTCACGTTTATGCCGTCGATCCCTGCAGCGCGCTATTGCAGCTCGCAGCCGATCGTCCTGTCGGCACTGTCATATTGCATCGCCGTGCCTGGACTGCGGCGGATTTGCCGGGTGCGGCGCTTGCCGTCGGCGACTGTCGCGATGACGACGAGGCGGCTGGCTTTGCCGCCGCCGCACGCAACGCCGGCGTTCCCGTCAATGTCATCGACAAGCCGGCTCACTGCGATTTCTCCTTCGGCGCTATCGTAAACCGCTCGCCGCTGGTGATTGGCATTTCAACCGACGGCGCGGCGCCGGTCTTTGCGCGGGCGGTCCGCGGCAAGCTTGAAGCGCTGCTGCCGAGAGGATTCGCACGCTGGACTGTCGCCGCCGCGGCCTGGCGCGCCGCAGTTCAGGCATCGGGACTGACCTTCGCCGGCCGGCGCAGGTTTTGGGAGCTGTTCACGGCTCACACCATGGCGAATGCCGATGACCAGCCCGGCCGGGACGATTTCGAACGCCTCATCGTCGAAGCGAAGGGCACGGCAAGCGGCATCGACCATGGCTCGCTAATTGTGGTCGACGTCGACCGCAACGATCCCGATTCGCTGACGCTGCGCGCGGTTCGCGCACTGCATGCGGCCGACGTCATCGTGTTCGACGAGCAAGTCCCACACCAGATCCTCGATTTCGCGCGCCGCGAAACGAGAAAAATCCGCATCGGCAAGATCGGGCAAGACGAAAAAGTCGAAGCATTGACGGTCGAATTCGCCAAGCAAGACGTGCGCCTGGTGCGACTGCGATCATGCGATCGCTGCAAGGCTGCTCAGGTTTTCAAGCAGGCGTCACGCCGCGCGGCGCCGCACCTGGTCCCCGACAACGATCTTATCGCAGCGAATTGAAAGCACAGGTGAAACAACTCGCGGCAATTACGGTAAATTATCGGAGATAACCTGCCGAACACCGCGAAGGCGGTAGCGCAGTCTCCTTTCCAGGGCGTCCCATCCGATGTAACTTTCGCGTGGGGCGATAGCCGGAGCGGAGAACCGCCATGGATAAGACCGTGGCTCGTCTCAACATCGAGCATTACCGTAAGCTGCTGGCGCGCGAAACCGACCAATCGAAACGGCAGACACTGCTGCGCCTCTTGGAAGAGGAAGAGGCGAAACTGACCGTTCCGACCACTCCGGGTCAAGAACGGCGTCGCCGGAGTTAGGCCTTGTTATTCCATTCCCGCCAGTGCGTCGGCTGCACTCCAATTCTGCTTTTGGTTTCGGCGTTGACCCAGCCGTCGAGGATGCGGCGGCAGGGAAACACCAGAGCATGAGGCTCGCCGGAATCGATGACGGCCAATTCGAGATCGCGATCGTAAGGCGCGGTGTTGATGAGCTGCCACATGATATAAAACTCGCTCCGGCCTTCGCCGCTCGTCTTTGATCTAGATCAATACGCGATTGGCACGGAACTTTCGATTGATCGCCAAGTAGCAACAGGTTGCGCTGGTGTACGCGGCTCAGGCGCCGATCCAGGTAATTTCCGGCGTTTTTCTCGGCACCGCGGGCGGTTCCGATTTCGGATGGCCGAGTATGATCGGGGCGCAGGGACGATACCCTGCCGCGATCTTGAGCAGCGCTTTGCCTTCGGGCGTGCCGAGCCAGCCTTGAGCAAATCCGATCCAGCATGTGCCGAGGCCGGCGCCGCGCGCCGCCAGCATGAGATTTTCCGCAGCCAGCGCGCAATCTTCGACCGCCCATGGAATATCCGCCACCGTGGAAATCACGATCAGCACCGGCGCATGGTAGAAGATGTCGAAATTCGCATCGTTCAATATTTGCTGGAAATGGTGCGACATCAGCCCGACCGGCGTGCTTCTGACCATAAACGCCTTGGCCTTGCGCGAAATTTTCGCCAGCACGGCCTTGTCGCGGACGACGCAGAACGAACAGGGCTGCTGATTGACGGCGCTCGGCGCCTGCACCGCGGCTTCGATCAGCTCGTGAATGGCTTTGTCGCCAACCGCTTCCGCCGTGAAGTCGCGGACGGCGCGGCGCGTGTAGATCGCTTCCTTAAGGTCCATCCTGACACCGGTGAGCCAAGCCCAGAAATTTATACCAGCGGGCAAATTGCGCGGGTTGATCCAGATCAAAGCGACGCGCGTCATCCAGGCGCAATTTATCGACGCTGCATCGCGATCCGGGTTCGTCCTCCTCCCCCCAGGGCTCGGATAACCAGCAGTAACGCCCCGGCCGCATTTCGGCCGGGGTTTTTTTTGGATCGCGACAAACCACGTAATCTAGGCTTTCGGATAGCCGACGGTCTGGCCGAACTGGATGATCTGTCCAGGCGGCAGCTGCAAGGTTTTCGCCAGCGCCGCGGGCACGCTCTCGCGGAACACCGTCGCCAGCCCGGCGGCGGCGCAGTAGAGATAAACATTCTGTGCCGTCACGCCGGCGGTGGCGCCCGACGTTGCGTTCTTTTCGGCGTCGCTGGCGTTGGGCATTTTCGTCGTATCGAAGGCGTAGACGAGATTGAGCGGCGCCGTCGCGACGAAGGGCTGGCCCGTTGTGGTCTGTCCGCGCAGATCGCCCGCCATATGAAACAGAAGCCGATGGCTCTTGGGCTCATAAAGCCAGACGCCGTCGGCCCGGACGAGATAAATGTCCAACAGATAAGCGTCACGCCAACGCGGCGCGGTGCGTCCATCGCTTTGCGGCCGATTGACGCCCCATGCCGCCCATAGCAAGTTCGAAAGATCCTGGTTCGACAGCGGCCGATCCGAATAATCGCGGATGGTCTTGCGGTCCTTGAGCGCCTGCATCAGCGATTTGCCGCCCTCCGTGCCCGGTGGCGGCAGATCGATGGCCTGTTGAGTTTGCGCGATGCCCGTCGATGCGGCCAATGTCGCGGCAGCGGCTGCGGCGGCGGTCGAGAGGATACCGAGATTGACTTCGCGGCGCGTGGTCATTCGCATGCTCCCACTGCTCAAAAGGGCAAAGGAATTGCTTAAGATAATAATCGGCGGGCATGCGGCCGTATTGACGTAGATCAACGCGCAAGCGATGGCGTGGCGCGGCTGCCGCAAGGACATTGCTCTATGCGAACACGGCTCTATGCGAACACGGCTCTATGCAACACGGATTTACTTTGGACGCGGCGATAAATAGGCGGCGCCGCCCATTTTTGTTTGCAGCAACGGGTTTGACCGGAGTCAATTTATTGGCTGGGACTTCGCCTACTATCGTCACGCTGTATGACGTAGCAGCGGGAGGCCACGATGCCGTTCAGGAATCGAGCCGAGGCGGGCCAGAAGCTGGCGGCGGCGCTCGCCGGCTATCGCGACCATGATCCGGTGATTCTCGCTCTGCCGCGCGGCGGCGTCCCGGTGGCGGCGGAGGTCGCGTCGGCGCTCGACGCGCCACTTGATCTGATCCTGGTGCGCAAGGTCGGCGTGCCATTCGAGCCGGAATTGGCGATGGGAGCCGTTGTCGACGGTTCGGCGCCGCTCGTCGTCCGCAACGAGGACGTTATCCGTCAGGCCGGCATCGACGAAGCCGATTTCAAGGCCGTTTGCGACGCCGAATTTGCCGAAATCGAGCGCCGCCGCCAGCGCTACCTCGGCAGCCGCGATCGGGCGGCTGTCGAAGGCTGCACGGCAATCGTGATCGATGACGGCGTCGCCACCGGGGCGACCACACGCGCCGCCTTGCGCGCCACCCGCATGCGCAAGCCGAAGCGCCTCGTGCTTGGCGTGCCGGTGGCGCCGACCGAGAGTCTCGGCGAATTGCGCGACGAGGCGGATGACGTGATTTGCCTTGAGGATTACGAGGCGTTCGGCGCCATCGGCTACTACTACGCCGATTTCCGCCAGGTGCCGGATGAGGAGGTGATCGAAATCCTCAAGCGTTATCCGGCGCGAAAAATGCGCGGATCCGGCATGTCGGCCTCATGATCTAAATCAAAGCCATCGACTTTGCCGATCGCTATCGTTTTGCGCAGTCTCGCAGTGACAAGGACCCGATCATGGCCGACTACACGCTGGATAATCCCCCCGAGTTATTGATCTCTCCGGACAAGGTGTGCTTCATCGTCGTCAAGGCGCGGGACTTCGACGCCAAGGACGTAGTGACCGATCCGGACGATTCGTCCAATGCGACCGACGATGCGATGCTGTCGGTGCTGGAAGACCATAAGGACGACCCGGTGGTCCAGGAGATTTCAGCCGCGATCTTCGGCATGACCGAGGACGAGCAGATCGATCTCGTGACCTTGGCCTGGCTCGGCCGCGGCGACGGCACGATCGAGGACTGGGACGAGTTGCGCGCGGAAGCCGCGCGCGCCCACAACAAACGCACCGCGGCCTATCTGCTCGGCATGCCGCTGCTGCCCGATCACCTGGAGGATGGGCTCTCGCAATTCGGCATGGCTTGCGACCAATAAGGCTTGCGACCAATAAGGCTTGCGACCAATAAGGCTTGCGACCAATAAGGCTTGCGACCAATAAGGCTTGCGACCAATAAGGCTTGCGACCAATAAGGCTTGCGACCAATAAGGCTTGCGACCAATAAGGCTTGCGACCAATAAGGCTTGCGACCAATAAGGCTTGCGACCAATAAGGCTTGCGACGAATAAAGCTCGCGCACAGCCGCGAATTTGTTCTGGTCACGTCCGTTCGTGATGCTTCAACTGGCGTGATGCTTCACTTGGCCTTGGGTGCGGCGAAGCTGATCCTGCAACTGCCGGCGCGCGTGTTTGAAGGCATCGTCGATGGCGAAGGTCAGGTCGGCATGGCGCTCGTCGGCCGGCGGCGTCCGCTCCACGTTCACTTCGCGGCCATCGGGCAGCGCCAGCCGTACATGGACTTCGTACAGTCCGCCTTTCCGGTGATGCTGGCTGGGCGCTTTAACCGCCACCCGACACGCCGTAATACGGCCCCAGAGCTGCTCCAGCTCGGCCACGTGTCGATTGATGGCGTCGTGGATTGCGGGGGTAGCGGTCAGGCCTTGAAACTGGATTTCCGGCTGCGTCTGCATGATTTCGCTCCGATCTCACTTTGAAAGCTACCGTCGAGCCGTGTCGGCCGTCTTTGATGCATATCAACCCCCGGCCCGTGAATTCGGTTCGCGTCATTGATAGCCACTCGCGCTCACGCGCCGCTCATTAAGCGCAGTCATTTTGACCGGGATCAAGGACAGCAACGGCGGTCCGGCCGCATCTGTTGCCCGGATTTTCGATTTTTCGCATTGTCAACCTAAGCTGGGGCGAGGGAACCCGACATGAAAGTGAAACTTGAGATCGTCAAGGCCGGCAAACGGCTGCACGAGGGCGTCTATGAGATCGACGATACCGCAAGCTTCGGCGCGGCATGGCAAGACGTCTGGACCAAGGCCCGCGAAAGATGGATGGCCAAAACCAGCAGCATCGGCGACCTGATGGATTCGATCCATGACGGCGTCATCGGCGAATTGAACGGTGCCGAGATCAAGCTGCGGAAACTGTGATCGAAACGATGGCGCGAGTCTCACCCCGTTCGGCGACCCGTTTCGCTCTGGCTGATGAGCCCTGATCTTGCGCCATGCTCGTGGGGAAATCCGCACAGGAACTGAAAGCAATTCCCGTATCCGAGTCCTCGCTCGCCGACAAGATCGCGTTTCTGATGCGCGGCGACTCCTATTCTCCGCCGGCGCATGAGGTGATCCGTCGCGAGACGCATATGTCGGAAGTCTTTCTTGCCGACGGCAGCGCCTATAAGCTCAAGAAGCCGGTCCGTTTTCCCTATCTCGATTTCTCGACGCTCGATCGCCGCGAGGCGGCGTGCCGGGCCGAGTTGCGGCTCAATCGGCGTTTGGCTGCCGACGTCTATCGCGGCGTGGTGGCGCTGACCTATTCGCCGTCGGGGCTCGCCATCGGCGGACCCGGCAAGATCGTCGACTGGCTCGTGGTGATGAACCGCCTCGACGATGCCAAGATGCTCGACCGTGTGATCGCGGAGAACCGCCTGCATCGCTGGCAGCTCGACCGCGTCGCCGCCGTGCTGGTGCAGTTCTATCGCCGCGCCCGCGCCGTATTCATATCGCCGGAAATGTACCGGGCCGCGCTGTGGAAGAGCCTCGCCTATAACCGGCGCATCCTGCTCGACCCGCGCTTCGATCTGCCGGCGGGGACCGCGCGCTACAACGATGCCGTGCAGCGCCGCTTTCTCGCCGAGCGCGGCGCGCTCATCGCCGCGCGGGTGCGGAGCCGCTGCATCGTCGACGGTCACGGCGATCTGCGGCCCGAACACATCTGGCTCGGCGATCCGGTGCGCATCATCGATTGCCTGGAATTCAACGCCAGCCTGCGCATGGTCGATCCGCTCGACGAGCTCGCCTTCCTCTGCGTCGAGTGCGAAAGACTGGGCGCCGCCTGGGCCGGCGAATATCTGCGCCGCCGTATCGCCCACGCGCTGCATGACGGGCATGCCGACGAGCTGTTTTTGTTCTATCGCTGCCATCGCGCGACGCTGCGGGCTCGGCTCGCCATAGCGCATCTGCTCGAAGCCGAGCCGCGCACGCCGGCGAAATGGCCGGCGCTGGCGCGCGCCTATCTGCGGCTCGCCCATGCCGACGCCGTGCGGCTGGAGCGAAGGCTTAGAGCATGATTCGCAAAAGTGGACGCCGGTTTTCCGAAAGGATCATGCCCCATCAAAAAGCTAGAAAACGAGCAAGTCGGTGAGCGTCGCGCCGGCGCGCAGGCGGCGAACGGTCTCGGCCAGTAGCGGCGCCACCGGCAGGATATCGAGCTTCGCCCGTGCGGCGCGATCGCCAAGCCTAAACGCGGGAACCGAGTCGGTCACCACGACGCGATCGATCGCGGCATCCATGATGGCGGCTTCGGCGCCCGGCATGAACAGGCCATGGGTGACCAGCGCCAGGACTCGCTTGGCGCCGGCCCGCCGCGCCGCCTGCGCCGCGCGCACCAGCGTGCCGCCAGTGCTGATCAAGTCGTCGATGATGAGCGCGGTCGCGCCATCGACCTCGCCGACAAAGAGATCGCCGGAGACAACGCCGGCGCTGCGGCGCTTGTCGGCGAAGCCTTTGCCGATCGATCGCCCCAGCGCGCTTTCCAGCGCTTCGCGAAACAGGTCGGCGCGTTTGGTCCCGCCCGGATCCGGCGACACCACGCAAAGTCTTTCATCGGACAGACCCATCGCCGCGTTTTTCACGTAGTCGATGAATAGCGGCGCCGCGGTCAGCGCCACCGTCGGGCGGCGAAAGGCGTTTTCGAACGCGGCGGGATTATGCACGTCGACGGTGATGACGGCGTCGGTGCCGACGGCTTCGAACAGACTTGCCACATAGCGCGTCGTCACCGGATCGCTCGGCTTGGTGCGCCGGTCTTTGCGCGCGTAGCAGAGATATGGCGCTATCGCGGTGACGCGCGCGGCGCCGGCGTCCTTGACGGCGCCGATGAAGAACAGCAGCCGGCATAGCTTGTCATTGGCGCTTTGCTGCGGTCCACCGTGCAGGCCGTGCAGCACGAACACGTCGGCGCCGCGCACCGCTTCGAGCGGCCGGGCTTTGTGTTCGCCATCCTCGAATTCGCGCTCTTCGTGGGCGGCAAGCGGCTGACCGAGCCCGGCGGCGATTGCCGTGCCCAGCTGGTCGCTGCCGTGCAATGCAAACAGGCACAGACGATCCGCCATGGCCGATCCTTTATTCCGGTTTTCAGCCCGCCGCAGGCACCGCCGACAAACGCGGCTCCGGAGTTTTGGCCGAGCGGATGGGCGGGAAATCGTCGGCGGTGAGTGTCTCGCGCTTGAGCAGCAAATCGACGCCGGCGTCGAGATCGCCGCGCCGCGTTTGCAAAATCTCGCGGGCGCGCTCGAACGCCTGGCCGAGCAGGTCGCGCACGGCGACGTCGATCTCGCGGGTGGTGAGTTCGGCGGCCTGAACGTGGTTGCCGGCCGGCATCATCAGGAACGGCTGCGGCGTCGGCGCATAAGTGCGCTGGCCGACCTTGGCATCCATGCCGTAACGGGTCACCATTTCCAGTGCGATCTCGGTGGCGCGCTGCAGGTCGTCGGCGGCGCCGCTGGACACGTCGTCGTCGAACACCAGCTGCTCGGCGGCGCGGCCGCCCATCAAGACGGCGATGCGGTTTTCCAGATTCGATCGGTTGAGCAGGAAGCGGTCCTCGGTCGGGCGCTGGATGGTATAGCCGAGCGCGCCGACGCCGCGCGGAATGATCGAAACCTTGTGCACCGGATCGACGCCGGGCAGCGTCGCCGCCACCAGCGCATGTCCCATCTCATGGAAAGCGACGCGGCGCCGCTCTTCGGCATTGAGCACGCGGCTTTTCTTCTCCAGTCCGGCGACGATCCGTTCGATCGCCTCGGTGAAATCGTTGAGATTTACCGCCGTCGCATTGCGCCGCGTCGCGACGATGGCCGCCTCATTGACGAGATTGGCGATGTCGGCGCCGGTGAAGCCGGCGGTCAGGCTGGCGATGGCTTCGAGATCGATCTCGGGCGCGAGCTGCACCTTGCGGACGTGGACCTTGAGGATGTCCAGCCGGCCCTTGCGTTCGGGGCGGTCGACCAGAACCTGGCGGTCGAAGCGGCCGGCCCGCAGCAGCGCCGGGTCGAGAATTTCCGGCCGGTTGGTGGCGGCGAGGAGGATCACGCCGCCGCTCGGATCGAAGCCGTCGAGCTCGGCGAGCAGCTGATTGAGCGTCTGCTCCTTTTCATCGGTGCCGCCGAAGCCGCCCGGCATGCGGCTTCGCCCCAGCGCGTCCAGCTCGTCGATGAAAATGATGCAAGGGGCGGCCTTGCGCGCCTGATCGAACAGGTCGCGCACCCGCGCGGCGCCGACGCCGACGAACATTTCGACGAATTCCGAGCCGGATATCGAAAAGAACGGCACGCCGGCCTCGCCCGCCACCGCTTTCGCCAGCAAGGTCTTGCCGGTGCCCGGCGGCCCGACGAGGAGAACGCCTTTCGGCACCCGCGCGCCGAGCCGCCCGTAGGACTTCGGATCGCGCAGGAAGGCGACCAGCTCCTGCAGCTCGAATTTTGCTTCGTCGACGCCGGCGACGTCCTTGAACGTCACTTTGGTATCGGTCTCGACAAAAATCTTGGCGCGCGATTTGCCGACCGTCATCAGCCCGCCAAAGCCCTGCTTGTCGGCGACGTGCCGGAACAGGAACATCCAGATGCCATAGAAGATGACGGCCGGAATCACCCACGACAGGATGGTCTGCACCACGCCGCCGGACGGCGCGCCGTTGACCACGACCTGGTGCGCCGCGAGTTTCTCGGCCAGCTGCGGATCGACGCGGACCGCATAAAATTGCGTTTTACCGTCGGGCAGCGGCTCCTTGAGGGTGCCCTGGACCGAGTCGGTGCCCACGGTGACGTTGGCGACCTTGTTTTGCTCGAGCAGCGTTTCGAACTGGCTGTAGGGGATGGTCTCGACCTGCGAATAGCTGGTCCAGAACGCCTGGAACAGCAAGACGCCCATCACGGCGGCGAGCACGTACCAGATCATGATCTGGCGTTTGCGCGCGTCGGGAGGCAGGTCTATTGCCATGAATGCCGCCTGTTTGTGCGCCGACAATCGCAGCCGCGACGACGCCCGACATTGATGTGCCGCAAATCTGCGGGCGCCTTGGGTCGCGGCGGCGAGCCCCGCTGCCGGCCAATCTCGCCCAGAATAGCGCAAACAGGCTGATTTCGCGACCGTCCGCGGCCCCGGCGTTCAACGTATTTGGACGTCGGCCGGCTTCGGCTTTACCCAATAGTCGGCTTGCGATTTTGTCGCCTGCAGCCGCCGGGCATCCTCGAAGCCGGGCGCCATCGACGCCGCGGTGCCGGCCATCACTTCATGGTGCTCGATATTGAGAAGCCGCAGCCAGCTCTGCTGGCCGAGCGTAAGCCCGATCATGCAGCCCAGCTCGACGAGTTCCGGCTCGTTGAAATGCGCTTGCATGCGGTCCCAGAACGCGTCGCCGGTATCGGCGCGCCAGACAATGGCTTCGGCATAGGCCAGCGCCGCCTTCTGGCGCGCGTTATATTTGGTCGAGCTCTCGAAGTTCAGCAGATCCAGCACCTGATCCTCGATCAGCGCGCCGCTCCGCGCCGCTTTCATCGAGCGCTGATTGCCGCAATATTCGCAAGCCACCGAGCGCGACACGTAGAGCCGGCATAGTTCTTTGATCGCATGATCGAGCACGCCGGTGCGATAGATATTGTGCCAGGACTCGGCGAAGAACCAAAAGCAGGCCGGCACGTGGGCGCGAATGGCCGAGCTTTCCGGCCGCGGCGTGCCCTCGCGCTGGCAGCGCTCCATCTCGGCGCGCATCCGCGCGTCCATCTTGTCGAGCGGGACGTAGCTGATCCGCTGTTTGGCCATGTTGGTCCTCCCGATGCTTTTCGCCGGCCCTATTTAACCCTTCCTGGTTGGCTCAGTCAAAAGATACTATCTTTACTATTTTAACGCCATCGCCTAATCTGGCCGCCGATGAGCCACCCGCGAGCCAGGCAAACCGCGGCGCAAGGAAGCGGCGATTTGACCGCGCGCATCATGTTTGCCGGCCGCTCCTCGTCGCTGTCGGCGCAAGTGGTCGCGGAGGTGCGCGACGCGCTGTTCGCCAAGCGGCTGAAACCCGGCGATTTCCTCGGCACCGAGAAAGATCTGGCCGCCCGCTTCAAGGCGAGCCGCATCGTCGCCCGCGACGCGCTACGCACGCTGGAGGCGCTCGGCATCGTCGAAATCCGCATGGGCAAGGGCGGCGGCGCTCGTATCGCGCACGGCAATCCCCGCCTGTTCGCCGAAGCGCTCGCCGTGCAGCTCGATCTCACCGGGGTGAGCGCCGCCGAGATCATGGACGCGCAGCGGGCGATCGAGACGCTGGGCGCCGAGCTTGCCGCCGAAAACGCGACGGCGGCCGACGTGACGAAGCTGCGCCGCCTGCTCGCCGAAGCGGAAGCAGCGATCCGCGACCTCGACGAGTTCACCCGGCTGTCGCGCGACTTCCATCTCGCGGTCGCCGAGGCCTCGCACAACCGCGTCATCCTGGTGCAGCTCATCTCGCTCGAACACGTCTCATGGCCGCGCCGCAACGTCACCGCGACGCCGAAATTGGCGCGGCACATTCTCGACATCCACACCAAGCTTGCCGATCTGATCGAGCTGCGCGACCCGAGCGGCGCGCGGGCTCTGATGGACGATCACGTCAAGATGATTCGCGCCCGCCGCGTCGCCGAGCGCGGCCGCATTCCCAGCAACGGACACTTCAGCTGCTGAACGCCGCGCCAATACCGGAGGAAAACCAATGGCAAAGTTTCTGATCGAACCGCATTTCCGCCTGCAAGAATGGGTCGCCGAGGAGAAGGGCTATTTCCGCGCCGAAGGGCTGGATTACGAGTTTCGCGAATTGGTGCGCGCGACCGGCGGCGCAATCCACGCCAAGGGCGACAAGGTCGGCGCCTTCCAATCCTTCGAGGAAGGCCGCAAGTCGAATGTCAGCTGCGCCTGCCACTGGACCGTCAATGTCGCGGCCTCGAACGGCCACGGCCGCATGTACACCGACGTCTATTCGGTGGCGCCGGCGGGAATCTTCGTCGCCGCCGACTCAAAGATAAAGACGCCGGCCGACCTTGCCGGCGTGCCGATCTCGGTCGGCTATCAGTCCGGCAGCCATTATGCGACGGTGCAGGCGCTCGAGGCCTATCTCAAGCCTGAGCAAATCAAGCTCAACTACGCCGACGGCATGCTGTTCGCCCGCATGGAGAAGCTGATCGATGGCACGGCGCCCGCGGTGAATCTGTTCAGCGGACCTTATTATTTCGCCGAGCAGCTCGGTTTCCGCAAAGTGATCGACACCACTTTCATGATCGGCACCATGATCCACGGCAATCCCGATCCCGAGGACTTACGCAAATTTTTCCGCGCCTTGCGCAAGGCGCAGCGCGACATCGACCTGCGGCCGGAGCTTTATACGCACTACTACAAGAACGAATTCCCCGACCGCTTCCATGCGCTGATGGACACCCGGCGCTGGGGCCCCGGCGAGCGGCTGGTGTTCGAGCCCTATACCAAGGAAGTCTACGAGGAGTCCTTCGAATGGATCGCCGACCACCACATCTTCCCCGAGGGCACGATGGGCACCGGGCGCTACGAGCAGGCGACGCTGTCGCTCGTCGGGTGATATTAGGCGGTGGTGCCCAGGAGAGGACTCGAACCTCCACGCCTCGCGGCGCTAGTACCTGAAACTAGTGCGTCTACCAATTCCGCCACCTGGGCAACGCGGTGGGCCGTGTTCGGATAGGTACGAAAGCGGTCATGCCCTTGTCAATTGAAGGGGTTATCCACTTCTGCGGGCTACCGCCTATTCCCCTATACAGCGCGAAACCGATCATGTATTTCGCGACACATGGCAATCAAGAGCAAGGCTGAAACGCTGGTCACCGTGTTCGGCGGCTCGGGTTTTCTCGGCCGCCACGTGGTGCGGGCGCTGGCCAATCGCGGCTATCGCATCCGCGTCGCGGTGCGCCGCCCCGAGCTTTGCAGCCATCTGCGGCCGATGGGCCGGGTCGGCCAGATCCACGCGGTGCAGGCTAATCTGCGCTACCCGGATTTGGTTGCGGCCGCGGTGCGCGACGCCGACGCCGTGGTCAATCTGGTCGGCATCCTGTTCGAGCGCGGCAACCAGCGTTTCGACGCGGTGATGACGGCCGGCGCCGAAGCGGTGGCGCTTGCCGCCAAGGCGGCCGGCGTGCCGCTGGTTCACGTCTCGGCCATCGGCGCCGACCCCGCCGCGACCTCGCATTACGCCCGGGCCAAGGGGGAAGGCGAGCAACGCGTACTGGCCGCGCAGAGCGAAGCGATCGTCATGCGGCCGTCGATCGTGTTCGGCCCCGAGGACGATTTCTTCAACCGTTTCGCCGCGCTGGCGCGGCTGTCGCCGGCATTGCCGTTGCCAGGCGGTGGCCACAGCCGCATGCAGCCGGTCTTTGCAGGCGACGTTGGCGAAGCCGTCGCCAAGGCGGTCGACGGCGACCTGCGCTCCGGCACGATCTACGAGCTGGGCGGGCCGGCGGTGCGCAGTTTCAAGGAACTGATGGAGTTCGTTCTCGCCACCGCGCAGCGCCGCCGGATGCTGGTGCCGGTGCCGTTCGCGCTGCTCAAGCTGCAGGCGATGGTGCTGCAATTGCTGCCGAAGCCGCCAATCACGCCGGATCAGGTCGAACTGCTCAAGATCGATAACGTTGTGTCCGACGCGGCCAAGCATGATGGCCGCACCCTGGAAGGGCTCGGCATCATTCCGGAATCGATCGAGGCGATCGTGCCGACTTATCTCTGGCGCTTCCGCAAAACCGGCCAGTTCAATCCGCACGCGGCGTAAGCCGCGAATCCTGTTAGGCTTCGGGCCATACCGCTAATCTAGGCGCGCTGATTCGGCCCGCACGCATCCCACGATTTACCAACACGATGTGACCATGTCCGACGCTTGCACCAATGGCATCGATACCGGTTTCGTGGCGTTGGGTTATGGCAAAGTCGCCGTTCTCGGCGTGGTGCAGGGCATCACCGAATTGCTGCCGATCTCATCGACCGCGCATATGCGTCTCGTGCCCGCGGTGCTCGGCTGGCCGGACCCGGGCTCGGCCTTCTCCGCCGCCATGCAGCTTGCCGCGCTGGGCGCGGTGGTGAGCTATTTCTGGACGGACGTCAGAGGCTTGGCGGTCAATTCGATCGCCGCCGCACTTCGCGGCAATTTCCGCGACCGCTCTTTCCAATTTGCGCTGTGGATCGTGCTTGCGACTGTTCCGATTGGCATTGCCGGCCTGGCGCTGGCGAAACTCCTCAACACCTGCAATTCTCCCATTCGTGCGGTGAGCATCATCGGCTGGGCCTGCATCGTTATGGCCGCGCTTCTGGCGATTGCCGAGATCTGGGCCCGGCATCGACGCACCATCGACAAGGCGACCATCGTCGATGCGCTTATTGTGGGACTGGCACAGACCGGCGCCCTCATTCCGGGTGTCTCCCGCTCCGGCTCGACGTTGACCGCGGCGCTGATGCTGGGTTTCAAGCGCGACGAAGCGGCGCGCCTGTCCTTTCTGCTCGGTCTGCCGGCAATCGCTCTGGCCGGGTTCAAGGAGCTGTGGGAGCTCCATAAAATCCATCTTGATTGGTATGCTTGGTCAGTCCTGATCGTTGGTATTGGGGTAGCCGCCGTTTCGGCCTTCTTTGCGATATGGGGCCTGATGAAAATACTGGAGAATTTTTCCAGCTGGCCGTTCGTCGTCTATCGGTTCTTGCTCGGCATCGTGATCCTCGTTGGCGTGGCGACGGGGTGGCTGGCCTGACAATTCTCCGGCTGCGCCGCCTTTGCGAATGAGGCGTCAATCGGTTTCCAACTCCGTCAACCTTTTGACGCAAGAATAGGATTCGAACGAAACTCATAAGCTCATGCTGACGCTGTTCCATCATCCGATTTGCCCGCATTCCCGCTTTGTGCGGCTGGCGCTCGAAGAATACGGGTTGCCGCCGCGGCTGGTCGAGGAGCGGGTGTGGGAACGGCGCGAGGAATTCCTGCAGCTTAATCCCGCTGCAACAACGCCGGTCCTGGTGGAAGAAGGCGTGCCGCCGGTGCCGGGCGCCGCGGTCATCGCCGAATATCTCGACGAGACCCGCGGGCTCACGCTCGGCGAGTTCCGGCTGCTGCCGGCCGACCTCGGCGGCCGCATCGAGGTGCGGCGGCTGATGGGCTGGTTCAACGACAAGTTTTTCGAGGAAGTCTCCGGCGCACTGGCGCGGGAGCGCGTCTATAAGCGTTACATCCCGGCGAGTAGCGGCGGCGGCTCGCCCGACATGGAAACGCTGCGTGCGGCCAAGAGCAACATCAGGTACCATTTGGCCTATATCGGCTGGCTCGTTCGCACGCGCGATTGGCTCGCCGGCGATACCTTGACCTATGCCGATCTGGCCGCGGCGGCGCATTTGTCCGTCGCCGATTATCTGGGCGATGTGCCGTGGGACGAAGACGAGACCGCCAAGAACTGGTACGCGCGGATCAAATCGCGGCCGTCGTTCCGCACGCTGCTCGACGAAGCGCTGCCCGGCCTGCCGCCGTCGCCAAGTTACGCCAACCTCGATTTCTGACTCCGGCGGCGCTCAAAGCGGCGTTGGTCGACGCCGCGCATGCGCAAGGATTTAACGCGGTCGGCGTTACCCGCCCGGATGCGATCTCGCTTGCGGCGGAGCGGTTGAGCGAATTTCTCAGCTTGGGCGCGCATGGCGACATGGGCTGGATGGCGGCCAACGCGAAGCGCCGCGCCGATCCGCGCGCGCTGTGGCCGCAGGCGCGCTCGATCGTCATGCTCGGGCTCAATTACGGGCCTGACGACGATCCCCTGGCGATCCTCAAGGACCGCGCGCGGGGCGGCATTTCTGTCTACGCCCGCGGCGACGACTATCATGAGCTGATCAAGCCGCGGCTCAAAGCGCTCGGGCGCTGGCTGATCGACAATGCCGGCGGCGACATCAAAGTCTTTGTCGACACCGCGCCGCTGATGGAGAAGCCGCTCGCGACTGAGGCCGGCCTCGGCTGGCAGGGCAAGCACACCAACCTGGTGTCGCGGCAATTCGGCTCGTGGCTGTTCCTCGGCGCCATCCTCACCACCCTCGATCTGCCGCCGGATGCGGCCGAGACCGACCATTGCGGCAACTGCCGCGCCTGCCTCGACGTTTGCCCGACGGCGGCTTTCCCGGCGCCGTATCGGCTCGATGCGCGGCGCTGCATCTCGTATCTAACCATCGAGCATAAAGGCCCGATCCCGCGCGAGTTCCGCGAGCCGATGGGCAACCGCATCTACGGCTGCGACGATTGCCTCGCGGTCTGTCCGTGGAACAAATTTGCCGTCGCCGGCCGCGAAGCGAAACTTGCAGCGCGCGCGACGCTGCGTACGCCGCTTCTCGCCGACCTCGTCCGGCTCGACGATGCCGCGTTTCGCGCGTTGTTTACGAAAAGCCCGATCAAACGCATCGGCCGCGCGCGCTTTGTCCGCAACGTGCTGATCGCGATCGGCAATTCGGGCGACGCTTCGCTCGCGCACGAGGCCGAGCAGCTGCTCGATGATGAATCGTCGCTGGTCCGTGGCGCTGCTGTCTGGGCGCTCGGCCGGCTCGACCGCGTGAGGCTTGAAAGCAATGCGGAGAAGCGGGGAGCGGAATCCGATCCGGACGTGATTGCGGAATGGACGGCGGTACGAGGCGACTTAGCTTAAATGTCCCAGCTCATTTGCCTCGGATTGGGTTATTCGGCGGAGCATTACGTCGCCGCGTTCGGCCAGAAATTCGACCGCATCGTCGGCACCATGCGCGGCAAAGAACGCGCTGCGGTGTTGAATGCCTATGACGATGGGCGATTGCGGGCGCTGGTCTTCGACGGCAAATCGGCGACGCCCGAGCTGCACCGGGCGATTGCTGCCGCCGACGCGGCGCTGATCTCGATTCCGCAAGACGCCGAGGGCGATCCGGTGCTGCGCGCTTGCGGCGACGCCTTGGCACGGGCGCAGCATCTGCGCTCGATCATCTATCTGTCCACGGTCGGCGTCTACGGCGACCGCGGCGGCGATTGGGTCGACGAGGAGACGCCGCCGAGCCCCGAATCGGCACGCGGCCGCGAACGGCTGGCGGCCGAGCGGGCCTGGCAAGATCTCGGCGCGCGCCAGGGCGTCGCCGTCGCCATCCTGCGCCTCGCCGGCATTTACGGACCGGGACGCAACGCGCTTACGCAAGTTGCGCGCGGCGGCGCCCGCCGCATCGTCAAGCCCGGGCAAATCTTCAACCGCATTCACGTCGCCGACATCGCGCAGGCGATCGACGCGGCGTTCACGCGCACGGCGTCGGGGATTTTCAACGTCGCCGACGACGAGCCGTCGCCGCCCGGCGATCCGCTCGTCTTCGCGGCGCAGCTGTTAGGCGTCGCGCTGCCGCCGGAAATCCCCTTCGCCGACGCCGCGCCGTCGATGTCGCCGCTGGCGCTGAGCTTCTGGCAGGAATGCCGGCGCGTGCGTAACGACAAGCTGAAGCGCGCGCTTGGTGTCGTGCTGCGTTATCCGACTTACCGGGATGGATTACGATCGTTGTTCGAGGAGAAATAGATTCTCCGCTCATTCCCGCGCAAGCGGGAATCCAGCTTTGGGTCCCCGCTTGCACGGGGACGAGCGGCGGATCAATTCAATGCAGACTTGGTCCCTTGAGAAACCGATTGCGTTCGCTCGATTTGACGCGCAGCTCCATGGTCTCGCCGTCGCGGTAGATCGAGATCGGCACTTCGACGCCGGCGGCGCCTTGCGCCCAGATGCGGCGGAAGAAGCTGGCAAGGTCGCGGACGTCCTTGCCGGCAACCGATAAAATAATATCGCCAGTCCGCAAATCCGCTTTCTTCGCCGGTCCGCGATCGGCGAGCCCGACGACGACCAGCCGGTTCTCGACTTCGGTCGCATAAAGACCCAGCCACGGTCGCGGCGGCGCATTGCGGCGGCCGAATTTCATCAGGTCGTCGGCGATCGGCTTCAACAAATCGATCGGAATCATCATGTTGATGTTTTGCGTCTGGCCTTTCTCGGCGGCGTGCTGCAGCTGCAGCGAGCCGATGCCGAGCAGATCGCCGGCCGGGCCGATCAGCGCGGTGCCGCCCCAATTCGGATGCGCCGGCGCGGTGAAGATCGCCTCGTCGAGCACATATTCCCAATAGCCGGCGAATTCCTGCTTGGCGACGATGCGCGCGGCGACCGAGCGTTGCCGGCCGCCGAAGCCGCCGACCACGACGCGTTCGCCCATCGACTGCCGCGGTCGAGTCGCCGATTTCAAGCGCGGGCACGTCGAGCTTGGCCAGCGCCTGCACCAGGCCGAAACCGGTCTCCTGATCGTAGCCGAGCACGTGGCCCGGCACCGAGCGGCCGTCGTTCAGCGTGATCCACAGCGTCTCCGCCTCGGTAATCAAATACCCGACGGTGAGAACGAGCCCATTGCCGCGAATGAACACGCCGTTGCCGGCGCGTTCGGTGCCCAGCGTCTCCGCGGTGAACGCGTCCGCGGGCACGATGGTCCGCAAGCCGACCACGCACGACAATGCCTGCTCGAGATCGTAGCTATAGTCTTCCGCCTTCGGTTGCGCGGAGGACGGCACCTTCCAATCGCTCACGGATGGCATCGCATGTCCCTTCGCTCGCAGCGGTCGACTGCAGGAGCCTGTAGCCGAGTTGAGGCGGCAGCAACATCCGGACAAATCCGATTGCCGCATTCCGCATCGTCATAAGCAATTTGTCCACTGTACGGCCGCGGATCAAGCCCTGGGATGGCTCCGCCGGTCAACCTCACGACAGCCCGGCTTTGAGGAATTCCTTGGACCACTTGGCGTAGTCGGCCTGGCGCGTGACCTGTTTCATCAATTCGGACGACGCTATGCCCTTGAGATCGGCCGGCGGCGTGCCGGCGCGCAGCGCTTTGAGCGTTTCATGCACCGCGTTGACCGCGGCCATGAACGGCATGTGGCCTTGCAGACAGACGCGGACGTTGCGCGCGGAAAGATAATCGAGATCGTAAAGCTCGGCGCCGGCGCTGCCGAGAAACAGCGGCAGCTTCACCGTGGCGGCGACGGCGTCGAGTTGCGCACGCGTCTTTACGCCGACGAGAAACAGCATGTCGACGCCCGCTGCTTCATAGGCCTTCATCCGCGCGATGGCGTCCTCGATGCCGGTCATCGCCATGGCGCTGGTGCGGCCGACAATGACCAGCCGCTCGTCTTGCCGGCCGGCGAGCGCCGCTTTCATCTTGCCGGCGCCTTCAGGGATGGCAATGAGCGTCGCTGCGCTCGCGCCATAGTGCGTCGGCAGTGCGGTGTCTTCGATCGTCAAGGCGGCGACGCCGGCGGTTTCCAGCTCCTCCACCGTGCGTTTGACGTTGAGCGCATTGCCGTAGCCGTGATCGGCATCGACCAGAAGCGGCAGCTTGCCGGCGCGGTTGATGCGATAGGCCTGCTGCGCGAATTCGCTCAGCGTCAGCACGATGATGTCGGGCGCGCCGAGCACCGTGAATGAGGCGATCGAGCCGGCGAACATCCCGGCTTCGAAACCGAGATCTTCGGCAATGCGAGCCGAGATCGGATCGAACACCGATCCAGGATAAATACAACGCGGTCCTGCGATGATGGCGCGCAGCCGCTCGCGTCGCTCAGTCCAATCCATGCTGTAACCCCCGATCTCTGTGCGTCAGCGGTCCGCTGCCAGTTCTAGCACGCGCAGGCCTGAAAGACTTCCGCCGCGCGCGATGCTGCCGGCACGCAAGCTCGCATGCAGGACGATGCGGTTGGCGGCGGCGGCATCCTGGCCGCGCCGCGCTACTTTTTGGTTTGGGAGTTCGGCGATGATGTCGCTTGCTGCTGCAGCGCCTGGAGCTTCTTCTGCAGGTCGGGCAGGCTTGCCACCAGCGCGCAATTGGCCTTGTCCTTCACCGCCTCCTCCTGCACCTGCGCCCAGCGCGTATCGGCGGCCTGCTGATTCCAAGGCTTGTGGGTTTCCGGATTGAAAACCCCCTGCAGCGCCAGATTGTCCAACGAGCGATGATAGTCCTCGAGATTAAGAACGCGATCGCGCGGCTGGAAATAGAAATTCGAGCCGTTCAACTCGCTGCAATGCCGCAGCCCGCCGGCGAAGGTTTGCTGCGTCATCTTGGCATCGAAAATTTTGCCCTTGAGATCGTCGATGGTGGCGTTTTGGGCGCGCGCCGGCGCGGCAAAACCCGCCGCGAGCGACGCAACCGCCAAAACGCCGCTCAAGGTGGCACGCAAGTCAAATCGCGCCATGACCTCATCCCCCAATGAAATGCCCGGCGGCCTCAACAATCCCCGCACAACCAATAACACACAACCGTCCCCGGCACAGCCATTACCAATTATTCACCATCACGGCGGAACTGCCGCGGATGTGTCGAACTATGGCCCGAACGCGCGGTTTGTGCCTTGTTCCGGCCAAATGTTATGGGCAAAAAAGCTCCTGAATTTGGGGTCCCCGGGGGTCGGTCTTGCGTAGCAGCATCAGTCTCGTTGCCGTGGTTGCGTTCGCCCTCGCCGCTTCGCTCGGCGGTGCCGCCGCGCAAAGTTTTCCGCCGCAGCCGGCCGCTCCGGGCTACGGCGCCCCGCCGCCGGTTTATCGCGATGCCAATGGCGCGCCGATCGATCCGCGCAATGTCCAGCAGGCTCCCAATGAGGATGCCAATGCCGGCCATATGGCAAGCGCGCCGTATCTCGCCCCGCAGCCGCTGCCGAGCCCGGATCGGCGCCCGCCGGCCGATGTCGCCGGCGCTCCCGCGCCCGCCGACGTGACCGGCTCGATCAACAGCCCGCCGCCCCCGGCCGCCGCTCCCGCCGGGCCGTCGGTCGCGGCGCAGCCTTCGCCGCCGACGGTGGTGGCTTCGCTGCCGGCGCAATCGCCGGCGGATCAGAATGCGGACGCACAATTGCCGTCGCGGTTCCAACGGCAGATCGTGAATTTCCCGACGCCGGAACCGGCCGGCACCATCATCGTCGACACGCCGAACACCTACCTCTATCTCGTGCTCGGCCACGGCAAGGCGATGCGCTACGGCATCGGCGTCGGCCGCGACGGCTTCACCTGGTCCGGCACCGAGCGCATCACCCGCATGAAGGAATGGCCGGACTGGTTCCCGCCGAAAGAGATGATCGACCGTCAGCCCTATCTGCCGCGCTTCATGGCCGGCGGCGAAACCAATCCGCTCGGCGCCCGCGCCATGTATCTCGGCAACACGCTGTACCGGATCCACGGCACCAACGATCCGACGACGATCGGCAAATACATTTCGTCAGGCTGCATCAGGCTGACCAATGAGGACGTCTCGGATCTCTATAGCCGGGTCAATATCGGCACCCGCGTCGTGGTGCTGCCGGCCACCATGCCGACGACATTGTCCGACGTGCCGCAAGCGCCGCAATATTCCGCCGGCCCGCAATATTCGGCAGCCCCGCAAGCTGCGGGAGCGCCGCCCATGCCGCCGGCGCCAGTGACGCGCTAACAGGGTGACGCGCTAACAGTCTGACGGACGGTTCGCGTGGCCGGCGCCAAGGCGCCGGCCATTTTTATTCACCGGCCCGACCGGTCTTGCACCGGCCTTGCCCCGGGATTGACGGCAGCCACCGCGGCGGGCTCATAGACTGCCGGCCTGGACATACGTCCTCGCCCCGATGCGCAAAGAGCCGGTTTCGCGTGATCCCGCTTTCGGTCCTCGATCTGTCGCCCGTGACCACCGCGACGCCGGGCGCGGCGGCGTTGCGCAATTCGCTCGATCTGGCGCGGCTGGCCGACCGGCTCGGTTACAAGCGCTATTGGGTCGCCGAGCACCATAATCTGGCGAACATCGCCAGTTCCGCGCCGGAAATCATGATTGGACAAATCGCGGCGGTGACGTCGCATCTGCGCGTCGGCTCGGGCGGCGTGATGTTGCCGAACCATGCGCCGCTGATGGTGGCCGAGCGCTTCAAAGTGCTGGAGGCGCTGTTTCCGGGCCGCATCGATCTCGGGCTCGGCCGCGCGCCGGGCACCGATCCGGTCACCTCTTATGCCTTGCGCGCGCGGCAGGATCCGCGCCAAGGCGACGACTTCCTGGAGCGTTTTCAGGAGCTCCTGCTGCTCGAGCGCGGCGGCTTTCCGGAAGGCCATCCGTTCCGCAACGTGCATGCGGTTCCCGCCGACGTGGCACTGCCGCCGATCTGGCTGTTAGGCTCCAGCGGTTACAGCGCCGAGCTTGCCGCCGCGGTCGGCATGGGCTTCGCTTTTGCGCATCATTTCGCCGACCACGACGCGGCAAGCGCCATGCTTGCTTACCGCGAGCATTTTAAGCCGTCGGCGACGCTGGCACAGCCCTATGCCATTCTCGGCACCGCCGTGATCGCGGCCGACAGCGACGCCGAAGCCGAACGCCTGGCGTCGAGCGCCGATCTGCATTATGCGCGCCGTGCCAAAGGTGAATATCTGCCGCTCGCCTCGCCCGAGGAGACCGCCGCCTACCCTTATACGCCCGTCGACCGCGACCGCGTCGCCCGGCATCGCGCGCGGCTCGTCGTCGGCGGCATCGATCGCGTGATGGAGCGGCTGCGCGCTTTGACCGAAGCCACCTCCGCCGATGAGCTTATGATCACCACCATGGTCTACGACCATGCAGCGCGCCGCCATTCCTACGAGCTGTTGGCGCAAGCTTTCGCGCTGACCCCGGCCTCGTAAGTCGGGCCGCAAACATTCGCTCAAGAAAAAATGTTCATCGCTGCCGCGCAGCGGTGTCATGATGCGGTTTGCATGACCCTTTAACCTCTTTGCGCCATGAATTGGCCGCCATCATTCCGCGATGTGGCGGGAGTTGACCGTGGTCGCTAGGGTTTACGCTGCAAATCGCGAATTCCCGCTGGGACGGGGGCGCAAGTGAGCATTCCAGGCGCGCAACGCGGCGCACAGTTTTACGCCGGAAAGGGATTTGGCGGCGTTTGCACGCTGGCGCTGTGCACGGCATTGACTGTGACGCTCTATTCGGCGCCGGCATCTGCCCAATATTATTATGGATTTGCGTACGGACCTTGGCACCGGTCCAAACACCGCGTGGTCAAGCACGCCGGCAAGGACGCCGGCAAAGTCGGCCAGGATCCATTCGGCAATATGCCGAAGGGGCCGCTGCAGATCTTCGTCTCCATCGATCAGCAGAAGCTGCATCTTTACAGCGACGGCACGCACGTCGCCGACACCTCGATCGCCACCGGCGTGCCGAGCCTGCCGACGCCGCTCGGCGTCTTCAGCGTCATCCAAAAGCAGGTCTTCCACCGCTCCAACATCTACAGCAACGCGCCGATGCCGTTCATGCAGCGCATCACCTGGTCCGGGGTGGCGATGCACGAGGGCGAAGGCATCGGCCATCGCGCCTCGCATGGCTGCATCCGCATGCCGCACGATTTTGCAGTGCGGCTTTATCATCTGACCAAGCTCGGCGTGCCGGTGATCGTCGCGCGCCAGGAGCTGAAACCGGTCGAGTTTGCCGACCCGCATCTGTTCGTGCATCGCGACAAGCCGCCGGAACCGCCGCCTGCCGTTGTGGATGCGGCGCCGGCCGCGCCGGTGGCCACGGCGAGCCCGGTCGCGCTGGGGCTGCGCGTCGGCACCGGCAGTCCCGCCGCCGCGCCTACCGCTGTCGCCGATGCCGCGAAATCCGATCCGTCCGTCAGCGACGCGCCGCAGCCCGCGGCGTCGCCGCCGAAGCCGACGGTCGAGGCCAGCGCCGCGGCGTCGCCCGATCGGAAATCGGATCAACCCATCCCCGCGTCCGCAATCGTGCCGGATCCGCCGGCGCCCGCCACTGCCGCGCTCGATCCCAGCGTGCCGATGCCGCCAGCCGAGCCGCCAAGCCTGATCAAGACCGCGCCGGCAAGCAAGGCGCCGATCGCGATTTTCGTCAGCCGCAAGGCGAAGAAGATTTACGTGCGTCAGGATTTTGCGCCGCTGTTCCAGGCGCCGGTCACCATCACGGACCCCGACAAGCCGTTCGGCACCGACGTGTTTACCGCGCTCGGATTTACCGGCGACGACCGCACGACGCTGCGCTGGGACGTCGTCGCGCTGCCGGGCGAGCCGCCGCCACAGCCGAAGCGCAAGGCCAAGCACGAAACGCGCTACGAGAAATATGAGCGCGGCAGACGCGAGAGCGAAGAACACGAGAAATTCGCCGATCTGCCGCCGCCGCAGACGCCGGCCGAGGCGCTGGCCCGCATCGGCATCCCGCAGGCGGCGATCGATTACATTTCCGCGCTGATCGTTCCCGGCTCGTCGCTGATCGTGTCCGACCACGGTCTCGGCGAGGAAACCGGCGAAGGCACCAATTTCATCGTCGTCACGCGCTGAGCCGCAGGTGGGTTGAGCGGGCCACATTGCACCGCTAGGCTACCCCCGTTCAAATGCGGCCGGCGCGGGCGAGGCCGGCCGTCAATCGCACAGGAGGATCACCTTGGGTCAGCACTTTACATTGACGTCATCGGATAATTTCAAGCTCGGCGCCTATCGCGCCGATCCGGCCGGCAAGGCCAAAGGCGGCATCGTCGTCATTCAGGAAATCTTCGGCGTCAATCATCACATCCGCGCGGTGTGCGACCGGCTGGCCGGCGAAGGCTATGCGGCGCTGGCGCCGGCGGTGTTCGACCGCCAGCAGCCGAACTTCGAATCCGGCTATACGCCCGACGAGATCGCCAATGCGCGCAAATTCGTCGCCAATCCCGATTGGGGCGCGATGCTGCGCGACGTGCAGGCCTCGATCGACGAGCTGAAGAAAAGCGGTCCGACCGCGATCATGGGCTTCTGCATGGGCGGCACCATCTCATTCCTTGCCGCCTGCAAGCTCAACGGCCTGTCCGCCGCGGTGTGCTATTACGGCGGCCAGATCGCCAAGAACGCCGACGAGAAGCCGAAGATTCCGGTGCAGATGCATTTCGGCGAAAAGGACGCTTCGATCCCGATGAGCGACGTCGAAATGATCAAGCAGAAGCGCGGCGGCGATTGCGAAATCTATGTCTATCCCGACGCGCAGCACGGTTTTCATTGCGACGAGCGCGGCAGCTACAACGCCGAAGCCGCCAAGCTCGCCTGGCAGCGCTCGATGGCGTTCCTGGCAAAGCACGTGAAGTAATCACAAGCGCGTAGCATTCGGAGCGACGGGGTTCAGGCGGATCGCGCCTGATCCCCGGGCTCTGCCAACTGAAAAATCCTGGGGAGGAGCATGGCATGGTGTGCCGCCGGCGCTTCGGACTTCTCGGTGTCGCGACGTTGACGTTGCTGCTGGCGGCGCTGCGTTTCGCCGCCGCCGACGATTATCCGTCGCGCCCAATCCACTTGATCGTCACGTCGCCCGCCGGTTCGCTGGTCGATGTGATCGGCCGATTGGTCGCCCAGGGCCTGAGCGAGCGGTTGGGACAGCCGGTCGTCGTCGACAACCGGCCGGGCGCCATGACGCAGCTCGGCACCGACGTGTTGGTCCACGCCGACCCGGACGGTTACACGCTGATGATCGGTCCGTCCGAACTTGCCATGCTGCCTTTCGAAAAGAAGGGCTACCCGTACGATCCGACCAGGGACGTTACGCCGGTCGCCTTGATGACCACGTCGTGGACGGTGTTCGCCATCTACCCGAAATTGCCGCCGCAGACGCTGCCGGAGTTCATCGCGTATGCCAAAGCGAGGCCGGGCAAGCTGCATTACGGAACGAACGGCATCGGGGGCGCGCTGCATATCGCCGTCGAGATGCTCAAGCTCAAGACCGGCATCGACATCATCCACGTGCCCTATCGCGGCGGCGAACAGGCCGCGACCGACGCCATGGCCGGGCAGATCGAGATGGTGTCGATGGGCCTTGCCAGCGCCCGCGTCGCCCAAGGCGGCAAGCTGCGCATCCTGGCGCAGACCGGCCCGACCCGGCATCCGCTGTTTCCCGACGTTCCGACCACGGCCGAATACGGGCTTCCCGACGTGCGCATGGACACCTGGTTCGGTCTGGTCGCGCCGCCGAAGACGCCGGATGCGATCGTCGCCCGGCTCGACCGCGCCGCCGCCGAACTCGAACAGCAACAAGGCTTTCGCGACGCGTTGGACAAGATCGGCTGTGCGCCAGCTTATCTGCCGCACGACCGGTTCGCCGCCTATATCGCCGCCGATTTGAAGAAATGGCGGCAATTGATTCCCGCTTTGGGCATTCCGCAGATCGAATGAAGGAGTTTGGAATGGCGACCAAGCCTGGCTGGCCGAACGGCAAGAAAATCGCAGTGTCGGTCACCGTGATGTTCGAGACCTGGTCGGAAAACGCCGCGCCGAATTATTCGGTGCAGACCACGCATCTCAAAGCCGGCACCGTCGACCATGCCAGCAAGGCGTGGTCGACCTACGGCGGGCGCGTCGGGGTGTGGCGCCTGATCCGGATGCTCGACCACTTGCAGATTCCCGGGCACCTTTTTCACCAATGGGCGCTGCGCCGAGGAATATCCCGACGCCGTCAAGCAGATCGTGAAATCGGGTCACGACATCGGCGGCCACGCTTATGTCCAGGACAAATTGCTCGCCTATATGTCGCTTGAGGATCAGCAAAAGACGATCCGCCAGAGCATCGATCTTCTGGAATCCTGCGGCGGCAAGAAGGTCACGGGCTGGGGCAGCCCGGTTATCGCGTTCACGCCGGAAACCGCCGGCTTCCTGGCGCAGGCCGGATTGAAATGGACCTGCGACGTGACTTATGCCGATCTGCCGATCCGCATTCACACGCCGCATGGCGTCATCGCCGGCGTGCCGACGACGGACTTCTCGGACAACCGGGTTATGCGCGCCAGCCCACGCGATCTTTTCGACGCTTACAAAGGGACCTTCGACTACCTGTCGGAAAACGAGCCGATGGCGCTGATGGTTCTGGTCATCCACTGCCAGTTCGGCGGCCGGCCCTTGATGACTTCGGTGGTGCAGGAAATTTTGCGCTACATCGCCAAGTCGCCGGATGTGTGGTTCGCGCGCCACGAAGAGCTCGCCGATTGGGCGCTGGCTTCAGGCGTCGACGAGCACAGCTATCGCGGCCGGTATTTCAGTAATCAGTAATCGGCAATCAGCAATCAGCAATCAGCAATCAGTGATCAAGGATCGTGAGTCTGATATCTGATCCCTGATCCCTGATTTACTGATCGCCGATCCCCGGTCAGAACCACCGCTCCTGCACCTGGATGGTGTCGCCGGGCTGGATCTGCGCGGTGATCGGCGTCTTGAAGCGATAGGCCTGGCCGCCGTAATTGCGGCTGATGACGACGTTTTGCTTGTAGCCGCGCGGCGTGAAACCGCCGGCGATCGCCACCGCGGTCTCCACCGTCATATTGGCGACGTAAGGATATTGGCCGGGCTGCGTCACTTCGCCGAGGATGAAGAACGGCCGGTAAGCTTCGACCTCGACCGCGACATGCGGGTCGCGCACATAGCCCTGGCGCAATAGGTCGGCGATGCGGCCTGAAAGCTGGTCGGTGGTCAGTCCGCGCGCCGCCACCGAGCCGATCAGCGGCATGGCGATGTCGCCGCTGGCGTCGAGGACATAGGAGTTGGTCAGCCCGTCCTGGCCGAACACCACCACGCGCAGCCGATCGCCGGAATCGAGCCTGTAGGGGTATTGCTGCGGTGGCGCGGCGTAAGCGGCGGGCGCGGCTGCTGCCATGGGATAGCCGCCGGCCATGCCGACCGCCCCTGTCGTGGCGACGCCGCCGTAGGGCGACGGGGCCGCCGTTGCATAAGCGGGCGCCGCGTAAGCGGGGGCGGCGTAGGTCTGCCCGGTGATCGCGGCGTAGGTCGGACTCGTCGCGACTCCGTAGGCTGGCGCGGCCGGCGTCGCATAGGCCGGTGCGGCTGCGGCATAAGCCGGCGCGGCTCGGTAGGGCGAGGGTGCGGCGGCCGCATAAGCGGCTGGTGGCGCGCCATAGGCGCCCGGCGCCGCGCCATAAACCACATTGTCGATGCCATAGGGCGCCGGCGCGGACGCCATCTGCACCCGCATCACGGGCTGCCGCGCGCATCCACCCACCGCAATTGCCAGGGCAAACAACACCAGAAGAGGGCGGGCGACCCGCATAGGCACAATCCGACCTCGCTTCGAGCCAAAGCCGAGGTCCGATTAACGCCAGTTATGGTTAACAATCCCTCACCGCGCCGGGATGCGTAGCCTACCCAAGCATTTACTCGGCGTGGGTCTTGCGCAGCCCGGTCAGCCAGTCGGCGACGGCCAACAGCAGCATGACCAAGGCGAAGGTCACCGGGAAGCCGAGCACCCAGATCAGCTTCGACGTGTCCGGCTCTTTTTCCAGGTCGAAATACCAGGCCAGCGCATCGACCGCGGCGATGCCGACGATCGAGCCGAGCAGCTTCTGCTTGAGCGCGCCGAAATCGACCTGGGTAAGGCCATGCGGCCAGTCCGGATGCGCGGTGGCGTCGATACGGCGGATGAAGTTCTCATAGCTGGAGAAAATCACGATGATCACGAGATTCGCCGTCAGCGCCAGATCGACCAGATTGAGCACGTTGGTGACGAGGTCGTGCCAGTTCATGCCCCGCACTTGCAGCGTCAGCTCGAACAGGTCGCCGAAGAAGCGGTAGATCAGCAGCAGCAGGCAGAGCAGCAGGCCGAGCAGGAACGGCGCCAACAGCCAGCGGCTGAAAAACACCGACGCCTGGATGTAGCGTCCGTCGGGCCAGGACATGATGTGTGTTCCGTCACCCTGAGGCGCGAGCGGAGCGAGCCTCGAAGGGCGACGGTCGAGGCGCGCGGGCCGTATCCTTCGAGGGCCGCTTCGCGGCCACCTCAGGATGACGGGTCGGTACCTGCACTGTGCCGATTCTGAGACCGTCCGGTCAATGCGCTCTACGCTGCCACTCCCGTGCCGATCGGGCAGCTCACGCCGGTGCCGCCGAGGCCGCAATAGCCGTTTGGATTCTTGGCGAGATATTGCTGGTGATAGTCCTCGGCGAAATAGAACGGCGGCGCATCGACGATTTCGGTGGTGATCGGGCCCATGCGTCGCGCATCGAGCGCCTTGGCATAGGCGGCCTTGGAGGCCTCGGCGGCGGCGCGCTGCGCCGGCGAGAACACATAGATGCCGGAGCGGTACTGGGTGCCGACGTCGTTGCCCTGGCGCATGCCTTGCGTCGGGTCGTGGCTCTCCCAGAACGTCTTGAGCAGTTGCTCGTAGGAGATTTTCTTCGGGTCGTAGACCACCAGCACGACCTCGTTGTGGCCGGTGCGGCCGGAGCAGACTTCCTCATAGGTCGGATTCGGCGTCGGCCCGCCGGCATAGCCGACCGCGGTCACGTAAACGCCGTCGCCGAGCTCCCAGAATTTGCGCTCGGCGCCCCAGAAGCAGCCGAGCCCGAACATCGCCATTGCCAGCCCTTCGGGATAGGGCCCCTTGAGCCCGTGGCCGTTGACGAAATGCCGCTGCGCGGTCGGGATCGGCGTCGAACGCCCGGGCAAGGCGTCGGCGGCGGTCGGAATTTCGAGCTTTTTGCGGAATGAAAACATGGCGGGGGCTCCCATTCGGTCATTGGCGATGGCGAGCCAAATATAATCCGCGCGCCGAGCCGCTGCACCGGGCGCGGCGATCACGTTTTCAGGGATCGCCCCGGCTTTCGTCTGCCGCTTTTGCCCCTTATTGTGCGGCCAGATTCGGCATGATCGGTCCACGCCGGTGGGAGGCCTTCCAGATGTTTCGCATGTTCGCACTCGCCTGCGCGGTCGCCGCCGGCGTAGCCTTGACTGGTTTAGGCTTGGCCGGATCGGCCGCCGTTCCGGCTCTGGCGCAGCAGCCGCAGCCGGTGCCGACCGGGGCGACGCCGCCTTATGGGCCGCCGATCACGCTCGATCAGGCCAAGCACGTCATGGCCGCGGCCGAGCTCGAAGCGGCCAAGAATTCCTGGCAGGTCGGCATCACCATTCTCGATTCCGGCGGCAACCTGGTGATGTTCCACAAGATCGATAACGCGCAGCTAAGCGCCATCACCACCTCCGAGGGCAAGGCGCGCACCGCGCTCGAATTCAAGCTGCCGAGTAAGGCGCTCGACGACGCCATCGCCAATGGCGGCGCCGGCATGCGGCTTCTGGCGCTCAAGGACATCACCCCGCTGCAGGGCGGCGTGCTGGTCCTGGTCGACGGCAAGATCATCGGCGCCGTCGGCGTCTCCGGCGCGCTGTCGGTGCAGGACGAGCAGGTCGCCAGAGCCGGCGCCGACGCGCTGGCCAAGCCGGGACTGTAAGCCTTTCCTCGGGTCAGCCTGCCGCCAATGCGGCCTTCAGCGCGGTGGCGGCGGCGGCATAGCCGCCCTGCGCGCCGTCGATGAAATGCACGTGATCGCTCTTCGTCGGCGACGGCGTGAAGCAGGTCATCATGGCGGCGCTCTGCCGGTGCAGGCCGTAATTCGCCGTCCCCGCCGCCGCGGCGAGCCGCCGTTCCAGCGTGTCGGCCAGTTCCGGCGTGCAGTCGATGATCATGCGCAGCCCGTCGTCGTATTTGCGGAAGTCGGAATTCTCCACGACCTGGCGCAGATAGGTCGCCGGCACGAAATCGCCGACGCGCAGTCCGGAGCGCATGACCAGGAAATAGAGCAACGTCCGCGCCAGCACGCGGGCGCGCTTGAAGCCGCCGCCGGGCAGCGTGTGGGTTTCCAGCGCCACGCCCTGCGGCAGCCAGCCAAGCTTCGGCCCGCCCGCCGGCAGCGGCCGCCCGGCCTCGGGGCTGTTTTCCACGAGCGCCACGATGTCCTCGGTCAGCGCGCGGAACGCCGCCGGATCGCCGCCGGGCGCCGGCATCACCAGCACGGCCAGAATGAGCCCGCGCGCGGCGCGGAATTCCTCGAACCGGCACGACAGCCCGGTGAGATCGGGCCAGTTGCCCCGCAGCGCCGGGGTGACGGCGAATTCGCCGCGCTTGACCGCGGCATCGGCCCAGGCCAGCCCGCCGCCGGCGAACATCGCATAGGACAGGTTCTCCGACGGCCCGTAGCGCGCCACGCGGACGTCGAGCCCTTGCGCCCGGATACGCGCCACCGGGATCAGCGCCACCCGCAGCGTCAGCCCGAGCTCGCCGTCGGCCCAGGCCGCGGTCGCCGCCAGCGCCGTGCGCGCCGCGGCGGCGTCGTCTGGCGATACCGCGAAGCTCGCGCCGTCGCCGCCGAATACGAACGGAAATTCACGCCCGCCGAGCGCATTGGTCAGCGCCGCGATCACCGCGGCGCCGGCCATGTTGACGGCCTTGTAGCGTTTCTCGGCGATCGCCTTGGTCGAGGCCACCACGTCGGCGATGCCGACGGTCCAGTTGCCCGGCAGCGGCATATAGCGGCCGGCGTCCATCAGGCTGCGAAACCCGCGCCGCACCGGCACGGAGGCATAGAAGGCTTCGCTGTCGTTTTGCATAGTCATAGTTTGGGCTGCGGTCATGGCTTTGCCCATCCTCGCGTCATTCCGGGACGTGGGCAAAGCCCGCGGGCCCGGAATCCATAGTCACGGAACGCGAGGTTCGTGAAGGTTCGAGCCACTGTTCCCAGGCGCTGTGGTTATGGATTCCGGGCTCCTCGCTTCGCTCGGCCCCGGAATGACGACGATAGATACGGATCGGGGATCGCTTAGTTTCCGCCGTGCGTTGCCTTGTCACAAGCCGCCACGGGACTACATTTCCCGTCAGGGGTCGCCAAGGATGCCGAAAACCAAAGACAGCACATCGCTTTCCGAGCCGGCCATCCCGCCGGCCGACGACCAAATCCTCGCCGGCAATGCGACGCTGCACGAGCTGTTTCAGAAGCAGACCGCGGTCATGCTGGACCGCGCCGACCTAACCGACGAGCAGAAGCAATCGATCCTCATCGCCATGAGCTGCCCCTGCTGCGGCTCGGGCGGCTTTTCGTTTACCGCGAAGTTGAAGCGGTGAAGGGCATCAGCCGGTTGCGAGAAACGCCTGGGCCTCGGCGCGAGTTGAAAAGCGTCCTAGCTCGCAATAGGCCGGATCGTGCTCGGCTGTTTCGGGCGACCACAGCACGACGTATTCCTCGCCGTCCGGCTCAATAACTTCTGTCAGATTGTCGCTGTCTACGGGAGACATGTGTCTGGCGCCGCATTCGGGACAATCGTCGTCGCACATGCACGACCATTCGTCCGGCCATTCATAACCGCACCGGGCGCATTTGTAGTAGTTGCGATACCAGGCCATCGCTACGAGCCTTCTGATTCCGCCTCCTCATCCGCCGATGGCACCAAAGTAGGGCCGGTCGGCGATTCCTCGCTTATTTTTTGGATCGGCTGCTTTTGGAAATAAGAATTAATGATACGCCATCGGTTATCAAGTTTTCCCCTGCCGGTAATTTCCTTGATGCCTGAAAATTTTGATTTGGAAACATCGATTACAGCTGTCTTTTCATCTACTGACACGCCAACAAGGAGGATCGGCAATGTAATCGAGAGATTTGCCGATGGCAGCTCACGTTTACATCTTTCAAAGTTTGCAATGTTGGAATCAATACGAGTTGCGAGCGATAGCATGGGGACAATACTCACAGCGGCCTGTGTCAATGACTCGCTGTACGCGGCCTGAAATTTGAAAATGTCGCTATACCACCTAGACATATTGCCGAATTGGACTTCGGTTTGAACATGTAGACCGTTGAATTCTTTTCTGAAGTCGGCGGTCAGATAGCTGTTAGGAATTTTGGTCGCTATGGGATGGAACTCCCATCCGAACTCAATCGCAAATTTGCGATCAAAGTATGCATTTTCTAGTTGTTGGACGACATCTAGTTTCGAGTTTTTCGATTTTCCAGGATACGCAAAAAGGGGCGCTTGCACTACAGCTTCAATGATCTCATTCCAGCACTTAATATGCTTTTTATGTTGCAGTATCTCCTGGGCAAATCGATAACTAAAAATCTCATACTTCATGTATGTCCGCCCTTGGGCTTAGTCGGATCATAAACGGGCCGATCCATCGGCCGCGTCTTTAATGTTCCTGCGCGCAATTGATGCACGCGAGCCCAGGCAAGATCAACATACTTCGGTTGAATGTCGCAGCCCCAGCCGATGCGGTCGTGCTTAATCGCGCCGACAACGGCGGAGCCGACGCCCATGTATGGGTCAAATACAACGTCTCCCTTGTTCGTCATCGAGAGCACGAGTCTTTCGACTAGTTCAACTGGAAACTGGCATGGATGTTGGGTCTTTTCGACGTGATTGTTCTTTACGTTTGGAAAAATCCAAACATCGCCAGGATTCTTGCCGAGTGGGTTGCCGGATAACTGCCCGATTTTTGGGCCCTTGAAATATTTTTTGTTCGGGTACTTCGATGGAACCCGAATGGAATCGAGATGGAACGTATAGTCGGCCGACTTCGTGAACCAAAGAATCGTTTCGTGCCGTCCTGACAGCCGCTTTGAACAGTGCAGCCCATGTTCGAAATGCCAGATGACCCGATTACGCAGGTGTAATCCGTGATCCTTGAAGACATGAAAGAGGATGATGTCGAGAGGGAAAACCTCACCGTTTTGAACGTGATTGCCGACTTGCCAGCAGATTGAGCCCTGGTCATGCAGAAGTCGCACGCATTCTGAAATGACCTGTGTCTGCGCCTTGACGTAGTTCTCCAACGAATCCCTTCGTTCGTACGCTTTGCCAATATTGTAAGGCGGCGACGTAACGATGAGTTTTACGGTCTTACTGTCGAGCCGACGCATAAAATCGAGATTGTCCTCGCAAGCCATGCGCACCTGCGCGTCGGCGCGCAGTCGGACAATTCGGGCTGGCGCGTTCATCGAATCGCTCGCTTAAATATGTTCTCTATTTGTTCCCATAAAAACTCTTAGAAATCAAGAGCTTTCGCAATCCCATCCACAAGGCATTTGGCTGCTCGAATGCGCGACGCCCCGCCGCGCCACATGAACCCAATGTAACGAAACAGGCCGCCCGGGCCATGCGTTTGCACTACGGGGCGATCATTCCGCAAGGAGGAGATCGCCAATGAAATCGCAAACGACACTCGCCTTGGCCGCGGCGGTGCTGCTGGCCGGCGTCACCGTGTCCCTCGTTCCGGCTTCGGCGGCGTTGTTTTCGGCGTCGACGCCGAAGGCGGCCGACAGTCTGACGCTATCGCGCCAGGATCAGAAGACGGCATGGACGGATTTAAGCGGCGCGAAGACGTCCAGCGCGCCGGCGAGCTTCCAACCCACGACGAGCTCGGCCATTCCCAGCACGCTGACGGTCCACGCCATCCCGGAGAAAGCGGCCAGCGCCGTTCCCGCGCTGCGCGCTTACGACTACGCCAAGGTCAACGGCAAGCTTTTGATCGTCAACCCGCACGACATGATGATCGCCGAGGTGATCTCGGGCTAGCGGATTGCGCGGCGCCGCCTAGTTCTTCTTGCCGTACGCATTGCCGCCGGGCTGCGACTGGCTGTGCATGGCGGCGAACGGTGAAGGCGCGGCGCCGCCTTTTTTCTTGTTCTTGTCCTGCTTCGGCTTCTTCTTTTCCTTGTTGCTTCGCATCTGACCTTTCGCCATGGCGGCCTCCGGGTTCGCGGTGGATGATTCGCAAGCGTGTGGCGCAATCTATCCCATCTGCCCGGCCCAGCGATATCCGGGCTGCCGCTGCCCGCGCCGATGTCGCGGTTCACCGCTTACTGCCCAGCCGGGGGCCGGTTGAACCCGCCGCCGCTTTGCCACGTCGAATGAGTGCGAGGCCTGTGCGCTGCCAAAGCTGGCGCAAGCGCCGGCTCGCCTTAGCGTAGGCGCGGAGCGGAAGCGGGGCAGGGCGATGAGCCGTACAAAATCCTGGTTTCGGGGAATGCTCGCGGGCGCGGCCATCGCCGTGTCGGCCGCTTTGGCCGGCAGCATCGGCGGCACGGCTCAGGCGGCCGCCCCACAGCCGATGCCCGGCAAGCAAGTGCATTTCCCGGAAGGGACCTGGAGCGCGGTGCCGCAGCTCGGGCCGGATGGCAAGGTCAGGCAGTGCGTGATGGTGGCGATGCGCCCGCGCGCCGGCCGGGCCGGACCCATCGACACCCGCCTGAGCGTGGACATCAGCACCGGCGCCGGGCTGGCCTTTGCCATTCTCGACGACAAATTGCCGTCGGAAGATGTTTTGGACGAGCAGGCGGAGGTCATCGTCGACGGCGTGTCGTTTCCGGCCGTCGGCTTTACCATCGCCGGGTCGGACAGCGTCGCTCTGCATCCCGGCAATGCGGCCGGCGCGCTGGCCGCGCTGAAGAACGCCGCCTCGCTGCATTTGCATTCGGGCGGCGCCGGCATCGATACCGGCCCGATCGCGCTCGATCTGCCGGACGATGCGCTGGCCTGGCTCGTTCAATGCGGCAAGAAGTTCCATATCGCCATCGACAAGCCGACCGATCCGAACGCGCCGGCGCTGCCGGCGGCGCGGCCGCGCTCGCCGGAGATCGCGCCGGCCATCGCCACCCCGGCCGGGCCGCCCGGCATCGAGATCAAATGGAAAATCGCCGGCTGGGACGCCTCCGAGCTGCGCGGCAATGACGGCCGGATTCTCGTCTGCATGATCCGGCAGCACTATTCGGAGCCGCAGGGCTCCGGTCCCGTCGTCAAGCTGCATGTCATCGGCACGTTCCTGATGGCGAGCCGCGCCAAGGGCCTGACCATGCTGTTGAAGGATTCCAACATCGATGTGCCCGGCGAGGCGCCGGTCGCGTCGGCGCTGGCGATCGGCGCCAAGCCGTTTTCCGGCTTCGACGCCAATGCGCTCGGCACCGACGAGATCGGAATTTTCCCGCAGCACGGCCTGGCGCTGGCCGCGGCGCTTGGCGACGGCGTAGACGTTGATTTCAACGCGCCGAAGGTCGAGCGCATGCAATTTTCGATACCAAGCGGCGTGGTGCCCTGGCTGCGCGCCTGCGCGCGCCGCAACGACATTGGCTTCGAGCCGGCGGGGGAAACGCACTGATATTCCCGAGCGACGATTTGCGTGAGCGATTTTCAAGTGATAGCAGAAACCGCGCGGCCGAGCGGCCGCCGTTTCAATGGAGGTGTGCCATGCGCAAGCATCGCGATTTCGAAGACCTCCCCTGCTTTCGCGATCACGCGTAAGCGGCGGAAGTCGTTCCCGTCGGAAACCCATGTCAAACGCGGCCGGCGCTTCGTGCGCGGCGACGTTGAATTGATCGAAAAGCTCGGCCGCAATGACCTGTGTCCGTGCGGGTCCGGACGCCGGTTTTAAAGCATGCTGCATGAAGTCGGGCCGTTATGACGGCGCCAACCGCGGCCACTACTTTTAGGGACTGACGAAATGGCCGGACGAGTTCCGGCCATTTCTGTTTCGCGTCCGCTACGCTCAGCGCCCGCGCGGTTTAAAGCCACCGCGCATGCCGGGACGGCCGAGCGTCGAACGCGGACCGGAACGGAAATCTTTTTGCTTCCCTGTCGTGCTTCCGGCGCTCGCCGCCTCTTGGGCCGGCACCGATTCAACGCCGGGTCCCATCTCGTCGAGATTGGGTTTGCGCGGCGCGCTCCGGCCGCCGGCGCGATGCGGCGCCACTTCGTGATGGAGCGCGATGCCCATTTCATCGAGGCTGGGTTTGTGCACGCGGCTGACAGCCCCACCCCGCCGCGCTCCGCGCGTCGACCCTCCCCCTGCAGGGGAGGGTAGGAATTTTGCCGTGGGGTCGTCGGTGACGGCGAGCTCGGTGGTGCGCAGGCGCTTGATCTCGTCGCGCAGCCGGGCGGCTTCCTCGAAGTCGAGATCGGCTGCGGCGGCGCGCATGCGGGTTTCGAGGTCGGCAAGCACCGCCTGGAAATTATGGCCGATAGTGGCGGCTTCCTCGAACTCGCCGGCTTCGCCGGCGCCGGCCGCGATCAGCACATGGTCGCGTTCGTAAACGCTGTTGAGGATATCGCCGATGCCCTTGCGCACGCTTTCCGGCGTGATGCCGTTTTCAATGTTGAATTGTTCCTGCTTCTCGCGGCGGCGGCTGGTTTCCGCCATGGCGCGCTCCATCGAGCCGGTGACCTGGTCGGCGTACAAAATGACGCGGCCGTCGATATTGCGCGCGGCGCGGCCGATGGTCTGCACCAGGCTGGTCTCGCTGCGCAGAAAGCCTTCCTTGTCGGCGTCGAGAATGGCGACCAGCGCGCATTCCGGGATGTCGAGACCCTCGCGCAGCAGATTGATGCCGACCAGCGCGTCGAAGGCGCCAAGGCGGAGATCGCGAATGATTTCGATGCGCTCAATGGTGTCGATGTCGGAATGCATGTAGCGAACGCGAATGCCCTGCTCGTGCAGATATTCGGTCAAATCCTCGGCCATGCGCTTGGTCAGCACCGTGACCAGCGCGCGGTAGCCGGCCTGCGCCACCTGCCGCACTTCGCCGACCAGATCGTCGACCTGGGTGCGCGCCGGCCGCACGTCGACCGGCGGATCGATCAAGCCGGTCGGGCGGATCACCTGCTCGGTGAACACGCCGCCGGATTCGTTGAGCTCCCATGGCCCGGGCGTCGCCGACACCGCGAGCGTCGGCGGCCGCATCGCGTCCCATTCCTCGAAGCGCAGCGGCCGGTTGTCCATGCATGAGGGCAGGCGGAAGCCGTATTCTGCGAGCGTCGCCTTGCGGCGAAAATCCCCGCGATACATGCCGCCGAGCTGTGGCACGGTGACGTGACTCTCGTCGACGAATACCAGCGCATTGTCGGGCACATATTCGAACAAGGTTGGCGGCGGCTCGCCGGGCTTCCTTCCGGTGAGATAGCGCGAATAGTTCTCGATGCCGGCGCAGGCGCCGGTCGCCTCCATCATTTCCAGATCGTAGAGCGTGCGCTGTTCGAGCCGCTGCGCTTCCAGGAGCCGCCCGGCGGCGTTGAGCTGCTCAAGCCGCTGCCGCAATTCGAGCTTGATGCCGGAAATCGCCTGCAGCAGCGTCGGCCGCGGCGTGACGTAGTGCGAATTGGCGTAGATTTTGACGAATTCCAGCTCGTCGGTCTTCTGCCCGGTGAGCGGATCGAATTCGTGAATCGAATTCCACCTCGTCGCCGAACAGCGACACCCGCCAGGCGCGGTCCTCATAGTGCGCCGGGAAGATTTCGATCGCATCGCCGCGCACGCGGAATGAGCCGCGGAAGAAATCGCCGGCCGAGCGCTTGTATTGCAGCGCGACCAGATCGGCGAGTAGTTGGCGCTGGTTGAGCTTCTCGCCGCGCTTGACGGTGAAGGTCATCGCCGAATAGGTTTCGACCGAGCCGATACCGTAGATGCACGACACCGAGGCGACGATGATGACGTCGTCGCGCTCCAACAGCGCGCGCGTCGCCGAGTGGCGCATGCGGTCGATCTGCTCGTTGATCGAGGAATCCTTCTCGATATAGGTGTCGGTGCGCGGGATATAGGCTTCCGGCTGGTAATAGTCGTAATAGCTGACGAAGTACTCCACCGCGTTGTCGGGAAAGAAACTCCTGAACTCGCCGTAGAGCTGTGCCGCCAGCGTCTTGTTCGGCGCCAGGATCAGCGCCGGGCGCTGCGTTTCCTCGATGACCTTGGCCATGGTGAAAGTCTTGCCCGATCCGGTGACGCCGAGCAGGACCTGGGTGCGGTCGTTGCGCCGCACGCCTTCGACCAAATCCTTGATCGCGGTCGGCTGATCGCCCTTGGGGTCGAAATCGGATTTGATGACGAGCGTGCGGCCGCCTTCGGATTTGTCCGGTCGCGGCGGCCGGTGCGGCGTCCACAACGGCTGGCCGCGGAATTCGTCGCGGCCTTCGCGCAGCAGGCGGTCGAGCGATTGCTGGCTCGCGGCGCTGCCGAAGGCGCCGATGCCGCCTTCGATCGGCGCGGGGCGCGCCCGGCGCGATCGGTTCTCGTCGCCGTATCTGATCACCCCGGCTGCGGTATCGCGGTCTTCGTCCGGCTCGTCGATTCCCAAAGCTTTCGCCAGATCGGGATCGAGCTCGCCCGGCGCCACCGGGCTTTTACTTGGACTTTTACTTGGGCTTTTGCCGACATAGCCCTGCTGCGGCGCTTCGCCAAAACCGCGCGCCACCGAGGCGCGCGCGCGATGCGCATTGGCAAAGTCGGCGCGGCGGTCGAAGGAATTGTCGGGCGGCTGCTGCAGCCCGGTCTGCGAGCCCAGTCCGGCCGTGCCTTGGCCGATGGCCGGATTGAGCAGATCCGCCAGCGAATCGTCGAGCACCGGCGCATCCGGCCGCGCCGCCTTGGCGCGGGTCGGCTTGGCCGGGTCTTTTTTCGAATGCTTGGCGGGATCGCGCTGTTTCGGGCCTTTCGCCATCGGCACAATATGGGTTGAGTCCGCAGGCGAGGAAAGTGCACTCGTCATTCCGGGGCCGAGCAAAGCGAGGAGCCCGGAATCCATAATCCCAGCGCAGGGCTTATGGATTCCAGACTTGCCGCTGGGCGGCAATCCGGAATGACGAAATCATTCGAACTTGATCCCCGCCCGCTCAATCACCTCGCCCCATTTCTTGGAGTCCGACGCGATCACCGCGGCGAATTCCTCGGGCGTGCCTCCGGCCGGCTCGTCGCCGATGGCGGCGAAGCGGGCCTTGAATTCGCCGGACTGGATCGCCCGGTTGATCGCCGCATTGAGCTTGTCGACGATCGGCCGCGGCAGCCCGGCCGGCGCGATGACGCCGCTCCAGGTCGGCGCCGAATAGCCGGGCACGCCGGCCTCGGCCACCGTCGGCAACAGCGGAAATGCCGGCGAGCGGTGATCGCCCGTCACCGCCAGCGCGCGCACTGCGCCGGAGCGCGCGAACGGCGCGATCGAATTGAGGCTCTCGAACATCAGCTGCACGCGCCCGGCGATGAGATCGTTGATGGCCGGCGCGCCGCCTTTGTACGGCACATGCACGATGTCGGTTCCGGTCATGAACTTGAACAGCTCGCCGCCGACATGGCCGGGCGAGCCGTTGCTCGACGAGGCGTTGGAAAGCTTGCCCGGGTTCTGCTTGGCATAGGCGATCAGCTCCTTGACCGACTGAAACGGCGTCGTCGGCGACACCGCGAGCAGAAGCTGGCCGCGCGTCACCAGCGCGATCGGCGCGAAATCGCGCGCGATGTCGTAGGGCAGGTTCTTTACCAGATGCGGGCTGATGGCGAGCGCGCCGATCGGTCCCATGCATAGCGTGTAGCCGTCCGGCGCCGCTTTGGCCGTAAGATCGAGGCCGACCGTGAGCGCACCGCCCGGGCGATCGTCGACGATGATTTGTTGGCCGATCTCCTGCGTCAGCGGCGCGGCGAGTATGCGCGCCACCGTATCGGTGGCGCTGCCGGCGGCTTGCGGCACGATGAGATGGATCGGCCGATCCGGATATTGCGCCGCCGCGGGCGTGGCCAAGACGCACACGACGAAAGCGACGATGAGGTTCAAACGAAGCATCTTGCGGGGTCCCCGGCTGCCGCGTTTGCGGCCACTTCGCGAAGTGTATTAGTGTCGCGGCAGGGGAGAAAGCGCCTATGGGCTCTTTTGATTTCGCGCCATTGCTGGCGCCGGGCTTGCCGCCGCCGGCGGCAAAGTTCACCGGCTTCCCAAAATACAATTTTATCGGCGGTCACAACGATGCGGACCAGGTTCCGCCCGATGCGCTGATCAAGGCGGCAAACGACGTGCTGACCCGCGAGGGCCGGACGCTGGCGACCTACGGTCTTGCCAGCGGCCCGCAAGGCTATCGCCCCTTGCGTGAATTCCTGGCGCAAAAGCTCAAGCGCACCGCCGGCATTTCCTGCAGCGCCGATGAAATCCTGATCACCTCCGGTTCGCTGCAGGCGCTCGATCTGGTCAATGGCATCCTGCTGTCGCGCGGCGATACCGTCATCGTCGAACAGGCCAGCTATCAGGGGGCGTTGACGCGGCTCGCCCGGCTCGGCGTCAATGCCGTCGGTATCCCGCTCGACGCCGACGGTATGCGCATGGACGCGCTCGCCTCGGCTCTCGACGATCTCAAGCGCCGCGGCGTGCGGCCGAAATACATCTACACCATCCCGACCGTGCAAAATCCGACCGGCACCATTTTGAGCGAGGCGCGCCGCCGCGACATGCTGCGGCTCGCCGGCGAATACGGCGTGCCGATTTTCGAGGACGATTGCTACGCCGATCTGATCTGGGACGGCCGCCGGCCGCCGGCGCTCTATTCAATGAGCCGGAACGGCGGCGTCATCCATATCGGCTCGTTCTCCAAATCGATCGCGCCGGCGTTGCGCGTCGGCTACATCGTCGCCGAATGGGAGCTGCTGTCGCGCATGCTGGCGATCAAGACCGACGCCGGCTCCGGCGCGCTGGAGCAAATGGTGCTCGGCGAATTCTGTCCGGCGCAGTTTGACGTCCACGTGCCGGAATTGACGCGCGGCTTGCGCAAAAAACTCGAAACCCTGATGGACGCGCTTGACGAGCAATTCGGCACCGCGGCCGAGTTCGACGATCCGAGGGGCGGCATTTTCCTCTGGGTGAAATTGCCCGATCAGGTCGATACGCTCAAGCTGTTCCAATCAGCGCTCGCCGCCGGCGTCGCCATCAATCCGGGGCCGGAATGGTCGACCGATAAAGGCTACAGCAAAAGCCGCACCCGGCTGTGCTTCGCCAACGCCTCGCACGAGGCCATTCGCGCCGGCGTCGCCGCGCTCGCCGAAGTCTGCCGCCGCGAATTCGGCGTGCCGGCGCGCATTGCCAACGTGGCGCGCGCCTAAAACCCGCGCAGCACCTGGGCGACGTGCTCGACTTCGGGCGGCGAGGCGAAACAATGGGCGACCAGCTTGCGCCATTCCTGAAAATCGGGCGAGCTGCGGAAGTCGTTGGTGTGGTTCTCGACCGTCTCCCAGGCGACGAACAGCCGGTAGCGCGACGGCTTTTCCACCGAGCGCCGCAGCTCCATGGCGCGGCAGCCTTTGGCGCGCTTGAAGATCGGCGCCGCGCTTTTCACGCCGCTTTCGAATTCCGACTCCATGCCGGGCTTGACTTCGATTTGCGCGATTTCGGTGATCATGTGTGCTCTCGGCTGGTTGCTCGATGACAAAGCATAGCCCGGATTGCGCGCCGGCGAAATCCAGGCGCGCGACGAGGCGCAGGCTAGGCCCTAAAACGATCGGCGGCGGTGCAACCTGAGCCTCCATAATCGTCGATTTTCCGCTCCGTGTAGCATCGGCCAGAGCGGTTCGATGGCGGCTTTGGTTTCCGGACCGTTAGCCGGAAACATAACGACCTCGATTTTACCCGATCGTAATGGAAATCGGCTCAGATTCGCGCCATGGCCGTTCTCGAGAGCTTCTCCGGCGCGTGCAAATTCGGCGCGAAAGCGCTGTTTCGTGGTCCGGTCGCGGCGCCAAGGCCCGAGCTTATTGTCAAGATTGCCCGCTGCTACGTCGCGGCCGCCTCCGTCATTTATGTCATCGACTTGCTGCGGCAAACGCGGGACGGCTTGACCGACGGCATCCAACGGCCGTTCGGCGACGATTTCATCAATTTCTGGTCGGGCCCTTTTCTCGCCTGGCATGAGCGTGCCGCCGAGATCTACAACTTCGGCGCCTTTCATTCCTTTGAGCAGAGCATCGTCGGTCCGCATCTACAGGGTTACAATTACAGCTATCCGCCGGTCTTGCTGGTGCTGACGGCGCCCCTGGCGCTGATGCCGTACCTCCCCGGACTGGTGCTTTGGCTAGCCGCCGGCTGGTTCGCGTTTTATCGCGCGTTGCGACTGGCGATGCCGAGCGGCCGCACGCTTCTTCTCGCTTTGGCAACGCCGGCGGTGTTCATCAACACGGTCGCCGGGCAGAACGGAACCTGGACCGCGGCACTATTTGGCGCCGGATTCGGTTTGCTCGACCGGCGGCCGATCGTCGCCGGCAGCTTGCTCGGACTCTTTATCTGCAAGCCGCAGCTTGGAATTCTGATTCCGGTGGCGCTGGTGGCCGGACGGCGTTGGCAGGCATTGGCGGCGGCAGTCGCGAGTGCCGGCGTCCTTCTCACAATAAGCTTGATTTGGTTCGGCCCCGAAATCTACGGCGACTATCTGCAGCGGCTGGCGTTGATCAGACACTTCAGCCTGGAAGACGGCAGCGGCGTCTGGCACCGCAGTTTATCGGTGTTCGTGGCGGTGCGCCGGCTTGGCGCCGGCGTGCCGAGCGCTTATCTCGTGCAAGCCGTCGTCGGCGGGCTGGCGGCGCTTGCCGTGGCGACGGTATGGTTCCGCAACGCATCGCTCGGCATGCGCAACGCTATGCTCCTTCTCGGCACTTGCCTGGCGACGCCTTATTTGCAGGACTACGATCTGGTGTTCGGCGCGCTGATCGTGGTTTGGCTGTGGCAGGACGCCGACGTCCAACGCATGCCGGAGCTTCCGCTGTTTCTGGCCTGTGCCGCGCTTTTGCTCATTCCGCTGTTCGCCGCGTCACTGGCGATCTTGACCGGCCTCGAACTCGGGCCGCTGTTTATTTTGCCGCTATTCGCGATCGCCTTGAAATGCGGCATTGCCAAGCGGCAAGCAAGCGCGCCGGTCGCCGCGGAATAACCCGCCGCCTGAGCCGGAGGGCTGCGATGCATTCGGCAGGCTTCCATGCAGCCACGGTCAGGCGCTAGATTACCGCATCAATCACATCCACGGCTGCATCAATCATCCACACACGAGCGCATCATGATCGACGTACATTACTGGACCACGCCGAACGGCCACAAAGTCACGATTTTCCTCGAAGAAGCCGGGCTCCCGTACAAAATCATTCCGGTCAATATCGGCAAGGGCGAGCAATTCAAGGCCGAGTTTCTGGCGGTGTCGCCGAACAACCGCATCCCCGCCATCGTCGATCACGCGCCGGCCGACGGCGGCAAGCCGCTCCCGGTGTTCGAGTCCGGCGCCATCCTGCTCTACCTCGCCGACAAGACCGGCAAGTTCATCGCCAAGGATTTGCGCGGCCGGACTGCGGCGCTGGAATGGCTGTTCTGGCAGATGGGCGGGCTCGGCCCGATGTCGGGCCAGAACAATCATTTCAGCCATTATGCGGTGGACAAGATCCAGTATGCGATGGATCGCTACCGCAATGAGGTCAACCGGCTCTACGGCGTGATGAACAAACGGCTCGCCGATCACCCCTTCCTCGCCGGCGACTATTCGATCGCCGACATGGGTTGTTATCCCTGGGTCGTGCCGTGGGAGCGTCAGGGCCAGAACATCGCCGACTTCCCGCATCTCAAGCGCTGGTTCGACGCGATCAAAGCGCGGCCCGCGGTGGTCAAAGCCTACGAATGGACGCCGAAGATCAATCCCAACCAGGGCGGCATCCGCACGGCGGAAGAGCGCGCGATCTTGTTTGGTCAGACCGCACAGTCGGTCGCGGCCGCGGCTGGGCGGTGATTGGTTGTCCGTAGGGGTGGCCCTTGTGGCCACCCTCCTGGGCGCCCACGACGGGCGTCCCGACGTGTCGTGGAATCTACTCCTGCCGGACGATGACCTTGGTGCCGACCGGCACGCGGTCGTAAAGATCCGTGACGTCGTCATTGACCAGCCGGAAGCAGCCGGACGAGACGGCGTGGCCGATGGTCTCCGGCGCATTGGTGCCGTGGATGCGGTAGACGGTGCCGCCGAGATACATGGCGCGCGCGCCGAGCGGATTGCCGGGGCCGCCGGCCATAAAGCGCGGCAAATAAGGCTGGCGCTCGATCATTTCCGGCGGGGGCCGCCAGTCCGGCCACTCGGCCTTTTTGCTGATCCGCAACAGTCCCTGCCAGGTGAACCCGTCGCGGCCGACGCCGATGCCATAGCGGATGGCATGCGTCGAATCCTGGATCAGATAAAGATGACGCTCTTGGGTATCGATGATGATGGTGCCCGGCGGCTCCAACGAACGGTAGAACACCATCTGCTTCTTGAATTCTTCCGGTAGATTGGCGTCGGAATTGCCGTGATCGATGCCCGGATCGACGTCCGGCGCCGTTACCGGGTACTGAAACACCGCCGGCTGGTTTTGCGCGAACAGTTGCTGGGCCGGCAGCAGTGCCGAAATCGCGCACAAGGTCGCGGCGCCGATGCCGGCCGCCAAACCGCGCCACTGGTGTGTTCGTCCCACCCTCGTCATAGCGGCATTGTCGTCCTGCCGGTGCGCCGGTTCAAGGCCGGATTTGCGCGCCGGCGCAATGAGGCGAGGCTCGATTATTGCGCCACGCCGCCGACATAACCCGCAATCTTCCAGCCAGCGGCATCCTTGGCGTAGCACATCTCATCGCCGCCGAGCGGCGACAGCTGCTGGGCGTCGATATAGCCGGATTTGCCGGATGGCGTCGCCACATGCAGCAGGAACGGCTGATCGGGACTGGTCGGCTGGCTCGAATCCGGCAGTACCCGGATCAGGATCATGCCGAGCTTCTCGATGACCGGCGAGCTCGACTGCGCCGCGGCGTGCACGTCGACGCCGTCATTGATCGGATAGCCCCACTCCGACGGATCGGTGCCGGTCGCCTCGCCGAGTGCTTGGAAGGCTTTGGCGTCGATGGCCGGTGCGGCCGGCGCGCAGAGGACGCCCTTCTGCTCGGGCAGTTCGGCGGCCGTCGGCTCGTTGGCATAGCCGTTGAGCACGTCCCAGCCCGATCCGTCCTTGGCGTCGAGATTGATCGCCTTGGCGAGATTGTCGATGCCGGCTTTGCGCTTGTCGGCGAGATCGTGGTCCTGCACCCAGAAAAAGTTCTGCGCCACGATCATGCGGGCGAGCGCGGCGCGATCCTTCTTGGCGACGACGTCGGCAAGCTGCTTGCGGAAGGCGACGAAACCTGGGTCGTTGTATGCGGTCGGCGGCTTCACCGCGACCGGCTGGTAGGGCTTGATCGGCGGCGGCGGGGGAGGCTGCAAGCCACCGCCGGGCAGCTTCAGTCCCTGCTGCGCGACGACAGGCGCCGCAGTCAGCGCCACGATCATGACGGCGGCCACACTCAACCCGGCGACAAGAAGCGGACGGCGCATCGCAAATACCTCCGGTTCGGGATCGGCGCGACAGGCCGTCGATAATAGCGAATTACGACGGCGCTGCGGCGGTCCGTCGCACCCGCCATGATTTTCGGCGGCCGTCAAGACGGGCCGACGCCGGAGCGCGGAATTGACGGGGAGGGGAACGCCGAAGGGGCTGAGCCGTTGGGTGTGGCTGCGGTATTAATGCGCGTCCGACTCATTAGTCTCAAGCAATTAGCAAAAGCAGGTGCTCATGCCAGCGTTGACGGTGTCTCCTTACGTGCTCCCCATCATATTGTTGATCGGCTCCAACGCCTTCATGACGACGGCCTGGTACTGGTATTTGCGCTACAGAGAAGTGCCGCTCTGGCAGGTCGTGCTGGTGAGCTGGGGCCTCGCCTTCTTCGAATATTGCCTCTCGGTGCCGGCGAACCGTTACGGCAATGCCGTCTATAGCGCGGCCCAGCTCAAGACCATCCAGGAGGTCATCACGCTGTCGACGTTTGGCCTGTTTTCGGTATTTTATCTGAATCAGGACGTTACCTGGAGCCAGATGATCGGCTTTGCCTTCATCGCGCTCGGCGCGTTCTTCGTGTTCCGCGCGCCGATCTGATGCCGCCGGCAATGTGAGGCAGAAGAAAAACTCGCGGCGTGACGCGTTCGCGAATTTTGCCGGACGAGCGGAGGACTGGACTACGGCGCCGCGGACGCGATGCCGAAATGGTCCGCCAGGCTCCGCTGCAACTGGTCGACCGTGTAAGGCTTCGGCAGCACCGCCGAACCTTTGACGAACATTGCCATCATGCCGTCGGTCACGCCTTGTCCGGTGGTGTACAGCACCTTGAGCTCCGGCCGGCGCTCGACCGCTCGCTTCGCCAGATCGAGCCCGGCATGAAGATCGCCGTGGAGTCCGATATCGGTGAACAAAAGATCGACTTGCTCGGTGACGTTGAGCGCCGCCAAGGCTTCCTCGGCGGTTGCCGCCGAGACGGTTTGATGCCCTTGTTCTTGAAGACAAGACTCTGCCAGGACGCGGACCTGCTCCTCGTCCTCCACGATCAATACGACTGCCATTGCCGGCCCGCCCGAGCGCCCTTGACTGTGTCAAATGACATAGAGCGGATTTGTTCCCAAATTCTCCACAAGGGCGCCGTGTCGTTTGCCCGACGGAGCGGGCGGTAACCCGTTACGACCACGTCAATATGATTTCGGCAGCCCGAGCACCCGCTCGGCGATGAAGCAGAGGATGAGCTGCGGCGAGACCGGCGCCAGCTTGGGGATCATCATCTCGCGGAAATAGCGCTCGACGTGATATTCCTTGGCATAGCCGTAGCCGCCGTGGGTCGCGATCGCGGTCTGGCAGGCTTTGAAGCCGGCCTCGGCGGCAAGGTATTTGGCCGCATTGGCCGCCGGCGCGCAGGGCAGGCCGTGGTCGTATTGCCAGGCCGCCTTGAGCATCATCAGATCGGCGGCTTCAAGCTCCATCCAGCATTGCGCCAGCGGATGCTGGATCGCCTGGTTCTGCCCGATCGGCCGGCCGAATACGACGCGCGCCTTGGCGTAAGCCGTGGCGCGGGCCAGCGCGGCGCGGCCAAGCCCGATCGCTTCGGCGGCGACCAACACGCGTTCGGGATTGAGCCCGTGCAGAATGTATTCGAAGCCGCGGCCTTCTTCGCCGATGCGATCCGCGGCCGGCACTTCCAACCCGTCGATGAACAGCGCGTTGGAGTCGACCGCCTTGCGGCCCATCTTTTCGATCTCGCGCACCTCGACGAAACGGCGATCGAGCGCCGTGTAGAACAGGCTTAAGCCGTCGGTCGGCCGGCGCCCTTCGCCGAACGGTGCCGTGCGCGCCAGAATGAGCATGCGGTCGGCGACTTGCGCCGTCGAAATCCAGATCTTGGCGCCGCTGACGACGTAAATGTCGCCGCGGCGTTTCGCGGTGGTTTTGAGCTTCGCGGTTTCAAGCCCGGCATCCGGCTCGGTCACCGCGAAGCAGGCCTTTTCCTTGCCCGCGGCGATCGGCGGCAGCATGCGGCGTTTCTGCTCGTCGCTGCCGAACAGCACGACGGGATTGAGGCCGAAAATATTCATGTGCACGGCGGACGCGCCGGACAGCCCGGAGCCCGACGCCGTGATGGCGTGCATCATGACCGCGGCTTCGGACACGCCGAGGCCCGAGCCGTCGAACTCCCGCGGAATGCAGATGCCGAGCCAGCCGCCGTCGGCGATGGCGCGATAAAATTCCTCGGGAAATTCTCCGTCGCCGTCGCGCGCCAGCCAATACTCGTCGCCGAAGCCCGCGCAAATCTTCTCGATTGCAGCGCGCACGGATTGCTGCAACTCGGTGAGGGCGAAGTCGATGGCGGTTACTCCCCGGACTGCGGTTATTGTTTCTTTTCGGAATTATCTGGCGGTTGTGGCTGCCGCGCGGGCTCGTCGCTGCCAAAGAATCGCCGGTCGGAGCGGGGCTTCGCCGTTTCCAGCGCCTCGGCCTCGTTGCTGAACTGGGCGGCCTCGGCAAGCAGGCTGTCGGCGGTGACGAATTGGCCTTGCTCGCGCGCCTTGATGGCCAACGCCAGCAGGCTCTCGGCCCGCTGCCGCAATTCGTCGGGTTCGCTCATTGCCGCCTCCCAGGATCGTCGTCAGGGATCGAGGCTATTGTTCCGTGAGCGAGCGTAGCGCGGATTTAACGGCAGCGAAATCGGGGTAGCTCACTCCGCCGCCTGCATCCCCTCGGCATCGATGAACCCGCCGGCCTGGCGCCGCCATAGCGCCGCGTAGTGGCCGCCGTGGGCGAGCAGCTCGCGGTGCGAGCCTTGCTCGATGATGCGGCCGTGTTCGAGCACCACCAGCCGGTCCATCTGCGCGATGGTGGAGAGCCGGTGGGCGATGGCGATCACGGTCTTGCCGGCCATCAGCGTGCCGAGGCTCGATTGGATGGCGGCTTCGACTTCGCTATCGAGCGCGGAGGTGGCTTCGTCGAACACCAGGATCGGCGCGTCTTTGAGGATCACCCGGGCGATGGCGACGCGCTGGCGCTGGCCGCCGGAAAGTTTCACGCCGCGCTCGCCGACATGGGCGTCGTAGCCGCGCCGGCCCTGCCAATCTTCCAGATCGAGGATGAAGTCGTGGGCATGGGCGAGCTTCGCGGCGCGCTCGATCTCGTCGTTGCCCGCGGTCGGCCGGCCGTAGCGGATATTGGCGCGGATCGAGCGATGCAGCAGCGAAGTGTCCTGCGTCACCACCGAGATTTGCGAGCGCAGCGATTCCTGCGTCAGGTCGGAAATGTCCTGGCCGTCGATCAAGATGGCGCCGTCTTCGAGATCGAAGAAGCGCAGCAAGAGATTGACCACCGTCGATTTGCCGGCACCGGAGCGGCCGACCAGTCCGATCTTCTCGCCGGGTGCAATGGTCAGGTTGAAGTTCTGCAGCACGCCGACCTCGCGGCCGTAGCCGAAGCTGACGTTCTTGAACTCGATGCGGCCGGCCGCGACCGTCAGCGGCTTGGCGCCGATGGGATCGGGCAGCTGCAGCGGCTGCGCGATGGTCAGCATGCCCTCCTGCACCACGCCGATATCCTCGAAGATTTCGGTGATGCGCATGGCGATCTGCCGCGACATGTTGGTGAGCTGCAGCGTCAGCGGCAGCACCATGGCGATGGCGCCGACCTCGACTTTGCCGTAGCGCCACAACACCAGCGCCAGCGCGCCCGATCCGGCGATCAACAGCGCGTTGAGCAGGTCGAGGATGCTGGCAAAGGCGGTGAGCAGGCGCTGCGCGGCTTTGAACAGGCCGATGTGCTTGTCGACCGCATTGCGCACATAGCGGTCCTCTTCGCTGGCGCGGGCGAACAGCTTGACGGTCAGGATGTTGGTGTAGCTGTCGACGATGCGGCCCATCAGCGTCGAGCGCGCAATCGAGCTCACCTTGGAGCGCTCGCGCATGCGCGGCACGAAGAAATACAGCAGCGCCGCGTAGCTTAAAAACCACAGCAGGATCGGCACCGCGAGCCAGCGGTCCGCCGCCGCCGTCAGGCCGATGGCGGAGACGCCATAGACAATAATGTACCAGACCGTGGTGATGGTCGCGGTCAGCGTCGAGCGCACCGACGGCCCGGTCTGCATCACCCGGTTGGAGATGCGCCCGGCAAAATCGTTCTGAAAGAACGCCCAGCTCTGGCGCACCACGTGCCAATGCGATTGCCAGCGGATCATGCCGGTGAACGGCGCGGCGATGGCCTGATTGGTGATCGAGATAGCGCGTCAGCGTCACCGCCGGGCGCACGATCACCACCACGACCGCCATGCCGAGAAGCCACGGCCAGCCGACCTCAAGAAAGCGGTCGGGCGGCGTCTTGGTGACCATGGTGACGACGCGGCCCATGAACCACGGCACCGCGCTGTCGGAGAGCGCGACGAACAATTCCACCACGAACAAGGCCGCGAACAGCCACTTCGCCTGGCGGGCAAAGTGCCACAGGAAGGCGATCAGTCCCGGTGGCGGTTCGGGATGTTCCGGCGCCGCCGTCGGCGACAAGAATCGTTCGAAAATTGCGAACATTTTCGGATGGTTACAGGCCCGATGTAGATGGCGTCAACCGCACGCGCCGATCAAGCCGCGCACTTCGGCGCGTCAGGACAGGGTTGCTGACCTTTTAGGCGACAACTTGCCATGTCATCGTTGCCGGGAGCGTGACCCCGAAACCCATGGCCGGACACGATCCGGGATCGCCGGCGGTTTTCGGAAAAGACCGCGCCTGAAAAATTTGGGGAAATGCCAAGGGGAGGTTCCACGATGCGAGCCCGTTTCATCAGCGCGCTTGTCGCGCTCGTTGCGATCTCGGTTGGCACGATCGCTCGCGCTGGCCGACGATTATCCGTCGCACCCGATCACCCTGCTGATCGGTTTTCCGCCGGGCGGTCCGACCGACACGCTGGGCCGAATCCTCGCCGATGCGATGGGGCGCACGCTCGGCCAGACGGTCGTCGTCGAAACCGTCAGCGGCGCCAGCGGCACCATCGCGACCGGACGCGTCGTTCATGCCAGCCCCGGACGGCTACACGATCGGCATCGGCAACTGGACCAGCCATGTCGGCTCGACGGCGCTCTACTCGCTCGATTACGATATTATGAAGGACCTGCAGCCGATCTCGCTGCTCGCCGCTTCGCCGCTGTGGATCGTCGGCAAAAATGCCGTGCCGCCGAAGACGGCGTCGGAGCTGGTAGCCTGGGTGAAGTCGAACCCCAAGCCGATCACGTTCGGCACTATCGGCGCCGGCAGCGCGGCGCATCTGTGCGGCGTCTTTATTTCGCGCAGAAGACCGGCGCGCATTTTCAGTTCGTGCCGTATCGCGGCGGCGCACCGGCGATGCAGGATTTGATCGGCGGCCAGATCGATCTGTCCTGCCTCGAAGCCTCGCAGACGCTGGCCAATGTGCAGGCCGGCCGCTTTAAGGCCTTCGCCGTCATGGGCGAACAACGCTGGTCGAAATCGCCGACCACGCCGACCATGATCGAATCCGGCGTGCCGGGCCTGTCGATCTCGTTCTGGCATGGGCTGTGGACGACCAAGGGAACGCCCAAGCCGATCGTCGATCGCCTCGACAAAGCGGTCATGACCGCGCTTGCCGATCCGGCGGTGCGGGCGCGCATTGAAAATCTCGGCCAGGTGATCTTCCCGCCCGATCAGCAAAATCCGGCGGCGCTCGCGGCCTATCACAAAGCCGAGCTCGACAAATGGTGGCCGATCATCAAGGCCGCCAACATCAAGGTCGATTAGTTGGCGCAAACGCTAGAGAAAATATCAAAGGGAAAACATCAAGCGAACATTGAAGGGAAAGCATCGAACACAACACCAGAGGGGGAACGTCATGAAACGTATCGGTTTCGTCGGTGCGCTGTGTGCACTGGTCGCGCTTGCGGCAAGCGCGGTCGTCGCGCTCGCCGACGATTATCCGTCGCACCCGATCACCATGATGGTCGGCTTTCCGCCCGGCGGCCCGACCGACACGCTGGCGCGCATTTTGGCCGAAGCGATGAAGACGACGCTCGGCCAGACCATCGTCATCGAGGACGTCACCGGCGCCGGCGGAACGATCGCGACTGGCCGCGTCGTTCACGCCAATCCGGACGGCTACACGATCGGGATCGGCAACTGGACGAGCCATGTCGGCTCCCCGGCGATGTATCCGCTCGATTACGACATTCTGAAAGATCTGCAGCCGATATCGCTGCTGACATCGTCGCCGTTGTGGGTCCTGACCAAAAATGCGCTGCCGCCGAAGACGCCGGCCGAGCTCTTTGCCTGGCTGAAGGCGCAAACGAAGCCGGTCACATTCGGTACGGTCGGCACCGGCAGTCCCGCCTCAGCTTGTCGGAATTGAGCTCGCCAAAGCGATCGGCGCGCACTTTCAATTTGTGCCCTATCGCGGCGCCGCGCCGGCGATGACGGATCTGATTTCCGGGCAGATCGACATGGCGGTGCCTGGAAGCGTCGGGAAGCTATCCGAATGTGGCGGCGGGCCGGTTCAAAGCCTTTGCCGTGACCACGGAAAAACGCTGGCCGAAATCGCCGGACACGCCGACATTGACCGAAGCCGGCGTGCCGGGCGTCAGCATTTCGCTTCTGGCATGGTCTGTGGGCGACCAAGGGCATACCGCAGCCCGATCGTCGACAAGCTCGATGCGGCCGTGCAGGCGGCGCTGGCCGATCCGGCCACCAAGAAGCGCATCGAAGGGCTCGGCCAAGTGATATTCCCGGTCGATCGAGCAGAACCCGGCCGGGCTGCGGGCATACCAGACGGCGCGAGATCGACAAATGGTGGCCGGTCATGAAGGCGGCCGGCATCAAGGCCAGCAACTGATCGCGACGACGAGCGGCGCCTTTTGGTCGTTGCGCTTAGAGCCGAACGATGACGGCATGGAGCGCCTGCGCGCGCGCCATGCCGATCGACACCGCGGTCGCGGCGACCAGCAGCGAAACCGCCAGCGCCAGCGTGGCAAAAAGTTCGACGCCGGCGCGCCGCCGCTTGGCAAATGTCTTTTCGGCAATCGGGGAAGTGAAGCCGGCCATCCCGGTCAGCTCAGTCATCGTCATCATCCTTCGCGAATCAGTTTTGCGTTGCTGCAAAGATCGCGTCGGACTTGGGCAATGCAATTGAAGAATAAAGGCGATTCGGTGTTTTTTGGTTAATGCTCGGTTAACGCCGCAATGCGGGCCGGCGATAAACCGCACGTGTGTCTTTTCGGAAACGCCGCTCACAGCGCCGGCATGGCGGCGGCTTGCTGAACTTCCATCGGCACATGGCCCGGCTCATGGGCGACGCGGTCGAGCCAGGCGCGGATCGCCGGAAACGAACTAAGATCGAAGTCGCATTGATGCGCCACGTGGGTGTAGGCGTACAGCGCAATGTCGGCGATGGTGTAGCGGTCGGCGGCGAAGAAGTCGTGCAGCGCCAGATGCTTCTCCATCACGCCGAGCGCGCGGTTGCCTTCTTCCATCCAGTCCTCGAGCGCGTGCTGCTGCAGATCGCGGCCGCCTTTGACCAGCGCCAGCCAGAAATAGGCCGCGCCCAGATTAGGCTCGAGGCTGTGCTGCTCGAAGAACATCCACTGCAGGATCTCGGCGCGGTCGATGCGGTCGTCGGGGGCGAGCGGCGTGCCGCCGGCGATGTACCAGAGAATCGCGTTCGATTCGGCGAGATAGCGGCCCGGCGCCACTTCCAGAAGCGGCACTTGCCCGTTCGGATTCTTGGCGAGGAATTCCGGCGTGTGACTCTCGCCCTTGAGGATGTCGATCTCGATCAGCCGATAGGGAATGCGCAGCTGCGCCAGCGCGAGCCGCGTCTTGTAGCTGTTACCGGAGCGTTGCATCGAATAGAGCGTAAACATTGCCGCTTCCCGAATTCCCGTGCGCGTATCTTCCGTGCGGCACTAGCGCGCGAGTATTGCGTTCTTACGACTTCAACGCGGCGATGTCATGGCGCTCAGCGTCGATTTTAGTTGCGGCGGTGGAGAACGTCATCGGCGCGCCAAAAAGCTCGCTGCGCCGCAATATCAGCACGAATACAGCGAGCATGACCGGTACGCCGAGCGGAACCAGGCCCGCCAGCGCGATGCTGCGGGCGACCAACGGCATCAGCCACAGCGCCGCCAGCAAAGTTTTCTCCCACGGACCGAAACCGCGAATGATTCCGTCTACGGCAACAAAGGCGATGGCCGGCGCCAGCACCATCATGTCGTAATCGAAGCTGTACGGCGTGGCGAGAATGGCGGCGAGGCAGAGCGCTGCCGCTTTCAGCGGATAAGGCGCGGCGCTGCGCCACAGCCGGACCAGCGCCACGGCGAGCGCGACAGTCACGATGCCCTGCAGCGCATAGGCCAGCGGGATCGGCGCGCCCCACATCCGCGCCCAGGCAAAGACGCTCTGGATCTTGTACCAGCCGGTATTGCCCTGTTCGAGCACGACGGTACGGGTGAACTGCGTCGAGTCGAGAAAAGCGCCCCACACCGATGCGCCGAAGGTCAGCGTGGTCGCGAGCGTCAGCAGCACGACGGTCGCCGCGGCGGCAGCGAAACATTTCCAGCGGCCGCTGACGCCGAGCACGAGCGGCAGCAACAGACCGTATTGCGGCTTGTAGACCAGAAGCCCGAGCAGAATGCCGGCAACGAGCGGACGGCGGTCGAGCAGCACCAGCGCGCCGCCGAGCAGCGCGGCGGTGAGGAATCCGTTCTGGCCGTGGCCGATATTGATGAGCACCGCCGGGAAGGCGAGCGCAAGCAGAAGCCAATCCGCCGTCATTCCGGAAGCCGCGAAGCGGCTGTCCGGAATCCATAACCACGATTTCCAAGGGCTTGGTCGAGGGATTTGTTCTTTGGGTTCAGTGAATATGGATTCCGGGCTCGTGCTTTGCGCGCCCCGGAATGACGAAATAATTCCCCCCATTACCAACAAATAAAGCCCGAGCGTCACCGCCTGCCAGACCGCGAGCGCCAGGCCGTAGGGCAGCAGCGCCAGCGGCGCGGCGACGAACAGAAAATAGGGCGGGTAGTGCCAGCCGTAGAATTGCGTCGACGCACCGAAGATCGCCTGCTCGCGGGCGAATTGCTGCGGCGGGTCGAAGGCCGCATTGGTGTCGCCGCCAAGGACATAAGTGCCGGCGGCATAGACGTTGGAGAAGTCGGTGCCGAGCGGCCGGCCCTTCAGATCGACGCCGCCGTGGGCGGTCACGACCAGAAACAGAAAGCCCGCCGCCGAGGCGATCAGCAGCGCCGCGGCGATGAAGCGGACGCGCTCGCGGGTGAGCCAGTCGCCGGTCCGTAAAATCGCGCAGGCCCGCTGCATTGAGGTTCCGGATGAGTTTTGCCGGGCATTAGGCCAGTTGCGGCTTAATGGAGTGTTGCCGGGAGTGTTGCCGGGAGTGTTGCTCTTGGCGCACGCCCCACGCGAAATGCCGCAGAAGTGACGAAAGTTTGAGGGTTTTGCGCTTGCCTCTGCGGCGGAGCGGCTTTAACAAGCACCCGCTTTTACCGAACCTGGAGATCGGAGACTCGAAAATGGCCTTCATCGCGGACCAGATCATGCGCATCAAGCCGTCGGCGACCATCGCCGTGACGGATAAAGCGCGTGCGCTGAAAGCGGCGGGCCGCGACGTCATCGGGCTCGGCGCCGGCGAGCCGGATTTCGATACCCCCGACAACATCAAGCTGGCGGCGATCCGCGCCATCAGCGAGGGCAAGACGTCGAAATACACCGCGGTCGACGGCATGGCCGAATTGAAGGCCGCGGTGGCGCGCAAGTTCAAGCGCGAGAACGCGCTCGACTACAAGCCGTCGCAGATCATCGTCGGCACCGGCGGCAAGCAGGTGCTGTACAACGCGCTGGTGGCGACGCTTAATCCGGGCGACGAGGTGATCATCCCGGCGCCCTATTGGGTGAGCTATCCGGACATGGTGCTACTCGCCGGCGGCACGCCGGTCGAGGTCGTCACCTCGATGGCGACCGGCTACAAGATGAAGCCGCAAGACCTGGAGAAGGCGATCACGCCGAAGACCAAGTGGATCATCTTCAACTCGCCGTCGAACCCGACCGGCGCGGCCTATAACAAAGCCGAGCTCAAGGCGGTGACCGACGTGCTCCTGCGCCATCCGCACGTCCACGTCATGGCCGACGACATGTACGAGCACCTGGTCTATGACGACTTCGTTTTCTACTCGCCGGCGCAGCTCGAGCCACGGCTCTATGAGCGCACGCTCACGGTCAACGGCTGCTCGAAAGCCTATTGCATGACCGGCTGGCGCATCGGCTATGCCGGCGGGCCGGAGCAGCTCATCAAGACCATGGCGATGATCCAGTCGCAGTCGACATCGAACCCGACCGCGGTGGCGCAATATGCCGCGCTCGAGGCGCTCGACGGGCCGCAGGACTTCATCCCCAAGCACAACAAAATCTTCAAGGAGCGCCGCGACCTCTGCGTGTCGATGCTCAACCAGGCCAAGGGCCTCGCCTGCCCGAAGCCGGAAGGCGCGTTTTACGTCTATCCGTCCTGCGCCGGCACCATCGGCAAGACGGCGCCGACCGGCAAAAAGCTCGCCACCGACGAGGATTTCGTCACCGAGCTTCTCGAAGCCGAAGGCGTCGCGGTGGTGCAGGGCACGCCGTTCGGCGTCGGACCGGCGTTCCGCATCTCCTATGCCACGGCGACGTCGGCGCTGGAGGAAGCCTGCACGCGCATCCAGCGCTTTTGCGGCAATTTGCAGTAAAGAAATAAAGGAGCGGCCGCGAAACACGCGGCCGCTTCATTTCTGTAATCCGTCATCCTGAGGTGCGAGCGAAGCGAGCCTCGAAGGACGCGGCCCAAGCGCTCGGGCCGTCGCCCTTCGAGGGCCGCGCGGCGCGCGGCCACCTCAGGGTGACGGTGAACCCACTCACCCCGTCGGCGGCGCGATCTCGTCGAGGCTCTTCTGCTTCGCTTCGGGGCCCATTTGCGTCACCGAGACCGCGGCGATGAACAACAGGATGGCGAGCGAGGCGAACACCGTCGTCAGGCCGTAACCGTTCTGCACCCACAGAATCGTCGGCATGATGAAGGCCGTCGCCAGCCGGCCGACGCCGGACGCCCAGCCGAAGCCCGACGCCCGCGCATTGGTCGGGAACACCTCGGAGGCGAAGATCTGCATCGAGTTGCCGGCGACCTGGACGAAGAAGATCATGATGAAGCCGGCCACCATCAGCTCAACCGCGGTCGCGGCATTGGCGAATACCATCGCCATGATCCCGGCGCCGATGAAGGAGCAAACCGAGGTGATCTTGCGGCCGTATTTGTCGAGCGAGTACATCATAAAGATGCTCGCGCACGGCACCGCGAAGTTCATCGCCAGCGTATATTGCAGCGACTTGGTGATCGAGAAGCCCTTGCCGTTCATGATGTTCGGCAGCCAGGCGCCGAGCCCGATGGCGACGCCGAAAAACGCCGTGAAGCAGATCGCACCAGCGATGACGCGCACCGGGAACATGCGAAACACCACCGCGAACGGATCGCTCTTGGTGTTACTCGCCGCGTCGGTCGACAGCGGCCCGGTCGGTCCGGCAATGCCGAGCCGGCCGAGCACGTCGATCGCTTCCTTGCCGCGGCCGTGTGTGGCCAGAAAGCGCGGCGATTCCGGCAATGTGAAGCGGAACACCCAGACGATCAGGGCGCCGATGCCGACCACCAGCCAGACGCCGCGCCATGCGTGTTCGGGATTGGAGATCGTGCTGCCGAACAGCAGTACCAGCGCCGTTCCGATCGGCCACACGCAGGCGCCGCCGATGAAATGCACGATCGCCAAAATGCGCCCGCGAATGCGCTTGGGCGAATATTCGCCGGCATAGGCGAAGGCCAGCGGCTGCTCGGCGCCGAGTCCGAGACCGGCGATAAAGCGGCAGGCGATCAGCACCGTGACGCTCGGGGCCAGCGCGCCGAGGATGGTGAAGACGCCGAACAACAGCAGATTGAACTGATAGATGAAGCGGCGGCCGAAGCGGTCGGAGAATTCGCCCTGGCCGGCGGTGCCGAGGAACATGCCGAACACCGTGGCGCTGCCGACGGCGGCGACTTCGGGGCCGGTCGCGAACTTGGATGCCAGGATGAGCGGGACCAGCGAGCCGAACACCGTAAAGTCGATGACGTCGAAGAAATAGCCGGCGGCGATGAGCCCGATGACGCGCCGATGCAGCGGCGATATTTTCGCGTCATCCAGTGCGTTGCCGACAAAGCCTTCGATGGTCTGGGCGCCGCCGCCCATTTGCGTCGCGGTTACGGTTGCCGCCATGTGATCCTCCCCATGATCCGAAAATTAAGATCCGCCCCGACAGGCGACATCCTGGCCGCTGGCGCGGTCCCTGTTTTGCGCGAGTGTGGAAGGGCCTGCGCCCACTGTCAATGCAGGTCGGCGAGACAGATCGTCCGCATGGGACAATTGGCGTCGGGTTAGCCGCCTTCAAACTGCGAGATATAAAGTCCGGCGTTGTTGTCGGTCACGTACATCACGCCGTTCTTGTCGACGAAGCAGTCGGCGGATTGGATCACTTGCGGGCGGTTCGGCCGCGGATCGAACATGCGGGCCGGGTTCGGCGGCACGAAATAGCCGACCTCGCGCGGCTGGAACGGATTTTGGATGTCGTAGGCGCGCACGCCGGCATTGTGCAGCGTGGCAAAAATATAGCGCGAGCTGACGAAGGCGCCCGGCCGGTTCTCCCACAGATTATGCGGGCCGAAATTGCCGCCCTTCTTGCAATAGTCGGCCTCGTCCGGAATCGGCATGGTGGCGATGCTCACGGGATTTGACGGCTCGCGCACGTCGAACACCCAGATATAACGGAGCCCCTTGCTGCAATCGGCGAAATTGGCCTCGTCGGCGACCACCAGCAGATTGCGGTCCGGCAGCGGCAGCGGCGAATGGGTGCCGCCGCCGAACGGCGGGTCCCAGTTGCGGTGCGACACCATTTTAGGCTTGGCCGCATCGCCGACGTCGACGATGGCCAGCCCGCCGTCGCGCCAGGCGCTGAACGCCAGATTGCCGGCGACCAGCGCGTGGTGCAGCGCATAGCGCCGGCCCTTGGGCCAACTCGGCGTCTCGCCGCCGCCGATCCACATGCCGGGCAGCCAGAATTTGCCGGCCACTTCCGGCCTGGTCGGCTCCTTCATATCGACGATGACCAAGATGTGGTCGGAAAATTCCGGCAGATGCACAGAGACGTAGGCGTAGCGCTCGCCGACATACCAGATGCGGTGCGGGCCGAGCCCGCCGAGCGGCAGGAACGCGATCTCGCGCGGGGCTTCCGGCTGCGCCAGATCGTAGATGCGAAGCCCGCTGGTGAATTTCTGGCCGAGGAGCGCATCGCCGGAGGTGCCGGCAAAATAGGCCTCCTGGCTCACCTGCATGGTCCACACGCTCGGGCCGTTGACCGCCAGCAGCAAATCGCCAAATCCTTTATGGGTCGCGGTCTGCAGATGATGCGCGCGGGTGTTCGGCGGGCAGGCGAGGAAATTGACCGTCTTGGGATTTTTCGCATCGCGCACGTCGATCACGGTGATGCCGTTGGAAAAGCCGTGGCCGATATAGGCGAAGCCCTTATTGACCATGACCTGCACGCCGTCGCCGCGGCCGCCTTGGTCGCTGTGGCTGAGGAATTTGATGTTGTGCGATGCATCGGCGGTCATTGATGGACCTCCCTCACGTCATTCCGGGGCCGCGCAAAGCGCGGAGCCCGGAATCCATAACCACGAATAGCGAGGTTGATAAAGATGCCGCGTGCTATTGCACACGATGGTGGCTATGGATTCCGGGCTCGCGCCTGTGGCGCGCCCCGGAATGACGAGAGGGCGACAAGTGCGGGCATGACGAAGTACAGTAGCGTGGACGAACAAGGGACGAAACGATGGCCAACGTGGAACACGGCATGATCGCGGTCGACAAGATGGGAACGAAAGTGCTGTTCCTCAATCCGAAGACCTTTGCGACCGAGGTCGTGATCGACGGCTTTCTCAAGACCGTGCATGAGCTTCTGATTGTGCCCGAAACCGGCAGCCAGCCCGCGATGGCTTACGTGCCGATCTACGGCGACGGCATCCACGGCCGCAATCCCAATCCGCAGCATCACCTCTGCGTCTTCGATCTGCATCAGCGTGCGCTGGTCACCACCATCGATCTGTCGCCCTATATCGCGCCGCATACGCTCAAGCTCGGGCCGGACGGCTTGATCTACATCACCTGCGAGAACTCGGCGAAGGTCGTGATGATCGACCGCACGACCAACAAGGTGGTCGGCGCCATCGATTCCGGCTCGACCAACGGCCATCGCCTGATCATCGCGCCGGACGGGGAGCGCCTCTATACCGAGAACGAGGAAGACGCCACGGTGTCGGTGATCGACCTGCCGGCGCGCAAGCTCCTCGGCAAGATCGCCACGCCGCGGCCGCTCGCCGGCATCGCCATCTCGCCCGACGGCGGTACCGTGGTCGCGGTCGACGATGCGCAGCCGACCTTGTTTCTGATCGACACTGCGGCCGGCAAGGTGCGCGACGAGGTGCGGCTCAAGGACGTGCCGAAACCGGCGCAGATCGCGCGCTACGCGCCGGACAACAGCCTCCTCGTCGTCACCAGCGTCAACAGCGACACCGTGAGTCTCATCGATCCATCGTTCCGCACGCAGACCGCGATCAAGGTCGGCTCGCAGCCGATGGACATGGCGTTCCGCAACGGCGAATTGTTCGTGGCCTGCCAGGGCGACGGCTCGGTGCACGTCATCGACATTCCCGGCAAGCGCCACAAGTCGCAATTCCAGGCCGGCACCGGCTGCGAGTCGCTCGGGTTTTTCTAGCTGGAGCGGCGGCGCTGCTTAAGTACAAGCGGCCGGGTGAGAGCCAACTCTCATGCGGGCTACTTGCTAGGGCGTGTACTCATGAACGCGCCGACATATCGGCTTGGGGTAAGAGCGGACATTGGGGGCTGAGCGTTCATGTCCGCTTTTGACCCTGGCTGTGTAAAAACGCGCGGTGTGTGATTCACTCTGCAGTGTGATTTTGCCGCTGCGGAGGGCTGGGATGAGGCGCTTTGTTGAGGGGATCGATCGCGACCAAGCGACACTGTTTGCGGAGTGCCTGGCGGACTGGGTGAACGATGACAATCCGGTTCGGGTGATTGATGCCTTTGTCGACAAGCTCGACTTATCGAGGTTGGGATTTGAAGGAGTGGTCGCCGAGGCGACGGGCCGGCCGTCCTATCATCCCTCCGTGCTGCTGAAGCTCTACATCTATGGTTATCTCAATCGGGTTCAGTCGAGCCGGCGGCTTGAGCGTGAGGCTGGGCGCAATATCGAGGTGATGTGGCTGACGGGCCGGCTGACTCCTGACCACAAGACGATAGCAGACTTCCGCAAGGACGGTGGTGGAGCGATCAAGCAGGTTTGCGTGCGATTTATCGAACTGTGCCGTCAGATGGGCCTGCTGACGACAGCGAGCGTTGCGATCGATGGCAGCAAGTTCAAGGCGGTCAACACCCGCGACAAGAACTTCACGCGTAACAAGGTGGAGCGGCGCCGCGCGCAGTTGGAGGAGAGCGTGGCGCGCTATCTTGCGCAGCTCGACACCGCCGACCGACAGGAGCCGTCCGAAGAATTGGCAGCCAAGACGGCCCATCTGAAGGAAAAATTGGTCAAGCTGGAAAGCGAGATGCAGCGCCTGGCGGTGATGGAGAAGCTGATGCTGGCATCGCCCGATCAGCAGATCTCGCTCACTGATCCCGACAGTCGCTCGATGGCTACTAGCGGCCGCGGCTCGGGCGTGGTCGGCTACAATGCGCAGGTCGCAGTCGACACGAAACATCACCTCATCGTCACACATGAGGTAACGAACGATGGCTCGGATCGAGCGCAACTGGCAAAAATCGCTTGCCAAGCGAAACAAGTCCTTGGCGTCGATAAGCTCGAAGCCGTTGCTGATCGCGGCTACTACAGCGGCGAAGAAATCCTCCAGTGCCACAAGGCCGACATCGCGGCGACGCTTCCCAAACCGATGACCTCTGGCATTGAGGCAAGGGGTCGCTTCGGCAAGCAAGACTTCGTCTATCTCAGCGATGAGGATGTGTACCGCTGCCCGGCCGGCGAAAAGCTGAAGTACCGTTACACAAACGAGGAGCGCGACCAGCAGCTGCGGCGCTATTGGACAAATGCATGCCGTGACTGTGCGCTCAAGCCTCGCTGCACGACCGGAAAGGAGCGGCGAATCACGCGATGGGAGCATGAGCACGTGTTGGAGGCCGTACAAAAGCGCCTCGACAAGAACCCGCAGGCCATGCGGGTACGTCGCGAGACGGTCGAGCATCCCTTTGGCACGCTAAAAATGAGAATGGGGGCGACGCACTTCCTGATGAAGCGCTTGCCGAAGGTTGCCACCGAAATGGCACTGCACGTGTTGGCCTACAACGTCACCCGCGTGATGAACATCGTGGGCATCCAGCCGCTCATTGCAGCGATCCGGGCATAGCCGGACCGGTAGAATACGTGCGCCGTTCGTCGCCAAGTCCCGCGTCTCTCCAAGCGTTTTGACACGACCAAGACCCAACTGCGACATTGGCGGCTAAATTTGCTGTGATGCACAAATAGACCGATCACGCTAGAATCCGGTTGGCTGCGATCCTCAGCCTGAGGGCAACCCATGAGGCGACGGGAGTTCATCACGTTACTCGGCGGAGTGGCGACCGCGTGGCCGTTCGGCGCGCAAGCGCAGCAAACGGCGATGCCGGCGATCGGGTTTCTGCGCAGCACATCGGCAGCCGACTCGACGAATTTGGTGACCTCGTTCCGTCAAGGCCTGAAGGAAACAGGCTTCGTCGAGGGCAAGAACGTCGCAATCGAATACCGCTATGCGGACAATCGATTAGATCGCCTTTCGGTTCTAATAGCCGATCTGGTTCGACTGCCCGCAGCCGTGATTGTCGTCAATGCCCCTGCGGCGCAGGCGGCCAAGAACGCAACCACGACGGTGCCGATCGTCTTCTTGACCGGGGCTGACCCGGTTAAGGGTGGCCTTGTCGCCAGCCTGAACCGACCCAGCGGCAACGTCACGGGAGTGACCTTTCTGGCCGGCCAGTTAGGGGCAAAGCGATTGGAGTTGCTGCGCCAACTCGTGCCCAAGGCGACAACAATTGGCGTGCTGGTGAACCCGGGCAGTCCTGAAACCGAGGTAGAGCGAAAAGATTTCCAGGTTGCGGCGCAGGTTATGGGGCAGCAACTCATCATTCTTGATGTCAGCAACGACCGCGACATCGAGACAGCCTTTGCAACGTTCGTGCAACGCGGGGCCGGTGCGTTGCTCGTCGGTTCAGGCCCGTTCCTGACCTCCCACCGAGCGCAACTCGTCGCGCTCGCAGCTCGCGATGTGTTGCCAGCGGCCTATGACTTGCGCGAATTTGTCGAGGCTGGTGGCCTGATGAGTTACGGGACCAGCATCACCGATGCCTATCGTCAGGTCGGCATCTACACCGGCCGGATTCTAAAGGGTGAGAAACCCGCCGACCTGCCGGTTACGCAGTCCACCAAATTTGAGTTCGTGATCAACCTCAAGACCGCCAAGGCGCTGAACCTCACTGTGCCGCAGATCATGCAAATGACCGCCGACGAGGTGATTGAATAGTCGATCGGATGTTCGGTTATGGTCGATTGTGTTGCAAAACTCGTTTTGCACAGGTGATTAAGAATTCTGCGGGCTGTAGGAGCGTCTTTCATGTAAAGATGTGGGGCGACTGATCCTCTCACGTTATACTCACCTGCGACTTCGGCAACGAGATTGAGAGTATGCGAATTGGGGATCATCTCCCGCTTATTGTTTTCGCGAAAAATTTGTGGCGCTGCAACTTTCGACTTTTGCAACACTATCGGCCCATAGCGGACTTACCGCGACTGTGGGTGCATCGACCTCAATTTATGCGTACGCCATAGTCCAAAAGTCTGTCTCTTTTACGTTGACATTGGTCCCCATTTCGATTACATTGCGCGAATCAAAGCTCGCTCATCGAAGGGCACGTTCCGGGTGCGACCTAGAAGGTGGAGCGAGTGCGGTTCCCGCGCGCGGCCTCGCAAGCCGCGCCCGGGCGGCCTCGGCTCCCCGCCCGACCGGCACTACGACCGGTCTCCGCGGAGCGCGGTTGACTAGGGACAGGCGACAAAGGGTAACGCCCGATGCAGCCACGTCCCAGGAAGCGCGGTACTGGAGCTGAGCCAATGGTGGATGCGTCCGGCGCGGCGAGCGCCGCGGTGGAGCGCCGAAAGGCGAGCGGTCTCCGCTGAGACCGCGCCGTGCTCCGCTGAGCACGGCCATGAAGGTGCGCCTATCGGCGCTCCGCCTCCCTTCTTTTGTTGGGAGGTCGTTGGAAGGGCTTTCTTGCAGTGGCGTGGCAAACCTCGGATGCAAAGATGCATCGCGAGAACGGGGAAGCTTGTTCACCTCTCCCCGCCGCGCGGGGAGAGGTCGAGTGAGCGTAGCGAGCGAGGATGAGGGGGCCTCCCCGCGATTTTGAGCGTTGCGGACCAAGCGACAGCGTTGCAGACGCCGCCGCGATTCTGCGCCCAGCGGAGAGGCCCCTCGCCCCGACCCTCTCCCCGCGTGGCGCGGAGAGGGAGCGCGCTGGCGTTCCCGCAAATCGCCTCTTAACACTGCAGAAAACGATACGAGACGCCGCCTTCAATCTCGCTTACACTCCGGGCAGCAAGGCCCAAAGGCGGGCCGGGTGAGGGAGTAAGGATATGTTTTCTAAGGGTTTTGCAGCCGCATTCGTTGCCGCGGCGGCGTTCGCGGTGACAGCGGCGGCGCCGGCCAATGCACAGGCGAGCCGCGTGCAAGTCGGCCAGCTGGCCTGCTCGGTTTCGGCCGGTATTGGCCTGATCGTCGGCTCGCAACGCAACGTGAATTGCACCTTCCAGCCGGAAAACGGTCCGCCCGAGGCCTATACGGGCACGATGACCAAAATCGGCCTCGACGTCGGCTTCACCACCGGCAGCGCCATCGTCTGGGCGGTGTTCGCCGGAACCAACCGCTATGTCGGCATGCTGACCGGCACCTATGCCGGAGCGCAGGCGGAAGCGACCGTCGGCGCCGGCGTCGGCGCCAATGCGCTGATCGGCGGTTCCAATCATTCGGTGGCGCTGCAGCCGCTCTCGGTCCAGGGTCAGGTCGGGTTGAATGCCGCCGCCGGCATCGGCGCGTTGGAATTGCATCTCGCGCAATAAATCGGCGGCAAGTACACAGCCGCTGATCGGACGCGATGTCACACCTCTTGACCGGCCCCGCCGACGCCTGAAACGATGCTCTCCCGCTCCCCTCCCTTCCCCGTCCGCGGGGCAGGAGCAAGAGGGGCAACGACGGGTCCGTTTTCAGGAGGCGATTGCGGGAGGCGGTGATGGCGACAAACGGCAACGGCAATGGCGCGCGCGCGACGGGTCCCCGCTGCGTCGCGCTGGTCGGTCCGTTCCAGAGCGGCAAGACCACGCTCCTTGAAGCCATCCTCGCCCGCACCGGCGCCATCCCCCGCCAGGGCGGCGTCGAGGCCGGCAATACCGTGGGCGACGCCAGCAAGGAGGCTCGCCATCACAAGATGAGCGTCGAGCTCACCGCCGCCACCGCCAATTTCATGGGCGACGCCTACACCTTCCTCGACTGCCCGGGCTCGGTCGAATTCGTTCACGACATGCGCGCGGTGCTGCCGGCGATCGACGCGGCGGTGGTGGTGTGCGAACTGGACGAGAAGAAAATTCCGCAACTGCAGCTCATTTTGCGCGAGCTGGAAGACCGCAAGATTCCCCGCATCCTGTTCGTCAACAAGATCGACAAGGCCGAAGCCGGCGTCCATGACGTGCTCAAGCTGCTGCAGCCCGCCTCGCGGACCAAGCTGATCTTGCGGCAAATCCCGACGTTAAAGGACGATATCATCACCGGTTTCGTCGATCTCGCGCTGGAGCGCGCCTTCGTCTACAAGGAGCACGCCGCGTCGGAAGTCGTGCCGCTCGAAGGCGACGCCGCCGATCTGGAAAAGACCGCGCGCTTTTCGATGCTGGAGACGCTCGCCGATCATGACGACGAGCTGATGGAGCAATTGCTCGAGGACATCCAGCCGCCGCGCGACAAGGTGTTCGACGATCTGCGCAGCGAGTTGCGCGAGGGATTTGTCTGTCCGGTCCTGATGGGCACCGCGGCGCGGGCCAACGGCGTGCTGCGGCTGTTGAAGGCGTTGCGCCATGAATTGCCGGGCATTGCCGAGACCGCCAAGCGGCTCGGCGTCAAAACCGGCAACGACGCGGTCGCTTATGTGCTCAAGACGCTCAATACCGCGCATGGCGGCAAAATGTCGGTGGTGCGCATGCTGGCGGGGCAGGCCGGCGACGGCACGACGTTCCTGACCGAAGACGACGAAGCCGGCCGCGTCGCCGGCGTGCTTCAAGCTGGTCGGCCAGACCACCGAGAAGCGCGGCCCGGCGCAGGTCGGCGAAACGGTCGCCTTTGCCAAGCTCGATAAGGCCAAGACCGGCGACACGCTCACGGCCGGCAAGCAAGCCCATCCGGCGCTCGCCAAGATCGCGCCCTATCCGCCGGTGCTGGCGATCGCGATTTCGGCCAAGGAACGCAAGGACGACGTGAAGCTCGGCCTGGCGCTCGCCAAGCTGGTCGAGGAGGATCCGTCGATCACCATCGTGCACAATCCCGAGACCCACGAGGTCGTGCTGTGGGGCCAGGGCGAGATGCATCTGCGCGTCGCCACCGAGCGATTGAGCGACCGTTTCGGCGTCGCCATCGAACGGCGCACGCCGAGCGTCGGCTACCGCGAGACCATCCGCAAAGCCATCGTGCAGCGCGGCCGCCACAAGAAGCAGTCCGGCGGCCACGGCCAGTACGGCGACGTCGTGCTCGATATCAAGCCGATGCCGCGCGGCTCCGGGTTTTCCTTCGAGGACAAGATCAGCGGCGGCGTGGTGCCGCGCAACTACATTCCGTCGGTCGAGGAAGGCGTCATCGACGCGCTCAAGCATGGACCGCTCGGCTTTCCGGTGGTCGATCTGCATGTGGCGCTGGTCGACGGCTCCTATCACACGGTGGATTCCTCCGACATGGCGTTCCGCACCGCCGGCCGCATCGGCATCGTCGAAGGCCTGCCGCAGTGCCAGCCGGTCTTGCTCGAGCCGATCCATCTGGTGGAGATCTTCTGTCCCACCGAAGCCGCCGCGAAGATCAACGCGCTGATGTCGGGGCGGCGCGGCCAGATTCTCGGCTTCGACACCCGCGAAGGCTGGGACGGCTGGGACGTGGTGCGCGCCAAAATGCCGGAAGCCGAGATCGGCGATCTCATCGTCGAGATCCGCTCGGCGACCGCGGGCGCCGGTACCTTCACCTTCAAATTCGATCACATGGCGGAGCTGACCGGCCGTACCGCCGACCAGATCGTCGCCGCGCGCCGCGCTGCGGAGTAAGGCGCGGTCGCTAAAAATCTCCCGAAGGCGCTAACCTCGCGCAAACCATGTTTCATACGTAAACCTCCGCATTAACGGGGCCGCTGCTCCCTATCCGGCAAACTCGACCGTGACGAGGAAAACTCGCCGTGCTCGAGGGATTGCGTACACTGATTGCAGCGAAGCCGACCGGGCCCGATCCCGGCGCGGCCGACGGCAAAATCACGCTGCGCGAGGTGCTGCGGCGCAATTGGGACGAGCTGTGGTACCAGCCCAAAATCGATCTGCGCTCGAAGCGGCTGGTCGGCGCCGAAGGTCTGGTGCGCGCGCGCCGGCCGGACGGCAGCATCATCCCGCCGGCGCTGTTTCTGCCCGGCGCCAAGGAAGACGAGATGCTGGTTTTGACCGAGCGCGTTATCCTCGCCGCGCTGCGCGATTTTGAGGATTGCGCGGCGCTTGGCGCTTCGGTGAAGCTTTCGGTCAATGTGCCGGTATCCGCCTTCGTCAAGCTGCCGATCGCCCAGATCCTGCGCGAAGAGCGGCCCAAGGCGCCGACCTGGCCCGGTCTCATCCTCGAAGTCACCGAGGACGAAGCGCTCAACGATCTCAAGATCGCCAACGACGTCGCCGACGAGTTGCGCGAGCTCGATTGCACGCTGGCGCTCGACGATTTCGGCGCCGGCTTTTCGTCGCTGGCGCGGCTTGCGGCAATTACCGTTCGGCGAGCTGAAGATCGACCGCAGCTACGTCACCAATTGCCACGTCGACCGCGTCAATGCCGGGCTGTGCGAGACCATCGTCGAACTGGGCAAGCGTTTCGGCCTCAAAACCGTGGCCGAAGGCATCGAGACCATGCACGAGAGCCACAAATTGCAGGACCTCGGCTGCGATATCGGACAGGGCTATCTGTTCGCCAGGCCGATGCCAAAGGCCGCATTTCCTCGGCGCGCTCGGCCGGCGCATGATCGGCGGCCCGCGGCCGGCCGCGCAATCGCTCGCGGCGCCGGTCAAATTGCTGCGCGGCCTGTTCGCCAGGCGACGTAACCGTCGCGTTGCGCGCCGGACTTGTCCTTCGTGTATTCCTACGCTCGTCATTCCTGGCCGCTCGCCCTCGGAATGACGAACAAGGAGGGAATTCATGCCAGCCTATTGGGTCGCGCGCTCGAAGATCAACGATCCGGTCGAGTACAAGAAATACACCGACCGCGTACCGGCCATCATCGCCAAATACGGCGGCAAGGTTTTGGCCCGCGGCGGCCGTCATCAGATCATGGAAGGTCCGCAAAAATTTCAGCGCTTCGTGGTGATCGAGTTCCCGACTTTCGAGCAGGGCGTCGCCTGCTTCACCTCGAAGGAATACGACGAGGCGGCTGCATTCCGCCGCAGGAACGGTGCGGGCGAAGTCGAGACCATCATGGTCGATGGCGGCGACGCGACGAAGTAGCAGGTCATTCATCCGCTCGTCCCCGCGAAAGCGGGGACCCAGTTACTGGATTCCCGCTTGCGCGGGAATGAGCGGAACACTTACCCCGTCTTGATATTGGCGAACTTGATCACCTTGCCCCATTTGTCGACCTCGCTGGCAATAAGCTGGCCGAATGCGGCAGGCGTCATCGGCATCGGCACGCCGCCGAGGTCGGTCAGGCGCGACGCGATCTTGGGGTCGGCCAGCGCCGTATTGATCTCGCTGTTGAGCTTGGCGACGATCTCGGGCGGCGTGTTCTTGGGCGCGGCGACGCCTTGCCAGGCAAAGGCTTCGTAGCCCGGCACGAAATCGGCCACCGGCGGCAAGTCGGGCAATGTCGGCAGGCGCTTGGCGCTGGTGACGGCGAGCCCGCGCAGCGCGCCGCTGCGAATGTGAGACAGTGACAGCAGGATCAGGTCGAACATCACCTGGTCCTGGCCCGCCAGCAGGTCGGTGATCGCCGGCGCATCGCCGCGATAGGGCACATGCAGCATGTTGATGCCGGTCATCATCTTGAACAGCTCGCCGGCAAGATGCGGCGTCGAGCCGACGCCGCCGGACGCCATATTGATCTGGCCCGGATGCGCCTTGGCATAGGCGATCAGCTCCGGCACGCTGTGCACCGGCAGCGACGGATTGACCTCGAGGATCAGCGGATTGAGATCGACGCCGCCGACCGGCGCGAGATCGCGGGTGAAATTGAAGCTGAGATTTGGGTTCAGCATGGCGTTGATGACGTTCGGATTCGCCATCAGCAACAGCGTGTAGCCGTCCGGCTCCGCCTTCACCACGGCCTCGGCGGCGATTTGCTGCCCCGCCGAACCGCGGTTCTCGACGACGAAGGGCTGACCGAGCCGCTCCGACAGCATCTGCCCGGTGAGCCGTGCGATAATGTCGGCGGCGCCGCCCGGCGGGAAGCCGACGAGCAGATGAACCGGCCGCGACGGATAAGTATCGGCGCGGGCGTTGCGCAACAGCGCCGGCATGGCGACGGCGCTCGCTGCCAGATTGAGAAATCGGCGACGCGGGAGCTGCATGTTTCTCTCTGAATGAAATGTGTTGGATTTTCTGAAGACAGGATAGGCGAGACGATCAGTGGACCTCAACCCGAAATGTGGCCGGTTTTCGGGCGAGATCGCGATCAATCAATGGTCGCTCGGCGGCGGGTTGGGGCCGCTTCCCGTCGCGGCGCGTCGATTTTTTTGACCGTCGGCGGCTACGCCGCCGCCACGCGCGGCTCGCCGCCGCCCGGCGGCGGCACCGGCAAGCCGTCGGCGGCATATTCGTTGAGCTTGTTGCGCAGCGTGCGGATCGAAATGCCGAGCACGTTGGCGGCATGCGTCCGATTGCCGAGGCAATGCTTGAGCGTCTGCAGGATGAGGTCGCGCTCGACCTCGGCGACGGTGCGGCCGACGAGCCCGCGCGACACCTGCTCGGCGGCGAATGCCGCATGCGCCACCGCCGGCGCGCTCCTCTGCTGATCGAGCCGGGTGCCGTCGGGCGTCAGGATCGCCTCGGGCCCGATCTCCTCGCCGTTCGCCATCAGCACGGCGCGATGCATGGTGTTTTCCAGCTCGCGCACATTGCCGGGCCAATAATTCAGTGTCAGCGTGCGGCGCGCGTCCTGCGACAGCGGCCGCGCCGTCACGCCATTGGCGGCGGCGTATTTCTTGACGAAATATTGGGCCAGCTCGATCACGTCGGCCGGCCGCTCGCGCAGCGGCGGGATTTTCAAGTTCACGACGTTGAGCCGGAACAGCAAGTCCTCGCGGAAAGAGCCGTCGCGCACCGCTTCGGCGAGATTGCGGTTGGACGTGGCGACGATGCGGATGTCGATCGGCACCGGCCGCGTGCCGCCGACGCGGTCGATGACGCGTTCCTGGATGGCGCGCAGCAGCTTCGCCTGCAGTCGCACGTCGATCTCGGAAATCTCGTCGAGCAACAGCGTGCCGCCATTGGCCTCCTCGAACTTGCCGACGCGGCGCGCCACGGCGCCGGTGAACGCGCCCTTTTCGTGGCCGAACAATTCGGATTCCAGAAGCGTCTCCGGGATTGCCGCGCAGTTGACGCAGATCAGCGGCTTCTTGGCGCGGTTCGACCGGGCGTGCACGTAGCGCGCCAGGACTTCCTTGCCGGTGCCGGAATCGCCGGTGATCAGCACCGAGGCGTCGCTGCCGGCGACCTGCTGCGCCAGCTTGACGACGCGCGCCATGGCGTCGTCGCGGTAGATCAATTCGCGCCGATCGTCGGCGACGGCGGCCAGCACCGCGGCGATCAGCTCGGCGTCCGGCGGCAGCGGGATATATTCCTTGGCGCCGGCCTGGATGGCGGCGACCGCGGCGCGCGCGTCGGTGGCGGTGCCGCAGGCGACGATCGGCGCGTGGATGTGCTCGGCCTCGAGCCCGGCCACCAGGTCGCGGATGCTGACCGCGACGTCGACCATCAAAAGGTCGGCGCCGCGGCCGGAACGCAGCACCGCGAGCGCCTGGGCGATATCCGCGGCATGGGTGACCAGCGCGCCCTTGTCCATCGCGAGCTTGGTCGCGGTGGTGAGCTGGCCGTTGAGCGTGCCGACGATCAAAAGGCGCATCTTGTTATTCCTTCTTCGCTAAGCGGAGCGAATTACGATCTCTCTGCCTTGATAATTTCCGTCATCGTCACGCCGAGTTTTTCTTCCACCAGGACGACTTCGCCGCGGGCCACCAGGCGGTTGTTGACATAGATGTCGATCGCCTCGCCGACTTTGCGGTCGAGCTCGAGCACGGTGCCCGGTCCGATCTTGAGCAGGTCGCCGATGTCCATGCGCGCGCGGCCGAGCACCGCGGAGACCTTTACCGGTACGTCGAACACCGCTTCGAGGTCGGATGCGACGCGCGTGGTCGGTCCATCCGGCTCCGCCGCGAGCGGCGGCGCTTCGACGGCCCCTCCGTCGCCCTCGAGGTTGGGCAGCGGGATTTTGTCATCCTCACTCATGCTCTGATCTCCTCAACGTCTCGTGGGACGCGGCGACATTGCGGCGCGCGCCGATATAGCCGTCGACTGCCGCGGCGATCGCCGCGTCGGCGGCGGCGCTGTCGCGATTGATGCCGCCGTCGGCCCACTCGATACGGCAGTCGCCGGGCGCGATATCGGGTTCGGCGAGCACCACGAGCCGGCCCTCGAAGCTGCGCGCACGCACGATGTCGTCGAGTTTCTCCTTGGCGACGGCGTACAGCGCGTCGTTGACGCGCACCGCGATATGCGGCGCGGTGACGAGCTGGCGGAAGCAGTCGCTGGCCAGCGCCGAGATTTCGGCGAACGGCTCGCGGGCGATCAAGGCCGGCGCCAGCTTGCGCGCCACCGCGACCGCAACCTCGACCGCCTCGCATTCGAGCCGGGTCTCGATCGCCGCCAGCGCGCGGTTGGCGACGACGAGAGCCGCCGCGATGTGCTCGAGCGCGTCGGCCACGCGCCGGCCGGACTCGATCGTGGCATCGCTCTGCGCGTCGGCATAACCTTTGCGATGCGCGGCGGCTTCCGCCTCGGCGATTTTGAGCGCGTGTTCGGCCAACGCGATCGCCGTGCCCGTCGACTTGCCTTCGCTCGTGCCGGCAAAATCGGTATCGAACAGGAACTTTTTGGTCGCTGCGTTCATCTTCGAAGTCTTGCCATCGGCCTGGTCGAATTGCGCATCAATAGATCAGCTCTTCTTCGCCGCGGGTCTTGGAGATCACGATCTCGCCCTTGGCGGCGAGATCCTTGGCGAGATTGACCAGGAGCCCCTGCGCTTCGTCGACTTCGCGCAGGCGCACCGGACCCATCGCCTGCATATCGTCCATCAGCATCTTGGCGGCGCGCGTCGACATGTTGGACAGGAAAAACTGGCGCACCGGCTCGGCGGCGCCCTTGAGCGCGACGGCGAGCTTGTCCTTTTCGACGTGGCGCATGAGCGTCTGCGCCGAAGCGGTGTCGAGCTTGGACAGATCGTCGAAGGTGAACATCAGGGTCTTGATGCGCTCGGCGCTTTCGCGATTGTCCTCTTCGAGCGCTGTCAAGAACCGCGTCTCGGTTTGCCGGTCGAAATTGTTGAAGATCTCGGCCATGACTTCGTGCGCGTCGCGCCGGCGGGTTTGCGACAGGTTCGACATGAATTCGGTGCGCAGCGTCTGCTCGACGCGCTCCAGAACTTCCTTCTGCACCGCCTCCATGCGCAGCATGCGGTTGACGACGTCGAGCGCCAGATCTTCCGGCAGGATGGCCAGCACGCGGGCGGCATGTTCCGGGCCGATCTTCGACAGCACCACGGCGACGGTCTGCGGGTATTCGTTCTTGAGATAGTTGGCGAGCACCTCTTCCTGGACGTTGGAGAGCTTCTCCCACATGTTGCGGCCGGCCGGTCCGCGGATTTCCTCCATGATGATGCCGACGCGTTCCGGCGGCAGATAGGACTGCAGCAGGCGCTCGGTCGCCTCGAAGGTGCCCATGATCGCGCCTGAGGCCGACATCCGCCCGACGAATTCCAGCAGCAGATTCTCGACCTGCTCGGCTTCGATGGTGCCGATCGTCGACATCAATATGGAGATCTGACGCAGTTCGTCGTCGTCGAGCAAGCTCCAGATCTTGCCGCCGTGGTGTTCGCCGAGCGCGAGCAACAGAACCGCCGCGCGTTCCGGTCCGCGCAGCGGACGTTTGGGCGGCGGCGCGTGCGTCGCCTTGCCGGCAAGGCTCGCTAGCGCGCTGGCGATCTCGCTTTGCGCGGTCTCGTGTTGCTTCGGGTCGTGTTTTGCTGGCTGGGGGTGTGGCCATGGTCGATCAGGCGGCGGCGCTGTCGTTCAGCCAGGAGCGGATGATGGAAACGGTTTCGCGGGGGTTTTTGTCGGCGAGTTCGCCGACCTTTTGCACGGATTGGGCGTGGACCTGGCCCTGGATCTGGGCAATGTCGATCATCTTCGCTGTCTGGCTCGATTCTGCCGCCTTGGCGGGATCGACGCCTTCCTCGGTGAGGGCGGCGGTCGTTGCCGCCGGCAAGCCTTCGCCGGCGCCGCGTGGCAATGCCGCCAGAGCGCGTTCGTCCGGGGTGATGATGCGGCGGACCAGCGGGCGCACCACCAGGAGCAGCACGATGAGACCGAGCACGCCCATCACCAGCGTTTCGATCAGGCTCATGATGTCGTCTTTGGTGAAATGCAGCATGGACAGCCAGCCGGTCGGCTCGACGATCGGATTAGCCGGCGTTTCGGCGAAGCGCAGGTTGACGATCTGGACCTGGTCGCCGCGTTTCTGGTCGAAGCCGATCGCCGAGCGCACCAGCGCCGCGATCTGATCGAGCTCCTCCTTGCTGCGCGGTTGGTAGGTCACGTTGCCTTTGTCGTCCTTGGCATAGGTGCCGTCGACCAGGACGGCGACTGAAAGACGATTGAGCCTGCCGCCCTCGATCACTTCCGTCTTGGTGGTCTTGGAGATCTCGTAATTGACGATTTCCTCGGTTTTGCGGCTCTGATCGCCCGGACTGGCATTGGCGCGGGCGGGTTGGCGCTGATTGGCGCCGGGCAATTCGTTGCCGACCGTGACCTCGTTGTTGCCCTGGCTCGAAGCCGAGGTTTCCTCCCGGCTCTGGCTGGAACGAACGACGCGGCCGTCGGGATCGAATTTGTCCGAGGTCTGGGTAATGCGGTTGAAATCGAAATCGGCGGCGACTTGCACGCGGGAATGGCCCGGTCCGACCACCGAAGAGACGATCGACTCCACCTGTTCGCGCAAATGCTTCTCATAGGCGGCCTGTCGCTCGTCGGCGGCGGCGCCGCCGGCGGTCGTGTCGTCACTGGCGCCGTCCGCCAGCAATTGGCCTTGTTCGTCGACGATCGAGATGCGCTGCGGACGCAGGTCGGAGACCGCGGTGGCGACGAGGTGGCGGATGGCGCGGACCTGCGACGGTTGGAGCGTGCCGCGCAGCTTGAGCACGATAGAGGCGGACGGCTCGATCTTGTCGCGCGAAAACAGCGGCCGATCCGGCAGGACCAGATGCACGCGCGCGTCTTCGACTTGATCGAGCGTGCGGATGGTGCGCGCCAGCTCGCCTTCCAGCGCCCGCAGTTTATCGATGTTCTGGACGAAGCTCGTGGTGCCCAGCGCGTCCGATTTATCGAAAATCTCGTAGCCGACGCCGCCGCCCTTGGGCAGGCCGTTCTCGGCCAGCGTCATGCGCAGTCGCGCCACCTTATCGCGCGGCACCATGATGACGTTGCCGTCGTTACGCAGTTCGTAGGTGATGCCCTCGCGGTCGAGCTCTTTGGCGATCGAGGCCGAATCTTGCAACGACAGATCGGTGAACAGCGGCGTCATTTGCGGCGTCGTCACGCGCAAAATCAGAAAGGCGAAGAAGCCGATGAGCGCGATGGTGACCGCGCCCATTGCCGCAATGCGCGGCGCGCCGAGCGTTTTGGCGAACTCCACCAGACTTTGCACCGAGCTTTCCCCCGCGCAGCGACGCGCAAGCGTCTCACCCGGCAAGATTTGCCCGGTGGATGGTTAGCGCCCGGTTAATAAAGGCCACAATTGCGCTAACTTGCATTTGTCCCTCGCCATCGATCTGCGAGCGCGACGAGCCGGTGACGACAGCCGGCAACGATGGCCGTCACAGCGGCGAAGCGAGGTCGGCGACTTGAGGCTGCGTCTTTCCGGGACCGCTGCGGCGGCCTGGCGATGACCGAGCGATCGAGAATACAAAGACGCCGGCCGCGCCGATCGGCGTTGGCAATTCGGTAAGATCGATTAAGCGGGAGTTACTGGCGGTATTGCTGGATGCGGGTCGTGCGCAATCCGGCGAGGCCGTGCTGGTCGATCGAGTATTGCCAGGACAGGAATTCCTCGACCGTCAGGGTGTAGCGGCTGCACGCCTCTTCGAGCGACAGCAATCCACCGCGCACCGCGGCGACCACTTCTGCCTTGCGGCGGATGACCCAACGCTTCGTCCCTGGCGCCGGCAAATCGGCGATGGTCAGGGGGGAACCGTCCGGCCCGATGACGTATTTAACCCTCGGGCGATGGGGTTCGGTCATATTCACTCTCACAACTCGACAACTACAGTTGGCGACCTTACGCACCGCCGCTTAAAATTTGCCTAAGCAGCGCACGCAATTGGCCGCAATTGTAGAGCGAAGGCTGGAAAACATCGATTTTGCGCTTGGCGGCGCTCCGGATCAGGCACGCGCCCAAGTTCCGCGGGCGGGCGGTAAGAGCTGGCCGCTACAGCAGATTTGTCAGATTGGTGAGACTGGTGTTCAGATTGCTCAGCGTACCGCTGAGACCACTCAAGGCGCTAAGGCTGCCGTTATTGATCGATTGGACGGCACTGATCGGGTAGCTCTGTCCATTGACCGTGAGCTGCGGCGGGCTCTGGCTGAGATTGACCCCGCTGACAGTGCCCTGGATCTGCGTTGCGACAGTGACCGTCTGACCGTTGGCGCCGGTGGCGTTGATCGCCAGCGTGTACTGGCCGGGCGGCCAAGTTACGCCGTTATTGCCTTGGCCGTTCCAGCTGTAAGTCTGGGTCCCGGCATTGAGCGACACGGTCCCCGTATAAGCCGTCTGGCCGCTGGAGCTCGTGATCGTGACATTGCCGGTGGCCGGCGACGGCGAATTCAAGGACCAGGTCGCCGGCGAGCCGGCCGCCAGCGTCCCGGTCGTGCCGTTCAGGGTGACGTTGGAGCCGAGGAACTGCATCGCCGAAGTCGCTTCCGAAGTCTGCTGCAACGAGATCAGGGTCTGCATGTTGGTGTTCATGTCGACCTGCTGTTGGACCGAAGTGAACTCGACCAGCTGCTGGGTGAATTGATTGGTGTCGAGCGGATCGAGCGGATCCTGGTTCTGCAACTGCGTGGTCAGCAGCGTCAGGAACGAATTGAAATTGTCGGCAAGCTGCGCCAAGCCGGTGTTGCCAGTGACGCCGGTATTTGTGGTGGAGCCCGCGGGGCTGGTTGTGGGAATTGCGGTGGTCGTCGTCATGGTCGATCCTTAAGGCCAATTTGCCGTTTACACGCGAATGTCGATGCCACCGCCGCCAAGATTGAGGCGGGAGTAGATTTGCGTGGTTTCCACCGGCGACAAATCGGCAGCGGGAATGACAAGCTGCTGCGCCGGGTTCGGCTGCGCGCCGCCGCCGTTGTTCTGTCCGGAGAAAGACTGATCGCGCAGCGAGAATTGCATGCCGTTATCCGCGGTTTTCAATCCCGCCTGTTCGAGCGCGCGTTCAAGCTGTGGCTGCTGGCTTTGCAAAAGCGTGAGCGTCTCGGGACGGTCGACGGTGACGTGCGACGTCACCTGGCCGTTGGAGTTGACGTCGAGGCGCACGTCGATGCGGCCGAGCTCAGGCGGATCGAGCCTGATGTCGAATTGGTTGGACCCGGCCTGCGCTCGCGCCGCAATGGCGATCGGCAAGCCGGCGATCGAAACCGCGGCCGCCGGCGCCGAAGAGGATGCCGTCGCCGTGGTCTGGGCGGTTGCCGTATTTGTCGCGAGGATGCCGAAGGTCGGCAAATTCTCGGTCGCGGCCTTGACGGTATTGGTCGCGGTCTGCGCAGCGGACGAAGCACCATTGGACGTTCGTCGTCTCCACATGCGCGGTAATGAGATTCGCAGCCGGCGCGGCGGCCGCATCGCCCGGCGTGGTGGCAGGCGCCGCTGCTTGTTGGGGCGCAGCGCTGCTGGATGCCGGCGTCTTAATGGTGAGGTCGGTCGCAGCAACCCCTTTTCCCGCCGCAGCGTCCGCCGTCAGGGCTTTGCTGTCCGCCTGGCTGTTCGGTTGATCGGATGGGGCGGTCTGAGGCGTGTCGCCGGTCTTGCCGGCAAGAGTAATCTGGCCGCCGCGGTGCGACACGGTTGCCAGCGCGCGTGGTTGCGCGGTGACCGCCGCGGTTGCCGGTGAGCCGGCGGCTACTGCCGGAGACGATAGAATATCAGTGCTCACGACAATGGCGGCTGCGACCGGCGCCGCCGGATTGGCCGCCGCTGCCGGCGTCGGTGTGGCGGGCGCAGTGTTTCCGCCGGCGGTCGCGGTGCTGTCGTTGCTTTGATTGGCGCCGGCGTCATCGGCCGTTTTCTTGCTCGCCGGCGCGGGCGAGTCGGACGTTTTTGAGACGGTGGTGCTCTGCGCATCCGCTACCACCACTGCTGCTGCAGCCGCCGCGGCCGCGGCGGTTGCCGCAGGGTCGGCCGCCGTTGCCGCGTCCACCGTCGGTGGCGACGATGCGGTGGCGCTTGCCGTCGCGTTGCCGGAGGCGGGTGTCGCGGCCGCCTTTGCTCCGTTATCGCTCGAAGCGCCCTGCTGGGGGGCGATGGTCGCGCTTGCGTCCGCGGCCGCCTTTGCGTTCGCGGCCGCAATGGCCTTGGCCGCGGCGGCAGCCTGTTCGATGCCGTGCGCGGCAACGACAGCCGCGGTCGCATTGCCATTGGCGCTGGCGCTCGTATCGGCTTTGTTGCTGGCGCTGGCGCTGCCGTCGGCGGCCGTGCTTGAACTTGCAGGATTCTGCGCGCCGGAGGCTTGGTTGGACCCGGCGTCCGTCGTGCCGGAGTTTCCGGTCGAACCGCCTGTCGGCGCCGACGGCTGCTGTGCCGCTTGCGGGGAAGGGGCGGACTGCGTCGGTGCAGCCGCCGGCGCGCTTGGCGCTGACGGGCTTGGCGCGGGTGGGTTTGGCGGCGCAGGCGGGCTCGGCGGCGCCGACGTCGTGGCATCGAGCAAGGCCGCGAACGGCTGCGAGTCGGTGTCCTGGCCGGATGAAGATGGCTGCATACGCGACAGCGAGGTGAGCGAAACCGCAGCAGGTAAATCTGGCGCAATACTCGACATACTCGACACTTGGGAACCCCTGGGAACGACATGGACCCGCTTGGACCCGCTGGTACGCTTGCAACCCGCGGGCCAGTGCCAGATGATCGCCAAACTCCATGAATTCAAAGACTTACATCGCCTAGCGGGCAATTACGGACGGCAGTCTTTATCGCGCGGCCGGCAATTTTTGCCCGCAGCAGGGCTCAGTCGGCAGCCGCGGCCTTTATTATATGGGCCGTGGCGGAGCGCGGCCGCGGCCCATATAATAAAGGTCGCTTGAGGCGACGGCGCACCGGGCGCCGGCCGGGAACACCCGCATGGCTTTGAACCTGCTCGACATCGAGGGACCGCCGTCGGCGACGCGCGTGGTTGTCGCCATGTCGGGCGGCGTCGATTCCTCGGTCACCGCGGCGATTCTGGCGGAAGCCGGCTACGACGTCGTCGGCATCACGCTGCAGCTTTACGATCATGGCGCGGCGACCCACCGCAAGGGCGCTTGCTGCGCCGGCCGCGACATCCATGACGCCCGCGCGGTTGCCGAGCGGATCGGTATTCCGCATTACGTCCTCGATTACGAGGCGCGGTTCAAGGAAGCGGTGATTGACCGCTTTGCCGAGAGCTACGTCGCCGGCGAGACGCCGGTGCCCTGCGTGGAATGCAATCAGTCGATCAAATTCCACGATTTGCTGCACACCGCGCGCGACCTCGGCGCGGCGGTGCTGGCGACCGGCCATTATGTCGCTTCGCGCGCGCTGCCCGGCGGCGGCCGGGCGCTCTATCGCGCCCGCGAAGCCGAACGCGATCAGAGCTATTTCCTGTTCGCCACCACGCGCGCGCAGCTCGATCTGCTGCGCTTTCCGCTCGGCGATCGCACCAAGGCGGAAACGCGCGACCTGGCGCGCCGCTTCGGGCTGTCCGTCGCCGACAAGCAGGACAGCCAGGACATCTGCTTCGTGCCGACCGGGCATTATGCCGACATCATCGAGCGGCTGCGGCCGGGCGCCGCGGGTCCGGGCGACATCGTCGATCATGACGGCCGCGTGCTCGGCCGTCATGACGGCATCATTCATTTCACCGTCGGCCAGCGGCGCGGGCTCGGCCTCGCCACCGGCTCGCCGCTTTATGTGGTGCGGCTCGATGCCGGCTCGCGGCGCGTCGTGGTCGGCCCGCGCGAGGCGCTGCGCACGAGCCGGATCAGGCTGCGCGAGGTCAACTGGCTCGGCGACGGCACGATCGAGGAGGCCTTGGCGCGTCATCCCGAAGTTTACGTGAAAGTCCGCTCGACGCGGCCGCCGCGGCCGGCCTGGTTGCGCAGCGGCGCCGCCGGCATCGAAGTCGAGCTGATTGCCGGTGAGGATGGCGTGTCGCCCGGGCAGGCCTGCGTGTTCTACGACGCGGCCGAGGGGCAGGCGCGCGTGCTCGGCGGCGGCATCATCGCCGGCACTATGGCGGCGGCGCAGGCCAAAGACGCGCGCGGTGTTGATCTCGCGGCCGCGCGCTGACGCGACGTGATGACCGACGAACTCGACAAAGCCGGCATCGCCAAGGCTTACGCGCGCTGGGCTCCGATCTACGATCTGGTGTTCGGTGCGGTGTTCGAGCGCGGCCGCAAGGCGTCGATCGCGGCGGCCGAGCGCATTGGCGGCCGCATTCTCGAAGTCGGCGTCGGCACCGGCCTGTCGCTGCCCGATTATGCGGTGTCGAACCGACTGATCGGCGTCGATCTATCGGCGCCGATGCTGCACAAGGCCAAGGCGCGCGTCGCCGAGCGCCGGCTCTCCAATGTCGACGGGCTCGCGGTCATGGACGCGCAGCATCTCGGCTTTAAAGATGCGGCATTCGACGTTGTCGTCGCGCAATATGTCATCACCGCGGTGCCGGATCCGGAGCGCACGCTCGATGAATTCGCGCGCGTCATAAAGCCTGGCGGCGAGATCATTCTGGTCAACCATCTCGGCGCGGAAAAAGGCTTGCGCGCGGCCTGCGAGCGCTGGTTCGCGCCGCTGGCCCGGCGGCTTGGCTGGCGCCCGGAATTCGGCTGGGACCGGCTGGCGCGCTGGGCGGCACGGCACGGCGGCGTGCGCGTCGTCGAACGGCGGCCGATGCCGCCGCTCGGGCATTTTTCGTTGATCAGATTCGCGAAGGCTTAGTACTCAGCCGCGGCGGGCGGCTTCCCAATGGCCGGAGCATGCCGAAGACGAGGAATGCCCCCGCCACAAGCCGCGGCCGGAATTGCCCGACAGCTCGCCGGTGCCGCTGGCGCGCTCGCCCCCGGCGGCGACGCTGACGCTGACATGGCCGCGCGCGTCGACATGGCCGGATACTTCGAACGAGGGATCGTCGTAGGTGACCCTGCCGTTGATGATGTTGAGCGCATAACGATAGGCGCGGTCGCAGGTGCCGGCGTCGGTCACGATCAATACGCTCCAGCGGCCGTCGAATGACGAGCGCGCAACGGCGGCCGGCGCGGTCCATAGCGACGACGCTGCCAATAACAGCGCGATGAACGTTGCCGGCACAATGCTGCGCTTTTGCATAAGCTCGCTCCTCAAGCTCCGCCGTGACGCGTGTCAATCCCACTAGCAGAAATGCCGCCCTGCGTTAGACCGAGCGTCGCATCGTGGTTGCCGCTAGGTTTCTCGCGACGATACCTCGGCTATGTATGGTGCTTTTTCGCTTTGCATAGTGGCGGCGGCGCGGTCGATTGCCCCCTTAGACAGCGACGGCGGCCGAATTGCCCGGCGGCGCGGGTTGGTCAGTCCGGCGCGGGCGTTGTTGCCATTTCTAGTGGAGTTGCTTAAGAATTTAACCTATCGCCGGTCCATCGTGAAGGCGAATTTCCGGGTGTATTCGATGCGGCGTCATCGCCCCGGCTTTGTCCTCGACAAGGCGCCACAGACACAGCCATGACGGAGCGCGGGCTTGTCTTCGAGGATTTCGCCGACAAGGTCGACGAAGTTTTTGTCGTCAGCCAAGACGGCGTGCCGGCGATTCCGGTGACGCTCAAGGACGCCACGCTGCTCAACCCGGCCTTCGCGGCGCCCGGCCTGCGGCCGCCGTTCTCGCTGACTTTTTTCGCCCGCGATCCGCGCATCCTGCCGCAAAGCCTCTACCGCATGGAGCATCAGGAACTCGGCGCGGTGACGATCTTCCTGGTGCCGGCCGCCAAGGACGCCGAGGGTGTGACCTATGTGGCGACGTTCAACTGAGAACTCGCGCACAAAAACTCCAGCCCGTCGTAAATCTCGCCGAGATGGCGCGCGGCGGCGTCGCGGACTTTGGCCGTTACTGCCTGCTGTTTTGCTTCGGTATCGCCGGTGAAGGGCATGCCGGGAGACTTGGCATTGTGCGCGGCCGCGCGCCGCATCGTTTCTTGCTCCTGCGCACTGCAGGAAATGCCGAAATGCGGCAGCACCGCCGTCCACACCGCGTCGGGAAGCTGGCGATAGTTGAGGATGAGGCCGCCGCCCAAGTGGTCGCCCAAGTGCCGATGGTCGAGGACGGCGCGGCAGATGGCGCCGAGCACGCGGGCGCAATAGTCTTCGACCGCCGTGTCCTCCGCTGCGGCGATGCCGAAGAAGCCCGGCGGGAAAAATTGCGGCACCATCTGCGAGCCGCGCTCGCGCATCTGCGACACCAGGACTTCGGCCGGATCGCGATAAAGAAAGATCCAAGGGACGGAAGGAAAAGCGCGCCGCACCAGCGGCAAAGCCAGCGTATGCCAGCAATCGAGCTTGACGAAATACCGCCGCTCGCGGCCGCCGCGTTTGCGGCCGAAGGCGGCGACCATCGCGCGGAGCGCCCGCGCCGCGTCATCCTCCGGCAGGCCGCGGCCGAGCTGCACCACGGCGTCGATCGGCGCTGCCTCGGAGACGACGATGCTGTCGTCGAGCGCCGCCAGCATTTGCGCCACCAGCGTCGAACCGCACCGCGACATGTGGAAGATAAAGCCGTCGGGCGCCAGTGTCTCCAGCGTCTCGGCCTGCGCGATGAGATCGGGCAAGCCGGTGCGATAGCGGAACACGCGATTGAACGGCCGGCGCAGCGCGCGGCGGATCTCGTGTTCATAGAACGACGCGCGCAACGGCTCGGCGCCGAACCAGGCCCAATCGATCGAGACCGTGCCGGATTCTGCCGCCACCGCGATCGGCAGCCAATCGCGCGGCGGCAGTGCCGATCCGGCGAACGCGGGCGGCGACCATCGCGCCAGCCCCAGAGCATCGGGCTGCGCCGCCGCGCTTTGGCTTCCCTCAGACAGCACGATGCCATGCGCTTTGGCGCAGCGATTGACCTCGGCGTTAAAGCCGGCGCCGTCCTCAATCGCTGCAAGACGGGCGGCCAGCGCCGCATCGGCCATGACCAGCGCCGCGAAGTCCTGCATGGACATCACTTGGGCATCAATAAGCTTGGGCATCAATAATGGCTGACCCTGTTCAAGTCCAATTCCCGGACCGCCTTCGGCTGGCGCTGAATTTCGATCCGGTCCGGCTGGAGGAGGACCTCGGCCGCTTGCGCGGCTGCGAATGGATCGGTCACTTCGTCAAACAGAATTACGACGGCGATTGGAGCGCCATACCCTTGCGCGCGCCGGCCGGCGCGACCCATCCGATCATGATGATCTATTCCGACCCGACGGCAAAAGACTTTGTCGACACGCCGCTGCTGGCGCACACGCCGTATTTCCGCGAACTGCTCGCCGCCTTCGAATGCCCGCTGGCGGCGGTCCGCCTGATGCGGCTTGGGGCAGGTTCGATCATCAAGCAGCACAAGGACGACGACCTCGCCTTCGAGCGCGGCGCCGTGCGGCTGCACGGCCCGATCACGACCAATCCACACGTCGAGTTCCTGCTCAACGGCCGCCGCGTCGTCATGGCGCCCGGCAGCGTGTGGTATCTGCGGCTGTCCGATCCGCACAGCGTTGCCAACAACGGCGCCACCGACCGCGTGCATCTCGTCATCGATGCGCTTGCCAACGATTGGCTGGCGGCGGCGCTTCATGGCGCCGCGTGAGGGAAGGGACACGCGCCTCTTGCTTCGCGGCGGCTGGTAGGGTGGGCACCGCGTAGCGAGGCCAAACAGCGTGGGCAAAATCGCGCGGACGCGGTGCCCACGCGGTGCATGGTGCAGGGCGATTTTACCCACCCTACTCGGCGGCGCGGCTTTCCAGCCGCCATTCCATTTCCAGATAGACGCCATGGTCGGCGATCTCGGCGAAGCCGAGCCGCCGGTAGAGCCGCAGCGCCGGATTGAATTTTTCGACGAAGGTGCTGACGCCCTTGCCGCAGCCGCGGCCCGCGGCCTGCAGGCCTTCGAGCAGCGCCGCGCCGACGCCGTGGCCGCGCCAAGCCGGCAGCAGCGCCACGTCGACGATATGCAGGCGCGACGGCTGCGCCTGGAGATAAAGCCGCCCGGCCGGTTCGCCGTTGTTCTCGATCACGTCGAAGGCGCAGCCGGTATAGGCGCGGTAGTGCCGCCGCTGCGCGTCGAATTGCTGCGCCAGGAAGGCCGCTTTCTGCTCGGCGCTCCACGGCACCGGCGCCAGCTCGTCCTCGCGCGTCGAATTGTAAAGCTGCATCAGGAACGGGATGTCGGCCTCGGTCTCCGGCCGCAGCGCAAAGCCCTGTGACAGCAACGCCGCCGGCAGGGCGAAAGCCGGCGGCGTTTGTTGCAACGTCACGAATGCCGTCCGCTCAACCGCGCGGCGGAAACGCTCCGAGATAGGCGATGCAGAAATTCACCGTCAGGAACGGTTGCATGTTCTCGTGCGGTAAGTTGCCGCCGGTGTTGGGACCGATCGCCTTTTGCGACAGGTTGGTATTGGTTGGGCCGCTGGCGGTGTAAGCGTCTGCCGGATTCGATGAGCCCAGCCATGTGGTGGGGCCCGGCGTGCCGGTCGGTTCCTGAGTGCCGCCGGCACCTGTTGCCACTTGGATCATATGATTGTGCATCGGCAGCTGGTTGCCGTTGAGCGTCACGTTTGTGGTGCCCACCGGCTCGCCCAAGTCGTAAACGGATCCGCTCGGGGCGTTCCCCCAATGCATCGGCACGCTGCCCTGCAAATTAGGCAGCTGGAAGTTGGTGGTGCCGTTGCCGCCGAAATAGGTGCCGATGACCGCGAACAGCGTCGTATAGGCCGAGATCGCCAGGGTCTGGCCGTTGCATAGGAACCAGCCGTAAGGCGCGAAGTTGAAGCCGAAGGCGCGGATTTCGCCGATATATTGGTCCGACATCGTTTCCTCCCGCCGAGCTCAGCTCTGGCTCGGAAAAATACCGTATAGCGAGATGATGAAGCTTAAGCAGAGCGACGGCATCATGTTGGGATGCGGCAGGCTGCCGCCGCCGATTCCGCATGACTGCGCGTTGAGGGTTCCCATCGTCGGGCTCGGCGAGCCCGGAAGCGTGTACATATGTTGGTTAGCCGGAGAACTGGGAGTCTTGCCTGTCAGGTTCGCGGTGGGCGAACCCAAGGTGGAGCCCGTCGTCGTTGCGACGAGCGGATGATTGTGGGTGCCCATATTGGCGGTTGTCAGTGTCACGGCTTCAACGCCACCCCTTTGGCCGATCGTATAGGGCGACAGACCGGGGCCCTGACCCATGCCGACACCCAATTGACCCTGCAGGTTCGGCAGGTTGAACGTCGTCGTCCCATTGCCGCCGTAAGTCGTGCCGATCAAAGCATACAGCGTTTGGTATTGCGAGATCGGCAGGGACTGGCCGTTGCAAAACGCCCAGTACGACGGAGCGAAATTGCCGCCGAACATCCGGATTTCGCCGACATAGGGTTGTGTCATTGCTATCGTCCTCGGATGGCTTGGCCTCTAGGATCGCGGCGTCAATTGCGCGATGGGAAGATGCCGGTCAGCGCAATGCAATAGTTCAGGGCAAGATAGGGCTGGATGTTGCTGTGCGGCACGCCATTGCCCGCCGGCTGTATGCTTGCCGGATTCAACGCCACAAGGTTGCTGCCGTCGGGTGCATAGCGCGGGTAGGTCGTGCCGGATTGCGCGAGCAGGTTGTTGATCGGCGTTTTGACCGTCCCCGGCGAGTTGACGGCCTGCAACATATGAATATGCGGCGGCGTTTGGCTGGCGTTCAGCGACACGTTCTCGACGCCGGCAAACTCCCCGATCACGTAGGTGCCGCCGGCGCCCGAACCCATGTGGTTCGGCACGCGGCTGCGCAGGTCGGGAAGCTGGAAAGTGCTTACCCCGTTGCCGCCGTAATACGTCCCGAGCAGCGCAAACAATGCCGAGTACTGTTGGATGGCGAGGAGCTGGCCGGCGCAAAACGCCCAGCCTTTCGGCGCGAAATTGAATGAGAACAGCCTGATTTCGCCGAGATATTGGTCTGACAAGGCGCGCCTCCACTAAGAGCTTGGCAATTGAAGAAGCCGCGGAGATCGATGGCGAGAGCAAAAGTTAACTATATTAATGGTACGACTTCAACAGGAAAGTTGCATCGCAGATTTGTGACAACCCCGAGCGGGTAGATTGGGGGCCTCCAGTTGTCTCACGACCCCTATTCGCCTATAGTAGTCAGGAAGTCTGGGGGAAATACACGGCTCGGTTCTGTGGATTTGGGGTGATGCGATGGACGAGGACATCGAGCGCGGGACAGAACCGCAGCCGGGGGAATTAGTGCATCAGCGCCGGCCATGGTCGCCGCCGCGCGTTATTCTGAGTGCGGCGGCGGGCAAAGAGGGAGCAAATTTCCCTCATCCCATTGACGAAGGTCCTCCTACCAGCAGCGAATACAGCTAAACGCGAGGGACCGATCTTCACGGGTGGCTGGAGCCCCGCAAAGTCCTGCGACTAAATTTTCGATATTGTTATAGGTGCTTCTTACGCCGTGCACGCGATCCTAGGAGTGGTGCGGCTCGGATCGCGCCCCGTCGATGGCCGCGACAAGTCGGCGCTGGCCGAAATCGCGATTGCCGACGGACGTTCCTGTTCATTTCAGGAATGCGACCATGCCGTATTCATGCGCACGCAAATTGGCGGCGATGCAGAGCCGGCGGCGAGTGGTGCGCACGATAAAGAGCGCATGTTTGCCGGCTTGGCTTTCCTCCACAATGCACGGGACATTTCGGCGTCGCTGGGGTTACGGTCGCCGGTCGCCGATGCGGCCTTGCTCAGGAAAGTTTTCGAGGCGCGCGGCGATGCCGGTCTCGCGACGCTGCGAGGCGCCTTTGCGTTCGCATATTGGGATGCGCAGGCCCGGCAATTGACGTTGGCGCGCGATTGCGGCCGGGGCCGGAGCCTGTTTTTCTACCATGCGAACGACTTGGTCGTCTTCGCCTCGCATCTGCCGGATCTTATTTCGCATCGCGACGTGCCTCGTGAACTGGACGAGATTGTCGTCGCGAGTTTCTTGTCACATGACGCTTATCAGCACCGCCGCACCTTTTTTCGCGGCGTCGAGCGTGTGCCGACGCGCCACGCCGTGACGATCACGTCCGAGCGGACGTTTCTTCGGGCCTATTGGCAGCCGCACATCCTCGGCACCGCGCCCTATCGCCGGGACCAAGACTATATCGACGAGGCGCGCGAGCTTCTGGATCGGGCGGTGGCGCGCTCGATCGGCGACCAGCCGAATTTTGCCGTCATGGCCAGCGGCGGTCTGGACTCGGCCGCCATCGTTTCGACCCTAGCGCGTTCCGGCCGCGCGCACGTCTCCTGTTACACGATCGTTCCCGACGAGAACTCCAACTGTCCAATCCGTGCTGGAAAATATCCCGACGAGAGACCCAAGACCGAAGCGCTCGCCCGGATGTATCCTGCGCTGCGATTCGAATATCTCACGGCATCGCAGCTCCCGTTGGATTCTCGCGGCGATAGAGCGAGATTTGAGCGTTGCGCCATCCCTCATAAAAACGTCAGCCGCACGCGCTTTGGCAGTCAGCTTCGTGAGAAGATTGCCGCGGACGGATTTGACGTTCATTTGGGGGGCGGCGCCGGCAATTTCGGCCTGAGCTGGCATGGCGCGGATTTGTTGCCTTTCCTCGCGCGCAAGGGCCGCTATTTGACGCTGTTGCGGGAGGCGGGCGCGGCAGCGCGGAGCGATAAATCCTCGATCCCGCGCGTGCTTGCCCACGAGCTCCTGCTTCCGTCATTGCCGCTCTCGCTGCGCCGGGCGATCAAGCGCAAGCGCAGTCCGGATCGGTTCGCGTTGTATGGCGATACTCCGCTCAAACGTGAAGTGATCGCCGAACTCGATCTCGAACGCGTTTGGGACGACGATGGGTTCGATCCGCTTTATCCGTGGCGATCGCGCGGGCCGGAGCATCGCGCGCGTTGGCTGTTCGATCAGAATCAGCGCTTCGCACGACAATTTCCCGGCATCTCCGACCTTTCGCGACGTTGAGCTCCGCAATCCCGCTTGGCGATCGCGACCTGCTGGAATTCGCTCTGAACGTTCCGGAAACGTTTATCGCCGCAACGGCGTGGCGCGCTGGTTCGCGCGGCGGGTGCTCGCCGACCGGGTGCCGCCCGAAATTCTCGGCGAGCGCCGCCGCGGCGCGCTGCAATTACCGTGGTTCGACTCGCTTTGCGCGCGGCGCGAGGAAATCGCCGCTGAAGTCGAGCAGATGGAGAATTCGGTCCTCGCCAGCCGGCTGTTCGACATTCCTCGGCTTGCGGCAATTAATAAGCAAATGGCCGAGGGATGCGCGGGAAGCGGAAACTCGCAGCCATTCTTATATGCTGTCGCTCGAGCAGGCCGTGCATCTCTTCCAGTTCATTCGCTGGGCGACCAAGGGAAATGCTTAGAGCAACGCTCCGCCAAAGTCTCAGAATTCCATCGGCGCGGCCCGACATATCCAGCAATTCACGGCAAAACGTGAATCGACGAATCGCCTCGACGGACAGCTTATCGGCATCACTTCGTGCGGCGCCCAGGACGGAAAGACCAGGAGCCAATTGTTGAGCGGTTCGACGTTGACGAAATTTTCGTCCGGTTTGCCGCCGATCGCGTAGAGCCGCAGCGCGCCGCCACTGAACGCCTTCGGCTCGGCATTGAAATAATAAACTCCGCTCAGTACGCGAATTCGGTCGAGATCGCCATAACGGTCTGTCAGCGTGTCAATGCGCCGCTTGTAAAACGCGCCGTCGCCATGCGCCACCAATTCCGTTTTGATTCGAGACGGTTCGAACGGACTGACTCGCAACTGCGCAATCAGCTGCGATGCAGCCAGCAATTAATGGCGAAGCGTGAATTGATAAATCGCTTCGACGGGCAGCTTATCGGCATCACCTCGTGCGGCGCCCATGACGGAAAAACCAAGAGACTGTTCCGCAACGGTTCGATGTCAATGAAATCATCGCTGTCATTGCCGCCAATCGCATAGAGCCGCAGCGCGCCGCCGGTAAACGCCTTCGGCTCGGCATTGAAATAATAAACCCCGCTCAGCACGCGAATTTGGTCGAGAATGCGGTGACCGGTGTCAATGTGCCGCTTGAAAAACGCGCCGTCGCCATGCGCCACCAATTCGGTCTCGAGTGCCGGCGATTCAAAAGGAGTCATCTGCAATCGCGTGATCAGCTCGGGCACCAGGCCGAGTATCCTGGCTTCGAGGACCGGACGATAAATGCCGAGGTCATGCAATGCTGCCGAGACGCGAGATCGATTTTAGTCGTGTGGGCAAAAAATCGCCTTGTCGCGACAATGCATAATCGAGCAGGCCGGCAACCGTATCCTCATCGAGGAAGTCGCGTAGCACGAGATAAGGCGGCATAATGCTGCGCGCTTGCGCGGCTGGAACATTATTAATCGCCCCAAATTTGCTCTCTGACACGTCGGAGCCTCATATGAAACACGCGATCTCGGCGAAATTCTCCGCCACGGGATAGCCGGTCACTTCGACGCCGGCGGCGTCGAGCCAGGCATGGGCGTCGAGCGGCTTTTCGGTTCCCTTGGCGGCGCCGAAATGCATGACGCTTCGGATGCCGCGGCGCTTGAGCATCACCCGCGCCGCCATGGCCTGCGGCAGGCACACCGCCCTGAACGGCACGTAGCGGGCCGAGCGCGTTACCGCCCAGCCGATGTCTTTGGCGAGCCGGGCCTGATCCGGAGCGGTTTGGGCCGCCGCCTGTGCGGCGCGCGCGTCGGCGGGCGCTACGAAAGTGCCGAGGCGCTGCGCCAGGCGTGGAAACGGAATGAAGATCAAAGCGAGCCGCGCCGCGAGCAAATATGCGACCGCCTCGACCAGCAAGCCGCGCCGGCGGTTATCGATCTGCCTGAATCTAAGCAGCAGGCGGCGGGTCAAGCGCAATGGCGCCATGCTTCACCAGCTCGTTGAGGAAACTCTCCACCTCGGCACGGCAGACTTCGGGCGCGACCTCGAACTCGTCCTGCAATTGGGCGCAGACGGCGTCAACGTCCTGCGGCGTCTCGAGCAATTCCCAGATGCGGGCGCCGACTTCGCTCAAGCCGATGTAATTGCCCTTTTCGGCGCTCATCATCACCAGCTCGTCGCCGACTTTCGCCGCCAGCCAATCGCCTTGCTTGCGTACCATCATGACCGTTCCTTGGCCTGTGCTCCTATCCCGCGCGCGCGATCGGCGTTGCGCTCGCCGGTTCGTAGCCCAGCCGCCGCATCATCGGCGCATGCGCAGCCTCGATCCGCGCGACCTGTTCGGCGCTGAGTTCGTCGCGCCAGGCGCCTACCTTGCCGCGGCGAAAGAACTGTCCACCGCGCATGTGGCTGCGGGCCTCGCGGAACCCCTTCTCCTCTTCTTGCCGCCGCAGTTCGGCGAAATCGGCAAAGTCTACAGCGCGACGGATATCGTCTTCGCTCGCCGGACGGCCGGCAAAATCGAGCGCGCGGCGAAGCGCGCCGGAAGCGTCACCCCGCATATCCTCGTAGCGGATCAGGTGCACCGGAATATCGGTCTGGTCGAGCCAGCTCTCGACATGGCGCGCTCCAGGTTAGTTGCCATTGCCGCAACTGATGGTTCAAGCGGTCTAGTCTTCATGGCAATGCCGGCATTCCGGGTCGTTCATGAACGCAATCGCATCGTCGGTACTGATGCAATTGTGATTGGCGAGTGAGGGTGCCATGTCGCGGGGGTCGCGCACGATCAGAATGGCGCCGTCGGCGCCGCGCCGGCCGGCGAGTACGGGCTCGCCCTTGAGCGTGATGGTATAGGCGTCGTGGACCTTGACGAAGCGGACCGGCGGGGTTTCCTCCGGCCTGTCGTATTCATCGTCCTCCGCGCCGCGCGCCAGTTCCTCATAGACGCGTGGCCGCAGGCAATCGATCTCGTCATGGGTGAGCAAGCCGGAATCGATCAGCAATAGGTCATCGAACGGTGCCGCGCGCGCTGGCGATGCCGCTGCGTTCGGGCAGATCGTTGATGTCGACCGGCTTGCCGTCCTCGGCGGAGAGATTGGCCACCAGCATCCGAAACCAGGTGTTGCCGGATTTCGGATAGGAAGCGAGCCAGATGGTGCGGGTCATGCCGCTTTCTCCATCAGGCGCATGTCGAGCCAATGCTGTTCCAGCCAGCCGACGACATCCGGCATTCTGGCGAAATCGAGCGCGCGGGTGAGATGGAAAATCCCGGCGACATTGGCGATCGCGGTCGCGGCGCGGAAATAATTCGCCTTCTGGTTCATGCGCCGCACCAGCAGCGGCCGATAGGCGTTGCGGCGCAGCACGAGCGCGGCATCGACCACATTGGGCTGCTCGATCCCCGGTTTGTGCGGCGGTCGCGCCTCGCGCAGCGCATAGACGGCGCCGAGCGCCAGCGGCTCGGTGAAGACCTCGCGGGGCTCGACGTAATATTTCTCGAGACTCTTGCGCACGCGCTCGCCGCGGTCTTGCGCCAGATCGAGGCGCTGGATCGCCTGCGCCCATAATTTGAGTTGGCGCCCGTCGGGATGCACCAGAGGCGCGCCCGAGGCTTCGGCGGTCACCGTGCAGACATCGTCGGTGACCAGCGGATAGCCGCGCTGCGCCAAGGCCGCGGCCAGCGTCGATTTTCCCGTGCCCGAGGAGCCGGCGAACAGTACAGCCTTGCCGTTGACCCGCACCGCGCTCGCATGCAGCACGATCTGCCGGCGCTGATGCAGCAGGATGCCGAACACCGTGCCGAGGATGAAGATCGGGATATCGGCGTCGGCGGCTTCCGATTCCGCCGCCACCACGATCTCGCTGCCGTCGTTGAGCAGGAAGCGCGCGATCTCGGGGATGCGCATGAGGAACTGCTTGCCGGCAATCTGCCAGGTCGGCCCGGACGCGGTCGGGTCCGGCAGTGCGTCCGGAACCTGCCCCCGGCGGATCGTCACCTGCGGCGCCCGCTCAGGCGTGCCCGCAATCAGCCCCGGCAAGTCGATCTCGCTCGCCACCGAAAGCCCGGAAACCCGATAAAACTGCACCCGTCCGCCTCGTAAAAGTTAACCGCCACGAAGCTCATTACCCTCAAGCCATCAATAGCATAAAAGCAACCTGCGGTCGCCAAGCAAGTCGGACCTTCGGAGGGAAATTGGCGCTGAAATCCCGCTTGGAAAGCAGGCCGCAGTGGCATAAATGTGCCGTCTCAGCGCAGACACCGACGCATCCCCCGCGCGCTCCCGCCGCGGGCCGGTTCGTCTAAGTGCCTGATGCGGTTGGCGGAGTAGCTCAGTTGGTTAGAGCAGCGGAATCATAATCCGCGTGTCGGCGGTTCAAATCCGTCCTCCGCTACCAATATTTCATTTGTCCGGCCGGGAGACTGTCCGGCGACATGGGCTTGGCCGTTCTGGCTTTCGGCCGCGACGCCGCGGCCAATGCGGAGATTCCTCAATGAAGTCTTTCATTATCGCGGCTGCGCTGGTCGCGCTTTCACTCGGCTCCGCACACGCCACGGATTTGGGCTGCGTGAGCACGACGTTCAACGTGCTTTCTCCCAACGACAAAGTATGCGTCAGCGTCTTCGACGATCCGCAAGTGCCCGGTGTCGTCTGCCACATTTCGCAGGCCAGAAAAGGCGGCTGGGGCCAGCCGCTGGGGCTCAACGAAGACCCATCGAATTTTTCCGTCTCCTGCCGACAAATCGGTCCGATCGACGTCGATCTGTCGAAGCTGCGTCAAAACGAAGAAGTCTTCGCCCAGAAAACCAGCATTTTCTTCAAGACCACGCGCATTTATCGCCTGGTGGACGAGCCGCACCACACCATCGTCTACCTCGCCATCAGCACCAAGATCGTCAATGGCTCGCCGGCCAATGCGATCAGCACCGTGCCGATCATGCCGTGGCCGCATTAACGGCCGCACCAACGGCCACGCTAATGGCCGCACTAACGTGAAGCGTGGCTGACCGCGCAGTCGCGCAAAATTTCGGGCTTGAAAGCGAGCCCATGCCCCGGCCGCTCCGGCGCGGTGATCATGCCTTTCACGACCGGCACCGGGTCGACGAACAAGTCTTCCGCCAGTCCCATGTCCTCGATCCACAATCCGTTGGGGATCGAGGCGAGGAGCTGCACGTTCAATTCCGGAAACAGATGCGGCGCCATTGTCATATTCCAGGTGTCGGCGACGGTCGCGATCTTGCGCAATTCGGTCAGGCCCCCGCGCATCGGGTCGGGCTGCAGGATCGGCAGCTTCGGATTTTCGAAGAACGGCTTGAGATCGAACCGGGTGAAATGCGTCTCGCCGCCGACGATGCGCAGATCGAGCGCATCGGCGATGCGGAAGTAGCCGGCGTAATCGTCCGGCACCACCGGCTCTTCGAGCCAATAGACGTCGTAGTCCTGAAACTTGCGTCCCATCTGGATGGCGACGTCGGCGGTCCAGCCCATGTTGACGTCGATCATGATGGCGATATCCGGACCCAACGCCTCGCGCATGCGCCGCACGTTGTCGGGGTCGGTGGCGAGACTGGCGGTGTGGGCGACCTGCATTTTGATCGCCTTGTAGCCGCGCTCCTTGTAGTGCAGCGCCTTGGCGATCATGCCGTCGCCGCCGGAGCCGCGGAAGCAGCCCGAGCCATAGGCCGGCAGCTCGGCGCGATAATGCCCCCACAGCCGGTGCAGCGGCAGCCTGGCCGCTTTGCCGAGCGCGTCCCACAGCGCAATGTCGAGCGCCGATTGCGCCATGGTGGCAATGCCGCCGCGGCCGTAGGTGACGGTGGTCTTCCACAGATCCTGCCAGATTTGCTCGACCGCGCTGGCGTCTTTGCCGATGACGCGCGGGATGACGACCTCCTCCAGGCAGGCGATGATCGACTTGATGCCCGGGCGGAACAGGAACAGATAACCCATGCCGCTAATGCCGCCTTTGGTCTCGACGTCGAGCACCAGAAAATTGCGCGTGTCGCCGAAGGCATGGCCCTTGAGCCACGGCGTATCGGGCCACGGCACCCGCAGTATGGTGGTGCGGACGGCCGTGATGGTCAGGTCGGAAACATCGGTCATGCAAACACTACGCTCCGGGCCGGCGAAATTACCGGCCGCGCGTAGAGTATCAATAATGCCCGGATCGTCGAAAGCCCGGCAGGGTCACCACGAATAGCGCAACGTTCCGGTGCCGGCGTAGGTCTGCGAGCCGGTGGCGAATTCGCCGTCGAATTTGGCGTCGAACGACCAGGCCGGCGTGATGTAAAATTTGGCGCCGGCCGAGGCGAGCGCCGAGTCCGGCGGCGGCGCCGCGCCGTTGACCGTGAAGCTCGCGCCCGGCAGCGATTCGAATGCGGCGCCAAGCGCCGGATTGCTCACCCAGTCGTGCGCCCAGGCGACGCGGCCGTGCCAGACGACAGGCATGTTGCCGACGACCTGCAGGCTGTCGAAACGCGCGCCCAATTCGCTGCGCGTGTCGGTCGCGTTCATGGCGCCGTAGCTCAAGCCGAAGCCGCCGGCCGAGGCATCGGTTTCGCTGTAGCCCGGCGTATGGAAGGCTTGTGCCTGCACCGCGGCATAAGGCGTGACGCCGCTCGCCGATGCCACCGCGAAGCGATAGCCGCCTTCGAAGCGCCCGCCGTAGCTCTGACCTTGGAAGCTGGCGTTGAGCTGATCGCCGGCGAAGGCCGTCCGGTTGGTGGTGAACCAATGATTGGCAAACGCGAAGGCGGCGGCCAAATAGGCCGGGCCGAAATTGGTCTTGGCATAGACGCCGGCCTGGAACGCAGTGCTGCGCCCGGTGCCAAGGCTTTGCGCCAATCCCCAATTGGCGCCGGCGCCGGCCAGCGCAAAGCCCAATACCGCGTCCGGCGTGAAATGGTAATCCATGCCGGCCGCCGCGCCATAAGTGTTGGCGGTGACATCGTGCGAGCCAATGGCCGCGTCGCCGTTGGTGCTGCTTGAGCCGCCGAAACCCGAGCCCCAGACCGACCAGCGCTGCGCGAAGGCGGGTTGCGGCGCCGGCATCACCGAAATCGTAGGCGAGTGCGATATTGGGGGGCAGGCCCGCCTGCCGTTCCGGGGCAAAACCGTTTGCCGTGCCGGCGCCGCCGCTGCCGCCGCCGGTGTCCCGTCCGGCGACGAAGGGATCGAGCATCAGGTCGAGGAACTCCGTCATCATCTGGGTCGAGACTTGCTGCGTGCCGGTTGCCGCCTCGCCGGACAATTGCGTCAGCGCGTTCGCCAGCGCCGTGCCGCTCAGCCCGAACACGGTGCCGAAGCCCGGCGGCAGCGTGCCGCCGGAATTGAAATAATTGTTCAGTGCGGTGGCGACATTCTGCTGATTGATATTGAACCCGCCGGCCGGTGCCGCCAGCGCCAGATTGCCGGTCAGATTCAAATCCACGTTGGTGGCAGTCGGGTTCGGCACGTAAGTCAGGGTGGCGGTCAGGCCGGCCGGCAAATTGATGGTGTTGAATGTGGCAAAACTGGTGCCGCCGAGGCCGGCCGAATGCAGCAGCGTATATTGATGCGCGATCGCTGCGCCCGGCAGGAAGTCGGCCGAAATGGTGCCGTCGAGGGTGGCGGTGCCGCTGACGTTTGTCCGCCCGGCGCCGCCAGGCCCGATCTGGACCAGATAAATGGCGCCGGACTGGAACACCAAATTGCCGGTGATCGTCATGGTGCCGGGCGCTCCCGGCGAACCGGGCTCCAACGTGCCGCCGCTGTGGATTGTCACCGTGAGCGGATCGAGCGTGCCGGTGCCCGCCAAAACACCGCCATTGACGTTGATGTTCGTGGCGTCATTGGCGCCGTTGAGGACCACGGTGCCGGAATTGACGTTGACGGCACTGATGCCTGTGAAGCCATAGGCCGCGCCGTAGGTGAAAGTGCCGGCGCCAAGCGCGAAAACGATCCCGTTGCTCGATCCTTGGCCGACGATGTTGCCGTTGATGACGCCGCTCGTGATGGTGAGAATGTCGGGATTCGCCGACAGCTTGATCGCGCCGGTGATCGTGCCGCCGTTCTGGTGGATCAGGACTGCGGTCGAAGCGCTGCTCGCGTCGATGGCGGCCGTCGTGCCGCTGATGTTGCCGCTGTTGACGATGGCCCCGCCCGCAAAGCCCACGCCGGCCAGGACTTCAACGCCAATCGCCGCAATGATGGTTCCGGAATTGCTGACGTTGCCGCCGAAGGTCGTGATGCCGGAGAGCTGAATTCCACTCAAGCCCGCCGAAAGAGTGCCTCCGTTGCTGATATCGCCGCTAAAGGCTGAGATCGAATTGGCGACGATACCTAGCCCACCCACTAAGAGGGCGCCGCTATTGCTGATGCCGCCGGCAAAGGTCGAGATGGTGCTTATGGCAATACCGGATCCGGCCGGCGAGGTGATCGTGCCGCCGTTACTGATGCCGCCGCTGAAAGTCGAAGTGTTGCCCACGCCAATGCCGGCACCGGCCGAAATCATGCCGCTATTAGTGATGCCTCCCGAAAAGGTCGACAGGCCGTCGATCAGCATGCCGCGTGCGGTCGCCTCGATTGTGCCGGCGTTACTGATGCCGCCGGTGAAGGTCAGGTTCGAGCCCTGGACGAGCACAGCTGTCTGCGTTGAGTTCACCGTGCTTGCGTGATCGATGAAAATTCCGCGGTCGGTTCCTAAAATATCTCCCTTGTTGAGAATCGAGCCGTTGATGGTGCTGTCGACGACGGCAATGCCGGTATGCGTCGCCGTGATCTGGCCGCCATTGGAGATATTGCCGGAGAACGTCGCAATATCGTCGATGTAAATTCCGCTTTGCGCCGTGATGGTATTGTTGTTTACGACGTTGCCGCCTAAAGTCGTTATTCCCGAAATGACAATGCCATACTGGGCGCTCGAGAGCAGGCCAGTGCCGCCTCCACCGTTGACGATGTTGCCCTGAAACGTGTTGATTCCGCCGACTTCCATGGCGGCGACAACTCTTTGTGGTGCTGGAGTGGCGGTGCTGCTGATCGTGCCGCTATTGCTAATGTTGCCTGTAAAGGTGGAGATATCACTCGCGAGGAGGCCGACGAGAGCTCCGCCGATCGTACCGCTGTTGGTGATGCCGCCGCCAAAGCTGTTATTGATGCCAAATACGCTAAGGCCAACACTAGACACTCCCGATGAGGAGATCGTGCCAGTGTTGGTGACGCCGCCGGTAAACGTGCGGAGATTTGCTATGTCCACCCCGCTCGCGACGCCGGAAACCTTGCCGGTGTTGGTGACACCGCCGGAAAAATTAAAGTAAGAATTAGCGATCTGGAGCGCGGCGGAGTTGCCGCCGGAAATAAGGGTGCCGGCGTTGGAGACGCCGCCCGTGAACGTGGCGCCGATGTTGATTGCCGGGGCGCCCGCGGCGGAAATCGTGCTGGTATTGTCGACCCTGATGCCGCCCGCAATTGTGCCGGTGTCGTCAATCCCTCCGGTGATGGTGCTGTTGGTTTGAACGGTAATGCCGTTGGGGCTGATAGTGCCGGTGTTGTTGATCGAACTCGACACATTGGCGCTATGAATATTGATGCCGGTGATGGTCGTGCTGTTGGTGCAGCCCGCCACGTTGCCGGTGATATTGGTCGGACACGCGGCAAGCGCCGACGATGGCGCGGCCCCGATCAGCGCCCCGCCCGCGATCGAGACAACGGATGTCGTGGTCAAAAGCGCGCGCCGCCATGCCGCTCGCGCGTGCACGGACGGGCCCGACGCCGCTAAGCGGACTGTGCCTGACTGCAAAACAAATCCCCCATCCTGAGGGGGAAGACCCTAGCGGCAGCGCACTTTTTGTCTTGATCTATTGTGAAATGACTATGCCCAGGCGGAAATAACCCGCGTTTTTACTGCGCTGTGTCGGGATAGTCACAGTCAGAACAAGGTTAATTATGCTCAGAATGAAATAGGCTGTGCCTAGAGTGAATTGCCGCTCGACTGGAATCTGCTATTTTGTTTGAATATGAACGCCGGTCCGTGCAACCGCGACAAAGAGGTCATGGACAGCAGTGGGGCTGATCGCATCTATTTCACGACCGACGCGTTGCCGGAGCGCGATCGATTTCCAGCCTTCTGCGAAGAAGTTGCCCGCTGCTATATCGGCCTCGATCTGACAACTGAAGATCAATCCCAATTCCGGGCCTCGGTGGAGTTGCGGCGGGTCGGTACGATCGGGATCGGCCGCAACGCGACCAGCCGGGTGGCGTCGGCTCGCACGTCGAATCTTGTCAACGATGGTGACGACAGCCTTCTCGTCACGCTCTTGGAGCACGGTCACGCTTATCAGACGCAGCGCCACGAAGCACAAAGACTTCGGGCAGGAGATGGCATCATCTCCGATTGCGGGTATCCGGGTGAGCTTAACATCGTTGCTGACTCCCGATTTTGGAATTTGAAGCTTCCGCGCCGCTACATCGCCGATTTATTTCCGCGCGCAACTCAGTTTGCCGGCGCAAAGCTTGACAACAATTCAATCGCGCGGCGATTGTTGTTCGGCTATATCGAGGCGGCGGCCGATATCGACTTGGATCGCGACCCCGCCGCCGCGCAGATTTACGAGGAGCACATCGTCGATTTGATTGCGCTTGCGCTTGGCGTTGGCGGCGATGCACACCGTCTCGCGGAGGAGCGCGGCGCCCGCACAGCACGGCGGGTCGCGATTCTGCGCGAGATCGAACGTCGCAGCGGCGATCCCGAGCTGAGTGCGGCCAGGATCGCGACGCTGTTTGGAGTCACGCCGCGCTACGTTCACCTGCTGCTCGAAGACACCGGCAGAAGCTTCACGCATCACGTGCTGGAACGGCGCCTCGAAAAGGCCAATGCGCTATTGCGCGATCTGAAGTGGCGCCACCGCAAGATCGTCGATATAGCCGCCGCGGCCGGCTTCAATGATCTGTCCTATTTCAATCGCGCCTTCCGCCGGCGCTACGGCGCAACGCCGTCAGACGTGAGGTCTGCAACCTCGTCATGAACGCCAAGCGCCTTCGGTTCTCGACGGACGACTTTCCGGAAAACAAGCGGATTGATGCGTATCGTGAAATCTACAGCCGCACCATTGTAAAACATGATGTCGAACCGCTGGGCGACCAGCCGTTCCGTTTCAAGGCTGATCTGCGCAGCATACCCGGACTTGGCCTGGCGTTGTCTCACTTTTCGCCGTGCCGTCGTTGGCACACAGCCGAACATGTTGACAGCGATGATCTCCTAGTGGGCGTTTCATTGCGCGGCGGGTGTGTCCTTCGCCAACGCGGCCGTGAAGCGGTGATCGGCCAGGGAGATGCCGTGCTCACGAGCGCCGCGCATCCCATCGACGTGACCATCGGAGCTCCCTCGCAGCACATCGCCATGCGGCTGCCGCGCGCCATTCTTGAAGCAAGAATCACCGATCTCGATGCCTGCAATACGCGGCAGATCCCCGGCAACACCGAGGTTCTGCCCCTGTTGATCAGCTATGTTAATGCGTTTCGTCTCACCGAATCGACGGACTCGGCTTTTTGCGATCTCGTCGTTTCGCACGTCTACGATCTCGTTGCCCTGCTTCTTGGTGCGAAGGGTGACGCGCGCCACTTGGCGCAACAGCGTGGCGCTCGCGCCGCGCGCCTTGCCGCCATTCTGCGCGAGATCGAGCGCCGCAGCGGCGACCCAGGCCTAAGCGCCATCACGATTGCGCTCTTGCTCGGCGTCACGCCGCGTTACGTACATCTCCTCCTCGAAGAATCCGGCAAGAGTTTCACCCATCACGTGTTGGAACGGCGGCTGGATAAAGCCGCCGCACTGCTGCGCGATTCGCGCTGGCTGCATCGCAAGATCGCCGAGATCGCTGCCGAAGCGGGCTTCAACGATCTGTCCTACTTCAACCGCGCCTTTCGCCGGCACTATGGCGCGACGCCTTCGGAAATCCGCCAGGCGGCGGGGTCCAGCTTGTAGTAGAATAAGGTTTCACGGTCTGGGTTCAGCCAACATGATGCGGATTTCGACGCGCGATTTGCCCGAGCATAATCGTATCGCGACGATCTGCGAGTTCTACGGCCGCACCATCCTCAAACACGATATCGAACCGATCGGCGATCAGCCATTTGAGTTCGAAGCGAACCTTTACAAACTGCCGGGCCTCGGGCTGGCATCAACCGTTATCGGACCGTGCCGCGCGCCGCGCGGAGCGCGGCATATCGACAGCGACGACCTCGTCTTCAGCGTGATGCTCGACGGCGGCCGCGTTGTGCAACAACGCGACCGCGAAGCTACGGTCGAAGAGGGCCAGGGCATCTTGACTGCAACGGCTGAGGCTGGCGTCGTTACGATTCTTCGGACGTTCCAAGCTTTACAGCTTGCGCGTGCCGCGAACCGTGCTCGGCCCGGCGCTTGCGGATCTTGACGCCTGCCTGCTCCGGCCGGTGCCGCGCCACAGCGAGGCGTTGCGGCTGCTCACGGCCTACATCGGCGCCATGCTACGGAGCGAGGTATTTCCGACGCCGCCGCTGCTCGACCCTGTCGTCGCGCATATCCACGATCTGGTATCGTTGACGCTGGGCGCAACTCGCGATGCCGGCGAGGTGGCGCGCGGCCGCGGCGTGCGCGCGGCGCGGCGTCAGATTATCGAAAATGAAATCGTCAACAATCTCGGCAGCGGCGACTTGTCGGCCGGGTTCGTCGCTGCCCGGCTCGGCGTCACGCCGCGCTACGTGCATCTGCTCCTCGAAGAGACAGGTAAAAGCTTCAGCCATCACGTGCTGGAGCGGCGTCTCGAAAGGGCAGTCGCACTGTTGCGCGACCCGCGATGGCGTCACCGTAAAATTGCGGCCGTCGCCGCCGAAACGGGCTTCGCCGACCTTTCCTATTTCAACCGCGCCTTCCGCCGGCACTTCGGCGCTACTCCGTCGGATATCCGCAAATCCGCCGATGACGGTTTTGGTCATCGTGCCTGACCGATTTTTTGCTCGTTAATTTCAGCGATCATTACCGGCAATTCATTTCAATACTCCTAGAGTGAAATGATCGTTTCGCTTTAGTCCGTTGTTTGTTTGATCATGAACGCTCAGTGTTGCTTATGCGACAAAGCGTCATGAACCGCGGGACCCGTTGCGCCGCCATTCTTCGCGCCATCGAAAGCCGAAGCGGCGATCCCAATCTGAGCGCGATCACCGTCGCCAAGATGCTCGGCATCACGCCGCGCTATGTGCACCTGCTGCTCGAAGCGACCGGCAAGAGCTTCACGCATCACGTGCTGGAACGGCGGCTGGAACGGGCGGCCGCGCTGTTGCGCGATCCGCGATGGCGGTATCGTAAGATCGCCGACGTCGCCGCCGAAGTCGGTTTCAGCGATCTGTCCTATTTCAACCGCGCCTTCCGGCGGCACTACGGCATGACACCGTCGGCCATGCGCGGAGAGAGTTAAGCCGAGTGACCCGCACCGACGGAGCCCGATCGGCGGCGGTAAATCGGGTCATTCCGACCGATTATTTCGTCTTTAGCCGTACGTCTTTCGTCTTATTGCGTCAAAATTTCGCAGGCTTGGCCGCCTTATTTGCCGCCGATCCGCAGCGCAAAACCAGGCAAACTTGTAATCTGCCTTGATGACGGTGTGGGCGACACCGAATGGCGGTCACGGAGCGTGACCGCAGTTTCCGCAACAAAGTTTAAGACAACGGGAGGAAGACATGACGGACAACAACGGATCAATTGCCGCGCCGTTTTCACGGCGTCACCTGCTGCGCACGGCCGCCGCAACCGGTGCCGGGCTCGGCGCGCTTTCGGTCGGGGGCTTCAGTTTCGTCCCCGCATTCGCCGAAGATCAGCCGCCGCTCGGCACTTGGCCCGCCGGCTCGCAGGGCTCGACGGTGACCATCGGCGCGACCGTGCCGCGCACCGGCGCCTATGCCGTGCAAGGTGAAGACGAGCTCAAGGGCATGCAGCTCGCCGTCGAGCACATCAACGAAGGCAATCCGCTGATCAAAAAAATCGCGCCCAAAGTGACGAAGGGCGTGCTCGGCAAGCAGGTGAACCTGGTCGTCGCCGATTCTGGCGCCAAGCCGAACGATGCGGTGCAGGAACAGCAGACCTTCATCAATGACAACAAGATCGTCGCCATGACCGGCTCGACTTCGTCGGCGGTGGCGGTGGCGCTCAACAAATTCGCCGAGCGCGAGAAGATCCTCTATCTGGTGGCGATCTCCGGCTCCAACGACACCACCGGCAAGGACTGCACGCGCTACTCGTTCCGCCAGTGCTTCTACGGCGAGACCGCGGCCAACGCGATCGGCCCGGTGCTGCTGAAGAACTTCGGCAAGAACAAGAAAGCCGCGTTCATGACGCCGGACTATACCTATGGTCATACCGTGACCAAGTCGATGGACGACTTTCTGAGCAAAAACGGCGGCTGGACCATGGTGACCAACCAGGTCTCCCCGCTCGGCACGCAGGACTTCAGCCAGTACATCACCAACATCGCCAATTCCGGCGCCGAGTTCATCATCAACGTCAACTGGGGCCGTGACGCGGTGCTGTCGATCCAGCAGGCGAAACAGTTCGGCCTGACCCCGAAGATGAAGATGGTGATCCCCTATCAGATCCCGTTCCTCGCCAAGGAAGTGGGGCCGGAGCTCACCGAAGGCGTGTTCGCCGCCACCGACTTCTGGTGGACGCTCGAGGACAAATATCCGCTGGCCAAGATGTTCGTCGAGGCTTTCGATAAGAAATACGGCTACAAGCCCGAATGGGGCGCCAACAACGCCTATATGCAATTCGCTATCTGGGCGCGCATGGTCTCGGAGGCTGGCACCTTCTATCCGCCGGATGTCATCAAGACCTACGAGAAGGGCGAGACCCTCGACTCGACCGTCGGCGAGGTGCGTTTCCGTCCCGAGGATCATCAGCTGGTTCGTCCGGTCATCATCGTGCGCGGCAAAGCGCCGAAGCAGATGAAGAACAAGGAGGACTACTGGGAAGTTCTCGAAGTCGTGCCCGGCGGGCCGCTGATGCAGAAGCCCGACGCCTTCGGCTGCAATCTCGGCGACTACAGCTGACGGTCCTAAGGCGCCCGCCTCGCACCGCGATGTGGGGCGGGCGGCGGTTACCCTCTTGGCCGGGTCAAAGGGGCGAAGCCCGCTTCGCCTCTCTAAGCCCGGCCATTTTGCCGGTTGCCAGACAGTGGCGAGGCCCGGCATAAGAACGGATGGGGGGACGGTCGGACCGGCGAGCAGTCTGCCTGGAAAATTGCGGATGACGGCGTGATCAACTGGCCTAATTTTGTCTCGCAATGTTTCAACGGGGTCGTACTCGGCGCGCTTTTGGCGCTGATCTCATCCGGCCTGACGATCATCTATGGCACGCTCGGCGTGCTCAACCTTGCGCACGGCGCGATGTTCATGCTCGGCGGTTATGCCGGCTGGGTCGCTTACACCTATACGGGCTCTTTCCTCGTCGCCATTGTCGCCGGTTCCGTCTTCGTCATGCTGGTCGGCGTGGTGATGGAGCGTGTGGTCATCCGCCATTTTTACACACGCCCGCACGAAGATCAGCTGCTCGTCACCTTCGGTCTGGGCATCGTCTTTGTCGAAGCCGTGCGTTTTTTCTTTGGCAGTCTTTCGAAGGCGGTGCCGCCGCCGCCGCCGCTTGTAGGCATTACGCCGATCGGCTTCATGTTCTATCCGACCTATCGCCTCGCGCTCCTTGGCATTGTCGCGGTGGCGTTGCTCGCGCTCTATTTCGTGCTCTACCGCACGCGGCTCGGCATGATCGTGCGCGCCGGCATCGAGGACTCGGTGATGGTCGATTCGCTCGGCATCGACGTCTACAAGGTGTTCATGCTGGTTTTCGGCATCGGCGCGATGGCGGCCGGTTTTGCCGGCATCGTCAACGCGCCGGTTGTCTCGATCGCGCCGGATGTCGGCGAGTCGATTCTGGTGCAGACTTTCGTCGTCGTCGTCATCGGCGGCGTCGGCTCGTTCCCCGGCGCGGTGCTCGGCGGCCTGATCGCCGGCGAGATCATCAGCATCACGTCGATGTTCAACCCGGGCTATGCCTATGTGATGCTGTTCGTGGCGATGACGTTGGTGCTGGTGTTTCGCCCTTACGGGCTCCTTGGCACCGCCGGCCGCGAGTGAACGCGGTCATCGCATGATCAAGCAACGCCCCCTGCTCATCGAAGTGCTGACCGCAGCCGGACTGATCGCGGCGCCGTTCGTGTTGCCCTATCTCGGCTTCACACCCACCACCGTGAACCGCATCCTGGTCTGGGGCTTGTTCGGCATCGGCTTCGACATCCTGTTCGGCTTTACCGGCCTGTTGTCGTTCGGCCAGTCGGCCTTCTACGGCACCGGAGGCATGGTCGCCGCCTATCTGCTCACCGTATTGAATTTTCCGTATGTCGTGACGGCGGTGTTCGTCGGCGCGGTCGCGGCGGCCGCCGTCGGTTATCTGGTCGGACTTATCGCGCTGCGTCGCACCGGCATCTATTTCGCCATGATCACGGTGGCGATCGCGGAAGTGTTTCACTTCGTCGAATTCAATCCGCTCTCGGACTATACCGGAGGCGAGAACGGACTGCCTGGCGTTCCCACCCCGACGTTTCATCTCGGCTTCACCACGGTCAACTTCGATAGCGACTCCAGGCTCTACGTTTTTCTGGCGTTCTGGTATTTCGTCGGCTTGGTGATCGCGCTGCGCATCGTGCGCTCGCCGGTCGGCGCAATCCTGCGCGCGATCCGCGATAATCCGCTGCGCGCGGCCGCCGTCGGTCATAACATTCACAGCTACAAGCTGACCGCCTTCGTCATTGCGGCGGCTTATGCCGGCTTTGCCGGCGGCTTGCTTGGCATCATGCAGGGCTTCATGCCGCCCGATGCCTTCGTGTTCGACACCTCGGGGCAGCTCGTGATGCAGACGGCGATCGGCGGCGCCGGCACGTTGTTCGGCCCGTTGGTCGGAGCCACGGTCTGGCTCTATCTGAGCGATTTCCTGCAGACCACGCTCCATCTCGGCGCCGCCTGGAAGCTCATGCTCGGCGTGGTCTTCGTGCTCCTGGTCTGCTTCCTGCGCCATGGCTTGATCGGCGGCATCCAGGATCTGTATGCGCTGGCGACGCAGGGGCGCGCCAGGACAATCGAGCCGAAACCGGCGACTCCGGTCCCCGGCACGGTGGCGGCGGACGAGCAAGACGCTGCAAAAATTGCCTTGGCCGGTAAGCCGGCGCCGGGGCCCATGCCGGCGGCGCATCGACAAACCGATCGAACGTCCGGGCCGATCCTGCAAGCAACCGGTCTCACCAAGCGTTATGGCGGTCTGCTTGCCAACAGCGACATCGATTTCACCGTCGATTATGGCGAGCGCCGCGGCGTCATCGGACCGAACGGCGCCGGCAAGAGCACGTTCTTCAAGATGCTGACCTGCGAAATCCCGCCCAGCGCCGGAACGATCATGCTCCAGGGCCGCGATATCACCAGGATGAGCGTCACCGACGTCTGCCAGCTCGGATTGACCAAGAGCTACCAGGTCAATCAGCTGTTCACCCGGCTGACGGTGCGCGAAAACCTGACCATTTCGGCGCTCGCCGCGCTGCGCGGCAAGTTCCGGCTCGATCTGTTTCGCGGCCTGCCGAACATCTCCGGACTGGCCGAGCAGGTCGAGCGCACCCTTGAACTCGTCCATCTGACCGCACGGCTGGATACGCCGGTCGCGGCGCTGGCCTATGGCGAGAAGCGGCGACTGGAGGTTGGCCTTGCGCTGGCGAGCTCGCCCAGCCTGCTTTTGCTCGACGAGCCGCTCGCCGGCATGAGTCCGCTGGAGCGGGTCGAGATGGTGCAACTGCTCAAATCGATCGGCCAAGGCCGCACCATGATCATCATCGACCATGACATGGATTCGCTATTCGAATTGGTGGAGCGCGTCACCGTGTTGCAGGAGGGTCGTGTGCTGGTCGAAGGCACGCCGGTCGAGATTAAAGGCAGCAAGGCCGTTCAAGAAGCCTATCTTGGCGGAGTGCACGCGGCATGAGCCTGCTCGAAGTCAACGGATTGAACAGCTATTACGGCGATTCGCACATCCTGTTCGATGTATCGCTCACCGTCGATCGTAACGAGGTGGTGGCGCTGCTCGGCCGCAACGGCGCCGGCAAGTCCACGACGCTGAAGAGCCTGATGGGCGTGGTGACGCCGCGCGCGGGCTCGGTCGTGTTCGACGGCGCCGAAATTGCCGGCAGGAAAAGCCACGCCATCGCCCAGGCCGGCATGCAGCTCGTCCATGAGGACCGCCGCATCTTCGGCAGCCTCAACGTCGAAGAAAATCTCATCCTCGCCGGGCTGACCGCACAAAACCGCTGGCCGCTCGACCGCGTCTACGCCATGTTCCCGCGGCTCAAGGAGCGGCGCGGCAGCCGCGGTACCGACCTTTCCGGCGGCGAGCAGCAGATGCTGGCGATTGCCCGCGCGCTTATCCGCGAGCCGAAAATCCTGCTGCTCGACGAGCCGTTCGAGGGTTTGGCGCCGATCATCGTGCGCGATCTTCTGGCCACCTGCCGCGCGCTCGCCGAGGCCGGGCAAACGATCCTGATCGTGGAGCAGAATATCATGGCGGCGATGACGCTCGCCGATCGCATCTACGTCATCAATAACGGCCACATCGTCGATTCGCTCTCCGCGCCGGCGGTACGGAACCAGCCGGAGCTGCTGCATCGGCATCTTGGCGTGTAGGGCATTGGCCCGATTCCAAGCCTCATAGACTCGGCGTAGTCTGCGGCTGCGCCGCTCCGCCGGAGGATGTCGTGGCCTCGACGATCAATGTAGCCGCCTACAGCGACGCGCTGGTCGTACTCGGCACGGCGGGCATCGTGGTGCCGATCGTCAGCCGGCTCGGCTTTTCTCCGGTGCTCGGCTATCTCGGCGCCGGCGCGCTGTTGGGGCCGCTCGGCCTCGGCTCGCTGATTGGCTCGTTTCCGGCGCTGTACTGGTTCACCGTCGGCGACGCCAAGGACGTTGCCGGCATCGCCGAGCTGGGCGTCGTTTTTCTGCTATTTCTGATCGGGCTTGAACTGTCGCTGCAGCGGCTCCTCACCATGCGGCGGCTGGTGTTCGGGCTGGGCGGGCTGCAGGTGCTCATCACCACGGCGCTTCTTGCCGGCATCGCCGCCTATGCCGGTAGCACGCCGTCCGAGGCGATCATCCTCGGCGCCAGCCTGTCGCTGTCCTCGACCGCGATCGTGCTGGAGCTGTTGTCGAACCAGGGCCGCCTGAAGACCAGTGTAGGGCGCTCAAGCTTTGCCGTGCTGCTGCTGCAGGACCTCGCAGTCATCCCCATCCTGATGTTCGTTTCGCTGCTCGCGGCGGGCTCGGGCGGCTCGGTGCTCGCCAGCCTGAGCCGGGCGTTGGCGCAGGCCGCGATCGCACTTGCCGTCATCGTCGTGTTCGGCCGCGTGCTGCTGCAACCCTTGTTTCATCTGGTGGCGGCAACGCGGTCCCGCGATCTCTTCATCGCCACCGCGTTGTTCGTGATCATCGCCGCCGGCGTCGTTGCCAATCAGGCCGGCCTGTCGATGGCGCTCGGCGCCTTCGTTGCCGGGCTTCTTTTGGCCGAGACCGAATACCGCAAGGCGATCGAAGCCACCATCGAGCCGTTCAAGGGGCTGTTGCTCGGCATTTTCTTCTTCACCGTCGGCATGGATATCGACGTGCGCGAATTGCTGCGCGAGCCGCTGCTGCTCCCTGCGGCCGTCGTCGCGCTCATCGCCGTCAAATCGGTGGTGATTGTCGGGTTGGCCAAGCTGTTCCGCCTGTCGTGGCCGGTCGCGGTGGAAATGGGCCTCCTGCTCGGTCCCGGCGGCGAATTCGCTTTCGTCGGCATCGGCATGGCGCGGGATTTTAATCTGGTCGACGCGCGGCGCGCGAGTTTCGCGCTGATCGTGACTTCGGTGACGATGGCGCTGACGCCCTTGTTATCGTACGCGGCGCGCCGGGTCGGTGCGCGGCTGCGCACGCCCGGCGCCGTGCCGCCGGAACTGACCGCGCGGCCGAGCGCCGGCCACAAGCATGCGATTGTCGTCGGCTACGGGCGCGTCGGCAAAGTGGTGTGCACGCTCCTCAAAGAGCACGGCATTCCTTATATCGCTGCCGATTTTGACGCTTCGACGGTGAGGCGCGACCGCCGCGAAGGTCTGGACGTCTATTACGGCGACGCAGCGGATACGAAATTTCTCGAAATCTGCGGATTGGCCGACGCCGCCGGCGTCGTCATCACCATCCACGACCACGATCTGATCGACGCCATCGTCACCCATGTGCGCGCCATGCGCTCCGACGTGCTCATCGTCTCGCGGGCCCGCGACGCCGATCATGCGCGCCATCTTTACCGGCTCGGCGCCACCGACGCGGTGCCGGAAACCGTCGAAGCGAGCCTGCAGCTCTCGGAAGCCGCGCTGGTGGGTCTGGGCGTTCCGCCCGGACCGGCGATCGCCTCGATTCACGAAAAGCGCGACGCGATACGTCATGCCTTGCAGGACGCCGCCCGCGCCGCCGGATTGGACAAAATTCATTCAGTGCGGTCGAAATCGTCGATGCTGCGCCGGAGAAATTAGAGCTTCGCCAAATAGGGCTCCAGCGCGGCGAGGCTTTCGAGGTTATGCGCTGGCGCGAACAAATCGACATAGGGCAGCGCCGCCTGCATACCGCGGGCCTGCGGAGAATAATCGCGCCAGCCGATCAGTGGATTGAGCCAGATGATTTTTTTGCTGCGGCGGCGCAGGCGGCGCATTTCCTCGGCGAGTTGCCCCGGTTCGCCGGTATCGTAGCCGTCGGAGACGATCATCACCGCGGTGCGCGAATTGATGACGCGCCGCGCGTGCCAGCGATTGAAAGCGGCAAGGCTGTCGCCGATGCGGGTGCCGCCGCCGATGCCTTGCGCCATCAGCGACAGTTTTTCGACCGCGCGGCTGACGTTGCGGTCGCGCAGCGACGGCGACACGTGGGCGAGCCGGGTGTGGAACACGAAAGCCTCGGCCTCGCGGAAGGCATCGACGACGCCGTGCAGGAAGCGGACGAAAAACGCGGTGTAAAGGCTCATCGAGCCCGACGCGTCGAGCAAGACGACGAGCCGCAGCGGCTTGATCTTGCGCCGCCGCCAGGCGAGATCGAGAAGCGTGCCGCCGTGCGCGACGTTGCGGTGAATGGTGCGGCGCAGGTCGAGCCGCCGCCCGCGGCGGCGGATCTGCTCGCGGCGAACGAGGCGCGCGCGCATGACGCGGGCGAGCCGGGCCGCGAGCGCGTGCGTCGCCGCCACGTCTTCGGGATCGACGATGTGGCGCAGATCGGTGCTGGTCAGCGTTTCGACGCGCGACGCGCCTTCGCGGCGGCCGCGGCCGTCCGCTGGCGTTTCGCCGTCATCATTGCGCCGCTGCACGTGATCGGGAAGGCCGAGCGCCCGTTGCGGCACATGCGATTTGGCGAGCCGCCGCGCCGGGGCATGACCGGCCGGCGGCGCGCCGGACAGCACTTGCCGCTGCCGCATATGGCGGCCTTGCCAAAAGGCATCGAAGATCTCGTCGAAGCGCTGCCAATCGGAATGCGTGGCGCAAAACAGCGCGCGCAAGGCCGGTTTAAGCGACGTGGCCTTAAGCGCGGCGGGCGACGTGAGTATGCCCAGTGCGTCGCCCGTTTCGGCGAGGCCGACGTGAAAGCCGTTGTCGCGCAACGTGCGGGCGAAGCCGGCGAGTCGGCGGCGGGCGCCCGGCAATTCAACCCGCGTACTCACTCACGCCACCTTGCCGAGGAGCCGCTCGCTCACTTCGCGCGTCAGCCGCGCGCGGTCCTCGTGGGTCTTGAGGAGACAAATCATCGTCTCATAAACCGCTTCGGGCTCCTGGCGCAGGTCGTGAACTTCGAGGCCGGCGAGCGTGGCGGCCCAATCGAGCGTCTCGGCGACGCCCGGCACCTTGCGCAAATCCTCCTTGCGCACCGCGGCGACCATGCGCGCGATCTGTAACGCCAGCGTCGTGTCGACGCCCGGCGTGCGGGTGAGGATGATCTTCGCCTCGCGGTCGACCTCCGGGAAGTCGATATAGTGATAAAGGCAGCGCCGGCGCAGCGCGTCCGACAATTCGCGCGTGCCGTTGGAGGTCAAGACCACGCGCGGGATCGAGGTGGCCTTGATGGTGCCGAGTTCGGGAATGCTGACCTGAAAATCCGAAAGGAGCTCGAGCAGGAACGCCTCGAATTCCTCGTCAGCGCGGTCGACCTCATCGATCAGCAGCACCGGCGGGCTGAGGCGGCGGATGGCGGCCAGAAGCGGTCGCTCCAGCAGGTATTTCTCGGAAAAAATATGCTCTTCGATCGCGTCGGCATTTTCACCGGCGCCTTCGCGCGCCTTTATCGCCAGCAGCTGGCGCTGATAATTCCACTCATAAAGCGCGGCGTGCTGATCGAGCCCTTCGTAGCATTGCAGCCGGATCAATTCGGCGCCATGCACCGCGGCGAGCGCCTTGCCGACCTCGGTCTTGCCGACGCCGGCCTCGCCTTCCAGGAGCAGCGGCCGTTTGAGGAAATCCATCAGCCACAGCGCCGTGGCGATATCGCGGTCGGCGATATAGCCGATGGCGGCGAGCTTGTCCGAGATTTCTTCACGCCTGGGGGTCATAGCATATCATTCCGACCGCCATAGGGGCGGGTTTCAAACCCGCCCCTACGCTCGTTCGGCGGTAATGACAAACCTTCACCCATGCAGCCCGAGCTTTTCCGCGGCGGTCCAGACCCGCCAATGATCGTGCGGCATCTGGATGTGGGTCGAGCCGAGGAAGGCAAAGGCGTCGTTCACGGCGTTGGAGAAGCACGGCACGCCGCCGACATTGGGGCTCTCGCCGACGCCTTTGGCGCCGATCGGATGATGCGGCGACGGCGTCGTGGTCCAGTCGGTCTCCCAGTGCGGTGTCTCGACTGCGGTGGGCACGAAATAATCCAGGAACGACGCCGTGGTCACGTTGCCGTCGTCGTCGTAATGGATTTCCTGGCCCATGGCGATGCCGAAGGCTTCCGTCAGGCCGCCGTGAATTTGGCCCTCGATGATCATCGGATTGATCCGCGTGCCGCAATCGTCGAGCGCGTAGAAGCGGCGCACTTTGATCGTGCCGGTATCGACATCGATATCGACGACGCAGATGTAGGCGCCGAACGGGAAGGTGAAATTCGGCGGGTCGTAATAATCGACCGCTCCCAGGCCGGGCTCCATGCCGGGCGGCACTTCGTGATAGGCCGCCCAGGCGAGCTCGGTCATGGTCTTGAAGCGTTCGGGATTGCCCTTCACCCGGAAACGATCGACGTCCCATTCGAGATCGTCGTCGTGCACTTCGAGCATATAGGCCGCGATCATCTGCGCCTTGGCCTTGATCTTGCGGCAGGCCATCGCGGTCGCGGCACCGGACACCGGCGTCGAACGCGAGCCGTAGGTGCCGAGCCCATACGGCGCCGTGTCGGTGTTGCCTTCCTCCACGGCGATGTTGTCGGCGGCAAGCCCGAGCTCGGTGGCGATGATCTGCGCGTAGGTCGTCTCGTGACCCTGGCCCTGCGATTTGGTGCCGAGCCGGCAAATGCCGGAGCCGGTCGGATGGATGCGGATTTCGGCCGAATCGAACATGGCGATGCCGAGAATGTCGCAGTTGCGCGACGGGCCGGCGCCGACGATCTCGGTGAAGTGGATGACGCCGATGCCCATCAGCTCGCGCGTCTCGCCGCGTTTGAACGCCTCGCGCTTTTGTTTCTGCTCCTCGCGCAGCCTCTTGTAGTTGACCGCCTCCAGCGCCTTGGTCAGCGCGGTTTGATAGTCGCCGGAATCGTACTGCCAGCCGAACGCGCTGGTGTACGGGAATTGCTCGCGGCGGATCAGGTTCTTCATGCGGAAGTCGGCCGGATCCATGCCGAGCTTTTGCGCCATGATGTCCATGGCCCGCTCGATGCAATAGGCGGCCTCGGTGACGCGGAACGAGCAGCGATAGGCGACGCCGCCCGGCGCCTTGTTGGTATAGACGCCATCGACCAGACAATAGGCGGCGGGGATATCGTAGGAGCCCGAGATGATGGAGAACAGGCCGGCCGGCCATTTGGTGGCGTTGGCGCAGGCATCGAACGCGCCGTGGTCGGCGATGGTGTAGCAGCGAAGCCCCAACAGCTTGCCGTCCTTGGTGCAGGCGAGCTCCATGTCCATGTGGAAATCGCGCGCGAAGGCGGTGGTGGACAAATTATCGATGCGGCTCTCGGTCCATTTCACCGGCACCCCCGTCACGATCGAAGCGACAATCGAGCAGATATAGCCCGGATAGGCGCCGACCTTGTTGCCGAAGCCGCCGCCGATGTCGGGCGAGATCACGTGAATCTTGTGCTCGGGAATTTTCGAGATCAGCGAGCCCACGGTGCGGATGACGTGCGGCGCCTGGAACGTGCCGTAGAGCGTCAGCTCGCCTTTGATCTTGTCGAACGAGGCGACGCATTGGCAGGTCTCGAGCGGGCAGGGATGCACGCGCGGATAAGAGATCATCTCCCGCATCGTCACGTCGGCTTTGGCGAAGGCTGAGTCAGCGGCGGCCTTGTCGCCGGCCTGCCAGGAGAAGATGTGATTATAGTGCTTGCGCTTGCCGTGGGCGCCTTCGGTCTTGCCCTTGAGATCCTCGCGGATCACCGGCGCGCTCGGCGCCATTGCCTTGAGCGGATCGACATTGACCGGAAGCTGATCGTACTCGACCTCGACCAGATCGGCGGCGTCGGCGGCGGCCTCGCGGCTGTCCGCGATCACGAAAGCGACTTCCTGGTTCTGGAACAGCACATAGCCGTCGGCGAGCACCATCTGCACGTCGCCGGCCAGCGTCGGCATCCAGGCGAGGTTGACGGTTTTCAGCGTTTCCGCGGTGAGCACCGCAACGACGCCGGGCACCGCCGCGGCCTTGGCGGTGTCGATTTTCTTGACGCGGGCGTGGCCGTAAGGCGAGCGGTTGAACTCGCCGTAAAGCATGTTGGGCAATTTTATATCGTCGACGTAATTGCCCTTGCCCTGGGTGAAGCGGATGTCCTCGACGCGCTTACGCTTGCAGCCCATGCCTTCGAGCTTTTCGGCGCGTTCGGCGGAGGTAGGGGTCATGTCGTTCATTCTGCGGCCTCCTGGAACGGCACGCCGTTGAGCTTGGCGGCGGCGTATTGAATGGCTTTGACGATGTTCTGATAGCCGGTGCAGCGGCACAGATTGCCGAAAATGCCGTAGCGGATTTCCTCCTCAGTCGGATTCTTGTTCTCCTGCAGCAGGCGATAGGCGCGCGTGATCATGCCCGGCGTGCAGAAGCCGCATTGCAGCCCGTGCATCTGCCGGAAACCTTCTTGCAGCGCGTGCAGCGTGCCGTCGGGATTGGCGATGCCTTCGATGGTGACGATATTGGCGCCGTTGGCCTGCACCGCGAACACGGTGCAGGATTTCACCGACTTGCCGTCGAGATCGACGGTGCAGGCGCCGCAATGGCTGGTGTCGCAACCGATATGCGGGCCGGTGATGCCGAGCTGATCGCGCAGGAAATAGATCAAGAGCGTGCGCGGCTCGACCAGAGCTTCGACGCTCTTGCCGTTGATCTTCATCGCGACTTGGGATTTGGCCATGAGTGTTCCCTATGATCTTTTCTGGAGCATGATCTTTTCCGAAAACCGGATTCCACTTTTCGGGATCATGCTCTAGCCCTTCGCCAGCGATTTGGCGCGCGCCAGCGCGCGGGTGAGCATCACGCCGGCCATCTTGGTGCGGTAGGCCGCCGGCCCGCGGGCGTCTTCGGCGGGCGAGGTGATCGCTTCGGCCGCTGCCACTGCGCGCTTGACGGTCGCGGCATCGAGCGCCGAGCCGACCAGGATTTTCGCGGCGTCCTCCGCCAACAGCGGCGTGGCGGCGACGTTGGTAAGTCCGATCGAGCAGGTCTCGACCTTGCCGCCTGTCATGGTCAGCACCACGGCCGCCGCGGCGGTGGCAAAGTCGCCGATCTTGCGCTTGAGCTTTTCATAGGCATGGCCGTGACCGGCGGCCGGCACCGGGATGCGCACCGCGGTGAGAACGTCGCCCGCCGCCAGCGCGGTGACATAGGTGCCCTGATAGAACTGGCGCGCCGCGACGCGGCGCTCGCCATTCTTGCTGGCGATGTGGTAGGTCGCGTTCAGGCACATCATCACCGCCGGCATGTCGTTGGCCGGATCGCCGCCGGCGACGTTGCCGCCGAGCGTGCCGAGATAGCGTACCTGTGGATCGGCGATCTGCAGCGAAACTTCGCGCAGCAGCGGAATTTTCGCCGCCAACAGATCCGAGGCGATGAGCTCGTGCTGCGTCGTCATGGCGCCGATGACGAGATCGTTGCCGTCGGCGCGGGCGCCTTTGAGCTCGGCAATGCCGCCAAGATCGATCAGGTTTGCCGGCGTGGCGAGCCGCAGCTTCATCAGCGGAATGAGACTGTGTCCGCCGGCGAGCGCGCGGCCGTCGTCGCCGAGCTTGGCGAGCAGGCCGACCGCCTCTTGGACGGATTTCGGGCGGTGATAATTAAACGATCCAGGAATCACGGGCACCCTCCCTCGCGCATGCCGGCGATCCGGGTCGTCACCGCGGTCGATCCTGACTGCGCTTTGACCTTATTATACAGAAGTTGTGAGGGGCGGATATGGCTTTCGGCCGCTATTGGGCGGCGCGCCGCGTAGAGCCCGGACTATGTCGTCCGTGTGACGGTCAGCCGGCGATGCCGGGCCGCAGCGTCGGGGAGGCGGTCTTGGTCGGAGCGCCAACTCTCGGCGCCGCGACCTTTGCCGTTGGTGTTTGCTTTGGCGTTTCCTTGAGCGTTTCTTTGGGCATTTCCCTGGACGTTTCCTTGGGCGTTTCAGGCCGCGCCACGATCGGGCCGGCGCCGCCGGGCCGGCATGCTTCCGCATGGGCGGTTTCCAGCACGTAGCGCAGCGCTTCGGCCTGCACCCGAGGCGATTTGTCGATCGTCAGATGATCGATGCCGGGATCGCCGGAGAAATCGACATTATCGAGCACGCCGTGAAAGCCGACGCCGGGCCGCATATAGGCGTAGCTGCGCTGCGTCAGGTTGATCACGCAGGCGACGTTGCGCGGCGCGAGCGAGGAGCCGGTGCCGTCCACCGGAATGACGAGCGCGACCGGCACGCCTTGCGCGTTCAACTCTTGCGCCATGCCCATCACCGCGTCGGCCCCAAGCGAATGGCCGACCAGCATATAGGGCCCGTGATCGCCGGCCCGGTACATTTGCACGATGCGGGCGACAATGAAGTCGGCGAAGGTGTGATTATAGACGCTGGCGTCGATGCCGCGCCTCTGAATTTGCGCGGCGAGTTGGTCCATGCCGAGCGAGAAAATATTCAAAAGCCCGCGCATCAGATAGACATGCGGCCGCGATACGACATCATGCGCCGCAGCCCGATGCGCGCCGACCGGATGGGCGGCGAGCCGTGTCGCGCTCAGTGCGCCGGCCGGCAGCGATATCAGCCCGGCGAGGATCAGCGCGCCGGCCCCGAGGCCGCGCCATGACGACGATTTTGCAACGGAATTGCGAGCGCCCGGCATCGCATCACTCCACCCTACGCCACAAAACTATGGCGGCGACTATGGCGAAACAGGGTAAAAATTTCCTTGTACTCAGCGGCTATTGGCCGCTTTGCGGCTGGCGAGTTCGAGCACGATCGGCCGCGTCGCCGCCCGCAGCGGCGTACGCCGTACACCGGTCAGCGTATGCAGGAAATCGGCGAACCAGTTCTGCACCGACGCCGCTTTCAGCTTGCGCACCATCGACTGCCAGCGCTCGCGCCGCTCCTCGAGGCCCATCGAAAGCGCTGCTGCAATTTGCCGCGCCATGCCGTCGATGTCGTGCGGATTGATCAAAAGCGCCGCGTCGAGCTCCTTGGCCGCGCCGGCGAACGAGGACAGCACCAGCACGCCCGGGTCGAATGGATTTTGCGCGGCGACGTATTCCTTGGCGACGAGGTTCATGCCGTCATGCAGCGGCGTCACCAGGCCGACGCGGGCCAGGCGGTAGAAGCCCGCCAGCGTCAGCTGCGAAAAGCTCTTGTTGAGATAGCGGATCGGCATCCAGTCGACCTCGCCGTGGCGGCCGTTGACCTCGCCGACCAGCGCCGCCAGCTCGGCCTTGAGCTCGCGATAGGCCTTGATATTGCCGCGCGACGGCACCGCCACCTGTAACAGCGCCACTTCGCGTTTGAGGGCCGGCTCGATCTCCAGCAGGCGATCGAAGGCGCGAACGCGATTGGCAAGGCCTTTGGAATAATCCAGCCGGTCGACGCCGAGCACCAGCTTGGCGCCGTTGAGGCTGTCGCGCAGCCGCGTCACTTCGAGGCGGCCGACCGCCTTGTTGGCGCGCGCCGAGAAATCGTCGACGTCGATGCCGATCGGGAAGGTGGCGAGCTGGGTCAGTCCCCAATCCGACGCCACCGTGCCGTCGACGATATTCAAGCCGAGCTCGGCCTGCAGATAATCCTCGAAATTCTGCCGGTCCTCCACGGTCTGGAAGCCGATCAGATCGTAGGCCAGCATCGCATCGGCCAGTTCGGCGTGATGCGGCACCGCCGCCATGGTGCGGCGATCCGCCCACGGCGTGTGCAGAAAGAATCCGAGCGGCCGCTCGATGCCGAGTCGGCGCATGTCCGCGCCGAGGCCCAGGAAATGATAATCCTGAATCCAGAACACCGCCTCGGGCGTGTTGAAGCGAACGAGCGCGCGGGCCATGAACGCGTTGATCTCGCGATACGACGCATAATCGTCGGCGGTGACATGAATGAGGTCGGGCCGCGAATGCAGCGCCGGCCACAGCGCCGAATTGGCGAAGCCCTCGTAATAGCCGCGGTAATGTTTCGCCGGCATGTCGACGGTGGCAAGCGCGCCGGTGCCGAGCGGCTCGATGCGCGCAAAGGAATCCCGCGTTGCTTCGCTCGCTTGCCCGCTGGAGCCGACCCAGATCGCGCCGGAATCCCGCACCATCGGCAGCAACGCCGCCGCGAGACCTCCCGCCAAAGGCTCATCCGGTTTTGCCCGCGCCACGCGGTTGGAGACGACGACAACGGTCACGAAATCACCTCCACGCCCCACATCCAAGCCAGTGCTTCATTAACTTGTGTGAACGCGCTTGGTTCCGCATTTGTGATGCGCCGCAGCGAAGCTGCTCGAAAATAAGGCAATTTCTCTGCCCGGGCTTTAAGATTTCGCCGCGCCTTTTAGGCAGGGGCCGGTTTTGCAGCTTAACCTACGCTAAGCCGGCTCACGCCTCGGCATAGGCGATGGTCGACAGCAGGCTCACTTCGGCGCGCCGCGAGTTGAGTCTTGTGTGCTGCACAACGATCGGCACGTCGGACTCGAACACCGACGAATAGGCGGTGTCGCGCGGGATCGGCGCGGGGTCTTTGAGATCGTTGAAGCGCAGATGCAGCGTGCGCCGCGGCGGCACCGTCACGCGATAAGGGCCAACGGGATCGCGGTCCTCAAAGAAAATGGTGATGCGCACCTGCGCGGATTCGTCGCCGGCGTTGAGAATGCACGCCGTCTCATGCGATTCCAGGGTGCGGTCGGCGAACGAGCCTTGCGAAGGAATCCAGCCTTCGGCAATGGCCCAGCGTTTGCGGCCGAGAGGGTTCATGAGAGTTTACGCGTCACGTTTCAATGCGTTGACCATGGGGATAGCTTAACGGCGCAAATAACCGGTCGGTTCCACAATGGAACTTTATTCCCTTAGCGCCGTTTTCATTGACGGCGCAGGGGCGTGCGCCGACGCTTCGCTATTGCGCAACCCATTATCGTGGATCCTAGCCCATGCGCGCCCTCACCGTTGCGCCCGGTGTCGCCAATTCCGCCAAGGTCGAGGACATCCCCGAGCCGCCGGTATCGGACGGCACGGTGCTGGTGCGCGCGCTGGCGCTTGGCGTTTGCGGCACCGACCGCGAGATCGTCTCCGGCGCTTACGGCTGGGCGCCGCCCGGCCAGAAGCGTCTGGTCATCGGCCACGAATCCTTGGGCAAAGTGCAGGCGGCGCCGGCCGATAGCGGCTTCAAAGCCGGCGATCTGGTCGTCGGCATCGTGCGCCGGCCCGATCCGGTGCCGTGTCCCTATTGCGCCGTCGGCGAATGGGACATGTGCCAGAACGGCCGCTACACCGAACGCGGCATCAAGGAGCGCAACGGCTATGGCTCGGACCTTTTCCGCATCGAGCCGGACTTTCTGATCAAGCTCGATCCTTCGCTCGGCGGCAACGGCGTTTTGGTCGAGCCGACCAGCGTCGTCGCCAAGGCCTGGGATCAAACCGAGCGCATCGGCGCCCGTTCGCGCGGCTTCGCGCCGAAGCGGCTTCTGGTCACCGGCGCCGGGCCGATCGGTCTCCTCGCCGCCATGATCGGCGCGCAGCGCGGGCTCGACGTGCACGTGCTCGACCATAACGACCGCGGCCGCAAGCGCGATCTGGTGCGCGAGCTCGGCGGCACCTTTCACCTCGGTAGTGTTACCGATCTTGACGCGCTCAAGCCGGATATCTTGATGGAATGCACCGGTGCGCCGAGCGTGGTCGGCGACGCTTTCGGCCGCACCGCGGCGGGTGGTATCGTCTGTCTGCTCGGCGTCTCGGCGCCCGGCCACGATCTCGACCTGGATATGGGCAAGGTCAATCGCACCATGGTGCTCGACAACGATACCGTGTTCGGCAGCGTCAACGCCAATCGCAAACATTATCAGGACGCCGTCGACGCTCTGCAGCGCGCCGACAAGCACTGGCTCGCCAAGCTGATCACGCGGCGCGTGCCGGTCGAGCAATGGACGCAAGCGATCGCGCACCAGCCCGGCGACATCAAAGTCGTCGTCGATTTTTCGTAACGGACCGGCAGCCCCACCCGCCATGGCCTCTCCCATCGAAGACTATGCGCTGATCGGCGACTGCGAGAGCGCCGCGCTGGTATCGCGCGATGGCTCGATCGATTGGCTGTGCTGGCCGCGCTTCGATTCGGAAGCCTGCTTTGCCGCGCTCCTCGGCACGCCGGAGAACGGCCGCTGGCTGATTACACCGCGCGAAACGGCCAAGATCACGCGCCGCTATCGGCCGCACACGCTCATACTCGAAACCAATTTCGAGACCGAGCACGGCGCAGCGACGCTGGTCGATTTCATGCCGTTTCGCGCCGCCAATTCGACGATCGTGCGCTTCGTCATCGGCAAACGCGGCAAGGTCGCGATGCGCACCGAGCTCATTCTGCGCTTCGGCTATGGCGGCATCGTGCCGTGGGTGAGCCGCGTCGAAAGCGGCGCGCTCCGCGCCATCGCCGGGCCGGACATGGTGCTGTTGCACACCCCGGTCCACGTCTACGGCAAGGACATGACAACCATCGGCGAGTTCACCATCGCCCGCGGCGAGACCATCCCGTTCCTGTTGATCTATTCGCCCTCGCATCTGCCGGCGCCGCAGACCGTCGATCCGACCAATGCGCTCGCCGAAACCGAAACTTATTGGCGCGAATGGTCGGCCAAATGCCGGCCGGCCGGGCGCTGGACCGAAGCGGTCAAGCGGTCGGTGCTTACGCTCAAGGCGCTCACTTATCTGCCGACCGGCGGCATTGTCGCCGCGCCGACCACGTCGTTGCCGGAGCATATCGGCGGCCAGCGCAATTGGGATTACCGCTATTGCTGGCTGCGCGACGCCACGCTGACGCTGCTCGGCGCCATGCATGCCGGCTATTACGAAGAGGCGCAGGCTTGGCGCGAATGGCTGTTGCGCGCGATCGCCGGAACCCCCGATCAGCTGCAGATCATGTACGGCATCGGCGGCGAGCGACGGCTAGACGAATGGGAGGCCGATTGGCTGCCCGGCTATGAAAAGTCCGCACCGGTGCGCATCGGCAATGCGGCTCACCGGCAATTGCAGCTCGACGTGTTCGGCGAAATCATGGACACCTATCATCAGGCGCGGCGCGGCGGGCTCACCTCCGACGAATCCGGATGGGCGATCCAGATCGAGTTTCTCAAGCATCTCAAAAATATCTGGCATCAGCCGGACCAGGGCATTTGGGAAATGCGCGGCCCGCCGCAGCATTTCACCTATTCCAAGGTGATGGCCTGGGTGGCGTTCGATCGCGCCATCAAGAGCGCGGAGACGTTCGGGCTGGAGGGCCCGATCGACGATTGGCGCACGCTGCGCGATGAGATTCACAACGAGGTCTGCGCGCGCGGCTTCGACAAGAAACGCAATACTTTCGTGCAGGCCTACGATTCAGATCAGCTCGACGCCAGCCTGCTGCTCATCCCCTGTGTCGGCTTTCTGGCGGCGACGGATCCTCGCGTGACCGGCACCATCGCGGCGATCGAACAGCGGCTCGTGCGCGACGGTTTCGTCATGCGTTACTCGACCGAGGAGGTCGAAGACGCGCTGCCGCCGGGCGAGGGCGCGTTTCTCGCCTGCAGCTTCTGGCTGGTCGACGCCTATATCCTGCAGGAGCGCTTCGACGACGCCGAGCGGCTGTTTCGGCGCTTGGTGGCGCTGCGCAACGACGTCGGCCTGTTGAGCGAAGAATACGATCCGGTACAGAAACGCCTGGTCGGCAATTTCCCGCAGGCCTTCTCGCATCTCGCGCTGATCAACAGCGCCTATAACCTCACCCGGACGCGCAAGCCGGTGCATCAGCGCGCCCAGGACGAGCATGCGCCGCCGGAGCCGGCGGAAGCGCCGGCCGAGTAAAGCGCGATTGCCTCAGCTCAATAGCTCCAGCCGCCCGGTGCGCAACTCGTAGATGCCGCCGACCACGCGGATCTTCTTGTTGTCGACGAAGGATTTCAGGATCGGCCCGGCCGATTTCAGCTTGTCGACGTTGAGCTTGACGTTTTCGCGGATGGCGTTCGTCAACATATCGCCGGGCTGGTTCTTGACGGCCTCGACCGCCGGCCGGATGGCGTCGACCAGCGACGGCAGGTGCCCGGGCAGCGTGGTGCCGTCCTTGACCGATTTGATGGTGGCGTCGACCGCGCCGCAAGCCTCATGGCCGAGCACCAGGATCAACGGCGTGTTCAGCACCTGCACGGCATATTCCAGACTCGCGACCATCTCGTCGCTGGCGAAATTGCCGGCGATGCGGCAGACGAACAGGTCGCCGCGCGCGGTGTCAAAGCAATATTCCGGCGCGATGCGGGAATTGGCGCAGCTAAGAACCGCGGCGAACGGATTTTGTCCCTTGCTGAGCGCTTCGCGCTCGTGGCGGAAATCGTGCCGCCTGGCTTCGCCCTTGACGTAGCGCGCGTTGCCTTCGATCAGCCGGTGCAGCGCGGCATCGGGCGAGATGACGTTTTCCGGCTTCGGCGGCGCCTTGGGCGGCGCGGCGAAGGCCTGCGGCACGAGCCCGGCAGCCGCGCCGACCGCGCCGGCGGCAAGCTTAAAGAGGCTCCGCCGCGCGAGACGTGTCGGCTTGGGGGTGATATCGGCACAGCGTTCGCACATGGTTATCTCCTGCGTTGAGATCGATTGCCGGGACGCGTGAACCCCGCTTGGTTCACTCGCGACACATTCATTGCCGAGCGAGGCTAGGAATAATCGCATGCGCTGTAAATCGGCATTGGCCGCCATGGTGACCGCAGTCTTGCTCGCCGCGTCCGTGGCTAAAGCGGACGGGTGGCTCACCTATCAAAACGACCGTTACGGTACCACGATCGACTATCCGGACGTTTTCAAGATGCAGCCGCCGCCCGATGCCGACGACGGCCGCAAATTCAAGAGCGCGGACGGCGCGGATTTCACCGTGTCCGCCTCTTATTTTGCGCTCGATCTTACGGTCGCGACATACCGCGACTACATCGTCGAGAATCTCGACCCCGGCTCCACGATCACCTACGAGACGCGCGGCAAGAACTGGTTCGTCATTTCCGGGACGGTGGGCGACAAGATTTTTTATGAAAAGCATCGATTGTCGCACGGCATGAACGAGGATCTTGTGATGTCCTATCCGGCGTCGCTGAAGCAAACCTACGATCCGATCGTGGCCCGCATGGCGAAGTCGTTCCGGCCCGGAAAGGGGTTTCAAAGCCCATAGCGAAGTCGCGATCCGGCGCTGATCGGAAATCGGTCGCGAACCCCGGGCTATTTGGTGATGAGTGGCGGCGATTGCGCCTGTGGTGGAGGCGCACCACTGGGCGAGAACGCCAGCGTGACCCAGGCACTATAGCCGGATGCACGATCATGCCCGTCAAATTCGCCGTAACCCTTCAGGCCGAGGAACATTTGAGTCGGTCCCATCGGAAAAATAAATCCGAACTGCGGTCCGACGCCGCCGACCCGAGATTCGATGGGACCGAGGAATGGAGCCGATCCGCTATCGGTCGTGAGCTGGTCATAGAAATAGCCCACGGCTCCCACGAAGAACTGTTTTGACAGGAATTGCGAGGCACCCCAATCGAGGTGCCAGTCGATCCCGTTTTGATAATTGGTGCTGGGGTTGGTGAGATTATAGGTCAGGCCGGTGACGAACGATAATTCATGGCCTCTCGTCGGATCGAAATACGTATAGCCTACACCGCCATCGGCGGCGCCGTGCCCGATGCCGAGATTGGCCAGTTGACTTGAACTGTAGTCGCCGACCGGAATGTCGCCGGTCCCGTAAATCATGAAGTTATCGACGCCGTTGTTCCAGCGCAGCGACACCTGCGGGTACAAGTCCCCGACGGAAATGGTGGTATCGCTGATGCTGCCCGCCTTCGTCACGGTGAAGGGCCCGACGCCTGCCGTTATCGTGCCATTCAAACCCGTCGTGTTGCGGCCGACGATCGCCATCAAACCGACCGCCAGTTGGCCGCCGAAGACGGGTGTCGCGAATACATAGCTTGGAACGAGCAGCCCCAAGTCAAGGTTGGCGTTTGCGTTGACGTTGAGGTTGACCTTGACTGTCGGGTTCAATCTGCCGACGGTCACCTCGCGCGCGGCGGCAATCGAGCCCGATGCCGAAACAGAATCAAAGTAATTGACGCCAGCAAACGACCAACCCGGCTGCTGGGGAGCCGCCGCCAAGCTTCCGTAAACCCCGGGCAGCCAGAAACTCACACCGCCCTCGTCGGCCAAGGCGATGTTCGCGGGCCACGCGAACGCGGCGAAGGCGAGCGCCGCCGCCCGGCGAGTCGACCGTGCACTCGGCCGATCGGGTCGCCACCCGCGAAGATAAACGACGATGTCCTTGGTGCAGCGACTTCGTCTCACGAGGGCCCCCGCGTCGTGCCGCATTTTAGTCAAAGGCAGCACCTGTCGCGGCGAAGAGCCTAGCCGACTGTGCCGGGCGTGGCATCGGTCGGCGCGCTCAATTCTTCTTGCCGTATATCGATTTCATGATGGCGTGGCTTGCCGACCACAACGATGTCTCAAGTTACTGTTTTGTTAGTTCGAATTCCGGCGATTTTCGAAAAATGAGGGATGAACGGTTGCCATAGTAAACAATGACGCGCTGCACAAGAATCGCATCACGTGTTTGTCATCTAACTATCGATATGAATGTCGATAATCTGCCACGTCGTGCTGGGATTTGGAACTGCATAGAAAATAGCATCGCCGCAATAAACGACTTGCATTTTTAAATTCGCCCGGGCGACAGCGTAAGAGAGAGTTCGTGTAGCGCGAGGTGCCCGTGGGCGACGCCGGCATTGTTGCGTCAGTCGAGCGGCGGGAGCAATCGGCGCCGCCGAATATGATTTGGATTCCGGGCGGCACCTTCCGCATGGGATCGGACAGGCACTATCCGGAAGAAGCGCCGGCCCATCGCGTCACGGTCGGCGGGTTCTGGATTGACACTGCTCCAGTCACCAATCGGGAATTTCGAAAATTCGTCAACGATACCGGCCACGTCACTTTCGCCGAGATTGCACCCGATGCGAACGATTATCCCGGCGCGCTGCCGAATATGCTCAAAGCGGCGTCGCTTGTTTTCACGCCGCCGGCCGCGCCAGTCGATCTTCGCGATTGGTCGCAGTGGTGGAAGTTCAAATCCGGCGCCAATTGGCGGCGTCCTTACGGTCCGCGCAGTTCTATCAGCGGGCTCGATGACCACCCCGTCGTGCATGTCGCGTATCGCGACGCGGAAGCTTACGCCAAGTGGGCCGGCAAGGAACTGCCGACCGAAGCAGAATGGGAATATGCCGCGCGTGGCGGCCTCGATAGCGCCGAATACGCCTGGGGTGACGAGTTCACCCCGGGCGGAAAACAAATGGCCAATACCTGGCAGGGCGAATTTCCACGGCAGAATCTCTGCACGGACGGATATGAGCGCACCTCGCCGGTGACGGCGTTCCCGCCGAACGGCTACGGCCTCTACGACATGATCGGCAATGTCTGGGAGTGGACCACGGATTGGTGGTCAGCCAAGCACGAGGCCGACGCACCGAAGGCGTGCTGCATTCCGGAAAATCCGCGCGGTGGGCGCGAAGACGCAAGCTATGATCTCTGCCAGCCGAAAATAAAAATTCCCCGCAAGGTCATCAAAGGCGGCTCGCATCTGTGCGCGCCGAATTACTGCCGCCGCTATCGCCCCGCCGCGCGCCATGCGGAAGCGGTGGATACGTCCACGAGCCATCTCGGCTTTCGCTGCATCATTCGAGAAAGGAAACAGTCATGAGCACCAAGGACGAAAGCGACCGCAATAGTGCGCTGAGCCGCCGCAAAATGCTGCTCGCCGGGACGACGCTCGCCGCTGCGTCGGCAATGGGTTCGACGGCGTCCGTTCAGCAAGCCATCGCGCAATCGACGGCATCGGGCCGGAAACCGAACATCGTCGTCATCATGGGTGACGATATTGGCTGGTTCAATATCGGCGCCTATCACCAGGGCATCATGTCCGGCAAGACGCCGAACATCGATAAGCTCGCCGCCGAAGGTATGAGGTTCACCGACTACTACGCGGAGGCCAGTTGCACAGCCGGCCGCGCCAACTTCATCACCGGTGAGATTCCACTGCGCACCGGCCTGACTACGGTCGGCCAAGCTGGCGCCGATATTGGTATCCCTGACGAGGCGGTAACGCTGGCGACGGTTCTGAAATCGCTTGGCTACACGACGGCCCAATTCGGCAAGAACCATCTTGGCGATCTCAACAAGTACCTGCCGACGGTTCACGGCTTCGATGAGTTCTTCGGTTATCTATATCACCTCGATGCGATGTCGGACCCATACTGGTTTGATTATCCGCAGGATTGGATCGACAAAGTCGGTCCGCGCAATCTGCTGCACTGCTACGCGACCGATACCGATGACGCAACGGTGATGCCGCGCTGGGGCAAGGTCGGCAAGCAGCGGATTATCGACGAAGGCCCGCTGGCGCCATTTCCGAACATGACCGCTGATCACCAGAATTGGCAGAAGAGCCGCCCGGCAAAATACGACATGGAGACTTTCGACGAGGTACTCGTCGAGCACTCAAAGGGCTTCATGGATCAGGCCAAGAAGCAGGGCAAGCCGTTCTTCATCTGGCACAACACCACGCGCATGCATGTCTTCACTTATCTGTCGCAAAAGTACCAAGCGATGATGAACTACGACAGCAACTACAACGTCGAAGAAGCCGGCATGGCGCAGTTAGACGACGATGTCGGCGATCTGCTGAAGCATCTGGAAGACATTGGCGAAGCCGACAATACGATCGTCATCTTCACAACCGACAACGGTGCTGAGGTCTTTACTTGGCCCGATGGCGGCATGACGCCGTTTCGCGCCACCAAGGGCACCGTGTTCGAAGGTGGCTTCCGAGTGCCGTGCCTCATCCGCTGGCCGGGCAAGATCAAACCAGGTTCGGTCGAGAATGGCTTGTTCTCGGGGCTGGACTGGCTGCCGACGCTTGCCGCCGCCGCGGGCAATCCGAATATCACGCAACAGCTGCTGCAAGGCGTGACGCTCGGCGACCGAACCTATAAGAACCATCTCGACGGCTACAATCAAATGGACCTCTTGACCGGTAAGGGGCCGTCGGCGCGCCACGAGCTGTTCTACTTCGGCGGTCCAACGCTCGGCGCCATCCGTATCGACGACTTCAAGTTCCAATTCTACCAGCAACCCTTTGGTTGGCCGGGCGAGAAGGTGACCACCGACATGCCGACGATTGTCAACCTCCGTCAGGATCCGTTCGAGCGGACGCCTGCGGTGCGGGGTGAGACGCTTAACGACGAAGGCGGCGGGTACATAAACGACTTTTATGCCCGCGAGTTCTGGCGATTCGTCCTGGTGCAGCAGCAAGTCGGGGCGCTGGCGCAGACAGCGATCAATTATCCACCGATGCAGGCGCCGGCTTCCTTCAATCTCGAAGCGGTCAAACGCAGAGTTGACGAGTTGATGAAGGAACACGAGGGGCAGTAGATGCGCCTTCAAAAGCAGCGGGCGCGCGCTCGGGCGCGCTCGCTCCATTCCAACCGCGAAGTCGGGAAATCGTCATGCACATTCTGCAACTGATCACATGGAGTTCCCTGGCGCTTTTCGCATCGCTGCCACCGGCTCATGCCGGCTCCTGCTCAAACGACATCGATCGCATGCAGGCGCGCATCGACGCCAAGGTCGAGGCCATTGCCGCAGCTGGGCCGTTTGTGCCGGCGGGCGTCAGCGCGGGCTTCGGCGTTCAGCCGACGCCTTTCGGGATGGCGACGGTGGAGGAAAGGATGGGTGAAGTACCGCACAACAAAGTCGATGCGGTGCGCGAGGCCATGGCGCGCGCGCACGCCGCTAGCGCAGCCGGCAACTACAAGGCCTGCGAGAAGGCGCTCGCCGACGTGCGTCGCATCATGGCGCGTTAGGACGCTGACCTCATCGCTGTGGCACGACCGCAATTTCTGTCGATTTGAAAGGGGATGACAAACATGATCCGCCATCGTTTGCTGCTTGGGATATTCGCTTCGCTGGCAATGCTTTCCCTGCCTGCTGCGGCGCAAAGTCCGCAAGGCTGGACGCAAGTCGGCTCGCTGATGTGCAAGGTCAATCCGAACATCGGCTTCATCATCGTCGGCCATCAGCCGATGGAGTGTACGTACACCCAGACCTTAGCGCCGGCGCCGCCGCAATACTACGATGGCGCCATCAACACGGTCGGCCTCGATATCGGCGTCAGCGCCGGCAGTCTGCTGGGCTGGGGCGTGTTTGCACCGACGAGCGGAGTGGCCCCTGGGGCACTGGCCGGCGAATATGTCGGCGTCACCGGCGATGTTGGCCTGGGAATTGGCGGTGGCGCGAATGTGCTGATGGGTGGCTCCGCCCGCACCTTCGCGCTTCAACCGCTTTCCATGCAAGGCTCGATCGCCGTTAACGCGGTCCTGGGTGTGTCATCCCTCAAGCTGCGCTCGGCCACGTGGAGATGATCCGATGCGGACCGCTGCCGGCCGCTTACCCCCGCCAGTAGCGGTCTTCCCAGCTGCGCGACAATCGCATCGCCGACAGGATGAGTCCGGCCATCGAATAGGTCTGCGGGAAATTGCCCCACAGCGCGCCGGTCTGCGGGTCGACGTCTTCGGAGAGCAGCCCATAGCGGTTGCGGTGCTGCAGCGCGTCGGTGAACAGATCGCGCGCCGCTTCGCGGCGGCCGAGCGACCACAGCGCGTCGATCAGCCAGAATCGGCAGATCAGAAATGCCGTCACCGGCATGCCGAAATCGTCGGCGCTGGCATAGCGCATCACGTGCTTCTCGCGCACCAGTTCGCGCTCCATGGCGGCGACCGTGGAGACGAAGCGCGGATCGTCGACCTCGACGACGCCGAGATCGGGCAACAGCAGCACGCTGGCATCGAGATCGTCGGAGCCGAATGCGGCGGTGAACGCGCCGCGTTTCTGGTTCCAGGCGCCGTCGACGAGCGCGGCATGGATCGGCTCGGCCAGCCCATTCCAGTATTTGGCGCGGCCGTCGAGGCCGATCCGGGTGGCGATGGCGGCGAGCCGCTGGCAGCCGGCCCAGCACATCGCCACCGAGTGGGTGTGGATGCGCTGCCGGCCGCGATATTCCCAGATGCCGGCGTCGGGCTCGAGCGCCTTCGATGCGGCGCGGTGGCCGAGCGATTCCAGCAAATGAAACAGGCCCTCGTCGCCGGGCCGCGGCAGCCGGCGGTCGAAAAACATCGGCATGGCGGCGAGGATGACACTGCCATAGGTGTCGTTCTGCACCTGCTCGGCCGCGGCATTGCCGACGCGCACCGGACCGTCGCCGCGATAGCCTTCGAGCTCGGGCGCGATGCGCTCGTCGATGATCGTGGTCGGCACCACGCTGTAGAGCGGGCGCAGCTCCTGGTCCGGCCTCGCCGCGATCGACAGCGTGAATGAGATGAACTCTTCCATGGTGCGCGTAGCGCCGATGCGGTTGAGCGCCTGGACGACGAAATAGGCGTCGCGCAGCCAGCAATAGCGGTAGTCCCAGGTGCGGCCGCTATGCGGCGCCTCCGGAATCGACGTGGTGTGCGCGGCGATGATGCCGCCGGTCTCGTCGAAATTGGAGAGCTTCAACGTAATGGCGGCGCGGATGATCGCCTCCTGCCAATCGTAGGAGATCGACAGCCGCCGCACCCATTCCATCCAGTAGTCGTGGGTGCGCTCGAGAAAATCGCGGCAGGTTTTCTGCAAGTCGCCGGTGAACGGCTCGTCGGGGCCGAACACCAGATGCAGCGGCCGGGTCACCACGAAAGGCGCTTCGCCGTCGATCATCGACAGCGGTGCGTCGGTGGTGACGCGGACAGCGGTGCCGTCGGCGGCATAGCGGATGTGGTTGCTGCCGAGAGAACGGTTCGGAATCTGTTTGCCGTAATCGTAGGTCGGCCGCATCCGAATGGTGACGCGCGGCAGGCCGGCAATCGGCTCGACGATGCGAAAGATCTGCGGCGGTCGGAACACGCGGCCGAACTGGCGAAAGCGCGGGGCGAAATCGGTGATCTTGACCTTGCCGCCGTGCCGGTCGGTCAGCACGGTGCAAATGATCGCGCTGTTGCGGATATATTCGGACTGATAGTCCACCATGTCCTCGAGGACAACGTCGGAGAAGCCCTTCTCCTGCCGTCCCGCCACCAGCCGGCAGAAGATCGGGTCGCCGTCGAAGCGCGGATAGCACCACCACACGATGCGCGAGCACGGATCGATCAAGGCGGCGAGCCGGCCGTTGCCGATGATGCCGATATCGAGTCCATGATCGATCGAGCCGCGCGGCTCCGGCGTTGCGCCGCGTGGCGCGGCGCGGCCGTCGCCGACGACCGCGACATCGACCCGATGTTCGTTCATTGCGCCGTGCTCTGGCTCTGAGTGGCAATGCGCGCGAGCCACGCGCGCACCGATTCGGGTTTATCGAAATGGCCGTTGACCTCCGGCGCCACCCGGCCGACGGAAAAACCCAAGCCGCCGAATTTGGCGATGACGCCGAACACCGGCTCGTCGGTGGTGTCGTCGCCGATGAAAATCGGATTGCGATCCGCGAACGGCGCGCAATGCATCAGTTCGCAGACCGCATTGGCCTTGTCGATGCCGGCCGGCTTGATCTCGACGACGAGCTTGCCCGGCAGGATTTCGACCGCGCCCGGCGGCTGTGCGGCGCAAATCTTCTCCACAGCGGCGCGCACGGCACTGCCCTTCTCGGGCGTCAGCCGATAGTGCAGCGCCAGCGAATAGCCTTTGTCCTCGGCAAGGATGCCGGGGCCGAGCTCGGCAATGCCGGCGAGTTGCCGTTTCAACGCGGCGCTCAACGGCTTTGCCCGCAGCACCGGCTCGGCGTTCGGCAGCGCGCGCAGTTCCGCGCCGTGGCCGCCGATGGCGGCGAGCTGCAGAGGCGAGAAAATCAAGTCGATGTCATGAAGCGGCCGGCCCGAGACCAGCGCCAAGGCGCCGCCGGTCAAGACATCGAGCCGCGCCAGCGTCTGCCGCAGTCCGGTCGGCACCCACACCTGCTGCGGCGAGGGCGCCAGATCGAGAATCGTGCCGTCGATGTCGAGCAAAATCGCGCATTTACGCAAATCCGGAACGAGCGTGGTATCCGTGCGCTCCATGTCGAGATCGGAGATTTTCAAGCCCATCTGCCCAAAACCCATCTGCGCAAAGCCCATCGCTGTCAGGTCCGATATCTGTTTCTCAATCGACGAATGCAAGCGGCTTGGCCACCGTTTCCAGCGATTTGCGCTCGGCGGCCACGCCCCACAACGCTTCGGCCGCCGCGGCGCCGATCATCAGGGCCGAGCCGATGAGATAGCCGACGGCGACGCTGCCCCGCGAGCCGGTATCGATCAGCACGCCGAACAGGATCGGTCCGACAATGCCGCCGGCGGCGGTGCCGATGGCGTAAAAAAACGCGATCGCCAGCGCGCGAATCTCGAGCGGGAAAATCTCGCTCACCGTCAGATAGGCGGAACTCGCCGCCGCCGAAGCGAAGAAGAACACGGTCATCCAGGCGATCGTCAGCGTCTGCGCGGTGAGGAGATCGCGGCTGAACAGATCGGCGGTGACGGCGAGCAGAATGCCGGACAGCGCGTAGGTCGTAGCGATCATCGTCTTGCGTCCGACCGTATCAAACAGCCGGCCGAGCAGTATCGGGCCGAGCACATTGCCGGCCGCGAACGGCAAGATGTACCAGCCGATGTGATCCGCCGGCGTGCGGTAGAAGTCGGTCAGGATCAGCGCGTAAGTGAAGAAGATCGCATTATAGAAGAAAGCCTGCGCCGCCATCAGGCTTAAACCCACCAGCGTGCGTTGGCGGTATGTCGCAAACAATGCGCGCGCGACTTCGGCGAGCGGTGTGTGGTCACGCATGCGCAGCCGGATTTTTTGCTCCGGCGTCGCAGCTCCGTTGCGGCCGAATTGCGCTTCGATGCCGCGCACGACTGCGTCGGCCGCTTGCGGCATGCCGTGAGTCACCAGCCATCGCGGGCTTTCGGGAATCCAAAGTCGCATCACGAGAATCACGATTCCGATTATAGCCCCGATCAGGAAAGCGAGCCGCCAGCCGATCGCGGGATTGATGAGCGCGGGGTTAAGCAATACCAGGGAACCGCCCGCACCGATGGCCGCGCCGACCCAGAAGCTGCCGTTGATCAAAAGGTCGGTCCAGCCGCGGAACCGCGCCGGGATAAGCTCCTGGATTGTCGAATTGATGGCGGTGTACTCGCCGCCGATGCCGGCGCCGGTGAGGATACGGAACAAAACGAAGCTCCAGGCACCCCAGGACAACCCCGTAGCCGCGGTCGCCAGCAGATAGACGGCGAGCGTTATCGTGAACAGTTTTTTGCGGCCGAGGCGGTCGGTCAGCCAGCCGAAAAAGCAGGCGCCGGCGACCGCGCCGCACAGATAACAGCTGCCGGCAAGCCCGACCTGGGCGTTGCTCAAGCCTAAGGCGGCCGGTTCCTTCAGCTCGCCGGCAAGCGCACCGGCGAGCGTCACTTCGAGGCCGTCGAGGATCCAGGTGATGCCGAGCGCCACGATGACGCGGACGTGAAATCGCCCGAACGGCAATGCATCGAGCCGCGCCGGGATGTCGGTTTCGACGATCGCCCCCGATCCGGCGGCAGCGACATTGCCGCCGTCCGGCGGCCCGCTTGGCGACGATCGGCCTGCAGAAGCAATCTGAAGATTGAAGACGTGCCGTGGAAATACGTCGCCTGCGTATGAAATCATATCGCAATGCCGCCAGCCCCGGGGTTCCTTGGAACTAACGCCTCGGTGGGGCGGCCGTTCCGGGCTGCGGTTCCGGTCCGGAACTTGAATGTTACCGGGCCTGCGCGGCCTTGCCGGTGTAAGTAATACGCCAGACCGTGCCGTTCGCGTCCTCGGAAATCAGCAGCGCGCCATCCTTGGCTACCGTCACGCCGACGGGCCGGCCCCAGACTTCCGAATCGTTAATCACGAAGCCGGTGGCGAAATCGTCGTATTCGCCGGTCGGAACCCCGTTGTGCACGATGACGCGGATGATCTTATAGCCGGTGCGCTTGGATCTGTTCCACGAACCGTGCTCGGCGGCGAAAGCGTCGCCGCGGTAGTCCGCCGGAAATTGTGTGCCGTCATAAAATGTCATGCCGAGCGACGCCGAATGGGCTTGCAGCAGCACGTCGGGGATCGTGATTTTGTCCTTAAGGTCCGGGCGTTCGCCTTTGTGCCGCGGGTCCTCATTGGCGCCGATGTAATACCAGGGCCAGCCGTAGAATGGGCCTTGACGCACGCGGGTGATGTAGTCGGGCGGCACGTTGCCGCCGAGCCCGTCGCGCTCGTTGGTCGAGCACCACACCGTATCGGTCCCAGGCGCGATCGCCATGCCGACGCAGTTGCGGATGCCGGTTGCAAAGATGCGCTCGTTCTTGCCGTCGGGGTCGAAGGCGAGAACGTCGGCGCGGCCGGCCTCGCGGCCCCAGGTGGCGCCGAGCGGATGACTGGCAACGAAACGTTGCAACTCGTCGCCGCTCGGTTTCTCCATGTCCTCGGCGACATTGGAGCCGGAGCCGACCGACACATACATTGTTTTCCCATCCGGCGAGAATGCGACATCGCGGGTGTGATGGCCGCCGACTGGCAGATGCGGCACCACTGTCTCTGCAGCGCCGCGCGCTGACAGGTCGCCGTTGCGGTAGGGAAAACGCAGCACGGTGTCGGTGTCGCCGATATAGGCCCATTGCGGGTCGGGACCGGGCGGATAAAACGCGATGCCGAACGGATAAGTCAGCCCGGACGCGAATACCGCCGACTGCGTTGCCGCCGCGCCGGCGGCCCGCAACACGCGGATGCGACCGGCCCCGCTCTCGGCGACGAACACATCGCCGTTCGGCGCGGTGCGGATGATTCGCGGCCCCGACAATCCGGAAGCAAATAGGTTGACTTCAAAGCCGTTTGGGACGATTGGCTTTTGGTCGGTCCGCTGCACGGTTCTGACGACATTGCTCACGGATTTGGCAAGGTCAGGCGCCGGTAAATCTTGCGGTCTGATCAACCGCCGCGTCCCCGGGCGGTCGGCGTGCCAGTCGCCAAACGCGGCCGTACCTTCGAGCAGACCGGCGCCCGTTTGCGCAAGCAACGGGACGGCGGGGAGTGAAGCTATTGCTGCGACGGAAATTGCGATGATTGCAGAAAACGGGCGGCGCATGGGGAGCTCCTGGCAAAGCCCGAATAGTGAACAAGCCGCGGCTGCTGCAGTTCCGCAAACAACTGATCTGGCGACGGCCCCGCGCGAAGGCAAGGACCACGACGTTGGCTCGCTGCGCGCCGCTACGGCGGGACAGATTGTGTCGGCCGACTGCCGCTTGGAAATTAACCCTACAGTTCGACTGTTCTCATCCGGTGCTCCGCCCATTCTAAATTCCCTCTATTCGGCCGGTGACTGTCTTGATCGCTAGAATCGCGACCCAGCTCGAAATCCCGCGACGGCTGCGCGCCGTCGTCCGGGCGCGGGAATTGAGTTCTGGTCGCGCTCGCGGCTCTGGTCGGCGTGATTGCCGGCGTTGTCGTCGCCGGCATGGGCATGTCGGTTGAATTGCTGCACGAATTATTTTTCAACCTTGAGCATGGCGAGCGGCTCTCGGCGCGGCTTACGCTCAATCCTTACATTGCCGTGTCGGTGCCGCTGGTCGGCGGCATGGTCATGGGCGCGGCCAGCGAAATCATCAGACGCTGGCGGCCGGAGCGCGAAATCGATCCGATCGAAGCCAATGCGCTGCACGGCGGCCGGATGTCGCTCCTCGGCAGCATCATCGTCGCGGCGCAGACGGTGTGGTCGAGCGGGGTCGGCGCATCGGTCGGCCTTGAGGCCGGCTACACGCAGTTTGCCAGCGGCATCGCCTCGCGCATCGGCAATGCGTTCCGGCTGCGCCGCGGCGACCTGCGCATCCTGGTCGGCTGCGGCGCCGCCGCCGGCATTGCCGGAGCGTTCGGTGCGCCGCTCGCCGGCGCCTTTTACGGCTTCGAGCTGATCATCGGCAGCTATTCGCCGAACGGTCTGGCGCCGGTCGGGATCGCGTCGCTGATGGGCTATCTCGTCGCGCGGCAGCTCGAGCCCGCCGAGCTCGGCGTCGTCGGCCCCGAGAAGATGACCATCGCCGGTCACGATCTCGTGCTCGCCGCCACGCTCGGCCTGCTCGCGGCGATATTGGGCATCATTCTGATGCGGGGCGTGGCGATCAGCGAAAACATGTTCGCGCGGATCAAGCTGCGGCCGTTCCTGCGCACCATGATCGGCGGCCTGGTCGTCGGGCTGATGGCGATGATATCGCCGCAGATCATGTCGTCGGGCCACGGCGCCTTGCGCGTCGCAGGTATGCTCGATCTGTCGCTGCGCACCGTTGCGGCCGTGTTCGTGCTCAAGATTTTGGCGTCGATCGCCTCGCTCGGCTCAGGATTTCGCGGCGGGTTGTTCTTCTCTTCGCTGCTGATCGGCGCGCTCGGCGGGCATCTGCTCGCCGTCGGGCTGACTATGATCTGGCCGACGGTCTATTTCGACCCCAACGCCTATTCCGTGATCGGCATGAGCGCGCTGTCGGCCTCGGTGATCGGCGGCCCGCTGACCATGACCTTCATCGCGCTGGAGACCACCGGTGACCTCTGGCTGACCACGGCGGTGCTCATCGCGGTGATCATTGCCGCGCAGGTGACCCGCGAGGTGTTCGGTTATTCGTTCGCCACCTGGCGCTTCCATCTGCGCGGCGAGACCATCCGCAGCGCCGCCGATATCGGCTGGATGCGCGAGCTCACCGTCGAGAAGATGATGCGCCAGGACGTGCAGACGGTGAACGCATCGTCGACCGTCGCCGCGTTCCGCGAGACATTCCCGCTGAGCTCGACGGCCTATGTGGTCGCCGTCGACGACGCCGATCGCTATGTCGGGCTGGTTCTGGTGGCGGACGCCCACGCCGCGGAATCCGCGGACAAGGCGATCAAGGAGCTGCTGGCCCACCCCGACGACATGTTGCTGCCCGGCATGGCGGTAAAGGAGGCCGTGCTCGCCTTCGACCGCGCCGAATCCGAGGCGCTGGCGGTGGTCGATTCCTATCTTGACCGCCGCGTCGTCGGCATGCTCACCGAAGCCTACGTGCTGCGCCGCTACTCGGCGGCCTTGGAAGGCCGGCGCCGCGACCTGGTCGGCGAGGAATAGGGCCAAAAACCACGGCCCCCATCCGTGCAATCGGGCCGGGAATGCGATAAGCTTGCGAACCGTTCAAGCGACTGGTGCGACCGAGAATAAGGTGAGGGAGGGTGGAATGGGCAGGGTCAAGGCATCCGCTTTCTTGGCTGTCGGGCTTCTCCTGGGCGGCATCGGTACCGCGGCGGCGCAGACCATGAGCTATGCCGATGCGGTGTCGCAGCTCGCCGCCGCCTGCCGCGCCGATCTGGCGAAATATTGCAGGAACGTCGAGCTCGGCAACGGACGGCTGCGGGCCTGCCTCGATGCGCACCAGAACGTGGTGTCGCCGCGCTGCCAGCAAACGCGCGTCATGGTCTATGCGTCGATCTCCCGGCGCGCTGCGGCGCAGCGCGACATCGGCCGGATCTGCGATGCGGATATCGAAAGATTATGCGGCACCTCGCATGCCGACGCGCACCTCGTGGAATGCCTGCTGAGCGTATCGCCGGCCGCGATGAGCCCGGCCTGCAGTCAGACATTCACCGACACCGGCTGGCGCACGGAAAGGGCTCAGCAATGATCAGGCATCAGATCTACGCGGTCGCCGCCCTGATTTTGGCGGTCGCTGCGACCGTCGCCGCAGCGGATACGCGGCTGAGCTCCGGTCAAATCGCGACCAGCTTGGCTGCGGTCAGCAGTACCGCGAAGCTGGATCTGACGGCCGATCAGATGCGGCAGGCGGTGCTGGCAAATATCCGCAATTATCCCGGAGCGCTGCCGCCCCGGCCCTTGAGCTTTCCGCAACTCGCCAACCTAGCGCAGTTCACCGTCGAGATTAATTTCAATTTCAATTCCGCGGTGATCCGGCCGGAGTCCTACCGCAATGTCGGCGCCATCGCCGATGCGCTGCATAATCCGATCCTGCTCGGTTACGGTTTTCTGGTCATCGGCCATACCGACTCTGTTGGCGGCCGCGTGTATAATGTGGGCTTGAGCCAGCGCCGCGCCGAGGCCATCGTCGCCGCGCTGGTGAATCCGTTTGGGGTCAATCCCGCCATTCTGCAGCCGGTCGGCATGGGCGAAGAGCAATTGCGCGATCCGGCGCACCCGACCTCTGGCGTCAACCGCCGCGTTCAGCTGATCAATGTCGGCAAGAAATTCTGCTTCGGCCGCTCCGGCGAGCAGTTCCTCTGCCAGTGAGGCGCGGTAACGCGAACCGGCCTGGAATTTACGGCCGCAAATACGCGTAGCCCTGCGCCTGCAATTGTGCGAGTTTCACCACGCCGCCTTTTTCGGCGACGGCAAAGCCCGGCAGCAAATCCTTCAGCGTGACGTGCTGGCCTGCCATGGTGTGGATGCAGGCATTCAGTCCGAGACCGGCTTTTCGCAATTCCTCGACATCGTGCGATATCGCTGGCGTCGCTCCGTCGCCATGGAAGGCTTTGAGCGCCGGTCCGTGAACCACCAGCACGATGGTGACATGCTCCGCCCCGCCCATGCCGTCAAAATGGTTGCGGATGTTGCCGAGCACGAAACCGACTTTGCCGAGATCGGCCAGATGATAGACCACCTTCGCCGCATCCGCTATTGCGGCGCGGGCCGGCGCAACGAAGGCCGCCATCGGCATGATGGCGCTAGCGAGCTGAAGCAGATAGCGTCGGCGCATAGGAACCTCCCTTTACGTCATTCCGGATTGCCGCAAAACGGCAAGTCCGGAATCCATATTCGCTGACCCGTGGGTATGGATTCCGGGCTCCTCGCTTCGCTCGACCCCGGAATGACCAAATAACCCTTATCGCTTTCGGCGCAGCGCCGCCAATTCCTTGCGATCGGTGACCAGCGACGCGCATTCGTTTAAGCCGGTGCGGTCGAGGCGGAACACTTTGTCGTCGGCGCCGGCCTGCAATGCGTCGGCTTCCTTGGCGTCCGGGCTGTTGCCCCGCCACAGCCGGATGTGATCGAGCTTGAGGATGATCGAATTGTCGTTGTTGGCGAGCGTGACGTTGACTCCGCCGCCGTCGCAGTCGACGTTGCATTCGAAATCGATGCCGGCGGGCCGCGTCAGGCGGTCCTCGGGCGGTATGTCGGAATTGTCCGGATCCTTGATCGTCGGCGCATGGCCGCAATTGCCGCTGGAATTGAAATTGCCCGGGCGGTCGCGAAACGCGACGCCGAGCCGAAACGCATATTGGAGATTGGGAAAATCCGGGTCCTTCTCAGTGCTGATCAGAAGCTTCATCGCGCTGACCTTCTGCAGCGGATGTTGCGCCATGTGCTCGGCGTCGTAGCGGCGCACGAAACAGGCATAGGCCTTCGGGTTCGGCACGCCACCGGCAAACATGCGCTTGGCGAAATCGGCGTCGAGCTTCTGGTCGTCGGCCAAGGCCCCGGGCGGCGCCGAGACCGCCGCCGCGGCTATGAGCCCGGCGAGCATTGCCGTTGCGCGCAGCCAAGCCATCTCGCCCTCATCGGATCGCTATACATTATACGCTTAGTCACCCTGCTTAGTCGCCGCTGCCGCCGCCGCCGTTCAACCCCGCCGCCGCCCGCGCGACGCGACCCCGATGGACCGCGTCGGCTGCAGCGATACAATGGCCGCCAACCCGACGGGAGTGCAGGCGCCATGGACGAGCGGACAACGGTGGATTGCGTCGCCAATGCGCGCGCTCTGGCGCCGGTCCTTGCGGCGGCGGCGCCGCGCATCGAATTGGGGCGCGAATTGCCGCCGGACCTGGTGAGCGCGCTGCACGAGGCGCGCATGTTCCGCATGCTGGTGCCGCGCTCGCTCGGTGGCGAGGAAATTTCCCCGGTCGCCTTCGTGCAGGCGATCGAGGAGCTCGCCAAGGTCGACGCCTCGACGGCGTGGTGCATCGCGCAGACCTCGGTTTGCTCGACGATCTCCAAGAGCATGCCGCGGCAATCCGCCGAGGAGATTTTCACAAAAAATCCGCGCGGCGTGCTGGCCTGGGGCGCTTCCACCCACAACAACGCCAAGGCGGTCGCCGAAAAGGGCGGCTTCCGCGTCACCGGCGTCTGGCCGTTTGCCAGCGGCAGCCGGCACGCCACCTGGCTCGCGGCCCATTGCTTCATCGTCGAGCCGGACGGCGCGGCGCGCCGCGACGCCGACGGCAATCCGGTGCAGAAGACTTTAGTGGTGCCGCGTGAGCGCGCGGCCATCAACGACGTTCTGGCACGTGATCGGCCTCAAAGGCACCGGCAGCGACAGCTATGCCTTCACCGATGAATTCGTGCCGGAGGAACGCGCCATCGCCTACCATGCGATGGATCCCGGCGAATGGCGCGAACACGGCCCGCTCTATTCGTTCAGCATCTATCAGCTGTTCGGCTCGACCTTTCCCGCGATTGCGCTCGGCATCGCGCGCGCCATGCTCGATGCCTTCATCGAGCTGGCGCGCACCAAGGTCGCCGGCAGCGGGTCGGCGCCGCTGCGCGAGAACGCGGTCGTGCAATCGCAGGTCGGCGTGGCGCAGTGCCAGCTCGCCGCCGCGCGGACGTTTTTCCTCGCCGCCTGGGAGGACATCTGGCAGGGGGCGCAGAGCGGAACGGTCTCGCTCGATCAGCGCGTGCGGCTGCGCATGGCGTCGATCCACGCCAGCCAGCAGGCGCGGCAAGTGGCCGAGACCGCCTACCTTGCCGCCGGCGCCACCGCGGTTTTCGCCGGCAATCCGTTCGAGCGCCGCTTCCGCGACATGCATGCGGTGTCGCAGCAGGCGCAGTCGCAATTCGCTATTTTCGATGCGATCGGCCGTTATTTCCTCGGGCTAGGCGCAAATCCGAGGCTGTTTTGATTGCGTCTTGAGGGCGCTGGCGCACGCCGCTCCGCTCGATTATGAACTTGAAAACCAAAATGAACTTGAAAACCCAAGAAAGGCCCAGGAACCCGAGTCATGTTTTTTGAAGAGCGTGTTGCCGAATTGATGCGCAAAATGCTGCGCAAGAAGCTTTATGTGCTGATCTCGACGCCGGTGGTGCCGCCGGAAAAGCTCAAGCCGTTTCTGATGGCCCATCTGGAATACATGATCGGGCTCGAGCAGCGCGGTCTCGTCTTCGCCTCCGGGCCGCTGGCCGACGGCGAAGGGCCGCCGAGCGGACACGGTCTGACCGTGTTGCGGGCGAACAGCGCCGCCGAAGCCCGCGCGCTGGCCGAAGGCGACCCGTTCTTCATAAACGGCTTGCGCACTTTTGAGTTGAAGGAATGGACGATCATGGAAGGCACGCTCGGCCTCTCTGTCAATCTCTCCGATCAGTCGATCGAGGTGACATGACAATCCACGCGATGTCGCGCTAACATAGCGAATAACGATAAAAGAAGAGTTGAGGACGCGTTCATGGAAACCATAGGTTTTGTCGGCGTCGGCAAGATCGGCATGCCGATCTCGGAGAACCTGATCAAGAGCGGCCGCCGCGTGGTCGGCTTCCGCCGCTCGTCGCTCGCCGAATTCGAGAAGATCGGCGGCGTGCCGGCGCATTCGGCGGCCGAGGTCGGCGCCCAGGCCGATGTCGTCTTGTCTTGCCTGCCGTCGACCGAAGCGCTGGACGAGGTGATACACGGCCCGCACGGATTGATGCAGTCGGCGCGACCGGGGCAGATCGTGGTCGAGCTCGGCTCGCATCCGGTTCCCGACAAGCAGCGCCAGATCGCGCCGCTCAAGGAAAAGGGCGCCTTTTTCATCGACGGCGAGGTTTCCGGCACGCCGGGCATGGTGTCGGCGCGCAAGGGCGTGATCTACCTGGCCGGCGATGCCGGCGCCTGTAAGAAGATCGAGCCCGTGATCGCGGGATTCGCCGATACCTGCCTCTATTTCGGCGAGTTCGGTGCCGCGAGCCGCGTTAAGCTCGTCAATAATCTTCTGGTCGCCATCAACATTGCCGCGACGGCGGAGGCCATGACGCTGGGGCTGAAGGCCGGCGTCGACGTGCCGCTGATGATCAAGGCGATTGCTACCGGCAGCGGCGGCTCGACCCAGTTCGGCATCCGCGCGCCGTGGATGGCGGAACGCCGCTTTCAGCCGATCCAAGGCGGCGTGCCGAGCCTGCAGCACTATTTCGACATGCTCAAGGATTTCGCCGATCACGTCGGCGTCGCGACGCCGCTTCTGGATTGCGTCGTGCCGCTGTACCAGCGCTTCATGGACATGGGCCTCGGCGACAACGACGTCGCCGCCATGGTCGATGTCATCGGCTCGCTGCCGCGCGCCAAAAAAGCCTAACAACAGGAGTTCGTCATGATCCGCGTCAGCAAGATCGCGCATGCCGGCTACGAGACGCCCGATCTCGACCAGCAGACCGAATATTACACCGAGATTTTGGGCTTGACCCTTGCCGCCAAGGAGAAGGACGCCGTCTTTCTCGCCTCGACCGTCGACCACCACTCGGTGGTGTTGCGCAAAGGCGCGCAGGCGCAATGCATGCGCGTCGGCTTTCAGATCGCGCCCGACGCCGATCTCGGCGAGTTCGAAAAGCAGATCGCAAGCCACGGCATCAAGACCGAGCGCCGCAAGGACCCCGAGCCGTCGATCTCCGACATGCTGGTGTTCGCCGATCCCAAGGGCACCGTTATGGAGGTGTTCAAGCGCGACGCCTTCGCCCATCAGAAATTCCAGTCTAAAGGCATCGTGCCGTTTAAGCTCGGCCACGTCGCTTTCCACGTCACCGACGTCAAGCACGTCACCAAGTTCTACTGCGACGTGCTCGGCTTTCGCGAATCCGACTGGATGGGCGACTTTTTCTCGTTCCTGCGCTGCGGGCCCGACCACCACACCATCAACCTGATGCAGACCGGCTCGAACCGGCACTTCCACACCGCCTTCGAGCTGCGCGACTGGGGCCACATGCAGACCGCCTGCGATTTCCTGTCGCTCAAAGGTTACAAATTGCTGTGGGGGCCGGGGCGCCACGGCATCGGCCACAATCTGTTCGCCTATCATCGCGCGCCGAACGGCTTGATCACCGAGACCTTCGCCGAGCTCGACCGCATGAACGAGGAGCTCGGCTATTTCGAGCCGCGGCCCTGGCACCGCGACAATCCGCAGCGGCCGAAAGTGTGGGCCAAGGACCCGTCAGCCTCGAATCTGTGGGGTATTATGCCGACCGACGAGATGCATCACTGACGCCGAACGGCGCGATCCCATGGGGAGGAAACAATGAAAATCCGGTTTCGTGCGGCGGCGGCGGTCGCCGGTCTTGCCGCGGTACTGACGGCAAACGGCGCCGCGCAGGCGGACAATTATCCGTCGCGCACCGTCACCATCATCGTGCCGGCCTCGCCCGGCGGCGTCACCGACATGCTCGGCCGCATCCTGGCGCAGCACATGATCGCCGACTGGGGCGCCCAGGCGGTGGTCGAGAACAAGCCCGGCGCCAACAACCAGATCGCGGCGGAATATGTCACCCACCAGCCGGGCGACGGCTACACGCTGTTCGTCGGTCCGGAGACCACCTTCGTCGTCAACCCCACGCTCTACCCGCATCTGGCTTACGATCCGGTGAAGGGTTTTACCCCGATCACCGGCCTGGTGCAGATCAATCATTCGCTGATCCTCAACCCGGCGGTCCCCGCCGACAGCGTCAAGCAATTGATCGCGCTCGATAAGGCCAAGCCCGGCCAGCTCAATTACGGCACGTTCGGCGTCGGCTCGAGCGGCCATCTCAACATGGAAATGTTCAAATCCATGACCGGGACGAAATTCGTCGCCGTGCACTACAAGGGCGCGGCGCCGGCGATGCAGGACGTGCTCGCCGGTCACATCCAGCTGATGTTCGTGTCCGTCGGCACCGCCTTGCCGCAGGCCAAGGCCGGCAGGGTAAAATTGATCGGCATTGGCGCGCCGAAGCGGATGGCGCTATTGCCGGATGTTCCGGCGATCGCCGAAACGGTGCCGGGCTTTACCGCGGTGTCCTGGTTCGCGCTCTACGGCCCGCCGAACATGCCGAGCGACGTAGTCGCCAAGATCAACGGCGAAGTGCGCAAAACCTTCGCCGAACCGGACGTGCAGAAGAACTTCCTCGACAAGCAATATTTCGAATCGATCGCCGGCTCGCCCGACGAGCTGAGCGAACGGCTGCGCACCGAAGAGCCGAAATGGCGCAAGCTCATCACCGAGGCGCATATCAAGGTGGAATGAGATATCGATCGGCGGGCATGATGCGCCGATTTCGTGAGCATACGAGCCATCGATGTCGCTCAGGCGTTTGGCAGGTTTTCCGTGGGTGCAGCGCACGATCGGCGTGGCGGCCGCGGAATATTTGCGCTTGGTCTGGAAGACCTGCGAGTGCGGCATCGATCCCGCGGATATTTACACGCGGGTATGCCCGGATCTGCCGGCGATCGTCGCCATGTGGCACGGCCAGCACTTCATGATGCCGTTCTTCAAGCGCAAGGAGCACTTGGTCAAGGTGCTGATCTCGCGCCACCGCGACGGCGAGATCAATGCGGTGGCCGCAAGCCGGCTCGGCGTCGAGCCGATCCGCGGCTCCGGAACGAGCGGCCGCGACTTTCCGCGCAAGGGCGGCGTCGCCGGCTTCAAGCAGATGCTGGACGCGCTTGGCCGCGGCTGCAACGTGGCACTTACCGCCGACGTGCCGAAAATCGCGCGCGTCGCCGGCCGCGGCATCGTGCAGCTCGCGCGCGCCTCGGGGCGGCCGATCTATCCGGTCGCGGTGGCGACCAGCCGCTATATCGAGCTCAAGTCTTGGGACCGCTCCGTGCTCAATCTGCCGTTCGGCCGCTTCGCCATCGCCGTCGGCGAGCCGATCCGGGTCGCGGCGGCCGCCGGCGACGCGGCGCCCGAAGAGGCGCGGCGCCTCGTCGAAGCGCGCCTGAACGCCACCACCGAGCGCGCTTATGCCATCGCCGAAGGCCGCGCCAAGGATTTCGTCTGGAGCCGCAGGCATATCGGCAACGCGCAGGTGGCTTGAACCAAAACGGACGCGTCTCGCGTCGCCTCTTCCCGACGGGAGAGGGAAAACCACGGATGTCGGAGGAAACTGCAACGATGCGCATCATCACCCTTGAAGAACACTTCGCCACGCCGGGCTTTCTCGACGGGCCCGGCCAGGACTTGAAAAACGCCGCGTTGAAATTCGAGGGCCGCGCCACGCGGCTGATCGAGCAGCTCACCGACATCGCCGACAAGCGCATCGCGGCGATGGACGCCGCCGGCATCGACATGCAAGTGCTGTCGCTGACCTCGCCGGGCACCGAGCAGCTCGATGCTGCCGACGCCATCGCGCTCAGCCGCGAAGTCAATGACTTCCTCGCCGCGGGCGTGAAGAAGAACCCGAAGCGCTTCGCCGGCTTTGCCACGCTGCCGACCGCGGCGCCGGACAAGGCCGCGGCCGAGCTCGAAAGCCGCATCAAATCCGGCGGCTTCGTCGGCGCCGTCATCAACGGCCACAATCGCGGCCGCTATCTCGACGACAAGTTCTTCTGGCCGATCCTGGAAGCCGCCGAAGCGCTCAACGCGCCGATCCACATCCATCCGACACGGCCGCCGCAGGCGGTGGTCGACGCCTATTACTCCGGCTTCTCGCCGCTGTTGGTCGACATGTTCGCCAGCCCCGGCTGGGGCTGGCATATCGAGACCGCGGTGCACGTCATCCGCGTCGTGCTCGGCGGCACCTTCGACCGCTTCCCCAAATTGCAGCTGGTCATCGGCCATCTGGGCGAAGGCCTGATGTCGATGTTCCAGCGGCTCGACAACATGACCCCGGCGATGACGAAATTGAAGAAGCCGGTCACCTCCTATCTGCGCGAGAACGTGCATTACACTTTCAGCGGCTTTAATTTTCCGGCGACCTTCCTCGATCTCTTGCTCGAAGTCGGCGTCGACCGCATCATGTTCTCGGCCGACCATCCCTACCAGTCGATGGCGCAGGCCAAGGCGTTCCTGGAGCAGGTTCCGGTGTCCGCCGCCGACCGCGAGCGCATCGCCCACGGCAACGCGGAGAAGCTGTTCGGCTTCTGACAAACATCATCATCCGTTCCCCTCACCCTGCCGTCGCGCGGGGGATTTCTCATAGAATGGAAAGCACCAATATGCGCACCATTACGCTCGAAGAGCATTTCACCACGCCGAAGTTTCTCGAAGGCCCCGGCCGCGCCCGCCAAGAGAAGGCGCAGCAGCAAGGCGGCCGCTTCATCAAAATATTCGAACAGCTTGCCAACGTCGGTGCCGGCCGCTTGGCCGAGATGGACGCCGCCGGCATCGACATGCAGGTGCTGTCGCTCACCTCGCCGGGCACCGAGCAGTCCGACGCCGCCGAGGCGATCGCGCTGGCCACGGAAGCCAACGATTTCCTCGCCGACGTGGTGAAGGGGAATCCGCGGCGTTATGCCGGGCTTGCCGTGCTGCCGACCGCGGCGCCCGACAAGGCGGCGGCCGAACTGGAGCTGCGGGTGCGTCAGCAGAAATTCGTCGGCGCCGTCATCCACGGCCACAACCGCGGCCGCTACCTCGACAACAAGTTCTTCTGGCCGATCCTCGAAGCCGCCGAAAAGCTCAATGCGCCGATCTACCTGCACCCGACGCCGCCGCCGCAAGGCGTCATCGATATTTCCTATGGCGGTTTTGCGCCGGCGGTGACCGAGATGTTTGCCGCGTCGGGCTGGGGCTGGCACATCGAGACCGCGGTGCACATCGTGCGCATCGTGCTCGGCGGCGTGTTCGATCGGTTTCCCAAGCTGCAATTCGTCATCGGCCATCTCGGCGAGGCGCTGCCCTTCATGCTGCCGCGGCTCGACAGCATGAGCCCGGCGGTGACCAAGCTGAAACAGCCGGTGAGCGTCTATCTGCGCAACAACGTGCACTACACCATTTCCGGCTTCAATTTCCCCGCCGCCTTCCTCGATCTCCTCCTCGAAGTCGGCGTCGACCGCATCATGTTCTCGGCCGATCACCCCTACGCCTCGATGGCGGCGGCGCGCGCCTTCCTGGAGCAGATCCCGGTCAGCGCGGCCGACCGCGAGCGCATCGCCCACGGCAACGCCGAGAAGCTGTTTAATTTGTAGGGCTGTAGGGCGGGTTAGCCGAAGGCGTAACCCGCCTGCGAACGATATGGCGGATTACGCTTCGCTAATCCGCCCTGCGCCGCCGTTTCGCCGCGCATGCCGCGCAGCGGCAGCCGAGCGGCTTGATGTAGAGCTCGAAATACTCCTCGCCGTAGTCGAGCGTGATCTCCTCGCCCGCCGCGATGGCGCGCAGCGCCACGAACACGATCCTGCCGGCGCGCAGCACCGCTTCCGCGTTCGGGTCGCAGCAATGATTGAGATAGCGGCCGAGATTGCGGCGCGACGCGCCGTCGATGGTCCAGCGCCGGTCGATCTCGAACATGTATTTGGCGGCGCGGCGCCGCTCGCGCCGCTGCGCCTCCGCGGTCGGTATGCGCCTGCCGCGATAGGTGACGATGTAGTCTTTCTTCGCGATCGGCTTCGCCGCGAACAGGCCGAGCCCGGTCGCCGAGCGGCCGACGCGCACGCTGCGTGCCGACATGGCGGGGCTATAGCATGATCCCGAAAAGTGGACACCGGTTTTCGGAAAAGATCATGCTCAAACAAACAACGAGAGCGGGCTTGGATTCCATCCAAGCCCGCTCTCGGCAGATTCGGCAGGCGCGCGCAGCGCCGGGCGCAAGGCCGATACCGGCTACGCATCCTGGCCAACGGATGCTAATGTCGGCCTGTTGAGCCCTGCGCGGGCGAGCTTAATGGATCACCGGCATGAATGGCGCGAGCGAAAATTTCAAAGCGAGCGACGACGACATCCTCACTTTCGACGTGTCCGACACGGCGCTGGAAGCCGCGGCGAGCGCGCTTCTTCCCGGCGCGGCCCTGTCGTTGCCCAACGCGCCGACGGTGAGCATCCTGTTCCAGTGCTGCGGCAACGACTGAGCCGCTGGCCGCATCGTCAGCGGCAGACGTGATGGTGATGATGCCACCCGCAATGGTGATAATGCTGGGCGGCGATGACCGCGCCGAGGATGGCGGCCGCGGCGATCCCCGCCGCGATGTCTGATCCTTGGTCGTCGTACCAGCCGCCGTCCCCGTAATACCAGCCGCCGCCCCCACCGCCGCCGCCCCAGCCACGATGGAATCCGCCATGGCCGCCGCCATGCCCGACGTGGACACCGGGATGGCCACCGGGATGACCGCCGGGATGACCGTGCGGGGCGGCAAACGCCCCGCTCGTACCGAGCGACAGATTGAGCGCGGCAACGGTGGCGATGACGGCAATGAATTGGCGCAGCACGGCGTCCTCCCTCCTCAAGGATCACAGCCAGCTTGCCACCGTCCGCCGCCGCGGCTTTTGCCCTAGATCAATTTTCGATCGGAAAGTTTACGGCCGCAGCGCCGCGCGGCCGTGTGTTTCCTTCACCTTGGCGATTTTGCCGAGCATGTCGTTGAGCGCGGCGATCGCCTTGCTTTCGTCGGCGCTGAGCGGGCCCGGCGGATTGAAATGCTTGAGCAGCACGATCAAAGCGTCGCCGATGCGGCCGAGCTGCTTGCCGTAGGTGGCGACGTTGGAGAGCACCTCGGCCTCGACGTCGGGCTCGCTCGATTGGCCGAGGTTGATGTTGACCAGGCCGAACTGGCCGCCGGTCATGAACGCCGTGAACGGATTGATCGACTGCACGACGTCGCCGGACAATGGCAGCTTGAAGGTGGGCATGTGCGGCTCCTCTTTCGTGTGAAAAACACGCTTAAGCGAGGCCCAGCGCCGCGATTGTAGCCGCCGCACCGCCGCCTGGGGAGGGGACGTACGCGCGATCTCTCCGACGGCGCGCCGTTGAACCGGCCAGCGGCGATTCAAAATCACGCCTGCCACATTTCATGAGCCTGCCCTTGCGCCATATATTGATATGGCATATTATACATACCGATGGCGGGCCGGCCAAGTTTCGAATGGGACGGCGCCAAGGACCGTGCCAACCGGTTCAAGCACGGCGTGTCGTTTGCCGACGCGCAGGGAGCTTTCTTCGATCCACGCCGCGTGATCGCCGAAGACCTGGATCATAGCGATGCCGAGACGCGCTATTTCTGCTTCGGCATGGTCGCGGGCGGCGTGATGACAGTGCGCTTTACGTATCGCGCCGGTCGCATTCGTATCTTCGGCGCAGGCTATTGGCGAAAAGGAAAGCGAATCTATGAGCAACAGAACCGTTAGGTACACCGCTGGCGAGATCGGCCGGGTGCGGGTTATCGAGGATTTCTTGCCCGCGCCCGCCGACCTGGTGCCGCACGAGGAGAATGTGAAGGTGACGTTGTCGCTGTCGCGCCGCAGCCTCGATTTCTTCAAGCGCGAAGCCAAGAAGCGTCGCGTGCCCTATCAGCGCATGATCCGCGCGTTGGTCGATACTTATGCGGAGCGGCAAGCGAGCAGCCGCGGCAAGTAGTCTGGGTGAGTGCTGCCGAATTCAGGGCAGGGCAGCGGCGCCGTCGCTTTTTGCATTCGTTAAAACTGTAACGATTTCCGCAAAGCGCCGTTAGCGCGGTTACACTATCGCAATGCGATGAGTTCGATTTTATCGATCGCTGTGTCGGGCATGCAGGCTGCAACGCAACAACTCAACGTCTCGGCCGAGAACGTCGCCAACGCCGAGTTCGACGGCCCGCTGCCGACGGCCGGCGCGGCGATTCAGGCGCAATATGCGCCCGCTTACATGCCGCAGCAGGTCAACCAGGTCGAGGCGCCTGGCGGCGGCACCAGCGCCGTCGTCGTCGACGTGCAGCCGGCCACCGTGGCGGCCTACGCGCCGACCGCGCTTTATGCCGACAAGAACGGCGAGGTGGCGACGCCCAACGTCGATGTCGCCACCGAGGCGATCCAGCAAGCGACCGCGGCCTACGACTTCGCCATGAACGTGCAGGTGATGCGCGTCTATTCGCAGATGATGAAGGCGCTGCTCAACGTCCAGGCCTGACGCTAGGCGTTCGCGACTTCGACGCTACGGATTCTACAATCCCACGCCATATAGCGCCGCTCGTCATGGCCGGACTTGTTCCGGCCATCCACGACTTGCTTTCTTTTGCAAACGAAAAAAGACGTGGATGCCCGCGACAAGCGCGGGCATGACGGCTGTAGAATGGGCTGAGCGATACGAAACCCGTCGACAAGCCTGGAGGGTGCCGTGACGAATCCGAACAGCGACGCGCCGGTGCTTTGCGAGGTCGACGGCCGCGGCGTGGCCCAAATCGTCCTCAACCGCCCGGAGCGCAACAATGCCTATGACGGCGCGCTGATCCAGGCGCTCTTGGCGACGCTCGATACGCTGGGCAAAGTGAGCGGGCTGCGCGCCGTCGTCATCAGCGGCCGCGGCCGGCATTTCCAGGCCGGCGCCGACCTCAAATGGATCGCTGCGGTGCGCGCCGCCTCGCGCGAGGACAATATCGCCGTCTCGCGCGCCACCGCGCAGGCGATCTGGCGGCTCAATGCCGCGCCGGTGCCGACCGTGGCGCTGGTGCAGGGCGCCTGCTTCGGCGGCGGCACCGGGCTCCTCGCCGCCTGCGACGTGGTGATCGCCGCCGACGACGCCAATTTCTCCATCGCCGAAGTGCGCTGGGGCCTCACCGCGGCCATCATCATCCCGCAGCTCAACGACGCCATCGGCGTCCGCCAGGTGCGCCGCTATGCGCTCACCGGCGAGCGCTTCGGCGCCGCCGAGGCCCGCCGCATCGGCCTCGTCCACGACATCGTCCCGGCTGCCGAGCTTGCGGCCGCCGGCGCGCGGATCGTCGATGCGCTCCTGCAGAACGGCCCACAGGCGGTGGCCGAGACCAAGGCGCTGGCGCTGCAATCGGCCTGGGCCAATCTCGGCGAAGCCGCAGCCAACCGCCTGATCGAGCAGCATGCCGACAAACGCCGCTCCGCCGAGGCTGCCGAAGGCCTCGCCTCCTTCGCCGAAAAGCGCCCGGCGGCGTGGATGTGAGCATCCGCCCCCGCGAAGCGGCGGAGGGGGACCACCCTGCGCAGCAGGGTGGTGGAGGGGGCCTCTGACCCGGCCCGACGCGCTACCCCTTTGCTTGCTCGACCTTGCTGAGCAGCGAGCGGATGTCGGTATCGTTCGGCGCGGCGGCCGAGGCTTTCTGCAGCGCATGCAGCGCACTGCCGAGATTCGAGGCTCGCGCTTGCGCGGCGCCCCACGCCGCGATCGTTTTCGGATCCGACAACTGGTCGAGCGCGACATTGCGCAGTTTGCTGTCGGCGGCCACCACCAAAGGGTTGGTCGACGCCAGCGGCTTTTGCTGCGCGTCGAACTGCAGGTTGGCCGGGTCGGCCGCCAGCTTGACGTCGCCAAGGTCGGGTTTGCCGAACAGATCGAACAGGAACGTCAGAAACGTCCGGGTCGTCACATAGCCGACCCAAAAGCCACCGGCGCCGCCGGTCAGCGCCACGCCGAGAATGAAGACCGCGCCGCCGGCTTTGCCGTTGAGCGACGCGTGATCCATCACCAGCGCATATTGCCAAAGCTTGTGCGGCAAGGTGTTGAGCTGCGTCAGCCCGACGCCGATCAGCGTCTTGGTCAGCCAGTCCGACACGTCTTCCAAGTTGGTATTGACGCGGAATGTCGGCTGGCCGCCGCTTCCCTGCGCGGCGTTGGCAGGCGCCGGCGCCGGATCGCCCGGCCGTGCAATCGATCGCGGGATGCCGAACAGCAGGCCGAACAGCCACGCCACCATCGCGAAGGCGCCGGCGACGACGGCGCCGACGGCAGACACCTGAAGAAAGATCTTGAGATCGGCCCGCGCTCCGCCCTGTCCGAGCGCGGCACCGAGCGCGCTGACCAGGATCGCGATCAAGAGCAGGCTGCCCCAGCCGATGAGGAATTTGGTTTGCACCAAATTCGCTTCCCTGACCCGGGGATCCGAACTTTCGCTGAGGCCCAAGAAATTGCGCATTTCCCCCTTCCAGCCGTTGGTTCTTCCCACACGCTATCACAAGTTGTGGGGCGTGTGCATCATCCACGTGGCGGGGCCAGCGGCCGGTTGGGGGCGGCGAAAAGTCCGTCATGGCTGCGCTCCGCGCGACCGATTAGACTGCCGCGCCCAGGGGGACGCCCGCACCATGGATGCGCTGACCGCAAGCCTGATCGTCGCGGCTATCGCCGCAGCGGCCTTCATCGCGGCCGCGTGGCTCACCGCCCGCTCGCGGATCGGCGTGCTGTCGGCGAAGCCGGTCGAAGTGCCGCCCGGTTCGTCGCAGCTGTGGCCGGGCCTGCCGGAACGGGCCAAGCAATTTCGCGTCTTCGGCTGGGTCTTCGTCGTGCTGCTTTATCTCGCGGCCGTGTTCTGCCTGCTGCAAGGCATGAACGCGCTGCGCATCGTCCACCACTGGGCGCAATGGGAAGCCACCTTCGGCAGCATCCTCAATGCCCAAGCGGAAATCGCGCTCTATTCCCGCTTCTGGATCGCGCTGGCGATCGCGCTTGGTTTGGCCGGCTTTTGGGCGCAGCGGCGTCTGAGGCGGCGCTCGTTGGTGCGCTGAGGTGACGAAGCTTGTAGGGTGGGCTGAGCGGAGCGAGGCCCACGCGGAACGAAGCCGCGATAATGCACCGCGTGGGCACAGCGCTGGCGCGCCTTGGCCGCGAAGCGGCCCTCGAAGGACGACAGAAAATTGCTAAATGATTGGATGGACGTGAACGGAGGCGAGTGATGGGCCTAGATTGGAATCCCGGCAATAAGCCAAAGCCAGGCTTCCAAGCGGAATTCCGCAAGCTGGTCATTGCGCTGGCGGGCGACAAACTCGGACCGCAAGATCGACCCAGCTTTGTTAATTCGCTACGAGATAATTTTTTTCAATCAATCAGATTGCGGCCGTCCAATGAAAAATTATTGCGGCGCTACAATGAAATTTCAATGTCGGCGTTCGAAACATTGAATGCACCGCGAGTGGGCTTCGACAGCAGAGCCGACGAATGGGCACGAGAAATACATAGTAAGCAAAAGATAACGACGCCCTTGGACGAGTGGATGACTAAAATGCAGGGGTATTATGTCGTGGCGCTGGTGGCACCGTGTGATGGAATTCCGTGTTATTCCAACGGTATTGTCGCCAATTACGTCGAGCGCTTTTCCTTTCGAGCGCAATTTCTGACCTCGTGTCTTCCCGTCATAGATAACGATTTGCTTCAGGAAGCTTACGTCCTAAAATTCGTACCCGATCTCCTAGCGTATGCGCGCCGTCTTCGTTCGGCGGCAGATGTCTTCGCATACTCAAACGATATTGCGATTCCGAAGGATGCCCCGGCAGACCCGGATACAATCGAATCACATCTCCATGTTGTCGACGCTGCCGCTCGCTGGTGCCAATTTTGGGCGGACCGAGGACACTTTCTCGAACCGTATTTTTAAGTAATGGATGGAGTTACGTAACTGGGTTACAACCAGGCCCGTCCAGATCCGGAGCCCCCATGGACGCCCCCCTCGCCACCCATCCGACGCCGCCCTACAAGCACACGCCGCTATTTACCCTCGGCAAAGACTCAACGCCCTACCGCAAAATCGCGGCGGATGGCCTGCGCGTCGAAAAGGTCCTGGGCGAAGACGTGCTGGTGGTGCCGCGCGAGGCGCTGCGCGCGCTGGCGGAAGCGGCGTTCACCGACATCAATCATCTGCTGCGTCCCGCGCATCTGGCTTCGCTCAAATCCATCGTCGAGGACCCCGAAGCGTCGGATAACGACAAGTTCGTCGCGTTCGATTTTCTCAAGAACGCCAATATCGCCGCCGGCGGCGTGTTGCCGATGTGCCAGGACACCGGCACCGCGATCATCATGGGCAAGAAGGGCCGGCTGATCTGGACCGACGGCGACGACGAGGCGGCGCTCGCCGAGGGCGCGCGCGACGCCTATCTCAAGCGCAATTTGCGCTATTCGCAGCTCGCACCGATTTCCATGTTCGAAGAGAAGAACACCCGCTCCAACATGCCGGCGCAGGTCGAGCTTTATGCCGAAAGCCACGGTGAGGCGGATGAAGCCTACAAATTCCTGTTCATCGCCAAAGGCGGCGGCTCGGCCAACAAGGCGTTTTTGTTCCAGGCGACGCCGTCGATCCTGACCCGCGAGCGCATGCTGGCGTTTCTGAAGGAAAAAGTGCTCACGCTCGGCACCGCGGCGTGCCCGCCTTACCATCTCGCCATCGTCATCGGCGGCACTTCGGCCGAGCTGACGATGAAAACCGTCAAGCTTGCCTCCACCAAATATTACGACACGCTGCCGGAGCACGGCTCCGAGGACGGCCACGCCTTCCGCGACAAGGACATGGAGCGCGAGATTTTAAAGATGACACAGTCGCTCGGGGTCGGCGCGCAATTCGGCGGCAAATATTTCTGCCACGACGTGCGCGTGATCCGGCTGCCGCGCCACGGCGCTTCGCTGCCGATCGGACTCGGCGTGTCGTGCTCGGCGGACAGGCAGGCGCTCGGCAAGATCACCAAGGATGGCGTGTTTCTGGAAGAGCTCGAGCATAATCCGGCGCAATATCTGCCGGAGGTCGATGAGACAAAGCTCGGCGGCGCGGTAGTGAAGATCGACCTCAACAAGCCGATGAAGGAGATCCTGGCGCAGCTTTCCCAATATCCGATCAAGACGCGGCTGTCGCTGTCGGGCCCGATGATCGTGGCGCGCGATCTGGCGCACGCCAAGCTGCGCGAACGGCTGGAGCAAGGGCAGGGGCTGCCCGACTATATCAAGAACCATCCGGTCTATTACGCGGGACCTGCGAAGACGCCCCAGGGCTATGCCTCCGGCGCCTTCGGGCCGACCACGGCCGGCCGCATGGATTCGTTCGTCGAGGATTTCCAGGCCGCCGGCGGCTCCATGGTGATGCTGGCGAAAGGCAACCGCTCGCCCGCGGTGCGCGAAGCCTGCAAGAAGCACGGCGGATTCTATCTCGCCTCGATCGGCGGCGCGGCGGCGAACCTCGCCGAGCACTGCATCAAGAAGGTCGAGACGCTGGAATATCCCGAACTCGGCATGGAAGCGATCTGGCGCATCGAAGTGGTCGACTTCCCCGCCTTCATCGTCGTCGACGACAAGGGCAACGACTTCTTCAAGGAATTAAACCTGGGCTAACGATGTTTTCGTTTTGCCCGTCCGGACAATAAAAAAGCCCCGGCCAAAGGCCGGGGCTTGGTAGGCGGGGTACGCTAGGCGCTTACTTGAGCGCGCCCGAAACCGACGTGAAGGTCGTGTTCAGATTGGAGCCGAGAGTCTGCACCGCCAGAATGATCGCGACGGAAATCCCCGCAGCGATCAGGCCATATTCGATGGCGGTTGCGCCGGTGTCGTCTCGCAGAAAGCGCCGAATGAGAGTCGTCATGAATGGTTCCTCCGTGTGGCGACCCCCGTACTTGTACGGAGCGCGCGTTGTCCGTCCTTTAAGCCAGTCATTCGAAATTTCCGTAAAAAAGCCGGTAGATTCCGTGACAAGGCCCTGACCGGGATACCGCGCCGGCCGGCCGGCTTTTGCTCCTGATTGGGCGCAAGACAGCGGCTTGACTCTCCGTAACCGGTCGGTTACGTTTAATGTAACCACATGGTTACACTGCGATGACGGCGATGACGGCATTGAACACGCGGCAGCGCGAGGCGGTATTCCGCGCCATTGCCGATCCGACCCGGCGCGAAATCCTCAATCTGCTGCGGCGGCGCCGCGCCAGCGTCGGCGAGATCGCGGGCAATTTCCGCGTCAGCCGGCCGGCGATTTCGAAGCACATTCGGCTCTTGCGCCGCGCCGGTCTGGTGCTGAGCGAAAGCCAAGGCACCGCGCGGATCTGCCGCTTGAACGCCGCGCCGCTGCGCGCGATCGACGATTGGCTGCGCGATTATCAGGAGCTTTGGCGCGAGAGCCTTCACAATCTCAAGCGTCTGGTCGAGGAGGACCGATGAGCTCGCCAAGCACGATCGACGCCATCGTCGAGGAGATCGTCATCAAGGCGCCGGCGGCGCGCATTTTCGATGCGCTGACCGATCCGGCGGCGCGCGTGAAATGGTGGGGACTCAAAGGCCGCTTCGAAACCACGGCCATGGAATCCGATCTGCGTCCAGGCGGCCGCTGGACGATGCGCGGCACCGGCATGGGCGGCAAGCCGTTCAAGGTCACCGGCGTCTATCGCACCGTCGAACGGCCGCGCGCGCTCGCCTTCACCTGGCTGCCCGATTGGGACGAGGAGGCGACCGAGACGCTGGTGCAGTTCGATCTCAACGAACACGCCGGCGTCACCACGGTGCGCCTGACGCATTCCGGCTTTGCCTCGGCGGGCTCGCGCGCGCGCCATCAAGGCTGGCCGCAAATCCTGTCCTGGCTGCAGGGCTACGCCGAAAGCTAACCGCTCGGTTTTGCGCTAAGCTTTGCCGCGGACCCTTCCAGGCAAGCGAGATCGGTATCGTGGCGCCTCACTCCGTTCCCACCCAGTCGATCGTCGACTGGCTCATCGACGGCGCGCGGACCGCGCCCTTGGCGCACGAGGTGCTGAGCGAATTGTGCGAGCGTCTCACCGCGGCTCACTTGCCGCTGTGGCGCGCCATGGTGTTCGTGCGCACGCTGCATCCGGAAGTCGTCGGCCGCCGCTTCATCTGGCGCCCCGATACCGGAACGATCATCACCGACGGCGGCTTCGATTTGCTGGAACGCGACGTCTTTCGCAACAGCCCGATGGTCTATGTCAGCGAGACCGGAACCGCGCTGCGCCGGCGTATTGGCGATGCCGATTGCCCGATGGATTTTCCGGTCCTCTACGACCTGCGCGACGAGGGCGTGACCGATTACGTGGTCTCGCCGCTGCGCTTCACCGATGGCGAGTTTCATTCGGCTTCGTGGGCGACGCGCCAGCCCGGCGGCTTTTCCGGCGCGGACATCGCGCTCATCGAGTCCATCGTCGCGCCGCTGACGCGGGTCGCGGAAATCCGCGCTTATTATCGCGTCGCCGGCAATCTCTTGGCGACCTATGTCGGCAAGAACGCCGGCGAGCGCGTGCTGGCCGGCCGCATCCGCCGCGGCGATACCGAACAGATCCACGCCGCGATCTGGCTGTCCGACATGCGCGGCTTCACCCGGCTCGCCGATCGCCTGCCGCCGCAAGCTTTGGTCGATCTGCTCAATCGCTATTTCGATTGCCAGGTGCCGGCGATCGTCGAACACGGCGGCGAGGTCCTCAAATTCATGGGCGACGGGTTGTTGGCGATATTTCCGAGCCAAGGCGCGGACGCCGGAGAAGTCTGTACCGCCGCGCTTAAGGCGGCGCACGCGACGCGCGCCGCGGTCGCGGCGCTGCGGGCCGCGGGCGGCGACGGCGCGGCGGTGCGCTTCGGGCTGGCGCTGCACCTGGGCGACGTGCTCTACGGCAATATCGGCAGCGGCAACCGGCTGGACTTTACCTGCATCGGGCCCGCGGTAAATTTGGCGGCGCGCCTCGAGAAGCTCGCCGGTCGCTTGGGACGCACCGTTCTGGCGTCGCAGGAATTCGCCAAATATTGTCCGGACCATCTGCGGCCGATCGGCAAGTTCACCGTCGCCGGCTTTGCCGAGAAGCAGGCCGCCTTCGGGCTTGGTGACGAAGATTTGGGTGACGAAAGGAAGAACGACGCATGAATACCATCACGGCAGCCGCCGCGCCGGCGCAAGCCAAGGGTCCGATCATCTGGCTCGATATGGACCAGCAGCAGCTCGACGACGCCTACGACCAGGAAGTTTACGCCAGGAATCGCGACCGCGTCGTCGCCCGCCGTGTCGCCGCCAGCGAGCGGGCGCGCGCAATCCTCGGCCCGCCGCAGCGCGTCGCCTATGGCGAAAGCGAATACGAACAGCTCGATGTCTTCCGCAGCGCCACGCCGAACGCGCCGATCAATCTGTTCGTCCATGGCGGCGCCTGGCGCCGCAACAAGGCGGCCGATTATGCGCTCCAGGCCGAGCCGCTCACACGCGCCGGCGCGCACGCGGTCTTCATCGACTTCATCAATGTCGATCAGGCCGGCGGCGATCTGTTGGCGATGTACGCGCAGGCCTGCCGCGCCATCGCCTGGACCTGGCGCAATGCGGAAAAATTCGGCGGCGACCGCGAGCGGTTTTACATTTCGGCGCATTCGTCGGGCTCGCATCTCGCCGGCTGCGCGCTGACTTTGGGCTGGCGCGAGCAAGGCCTGCCGGAAAATTTCTGCCGCGGCGCGCTGCTGGCGAGCGGCATGTACGAGCTAGAGCCGGTGCGGCTGTCGAAGCGCTCGGCCTACGTCAAATTCACCGACGCCATGGTGGAGAAGCTCAGCGCGCGCCGGCATCTCGACGGCCTGCATACACCGCTCGTCGTCGCGCACGGCACCTGCGAGACGCCGGAGTTTCAGCGCCAGACCCGCGACTTCGCAGCCCAGGTAAAAGCCGCCGGCAAGCCGGTCGAGCTCCTGGTCGGCGAGGGCTACAACCACTTCGAGATGCTGGAGACGCTGGCCAACCCTTACGGCCTGCTCGGCCGCGCGATGCTGACGCAGATGCGATTGAATTAAAGCGTCACGCCGCTTCGGAGGTCTTGTCGGTGCCCGGCTTGGCCGCCTTGCGCATCGCGGTGCGGATCAGTTCGGCGCCGCAGCGGCGGCAAGCATAAATGGTGTCTTCGACGTTGGCGGAGATCGGGTGACGGGCGGTGAAGACCATGCGTCCTGCGCAGACCGGGCAGGGCATCATCAGAGACGGCAGACTTGACGCGGGTTGAGCCGCTTGATGGCGCATTCACTCACCGGGCCTCGGCCTTACCGAGGATGACCATTTTGTGAATTACTGGCCGCTTTTACGGCAGAGTCAAGATAAATTGTGCATTGCACACAGACACACTGCGCTGCGGTATCTATCTGCAGGGATAAGTTATTCTGGGTCCTTGCGAATCCGGAGGCCCGCTGCGCCGCAGAGTCGCCTTGGATCGGGGGCGAATTCGCCGGGCCGCCCGGTCAGGAAGCGACCGTGGCTGCCGCAATGCAGGGGAATACGGAGCGCGGCAAGACTTGCACGGGCGGCCGCGACCGAGCCGTCGACAGCGATGCCGCGGCAGGCGCGCCGACGAGCTGAACCGTGATGGTTCCGCTGGCGTTCAAGTCATCCTAAAGTCCGCCGCAACACGTAACGTCTGGGAGGAGTCATGCGGATCGTCGATTTGAGCCGGGAGCTGTATCACCGCACGCCGTCCTATCCGGGGCAGCCGCCGATCATCCACGGCATCTGGAAGACGCACGATGAGGCGTTCGCCGAGTCGGGCAACGTCCAGGGCAACAGCGTGATGTTCTTCTCGATGCCCGACCACGGCGGCACCCATATCGACGCGCCGCGCCACTTCGGCAAAAGCGGCACGCCGATCGACAAATACCCGCTGGAGAATTGTATCGTGCCGGGCATCTGCATCGATCTGCGGCATATTCCGGCACGGGCGGAGATTACGCCCGCCGATCTCGAAGCGGCGGTGAAGAAGGCCGGCGTGCCGATCCCGAACAAAGGCACGGTGCTGTTATGCACCGGCCATCACGCCCGCACCTTTCCGAGCGCGGCCTATGCGACCGACAATCCCGGCGTCAATGTCGCAGCGACCGAATGGCTCGCCGCGGCGGGCATCGTGCATTTCGGCATCGACTCGATGCGGCCGGGGCCCGAGGGCAAGGTCAATTCGCTGGTGCACAAGGCCTGCCTCGATCTCGACATCACGCATATGGAAAGCCTGTGCAATCTGGAAAGCCTGCTTGGTGCGGGCGAGTTTCAGTTCATCGGCCTGCCGCTGAAATGGCGCGAAGGCACCGGCTCGCCGATCCGCGCCGTCGCGGTGTTCAACGATTGATTCAGTTTGCTAGGGCACGTTCCGCTGCCCATAATATGTGGCAACTGTGGGAATTGGATATGGTCAATCTTCTCGATCGCATTAGCATCAATCCCGGCATTTGCGGCGGCAAACCTTGCATCAAAGGGACGCGTATTTGGGTCTCGCTCATCCTCGGTCTGCTGGCAAGCGGAACGACGGAAGCAGAATTGCTGGCCGAGTATTCTGTGCTGACCCACGCCGACATCCTTGCTGCCATCGCCTATGGCGCTGAGGCAGCCAGCGACCGCATCATACCGGTGCCGGTGGAGCCGGCTGAGTGAAGATCAAGGTCGATGAGAATATCGGCGAAAGCGGCGTTACCCTCCTGCGGCGGAGCGGCCACGACGTTGCGACCGTTCACGATGAAAGCCTTACCGGTTCCCTCGATGAGGTGATCTTTCAGGCTTGTGTCAATGAACGGCGAGTTTTGGTCACGTTAGATCGCGACTTTGGTCATATTCCAAGATTCCCACCGGCGGGCTCGGCAGGTATTGCTGTTCTGGAACTGGGAGGCCCCGAGTTCCTCGCTCTTCTCCATGACCGATTACGCGGCTTTCTTGCCGTCGCATCCAGACGGGCAATTGATGGCGAACTCTGGATCGTTGAACCCGGACGAGTCCGAGTGCGCGTAGAAAATAATGTAAATTGAGGAATCGACCGCCCATGCAAATCGGCCACAATCGCAAGATGACCGGCGCGGCGTGCCTCGCCGATATGCTCAAAGGCTACGGCGTCACGCACGTGTTTCACGTGCCCGCCGTGCTGCGCACCACTTATGCCGAGATGGAGCGGCGTACCGACATCAAGCGGCTGCACGTGCACGGCGAAAAGGCCGCCGCCTACATGGCCGACGGCTACGCCCGGGCGTCCGGAAAACCCGGCATCTGCATGGCGCAGGTGATCGGCGCGCTCAATCTCGCCGCCGGATTGCGCGACGCATACCTTGCCCATTCGCCGGTCATCGCCATGACCGGCGGCCGCGAACCAAAAAACAAATTCCGCAAGGTCTATCAGGAGGTCGACGACGTGCCGGCGTTCGAGCCGGTGACCAAATTCAATGCCACCGTCGACGACGTGGCGCGGTTTCCCGACATGGTGCGGCAGGCGTTCCGCACCGCGGTGACCGGCTGTCCCGGGCCGGTGCATCTGCAATTTCGCGGCAACGAGGGCCAGATCGACGCCGAGGAAGCCGACATGGAGCCGCTGGTCGAGCCGCAATTCGCCCGCGTGCCGGCGTTCCGCCCGGAGCCCGACGAGGCGAGCGTGCGCGCCGCGCTGCAAATCCTCCAAGACGCAACGCGCCCGGTGATCGTCGCCGGCGGCGGCGTGCGCGCCTCGGGCGCGGCGGCCGAACTTGTTGCGCTGGCCGAAGCCTTGCAAATTCCGGTCGCGACCTCGCTCAACGGCAAGGATTCGATCCCCGGCACTCACCCGCTGTCGGTCGGCGTCTGCGGCAGCTATTCGCGCGAGAGCGCCAATCGCGTGGTCAACGCCGCGGATCTGGTCTGCTTCATCGGCACCGAGACCGGCGGCATGACCACGCATTTCTGGGCGGTGCCGAAAATCGGCACGCCGGCGCTGCAGATCGATATCGATCCCGAAGCGCTCGGCCGCAATTACCCGCTCGCGGCGGCCGTCAATGGCGACGCCAAAGTCACGCTCGCGCGCATGCTCAAGCTCGCCGATCGCGCCAGTGCCGCCAAGCGCAAGACGTGGATCGCCGAAGCACAAAAAATCTCCGGCGAGTGGCGCGACAAATATAAAGACGCACTCAATTCCGACGCGATGCCGATCCGCCCGGAGCGGCTGTGCCACGAATTGTCGAAGCACGTGCCCGACGACGCCATCGTCGTCGTCGACACCGGCCATGCCGGCATGTGGATGGGCGGCATGTTCGATCTGACGTCGCCGCGGCAGAGCTATATGCGCAGCGCCGGGCATCTCGGCTGGGCGTTCCCGGCTGGGCTCGGCGCCAAATGCGCGGTGCCGGAGCGGCCGGTGGTGACGTTCACCGGCGATGCCGGCTTCTGGTACCACATCGCCGAAATCGAAACCGCGGCGCGCTGGAATATCAATGCGGTCACCGTGGTCAACAATAACGGCGGCGGCAATCAGAGTAAGCGCGGCTTCGACCGCGTCTATGGCGGCAAGCAGACCGACAAAGCGCGCGAATTGTGGACCTTCAGCAAAATGAATTTCGCCCGCATCGCCGAGGACATGGGCGCGCTCGGCATCCGCGTCGAGCAGGCATCGGCGTTTCCGGCGGCGCTTAAGCAGGCGCTCGCCGCCAATCGCCCCGCGGTGATCGACGTGGTCACCGATATCGACGCGCTGGCGCCGGTTGCGGTCAGCTAGGCCGCGGCTTGCATGGATTTTGCGAACGTCCGCTGACGGGGGTCGTTACATTAATCATATGGCATCGATGCTATGATGGATCGACGAATTAGGAATACGGCAAACGGCAGCGCAGGAGGAAACGGATGAATTGCAAGACTCGCCAATTAATCAAGACTTCGCCAAATAATTCCGATGTGCGGGCTGGTGGCCGGGATCGTCGTATTGGCCGCGCCGTCCGCGAATGCTGCAGTGATCAACCTCGTCTGCAAGTTTTCGAATTCCAGCACACCTGCAAATTACTGGATTGATCTCGACAAGAAAACGATCACGCTGGACGCAAGAGACGCCCCCGGCGGGGGAGGGTCTGTCATGACCGGCCCTGTCGAGATCACCGCGACAACGTATACCTGGCTGAACTTTTCCGCCTGGGAGGCCAGAGTTGACCGAACGACGGGAAACGTTACAGTCTGGGATACCAACAACCAATATAAAGGCTGGAGCGGCAAATGCTCAAAAGGCACGGCGCCAATGCCGGCCTCGAAACTATAACGTAGCGTTTGTAGGGTGGTGATCGCGAATTAGGGCTGCGCCTTCAGCTTCGGACCCTCCTCGGACGTCCGGGTTTACAAACGTCACAGTTCACAAAGCTCTTGTCAGCAACTAGGATTGCCTGCGCCCTGAAGGGCGGCGGTGAATGTTACATGAGGCGGCGTGATTTCATCACAGCAGGTGTTGGATCGGTGGCGGCTTGGCCACTGATTGCGGGGGCGCAGCCGGCATCGGTGCCGGTCATCGGATTTCTCAGCACGCGATCGCCGGAAGATTCGAAATATCTCGTTGCGGCGTTTCGCAAGGGTCTTGCGTCGGCGGGGTTCACGGAAGGCCAAAACGTCGCCGTCGAGTACCGTTGGGCGTACGGTCAGTATGATCGATTGCCCGCGCAAGCAGCAGAGCTTGTGCGCAAACCGGTAACGATTCTTGTCGCCCTGGGCGGCGAACCAGCGGCGCTGGCCGCCAAGTCTGCAACCTCAACATTGCCGATCCTGTTCGGAGTCGCCGGCGATCCGGTAAAGCTCGGCCTGGTGGCGAGCTTCAATCGTCCCGGCGGCAATGCGACCGGCATGAGCATCCTGACGACCTTGTTGGAGCCCAAGCGGCTTGGGCTCTTGCATGAAGTGGTGCCGCAAGCCACGGCGATTGGCCTCCTGCTCGATTCGAACTTTCCGTTGGCCCAGAAGCAGCAAAGGGATGCGCAAGAAGCGGCGCGCGATTTACGGCTGGATAGCGTGGTGTTGCCGGTAGCGCGAGACAGCGACATTGAGGCGGCATTTCAGGCCGTCGAGAAAGACCAGATAAAGGCGCTGTTGGTAACGGCATCGCCATTCTTCGACACCCGGCGCGACCGCATCATTGCCTTGGCGGCTCAGCACGCGGTGCCGGCCATGTATCAGTTCCGGGAATATCCGGCGGCCGGCGGCCTGATGAGCTACGGAATTGATCTTGCGGACGTGTATCGCCAAATCGGCGTCTATGCCGCGCGCGTTCTCAAAGGTGAGAAGCCGGGCGAACTGCCAATCATACAGCCGACCAAGTTCGAGCTGGTGATCAATATGAAGACGGCGAAGGCGCTTGGTCTTGGTATTCCTTCGGGTGTGCTTAGCATTGCCGACGATGTGATTGAATAGACGGCCGAAGTTCGGTCGCCCCTTGAATTGCCGAATTACGGCGATTTGTGACTGTCAAGTCAAGGCTGCTGTCCTTTCGGTCACGAAATTGCAATCGAATGCGGCGTTTGATCGCCTCGTTCGCGCCGCAGAAGTTTGACAGGTTCCCTTTGTATTGGCGTATTAACTTCGTTGCGTAGCCCTCGCTTCTTGCCGGTCGCAACAATCGGAACTCGATGCGCACGGAACGGAATTCGGCGATCCGTCTGCTGCAATTGTTGATGGTCGCGTCGCTGGTCTTTCCGGCGGCGCTGTTCGCCTATGCCTCCTATAACGATTATCACGAGGTCTATGCAGTCGCCGACGAGCGCATCGATCGCTCGCTCGACGTGCTGCAGGAACAGGCGCTGAAAGTCTTCGAGACCGTCGACCGCATCTTCCCGGAAGTCGGCGAAGTCGTGCGCGGCCTATCGGACGACCAGATCCGCGCCGCGCAAGCAAGCCTCACACCGCGCCTGCAGCGCATCGTCGGCGTCATGCCGCAGGTGCAGTCCATTACCTTGATCGGCCGCGACGGCCGCCCGCTCGCTTCAAGCGCGTCAGCGATGGCAAGCGGCGCCAGCTTCGCCGATCGCGCTTATGTCCAGGCGCAGGAGGCCGGCGATACCGGGACTTACGTCGGCGACGTGCATACCTCGGAATTGCAGGCGCCGGGGACGGCTTTATTCGATATTTCGCGGCGGCTGCCGTCGGCCGATGGCGCGTTCCGCGGCGTCATCGCCATCGCGGTGCGGCCGCGCTATTTCGACGACTTCTATGCGATGATCGAGCAGTCGCCGGGAAACTTTTATGCGCTGGCGCGTCCCGACGGCGAATTGCTGGCGCGCTATCCTTCGGGGCCGCAGCTTTTGCACCAGCTCAGCCCGAAGAGCACGTTACGACAGTCGATCGGCCGCGGTCTCACCCACGCTTTGTTCTCGGTCGATTCGGAAGTCGACGGCCATAACCGCCGCGTCGGTTTTCGCAAATTGCCGGGCTATCCGGTCTATGCCATAGCCGGCATCGACAGCGCCGCGATCCGCGCCGCCTGGCTCGATCAGGTCGGCGGCCATCTGATCTTCGGCTTGCCGGTGACACTGCTGTTGTTCTCCGCGCTGTGGGTGGTGCTGCGGCGGACCAAGCGGCTCTACGACGAGGCGCAGCGCCGCGAATTTGCCGAGGATGCGCTGCGCCAGGCGCAGCGGCTCGAGGCTATCGGGCAGTTGACCGGCGGCGTCGCCCACGACTTCAACAATCTCTTGATGATCGTCAGCGGTACGGTGCAGCGGCTGCGCCGCCACGTCAGCGGCGAGAAAGAGACGCAGCTCCTCGACGCTATCGCCAATGCGACGGCACGCGGCGAGAGCCTGACCCGGCAATTGCTCGCCTTCTCGCGGCGGCAGGTGCACCAGCCGAGCGTGATCGATCTCGCCGAGCGACTGCCGGAGATCAAGGACATGCTCAGCCGCTCGCTGCGCGGCGACATCGACATCCGCCTTGGCCTGCCGCGGCGGCCCTGCGCGGTCAAGGTCGACCCCAGCGAGTTCGAGCTCGCGCTGCTCAATCTCGCCTTTAATGCGCGCGACGCCATGCCGTCGGGCGGCACGCTGACCATCAGCGCCAAGCCGATGCTGCTGCGCGGCAAGGGCACGGAGGAGGGCTTAAGCGGCGAGTTCGTCGCCGTGCGGGTGGCCGATACCGGCACCGGCATTCCGGCTGAGGTCTTGCCGCGGGTGTTCGAGCCGTTCTTCACCACCAAGGAAGTCGGCAAGGGCACGGGCTTAGGCTTAAGCCAGGTCTACGGCTTTGCCCGGCAATCCGGCGGCACCGCCAGCATCTCGACCTCGCCGCGCCGCGGCACCGCGGTGACGCTGTTCCTGCCGCGCAGTTTCGAGGCGGCGGTGCAGCCGCGCCTGGAAATCGCCAGCGCCGCCATCGCGCCGCCGGCCGGCGCCGTGCTGCTGGTCGAGGACAATGCCGAGGTCGCCGAAGTCGGCCGCGCTTATTTCGAGCAGCTCGGCTACGCGGTCCGTCACGCGCCGAGCGCGCAGGCCGGGCTCGATGTCCTGGCCGGCGAAGCCGGCATCGATCTGGTGTTTTCCGACATTCTGATGCCGGGCGGCATGAACGGCCTGCAATTGGCCGATATGGTGCGCCGGCTTTATCCGGACATCACGGTGCTCTTGACCACCGGCTACAGTTCGAGCGCGCAGGACGCGGTGCGCCGCGGCTTTGCCGTGCTGCAGAAGCCCTACGACCTCGCCGCGCTGGAAAGCGCTCTGCGCGCGGTGCCCGGCACCGCCGGCGCTGGCGCCGAATCGGCGTGGCAACGCGCGGTCGGGTGATTATGCCGCTCTCGATCGCCGCGCCACTGCGCAGCGCGAAGGCAGAATGCCCGTCGCGTTAGCCCCAAATCAGCCCCAAGGCATCTGCGACAGGAGCGTCGGCAAGCCGGCGACGCCGATCGAGGCGAACGCCAGGCAGAACGACAGCAATCCGCCGATCGCGCAAAAGGCGATGACGGCCCACGCGTCGGCGTCGGAATTGGCCGCGCTACTCCTGGCAACGCTTCGGCCGCGCATGGCCGGGATCGGAAGCTCACCTCGATTGGGCATCTCGTGCTCCTGTGCTGGTCCGCCGCTGCGGGACCCGATGCAAATCCCGCGCCGTGGATCGCAATACCCGGCATGCAAGACGAGACCTTGACTTGGCGCGGTAAAGTTTTCGGAAAAAGCGAGGATTAGGCGCGTAGGGGGAACAACGGACCCGCGCCGCCGGCGAGCGCGATCGGTGGCGGCGCCGGCCATCGCGCCGCCAAGAAGCTCCTGGACGTCTATGGCAAGCGCGTCCGCGCCAATCGGCGGCGGGCTGTCGCGGTAAACCATGCGGAACCAACGCCGATTTGACCCGTTCATGACATTGCGGAGGCGCTCGCTTCCGCAGTCATTCCACATTCGTCGTCGGCGAGGGCTCCATGTTTCAGTACCGCTCCAATTCGTTCGATCCGAGCGTGAACGCGATTCAAAATCATCTCGGCGCCGTCGAAAAGGAGCTCGAGAAGATCGGCCGCATCGCCGGCCGTCGCGGCTCCGCCGCCGCCTCGGCCGCTGGCGCCCAGATCGGCGACACGATTGCCGCGGTTTTGAGCGACATGATCGAGCGCTTCCGCGACCGCGGCGAGGCCGCGGGCGAAGAGGCCGCGCGGCTCGGCAACCGCGCGCTCAAGCTCGGCGCCGGCTATGGCAGCGACGCGCTCTCGCGCGTGAGCGCGGAAGTCGAAGACCGCCCGCTGCTCACAGTCGGCGTCGCCTTGGGTCTTGGCATCCTGATCGGCGCCGCGGTTTTGGGCAGCGTCAACCGGCGCGGGTGAAACTCCGATCTGACGGGGCAGCTCAAAGGTATAAAGAGACCCCCGGCAGGGACGTTGCCGGGGGCCAGAGTAATTAGGCTTTGAACCTCGGTGGCTGAGGACCCTGAAGAGCCGCCAAGCTTGGCCTAACGCCCCCTCAATACGCTCGCGCACGCGTTTGCACTGTGTCTCAGGTCACAGCAGACGCAACCGTGCCCCCGTGGCCGGGACCGTCGCAGACTCGGAGCTTGTTACGATCCCGGGGTCTGCAGCGCACCACTGCGCGCTGCGCCGCGCCGGGAAACGCGGTCACAGGTCTATTGACATTGGTCTCCGATTATGTTACATATAGCAAATCAAATCTCGCCCTAAGGGACGCCGTCCGGGTGATGCCGGGCGGCAGGGGCGAGTGCGGTGCCCGCGGGCGAGGCCTCATCAGCCTTACTCCCGGGCGGTCCGGGCATCATGCCTGCCGGCACTATGACCGGCACGCGAGGTGCGTCGCGGGAAGTGGGTGCCGCGCCGGCGGTCATATCCGCCGCGTTGGCAAAGCACCCACCAAGCCTGGCCCGGATCGCACCAAGGGACCACACACCCCTTGGGCAGAGCCGTGGTGGAACGCCGGCAGGCGAGCGCGCCCGATAGCGGAAGGGGCGGCGCAAGCCGCCTTATCCGTGGCGCGACCCGCGCGCCGTATGCGTGCGGGAGGTGTTACCCGCGTTTGCCGGCGTTCCGCTTTCCCTTCTTTATTTGCCGGAAGCGAGCCGCAAAGAGTTGCTCCGCAACAGCTCGCAGTGGCCCGCTCTGGATTGGTTCGCGCGCCGATCCCCGTCGTCGCAAGCGGGGGGAGGCAAACAAAATACGCTGTTTGACATCGCTCGCGGGCGGAGTGCGCTCGCGAGAACGGGATCGTTTTGCGTTCACTTCTCCCCGCGCGCGGGGAGAAGGAGCGCGCATGCGCCCGCGCGGGGCGGGATGATTACTCGCCCAATTCCCGCAAAATTTCGGCGGTGTGTTCGCCGAGCCGCGGCGAGGGGCGGTCGGAGGCCATCGGGGCGCCGTCGAGCACGATGGGGGTGCGGATGCCGGGGATCTTGCCGCCTTTGGCGGCGGGGCTGTCGAGCTCGATCTTCATGCCGCGGTGGATCACCTGCGGATCGGCGAAAACCTGATCGAGATCGTTGATCGGCCCTGCGGGAATGGTGGCGGCTTCGAGCTTGTCGAGCAGCTCTTCGCGTTTGAATTGCGCGGTCAGCGCGCAGAGCTTGCCGACCAGCTCGGCGCGATGGGCGAGGCGGCCTTTGTTGTCCGCATACGCCGGCATGGCAGCGAGCTCCGGCACGCCGAGAATGCCGCACAGCTTGACGAATTGCGCGTCGTTGCCGGTGGCGATGATGACGCGGCCGTCACTTACGGGAAATTCCTGATAGGGCACCAGATTGGGATGCGCATTGCCGATGCGCTTGGGCACTTCGCCGGAGACCAGATAATTGAGCGCCTGGAACGCCAGCGTGCCGACGGTGGAATCGACCAGCGCGGTGTCGACATAGCCGCCGCGCCCGGTGTGCTCGCGGCGCGCCAGCGCGGCGAGAATGCCGACCGCGGAATAGACGCCGGAGAAAATATCGGCGATCGGCACGCCGACCCGCATCGGCGGTCCGTCCGGCGCGCCGGTCATGCCCATGATGCCGCCGATGCCTTGTGCCATCAGATCGTAGCCGGCGCGCGCTGCCGACGGCCCGGTCTGGCCGAAGCCGGTCACGGAAGCATAGATCAGGCGCGGATTGCCGGGCGCCAGGCTTTTGTAGTCGAGGCCGAATTTGGTGAGCCCGCCGACCTTGAAATTCTCGATCAGCACGTCGGAGCGCGCCACCAGCTTTTTGACGATGCGCTGGCCTTCGGCGGTGGTGAAATCGAGCGCGATCGAGCGCTTGCCTCGGTTGGCGCTATGAAAATAGGCGGACGACAGATTGCCGCCGTCGGCCGCCGGCACGAACGGCGGACCCCAGGCGCGGGTGTCGTCGCCGGCGCCCTCGCGCTCGACCTTGATGACGTTGGCGCCGAGATCGGCGAGGATTTGTCCCGCCCACGGCCCGGCCAAGATGCGGGCCAGCTCCAGCACGCGCAATCCGGCGAGCGGACCTGGTTTCGCCCTTGGTTTCGATGGACCCGGCATGGCAACCCCTCAACGCCGCGTCGAGCCGCCGCGCGGGCGCTTAAGTGCCCAAGCAGGGCCACTTTGTCTACAGGTCTTTGCCGTTAGCGAACTTGTCATTGCTTTGGCCCATTATTAGCTAAGTCTTGCCGGCCGGATGGGATGAATCTGTGGACACCTCATTCTTCAGCGAAATGCTGCAAAGCATCGCCGAACGGAGCCGCGCACTCATCAAGCGCGAGCGCCGCGAGCCGGCGCATGAGCGCTCGGCCGGCCTGGTCGAGCTCTGTGAGGCGCTGTTGTCGGGCCGCGGCGAGGCCTCCGGCGTCGCGCTGGCCCAGGAGATCCTGGCGAGTTACGCGGAACTGACCACCGGGCCGCGCATTGCCTTTTTCGAAGCGCTCGCCACCACTTTTGGCCCCGATCGCGCCCGCATCGATCGCGCCATCGCCGCCTGGCGACAAACGCCGTCCGACGCGACCGCGGCCGACCTGCATGTTGCCAGCGAGCCGCGGCGGCTGGAACTGTTCCGCCGGCTCAATCTTGCGCCGGGCGGCACCGCGGCGCTGGTGCGCATGCGCGAGCAGCTCCTCGACGCCATGGATCATCGGCGCAACGAGCTTGCCGTGATCGACAGCGATTTCGTCCATCTGTTCTCGTCGTGGTTCAATCGCGGCTTTCTGGTGCTGCGCCGCATCGACTGGTCCACCTCGGCCGCGATCCTGGAAAAGATCATTCGCTACGAGGCGGTGCACGAAATCCGGGACTGGGACGATCTGCGCCGGCGCATCGATCCGCCGGACCGGCGCTGCTATGCCTTCTTCCATCCGGCGCTGGTCGACGAGCCGCTGATTTTCGTCGAAGTGGCGCTGACGCGCGAAATCGCCGCCGCGATCGGGCCGATCCTGTCCGACAAGCGCGAGCCGGTCGAGCCGCAGCGCGCCACCACGGCGGTGTTCTATTCGATCACCAATTGCCAGCGCGGGCTTGCCGGCGTCAGCTTCGGCCATTTCCTCATCAAGCAAGTGGTCGAGGACCTGTCGCGCGAGGTGCCGCGCGTCGGCACCTTCGTCACGCTGTCGCCGGCGCCGAATTTCGCCGACTGGCTCAAGCGCGAGCGGGCCAATGCCGCTTCGGCCGCGCTCGCCGACGACGATCGCGAAGCGCTCGCCGCGCTCGACGACGACAATTGGTGGCGCTCGCCCGACGTCGCCGAACAGGTGCGCGAGCCGCTGCTGCGCGCCGCCGCCTGGTATTACATGCGCGGCCGCAACGGCCGCGGCTTGCCGGTCGATTCGGTGGCGCGATTCCATCTCGGCAACGGCGCGCGGCTGGAACGGCTCGATTTTCTTGCCGACACCTCGGAACGCGCGCTCAAGCAGTCCTACGGCTTGATGGTCAACTACCTCTACGATCTCGATTACATCGAGCGCAATCATGAGGCCTATGCCCAGCAGCGCGCCATCGTCGCTTCGGGCGCCGTGTCGCGGCTGGTGACGACGCCGGCGCGTGAGATGGTCGCGGTTTCGGGGTAAGATTCCTTACCCTGAAAGGGGGACGGCGGCGAGCGTTAGCGAGCCGGGCGAGGCTCCGTCAATGCGACACACGGACCCTCACCTGATCCTCGCTCCTCCCCCTTTCAGCGGGAGGTGAAATGCCATTTCGCGCGCACGGAAATTCATCCATGCCCTCACTCCTCGGCGTCCTGGAAACCGTGCTTTATGTCGACGCCTTCGAGCGCGCTTGCCCGTTCTACGAACAGCTGCTCGGACTAAACAGCATCTACCGCGATCAGCGGCTGTGCGCCTACGACGTCGGCCATCGCGGCGTGCTGTTGCTGTTTCTGCGCGGCCACTCCCTCGAAACGGTGCGCTTGCCCGGCGGCACTATCCCGCCGCATGACGGTCACGGCCCGGTGCACATCGCATTCTCGATCGCCGCCGAAGATCGCGCCGCTTGGGAGGCGAAGCTGAATGACGCGAATATCGGAATCGAAGGCCGCACCACATGGCCGCGCGGCGGCGAAAGCATCTATTTTCGCGATCCCGACGGCCATCTTGTCGAGCTGGCGACGCCAGGCCTGTGGCCGGGTTATTAGGACTTGCCGTAAACCGACACGATGGCGCCGCGGGTGACGCGATTGTCGGTCGAGGCGAGGAACAGGATCGTGGCGGCGACCTCTTCCACTTTCGGCCACAATGCAAAATCGGCTTTCGGCATGGCCTGCCGATTGGCCGGCGTGTCCATGGTCGATGGCGCCACCGCGTTGACCAAAATGCCGTCCTTGACGACTTCTTCGGCGAGCGCGGCGGTGAAGGCCGCGACGCCGGCCTTGCTCGCGGTATAGGCCGCCATATTGGCGCCGCTGCGCCATTCCACGCCCGGGCGCGCCGAGATATTGACGATGCGGCCGCCGGCGCCCGATGCCGTCATCGCCTGCACCGCGGCGCGGCAGCACAGCATGCAGCTCATGAGGTTCATATCGATCTGCTGGCGGATCGCCGCCACATTGGCGTCGCGCAGCGGCGCGAAAGCAAATCCGCCGGCGATATGGATCGAGGCCCACAGCGGCGCGACCCCGGCATAAGCGCGCGTCACCGCCGCTTCGTCGGCGAGACTGCCGGTCACGGTCAGCGTCACCTGTTTGTGATCGCGCAGGCGAAACCGCTGCGCTTCCGCCTCGTCGTAACAGGGCACATGGCAGAGCGCGCCGGTCTCGATCAGGGCGGCGACAACGGCGGTGCCAAGCGCCCCGGCGCCACCGGTGACGACAATGTGACGGTCGCGAAAGTCCATGCCGCTAATCCGTTACCTAAATGCGCCTTGCCTTTCCGGCATCATCGCCGATCTGCCGTCCGAGGCAAGGCCGGGATGATAGTCTCTAGGCAGGGGAGAATCAGTGGCCGACTTCGATTTCGCCATTATCGGCGGCGGCATCAACGGCACCGGCATCGCCCGCGACGCCGCCGGCCGCGGCTTCCGTGTCGTCCTCATCGAGCAGAACGATCTCGCCTCCGGCACGTCGTCGGCATCGTCGAAGCTTATTCACGGCGGCTTGCGCTATCTCGAGCAGCGCCAATTCCGTCTGGTTCACGAGGCGCTGCGCGAGCGCGAGGTGCTGTTGCGCGCCGCGCCGCATCTGATCCGGCCGTTGCGCTTCGTGCTGCCGATCAACGAGGCGCGGCGTTCGCCGGCGCTGCTGCGGCTCGGGCTGTTGATCTACGACTGGATCGGCTGGCGTAAGATTCTGCCGGGCACGCGCGAGCTCGATCTGGTCACCGACGAAGCCGGGTTGCCGCTCAAAACGCGCTTCCATCACGCCTTCGAATATTCGGACTGCTTTGCCGACGATTCGCGTCTTGTCGTACTCAATGCCGTCGACGCCGCCGAGCGCGGCGCGGTGATCCGCACCCGGACTCGCTGCGTGCGCGCCGACCGCGCCGATACCTGGCGGCTGGTGCTCAATGCCCGTGGCCAGCGCGACGTGGTCACGGCGCGGATCTTGGTCAATGCATCGGGCGCCTGGAGCGAGCTGTTCGCCGAGACGGCGCTGCGGGTCGAACCGCAGCACCGGCTGCGGCTCGACAAAGGCAGCCACATCGTAGTGCCGCGTCTCTACGATCACGACCGCGCTTATATTCTGCAGGCGCCCGACAACCGCGTCGTGTTTGCTATCCCGTTTCAGCACGACTTCACTCTGATCGGCACCACCGATCGTTCCTTCGCCGGCGATCCCGCGACGGTGCTGCCGACCGGCGAGGAGATCGACTATCTGTGCGGCGTGGTGAACGAGTATTTCCGCACTGCAATCGGCGCGGGCGACGTGGTGTGGGCATTCGCCGGCGTGCGTTCGCTCTATGACGACGGCGCGCGCAAGCCGCAGGACGTTGGCCGCGACTATACGCTGATGCTCGACGAACGGTTCGGCGAGGCGCCTTTATTGACTGTCTATGGCGGCAAGATCACGACCTATCGGCGCCTCGCCGAGGAGGCGCTGGCGCGGCTTTCGCACTTTTTTCCGCGGTCGCGGCCGTGGACCGCGCAAAGCCCGTTGCCGGGCGGCGATTTCGTCTATGACGGCGTCGATACCTTGATCGAGCGCACGCTGCGGACTTGGCGCTTCCTCACCGCCGATCATGCGCGCCGCCTCGTCGACGCCTACGGCACGCGGGTCGACCGCGTACTCGGCACCGCGACCGGGCTTGACGATCTCGGCGTGCGCTTTGGCGCCGATCTCACCGCCGCCGAGGTGCGCTATCTGATGAGCAAGGAATGGGCGCAGACCGCCGACGACGTGTTGTGGCGCCGTTCCAAGCTCGGCTTGCAGTTGACGGCGGAGCAGGCCGCGCTGCTCGACCGCTTTATGGCACAGGCATCGTCGCCAAGCCGCACCGGTGCGTAGATTTTTAGCGATCTGCCGGGCCTAGCGCTCCACGGCGTTAACCGGGCGCTTACTACGCCAACCGGCGCGGCCGGCAATAAGCCCATGATAGCAACAATTTGCCGCTTTTAATTTTACCGTCCCGCAACGGGCTCGTGCTGTAATGCGCGAATGCCGGGGCAAGACCAGACACGAGAACTACGCGGCCGTATTGACGTCGGCAGCGGCATGTCTGCAAAACACACCAAGAAGCAGATCGAAGATATCATCCAGTCGCTTTGCATTCTGGTAGTGGACGACAATCAGTACATGCGCAAGATGATCCGCAATCTGTTGGTCAATTGCGGTATCAAGGACATCTACGAGGCCGCCGACGGTATCGCGGCGCTCGATGCTATCCGCACTATGGCGCCCGACGTCGTCATCCTCGATTGGGAAATGCCGATGCTCAGCGGTCCGGAATTGGTACGGATCGTGCGCTCGCCCGGCGTGTTCCCGACACCGGATATTCCGATCATCATTCTGACCGGCCACTGCGAACGCTGGCGCGTCGTCGAGGCGGTCCGGCTTGGGGTCAACGAATATCTGACCAAGCCGGTCTCGGCGAAAGCGCTCTATGACCGCTTCGTCTCGATTATCACGCAGCCGCGGCCAAGCGTGCAGCTGGGCGAATATTACGGCCCCGAGCCGCGCAAGCTGGTGGCCGACGCAGTCGACGATACCGGCCCGGCGGCGACGTCTGCTGTTGCCATTCTGGACTGACACCCGCATCTTTTCAGTCACCGCAGAAATGCATTAGCGTGCGCGCGGCGCGCCATTGGGGCGCGGGCCGTCGCGAGCCGGGCATCGATGCAGACCGTCGGATCGAAAGGAGGCACGGCGAAACGGGATTTCGCGCCTTGGACCGATGGCACGGTGGCGCCGCTGTTGCGGATCGAAGGCCTGACCAAGCGTTTCGGCGCCTTCCCGGCGGTGGACGCTCTCTCGCTCGCGATTTATCCGGGTGAGTTCTTTGCGCTGCTCGGACCTTCCGGCTGCGGCAAGACCACGCTGTTGCGTCTGATCGCCGGTTTCGAGCGCGCCAGCGCCGGCCGCATTCTGCTTGACGGCGTCGATCTTTTGCCGGTGCCGCCGCATCGGCGTCCGGTCAATATGATGTTCCAGAGCTATGCGCTGTTCCCGCATCTCACCGTCGCTGGCAACGTCGCCTTCGGCCTCAAGCAGGAGGGATTGCCGAAGGCGCAAATCGCCGAGCGGGTCGCCGAGATGCTGGCGCTGGTGCGGCTGCAAGATTTCGGTGCCCGCAAGCCGCACGAACTGTCCGGCGGCCAGCGCCAGCGCGTGGCGCTGGCCCGTTCGCTGGTCAAGCGGCCGCGTATCCTCCTGCTCGACGAGCCGATGGCGGCGCTCGACAAGAAACTGCGCGGCGAAACGCAGTTCGAGCTGATGGAGCTGCAGCGCCGGCTGGGGCTGACCTTCATCATCGTCACCCACGACCAGAGCGAGGCGATGACGGTCGCCGACCGCATCGCGGTGATGGATCGCGGCCACTTGATGCAGGTGGCGCCGCCGGCGCAAATCTACCAGCAGCCGAACTCGCGCTGGGTCGCCGACTTCATCGGCAACGTCAATCTGCTCGAAGGACGTGTCGGACCCGACCGCACCAGCGTCGAAGGCACGGCTTTGGGCCGGCTGCGCGTGGCGGCCAAGATCGCCGCCGAACCCGGCGCAACGGTCTGGGTGGCGGTGCGGCCGGAACAACTGCGGATGGCGCCGAACCCGGCGGAGTCGGACGCCCAGTGGGCGTTGGAGTGCGACGTTGCCGTGACGCTCGCCGATGTCGCCTATCTGGGCGATCTGTCGATCTATCGGCTGCGCACCGCGGCCGGCGTGCCGCTGCAAGCGAGCCGGGCCAATATCGGGCCGTTTGCGCAGCGCACCATCGCCGCGAACGACAAAGTGTGGCTGAACTTTCCGCGCGCCGCGGCGATCGTGCTGACGCAATGACGAGCGATGCCCACGACACGATGCCAAAGCCACGCCGCTCTTTCGTGGCGAAGCTTGTCGTGCGGATTCCTTACGCCTGGCTGATGGCGTTCTTTCTGGTGCCGTTTCTGATCGTGCTGAAGATCAGCCTGTCGCAGACCGCGATCGCGCAGCCGCCCTACACGCCTGTCTTCGAGCTTGCAGCCGGCTGGCGCGGCTTCGAAAGCTTCTTCGCCGGGTTGTCGCTCGATAATTACGCCTTCCTCGGCTCCGACCCGCTTTACTTTCTCTCTTACCTCAAGAGCCTCGAGATCGCCGCGCTCTCCACCGTCATGCTGCTCGTCATCGGTTACCCGATCGCCTACGCGATGACGCGGGCGCCGCGGCGGATGCAGGGGGTCTTGGTTCTTCTGGTCATCCTGCCGTTCTGGACGTTGTTTCTCATCCGCATCTATGCCTGGATGAACATCCTGCAGCATGACGGCCCGCTCAATCGGCTGTTGCTGGCGCTCGATCTGGTGCGCGAGCCGCCGATCTGGCTGTCGACCAACACCGCCGTCTATATCGGCATCGTCTATTCCTATCTGCCGTTCATGGTGCTGCCGCTCTATGCGACGCTGGAGAAGCTCGACGAGTCGCTGCTTGAGGCGGCCGCCGATCTCGGCTGCCCGCGCTGGAAGGCGTTTTGGCTCGTCACCGTGCCGCTGTCGGCGCCCGGCGTGATCGCCGGTGCGCTGCTTTGCTTCATTCCGGCCGTAGGCGAGTTCGTCATTCCGGATCTGCTCGGCGGCTCGCGCACTTCGATGATCGGCCAGACCATCTGGACCGAGTTTTTCGCCAATAAGGATTGGCCGACCGCGTCTGCGGTCGCCGTGGTTCTGGTCTGCCTGTTGGTCACGCCGATCGTGATCTTCCAGCACCAGACGATGCGCGGAATCGAGCGGGACTGACGATGCGCAAGCTCTCCGCCTTCAATCTGGCGACGCTCGTCCTCGGCATCGCCTTTCTTTATCTGCCGATCGTCGTTCTGATCGTCTACTCGTTCAATGCATCGCGCCTTGTCGTCGTCTGGGGCGGCTGGTCGACGCATTGGTACGCCGAACTCGCCGGCGACGCGCCACTGCTTGGTGCGGCCTTCATCAGCCTGCGCGTCGCGCTCGTCTCGGCGACTGCGGCGACTATGCTCGGCACGCTCGCCGCGGTGGCGTTGGTGCGCTTCGGCCGCTTCCGCGGCCGGCTTCTGTTCGCGGCGATGATTTATGCGCCGCTGGTCATGCCGGAGGTCATCACCGGGCTGTCGATGCTCCTGCTGTTCGTCGCCGTCGCGGTCGATCGCGGCTTTTGGACGGTGGTGATCGCGCACACCACCATGGCCTTGTGCTTCGTCGCGGTCATCGTGCAGGCGCGGCTCGTCGATTTCGACGCGAGCCTCGAAGAGGCGGCCATGGATCTCGGCGCCTCGCCGGCGCGGACCTTCATGGCGGTCACCTTGCCGCTGATCCTGCCCGCCGTCGCCGCGAGCTGGATGCTCGCCTTCGCGCTATCGCTCGACGACCTCGTCATCGCCAGCTTCACCACCGGCCCGGGCGCGACCACGCTGCCGATCCGCATCTATTCGGAAGTGCGGCTGGGCGTCAGTCCGGAGATGAATGCGGTCTGCAGCATCATGGTTGCCGTGGTCGGGATCGCGGTCATCGCCGCGTCACTGCTCACCAAGCTCAGTGCCGCCAGGGGCGGTCCGGCGCGCCCGTGATCAATCCCGGCTCTCGCCGGGCGGGCGGAAAATGTAAAACAAAAACCACACCGGAACGATTATCAGCGAGCCAAGCAGCAAATTTGGCAGCGCCCAAGCAATCCCTTGGCGCGCCAAGTTCTCGATCCGGTCGGGCGAAAGACCGGTAGTCTTGAGCAGCTCGTCGATCCTGATGCCGAAATGATCCAGGACCGTCCCGACGATCAGCGACGCGATCAGCACCTTGACAATCGTGCGAGTGACAGTGAGCATCGGCTAATGCCCCGTCGCGGGCCGCGCCCGCGCTGATTCGTACGCCACGAATTATAAAGGAAAAAGCCGAGTTTTGCGCGCGCCACTACGCCGTTTTGAACGGCTATTGGACGGTTTTAGGTGCCGCCGGCGCCGCGGCGGGCGCCGCTGCCGGCGTCGTAGCGGGCGTCGCCGGCGCCGCCAGGAGTTGGTCGATCACCGAGCGAACCGCATCGCTGGCATTATAGCTCTTGGCCGCGTTGAGCAGCGGCGCCGCCGCCCCCGATCGTCGAATCAAGCTCTGCGGATCCGGCAGCATGATCGGGTCATTCCACGGACCCTGCACCACGAACGGCAGGTCGAATTCCTCGGCGCTAGTGCTCGACACCAGCGTCGCCACGCCCCTGAGATCGAGATCGCGCGACGGCACCGAGGCCTGCCCGCCGACCGCGAGTTTCACCGACGGTCCGATGATGTGCATGTCATCGATCGACACCAGGCCGTTTTCGGCCTTGAGGTTGACGGCAAGCTGATCGAACGGCGTGCGGCCCTGGCGGAAATCGCCGTTGCCTGAGAGCGGGCGGCGCTCGAGCCGGCGCAGCAATTGCTCGACATCGATGCCGGTCAGTGCTCCGGATTGCGCGGTCAGCGCCGCCGTGCCGTTGAGCGTATGCGTCACCGCCAGAACCGAATTGCCGGCGCCGTCGAGATTGAAAGCGAGATTGCCGCGGCCCTGCACTTTATGCACGCCGAAAATCTGGCCGAGGCAGTTTTCCAGGTCGACGTTGAGAAATTGCATGTTCGAGCTCACGGCAACGCCGTTTTCGGCGCTGGCGATGCCGAGCGTGCCCTTGGCGGTACCGCCGAACGCCTGCGATTCTCCGATCGTGAGATCGAGCTTGCCGTCGTGCATGGTCGCGGCAACGGCGGTGCGCCCCAACTGCGCGTCGGCGATCTTGACGCTGGCGGCAGACAGCCGCAGATCGAGGTTGAAATCGCTGAAGCCATTGAGCGCGATCGGCAAGCGGTCCCAATTGTTTTCATCCCGGGCCAGAAGCCGCACGCCGGAAACATAAGGCGTCAGATTCAGCGCATCCGTCGCAAGCGTGCCCTGCACCAGCCGATGGCCGTCGGTCGCCAGCGTCAGCGCGCCTTCGGCGCTGTTATCGTCGAGCTCGACGTTGACATTGGACAACGACGCCATGCCGCCGCCGATATCGCTCTGGGCGCGAAGCGCGAAGCGGCCGAAGCCGCCGAACGGCACCTTGCTCTTGCCGGTCCAGTGCAGCGCGTCGCGCAGCGACGGCGACTCGACGTCAAGCATGCCGTCGAGCTTCAGCGTCGGCTGATCGGTCGCCGCACCATCGAAGGCGATATTAAGCGGCGCGCTGGTGATACGCAGCTTGACCCCCGAACGGTCCCCGGTGAGCGCCGCCAGGAAATCGCTCAGCGTGAGGCTCGCTTCGACCGGCTCGTTATTCCAGGTAAATCGACCGTTGGCGCCGAAACTGCGCGAGATCGACGGCCAGGCCACTTGAAAATTGACGTCTTCGAGCCGTTCGGTGGCGTCCTTGCCTTCGTCATGGACGATGACGGTGCCGTCCTGGATGCCGATCTCCGAGAACGATGCAGTGCGCCCGGGATTCGGCTGCAGCGCATGCGCCAGCGAGACGATCAGTCCCGACCAGTTCGTTTGGCCCGCGGCCGAAAAGGCGACGTTGATGACCGGGCGAACCAGTGTGACGTTGGCGATTTCGATGCGTCCGGTCAGCAGCGGAAAATACCGCAGCCGCGCGGTCAGCTCGTCCGCGGCGACGGCCGGCTCGACGCTGCGGTCGTTGCCCAACAGCACGTTGCGAAAACGCACGATGCCGGACGGAAACAGCGACAGCGAGACGTCGTCGCCGAGCCTCGGGTCGAGGCCGGTCACGGCGTGGATCTCCGCTTTGACGGCGTCGCGCACCGCGGCGGCGGGAATGAGAAAGGACAGCGCCACCAGCGTGACGAACGCCGCCGCAACCACGCCGGCAACGGCAATCGCAAGGCGTTTCAAGCCGGTGGCCGCGGTCACGGGACGTATTTCCGATTGGTGTGAGGCCGGTCGACTATACCGAGCGGTATGTCTAGTGCAAACATGCCCGCTATCTGTGTCGCTTTCGTGGCCGGCGCTTGCACGCGTGCGGCCAAATGGCTGCCGCTATAAGTAAATTTAAGCCCCGGCAGGCGCCGTAACGCCGTTCAACGGGTGGCGGCCTGCCATTGCTTGGCCTCGTGCGCCTGCGACACCTCGGCGATCATTTTGGCGATGATGGCTTGGCCGAACGAGTTGAAGTTTTGCGCCACCATGACGAAGGCGCCCGGGCCGCCGACGACGTTGTTGCGGTAGTAGTTGTCGAGGCCGCCGGGCGGATTGGTATGCTCCGGATTCCACGGCATCGGATTCTCGCTGAGGATGACCAAGCCGTTTATGGTGACGCCTTTGGCGACGGCCTGGTCACGCAGCTCGGCGACAGCGCGGCCATCATTGTTGGTGCCGTCGCCGGATACGTCGATGGTGCGGCGAACGCAGTTGAACGGCGCAGTGGCGAGCCGCGCCAGGGCAAATTCGATGCCGCCGCTGATCGAGGTGCGGCCGGCGAACGAGCGCGGGCTCTCGATCAGCTGGTCGCCGAACTGCTTCGCCGCGGCGGCGTCGCCGACCTCGGTCCAGTCGATCACCACGTGCTGTGCGCCGACGCCCGACCACTCGACGAAGGTCACGCCGATACGCCCGTTTCGACCCGACCGGATGGTGTCGAGCACGCGCGGATCGGAAATGGCGGCAGCGTAGCCGTCGCGCTGCAGCTGGAATTTCGTGTCGTCGACGCTGCGCGACACGTCGGCGGCGAGCACCAGCAGCAGATCAACGTCGTCGGCGGCGCACGCTGCAGCGGGCGCCAGTATGCCGCCGGTGACGATCAAAACGAGGAGGATTTTGACCACGCGCATCGCCGCACCCATCGCCGAGCATCAAGGTAAATGACGGCGAAAGCTCGGCAGCTGCAAGTTTATACCAAGTCTATACGATGTTTGTTGCCGGCGCCGCAGTCAATCCGCGACGATGCGGCTTGGCGGGAATGCGATCTCAACCAACGTTCCGGCGTTCGGCGCGCTTTTGATGCTGAAATTGGCGCGATTGGCCTCGGCCAACGCCTTGGTCAACGGCAGCCCGAAACCGGTCCCGCCCGAGCCAAAGCTTCCGGACGTGGCAATCTGGCGGAACGGTTCGAGCGCGGCCGCGATGTCCTTTTCGCTCATGCCGGAGCCGGTGTCGCGCACGCGCAACACCGCTTCGCGGCTGTCGGTGAGGGCGGTCGATACGATCACCTGGCCGCCGGGGCCGGTGAACTTGATCGAATTCGCGATCAGATTGAGTACGATCTGGCGCAGCGAGCGCTCGTCGGCAACGACCAGCGGCAGACCCGGGGTGAGCGAGGTGCGGATGATGATGCGGGCGCGGTTCGCCTGCGGCTGCATGATGCCGACGCATTGCTGGGTCAGTTCGTTGAGATTGACGTTGGCGAAGGCAAGCTCGATCTGCCCGGTCTCGATCCGCGATAGATCGAGCAGGTCGTTGAGCATCGAAACCAGATGCGTGCCGGCGGCGTGGATGTCCTTGATATATTCGCGGTAGCGCTCGTTGCCGATCGGGCCGAAGCGCTCCGCCATGATCACTTCGGCAAAGCCGGTCATGGCATTGAGCGGCGTGCGGATTTCGTGGCTGACCTTGGCGAGGAACTCCGCTTTGGCCGAGGCCGCGCGCAGCGTCTCGCGCTTGGCATTGCGCAGCTCTTCCTCGCTCTGCTTGCGGCTGCTGATGTCGCGGAACACCGCGCAGACACGGTCGCCGCCGACGCGGGTGAGTGTCATCGCCAGCGGCACGAGCCGGTCGTCGCCCACGCGCGCCGCAACGTCGAGTACGTTATTGAGGGTACCGGTGCCGCGCACGATGCGATCGAGACAATCGCGCGCCGCGCGTTCGCTCTCCGGCGCCAGCAGATCGCCGAGCGAGCGGCCGGCGAGATCGGCTGGCGCCGTGCCGAACAGCGCGGCGGCGCGGGAGTTGGCGCCGGCGACGCGGCCTTCGGCATCGAGGGTGATGACGCCGTCGGTCGCCGCGTCGACGATCGCTTTGAGCTCCTCGCTCTCTTTCTCGGCTGCGGCGAGCGCGCTGTCGGCGTGCCGCACCGCCGCCGCGACGTGGCCGTTTGCCAGCACCAGCGCCAGCGCCGCCGCTCCGTCCCATGGCACCGTGAACATGCGGCCGTCGGCCACCAGCTTGTCGCCGCGCTGCGTCACGATCGACAGCGACTTGACCGACGGGTGAGCGCCGCCCGCGGTCTCGGCAAGGACATCGGCGGCGGGCTCGGCAAACAGCCTGCTCAGGCCGCCGGACGCTTCGATCGCGGCGAGGTTGTCGTAGCCGCTCCACTCGAGAAAGTGACGGTTGGCGTAGAGCAGCTTGTCATGCCGATAAACCAGAACCCCGATTGGGATGCGGTCGAGCAGCACTTGTTCGATCACCGGCGCCGCGTTCGCGCTGGCTTCGACGGCTTCCGCCGGCAGGGCTTCGGCGTCGCTCTCGTCGGCGGCCGGCTCCTCTTCCGGGCCACGCAACCGCGCCGTCAGCTCTTGCGCCAATTCGCGAAAGGCCCTGCGTTCGACCGGGCTCAAAGTCGGCGCCACTTTGGGCTCAGCAGGGGCTGACGGGCGAAACGGCACCACATTGGCTGAAGCCGGTGCGACAGCGGGTGCTGGCCGCTCGGCTTCTTGGGCTGCGGTTTGTAAAGCTGTTTCGGCTGCGACGGCAGCTTCGGGCCTGTCCGGCACCGCCGCCGGCTTTGCCGGCGCGACGCCCGCGGCTTCCTCTTCCTGGTGCGGCGCTTCCGGCGCCGGCCTGAAACCTATCGGCTGGTCGCGCCGCGCCCGCGCCAATTGATTGATGCGGCCGATGTCGCGGCAGACGCCGAAGCCGCGATAGCCGCGGAACCTGCGGTCGCGGTCGAATACTGGCAGGCCCGACAATTCAATCGGCAGCGGCTCGGCGGAATCGTCCACCGGCCAGGGCACGACGATGCCGCTCCAGGTTTCCTGGCTCGCCACGGCGCGCGCGACCTGATTGGTAGGATCGAGCTTCAGTTCGGCGGCAATCTCGCGCCAGGGCCGGCCGAAAGCGGCGCTCGTATGCGGTCCGGCGAGCTCGATGAACTCGTCCGATCCGACGCCGAAGCGACCGTCCGCGTCCATGTGCCAGACGAAGCGCAACGGATGCCGTCGCTCCGCGATGGTCTCATGTGGGTCGGGATTGGATATGGGCTCCGCCCCCGGTGTCGCAGGCGCGACGGGCGAAGCGGCAGTGGCGGTCTCGACTGGCGCTGCAGCCGGTGCCAGCTCTTGCGGCGCGCTTTGCCCGTGGGGAATTTTGCTCGGCTGCTCCGGGATCGTGAGCAGCAAGACCCGCGACGCATCTTTGCCGAGGCGGATCGCTGCGACTTCGAATGCCGCTTGGCCGATGCGCGCGATGCCGCTGGCGCTGCCGGTTTCCAAGACGGTTGCAGCGAGCGTTTCGATGCCCAACGCCGACAGCATGGTTGCACCGGAGAGCCGGGCCTGCGCTGCCGCATTGGCATAGACCAGCGTGCCGTCCGGCGCGAAACCTGCGATCGGCGCTTTGCAATCGCCGAACAGGCGACGCACGCGTTCACCGAGACTGAGTTCCCGTCCGGCCGGTTCCGCCGCCGAGATCAGGATCCCGCTCTTGCCGTCGGCGAGGACGATGCGCGAGCACGCGCATGTGAGGGAGCGGCCGAACGACGCACCAAAACCGCGCAGCCGCTCAAGGCGCTCTTGACCGGTCGCCGGCAGCGTAGCGGCCAAGCGAACGATTTGGGTGGCGGGAACTTCGCCGACGTCAAAGCGGTGTTGCGCGCAGGCCTCCACAGTCGCGCTGCCGAATGTCGCTGCGCCGACGGCGTTGGCCCACACTATGTGCGAGCCGTCGACACTCCACAGCCAAGCCGGCCAGGCACCCGTCGCAAGCGGCGCGAGACGCGGATGACCTGACAGCGCGAGCTCTCTCTCCACAATCGACATGCGCGTCGGAACTCGTAGCCTAAAGAAATTCTTAATAATGCATAGTGCGGGGCGCCTACGGCGTCCATGGCGACGGCCCGTGCGCGGCCAAGCTTGCCGGGATAACCTTAATCGGTTCGGGGACTTAGCCGGAGCCGCCGTTTAGCTTGTATGGCCGTCGTAAATTCGCGCTAGGATCGGCAGGCCGGGGGCACGAGGAGCGTATGATGGCAAAAGATCCCTTCGAACAATTCGCGATTCCGACCGAGATGCGGGCCTTTGTCGAGCAGAGCGTGACGCAGGCGCGCAAGGCCTTCGACGGCTTTATCGAGGCGGCCAATAAGGCGATGGGGCAGCTGCAGGGCCAGGCGCAGGCGGCGCAGAGCGGCGCGAGTGAAATCGCGCATAAATCGATGAGTTACGCCGAGCAGAACGTCACGGCGACGTTTGAATTCGCGCAAAAGCTCATGCAGGCGAAGGACGCGGCAGAACTGATGCGGCTGCAATCCGAATATTTGAGCCGGCAGATGCAGGCGCTGTCGTCACAGGTCCAGGATCTTGGACAAAGTGCCGCCAAGATCGTGGTAGATAGTGCGAAGCCGAAGACATAGTCAGAATTCCGCCCCGGCGGATTGAAAATCCATAAATTATTTCAACGATTTACGTTTTGTTGTTGTGCATTGCAATAATTCCTGTTGCGTTGCACCAATAATGTTGCTATCTAATTCTCTAGGAGGGTGCCGCGGCCCATGCGTGGGCTTCACGAGGACGGCGTTTTCGCCGCAGCACCGAGACGAGACACCAAGACGAGACGATGTCAGGCAACGCGCAACGGGCGGCGAGGCCAATCAAAGAAAAAGCTCTCCAGGTGAGACAGCCCAAGAAGCAACGAGCGAAATCAAGGACCAGTGTCATGGCGGAAGCCACCACCACAACCACCCCCCCGAAAGTGAAAAGCAAGCCTGCGGCAAGCGCATTCGAGATGCCGAAATTCGAGATGCCGAAATTCGAAATTCCGAAGGTCGAAATGCCGGCCGCGTTCCGTGAATTTGCCGAGCGCGGCGTCGCGCAGTGCAAGGACACCTACGAGAAGATGAAGGCCGCCGCCGAAGAGGCGACCGACGTGCTCGAAACCACCTATTCGACGGCCACCAAGGGCTCATCCGAATACGGCCTCAAGGTGATCGAGGCGGCGCGCATGAACACCAATGCGGCGTTCGACTTTTTCGGCGAGCTGATCACTGCGAAGACGCTGTCGGAAGTGATCGAGCTGTCAAGCGCGCATACGCGCAAACAGTTCGAGACGCTGAGCGAGCAGAGCAAGGAACTCAGCGCGCTGGCGCAGAAGGTCGCGACCGAGACCGCCGAGCCGATCAAGAGCGGCATGAACAAGGCGTTCAGCAAGGTCGCCTAATTGCGGCCACCTGAGCGCGCTGCCGCGGTATCGCGGCAAGGGGAAAGCCCGGGCCAAGCCCGGGCTTTTTTGCTTTTTAAGGGTTGGTTTCGGCTATCTTGCCAAAATGGGGCGTTGCTCCTAGGTTCCGCGCGCAAACCGCGGGCCGTGCAGCTGTAGCTCAGTTGGTTAGAGCGCCTGACTGTGGATCAGGAGGTCGGTGGTTCGAATCCACCCAGCTGTACCAGCGCATTGCCGCCGCGCGCCACGCCTCACTTAACGTAAGCGCTGCTCGGCGCGCGTGCATTTGACACGCAATCGAGCCTCCTTACACTCGCCGCGAGAAAAAATTTCGCGCGATCGCGCGCTTAGCGGGTGGGGGAGAAATGACCAAGCCTTGTATCGTCACTCGTGCCGTTTGCGGTCTCGCCGCAGCGCTGGCGGCGATCGCTTCCGTCGGCCTCGCGTGCAATGCCCGAGCCGAAGACTATCCGAGCCGTCCGATCACCATGGTCGTGCCGTTTGCCGCCGGCGGACCGACCGACATCCTCGGGCGTCTTATCGGGCAAGCCATCGGTCCCACGCTCGGTCAGCAGGTCGTGGTCGAAGACGTTACCGGCGCCGGCGGCACGATCGGCGCCACCAAGGTCGCCCGCGCCGCGCCCGACGGCTACACCATGGTCATGGGCAATCTCGGCACCCATGCCGCAAGCGTCGGCATCTACAGCAATCTGGCCTACGATCCGCGCAAGGATTTCGAGCCGGTAATTCTTGTCGCCTCGACGCCGATGGTGCTGGTCACCAGAAAGACGCTGCCGGTGAAAACGCTCAGCGATGTCATCGCCTGGGCCAAGGCCAACAAGGGCAAGGCGACCATGGGCTCGGCCGGTGTCGGCTCGATCTCGCATCTGACGCTGTTGCTGTTCAATCATCTCACCGGCGCCGATGTCACGCACGTTCCCTATCGCGGCCTCTCCGAGGCCACCAACGATCTTCTTGGCGGCCAGATCGACTTGTTGTTCGATCAGGTCGTCACCGCGACGCCGCACATCCTCAATGACAGCGAGAACGCCATCGTGGTGACGATCCCGCAGCGTTCGCCATCGATCCCGAACGTGCCGTCGGCGACTGAAGCCGGCTTACCGCAACTACAAACCGTCGCCTGGACCGCGCTGTTCATGCCCAAGGGCACGCCGGCGGCAATCGTCGATCGCATCAACGCCGCCGTGCAGAAGGCCATGCAGGATCCCGACGTCGCCAAGCGGCTAGCGCAAATCGGCGCCGATGTTCCGCCGCCGGCGCAGCGCACGCCGCAGGCGCTCGGACAGCTGGTCGGCGCCGAGATCGATAAATGGGTGCCGCTGATCAAGGCCGCGGGCGCCACGGCGAAGTGAATCCACCGCCGTGAAACTCAACGACGAAGAGATTGCGATGCGGGCGGGTGCGTTGGGCCCGCTGCGGCAATGGGCGATCGCGCACCAGATCAAGGTTGGCGACTACCTCGGCGCGCGCGATTTCGTTGCGGTCGGCCAAGCCCACATCATGGCCGACACCGAGTCGCTCGGCGCCGCCGGTGTCGATTGGCTGGAACGCTGGGCCGCGCTGCCGAGCGAGCAGCGCACCGTCCGCATCCCGACCATCACCGATCCGCGCGGCACCGATTTCGCGTATGCCGCGCAGCTCAAGCAGCAGCCGTGGATGGTCGATCTGGAGCACCGCGCCATCGCCGCCTTCGAGGCGCTCGGCGTGCTGATGACCGATACCTGCATCAATTATCAGACCATCATGCCGCCGGTGCGCGGCGAGCATATGGCCTATGGCGACACCGGCGTCGTGATCTATTCGAACAGCGTCTGCGGCGCGCGCTCGAATTTCGAAGGCGGGCCGTCGGCTCTGAGCGCCGGGCTGACCGGCCGGACGCCGCGTTACGGCTACCACTTGGATGAGCGCCGTCTGGCGACCTTTCTCGTCGAGCTGTCCTGGACGCCGCGCGAGCTTAGCGATTGGGGCGCGCTCGGTGGCGTCGTGGGTCGGCTGGCCGGCGATTATTCGCAAGTGCCGGCGCTGGTCGGCATCGATCGCGTGCCGGGCGCCGACGAAATGAAACACTTTGGCGCGGCGCTGGCGAGCTTCGGCTCGGTGGCGTTGTTTCACATGGTCGGCGTCACGCCGGAGGCGATCCGGCTCGAAGACGTCGTGCCGCAGGGCGTGTCGCTCAAGACCCACGATATCGGCGAGGCCGACATCCGCGCGTTGCAGGCGCGCTACGCCAAAGATATCGGCGCGGTCGACGTCGTCGTGTTCTCGGCGCCTCAGCTCAGTCTGGTCGAAATGCAAACGCTGGCCGGCATGCTCGACGGCCGCCGCGTGACGATCCCGCTGCTCGCGGTGACCAGTCCGCAGGTCAAGCCGGATTGCGACCGCATGGGCCTCACCGCACGGATCGAGGCCGCCGGCGGCACGGTGCTGTCCGGCATGTGCTTTTACCAGAGCTATGCGCGCGAGATCGCGGAAGCCAACGGCTGGAGCCGGCTGGCCACCAACTCGGCCAAGCTCACCAATATCCTCGGCGGTTACGGCTATCGGCCGGTGCTGCTGTCGATGGAACAATGCGTCACGGCGGCCTGCGCCGGCGGAGCGCTGACATGACTGACAAGATTTTTTACGCCAGTGCGGGCATGGGGCGCAAAGTGCGGGCCCGGGCGCTGGTCGCCAGCGACGGCTTCTCCGCGCGCTACGATCTCGACCGCATTCGCGGCGTGTTTTCGCGGCCCGAGCACAAGCTCGCCGGCGAAAGCTATCGCGACCGCGTGCTCATTCTCGATGCCGCCAAAGGCGGCGTCGCCACCGCCTGGATGCTGTACGAGATGGCGTCGCGGGACGTCATGCCGGCGGCGCTGGTTTTGAACCGGGTCAATCCGATCATGGTGCAGGGCGCGGCGCTGGCTGATTTCACGATGATTTCCGGGTTCGATGTCGACATTACCCAGGCGATTGCGAACGGTACGGAAGTCGAGGTCGATCCGACGGCAGAGCGGCCGTCTATCCGCGTGCTCTGAACCAGACGGACAGCGCAGATGCCCTATTCCAACTACCGGCCGGACCTGATGGGTTCGGCGACGCTTGAACCTTCCGGCGCATTCGAGGCTGGCTCGTACCAGTCTTTCACACTGGTCTATACGGCGGGAGCATTCGGCGTCGACGATACCGGCTCAGTCAAGATCGGCTTTCGCTTCGCCACCGATTTCGGACCGGTTCAGTTCGACGACCCCAAAGGGCAGGGCTACACGACGGTCGAAGCCTCGAACGGCGCGATGCTGGAATGCAAATGGGAGTTCAAGCGCAACATCCGGCCGTGGAGCCGTTCGCTCTATATCGGCGTGGCCAAGCACTTTCTCGCGCCGGGCGACACCATCACTATCCGTTTTGGCGACCGGCGCTTCGGTGGGCCCGGCATCAGGCTGCAGACCTATTGCGAGAGCGAATTCGAATTTCACGTGCTCGCCGATCCGATCGCGACCTATGATTATGTGCCGCTGCCGCAAAGCCCGAAGATCGCGATCGTGCCCGGTCCGCCGGTGCGCTGGCACGCCGTGCTGCCGACGCTGGTCCGCGCCGGCGAGCCCTTTCGCCTTGCCATCAAGGCCGACGATAAATGGGGCAATCCCTCAGACCGTATCGCCGCGAAGCTGCGCCTTGAGGGCTCAGTGCGGGTGCGGGGACTGCCGGAAACGGTTCAATGCGAGGCCGGCAAATTCGCCGCGCTCGTCGACGGCCTGAAAGTCGATGAAGAAACCGATCTCACCGTCAGTGTGTTCAATGACCAGGGCAGCGAGCTGTGCCGCTCCAATCCGCTGCGCGTCGCACCTAAGGAGCTGCCGCTCGTTCATTTCTGGGGCGACACCCACGGCCAGTCGAACGAGACGCTGGGCACCAATTCGGCCCGGGAATATTTCGAGTTCGGCCGCGACAAGGCCTTCCTCGACGTGATGGGCCATCAGGGCAACGACTTCCAGATCACCGCGGCGTTCTGGGCCGAGCTGAATCGGCTGTCGCGCGCGTTCGACCGGCCGGGCTCTTTTGTCTGCATCCCCGGCTACGAATGGTCCGCTAATACGGCAGTTGGCGGTGACCGCAATGTGCACTTTCGGCGCGAGGGCGAGACCATTCACCGCTCCTCGCATGCGCAGATCGCCGATGCTGCCGATATCGTCGACGAGGCCGCCGACGCGCACACCGCGCACGACCTCTTCAGGCGGCTGCAAGGCAAGGACTGCGTCGTGGTCTCCCATGTCGGCGGTCGTTATGCCGACATCCGCTACGCCCATGATGCGAAGCTCGAGACCGCCGTCGAGGTGCATTCCGCCTGGGGCACGTTCGAGTGGATTTTGCACGACGCCTTCGAGAAGAATTATCGGGTCGGCGTGGTCGCCAATTCCGACGGCCATAAGGGACGGCCGGGCGCCTGTTATCCCGGCGCGTCGTTCTTCGGCAGCCAGGGCGGTCTGACCTGCTTCCTCGCCGAGCGCCTCGACCGTGACGCGATATTCGAAGCCATGCGCCGTCGGCATCATTACGGCACCACCGGCAACCGCATGATCCTCAATGTGAGCGCCGAGCTCGCGGACGATGCCGAGTTGTTTGCCCGCGACCCGGCTTTTGATCCCACAATCGCGGCCATGACGCGACGGCTGATCATGGGCGACATTGCGCGTGCGGCTGCGGACACGGTCAGGCTTTCCGTCGAAGCCGTCGGTTCGGCACCGATCGAGAGGATTGATATTTTCGACGGCTTCGACCTCGTCGAGACCGTGCGGCCTTACGGCACGGCCGATCTCGGCGCCCGGGTGCGCCTCAGCTATCGCGGCGCGGAGTATCGCGGCCGCGCACGCACGACAACCTGGGACGGCTCCCTCACGGTGAGCGACAACAGCATCGTGAAGACTCACGTCATCAACAACTGGAACCTCGATCGCGGCATCCAACATCAGGACGGTAGTGCGGTCGGCTGGAAAGCCGTGGCCACCGGAAATTACGGCGCAATCGATCTGTGGCTCCAGCAGAAGACCGGGCGGCTCGCGTTTCAGACCAAGCCGGTCTCAGGGGAAGCCTCGATCGCCGACATCGGCGTCGAGGAAACCGTCTTCGACGCCGGCGGCCTTGACCGGGCCGTCACCCTGCAGCGTCTGCCCGAGATCATGACCGCGCGGCGGATGGCTCATGTCGTCGAAGCGAAGATCAGACCGGATGGCGACACGCGGCTCTATGTTCGCGTTCAGCAGGAGGACGGCCACCGCGCCTGGTCGAGCCCGATCTATCTGCTCCGCAAGTGAGAATGCGGCTTAAGCAGTGTCGGGTGAGGCGCGGCCGTGAAAAAATACCCGAACCAGATTGTCTTCACCGACGACCTCGCCGAGTGTCCGGAACGCGAAGAACGGGATGAGGATCAGCAGCACGACGAAACTTGTGGCGATGAGCTGATCGAGCGTGCCGCCGCCCACGCTCGATATCGAATCGAGAAGCGTCCGATGCTGGATGATCCCGGTGGTGACCTCTTCCAGTGCGCTGAGGACCAGGAGCAGCGCGACGAAAACGAGCGACCTGTAGAGCGTGGGCCAGATGAGAGCCCGGTTCTTGTATCGCTCGCCCATATGCAGCGCGTGGCCCAGGCTCATGAACTTGGCGCAGATGAGGGCTTTGACGGCGGCGAAGCCGAAGGGCGCGAAAGCGATGCCGTGGGCCTGCAGGATTGCGGCTTTGAGATAAGCCAGCGCGGTGAAGCAGACGTAGAGATAAGCCGCGAGAACGAGAAATTCCTTCAACTCGTCAGTGATTCGCTGACCGACGGATTTTGCTGCCGGGACTCCGCTGCTCATCTACCCCTCCCGTGCCGTGATCGAACTTTCTCCTCAGATCACTTCCTTAGTCTTATCGTCGGTCTCGCCGTAACGGTGCAGCGTCGCCGGCCGGGTGCCGGCATAAAGCTGCTCGATGTGGGGGGCGATCTTGGCGTTCTCGCGCTCGAACAACGAGTTGCCGGCAAGGTCGCTCTCGACCAGGAACGGGCCGAATTTCTCGACGTCGAGCACCCAGACGGCTTGCGCCAAGCCAAGCTCTTCAAGCCAATAGACGCCGGCAACGCGCTTGATGCCGCGGCCCAACAGCGCGCCGGTGCCATAGCCGACGGTGGTGAGATAGACGGCATTGTTCGGCACGAAATGCGTCCGGTAGCTCTCCGACGTCATGCCGCCTTTGCCGATGATGACGTTGCAGCCGGAAATCTTGAACCAGCCTTCGAGCCACTGGGCGAAGCGGAACGACGCGGTCGCGGTGACCGCGCCGACGGTGTAGGTGCCGTCGGGATTGATGCTGGCGGCCGGCGAGCAATGGAAATTGGTAATGCCAAGGACGTCTTTACCCGCCGGCATGCCGACGCCGTCGCCAATCGCCCGCTTATAGACGCCCTCGCGCGCGGTGAAGACGCGGCCGGTGAGATAGGCGACCGAGCCGATTTCCAGCTTGCGCAGATCCTCGGTGCGCGCGGGAAGGTCGATGTGAACGGTTTTGAGGTCGGGCATGTTGTTCTGCTGCCAAATCTATTCCGCAGCCGCCGCGGCCTGCTCGCCCCACTCGACCGTGGAGCGGCGCATGTAATCGGTGAACCACATCGGATCGGTGCGGAACGTGGCCTTGCCGTCCGTTGCGATGCGCGCACAGGCGCGGCGCGACGACAGGCAGAACATATGCACCGACATCGGCATGCCGCCGGTGTGGCAGTAGCCGACCTCGATATGGCAATCGATCACCATCGAGGAGCCGACGAAGCCCATCGCGCCCATGCCGATATTGTTGCCGAGCTTCTTGAACTCGTCTTCCAGCGCCGCGATTTTCGGATCGGGGTTGCGCGAGCCGACGACGCGCAGGCAGGAGGCCTGCTTGCCCAGCACCACGCTGGTGTCCTTGGAGCCGCCGAGACCGATACCGACAATGGCCGGCTGGCAGGCAAGCCCACGCTTGCCGAAGCCGATCAGCGTGTCGAGATAAAACCGCTTGATACCCTCGATGCCGTCACCGGGAAACAGCATGCGGTAATCGGTGCCGAACAGGCCGCCTTTGTGCACGGTGGTCAGCTCGATCCAGTCGGCGTCGGGATGGAACGAATATTCGATCTCCGGCGCGTTGATGCCGACATTGTTGTTGTGATCGGTGCGCCACAGCGGGTGCACGCGGTTGGGCCGCAGCGGCACATTTGTCGTGGCGCGCGCGGTGGCGCGGCGCAGCGCGGTTTCCAGCGCGATGGGACCGCCTTCCAGGCGCGCCTCGTTACCGATCTTGACGTACCAGCGCGGCAGGCCGGTATCGCCGCACATGGCGCGGCGGTCTTCCTTGGCCGCTTCATAGTTCTCCAACATGGCCTTGATGACGAAGGACGACAGGTCGCCCTTTTCAGTGTCGGCGCAGCGCCGCAAGCCGGCGAGATAATCCTCGGGGATTTCGATGGCCGCTTTGGCCATCAAATCTTCGGCGGTGCGTTGAATGGACGAGAGCGGAATCATGGTCGCCTCTATTCGGCCGCGATCGGATCGCGCAACAGCGTCTGGCCGGGCTTCACATGGGTAAACTCAACCGGCCGTTCGGTCATCTCGATCCCGCCGGATATAGACCTCGCCACCGTGAAGGTCGAGGTCGCCAGATCGCCCGGGTCGGGAAAATCGGAGCGGTAATGCGCGCCGCGGGAGTTCTCGCGCTTGAGCGCGGCGCGCGCAATGACGCGGCTGATCTCGCATAATGAGCGCAGATTGAGCCAGTCGTGCCAGGTCAGATTGAACTGCCGCCCGGCATCGGCAAGGCCGCTGGCGAGCAGTTCCGCTTCGATGGCGTCGATGCCGGCGAGGCCGCGCTCGATGCTGGCGCGGTCGCGCACGACACCGACCTCATCCCACATCGTGTCGAGGAGCTTTTCGCGCAGCACGTTGAGGTCGCCGGGCTTGCGGGCGAAAGGATACAGCGCGCGCTCGACTTCGGCATCGAGGACACGGGTATCGGGTGGGCGATGACCGGGATTCTCGGCGATGAAGCCCGGCATGACGTTGCCGGCGATGCCGCCGAACACGGTGGAGTTGGCGACGCCGTTGCCGCCGAGCCGGTTGGCGCCATGCATGCCGCTGGCGTCCTCGCCGGCGACAAACAGGCCGAACCGCTCGGTTGTGGTGTCGACCTCGCAAACCACGCCGCCCATGAAATAATGCGCGGTTGGCACCACTTCGACCAGTCCGCCGGCGAGATCGAAGCCGCAATCGCGGCAGCGATCCACCATGCCTTTGAATTGTTTGGCCACCTTGGCCGGGCCAAGGTGGTCCATCTTGATATAGACGCCGCCGTTCGGCGTAGTGCGGCCGGCCCGCATCTCGGCGTAGATAGCGCGGCTGACGACGTCGCGGGTGGCGCGCTCGAGCTTCGGATCGTAGTCGCCCATGAAGCGATGCATAGCGCCATTGAGCAGATGTCCGCCGGCGCCGCGCAAACCTTCTTCCAGCACGGTGCCGGTCATCCGGGTGTCCCGTCCGGCAAGGAGGCCAGTCGGATGGAATTGCACCATCTCCATGTCGCGCAACGGCAGGCCGAGGCGTAGCGCCATGGCGAGGCCGTCCATTGTCTTGTCGCCGGACGGTGTGTGATAGCGGTACATGGTCGGACCGCCGCCGGTGGCGAGCAGCACGGCTTGCGCACTGACGAAGCGAAATTCGCCGGTGCGCACGTCGATCATCAGCACGCCGGCGAGCGCACCGCCTTGCGTCGGGATCAGCGCGACGGCGCGATGCTCCTCGAGACGGCGGATCGGCCGCGCCCAGACCTGCTCCATCAGCCGGTTGATGATCTCGATGCCGGTGAGGTCGCCTTTGTGCACAGTGCGGTCAAACGTCTGGCCGGCGAAGGCCTTGCCGTGCAGCGTGCCGTCGGGATTGCGGTCGAAGAAACAGCCGATCTCGTTTTCCAGCTCGCGCACGCGCTCGATGGCTTTGGTTACAAGCGTCCAGGCCAGCTCCTGATGCGGCAGCCATTTGCCGCCTTCGATCGTGTCCATGAAATGGCGCTCGATCGAATCGCCGGGATTGAGCGCGACGTTGTAGCCGCCCTGCACCATGCGCGTGCAGCCGCATTTGCCGAGCAGTCCCTTGCTCGCCACCGTGATGTCGAGATCGGGATTGGTTTTGAGCGCATGCAGCGCGGCAAACAGCCCGGCGCCGCCGGAGCCGAGAATCAAAATATCGGTTTTCAAATGCTCGACGTTCATGCGGGCCTCAGAACACGCCGGCCAGAAAGCCGATGGCGATCAGCACTGACACCGCGGCGGCAAGAGTGGCGAGCTGCTTTTGGCCGTCCCGCCAGGCGAAATTCTCGATCACCAATACGCGCAAGCCGCCGAGCAGATGCGCCGCGAGCAGGAAAACGAGCCCGCCTTCGGCAAGCTTGACCAGCGGCTGATCGGTCCAGCGCAGGAAGCGCTCGAACCGCGCCTCGCTGTCGATGGCGAGACCGAGTGCCAGAAAATGGAACGGCAGGAAGATCGCCAACGCCAGGCCGGACAGCCGGTGCACCATGGCGGCGATCCACAGCGCGCTGTCGCGGTGTTTTGTGAGCCGCGCGGTCACGACAGCACCACCGCGGCGACGGCGCGCGCGCCGAGCAGCGCCAGCAGCAGCCCAAATGTAATCGCGAGAAATCCGATGCGTCGCTCGTTCAGCGGTGACCATTCGCTCAAGATATTACGGATGCCGATCGCGGCGTGGATGGAAACGGCGGCGACAAAGAGGCCGTAATAGGCCCCCCACAAAATGCTGCCACGCGTGCGCGCCAGAATATCCGCGGCGCTCAGACCTTGGCGCGTGGCGTAGAAGATCACGGCGATATGGCCGAGAACGAGCGGCGCCATCACCGCGGCCGTCCCCCGCTGCCAGACATAGAGCCGAACATTCATGCCTTGATCTCGCCCTTCAGATAAGCCGCCGCCGTGCGCCGCTTCAGTCCGGCAATCGCGGCGGTTGGATTGAGCGTCTGCGGGCAGAGCTCCTGGCAGGACTGGTGCGAATGGCAAGAATGGCAGCCACCATCGGCGGCGACGGCTTGCAGCCGCTCGCGGTTGCCGGAATCGCGCTGGTCGTTGACCAGCGTCCATGCCCGCGTCAGCGCCGCCGGCCCGAGATAAGCGGAGTTCCAGCGCACCGTATCGCAGCCGGCGTAGCAGACGCCGCAATTGATGCATTCGATCGCCGCGTCGGCGGCGACGCGTGTCGGCGTGTCGGGCCGGATTTGCGCAATGGCGTCGTGCCGTGTCTGCGACGGCGCAAAGACGCCCTTGGCGCGCTGCCATTTCTGAAAAAACTCCGCCATGTCGGTGGTCAAATCCTTGATTACCGGCAAATTCTCCAGCGGGCCGATTTCCAGCCGGCCGGTACCGGCGACCTTGGCTACATGGGTGCGGCAGGTCCAGCGCGGTTTGCCGTTGACGGTCATGGCGCAGGAGCCGCACACGCCGACCCGGCAGGCGAAGCGATAGGACAGCGTCGGATCGAGATGGCGTTGCACGTAAGTCACCACGTCGAGCACGGTCTGACTCTCGCGCCGTGGCACGGTGTAGGTCTGATAGCGGCCGTCTTTGCCGCCGCGCCACAGCGACACGGAAAGTTCCTCCTGCGTGCCGGACATGAATCTCCTTGGACGTGCTTATCGAGCGGCTTGAGCTGACTGTACCAAGCCCGGTCGCGCACAAAAAGGCGATCCGGGTTCGGCATTCCCGTGCCATGAGACTTCGCAGCTTTCGCGGGAAGGCGCTATAGTCGCCCGAACGTCTCGGAGGACACGCTATGGCCGGTCTCAAGCTGAGTTACGTGCACGGCGCGAGCGAGCAGCCGCTCATCGGCCAGACCATCGGGCAATTTTTCGATGCCGTCTGCGACAAATGGCCTACGCGGCCGGCTTTGGTGGTCCGCCACCAGAATGTGCGGCTCAGTTACGGCGAACTGCGGCAGCAGGTCGACAGGCTCGCCGCCGGGCTGTTGACGCTCGGGCTTCATCCCGGCGACCGCATCGGCATCTGGTCGCCCAACAATTCGGAATGGGTGCTGACCCAATTCGCCACGGCGAAAGCCGGCCTCATCCTGGTCAATATCAACCCCGCCTATCGCATCGCCGAGCTCGAATACGCGCTCAACAAGGTCGGCTGCAAGGCGCTCATTCTCGCCGAGCGCTTCAAGACCTCGGACTATGTCGGCATGCTGCGCGAATTGGCGCCGGAGCTCGGCCATGCCACGCCCGGCAAGCTCGAATCGGCGCGGCTGCCGGCGCTGCGTTCGGTCGTGCTCCTCGGCGACGGCTGGCATCCCGGCACGTTCCGCTTCTCCGAAATTTTGGCGCGCGGTACCGAGAAGGAGGCGCAGCGCATCGCCGAGCTCGGGCCGCAACTGCAATTCGACGAGCCGATCAATATCCAGTTCACCTCGGGCACCACCGGCTTTCCCAAGGGCGCGACGCTGTCGCATCACAACATCCTCAACAACGGCTTCTTCATCGGCGAGGCGATGCGGCTCACCCCGGAGGATCGCCTCTGCATCCCGGTGCCGCTCTATCACTGCTTCGGCATGGTGCTGGGCAATCTGGCCGCGGTCACGCACGGCGCCTGCATGGTATTCCCCGGCGAGGGCTTCGATCCGCTCGTTACGCTGGAAACGGTGGCCGAGGAACGCTGCACGGCACTGCACGGCGTGCCGACCATGTTCATCGCCGAACTGGATCATCCCGAATTCGGCCGCTTCGATCTCTCGACGCTCCGCACCGGCATCATGGCCGGCTCGCCGTGTCCGATCGAAGTGATGAAGCGCTGTGTCGCCAAGATGAGCTTGTCGGAAATCACCATCGCCTACGGCATGACCGAGACCAGCCCGGTCAGCTTCCAAAGCTCGACCGAGGATCCGCTGGAACGGCGCGTCTCGACCGTCGGCCGCATCCAGCCGCATCTGGAAGTGAAGATCGTCGACATGCAGGGGCGCATCGTGCCGCCCGGCACGCCCGGCGAATTATTGACGCGCGGCTATTCGGTGATGCTCGGCTACTGGGGCGACGAGGAGCGCAGCCGCGAAGCGATCGACGCGGCGCGCTGGATGCATACCGGCGACCTCGCCACCATCGACGCCGAGGGCTATTGCAACATCGTCGGCCGCATCAAGGACATGGTGATCCGCGGCGGTGAGAACGTCTATCCGCGCGAGATCGAGGAGTTCTTGTACCGGCATCCGAAAGTGCAGAGACGTCCAGGTCATCGGCGTGCCGGACGACCGCTATGGCGAGGAAATTTGCGCCTGGGTCAAGCTGCGGCCCGGCGTCGCCGCCACCGAGGACGAGATCAAGGCGTTCTGCCGCGATCAGATCGCACACTACAAGGTGCCGCGCTACGTCAAATTCGTCGACGAATTTCCGATGACGGTGACCGGCAAGATCCAGAAATTCATCATGCGCGAGCGCACCATCAACGAGCTTGGGCTCAAGGTGCAGAAGACGGCGTAATCGCTCACACCTTGATCTTCTCGTCCGCCACGACGCGCGCCACAGCCGGCCGCTTCATCAGACGATCCTTGTGCGCGGTGTAGTTCTTCAGCTCCGCCATCGGCAGTTCGCGGCGCACGCCCCAGGTGTAGAAAACGAAGCCATAAGGGTCGAGCACGGAATAGCTGTCGCCGAACCATTCGCGTCCGGCCAGCATGCCGTCGATCTGCTTCAGATAGCCGTGGAAAGTTTTCAGGCCCATGTCCTTGATGCCGGGATAGGCATTGGCATCGGCGGTATAGCGCTCGGGCCGACCGACATGGGCGTGTGCCGGGTGCACGCTCGACGCAAAGAAGCCGATCAGCGACAGCGCTTTGGCCTCCGCCATCGGGTCCTTCGGCCACAGGCCGAAGCGCTTGCCGAGATACGGCAGAATGGCGGTGTTCTCGGTGAGCGGCTCGCCGTTATCGAGGCGCAGCGCCGGCACACGGCCCAGCGGGTTGATTTTCAGATAGGCCTCGGTGCGCTGCTCGCCGCCGGCCAGATCAACCTTCTTCGGCTCGTATGGCTCGCCGCTCTCCTCGAGCACGATATGCGAGGCCATCGAGCAGGCACCCGGAGCGTAATACAGCGTCAACATGCCGAAATCCCTTCTGACGAAATTCGCCGGTTACTTCTTGGCCGCTTTTTGCAGCACCGGCGCCCAGGTTTGCTGCTCTTTCTCGACAAAGGCAAGCGTCTGCTCGGGCGTCATGGCGCGCGAATAGCTGCCGATATTCGCCAGCCGCTTCTTGAAATCGGCGTCGCTGACGACTTTGGCCAAGACGTCGCTGACTTTGCCGACGATCGCCGTGGGCGTGCCTTTGGGGGCGACCAGAACTTGCCAGCCCAGTGCCCGAAAGTCCGGGAGGGTTTCGGCAGCCGTCGGCAGATCGGGAAATTGCGGCAAACGCTCGGGCGACGCCACTGCGATCAGCTTGACCTGCCCCGCCTTTACCGCACCGACGATTCCCGAATAGCCTTCGATGATCATCGAGACGCGGCCCGAACCGACGTCGGCAAGCGCCGCCGCCGGGCCGCCGGTATAAGGCACGCGCAGCAGCTGCACGTCAGCGCGGTCCTGCAACAACAGTCCGGTGAGATCGGTCAACCTGCCGGCGCCGGTCACCGCAATCGAAATTTTTCCCGGTTCCTTTTTGGCGAGCGCGATGAGCTGCGGCAGCGTGCTGACGCCGAGCTTCGGGTTCACCGCAACGAACATCGGATTTTCGGCGGTGTATCCGATCGGGATGAAGTCGCGCGGCAGCATCAAGGGCAGGTTTGGCGCAACCGACGGCAGCGCCACGAAGGTCGACAGTGCCGGCATGAACAGCGTGTAGCCGTCGGGCACGGCTTCCGATGCGGCGCGGGCGGCGATGCTGCCGTTGGCGCCGGGATGATTGACCACGATGAACTGCTGGCCGAACGCTTTGCCGAGCCCTTCGGCGACAAAGCGCGCGTCGACGTCGGGCGTCGAGCCCGGCGCCGCGTCGGAGATGATCGTCACCGCCTTGTTCGGATAATTGCCGGCCTGGGCATGCGCGGCAGTTGCCGCCGGCATTGCCACTAGGCACAGGCCGATGATGCGAAACCATTGCCAAAGCTTATTCATGACATCCTCCCCATCACGCCGGGTCCGGCGCGTCCTGTCGACATTGTTAAGTTAAGGATACGGCGGTCGAGCGCGCCTTTCTACCGGGCTAACTGCGCCAAACCGACACGGCTCCGGCAGCGATAAAGCGCAGCGGTCTCTTTACGTTAACCCAACGTGACCGCGCCCCGAGGGATGCACATTTAAGGTTTTCCTCTTAAGACAGGTTGCAATGCGGCTTGCGCCGTGCCGGCCAAATTCGCGAGCAAGTTGTGACCGAGTTCGTGACCAGATCGTGACACGCGCCACACCATTAACAGCGTTCCGCGCGGCGGCCGCGTCGGTCGATGCCGGGCAGGTCGCGCTGTCGCGTCTGGCGGATTTGTCCCGCGAACTTGCGCCCGAACCGACCTTTAGCATCCACACCCGCCTTGACGACGTCGAAGACGAATGGCGCCGTTTCCAGCAAAGCGCCGAATGCACCGCATTCCAGAGCTTCGAATGGCTGGCAACGTGGCAGCGCCACATCGGCGCCCGTGCCGGCGCCGTGCCGGTTATCGTGGTCGGGCGTTTTGCCGACGGCAAAACCGCATTCATCCTGCCGCTCGCCATCGAGACGCGGCGTCCGGTGCGGCGGCTATGCTGGCTCGGCCAGGAGCTGTGCGATTACAACGCGCCGTTGTTGGCACGCGATTTTGCGCAGCGCGTCACCCCCGATCGCTTCCTTGCGATGTGGCGCGAGGTGCTCACGTGCCTGCAATCCGATCGCCGGCTGCGCTACGACTGGATCGAGTTCGAGAAGATGCCGCAAACGGTCGGCGTCCAGAGCAATCCCTTCGTCAATCTCGGCGCGATGCCGAACGCCAATAGTGCGCACATCACGCAACTGGGCGACGACTGGGAAACCTTCTATCGCGCGCGGCGGTCTTCGGCGACGCGCCGGCGCGATCGCACCAAGCGCAAGCACATGTCCGAATTCGGCGAAATCCGCTTCGAGACTGTCGCCGAGCCGGCCGACTTGCGGCAGACGCTCGACACGCTGTGGCAGCAGAAGAAGCGGATCTTTGCGCGCAAGGGCATTGCCGACATCTTTGCGCGGCCCGGCTATCGGGAGTTTTTCGCCGACTTTGCGGCCAATCCGAATTCGCGGCATCTGGCTCATGTCAGCCGCGTGCAGATCGGGTCGGCCTGCGCGGCGGCGAATTTCGCCATCGTGTTCGGTGATTGCTACTACCACGTGCTGTCGAGCTATTGCGACAACGAATTGACCCGCTACGGCCCTGGCACGCTGCACCTGCGCGAGCTCTTGGCCTACGGCATCCGGCGCGGCTTGCGGCTGTTCGACTTCACCATCGGCGACGAGCATTACAAGCTGGAATGGTCCGACCTCCGCCTGAAGCTGTACGATTACAGCACAGGTGCGACATGGCGCGGCCAGAGCGTCAACCTGCTCTCGATCGCGCGGCGCCGGACCAAACGCTTCATCAAGCAAACACCGGTGTTGTGGCACTGGGCGTCCCGCCTGCGTTCGGCCATCGGTCCGCTTCTGCAAAGATTCTGCCGTCCGCTCGACAATCCCGCGCACCGCTGACGCTCGCTCCCGGTTGGGCGACGGCTGCGCGGCAAAATCAGTTCTGCAGCGCGCGCTAGAGCCTGATTGAGCATGATCTTTTCCGAAAACCGGTATCCACTTTTCGGGATCATGCTCTAACGTTCGATCCGATCGAGGTTCGTGGTCATCCGGGCAATGACACTGCGGAACGACGCGAGATCGCGAGAAGCGATACCCTGTTCGGCATCCTCGGTAATGCGCTGCGCCACGCCGAGCAATTCGCTGCGCAGACGCTGCGCCTTCGCCGTGAGAAAGACGCGCATCTTGCGGCGGTCGTCGTCGCCGCGCACGCGCCGGATCAGGCCGGATCGCTCCATGCTGCGCAGCGCAATGACCGTGGTGGGTTCCATCATGCCCACGCGCGCCGATAGTTCTCGTTGTGACAGCCCGTCGGCGTTCCAAAGCACGCGCAGAAAATACCATTGGCCGCGCGCCACGCCGTAGGGTGCGATGCGCCGCTCCAGCAACCGCTGGAAAGCACGGTGCGCGTCGCGCACCAGATAACCGGACGACAAGCGCGGCGGGAATTCGACCTCGCGGTGCGAAGCCTTGATCTCGCGACGCGAAGCCTTGGCTTTCGGATCTTTGCGGGCCGGCATCGGCGTTGACAGGTCCGGGCTATCCATGCAGATAATTACTTAGAAATCTATGCAATGGGAACGCCATCAATGCAACAGCCGCTTCGCAACGAACAACACGCTGCCGCAACGCCGAACCAGGCCTTCGATCTGCGTTCGACGCTGGAATGGCTGCGCGCGTCGGGTGAATTGATCGAGACCGACAAGGAGGTCGATCCGGACTTGCAGGTCACCGGCCTGCAAAAGCACATGGACGGCGGTTGCCCGGTGCTGTTCAACAACGTCAAGGGCAAGCCCAATCACCGCGTCATCACCAACCTGTTCGGCGACATGGCGATCATCAACCGGATGTTCGGCTGGAAGGACGACGCCGAGCGGGTGCGCAAGCTTGCCTACGCGCTGTCGCATCCGATCAAGCCCGTCGAGATCGCGCAGGGCGACGCGCCGTGTCAGGAATTCGTCGTCGACAAGCCGGACGACGTCAACAAATGGATGGTGCCGATCCGTCACACCACCTACGAGTCCGAGCTCACCGTCGGCTCCGGCATCCGCTGCGTCACCGGTGCGCAATTCGAGGGCGGCTCCGACCTCGGCTATAACCGCATGAATTTCCGCTGGGGCAATGTCGGCACGTTCCAGATCTCGCCCGGCTCGCATATGTGGCAGGTGGTCAATAAATATTACAAGGAAGACCAGCCGGTCCCGATCACCATGTGCTTCGGCGTGCCGCCGGCGTGCACGCTCTTGGCCGGCGCCGGTTTTGACTACGCCGTCCTGCCGATGGGCTGCGACGAGATCGGCATCGCGTCCGCGGTGCAGGGCGCGCCGATCCGGCTCGTCAAGGCGCGCACGGTGGACGCCATGGCGCTCGCCGATTGCGAACTGGTGCTCGAAGGCTACGTCAATCCCCGCGACCGCCGCTACGAGACCAAGGAATCGGAAGACGCCGGCGTGCAAGGCCGTCATCACTTCCATCCGGAATGGGCCGGCTATATGGGCAAGGCCTACAAGGCGCCGACCTTCCACGTCACCGGCATCACCATGCGCAAGCCGGAGACCAAGCCGATCATCTTCGCGCTCGGCGTGCACATGCTCGACGACCACAATATCGACACCACGGTGCGCGAGGCGGCGATCTACGAGCTGTGCAACCGGCTGCAGCCCGGCATCGTGCAGAACGTGGTGATCCCGTACTGCATGACCGACTGGGGCGGCTGCGTCATCCAGGTCAAGAAGCGCAATCAGATCGACGAGGGCTGGCAGCGCAACTTCCTGGGCGCCGCCTTGTCGTGCTCGCAGGGCATGCGGATTGCCATCGCGGTCAGCGAGGACGTCGATCCCTATTCGATGGACGACGTGATGTGGTGCCTGACCACCCGCGTCAATCCGCAGACCGACATCCTCAATCCGATCCCCGGCGGCCGCGGCCAGACCTTCATGCCGTCGGAGCGCATGACCGCGGGCGGCCAGCAATGGACCGCGTCGAATACCCGCTTCGAAGGCGGCATGGGCATCGATGCCACGGTGCCGTTCGGTTACGAGAGCGACTTCCTGCGCCCGGTCTATCCGGTCGACAAGGTCAAGCCGGAAGATTGGTTCTCGAAGGAAGACATTGCCAACGCCAAGAAGCGCATGCACGGCTGGGTGCATTCGCTGGCGCGGACTGGGAGATAGGCCAGCAGGGTGGCTGATCGGCGAGCGCCGGGTCAGGTCGAAACTGGTAAGTTTCCTGACGAAGTGCACGGCAAAGTGAGGAGAGGGCGTATTTAGCTACTGGCCTCCTGACGCCACCGTTCCGCCAAGGCGCGGCGGTCGAGCTTGCCGCGTTCGGTCTTCGGCAAGGACGACGGGCTGAGCACGATCCGCTTCGGCGCCTTGAACGCCGGCAGCGCGCCGGCGCAATAGCGCAATAGCGCCTCGGCATCGACGCCGGGCCGCGCCACGACGTAGCTCATGACTTCTTCGCCGTAGATCGCATCCGGCACGCCGATGGTCGCAGCCTCGATCACGTCGGCGTGCTGCATCAGGAAGGAATCGATCTCAACCGGCGAAATCTTGGCGCCGCCGCGGATGATCAGTTCCTTCTCGCGGCCGCTCAGCGTCAAGAAGCCTTCAGCATCGAGCGAGCCGAGATCGCCGGTACGGAAGCGGCCGCGGCTGTGCACTTTCACCTCGCCATCGTCGCCGAGATAGCGGAACGGATGATCGCCGAGCCCGCCGAGTTCCACATAGCCGATCTCGCCCGCCGGCAAGCGCCGGCCTTCGGCATCGACGATGGCGAGATCGTGATAGGCAAACGGCCGCCCGACGGTGCCGAGCCGGCGCTGTTCGCCGGGAATGGCGGCGATCCAGCTCACTTCGCTGGCGCCGCAGCCCTGCGCCACCGGGATGCCGAATTTCTGCTCGAACCGCTTCCACTCTTCGAGCAAGAGCGGCGCCGAGCTCGACGTGATGAAGCGCAGCTTCGGCACATCATCACGACGTGTCGTCTGCTCGCTGTTGAGCAGAATATTGATCGTGGTCGGATTGCCGGTGGAGATCGTCACGCCGTGATCGTGTAAGTGGCGAAAAAAACGGCTGGCCGAAAATTTCTCCGACAGCACCAGCGTGGCGCCGCGGTTCACCACCGTCAGCGCCCCCAGCGTCTGCGCCGAGTTCCAGCTGAAAGGCCGGAAGTCGTAAAGCCGATCGTCGGCGGTAATGCCGAAGCCTTCGGCGAGCGGATCGATGTTCAACAGATATTCGCGATAGTTTAGAATGACGCCCTTGGGCGTGGCGCTGGTGCCCGAAGTAAAGAGGATGATGGCGTCATCGTCCGGCTGCGCCGCGCCTTGCGGCTCGCTCGGCGGCAGGCGCGCAAGCTCGTCGAACAGCGTGCCGGTCTCCGGCTTGTCCCAGCGCCCAAGGCGCAGCCGCGGTATGGCGGTCGCGTCAAGTAGATCGTCGAGTTGCAGGCCGTCCTGAAAGAGAATGAGCCGCGGCTTGAGCCGCTCGAAAATGTTGCCGAGCTGATTGCGGTTCATCTCGATGTGAACGGTGCACACGGTCGCGCCGGCCGCCATCACGCCGAAATAGCACAGCAAATGTTCGATCGAATTATTGGCAAGGAGCGCGACCCGATCGTTGCGGCCGAGCCCGCGCGCGCGCAGGAACGCAGCGAAACGGCCGATCATGTCGCGCAATTGCCCGTAAGTGACGCTGCGGCCGTCCTCGGCCGACACAACCCAGGTCTTATCCGGACCGCGGCGCGCGGCCCGCTCGATCCAGTCTCGCAGCAGTTCAGGCCCGGCAGTTTCCGGCATCTCGGAGTATCCTCGAAAATTCCTTAGCATTATAAGCATTGCTGGAGGAATGAAAATCCTCACGCCGTGACAGTCTGCCGGAATGGCGGATTGAGGTCAGCGCGGCGTGCGCCTAAAGTGAGCGCCGAAAAAGCGCCGCAGGGAGGATGCCATGTTTCTGCGGAATTACTGGTATGTCGCCGCCTCGGACGAAGAGGTCCGCGACCGGCCGCTCGGCCGCACTATCCTCGGCGAGCCGGTGGTCGTGTTCCGCACCGCCGATGGTGCGCTGCACGCCTTCGAAGACCGCTGCCCGCATCGCCGTCTGCCGCTGTCGATGGGAAAGATCGTCGGCGACATGCTGCAATGCCACTATCACGGCCTGCGCTTCGACGGCTCCGGCAAATGCGTCCGGGTGCCCGGGCAGGACCACATTCCGCAAAATGCCCGCGTGCGCAGTTATCCCGTGGTCGAGCGCTATCGTTGGATTTGGATCTGGATGGGCGATCCGGCCTTGGCCGATCCGGCGCAGATTTGCGACTTCCACTGGATGTCCGACCCGGATTGGGGCGCCAAGCCGTCCTATCTTCACGTCGAGGCCAACTGGCAGTTGATCGTCGATAATCTGCTCGATCTCACCCATCTCGCCTTCGTCCACGAGACTACGATCGGCAATATGGCGCTGGTCGAGCATGCCGCGGTCAGGGTGCAGCGCGCGCCGAACAATGTCCTGGTGACGCGCTGGATCATCGATCAGCCGGCACCGCCGACTTTCGTCAAAGTTGGCAAATTCACCGGCAATGTCGACCGCTGGCAGATCATCGACTATACGCCGCCGGCCTTCCTGCGGCTCGATGTCGGCGCCTGTCCGACCGGCACCGGCGCTCCGGAGGGCCGCCGCGTCGGCGGTATCGGCATGCGCAATCTCAACGCCATCACGCCGGAGACCGAGACCACGTCGCATTACTTCTGGGCGCAGGCGCATGATTTCGAGCCGCACAACGCCGCGATGACCGAACGCGTCTTCGACCAGATCAAGACGGCGTTCCTCGAAGACGTGGCGGTGTTTACGGCGCAGCAGCGCTCGATCAGCCTGCGGCCGGATGCGCCGCAAGTCGACATCAATGCCGACGCCGGCGGCATTCAGGCGCGGCGCATCGTCGACCGGCTTTATCGCGACGAGCAGGCGGCCGCGGCGGCGCACGCGACCGCAGCCGAGTAAAACATCACCATGGCGGTCAATTTTCGCGTTGAGCTGATCTGGAAAGCAAGCGACGATAAGGAAGCTTCGTCGATATTTCTCACCTCCGACGGCCGCGTCATCCTGCAGGGGCGCGGCCTGTCGGCCGAGGAACGGGGCAAGCTCTCCTTGCCGCGCGATGCGGACCTCATCAGCGTCGACCGCAGCCTGATCCACGCTATCAAGGACATGCTGTGACCGGCGGTGTGCTGAAGAGTTGAGCAGATGACCGGTCATCCGCAATGGCCCGATCTTCCTTTCGCGGCGTGGAGCGACACTTGCGACACGCTGCAGCTCTGGACCCAGATCGCCGGCAAGGTCCGCATTGCGCTCACCCCGCTCGTCAATCACTGGTGGAACGCGACGTTTCTGGTGACGGCGCGCGGGCTCGCCGCGCCGGCGATGCCCTATGGCGGCGGCACGTTCGATATCCTGTTCGATTTCGCCGATCACCGGCTGGAGGTAAAAACCAGCGACGGCCGCGCCGATAGCCTCGCACTCCGGCCAATGGCGGTCGCCGACTTCTACGCCGAATTCATGGAGCGGCTGCGCCGGCTTGGCATCGAGGTGCCGATCCCGACCATGCCCTGCGAAATCGAAAACGCCGTGCCGTTCGACCGTGACCGCGCGCATGCGCAATACAACCCGGTCTATGCGCATAAATTCTTGCAGGCGCTGGTGCAGGCCAATCGCGTGATGAGCAAGTTCCGCGCCCGCTTCATCGGCAAGGCGAGCCCGGTGCATTTTTTCTGGGGCAGTTTCGACCTCGCGGTGACGCGGTTTTCCGGGCGCAGCGCGCCGCCGCCCAAGGGCCACACGCCGTATGTTGCGGACTGGATCATGGCGGAAGCCTATTCGCACGAATGTTCAAGCTGCGGTTTCTGGCCCGGCAACGGCGGCTTCGGCTACGCGGCGTTCTACGTCTATGCCTATCCGGAGCCGGCCGGCTACGGCGACACGCGGCTGCGCACCGCCGAAGCGTCCTACAACAGGGACCTCGGGCAATTCATTCTGCCTTACGATGCGGTTCGCCAGGCGCCCGACCCGGATGCGCTGCTGCTCGGGTTCCTGCAGGAGACCTATGAAGCCGCCGCCGACCTGGCGCAATGGGATCGCAAGGCGCTGGAGCGACAGAGCGCCCATTCCTGAATTGAGGCGGTCGAAGACCGCAGCGCCGCGGACTTATCCCGGCACTGTGGCCGCCTTTCCGAGCCACTGCCTGACAAGCGCGGCTAATGTCCCGTCCGGCGTCAGCGCCGCCTGGGCCTTGGCGATCGCGTCCCGTAGCGCCGTGTCGCCTTTGCGCACGCAGATGCCGAGCTGTTCGCGGGTAATACCGGTCTCGACCACCTTAAGCTTCGGGCGACCGCGCACGAACCATTCCGTGACCGGCGCGAGTTTCATGAAGGCGTCGCAGCCACCGGTCGACAGATCGTCGAGCGCCTTCTTGATCTCATCATAGGCATAGACGCGCACGCGTGCGGCGCGGTGCTCGGCGACGAGCTTGTCGGCGACCGGCTGACTGGTATTGCCTTGCTGTACGCCGATCACCAGGCCTTTGAGGTCGGCGATGCCATGGACGTTCGGATGGCGGGTCGTATCGACGACAAGGGATTGGCCGGAGACCACATAGGGCGGACAGAAATCGGCCATGGCTTGGCGTGCGGACGTGATGGTGGTGCCGGAGGCAATGCAGTCATAGGCGCCGGTATCGAGACCGGCGAAAATGCCGTTGAAATCGGTGCCTTTGTAAGGCACCAGCCGCCATTCGCGGCCAAGCTTGCCGGCAATTCGCTGCATGAGGCTGATGTCGAAGCCGGCCGGGCGGTCGCTGGTCATGAACTCGAAGGGTGGATCGGGAAGGGCTGCTCCCACTTTCAACGGTGGCGCAGTCCTGGCGACGCGCGCACTAAGCACGCCCGTCGCAAGCAAGGGTAAGCCGGCGATCAAATTGCGTCGCTTCATCTCTTCCCGGTCCTTGATGGCTGCGCCCGAAAGTCATCCACCTCTGAGCTCCCGGCGCACGATCGCCGCGCCTTGCACCATCGCCTGCATTTTGCCGAAGGCCACTGCGCGCGGCAGGTATTTCATGCCGCAGTCCGGCGCCACCACGATCCGTTCCGCCGGCACATGATCGAGCGCGCGGCGGATGCGGCCGGCGACGATCTGCGGTGTCTCGATCGTCAGGTCGGCCAGATCGATAACGCCGAGGATGATGGTTTTCGACGGCAATTCCTTTAGAACCTTGAGGTCGAGCTTGGGCTGTGCCGCCTCGATGGAAATCTGCTGCGCTTTCGAGCCTTCCAGCTCCGGCAGGAATGAATAACCCGGCGGCTTTTCGTGCACTACCGCCGCATAGCCGAAGCACAGATGCACCGCGATCGTGCCGGTGACGCCGTCGAGCGCGCGGTCGAGCGCCTTGAGCCCGTATTGCCGGGCCTTGTCGGGATGCTGCTGCATCCACGGCTCGTCGATCTGCACCACGTCGGCGCCGGCGGCGAACAGATCCTTGATCTCGGCGTTGACCGCGGCGGCGTAAGCCAGCGCCACCGCTTCCTCGTCCTTGTAATAATCGTCCTGCGCCTGCTTGCCCATGGTGAACGGGCCGGGCAGCGTTGCCTTGACGGCGCGGCCGGTATTGGCGCGCAGAAATTCGAGATCGCGCAGCTCGATCGGCCGGGTGCGCCGGATCGGGCCGACCACGCGCGGCACCGGGATCGGCCGGCCGTTGCGGTTGATGACGGTGCCCGGATTTTCGACGTTGATGCCGTCGAGCGCGGTGGCGAAACGGTTGGAATAGCTTTCGCGCCGTTGCTCGCCGTCGGTGACGATATCGAGCCCAGCGCGCTCCTGATCGCGGATGGCGAGCAGTGTGGCGTCATCCTGCGCCGCTTCAAGCTTGTCCGGCGCAACGAGCCAGAGTTCGTCGGCGCGCACGCGCGGCACCTGCTTCGACAGCTTGACGCGGTCGATCAGCCATTCCGGCTGCGGATAAGAACCGACGAGCGAGGTGGGAAGAAGCATTATCAACAATAACATATCCCGGACGCGAAGCAGCGTGAAAACGCTGCATCGCTGATCCGGGATTGTTTCATGCCGTGACGATCCTGGGCCGGGCATCGCGCCACTTTCGTGGCGCGCTCCGCCCGGGACGCCTTCACGTGCCGTCGGCTACGCTTTCAACGCATCGACGAAAGGATAAATGACCTTGCCGGTCACCTCGTCCGCCGGCGCCAGCACGGTCTGATAGCTCATCCCGCGCCAAGTATCGAGGTTGGCGGCGTCGGTAATGTCGTGATACTGCACCTCCAACTGCCGGGGTTTGAGCCATTCGCCGTTCTTGCCGAACTTGAGGTCGTCGATCATGATGGTGTTGAAGGCGTTCTTGCGCAGATAATCGGCGACCTTGTCGTCCTGGATGCTCTTGGCGCCAGTGATGGCCTCGGCCAGCACCTGCATGCGGGCGTAGCCCCAGCCGCCGAGATAATAGCCGAGCGGGTCGATGCCGAGCCCCGGCGCTCGCGCCTGGTATTTCTTGAAGAAATCCGCGGCCGGCGCCATCAATTTCGGCGAGGGCACCCAGTTTTCGTAGTTGACGATGCCGTTGAGCTTGGACTTGAGCTTGTTCTTGAACACCGTCACCTGCAGTCCGACCATGCCGCCGCCGAACATTTTCGGCTTCAGGCCGAGTTCGTTGGCGGACAGTGTCATGCCCACCGAGCTCAGCGGATAGGAACAGATGCACACAAGATCCGGATTGGCGGCCTGGATGGCGCGGACGACCGGCGAAAAGTCGGTCGTGTTGGGCGGATAGGTTCTGTCGTACACGATCTTGAAGCCGTGCTTTTTCGCGTTTTCGCGCGCGCCATCCATGGCGTTGCGCGAGAACTCGGCGTCCTCGCCTGCGAGCGCAAGCGTTTGCGGCTTCGGATTTTGCGCGGCTGCGACGTTGAAGAAGTTCTCGCTGAACGTCTGCCTCGGATTGGGTCCTCCCGTCGGTATCATCGAGAAGTATCGCGGGTATTTGAACTCCTTGTTGGCGTCGAGCGCGAACAGGCTGATGAAGAGCTTGTTCTTTTGCATGACGATGGGGATGGCTGGGGCGACCATGTTGGTCGCATAGCCGCTGATCAAAAAGTCGACTTTGTCGACGTTGAGCAGCTTGGTGTAGATGCCTGGCACTGTCGATGGATTGGACTGGTCATCGTAATGGACCAGTTCGACCTTGCGACCAAGCAGGCCGCCCTTGGCATTGACTTCCTCTTCCCAGATCTGGCTGCCGAGCAGCGCCTGTTGGCCGTTGGGCGCCAGCGGGCCGGTCAACGCCATGCCGAAGCCGATTTTGATCGGCGCGGCGCCTTGGGCGAAGGCGGACGTTGTTACGAGTGCGGGTGACAGGATAGCGGCGCCGATGCCGGCATTGACGCCGCGGCGCGTTATACGACGACTCATGGGGTTCCTCCACAAAGCAGGGTTTCTGTCTGACGGGACCCGGTCTGACCGCCGGGCTTAGGCCTGACGCCAAGGCGTTCAGGCAAAAGCACGAAATGTTTCGCCGCCCCCGCCGCGCGACGCGGGGGCAGCGGTTACGCAGCCTATCCCAGCGCTTTTGCGTAGGGATAAATGACGTTGCCGGTCTTCTCCTCGGCGGGCGTAAGCACGGTCTGATAGCTCATGCCGCGCCAGGTATCGAGGTTCGCGGCGTCGGTGATGCCGTGATACTGCACTTGCAGCATGCCGGATTTGGTCCATTCGCCGTTTTTGCCGAACTTGATGTCGGAGGCCATGATCGTATTGAAGGGATGGCTGCGCATGTAGGCGGCGAGCTTGTCGTCGTTGATGCTCTTGGTGCCTTCGATGGCCTGTTGCAGCACCTGGAAATAGGCATAGCCCCAGCCGCCGAGATAATAACCGAGCGGATCGATGCCGAGACCCGGCGCGCGCGACTGGTAAATTTTGAAGAAGTCGGCGGCCGGCGCCATCAATTTCGGCGATGGTACCCAGGTCTCGTAATTGACGATGCCGTTGAGCTTGGACTTTAACTTGTCCTTGAACACGGTCGCCTGCAATCCGACCATGGCGCCGCCGAACATTTTCGGCTTTAGGCCGAGTTCGTTGGCCGACAAGGCGATGCCGACCGAGCTCAGCGGATATGAGCAGATCACGACGAGATCCGCGTTGGAGGCCTGGATCGCGCGCACGATCGGCGAGAAGTCGGTCGTGTTCGGCGGATAAGTCTTGTCGTAGACCGTCTTGAGACCGTACTTCTTCACGTTGGCGCGGGCGCCGTCCGCGGCGTTATGCGAGAAATCGGCGTCCTCCGCCGCTATCGCGATGGTTTGCGGCTTTGGATTTTGTGCGGCTGCGACCTGGAAGAAACCTTCGGTGAAGGATTCCTTCGGCGTCGGACCGGACGGCAGCATCGAGAAGTATTTCGGATAGTGGAACTCGCCGTTGGCGTCGAGCGCGAACAGGCCGATGAATACCTTACCGCGCTGCATGGCGACCGGAATGGCCGGCGCCACCATATTGGTGGCGTAGCCGGAGACGATGAGATCGACTTTGTCGACATCGAGCAGCTTCGTGTAAATTCCGGGAACGGTCGCCGGATTCGACTGATCGTCGTAATTCACCAGCTGGACCTGGCGGCCAAGCAGGCCGCCCTTGGCGTTGACCTGTTCCTGCCAGATCTGGGCGCCGAGCAGCGCCTGCTTGCCGTTTGCCGCCAGCGGTCCGGTCAGCGCCATGCTGAAGCCGATCTTGATCGGCGCGGCGCCTTGCGCGAAAGCGGGCGTGCGGCCCAACGCGGGCGAAATCAGCGCGGCGCCCAGACCGGCGTTAATGCCGCGCCGGGTGATACGATAACTCATTGGTTTCCTCCAAAAATGCGTGTTTCTGATTCGTGGTACTGACGGGCAGGCCCGGAGGGGCATGACGCGGCAGTGTCGGGGGTAAGAATGCCCTGGATTGACGCGCGTGAAAAGAGAGTGACCGGCAGCGTGGCAATCTGCCCGGCCCCCGCAATCGGCCGTAGCCCGGGCCAGCAGCCGAAGGCCGTCTCGCCCGGAATGTGCCCACCGCGAGGCTGCCGCCCACCGATTGGGCATTTGCCAATGAAATCGAACCGGGTAACCTTGCCGGCGGATGCACCCATTCCAGGAAAGGCGAGCATGATTGCGCTGTTGGTCAACGGAAAGACCTACAACGTCGATGTCGAGGCCGATACGCCTCTTCTCTGGGTGCTGCGCGATACGATCGGGCTCACCGGCACCAAATACGGCTGCGGCATTGCCCAATGCGGCTGCTGCACCGTGCATATCGGCGGTGTCGCCACCCGATCCTGCCAAGTTCCGGTCGGCACCGTTGGCGCCGCGCAGATCACGACCATCGAGGCGCTGGCGCAGGACGGCAAGCTGCATCCGGTGCAGCAAGCCTGGATCGATCACGACGTGCCGCAATGCGGCTATTGCCAGACCGGAATGCTGATGGCGGTCGTGGCGCTGCTCAAGGAAAAGCCGCAACCGACCGACGCCGATATTGATGCGGCGATTACCAATATCTGCCGCTGCGGAACCTATCAGCGCATCCGCGCCGCGATCCACGCCGCCGCCGAGAGCGCCTTACGGCGACGCGACACTCAGGCGGCGCGATAAATTCAACAAAAGGAAAGTGAAATGAACGACGTCGCCAAACCGGAGGCGCCCGTCAGCTACGCCAAGAAAGCCTGGCAGTCGGACGTCATCGTCGATCTGCTCCGGCACTACGATTTTCCCTATATCGCGCTCAATCCCGGCGCCAGCTATCGGGGCTTGCACGATTTGCTGGTCAATTACGGCGGCAATCATCCGCCGATCCTGTTGTGCCAGCACGAAAAGATCGCCGTGCAGATCGCTCACGGTTACGCCAAAGCGACTGGCCGGCCGATGGTGGCGATCGTGCACGACATCGTCGGCATGCTGCACGCCACCATGGGTATCTATTACGCCTATATCGATCGCTGCCCGGTCTTCGTCATCGGCGCCACCGGTCCCATGGACGAAAGCCGGCGGCGGCCGTTCATCGATTGGATTCACACCGCCAACGTCAACGGCGAGCAGCTGCGCCATTACGTGAAATGGGATTACCAGCCGGCCAGCATCGAAGGCGTGCCGGATTCCTTCGCGCGCGCTTATGCGGCGATGATGACCGAGCCACAGGGCCCGATCTATATGTGCTACGACGCCTGGCTGCAGGAGCAGCCGCTGGAAAAGGACGTTGCGCCGCCGCCGCCGTCGACCAACAAGGTGCCGGTGGCGATGGCCGCCGACAACGCGGCGCTCGCCGAGGTCGCCGACCGGCTTCTGGCGGCGAAATATCCGGTGCTGATGGCCGAATATGTCGCGCGCTCGCCATCGGGCTTCGACAATCTGGCGGCGCTCGCCGAAACCATCGGCGCCGCGGTGTTCGACGTCCATGCGCGGCTCAATTTCCCCAACCGCCATCCGCTCAATCTCAGTTGCGAGAAGGAAGTCTTCCGCGACGCCGATCTCATTGTGATGCTCGATGTGCGCGATTGGGAGAAATCGACGCATTATATCGACCGCACCAAGCGTGAGGTCGTGCCGCATTACGGTCCCGACTGCCAGCTGATCGACGTTGGTTTCGGCGAGATCAATTTGAGCAAATGGTCGATGGACTATGCGCGCATGCCGACCTGCAGCCTGCGCGTGCTCGGCGATACGCTGACCGCCATTCCCGAACTGACGCGACTATGCCGCGAACGCATCGCCAAAGATCCGGCGCTGGCCAAACGCATCGCCGAGCGCACCAAGGCGGTCGCGCAGAAACACGACGCGCTGTTCAAAACCTGGGCCGAGGCGGCAAAAAAAGATTGGGACGGCGTGCCGATCACGCTGCCGCGGCTGGCGAGCGAAATGTGGGAGGTGATCAAACATGAGGATTGGGTGCTCACCGCCTGCAATTTGCAGGAATGGGTCTATAAGCTGTGGGACTTTGACAAGTCCTACCGCCATCCCGGCCAGGCGCTCGGCACCGGTACGCAGATCGGCGTGTCGCTCGGCGTCGCGCTGGCGCATCGCGGCAAGGGCCGCCTCATCATCGACATTCAGCCTGACGGCGATCTGATGTTCGACGCCGGCGCGCTATGGAGCGCGGCCAAGAACAACATTCCAATGCTCATCGTTATGTATAACAACCGCGCCTATTACAACGACTGGGAGCATCAGATCCGCGTCGCCCATCACCGCGGCACGCCGGTCGAGCGCGCTTACATCGCGCAGGACATTACCGGCCCCGAGCCGGATTTCGCGACCATGGCGAAGAGCATGGGCTGGTACGCCGAAGGCCCGATCGAAAATCCCGCCGACATCGCGCCGGCGCTGCGCCGCGCCATCGCCCAGGTGAAAGCCGGCAAGCCGGCTCTGGTCGATACGGTGCTGCGGCCGCGGTAAGGCCGCCGCTCACTCCTTCACGCTCTTCACCGGCGTTTCCGGCGTGAGGCCGCGGCGGCGGCGGGCGAAGGTTTCCTTGCCGGTCTCTTCCCATTGGCCTTTGACGGCGCGGCTCGCATAGGTGTCCCACACCGCGTCCCAATCGCCGAGTGAATAGCCGTGCCACGGCTGTTTCGGCGTCAGCGCCGGCAGGCCGAGCTCCTCCCAGATCGCCCGCGCGTGCTCCATATATTCGCGCTTCGGCAGCGAGATCGGCGGATAGGATTCCTTCTGCGTAGCGTCGATCAGCAGGGTCGATTCTTCACTGGGGCCCCCCGATTTCGGTCCGTGTCCTTCGGAACGATAAGGGACGATGTGCACGTCCTCGATCGGATTGGCGCGATAGGCGAGCGACCAGAACACCGCATCGGGATTGTCGGGATCGATGTCCTCGCTGACGCCGATGACGTATTTGCCGATGTCGGCCTGCAGCGTCGCCGCGCCTTGCAGCGCGCGCCAGATTTCGGTGCGCGAAACGCCCGGCGCAAATTGCACGAAGACGACCTTGCGCAGATTGGTCAGCGGCTCGTGCAGCGCGACGCGGCGCACGCCCTTGATCGCCAGCGTGTCGCGCAAATAGGACAGATAGCGCGGCTCGTAGGCGACGCGCTTCATCACGCTCGATTCGCTCGGCGTTACTTCGCTTAAGATCGAGGCCCAGACCGGCTTGCGCTTATGCGTGATCGCGGTGACCTGCATCGACATATTGAAGCCTTCGAGCGCGACATGGCCGTGGCTTTCGCCGAACGGGCCCTCCGGCTCGAGCAATTCCGGATCGATCAGCCCTTCGACGACGAATTCGGCGTCGGCCGGCACGTCGAGATCGACGGTCGCCGCCTTGATGACGCGGATCGGCGCGCCGGCTAGCCCGCCGGCTACCGCCATTTCGTCGCAATCGATCGGCAATTTCTGCGGCCCGGTGAACATCACGACCGGCGCGGCGCCGACCACGATGGCAATCGGCATCGGCTTTTTCAGCTTGCGGTATTTCTGCCAATGGACATAACCGCCGGCGCCGCCGGGCCGCGCCGCCATGCGCACGCCGAGCCGATCTGTTGCTTTGAGGCCCGCACGATAAGTGCCCATGTTGCGGATGCCGGTCTCCGGATCCTGTGTGATGCACACGGTAGCGGTGAGATATGGCGCCGAGTTGTAGCCCGGCGTCGAAATCGGCACCGGCAAAAGCTTTAAGCCGCCGTCCGGTTTGCGCAGCGCGTCGCCCTTGATGACGACGTCCTGGCAGGGCGCCGCGGTCACCGTGACCGGCGCGATCGGATTGGCGATAGCCGCCATCCAGGCCTTGCCGATGTCCTCGACCGGCCGCCCCATGCCGACGGCATAAATCCGCGCCGACGCCGCCAGCGCGCCGATCGCCACCGGAACGTCGTAGCGACGGCCTTGTCCGTCGGTCACGTTGGTGAACAAGAACGCCCGCCGCTCCTCTTCGCGCAAGCCGCCCTGGAATTGCCAGCGCACCAAGGGATGCAGTTCGGTGTCTTTGTCGATCGGCCGGTCGATGCGCGTGAGCAGACCCTCGGCCTCGAGCCGCGCCAAATGCTCCTGGAAATCGAGCGGCGGTCCGCCCGATTGACCAGATGCAGCTTTAGAGGTGCGGCGAGAATCCGGCTGATCGAGCATGCGGCCTCACTTCTTGTTCTTCAGGTATTCGGCGATGATGGGCTTGGCGATCCGGAAGCAGTCGACGCCGATCGGCGCGCCGCAATAGATCATGACCTGCGTCAGCGCCGCGCGGATCTCGTCCGGCGTCAACCCGTTGTTGAGCGCGCCGCGCACATGGGTGGCGAACTCTTCCATCTTGCCAAGCGCCCCGATCATGCCGAGATTGAGGATCGAGCGCTCGCGCGGTTTGAGCGTCTCGTCGCCCCAGGTCTCGCCCCAGCAATATTCGGTGAGCAGGCGTTGAAAATCGCGATTGAAATCGTCGACGTTTTGCAGCGCCCGGTCGACATAGGCTTCGCCCAGCACCTGTTTACGTTTGGCAAGCCCGATATCGTAGCGTTTCTGGTCCATGGGACTATCCTCACTCCTGAATGACGCAAAATTATGTTTCCGCCGGGCCGCCCTTCCAGCGTTTGACAATGCCGGTATCGATGCCGAACAGGTCGAGCAGCCGGCCGCAGGTGTGATTGATGATGTCGTCGACCGATTTCGGCCGGTTGTAGAACGCCGGCACGATCGGAGCGATCACCGCGCCGATATCGGCCAGCGTCGTCATCGAGCGCAGATGGCCGCTATGCAGCGGCGTCTCACGCACGGCGAGCACCAGCCGGCGCTTCTCCTTGAGCACGACGTCGGCCGCGCGCGACAGCAATGACGCGGTCACCCCGGTTGCAATTTCGCTCATGGTGCGGATCGAGCAGGGCGCGATGATCATGCCCATGGTCGGGAATGAGCCCGAGGAAATCGCGGCGCCGATATCGCTGACGGGGTAGTGCACCGACGCCAGCGCGCGCACGTCCTTCGGCTTGAGGTCGGTCTCATAGACCAGCGTCATTTCCGCCGACTTCGACATGACCAAGTGGGTCTCGATCTCGGCCTTGCGCAGCATTTCCAGGAGCCGCACGCCGTACACCGTGCCCGAGGCGCCGGATATGCCGACAATCAGCCGCGCCGCAGTTTTGGCCATTCCATCCCTCTTTGTCTTTGCGGGCGTTGTGCCACGAGTAGGGTGGGCATCGCAACGCGAATGCCCACGCACGGTCAAAATCTATGCGGCTATTCCATCGAATGCGACAGTGAGAAGTTCGACGGCGCCTATGGGAAAGCTGGCGCCCATCGCGCGCTCATAGACCGCAATATTGGCCCGCGCCGCCGCCCGCGGCGATCCCTGTGCTCCGAGCGGGCCGGATTTGGTGAAGGTGTAGAGCGCCTCTTGCTGCAATTGCTCGGCCTCCAGCTCGACCGCCTTCACCTTGTTGCGGAACGCCTCCTGCTTTCCCGGCTCGACCAGCGTCGCCGCGCCTTTGAGCTTACGACGCGTGTCGCGGATCGGAATGATGGTGAGCTCCCGCCAGCTGCGCACCTGATCGTCCAGCTTCTTGACGTCGTCCGGCGACAATTGGCGACCTTCAGACGCGAGCCAAAACAGAAACAGCAGCAGATTGACGTCGATGCCGCAATTGTCCTGCAAGGCGATGCAGGCGTCCGAAACCCCGGTCTGGCGGTAGAAGTTCAGCGAGAAGCGCCAGAACGGCGTGATCGCGGTCTTGGTTTCGGTGTCGGTCATCTGGCAAACAGCCTTTCATAAGCGCCGGCGGTGCGGAGCGCCGCGACGATGCGTTCGGGAGTGAGCGGGGTTTCGGCGAAATGCACGTTGAACGGCGACAGCGCGTCTTCGATCGCCGCGATGATCGCCGCCGGCGCCGGAATGGTGCCGCCTTCGCCGGCACCTTTGACGCCGAGCGGATTGAGCGGATTGACGGTCTCGACATGGGCGATGGCGCAGGTCGGCACGTCGGTCGCCATCGGCAAGAGGTAATCGGCGAAGGTGGTGGTCAGCGGCTGCGCATTGTCGTCGTATTGCATCCATTCCAACAGCGCGTTGCCGATGCCGTGGGCGACGCCGCCTTGCACTTGGCCGTCGACGATGAGCGGGTTGATGACGCGGCCGCTGTCGTGGGCGACAGTGTAATTGAGGACCTTCACGCCACCGGTCATGTGATCGACCTCGACTTCGGCGACATGGGTGCCGGAGCAATAGGCGGCCTGCGGCGGCGTGTAATAAGCGGTGTGCTCGAGTCCCGCCGCCTGGCCGGCCGGCAGCGACACGCCGGGGATGCCTTGCGCCAAGCGCGCCAGCTCGCCAAACGGAATGGTCGGTTTGTTGCCCGTAGTCGCGACCGCCAGGCCGTCTTCGAGATCGATATCGCTTTCGGCGACGCCGAGCGCGCGCGCCGCCAGCGCGACGATTTGTTTGCGCACCGCTTCGCCGGCGAGTTGCGCCGAGCAGCCGGCATTGACCGCCTGGCGGCTGGCGAAAGCGCCGACGCCTTGGGCGATGACGCCGGTATCGCCGATCGTCATCACGATGTCCTCGATACGGCAGCCGACCTGTTCGGCGACGATCTGCGACAGCGTGGTGCGGGTGCCCTGGCCCTGATTGGTGGCGCCGGTCGCGACCGCGACCTTGCCGCTCGGCAACACACGCACGGTAACGCCCTCAAACGGCCCGAGCCCGGTGCCCTCGACATAATTGCCGATGCCGATGCCGATCAGCCGGCCTTGCTCGAGCGCCGCGCGCTGCCGCTCACGGAAACCGTCATAGCCGGCAAGCCGCAGCGCTTCGTCCTGTCCCTTCGGATAATCGCCGCTGTCATAGACCAGCGGCTTGCCGTCGCGGAACAACAACCCGACAGCGTAGGGCATCTGTTCCGGCTGGATGAAATTGCGCCGCCGCACCTCGGCGCGATCGAGCGACAGCTCGCGCGCGACGCGGTCAAGGAGCCGCTCCATCGCGAACACCGCCTGCGGCCGGCCGGCCCCGCGCACCGGCGTGGTCGGCACTTTGTTGGTAAGAACGACGATCGTCTCCAATCGATAGGCCGGCACCACGTAAGGGCCGGGCACCGTCACCGCGGCGATGTACGGCATGATGATGCCCCACGGCACGAAGGCGCCGCTGTCATGCAGCATGCGGCCGCGCACGCCGAGGATTTTACCGGTGCCATCGACGGCGATCGCCATGTCCCAATATTGATCGCGCTCCTGCGTCGCGCAGAGAAAATGCTCGCGGCGGTCCTCGATCCACTTCACCGGCCGGCCGAGTTTGAGCGTGGCCGCCGGGATCACCGCTTCTTCCGGATAGAAGATCGCCTTCGGCCCGAAACCGCCGCCGACATCCGGCGCGATCATGCGGATCGATTCGAGATTGCGATCGAGCAGATCGGCAAGCGTGCCGCGGCCGAGATGCGGCGTCTGGGTGCCGGACCACACCGTGAGCATGTCCGCCACCGGATCGTGGCTCGCCAGAACCGCCCGGGTCTCAAGCGCCATGCCGCCGCCGCGATGCTGCCAGAGCACTTCTTCGAAGACATGCGCGACGTTGGCGAACGCTGCATCAACGTCACCGTAAGCGAGCGGGAAGCGGGCGATCACGTTCGAAGCAAGATCGCTATGCGCGCGCGGGCCGTCGTCCTTGATGGCGGCACGGCAATCGCCGGCGGCGGCGAGTACGTCGTAATCGACGACAACCGCCGCCACGGCATCCTCGGCGAGATAGCGCGAATCGGCGATCACCACGGCAATCGGCTGGCCGACGTAACAGGCTTCGTCGCGCACCAACGCCGTTTGCGTGCGCGGCGTCGCGATCGCCGGATTAGGCGTGAGCATCGGGATCGGCATGCGGCACATCGGCTCGGGCAGGTCGTCGGCGGTGAGCACCGCATGGACGCCTGGCATCGCCATGGCGTCGTGGCCGTCGATGGCGCGCACCAAGGCGTGGGCGTGCGGGGAGCGCACGAAGCAGGCGTGCAGCAGGCCCGGTAATTTCAGATCGTCGACGAAACGGCCGCGTCCGGATAGCAGCGCCGGATCTTCGAGCCGCTTCACGCGCGCACCGAAATGTTTTGCGCCCATCGCTTACGCTCCGGACCCGCCGCGCAGCCGTTGCGCGGCGTCGAGCGCGGCTTTGACGATGCCGGCATAACCGGTGCAGCGGCACAGGTTGCCGGTCAGCGCGTCACGCACTTCGTGTTCGGTCGGGTCGGGGTTGTCGCGCAACAATTCGGTGAGCGTGATCAGCATTCCCGGCGTACAGAAGCCGCATTGCAGGCCGTGGTTGTCCATGAACGCCTGCTGCAGCACCGATAGCCCGTCGTCGGGCGACAGCCCCTCGACCGTGGTCACCTCACTGCCATGGGCTTGCACCGCGAACATCAGGCAGGAGCGGACGGTGCGGCCGTCGACCAGTACCGTACAGGCGCCGCAGACGCCGTGCTCGCAGCCGAGATGGGTGCCGGTCAGCCCAAGCTCGTGACGCAAAAAGTCCGCAAGCGTCAGCCGCGCTTCGACGACGCGGGCGTGCGACTTGCCGTTCACCGTGATCCGCGTCGCCTGCTTACCCATGCGCCACTCTACATCGCAGCTCAAACGTCGACGCCGGCACCTCGCGCCGCGTCGACCAGCGCGCGGGCGCTTAACACCTGCGCCAGATGCCGCCGGTAGTCGCCGCCGGCATGAATATCGGAAATCGGCTCGATCAGCCACGCCGCCGCGGCGGCGGCGTGAATCGCCCTGGAATCGATCGCCTTGCCGGTGAGCGCTGCTTCGGCGGCATCGAGGCGCACCGGCTGCTCGGCGACGCCGAACAAAGAAAGCGCCGCGCGCCGCACCACATTGCCGGCGCCGATATCGAGGAGCGCGGCGGCGCCGGCGAGGGCGAAATCGCCGTGGCGGCGGGCGAATTCATGAAAGCCGTGGCCGTGGCCCAACCGCCAGATCGGCAGCTCGACGGCTGCGATCATTTCGTCGGGCGCCAGCGCCGTCGTCATGAAGCCGAGGCTGAACTCGCGAAACGGCACCGACCGCAGCCCGCGGATGCTGGCGAGATGCAAAACCGCGTCATAGGCGGCGCACACCGCCGGCAGTTCGGCGGCCGGATCGGCATGCGCCAGCGAGCCGCCGATGGTGCCACGGTTACGCGTCTGGCGGTGGCCGACATGGCGCAGCGCCTCGGCCAGCAGCGGGCAATGCCGCGCGATCTCCGGCGAGGTTTCCAAGTCGCGCTGCTGCATCATGGCGCCGATGCGCAGCCGTCCGTCGACCACGGCAATGCCGCGCAGGTCGTCGACGTGACCGAGATCGACGAGATGATCGACGATCACGTAGCGGAAATTCATCATCGGCACCAGCGATTGGCCGCCGGCGAGGATTTTGGCGTTGGGCAGCGTCGCCAGAAGCTCGGCCGCTTCCTTAAGCTGCCGCGGCGCGTGGTAGTCGAAAGGCGCAGGCTTCATTTTTCTGGGCTTGATCCGGCGGGCGCAGCTCTTCGCAACATGCCGAAACTATTGCGGAAAGCGTCTGTGACCGAGATCACAGGACCGCCTCATCGAAGCATGCTAAGTTTACCAGTGCAAGGAAAGCGATCACCTGGGGGGTGTCGTGAATTCCAGCATTCAGAGGCGAGCATTCCTGACTGGGCTGGGCGGCGCTGCCGCCGTTTGGCCGCTCGCGGTGCGCGCGCAGCAAACCGAAAAGATGCGGCGTATCGGCGTGCTTCTAAATCGGTCGGCAAACGATCCCGAAGGCCAGGCCCGTCTCGCCGCATTCCAGCAGGGCCTGCACCAATTGGGCTGGATCGACGGGCAGAATGTCCGGATCGACGTGCGCTGGGGCGAGGACAAGTTCGAACGCGAACATCAATACGCGGCCGAGCTCCTCGCGCTTTCGCCGGATGTGGTGCTGGCGAGCAGCACCTTGAGCCTGACCGAATTGCAGCGGCTCAGCCACACATTGCCGATCGTTTTTGCTGCCGTCTCCGATCCTGTCGGCGCCGGTGTCGTCGAGAGCCTGGCGCATCCCGGCGGCAACGCGACGGGTTTCATGTTGTTCGAATATTCCATGAGCGGGAAATGGCTGGAGCTTTTGCGGCAAATTGCACCGAACGTGACGCGCGTCGGCATGTTGGGCGTGGCCAATGTTCCCACCGTGCCAGCTGCGTTCGCCTCCATTCAAGCCACCGCTCAACCGCTCGGCATCGAGGCGAGGGCTTTCACGATCCACGACGCGAGCGATATCGAACGCGCCGTGACGTCGTTGGCCGGGCCGAACGCCGGTTTGATTGTGGAGACAAGCGCTTCGGGCTCGATTCATCGCAATTTGATCATTGCGCTGGCGGCCCGGTACAAACTGCCCGCGATCTATGTCTATCCGTTCGATGCCGTCGAGGGCGGGTTGGTTTCCTATGGGCCGGATCCGGTCGAGCCGTTCCGGCGTGCGGCAGACTATGCCGACCGCATCCTAAAAGGAGCGCGGCCGGCCGATCTTCCCGTCCAAGCACCAACGAAGTACCGGCTGTTGATCAACCTCAAGACCGCTCGAGCTTTGGGTATCACCGTGCCGCAAGCGCTGCAGGCCGGTGCCGACGAGGTGATCGAATGAGACGGCGCGAGTTCATCGCGTTCGTGGCCGGCACGGCGGTTGCTTGGCCGCCCGTGGCGCGCGCGGATCGACGCGCGGGCGGCTTGGCGCGCGTCGGAATCATCGACAACGGCCCGATCTGGGATCCGTTCCGCGAGCAGCTGCGCGCGTTGAATTACGTAGAAGGCAAGACTATCGCATTCGATTATCGTACCGCCGGCGGAGCGCCGGATCGTTTGTTTGTCGCAGCCAACGTGCTGGTCCAGAGTCCGGTGGACGTCATCGCCGTCTACGGCACGCCGGCGGCGCAGGCGGCGCAGCAGGCGACCCAGACCGTTCCTGTGGTCGCGATCGCGGTGGGCGACCCGGTCGGCGCGGGCCTGGTTTCCAGTTTGGCGCGGCCCGGGGGCAACATCACCGGCAACACCATCCTCGGTCCGGATGTCGTGACCAAACGACTGCAGCTTCTCAAGGATGCGCTGCCTTCGGTCTCGCGCGTGGCCTATCTTTGGAATCCCGATAACCAATCCAGTGCCGCGATTTTGCAGGGGCTGTTGAAGGCGGCGCCGCTGTTTCACATGACGGTTGTTTCCTTCGAGGCGCGAACGCCTGAAGATTTCGCCGGCGTGTTCGCGCAGATGGCGTCCGATCGTTCCGACGCCGTCCTTCTGACCAGCGATCCTCTGCACCAGGCGCAAATGCACAGGGTGATCGAATTCTTGCAGAAGAGCCGTATTCCGGGATTGTTCCAAGCGAGGCAAAACGCCGTCGACGGCGGGCTGATGTCCTACGGGGCGAGCGTCACCGACCTGTTCAGACGCGGCGCGCTCTACGTCGACAAGATTTTGCACGGCACAAAACCGGCTGATTTGCCCATCGACGAGCCGGTCACGTTCCAGCTCGTCGTCAATCTCAAGACGGCAAAGGCCGCCGGCATTGAGCTGCCGCAGATGCTGCTGGCGCGCGCCGACGAGGTGATCGAATGAGGCGGCGGGAGTTTATCGTTTTTGTGGGTGGCGCGGCTGCGTGGCCGGTGAGCGCGCGCGCGCAACAGGCGGCGATGCCGGTGATTGGCTTCCTCAACCCCAGAGCGCCCAACGACGCACCGCAATTCACTGCTGCGTTCCGCCAAGGTCTAAAGGATGTAGGCTTCGTCGAGGGTCAGAACGTCTCGATCGAATATCGTTTCGCCGGGAATCAAGACGACCGGCTGCCTGCATTAGCAGCCGATCTGGTCGCTCGCAAAGTGGCGGTCATTGCTGCAGCCCCTAGTCAGGCTGTACTTGCGGCCAAAGCCGCGACCACGACCATTCCAATTGTCTTCGAAGTAGGCTTTGACCCGGTTCGGCTAGGTCTCGTCACCAGCTTGAGCCGGCCCGGTGGCAATATTACCGGCGTAACTCAATTGAACGAGGAGGTCGCGCCGAAGCGGCTGGAGCTGTTACACGAGCTAGTCCCAACGGCGACCGCCATAGCCTTGTTGGTCAACCCTGCGGAACCTTCAGTTGCCGAGAATCGAACGAAGGTAACGATGTCGGCGGCTCGCACACTCGGGCTGAAACTCCACGTTTTGAATGCCAGCAGCGAACGCGACTTCGAATTAGTCTTTGCAAACCTGATCCAATTGCAGGCGGGCGGGCTTGTGATCGGCGGCGGCGCATTTTTGACTGGCAAATCCAAACAGCTGGCCGAGTTGGCGGTCCACTATGCGGTTCCCGCTGTCTTTGAAAGCCGTGATTTTGTCGCTGCTGGTGGGTTGATTAGCTATGGCGGCAGTATCCCCGACGCCTATCGCTTGGCCGGTGTCTACACGGGCCGTGTTCTCAACGGGGAGAGACCTGCCGACATGCCGGTCCAGCAGGCAACCAAAATCGAGCTGTTCCTCAATCTGAAGACTGCCAAGGCGCTCGGTATCGCGGTGCCGAATACGCTTCTGGTCGCCGCCGACGAGGTGATCGAATGAGACGGCGGGACATCATCTTACTCGCCGGGAGCGCGGCGGCATGGCCGCTTGCCAGTCGCGCGCAGCAAGCCGAACGGATGCGCCGCGTCGGGTTGCTCATGAACCGGACCGCTGATGATCCGGAGGGGCGCGCTACGTTTACGGCGTTTCAGGAAGGCCTGAAGCAAAAAGGCTGGAGCGACGGACGCAATGTTCGCTTCGACGTCCGGCGGGGAGTTAACGACCTCGAACGCGATCGCCGAGATGCGGCGGAGCTGATCGAACTCGGGCCGGACGTCATTTTGGCCGGCGGCACCCCGGGCGTGATGGCCTTGCGACGCATCAGCCGCAAATCTCCAATCGTGTTCGTTGGCGTGACCGACCCAGTTGGGGCGGGCTTGGTGAATACTCTAGCCCGGCCAGGCGGCAACGTTACCGGCTTTATGCTCCGCGAATATAGTTCCAGCGGGAAATGGCTGGAACTCCTCAAGCAGACCGTGCCGCAGCTGACGCGAGCGGGCGTCATTCGAGATTCCACGAATCCCGCGGCAATTGCTCAGTTTGGCGCCATTCAGGCGGCCGCGCAGTCGCTGGGGCTGGAAGTGAATCCCATCGGCGTGAGCGACCCTGGCGATATCGAAAAAGCAGTTGCTAACCTCGCGAAGTCCGCGAACGGTGGCCTGATCGTAACAGGGAGCGCATCATCCCGCTACGAACTGATTATCGCGCTGGCAGCCAAGTATAAACTGCCGGCAGTCTATCCATTCCGTTATATGGTGATTGGTGGCGGCCTTATTTCCTACGGCGTCGATCTGGTTGACGAGTACCGCCGCGCGGCAAATTACGTCGACCGTATTCTCAACGGCGAAAACCCGGCCGATCTGCCGGTTCAGGCCCCAACGAAATATGAACTGGTGATCAACCTCAAGACTGCTCGAGCTTTGGGCATCACTGTGCCGCAAGCGCTGCAGGCCGGCGCCGACGAGGTGATCGAATGAGACACTACGCCGTCTTCACCCCAAGCTCCGCCTGCTCCTTGGCGTAGGCGGCGTCCATGCGCGAGGCGAGGCTGTGCTTGGCGAGCTCGGCGGCGAAGATGCGGCGGATTTCCGGCTTCTCGTCGAGATAGTCGATCTGATCGCCGCCAACGCGCCGCGAGATCCAGGCTTTTGGCACCCCTTGCGCGTTACGGATGGCGACGCCTTCGTGCTTGAAGGCGAGATAGCGCGACGGCGTGGTGCCGCTATTGAAGTGCTGGTGGAACCACATGTTCGGCGGCACGATCATGGTGCCGATTTCCCAATCGAAACGCTGCGGCTCCTCGCCTTCCGGCCACATCAGCGAAAAACCTTCGCCGGACAGCACGATGACATGCGCGCCGGGGCCGTGGGCATGCGCCTTCTTGTAGGTGCCGATGGGAAATTGCGAGATGTGGCTGTTCAGCGAGCCCTTGGCCATGTTGAAGCGGAGATGGCCGCCGCCGGCGCCGCGCTCCGCCGCGGTAATCAAGGGAATGTTCACCGCGTCCGGGACAAAGTTCGTCGTCAGCAGAAATCCCTTCTGCTCGCCCTTGGAAGAGAAATAATCGGGTTCGCCGGCAAAGCGGTCCTTGAAGTCGTATTTGGTGTTGAAGATGAAATCGAGGTCTTCGTAGAGGTTGATGACCGGCGGCGCGTTGGTGACGGCGACGTAGCGCGCCGGCTCCTTGCCGGAACCGTTGAAGTGCTGGTGGTGGCAGTTGAGCGGGACGGCGAACAGCGCGCCCGGCCCCCATTCGAAGGTGATGCGGGCGCCGGCGTCGTTCCACACCGTGGTCGAGCCGCGGCCGGACAGCACCATGATCATTTCTTCGTAGAGTTGCCGGTGCGGGTGAAGACTCTTGCCCGCCGGGATTTCCATGACATAGCAGTCGTTCGAGGTGCGCGAGGCGTCGTGATTGAGGAACACCGCATTGCCGCCGCGGCGCGCCCAGGGCTGGAGCGCGACGGTGTTGAGGTTCTTGACGTAGAACGACGGGATGATGTCGAGGCCCTCGGCCTTCACCCAGCGCGTATAGGGCGTTTCCTTCTCGGTCTTGAACTTGCTGGCGAGCTCTTCGGAAACGACGGCATTTTTGGCCATGGGTTCACCTTGTCTTCATCCCTCGGCGGCGATCTTAGCGGGTAATCGGGAATCTAGCGATGGTCGCGATCATGGTCGCGATCATGGTCGTGCGCATGGCCGTGATCGCGCTCGTGGTCATGATCGTGGCGATGGCCGTGCGTGTGATGGTCGTGCTCGTGATCGTGGTCATGCTCGTGATGATGCAGGCGCTGGTGCGGGCGCGGCCCGCGCGGGTCCTCGCTAAACACCAGCGATTTGATGGTGACCGGCACGGTATAGGACGGCATGCGGATGCGGCCGAGATCGATGTAGTCGAAATCCCACAACACCACGCCGTCGATCACCAGCAGCTCGCTGGCGACATTAAGCTCGTCGCGCAGGATATGGCCGAGCGTCTGCGCCACGTCGCCGTCGAGCATGAAATAAAGTGGCAGCTTCTTGGCGATGCGGTCGGCTAGTCCGCTTTTGATGCCGGCTGCGAAGGCGGCGAGCCGCGGATAGGACGGCAGGCCGGTCCAGCGCAGAGCGAGCGCGATATCGCGGTCGGTGCCGTCGAGGTCGAATGCGGTGATATGGCTGCGTATCGCCTGCGCCAGTTGCTCTGGATCGATGCTCTCGGCCGGAACGAACGGCGGCTGCACGACCTGAAGATTGCGGCGCGGCAGCAACGTGCCGGGCGCGGAAATGTAGCTGGTGTTGCCGGACAGTTGCACGCTGTATTCCGAGGCGCCGAGCGCGGTGGCGCGGATGCACTCGCCGGCCGGCAGCGTCGGCCAGGGAAAGGCTCCCTGCGCGATGCGCGCGCGAATGGCGTGGCCGAGCCTGGCGCCGAGATCGCCGAAGTCGCGCGCTTCGCGCTCATAAATATATTCGGCGACGCCGCCCGAAAACATCACGCCGTCGATGCGCCCGAACTCCGCGATCGGATCGGTGAGATAAAGATGCGCGATGTCGTGGGGCAGGGGGCGTGCCGTCACGGCGGCAAGGAGCGCATCGGCCATGCCGTCGGCGACTTTCTGCAACTCGGTGACCGTGGCGGCATCGCCGCGGTTCCAGGAAAAACCGGCGCGCTTGGCGTGGTGTTTGCCGGCCGGATCGAGGCGGACGATCTTGCCGTCTTCGACCACCTGCAAGCGGCCGCCGATATGAACCGCGGCGGTGGCGATCACCTTGCCGTTGTCGACCAGGCCGAGCTTGGTGGTGCCGCCGCCGATGTCGATATTGAGAATGCGCTTGCCTTCGTCGCTCGACATCCGCGCGGCGCCGGAACCGTACGCCGCCAGCATCGCCTCCATGTGATGGCCGGCGGTCGCGGTGACGAACTCGCCGCCCTGCTCGGACAGGATCTTGGCAATGCCTTGGGCATTGTCGCGCCGCAGCGCTTCGCCGGTGAGAATGACGACGCCGGTGTCGATCTGGTCCGGTGAAATGCCCGCCGCGATATAGGCGTCATCGATGATGGCGCCGAGCTTGGCGTCATCGATGCGTTCTTCGCTTTGATAGGGCGTCAGCGCGACCGGCGACTGAAACAGAGTTTCGCGCGAGACGACGTAATACCGGCTGGTCAGATCCTCCGCCAGGCGGCGCAAATGAACGCGCGAGAAAATGACTTGCGTGCCGGAGGAGCCGATGTCGATGCCGACCGTCATCAGCGTGACGTTGTCTTGCCGCCACAGCGGATTGTCCTCGAGCGGGCCGTCGTCGTCGTCGAAATCGTGGTCGTGATCGTGGTCGGAATCGTCGGCGTGAATATGGACGACGTCCCGGCCGTACACGTGGTCAGCGAGCGTATGGGCCGCTTTCTCATTCTTGTCGTCGGCCATATCTTATTTTCCTTGGGCTTGAGGGGCTTTATTCTCGCGCCGGGGAGCGCAGGTCAATACCGGGGCGACATACTCGGACTGGAGGGCCAGCAATGACCGAAAATGGCTTGATATCGCTGCCGAGCGCACACGGCGCGAAGGCAACCGCCGACCGCCTTGTCGCCGAAGCGGCAGCTAAAGGCATGACCGTGTTCGCGCGCGTCGATCATGCCGCCGGCGCCAAGGAGGTCGGCATGGCGCTGCGGCCGACCGAAGTCCTGATCTTCGGCAATGCCAAGGGCGGCACCCCGCTGATGCAGGCCAAACAGACAATTGGCATCGATCTGCCTTTGAAGGCGTTGGTTTGGGAGGACGCCGAAGGCAAGGTCTGGCTGTCCTACAACGACCCAGGATGGTTGGCGCAGCGCCACGGCGCGACCGGCGTTACCGAAGTGACAGGCCGCCTCGCGGCGGCGCTGGCCGCATTGGCGAAGGTCGCAACCGGCGCCTGACGATCGCGGTTGCGATCAAGCCGCCGGCGTGACGGCGACGGCAACGTCGATGCGTTGCCCGCCCGAACCCAGGATCACGCCATCCATCGGGGCGACATCGGTATAATCGCGGCCGATCGCCAGCGTGACATGGTCCTCGCCCGCCAAGATCCCGTTGGTGGGATCGAGCCCGATCCAGCCCCCGCCTTTCTCTCCCGCGCCGCACCACAGCAGCACCCAGGCATGCATGGCGTCGGCGCCTTGCAGCCGCGTCGGATCGGTGCGCGGCGCGCTGCGCAGATAGCCGCTGACATAGGCCGCCGGCAGGCCGATGCCGCGCAGCCCGGAGATCATGATATGCGCGTAATCCTGACAGACGCCGCGGCGCAGCGCGAACGACATCGGCGGCGTGGTGGTGACGGTGGTAGCGCCGATCTCATAGGCGATGTCGGCTTTCATGCGGCCGATCAGTTCGATGGCGGCCGCCAGCACGGCGCGTCCCGGCGTAAAGCTCTGGCGGACATAGTCGCAGATCTCCGGATCGAGCGACACGATGCGGCTCGGGAACAGAAAATGCGCGGGCGACAGCGGGCCGAGGTCGCTGGTCGCAAACGCCGCCTCGCGGATGTCTTCCCAGGGCGGGGTTTCGGCCGGCACCGGCTCCGCATCCACCGCGACCCGCGCCGACAGTTTTACCGTCAGCATCTCATGCGGTTCGTCGATTTCGATCCAAGTCAGGCGGTTGCCGAAAAAGTCCCGGCCCTCGCGCCGGTGCGCCGGCTCGGGCACGATTTGCAGCGCCGCAACCTGCACGCGCTCGCCGTCGCGCGACACCGGCGTGAGGCGGAGCACGTGACGCGCATGCGCCACCGGGCTCGCATAGCTGCAGGTCGTCGTCTGCCGCACGTCGTAAATCACGCCAGCGCCTCCCAGACCGGTTCTGACCGCTCATTGTTGGCGAGGTAGGCCGCGGTGATGGCATCGGACAATTTCATCAGTGCCTGCTCGATATCGGCGATCAAGGCCTCGTTGACGGCGGCGGCTTCCGCGGTGCGCAGCCGCGTGGCGATGGCCGCGGCGATTTGCTGAACCGGCGACAGACGGCCGTTGGAGCTGCGCTTCGGCAGCGCGCGCAGATGCGCCTCGATGCGATCGAGCTGATACAGCACCGAACGCGGATTGTTCGGATCGAGCACGACGAGGTCGACGACCGGCGCCGGCGCGGCAATCATCACATAACGTTGCCGATAGGTGATCTGGCTGTCGGCGAGCTCCAACAGCACGTCGAGCTCGCCGTCGGCGGTGCCGGATTGCGCCAAGGCGCGGGTGAGCCGGCAAGTCAGCAGCGCGCGTTCGATGCGGCGGCCGAGCTCGAGAAAACGCCAGCCGGCAAGCTGCGTCATGTTTTCCTGCGCCAGCCCGGACAGGGCCGCGATGATGCGTAACGCCGCTTCCACGCGCTCCGCTATGGCGCTTTCGGTCGGGCCGGCCGCAAGCGGCGCTGCGATCAATTTGGCGAGGTCGTTGATCGCCCGCCAGGCGTCCGGCGAGAAACGATCGCGAATGACGGAAGCGGCGAAACGCGCGGCGTTTACAAGACGCGGCAAAGCCCCGTCCAGATCTGCGCGCGTCAATACCGTGCGCGCGATGGACGTCGGCGGCCCTGTAACGCTGCCGGGCGGGATGGCGTCCCACGCGGCGAGCAACGCTCCCATGGCGGCGATGACCGGCGCCGCCGCGGCGTCGGCTTCGGCGACGCGGTTGATGATGGCGCGCACCAGTCGCAGCGTCGCCTCGGCGCGCTCCACATAACGTCCGACCCAGAACAGATTGTCGGCGGCGCGGCTCGGTAACAGTCCGCTGGCGCGCTGCACCGGCATCCGGTCCGCGGTCGGCAGCAGCGTGGTCTCGGCTACCGGGCCGTGCGCCAGCACCCAGGCGTCCGCGGTCGCGGCGCCGCGCTGCAAGCTTACGGCGCGCGCATCGATGTCCTCGGCGATGCGCACGAAACCGGCGGGCAAAACCTGCCAGCGCGCGCCGACTCGCGACAGGAAAAGCCGCAGCGTGAACGGTCGCGGCTGCAGCCGGCCATCGCGCCATACCGGCATGCTCGATAGCGTGACCGCCTCCTGGGCCACGTAGTCGATGCCGCGGTCGCGGATCGACTGCATCAGCGCCTGTCGCTGCGCTGCGTCGAGCCGGGCGCCCAGTATTTCGCTGCCGAGCTGCGCGTTGGGAAGCTGCTCGGTGAACGCTGACGCAATCACCACACTGTCGAGCTTGCCGATCATGTCCTCGCGCATATCGGCGCGGCCGAGCCACCAAGTCGCGACATTCGGCATTTTCAGCTCGGCGCCAAGCACGATCGGCGCCAGCGCCGGCAGGAACGCCAGCATGGCGCGGGCTTCGACCAGGCCGGCACCGAGCGCGTTGATGATGACCACTTTGCCGTCGCGCACGGCTTGCAGCAGGCCGGCGACGCCCAGCCGCGACGCGGCATTGAGCTCCAGCGGATCGGCGAAGTCGGCGTCGATACGGCGCAGCAGCACTTCGGTACGGCGCAGCCCCGACACGGTGCGGATAAAGACGCCGTCGTCCTGAACGCTCAAATCTTCGCCCTCGACCAGCAGAAGACCGAGATAGCGGGCGAGATAAGCGTGCTCGAAATAGGTCTCGTTCATCGGCCCGGGTGTGAGCAGGCTGATGCGGGCGTCGTCGCGATGGCTGAGCGCAAGCAATTCGGCCTGCAAAGCCTGGAAGAATGGCGCGACACGCTCGACGCGCGCCTTGCGATAGATATCGGGAATGGCGCGCGACAGCGCGAGACGGTTTTCAATGGCGTAGCCGGCGCCGGACGGCGCCTGGGCGCGATCGTTGAGCACCCACCAGCGGCCGTCGGCGCCGCGGCCGACGTTGACGGCATAGAAGCGCAGATGCGCGCCGCCGGGCGGCTCGACGCCCACCAAGGGCCTTAAGAATTCCGGATTGCCGGCGATCAATGCGGCCGGCAGCCGGCCGTCGCGCGTCAGCGTTCCCGGCCCGTAGGAATCCGCAAGCACTGCTTCGAGCAATTCGGCGCGCTGGACGAGACCGGCTTCCAGCTGCCGCCACTCGCCGGGCTCGACGATCAGCGGGATATGGCTCAGCGGCCACGGTCGCTCGATGCCGGCCGCGTCCTCATAAACGCGATAGAACACGCCGGAATTGCGCAGATAGCGGTCGGCCGCCGCAAAGCGGCGATTGATCTCGTCGCCGCCAAGCGCGGCGAGCGTGGCGAGGAACGGCTGCCAATGCGCGCGCACCCGCCCATCGCCGTCCATCATCTCGTCGAACACGCCGTGCAGCGGCCGGTAGCCGGAAATCAGCGGTTCCAGGCTGGCATTCGGTGCGTCAAGAGCGCTGGGAAATTGTAATGCCATGGCGCGATTTCGCGAATTTTCACGGAACGATCTTCAGTTCGGGCGTCGCAAGTCGAGCGTGGTTGGATATTCCAGCGATGGCTCGAGCGGCGGCACATCGATCGCCCCGCCGGTATGGCCGTGGTCCTGGAAGCGCGCCCGCCGCCGCGCTTCGGCTTCGTAGGAATTGACCGGGAAGGTTTCGTAGTTGCGTCCGCCGGGATGCGCCACGTGATAGACACAGCCGCCGAGCGAGCGCCGATTCCACGTGTCGACAATATCGAAGGTGAGCGGCGCATGCACGCCGACGGTCGGCTGCAACGACGCCGCCAAGTCCCAGGCCTTGAACCGCACGCCGGCGACGAATTCGCCGGAGCGTCCGGTCGCCACGAGCGGCACGCGCCGGCCGTTGCAGGTGACGACGTGGCGATCGGGGTTCAAGCCGGCGGCCTTGACCTGCAGCCGCTCGACGGAAGAGTCGACGAAGCGCACGGTGGCGCCTTGGTTGCCCTCCTCGCCGAGCACATACCAGGGCTCGATCGCCTGCCGCAATTCGAGATCGACCCCGCCGTGGTGCACACGGCCGCACAGCGGGAAGCGGAATTGCCGCTGCGCCTCGAACCAGCCCGGATCGAAAACATAACCGGCGTATTTCAGATCGTTCAAAATGCCGAGGAAATCGGCCCAGACGAAATGTTCGAGCATGAAGCGGTCGTGCAGCGCGGTGCCCCAGCGCACTGGCTTGCCGTCGAGCGGCGTGCGCCAGAACCAGGCGATCAGCGCGCGCAGCAGCAATTGCTGGGCGATGCTCATGCGCGCGTCCGGCGGCATTTCGAACGAGCGGAATTCGACGAGACCAAGCCGGCCAGTCGGGCCGTCCGGCGAAAACAGCTTGTCAATGCAGATCTCGGTGCGATGGGTGTTGCCGGTGACATCGACCAGTATATTGCGGAACAGCCGGTCGACCAGCCAGGGCGGCACCCGGTCCGGGCCGCCCGGCGGCGGCACTTTGCCGACCGCGATCTCGAGCTCATAGAGCAAATCCTGCCGCGCCTCGTCGATGCGCGGCGCCTGACTGGTCGGCCCGACGAACAAGCCGGAGAACAAATACGACAATGACGGCCGGCGCAGCGCGTAGAGCACCAGGCTCTTAAGCAGGTCCGGCCGCCGCAGGAACGGGCTGTCGGCGGCGTTCAGCCCGCCGAGCACGACGTGATTGCCGCCGCCGGTGCCGGTGTGTCTGCCGTCGAGCATGAATTTATCGGTGCCGAGCCGCGCGCGGTGGGCGTCCTCGTAGACGCCGCGCGTGATGTCGATGGCTTCGCGCCACGACGCCGCGGGCTGCACATTGACCTCGATCACGCCGGGATCGGGCGTCACTTTCAGGACGTTGAGCCGCGGGTCGGGCGGCGGCGCGTAACCCTCGAGGTGGATCGGCAGACCGAGCTCGGCCGCGGTCGCTTCGATGGTGGCGACGAGATCGAGGTAGTCGTTGAGCGTCTCGACCGGCGGCATGAACACACACAGCCGGCCGTCGCGCACCTCGACCGACAAGGCGGTACGCACCGGGACATTAAATCCATCGATGGCCACGGGCCCGTTAGGCGCCCGCTGCAGCACCAGCGTTTCCGGGGCAAGCGGCGGCGAATCCGCAGCGGCGGTGGAAACGTGCAGGGCGCGCGGTTCGATCGGATGCGTGACGCGCGGATCGGACAGCGGCCGGCGCTCGGCGAACGGATCGGCCGGCACCAAATGCGGATAATCCACCGCAGCGAGCGCCGGCAGCGATGACAGCGGCAGCCGCAACCCGAGCGGCGAATCGCCGGGCACCAGAAACAAGCTGCCGCGGCGCGTGCGCCAGATTTCGCTCAGCCAGCCCGGTTTGGCCTGTGCGGTCCAGCGTTGCAGCGGCAGCACAAAGCCTTTCGGCTCGCCGCGGTGATCGTCGAACAGTTTCAAGATGCGCGCTCGCTCTCGCGGATCGTCGCTCTTGGGATCGCTCGGATCGATGTTGTGCGGAATCAGCCCGAGCTTGAGCATCCGGTCGACCGGGTCATCGTAGGCCGGCTGCACGTATTCAGCCATCAGTCCGGCGCGCGTCGCCACCCCTTCGGCGAAACGCCGCGCATCCGCCATCGACGCCTTGGACACGGCGGCCTCGCGCGTGATCAAGGTTTCGTCGCGCCAGATCGGCACGCCGTCGCGGCGCCAATACAACGCGAAGGCCCAGCGCGGAACCGGCTCCCCCGGATACCATTTGCCCTGACCGTAGTGCAGCAGGCCGCCCGGCGCGAAACGGTCGCGCAGCCGCCGGATCAATTCGTCGGCCCGCTCGCGCTTCATTGCGCCGAGCGCGTCGGTGTTCCACTGCGCGGACTGATAATCGTCAACCGATACGAAGGTCGGTTCGCCGCCCATGGTGAGGCGCACATCGTGCCGGCTAAGATCGGCATCGACCTTGTCGCCGAGCGCGTCGAGCGCGGTCCACGCGGCTTCCGAAAACGGCGCAGTCACCCGCGGTTGTTCGACGAGCCGCGTCACGTTCATCTCGTAGTTGAACTCGACCTCGCACGGTTCGACCAGGCCGCTGATCGGAGCGGCGGAGCGGTAGTGCGGCGTCGCGGCGAGCGGAATGTGGCCTTCGCCGCAGAGCAGCCCCGAGGTGGCGTCGAGACCGACCCAGCCGGCGCCGGGAATATAGACCTCGGTCCAGGCATGCAGATCGGTGAAATCGAACTCGGTGCCGGCAGCCCCTTCGATCGGCATCACGTCGGGCCGGAGCTGGATGAGATAGCCGGAGACGAAGCGGGCCGGCAGACCGATGTGCCGCATGATCTGCACGAGGAGCCACGCGGTATCGCGACAGGAGCCGGCGCCGGAAGCGAGCGTTTCCTCCGGCGTCTGCACGCCCGGCTCCATGCGGACGAGATAGCGGATCATGCCTTGGAGGCGCTGATTGAGCTCGACCAGAAAATCGACGGTGTTGCGCGGCGCGCGCGAAATCGAACGGACGAACTCTTTCAGGCGCGGCCCGGCCGGCTCCGGCTCGACAAAGGCGGCGAGATCCTCCTTCAGATCGGATGCGAATTCGAACGGCCACTTTTCCGCATAAGGCTCGACGAAGAAGTCGAACGGGTTGATGACCTCCATGTCGGCGCGCAGGTCGACGGTGATGGAGAATTCGCGGGTCTTCTCCGGAAAGACAAAGCGCGCCAGCCAATTGCCGTGCGGGTCCTGTTGCCAGTTCACGAAGTGCTGCGCCGGCGTCACCGTGAGCGCGTAGCTCGGAATCCGCGTCCGGCAATGCGGCGCCGGCCGCAAGCGTATGATTTGCGGACCGAGGCCGATCGGCCGGTCATAGGTGTAGCGGGTGGCGTGGTGGAGCCCGACGAGGATCGACATGCTGTTACGCGCTACGCCCGGTTTGCCCGATGAATCCGCAGTTTCCCTGCAATTTCCGGGCCGCCGTCGAGTGACTGTGCCGGTCCGATGCGTCAACGGTGCAGGGGAGTATGCCCGCAGCCGTAGCCCCTCGCTACAGCGTAATTTTCGCCGGCGTGCCGCGGGTTGGTGCCGCCAAAGCCGTGGCCGATGGAGGTCCTTTTCCCCTCTGCGGCAAGTCGCATAAGGGATTGAAACGCGTGGAACTTTCGCGGCCGACACGCGTTTGCTGGGTTGGGGGAAACTGATGTGATGCGTGGTCAGGAGCCCAAAACCGTCTCAACGTCGCCCGGCCTGGATGTCTTCCGCACAATTGATCAAAGCGCGTTGGATGCCATTCCGACGGGATTTTGCGTGTGTCGCGCCGATAGCGGTCTCGTCCGTTATAACCGGCGCGCCGTCGAGCTATGGGGCCGGACGCCGCCGCTCGATGATCCGAGCGACCGGCATAATGCCTCCTTTCGCCGCTATGGGGCCGACGGCGAGCCTCTTCCATTCGAAGCCACGCCGGTTGCCGCCGCGCTGAGGACCGGCGAAAGCGTGTTCGGCGCCGAGTTGGTGATCGAGCGGTCCGACGGCTCGCGGATGCCGGTGCTGATGAATGCGGCGCCGCTCAAAGACCGATCGGGCGGCATCGTAGGCGCCGTTTGCAGCTTTCAGGAACTGACCGAGCGCAAGCCCACTGAAGAGGCGCTGCGCGCCAGCGAAGCGGAGTTGCAGTCGGTCATCAATCGTACCCCGTTCATGCTGGTGCGCTGCAGCCGCGACCTGCGCTATGGCTTCATCAGCGATGCCTATGCGCAAATGATCGGCCGGCACCGTAACGAGATTATCGGCACGACCATTTCGGAAACTCTCGGCGAGCAGGGTTTCGCCACGCTCCGTCCCTATATCGACCAGGTGTTGCGCGGCGACGAGGTGGAGTTCGAATGCGAGCTCGACTTCCCCGACATCGGCCGGCGCTGCCTCTATATCGCCTATCGCCCTGAGCACGATGCGAAGGGCGACATCGGTGGTTGGATCGCGTCGCTTCTCGACATCACGGAGGAGCGGCAAGGCGATGCCGCGCGCCGGCTGCTTGCGAGCATTGTCGAATCCTCCGACGATGCGATCATCAGCAAGGACCTCAACGGCGTCATCCTCAGTTGGAATCCCGCCGCCCGGCGGTTGTTCGGCTATTCGGCCGAGGAGGTCGTCGGCAAGCCGATCACCATCATCATCCCCCAAGAGCTACAGGACCAAGAGCCGGTCATTCTCGGACGCATCCGGCGCGGCGAGCGCATCGATCATTTCGAAACCGTCCGCCGCTGCAAAGACGGACGGCTGGTCGACATATCGCTCACCGTTTCGCCGCTGAGGGATGAGCGCGGCAAGATCGTCGGCGCTTCGAAAGTCGCGCGCGACATCACCGCGCGCAGGCAAGCCGAGGCAGTGTTGGCGAGGCGCGCCGACGAGCAGGCGGCGCTCTACCGCTTCACCGACAGGCTCTATCGCGCGACGTCGCTGGAGGAAATTTACGACGCGGCTTTGGATGCGATCATGGCAGCGCTGCATTGCAGCCGGGCGTCGATCCTGCGTTGCGATGGCGACGGCGTGATGCGCTTTGCCGCCTGGCGCGGCCTGTCGGACCGCTATCGCAACGTCGTCGAAGGTCATTCGCCGTGGCCCGCGGGCGAAACCAATCCCGAGCCGGTCTGTCTGCCCGATATCGCAGCGTCCGATCTCGACCCGCTGATCGGCGGCGCGGTGCGACGCGAAGGGATCGGCGCGCTCGCTTTCATTCCGCTGATGGCCGAAGGCAGGCTGATCGGCAAATTCATGAGCTATTATGACGCGCCGCACGAATTCAAGCGCGAAGACGTCGATCTGGCTTTGACGCTGGCGCGGCAGCTTGGCTTTGCTATCGAGCGCATGCTGGCCGAGCAGGTGCGCGCCGGCATGGAAGCGGAGCTGCGCGCCATCAGCGAGAAACTGGAGGCGGAAGTCGAGAAACGCACGCTGGAGCGCGACCGCATCTGGCACGTTTCGGAAGACCTGTTCGCGGTCTCCAATTTCGAGGGTTATTTCCTCAGCCTCAATCCGGCCTGGACGCGATTGCTCGGCTGGAGCGAGGATGAGCTCAAATCGATGCATGCCAGCGAGCTGCGCCACGCCGACGATGGGCCGAATGCCATCGCCGCCCGGGCGCAGCTTGCGCAAGGCGTGCCGACCGTACGGATGGAAAACCGCTTCCGCCACAAGGACGGCTCGTGGCGGTGGCTGCAATGGACCATGACCGAGTACAACGGCCTGATCTACGTCGCCGGCCGGCATGTCACCGCGGAGAAGGAAGCTGCCGCCGCGCTCGAGCGCGCGCAGCGCCAGGCTGCGCATTTGCAGAAGATGGACGCCATCGGGCAACTCACCGGCGGCATCGCCCATGACTTCAACAACCTGTTGATGATCGTGAGCGGCCATGCGCAGCGCCTGAAGGACCGCTTGCATGACGCCAAGGACGCGCGCGCTCTGGCGGCGATCGAAATGGCGGCGACGCGCGGCGAAAACCTGACCCGGCAACTGCTGTCGTTCTCGCGCACGCTGCCGCTCAATCCGACCGTGATCGATCCGGCCGAGGCGGTGCACGCCATCCGCGACGTGCTGGCCGGCTCGATGCACGTCAACATCGATTTCCAGATCGAAGCGCCCGGCACCACTTGGCCGGTCTGCGTCGACAAGTCGGAACTCGAGCTCGCTCTGGTCAATCTCGCGGTCAACGCGCGCGACGCCATGCCCGACGGCGGCGGCCGGATCCTGATCGCGGCGGAAAACCTGCGTTTCGAGACGGGCACGGCGCCGGAAGGCCTGCCACTCGAGGGTTCGGCCGGCGATTTCGTGGCGATCAGCGTTGCCGATACCGGCAGCGGCATTCCGCCCGATCTGTTGTCCCGGGTGGTCGAACCGTTTTTCACCACCAAAGCCCCGAACAAGGGTACCGGCCTCGGCTTGTCGCAGGTTTACGGATTTGCCCGGCGCTCGGCGGGTACGGTGACGATCGGCAGCGAAGTGGGCCGCGGTACCAAAGTGACGGTCTATCTGCCGCGCACGCAGGCGGCCGTCGCCGCGCCGTCGCCGCAAGACGACGGGCAATATGTCAGCCTCGACCGGCAAACCATCCTGGTCGTGGAGGACAATCCCGAAGTGAGGCATGTCGCGGTGTCGCTATTGGAGCAGCTCGGCTACCGGACGATCGAAGTGGGAAATGCCGCCGCCGCGCTCGACGTCCTCGCGGCCGGCACGAGCATCGCGCTCGTTTTCAGCGACGTCGTCTTGCCCGGCCACACCGACGGCCTGGCGCTGGCGCGCATCATTGCCGCGCGTTATCCGAATATTCCGGTGGTGCTGACCACCGGCTACACCAAGGTGTTCGACGCTGCTCCGGCGTTTCCTGTGCTGCGCAAGCCATACCAGATATCGGCGCTGGGCCGCGTCATCCAGCAGTCGCTCAATCCGCCGGGTCCGACCAGTTCGGCGCTGGCGGGATGATCGGGCAATCGCTATAAGAACGAGCGGCGACGCGGCGCCGGGCGTAGATTCGAGATCGCGATACGCGCTGGGGCGCACCCGAAGAGATCGCCAATCTGATCGCTTTGCCGTTTCCGACGCGGCGAGTTATATCAACGGCGCCGAGTTGTCGCCGATAATGCCACGGATATGGATGTTATCCTAGCGCATCACCTCGGAGCCTTGTCCGCGCATGAACTGGAAGCTTTCGACAGCATCAGTCGGCTTGGTTCTCGCATGCGCCGTCGGTACGACAATGGCGCAGCCCCCGGGACCGCCCGCCGACTACAAAATCGACGCAGAGTATACCGCCACTTCGCCGGACGGCACGACCACCATCGAGCAATATAAAAGGACCGATTCCGACGGCGACCTGACATGGCAGTTTTGGGCGCGGCGCCAGAACAAGATAACCATGCTCAAACCGGAGCAGCCCTACTATTCGGCGGGTTTTCGGTTCACCAACGACTCGCAGTGGGTCGTGCGCATGCAAAAGACCGGCTCTGGAGAGCAAAGCCTATACCTATACAAATTGGGGCCGCAGGGTTTTGTTGCCGCGACGTTGAAGCCGCTCGACGAACTGGCATGGGCGTATTTCAAGAGCCGTCCCGATTACCGCAAGGTTCGCAAGCCGGATTTCCATTTTTTCGCAGGTCTCTTGAAGGGCGTCGACGACAACTATCATTGGATGGGTGAGAATTGGCCCGACAGCCGCTATCTGGTTATTTCTCTGGCCGGCGACGTGTTACCCACCAGTCGTCATGGCCAAATTCTATCGGTCCGCGGCTGGCATTGCCGGTACGACCTGCAAACGGGAAAGTTCGATGTGCCGGCGGATTTTGCCAAGAGCAACGCCAAGGCTATCGCTCCTGAAAAGGAATAAAGACGTTTGCCATCCTACCGGCGTTGCCGGCCGGCCCATTCATCCGTCAAGCCGCGATCCTAAGCGCACAAGACTGCTGGACCTCGCACAACGTCCGAGTTAAATCCTTGAAAATATTGGTGGGCGCACAAGGACTCGAACCTTGGACCCGCTGATTAAGAGTCAGCTGCTCTACCAACTGAGCTATGCGCCCTAACCGTAAAAACCCGCAAGGTTAGGCACTTCCACCAAACTGCCGGACGCCGTAAGGCGCTGACACGGAAAAGAAAGCCGCCTTACGGCGGCAATCTTGGCTTCGATATAGCGGCCCTCTCGGCCACGGGCAAGGCTCGCCCGGTCACCCCACATCCGTGGAATGCAGCCGCCGCTCCTCGGGCTGGCCGCGCAGCCGCCGTGCCACGAGCTTATTGAGCGCGGCGAGATAGGCCTTGGCCGAGGCGACGAGCGTATCGGGATCGGCGCCCTTGGCGGTCACCGAGCGGCCGTGCTCCGACAGCCGCACTGAGACCTCCGCCTGCGCATCGGTGCCTTCGGTCACCGCGTGCACCTGGTAGAGCTCCAGCACCGCCTCGTGCGGCACCATCGCCTTGACGCAGTTGAACACGGCGTCGACCGGGCCGTTGCCCTCGCATTCCTCGATCATCGTCTTGCCGTTGACGTTGAGCTTCATGGTGGCGCGCTGCGGACCGCGGGTGCCGGCGATCACCGAGAGCGAGACGAGCTTGATGTGATCCTGGGCGGTGGCGATCTCCTCGTCGACCAGCGCCTCGATGTCCTCGTCGTAGACATGCTTCTTCTTGTCGGCGAGCGTCTTGAAGCGAACGAAGGCATCTTCGAGCTGATTGCCGGCGAGCTTGTAGCCGAGCTCTTCGAGCTTGTGCACGAAGGCGTGGCGGCCCGAATGCTTGCCCATGACCAGCGAGGTCTGCTTCACGCCGACATCCTCGGGCGTCATGATCTCGTAGGTCTGGGTGTGCTTGAGCATGCCGTCCTGGTGGATGCCGCTCTCGTGCGCAAACGCGTTCCGGCCGACGATCGCCTTGTTGTACTGCACTGGGAACGAGGTCACCGCCGCAACGAGCTTTGAGGCCCGCGTCAGCATGGTGGCGTCGATGCCGGTCCAGTACGGCAATACGTCGTTGCGCACCCGCATCGCCATCACGACCTCTTCGAGCGCCGCATTGCCGGCGCGCTCGCCGATGCCGTTGACGGTGCACTCGATCTGGCGGGCGCCGGCATTGATGCCGGCGAGCGAGTTGGCCACCGCCATGCCGAGATCGTTGTGGCAATGGACGGAGAAACGCGCCAGATCGGAATTCGGCACCCGCTCGCGCAGGGTCTTGAACATCCGGAAATATTCCTCCGGCACCGTGTAGCCGACGGTGTCGGGAATATTGATGGTGGTGGCGCCGGCCTTGATCGCCGCCTCGACGCAGCGGCAGAGGAAGTCGAATTCGGTGCGGGTGCCGTCCTCGGCCGACCACTCGACGTCGTCGGTGTAATTGCGCGCGCGCGACACCTGCGCGATCACCATCTCGTAGACTTCGTGCGGCTCCTTTTGCAGCTTGTATTTCATGTGCACCGGCGAGGTGGAGAGGAAAGTATGGATGCGCTGCCGCTTGGCCGGCTTGATCGCCTCGGCGCAGCGGTCGATGTCCTTGAAGCCGGCGCGGGCGAGCCCGCAGACTACCGCGTTCTTGGTGCGCTTGGCGATCTCGTTGACCGCGGCGAAGTCGCCGTCGGAGGCGATCGGAAAGCCGGCTTCGATGATGTCGACGCCCATCTCGTCGAGCAGTTCGGCGACTTCGAGCTTCTCCTCGTGCGTCATGGTGGCGCCGGGGCATTGCTCGCCGTCGCGCAAGGTGGTGTCGAAAATGACGACGCGGTCTTTCTCGGATTTTGCCCGAGCAGATTTGGCCGGCTCGGATTTGCCTGGCGTGGTCATGGCATAAGGTCCTTCTGCTTTGCGCGCGTTTCCGGCGCGCTCATTGGGTTCCGTGGCTTAAGTCGAACCCCTGAGTGCCCAGGCGCAAACGCCCAGCCGGCCCTCAGGGGGCGCTAAGCAGCAGCAGGAGCCCGCCAAGAAATTTGCAATGCATGAGGGCAGCACCGGGCAGGACCACAGGCTGAAGCCTTTGGGTCCCCCGGGTCATCGCGCGGAAATCGCGGCGAAATGACATAGCTGCTGCCTTCGTTGCCGTCCCAGGCTCGCGGATTAAGGTGAATTCCGCGTTAACTGCATGTGGGACCGGCGCCTTTGTAGCGGAAGAGGCCGAGGAGGTGCAAGCGCCCGGCTCAGCTCTTACCCTCCGCCTTGAGGATGCGCTCGTACTCTTTCAGCTCCTTCAAGGCCTTGCCGGCGACCTTGGGATATTCCAGCTTGAGCTTGTCGAGCGCCTCGATGAGGGCTGCGGAAACGACCAGCCAGGCGACGTGCTTGTGGTCCGAAGGCACGACATACCAGGGCGCATAATCGGTCGAGGTTTCGCGGATCATGTCCTGATACGCGGCCATGTAGTCGTCCCAGCGCCCGCGCTCGGCAAGGTCGTTCATCGAGAATTTCCAGCGCTTGAACGGCTCCTCGAGGCGCGCCAGGAAACGCTTGCGCTGCTCCTCCTTGGATATGCGCAAATGGAATTTCAAAACCAGCGTGCCATTGCGCGTCAGATGGCGTTCGAAGGCGCGGATTTCCTTGAAGCGATGTTTCCAGATATCCTTGCCGGCGGCGGCGGCCGGCAGGTTCTGCTGCTTGAGGAGCTCCGGGTGCACGCGCACCACCAGCACCTCCTCGTAGTGCGAGCGATTGAAGATGCCGATGCGGCCCCGCGCCGGCACGTCCTTGCCGGTGCGCCACAGAAAGTCGTGTTCGAGCTCGTCGCTGCTCGGCGCCTTGAAGGCGTGCACCTCGCAGCCCTGCGGGTTGATGCCCGACATCACGTGCTTGACGACGCCGTCCTTGCCGGCGGCGTCCATGCCTTGAAACACCAGCAGCACGGCCCATTGGCCATGGGCATAGAGCCGCTGCTGCAGTTCGGTGATGCGGGCGATCCCCTGGGCCAGGATCGGCCCCACGTTCTTGATATCGGTCGAGAGGCCGAAAGTCTCGGCAGGATCGTGATCGTCAAGCTTGAAATGCCCGGGCTTATCGATCCGGCACTGCTTGACGATCTTTCTTGCGATCTTGGCGACGTTCATCGCCGCGCCCTCCGGTAACCCTAGTTCCGGCTGCGATCGACCAGCGCGCGCTCTTTGATCCACGGCATCATCTCGCGCAGCTTGGCGCCGATGGCTTCCGCCGGATGCGCCGCGAGCTTGCCTCGCATCGCCTTGAACGAGGTCTGGTTGACCTTGTTCTCCAGCATCCAGTCCTTGACGAACTTGCCCGACTGGATGTCGTCGAGGATCTTTTTCATCTCGGCGCGGGTGGCGGCGTTGATGATGCGCGGCCCGGAGACGTATTCGCCGTATTCGGCGGTGTTGGACACCGAATAGTTCATGTTGGCGATGCCGCCCTCGTAGATGAGGTCGACGATCAGTTTCATTTCGTGGATGCACTCGAAATAGGCCATTTCCGGCGCATAGCCGGCGGCAACCAAGGTTTCATATCCGGCCTTCATCAGCTCGACCACGCCGCCGCACAGCACCGCCTGCTCGCCGAACAGGTCGGTCTCGCATTCCTCGCGGAAACTTGTCTCGATGATGCCGGCGCGGCCGCCGCCGATCGCGGCGCCGTAGGACAGGCAGAGATCGTGGGCATTGCCCGAGGCGTCCTTGTGGATGGCAAGCAGGCACGGCACCCCGGCGCCGCGCTGATATTCGGAACGCACGGTATGGCCGGGCCCCTTCGGCGCGATCATCATCACGTCGATATCGCCGCGCGGCTCGATCAGGTTGAAATGGATGTTCAGCCCGTGCGCGAACATCAGCGCCGCGCCCTCCTTCATGTTGCCATGCAACTGGCCGTTATAGATGTCGGCCTGCAATTCGTCGGGCGTGAGCATCATCATCACGTCGGCCCATTTGGCGGCCTCGGCGACTTCCATCACCTTGAGCTTCTCGCCTTGCGCCTTCTTGACCCCTTGCGAATTCTTGCGCAGCGCCACCGCGACCTCCTTGACGCCGGAATCGCGCAGATTGAGCGCATGGGCATGGCCCTGGCTGCCGTAGCCGATGATGGCGACCTTCTTGCCCTTGATCAGGTTCAGGTCGGCGTCGCGATCGTAGTAAACACGCATGGTTTCTTACCCCTCGTCAGGCCAGCGCTTTGGCTGATGGTTTCCGGTTGCAGCTTCTAGGTTTTATGGGCCGGTTCGACAAGCCCGGCTCGTGCGCTATGAGGCTTTCCGCGTCTCGCCGTCGAACTTGTCGCGGGCACGGGCGATCTTGGTCTGATTGCGGGTCGCCCAGTCGCCGAGCGCGGAAACCGGATCCAACAGGTCGCGGCCGAGTGAGGTGAGCGCATAGTCGACCCGCGGCGGAATGGTCGGGAATACCGTGCGCGTGACCAGCCCGTCACGCTCCAGGCCGCGCAGGGTCAGTGTGAGCATGCGCTGCGAAATGCCGCCGATTGAGCGGCGCAGCTCGTTGAAGCGCATCGGCTTATCGCCCAAGCGCGTTACCACCAGAACCGACCATTTATCGCCAATTCGGGCAAGAATGTCGCTGATCGCCCGGCAATCGGCAGGCAAGTGCATGTGTCTTGGTTTCATCGCTGTGCCTGCTTGCGCGGCGGCTCTCCGGTCACCTATCTAGCCCTAGTTACGGATTCTAACCGAGGTCTTCAACATGGCCCTTCCCCAAATTGCCGTCATCGTCGGCTCGAACCGCCGTGAATCGATCAACCGCAAGCTGGCCCAGGCGCTGATCAAGCTCGGCGCCGGCAAATTCGACGCCAAAATCGTACGCATCGACGATCTGCCGCTCTACAATCAGGACAACGAAGGTAATCTTCCGCCCGAGGTCGTCCGTTTCAAGGACGAAATCGGCAAGGCCGACGGCGTCCTGATCGTGACGCCCGAACATAATCGGTCGATGCCGACGGCTTTGAAAAACGCCATCGATTGGGGCGCGCGGCCATTCGGCAAGAGCGTGTGGCCGGGCAAGCCCGGATTCATCACCGGAACCTCGGGCGGCGCCATCGGCACGGCGCTGGTCCAGGCGCACCTGCGCACGGTCATGGCCGGGCTCGGCATGACGCTGCTCGGCGGCGAAGCCTACATCACCAACAAGCCGAACCTGATCGACGAGCAGGGCAATATTTCCGACGAGAACGTGCAGAAATTCCTGCAGGGCTTTGTCGACCGCTTTGCCACGCTGGTGACGAAGCTGAAGGCGTAGCGGCGAGTTTAAAACCCGCCCCGCCGTTGACGTTTTACATCCCCACCGGCCCGCGCGTAATGGCGACGACGCCGGTGCGCGACACTTCGACCAGGCCGACCGGCAGCATCAGATTGATGAAGCTTTCGATCTTCTCCGATGCGCCGGTGATCTCGAACACGAAGCTTTCGGTGGTGGCGTCGATGACGCGGGCGCGGAAGGCATCGGCGAGACGAAGCGCCTCCATGCGCTGGTCGCCGGTGCCGCGCACTTTGACCATGGCGAGCTCGCGCTGAATCGCCGGGTTGGCGATGGTCAGATCGATCACCCGATGCACCGGCACCAAACGATCGAGCTGATTTTTGATCTGCTCCAGCACCATCGGCGTGCCGCGGGTGACGATGGTGATGCGCGACAAATGCTTCTGGTGCTCGGTCTCGGAGACCGTGAGCGAGTCGATGTTGTAGCCGCGGCCCGAGAACAGGCCGATGACCCGCGCCAGCACGCCCGGCTCGTTGTCGACCAGCACGCACAACGTGCGTGTTTCGATCTGCTCCGTTTTCGTCATCGCAGGATAATGCGTGGTCGTTGTCGTATTCACGGTTTTCTCCTCATCGCCTGACCACGGCAAAGGCCCAGTCGCGGCCTTGGCCGCGCTTGAGTGCAAGTTCGATCCATAGCATGGCGTGCGCTTCCAACAGCCGCGCATTGCGCAACGGCCCGGCATCGATGACGTCAAAACCAAGCTCGGCGACCAGCGCGATGACCTTCGGCTTGTTCGCCGCATCGTCGCCGGCGACGAACATCACCGATTTCACGCCGCGAAAGACCGGATCGGCCATATTGCCGAACCCTGTGGTGTTGAGCGTCTTGAAAACGGACGCGCCTTTGGCCCAGCCCTGCACCTTCTCGCCGGCGGATATGCTGTGGCCGATCTCGAGGCCGAGCCCGTCCGGCCCCATGGCCAGCGGGTTGGTGGCGTCGAGGATAATGCGTCCGCTCAAATCGCCCATGGACTTGATCGCCGCTTCGGTCGAGGCCCACGGCGTTGTCAGCACGATCATCTCGCCGAACGCTGCCGCTTCCGCAGCGGTGCCGGCGCGTGCCTTGCCGCCGAGCGCCCTCAACAGCGCCTGCGTCTTGTCGGAATTCGGATTGGTGACGCCGAAGCAAATCTCGTGACCGGCCTTGCGCGCCCAGGCGGTGCCGAGCGTGCCGCCGACATTGCCGGCGCCGACGATAGCAAGTTTCATCACGCACCCTCCCGCATTGAATCCCCTCTCCCGGAGCGGCAGAGGGAATTAAACCAGCATCTTGCCTTCTTCCGTCACCGCGTCTTCGACACGCGTCGCGGCATTGCCGAGCAGCATTTCGTTATGGGCGCGGCCCGATGGGATCATCGGGAAGCAGTTTTCCGCCGGATCGACGACGCAGTCGAAAATCACCGGTTTCTTCACCTCGATCATCTCGCGGATCTTGTCGTCGAGCTCGCCGGGGTGGCTGCAGCGGATGCCGTGCGCGTGATAGGCGTCGGCGAGCTTGACGAAATCCGGCAGCGCTTCCGAGTAGGAATGCGAGTAGCGGCCGCCGTGCAGCAATTCCTGCCATTGCCGCACCATGCCCATATATTGATTGTTCAAGATGAAGATCTTGATCGGCAGGTCGTACTGCGCCGCCGTCGACATTTCCTGCATGGTCATCTGCACCGAGGCTTCGCCGGCGATGTCGATGACCAGCGAATTTGGGTGCGCCAGCTGCACGCCGACCGAGGCCGGCAAGCCGTAGCCCATGGTGCCGAGCCCGCCCGACGTCATCCAGCGGTTGCCTTCCTGGAACTGATAGAACTGCGCCGCCCACATTTGATGCTGGCCGACTTCGGTGGTGATGTAGGTATCGCGATCCTTGGTCAATTCGTAGAGACGCTGGATCGCATATTGCGGCTTGATGATCTCGTTGGAGTTGCGGTAGGCGAGCGAATTCTTCGCCCGCCACTTGCCGATCTGCGCCCACCAGGCGTCGAGCGCCTTCTTGTCCGGCTTGGCGCCGTTCTCGCGCCACTCGCGCAGCATGTCGGCGAGCACGTGGGCGCAATCGCCGATGATCGGCAGGTCGACCTTGACGTTCTTGTTGATCGAGGACGGGTCGATGTCGACATGGATTTTCTTCGAGCCCGGCGAGAAGGCGTCGAGCCGCCCGGTAATGCGGTCGTCGAAGCGCGCGCCGATGCAGATCATCAGATCGCAGTCGTGCATCGCCCAGTTCGCCTCCCAGGTGCCGTGCATGCCGAGCATGCCGAGCCATTGCGGATCGGCGGCCGGAAAGGCGCCGAGCCCCATCAGCGTCGAGGTGATGGGAAAGCCGGTGAGCTTGACCAGCTCGCGCAAGTGTTCGCTGGCGGCGCGGCCGGAATTGATGACGCCGCCGCCGGTATAGAACAGCGGGCGCTTGGCGGCGGCCATCAGCTCGACCGCCTCGCGGATCTTGCCGGGGTCGCCGTCGAGCTTCGGCCGGTAGCCCTTGTGCTGAAACTCCTTGGGCTTGAAATAGTCACCCTTGGCGAATTGCACGTCCTTCGGGATATCGACCACGACCGGCCCGGGCCGTCCGCTCGCGGCGATGTGAAACGCCTCGTGGAGCGCGCGCGGCAGATCGTCGACGGATTTGACGAGATAATTATATTTCGTGCACGGCCTGGTGATGCCGACGGTATCGCATTCCTGGAATGCGTCGTTGCCGATCAGATGCGTCGGCACCTGGCCGGTGATGACAACAAGCGGAATGGAGTCGCATAGCGCGTCGGTCAGGCCGGTGACGGCATTGGTGGCGCCCGGGCCGGACGTGACCAGCACGGTGCCGACCTTGCCGGTCGAACGGGCATAGCCTTCGGCGGCGTGCACGGCGCCCTGTTCGTGGCGCACCAGGATGTGCTGCACCTTGTCTTGCTGAAACAGCGCGTCGTAGATCGGCAGCACGGCGCCGCCCGGATAGCCGAAAATGTGCTCGACGCCTTGATCGGCAAGCGCCGCTATCACCATTTCTGCGCCGGTCATCTCAGTCATGGCTCGCTCCACTCTGTCCGTCCGCTTGCGACCTCTCCGGCGTGCGGGGAGGGAAGGTTGGAAGAATTTCCGGTAACAAAAAAGGGCCTCGAAGGGCCCCTGGATTGCGCACCGCCACGTCTCGCGGGTGGGATCATCCACCCCCGGCGGTGCGCCTTACTACGAGGATCAGCGACGTTGCAGTACGCACTTGTGCGCCCTTTGCTTGAACGCGACGTTTATAAGCATTGTGTCCGTTCGGGTCAAGCCGAATGCGGCGACAATGCGACTTCGGGACTGTCACAAAACTTCAAACTAGCGTTTGAAATCGGTTTGGCGGGCAAAAACCCAATTCTTAACCATCGTTAACAGTCACAGCTTGGCCGCGATTTTGCGCGGGAGCCGCCTTCATATTTCCCCGGCCTGTTGCTGAATTGTCTCGCGGGGGGCGCGCGTTCTGAGATCTTCAAACGCGCTGCCGGTTTTCTCCGCTGGAGGGGACATGGGTGCAGGACATCGGACTACGAGGCATGGGGCTGACAAAACTCTGCGCCGCATCGCCGTCGGTCTCGTCGTTGCGTTTGCGCTCGGTGTGGCCGCGCTCGCCCCGCCCGCGGCGGCACAGCGCCTGACGCCGGCGCTCAACTCCACCGGCGCAATCCTTAAATGGATCAACGGTTATCGCCACAGGCCGGATCCGGAGAGCCTGCCCGTCGTCGTCCACGCGCTCAGTTCGATGCAGGCATTCAAGGATGCCGAGAGTTCTGGCCCCTACATCGGCTTCATCGCCGGCGTGCTCGGCGCCAACCCGGACCGCGCCGAGAACCTTGTCCTCAAGATGATCTCGATCGATCCGGCCGACCATTGGGTGCTGGTGCGCGCCATCGCCTATTCCGGTCTGCCGAACTGGAAAGACCTGCTCGCCACCTTCGTCGACCGCATGCCGACGCGCCGGGAGATGATCAACAAATATCTCGACGGCAAGCTGCCGACGCTGCAGCAGATCGACTTCAAGACGACGAAGCCGGGCATGCTCGACAAGATCAAGGCCGACCTCCACATCGGCGGCAAGCCGAAGAAGATCGTGGCGCTGGAGCCGACGCCGGAACTGATCGACGTGCTATGGGGCTATTACCTGGCGACCGGCGGCTATGCGCCGATCGAGAGCGTGATCAAGCTGTTGCCGCTCTCCAACGATCACGACAATGTCGACAATCTCACCACCGGCAGCGCCGCGAAATTCACGCTGGCGAGCAACGCGGTGCGCGACACCGATCTGTTGGCGATGCTGCAGGCGGCGGAGAAGAAGCAGCCCGACGACGTCAAGCCCGTGCTCAAGGACGTCATCGAGACCGCGGAGACGGTCGACACCGTGCACATGCGCCAGGAATTGCTCGCCGCGATCCAGGAGCTCAAGGAAAAAGGTCCCAATTCCAAGCGCGAGCTGTCCGGCTGGGGCCAGGTCGGGCAGGGCGCGCTATCGATGGGCTGCGTCGTCGCCGCCGCCACCGGGCAGATCGAGCTTGGCATTCCCTGCGTGATCGGCGGCGCCGCCTATACCGCCGGGCTGCAATATGTGACGCATTAGGTTTCCAGCGCCCGTAATTGCTTTTCAATTGCGGCCTGCGCATCGGGCGGCGCCACCCATTCGAATTGCGGCAGCTGATTGCGGAACCAGGTCGCCTGCCGCTTGGTGTATTGGCGGGTCTCCAGCTTGGCATGCTCGACCGCTTCTTCAAGCGTGATCTCGCCGGCGAGATGGCGGATCAGCCACGGCACGCCATGCGCCTTCATCGCCGGGAGAGAGGGATTGAGCTGGCGCGCCGCCAACGCGCGAACTTCGTCGAGTGCGCCGGCGGCCATCATGGCGTCGAACCGGGCATCGATGCGGCGCGCAAGCTCATCGCGATCTGGCATCAGGAATATTTTTGCCGCGTCGTTAAGATCGATCGTCGCCGGCTTGTTCTCCTCATGCCAGTCGAGGATCGAGCGGCCGGTCGCCAGCATCACTTCCAGCGCGCGGGTGACGCGGGCGCGGTCGCCAGGGCGCAGTCGTGCCGCTGCCGCGGGGTCGCGCGCTGCGAGGTCTGCATGCAGCGCGGCGACGCCTTCATCGGCGAGCCGCGCGCGCACCTCGTCGCGTATCGCGGCGGGGATCGGCGGCACCGCGGCAAGCCCGCGGCTGAGCGCATTGAAATAAAGCCCGGTGCCGCCGACGATAATGGCGGTGCGATTTTCGTCCTTGGCCGTCGCCAATTCCGTCGCCGCCTCGGTGCACCAGCGCCCCACCGAATAATTCTCCGCCGCATCGACGTGACCGTAGAGCCGATGCGGCACGCGCCGTTCTTCGTCCGGCGTCGGCCGCGCGGTAATGATGCGCAAATCGCGATAAACCTGCATCGAATCGGCGTTGACGATCGTGCCGCCGCGTTGTTCGGCGAGCGTCAGCGCCAGCGCCGACTTGCCGCTCGCCGTCGGGCCTGCAATGAGGATGATGCTCGGCACGTCGCAAATGTCCTTTCCGCCGCTCGGATCGCACGGCATGTTCTATGTGGCAACGCTGATTTCGGCTCCGGACCGCCTCGCGGTGACCGACGCCTTGGCGCGGCAGGCGGCGCGCTATTTGCCGCATGGCCGGCCGGTCGATTGGCTTGAGCCGGGCGTGGCGGTCGATATCGCCTTCCTGATCGAGGATGCCGCGCCCGGCGAAGTGCCGGCGCTGCTCAAGGACATGGCCGGCGATCTGCGCGACATCGTCGGCGGCGAAGCGGTCGACGTTGTCATCCAGCCGCAGGACAATCGGCGCAAGAAGCTCCTCGTCGCCGACATGGATTCCACCATGATCGGCCAGGAATGCATCGACGAGCTTGCCGACTATGCCGGCGTCAAACACCGCGTGGCGGAAATCACCGAGCGCGCCATGCGCGGCGAAATCGCCTTCGCGCCGGCGTTGCGCGAGCGCGTCGCGCTGCTCAAGGGACTGCCGACCGCGATCATCGATACCGTTCTTGCCGAGCGTATCCGTTTGACGCCGGGCGGCCCGACGCTCGTCGCCACGATGCGCGCCCACGGCGCTTACACCTGCGTGGTGTCCGGCGGATTTACCGCGTTCACGGTAAAGCTCGCCGCGGCGATGGGCTTCGACGAGCAACGCGCCAACACGCTGTTGATCGACGCCGCGGGACGATTGACCGGCGCAGTCGCCGAGCCCGTTCTCGGCCGCGAAGCCAAGCTCGAGACGTTGCACGAGCTAGCCGCGCGCTTTCGGCTCGATCGGCAAGCTACGTTGGCGGTCGGCGACGGCGCCAACGATCTGCCGATGATCGAGGCTGCCGGTCTCGGCGTCGCCTTCCACGGCAAACCGGTGCTGCAGGATGCCGCGGCCGCGCGCATCGACCACAGCGATCTCACCGCTCTGTTATATGCGCAGGGCTATCGGCGCGAGGAATTCGTCGAGCGCAAGTAGCCGTCAGGTTTTGCGCTATTGCAGGCTGAGCGCGACGAAACGCGTCTCACCCTGGCCGTTCGAGACCAACAGCACCGCCAGCTTCTTGCCCTGCGATTTGAGCTGGTCGACCCGTTTCTGCAGATCCGCCGGTGAATTGACGGCGTTGTATTGCACCTCGACGATGATGTCGCCGGCCGCCAGCCGCTTGTCGGGATCGGCCATTGCCACGCTCGGATCGACGCCGGTGATGAGGACGCCCTTGATGTCGTCCCTGATCTTGAACTTATGCCGCAGATCGTCCGACAGGCTGGACAGTTCGAGGCCGAGCGTCTTCTGCACGACGGATTTTTCCGGCGGCGGATTGTCCTTGGTGGCGGCCTCGGCAACCTTGGTGTTGTCGGCCAGCCGGCCGACTGTCACTTTGTGGGTCTCTTGCTTGCCCTTGCGGATCACCACCACGTCGACGGTCTTGCCGACCGGCGTGTCGGCGACGATGCGCGGCAGGTCGTGCATTTCCTTGATGTCGTGGCCGTCGAAACCGACGATGACGTTGCCGGGCTGGATGCCGGCGGGCTTGGCCGGGCCTTTGTCGTCAATGCCGGCGACCAGCGCGCCGCGAGGCGGGCTGATGTTGAGGCTCTCGCCGATGTCGTCTGTGACCTGCTGGATGCGCACCCCAAGCCAGCCGCGCCGGACCTCGCCATATTGGCGCAATTGATTGATGACGTTGACCGCGGTGTCGGACGGCACCGCGAAGCCGATGCCGATCGAGCCGCCTGACGGCGAGATGATCGCGGTGTTGATGCCGATGACTTCGCCGTCGAGATTGAACAGCGGACCGCCGGAATTGCCGCGATTGATAGCGGCGTCGGTCTGGATGTAGTTGTCGTAGGGCCCGGAATTGATGTCACGGTTGCGCGCCGAGACGATGCCGGCGGTGACCGTGCCGCCGAGGCTGAACGGATTGCCGATGGCGATGACCCATTCGCCGAGCCGCAGCTTGCCTGAATCGCCAAACTTCACCGATTTCAGCGGCTTGTCGGCATGCACGCGCAGCAGCGCGAGGTCGGCCTTGGTGTCTTTGCCGACCAGATCGGCCTTGAGCTTGGTGCCGTCGTTGAGGATGACGCTGATCTCGTCGGCGTCGGCGATCACGTGATTGTTGGTGACCACGAGCCCGGACGGATCGATGATGAAGCCGGAACCGAGCGAATTGATCCGGCGCGGTGTCTCTTCCGAATTGTCGCCGCCCTGGCCGCGGTGGTTCTTGAAGAATTGGTCGAAAAATTTCTCCATCGGCGAGCCGGGCGGCAGATCGGGCAGCTCCTCGGCGCGCGGCTCGATTTTTTGCGACGTTGAAACATTGACCACCGCGTCGATGACTTGTTCGGCGACGTTGGCGATGGCGTCCGGACCGCGTGCCGCCGCCGGCTGCGCCGGCAAAAGCGCGACCGCCGCCGCAAGCGCGGCGATCGCCATGCCGTGCTGAACCAATCGGGCAAGGCGGCGAGCCGGAAATTGGCCGGCACGTGGGCCGATGCGTAACATGGACGTCAGCGCTCCTGGCTTCTGAGACATAGCTTCTGAGACATTGGGAAAAGACTCGATGGGAGAAGTTGCTCCCGTCCCATCCGGGGTGCAAGACCCAACTCTTCGCAAGCCTCCGGTTCCCCACTAGCGGCCGGATTGGGGCGGAAAAGCGGCCTTTCCCTACGCGTTTAACCGCGTACCAGCCAGACGATAAGCACGCCGACCAAAGCCGAGACGATGCCGGCGATGCGCAAGCGTCCGTCCGGCATCTCCAGGACCGTCGCCATCGTCCGTTTGGCGCCGGCCGGGAAGGCGGCAAGAAAGATACCTTCGATCGCAAACAGCAGGCCGAGCGCGGCGAGAAAATCCGACATCGACCCGACCTGCTGGACCCGACCTGCTGCGCTTTGTCCGAAGCTCCGCTATTTCACGGCGCCGTTTACGTGTGCGGCAGGCGTCAGCGGCGCCGATGATGCCGTCGGGGCGGCGACCGGCGTGCCGTCAGGCAGCGTCTTGCCGGACGGATCGCCGAAATAGCGGAAGAAATCCGAATCCGGCCGCAGCACCAGATGGGTGTCGCCCTTCTGCATGCTCCGTTCGTAGGCCTGCATGGAGCGGTAGAAGGCAAAGAAACCGGGATCCTGCCCGTAGGCTTCGGCAAAGATCTGGTTGCGCGTCGCGTCGCCCTCGCCGCGAATCTGCTCGGACTGCTGATTGGCCTCCGCCACGAGCACGGTCACGTCGCGGTCGGCCTTGGCGCGAATTGCCTGGGCCTTCTGGCTGCCTTGGGCGCGGAACTCGGCCGCCTCGCGCTGCCGTTCCGTTTGCATGCGGTGATAGACCGCCTCGCTGTTCTGCTCCGGCAGATCGGCGCGGCGGATACGTACGTCGACGACGTGGATGCCGAACGGCTGCGCATCATGATCGAGCTGATCGCGCATCTTCGCCATCAGCTGCTCGCGCCTGTTGCGCACCACGTCGGTCAGCGTCGCCTCGCCGAGCACGCTGCGCAGCGTCGAATTGAGCAGGATGGCGAGCTGCGAACTGGCGCCGGCGGGGCCGACGGTCTGGTAATATTTGAGCGGGTCGGTGATGCGGTAGCGCGCGAAGGCGTCGACCACGAGCCGCTCGCCGGCTTGGCCGGCGCCGGCATTGGCGCTGTCGCCGCTCGAGGCGATCACTTCCTGCGCCGGCTGTTCGATGTTGAGGATGCGCTTGTCGATATAGATGACGCTGTCGACGAATGGCACTTTCACGTTAAGGCCGGGTTCGGTGATGACCCGCACCGGATTGCCGAGCCGGACCACGAGCGCCTGCTTGGTCTGATACACGGTGAACAAGGTGCTGTAGCCGACGATGACCGTTATCAGCAGCACAACGGCGGTGACGCCGCCGACCAGACTGAGCCTCATGGCTTGGCTCCCGTGGCCGCTTCAGGCGCCGGCGATGGCCGCGGCGACTGGGGCAGACTGTTGAGCGGCAGATAGGGCACGACGCCCGGGCCGCCGCTTTGCCGACCGGTATCGATGATCGTCTTGTCGGTGTTGCCGAAAATATGTTCCATGGTTTCCAGATACATGCGCTCGCGGGTCACGTCGGGCGCTTTCTTGTACTGATCGTAGATTTGCAGGAAGCGCGAGGTCTGGCCCTTGGCGTCGGCGACGGTCTGTTCGCGATAGGCTTCGGCGTCCTGAAGGATCTTGGAGGCGCGGCCCTTGGCTTCCGGCACCACGCGATTGGCGTAGGTCTGGGCCTCGTTCTGCAAGCGCTCGAGATCCGAGCGCGCCGCCTGCACGTCGCGGAAGGCGTCGATGACCTGGGCCGGCGGGTCGACTTTCTGCAATTGGACCTGCTGCACCTGGATGCCGGCGCCGTAGCTGTCGAGTGTCCTCTGCAGCAGCGCCTGCACCGCCGTCTCGATGTTCTGCCGCGCGCCGGTGAGGATCGGCTGGATGTTGGATTGGCCGATCACCTCGCGCATGGCGCTTTCGGCTACCGCCTTCACGGTGCCCTCGGGATTTTGCACGTCAAACAGGTAATCGCCGACCGCGCTCGGCTTGATCCGCCACAGCACCGAGAAATCGACATCGACGATGTTCTCGTCGCCGGTCAGCATCAGGCTTTCTTCCGGCACGTCGCGCATCGTCGCGCCTCCGCGCGCGTCGAAGCCGATGTCGATTTTGTTGACGCGCAGCGCCGGCGGCGTCAACGCGGTTTCGATCGGATAGGGCAGGTGATAGTTCAAGCCGGGCTGCACTTCGCGGACGAATTTGCCGAAGCGCAGCACCACGCCGACTTCGTCGGGCTCGACCTTGAAGAAGCCGGAAAAGCCCCACAGCGCCACCAGCACCAGCGCGATCAGCGCAATGCCGCGGCCGCCGAGATTGCCCGGCAACAGGCCGCGCAGCCTGTCCTGGCTACGCCGCAGGAATTCCTCGAGATCGGGCTGTTTCGGCCCTTGCGATTGCGGCCCCGAGCCCCAGGGTCCCCGCGATCCCGAACCCCACGGGCCGCCGGGCTGATTGCTCCATGGCATGTAGCTAACTCCTTGACGCCGGCTCTTCGCCGGCTTGGCTGGCGGGGGTTATAGGGGACCGCCCCGGCCCTTACAACGCGCAGTTATGACGCGCTTTCCGGGCGCTTTGCCGCCGCATTCGCGCGCTCGTAGCTGACGAAGGCAAAAGAAGCGTCATCGTCGGCCGCCGGCTGTTGCTCGCTGCGCGACACTTCGCGCCACACCTCGGGATCGATCGCGGGAAAATGCGCGTCACCCTCGACGCGCTTATGCACCTCGGTGATGGCAAGGCGCGCCGCGACCGGCAGGGCCTGTATATAGATGTCGCTGCCGCCGGCGACAATGATCGCATCGGCGCCCCGCCGCAACGCGTCGCCGCGCGCCGCCGTGAGCGCATCATCGAGGTTCGGCGCGGCCAGAACGCCCGGCGCGGCAAAGGCGGGGTCGCGGCTGACCACGATCGTGGTGCGGCCCGGCAGCGGCTTGCCGATCGACAGATAGGTCTTGCGGCCCATGACCACCGGTTTGCCCATGGTGAGCTCGCGAAAATGCGCCATGTCCGATTTCAGCCGCCACGGCAGCGCATTGCCGCGGCCGATGACGCCGTTCTCGGCAACGGCGGCGACAAGGACGATGTCCATGGTCACACCGCCACCGCCGCCTTGATGTGCGGATGCGGATCGTAGCCTTCGAGCACGAAATCGTCGTAGCGCAGCGCAAACAAATCCTTCGCGTCCGGATTGATGCGCAGCGTGGGCAAGGGCCGCGGCTGGCGCGTGAGCTGCAGCCGCGCCTGCTCCAGATGATTGAGATAAAGGTGCGCGTCGCCGAAGCTGTGGATGAAGGTGCCGGGCCGCAGCCCGGTCGCTTGCGCCACCGCGACCGTCAGCAGTGCGTAGGATGCGATGTTGAACGGCACGCCGAGGAACACGTCGGCCGAGCGCTGATAGAGCTGGCACGACAGCGCGCCGTCGGCGACGTTGAACTGGAACAGGCAATGGCACGGCGGCAGCGCCATGCCCTCGATCTCCGCCGGGTTCCAGGCGGTGACGATGAGCCGGCGCGAATTCGGATTGCGGCGGATATCGGCGACCACATTGGCCAGTTGATCGATCGAGCCGCCGTCCGGCGTCGGCCACGACCGCCATTGCCGGCCGTAGACCGGGCCGAGTTCGCCGTTCTCGTCGGCCCATTCGTTCCAGATGGTGACGCCATGGTCGTTGAGATATTTGACGTTGGTGTCGCCGCGCAGGAACCACAGCAATTCGTAGACGATGGATTTGACGTGCAGCTTCTTGGTGGTGACGAGCGGAAACCCTTGCGTCAGGTCGAAGCGCATCTGGTGACCGAAGATCGACAAGGTACCGATGCCGGTGCGGTCGCGTTTTTCCACGCCCTCGGCGAGCACGCGTTCCATCAAATCGAGATATTGGCGCATCGGGTTCTAGGTTTGCCGGTCGACTCGCTTGCAAGTCTAGCGTCAAATGAGCCGGGGACGAAGGGTGCGCAAGGGTGGGTCAGACGCCGTCACTACTTATCGACGTGATTTGCCCGCCAGGCGATGGGTTGGATAGACGCCCACGCTTGGCGGCATCGCAGGAGTAACTCCACGTCGCGCAGCTTCCGCCTTCAAAAACGTGATCAGGGCACGGAGTGGGCCGGTGATCTGGCGGCGGCTCGAATGGTAAAGAAAGAAACCCGACAATCGTGGCGACCAATCCTCCAGTAACGGAACGAGTCGACGCGCTTTGAGGTCAGCAGCGACATAATCGTACAACAAGTACGCCAGGCCAAGACCATCGCGGACCGCGCGGATCGAGAGCTCTATGTCGTTCACAATCAGACGGCCTTCAACATTGATATGCAGCACCTTGCCGTTTTTTTCGAAATCCCATCCGAAAATTGCGCCGTTCGGCAGACGATTGCGAATGCAATCATGATGGAGCAAGTCCCGCGGTGTCTTAGGATTTGGGTGGCGTGCGACGTAGTCGGGCGAGGCAACGACCAAAAAGCGTCTTTCACCCATGACCCTCATCGCGATCATATCGTGGTCGATCTGTTCGCCCAAACGAATACCCGCATCGAAGCCCTCGGCGACGATATCGGCCGGCATCTTGACGACAGCAACGTCCATTTGGACGGCGGGATATTCTGCCAAGAAGCGCGCGAGAATCGGTTCGATGAGCAGGGTTGCGACAGGCGGCTGTACGACGAGACGCAGCAACCCCGTAGGATTTTGCCGGTGATTGACAACTTCGTCGACGGCGGCATGCAACTCGACAAGCGAGGGAGCCAGGCGCGCGAGTAGACGCGCACCAGCTTCCGTGAGCGAGACGCTGCGGGTCGTCCTATTCAACAGCCTGACGCCGAGCCGCTCCTCCAGCGAGCGAAGATTTTGGCTGAGCGTGGACTTGCCGAGTCCTAGCTGCGTCGCCGCTTTGGCAAAGCTCCGCTGCTCGGCAATCGCCGCAAAGGCGGTCATTTCGGCAAATTCAGCCCCTCGCATTATTCGGCTCAGGCGAACAGGTCGTTCCGACAATGTGGACTTATCGCATAATCGAGCGACCGGTAAAAGGCGACGGACCAACGTGGAGGATCAGGCCGTGCCGCGAAAATCGTTCCTTATTGCGATGGCGTGTCTGCTGCTGTTGCCGCTTGCAAGCCGCTCGGCGACGGCCCAGCCCGTCAAGGACCAGTTTGTGGGCACCTGGTCACTCGTCTCAATCCGCTATGTGCGCCCGGATGGCACCGCGATCGAACCCTTCGGGCCAAACGCCAAGGGCATGTTGGTGTTTGACGGTACGCGCTTTGCAACGCAAGTCACGGCAGGCAATCTGCCGAAATTCGCCTCTAACAATCGCATGGTGGGCACGCCGCAGGAATACGAGGCCATATCCCACGGCGTGGTTGCCTATTTCGGCACCTACACCGTGAATGAGACCGACCGCATCGTCACCCTTCATATCGAGCGCAGCTCGTTCCCCAACTGGGAGAGCACTGACCAACAAAGGAAGTTCGAGTTCGCGGGCGACGAACTGCGATATACCGCGGCGAGTTCGACAGCCAATCCCGCAGAGGCTGCACAGCTCATATGGAAAAGGGCCCACTAGAGGCCAATAACTGCACGATCTTAATCCGCATCCATCGCGATCTCGCCCATGCCGTCGACCGTGAACACGGCGCGCTGGCGGCTCGCAATCGAAACTGTCGGAATCAGGCTGCCGGTGATCACCACCATGCCGGCTTTGAGATCGCGGCCGCGTTCGGCGAGATGGTTGGCGAGCCAGGCGAGCGTCGCGCAAGGGTCTTCGGCCGCGCCTTCGCCGGCGCCTTTGCCATCGATGGTGAGGCGGCCGGAAATGCCGACGAGTCCAGCGCATGTCGCCGGTTTGGCCGTGCCGATGACCACGCCGCCGTTCCAGCAATTCTCCACGATCAGCGAGGACGCTTCGGTCTGGGTGTAATCGGCCTTGCGGTCCTCGATCAGTTCGAACGCCGGCATGGCGCCCGCCACCGCCGGCGCCACCTTATCGCTCGTCCACGGCGCGCCGGACGCCGGCAAATCGGCGCCGAGCTTCAGCGCGATCTCGCTTTCGATGCGCAGGTTGACGAAATCCGCGGTGCGCAGCGTGGCCGGCGAAACATGGACGGTGCGGGCAAAGATGGCGCCGCCGCACGGATGATCGATGCCCATCAATTGCTGCATCACCTTGGTCGTGGTGGCGATCTTGGCGCCGGCCACGGCGCCGTATAACGGCTCCGCCAGGCGGTAATAGGCCTCCTGCGCCGCATAGGCCTCGGCGATCGATGCCGGCCGCAATTCGTCGGGCAGGTTGCGATAGGGCAGGCGCCGCTGCCGCGCGTCCCACATCCATTGCGCCATCGCGTTTAGACGAGCGGCGTTGTCCATGGATTTCCCGTGCTTGATCCCGACGGCCAACCATGAGGCGGCGAACAAGCGCCCGCAAGCGCGGGTTCACATCAATCCGGTGAGCCCGAGCAGCGCGGCGACGGCAAAGGCCCAGAGTGGATGCACCGGGAGAAAGTAGGCCGTGAGCGCCGTGCCGAGCGTAATGGCCGCGGCCATCCAGCCGTAGCCCGCCGTGCTGGCGACGACCACGGCGCTGGCGGCGGTCAGGCCGATAGTGACCGGCACCAAAGCGCGGCTCACCGCGCCGTGCCACGCCGCGCCCTTGAAGCGTTCGGCCGCGCCGCCGACAAAAAACGCCAGCACGCCGGGCGGACCGCACATCGCCAGCGTCGTCACCAGCGCGCCCCAGGCGCCGGCGACGTGATAGCCGATCAAGGTCACGATGATGATGTTCGGTCCCGGCGTCAGTTGCGCCAGCGCGAAGCTGTCGGCGAATTGCCGGTTGTTCAGCCAGTGCTCGACGTTCGACGGCGAAACGGTGCATTTCCGGCACCGCCGAATTGCCGCCGCCGATCGTGAACAGCGACAAGACCGCGAAATAGCCCGCGAGCGTCAGCAGCGTGCTGGTGCCGGCATTCATATCCGCACCCAGGCGACTGCGACGCTCAGCGGCACGATCACCGCGAGCACCAGCGGCAGCGGCCAATGGATGATGCCGATCGCCACAAAGGTGGCGAGCGCAATCGCCGGCCCGGAGATGGCGCCGCTGCGAATCAAAGGTCGCGCCATTTTGGCGACCGTCGCCAGCATCAGGCCGGCCGCCGCGGATGCCACGCCGGTCAGCATATGGCGCAGCGCCGGCAGGTCGCCGTAATGGGCGTAAAGCGCGCCGATGCCGAGGACCAGCAGCATCGGCGGCCCCATCAATCCGGCCGCCGCGGCGACGGCGCCCCAGGCGCCGCGAAAGCGTGCGCCGAAAATCACCGAGAAGTTGAGGATGTTGCCGCCGGGCAGAAATGCGCACAACGCGTAGGTCTCGTTGAACTGCTCGGGCGTCAGCCAGCGGCGCTCCTCCACCATCATGCGCCGCGACCACGCCAGCACGCCGCCAAAGCCCGACAGCGAGATGGTGGCGAAGGCGATGAAAAGCTCGGCGAGGCTCGGCCGCGGCGGCGCTGCCGCGGGCGAGGGCTGGGACGGCGAGGCTTCGGGTTGCTGGGGGCTTGGAATTGGCGGCGGGGCGGTCATGAAATCCGTTTAGCGCCGCTGCGCCGTCACGGCCATACGGTTCTGCGTGGGTGGGGAATGTGTGCTCCTATTGCGCGAGCGATTGGAGCAGAGCGGCGGCGCGCACATAAATTCCCGGCGCTTCGCTCTCGCGCGGTCCGCCGATCGCGAGCTTCAGATCCGCGCCGTGTCGTGCTTGCTGGACGCGTAGCCACAGCGCCGCGCGATGGAGCGGATCGGTCTCGGCAAGGTTCACGATGAGGAGCGGCTTGCGATAGCGGTGCGCCAGATCCTGCGCCAGCGCGGTGCCGGTGGAAACATCGACGCCGCCGGCATCGACGAGGATCATGCAGGCATCGGCATCGCGCACGTTCCACTCGGTGCGCTGCGCCGGGTCGGCCAGCGGGGTCTCGGCAAGCTGCGGGTATTGCGCCAATAGCCCTGGCGGGTCGGGAAAATCCTCGGCCCAGCCGCCCTTGGGACACCAGCCGCCATAGTCCATGCCGCGCTCGATCGCCACATCGAGGACGGCGCGGTCGACCCCGGTCTGGCCGCCGGATATGAGCTTCATCGGCCCTTCCTCGCCGTTCCTTCGGACATTTTGTGGCGGCAGCCTCATACTCTTTTTTCGGCAACCATTTGCGCCTATATTCCTTGGTGCCGGCGCAAGCCGGATATGGCGATAAATGGCCGTCGTAATAAACCTTTCGGACCCGGGGGCGGTACCCGGCGCCTCCACCAATGCGGCTCGCCGCTAATCTTTGGGGCCGTATCGGCGGGGGCGAAATAGGATCGACGAGGGCGTAAAGGGCGTGCTTTTGCTCGGCATGGTTCCGCCGTTATCGGGCCAATTCCATAGTTGCCAACGACAACTATGCTCCGGTTGCTCTGGCTGCGTAAGCAGTCCGAAAGACCGACTTAAAGCCCTAGCGGGTTAAGCTCCGTTAGGCGGGGTTCGGAGGCACCTGGCAACAGAAGCCTCCACTTTCTCCAGAGGACAGCGGTCGGACGGCAGGGGACAGAATTGATCTGGTTCTCTATGATTCCGAGCCTATCTTCAGTCAGTCCTCTGTTTTCCGATAACCGCCATGCCCGTAGACCACATTCGCTACGACATCCTGGCCCAAGAGGCGCTGCGCGGCGTGGTGCGCACCGTTCTCGCCGACGTGGCCGAGAAGGGGCTGCCGGGCGAGCATCATTTCAAGATCACGTTCGCCACCGCGGCGCCCGGCGTGCGGCTGTCCGAGCGCATGCGCGCGCAATATCCGGAGACGATGACGATCGTCCTCCAGCATCAATTCTGGGATCTCGCCGTCGGCGACGACGCCTTCGAAGTCGGCCTGTCGTTCGGCGGCGTGCCGGAACGCCTCGCGGTGCCGTTCGCCGCCATCACGGCGTTTTACGATCCGGCGGTGCAGTTCGGTTTTCAGTTCGAGACGATCGAGGTCGAAGCTGGCGGCGAGGGCGCGGCTGCCGGCGCCGCGGCGGACAAACCGCCGCCGATGCGAATCGTGCCTCCGGAATCCGCCAAATCCGACGCCTCGCCGGCGCCCGCGACAGCCAGGGCGCCTGAACCGGAGCCGCCGAGCGGCGGCGGCGAGGTGGTGCGGCTCGATCGGTTCAGGAAAAAATAGCTCGGCCGCGCGTCGCCGTTCCGCGTCAATTGAAGTGATAGTTCAGTCCGCCGCGGATGATATTGTCGTGGACCGAGAACGACGTTGTCGTCGTCATGAAGGTGGACGGTAGCTGGAATGGATCCAGCGGCGTGACCACGGTGTCGTTGATCTTGCCGAGGTCGACGTAGAGATATTCAAGCTTTGCCGACCACCGATTCCACAGAGGCACTTCGGCACCGCCGCCAATCGTCCAGCCGACCCTGTCATGCTTGAAAGTGGTTGCAGGTGGCGCACCTGGAGCAAAGAACGGAGGTGCAGCATAAATCGTGACCGTATCCTCGACGTGACCCCAAGCGGCGCCGCCCGTCACGTACCAGAGAGAATCGTTCGGCGCGATCCAGCCGGCGCGAATGCGGGCCGTTCCCAGCCATTTCATCGTCTCCTCGTCTGTGATCCCGAGAAGAATTCCCGGTGCGGCGATGCTCAAGAGGCTGTTCAGACACTCGGAGATGCAGGCAGAGTCGGTCTGCCGCGACCATTGCAGGTCGGCTTCGGCGCCGACGAACCAGCTTGAAGCGACCTGCCAGTTCCATCCGATTTGGCCGCCGAGCAGGCCGCCGATCGGCGCGTGACTGTAGCTGTCGAGACCGCCCACCGGAAAATTGGCAACCGGACCGAATATGACGGGATTGAAGGTCGGATTGCGGGCCACTGCGCCGCCGCCGTCGATGCCTCCGTAAAATCCGTTCCAGTTGTAGTGGCCGGATGCAGCACCTGGGTTCGTGACCCGCGAGGTGGCTTGGATCGCGCCTGGGCTGTCGAGATGATAGTTCAAACCAACGCGAAAGATGTTTTCATGAATTCGCGATGAGCTTGTCGTGGTCTGCGTGGGCGACCCGTAAAAGGCAGCTGCGGCAGGGTCGAGACCGCTCGCGAGCACGTCGGTCATCGTGCCGAGATCGACATAAAGGTACTCGGCCTTGATCGACCATTTATCCGTAATCGGCGTCTCGACACCGGCGCCGGCGGTCCAGCCGACCATGGTCGCACCGAAGTTCGCCCCGATCGTGGGTCCGGTCGCGAAGAAAGACAGTCCCGTCATACTCACATTTTGGTTTACGCGACCAAATGCGAGTCCTCCCGTTGCGTATAGCAGCGAGCCGCCGGGCGACAGCCAACCCAAACGAAGCCGCGCCGTCCCCAGCCATTGCAGGGACTGTTGGTCTGTGATCGACAAAAGCGCCGGAGGCGTGCTCGTCGGCAAACAGGCGTAGGTGCAAACCGTTTCCGACTGCCACGCCTTCTGCCAATCGACCTCGACGCCCGCCACCCAGGATGGCGCGAAGTGCCGGTTCCATCCGGCTTGCAGTCCGAAAATGCCACCGGCCTCGGCGTGCTTGAAGTCCGCAATGTCGAAGACGGTAAACGGAGCCGTCGGCACCAACGTCGTTGTGTCGTTCGTGTGATTCTGGCTGAGTATCCCGCCGCCGTTGAAGCCGAGATAAAATCCGTTCCACGGATCGCCGGCAGCCGGCCTTATCATTGGCGGCGCTTTGGTCGGCAGGTCCGACGCACCCGCGGCGCCGCAACTATAGATCGCGAGGAGACCAAGAGTTCCAACGAACGACAATCTCATCGGCACAAGACCAATTAGAGCGGACATCTCCCATGAGACTGTATAGCAATGCAGCGGCTGCGACTGTCGCAGGCAAGCAACACTCCACAACCAACTTGATGACGGCGGAATGAATAGACGAAATCAAATTACACGCGCCGTGCGTGGATGAGATAAAGCTCGTGACGGCGCTTTTCGTCCCTCATCTTCGCCACTGTGATAAATCCCAGGGGCAATATATGGCATAATCAGCACGAATTTTCTTCGCACGACGTAAGCTCAATCACGCTCAATCACGACCAGCCACAATCAAGACTTGCTGTTTATCAGAATGCAATCCAATTTGCTCAATATGGCCCGATCCAAGCCGCACGCGGCAAGCAGCAAACCTACCCGCACCGAAACCGACAGCTTCGGGCCGATAGAAGTTCCGGCCGATCATTATTGGGGCGCGCAGACCGAGCGTTCGCGCCATAATTTCCGCATCGGCGACGAGCGCATGCCGCGGCCGCTGATCGCGGCGCTGGCGCTGGTCAAGCGCGCCGCCGCCGAAGTCAATCGCGAGCTCGGCTTGCTCGACGCGCGCCGCGCCAAGGCGATCGTGCAGGCGGCGGCCGAGATCATCGACGGCAAGCTCGACGATCAGTTTCCGCTCGTGGTCTGGCAGACCGGCTCCGGCACGCAGACCAACATGAACGTCAACGAGGTGATCGCCAACCGCGCCAATGAGCTGCTCACCGGCAAGCTCGGCGCCAAGGATCCGGTGCATCCCAACGACCATGTCAATATGAGCCAGTCGTCGAACGACAGTTTCCCGACGGCGATGCATGTCGCGGCGGCGCAGGAAATCGTGCATCGGCTCATTCCGGCGCTGACCCATCTGCACGCGGCGCTGAACGCCAAAACCAAAGAGTTCCGTTCCATCGTCAAGATCGGCCGCACCCATACCCAGGACGCCACCCCGCTGACGCTCGGCCAGGAATTTTCCGGCTATGCCGCGCAGGTCGCCTCCGGCATCGCCCGCGTCAGGCTGGGCCTGAAGGAGCTTTACCCGCTGGCGCAGGGCGGCACCGCGGTCGGCACCGGGCTCAATTCCAAGCGCGTTTTCGCCAAGCTGTTCGCCAAGAAGATCGCGCGGCTGAGCGGGCTGCCGTTCACCAGCGCGCGCAACAAATTCGAGGCGCTGGCCTCGCATGGCGCGCTGACGTTTGCCCACGGCGCGCTCAATGCACTGGCCGCAGACTTGTTCAAGATCGGCAACGACATCCGCTTCCTCGGCTCCGGTCCGCGCTCGGGTTTCGGCGAATTGATCTTGCCGGAGAACGAGCCGGGCTCCTCGATCATGCCGGGCAAGGTCAACCCGACGCAGTGCGAAGCGCTGACCATGGTGTGCACCCGGGTATTCGGCAACGACGTCACGGTCGCCGTTGCGGCGAGCCAGGGCCAGTTCGAGCTCAATGTCTTCAAGCCGGTGATCATCGATGCGGTGCTGCAGTCGATCCGGCTCCTCGCCGACGTAACGGTCTCGTTCACCGATCATTGCGTCACCGGCATCCGCGCCAACGAGCCGCGCATCCGCGAATTGTTGAACAACTCGCTGATGCTGGTCACCGCGCTGGCGCCGACCATCGGCTATGACAAGGCGGCGCAGATCGCCAAGGCGGCGCACGCCAACGGCACCACGTTGCGCGAAGAGGCGATCCGGCTCGGCTTCGTGTCGGCCAGGGATTTCGACCGCCTGGTGCAGCCGGCCCATATGACCCACCCTGAGGCGTAACAGCGATCGTTCTCGATAATGTGACCTCGGGCACAGCGGTGTGATCCAGGGCACATTTATTATGCCTGTGGTGGTGTAGGGATGACCTCGCGAACGATCGATTGTCGTGAAATTCACCCGAAATCGCAGAGACTTCACCTATGGCCACCACCGTCAACCTTCGAATTGAGCGCAAGCGGGCGAAACGGCTTAAGGCCGAGCAAGAGGCCGCGGCCAACCGGCTCGCGCACGGCCGTCCCAAGACGGGACAAAACCTTGAGCGCGCTCGGCGCGACAAAGAAACCAGAAGCCTCGACCAACACCGGATCGAGACGGGAGATGGGCAATGAAATCGCCGGTCGTTAAGCGTTCCATCGTCATCGCCGGCCACAAGACCAGCGTCAGCCTGGAAGACGCCTTCTGGAAAGGCCTCAAGGACATCGCGATCGTCCGCCAGGTCACACTGTCGGACCTGGTGGCCTCGATCGATACCGACCGCCAGCACGGCAATCTGTCGTCGGCGATCCGGCTGTTCGTGCTCGATCATTATCGGGCGCATAGCAACGCCGATGACAGGCCGGGCGCCGGGCAGCCGCCGCGCGAGATCATGCTGACGCCGTCGCGCAGCCCTCCGCTGTTGCGGGTGGAATAGCCGCGGCGTCGTTCAGACGCTAACGATCTTGCCGGGATTGAGGATGTCGAGCGGATCGAGCGCGCGCTTGATGGCGCGCATCGCCTCGAGCGCCGGCGCGCCATGCTCGGCCAAAAGATATTTCATTTTGCCCTGACCGACGCCATGCTCGCCGGTGCAGGTGCCGTCCAGCGCCAGCGCCCGCTCGACCAGGCGTTCCAGGAATGCCTCGACGCGCGCGATCTCGTCGCGATCGTCGAGGTCGACCAATATGCCAACGTGAAAATTGCCGTCGCCGACATGGCCGACAATCGGGCCGAGCAGATTGCTTTCGGCGATATCGCGCTGCGTCGCGGTCACGCATTCGGCAAGCCGCGAGATCGGCACGCAAACGTCGCTGGCGAGCGCGCGCGAACCGGGCCGCAGCGCGCATTGCGCCCAGTAGGCGTCGTGACGCGCCTGCCACAGCCTGCTGCGGTCCTCGGCGCGCGTCGCCCAATCGAACGGGCCGCCGCCGAGCTCGGCGGCGATTTCGCCGAAACGCTGCGACTGTTCGGCGACGCCGGCGTCGGAGCCGTGAAATTCGACCAGCAGCATCGGCGTCTCGGGCAGGCTGAGCTTCGAATACGCATTGGAGGCGCGCACTTGCAGCGTATCGAGCAGCTCGATCCGCGCCACCGGAATTCCCGACTGGATGGCGAGGATGGTGGCCCGGCAGGCGGCCTCGACCGAGGGGAATGGACAAATGCCGGACGAAATCGCCTCCGGTATTCCGGAAAGCTTCAGCGTCAGCTCGGTGATGACGCCCAGCGTGCCCTCGGCGCCGATCATCAGATGCGTGAGATCGTAGCCCGCGGAGGTCTTTTTGGCGCGGCGCGCCGTCGTCATCAGTTCGCCATTGGCGAGCACGGCTTTGAGCGCCAGCACGTTATCCTTCATGGTGCCGTAGCGCACGGCATTGGTGCCGGAGGCGCGGGTCGCCGCCATGCCGCCCAGCGAGGCGTCGGCGCCCGGGTCGATGGGGAAGAACAGGCCCCGATCGCGCAGGTGCTCGTTGAGCTGCTTGCGCGTCACGCCGGGCTCGACCACGCAATCGAGATCCTCGGCGTGGACCGCGAGCACGCGGTTCATGTCGCGGAAATCGAGGCAGATGCCGCCGCGCGGCGCATTGACCTGGCCTTCCAGCGAGGTGCCAGTGCCGAACGCGATCACCGGCACGCGTTCCGCCGCGCACAGCCGCACGATCTCCTGCACCTCCTCGGTGGCCTGCGGAAATATCACCGCATCCGGCGGCTGGTTCGCGATCCAGGTGGTGGTGTTGCCGTGCTGCTCGCGCACCGCCGGCGAGGTGACGAGCCGGTTGCCATAGCGCGCGGCGAGCGCGGCGATGACGGCATCGGCCGCCTTGCGCTCCTGTTTGCTCCGCTGCGGTGCTTCGACGAGGGCCATTACGATGGTTCCGTGTGCGTTTCCTGGCTGTTGCCGGCAACGTGGCGGCGGGGCTGGCGCAGGTCAAGCGGTGAAATCTCCGCCTCTTGCCCGAGCTCTTGCGTCCTGCGCGGTTCATCCGCCACAGTCGGAGGCATGAACGACCGAGCCGCGCCCGAAACCGCCATCCCCCCAGCTATGCCCGCGCCCTTCGTCTCCAGCGTCATGCGGGTCGAGCCGGGCTGGATCGACTATAACGGCCACCTCAACATGGCCTATTACAATGTGCTGTTCGACCGCGCCGTCGACGAGGTCTATGAGCTGCTCGGCCTCGGGCTCGATTACGTCAAGACCGCCAAGTGCTCGACCTTCACCGCCGAGGTGCATGTGCGCTATCTGCGCGAACTCCTCCTCGACGCGCCGGTGCGCGTCACCTTCCATCTGCTCGGCTTCGACGCCAAGCGCATGCATTATTTCGAAGCGCTGCATCACGCCGACGAAGGCTGGCTGTCGGCCACCTCCGAGAACATGGCGCTCAATGTCGACATGACGATAAAGAAAGTCGCCGCGTTTCCCGCTCACGTCATGGCGCGGCTGACGCTGATGAAAGCGGCGCACGACAAACTGCCGGTTCCGGAGGGTGTCGGACGGCGTATCGAAATGCTCGCAAAATCTTGAGTTTTGCCGGCCGCTGCTTTTTATGGTAGAAAACGGAAAAGGATTTCTACCATGGGCACCCCGCAGCTTAATATCAAGGACGCCGAGGCCACGCGGCTCGCCAGGGAGCTCGCTGAATTGACCGGCGAGTCCCAGACTGAGGCGGTGCGCCGGGCGCTTGCCGAGCGTCTCGATCGCGAGAAGGCCGAACGAGATGCCAAGACTGCCCGGACCGCCGAGGAGAGCCGCCGCGAGTTTGAAAGGGTCTGGCCCAAGATTCAGAAAATCCAGGAAAGCGTGCGCCGCAGGGGCTTGTCCAAGAACATGCTCACCGACGACGATCTTTACGACGAGCATGGACTGCCCAAGTGAATGGAGAGGTGGTCGTTATCGACTCATCCGTCATTGTTGCGATCTACAAGGGCGAAGAGGACGCAAGCCGCCTGGTTGAACGCATCACATCTTACAAAAGAAAGCTCATGTCGGCGGCGACGTGGCTGGAATCCGCTATGGCGTGCGAAAGTGCTTCTCCCGGTGGAGAAGCCGATTTTGCAAAGATGATCCACGACTTCGATATCGAACTTGTTTCGCTGAACGTCCGAACAAGCGCATCTGGCATTCGAAGCCTTCAAACGCTTCGGCAAGGGCCGCGGCGCGAAGGCGTCATTGAATTACGGCGATTGCTTTGTTTACGCCCTGGCGAAAGAGCTCGGCGCGCCGCTGTTGTTCAAGGGCGGCGATTTCGCGCAAACCGATATTTCAGCCGCGTGACCGCCGATCGCGCGAATTGACAGGCCGGCCCAGTTCTCCGAAGCATAGCGGCGGCCATAATTTGAGTTGGGGTCAACATGTCATCTCCTTCGCCCGCACCGACGCGGCAGGCTGATCGAATCTCCATCCGCGAGCACCGGATTCCGAGCGCCGACAGCAAGCCCTATATCGCGGTCGAGGGGCCGGACGGCGCGCTGTGGTTCTGCGAGAGTGGCGCCTCCAAGATCGGCCGGCTCGATCCCGGCCGCGGCAGCTTCACCGAATTCGCGCTGCCGACCAAGAATGCGACGCCGATCGGCATCGCGCTCGGCGGCGACGGCAATCTGTGGTTTGCCGAAAAAGCCGCCGACAAGATCGGCCGCATCACCCCGCGCGGCGACATCGCGGAATTCGCGCTTGGCCCGGGCGTCGGTGCCGACGGCATGATCCTCGGCCCGGACGGCAATATCTGGTTCTCCGAGAGCGACGCCAACCGCATCGCCAAAATCACGCCGGACGGCCGCATCACCGAATATGGCGACGGCATCTCGCCCGGAGCGAAACCGTTGTCGATCGCGGTGCGCGACGGCGCGCTGTGGTTCTCCGAGGCGAGCGGCAACCGCATCGGCCGCATCACCCTGGATGGCGCGGTGACCGAGTTTCCGATTCCGAGCCACGACAGCCAGCCGCGCGCCATGGTCACCCATCCCGACGGCAGCATCTGGTTCGTCGAGACCTCGACCAACGCGCTCGGTCGCATCGACCGCGCCGGCCGCATCACCGAGCATCCGGTGCCGACGCCGAACGCCTCGCTGCGCGGCGTCACCGTCGGCGCGGACGGCGACCTCTGGTACACCGCGAACTTCGCCAACAAGATCGGTCGCATGGCGCCGGACGGCACGGTGCGCGGCGAATACGACATCCCGACGCCGAATAGCGGCGCCCGCTGCATCGCCGCGCTCGCCGACGGCCGGCTGTTCTTCAGCCAATACGACGCCGGCGCGATCGGCGAGGTTGTGCTGGGCTGACACAAGCGGCTGGCGAGTAACACATCGCGCGGCGGATGAACTAAAACCCCTCACACCTTCGTTCAAAAATAAATCCGGAAGGAAACGCTGTGAAAAAATTACTGCTCGCATTCGCTGCCCTGCTTGCGTTGTCCTCGACCGCCCGCGCCCAGACTTATCCCGACCGGCCGATCAAGATGATCGTGCCGATCTCGGTCGGCTCGGTCACCAACGTCGCGGCGCGGCTCACCGCGGCCGAATTGCAGCAGCGGCTCGGCCAGCCGGTGGTCGTGGTCGACAAGCCGGGCGCCGCCATGGTGCTGGGCGGCACCGAATGCGCCAAATCGCCGCCGGACGGCTACACGCTGTGCGTGGTCTCGCCCGACACCATGTCGTTCAACCCGCTGACCTTCGCCAACCTGCCGTACAATCCCGACAAGGATTTCGTCCCCGTCATCGACATGTACAACGTCATGGAAGGCGTCATGGTGCCCGCGGCGTCGGGCATCGACACCCTCGACGCGCTGCGCGCCAAGGCGGCGGCCGCGCCCGGCAAGCTCAATTACGGCACGCTCGGCGAGCGCACCACCACCGACGCCTTCCGGCAATGGCTCGGCGAGCATTGGCACACCAAATTTGTCGCCATTCCCTACAAGGGCGGCAGCGAGATCATCAGCGCGCTGCTTGGCAACGACATCAACGTCACCAAGATCGGCGTCGGCAACATGGTCAGCCAGCTCAAAGAGGGCAAGATCAAGATCCTGGCGCTCAACGCCGCCAAGCGCTCGTCCGAACTGCCCAATGTGCCGACCTTCAAGGAGACCGGGCTGAACGCCTTCCCCGGCGGCCCGATCTTCTGGGGCATCGTGGTGCCGACCGGCACGCCGGCGCCGGTCGTGGCGAAGCTGCATGACGAATTGCTGGCGATCTTGCAGAGCCAGAAATTCCTCGACTTCGCCAAGCAGAACTATCTCGACCCGGCCGCCGGCTCGACCGGCGCTTTCGCCGCCTTCCTCAAGAAGGACCGCGAGGACGCCAAGGTGGTGGTGGATAAGTATATGAAGTGACGCCACGCAGTGGCGTCATTCCGGATTGCCGCGCAGCGGCAAGTCCGGAATTCATATCCACAGTTCCTGCGGGTGCGCGCTCGGCCTTCACGCATCGTGATTATGGATTCCGGGCTCCCGGCCTGCGGCCGGGCCCCGGAATGACGAGGGCAAGCCTCGTAAAAGCCGCGTCCAGGTGCCATCTTCTGAGCCATGAGAATCAGTGGCACCAAGTCCCGTGGCTGACCCGTTAAAGCGCCTCGTCGAACCCGCCGAACCGCCGGTGCCCGCCCCGGGCGGCATCGCCGCGCGCGCCCGCGCGGCGGCGGGCGGCGGCGCGACTTATCTCGCCGGGCTCAATCCCGAGCAGCGCCAGGCGGTGGAGACGCTCGACGGCCCGGTGCTGGTGCTGGCCGGCGCCGGCACCGGCAAGACCCGCGTGCTGACCGTGCGCATCGCCCACATCCTCAGCCTCGGCCGCGCCCGGCCCGGCGAGATCCTCGCCGTCACCTTCACCAACAAGGCGGCGCGCGAGATGAAGCACCGCGTCGGCGAGATCGTCGGCCAGGTGGTCGAGGGCATGCCGTGGCTCGGCACCTTCCACTCCATCGGCGTGAAGATTCTGCGCCGCCATGCCGAGCTGGTCGGGCTGAAAAGCGACTTCACCATTCTCGACGTTGACGACCAGATCCGGCTTTTGAAGCAATTGCTGGAAGCCGAGCACATCGACGAGAAGCGCTGGCCCGCGCGCGTTTTGGCCTCGCTGATCGACGGCTGGAAGAACCGCGGGCTGACGCCGGAGCAGGTGCCGTCCGGCGAAGCGTCCGTGTTCGCCAACGGCAAGGGGCTCAAGCTCTACAAGGCCTTTCAGGAGCGGCTGAAAATCCTCAACGCCGCCGATTTCGGCGATCTGCTGCTGGAATGCATCCGGCTGTTCCGCGAGCACCCCGACGTGCTCCGCCAATATCAGGGCCGCTTCAAATACATTCTGGTCGACGAATATCAGGACACCAACGTCGCGCAATATTTGTGGCTGAGGCTGCTGGCGCAGCGGACGAGCGCGAAGAGCGCATCCTTACCCTCTCCCGTTCCGGGAAATAATCCCTCTCCCGTTCCGGGAGAGGACGCCGAACGAGCGTTAGCGAGTGAGGCGGGTGAGGGCCAGTGCGCGCTTGCCGGGCCCTCACCCGGCTCGCTACGCTCGCCGACCTCTCCCGGAACGGGAGAGGGAAACGCCAAGAACATCTGCTGCGTCGGCGACGACGACCAGTCGATCTACGGCTGGCGCGGCGCCGAGGTCGACAACATTTTGCGCTTCGAGCACGATTTTCCCGGCGCCACCGTCATCCGGCTGGAGCGCAATTACCGCTCCACCGGCCACATCCTCGCCGCCGCCTCGCATCTGATCGCGCATAACGAAGGCCGCCTCGGCAAGACGCTGCGCACCGACGACGTCTTGGGCGAGAAGGTCACCGTCACCGGCTCCTGGGATTCCGAAGAAGAAGCCCGCGCCATCGGCGAGGAGATCGAGCAGCTGCAGCGCGCAAATGAATCGGGAAAATCGCACGCGCTCAACCAGATCGCCATATTGGTGCGCGCCTCGTTCCAGATGCGCGAATTCGAAGACCGCTTCGTGACGCTGGGGCTGCCTTATCGGGTCATCGGCGGCCCGCGGTTCTACGAGCGCGCCGAAATCCGCGACGCGCTGGCTTATCTGCGCGTGGTCAATTCGCCGGCCGACGATCTCGCCTTCGAGCGCATCGTCAATGTGCCGAAGCGCGGCTTGGGCGACGCCAGCGTGCAGATGCTGCACGATCACGCCAGGAAGCGCCGCGTGCCGCTGACCGAAGCCGCCCGCGCCATGATCGCCACCGACGAATTCAAGCCGAAGCCGCGCGGCAGCTTGCGCGCGCTCATCGAAGCCATCGACCGCTGGCGCAAGCAGCGCGACGTGCTGCCGCACAACGAGCTCGCCGAGATCATCCTCGACGAAAGCGGCTACACCGAGATGTGGCAGAAGGACCGCTCCGCCGACGCCGCCGGCCGCCTGGAGAACCTTAAGGAGCTGGTGCGCTCCATGGAGGAGTTCGAGAACCTGCAGGGTTTTTTGGAGCACATCTCGCTGGTGATGGACAACGAGAAGGGCGCCGAGGCCGACGCCGTCAACATCATGACCATGCACTCGGCCAAGGGCCTGGAATTCGACACCGTGTTCCTGCCCGGCTGGGAGGAGGGCCTGTTCCCGCACCAGCGCTCGCTCGACGACCAGGGCCGCGCCGGCCTGGAAGAGGAGCGCCGCCTCGCCCATGTCGGCCTCACCCGCGCCAGGAAGCGCGCCAAGATCTATTTCGCCACCAACCGCCGCATGCACGGCCTGTGGCAGACCAACATCCCGTCGCGCTTTCTGGACGAATTGCCGGAACCCAATGTCGAGGTGACGGAAGCGCAAGGTTCGGGATTTGGCGGCTTCGGCGGCTATGGCGGCTACGGCTCGTCGCGCTTCGACGCCGCCACCGCGTTCGGCTCCAGCTACAACACCCCCGGCTGGCAGCGCGCTCAGGCGAAGAAGGCCGAAGGCGGTTTCTCCGACGATGGCGCGCATTACGACGCCGGCGACGACCCATCTGCCCTCCCCCGGTCGGGGGGAGGGCGATCGAGCAGCGCTCGATCGGGTGGGGGTTCACAGAATCCCAGCGCACGGAATCCCAGCGCCAGCTCCGACGAAGACACCTCCTCACCCTCGCCCTGGCGCGCCCGCGACGAGCGCGTCCCCCGGCCGCGCCTGCCGCTCACCATCGAAGGCGAGCTGGTCGCCAAATCCACCGGCACGGTTTCGTCTTTCACGCTCGGCGACCGCGTCTTCCACCAGAAATTCGGCAACGGCAACGTCACCGCAATCGACGGCAACAAGCTGACCATCCAGTTCGACCGCGCCGGGGAGAAGCGGGTGGTGGATAGTTTTGTGGAGCGGGTGTGATACGGTCCTGAGACGGCAGCGTCGATGAGAGGCCTCGCATGCTCCGCGACAGCCGTGATATCATCCGCCGGCTTCGGCAGGACGGTTTCGAGCAAGTGTCCGTGCGCGGATCGCATTACAAATTCGTGCATCGGCAATTGCGCCGCATGGTGATCGTGCCGCATCCGAAGTCGGATTTGCCGATCGGCACCGTAAGCGCCATCTACAAACAAGCGGGATGGAAGAAGGATTGAAGCCATGCCCCATTACATCGCGCTGATCCATAAGCAGGCGGACAGTTGCTATGGCGTGTCGTTCCCCGACGTTCCCGGCGTGACCACGGCGGGCGACACTATCGACGAGGCGATCCAGAAGGCGGCCGAGGTGCTGGAGTTTGCCGCCGAGGACTGGCCGGATCATACCGGCAGTGAATTTCCGCAGCCGCGAACGATCGACGCCTTGCGCGATAGCCTCAACTTCAATGAGGCGGCGGCCGACGCCGTCATAGCGGCCGTGCCGCTCCGGGCAACCGCCGAGGCCGCGGAGTAACCCGGCGTCCTCAGCGTTCTGGGGGCAACGTCACCGCGATCGACGGCAACAAACTGACCATTCAGTTCGATAGGGCCGGGGAGAAGCGGGTGGTGGATAGTTTTGTCGAGCGGGTGTGAGGCGCGCGCCACGACTCTCGTGCGGTTGTAGCGCTAATCGACGCATCCGCTTAGAGGCGTAATTTTGCCTTCTGATCTGCGCCTGTGGAAATGTTACCCGTCAAAGTTGATATAGCACTTCGGTTATGGTCTGTAGCAGGTGGCTTGCGGACAGATTTTTCTATCATGTTTCGTGATAGTTGAACTCAATGCCTAGGGGAATGCCTCCTACGGTTCTATGGCAAATACAATGTGGCTTGAAATGCGCGAAGGAGTGTCCGCAAGCCACCTTTTCTTTCTTCCACAAGCATGAGCCAACTGACAAAATTAAAGGCAGCGACTACCCTGAATGATGTAGCCGCCGTGCTGAATGTTAAGCCATCGGCGCTTGCATTTGTCCTATACAAAATCCCAAAAGAGATCAGGTACACGACCTTCACGGTACCAAAAAAAAGTGGGGGCGAGCGCACCATTTCCGCTCCGAACAAACGGCTAAAGCTAGTTCAAAGTCGACTGGCGAAACTGCTCGAACAGTGCCAGCTCGAAGTTGAAGCAAAGCTGAAAGTGAAGCCACAATGTGTTCTAGCGCATGGCTTCAAGAGTGGTTTTTCAATCCAGACCAATGCAATAAATCACAGAGGCCGACGGTGGGTCTTTAACGCTGACTTAAAAGACTTCTTTCCGAGCATTAACTTCGGACGCGTCTACGGCTTCTTCATAAAAAACAAATACTACCTGCTGAATAAGAAAACGGCCACCATTATCGCGCAAATTGCATGTCATGATAATAAACTTCCACAAGGAAGTCCTTGTTCTCCCATTATCTCAAATATAATTGCGCATGTGCTCGACATCCGTCTAAACGAACTAGCGGCAAGCCGAGGCTGTACTTACACACGCTACGCTGATGATTTGACATTTTCGAGCGACGAAAGAGCATTTCCGGCATCAGTCGCTAGGCGTGATCCTGCTGCCATCCCCCGTTGGCTGGCTGGTTCTGGTTTGACCCAACGCGTCGTCAAGGCCGGCTTTTCGATCAATGGTGAAAAGAGTCGAATGCAATATTGCTACTCCCGCCAGGAAGCGACAGGTCTGATCGTCAACAAAAAGGTCAATATAAAAAAAGAGTACTACAAGCTCGCGCGGGCGATGTGCCGAGAACTTGTCACTAAGGCCGTAGTTTTTGAGAAAATAGGCAGTGTCTCCGCGCCAATGAGCGCTGACGGGCTTCGTGGCATGCTGGCCTTCATCTATCATGTTAAACGCTGGGATGACGCGCGCAGAAACGTTCCGGTCGAAGAAACTCAAAAAAGTTGCTTTCATCGCCTTTATGCTGACTTTCTTAATTACACCTCTTTCTTCGGGCAAACGCGCCCCACAATCGTCTGCGAAGGAAAAACCGACAATGTCTATCTAAGATGCGCCTTACGCTCTCTAGCCGTCGATTATCCGACTCTAATCGAAGTGAGCGGCGCCACTAAGACGCTTTTGGTGCAGCTCTTTAAATTCACGGACACTGCAAAGGATGTGCAAGGCATTTCTGGCGGCGCCAGCCAGCTATCCAATCTTCTAAGCAACTACCGGAAAATGACTCGCAACTTTAAGGGAACTCCAAAACATCCAACTATTATCGTTGTTGACAATAATTCGGGGCCCGAAAAGCTCTTCAAGCATCTCTCCAATCTATTGAGCACTAAAGCAAAGACGGTAACGGTTGACGGTAGCGACCCGTACTATTTCGTATATGAAAATCTTTATGTTGTTCCAGTGCCCAAAATCGCCGGGGCGTTTACCGCAATGGAGCAACTGTTCAAACCGGAGGTGCTCGATACAAAATTAAATGGCAGAAAGTTGGACTTATCTAACAAAGAGACCGATGCAAAGAAATTCTATTCAAAAAATGAATTCTCCATCGAAGTGATCCAGAAAAACCAGTCAGCTATTGACTTCGGCGGCTTCAAGCCACTTCTGAATTCGCTTGTCGCTGTTCAAAAGGACTATGCGACCAAGATTGCGGCGGCGACGGCAGCTTTGTCTCCGACGATCGCTTCTGCGATCGCGTGAAAGTCTTTGCCGTCAGCAAAACAATAGCCGCGGCCAACGCCCGCTCACCCCCTCACCACCACCGCCGCTGATTAAAATAGTTCTGCGCGCGGGGCAGTCCGTACTGCGGCTGCGCATAGCCGCCTGAGCCGAACCAGCCCGAGCCATAACCGTCATCGCGCGCCATAGTGGTCGGCGACGGCATCCGCGTGATGAAGCCGCCCTGCGGCTGATTGCTCAGCACCGCGACGAATTCGGTGCGGTAATTGGTTTCGCTCGACAGCGGCTCGTCCGAGATGATGATCGAGGACAGCGGCGCCGCGGTCGGCGCGATGGTGTCGAGCACGGCTTGCGGGAAGGTGATGCGGCCGAGCGCGTTCTTGGCGCTGTCGCCGTTGTCGATCGAGACTTCGGTCCAGCGCAAGCCGCCCAAAGTGTCCAAACCACCCCCACCCCGCGCCACCGCGGTGAAAATGTGGGTGCCGAGCGGCTTGTCGGGATCCTTGATGGTGACTGGGTACTCCTGGCTGAAGTCGTACAGCTCGCCGCCGTCCGGCCATTTCTTGTGCGTGTCACGCCGCACATAAAGCTTCTGCGTCGCGCGGCTGATGAAGATCGCGACCGGCTCGCTCGCGAGCCTGGCATCGGTTGCGGCCTTGGCGGTATCGCTCCGCTTGGCGTCGGCGGCCTTGGCGGCGGCTTGCGCGGCCGCGGCAGCGTCCTGCTTGGCTTTCAGATCGGTCTTGGCGGCGCCGAGCTGCGTGTGCAGCGCCGCGGCTTTGGCCGCGGCCTTCTGCTCCGCGTCCCGCGCTGCGGCCTTTCTGTCGTCGGTCATTTTCGGGTCGGCAGTGGCGGCGGCGAGCGCCTTGTCGGCGCGGGCGAGCTCGGCGTCGGCCCGGGCCTTGAGCGACGTGAGATTGCGCACCGCCGCGGGCGCCGCGGCAGCCGCGCGCTTTGCCGGCGCGACAGCGGCCTTCGCGGTGGCGGCGGCCCTGGCGGCATCGTCCGCGTCCTGGGCCAGCGCTTGCGCGCGCTCCGGTATCGCATCGATCGCGTCCTGCTTCGGCACAAACAGCGCCGGATCGGAGAACGCGACGGGTTCGGCGTCGTCCGGCGCGATGATCACCCGCATTCCTAGCTGCGCCTTGTCGAACACCTTGGCGGCGAAATCGAACGGCATGCGCACGCAGCCGTGCGAGGCGGCGTAGCCGGGCAACGGTCCGCCGTGCAGCGCAATCCCGTTCCAGGTGATGCGCAGCATGTTCGGCATCCAGGCGTCGTCATACATGGTCGAGTGGTGATCCTTGTCTTTCTCGATGACGGCGAAAACGCCGGCCGGCGTCTCGCGTCCGGTCGTGCCGGTCGAGACCGGCGCGCGCAGGATCCAGCCGTCGGCGTCGTAGAAAGTCACGCGCTGAACTCTTGATCGACACGATCGCCATGATCGGGTCGCCCGCCGGGCGCGGCGCCGTCATCACGGTCTGGCGCGCCGGGGCCGCGTGCTTGGCGGCGGCGGCCGGCACCGCGGTCAGTGCCGTCAGCGCAGCCGCGGCCAGGAGGGTCAGCATCGCTGGCTTGGTCATTCGATTCCTCGGTTGAAGCGTGATTCCCCGGAAAGCATCGGTAGCTTGACGTGAAAGTCTTCACATATGGTAGCGGTTCCCGCGGCCCGCCGACCGCGGTGCCTTAACCTAGTTCAACCGCCTCAACCGCCAAAATCGTCGGCAAATGCCGCGCAATCTCCTGCCAGGTCTCGCCCTCGTCGATACTGCCGAACACCGAGCCGCTGTTGGTGCCGAAATAAATTCCCGCCGGGTCGCGGTCGTCACCGGCCATGGCCTGCCGCAGAACGGTGAAAAAGCAGCTCTTCTGCGGCAGGCCTTGCCGCATCGCCTGCCAGCTTTGGCCGCCGTCGCGCGATCGCCACACCGCCGCGGCGGCGTCGGGCGGGAAACGCCCCGCCGTGTCGCCGTTCAGCGGCAGCGTCCAGATCGTGTCCGGATCGCGCGGATGAACGCGGATGGGAAAGCCGAAAGTGGACGGCAAGCCTTTGGTGCAGTCGTTCCAGCTCCGGCCGCCGTCGGCCGAGCGCCAAACGCCATAGTGGTTCTGCTGGTAAAGCACGTCGCTTCCACCCGGCGCGCGGATCATATTGTGCACGCAATGTCCGATCTCGCCGTCGCGCGGCGCGGCCGGATGCTCGGCGTGACCGCCGGCTTGCGCATTCGAGAGGCGATTGCGGCGCTCCCATGTCGCCCCGCCGTCCTCGGTGGCAAACACGCCGGCCGCCGAGATTCCGACCCAAAGCTTTTTCCGGTTATCGGGATCGGGGAGGATGGTGTGCAGCGTCAGCCCGACGCCGCCGGGAGTCCAGCTGCCGGCGGACGGGTGGTCGGTCAGGCCATGCACCTTTGCCCAATCCTTGCCGCCGTTCGTGCTCGCCAGAAGGCTCGCCGGTTTGGTGCCCGCGTACAGCGTGCCGTGCGCGTAGCTGAGCGACCAGATTTGCGCGAACGTGTCGCCGAACGGCAACGGCGCCTCGGTCCAGCCGATCATCTTGGCGACATTGGGATCCTTGGCGGCCCAATCGTCCATCGTTCCCTTGGTGAGACGAGCGACCTCCCAGGTCACGCCGCCGTCTTCGCTGCGCCAGACGCCCGCGCCATTCCAGTCGCCGCCGCCGCCGGCCCATAGCGTGCCGGTCTCGGGGTCGCCAATCATGTGGTTGATCGGCCAGCCGTTGCAGTAGGGGCCGCCAATCGCCCAGCCGCTGCGGTCGGTGCCGCCGGAAATCAAAAAGGCGCCCTTGGTCGTGCCGATCAGCAGCGTTGTGCGCGTCGCGGACATCGGATTTTGCTCTCCATCGAAAGCAACTATGGACTATAAAACCGCCGTCTTACCCGCGAATGCTAGCACGGGCCCTTTCTCGTCGTCATGGCCGGACTTGTTCCGGCCATCCACGTCTTCCTTCCCTGCGCCGACGAAGAGACGTGGATGCCCGCGACAATCCCCGATCAAGTCCGGAGACGGGCATGACGAGTCTGAGTTTAGCCGCGTAGTATCACATCGTCATGGCCGGACTTGTTCCGGCCATCCACGACTTTCTTCCCTGCGCGACGAAGAGACGTGGAGTTCCCGCCAAGAGCGCTGGCATGACGCCCGTCAGATGAGCGTATCGTACAAACCATTCCATTCCGGATTCATGGAATGAATGAGTCGCACCTTCCAGGCGCGCGGCCAGTGCTTGATGGTGGTCTCGCGCTGAATGGCATATCGAATATCGTCAAAGCGCTCTGCATAGACCAATCGCTTCAGGCCGTGACGTTTGGTAAATCCGTCAACAAGCCCTTCCCGATGCTCGAAGGTTCGTCGAGGCAAATTGCTCGTCACCCCGACATATAGAATGCCGTTGTGCTGATTGGTCATGAAATAAACCCAGCCGCCCGCCATCGGCGGATTAAAGCAAGACGTGGATGGCCGGAACAAGTCCGGCCATGACGGTTTAGGGGAGGCGGAAGTCGAGCCGTGGCGATTATCTCCCTCTACATCGACGCCGACGCTTGCCCGGTGAAGCAGGAGATTTATCGCGTCGCCGAGCGCCATGCCGGGAAGGGCGTGGCGTTGAAAGTCTACGTCGTCAGCAACGCACCGATCGCGGTGCCGCGCGATATGGGAGATTTGATCGAGCGCGTGGTGGTCGGCGCCGGCATGGACGAGGCCGACCATTGGATCGCCGAGCGCGCCAAGCGCGGCGATATCGTCATCACCGCCGACGTGCCGCTGGCGAGCCGCGCCGTGAAAGCCGGCGCCGCGGTCATCGCGCCGAACGGCAAGCCGTTCACGGAGGAGTCGATCGGCATGGCGCTGGCGACGCGCAATCTCTTGGATTCGCTGCGCTCGGCCGGCGAGATCACCGGCGGCCCAAAACCCTTCGCGCCGCGCGACCGCTCCGAATTTCTCTCCGCGCTCGACCGCGCGCTGGTGCGGCTGACGCGCGAGGGGTTTGGGCGGCACTGAGGTCTGCGAAATATGCGGGCGTTTCCCGGATGCGGTGCAGCACGCAGTGGTGCACCGCTGATCCGGGACCGTCGCAGACTCGGGGCCTGTTACGATCCCGGGTCTGCAGCGCACCACTCCGCTCACGCTACGTGCTGCGCCGCGCCCGAGGAAACGGGTATTGAGATTTCGTCCTATTCACGGAGACGTGATGTGACATTGGTCACCATATCAATTACACATCAAAATCATCTTGCCCTGAAAGGACGCCGCCGGGTGACGCCGGCGGAGAGGGGCGAGTACGGTTCCCGCGGGCGGGGTTGTCAGCCCCGCTCCCGGGCGGCTCCGGGCCAAAACGCCCGGCCGGCACGATGACCGGCCTGCGGGCTCATAACGCCCGCTGCACTGGGACGGCAGGGGACGGATAACACCCGTTCCTCAGTAGCCCCGTCCCAGGAAGCGCGTGAACTGGAGCTGAGCGGTGGCGTTCGGTCGCTGCCGCAAGTGCCGTGGTGGAACGCCGGTAGGCGAGCGCGCCCGAAGCGGAAGGGCGGCGCAAGCCGCTCCTTCCGTGGCGCGCCCTGTGCGCCGCTTGCGTACAGGTCGTGGAATACCGCGTCTGCCGGCGTTCCGCTTCCTTTCTTTTATTTGCCGGAAGCGAGCCGCAAAGAGTTGCTCCGCAACAGCTTGGAACGGCCCGCTCTGGATTGGATGGCTTTGGTTCGCTCGCCGATCCCCGTCATCGCAAGCGGGGGAGGCAAACAAAATGCGCTGTTTGACATCGCTCGCGCGCTCATCGCGCCGCGGGAACGGATCGACTTGGCCGCCCACGCTGTCGCGGGGCGGGACATTCACTCCCGCGTAAAGCTCAGCGAGCAGGGGCGGCCTTCGAGGCGCTTGCCGTCGCCGATGGTGTGGGTGAAACGGCCGAGCGCGTGGAAGGCATATTGCGTGCCGCGCGGCATGCCAAGCGCGACCACGGCGGAGCCGACCACGCCCTTGCCGTAGAAGCCGGCGCTGCCGTCGGCTTCGATCCTGCCGTCGATCTCCAGTCCGCCCGGATCGCTCGGCCGGCCGTGCTGGCCGTGATAGGCACCGTCCTTGACCTGACCGGGAAACTGATAGCTGTAGCCGGGAAACTTTCCGTAATTGGTGCAGCTCCAGGTGGTCAGCCAGCTGCCGTCGAACGTCTTCGACGGCGTGGTGTCGGTGCGGATCGCATCGGCTAGCCGCAATTGCGCTTCCTGCGCATGGTCGCCGGCGGCAAAGCTCTTCAGATAGCCGCCGAAGGCCTCGCGCGTTCCGGCGTTCAATGCGGTCTCCCACGCGGCCTGGTCGGCATCCGGCGGCGGTGCTGCGACGGTTGGTGCCGCGGGCGCTGCTGCCGGCGGCGGTGACGGTGGGGGCGGCGTCTGCATCGCCGTCTGGGCCGGTGGCGCTGCGGGCGGCGGCGGCGCTGTTGATGCAGCCGGCGCCGGCGCTGGCGGCACAGGGTTTGCGGTTGGCGGCGTTTGCGCGGTCATCTGCGTCGGCGGCGCGGGATGCGGCGGCGCCATTTGTGCTGCCGCCGGTGCGCCAGGCGGTGCAGCAGCCGGCGCCGGTTTCGCGGCTTGGCGCATATACAGCGCGCCGCCGGCGGCAACGATGAGAACCGCGACCGCCGCTGCGCCCCAGAGTAACGGCTTCGCCGCCGGCGTGACCGCACCAGGCCGCGGCGGCGCTGTCGCCGCCGACGCCTTGCCGCCGTCGCCGGTTTTTTCGGTCTGCACAATATCGCCGAGCCGGCTCGCCAAAGTATCGATCTGGCGCTCCCAGTCCTTGAACAGATCGATCCATTGCCGGGTGGCGAGCTCATAGGTGAAGGCGTCGTTCGGCACCACGTCTTCGACCCGCACCGGCACCACGGTGACGCGATGCCGCCCGGCCAGCACCAGCTCCTTCTTGATCTCGTCGGAATTGTTGGCGTTGCTGGTGAACACCAGCAGCATGACTTTGGCGGCGCGCAGCGCCCGCACGATCGCTTCCTGATAATTGTCGCCGGGCGCCACGTCGCGGCAGGCGATCCAGCAATCCTGCCCGCGCGCTTCGAGCGCCCGGTAGATGGTTTCGGCGATGTCCTGATCCTTGGACGAGTAGCTGATAAAGATCGGCGCGCTCACGGCTTCATCGCCTATTCCGGTCCGACCATACGCCGAAACCCCGATCGCCAATTACTTCCGAAAGGCTTATCAGCGTCAAGCCGACCGGGCGGCAAACGACAAGGCCATTATGCCGGAACCATGCGCCGCGCGTCCGCTTAATTTATCGGCATAGGAAGCACTGCCGGAGGAAACGCCATGATCCGCAAACTGCCGTCCGGCAAATACCGGCTCTATTCGCGCAAGATAAATCCCAAGACCGGCCGCCGCCGCAATCTCGGCACCTTCGGCTCCCGCGCCGCCGCCGAGAAGCACGAACGCGCGGTGCAATATTTCAAACGGCATTAGCCATCCGCCCCCGCTATTGCAGGGCAGGATGAAGCAATCCCGCCGCATTTCATTCACCATTCCGCCGGGTGGCGCCGATATCACCTTGATTTGAACCAAAGACCGGCGAAAGACTTCTAAGAATTGGGCGACTGACCCGTCAGGTAATCACCGCATGCGTTCCCCCACCATTTTCTCCGCCTCGGCCGCGGCGCTGGCCTTTGCCCTGTCCGTGCCATTCGCCACGGCGGCCTATGCCAATATCGCCATCAGCATCGACAAATCGACCCAGCAGATGTCGGTCGCGGTCGACGGCCAGCAGCGCTATGTGTGGCCGGTGTCGACCGGGCGGCCCGGCTACGACACGCCGAATGGCAACTTCAAGCTCAACCGCATGGACGCCGACCATTTCTCGCAGGAATGGGACAATGCGCCGATGCCGCATACGATGTTCTTCGACCTGCACGGCCACGCCATTCACGGCTTTTTCGACGTCAAGCATCTCGGCCTCGCCGTCTCGCACGGCTGCGTGCGGCTGTCGCCGCAGCACGCGGCGACTTTGTTCGACCTGGTGAAGACCGAAGGCATGGCCAATACCAGCGTGACGATCGACGGGCGCACGCCGGGCGGCGACACCGCGCCGGTGGCGCGCGCGCATCTGCCGGACAATGAAACCGTCTATAACAATCAGCCGGTGCAGCTCGCGCCGCAATACGGCCAGCAGCCGCCGCCACCGGCGCCACAGCCGTATTATGCCGGCCAGCAGCAGGCTTACAGCCAGCCGGCCTATGGCCAGCGCTATTATGCCCAGCCGCAACCTTACGGCCAAAGCCCTTACGGCCAAGGCTACGACCAGCCGCGGACTTATTACACGCCGCCGGGCTATCCGCCGCAGCCGCCGCCGGTCTATCGGTCGTGGTAACGGCGGTCACGGCTTGGTGAGCGGGCGCCACACTGTAAACGCAACGCCGCCGCTAAAAATTGAATAGTCTTGCGCGTCCGCTGTTCATCGCAGCGGACGCAATCATTTGAGCGGGAGGATTCAATATCATGTCACTTGTTCGTCGCTTTGCTGTCACCGCGGTCGCGAGCGTCGCCGCCGCCGGCACGTACGGCGCGTCCGCCGGCGCCGCGCTGATCGTGCACAAGGATCTGACCCTGAGCATTGCCAAAACCATTGCCGAAGAGACCGTCGCCGCCTGCGCCGCCAAAGGCTGGGCGGAATCCGCCGTGGTGGTCGACCGCGACGGCGCTACCATCGTGGAAATGCGCGGCGACAATGCCTCGCCGCACACCATGGAGAATGCGCGGCGCAAGGCCTACACCGCGATGACCTTCAAGCAGCCGACCGCGGAATATGCCAAGAAGCTGCAAGACCCGAATTCAGTAGCGCATCAGCAGGTGACGCTGCCGAACGTGATCGCCATTCCCGGCGGTCAGCCGATCAAGGTCGGCAACGAGGTCGTCGGCGGCATCGGCGCCTCCGGCTCGCCCGGCTTCGACGACGATTGCGTCAACGCCGGCATGGCTAAAGTGAAGGATCAGCTGCAGTAGATTGCCTTCACCCTAAGGCGCTCGGCGCGAACGCGCCGAGCCTCGAAGGGCGAGGCCACGGCGCTACAGCTGCATCCTTCGAGGGCCGCGCTTCGCGCGGCCACCTCAGGATGAGGCAGGCTATTTCTGAAATTTCAGCACGAAATTGTCGACCGGCATGTTCGGCTTGTAGCTCGGGAAGTCGTGGGTGTCGGCGGGATTGCGCCAGAAATTGCCTTCGCCGACCTGTTTAAAGCCCGCCGCCTCGATCTCCTTTTGCAGCGTCGCCTCTTCGATGCGATGCAACGTCTTGTTGACCGAAATGCCCTGACCCGGCAGCGCCGAGTGATCGGCGATCACCAGAATGCCGCCGGGTTTGAGCGCGGCGAACATTTTGCGGTCCATCGCGGCGCGGTCGACGTTCATGTAGCTGGTGTCGTGGTAGTAGAACAGGAAGGTGATGAGATCGAGATCGTGCACGTCAGGCGGGATCGGATCGTCGAACGGCCGGATGACCGCGGTGACGTCTTTCATCGCCGGCGTTTTCAGCCGCGCCTCGAACGCCGCCTTGGGCTTGTCGCCGAGATCGGGCGGGTTCTGGGCATAGACGGTGCCGTTCGGCGCCACCACCCGCGCCATCAGTTCGGTCGAGTAGCCGCCGCCGGCGGCCATATCGAGCACCTTCATGCCGGGCCGCGCGCCGGCAAAAGCCAGAAACGGCAGCGGATCGCGGCGCTTATCGGCATTGCGGTCGGCGTCGCTGCGATCCGGCGCCGCCATCAGTGCGGCATAATCGGGCGCCGTTTGCGCCTGGGCGCTCGGCGAAAACCAGCCTGCGGCGGCAACCGCGACAATGCCAAAGGCGACAGCCGCAGATTGATAGAGTGAAAAATGCTTCATCGATTGCTCCCGGCAAGGACGGATCGGATGGTAGCCGCAAAGCATCCCCGCAGCGTTGACAAAGCCGTGAAACAGCCCGGCAAATATTGTGGAAAGACGGTGGAATAATCCGGGATAATGCGGTGAATATCTGGCCGCGGCGGATTTGCCAGCCCGGCCCACCGTCGAGCCTGTGAATTCCCGGTACAATGTCCCAAACTCTCGATGCACCAGGGCAGTTATCCGATCCGCGGTTAGCGCCGGACACGACGATTGCGTCGTTGGAAACCTGTGAACAATCCGCGCGGCGGATTGCCGGTCTGTTTGCCGAAGGTTTTGGGGATGATGTCGCCGTCAGCCTGGCGGATGCCGGGCAAGGCAACTGGCGCGTGACGCTCTATTTTCATCGCGCCGTCGACGAAGCAACGGTGCGCGATCAGGCGGCGATCGCCGGCGGCGCCGCAGCGGCCGCCGCGTTGCGCTTCGAGCGCATCGCCGCGAAGGACTGGGTTGCCGAGAGCCTCGTCGGATTGAAGCCGGTCGCGGCGGGACGCTTCATCGTACACGGCGCGCATGATCGGGCCGGCATCCCGCCGAACCGCATCGGTATCGAGATCGAAGCCGCGCTCGCCTTCGGCACCGGCCATCACGGCACCACCCGCGGCTGCCTCTTGGCGCTGGATCGCATATGCAAGTCGTTGCGCGGCGGCAAGGCCGCGCCACGCGTGCTCGATCTCGGCGCCGGTTCGGGCGTGCTCGCCATCGCCGCTGCCCGCGCGCTGCGGCGGCGCGTGCTGGCGACCGATATCGATGCGGCGGCCGTGCGCGTGGCGCGCGCCAATACGAGGCTCAATTGCGTCGGGCCGCTCGTCACGCTTGCCACAGCGGTCGGCGTCACCGCGCCGGCGATCCGCGCCCGGGCGCCGTTCGATCTCGTCTTCGCCAATATCCTGCTCGAGCCGCTGCAGCGCCTCGCCGCGCCGCTTGCCAAGATCGTCGCGCCGGGCGGCCGCGTCGTGCTGTCCGGGCTCCTGACCGCGCAGGCCAATGCCGCGCTCGCCGCCTATCAAGCGTTCCGGCTCGAACGGCGGATCGTGCTCGATGGCTGGACGACGCTGGTGCTCAAGCGCGGCAGATAAGCCGCCCGCGCCGTTGCCCGATGCCGGCAACACCCATAAATTGCCCGCATGTTCGAGGCCCATTTCCAGTCGTTCGAGGATCGCGGCGCGCGCGGCGACGGCGCGCCGCGGCTCGCCGCGTTGCGGGCGGAGCTGAAACGCCGCAGCCTTGACGGTTTTATCGTGCCGCGCGCCGACCGCTATCAGAACGAATATGTGCCGCCGTGCGCCGAGCGGCTCGGCTGGCTCACCGGCTTCAGCGGCTCCGCCGGCGCGGCAATCGTGCTCGCCGACCGCGCCGTCCTGTTCGTCGACGGCCGCTATACGGTGCAGGCGCGCGACGAAGTGGACGCCGCAGCTTTCACGATCGAGCATCTGGTCGAGCATCCGCCGACGGCATGGATCGAGGAGAATTTGCCGGCCGGCGCCAAGCTCGGTTATTCGCCGTGGCTGCACACTGTCGATGGCGCCGAGCGGCTCGGCAAAGCCTGCGAAGCCGCCGGCGGCAATCTCGTCGCCGTCGCCGACAATCCGATCGATGCCTGTTGGCAGGACCGGCCGCCGCCGCCGCTTGGCGCCGTGGTGCTGCACGATCTGCGTTATGCCGGCGAGGACGCCGCCGCGAAGCTCGCCCGCGTGCGCGCCGACCTGCAGAAGCTCAAGGCCGACGCGCTGGTGGTGTCCGATCCGCAAGCGGTCTGCTGGCTGTTCAACATCCGCGGCAGCGATGTGCCGCACACGCCGGTGGCGCTGGCTTTCGCGCTGCTGCCCAAGGAAGGCCGGCCGTCGCTCTATATCGACGGCCGCAAGCTCGGCAACGACGTCCGGCATCGGCTGGAAGAGCTCGCCGAGGTCCGCGCGCCGGAAAATTTCGGGGGTAATCTCGCCGCGCTGGGCCGGGCGCAAAGCGTGGTGCGGCTCGATCCGGCCGCGTGTCCCGAGGCGATTGCGCGGCTGGTCAGCGAGAACGGCGGCAAGGTGATGCGCGGCAGCGATCCGATCGCGCCGATGAAGGCGGTCAAGAATGCCGTCGAGATCGCCGGCGCCCGCGCCGCGCAGCTGCGCGACGGCGCGGCGGTGACGCGCTTCCTCGCCTGGTTCGATCGCGAGGCGCCGCGCGGAAGCTTGAGCGAAATCGACGTGGTCGAGGCCTTGGAAAGCTTCCGCCGCGACACCGGCCGGCTCAAGGACGTTCTCGTTCCCCACCATCGCCGGCGCCGGTCCCGACGGCGCCATCGTGCATTACCGCGTCACCCGCACCAGCAACCGCCGCATCGCACCGGGCGAGCTGTTCCTCGTCGATTCCGGCGGCCAATATGAAGACGGCACCACCGACATCACGCGCACGATTGCCGTCGGCACGCCGAGCGCCGAGATGCGCCGCAATTTCACTCTGGTGCTCAAGGGCCACATCGCCATCGCCCGCGCCGTGTTTCCGGACGGCACCACCGGCGCGCAACTCGACACTTTGGCGCGGCAGTTTCTGTGGCGGGCCGGGCTCGATTTCGATCACGGCACCGGCCACGGCGTCGGCAGCTATCTCTCGGTGCATGAAGGACCGGCGCGCATTTCCAAGCTCGGCGGCGCGCCGCTCAAGCGCGGCATGATCCTGTCCAACGAGCCGGGCTATTACCGCACCGGCGCCTACGGCATCCGCATCGAGAATTCTGATTCTGGTCGCGGAAGCCGCGCCCGTTGCCGAGGCGGAAAGGCCGCTCAACGCCTTCGAGACCTTGACGCTGGCGCCGATCGACGTGCGGCTGATCGAGCCGCGATTGCTTGCGCCTGAGGAAATCGCCTGGCTTGCCGCCTACCACGCCCGCGTGCGCGAGACGCTGGCGCCGCTGCTCGATGCGCCGACGCGCGATTGGCTGCTGACGGCGACGACGCTGCTGACGCTCGACTGATTTTTTCCTGTCGCGACGCGGCGCGCAATTGCAACGAAATTTCGGAACGGGAACTTTTATTTGGGAGCGACGTTTTTTCGCAGGGTTGAACTTTGCGAGCGCGGTCATCGGCAAGCCGCTTCCGGCTTCGTCGAAACACGCTCAGAAGCGAGGAAACGTCATGCTTTCAACAATTCTGATTATCGTGCTTGTCCTGCTCTTGATCGGCGCGCTGCCGACATGGCCGTACAGCAGCGGCTGGGGTTATTATCCCGGCGGCGGCCTCGGCCTGATCCTCGTCGTGGTGATCGTCTTGGCGCTCGTAGGACGAATCTGACGGCGCACTTGCAATGAAGCGGGTGAAGCTCAGCGAATGAGCTTCGCCCATTCGTCTTCGGTCAGCACCGTCACGCCGAGCTTCTTGGCCTCGGCGAGCTTTGAGCCGGCGCCCGGGCCGGCGACGACGTAGTCGGTCTTCTTCGACACCGAGCTCGACACTTTGGCGCCGAGCCGTTCCGCCGAGGCCTTGGCCTCGTCGCGCGTCATCTTTTCCAGGGTACCGGTGAACACCACGGTCATGCCGGCGACCGGCGAATTGCTGCGCGGCTTCTCGGCGTTGCGGATGCGCACCTGCGCGGCGAGCCGTTCGACGCGGCGGCGATTATGCGCCTCGCCGAAATAATCGTGCAGGCTCTCGATCACGGTGTCGCCGATTTGATCGAGCGCGTCCATTTCCTGCTTGGTCTCGGCATCGTCCCTGGCAAGCTTGAGGCAGGCGGCGTGGAACGCGTCCCAGCTGCCGTAGCCGCGCGCCAACGCCACCGCCGTGGTTTCGCCGACATGGCGGATGCCGAGTGCGTAGATGAATCGTTCCAATGAAATTTCGCGCCGCGCCTCGATAGAATTGAACAGATTGCGCACCGAGGTCTCGCCGTAGCCTTCAACCTCCTCAAGACGGATTTTATTGTTGGTCTCCCGGAGCACCAATTTCCCGTTTCGCTCCGGCAGCGTGAAGATATCGGCCGGCTCCTTGATCCACCCCTGTTCGTAGAAAAATTCGATCTGCTTCTCGCCCAGCCCGTCGATATCGAAGGCGCGTCGCGAGACGAAATGCTTCAGATGCTCGACGGTCTGATAGGGACAGGCCAACTCGCCGGTGCAACGGGCGACCGCGCCTTCTTCGCCGGTCGCGGTTTGCTCGCGCACCACGTCGGTCTTGAGCGGGCAGGGGCACGTCTTTGGAACTTGGTATGGCTTCGCGCCGCGCGGCCGCTTGTCCTCGATCACGCCGAGCACCTGTGGAATGACGTCGCCGGCGCGCTGGATTTGCACGGTGTCGCCGACGCGGACGTCGAGCCGCGCGATCTCGTCGAAATTATGCAACGTCGCGTTCTGCACCACGACACCGCCGACGGTGACCGGTTCAAGCTTGGCAACCGGGGTCAGCGCGCCGGTGCGGCCGACCTGGATCTCGATGTCCTTGACGACGGTGGTCGCCTTCTCCGCCGGGAATTTATGCGCGATCGCCCAGCGCGGCGAGCGCGAAACGAAGCCGAGCCGCTCCTGCCAATCGATGCGGTCGACTTTATAGACCACGCCGTCGATATCGTAATCGAGGCTTGCGCGCTGCACTTCGATCTCGCCATGGAATTTCAACAATGCCTCGACCGACCGGCACATCTGGGTCAGCGGATTGGTCTTAAAACCGCACTGCTCGAACCACTTGATCATGGCGGATTGGCTGCCCGCCGGCATTTCGCTCATCTCGCCCCAGCCATAGGCGAAGAAGCCGAGCGGCCGCGATGCGGTGATTGCCGGGTCGAGCTGGCGCAGAGAGCCGGCTGCAGTGTTGCGCGGATTAACATAGAGCTGCTTGCCGGCCTCCGCTTGCTTGCGGTTGAGTTCGAGGAACGCGGCCTTGGTCATGTAAACTTCGCCGCGCACCTCGCACACCGCCGGTACGCCTCGGCCTTTAAGCCGGTGCGGGATGTCTTCCAGCGTTTTTACATTGGCGGTGACGTCCTCGCCTTCGCTGCCGTCGCCGCGCGTCGCGCCGGTGACGAGTTCGCCGCCCTCGTAGCGCAGCGACATCGACAGGCCGTCGATCTTCGGCTCGGCGGAAAACGCAATCTCGTCGTCCTCGCCGAGACGGAGAAAGCGGCGAATGCGGCCGACGAAATCGACGACGTCATCGTCCGCAAAGGCATTGTCGAGCGACAGCATCGGCACCGCGTGGCGGATTTTGCCGAACCGCCCCGACGGCGCCGCGCCGACCCGCTGGGTCAGGCTTTCCAACGTGCGCAATTGCGGAAAACGCGCCTCGATGGCGTCGTAGCGCCGCCGCAGCGCGTCATAGGCCGCATCCGAAACGGTCGGCGCGTCCTCCTGATAATAGCGGCGGTCATGCCCGGCGATCTCGGCCTGCAGCCGCGCGTGCTCGGCCTTGGCCTGCTTTTCGGTGAGAGCGTCGACGGAAATTTTTGCGCTATCCTTTGTTGCCATATCGTCCCTATTCCGTCATTCCGGGGCCGGCCGAAGGCCGGAGCCCGGAATCCATAACCACAGGTCGTGGGTATTGTGTACTACGTTTATATAATGGCCAGCCGCAAACACGGCACCTTATACGTTGGCGTAACGCGCAACCTCATCGGTCGCGCCTATCAGCACAGAACAAATGTCGTCGCCGGCTTTACGTCCCGCTACCAGGTCCACTTGCTTGTATGGTTCGAAAGCTACGACGATCCGCTAACCGCAATCGCCCGCGAGAAGGAACTGAAGAAATGGCGGCGCGAGCGGAAGATCAATCTTATCGAGCGGACAAATCCCGAATGGGCGGATCTGTTCGAGACGCTTGCTCGCTAGGCTGTGGTTATGGATTCCGGGCTCGCCGCTGTGCGGCGCCCCGGAATGACGCTAGCTCGCCGCCCTGATCAAACGCTCAGCCGCGGCGCGGGCTTCGGCGGTGATTTCGGCGCCGGCGAGCATACGCGCGATCTCCTCACGGCGGCGCTCGCCTTCAAGCTCGGCAACGCGCGTGGCGACCCGCTTGCCCTTGGCGAGCGCATCCTTGCTGATGAGATAATGCCGGTCAGCGCGCGCCGCCACCTGCGGCGCGTGGGTGACTGCGATCACCTGCACGCCGGACGCCAGACGGGCCAGCCGCACGCCGATGGCATCGGCCACCGCGCCGCCGACGCCGGTATCGATCTCATCGAACACCAAAGTCGGCGCCGAGCCGCGGTCGGCGAGCACGACCTTGAGCGCGAGCAAAAAGCGCGCGAGCTCGCCGCCGGACGCGACCTTCATCAGCGGTCCTGGTCGCGTGCCGGGATTGGTGCGCACCCAATATTCGACGCGATCGAGGCCGTGCGGGCCTTCGCCTTCGCTTTCGATCTCGGTGGAGAATTCCGCCCGCTCGAGTTTCAGCGGCTTGAGCTCGGCATTGACCGCCTTGTCGAGCTTTTGCGCGGCGCGCCGCCGCGCCGCCGACAGCGTTTGCGCCGCCGCGCGATAGCGGGCGGTCGCCGCCTCGGCTTCGCGCTCCAGCGTGGCGAGCCGCTCGGCGCCGGCGTCGATCAAAGCGAGATCGCCGTCATAGCGGCGGGCGAGCGCGGCAAGCTCGTCGACCGGCACATTGTATTTGCGTCCGGCGGCGCGCAACGCGAACAGGCGCTCCTCGATCCGCTCCAGCTCGGCCGGGTCGTATTCCGCGACCCGCAGCGCGTGTTCGAGCTGGGCGCGGGCTTCGTCCAGCGCGGTGAGCGCAATATCGATCGCTTTGACCGCAGGCTCGATCAGCGCCGGCGCCTGTGCGGCGCGGCGTTCCAGGCGGCGCAACGCGGTCGCCAGCGGCGGCACCAGCGAGTTCGGTCCGCTGAGCGCCTCATGCGTGGCGCGCAAATCGTCGGCCACTTTTTCCGCCTGCATCATCGCGGCGCGGCGCTCGGCGAGCGTGGTTTCCTCGCCGGTTTGCGGATTGAGCCGGCCGAGCTCGTCGACGGCGTGGCGCAGCCATTCGGCCTCGCGCTTGGCGCGCTCGACGTCAGCGCGATGGCGCTCGACGGCGATGTCGCGCGCGCGCCGCTCCTCCCACAGCCGCGCCACCTCGGCGGCGTCGGCGTCGATGCCGCCATAAGCGTCGAGCAAGGCGCGATGCGTCGCGGCGTCGACGAAAGCGCGCTCGTCGTGCTGGCCGTGAATCTCGACCAGAGCCGTTCCCAACGCGCGCAACACCTGGACGCTGACCGGCTGGTCGTTGACAAAGGCACGCGTGCGACCGTCGGCGAATTGCGTCCGCCGCACGATCAGCTCGTCTTCGCCGACAAGGTCGTTGTCGGCCAGCACGCGGCGCGCCGGATGGTCTTTGGCGACGTTGAAGGCGGCAATCACCTGGCCGTGCTCGGCGCCCTCGCGCACCAGAGCCGCGTCGCCGCGGGCGCCGAGCGCCAGCGCGAAAGCATCGAGCAGAATTGATTTGCCGGCGCCGGTCTCGCCGGTCAACGTGGCGAGGCCGGCGCCGAAATCGATATCGAGCCGGTCGATCAGAACGATGTCGCGGATGGAAAGGCGGGCCAGCATCGGACAACTGAGGATGGAGTAAGGAGGCTAGATATTATGCGTGATTCTTATGTCTGTCCTCTGTCGTCCGTCCTACGTCGTCCGGCATTCGTCAGCCGCTTTGCGCGCTGGCCAAGCCCATTTTCTGGAAGGCGCGGCTGATCCAGGACCCTTTGTTCTCGGCGGTCGGCTCGCCGCCGGCGTTCTTCACGAGATTATAGGCGTCCTTGTACCAGGGGCTATCCGGGAAGTTGTGACCGAGCACGGCGGCGGCGGTCTGCGCCTCGTCCATAATGCCGAGCGCCACATAGGCTTCGCTCAGCCGCTCCAGCGCTTCCTCGACGTGGCGCGTAGTCTGGTATTGCGTCACCACGACCTTGAAGCGGTTGATGGCGCCGATGAAGTCGCGCTTCTTCAGATAGAAGCGGCCGATATCCATCTCTTTGCCCGCGAGCTGATCGCGCGCCATGGCGATCTTCTTCTGTGCGGCAATGGCATATTCGCTTTGCGGATATTTGCGCGCCACTTCTTGGAGTGCGTCGATCGCTTTGGTGGCGCGCTCCTGGTCGCGCGAAACGTCGAGAATCTGATCGTAATAGGACTCCCCGATCAGGTATTGGGCGTAAGCCGCGTCCGGGCTGGCGGGATGCAGCGTGATGTAGCGCTTCGCCGAATTGACGCAATCGTCGTATGCCTCGGCCTGATAATAGGCATAGGCCGACATTAGCAGCGATTTGCGCGCCCAATCCGAATACGGATCCTGGCGGTCCACCTCGTCGAATTTCTTCGCCGCGCCTTTGTAGTCGCCCTTGTTGTTGAGGAGGAAAAGCCCCTCATTGTAGAGCATGTCGGGCGGATCGTCGGGGACGTAGTCGGCGCTCTTGTCTTTGAAAAAGCTGCAGCCCATCAGCGGCGCGGCGACAAGCGCCAGCACCAGGCAACCCGACAGGGCGCGCAGCCTGGAACCGGATCTCGGCGATCCTCGTAAACGCGACATCATGAGCGCAGTTCGGTCCCGTCCCCGCTGGTGCGTCATCCTACGCCCCGACACCAGCGTGAACGCACCGCAGCCCTATGACAATACAGCAATTATCGCCGACAATCGGCCCGGAATAAGGCGTAAAAGTTAAAGGGTTTAGGAAGGGAGCTAGGAGACCTCGGGGCCGTAAGCGGGGCTGGTAAAGGCGGCCGGGAGGTCGGCGTGGCCGCGTAGGCGGCGGGTTTCCGGTATTTCCACATAGGCCCAGGCGCTGCGATCGGCCATCAGAGCGGTCAGCACAGCGTGATTGAGCTTGTGGCCGCCGCGCACCGAACGGTAGGCGCCGAGGAGCGGCGCGCCGGACAGCGCCAAGTCGCCGATCGCATCGACCGCTTTATGGCGCACGAACTCGTCCGCGAAGCGCACGCCCTCGGGATTGAGGACGCGATTTTCGGCGATGACGACCGTGTTTTCGAGCGACGCTCCGAGCGCATAGCCGGCGCTCCACAGTTTCGACACGTCGCGCATGAAGCCGAAGGTGCGGGCGCGCGCGAGTTCGCGGCGGAACAGATCCGGCTCGACGTCCATCGCAAACGCCTGGCGGCCGATCAGCGGATGATCGAATTCGATTTCCGTCTCGATGCGCAGCCCGCGCAAATGCGGCCGCAGCTCGCCGTAGCTGTCGCCCTTGGCGACGCGCACTGGCTTGAGCACCTGGACGTAACGGCGCGTCGCCGGCAGGGCGACGATGCCGGCCTGATCGATGGCGGCGACAAACGGCTCCGCGCTGCCGTCCATGATCGGCACTTCGGGACCGTCGACCTCGACCACGGCATTATCGACGCCCAGTCCGTGCAGGGCCGCAAGCACGTGTTCGGTCGTGGAGACCGCCGGGCCATTGTGGTCGCCGAGCACGGTGGCGAATTCGGTCGCCGTCACCGAACGGTAATGAGCGTTTAGTTCGCGGTCAGACTGGCCGTCGATGCCGCAGCGCAGAAAGACGATGCCGCTATCGGCTTCGGCCGGATGCAATGTAAGAGTGGCTGGCGAGCCGGAATGAACACCGATGCCGGTGACCGCGACATGATCCTTCAGCGTCGTCTGCCGGCCGGCGGGTACGCCCCTCATCATGCCCTCGTCCCAACCTACGGCCAAACTACGCGAGCCAAATACTTCGCGAACCGATGGCCACCTCGACGTCAGGGGAACGCATTTCTACAGACAGGGGCCGGCGAACGCGGGCGCCGGAAACTCGATCCCCCAACTTCCCCTCGAACGGGCAAACCTTACCGGCGTAGTCCCATGCGGCCAACTCACGCTTTCTTACCGACTGTTACCTTTTTCCGGCCGCAGTCTTGTCGGTTCGTTGCCGCAAAATTTCACCAACGGCATCGCCAAACGCACAATCCGTCCCACCGCTTTGGTTGCGACGGGACGGATTGGACTGTTTAGCGAAAATAGATCTAGATTATCAGTATCTTAGACTGTCTGCCGCGAATGTTCCGAGCGATCGGCAGGACTGGCCGGTGAGCCTGCCGCCTGCCGACCGACCGCCGTTACTTCGCTTGCCGGCGCAGGAACGCCGGAATGTCGAGTTGATCCTCGTCGCTGGAGTTATGCACAGGGGCCTGCCGTCCGTGCTGGTCTAACCCCTGCGGCGCGGAGCGTCTGGCGTATTCGGACACCGGCAGTTCCTGGCTCGGTGCTTGACGCGACTCTGGGCGCGGCTGCGACGGCCGCGGCATCGGCCGCCCCGTCAGGCGTTCGGGCGATACCGGTCCGCCAACCGGGGCGCCTACCGGCGCCGCCGGCAAGCCGGACTCCGATTCGTCCTGGTCGCGGCGTCCGAGGCCGACGGAAGCCAATCGCTGCAGCAGCGACATCCGGCGCTTTTCGGGATGATCGTCCTCACGCACCTCGCCGCGTCGGGCGCGGATCTCGTTTTGCGCCGGAACCGGCAGTTCATCGAGCCGGGGCATGCGCGGCGGCCGCGCCGGCAGCCGTTCCGGCTCCGGCGGAATGAACGCCGCCGGTTCGAGAAGCTCCGGTTTGCGGTCAGCTTCGTGCTCGACCGCGGCAGGGTCGATAAACAGGGAGGGTTTTGGCGCGAGCGGACGGATCGACACGTCTTCGACAGCCGCTGCGATCGCCGCCTTGGCCGCCGATTCGATTGACGCGTTGACTGCGGCGGGCGCGGCCGCCGGAGCGGAAGCGACGGACGGGGCGGGAGCCGCGGCCGGGATGGCGGGCGCCACCGGCGCGGCCGCCGCAGGCCGGGCCGGTTCAGGCCGCGCGCTGCGCTCGGCGATGCGCTGGTTCTCGGCGCGGATGCGCTGGGCGACCTCCGCCATTCGCGTATCCCCTGCCGGCACCATCGGCCGTTGCGACAGAGCCTGATCGATGCCGGTCGCCACCACCGATACTCGGATCATGCCGTCGAGACTTTCATCGAAGGTGGCGCCGACGATGATGTTGGCGTCTTGATCGACCTCCTCGCGGATGCGCGTTGCCGCCTCGTCGACCTCGTAGAGCGTCAGATCGCGGCCGCCGGTGATGGAAATCAGAAGGCCTCTGGCGCCCTTCATCGAGGCGTCGTCGATCAGCGGATTGGAGATCGCGGCTTCCGCGGCGGTGATCGCCCGCTTGTCGCCTTCGGCCTCGCCGGTTCCCATCATCGCCTTGCCCATCTCGCGCATGACGGCGCGGACGTCGGCGAAGTCGAGGTTGATGAGGCCTTCCTTGACCATCAGGTCGGTGATGCAGGCGACGCCGGAATACAGCACCTGATCCGCCAGCGCGAAGGCGTCGGCAAACGTCGTCTTCTCGTTCGCCACCCGGAACAGATTCTGGTTGGGAATGATGAGCAGCGTGTCGACGCATTTCTGCAGTTCGGTGATGCCGCCGTCGGCGATGCGCATGCGGCGCTGACCTTCGAAGTGGAACGGCTTGGTCACGACGCCGACGGTGAGGATGCCGAGATCGCGCGCGGTCTTGGCGATCACCGGCGCGGCGCCGGTTCCGGTGCCGCCGCCCATGCCCGCCGTGACGAAGCACATATGCGCTCCGGATAGATGGTCGCGAATTTCATCGATGACCTCTTCGGCGGCGGCGCGCCCGACGTTGGGTTGCGATCCGGCACCCAGCCCCTCGGTGACCTGCACGCCCATCTGGATGACGCGCTCGGCCTTCGACATCGTGAGCGCCTGGGCGTCGGTGTTGGCCACCACGAAGTCGACGCCCTGCAAGCCGGCGCTGATCATGTTGTTGACGGCGTTGCCGCCGGCGCCGCCGACACCGAATACGGTGATGCGGGGTTTCAGCTCACGGATATCGGGAATATTCAGATTGATGGTCATGGTTGCCTCTTGTTCGTCGCACGGGCGTTGTCCACGCGGTCCGTGAACGTGCCCTGCCCCGTCCGGTCCGCCACCGGCCGCTTCGATTTTCTAGCTTCGCGAGTGGGGGCCATCAGAAACTCTCGCGAAGCCATCGTCCGACACGGGTGAAATAGCCGCCCGTGCCCGTCATGAGATGCCGCTTGCGCCGCGCCTCGAAATGTTCGAGATGCGCGGCTTGCGGATAAACCAGGAGGCCGGCGGCGACGGCGAAGGCTGGGCCTTTGGCCGCCTCCGGCGCGCCGGCGATGCCGAGCGGCCGTCCGATGCGCACCGGCCGGCTTAAGATTTCGCGACGCCAGATCCGGCAGTCCGGTCAATTGGCTCGCGCCGCCCGTGAGGATGACGTGGCCGCGCCGCTCGGCTGCGATCGAGGTTGCTGCAAGCCGGTCGCGCACCATTTCGAGAATTTCTTCGACGCGCGGCTTGATGATGCCGACCAGCGCCGCGCGGGAGACGAATTGCGCCTGCTCGCGTTCGTCCTCGCTCAGCGGCGGCACAGTAACCATGTCGCGCTCATCCGATCCCCCGGCGAGCACACTGCCATAAAGCGTCTTGATTTGCTCGGCGTCGGCGATCCGGGCGTTCAGGCCGCGGGCAATATCCATGGTGACGTGCTGGCCGCCGAGCGCGAAGCCTTCCAGATGGACGCAGCGCCCGCCCAGAAACACCGCCATCGTGGTGGTGCCGGCGCCCAGATCGACCACGGCGGCCCCGAGATCCGCCTCGTCGTCGGCGAGAACGGCGAGGCCGGCGACATAAGGGGAAGCCACCATGGCCTCGACGTTGAGATGGCCGCGCTCGACCGCGAGCATCAGATTGCGCGCGGCGGCGACGTTGGTGGTGGCAATGTGCATGTGGACGCCGAACCGCGAGCCGAGCATGCCGCGCGGATCGCGCACGCCGTCGACGCCGTCGATCGAGTAGGCGACCGGCAGCGAATGAAGGACGGCGCGGCCGTCGCGCAGCGAATGGCGGCTGCCGGCGGCCAAGACGCGGGCGATGTCGCCGTCGGACACGGCGGAGCCGACGATGTCGACGTTGGCCGCGAACAGTTCGCTGGCAAGCCGCCCCGCCGATAGCGACAGCACCACGGATTCGATCTCCACGCCGGCCATGCGCTCGGCGGCATCGACGGCTTGACGGATGGCGTCCTCGGCTTGCGCGAGATTGACGACGCTGCCGGCCTTCATGCCGCGCGCGTTGGTATGGCCGAAGCCGACGACTTCGATGGCGTGGCTGCGGCGGGTCAAGACCTGCTGCGGCTCCTGCGGCCGCAGCCGCGCGATCAGGCAGACGACTTTGCTCGATCCAACGTCGAGCGCGGCAACGAGTGCACTGCGCCGCGGCGAAATCGGCTTCATCTTCGGCGTCAGGCCGTAGCGGAGGGCGTTCATGCGTCGCCCCCTTTCTTCTTTTTCATCGTGGCCTTGAGCGCTTCGTCGCGGGCCGCGGCGGCGGCGTCGGACAAATGCACGGTGACGCGGTCCGGCAATCGCAGATCGACTACGGTGATGTCGCGCGACAGGAGCTTCTTGTTGCGGTCAAGCTGCACCAGGCGGTCGAGCGCGGCGGCGACGTCGCCTTCCGGCAATTGCACATTGATGCCGTCGGTCAGCCGTAAATCCCAGCGCCGATCCGCCACCAGGATCGAAGCGTGCAGCGCCGATCGGATATCCGGATAGCGATCGACGATGGCGAGAAAGTCCCTGGCCTGCCGCTCGGCGTCGCGGCCGACCACAAGCGGCAGGCCGAGATAGCGGTTCTCGACGAAAGGCTCGAGCACCGTACCGTCGGCGGCGATGACGCTCAGCCGGCCGTGCTTCTGCCACAGCGCAAAAGCGTGACGCTCGGTGATCGTGATCTGCAGCCGGTTGGGGTAGAGCTTGAGCACCGCGGCGTCGGCGATCCACGGATTCGCCAACAGCCGCTGGCGCGCCGCATCGGCATCGAGGAACAGAAGCGAGGCGCGCCCGGTGACGCCGGCGGTGGTGAGGATTTCCTCGCGGCTGACTTCCTTTTCGCCGGAAAGCGAGATTGCCGCGATGCGGAAGCCGATCGCGTTTGCCGCGATATCGCGCGCATCCTTGGTCCAATCGATCGCCGCGGGGATATGCCGGCCGGCAATCGCGCCATAGACCAGCGCGCCGGCAATGAGCAGAATTGATCCGACGACGCCGGCGCCGCGCGGCAGATGCGCGACTTTGGCCGCCCATCGCCCGATCAACCGGCGATAGCTCGAAGATGCGGCAAATCGGCTTTCGCGGCGGCGTTGCTGATCGGCTGGCGCACGGGTGCGGCTCGGCTCGTCATGCGGCGCGCCGTTCGGCCTTGCAGCTGATTGCCCCGACCGCGTCAGCGGTTGGTCGAGGCGTCCTCCACCATCCATTGCACCAGCTCATCGAACGTGATGCCCGCGTAGGCGGCAAGCTCGGGTACGAGCGAGGTCTCGGTCATCCCCGGTTGTGTATTGACCTCAAGACAGATCAGCTTTCCCGTCCCCCGATCGTCATAGCGAAAGTCCGCGCGGCTCACGCCGCGGCAGCCGAGTGCGCTATGGGCAGCAAGGCTCAATCTGCGGACTTCCTGGTAAACATTCGGTAAAATTGGTGCCGGCAGCAGGTGCCGGGAGCCGCCGGCGGCATATTTCGCCTCGTAGTCGTAAAACCGCGTCGCCGGCACGATTTCGATGACATCGAGCGCCCGGTCGCCGAGCACGGCGCAGGTCAGCTCCTTGCCCGGGATGTAGCGCTCGACCATGACCGTGTCGCCGAACGGCCAATCGTCCCGATAAAGCTCCTGGGGCGGGTGCGGGTGCTCCTCGGTGACGATAAAAACGCCGACGCTCGAGCCCTCGGCGACCGGTTTGACGACGTAAGGCGGGTCCATGACATGGGCCTTCGCCGCCTCGAGCCGCGACACCACACGGTCCTCGGCGACCGGCACGCCGGCGGCGCGGAACAGCGCCTTGGCGTAGTGTTTCTGCATGGCGAGGGCGGAGGCGAGCACGCCGGAATGGCTGTAGGGAATATCCAGGATTTCGAGGAGACCCTGCAGGGTGCCGTCCTCGCCGGGACGGCCATGGAGCACGTTGAGCGCGACGTTGGGCTTGGCGGCGGTCAAGGTCGCTGCGATGTCGCGGCCGACGTTGAGCGGCGTGACGCGATAGCCGCGGCGGCTGAGCGCCTCGGCGCAGGCTTTGCCGGAGCGCAGCGAGACGTCGCGCTCGGCCGACCAGCCCCCCATCAGAACGGCGACGTGTTTGGGCATAGCCCCCCGCTAGCTGCCTTCAGCCGCTGATTCGCAGGGACACCAATAGAATCGACTATTGGCGAAAAATCGAGAGTCTCAGCGGCCTATTTCGCTCGAAATCGGGGCGTTTTGCGCGCTGATTGGCAATTTTGCGAGCAGCCTGGTCGCGTTGCACACTCCCAGCTTGGCCGGCATGGTTGGGGCATGCAAATTCGTGTCTTGGCGGCACTGGTCCTGCTCGCACTGGCGAACCCGACCCTGCGCGCTGCCGGGCCGACGCCACTGCCGCCGGCTGTCGGCCTGAGCGAACCCGCCGCTAAGGAAAGAGCCGAACTCTTCGCGGAACTCGCCGCGGCCAAAAGCGACGCCGAGGCGCGCGCGATCGAAGATCGGCTGTGGGCGTTCTGGCGGAGTTTTGCCGACGACAAATCCAAGGAGCTTCTGGAAGAGTCGCGACAAGCTCAGCTGCGCTTCGATTATGACGAAGCCATTATCTACATGAAGGCCCTGGTCAAGCACGCGCCGCAATTTGCCGAAGGCTGGAACCAGCTCGGTTATGTCTATTTCCTCGCCGGCCAATACGATGCTTCGCTCGACGCCATCGCGCATGTTCTTGCGCTCGAGCCGATGCATTATGCCGCGCTTGCGGGCAAGGGCATCATCCTTATCCAACAGGGCAAAGTGGACGAGGCGCAGGCGCCGCTGAAACGCGCGCTGGCGATCGATCCGTGGCTGAAGGAGCGAAACCTGATCGGTGAGGATAGGATCCCGGAGCCTTAAGCGGCCGTGACTGGCACGCCAATCCGCTTGATCTCCCATTCGAGATCAACGCCGGATTTGTCCTTCACCCGCCGCCGCACGGTTTCGCCCAGCCCCTCGATATCGGCGGCGGTGGCATCGCCGAGATTGATCAGGAAATTGCAGTGCATTTCCGAGACCTGGACGCCGCCGCGGCACAAGCCGCGGCAGCCGGCGGCGTCGATGAGCTGCCAGGCTTTATGGCCCGGCGGGTTCTTGAAGGTCGAGCCGCCGGTGCGGCTTTTGATCGGCTGCGTCGCCTCGCGCGACTCGGTGATCTTGTCCATCTCGGCGGCGATAGCGACAGGATCGCCGCGTTCGCCGGCGAATAAAGCTTGGGTGAAGATGTAATCGTCCGGCGCGCCACAATGCCGATAGCTGTAATGCATGTCGGCATTGCTCAAGACACGAATGCCGCCCTGCCGATCGACAGCGCGCGCCTCGATCAGCGCGTCCTTGGTTTCGCGGCCATAGGCGCCGCCGTTCATGCGCAATGCGCCGCCGACACCGCCGGGAATGCCGCGCATGAATGCAAGTCCGGCAATGCCGGCTTCCTGTGCCGCGCGCGCCACTTTCACGTCGGGCACCGCGGTGCCGGCGCGCACATTGTGTCCTTCGATCGCAATCTCATTGAAGCCGCGGCCGAGCCTGATCACGACACCCGGCACGCCGCCGTCGCGCACGATGAGATTGGAGCCAAGCCCGATCACGGTTATCGCGATATCGTCTGGCAAATTAGCGAGAAAATACGACAGATCGCTTTCGTCCTCGGGCATGAACAAAAGCTGCGCCGGGCCGCCGACGCGAAACCAGGTCAGTTCCGCCAGCGATTGGTTCGCCAATAAACGGCCGCGCAAATTCGGCATGGCTTTTCTGAGTACCGGCACAAGGTCGGGAAACGGCATCAAACCGCTCCGGCCGCCGCCAGTTCGCCGGGCAGCGCGTAGGCCCATTGCGTGATCGAGCCGGCGCCGAGGCAGGCGACATAGTCGCCGGGATGCGCCATGGCGGCGATCAGCGAAGCGAGCTTTTCGGGGCTCTCGAGCGCGACGACATGCCGGTGGCCGTGGGTGCGCAAACCCTGCACCAGAGAGTCGCGATCGGCGCCGGCGATCGGCGCCTCGCCGGCCGGATAGACATTGGCGACGATCACCACGTCGGCATCGTTGAAGCAGGTGCAGAACTGCTCGAACAAGGCCGCCAGCCGCGTATAGCGATGCGGCTGCACTACGGCGATGACCTGTCCTTTGGTCGATTCGCGCGCGGCACGGAGCACGGCGGCGATCTCGACGGGGTGATGGCCGTAGTCGTCGATGATGGTGACGCCGTTCCAGGTACCGGTCTTGGTGAAGCGCCGGCGCACGCCGCCGAATTTGGCGAGCGCGTTACGGATCACGTCGTCGGCGACGCCGAGCTCGTGGGCGACGGCGATCGCGGCGGTGGCGTTGAGCGCATTGTGCCGCCCCGGCATCGGCAACGCGAGATTCTTGATTTCGTGCAGCGCCTGCCCAGCGCGTTCGCGGAGCGCGATAGTGAACAGCGAGGTGCCGCCGGCATGCGAGATGTCGGTGAGCCGCACGTCGGCTTGCGGGTTCTCGCCGTAAGTTACGATACGATGGTCTTCGATGCGGCCGACCAGGCTTTGCACCACCGGATGGTCGGTGCACATCACTGAAAATCCGTAGAACGGCACGTTCTCGACGAAAGCGCGGAACGCGTCCTGCACGGCGTCGAAAGTCTTGAAGTGGTCGAGATGCTCGGGATCGACATTGGTGACGACGGCGATGTCGGCCGGCAGCTTCAGGAAGGTGCCGTCGGATTCGTCGGCCTCGACCACCATCCAGTCGCCGGCGCCGAGCCGCGCATTGGTGCCGTAGGCGTTGATGATGCCGCCGTTGATCACGGTCGGGTCGAAGCCGCCGGCGTCGAGCAGCGCCGCCACCATCGACGTTGTCGTGGTCTTGCCGTGGGTGCCGGCGATGGCGACGCAGCTTTTCAGCCGCATCAGCTCGGCCAGCATCTCGGCGCGCCGCACCACCGGCAGCCGTTGCGCGCGCGCGGCGACCAATTCCGGATTGTCGGCTTTGATCGCCGAGGAGATGACGACGACCTGCGCGCCGGCCAGATTCTCCGCCGCGTGCCCGATCGCGATCTTGACGCCTTTGTCGCGCAGCCGTTTGACGTTGGCGCCGTCGGACTGGTCGGAGCCCTGCACGGTATGGCCGAGATTCACCAGCACCTCGGCGATGCCGCTCATGCCGATGCCGCCGATGCCGACGAAATGCACCGGGCCGATATCGCGCGGCAGTCTCATGCGGGTCCCCGTATCGTCCTGCCCGGCTTTGTGCCGCGCATTCTTAAGACCTTTACACCAATGAAAGGCATGAATGGCCGGAACAAGTCCGGCCATGGCCGCAAAATAATGCTGAAATTACCGTTTGGTAGCGATTCCCGCCACCCGCAGCACCAGGTCGGCGAGCCGCTCGGCGGCGTCAAGCCGGCCTAAAGATCGCGCCGCCGCCGCCATGGCGGCGAGCCGGTGCGGCGCGGCCGATAGTTTGTCCAGTTCGGCGGCGAGCCGCTCCGGGGTGAATTCATCCTGCACCATCCGACGCGCGCCGCCGGCGCGTTCGAGCATGCCGGCATTGGCGAACTGATCCTGATCGATGGCGTGCGGCAGCGGCACCAGGATCGAGGGCCGGCCGATGGCGGAAAGCTCGGCGACGGTGGATGCTCCCGACCGCGCGATCACCAGATGGCTCGCCGCCATGCGTGCCGGCAGATCGGCGAAAAACGGCGCAATCTCGGCGGCGACCGCCGCCGTGGCATAGGCGCGGCGGACTCGATCGACATCCTCTTCGCGGGCCTGCTGAACAATGGCGAGGCGCCGGCGCAGGCCGGCATCGAGCCGGCTGATCGCCGCCGGGACAATATCGGCCATGACGCGCGCGCCTTGGCTGCCGCCGAAGACAAGAAGCCGGAACGGATCGTTCGCTACCGGATAGGGCGACGCCGCGGCGGCGACGACCGCGGCACGGACGGGATTACCGGTCAGCGTCGCCTTCAGAGATAACACCGGCTCGTTGTCAAAGACGTCGGGAAAGGTCGTGGCAATCGCGGTGACGCGCGGCGCCAGCAGCCGGTTGGCGCGGCCGATGACGGCATTGGCGTCATGAATGAGGGTCGGGACGCCGCGCCAGGTCGCGGCCATCACCGGCGGAATGGTCGGATAGCCGCCGAAGCCGATGACCGCCGCCGGCTTGAGCCGGCCGATCAGCCGCCACGCTTGCATGAAGCCGACACCGAGCACGACTGCGGTTCGCGTCAATGCGATCGGATTGCGCGCGCGCAAGGTGGCGCTGGCGACGACGTGAATAGCGTCCTCGGCAAAGGCGCCGCCGAAGCGCGCGGCGCGGTGGTCTGTGGCGAGATGAACGACGATGCCGCGCTCCGCCAGGACGGTTGCCAGCGCTTCGGCCGGAAACAAATGGCCGCCCGTGCCGCCGGCCGTCACCAGCACCGGCGCGGCAGCCGGCCTCGCCATCACACCGGACTCGCGGCGAGCACGATGTCGCCGGCGAGCTTGGCGCGCGGCCGCTCGCGGGTGAGCGCCAGCAGCATGCCCATGCCGTAAGCGAGCGAGATCAGCGACGAGCCGCCGTAGGAAACGAACGGCAAGGTCATGCCCTTGGCCGGCATCAGATGCAGATTGACCGCCATGTTGATGGTCGACTGTAAGCCGAACAGGATGGCCAAGCCGGCGGAGGCAAAACGGATGAACGGCTCGTCGGTGCGCATCGCTTTGATCAGTGCCCTGATCACAATGAATGCAAACAGCGCGACCAGAATGAGGCAAAGCACAACGCCGAATTCCTCGGCGGCGACGGCAAAGATGAAATCGGTGTGGCCTTCGGGCAGGATGCGCTTGATGGTGCCTTCGCCCGGACCGCGGCCGAACCAGCCGCCGCGCAGGAACGATTCGGTGGCGATATCGATGTTGTAGCTGTCGCCGGAAGCCGGGTTGAGGAAGCGGTTGATGCGCTGGGCGACGTGCGGAACGGTGAAGAACGCCACCGTCAGGCCGACGCCGGCGGTGCCGGCGAGCCCCATCACCCAGATCACGCGCATGCCCGCCATATAGAACAGCGCGCCCCACACCAGCGAAATCAGCATGGTCTGGCCGAAATCCGGCTGCAGCACCAACAGCGTGACGACGACGATGAGCAAGGCGAGCGCCATCGAATTGGCCGGCATTTCCGGCCGCTTCGCCGTTTCGCCGAACAGCCAGGCGATCAGGATCACGAAAGCGGGCTTGAGAAATTCCGACGGCTGGATGTTGACGCCGAGAATGACCAGCCAACGCCGCGCACCTTTGATCTCGGCGCCGAAATGCGGCGTCGCCGCGGTCAGCACCAGGCTGACGATAAAGACGACCAGCGCCACTTTGCGAATATCGCGCGGCGACAAGAACGAGGTGCCGATCAGCACGGCGCCGGCGGGGATAAGAAACAGCACCTGGCGATCGACGAAATGAAACGGGTCGAGCCCGATGCGGGTCGCCACCGGCGGGCTGGCGGCGAGGCACAGCACGATGCCGCCGAGCATCAAGGCGACCAAGGCCGCCAGCGTCAGGCGGTCGACCGTCCACCACCACTCGGAAAACAGCGTGGGTTGCGCGCGCGAAGCCAAGGCCTTCCCCGAGACAAATCCCGGCTTAGTGGTGACACCGGGGTGGTTTCCAAGAGATTAAGAGAAGCGATTAAGACAGGCGGTTAAGGTTTGGCAGTCACGCCCGGCAGCGTCCGCACCAGGCCGCGGAACGCGTCGCCGCGGACCTCGAAATTGCGGTACTGGTCGAACGAGGCGCAGGCCGGCGACAACAGCACGACCGGTTCAGGCGCGCCTGAGGCCTGCGCATCGCGCGCGGCCGCGGCCACCGCCTTGTCGAGCGTGCCGGCGATGTCGTGGGGCACCGAAGTTCCAAGCGTCGCAGCGAATTCGTCCGCCGCTTCGCCGATTAGATAGGCTTTGCGGATGCGCGGAAAAAAGCCGCGCAAACTTTCGATGCCACCGGTTTTCGGTTTGCCGCCGGCGATCCAGAAAATGTCGTTGAAGCAGGCCAACGCCTGCGCGGTTGAATTGGCGTTGGTGGCCTTGGAATCGTTGACGAATAGGATGGCGCCGCGCCGACCGACTTCCTCCATGCGGTGGGCAAGTCCTGGGAACGAGCGCAAGCCTGCCTGGATCGCTGCGGCATCGAGGCCGAGCGCCAATGCCGCGGCCGCGGCGCAGGCGGCGTTCTGTGCGTTATGCAGTCCGCGCAGCGAGCCGATGCCGCCAATATCGGCAACTAGCGTAGTGTCGCCGGCGATGGCGCGCATGATCCGCTTGTTATCGGCAAAAATTCCGTTGCTCAGGGCGTGCCGCACAGAAATAGGCACGACCTTTCTTGCCGATTGCGCGAGCCGCGCCGCAATCCTCTCGCACCACTCGTCATCGACGCCGACAATCGCCGTGCCATCTTTCGGTACGCCGGCGACCAGGCGCTCTTTGACCGCGGCATAGTGTTCCATCGTGCCGTGACGATCGAGATGATCTTCGCTGAGATTGATCAAGATGCCGATCGACGGATCGAGCGAGGGCGCCAGATCGATCTGATAGGACGAGCATTCGATGACATGAACGCGGTCTGGCTGCGGCGGCGCCAGCGACAGGATCGCGGTACCGATATTGCCGCCGAGCTGCGCGTCCATTCCGGCGGACGCGGCGAGGTGAGCGATCAGCGCGGTGGTCGTCGATTTGCCGTTGGTGCCGGTGATGGCGACGAAGGGCGAGTTGGGCGCGTGGCGCCTTCGCTCGCGGCAGAACAATTCGATATCGCCGATCACTTCGACGCCGGCCTGTTGCGCAAGCGCCGCCGCCCAATGCGGCGCCGGATGCGTGAGCGGCACCCCAGGCGCCAACACCAGGCTGGCGATTTTGCTCCAGTCGACGTCATGCAAATCGGCGGTGGGAATTCCGCCCGCTTTCGCTTTCGCCACGCTCGCCGCGTTGTCGTCGAACACGACAACGTCGGCGCCGCCGGCAAGCAGCGCGCTCGCGCTCGCCAGTCCGGAGCCGCCCAGGCCGAAAATCGCGACCTTTTTGCCGGCAAAGGTCGTGATCGGAATCACGACGCCGCTACCTCAATTTCAAAGTTGAAAGCCCCGCCAGGGCCAGCACCACCGACACGATCCAGAAGCGAATGACGATCTGCGGCTCGGTCCAGCCGAGCTGCTCGAAGTGATGATGGATCGGCGCCATCTTGAAGACGCGCTTGCCGGTGAGCTTGAAGGAAACCACCTGCACGATGACGGAGACCGCTTCCAGCACGAACAAGCCGCCGATCACGGCGAGCACGATCTCGTGCTTGGTGGCGACCGCCACCGCGCCGATCATGCCGCCGAGCGCCAGCGAGCCGGTGTCGCCCATGAAGATCGAAGCCGGCGGGGCGTTGAACCAGAGGAAGCCCAAGCCCGCGCCGAGCACGGCGCCGCACAGCACCGCAAGCTCGCCGGTGCCGGCGACGTAATGGATTTGCAGATAATCGGCGAACACGGCATTGCCGCAGAGGTAAGAGATCATGCCGAAGCTTGCCGCCGCGACCATGACCGGAACGATGGCGAGGCCGTCGAGGCCGTCGGTCAGATTCACCGCATTGCCGGCGCCGACGATGATGAAGATCGCGAACAGCACGAAGAACCAGCCGAGATTGAACGCCAGCTCCTTGAAAAACGGAAACACCAGCGAGGTCGAAAACGACCCCTGGCCGAGCTCGACCAGCGCGATGCAGGCAAGCCCGGCAATGACCGCTTCGATGCTCAAGCGCGTGCGGCCGGCAAAACCGTTGGTTGCCTGTTGTTTGGTGACTTTCAGATAGTCGTCGTAGAAGCCGACCAGGCCGAAACCGAGCGTCACCCACAACACCACCCAGACATACGGGTTGGCGGGGTTGGCCCACAGCAGCGTCGACACCAGCATGCCCGACAGGATCATCAGTCCGCCCATGGTCGGCGTGCCGGCCTTGGCGATGAGGTGCGATTTCGGCCCGTCGGCGCGGATCGGCTGGCCCTTGCCCTGGAGCAGCCGCAGCCGATCGATGATGGTCTGGCCGAACAGGAACACGAACATCAGCGCCGTGATGACGGCGCCGCCGGTGCGGAACGTGATGTAGCGAAACACGTTGAGGACCGAAAGCTTGTCCGACAGATCGACCAGCCAATACAGCATTGCATCAACCTTGTGCGGACGCGCCGGCGAGAGCGCCTTCGATAATGTCTTCGCCCGAATCCTGGCGCGGATAGGCCCGTTGCAGCGCCTTGACGATGGGCGCCATGCGCGAGCCGAGCGAGCCCTTGACCATGATGGCGTCGCCGGCGCGGATCGCGCGCAGCACCTGCGCTTCGAGCGCGGCGGAGTTCTCTGCATAGCCGCCGCGGCGGCTTGCGGGAAGTGCCTGCCACAGCGCCTGCATCAGCGGACCGCAGCAGAATACCACATCGATCCCATTGGCGAGCACCGGATCGAGCAGCGCGCGATGCAGCGCGCGGGCTTTGGGCCCCAGCTCCAGCATGTCGCCGAGCACGGCGATGCGGCGGCCTTGCGGGCCGATCGGCGCCCGGCCGAGCACTTCGAGCGCCGCCGCCATGGACGCCGGATTAGCGTTGTAGCTTTCATCGAGGACCAGCGCCGGGCCGCCGGGAGGCTCGATTGCGACCGGCGCGCCGCGGCCGGACACCGGCGCGAGCTCGGCGAGCGCCAGCGCCGCCAGCGCAAGGTCGGCGCCGACCAATTCGGCCGCCGCCAGAACCGCGAGCGAATTGATGACGAGATGGCGGCCCGGCGCGCCGATCTTATAGGTCAGTTCGGTGCCGAGAATATTTGCTTGCACGGTCGAGCAGCGCGGATGCAGCGCGCATTTGACCAGCCGCGCCTCGGCCGCTTCATGCTCGCCGAACGAAACGATGCGAGCGACACCGGCGTCTTTCGCCCGGCGCTTGAGGTGGGCGAACTGCGCGATGTCGCGATTGATGATCGCTGCGCCGCCCGGCTCGACGCCGAAGAAAATCTCGGCTTTGGCGTCGGCGATCTTGGTCAGCGAGCCCAAGAATTCCAGATGCACCGGCGCGATAGTGGTGATGATCGCCACATGCGGGCGGACCAGCCGCGACAGCGGCTCGATCTCGCCCTCATGATTCATGCCCATTTCGAACACCGCATAACGAGTGCTCGCGGGGCAGCGGGCGAGCGACAGCGGCACGCCCCAGTGGTTGTTGTAGGAGGCGACCGAAGCGTGGGTTTCGCCGTCCTTCGCCAGCGCAAGCCGGAGCGCTTCCTTGGTTCCGGTTTTGCCGACCGAGCCGGTGACGCCGATCACCTTGGCGTGCATGCGCGCCCGCGCGGCGGCGGCGAGCGCGCGCAAAGCGGCAAGCACATCGGGCACGACAAGCAGCGGCGCGTCGTCGGGGAATTGGTTGCGCCGGTCGGCGGCGATGACGGCGAGACCGGCTTTGGCGGCAAGTGCCGCAGCGACAAAATCGTGGCCGTCGCGATGCTCGCCGTGGATGGCAAAAAACGCATCGCCCGGCGTCAGGCTGCGGCTGTCGATGGACAGGCCGAAGACCGTTTGCGGCAGCGCGCCATGGCGTTCGGCGCGCATCGCGGTCGCCATCGCCTCGGTGGTCCACAGCGCGGACGAGGTCATGCGGCGAGTTCCTTGAGTGCCGTGGCGACCGCCTCGTGATCGCTGAACGGTATGACCCGGTCGCCGATGATTTGGCCGGTTTCATGACCTTTGCCGGCGATCAGGAGAACATCGCCGGAGCGCAGATCGGCAATCGCGCGCCGGATCGCCTCGCGCCGGTCGCCGATCTCGCTGGCGCCGCGCGCCGCCGCGATGATCGCGGCGCGGATCGCGGCGGCATCTTCGCTGCGCGGATTATCGTCGGTGACGATCACCCGGTCGGCTTTGGCGGCGGCGACGGCGCCCATCAAAGGCCGTTTGCCGCGGTCGCGATCACCGCCGGCGCCAAACACCACGACCAGCCGGCCGCTGGCATAGGGCCGCAAGGCGTCGAGCGCTTTGGCGAGCGCATCGGGCTTGTGCGCATAATCGACAAAAATTTGCGCGCCGTGGCTTGCCCCGACCCGCTCCAGCCGTCCCTTGGCGCCGGACAGCTGTTCCAAAGCTGCAAACACCGATCCATGATGGCCGCCGGTCGCGATGGCAAGCCCGGCCGCGACCAGCGCGTTCTCGACCTGGAATTCGCCGACGAGCGGCAATCTTACCTGGAAATGTTCGCCACGATATTCGAGCCGCAGCCGCTGTGCGAAGCCGTCGATCGCGGAATGATCGAGGCGAATGCCCGTGCCTTTGCGCCCGACGGTCAGGAGCGCAAGCCCACGTGCCTGCGCCGTCGCCACTACCGCATCGGCATGATCGTGATCGACGTCGATCACCGCCGCCGCGCCGGGCGGCAGCAAATCCTCGAACAGGCGTAGCTTGGCGGCGAGGTAAGCTTCGAAGCTCGGATGATAATCGAGATGGTCGCGGGTGACATTGGTGAAGCCGCCGGCAGCGATCTGTAGGCCGTCGAGCCGGTATTGGTCGAGGCCGTGCGAGGACGCTTCGATGGCGAGATGGGTGACGCCGTCGGCGGCGAGCGCCTCGAGCGAACGGTGCAGCGCCACGGGGTCCGGCGTGGTGAGCGAGCCGTAAGTCTCGCCGCGCGGCGACACGACGCCGATGGTGCCGATGCTGGCGGCGCGGTAACCGAGTGCGGTCCAGATTTGCCGGGTAAACGCGGCGACCGACGTCTTGCCGCTGGTGCCGGTGACGGCGGCGATGACGCGCGGCTGACGCGGATGGAATTTAGCCGCCATGAGCGCGAGCGCGCGCCGGGCATTGTGGACGCGCATGAATGCCACGTTGCCGGGCAATGCAACTTGCGGCGGCCGTTCCGCCACGATGGCGATCGCGCCCGCGGCAATTGCCGCCGGTACGAATTGCAGGCCGTCGGCTTTGCCGCCGGCAATCGCGACGAAAGCGTCGCCGGGTTTGACCGATCGGCTGTCCACGGTCACCCCGCCGACGTCGAGGTCGGCAAGGTGCGCGTTGAATTCAGCGTCAGGCGGCAAAATTTCGCGAAGCTTCATGGTCCGGTCGACTTACAGATCGACTTGGCAGGTTCGACTTGGCAGATTCGGCTTGGCAGAATCGACTTGGCAGATTCCACTTGGCGGCTCGGTCGATAATGCGGCCAAAACCTTACCCGATTAAGGCCTTACCTGCTTTCCTTCAGCGAGGCCAGTATCTGCTGATCGGCGGGCGGCAGGTTCATGCGCGGCGCGATGTCGAGAAGCGGTGCAATCCGCGACACTACCGCGCCACCGGTCGGCACCGCGTTCCAGCCCGACGTGGTGAAGCCGTGGGTTTCCGGCGTCGCGTGCGGCTCGTCGAGCATGATGAGCAGCAGATAGCGCGGCTGATCCGCCGGCAGGATCGCCATGAAATCGGTCAGCACCTTGCTCTTGGAATAGCGGCCGCCGACGACCTTGTCGGCAGTGCCGGTCTTGCCGCCGATGTAATAGCCGGGAATCTCGGCTTTCTCGGCCGTGCCTTTCTCGACGTTGAGCCGCATCAGATAGCGCATCATCGTTGAGGTTTCCGGCTTGATGACGCGCCGGCCGAGCTTTGCCGCATCGGCTTCAGAGCGCTTGAGGAAGGTCGGCGGGATCAGGATGCCGCCGTTCATGATGGCGGCCACACCCATCGCCGCCTGCAGCGGCGCGACCGACAGGCCGTGGCCGAAAGCGATGGTGGCGGTGGTCAGATCGCTCCAGCGCTTCGGCAAAATCGGCTCGGCGCTTTCCGGCAATTCGGTGCGCAGCCGATCGAGTTGGCCGAGTTTTTTCAGGAAGGCTTGTTGCGCCTGGCTGCCGAGCGACAACGCCATGCGCGCCGCGCCGATATTCGATGAGTAGGTGAAGATTTCCGGCACGCTGAGAATGCGATGCTGCGCCTCGAAATCGTGGATGGCGAAGCGGCCCATCTGCAGCGGCACGCGGGCGTCGAATTTCGAATTGAGCGTGACCTTGCCGGAATCGAGCGCCATGGCCACGGTGAAGGCCTTGAACGTCGATCCCATTTCGTAGACGCCGGTGGTCAGCCGGTTGATGCGTGACGGATCGAGTGCTTCGCTGGGATTGTTCGGATCGTAGTCAGGCTCCGACACCAGCGCGACAACTTCGCCGGTGCGCACGTTGAGGACGAGGCCGGCGGCGGCGAGCGCGTTGAATTTCGCGCGCGCGGCGACCAGTTCGTCGCGCAGCGCGTGCTGGACGCGGAGATCGACGGCGAGCTGCACCGGAGTTTGCAGGCGGTCGGTGGCAAGGCCGGCCAGGTGCAAGGCTGCCAATCCTTGCCCATCGAGCCATTTCTCGATCCCGGCAATGCCCTGGTTGTCGATATTGACGTGGCCGATGAGATGCGAAACTTCGTCGCCGTTCGGATAATCGCGCTTGTTCTCATTCAAGAAGCCGATGCCGGGCAGTCCCTGGCGGTAGATTTCGCGCTGTTGCTCCGGCGTGATGTCGCGCTTGAGCCAGACGAACCCGCGCTTGGAGGACAGCCGCTCGCGCAAGTCCTTGGCGTCGAGATCGGGCAGGTCGGCGGTCAAAAGTTCGACGGCCTCGTCGACGTCGATCAGCCGGCGCGGCTCGGCGTAGAGCGACGGCACGCGCACGTCGGTCGCCAAGATTTCGCCGTTGCGGTCGAGAATGTCGGGACGCGCCGTCGCGACGGCATCGCTGGACACTACGCGATGCACGGCGTGCTCGTCGGCCTGGATCGCGAACATGACCAGCCGCGCGGAGATCACGGCATAGACGAGGGCGAAGGCGAGAATGGCGAGGCCAATGCGCGTCCGCGCTTTGGCGCTGCGGTCGAGATCCTTGCCGTAGAGCAGCTTGCGGATGAGCCATTGCCGCCACGGGATTTCGCGCGAGCGGATCGCGGGGGCCTGCACAAATGTGTCCGCAGTCGCGCTCATTGTGGCGGCGCTCCATGGACCGCCGGCACCGAGGCGGCCGGCGCTTGGCCGGTGCTGGCGGGGCTTGTTGCGGCGGCCGGAATGGATCCGGTCGTCCCGAAGGTGCGGGGCTCTTCCAGATTCTCGATCATGCCGCCGATCGGATCGCTGCTGGCGGCGACGTCTTGCGGCGGCCGAACGGGCAGGCGATCGAGCGTGTCGAATTGCGTCGGCGCGATGGTCTTGAGGTGCAAAAAGCGCTTGGCCAGCGCTTCGATACGCGCCGGGTCATCGAGCTGGCCCCATTCGGCGCGCAACGCCCCGATCTCGTCACGCTCGTGGCGCACCTCGCTGCGCAGCTTGGCGAGACGCTCGGCCTGGACCGTGGCGTCGAACTTGATGCGATAGACCCAGGCGGCGGCGAGCACGAGCACCCCGATTACCGCAAAGTTGAGCACGCGAAGGATCATGACCGTCCCCGCATGATGGCGCCGAGCGATGGCAGCCGCGGCAACAGATTGTCGACGGTGGCCGCGCGTGGCGGCGCCTCGGTGCGCTCGGCGGCGCGCAGCTTGGCGGAGCGCGCCCGCGGATTGGCGGCGGTCTCGGCTTCATCCGGGATTTCCGGACGCCGGGTCAGTACCTGGAATGTCGGCGGCGGCGCTGCAAGGACGGGACGATGGCGCGAGCCTGCCGGCGTGCGGCTGCGCTCGGCGAGGAAGGTCTTGACGATGCGATCTTCGAGCGAGTGGAAGGCGACCACGACGAGGCGGCCGGACGGTTTCAGCACGTGTTCGGCAGCGGTCAGCCCACGCGCCAGTTCGCCGAGCTCGTCGTTGACGAAAATGCGCAAAGCCTGGAACGTTCGGGTGGCCGGATGAATAGCACCCTCGCGGGTGTGAACCACACGTGCGACGATTTCGGCGAGCGCGCGTGTCGTTGCGATGGGGCGGTCGTCGCGCGCCCTGACGATCGCCCGCGCGATGGCGCGGGCGCGGTTTTCTTCTCCCAAAATGGCGATGATGGCGGCAAGATCGCGCTCGCCGGCGCGGGCGACGATATCGGCGGCGCCCGGCCCGTCGCGCCCCATGCGCATGTCGAGCGGCCCGTCGAGCCGGAACGAAAATCCGCGCGCCGCTTCGTCAAGCTGCATCGACGACACGCCGAGGTCGAATACGACGCCGTCGGCGGCGGCGCTGCCTGCGATCGCGGCCAGATTGGAGAAGCGATCCTCGACGAGTTCGAGCCGGCCGCGCGTTTGTTCGACGAGAGCGGCGCCCCGAGCGATGGCGGCGTGATCGCGGTCGATGCCGATCACGCGCGCGCCGGGCGTTTGCAGAATCGCGCGCGTATAGCCGCCGGCGCCGAATGTCGCGTCAATATAGAAGCCGCTACTGCGGACTCCGAGCCAGTCGATGACACGGCGGCCGAGCACGGGAATATGACGAGCCAGTCCGGCAGCGACAGCGTTGCTGTCGCTGCCCGTCATTCTTCCCGTGCTCCGAGCGGTTTTGCCGCCGCCGACATCCGGGTTCCCAGCTCCGCTTTGAAGGCGCGGACCTTCTCGGTGGCCTCCGCGAGTTCCGCGCGAAAGCGGCCGGGCTCCCAGATCCGAAATCTGTAGCCGAGGCCGACGAACGTCGCTTTGTCGGTGATGCCGGCATGCGCCTTGAGCGTGTCGGTCAGCACGACGCGGCCCTCGCCGTCGATCTTCAGCGTCTCGCTGGTGCCGTAGAGCGCAAGCGAAAACTGTTCGCGCCGGTCGGAATAGGGCGAGAAACCGGCAATCAGCGCCTCGATCTCGGCAAGCAGCGCATTGCCGCCGGCATCGAGCGCCGGGCGGTCGAGTGCCGGATAGCAATAGAGCCCGTCGAAGCCGTCGCGCGCCAGCACCGCGCGAAAGGACGCCGGCACCGATACGCGCCCCTTGGCGTCCAGCCGCAGCACGTAATGGGACACAAAGCGGTCCATCTCGCCCTTTGCCATGCGGCAGGCCCACCCCGTAAGGCCCTCGCATTATGAGCATTTCTGGGAGAAATTGGGCTATCATGGGACAATATGGGCGTCAACGGACCAGCCCAAGTCGATTGGGCAAAACCGCTCGATTTCGATTAGTGCGGGGTAAGCTTAAGGAATGGTTGAAGCGGTGGTCGCCACGGAGGGCGGCGTTGGGCTGCAGCCAGATTTTGACCCGGAGATTCAGAAACGCAGCTCCGACCGGTACGGACACTCTGGGGCGCACAGAAGGACGCCGATTAACGCTTCGCGTGACAGGAACGCAACGATACCGCGTATTTTTTCATTATTCCTGTGCACGTCCGTCCAAATCGGCTTGTGGCGGCGCCACATTCTCCTACAGTCCGCTCATGTCGCGTCCTGCGTTTGCTCCAGATTCCTGCGTAGTTGCCGAAGTCATGCCGTCGCCCAATCACGGCGAGCGTCGCGACGGCCAGCGGCCCGATATGATCGTGCTGCATTACACCGGGATGGAGGACGCCGAGGCCGCGCTCGAGCTCCTCAAAGCCCGCGGCAGCGAGGTTTCAGCCCATTACTTCGTCTTCGAGGACGGCCGCATCATCCAGATGGTGCAGGAGAACCGCCGCGCTTGGCACGCCGGCAAATCGTCGTGGGCGGGCGAAACCGATATCAATTCCTGCTCGATCGGCATCGAAATCGCCAATCCCGGCCACGACCACGGCTATCCGGATTTTCCCAAGCGTCAGATCGCGGCGGTCACGGCACTGTGCCGCAGCATCCAGACCCGCAATACGATTCCCCCGGCACGGGTCTTGGCGCATTCCGACGTGGCGCCGAGCCGCAAGCAGGATCCCGGCGAAAAATTTCCCTGGCGTACGCTTTACGAATCCGGCGTCGGCCTTTGGGTCAAGCCGGCACCGATTATGAATTTCGGCCAGTCGCTTAAGCCCGGCGACCGCGGCGATGGTGTTGCCGCATTCCAGAAGTCGCTGGCCGAATATGGCTATGGCGTCGAAGTCAACGGCGAATACGACTCGATGACCCTTGAAGTCGTCACCGCCTTCCAGCGCCATTTTCGTCCGGAACGCGTCAACGGCGTTGCCGATCAGTCGACGCGGGCCACGCTGCAGGAATTGCTCGCCAACCGCGGCCGCGCCCGGACTATGGCGGCTCGCGCCCGCACTGCCGTGCTGCTGGCCGCGCCTTAACCGCTATTTCTGCGGCCTCTTGACGGCGCCCGGCTTCGTCCCCATGCCTGTCCCGTCAGTCGGCCGGACGGCCGCTCCGGCAAAACCGAAAGGTTGCCGGGGAGGAAAGTCCGGGCTCCATGGACAATCGGTGCCGGATAACATCCGGCGGGTGCGAACCCAGGGACAGTGCCACAGAGAACAGACCGCCGCGGTGCGTAGCGTTTGCCGCGGCAAGGGTGAAACGGTGCGGTAAGAGCGCACCGCGGCGGCGGCAACGCCGGCGGCAGGGCAAACCCCACCGGGAGCAAGACCGAATAGGGACGGCGCGAGGCTCGCGCGAGCGAGTTTCGGGATCGGTGTCCGGATCTTGCCGTCCGGGTAGGTTGCTTGAGGCGCCGGGTAACCGGCGTCCCAGAGGAATGGCCGTCACGTCTGCGAGCTTTTTTCGCAGGCCTTCCAGAACCCGGCTTATAGGCCGGCTGACGTGACTTAAGGGCGCCCGGTGGAATCCCGCCGGGCGCCCGCCAAGTCTCTAAGACGCGAATTTCCGAGGTCGAAACATCAATGGCCCACCTTTTGGGCTTGCCTAAGATTTGAGCGACACGCGCCGCAAGGTCCGCCATCCGCCAGCGCAGCAAATCAAATTCCTTAATAAATGCAATTACCTGTCGCTGGCACGGGGCTTGCTGCTTTGCAGCAGAGTTGGCCTCGGTCAGTCCTTCGTTGCGACGGCTGGCCCCAACCCCAAGGGAGCCCGAACATGGATTACGTGAAGCCGGCGGACGTTGCCGCCACCATGATGAATACCGGACGCACCAAGCTCGCGCTGTCGCCGCTCGACCTGATCATCCGCGGCGGCCTCGCCGGCGCCATTCTAGCCGCGGCGACGAGTCTCGCCTTCACCGCTATGGTGCAGACCAACCAGCCGCTGGTCGGCGCGCTCGTTTTCCCGGTCGGACTCATCCTGATCGTGCTGCTCGGTCTCGATCTCGTCACCGGCAGCTTCGGGCTATTGCCGCTGCCGTGGATCGAGAACCATGTCAGTGCCAAGACCATGCTCGGCAATTGGAGCTACGTCTTCCTCGGCAACCTGATCGGCAGCGTCGTCTACGGCGCGCTGCTGGCGATCGCGCTGACCAATTTCGGCACCGCGGCCCCGGCCGGCGTCGCCGCCAAGATCATCGCCATCGCCGAAGCGAAAACGACCGGCTACGAGGCGCTCGGCTTTGCCGGGCTCGTCACCGTGTTCGTCAAGGCGATCCTCTGCAATTGGATGGTGTGCCTCGGCATCGTCGCGGCCATGGCCACGTCGTCGACCATCGGCAAGATCGCCTGCGCTTACATGCCGATCCTGATTTTCTTCGCCCAGGGCTTCGAACACTCGGTGGTGAACATGTTCGTTATCCCGACCGGCATGATGATGGGCGCCAAGATCACCTTTAGCGAATGGTGGCTGTGGAATCAGATCCCAGTGACGCTCGGCAATCTGGTCGGCGGCTTCGTCTTCACCGGGCTTGCGCTCTACATCACCCACAAGCCCCGCAGCTTGGCGCCGGCGCCGCTCACGGCGCCGACGCAAGTTCCGGCCGAATGACGGAGGCCGACCTCAAGCAAACCGCCGCCGCGGACGCCGGCGACTTTAACCCCGAACAGAAGCGCTATCTGGAAGGGTTCGTTGCCGGGGCGCAGATTGCCAAAGCGGCCAAAAGCGTCTCCGGCGCGGCGCCGGCGGCCGACGCGCCCGTCGCAGCGTCCGCGCCCACGGGTCCGGACGCCGCCGGACTTGCGGCGCAGAACCGTGTGCTCGCTTCGGGGCGAAAACTTTCCGATCCGGAAAAATTCAAGCGTGAGCAGCATCCGTTCGATACCTATGAGCGGCTGAAGGCGCACGCGGCCAAAGGCGAATATCCGAAGCCGCCGGATAATTTCCGCTGGCGCTTTTTCGGCTTGTTCTATGTCGCGCCCAATCAGAATTCCTACATGTGCCGGCTGCGCATCCCGAATGGCATCGTCAAGACGGCGCAATTCTCGGGCCTTGCCGATCTCGCCGAACGCTACGGCGGCGGCTACGCGCATGTGACGACGCGCGCCAATCTCCAGATCCGCGAGGTGCAAGCGCACAACGCCGTCGCCATGATCGAGGCGATCCAGGATCTGGGACTGTGCTCGCGCGGCTCGGGCGCCGACAACATCCGCAACGTCACCGGTACGCCGACCGCGGGCATCGATCCGCAGGAACTCATCGACACGCGGCCTTACGCGCGCGAATGGCATTTTCACATTCTTAACGACCGCTCGCTTTACGGACTGCCGCGCAAGTTCAACGTCGCCTTCGACGGCGCCGGCACCATTGCCGTGCTCGAAGACACCAACGACATTGGCTTCCAGGCGGTCGAAGTCATTGACGGCCTCGGCCTGAAACCGGGCATCTGGTTCAAGCTCTGCCTTGGCGGCATTACCGGCCATCACGATTTCGCCCGCGACACCGGCGTGCTGGTCGAGCCGAAAGACGCCTGCATGGTGGCGGACGCCGTGGTGCGCGTCTTCATCGATCATGGCGATCGCACCGACCGCACCAAGGCGCGCTTGAAATACGTGCTCGACGCCATGGGCATCGAGAAGTTTCTCGTCCTGCTCGAGGAAAAGCTCGGCCGCAAATTCGATCGTGCCGTACTGGGAGCCGTGGCGGCGCGTCCGGTCTTCGATCGCACCGCGCATCTCGGCATTCACCCGCAGAAGCAGCAAGGCTTGAACTGGATCGGCGTCGTCGTGCCGGTGGGGCGGCTGTCGGTTGCGCAGATGCGCGGTCTCGCCGATATCGCGCGCGATCTCGGTGATGGCGATCTGCGGCTTACCGTCTGGCAGAACCTGCTAATCTCCGGCGTGCCGACCGAGAAACTATCGGCCGCACAAGAGCGCATCGAAGCCCTTGGGCTGGCCATTACGACCAATGCCATCCGCGCCGGCCTTGTGGCGTGCACCGGCAATACCGGCTGCAAATTCGCCGCTTCGGACACCAAGCGCCACGCCGAGGAAATTGCACGCTGGTGCGAGACGCGCGTCGCGCTCGACACGCCGGTCAATATTCATCTGACCGGATGCCATCACTCCTGCGCGCAGCATTTCGTGTCCGAGATCGGACTGCTCGCCTGCAAGGTGCAAGCGAACGAGGATGACGATCCCATCGAGGGCTATCACATCCTGGTCGGCGGCGGCTTCGGTCCGAATGCCGCGCTTGGGCGCGAGCTGTTTCGCGACGTGACCGCGGAAGCCACGCCGCGAACCGTCGAACGCATTTTGAAAGCCTATCTGGCGCATCGCGCCTCGCGTGAGGAGACGTTCCTCGACTTTACGCGTCGGCACGAGATCGACGCGCTGAAGTCCATGACCGAATTGGAGGCCGCCGAATGAGCATGTCGCCGCGGCCGCCGATCCCGTCGTTCATCCCGGAGTCCGCGCCGTTCACGCCGGAGCAGCGCACTTGGCTCAACGGTCTGTTCGCCGGGCTGTTCGGGCTGGAGGAGGGCGTCACGCCGCTCTCCGCCGCCGACGTCGCGAAACTGCTGCCCGGACTTGTCGGCGATGCCGCCGCGCCGCCGCAATCCATCGAGGTTGACGACGGCGCGCCTTGGCACGATCCGGCGATGCCACTGCCGGATCGCATGAAGCTTGCCGAGGGCCGGCCGCTGCCGCGGCGGCTGATGGCGGCGATGGCGCAGCAGGATTGCGGCCAATGCGGCTATAATTGCCACGACTATTCAGCGGCGTTGTTCGCGCAGTCGGAGAAGCGTCTCAATCTCTGCGTGCCGGGCGGCAAGGAGACCGCCCGCATGCTCAAGCAGCTTTATGCCGAGCTTGAGAGCGCGCCGGCGGCGGAAACTCGGCCGGTGCCCGTTGCGTCGCCAGCGCTAGCATCCGCGCCAGCCGCACTACCCGGCCGCTCGCGCGACAATCCAGCCTACGCGACATTCCTGTCGCGCCAACGCCTTAATAAGCCGGGCTCGCAAAAGGAAACCTGGCATATCGATATCGATCTTGCCGGCAGCAATCTCGATTACACCGTCGGCGATTCTTTCGGCATAATTCCTACCAACGATCCGGAACTGGTGGAGGCGGTGATCGCCGCCATCGACGCGCCGCCGGACTTTCCCATCGGTAATCGCACGCTGCGCGAAGAACTCACCTACGGCACGTCGCTGTCGCCGGCGCCGGACATGCTGTTCGAGCTCATTTCGCATATGACCGGCGGCGAGCGGAAACAGAAGGCGATCAAGCTCGCCGCGGGCGGCGACCCGGACGGCGATGCCGCGACGCTCGACGTGCTGGCGGCTCTGCACAAATTCCAGAGAGTGCGGCCCGATCCGGAAGCCTTTATCGAGGCGCTCGATCCACTGCAGCCGCGGCTCTATTCGATCTCGTCGTCGCTCAAATCCACGCCGGGGAGCGTGTCGCTCACGGTCGATGCGGTGCGTTACGAAATCGACAAGCGCGCGCGTCACGGCGTCTGCTCGACCTTCCTTGGCGGCCGCATTGCGCCCGGCGACAAGATCAAGGTCTATGTTCAGAAGGCGCAGCATTTTGCCTTGCCGGCCGACCCGGCGACACCGATCATCATGGTCGGGCCCGGTACCGGCGTCGCGCCGTTCCGCGCCTTTCTGCATGAGCGGCAGGCCATCGCGGCGCCGGGGCGCAATTGGCTGTTCTTCGGTCATCAGCGCAGCGCTTACGACTTCTTCTACGAAGAAGAATTTGCGGCCATGCATGCGGCCGGTCTGTTGTCGCGGCTGTCGCTGGCATGGTCGCGCGACTCCAACGAGAAGATCTACGTGCAGCACCGCATCCGCGAAGCCGGGCGCGAGCTGTGGTCCTGGATCGACGACGGCGCGCACGTCTATGTCTGCGGTGACGCGCTGCGCATGGCGAAAGATGTCGAGTTGGCGTTCGTCGACGTCATCGCCGCTCATGGCGGTCGCAGCCCGACCGATGCGATGCAAGTGCTCGGCGAACTAAAGGCCAACGACCGCTATCAGACCGACGTTTACTAGGAGATTGTCCGCTCGTGATCGTCGACCGCCTTCCCACCGCAACGCCGCCCCGCATGGCAGCCTTGTCACGTGTGCCGGTGTTTTTCTCGCTCGAGGGTAAGCGCGCCGTTGTTGCCGGTGGAACCGCGGCCGCGGCATGGAAGGCTGAATTGCTTTCGGCGGCGGGCGCGCGGGTCGAGGTCTTTGCACCGAAGCCGAGTGAGGAGATGCGCGCGCTTACCGGCACGCCGCCGCGCGGGCCGACTGCGCTCCACGAACGCGGCTGGGCCGCCACCGACTTCGCCGGCGCTGCGATCGCTGTCGCCGATTGCGCCGACGACGCGACGGCTGCGGAGTTCGCGACAGCCGCCCGCCGTGCCGGCGTGCCGGTCAATGTCATCGACCGTCCGGCATTTTCCGATTTCGCCTTCGGCGCCATCGTCAATCGCTCGCCGCTGGTCATCGGCATTTCCACCGATGGCGCGGCGCCGGTGTTCGCTCAAGCCGTCCGCGCCAAGATCGAGGCGCTGATCCCGAAGGGCTTTGCGCGCTGGGCGGAAGCCGCGCGCGCCTGGCGGCCGCGCGTGCACGCGCTGGCGCTGCCGTTTCGCGATCGGCGCCGCTTTTGGGAAAAATTCACCGCGCGTGCGGTTACCGCGCCGGACCGGGCCCCGACCGATGGCGATCTTGATGCGCTGCTCGAACCATCGGCCGTCCGCGAAGCCGGCTCGGTCATCGTCGTCGGCGCCGGTCCCGGCGATCCGGAGTTGTTGACGCTGCGCGCGGTGCGCGCACTGCAATCGGCCGACGTGATTCTGTTCGACGAATTCATAGCTGCCGATATTCTCGATTTCGCGCGCCGCGAAGCCAAGAAAATGCTGGTCGGGACAGCCGGACACCGAGAGTCGGACCGGCAGGACGACATAAGCGCCTTGATGCTTTCGCTCGCCAGAGCCGGCCGCCGGGTGGTGCGGCTAAAGAGCGGCGATCCGATGGTTTCCGGCTCTGCCGTGGAGGAGCTTGCGGCCTGCCGCGCAGCGGGCGTCGAAGTCGAGGTCGTCCCCGGCATCGCCACGGCGCAGCACGCCGCGAACCCGTCGACGGGTTCACCGGTTGCGGGGGACAAAACGGCGTTAAATCAGGCGCCTTTTGCGCAACGCGCGCAGGAAATACCGCCTGCGCAGCAGCGCTGAATCACAACAATTGTCAGTAAAGAATGGGTTGCGGAAGCCCACCCAAGCCGCCTATTTACCCCTGCATGGACACCGTCACCGCACCCCCCGCCGCCGCAAGCCGCGCGCATTTGCCGGAGCCGCACGCGCACATCATCGATGCGCGGCTCACCAAGGTCGAGGACGTCGCCCGCGACACCAAGCTTTACACATTCCGGCGCGCCGAGGGCGGGCCGCTGCCGGCCTATAAGCCGGGCGCGCATATCGATCTGCACCTGCCCAATGGCCTGGTGCGCCAGTTTTCGCTGGTAGTGCCGAATTCCGATCCGGAGAGCTACGTCGTCGGCGTCAAGAAGGACGCTGCCAGCCGCGGCGGCTCGCGCTACATCATCGAGGAGATGAAGGTCGGCGACCAGATCAAGATCAGCGCGCCGCGCAACAATTTCCCGCTCATGGAAAACGCCGAGCATGTGGTGCTGGTTGCCGGCGGCATTGGCATCACGCCGATCTGGTGCATGACGCAGCAGCTCATCGCGCTCAATCGGCCGTGGACGCTGCATTATTCCTGCCGCTCGCGCGAGGACATGGCGTTTCTCGAAGCGCTCAAATTGCTCGATCCGCAAGCCGTGCATCTGCATTTCGACGACGAAGCGGACGGCAAGTTTCTCGATCTCGCCGCCGCGATCGCCGCGGCGCCGGCGGACGCGCATTTTTACTGCTGCGGCCCCAATCCGATGCTCAAAGCGTTCGAGGCGGCGGCGGCGAGCCGGCCGCGCGGCAACGTCCATGTCGAATATTTCACGCCCAAGGATGCGGCCGCGGCAACGGGCACCGGCGGTTTCTGGGTCGAGCTGGCGCGCTCCGGCGAGGAGTATTTCATCCCCGAGGGCAAGAAGGTGCTGGAAGTGCTGTTCGATTCCGGCGTCGACGTCGACTATTCCTGCGAGCTCGGCATCTGCGGCGCCTGCGAGACCCGCGTCATCTCCGGCATCCCGATCCACCACGATTCGGTGCTCAGCGAAGAAGAGCAGGCGACCAACGAGAAGGTCATGATCTGCTGCTGCGGCTGCAAGAGCGAGCGGCTGGTGTTGGATATGTGACCGCCACCGTCGGTTTTAGCGTAGGGGCGGGTTTCAAACCCGCCCCTATGGTCTCGACCCGGCGATCCATGCCGCGATAGAGTGGATGCATGGACGCACCCGTTAAGCCTCGATCGACGCCGAAACCGGCCATCGCCGAGCGGCAGGACTTGCGCGCCTGGATCGCGCAATTGCGCGCGGCCGGCGAGCTGCAGGACATCGCCGGCGCCGAGCGCGAGAAGGAAATCGGCGGCATCGTCGATATCTATCAGCGCAAGATCGGCAACAAGGCCGTGCTGTTCGACGAAATTCCCGGCCATCCGCGCGGCCACCGCATCCTCGCCAATATTCTCACCTCGCTGCGGCGCATCAACATCACGCTGGGGCTTAATCCCGACGCGAGCGCCATCGATCTGGTGCATTACTGGCGGCGGTATATGAAGGAGGCAAGAGCAATTCCGCCGTTGACGGTGAAAACCGGGCCGGTCCTGGACAACGTCCACAGCGGCGGCGATATCGACATCTTCAGTATCCCGGTGCCGCGCTGGCATGAGCATGACGGCGGCTACTACATCGGCACCGGCGACATGGTGATCATGCGCGATCCGGATACCGGCTGGATCAATTACGGCGCCTATCGCGTGCAGGCGCAAGAGCCCAACGTCGCCACGGTGATGTTCTCGAAGGGCAAGCACGGCGACATCATCAAGCGCAAATATCATGAGCGCGGCGAGCCGTGCCCGATAGCGGTGGTGTGCGGCATGCATCCGGCGCTGTTCATGATCGCCGGCCTGGAAATTCCCTACGGCAAGAACGAATACGACGCGGCCGGCGGGCTTTTAGGCGAAGCTGTCGAAGTTATCAGCGGACCCCGCACGGGCCTGCCAATTCCGGCCCATGCCGAGATCGCTTTCGAAGGCTTCATTCATCCGGACGATCTGTTGGACGAAGGGCCGCTCGGCGAATGGACCGGCTATTACGCCGGCGGGCTGAAGAAGGAGCCGGCGATCCGCATCGAGACCTTCATGCATCGCGACGATCCGATCCTGCTCGGCGCCATTCCCGGTATTCCGCCGGACGACGATTCGTTCTATCGCGGCACCTATCGCTCCGGCGCGGTGTGGAACCAGCTTGAAGCGGCCGGCGTGCCGGAAGTGAAGGGCGTGTGGGCGCATGCCGCGGGCGGCAGCCGGCTCTGGCTTACCGTCGCGATCAAGCAGCAATATGCCGGGCACGCCAAACAGGCCGGGCTGATCGCCTCGCAATGCCACGCCGGCGCCTATGCCAACCGCTTCGTCGTCGTGGTCGATGACGACATCGATCCGGCCGACATGGATAAAGTGGTGTGGGCGATGTGCACGCGCTTCGATCCGCGCGAAGGCATGGAGACGCTGCGCGGCTGCTGGTCGACCGCGCTCGATCCGATGGCCTATGGCAGCGACGATCCGCGCAATGCGCGTGTCGTGATCGACGCCTGCAAGCCATTCAAGCGCCGCGACACCTTCCCGATCGTGGTGCGGTCGAGCGAAGAGGTCGAGGCGCTGGTGCGTGGCAAGTTCTCCGACGTACTGCCCCGCAATTGAGTGCAGGCATGGCCGAAAAATTCGATATCACGCTCAATATCAACGGCCACGATTATCCGATCCGGGTCGAGCCGCGCAAAACGCTGGTCGACGCGATCCGCGACGATTGCGGCCAGACCGGCACCCATATCGGCTGCGAGCACGGCGTCTGCGGCACCTGCACGGTGATTGTCGACGACGAGGCGGTGCGCTCGTGTTTAATGTTCGCCATCCAGGCGCAAGGCAAGAAAATCCGCACTGTCGAGGGCCTCGCCAATGGCGATGAACTATCGGTGCTGCAGCGCGCCTTCATCGAGAATCACGGCCTGCAATGCGGCTATTGCACGCCGGGTTTTCTGATGTTGGCGACGAACGTGCTGGAGAAAAATCCGCAGATCGGCGACGAGGACCTGATCGATGTGCTCGCCTCGAACCTGTGCCGCTGTACCGGCTATCAGAACATCATCAAGGCGGTGAAAGCGGCGCGCGATGAGATGCGGCGCGAAGAGGTTACATCCGGGTAACCGCCGCCAGTAGCCCGGCTTGAGCACAGCAAAATCCCGGATTAAAAGTAAAGGCGCTACGCCTATATTGGCCACTTAACGAGTTGCAGGATTAGCCCATGGCTCGGCCCATCGTGATTCATGCGGATTGGGACCCCGAAGCGGCCGTCTGGGTGGCAACGACGAACGACTTGAGAGGTCTCGTCACAGAAGCGGACTCCATGGAAGCTCTGCGGGCGAAATTGCCTGGCATGATCCTCGACCTTCTTGAGGAGTATGGGGTTTCCGATCTCCCGGCATCGATCGAAATTATTGCTCGCGCAAGCGATCGGCTAGTCGCCGTGGAATAGGCTCACATGGCGGACTATTATCGCGACGTGGTCCGTTTGCTGCGCGATGCGGGTTACGAGTTCAAACGGCAAGGTCGCGGCGATCACGAAATCTGGTGGAATCCGAAAACGGGCGTCCGCGTGACCGTGGATCGAAAGTTGACATCTCGGTTTACGGCAAATGGTATCCTCAAGGAGGCGGGATTGCAGAAGGCTTTTTGATTCCAGGTTTCGCTTCGCCTAATCCGCCTACAATTTGATCGCCGCCAGCGCCGCTTTCGCCACTTCGACGTCCTGCTCGATCTTCGCCCCGCCGGCGGCGACCGCGCCGATGACGTTGCCGCCGACCTCGATCGGAAAGCCGCCCGGCACGTTGGTGAAGTCGCCCATGCGCACCGCCATCGACAGCGCATTCTCCTCCGGCGCGTAGCCGGTCGGCAGCCGCTGCGACGCTGCGGTGATGGCCTTTCGTTGCGTGGTGATGATGGAGAAATGCCGGGCGCCGTCCATCATCAGGAATCCGATCAGCCGGCAGCTGCCGTCGACCACGGCGAGCGAGACCTTGCAGCCCAGTTCATTCGCCTTGGTGACGCCGGCCATCAGCATTTTCAGGCTCGCCTCGTGGGTGAGCCGGTGGGTAGGGACGAAATCCGCCATGTCGCAATTCCTCGTAGAAGCACTGCTGTGCATGCTGGTATAACGGCGAGACAAATTCTACCCTCGTCATGCCCGCGCTTGTCGCGGGCATCCACGTCTTAAGGAGCGGGACGGTCCAAAGACGTGGATGGCCGGGACGAGCCCGGCCATGACGCAGAGCGGGTTAGATGTGCGTAGAGGGTGCGAAAGGTGAGTAGTCCAGCCAAGTGGGATCGCGAGGCCGACGTTGTGGTGATCGGCTCCGGCGCGACCGGGATGCCGGCCGCAATCGTGGCGCGCGAGGCCGGCGCGTCGGTGATCGTGGTGGAGGCCGAGCCGCATATCGGCGGCCACGCCATCGTTTCGGGTGGCAATCTGCCGCTTGGCGGCGGCACCAGCTACCAGAAAAAATACGGCATCGCGGATTCACCCGATCTGTTCTTCCAGGATCTGACCGATTGGTCGGTGGTCGAGACCAACGGCTTTCCGCCCTACCGCTATAACGACCGCGAGATCATCCGCGCTTTCGCCGAGAACAGCGTGCCGGCCTTCGAGTGGCTGCTGGCGCATGGCGTCAAGGTGATCGACCGGCCGCCGAACAAGGTCGGCCATGAGATCGGTGTTTCGGCCTTACGCACCATGCAAATCGACGTTTGCGATTTTCCGATGGTTCATACCGGCGGACCGGCCGATCCGGGCGACGACGAAATCCGCGCCGGCGCCGGGCTGATGCGGCCGCTCGAGGCGGCGGCGCGCAACGCGGGAGTGGACATCCTGCTCGAGGACCGCATGACCGCGATCCACCGCGAGGCGACGAATTCCGGCCGCGTCTGCGGCATCGTGGCCGACGCCAACGGCAAGAAACTCAACATCCACGCCGGCAAAGCCGTCATCGTCGCCACCGGCGGCTCGACCGGCAACGTCAATTTCCGCCGCATGTTCGACCCGCGGCTCACCGAGGAATATTGCGGGCTCGCCGGCATGCCGTGGTCGGATCAGGACGGCAGCGGCGAAATCGCCGCCATGGCGGTCGGCGCCTCGCTATGGGGCCTGTTCAACTACACCGGCGAATTCGGCTCCGGAATTACCAAGCCCGGCGCGATCGGCTGCCAATACGGCTACGTCAATGTGCGCTGGCATCCGGGGAGCGAAGTGTTCGGCAAGGCGCGCGCCATCGGACTGCCGGTGAAGGACTGGCAGGACGCCATTCTGGTCAACATGCTGGGCAAACGCTTCTACGACGAGACCGCCGGCCACTTCAATTACAACACCTATCAGAGCACCAATCCCTACGACCCGTACAGCTATCTCAACGCCAAGAACCAGAAATACAATCCGAGCAATTTCATCAATGCGGCGCTCGCCGGCATCGGCGACGATCACAATGGCGGCGGCCCGATCTGGGCGATCTTCGACGCCGACGCCTGCGCGCGCGAGAATTGGACTCCGCAGCCGCCGCATGTCGATGCGGCTGCCGGCTTCTTCTTCACCGCCGGCAGCATCGAAGAACTGGCCGGCAAGATCAAAATGAAATACCAGCGCGTGCCGATGCCGCCGAAAAATTTGGCGGCCACCGTCGCGCGTTACAATTCATTCGTTGACGCCGGCAAGGATGCCGACTTCGGCAAGCCGAAGCCGCTCCATAAGATCGCAACGCCGCCGTTCTATGCCGCCTGGGCGACGCCGGTCATCCACGACACCCGCGCCGGACTGCGCATCAATGCGCGCTGCCAGGTGGTGGACATGAACGGTGAGGTTATCCCCGGACTTTATTGCGGCGGCGAATTGGCCGGCGGCTTTTCCATGCACGGCCTGCCGCGCGCGATCTGCCAGGGGTTTATCGCCGGAAGAAATGCAGTAACGGAAAATAAGCCGGCGTAACGGCGGGGCTCGCACTGGTGGCTTGGCGCGGCATCGACGGCGCCCGCTTTATCGGCTCGCCGGCGGGCAGCTTCAGCAAGTCCGATACTTTGACGAAGGTGTATCCGTCTGAGCGGAGCCTGGTGATGATGTCCGGCAATGCGCCGGCCGTTGCCGGTGCGTTGGGGCCGCCGTGCATGTGCAGGACGACGATGCTGCCCGGGCGGACGTGCGAGATAACGTCGGAAGCGACCCACTTCGGACTTTTCTGGAAGGCGT
>CAVOMM010000005.1:0-24422 GCA_963697025.1 uncultured Alphaproteobacteria bacterium | reverse complement strand
TTGTGCTGAGCGTCACACCCCGGAAGGGGATAGCCAAACGCGATATTTCATCGCGTTCCTAGACGCTTACGACGCCTGATCGCGGTGAGAGATTTCGACCACGCGGGCGCGCGCGGCGAGCTCGTCGACCAGCGCGTCGGCCTTGGCTTTGTTGACGGCGTCGAGATTGGCGTCCCATTCGTCGAGCAGATAGACTTGCGCGTCGGTCGCGCTGACGATCTCTTCGAGCGATTTGAGCTGCCGCTCGCCCGAGGAGAAGCCGATTCTTGTCCATCGACTCGGCGACCACACGCTCGCCCTCCTCATCGCCCTCGACGTCGACCGGCACAACGCCGCCGGCGAACTGGAACGCCAGGCGGTCCGTGGTCGGCCAATAATAGGCGCGCTTTTTCAGCTCGGTCTTCAAGCTCGCCAGCAGCGACGATTTTCCGGTGCCGTTGCCGCCGCGCACATTGATGCGGCCGGTCGGCTGCGCCAGCGTCACGCGCAAGGCGTCGCCGAGCGACGACACCACATTGGCGTGATCGCCCTCGCGCAGCACCAGGCGGTCGTATTTGATGCGCGTGTCGAAATCCGCATCGGGCTGCGGCGACATATTGGCGGCGACGCCGCCGAACCGCGTCCAGATCGCGATGAAATCGTTCCAGCCGCTGGCGAGCAGATGCAGCTCGTAAGTCATCTCGATCTGCCGCGGCAGTGTCGTCGCCAGGCCGACCAAAAACACGGTATCGCCGACGTTGCGCATGGCGACCATGGTGATGGTGGCGAAGACGATGGCGAGGCTGACGATGCCGCTCATCGCGCTCATGCCCTCGCGCGCGACGATGGCGCGGATTTGCGCCACCAGGCCTTCGCGCAAGCGCGTCTTGAAGCCGCCGAGCCAGAGCCGGAGTTGTAACTGTTGCCGGCAAAAATTTGTCCCACGCGGTATAGCCTTGCGCGGTGATGCGGTTGTTCATGCGCTGGTTTTCGAGATAGGCGTGGCGATCGGCTTCTGCAGTACCCATTGCATCAGCAACAGCGTGCCGAAGGCGCCGACATAGGCGAACGGCGGCTTGATTCGATCTCGGCGCCGAGCACCAAGGCGTTGAAAACGAGACCTAAGAAAAGCTTCAGCGCGAATTCCAATTCGTACATGACGTTGAAGAAGCACTGGAAAGTCTCGCCGGTGAGGAACGGCTCGACCTGCTCGCGCGAAGGCTTCTCGTTGAGCAGCGTGACCTTGTCGCGATTCTCGCGCGCGAAGCGGAGCATGAATTTGCCGAAGCCGCGATAGCCGGCCCGCTCGGCGAAGATCCAGCTGATCACGCCGACCACATAGGACGTCGATTGCGCGGTGAGGATCCAGACCAGATCGGTGATCAGGAATTCTCCGACCGCGACCCGGCGCCCGGCATTGATGACGAGCCAGGTCGTCGCCGCCGCCAGCATGGCCTCGACCACCATCAGCACCACCATCACGAACAGCGACGGCGACAGCAGATAGCCGGCAAGCTCAAGCGTGTGATCGGCCGTCGTGTCATGAATTGCCCCGGCTTGGTACGCGGCGAAGGTCTTGAGTTGCGGCAGTGTACCGGCATCGGCGGGCAAGTTTAAGCGCGGGGAACGCCCGGCAGCGGACGAATTTACCTTTTCCATCAATAAGTTTTCGGCTCCTCAGCCGCTTCCCGAATGAAATTTTGGCTGGCTCATCAAGCCATGACGGCGTAATTTACCTCCGGCTTTGCCGCAATCAGGGCTTTCGGGGTTCGCGTGATATTCAAAGACGCGATAGGGATCATCGCGCAATTAACCGCGCCGTGGCGCCGCTTCAGCGCCTCGTCTGTTGCACGTGTCGTCGTCCTTGCCGTCGGCCTGTCGGCGATGACCGCCTACACCGTGCCCGTCCTGCAAAGCACGGCCGGCGGCTGGCTCATCGCGTGCCTGTGGTGCTGTCTCGCTTATTTTGCGGTCGAGAGCGCGGTTCGCGCGCGGACCGCTAGCCGCGCCAATTTGGCAAGGGATCATTTCCTCTCCTTTTCGTTTTTTGTCGACGTTATCAGCGTGATTGCCGTTCCGATCGCGCTCATCGACGGCGTCACCGGCCCCAATGCGTGGCTCTTCGCGTCGTTCTGGGTGCTCAAGCTTGCCCAGAACTCACCGGGCTTCGCGCAGCTCGGCCGGGTCTTCGCTCTCGAGGCCGAAGCCTTTGGCGAGCGTGTTCGCGCTGTTTCTGATCGTGCTGTTTCTGTCCTCGGCCGCGATGTACGTGATCGAGCGCCAAGTGCAACCGCGCGCGTTTAACTCGCTGCCGGAAGCGCTGTGGTGGGCGGTGGTGACGCTGACGACGACCGGCTATGGCGACAAAGTGCCGCTCACGCAGTTGGGCCATCTGCTCGGCGGCGTGGTCATGATCTTCGGCATTGTCAGTTTCGGCCTCTCCACCGGCATTCTCGCCACCGGCTTTGCCGCCGAAACCAGGCGGCGCAACTTCATCCAGACCTGGGACCTGGTGAGCAAAGTGCCGTTCTTCCAGTCGCTTGAGCCGTCGTCGATTACGGAAATCACCCACATGCTGCGGCGGCTCGAAGTGCCCGAACGCGTCGCCATTATTCGCCGCGGCAAGGTCGGCGATTGCATGTATTTTATCGCCGGTGGCGAAGTGCAGGTCGATATCAAGCCGGTGCCGGTACGGCTCGGCACCGGGGCTTTTTTCGGCGAGCTCGCCTTGCTCGGCGATTCGGTGCGCAGCGCCAATGTCACCACGACCATGCCGTCGACGCTTCTGATCCTCGATCTCGCCGATTTCCGCACGCTGACCGCCAACCATCCCGACCTCAAGCGCGCCATCGATGCCGAGGCGCAGCGGCGCATGAGCGAGAATCAGCAGATGCGGGAGCGCCATCGCGCCGCCGGCGCGGCGCCGGCGTGAACAAGCGAGAAGAAACGCAAGACTCGACGAGCTGTAGCCTCTAGAACCTATCCCATGGCTGATCGTGTTGCATTGATTACTGGGGCGACCGGACAGGACGGCGCCTATCTCGCCGAGCTGTTGCTCGGCAAAGGCTATGTGGTGCACGGCATCAAGCGGCGGTCGTCGTCTTTCAACACGGCTCGCGTCGACCATTTGTATCAAGACCCGCACGGGTCCGGCGTGCGCTTCTTCCTGCACTATGGCGACATGACCGATGCGACCAACCTCATCCGCATCGTTCAGGAAGTTCAGCCGACCGAAATCTACAATCTCGCCGCGCAGAGCCACGTCCGCGTCTCGTTCGAGACGCCGGAATACACGGCGAATGCCGACGCGCTCGGCACGCTGCGGCTGCTCGAGGCGATCCGCATCCTGCGGTTTGAGGATAAAGTGCGGTTCTACCAGGCCTCGACGTTGGAGCTTTACGGCCTGGTGCAGGAGGTGCCGCAGCGGGAAACCACGCCGTTTTATCCGCGTTCGCCCTACGCCGCGGCCAAGCTCTATGCTTATTGGATCACCGTCAATTATCGCGAAGCTTATGGAATGCACGCGTCGAACGGCATCTTGTTCAATCACGAAGGTCCGACGCGCGGCGAGACCTTCGTGACGCGAAAGATCACGCGTGCCGTCGCGGCCATCGAGCTCGGCCTGCAAAACAAATTATTCCTCGGCAATCTTGCCGCACGACGCGATTGGGGCCACGCCCGCGACTATGTCGAAGGCATGTGGCTCATCGTGCAGCAGCCCGAGCCGGACGACTACGTCTTGGCCACCGGCGAGGAGCATTCGGTTCGCGAATTCGTCGAGAAGGCGTTCGCCTGCGTCGGCCGGGCCATCGAATGGCGCGGCTCCGGGCTTGCCGAGCAGGGCATCGATGCGCGCGACGGCCGGGTGCTGGTCGAGATCGACCCGCGGTACTTCCGGCCGACCGAAACCGATGCGCTGCTCGGCGATCCATCGAAGGCGCGGCAACGGCTCGGCTGGCATCACAAGGTCTCGTTCGAGGAGCTGGTGCGTGAAATGGTCGATGCCGATCTGAAAGAAATGCGTCGCGAAGGCGCGCTGCGCCAAGTCCACGATTAGAGCGGCGAAATCGCATGAGCGGCGCGCCCGTCATATTCGATTTACGCGGCAAGCGGGTCTTCGTCGCCGGCCACGCCGGCATGGCCGGATCCGCGATCATGCGCCGGCTGGAACGCGAACACTGCGATATCATTTTCGCCTTGCGCCGCGACCTCGATCTGCGGCAAGCGGACGAGGTCGAGCACTTCATGGCGCAGGCCAAGCCCGATGCCGTATTCGTCGCCGCCGGCAAAGTCGGCGGCATCCGCGCCAACGCGACCTTCCCGGCCGATTTCCTTACCGACAATGTCGCGATCGCGCTCAATACCATTCGCGCCGCGCATCGCTGCGCCGTCAAGAAGCTCGTCTATCTCGGCTCGTCCTGCATCTATCCGCGGCTGGCGCCGCAGCCGATGTCGCCCGATATGCTGCTGTCGGGGCCGCTGGAACCGACCAATCAATGGTACGCCATCGCCAAGATCGCCGGCATCAAACTGTGCGAGGCCTATCGGCTGCAGCACGGCGCCGACTTCGTTTCCGTGATGCCGACTAATCTTTACGGCCCCGGCGACAATTATCATCCCGACGACAGCCACGTTCCGGCGGCGCTGCTGCGGCGCTTTCATGAGGCCAAGATTAGCGGCGCGCCGAGCGCCGTCGTCTGGGGCACCGGATCACCGCAGCGCGAGTTCCTGGCCGCCGACGATTTGGCGGATGCTTGCGTGTTTGTCATGAAGTGCTATTCCGACTTGCCATTCCTCAACGTCGGGACCGGCGAAGACCTGACCATCGCCGAGTTCGCCCGCGTCGTCGCCGACGTGGTCGGCTATCGCGGCAAAATCACCTTCGATCCGTCGCGGCCGGACGGCGCGCCGCGCAAGCTCCTCGATGTGTCGCGCATCAACGCATTGGGCTGGCGTGCCTCGATCCCGTTGCACGAGGGATTGCAGCGCATGTATGCCGACTTTCTCGAACGCTACGACGCCATCAGCGCCGACGCCGAACGACAACCCGCCCATTGACGCGCGCCACGCGAGTTTCAACCCATGCCGATCCCGCTCAACGAAACCCACGATCCCGCGCGCAAAAGCTTCGTCGAAAGCGCCAACGCGCCAGGCTGCGATTTTCCGATTCAGAATTTGCCGTTCGGGGTGTATCGCCCGACATCCGGACCGCCAACGCGCGTCGGTGTCGCCATCGGCGATCAGATTCTCGATGTCGCGGCGGCCGGTGCGTACTTTGACGGCCTAGCGGCAGAAGCGGCCCGGACCTGCCCGGTTCCGGCGCTCAATCATCTGATGTCGCTTGAGCCGCAGGCATGGTCGGCGCTGCGGCTCGCATTGTCGCGCGGCCTCAGCGTCGAGCACGGCGATGAGAAGCTGCGCCAACATCTGACGCCGATGGCGCAGGCAGGGATGCGGCTGCCGGTGGCGATCGGCGACTTTACCGATTTCTTTGCTTCGATCTTCCATGCCAGCAATGCCGGGCGCATGTTCCGTCCCGACAATCCGCTGATGCCGAACTATAAATATGTTCCGGTCGCCTATCACAGCCGCGCCTCTTCGGTCCGCGTCAGCGGCGCGCCGTTCAAGCGGCCGCGCGGCCAGCGCAAAGGTCCAAACGATGCGGCGCCAAGCTACGGCCCGTCGCGCAATCTCGATTTTGAGCTCGAGCTTGGCATTTACATCGGCACGCCGAGCGAGCTTGGCGAACCGGTTCCGGTCGGCCGGGCAGCGGACCATGTTTTCGGCTTCTGCCTGCTCAACGACTGGTCGGCGCGCGATATCCAGGCCTGGGAATATCAGCCGCTCGGGCCGTTCCTCGGCAAGAATTTCGCCACCACGGTTTCGCCCTGGGTGGTGACGGCGGAAGCGCTGGCGCCGTTCCGCAGCAAAGCCTTCGCGCGCCCGGACGGCGATCCGGCGCCGCTGCCGCATCTCGACGATGCCGAAGACCGGGCACACGGCGGCCTCGACATCACGCTTGAGGCCTATATCGCGACCGAGGCCATGCGGCGGGCCGGAACGGCGCCGCAGCGGGTGACGCAAACCTCCTGCGCGCTGTTGTATTGGACCGTGGCGCAGATGATCGCGCACCACACCTCGAACGGCTGCAATGTCTGCACCGGCGACCTCATCGGCTCGGGCACCGTTTCGGGCCCGGAGAAATCGAGCTGGGGCTCGCTGCTCGAACTCACCATGCGCGGCAGCGATCCGCTCGCGCTGCCCGGCGGCGAGAAGCGCGGCTTTCTCGAGGACGGCGACGAGGTCATTTTTCGCGGCTTTTGCGACAGGCCGGGCCATGCCCGCATCGGCTTCGGCGAATGCCGCGCCGTGGTGCTGCCGGCGGGATGACCCGCGATCAATGAATCTCCGGCTCAGCGATCGCCGCCTGGCCCTCCAGGAAATCGAAGTCGCAGCCTTCGTCGGCCTGGCCGATATGTTGCGAATACATGGCGCCGTAGCCGCGGAGATAGCGCGGCGCCGGTTGCTTCCAGGCGGCGCGCCGGCGCGACAGCTCGTCGTCGTCGACATGCAGATGGATTTTTCGCGCGGCGACGTTGACCTCGATCTCGTCGCCGGTCTGCACGAAGGCCAGCGGACCGCCGACAAAACTTTCCGGCGCCACGTGCAGGATGCAGGCGCCGTAACTGGTGCCACTCATGCGCGCGTCGGAGATGCGCAGCATGTCTTTCACGCCGGCTTTGAGGAGTTTCTTCGGGATCGGCAATTGGCCCCATTCCGGCATGCCCGGTCCGCCTTTCGGCCCGCCGTTTTTGAGCACCAGCACATGGTCGGGCGTGACCTCGAGATCGTCGCGGTCGACCGCGGCCGCCATCGCGTCGTAATTCTCAAAGGCGAGCGCCTTGCCGCGATGCGCCAGCAAGCGCTTGTCCGCGGCGGCCGGCTTCATGACACAGCCGCGGGGCGCCAGATTGCCGGTGAGCACCGCGGTGGCGCCCTCGGCATAAAGCGGCTCTTTGAGCGAATGGATGACGTTGGGCAGATAGACCTTCACGCCCGCGATATTGTCGCCGACGCTGCGGCCACCGGCCGTGACGCAGGACAGATCGAGCATCTCGCGCATTTCGCCCATCAGCGCGCGCAGGCCGCCGGCGTAGAAGAAATCCTCCATCAGATATTTGCCGGACGGCGTGATATTGGCGATCACCGGCACTTGTCGCGAGATCGCGTCGAACCGCGCCATGTCGAGCGGCACGCCGACGCGGCGCGCCATGGCGATGACGTGGATGATGGCGTTGGTCGAGCCGCCGAGCGCCATATGGACGCGGATGGCATTGTCGAAAGCCGCCGGTGTGAGGATTTTCTCCGGCGTCTGATCCTCCCACACCATGTCGACGATGCGGCGGCCGGCGGCGGCGCACATGCGCGGATGATTGGCGTCCGGCGCCGGGATCGACGACGCGCCGGGCAGCGTAAGCCCGAGCGCCTCGGTGATCGCCATCATGGTCGCCGCGGTGCCCATCACCATGCAGGTGCCGAACGAGCGCGAAATGCCACCTTCGATCTCGTTCCATTCGTCGTCGCCGATGCGGCCGGCGCGTTTCTCGTCCCAGTATTTCCAGGCGTCCGAGCCCGAGCCCAGTGTGTGGCCGCGCCAGTTGCCACGCAGCATGGGGCCTGCCGGCACATAGATCGCCGGAATGCCCATCGAGATCGCGCCCATGATCAGGCCGGGCGTGGTCTTGTCGCAGCCGCCCATCAGCACCGCGCCGTCGATCGGATGGCTGCGCAGCAATTCCTCGCATTCCATGGCGAGGAAATTGCGGTAGAGCATGGTCGAGGGTTTGACGAAGGGCTCGGCGAGCGACATCGCCGGCAGCTCGATCGGAAAGCCGCCGGCCTGATAGACGCCGCGTTTGACGTCTTCGGCGCGGTCGCGCAAGTGCCCATGGCAGGCGTTGATCTCGCTCCAGGTATTGATGATGCCGATCACCGGCTTGCCGACCCAGTCGGCGCGGTCATAGCCGAACTGGCGCAGCCGTGAGCGGTGGCCGAAGGAGCGCAGATCGTTCTTGCCGAGCCAACGATAGCTGCGCAAGCTTTCGGGCGACTTCTTGTCGTGCGATGTCATAAGACGGCCTGCTTACCTTGGGACATTATATTTGTCGCCAAGTGTGCGCTTAAACCGTCAGAAAAGAAAAGCCCGGGCGGATTGTGCCTCGCCGGGGCGCAGCGGATCGCTATGCAGCGATCTTTGGCGTTACTACCATTTGTAGTTCAGGCCGGCGCGAACGATATTGTCCGTGAAGATGGGATCGATGACCGGGTTGTTGGTGCCGCCGCCCCGGGGCGCGGCAATGGTCGTCACGACGGTGCCTGACGGTTCGTCCAGCGACAGGAACAAGTATTCGACCTTCCACGTCCAATTGCCGGTCAGGTGACTTTCAAAACCGCCGCCGGCCGCCCAACCCACGCTGGTCTTGCTGAAATTGAATGAGGTCGTGGTGACGGTGTCCGTGATATTGCCGCTGTCGGTGAGCTTGCCATAGGCCAAGCCGCCCGTGGCATACACCATGGTTTCCGGCGTCACCGTCCAACCAAGCCGGCCGCGCACGGTGCCGAACCACTCGAGTTTCTCGGTGACCGACACCGTAACGGGATTTACGACATTGCACGTTCCAGCGGGACAGACGATCGTCCCACTTCCGCGCTGGCCGCTGCCTTGAATATCGGCCTCAAGGCCCGTCACCCAGTTTCCGGTCTGCCAATTGTAGCCAATTTGTCCGCCGCCAATGACGCCGTCTGGGTGAACGGTGGTGCCGGCGCTGTAAAGCAACGTACCGGCCGAATCAACGAAGCTCGCATTCGCAGGCGAACTGCCCCAGCCGTAGCCGAGATTGAGCCCCACATAAGGGCCGGCCCAGCTCCACATCGGCGGTGGAGGCGGCGGCGGCGCCGGATGGTGTTTGGCCTTGGCAAAGGCTGTCGCGCCTAAGCCGAGGAACAAACCGGCTGCAAGCACTGCGATAAGTGAGCGACGCATTATAGCCCCCGTGCGAATCCCGCTCTTGTCCCAGAGTGCAATTACACTCCCATACCGCTCGGCAAGCTACTCATTTACGCAGCTATCCCCCGTGATATGACAAAAATCCACCGACCGTGGCAGCGCGGTCACACGGCCGCTAAGCGGCGGAAATTTCTCGACTAAACCAAAGCGCTCAAACCAAGACCAGGGCAAAAGCCCTATTCCGCGGCCCCCGCCAGTGCCGCTGCCATGTCGAGCTTCAACAGCTTCGCCGCGTTGCGCCAGAAAATCTTCTCCCGCTCCTCGCTGCTTACTTTCAGGCCCTCGACCAGCTTGATCGCCCGCGGCTTGAGCGAGGCGAGCGGTGGCGCGTCTGAGCCGTAGAGCACGTGATCGGCGCCGACCGAGTCGACGACGAGTTGTGCGGCCGGCGCATGATAAGTCACCGTGTCGAAATACATTTTCTTCGCGTAATAGCCGGGCTCGTGCTTGATCCTGATCGGCGTATAGGGCCCGAGGAAATAGCACTCCTCCTGCAACTCATAGGCATAATTGAGCCGGCCGATGACTTCCCACAGCCCGCCGCCGCCGTGCGAGGCGACGATGGTCAGGCGCGGAAAGTCTTCGAGAATGCCGCGCACGATCATGCGCGCCAGCGCGAGACAAAGATCGGCCGGCCGGCCGACGCTCGACGCCAGCCGGTAGTCGCGCATGCGCTCCTCGCCGAAGCCGACATGCGGCGGATGGATGAAGACGGGAACGTTCAAGTCCTGCACCAGCTCCCAGAACGGCCGCGCCTCGTCGTCGTCCGGATAATGCGCCTTGTGGTTGGAATGAATGAGAATGCCTTTGAGCCCGAGCTGGCGGATGGCGCGCTCGGTCTCCTTGATGAAAGCTGGCCCGCCGCAGGGTAGCATGGTGGCAAAACCGTAGAGCACGCCGTTATGCGCCGCCTGAATCTCGGCGGCATAATCGGACCACCGCTGGATGGCCTTGAGCTCCTCGGCATCGGCCTTGCCGCGCAAGTAATGCGCGGCGTTGCTGAACACAGTGACGTTGATGTTGCAGCGACGATGCGCCTCGAGCACGTTTTCGAGCGTCATCGGGCAGCGGCCGGCCCAGGTCGGGCCGCTTTTGCCGTCCCAGGCGAGCGCGTCGGCGGCCGCCTCTTCGGGCGGATAGACGTGGGTATGCCATTCGATGATCATTGCGGGCCCATTCCGGCTTCTTTGACGATACGCGCCGAAGCGGCGCGGTCTTCCTTCAGGAACATGTCAAATTCCTCGGGCGTGTCGAACACCGGCTCAAGGCCGACGTTGATCATCCGCTTCTGCCGGAACTGTGGATCGGCCCCGACGGTGGCGAACTCGCTATAAAGCTTGTGCACGATCGGCTGCAGCGTACCGGCCGGCGCGACAAGGCCGAAATAGAGCCGGGTGAGGTCGCCATGATAGCCAAGCTCGGCGAGCGTCGGCACCTCGGGCAAAAGCGGCGAGCGTTTCGGGCTGTCCACGGCGAGCGGAACAACGGTGCCGTTCTTGATGAACGACAGCCAGTTGGAGGCGCCGAAAAACGCGACCGGCGTCGAGCCAGAGAGCATGTCGTTGACCGCTTCGCCACCGCCGCGGAACGGCACGCGAACGATATCGGCCCCGTTCGACTTGATCCATTGCTGCATGAACGCGACCAGCGGAATCGAGGGTGCCGTGTAGCTCAGGGTTTTGGGCTTCGCTTTCGACAGCGCCGCCAGTTCGGCCAATGAATGCACGCCGAGCTTGGCGCTCACAACCAGCACCTGCGTGGTGAAGAACGGATTGGTGATCGGCGCGAAATCCTTTTCCGGATCGAATGGGATCTTCTTGAACAGGAACTGATTATAGGCGAGCGTCTCCGGCGGCAGAATGCAGATGGTGTAGCCATCGCTTGCGGCTTGCGCGCAAGCCTCGCCGCCGACATTCATCGAGCCGCCGGGCCGATCCTCCACCACGATGGTCTGGTTCCAGCGCTTACCGACCTCCTGGGCCATCGCCCGCATGAAAATGTCGCTGGTGCCGCCGGCGCTCACGGCGGTGAGCGCGCGAATCGGCCGCGTCGGATAATCCTGCGCGAATGCGGGCATGCACAGGCCGGCAGCACAAAGAATGCTGAGAACAAGAAACAAACGCCGCTCGTTCCCGCGCAAGCCGGAAGCCAGTCTCTTGCCGGTGTGGATGGATTCCCGCTTACGCGGTAATGAGCGGCTAAAGTCTGTCTTCATTCTCCTACTCCGCCGTGGCGCCGGTGGCCCTGACCACCTTGGCCCATTTGTCGGTTTCGTCGACGATGAGCTTGCCGAAATCCTCCGGCGTGCCGGAGATCAAGGTGCCGCCGAGCTCGGCGAGCTTGGCCTGGATGTCCGGATCGGCGAGCGCGTCGTTGACCGCGCGATTGAGCTTCTCGACGATGTCGCGCGGCGTGCCCGCGGGCACCGCCATGCCGAACCAGGCGCTGGCTTCGTAGCCCGGCACGGTGTCGGCGACCGTCGGCACCTCGGGCAGCGCTTTCGCGCGCTCCGCGGTGGTCACCGCCAGCGCGCGCAGCTTGCCGGCCCGGATATAGCCGATCGACGACGGCAGATTGTCGAAGAACACCTGCACTTGGCCGCCCAGCATATCGACCAGCGCCGGCCCGGCGCCGCGATACGGCACATGCACCAGATTGATGCCGGTCATCTGCATGAACAATGCGCCGGACAAATGCGTCGAGGTGCCGATGCCGGCCGACGCCATGTTGACCTTTCCCGGATTGGCTTTGGCGTAATCGATGAACTCCTTGACCGTGTCCGCCGGCACGTTCGGATTGACCTCCATGACGTTCGGCACGCGGATGAAGCCGGCGACCGGCGCCATGTCGCGCAGGAAGTCGAACGGCAGATTTTTATACAGCGTGGCGTTAATCGCGTTGGCCGGATTGACCAGGAACACGGTGTAGCCGTCCGGCGGCGAATGCGCGGCAAGCTCGGCGGCGAGATTGTTGCTGGCGCCCGGCCGGTTCTCCACCAGGAACTGCTGATGGAAGATCTGCGACAGGTAATTCCCGATCAGGCGGGCGCAGATGTCGGTCGAGCCGCCGGGCGGATAGCCGACCAGCCAGCGCACCGCGTGGTTCGGATAACCGTCCTCGGCCCGCGCCGCGCCGGCAACGGCGCTCGCCGCCAGGCCCAACAAGGCGATAGCGGCTAACCGCCGGATGATGCGCTGCATTTTTGTTCTCCCTGCCGACATTATTGTTCTTCACCTGACCGCGAGCCTACGCGGCATCGGCGATGTCGCACAAGTGATAAGCCGGCCCGGCGCGGCGGGCTTTCGCCGTCTTGCCGGCCGCCGAGGCGGCCGATAGGTTCACCGCCTTCCGCCGCTATCCAAACCGAGATCCAAAGAGGAAACGAAGGACATTGCCATGATCGACCTTTATGCCTTGACCAGCCCGAACGTGCAGAAAATCTACATCATGCTCGAAGAAACCAAGCTGCCCTACAAGGAGCATTTCGTCGACGTGTGGAAGGGCGAGCAGTACAATCCGGATTTCATCAAGATCAATCCGAATTCGAAAATCCCGGCGATCGTCGATTCCGACGGCCCCGGCGGCAAGCCCTATACCGTGATCGAGTCGGGCGCGATCCTGATGTATCTCGCCGACAAGACCGGCAAATTCCTGCCCACCGACATCGCGAAGAAATACGACGTGCTGCAGTGGCTGTTGTTCCAGACTTCCAATGTCGGCCCGAATTTCGGCCAGTTCACCCATTTCAAGCTGTTCGCGCCGAAGGACAAGGATCATTCCTATTCGATGACGCGCCATCAGAGCGAGGTGAAGCGGCTTTACGAGGTGATGGAAAAGCGGCTCGCGCATTCGCCCTATCTCGCCGGCGACGAATACTCCATTGCCGACATCGCCACCTTCCCGTGGACGCGCAATCACGACGTCCAGGGCGTCAAGTGGGAGGACAATCCGAACCTGGCGCGCTGGTTCAAGGCGATCGACGAACGGCCGGCGGTGAAGGCCGCGCTCGCCAAGGTCGCCGTCATCAAATCGAACCGCGACACTGCCAACGACGACCAGAAAGACCGCTTCTTCAACCGCGGCAAATACGCCAGAGCCTGACCTCCCGCCCCGCGATAAGCGGGGAGGGGGGACCGCGCTCTTGCGCGGTGGGCGGGGCGCGGGCCTCAACGATCTTTCGGCACCGACAACGAAGCTCCGAGTCAGAGGCCCCCTCCACCGCGCAAGTGCGCGGTCCCCCTCCCCCACCTTCGTGGGGGCGGATGCAAGGCGATCCCGTTCTCGCGCGCACCCCGCGCGCGAGCGATGTCAAACAGCGTATTTTGTTTGCCTCCCCCCGCTTGCGACGACGGGGATCGGCGCGCGAACCAATCCAGAGCGGGCCACTACGAGCTGTTGCGGAGCAACTCTTTGCGGCTCGCTTCCGGCAAATAAAGTTGCGGAGCAACTCTTTACGGCTCGCTTCCAGCAAATAAGGGAAGCGGAACGCCGGCAGACGCATTGTCGAATGCCCGCACCAGCGGGTGCGGGGCGCGCCACGGACCGATCGGCTTGCGCCGACCCGTCCGCTATCGGGCGCGCTCGCCTGCCGGCGTTCCACCGCGGCTCTTCCCAAGGGGTGTGTGGTCCCTTGGTGCGATCCGGGCCAGGCTTCGTGGATGCTTTGCCAACGCGGCGGATATGACCGCCGGCTCGGCACCCACTTCCAGCGACGCACCTCGCACACCGGTCATAGTGCCGGCAGGCATGATGCCCGGACCGCCCGGGAGCCAAGCTGATGAGGCCTCGCCCGCGGGCACCGCCCTCGCCCCTGCCGCCCGGCATCACCCGGACGGCGTCCCTTAGGGCGAGATGATTCGCTGAGTATGTATCTATATCAGTGACGCTTGTCAAGCCTTGCGTCTCTGATATAGAGACCTCAAAGTAATGCTCACCTCTCGACCCGATCACGAAGCTTGTTCATCAACCCAGGGTTTCGCTTTCGTTCAACCCGGGCTACGCTCGCTGTCGGGAAGGCTAGGGGAGCCAACGATGTCTTTAGAGTTGAAGAAAATCTCGCCAATAGAGTTACGGGCTGCGGGGCTGGACGAAAAATGGTTGCAGGATCGCGTCCGGGAGGACACTAGCCTCTTAGGTTTGGGTGATCTGGAGATCGTTGGACGGGAGCACCGTCAGCCCTACGGAGGCCGAATAGATTTTCTCCTGCACCACGCGGAAACTGAAACTTTTTACGAAGTAGAGATTATGCTCGGCGCGCTTGATGAGAGTCACATCATCAGGACGATCGAATACTGGGACATAGAAAGGCAGCGACGGCCGCAGGCGGAGCATCGGGCCGTTATCGTCGCCGAGCAGATCACAAGTCGTTTTTTCAACGTACTGCGGTTGCTCAACAGGTCCGTGCCCGTGATCGCGGTCCAACTGAGTGCGTTCAAGTTGGACGACAACAGCATCGTACTGCACGCTGTTACGGTCCTTGATGTTATTGAGGAAATCGTCAACGTCGACGTGTCTGATCAGGCGGAACAGACCGACCGCGCTTATTGGGAAAAGAAGCGCGATCCTGCATCTCTCGCTATCATGGATAAGATTGTTTCCGCCTTGCAGAGTAAGGGCGTTCAGCCGCGACTGACTTACAACAAACATCACATTGCACTAGGTTCATCGGGCAATAATTTCTGCTGGTTTCATCCGCGAAAAACCGCAGGCTTCTGCCACATTGCATTTCGCCTGAACAATGAAACTCGAGATGCGACGCTCGCCGGACTGCAAAGTAACGGCATTGATCCTTTCCCGCGTCGAACCAACGTCATCACGTTTGGCATAACGGTCGCTGGATTGAATGACCACCTCGGCCCAATTCTAGACGCTCTTGAGGTCGCGGAAAAACTGAGCAAACAGTAACGACCGCATGGTTGGCAAAGGCGCGCGGCGCCGAGCCCACGTCCAGCGTCAATGCGAACCGCAGTTCATCAAAATTCTAGTGAATATTTGCGCCTGGGGAGTAAGGGCATGAAAGCTACCAAGGCAAAGGCGCTAATGCCGCGCGATTTCTTCGCGGCGCTGATAAGAACGGCATATTTTCCGCAAGAACTTCCTCCAGCTATCACAACCAGATATTTTGCCGATTTTTGTCGAACGAATTACCCGGGTCTTAAGGCAATAAAAAACACGCTTCTTAAACGCACCACAAATTTTGAAACCTTTACCGTGCCTCGCTTGAACAACAGCAGACGCAATCTGGCGATGGTGCACCCAATTTCACAGACTGCACTATCCCTTCTTGTGACCGAACACCGCAAAGCGATCAAGGAACTCATCGCCAAGAGCGGCACGTCGCTTTACGATACTCAGGAAGACTCTTCAAAACAGAGAGCATTTATTGGCCTGGATTTTCGAAAATGGGAAGTCCGACGCACTCGCATCTGCTCGGAATTTCCGTTTATCCTTCAGGCTGATATCTCGCGTTTTTTCTATACAGTGTACACTCACTCAATCCCGTGGGCGGTGATCGGAAAATCCAAAGTAAAGACGTGGCTCGCTACCGGAAAGAAACACCGACTGGATAGTCACTGGTCAAATAGTTTCGATCGCGCATTGCAGTCCTGCCACTCGCGCGAAACGTTCGGCATTCCGGTTGGTCCAGATACTTCGCGTATCATTGCCGAAATGCTTCTCGCAGGCATAGAAAAAGACAAATCAATCGTGCCGTATGTTAGGGCAGGCGCCACATTCCGCCTACTGGACGACTACGTCATAGGCTTTGAAGATGAAGATGCTGCGCGAAGGGCCCTTGCCGCGCTTCGATCTACGCTGTGGAGGTTTAATTTGCAGCTAAATGAAGAGAAGACTCGGGTCGTGTCATCAAAGGAAATCTTCCGGAGGAAGTGGGAACGTGATGGAGAAATGAACATATCGTGGAGCGCGGATATTGCCACGCAAGCTGAGCAGATATATCGACTATTAGATTCAACTCTGGAGTTGTGCCTGGAAACTCGAAGCGATTTACCAGCAATTCGGGCCTGCGCAAGAATGGCGGCGATTCATAATCCTGGAGCTAATTTTCCAATCATTTTAGATTCTCTGTTTCGCTTGGCACGTGAATTTCCTCGATGCACGTCGCACGTTGTCAGCTTTCTCATTAACAATCAATTGCTCTGTCACGGCATAGCGAAAGAAAGAACCATCCGGTGGATCAGAAAGACGCTTAAGAAGCATCTCCCGCACGGACATGATTTCGAGGTTGCCTGGTGCTTAGTCGCGTGCGCAGTTATTGGTGTTAAAATTCGTAAGGAAGATATTTCGCTTGCACATTCGATTCCTAATTCGGTTCTTTTGGCGTTGCTCGGCCTTTTACGAGAAAAAGGTCTCTTGGAAGTCCCACTGTCGCACTGGCCGTGGCGCGCACATCTTAAGACAATCGGCGTGTATAGCGAAGGCTGGCTGCCTTATTATGAAGCGATCCGCAGGAAATGGACAACTGACAAAAAAATGGTGTCTGTGATAGCAGCAGACCCCACGCTGGCCGCAATGTTAAGGGCTAACGTCACCTTTCTTGAAGATGATATCTTCGAGGCGGGCGCGATGAACCTCAAGAAGCGGATATTTAAAAGGGGCAAGCCACAGAAGAAAGCCGCTCTACCTTGGAGTTGGGCGAATATCGCGGATATTGCTTCAGTTTACGACTAAGCGCGCAGGATGGGTGGAGCGAAGGGATGTCCATCATAGCAAGTAGCCTGGATTGAGCGGAGCGAAATCCGGGAACGACCGGCGAGTTCTTTGCGCCGATCCTGGGTTTCACTTCGTTCAACCCGCGCTACAAAACTAGGCGATCCGATTTCGACTTAAATCTTTTCAACTCCATCCGAGACAAGGAGACAGAGCCATGCAGAGCCAGGAATTTACCGCCGACGGCGTGTGGGTTTGCCCGCAAGACGTAGGCGCCGTTTTCGTCCAAGGCCAGGGAGGCGGCGGTGGTGGCGGCGGGGGTGACACCGGCTACGGAGGCTCGGTCGCCGGAGGCGGCGGGGGCGCCAGTGGCGCTTTGACGTATGCTCCGACACCCGTCACACCCGGCACGTCCTATAACATCGTCATCGGCGGCGGCGGTGCGGGCGGCGGCGCTGCCGAATCGGGAGGCAGGGGCGGCACCACAGCCTTTGCGAATTTAGTCGTCTTTCCGGGAGGAGCGGGTGGCGGTCGGGGCTACGGTAATCAGTATCCAATGGGGGGACATGGCGGGGCCGGATCCAATTGCAGCTCAGGAGGAGACGGGGGCAGCATTCCGGGCCTTCCGGGAGCGGCAGGCGCCTCGTATCTTGCCAACCCGGGCGGCGCAGGCGGTAGTGGCGGTGGGCCAAACGCGGTGTGTGGCGGCGGTGGTGGCGGAGCATCGCTGGTTGGCGCGGGAGCAGCGGGCGGATCGGGAAACGGCGGAGCCGGTGAACCGGCCAAGGCCTTGGGCGCGGGCGGCGGCGGCGGCGCGGGCCTCGGCGGCAGAGGCGGCAACGGAGCGCCCGGCCTGCTGCGGGTTTATTGGTAATCAGGTTCTATTGTATGATCTCACACCGCATGCGAAAACGCAGGCGCTAGCTGGCGGCTGATCTCAGATCACTCGGCGACGCTTTAGTTTCGTCATCGCCCCCGCCCCCTCCACCATCCTTCGCTCGCGATGCGAGCTACGGATGGTCCCCCTCCCCCACTTTCGTGGGGGCGGATGAAAGTTTTTCCATCATCCCGCGCATGAAGCGCACCGCGGCCGGGCCCTTGAGCGCGCTGGCCCATAGCTCGCGCGCCATGGTTTCGTGCAGCGCGAGCGCTTCCGGGGCGGAAGTGATCATGGCGACGCCGGTGCGGATGTTGGGTTCTTCGCCGAGGCGGAACGGGCTTAACGCCAAAATCTTGCGGTCGGGCTGGCGGAAGATCTGGAAGCTCGTATGCGGCAGCGTATCGCGCACGATGCCGATCTGCACGCCGATCGGCTCGTTCTCCATCAGCGCGGTGAAATGGGCGGCCTCGGCGCGGGCCAGCGCGCGCCGCGCGCGGCGGGTGTTGTCGGGAAGATCGAGCCGGCCGACCAGGCCGTTGCGCAGGAAGCGCTCCATCTCGGCGGCGGCGATCAGATTGACGATGGCCGGGCGGCGGCGGCGGTAGCTTTCCTTGCGGCTCCGCAGCACGGCCATCAGCTCATCGATCTGGGCGAGCGCGCGGTCGCGTTTGGCGATGCCGTCCGGCACCGACTCGCGCAAGATGTCGCCGAGCGCGGCGTCGAAGCCGTCCGAGGCCAACACGTAGGAGATCGGGCCGGCCAGCACGATAATGTGCTCGGCGGTTTCTTCGATCTGGCGCATGCGCTCGAAATAGGCCACCGCCGACGCGATATATTCGACGCCGACGCCGAGCAGCGTCGGCACCGAGACTTCTCAGAAGCTCGGCGAGCTTTTCCAGCGTCTCGATCTTGGCCACCTCGCCCTTCTCGAAACGGTAGAGCGCGGTGCGCGAAATGCCGAGCTGTTGCGCGATCTCCTCCGCGGCGAGGCCGGAGCCGAGGCGGAAGGCCTTGAGCCGGTTGCCGATGTCGTCGAAGCGCAGAGGCATCGTAGCTTGCTCCTCCCTCTCCCCGCGTGCGGGGAGAGGGCACCGGCGGCCGTTGGCCGCCGTTTCTTCCACAAAGAACGCCGATGCGAAGCATCGGCTATGGTGAGGGGGCCTAACGGCTGGGCTCGGAATTGCGGTGCTCAGACTCGCTGAGAGGCCCCCTCACCCTCGCTTCGCTCGACCTCTCCCCGCGCGCGGGGAGAGGTGAATCTTTCATCCGCCTCGCCGCGTCGAGCGCGGCGGCGACGATGTTGTGGTAGCCGGTGCAGCGGCACAGATTGCCGGAAATGCCGACGCGGATGTCGGCTTCGGTCGGGTCCGGATTGTCGCGCAGGAGCTCGATCAGCGTGGTGAGAATTCCCGGCGTGCAGAAGCCGCATTGCAGGCCGTGAAGCTCGTGAAACGCCTGCTGCAGCGGATGCAGCGTCTTGGCGTCCGGCGCGATGCCTTCGACGGTGAGGATGTCGTGGCCGTCGGCCTGCACCGCGAGCATCAGGCAAGAGCGCGCCGAATAACCGTCGAACAAGATCGTGCAGACGCCGCAGACGCCGTGCTCGCAGCCGAGATGGGTGCCGGTGAGCCGGAGCCGCTGGCGCAGGAAATCCGCCAGCGTGAGGCGGACCGGCACGGTCGCCTCGTGGCGCTTGCCGTTGACGGTGACAGCGATGGTTCTTTCTTCGCTCACGATGCCGCCCTCGCCGCGATGCGCTCATGCGCTTTGAGGAGCGCGCGGCGCGACAGCACCGTCGCCAGCTGTTGGCGATAGGACGCCGGCGCGTGGATGTCGTCGACCGCATCAAGCTTTCGCAGCGGCTCGCAGAGCTCGCGCAGGCGCTTGTCGTCGATCGTCTCGCCGATCAGCGCGCGCTCGACGTCGCTGGCGCGAAGCGGCGCCGGGCCCATGCCGCCAAGCGTCAGCGAGGCGCGGGTGACTTTGCCGGCGGCGTCTTCCTCAAGCAGCGCCGCGGCCGACACAATGGCGAAATCGCCGTGGCGGCGGGAAAATTCGACGAAGGCAGCACCGTGCCGCGCCGACCAGCACGGAAAACTCGCGCCGGCGAGAAGCTCGTCGGGCTCCAGCGCCGGCGTCATATAGGCGACCGGGAACGCGGCGAAGTCGATGCTGCGTGCGCCGCTCTTGCCGGCGACCGTCACCTTGGCGTCGAGCGCGGCAGCGACCGCCACCAGCTCGGCCGCCGGATCGAGATGGCACAGCGAACCGCCGAGCGTGCCGCGGTTGCGGGTCTGGCGGTGGCCGACCTGGGCGATGGCTTCATGCATCAGCGGGCAGCGGCGGCGCACCAGCTCGGAGAATTCGATGTCGCGCTGGCGCGTCATGGCGCCGATTTCCAGCGCGCCGTCAGTCTCGCGGATGTAGCTCAGCCCGTCGACGCAATTGAGATCGATGACGTGGTCGGGCAGCACGTAGCGCATCGCGAGCATCGGCATCAGCGACTGGCCGCCGGCCAGCAATTTGGCGTTGTCGAGGCTCGCCAACAGCCCGACGGCGTCGGCAACGCTGCGCGGGTCGTGATATGAGAATGCAGGAGGCTTCATGCCGGAATTCGACTCTACCGCGCTTTGACTCTGTGCCAAAATCTGTGCACCACTTCAAAAACATAAACCAGTCCCGAACTTGGGACCAGCGCACGGGACCAGCGCGATGAAGCCTGCGGCGTTCCGCTACCACGCGCCGAAAACCGTCGACGAGGCGGTCGCCATTCTTGCGGACGTCGCCGGCGAGGACGGCCGCGTGCTTGCCGGCGGGCAGAGTCTGGTGCCGACCATGGCGTTCCGCCTCGCCAAGCCGGCGCATCTCGTCGACATCAACGGCGTCGCCGCGCTCAATCGCCTCGTGGTTGCCGACGGCAAGCTCGTCATCGGCGCCGGCGTGCGGCATGCGGCGTTTCACCGGCCGGTCTGCGACGGGCCGCTCGGCGCGTTGCTCACCGACGTGGTGCGGCACATCGCGCATTATCCGATCCGCAACCGCGGCACCTTCTGCGGCTCGCTGGCGCATGCCGATCCGGCGTCGGAATGGTGCCTGGTGCTGGTGGCGCTCGACGGCGAGGTGCTGGCCAAGAGCGCGCGCGGCGAGCGCGTCATCGCGGCGCGCGATTTCTTCAAGGGCATCATGACCACGGCGCTGGCCGAAGATGAATTGTTGGTCGAGGCGCGGCTGCCGCTGCTGCCTCCGGATGCGCATTGCGGCTTTAACGAATTCAACCGTCGCGCCGGCGATTTCGCCATGGCCGCGGCGCTCGGCGTCTATCGTGTGGAGTCCGGCAAGATGATTGAGCCGCGGCTCGCGGTCGGCGGCGCCGAGGTCAATCCGCGGCGCATCGCGCAAGCCGAGCGCGCGCTGACCGGCGCCGCGCCCGGCGATGCCGCGTTCCGCGCCGCGGCGCAAGCCGCCACCGCGGCGATCGATCCGATGGAGGACAACGTCACCACCGCCGAATTCCGCCGCGATCTCGTGCTCGCGGTGACGCGCCGGGCGCTGGAACGGGCGGCGGCATGAAGTGGATCGGCCAGTCGGTGGAGCGGCTGGAGGATCCGCCGCTGGTGGCCGGGCGCGGCGCGTTTGCCGGCGACATCAATTTTCCGCACCAGCTTCATATGCGCATCGTGCGCGCGGCGCATGCGCATGGCCGCATCGTCAGGATCGACACCGCGGCGGCGCGCGCGCTGCCCGGCGTCTATGCGGTGTGGACCGCGGCCGATATCGCCGAGGTGCCGCCGATCGATTTCCGCGAGGGCTCGATTCCGGCGCTCGATCCGTATCGCCAGCCGGTGCTGGCGATGGACCGCGTGCGCTATGTCGGCGATCCGATCGCCGCGGTGTTCGCCGCCGATCCCTATATCGCCGAGGACGCCGCCGATCTGGTCACTGCCGAGATCGAGGAATTGCCGCCGCTGCTCGACGCGCAAGCCGCGCCGGTCGAGTTCTCGCCGGGCCATTCCAGCGAAGCGGCGATCATCCGCCAGGGCTATGGCGACGTCGACGCGGTGTTCCGCGACGCGCCGCATGTGGTCGAAGTCGAGCTGGCGGTCGGCCGGCACTCCGGCGTGCCGCTGGAGACGCGCGGCGCCATCGGCCGCTACGACGCCGCGCGCGGCATTCTCGAACTGCACGGCGCCGCCAAGGTGCCGCACCGCATCCAGGAATTGCTGTCGCGCATGCTGGCGCTACCGCCGAGCTCCATTCACGTCCATGAATCCCATGTCGGCGGCGGCTTCGGCGTGCGCGGCGAGCTTTATCCCGAGGACGTGCTGGTCTGCGTCGCCGCCAAAAAATTCAATCGCGCGGTGAAATGGATCGAAGACCGCCGCGAGCATCTGATCGCCGCCAATCATTCGCGCCAGCAGCGCCACCGTATCCGCGCCGCGGTCGACGACAACGGCGTCATCCTCGCCATCGACGACCGTTATTTTCACGATCAGGGCGCCTATGTGCGCACCCATGCGGCGCGCGTCGTGCACATGACGGCGGGCATCCTGCCGGGGCCGTACCGGGTGCCGGCCTACCGCGCCATCGGCCATTTCCGCCTGACCAATAAGACGCCGGCCGCGACTTATCGCGCGCCGGGCCGCTACGAGACGACGTTCGTGCGCGAGCGGCTGGTCGACGCCATCGCGCATCAGCTTGGCATCGACCGCATCGACATCCGCCGCCGCAATACGATTTCCGCCGCCGAGATGCCCTATCCGCGCCCGCTCGAAGCCTTGGGCGAGGAAATCCATTACGACACCGGCGATTATATCGGGCTGCTCGACAAGCTATTCGCCAAGATCGGCTGGGAGGCGCTCAACGCCGAGGTGAAACGGCGCAAAGCCGCGGGCGAGCTGGTCGGCATCGGGGTGGCGATGTTCGTCGAGAAAAGCGGGCTCGGCCCGACCGACGGCGTCAACATTTCCATCGACACCTCCGGCATGGTCGAAGTCGTCACCGGCGGCGCCTCGATCGGCCAGGGTTTTGAGACGGTGATGGCGCAGGTCGCCGCCGACGCGCTCGGCGTCGATTACAAAAACTGCCGCGTCATCCACGGCCAGACCGACCGCATCCCGTTCGGCATCGGCGCGCACGCCTCGCGCGCCACGGTGATGACCGCGTCGGCGACCCATATCGCGGCGCTCAACGTGCGGAAGAAAGCGCTCGATATGGCGGCCGAACTGCTGCAGACGACGCCCGACGCGCTCGACATCGTCGGCGGCGACGTGGTGCGCAAAGACCGCACATCCGACGGCAGGCCCGGTCCCTCGATCAGCCTCGCCGCGATCGCGAAAAATCTCGAGCCGACGGCAAAGGCGCGCGGCGACCGCGAGCCGGGGCTGTCCGCCGAAGGCTGGTTCAAGACCGAGCATCAGGTTTATCCCTACGGCAGCCACGTCGCCGTGGTGCGCATCGACCGCGACACCGGCGGCGTCAAGGTCGAGCGCTATTGCATCGCCTATGACATCGGTCGCGCCATCAATCCGGCGACGGTGCACGGCCAGATCGTCGGCGGCTATGCGCAGGGCCTCGGCGGCGCGCTGTTGGAGGAGTTCACCTATAGCGAGCGCGGCGATCCGCTGGCCGTTACCTTTGCCGATTATCTGCTCCCGGCGATGCACGAGACGCCGGCGCCGGAAGTGCTGCTGCGCGAGGACTACGCCTCGCCGCTCAATCCGCTCGGCATCAAGGGCGCCGGCGAAAGCGGCATCACCGGCGTCGGCGCCGCCATCGCTTCCGCGATCGAGGACGCCATCGGCATTCCCGGCGCGGTGCGCGAACTGCCGGTGACGCCGCAGCGGATCAAGGCGATGCTGAACGGCAAATGAGACCGGGACGCCGGTTTATTCCGGCTTGATGCCGGCGGTTTTGACCACCGCGCCCCACTTTTTTATTTCGGCGATCATATAGGCCTTGAGCTCCGCCGGCGTCATGACCATGGGCTCGGCGCCGAGGTCGGTAAACCGCGCGCGCATCTTGGGCTCGGTCAGCGCGGCGTTGATCGCCTTGTTGAGCTCCTCGACGATCTCCGGCGGCGTCTTCGCCGGCGCGCCGACCGCATCCCACACCGCGACATCGTAGCCGGGGACGAATTCGCGGCGTTGGGCACGTCGGGCAGCACGTCCGCATGCGCCCGCCGGTCACCGCAAGCGCGCGCAGCTTGCCGGCCTTGATGAGGCTCACGTCTGCAGGATCGGCGTGAAGCCGGCCTGCACCTGCCCGCTGAACAGATCGGGCATGTAGCTGCTGCGATACGGCACGTTGACGAGCTTGATGCCGGCCATCTCGTTGAACAATTCGCCGGCCACGTTGGTCGCGGCGCCCCAGCCGACCGAGGCATAGTTGATCTTGCCGGGATTGGCCTTGGCATAGGCAATAAATTCCGGCAGCGTTTTGGCCGGCCCGCGGGATTGATCACCAGCACCAGCGGCAATTTGCCAGGCCCGCGACCGGTGCGATGTCGGCGGTGACATCGAAGGTCAGATTGTCATACAGCGACGTGTTGATGGTGTTGGTCGTTGTCACCGTCAATAGCGTATAGCCGTCGGCCGGCGCGTGGACGACGATCTCGGTGCCGATATTGCTGGCGCCGCCGGGGCGATTGTCGACGATGAATTGCTGACCGAAACGCTCCGACAGCGAATGCGCGACGAGGCGGGGACAATGTCGGGAGCGATGCCGGCGGGATAAGGCACGACGATGCGCACCGGCCGCGTCGGATAGTCCGCCGCCTTTGCGACGCGCGTCAGCGCCGGAAGCGACGCGGCGCCCGCGGCAAGATGCAAG
>CAVOMM010000004.1:0-1442458 GCA_963697025.1 uncultured Alphaproteobacteria bacterium | reverse complement strand
TGAAGTAACCGGTATGCACCAGCACGCTGTGCGACACCATCTGCGCCATATTGCCGGTCAGCAACATGATGATGACCGGCGTCATCTCCGGCGGCATCACCGCGGCGGGGCCGAGCAGCACGGCAAATATCCTATCGCCGGCGACGATCAAAACGGCGCTCGCCCCGCCGCCGGCATGCCGCACAAGCGCGATGGCGAGCCAGGTGGCACGGATCATCGCCCCGCCGTCGCGCTCGGCGAGCGCGCTGGTCTGCCGCGGCACCAGGCTGTCACAGGCCGCGCTGTAGAATTGGTTGGCGGCACGGCACACCTTGAACGTCGTGTCGAGAATGATGGTCGGTGCGCCAAGGCCATAAGCCCACGGCACCAGGAAATAAGGAAAATTGTAGATGTAATTCTCGCTGATGATGTAAACGGCGCTATTGAAAATTCTTCGGCTGTTGCCGCGGAAAAATGCGACAAAATGCGCGTGGCTGCCGCCGACGCCGCCGACCAGCACGCGGCGCTGCCGCAGTTTCGCAATGGCCACAAAAATCACGCCGAACCAGCCGGCATTGATAATGAGGAGAAAAACAAGGACGGGAAGTCCGAGCAGCAACCCCACCAACGCAATCGCGTTCAGGCCGCGCCGCAATGCTTCCAGCATTTCAAAATAGACATATTCGTCGATAGCGATGCTGAAATAGCGCAAGGCGAACCACGGCAGATTGATCGCATTGAAAGCGAAAAACAGAGTCAATTCGATGCCATCGGGACTCGGATACTTCAAAAAGATCGCGAGCGTGAGAAAACAAATCAGCGATGCGATCGTCGCAAGCCCGGAATATAAAACGAAGATCGCGGTCGCCTGGGATGCGATCGCGCCCAAAGGCTGATTGTCCAGGAACCGGCGCCGCAGATCGACGAACAGCACTTTCACCATGCCCGCATCGGCCAAGGACAACATATAGCCGAGCGCGGCCAAAAAGATGAAGAGCGAGAAACGTTGCGGCGTGAGCACGCGGGCAAAGACGAAGGTTTGCAGACAGACCCGCGCCCAATGTGCCGGCCGCCGTCGATGCGCGAAGCATCATATAGCGGTAGGAAATGAGACGCTTGGCGGTCACGCCTTATTCCCAACTTCAATAAGATCGGCCACGCGTGCGCGCGTCGAAGGATTCGCGGCGACAGCTGCCGGGCGATATCGGCGCGGGCGGTTTCGCCGAGGTGCCCGCAACGCCGGATCGGCGGCGAGCCGGCGCAGCCAATCGGCGGCGTTGTCGACATTGGCGTCGGCCCAGAGCTGGCCGTCGGACAAGAAGGCGCCGTCGTAAGGGTCCTGCACCGGCACGAGCCGGTAGGACACCGGCGCCGAATTGCGTTCGTTCATGAAATCCATATTGCCCGACCAGCCGGTCGCCACGACCGGCTTGCCGAGCTGCATCGCCTCCGCCGGCACCAGGCCGAAGCCTTCCGAGCGGTGCAGCGACAACACGATATCGACGTCCGCCATCAAGCCGGACATGTCCGCCGGCGGCAGCATGACATTGATGAGACGGATATTGGTCGCGCCGGCGATCGCGCGCTCGAGCTCTTCGCGAGCGATCGGCGAAGCGCCGTGATCGATCAGCTTGATCACCAGGAGGCGGTCGGCCGCGTCGCCGAAGGCGCGGCGGAAACGCGGCGATGGCGGCCAGCGGATTCTTGCGCGTGAATGCCGAGCCCATGTGGAAGGCGGTGAGCACGATCAGCGCGTCGGCCGGCAGGCCGAGCCGCGCGCGCATGTTGGGCGTGGGGTCACCGGCGGCAGCGGATGCGGCACGACGTGCACCGGCAGATCGGTCGCGGAAGAGACGGCGACGCGGGTGCCAGTTCGCTCGGCACCCAGACTTCGTGCAGATAGCGCAGGCTTAAGCGCCAGGAATCCGGAACGCGCGGAAATTCCCAGGCCCAATAGCCGATGACGCGGCGGCCGCGGACGCGCGCCCGGCCGAGCGCCCACAGAGCATGCGGCAGGAACGGCGCGTTATGATGGACGACAAGCGTGCCGCCGGAGCCGGGCACGATAGGACGCCGCGGCGGTGCCATCGATCTCGGCCTGGCCGAAGGCGGCGCTGATGTCGAATGCGGCGGGCGTGCATGCCGGCGGCCTCGAGCGCATCGTAGGCGAGGCGCGCGCCTTCGCCGATGCCGCTCATGGTCGAGAACAGGCCGGCGATGGCAATGGGGAAGCCGCCGCGCGGCGCGCGGTCGGGCAGCGGGGCTACGAGCCGGCTGACGCGCCCCAAAATTGCGGTCCGCGTCGTCTGCGGCAAGCGCTGCCAAAGCCGCCGCAAGGGGTGGCGGCGCGGCGGCTTGCGCCCGGTCTCCTCGCGCTCGGCCGCTGCCGGCACGGCGGCGTCGCGCGCGGAGGGCGGACATGGCTGCAGAGGCGCGTGCATCGCTGATCCCTATGGCGAACAAGGAGAAATCACCACAAACTGTAGCGGTTCGGTGCTAACGAAATCGTAAATCGAGCGGTCTAATGCCGCGCGTCTCGGCGGGCCGGTCCGGCATCGGCTCCGGGCCGGCGTCAATGAGCCCTTAAAGCCCGGTCTGAACGGCGGCGCGGACCGGCCGATGCGGCGGCGCGTCCCATTGGTCGATCAGGCGCAAATATTGCTCCGCCATCACTTCGAAGCCGTAAGCCGGCGACAGCCGCGCCAGTTCGCTGCCGATCTCTGTGCGCAGCTCTTGGTCCGCCAGAACATCCCGGATGCGCGCGATCCAGGCCGCGTGATCGCCTTCCGGCAGCAAAAGCTGCGCGGTCAAAAGCGGCGAGGCGGCGAACATTTCGCGGAATGACGGAATATCGCTGCAGAGCGACGGCACCCCGGCATGGATCGCCTCGATGCCGGCGAGGCTCAAGCCTTCGTAGCGCGACGGAAACAGCGCGAGATCGATTGCCGAGTAAAACAATCCGATACGGCCGTGCGCGATCGCGGGAACGATATGGACCCGTTGCGTCAGTCCCGCCGCCTCGATCTGCGATTTCAGCAAGCCTTCGTCCGGGCCAATGCCAAGCAGAACCAGGGTCGCGTCAGGCAAGCGCCGCACCAGATCGAGGCTGAAACTCTGGTTCTTCTGATGGCTCAACCGGCCGATCTGGCCGAGGATGAGACGATCGGCCGGCAGGCCGAGCGCAGCGCGGGCCTCCGCATGCGAAAACACTTGCGGAACGTCATGGCCGTTGACGACCACCGCCATGTCGTCGCGGCCATAGGTCTCGACGACGCTATTCGCGCAGCCAACCATTTGCGTGTAGAGGCCGAGCCAATTGACGATGTCGTCCAGCGCCATCAGCGAGGGCGTCACGAAGGCGCGCGGGCCGTGATAGGTGGGTATGCGGTTGCGGATGCCGGCAATGCGGCCGGCCACGCCGACCAGCAAATTCGAGTACGGCTGCAGACCGAACAGCACGTCCGGCTTGGACTGGCGCAGCGCGGCAACGACGCGAAAGAACAGGGAAATGAGCAGCGTCGGCGACCGCGAGCGTTTGGCCGGCACGAAGACGCGCGCTCCGGCCGGCAGATCGCCGTCCGATCCGAACAGGTACCATTCCTCGACATGGTGACCGCGCGCACGCATCGCCCTGGCGAGGTTGCTCGCCAGGATCGAGGTGCCGCCATTGTCGTGCGCCGTGCCGAGAAAAACGATCGACCGCGGGTGGCGCGATAGTTGAGCCGTCACGTAGGTTTTCCGAGCTTTACGGCGATGGTTGCATACGGTCCGTTAATAGATTGTTCTGATCAGGACGGACTTAGGTGGACCGCCAAGCAGCCTTTTGATTGGCCACCATCAGCCCCCAAATCAGCCCGACCATCAGGAAAAAGTGGCGCCAATGGTCGGTGTCGACGATCATGCCCTCGACAAGCTCGCCGACGAAGACGGCATAGGCGGCGATGAGATAATATTGCCATGGCGATCGCACCAGGACGGCGCGAAGTCCGATCATCAGCGTTGCCGCGATTAGCGTCAGATAGGTCGCGCCGCCGAGCCAGCCATAGACCAAAAAGCCCTGCATATAGACGTTGTGCTGCTGCAGCCCGTAGGTGTTGGCAAAGCCAAAGGGCCCCATGCCGTTCGGGCGATCGAGGATGACGCTCAGCGCCAATCTTTGCTCGGTAAAGCGGCCACCCGGACCGACGTCATAAGGTTGAATCACCTTGGCACGCTCCACGAACAAGTCGTGCACGGAATTGATCGACAAAAACGTGATCACCAGCACCGCCATCACGATTATTGCGACGACGCCGAGCAAAACAATCCGGGAGCGCATGCGCGGCTCGGGCGTGACCGCGAGCAGGATCATGAAGCAGACGCTCGCCGAAACCGCAAAATGGACCCAGGCGCCGCGTGAGAAGCTCAACAGCAGGCCTCCCAGCAGAGTCAGCAGGATCGTGAGGTCAAACAGCCGGATGCCGCGCGTCAGCAGCCCGATCATGAGCATCAGCAGCGGAAAAATCAGAAACGGGCCATAGACGTTCGGATCCTTGAATGTGGCGCTGACGCGGTCCCCGTCCATAAAAATCGCGGCGCCCGGCAGCAGATGGAAAAATCCGATATAGCCGGCCAAGGTCGCCAGCATCGCCGCCAATAGATAGGCGCGCCGCAAGATCTGCAGCCGCACGGCATCGCCGTCGCTGAACAGGCAGGCGAACAAAATGGCGGCGCAGCCGAGATAGACGGAGGTCCCGAAATACTGGACCGCCTTTTCGTCGTCACCGACCTGGATCGCCGACATGGCGCCGCCGACCAGCCATACGATCGTCAATACCAATAACGGCGTGAGCCTGCGATCGAACGGCACGCGAGCGGTAACGCAGGTGACCAAGAGCACGAACATCATCACGTCGTGCGGCGACGGCTCGATGAAGGCGATCGAGCTCAGCAGCACCGTGATGAACAGCACGAAATTCAATAGCCGCTCGGCGAAAGCCGCAGAGCTGCCGCTATATTCGCTCGGCAGCGCGACCGCTGGGCTGCGGGCGGCCATCAATAGGCGCCTTCGCCGCGAACGAGCGCGAACGGCGTGCGCAACACGATGTAGAGGTCGAGCAGGATCGACCAGTTCTCGATGTAATAGAGATCGTGCTCGACACGCCGGAGGATCTTTTCGCGGCTGTCGGTTTCGCCGCGCCAGCCGTTGATCTGGGCCCAGCCGGTGATGCCCGGCTTGACCCGGTGCCGGGCGAAATAGCCGTCGACCGCTTCGTCGTAAAGGTGCTCGGCGGCTTTGGCTTGGATGGCGTGCGGCCGCGGGCCGACCAGCGACATGTTTCCGGTGAACACCACGTTGAGCAGCTGCGGCAGTTCATCGAGGCTGGTCTTGCGGATGAACCGGCCGACCCGGGTCACGCGCGGATCGCCTTTGGTCACGAGCTTGCTGGCATTGGCGTCGGTCGCTTCCACATACATGGAACGGAACTTGTAGATTTCCACGAATTTGTTGTTGAAGCCGTAGCGCCGTTGCTTGAAGAAGATCGGCCCCTTGCTGTCGAGCTTGATGGCGATGGCGATCAAAAGCATGATCGGCGCGGCGACAATCAGCACCAGCGAGCCGACGATCTTGTCGAACAGCCATTTCATCACGACGTCCCAATCGGCGATCGGGCGATCGAAAATATCGAGCACCGGGACGTGGCCGATATAGGAATAGGCGCGCGGCCGAAACCGCAATTTGTTGCTGTGTGCGGCAAGCCGGATGTCGACCGGCAGCACCCACAATTTTTTCAGCATTTGCAGGATGCGGCTTTCCGCCGAGATCGGCAGTGAGAAAATAACCAGGTCGACGCGAGTATGGCGGGCGAACTCGACGAGGTCGTCGACGGTGCCGAGCTTGGGGACGGCATTGAAGTTCGTCGTGGCGCGGTCGTCGCCGCGATCGTCGAACGTGCCGACGACGCGCACGTCGGAATCGCGTTGCGCGGCGAGCGCCGCGACCAGCGCATCGCCGCTGCTGCCCGCGCCGACCACGACGGTGCGGCGATCGAGGCGGCCCTGCCGCGTCCAGCGGCGCACCAGCAGGAACAATGCGCGCCGAAATGCAATGAGCGCGACCAGCCCGACCACGTAAAAGCTGCCGAGCCAGACCCGGGAAAATTGGTCGCCGGTCTTGGTGAAATACGACGTGGCGATGGCGAGCAGAAATACCACCGACCACGCCGACGCGAGCCGCATATATTGCTTTTCATGGCCGCGAAAGGCCTGGACCTGATAGATATCGGCCGTCTGGAACGCCAACATTGAAAGCAGCGAGATGCCGGCGATGGCGCCGACATAGTAGCGGCCGAAATCGGCCAGCGACGGGACGGACCAGACATACAGCGCAAATCCGATTGCCGCGACCAGCGCGATCTCGATGACGCGGACGGTGCCCGCGAGAACGATGGGCGAATAAGCGTCTTTGAATCGCTGTGCGGCGACCGCCAGCGCGGCGGCTGACAGGGCGTGCGGTCCAGAGGCTTTCGCACCGGCCCGCGGCATCGCTTTGACCGCCGACGACACCGCGGCGGCGGTCTCGAATATCGTGCTTGGTTCGGGAGCGGACATAACCGTCAAACTTTTCTCCGTGATTGCGCAACCCCCAGCCGACAATTCGTCGGCAACATAGTGAACAATCTTCAAAAATTGGTTATGCGAATTGAGCAAGTTTTCGCGTCGCGATAGCTTCGCGATAGGCGGCAAGATTGCATTCGACCATCGTCGTCAACGAGAATTCGCTGCGGATCCGGGTCTTGAGGACCTGCGCGCCGGCCTGCATCCCTGCAGGGTCGTCAAGAGCGGCGGTGATGGCGCCGATGAGCGCGGCAATGTCGTCGGGCGGTATGAGCTTGGCCGCTTGCGCACCGAATATTTCCGGGTTGCCGCCGACGGCCGTGGCGACAATGGGCAGTCCGGCGGCGGCGGCTTCCAACACGACATAGGGGAGCGACTCGGCGCGCGACGGGATGGCCAGCATGCGGCCCATGGTGAAGGCGATGCGCGCCGGACAATGACCGATGAAGCGGACTTGATCGGCAAGCCCTAGCCGGTTTGCCTGCGCCTGCAGTTTCGCGGCGTCGGGCCCTTCGCCGGCGATGGTTGCGGTCACGCGGCGGCCGGATTGGCGAAGGATGGCCAGAGCATCGATGAGCACATCCATGGCCTTCACCGGTCGCAGCTCGCCCACGCAGACGATATCGGTGGCATCGACCCGCGGCAGTGCCGGTTCGAACTCGGCCTCGGCGATGCCGTTGCGCACGATGCGAACCATCGCGCGCGGCGGAGCGACCACTTTGCGATAGAGCTCGGCAATGTAACTGCTTTCGAATAGAAAAAGATCGGTGCGTTGATTGAGGATCCGCTCGAGCGACCGGTAAAAACCGCCGCTGAGCGTGCCCGGACAATAAACCAGCGAGCCGCCGTGCGGCGTATAGGCGCGGATGGCGTTCGGCGCCGCCGGCGTGAGCCGCGCCAAGGCCGCGCCCTTGGCGCCATGGCCATGCAGAACGTCAGGCGACAGCGCGCTGATGCGGCGCGAAATGCGCCATAGCGCATAGACGTCGCGCGGGTTGAGTTCGCGCGCGATGGGCACGCGCTCGACGCCGAGCGCGAGCCGCGGCGCGAGTTCGGCAAGGATGGCATCGGCGCGCGCGCCGCCGGTCATCGAGTCGACGATGAGACCGACACGATGGCCGCGCTCGATCTGGCCTCGCGCCACATCCACGACGTGGCGGAACAATCCGCCGAGCGGCGCGCGCAGAAGATGCACGATCTTAAGGCTGGTCGGCGCGAATGCGGCAAGCCGGGGCGTGAAAGCGCCGGCGCGGCCGAATGGCACGCGGCCGGGGGTCGGGTAAATTGGGCGTGGATCGCCCATGCGCGGTCCTTAAACTTGATGGCAAGACGTTAAGCCGGATAGAGGGCTCGGGAGGTTAATAAATTCTCACAGTCGGATCGCAATCCCGGGCGCGCGGCAGTCTTAACCACTGTTGCAGATCGCATGGCGGCCTTAACCGGATAGCAACCTTAATAGTTTGTGATCGGCTATGGCTCTGCGGTCTGTCGGCAAGTATGTTGCGAGGAGTTTCGGAATGAGTGTGGCGTCGCCGCCGCCCCGCGCCAGAGGACCGTCCGACGCCGAGCTCGATCTGTCGGCGCTCGGCGCAACGTTGTGGCGCAAGAAATGGACGGTGCTGCGCCCGACGATTTTGGTGGCGGTGGCCACGCTTCTCGTCGTGCAGTTCATTACGCCGCGATATCAGTCGGAGGCGCGGATCTTCATCGAAGGCCGCGACAACATCTATTTGCGTCCCGACGTCGACAAGGGCATCGCGCAGAATCCGGTCGACGATGAAGCGGTGACCAGCCAAGTCCAGATCATTCTATCGCGCGACCTGGCGCGCGAGGTGATCAAAAAGCTCAAGCTCGGCGAGAAGCCGGAATTCGATCCGGCGCTCAATGGCGTATCGCCGATGAAAGCCGTGCTCGGCCTGATCGGTCTCGGCAAAGACCCGTTGAGCATGACGCCGGAAGAGCGTGTGCTCAACTCCTATTATGATCGGCTGACCGTGACGCCGGTCGAAAAATCGCGCGTCATCAATATCGATTTCCTGTCGCAGGATCCCGAGCTGGCCGCCCAGGTCGCCAATGCCATCGCCGACGGTTACTTGATGCGGCAGCGCGAGGCCAAGGAAGAGCAGGCCAAGACCGCCTCGCAATGGCTCTCCGGTGAAATCGACACCATGCAGCAGAAGGTGGGGCAGGCGGAAGCCAAGGTCGAGGCGTTCCGCGCCAAGTCCAATCTGTTGGTCGGCAACAACAATACCACGCTGTCGGCGCAGACGCTGGGCGATGTCAACGGCCAACTTGCCGCCGCACGCGCGCAAAAGGCCGACGCCGAGGCGAAGGCCAAGATGATCCACGACATGCTGCGCTCCGGCCAGCCGATCGAATCCTCCGATATCCTCAATTCCGAGCTCATCCGCCGGCTGGCGGAGCAACGCGTCACCTTGCGCGCTCAGTTGGCCGAGCAATCGGCGACGCTGCTCGATAACCATCCGCGGATCATCGAACTCAAAGCGCAGATCGCCGATCTCAACAATCAGATCAGAGTAGAGGCGGAAACCATCGCGCGCTCGTTCGAAAACGACGCCAAACTCGCCGGCGCGCGGGTCGATACACTGACCGCAAGCCTCGATCAGCTCAAGAGCCAAGCCGCGACGACCAACGGCGACGACGTGCAACTGCGCGCACTCGAGCGCGACGCCAAATCGCAACGCGACCTATTGGAGTCGTATCTGGCCAAATATCGCGAAGCGACGTCGCGCAACAGCCTGGAATTCGACGCCGGCCGATGCGCGGGTGATCTCGCGCGCGACGGTATCGAATATTCCGGCCTATCCGAAGAAGTTGCCGACGGTGCTGATCGCAGCCTTCGCGACGCTCTTGCTGAGCTCCGGCCTGGTAATGACCAAGGAGATCCTCGCCGTCCCCGTCGGCCCCGCTCCGTTACGAGCAGAACCGGCCGTCGGAATGTCCGACGCATGGGCACCCAGACTGGCGGCGATCGCAAACGAGCCGCCGAGGCCACCCGCCGCTTCCGGCGTTCCCGCCGGCTCTATTGCGAGCGTCGCCGATAACTTGCGGCGTGCCGGTGCCGCCGGCGAGCGGCTCGCCGTGTTCGGCGCCGTGCCGGGAATAAACACCACCCAGACGGCAATAAAGCTCGCGCGCGCGCTGGCGGACGATTTGCGCGTCGTGCTGGTCGGGCTCGCATCCGGCGACACGGCGATCAGGGGTATATCCAACGAACCATCCGCCCAAGGGCTTGCCGAGCTGGCGCGCGGTACGGTGTCGTTCGGGAACATCATCACCAAGGACAGGCTTTCGCCGCTGCACTTGATCTCGGCGGGGCAGGCGCCGGTCGACCGGATCGGTCTTCTCGCCGCGCCCGGCATGGTCGCGAACTTCAGCGCTTTGGCGCGCAGTTACGATCACGTTGTCGTCGACGCGGGCGAAGCCGCCGGACCGGAAATCGAGCGTATCTCCGAGATTGCTCCGCACGCCGTGCTGATTACCGACACACTATCGAATGCCGCCACGACTTCGGCGCGGGACCGCCTGCTGGCGTCCGGATTTGGCGACGTGCGTATTCTTGTCGGCGGCTACGGAACTCCCGGCGAGACCGCCGCGGCCGCGTAAATGCCCGGTTTGCCGGCGACGGTTGACCGGGCTTTCGCCTTGGCGAAAGATCATCGCTGCGCTTCGACAAGGGAACGCCGGTGGCCGGCCTGAAGCATACGATCATTCGCGGCGGCTTGGAGTTGCTGTATTTCACCGGCGCGCATATTGCGCTGCGGCCGTTTGTCGGCGGCGTCGGCGCAATCCTGACGCTACACCATGTCCGCCCGCCGCGACCGGACCGGTTTCAGCCCAATCGCCTGCTCGAAGTCACGCCGCGCTTCCTCACCCGCGTGATCAAGACGTTGCGTCGCTCGGGCCTCGATCTGATCAGTCTCGACGAGATGCATCAACGCATGATCGACGGCGATTTTTCGCGCCGCTTCGCCTGCCTTACCTTCGACGACGGCTATCGCGATACGCTGCAATGGGCCTATCCGATCTTAAAAGAGGCCGGAGTGCCCTTCGCGATTTACGTGCCGACGAGCTTTCCGGACCGGCTCGGCGAATTGTGGTGGCTGGTGCTCGAAGCAGTGATCGCACGCAACGATCGCGTCGGCCTGGTGATCGCCGGCAGGGACCGCAAGTTCGACTGCCGCACGGTTGCGGAAAAGCGCACGCTGTTCGATGAGCTTTACTGGTGGCTGCGCAGCCGGCCAACGGAAGCCGAATTGCGCGACGCGGTGCGCAATCTCGCCGCCTTCTATCACGTCGATATCGCCGCGTTCTGCAGCGAATTGTGCATGACCTGGCGCGAGCTCGCTGAGCTCGCGACCGACCCGCTCGTCACCATCGGGGCGCATACCGTGACCCATCCGATGCTGGCGAAGCTGACAAAGGACAATGTGCGCTCGGAGATGGATTTGAGCCGCTCGGTGATCGAGGCGGCGCTGGCGGTGCGGCCGCAGCATCTGTCCTATCCGTTCGGCGACCGCGCGTCGGCCGGCGCGCGCGAATTCGAGATTGCCGTCGAACTCGGCTTCAAAACGGCGGTGACGACGCGGCCCGGGGTGCTGTTCCCCGAACATGCGCATCGCCTGACGGCGCTGCCGCGGATTTCTCTCAACGGCGACTATCAGCGCATCCGCTACGTGCGCGTGCTGCTGTCGGGCGCGGCGACGGCGATGTGGAATGGCTTTCGGCGACTGGACGCGGCGTAACCGGGAGTCGGTAATCAGGGATCAGTCATCAGATGCGTGGTTGTTTCTGATTACCGATTACTGACCTCTGATTCCCGACCGGCTCATCCACGACACAATCGGCATTGCCGGCAACACCCAGCCGAGACCGGCGACCACATAATAGGTAATCGATAGCGCGGCGCTGTCGTGGATCGCGGGAGCTTGTGCCAGCGCCATTGCGACCAGCGCCCATACGATCACCAGGACGAGAAGCGCGACCGTCCCGATAAATTTGCGCAGACGAATAGGCATGGCGGCGAAGTTCCCGGAGCGACGATGACTGAGTTGCGAGGGTAGGGGGCAGCACTATATGGTCCGCGCGCCCACCACAAGCGACACGGTGTCGAACGATCGAGATGGCCAGCCGAGCTTCATATCAGACGCGCGCGATCCGGCTTTGGCTCTACGCCGCGGCCGCGATCGTGCTGGCCATGGTTCTGGTCGGCGGCGCGACGCGGCTGACCGAATCCGGGCTGTCGATCACCGAATGGCAGCCGGTCATGGGCGTGGTGCCGCCGCTTGACGACACGCAATGGCAGGCCGAGTTCGAAAAATATCAGGCCATTCCGCAATATCGCGAGCTCAATCGCGGCATGAGCCTCGATGCCTTCAAGACCATCTATTGGTGGGAATGGACGCACCGGCTCATCGGCCGCACCATCGGCGCGGTGTTCCTGTTGCCGCTGTTGTGGTTTTTGTGGCGCGGTTGGATCGGCCCGGGACTGCGGGCGCGGCTGTGGCTGATTTTCGGCCTTGGCGCGCTGCAAGGCGCAGTCGGCTGGTGGATGGTGGCGTCCGGCCTGGTCCATCGCGTCGAAGTCTCGCAATATCGGCTCGCGACGCATCTCGCGCTCGCTTGCGTCATTTACATCGCGATCCTGTGGACCGCGCAGCGGCTCGATGAACAGGAATCCACGCCGTCGCCGAGCGCAATTCGCGTCACCGCCATCGGCCTGCTCGTTATGGTGCTTGGGCAGATTTATCTCGGTGCCTTGGTCGCCGGCCTGCGTGCCGGCTACGTTTACAACACCTGGCCATTGATCGACGGCGCCTTGGTGCCCGACGCGTCGCGGCTGTTTTTCGATGTGCCGCTGTGGCGCAATTTTTTCGAGAACACACTCACCGTCCAGTTCGACCACCGCATGCTCGCCTATGCGATCTGGGTCGTCGCGCTTCTGCACGCCGTCAATGTGGTGCGCACGGTGAAAACCGGCCCCGTCGTCGCCGGCGCCATCGTTCTTGCCGCGGCGGTTACGCTGCAGGCAGCGCTCGGCATTTTCACGCTCTTGATGGTGGTGCCGATATCGCTTGCGCTGATGCACCAAGCCATGGCGATGGTGGTGCTGACGGTCGCAACAATCCATGCCGCGTCGGTCGCCGAGCGCGTGCCTCGCGCCATCGCTGCACCTGCGCGCGCTTAAACACTACTCCGCCAGCGCCTGCTCCAGATCGGCGATGATGTCGTCCTTGTCCTCGATGCCGATCGACAGCCGCACCACGTCGGGGCCGGCGCCGGCCTGGACTTTCTGCGTGTCGCTCAGTTGCCGGTGCGTGGTCGAGGCCGGATGAATGATCAGCGAACGGGTGTCGCCGATATTGGCGAGGTGCGAGAACAATTTCACGTTCGAGACGAGCTTCACGCCGGCGTCGTAACCGCCTTTGAGCCCGAAGGTGAACACTGCGCCGGCGCCTTTGGGGCAATATTTCTGCGCCAGGTTATGGTAACGGTCGCCCGGCAGGCCCGGATAGCTGACCCATGCGACTTTCGGATGCCCTGCAAGCCATTGCGCGACGACAAGCGCATTGTCGCAATGCTTCTGCATCGCGCAGCGGCAAGGTTTCGATGCCGGTGAGGATGAGAAAGGAATTAAACGGCGAGATCGCCGGTCCGATATCGCGCAACGCCAGCACCCGGCAGGCGATGGCGAAGGCGAAATTGCCGAAGGTCTCGTGCAGCACGATGCCGTGGTATTCCGGGCGCGGCTCGCACAGCATCGGATAGCGCCGCTCGCGCGACCAGTTGAAGGTGCCGCCGTCGACGACCATGCCGCCGATCGAATTGCCGTGGCCGCCCAAGAATTTGGTCAGTGAATGCACCACGATGTCGGCGCCATGCTCGAACGGCTTGCACAGATAGGGCGTCGCCAGCGTGTTGTCGACGATATAAGGCACGCCGGCACGCTTGGCGATTTGCGACACCGCCGCCATGTCGGTGATGACGCCGCCGGGATTGGCGATCGACTCGGTGAAGATCGCCTTGGTCTTCGGCGAGATGGCGCGCTCGAACGAGCCGATGTCGTCCGGATCCGCCCACACTACGTTCCAGCCGAAATTCTTGAATGCGTGATTGAACTGGTTGATCGAGCCGCCGTAGAGCTTTTTCGACGCCACGAATTCGTCGCCGGGCTGCAGCAGGCAATGGAAGACCAAGAATCTGCGCGGCGTGGCCGGATGCCGCCGCAAGTCCCGCCGTGCCGCCTTCGAGCGCGGCGACGCGCTCTTCGAGCACTGCCGTGGTCGGGTTGCCGATCCGCGTATAAATGTTGCCGAAAGTCTGCAGACCGAACAGCGAGGCGGCGTGATCGACGCTCTCGAACACATAAGAGGTGGTCTGATAGATCGGCGTGGCGCGCGCGCCGGTGGTCGGATCGGGCTGCGCGCCGGCATGGACGGCAAGCGTGGAGAAGCCGGGAATACGTTCGCTCATCGCTATGTCCTCGTTAGCCGTCCTTGGCCGCCCTTGGCCGATCTTTGTGGAAAAAGGCGCGCGTTGCCGGTTTATAGGACCGGCCAAGGCCGTCAAGCCGCGGCAAAGCTGTTCCGTAAATAGGGAGCAGCCGCGGATAACCGCGCTGTCAGAACCGATGGCGGTGGAAGCTTGTGCTAGCGCCGGGGCGGGGGGGACAAATTCACTTAAAATGCTTTACCGCCTCGCGGCACGCCGGCGTAATTTTGCGGCGATTAGACATCAGACAGTGTGCCACGCGTACGTGGTCGGGGATGAATTCGCCGCAAAAAGTCTGCGCGTCCATCATACAGGCGTTCTGGTCCTGTTGGGCGTCCGCCTTGACGCCGACTGGCGTGAGCATCAGACAAAATAGCGCAAGCGAAATTACAACGGAAGGTTTCATGACGTTTCCCAAGGGCGCGACGCCGAGAGCCCTCAATCCATTAGACGCGCGTAGTAGTAAAAAAGTTCGATAAGGCAAAATCGAGGTCAATGATCGCCTTCTTCGCGTTGCGCGCGGTCGGCCGCCTCGGTTGTGCCGCCCTGGCCGCTTAAGCGGTTGAGCGTCATGCGCTGGATGCCCCCGATCGTGGCTTTCTTCGACGACAGCGTACGCGTGTTGACGCCCATCCAGGCGATCTCCGACGACAATCGGCCGTACTCGATCTTGGGGCAGCGGTTCATCACCACTTTGAGGCCGTTCGCCTCGGCCAGCGCCGCCGCTTCGTCGTTGCGTATGTTAAGCTGCATCCAGATCACCTGCGGCCGCGGCTTTAGCGCCAGCGCCTCTTGCACGATCGCCGGCGCATATTGCGAGCCGCGGAAAATATCGACCATGTCGATCGGCTCGGGGATATCGGCCAGCCGCGCATAAATGCGCTGGCCGAGCATCGTTTTCCCGGCGTGTCCCGGATTGACCGGGATCATATGATAGCCGCGTTCGAGCAGATATTTGAAGGCGAAGTAGCTTGGACGATTTTCCTTCTCGGAAGCGCCGACCATGGCGATTGTCTTCACGGTGTTGAGGATGCCGCGAATGTAGCTGTCGGGATAGGCCTCGTGATCCATTGCCGGCGCTTGGTCCGCTTTCAACGGTCTTGCCATTGCGGCGCGCGTTTCTCGATGAAGGCCGAGATGCCTTCCTCGGCATCGCGCGCCAGCATGTTCTCGACCATCACGTCGGAGGCATATTTGTAGGCGTCGGCGAGCGGCATTTCGGCCTGCCGGTAAAACGCTTCCTTGCCGATCTTAACGGTCAGCGTCGACTTGGCGGCGATCTTCTCGGCAAGCTTGAGCGCTTCGGCGCGCTCGTGACCGGGGGCGACGACGTGATTGACGAGACCGATGCGCGCCGCATCCTCGGCCGAGATCAATTCGCCGGTGAGCAGCATTTCCATGGCGTGTTTGCGCGTCACGTTGCGCGACAGCGCCACCATGGGAGTCGAGCAGAACAGTCCGATATTGACGCCGGGCGTGGCGAATTTGGCGGCCTGCGAGGCGACCGCAAGGTCGCAGCTCGCCACCAGCTGGCAACCCGCCGCCGTCGCCGTGGCATGCACCGCGGCGATGACCGGCTGCGGCAGCATCACGATCTGCTGCATGACCCCGCTGCAAAGGCCCATAATGTGTTTGAAATAGCCGCGGCCGCGATCCTCGTCCTGACGGTGCGCATTGAGCTCCTTGAGGTCGTGGCCGGCGGAGAATGCCGGACCGCTGGCGGCAAGCACCACGACGCGCACTGAGCGGTCATGCGCGATCGCGGTCAGCGCGTCGCTTAAGGCTTCGAGCAACGCCTCGGACAGGCTGTTGCGCGCCTGCGGCCGGTTGAGCGTCAGGATGGCAATGCCGCCGTGGTCCTCGCGCAACAGTATCGGCGACGAGGCGGTAGCGGTGGCGGCGGTAGCGGCTTGGGCGTTCATCGGGGTATCCAGATATCAAGGCCGGTTCGGAGTTTTTTGCGGTTTTGCGGTGTTGTTCTTACCATCCTATCCGAGACTGGGGATGTCGGGGAGCTAATCATGACGGGCGGCAAAGAAAAGGCGGCGCCGAAATTGACGCGCAACAAGCTTATCGCGCTCTTACGTGCCGAATTTCCGCAAATGTCCAATGCCATGAGCAATTACGACATCGAGGAGGTTTGGCATGGCGGTTGCCGGTTGCGCCACCCCTTCAGCCAGAATTCGCTGCGACCCGGCGGTACGCTTTCCGGCACCGACCATGATGTCGCTGGCCGATTTTGCCATGTATGTGGCGGTGCTGTCCGCGGTCGGCTGGGTGCCGCTGGCCGTGACCACCAATCTCACCATCAATTTTCTCAAAAAGCCGGCGCCGCGCGACCTGATTGCCGAGGCGCGGTTGATAAAGCTCGGCAAACGCCTGGCGGTCGGGCGAGGTCGGTATTCGATCCGACGGTGAGGACGATCTCGTCGCCCATGTCACCTCGACCTACTCGATACCGGCCAAGCACAGCTAGAGGTAATTTAATACCTCAATGCCAAGCGTTTGAGAAATAGTCGAAATAACCACTCAAAACGATTGACGCGTGGGCATTCCGCGGATAAAGAACCGCACTTCCCAAACGGATGCGGACCAATCCCGTAGCCAGCAACGGACGCGGATATGAAAACCTTTTCTGCCAAACCCGCCGAGGTCGAGAAAAAGTGGGTGATGATCGATGCCGAGGGGCTCGTCGTCGGCCGGCTCGCCTCGCTCGTCGCCCTGCGGCTGCGCGGCAAGCATAAGCCGACCTTTACCCCGCACGTCGATGACGGCGACAACGTCATCATCATCAACGCCGCCAAGGCGGTGCTGACGGGCCGCAAGGTCGAGCAGAAAATCTATTACAAGCACACCGGCTATATCGGCGGCATCAAGGAGCGCACGGCAAAGTCGATCCTGGCGGGCCGCTATCCCGAGCGGATCGTCGAAAAAGCGGTGGAACGCATGCTGCCGCGCGGGCCGCTCGGCCGCCGCCAGCTCGGCAATTTAAGGGTCTATCCGCACGCCGAACATCCGCACGCGGCGCAACAGCCGGAAAAAATCGATATTGCCGCCATGAACCGCAAGAATACGAGGACCGCGTAATGGCCGAGACGATTCAGACGCTTGAAGAGCTGTCTTCACTGAAGCCTGCCGCCGCGCCGGCGCCGCCCAAATATGTCCAGAAGCTCGATAAGCAGGGCCGCGCCTATGCCACCGGCAAACGCAAGGATGCCGTGGCGCGGGTATGGATCAAGATGGGCGCCGGCAAGATCGTCATCAATACGCGGCCGGTGGAAACCTATTTTGCCCGTCCGGTGCTGCGCATGATGATCCAGCAGCCGTTGGTCGCCGCGAACCGGCAGGGTCAATTCGACGTGGTGTGTACGGTGTCCGGCGGCGGACTGTCGGGCCAGGCCGGCGCAGTGCGCCATGGTATCTCGAAAGCGCTGATGCGGCACGAGCCGGATTTGCGTCCCGTGCTCAAGCGCGGCGGCTTCTTCACCCGCGACTCGCGCGTGGTCGAGCGCAAGAAGTACGGCAAGGCCAAAGCGCGGCGCAGCTTCCAGTTCTCGAAGCGGTAATTGTCATTCCGGGACGCGTCATAGACGCGAGCCCGGAATCCATAATCACGAACATTAGTTCTCAAATCCCGAGGCAACACCTCGGCGACGGTGGTTATGGATTCCGGGCTCCTCGCTTCGCTCGGCCCCGGAATGACTGCGCTCAGAAAAACGCCAGCGTCCGGATTTCGATGCTCTCGCGCGGGCGGGCGTGCGGCGGCGAGGTCGGATCCTCGAACGCGGTATGCGCGGTCCAGCGGGCGCGTCCGTCTTTTTCCGAATCGAAGACCTTGAAGACGTAGGCCTCCTCGCGCCGCATGCGCGGAAACCAGTACCATTTGTGCGCCGGATTGTATTTGATCGCGTAGGTCTGGCCGATACGGCCGGGGGCGCGTCGTTCCGAGACGATCATGTCGCCCGGCGGCAAGGTTTGCGCCTCCGCCATGGCGAGCGGATAGGTCTCGACCGGGTAGCGGATCGGTCGCCACACCTGGATGATGGCGAAACGGCGCTTGAGCAGTTCCTCGGCCTCGTCGGGAAGTATATCGCGGACGCGCTGCGGCGCGGACCATTCGGTGTAATCGTTGTGCACGCGGCGCACGACTTCGCGGATTTTCTTTGACTTCGCGCAGCTCGTCGTCGGCGGTGCGCAGCGTGTGGTCGAATACGACGACGCGGTTGGCGCCGCTCTCGGCTTTGATCAGCGCTTCCATTTCCGGATAATAGACGCGCTTGATTTCGGCCTCGTCGTAAAAATCGGCGACGTTGGTGTCGTGCCGCACGAAACGGAAGCCGTTGCGGTCCAGCACGAACCCGTCTGCATGCGGGCGGCCATTGTGAATGGTGACGCGGCGCGGATCGGGCGTGCCGCCGGAGCGCGTGTCGCTGCCGCCGGGGCCGGCGACGATGGTGAAGACCTTGGTTCCATCGTCGACGATGTAGTTGAGCGTCGCCTCGATCGCATCGGGAGCCAAATCGGTGGTGGTGTCGAGCTCGGCGGTGAGCGTCATCGGCAACTCCTGCGCTTATCCCCCCTAATTTATGGCCGGAACGCCGCGACGGGAAGGGTCCTTAAAATCGTCCGGCTACGGTTTACCGTCCGGCAAGCCTGTTCGCGAGCTTTCCCCCGGTAGTAACGCGTAGGGAAGGCGCGGCCATTAGCTTGCCGCCGTCAGCGGTTGGTGGTGGCGGCATGCATATCGATCTGCAAACTTTATCGGTCGTCACCGTGTTCGTTGCCGCGCTCCTTGGCGCGCTGTTGGTCTTTGCCGGCCTGCAGAACCGCAGCGTTCGCGCCCCGATGTGGTGGGGCGCGGCCCATATCGTCAATGCCAGCGGTTTCGCGCTGTTGACGTCGCGCGGCACTGCGCCGGCCTTTATCACCATCGATCTTGCCAATGCGCTGGTGCTGCTCGGTTACGGCTTGACCTGGAGCGGCGCGCGCATTTTCGACGGCCGGCCGATCCGGCCGTTTCTCCTGCTGCTGGCGCCGCTCGCCTGGCTGCTGGCCTGCCGGATCCCGGTTTTCGCCGACAGCGTTGGCGCCAGGGTCATCTTCGCTTCGACCATGCTGGCGCTGCTCACGCTTCTCGCGGCGCAGGAGTTCTGGCGCGGCCGCGACGAGCCGCTGATGTCGCGCTGGCCGACGATCATCGTGCTCTTGGCGCATGCCGCGATCCTGCTGGTGCGGGTGCCGGCGGTGCTGTTCAGCGCCGCCTTCCGCGGCGATTTCGTATTGAGCACGCTGTCGTTTACGCTGCTCGCGTTCGGCACGCTGTTGTTCACCGTCGTGCTGGCGTTCCTGCAGCTGAACATGACGAAAGAGCGCACCGAGCTCAAACATAAGATCAATTCGCTGGTCGACCCGCTAAGCGGGGTGGCCAATCGCCGCGCCTTCCTCGACGGCGCGGCGGCGCTCCTGCTGCGGCAGGAGGTCGACCACGAGCCGCTGGCGATGCTGTTGTTCGATCTCGATCATTTCAAGCAAATCAACGACCGGTTCGGCCACGCCATCGGCGACACCGTGCTGCAAACCTTCGCCGGTACCGCAACCCAGACGCTCGGCGCCGATGTCCTGTTCGCCCGCATCGGCGGCGAGGAGTTCGCCTCCTGCCTGCCGGTCGGCGACCTCGACGAGGCCTATGCGATCGCCGACCGGGTGCGGCGCAATTTCGCCGCCATCGCGGCCCGCTTCGGCAATGAAACTCTGTCGCCGAGCGTAAGCGTGGGGGTGACGCTCGGATGCGATCCGCGCGCCGGCGTTACGGAGCTGCTTTCGATTGTCGACCGCGCGCTGTATCGGGCGAAGGAGCTCGGGCGCAATCGCGTCGAGCTGGGGACGCCTGCCGCGGCCGAGGTGAGCGCCGGCGCGCCGTCGATCGTGCCGATCATCGGGCCGGACCGCTCGGCAAGCCCGCCGCAATCGGCCGGCCGGCGCTGGCGGATTGCCTCGTGAGATCGTCCGCCGCTTCGGGCGATTTCCCGGCGGCAAAGAGGGCGCAGCCAAGCCGTTGCGAACTTTGCAACGAGGACGCTTCAATTTTAGAAAGTGTTTTTGAGCAAACCCGCGCGATAGCCGATACATTCGGCAAAGCCTGATCGGCGAACGTTCAACGCGGCTCCAAAACCTGTGATAGGTAACTCTGCCTATTCAGTGAGGAGTACCGCGTAGATGTTTGCCCGCCTGGCGGAGGCCTCGACTTCGCTCGACATCGGCACCCTGTTCGTTATCGCAACCTGCGTGACGACGTTGCTCGGCCTCTTTCTGCTGTTCGCCTGGATGCAGGACCGCGTCCAGGCGCTGGCGTGGTGGGGGCTGGCCTATCTGATCGGCGGATTTTCCGGCGCGCTGTGGCAGCTCGGCGGCGCCGTTTCACCGCCGCTGCCGTCATGGATGCCCGATGTGCTGCTGTTCATCGCTGTCGGCATGATCTGGAGCGCGGCGCGCCTGTTCCACGGCCGCCAGGTGCGCTGGGGCGCGATGTGCTTCGGCGCCACGGTATGGGCGGCGAGCTGCGTCGTGCCGGTGGTGCCGCATTCGCCGGCGGCGCGCATCATGCTCAGCTCCGTCATCGTCGCCACCTATACGTTCCTGATCGCCGCCGAGCTGTGGCGCGAGCGGCGCAAATCGCTGATCCGGCGCTGGCCGGCTTTGTTCGTTCCGATGCTGCACGGCGCCATCTTCCTGTTTCCGGTGGCGCTGGCGTCCCTCGGCGTCAAGAGCCTCGCCACCGGCTGGATCGCGGTGTTCGCCATCGAAGTCGTGCTCTACGTGGTCGGCGCCGCCTTTATCGTGCTGGTGCTGGCCAAAGATCGCGCCGTCAATCGCTACAAGGCGGCCGCCGAGACCGATCCGCTGACCGCGCTCCTCAACCGGCGCGGCTTCTTCGCCGCGGGAACGACGCTGATGACCGGCAACAGGTCGAGCAAGACGCCGGTCAGCGTGCTCGCCTTCGATCTCGATCACTTCAAGTCGATCAACGACCGTTACGGCCACAAGTCCGGCGATGCGGTGCTGGGGCTGTTCGCCAGGGTGGCGCGAACGAGCCTGCGCGCCGACGACGTCGTCGGCCGCATCGGCGGCGAGGAATTCGTCGCCGTCATTTCCGGCTCGCTCGCCGAAGCCTGCATCGCCGCCGAGCGCGTGCGCTCGGCCTTCGAACGGGCCGCGGTGGCGCCCGGCAGCCCGCAAATCCCGGCGACCGTGAGCATCGGCGTCGCCTGCGGCATGCCCGACGTGTCGATCGACGTGCTGATCGCCCGCGCCGACGCCGTGCTTTATCGCGCCAAGGCGAACGGCCGTAACCGCGTCGAGCCTGACGATGCCATGGTGTTAAGCGGCGCCGAGCGCCAGCTCGATTGCCGGGCGCAGCTGAAGCTTGCCGCCATGCCCGCGATGTCGACGCTGACGGTGCCGATTTTGGTGCGGTGATGACGTTGGGACACACGTAGGGATTTATCTGGGCAAATAGTAATGTGTCACCATAATTCCGCGTAGTTCCGGTTGAATCAGTGTCGTGCTCGGTTCTGTTGCTCGGTGAGAATACGCTCGGCTGCATGCGTAAGAATCAATTCGAATTCCCTGGTTTGCTGTGGCGAGGCTCCAAGGGCCGCTAAGTTCTGCGCAGACAATGCAATGCCGTTCAAATACTCACGAAGCTGATCCTCGAATGCACCATCGACAAAAATTTCGTAGTTTAACTGTGGCGCGCAGTCATAAATTCGCTCTTTCTTTCGCAACTTCGATCGTGCGGGATAGCGCTCCCGCATGCCAATAGGCATGGCGATCGGCACATAGCGCAGCTTGGCTTCAAGCGTAGCAAGACTGGAGGCTGCAAACGCAGCATTGAGAAATGACTTCGACATGCCGCCTCACCCTGTCCAAGGCGGCATCGGCGGGCTGAAAGACTTCTGCTGAAGCCCAAAAACGCAAGCTTATTCCTCTATCGCGGAACTTGGTTGAGACGTGGCAGAACGCCATTTTCGATTTGATACCAGAACAGCCGAATATTTTCATCAACCATCGCGGGATAGCGCCATCGATATTGCGCTTGCGTGACGTAGCGAACGTCTTCAGCCGCAAGATACGCTTGCGAGTATCGTTCAGTCGGATACGACGTTATTCCGATCTTATCGATGGCATCTGTCATATTATTTATCAAATAGTATACCTCAGTGCCTTGCATGCTCGCGGCGGAGTTGCCGTGAACGGTGGGAGCAGTGCTGGGTTCACTGTTCACATCTGATGATTGCTGACTCTGAAGGATCGGCGGCTCGGGTCCAATTGCGGACGCAATTACGGTGACAGTGCACTTAATTGCCCTTCCGGCGCCGGTTTCGGTCCGCGTTTGCCCGGCCGCAGCCGGCGTTTGGTCAGCCGCTCGATGCGCCCAAGAAAGCGGTCGTCGCCGAGCGGCCGGCCGATGCTTTCGGCCGTGCGCAGGCGTGAGAATAAATCCGCCTCGGGCGCAACGCCAAGGAAATCGGCAAAATCGGAGACACGCTCCCTGATTGGCGTGCGCGCTGTGATGCCGTCGTCCTTGCCGGTGAGATGTGCGCGTGTGCTCGACCAGCGCCAGTCCTGCGCCCGCGCCACCAGCCGCGCCCGCACCGGATTGAGCGACACGTAGCGCAACGCCGCCGCAAGATGCTCCTCGTCCATCGCCGCGGCGCCGAAGCGGCCCTGCCAGAAGTGGCCGGTGCGCTGGCGCCGCGCGTGAATGACGCCGGCGTAGCGGCGGTGCACGGCTGCCAGCGCCCGGCGCAAGCCGTCAGGGTCGGACGGTACCAAGATGAGGTGTACGTGGTTGGGCATCAGGCACCACGCACCACGCCCACACCTGCACGCCGGCGGCCGGACAATGCTGGGCAAGGAGATCGCGATACAGCGCATAGTCGGCGTCGCTGAAAAACGTGCGCGCGCGGCCGTTGCCGCGTTGGGTGACGTGGTGCGGGTGACCGGGGACGACGACGCGCGCGAGCCGAGCCATGCCGGATGATGGCGAAGCTCAAATCGCCTGTCAATTAAGTGCACTGTCACCGTAATTGGGTGAACCACCGCGTCACCATGGACGAGATCGTCATGGTCTGCGCCGTCGCCAAGGAAATCGGCAAGGTCGGGGATGACGACACGGGCGAGCCGAGCCATGCCCGATGATGGCGACGCTCCGGTCGCGTGTCAATTAAGTGCACTGTCACCGTAATTCCGGCACCAGCCGCTTGTAGGAGTTCGTCGTCCCCGTAATTTCGTAATTTCGTGCGTCATAGGTGAACGCTGTCAATAACGCGCGTTTGGGTGATTTATGAATTAAGTGCGGTGTCACCGTAATTCCCGTAATTCCGTGCATGTTCTTTGATGAGCGGAATCATTTCCCGAGGAATATCCGTTGGCAGAGATTCCAAAAAGTTCAAATCTTCTGCTTGCCGCTGTAGCTCTTGCCGCACGAGTGGGTGCTTCATGATCTCCTTAAAGCCTAAGGAGTGTGGCGGCGTAGCCTCGATACTTTGCGCAGATAGTGCCGCTGTGTCACGGGCCAGACTGGCGGCCTCCACCACGTGAGCAACATCATAATCCGCAAGAAAGCTCATCATTGCCGCCACCGAAAGCGCTGCGTTCAACGCTGCCGAGGTCAGAGGGTGATCAAACTCCTCGGTGTCCGGAGCATGAGCAAGAGACTCTTCGGCCATTTCGCCATAACGGGGCATATTCGCATCGCCGGCCAAGTACCTCCAAGCACTATCCAAACCGGTATGAAAAATGGCGCCATTAAAATTCGTGTCGCGAGAGAATTTATCCAACGCCGGGATCATCCTTTTACTTAGAAGAAGCGCGAATGCTAGCTGTTTTCCCTTCGAAAGAGATTCGAGTTTCTGCCTCAGAGCGGAGTTGTCGAGTTTTTTCATTGCGCGACTTCCTATCTTAATGGACTAAGGGGGGGAACACTTTGGTTCTGAAGAAATTGTGCGCAGACCGGGCAGATCGGTCTGCTGGCAGCCGTACCTATTGGCGTCAGTCCTAAATCCGCAGCAGCAGTTATTCCAGTGACTTCGGCATGCCCGGCTCCGGTAACAGCGATTTCGCCATTTTGCAGAGCATTTAACGCCGCAGGCCGCAGGGCGTTTTCACTAGAACTGATAATTCGCAAACCCTCGGCGGTATCCGTTACGCCTATGGTCACGAATTTTTGGGTGTTTCCTAGCGAGGTCGCAATCTGAGCGGCGCGCTCAGCGGCAGGCGCTAGCTCTTCTGCGCCGCCGCCCGCTATAAGAGCCTCCGCTTCCAGCTCCATACCCAATGATGCGCCGCCGGTTTCGGGGGCAAGGACGACACCAGCTACGCCAATTGCGACACCGGCCGCCATGGTTCCGTAGCCAATGATGGTGGAAGCGTTGGACTGCAGCCAACTCTGCGCCGATGCAACCCAGCCATTTGTTGCCTCCGGGCTGTCAGGCGAAAGCCCCGGCGCATCGACCAAATTCAGAGGATCGTTATTCACATAGACATAGAGATTGCTCCCGCCTCTATATCCAATCGGATCGGCCTGCGGGAAACGCCCCAAGGCAGTCGAGAACATGCGCGCGCGCTCATAATAGAGGCCGGTTTCGGGATCGATGCGTTGGCCGGTATAGGCGAAACTGGTGTTGGGCGAACCACTTTCGCCATAGGCCTGATAGCCGTATTTGGTCAGCGCGCCTGAGCTTGCATCCAGCGATCCGATGAACGAACCCTGGATGTCGGGGATCAAGGTCGCGCGCGTACCCAACGCGACGTTCATCTGGTTGAGCACGTCGTTCGGGCCGAGTGCGTAGGCATACCAGTTTGCGATCGCACCGCTCGATCCGTTGTATTCCAGCACTTCGCGGTTGCTGGCGTCGGTGACGAAATAGGTCGTCGTGCCGTTGACCGTCTTGCTCTTGCGGCGGCCCTGGGCGTCGTAGGCGTAGCTGGCGGTAAGGCCCGTTCCGTTTGCCGAGATCATGCGGTTCTCGGCGTCGTAGCTATAGGTAAAGGTGCCATCGTAGGTGAGATTACCGTTGCCATCGTAAGTCGGGCTAACAGAACCCACCGCGGTATATTGGTTGAGGCTATTGGCCGTATAGCTCACATTCGTCGCCGTTGTGGGATAGCTCCACCAGCTGTTGTCGGTCGCGGTCTGGCCGATGCGGCGGTTGGTCGGATCGTACGCGAACGTGAAGCTGGCGCTGGTCGCCGTGGGCGTGGTCTGGGCTGGCGCGGGCGACCAATTCACGGCGAGCGGGCGATTGAGCTGGTCGTAGGCATAAGTCGCCGAATAGGACGCCGAACTGGCCGGCGCCGTCATCGACGCGCTGGAGTCGCTCACCCCGATCAGGTGGCTGGCCTGGTCGTAGGCGTAGGTCACCGTCGCTTCCCCGGGCACCGCCTTGGTCGACAGCCGGTTGAGCGTATCGTAGGTAAAGCCGACAGTCGCTCCCGCCCGCGTCTTGCGCGACAGCACATTGCCGTCGAAGTCATAGCCCAACACCTCGGTGCTGCCGCCGGGATAGGTGGTGGTCGCCAGCCGGTCGAAGCCGTCGGGCGTGAAGGTCGCGGTGTTGCCATTGGCGTCGGTGAGGCTGCCGATCAGCCCGTCCGGCGTAAAACTCTGCGCCAACAGCGGCGTCGCCTGGATCGCCGGATTGCTGACGCCGACGCGCCGGCTCATGGCGTCGTAGGCGTAGGCGGTCTGGCGATAGAGCGGGTCAGTCACGCTGGCCAATCAATCGTGGAGGTCATAGGCATTGGTCGTCACTTTGCCTTTGGGAGGGTCTCCAGCGCTCGAGTTCGCGAAGGCGCCAATCTCGGGATCATTCGAGAGTCCAGTTAGAATTTGCCTTCCCAAGGGGGCAGAGCATATCCTGGGAAACCGTAACGTCATCATGTCTCTCGCTCTGCCATTTGCCTTGTTGCGAAGTAGCTCAATAATCTCGGGCGCACATTCTCTAACGGCGACAATAGAAATGGCGTTTCCTATCACCCATTTTAAGCTATTGAGGCCGTCATCATTGAGTTTTTTGTATTCATTAATTAGTATGTTGCAGCTTTGCTCTCCCGCGGCGAGTTCCGTCGTTAGTGCACGAGCAATGCCTTCCTTTACGCCCACGCTATATGGACGACTCACATGCTTGAGGAGGATAGGAACAGCCTTCGGATACGGGGCACTTGAATTAACTAAATCCCAAACTGTGTCCAATGAATATCCCTCACGCGCCAAATCTCGCAAAAGGTCTCTCTGCTCGACGGCAGATTCTGCCCTTCGAGCGATCTCTTCTTTTTCTCTTGCTTTTTGCTGCTGCATCCACCGCGAATCTTGATGAAGATTTGCGAGGAGTTGCTCCGCGGTAACTGGTTTTCTCTTTGTTCCCATCTCACGGCGCTCCCGGAATATATAGCAGCTGAATCTGACCACTGCTTATTAAATTCTGCAAAGGACCAGAAAGCTGCGTTGATGGTCTCACGTACAGATTGAAATTGCGATTTGTCGATTGTGCGATACTCAGATAATCTTGTAGCTGTTGCGTGAGGGCCTGGTACTGAACATTCTTGACTTCGCCAATTGTGCTTTGCGTCAGGATGTCCGGGAACCGTATAGCAGTGCTGTTTGGAAGAGCGACGCCTACCTTTGGACCTAAAACCCCGACAGCTTCCTCGCCCGATCTGCCCAGCTGCTGAGCAAGGACAGTTCCGCTTGCTGCTTCCTCGCTACCGACTGCCCCCGCAAGCGCACTAAGCCCACCACTTAATCCGCTGAGTTCCGGTGCCGCCCACGCGAGCCCTCCGCCCGGCGCGGTGCCAATCGGGCTGGACGGACCCGACAACCAAGCTACGGCCTGCAACGCGGTTTGAAGGGGCATTACAATATAACTTTCGTAGGCGTTGATATAGGGTTGGAATGTCGTGGTGGTAAAGTTTGCGGCCTGCGCCACTGGGCTGTCTTGGGTTAGTCCCAATAAATCGCTCTGATTCAGTGGATCATTCGCAGCGTATCGATAAAGATTACTGCCACCCGCATACCCAATCGGATCGGTCTGCGGGAAACGCCCCAAGGCAGTCGAGAACATTCGCGCGCGATCATAGTAGAGGCCGGTCTCCGGATCGAGGCGCTGGCCGGTATAGGCGAAGCTGGTGTTGGGCGAACCACTTTCGCCGTAGGCTTGATAACCGTATTTGGTGAGTGAGCCCGAGGTGGCGTCGAGCGTGCCGATGAACGAACCCTGAATGTCTGGAATGAACGTCGCGCGTGTTGTCCCGGCACCGTTCATCTGGTTGAGCACGTCGTTCGGGCCGAGCGCATAAGCGTACCAGTTCCCGATCGCGCCGCTTGAGCCGTTGTATTCGAGGACTTCGCGGTTATCGGCGTCGGTGACGTAGATCGTGGTCGTGCCGTTGACGGTTTTTGATTTCCTCCGTCCTTGCGCGTCGTAGGCGTAGCTGGCGGCGAGACCCGCGCCGCTCGCCGAGACGAGCCGGTTCTCGGCGTCGTAGCCATAGGTGAAGGTGCCGTCGGAAATGAGATTGCCGTTGCCGTCGTAGCTCGGCATAGCCGAACCGACCATGGTGTATTGGTTGAGATTATTCGCCATGTAGCTGACATTGATCGCCGTCGTCGGATAGCTCCACCAGCTGTTGTCGCTCGCCGTCTCGCCGATGCGCCGATTGGTGGCGTCGTAGCTGTAATTGAAGGTTGCGCCCGTAGCGGTGGCATTACGGTGACACCTTACTATTTCCCCAATTATCCGTCCGCGTGGGCCTGCCCCGCTTGCCCGGCCGCACTGCGCGGCCGAGCCTGGCTTCGAGACGATCGAGAAAGCTCGGCGCGCCGAGTGGGCGGCCGATGGTCTCCGCGGCGCGGATCGCGGCAAGCTCTGGCGGCGTCGGTCCGGTCTCCACCAGGTCGCCGAACCGGCCCGCCATGCGCTCCAGCAGCGGCGCGACGGTGACGAGCCCATCGTCGCGTCCCCGCAAATGCGCGCGCACGCTCGACCAAGGCCAATCCCGCGCCCGGCGCACCAGCCGCGCCCGCACCGGATTAAGCGACACGTAGCGCGCCGCGGCGATGAGATGCGGTTCGTCCATTGCCACCGAGCCAAAGCGGCCCTGAAACAAATGTCCGGTGACGCGCAGCCGCGCATTGACGAAGCCGGTATAGCGGCGGTGCGTTTCGCCGAGCGCCAGCGCCAGCCCGTTCGCGGTTGCCGGCACCAGGATGAGGTGAACATGGTTCGGCATCAGGCAATAGGCCCACACCGCGACACCGGCTTTGCGGCAGCGCTCGGCCAACAGATCGCGGTACAGCGCATAGTCGCCGTCCTCAAAGAAAATCTTCTGCCGCCGGTTGCCGCGCTGGGTCACGTGATGCGGCAGGCCGGGCACGACAATGCGGGCGAGGCGGGCCATGGTGCATCATAGTGTGACGATTTATTTGGGGAAATAGTAAGGTGTCACCGTAATTACATGGTGCATCATAGTGTGACGATTTATTTGGGGAAATAGTAAGGTGTCACCGTAATTACGCGGTGTCGACGCTGACGGTGCCGATTTTGGTGCGGTGACGGGGCAGGCGCGCTGCGGCAGCGGCGAAACTCAGAGCGCATAAACTAGGTGCACTGTCACCGTAATTTTCGTCTATTCTGCGTTCTCCTCTTGAAGAGGAGATAGAATAACAAGGTCACGGCCATCACGCTTTCGACAAAAATTATGATACCGACGTAGGGATCATTGATCTTGGCTGTAGACGTGATCGATTTGTAAATTAACATCTGCAGCAGCGGAATGCCAACGGCGCTTAAAACGAGAATTAACCACGGCAAAAGCCTTCGCACTGAGTATTTCGGGAACAAATCCCAATAAAGGAAATACCAAGCCACGATTCCAAGCTCGACAGGTACGAGAAACAGTATTGCGATCCGCGGTATAAGAAGAGAGGTCTCATCCATTTCTGGCGTCACTCATCGCGCGCTTTACTTACTCAATGCATTCCCGCCGGTCCCCTGTGGAGATTGACCCAATGCCGCACCGGTGGCTGTGAGAAACGCTCCAGGCCCTGCGCTAATTGACGCCGCTCCGATCGCAGTAATTGTCTCAGGAATAGCCTCCGGGCGGAGCAAACTCAGTGCTGTTCCTCCTGCTCCAGTGAGGGCACCACCCAACACCGCACCCGCGGTTGAGCCGTAGTTGATGTTTCCAAGTGGATTCCCTGCAGCATAGTTGGTGATCAATTGACCGGCAATGTCGGCAAATCCCGCAGCCCCTCCGCCCACCACTGCCAACGTCCCGATTCCAAGGCTTGGATCCAGCGCGCCGATACCTGCACCTATTAGACCGCCAACACCTGCTGCAGCAAGGACTGACGTGACACTGGCACCAGGTGTAAACGCAGCTCCGAGTGCTCCGTAGTACGCGCCGGCAAGCAGCCCAACGGTGGCGCCAATGAATGGATCCTGGCCATTTGGGTCGACGTTATTGATCGGATCGTTGCCCACATAGCCGTACAGATTCTCGGCCGCCACGTACCAAAAGGCCGTTTGGGCGTTTGATCCTGTCGAGCTGCTCGTTGCGCCCGCGCCGACAAACCCATCCGGTGCGATACCGGCTATTGATGACGGCTGCGTCGCTTGCAGATTTGGTTGGCCCGCTGCCGCTTTGGTCAATAGTAGCTTGATGCCAATCGGGTCGACCTGCATAAACCGCCCCCACGCCGGCGCGTACATGCGGGCGCGGTAGTAATAGAGGCCGTTGGTCTCCGGATCGATGCGCTGGCCGGTGTAGCGGAAGCTGCCGCCGGCCGCGCCGCTCTCGCCGTAGGTCTGATAGCCGTATTTGGTCAGCGCGCCCGAGCCGGCGTCGAGCGCGCCGATGAACGAGCCCTGGACGTCGGGGATCAGCGTCGCGCGCGTGCCCGATGCGACGTTGATCTGGTTGAGCACGTCGTTCGGGCCGAGCGCATAGGCGTACCAGTTCCCGATCGCGCCGCTTACGCCGTCATATTCCAGCACTTCGCTGCGCTACACCCATCTATAACATCGCCAAAGAAAAAGGGCGCCGCAGCGCCCTTTAAGTTTGCATCGCGTACAGGCAATGCCGGGAGGATACCAACGCTTACGCCGAATAGTACATTTCGAATTCGACCGGATGCGGGGTGTGCTCGAAGCGGATGATCTCGCTCATCTTCAGATCGACATAGGCGTCGATGAAGTCGTCGTCGAACACGCCGCCGGCCTTGAGGAAGCCGCGGTCCTTGTTGAGCTCTTCGAGGGCCTGGCGCAGCGAGCCGCAAACCGTCGGAATCTTCTTCAGCTCCTTCGGCGGCAGATCGTAGAGGTCCTTGTCGACGGCCTCGCCCGGATCGAGCTTGTTCTTCACCCCGTCGAGGCCGGCCATCAGCATCGCCGCGAAGGCGAGATAGGGATTGGCGAGCGGATCGGGGAAACGTACCTCGACGCGCTTGGCCTTCGGATTGGTCGTGTAGGGAATGCGGCACGACGCCGAGCGGTTGCGCGCCGAATAGGCGAGCAGCACCGGCGCCTCGAAGCCTGGCACCAGGCGCTTGTAGGAGTTGGTCGTCGGATTGGTGAAGGCGTTGATCGCCTTGGCGTGCTTGATGATGCCGGCGATGTAGGACAGGCAGGTCTCCGACAGGTCGGAATATTTGTTGCCGGCAAACACCGGCTTGCCGCCTTTCCAGATCGACTGATGGCAATGCATGCCCGAGCCGTTGTCGCCATAGACCGGCTTCGGCATGAAGGTGGCGGTCTTGCCGTAGACCTGGGCCACCTGCTGGATGCAGTATTTGTAGATCTGCATCTGATCCGCCATCATGGTCAGCGGCGAGAATTTCATGCCAAGCTCGTGCTGGGCGGACGCCACTTCGTGGTGGTGCTTTTCCACCTTGACGTTCATGCGCGCCATGGCGGCGAGCATTTCCGATCGCATGTCCTGCACCGAGTCCTGCGGCGGCACCGGGAAGTAGCCCTTCTTGGTCCACACCCGGTGGCCAAGATTGCCGCCCTCGTAGTCGGTGTCGGAGTTGGTCGGGAATTCCACCGAGTCGAGCTTGAAGCCGGTGTTGTAGGGCTCCGCCTTGTACTTGACGTCGTCGAACACGAAGAATTCGGCTTCCGGCCCGAAATAGACCGTGTCGCCGACGCCCATCGACTTGACCATGCCCTCGGCGCGCTTGGCGATGCCGCGCGGGTCGCGGTTGTAGGGCTCGCCGGTCGTCGGCTCGAGCACGTCGCAGACCAGCACCAGCGTGGTCTCGGCGAAGAACGGATCGATGCAGGCCGAGGAGGGGTCCGGCATCAGGCACATGTCGGATTCATTGATCGCCTTCCATCCCGCAATCGACGAGCCGTCGAACATCTGGCCCTCGGCGAACGTGTCTTCCTCGATCATGCCGATGTCGAAAGTGACGTGCTGCCACTTGCCGCGCGGATCGGTGAAGCGGAAATCAGCGTATTTTACGTCGCTGTCCTTGATCATCTTCATGACATTCTTTGGCGTCGTCATGGTAGCCGTACCTTTCGTGGTGCTGTTGGATGTCGCGTCGCGCTGGCTCAATTCCACCCACGGCCGGCCGGCGTGAGCGGGCGGACCAGCAATTTAGATGGCGTCTGTTCCGGATTCCCCCGTCCTGATCCGGATGGCTTCTTCGATATTTGAGACAAAGATTTTGCCGTCGCCGATACGCCCGGTCTGGGCGGCGCGACGGATGGCCTCGATGGCTTTTTCAACCATGTCGTCACCGAGCACAATCTCGATCTTCACCTTGGGGAGAAAATCGACAACATATTCGGCGCCGCGATAGAGCTCCGTATGCCCCTTCTGGCGCCCGAATCCCTTCGCTTCGGTGACGGTAATTCCTTGAAGACCGACTTCCTGGAGAGCCTCCTTCACCTCGTCGAGCTTGAACGGCTTGATGATCGCCTCGATTTTTTTCATCGCGTCTCTTCTCCCGGCTCCGTGGTGAGCAAATCATCCTTGGAACCGAGCCCTAGTTAGCAGGTCCCGTGCCAAGGCCTTAGGCGTGCCAAAACCCCTGTTAGATCAAAGCGGTATGGTGGTATCTGACGGTGGCTGCACAAGCTTGGAGTAGGTCTTCGCCAATTAAACAGGCACACTGCCTACAATCGCGTCAACGGTCCAGGGTCACGGGTGGATCCGCCGATATTCGCAAAACGATGCATTGGCTATGGTGCGCCCGGACATGATCGAGCTCCTCACCAATACCGAAATGGCGCAAGCCGACCGGCTCGCAATCTCCGGCGGTGTCGCCGGCATTGCGCTCATGGAAAACGCCGGCGCTGCGGTGGCCGAAGCGGTGGCTGGGCGTCGTGGCCCTGGCAGCCGGGTCGCCGTGGTGGCGGGGCCCGGCAACAACGGCGGCGATGGCTTTGTCGTGGCGCGGCTTCTTGCCACGCGCGGCTACAAAGTGGACGTGTTGCCGGTCGGAGAGGCCAGTCACCTCAAAGGCGATGCAGCGCTCGCGGCAAAGAAGTGGAGCGGGTCGATTGCGCCGGCCGAGCCTGGCGCGCTTGGTCGCACCGACATCATCGTCGATGCGCTCTTTGGCGCCGGCCTTGACCGCCCGGTCGAAGGGCTTGCGCGCGCCATGATCGAGGCGATGAACGCCCAGGGCGCCCCAGTGGTCGCCGTCGACCTGCCGAGCGGCATCAATGGAACGTCGGGCGCCGTCATGGGCGCCGCGGTCAAGGCGGCCCACACGGTTACGTTCTTTCGCAAGAAGCCCGGCCATCTGTTGCTGCCCGGGCGCATGCTTTGCGGCACGCTTTCCATCGCCGACATCGGCATTCCGGCAACGGTTCTCGCAACCGTCGCGCCGCGGACCTTCGAGAACGTTCCGGCGCTGTGGCGGGCAGGTTTTCCCGTGCCCGGCTATGCGGGGCACAAATACGACCGCGGACACGCGGTCATCGCTTCCGGCCCCTCCTGGTCGACGGGGGCGGCACGGCTCGCGGCCCGCGGCGCGTTGCGTGCCGGGGCGGGACTCGTGACCATCGCCAGCCCGCGCGAGGCGCTTGCGGTCAATGCGGCGGCCAGTCTCGCCGTGATGGTGCGGCCGGTCGACGGCGCCGCCGAGCTCGCAGCGTTCCTCGCCGACCGCCGGCTCAATGCGCTGGCCATCGGTCCCGGCATCGGAGTCAAGGAGGCGACCTGCGAACTCGTCCTCGCGGCGCTTTCCGGCGACCGCGCCGTGGTGCTCGATGCCGACGCCATGACGAGCTTCGCGCAGTCGCCCCGCCGGCTCGCCGAGGCCGTGAAAGCGCGCGCCGGAAAGGCCACGATCCTGACTCCGCACGAGGGCGAATTCTCGAGATATTTTGGTGCCTTGGACGCGCGAACTAAAGTAGGTTCCAAGCTTGAGCGAGCGCGCCTCGCGGCCGAAATGACCGGCGCAACCATATTGCTTAAGGGCGCCGACACGGTGGTCGCGGCAGCCGACGGCCGCGCCTCGATAGCTGCAAATGCGCCTGCCTACCTCGCCACCGCCGGCGCCGGCGACGTTCTAACGGGCATCGCCACCGGCCTCTTGGCTCAGGGCATGCCCGCCTTCGAGGCCGCTTCGGCCGCGGTCTGGCTCCACGGCGAGGCCGCCAGCGCGTTCGGCCCTGGGCTTATCTCCGAGGATCTGCCGGAAATGCTGCCGCGCGTTTACCGGGTGCTACTTGGCTGAAATCGCGGATTCGACTGCGGCAAAACCCGGGCTAATTTTGTAGTAGCCGGCGCGCCCCGCATGATATAAGCCGCGCCACCGGGCCGCCCTGCGCGTCGCGGGCGTGGCGGAATTGGTAGACGCGCGGGATTTAGGTTCCCGTGACGAAAGTCGTGGGGGTTCGAGCCCCTCCGCCCGCACCAGCTGGGCGGTTTTTCCAAAACTTGGCCGGGATGCGCTCGATCTCGCGCCGTTGAAGAGTAGTGCCGATGCAGGTGACTGAAACTGCCGCCGCGGGTCTCAAGCGGGAATACCGCGTCGTCGTGCCCGCGACCGATCTGGAAGCCAAGGTCAAGGAACGGCTCGACGACCTGAAGGGCCGCGTGCAGCTGCGCGGCTTTCGCCCCGGCAAGGTGCCGGTGGCGCATCTCAAGCGCCTTTACGGCAAGTCCGCCATGGCCGAGGTCATTGAGGCCGCAGTACGCGAGGCCAATACCAAGATTGTCAGCGAGCATGGCTTTAAGCTTGCGACCGAGCCCAAAGTGGTGCTGCCAACGGAGGAAGGCGCAGTCGAGGGCGTGATCGAGGGCAAATCCGACCTTGCCTACACGGTCGAGATGGAGATCGTGCCGCCGATCACGCTGGCCGATTTCAAATCCATCAAGCTGGAACGTCTGACCGCGCCGGTTGCCGATGCCGAGATCGATCAAGCGCTGCAGACGATCGGCGAGCAGAACCGGCCCTTCGCCCCCAAAACCGAAGGAGCGGAAAAGGGCGACCGCGTCACGGTATCGTTTCAAGGCACCATGAATGGAGAGGCCTTCGACGGCGGCTCTGGCGACGACGTGCCGATCCTGCTCGGGTCGGGCCAGTTCATTCCGGGCTTCGAAGATCACCTCATCGGCATCAAGGTCGGAGAGAGCCGAACCTTCAACGTCACGTTTCCGGAGAACTATCCGGCTACCACCGTCGCCGGCAAAGACGCCACTTTTGCCGTGACGGCAAAGAAGGTGGAAGCGCCTGGCGAGGTGACGATGGACGACGCCTTCGCCAAGACGCTTGGGCTCGACTCGCTCGCCAAGCTGCGCGACGCGCTTCGCGAACGCATTGAGCGCGAGCACGCGGCCGCTACGCGTCAGAAGGTCAAGCGCGCGCTGCTCGATCAGCTTGACGCCCGCCACAAGTTCGAGCCGCCGCCGACGCTGGCCGAGGAGGAATTCAACAACGTCTGGCAGACGATCGAGAACGACCTCAAGCAGCAGGGTCGCACCTTTGCCGACGAAGGAACGACCGAGGAGAAGGCCCGGGCGGACTATCGCGCAATCGCCGAACGCCGGGTGCGGCTTGGTCTGGTGCTTGCGGAAATCGGCGAGAAAAACAACATCAAAGTCACCGACGAGCAGTTGAGCCAGGCGGTTGTCGCCCAGGCGAGAATGGTTCCCGGCCAGGAGCAGAGGGTGTGGGACTACTATCGCAATAATCCGGGGGCGCTGGCTGCGCTGCGCGCGCCGATATTCGAGGACAAGGTCGTCGATTTCCTGCTGGAGCTTGTGGAAGTAACCGACAAGCAGGTCTCGCGGGAAGAATTGTTCAAGGAAGACGAGGAATAGGGTAGCTTTCCGCGTAGTTTTTACGCCTTGCCGGCGCGATTTCCGCGCTTATCTGCGGTAATGGCCGAGACGAATGCGTGGCTTTGCCCGATCGGCAAGGCAATGTGGACAAGCCGGCTTCGACAAGGCGACCAACTCAAGCCACATTAGGCCGCAGCGGCTACGTAGCTGTGACTATCCCGGCAAACCGGACTTCGGTGAGCCAGTTCCAGGTAAACTTCCAAGTGCCCCTCCAGGCGTCCACTTCCAGGTGATCCATGCGCGACCCGACTGAGATCTATATGCAGCACCTCGTCCCCATGGTTGTCGAACAGACCAACCGGGGAGAGCGGGCTTATGACATCTACTCGCGCCTGCTCAAGGAGCGGATCATCTTCATCACCGGTCCGATCGAGGACGGCATGGCCTCGCTCATCGTGGCCCAGCTGCTGTTCCTCGAGGCGGAGAATCCGAAAAAAGAAATCTCGATGTACATCAACTCGCCGGGCGGGATCGTGACCTCGGGCCTGGCGATCTACGACACCATGCAGTTCATTCGTCCCCCGGTGTCGACGTTGTGCACCGGGCAGGCGGCGTCGATGGGGTCGCTGTTGCTTGCGGCCGGCGCCAAGGACCTGCGCTTCGCGCTGCCCAATGCCCGGATCATGGTGCACCAGCCGTCCGGCGGGTTCCAAGGGCAGGCCACCGACATCATGTTGCATGCCCAGGAAATCCTGAACCTCAAGCGCCGGTTGAATGAAATCTACGTCAAACATACTGGCCAGCCGCTCAAGAGGATCGAGGATGCGCTGGAACGCGATATGTTCCTGACCTCCGAGATGGCCAAGGATTTCGGCCTCATCGATAAGGTGATCGAGAAGCGGCCGGACGAACCGGGTCTCAAGACCGAGCCCATCCTCAAAGGGGTGAGCTAAGTCGGGTGCGCTCTGCCGCCACAAAAGGGGCCGATTCATCGGCCCCAAGCGGGGTCAGGCCCCCCGGTCAAGCGTTTTCTCGGCGTGTGATCCAGAAAACACACTGGCACAAAGTCGCGTTATCGTTAATGGATTCTTGATTGGCACGCCGTTAGCATGTCCGCTTGTGTCATAAAGGTGACTATTGGCAGTGTGCGATGGGTTGGGGTGCCGGGCGTGGTTGATGACTTGGTGATGCCGGGACTGGGTGATGCTACGGAATATTAGCGCAGTGCCGCGTAGGATATAGAGTTGCGGTGCTGCGCTGGCGAAGACGGAGAATGGAATGAGCAAGGTTGGCGGCGGCAACTCCAAGAATACGCTCTATTGCTCGTTCTGCGGCAAGAGCCAGCACGAGGTGCGCAAGCTCATCGCCGGGCCGACCGTCTTTATCTGCGACGAATGCGTCGAACTGTGCATGGACATCATCCGCGAGGAGAACAAGTCCTCGCTGGTGAAGTCGCGCGACGGCATTCCGACGCCGCGGGAAATCCGCAAGGTTCTCGACGATTACGTGATCGGCCAGGACCACGCCAAGAAGGTGCTCTCGGTCGCCGTCCACAATCACTACAAGCGGCTCAATCATCAGTCGAAGCACAACGACGTTGAGCTGGCGAAATCGAACATCCTTTTGATCGGCCCGACCGGCTCCGGCAAGACGCTGCTCGCGCAGACGCTGGCGCGCATCCTCGACGTGCCGTTCACGATGGCGGACGCCACCACGCTGACCGAAGCCGGCTATGTCGGCGAGGACGTCGAGAACATCATTTTGAAGCTGCTGCAGTCGGCCGACTACAATGTCGAGCGGGCGCAGCGCGGCATCGTCTATATCGACGAAATCGACAAGATATCGCGCAAGTCCGATAACCCCTCGATCACCCGCGACGTGTCGGGCGAGGGCGTGCAGCAGGCGCTGCTCAAGATCATGGAAGGCACCATCGCCAGCGTGCCGCCGCAGGGCGGCCGCAAGCACCCGCAACAGGAGTTCCTCCAGGTCGACACCACGAATATCCTGTTCGTGTGCGGCGGCGCTTTCGCCGGTCTCGAAAAGATCATCTCCTCGCGCGGCCGTTCCACTTCGATCGGGTTCGGCGCCCGGGTGGCGGCGCCGGAGGATCGCAAGCAGGGCGAGATTTTCCGCGAGGTCGAGCCGGAAGATTTGCTGAAATACGGGCTCATCCCCGAATTCGTCGGCCGGCTTCCGGTGGTCGCGACCTTGGAAGATCTCGACGAGCCCTCGCTCAAGCGCATTCTGACCGAACCGAAAAACGCGCTGGTCAAGCAATACCAGCGCATGTTCGAGATGGAGACGGTGGACCTCACGCTCGCCGATGAGGCGCTTTCGGCCATCGCGCGCAAGGCGATCGACCGCAAGACCGGCGCCCGCGGGCTGCGTTCCATCATGGAGAGCATCCTGCTCGACACCATGTTCGATCTGCCGAGCCTCGAAGGCGTCGAAGAGGTCGTGATCTCGAGAGAGGTCGTCGAAGGCAGCGCGCGGCCGCTCTACATCTATGCCGATCGTTCCGATCGCGCCGGCGAAACCGGCGGAGCGAGCGCCTGACGGGTGGGCGCACCCGGCACCCGCAATTCGGCACGCGGCCCTTCGCTCCGCTCCCGCAGCGCGCAAATTTGCTCGAAAAACCGGCCTTTCTTGACAGGCCCGCGAGGCGACGCCACCTATAGTGCGCAGTTCGTCGTCACAGCGCATCCTGCGGGTCTCGATGGGCGTGCAAACAATAAGGAATAGGGGCCATGACAAGCGCCGCCAAACCGAAGCCGCTCCTGACAGCCGGTGAAAGCCGGGCCTATCCGGTGCTACCTCTGCGGGACATAGTTGTTTTCCCGCATATGATCGTTCCGCTCTTCGTCGGCCGCGAGAAGTCCATCAAGGCGCTCGAGGAGGTGATGCGTTCGGACACGTTCATTCTTCTCGCCACGCAGAAAAACGCCTCCGACGACGATCCGGCGACCGATTCCATTTTCGGTGTCGGCACGCTCGCCAGCGTGCTGCAGCTTTTGAAGCTGCCCGACGGCACGGTGAAGGTGCTGGTGGAGGGCGCCGCGCGCGCCCAGGTCAAGCGCTATACCGATCGCGAGGAGTATTTCGAGGCGGAAGCCGAGGTGATCGCCGATTCCTCGGGCGATCAGGTCGAGGCCGAAGCGCTGGCGCGTTCGGTCGTCAATGAATTCGAAGGCTATGTGAAGCTCAACAAGAAGGTGTCGCCGGAAGTCGTCGGCGTGGTCCAGCAGATCGAGGACTATGCCAAGCTCGCCGACACGGTTGCTTCGCACCTCGCGGTGAAGATTCCCGACAAGCAGCTGATCCTGGAGACGCCGGTCGTCACCGAGCGGCTGGAAAAGGTGCTCGGGCTGATGGAGAGCGAAATCTCCGTCCTGCAGGTCGAGAAGCGCATCCGCACGCGCGTGAAGCGCCAAATGGAGAAGACGCAGCGCGAATATTATCTCAACGAGCAGATGAAGGCGATCCAGAAGGAACTGGGCGACGAAGACGGCAAGGACGAACTCGCCGAGCTCGAAGAGAAGATCAAGCGCACCAAGCTCTCGAAAGAGGCGCGCGAGAAGGCCCAGCACGAGATCAAGAAGCTGCGGCAGATGTCGCCGATGTCGGCGGAAGCCACCGTCGTGCGCAATTATCTCGACTGGCTGCTCTCGATCCCGTGGAACAAAAAGTCGAAGATCAAGAAGGATCTCACGCTCGCCGAGCAGATCCTCGACGCCGACCATTTCGGCCTGGAAAAGGTCAAGGAACGCATCGTCGAGTATCTCGCCGTGCAGCAGCGCGCCAACAAGCTGACCGGGCCGATCCTGTGTCTGGTCGGGCCGCCCGGCGTCGGCAAGACCTCGCTCGGCAAATCGATCGCGAAAGCGACCGGGCGCGAATTCGTGCGCGTGTCGCTCGGCGGCGTGCGCGACGAGGCCGAGATTCGCGGCCATCGGCGGACCTATATCGGCTCGATGCCGGGCAAGGTCATCCAGTCGATGCGCAAGGCGAAGACCTCAAATCCGCTGTTCCTGCTCGACGAGGTCGACAAGATGGGCGCCGATTTCCGCGGCGATCCGTCATCGGCATTGCTCGAAGTATTGGATCCCGAGCAGAACCACGCCTTCAACGACCACTACCTCGAGGTCGACTACGATCTCTCCAACGTGATGTTCATCACCACGGCGAATACGCTCAATATTCCGCCGCCGCTGATGGACCGCATGGAGATCATCCGTATCGCCGGCTACACCGAGGACGAGAAAGTCGAGATCGCGCGCAAGCACCTGATCCCGCACGCCGTCGTCAAGCACGGTCTCGAGCCGAAGGAGTGGTCGGTCGACGACGAGGCCTTGCTCACGATCATTCGCCGTTACACGCGCGAAGCGGGCGTCCGCAATCTCGAACGCGAATTGTCGACGCTCATCCGCAAGGCGGTCAAGGAGCTCACCATCTCGAAGAAGGAGTCGGTTGCGGTCATCGATAAGGTGTTGCCCGATTACCTCGGCGTGCCGAAGTACCGCTATGGCGAAGTCGAGGACGTCGACCAGGTCGGCGTGGTTACCGGTCTGGCCTGGACCAACGTCGGCGGTGAGCTGCTCACGATTGAATCGGCCATGATGCCCGGCAAGGGTAAGATGACGGTCACCGGCAATCTGCGCGACGTCATGAAGGAATCGATCTCGGCGGCGGCCTCTTACGTCCGCATGCGCGCGGTGGCCTTCGGCATCGAGCCGCCGTGGTTCGACAAGCGCGATATTCACGTGCACGTGCCGGAAGGCGCAACCCCGAAGGACGGTCCGTCGGCGGGCGTCGCCATGGTCACCGCGATCGTTTCGGTGATGACCGGAATCCCGGTGCACCGCGATGTGGCGATGACCGGAGAGATCACGCTGCGCGGCCGCGTGCTGCCGATCGGCGGCTTGAAGGAGAAGCTGCTCGCCGCGCACCGCGGCGGCATCAAGACCGTGCTCATTCCGGAAGAGAATGCCAAGGATCTTGTCGAGATCAACGACAGCATCAAGAGCGGACTCGATATCATCCCGGTGTCGCGCATGGACGAGGTGCTGGCGCGCGCGCTCACGCGCAAGCCCGAACCCATCGTCTGGGAGGAGTCGACGGCAAAGCCCGTCGACGTCCCCGAGCCGGTGGTGGAGGAGGATTCCTCCGGCCTTACCGCGCACTGAAAAGCGGCACCTAAAGATTGCGGACGGCGCCCCTCGGGCGTCGTCTTTTTGCGCGCAATGGCTGGATTATCGATTCCTTAGCCATATCGGTGTCCACTGCGCATCGGTAATCTGCGCTGAGGTATTGTGGACATGCCGCTTGCGGGACAGCCCAAAATGACCCGGTTTCCTCGCCCTGTGAAAAGACATGCGTACGCCGACAATGGCGCCCGGCAGGTATTTATCGTCGTGATCGCGATCGCGTCCGTGCTTGGACTCGGCGCGCTGGCGACCGATCAATATCTGACGATAGCGAAGCGTCAGTCCGCAGGCACGTTCGAAGCGGCGCAGGGCAACGCTGTCTATAACGGCTCGATCCTCTACGTGCCCGAAACCGGTGATCTCTGCCACCAATGGCGGTTCGACAATCGGAACGGCCAGTTCGCCGACAAAGGCGACATCAATTGCGGCGATGTCGCCGAGCAGGAGCTCGACGGCCCGAAGAATTGGTCGACGGCCCGCATGCGGGTCATCAGCGACGGGTTCCGCGATCACTGAGACCCCGATCGTCAAGTTACCACGCGCCGAGCAACGATCCTTGCCATCTGCCTTCGATTGCGGGATTGCCGGGGGAATTCCGGGTTGCATCGTCCGGGATCGCGCGCAGGTCACGTCGCGGCAAAATCCGATGCGCGCGCACCGAAAAAAGTTTGGCTTCAGCGCGCGACTTTCGCTACATTTTGCCGACGGGTGGCGGCTGCGGTGTCGGGGCGGTGACGGGTAATAGCACATCAGTCGAGGGACGCGTGTACAGAACCATTCATCCGCTCGCCGGATGCGTCGCGCTGGCGTTCGTTGCAGTTGGTCAACCGAGCGCCGCGCTCGCGGCCGACGAATTTCCGTTTACGGGAAATTACACCCAGAACGTCGCCTGCAAAGGCGACGGCAGCGATCCGGCCGCCGCCAAAGTGACGATCTCGGCTCAGGAAATCGTGTCCAATGTCGGCGTTTGCACCATTCTGGACACGAAAAAGGACGGCGGTAGTTATGCCGAACACGTCGAGTGCAAGTTCCCGAGCGGACCGCTGATGGGCAATATCACGTTCACGCCGAAGCCCGACAACACCGTCGAATTCGTCGACAGCAACGGCGCCTACAAGGCGGTGCTGTATCGTTGCCCGAACTCGGCGCCAAGCGCCGCAGCGGCCAATAAGTGATCTTGATTTTGCGGCCGGCTTGAGCCGCCAGAAGGGGAGAATCCCACGTGAGTTTTTATCAAGGCCTGCACGCGGAATCGGTGCGGTTCCGTGGCCACAATGGCGATCAGGGCGACGCCTATTACGCGCGACCGACACGCGCCGGTAAATTTCCCGGCGTCGTCGTCATCCATCATTTGCCCGGCTGGGACGAATGGATCATGGAAGTGGTGCGCAAGTTCGCCCACCACGGCTACGCGGCGATTTCGCATCACCTTTACTTTCGCGAGGGTAACGACAGTCCCGACGACATCGGCGCGCGCGTGCGTGCGGCCGGCGGCGTGGCCGACGCGCAGGTGATCGGCGATACCGCCGGAGCGATGGCCTATCTGCGCTCGCAGCCAAACAGCAACGGCAAAATCGGCGTCATCGGTTTCTGTTCCGGCGGCCGCCACGCCTATCTCGCCGCCTGTGCCTTGCCCGGGATCGACGCCGTGGTCGATTGCTGGGGCGGCAATGTGATCGTCGACGATCCGAAACTGCTCAACGACAAGCGCCCAGTGGCGCCGATCGATCTCACCGACAAGCTGAACTGCCCGCTGCTCGGCATTTTCGGCAATGACGACGCCAATCCGACCGCCGATCAGGTCAACCGAACCGAGGCCGTCCTCAAGAAGCTCGGCAAGAACTACGAGTTTCACCGTTACGACGGCGCCGGGCACGCTTTCTTCAATACCTCCCGCGACGCCTATCGGCCCGATCAGGCGCTGGATGGCTGGAAGAAGGTCTTTGCCTTCTACAACCGCTATCTGGGGACGTCTGCCGCCAGCATTGCCGCCGAATAAATTCGGAGAAGAACTCCATGTGCTCCTACATCGTCGAAAAGGCGGCGCTGGTCGGCAGCGCCAAGGGCCGCAAAGGCTGGATGCGGATCGACACCGCCAATGTCTATTTCGACCATCCCTATTACTCGACGCTCGATCACGTGCTCGCCATCGACTTCACCAATGAAGGCGAGGGCGGCCGCGACCGTGTCGCGGTCGAGCTGTCCGCCGATTCGGCCCGTGCGCTGGTCGAGCGCATCCTAGCCGCATTGGCGAGCGGCGCGGCCGCGCATGCCGCGCCGCTGCCGATTGTAGCGGAATAGGGCGCGCGCCTAGAGCCTAATCGATTTTGATGGAATCAAAATCGGTCTCCAGCATTTTGTTTGAGCATGATCTTTTCCGCCCTTGCTTCGCCCGCCGAAGCGGGCTTCGCGAAGGTGGGAAACCGGTATCCACTTTTCGGGATCATGCTCTAACGCACGCCGCCGGCGTTCACGACGGGGCCGGTGTATTTCTCGAAGCGCTTGCGCAGTTCGGCGATCTTCGGCTGATCCGTCAGGAAGGCGCGATAGTCGTTGATGATCTTGTAGGAGAAGATCGGCTTGTAGCCGGCCGGCGGCGGCACGTCGCCGCGTCCGGACCAGGTTTCGGTGGCGATTTGTTGCGCCGGCTCCAGAAGCCAGGTCAGGAACAATTTGGCCGCGTTGGTGTGCGGCGCATTTTTAAAGATGGCGCCGGTGAGCGGCCAGAACGGCGTTGCGTCGACGGTTGGGAAATGGGACTCCACCGGCATTTTCTGCTTCTTCAACACCGTGGTGATGTTGTAGATCGAATCGAACGTGACCAGGTTTTGCCCGGCGCCGATGCTGCGCTGCTCGCCGAGGTGGCCCTGAATGAAGTTCGGCTTGGTGGCCATGTATTTGTCCATGTAGCTCCAGCCGTATTTCTTCACGATGTGGTAAAATACCCATAACGTGACGTCGTCATCCGCCGGATAAGGCGTGACCGCCTTGCCCTGGAATTGCGGTTTGAGGAAATCGAGAGCGGAGTTCGGGATGTCGGCCGCGACGACTTTCTCGGTGTTGTACATATAGGGCACGGCATTGACCATCGTCGCCCAATAAGCGCCAGCCGGATCCTTAAAGCTGGCATCGATCTTGTCGAAGCCCGCGGGCTTGAAATTGACGAGCCGCCCGTCGTCCTTCCAGCGCACGAAATCGGCGATCGTCTGCAAGATCGCGGCGTCGACCTCGAGCTTGCCGGCGGCAATCTGTGCGTCGATTTTCTTGTCGAGCACGTTGGAGAAACCGCCGCTGATCGAGACAGTGATGCCGGGATAGCGTTGGTTGAACACCTTTGCCATCGCCTCCCAGGGCGCGGTCGGGCCGCCGACATAGAGCACGAAGGCGCCTTCGTTTTTTGCCTTGGCATAAAGATCGTCGAGCGGCTGAGCGCCGGCTGGAAGCGCGGCGAGCGCGAGAAAGCCAAGCGCCGCGCCAAGCCCGGTGAGGCTGATGGCCATGATTGTCCCCCCTTAGTTTTGCCAAGGATCATCGCCGCGTACGCCGGCGAACACAAGCGGCCAGCGCGGGTACGGTTTTCCCGTCTCGCCAAGCCCGCCGGCGTCGTGCTAACGGAACCTCATTAAGGCGCCGATGGCGCGCATTCGCGCGCCGCGTGCGATTTTGGGGAACCGATCGATGAAGATAATCGCCTATCTGCTCGCCATTATTTGCGTCATCGCCGCAGTGATGTACTACACGGTCCAGGCCGGCTCCCTGCCGACATTCATGCCGGGCTATGCTGCGGGTTCGACGCACATTCACCACCTGCATGCCTATGCCGCTCTGGTTGCCGCCGTCGTGCTGTTTGGGGTCGGCTGGTTTTCCGGCCGGCGCTGAGGATCCCGGTCAGCGGTCAGCGCGGTATTATCTTGCGCAGCATCGCACTGGCGCGGCGTTATGTGCCACGCAATTTGCGCTGCACCCGTTCGTCGAACCGCGCCACGCTGACAACCACGCGCTGATGACTGCCGCCGCCAATCGATTCGAAATCGTCGCGGGCCTCGACGTGGAACGTTACCGTCCGGCCTTCGAGCCGCACCACCTCGGCCGTCGCGGTCACTCGCAAGCCGACCGGGGTCGCCGCGGTGTGGCTGACGTCGAGATGGATGCCGAGACTTCTGGTGGCCGGCGGGAAGCAGATGCTCGATCGCCGCCAAGGCCGCGGCCTCGATGACATTGATCATCACCGGCGTCGCCAGCACTGCGATACGCCCGGAGCCGACAAACGGTGCGGTATGCTCCGGTCCAACCACGATCGTAGAGGAGCCGGTCAGGCCCGGCTTAATCCGGGCGAGGACGTCGCTGGTTCGGGCGGCGGAGGTCATGCGGTCGCCTTATAGCGCCAATTTGCGCCATGGTATCGCGCCATCCATTCGGTGCTAATATGCAGCTCCGACAGTCAGGGGATATCGCCATGCCCAGCCACGCCTATCGCACCATCTTCTTGGCCGCCGCGTTGATCGCCATGCTGCCGAGCGCGCCGTCATTGGCGGTGACGGCGAAGGAAAAAATGGCGACCTGCAAGTTCGGCGCCGACGATCAGAAATTGCAGGGCGCGGCGCGAGCGAAGTTCCTGAAGAATTGCATGGCCAACCGAAACGATCCGCGCGGTCCCGCGTCCGGCGCGGCGGGCGCGCCGCCGGCGGCGGCAGGTGCCGCGCCGCCGAAACAGTAACCGCTCAGAAAAACCAAGCGGTAGCGCGGCACAAAAGCGGCGGTCGCACAATAATCATAGTGACAATGGGGAGGCGACCATGAGTACGCAAACCGTTACAGTGGCCACCAGCCATTTCCGGCGCGGCTGGGTCTATGTTCTGACGCTGGCGCTGGTCACGATCAATTACATGGATCGCTCGGCGCTCGGCATCGTGGCGCAGGCGGTACGCGGCGAGTTCAAGCTTTCGCCAGTCGAGATGGGCTATCTGTTCTCGTCCTTCCTGTGGACTTACGTGATTTTCCTGCTTCCCATCGGCATCCTGCTCGACCGTTATTCGGCGCGAAACATCAACTCCGTCGGCATCGCATTATGGTCGCTGGCCATGGCGGCGACCGCCGGGGTGTGGAGCTTCGCCAGCCTGATCGTCGCACGCATGGTGATGGGCGCGGGCGAGGCGACGTCGATCCCGTCTTGCGGACGGATCGTGCGCGAATGGATGCCGGCCCGGGAGCGCGGCGTTGCCAATGTGGTGTGGAGTGCCGGCAGCTTCGTCGGCCCGGCGCTCGGCGCCGTCGTCACCGCGGCGATTGCCAGCGCCTGGGGCTGGCGCGCGGCGTTTATCGTCCTCGGCGCGCTCGGCTTCGTATGGCTTGCCTGCAATCTGTTCTGGTTCGACCGCCCCGAAACGGTGACCTGGCTGTCGCCGGAAGAACGCAAAAAAATCCTCGCCGAACGCTCGGCCGGCACGCCCGACGAAATCGGTATGCACGGCAGTCCTAAGGTGGTGCTGGAGCTTTTGCAGTCGCCATCGCAATGGGGCGCGATGATCGCGCAGGCCTCCGGCATCTACACGCTGTACCTGCTGCTGTTCTGGATGCCGAGCTATCTGCAGGACACCAAGCACCTCACCATCATGAAGACCGGGCTTTACACTGCGGTGCCATGGGCGGTGGCGGTGCCGGTCAGCATTGTCATCGGTCTGATCAGCGACCGCATGCTGCAAAACCACACACTGCTGGCCGGCGCGCGGCGCGGCATAGTCATCGCCTGCATCCTGCTTTCCGCCGTGGTCGTGTTCGTGCCGTTCACGGACAATACGACGCTGATCCTGACGCTGTTCGCGCTGTCGCTGTCCGGCGTCAATGCCATGATCTCGCTCAACCTGTCGCTGGTCACCGACCTCGTGCACCGCGCCCGCGATGTCGGCAAAGCGATCAGTCTCACCATCTTGAGCGGCAATCTGTGCGGCCTGTTGGCGCCGATCGTGACCGGTTATGTCGTGTCCGGGCTCGGCTCCTACGACTGGGCGTTGTGGATTGCCGGGATTCTTCTGATCATCGGCGCGATTGCGCTCGGCACCATGACGCGCAGCGTCATCTTGCCGGCAGCGGCGCCGCGGCCGGCTTGACCCGGTGTCTTTGTGCTATCGACGTCACTGCACCGCCGGCGACAGTGTCGGCGGGCCCGGAGGCTCCATGTTCGAACGCGACGAAGTTCTCCAAGATCTGCACGCTCGGCTGAAAGCGGCCGGGATAAATCCGCTTGATCCGAAAGTGCAAACCGTTTGCGAGGTCGTCAACGCCTTCTATGCCGAGAAGACCCGCGAAGTGCTGGAAAGAATGCAGGCCGTTCTGGCCAAGATCGACACCTAGGAAGGAAGCGCAATGAGCACCGCAGCATTGGACGCCCAAACCACCGCATACGACAGCAAGGACATCGAATATCTCCGCCATGGCGACAAGCCGCTGTTGGCACGGGTTTTTTCGCCGCGCGGAGCGGGGCCGTTCCCGGCACTGGTCGAATGCCACGGCGGTGCCTGGTGCATGTCCGATCGCAAGACCGAGCATCTGCGCCACGAATTCATGGCCTCGCACGGCATCGTCTCGATCGCGCTCGATTTCCGCTCCGGCACCGAGGCGAAGTATCCGGCCTCGGTGCAGGACATTAATTACGCGGTGCGCTGGGCGAAGGCGCATGCGCGCGATCTGAAGACACGGCCCGAGCTGGTGGCGCTGTCCGGACAGTCGAGCGGCGGGCATCTGGCCATGCTCGTCGCCATGCGGCCGAACGATGCGCGCTATTCGGCGATCGCCCTGCCGCCGGGCTCGCCCAAGGTGGATGCGAGCGTGCCCTGTGTGGTCATGTCGTGGCCGGTGATCAATCCGCTGTCGCGCTACCGGCACGCCAAGCGTGCGATCGATCGCGGCGAGGAGTGGGGCAAGAGCATCGTGCCGCGCCACGACGCCTATTGGCCGTCGGAGGCCGAGATGGCCGAGGGCAATCCGATGCTGGCGCTCGAGCGCGGCGAGACTCTGCAATTGCCGCCGGCGATCTGGTTTCAGGCGCGCGGCGACGACGTGCACGACTATAAGGACGTGGAGTTGAGTTTCCCCGGCAACGAGCCGCAACGCTTCGTCGCCAATTACCGTAAAGCCGGCGGCGAGATCGAATTGAGATATATCGAGATGGAGCGCCACAAGGGCCACACGCCGGATCTGTCGCAAATCGGCGGCGCATTTGCCGACATAGTGGAATTCGTCGGCAAGCATATCAAAGCTTGAGCGCGGGGTCAGGTCGTCAAAGCCCGCTGCCGGATGTCAAGCGCGGCATGAATCCCGGCGTCGCGATGATCCTGCATATTTCCGTCGGCACGCTGATCCTCGCCATGATCGTCGCCCCGCATGGCCTGGCGGCTGACGCATCCGGTCGCTCCACGCGGAAATAGCGGTGGTGATGATGATGATTGAAATGCTGCACCAGTTGCACGGGTTGTTGCTCGGCCGCGCCGGAGGCGATACGAGCATCGTTCGCGGCGCTGGTGATGAGCGTGCAGATGGTCGCGTCCGCGAAGGCGGAAGACACCACGATCATCAAGAGGGACAACGACGCCGGCCAGACCACCGTGATCAAGAAACGCCAAGAGGATCGGCCCTTCCTGGCCGTGCCCGGCACGGAGAAGAAGGTCATCATCCGCAAGGACCGCGACGACGATTAGGAGCGCGCGGCACGCAACGAAAACGGCGCACCAAGGGATCGGGGGAGGGACGCCAATCACCTCCCCCGCGGCATCGGGCTCATCGAGCTCAATGAAGCCGACGCCGAACGCGGCGGTCGGACGTTGCTCCGGCCGGAGGCGTGAGGGTTGGTTCGCAACCCTCACGCTTATCGGGTCAAATGGATGTCGCCTTAAGCGGCGGCGCTGACTTTGCCGCTGGTCGGCACCGACGCGACGGTTTTGAGGATTTGCGAGGTGATCGCGTACGGGTCGCCTTGCGAATTCGGCCGGCGGTCCTCGAGATAGCCTTTGTAGCTGTTGTTGACGAAGCTGTGCGGCACGCGGATCGAGGCGCCGCGGTTGGCGATGCCGTAGGTGAATTCGGTGATCGCCGCGGTCTCGTGCTTGCCGGTGAGCCGCATATGGTTGTCCGGGCCGTAGACCGCGATGTGATCCTCACGCGCCCCATCGAATGCCTTCATCAGCGCCTCGAAATACTCCTTGCCGCCGACTTCGCGCATATACGTCGTCGAGAAGTTGGTATGCATGCCGGAGCCGTTCCAATCGGTGTCGCCGAGCGGCTTGCAGTGGAACTCGATGTCGACGCCGTATTTTTCGGTCAGCCGCAGCATCAGATAACGCGCCATCCACATCTGGTCGGCGGCAGTCTTCGAGCCCTTGCCGAACACCTGGAATTCCCACTGGCCCTTCGCCACTTCGGCGTTGATGCCTTCGTGATTGATGCCGGCGGCGAGACATAGATCGAGATGCTCCTCGACCATTTTGCGGGCGATGTCGCCGACGTTCTTGTAGCCGACGCCCGTGTAATACGGGCCCTGCGGCGCCGGATAGCCGCTCGCCGGAAAGCCCAGCGGCCGGCCGTCCTTGTAGAAGAAATATTCCTGCTCGAAGCCGAACCAGGCGCCGGGATCGTCGAGAATGGTGGCGCGCTTGTTCGACGGATGCGGCTCGCCGTTCGGCAGCATGACTTCGCACATCACCAGCGCGCCATCGGTGCGCGCGGCGTCCGGATAGACCGCGACGGGTTTTAGGATGCAGTCCGAATTGTGGCCTTCCGCCTGCATGGTCGAAGAGCCGTCAAAACCCCACAGCGGCAGCTGCTCGAGCGTGGGAAACGCGGCAAATTCCTTGATCTGTGTTTTACCGCGCAGATTCGGCGTCGGCGTGTAACCGTCGAGCCATATGTATTCGAGCTTATATTTTGTCATACCCGTCTCTCTTGGCTGTCTCTTGGCTGATGTAACCGTGCGTCGAAGCGTGCGCAGCCGAACACCGCGGCTGCTCGCCGCCTCCCGCCGATTTGCAAGCATTTTGTGTGCCAAACCGGCCTTGTCCGCGCCGGGACCGCTCGGTGCGGAGTAACCGCGATGATTTCGCGACGTGGAGAGCTGCTGTTCAAATAAGCAAAGACATGAACGCGGCTTGAATGCACATATTGTAGCCAATTGCTTATTTTCTGCGAGGCACACCGAACAAATGTCGGGCAAAGCATTATATTAACAACGACTCAGGAGACTGAATTCACGACCCGCGCATTGTGATGTGCGCACGGCGATGGAGCCGAACAATGACGACCAATATTTCCGGATCGGCAAAGATCTACGCCTTCCCGCCGCGCGGCCGCTTCGCGCTCCGGGTCCAAGGCGACGGCCCCGCGCCGAACGTGCAATTGCCCTACGGCGTTAAGCTCGTGTCCGGCGCGAGCGGCTGGTATCACGAGGAAGCCATTCGAAGCGCCGCCGAAGCCGAACGCGGCCGCAACAACTAGCTTGCAGGCGGCCGTGCTCCGAGCGCGGCTCGCGCAAGCCGCCGGCGGTCCGGGACTTTATTCCGGCTCGTTCGAGATGCCAGGCTCCAGCTTGTGATGCAGCCGCTCGGCATCGGTGAAAATATCGACCACCGCGCCGACCGCGCCGGCGATCTTGTGCGACAGACTTTCCGGCGGCGGCGCTGCGGGTTTCGTACCGGCGGCTGGTTTCACCGGAGGCTTTGTGATCGGCTTCTTGGCAACCGATTTGGATTGCTTCGCCACCGCGCTCTTGCCCCGCGTTTTCGCGACGGCGGTTTTCTTGGCGACAATTTTCTTGCCGGCAGTTTTCTTTTTGGCGACTTTCTTTCTAGCCGAGGCTTTTGCTGTCTTCGCCGCCTTGGCGGCCGGTTTCTTCCGTTTCTTTTTCGCCATTCTCTTCCCCCGATGTTGCCCGCTGGATTATGCCGAGCGTCAGAATAGGCGACGCGACGGCGCCGCACCAGGGGCGGCGGCAATCAGCCACGGCGTGAAAATGGCGAGCGCTGTCGGTCCGCCGGACGCTCACAGCCCGGCCAAATATTTCGCGATTGTCTCGCGATCGCTTTCGCTCAGCGCTTTGATAAATCCCGCCATGTCGAGATTGTTGGGGCGCTGTCCGTCGGCGAAATTGTTCATGGCGGACAATAAATATTTGTAGCTCAGCCCGGCCAGCCGCGGCGCCGCCGCGCCGCCCTCGAAATGCGGCTGATGGCAGGCCTTGCACATTTCGATCTTGGCGGCGATCGCGGCGGGCGCCGCCGCGGCGGCATTGGCGGCGGGGGCGGCCGGCCAGGACTTGGCGGCGAAATAATCGGCAAGCTGGCGCAGATCGGGCAGCGCGATGTCCTTGACCAGCGGCGACATGGTGGCGTTGACGCGCGCGCCGCTGTGGAAGTCGTGCAATTCCTTGTAGAGGTAATCGCTCTGTTGGCCCCAGGTAATCGGCGTCACCGCATTGATCGGCGTGCCGTTCTGGCCGTGACAGGCGGCGCAGACCTTGGCCTTGCCGGCGGCATCGTCGGCGGCATGCGCCGGCGCGGCCACGAAGGCGCGTATCACTGCGACAGCGACAATGGCCGACAACAGACCGATGAGCTTGTTCACCGCATTCCTGCCTTGCCGAGCGGCTTATTCCGCCGCTTCGACGCCCGATTTTGTGCGCTCCCCGTGTCGCAATTCTAGCTCGGCCGGTCGGTCTGGCGAGAGCGCAATCCGGTTGCGTGCCATGTTGGCGTGTCATGTTGGCGTGTCATGTTGGCGTGTCATGCCGGAATGCCGGGCGAGGGGCTCTCACCGCGCCTTCCGATACGCCGTCAGCGCGGCGCCGAACGCCGCGAACAAGGTGCGGTTGACCGGGTTAGGGTCGCCTACATGCTCGGCATGCCATTGCACGCCGAGCGCAAAGCCGGGCGCCTCGGCGACGCGGATGGCCTCGATGGTGTCGTCCTCGGCGACGCCCTCGACGACGATGCGCCGGCCCGGCTCGAGAATGCCCTGGCCGTGCAGCGAATTGACCCGGATGGTCTCGGCGCCGAGGATTTGGGCGAATACGCCGTCTGGCGTGAGCCGGACCTCGTGGCGCTCGGCATAGATGACTCTTGGATCGGGATTGATCTCGCCGTTGTCGAGGCGGAGCGCGCGATGATTCATGCGGCCGGGCAATTCGCGGATTTCCGGATGCAGCGAGCCGCCGAAGGCGACGTTGATCTCCTGAAAGCCGCGGCAGATGCCGAACAGCGGCATGCCGCGAGCGACGGCGGCCTCGATCAGCGGCAGCGCCAGCGCGTCGCGGTTGCGGTCGTAAGGCTCGTGGCGCGGATCCTCCTCAAAGCCGAAATGGCTCGGATGGACATTGGCGCGCGCGCCGGTGAGCAGCACGCCGTCGACGGTGTCGAGCAGCGCGCCGATATCGATGATCTCCGGCGAGCCGGCAAAGATCAGCGGCAGCGCGCCGGCGGCCTCCGCGGCGGCGAGCAAAATGCGCTCGCTGACGCGCTGCGCCGGGAACTTGCCCTCGGCCAGATGGGCGCTGCCGATGACGCCGACGACGGGCTTTTTCGTTGTCATCGCGCGGCCATAAACCCTTTACCGGAAGACTTCAAAAGCGCGGTCGCGATTGCGGCCGTAGCGATAGACGGCGAAATCGTCGTCGAAGCTCGCCGCCCGCGTCAAGCCGAGGCGCTCCATCACGGCGAAGCTGGTGCGGTCGACAATAGAAAAGTCTTGATCGGGAAATGCTTCGCCGATGGCCCAGGCGGCCTCAAAATCGGCCGGTCCGATATACTCAACCTGCACGGCAGCGTGTCGAATGCGTTCCCAGAACAAGTTTGCGGCGTGGCGGTGAAAACGAGCGTTCAACAGCAACCAAGTCTCGACTACGACATGATCGGTAGTGACGTGGCCCTGTTCACTCTGCATGATTGTCTTGGCGCGAGCATTGTAATGATCGCGGGCAACGACCGACGCAAACCACGCCGAGGAATCAATGAAAATACTCAACGTTTTGCTTTCGCGCGGCGGCGTTTCTGCTTCGGCAGTCGGCCGGTATCTCGCAGGTACTCCTGCCACAACGCCTCGCCGATCATTTTGTCCTTGTCGCCGGCGATGTCGGTGGGCGGTCCCTCGTCGACCAGATCGAACAGGCAGGAAATGTCGGGCTTGGATTTTCTCAGCTCGCCCAGATCGCCGGCAACGAGACGGCGGATGTATTCGGCAAACGAGATGCCGAGCTCGGCGGCCTTGGCCTGGGCGCGGCGCTGCAGTTCGGGCTCCATGGTGATCTGGGTGCGTGCATTCATGATGGCGCCATCATGCCATCACCTGGCGCCGGGGACAAGGTTGGCTCGGGTCGGGGCCATGGTTTGGTTCCTGCACAACGCCATGCCTTCTCGCGACGCCTGCGCGCCCGAGCTTTGCCATTAAACGCTACGCCACTAACGCCACGCCACTAACGCTATGCCGTTTAGCCCCCGATACCGACGGGAGCGGAGCGCCGGGAGGCGCCGGTCGTGGATCCGCGCCACGCAGTCGGCGTCGCCGCCTTCTGCGCTTCGGGCGCGGCATCCCCCCTCCGTATCTCTCCCGCGCTAGGAGGGAGATACGGAGGGGGGCGCGCCTCCCGGCGCTCCACCGCGGTACCCCTATCGGGGCGCCGCCCTCGCGTCGTTTCAGGGTCGTTCTCGAGAAACGCCCGTCGGCCGGCAAGGTGGGCGCTATGTAACATCAACGGGGACACTTGTCAATGGGACAGTGACAAAAATCGGGCGCGCACCGCCGTGCGATTGATCCGGCAATCCATGCAGCTTCCCAGCCGGCGGTGACGGCTGAAACTATGCCACCAGATCGCGGTATGCCGGGTGCTTGGCGAGGTATGCGCTCACGAACGGGCAGCGCGGCACGATCTTCAGCCCGCGGCGGCGCATCTCGTCCAGTACGCCTTTGACGAGCTGCGAAGCCAGCCCGCGCCCGCGCGCCGCAACCGGCGTCTCGGTGTGCGCCAGCGTCATGACGTTGCCGGCGAGGCGGTAGGTCATGAACACGGTGACGCCATTGGCATCGAGCTCGAAGCGGGAGAGGGCGGTGTTGTCACGGATCGGGGGCATGGCCGACAATGTAGCATGGCTTGTGGGATACGCGGGGCGCAGGCCAAGTCGCGATCGGCGCGCGCGCCGCTGCATCCCTTGGCGGTTATGGAACCGGGGCTATGGAACCATCGTGTTCAAGCTTTAAGGGCTTGCCGCCGCAACCGCCATGAATTTGGCGGATGTCGCCCGCATGAGCGTGGCGGCAGGACCGGGCTTGAGCGCCGGTCGCGAACCTTGCCCGGTCGGGCCGCGTCAAACTACCATCGGGCCGATTGGTGCAATCGCAAACAGGATGAGATCGCCGTGAAGAAAAAGACTGTTGCGTTAGTGTGGCTGGCGTTGGCGGGGTTCGCCGTGTTGTGGAGCGATGCGGCGTTGGCTGGCGAGCCGCTCGGGACGGCGCAGGATGCCCGCGCCATGCTCGACCGCGCCGTGGTCGCGCTCAAGGCCGACCAAGGCAAGGCGCTGGCGGCTTTCAACGACGCACACAACAAGGAATTCCGCGACCGCGACCTGTTCGTCTATTGCTTCGATACCGGCGACGGGAAATTCACGGCCTATGAACTATCCGGCCTGATCGGCGCCGATATCCGTCAGTTCAAGCTTTACAACGAGCCGATGGGACAGCGCAGCTATGATGTCGTCCACGACGCACCGGAAGGCACCGTCGTCAGCGTCGACTACCAGATGCCGAAGCCGGGCGAGACCAAACCGTCGGCCAAAGAAGCCCTCGAAACCCGCGTCGGCGATCAGGCCTGCGGGGTGAGTTATTTCAAGTAAGTGGGGTAGCAACCATTAAGCGCTGAGCGGTCTTTCGGTCCAGGGCGTACCGCGCTGGACGACGGTGTTGGCGTAGATCAGGAGCTTTCTGGCGCATGCGATCAGCGCGGCGTTGTGGGCTTTACCACGCGCAGTGAGGCGCGCGTAGAGTTCGATCAGGGCTTTGTTCCAGTGGAAGGCAGCGGGCAGAGCTGCGGCGAATAGCGAACGGCGCAGCCGTCCTCGACCGCCGGCGATGTGTCGCTGCCCTTTGTGCTTTCCGCTGTCGTCGTCGTAAGGCGCAAGACCGGCGAGTGCTGCGGCTTCTTCGCGGCTGACGCAGCCGAGCTCCGGCATCCGGATGATAAGGGCTATGGCGGTGCGCTCGCCCAGGCCGGGAATGCTTTGCACCAGATCGAGACGGCGGGCGAGATCGTCATGGGCGCGTAACGCGGTAGCGATGCGCGATAGCTCAGCCGAGCGGCGCCTCTTTAGCCGGGCGATGTCGACCATGACCAGGCGACGCAACCGTGCATCACCGACATGTTCGAGGCGGACCTTGAAGCGAGCGATGTCCTCCTCGATCTGCTCAACGAAGGTCAGGTGTTGCGCCAGCTTCGCCGGGCGTTCATCCGGCTCGATACGCGGCCGATCGATCGTCGCCGTGCAGGCGGCGATGAGAACGGCGTCGAGCTTGTCGTTCTTGGCCCGGCGCAGATGCACGCGCGCATAGGCTTTGACCTGGAGCGGCTGCAGGACCAAGACAGTGAAGCCTTTGTCGCGCAAATAACCGACCACGCCGCTCTCGTAGCCGCCGCTGGCCTCGATACCGACACGTGTGACGCCGGTCCTAGAGAACTCGACAGCAAGGCGCCGCCAACCAACTGACATGTTCTCCACCTGCCAATGCCCGACACCGCCGGCAAGCGCCGCGTCGAGTTTAGCTTTCGATGTATCTATTCCCGCCGTTCTGCTAATCTGCGTCATCTTCGTCGACCCCGCCTTGTTGAACGAACCATGTGTTCCGGCAACCATCCGGGTCCGATGAAGGCGCTGACGCGATCACGCTACACTGCAGCCAGAAATGGCTCAGGGTGGGCTCGATCCGATCGCCAGCCGCTCTGCCGCGGATGGCCGTCCGCGGCAGAGCATTCCTTTCGGAACATGCCGACAATAATCGATCGCGCTATCACAAGGGTGGGCAAAGGCGCGAAGCGCCGTGCCCACGCAGCAAATTTCAAAAACCCGCGTGGGCTTCGCTGCGCTCAGCCCACCCTACGCTCCCTTGGTGATTAGATGCGGCGGCGGGTGCAGGGTCAGTGAGCCGTCGCTGTTTTCGGTCACTTCGACGCCTTTGCCGCGCAACCATGCGATGGTGTCCTCGCGGCTGAGCGGCCGGCTTGGGTTATCGGCGGGAGCGTCCCCGACCGGCGTTCCAGCCGGCAGCGCCGCGCGCTTGAGATAGCCGTTGAGCTCGCCCCAGCCGTTGCGTTCTTCGTAGCTGTCTTTGATGTACGGCATGGCGCCGTCGCCGCCCTTGAATTCGGTTTCAAGGTAGGCGCGCTCGCCGGCATGAAGCTCGCGGGCCGTGCCATCGGCGTTGACGTAGATATAAGGGTAAGGCTGCATGGCCAGTGATAGCCCGGGTCGCTGCAAAAATCATAATCCGTCTTACGCGGGCTTGTCCCGCTCGCTCATGAAGGCGCGCGAAACTTGTCGAACAGCCAGTACATCAGCCCGCCGACAATGGCGCCGGCGATGACGGCGGTCACGACGGTCTGCAGGTCAATCGACGGCGCCCTCAACACCATGCCGGCCGACCACAGCACGGCGAACAGGATGGCGATCGGGATGCGATTGGACTGCGGGCGTTTCACGATGACTCCCGAGATGAGGCGGGCCTTTTCCCTCTCCCTTTACGGGAGAGGCGGCCCCGCGCAAGCGGGGCCGGTGAGGGTCTGACCATTACGGACCCTCACCCGCTTCGCTCCCCCGATCAAGTCGGGGGTCGCTCAGCGTCCTCTCCCGGAACGGGAGAGGGAAAAGCTGTTGCCTTGGACGGGGTATGGCGGCGTTGCGGAGCCAAGTGGATTTTAGGTAGCATAACCGGGTGAGCGCGGCGGAGGTGTCCCATGGGTCGTCGCACGTTGGATCGTCGCACGTTCGTGAGCATGATGGCGGCCGGCGCGGCCGGTCCGCTGATCGAAAGCGCCGCGGCGGCGCAGCCCGCGCCGAAAGCCCGCAACATTGTCCTGGTGCACGGCCTGTTCGCCGACGGCTCGTGCTGGTCCAACGTCATCGCGCGGCTGCAGCGCAAGGGGCTCAATGTCACTGCGGTGCAGAACCCGCTGACGACGCTGCCGGAAGCGGTCGCGGCGGCGCAGCGCGCGCTGGCGATGCAGCAGGGGCCGACCGTGCTGGTCGGCCATTCCTTCTCCGGCATGATCGTCACCGAGGCCGGCGTCGATCCGAAAGTTTCGGCCGTGGTCTACGTCGCCGCGCGGGCGCCCGATGCCGGCGAGGATTACACCGCGCTGGCCAAAAAATTTCCGACGCCGCCGGCCACCGCCGGCATTGTCTGGTCCGGCGATTGGGGCCAGCTCAGCGAGGAAGCCTTCCTGCGCGACTTCGCCGGCGACCTTCCCGCCGACAAAGCGCGCGTCCTCTACGCCGTGCAGGCGCCGTTCAATCGCGCCTTGCTGGCCGGCAAGACGACGCATGCGGCATGGTGGTCGAAGCCGAGCTGGTATGCGGTGTCCACCGAGGACCGCACCATCAACCCGGACCTCGAGCGCTTCATGGCCAAGCGCATGGGCGCCAAGACCATCGAGGTGAAAGCGAGCCACCTGGCGCTGATCTCGCAGCCCGACACGATCGCGAATTTGATCCTTGAGGCGGCCGGGCAGGGGTAAGGCAGCAGCTTTTTGTGTTTGTCATGGCCGGGCTTGTCCCGGCCATCCACGTCTTTGCTTTCCTAATTCGTCTTTGCCGAACTTGATCCGGCAATCCATGCAGCATGTGAGCATGGAACACCGGGTCAAGCCCGGTGGTGACGAAAAGATCGTGTCAGATGTAGCCTGCCTGAGCGAAGCGAGATGCGGGAGTGGCGATGAGGTTTGACCCTGGATTTTCGCTGCGCCCCATTCGGGCTACTTGCTGCGATTGCTCGCATCAAGTGAGTGAATTTCCTCGCGTCGCCAGTGGTATCGCAATTTGTCCGGGCACCGCGCACCAAGCGTCGCGTATTTCGCTGAGTTCTTCGTTCCGAAAAATACCGTATTGGTCGAATATCCGACGGACGATCTTGGCATGGAATTGTTCGATTTGGCGCTGTATTTCGATTGTCCATTTCCTCACAACATCTTCACCGACCTCTCTATCTCCGTCCCCTGCGTCAAGAAACATCGCATGCACGATAATCCGATCTGCGAAATCAAAGGTGGTTTGCCCACGATATTTCCCAGCGATAAAAATCAATTCTTGATCGGAAGGAGTGCTGTTCAATACGTCGGCCGCGTACGTAGCGTCGAAATGAAAGGCAACTTTATTTCTGATAGTCTGAGCCCATCTGGCACTATTTATCTGCCGTGAAACTAATTTGGCTTCTTGTTGTACCGTTTCGACCATCGCAGGAAATGTTTTGCGGATTTTGCCTATGTACGCATTACACAAGTCGCGATATTCGAATATTTTTGCAATTTGATGCCGTACAATAGTAAAAAACCGAACATTGATAATTGCTTGCTCGACCTCGTTCGCATGTTCGATGTCTTGCTCAAAAACTATGTACGGCATTACAGAAATCAGTTCATTGCAACAGTGACTTGACGCGATGAGAAAGCCTATGTGGTCAGGATGGATTTGCTTTAGCTGCTTAGCCGAAAAACGGAATAGTGACACCTCCATGCTGCTCTCCAAAGCAAGAGTGTAGTTGCTAGCCCATAGCTAGCATGGAGCAGCGCTGCAGCCCGTGGGCTGCTCCTGCATTTCCCTGCGCTCCGTTTAGTGCGCCTGCTTGCTTATGCCTGTCGGAACGTAGTCGGCGATTCTAAGATAATCAAATTATACCCGCAATCGATGGCGATGTGCCCTCTGCTTTTAAGCAGTCCCCCTAAGCCACGGCGCCCCGCTTCCGCAAATACGGCACCACGAACAACGCCGCGACCGGGATATGCAGCACGATGCCGCCGAGCACGATTGCGGCGACCTCGCCGCCGGTGAGCGCGCCGCGCAAAACTTCGAGCGTGAGTGCGAAAATCGTGAACGGCAGGAACAGCACGATGCCGGTGATCAGGCCGGGATTGTAGATACGCAGCCGGATGGTGGTGACGATGTGGGTGATGCCGTTGATCAAGGTCAGTCCGACCCAGGCGAGACCGAGCCAGCGCAGCGCGTCGGGGAACAGCGCGGCGAGGCCGACCGGCAGCCAGACATAGCCGATATTGATCAGCGCGACGCCGGGGATGTCGACCGGCCAGTCGTCGTTGCCGCTGTGGAAGACATGCGCATTGGTGAACTGGCGAAAGCCGCCCGGCCACAAATGCTCTTCGGTCTGATGCAGCATGTAGAGCACGAGGAGAGCGGCGAACAGCGCGCGCTCGCTGGTCGGCGCGTGACGGAACAGCGCGATCCAGGCGACGAGCCCGACGACGGCAAGCGCCGGCAGAGCCTGCTGCCAGCGGGCGGCGATGACGGAGAGGAGGGGCATGGCGCGGATCCTTGGGGCGGCGGCAAAATGCGCCGCTGAAGGTTGCTGCTTACACACGTTTGATTAAGATTCTGTCGGCGGGAGATTTTCCCTCTCCCTTTACGGGAGAGGCGGTCCCGCGCCAGCGGGACCGGTGAGGGGATTGCGCAGGCCCTCACCCGCTTCACTTCCCCCCGATCAAGTCGGGGGTCGCTCAGCGTCCTCTCCCGGAACGGGAGAGGGAAGCGCCGTTGCCTTGCCCGCGGCCACGGGTTGATTTCAGTTCCCGCTGTTCCCAAATCCTGCTGAGCGGAGTCCGCGACCACGGCGCGGCATTGCAATTTGTCTCCGCCGGAAGAACAACGACGATGTCAGCCTCCGTCACCATCCCCTGTCCGCATTGCCATACGCTCAATCGCGTCCCGGCCGAGCGGCGGGGCGAAGGCGGCAAATGCGGCCGCTGCCACGAGCCGCTGTTTGCCGGCGCGCCGATTAATCTCGATGCCGCGCATTTCGAGCGCCATGCCGGCGCCGACCTGCCGCTTCTGGTCGACTTCTGGGCCGCCTGGTGCGGACCCTGCCGCGCCATGGCTCCGGTGTTCGAGGCCACGGCCAAGGCGCTCGAGCCGCGGTTGCGCTTCGCCAAGGTCGATACCGACGCCGAACAGAACCTGGCGGCGCGCTATCACATCAGCGCGATTCCAACGATGATCCTGTTCCGCGGCGGCCGCGAAGTCGCCCGCCATAGCGGCGTCATGGCGGCGGGCGCGCTGCGCGGCTGGATCGACCAGCAGCTCGGCGGGTGAGGCGGTGCGCGTGAGGCGCTCGTAGGGCTGCGCTTTCCCCTCATCCTGAGGTGCGCGCTGAAAGCGCGCCTCGAAGGATGCGGCCGGGGCATTGCCGCTAGCACCCTCCGAGGCCCGCGCTCCGCGCGGGCACCTCAGGGTGAGGCTGTCGCCGCATGATTGCCGGACTTGATCCGGCAATCGATGCAATGCGGCCTGCATTGCCACGCGTCCAAAATCGCGCCAGAGTTGTATCCCGCTAATCGGCTCGGACGGCCTGGCCATGCCGCTCACGGACGAACAGATTTTGGCGTGTACCGGTCACGACGACCTGCTCGAACTTCTATTTTCCGACTTGCGCGTTCGTATGCCGCCCGGCCAGCCATTTCATATGGGACGATTTCTCGAAAAAATCCGCACCATTCCCATCGGCCTACGGTCGATGGCCGCGACTTTCGAGCTCGACGTGAGCATGACGCTCGACGATCTCGGCTGGCATTTCGGCAATTGGACGCATCGTGGCTATTGCGATGAAACACTGAATGGATTGCGCGAGCTGGAAGCCGGCGAATACGCGGATATGTTCGCGAAGGCGTATGAGCTCGCTCTCGCGTGCTGGGCCGAGCTGAGTGCGCCCTACGAGGATTTCATAAAATGGTATGATCAGTCGGATTTTCACAAGGCAACAGAACCATTGTCTTTCCGATGGTGGGAAATGGAAAAGATAGATGGTGGCATCTTCGGATACTGGACCAGATACGCGCGGAAACATCCACACAAGGTGACACAGGTCGTGGCGCCATTCTGATTTCGTCATGGCGGTAGGGTCCCACGGGGGAAACGAACAAGCGGCCGGTGATGCGGTTTTAGGGCGGCTCAATGTCCTCATCCTGAGGTGCGCGCTGAAAGCGCGCCTCGAAGGGTGCGGCCGAGGCATTCCCGCTGGCACCCTTCGAGGCCCGCGCTGCGCGCGGGCACCCGGATATCGCTTCGCTCATCCGGGCTACGCTTGCTCGATCCCGTGCGCCTCCAAGGTTTCGTAGATTCGGCCGATAATTCTGGCGACCTTGCGCCAATGCGCGTCGCTGAAGGACAGAAGCAGGCGATCGATGTCGGAGGCCGGGATCACTTCGCCGCCACCGGCGTCAGCTCGTATACGCGGCCGTATTTGGCGGCTTCGGCGATATCGCCGCGCTGCAACGCGAGCTGCACGGCCTCAAGCTTACGCGCGTCGTCGAGCGACATAGTCGGCGACCAGCTGTCGTCGCTATAATGAAGCTCAATCGCGACTTCCGCGGCGTATTTGCCCTCGTGGATGAACTCCAGGCGCGTCCGAGTCACGATTTGCCTTTTTGCTCTCGCAAGACCTCGCGCATAGTGTCGGCCACGATTTTCGGCATGTCGGTGCGCAGGGAACGGAGGCCGGTGTCGAGGTGGTCAAGGCGGCCGTCGATCCTGTCGACTTTCTTGTCTAAACGGTCGACCTTTTCCTCCACGCGATCGAGCCGTGTTTTGACCGCGGCCAAATCATCACCGTTGCGGCGGGTTTGTTCAAGGATGTGGCGCGTGACGAGCTTCTCGCCCTCGACCTCTTGTTCGAGCGCCTGGAATTCTTATTTGGTCACATCGGCAGGCATTGCCTCACCCCTTGATGGTGCAGTGTAGCACGATTCAACCGCTGATCCAGTCGGCGGAACCTCTGCCGTTACGGACCCTCACCCGCCTTCTCTCGCTGGCGCTCGCTCGGCGTCCTCTCCCGGAACGGGAGAGGGAGGGTCACTCCGCCGCCTCGACGCGCTTCTTCTTCCTTGGCTCCGCCCCGCGCCGCGCCAGCACCGGCTTCAAAAACGCCCCGGTATAACTGCGCTTCTCGCGCACCACGTCTTCGGGCGTGCCGGCGGCGACGATTTCGCCGCCGCCGTCGCCGCCTTCGGGGCCGAGGTCGATGATCCAGTCGGCGGTCTTGATCACTTCCAGATTGTGCTCGATGACGACGACGGTGTTGCCGGTCTCGACCAGCTCGTGCAGCACGTCGAGGAGTTTCGCGACGTCGTGGAAATGCAGCCCCGTGGTGGGTTCATCCAGGATGTAAAGCGTGCGCCCCGTCGCACGCTTGCTCAATTCCTTGGCGAGTTTGACGCGCTGCGCCTCGCCGCCGGAGAGCGTCGTCGCCTGCTGGCCGACATGGATGTAGTCGAGGCCGACGCGGTGCAGGAGTTTCAGCGGCTCGCGCACCCGCGGCACCGCCTTGAAAAATTCCAGCGCCTCCTCGACCGTCATGTCGAGCACGTCGGCGATCGATTTGCCGCGGAACAGCACGTCGAGCGTTTCGCGGTTGTAGCGCTTGCCCTTGCAGACGTCGCAGGTGACGTAGACGTTGGGCAAAAAATGCATCTCGATCTTGATGACGCCGTCGCCCTGGCAGGCCTCGCAGCGGCCGCCTTTGACGTTGAACGAGAAGCGGCCGGGCTCGTAGCCGCGGGCCTTCGATTCCGGCAGGCCGGCGAACCATTCGCGGATCGGCGTAAACGCGCCGGTATAGGTCGCGGGGTTTGAGCGCGGGGTGCGGCCGATCGGCGATTGGTCGATGTCGATGATCTTGTCGAGATGCTCGACGCCTTCGATGCGGTCGTAAGGGGCGGGGGCCTCGCTGGCATTGTTCAGCCGCCGCGCCAGCGCCTTGTAGAGCGTGTCGACGAGCAGCGTCGACTTGCCGCCGCCGGATACGCCGGTGACGCAGGTGAACAGGCCGAGCGGAATTTCGGCGGTGACGTTTTTCAGGTTGTTGCCGCGGGCGCCGACGATTTTCAGCACGCGGCTTTTGCTCGGCGGCCGGCGCTCGGGGATTGGCACCATCAGCTCGCCGGACAGATATTTGCCGGTCCAGCTGTCCGGCGCGGCGATCAGGTCGTCGACCTGGCCTTTGGCGATGACGTGGCCGCCGTGAATGCCGGCGCCGGGGCCGATGTCCAAAACCCAGTCGGCGGTGCGGATGGCGTCTTCGTCATGCTCGACCACGATCACGGTGTTGCCGAGGTCGCGCAGCCGCTTGAGGGTTTCCAGAAGCCGCGCATTGTCGCGCTGATGCAGGCCGATCGACGGCTCGTCGAGCACGTAGAGCACGCCGGTCAGACCCGCAGCCGATCTGCGAGGCGAGCCGGATGCGCTGGCTCTCGCCGCCGGACAGCGTGCCGGAGGCGCGGGCGAGAGTGAGATATTCGAGCCCGACATCGACCAGAAATTTCAAGCGCTCGCGGATTTCCTTGAGCACGCGCACGGCGATTTCGTTCTGCTTCGGGGTCAGCCGCTGGGGTAGCTCAGTGAACCAGGCGGCTGCGCCTTTGACCGACATTTCGGACACTTCGCCGATATGCTTGCCGTCGATCTTCACGCACAGCGCTTCGGGCTTGAGCCGATAGCCTTTGCAGGCGTCGCACGGCACGTCGGTGAAGTAGCGGGCGATCTCCTCGCGCGCCCAATCGCTGTCGGTCTCCTTGTAACGGCGCTCGAGATTGGTGATGACGCCTTCGAAGGCGCGCTTGGTGTCGTAGGCGCGCATGCCATCGTCGTAGGAGAAGCGGAGCTCGGTGTCGCCGGAGCCGTAGAGGATGGCGTCCTGCGTCTTCTTCGGCAGGTCCTTCCACTTGGTGTCGAGCGTGAACTTGTAGTGCTTGCCGAGCGCGGAGAGCGTCTGCGTGTAATAAGGCGACGAGGATTTGGCCCACGGCGCGATGGCGCCCTTGCGCAGCGTGCGCTCCTTGTCGGGGATGACGAGATCGGCGTCGATGTGCTGCTCGACGCCGAGGCCGCCGCATTTCGGGCAGGCGCCGAACGGATTGTTGAACGAGAACAGCCGCGGCTCGATCTCGGGGATGGTGAAGCCGGACACCGGGCAGGCGAATTTTTCGGAGAAGGTGAGGCGTTCGGGTCCGCTCTTGTCGTGGATTTTTGCGACGCGCTTCTCTTTACTTTCCCCTGAAAGGGGAGGGCCGGCGCGCAGCGCCGGGGAGGGGTCTGTGTCAGCTTCCGCCGACTGACCCCCACCCGAACGCTTCGCGTTCGCCTTCCCCCTTTCAGGGGGAGGCGAAGCGGCCGGCGCATCGGCGAATTCCGCCACCGCCAGCCCGTCGGCGAGTTTCAGCGCCTGCTCGAGCGAATCCGCCAGCCGCGCGGCGATGTCGGGGCGCACCACGATGCGGTCGACCACGACGTTGATGTCGTGGGTGAATTTCTTATCGAGCGTCGGCGCGTCGGCGATCTCGTAGAAGGCGCCGTCGATTTTGACGCGCTGGTAGCCCTTCTTCATGAACTCGGCGAGCTCCTTGCGGTACTCGCCCTTGCGGCCGCGCACGACGGGCGCGAGCAGATAAAGCCGCGTGCCTTCCGGCAGTGCCAGCACGCGGTCGACCATCTGCGACACGGTCTGGCTCTCGATCGGTAGCCCGGTGGCGGGTGAATAGGGCACGCCGACGCGGGCCCACAAGAGCCGCATGTAATCGTAGATTTCGGTGACGGTGCCGACCGTCGAACGTGGATTGCGCGAGGTGGTTTTCTGCTCGATGGAGATGGCCGGCGACAGGCCGTCGATCTGGTCGACGTCCGGCTTTTGCATCATTTCCAGGAATTGCCGCGCGTAGGCCGACAGGCTCTCGACATAGCGGCGCTGGCCCTCGGCATAGATGGTGTCGAAGGCGAGCGAGGATTTGCCGGAGCCGGACAGGCCGGTGAACACCACCAGCTGGTCGCGCGGAATGTCGAGATCGATGTTTTTGAGATTGTGCTCGCGCGCGCCGCGGATCGCGATGATGCGGCGGTCTTGCGCGGCGCGGATTTGCGCGCGGCGCTCGTTGTCGCGGCGATCCTGCGCAGCGGGATTTTGCGCGGTTTTGGCGGATTTATCGAACAGGTCGTTCATTCGCACCGGCCGGGACAACGAAACGCATGCCCCGCGGTCGGCGAGGGGCCCTGCAGGGTCGTTTTCCGAACATAGTGAGAACGCCGGGCCTATGCCAGTGCGGCGCCGGAGACTATTCCCGCAAATCTTGCCTTCGTTGCGGAAAAAATTGGCTTCAGCAGGTCGGGCAGAACGGCTGGCCGTAGGAACCCCAGTTGAAGCGGTAATTGAGGCCGACGGTCAGGGTGTGCAGATCGGAGCGGATCGACAGCGGCGTTCCGGTGAGGGTGCTGAAGTTTTCCGTCCGGGTGCCGAAATCGTAGAAGTCGTATTCGAACAGCGCCGAGAGATTTTGGGTCAGGGCGTATTCGAGGCCGACGCCGGCCGTGAAGCCGGCACGGTTGTCGCTGATGGCCTGACTGGTGCCCACGGCGCCGCCCAATATAAGGATGTCCTGGACGTGCTCGATATGCATCCAGGCGCCGCCGCCTTTGACGTAAAACAACAGCGTATTGGCGGCATAGCCGACGCGCCCCGTCGCGCTGGCGAACCAGCTGGGCGCCGCCGTCAGACGCTCCTGGTCGCCGACGGGCGCGGTCGCGTTAACGACGGTATTGCCGTTGATATTGGACGAGCTCCACGACGCCTGGACGCCGACGACCACCGAGGAGAACTGGTAATCCACGCCGGCCTGGGCGCCGCCGACGAGGCCGACCGGACTGACGTTGATGGAGCCCGGAAGCGTGACCAGAGTGGCGGTCGTCGTTTGCGTGGCGCTGTCGTGCAACAGGCCGGCGCCGACATTGCCGCCGAGATAGAAGCCGGTCCAATTGTAGACGGCCGGCGGCGCCGGGGCGGCCGGGGTGTAGGCCGGCGCGACCGGCAAATCCGCAGCATAAACCGGCGCGGCAACGGCCATCGCCGCCAACGCCAGCGCCACCAATCCGGGACCGACAGACCTCATACGCCACCCCCCGCAGGGCACGAGGCTTACGTGTTTCATGCCGTAATACAATCGTTCTGCGCGGCCCTGGATAGTGCAAAAAAACAACAGCCCACCGGAATTAACGAGCCCGGCCGGCCAACAGACATAGAGCGGGGCCGATACGGACCCCGCTCCTGCCGGTCAGGATCGGGCTAAATCGCTCAGCGAAACTTGTAGTCGACGCCGAGGCGGATCAGGTTGGCGTCGAATTTGACGGTCTGGGTTGCCGGCCCGCCGCCAAGATTGATGCCACAGGGGTTTGCCCCGGTGCAAGTGCCGTTTTGCAGATCGACGAACAGGTACTCGACCCGGGCCGTCCAGTTGTCGGCGAAGGCGACCTCGACGCCGGCGCCGGCCGTCCAGCCGCCCTTAGTCGACTTCACGAACCCGCCGTTGGCCCCCGATTTAATATTGCCAAAGGCGCCGCCGGCGGTGCCGTAGAACAGCACCCGATCGGCCGCGTAGCCGACGCGGGCGCGGACCGTACCGAGCCAGGTATTTTTGGTTTGGCATTGCGCAGCGCCGCCAAAGCCAAGAGCGCCGCAATATGTGTTTGAATCTTTGCCGTCCATCCAGGACGCGTCAAAATCGCCTTCGATGCCGAACACGAAAGCGTCGGTCTGGAAATTGACGCCAACGGTCGGCCCGACCAGGAACCCGGTCATATTAAAATTGCCGGTCGAACCCAGACCCGAGATGTTATTCGGATCGGTCCAATCGCTCTTGCCGAATCCATAGCCGCCATTGGCGCCGAAATAAATGCCGCCCCAGTTGTAGACGGGCGCCACGGTCGGCACGTAAACGGCGGGCGCCTGAGGCGGCTGCGCCGGCTGCGGAAGATCTGCGGCGAGTGCTTGCCCAGCGGCGGCGAACGCCAACGCTCCAGCCATCAATAATCGCTTCATGCGACCCTCCAGTGCGTTGCGCGACCGGTCGAATTGCCAGCCGAACTATCTCAGTCGGACCGGCCTTCGAGCCCGCTCAATTCCCGCCTCGACGGAATCACTTCCGTACCGCCGTCGCCAGCCTAATAAGTAACTGATCAGGCTTGGAAAAGGTGTAACCTAAAAGCAACAGGCGGCGAGATTTCAACACCCCCGCACCGGCGGGCACTTTGCCAGAATCTCACTTTTGCGACGAGCGCTTCCGTGCACAAGCCCACCGTGGCGTCGTTTCAGCGTCTCTTGCTTGCCCCTTGCAATTGCGCCGAGGACTAACTAGAACGAAAAGAGAACATAATGCGGTGGCGAGCGCCATCGCCCGGAACTGGCCCGGGACTGGTGTGGATAACACCGATGGTTCTTGCGGGGACCGCCATCGCCCGCGTTATCTGCACGACGGTTTAGCTGCATTTGGTTGGCAAGCGAGACTTGGTGGGCAAGCGAGATTTGGCGGGCAAGCGAGCGAGCGACGGAGTAAGGTCATGGCAGGCAGCGTCAATAAAGTGATCCTGATCGGCAATCTGGGGGCGGACCCGGAAATCCGCCGCACCCAGGACGGCCGGCCGATTGCCAATCTGCGTATCGCGACTTCGGATTCGTGGAAAGACAAGACGACCGGCGAGCGGCGTGAAAAGACCGAATGGCACCGCGTCGTCATCTTCAACGAAAATCTGTGCCGGATCGCCGAGCAGTACCTCAAGAAGGGCTCGAAGGTTTTCATCGAAGGCGCGCTGCAAACGCGGAAATGGCAGGATCAATCCGGCCAGGACCGCTACTCGACCGAGGTGGTGCTGCAAGGCTTTCGCGGCGAATTGACCCTGCTCGACCGCGCCGGCGGCGCCGGCGCCGGTGGGGGCGGCGGCGATTTTGGCGCGGACGAGGGTGGCGAGTTCGGCTCGCCCGGACCGACGCGCAAAGTCGCGGCGGCGGCCGCGGCGGGCGGATCGCGCGGCGGAGCCGGCGCCGATATGGACGACGAAATTCCGTTCTGATTTCACTCGGACTTACCCTGCCCTGAAAGGGCAGGGTCGGATCGTCGAGGCCGATCCGCAGAGGGGTCTGTTTCCACACACTGACCCCCACCCGACGTGCTACGCACGTCCACCTCCCCCTTTCAGGGGGAGGTGGAGCCGTCTGCCATGCTCGATCTGATCTTCACCATCAAATTCGTGCACGTGCTCGCCGTCGCACTGACGTTCGGCGCCTGGCTTTGCCTTGCGATTTTCATGCTGCTGGCGCATCGCTCCGGCAACACCTCGGTCGTGGCGCTGACGTCGCAGTTCGTCGTCAAGGTCGAACTGATGGTGGTGGCCGCCGCCATGGCGCTGCAGCCGCTCAGCGGTATTCCGCTGGCCTTTGCCATCGGCCTTTCGCCGCTGCGCGAATTCTGGATCGTGATTTCGAGCGTGCTCTACGTCGCGATCGTGGCCTGCTGGATCGCGGCGGTTTGGATCGAAAGGCGCATCCGCGGCCTAAGCCGCGACGCGGCACTGGCGAGCCAACCGCTGCCCGCCGTCTATCGGCGTCTGTTCCATATTTGGTGCGTGCTGGCCGGTCCGATCCTGATCGGCATGCTCGCGGCCTTCGCCTTCATGATCTGGCAGCCGCGGCTCGACGGCTAAGAGCTTCGCGGTGAGTGACGTTCTGGTCTTGTGCCGCGAGCGCCGCCAGCGCCGGTCCGGCCAACACGTAAGTCAGGCACTGCGGCAAGAGCTGAAAGCCGGCGCGCAGATAGAATTGCTGCGCCGGGTTGTCCGCGCGCACGGTCAGCTCCACGATCGGGCTGCCGAGCTCGCTCGCATAGGCGGCGACCCGCGCCATGAGCGCGCGTGCCACGCCGTGCGCACGGTGCGCCGGTTCGACGAAGAGGTCTTGGAGGAAAATCACCGGACCGTTCCAGCCGGTGATCTTGCGCCGGCTGCATGTCGCCATTCCGATGATATCGCCGATGATATCGCCGCCGCCAGCGTGATCGGCGACGAAAGCGGTGAAACCGGCCTCGGGGCCAAAACCGTCGTGTAGCCAGTCGGCTTCACTGGCGCACACCGCGTGAGCGGAGTCCTCGCCTTCCGCCAACCGACGCTTGAGCCGCATCAACGCCGGAATGTCCCGCGGCTCCGCCGCGCGCACGCAAAACGCCGTCATATCCTGATGTCGAGCACGCTGCCGATTTTGCCGGTCGAATTGGACGGCGGCGTGGGGGTCGAGCTTTGCCCCTCGATGTCGCTGATCGAAGGCACGTTGTTGCCGTTATGCTTGTGGTGACCGGGGCTTGGCGACAATTGTTGAAGCGGCAGCGGTGGCGTCGCGGCAGCGGCAATTCCCGGAACGGGCATGGCTTTTCTCCGAAGCGGAATCCTAACCGATCATGAAATTTTATAGTTAACGAACGCTTAGCGCCGGCTGTCTGGGCCGGGCATGAAAAGGCGAGCAGATGCCGCGAACGAACGCCCGGTGCGGCGCTCAGGTGATCTTGTTGACCTTGCTTCCGATCGGTCCGGCGGTCGCGGGCAATTGCCTCGACTGCTGATTGTCGATTTTTGGCGGTGTAGGCGGGGCCGCCAGCGGGTGGCTGACGCCATTCCTTTGTCGGGCGATCGATTCCAGGCTCTGTGAGTTCGCCGGGCTGGCACCGGGCGGCGGGACGGGAGAAATCGGCATGACGCACACTCCAACGCTTACTGACAAACGAAAATTGCGCGGGACCATGTACTAACCAACCGTGAAATTCCGAAATCAGTAAGACTGCGGATCAACCGCCCAAAATCGCGCGGATGCCGTCGACGACGTATTGCACCGCCAAGGCCGCCAGCAGCACGCCGAGTAAGCGCGACAGCACGATATTGCCGGTGCGGCCGAGGAGAGCGCCGATGCGTTCGGCGAAAATGAAAGTGACGAGGCAGCAAGCGGCAATAACCACTATGACCGCGATAAGAATTCCGAGGAGGACCAGGCGGCCCTCGGCGCGGGTGACGAGCAGCACCGCGGCCGTGATCGCGCCGGGACCGGCCAAAAGGGGAATGGCAAGCGGGAAGGCGGCGATGTCGCGGACGTGCTCCTCGACCGCCTGTTCCGCCTCCTCGCCTTCGCGGCGCATGCGCACCCCGAACACCATTTCGGAGGCGGTGGCGAACAGCAGGAGACCGCCGGCAATGCGGAATGCCGCCAGCGAAATTGCGAGCGTGTCGAGGAGCCACGTGCCGATCAGCGCGGCGCCCACCAGAATGGCGCCGGCGATGAAGCTTGAGCGCATCGCGACGCTCAACCGTGCCGCGCGCGGCAGACCATCGGTCACCGCGAGAAAGGTCGGCGCCAGGCTGATCGGATCGACCACGACGAACAAAGTCAGCGCCGCCGAGATCGCGTAGTCGAGCAACATCGCAAGTCCTGCAAAGAGACCGGCGGCTAGAAACCCGCAACGGCCTCGAGCGTTCTGCCCGCTTGCGCGCGGCGGATGGCGTCGAGCTGTTCCGGCGAATGACGCAGCTGGCCGATCTCGTTGGCGAATTCCGGCCGGGCGCGAAGTTTCTCGGCCCAGGCGTGAACATGGGGATGCAGCCGCGCAAACGGATAGCCGGCGAGCGACAGCCGGTGCTCGTAGATGAACCAGGCGATATCCAACACGCTTAAATCTTTGCCCATCAGATAAGATTGCTGCGCCAGTTTCCTATCTAGTGCGTCGAATTCAGCGCGGAATTTTTGCGCCGAGGCGCGCGCCCGCTCGTCGGTAAAGCCCTCTTTGGCCGCGCGCTGCCAGAATTCGATCTGGATGTCCTTCTCGCGATCCTTGAGGCCCTGCACCGTGCCCGCGCCGTTGGCCTTGTAACTCTCCAGCGCGGCTGCGGGTTTCGGCGGACCGGGCGGCGCGAACACGAAGCGGAAGCTCAGCGTGCGCAGATCGAGATGCAAATCGTCTTCGTGCTTGAGTAGCGCCGCGACCTCATTCTCGTGACCTGCGGGAATGAGTTTTGGCGTGGGAAATTTCTTCTCCAGATATTGGATGATGTCGTTGCTCTCGATGTGCACGGCGCCGTCATCGACCAAAACCGGCACCAGGCCGCGCGGATTGATGCCGAGAAACCACGGTTGCATGTTCTCATAGCCGGGCAGATCGATCGGGTGCGACTGCCACGGTATGCCCTTGAGGTTGAGGAAGATGCGCAATTTCTGCGAACACGACGAGCCCGCAAAGTGGAGCACGTGCACGCCTTTCCAGCCGAGCACCTCGCGGGTCCCGATATCGCCGTCGGCAAGCTGAACCATAGAGGCGTCTCCTCCGTTCGCGTTTTTCATGCGCATCATAGGGGCTGGGCGTGACCGCGCCAGTATCCTTAAAGCCGGTTCCCGCGCGGTTGCGCCGGCACCTCCAAAGCCGGCGTGAATTGTCGCAATAAGGCCTTGAAAATAAATCGAAAAATACCATCTATCGACTGCCGATAAAGGTGGCTCTCAAGGGCCCGGTCGGCTATAAAAATTCCACGCGATTCGTGCAGGATTCATAAGTGTCAGACCACGATAATCCCCCGCCGACCGACAGCGGGCCGTCCGATATTCGCCCGGTATCGATTACCGAGGAGATGAAGAAGAGCTACCTCGATTACGCCATGAGCGTGATCGTGGCGCGTGCGTTGCCCGACGCGCGCGACGGGCTCAAGCCGGTGCACCGGCGCATCCTCTATTCGATGCACGAGAACGGCTACGAGTGGAACAAGCCGTACCGCAAGTCGGCGCGCGTCGTCGGCGACGTTATCGGTAAATATCATCCGCACGGCGACCAGTCGATCTATGACGCGCTGGTTCGTATGGCGCAGGATTTTTCCATGCGCCTGCCGCTGATCGACGGCCAGGGCAATTTCGGCTCGGTTGACGGCGATGCGCCGGCAGCCATGCGGTACACCGAAGTGCGGCTGGAGAAGGTCGCGCAGGCGCTGGTCGACGATCTCGATAAGAATACCGTCGACTTCCAGGAGAACTACGACAATACCGAGCGGGAGCCGGTTGCGCTGCCGGCACGTTTTCCCAATCTGCTGGTCAATGGCGCCGGCGGCATCGCGGTCGGCATGGCGACGAATATCCCGCCGCATAATCTGGGCGAGGTGATCGACGCTTGCGTGGCCCTGATCGAGAACCCGGCGCTGTCGATCGACGATCTGATCGCGATCGTGCCGGGACCGGATTTTCCGACCGGCGGCATTATTCTCGGCCGCCAAGGTATCCGCTCCGCCTATCATCTCGGCCGCGGCTCCATCGTCATGCGCGGCAAGGTCGAGTTCGAGACGTTGCGCGGCGAGCGCGAAGCCATCGTCATCAGCGAGATTCCCTACCAGGTCAACAAAGCGCATCTGGTCGAGCGCATCGGCGAACTGGTGCGCGACAAGAAGCTCGAAGGTATCGGCGCGTTGCGTGACGAATCCGACCGCGACGGCTTCCGCGTCGTGATCGAAATGCGCCGCGACGCGGTGCCGGACGTTGTGCTCAACCAGCTTTATCGCTTCACGGCGCTGCAATCGTCGTTCGGCGCCAATATGGTCGCGCTCGACAACGGCCGGCCGCTGCTATTGAACCTGAAGGACCTGCTCACGCTGTTCCTGGCGTTCCGCGAGCAGGTTGTTTATCGGCGTACCAAGCATCTCCTCGGCAAGGCGCGCGACCGCGCCCATGTGCTGGTGGGCTTGGCCATCGCGGTGGCCAATATCGACGAGGTGATCAAGCTGATCCGCGGCGCCAAGGACGCCAACGAGGCGCGCGACGAGTTGATGAAGCGCGACTGGCCAGCGCGCGACGTTGCCGCCATGGTCACGCTGATCGACGATCCGCGCCACATCGTGTCGCCGCAAGGCACGACCAAGCTGTCGGCTGAACAGACCAAGGCCATCCTCGATCTGCGCCTGCAGCGGCTCACCGCGCTCGGCCGCGATGAGATCAAGGCCGAGCTCGACAAGCTTGCGGAGGAAATCGCCGACTATCTCGACATTTTGCGCTCGCGCGCCCGCATTCAGGCGATCGTCAGAGAAGAGCTGGTCTCGATCAAAAACGAGTTCGCCACCCCGCGGCGCACCGTGATCATCGACCAAGAAGGCGAGATGGAAGATGAGGACCTGATCCAGCGCGAGGACATGGTCGTCACCGTCTCGCACGCCGGCTACGTCAAGCGCGTGCCGCTGTCGACCTATCGCGCGCAGCGGCGCGGCGGCAAGGGCCGCGCCGGCATGCAAACCCGCGAAGAGGATTTCGTCACCCGGCTGTTCGTCGCCTCGACGCACGCGCCGGTGCTGTTCTTCTCATCGCGCGGCCAGGTCTACAAGGAAAAGGTCTGGCGGTTGCCGGCCGCGGCGCCGCAGGCGCGCGGCAAGGCGCTGATCAACATTCTGCCGCTGGAGCAGGGTGAGAACATCACCACCATCATGCCGTTGCCTGAGGACGAGAAGACCTGGGACAAGCTTGACGTGATGTTCGCCACTACACGCGGCACGGTACGGCGCAACAAGCTGTCGGATTTTGCCGACGTGCGCCGCTCCGGCATCATCGCCATGAAGCTTGACGACGGCGACGCCATCGTCGACGTGCAGATCTGCAAGGAAGACGACGACGTGCTTTTGACGTTGGCGGCCGGGCAGTGCATCCGTTTCGCCGTCACCGACGTGCGGGTGTTCCAGGGCCGCACCTCGATGGGCGTGCGCGGCATCGCTCTCGGGAATGACGAGGAAGGCTTGGGCGACAAGCTGATCTCGCTGTCGATCCTGCGCCATGTCGAAGTGAGCGCCGAGGAACGCGCCGCTTATCTCAAGCGCGCCAATGCGGTGCGTCGCGGAACCAACGGTGAGGCGGAAGAGAACGGCGCTAACGGCGACGGCGAGGAGGCTGCGGGCGCAATCGAACTGGGCCAGACCCGCTACGTGGAATTGTCGGCGGCCGAGCAATTCGTGCTGACGATTTCCGAAAAAGGCTTCGGTAAGCGCACCTCGTCCTACGAGTACCGCACCACCGGCCGCGGCGGCAAAGGCATCGTCGCCATGGCCATCACCGAAAAGAACGGCCGGCTGGTTGCGTCATTCCCGGTCGAGGAAACCGACCAGATCATGCTGGTGACCGACGGCGGCCAGCTCATCCGCTGCCCGGTCGACGGCATCCGCATCGCCGGCCGCTCGACGCAAGGCGTCATCGTGTTCTCGACCGGCGAGGGCGAGAAGGTGGCGTCGGTGGAGCGGCTCTCGGAGGAAAGCCAGGAGAGCGACGAGAACGGCGGGGAGTAAGCGGGCCGTCGTCGGGGTCGATAAGCTTTGGGGCCCGATATGGCGGATGCACCGGTCGATTTCAGGATTTTGGCGGGCGCGGGCTCGCCGGCGCGCGCCTTCAAGGCCGGCGAGGTCATCTTCACACAGGGGGACGCGGCGCGGGAATTGTTCATCGTTCAGAGCGGCGAAGTCGAGATCCGCCTCGGCAATCGCCTCCTGGAAACAGTGTCCCTATACGGCATTTTCGGCGAGATGGCGCTGATCGACGCGGCGCCGCGCAGCGCGACGGCCGTGGTGGCGACCGACGTGAAGGTCGTGCCGATCGGCGAGAAGCAGTTTCTATTCCTGATCAGCAACACGCCGCATTTTGCCTTGAACATGATGCGGACGATGGCGCGGCGATTGCGCAACGCCAATACCGGCTTGTGAGCGATGAGATTGCAGCGAGCGCCGTCGGCGTGAATTTAGTGATGGCACTTGTTGATGTGCCGATCCCATAACATGCCGATGAACGGCAGGAAGATCGACGACCACGCTTCCTGCTGCGTCAATTCCCGGCACTGGGTCTGGCTGATGATCGCGGCATTCACGATCACGCTGACCGCGCCTAGCATGCCGATGATGACCGGCCACGGCGTCGGCGTATGCACCGGGGGGCAGGGCAGCACGAGGGGCGACGCGTTGGCGGTGTCGGCGGTTCGCCACGTCAGTTCAATGAAGCCGCAGCTGCCGATCGGCGGCGAGGCTCTGACCGGGATCACCGACGGCGCCCAGAAAAACACGGCGGCAATAACGAGGGTCGCGACAAGCTTTCGCGGCTTGCCGCCGTCACGACTTCGCATGCGCCATCCCCGTGTCGGCGATTGCCGACAGTGCCCCGAGGCAGCGGATCAAACGGGCGGACAGGCGTCAACGCGACAACGCACTGTTCCACAGGCATAGGTATTTCCGCTTACGGTTCGTCGTCGAACGAAAAACGCCGCTCGTCTCGCGCGCGGTAAGATCCGCGCCGCTGTAGGCACGCGTCATTGCGAGAAGCATCGAACGAAAAAAAGATGCACGCCGGGGCGACTGAATTGGGGTCTTGCCTGACTGATGCGACCCGCGAAAGTCGCGCCCGGCGAACCGTTCGTGGACTTGCCGCTATGTTGCGACCCGAACCAGTCGCGCAACAATCATCGCGGCCCTTTGACCCGGTGGAAGCATTGAAACCTCCGCGCCAGAATGGGTGCAAGGAAATTCTGGACCGATCGGTTGAATTGTCAAGAAACTATTGCGCGCCGGTTTGAGACAAATTTTCGCCAGCTTTGCGTTTCGGGAAGCGCAGGCAGGCGATTTATTTTGTGGTATCAAGCCGTATGAACGCACTCACCATCATCCATATCGCGCGGCCTCGGACCGCTGGAAACACGATGAAATGAGGCGCCGATGAATTGGGAGCTGTTCGGCGCCTTCCTTGTGATTACGGCGGTGCTCATCGTCACGCCGGGCCCGATCGTAACGCTGGTGATCGCGACCGGCGTGAGCCAGGGCGTCCGCGCGGCGCTCGTGACGGTCGCCGGAACCTCGATCGGCAATGCGCTGCTGCTCGCCGCAATCGCCTTCGGCCTGAGCTTCGTCTTGCAAAATGCCGCCGCTTTGTTCGAGCTGATGCGCTGGGCCGGCGCCGTTTACCTGATCTGGCTCGGCATTCAAGCGTGGCGCCATGCCGGCGCGGTGGCAACGCTACGTGCCGGATCGATCAATTTCTCCCGCGGCCTGCTGGTGGCATTGTCGAACCCGAAAACCATCGCCTTCTTCACTGCGTTTCTTCCGCAATTCGTCGATCCGCATCTGCCGGTGGCGAGGCAGCTCATTGTCATGTGCACAGTCACCGCGCTGTTCGCGACGTTGTCCGACTCGCTGTGGGCGGTCACCTCCGGTCTGGGGCGCGCCTGGTTCATAAAGCCCGCCCGCGCCAGATGGCTCGGCCGATTGTCCGGCGCCGTGCTCATCGGAGGGGGCGTCTGGCTGTCGCTGGCGCGTCGTGCCGGTTGAGGGTCCGGCGGTGGCGATGCGATCGGGAATCACCAGGCTGGGATTTGTCCTCGCGCTCGCGCTCGCGATGGCCGTCTCGAGCGAGGTTCGCGCCGGCCATGCCGGCGGACGGAGCGCCAAAGCCTTCGTGGCGTCCGCTTCATCAAGTGACGGCGGCATCGCCGGGCGCCGCCGGGGCGGCGGCATTCGCGGAGTTTTCCACAGGGCGGAACATTGCCGCTTTGACCCTCCGTCCGCATCCGCGCAATGTCGCGCGTGGAATTGCGTGGGTGAGTGGTCAGTGGGTAAGCGTACTATGCTCGATCATTTGGCAAGAGCGCGCGAGTTGCGCCGCCAAGCGGCCAAATGCCAACAGGCGGCCAAGGCCAGTGTTTCCCTGAAGTTCGGCGACTGCTACCGGCTGCTGGCCAAGAACTACGTCATCCTGGCGGAATTGGAAGAAGACTTCGTCGCCCGGGCGAATTCCGCGTTGCTCGAAAACAAGCTTATCGCCGCCGAATAGCGCCTGCCGCTTAAGGCCAAGGCGTTGCGTCGGACGACCTCGGAAAATAGCCGCGGACAACTTCGGCGCGCGCTTTGTCATTGGCCGGAGTTGCTTCGCCGCGCCGCGCCGGTAACATTCGGCTAGACCCTGATCCAATTCAATTGAATCGGATCAGGGTCTAGCTTGTTGATCGAACATGATCTTATCCGAAAACCGGTTTCCACTTTTCGGGATCATGTTCCAGCCATCTCCAGCCCGAGGAAGCGCTCTGATGTCGACTGCAACTTGGCCGATCACGCTTAAGGACGCCACCATTCATCCGGTCGTCGAGCAGCAAGGCGGATTCTTCGACCTATTTGGATTTTTTCCGTCGCTGACCAAAGAGCTGTTCGAGGAGAACCGCTCGTGGCTGCAACCGACATTCGTCGACGGCAACGACAAGCTCGTCCTTTGCATCCAGAGCTTTGTCATCAAGACGCCGCACCACAACATCCTGGTCGATGCCTGCGTCGGCAACCACAAGCCGCGACCGACGCGGCCGTTCTGGAACATGATGAACAGCGACCGCTTCGAAAAGGGCCTTGCCGGCGCCGGCCTCACCGTCAACGACATCGACTATGTGATGTGCACGCATTTGCACGGCGACCACGTCGGCTGGAACACCCGCCTCGACAACGGCCGCTGGGTGCCGACCTTCCCGAAGGCGAAATACGTCATGGCCGACCGCGAGCTCGCGCATTGGACGGCGCGCGAGAAGGAGAATCCGGCAAGCGTGCCGTGGATCACCGATTTGGTGCTGCCGATCGTCGCCGCCAAGCGCGAACAGATCGTCAAAAGCGATTTCGCCTTCAACGACGAGGTACGGTGCATTCCGACGCCCGGCCACACCATCGATCATTTCGCGGTGCTGGTCGGCCGCAGCGGCGAGGACGCGCTGATCACCGGCGATATGATTTATTCGCCGATCCAGGGCAAATATCCCGATCTCGGCATGATGGCCGATTACGATTCGCGGCAGGCGGGGGAAACGCGGCGCAGGATCTTCGACCGTTTTTGCGAGGAGCCGACGATCATGTGCGCCAGCCATTTCCCCGCGCCCTCAATCGGACGCGTGCGGCGCTGGGGCGACGGCTACAAATTCGTCGCCATGGGCGGCTGATGCGCCGACATACCGACGAAAGGGTCCCCCTTTCGGCCCCGCCGCAGCACGTTACTAACCGCCTGGGTTGCCGCGGCGATAGACCGCGCCGGATGACGATGGGACTAAAGCTATTGGACGGTGTTGCAAAAATGGCGCGCATAGCGACGGCACAATCTTGCGCGGCGTTTTCCGGTATGTGAGAGTGCCGTGTTCCCCCAGGGGCTGCTTCCTAGGGTGTCTTTCAAGAGGTGGAGGGACTTATGCGCCGTTTCGGACTCTCGGTTGGTCTCGCGCTCGCGTTGTCAGGCGTTGCTTTTTCCGGATCCGCCTTCGCGGCCTTTCCGGCTTGCGCCGTCGGAACGTCCGTGCACAACCATGCGCGGATCGTGCTGCACCACAAGACGATCGCCTCGTGCACGGGCGCCAATGGCTGCAAGTGCGTGTCCTGCTATAATCTCGACGGCTCGGTGTATTCGGCCTGTTACGCGCTCGTCGCTCCGATGCCAAAGTAACGTGAAGCGCGCCAGCGCTTCATAGCGGCGACGATCGTATCTCTGCGTGTTTCCTACCGATTGGCTCGCGCGCCGGCTGGCGCGCGAGGGTTTTGATTTGTGCCTGGATTTGATCGACGAAGCCGCCGGCCAGTCGGACGGCTTTTGTCCTTAGCGGGGTACCTCGGCAGGCAAGAAGCCGCGCGCGTAGAAAACGCGGCCGCCATATGGCCTGCGACATTAATGTCGATGTCCTGCGACATTAAGCCATGAGCGGCTCCGGCCGGTGCGTGATTGAATTGATAAGCCGGGGGCGGCCATGGAGGACAGCATGGCTGTCGATGTGGTGCTCTGGTTCATTCTCGCCGCCGCGGTGGCGTTGGTATATTGCGGCTGCGTCTTTACGGCGCCCGGGAAGAGACAGGCACGGCTCCACCACGATCCGCTTGAGCGCAAGTTCGATCGCGCCGCGTGAGGCGCATTCGGCGCGGCGATCCCAATCATTCGGTTTCCATCAGCGGCAGGACGAGCGCCGACGCGTGCGTGGCGTCGTGGTGGATGGTGTCGGTGCCCATCAGCGATGGATGATAGGGGTGCGAGAACACGCCGTCGGTCGCCGGCGAGTTGCCGTTGGCGAGTTCCAGCCGGATGCGATGGCCCTTCTTGAACACATAGGCGATCGGCAGCACTTCGATGTCGAACGCGTAAATCTCGCCGGGCGTGAGCGGCTGCGGATGGGTATGCGTGTAGAACGGCCGCTGCGGCGTTGAGCGCGTCGTGTCCTTCTCGCGATGCGAAGCTTTCAGCCAGCCTTTCGATACCGGCGTATAGCCCGGCTGCTCGCCTTTGCCGCGCGCCGCGGCGTCTTGCGGATGCTGGTCGGTGAGCTTGACGATGAATTGCGTGTCGATCGCCGTCGACGATGCGTAGAGTTCTCAGCACGATCGGGCCGATCACTTCGAGAGCTGCGGTGAGCGGCGCAGTGGTGAAGGTGAGTACGCGCCGCGGCGGATCGACCCGCCCATCGGGACCGATGACCGCGACGCCGTTGACCCATTCCCAATCCGGATAGGTGTAGCTCGTCGGCGCCTCGTTCGGCGGCGGTTTTTCGGTCGATAATCCGCCGTCGTTGAGCGAGGTGACGCTGCCCGACGGACCTTTGCGCAGATAATAGGCGACAGGCACCGTGTGCTGCGGCGGCCATTCCTGTTCGGCTCGCCAAGCGTTGGCGCCGCGGACGTAGAGCTTCACCGGCTCGGTGTCCATAAAGCCGTTATTCGCGCCCTTCAAATGCAGATCGTAGAACGGCAGCAGCTCGTTTTCGTGGAATTCGATCTGGTCGAACATCCGGTGCGCTTCGAACGTGTTGCGCGCGCCGGTGACGACGAGCTTTTTCGGCGCCTTGACCTCTTCGTAGCCGAGGATGTTGCCGCGCAGGTGCAGCCCCATCTTGCCCCAATGGCCGATCGACAGCACCGGGCATTTGATCCGATCCAGCCGCCAATAGGGCGAACGCTGGCGCCAGAACTCGTCGTCAAGCGCATGCTCGATAATGGCGCCGACCAGGTCGAATTTCATCGGCGGCCGGCCATGGCCGCCGGCAAGGCGATGCTGATTGTCGGCGCGCAGCGAGGTGTACCAGACCGAGCGATATGAGCAGTAGATGCCGCCATGATAATTCGAGCCGCGATACTGGTCGACCAGGCCGTCATAGGGCGCGATGCAGGCGAGGCCCGGCGGGTTGTAGGTCGCCATCAGCCACTGCGCCATCGCGTAATAGGATTGGCCGATGCCGCCGACGCGGCCGTTGCACCAAGGCTGTTTCACGATCCACGCGATCAGCTCGACATAGTCCTGTTGCTCGTTGAGCCCCATGAACTCGAACTCGCCCTCGGAGCGTCCGGCGCCGCGCACGTCGGCATGGACATAGGCGTAGCCGCGGCCGACATACCATTCGATCGGACCGGTCTCGCGCCACAGGAACAAGGGAAAAGCCGGCACCTCGTCCATTTCATATTGATAGGGCGAGGCGGCGAACAGCGTCGGAAAGCGGCCGGGGCCATCGGGGCGATAGACGCAGAGCGAGATACGAATACCGTCGCGCATCCGCACCGTGATGCCTTTCTCGACCTTCATCGGATAATCCGCCACGCTTTCCCTCCCTGTGGACGCACTGCATTGCCGCGCAACGCCGCACCCATCCTGCGCGCTTAAGCCGCTTGCCGCATGTGACATGGTGCGGCATTCTCTGCAGCAACGATAATAAATTATCGCCGAGGAAATCACATGCGCCGCACTATTCTCGTACTGCTTGCGCTCACGCTATTGCCTCTGCCAGCGGTGGCGCAGGGCTATCCGACACGGCCGATCAAGGCGATCGCGTCGCAAGGCCCGGGCGGCTTGAGCGACCTGTTCATGCGCGGGCTTGCCGATCAGCTCGGTCCGGCGCTTGGCACTTCGATCGTGGTCGAGGACCGCGCCGGCGCGGAAGGCACGATCGGCGCCCAGGCTTGCGCGGCGGCGGCGCCGGACGGTTACACCATCTGCATCCTTCCCGGCGAGACCGTCACCATCAACCCGATCATCCAGCCCAATTCGGATTTCGATCCGGCCAAGAGCCTGGAGCCGATCACCAGGGCCTATTACCTGACGCAGGTGTTTGCGGTCGACGCCTCGCTCAACGTCAAATCGTTCGCCGATCTGGCGAAGGTCGCCAAAGCCAAGCCCAACGCATTCAACTACATGGCGCCTTCGTTATCGAAGGTCGCCTTCATGCAGGAGTTCAACAAGACGAACGGCACCGACATCGTGCGCGTGCCGTTCAAGGGCGGTGGCGACGCCGTCAACAGCATGCTCACCGGCACGACGCAAATCGCGATTTTCGGCATCGGCAACCTGGTATCCTTCATTCGCGCCGGGAAAATCGTCGGCCTCGCCATCGACGGCAGCACCCGCTCGCCGCTCGCTCCCGACATTCCGACCTTCAAGGAAATCGGCTACACCAAGCACATCGACGCGACTTTTTTCGGCATCTATGCGCCGGCCGGCACGCCGAAACCGATCGTCGACAAGCTGTACAAGGCGATCGCCGCGATCGGCGCCAAGCCGGATTTCCAGCAGAAGTTCCTGTTCAGCCGCGGTCTGGCGCCGGTGTTCAGTGCGCCGGACCAGTTCGCCAAGGAGCTCGTCGCCGACCGTGCCGACGGTCTCGCTTCGGTGAAAGCGTCGGGTCTTTATCCCAACGTGAAGTAATACGGCGGGCTTGCGAGGCGCGGCGGGCGGCTTTTCTCGTCGCCCGTGACGTTGGTCGGCGGCGATAAAATCTTTGGAACTTTCTCGTATTTAAACGATTGCGGAAAATACGTAGCCGCGCGGGTCTTGATCGATTTGGTTCTTGCTTACAGTTTCGGGTGCTGCGAGCAAGATGAACCGAAAGAGCATGCGTCGGCCCAATTTGGCATGTGGATTGCATCAATGCGCACCATGACCGATGAAAGCTATGTCTCGCTGCTGCTCTGGACCATCTGCGTGCTGATGTTCGCATGCGGGGTCATGGCGATTACGGAGCACCCCAACTGGTTCGGGGCCTGACAAGACACGACGTTGCCGCCTACCTGCGCGGCGATTTCGCCCCGTTCGATCGAGACGGGAAAACGGCCGCCCAAAAAGCCGGCATTTACTGCGGCGCGCTGGCGCGTCCGAACATGAAACTGTAGCCGGCGTAGTTGGTCGGTTTGTTGCCGCCCGATGCCGCGGTGGCAGCGTATTGATGGCATTCGATGCAGCCGACATTGGATTGCTGCAGGAATGTCTCAAGCACGGCATTGACCAGGGTCGGGTCATTGGGGGTGCCATCGGGCAACGGCTGCGTCACCGGCGCCTTCAGGCTTGACAGCGGCACCGGCACTTTCGGCCACTGCACGTTGACCAGATTGTAATATTGCCACGGCGACTTCGCATCATATTGCTTGAGTAGCGCGTGCATGTAGGCATTGAGGCCGTCGGCCGTGGCATCGTCGGGCGTGATCTGCACGACTTGGCCGGGATCGGCATCCTTGACGTTATACGGGCAAGGCGTCGTGATATCGGCCGGCCCTTTGCACGCGGGATTGAAGAAGTTGAAGGTGCCGCTCTTCACCGGCGTACGCACCGGAGCATTGTCGACCTGCGCGAACGTCGCCCATCCGCCCTGGTCGCCCCTGGAAATGAAGGCGTGAAACCCGACAAGGCCCACAGTCACTGGCGTCAACGAGCCTTGGATCAGCGCCTGCGTGGTGTGAAAGCGGCCGGATTTCTTCTCGGCGGAGCTGAGAATCTTCCAGGCGGCCTTTATCTCGACCGAGCTGCCGGCGCCGACGGTATTGCCGGGCAGTGCGATGACATTGGTCTGCGCGAATGAGGACTGCTGATTGGCGTCGTAAAGCTTGTTCTGCACGATGTAATCGTACTGCGCTTGGTTCATCGCCACTTCGTAATAGACCGGGTTGCCGCTGAGATCGTAGAGCGTGCCGCCGCCGGCCTGCGCAATTTCGTCAAGAATGTTCGGCGGCGTTGTGGCGCCGCTGCGCAGGATATTGGCGAGCACCGCGCGCGAGACTTTCGACGTCATCGTCAGATGGCGTACCACGCCGCTCGCGACCTGCTGCGCCAGCGAAGCGCGCAACGTCGCCATCAGCTGCGCCTGATTCCACGGGCCCGGATTTCGGCCGTTCGGCAGGAAAACGGTATCGACGGTCCGGTAGGTCTCCCAAACCGTCGGCCCGGCATCGCCGAGCTTGGCATTCGGACTTGGGTTTGGAGCGCCGCGCTGGCCCGGGTTGGCCGGCCACATGAAATAGACGAAATCCTGCCAAGCCATGCAGTCGAATTCGCCGTTGTTGAGGCCGGCGTTGGTGCGGAAGGTCGGTTGGATCTTCGGCACCGACTTTGGATTTGGTATGTCGCCGCAGGAATAGGGAGGTGGCTGTTGCGCGTGCGCCGGTACGGTGCCGGCAATGACAAGGCCGGCCAGCGCCACAAAAAAAATGTGCAGCCGCAATTCTTGCTTGAGACCCAAACGGCACATCGACATGGCTTTCCACCCGGCGAACGCGTGAATGAGTAGCCATTCTAATGGAAAACAACCGGCCGGTGTATAGAATTTCGCGGCTTGCCGAAGTGCGGGAAGGGCTGTGGCGAGAAGGATTATGAATCGCAAGCGTTCTTGAAGGTCGCCGCTAATCCCAATTGGGCAGCGCCGCCGCCCCTGTGCCGGCGATCTTTCCTGTCACTAAGCATTCGGCGAGATTGCCGCCGGACAGATAGAGATATCCGAACGCGCTGCCCATCTCGCCCGCCGCGTAAAGACGGGAAATCGGCTCGCCAAAGACGTTCATGATCTGCTGACGTGCGTTGTGCACGGGGCCGCCCTGGGTATTGGAGACGACCGGCCATACTTCGCCAAAATAGTAAGGCGGGGTATCGATCTTTGTCATCGTTTTCGGCGGCCTGCCGAAATCCTCATCTTCCTGCTGCGCACACAGCGCGTTCCATCTGTCGAGCGTCGACTGCATTGTTTTTGTTGAGGCGCCGGTCGACCGAGCAAGCTCTGCGACTGATTCTGCCTTCTTGATAATTCCAAGCTCCACTTCGCGCAGATTGTCCTGGCTCCAGGAAAACGCCAACCCCCTCTTGTTATAGGTCGGCGCGCCGATCTGATACATCTTGCGGCCGTTCTCGTCATAGATCAGATACGAGGGAATGCGCGGGAAGATCTGCCGCACCGTGTCGAAGAACTCCATCGGGCGGTGCGAGGTGTCCTGCGTGTAGGGCGTACACTCGTTCATGTAGCGCTTGCCGTCCTGATCGACCACGATCCAGCACATTTTGACTTCGGCCTTCGGCTCGGTGCCCGGAAACCAGTCGGGCAATCGCTTAACGCGGATCGCCACTGGATAACGCGCATCCGGATGTTTGAACCCGTACGAGCCGTGGACGTGCCACATGTGCCAGAGATCGGCGCCGAGATCCTGAGCCATGCGGATGCCGTCTCCAGTATTCGAGGTGGAGGTCGCGGTAAGCACAGGCGCCTTCTCCCAATACTGCCGCTTCATCTCGTCGTTGGCTTCGAAGCCGCCGCAGGCGAGCACGACGCCCCGCCTTGCCTTAGCCGCGACGCGGCGTCCGTCCTTGCTCCGGAACCAGACTCCGAGGACTTCGCGCCGGCCGTCGGTAATCAGCCGCTCGGCCGCGAATTCGTAGCGAACCTCAATGGCGTTGGCGCGCTGCGCGACATTGTCCTCCAGGACCTTGAACATCCGCCAGCCTGCGGCGGACGGTCTCGCCATCACATGAGGATAGGTCTTCTCCAAATCCTCGCACCCGGGAACGTGGGTGATTCTGCTGTCGAGAAAGGCGTCGACGCCGGGAAACGGATAGTTGCCTCGCTGCTCCTTTGTTTCCACGGTTGCTTTGCTGACTGCGGCGAGCGCGGCGATCTCTTCCTCCATATTGGCCATGCCGTCCGCCAGCGCTCGCAGCACATCGTCGGGTGTTCGGCCGGCATTCGTCGCCTTGAGATAAGCGAAGACGCCGTCTGGATCGCGCGTGCCTCGCATCGAACCGCCCGAGCAGATCGAAATTCCACCCGGCGTCGGCTCCTTTTCCGCCAGTAACACGCTGGCGGTGCAATCGGCGGCGGCAATCGCGCTGCGTGCGCCGGCAAAGCCGTAACCGACGACGATGACGTCATAGGTCAAATCGAAGTTTGGAATAGTCCCTGGCTGAGTGCTGCGATCGTCCATGGGCGAATTCATTCCCTCGGCTGTTTGTTGATTCGCGCTCGCGGGCCGGATCGTGGTGAAACCCGGATGCCGAAGTGGGGCTCTGCTTTGTTCGCGAGGTTACTTCATGCGGGACCGGCAGATTATTGCATCGCAATCACCCGATCCAGCATTGGCATGCGAGTGCGTCGTTTGGCGCATGGCTGAGCGATTGGCATGCGTGGCGCGATGGACTTTACTCAAACACCAACAAGAAGGGTGCGCGCAATGGGGGGTTGCAAGATGCGGAGCTTGTTCTCGCGATTGAGTATGGCGGCGATCATGGCGGTGGCATTGGCATCGGGAGCCGCCGCCGAAGATTATCCGAACAAGCCCGTGCGATTGATTGTGCCGTTTCCGCCCGGCGGCAGCAACGATCTGGTCGGTCGGCTGGTCGCTCAGCAACTCGGCACGCAATTGGGACAGCAGGTTTTCGTCGACAACCGCGGATCGGCAGGCGGCGTGGTCGGCACCGAGATGGCGGCCGGCGCGGCGCCCGACGGCTACACGCTTCTGGTCGTGTCGATTCCGTTCGCTGTCGATCCGGCGCTGCACAAGCTTAATTTCGACCCGATTAAATCCTTCGAGCCGATTGCGCTGCTTGCGACCGGGCCGGATGTACTCGTGGTCAATCCTGCGATGCCGGTGAAATCGGTGAAGGATTTGCTGGAACTTGCCAAGGAGAAACCGGGCCAGCTTAATTACGCATCGGCCGGCATCGGCACCTTCACACATCTCGCCGGCGCGCTGTTTACGCAATTGGCCGGCGTCAAAATCGTCCACGTGCCTTACCGAGGCGGCGGTCCGGCGATTCAGGACGTTCTCGCGGACCATGTCGGGATCATGTTTAGCTCGCTTATTCAAACCGCGCCTTTCATCAAGAACGGACAGCTGCGGCCGTTGGGCACCGGAAGCGCCGAACGTAGCCCGGCGCTTCCCGATGTTCCGACGATCGCCGAGGCCGGCGTACCCGGCTATGCGGCGGCGAATTGGTGGGGCATCCTTGCTCCGGCCGGCACTCCCGCAGCCATCACCAAGAAACTGCACGACGCAATCCAGGTCGTTCTAAAGTCACCGGATCTGCAAAAGGAATTTGCGCGAGAAGGGGCGACCACATCGGCTATGAGTTCCGCGAAATTCGGTGACTACATCAAGAGTGAAATCGCCAAATGGGGGCGTGTCGTCAGGGACGACAACATCCAAGCTCAGTAGAAAAGAGGCAAACGTCGCTAATTTTGCTTCACTGCCCGCGCCGGGCCGCGCTGGCGAAGCGCTTGGCTTCTTCGGCGGCGCGGAACAAGGCCGCGGCCTTGTTGATGCATTCCTGCTGCTCGAAGCCGGGATCGCTGTCGGCGACGATGCCGGCGCCGGCCTGCACATACATGGTGCCGTCTTTGATCAGCGCGGTGCGCAGCACGATGCAGGTGTCCATTTCCTCGCCGGCGGAAAAATAGCCGACGCAGCCGGCATAGAGCGCGCGTTTTTCCTTTTCCAGTTCGTCGATGATTTCCATGGCGCGCACCTTCGGCGCGCCGGACACCGTGCCGGCGGGAAAGCCGGCGGCGAGCGCATCGATGGCGTCGCGGTCGCGGCGCAATTTGCCCTCGACGTTGGAGACGATGTGCATCACTTGGCTGTAACGCTCGACGAAGAATTGGTCGGTGACTTCGACCGTGCCGATCTCGGCAACGCGGCCGACATCGTTGCGGCCGAGATCGAGCAGCATCAAATGCTCGGCGCGCTCCTTGGGGTCGGCCAGGAGCTCGGCTTCGAGCGCGGCATCGTCGTGCGGCGTCGCGCCGCGCGGCCGCGTGCCGGCGATGGGGCGCACGGTGACGATGCCGTTACTGGCTTTGACCAGGATTTCCGGGCTCGATCCGGCGACGGCGAACGTGCCGAAATCGAGAAAGAACAGATAGGGCGAGGGATTGACGCGGCGCAGCGCCCGATAAAGCGCAAACGGCGGCAGCTTGAACGGCGCCTCGAAGCGCTGCGACAGCACGACCTGAAAAACATCGCCGGCGGCGATGTAGTCCTTGGCGCGCATCACCATGCGTCTGAATTCGTCGGGCGTGGTGTTCGAGCGCGGCTTGACGTTGAGCGGACCGGCATCGACGTCGGTGGTCGATTTGTCGAGCGGCCGGTCCAGCGCGTCGACGACGGCGGCGAGCCGCTCGACCGCGCGCGCCAATGCCGCCTTTGCGGTCACGCCGGGGTGCGCCCGCACCGGCGTGACAACGGCGATCGTGTCCTTGACCGCATCGAAAACCACCACCAGAGTCGGCCGCAGCAGCATCGCATCGGCAATGCCGATCCGGTCCGGCCCCGGCGGCGGCAGATCCTCCATCAGCCGCACCATGTCGTAGCCGAGATAGCCGAACACGCCCGCCGCCATCGGCGGGAGCGAAGCGGGCAGCGCGATGCGGCTTTCGCCAATGAGATCGCGCAGCGCGGCGAGCGGCGCATTCTCGATCGGCACGAAGGCCGCCGGGTCGGTCTGGACCGTGCGATTGATCTCGGCATTTTTGCCGTTGACGCGGAAGATGACATCGGGGTCGAGGCCGATGATCGAATAGCGGCCGCGCACGGCGCCGCCTTCGACCGATTCCAGCAAGAAGCTCATCGGCGCCGAGCCTTCCGGCCGCGCACTTGCGACTTTGAGATAAGCCGAAACCGGCGTTTCCAGGTCGGCGACCAGCGTCGTCCACACGACCTGCGGCTCGCCGGCCGCGTAGTGCGTGGCGAAGGATTGCGCCGAAGGCTCGATGTGCATTTTTAATTGGTGTCCGGCGTGCCGGTACCCATCGCCTGAGCCAGCACCGAGGGATTTATGGTGGTTCCGAGATCGTTTTCCAGCCAGCCGACATACTGTCCGATCAAATCGTCGGACAGTTGATTGTGCAGGGTGTCCTCGATGTGCTTGGCGTCCGCCGAATTGGCGTCGAGTTTCGGCGTTTTGATGTCGGTCACCTCAAACACGATCCATTGCGTCGGATTGGGGCCGACGCTGCTGCCGAAGGCGTCTTTTGCGGTGTGGAAGATCGCCTGCGTCATATTGGGTGAAATGTCGCCGTTCGACCCGCCGCGTTTTAAATCGCTCGCGGTTTCGACCTTGAGATTGTCGGCCGCGGCGAGCGTAGCGAACGGGTTGCCGCTCTTGAGCTTGTCGAGCAGGTCGGCCGCTTTGGTCTTCAGCCGCGAGGCGATCTCGTCGTCGCGCCAGCGCTGTGTCACCGGGCCTTTGACTTCGTCGAGCGTGCGATCGCGCGCCGGGGTGATGACGGCGACGTCATACCAGATATAGCCGCCGTCGATGTCGATCGGGTCATTGTCGACGCCGACGTTGGAGGCGAATGCGCCGCTGACGATTTCGGGGCCGTGCGACAGGTTGACGGCGAGCTTGCCGTCAGGATCGCGGCCGGAACGGTCCACGTCGAAAACGACGACAGGCAGCTTCTCCTTCTGGGCCGCCTCTTCCAGCGTGCTGCCGCCGGCGCGATCGTCTTCGATCTTGTCGTGCAGGCCCTGGACCTGTTTCTTGGCGCGATCGAGCGCGATCTGGTTGCGCAGTTGCGGCGTCGCTTCGGCGAGCGTTTTGGTCGTCGTCGGCTCGATCTTGAGCACGCTGACCAGCACGGCGCCGAACTGGGTCTGCACCGGCGCGCTCACCTCGCCCTCCTTGAGCGAGAAAGCGGCATCGGCAACTTTCGGATCGACCATGCTCGACTTCGACACGGTGCCGAGATCGGTGTCCTGCGGTTTCAAGCCGCGTTCGGCGGCGATGTCGCTAAAGCTCGTGCCGCTCTTGATGCGGTCGGCGGCGGCTTGCGCGTCGGCCATTTGCGGAAACACGATCTGCTCGACATGACGCTTTTCCGGCGTGACGAAGCTTGCATGCTGATCGTCATAGGTCTTTTTGATGTCGTCGTCCGAGATCTGCATCCATTGCGCCAGCGCCGCCGGCGTCACCGTGACGGTATTGATCTTGCGGTATTCCGGCGCCCGGAACAGGATTTTGCGCTCGTCGAAATATTTGCTCAGCTGTTCGTCGGTCGGCTGCGGGATGTCGCCGGCCTGCGCCGGCCCGAGCGAGATATATTGGATGCTGCGCTCTTGATTTTGGAACTGATTGATGGCGTCGAGCCAAGCCTGCGGCAACGTGATGTCGCCGGAAATGGCATCGACCAGTTGCCGCCGCAGCACGGTCTGTCGCTGTGTCGCGAGAAAGCTCTGCTCGGTCATGCCCATGTCACGCAGCAGCATTGCGAACCGGGCGCGGTCGAATTGACCGTGCTGGTCCTGCAGCTGCGGATTGGACGTGATGTTGCGGGATATTTCGCTGTTGGCGAGGCCGAGCCCCATCTTATGGGCAAGCTGGTCAAGCCCGGCCTGGGCGATCATTTCACCGAGTACCTGCCGATCGAGGCCGAGCGCCCTGGCCTGGTCCGGCGGCAGCGGATGACCGAGCTGGTGGCCGATCTGCTGTAAACGGTCATTGTAGGTCTGCCGGAACTGGCCGGTCGAGATCTCGGTCTTGCCGATGCTCGCCAAGGTTCCTTGGCCGAAGCCATGAAAAATGTCGTTGATGCCCCAGATCGCAAAGCTGGCGGCGAGCGTGGTCATGACCACGGCCATCACGGTGCGGCCGAGCCAATTTTCGGAGACTTTGCGGATGCCGCGTAGCATTGGTCAGAAGCGGGGTAAGCTATGTTGGAATGGCGGAAGGCGGCGCACTATAAGGAGCGCGGGCGCTCGCCGCAACCAACGGGTTTTATTGCTAAAACGCCCCTTTTCCCGCTGCAGGGGCTCTGCTAACGCCTCTTCGTCGCATGGCAATGGCCCGATTCAACTGAGCCGACACGATGGCGCGCCGTCCGCTGGTCGCAGGCAATTGGAAAATGAACGGGCTATCCGCCTCGATCGGCGAATTGCAAAAAATCATTGCCGGAGCACGGTCGCTTGTGCAAAGCGCGGCCAGGCTCGATGTCATGGTCTGTCCGCCGGCGACGCTGATCGCAAGCTTCGCCAAAGCTGCGGGTGGAACGCCCGTCGCCATCGGCGGCCAGGATTGCCATCCGCTCGCTTCGGGCGCGCATACCGGCGACATCTCCGCCGAAATGCTGCGTGACGCCGGCGCGTCGGCCGTGATCGTCGGCCATTCCGAACGCCGCCGCGATCATGGCGAAACCGATGCCATGGTGCGCGCCAAGGCGCTGGCAGCGCAACGCGCCGGTCTCATGGCGATCATTTGCGTCGGCGAGACGAGCGATGAGCGCGATGGCGGTCACACCCGCCATATCGTTGCCCGACAGCTTGACGGATCGCTGCCGGAAACGGATCCCGACGTGGCGGCAAATATCGTCGTCGCCTATGAGCCGGTATGGGCGATCGGGAGCGGACTGACGCCGACGCCGGGCGACATTGCCGACATCCACGATTTCATCCGCGCCCGGTTGTGCGTGCGCTTCGGCGAGGCCGGGCATGACATGCGCATTCTCTACGGCGGATCGGTCAAGCCGGCGAACGCCAGGGAGCTCCTCGGCGCCAAAAATGTCGACGGCGCTCTGGTCGGGGGCGCGAGCCTCGATGCGGCCGAATTCCTGGCAATCGCGGCTGTTTATCGCTGACGGCGGTAGCCGCGGCGGAGGGGACGGCAAGGAACGATCGGGCCATAGAAATGCCGTGCCGGATCGTGTAGAGAGCCCCGCGACTTCCTATATCGAAGCTGGGAAAACGGGTGCGGTTTAGCCCGGCTCGGCCGCAGGCGGATTGCAAATGCTCAGTGTCGTTATTGTCATTCATCTTATGCTGGTGCTCGCCCTGATCGGCGTCGTCCTGCTGCAAAAATCCGAAGGCGGCGGCCTGGTCGGCTCAAGCAGCGGATTTATGACGGGTCGCGGCACGGCGAACATGCTGTCGCGGACGACGGCCTTGCTGGCCGCGGGTTTCTTCGTCACCAGCCTGGCGCTGTCTTGGCTTGCGAGCTACGAGCACCGGCCGGTCGCGATCATCAATACGTCAGGGCCGGCGACGCCGGCGCCACCCGGCCCGGCGGGCGGTCCGGCTCCGGCGGCGCCGTTGAGCCCGGGCAATGGCGGCCTGCTCAACCAGCTGCAAAAGGGCATCCCGGGCTTGCCGGCCGGGTCGAACCCGGCCTTTAAGGCGGAGCCAAGCGGGCCGCAGGTGCCGCAGTCGAAGTAACGGCAATGCACCGCGCAGCCAATTGCGGCCGCATCCCGCGCTTGGCCGCGATAATCACAGCCCGATGGGCTCCAATTTCACGCGAGGGTATCTACATAAGCGTATGGGACTGAACCGATTTTCCCCGGCGGTTTAAATGTCCAGGCAAGGCGCGGCAGATATTCCGGAAAATCGCTCGTCGAATCGTGGAAGGGGCGCTAACCAGTAGGTCCCATGGCGCGGTACATATTCATCACCGGCGGCGTGGTTTCCTCACTTGGCAAGGGTCTCGCTTCCGCAGCGCTCGGCGCGCTCCTGCAGGCGCGCGGCTACAAAGTCCGCCTGCGCAAGCTCGACCCCTACCTCAACGTCGATCCCGGTACGATGTCGCCGTATCAGCACGGCGAGGTTTTCGTCACCGATGACGGCGCCGAGACCGATCTCGACCTCGGCCATTACGAACGCTTCACCGGCCGCCCGGCCACCCGCCAGGACAACATCACCACCGGCCGCATCTACCAGGAAATCCTCTTAAAGGAGCGGCGCGGCGACTATCTCGGCGCCACCATCCAGGTCATCCCCCACGTCACCAACGCGATCAAGGATTTTATCCGCGACGGCAACGAGGGGTTCGATTTCGTGCTGTGCGAGATCGGCGGCACGGTCGGCGATATCGAGGGCCTGCCGTATTTCGAGGCCATCCGCCAGCTCGGCAACGATCTGCCGCGCGGGCATGCCATCTACATCCATTTGACGCTGATGCCGTTCATCCCGTCGGCCGGCGAGCTGAAAACCAAGCCGACCCAACACTCGGTGCGCGAATTGCGCGCCATCGGCATCCAGCCTGACATTCTGCTCTGTCGCACCGACCGGCCGATCCCGGAGAGCGAGCGGCGCAAGCTCGCGCTGTTCTGTAACGTGCGCGAAAGCGCCGTGATCGAGGCTCGCGACGCCGACAACATTTACGCGGTGCCCGAGGCCTATCATGCCGGTGGGCTCGATGGCGAAGTGCTTGCTGCCTTCGGGATCGAAAATCCGCCGCCGCCCGATCTCGCCACCTGGCATCTGATCAACGAGCGCATCCACAATCCGGAAGGCGACGTGACCATCGCCATTGTCGGCAAATATACCGGCATGAAGGACGCCTATAAGTCCTTGATCGAGGCGCTGTCGCATGGCGGCGTCGCCAACAAGGTCAAGGTCAAGCTCGACTGGATCGAAAGCGAAGTGTTCGAGAACGAGGACCCGGCGCCGTTCCTCGAGCACGTCGACGGCATTCTGGTGCCGGGCGGCTTCGGTCAGCGCGGGGCGGAAGGAAAAATCCGCGCCGCCCGCTTCGCCCGCGAGCACGACGTGCCGTATTTCGGCATCTGCTTCGGCATGCAGATGGCGGTGATCGAGGCGGCGCGGAACCTTTGCGGCATCGAAGAGGCCAATTCCACCGAGTTCGTCGCCACGCCGGAGCCGGTGGTCGGCCTGATGACGGAATGGATGAAAGGCAACGAGCTGCAGAAGCGCGGCGTCCAGGGCGACCTCGGCGGCACCATGCGGCTCGGCGCCTATCCCGCGGTGCTGGCCCGCGGTTCCCGGGTCGCCGCGATCTACAACGCCACCGAGATTTCCGAGCGCCATCGCCACCGCTACGAGGTCAACACCGCTTATAAGGACCGGCTGGCGCAGCACGGCATGCGGTTTTCCGGCATGTCGCCCGACGGCCTATTACCGGAGATCATCGAATACGACGATCATCCCTGGTTCATCGGCGTGCAATTCCATCCCGAGCTCAAATCGCGGCCGTTCGCGCCGCACCCGCTGTTTTCGTCCTTCATCGAGGCGGCGGTGGAGCAGAGCAGGCTGGTCTGAGTCTAATGATGGCCCTTAGCCTGGGTTGAAAGCCAGCGAAACCCTGGATTTGTCACACGCGGCCATGATGCGAAGCGGCCGCGGCATCACTGGTATCGGAGATACTGTGTCCTGTCCTTCGGCGCGGTCGCATGCTTGTGCCGATGATGGTGCGCGTCCGCTTTGAAAGAACGCCAGTTCTGCATGCATGTGAGGTCGTTGTTCGGGCAACATTGTCCCGTCGACGGATTGCAACAGAATGCCATATTGCACTGTGCAGCGGCCGGCACGATGAAACCTGGCGACACCATCAACGCCGTGACGAAAAGACCAAACAGGGCGCGCAAGTCGTCCTCCGCGGGTTCAGGATATTTGCCGCTGCAATCATATCGGGGTTTGGCTCGAAAGTCATGCAAGCATGCCCCGAGGCATCGATCGTTCCGCAACGCGGCTCACGTGTCGCCGAGATTTATCACTCGACCGAGATGTCCGAACGGCACCGCCCCGTCACATCTTCCCATCCACACATCTCCCCATCCACAAATCTTCCCATCCACACATCTTCCCATCCACACATCTTCCCATCCACTCTTGGCGGCATAGCAGCCTGTTGACGCGGACAAGACCGCTCCGCGGCGGTATCTATGCATCTTCAAGCTTCTTCCTAAGCGGGAGCCGAATATGATCTACGAGGTTCGCGTTTATTCGGCCAATCCGGGCCGTCTGCCGTCATTGCTTCACCTGTTCGATCACCATGTTCTGAAAATCTGGCGCCGGCTGCAGATCGCGCAAGTCGGCTTTTGGACGGTCCTGGCCGGCGACGGCAGCAACGATCTGCACTGCTGCGTATCCTGGAACTCGCTGGCCGACCGCGAAGCAAGGTGGGCGGCATTCGAGGCCGATCCGGAATGGCAGCGCGTCCGCGCGGAAGCCAACAAGGACGGTCCGGTCTTGGCCAATATCAACGTCGTGTTTCTCAAGCCGACCTCATTCTCCGCGCTGAAGTAGACGGCGGTGGAGCAGTCGAGGCTGGTGTAATACTCTCGTCATTCCGGGCCGCTCGCTACGACCGGTCCCGGAATGACAAAACAGGAGAGGAAACCACAATGCTCTACGAAATGCGCGTTTATCGTACCGTGCCGGGGCGGCTGCCGGCTTTGCTCAAGCGCTTTGAAAATACCACGCTGAAGCTGTGGGACAAGCACGGCATCAAGCAGGCCGGCTTCTGGACCACGCTGATCGGCGATTCCAACCATGAACTGACCTATTTGTTGGCCTGGGAGTCGCTGGCGGATCGCGAGCGAAAATGGAACGCCTTCATGAGCGATCCGGCCTGGGTTTCGGCCCGCGCCGAGAGCGAAAGGGATGGCCCGATCCTGGCCAATGCCAGCAATCAAATCCTGCAGCCGACGGGTTTTTCCGCGGTGAAATAGACGCGAGCCACACAGTTGACCCTGCCGCTCGCGGGCTTCATGGTCGCCCGCGAGGCTCGTCATGACTGCTAGGCCCAATCCCATCGTCAGCGTCGGCAAAGCGCGGTTCGGCAATGATTTGCCGCTTTCGCTGATCGCGGGTCCGTGCGCGCTGGAAAGCCGTGCGCACGCTTTCGACATGGCGGCGGCGCTCAAAGAGATCACGGCGAAGCTTGGGATCGGCTTCGTTTACAAAACCTCGTTCGACAAGGCGAACCGCACTAGCGCCGACAGCGCCCGCGGCGTCGGCCTCGACAAGGCGCTTGAGATTTTCACCGATCTGCGTGATCAGCTCGGCGTGCCGGTGCTCACCGACGTGCATGAGCCGGACCAGTGCGCGCTGCTCGCCGAAGTGGTCGATGTCTTGCAAATTCCGGCGTTTCTCTGCCGGCAGACCGACCTTCTGGTCGCCGCCGCCAAGACCGGGCGCGTCGTCAACGTCAAGAAGGGTCAGTTCCTCGCGCCTTGGGACATGGCCAATGTCGTTGCCAAAATCACTGGCGCCGGCAACGCCGACGTGCTGGTCACCGAGCGTGGCGTGTCGTTCGGCTACAACACACTGGTCTCCGACATGCGGGCGCTGCCAGTGCTGGCCAAGATCGGCGCGCCGGTGATTTTCGACGCCACCCATTCGGTGCAGCAGCCGGGCGGGCAGGGCGCGTCGTCGGGGGGCGAGCGGGACTATGTCGCGGTGCTGGCGCGGGCGGCGGTGGCCGTGGGCGTCGCCGGGGTCTTTATCGAGACCCACCAGGACCCTGAAAAAGCACCGTCCGACGGCCCAAATATGATCCCGCTCAATCAGTTATCACCGCTTCTTGAGCGACTGATCGCGTTCGATAGGCTGGCCAAACAGGCCTGACCCGTATTGGCGGATTCAACACGCGCCATGAATAGCGACCTGCACGCCCACTGGGAGAACGTCTACCGGACCAAGGGCGAACGCGACGTTAGCTGGTTTCAGGAACGCCCGGAGATTTCCCTCGCATTGATCCAGGCGACCGGCGCCGGAACGGATGCCGCCATCGTCGATATCGGCGGCGGCGCGTCGCGCCTGGTCGACGCGTTGCTGGAGGCGGTCTTTGCCAACGTCACCGTGCTCGACCTTTCCGAGAGCGCGCTCGCAGCGTCCGCGGCGAGGTTGGCGGCGCGCGGCGCAAAGGTGAAGTGGATCGCCGCCAACGTCACCGCTTGGGAGCCGTCGCAAACCTACGACGTGTGGCACGACCGTGCGGCGTTTCATTTCCTCACCGACCCGAAGGATCGCGCCGCCTATGCCGCGCGGGTGTTGCGCGCCGTCCGGCCCGGCGGTCACGTCATCATCGGCACGTTCGCTCTCGACGGGCCCGAACGCTGCAGCGGGCTGCCCGTCGTCCGTCACGATGCCACCTCGATCGGCGCAGTCCTCGGTTCGTCGTTTGAGCTGATCGAGAGCCGAGACCACGCCCATCAAACGCCGATGGGCACGGTCCAGCGCTTCCAATTCAGCCGGTTTCGCCGTTGCCAATAAGACGGATGTCCCGGAATTGAATTTCGCTTATCCTGGCTTGGCTGCGGTTTAGCGAAGAGGCCGCTCCGTTTTCACTGCAACGACTGGAGCGCGGCCATTCCACCGGTCCTCAGAGTCGCCTTCCTGGTCGTCTTCGCCTCGACGCTGTTCTCGCGCGCGGTCGATCCGGTGGTGCCGAAAATCGCCCACGACCTCGGCATCAACGTCAGCACCGCGGCGCTGTTGTCGACCGCGTTTACGTTTCCCTATGCCTTCGCGCAGCCGGCGCTTGGCACCATCGGCGACTTCTTCGGCAAGACCCGGCTGATGAATCTCAGTCTGGCGATGGTGGTGACGACGACGCTGGTCTGCGCCTTCGCGCAAAGCTTCTCGCTGCTGGTTGCCATGCGGGTGATCGCCGGAATCCTAGCCGGCGGCATCTATCCGGTCGGCGTCGCCATGGTCGGCGATCTGGTGCCGGACGTGCACAAACGCCAAGTCGCCATCGGCCAGCTTCTGGCGGTGGCGCTGACCGGCAATCTGATCGGCGCCACGGTGTCGGGCGTGATCGGCGATCTTTTAGGCTGGCGCGGCGTATTCTTCTCCATCGGCGCCTTCGGCCTCGTCGTCGCGGTGATCGCGTTCTTCGCCTTTCGTGGGCTGCCCACAGCCAAGCCGAAACCCATCAATGTAGCCGCGGTGGCTGCCGGTTTCCGCAGCGTGTTCGCCGACCCGCGCGCGAAAATCTGCTTCGGCTCGGTGTTCTTCGAAGGCATCGTCATCCACGGCATGTTTCCCTATGTGGCGCTGCTCCTGCTGTTGGCCGGGCAAACCCATTCGTCGTTTGCCGGGCTGGTGATCGCCGGCTTCGGGCTCGGCGGCATTGTCTATTCGCTCGCCGTGCCGTTCGTGATCCTGCACTTTCACGACCGGCAATTGATGGTGATCGGCGCCAGCTGCGCGGCCGGCGCGTTTGTACTGATCGCGCTCAATCCCGTCTGGTACGTGCTGGCGGGGGTCTTTGTCGTGTTCGGCATCGGCTTTTACATGCTGCACACCTGCATCCAGCTGCACGCCACCGAGCTGACGCAGACCGCGCGCGGCACCGCGCTGTCGATGCATTCCTGCGCGTTCTTTTCCGGCCAGGCGCTCGGGCCGATTTATTACGGCTTTGCCTATAGCCATGCCGGCACCAGCAAGCCGATGTTCGTCGGGGCCGCGGTGATCCTGACGGTGGGATTGGTTTGCGCGCGTTTTTTGCGCCATCGGCGGCCCAGTTTGCACCTTGCCGAAGGCCCCTAAAACCCCCATTATTCCCTCATCGGCCAGGGGTGCCGCGTAAGTGCGCGGCTGAGATCAAACCCGTCGAACCTGTCTGGGTCATTCCAGCGAAGGGAGCCGCGTTGGTCGGAACAAAGACTGCCCATTCGCCTATCGGCAAGCGACCCCGCGTTGTCATTATCGGCGCGGGGGTGGTTGGGCTCGGCATTGCGTGGCGCCTGGCCGCCCGCGCCGAGGTTTTGCTGTTCGACCGCGGCAAGGCCGGGGCGGGCGCGAGCCATGCCGCGGCCGGTATGCTGGCGGCGTGCGCCGAGGCCGAGCCCGGCGAGGAGGATTTGGTCGCGCTCGGCCGCGACAGCCAGGCGCGCTGGCCGGCCTTTGCCGAGGAGCTTTTGCGGGCGACCGGCATCGACGTTGAACTGCGCCGCGAGGGCACGCTGGTTCTGGCGCTGACCGCGGACGATCAGGCGACGCTGGCGCATCATTTGGAATTTCAGATCAAACTTGGCTTGCCGCTGGAATGGATTTCCGCAGCGCAGACACGCGCGAAAGAACCGCATCTTGCCGGCAAGCTCGCCGGCTCTGTGTTCAGCCCGCAGGATCATCAGGTCGACAACCGCAAGCTCAGCGCGGCGCTGCGCATCGCCGTGGAGGCCGCCGGCGCCAAAATTCACGAGCACCAAGCGGTGAAGGAAATCGCCGTGCAAGGCGGCCGTACCACCGGCGTCGTGCTGGAAGACGGCACCCACGTCGCGGCCGATCGCGTGGTGCTCGCCGCCGGCGCCTGGTCGCGCACCATTGCCGGTCTGCCGCCGGATCGCCGGCCGCCGGTGCGCCCCATCAAGGGCCAGATGTTCGCGCTGCGCATGGACGCGAACGCGCCGCTCCTCAATCACGTGCTGTGGGCGCCGGGCGCTTATCTCGTCCCGCGCCGCGACGGCCGCCTGATTGTCGGCGCGACGGTGGAGGAAAAAGGCTTTGACGAAACCGTCACCGCCGGCGGCATGCTGACGCTGCTCGAAGCGGCGTGGCGCGCCATCCCCGCGGTCGAGGAATTGCCGATCGACGAAATCTGGGTCGGCCACCGCCCGGGCAGCCGCGACGATGCGCCGATCCTCGGCCGCGCGCCGCTGGAGAATCTGTTTTACGCCACCGGCCACCACCGCAACGGCATTTTGCTGGCGCCGGTGACCGCGGACGCCATGGCGCGGCTCATTCTCGACGATGTGGTCGAGCCGGTGATAAAGCCGTTCGGCTTGGAGCGCTTTCTGCCGGCGCGCGCGGCGGAGTAGGGCAGATGGCGCAGCAAACGATCGAGGCCACGATCCGCGTCAACGGCGAGAACGAGCCACTGGCCTTCGCGACGCTCGACGCGCTGCTTGCTGAAAAAGCCGTGGACACGATGCAGCGCGGCATTGCGGTGGCGCTCAACGGTTCTGTCGTGCCGCGCGCGGCGTGGCGCGATACGGTGCTAAAACCGGGCGACAGCGTCGAGATCGTGCGCGCGCGGCAAGGCGGTTAGAGCATGATCCCGAAAAGTGGTCACCGGTTTTCGGATAAGATCATGCTCAATCGATAAGGAGCAACACATGTCCGATCCCTTGATCATTGCCGGACACGAATTCGGCTCGCGGCTGTTTCTCGGCAGCGCCGGCTATCCCAACCGCAAGATGATGCTGGATTCGATCGCGGCGAGCAGCACGCAGATGGTCACCGCCTCGATCCGCCGCATCAGCCTTGCCGGCGACGACGAGAGCATGATCGATCTGTTGGCCGGCCGCGTGAAATTTCTGCCCAATACCGCGGGCTGCCAGACCGCCAAAGATGCCGTACTGACGGCGGAGCTCGCCCGCGAGGCGCTCGATACCAACTGGATCAAGCTCGAAGTGATCGGCGACCGCGAGCTGTTGTATCCCGACGTCGAGGAGCTCATTCGCGCCACCGGCGAGCTCGTCGCCAAGGGCTTTATCGTGCTGCCGTATTGCACCGAGGACCCGGTGACCTGCCGCAAGCTTGCCGATGCCGGCGCTGCCGCGGTGATGCCGCTCGGCTCGCCGATCGGCTCGGGCTTAGGCATTTCCAATCCGCATCTGATCGAGCTTGTCTGCGCGCGCTCGCCGGTGCCGGTGGTGCTCGACGCCGGCATCGGCACCGCGTCGGACGCGACGCTCGCGATGGAGCTCGGCTGCGCCGCGGTGCTGGTCAACACCGCGGTGTCGAAGGCGCAAAATCCGGTGCTGATGGCGCAAAGCATGCGCGCCGCGGTGGAGGCGGGCCGGCTGTCGCGGCTCGCCGGCCGCATCGCCAAGAAGAGCCACGCCGAACCGTCGAGCCCGCAATTCGGACTGGTAGGGACGTAACCGCTAATTTGCAGACCGCTCGCCTATGTAATTTCGATCAACGCGGCAATCTTCTCCCGTACGTCGTCGAGCAGGTCCAAACCGGTTTGGTCGATCAATTCGGCGTTCCGCTCTGTCCAGGACAGGCTCCGCATCTGATCCGCAAGGACCACTCCGCCGACACCATGACCGCTTCGAATTGCAACCTCGAACGGATAGCCTTTGGCCCGGCTCGTGATTGGACAACCAACAAACAGTCCGGCTCGCTCGTTATAGCCGCGCGGGCTGAGGACGAGGGCGGGCCGATGGCCGCGCTGTTCATGTCCTCTGACAGGATCGAGATCGATCCAAATGAAGTCGCCGGCGTCAGGGCAATAGGCGTTACCAGACTTCGTTGCCGACGGGCGGTCCCCACTCGATTTCGGGGTGCCGGTTCTCCTCGGTGATGGCATCTAAGAGGCTCTCCAAATTATAACGGCGTCGCTTCCGTCGCTTGGCGATCTTGACGACGAGAACACCGTTCTCAGCCGTCATCTCCGCAGGTTTTCCTTCAACCGCGCCAATCTCTTCTGCGAACGCCTTTGGGACACGCAGCGCAAGGCTGTTGCCCCATTTGAGAAATTCGACCTTCATATCATTAACGACTTCATTATTACGATGATACAATGTAGACACAAGACACCTCGTGGTCAAGTGCCCTAGGTGTCGGCATCATCCAGCATCTCTCTCACGCACGGCATCACCTTGGTCCCGTAAAGCTCGATGCAGCGCTTGATCTTGTCGTGCGGCAGCGTGCCGGCCGAGTATTTCATGTCGAAGCGCGCGGCGCCGAGATCCTTGATCGTCGTAGCGATGCGGCGGGCGACGGTTTCCGGCGAGCCGAGGTGCAGCGCGCCGCCGTTGACTTCCTGCTCGAAGGCCGCCTGCGTCGTCGGCGGCCAGCCGCGCTCGGCGCCGATGCGGTCGCGCGACGCCTTGTAGTGCGGCCAGAACTCTTCGCGCGCCTGCGCGTCGGTGTCGGCGACGTAGCCATGCGAGTGGATACCGACGGGCTGCGCGGACCTGCCGAATTGTGCAAACGCGCGGTGGTAGAGGTCGACATAGGGGCGAAACCGCTTCGGATCGCCGCCGATAATCGCGAGCATCAGCGGTAGGTCGTAATGCGCGGCGCGCACCACCGATTCCGGCGAACCGCCGACGCCCACCCAGGCGCGCAAGCGGCCTTTCTCGATGGGCGGGAAGACACGCTGATTGGCAAGGGGCGCGCGCGTCGTGCCGCTCCAGCTCACGGGTTCGTTCTTGAGCAATGCTGCGAATAGTTCGAGTTTTTCCTCGAACAGTTTTTCGTAATCGGACAGCTCGAAACCGAACAGTGGAAACGACTCGATGAATGAGCCGCGCCCGAGGGTGACCTCGGCGCGGCCGTTGGAAACGGCATTGAGGGTGGAAAATCGCTCGAACACCCGGACGGGGTCGTCCGACGACAGCACGGTAACCGCCGAGCCGAGCCAAATCCGTCTGGTGCGCGCCGCGATCGCCGCCAGCACGACGTCCGGCTCCGATATCGCGAAATCGGGCCGATGATGTTCGCCGAGGCCGATCGCATCGACGCCGACGGCATCGGCCAGCACTGCTTCCTCGATCACGTCGCGGATCACTTGGGCGTGCGATTTGAGGCTGCCGTCGGGGTTGGCGGTGATGTCGCCGAAAGTATCGAGGCAGAGTTCGATCTGTTGATTCATGTGTTACTTGCTTCGTTTTCCTAAAGTTTTGGCTTCACCGGTGTGGCTGTCGCAAGTCGATTGATTTGCGTCAAAACCCGCCGGCCGGAAATGATGCAATGACTATGCGCGCCAGCAATCGGGCGGAGAAGTATCGATCGACCGATGGTTTGAGCTCCAGAGGGTCTGTTATGAGCTTCAGTCAGGCGATTTCGGCGGGATTTGCATGCTACACGGTATTCTCTGGCCGGGCTACGCGGTCCGAATATTGGTTCTGGCTCTTGTTCGCTGCGATCGGCATGTTGATAACGCAGGTGCTCGATACCGCGCTGTTCGTGGAACTCTCATCGTCCGCGCCGTCGCCGTTGCACTCGCCGCTTAACTCCATCTTTATCCTCGTGCTGCTGTTGCCGAGCGTCGCGCTGCAGGTGCGCCGGCTGCACGATACCGGCCGCACCGGGTGGTGGCTTCTGCTTGCCCTTACCGGAATAGGTATTTTGTTGTTGCTGTACTGGTCGAGCCAAGAGGGCACGTCCGGTGACAACAGTTTCGGCCCGAATCCATTGCCGAATGAGGGCCTGAACGGCCGTCGGATGGCCTAGATCCGCCGTTGTTACCGCGAGCGCGCCCGCGTCTTCGCGCCCGGTTCGAGCGCGAGATAGAGCGCCTTGGCGGCATTGCGCAATGCTTCGCGGTGGGCGATGTCGTCCGGCGGCACGGCCGCAACGGTTCTTGATAAATCGCCTAGAATTTCGGCGAACAAGGCAAAATGAAAATGCATGTGGACGGATTTCCGCTCATCGTCCGCTCCGGGGCGTTCGAGCGTGAGCGAGATTCCGTTCTCATCGAGATGGGCGTCGAAGCGGGCCGTGTGGGCGAAGGTGCCGATATATAGCTTGTCCGGATATTCCACCGCGACTTCGGCCTTGTCTGGAATTGGCTTTGTCATCGAATCAGGCCCTTCCTTGCACTGGGTAAGATTCGATAGATCAATTCCGGTCATTTCGGCTTGATTTGCCTCAAGCGAGTTGTGCGTCATTCTCCTGGCCGGCACGCGATGCTTGATCCAGATCAATGAGCGCTTGTTACAAGTGCATGACACTGAATTTATGTATGAGCCAGCAGGTCAGCATAATCTGAACTTGGCGTTCCTGTGGCCGGCATTCGCCGCCGCCGCGGCGAGCGAAATGGCTGCCGCCGTCGCACGGGAATTTACCAATCTTGCCGTCGGGTTGGACGGGCCTTCGGTGAAAGAACCGCAATGGGCGACCCCGCACGCGATCGCCCTTGAACTCGACTCCGTCAGATTGCGCGATTTCTCGACGACTGCGAAGGAGTTGCGGCCGCGCGGGGTTCCCGCCTTGCTATGTGCCCCATTCGCGCTGCACGGCGCGGCGATCGGCGATCTTGCCGAGGGCCACAGCTTGGTCGCCGCGTTGCGCAGCGCCGGGCTGACGCGGCTGTTCGTCACCGACTGGCGTTCCGCCACGCCGGACATGCGCCACCGCGGCATCGACGATTATCTCAGCGACCTCAATGTGCTGGTCGATCAGATCGGCGCACCGGTCGATCTCATCGGACTGTGCCAGGGCGGTTTCATGGCTCTGATCTATGCCGCACGGTTTCCGCAAAAAGTACGCAGATTGATTTTGGCGGCGGCCCCGGTCGACATCAGCGCCGGGACCTCGGCGCTATCCAGCGTCGCTGCGGCGAGCCCATTGGCGATGTTCCATGAGATCGTGCGGCTCGGCGACGGCCTGGTGCCGGGACGCCGGATCTTGAAACTGTGGACGCCGGATTTGGTGGAAGCGGAGGACATCCGGCAGTTGCTGCAGAGCGAAGAGCCGGCCGGTTCCGCCGCCGCGATACGGCTCGAGGCGGTGTTTCGCGACTGGTATGCCTTTACGCTCGATCTGCCGGGACGGTTTTTCCTCGATGCGGTGGAGAAGCTTTACAAGCGAAACGAGCTCGCCACCGGCAGCTTTGTCGCCTTGGGACAGAAGATCGATCTCGCCGACATGCGCGCGCCGCTCTATCTGCTCGCCGCGCGCGACGACGAACTGGTGGCGCCGGCGCAATTGTTCGCGGCCGAACGTCTGGTCGGCACACCGCCGCGTGATTTGTGCAAGGCGACCGCGCCGTGCCGCCACTTGGGGCTGTTCATGGGCAAGCGCATTCTGCAGGATGTATGGCCCGGCGTGGTGCGTTGGCTTGTGGAGCCGGCGATTGGCAGCCCACAACACGTGCCGGTGCGCGTTGCCGCGCAGGCGCTCAACTAACGGCAGCCACGACGTTTATTGCTCAAATACGTAGGTCCCCGGCGCATCGCCGATCGGCAACTGACCCGGCTTTCCCATCGGCGGCAGTATTTTTGTTGCCGTACCCGAACGTTCGCCGAGCCATGCCGCCCATCGCGGCCACCACGAGCTGTCGGTAGGCTGCGCCACCGCCAAAAGCCGCTCCGGATCGAGATGATGCCCATTTGCCGGTTTCGTATTGATGCGGAACGTGCGTCTGGCGTGGCCGGGTTCCGCGACGATGCCGGCATTGTGCCCGCCGCTGGTGAGCACGTAGGTCACCTCGCCCTCGATCTGCAGGTTGATCTTGTAGGTCGACCGCCACGGCGCGACGTGGTCGCGCTCGGTGCCGACCGCGAATACCGGGACGCGAATATCGGTGAGCGTGACCGGTTCGCCGGCTGCCATGTAGCGGCCTTCGGCAAGATCGTTGTCGAGAAACAGCTTGCGTAGATATTCCGCATGCATGCGGTAGGGCAACCGCGTGGCGTCGGCGTTCCATGCCATCAGATCCGTCATCTTTTCGCGCTCGCCCAGCAGATAATCGTGAACGATGCGCGACCACACCAGATCGTTCGAGCGCAGCATCTGGAAGGCGCCGGCCATCTGCCGGCTGTCGAGAAAGCCTTGCTCCCACATCATATCTTCGAGGAAGGCGAGCTGGCTGTCGTCGATGAACAGCATCAGCTCGCCGGCCTCGGTAAAGTCGGTCTGCGCGGCCAGCAAGGTCAGGCTCGCAATCCGTTCGTCGCCGTCACGCGCCATCGCCGCCGCCGCGATCGACAGCAGCGTGCCGCCAAGACAATAGCCGGCCGCATGAATCTTTTGGTCCGGCACGATGCCGGCGACGGCGTCGAACGCGCTCATGATGCCGAGCGCGCGATAATCCTCCATGCCGAGATCGCGGTCGTCCGGGCCGGGATTCTTCCAGGAGATCATGAACACCGTAAAACCTTGCTCGGTGAGATATTTCACCAGCGAATTATGCGGCGACAGATCGAGGATGTAGTATTTCATGATCCAGGCAGGGACGATGAGGATCGGCTCCGGCCGCACCTCGGCGGTGGCGGGAGCGTATTGGATGAGCTCGATGAGGCGGTTGCGATAGACCACCTTGCCCGGGGTCGCCGCAACGTCGCGGCCGACGACGAAATTCTCGCTGCCCACCGGCCGTTTGCCGCTGACCGCGCGCTCGAAATCCTCGGTGAAATTGGCAAGTCCCTGCACCAGATTGAAGCCGCCGCATTCGACGGTACGCTTGAGGATTTCCGGGTTGAGCAGCGGGAAATTCGATGGCGCCGCCATATCGAGGATTTGCCGCGCGGTGAACGCGACCATGTCCTCGTGCTTCTTCGATACACCGCGCACGCCGGTGGTGGCATTGTGCCACCATTGCTGCTGCAGCAGGAAAGCCTGAGAAATGAAGTTGAATGGCCATTGCCGCCATTCCTCGGCGGCAAAGCGTCGATCCTGCGGCAGCGGCTCGATGCAATTTTCGGCGTCTGCACCTTCGATTGCGCAGCGCAAAGCGTAATTGCCGAACCGTAGCGTCTTGCGTGCGGCCTTTGCCATTAGCAATGAGCGCTTGCCGGGCGAGGCGGCGAGGTGCGTCGCCCAATCCGAATAGGCCTGTATGAGGGCTGCCGGCGACAGCCCGCCGGTGAAACGCGCGATCGCCGCGTGCAGCGAGCGGTCGGTAACGTCGGCGAGCGCCGTAACGGCATAGGGATCGCGATCGTCAGGTCCGGAAGCTGCCTCAACCGCGGTATTCGAGTCTCTGTCCAAGTGCATGGCTGTGCTGGGTAACCCTGCCTCACGGCCTGCTGGCCGCTCGGGCCTGCCGGTTTCAGGCGGCTCGACTAATCTCAACGGTTGACGGGATTCGGCCATTGCAACAACTCCAGGGCTGCATCGGGAACCTGATCCAGGCTGCCGCGGGACACTATGATCCATGTCAATGTTCTTAAATTCGATCCCAGGACATCATGCCTTAGTGGAAAGTGAGAGCGCTGCCATGCCTTATGCTTCGAACGGCGATCTGCCGCCGTCGGTGCGGCATCACTTGCCGCCGCATGCCCAGGACATTTATCGCGAGGCGTTCAATCACGCTTTTGCCGCACATGCCGGCGATCCGCGGCAGGAAGAAGCCGCTCATCGCATTGCCTGGGCCGCGGTCAAGCGCTCTTACGTCAAAGTCGGCGACAGCTGGATTGGGCGGAGCGAGCGCTAGAAATCCTTTGGCTCTTGCAGCGAAGCCATATGTCGCCTCAGTCGACGGCCTTGAGGATCGCACGCCTGACCAGCGCCTCGAACAGCGGCAGTTTATAGGCGTTCTTGCTCAGCGGAGTGGCGCCATCGAGCGCGGCGCGGCCGGCTTCGGCAGCAACGTTTTCGTCGATCGGCCTGCCCACAAGCGCGGCCTCGGCGGCCTTCGCCCGATGCGGCACCGGCGCCGCGGCGCCGAGAATGATTGCGGCACGTTTACAGGTGCCGTCCCCGTTGAGATCGAGCGCCACGGCGACATCGGCAATCGGCCAATCGAAGGAGTCCTTTTCGCCTTGCTTGAGATGTGCCGTGCGCAGGCCGGCTGTCGGCTGCGGCAGGCGAATAGCGGTGAGGATTTCCTGCGGCTGCAAATCGTTTTCGCGCTGCAAATCGCGCTCCGGCGGAACAAAGAAATCTTCCAGCAGAACTTGCCGCGCAAGGCCGCGCGGACCTGAAATCTCGACCGTCGCCCCCAATGCCACCAGCACAGTTGCCGCCGTCGACGGATGCACGATGGCGCACGGCATGTTGTTGAAAATGGCGTGGTACTGATTTTCACCCGCGATGGCGAAGCAATGGCCACCGCCTTTGCGCAGGCAGCGGAAGGCTTCCGAGCGGAAGTACCAGCAGCGCGGTCGCTGCAACAGATTGCCGCCCAAAGTCGCGACATTGCGGATTTGCGGACTGGCCGCATTGCTTAGAGCATCGGCCAGTGCCGGATAGCGTTGCTGCACCTGCTCGTTCTTGGCGAGAGATGCCAGCGTGACCATGGGCCCGATCGTCAAGCTGCCGTCCCTTTCTTCCGCGATGCGGTCGAGCCCCGGCACTTCGGCGAGGCTCACGATTTTCGACGGTTTGATCAGGCCTTCCTTCAATAAATCGAGCAGGTCGATGCCGCTCGCCTTCACGATCGTTCCGTCGTCTTGCTCCACGGCTTCGGGGGACAGCGTCATCGCATGCGCCACGGTCGTCGTGGCCGCTGTGGCGGCTTCGGAAACCGTTCGTGCAGTTGTCCAGGCGAAGCGGTTCATGGTTTCAGCTCCTCGCCGGGATTTTGCCGAGGGCGGCAAGAATCGCCGCTGGCGTCATTGGCAAGCTGCGAAGGCGGACGCCGATGGCGTTGTAAACGGCGTTGGCGATTGCCGGAGCGGTGGCGATGTTGGCCGGCTCGGCGATGCCGTAGGCGTCGGTCGCGCTCTGGCCCTGATAATTTTCCAGGACGATGACGTCGATATCCGGCGTCTCACGCGGGCCGGCGATCTTGTATTGCTCGAGATTGGGATTGACCATGCGTCCGGTATGCGCATCGAGGATGCGCTCTTCGAACAGCGCATAGGACAGTCCCATCAGCACGCCGCCATGCACCTGACTTTCGATTTGCCGCGGGTTCATCGGCCGGCCGCAGTCCTGTACTGCAACCACGCGTTCGACGCGCACAATGCCGGTCTCGGTATCAACCGCTACTTGCGCGAATTGGACGCCGCCCAGATCCTGCAGCGCCAGCGCGGCGTCGCCCATGCGGCGACGGAAGCCGGTATAGTCGTCGCTGCGCGAGGCTACTGCGCTGATGCGGTCGTTGCGCAGCCGGGAGGCGGCGTCGCGAAAGCTTATGCTGCGGCTTAAGTCGGTGCGGACGGCGATTTTTCCGTCGCGCATGACCAGGTCGTCGGCGGCCGCATTGAGCGCCAGCGCGGTCTCGCGAAACAATTGCTGCTGAACGCGCCAGGCGGCGACGCGCGCCGGTGGCGTGATCGAGGCGGTCGTGCGGCTGCCATACGATGGCGGCCCCGGCGGAAACTCGGTGTCGCCGATGCGAACTGTAACGTCGTCGGGTTGCAGGCCAAGCGTTTCGGCGACGGTCTGCGCCAAAACCGTCGTGATGCCGGTGCCGATATCCTGCACGCTGGAGAGCACTTCGACCGAGCCATCGCGCATCAGGCGCACTTCGCAGGACGAGTTGAGCTGCACATTGGCGCCCCACAGCGATTGCGCCACCCCAAGTCCTCGCTTCACCGGCCCCGGATCGGCGCCCGGTCTGTGGCGGCGATGCCAACCGATGCGTTCGGCGCCGATGCGCCGCTCCTCGCGCCGCACCGGGCTGGGGTCGATGCGGTCGCGGAGCGCCAGTGGATCGATGCCCAGCTTCTCGGCCAGCTCATCGACCGCCTGTTCCAAACCAAATGCGCCGGGGGTATTGCCCGGCGCGCGCATGGCGCAGCCCGGGCCGGCATTGATGAACACGTCGTGCTGGGCGCCTTCGAAATTCGGACAGGAATACAGCGCCTCGGCATTGCCGCCGACGCCGGCGCCGAGGCCGATGCCCGCAGTGCCGTAGCTTACGAGCGAAATGGCGGTCAGCGCGCCGTCACGCTTGGCGCCGATGCGCAGGCGCTGCCAAGTGCCAGGCCGGTTGCCGGCGTCCACTTGCTCTTCTTCGCGCTCGAGGAAGAGCTTTACGGGCGCCTTGGCGCGGCGCGACAGCTCCACCGCGATCCTGCCGTAATTGCCGAGCGAGGATTTCGAGCCGAAACCGCCGCCCATGGCGTCGACGATCACGCGAACCTTGTTGAGCGGCAGGCCGAACTCTTCCGCGATCTCGTGACGCACGCCGGTGGTGAATTGGGTGGACTGGTAGACGGTCAGGCCGTCCGGCCGCCAATCGGCGACGATGGCGTGCGGCTCCATGCAGCAATGCGTCTGTACCACGGTGCTGTATTCGCCTTCGACCGTGACGTCGGCTTGCGCAAAACCTTGGCCGATGTCGCCGCGCGTGGCGACCGCGGGTCCGCGCACATTGCCGTTGAGCGGCAGATTGGCGGCGGCTGGAAATCCCGATGGATGTCCAGGCGGCGCGGTCGTCTCGCCGTACACCAATGGCGCGTCCGGATTGCGCGCCGCGGTCATCTCGGCGACGAACGGCAGCGGCTCGTAATCGACCTTGATGAGATGCAAAGCCGCCTCGGCCGCAGCCATCGACACCGCGGCAACGGCGGCGACCGGTGCACCGATATAGCGCAAGGTCGCATTCCCCGGTTCATCGGCAGTAGCGATCGCCAAGATCGCGCGCGCGCCGGGCGCCCGCGCGGCAGCGGAAATGTCGATAGACCGCACCCGCGCATGGGGCAGGGGCGAGCGCAAAACCCTGGCAAACAACATGCCGGAGAGTGCAACGTCGACGGTAAAGCGAACGGCGCCGGTAACCTTGGCGCGGCCATTAGGACGCGGAAATGATTTCCCGATCACGGCAAGTTCGCTGTTGGGTGGCAGCGGCGGCGGCTCCTCGGCGGGAATCTGTCGCGTCACGGTGCCGAGGCCGGCGCCGGCGATGCCGGCGGGAAAGGTTGCGCTTCGCATTTCGTTTGCCATCGTCATCCCTTGCGTGCTTTGGCGGCATCGAGCGTCGCAGCGATGACGTGCGGATAAGTGCCGCAGCGGCAAATGTGCCCGCTGATCGCGGCGCGGACGTCGTCGGCGGTCGGCTCCGTATTACCTTCGAGCAAGGCCGCGCAGCTCATGATCATTCCGGGCGTGCAGAAGCCGCATTGCAGCGCGTCGTGATCGATGAACGCCTGCTGCACCGCGTGCAGCGTGTCGCCTTGGGCAAGACCTTCGATCGTCGTGACGGCACGGCTGTCGACTTCGATGGCAAGCATCATGCAGGAACAGACCGGTTGGCCGTCGAGCCAAACTGTACAGGCGGAACAAGCGCCGCGATTGCAGGCGATCTTGGTTCCCGTCAGCCCCAACGGCCCCCGCAGCGCCTCGGCAAGCGTCATATGTGGCTCGGCGTGGACGGTTCGGGTCACGCCGTTGATTTGCAGTGAAATTGCCAACGGATCGGGCCCCACTGACGGAATGGCACCGTTTATCGGCTCGGCCGATGCGACGAATGCCGATGGGCTATTGAGCATGCTCGCTCCGGCCGTTGTCAGAGCGGAGCCTCCCAGGAACGAGCGACGTGAAAAATCGCTGCGCATGTCGAGCCTCCGGGGACGAAATCTATTGGCAGACTGGGCCGGAATGCCCGCAAAGGCGTTGATCTAGGTCAAGTTCCGCTCAATCGCCCACGGTTGCCGCCGTCGAAGTTCTGACATGGATCAAAGCGGCCATGCGTCGCGGGACGCATAAAGCGGCTAGTAACTTAGGAGCCGATGCGATGCACGCGCCGCTGGATCTCAAATCCAAGCTCGAAACGGTGACCAAGACAGTGACCCCGATCCCGTCAAAGCGGTGGCGATCGATTCTTATCGTCGCTGTCGCTGTCGCGGCCGTCGGCGTTGCCGCTTTTTTCGGTCGCGACACGCTCGCTACCTGGTTCGGCGGCGCGTCGGTTGCGCCTGTGATCTTCGTCTCGGGCAATATCGAGGCGCATCAAAGCGTGCTCGGTTTCAAGACCGTGCAGTCGCGCATCGTCGAACTGCCGTTCGACGAAGGGAAATGGGTCGACGCCGGCACCGTGATCGCACGGCTTGACGATTCCGATTATGCCCAGCAGGTGGCGATCAATGAGGCGACGGTGGAAATGGACCAACGCCGGCTTGCCGCTGCGGAGCAAACCCTATCAGCGACGCAGCAAACAGTGGCAAGCGACGCCGCCGATCTCGAATTCAGGCAGCAGGAATATGATCGCGCCTCAAAGCTATTGAACACCGGCTCCGGCACCGTCCAACAGCGCGACCAGACCTACGCGGCGCTTCGGCAATCGAACGCCATGCACGAGCGCGACGTGGCGTTGCAAAATGCTGCCGCCCGGCAGGTCGAGCTTGCCAAAGCCGAAATCCACAGCGCGACCGAAACGCTGAAAATGTCGCAGATCGTGCTCGGCTACACTATTTTGCGCGCGCCGTTCTCGGGTGTCGTCGAAGTGCGCCAGGCGGAACTCGGTGAGATCATGGTGCCGGGCACGCCGGTGGTGACGCTGGCCGACCTCGATCACGTCTGGCTGCGCGCTTACATCAACGAGACCGACATCGGCAAGGTCCGCTATGGCCAGACCGCCACGGTCACCACGGATACCTATCCGGGAAAAAAATATATCGGCCACGTCTCTTTCATCTCGAGCAATGCCGAATTCACGCCGAAGAGCGTCGAGACCCACGCGGAGCGCGTCACGCTGGTTTATCGCATCCGCATCGATATCGACAACCCGTCGCACGAACTCGTCCCCGGCATGCCGGCCGACGCGACGTTGCAAGCGCTGCCGCCGGGCAAATCGTCGAGCGCGCCCCAGACGGCGCCAACGGATGCGCCGAAGACTGCACCATGAATGAGCCACAGCGTCCGATCGTCGAAGCGAACGGCTTGATCAAACGCTTCGATGCCGTTGCCGCCGTCGATGGCCTGAGCTTCGCGGTAGACCGCGGCGAAATCTTCGGCCTCGTCGGGCCCGACGGCGCCGGCAAAACGGCGACGATGCGCATGCTCGCCGGTGTCATGAGGCCGGACGCCGGCAGCATCATCATCGACGGCATCGATGTGGTGTCCGATCCTGAGGAGGGCAAGCAACATATCAGCTACATGCCGCAACGGTTCGGGCTTTATGAGGACTTGACCGTCGACGAGAACATCCGTTTTTACGCCGACCTGTTCGAAGTTCCGCCGAGCGCTCGCAAGGACCGCGCCGCGCGGCTGTTGGCGGCGTCCGGGATGAGCCAATTCCGCTCGCGTCTTGCCGGTCAGCTCTCGGGCGGCATGAAGCAAAAGCTCGGTCTGACCTGCGCGCTCGTCCACACGCCGCGGATCCTGCTGCTCGACGAGCCGACGACGGGTGTCGATCCGGTCTCGCGGCGCGATTTCTGGCGCATCCTGTACGGCCTGCGCGAGGAGGGCGTGACCATTTTGATCTCGACCGCCTATCTCGACGAGGCCGAACGCTGCAATCGGCTGGCGCTGCTACATTCCGGACGCGTGCTTTATTGCGACACGCCGGCGGCCTTGAAGCGGCACATGCCGGGCGCAATCCTTGCCATCTCAACTCCTGCCGGTCGCGAGGCGAGGGCGGCTATCGCCGGGCTCGAAGGCGTCGGCAATGCGCTCCTGGTCGGCGACGGCGTTCATGCCGTGGTTGACGATACCGCTTTGCGGATTCCGCAGCTGCGCGAGGCGTTGCAGCGAGCGAGTGTTCCGTTTACGGAAATTGCAGTCGGCGAGCCGAGCATCGAGGACGTGTTCGTCGCGCTCCTCGAAAGCAACGGGGGGCCGCAATGATCGAACGCGGACCCGCCGAGGCTCAGATCATCGTCGAAGACCTGGTCAAGCGGTTCGGCGACTTTTTCGCCGTCGACCATGTCAGCTTTCGCATCGGCCGCGGCGAGATCATGGGTTTTCTCGGTCCGAACGGCGCCGGCAAATCGACCATCATCCGCATCCTCTGCGGCCTGTTACGGCCAACCGCGGGGCGCGCTTTGGTTGCCGGCATCGATGTCGCCCGTGATCCCGAGCAGGTGCGCGAGCATATCGGTTACATGTCGCAGAAGTTCTCGCTCTATCGCGATCTCAGCGTCGAGGAAAATCTGAGATTTTTCGGCGGGATTTATCGTGTGCCGCACAAAGAACTCGCCGAGCGGATGCGGTTCGCGATCGACATGGCGGGGCTTGCCGGCCGCGAGAAGGCCTTGGTCTCGACGCTTGCCGGCGGCTGGCAGCAGCGGCTGGCGCTTGGATGCGCGGTGCTGCACCGGCCGCCGATTCTGTTTCTGGACGAACCGACCTCGGGTGTCGAACCGACCTCGCGGCGGCGGTTTTGGGATCTCATCCACACGCTCGCGGCCGACGGAGTCTCGGTGTTGGTTTCGACCCATTACATGGATGAGGCCGAATATTGCCATCGCGCCGCCCTTATCAACCAAGGCCGTCTCATCGCCGTGGGCAGTCCCGAAGAGCTCAAGCACACCGCGCTCGGTGGCGAACTGCTGCTGCTCGAAGGCGATAGCCTCGGACCGACCCTCGCTGCGCTGAACGACGCGCCCGGCGTTCTCGATTGCTCCGTGTTCGGCAACGCGCTCCATGTTCTGGTGCGTGACGCCGCGCGCAGCCTTACCGAGCTGCCGGCATTTCTCGAGCAAAAGGGCCTGCGGCCGACCCGTCTCGAGCCTATCCGCGCGTCGCTTGAGGATGTTTTCGTGCAGCTCATCGCGCTCGACATGGCACAGAGGAGGCCGGCGGCATGAAGCTGCGCCGTCTCAAAGCCATTGCGGTGAAGGAGGTTCTGCAGATCTGGCGCGATCCGCGCAGCCTGATGATCGCGCTATTGCTGCCGTTCACGCAGATGTTTCTGCTTGGCTACGGCGTCAATCTCGATCTCAAGCATCTTCCGGTCTGCACCTTCGACCGTGAAGGCAGCCAATTGAGCCAAGACCTATTCAAGCATTTTCAGGCCTCGCAGTACTTCACCATCGCGCGCAACGTCCAAAGCTATTCGCAAGTCGTGTCTGCCATCGACAACGCCGATTGCAGCTTCGCCATCGTCGTTCCGCCGGATTTTTCCGAGCGCTTGAACGACACTGGCGCCGCGTCGGTGCAGGCCATTATCGATGCGACCGACGACAATACCGCCAATATCGCGTTCGGCTACGCCGCCGCAGTGGTCAACGGCTTCTCCAACGACGTTCAAGTCTCGTGGCTGGACCGGCAAGGCAAGCCGCTGCAGCAGATTCAGCCCATGGTGGTGCAGTCGCGGGTTTGGTTCAACGAAGACCTGGAAAGCCGCAATTTCATCATTCCCGGCCTGGTCGCCGCCATCATGGCGCTGGTCGGCGCGCAGCTCACCTCGCTGACCATCTCGCGCGAATGGGAGCGCGGCACCATGGAGCTTCTCATTTCCACGCCGGTAAAGCCGAGCGAGGTCATGATCGGCAAGCTCGCGCCTTATCTGGTGCTCGGCTGGCTCGACGCCGCATTTTGCCTTGCCATCGCGGCGCTGTGGTTCGGCGTGCCGCTTCGCGGCACGCTGTTTGCGCTGTTCGTCACCACGTCGCTGTTTCTTCTTGTCGTTCTGAGCATCGGCTATCTGATGTCGGTTTTGATCCGTAGCCAGGTCGGCGCAAGCCAAATCGCATTGCTGGCGACGATGCTGCCGACCATGCTGTTGTCGGGCTATATCTTTCCGATCGATCAGATGCCCGCCGTCATTCGCGACATCACCTACCTGATCTATGCGCGATATTACGTCACCATCGTCAAAGATCTATTCCTGAAGGGATCGAGCATTGCCGAGCTGTCGACGCCGATCCTGTTTCTCGTCGTTTATGCGACTGCTGTGATGCTTCTCGCTGCGCGCGCATTCCGCAAGCGGCTGGATTGAGGGGAGGATCGAACCATGTTCTCCCGTATCGTTCCCATCCTGATCAAGGAATTTATCGAGCTTAAGCGCGATAAGTGGGCGCGTTTCCGCTTGATCGTCCCCACCCTCATACAAATGCTGTTGTTCGGCTATGCCGCGACTTACGAAGTTTATCACGTGTCGACGGTGGTGCTCGATCTCGATCACACGCAGGAAAGTCGGGAACTGCTGTCGCGCTTTACCTCGAGCACGCGATTCGACATCGTCGAGGTAGCCCAGTCGCAGTACCAGGTGACGCAAGCGATCGATGCCAGCGCTGCAGCGGTCGGGCTCGTCATTCATGCCGGCTTTGCCGAGCTTCTGGAGAAGGGCCAGAGCGCGCCGCTGCAGGTGGTCGTCGACGGCACCAACTCCAACACCGCACTGATCGCGCTCGGCTATGTCAACACCATCGCGGCCGGCTTCGCCCATGATTATGCCACGGCTTTGGCGGAGCGCACGCTCGGCGTCAATGGCATGCGGCGGGTGAACGTGACGCTCGAACAGCGGCCGTGGTTCAATGAAGACCTCAATGGCCAGTGGTTTTTCGTGCCGGGACTGATCGGCACATTGACTCTCGTCATCATCGTCAATCTGACGGCTTTTGCCATCGTGCGCGAACGCGAGGTCGGCACGTTGGAGCAGATCATGGTATCGCCGATCCGACCGGCGGAATTCATTCTCGGCAAAACGGTGCCATTCTTTCTGATCGGTCTGGGCGAGGTCGCGCTTATCGTCGCGGTGGCGATCTTGTGGTTTCAGGTGCCATTTGTCGGAAATCCCGTGGTGCTGTTTCTTGGATCGGCGCTGTTTCTCTTAAGCACCTTGGCGCTTGGTCTGTTGATCTCGACGCTGTGCACCACACAGCAGCAAGCGTTTTCGATGAATTTCTTCGTGCTGAATCCGTTTTTTATCCTGTCGGGGTTCAGCTTTCCGATTTCGAGCATGCCGAAAGTGCTGCAGTGGATGACCTATGCCAACCCACTGCGTTATTACCTCGTCGTCATCCGCGGCACGTTTCTCAAGGGCATCGGCATGAGCGTGCTGTGGCCGGAGCTGGCGGCCATGGCGGCCATCGCCGTAATCCTGCTGACCGCGAGCATTCTCCGGTTCCGCAAGTCGCTTGAATAGAACGCCGCAATTTTGCTGCGAAGGTTTGATGCAAATCAACGTCGGGTGAGGCGGCGAGGAGCGAAAGCTACGACACTAGTATTCACCTTGGAGGATGTGTCATGGCGGAAGCCACCAAACTGCCCGTGAAGACCGAGAAAGCATCCGCGTCACAGGTGGCGCAAACTCCGTTTGAGAGCCTGCGCCGGGAAATCGATCGCCTCTTCGACGACTTCGACGGCGGGTTGTTCCGCCCGTTTCGTCGGCCCATTTTCGATGTCGTTCCGGCCAAATGGCCGACGGCGCCGGCCGTCGACTTTACCGACACCGATAAAGCTTACGAGCTCACCGCCGAATTGCCCGGAATTGACGAGAAGAACGTCGAAGTGAAGGTCGCCAACGGCGTCCTGACCATCAAGGGCGAGAAGCAGGACGAGAAGCAGGACGAGAAGCAGGACAAGAGAAGAAGAAGGATTATTACCTGCGCGAGCGCAATTACGGCTCGTTCGAGCGCTCGTTCCAGGTGCCCGAAGGGGTCGATACCGACAAGATCGATGCCAGCTTCAAGAAGGGCGTGCTCACCGTGACGCTGCCAAAAAAGCCGGAAGCGCAGAAGGCGGCGAAGAAGATCGAAGTGAAGGCGGCCTGATTATAGGCTCGTCGGCGACCTCGATTGCCCCGGTCCGCCTGATGCGGCGTTCCGGGGCAACGCATTTATAGACAATAAGACTGCATTCGCAGAGGCTTGTGGGAGGAAATTAACTTCTCCCCAGAGAATTGCGGTTACGTCGGATTCCCGACATTTCACCCGACTATCGTGTAAGCTGAAGCACCCTTGAGACGCTTACTTGAGATCCTCGATGGGTATGGAGGCGACTATGGATAGGTTCGTCCAACGCCTGAATATCGAGCATTACACTCGACTATTGGAAACCGTTACCGACGAGAAGGAACGGGAGCGAATCCACAAGTTGCTTGCCGAAGAAATACAGAAGAAACCCAACGGCAGCCAAAACGAACTGCCTTCCCGCCGAGTATGATAAGGGTCTTCGGGTTGAGGCTGTGGTCGCTGCTGGTTCCGGCAGGCCGTTAACGGACGTTGCCTGGGTGCAGATATGGGGTCGGTTGACAGTTCAGACGCGGATGAAGATCTTGTGACGATATAAGAAGCCGGCGAGCATCACGGCCAGAATCAGCGCTGTGAAATTAACGACGAACCCGCCGGCGCCCGGGGCAATGACGCGGTCGAGCAGGCTTGAAAAGTCGCCGCCGACGAGGCGTGAGGCGATCGACCAGAAATTGATGATGTCGTTGAGAAAATAGAGCGCCAGCGCATTGGCGCCGACCCATAGGAAGATCGTCGCCCAGCGCCGCCATTGCCAAACGTCGATGATCTGATGCATCAGCGCCAACATGATCGCGCAGAAGCCGGTCGTGACCAGGACGAATGACGAGGTCCAGATCGCCTTTATGACTGGGAATTGCAGCGCCCAGAGGCAGCCGACGAGGAGGAAAAGGCAACCCGCACCGATCAGCCACAACGTCTTTTGCTGCTCACCGACGCGATCATCGCGCAACAGCAAGCCGGCGAAAACGCCGAACAGGCAGGTGCCGACCGCCGGCAGCGTGCTCAGCATGCCTTCGGGATCGCGGGTGACGTCCCACAATCGACCCGGCAGATAGTTGTAATCGATCCAGTTGGCGAGATTGGCGTCAGCGCCGTATGAGCCCACGCCAATTCCCGGAACCGGGACAAAGGTCAGCAGTGCCCAATAACCGACCAGAAGGACGATGACAGCGGCGACCAAGCCCCGTAGATTGAAGTTCAAAAACATCAGCGACGTGAAAAAGTAGCAAAGCGCGATCCGCTGCAATACGCCAAGCAGGCGGATGTCCGCCCAGTGCCCGCTGATGCCGCCGTAAGCGATGAGCCCCAACACGTACAGCAACAGCGACCGGCGCAGCACCCGCAGATGAGCCTTGGCCTTGCCTTCGCGTTCGACCAGGCGCGGCAGCGAAAGTACGATCGAGACGCCGGTCAGGAAGACGAACAGCGGAAAGATCAGATCGTAGAATCTGAGCCCTTCCCACGCGACGTGCTGAAATTGGTCGCCGAGAAAGCCGCCGGCGGCGTGAACGAGGGCACCTTTGCCCTCCGACATTTGCGCAAGCGCCACCATTGCGCCGTCGAACCCCATGATCCAAAACATGTTTAAGCCCCGAAGCGCGTCGACCGAAGCGACGCGGGGGGAGTGGATGACGGTTGGCAAATCGACGTAGCGCATCGGATTTCGTTTCTAGCAAGCAAATCCAGTGCCGAACTTCGGACCCAGAACGGCACAAAGCCTATCGAGAAACGCCGATTTCGTCTTGAGCTACATCAACCCTCGTCGATGTGCCCGGGCAGCCGCTACGGGTGGCGCCCGAGCCGCCTTGGCTTTCAGGGCTTTGCGGCAACGACCGCCGGCGCGGCTTGGCAACGGCCGGCAGCCTCCTCGACGCGATAGTAATTACGGCCGACGAAGGACTGGTCGTAATGGCTCCATGCCGTGCTCTGATCGTAAGCGATGACGCCGGCGAGCGTCACCCCGAAGACCGCGCTTGCCATATCGCGCTCGTGCGCGGTGAGATTTTCCGGGAGCTTCGAACTGGCGTAATCGACGTAGTAGGCCCGGCGGACGCAGTCCATATTCGCCGCCGCGTCGAGAGCCGCATGCGCAGTCATCAGATGGTCGGAGTGGTCGGCCGGATTGACACGCGGATCGAGCTCAGCGACGTTGAGCTGAATGAGCGGCGCTTGTGCGCGCTCGTATTTGATGATTTCCCGCACCGTTGTAACAAGGTCGCTCCAGCCGTGATAAGCTGTCGAGCCATCGACGGCGGTCAGCGTGGCAATATTGCCGTCGGCGAGGCGCTTGAGCGACTGAAAGCCGGTGCCGGCAAAGCCCGCGCCCGATGCGTCGCCGTCCGGCAGGCGCAGAAAATAGCCGATCGTGTTGCGGTAGCCGATACGGTAGATCGGGTGGCCGTTGAAGACCATTTGCCCCGTCGAATCGGCGATCGGCGCGTGGTCGGCATCCGCCATAAAGCGGATAGCATTAATCGCGCCGTTCTCGCGCGCCAGATAATAGGGATATTTGCGGCCGCCGGTGCCGGTACCGAGACCGTCATCTCCGGCGGTGACATGCACGAAGACCGTCTTGGCGGCGCCGCCGAGCACATCCTCGAACGCGTTCGGAGTCATGAAGAGCTGCCAGTCGTCTTCGTGCGCGGCAAAGTAAAACGACACTTTGTCGGACGTGATCGCATCGGCGGCGCGCGCCGCGATTGGCGACAGCAATGTGAAAATCACAAGACTCTTGATCAGCGCTCGCAGGCGCGATCCGGCCTTTTCAGCTTTTTTGTTCACGAACGCTGGTCTCCCGGTGACCGATGGTTTTGACCGATTTTCTGCAAAATGAAAAGTAGATTTCATTTTCCGAGCAGTCTTTTGGTCCTCAGTTCTTTCGCGGCGCACAATAAAGTGCACTGCACAATAAGCGGAATGAGTTGTCACAAAAGGATTAAGGCCGTGTCGTCTGCCACTTGATCTTGATCAAAGCGCAATTCCCGAAGAGGGCGAACATTGACCTCAATTGGGCCTCGATCCGGCGGATGGGCGATCCATTCGCAGAGATGCCACACAAGGAGGGACGCAATGAGCGCGCTGGTCGGGAATGGCAATGGAATACAAACGAAAATACTCTGGGCTGCAGTTGCGTTGCTGGGCGCAGTTTCGTTCGGCATTGTCGCGTTAAGCCGCGGCGAGACCGTCAATGCCGCTTGGCTCGTCATCGCTGCGGTCTGCATCTACTTCATTGCTTACCGCTACTACGCCCTGTTCATCGCCAGCAAAGTGCTTGGCATCAACGCCAATCGGCCGACACCGGCGGTCCGTCACAATGACGGCCTCGATTACGTGCCGACCAACAAATATGTGTTGTTCGGGCATCATTTCGCGGCAATTGCCGGTGCCGGCCCGCTGGTGGGTCCGGTGCTCGCTGCGCAAATGGGCTATCTGCCCGGCACGCTCTGGATCCTCGCCGGCGTCGTGGTGGCTGGCGCGGTTCAAGACATGACCGTGCTGTTTCTGTCGACGCGGCGCGACGGCCGCTCGCTCGGCGACATGGTGCGCGCGGAGATGGGACCGGTCGCCGGGACCATCGCCGGTATCGGCATCTTGCTGATCTGCATCATCATCCTTGCCGTGCTGGCGCTGGTCGTGGTGCAGGCGCTCAACGGCAGTCCCTGGGGCACCTTTACGGTGTTCTGCACGGTGCCGATCGCGCTGATCATGGGGTGCTATGGCCGCTTCATCCGCCGCGGCCGTGTCGCGGAGATGTCGGCGATCGGCTTCGTGCTCCTGGTGGCGGCGTTGATCTACGGACAGACCGTGTCGCAGACGCCTGAGCTCGCGGCCTACTTCAATCTTAAAGGCCCAACGCTGGCGCTCATCATCATCGGATACGGCTTCGTCGCATCCGTGCTACCGGTGTGGCTGTTGCTGGCGCCGCGCGACTATCTGTCGACCTTCATGAAGATCGGCGTGGTTACGCTGTTGGCCATCGCGATCATCATCGTGCGTCCGGACATGCAGATGCCGGCGCTGACCAAGTTCATCGACGGCACCGGTCCGGTATGGGCCGGCAGTCTGTTTCCGTTCCTGTTCATCACCATCGCCTGCGGCTCGGTGTCCGGCTGGCACGCGCTGATTTCCTCCGGCACCACGCCGAAAATGATCGAGAACGAGAGTCAAATCCCGTTCATCGGCTATGGCGGCATGCTGATGGAATCGTTCGTCGCTATTATGGCCATGATTGCCGCGTCGGTGCTGCATCCAGGCATCTATTTCGCCATGAACAGCTCGGCCGCGATCATCGGCACCACTGCGGCGCAAGCCGCGGCGGCGGTTTCCAATATGGGCTTCGTGGTGACGCCCGATCAGCTGACGCAAGTCGCGCATGACGTTGGCGAAATAACGGTGCTGTCGCGAACCGGCGGCGCGCCGACGCTTGCCGTCGGCATGGCGCAGATCCTGTCCAGCCTGATCGGCGGCCAGGCGCTGACTGCCATCTGGTACCACTTCGCCATCCTGTTCGAGGCACTGTTCATCCTCACCACCGTCGATGCCGGCACGCGCGTGTGCCGCTTCATGATCCAGGATCTGGTCGGCCATGCCATCCCGTCGTTCCGGGAAACCAAATCCTGGACCAACAACCTCATCGGTTCTGGTGTCGCCTGCGTGCTGTGGGGCTACTTCCTTTATCAGGGCGTCATCGACCCGCTCGGCGGAATCTGGACGATGTGGCCGCTGTTCGGCACGTCGAACCAGATGCTCGCGGCCATCGCGCTGGTGCTGTGCACCGTCGTTCTGTTCAAGATGAAGCATGAGCGCTTCGCCTGGGTGACCGTTGTCCCCGCCACTTGGCTCGTGGCCTGCACGGTGACCGCCGGAATGGAAAAGGTGTTCGACCCGAATCCGGCCGTCGGCTTCCTTGCCCACGCTTCGAAGCTCTCCGCGGCGATTGCGACGGGACAAGTACTGGCCCCTGCGCATTCGCTCGGTGAAATGAGCCGGCTCGTGTTCAACGACTACCTCGACGCGACGCTGGCTGCGCTGTTCGCCGCCGTCGTCATCGCGATGGTGGTCTACGGCATCATCGACATTCGCAAGGCGCTCAGATCGAAGCAGGCGACCACGATGGAAGTGGAGTTCGCCGGCGCCGCGCTGGGAGGCCGCAATGCCTGACCTGTTGTCGCTCAAGTTCGAGGAATGGGTTGAACGCGGACAAGTCGTGAAAACCTGGAGTATCCGCGCGGCGCGTCTGATGATCGGTGTCCCCGACTACGACACCTACGTTCAGCACCGCCAGACCAACCATCCCGGACTGCCGATCATGACCTACGAAGAGTTCTTCGTAGAACGTCAGGAGGCCCGTTACGCCGTTAGCAAAGGGCGATTCCGGGGGTGCTGCTGAGTAAGGCGGGCGGGGCGTATCTGCGTCCCGCCCGCTCGCAAGAGGCTGGAAACGTCAACGTTCACCCACTGTCGAGCCAATTAGCCGGAGGGAGCCAAAAATGGAACGCGAAACCTTGCACCACATGCTCCGCGACATGTTGCTCTCTCGCGCTTTCGAGGAGCGCGCTGCGGAGGAATACAGCAAAGGTAATATCGTCGGCTTCCTGCATCTTTATCCGGGCGAGGAGGCCGTCGCCGCCGGCGTCATCAACGCCATGGGGCCATCGGATTACATCGTAAGCACTTACCGCGAACATGCCCATGCGCTGGCGCGCGGCACGCCGGCGCGCGAAGTCATGGCCGAACTGTTCGGCCGCGCCACCGGCATGAGCAAGGGCATGGGCGGCTCCATGCACATGTTCGACCGTGAACGCCGCTTCATGGGCGGCTACGCTATCGTCGGCCAGACCTGCCCGATCTCGATCGGCATCGCTTATGCGATCGCGATGCGCGGTCTGACTGAGGTGGTCGTCTCGTTCCTGGGCGACGGTGCCGTGAATCAGGGCACCTTCCACGAGTCGCTCAATATGGCCTCGCTCTGGCACCTGCCGGTGCTGTTCGTCTGCGAGAACAACCACTATGCCATCGGCACCGAGATCCATCGCCATTCGGCGGTGCCCGAGGTTTTCAAGCGAGTCGCGGCTTACAACATCCCCGCCGAAAAAATCGACGGCATGGACGTGTTGAAAGTCCACGAAGCGACCAGGCATGCGCTCGACCGCATCAGGCGCGGCGGCGGGCCGCAATTCATCGAATGCGAGACCTACCGCTACCGCGGTCATTCAATGGCCGATCCTGGCACGTATCGGCCGGCGGTCGAGCTCAAGGCTTATCAGACGTGGGATCCGATCGCCGCGGCGATCCGCGATGTCGAGTTCAAATATCCGACCCCGGACCAATTGGCGGAAGTCGGTCCGGATAACATCAAGCTGTTCGCCGACCATCTGATCGACGGCGAGCATCTCGCCGAAGCGGAAGTCGAGGAGCTCAAAGCCGACGTCCAGAAGATCGTCGACGACGCCGTCGCGTTCGCTTCTCAGAGCGCGCAGCCGACCATGGACGCCGCCTGGGGCTATCTCAACAGTAGCCACCGTCACGAAACGCTGATGTAGGGGAGGCGACCATGTCGCAGGAATTGCTCTATTGGCAGGCGCTCAATCGCGCCATGGACCACGAAATGGCGGCCGACGAGTCGGTCTTCACGCTGGGTGAGGACGTCGGTCTGTACGGCGGCAGCTACCGCGTGACAGAGGGACTTTACGCCAAATACGGCGAATGGCGCGTGCGCGATACGCCGATTTCGGAAAACAGTTTTACCGGACTCGGCGTCGGGGCTGCTCTCGTCGGCACGCGGCCGGTGGTCGAGATCATGACCATCAATTTCATGTTGCTGGCGCTCGATTCGATCATCAATGGCGCCGCCAAAATTCCCTTCATGTCGGGCGGCCAGTTCAAGATGCCATTGGTGGTGCGCGTGCCGGGCGGCATTGCCCGGCAGCTTGCGGCGCAGCATGCGCAGCGGCTCGAGCACACCCTGATGAACGTCCCCGGGCTGCGCATCGCCGTGCCATCGACGCCGCAAGACGCCTATTGGCAACTGCGGCAAGCGATCGCGAGCGACGATCCGATTATCCTCTTGGAGCACGAGCTGCTTTATTTCACCAAAGGGCAGGTGGATGTCGTTGCCGAAGCGCCGCCAATGCACCGCGCGGCGGTGCGTCGCGAAGGCGGCGATCTGACCATCATCAGCTATTCGCGCCACGCCGTGCTGGCGCAGGAAGCTGCGAACGAACTCGCCAGGGAGAACATTGAGGCCGAGGTCATCGATCTGCGCAGCCTCAAACCGATCGACTGGGACACCTGCGCCAAGTCGCTTGAAAAGACCCATCGCCTGCTTGTCGTCGAGGAGGACTGCCGGTTCGCCGGTGCCGGCGCGGAGATCGCGGCGACACTGACTGAGCGCTGCTTCTATTCGCTGGATGCGCCGATCCAGCGGCTGGCGGGCCTCGACATCCCCACGCCCTATAATGGCGCACTCGAAGCAGCGACCATTCCGCAGGTACCGGACATTGTCGCCGCGGCGCGAGAATTGTGCGCTTCGACGCCCGAAACCAAAGCGGCGTGATCATGCGGGAAGTCATCACCATGCCGGCGCTCTCCGACACCATGAGCAACGGCCGCCTGGTCAAATGGATCAAAAAGTCCGGCGACAAGATCAAGAAGGGCAACGTCATTGCCGAGGTCGAAACCGACAAAGCGGTGATGGAAGTCGAAGCGTTTCAGGATGGCTATCTGAGCGAGCCGCTCGCGGCTGAAGGCACCGAGTCTCCCGTCGGCCAAACCATCGGCTATATCGCCGATAATTTGGCGGACATTTGGGGCCGGGAGACTGCCGAAGCGTCCCGACCGGCAGCCGGTAACGACAGTGTCGCCGCCGCCTCACCTTCACCAACGGCGCCGATTTCCGCCGTACTGGCGGCGTCGATGTCATCGTTGCGCCCCGCGATGCGGCCCCATCCGCGCTCGTCGATGGTGAATGCCGGCGACGAGGCGGCTCAGCGAAAAGCTGCCGCGCCAAGCGAGGCGCTGCCCGCAATCGCGGCCGGGCCGCCTTATCGCCTGGAACGCGCATCGAGCCTGCGTGAGGCCGTCGCCCGTAATATGATCGCGAGCGCAGCGGCCCCGAACTTCCATGTCACTGCCCAGCTTCCGCTGCAGCCGTTGATGACGGCCGCGCAGGCGCAGCATTATTCCGTGTCGCTGCTGCTGGCGCGCGCCTGCGCGCTGACCATCGCGGCGCACCCGCTCTTCAACGCCGCCTATACGCCGAAAGGCCTGGCGCAGCGCGACCGGATCGACATCGGCATCGCCTTTGATAACGGCGAAGGCTTAATCACGCCGGTGCTGCGCAATGCGGCCGGACGATCTCTAACCGAGCTAAGCGAGGACTGGACCAAGCTGCGCGAGCGCGCGAAAAGCCGCCGCTTGGCGCCGGCCGATTACTCCGGCGCCACATTCTATCTGAGCGACCTCGGCGTTTATTCGGTGGTCCACGATTTCAATTCGATCATCCCCCTTGGCGCGACGGCGATCCTCTCGGTTGCGGCAGCCGGGCCGGGCGGCGCCTTCTGCACGCTTACTTGCGATCATCGGGTGGTATTCGGCGCCGATGCCGCTCGCTTTTTGCAGACGCTGGAACAACAGCTCAAGGATCCGCAGAGACTTGTTTCCGGGGGAACAGCGCAATGAGCACGAATTTTCCGGCCCGACGGAGCGAAGTGCAGGGTCTCTTGGTACGGCTTGGCCGCGAGATTCCGGGCCCGATCAGTTGCTTCGGCAGTCTTCATAAAGCTGCCGTCGCAAAAGGCGCGCTTGATGCGAAGACCAAGGAACTGATCGCGCTTGGCATCGCGGTGGCGGCCCGCTGCAAATCTTGCATCGCGTTTCATGTGCACGACGCGCTTGCCGCGGGTGCGACGCGCGCGGAAGTGCTGGAAACGCTTGGCGTCGCGGTGATGATGGGGGGCGGACCAGCCGCAATGTACGCCTGCGATGCTTTTGCCGCATTGGAGCAATTCGAAAGCGAGAAGAAGCAGGCCTAAGTGTGGTTGCCGTAAATCTGCTGTGCGCGATGGCGGAACATATCGATCGTGCGTTGCGCGATTTGGCGCTGGTCGGCCAACAAATCCATCAAGCCATGTAAGAACCCGAAGCGCATCTCGAAGGCAACGTCATATTGGACCGACGTGCCCGACTCGCCGCAGAGAGTGAACCGCCAGTGCTGCTCGAAGCTGCGAAAGGGAAAATCGAAGCTGGTGACGGTGATGTGCCGCGGCGGATCGAGCACCGTGCGACTGGCGAAGGCCACGCGCAGACCGGCATAGCGCACCACCTGCTCGACGTACTGAATATTGCCGTCACGGCGGCGGATCCGCGCCGAGACGAACCAGTCGATGAATTCGGGGTATTGTTCAACGTCGGCGACGAGATCGAACATCTGCCGCGGCGTGTAGGGAAGGTTACGGCGTTCGGTATGTTTAAACATCTATGCCGGAGACAACACAGGCGCGTAAGTAGAATCGCGCGTTGCGAATGTGGACAACGAGACCAAATCCCTTAACCTGGACGATCGTAAGTGGGAGATTTCGCGATGGTGCGATGTCGGCTTTTTGCTGTCATAGTAAGCTTCGGTTTTGTCATGGCCTTGCTCGCCCATGCCGCGGCACAATCGCCGCCGGGGCCGGGCGCGGGTCACGGTTTTCTCATCGACAAGCACGTCGCCGCCGGGTTGAGCTGTAATGCCTGCCACGCCGAAAATCCGCCAGCCAAGGCGCCCGACGAGTCCGCCTGCATCAAGTGTCACGGCAGCTATAAGGACCTCGCCGCGAAGACCGGTTCCGATCAGCCCAATCCGCATGCGTCGCATTTGGGCGATATTCCCTGCGCCAGCTGTCATCATGTGCATCAGGCATCGGTGACCTATTGCGCACAATGTCACAATTTCGATCTGAAGACGCCGTGAGCGAGCAAGAAAATAAATTCCGGGCCGCCGCAAATCGGACGAGCCCGGAATGTCAAGTCACTTCGCTCCCGGCTGGCGTTGCACCGCCAGCTTCTATCCAGCACTCGCGTGCTGGGCTTTGGCGCCGGCCGCCTCGTTGCCGGCGATGTAACCCTGGCAGGCCGCGCGGGCGAGACCGTGCTGTGAAAAGCCGCCTGCGGATTCGCCGCCGCAATAAAGACCGGGAATGACGTTGCCGCTCATGTCGATGACTTGGCATTTGGCGTTGATACGCAATCCGGCGCGGCTGTCGTGCACCACCGGCGTCGCCCATGCCGCGTAGAAGGGCGGAGTCGCGATCTTGTGCAGCGGTTTTGGCTTGCCGAAATCTTCGTCGATTCCGGAATCGACGAAGGAGTTGTAGCGTGTCACGGTCAGTTCGAGATTGTCGGGCGGCATCGGCACGCGCTGGTGTTGCATTTTGATCTTGCTGGCGAGTTCGCCGAGCGTTTGCGCGCTGAAGAAGAAGCCGGCTTTGATGTCGACGTTCGGCGGGTTCGGATCCCATTTTTCGCGCGTGACCGCTTCGGCGTCGAATATCGCCCAGATCGGGCCGCCGCCGTTGTGGCCGTCGCCGACGCCGGCAAGCGCCGCGTTGATGAAATTGTTGGGATTGTATTTTTCGTTCTTGGCGTTGAGGTAGCTGTCCTGCTTGTAGTCTTTGACCGAATTGTAGTCGTTGGCCGTATATTGACCGCCGGTCTCGTCGTAGAAACGCTCCCCCAGCATATTGACGAGGATGACGTCCTGCCAGTTAGCCACGGGCAGTCCCGTGGCGCGTACACGGTCGAATACCGGGCTCCCTGGCATCCAGCGCAGATTGACGTAGCCATATTGGCTGCCCACGGTGCCAGGCTTGGTGAGATTGGAGCCGAATTCGCCGGTCTGATTGTAGAGGCCCCACAGCGATGCGCCGATCGCAAGTCCCGCGAGCTCGCCGCTGGCGTCTTGGTTCGACCACGGCATGCCGGAGAGACCGCAATATTCCTCGGTCAGACGCGGATCGAACATGCGGCGGAAGCCGACATTGCCTGTAAAGCCGCCGGTCGCGATGATGACCGCTTTCTTCGCCTGAATGCTGATCGTCGTGCCTTTGTTGTTCACGGCGATGCCGACGACGCGGCCGGACGACGGCGTCTCGCGATAGATCGCCGACATTTTATGTTCAAGCAGGATTTGCACGCCGGCCGTTTTGGCGGCGGCTTCGAGCGGCCGCATTAGTCCGTTTCCGGACGACAGGGTCTTCTGAATCATGGGATCGGCCGGCTTGCCGGTCTGCACCGTCGGCCAGTCCATGACCGCGCTGTGCATTTCCCGCGGCACCGAATTGCCGACCGAGGTGCCGCCGAAATCGTCGGGCGCCTTGTCGACGAAGATGACGCCATGGGCGACCAGCCATTCGAAAGTCGGCGCGCTGTTGTCGGCGAAGGCGCGGATGATCTCGCGATCGTTATAGCGATAGTCCGGAAAACCGTTCGGCTCGACCACCGACCAGTCGGTCAGGTCGTGGAAGAGCAGATTGGGGGAATCGTCGATGCCGTATTTCTTCTGCACGCTGGTGCCGCCGCCGAGCGGGACGTTGCCGCCGCTGGTAATGGCATGGCCGCCGATATCCTTCTCGGCCTCGACCAGAATGACGGACGCGCCGGCTTCTTGCGCCACAATGGCCGCCGGCAGACCGGCGGCGCCCGAACCGATGACGACAACGTCGGCGGACCGTTGCCACTTGCTCGGTGTGCGGGGTGCCTGCGCCTCGGCAACATCGCTTGCCGTAAGCTCGCTCACCGCCAGCGCCGCGGCCATCCCACCACTGAGCAATAAATCTCGTCTCTTGAGGGCCACAGCAGCCTCCCTTTGCGCGCCTACTCATCCGCGAAGCTATCGCGGCAGCACGCCACGGCATCCTACCCCCGCAAACTCAGGTGCATTGTCGCGGGCAAGCACGGTTGCGGCATTGACACAGATCAATCCGGCGGCCTCACCGTTACGGCATTCAAATGCTAGACTGTCATTCGATCCGATGCTGACCCGTGACCGGGAGGGACCGCGATGAGGTGGTGGCTCGCAATCACCGTATTGCTGATCGGCGGCGTCATCGGCGCCGGGGGCATCGTCGCAAGCACATACGTCGATCGCTATACGTCGACCGAGGCGTTCTGCACCTCATGCCATACCATGGCGGCGATGGCGGCAGATCCGCACTATCAACAGTCGCCGCATCGCACGAATGCCGCCGGCGTGCTGGCGAATTGCGCCGATTGTCACGTGCCCTCGGACAATTGGTTTGACGAAACCTACGCTCACGTCGTTGGCGGCATCCGCGACGGCATCGCCGAATATACCGGTCGCTTCAGCGATCCGGCCGCCTGGGCGGCGCGCTTACCGGAGCTCGCGCAACGGGTCCGCGCCGAGATGCGTAGCGAGGACAGCATCACCTGCCGCAAGTGTCATGACGCGGCCGCGATCCATCCGGCGAGTGCGGCCGGCCAGAGCGCACATGCCATGCTGGCGCAGGGCAAAGTCACCTGCATCGCATGCCATGCCGGTATTGCGCATGCGCCGATTCCGGCGAGCGCAAAGCCTGCCACTCAGTGAGCGCGTCTTGTCCGGGTCAGGCGCGGATCACGTTGAACAAGAACAAGAAGCCCGAGGCGAGCACGATCAGCGAGGCGACGCCGGCCGCCAGATGCGCGCCGGCGGTGATCGCGAAGTATTCGCCGAGCGGAAAGGCAATGGCGCCGACGACCGAGACCCAGAACAGCACCACTGCCCAGACGTCGTTCTTGGCAAAGCCGGCGTGATAAACGAGGCCGTAGATCATCAACACCGCACCGCCGAAGATGGCGAGATGCGCGTGCACCGAGCCGATCTTGAAGTCCTGCGTGGCGGCCATGTAGAGGCCGACAAGCATGCCGAGGGCAAGCAATGCCGCGCCCCAGCGGATGAATTGTCTGTCGATGTCTTTCATGATTGCCCCTCAATTTTGTAGGGAGCGTTCCCTCAGTAAGCGCAGTCTATGCGCGTAAGGGTTGAGCGACAAGAGATTAACCGGGATCGTTTGCGGCCGTGCAAAATACGCGCGACCGGTAAGTGACGGCGCGAGCGCTGTCTTACTCGTATCGCAGTGCCTCGATCGGATCGAGGCGAGCCGCCTTGCGCGCGGGGTAATAGCCAAAAAACACACCGACCGCGGCGGAAAACAAAAATCCGCCGGCGACGGCGGTTACGGATATCGGAGCGAGCCAACCGGCCAGATATGAAATGACGAGCGAGGTCGCGATACCCATGGCGATACCGGCAAGGCCACCGCTGACGCTGAGAAACACGGCTTCGGCAAGGAATTGCAGCAACACGTGCAGGCGCCGCGCGCCGATCGCCATGCGTAGGCCGATCTCGCGGGTGCGCTCGGTCACCGACACCAGCAGGATGTTCATGATGCCGATGCCGCCGACGAGGAGCGAAATCGAGGCGACCGCGGCCAGCAGCAGCGCCATGATGCGGCTCGAGTTCTCCGCTGTTTCAGCGAACTGGCTTAAATTTCGTACGTCGAAATCGTTGACTTCGCCCGGCTTGATGCGGTGCCGGCGAATGAGTGTGTCGCTGATCTGATGGATCGCGGTCTGCACCTGCGGCTGGCTTGCGGCCTGCACATAGATCATGTTGGCGAAGCCGGTGAGCCGAGCCTGTAGATTGTACGGGTTGGGCGCCGGCAAATATGGCCAATTCAGCGGCGTTTGTTGCTGGCTCGGTGCCGCAACGCCGAGCACTCTGCGTTCGGCGGTGGAAAACGGCATCATGACGAGATCGTCCTGATCGGTGCCGAACGCCGACTGGCCCTTGGCCGCGAGCACACCGATGACGCGCAGCGGCACGCTTTTCACTTGAATGAGGGCGCCGAGCGGGTTTTCGCCCGGGCTGAACAGCTGGCGATAGACCGTTTGGCCGATGACGACGACGAGATCGGCTTTGATGTCGTCGGCGGCGGCGATACCGCGGCCGGCGGCGATGCGCCAATTGGTGATCGGCGGGTAGGCGGCATCGACGCCTTGGATGCTGGTCGTCCAGTTCTGGCTGGCATACTGCACTTGGCCCTGCTGGCGAATCAAATAACCGACCTGCGCGACCGCGGCATCTTCGCGGCGGATGGCGTGCGCGTCCGTGACGGTAAGTGTGCTGGCGCTGCCGAAGCCGCCGCGGACGCCGCCGGACATCAGCGCGCCGGGCAGGATCACCACGACATTGGTGCCGAGGCTTTCGATCTGCTTGCGCACCGCCTCGTTGGCGCCCTGGCCGATGGCAACCATGGTAATCAGCGCGGCGACGCCGACGAACACGCCGAGCATGGTGAGTGCGGAGCGCATCTTGTTGCGTCCGATCGCCTGCGCCGCGGTCGCCAGCACCATGAGGCCGAAAGCGAGATGCGCGCCCGCGGCAACGGTTGGCATGCCGGCCGTATGCGGCTGAAAGAATGTCGAGCGTAAGCCCGCGGCGGGGGTTGCGTCTGCCTTTCCTTCCCCGCTTGCGCCAGGGTGAAGGGTGGCGGCGGGTTTGGTGACGCGCGCATCGGATATGATTTCGCCGTCACGCATGGTGAGGATGCGATCGGCATAGGCGGCAATATCGGATTCATGCGTCACCAGCACGATGGTGACGCCGTGTTCGCGATTGAGCGAGACCAGCATATCCATGATCTCGTGCGAGGTTTTTGTATCGAGATTGCCGGTCGGCTCGTCGGCGAGAAGAAGGTTCGGCGAGTTGATCAGCGCCCGCGCGATCGCGACCCGCTGTTGTTGACCGCCGGAGAGCTGACCGGGCGTATTTCGCTCGCGTTCACCAAGCCCGACGAAGCGCAAGCAGTCTCGCGCCCGCTCGAAGCGCAGCGCGCCGCGCGTCGGCCCCGAAGCGGCATAGTAGAGTGGTAGCCCGACGTTTTCGATGGCGCTGGTGCGCGCCAGAAGATTGAAGCTCTGAAAGACGAAGCCGATTCGTTCGCTGCGGATGCGGGCAAGATCTGGCTCGTGCAGCGCCGCGACGTCGACACCTTCGAGCAGGTAGTGGCCGCTCGTCGGCCGGTCGAGGCAGCCGAGAATGTTCATCAGCGTCGACTTACCCGAACCCGACGAACCCATGATGGCGACGAATTCGCCGGCCTGGACGGTCAGATTGACGCTGCGGAGCGCTTCGACCTGGACGTCGCCGACGACGAAAGTGCGCTTAAGGTTCTCGACCTTGATGATCGGCTGCGCTATTTGAAGTCTATCCGCCATCGGCGCACTCTTAGAGGCGTGGCGTCGGCAGACCCGACTGGCCGCTTGCTTGCCCGTGGCTTTCGGCGGTGATGACGCGGTCGCTTGGTTGGAAATCGCCCTTGACGATCTCGGTATAATTGCCGTCGTCGAGACCGGGGACGACCGGTATCGCGACGGGCGTGCCGTCGCGCAGCACCCATACTCGCGCTTGACCTGCGGCCGGAGCGCCGACGGCGGCAACTCCGGATAGTCCGCCAGGGGTGTAACGAAGCGCCTGGTCGGGCACGCGCGTCACGTTGCTGCGCTGGTCGATCACGATCTGGGTTGACGCCGTCATGCCCGGTACCAGCGCCAGATCGTCGTTATCGACGCCCACGACGACATCATAAGTCACCACGTTCTGCACCGTCTGCGGCGACTGACGCACTTGGGTGACAGCACCTTGAAACACGCGCTGCGGAAAGGCATCGACAGTGAAGGTCGCCTTGTCTCCGACCTTGACGCCACCGATGTCGCCCTCGCTGGTATTGGTATCCACTTCCATTTGCTTGAGGTCGGTGGCGATCAAAAACAGCGTCGGCGTTTGGAAGCTGGCGGCGACGGTTTGCCCTCCGGTGACATTGCGCGAGACCACCGTGCCGTCGACCGGTGACACGATATCCGTGTAGCCGAGATTGAGCCTGGCGCCTTGCACGAGCGCTTGGTCGAGTTCGACCGTCGCCGCGTCCTGGTTGACCAGGTAACTCTGATCCTCGGCCTGCTGGCGCGCGATCGAGTTCTGCTCGGCGAGTTTCTGATAACGCGCGAGATTTGCGCGGTCCTTGTCGAGTATAGCCTGATCGCGCGCAAGCTGGCCGGAATATTGGTCGAACGTCGCTTGATAGGGACGCGGATCGATCCTGGCGCAGACCTGACCGGCCTTTACCTCGGTATTATAGTCGCAATAAAGATCGTGAATCACGCCGGAGACGTAAGAGCCGACGATCACGGTCAGCACCGGATTGACCGTTCCCGTTGCCGTTACTATCTTCGAAATGTCGCCGCGGGTAACCGGCACGGTATTGTACTGGAGTGGACTTCCGCTGCCGAAGCTCCAGAGGCCAACGACGATGCCGCCGACGGCAAGAACGGCAACGGCCGTCGCGACAAGCCGATATTTTTTCAAACTCGGCCAGCTTTTTCTTGCGGTTGCCGGCATCACGGGAAATTTCAGTACTTTTCCCCGGGCCTCGACTTTCGCGGCATCCTGCGGCGCATCGGAACTGAGACTCATCGTCCTCTCTCCGTTTTCTCAGTATGTCGACGTGGGCGCGGGATGACCGCTTCGCCGGCACTTGCCATATTCAGTGACGACGTTTGTCGAATTGTATTTCTGCCACACGACGCCTAACGACGACCGATCAATGCCGATGCTGATGGTGTCGGTGGCGCCGTTTATGGTGACGTTGCTGATGGAAACGCTGGTGAAGCTGAAATTCTGGCCGCCGGACTGTGCCGAAAGGGTTTTGGCCGCGTCATCAAACACGACGGCTACTGCTCGATTTTCGGACCCAGGCTGGGTTCCGGTATCGGTCAATACGCAATCGAGTTGCTGCGTTGCGGCTGACGCGCTAGGCACGCTTGCCACAATGCCGATGAGAACCGCCGCAATGGTTGCCGTTGATAAGCGAACTGTTGGCATCGCATCCTCAAGCGCCTAGCGTGATGCCCGGTCGAAGTTAATATTTGCCGGAGACGGCCGACTAAGACATTGATTTGGATCAAAGAACGCGTTTATACGGCCGGATAAAGGATCGGTGGTGAGCTTGATTTCCTCAAAACCGTCGTCGTGAATTTTTGCGCGGTCTCGTTTCGATTATGGGCACCCAATCGAATGCCATATGTCCTGGAGCACAGTCATACTCCGCAGGCGATCCATGATCGCCTTACCCAAGGCCCGCGCCGCAGCTATCTCCGCGATTGGATTTACGGCGGCATCGACGGAACGGTTACGACTTTCGCGATCGTCGCCGGGGTCGTGGGCGCGCACCTATCTGCGTCCATTCTACTGATTCTCGGCTTTGCCAATCTCCTGGCTGACGGCTTCGCGATGGCGGCGGGCAATTTCATCGGCACCAAATCCGAGCGTGAGGATTACGAACGTATACTTGGGATCGAGCGCCGCCACATCGCGGTCGTGCCGGACGGTGAGCGGGAGGAAATTCGGCAGATTTTTGAAGCGAAGGGCTTTTCCGGAGACGATCTCGATCGAGTGGTGGCGGTGATTACTTCTGATCGTGCGATATGGGCAAAGACCATGGCGATCGAGGAATACGGCCTCTCGCCATCGGTGCGATCGCCGGTGCTTGCCGCGCTGAGCACATTTGCCGCTTTTATGTTGTGCGGTTGCGTGCCGCTGGTGACGTACTTATTGCCTGGCGGACTCACGGCTTGTGTCATCGCGACTGGCGCGACTTTTTTCGGCGTGGGCGCCATTAAAAGCCGCTGGTCTCCTGCGGGGTGGCTGCGATCCGGGCTGGAAGTGTTCGCTATAGGAATGTGCGCCGCCGCGCTGGCGTTCGCCGTCGGCTATGGGTTGCGAACGCTGTTCGATGTGTCGGGAGCTTGATGCGAAGCGAATCGTGCCTCGCCTCATAATCGCGCTGCGTCATCGGTCCTTCACAAAGGACTTCATACCGCGGCGGTAAAATTGAAAGACAACGCTTGATTTCGATCAACGGGGGAGGGGAAAACGTCGCATATTTTTTGCTAACGGCCCGTTTTTAATCGCGCCCATTTGATAGAAGGTTCGGCAGGAGGGACGAATGGCTGACGCGCGGATCGGTCCACAAGCGCAATCGCCCGCGCGAGGTGGAGCTGGATGGAGCGGGATAAAATCCAGGCTCTGGAGTAATCGAAATAACGGCGCGAGCGCCGAAAGAATGGCCGATACCGATGAGCTCTCCAACCTGAGCAAGCTTACGGCCGAAGCGGCGTGTCAGAAGACCGAGTCGAGCGTGTTAGGCCTTACATCTGAAGAAGCCGCGGCGCGTCTGCAAACCTACGGGCTCAATCTCGTCACCCGAGAAAAGCGGCCGACGATTCTTGAGGAGATTTGGAACCGGGCGAAGAATCCGCTCAATGCACTACTCGTCTCGCTGGCCTTTACTTCATATTTTCTGGGCGATGTTCGCGCCGCCGTCGTGATTGTCGTGATGGTTTTTCTTTCGGTGATAACCGCGTTCATTCAGGAGCATCGTTCGAACGAGTCGGCGGCACAGCTGCGGGCGATGGTAAGAACGACCGCCAGCGCGCGGCGAGGCGCCGATCTCGAGCATACCGATTTTAAAGAGATACCAATCGAAACATTGGTTCCCGGCGATGTCGTGCGGCTGTCCGCCGGCGACATGATTCCGGGCGATCTGCGGCTGCTCGAGGCCAAGGATTTTTTCGTCAACCAATCCGCCCTCACCGGCGAGGCGATGCCCGCCGAGAAGTACGCCCACGCCAGTGACAGCCCCTGCGACACCCCTTTCGACTTGGCCAATCTTTGCTTCATGGGAGCAAACGTCGTCAGTGGTTATGCCACCGGTCTAATCGTCCGCACCGGCGGGCGAACATTTTTCGGGCAACTCGCCGACGAAATAGCCGGGCGATACGTTCCAACCGCGTTCGATCGGGGCATCGCTCGGTTCACCTGGCTGATGATTTGTTTCATCGTCGTGATGGGACCGCTGGTCTTTCTCATCAACGGATTGACCAAGCATGATTGGCTCGAGGCGTTATTGTTCGCCGTATCGGTCGCGGTGGGGCTCACGCCGGAAATGCTGCCGATGATCGTCACCGTCAATCTGGCCAAGGGCGCCACCGCCATGGCGCGCGCCAAAGTTATCGTCAAACGCCTCACTGCCATTCAAAATCTCGGCGCCATGGATGTGCTGTGTACCGACAAGACCGGCACGCTGACGCAGGATCGGATCATCCTCAAGCGCCACCTGGACATTCGCGGCGAAGAATCGGAGCGCGTACTCCAATACGCGTATTTGAACAGTCACTTTCAGTCGGGGTTGAGAAATCTGCTCGACAACGCCGTGCTCGAGCACGTTGACATTCACAGGATCCTAGGGATCGACACCGGCTACACCAAAGTCGACGAAATACCTTTCGATTTCTCGCGACGGCGACTGTCGGTCGTGGTCGCACATGGGCAGGACAGGCACATTCTCATCTGCAAAGGCGCGGTCGAAGAGATTTTCGCGGTTGCGACGCAATACGAAATCGACGGCACCAAGGGCAAGCTCGACGCCAGCCATCTGGCGACCGCCAAAGACGAGACAGTGGCGCTCAATGAAGACGGGTTCCGTGTCGTCGCCGTCGCCTACAAGGAAATCGACACCCCCAAGCCGTCATATTCGGTGGCCGACGAATACGGGCTCACGCTCCTGGGCTATATCGCCTTTCTCGATCCTCCCAAGGATAGCGCGCGTGAAGCGATTGCCGCGTTGGCGGCCAAGGGCGTGCAGATCAAGATTCTCACCGGAGACAACGAGGTCATCACGCGCAAAATCTGCCGCGAGGTGAAAGTCGAGACCGGCGTGGTCCTTCTCGGTAATCAAATCGAGCAAATGACCGACCAGGAGCTAGCTGGCATAGCCGATCGCACGACCGTCTTTGCCAAACTAACGCCGGCGCAGAAAGAGCGCATTGTTGGCGCCTTGCACCTCAACGGCCATGTCGTTGGGTTTCTCGGCGACGGCATCAATGACAGCGCGGCGCTAAAAGCCGCCGATGTCGGTATATCGGTCGACACGGCGGCCGATATCGCCAAGGAATCCGCCGATATCATTTTGCTGGAGAAAAGCTTGCTGGTGCTGCAACAGGGCGTCATCGAGGGACGGAAAATCTTCGGCAATATCACCAAATACATCAAGATGGGCGCGAGCTCAAACTTCGGCAACATGTTCAGCGTGCTCGGCGCGAGTATGTTCCTGCCGTTTCTGCCGATGGCGCCGATCCAGGTGCTGACCAACAATCTGCTCTATGATTTTTCGCAGACGGCAATCCCGACGGACAATGTCGATGAGGACTATATCGCCTTGCCGCGGCGGTGGGATATCAGCAACATTTTTAAATTCATGATATTCATCGGCCCGATCAGCTCGATATTCGATTACGTCACCTATGGCATTATGCTCTATGTTTTCGACGCATGGAACAATGCGCCGTTGTTCCAAACCGGCTGGTTCGTCGAATCGCTCCTGACGCAGACGCTCATTATTCACATCATCCGCACGGCGAAGATCCCGTTTATCGAGAGCCGGGCCAGTGCGGCGCTGATCGCAACCTCGATCATTATCAGCCTGGTCGGAATAGCCTTGCCGTTTACCTGGGCGGGCGCCGCGCTTGGGATGGTACCGCTGCCGCGGCTCTATTGGCCGCTGGTTGCGACGACGCTGCTGAGCTACGCGATCCTCACGCACGTTGTTAAGCAGTGGTTCGTGCGACGGTGGGGAATGTAAACATCGCAATAGCGTAGGCTTGGCGCGCCGCGTTGGCGCCGCGGCGCGAACGCCGACATTAGGGCGGCAATGATGGTCTAGGCTTCTAGGCCGCGATGCCGATGCCCAGGAGGATCGCATAGACGAGCGACAGCCGTGCGGCTCGCGGCGTCACCGGACGCAGGTCTTGAATTTTGTCGGTCGTGCAAACGATGCGCGCGACGACGATGGCCTCGGGCAAAGTGAGCAAGGTCAACAGCACCCACGGAGTGAAATGCAACCCAAGCCAAAACCAGAAGGGGAGGGCGTAGGAAAATACGGTCAGCACGATGAATTCGGAGCGGGTCCAGGGCAAGCCGAAGCGCACCGGAGCGGTCTGCCATCCCTTTAAGGCGTCGAAGGTCCGATCGCGGATGTCATCGACCAGAAGAACATTGGTCACCAGCGCGCCGATGGGCAATCCCACAACGAGCGCTTTGAGCGGAAGTGCTTGGGCGATGAGCAACGATCCCGCCGTGGCGCCGTAGGCCGGCGCTGCTTGCACGTAGTAAGCCCCGGCCACGGCGACGACTCCGAACATGATAAAAAAAATCGGATCGGCGATGCCGAGTTTGGTCAGCGAATATGATCCGACCGAATAGCCTAGGCTCGCTGCGCTGCCGATCAATCCCAGGACGATCACGGCGAGGCCGGCGACTTGCAGCAGATAGGGTCCGGTGAGCGCAGCGAGTACGAAACAGAGAACGATCGCCCCCATCAGACCGCGCAGCGTCAGCGTGCCATTTTGCAGCGCCGCAAGCAGCTCCGGATGTTCGGGAAGCTCGCTGTGCCTGGAGATGAGCACATAATTGTCGGTGAAGACGCCGCCGACGTGAATGAACCAGCTGGCCAGGAACCCGATAAACAGGGGCAATGCCGCGAAAACATGCTGGTGTACCGCGAGCCCCGCCGCAACCATAACCGGCGCTGCCGCTGTCGGTAGCGTATGCCCGGGATAGAGCAGGAGATCGACCCAGATATCGCGGTGCGACGGGCTTGTCTCGTCGTCCGGCATGGGACCTCGTGGCTAGATGCGTCCAAAACGGCGAACCGAGTGCAGATATAATGAAACGTCCGCCGACGGTCTAGCTTGGTTCGGCGACGGCGCAGGCGTCGCTCCGCCAGTGTTCGACTTCCGCAAGCTCCGCGTCGGGCCGATAGCAAACAATGGTGCCGCGGCCGAGATAAAGCGTTCCCGCGCCGCCATCAATGGACAGCCAATCGCCCTCGTTGAGCACGACGCGCGGCAGGCGCGCGCAGCGAGCGTCAACATCGACGGCGAGATCGGCGCAGCCGACGATGCAGGGCTTGTCCATCTGCCGCGCCACCAGCGCGGCATGCGCGGTTCGGCCGCCAACCGCGGTCACGATGCCGGACGATACCGCAAATCCGGCGACATCGGCGGTGCTGGTGTCGGGGCGAACCAGAATGACCGGCTCGCCGTCATTGGCGAGGCGCGCAGCACTGGCCGGATCGAAGGCGGCGCGTCCCACTGCGACGCCTGCTGACGCGCCGGTGCCGCGGCCAACGGCTCGCCCGACATCGACAAGTCGCCTGGCGACGAGGCCTTTGAGATCGACGCCGTTCAAGCGTCGCAAGGCCTCGGCGGGTGCTATGCGGCCGCTGTTGACGAAGTCGATCGCAAAGCGCAGCGCGGCCTGCGGCGAGCGCTTGGCGGCGCGCGTCTGCAAAATCCACAATTTGCCGTCTTCGATGGTGAATTCAACGTCCTGCACGTCGCCGAATTCCTGTTCGAGGCGCGTCAGCGCGGTGCGCAATTGCACGGCAACAGCGGGCAGCGAACGCACGATTGCCTCCTCGGTCTCCGGGGTGTGCTTGCCGGACACGACGTCCTCGCCTTGCGATCCAAACATGACGTTGATCACGGGCGTTGCGGCACCGGTCGAAGGATCGCGCGAAAATGCGACGCCGGCGCCGGACGAAGGTCCGCTATTGCCGAAAACCATCGCCTGCACCGTGACGGCGGTGCCGCGCAGATCCCGCAAATCTTGCAGCCTGCGATAGGTGACGGCGCGGTCGCTCATCCACGAGCGATAAACCGCCTCGGCCGCCGCGCGCAGTTGCTCCATCGGCGTGTCCGCGAGTGCGCCCGCGTCGTCCTCGATCGCTTGCTGGTATGATACCGCAAGCCGCTCCAGCGCTTCGCCGTCGAGCGCCTGTTCGCTCGCGGCCGCCTCCGCGCTTATCATCTCGTCGAGCCGCGTTTTGAAGGCTGCCGCGCCGACGCCGAGCACGATGCCGCCGTAGCTTTCGAGAAAACGGCGACGGCAGTCGAACGCAAAACGGGGATGACCACTCATGCGTATGAGGCCGTGGATCGCTGCCGGCGTGCAGCCGACATCGAGGATGGTGTCCAACATGCCGGGCATCGACCGCGCGGCGCCGGAGCGCACCGAAACCAACAGCGGCCGGCGTCGGTCGCCGAGCAGTTTTCCGGTGGCCTTTTCGAGAAATTCAATTCCTTCCGATAATCCGTCGGCGAGTTTTTGCCTCGCCGCAGGCTCGCGGTTCACGATTGCCGCGCAGAGCTCGATCGGCAGCACGAAGGCCGGCGGCACCGGCAGACCAAGCGCCGCTACGCGCGCCAGATTGGCGGCCTTGGCGCCGACGATTTCGGCCGCAAGCTGTTCAGTCGATCCGGCGCCGATCCGCTCGATGCGCATGTGTCAATCGCTTCCCTACGCGGCAAGATCGGCGAGCACGTATTCGCGCAACGCGTGTCCGAAGGCCGCCAGCCGATCGGTCGCGCGTTCCAAGGCGCGCGCGAGCTCGATGACGGACAAGGCCGTTTTCAGATCGAAACTACCAGTGAGAATGGTGGTCGTGACTTTGCGTTCCGCGGTGTCGCCGTCGTGTTCGGCGTCAGTGAGCCGACCGACGGCCGCAAGCGCATCCTCAGAGTCGACGCGGTGGCCTTCGGGAACTTCGGCGGCGGCCGCGGCGCCGATGGCCGCCGCCTCGGTGCCGCTAACGACCGCGGCGCACAGTTCGTCGAGCGGTTCGATCAGTTCGCCGGCAAGGCCGGCCGGGATAAGCGACGCAACGAATGCCGCCTGTTCGAGCTCGTCGATGGCGTCTTCCATGTGATTGACCAGACGTTCAATGCCGCGATCGGCGTCCAACCGCGCAATTTCGCCACGTGCTTCCATGGCGATACGATCGGCCTTTTCCTCGATATGGCGAGCGCTCGCCGCCAGAATTGTGCCGTCGAGCCGCCGATTATTTCGCTGCTCGGCAAGAAAGCGGGCGATTGCGGCGCCGATTTCGCTGGCGAGGCCCGCCTGACGGATGACGACGGCGAGCAGGGCGGTGTCGACGCGTTGCAGATGGCGGACAAAGTCGGCCTCGATGCGGTCTCGCGCCAGCCGTATCGAGCTTCCTTGTAGCAGCGCCTCGGCGGAAACGCGTAGCACGGTTTTGAGAAAATCAACTGCGGCGTTGCGCCCCAGCACGCGGTCCAGCTGTTCGCCGAAGCCGATACGGTTGGCCGCCACATGGCGAACCGCGGCGGACAGGAATTCGCTGCCGCCAAGCTCGAGGAAGCCGCGATGACCGCAGCGGTGCCGCGCCGCCCAATCGAGGATTTCGAGCGCATCGTTTTTGGATACCCAGGTCCGCAGCAGCTTACGCGCTTTATTCCAGTCGATAAGAAACACGAGCGATGCGCCGAGCGCTTCGAGAAAGGCGTCGCGGTTATTATCACCGCCGACCGGATAGCGCCCGGTGATCAGATAGAACACGCCGTCGTCGGCGAGTCCGGCCACGCTCTTGCGTTCGAGTCCGCTCCATTCCACCGCGAAGCTCTTGAACAACCCGGTAAAGAATCGGGCGCGCGCCAGGTGAACGTCGGTATAGGTGACGGTCACCGCATCCGGATCGACCGCGATCACGACGACATGCGCATCGGTCTCGCCGATATCGTTCTGGATGGTGAGCCGGGCGCCGGCGCGCGCCGCGGTCGTCGCCAGACCGGGGTGGCCGAATTTGAGCTTTTTGGTCGCTTCAACGCCGCGCATGAAAGCTTCGACCGCGGTGCGATCGTCCGGCAGCAATCCATAGACGTGCGCTCCGGCCACCACTTCCTCGGCATGATTGGCTGCCAGGGTGTTGAGCGCTTTATGCAAATCCATGATCTGGCGGTGCAGGCTGTCGCCGTCGTCGCCGGAAATTGCCGTCAACTTGGCAATTTGGGCTAGCTCGATTTCATCGGGAGAGTCCGGCCGCGCTGCGCTAGTGAGGGGCATTAGACGCGCAAGCGCACTCTGTCCCTGCGCCGCGTCGCCGGCTTCGACGGCGTGAGCCATGGTCGTGACATCGTCCCAGATCGCGGCCAGAAGATTACCGAGGCCGGGCGCGCCGATCCGGCCATCGGCGGATTGATGGGCGCGATGCGCCAGCGTCTCCATGGCGACCGGATCGATTCCGGCGGCGCGACATTCCTCGGTCAGATCGAAGCGGAGCCCACCGGGATTTTGCGCATTGGCGGCAACCGCCTGCAAAACGCTCAACCGCGCCTTTACGCGATTGTTTGCTGCCAAGCCCTCGGCAATGCGGGAGGGCAGCAACAGATCGGCCTGTCCAAGCTGTTCGACGATTTCGGATTTCATAGTTGGCACCGAAGTTTCGATGCCAACCAAGCATGTTTGAATGACCGGCGTATTGAGCTAGATCATTCACGGAATTGTCACATCACCCGCATCTTCACGCCCCCGGCGTTTCGGCGCGGCCGACGAAGTCGCGAGTGATGCTCTTGATCGTGGGCGTGCCGGCCAGCCGCATCACCATGCTCAATTCGCCTTTGAGATGATTGTGCATGATCTGCACGCCCTGAGCGCCGCCAAGCGCCGACGCATAGAGCGTGGGACGACCGATCGCGACGGCGCTCGCGCCCAAAGCGAGGGCGCGGAATACGTCCTGACCGCGAAACACGCCGCCGTCGATGATGATCGGGGTATGACCTTTCAACGCCTCGGCCACAGCAGGCAGCGTCGTCATCGGCGCCGGTGAATTATCCAACTGCCGGCCGCCATGATTGGACAGCCAAACGGCCGAACAACCGTAATGCACGCCCTGCAAGGCCTGCTTCGCTGTCAATATGCTCTTGATGATGACGGGCAACCCGGATTCCTGGCGGCAGAACTCGATGTCATTCCAGGACATGTCGCCTCGCATGTCCATCGCATTGCCGGTGCCGCCCGCGGTCTTGGGCACATTGCCCATTTTGAGGTTGGGCAGCGCCGCGCCTTGCAGCCGCATCGAGCGTTCGCGGTTGCTGGTGACGTCAACGTCCGCGGTCACGATGATCGCTTTGTAACCAGCCGCCTTGGCGCGTTGCAGCAGTTCCCGGGCGAAGCCGAGGTCGCGCGGGATATAAAGCTGGAACCATTTCGGTCCGTCGCTGGCAGCGGCGATATCTTCCAAACTCTGCTGCGCGACCGAACTGACGCAATAGAGAGTGCCGGCCATCCCGGCGCCTTTGACATTGGGAATATCGCCTTGCGCGTGGACGGAAGCCTGATTGCCCATTGGCGCGGTGATCACCGGGTAAGAAATCTTGTTGCCGAGGAGCATGGTCGAGGTATCGGCGCTGCCCGTGCCGTCCATAAAGTCGGCGTCGATGGTCCAGCGGTTAAACGCGGCCATGTTCTCGCGCATGGTCCATTCGTCGCCGGCGCCGCCGGAGACATAGGCGAAGCCGAACGGCGCCATGACTTTCTGCGCCGCAGCTTCCAGGTCGCGCAATGTGACGATGTTGATCTTCTTATCATTATTCGGCACGCCGCTGGTATCGGCTGGAGCTTGAGCGGTAGATTGAATGCTCGGGGCTTGGGCCAGGACCGGGCCGGGCAGGGTAATTCCCGCCACTGCGCCGGTCATCAACAAATTTCGACGATTGAGAGACATGATGTAAATCCTCCGTTGGAGTTCTACCGGAGGTGACTAAACGGCCTGTGGCGCAAGAAGGCTTTGACCTAGGTCAAATAAAAGTCCGGAGCGGGCAGGGAGTTGCCTTCGTATTTCGATCAGGTCTCGCCGTCGTCCAGTCGTTTTGTGTTTTCCCGCTCGCGAAAATAATCGTCGCTGGTGCGCAGAACCGGCCGTTGTGGTGCGCCATGGGGATCGAACTCGTCCTGGCTGACCGCGGCGACACGGCAGTCGTCGCACATTTTGATCAGCTCGAGCCGCTTCGAGCCGCTGGCATACATCCAATGCCGGCCTTCGAGCTTTTTGCCGATTTGCTCGATCGTGCTTTTGACGCCGAACGGCTTGCCGCAGCTGATGCAGAAAAACGGCTCTTCCTCCTTCAGCACGCGGGGCGGAGCGATAACGGCCGTAAAATCGAGACGCGGCACCAGGGTGATTACCTTTTCCGGACAAGTCGCTTTGCACAATCCGCACTGAACGCAGGCGTCCTCGGTGAAACGCAATAATGGCCGCTCCGGATCGTCGCCGAGCGCGCCGGTCGGGCAGGCGGACACGCAGGCAAGGCACAGCGTGCAGCCTGCCACGTCGATCTCGACGCCGCCGACCGGTGCGCCAGCCGGCAACGCGATGACGTCGACCGGCGTCGGCGCTGCCTCATGCAGGGCGCGAAGCGCCAGTCGCAGGAGTTCGCGCTTTTGGCCGATAGGGAGGAAGGTCGCGGGGCGGGAGCTCGGCGCATGTCGCGCGATCGTGCGTAACGCTTCGCCAAGCGCATCGGGATCGTCGGTTTCGATCGCGGTCGCCGCGCCGAAACCGAGGGCATCGAGGATTGGCTCGGTCAGCGCCAAGGTTTGCCGCAAGCCTGCAACATCGTGGCGCGGCTTGCTGCGCAACAATAGGCGCACGGCGCTCGCGCCATAAGCGAAAGCACCGGCAAGGATTTCCGGTGCGATCTGTGTGACTTCATTGACTTGTAACGGCAGGACATTTGCCGGCAGACCCGCACTTTGACGGGCCAGCGCCGCGATCAATTCGCTGCCGTGCACGCCATCGTGCAAAAGCAGGATCGGGTTTTCACCGCCGGCTTCGCGATACACCATCAATAGCGCGCGCATTTTGCGCAATAAGATATCGGAGGGTGGCAGCGCATAGGTGGCGGCGCCGGTCGGGCAGGCCGCGGCGCACTCGCCACAGCCGGCGCAGACCGCGGCGTCGATCGCGACATGATCGCCGGCCGGCGCAATGGCAGCGGTCGGGCAAAGATCGAGGCAACGGCGGCAACCGACGATGCCCGAGCGCGAATGCGCGCATAAATCCGCGGTGAAAGTGATGTAACGCGGCTTATCGAAGCTGCCGACGAGATCGCGCGCCTTGAGCGCGGCGCGCAGTACGTCCGCCCCATTACCGGGATCGGCGCGCAAATAGCCGTCGCGCAGATCGGGCGCCGGAAACAGCGGCGCGCCACCTGACAAATCGAGCACAATATCGCAGCGCGATTTGGCGCCGTTGCGTGAGGGCGCAAAGACGAGTTCGCCGCGGGACGACGGCAACGGCAGGGCGAAGTCGTCGACCACAATATCGAAAGCGCCGAGATGGCCGGAAGCGGATCGTATCGTGCCCTTGGCAATCGGAAATTCGTTCGCGCTGCGTGGCGCGATGGCGGCGGGACGACTGAGCAGCACGGTCACGTCGAGATGGTCTTTCAACAGCACGCCCGCCTCGACCGCCTGTTCGTCGCGCCCGTAGATGAGAATGACGCCTTCGCTTGAGAGACTGAAGAGCGGGATTTCGGGTTGAGGCTCCCGAGCCGCGGCAATCAGCGCAGCCATTTTCGGGCCCGTATCGGCCGCTTCGTTTGACCAACCTGCCGTCTCGCGCAAATTCACGAAAGTTATCTCGGCGCCATCCTGGGGGATAGAATCGCGGAACAGCGGTGCCTCCTGGGTGCAGCCGACTACCAGCGGGTCTCCTTGGGCAGCTGCCGCTTGGAACCGCTCGAACTCTGCACGGCAGAGCTGGTGCGCGGTTTGGACTTCGGCGCCGCGGCAGGCGCGGCGCACGCCGTCGCCGTCGAGCGGCATCGTGTCGTCGCACGAGCAAAGGAAAATTTGTTGTGGTCGCTTCATCTCATTATCATTCCGAAGCGGCCCGACCGTTCGCGCCCGCCGGGCGAGCGGCGCACCCGGAAGCCATAACCATGCTGCCCAGAGTAGTATACTCTAATTGAACGGCTATTTGCCGGGTATGGCTGAAGGCCGCCAAGCGGTAGACGGAGCCAAAATGGCGCTCGATTCACGTATTCGTGTTCGCACCCCGCTTGCGGCCGGCCTCGATCTGCCGCCACCGTATCGCGCCATTGCATTGCGTGAGGCGGGTGATGCTCTTGCACATGCAATCAGCGTTGCGGACGACGCGGGCGCCGGTGCGCTCGTTCATGTCGGTCGTTACGACGTTGCCGAATTCGCCGTCGTGCTGGAACCTGCCGAGCCATTGCGCAGCGCCCGTCGCGCGATCTATGCCGGCCTTGCTGCGCTAACCGACGCGCTTGCCGCGGCCGCGCCGCCGGAGAAGCCGATCGACATTGTTTGGCCCGACGCAATCAGAGTCGATGGCGGACTGCTGGGGCGCGCACGCCTCGCTTGGCCGACGCAAAGCAGTGAGGATGCACCGCCGACCTGGCTCATCTTCGCAGCCATGATCCGTACCGCCGCCAGCGAGCAGGATCTCGTGTCGCACCCCGAAGCGACGGCACTCGATGCCGAAGGCTTCCATATCGGCGCCGACCGGTTGATCGAAAGCTTTGCGCGGCATTTGATGGTTGCGATCGATGCCTGGCAGCAGGACGGTTTTATCGATGTTGCCCGCAGCTATTTGTCGCGTCTAGCCCCGGAAGACGGAGTTCGGCGCGAGATCGATGACAATGGCGACCTTTTGCTGCGCCGGGTCGGCCAGACCGAAGTCGAGCGGCGACTGCTTTTGCCTGCACTTGCGGCGCCATCATGGCTCGATCCGGAAGCCGGCGAGTGGCATCGGTGAGCAGGCCATGAACGATTTCTGGCTCTCCTGCGGATACCACCTGCTTGACCGCAATGCGGTTGGAGAGCTTTCGTTGACCGATGAGTTTCTCAAAGCGTATCTGGCGCGCCCGGAGCTCACGCCGCCGTCCAACGCTTGCGCCGCCGAACGCGCGCTTCATGAGACTCTGCTCGGCAATCCGCGTCGCCTCGTAGAAGCCGACGAGATCGCGGCCATCGCCGACCAAGATGCTCGCGAGAACTGGCAACTCATGATTGCTTTCCGCGATCATCTCATCGCCCATCACACGATCGAAGCCGCTTATTTGGCGCTGGCCCGTGACGGTAAACGCGTTCCGCCGCTGTTTTTCGACCAGCTTGTCCACGTAATTCTGCGAAATGTACTCGACCGGACGGATGACGCGTTTTTGTTGCGTGCGGCGGAATTGTATTTCCGGACGCAACGGGTGACGACTTACGAAGGAGCGCTGCTCGCGGCAGATGATGAGCACGTCGGCGCCGCGGCCGCGGCCCCGCTTGCCGCGATGTTCGGCACGCCGCTTGCGGAAAACATCGAGGTGCTGAACGAGGCGAGCGCGCCGACTTATTGGCGGCGCAGCGATCGCTTCGATATGGCGCTCGATCTGACCGCCGGGCGCCGCGGTCTCGCCGCGGTCGGTGCGGTGGCCGCGCACTGGATTGAGCATTTGCTCGCCGTCGAGGTTGAGATCGAACCGGTCATCGAGCTTCGCGACATTTCGCTTGCGTGGTATGTCGGGCTTGACGCCGAGGCCACCCGCTTGGGTGACGTGCTGTGGCGGGATGGCGTGCTCCCGGAGGAGGAGCATATGCACATCGTCGCCATCTACCGGCTTGCGTTCTCCGATCCGACAATCGTGCTCGATCGCGTCGCCGGAGAGGAGGTTTACCTAATTCTTGCCACGACGCCGGAAGGCAAGCTGCGCGTGAAGCCGCAGAATCTTCTGACCGGACTGCCGATCCGGCATGTAGCGACGGCGCTGTGAGTGTCACGCCATGAATCAGGTCGAACCGCTTACGCGCATTCCCGTCGGCGTCGTCGTCGAACGCCGCAGAGCCAAGAGCCAATGGGCGCATTTCGTCTGGCGGGCGGTTGCGGTGCTGGCCGGCGTGCCGGAGGCCGAGCCATGGACCGTGCTCGATAGCCGTGTCGATCATACGACCTATTATGCCGGCGCCGCGGAGGTTGCGTTGTATCGCTCCGATTGCAGCAATTACCGCGTCAATCTGACCGCCGCAGTGCCGCAATTGTGGGTGATTCTGCGCGAGACCGGAACCGACCCACCGTACAAAGTCGCGACCGTCACCGCCGATCCGGGCGAAGCCGAGGCTTTCACCGAGAGCGGGGCCGATCTTGTTGAATTGGTGCCGATGCCCGAGCCGATTCGTGCGACTGTTGCCGCTTTCGTCGCCGCGCATCATGGCGAGGATGAAGTTTTCGCCAAGCGCCAGCGCGATCGTGCCGATCCTGAAGTATTGGCGCGGCGCGCGCCGGTAAAGGATCGCAAATGAGCGAGCCGAAAGAGTCTTTGGAGAGATTCTTCGTGCGATGGTCACGGCGCAAGGGCGCGGCCGCAGAGTATGCCGGAGATGAGACGTCGGCGAAGCAGGAAAGCGAGCAATCGAGCAAACACGAGAATGCGGCGACGAGCTCCGTCGCCACTGTATCGGACGGCGCGTCAGCGACATTCGATCCAGCAAGCCTGCCGCCGATCGAGTTGATCAATGCGGCAAGCGACTTGCGCGCATTCCTTGCGCCGGGCATTCCCGTGGAATTGACGCGTGCGGCCCTTCGACGCGCCTGGGTGACCGATCCAACGATCCGCGACTTTATCGGCATTGCCGAAAATCAATGGGACTTTGGCAAACCCGACGGCGTGCCGGGATTCGGCTGCCTTGATCTCACTTCGGATCTGCGGCGGATTGTATCGGAACTGTGCGGCGATCCCGCGGGTGTCGGGCAGGGGCCTGAAAAACTTGGACAATCATTGGACCGGGGTAATGCTGCAGTCGACACGACCACGGCGCAGTCGATCGAGGCGCCGGCAGAGCAGGCGAAGCAAGCACTGAGCCAGGGCGGTAATCAGCTTCCTGCGACGCCAACTGACTCGACAGAGAGTGCGCTCGATCGACCGGCGATCCGCAAACACGGCCGTGCTCTGCCCGGTTAGAACTCGATCCATAGCTTTTGGCTATTGACCCCGTCAGGCGCAGGCATAAACTCCGGTGGACTCGCCATTTACATAAAAAGAATAATGCAAATGCGCGATCCGGGACTAGAGCAAGCCATCAGTGCTGCCGGCGGCGTCGGCGCGCTTGCGCGGAAGATTGGCATCTCACAGCCTTCCGTATCGAATTGGACCCGCGTACCGGCCGAACGAGTTTTGGTGGTCGAATCGACTACGAGCGTCGATCGCACGGTGTTGCGACCTGATCTCTATGGCCTTCGGGACATCGCTGCGCCGGAAGTCGTCGCCGAAATCGACGAAATCGACCTCGCTCGCGCAGAAGAATATGCGCTGCTCGCCGTGTTGCTCGGGCGAGCTCCCGGCGCCGATCTCGTCGCCCGCCTTGCCACGTTGCGCGGCGATCCCTCTCCACTCGGCCTTGCGCATGCGGCGCTGGCGGAGGCGGCGGCTGCCGCGAGCGTCGAGCGTATCGAGCGGGAGTTTTTCAACCTCTTCATCGGTATCGGCCGCGGTGAACTTCTGCCTTACGCGTCGTTTTATCTCACCGGCTTCCTCAACGAGCGCCCGCTGGCCCGGCTGCGCGCGGATCTGGCGCGGTTCGGCATCGAGCGCGCCGATGGCCACAGCGAGCCTGAAGACCACGCCGCCGTGCTGTGTGACGTCATGGCGGGCCTCGCGGGCGGACGCTTCGCCGCGCCGCCGAGCGCCGATCGAGAACTTTTTGAACGGCATTTGGCGCCATGGCTCGGCCGCTTCTTTGCCGATCTTGAGCAGGCGCGAGAAGCGGAATTCTATCGGCGCGTCGGAACGGTGGGTCGGCTGTTCACGGCGGTCGAATGCGAAGCCTTCGCACTCGCCGCTTAATCGCGGCGGCAGCCGAAGAGAGGATGCAATGAAGACGAAAGCGACGAAAGAAGAAGCTTCGGTGCGGCGGCGTGACGTCCTGCGTACGCTCGGTCTCGGGGCCGGCGCTGTCGTTGCCGTAAGCGCTCCGCTGGTCGAGCAGGCCGAAGCAGACGGCGAGACCAGCGAAGAAAAGACCAAGGCCCGCTATCAGGCGAATTCCGCGGACGTTCAGAATTATTATCGCGTCAATCGCTATCCGAAGTGAGGAGGCGGCCGTGCTGATCAGAAGAACCGAGCGTCAGGCGCATCGCGGCGCCTTACCGCGTCACGAGTCCTTCGAACCCGCCCTGGATCGCCGCACTTTTCTCCGCCGCTCCGGGCTCGCCGGCGGCTTGGCAACGCTCGGTGCGCTCTCGCTCGGCGCGGTGCGCAAGGCGAAGGCGGGTCCGCCGCCGCCGGCCGGCGCTCAGCTGACGATGCGCAAAAGCATCTGCACGCATTGCGCCGTCGGCTGCACGGTGCTGGCCGAGGTCGCAAACGACGTTTGGATCGGCCAGGAGCCGGCTTGGGACAGCCCAATCAATCGCGGCTCGCATTGCGCCAAGGGCGCCGCCGTGCGCGAGCTGGTGAGCGGCGAACGCCGCCTCAAATATCCGATGAAGCTTGCCAATGGCCAGTGGACCCGCGTCTCCTGGGATCAGGCGATTGGCGAAATCGGCGACAAGATTCTCGACATCCGCGCGAAATCGGGACCGGACTCCGTGTATTGGCTCGGTTCCGCCAAAATGACCAACGAGGGCGCTTATCTGTTCCGGAAATTTGCCGCGCTCTGGGGCACCAACAACTCCGATCATCAGGCGCGCATTTGCCATTCGACCACCGTCACCGGCGTGGCCAATACCTGGGGCTACGGCGCGATGACCAACAGCTTCAACGATATCCGCAATTCCAAGACCATCATCGTGTGGGGCGGCAATCCAGCGGAAGCGCATCCGGTATCGCTGCAGCATATTCTCGAGGGGGCCGAACTTAATCACGCCAACTTCATCGTCGTCGATCCGCGCCTGACCCGCACCGCCGCGCACGCGACCGAATATGTCCGGCTGCGTCCGGGCACCGATATTCCGGTGCTCTACGGCATGATGTGGCACATTCTTCACAACGGTTGGGAGGACAAGGAGTTCATTGCGCAGCGCGTCTATGGATTCGAGGACGCCAAGAAGGAAATCGAGAAGTGGCCGCCGGATGAGGTCGAGCGCGTGAGCGGCGTGCCGGGCGAGCAGCTCAAGCGCGTCGCGCAAATGTTCGCGACGCAAAAACCGGCGACGCTCGTATGGTGCATGGGCCAGACCCAGCACACGGTCGGTACCGCCAATGTCCGCGCGAGCTGCATCGCGCTGCTTCTCACCGGCAATGTGGGCGCGCCGGGGACGGGCGCCAACATCTTCCGCGGCCATGACAACGTGCAAGGCGCCACCGATGTCGGGCTCGATGTGGTGACGCTGCCGTTCTATTACGGGCTGGTCGAAGGCGCCTGGCGGCATTGGGGGCGGGTCTGGCAGGTCGATTACAACTGGCTGCAGTCGCGCTTCGATTCCAAACAAATCATGGAGACGCCGGGCATTCCTCTCACCCGCTGGTTCGACGCGGTGCTGCTGCCGAAAGAGCAGGTCGCCCAGAAGGACAATGTGCGGGCGATGTTTGTCGAAGGTCACGCCAGCAACAGTATTACGCGCATTCCCCAGTCGCTGCAGGGTATGGCGAAGCTCGATCTCTTGGTGATCGCAGACCCGCATCCGACCACATGGGCATCGCTGTCGGTCGAGGCCGGACGCAAGGACGGCACCTATTTGTTACCGGTCTGCACGCAATTCGAAAGTTCCGGCTCACGGGTCGCGTCCAATCGCTCCCTTCAATGGGGTGAGCGGATTGTGCCGCCGATATTCGAGAGCAAAGACGACTATCAGGTGATCTATCTGATGGCGAAGAAGCTCGGTTTCGCCGATCTCCTGTTCAAAAACATCAAGGTCGAAGGCGATCGCCCGGTTCCCGAGGACATCCTGCGCGAGATGAATTGCGGCAGCTGGTCGACCGGCTATTGCGGCCAGTCGCCCGAGCGGCTCAAGGCACACATGAAAAACCAGGCGAAATTCGATCTGGTCACGATGCGCGCACCGAAGGACGACCCGGAAGTGGGCGGCGATTATTACGGTCTGCCGTGGCCCTGCTGGGGCTCGCCGGAAGTCAAGCATCCGGGCACGCCGCTTCTGTACAACACGAACCTCAATGTCATGGATGGCGGCGGCACGTTCCGTGCCCGTTTCGGGGTCGAACGCAACGGCGTCAATTTGCTTGCCGAGGGTTCGTATTCGAAGGACTCCGAGATAAAGGACGGCTACCCCGAATTCACCTACGCCGTGTTGAAGAAACTCGGCTGGGATGGCGATTTGACGCCGGACGAGCTCGCAGTGATTTAACAAATCGGCGGCGCCAATCCCGACACCGTTTCGTGGTCGATCGATCTTTCCGGCGGCATCCAGCGCGTTGCGCTCAAGCACGGTTGCGTGCCTTACGGCAATGCCAAAGCGCGCATGAACGCCTTCGGACTGCCGGACCCGGTGCCGGTGCATCGCGAGCCGATCTATACGCCACGCGCCGATCTCGTCGCCAAATATCCGACACTGCCGGACGCCAAGCAGTTCCGGCTGCCTAATTTGGGCTTCTCGGTGCAGAAGGCCGCGGTCGACAAGGGTGTCGCCAAGGATTATCCGCTGGTCTTCACCTCAGGGCGTCTGGTCGAATACGAGGGCGGCGGCGAAGAGACACGGTCCAACAAATGGCTCGCCGAACTGCAACAGGACATGTTCATCGAGATCAACGCCGCCGACGCGGCCGCGCGTGGCATCAAAGACGGCGGTTGGGTCTGGGTGACGGGCGCCGAAAACCGTTCGACGGCGAAGGTCAAGGCTCTGGTCACCGAACGGGTCGGCAAGGGCGTCGCCTGGATGCCATATCATTTCGGCGGCTGGTTCGGCGGCAAGGATTTGCGCGCGAATTATCCGGCGGGACTTGATCCGATCGTGCTCGGCGAAAGCGCCAATACGATCACGACCTATGGCTACGATCCGGCCACCGGCATGCAAGAGCCGAAGGCCACGCTATGCCAAATTCGGGCGGCGTGAGGAGGCGATCATGGCGCGAATGAAGTTCCTCTGCGACGCCGACCGTTGCATTGAGTGCAACGCTTGCGTGACCGCCTGCAAGAACGAGAACGAAGTGCCGTGGGGCATCAACCGGCGTCGCGTTGTCACCATCAATGACGGCAAACCGGGCGAACGCTCGGTGTCGATGGCGTGCATGCACTGTACCGACGCGCCATGCGCGGCGGTGTGCCCGGTGAACTGCTTCTACACCACCGCCGACGGCGTCGTGCTGCACGACAAGGACCTCTGCATCGGCTGCGGTTACTGCTTCTACGCTTGTCCGTTCGGCGCGCCGCAATATCCGCGCGTCGGCAATTTCGGCTCGCGCGGCAAGATGGATAAGTGCACTTTTTGCACCGGCGGCCCGGAACCCGACAACACGCCGGCGCAATATGAGAAATACGGTGCCGATCGTCTGTCCCAAGGCAAGCTGCCGATGTGCGCGGAAATGTGCTCGACGAAATCATTGCTTGCCGGCGATAGCGATATCATTGCGCAAATTTACAAAGATCGCGTCGCCAAGCGCGGCTACGGCTCCGGCGCTTGGGGCTGGCAAACCGCCTATCACGAAACGATCGAGTCCTAAGCGATGCCGTGCAATGCGGAAAGGAGAAATGCTATGACGATGGTCTGCGCGCGTATCCGCCTCGTCGTTACCGCGATCGCACTCCTCGTGCTCGCCGCCGCCGTTGCACCCGTCGCCGCCCAGCAGCCCAATTCGGTCGATCCGAACGCCGCCGCCGTCAAGGAGCAGCAGTTGCTGCAAGATCATTATTTCATCCGCGGTCTCGGCACGATTCCCGATACCAAATCCTATGTGATCGAACAGCCGCTCGGGCGCGTCTGGCGGGTGGTTCACGAAATTTGGCTGCACTGGATCGGGAGCGGGCTCATTGTCGGCGTGATCGTGGTGCTGGCGCTGTATCATTTTCTGCACGGCAAGATTCGAATTAGAGGCGGGCGCTCGGGACGCACGATCCTGCGTTTCACCAGTGTCGAGCGCTGCACCCATTGGGTCGTAGGCGTTGCGTTCGTCATCCTCGCGCTGACCGGCCTCAACATCACCTTCGGCAAGGAGCTATTGCTGCCGCTGGTCGGACCGGCGGCGTTTTCGCGATGGGCGATCATGGCCAAATATGCTCACGATTATTCGAGCCTGCCGTTCGTACTCGGCGTCATCATGCTCTTTCTGCTGTGGGCCAGAGAAAATGTCCCGACCATGGTCGATGTGCGGTGGTTCAAGGAAGGAGGCGGCATGATCGGCGACAAAGATCCGCCGGCCTGGAAGTTCAATGCCGGTCAGAAGCTACTGTTCTGGCTCGTTGTCCTCGGCACCATCGGCGTCGCCGCTTCCGGATCGTTTCTGCTGTTCCCATTTTATTGGACCAACATTATGGGCATGCAGGTCGCGCAAGTGATTCACGCCTTGATTGCCATCGCCTTTATCGGGCTGATCCTCGCGCACATCTATATCGGCACGCTGGGCATGGAGGGCGGCTTCGATGCCATGGGGGAGGGCGAAGTCGATCTCAATTGGGCGAAGCAGCACCACTCGCTATGGGTGGAACGAGAACTAGGCCAAGGGCGGGGCGCCGCGCCGCCTGCGGGCGCAACGACGACGCCGGCCACCTGACGCAAACGGAGCGCCGACCATGCGCGCATTCTTGATGGCCTGTCTGCTAACCCTGATAATCGGTACCAGTTGGTATTTTGGGCTTAACGCGCTGCAACAGCCGAGCGGTATCGCCTTCGCCACGGACGGGGCGCGCATCGATCCGGGCTGGAGCTGGCGCACCGTATTGGTCCCGCCGTCCGCGCAGCAGTGCCAGCCACGGATGGTTTGGCAATGGTTTTTTGTGGATATGCGCAGCCCCGAGGGTGAATCGTCCGTTTGCTCGGATTCTCAATAGGCCGGGGTCGCAACGGCCACACTGCACAATCGGGGAAAGCTCAGCCCGTGACCGTCTCGGCGATGCCAAGACCGCGCAATAGCGGCTCAAGCTGGCCTTCATAAACCCGCCAGCGGCCGACGGCGCTCTTGTAGATTGGCTGCCGCACCTGCGTCGCACTTGCCGTTCGCACCGGCCGTTCGGTTTCGTGGAATGACAGGCAGCGGTCGTCCCAGGGCAGCCCGCAATATTCGATGATGCGACGCGCCTGCTTCTCCAGATCGGCGACCACGTCTTCGTACCGCACGTCGAGTATGGTTTTCGCCGGCAGCACGCGACGCCAATGCGCCATGAGCCTCTCATAGCGCTTGTAATAACGGCCGAGTTCTCCGAGATCGTAAGTGTGGTTTTGCTCGGCGGTGAAAAGCTTGGAGAAACAGGAGATGCAAGTGTCGACCGGATTGCGATTGGAATGGATGATCTTGGCGTTCGGCAGCGCCAGGTGAATAAGTCCGGCGAAGTAATAGTTCGACGGCATCTTGTCGGTGACGCGTTCGCCGCTCGGCGCGAGCTTGCGGACATCGGCGACATAACGAGCGCCGATTTGGCGCAAGGCCGCGGGATCGAGCGCGGGCACGAAATCAGGATAGCGTAGTGCATTGCCGTCTGGCCCGCGTACGGTCAGGACGACGTCGTTGAAGGTCTGCAATTCACCGGCGCCGTGCACCAGCGGGTGACTGGCGATGATCTGCTCGACCAGCGTCGTGCCCGAGCGCGGCATGCCGATGACGAAAATCGGCATGCGCGATGGATCGCCGCCGCCAGATTTCTGCGCAATCAATTCGCGCGAGAAGGTAGCTTCGATGCGATCGAACAAGGCAAAGACCGACGCCTCGTCATAGGAGATCGTGGCACGCTTTGCCGCATTGCCGGCAAGCAGATGCGTGAATGAGCGCCGGTAATCCTTCAGATCGGCGTAGGCCTTGCCGAGCGCGAAGTCGAGCTGCAGCCGGTCGGTCTTGGACAAGCCGTCCGACTTCGCCGCCAGCGACTCCATCATCGCCAAATGCGGATCGCCAGGCGCGAATTTCTTGGAATCGGCGAGGTTGACATAGACGCCGGCGATATTCGGGTCGAGCCGGATCGCTTGCAGATAGGCGTCCTGCGCCTCCTGCAACTGACCGAGCTCTTTGAGCACGTTGCCCATATTGTTGTAGGCGTCGGCCAGATCGGGCTTGAGCGTCAGCGCGCGCCGGTAATGCGCCAGCGCAGCGGCAAGGTCGCCGCGTTCGAAGGCGATGCGGCCGCCCAGATTGACGGCGTCATGGTTATTGACGTTGAGCGCCAGTGCCCGCTCGTTTGCCGCCGCCGCGTCGTCGACCTTGTGTTGGTCGAGCAGCACCGTGGCATAATGCACGAAGAGTTTTTCGTCGCGCGATTCGACGGTCAGCGCACGGCGCATGAGATCGGCGGCTTCGTCGAGCCGATCGAGGTCTTTTAGCGCCAGCGCCAGATTGTCGAGCGTATCGGGATTGTTCGGCGCGGATTCGAGCGCCTTGCGGTACACGACCTCAGCCTCTTCGGAGCGCTTGAGCTCGCGCAAGCAGGTGCCGAGATTGTTCCAGGCGTCGGCAAAGCTCGGCTGCAGTTCGATGGCGCGGCGGTAGTCCTTCTCGGCTTCGGCGAAGCGCTTGAGCCGTTGCAGCGCATTGCCGCGGTTGCTGTAGGCCTGGGCGAAATTGCTCTCCAGTGCGATGGCCCGCTCGTAAAGACTGAGCGCCTCGTCGAACTTGCCCTGGTCGAACAGGGCGATGCCGAGATTGCTCAGTGCGCCGGCATAATTTGGGTTGAGCTCGATGGCGCGGCGTCCGGCGGCGATCGCCTCGTCGATGCGGCCGGCAAGCCGGCACATCTCGCCGAGATTGGCATGGTAGAGCGCGACGTCCGGCTTGATGGCGATGGCGCGCCGGATATGATCGATCGCTTCGGCAGTCTTGCCCGATTGATGGGCGATGATGCCGAGCATGTGCGCCGCCTCGGCATTGTCAGGGTCGGCGGCGGCGGCGCGGCGCGTCAACTCGTCGGCGTCGGCCAAAAAGCCGTGCCGGCGCTTCTGCTCGGCGAGAATGAGCGCCTGACCAGGCGCCGCGACCTGTGCCAGTGGCGCTACCGGCTTTGCGGCTTGCATCGCTTCTGCCGCGATGATGGCTGCCGCCTCCGTGGCGCGGCGCTCGCCTTCGGCCTTGAACGGTGTCAGCCGCTCGGTGTCGCCCTGCACCACGGCTTTGAGCTCTTGTTCCACGCGCGCGATGACGGCGGCCTGGTCCTCGCCCTTTTTCTGGCGGAACAGGCGCATGGTCGGATACCAGGGATTGTCCTCGCGATGAAGGAGCCAGCGCCAATCGGTCACCCAAGGCAACAGCACCCAGACCGGCTTGCCCAGTGCGCCCGCGACATGCGCGACGGACGTGTCGACGGTGATGACAAGGTCCAGCGCATTGATGGCTGCGGCTGTATCGATGAAGTCGTCAAACGAGGCCGCGAGATCCTCGATCGGCGTCTTGCGTTTGAGTTTTTTCAGATCGGCCGCGCGCGGGCCATATTGCAGACTCGCGAATGTGGTGCCGCGCACCGCAAAGAGCGGTGCGAACATCGCCAGATCGAGCGAGCGGCGCGAGTCGTTGACGTGGTCGGGATTGCCCGCCCAGACGATGCCGATGCGCAAGCCTTTCATCTTGGCGAGCCGGCTGTTCCAGCGCTGCTGCGTATCGGCCGGCGGACGCAGATAGGGAACTTGGGCCGGAATGGTCTCGAGCCGCGTCCTGAAAACGCGCGGCAGGCTCAACAGCACCGCGTCGCACTGGTAGGGCGCCGGATCGCCGCGATCGCCGAGTACGACCACTCCGGGCAGGCTCTCGCGCATCAAGCTGACCAGCTGCTGGTGCACGCGCAGCGTGACCTTGGCGCCGCGCGAAAGAAGAAGCGGCATGTAGCGCGCGAACTGCAGCGTGTCGCCGAAACCTTGCTCGGCCTGGACGTAAATGTGCTTGCCGGCGAGGTTTTCGCCCTGCCACGGGATTTCCGGAAATTTCGGGCCCTTGCGCTCGGTCGAGCGCAGTCGCCACTCGTATTCGTCCCAGCCCTCGGCGAGGTCGCCGCGCATAAGGAGAAGAATGCCGAGGCCCGAGCGCGCATTGGCGTGATGCGGCGCCAGCGCGATGGCGCGGCGCAATGCCGAAATGCCTTCCTCGAAGCTGCCGCTGTGATGCAGCGTAGTGCCGAGATTGGCCCAGCCGTCGGCATAGTTCGGATTGATCTCGATGGCGCGGCGATAAGCGGGGATCGCTTCATCGAAGCGGCGCAAGGCGTGCAGCGCATTGCCGAGATTGCTGTGCGCTTCGGCAAAATCCGGCTTGGCCGCGATCGCCTTGCGCTGAGCGCGCGCGGCGCCTTCGTAATCCTTCAATTCGTAGAGCGCGACGCCGAGATTGCTGAGCGCCGCCGGCATGTTCGGATCGATCTCGAGTGCGCAGCGCGCCGCGTCGACAGCAAGCTTGGGACGGCCGGCGAGGCGCAACATCTCGCCGAGATTGGCGTGAAACAACGCGACTTGCGGCGCGAGCTTGGCCGCACGCTTCACGTGCTCGATGGCCTCGCCGAGCTTGCCGTTCTGGTGGGCGATGACGCCGAGCAGGTGCTCGGCTTCCGGCACGTTGGGCTGCGACTGGAGGATTTGGCGGCAGACCGCCTCCGCCTCCATCAGCTTGCCCTCGGTGCGGCAGCGCTCGGCATACATCAACGCCTCGCCAAGCGGCATAAATGTCTGGTTTGCCTGCGCTTGCGCCATGATTGCTTCGCTTTACCACGGGGTTGTGGAAAGGGCCAAGGCTGCGGCGATCAGGCCGGGTGGTTCATATCGGGTCACTATAAAGAGTGATTGCCCGCCGAGCCGGATTTGCCCGGCCGACTTGGGCTTCTAGCGCATGCATCGTATGTTGATATTCGAGGAGTGGAGCGTGAGACGGCAATGGCATCCAATCGGTCCGGTTCGATAGCTGGCGCGGCGCCGTGTTCGGACGACGTTATGCGCGGCGGCGTTGATCCGAATTGGCGGAACATTACCGATCCAATTTTCTACTGGGCGTCGCGGCGGCCGGACGCGCCGGCTTTCCGCCAAGGTCCCGAGACCGTCAGTTATGGCGAACTTGCCGCACGCGTCGGCAACGCCGCAGTCCATCTCGACAGCTACGGCATCGCTCCCGGCGAACGCGTCGCGATCAATCTCACCAATTCGATCGATCATTTCATTCTTACGCTCGGGCTTTTGCGTCTGGGCGCCACCACGATGGAAATTCCCTACAGCGCGCAAAACCCGCCGGCGCCCGAGCTGCTGGCGAAATTCGCGGTACGCAGGATTTTTATCGAGCCCGTTGCCGCACCGGTGGCGGGCTTCCCCTCGATCAAGATCGATGCCGGCTGGCGCGGCCGCGTCGCGCAGTCGCAGGGCGACCGCCGCTGCAGCGACGACGGCGACGGCATTTTCACCATCAGCATGACCTCCGGCACCACCGGCCAGCCGAAGGGCAGTTTGACGACGCACCGGCAATATTTTCAGCGCCTGCGCGCCTATACCGATCTGTTTGCCGAGTCCGGCGTATTCTCGCCGGAGCGGCCGGCAAATTTTCTGCTCACCGCCAGCATCGGTTACACCACCTTCTTCCGGCGCATGATCAGTCATTTGTTCATTGGCGGGCCGGTAACGCTATTGCCGGACTATCTGCACGTGATCGATCTGGTCAAGGCAATCGGGGCGTTCGACAATGCGCTGTGCTTTGTCACTTCGGCGATGTGCCGCGTGCTGATTTCCTGCGCGCCGCAGGGCGGCGTGCTCTATCCGGGCCTGCGCGCGCTGGTGGCGGGCGGCGGCTTCGTCTATCCGGAAGAAAAGATCGCCATGCTGGATCGGGTCTCGCCGAACTTTTACGAATCGTATGGCGCATCCGGCTTCGGCACGGTCGCAGTACTGTCGCCAAGTGAAATCCGCGAACGGCCGGCAAGCGTCGGACGTTCGCCATCGTTCGTCGAAGCGCAAGTCGTGGACGAGGCGGGCAGGGTGATGCCGCCGGGGATGGTCGGCCGCTTGCGCTGCCGCGGCACCGAGGGCAAGGGGTTTGCCGCCGACGTTGATCCGGCGAGCGATGAGCGTTTTCGCAACGGCTGGTACTATCCCGGCGATTACGCCCATCTCGATGAGGCGGGATACATATTTCTGCGCGGCCGCGGAGCGGACACCATCAACCGCAACGGCGTCGAGCTATTCCCGGCCGAGATTGAAGCGGTCATCGCGCAGCATCCCAATGTGGCCGAGGTCGCCGTCGCCGGGGTGCCACGGCCGATGCCGGGGGATGAGTTGGTGGCGCTGGTGGTGCCGATCGGGCAGGCCCAGCACGAGGCAGTGGCGCAGTTCTGCCAAACGCGCCTGCCGGCCGAGCGCTGGCCGGATCGGATTTTTTACACGCAGGCATTGCCCAAAACAGCCGGCGGTAAGCTCGACCGCGCGCGAGTAAGAACGGTCATTATGGAGGAGATTTCGCGTCGAGCAGGGCGGTAGCGGCGAGGTCGACCGCTAGGCTCACATCTCTGAGTTGCTTTGCTTTCATTCTTCTAACAACGCGAAATAATAGATGATGCATTTTTGCCACGCATGCGGGAAATGTACGTATATCACCCGCAAAAACACCCGAAAACACAGTGCTTTCATTGGTCAGTCGCAGTCACTCCCACTATTCTGACCGCGCTGGAACTGGAGATCGGAGGCGTAGCGACCGCAAACCGATCCCTTTGGGGCGTCTGAATGCGAGAATTGCCACGCTCAAGCCGGGCGAATTTCCGCTCGTTGCTGGCGTCGAGCTCGATTGCCGCGCTGCTGATCGGCGGCGGCACGCCTGTCGCTTACGCCTCCTGTCCAACTTCGATCACGGCTGACCGGGCCGGTTGCGCCAACAGCTCAACTATCGTCGGGATCACCATCAGCAACGCCACTATTTCCGGCGATATCGTCAATACGCCGACCGGCGTGATTAGCGCTACCGGGATTTCGCTTACCAACAGCACCGTAACCGGCTCAATCGACGACGAGGGCGCTTTCACCGGCAATATTGTGATCGGTGCGGGCAGTGCGATCACCGGCACGACGTCTCAATTCACCGGGCCGCTCCATGCCGGCATTCTGGTCGATGCGACGGGCAAAACCTTCTCGGGATTCATCAGCAACGCCGGCTCCGTTTCCGGCAATAGCGGCGGCATTGGCGTATCGCAATCGGTCGTTCTATTCGGGCTCAGCAGCGCCGGCGGCGGCATCGTCAACTCGGGGACCATTTCAACATCGGGCAACGTCGGTCCGATCGGGGGCATTTTCGACAACAACACTTCGACGTTCTTCGGCGGTATTACCAATTCCGGCACCATCACGGCGGACGGCACGCTGGCGGCCGGTATTATAGTCGCAAACGTCACCACAACGAATTTTGTCACTCTGAAAACGTTCGCGACTTTTCTCGGCGGTCTCAGTAATTCCGGAAAAATTATCGCCAGCAGTACCAAAACCGCGATCGGCATCGGCGTCGAAGGCGGCGCAACCTTCGGCGGCGGCATCAACAACAGCGGCACCATCTCGGCGAGCGCACCGAACGCCATTGGCGTCTACGTCAACGGGGTAACGTCGTTTGGCGGCGGCATTACCAATTCCGGCACCATCTCCGCCGGCACCGGCGTATTAATCCTAGGTAGCGCGATCGGCGGTGGAATCATCGACAGCGGTCTGATTGTTGGCGGCGCCGCCGTCAACAACTCAACTGTAATCGGCGACCTGCAGGTGGTAAGCGCCGGCAATGTCAGTTCCAAGGGCCTCAACCTCACCAATCATGCCACGGTGACCGGCTCGATCCTGGTCGAGGGCGCCATCACCGGCGGCATCACCATCGATTCGACCAGCGCAATCGCCGGGACCACGCACACGTCCGGCAACGGCAATACCCATGCCGGCATTTTGATCGACGCGACCGGGAAAACCTTCAACGGCGCAATCAGCAATGCCGGCGCGATCTTCGGTAATTCCGGCGGCATCGATATTACGAAAAGCGTCGTGCTGTTCGGCAATTCCAGCACCGGGGGTGGCATCGTCAACAGCGGAACCATCTCCTCATCCGGCAGCGGCGAGATTGCCGGTATCGCCACCACCAATACCTCGACCTTTCAGGGCGGCATCAGTAATTCCGGCATGATCACGGCAAATGGTGCGGTCGGCGCCGGCATTGTCGCCAACAATATAAATAACACGGCTGGTTTCTTGCCGGCGCATACCGCGACCTTCCTTGGCGGCATTTCGAACACGGGGACGATCATCGCTAGCGGCTCGACGAGCGGCGCCGGCATCATCGTCGAAGGCTTCAAGACCTATACCGGCGGCGTCTTCAACAGTGGGCAGATCACCGCGACGGGACCGGTCGCCATCGGCATTGGCGTCGACGCCGCTTCGAACTTTCACGGCAATATCGACAACACGACCGCCGGCACGATCACGGCGGCGATCGGCATCGGCATCACCAACCACAGCACGATCAATGGCAGCATCTTCGACTTCGGTCTGATAACGGCGACGACCGGCGTCGCGATCGACAGCACCAGCGAGGTCATCGCCGCAAGTACCAAAGATGCCATTTTCGTTGATGGCTCGACCTTCACCGGCGGGATTAAAAATGCCGGCGTGGTCTCGGGTGTCCGCGGCATCGAGGTCGGATCGAACGTCAGCCGGCGGCGCCGTCGTCATGTTCAGCGGCGGAATTCTCACGTCCGGAACGGTCTCCGCGAATGGCACGAAGGCCGCCATCGTGGTCACCAACGTCTCGTCGTTTTCCGGCGGCATCAACAATAACGGCGGCTTGATCGTCTCGGCCAGCGGTCCCGGCATCAAGCTCGACATGATCGGCTCGTTCGGCGGCGATCTCAGCAACTCCGGTACGATTTCGGTCGCCGCGAATAAGACCGACATTCTGTTCAATGCCGTCACCACGATGGTGGGCAATGTCATTAACAGCGGTACGATCAGCGGCGGCGTCGGCATCAACGTCACCAACGGCAGCACCGTCAATGGCGGGATCATCGATAGCGGCAATATCCTCGCGTCGGTCGCCGGAATCGAGATCGACAGCAGCAGCAAGATCAACGGCGGGGGCGCGGCCATCGAAGTCCTCGGCCAGACCTTCGCCGGCGGCATCACCAATGCCGGCGCGCTTTCGGCCAGCACCTACGGCATCCTGGTGGACGGCGGATCGACCTTCAGCGGTGCCGTCGTCAATAGCGGCAAGATCACGGCATCGACCTACGGCATCGACATCACCGCGGAGAAGGTATTCGGCTCAACGAGCAGCGGCGGCATTACCAACAGCGGCACCATCTCGGCGCACACCCATGCGGCCATCAACGTCAACCTCGTCTCGACCTTCCTCGGCGGCATCGTCAACAGCGCAACGGGTCTCATTCAGGACGCGCTGAATCCGGCCATCAACGTCAACGGCGTCACCCAATTCGGCTCGAGTAGCGCCGGCGGCATCACCAACGCAGGCACGCTGTCGGGTGGACAGGCCGTTCAGATCAGCAACGGCAGCGTCTTCTTTGGCGGCATTACCAACAGCGGCACGATCACGGGCACAACCAACGGCGGTATCTTCATCGCCCGGTTTACGACCTTCCTCGGCGGCATCAGCAACAGCGGCAGCATTTCAGCGGTCGCCGCCGGCATTGCCGCCAGCACGATTACGGTCTTCGGCTCGGCCGGCTCACCCGGCGGCATTACCAATAGCGGTACGATCAGCGGCGCGAAAGGCATCAAGATTGTTGACGCCACCATCACCGGCTCGATCATCGACACCGGTGTCATTCTGGGGCCGAGTGGCGGCATTACCCTCGACGGCAACAGCAAGCTCGGGGGCGCCAAGACCGGCATTGCGGTCAGCGGCCCGACCTTCACCGGCGGCATCACCAGCAGCGCACCTATCTCGGTCACCGGCGCCGCCATAACCGTCACCGGCGTTTCCACATTCAGCGGCAATATTTCGAGCGGCGGCGCGATCACGGCCAAGACCGGCATCACCGTTGCGGGCAGCACCGTTTCCGGCGCAATTATCGACACCGGCAATCTTGTGGCATCGAGCCTTGGTATCGGCATCGACGGCGCCAGCATCATCAGCACCGCCGGCGGCATCGCTGTCGAGGTTGGTGGCGCAACCTTCACTGGCGGAATTACCAATGCCGGTACCTTGTCGGCAGGCAGCCGCGGCATTTACGTGGCCGCCGCGACCTTCGGCGGCTCCATCACCACGAGCGGCAAGATCACGGCATCCGTTTACGGCATCGATGTCACCGGAAGCCATATTTTTGGTTCAACGAGCAGCGGCGGCATTACCAACAGCGGCACCATCTCGGCGCACACCCATGCGGCCATCAACGTCAACCTCGTCTCGACCTTCCTCGGCGGCATCGTCAACAGCGCAACGGGTCTCATTCAGGACGCGCTGAATCCGGCCATCAACGTCAACGGCGTCACCCAATTCGGCTCGAGTAGCGCCGGCGGCATCACCAACGCAGGCACGCTGTCGGGTGGACAGGCCGTTCAGATCAGCAACGGCAGCGTCTTCTTCGGCGGCATTACCAACAGCGGCACGATCACGGGCACAACCAACGGCGGTATCTTCATCGCCCGGTTTACGACCTTCCTCGGCGGCATCAGCAACAGCGGCAGCATTTCAGCGGTCGCCGCCGGTATTGCCGCCAGCACGATTACGGTCTTCGGCTCGGCCGGCTCACCCGGCGGCATTACCAACAGCGGCACGATCAGCGGCGCCGAAGGCATCAAGATCGTTGACAGCACCATCACCGGCTCGATCGTCGACAGCGGCAGCATCCTCGCCTCGACGCGCGGCATTCTCGTCGACAGCCAGAGCAAAATCGTCGCCGGCACCAAGACCGGCATCGCCATCACCGCCGGAAGCTTCACTGGCGGCATCAGCAACGCCGGCACGATCAGCGGGGCGACTGGGATAAAGATCGGCGCCAGCGCGACGTTCGGCGGCGGCATCACCAACAGCGGCACCATTTCCGGCTCGGCGGCGGCCATCGACGTATCCGCCGCGAGCAGCGCGGTCACCATCGATCAGACCGGCGGTTCAATTTCCGGCGCCATCAAACTGTCGTCGCACGCCGATGTGCTAAACATCACCGGCGGCACGGTTGCCGGAAATATCGTCGGTTCGGGCGCCAGCGATACTGTAAATTTCAATGCCGGCGGCACTTTCATCTACAGCAACAGTTTCACCGGCATCCACCAGGCCAACGTCACCTCCGGTACCGTGGTGCTCAACGGCCATGACACCGCGACCGGCATGACGGTGAGCACGGGCGGCACACTCGCCGGCACCGGCATCATCGCTTCGTCGATCACCATTAATGATGGCGGCGTCTTGGAGCCCGGGCTGCCCGGCACCGCCGGCGGCATTCTCAGCATCGCCGGCACGCTGACCTTCGCCTCGTCGAGCGCCGATTATCTCGACGCCATCAACGGCGCGAGCAATAGCGAAACCGAAATTGCCGGCACGGCGGCGCTTAATGACGCCACCATCACTATCGCCGCCGGCAGCACCATAAATTCCGGCACGACCTATACGATCATGACCGACACCGGCGGCGGGTTCGGGGTCGGCAGCAATACTTTCAATCCGACTGTCAGCTTCGGCACGCTGGTCGGTACGCTCAGCTACAGCGCCGACGACGTGTTCCTGTCGTTCGCTCCGCCGCCGACCTGCGTCACCGCCACCGGTGCGATCAGCAACTCCGCCAGCATCCCCTGTATTCTCGTACCCAATCTTTCTTTCACCGGTAATGTCAGCAATTCCGGTACGATCACCGGCGGCACCGCCGGCGGCATCGGCATCGTCAACAGCACCATCCACGGCCAGATCGTCGATTCCGGCAATCTGAACGGCGGCATCAAGGTCGACAGCACGAGCGTCATCGACCCGGTCAGCGTCGCCATGCAGATCACCGGGCCAACGTTTACCGGCGGCATCAGCAATGCCGGCACGCTCGCCGGCACCAAGACCGGCATCCAGGTTCACGGCACCACGCTGTTTAGCGGCGGCATCATCAACGCCGCGACCGGGCTGATCTCGGGCGGTTCAAACGGCATCGCCATCACCAACGTTTCGAATTTCTCCGGCGGCATCAGCAATGCCGGCACGATTTCCGCCACGGCGATAGACGGCATTGAGGTCTCGCACGTTTCGACCTTCACCGGCGGCATTACCAATTTCGGCACGATCACGGCGGCAGCCGGCGGCGGCATTGTCATCGGCTTCGTCAATCAGTTCGGCAGCAATAGCGGCGGCGCCGGAACGGGCGGCATTACCAATAGCGGGCTGATCGCCGCGCACACGTTCGGCATCGTTGCGACCGATTTTGGCGACTTCTATGGCGGCATTACCAATGCCGCAGGCGGCACGATCGCCGGCGGCACGATCGGCATCGGGATCGCGCTGGGAACCCAGTTCCTCGGCGGCATCAGCAACGCCGGAACGATCGTGGCCGGCGTCAAAGGCATCTCGGTCACAGACGTGGCGCAGTTCGGCGCCAGCAGCGCCGCCGGCGGCATTGCCAACAGCGGCCTGATCCTCGCCGCCAGCGGTCCCGGCATTTTCGCCACCACGGTCTCGACCTTCCTCGGCGGCATCAGCAACGCCGCTGCCGGCACGATCACGGCGGGAGGCAACGGCATTTATGTGCTCAGTGTCGCGATGTTCGGCAGCAGCAGCGCCGGCGGCGGCATCACCAACAGCGGCACGATTGCGGCGAGTGACGACGGCATTTTAGTCGTCAACGTCTCGACCTTCTTCGGCGGTGTCAGCAACGCCGGCACGATCTCCTCGGGCGGCATCGGCCTTGAGGTCAGCACCGTTACCGCCTTCTCGGGCGGCATCGCCAACTCCGGCACCGTCTCGGCGAACTTAGGCATCAGCGTCTTGGGTGTCGCGACCTTCTTGGGCGGCATCAGCAACGCCGGCACCATCTCCGGCGCCACCGGCATTGTCATCGAGTCAAGCACCATCCACGGCTCGATCGTCGACAGCGGGCTGCTGCTGGCGTCGAGCCAGGGCATCACCATCGACAGCGCCAGCAAGCTGATCGCCACCGGCACGGCGATTTCGGTTTCCGGCCCGACCTTCACCGGCGGCATAACCAACGCCGGCACGATCACGGGGTCGGGAGCTAATGCCGCCGTCTTTGTGCTTGGGGTCACAACTTTCCAAGGCGGCGTTACCAATAGCGGTCGCATTAACTGGGGCAGCCGTTGCGGCATTGCCATCGACCATGTCTCAAGCTTTGCCGGCGGCATCAGCAATGGCGGCACGATTGCGGCGCGCTCGGTCGCCGTTTTGGTTGAAGGCGGTTCGACGTTCTCCGGCGGCATCACCAGCAGCGGCCTCATTTCTTCGTCCCGAACGGGAATCGCGCTCTTTTCCGTTCCGACCTTTACCGGCGGCGTCACCAATTCCGGCACGATCACGACCAGCCGCGATGGCATTCATCTTACCAGCGTCGCTCAATTCGGCAGCACGACAGCCGGCGGCATCACCAATAGCGGCTTGATCAAGGCGACCAGCGGCACCGGCATCGTGGTCGGGTTACCCTCGACGTTCTATGGCGGCATCAGCAATTCCGGCACGATCAGCGCGGGCGTGGGCATCTCCGCCGGTTTCGGCGGGACGGTTTTCGGCGGCATCACCAACAGCGGCACGATCACGGCCAGCGCCGAGAACGGCATCAATCTCGGCGTCCTCACGCAATTCGGCGATCCGGTCGCCGGCGGCGGCATCAGCAATGGCGGAGTGATTACGGCCGCGTTCGCCGGAATCGACGTATTCTCGGTGGCCAGCTTTTTCGGCGGCATCAGCAATAGCGGCACGATCTCCGGCAGGACCGGCATCGAAGTGTCGGGAGTCACGACGTTCGGCGGCGGCGTGATCAACAGCGGCCGCATCGCCGCCAGCGCCAGCTGCGCCATTGCGGTCTCGGGAGTTCTCGAATTTCTCCGGCGGCATCACCAACGGCGGCACCATCAGCGCGACGAACAATGCCGGCATCCTGGTCACCACGGTGTCGACATTCGCCAGCAACATCAGCAACGCCGGGACGATCAGCGCCCTAGTCGGAATCGACGTCCAAAACAGCGCCATCCACGGCTCGATCGTCGACTCCGGCATTATTTCCGGCTCGATGCTCGGCATCTTTATCGGGAGCGGCGCCCAGATTTCTGGCGCCGCCACGGCCATTTCGATCACCGGCCCGACCTTCACCGGCGGCATCAGCAATGCCGGTACGCTGGCGGCGACCCTTACCGGCATCTACGTTTCCGGCGTAACGAGTTTTAGCGGCGGCATCGCCAACAGCGGCACGATCAATAACAGCTTCAAGGGAATCAACGTCACCGGGAACAACATCTTCCTCGGTGGCATCAGCAATAGCGGCAATATCACCGGGGCCTCGCACAACATCCTCGTCGAAAATACGACCTCGTTCGGCGGCGGTATCGCCAACAGCGGCACGCTGTCGAGCGGTAATGCCAGCATCGACGTCAACGGCGTCTCCACGTTCTCCGGCGGCATCACCAATAGCGGCCAGGTCAGCGGCAACGGCGACGGCATCAAGGTCACCAACGTCGCGGTGTTCTCGGGCGGCACGTCCGGCGGCGGCATCGTCAACAGCGTCACCGGGCTGATCTCGGGCGGCCTTGGCGGCATCCTGGTCGGCGCCAGCGGCTTCGGCGTTTCCATCTTCCTCGGGGGCATCACCAATGCCGGCACGATAACTTCTTCGGTCGGTTCGGGAATTCTGATCAATACGGTTTCGACCTTCCTCGGCGGCATCACGAATACCGGCGGCACCATCGCGGCGGAGGCCAAGAGCATCGAAATCCTTCATGTGGCAGTATTCGGCTCATCGAGCGCCGGCGGCGGCATCACCAATGCCGGCTCGATTTCTTCGTCAAATCAGACTGCGATTCTGATCAACACCGTTTCGACCTTCGTCGGCAACGTCAGCAATAGCGGCACGATCTCGGGCGCGTTTGGCGGCGTGATTATTGAGAGCGTTCCGACCTTCCTCGGCAATATCAGCAATAGCGGCACGATCTCGGGCGCGTTTGGCGGCGTGATCGTCACGACCGTTTCGACCTTCGCGGCAGGCATCAGCAATTCCGGCCTGATCGCGGCCGCGTCGGGCGGTTTCGAGGCCATCAAAGTCACGGGCGTCGGCACCTTCGGCGTCAACAGCGCCGGCGGCGGTATCGTCAATTCCGGCACGCTGACCGGCAGCAACGGCATTTTCGTCGGCAATGTCGGTACTTTGCTGGGCGGCATCACCAATAGCCAGAAGATCACGGCCGTCAGCGACGGCATCTTTATCGGCAGCACCGGCAGCGTATCGGGCGCCATCGTCAACAGCGCCGGCGGCACGATCAGTGGCGCGCTCGTCGGCATCGCGCTCAACAGCATCGCCAGTTTCGGCTCGACCAGCGCGGGCGGCGGTATCACTAACGCCGGCACGATCTCGGGCGCGACCGCCATCAAGATCACCGGCAATGTCGTGTTCGCGGCCGGCTCGGCCATCGTCAATACCGGCAACATCACCGGCACCGGCGGCACGGCGATCACCGCCGCTGCCGACGCCAGTGCGGTGACCATCGATCAGAACGCCGGCACCATCACCGGCAACGTGCTGCTGTCGTCGCATGCCGACGTGATGACCATCGCCGGCGGCACGGTGGCCGGCAACATCGTCGGCTTAGGCTCGAGCGATACGCTGAACTTCTCGCTCGGCTCCGGCGTGACTTACACCGAGAGCACCAACAACTTCACTGCCATCAACCAGGTCAACGTCAATTCCGGCACGCTGGTGCTCAACAACACCGACAACGCCACCAATGTCGACGTGTTCTCTGGCGGTACGCTCGCCGGCAGCGGCACGCTCGACCCGGTTGCGCTGACCATCCATGGCGGCGGCACGTTCGCGCCTGGCGTGCCCGGAACGTTCATGACGGTCAGCGGCAATCTCGTGCTGCAGTCGGCCGCGATCTACATGGTCACGATCAACGGCGCCAATGCCAGCGGCGCGCTGGTGTCCGGCACCGCCACGATCAACAGCGGCGCGCTGGCGGCGGGCAATCCCCTCAGCAGCAACGCCATCATCGGCAACACCTATACGATCATGACCGCCAGCAGCGGGGTGATCGGCACCTTTGCCGATCCGAAATTCTTCTTCGGCCGCTACGAGGGCGTGCTGAGCTACGATGCCGACGATGTGTTCGTGACGGTGGAGAATGGTGCGCTCATCCCGCTGTTGCCGCCGAACCCGCCGCAAAACGTGCTCAACGTTGCCAATGCGATCGACACGGCAATCCAGAGCGGCGTCAATCCGCCGCCCGGCTTTACCAACCTGTTCAATTATACCCCGCAGCAGCTCGAGAACGCGCTCGCTCAGCTCGAGGGCCAGCCGGCGGCCGATGCCGGGCAGGGCGCTTTCCAGTTGATGACGGACTTTCTCAATTTGTTGCTTGATCCAACGACCGGTAATGGCGGCGGCGGGACCGGCGGCCCGCAGCAATTCGCGCCGGACAATCAGCCGAGCCTGCCGCCGGAGATCGCCGAAGCCTACGACTCGGTCCTGCGTGCAGGCCAGCCGCAGCCGGCAACCTCGTTCGATCAGCGCTGGACCGCGTGGGGCTCGGCGTTTGGCGGCTATAATACGACAAACGGCAACACGGGAGTTGGCTCGGCGGATGTGACGGCGAGCGATTTCGGCTTCGCCGGCGGCATGACCTATCATCTCACGCCGGCGACCAGTTACGGCTTTGCGCTTGCCGGCGGCGGCACCAATTGGAGCCTGGCGCAAAGCCTTGGCAGCGGGCGCAGCGACGCGTTCCAGGCCGGTGTCTATGGCACGACGCATTTCGGGCCGGCCTATCTGTCCGGCGCCTTCGCATTCGCCAATCACTGGTTCACCACCAATCGCACCGCGGTGGGCGATCAGATCACGGCAAATTTCGACGGCCAGAGCTATGCGGCCCGCGGCGAAGCCGGCTATCGCTACGGTGTGCCGATTTCGGGCTCGATCGTCGGCATCACACCTTACGCGGCCCTGCAGGTGCAGAGCTTCCACACGCCGGGCTACAGCGAGAAAGATCTTACCAATCCGGCAAGCGGCTTTGCGCTGACCTACAATGCGATGAACGCCACCGACACCCGCAGCGAGCTCGGTGCGCGCTTCGACAATCTGACCATGTGGTACGACATGCCGGTCATACTGCGCGGCCGGCTGGCCTGGGCGCACGACTGGATCTCTAACCCGTCGCTCGGCGCGGTGTTCCAATCGCTGCCCGGCTCGAATTTCACCGTCAATGGCGCCGCGTCGCCACAAAATTCCGCGCTCGCCACCGCGGCCGCCGAGCTGCATATGACCGCGAACTGGTCGCTGATCGCCAAGTTCGACGGCGAGTTCGCGCCCACCGCGCAGACTTATGCCGGCACCGGTACGCTGCGCTATTCGTGGTGAGGCAGTACGCCGCTTCACATTCAGCCGGAAGCCAGCCAGAATGCCTAGATCGCAATGTGTTCGGGTCGCAGCCTAGAGAGCCTCATAACAGCATGAAAAGAAACAGCAAATGGGTGGCTCGCTGCGTCGCCGCCACCTTCGGCATCGCCATTGCCTCGACCGTGCAAGCGCAGCAGCCGCCGCGCCCGGCGCCGCCGGCCCGTCCTGCACCACCTCCAGCACATGCGCCGGCGGCGAGTGAAATCCCGCAGCAGACTACGGCCACCTATGGCGATTGGGTCGTGCAATGCGTCACGAACAGCTCCCCGCCCTCGGAGCCGGTTTGCGATATGGCGCAGGTCACGCAGGTCCAGGGCAAAAATCTTCCGTTCTCGCGAGTTGCCGTGGGCCGTCCGGAAAAGGGTCAGCCGGTCAAGCTGATCGTTCAGGTACCGGTGAACGCCTCATTCAGCACGCAGGTGCATATCCAGACCGGCGAGGCCGATCCGGGCGTGATCGCGCCGTTCGCCAATTGCACGCCGAACGGCTGCTTTGCCGAATTCGAGCTCAAAGAAGACATCCTCAAGAAATTGCGCGAGGCCACCTCGACCGGCAAAGTTTCGTTCGCGGATGCCGGCGGACACGACGTGACAGTGCCGATCTCATTCAAAGGCTTCGCTCAGGCCTTCGACGCGCTCGCCAAGAAGTGAGTGAGCGGTCCCGCCATCGGAAGTGTGGCACACCTTCACGGACGCCGAGCCGACCGAGCTGCGAGCAACAGCAAGGCGAAACGCGACCGGCTGGTGATGTCCGCGCGAGGAGCTCAGCGCAGATGAACGTTGTGGCGTAACGGTTTCGCTGTGCGCGCCGCAAAATGGCGGAAGGGGTGAGATTCGAACTCACGGGAGCCCTTGCGGGCCCCGCCGGTTTTCAAGACCGGTGCCTTAAACCACTCGGCCACCCTTCCACAGCGCGGCTTGGCATTAGAACGAACAGCAGCGCAAGGCTACCGGGCGAACTTGAACAATTTTTCGGGGTACGCGAAGGCTTCCGCCCGCCATTGGCGCAGCAGTGTCTATATACGGCATCTGTCAAATACGGCATATGCCAACCCGTGGAGGAGTGCATGCCTCGATCATTCGCCGCCGTGACTGTGCTCGCGCTGCTCTCGTCTGCCGCGTCGGCGCAGCAAGCCAAAGATCCGCCTGCTAATCTTTATCTACTCGCATCACCGGGCGAGACGACGCTCGTGGCCAAATTCGCTACCCGGAGCGCCTGCAAGGTGGCGGCAGATGCATGGTATTATAATCAGCTCGCCGGTAGCCAGGACGCGGCGAAGCAAGATCGGGTGTTCGTGGCGACGGTCTGTCTCGCTACCGAATAATGCCTGTCGCGCTTGGATTTCGCCTCGGCCGGGTGCGCGAAACCTCTTGTTCACTATGGGTCCGGCCTTGTCCAATTCCGCCACAATCTAACCACGCTAGAATTCGATACATTTCCGTTCGGGACGGGGATGATGCGGGGTCGGCTCAGCTCGGCATTGCGACGGCTTGCGCAATTTGGCGCCTGTGCCGCGCTTTGCATGCTCGTCGCCAATTGCGCCAATAAAGGCAATATCGACGCCCGTTACGGGGTTTCGCCGAGCGCCCGGCTGGTTTCCCCGGGGGAGCAGGTGCCCAAGGGCGGCGGCGTCTATCGGGTCGGCTCGCCCTATATGGTCGGTGGCCGGGTCTATGTCCCCCACGAGGACCCTAATTATAACGCGGTGGGGCTGGCGTCCTGGTACGGTGCCGATTTCCATGGCCGCGAGACGGCGAACGGCGAGATATTCGATGTCAATTCGATATCCGCGGCACATCCCACTTTGCCGCTGCCGAGCTACGTGCGGGTGACGAATCTGAGCAATGGCCGCTCGCTGGTCGTCCGCGTCAATGACCGTGGGCCCTACGCGCATAATCGCATCATCGACGTCTCGATGCGGGCCGCGCATCTGCTGGGCTTCACCAATCGCGGCCTCGCCTGGGTGCGGGTCGAATATGTCGGACGCGCGCCGGTCGAGGGCTCCGACGACCGCGTGCTGGCGTCGACGCTGCGGGAGAACGCGCCGGCGCCGGCGCCGTGGGACGTACGGCTTGCGGCAACGCCGCTGGTGCCGGCTTTCCCCAACCAGCCGCCGCCGGTCCGCCATGAGCGGCTCGCCAGCGCCTTGCCCGTCCTGACCGCAACCGACGCGTCATACTCGCCCGGTCCCACAACAGGCGCGCGGTCGTTCGCCGATCCGCCCTCCGGCGCCGACGGCACCGACCAATTCCTCAATGGCCGCGGGCTTTATTGACCGTTGGCTTCCATTTCAGATGAAGTCGCGCCGCGGCATTTTCACAGTGCCTCATCGCGGGCTTGCGCGTGCCCTCTTCGGCGCGGGATACAGAGTGCTGAGCGCGAATTGGAGGCGGGCTTGCGAGAGCGATATCGGCCGTTATCACCGGGGAGGGGACGACGGTCTTTCGCCGCCGCGATGTTGGCCACTGCGCTGGCGCTTGGCTTGGTGCTTGACCTCGGTATGGCGCCGGCTCGCGCTGCGCCCGCCGCCGCGCCGAAGCCCGAGGGCGGTTTTCAAACCAGCGTGCCGACCGCGATCCTGCTCGATCCTGAGAGCGACAGCATATTATACGAGAAAAACGCCGAGCAGCCCGTCGAGCCGGCGAGCCTCGCCAAGCTGATGACGCTGGAATATCTGTTCAACGAGATCAAGCACGGCCGCGTCAAGCTCGACGACACTTACACCATCAGCGAAAACGCCTGGCGCAAGGGCGGAGCGCCGTCGCACGGCTCGACCATGTTCGCCGCGATCCACAGCAAGGTCGCCGTGTCGGATCTGATCCAAGGCATCATCGTCGATTCCGCCAATGACGCCTGCATCGCGGTTGCCGAGGCGCTGGCCGGCAACGAAACCGCGTTCGGCCAGCTGTTGACCAAGCGGGCCCGCGAGATCGGGCTACAGAACTCGACCTTCACTAACGCTACAGGCCTGTCCGATTCCAATATGCGCGTTACCGCGCGCGACATAGCGGAGCTGGCGCGCCACATAATCCAGACCTATCCCGATCTCTATCCGCTGTTTGCCCAGCGCGATTTCACCTGGGACAATATCCACCAGCAGAACCGCAATCCGCTGTTGGGCATGGGCGTCGGCGCCGATGGATTGAAGACCGGCGAGACCAAGGAAGCCGGGTTCAATCTGGTCGGCTCGGCGGTGTCGGACAAGTTGCGCTTGATCGTGGTGGTTACCGGAGCAAAGACCGACAAAGAACGCGCCGACGAAGCGCGTAAATTGCTGGATTTGGGCTTTCACGGCTTCAAGTCCCGGGTTCTGTTCGCCGAAGGCCAAACCGTCGGCGAAGCCAAGGTGTTCGGCGGCGAACGCAGCTACGTGCCGCTGACCGGTCCCGGCCTGATCAAAGTGATGATACCGCGCGACAACAGCGATCGGCTCAACGCCCGCATCGTCTATACCGGTCCGGTGCCGGCGCCGATCGTCAAAGGCCAGACCATTGCCGAGCTCAAGGTATGGCGCGGCGATAATCTGGCGCTCGATGTGCCGCTGCAGGCCGCCGACGACGTCGGCAAAGGCAGCATGACCCAACGCGCCATGGACGGTGCGACCGAACTGATCATCGGCCTTTTGCGCGCCGGCGTGGCCAAGCTATAGGCCGGGCGCGTGCGCAATAGGCCGGAGGTCCTTATATTGCGGTCACCGGCGTGAGCGTTCTGTATGTGGCAGTTACGGAGAACAGCGTAAGTGATTGAGAATTATGATTATTTTAAGACGTTGATTTAGCGCGGCGAATGCGGCCGTAAGGGTTTTGGCGATGCGAGGCAAGTTCATCACCTTCGAGGGCGGCGAGGGCACCGGCAAATCGACACAGGCCGCGATGCTGGCGCTGCGCCTGGAAGCGCTTGGGCTCGTCGTTCATTTGACCCGTGAGCCGGGCGGCTCGCCGGGCGCCGAAATCATCCGCCACGTCTTGCTCTCGGGCGCGGCAAAGCCGTTCGGGCCGGACGTCGAAGCGATGCTGTTCGCGGCGGCGCGTGACGACCACGTCCAGTGCACCATCCTGCCAGCGCTCAATGCCGGCAAATGGGTCATCTGCGACCGCTTTGCCGATTCCACGCGCGTTTATCAGGGCATCCTCGGCCAAGTCGACCAACGGTTGATCAAAGGGCTCGAGCGGGTGTCGATCGGCGATCTTGCGCCCGACCTCACTCTAGTGCTCGACGTGCCGGTCGAGCTCGGACTCGAACGCGTAAAATTGCGCCGCGGCGAAGCCGCGCCGGACCGTTTCGAGGCGGAAAACGTGGAATTTCATCAAAATCTGCGCGAGGCCTATCTTGCGATCGCGTCGGCAGAGCCGGAGCGTTGCGTCGTCATCGACGCCAGCGGGCCCAAGGAAGCGGTAGCGCGAAAAATCTGGAACGCGGTCGGTGCCCGGCTCGATCCCATGACCTTCCCGGTCCATAACGAGCGCCGGCGCAGCGAGGTTGGCGCGTCGTGAGCCCGCGCGCGACCGGCGAGGACGACGAGATCGGCCAAGCACCGCATCCGCGCGCGACCACGGTCCTGTTCGGCCAGGAACACGCCGAAAATGCCTTGCTGACCGCGTATCGCTCGGGCCGCGTACCGCATGCCTTTCTGATCGCGGGGCCGGCCGGCATCGGCAAAGCGACGCTGGCTTATCGTCTGGCGCGCTTCGTGCTGGCCCATCCCGATCCGGCGGCGCCCGATGTTGCCGCGGCGACATCGCTGTTCGTCGACGCCAAGCAGCCGGTGGCGCGGCGGATTGCCGCCCAGGCCCAGCCCGATCTTCTCGTCATCGAACGCACGCTCAACGACAAAGGCGTGTTGCACAAACAGATCGCGGTCGAGGACATCCGCAAGACGGTGACGTTTTTCGGTTCGACGGCGGGTGAGGGCGGCTGGCGCATCGCGATCGTCGATGCGGTCGACGAATTGAACCGCGCCGGCGCCAATGCGCTCTTGAAAATCCTTGAGGAGCCGCCGCAACGCGCGCTCTTGCTCCTGGTCAGTCATTCCGCCGCGCGCGTGCCGGCGACATTGCGCTCGCGCTGCCGCATCCTGACCTTGCGGCCGCTTGGCGAGGCCGACGTTGCAGCCGCGCTTTCGGCCGCGATCGGATCGGCGGCGGACGATCCCGACATTGCCGCGGCCGCGGCGGCCGCAGACGGTTCGCTGGCGCGCGCCCTGGCATTTCTCGACGAGGGGGCATTGGCATTGCGCCAGCAGGCGCTCGGTCTTCTCGACCGGCTGCCGGCGCTCGACGCCAAGGCGCTGCACGCGCTCGGCGAAGCGCTGGCGGGCACCGACCCGGAGCCGCTCGCCGCCTTTGTCGATACGGTCAACACTTGGCTGTCGCAGCGGCTTTACCGCGAACAGAACGCGCTTGGCCGGGCCCATCGTTTGGCCGACGCCTCCGAGAGCATCAATCGCGCCGCCCGCGACGCCGAAATCTACAATTTGGAGCGAAAGCCGCTGGTTTTCAGCGTTTTCGGCTTGCTTGCCGAGGCCACGCGCGGTTGATACCAACCCTCATGTCCGCGAAACAAAGCTTGTCCGGCAAGCCCTACTACATCACCACCGCGATCGCCTATCCGAACGGCGCGCCGCATATCGGCCATGCCTATGAGGCGATCGCCACCGACGCCATCGCGCGCTTTATGCGGCTCGACGGCCGCGACGTGTTTTTCCTCACCGGCACCGACGAGCACGGCATCAAAATGCTGCAGACGGCGGCCAAAGAGAACTTGACGCCGCGGCAGCTGGTCGAGCGCAATGTGCCGCGCTTCCAGGCCATGGTGAAAAAGTTCGAGTGCTCGAACGACGATTTCATCCGCACCACCGAAGCCCGCCACCACGCCTCGTCGGTCGCGATCTGGGAGCGCATGGAGGCCAACGGCGACATTTATCTCGACAGATATTCCGGCTGGTACTCGGTGCGCGACGAGGCCTATTACGACGAGAGCGAGACCCGGCTCGACGACAAGGGATCACGGCTCGGCCCGCACGGCACGCCGGTCGAATGGGTCGAGGAGGAGAGCTACTTTTTCAGGCTGTCCAAATACGCCGAGCCGCTGCTCAAGCTCTACCGTGAGGTGCCGGATTTTGTGCTGCCGAAAGAGCGCATGAACGAGGTCGCGAGCTTCGTGCGCGGCGGCTTGCAGGATCTGTCGCTGTCGCGCACCACCTTCGACTGGGGCATCAAGGTGCCCGGCAACGACAAGCACATCATGTATGTGTGGGTCGACGCGCTGACCAATTACATCACCGCCGTCGGCTTTCCCGACACCGGCAGCGAGAAATTCAAGAAATATTGGCCGGCCGATCTCCACGTCATCGGCAAGGACATCGTGCGCTTTCACGCCGTGTATTGGCCGGCGTTTCTGATGTCGGCCGGGATCGCGGTGCCGCGGCGGGTTTTCTCGCACGGATTTCTGTTCAACCGCGGCGAAAAAATGTCGAAGTCCGTGGGCAATGTGATCGATCCGTTCGCGCTGGCCGACGCCTATGGCGTCGATCCGCTGCGCTATTTCCTCTTGCGCGAAGTGCCGTTCGGCCAGGACGGCAATTACAACCATGAGGCCATCGTCAACCGCATCAATGCCGATCTCGCCAACGATCTCGGCAATCTGGCGCAGCGTTCGTTGACCATGGTGGCGCGGGGCTTGGGCGGCGTGCTGCCGCAACCGGGCCCATGGAGCGAGAGCGACAAGGCCATCTTGAGCGCCGCCGACGCCATGATCGGCAAGGCGCGCAAAGCGATGGCAACGCAACAGCTGCATCATGTGCTCAACGCCGTGTGGGCTGTGGTGGCGGATGCCAACCGCTATTTCGCCGGCGAGGCGCCGTGGGCGCTGGCCAAGACCGATCCGGCGCGGCAGGGCACCGTGCTCTACGCGACCGCTGAAGTGCTGCGCCAGATTGCGATCTTGGCTTTGCCGTTCATGCCGAGTTCCGCCGGAAAGCTGCTCGATCTTTTGGCGGTCCCCGTAGACGAGCGGACGTTCGCGTTTCTCGGCGGCAAGCATCGCATCGCCGCCGGCACGAAACTGCCGTCGCCGGCTGCGATCTTTCCGCGTTATGTCGAGCCTGAAAAGCAGGCGGCGCAATAGAAGCTACAGCATGCTGATCGACAGCCACTGCCACCTCGATTTTCCCGATTTTGCCGCGGAGCTGGACGCCGTGGTCGCGCGCGCCCGCGCGGCCGGCATCGAGCGCATGGTCACCATTTCCACGCGCGTGAAGCGGCAACCGGACCTCCTCACCATCGCCGATCGCTTCCCCGACGTGTTCTGCTCGGTCGGCACCCATCCGCACTACGCCCATGAAGAGCTTGACGTAACCACGGCCGATCTCGTCGCCCACACGCGGCACCCGAAAGTCGTGGCGCTTGGCGAAGCGGGCCTCGACTATCACTACGACAACTCGCCGCGCGAAGCGCAGGAGCGCGGCTTTCGCAGCCATATCGCGGCCGCGCGCGAGACCGGATTGCCGCTCGTCATCCATTCGCGCGAGGCCGACGACGATACCGCGCGGATTCTCGAAGAGGAGACGGGGAAGGGCGCCTTCCCGGCCGTGCTGCATTGCTTCACCGGCGGGCGCGAGTTGGCGCATCGCGCGGTGGCGCTAGGCCATTTCGTCTCCTTCACCGGCATTTTAACGTTTAAGAATTCGGCGGCGTTGCGTGCGATCGCCACGGAATTACCGGCCGACCGCATCCTGGTGGAAACCGACGCGCCTTATCTGGCGCCGGGAAAATACCGCGGTAAGCGCAACGAGCCGGCTTTTGTGGTCGAAACCGCAAAAGTCCTGGCCGAGACCCGCGGCGTGTCGTTCGACGAGATTGCGCGGCAGACCACGGCAAACTTCTTCCGCTTGTTTAGCAAAGTGCCGCGACCTGCTGCGGCGGCTGCATAATTCCAAGACGATTTTCACCGATGACCCTGCAATTCACCATTCTCGGCTGCGGCTCCTCCGGCGGCGTGCCGCGGCCGGCTTTGGGCTGGGGCGATTGCGATCCGAAAAATCCCAAGAACCGGCGCCGGCGCACCTCGCTTTTGGTCGAGCGCCGCGACGGCAGCCGCATGACCCGCGTGCTGGTCGATACCTCGCCGGATTTGCGGGAGCAACTCATCGATGCCGAGGTCGATTGGCTCGACGGCGTGCTCTACACCCACGAGCACGCCGACCACACCCACGGCATCGACGACTTGCGCGCGCTGTTCCTCAAGCACCGCCGGCGGATCGATGCCTATCTCGACGAGCGGACCGCAGCGATGATGTACACGCGGTTCGGCTATTGCTTCAAATCGCCGCCCGGCAGCGAATATCCGCCGATCGTGAACGGCCATCGGCTCAGCGCCGGCATGCCGGTCGTCATCCAGGGGGAGGGTGGAGCGATCACGGCGCTACCTTTCCTCCAGGAGCACGGCGACATCCCCTCGCTCGGCTTCCGCTTCGGCAAGCTTGCCTATTCGGCTGATCTCAGCGGCCTGCCGCCGGAGAGCGTGACCGCCTTGGCCGGCCTCGACGTCTGGATCGTCGATGCGCTGCGCTATCGGCCGCATCCGAGCCATTTTTCGCTAGACGATGCGCTGACATGGATCGAACGGCTCAAACCGCGCCGTGCCATCCTGACCAATCTGCACGCCGACCTCGATTACGAAGTCCTGCGCGGCAAGCTGCCGGTGCATGTGGTGCCGGCTTTCGATGGGATGACGTTTGCGCTACAGGAACTCCTTGCTTTGAGTAGCGGCTATGCGCTCGATTAAGCCCTCTATTTAGACTTCTGCCGCGAAGCAGTACTGGATACCGGCTTTGGCCACCACCTCACCTTCATTCTTTGGCCGGGAAAATAAGTTCCAATCAGCTGATGCCGATTGACGATCGTGGAACTGTCTTGCTTCTCCGAAGGTGTGCCGAAGCGACATCGGTAATCGAAGGTCATCGGCAGTCGGACCTCAATTTCGGGCCTAAGCGTCGGCGCCAAGAAAATCCATGACACTTCATCATTCGCGCGCCTGATCTCGCTCCATTTTAGCTTCACTGTTGCGGTCTCCCCAGGATTGACCTGGACTTTCGCTGTTTCGGCCGTGATCGACATGTCTGGATTCCGTATAACGCAATTAAATTTCTCTGGCTGCCGCCCTTGGGCTGTTATCTCGCAGTCAAGAATTGTTGATTGCTCGTCAAACCCCCATTCGTCGAGATGAACGAGAGCAGGTATGGACTCCGGAAAGGCCGAAATATTTCTAGATGTTCGTTCAACCGAATTAGTGATTTTGACCGTGTCATTACCTCGGTCAGAAATCTCCACGATCATCTGATGTTTCTCGCAAATGAATTTGTTGGTGAGAATGCGCTGAATTTCATGCAAATATTCCTTGGGCAAGACGTGACCCATCGCGGCTTCGAAAACGTCGGTCACGATCTCGGCCTTCAGCCATCGGTCGATTGTAAATCCGAGTATGGATGCCGAAAGAATGGCAATCCCAATATCGTGAGTTATTCCAAAGTCGCTTTCGTGCCACTGCGCCGTGTAGTCCGGTACGACGATGAGGGCCAATCCGATCACGCCCATTGCCGCAAGCCATAGGGCGGGTGGAATTCTTCCGCCAATCTTCATCGGGGGCCTCCCTAAGAACGCCGCTGCGTGCGTGGGGCATGTGTTGGGTACGTATCAATGCCGCCATCGCGAGAGATGCGAGTATTATGGACTTTTGCTCCTTGGGGTAGTGTCCCAGCTGATTACAGATCGCCATTGAATGTTCCATAATATGTCTTATGCGAATCATGGAATTACGGAGCCACATTTAATATTTGAACTAAATCCCTGCTCCCTTTCACCAAACTCCCGGAATGAGCCGCCAGCGCACGCGGCCGGCGTAGTCCCGATAGCCCGGAAGCTCGGCTTGAAGGATGCGGTCCTCCGTAATCACGCGATACAGCAGAAACGGTAGCGTCGGGATGGCAAGGAATGCGGTCGCGATCCAAGACCCGAGCGCGACACCGCTAGCCAGCACGACGACAATGCCCGCGAGGTAACCCGGGTGGCGGATGACCGCGTAAGGTCCGCCGGTCACGACGTATTGGCCGCGGTCGGATTGAATACGCACCACCGAGGAAAAGAACCGGTTCACCCGCATCGCCCAGATACAAAACGCGTAGCTGCCGGCGAGTGCGACCAGCCCCAGGACTTGGAGCCAGACCGGCACCGTATCGCTCCAATGATAGCGGCCGCGGTCGAGCCCAGCGATGATCAGGTGCAGCACCATGACGCCGGAAAACAGCCGCAGCGCCAGCGGCGGCTGCTTGCCGCCCGGCCGCATCCGTTCGCGCGCCAGATCGGGGTCAAGCCACAGGAACGAGGCTACGAAGATGGCCGCTAAAATGGCGAGGTAAATCCAAAAGACTGCGATCGCGAACGTGCCGGCCGAGCCAAACAGGGCGGCCGCCGCCAATAGAAAGAAAAGCGCACTCTGAACGTAGGCCGAAACCGGCATCGCCTCACCTCATTATGGATCGGACAATGGAACCAAGGTCGTCGTGCGGGCGTTAGTCTGCAACCCCGCCCCGGCTCTTCGGCAGATGCGAGTCCGGGCGGCCGCAGCGCTTTCCATACGATCCCCACACTGCGAGGTGACGCCGTGAACAGCAAAGTCAGAGCCCTCGATACGCGCCATAAAGTGGCTCCTACCCTCGATACGCCGACCGATCTCGACTCCGACGCTGTGCGTGACATTTCGGCCAAGCTCAATAAGGTACTGGCCGATGTTTTCGCGCTTTACCTCAAGACCAAGAACTTCCATTGGCACATGAGCGGGCCGCACTTCCGCGATTATCATCTTTTGCTCGACGAACAGTCCGAGCAGATTTTCGCGATTACCGACGATATCGCCGAGCGCGTCCGCAAGATCGGCGGCCTGACGCTGCGTTCCATCGGCCATATCGCGCGGTTGCAGACGCTCGAAGACAATGACGAGGATTTCGTGCCGCCGCTCGATATGCTGCGGGAATTAATGAGCGACAACAAGGCTCTGGTCGCCTCGATGCGCGAAGCCCATGAGGTCGCCGACGAGCACGAGGATGTCGCCACGACCAGCCTCCTGGAAAATTTCATCGACCAGGCTGAGCGCCGCACCTGGTTCTTGTTCGAGGCGAGCCGCACATCGAATAGGTAATACCGGCGCCGGTCGCTGCTGTTAATCCAGTCTGTTAGGGTCTGCGCGAAAGTATAGCCAATTCCGATGGAATCGATTGCACTTTCGTATTTTCATGGGGCATGATGTTTTCGGAAAACCGGATTCCGCTTTTCCGGATTATGTCCCCGCACGACCCCAACAGGATTCGGTGATGACCCCTTCCCGCGATATCGCGCGGCTTCTCGACATCATGGCGGCGTTGCGCACGCCCAAATCCGGCTGCCCCTGGGATCTGGCGCAAGATTTCTCCACCATCGCGCCCTACACGCTGGAAGAGGCCTATGAGGTCGCCGACGCCATCGCGCGTGGCGATCTTACCGACCTGCGCGAGGAGCTGGGCGATCTCCTCCTGCAGGTCGTCTTCCATGCCCGCATGGCGCAGGAACAGGGCGCCTTCGATTTTGGCGATGTGGTGCAGGGCATCACCGAAAAGCTCATTCGCCGCCATCCGCATGTGTTCGGCCAAGACTCGTCCAGTGAGCGCAAGGATACGCCGCATGCGGTCGAAGGCTTGTGGGAACAGATCAAGGCGGAGGAGAAAGCGTCCCGCAAAGTCGCATCGGCGGATGAAAGTGCGCTTGCCGGCGTGCCGGTGGCGCTCCCTGCCCTCACACGCGCGCTGAAATTGCAGGCCAAGGCGAGCAAGGTTGGCTTCGATTGGAACGATCCGCGCGCGGTCTTACGCAAAATCCGCGAGGAAGCCGACGAGATCGAGGCCGAGCTCGATCGCGCGGAGCGCGATGACGCAGCCACCGCGGCCGAAGTCGGCGACCTTCTGTTCGCCGCGGTCAATCTGGCGCGCCATCTGCGTGCCGATCCGGAAGCGGTGCTGCGGCTGACCAACCGGAAATTCGAGCGCCGGTTCGCGGCCATTGAGCGCGCGCTCGCCGCCAAGGGCAGGACGCCGGCCGCGGCTACGCTCGCCGAAATGGAGGCGCTGTGGAACGAGGCCAAGGCCGCGGAGTAGGTCGCGTCCGGATCATCCACCTTCGCGGATAATGGCGGGAGAAGAAAACTTCGCCCGCACCGCTTCGGCTTTGTCCGGTGCGACACGTACGGTCATGGCGACACGGCCCTCGGCGTCGAACGACTTGCGGATGACTTCGGTGTGGCGGTGCAGCCAGCTCACGCCGGCGCCGTCGGCCGGATCGAGCTCGACTTCGACGAGCACGCGGCCGGCGGCAAGGCGTGACTCGATGGCCGCGGCGAGCGCGTCGATGCCCTCCCCGGTGATCGCCGAGACCAGCGCCGGCCGTTCCGTCTCGCCGCGACGTTCGGCGATATTTTGCAACCGGGCGCGCTCTGCGGCATCAAGGCGGTCGATCTTGTTCCAGACTTCGATCAGCGTTCGCTTGTGCGTGCTGTCGTGGTGCGGATCGATACCGAGCTCGCGCAAAATTTTCTCGACGTCGTGCAATTGCGCCTCGGCATCCTCATGCGATACGTCGCGCACGTGCAGGATCACGTCGGCCTCCACCACTTCTTCGAGCGTGGCGCGGAACGCCGCGATCAGCATGGTCGGCAGGTCGGAGATAAAGCCGACCGTGTCGGAGAGGATGATGCGTGCGCCGTGCGGCAGCGCCACGCCCCGCAGCGTCGGATCGAGCGTGGCGAACAGCATGTCGGCGGACAGCACGCTCGCGGCCGTCATGCGGTTGAACAGCGTCGATTTGCCAGCATTGGTGTAGCCAACCAGCGCGACGATCGGATAAGGCACGCGGCGCCGGCTCTCGCGATGCAGCGCACGGGTGCGCTTGACCTTGGCGAGCTCGCTTTCGATCTTGGCAAGGCGCTCTTCGATGATACGGCGGTCGGCTTCGAGCTGCGTCTCGCCGGGCCCGCCGAGGAAGCCGAAGCCGCCGCGCTGGCGCTCGAGATGGGTCCAGGTTCGCACCAGCCTGCCCTTCTGATAGGTCAGATGCGCATGCTCGACCTGCAGTGCGCCTTCGCGCGTGCGCGCGCGCCGGCCGAAGATTTCGAGAATGAGACTGGTGCGGTCGAGCACCTTGGCGTTCCAGGCCTTTTCGAGATTGCGCTGCTGCACCGGGGTGAGCGCGCAGTCCATCACCACGATGCCCGCTTCGAAACTTTTGACGAGGCCGGCAATCTCCTCGACCTTGCCCTTGCTGAGATAGGTCGCCGGATGCAGTGCGCGAAGCAAGACGATGCCGGATTGCTCGACGGTAAGGTCGATGGCGCGGGCAAGTCCGATCGCTTCGTCGAGCTTGGCCTCAGCCGTTCGCTCAAGCGCATCGGCGCGGGCGGCAACGCGCCGCAGCACCGGCTCGATGACCAGCGCGCGCCCGGTCGTCGAGCGGCCGTTCGGCGAGCCTTTACCGCTCAACCGGTCAGAGCGCTTGTCGCGGCGCGGCTCCAATAAACTCTAGTCCCCGGCCGGCGGTTCTTCGGCGCCTTCGAAGAGCTGAACCGGATGCCCCGGCATGATGGTCGAGATGGCGTGCTTATAGACCAGCTGCGAATGCCCGTCGCGACGCAGCAGCACGCAGAAATTGTCGAACCAGGTGACCACGCCCTGCAGCTTGACGCCGTTCACCAGGAAGATGGTGAGCGGAATTTTGTTTTTGCGGACGTGATTGAGGAAGGTGTCTTGTAGGTTTTGTGCGCGGTCGGCTGCCATGGCCGTTGTTCCGTTCTTTGTACCGCGGGCCCCTGCCCCGCGGGTCTTTTCTTAGTGCCTTCTCTTAGCCGTCACTTTTACCCCGACCGTTTGCGGCAAACTCGCCGGACCGCCCGAGGGACCCAGCCATTAGAGGGCGCGGCGGGGATCGTTGCAAGCCCAAGTTGGGAGCAGGCTGAAGGTGGCTCGAAGCCCGACGCGCCTACCCGGCCTCCGCATGGCGGTGAAACTCCCGCCGCAGCGCTTGCGCAACCGGCCCGGGATTGCCGTCTCCGATGATATGGCCGTTGATGCTCACCACCGGCATCACGATCTGGGTGGCCGAGGTCTCGAAGGCCTCCCGCGCGCCATAGGCCTCGTCGAGCGTAAAACCACGCTCCTCCACGGTCAGGCCCTGCGCGTTGACGACGTCGAGGGTGACGCTGCGGGTAATGCCGCGCAGGATGGCGTGATCGGCATGCCGCGTAACCAGCGTACCGGCGGGCGTGACGATCCAGGCATTGGCGGAGGCGGCTTCGGTGACCTTGCCGTCATTATCGACGAACCAGGCGTCGCGCGCGCCGCGATCGAGCGCGGCCTGCCGCGCCAGCACATTCGGCAACAGCCCCACGGTCTTGATGTCGACGCGGCCCCAGCGATTGTCGGGTACGCTGACGACGGCGATGCCCTTCGCCGCGAGCGCCTCGTTGCGCGCCATGTTAAGCGGGCGAGCCGTAGCGACGACGGTCGGCGCGGTTTGCGGCGAGGGAAAAGCCGGGTCGCGCCGCGCCACGCCGCGGCTGATCTGCAGATAGACGACGCCGTAGCCGATCCGGTTTTTCGCCACCAGTTCGCGCAAAACCACGCCGAGCGCGCGCGGCGACATCGGCATGGGGATGCGCAACTCGCCGAGCGAACGGGCTAAGCGCGCCATATGGCGGCGTTCGTCGATGAGGCGGCCGCTCCTCACCTCGCACACCTCATAGACGCTGTCGGCAAACTGATAGCCGCGATCCTCGACGTGGACTTTGGCGTCCCGGAATGGAAGGTAGCGGCCGTTGACGTAGGCTATTCGGGACATCAGAGGCCCAGGTATCGGCTATCGGTAATCAGTCATCAAAAAAAAGATGTCGGGCATAAGCATGAATTCAATCGTTTGATCACTGACTACTGGTTGCCGATGCCCGATCAGTCGATCCCCAGCGCTTTGAGCTTGCGGTGCAGCGCCGAGCGCTCCATGCCGACGAATTCAGCCGTGCGCGAGATGTTGTTGCCGAAACGGTTGATCTGCGCCAGCAGATATTCGCGCTCAAACACTTCGCGTGCCTCGCGCAGGGCGAGACTCATCAGGTGCTCGCCGCCATTGCCGTTCGGCATGTTGGGAATCATCGAGCCGACGTCCTGCGGCAGCATCGAGGCGGTAATCACCGCGGCCGGATCGCCGCCGGCGAGAATCATCAGCCGTTCGACGTTGTTGCGCAGCTGCCGCACATTGCCCGGCCAGTCGTGCGACTGCAGCACGGCGAGCGCGTCGGCGCCGACATTGCGCTTGGGCAGACCGGTATTCTGCGAAATCTGAGTCATGAAATATTCGACCAGTTCCGGAATGTCCTCGCGCCGCTCGACGAGCCCGGGCACGCGGATCGGCACGACCGAAAGCCGGTGATAAAGATCCTCGCGAAATTTTCCCGCTGCGATGTCAGCCTCGATATTGCGGCTGGTCGAGGAGACGATACGCACATCGACGGTGACCTTGGTGCTGCCGCCGACGCGCTGGAACGTCTGGTCGACTAAAACGCGCAGAATCTTGTTCTGCGTCTCGCGCGGCATGTCGGCGATTTCGTCGATGAACAAGGAGCCGCCATGGGCTTCTTCGAGCGCGCCGACCTTGCGGTTGGTGGCGCCATTGCCGCCTTCGACGCCGAACAATTCGATTTCCATGTGCTCCGGCGTGATGGCGGCGGCATTGATCACCACGAACGGGCCGTTGGCCCGCGCCGAATGGCCGTGAATGGTGCGCGCGGCGAGTTCCTTGCCGCTGCCGGAAGGTCCGACGATAAGGATGCGGCTGTTGGTCGGCGCAACTTTCTCGATGGTCTGGCGCAATTGGTTGGCGGCGGGCGAACGGCCGACCAAAGTGGCGGCGAGCGGGGCCAGCTGCTTGAGTTCGCGCACTTCGCGCTTTAGCCGCGAATTTTCCAGGGTCCGCTCGGCGACCAAAAGCAGCCGGTCGGCCTTGAACGGTTTCTCGATAAAATCGTAGGCGCCGCGTTTGATCGCCGACACCGCGGTCTCGATATTGCCGTGGCCGGAAATCATCACGACCGGCAGTTCGGGATGCTCCTGTTTGAGGCTGTCGAGCAGTTGCAGGCCGTCGAGCCGGCTGCCTTGCAGCCAAATGTCGAGGAACACCAGGTTGGGGCGCCGCGCCACCACTGCGCCCAGCGCCTCGTCGCTGTCGCGCGCGGTGCGGGTGCCGTGGCCTTCATCCTGCAGGATGCCCGCGACCAGCTCGCGAATGTCGGCTTCGTCGTCGACGATCAGGATATCGGATGCCATGATCTGCCGTCCCTTATCCCGCCAGTTACTCGGCTGCCGCGCGCGGTTCGACCGGCGGCCCGTTTACGGCCGCTGCCGCCGCTACCGGCTCGGCGCTGAAGCGCAACTGCATCCAGGCGCCGCGCGCGCCCGGTATTTTCTCGGACGCGTCGCGCAGTTCGAGCTTGCCGCCGTGCTCTTCGAGAATGCGTCCGACGATGGCAAGGCCTAGACCGGTGCCCTTCTCGCGGGTCGTCACATAGGGTTCGAGGAGTTGCGCGCGGTTCTCCTTCGGCAGGCCGATGCCGTTATCGATGACGTTGATCACGATGTCCTTGCCGACCCGTTGCGCGCTCACAACGATGCGGCCGCGCCCCAGTTCGGCCGCGGGCACCGCCCCAATCGCCTCGGTGGCATTCTTGACGATATTGGTCAGTGCCTGAGAAATCAGCCGCCGATCGAAACACGCCGTCATGGTCCCGACGGGCAACTCGACCTCGAAATCGATGTCGGGATGCGCGACGCGCAACAGGAACACCACCTGGCGCACGGTATCGGCGACGTCATCGTCGGCAGCCACGGCTTTGGGCATGCGGGCGAAGCGCGAGAACTCGTCGACCATGCGCTTGATATCGTCGACTTGGCGCACGATGGTTTCGGTGCACTGCTCAAACACGGCCGGATCTTCGGTAATCGACTTGCCGTATTTGCGTCGCAGCCGTTCCGCCGAAAGCTGAATCGGGGTCAGCGGATTCTTGATCTCATGCGCGATGCGTCGGGCGATGTCGGCCCAGGCCGAGGAGCGTTGCGCCAGCACCAGTTCGGTGATGTCGTCGATGGTGATGACGTAGCCGTGTTCGGATTTGCCGGACTGTTCGCTGGTCACGCGCACCGAATAGTTCCGCTCCTGGCTGTCGCGCGTGAGCGTAATCTGCCGTTGCACCAGCCGTTGATTGCTGCTTTGCGCCGTCTGAAAAATCTCGGCGAGCTCGGGCGCGATCGCCGCCAGCGGCTGGCCGAGCACGTCGCTCTCGATACGCCCGATCAGCCGCTCCGCCGAACGATTGAGAATGGAAATCCGGCCGTCGGCGTTGACGCCGATAACGCCGGCGCTGGCGCCGGCCAGCACAGCTTCCGTAAATCGCCGCCGGCTGTCTATAAGATCGCGCGCGCGAACGATGTCGTCATGCTGCGTGCGCAGTTCCTGCGTCATCTTGTTGAAGGTCTCGCCCAACTGCGCGAGATCGCCTTCCGACCGGCGCACCGGCACCTGAATGTGGAGATTGCCGGTCGAGACCATGTTGGCGGCGCCGATCAGACGGCGGATCGGCGCGACCAGCCGGTTGGCAAAATCCAAGCCGATCCACGCGGCGGACAACAGAACGATCAGCGCAATCACCGCGAACATCAACGCGAACGCGATCTGGATGCCGAGCCGCCGTTCTTCGAGATTGGCGTATTCGCCGACGCTCTGCTGAGTATTGCGCAATTGCTGCACGACTCGCGGATCGAGCAGCCGGGCGACGTAGAGATACATGTCGTCAAAGCCGTTCAGCTTGACGACCGAGGCGACATTGTCGCCTTCGGGGATGAAGGCGATCTGGGGCTCGGTTTCACTGGTCTCGGCAAGCAGTTGCGCCGACGGCCGAACGAATCTCTTATCCATGGCGATGCCGTCGGGCTCCACGATCGAGCCGTCGGGCTTAAGCATGAGCGCCACGGAGAGATTGCGCCCAGTGGTCTGCGCGGTAAGGAATTTGCGAAATTGATCGCGGTCCTGGTCGAAGATCGGCTTCGCGCGGCTTAAGTCGAACGCCATGGCCATATCTTCGGCGCGAACGTCGGCAGCGTGCTCGGTCACATAGGCATTGGCCACGATCAGCGACTGTTCGATCATGGCGCGGGTGCGCGTCGAAAAGAAACGATCCAGCCCGCGATCGAGCGTAGTCGAAGCCACGACGGCGACGAGGATGGTTGGAACCGCGGCGATCACCGCAAACAGACTGACGATCTGAATGTGCAGACGCGAGCCGGCGCGCTCGCGCCAGCGCGCCTGGATGACGATCCAGACTTCGCGCCCAATAATGGCGAGTAGGAGGATTCCGGTAACAGCATTGCCAAGCAGCAGCTGCTTGACCACCTCGTCGACGGGCGCGATCCGCGTCAGACCACCGAGCACCAGAAACGTGGCGGTGGCCCACAGCAGGGCAAGCCCGAGCGTGATCGCCCCTATCAGCCGTGACGACATCGGCATCGGGGCCAACAGCAACAGAGCGTCGGTCACGATGTTGCCGACCAGCAACAAAACCATGATCGCGGCCGGTATCGCCGCGGTCGGTGTCGCGGCGGTTGCCACCCCGCCGGGAACGAGCGACCGCAACCAGTGGAGCGCGGTAGCCAATGCATCGACCGGCGCGATCGGGGTTATGCCGGAGAGCACCACCAGAGTGAGCACCGCCGAAAAGAGCGCGAGGCTGTCCGCAAGCGGTCCAATCAGCCGCGATGAGGCTGGCATTGGTGCAGCGACCGCCGGATCGAGCGGGACAACCGGCACTGGCGCAGCGGCCGCCGGCGCGAGCGGCGCGACCTGATCGACAGTCGTCATATGCCTTCCGGAGCTTTCCAACCGCTTGACGCAAATAGGTTTTTAATCTGCCGACGGATGGAATTTCGACCACCCGCCCCCGAGTGATGCTTTTATACAACAATGTTGCCCGATTGCGACAATTACTGGGCGGTCTTCGACCGTATCAGGCGTAACCCCGGGGGGCAGCCGATTTGCCGGCCTTGCGGCGTTGGCGCCGCTTACCCCCCGCCGGTGCGATAAACCTGGATATCCAGATCGCGGATCTTCTTACGCAATGTATTGCGGTTGACGCCAAGCAGATCGGCGGCACGGATCTGATTGCCGCGGGTTGCCGTCAGCGCCGCGGACAACAGCGGGCCTTCGACCTCTCGCAAGATGCGGTGATAGAGGCCGGGCGGCGGCAAACCTTCGTCGAATCCGGCAAAATAGCGCGTCAGGTAGCGCTCGACCGCGCCGGAGAGGTTCTCGTCGCTGCTTCTGGTCTCGCCGGGCGCCGCCAAGACCGGTTGCGACAGCTCGGCATCGACCACCGCGGCCGTGATCGTCTCCTGCGGATAGAGCGCGGCGAGCCGGCGCGCCAGATTTTCCAGTTCGCGCACATTGCCCGGCCAGCGGTGCCGTTTCAGCCGCTCGACTGCGGCTTGATCGATCTGTTTCGGCGGCAGTCCCTCCCGTTCCACCAGCGTGAAGAAGTGCCGGATCAGGTCGGGAATGTCCTCGGTGCGCTCGCGCAGCGGCGGCAGCCGCAACGGCACGACATTGAGCCGGAAGAACAAGTCCTCGCGGAACAGGCCCTGTTGAATGAGCTGGCGCAGGTCCTTATTGGTTGCCGCGATGATGCGCACGTCGGCCTTGATCGGGGTGCGGCCACCGACCGTCGTATATTCGCCCTGCTGCAGCACGCGCAGCAGCCGGGTCTGCGCCTCCATCGGCATGTCGCCGATCTCATCGAGGAACAGGGTGCCGCCTTCAGCCTGCTCGAAGCGGCCGGAGCTGCGCGTATTGGCGCCGGTGAAGGCGCCCTTCTCGTGGCCGAACAATTCGGATTCGATCAGGTCGCGCGGGATCGCCGCCATATTGATGGCGACGAACGGCCCGTTGCGGCGTTTGCCGTAGTCATGCAGCGCGCGCGCCACCAGCTCCTTGCCGGTGCCGGACTCGCCCGAAATCATGACCGTGAGGTCGGTCTGCATCAGCCGCGCCAGCACGCGATAGATTTCCTGCATCGCCGGCGAGCGGCCGACCAGCGGAATAGATTCGAAATCCTCGACCTTGGCCGGCGGCCGCGCCTTCTCCTTCGGCTCCGACAGCGCGCGGCCGACAATCGCGGTGAGCTCTTTGAGATCGAAGGGTTTGGGCAGATATTCGTAGGCGCCGCGTTCGGAAGCGCGAATGGCCGTCATGAACGTGTTCTGCGCGCTCATGACGATGATCGGCAAATCCGGCCGCGCTTTTTTGATGCGCGGCAACAGGTCGAAGGCGCTCTCGTCGGGCAATAGCACGTCGGTGATGATCAGATCGCCGTCGCCCTGGCTGATCCAGCGCCATAAAGTAGCGGCGTTGCCGGTCGAGCGAACCTCGTAACCGGCGCGCGACAGTGCCTGATTCAGCACCGTCCGGATCGCCGCATCGTCGTCGGCGATGAGAATGCTTCCCGCGGGCATCAATGATTCCCTTGTGGCTGAAGGACGCCGTCCGGCTCGGCGACCTCACTGCTCTGTGGCGCGGTATATTTCGGCATAAGGATACGGAAGGTCGTGCGGCGCGGCTGCGACTCGCATTCGATGATGCCGCCGTGGTCGCCGACGATCTTGGCGACCAGAGCCAGCCCGAGACCCGAGCCGCTCGGCTTGGTGGTGACGAAGGGATCGAACAAATGCGGCATCAGCTCGTCGGGCACACCCGGTCCGTTGTCGCGGACACAGAATTCGAGCGGCAACGAAACGCGGGCATTGGCTCCCGGCAGCGAAAGCCGTACACCGGGGCGGAACGCCGTGGTCAGCGCGATTTCGCCGCCGGAGGTGTTTTCCCCAATTGACTCGGCGGCGTTCTTGATGAGGTTCAAAAACACCTGAATGAGCTGATCGCGGTTCGCCAGCACCGGCGGCAGCGACGGATCGTAATCCTCGATGAACTTGATGTGCCGCGCGAAGCCGGATTGCGCCAGCCGTTTCACGTGTTCGAGCACCACATGGATATTGATCGGCTCGCGCTCGATCGGACGCTCGTCGGTGAAGACCTCCATGCGATCGACCAGCTTCACGATACGGTCGGCTTCATCGCAAATCAGCCGCGTCAGCGTGCGGTCGTCGTCGTTCACCGATTGTTCGAGAAGTTGAGCGGCGCCGCGGATGCCGGACAGCGGATTCTTGATCTCGTGGGCGAGCATGGCGGCCAGCGCGCTCACCGAGCGCGCGGCGCCGCGATGGGTGAGCTGGCGGTCCATCTTGTCGGCAATGGTGCGCTCCTGCAGCATCACCACGACGTAGTCGGTCTGCTCCGGCAGCGGGGCGACGTGCAGGTCGACCAGCCGGTCGCCGGGATTGCGCGGTGTGCCGAGATCGACCTTGTATTCGTTGACGGCGGCGCCGCGTTTGCGGACCTGCTCGATCAGCGTCAGCAACGGGCTGCCGAACGGCACCAGGTCGCGCAGCAGGTGCCGACGCAACAGCGGCGCAGAGACCTCGAAAAAAGATTCCGCGGCGACATTGGCGTCGACCACTTTGCCGTCGGACGACACGACGATGACCGGATGCGGCAGCGCGTTGAGCACCGCATCGGCGGCCGAGGTCGCGGGCAGCGGCTCGACGGCGCTCATGCCGCGCTCCTCAATGCGACGGGCGATCCGCCGAATGCGTCGAACGCCTCGTTGAGCCGGCGCCGCACCAGCACGGGGTCGGTGCAGGTCAGCACATGGCTGCGGTGGACCTTGAGCAGATGCAGCGGCGCGCCAGCTGCCGCTGCCGCGGCATCAAGCGTCCAGCCCAAATGCTTGCGGGCGTGGCGCACGCCGATATCGACGCCGTAAAGGCTGAGCATTTCCTCATAGAGCTCGCTGACCGATGCGAGCTGGTCGCTGGGCCGAGGTGGCGCTTTGCGCTCCCCGGTCGCGAGATAATGCGCAAGCTGGCCGGGAAACCACGGTCTGCCCTGCGCGCCGCGGCCGACCATCACTGCGTCGGCGCCGGATGCCGCAAGCGCCGCATCGGCGTCGTCGAAGTCTTGGACGTTGCCATTGACAACGACCGGTATCGATACGCTTTGTTTGACGGCGCGCACTGCGGCCCAGTCGGCGCGCCCCTTATAGAATTGGCAGCGCGTACGACCGTGCACGCTGACCAGCGCCACGCCGGCCGCTTCGGCGCGTTGCGCCAGGTCCGGCGCGTTGCGCGAACGGTCATCCCAGCCCAGCCGCATTTTCAGCGTGACCGGAACCTTGACCGCCTGCACGACTGCTTCGATCAGTCCGAGCGCGTTATCGAGGTCGCGCATCAGCGCCGACCCAGACTCGCCGTTGGTGACGTGCTTGGCGGGACAGCCCATGTTGATGTCGATGATTGCCGCGCCGGCACCCTCGGCGATGCGGGCGCCTTCGGCCATCCAATGGGCTTCGCAGCCGGCAAGCTGGACGACATGCAATCCACCCTGTCCCTGGACCCGTCGCTGCGCGCTGCGCTCGCCTGCGGCAAGTGCAGCACAAGCAGTCATTTCCGAGATGACAAGCCCAGCACCCAGTGCCTCGACCTGACGCCGAAACGGCGCGTCCGTAACCCCGGACATGGGGGCAAGAAAGACCGGATTCGGTACCTTCACCGGTCCGATGCTGATATCCCGCGCACTTCTCGGGCCTAGTTGTGGGTAAGATGACATCTGCACACTAAATAGGCGTCATTGAATTGTTGCATAGAGTTTAGCCAAAATACAATGCAGCGCAAGTGCTGCACTGCAATATAACTAACCTGTGCAAATCCCCGGCTGGATAGCCATGGACGGCAGCTGTGAACGTCGCCAGCACTCGAAATGGCCAGTTCGCAGATGGCGCCGACATGCGCTAAAGCCATCGCGGACCGGGAGCAAGGAACTCATGACGGGTACAGTAGCCGCCGTCGTCGTTGCAGCCGGGCGCGGCGAACGCGCCGGGGGCGATGTGCCAAAGCAATATCGCGACATTGCCGGCGAGCCGATGATCCGGCCGACGTTACGGGCGTTTCTCGATCATCCGCAGATCGGCGTTGTGCAGCCGGTCATCAACGCGAGCGACGAGAGTCTCTATCGCGCCGCGACCGCCGGCCTGCAAAAGCTACTGGCGCCGGTTCCGGGCGGCGCGACGCGCCAAGCCTCGGTGCGTGCCGGGCTCGAAGCCTTGGCCGCGCGCGCGCCCGAACTGGTCCTCATACACGACGCGGCGCGGCCGTTCCTCAGCGGCGCGCTGGTCGGTCGCGCCATCGCCGCCGGACAGACGGCGGGCGCGGCCGTGCCAGGCCTCGCAATCGCCGACACGGTGAAAACCATCGACGGCGCGGCGACCGTCGTCGAAACTCTCGACCGCGGCCGATTGCGCATCGTGCAAACACCGCAGGCCTTCGCTTTCGATTTGATCCTCGATGCGCACCGCCGCGCTGCCACAGCCGGGTTCGACAGTTTTACCGACGATGCCGCGCTCGTCGAATGGGCCGGCCACCGCGTCAGCGTATTCGAAGGCGAAGCCGGCAACGTGAAGGTAACGACCAACGACGATTTCGCCCGCGCCGAAATTTTGCATCTCGCCGGCTTGGCCGACGTGCGCACCGGCAACGGCTTCGATGTGCATGCCTTCGCCGACGGCGATCATGTCATGCTCGGCGGCATCCATATTCCGCATACGCGCGGCGTCGCCGGACATTCCGATGCCGACGTCGCGCTGCATGCGCTGGTCGACGCCATACTCGGCGCGCTCGCCGACGGCGACATCGGCATGCACTTTCCGCCGTCCGATCCGCAATGGAAGGGCGTATCGTCAGACCGCTTCCTCGCTTTCGCCTGCGAGCGGGTGCGCGCGCGCCGCGGCATCATCGCCCATCTCGACGTGACGATCGTATGTGAAGCGCCGCGCATTTCGCCGCACCGCGACGCCATGCGCGCGCGCATTGCCGCGATCGCCGGGATTGCGGTGGGGCGCGTCGGCGTCACAGCGACCACCAGCGAGAAGCTCGGCTTTACCGGGCGCGGCGAAGGCATCGTGGCGATGGCGACGGCGACGATCAGGCTGCCGTGGAGCGCCGCATGATCGACGAGGGGCTGCGCCGCACTGCACGGCGGGTGCTCGATCTGTGCCGTGCGCGTGGGCTGCGTGTCGCCACCGCCGAATCCTGCACCGGCGGCCTCGTCGCCGCGGCGCTGACCGAGATTGCCGGTTCCTCCGATGTGGTTGATTGCGGCTTTGTCACCTATTCGAACGAGGCCAAGAAAAAATTACTTGGCGTGCCGGCGGCGACGCTATCGCGCCACGGCGCCGTCAGTCGTGAGACCGCGGCGGCCATGGCCAAAGGGGCTCTGGACAATTCGCAAGCGGACCTTGCCGTGTCCATCACCGGCATCGCCGGCCCCGGCGGCGGTTCGGCGCGAAAGCCCGTCGGGCTTGTCTATTTCGCCGCCGCGACCCGCGAGGGCCGTCGCCTTGCCCGACGCCGCCGATTTGGCAAGATCGGCCGCAGTCGCGTGCGGCTGCGCTCGGTTGCCGAAGCGCTGGCGCTTCTCGAAATGCTTGCTGAGGACGTAGTGGATTGAAGCGCACAAATCGGTGATTGATCCATCTCAACCGACCGGCGTTCCGCGCTTAAGCCGATCGTGCGCCGTAAACTTGGTCGGCGCGCCGTTCGAAGGCCGCGGAGAAGCGGCGGAAGGCGGTTTCGAACATCGCCCCCATCAGGAGCCCAAGCGTGCGGCTGCGAAATTCGTAGGCGATGAAAAACTCGACGTTGCAGGCGGCTTCCCCCCCAGAGAGAAAACGCCAGCGGTTGTTCATTTTGCGGAACGGGCCTTGGAGATACTCGACGAGAATTTCCAGCTTTTTGCGATCGAGCGTCACCCGGCTGGTGAAAGTTTCGTGGATGAGCTTGTAGGCGACCGTCATGTCGGCAACGATCACCTCTCTGCCCTCGCCGTCGGACGTGCGTTGGCGCACCTGTAGCGATCGGCACAGCGGCACGAATTCCGGATAATGTTCGACGTCGGCGACGAGAGCGAACATGTCGGCTGCGGAATGCGCCACCCGCCGCTTGGTCGAAAATTGCGGCATCAAATCATCGCGCCGTTCGCAGTGCCTTCAGCCGTGCAAAATCCTCGCCGGCATGATGCGACGAGCGCGTCAGCGGGCTTGCCGCGACCATCGAGAAGCCTTTGGCGTAGGCGATCGTTTCGAGTGACTTGAATTCCTCCGGCGGCACGAAGCGCACGACCGGATGATGCTTGCGCGACGGCTGCAAATATTGGCCGATGGTCAGAAAGTCGACGCCGGCGGCGCGTAAGTCGTCCATGACCTGCAAGATCTCGTTCCGCTCCTCACCGAGCCCGACCATGATCCCGGATTTGGTGAACATTTGCGGATCGATGTCTTTGACGCGTTGCAGGAGCCGGATCGAGGCGAAGTAGCGCGCGCCCGGACGCACCGTGAGATATTTCGACGGCACGGTTTCCAGATTGTGGTTGAAGACGTTGGGGCGCGCGGCAACAACGGTCTCCACAGCGCCATCCTTTCGCAAAAAGTCCGGCGTCAGCACTTCGATCGTGGTGGCCGCGCAGCGCGCGCGGATTGCACCGATAACGGCGGCGAAATGGCCGGCTCCTCCGTCATCAAGATCGTCGCGGTCGACCGAGGTGATGACGACATGCGCGAGTCCGAGCTTGCGGGTCGCCTCGGCGACGTGTTCCGGCTCGGCCGGATCCAGCGCGCCGGGCAGCCCGGTTTTGACGTTGCAGAAGGCGCAGGCCCGCGTGCAGGTGTCGCCCATGATCATGAAAGTGGCGTGCTTTTGCTCCCAGCACTCGCCGATATTGGGGCAGCCGGCTTCCTCGCAAACGGTATGCAGGCCGTTGGCGCGGACGATGCGCTGGGTATTGAGATAGCCCGCCGAGACCGGCGCCTTGACGCGAATCCAATCCGGCTTGCGCAGCGCCGGCTGGTCCGGCCGATGTGCCTTTTCCGGGTGACGGGGCCGGTCGGCAGCGTCGGTCAGGGTGTCGATCAGGACGGCCATAGGCGTTATATGGAGACTCGCGCGGGAATTGCCCCCGCAGCAAATACTTACGGCTCCGTTTGCCGCGCCGCAAGTTCCGGTTCCATCAGTTTCCCGGCAGCGATAGCGTGAGGCCGATGGCCGGACTTGTCACATCACCCTGACGTGACATCCCCGATTTCGTCCGATGGAATTGTGACGCATCGCTCAGGCCGGTTTTGGCGGCAAGCGATGGTTCGGCGTTGAATTGGAAATCGCCAGCTCCTCCTCATTCATGTCGGCGCCAATATCGCCAAACAACGGCGTCGAAAGATAGCGCTCCCCGGTGTCCGGCAGCATGCAAAGCACTGTCGAGCCCGGTGCCGCTTGCTTGCACACTTCCAAAGCGCCGGCGAAGGTCGCGCCGGCGGTGATGCCGACAAAAATGCCTTCGCGCTGCGCCAGCGCCTTGGCGCATTTCATGGCGTCGGGCCCGGCGATGGTGAGGATGCGGTCGATCGCTTTCAGGTCCACCGCTTCGCCGGTGATGAGCGGAATGAAATCGGGACTCCAGCCCTGCATCGGATGCGGCTTGAATGCCGGGTGCGGCTTCGCCGGCGTACCGTCGGCATTGCGCTCCTGCTTCTCGCCGGAAGACAGCATCGGCGCGTCGGCCGGCTCGCAGACGATGATCTTGGTGTCAGGCCGCTCCTTGCGCAGCACGCGCGACACGCCGGTCAGGGTTCCGCCGGTGCCAAAACCGGTCACCCAGTAGTCGAGCCGCTCGCCGGCAAAGTCCGCGACAATCTCGCGCGCTGTCGTGCGCTCATGAATGTCGGGATTGGCCTCGTTCTCGAACTGGCGCGTCATGAACCAGCCCTTGGCCTTTGCCAGTTCCTGCGCTTTGCTCACCATGCCGAAGGCGCGCTCAGCCCCGGGCGTCAAGACCACCTTGGCGCCGAGAAAGCGCATCAGCTTGCGGCGTTCGACCGAAAAACTTTCCGCCATGGTGACGACAAGCGGATAGCCCTTCGCCGCGCAAACCATCGCCAAGCCGATGCCGGTGTTGCCGGAGGTCGCCTCGAGCACGGTCTGGCCGGGCTTGAGCTCACCCGACTTTTCGGCCGCTTCGATGACGCCAAGCGCGAGGCGGTCCTTCACGGAGCCGAGCGGATTGAAGGCTTCAATCTTGACGTAAAGATTGATGCCTTGCGTCGCCAGCTTGTTGATTTTCACCACCGGCGTATTGCCGATGGTGCCGAGAATGCTGTCGAACTTGGCCATGCGCTGATCCTCGCCTACTGGGTGGCGCACACGCTATCGGCTTTTCCTTCGCTCGGATAGTTTGCCGCAAGGAACCTGCTGGCGGCGCTCGGTGGCGTACTGCGTGCCCTATTCCACCTGGACCTGAACCGGCGCCCGGTGTTCCGTAGCGGTCCCGGGGGCGATGACAAGATAGCGCCGCATCACCTGCCCTTCGCCGCGCACCACTTGGCGTATCGGCCCAATGGCATTGACGATTGCCGCGCCGGCCGGATTGGTCATGAAGCCAGACAAGCCTTCGAGCGTTCCGCTGCCGTCGGGGTGAGCCGAAAAGGCCAGAACATAGGGCTGCTTCGGCTCCAGTCCGCTGACCGCGGCTTCAAGAACCTGCGCCAGTCCTTGGTCATACAGCGCGACGCTCGTCGGCGCCGGCGCATCCGCCTTTGCGCCCAGCGCCGCCATAGTGATGTGCACGGCCTGGCCCGCAAGACCGAGCGGCATCAAATTGTCTGCGCCGGGCCCGTCCGGTACGGCGTTCGGCACATAAGTAATGGCCTGCGGCGCTTGGCCGATGGGGACCGAGGCGATGACTTTGTTGGTGAGCGTTTCGATCGCAACCATTTTGTCGTCGGCCTCAAGACCGACATAGACACGCGTTCCGTCACCCGACGGCCACACGCCATGCGGCAGCTTGCCGACCGGGATGGTCGCGACTTGCTCGAAATTATCAGTGCGGAAAACCTTTACTTCGTTGAGACCGCCAATCGTCACATAGGCGAACGTGCCGTTTGCGTTGTGAACGATGTTGACGTGATTGCTGATCGGTCCGGTATCCAGTGTCTTCAACACTTCGAACGGCGGATGTGCATCGAAAACTTGTGTCTTGCCTATGTCCTTTAGAGTGAACCAGACTTGCGTGCCATCCGGCGTCGCCGCGATGTTGGGACAGAACGGACTCGCCTGCGTCACTTTGCCGACGATGCTGTGGTCGGCGACCGAAATCACATCCGTTTCCGGATTGAAGGAGGAACACACATAGCCGTATTTGTCGTCCGGGGAAAAAATCGTCATGCCCGGTCCGTTCGGCGTTATGATTCTGGTCTTTTCCTCATAGGTTGAACCGTCCAGGACCGAGACATAATTCTCGCCGCGCACGGTGACCCACACCTCTTTGCCGTCCGGCGTGAAAAAGGCCTCATGCGGTGACCGGCCGACATAGGTCACGTGCTTGACCTTGTTGGTTGCAGTATCGATGAAGCTGACGGAATTCGATCCGATCGAGACGACGGCGATCGTATGGTGATCGGGCGAGAATCCCATCCCGTGCACCAAAAGCTGGCCTGCATAGAGCGGACTGAAATTTGCCGGCGAGGGATCGCCCAGTCTGATCACGCCGAGCAGTTTGTTATCGGCCGGATCGATCACCGACACGGTGTTGGAGAATTGCTCTGCCGCGTAGACGCGGTCGTGATGGCTAACCGGAATATCGGGATCGCTGGCGGCGCCCGGCGCCTGTCCGGCCGAAGCCGAGGAAAGCAAAGCGAAAACGGCGGCAATCGATAGCGGACTTACGAACATCGCGCGTCGCATGTCGCAACTCCTTTCGGCGGTTATTGGAGTTCGGATTTGGTATTCGTCGTGATCGAAGTCAGCCCGTCGGGTGCGGGCTCTGCTGGCGGCAAGGCCTCGCCGACGGCAAGCCGCATGGCGGCAATTTCCTGTTGTTGCGTGACAATGATTTCCTGCGCCATGCGCCGAAGCTGTTCGTTGTGACCGTAACGCAGCTCAGCTTGGGCCATTTCGATGGCGCCTTGATGATGGGGCACCATCATCGCAACAAAATCGCGATCAACGTCGCCGGACGGATAAATTCCCATATCGACCATCATCTTCGACATGGCGGTGACATTGTCGGTCAGGAACGGCATTTCGGCGCTGGAAGCGTCGCGAAAATGCGCCGCGCAGATCGCGGCGATATAGTCGGCGAGCGATTGTGATTGTTTCGAGCAGGCCGCGACCAACACGACGCTCAGGATTGTGACAGCGAAAGTTGTCGCGCGAAAAAGCCTAAATGGCGAGAGCGGCATGGCTGCGCCTCCGCGTGAACACGCTGGATAATATGCTCCCAAATCCAGTAATCTGACAGGCGTCGACAATCACATATTCAAGACGCGCCCGTAGGCGTCGCGCACCGCCTCGCCCATCATCTCGGATAGCGTCGGATGTGGGAAAACGGTCTGCATCAGCTCTTCTTCCGTGGTCTCGAGATTCATCGCCACCACATAGCCTTGAATGAGCTCGGTGACTTCGGCGCCGACCATGTGCGCGCCGAGGAGTTGCCCGGTCTTCTTATCGAAGATCACTTTGACCATGCCCTGATCCTCGCCCATGGCGATGGCCTTGCCGTTGCCGACGAAGGGGAAGCGGCCGACACGGATGTCGAGCGTCTTTTCCTTGCAGGCCTGCTCGGTGAGCCCGACCGAAGCGATCTGCGGCGAGCAATAGGTGCAGCCCGGAATCATCAGCTTGTTCATCGGATGCGGATGCAAGCCTTTGATCGCTTCGACGCAGATGACGCCCTCGTGCTCGGCCTTGTGGGCAAGTAGCGGCGGTCCGGCGACGTTGCCGATGGCATAGATTCCGGGCACATTGGTTTTGCAGGCGCCGTCGATGACGATCATGCCGCGCTCGGTCTTCACGCCGAGTTTTTCCAGCCCGAGATTTTCGATGTTGCCGACTACGCCCACGGCTGAAATGACGCGCTCCACGGTCAGCGTCTGCGTGCCGCCTTTGCCGTCGTCGATGGTCGCGGTGACGCTGTCGGCCTGCTTGTCGAGCTTGGTCACTTTGGCGCCGGTGAAGATCTTGATGCCCTGCTTCTCGAAACTCTTCCGAGCGAAGGCGGCGATCTCGGCGTCCTCGACAGGCAGGATTTGCGGCAGCACCTCGACCACCGTCACTTCGGCGCCGAGCGTACGATAAAACGAAGCGAACTCGATTCCGATAGCGCCCGAGCCGATCACGAGCAGCGACTTCGGCATGCGGTCCGGCACCATCGCCTCGAAATAGGTCCAGATGAGTTTCTTGTCCGGCTCTAGGCCGGGCAGCACGCGCGGGCGGGCCCCGGTGGCGAGGATGATGTGCTTGGCCTGATAGGCGCCGGGACCGAGCGCCCCTTTGGGTGCTTCGCTGTTTGAGGCTTTCACCGTGATTTTGCCGGGGGCATCAATCGCGGCCTCGCCCCAGATCACGGCGACCTTATTTTTGCGCATCAGGAAGCCGACACCGTCGTTCAGCCGTTTTGACACCGCACGCGAGCGCTTCACGACGGCGGTCGGATCGTAAGTCACCTCGCCGGCGGACAGTCCGTAGTCTTTGGCATGTTGCAAGTAATGAAAAATCTCGGCCGAGCGTAACAGCGCCTTGGTCGGAATGCAGCCCCAGTTGAGGCAGATGCCGCCGAGATAGTCGCGTTCGACGATAGCCGTCTTGAAACCGAGTTGAGCGGCGCGGATGGCGCAGACATAGCCGCCCGGTCCCGAGCCGATGATGATGATGTCGAAAGCCGTATCAGCCATTCAATCCTCGCGTTCGCGGGCGCACCTTAGCGGCCGTGCCGGGGCTTGTCGCGGGCATCGTCGCCGTCGCGCCAAAACTGATCTATCAATGCCAGTGGCCGTAACAAGTCCGGCCACAGCGCCTTGCGTCAACCTCGGAAATAAACCGAACTGTCCTCTGAGTGTCAGGCCAGATCGGCCGGTTTTAGGACGGCTTAATACCCGCAAACTGGATCACTTTGGCCCATTTCGCGGTTTCGTCGGCCATGAGCTTGCCGAATTCGGCCGGGGAGCTGGTGAGCACGCTGGCGCCCCAGCCGAGGAACTTCGCCTTGACCGACGGATCGGCAAGCGCCGCGTTCAGCTCTTTGTTGATCTTGTCGACGATATCGCTCGGGGTATTCTTCGGTGCGCCCAGCCCGAATAATGCGCTCGCCTCGTAGCCCGGAACTGCTTCGGCGAGAGCGGGGACATCCGGAAGTGCTTCCGAACGGCCTGCCGTGGTCACCGCAAGCGCTCGCAGCTTGGCGGATCTGACCAATTCGATCGACCCCGGCAGATTGGAGAAGCAGAGATCTGCCCGTCCGCCCATCAGGTCGACCAGCGCGGGCGCCAGGCCGCGATAGGGTACGTGGAGCAGCTTGGTACCGGTCATCATCATGAACAGTTCGCCGGCGACGTGTCCGGCACTGCCAACGCCGGCGGAGGCCATGACGACCTTGCCGGGATTGGCCTTGGCGTAGGCAATGAGCTCGAGAACGGTCTTGGGCGCGAAGGACGGGTTCACGACCAAGTCGCTTGCCTCGCGACTGATGCTCCCGATCGGCTCGATGTCTTTGAGGAAAGTGTAAGTGAGATTGGTGTAGAGCCCCACATTGATCGCGTTCTGCGGTCCGACGAGCAGCAGCGTGTAGCCATCGGGCGCGGCGCGGGCGACTGCATCGGTGGCATTGTTGGAGGCGCCCCCCGGCCGGTTCTCGACGATGAATTGCTGGCCGAGCCGCTGCGACAACCATTCGCCCACCAGGCGTCCCAACAGATCCTGTCCGCCGCCTGGCGCGAAGGCGACGACGATACGACCCGGTCGCGACGGATAGGTGTCCGCAAACGCTCCACGCGGCAGGAACGGCAGAGCCGCGGCCCCCGCCGTCAAATGCACGAGTTTCCGTCGTGAAAATTTCATAAGTTCCTCCGAACGTTATCGCGCCATTTGAAAGCGCTGCCTGTGTTTTTGTTGGTCGAGGACAAGTGTCATGCTTTGCGGATAAAGGCCATTCTCCCGACACTCGTCGCGGCGCATTGCGATCTCCGTTAGATGCTTCGCGATCGGCCGCCATCCACGTTGATGGCCGTTCCTGAGATCATTCCGGCCCGGCTCGAAGCAAGGAAGATAGCCAGATCGGCGACGTCCCGCACATCGACGACGCGGCCAAGCGGCACTTCCTTGAGCAAGATCTTTTCCGCCTCGGCGCGGCTCACCTGCTGCTCGTTGGCGTAAACCTCGATGAGGTTGGTCCATCGCCGCGTGTTGGTCGAACCGGGATTGATGGCGTTGACCGTAATCCCCTTGGCTCCCAGCTCGTTGGCCATCAGTTTGGTCAGGCTCAACGTGCCCATGTTGATCGGGCCGGCGACCGCCGAGAATGCGCTGGGCTCGCGGCCCCGCGTGCCGGCGAGATTGATGATGCGGGCTTGGTTCGAGCGCTCGATATAGGGCAGCACGGTGCGCGTCATCCGGATCAGTCCGAGCGGCTTCACCGCGAAGCAATTCTCCCAGTCCTCGTCGCTCACTTCGTGGAAGTGGCCGCGCTTGGCGCCGCCAGCGCAATTGACCAGGATATCGACACCGCCAAGGGATTCGACGGCGCGTTTGACGGCCGGAGCCAGCGTGTCGGGATCGCGAAAGTCGATAGGTGCGACGTGGACGCGGACGTCGGCCGATTTCCCGATGTCATCAGCCACCGCCTGGCACTGCGCCACGTTTCGCGCGAATAGACCGAGGTGGATTTCTTCCTGTGCAAACGCCTTGGCGATCGCGGCGCCGATCCCGCGATTGGCGCCGGTAATGAAGGCTATGCGGTTTTTTAATCCAAGTTCCATGTTGAGATCGGCAGGGTGCGCTCAAGCCGGCGTCGACGCGAGCGCGGCGAGCGCGCGATCGCGGTTGCCGAGTGCGCCGATTTCGCCCCTGAGCGTCAGGAGGATCCGGCCGATGTCGCGCGCTTGGTCGCTGCGCGCAATGCCCTCCTCGAGTTCACGCGCGGCCGCAGCACCGAGCGCCGGCGCCGCCAACAGCGCAAATTTTTCACGAACGGCATCGGCGGTGATCGGGCGGATGTCACCGCCGCTCGGATCTTCGACTTGGTATTCCCTGGTTGTTCCGTAGCGGAGTGTGAGCACCAGGCGCGCGCCACGCTTTGCCGGCCAGACCGACGTCAGCCCGTCGTCGATATGGACCTTGATCTTGTTCATCAATTCAATCACGCCGTTATCGGCAAGTAGGTTCGGTTCGAAGTCCTGCAGTGCGACCCGCCTGCGGGCGAGCGCGAGCGCGATGCAGTAAGGGATCGACAGCATCGCTTCCAGACCGGACGCGGGCGTCTTGATCGCGACATACCAGGGCCGATCGTTGTAGGCGTAGGTGTAAAGATCGATGGCCGCGATATCCGCCGGATCGAGACCGTCGTCCCTTACCGCCTGGAGCGCCACATCGATCGGCGCATGCGTCTGCCGGCACGACGGATAGGGTTTGATATCGGTGTGTGCGATGGCGTAGGTCCGGCCAAGGTCGGCCGTCAATGCAGCGCTATCGCCGCCGTCGGCCATGACCGCCAGAAATCCAAGCTCCCCATCGAGGCCGTCGCGCGTGCCGGCGAACCCGGCCTGGGCGAGCATGACCGCCAAGGCGCCGCTTCGGCCGGCAAGACCCGCGTGAAGATGTTTGTTCGGCCCGCCGTCGAACCGGTATTGCGTCAATCCCGAGGCCTGACTGCTGGCAATCCCCATCGCGGCGCGAAGTTGCTCGCCGTCGAGACCGGCGAGAATGCCGGCCGCGGCGACGGCGCCGAAAACATTGCATGTACCGGTCGGGTGGAACCCGCGCTTGCGGTGCGCGACGCCGGCGGCGAGGCTGACCCGGACCGCGACTTCGTAACCGCAGACCACAGCCTTGAGAAACGCCAATCCCGTCGAGCCGTAGCGTTCGGCGAATGCGATCGCGACCGGAACGACGGTAGCGCCCGGATGCACGAATTTGTGTGCATCGTCGAAGTCGATGCCGTGCGCCAGTGTGCCGTTCAACAGGATAGCTGCCGAAAGATTGCGGCGCTGTGCGCTGCCGATGACGGTCGAGCGGCCCTCCTCGCCAAGCGCGTCCAGCGCGGCCGCAACCTGCGGAGCATGAACGGTCGATCGCGCTGCCAGCGCAACGCCCAAAGTGTCGAGGCTGTGCATTTTGGCGGCGTCGAGCACCGGCGCCGGCAGGTCGCGCGCCATCGAACCGGCGATAAATTCAAACAGCTCCGCAGTAGGCATGACAAAGCTCCAACGGCTCTATCAGAGAGAGCGACCCTCACAAGCGATAGCACGCCAGCCGGTTCGCGACTCGGGCATTTTGCGAAGTCGTAGCGCCGACGCAATGTATTCACGCGCTGCCCGACACCTCGAATGGTGTAGCTTTGCAACCCAACGGATGCCTGCGCCTACGAGATTCAACCGACGTCCTTCAATTGATCCGACAAATATCCGTAGCCGCCCTCGCGGCTCAGCGTCCGTCGTGTCGGCTCGAGCTTGGCGATGACATCCCTGTCGAGGTTGGGGCCGAGATTCACGTCAGGTCCAAAGGTCTTGAACAGCCAGACCTGGTGGGCCGTGGATTCCGCCTCGAAAACGATCGGCTCCAAGCCAACGCGTGAGACAAGCTGCTTGAGGCGTTCGGCTTCCGGTTTATTGCCTTTTTCGCCGAGGCAGAGCTCGATCTGCGACTTCTCGAGAATGCAAAGGTCGCAGCCGTTTTTCACCATCGTGTTGATGTCGCTTGCGGCCGCGTCGACATCGAATATGTCGGACGGATATTTGTCGCCGACCTCGAACAGCACTTTGAGGCCGTTGTCCTTGGCCATCTTGATGTAACGGAGTTTCTCGTCGAGGTTGAGCGGGATGATGTTTTCGGAGATTTCCACCGCGGTGAAGCCGAGCTCCGCCAGTTTTTTGAAGGTCTGCGGCACCGATTGGCTCAGCACGGCCATCTCGAAGACGATGCCGCCGGGGTTCACCTCGATCTGGTTGCGCTTGTAGAGATCGATCTTGCGCCGGACGAGATCGTTCTTGTCCTCCGACATCAGCATTACGAAGAGGTGGCGGATCTTGACGTAATCGATGAACTCGCCGACGGCCTCGACCCAGCTTTCAGCTTCCGTATAGCCGTAGCCGAGATCGCGCGCGAGCGTCAGTCCCACGGTGCGCGGCTTCTTGCTGCGTTCGGGAATGTTGATGAAGTGAAAAGCGCGATCGGCCATGGCTCCTCCCGATTGATGACGTGTTGGCATGGCGCGCCGTTCCCGCCGCCATTTCGACTATCGAAATGCATGATCTTCTGTCGAAATGCAAGTCCTCACTTTTTCCTGCTTGTCCCGGCCGCCGCCATCGCGGTGAGCGGTCCGGGATTGCCGCCGAGATCGCGCGTCAACCGCGCCGCGGCCCGCAATAGCACCGCTTTCTTCTTGGCCGTACGCGGGCTGGTGAAATGCGCGATCGGCCCTGAGATGGTCAGCGCGCCGACCAGTTCCTGCCCGACCTTGAAGACCGGCGCGGCGATGGAGGCGATTTCGGGATCGCGCTCGCCGGTATTGAAGGCGACGTAGCTTTCCCGGACTACGGCGAGATCGTCGCCCTTCTCGCCGGCAAACGCCTGCAGAACCTTTCCCGAGCCGCTCGGCCGCAACGGACGGATGTCGCCTTCGCGCAAATGAGATCGCAGCGTGCTGGTCGATTTACACATGAAAAGGCAGATGCGCCGGTTGCCGTGCCGGGTGAAGAAGGCGGCGGTATCGGCGGTGTCTTCGACGAGGTCGCGCAGGATCGGCCGCACCAGATCGCCCAATCCAAAGGTCCGCTGATAGGTCCCGGCCAGCTGGAGCACGGCGGGGCCCAGCGCGTAACGTCCGTCGCCCAACCGCGTGACGCAACCGAAGCGCTCCAACGACACGATAATCCGAAGGATCGTCGCTTTGTTGAGTTCGGTAATTTCGGCAAGCTGCCGGAGCGTCAGGATCGGAGCTTTCGGCGCGAACGCGCCCAGAATTGTCAGCGCCCGTTCCACTGCATCGACGCCTCGAGCCATGGCATGCACTCCTAGCGGGCGCCCTCAACACTATCGAATTGTTGCTGTCTATTCCGATGCCGAACATTCGCACGCGTGGCGGCCGCAAGCACGTGCGAAATTTAAAACCGATACTAATCGGGAATTGGCCGGAAAACCCCGTCCTCGCCAAGACGTTCGAGCACGCCGGAGCGGATGTCGAAAAAGCAGCCGGTCAGCCGCAGTTCGCCGGCATCGACCGCGCTTTTGATCCACGGGAAGGTGATGAGGTTTTGCAGCGACAGCCGCACCGCCTCGTGTTCGCAAATGTCCTGGCGCGTTTCCACCGGCGCGTTCATGGCGCGTGCCCGCGCCGGCTCGGCGATGTGCACCCACTGGCCGACGAAATCCGAGACCCCCGACGGCGCACCATTGAGCAGAGCGTGGATGCCGCCGCACATGGCGTGGCCCATCACGACGATCTCGCGGACCCGCAGCGCCCGCACCGCGAATTCGATGGCCGAGCTGACGCCGTGCGGCTGGTCGTCCGGACCGTAAGGCGGCGCCAGATTGGCGATATTGCGTATGACGAACAATTCGCCCGGCGCGGCATTGAACACCATCTGCGGATCGGTGCGGCTGTCCGAGCAGGCGATGACCAGCGCGCGGGGCTTTTGCCCGAGCCGGCTTAATTCCTCGAACCGGCTCCGCTCGGCGCGCCAGGTGCCGGCGCGGAAGCGGCGATAGCCTGCGATGAGATCGTCCATATCTTACAACGCCGTTTAATTCCCACGTCTATTTCGCCCGCGTCCCTCGCATAGGCTATAGAGTGAAGCAAGAAGGATGCCTTCAACCAGGGTGGGTCATGACTGAGTTGACTGTCTACAGCACCATCGGTGTGCGCAGCGCGGCGGAAGAGTTGTTCCAAAGCTTCGAGAGGGCAAGCGGGCATAAGCTTGCCACCACCTGGAGCACCGCCCCGATGCTGGTCAAGCGCATCGAGGGCGGCGAAAGCGCGGATGTGCTGATCCTCAGCCGTGCCGGCATCGATCAGTTGAAGGCGCAAGGCAGGATCGCACCGGGCTCCGATGTGGCCTTAGCCGGCTCCGGCGTGGCGATTGCGGTAAAGGCGGGCGCGCCGAAGCCCGATATCTCCACCCCGGAAGCGCTCAAGCGCACCCTTCTTACCGCCAAGTCGATCGCTTACAGCGAGCCATCCGCCGGCGGCGCCAGCGGCGTTTACTTCGCAAAACTGCTGGAGCGGATGGGGATTGCGGAGGCGATGAAGCCGAAGACCAAATATCCGCCGGCGGGCGGTTTTTCCGCGACGCTGCTGATGACCGGCGAGGCTGAGCTCGCCGTGCAACAGAAGCCGGAACTGTTGCATGTCGCCGGCGCCGAGATCGTCGGTTTCCTCCCCGGCGATCTCAACATGGTGACCGAATTCGCCGCGGCTATCACCTCGGAAGGCAAGAATGCGGAAGTGAGCAAATCGCTGATTGAATTTCTGCAATCGCCCGACGCGAAGGCGGTGTATCGATCGAAGGGTCTCGATCCGCGCTGAACAAATGCGGTTTATGCCCGCCGCGCGTCCACCAGGCTTCTGATCTTATCGAACGCTTCATCCGGATCGGCGATATCGCGGACGTTTATGCCGCTTGCCGAAACGTTGCCGAAGCCGAGCGCGAGAAACGGATTGAAACTGCCGGTCGACCCGGTCGCCAGCGTGGCGAGATAAATCGTGCCGAGACCGTAGATGCGCTGAAACACTCCCTTGCGCAGCGTCACCTCTTTTATGTCGCGGAACATGATGACTTTCTTGTTGATCGAGAAAAAGCCCTCCTCGAATTCGAGGTGATCGGTAAAGAAGCGATACTCGGTGCGGCCGTAATTGAGCTTCTTGCCGAGATACGCGACGACGGGAATGCCGAAAAACGCCAGCGCGCCGAACACGATGAACGGCACCCGCGAGCCGCGCGGGAACAGGCCAGCGGCCTGGAGCATGCCGCCAAAAAATCCGCCAGCCCAAACTGTGAAGAACAATTGCAGCGGCAGCTGAATAAGGAATGTGATCCAGCCGATGAAAACCGGCCGGACCGAGAATTGTGGCTGCTCGCTTGCCGGCACGCTGTCGCCCCCGTCGCGGGAATAGGGATGAGACTTTGTGTCCGAAGCCTCACCCGGCGTTCATTCCCGCGGGGTTAAAAAAGCGGCTGTCACGAAATATTTAGACCAACATCATTACCGGATTCTCGATCAGCGCTTTGAAGGCACCGATCAGCACCGCGCCGAGCGCGCCGTCGACGGCGCGATGGTCGCAGGACATCGTCACGCTCATGATGTGAGCGGCGACGATCTTGCCGTCGCGCACCACGGCACGTTCTTCGCCGGTCCCGACCGCAAGGATGGTGGCATGCGGCGGATTGATCACCGCGGTGAAGTCCTTGATGCCGTACATGCCGAGATTGGAGACTGCCGTGGTGCCGCCCTGATATTCGTGCGGCTTGAGCTTCTGGTCGCGGGCGCGCAGCGCGAGGTCGCGCATCTCGTTGGAGATCGCGGACAGCGATTTCACTTCGGCATTGCGGATGATCGGCGTGATCAGACCGTTCGGCATCGCCACCGCGACGCCGATATCGGAATGCTTGTGCTTGAGCATGCCGGCTTCGGTCCAGGTCACATTGGCGTCGGGCACTTTTTGCAACGCCAGCGCCAAGGCCTTGATGACGAAATCGTTGACCGAAAGCTTGTAGGCCGGCTTGCTGTCCTTGTCTTTCGGCGCGGTGGCGTTGATCGCCTCGCGCGCTTCGAGAAGCTTGCCGATGTCGCAGTCGACGGTGAGATAAAAATGCGGAATGGTCTGCACCGAGGCGGTCAGCCGCTGCGCGATGGTGCGGCGCATGCCGTCATGCGGCACGACCTGGTAGCTGCCGTCCTCATAGAGCGCGCGGATCTGCTGATCCGACATCGACGGCGCGATGGCGGGAGCGGCGCCGGGTGCCGCCGGCGCGCGCAGTCCGCCGCCTTCTTTCGCCTTCGCCACATCGCGGGCGATGATGCGGCCGTGCGGACCGGAGCCTTGGACGCGGCCGATATCGATGCCGGCTTCTTTGGCCAGCCGGCGGGCGAGCGGCGAGGCAAAGACGCGGTTCGTACCATGTACGGTGGCCCGAACCCCCTCACCCCCACCCTCTCCCCGCTGCGGAGAGGGAGCGGACGGTACCGGCGGCGGAGATGGAGCTCTCGCCTCTTTTGAAGAGGGCGCGGTCGCAGACGCTGCGGCTTGCTGAGCGGCTCCTTCTCCCCGCAGAGGAGAAGGTGGGGATGAGGGGGCTCCGGCGCTCGGGGCCTTTGCCCCGGCCGCAGCGGCCTTCACGTCCTCGCCTTCCTCGGCCAAGACCGCGATGAGCTGGTTGACCGGCACGTCGTTCGTGCCTTCCGGCACGACGATCTTGGCCAGCGTGCCATCCTCGATGGCTTCATATTCCATCGTCGCTTTGTCGGTCTCGATCTCGGCGATGACGTCGCCGGTCTTGACCGCGTCGCCCTCTTTCTTGAGCCACTTGGCAAGGTTGCCCTTCTCCATCGTGGGCGACAGTGCCGGCATGAGGATGTTGATGGGCATGGCTCGACGATTTCACCAAAACAGAGTCAGCGGTAACAGACGGCCTTGGCCGCCTCGACGACTTCGGCGACCGACGGCAGCGCGAGTTTTTCCAGGTTCGCGGCATAAGGCATCGGCACGTCCTTGCCGCAAACGCGCATGACCGGGGCATCGAGATAATCGAATGCTTCTTCCATCATCCGCGCCGCGATCTCGGCGCCGACGCCGGATTGCTTCCAACCTTCTTCGACAGTGACGAGGCGTCCGGTCTTCTTCACCGACTCGATGATGGTCTCGCTGTCCATCGGCTTGAGCGTGCGCAGATCGATCACCTCGGCGTCGATATTGTCTTTGGCCAATTCCTCGGCGGCCTTGAGCGCGTAAGTCATGCCCATCGACCAGGCGACGATGGTCACGTCGTTGCCAGGGCGCACGATACGGGCGCGGCCGATCGGCAGCACGTAGTCGTCGAGCTTCGGCACCGGCGAGGAATGGCCGTAGAGGATTTCGTTTTCGAGAAACATCACCGGATTGGGGTCGCGGATCGCCGCCTTGAGCAAGCCCTTGGCGTCGGCCGCGGTCGATGGCGCGATCACTTTCAGGCCGGGAATGTGCGAATACCAGGACGAATAATCCTGGCTGTGCTGCGCGGCGACCCGAGAGGCCGGGCCGTTCGGACCGCGAAATACGATCGAGAGCTTCACTTGGCCGCCCGACATGTACTGCGTCTTGGCCGCCGAATTGATGAGCTGATCCATCGCCTGCATGGCGAAATTGAAGGTCATGAATTCGACGATCGGTTTTAATCCGGCAAGCGCCGCGCCGATGCCGACGCCGGCAAAGCCGTGCTCGGTGATCGGAGTATCGATGACGCGCTGGGCGCCGAATTCTTCCAGCAGCCCCTGCGTGACTTTGTAGGCACCTTGATATTCGGCGACCTCCTCGCCCATGACGAAGACATCGGCGTCGCGGCGCATTTCCTCGGCCATGGCGTCGCGCAAAGCCTCGCGCATGGTCATGGTGACGAGCTCGGTGCCTTCCGGCACGTCCGGCTCGGGCATCAGCTTGGCCGATGGCGGCTTGGCGGTGCCGGATTTAGCCGGCGCGGGAGCCTCGGTTTTCTTAGCCGGTTCTTCTCTCCCCGCGGGCGGTGCCGATTCCGCGGCCTTCTCTTGGCGGGCCGGCTGTTCGGTTTTCGGCTTCGTGGCCACGCCGCCATTGCCCTTGAGGCTGGCGGCATCTTCGCCTTCGGCGAGGATCATGGCGATCGGCGTATTGACCGCGACGTCGTTGGTGCCCTCGGGCACCAGGATTTTGCCGAGCGTGCCCTCGTCGACCGCCTCCACTTCCATGGTGGCTTTGTCGGTCTCGATCTCGGCGATGACGTCGCCGGACTTGACGCTGTCGCCCTCTTTCTTGAGCCACTTGGCGAGATTGCCCTTCTCCATGGTTGGCGAAAGGGCGGGCATCAATACCTCAGTCGGCATGGCGGCTCACTTCAAGCTCATTGGCGGCGCGGCAGATCGCGCTCAGCGATAAACGTCGGTATAAAGCTCGGAAGCGTCAGGCTCGGGATCGTGGGTGGCGAACTCCGACGCTTCATTGACGACGGCGCGGACCGACGCGTCGATCTTCTTCAACTCGTCTTCGCTCGCCCATTTCTTGTCGAGAAGCCGCTTGCGCACCTGCTCGATCGGATCGTGCTCGGTGCGCACTTTGTCGACTTCCTCTTTGGTGCGGTATTTGGCCGGATCCGACATCGAATGGCCGCGATAGCGGTAGGTCAGCATTTCCAGAATGGTCGGACCTTTGCCGGCACGGCACCACGCAAGCGCGTCGGCGGCCGCCGCCTTCACCGCGCGCACGTCCATGCCGTCGACCTGCGAGCCCGGGATATTGAATGACGCGCCACGTTTGGAAAAATCGGTCTGCGCCGACGAGCGTGTCACCGAAGTGCCCATGGCGTAGCGATTGTTCTCGATCACATAGACCACCGGCAGTTTCCACAGCTCGGCCATGTTGAAACTTTCATAGACCTGGCCCTGGTTGGCCGCGCCGTCGCCGAAAAAGGTCAGACAAACGTCGTCGCCGCCGCGGTACTTGTTGGCGAAAGCGAGTCCGGTACCGAGCGGAACCTGGGCGCCGACGATGCCGTGCCCGCCGTAGAATTTCTTCTCCAGCGAGAACATGTGCATTGAGCCGCCCTTGCCCTTGGAATAGCCGTCGCGCCGCCCGGTGAGTTCCGCCATCACGCCCTTCGGATCCATGCCGCAGGCGAGCATGTGGCCGTGGTCGCGATAGCCGGTGATCATCTGGTCGCCGTCGCGCATGGCGAGCTTCATGCCGACCACGACGGCTTCCTGGCCGATATAGAGATGGCAGAAACCGCCGATCAGGCCCATGCCGTACATCTGGCCGGCCTTTTCCTCAAAGCGGCGGATCAGCAGCATTTGCCTTAGCGCCGCGAGCTCCTGTTCCTTGCTGAACTCCGGCGACGAGGTGTCGTTTGCCGCGAGGTCCGCAGCCGGGAGCAATCCCTGTGTGTCATGAGCCGTTTCTTTGGTCTGGGCGACGGCCATTATTGTCCTCGAAACGCCATTGTCGGCTAAAAATTCCGGCGGGCTTCAACCCTTAGCCGAAAACGCCGAATTGCGAAAGTCGGGGGAATTCCCGCGGGTGATGAGTACCGGCGGCCAACTCCTTGTCGGAGAAATTAATTTCGGGGCAGGCGCGGGCAAGTTCAAGGGCTGGGCTTAAGGGTCGGGGCCAGCCGCGCGATGGGATTGCGTATCGTACATCAAGGTCAAATCATCGGGGTCGACATAATCGAGCAGCGCCCGGGCGCGCTCGTCGAGCATGTCGGGGTCGATCGCGTCGGATTTGAGCAGCGCAATGCGCCGCTGCCATTGCGTGTGTTCGACCTTGAGGCGGTCGAGCTCGGCACTTAGCGCCGCCGACTGCCGGTCGATGACCTCTTTGGCCTTGAGCCCGCGATTGCCGCTATAGGCGTTAACGCCGAAATAGCCGATGAGCAATGCCGCCAGGGCATAGAGCGCGAGCGCATTGAGGATCGTGCGCAGCCGTTTGCGGGTGACCATGGCGCCACCATGGGAGAATCTCGCTTAAAGCGGGATTAATGGCGGGTCTACGGCAGCCGATTGCGGACTTCGCTCAATACGAAATTGCCGAATTGCTTGCCGCGGTTGCGCAGGAAGCGAAGGGCGCCGGCATCGACGAAATAGGTCAACAGGATGCTGTCGCGCGTCTTCACCTCGGGACCGACGGCATCGGCGGAATGCCAGGTGTCGGTGCCGACGGCGAAAGCGTAGCCGCTGTTCGGCGCGAACGACATTTGCTTACGTTTCGGCAGCGAGCCGTCGGCAAGCCTTTCGTGAAAGATGGTGCCGATATTGGTGTGCGCGCGGTCGGGCGGCAGATAGAGCTGCACCGTGATGCCCTTCCAGCGCGTATCGGTGTGCGGCGTGATCAGATAGCCCGGAATGTCGCGGGTGAGGATCGGGATCGGATACATGCCGACCTTGCGGTTGCCGAAGCGGCGCGCGAGCGGCCCGGCGAGCCGCCGCTTGAACGCCTCCTTCACCGGCTGCGAGCACAGCGCGCGGCCGACGACATCCCACACCGCGCGTTTTTGCGGCGGCAGGTGGCGGATGTATTCGGGGAACAGGTCGATCTTCACCCGCGTATGGGTGCCGTCGGTGAGGTCGTGGCCTTTGCTGCGGCCATGCATCGGCCGATAGTCGGTTGCGTCGGGCATATTGGCGAGCATCAGGTCGTAAACGTCGTCGGGAAAGACGCGGTCGAACACGAGATGGGTGAACGGCGCGTCGGAGGACGCTGCGGCATCGACCGAGCCGACGATGAAATCGCTTAAGCTTTCAACCGCAAGCCGGCGGTTGCCCGGCTTCAATTCAAGCGTTTGGTCCATCGCACACCGATCCCCGCGAGAGCCATGACGGTATAGCCCCTATTGGCGTTACCGGACAAGGATGCGAGCTTAGAACCTATCCAAGCGCCTTGAACGCGCTTCGCCCGGCATAGGCTGCTTGTGCGCCGAGCTCCTCCTCGATGCGCAAGAGCTGATTGTATTTGGCGGTACGATCGGAGCGGGCAAGCGAACCGGTCTTGATCTGTCCGCAATTGGTGGCGACCGCAAGATCGGCAATGGTGGAATCCTCCGTCTCGCCGGAGCGGTGCGACATCACCGCGGTATAACCGGCCTTGTGCGCGCATTCGACCGCGGCCAGCGTTTCGGTGAGCGTGCCGATCTGGTTGACCTTGATCAGAATCGAATTGGCGATGCCGTTCTTGATGCCATCGGTCAGCCGCGCCGCGTTGGTGACGAAAACATCGTCGCCGACCAACTGGCATTTTTTGCCGATTTTCTGCGTCAGCTTCTTCCAGCCCGCGGCATCGTCCTCGGCCATGCCGTCTTCGATCGACACGATCGGATATTTGCTGATCAGCTCGGCAAGATAATCGACCTGCTGGTCGATCGTGCGCGTCTTGCCCTCGCCTTTGTAGTGATAGGCGCCGTCTGCGAAAAATTCGCTGGCCGCCGGATCAAGCGCCAGCGCGACTTGCTCGCCCGGCCGATAGCCGGCCTTGTCGATCGCCGAAAGCACGAAGTCGAGGGCTGCTTCCGCCGATGGCAGATTGGGCGCAAAGCCGCCCTCGTCGCCAACATTGGTATTGTGGCCGGCAGCCTTGAGCGCCGCGCGCAGCGTGTGAAAGATCTCCGCGCCGGCGCGCAGCGCCTCGGCGAAATTCGGCGCGCCGAGCGGCACGATCATGAATTCCTGAAAGTCGATCGGATTGTCGGCATGCACGCCGCCATTGACGATATTCATCATCGGCACCGGCAACAGCCGCGACGCGGCGCCGCCGACATAGCGGTAGAGCGGCAGCTTGTTCGCCGCGGCCGCGGCCTTGGCGGTCGCCAGCGACACGCCGAGAATGGCATTGGCGCCGAGCCGGCCTTTGTTCGGCGTGCCGTCGAGCCCGATCATGGTCTCGTCGATCTTGACCTGCGCCTCGGCGTCCATGCCGGAAAGGGCGTCGAAAATCTCGCCGTTGACGGCTTCGACCGCGGTCTTCACGCCCTTGCCGAGATAGCGCTTCTTGTCGCCGTCGCGCAGCTCGATGGCTTCATGCGCGCCGGTGGAGGCGCCGGACGGCACGCCGGCGCGGCCGCGCGAACCGTCTTCCAGCACGACGTTGACCTCGACGGTAGGATTGCCGCGGCTGTCGAGAATTTCGCGGCCGATAATGTCGACGATGGCGGTCATGAAGGCTCCGGGCTTGTCCTGCCGCGGGCTTCTACAGGATCGGCAAGGGTCTTGTCATGCCCCGCTAAACCAAGGCATGCAGGTAAGCGATGGCGAAGAAACCATTGCAACTTGGCCGCCCCGCCCCGCTCCCGACATCGCCCGATCAGGCGGTGCTCGACCGCGTGGGCAATCCGCACCGCGGCACCAACTATGTCGCCCGCTTCACATTCCCGGAATTCACGGTGATGTGCCCCGTGACCGGCCAGCCCGATTTCGCCACCCTCGTCATCGACTATGTGCCGAAGGACTGGCTGGTTGAGTCGAAATCGCTGAAGCTCTATTTGAACAGCTTTCGCAACCAGGGCGCGTTCCACGAAGACTGCACGGTCACGATCGGCAAGAAGTTGGTCGCGCTGCTCAAGCCGAAATGGCTGCGGATCGGCGGCTATTTCCATCCGCGCGGCGGCATGCCGATCGATGTGTTCTGGCAGGCCGGAAAACTTCCGCCTGGCGTCTGGGCGCCCGATCAAGGTGTCACCACCTATCGCGCGCGCGGATAGCCTTTCAGCGTGGCGACCAGCGCGCCAACCTCAAGCGCCGGATCGGGCGCGCGCATGACACCGCCCATCACCGCCACGCCGGCGCAGCCTGCGGCCATGACCTCGCCGACGCGCGCAGTATTGATACCGCCGATAGCGAGGATCGGCACACGGCACGCGCGCGCCATTTCGCCGAGACCCTTGCGGCCGATTTCCGGGCCGTAGCCAGGCTTGCTCGGCGTCTCGAAGGCAGGTCCCGCCAGCGCATAATCAGCGGCTTGCGGATCGATCGCCTCGGCCTCGGTGACGGTGTGGATCGACACGCCGATGAGCTTTCCCGCACCGATCAGCGCGCGCGCCGCGGCGGCATCGCTACCGGACGGCAAATGCACGCCATCCACCCCGGCCATTTTTGCCAGCGCCGCTTCGCCGTGCAGCATCAGGCGCGCGCTATATTTGCGCGCTATCGGCACGAGCATGCGCGCCAAGACGACCTGTTCGTCTTCGGGTAGATCTTTTTCGCGCAGGCTTATCCAACGGCAGCCGCCGGCAAGTGCCGCTGCGACGATTTCGGGGAGCGAGCGCCGCGCCTGGGCCCGGTCGGTCAGCAACAGCAGCGGGGGATCGGGAAGCCGCATCGTCGCTCCTTACCTCGCTTCTTGTCGGCTAGCCGCGATTATGGGAAATCTCTCTGCTGAAATGAACTGCTTGCGTAAAATTTGGGAGGCGACGCGGTGCCGATGAAATCGAGTGCGAAGTTTGCGCTCGCCGGCGTACTGATCCTTGCGCTGGGTTGGGCATCGCCGTCTCCTGCGCTGGCAGCAAAGCACAAGACGCTCACCGGCGCCTGCGCGCAATCGAGCGGCCGTTGCGTGGCCGATTGCGATCAACTCCATTGGTGCCAAGTCTATACCTGCGTCGGCGGCAAATCGACGGCGGTGCCGTTCTGGCGTTGCTTTGAGCCGAGCGGCCTCTGTCTCGCCCCGCACTGCTGAGCGCGATAGCGCCTGAGACTTTACCGCCCCAATGGCGCGTAGCTCGTCAGCGTGCTCGGCATTTGCATCGGCACAAGATGCCGCGGCACGACGACGCGTTGGCTTTCGCCTAGCGGCTCGCGTTCCGACATGGAATTGATCTGGGTAAGCGCCCAGAGTGGCACGTGATAGGTCGCGGCCAGCGTCTTTAAAGTGTCGCCGGCATGCGCGGCAACCGGCAGTCCCGAATCCCATAGCTCGATGGCGGCATCGGCGGGGACCTCCAAGTGGATCGGCACCGCCTCGCCTTCGGCGTCGGCCGGCGTTTGGGTGAGCTGCGAGATCTTGGCGACCAATTGCTCCTGGATGCGATCGGCCTTTTCGATATTGATATGAACAATTTCGGCGTGGTCCTTGAGATTATAGCTCGCATAGTGGCCATGGAAGCGCGAGCCCTGTACGACGTTGCCGCCGCCCATGAAATTGGACGACTGGTAGATGTTGATATAGCGCTCGACATTGGGCGGCACGTTGTCGGCGATGCGCGTGGGATCGTAGGTCACGAGCAGGCTGACGGGGATGCCTGCCTGGTTGAGCATTTCGGCAAAGTCCAGGACGCAGTCGCCGCCCATGGAATGGCCGATCAGGACGATCGGCTGCGGATCGCGGCGATAGTCGCGGATCGCTTCGTCGACAGTGGGACGCCACAGCAGATAGGTCCCCACGCTCGCGGGGATGCCAGCGCGCCTGATGCGCGCCGCCAATTTGTCGATGCCGCGCGAATAGATCAGGCCGGCGACACCGCGGAACAGGTAAGCGCGGCCGCGCGGCTGCGTGATCTTCTCGACGGCTTGCGGCGCCGGGGCCACGGGGACGGATATGTCGGCGGCATCGGCGACCGCGATCGGCTTTGCAGCCGGCCCTGCCGGCGCGACGGCGGGTGCCGGCGGAGCCGCAAACTTGGTCTCGGCAGCTTGCGTGAAGAGCGAGCTTTGTGCGGTGGACTCCGTCTTGTTCGATGCCGCCGGCGCCGTTGCGGTGGTCTCGTAATCCGCTGACTCAGCCACCGGAGCTTGGCCGCCGCTCTTCATCCAATCGGCTTGCTTGACTGGCGAAGTGAATGCGGCGCTCGGGTCGAACATGGCGTAGCCGCCGCAGCCGGTCAGGCAGGCGGCCAGCAGCAAGACGAAGAAATGCCTCGGTTGCACCATTGTTTTCCGGCGTCGGTGTTTGCTCGCGCACGCCGGAACGGACGGCCGATCAGCCTGCGCTGCGCCGGTTCGTTGGCAAAAACTTCCGAAAGGACGGCATTCCAAGAATCAGGACCCACCACTCGCCTGGGCGGAGGAGACCGTGAAATCCTTAATTTCCCCCGAATGGACTTCCGACAATGCCGATGGCAGCGGGTGAAATCAGGGTGCCGGGCCGGCTTTTTCGTGGCGAAATAGCGTTACCGGGCCTATCTGCGCTTTAACCGAAATCCGGCCTTGCCACCCGGGCCGACATGCTATGAACCGCCGCAGATGAACCGTTCTCCCCGTATTTCCTTCGTCTCGCTCGGCTGCCCGAAGGCGCTGGTGGATTCCGAGCGCATCATCACGCGGCTGCGTGCAGAGGGTTATGAGCTCACCCGCGAGCACTCCGGCGCCGAACTCGCCATCGTCAATACCTGCGGTTTCCTCGACAGCGCGCAGGCGGAATCGCTTGAGGCCATTGGCGCCGCCATGGCCGAAAACGGCAAAGTGATCGTCACCGGCTGCATGGGCGCGGAGCCGGAAAAGATCACGGCGGCGCATCCCGGCGTGCTCGCCGTCACCGGCCCGCAGCAATACGAGAGCGTGCTCGAGGCCGTGCATCGCGCCGCGCCGCCGGCACACGACCCCTATAGCGATCTCATTCCGCCCGAAGGTATAAAGCTCACGCCGCGGCACTATGCTTATCTAAAAATATCAGAGGGTTGCAATAATCGTTGTACCTTCTGCATCATCCCCAAATTGCGCGGCGACTTGGTTTCTCGGCCGGCGGCCGACGTGCTGCGCGAGGCCGAGCGGCTGGTGGCTGCCGGGGTTAAAGAGCTCCTGGTCATTTCGCAGGACACCTCGGCCTATGGCGTCGATCTCAAATATGCGGCCAGCACCTGGAAAGACCACGCAGTGCGAGCCAAATTTCTCGATCTGACCCGTGAGCTTGGCGAACTCGGCGTCTGGGTGCGGCTGCATTACGTCTACCCCTACCCGCACGTGGACGAAGTCATTTCGCTGATGGCCGAGGGTAAGATTCTTCCTTATTTGGACGTGCCGTTTCAGCATGCGAGCCCCGCGGTGCTCAAACGCATGCGCCGCCCGGCAGCGCAGGAAAAGACGCTGGAGCGCATTCGCGCCTGGCGCGACATTTGCCCGAGCCTGACCATCCGCTCGACCTTCATCGTCGGCTTCCCGGGCGAGACCGAGGAGGATTTTGCGCTGCTGCTCGACTGGCTCGACGAGGCGCAACTCGATCGCGTCGGCTGTTTCCGCTACGAGCCGGTCGCCGGCGCGACCGCCAACGACCTCGCGTCCCCAGTGCCCGACACGGCCAAAGAAGAGCGCCATCACCGCTTGATGGCGCGCCAACAGGCGATTTCGCAAAAACGGCTCAAGCGCAGAGTTGGCGGCCGCGAGCGCGTCATCATTGATGAGGTTGACGCCAAGTCAGGGGCTGGCAAGGGCCGCAGCAAAGGCGACGCACCGCAAATTGACGGCGTCGTCCACCTCTCCAGCCATCGGCCGCTGCGCGTCGGCGAGATCGCCACGGTGAAAATCGAGCGGGCGGATGCCTATGATCTGCACGGCACCGTCGTCGGCTATTAGGGCGAGGATTTCGCCCGCTTGGCTCGCCTGCTGATAGCCGTGTAAAGCTGGCGACCTCCGAAAATCGCAAGGTCATCCGCTCATGCCCCTTTCCGACACCATCAAGACGCTGATCCGCAATGCCTGGGACGACGGCTGTCCCTGCCTGGTCGCCACTTATGGACCCGCGGGTCCGAATATTTCGGTCAAGGGCAGCATGATCGTGTTCGACGATACTCACCTTGCCTATTGGGAGCGTTCCAAGCGCACGGCGCTGGAGAACCTGTCGCACGACAAGCGGGTGTGCGTGATGTATTCGAACTTCAAGGCGCAGCGCGACGGCGTGCTGGAAAGCGGCTTCTTGCGCTTCTACGGCAGCGTCGCGTTGCACGAAAGCGGGTCCATCTACGACGCGATTTTTGCAAAACTATTACCGCGCGAGCAGACCCATGTCGGCGCCGATACCGGCATCGGGGCGCTCTTGAAGATTGAGAAGGCGATCGATATCCGCGGCAAGCCGATTATGTGATTACTTGGGCCAGTGCGCGGCGGATGGCATCCGTCAGTGTGGCGAGCTCACCCTCGGCAGTGGTAAAGGCCGGCGTCAGATAAACGATATTGCCGAATGGCCGGATAAAAACACCCTCAGCAACAAACCGTTGCCGTAAGGCGTTAAGATTCTCGATCCGCTCGAGTTCGACCACGCCAACCGCCCCCTTGACCCGCACGTCTTTGACGCCACGAAGCGCGCGGCAGGGCTCGAGGCCTTGCCGCAAGACGGCCGTGATCTTGGTCACCTGAGCCACCCGCGGCTCGCGCTCAAACAGATCGAGCGAGGCATTGGCCGCGGCACAAGCGAGCGGGTTGGCCATGAAGGTCGGCCCGTGCATGAGAGCCTGAGCCGGGTCGTCGGACCAGAAGGCGTCGAAGACCTTCCGGCTGGCGATGGTGGCGGCGAGCGGCAGCGTGCCGCCGGTCAACGCCTTCGACAGGGTGACAATGTCCGGCACCACGCCGGCGTCCTGGAAGGCGAACATCGCGCCGGTGCGGCCGAAGCCGGTAAAGATTTCATCGAAGATCAGCAGCAGCTCGTAACGGTCCGCCAATCTACGCAAAATTTTGAGCACGCTGGCGTCGTGAAACAGCATGCCGCCGGCGCCTTGCACCAGGGGCTCGACGATGACGGCGGAGACCTCGTCGGCTCGCGCGGCCAGCGTCGCCTCAAGCGCCGCCGTGCTCGCATCGTCGGTTGGAAGATCGAGCAGGATCTGCTCCGGCAATAGCCCGCGGAACGCGGCATGGAAGCCTCCTTCCGGGTCGGACACCGCCATGGCACCCGTCGTGTCGCCATGATAGCCGCCCTTGAACGAAACGATCCGATTGCGGCCGCGAATGCCGCGATTGCGCCAATACTGCACCGCCATTTTCAGCGCGACTTCCACCGCCACCGAGCCGGAGTCGCTGAAAAAGACGCGGTCGAGATCGGCAGGCGCCAAGAGCGCGGTCAGCCGGCGCCCCAGCGTCAGCGCGGGTTCGTGAACCATTCCGCCGAACATCACATGCGGCATTTGCGCCAGTTGGCGCTCCACGGCGGCGCGGATATGCGGGTGGTTATAGCCGTGACAGGCGGTCCACCACGAGGCGATGCCGTCGATCAATTCGCGCCCGTCGGCGAGCACGATGCGGCTGCCGCGCGTCGCTGTGACCGCAAGCGGCGGGCTTGTGGTCTTCATCTGCGCGTAAGGCAGCCAGATATGACCGAGGCCGGCAGAATACCAAGCCGGCTGTGCGGTCTGTCCCATCCCCTTGTTTTCGCTGGTATTGCCTGGCATTCGGCGCTTTCATGGAAGGATAAGGCGCGCCATTGTGCCTCCCGGCCCGGCCGAGGTCACGTTTGTTCGAGGTAACGAAAATAATGCGCTCGCTTGACGATTTTGCCGGCGAGAAACTCGATGCGCTGGAACGGGCCAAGTTACGCCGTAGCCCGGCTGTCACCGCACGCGACGGCATCTGGGCCGAGCGCGCCGGCCGGCGTCTGCTGTCGTTCTCCTGCAACGACTACCTCAACCTCAGCCGGCACCCCGATGTTATCGCCGCGGCGATCGCGGCCACCACGCGTTATGGCGTCGGCGCGGGCGCGTCGCGGCTCGTCACCGGCAATCACCCGCTTTATGCGGAACTTGAAGGCCGGTTGGCGCGGCTCAAGGGTACGGAGGCGGCCTGCGTCTTCGGCTCGGGCTACCTCGCCAATGCCGGCATCATCCCGGCGCTGGTCGGGCCGGACGATCTCATCCTGATCGACGAGCTTTCGCACGCCTGCATTCATGCCGGCGCGAAACTCTCTGGCGCCACCGTGCAGCGTTATCGTCACGCCGATGCCGATCACGCCGAGGCGCTGCTGAAGGCGCATCGCGGCGGCAAAAAGCGTGCACTGATTGCAACCGACGGCGTTTTCTCGATGGATGGCGATCTGGCGCCGTTGGCCGCACTGTCGCAATTGGCGCAGCGCTTCGACGCTTGGCTTCTATCGGACGATGCGCATGGTCTTGGCGTGGTCGGCGGCGGTCGCGGTTCGAGCTTTGCCGACGGAGCCTGTGAGGTGCCGTTGCAAATGGGCACGCTGTCCAAGGCGGTCGGCGGCTATGGCGGCTATCTGTGCGCCTCCCGCGTCGTGATCGATCTGATGCAGACGCGTGCCCGCACCTTCATCTATTCGACCGGCCTGCCGCCGCCCGTCGTCGCCGCCGCCATTGCCTCCCTTGACGTGATCGTCCGCGAGCCGGACTACGCCGCCCTGCCGCTCCGCAAAGCCAGCGAATTCGCCCGCGCGCTCAACCTGCCGGAGGCGCAAAGCGCCATCGTCCCGGTGATCGTCGGCGAGACCGACGCCGCGCTGGCGGCGTCCGACCTGTTGCGCGACGAGGGTTTTTTGGTGGTCGCGATCCGGCCGCCAACGGTGCCGGTGGGCACCGCGCGGCTGCGTTTTGCCTTTACGGCGCAGCATCCCGATGCCGAGATCGCGCGGCTTGCCGACGTGGTGCGAAGCCGCGTGTTGAGGCATTGACGCGTGAGCGCGATCTTCATCACCGGGACCGGCACCGACGTCGGCAAGACCTATGTGGCGGCGTCGTTGATCCGGCACCTGCGCCAGATGGGCCGGCTGGTCGACGCCATCAAGCCGGTGGTCAGCGGCTACGATCCGGCGCAGGCCGCGGCGAGCGATCCAGGGGTGCTCTTGGACGCGCTCGGCCTGCCGGTGACGGAGCCGGAGATCGACCGGATTTCGCCGTGGCGCTTTCGCGCCGCGCTGTCGCCGGATCTGGCGGCCGAACGCGAGGGGCGCCGCATCGACGTCGATACCGTCATCAAATACTGCCAGACCGCGATCGATCGGCGGCGCGATGTTTTGCTGGTCGAAGGCGCCGGCGGCATTATGGTCCCGCTCGACGGCGAGCGCACCATGCTCGACGTGATGATGGCCCTGCAATTGCCGCTGATCCTGGTCGCCGGCAGCTATCTCGGCACCATCAGCCACACGCTGACCGCGCTCGACGCGCTGTTCCGGCGCGGCTTGCCGGTCTTGGCGATCGTCGTCAGCGAGACGGCGGGCTCGACCGTGCCGCTCGACGATACGGTCGCGGCTATCGCGCGCTTTGCCGAACCGGTCATCGGGTTGCCGCGTCGCGAGCCGAACCAACCGGTGCAAGTGGGCGGCACAGCGAACAAGACAGTTGATGCTCTGGGCCGTATTTTCGGCCAATAAGCGCGCAGACCGCAGCCAAAAATCATTTGGTGAAAAAATGCACCTGCGCCACGGTCTCCAAAGTGCCCTCGAGATTGAACAGCGCGTGCAGGAGAAACGTCAGCACGATCGAGCCGCTGCGCAACCGCATCCAGGCCAAAAACAGGCCGACGACCAAAATCTGCAATACCCCGACCCAGTCGTATTGCACATGCGGAACGGCAAAGAGCACCGCGGTGGCGATGATGCCCGGCCACGCTCGGCGTTCCGGGCGGACGAAGCCGCGGAACAGAAAACCGCGAAATAGGATTTCTTCGCCCGCCGGTGCGAGGATGATGGCCGCGAACAGCATCGCGGGCAGCCAACCCTCCGCGACCGCCGTCGTATAGGATTGCAGCTGGAACGAAGTCACCAGCCCTTCGCCGCTCAAATAAAGCACTCCGTCGCTCACAGCGATCAGGCATATAAGGCCTATGACTCCTGTCGTTACGTCGCGTGCTCGCGGCCAAGCGAAGGCGAAGTATTCCACCGGATCGGCCTTCGCGAGACGCACCGCAGCGAGTAGAACGGCGACCGTGACCGGATTGAGCACCAGGACCGACAGCGTGACGGTCGCGCCGTCGTAAGGTGTGCGCACCAGCGAAGACAAATCGCCTTGCTGCCACCACAGCACGATCGCTGTCGCGGCGACTTGGCCGGCAAAATAGGCGAGGACCGACCAGCCGAGCGTTGCCCAGTAGCCCCAGATTTTCATCGTGGCCTCGTCCTTCCGGGGCTCGCCTGGCGCGAGGCAGGAATCCATAAATGCAATCGCTTAAAGAAACGCTGCCGCGCTAAAGCTGCGCGACTTGCGATTGTCGATTCCCGGGCACGCCGCCTTGCGACGGCGTTCCCGAATGAAACGAAATTAGGGAATCAAGATGGACGAGCCGGTGGTGTTGCGGCTTTCCAGATCCCGGTGTGCTTTCACGGCGTCCCTGAGTGCGTATTTCTGATTGATCGGGATTTTGACCGCGCCTTTGCCGACGACGTTCGAACAGATCGTTGGCAATGGCCAACAAATCCTCGCGCTTGGCGGCATAGGTGTTGAGCGTCGGGCGGGTGGCGAACAGCGAACCCTTGGTCTGCAGGATGTTGATGTTGAAGGCGTCGACTTGGCCCGAGGCGCTGCCGTAGCTGACAAAATAGCCGAGCGGGGCGAGGCAATCGAGCGAGGCCGGGAATGTGGTCTTGCCGATGCCGTCATAGATCACGCTGCAGAGTTTTCCCCCGGTGATTTCCTTGGTCCGCGCGGCGAAATCCTCGTCGCGATAGAGGATGGTGTGATGGCAGCCATTGGCCTTGGCGAGCGCGGCCTTGTCCTTGGAGCCGACCGTGCCGATGACATTGGCGCCGAGATGATTGGCCCATTGGCACAGGATCAGGCCGACGCCGCCGGCCGCGGCGTGCACGAAGACGTTCATGCCCTTCTCGACCTTGAACGTCCGGCGCAGCAGATATTCCGCCGTCATGCCCTTGAGCATCATGGCGGCGGCCTGCTCGTAGCTGATGTTCGACGGCAGCTTCACGGCGCGGTCGGCGGGCACGTTGCGTTCGGAGGCGTAGCAGCCGAGCGGCACGACGTAGCCGACGCGATCGCCCACCTTGAGGTCGGTGACGCCGGGACCGAGGGCGGTGACCTCGCCGGCTGCCTCATTTCCGCAAATAAAGGGCAGGCCGACTGGAGAGGGATACATGCCCATGCGGAAATAGGTATCGATGAAATTGACGCCGCAGGCGTGCTGCTTCACCCGCACTTGGCCCTGGCCGGGCGCCGGCAGTTCGATCTCTTCGTAGGTCAAAACTTCGGGGCCGCCCGTCTTATGCACGCGTACTGCCGCAACCATTTTTCCTCTCCCTTAAATATGTTCGGATTGTCTGTGAAAAGCTCGGCCGGGATCATAGGCGCAGAAGCGTCGAACACAAGGCGGTCACACGGGTCGCCTCATCCATTCTACGCGATGGTCCGCTTTTAGGCGCCTTGACGGTCTTGAGTTTAACACGAATGTTGAAGGTGACCGAGCTTGAGGTGGTGATGAGACATTGGCGTGGTTTTGCAGCGATCGGGGTGCTTTCGTTGGCGATGATGGTCGTCCTCGGATCGCGACCGGGGATGACCCAATCGCGCGCGCACGTCTACCTGTTTCGCGGTCTCGCTGACGTTTTCTCGCTGGGCATGGACACACTGGCGGACGAACTTAACAAGCGCGGCGTCGATGCCTCATCGCACAGTCACGACGACTGGAAAGCAATCGCTGACAAGGCCGCGGCGAGCTACAAGGCCGGGAAGGAAGGACCTATCATCCTTATCGGTCATTCGCTCGGCGCCGACGCCGTCATGGAGATGGCCGACTACCTGGGCGATAAGGGTGTCCCGGTGGCGCTCGTCGTGCCGTTTGACGCCACGCAGTCGTTTCCGGCACCGGCAAATGTCGCCCGTGTGCTCAACCTGACGCAGCGCGATTACGCCCACATGCGGCCGGGCCCCGGCTTTCGTGGCTCGCTACGCAATATCGATTTGAGCGGCGATCCAAAGATCGACCATCTCAACATCGACAAATCGCCGCGACTGCATGCTCTGGTTATCAGCCAGGTTCTCGCCATCGTCGGCGGACGTCGCACGGCTCCGTCGGTTGCCGCGAAGCCGCCGTCCACCGGCGTGACCCCGCCCGGGAGCGCAGGAAGCGGGACTCCCGTACGACCACCCGCGGCGTCGGCCATGCCGCAGCCCGAGACGGGCGAGAGGCCCGTTAATTTTGCCGCCCCGGCGACAGCACCGCGACCACCAAAACCAGCCGCAGCGCCGCAATCGGTCGATCCGGCGCAAATACCCGACTGAATGCGGATTATCCCCGCCAAGTTAAAGTAGCCGTCAAGGCCAAGCGCGCCGATGGATGTCTGACAGCGGCAACTTACCATCGGCGCTACTGAGCAGCAGCGAAATGGACGCGCGATGTCCGCTTTCGAGGGCAAAGCAGATAATCGAAATTCAAGAGTGTCATTTCCGCTATTGACCCGAAGTCGATATCGGCAACACAAAATTGCTGCTGCGCAAGATGACCGTCGATCGATGCTTTGACCGCCGATATGAAAAATCAGCTTCCAATGCCTGAAACCTTGTCGCGGGCAATACTGGCAGCTAGGCTTTGGTATGGAAAAATGTTTGGTGGCCGTCATGTGGCCAATCATCTCGCGTCCCATCATTGTCATAATTGTTTGCAGTAGCGTGTTCAGCTTGGCGTTTGGAAGCCAATCGACAAGCGCACGGCCTGCGAAGCCGAACGGCAGCAATTGCGGGAGCGGCGTGGCTACTGGGGCGCCGGTTCGGCCGCCGTGGAGAAATATGACACGACCGGCGAATGGGTATTTCCCAAAGGGAAACTTCGGATATGACGAGCCATCAGGGTACATGCAATCGAAAAGTTGCAGCCAAGCTAAGCTCAAGCGGTAATGTGCTGGAGAAGTGACCGCGACGAAACCATAAGCGGCGCTCAGTGCTTATTGACGAAAGGCGGACATGACCGAGCTTTGCTCCGCGATCTCTATTTTGTCGGCAAATGCTCCATTTACCGCGCGCCCGAAACATTGAGCACCGTGCCGCTGATATAAGACGCGGCGTCGGACAATAGAAACAGCACCGCCTCGGCGATTTCGTCCGGCTCGCCCGGCCGGCCCATCGGCAATAGCGGCGTGATCCGTTCCAGGCGTCCGGGTTCGTGGATGTCGGTCCGGGTCGGGCCCGGCCGGATCGCATTGACGCGAATGCCCTCTTTCGCCACTTCGCGCGCCAGGCCGTTGGTCAGCGCGTCGACCCCGCCTTTGGCTGCGGCGTAGAACACATATTCGCCGGCGCCGCCGGTGACCGAAGCGATCGACGACAGAAAGACGATCGAACCGCCTTTGCCGCCCTGCGCCGTCGACATGCGCCGCACCGCTTCACGGGCGCAGATCAGACAGCCGAACAGATTGATGTCGATCACCTCGCGAATGGTGTCGGCGGTGGCCGCGTCGAGCCGCGAATTCTTGCCGCCGACGCCGGAGCTAAAAACAAAATGTGTGATCGATCCGAGCGCGCGCGTCGTTTCGCCAAAGACGCCGACGATCTCGTCTTCCTTCGACATGTCGCCTTGCAGCGTGACGGCCTTGCCGCCGGATTTCTTCACCGCCTCGGCGACCTCCGCCGCGGCCTCGGCATTGCGAACGTAATTGATGGCGACGTCATAGCCGCGCTCGCCGGCAAGCTTTGCCGTCGACGCGCCGATACCACGGCTGCCGCCGGCGATGAGAAGAACGGGTCGGGGCACGGGGGATACTCCAACAGTTAGGGATGATGCCGGCAACAGTTAGGGATGATGCCGGCGCAGGAAGCCGACGCCGACGAAATAGACCGCAAGGAGGCACAAGCCGGCAAGGGCCCAGAAGCCGGGATCGAGATTTCGTGCCACGGCGAAGATAGCGAGCAGCATCCAGAGAATGAGCGCGCCCGTCGTCAGGGCGCGCAAATGGGCGATGCGGACCGGGTGGACGACGTGAAACGGCACGAAGGTCAGCGCCGCCAGGGCCGCAATCAGCGCGGCGCCGAGCCAGGGCGCGGGCTTGAGCAGGAACAGATAAAACACCGCCACGTTCCATAGCGCCGGAAAGCCGCGAAAGTAATAGTCCGAGGTCTTCATCAGCCGGTCGGCAAAATAAAGCGACCCGGTGACGACGATAAGGAGGCCAAGCGGGATCGCCAAGGCTTGCGGCAATAGCCCGCCGGCGACGACCGCAAAGGCCGGCACGAACACGTAATTGAGAATATCGACCACGAGATCGAGCACGTCGCCAGACCAGCGCGGCAAGAGGTCGGCAACCCGCAGCCGCCGGGCGAAAGTGCCGTCGACGCCGTCGATGAAGAGTGCGACGCCCAGCCAGACGAACATTTGCGGCCAGTCGGCGCGCGCCGCGGCGAGCAGCGCCAAGAGCGCGCAAGCGGCGCCGCAGGCGGTGAAGACGTGGACGGCAAAGGCGGCCGCGGTCGGCGCTTTGGCCTCTTTTGCCGGTTCGGTTGAGTCCATAAGTTAAGCTTATACGTGAAATAGAAATTCGTACCCAATCCTGCTGTCATTGTGGGATATTCGACCCTAAATCACCGGCAGTTGACGGCACCAAGCGCAAGCAATTATGGACATGAATAGGGATTTCACCTCCGAAGTCGCCGTGATCGGCGGCGGGCCGGCCGGGCTCGTCTGCGCCATTGCGCTTAAAGCAGCGGCGGTGGACGCGATACTGATCGCGCCGCCGGCAAAGCCCGACCACCGGACGACGGCGCTGCTTTCGGGGTCCGTCACGGCACTGGAAACGCTTGGTGCGTGGCACGCTTGCCTGCAGCACGCCGCACCGCTGAAGAAACTTCGCATCGTTGACGATACCCAACGATTGTTTCGCGCGCCCGAGGTCTTTTTCGACGCGGCCGAGATCGGGCTCGATGCGTTCGGATACAACATCGAGAACCGATATCTGCTGGCCGCGCTCGAAGCCCGCGCTGCCGAACTGAGATTGCCGCGCATCGCCGTTGCGGCGCTCGCGATCAAGCCCGACGCCGACGGCGTCACAATCGAATATGCCAGTCGCGAAGCACGGGTCCGGCTTGCCGTCGGCGCCGACGGTGCGCGCTCGCTCGCTCGCGACGCTGCCGGGCTTGCCACGCGGCGGCGGAGCTATCCGCAGACGGCCCTGACGCTCAATCTCGCCCACGCCCGTTCGCACGACGACACGTCGACCGAGTTCCACACCGAAAGCGGCCCGTTTACGCTGGTGCCCCTGCCGGGCCGCCGTTCGAGCCTGGTCTGGGTGCTCGAGCCGTCGCGCGCCGCCGAATTCGCCGCGCTGAATGACGCCGCCCTATCGGCCGAGATCGAGCGCCGCGCCCATTCGCTGCTCGGCACCATGAGCGTCGAGCCCGGCCGCGGCGTTTTTCCGCTGGCGATCGAAACCGCAGAAGTTTTTGCGCGCGCGCGGATCGCGCTCGTGGGCGAAGCCGCGCATGTGGTGCCGCCGATCGGCGCGCAGGGGCTCAATCTCGGGCTGCGCGACGGCGCTACGCTGGCCGAGATCGTCGCCGACGCGCGTCGCGAAAGTCTCGATATCGGAGCGCCCGACGTGCTGGCGCGCTATGACCGACAGCGCCGCGCCGATGCGACCAGCCGGACCATCGCCATCGACATGTTGAATAGGAGCTTGCTCACCGATTTCTTCCCCGCGCACGGTGCGCGCGGGTTGTCGCTTTATCTCGTCGACCGCATCGGTCCCTTACGCCGCGCCTTGATGCGCGAAGGCGTGACGCCGGCCGCCTCGCAGCCGCGGCTGATGCGCGGCGAGAGGGTGTGAGGAACGCTATTTCCTAGGCAGCAATGCCGTGAAAAACGGCTTGGCGGGCCCTTCTGTTCATCCTACCGTCAGCTGTAAGGAACCCTCGGTACCCGCATGAAACTGCCGCGCAATTTCTTCAAGCCGCTGGCGATCGGCGCACCGATCCCCTTGCGCGAATTGCCGCTCCGGCTCGAGCGCATGATTCATTTCGTGCCGCCGCATATCGAGAAGGTGCGCGCCAAAGTGCCGGAGCTGGTTGCGCAGGTCGACGTTGTGCTTGGCAATCTGGAGGATGCGATTCCAGCCGACGCCAAGGAAGCCGCAAGAAACGGCTTTATCGAAATGGCGAAGTCCTGCGATTTCGGCGAGACCGGTTTGTGGACGCGCATCAATGCGCTGAATTCACCCTGGGTGCTCGACGATATTACCGAGATCGTCGCGGCCATCGGGAAGAAGCTCGACGTCATCATGCTGCCGAAAGTCGAAGGCGCCTGGGACATCCATTATCTCGATCAGCTGCTCGCCCAGCTTGAAGCCAAGCACGGCGTGAAAAAGCCGATCCTCATTCATGCAATCCTGGAGACCGCCGAAGGCGTCGACAACGTCGCCTCGATCGCGGTCGCCTCGCCGCGCATGCACGGCATCAGTCTCGGCCCGGCCGACCTCGCCGCCTCCCGCGCCATGAAGACGACGCGGGTCGGCGGCGGCCATCCCGAATACAAGGTGCTGGCCGATGCCGGCGCGCCCGGCGCGCCGCGGCCGGCCTATCAGCAGGACCTTTGGCACTACACCATCGCCAAAATGGTCGATGCCTGCGCTGCGGCCGGCATAAAACCGTTCTACGGCCCGTTCGGCGATTTTGCCGACAGCGCGGCTTGCGAAGTGCAATTCCGCAACGCGTTCCTGATGGGCTGCGTCGGTGCCTGGACGCTGCATCCGAACCAGGTGCCGATCGCCAAGCGGGTGTTCTCGCCCGACCCGGCCGAGGTGGCGTTTGCCAAGAAGATCATCGCCGCCATGCCGGACGGCTCTGGCGCGGTGATGATCGACGGCAAGATGCAGGACGACGCGACCTGGAAACAGGCCAAGGTGCTGGTCGATCTGGCGGGGCTCGTGGCCGAGAAGGATACCGAAATGGGGCAGCGCTACGGGCTATGAAGTGGCTCCCCACGCCGCGCAAGGTGCGGCATAATCGTTGCATGACCGCCCCGGTGAAAGGCTAAAATGCGTTCTGCGATGGAAAAGATTCGAAACGCGAAGTACCAGATCGGCCAGGTGGTGCGGCACCGGCTCTATCCGTTCCGCGGCGTCGTGTTCGACATCGATCCGGTGTTCGACAATACCGAGGAGTGGTACCAGGCGATCCCCGCCGAAGTGCGGCCGGGCAAGGACCAGCCGTTCTATCATCTGTTCGCCGAGAACGAGGAGACCGAATACGTCGCCTATGTCTCGGAACAGAATTTATTGCCCGACACCACCGGCGAGCCGGTACGCCATCCGCAGGTCGCCGAAGTCTTCGTCAAGGATGGCAAGGGCGGCTATCGCCCGCGCGCGGCGATGCTGCATTAGCTGTAGGGCGGGTTGGCCGAAGGCGTAATCCGCCATGTGGCGTCGCCAAAGCGGCGGATTACGCTTCGCTAATCCGCCCCACGCCCAATTCGCTATTTCTTCGCCGGCCCGCCTGCGGGCGGCGCAACTGACGCTCCGGGCGCACCCTCCTGCTGCTGGAGCTTCTGGCGCGCTTCGTCGGCCCGCCGCTGCAACTCGTCCTGCAGCTTCTTCTGCTGCTCCTCGAACACCTTCGGATCGGTCGGCGGCCCGTCATAGGCCTTGGCGAAATCGGCAAGCGGCAGCACCAGGCTGATCGGCTGGCCGGTTGTATTGATCGCCTGGACGACGAGGCCCTGCCCTTTTTTCATCTTGCCGATCATGTCGGCCGTGACGTCATAATCAGCCATGCAGCCATTGGTGAAGCAGATCACGTAAGGGGCCGTCATCGGCTGGTTATTGTCGACGATCACGCGGGTGCCGTGAATAAGCTGCACGCCGAGCGGCAGGGTGACACGGAGGATTTTCTTCGGCTCGCCCTCCGGCTCGATCAGCACGGCGGCGACCACCGGCATGCCGGATTCGATGCGGGCGTCCTTGCCGGTAAAGCAGACCTGCTTGGAATTGGGATCGTTCTGGTTCTTGAGACAGAACTTGGTCCACGGCGAATAGATCAATTGCACCGGCTGTTGCTGCTCGCCTTGCGCCGGCGGTTGCGCGGCGGGAGCAGGCTGTGCCGCTGGAGCGGCCGGCTTTTTCGTCGCCGGCTTCGGCTGGGCGAATGCCTGAGAGCCGGTCGCGGCCTGCAGCCCGAGGGCGAGGGCGACGGTCAGGATTGCCGTTTGGCCCAATCTTTTGGCGATGGCAGCGGGCGCCCGGCCCACCGGGCGAGCCGGCGCCGACGCGGTGCGATAATTCATGAGCTGCAGTTCCTCTTTAAGTGCCGCCACCAGCAATCCGACCGGGATCCGAGCGACCCCGTCGATCTGCCTGGTCAGACTTGACTGTTAGTGATCCGCTATATCGTTACGGCCGGCATTCGCCGCCGTGCCGCGCCATCCCCCGCGCGACGGTCAATCGACGCAGAATACGGCAACACCGTGACCCCTTTTCGCCCCTTGGCCCGGCCCAATAGCGCAATTGCGGCGCCAGATAAAGCCCGCGCCGACAACCGTCGGTCAAGGCCTTAAGCCCCGCCGGCGACGGACGCCTGCCCCGGCGCTCTGGTACATTCGCCGCTGGACGAGCGAATCGCGCTCAGCACAGTTCCGCCGAGGAAATCCTGCGCACCGTCGGATATCGAATGCTGGCCGTCTATAGCGGCGCTCAACTGCTGGCAGGCCTGCCGGCCGGCTTTATCCAATCGGCTGTTGCCGCGCCGACCGAAATCATCGCCCCGGATGCCATTGCCAAAAAATTGGGTCAACCGGCGATTGCCATGCATGGCGCGCCCGCTTTGCCCGACGACTTTGCCGCGCTGCCCTATGTCAATCCCGACGCGCCGCAGAGCGGCCGGCTGATCGAGGGCGTGCTCGGCACCTTCGACAGCCTCAATCCGCTCATCGTCCAAGGTCTCGCGGTGCAGCCGGTGCGCGGCTATGTCATCGAAAGCTTGATGGCGCGCAGTTACGACGAGCCGTTCACGCTGTACGGATTACTGGCGCGCACAGTCGAGACCGACGCGGCGCGAAGCTACGTCACCTTCACGCTCGATCCGGCGGCGCATTTTTCCGACGGCGCGCCGGTGACCGCCGAGGACGTGGTGTTTTCCTGGCAGCTGTTGCGCGACCACGGCCGGCCCAATCACCGCACTTATTATTCGCGGGTCGCCAAAGCGGAAATTCTCGGGCCCCGCGTCGTACGTTTCGATTTTGCCGATACCAGCGACCGCGAATTGCCGCTGATCCTCGGCCTGATGCCGATCTTGCCGAAACACGCGATCGATGTCGCGACGTTCGAGAAATCGACGCTGAAAAAGCCGATCGGCAGCGGCCCCTATGTCGTCGCCGCCGTCGATCCGGGAAAAAGCGTCACCTTCAAGCGCGACCCCAATTATTGGGGCCGCAATCTTCCCATCAATCGCGGCTTATGGAATTTCGACGAGCTGCGCTTCGATTTTTATCGCGACGAGAACGCCTATTTCGAAGCGTTCAAGGCCGGGCTCTACGACGTGCGCGCCGAAACCGATCCGACCCGCTGGCAGACCGGCTACAATTTTCCGGCCGCCCGCGACGGCCGCGTCGTCAAGGATACGTTCCGCAGCGACTTGCCGAAATTTGCGTCCGACTTCGTCTTCAACACGCGCCGGCCGATCTTCGCCGATATTCGCGTGCGCCAGGCGCTCGCTTTGTTGTTCGATTTCCAATGGGTCAATCGCAATTTCTTCTACAATTTGTATCGGCGCAGCGCGAGCTTCTTCGACGACAGCGAGCTGTCCGCCTACCATCGTCCGGCGGATCAGCAAGAGCGCGCGCTGCTGGCGCCCTATCTGGATGCGGTGCGCCTCGACGTGCTCGACGGCACTTGGTCGCCGCCGCTTAGCGATGGCTCCGGCCGCGACCGCGCCGCGCTGCGCCAGGCGCTTGGCCTTCTTGAAGCCGCCGGCTACGAGCTCAAAGGCACGACGCTGCGCGATCGCGCCAGCGGGCGGCCGTTTGCCTTCGAGATCATGGTCACCAACCGTGACGACGAGCGCTTGGCGCTCGCTTATTCCGCTATGCTGGCGCGCGCCGGGATCGCCGCGCAGGCCCGTCTCGTCGATGCCGTGCAATACGAAGAGCGCCTAGCGTCGTTCGATTTCGACATGATCGAATACCGCTGGGACGAGTTGCTGTCGCCGGGCAACGAGCAGAGCATTTATTGGAGCGCGGCGGCGGCCGACGAACAAGGCTCGCGCAATTACATGGGCGTCAAAAGCGCCGCGGTCGACGCCATGATCGCCGCTTTGCTGCGCGCGCGCACCCGTCCCGATCTGGTCGATGCCGTGCGCGCGCTCGACCGCGTGCTGATTTCCGGCTCATATGTGGTTCCGCTGTTTTACCTTCCCGATCAATGGGTGGCGCGGTGGAATACCATCCAGCATCCGGCGCGGACGTTGTTGTTCGGCTATTTGCCGGAAACCTGGTGGCGGCAACCTTCAAAGACTCTGCAATGATGCGCAGAGCTAAGATAGGTCCATGATTCTGGGGGCTCCCACGGGCGCAGCAAACGTCGCGCCGCACGGTCAGGGCCGTATCACGCTCGACGAATTGTTTCGTCGCGCGGCGGCGCGGCGGCCCGGCGCGATCGCGCTTACCGACCCGCCGAACCGGCAAAGCTTTACCGACGGCGCGCCGCTGCGGCTGTCCTATGCCGAGGCCGACCGCATGATCTCGGCGATCGCCGGACGGCTGCGCCGCATGGGACTGCCGACCGACGCCATCGTCGGCATCCAGATGCCGAATATCGTCGAGAACGTTTTGACCGTCCTCGGTGTGCTGCGCGCCGGATTGATCGCGGCGCCGCTGCCGCTCTTGTGGCGCCGCGCCGACGCCGTCACGGCGCTGGCGCGGGTCGGCGCCAAGGCGCTGATCACCTGCCGCCGCGTCGGCGGGTTCGAGCATTGTCAGCTCGCCATGCACGTCGCCGCGGAAGTGTTTTCGATCCGCTATGTCGGCGGCTTCGGCGCCAGCCTTCCCGACGGCGCGGTGCCGTTCGACGATCTCTTCACCGCGGCGAAACTCGATGCCGTGCCGCCGCTCGATCGCGACAGCGACGCCGCAGCCCATCTCGCGGTGACGACTTTCGAGGTCGGCGAGGACGGTCCGGTGCCGGTGGCGCGCCGTCATCTCGAGCTTTTGGCCGGCGGATTGTGCGTGCTGCTCGAAAGTCGGATGGAGCAAGACGCCAGCGTATTGTCGGCCATCGCGCCGGCGTCCTTTGCCGGCATCTGCCTCACGCTGGTGCCGTGGTTGCTCAGCGGCGGCACGCTGTCGCTGCATCACCCGTTCGACGCCAACGTCTTCGCGCGCCAGCGCCGCGACGAGCGCGCCGGCACGTTGATCCTGCCCGCCGCGGTGGCGTTCCGTCTTGCCGAGACCGGCCTATTCGCGCGCGAAGGACCGACCACGGTGCTTGCCGCCTGGCACGCGCCGGAACGGCTGGCGGCGAGCGCGGAATGGCCCGAGCGCGATGCCGTCCTTATCGACGTGCCGATTTTTGGCGAAGCCGGTTTTGTCGCGGCGCGGCGCGGCAGCGGCGGCCGGCCGCTGCCGATTCCGCTCGGTCCGGTGGCCGCGCCACGCGATGCCAAGGACGCGGTGGCGATCGTCGAACTGGCCATGACCGAAACCAACACCTTGGCGCTGCGTGGCCCGATAGTGCCGCGGCATGTCTTTCCGGAGGGCATCGAACGCTCGGACCAGCCGCATTTCGAAATTCCCCGCGACGGTTTCGTCGACAGCGGCTTCCCCTGCCGGGTCGATCCGCTGAGCCAAACCCTCGTCGTCACCGGGCCGCCGTCCGGCATCGTCAATGTCGGCGGCTACCGCTTCCCGCTCTGCGCGCTGCTGGCAACGATCGGCCGCATCGACGGCGGCGCGGCACTGGCGGCGCTGCCCGATCCGCTGACCGGCCAGCGCCTGGTCGGCACCGCCGCCGATCTCGACGCCATGGCGGCGGCGCTCCGCGCGCTCGGCGTCAATCCGCTGGTCACGGCGGCCTTCGGCGAGCGCGGGGCGCAGGTCTTGCGCGAGGCGGTTGCCGCAGGATAAGCGCCGCGAGCGCCGACTTTCCTCCTTCGTTGACGGGACATTAACAGCGCTTTGGCATGCTGAATGCCGTCGTATCCGTAAAAGTCCGTACCCGCGTACCCATGGCGCTGCAAGGTCCGTTCGCCGTCATTGCCGACAGCCCAGCGCCCGAGGTGGTTGACGCCTTGCGTGCGGCTGGCGGCTTTCCGATCATCGAAACGAGCTGGGCCGATGCGCCAACCGCACTTGCCGCGGTCGAGCCCGAAGCGATCGTGCTCGCCGACACCTGCCCTGACCCGGTGTGCGCGGCAGCACTGACGGATCTGTTGGGCGAGCAGCGCGACAAGGGCAACGGCTTATTCATGCCGGTGATCGCGCGCACCCGCGACGACGGCGCGCCGTCGATCCCCGATGCCTTCGCCATTGCCGCCAATGCGCCACCGCAGCGCCTGGTGCGGCGGCTGTCGACGGCAATGCGCATCCGCACGCTGCACGGCACGGTGTTGCGCCGCATGGGCACGCTCGCGTCGCGCGGCGAACAGCTGCCGGAGCTTGCCACCACCGATCCGCTCGACGAGGCAAGCGTCCTTGTCGCCGGGCGCGGCCGGTCTTATCCGAGCCTGTCGGTTGCGATCGGCGAGCAGGTCGGCTTGGTCGGCGCGCTTTCGGTCGAGAGCGCCGCGCGCACGCTCCACGCGCGCGACATCGACGGCATGGTGATTGGCGACGGCTTTGGCCCGAAAATCGTCGAGGCTCTGCTGACCGTGCTGGCCGAGGACGCGCGCTTTCGCGACTTGCCGGTCGCGGTGCTCGGCGGGCACCCCGCCGTGATCGAGCCATTCGCCACCGAGCTTGCCAATCTAGAGCGGATTTCCGACGGCCCGCAGCGGCTTGTCGAGCGTTTCTTGCCTTATGTGCGAGCGCACGCCTTCGGCCAGAGGCTCAAGCGCATGCTCAAATCGCTCGACGCCAAAGGCATGCTTGATCCCGACACCGGGCTCCTCGCGCACGACGCGTTCTGGCGCGATCTCAACCGCGCCGTCGGCGATGCCGAAAAGCGCGGCGTCGGGCTCTCGATCGCGCGTTTCTCCTTCGACGGCAACGACCGCCGCATGAGCCTCGATGCCGCGCGGCTCCTCGGCCGGCTGATGCGCCAAGTCGATTTCGCCTGCCGCGAGGCCGACAATTCGATCTTCGCCGTGTTTACCGAGACCGATTTGCGCGCCGCGCATATCGTGGCCCGCCGCATCGCCAGCGTGCTCAAAAACACCATGCTGGCGCCGGACGCCAAGAAAGATGCCAAGAAAGGCGGCATCGACACGGCGGTGACGCTGGCGACCTTGAAGCCGACCGACAGCATCGACTCGCTCATCGCGCGGGTCGTCGGCGAAGCGACCGCCGGCTGACGGGGCCCCGCCAATTCGGGTCTGGCGCCCGGTTTCCCGTGCCCCAACATATGCGGTAGGCTCAAACCCATTCGAGTCGAAGGCTTTTTCCGATGGTCGATACGTCCGAGCCGCGCGCTGCCCTCCATGTCGATGTGGTCTCCGACGTTGTCTGCCCGTGGTGCTATATCGGCAAGCGCCGGCTCGAAAGCGCCATCGCGCTCACCCCCGACGTTGACGTTGAGGTCAATTGGCGGCCGTATTTCCTCAACGACTGGATCCCGCGCGACGGCATCGACCGGCAGACCTATCTGGAAACCAAATTCGGCTCGGCCGAGCGTTACGCGGTGATCGCCGAACGCATTGTCGCCGCCGCCGCGATGGAAGGCCTCGTCTACAAACCCGACAAGATCGGCCGCCAGCCCAATACGCTCGACTGCCACCGCCTCATTCTGTGGTCGCGCAGCGCCACCGATCCGGGCCGCATGAAGCAGCGGCTGATGGAGCTGTATTTCGCCGAAGGCGCCGATCTCACCGATCCACGGGTGCTGATCCAGGCCGCGATCGATTGCGGCATGGACGGCGATCTGGTGCGGCGGCTCCTCGCCAGCGACGCCGACGTTGATCGCATCGAGACCGAGGCCACCAACGCCAAGGAAGCCGGCATCGACGGCGTGCCCTGCTTCATCTTCGGCTCCAGCGTCATCGTCACCGGCGCGCAGTCGCCCGAATATCTCGCCAGCGCCATCGAGCGCACCTCGGGCCGGCATACGCGGATGCGGGCGTAGTCCATTCTGCCCCGGCCGGCGGCAGCTCATGAACGCGCTTAGCTGGCTGCGCACGGGTGCGGCCGGCGGCGCCTAGGCCGTTTTGCGCTCGGTGACGTTGTCGATCAGGCTGAGCAGGTATTGCGGCGCGCCCTTTTCGTCATTGATCGGCAGCCGGCGCGCGGTGATGACGCGGCGCTCGCCGCCGGGCGTGTCGATCGGATGCTCGCCGAAGGTCACTTCCTTTCCGGCGGCGAGCAATCTCTTGTCGTGACTGACGATGAGATCCGCGGTCGGCCGCGGAAACACGTCGTGGGCGGTTCGGCCGATGATCTTCGAGCGCAGCATCCCGTACATTTTTTCGCCGGCGCGATTGATGAGGATATATTTCAAGCTGCGCGCATCCTTGAGCACAATGGTGGTCGGCACGTTTTCGATCACGGTGGCAAGGAGCTGCTCCGCGCGCATCAGGTGGCGCTCGGTGCGGCGACGCTCGCTGACGTTGTCGTGCGTCGCCACCCAACCGCCGCCGGGCAGCGGCGTGGTCAGGATGTCGACCGTGCGGCCGTCGCCGAGCTCGGCGCTGCTGCGCCACGGCTTGCCGGCTTTGACAGTGTCCTGGACCTGCTTGGCGAACTGGCTGGGATCGGCGTCGAGGCCGCCGCGCTTGATGCGAAAAGCGATGATCTCCTCCAGCGCGCGGCCGGGCGCTGCGATTTCGAGGCTAAGCCCGTACATTTCCATGTAGCGCTGATTGCATACCACGAGGCGCGCCGCGCCGTCGAACATGACCAGGCCTTGCGACATATTGTCGACCGCGGCGCTCAGTTCCTGCGTCTTGCGCTGCAACTGCGCCTGGCTCTGATTTCGCTCGGCGATGACGGCTGCGTTGGACCGCTGCACCGCCCGATGTTTCCCCTGATCGCTGGCGTTGACGTGGCGGAGCAAGTCGATGCAGCGGTGGCTGAGATAGACGAGCAGCGCAACGCTCAGCATAGTGGCGATAAATAACGCGTCGCCGGCGTCCCGGTCGTTCGCCACCATCTTGAATAGCCTTGATATAAAATTGTAGCGAGTCAGCAGAACGGCGGTCGCGATCAAAAATCCGACGATGGCGATGCCGTAGTTAAGGCCGCGGTGCCGCCAATCGAACTGTTTCAGTGCGTCAGTCAAATGGTCGATCATTGTGCGCAAGGATATGGCGGTGATGTCCGCAGCGGTATTTGCGTTATCGGCGGCAAGGGTTGACGAGCCGCCAATTCGGTCGTGCAGGAAAACACCTAGACGAGCCGCCACGGCGGCCAAGGCGAGCCGATCTGGCCGCACCATCGGCGCGCGAGTTTTGTCAAACAGTGATGCATTTCGGCCCATAAACGCCGCAAAGACGCTGGTGGTGGCCACTTTCACCAATTTTGCTGCACCTGCACTCAGGAAGTGCGCGATAGGATCAACCAAACTTCAAGGATATGAGGCTAAAAAGATCGGGATATTTCAGCAGATATTACCGATCTCACCGATCCACGGGTGCTGATCCAGGCCGCGGTCGATTGCGGCATGGACGGCGACCTGGTGCGGCGGTTGATGGCGAGCGACGCCGACGTTCGAGCGCGTCGAGACCGAGGCCACCAACGCCAAGGAAGCCGGCATCGACGGCGTGCCCTGCTTTATCTTCGGCTCCAGCGTCATCGTCACCGGCGCGCGGTCGCCCGAATATCTCGCCAGCGCCATCGAGCGGACGTTGGGCCGGCATACCAGGATGCGCGCGTAGCTCCTTATGCTGCGCCGCACCCGGCAAACGCCGTGCGCCGATCAACAAAACCTCAATCAAATTCAGATAAAAGTAACGATTCCGGGCTGACAACATGCAGCATCCGGAATTGGCACACGATCCTACAGATGATCGAACAGCCGGCCCAACATACTGCCAAAGTCGCTGCGAACGACGCAGCAAAAGACCTGACGGCGCCCTGCCCCAAATGCCGCGCCGACATGGTCTATGTGACGGCACTGCCGCACCCCTACGCCCCGGAGATGCGGCGCACGGTGTTTCTTTGCGCGCCCTGCAATCAGACCCGGAATTATTCGCTGTCGGCGGCCATGGCGGAAGCCTACGCCGTGTTGTTCGCGCCGCGCTCAGAACCGGCCTGACATCACGGGCCGCGGTGCCGCTTGAATGGCATTCCCGCGCAAATCGGAATGAAGCGCGAGCGTGTGAACGGTGTCGTTTCTTGCGCCGCGCGAAGCGCGGTCTCAAGCCGCAACAGGACGATTTCGGCCAACATCGAAAGCCTCCTTAAGGCCCGACTGTCGACGCGCACTGGCCCGTCAATCTCTAAACGGACGGGCTTAAAATTCGTTGGCGAAATTGCTTCTGATTGCGCGTATCGCGGCACAGCGCGCCGCTTGGCGAAGCGCTCTCCGCGGCCCCGGCTGGCCGGCTCAGCCGCGAAACGCGGCGGCAGCATCGTCGGCGGCTTCGGTCAGCGAGACGCCGCATTCGCCGCAGCGAAAGATGCGCAAGTCGGAAAGGCCTTCCGCGCGCGGCGCGATGCGCGCCAGATGCATCGATCGCCCGCAGTTCGGGCAAGCCGGCCCGGCGGTGAGCGGATGGCCGGACGGACGCAACGAATTCTGTATCGCTAACATGGTGGGACCTCACTGGCGCCCTTGACGGCGCGTTCTCAAACGCATGATTGAAATTCAAACGACTGTTTGAGACACGGTCGGGCCGGAAATAAGGAGATCTTGTGATTTTTCCCCGTTCGCCGAACGTCGAAGGACCTTGGTTCCGGCTATTGTCGGCGATAATGGCGGGCTGAGGCTGACAGCGGAGCGATCGGCTCCGCGCGCTACGGCGCACTCGGCTCATCCGCGAGCGAAATCCTCTCGCGTTTCCTGCTGCTGGTTATCGTATCTCGCCGCAGGCCGAGGATTTGCTTGTAGACGCCGTTGCGGATGTCCCGATATCCCAATTCCGAGAAGGCGACGGGACGCACGATGGCCGCCGCCAACAGCCCGAACTGGGCGATGCGGCCCGCGGCCAGAGTGGCTTCCGCGACGCGCGGCGTGACGCCTTCCGCCACCGCTCCCACCGCATGGCCGATGGCGCCGACGGCGACGCCCGCGAGCGGATGCGCGGCGCTGGCGGCGGCCTGCGCCTGATTGGTGACATGGCGGATCGCCGAACCGGCTTCGCGGCCGGCGTCCAACGCCACCAGCATCCCCACCGGCAAGAGCGCAATATCGGCGAACACATGCCGCGCGAGCCGCAGCAGGCCGAATTTTCCGGGGCGGTAGCCATAGGCGGAAGCGACACGGCGGATCAGACCGAGGGCGCGGACACTGAAAACCGCGACCTCGGCGAGTGCATTGGTGCTGATCAGCGACAGGAAAAACACATCGCGCGTGGCGGCTCGTATCGCCGCGGCGGTATCGGCGTCCATGCCTTGCAAGCCGACGCGGTCGAGGCCGTCGCGCAGAATGCCGACGTTGGCGGCAACATCGGCGCCGTTTAAGAATCTGACGAATTGCGGCTCGCGCGCGGCGCTGCCTAGTTTTGCGAACGCCGCTCTAAATCGAGCTTCGTCTGCCGCCGTCTCGCAGGGGCAGGACAGGTCCCACTGCAATTCCTCGACGATCGCCAGTCTTTGCCAGGAGCGAAGCTCGCGCCACAGCCACGCCGCCGCCGACACCAGCACGATCATGAAGAGCGGCGCCAGCACCAGGCCGGCGATGCTGAAGCTGCGATAGGCGTCCTGCATCCAGCCGATCAGCGCCGCCGCCAAGGCCAGAAAAACCAGCGCGCCGAACGCGACCGCAGTGCGCAACAGACGCGGTCGCCGATAGGTGTGCTCGGGCACGAAGCGGACCGGGTTCGCGGTTGCCGCATCGGGCGCCCTGGTTACGACGCGGCCGACAGTCGAAGCGGTTTGCCCCAGAGCACTGGGCGCGCGCTTAGCGATCTTTCCGGCGTTGCCGGACAGCGATTTCAGCCCGGCTTGGCCGATCGAGATCGGCATCTGGCTCACGCTGCGAATGAATGCCGCCGACTTTCGCCGCCACATCGGGCTCCCCTGCTCCGCTCTGATAAACCCTCGTCCGGGATGTATGCATTGGAATGGCGGTTTCCGAGTGGTCCGATGGTGCCCGCATGAGCGAAGCGACATGCGGGATGCCGGGCGGCGCATGTTCGATACCCGCAGCCGGCGGCTTACCGCATTTGCGCGGCCGGCGCCGCATCCCTATCTGCGCGGGGCAATACTTCCGCGCAAATATGAAACACGAACAACTCGCACTCTTTGCGGCGCAATCATTGCCAATCGAGCCGCCGGCGATGCCGGCCGGCTTTCGCTATGCGCCGGATCTGATCGACGCCGCCGAGGAAGCGCACCTCATCGGCGCTTTCGCCGATCTGCCGTTCAAGGAATTCGAGTTTCACGGTTTCTTGGGCAAGCGCCGCGTCGTCTCGTTCGGCACCCGCTACGATTTCAACGGCGGCGGCCTGAAGCAGGCCGAGCCGATGCCGCCGTTCCTGCTGCCGCTGCGCGAGCGCGCCGCCGCCTTCGCCGGGCTGGCGCCGGACCGCTTGGCGCACGCGCTCGTCACCGAATACCGGCCGGGCACCGCCATCGGCTGGCATCGCGACCGGCCGCACTATGACGACGTGATCGGCGTCTCGCTGGTGTCGCCCTGCACCTTCCGGATGCGGAGGAAGCGCGGCGCCTCATGGGAGCGCGCGTCGCTACGGCTCGACCGCCGCTCGGTTTATCTGTTGCGCGGGCCATCGCGCGAGGACTGGGAGCACAGCATCCCCGCGGTGGAGGAACTGCGCTATTCGGTGACGTTTCGGTCGCTGCGCGAGGTTGCTCCGGGATAGCGGCAGTTGATGAGCATTCGTCATTGCGAGGAGCGGAGCGACAAAGCAATCCAGCGCGCAAAGAGAACGCTGGATTGCTTTGCTACCGCCCGCAATGACGTGTCGTCACGGCCGGACTTGTTCCGGCCATCCACGTCTTTTCGCCGGGACACTGACCCGGATATCGCTTCGCTGCTCATCCGGGCTACGCTGCGGGCTTTAATCTGCCTCGCCCCACAGCTTTAAAGCGCTATGGCCGGCGATGCGCTTGAAGTCTTGGTCCGTCGACAGCATCGTCAGCCCGTGACGGGTGCAGAGCTGCGCCAGCAGAGCATCGATCGTTCCGATCTGGACGCCTGCGCGACGGCAAACATTGCGCAACGCCGCCGCGGCAATGTGATCGTCGCGGTCCGGGACGAGGAGCGGCACCGCGGAGAAGCGATCCAGGATTTGCGCACGGGCCTTTGGCCCGGAAAAGCCTTGCAGAAGTTCCTGCAGCACAAGACCCGTCGTCAACAGCGTCTCGCCGCTCTCGATCGCGCGCATCAACGCGCGCACCGGCCCGACCTGGGGCGGCGCATCCCGCCGCAGCGCCAGCGACCACACGCTGGTATCGACGAACAGGCTCAATCGCGCGCCCGCTCTGCCTTGTAGTCGCAGGACGCGTCCCATTCGAGCTTGCCCATCAGATCGAGCAGCCGCTTCTGGCGCCGGCGCGCGATAAATTCCTGCAGCGCCTTGGTGACCGCGGCCTTTTTGGTGCGCTCGCCGCTCACTTCCAAAGCGCGGTCGATGAGATCGGGATCGATCGAGAGATTTGTCGCCATATCTGTGTCGCCATGTGTGGTTCTCCACACACAGTGTGACACAAATTGCGAAATCGCGCAACGAAAGATGCGGAGAAGCGCGCGGCCTCCTAGGAGGACGCCGCGCTGCGGCTCGACCGCCGCTCGGTTTATCTGTTGCGCGGGTCGTCGCGCGAGGAGTGGCAGCACAGCATCCCGGCGGTGGAGGAGCTGCGCTATTCGGTGACTTTAGGTCGATGCGCGAGCCGGCTCAGGAATAGTCTTGTAGGTGGGCTGAGCGAAGCGAAACCCACGCGGTGCGGCTCAACCCATCTTAGGGCCACCGGACCGTTGGGCTCCTCTGCGTCATGCGCTAACATTCGGCGCCGAAGGCCGATGAAGGCGTGGCTTATCGGGACTCGGGAGGGCGGCATGGCCAACGAACAAGACCCGACGAAATCACTGTGTTACGTCGCCGCCGATCTTTCGATTAAAACTATTTCGGCCGTCGGCTTGATCGTACTCGGCATTGCCGGCTGGCTGCTGCAATCGAATGCCCAAAAGCAACAAGATTCCCTGCGTGTGCAGGAGACCCATGCACGGCTCTATCTGCCGCCCTTGCAAGCGCTCGCCCAGATTTAGATTGCATTTTCGGTCATTGCTGATCAGACGGACTTGTCCGCGAATGATCCGCAAAATCAAAGCAGTAAATTCGCTTGGCAGCTGAGGTATCTATTGGACTCGCTGCATTTTCCCAAAGATTTCGATCAGACAATGGTCGCGCTGACGCCGTTGGATGCTTATGCGGACCAACAAACGCCGCGCGGCGGGCTGAGGATCTCGTATAAGCAGGCTGCGGCTCTGGCGGCGGAGCTCGACACCTTGCTGCCAAGCATCCGCGATGTGTGCCACAACGTGGGAAGCAATAACTTCAAATATGTCAAGCTGATTTATCAACCTCCTGCGATGTACTTTGCGCAAAACATGAATATTGCAATTCCCGGCGACCAATTCTTTTCAATCGATACGACCAATGTCGATGCCTGGAAATCCTGGTTCCCGAGCGACGGCATGTTCGTCTCTAAATTGTGCGAAACGAATTTCCAGCCGCTCTACGCGGAACTGGCAAGGGGGGCGAGCGATATCTCCGCCAATATCATCGAATCATACCCTGATCTTGCGGAAAAGGCCGTGGCAATGCGGGTTGACTCGATCAAGACGCGGAGCGAGTTGTTCGGGACCTCCAAGGCCCAGTGATCCCTGCGGAAACCCTGCAGTTTGGAAGTACGATGATAGTACACTTAACTGCCGGACCCCACGCCGGTTTGGTCGGCTATGTGGGCGGCACACGTTGGGTTCAGCCTTGCTCGTCCTCGCCAAAGAGCGCCGGAATGTCGCGATGGCCCTCGATCACGGTGACAATTTCCAGTGCGCCGCCGGCGTGGCGAAAGAAAATGACGTAGGATTTGTGCGGATGGCTGCGCAGATCAGGGCGCAGTTCCGTTCGCGGACGACCCATGACGATCGGAGCAGCAGCCAGCGCGTTACACTTTTGACGGAGCTCGTGAACGAAGCGTCGTGCAGTCTCGCCGCTTCCGCTCTGCTCTTTGATATATCGGTAGATTTGCCCAAGGTCGTCGCGCGCGGTGGCCGTGTAGCGAATGCGCGCCACGATCAGCGCTCCTTGCGCTCCGCATCCGCGTGCACTTGCTCGATATAGGCAGCGACGTCCCGATCGGTATAACTGCCGCCTTGCTCGATCGAACGGTTAATCGTCGCCCGCAGCGCCTCAAGCTTGGCCCGCTCTTCGGGCGTCAGAGACTGGAGAACGCGGACCTTCTCCTCAACTTCGGCCAGCGCCAACGCGGCCCAATCCTGCGCCTCCTGGGGCCAAGTCGCGATGCGGTCGATGAGGGATTCGAGGCGTTTGTTCATGCCGGCCAGATTACCATGCGCGAGCGGCGAAATCATCTGTGGTGTCCACCGAGGCCGCAATCGGGCCCCTCCACGCCTTCACGCCGCCTTCTTCCCCTTCTCCGCAATCCCCACCAGCGTCCGCAAAATATCCGTGGCGCCCTTGAGCCGCTCCTCGGCGGTGTCCCATTCGTCGAAGAACACGACTTTCTGGTCGGGCCGCACTCGCGCGCCGACCGGGTGTTTGGCGATGTAGGAGATCAGCCCTTCGGGATTGGCGAAGATGTTGTCGCGGAACGACAGCACCGCGCCCTTGGGGCCGACTTCGATCTTCTCGACATTGGCGCGGCGGCACAGCGATTTGATGGCGACGATCTGTAAAAGGTACTCCACTTCTTCCGGCAACGGCCCAAATCGATCGACGAGCTCGGCGCCGAAGGCGTCGATGTCGCGGTCGTCCTCGATCTCGGCCAAACGCCGGTACAGCGCGAGCCGCACCGGCAGGTCGGTGACGTAAGCTTCCGGGATCAGCACCGGCGTGCCGATGGTGATCTGCGGCGACCATTTGTCGGCGGCCGGCGCCGTGATGCCGGCCTTCATCGACGTCACCGCCTCTTCCAGCATCTGCTGATAAAGCTCGAAGCCGACTTCCTTGATGTGGCCGGACTGCTCGTCGCCGAGGAGATTGCCGGCGCCGCGGATGTCGAGATCGTGCGAGGCGAGCTGGAAGCCGGCGCCGAGCGTGTCGAGCGATTCCAGCACCTTCAGCCGGCGCTCGGCCTGCGGCGTGATCTTTCGCCCGGCCGGCAGCGTGAGCAGCGCATAGGCGCGCAGCTTCGAGCGGCCGACGCGGCCGCGCAGCTGATAGATCTGCGCCAGCCCGAACATGTCGGCGCGGTGCACGATCAAGGTATTGGCATTGGCGATGTCGAGGCCGCTCTCGATGATGGTGGTCGACAAAAGCACGTCGAACTTGCCGTCGTAGAACGCGCCCATGATGTCTTCGAGCGCAGTGGCCGGCATCTGGCCGTGCGCCACGGCGACGCGCACTTCCGGCACGGTCTTGTCGAGAAACTCCTTGGCGTCGGCCAGATCCTCGATGCGCGGGCAGACATAGAACGCCTGCCCGCCGCGGTAGCGCTCGCGCAGCAAGGCCTCGCGCACCACGACAGGATCGAATGGCGAGACGAAGGTGCGCACCGCGAGGCGATCGACTGGCGGCGTGGCGATGATCGACATTTCGCGCACGCCACTTAGCGCCAGTTGCAGCGTGCGCGGGATCGGCGTGGCGGTGAGCGTCAGCACATGGACTTCGGCGCGGAGCTGCTTGAGTTTCTCCTTATGCGAGACGCCGAAATGCTGCTCCTCGTCAACGACGATCAGGCCGAGGTCCTTGAATTTGACGGTCTTGCCGAGGAGCGCATGGGTGCCGATGACGATATCGACGGTGCCTTCGGCGAGACCCTTTTTGACCGCGGCCAATTCCTTGGCCGAAACCAGCCGCGACGCCTGCGCGACATGGACCGGATAGCCTTTGAGCCGGTCGCTGAAAGTTTTGAAATGCTGGCGCGCCAACAGCGTGGTCGGCACCACGACCGCGACCTGCTTGCCGTTCATGGCGGCGATGAAGGCGGCACGCAGCGCCACTTCGGTCTTGCCGAAGCCGACGTCGCCGCAAACCAGCCGGTCCATCGGCCGGCCGGAGGACAGATCGTTGAGCACCGCGGCGATGGCGGCCTGCTGGTCGTCGGTCTCCTCGTAGGGGAAGCCGGCGCAGAACTCGTCGTAGAGCCCGGCGCCGACCGCGAGGCGGGGCGCCTCGCGCAACTGCCGCTCGGCCGCGACCTTGATCAATTCGCCGGCGATCTCGCGGATGCGGTTCTTCATCCGCGCCTTGCGCGTCTGCCAGGCCGCCCCGCCCAGGCGATCGAGCTCGGCGCCGGCCTCCTCGGAGCCGTAGCGCGACAAAAGCTCGATGTTCTCGACCGGCAAAAACAGCTTGTCGCCGCCGGCGTAATGGATTTCCAGGCAGTCATGCGGCGCGCCGGCGGCTTCGATGGCGCGCAAGCCCGTGAAGCGGCCGATGCCGTGGTCGACATGGACGACGAGATCGCCGGCGGACAGGCTCGTCACCTCGGCGATGAAATTATCGGCGCGCTTACTTTGGCGGCGGCTGCGCACCAGGCGCTCGCCCAAAATGTCCTGCTCGGTGATCAGCGCGACATCGGCGGTCTCGAAGCCGGATTCGACGCCGAGCACCGCCAGCGCGACCTGCGGACGCGGCAAAGCCAACGCCTGCGGCCACGACGCGACATTGGCGAGATTAAGAAGCCCGTGCTCGGCCAAAACATGCGCCATGCGCTCGCGCGAGCCATCGCTCCACAGCGCGACGATGGCGCGCTTGCCGGCGGCCTGCAGCGCATGGACGTGCTTGGTCACCGCCTCGAACACATTGGCGCCGGGGGTGGCGCGCTCGGCGGTGAAGTTGTGGCCGGCGTGCGCGCCAATCTCGATGACGTTCGCCTGCTCCGGTGCTGCAAAGGACGTGAGCCGCGCCAGCGCGGATTTTTCCAGGCGCCCGCGCCACTCGGCCTCGGCGAGATAAAGCCGCTCCGGCGGCAACGGCTTATAGATCGCACCGCCGCCGGAATGCCCGAGCGCTTCTTTTCGCGCCTCGTAATAGTCGAGGATTTGCGCCAGCCGCTCGTGGGCTGCTTCCTCCGCCAGCGGCTCGATGGCGATCGGGGTGCCTTCGACATAATCGAACACCGTTTCCAGGCGCGGGTGGAACAGCGGCAGCCAGTGCTCCATGCCGGCATAGCGGCGGCCTTCGCTCACCGCTTCGTAGAGCACGTCGTCGGGTGCGGCGGCGCCGAAGGCCGCGACATAGCCGGTGCGGAACAGTCGGATGGTGTCCGAGGTGAGCTGAAATTCCGCCATCGGCACCAGATCGAGCGCGCGAAGATCCGCATTGGTGCGCTGCGTCTCCGGGTCGAAGCTCCTGATCAATTCCAGCGTGTCGCCGAAGAAATCGAGCCGGACCGGTTCGTCCATGCCGGGCGCGAACAGATCGACGATGCCGCCGCGGACCGCGTAGTCGCCGGCCTCGCGCACCGTGGAAGCGCGGTTAAAGCCGTTGAGATCGAGCCAGGCGGTGATGCCGGCCATCGGCAGAATGTTGCCCGGCGCGGCGGAGAGCGACTGCTTGGCAAGGAGCTCGCGCGCCGGCACGCGCTGCAGCGCGGCATTGACCGTGGTGAGGAGAACGGCCGGATGCTCGCGGCCGCGCACGCGGGCCAAGCCGCGCAAACGTCATCATGCGCTGCGCCACCACGGCGGCATGCGGCGAGACGCGGTCGTAAGGCAGGCAATCCCAGGCCGGGAATTCCAAAACCTCGATATCTGGGGCGTAAAACGCGAGCGCGCGCGACAGCGTCGCCATGCGCGGGCCGTCACGGCAAACCACCGCGATGGAAATCGCCGGCGGCTTTGCGCGAGAGGCGATGGCGCGGGCGAGATCGGCCAGCACCAAGCCCTCCGCGCCGTCGGCAATACCGGCGAGCGTCAGCACCCGCCCGGGCGATAGCCGCTCGGCCGGCGATTTAAGTAGCGCGGGATGAGAGGCCTTTGCCGCCATTTACGCTTTGGGCTCCGCCGCGGTCTGGACATGAAAGCCGATGAGCTGGCGCAGCACCGCGGTGTCGTAGTCCGCCGGCACGGTCTCGGTGCCGACCACCCAGGCGTAGAGCGCTGCATTGGGCACTTCGATCAGCCGCTCGAATTGGTCGAGTGCGGGCTCGTCGAACTTGTCGATATAGGCATCCGCGAAGCGGCCGACGATGAGGTCGGTCTCGCGCACGCCGCGCCGCCAGGCCCGGAACAGCAGCCGGCGGCGGCGCACATCCAGTCCTTCGCTCGAACGTTCCGTCATCGTTATGCCCAAGCCCGGTCAAACGCCAAAAGCCCGGACGTGCCGGGCGAGCGGTATATAGAGGGCGACGGGGCGGATGTCAGCCGTCATTCCGGGGCGCGGACGATAAGTCCGCGAGCCCGGAATCCGATAATCACAGGCCGTGCATATCCTACTCATTTCGTGATTATAGATTCCGGACTCGCCGCTCCGCGGCGCCCCGGAATGACGAGAAACAATGCGCCCGCCGGTTCTCAATCCGCTCTTCGCCTCGCTCTCGGCCCTGCCCGGCATCGGGCCGAAGCTCGAAAAGCTGTTCGGCCACCTGTTCGGCCGCGACGGCGAGCCGCCGCGTGTCATCGACCTGTTGTTCCATTTGCCCACGGGCTTCGTCGACCGGCGCAACCAGCCAAAACTCTCCGAAGTCGTCCCGGACACGGTCGTGACCGTGGCGGTGACCGTCGACCGGCACCGGCCGCCGCCGTCGAACCGGCCGCGCGCGCCCTACAATATCGACACCTTCGACGACACAAACACGCTGATGATCACCTATTTCAACGCGCGGCGGGATTATCTGGAGAAGCTCTATCCCGAAGGCGCGCTGCGCTACGTGTCCGGCACCGCCACGCTCTATGACGGCCATCTACAGATGCTGCATCCGGACCGCGTGGTCGACGCGGCGGGATTTGCCGGCCTGCCGCTGATCGACCCGGTCTATCCGCTGACCGAGGGGCTGCACCCGAACCAGGTGCGCAAAGCGGTCGATCTCGCGCTCGATCGCCTGCCGGCACTGCCGGAATGGCAGGATGCGGAATGGCTCAAGCGCAACGACTATCCAAGTTTTGGCGACGCGTTGCGCGTGCTGCATCGCCCGGCCGCGCCGGAGGATATCGAGCCGGGCAGCGCGGCGTGGTCGCGGCTCGCTTATGACGAATTGCTGGCGAGCCAGCTCGCGCTCGCCCTTCTTCGCGCCCATATGCGCACCCGCGCCGGCCGCGGCAGCGCCGCCGAAGGCTTATTGCGCGCACGGATCATAAAAGCGCTGCCCTATTCGCTCACCCCGTCGCAGACGCGCGCCGTCGCCGACATCGTCGCCGATCTGGCGCAGCCGGAGCGCATGCTCCGCCTGCTGCAAGGCGACGTCGGCTCCGGCAAGACCGTGGTGGCACTCCTTGCCGCGGCGCATGTGATCGAGGCCGGTCGACAGGCGGCGTTGATGGCGCCGACCGAGATTCTGGCGCGGCAGCATTTTGCCACCATCGCGCCGCTCGCCAAAGCCGCCGGCCTCCGGCTTGCCATCCTCACCGGCCGCGAGCGCGGCCGCGACCGCGAGGACATCCTTTCCGCGCTTGCCGCTGGCGAGATCGACCTTATCGTCGGCACCCACGCGCTATTCCAGGAAAACGTCGCATTCTACGATCTCGCGCTGGCCATCGTCGACGAGCAGCACCGCTTCGGCGTGCATCAGCGGCTGGCTTTGGCGCACAAGGGCGAGGCGGTCGATCTCCTGGTGCTCACCGCGACGCCGATCCCGCGCACTTTGGTGCTGACCTATTTCGGCGACATGGACATATCTGAACTGCGCGAAAAGCCGGCGGGCCGGCAAAAGATCGATACCCGTGCGGTGCCGCTCGACAGACTGAGCGAAGTGATCGACGCCGTGGCGCGCGCGCTTGACGCAGGCCGCCGCGTCTATTGGGTGTGTCCGCTGGTCGAGGAGTCCGAAAGCGTCGACCTCGCCGCCGCCGAGGAGCGACACGCGGCGTTGCGAAAGCGCTTCGGCGATACGGTCGATCTGGTGCACGGCCGCATGCGCGGGCCCGACAAGGACCGCGCCATGGAACGCTTCGCCAAAGGCGAGACGCGGCTTCTGGTGGCAACAACGGTGATCGAAGTCGGCGTCGACGTCCCGGAGGCGAGCGTGATGGTGATCGAGCACGCCGAGCGCTTCGGGCTGGCGCAGCTGCATCAATTGCGCGGCCGCATCGGTCGCGGCACCGAGCGCTCGACCTGCATTCTGCTCTACAGAGCGCCGTTGGGTGCGACCGCGAAGGCACGGCTCGCCATCCTGCGCGAGACCGAGGACGGCTTCCGCATCGCCGAAGAGGATCTCAAGCTGCGCGGCGAAGGCGATGTGCTCGGCACGCGCCAAAGCGGCGAACCGGGTTTCCACGTCGCGCGGCTCGAGTTCCACACCAAATTACTGGCGGCGGCGCGCGACGACGCCACACTGATACTCACGCGCGATTCGAAGCTGAAATCGCCGCGCGGGGAGGCGCTGCGCGACCTGCTCTATCTGTTCGCCCGCGACGAGGCGATCAGGTTGCTGGACGCGGGGTAAAGTAGCCCGTTCTCAGCGACTCGTCGGGCGTGATGCCACAGCCGAAACGTGCTAAGGTAAAAAAAGAAAGGGCGTAAGCCATGGCAACACTCGATTGGTCCCAATGTCCGGCGGTAGAAAGCATACCCGGCAAGGTAAGCGGCGCATGGGTGTTCCGCGGAACCCGCCTACCCGTTGCAACCGTAATCGAGAATCTCGAGGACCTCAGCATCGAGGAAGTCATCGAGCAATTCGACGTAACCCGTGAGCAGATTACGGAGGTCCTTGATTTTGTGGCGCAGAGTCTCGATGCCTCGATACCGAACGATCCAGCCGCGCCGGTAGATGCTAATTCTGTTTGACCACGGAACGCCAAAAGGCCTCATCCGAGCGCTTGCCGGCCACCAGGTCATTACTGCTCAGTCAAGAGGATGGGACGCACTCGACAACGGCGCGTTGCTTAGCGCAGCGGAAGAAGCCGGCGTGGCAGTGTTGCTTACGACCGACAGAAGAATTCGGTATCAGCAGAATCTTGCGGGACGAAAAAAATAGCTCTAGTCGTTTTGACCGGCACCACCAAATGGTCACGAGTTAGATTGGAATTTCAACGTATCGCTGCTGTGGTGGATGCCGCCAAGCCCGGTAGTTACACCGAAATTATCATTCCTTTCAGCTAGACAAGTGCGCGCCTGTCATTCCACAGCGGTCGGCTCCGCCTGGCGCGCGGCCTGCGCGGCGCGGGCGGTTTCGGCGAGCGCGGCGAGCTTGCCTTGGCTCTGCGCGTCGCCGCCGGGCTGCACCATGCCGGCCGACATGATCAGCGTCATCGCCTGCTCGACGGTGATATCGAGATCGACGACGTCGCGCCGCGGCACATAGAAGAAAAACCCGGTGGTCGGATTGGGCGTGCACGGCATGAAGGCCGAGACGTGCTCGGTCGCCGGCAGGCGCTCGGAGATCTCCGCCGTGGGCGACTGCGTCAAAAACACCAGCGACCACATGCCGGGCGAGGGAAATTCGACCAGGCCGACGCGGCGGAAACTGGAATCCGATTTCGAGAACAGCGTCTCGAAAATCTGCTTGGCGGTGCGGTAGATCGGCCGCACGATCGGCATGCGGCTCAAAATGCTTTCGCCGAAAGCGACGAGCTTGCGGCCGATCAAATTGGCGGTGAGGAAGCCGAGCAGCGTCAGCGCGACAAAGGCGATGATCAGGCCGGTGCCGGGGATATTCACCGGCAGATAGGTTTCCGGCCGGTACGCCACCGGAATGATCGGCCGCACCAGATTGTCGACCCAGGTCACGAACCACCAGATCAGCCAGATGGTCACGGCCCCCGGCCCGGCCACGATCAATCCGGTCAGGAAGTAGGTACGGATACGGCTGACGAAGCCGGGCGAGACTTTGACGGGCGTTCCCGGTCCAGTGTTTTGAATATTGTCCTTGGTCATCGAATCCGTCGCGGTTGCCGGCTGCCGAAATATATAACGCGAGGGCGGCGTTTGCACGGTCGCCGCTACGCCGCGAAACGCGCGGCCCTATTCCACCGTCACCGATTTGGCGAGGTTGCGCGGCTGATCGACGTCCGTGCCCATGATGACAGCGGTGTGATAGGCCAGAAGCTGCACCGGCACGGCATAGACGAGCGGCGCCACCGCCGGATGCACGGTCGGCAGAGTGAGCGTCACCACCGATTGACCGTCATTGGCCGCGGCGGCGCCTTGCGCATCGCTCATCAGGATCAGCCGGCCGCCGCGTGCGGCGACTTCCTGCATGTTGGAGACGGTCTTTTCGAACACTTTGTCATGCGGCGCGATCACGATGACCGGCATGTTCTCGTCGATGAGCGCGATCGGGCCGTGCTTGAGCTCGCCGGCGGCATAGCCCTCGGCATGAATGTAGGAGATCTCCTTGAGCTTCAGTGCGCCTTCGAGCGCGATCGGGAAGCTGGTGCCGCGGCCGAGATAGAGCACGTCGCGGCATTTCGCCAGATCGCGCGCCAGCTGCTCGATCTGCGGCTCGAGCGCGAGAGCGTCGTTGAGGTGGCGCGGTATTTCGATCAGCGCATGAACGAGCGCCTTCTCGTCGCTTTCGGCCAGCACGCCGCGGGCGCGGCCGGCGGCAATCGCCAACACCGCCAAACCCGCGAGCTGGCAGGTGAACGCCTTGGTCGAAGCGACGCCGATTTCCGGTCCGGCGAGCGTCGGCATCACAACGTCGCTCTCGCGGGCGATGCTTGAGCTCGGCACATTGACGATGGAGAGCACGTGCTGCTGGTGCGCCCGCGCGTAGCGCAGCGAAGCGAGCGTGTCCGCCGTCTCGCCCGATTGCGAGACAAAGATCGCGAGGTTGCCGGGGGCAAGCGGCACGTCGCGGTAACGGAACTCGGACGCGATATCGACCTCGACCGGCAATTGCGCGAATTGCTCGAACCAATAGCGCGCCACCATGCCGGCATAATAAGCGGTGCCGCAGGCGGCGATCGAAATGCGGTTGAGCTTCTTGAAATCGAACGGCAGCGTAAACGGCAGCGCCACGCGCTCGGCGGTCATGTCGATATAGTTCGCCAGCGTATGGCCGACGACTTCGGGCTGCTCGTGGATTTCCTTGGCCATGAAATGGCGATGGTTGCCCTTGTCGATGAGCAAGACCGAGGCTTGTGATTTCAGCACTGCGCGGTGCACCACATTGCCGTCGCGGTCGTGGATCTCGGCGCCGCTGCGCGTAACGATCACCCAGTCGCCGTCCTCGAGATAGCTCACGGTGTCGGTGAACGGCGCCAGCGCAATGGCATCGGAGCCGACATACATCGAACCGTCGCCAAAACCGATCGCGAGCGGCGAGCCTTGGCGGGCGCCGATCAGAAGGTTCTCCTCGCCGGCAAACAAAAACGCCAGCGCAAAGGCGCCGCGCAGACGCGGCAGCGCCGCCTTGACCGCCTCGACCGGCGACGCGCCGCGCTGCATCTCCGCGGTGACGAGATGCGCGATGACCTCGGTGTCGGTGTCGGTGACGAATTTGGCGCCCTGTTTTTCCAGCTCGCGCCGCAGCTCGCTGAAATTCTCGATGATGCCGTTGTGCACCACCGCGAGCTTTTCGGTGGCGTGCGGATGCGCATTGTTCTCGGTCGGCCGGCCGTGCGTCGCCCAGCGGGTGTGACCGATGCCGATGGTGCCGGCAAGCGGCTCGCGCAGCAGCCGCGCTTCGAGGTTTTTCAGCTTGCCCTCGGCGCGCCGCCGCACGAGCTTGCCGGCTTCGAGCGTGGCGACGCCCGCGGAATCATAGCCGCGATATTCGAGGCGCTTGAGCGCATCGATGAGCTGCGGCGCCGCCGGCTCCCGGCCGATCACTCCGATAATGCCGCACATGTCGCCGAAACACCCCTCGCCCGCCGCCGCGGTGCCGTTAACTTTTAAAGCGGAACTCTTTAAATCGCGACAATCAAAATAGTTTTCGTTTGGTGACACATTCGGGCGGCAGGCGGCGACCGGCTCAATCGCGCGAATGCGCCTTCTTTTTGCCGAGCGATTTCAGTCCGCGCAAGCGCGATGCCCAGCCTTCCTTAACGGTCTGGCGGCCACGCGCCAGCGCCAAGGCGTCGGGCGGCACGTTTTCGGTAATCACCGAGCCGGACCCGACATAGGCGCCCTCGCCGATCTCGACCGGCGCCACCAGCGCCGAATTCGAGCCGATGAAGGCGTTCTTGCCGATCGTGGTGCGGTGCTTGTCGGCACCGTCGTAATTGCAGGTGATGGTGCCGGCGCCGACATTGGCATTGGCGCCGACGAAAGCGTCGCCGATATAGCTCAAATGATTGGCCTTGGCGCCGGCTTCGATTACGGCTTCCTTGACCTCGACGAAATTGCCGATGCGCGAACCCTCGCCGAGCCGCGTGCCGGGGCGCAGCCGCGCGTACGGCCCGACCGAAACGCCCTTGCCGACATGCGCGCCGACGAGATGCGAGAATGAATGAATGACGGCACCGTCCTCCACCGTGACCTTCTCGCCAAAGATCACATAGGGCTCGACCACAACGTCGCGACCGAATTTGGTGTCGGCGGAGAGAAACACGGTCTCCGGCGCAATGAGCGTAACGCCAGAGTTGAGCGCCGCCTTGCGCAGGCGCTGCTGCACCACCGCTTCCGCTTCGGCGAGCTGACTCTTGGTATTGATGCCGCGCACATCGTCCTCCTCGACTTCGACCGCGACGGCTCGCAGCTTCATGCCGCGCGCGATCTCGATCGCATCGGTCAGATAGAATTCGCGTTTGCGATTGTGGTCGCCGATTTGTTCCAGGATGGCAAGCGCGCTGTTGCCGGCAAGCGCCATCAGCCCGCCATTACATAAGGTGATGGCGCGCTCGGAGGCGCTGGCGTCAGCTTCCTCGCGGATGGCGAGAAGCTGATCGCCCTGCATGACCAGACGCCCATAGCCCGTTGGATCGGCGGGGCGAAAGCCCAAGACTGCCAGCGTCGCGCCCGCGGCGAGCGGGGCGCGCAATCGCGACAGCGTTGCCGGCCGAATGAGCGGCGTATCGCCGTAGACAATCAGAATATCGTCTGCCCCTCGTTCGATCGCGGATTTCGCGGCAAGCACGGCATGCGCGGTTCCCCGGCGTTCGCCCTGAACGAAAGTTGCAGCATCCGGCAGGACGTCCCGCGCTGCCGCGGCGACCTCGTCCTGCACCGGACCGACAACGACAGCGGTCGCCGTGACGCCGGATTTGGCGACGGCATCGAGGACATGGGCGAGCAGCGATTTTCCGGCAACCGCATGCAGGACTTTGGGCCGCGCCGAAGCCATGCGCGTGCCCTCGCCGGCCGCCAAAACGATCGCCAGGCAAGTTCGATTGGCCGTCCGAGCCTCCATGAAAGCCTCCGCGGCGATCTCTTAGCCGAGGCGATGGACCGCCGAAAGCCGCCATTTTTGACGAAGAGAGCCGCCGCAATTGCGGCCAAAGCGCTCGTAACGACCCGCCAAAGGACAGAATCTGCTAAATTTTTAGCGCTGATTCGACATCGCCCCGATTCGGTTGTGCACCGATTCGTCTTGGAACCTGCGCGGACGCCGCATGATCGATCTCGCTGACGCTCTCAAAGCGGAACGGCCAAGCTTCACTGGAAAGCCGCGGCTGGAGGCACCGCTTGGCGAGAAGCGCGGCACGCCAAAGCGGGCTTTTACGATGGAAAGACTTCGCCGTCTCGCGGTCTGGGGTTCGGCGGCGGCAGCGGCAGTGCTCGCCGTGGCGATGACCAGCCGCAGCGAGGTCGCGCTCGATCGTCTTGCGCTTATCCTGCACCACGCCAAGCCGGCGACCGCGCCGGTGTTCGATGCGCAGGCGGCGACGGCGCAGCTCGCCGAAGCCGTGCAGGGCCTGAAAGCCAACAACGAACAGCTCCAAACGCGGCTTACCGCCGTCGAGCACGACATGGACGTCACCGGCTCGATCGCCAAACAAATACAGGCGGCCGATGCGACCCGACGCGCCGAGGATGGTCCGTCGGTGGCGGCGACCGCTTTGGCAGCGGCCTCCATTGCGCCGGTGGATATCCCGCCGGCGCCGGCATCTGAGGTCGCTCCCGCCCGGACCAAAACCGAGCCGGAGATCGCTCCGCCGCCGCCGAAGACCGCGTTCGGCGTCGATATCGGCAGCGGCTTGAATCTCCAAGCCTTGCGCATGCGCTGGGCGGCAATCCGAACCGCGCATCCGCAGTTTTTTGAAACCTTGGAGCCGATCATCAGCGTGCGGGAAGTTCCGCGCAGCAACCGCATCGAGCTGCGGCTGGTAGCCGGACCCATCGCCCAGCCGGGAGCGGCGGCGCAACTCTGCGCCCAACTCGCCGCGCTCGGCTTGTACTGCCAGCCGACCATCTACGACGGGCAGCACCTGGCGCTGCGGTAAAGGTGCGAACGTGCCGTCGCAGGGACTATAATTCGACTGATGCACCGCAGTGAACATCAGGCGGGGCCTTCCCCGCGATCAGTTTCGTGTACCTGTCTGTCGAGTGCCCTTTTAACAAATTCTACGGAATCGATTGCCGCCCCAAGCTGGGTGCGAAACTGCTCGATCGCTTCTTTCATCGGCGGCGGCAGGTCTCCCCACCAGTCGGTAACCTGACTTATCGCTTCTTCGACGGTTTCCAGCATTTGCTCTATTACAAGATCACGGTAGATTATCGCCATCGTCGCCTCTTGGCGGATACGGGATCAGGCTGCTACAGCGACACCTACGCCTGCACCGCAAGCGGCCAAGCAGCCGCGGTGCCGCCTCCCCCGCCGCCTCCCCCAGTTATAATTCGCGGCGCCGCTTACCGGTTCCCAAGCTCAGACGACAGCATGGAATCCGCTGATACAGCGGACATCGCTTCGCGCGATTATCAATACGCGCCCTAGCCTCGAAGCGCCGTTTCCGCGAGCCGCACCCAGTACGACGTGCCGAGCGGGATGGCCTCGTCGTTGAAATCGTAAGCCGGGTGATGGAGCCCGGCGCTGTCGCCGTTGCCGACGAAAATGAACGCGCCCGGCCGCTCGTTGAGCATGAAGGCGAAATCCTCCGCCCCCATCACCGGTGGCAGCGCGGTGTCGACCCGGTCCTTGCCGGCGATCTCGCGGGCCACATCCGCGGCGAACGCGGTCTCGCGCTCGTGGTTGACCACCACCGGATAGCCGTTGGTGTAGGTGATCTTCGCGGTGGCGCCGTAAAGCTGTGCGGTGCCTTCGATCACCGCGGCGATGCGACGGTGCAAAAGCTCGCGTACCTGCGGGGTGAGGCTGCGCGCGGTGCCTTTGAGCTTAGCGTGCTGCGGGATGACGTTGTCGGTATGGCCGGCCTGGAACATGCAGACCGACACCACGGCGGATTCCAGCGGATCGACGTTGCGCGCCACGATCGACTGCAGCTGGTTGATGATCTGGGCGCCGACCAAGATCGTGTCGATGGCGAGATGCGGCCGCGCCGCGTGGCCGCCTTTGCCTTCGAGATCGATTTCGATGTGGTCGGCCGCAGCCATCATCGGGCCGGGGCGGATAGCGAACTGGCCGAGCGGAATGCCCGGATAATTGTGCATGCCGTAGACCTCGTCGATGCCGAAGCGGCTGATCAACCCGTCTTTGATCATCGCCGCAGCGCCGGCGCCGCCCTCCTCCGCCGGCTGGAAGATCACCACGGCGGTGCCGGCGAAATTGCGGGTCTCAGCGAGATATTTGGCGGCGCCGAGCAGCATGGCGGTATGCCCGTCATGGCCGCAGGCGTGCATCTTGCCGGGCACCGTCGATTTGTACGGCAGACCGGTCTCTTCCTCGATCGGCAGCGCATCCATGTCGGCGCGCAGGCCGAGCACCTTGTTGCCGGGCTTGCGGCCGCGGATGACGCCGACCACGCCGGTGCGGCCGATGCCGGGAACCACCTCGTCGCAGCCGAAGCTCTTGAGCTTGTCGGCGACCGAGGCCGCGGTGCGGTGCACGTCGTAGCGCAGCTCCGGATGGGCATGAAAATCCCGCCGCCATTCCTTGATCTCGCCGTGCAGATCGGCGATGCGGTTGACTATCGGCATGGCAAGGGTCCTTGTTGTGCGGGCTCAACTGGCAGTTCATTTGGCAGTTAAGCCCAATCTAGCAAAACCGCAGGGAAAAAGCGCGCAAAGCCCGCGCAAGGCTGGTAAATGCCGGCCGACTTAAGTATCTGATCCGTCAGGTCGAGCGCGTAGCTCAGTCGGTAGAGCACGTGACTTTTAATCACGGGGTCGAGGGTTCGAGCCCCTCCGCGCTCACCAAGAAATCCAAGGCCCTTTGGCTCTTTCGCCCCGGACGCGACCGGAAAAGCGAAGTTTTGTGATGCGGGTCACTTCGCTCGGGCGGGGGCTCGCTATCAATAGTAACATGATCCAATCGTTGCTGGCCCGCCCGAGACTTCCCCCTCGGGCGGGTTCATTTTTGCCCGTCGCCGCAAGGAGGCAGCTTCAAATCGCTCGGGGCTTGTCTTACATCTCAAGGCGTTACGACGCAGAGATCACGTGGCGGATACATGGCGGATACATGGCGGATCGCGACGGGCAAGAAGGAAACCAGCGCCGCTCGATGCTCGCGCTCGGCGTGGTCGTCGTCCTGTTCGTGGTCGGCTGGATCTTGGCCCACGAGCTCTACGCCAACGGCAAGATCGAGGACTGCGTCATGTCTGGCCGCACCAATTGCGTGCCGATCGAGACCCCATCGCGCTGAGGCCGCTGGGCTATTTCCCGACCTTCCGCCGCACGCAAAAGCCGATCCTCCGCAAAAGCCTAATCTTCCCCAAAAGCCAAATCTTCGCCAAAAGCCATGAGAGTTTCACGCCGGCGTCGCCGCGGTGCCATAGACGGCGTGCAATGTCGTGGCGTCAGGGTACGGTGAGGTGCGTTCGTCGAGGAGGATCGGCGATGGGCGTACAATCCGTGTGCCAGGTTCCAGTGCCACGCTTGCTGGCGAAGGAGAATCTCAGCCGGCCGAATTGTCCGCGCTGTGGCAGCGTCCTGCTTGTCGCCGAGGAATCCCGCTTCGACGCCAATGCTTCCGATGCAATGGGCCGGATCGACCATCGCTGGTCCTGCGACGACTGCGGCAATACGTTCGTCACCTCCATCCGCTTGTGCCCGCGTTAAACAAAAGCGTTATAAATACCGCGTAACAAGCTGCGTTATTTCAGTAATTCAAGCGTAAGCGTCCTTAGACGGACCGACCATGACCCGGCCGATGGCCTAGTGCGGGCGGCGATAACACGCAATAATGCCGCCCGACCCGGTGTTTGTGCCGTTGTCGCGGAACCGTCCACAAGGAGGATCACATGCGTCAAACGTTTGATCGTCGCTCGGTACTCGGGATTTGCGTGGGCAGCGCCGCCGGCGCTGCGCTGTTGGCGTCTGGTGCACCGAGCTATGCCGCCACCACGGCGTTCAAGGCCGATCTAAAGGGTTCAAGCGAAGTGCCGCCGAACACGACTGCTGGGACCGGCTCGGTGACCGCGAGCTACGATGCTGCGAGCAAGACCCTAACCTGGAATGGGACTTTCTCGGGTCTCACTGGTCCGGCCACCGCGGCTCACTTCCACGGACCTGCCGAGGCCGGCAAAAACGCCGGGGTGGCGATCTGGATTTCGGAGAAGGGCAAACCCTTTTCGAGCCCGTTCAAAGGTTCGGCCAAGCTCACCGACGCCCAGGCCGGGGATCTGATGAACGGTCAGTGGTACGTCAATATCCACACCGCAGCCAATCCTGGCGGCGAAATCCGCGGTCAGCTTTCGAAGTCGTAACCGCGCCGGCTCGTTGCGTTGATTACTGGCGCGCTATATGACCCGCCGGTCCTGCGTATCACGGACCGGCGGGTTTGTTTTTGTTGTGTGAGGCGCGCTATTGCCTCGGGATATGCGCGTCTTCGATCACCTTGGTCCATTTGGCGATGTCGGACTTCATCCGCGCATCGATCTCTCCCGGCGTTGAGGCTTCGGCGTCGATGCCGAGGTCGAGCGCGCGCTTCTTCAATTCCGGATCGGCGAGAACCTCGCGCAGGGCGGCATTGAGCTTGTCGACGATCGCCGGCGGCGTGCCGGCCGCCGCATAAAGCGCGTTCCACGAGGTGACGTCGAAATTCGGCACGCCGGCTTCCGCCGCCGTCGGAACGTCCGGCAATTCCGGCGAGCGCTTGGCGCCGCTGGTGGCGAGCGCCCGCGCCTTGCCGCTTTGCAGGCTCGGCTTGATCGCCGCGTAGAATTCGATCTCCATCTGGATGTCGCCGCGCAGCAACGCCACCACCTCGTCGGGCGAGGTGCGAAACGGCACGATGACCAGATCGGCCCCCGACATCGACTTGAACAGCTGCGCGGTGAGGTTCTGCGTCGAGCCGACCACAATCGAGCCGAGATTGAGCGTGCCCGGCTTGTCGTGCGCGGCTTTGAGGAAATTGCCGAACGTGTGATAGGGCGAATCCGCTGAGACGACGAAATCGAGACCGAAATAGCCGATCGCCGAGATCGGCGTGAACTGCTTTAGCGGATCGAACGGCAGATGGCTGAACAGCGGCACGCTGATGGCGGTGCCGTTGGTGAAGAAAGCCAGCGTATAGCCGTCGGCGGGGCTTTGCAGCACGGCGCGCGCCGCGGCAATGCCGCCGGGTCCCGCCATGTTCTCGATGACGAAGTTCTGGCCCAATTTCTGGCTGAGCTTCTCCGCAACCAGCCGGGCGGTGATGTCAGCGACGCCGCCGGGTCCGAAGGGAAGGATGACGCGAACCGGGTGGTCCGGATAAGCCGCCTGCGCGGGCGCGGCGAGGCCGGTTATCGCTGCAAACAATAGCGCAAAAGCCGCAACCCGGCGGTTGACGGCGGCTCGCGCGAAATTAGCACTCAGACGAAACATTCCTTGGTCTCCAGCTTGTTTTCAGATGTGATTTTCGGTTCGAGACGGTGTCGCTTATTCGTTCGCAATATCGCGCTTGGCCGACCATTGCTCGGTCGTCTGCGCGACATAATCGGCAAATTGCCCCGCCGCTATGGCAGCCCGCGCGCCCGCCATCAAGTCCTGGTAGTAGAACAGATTAACGACCGACAGCAGCGTACCGCCCAGCGCTTCGCCGGCCTTGAAAAGGTGATGCAGATAGGCCCGCGAGAAGTCGCGCGCCGCCGGGCAGCGGCTCTCGGCATCGAGCGGCCGCGGATCGTCGGCGTGCTGCGCGTTCTTGATATTGATCGGACCAAAGCGCGTAAAGGCGAGGCCATGACGGCCGTTGCGGGTCGGCAAGACGCAATCGAACATGTCGATGCCGCGGGCGACCGCCGCCAACAGGTCCACCGGCGTCCCCACCCCCATGAGATAACGCGGCCGCTCCGCAGGCAGCGCCGGCGCGGTCTCCGCGACAACCTTACGCATCACGTCGGGCGCCTCGCCGACGGCAAGGCCGCCGATGGCGTAGCCGTCAAAGCCGATGCCGGTGAGCGCGCGCGCGCTTTTTTCCCGCAAGCGCTGATCGTCGCCGCCCTGCACGATGCCGAACAGCGCCCGGCCGGGGCTTGCGTTTTCGAAGGCGCGTTTGCAGCGCTCGGCCCAGCGCAGCGAGAGTTCCATCGCGCGCTCGATCTCATCGCTTGCGGCGGGAAGCGATACGCATTCGTCGAGCTGCATGGCGATATCGGAGCCGAGCAGGTTTTGCACCGCGATGGCACGCTCCGGCGTGAGCTCCACCATGGCGCCGTCGATATGCGAGCGGAAGGTCACGCCCGCCTCTGCCACTTTGCGCAAAGGCGCAAGCGACATCACTTGGAAGCCGCCGGAATCGGTGAGGATCGGATAGGGCCAGCGCATGAAGCTGTGCAGCCCGCCCAAAGCCGCAACCCGTTCGGCGCCCGGCCGCAGCATCAGGTGATAGGTATTGCCGAGAATGATATCGGCGCCCGAAGCGCGCACGTCGTCATGATGCACGCCCTTTATCGCCGCTTGTGTGCCGACCGGCATGAAGGCGGGCGTGCGCACGACGCCGTGCGGCGTGGTTATTTCGCCGCAGCGGGCGGCTCCATCGGCGGCAATGAGGCGGAAAGCGAACGGCTTCGGCATCACGGTGTCATGGACAGCAATTTACTAGGCACGGCCACATCGCTAATCTCCGAGCAATTTAAAAGGGGGCCGGGCCCCCTGCGAGGGAGATAGACCATGGCTTATACGCTTGACCAGTTCGCCGCGGATTGCCGGGCGGCGCTGCTCAAAGATCCCGGGCCTGCCGGCCGGGAACTCGTTCGCCGATACACCGAAAAGGCCTGCGCGGATGCGGATTTTGTCGCAAAGCATCTGGGCCCGCAGGCGGATGCCGAACGCACGATCATTTATGAAGATCCGGACCTGCATTTCTGCATCCTTGCCCACGTTTACAAAGGCGCGAAAGCGAACTCCCCGCACGATCACGGGCCGAGCTGGGCGATCTACGGCCAGGCTGCCGGCGTCACCGAAATGACCGACTGGCGGCTTGTTGAAAAGCCGGCCAACGGCCAGCCCGGCAAAGTCGCCAAAGTGCGGACCTACAATATGACGCCGGGCATGGCGCATCTTTATGGCGAGGGGGATTTGCACTCGCCGCGCCGCGAGAACGATACCCGCTTGATCCGTATCGAAGGCCTCGATCTGACCCAGGTGAAACGCGACAAGTTCGAAATCGCGGCGTAGTAACGGACCGTCGGCCGGCGCTATCGAAACAACAAACACGCATCGCCATAGGAGTAAAAGCGATAGCCACCGGCGATGGCGTGCGCATACGCGCGCCGCATCGTTTCGAGCCCGCTGAATGCGCAAACCAGCATGAACAGCGTCGAGCGCGGCAGATGGAAATTGGTCAGCATGACGTCGACGGCGCGGAAGCGATAACCGGGCGTCGCGAACAGCGCGGTCTCGCCGGAGAACGGCGCGAGCGTGCCGTCTTCGTCCGCCGCGCTTTCCAATAACCGCAACGACGTTGAACCGACGGCGACGATGCGGCCGCCGCCGTGGCGCGTCGCGTTCAAGGCGGCTGCGGTCGCGGCGGACACGCTGCCCCATTCGGGGTGCATTTTGTGGCCGGACGTGTCGTCCGTCTTGACCGGCAAAAACGTGCCGGGACCGACATGCAGCGTCACGCGATGCAGACCGATGCCGGCATCGCGTAAGCCAGAAGTCAGCGCGTCGGTGAAATGCAGCCCCGCGGTCGGCGCCGCGACGGATCCTTCCTCGCGCGCGAACATGGTCTGGTAGTCGGCGCGATCCTGTTCGTCGACACCGCGGCGGCTGGCGATATAGGGCGGCAACGGCATGTCGCCGCGTTCGGCCAGCGCCTGGTCGAGCACCGCGTCGGTGAAGGCAAAGGCGAGCGTGATCTCGCCGCCCTCCTCGCCCTGCCCTTTCGCTTCGATTGTGGCGTCGAGCTGTTCGAGAAAGCAGACCCGCCCCTCGCCGCCGAAGCGCACCACATCGCCGACCGCAAGGCGCTTGGCCGGCCTGACCAAGGCGCGGAAACGCGAGCCGTCGAGCCGCTTGATCAATGTGGCCGAGATTACGGGCTCATGTTCGCCGCGGCCAAGCCGGCGGCCGTGCAGATTGGCGGGAAAGACTTTGGTGTCGTTGACGACAACGGCATCGCCGCGCCGCAACAGCGCCGGCAGATCGCGCATGACGCGGTTTTCGAGCTCGGGAGTCGCGCCCGGGCGCACCGCCAAAAGCCTCGCGGAATCGCGTGGCGCCGCCGGCCGCAGCGCGATGCGGTCCTCCGGCAGGGCGAAATCGAACAGGTCCGTGCGCATTGTCAGTGTCCGTATCCCGGATGCGGTGCGGCACAAGCGCAGCGCAGTGCTGCACTGCTGCTCCGGAATCGTTTCAGGCTCGGCGGTTGTAACGGTCCTGGTTCTGCAGCGCACCACTTCGTGCTGCGCTGCGCCCGGGACGCGCGTTTCCATCGGGCGTCGAGCTGCATTACAACGTGCATATCGCAACCTTTGGCGCGGCAGGCAACGTGACTCGAGAGGCGACAGGCTGCGCCGTGATCCAGGTCAAGCCCGGCATCGGCGATGTCATCTGGCACCTGCCCTTCATCCGCGCGATCGCCGCGGCGACGCTGGGCGGGCGCGTGACATTCCTGGCGCCGCCGACCAGCCGCGCCAAGGAGCTGCTTGCCGCTGAGCCGGCGATCGCCGAGACGGTGTATTTCGAACACTCCGGCACCGAGCTGCAGCGCGGCATCAATTTGCTCAGGCTGGCCGCGCTGATACGGCGCAGCAAATTCCGCTCGATCTGGATTCTCGACCGCACCACGCGGCCGGCGCTCGCGGCAAGGCTTGCCGGCATCCCGGAGCGGATTGGACTTGGGCTTGGGGCACAGAGCTTCTTCATCACCAACCCCGGCATCGACCATAGCCATTTCCACGATCATCCGATCGATTGGCTACGCGCGCTGCTGGCGGCGATGAAAGTGCCGCTGGCATCGACCGAGCCGGATTTGCATCTTCCGGGAAAAACGCTCGCTGCCGTCTCCGACAAATTCAAGTCTTTCGCCCGGCCATGGATTGCGCTCGGTATCGGCGCCTCGCATCCCGATAAGGACTGGCCGGATCGACATTGGGCGGAATTCGTTTCACTGCTGCGCGGCCGTGTCACCGGCACCGTGTTCCTTGTCGGCGGCCCGTCGAATGCCACGCGTGCGGAAAACTTTATCGCCGGTAGCGCCGGTGCCGCCACCATCAATGCGTGCGATCTCGGCCTTTCCGAAGCCGCGGCGCTGCTGCGCCTTTCCGACCATTTCATCGGTCCGTCATCGGGTCCGATGAATCTCGCAGCCGCCGGCGGCACGGATGCTTTCGGCCTGTTCGGCTCGACGCCGGTTCTGACTTATTCGAAGTTCATCCACCCGATTGAGCCGCCGGCCGGCCAGTCGCCTGACGGGATGCAGCGGATTTTGCCGGTGCAAGTACTCGAGGCGGTCGAACCTTACCTGTCCCGGCAGAAAGCCCGGGCATGAAAGCCGCCGCCGCGCCGGCCTAGGACGTGCACCCATAATTCCAGTTTGACGTCCGCTTCGGCCCGATACCGACCGAAGTGCCTTGCCGCGAAGTGACGCGAAGGGCCAAAACCGGCCGTGAGCACGTGCAGCAAATAGAATCTTATTCGATCACCTCGTCGGCAGCGACCAGAATCGTATTCGGCACCGCGATGCCGAGCGCCTTCGCCGTTTTGAGATTGATCACCAGCTCAAACTTAGTTGGCTGCACCACAGGCAAGTCAGCTGGCTTCGCACCTTTGAGGATTTTCGCAGTGTAGACGCCAGCTTGGCGATACACGTCCGCAATGCTGGGTGCATAGCTTATCAAGCCGCCCGCTGCGACGTATTCCCGTAGATTGTACATTGTGGGGATCGCAAGGCGGGATACCAGCGCAACGATTTGGTCGCGCTGAGCATTAAGAAAAGGATCGGAGCCGATCAGGACGGCGTTAATCCGATGCCGGGCTGCCGGTCAATAAAATGAAGTCACGTCGCCTCATAATCCGCCCCGGCTTATGACAACGCACCGCGCAGGATAACACAGGAGCGGAGATTTAGGGCTGCTCGACGCGCGAGCTAACGTCGCACTGGGTCATTTGCGACCGACACAGCCGGTCTTGTCTGCCGGCTGATGTCTGCTTCGCCCCAAAACGGGACCTGAGTCCAGTAGCGACAGGCTTCGTCTTAATGAGTCCGCCCCTTAGCCAAAATATAGCGGCTACTTCGCGTCGGCAGCCACCTGCATCTTGACGATGCGGTCGGGATTGGCCGGCGGCTCGCCGCGCTTGAGCTTGTCGACCACGTCCATGCCGGAAACCACTTCGCCGATCACGGTGTACTGGCCGTTGAGGAAATCGCCGTCGTCGAACATGATGAAGAACTGGCTGTTGGCGGAGTTGGGACTGCGCGATCGCGCCATGCCGACGGTGCCGCGCACGAAGGGCTTGTCGGAGAACTCGGCTTTCAGGTCCGGGTAGGACGAGCCGCCGGTGCCGTTGCCGTGCTCGCCGTCGCCGGTCTGCGCCATAAAACCTTCGATCACCCGATGGAACGGCACGTCGTCGTAATACTGCTCGCGCGCCAGCAATTTGAGGCGCTCGGCGTGGCCGGGCGCGATGTCGTCATGCAGCTTGATGACGATGGTGCCGGGCGTGGTTTCGAGGATCAATGCATTTTGCGGATCGACGCCGGCGGGCAATGCAGTGGCCATGTTCGTTTTCCTTTGCTTGGTCGGAGCAACTCAAATCGGCGGTAAATTACGGCACGATCGTCGCGGACTTGATGTAATCGAGCTTGGGAAACTCTTTTGTCAGATAGGCGTTGCCTTCGCTTTGGATGCGGCCCTGCTCCGGCCCGGCGCCGCGCGGCGCGCCCTCGCCGTAGCCGTTGTAGAGCGCCTCGACGACGTTCATGCCGGAGACAATTTGGCCGAATGGCGCAAAACCCATGCCGTCAAGCCGGGCATTGTTGCCGTAATTGATGAACAGCTGCGTGGTCCGGGTATTGGGGCCGCGCGTCGCAAACGTGATCATGCCGGGCGTATTGCTCTGCTTCACCGGATCGTCGTTGATCGCGGCGTCGCGCCACGCCGCCGCGACCTTTGGATCGCCGCTGATGCCGAACTGCACCATGAAGCCGGAGATCACCCGGAAGAAACGGGCGTTGTTGAAGAAGCCGTTCTTGACGAGATTGTAAAAACGGTCGGCGCCGAGCGGCGCCCAGTCGCGGTGCACCTCGACCACGAACGCGCCCTTGCTGGTGTCGAATTTCACCTTGTAGTCCGGCGGCGCCTGCGCCGTGAGCGCCGCGGGATTCGTCAGCGCATTATTGGGAGACGCTTGGCCGAAGGCCGGAACGGCGAAGGTCAAGGCAAGCAAAAGGGCGGCAAGGCGGCTCATGAGTTCTCCCGGATCAGGATGTTAGGCTTTGGCGAATTTCTTCTTCAGCCGCGCCAGGACCTGCTTCGGCACGAAGGCAGACACGTCGCCGCCCATGCCGGCGATCTGCCGCACCAAAGTGGCCGTGATCGGGCGCACCGCAGAAGCGGCCGGCAGGAAGATGGTCTGGATGTCCGACGCCATCGCGGCATTCATGCCGGCCATCTGCATCTCATAATCGAAATCACTGGCATCGCGCACGCCGCGCACCAGCACGGTCGCGCCTTCGCGGCGCGCCGCGCTGACGACGAGATCGGCAAAGGTGACGCAGGCGATTTCGCATCCGGCGGCGCGGCCGAGCGGCGCGCAAATCTCGCTCAGCATCGCAAGCCGTTCCTCGGCAGGGAACAGCGGGGTCTTGCCGGGATGGACGCCGATGGCGAGCACCAGCCGGTCGGCAAGCCGCACCGCCTTGCCGATCACGTCGAGATGGCCGTTGGTGATGGGATCGAACGATCCGGCAAAGAGCGCCACGCGTGACGAGGGTGCTGGCATGACGGTTCCTGACTTGGCGGGGGTCTAACCCGCGCCAACAACGACCGCAAGATGGCTGCCGGCGATCCTGCCAGCGATATACGTCGTATTCATGAGCCGGAGCCGAAAAAGCGAGAATATAAGCGTGTTTACAATGGCTTATGTGAATGCGCCGGAATGTGACGTGGGTCACTGTGGCAGTTGTCGGTCCTGCTAAAAATTAGCCTGACAATGAAAAGCAACCACGCTGCTTAGAACGCGTTGCTCTCCTGCAGCGTCAAAGGTTGCAAACAGGGATAGGTGTCATGATCAAGACCGTTTACGCAATCGCCGTCGCCGCGATCGTGGCGGCTTGTTTCGTCGCGTTCCCGAGTTTGTCGTTCCAAGTCCAAGCGAGTTCGCCGATCCCGGGCGCCAAAGGCGACCGGGCCGACATGCGTCCCTTGGGCTCGGATTGCTCGCAGAATGCCTGGCCGTATTTCGAAGCGGCCTGCCTGCGCGATGCGAGTCGTCCGCTACAACAGCCGCATCAGGCGCGGATGGTCGCGGATCGCTAGCCGGAGCCTGTCGCAGTGACAGATCGGTTCTTTATGGTCTGCCGTTAAGTCTCGTAGGTCCTGCCGAATTTTTGCCGTGTCACACGTGGTCCTGCGGCGGAAGGTGCTTCCCCACCTTCCGCCGCTATTTTTTGAACCCGGCTTATCTGCCGCTCATTGCGCTTTGCGATTAAGCCCGAGCGCCGCGATGATCGGCGACCATTTGGCGGTATCGGCTTTGATCTGCGCGGTGAAATCGCCGGCGCTGCCGCCGAGCGGATCGAGATTGAGCTTCGTCAGCGTGTCGAGAAGCTGCGGCTTCTTCAGCCCGTCATTGATGGTGGCGTTGAGCTTGGCAAGGAATGGGGCCGGCGTGTGCGCCGGCGCCAACAGCCCGGTCCATGCGGTTGCAACCATATTCGGATAGCCGCTCTCCGCCATGGTCGGCACGTAGGGTAGTTGCGGGACGCGTTTGGCCGTGGTGACGGCGAGCGCGCGCAATTTGCCGGCCTTGATCAGCGGCAGCAAAACGGTCGTGCTTTCGAACGTCATCTGCACATTGCCGGCGACCAGATCGTTGATCGAAGGACCGCCGCCCTTGTAGGGCACGTGCACGATGTCGATACGGGCCTGCGCTTTGAACATTTCGCCGATCAGATGCGGCAAGACGCCGATGCCGCCGGAGGAGAAGTTCACCTTGCCGGGATTGGCCTTGGCGTAAGCGACCAACTCGGCCACGGTCTTGGCCGGAACGGACGGATTCACCACCAGGATGTTGGACGACGCCGCGACCAGCGCGATTGGATCGTAGTCGGTGAGCGGATTGTAGCCGACGTTCGGGATGCAGCGGCGGCGCAATGACGAGGCCGCTCGCGCTCGAATAGAGCAGCGTATAGCCGTCGGGCGTCGCCTGCGCCGCATCCTTGGAGCCGATGGTGTTGCCGGCGCCGCCGCGGTTCTCAATGACGAAGGCCTGGCCCAGCGCCGTCTGCAGGTAATTCGCCGTGATGCGCGCCATGACGTTGACCGGGCCGCCCGGCGGCGTCGGCACGATGATCTTGACCGGCCGGTTGGGATAATCCTGCGCATATGCCGGGCCGGCGCTGCCGCCGTTCACGGCCAAAGCGCCGGCCAACAGCAGGGCCTGCGGCATCGCCCGCGACAGGACCGTCAAAATCCATCCTCCGCACCGTCCGATCATCCGTTTCCCCCTTTTGTCTCGTTCTTGCAGGCCAAGTGGACTAATCTAGCCGGATGTTCGGCGATTTAACCACTGCCTTGACCCTTCCGCCGGCGCGTGTCTAAGACCCCGCACAAGGGCCTATCATGATCGTGCTGATCGACAATTACGACAGCTTCACCTTCAACCTGGTGCACTATTTCGGTGAACTGGGCGCGGCGGTCGACGTGCATCGCAACGACAAGGTGACGAGCGCGGCGGTGATCGCCGCCGATCCCGACGCCATCGTGCTGTCGCCGGGGCCCTGCACGCCCAAAGAGGCCGGCATCTGCCTCGACCTGATCGACAAAGCCGCCGCCACCATCCCGATCCTCGGCGTCTGTCTCGGCCACCAGGCGATCGGCGACGCCTTCGGCGGCAAAGTGGTGCGCGCGCCGGCGCCGGTGCATGGCAAGCTGTCGGAAATCCGCCACCGGGGCGCCGGCCTATTTCGCGGCATCAACGGCCCGTTCAAGGCGACGCGCTACCATTCGCTGGTCGTCGACCGGGACACCATGCCGCACGAATTGACGGTGACCGCGGAGACCGACGGCGGGCTGGTCATGGGGCTGGCGCATGGCACGCTGCCGACCCATGGCGTGCAATTCCATCCCGAAAGCATCGCCTCCGATCACGGCCACCTGATGCTGAAAAACTTCCTCGATATCGCCGCGGCGTGGAACGCCTCGACCGGGCGGCGCGCCGCCGCGCCGGCACGAGCGCGGGCTCACGCGCATTGAAGGACGCTAGCCCCGTGACGGTCGAGTTCAAGGCGCTCATCGGCAAGGTCGCAACCGGGGCGACGCTTCATCGCGACGAGGCGGCGGGCGCTTTTGAGCAGATGATGGCCGGCGAAGCCACGCCATCGCAAATGGGCGCACTCCTGATGGCGCTGCGCGTGCGCGGCGAGACCGTCGACGAGATCACCGGCGCGGTGACCACGATGCGGTCGAAAATGCTCCGCGTCGAGGCGCCGCCCGACGCCATCGACGTGGTCGGCACCGGCGGCGACGCCTCGGGCTCGTTCAACATTTCGACCTGCGCGGCGCTCATCGTCGCCGGCGCCGGCGTGCCGGTCGCCAAGCACGGCAACCGCGCACTGTCGTCGAAATCCGGCGCGGCCGACGTGCTGGCGGCGCTCGGCGTCAATATCGATCTCAATCCCGAGCAGATCGGCCATTGCATCCGCGAAGCCGGCATCGGCTTCATGTTCGCGCCGACGCACCATCCGGCGATGAAGAATGTCGGGCCGACCCGCGTCGAGCTCGGCACCCGCACCATTTTCAATCTGCTCGGCCCGCTGTCGAATCCGGCCGGCGTGAAGCGGCAGATGGTCGGCGTGTTCTCCAAGCAATGGACCGAGCCGTTGGCGCAGGTCCTGAAAAATCTCGGCGCCGAAAGCGTCTGGGTGGTGCACGGCTCCGACGGGCTCGACGAAGTCACCACCTCCGGCCCGACCAGCGTTTCGGCGCTGGAAAACGGCGTCATCCGCAATTTTGAGATTTCGCCCGAACAAGTCGGGCTGCGCAAGGTCAAGCCGGAGGAGTTGCGCGGCGGCGATGCGGAAACCAACGCGCAAGCCGTGCAAGACGTGCTGGAAGGCAAGGAAACCGCGTTCCGCGACGTTGCGTTGTTGAATGCGGCCGCGGCGCTGGTCGTCGCCGGCAAGGCCAAAGACCTCAAATCCGGCTTGGCTCTTGCCGCCCATTCGGTGGATTCCGGCGAAGCCGAAGGCCGGCTCGACCGCTTGATCGTGGTATCCAACGATGGCTGACATTCTGGCCAAGATCGAAGCCTATAAGCGCGAGGAGATTGCCGCGGCCAAACGCAGCCGACCGCTTGCTGCGCTCGAACCGGAGGCCAAGGCCGCCGGCGCACCGCGTGGATTCCTTCGCGCCATCGCGCGGCGGCTTGCCGCCGGCGATTACGCGCTGATCGCCGAGATCAAGAAGGCGAGCCCGTCGAAAGGCCTGATCCGCGCAGAGTTCGACCCGGCGGCGCTCGCCCGCGCCTACCAGGCCGGCGGCGCGGCTTGCCTTTCGGTCCTGACCGATGCGCCGTCGTTTCAGGGCAGTCTCGATCATCTGCGCGCGGCGCGCGCTGCATCAACCTTGCCGGTTCTGCGCAAGGATTTCGTCTACGACACCTACCAAGTGACGGAAGCGCGTGCCGCCGGCGCCGACTGTATCCTCATCATCATGGCCGCCGTCGACGACGCCTGCGCCGCCGAGCTCGAACAGGCGGCCTCCGCGCACGGCATGGATGCGCTCATAGAAGTCCACGATGAAAAGGAGTTGCAGCGGTCGCTTCGCCTGAAATCGCAACTCATCGGCATCAATAATCGGGATCTGAAAACCTTCGCGACCACGCTCACGACGGCCGAGCGGCTGGCCCGTCTCGTTCCCGCCGGCCGGATCATCGTCGGCGAGAGCGGCATATTCACTCCCGACGATCTGGCGCGGCTCGCCAAGGCCGGCATTTCGGCGTTCCTGGTCGGCGAAAGCCTGATGCGGCAGGACGATGTCGCCGCCGCGACGCGCACGCTGCTCGCGCGCCAAGCCGCGCTGGCGCCGGCCCGGTAGAACCGTGCCGCGGCGCGCCAAGAAGCTCACGCATCTGTCTTCGCGCGGCGAAGCCCGCATGGTCGACGTTTCGGCGAAATCGGTCACCGAACGCGAGGCCGTGGCCGAAGGCCGCGTGATCATGCAGCCGAACACCCTTGCCATCGTGCGCCAAGGCGATGCGAAAAAGGGTGACGTGCTTGGCGCCGCGCGCATCGCCGGCATTTTGGCGGCCAAGCGTACCCATGAATTGATCCCGCTGTGTCATCCTCTTCCGATCTCGCAGGTCGAGGTCGATCTTACGCCCGACGCCATGCTGCCGGGTGTCGTGGTGCGGGCGCGGGTCAAGGTGTCGGGCAAAACCGGAGTCGAAATGGAAGCGCTGACCGCGGTTTCGGTGGCCTGCCTGACCGTCTATGACATGGTCAAAGCGGTCGAACGCGGCATGCGCATCGAAGGCATAAGGCTTCTCGAAAAGCGCGGCGGCCGCTCCGGCCACTATCGGGCGAAGGAGTAATGCCGTGGCGTTGATTTCGGTCGCCGAGGCGCTTGAGCAGGTGCTGGCGCATGCAGCCGCGCTGCCGCCCGACGAGGTTCCGCTCGATGAGGCCGACGGCTGCGTGCTGGCCTACGATCTCAAGGCGCTGCGCACCCAACCGCCGGCGGACGTCTCCGCCATGGACGGTTACGCCGTGCGCGCGGCCGACGTGACCAGCGCGCCGGTACGCCTCAACGTGATCGGCGAAGTTCCCGCCGGCCGCCCGTACTCTGGCAGCGTCGGAGAAGGACAAGCGGCTCGTATCTTCACCGGCGGCTTTCTGCCTGCCGGCACCGATACCGTCGTCATCCAGGAAGTGACCAAACGCGATGGCGACAGCGTCGAAGTGCAGAAGCCTTCGAGCAAGGGGCGCAACGTGCGCCCCAAGGGCTTGGACTTTCGCGCCGGCGAGGTGCTGCTCAATAAAGGCCATCGGCTGACGGCGCGCGATCTGGCTCTCGCCGCAGCCATGAACCATCCGCTGGTGCCGGTTTATCGCCGGCCGAAAGTCGCCATGTTCGGCACCGGCGACGAGCTGGTGCCGCCCGGGCGCGAGCCGGGGCCGGGGCAGATCGTCTATTCGAACGGCTATTCGCTGGCCGCGCTGGCGCGCGCCGAAGGCGCCGATGTCGAAGATCTCGGCGTCGTTCACGACACGCTGGAGGCTACTATCACCGCCATCGACGATGCGCGCGCGCTTCCCGCCGATATTCTGCTCACCACCGGCGGCGCCTCGGTTGGCGACTATGATCTGGTGCAAAAGGCTTTTGCCAAAGAAGGCATGGACCTGTCGTTCTGGAAGGTTGCGATGCGGCCCGGCCGGCCGCTGATGCACGGCCGGCTCGGCGCCATGCATGTGCTCGGCCTGCCCGGCAATCCGGTGTCCTCTTACGTCTGCGCGTTTTTGTTTCTGGTGCCGCTCATTCGCCGCATGAGCGGACGCAGCGATCTGACGACGCCGACCGAAGTGGTGGTGCTCGGAGCCGACCTGCCGGAAAACGACGAGCGCGCCGATTATCTGCGCGCGACGCTTAAAGATGGCGCGGATGGTCCGATCGCCACGCCGTTTCCGGTGCAGGACTCCTCCATGATGGCGCCGCTCGCCAAGGCCGGGTGTCTCGTCATCCGCGAGCCGCACGCGCCGGCAGCGAAGGCCGGCGATCCGTGCGTTATCGTTCTACTCGATCAGTAAGTTCAGACGCGACTCACCATCCAAAGAAAAAGCCCGGGACTTTCGTCCCGGGCTTTGTTGTTTTGCCGCGCTGCCGTCGGCTTATGGGAAGCGCCAGATCAATGACGAGGTGAGAGTCTGGTTATACGGTTTGATGTTGAATGCAAGGCCTGTCGGAGTTCCGGCGAGCGTGAGCAAAGAGAGATTCGCTGCATCATAGGTGGCATAACGATATTCGTTGCGCCAGAACAATCCGTGGATCGGCAGCCAGCTGAAATTCATCGCGTATTCCAGGCCGCCGCCGAGGAACCAGCCGTGATAGGTGTGTGCTTGCATCATATCTAAGGGAGTGAACGGCGCCCCCGTGAGCGCAATATTATTGATCTGATCGAAACGGGTCGCGGTATAGCCGCCGTCGAAATAGGTCAGCAGCGACGGAGTGACCAGATAGCCGATGCGACCGCCAACGTACCAAGCGCCCGATTCTTTCGCCTCGCCGGCGAGGCCAGTGCTCGCTAGCTCAAAGTTGCCATGGACGCTCATGACGTTGTAATCGGCGAATACGCCCACTACAAAATTTCCGAATCCGTTGAGACCGAACTGATAGTCGCATCCGGCGCCAAAGCGGCCGAGCCACCCGCGCCCCCCGGCCGTTGCCGTTGAACTGGTTGTAACGTGCCCCGGGTCTGTTTCTTCAAATTGGTCCTGATTCCACAGCCCATAGCCGTAACCGGCGTTGAGGTTGCAGCCGGTCCAGCTCGCGGCTGGCGCCGGCGCCACCGCTGGCACCTTGTAAACGGGCGCCGGCGCAGGCGTCAGATCGGCGGCGAGCGCGGAGCCGGTCAGCAGCGTCAAGCCGGCGATCGAAGCCAGAAGCTTTTTCATGTCGTCCCCCGTCATCAGATAAGCCGTTCACCTGGGTCTCATAATAACCCGCCCATGGCCGAAACGGTGTTGCCGAACGGCACCACCGCGCGGAATTCGATGGTTGCCGCTTGGTAAAAAGCCATACTGGGCTACCGAAATGCCGGCAAAAATTGCATCATTTTGGGTTCAGCACTCCCTCAGCACGAGAAGACCGAATCGCGCGGACGATCTGTGCTCCGCATCGGACAAAAACGCGGTCGTGAGACCGGAAGCATAAAATTCGGTCCGCTGAGGTTCCCAATTCACGCAAATACCCGCAAATTCGAGAGCTTTCTTAGCCTTAAGCCGCCGTTGGGCCGGGCAGTCGTTTTCTTCACTTCAAATTAAATGGCGACGTTACACTTGACAACCCCATACGCTAGGCATAGTATTGAGGCCATAGGAGATTTCGCCATGGCCCACCCCGTTTTAGCCGCCCCCCATTTCCACAACGAAGAGGCCGCTTTCGCCTATGTGGAAGCCCACTTGTGGCCCGAAGGCCCGGTTTGTCCCCATTGCGGTAATTGCGACGACAAGCGAATCGGCCGCCTCACGCGGGAAATCTAGCCGTCCCGGCTTGCGCAAGTGTTACGCCTGCCGAAAGACCTTCACCGTGCGCATCGGTTCGATCTTCGAGGACAGCCATTTCCCGCTGCACCTATGGCTACAGGCGATCCAACTCATCACCGCGAGCAAGAAAGGCATCAGTACTCGGCAAATCCAGCGCGCGTTCAATTGCAGCATGAAAACCGCTTGGTTTTTGATGCACCGCATCCGCGAGATTATGAAGCCAGCCAGACACCGCTACCCCGATGGGAGGCGAAGGAAAGACCCTAGAGGCGGATATAACTTTCGTCGGTCGCAAGCCGGGGACCAAGGTTCGCCGCGGTGCCAGCCACATGAACCCGGTGTTCTCGCTGGTCGAGCGGGACGGCACCGCGCGGTCTTTCCACATGCCGAACGTGCGCGGCGAGAACCTTCATGCGGTCCTCGATCAGCACGCCTCGCTTAAGAGCGATCTAATGACCGACGAAGAAAGGTCATTGGTTGCCATCGGCTGGAATTTTGCCTCGCATGGCACCGTCAACCACACCAAAGACGAGTACGTGCGCGGCAACGTCCACACCAACACCGTTGAAGGATTTTTCTCGATCCTCAAACGCGGCGTGTACGGCGTTTATCAGCATGTCAGCGAAGCGCACTTGCACCGCTATCTGAGCGAGTTCGATTTCCGCTACAGCAACCGCGAAAAGCTTGGCGTCAATGACGTAGCCCGCGCTTCCCGCGCGCTCGCCGGGGCCAAGGGCCGCCGCCTTACCTACGAAACAACTCACTGAGCGAAACGCCAAGGGTGAGCGGTACGAGCGATACCACAAGCGCCATTGGTTTCTTTACGACCCACGCCAGTTGCGCTTGCCGTTTGATTTTTCTGATTCGCTGAAATCTGATAAAAAGTGATTCGGCCGAGGAGCCACCCCCGGCCGAATCTATCCCGCGATGGAATGAGCGCCGCGCGGGGCCGAGAATCATTGTGCCAAACAATGGCACAATGTGATTCATCGTCAAGACGGCGCTCCACTAGGAGCAACCGTCAAATGAGCAACATCATCCCCCCTTGGCAGTTCAAGGCCGCTTGTCCGCAATGCGGCGCTGAACTCAAGATCAAACGTGAGAATGAACGCTTCCCTGTCCAACTCGAAGGTAACGAGAGACTCATTTGTGCCGTCCACGGGGACGTGATGAGCCTTGATGAAGCGCGTCGGATCGCGTTCAAAGATAACCGCGACGACATCATCGACAAGGCCAGAGAGTTTGCCCGTGAGAGTCTTCGGGGAAGTATCCGGGACATCTTCAAGAAGTGAAACCGTCATCGTGACAAGCGCCTCCGCGCGCGGTATAAGGGTTCCGCGCGGCGCGGCCGCTTCGCAATTGAAACAACACGGCCTCCCGGCTGGCACCGCGGGCCGTTTCTATTTTATAACGACTATTACGCCATAAAACTGCCCTATCTACCCAGAAAGCTCCAAACATGAAATGATCATCTATATGCTGCTGCGCTACCAGCGTAGACACAAACACGATCCGCCGTTCGACAATTAACGCTGCCTATATCGACAGCATATGAAGGCAGTTTTCATCCAGAATACGTGTATACTTGTCATGTTCACTGTGACATTTTTCACCGAAATGGCTTATCCGCCGTTGATTCACCCCCATAGCCGGAGATATCCTCGCGATGGACGAAAACCAGCACCAAAGCCCGACGACGCCGTAGCAATTCAAGCGGTTCATCGAAACCGCCGAAGAAGTCGGCGCGGATGCAGACGATGAAGCCTTGGAACGCGCGTTCAAGAAGATCGCGCCAGAGAAGCGACCGTCATCCAAGGAATGACTGGTTGTAGATCGTCGCTTGGCGCACCCGCACATCGACCTCGATAGTCAGGCGCACAAAATCGGCGGCATTGTTGTGGTCGCCTAACAAGCGTTCGCTCTCAATTTCAAACCCCGAAACCATGCTATCGTCTTCAAGAAGGCAAAAAATCGGATGCGTTTTCGGATTTTGTGCGAGAATGAGTTCCTCATGTCTAGGCATTGTTAGAGCATCGACCAGCGTTTTGATGCGTCCGTCAATGTCACCGCCTTGGTAGATTTTTCCCGGCGGTTCTTTTCTGAGAAACACGATTTTGAGGCCGCAATGTAAGGCGTAGCGATTTTCGTACAAGCGGCCGAAACCAAGCGCCAAATTTCTCGATTGGCTCGCAAAGGTCGATGATTTCGCCCGGCCCCTGATTTTCCATATCGAGCGTGAGATTGTTGTCACCGTCTATCTCAGCCAGCATCGGTACCCGCACCGGGCCAGGGTAAAGATGGTGAGCCTGCACCAAGGATGCGCCGCTGCGTTTCGGATAGTGCTTATTGTCCTCGACCTGCCGCAGAGCCGGGTGACTCGCCCACAGGTCTTTGAGTTGAGGATGCAGCTTGGCTCTGATGTCCCACTTGGCCTCTTTCTGGCCCTTGTTGCCCGAGGACGGTAGCGACCCGTCATAGTGCAGCGTGAATTTCATAAACGGCATCCCGAACACGCCATAGCCCGTCCGCAGGGCATACCGCGCGTTCAGCATACCCTTGGCGGCTGAGGCCCGTTTCGTGCACGGACTGTTCACGAATCAGCCCTCATATTGACCATACCAATGGGGCTGGGGTCGCCAAGTGTAACGTCGCCAATTAAATGGTTGCAGAACACATATGGAACGGATAGTGTCCGTTCATGCTTTGTTTCGGCCGCAGACCGCTTCCGCAGCGGAACTTGCGGGCCAGACCGGGAAGCGAGGAACCGCCGATGCTCACGCGCAAGCAAGCCGAACTGTTGCGGTTTATTCATGAACGGCTAAAGGAGGCGGGCGTGCCGCCGTCCTTCGACGAGATGAAGGACGCGCTCGATCTGCGCTCGAAGTCCGGCATCCATCGGCTGATCACCGCGCTCGAGGAGCGTGGCTTCATCCGCCGCCTGCCGAACCGGGCGCGCGCCATCGAGGTGATCAAGCTGCCGGAATTGGTCGCCCACGGCATGGCTTCGGGACGCTCCCGCGGATTTACGCCGAGCGTCATCGAGGGCAATCTCGGCCGCGTGCGCACCGCGTCGGAGGACGATGGCGGCCGTCCTGTTGCCGTGCCGGTCATGGGCCGCATCGCCGCCGGCACGCCAATCGAGGCCATCCAGACCCGCAGCCATACCATCAACATGCCGCCCGATCTTCTCACCACGGGCGAGCATTTTGCATTGGAAGTGCGCGGCGATTCGATGATCGAGGCCGGCATCCTCGACGGCGACATGGCGCTCCTTAAGCGCACCGACGCCGCCGACACCGGCGACATTGTCGTGGCGCTGATCGACGACGAGGAAGCCACCTTGAAGCGCTTCCGCCGCCGCGGCGCCTCGATCGCGCTGGAGCCGGCCAATACGGCCTACGAGGTGCGCATCCTGCCGCCGAACCGGGTGCGCATTCAGGGCAAGCTGGTCGGGCTGTTTCGAAGGTATTGATTTGGTCATTCCGGGGCGCCGCGGAGCGGCGAGCCCGGAATCCATATCCACAAGTCAACGAGAACTATCGCCGCGCATCGCCCACAGAAATCGTGGTTATGGATTCCGGGCTCCTCGCTGACGCTCGGCCCCGGAATGACGAGCGCTACTGATCCGCTTCGATATCGTCCTGCCGCGGCGTCGCGTCGCGCGGCGGCGACTTGCGCGCGGCACTCGTCGTATCGGGCGATTGACCGGCGCGTTGCGGCCATGCCGGCGCCCATGGGCGATCGAAATTCTTCCGCCGCGCCGAATCCACGACGAAGCCCGCGCCGTCGCGGCGCAACGCCAGCGCGCCGCGGTCGTACCATGTGTAACGCCCAATCACTTTGGCCGCGCAATCGGGCGGCGGATCGTCGTGCACCGCGATGATGAGTGTCGCGCGCCGGCAATCGTCCTCGAAGGCATCGGGCTCGACCGCATAGGCAACGAGGCCGCCGTCGGCGAGCGCACCGATGCAGCCGGACGGATCGCAGGCGGTGCCTTGCCGCAGGCTGCGGTCATGCGCATCGCGCGCATCGCCGTCGGCCATGAGCCAGTCCTCGACGGCGAAGGTATCGCGGCCTACATGCAATACGACAAGGCGTCCGTCAGCTCGGCGCAGCGCCGCGCTCTGGCCGTCTGCCGACACCAGCACATCCGGCCGTGGCGTCGTCAGCGCCCAGGCTGCGGCGACAAGCATCAGCGGCAGGCCGCCCAGCCGCAATGGCGTGCGCAACAGACACAGCAGCAGCAAGCCCGCGGTACAAAGCAAGAGCGGCCCGGTGCCGAAGGCGGGAATGGCCCCGACCGCGCCCGGCAGATGCGCCACCCACAGCACGACGCCGATAATCCAGCTGATGCCGTCACCCATCAGCCGCCAGAACACCGCATCGAAGCCGAGCGGGAGCGTCAGCACGCCAAGAATCCCCATGGGCATGATCCAGACGGAGACCACCGGCATCGCCAGCACATTGGCCAGCACGCCGTAGGGCGCTAGGCGATGGAAGTTGTAGGCGGCGTAAGGCAAGGTGGCGAGCCCGGCAACCACCGAGGTAAAGGCGATCGTCGCGACCTCGCGCCAACCCCACAGCGCCAGGCGGGCGCGCCAGCCGGATGCGGTCCCGGCATGCGGCAACGGCAGCCCATATTGATAGGCGGCGATCAAAGCCAGCGTTGCCGCAAACGAGAGCTGGAAGCTCGGCGTCAATACCGCCTGCGGCGCCAAAGTCAGCACCACGAAGGCGGCGATACTCAATGTCCGGAAAGTCAGCGTCGGCCGATCGACCATCACGCCCGTGAGCACGATGGCGACCATGACGAAGGCACGCTGGGTGGCCGTTCCGGCTCCGGAGAGCACCAGATAAAAGGCTGCGGCTAGCAACGCGATTGCGGCGGCCCATTTTTTGATCGGCTGACGGCTTGCCAGCGAGGGGATCAAAGCCAGCCCGCCGCGAACGAAAAAGAATATGAGCCCGGTCACCACCGCCATATGAAAGCCGGCAATCGCCAGCACATGGACGAGGCTGGAGACGTAGAAAGCGTCTTTCACCGCGGGCGAAACCTCGCCGCGCTTGCCGGTGATAACCGCCGAGGCGATGGCGCCCTCGTCGCCGGGAATGACGGCGCGGATGCGCTGGTCGATGCCGTCGCGCATTGTCTCGACGGCTGCGGTGTAGCGCAGCCATGCGCCGCCGCTCGCGGCCGGCGGCGCCGCGGTCTTGATGCCGCCGAGCACGAAGCCCGACGCGCCGAGCGCGGAAAAATACATGTCGCGCGCGAAATCGTAACCGCCGGGCCGCAGCGGCGGAAGCGGCGGCAACAGATCCGCTTTGAACGTTACGAACGATCCAACCGGTGGCGCGGTTCCCGGACGAAGGACGACGCGCACGCGCTGTAGCGCCGGGTCCAGGCGGCGTCCTTCCATCGTGCGCGTTTGTACGACGATGCGGTCGTTGTGTTCGCGTTCTTCGCGCGCCGCGACAAAGCCGGTGACGGCGATGCCCCATGCCGGGTGGCGCAGCACCGGATGGGCGATCCAGGCGGTGTGCAGCGTTGCGCCGGCGAAGCTGACGGTCAGCGCGGCGAAGGCCGCCGCCAGCGGAAAGCCGAAGCTGCGCCGGCGCGCCATGATCGCGATCAAGACGCCGAGGGCCACCAGCGTCAGCGCCGCCCAAACCGCGGGTTCGCGCTCGGCGGAGAAATAGACCACGTCGCCGAAGCCGTAAGCGACCGCAAGCCATGGCACCATGCGGCCGGCGCCGAATTCGGCCACTGCCCAGTCGCGCGTGCGCGCCGGAATGATGAATTGCGATCGCGGCGAGAGCGCTCCCCACGCTCCAGCCCAAGGCGCGCGGCCGCCAACAGGCCACGTCGAAGCGCCCGTTCGCGCACGGTTCTCGACTTTGTCGTCTCGTGCCACGGCGCGGCCCCCAACGCCCTGAAATTCAACCCTATGCTACCGAGGCGTGTAAGGCGTGGCGAGGGGTCGGGTGGATAAGTGGCCGGCGCGTGCGTCCTTGCCGCCGGACTGCATGGATTTTCACACCCTTAGCGCTGCATCTGCATGATCTGCATCTGCATGATCATGTCCATCGGCATCATTCTGTCGTTGAGGTGACCCATAATCCATAGCGAGCCGCCGATGATCATGGCGACAATCAGGACGCCGAAGGCGAGCGCCAACACGTTGTTGGTGTTATCGGGTGCGGTCGTCAGGTGCAGAAAGAAGACCAGGTGCACGCCGATCTGGGCCACGGCGAGCGTCGCCAGCGCAACGGCTATGCCCGGTCCCCAGATCAGGTCGGTGTGGACCATGGCGAACGACGCCACCGTGAGCCCGGCCGCGAGCAGCAGGCCAATCAAATAGCCCTGGATTTCATCCCACACACTGTAGCCGGCGGGATCGATATCTGGGGCGACGCCCCTGGCGCCGTGAATGTCGCCGTCTTCGTTCATCGGCCTTCTCCTATCAGATAGACGATCGTGAACACCGCCACCCAGATGATATCGAGCACATGCCAGAACAAATTGAAGCAGAGCAGCCGCCGCATGATGTTGGGGCGGAAGCCTTTGAAGAAAATCTGCGCCATCATGGTGCCGAGCCACAGCAATCCCGCCGTGACATGCGCCCCGTGACAGCCGACCACGGCGAAAAAGGACGACAGGAAGGCGCTGCGCTGTGGCCCTGCGCCTTCGGCTATCATGCCGGCGAAATCGTGGGCCTCGAGAAGCAGAAAAGTCAGTCCGAGAAGTCCGGTGACGGCGAGCGCAAGCTGGGTCAGGAGTTGATTGCGCGCGTCGGCTGCGACCGCAGAGAGACCGCAGGTGAAACTCGACATCAACAGACACGCGGTTTCGATCGCGATGTTGGTGGGATTGAATAGCTCACGTCCGGAGGGACCTCCGGCGGTCGCGGTTTGCAGCACGGCATGCGCCGCGAACAGGCACGAGAACAAGACGATGTCGCTGAGCAGAAAAATCCAGAAGCCGTAGCCCACGATCACCCGCTTTGAAGCGGGACCGGCCCAGTCGTGGCCGGATGTGCGGTCGCGGCCGCCGCCATGCCCGGTGGCGCGACCGAGTTTATAGGGATCGGCGTCGCGCCGGTATGTTTGATCCAAGACGTTGGTGGCGCTCATGCCGGCTCGCTTTCCCGCGCATGGGCGGCGAGCCACGCCGCGCGAGCGCTACGGCGGGCGCGATCGGCGCGGGCGACTGCTTCGGCCGGAATTTGGTATTCTTCGACGTCGCGCCAGGCAAACCAGACGAAGACCCCGTAGGCGGCAACGATGCCGACGCCGACCAGCCACCAGATGTGCCAGATCAGCGCGAAGCCGGTGACGGTGGCGAAGAAGGCGGTGATAAAGCCGGTCGGGCTGTTGCGCGGCATTTCGATCGGCTTGTAATCGGGCTCCGCCGACAATTCCTGGGTCTCGATGGCGCGGCGTTTGATCTGCCAATAAGGTTCCTCACCCTCGACATTAGGCAGGACGGCAAAGTTGAAGGGCGGCGGCGGCGACGGCGTCGCCCATTCCAGCGAGCGGCCGTCCCAGGGATCGCCGGTCAGATCGCGAAGTCGGCCGCGGCGGCGAATGCTGACGACGATCTGGGTCACCTGACAGGCCAGCGCGCAGCAGTAGAAGACGATCCCGATTCCGGCCGTGAGCACCCAGGGCCGCCATTGCGCGACGTTGTAATGCTGCAGGCGGCGCGTCATGCCGAGAAGACCGGCGGCGTAAAGCGGTATGAAGGTGACGTAGAAACCGGCGATGGAGAACCAGAAGGCCGCCTTGCCCCAGCCTTCGTGGAGCCGGAAGCCGAACGCTTTGGGGAACCAGAAAGTCACGCCAGCAAAAGCGCCGAACACCACGCCGGCAATGATGACGTTGTGGAAGTGAGCGACCAGAAACAGGCTGTTGTGCAACTGGAAATCGGCCGGCGGAACGGCGAGCAGCACGCCGCTCATGCCGCCGATGGTGAAGGTCACGAGGAAACCGACCGCCCACAACATCGGCGTCGCGAAGCGAATGCGGCCGCCGTACATCGTAAACATCCAATTATAGATTTTCACGCCGGTGCCGACCGCGATGACGCTGGTGGCGATGCCGAAGAAGGCGTTGACGCCGCCGCCGGCGCCCATGGTGAAGAAGTGGTGCAGCCACACCGTGAACGACACCAGGCAGATGAACAGCGTCGCCGCCACCATCGAGCGGTAGCCGAACAGCGGCTTGCCGGAAAACGTGGAGATCACCTCGGAGAACACGCCGAAGGCGGGCAGCACCAGGATGTAGACCTCGGGGTGGCCCCAGGCCCAAATCAGGTTGATGAACATCATCATGTTGCCGCCGGCCGAATTGGTGAAGAAATGAAATCCGACATAGCGGTCGAGCAGCAGCATGCCGAGCGTCGCGGTGAGCACCGGGAAGGCGGCGACGATCAGCAAATTCGACGCCAGCGCGGTCCAGCAGAAGATCGGCATGCGCAAATAGGTCATGCCCGGCGCGCGTATTTTCAGGATGGTGGTGACGAAATTGATGCCGGTCATGAGCGTGCCGCCGCCGGAAATCTGCAGCGCCCATAAATAATAGTCGACGCCGACGCCGGGCGAGTATCTGAGTTCGGACAAAGGCGGATAAGGCAGCCAGCCGGTGCGGGCGAACTCGCCGACCACGAGCGAAATATTGATCAGGAACGCGCCGGTGGCGGTGAGCCAAAAGCTCGTCGAGTTCAAGGTCGGAAAGGCGACGTTGCGCACGCCAAGTTGCAGCGGCACCACGAAGTTCATGAGCCCGATCATCAACGGCATCGCCGCGAAGAAGATCATGATCGTGCCGTGCGCCGAGAACACCTGGTCGTAGTGCTCCGGCGGCAGATAGCCGGGCGCGTTGTAGGCCAGCGCCTGCTGCGACCGCATCATGATGGCGTCGATGAAGCCGCGCAGCAGCATCACCAGCCCCAGCAGGATGTACATGACGCCGATCCGCTTGTGATCGACACTGGTGATCCAGTCGTGCCAGAGATAGGGCAGATGGCCTTTGATGACGATCCAAGCAAGCACGGCAAGCGTCACGGCCATCACCACCGAGCCGGCGATGAGCGGGATCGGTTGATCCCAGGGGATTGCGTCCCAGTTCAATTTGCCCAGCATCTTATCGATCTCCTATCGGGCTGACCGTCGGGTCGCCGCCGCGTCCGGTGCGCGGACCCGGGCCCGGCGGCGCGTGCCGCGTGACGACGGCTTGGAATAGGTTTGCATCGACCGCCCGATAGGTGAACGGGACGACGTTTTGGCTTTCCTGCGACAGAGCGAGGTAGCCGGCGCGGTCGAGCGTCGGTCCGCTCTCGCGCGCCCCGGCCACCCATTGTGAAAACGCATCCTGCGGCACGGCGTGCAGGACAAAATGCATGCCGGAGAAGCCATCGCCGCTGAATTGGGTGGATTGTCCGTAATAGTCGCCGGCGTGATCGGCTTGCAGATAAAGCTGTGTGACCATGCCGTTCATGGTGGCGATCATGCTGCCGAGCTGCGGCACAAAGAACGCGTTCATGACGGTCGCGGAAGTGAGCCGGAAATGGATCGGCACGCCGGCCGGAACGACAAGCTCGTTGACGCTGGCGATGCTCTGATCGGGATAAATGAAGAGCCACTTCCAATCGAGCGAGACGACTTGCACTTCGGTCGGCTTGGTCTTCGAGGCGATCGGCGTGAAGGGATCGAGCCGATGGGCGCCGATCCAGATAACCCCGCTGAGAAACAGGATGACCAGGAGAGGAATAGCCCAGACGATGATTTCCAGGCGGCCCGAATAGACAAAGTCCGGCCGGTAACGCGCCCGGACGTTGGAGGCGCGAAACCACCAGGCAAACGCCACCAGCGCCACAATGGTGGGCACGACGATGGCAGCCATGATCGCCACGGCGTTGAGCAGAATTTTGGAATCGGCAGCGCCAATCGGACCTTGCGGCTGCAGAATGCCGCGCGCGCAGCCTGCGAGCGGCAACAGCAGTACGAGCGGAGCCGGCAGACGTGCGACAGCCGCGAAACGACCGGCCCGCCGGGAGGCCGGCAAGACCGCCCGCCCCATGACCGCCCGCCCCATGGGCGGCGATTGCAACTCCCTTGGGGCGCGCACGACGATCCGCTTTTGCTTCCTCGAGCTTTGAGCTAGAGGAACTCCCCGGAGCGAAAAGCGTTGCACGGCCCGAAGCCGCACCCGGCGTGCCAAGCGGTCCGGTATCTAGGCCGCGCCGGCGGCTACCTTCGCCCAGGTGTCGCGCAATCCGACCGTTCGATTGAATACGAGCCGCGCCGGTGTGGAGTCCGGGTCTTGGCAGAAGTAGCCCTGGCGCTCGAACTGCACCGCGGCGCGCGACGCCGTCGCCGCCAGTGCCGGCTCGACCCGCGCGTCGGCGATGACCTCCAGCGAGCTCGGATTGATCTCGGCGGCGAAATTGCCGATCTCCGGCGACGACCGCATGAACAGCGGATTGTAGAGCCGCACTTGCGCCGGCAGCGAGTCATTCGCCGACAGCCAATGCAGCGTCGCCTTGACCTTACGGCCGTCGGGCGCATTGCCGCCTTTGGTGGCGGGATCGTAGCTGCAGCGCAATTCGACCACCTCGCCAGCGGCATCTTTGACGAATTCGTGGCAAGTGATGAAATAAGCGTAGCGCAGCCGCACCTCGGCGCCGGGCGACAGCCGGAAGAATTTCTTCGGCGGATTCTCCATGAAATCGTCGCGCTCGATGAAGAGCTCGCGGGCAAAGCGCAAGCGCCGCGTGCCGGCCGCCGGATTGTCCGGATGATTGAGCGCCTCGAGCTCTTCGCTCTCTCCTTGCGCATAATTCTCGATCACCACTTTGAGCGGCCGCAGCACCGCCATGCGGCGCTCGGCGGTCTTGTTCAACTGCTCGCGAATGGAAAAATCCAGCATGCCCATGTCGACGACGCTGTTGGCCTTGGCAACGCCGATGCGCTTGACGAAGTCGCGGATCGCCTCGGCCGGCACGCCGCGCCGCCGCAAACCGGCCAGCGTCGGCATGCGCGGATCGTCCCAGCCGCCGACGTAACCGCCGCGCACCAGCTCGGTGAGCACGCGCTTCGACAGCACCGTGTGCGTCAGATTGAGCCGCGCGAACTCATACTGATGCGGATGCGACGGCACCGGGAGATTGGCGAGGAACCAGTCGTAGAGCGGTCGGTGATCCTCGAATTCCAGCGTGCAGATCGAGTGCGTGATGCCTTCGATGGCGTCGGACTGGCCGTGGGCGAAATCGTAGCTCGGATAAATGCTCCAGGTCTTGCCGGTGCGCGGATGCTCGGCGTGCAGGATGCGATACATCACGGGATCGCGCAGATTGATGTTGCCCGAGGCCATGTCGATCTTGGCGCGCAGCACCCGTGCACCATTGGCACACTCGCCGGCGCGCATGCGACGGAACAGATCGAGGTTCTCCTCAACGCCCCGGTCGCGGAACGGGCTGTTCTTGCCCGGCTCGGTCAGCGTGCCGCGCGCCGCGCGCATCGCGTCGGGGTTTTGATCGTCGACATAGGCCTTGCCGGCGCGGATCAGAATTTCCGCCCAGTCGTAAAGCTGCTCGAAATAGTCCGACGCGTAATGCAGATTCTGGCCCCAATCGAAGCCGAGCCAGCGCACGTCGGCCTCGATGGCGTCGATATATTCCTGTTCTTCCTTGGTCGGATTGGTGTCGTCGAAGCGCAGATTGCACTGCCCGCCGAATTCCTCGGCGATGCCGAAATTCAGGCAGATCGATTTGGCGTGGCCGATATGCAGATAGCCGTTGGGCTCCGGCGGAAAGCGGGTGACGACGCTTTTGTGCCGGCCCGACGCCAAGTCGGCGCGCACGATGTCGCGGATAAAATCCTCGCCCGCTTCGCGGGGCGTCGTTTCGGCAATCGCCATCAATCTTTCCCTTTGGCGCGTGCTGCTTAGCCCGCCGCGCGGCCGATTCTAAGGCATAAGTCGTGACGGCCCCCCGATTGGACAAGTTGGCCCGCGCGGTCAAGTCCGCCGCATAAAGCGTCTGGTGCGCCCTGCCCGCTCACGGCAGCCCATGACAGTAGCGGTCCTGCGCCGAGACATAGCGCTCGTTGAAGGCGTGCCATTCGGCCGGCGTGGGACTTGGCCACGGCACCGCCACCCGGACCCGCTGGTCGTGCAGGATGCCGTCGCCGCCTTCGTCGCGGTGTTCGGCGAAGAAGCAGCCGAGCTCCTGGTCGCCAAAAAGGTTGACCTTGTGGGTCGCAAACAGCTTGTTGCGCATGACCGCCGTGAACCGCTCGAAGCCGTGATATTCGCCGACGATGAAGCGTATGCGTTTGAGCACATCCGCCTCCGCGGTGCCCAGAACCGAATGCTCGCAGCCTTCGCAGTCGAGCTTGAGGATATCGACCGCGGCGAGGTCTTCCTGCGCCATGATCTCGGCCAGCGTGATCGGCGTCACCGCCTGGTCGATTTTGAGATAGCCGAACTGGTCGTCGGCATCGGCAACGCGCTGGTGGTCGCAAGCAAACACCATCGAGCCGCCGACCCAGCCCGGTCCGCCGTCGGGCAGGCCTTTGAGAATGACGAGATCGATATCGGCGCCGCGGCGCTCCTCGCCAAGATCGTCGAGGAAGCGGTGTTGCGCGGTCACCGCCTTGTTGTGGAGCGCGATATTTTGGATCTTGCGCGTGCGCGCGGCGGCAATATCGCAATACTCCTTCACCGCTTCGAAGGCGACGATCCTGGCGGCCGGGAAGTAGCCGTGCATCAAGAGCGTCACCTCGCCGATATTGGCGCCGATCTCGACGATGGTCGCGACGTCCTTGGCCTGCGAGGCGGCGATGAAATTGCGGATCGTCGAGAATTTGTAGCAGTCGTTCCCTTCCATTCGCCCCTCCCCGACAAGGCAATGAAGCAATGTGGCCCGTTACCTGGCCCCCGGTTTTCTCCCACTGTGGCGCAGCGGTGACAGCAGCGACGACGGTCGCTTGTTATGATCCCTGCCTAGCCTCTAAGCCATCACCCTGCATGCACGGAGTTGAAACCTCGTGAGAATGATTAGCCTGATCTCCCTCATTATCGCCGGTACATTTGCCGGCATCTGTGGCGCCAATAGCGCGCCGGCCGAGCAGACGTTCCGGTCAGGTGTGGTCGCTGACCACACCCTTCGGCATCATCTATGGCATCATTGGGCGCGAGGTCGTGGATTATCCCTCCGCGCGCGCCGCAGGAACCATCGTGGTGAGCACCGGTCAGCGCCGGCTCTACTATGTGCTCGGCGGCGGCAAGGCCATGCGCTACGCCATTGCCGTCGGCATGGAGGGCTATGCCTGGTCGGGGGTGAGCACGATCACGGCAAAGCGCGAATGGCCGGACTGGACGCCCACGCCGGGTGAACGGCAGCGGTTTCCTACCCTGCCCCCTCACATGGCCGGCGGTCCGGATAATCCGCTCGGCGCCCGCGCGCTCTATCTCGGCGCTACGCTCTACCGCATCCACGGCACCAACGAGCCGTGGAAGCTCGGCGGCGGCGTGTCGTCAGGCTGCATCCGCATGTCCAACGACGACATTGTCGACCTCTACAATCGCGCCAAGATCGGCGCCACGGTGATCGTGCAGCGGTGATGGCGGCGACGCTTCGTTGACGGTGCTTGCTTCAATCCACCTTGATGTTGGCGAAGCTGATCACCTTTGCCCATTTGGTGGCGGCGCTGGCAATCAGCGTGCCGAATTGCGCCGGCGTCATGGCCTCCGGGACGGCGCCGAGCCCGATGCAGCGCGCCCGCAGCGCAGGATCGGCAAGCACGGCATTGATGGCCGGATTGAGCGTCGCAATGACATCGGCCGGCGTGCCGTGTGGCGCGCCGACGCCGGCCCAGCCGCTGCCCTCGTAGCCCGGCAGGTATGCGCCGATCGGCGGCACATCCGGCAACGCCTCCATCGGCTTCACGCTGGTCACGCCGAGCGCGCCGAGCTTGCCGTCATGGATGTAGCCGAGCACCGGCGGCACGGTGGCAAAGGCGAGCTGCACCTGACCGGCCAGGAGATCGGGCATATAGGACCCGCGATAGGGCACGTGAACGATGTTCACGCCGGTCATCATGCGGAACAGTTCGAAGGCGAGATGCGGCGCCGTGCCGGCGCCCTGCGAGGCAAAATTGAGCTTGCCGGGGTTGGCTTTGGCATAGGCGACGAGCTCGGCGAGCGTCTTCACCGCGATCGACGGATGCACCACGACGACGAAGGGCGTGTAGCCGAGGAAGGCCACCGGCACGATGTCGCGGACGAAATTGAAATCGAGGTTGGGATAGAGCGCGGCATTGGCGGCGTTGCCCGAGATCATCACCAACAGTGTGTAGCCGTCCGCCGCGGCGTGCAGCACGTAGTCGGCGCCGACATTGCCGCCGGCGCCCGGCTTGTCCTCGACGACAAAATCCTGGTGAAGCCGCTGCGCAAGCTGCGGTGCGACCAGCCGCGCCAAGACGTCGGGCGCCAAGCCAGCGGGAATGTCGACGATCAAATGCACCGGCCGCGACGGATAGGTCTCCGCATTGGCAAGGCCCGGCCACGACGGCAACCCGGCGCCCGCGGCGGCGAGCGCAAACAATTTACGGCGGGACAATCTCATCTGTTCCTCCCATGGTTCGGCTGCTGCTTCCGGGTCCCCACCCGGCCGCCGGCGCCGTTCGGCTTCATCTTATCATATTATCATATCGGATCGCGGCCCGTTGCGATGATGGCAATGCGGTCGCCGATGTCGCCGCAAGCGCGCCGTAGGATGTGTGGAGCCAACCAACGGGTCGGCGCCTGTGGCTACTTTTTCTTCTTCGGCGGTTTAATGTTCAGAAGTTTCCAGTTCACTTCTAACGGCTCGGCGGCCGCGGCGCCATAAGCATGATGACAGAAGCCATGAGGCCTTCCGCTCGAACCGTTCGTCGCCATGGTCGATAAACATGGCCCGTGCTTTCGATCATATGCCGAATTTATGGAGGTGCTGGATTTGCCGGCCGCAAGCGTTGCTGTGGTTATGCCCGCCGCGAACGTCAGAGTAATGATCATCCAAAGCGCGAATTTCCCCATATCCGCCTCCGTTGAACGAGAACGAAGAAAGAAAACTATCGCAATTGAGACAAGGGTGGAAAGTACTCCGCCCAAGGCTCGCGCAGCCGACCGGCTCCCCTAGCCCAGCGTGAACAAGAATTTTCCGCCGGCGATGCGATTGCGCCGGTATCTGACCATTCCGGCATGATACCCCGGATTTCGCTCCGCTCATCCGGGCTACGGTTGCTGTTCGACGAATTTCTCGATAGTCGCTTGCGCGGTTTTGAGCCGTAGCCCGCATGAGCGCAGCGATATGCGGGATAAGCGTCCGCAGAAGCAAAGACCCGCTGTGTCCCGTTCTTAGAGACACGCCCTTGACATCCGTCCCCGTCCTAGTTACATCCTCCCCATCTCGTTCACGGTGGGGCCTTTCGCGAGGGCGAATATCCCGGACTTGACATTAGTGGTAATTCCCCGCTACAGGGAAAACCGCGTGACAGGTCGACGACGGTCGGGGACAAAAAAGCCCCCTTCTGGGGGCTGCGGCGACTTGGTGTGGCGTTATTTCTAGCGATTATAGGCGGGGTTATCTTCGGGCTTCCATCCCATCCCCATGCCGACGTTCTGCCAGCGCCAACAGAACGCCGCCTCGCGCGGGTCGCGGTCCTGCATAAAGTAGAGGTATTCAAGTTTGCAATAGAACCATACAGGGAGACTGCCAGCGCAGATTTGGCTCCATATTCCGTTCTCAATTTCTTTGGATTCGGAAAGAAATTTTCGATTCTCGATTTTCGGATCAGCGTCGAGAATATCATTGAACAGATAGGTTTCAACAAAAGTATATTGCGGAATTTCGGGCAGAACTCCCACAGCGAACCCGTAGCGCAATTCGACGGGGAAGGCCTTCGTTCTGCCGACATTGGAGAGAGTTACGAAGTGGACCGAAAGATACTCTCTTTCAATTCCCTGTTTGACAGTATGCCCCTTACCCAGAGTGTTCAGCGACATTTTGATAATCGGCAATTCAATAGCGACGGCGGCACGGGCATTAAGATCGGCAGCGCTAGCGGCGATGCGCGTAGAGCGCGCCAAGCTGACAGTGAAAAGTCCCAAAACGATGGTGAAAATCGCGATGATGCCAGTCGAAATAGCAACAATTTCTTCGCGGTTTTCGTGAATGACTCCATCAATAGTGTGCAATCCGACTACGATCGTACCGCCAGACGTGGCGCAGTATTCTGCCTGGGTCTGTTCTGTTTTTTGGGCTTCGCCGCTTGGTATTGGCGGCTGATTACACGTCCATGATCCCGCAGCAAAAACCGCACCGACAATGAATAGAGCAATCAAAAATAATGCCGCTGATACTTTCACGTCAGCATCCCGCAATTGCCGTTCCGAACATGTCGGGATTGAAGCGGTGATTATAGCGGAACTGAAACTCCGCGACATAGAGCGGCATATATTTGACGCTCATTTTGTGGAACGTGCCGACCACGCCGCGCTTGAAGATCGACCAAAAGCCTTCAATCGTATTCGTGTGGACCGCGCCGACCACGTATTGCTTGCGATGGTGTTCTACGGTCTGACGCGGATATTCTTTCAGGCCGTCGTAAATCTGATAATCGTCGGTCGCGAGCAAGCTGACTTTATTAGAGACAACTTCACGCACAAAGGCCGTTGCATTTTTAGCGTTCACGCTTTCCAAAACGCGGGCGACCACGTTGCCCTTGCGTTGCACGGCACCAATGATCGGCGTTTTCCCGGTAGCTTGCGGGCCGGTCATCCCGTGATGACGCTTGTTCCAATGCCTGTTCTTGTCTTTGCCGCCAACATAGGTTTCGTCGACTTCGACAATGCCGCCCAACTTTACTTCCGGCTCAATGAGTGCCGCGCGGATTTTGTGGCACATACCATGCGCGGTTTTGTAACTGCCGAACCCCATCTGCCGCTGAATTTGCAGCGCCGAAATTCCCTTTTTGCTGGTCAGCATCAAGTGCGTGACCTTGAACCAGTCGCGAAGCGGCTTGTTCGTGTTCTCAAAAATCGTGCCAGCAATGACGGAAAAACGGTAGCCCGTATTGCCGCCCGGAGCGCATTTAGTGCACTGCCAATGCCACTTGCGGGACGGCAGGTTATAGACCGCGGAATTGCCGCAACGCGGGCAGCGGACGCCCTCGGGCCAACGGCGAGCCATCAGGTAAGCCCGGCAGGCATCTTCGTCACCGACTGGGAAACGGGCCTCAAATTGGGCCTCTGTCATCTGGTGAACTGGCTTAGGACGTTTTGCCATGGCGGTTACCCCTTGAACCTCAGCGTAGGGGAATATTGCCATGGCTGAGAGGCAATGTCAAGTACGGGATAATCGCCTTCGCGAGGGTACTTTCGGAAGTGGAACGAGGGCGGTTCCTGCGCGCGGGGTTACGACCCGCGCCCGGGCGGCTCCGGGCATCATTCACGCCGGTACTACGGCCGGCGCGGGAGGTGCAGTCCCTGGACTGGGACAGGTGAAGGCGGGTAACGCCCGCTAGAAACCGCGTCCCAGGAAGCATGGCCTGGAGCTGAGCCGGCTGGCCTTTAAGGTCTCCGGCCAGAGCCGCGGTGGAGCGCCGAAAGGCGAGCGCGCCCGAAGCGCTGGCGAGTGGCAACATTCGCTTAGCGTGGTGCGCGCCGCACTCGGTAGTGCGGCCTCTAAGTACGCGCCTTTCGGCGCTTCGCCTCCCTCCATTTATTGGAGTGAGGTCTTGGGACGGGCTTTCTTACAGCGTGACGGAACACTCGGATGCGAAGGCGCATCGCGAGAACGGTGGCGTGCATCCTGCCCCGCGATAGCGGGGAAGGGGGACCATGCGAAGCATGGTGGAAGGGGCCTCTGACTCGACGCTTCGCTGTTGTCGCCAGAGCATCGTCGCGGCCCGCGCCCCTCCCACCGCGCAAGAGCGCGGTCCCCCCTCCCCGCTATCGCGGGGCGGGAAACTTTCACACCCCAACGAGGAGAACCATCATGGGCGGCCCCATTGAAACGACCCCGGAAGCGAAAGAGTGGCAGCGGCGCTTTGACGCCGCCTGCGCGATCGTGGCCCGCAAATATTGCGACATGTTCGAATTCTGGCGCGACTGCCGCTACAGGCCCTGCCGCAGCGCCCGGCGTTGCGTCGGCGACCAGGGCTTTTGTCTGGAAAGCCGCTGCTGGGATATTTCCTATGATGCCGGCCTTGCCGCGCACCTGCGGATGATCGCGGCGCTGCCGCCCGGCGCCGATGGCTTCTTTCAAACGGCGCATCATCAACCGCCCAATTCGCTGTGCCTGCACGGTTCAAAGAATCCAAAGCTCCACGCCAAGGCCCGAGCTAAAACCGTGGCCCACGCGGAAGCCATTGCTCAAGCCGCCCGCGCGCGAGAGCGAACGTGACGGCCCCGGTCGCGTTCTGCGCAAATGATTAATCTCGCCGGCGCATCCATGCTTTCATTCGCGCCCGGCTGTGCTAAAGGGCGAACGACATGACCGTCGTCACCCGCTTTGCCCCCTCGCCCACCGGCTTTCTGCACATTGGCGGCGCCCGCACCGCGCTGTTCAACTGGCTCTACGCCCGCGGCCGCGCCGGCAAGATGCACCTCCGAATCGAGGACACCGACCGCGAGCGCTCGACGCAGGCCGCGATTGACGCCATCCTCGATGGCCTCTCCTGGCTCGGCATCGCCTGGGACGGCGACACCATTTATCAGTTCGCGCGCCAAGCCCGGCACCGCGAAGTCGCCGAGGCGCTGCTCGCCTCCGGCAATGCCTATTACTGCTACGCCAGCCCCGAGGAGCTGACGGCGATGCGCGAGGCGGCGCGTGCCGAAGGCCGCGCCAAGCTCTATGACGGACGCTGGCGCGACCGCGATGCGGCCGACGCGCCGGCGGGCGTTAAGCCGACTATCCGACTCAAGGCGCCGGTCACCGGCGAGACGGTGATCGAGGATCAGGTCCAGGGCCGCGTCGTCTGGCAGAACGAAAACCTCGACGACCTGGTGCTCTTACGCTCCGACGGCACGCCGACTTACATGCTCGCCGTCGTCGTCGACGATCACGACATGGGCGTCACCCACGTCATCCGCGGCGACGATCATCTGACCAACGCGGCGCGGCAGAAGCAGATCTATGACGCGCTCGGCTGGACGGTGCCGGTGATGGCGCACATTCCGCTGATCCACGGACCGGACGGCTCGAAACTGTCCAAGCGCCACGGCGCGCTCGGTGTCGATGCCTATCGCGCCATGGGCTATCTGCCGGCGGCGCTGCGCAACTATCTGGTACGGCTCGGCTGGAGCCATGGCGATCAGGAGATCTTCTCCACCGCGGAAATGATCGCGGCCTTCGACCTGCCGCAGATCGGCCGCTCGCCGGCGCGGTTCGATTTCGCCAAGCTGGAAAGCCTCAACGGCCACTACATCCGCCAAAGCGACGACGCCGAGCTCCTCGCCGCCATCGAGGCGCTGTTGCCGCATATCGCCGACGGCGCGACGCTGGCCGCCAAGCTGACGCCTGCCCTGCGGGCGCAGCTTTTGGCGGCCCTGCCGAGCTTAAAGGAGCGCGCCAAGACGCTGCTCGATATCATTGACGGCGCACATTTTCTTCTGGCCGACCGGCCGCTCCCGCTCGACGACAAAGCAACCGCTTTGCTCACGGCGGAGGCGCGCGACCTGCTGCGCAACGTCACCGCCGAGCTCGCCGCAGTGGAGCCCTGGACGACGGAAGCGACCGAACGCGCCGTGCGCGGTTTCGCCGAGCAGCGGGGCGCCAAGCTCGGCGCCGTGGCGCAGCCGTTGCGCGCAGCCCTGACCGGCCGCACCACCTCGCCCGGGATTTTCGAAGTGCTCACCGTGCTCGGCAAGGCGGAAAGTCTGGCGCGGCTTGCCGATCAGGCGGCGGGGCAAGACCGGCAAGACGCGCGGTCGGGCGTCGGGTGAAGCCCGTATGTCGCTCAACTGTCATTTGCACAAATTTTGCCCTTCCAACCCTTCCGCCTATATCCCAGGCTATTATCTTGCAGTGCAAACGGGGTTGCGCTACGGCAATAATGCCGGGTGAACCACGCCGCCGCAGGCGCATCGGCTGATACGGCCACGCGCGGCCTCTCCATCCGGTTGTCAGACGAGGATCAAGATCATGGACGCGAAGACCGGCGCCAACATCAAAACCGGCACGCTGAAAATCGGCGACAAAACCCACAGTTTTCCCATCTACGACGGCACGCTCGGCCCGGAGGTGGTGGACGTCAGCAAGCTCTACGCCGAGGCCGGCGTCTTCACTTACGATCCCGGCTTCACCTCGACGGCGAGCTGCGAATCCAAGATCACCTTTATCGACGGCGACGAAGGCATCCTGCTTTATCGCGGCTATCCCATCGCCGATCTCGCCGAGCACGGCGATTTCCTCGAGAGCTGCTACCTGCTGCTTTACGGCGAATTGCCGACCGCCGCCCAGAAAGCCGATTTCGTCGAACGCGTGATCCATCACACGATGGTGCACGAGCAGATGAGCCGGTTCTTCCAGGGCTTCCGCCGCGACGCCCATCCGATGGCGGTGATGGTCGGCTCGGTCGGCGCGCTCTCCGCCTTCTATCACGACTCCACCGACATCACCGATCCGGCGCAGCGGATGATCGCCTCGATCCGCATGATCGCCAAAATGCCGACGCTGGCCGCGATGGCCTACAAATATTCAGTCGGCCAGCCGTTCATGTATCCGGACAACAAGCTCGATTACGCGTCGAACTTCTTGCGCATGTGCTTTGCGGTGCCGTGCGAGGAATACAAGGCCAATCCGGTGCTGGCCCGCGCCATGGACCGCATTTTCACCCTGCACGCCGATCACGAGCAGAACGCCTCGACCTCGACCGTGCGGCTGGCCGGCTCGACAGGCGCCAATCCGTTCGCCTGCATCGCCGCCGGCATCGCCTGCCTGTGGGGCCCGGCGCATGGCGGCGCCAACGAGGCGGCGCTGAAAATGCTCGGCGAGATCGGCTCGGTCGACCGCATTCCCGAATACATCAAGCGGTCGAAGGACCCCAAGGATTCCTTCCGCCTGATGGGCTTCGGCCATCGCGTCTACAAGAACTACGATCCGCGCGCCAAGATCATGCAGAAGACCTGTTATGAGGTCTTAAACGAGCTCGGCATCAAGGATCCGCTGCTCGACGTCGCCATGGAGCTCGAGAAGATCGCGCTGCACGACGACTATTTCATCCAGAAGAAGCTCTATCCCAACGTCGACTTCTATTCCGGCATCACGCTGCGCGCGATGGGCTTCCCCACCACCATGTTCACGGTGCTGTTCGCGCTCGCCCGCACCGTCGGCTGGATCGCGCAGTGGAAAGAGATGATCGAGGACCCGCACCAGAAACTCGGCCGCCCGCGCCAGCTCTATACCGGAGCCAAGCAGCGCGAATATCAGCCGATGTCGAAGCGGAAGTAGCGCGCTCCTCCGCCCCTTTGCGGCGCGGAGCGCTCACCACGAATATTTGAGCGTGCCGGTGCCGGCGTAAGTCTGCGAGCCCGAGCCGAACTCGCCGTCGAATTTCGCCATCGCCGTCCAGTTCGCGGTGAGGTGCAATTCGGCGCCGGCGGTGGTGAGCGCCGAGTTCTTCGGCGGCGCGGCGCCATTGACGGTGAAGTTCGAGCCCGGCAGCGCCTGGAACACCGCGCCGAGCGACGGATTGTTCACCCAGTCGTGCGCCCAGGCTAGTCTTCCACGCAGAACAAGCGGCATGCCGTCCCACACCGTCAGATTATCGAACCGCGCGCCGAGTTCGCTGCGCGCGTCGGTCGCGTTCACGGCATTGTAGGTAAGTCCGAAGCCGCCGCCACCAAGATCGGTCTCACTATAGCCCGGCGTGTGGAAGTCCTGCACCTGCAAGGCGGCGTAGGGCGTCACCCCAACAATGTAGCCGGTGACCGGCACGCCATATCGGTAACCGGCTTCGCCGCGCGCCGCGTAGCTCTGGCCCTGGAACTTTGCAGTCAGATTATCGCCGACCGCGATGCGATTGGTGCTGAACCAGTGATTGGCGAAAGCCAGCGCGCCGGACAGATAAGCCGGTCCGAAATGCGTGGTGCCGTAGACGCCGGCCTGGAATGAATTGCTGCGACCGCTGCCGAGATTTTGCGCCAGATTCCAATTGGTGCCGCCGCCGGCCAGCGCAAAGCCGTAATCGGTCCCCGGCGTGACATGGTAAGTCATGCCCGCGGCAAAGCCGAAATCGCTGGCGGTCACGTTATTAGAACCGACGGCGGCATCGCCTTCGGTCCGGTTGGCCCCGCCGAAGGCCGATCCCCACGCGCTCCAGCGCTGTTCGAAGTCTTGCGGCTGCGGCTGCGAGGATGGCGGCGGCTTCTGATGCAGCGCATGGGCATATGCGAGTGCAATGTCGGGCGGCAGGCTGGCGTCCTGCTCCGGCGCAAAGGCCGGCGCGCCGCCGCCGGTGGGATTGGCGCCTCCGCCGTTCGTCGGATCGGCCAGTAGATTCAAAAAGTCGGTCATCAACTGGAACGAACTCGTCTGCGCGCCGCTCGCCGGCTGGCCTTCGAGTTCGGTCAGCGCGTTGCCGAGCGCGGGACCGGAAAGGCCGCCGAGATCAACAAAGCCCGGCGGAATGGTGTCGCCTTGCAGGATCGCGTTGTTGATGCCGTTGAGGACGTTCTGCTGGTTCTGGTTCAGCCCGGGCGGCGGCGAAAGCAAAGAAAAGCCGCTAGTGGTGATGTCGACATCGACGTTGTTGCCCACGTCATTGACCGTCATTGCGCCGGTGAAGCGTCCATTGATGGTCAAGCCCGCAAACGTCGTACCGCCGAGACCGCCGGTCGTGGTCAGGATCTGATACTGCGTCCCGGCGGTATAGGTGCCGAGTTGCGGCGTCACCACGACGTTGCCGGCGAGCGTGGCGGCGCCGGTCAGCGCCACTTTGGAATTGTTGCTGGGCGCAATATCGATGGCGTAGGTGCTGCCAGGCTCGAAAAGCAGGCTGCCGTTGATGGTCATCGTGCCGAAGCCGCCCGGCGTACCCGGCTCCAGCGTGCCGCTGATCGTCGTCGCCGGATCGAGCGTCCCGGTGCCGGCGAGCGTGGCGCCGGCGCTGACCGACAAGGTGGCGGCGCTGTCGGTGCCGTTGAGGAGCACTGTGCCGGTCTCGATATTGACGGCACTGAGGTTCGTAAACGCGTTGTTGTCGGCGTAGGTCGTGCCGTTGCCGAGATTGAAGTTCAGCGTGCCCGCGCTCTGGCCGACGATGTTGCCGGCAATGGTGCCGCCGGTAAGGTTGAGCACGTCGGCATTGGGCGACAGCAAAATATTGCCGGTGATGGAGCCGCCGTTCTGATCGATGATGACCGCGCTCCCCGCCGCGCTCACATCGATAGCGGTGCCGCCGGCGCCGATGATGACGCCGGAATTGACGATCGCGCCGCTGAAGGTCGAAACAGTGCCGATGACGATGCCGATATTGCCGGCGATCGTTCCCGTATTGCTGATGTTACCGTAGAAGGTGCTCAAATCGCTGACGGAAACGGCGACTTTTTGCGCCGACACGATGGTGCCCGAATTGCTGACGCCGCCGCCGGCAGTGGAAGAACCGAACTGCGCGACTTGGGTGACCACGACGCCGTCGCCGGCAGTGTCCGGGCCGGTTCCCGACGCTGAAATGAATCCGGCGTTGGTGATGCCGCCGAGGAAGGTGCTCGCGGCTACGACAAATATACCGCCGAGGACGGCGGAAATCGTGCCGCCGGCGCTGTTGACGATGCTGCCCGAAAAGCTCGCCCCGCCCTGAAGCCAAATTCCGGCCTGAGACGCCCCGATCAAGCCGAAATTGGTGACGCCGCCGAAAAAGTTCGAGACATTGTCGATTCTGAATTCCAGTGCGCCCCGACGAGATAAGCCCGCTGTTGACGATGTCGCCGGTGAACGTCGATATGCCGCAGCTGCAGCCGACCAGAATTCCGGTCGCGCCGGCGACAATCCTGCCGCTATTGCTGATATTGCCGGTGAAGGTGCCCGTGTCGGTGACGGCAATCCCGGTGCCGAAGAACGCGCTGATCGTGCCGCTGTTGACGATGTCGCCGGTGAAGTTCGTCACGCCACTGACAACAATGCCGGTCTCGCTCGCCGTGATGTTGCCGCTGTTGCTGATATTGCCTGAGATGAAATTCACCACGTTATTGACTGCAATGCCGGCCAGTCCCACGGTGATCGTACCGCTGTTTGTGATGCCGCCGGCGAAGGTCGAGATCGTCGCGGACGCTCCGAAAAAGCCGACGCCGCCGATCACGATGCCCGCCAATGCTTGGATCGTGCCGGAATTGACGATGCCGCCCGAGAACGTCGAGATCGCGACCGTGCTGCCGCCGCTGGCAGAGCCGCCGACCATGATACCGGCCAGGCCTCCTTGGATCGTGCCCGAATTGGCGATGCCGCCGGCGAAGGTCGAGATGGTGACGGATGCGTTGCTGCTGGCAAAGCCGCCGATAAGGATACCGGCGCCCCCCTTGCCGAAAGACGTGGAAATCATCCCGCTATTGCTGATACCGCCGGCGAAGGTCGAGATCGTGACGGATGCGGCGAAGTCGAACGCACTGCCGCCGACGACGATGCCGTTGCCGCCGCCGCCCTTGCCGCCGGAGGCGGAAATCGTGCCTGAGTTGCTGATGCCGCCGGCGAAGGTCGAGATCGTGACGGATGCGCCGGAGCCGAACGCCGTGCCGCCGACGACGATGCCGTTGCGGCGGCCGCCCTTGCCGCCGGAGGCGGCAATCGCGCCCGAGTTGGTGATGGCGCCGGCGAAGTCCGAGATCGTGACGGCCGCGCCGGAGCCGAACGCACTGCCCCCGACCTCGATGCCCGAAGCGAAGATTGCGTTGATCGTGCCGGAGTTGCTGATGCTGCCGCCGAATGCCGCAATCTTCACCGACGTGCCGACGCCGTCGGCCTCGCCACCGACAAATATCGCGGCGGGCCCGAATGCCGTGATCGTACCGGAATTGACGATATTGCCGGCGAAGGTCGAGACGGTAACGGAGGCGCCCGAACTGCGGGCCGCGCCGCCGATAACGATGCCGGCGCCTGAGGCCGCGATCAGACCCCCGTTGCTGATGCTGCCGGCAAAGCTCGAGACCGTGACGGCGGCCGCGAAGCTGGCTTTACCACCGACGATGATGCCGTTGCCGCTGAAAGCCGCAATCGTGCCGCTATTGGTAATCCCGCCGCCGAAATTGGACACGGCGACCGACGCGCCGGACTGCGCCGTGCCGCCGACCATGATGCCGTTGACGAACGCCGCAATCGAGCCGGAATTGCTGATGTTACCCGCGAAACTTCCAACGTTGTCGACAAGAACGCCGTTGCCGGATGCCGCGATGGTGCCGCTGTTGCTGATATTGCCGACAAAAGTCGAGATGCCGCCCGCGGGAGTGCTGCCGCCGACAAAAATGCCGGCGTTCACCGCGGCGATTGTGCCTGAATTACTGATGCCGCCGGAAAACGAGGATATTTCCTGGACGACAATGCCGGTCAGTCCGCCGGAGACGGTGCCGCTGTTCGTGATGCCCTGAGTGACGGTACCGATATCCTCAACGGCAATGGCTGCATTGCCTCCCAAAATCGTACCGCTGTTGACGATGCGACCGGAGAAAAGCGAAATGCCGGAAATGGTGACGGCGGTAAAAGTATTGACCGAAATATGCCCGCTATTGCTGAGATCGCCGGCAAAAGTCGAGACGCCGAAAACATCAATTGCAAACTGTCCAGCGGTGATGGTGCCTGAATTGCTGATGCCGCCGGAGAAGAGCGACACGCCGGTAAAGACACTTATGGCATCGAGGCCGGCGGAAATCGTGCCCGAGTTGCTGATTGCAGCGCCGGCGCCGTTGCCGAACTGGCCGACGCTGCTGACGGAAATACCGAAGCCGCCGGCCGCTATGGTTCCGCTATTGGTGACGCCGCCGGCGAGGGTCGCGACGTTATTGATCGCAACGCCGACGCCGGCGGAAATCGTCCCGGAATTGCTGATGCCCCCGGAAATGACCGCATTGTTGGTAACAAGGACTCCGCTGTTGGTCGCCGTGATGGTGCCGGCATTGGAGACCGCGCCGGTGATCGTACTGTTGTTGATCGTGATGGCGGTCGGAAAGGGCGGCGCGCCCAACGCGGTATTGATGGTGCCGGCGCTGGTATTGGTAACGCTGCCGGAGATGGTTGAATTTTGAATGAAAACGCAGGAGATGGCCGCTGAATTACTGACGCTGCCTCGCGACACGCCGGAAAAGCCATCGGCGCCGCATGGGATAAAAGCATAGACCGGCGACGTGCCGCCACCTATCAAGAGCGCCGCCAGCGAACTCGACGCCAACAATACGCTGAGCCTGCCGCGACCGACGCACTCGCTCATATCACCCCGTTCCCCGCAAGCCTCGCCATTGCTCCCCGGCACTGCATTATTAGTGGTCAACCTCGGGCTATGGCACACCACGGCAGCGATATTCATCCCGCTTTCCGGAAATTGCCGGCAGCCGTTGCAAAAATATCACCAGGTTTGCTGCGGCAAATTCGGCCCCTTCAAAACGTCACCGTAACGTCACGCCGGCTCTTAGCGCCACAGCGCCTCAGGCAAGAAGCACGGCGGCGCGCGCCAAGGCGGGCAATAGCGCGGTGAGGTTCCGAGCTACAATCCGTCCCCGTTCATTCGGATCATCGACCGTGACCCCGTTGCGCATGACGGCAAGCCGGCCAGCGCGCGCGTGAGTTGTTATCTCGACGTAGATCGCGTCGATGTTGCGGGTACCGTCCAACAGCGGGACCACGAGCCGGGCAAGGTCACCGAATTCCACACGCTCGTGCCGCAAATTGACGGTTGTTGCCGCGCCACGCGCGGCCTCCGCCCGCACCAACGGGCAAGCGACCGGCATTTCGCTCACGCCTGCGGCCGCCGGCACCGCATCCGTGCGAGGCATTGCCAGGCCGTTGGCCACCATGTTGAGCAAAGCTTCGCGCACCAGCACGCGACTCTCGGAGTTGCGCGCGGCGACCGGTAGGGCACGCACCAGATCGTCGACGCTTGCAGAAGCGGGAAACGCGGCAACGAACTGCGCCAAAGCGTCGGCGAGCGGCCCTGCGCCGGCATGCAGTCGCCGCCCGGCCAGCGCGGCGAGCGTCACGCCGCCGTTTCCGTGCGTCAGCGTAAGCCCACTCTGGCCGAGGAAATGCATGCCCTCGACGCGCTCCTGCGACAGCTGACGATCGATCTGCAGCGCGCGGGCAGCGCCGATTAGCAGCGTGCTCCGAAACGTCCGGCCGCTGACCATGTCGATCAGCTGCTCGGTTGCAAGAAGTTCATCGCCACCGATCTTCCGCACTGTCTCGGCCATCTGCTGCGGATAATTGGCGAGGATCATCGACGGCAATTCGGCCTCGGCCAGGAATGCCAAACCGTTTCGGCGCGCCGCGTCCATGAATTCGCGGAAGCTGCACGGCTCGTTGACGTTGTCGAGAAACTCATGCGCCAGATATTCGTCGGAGGATTTGAGCAGGCGGTCCGCCTCGGCGATCAGAAAGTCCTTATACGCTCCATCGTTGGGACAGGCCTGCGGCAAGAGTTGCAGTAGCGCGCGCGCTTCGGCGACGCGCTGCCGCGAGCCGGTATCGGGCGTCGCGTGGAGCAGGAAACAATCGCGCAACGCCTGCAGCATGCGCCAGCCCGGCAGCACGTTGTAGCTGACCAGTGCGACGCCGCGCGGCGACAGATTGTCCCGACAGATGCGCAATATCGTTTCGCGCAACGGCGCCGGAACCCAGCTATAGACGCCGTGGCAGATGATGTAATCGAATGAACCGTCGCTCGTGGAAAATTCCGAGAAGCTCTGGCAGCGAAGCTCGATATTCGAAAGATCAAGCTGCGCAATGCGCGCTTGCCCGGCCGCCACCTGTGCGCTCGACAGATCGACGCCGACGAAGGATGCCTGCGGATAGCGTGCGGCGAGCGGAATGATGTTGCCGCCGGACGCGCAACCGAGCTCCAGCACGCGCGCTTGCGAGGGCGGCGCAGCGTCGATCTTGAAAAGACGCGCGATCGCGGCGATCAGCGATGGATGCGTGTTGGGAAACGGGTCTGAGATATAAGGCAAAGCATCGTAGCTGCGCGAGGTGCGCGCGACGATCGAGGCGACATCAAGCTCGGTTATCGGCGGCATTCAGATCGCAGCCTAGCCTGCGAAGACGCCACGTTCCAACGGTATGCCGTTGACGTGGCCGCTCCTTGCCAAGCCTCAGCTCCTCGTGCCTCTACTGCGGATTATACGCCCAGGTCAGGTAGGCGCCGCCCCAGGTGAAGCCGCCGCCGAAGGCCGCCAGGATCAGCCGGTCGCCTTCCTTGAGCATGCTCTCATAGTCCCACAGACACAGTGGAATCGTCGCCGCGGTGGTGTTGCCGTATTTGTGGATGGTGATCATCACCTGTTTGGGGTCTAGCTTCATGCGCTCGGCGGTCGCTTCGATGATGCGCTTATTGGCCTGATGCGGCACCAGCCAATCGACATCCGCGCTCGACAGGTTGTTGCGCTTCATCAGTTCGGTCGCGACTTCCGCCATGCGGGCGACCGCGAATTTGTAGACCGCGGCGCCTTCCTGATGGACGTAATGCAAACGCTTGGCGACCGTCTCCGCCGTCGGCGGCATGCGGCTGCCGCCGGCTTTCTGGTGCAGATGCGGCATGCCGGCGCCGTCGGAACAGATCAGCGTGTCGATGATGCCGTATTTCCGGCTCGGCTCCAGCAATACCGCCCCGGCGCCGTCGCCGAACAGCACGCAGGTGGCGCGGTCGGTGTAATCGATGATGGCCGACATTTTGTCGGCGCCGACGACCACGATCTTGCGGTACTTTCCGGTCTCGATGAATTGCGAGGCGACGGTAAGAGCGTAGACGAAGCCCGAGCACGCCGCCTGCACGTCGAAGCTGCCGATGCCGCGGATGCCACACATATCGCAGATCAGATTGGCGGTCGAGGGAAAGACGAAGTCCGGCGTCGTGGTGGCGCAGATCAGGAGCTCGACCTCGGCCGGCGCGGTCTTGGTCTTGCTCAGGAGTCCGCGCACCGCCTCCGCGCCCATATGCGAGGTGCCGAGACCCTTGCCCTTGAGGATGCGCCGTTCCTTGATGCCGGTGCGCTCGGTGATCCACTCGTCGCTGGTGTCGACCATTTTCGCGAGCTCGGCATTGCCGAGCACGTCGGGGGGCACGTAACCGCAAACCCCGGTGATCGTAGCCCGGAGCGGGGATTTCCGGACCGTTCTTTTGGTCTTGGTCACGCGCGATCGCTTCCGGCTACTTCTTGATTGCGCATGATCTTTTCCGAAAACCGGCATCCACTTTTCGGGATCATGCCTTGGAATATAGGCGGCTTAGCAGGATGCCTGCGGCAATGGTAGCTCTGCGGCTGCTGCGCGGTTAACGCCGTCACGCCGCCTTGCCTGACGCCAAGCGGCCGTGCCGGGCGATATCGAGCACGATGGCTGCAGCTTTGGCGCTCGGGGTCGTGCCGCCGATCGCCATAATATCGTCGAGACGCCGGTACGCCTCGATCTGGTGCCGCCGCTCCGGCGTGTCGGCAAGGAGCGGCACGAGCGCCGCAACGAGCTTGTCTGGCGTGCAGTCCTCCTGCAGCAGTTCCGGAACGACGTTTTCGCCAAGCACCAGATTGGCCAAAATCACGCTCGGCAGCCTGGCTTGCAGCCGGATGAGCCGGGCAATGACGGCCTCGACGGCATGCAGGCGGTAGGCGGCGACCATCGGCACGCCGGAGAGCGCCAGCTCCAGCGTCACCGTGCCGGAGGCCGCCAACGCCGCGCGCGCGTTGCGGAAGGCCGACCACTTTTCGCGCGGCTCGACCACGATATGCGGCTTTACCGTCCAACCGGCAACGGCCTCGCGCAGTTGCGCGGCGACATGGGGTACCGTCGGGATCACCAGATCTATCGCCCCGCTATCCGCGGCAAGGCGCGCGATCGCCTCGCCGAAAATGCCGGCAAGGCGCCGAATCTCGCTCGACCGGCTGCCCGGCAGGGCCAGCACCAGCGGCGGATCGGCCAAGCGGCGGCGCGCCTCGTCGGCGTTCGGCCGCAGCTCACCGAGGCGTTCGATCAGCGGATGGCCGACATAGCTGCAAGGCGGGCCGCCGAGCTCGGCATGGATGGCCGGCTCGAACGGCAGGATCGCCAGCACTTGGTCGACGTAACCGCGCATGGCGCGCGCCCGTCCGGGCCGCCATGCCCAAACCGACGGCGAGACATAGTCGACGATCGGAATCGACGGCGACAGCCGCCGCAGCCGCCGCGCCACCCGATGCGTGAAATCCGGACTATCGATGATGACAAGGGCGTCCGGCCGCGCGGCGACGATTGCGAGCGCGGTTTCGCGGATGCGCCGGAAAATCTTCGGCAGCCGCTGCGGGATGGCGGTGAGCCCGATAATCGACAGCTCGTCGATTGCAAAGGGGCTCGCGATTCCGGCGCTCGCCATGGCATGGCCGCCGACGCCGGACAGTTTCACCGCGCCGGCTTCCTGTTTGATCAGCGCCTTCGCCAATGCGGCGCCCAAGGCGTCGCCCGATGCTTCCGCCGCGACGATATAAATTGACAGCGGCCGGGTCGGCGACGTCTGCGGCAAGTCAATCATCGTGCCGCGTCCTCGCGGACGCCGACCAGAAAAACCTTTTCGCGATCGGCCGCGGCGGTGACCGCATCGGGTTCGGCGATCATTGTCGAGCCGGCGGTCACCGCGAGGCCGGCAAGCCCGGCGCGCGCGATATTCTCGATTGTCTGTGGCCCGATCGAGGGCAGATCGAAGCGGCGGTCCTGGCCGGGCTTCGGCGCTTTGACGAGGACGCCCACTCCCGGCGCCGAAGTGACCCGGCCGAGCCGGCGCAATTCGGCGATCCGGTTCAAGAGATTGTCGGTGCCTTCGGCCGCCTCGACCCCGAGCACGTTATTGTCGGCGACGACGGCGGCCTGCCCGACATCGAATTGGCCAAGCGCAGCGATCACCTCGAGCGCGCGCGCGATATCGGCCCTGTCGCGGTCGGACGGCCGATAGCGGCCAAGCACGCCTTCGGGAACCAAAACTTCGGGCGCCACGTCCCTGACGCCGACGACCCGCAAGCCGCCGCGCTCGGCGATGCGTGCAACGCCGGAAATGAGCTTGTCATCGCCGCCGCGGTAGGCGCGGATGAGACCCGGCATCGCCCTGATCGTCTGCCAATCGAGCCGCAGTTGCGTGATCGGCGGCCGCAATACCGTACCGATGAACAGCACATCGCGGCACTGTTCTGAGCGCGCCAGCCGGAAAAAGCGCCCGGCTTGCCCGATCGCGATCCAATGATGCGCATAGCGCTCGATCACCGCAGCGTCGGCCCAGCCCTTGATGGCGAACATCACCGGCCGCCCGCCGCGTCGCGCCACCGCTTCGGCGACTGCGGCGGGAAGGCTGCCGCCGCCGCAAATGATCGCAAGCGAAGGCGCCTCGAGCCTGGTATCGGCTATGGTCGGTGCATCAGGCGGCATCGTCGGCAGGCGCGCCAGGCGCTTCAACATGACGTTTGTCGCGCGGACGCATCAGCGGACGCTTGCCGCCGGCGCGAATGAAAGCCACGATCTTGCCGACCATCGGATCGCCGGCGAATTCGCGCTCGACCGCTTCGATGCGGTCGGCAAGGCGGCCTTCGACGAAGAACAAAGACCGATAGGCGCGGCGCAAGCGGTGCATTTCGGCCCGCGTCGCGCCGCGCCGCCGCAACCCGACGACATTAAGCCCGACCAACGCGCCGGTCTGGCCGAGCGCAAAGCCGAACGGGATGATGTCGTCGCGGGCGGCCGACATGCCCGCCATCATGACGCCCTCCCCGATGCGCACGAATTGATGAATGGCGACGTGGCCGCCGAGAAACGTGTAATTGCCGACGCTGACGTGGCCGCCGAGCACGACATTGTTGGCAAGCGTAACGTCATCGCCGACCTCGCAATCGTGTCCGACATGGGAGCCGACCATCAACGAGCAGCGGTCGCCGACGCGGGTGATGCCGCCGCCGTCCTCGGTGCCGGTATTCATCGTGACGCCCTCGCGCAACTCGCAAGCCTTGCCGATGACGAGCCGGGTCGCGCCGCCGCGATAATGGACCGATTGCGGCGGCGTGCCGAGCGACGAAAACGGATAGACGACCGTGCCCTCGCCGATCGCCGTCAAGCCGGTGACGTAGACATGGGCCTGCAGGCGCACGCCGCGCTGCAGTTCGACCTGCGGGCCGACGATGCAATACGGTCCGATCTCAACGGCGGCGTCGATGCGCGCGCCGGCGGCGATGCGCGCGGTCGGGTCGATGGTCATCTAGGCCTCGGTGATGATCGCGCCGACTTCGGCCTCGGCGATCACCACGTCGCCGACCTTGGCCTCGCCCCGGTACCACCACATGTTGCGGCGGTGCGCGGCCTTGTTGACGTGATATTCGATGGTGTCGCCCGGCACGGCAGGCTTGCGGAACTTGGCTTTGTCGATGGTGAGGAAGTACACGGCGCGGCGGCGTTCGCTCACAGCCATCCGGCGCAGGCACAGCACACCCGCCGTCTGCGCTATGCCTTCGATCAGCAGCACGCCCGGCATCACCGGGTTGTCCGGAAAGTGGCCGAGGAAGTGCGGCTCGTTGATCGTGACGTTCTTGATGCCGATGCCATGCTCCTCGCCGCGGATATCGACGATGCGATCGATCATGAGGAAGGGATAGCGGTGTGGCAAAAGCCGTAAGATTTCCAGGATGTCGGCGGCTTCCGCGGTGGTGTCGCTCATTCGCCGTCTCCCTCGGGCTCTTTTTCCGATTTGCGGCCGCGCCGCACCAGGCGGCGAACGGTGGCGATCCCCCGTTTCCAGTCGCCGCCCGGTTCCGCCGGAAAACCGCCCCAGCGAGCGCCGGCCGGTACGTTCGACATGACCCCGGCGCGGGCGCCGAGCATGGCGCCGGCACCGATTGTGATGTGGTCGGCAACGCCCGCTTGACCGCCTAACATGGCGAAGTCTCCCACCGTCACGCTGCCGGATATGCCGACCTGAGAGACGATCAAGCAATGCCGTCCGATCGAGCAGTTGTGTCCGATTTGGACGAGATTGTCGATCTTGGTCCCCTCGCCAATGACCGTATCGCGCGTCGCGCCGCGGTCGATCGTGGTGTTGGCGCCGATTTCGACATCGTCCTGAATAATCACGCGCTTGGTCTGCGGTATTTTTTGATGGCCGCGCGGCGACGGCAGATAACCGAAGCCGTCCTGGCCGAGGCGAACGCCGGGATGAATGATGACGCGGTCGCCGATCAGGGCGTGGACGACGGTGGCGCCGGCCCCGATCGCGCAGTCGCGTCCGATGCAGACATCGGGACCGATCACGGCGCCGGCGGCGATCACCGTGCCCGCCCCGATTTGCGCCCGCGGACCGATCACGGCCAGCGGATCGATGGTGATGTTGGCCTCAAGCCTAGCGGTATGGTGCACATGCGACGCGGTGGCGCGTCCGCTCACGCCGTAGAGCGACGATGGCCGCAGCATGGTCGGGAATAGCGCTCGCGTCACCGCGACAAAAGCCGGATAAGGATGCGACGTTTCCAGCACGGCAACGCCGCGCGGCGCCGCGGCCGCAAAACGCGGCGCGATCAGGCAGGCGCCGGCGCGCGTGCCTGACAAATCGCCGAGGTACCTTGAGTTGTCGAGAAAACTGATGTCGGATGCCGTCGCAGTATCGAGCGGCGCGATGTTGCGGATGTGCCGCTCGGCCGGATCGCCGTCGCGCAATTTGGCACGCGTCAGCGCGGCGATCTCGCCGAGGGTCATTTCGCGGTCGGGTCTGACAAAATCGGGCATAGCCGTCCGGCGTGGAGCGTAAGCCGCGATCAGAATTGCGCGCCGCCGCCGAAGGCGAAGAATTGGGTGCGGTCGTACGATCTTTTGAGGAACGGATAGGCGAAATCGAAACGCAGCGGACCGAACGGCGAATCCCAGATGATGCTGGCGCCGGCCGACATGCGCACCGAGGCATCGTCGGCATATTGCATCGCGCATTGGCAGATATACGGCGTCGCAGGCGGTCCCGTTGCTACAACCGTGCCGTTGATTTCTCCGGTCGCCGGACTCTGGGTCTCGCCTTTGTAGCCCCAGACCGATCCGGAATCGATGAAGATGGCGCCGCGGAAGCCGCTATCCTTGGGCAGGAAATAGAACGGATACTGGAATTCCAGGCTGGCGCCCCAATACATCGTGCCGCCGAGAGCGTCGTTGCTTGTACCCGGCGTGATATCGCGCGGCCCTATGCCGGCCGGCTGGAAGCCCCGCACCAGATTGGGGCCCATCTTGAAGTCGTCCAGCATGCGCACATAGCCGTCGCTCGACGAACATTCGCCGGACGGACATTTGCTCAAGCCGATCATGTCGCCGGCTTGCAGATGCACGATGCCGATAAGGTCGGAGACGACCTCATAATATGTGCGCAGATCCCCGGTCGTGCGCAGATAGGCGACATCGCCGCCGGCGCCGGCAATATCCTGACCGAAACTCAGATACACGCCGCTAGTCGGGTTCTTGTTGTTGTCCAGCGTGTTGTAGCTCAGCCCATAGCCGAACATCGACGTAAGATAGGAGCCGTTGGCGAGCTCCACCCGAACCGGGAGCGACGCCTGGCCGTAAAGATAGCAGCTCGTCGTCCCGGCGGGAAGAGGAGATCCCGCCGCGCCTATCGCCGTCGGCGTCGGGAAGGTTGAGGACAGATCGGGATTGATGTTGTTGCAATCGTTCAAATAGGACGGCAGCGTGATCTTCTGTGTGAACGCGGAATAGCGCAATTGGAACGAGAGATCTTCGCGCAGCGGCAGACCCCATTTGAGCGTACCGCCGAGCGACTCCGTTCCGTACGACAGATAAGTGCTGGCCAGCGTCTGCTTGGCAAACAGATCGATACCCATGCTGGACCGGGTATCGAGAAAATAGGGCTCGGCGTAGCTCAATTCGACGCTGCGGATATATTGGCCGTAGGTCGCCGCCGCTCTGGCGAAACGTCCGGTGCCGAGCAAGTTGCGCTCCTGGACGGAAACCTGCGCCAACCAGCCTTCCGCGGTCGAAAAGCCTCCCATCACCGAGAAGTCGCCGGTCGGTTGCTCGACGACGTCGATATTGATCACCACCCGGTCGGGCGCCGAACCCGGCTCGTCGGTGATTTTCACCGACTTGAAATAGTTCAGATTCTTGATGCGCCGTTCGGCGCGGTCGACCAAAGCGCGGTTGTACGGATCGCCTTCGTTGATATCCAATTCGCGTCGGATCACGTAGTCGCGGGTGCGATAATTGCCCCGGACGTTGATGCGCTCGACATAGGCGCGCTGGCCTTCGTCGACTACGAAGGTGACGCCGATCGTTCTGGTGACGGCGTTACGGTCGCCGCGCGGCCGTACCGTGCCGAACGGATAGCCGTGCCTGGCGAGCGAGATGGTCATATCCTCGACCGTCTTCTCGATCGCCTCGCCGTTATAAATCTGGCCCGCGGCCATCCTGAGATCCTCGCGCAGCGACCTGGCGTCGATGGCGCGAACGTTGGATTGAACGTCGATCGTGCCGAAGTGATAGAGCGGCCCTTCTTCGATCGTGAAGGTGACGAGGAAGCCTTTTTGTGCGGGGTCGTATTCACCGGTCGCCGAAACGACCTGCACGTCGGCATAGCCGTGCTTGAGGTAGAAGCGCCGGATCAGGTCGCGGTCGGCTTCGATGCGATCGGGGTCGTAGACGTCCGTGGTCTGCAGGAAGCTGAGCCAATTAGACTCGGCGGTCTTGATCACCTGCTTCAATCGCCAATCCGGGTAGGACCGGTTGCCGACGAAGACGACGTGCTTGATGCCGGTCTTCTCGCCTTCGGTGATCTGGAAAATGAGGTCGACCCGTTCGTTTGGCCGATCGATGATCTGCGGCACGACCTTGACGTTGAAGCGGCCATTGCGCTGATAGATCTCGATGATGCGCTGGGTGTCGGCCTGCACCTTGGCGCGCGACAGCGAGCCACGCTCCTTCGATTGGATTTCCTCAGTGAGCTGCTCGTCTTTGATGCGGTAATTGCCTTCGAAGGCGATCTTGTTGATGACCGGCGCCTCCACCACCGTGACGATCAGCTTGCCGCCGGATTGCGAAACGCGGACGTCCTGAAACAAGCCGGTGGCGTAAAGCGCCTTCAGCCCGGCATCGATCTTGGCGGCATCGAGATGTTCGCCAGGCGCAACCTTGAAGTAGGAGCGCACCGTATCGGCATCGATGCGGCGGTTGCCCTGGACGACGATAGAGCTCGCGGTAAGGCCAGTATCGGCCGGCGCAGCGACGGCCGCGCCGGTCCAAAGACCACAAATGACCAGCCCGAGGAGCAAGCCGGCCACGACAAGCCCCCGTTTTACCCGCACACACATGCCCATGCGCAAAGCGCCCTTTTACCCTCGTGGCCGCCCCCAGTGGCGGGTTACTTAGAATCTCCCTCAGTTCTGCTCGCTTAGTCTTGAATTTGTCTTGGTATTTCTACCACTTCTACCATCCCCCTACTGTCAATGCCACGCCCCAACCGTCTTGTCGACGCCAAGTCTAAGATGTCCGCAGGTGAACGATGTCATTGAAAGTTGCAAATATCATCAACATCACGACGATCGCGAGACCGATGCGAAAGCCGACCTCCTGCGCCCGCTCCGACAGCGGACGCCCCCGCATAGCCTCGATCGAATAGAACAAAAGGTGACCGCCATCGAGCAAGGGAATCGGAAACAGGTTCAGAAGGCCGATGGAGACGGAAAGTACGGCAGCAAGATGGATGAGTGCGACAAAGCCGATTGTCGCAACCTCCCCTGAAATCTGGGCAATCCGGATCGGCCCGCCGAGCTGGTCGGCCGCCTCGCGCCCGACCACCACCCCGCCGATGTAAGTGAGCGTCCGGTCGATCACGAACCAGGTTTCCTGCACGCCCATCCAGACCGCTCGCGGCGGGGCGACCGGGTGCAGCTTCAGGTCCGCCGGCGCCATCGACCGGCTGATGCCGAGAATGCCGATCCGATGCACGTTGCCGAAATTGTCCTTGACCTCTTTCAGCGCCGGCGTTGCGGTGAGGACGAGCGGGCTGCCTTTCCGGTCGACTGCGACTTTGAGGGTGTCACCGGCGCTCTCGCTGACGATGCGCTGCATATCCTCAAAATTTTCGATCGGCTTGCCATCGATAGAAACCACGAGATCGCCGGGTTGAAACCCGGCGGCGGCGGCGGGACTGTCGGGCTGCACGGCATCCACCCGCGCGCTCATCGTCTGCTTGCCGTACAACGCGAAGATCATCGCGAAAATAACGATAGCGAGAACGAAATTCGCCATCGGCCCGGCGACGACTATGGCTGCGCGCTTCCACACCGGCTGGAAGAAAAAGCTTTGCCGGCGTTCGGCTTCGTTCATGGCCTCCAGACGCGGCGTATCCGGGGCGCTTCCGGCATTCTCGTCGCCGAAGAATTTGACGTAGCCGCCGAGCGGAATGGCGGCGATTTTCCAGCGGGTGCCGTGACGATCGTTAAAGCCGACAATCTCCGGCCCAAAACCGATGGAAAAGACCAGGATCCGTACCCCACACAGGCGGGCGACCAGGAAATGGCCGAGCTCGTGGAAGAAGACCACAAGGCTGAGAACGAACAGGAAAGGGATGAGATAGGCGACGACTCCGCCTCCCAGCGCATGCAAATGCGACAGCAAATAGGACCCCATAACGCTTACCTGACGCCCCCGTGTGTTCCGTCCCCAACCCTTAACGCTAGGATGCCATTGCGGCAATTTCGGGCAGCAGGTCCGCCGCTACCCTTCTTGCGTTATGGTCAATGGCCAGCGCCTCGTCGACCGACTGAGGCTCTGCCATTTCGCCGCGGCGCTCACTTAGGTCCAGTGTAGCCTCGACCAGGGCCGCAATTTCGCAGAATCCGAGCCGCCGGTCGACGAATTCACCCACCGCGACCTCGTTTGCGGCATTCAAAATGGTCGGCGCAGCGCCGCCGGCCGCCAACGCCCGGCGCGCCATCGCCAGCGCCGGGAACCGCGTCACGTCGGGTTCTTCGAAGGATAGTGTCGCCACCTGGGCCAAATCGAGCCGAGGCGCAGGCGTCGCCATGCGCACCGGCCACGCCAGGCAGTGCGAGATCGGGATGCGCATGTCCGGGGAGCCGAGCTGGGCAATCACCGATCCGTCGCGGAATTCCACCAGGCCATGAACGATTGATTGCGGGTGGACCACGACATCCAGCTGGTCGAGCTCCAGCGCGAACAAGTGCTTCGCTTCGATCAATTCGAGGCCCTTGTTCATCAAAGTCGCTGAGTCGATGGTGATCTTCGGCCCCATCGACCAAGTCGGATGTTTGAGCGCCTGCTCCACCGTGACTTTGCGGATCGCGTCCAGCGGCCAGGTCCGAAACGGTCCGCCGGAAGCGGTCAGCACGATGCGGCGGAGATCTTCACGCCGGCCGGCGCTGAGCGCCTGGAAGATCGCGTTGTGCTCGGAATCGACCGGCAGCACCGTAGCGCCGCTTGCCGCGGCGCGGCGCATGAACAAAGCGCCGGCGCATACGAGACACTCCTTATTGGCAAGCGCCACCGTTGCGCCGCGTTCGGCCGCGGCCAGCGTCGGGGCGAGGCTGGCGGCGCCGGTGATGGCCGCCATGACCCAGTCGGCCGGCCGTTGCGCCGCTTCGACGACGGCCGCCGCGCCGGCGGCGGCTTCGATCCCGGAGCCGGACAGTTCGGACTTGAGCTCGCCGTAGAAGGCAGGGTCGGCGACCGCGGCAAAGCGCGCGTTGAGTTCGCGCGCCAGGCGCGCCAAGGCCTTTGCCTCGCGATGCGCGGTCACGGCTTCCACACGGTAAAGTGCGGAATTGCGGCGCAACAAATCGGCCGTGCTCGAGCCGATCGAGCCCGTGGCGCCGAGCAACGTCACCGAACGCGGCAGATGCGAAGGCTCGGGTTGTGCGAGCGCGACTTTCGCCGCCGGCCGTTTCCGCTTCATCGAGCTACCCATAGCGGACCTACCATATCAATAAGCCGCGGGCCGGCGTAGCCAGGCCCTGATGGAGCGATCCGATCAGGACGGCGACCGCGGCGGCAACCAGAAAGCCGTCGAGACGATCCATTACGCCGCCGTGGCCCGGTATAAGGCTGCCTGCGTCTTTCGCGCCAAATCGCCGCTTGACCGCGGATTCGAATAAATCACCGCCTTGCGCAACAATTGAAAGTACCAATGCCAGAGCACCCGCCACTGCGGGGGCCATTCCAATGCTCGCATAGGCGACCGCCGTGCCGGCGGCAACCCCCCCGACAAGGCCCCCGACCGCACCTGCCCAGGTCTTTTTCGGACTGACCACCGGGCAGAGCAATGGCCCGCCGACCAGGCGGCCGACCAAATAGGCAAATATGTCGGTTGCCCAGACAATCGCGAACAGGAAGACGAGCGCGACAAAGCCCAATTCGGGATCGGCCCGCAAGAGTGCAGGCGCAACCAGCGCAATTCCGGCGTAAACGACGCCGCCCGCACCCCAACCGGCAGGGTGTGAATCGGGATGGCGCCGCGGCCAAGCCGCCACCAGGCCGCCCGCCAGCACCGCGCCGATGGCGACCGCGGCGATAGCGGCGCCGGCCTGCCCCTCCCCGGTCAGCGCCATGGCCATGAGCAACGCCGAGAGTCCGGGGGCGAAAATTCGCGGGTCTGTGCCGCGGAACACCAGCGACGTCCATTCCCAAAGGATGATGCCCGCCGCCAGTGTGCAGAGGCCAAGAAACAGCCAGCCGCCGGTATAGGCCACCGCGATCGCCGTCGGCGCCAGTACCAAGGCCGAGGCGAGGCGCCGCAGAAAATTGCGCGCATCGCCGGTGTCGGCTGCGACAGTCGCGTCTGCGCCAGGGTCGTGCCGGTCCAGTTTGATTACGATCCTGTCTGTGCGATCAACCCGCCAAAGCGCCGCTCCCGCCGGCGGAACTCGGCAATGGCGCCCTCGAGCGCCGCCCGATCAAAATCGGGCCAATTGAGCGGAACGAAGACGAGCTCGCTATAGGCGGCCTGCCACAGCAGGAAATTCGACAGACGTTGCTCGCCGCTGGTGCGGATAATGACATCCGGATCGGGAAGGTCGGGTGCGTCGAGATGCCGCCCGAGAAGCTCGGGCGTGATCGCTGCAGCGGACAATCGCCCTTCGGCGACTTCGACGGCAAGGCGGCGCGCCGCGCGCGCGATCTCCTGGCGGGCGCCGTAATTGAACGCCACCACGAGGGTGAGCCCGTCATTGTTACGCGTGAGCCCCTCCGCCTCTTCGAGAAGGCCGCGGATGTCGGGCGAAAGGCCGTCGCGCTCGCCGATGATGCGGACCCGCACGTTGCTCTTATGCAGATCGGCGAGATCGTTGCGGATAAAACGGCGCAACAGCGACAACAGATCGCGAATTTCCGACTGCGGGCGCGACCAGTTCTCCGAGCTGAACGAAAAAATGGTCAGGACCGCAATGCCGAGGTCGCTCGCCGCACGCACCGTCTTGCGCAGCGCCTCGACCCCGCGGCGGTGGCCCTCGACGCGCGGCAGGCCGCGCGCGGCGGCCCAGCGGCCGTTGCCATCCATGATGATGGCGACGTGGCGCGGCATGTCGAACCCGCCCTCGCCCGTTGCGTGCTTGCGCGCGCCGATCTCGGGTTCGCTTATCTTGGGCTGTGTTATCTTGGGCTGCGTCACCTTGCTCCTCGAGCTTGCCGCTCGCTCACACCGTCATGATCTCCTTTTCCTTGCCGGCGAGCATTTTCTCGACCTCGGCAATGGTGGAGTCCGTCACTTTCTGCACTTCGGCGGAGTGCCGGTTGTGCTCATCCTCGCTGATCTTGTGATCCTTCTCGAGCTTCTTGAGAAGGTCCAAGCCGTCCCGGCGGACGTGGCGGACCGCCACTCGCGAGCCTTCGGCGTATTTGTGCGCCAGCTTGACGATTTCGCGCCGCCGCTCCTCGTTGAGCTCCGGAATCCGCAAGCGCAGCACCTGCCCTTCGGTCGACGGCGTCAAGCCCAAATTGGCGGCCGAGATCGCTTTCTCGACCGCGTGAACCATCGAGCGGTCCCACACCTGCACGTTCAAGAGCCGCGGCTCCGGAACGCTGATCGAGGCGAGCTGATTGAGCGGCATGTGGTTGCCATAGGCTTCGACCTGAACGTGATCAAGCAGTGCGGTCGAAGCCCGCCCTGTCCGCAAACCGGACAGCTCCTGTTTCAGCGACGCGATCGCGCCTTGCATGCGGCGCTTGAGATCGCTCATGTCGAATGTCGTCGTTGTCATGACACGCTCCAATGGCACGCTCAGATAATACGCTGCCGGGCAGCTCCCCGGGGCGGCAGATTGCGCTTAATCACCCGACGGTGGTGAAGTGCCCGTTTCCGCGCAGCACGTTCTCGATCGCGCCATGCTCCCGGATCGAGAACACGATGATAGGCATACGGTTTTCCTGGGCAAGCGCGAAGGCCGTCGCATCCATGATTTTCAAGCGCCGGTCCAGCGCCTCCTGATGATCCAGATGCTCGTAACGGGTCGCCTTCGGATCCTGCTTCGGATCGGCAGTATAGACCCCGTCGACGTCGGTTGCCTTGAGCACGGCGTCGCATTCCATCTCGGCGGCGCGCAGGATCGCCGTGGTGTCGGTGGTAAAAAACGGGTTTCCGGTGCCGCCGGCGAAAACGATGATGCGGTTATCCTCCAGATGGCGGAGTGCGCTCTGCCGCTCATAGGTCTCGCAGACTTGCGGCATGATGAGCGCCGACATGGCGCGGGCGCTGGCGCCGCAACGCTCGATCGCCGCCACCAGGACCAAGGCGTTCATGACGGTGGCCAGCATGCCCATGGCGTCCGCCGTGGGGCGTGACAGGCCGTCCTCGGAAACCTTGGCGCCGCGCAAGACATTGCCGCCGCCGACCACGACACCGAGATCGATGCCGAGGTCATGGGCGGCGACCAGATCGGCGGCAAAACGATCAATCGTCGGCTGGTGAATACCGAACTTTTCGGGACCGCTCAGCGCTTCACCGGAGAGTTTGACGATTACCCGCCGGTAGTTCGGTTTCGCCATCGGGATGTTCCGCCCTGCCCGTCGATTCCCGGGTTATAGGGCTATCGCATTTGGGCACGAAACCCAACAGGTGCAGTGGATTACGCCTACGGCCTAATGCGCACCGGCAAGGGCTGCCACCTCACCGCCGAAATCGCCGCCTGGCCGCTCAATGCCCTCGCCTAGGGCAAAGCGCTTGAAGCCTGAGATTTTGATCGGCGCGCCCACTTTGGCCTCGGCCTCTTTGACCGCCTGTGCCACGCTCTGCTTGCCCTTCTCGTCGAAAATAAAGGGCTGCTCAAGGAGGCAAACCTCCTTGTAGTAAGTCTTCAGCCCCAACTCGACGATCTTCTCGATCATGGCCGCAGGCTTGCCTTGCGCCTTGAACTTGTCGGCAAGGACGTTCTTCTCGCGCTCCACCGCCGCCGGATCGAGGCCGGACGGATCGATCGCCTGCGGATTGGCGGAGGCGACATGCATCGCCACCGAGCGCCCGAAGGTTTTGAGTTCGCCGGGCTTGCCGGCCGATTCGAGGGCGACGATCACCCCAATCCGACCGAGCCCGTCGGCGACGGAACTGTGCACATAGCTCGCCACCGTGCCTTGGCCGACGGAAAGCGCGGCGGCGCGGCGCAGCGTCATGTTCTCGCCGACCTTGGCGATGGTGTCGGCGATGGCGTCGGCGATGGTGATGCTGCCGGCGCGCGCGGCGAGAATTTTCTCGACATCGGAGCCGGCATCGAGCGCCGCGTCGGCGATCATCTTGACCAGGCCTTGGAACAAATCGTTGCGGGCGACGAAGTCGGTCTCGGAATTGACCTCGACCACAATTCCTTTGGTGCCGGCGAGCGCGACGCCGACGAGGCCCTCGGCCGCGACCCGTCCCGCTTTTTTCGCCGCCTTGGACAGGCCCTTCTTGCGCAGCCAGTCGACCGCGGCTTCGAGATTGCCGCCGCTTTCGTTGAGCGCTGCCTTGCAGTCCATCATGCCGGCTCCGGTCTGGTCGCGGAGCTCTTTCACCATGGAAGCGCTGATACTGGTCATTGTTTCCGCTCCAGGCTCATACTTCCTCGGCGGTCATTTCCTTGGCCTTGGCGATCCAGCTTTCGACGCGGCCGGGCAGTCCGACCTCCTCGCCCACATTATGGGCGGCGGTGGGGGAGAATTCAGCGATCTGCTGATAGTGGAAAATGCCGAGATCGTTGAGCTGCTTCTCGATCGCCGGCGACATGCCGGGGAGTTTCTTGAGATCGTCGGCGACGCCGCGCGGTCCCGACAGCTGCTCGAAGCCGAGCTTGTTGGTCTCGGCCGGCACTTCTTCCACGATCGGCTCGGCCGCGGCGCCGATATCGACGCCATGGGAACCTTGCGCCCGCGAAATGCCGTCGATCGCCGCCTTGGCGACGAGATCGCAATATAGCGTGATGGCGCGGCTGGCGTCATCGTTGCCGGGCACGATGTAGGTGATGCCGTTCGGATCGGAATTGGTATCGACGATAGCGGCCACCGGAATGTTGAGCCGGCGCGCTTCCTTGATCGCGATGTCTTCCTTGTTGGTGTCGATGACAAAGACGAGGTCGGGAAGCCCGCCCATATCCTTGATGCCGCCGAGCGAGCGGTCGAGCTTGTCACGCTCGCGCTGCAGCGTCAGGCGCTCTTTCTTAGTGTAGCCTTGCGCCTCGTTGGACGACAGCATTTCCTCGAGCGTGCGCAGCCGCTTGATCGAATTGGACACTGTCTTCCAATTGGTCAGCGTGCCGCCGAGCCAACGTGAATTGACGTAATACTGCGCCGATCGCTTGGCCGCTTCGGCGATGGCGTCCTGGGCCTGGCGCTTGGTGCCGACGAACAGGATGCGGCCGCCTTGCGCCACGGTATCGCTGACCGCCTGCAAGGCCCGGTGCAGCATCGGTACCGACAAAGTCAGATCGACGATGTGAATGTTATTGCGAGTACCGAAGATGTACTCGGCCATCTTCGGGTTCCAACGATGGGCCTGATGGCCGAAGTGAACGCCAGCTTCCAAAAGCTGGCGCATGCTGAAGTCGGGCAGCGCCATGATCGTTCTCCGGTTGATCCGCCGCGGACCGAGAGCCCGACCTTAGGAAACCCTTGGGGCCGGACACCGGACGGCTCTAAGCCAAGGTCCGCGTGTGAGATTGCCGGGCTTATATAGGGTGGCCCGGCCGGGCGCAACAAGCCGCAGCGGTTCAATAGCCGCGCCGGCGCCGCTTTTTCGCAGCTTTTTTAGCCGCATAGCGCGCCTCCTGGACGGCCTTTTGCTCGGCCGTGAGCACGTCGCGGGCATCCGCCAAATCGGCCGTGTCGGCGCGGCCATTGCCGTCTTGCGCCGGCCCGCGCGCCGCCACCCTGGCGCGATCCAGCACAAAGCGGGCGTAATCGTCCATGTCGCCGGCAAACGGCTTGATCTGACCGTCGGCGGTCAGCCACAGCCGGTCGGCGACGAGCTCGATCAGCGAGCGGTCGTGGGTGATGAGAATGACGGCGCCCTCATAGTCGTTGAGCGCGTCCAACAGCGCGCGCCGGCTGTCGATGTCGAGGTGATTGGTCGGCTCGTCGAGAATCAACAGATGCGGCTCAGCCATGGCGACGAGATTGAGCAAGAGCCGCGCGCGCTCGCCGCCGGACAAATTGGCGATGGTGGTGTCCTGCTTGTCGAACGACAGGCCGAATTGGGCCAGCCGCGACCGGCGCGATGATTCGCTGTCGTCGGGCCGCTCGCGGCGCAAAATTTCCAACGGCGTGTCCTCGGGATCGAGCGCCTCGATCTGATGCTGGTGGAACCAGCCGACCTTGATGCGGCCCTCGCGCTTCATCGCTCCCGCCTGCAGCGGCAGTGCCCCGGCAATCAGCTTGGCAAAGGTCGACTTGCCGGCGCCGTTGACGCCGAGGAGCCCGATGCGGTCGTCGACATCGAGCCGCAGATTGAGCTTTCGCAGCACCGGCTTGCCGTCATAACCGACCGCGGCGCCTTCGAGCTGCAACAGCGGCGGCGCCAGCGGACGGGCGGGCGACGGCAGCGTGAACGGCGTCACGCGTTCCTCGACCACCTCCGCGATCGGCTCGAGCTTGGCGAGCCGCTTGATCCGCGACTGCGCCTGCGCAGCTTTGCTCGCCTTGGCGCGGAAGCGATCGATGAATTTCTGCAGATGCGCGCGCTCGGCTTCCTGCTTGGCCCTGGTGGCGGTTTGCAGCCGGCTTTTCTCGGCCCGCCGCGTCTCGAAATCGTTGTAGCCGCCGCTGTAAAGATCGAGCTTGCCTTGGCTTAAATGCAAAATAGCATCGACGGAATTGTTAAGAAGCTCGCGATCGTGACTGATGATGAGCGCAGTGTTGGGATATTTTTGCAGCCGCGCTTCCAGCCACAGCGCGCCTTCGAGATCGAGGTAGTTGGTGGGCTCGTCGAGCAAGAGAACATCGGGCTCGGCAAACAAGGCCGCGGCGAGTGCCACGCGCATGCGCCAGCCGCCGGAAAACTCCGCCATCGGCCGCGCGAGATCGTCGTTGGAGAAGCCAAGCCCGCTTAAGATCTCAGCCGCCTTAGCCGGCGCGCGATCGGCATCGATGGCGTTCAGGCGCTGATAGATTTCGGCAAGCTCCTCGGGCTCCGCCGTCTCCAGCTGCGGCGTTGAGTTGTTTCGCGCAACGTGTCGGCTGCGAGAATCGTGTCGATCAGCGTCACCGGCGTTGCCGGATGCTCCTGATCGACCGAGCCGATGCGGGCTGCCTTGGGCAGGATGATCTCGCCGCCGAGCGCCGCCAATTCACCCTGAATGAGCCGAAACAAAGTCGATTTGCCCACCCCGTTGCGGCCGACCAGGCCGACCTTGGCGCCGGCCGGAATCGCCACGCTGGCGCCGTCGAAAAAGCGGCGGCCCCAGGCGTCGAAAACGAGATTCTCAATCCGAAGCATGCCGGGATTCCAAACGCCGCCGAAATGGTGGGGGGAGGATGCGGCCGCTTCTTATCGTGCGCCGCGCTAAATGGCGAGGGGAAACCGTCGTCACGCCGGATCGCCGACACCGGCGATTTCCTCGCGCAGCATTTCAAGCTCCAGCCATCGGTTCTCCGCTGCCGCGATCTTGCGCTGCAGATCGCCGAGCGCCGCGGTGGCTTGTTCGAAGCCAATACGGTCGCGCGCATAGAAGCCGGGCTGTTCGAGTCTCGCCTGCAACGCGCTGGCTTCGGTTTGCAGGGTCGCGATCGTTTTCGGCAGCGTTTCAAGGGCGTGCTTGTCCTTGAATGCCAGCCGGCGCTTCTCGGCGCGCGGGGTCCCAATGCGCGAAGAAGCTTCACGGGGCGCTTTGCGTGCGTCCGGCTTGCGCTCGCGGCGCGCCAGATCGGCACCGCGCTGCGCCAGCATGTCGCTGTAACCGCCGGCATATTCGAGCCACCGCCCGTCGCCTTCCGGGGCGATCACGCCGTTCACCAAGCGGTCAAGAAAGTCGCGGTCATGGCTGATCAGGAGGACTGTTCCTTTGTATTCGGCCAGCATGTCCTCAAGCACGTCGAGTGTTTCCATGTCGAGATCGTTGGTCGGCTCGTCGAGCACCAGAAGGTTTGACGGCTTGGCGAGCACTTTCGCCAGCATCAGCCGGCCGCGCTCGCCGCCCGAAAGCTTGCCGAGCGGGGTTTGCGCCTGCTCGCTGGTGAACAGAAAATCCTTCAGATAGCTGATGACGTGCTTGGGCTTGCCGTTGACCATCACGGTGTCGCCATTGCCGCCGCGATCGTCTCCGCCCGTTAAGGCTTGCCTGGCTGTCACGCCGGGGTCGAGGCTGTCGCGGTGCTGATCGAGCGCCGCAACCTCGAGTGCCGAACCCAGCCGCACCGTGCCCTGATCCGGCGTCACCATGCCGGTCAACAAATTGATCAAAGTGGTCTTGCCGCTGCCGTTCGGTCCGACGATGCCGATGCGGTCGCCGCGCCGCACGCGGATGGAGAAATCACGGACAATCGGCGTCCCGCCGTAGGATTTGCCGAGACCGACGGCGTCAATCACCAGCGCCCCCGACGGCGTTGCGGTGCCGGCGACCATCGTGGCATTGCCGGCGGCGGCCCGGTAGTTGCGGCGTTCGTCGCGGAGCGCCCGCAATTCTCCGACCCGACGCATATTGCGCTTGCGCCGGCCGGTGACGCCGTAGCGCAGCCAGTGCTCCTCGGCGACGATCTTGCGGTCGAGCTTGTGCTGTTCACGCTCTTCTTCCGCCAGGACCGCATCGCGCCACTCCTCGAAATGCGCAAATCCGCGATCGAGCCGCCGCGTCGAGCCGCGGTCGAGCCACACCGTGCTGCGCGACAGTGTCGACAAGAGCCTGCGATCGTGGCTGATCAGGACCAGCGCGGCGCGGCTGCCGTCGAGCGCCCGCTCCAGCCATTCGATGGTGGTCAGATCGAGATGGTTGGTCGGCTCGTCGAGGAGGAGGATATCCGGCGCAGCGGCCAGAACCCGCGCCAGCGACGCGCGCCGCGCTTCGCCGCCGGAAAGATGGCCGGGCTCTTCGCTCCCGGTGAGGCCGAGCTGTTCCAGCATCGCGCGCGCGGCGTAATCGCCGTCGCCCGGCCGCAATCCGGCCTCGACATAAGCGAGCGTCGAGGCGAAGCCGGAGAAATCGGGCTCCTGGGGCAAATAGCGCACGAGTGCTCCCGGCTGCAGGAAAACCGAGCCGCGGTCGGGCTCGACCAGCCCCGCCGCCATCTTCAACAGCGTCGATTTGCCGGAACCGTTGCGCCCGACCAGGCAGACCCGCTCGCCGGCGCCTACCGTCAGTTCGGCGTCGGCCAGGAGCGGAGTCCCGCCGAAGGTGAGCGCGATGTCTTTGAGTTGGAGAAGCGGAGCCATTCGCTGGATTGCCGTAGGACGGAGGATTCGGGGAAGCCGCGTCGCGGCCGCCTGATATATTGTCGCAATGCAGCGAATAAAAGCGCAATGCGGCCGACACCGAGGTGGCGCGTTGCGCGATGATTAAGGGCGCTAAAGCGCCTCCACGGTGACGACGCCGGTCACCGCCTTAATCGCGCCGGCGATCTGCGGCGAGACTTTAAAGCGCCCGGGCAGCTTGACCTCGACTTCGCTGCCATTGCGCAGCAGCAAGACCATGCTGACTTCGCCCTCGCCCGCCGCCTGCTGCGCCGTGTCGCCGCCGTTGCGCGCTCCGCCGTTTTTCATCGACTCAAGGCGCTTGGCGACGCCGGTAAGCGGCTCCTCGTCGCGCAGGAAGACGCGCAAGCCGCGCTGCATCTTGGCCGCCGCCTCGTCGAGCGGCTCGACCGACTGGATGCGGGCGCGCACTTCGTCGGCCTGGACCTCGGCGGTGAGGAAGAGCAGCACCGCCGTTCCCGGCTCCAGCAGATCGCGGTATTGCGCCAGGCCTTCGGCGAACAGCACGGCCTCATAGTGGCCGCTGGGATCGGACAGGCCGATGATGCCCATCTTGCTGCCGCTCTTGGTGCGGCGCTCGGTGCGCGCCACCACGGTGCCGGCGACGCGGCCGGCCCCTGCCCCGCCTTTGACGGCGCGGGCGAATTCGGACCACGATTGCACGCGCAGCCGCTTGAGCGCGGCGGCATAATCGTCGAGCGGATGGCCGGACAGGAAAAAGCCGACGGCCTCGTATTCGCGCTGCAGTCGCTCCGCCGGCAGCCACGGTTCGGGCGTACCCACCACGATCGGCGCCGGCGATGCCGAGCCGCCGAACAATTCCGACTGACCGCGTGCGGCGTCGTCCTGGGTGCGTTGCGCGGTGGCAAGGAGCGCATCGACGGCGGCATTGGCGCGGGCGCGGTTCGGCTCGATGGTGTCGAAGGCGCCGGCGGCGACCAGGCTTTCCAGCACCCGCTTATTGACGGCGCGCGGATTGATGCGGTGGCCGAAATCGGCGAGCTCGGCGAACGGCCGGTCGCCGCGCGCGGCGACGATGGCGTCGACCGCCTGGCGGCCGACACCGCGCAACGCGGCAAGCGCATAGTGGATGGTATTGCCGTCGACGTCGAACTCGACGCCGGAGCGGTTGATCGACGGCGGCTCGACCTTGATGCCGAGCCGCTCGGCCTCGGCGCGGAATTCGGCGAGCTTGTCGGTGTTGCCCATGTCGAGCGTCATCGACGCCGCCAAAAACTCGACCGGGTAATTGGCCTTCATATAAGCGGTCTGATAGGTCAAAAGCGCGTACGGCGCCGAGTGCGATTTGTTGAATCCGTATTCGGCGAATTTGGCGCAAGCGTCGAATATTACTTCGGCGTCGGCGCGGCCGATGCCGCGCTCGACCGCGCCGGAGATGAAGCTATCGCGCTGCGACGCCATCTCCTTGCGGTCCTTCTTGCCCATGGCGCGGCGCAGGATGTCGGCCTTGCCGAGACTGTAGCCGGCGAGATCGCGCGCGATCTGCTGCACCTGCTCCTGATAGGTGATGATGCCGTAGGTCGCCTGCAGGATCGGCTGCAGCTTGGGATGCAAATAGTCGGTGCGCTCGTGGCCGAGCTTGCGCGCGCAATAGGTCGGAATATTCGCCATCGGCCCCGGCCGGTAGAGCGCCACCAGCACGATCAGATCCTCGAAACGGTCGGGGCGCATGTCGACCAGCGCCCGACGCATGCCCTGACTTTCAACCTGGAACACGCCGACGGTTTCCCCGCGGGCCAGCATTTCGTAGGTCTTGGCGTCGTCGAGCGGCAGATTGGAGAGATCGAGATCGATGCCGCGCCGGCGCACCAGCTTCACCGCGTGATCAAGAACGGTGAGCGTTTTCAGCCCCAGAAAGTCGAACTTCACCAGGCCGGCGGGCTCGACCCATTTCATGTTGAATTGGGTCACCGGCATCAGCGATTTCGGATCGCGATAGAGCGGCACCAGTTCGTTCAAGGCGCGTTCGCCGATGACGATGCCGGCGGCATGCGTGGAGGCATGGCGGTGCAGGCCTTCGAGCTTTTGCGCGATGTCGAAGGCGCGCCGCGTCACCGGATCGCGGTCGCGTTCGGCCTGCAGCCGCGGCTCGTCCTCGATGGCGCGCTTGAGCGTGACCGGGTTCGCCGGATTTTGCGGCACGAGCTTGCACAGCTTGTCGACCTGGCCATAGGGCATCTGCAGCACGCGGCCGACGTCGCGCAGCACGCCGCGCGCCTGCAAGGTGCCGAAGGTGATGATTTGGGCGACGCGGTCGCGGCCGTAGCGCTCCTGGACGTAGCGGATGACTTCGTCGCGCCGGTCCTGGCAGAAGTCGACGTCAAAATCCGGCATCGATACGCGCTCGGGATTGAGGAAGCGCTCGAACAGAAGCCCGAAGCGGATCGGATCGAGATCGGTGATGGTCAGTGCATAGGCGACCAGCGACCCGGCGCCCGAGCCGCGGCCCGGCCCGACCGGTATGCCTTGCGCCTTGGCCCATTGGATGAAGTCGGCGACGATGAGAAAGTAGCCGGCATATTTCATGCGCGCGATGACGCCGAGCTCGAAATCGAGCCGCTCGTGATATTCCTCGGTCGTGTGACCCTGCGCGACGCCGTAGCGCTTGAGCCGCCGCTCCAGTCCCTGGAGAGCGTCCTGGCGCAGCGCCGCGGCCTCGTCGGTCTCGCCGCCGCCATCGCCCACGGTGAAGCGCGGCAGGATCGGCGCCTGGGTGCGCGGGCGGAACGCGCAACGTTGCGCGATCTCGACGGTCGCGGCCAAGGCCTCCGGCAGATCGGCGAACAACGCCGCCATTTCGGCGCGGGTCTTGAAGCGATGCTCCACCGTCAATTGCCGCCGCTCGGTGTCGGCAAGGAGCTTGCCTTCGGCGATGCATAAAAGCGCGTCGTGGGCTTCGTAATCCTCGCGCGTGGCGAAGAACGGCTCGTTGGTCGCGACCAGCGGGATGTGGCGCGCGTAAGCGAGATCGATCAGGCCCGCTTCCGCGGTGCGCTCGGCCGGCAAGCCGTGACGCTGCAATTCGATATAGAGCCGGTCGCCGAACAGGCGCTGCAATTCTTCGCAGCGCGCCAGCGCCAGCGCGTTCTGGCCGCCGACGATGGCCGCATCGAGCGGCCCATTCGGCCCGCCGGTGAGCGCGATCAGGCCTGCGGTCTCGCCGTCGAGCCAGCCAAGCTTGAGGTGCGGCCGCTCCTGCGGCGGCGTCTCGAGATAAGCGCGCGAGGAAAGCCGCATCAGGCTGCGATAGCCGTCCTCGGCCGCCGCCAGCAGCACGAGCCGCGGCCAGACATGGTCGACCGCGCCGTTGCGAATTTCCTGATCGCCGAAGTCGAGGCCGAGCGCGCAGCCGATGATCGGCTGGATGCCATAGCCCGCGATTTTCTCGGAGAATTCCAACGCACCGAACATGTTGTCGGTGTCGGTGAGCGCCAGCGCCGGCTGGCGGTCCTTCTTGGCCAGCTCCGCCAGGCGTGCGATCGAAAGCGCGCCTTCGAGCAGCGAATAGGACGAATGAACGTGCAGGTGCACGAAGGGGAGATCGGCGGCCATGGCCTGGGACTCACTGACTTGCGGTCAGATCATGGTCTCGCACGATTCTCGCCCCTGTGAGGACTGGCGATGCGGTTGTCCCCGTAGTTCGACCTTTCGGCCCGATCGCGCCCCTACAGGACGCCGAGCACCTGCGCCCAGACGGCTACCGTGGCCAGAAATAAGCTCAACGAGGCCAAAGCCATCGCCTCTTCGGCAAATCTGCGAACCATGTGCGACCCCCTACGACTAGGAACGAAAAGAGAACATAGTTCGCTTTATGTTCGGGAGTCAAGAGGGGGAGATTATCCCCTTGACCCAAGTAACGGTTGAAGGCACCTTTCGCGGGCCGGACAAGGATAAAATCCCCGTACCCGGCTGCCCGGGGTTTTACGTGCGGGTTCCCGATTACGTCACGCGCTCGGTCGTCTTTTTCGGCTTTGAGGACGCCGGTCCCGGCAAAGGCGGGATAGATTGTGTCGGCACCGGCTTTCTGGTTGCCCATGAGCGGTTCGGTTACCTCGTTACGGCGGCCCACGTTGCGACGGTGCTAGGCGAAAATCCGTTTCTGGTGCGGCTTAATAAGAAGGACGGGACTTCCCAGAACCTCCATGCCGATGGAGTTGAATGGTTCACTCACCCTGATCCGACCGTCGACGTAGCTGTAATTCCGTTTGCGCCCTTGGCGATGGGAGATTTTGAGGCCCTGCATATTCCAACCGACGAAGGGATGTTCAGGACAGATCATTTTCCGGGGGTGCGGATTGGACCGGGCGATCTGACATACACAACGGGTCTTTTTCGCCTGATGTCAGGCGAAAGACGGAATTTGGCGGTCGTACATTCCGGGGCAATTGCGCTGATGCCCGGCGAGAAGATACCAGTCAGAAACTGGAAGGACCGCGGGAAAACGCTATTTTGCGATGGCTACTTGGTTGAAACTCACAGCCTTGACGGCCTCAGCGGGTCGCCGGTTTTCGTGCGGCCAACGATGCCATTTGCGAGCGTTGCACCGGGGATGCCACTTGCGCCTGATACGCCGCGCGAACTTCTCCGAAAAATTACCGGCGTTGGTGCGAGATTCGAGCCGCTTCTACTTGGTTTATGGCAAGGTTCGTGGGATGCGCCGCCAGATGAAATTGTCGCTATTCAGTCCGGTAAGGACGTGCGCGTGTCGGTAGGAATGGGCATTGTCGTTCCGGCAGAACGAATTATTGAACTCCTGGAGCAAGACGAAATGAAAAAGGCTCGCGCCGAAGCGAAAGACAAGGCCGCCGCTAGTCGGGCTGCTGGTTTGGACGTTGCTTCCCCGGCCACATCTTCCCCTCATGCCAGCGACGCAAACCCCAATGCCCGAGAGGATTTCAACTCTCTACTAAGCGCGGCAGTGAAAAAGCCTGCACAAGGAGATTGAACATTGACCAGTGCGAGTGGCGCATGTTCCGCCGGTAGCTAAATTCGGCGATATATTTCCAAGCGTGCTTGCTGGAAATGTGAACGTGCGTGCCTTTGATCGCGCGCTTTAGCAGCGACCAATGGCCTTCAATCGAATTGGTGTGGTGAACGCCACGCACGTACTCTTTGGCGTCGTGGTTGACATAGCCGAAATCATATTCCTTCCCGAGATCGCGATAGGCGTAATGCCCGTCGCTGCTAACGGTCGTGCCCGCTTCGACGTTCTCGCGGATGATTGGCTCTAGCGTGTATTTCGTTTCATCTGGCACGGGACCAGCAACCACGCGGCCATCCCGCTCGACAATGCCGAACACGGTGGTCTTGTTCTTGCGGTGTTTGCCCTTGCCGTGATGGCGGAGTTTGCCGCCGACCAGCGTTTCGTCCACTTCGACGTGACGGCCGATACCGCCGATCTTGCCGCGTTGCGCGTCGGTCTGTGCCATGAGCTTCCGCAGTTCATGGCAAATCCGCCAAGCGCACTTGTAGGTGACGCCAGTCTGCCGCTCGATTTCCTTGGCCGCGACCCCATGCCGAGTGCTGGTCATGAGGTACATTGCAAAGAACCAGATCGTGAGCTTGGTGCGGCTTTTGTGAAAAATGGTGCCAGCGGCCGGGTAGATGTGATGGCCACACCCTTGGCAGGCGTAAGCCCGCCGTTTCGTCATCTGGTGGAAGCGCATCCGCTTATTGCAGATCGGGCAATCGGTTTCCTCGCCGCCGTACTGGATTTCCATGATCCGCTTTAGGCAGGCGGCATCGTCCGGATATTCGGCCTGAAACTGCTTGAATGTGTATTCGGCCATGGCCGCTCCCCCTCAGGTTGTCGAGGGATACTGCCAGAGGGCTTACTTGCTGTCAAGGGATAATTGCGCAAGAGGGCTATGTTCTGGAGTCAAGAGGGCGATGGGTGGGTCAGTTTCAATCGTGGCGGAATTATCACGCGACACTAGAAACGGCAGAGAAAGTGCCGTTTTCCCCAAATGGCATTTTCTCCTCGTTCATAATGGTTAACAATAAGAAGCTGAGGGGAAGCCAGATTATGATCCTGCGGAAATATATTACTGCGCTTGCGGTTGCAGTGGTGCTGACGAGTGCATCGGCTGATCAGTCAAAAGCTGGCCCTCTCCCCGTTACTCCGCCTCCGCCTCTCGTTACCGGAACAGCACTTAGTACGGGAGCGGCGGTCACTATCGGCTTCATTGGCGTAGTGGCGGCGCTGTGCGTCTACGACATTTGGCTCAAAATAAATGGTTTCAAAAACTGGGACGGCACGCCAAAAGTCGTGCAGATCCACCATCACCACCATTGAAGGCGAATTTAGGTTTGCCCTGCAGTTCTCTTTTTGCGCGACTTTGACCAAACAACCAACTCTTTCTTGATCCACCGTCCCGCATCACCTGCCGTCGCAAATCCTTCGATCCGTTCAGCTGGTACCATCCGGCAATATCGCTCGCACCGCTACTTCGCCTTAGCGGCCCGCAACGCATAATCGTGCGCCAGTTGGGCCGCGCAAATGGCTCGTATCGATTGGAACAGGGTGCCGCCCTCATTGGCGAAATTCTTACCACAGGCGCCGACCTTGCGCTCGTAGCCGCGGCGCGCGCTCTTGCTCAGCGACGACAAGAAATCACCCTCGCATTTCTTGATCACGATCAGGCTTACGGCAACGTCGGCGCTCGAGCCGAGCTGGCAGGCCATGAGCAATTGCATCGCCGCGTCGCAGGACGGCGCTTCGGTCACGCGCTCGCCGACCTGATCGTAGCCCGATACCGGGCAGTCCATCGCCAGCGCGGGCGCAGCGACGGATGCCATGAGCCAAATGCAAATACCAAGAAGCGGTCTGCCGAACATGTGGTCCTCCCCCCTTGCGGCGTTGCCGGCTCGCGCATGCCAAAGCCGATGGACTTGAGGCTCGATCTATAGGCGGCGTCGGCGGCTTTTTTCTCTTTTTCCTCTTTTGTCGGCGGAGTGTTGTTATCGGGCAATGGTGCGACTTGAGCGTATGCGCCTGCCGTCGCGAGGGCGATCAGCGCCACCGCTCGGATGAATTTCCGCGGCACGGCCATGGCGTCGAATTGCGCCCTGCCCGGCCAAGGTCGCAAGCCCTATTCCGGGCTGCCTTATTCGAACCGACCCACTCCCCAAGTAAACTGACCCACTACCCAAGCTTCGTCTGCTTGCCGGTTCTCGGGGAGGTCTATTGGTCAGTTTTGAAAAATCGTAGGGGCGGCTTTTCGCGCCTAATTTTTCCCGTCGTAGTGTGCAAGATTGAACAGCTCCAAATCTACCTGGTGCGCTAGATGGCTAGCGTCAACCTCTCGATCAGAGGAGCGCACCCTCTATGCCTCGTTGCTATTTCCACTTCCAGAATGGTGTCACCACTCTGGACCATGACGGCGTGGATGTCCCCGACATGACGGCTACGCGAACCGAGGCTATCGAGACCTTCACGGCCGTGGTGCGCGAGGATTCCATGGACACACTGCGGAAGGGACAACCGTTGCGGCTGTGGGTCACCGACGAACCCGGCGGAAAGGGCAAAACGCTCTTTGCGCTCCGTCTAGTCGCGGAGGGCTAAGCCGCCTGAGTTGGCGCCCGCGTCGTCTTGCTAGGGTGTTTGGGCCGCTTGATCATTTTGCATAACCTTGGGATCGCAGCCAGTCGATGCGGCGGGTTCCCTGCAGCCATTCGTCGACTTCGGCTTTGGTTTTGAACCCCTTGATGTAGCGGGTCTCGACGCCGGGACAGTGGGCCTCGATTTGCCAGTCGTCCTGCGTGATACGCTTGAGCTTGAAATCGACTCGAACGCGCGGAGCTTTGCCCATAATGCCGAATATGCGGCTTCGACCGGGCTGGCAAGGCGCTGTAGCTGCCTTATTCGCGGTAATCCCCTATCCCAACACCATCGGCGCGGCTTCGGCGCAGAGCTGCCCCCTACCCAAGGCCAATCCATTTGGCGCGGCAAAGCGTATAGTATGATGATCGTACCGGCTGGGCTGGGACGCCGATTCGGAACCGGATCGGCCAAGTGTGTTGTCGCTACGCTGTAGCAGTCTTGCTCTATTCGCCAATCGCTTCAATCGTGGAGGAGGGTATTATGCGAAAACTGACGATGACGTTGACGGCGGCGGCGCTCATGCTGGGAACCATGGCCATCGCGGCCAATGCGCAGACCCAGGCTCCGGGCGCGGCCGGGCTTCACGCTCAAATCCAAAACGCTACCCCGATCAAGCAGGCGGCGTGCCGCGGTTGGGGCCGGTGGTGCCCGCCGGGAATGGTGCGGCGCTGCGGCCCTTATCGGTGCTGGTGCGCGCCTTGCTACTAAGCCGTCTTGTTCCAACAGGACGAACGAGCGAGGCCGCCCGCGGGCGGCCTCATTTTTTGCGCTAGCGCAATGTTCGGCGTCCAGTACGAATTAATCTGTAAATGATGCAATAACGGGACGCCTTTGGGCGTTCATTGAATTGGTCAATTGCCAAACCCGGGAGGCGATGATGCGGCGTCGATTGCACCTGTTCGGACTGCTTCTTCTCGTTCCGATCGCCATTGCTGCCAATGCGACCGTTGCAAAGGCCCAAAACTATCCCTGGTGTGCACAATATGCCGGACGAGGCGGCGGCGCCATGAATTGCGGCTTTACCAGCTTCGCGCAGTGCATGGCGACGATTCAGGGCGCCGGCGGATTTTGCGTCGCCAACACCCTTTACCAAGCGCCGGGCCAAGGTTCGGCGCCGTCACATCGGGCGCGCAAGCATTCCTCGAAAAAAGGTTCGTGACCGCTTCTTGATCGGCGAAATTCATTGCCTCGCGCGGTGTTTTACGTCGAGGACGCGTGCGTGATGCGCTCGCTGTTAGGAATCGTGTCCCTGGGAATTCTTGCCGGCGTCGCCATGGCAAGCCGCGCCGAGGCGCAAAACTATCCGTGGTGCTCTAATTTCGCCGACGGCGCCGGCACCAATTGCGGCTTCTCGACTTTGGCGCAGTGCAAGGACGAAATCGCGGGCAGCGGCGGTTACTGCGACCACAACAATCTGTATGTGCCGCCCGGCAACGCGGCGCCGGCCGCACCCAAGGCCCACAAGAGCCGCGCTCACAAATCGTCCTGATCGGAGTTTCCGATCAAACCTCCGGAGTAAGCCATGCGACATTTGTCGGTTCTTGGAATTGCAATCGCCGCACTTTCGATCGGCGCCAGCGGTGCGCGAGCCCAAAACTATCCTTGGTGCGCGCAATACGACAAAGGCGATGACGGCATGAATTGCGGCTTTACGAGTTTCCAGCAATGTTTGGACGACGTCCGCGGCATCGGCGGCTTCTGCGAGCAAAACAACACCTACAAGCCGCCGGTCGCCGCGGGACGGACGGAACCAAGAGCGCGCAGACACCATTCCCATTCTTGATCGCGCCGGCGCGCCGTGCGGCGCCTTGAACTGACAAGGGGGGCACCGCGTTAGCGCCTGAAGCCATTTAAAGACCGGGAACGAGGATGAGAGTATTTGTTTTCGCCTTGGCAATTGCCGCCGCCGCGCTCGGCACGCCGGCGCAAGCGCAAAACTATCCGTGGTGCGCCCAATACGGCAGAGGCACGGGCGGGCCGATGAATTGCGGCTTCTCGACCCACCGGCAGTGCATGGAAGACGTAAGCGGCATCGGCGGATTTTGCATCCAAAACAATACCTATCGCCCGCCTTCCGGGCCGCGCCGGCGCCACGCCCATCACTAACGTTCGCAGTTCAGCCCAGCTCGACGATCAAGCCGTCGCGGATGGTGACGCGGCGATCCATCTGCGCGGCGATGTCCATGTTGTGGGTGGCGATGATGGCGGCCAGTCCGGAGGCGCGCACCAATTGATTGAGGGTGGCGAAGACATGGTCGGCGGTGTGGACGTTGAGATTGCCGGTCGGCTCGTCGGCTAACAGGATGCGCGGCGCATTGGCGACCGCGCGGGCGATGGCGACGCGCTGCTGTTCACCGCCGGAAAGCTCCGCCGGCCGGTGCGTCAGCCGGTCCTTGAGCCCCAGATAGCTCAACAGCTCGCTGCCGCGCGCGGCTGCCTCGCGGCGCGACAGGCCGCGGATCATTTGCGGCAGCACGACATTCTCCAGCGCCGAGAACTCCGGCAGCAAATGATGGAACTGATAGACGAAGCCGATTTCGGTGCGGCGGATCCGCGTGCGCGCAATGTCGGAGAGGTGCGTGGTTGGGGCGGCGTCGAGATAGACTTCGCCGGCGTCGGGATGTTCGAGCAGGCCGGCGATGTGCAGCAGCGTCGACTTGCCGGCGCCGGACGGCCCGATCAGCGCCACCGATTGGCCGGCCCATACCGCGAGCTCGGCGCCGCGCAGCACGTCAAGGGTTGAATTGCCCTGGCGGAATTGCCGGCAGATGCCGTGCAGGAATACGAGCGGCTGCTCGTCATTGTCGGATATCGACGTGGCGGCCCCGGCTATCGTGGTGGTGTCATCCATCGCGCCCGATCATTCATAGCGCAGCGCTTCGACCGGATCGAGCCGGGCCGCGCGCCATGACGGATAAAGCGTCGCCAAGAGCGACAGGCCGAGCGCCATGACCACGACCGCGGTGGTTTCCTTAACGTTCATATGCGCCGGCAGTTGCGACAGGAAATAGAGCTCCGGCGAGAACAATTCGGTATTGGTCAGCCAGGACAGGAAGCGGCGGATGTCCTCGATATAGGCGCAGACGATCACGCCGATGACGAAGCCGACGCCGGTGCCGACAACTCCGATCGAGGCCCCGGTGATGAGAAACACCCGCATGATGGCGCCTTGGGTGGCGCCCATGGTGCGCAAAATGGCGATGTCGCTGCCTTTGTCCTTCACCAGCATGATCAAGCCGGAGACGATATTGAGCGCCGCCACCAGCACAATCAGCGTGAGGATCAGGAACATTACATTGCGCTCGACCTGAAGCGCATTGAAGAAGGTGGCGTTGCGCTGCCGCCAATCGACCATGTAGATCGGCCGCCCGGCGGCCGCGGTCACGGCCTTGCGGAAGCTGTCGATACGGTCGGGATCGTTGGTATAGACCTCGATCGCGGTGACGTTGCCGGCGCGATTGAAATAAGCCTGCGCCTCGGTCAGCGGCATGAAAACGAAGGCGGAATCGTATTCCGACATGCCGATCTCGAAGACGGCGGCGATCTTGTAAGCCTTGATGCGCGGCGTCGTGCCCATCGGCGTCACCGCGCCGCGCGGGGCCACCAGCGTGAGATTGTCGCCGGCGCGCACCGAAAGCTGCTCGGCGAGCCGGGCGCCGATGGCAATGCCCTGGCCCTCGTCGAAGCCGGCGAGCGTGCCCTGCTTGATGTTCTTGGACACCTGCGTGAGCTTCATCAGATCGGCGCCGCGCATGCCGCGGACGACGACGCCGGAGGCGTTGAACGGCGACGACGCCAGCGCCTGGCCCTCGACCAGCGGCGCGGCGAGATAGATGCCGGAAACCTTCGAGACGCGGTCGGCGACGGCCGCATAATCGGTGAGCGGTGATTCCAGCGGCTGGATCAGAAGATGGCCGTTGAGCCCCAATATCTTGGTCAAAAGCTCCTGGCGGAACCCGTTCATGACCGCCATGACGATGATGAGCGTGGCAACGCCGAGCATGATGCCGAGGAACGAGAACCCGGCGATGACCGAGATAAATCCCTCTTTGCGCCGCGCGCGCAGGTAGCGCAGCGACAACATCCACTCATAGGCCGAAAAGGGATGGGTGCCGGTCGAATCGGCCATTTATGTCAGGTCCCCGTGAACATCCCGAGTTTCACACGATTTTGGCGGTTTCAAGCCGCGCGAATTCGCGTCAAACCGTCGCCGCGCACACCTTCATGCGCTCAGGCTCGCGGTGGCGTCCGCCGCCGTCATGAGTTCCCGCTCGCCGTCGGCGCGCCGTTTCACCTCGACCTTGCCCTCGGCGAGACTGCGCGGCCCGACCAGGATCTGCCAGGGAACGCCGATCAGATCGGCGGTGGCGAATTTGGCGCCGGGCCGCTCGTCAAGGTCGTGATAGAGGGTGTCGATGCCCTTGGCACTGAGCGCGGCATAAAGCTCCTCGCAGGCCTTGTCGGTGTCGGCCCCGCCCTGTTTCAGGTTGAGGATCATGACCTTGAACGGCGCCACCGGCTCCGGCCAGACGATACCGGCCTCGTCATGGGAGGCCTCGATGATGGCCGCCACCAGCCGGCTCGGCCCGATGCCGTATGAACCCATATGCACCGGCCGCTCGACCCCATCGTGGCCGGTCACGACGGCCTTCATCGGCTCGGAATATTTGGTGCCGAAATAGAAAATATGGCCGACTTCGATGCCGCGCGCCGAGACGCGTTTGTCGGGCGGCACCGCCTCGAAGGCCGCCACGTCGTGCTTCTCCGAAGTGGCCGCGTAGAGCGAGGTCCACTTATCCACAACAGACTGCAGGCGGCCGACATGGGTGAAGTCCACGTCCGGACCGGGAACGTCGAAGCCGAGATAGTCGCGGTGGCAGAACACTTCGCTCTCGCCGGTCTCGGCGAGGATGATGAATTCGTGGGACAGATTGCCGCCGATCGGTCCGCTTTCCGCCACCATCGGGATCGAGCGCAGCCCGAGCCGGGCAAAGGTGCGCAAATAGGCGACGAACATCCGGTTATAGGCGTGCTTGGCGCCTTCGAAATCGAGGTCGAACGAATAGGCGTCCTTCATGAGGAACTCGCGCCCGCGCATCAGCCCGAAGCGCGGCCGCACCTCGTCACGGAACTTCCATTGGATGTGGTAGAGGTTGAGCGGCAGGTCCTTGTAGGAGCGCACGTAAGCGCGGAAGATCTCGGTGATCATTTCCTCGTTGGTCGGGCCGTAGAGCATGTCGCGCTCGTGGCGGTCCTTGATGCGCAGCATCTCCTTGCCATAGGCCTCGTAGCGCCCGCTTTCGCGCCACAGATCGGCGGACTGGATCGTCGGCATCAACAGCTCGATGGCGCCGGAGCGATCCTGTTCCTCGCGCACGATGGCGCAGACCTTCTGCAGCACCCGAAAGCCCAAAGGCAGAAAGGCATAAATCCCGGCGGCCTCCTGGCGGACCATGCCGGCGCGCAGCATCAGCCGGTGCGACACGATCTCCGCCTCTTTCGGCGTCTCACGCAAAATCGGCATGAAGTAGCGGGAAAGGCGCATGAAATCACAATCTTCATTGGAACCGGATGCCGGCGCAGTGAAGCCGCAACGGCTGTGGAAATACAAGAGGCCGCGCCGGTGCGATGGGCGTGCAAATAATTTTGCGCCGCGCGGTGGTAACATGATGACAACGGCAACAGGATCGATTACCAGTAAAGCGCGACCCGGTGCCGCGGCCTTAACGCGGCATTTGGGGCTAGCGGTCCAAGTCTCGGGAGGATGACCCGCGAGCGTAAAGCATCGCCAGCCACGCGAGTAATGCGTATCAAAGAACTAAGCGTGGGGTATGGGTTAAGCGAGGATTTTACGGCAGGGCGCTCGCCCTGCTTTTTCTTTTTCAGCGACCGCTGGCCGTACCCAGAGTTCAGGTCAGTAAATTCATTTAAGTTACTGAAAAATCTTCAATATTTAGCGTAGTCAAAGCGGCCCATCAGATCGCTCAGCGTGACCAGATGCTGGCTATAGACCACATAGCAGCCGGCATAGATCACAAGCGCCACCACCGTAGTCCACAGCAATTTCCGCCCCAGCCGCAAATTCGTCGGCGCGCCCGGATCGGTGCCGGGAGCCATCTCGCCGCCTTCGTGCTGGCTGCGCACGCCCCACGGCAGAACGGCGAACAGGCTTACCCACCAGATCAGGAAAAACGCCGCCAGCGCGGTGGTGAAGGTCATCTCAGGCCTGTTCCAGTTCGACCAGGGTGCCGGAAAAATCCTTCGGGTGCAGGAACAGCACCGGCTTGCCGTGGGCGCCGGTTTTCGGCTCGCCGTCGCCCAGGACCCGCGCACCGGCCGACTTGAGCGCATCGCGTGCGGCGCGGATATCGTCCACTTCGTAGCAGATATGGTGCATGCCGCCGTCCGGGTTGCGCTCGAGGAATTTGGCAATGGGCGAGCCTTCGCCGAGCGGTTCGAGCAGCTCGATCTTGGTGTTCGGCAGTGTGATGAACACTGTGGTCACACCGTGATCGGGCTGCGGCACCGCGGCTGAGACATTTGCGCCCAGGATGTCGCGATAGGCCGCGGATGCTTTGCCGAGGTCGCGCACGGCGATGGCCACGTGGTTAAGCTTGCCGATCATGTCTAAATCTCCTTTCGTCCCGGCAGGGCCATCTTACACCCCCCGGCGCGCGGGGGCGTGGACTCATAAACGGGACGGGTCGATGTCCGCTCGATGTCGGCATCCTGGGGATGGCGGCAACCGGCGGGCGATAACAGTGGCGCGGCGCATAGCTGGAGGTTAACGTTGGCGTAGTGATGATTTTCGAATTTGGTTCACCCGACGACATACTTCACAGGAGACGGCCATGGCCAAGGCAAAGAAGCGTGGTGCGACGCGTAAGAAAGCCGCGAAAGGCAAGAAAGCCAAGCCTGCACGCAAGAAGACAATAAAACGCGCGGCGCCCAAAAAGAAGTCGCGCAAGCCCGCCGCGAAAGTGACGTCGAAAAAAGCGCTGAAAAAAGCGCCGAAAAAGGCACCCCGGCCAAGCAAGCCGATGATCGAAGATACCATCGTCGACGTGATCGATGAGCCGGTGCCCGGCGTCATCCGGGTGACCGAATACGAAACAATCACGACGACGAGCCCCAAGCCCGGCGCGGACACTGAAGAATAAGACGATTGCTTGATCCGCTTCGATGCGGCAGGCGTGGCTCAGCCTGGGCCACACCGCATTGCGCAGTGACGGTGAACGGAGGCTACACCGTCAGCACATGGACGTGGCAGATCGGCTTCTTGTTCCAGCGCTCGGCGATGCGCCCGCGTACGGCGCGCCGCACCGCTTCGGCCACGGCATCGGCATCGCGGCGGCGCGGCATTGGCATGGATTCGAAGGCTTGCTCGACCGCATCGCGGGCGATTTCCGTCATCGAGACGCCGGCGGCATCGGTATCCGGCAGACCGATCAGCTCCACTTCGGGAGCGGCCAAAAGCACGCCTTTATCGCTTAAGGCCAAAGCGACTGTGACGATGCCGGAAAAGCTCAGGCGCCGGCGCGCCGCCACGGTGCGCGCCTCGGCGCTGATGAGCAGCGAGCCATCCTTGTAAAGCCGGCCCGACGGAACCTCGTCGATGATGTCCGGCCCCTCCGGCGCCAGGCGAACCAAATCGCCGTTGCGGCAAATCAGGACCTTCGGCACCCCGGCACGGCGGGCGAGCTCGGCGTGCTCGGCGAAATGCAACGCTTCGCCGTGCGCGGGGATAAGAATTTGCGGCCGCACCCAGCCGATCATGTCGCGCAATTCGTCGCGGCGGGGATGACCGGAGACGTGAACGAGATGGGTGCGGTCGGTGATGACTTCGACGCCCTGCATGACCAAGCCATTGATGACCTCACCCACGGCCTTCTCGTTGCCGGGGATCGCGCGCGACGAAAAGATCACGCGGTCGCCCTTGGCGAGGGTGACTTCCGGATGCTCGTCCCGGGCGATACGCGACAGCGCGGCGCGCGGTTCGCCCTGACTGCCGGTGCACAGCGCCAACACCTTGTCGGGCGGCAGGTAGCCGTAGCTCTCCGCGCTGCGAAAATCCTGCACGCCATCGAGGTAACCGGTTTCGCGCGCGACCTGCGCAACCCGCTCCATCGCCCGGCCGACCAAAACGACTTCGCGCTCGGCGGCGCGGGCGGCGTCGGCGACCGCGCGCAAGCGGCCGACATGAGACGCGAAGGTCGTCACCGCGACGCGGCGCGGGGCGCTGCGAATGAGCTCGGCCAGCGTCTTGGCGACGTCGGCTTCCGACGGCGAGCGCCCTTCCCTCACCGCATTCGTCGAGTCGCCGACAAGCGCCAGCACGCCTTCGTCGCCCAGCGCCTTAAGCTTCGCCGCGTCGGTCGGCGCGCCGATGGTCGGCGTCGGATCGATCTTCCAGTCGCCGGTATGCAGCACGATGCCCGCCGGCGTACGGATCGCCAATGCATTCGATTCCGGGATCGAGTGCGCGACATTGATGAAGTCGATGGCGAAGGGACCGAGCGTCAGATGGCCGTTAAGCGGCACGATTTTGACCGGAATTTGCGGCGCGCCGGGCTCCGACGTGCGTTTTGCCTCGAACAAGGCCGCCGTGAATGGCGTGGCATAGAGCGGCACCTTGAGCCGCGGCCACAGATCGATCAGCGCCCCCATATGGTCCTCGTGGCCGTGGGTGAGCACCAAGCCGACGATATTTTTGCGCTCTTCGATCAGATAGCTGATATCCGGCAGGATCAGATCGACGCCGGGCAGCTGCTCCTCGGACGCAAACGACACGCCGCAATCGACGATGAGCCATTGCCGCCGCCGCTCGTCGCCAAAACCGTAGATCGAGAGGTTCATCCCGATCTCGCCGATGCCGCCGAGCGGCGCGAAGACGAGTTCGTTGTGCGCCATCATTCGGCCCGGCTCGGCTCGCGCCGGCCGCCGCGAAGCTCGAGCGGAAACACATCGCCCGCCGAGATTTTTTCGGTGCCGCCGCCGCGGAGTTCCAAAATAAGGCGCCCGGATCGATCGAGCCCGGCAAAGCGGCCATGCTTTTCGCCCAAGCCATTGCGCACCGTGATCTCCTCGCCGATGCCGCGCGCGGCGGAAAGCCAATCGTCGAGAATAGCCGCAAAACCTTGGCCGCGGTCCCACTGTGCCAACCGTCGGCACATGGTGGCCGACAGGCGTTGGAACAGCCGTTCGGGGCCGACATCCGCGCCGTGGCTGCGCAAATCGGTCGCCGGATAGGCCGCCGCCGGCGGATGGCTCGCGCAATTGATGCCAATGCCGATGACGACGCAGAGGCTCTTGCCCGGCTCGGCCTCGCCTTCGATCAAAATCCCGGCGCACTTTTGGTCCGCCAGCAGGAGATCGTTCGGCCATTTGAAAGCTAGCGCCGGCGCGAGCGCGGGCGCCTCGGCAATGACGGCATCGCGCAGCGCCGAGGCGGCGACAAAAGCGAGCTCCGGCGCATGCTCCTGGGACGACGGCTCGCGCAGCAGCAGGCTCGCATAAAGATTGCCGGCGGGCGAAGCCCAGGAGCGGTCCATCCGGCCTCGACCTTGGGTCTGCGCGACTGCCGTGATCCACAGCGGCGCGCGTTCGCCCCGCTGCGCGCGGATGCGGGCTTCCTGGTTGGTCGAGCCGACGGTGGCGAGGGCTTCAAGCCGGACGCCTGCCTCGACCGCTATCGGGTCAAGCTGCATCAGAACAAAGAATGCGCGGCCGCGCTCGCGATGCCGACCAGCGGCCCGGGATAGACGAAAAACAGGATGTTGAACAGGCCGCAGACCGCCAGCACGACGCGCAATTCATACGGCATGTTGTAGAAGCCTTCGGCGGGCTCGTCGAAATACATGGTCTTGACGATGGCGAGATAATAATAGGCCCCGACCACGCTAGTGAGCACGCCGATGACGGCAAGCACGTAGAGACCGGCTTTGATGGCGGCGAGGAAGACGTAGAACTTGGCGAAGAAACCCGCGAGCGGCGGTATGCCCGCCATCGAGAACAACAACATCGCCAAAAAGAACGCCGTCGCCGGATGGGTGCGGGCCAGGCCGCCGAGCTGATCGATCGATTCCACCATGCCGGTGTCGCGCCGCATCGACAGGATCACGGCGAACACGCCGAGCGTCATGGTGATGTAGATCGCCATATAGACGAGCACGCCCTGGACCCCTTCGGGCGTCCCGGCGGCAAGCCCGATCAACGCAAAACCCATATGCCCGATCGAGGAATAGGCCATCAGCCGCTTGATGTTGCGCTGGCCGATCGCGGCAAAGGCGCCGAGCGCCATCGAGGCGATGGAGACGAAGACCACGATCTGCTGCCATTCCGAAGTGATGCCGGGAAACGCCATCACCGCGACGCGCACGAACATGGCGATACCCGCCACTTTCGGCGCGGCGGCGAAAAATGCCGTAACCGGCGTCGGCGCGCCCTCATAGACGTCGGGAGTCCACATGTGGAACGGCACCGCCGAGACCTTGAAGCAGAAGCCGGCGAATAGAAAGACGATGCCGAAAATCAAGCCGATGCCGGCCGGGCCACCCTGCCCCGCCGCATGCGCGATGCCGGCGAAGCTCACGGTGCCGGTGAACCCGTAAGTCAAGGAGGCGCCATAGAGCAGCATCCCGGAGGACAGCGCGCCGAGCACGAAATATTTCAATCCGGCCTCGGTCGAGCGCAACGAATCGCGGTGGCTGGCGGCGACCACGTAGAGCGGCAGGCTCATCAATTCGAGGCCGAGATAAAGCGCGATCAGATCCGCCGCCGATATCAGCATCATCATGCCGAGCGTCGACAACAGGATCAGCACGGAATATTCGAACCGCCGTTGCTGCGCGCGCACGGCGTAATCGAGCGACATGGCGATCGCCGCGGCCGAGCCGAGCAACGCCAGGATCTTCAAATACCGGGCAAAATCGTCGACAATGAAGCTGCCGCCAAAACCTGTCAGCTTTCCGGCCGGCAACAACAACAGAACGATGCCGGCGACGGCCAACAGCGCGATGGCGGCATAGTCGACCGTGCGCCCCGGCCGGCCGCTCTGGAAAACGCCCAGCATCAACAGCGCTGCGGCGCCGATGCCGATAACGATTTCCGGCAGCACCGGAACGAGCCTGGCGAGGTGGGCGGTGTCCATCGCTTCCCTTGCTGTTTCTCTTGGCGTTACTTCGTCAACGCCGCCGTTTGCACGGCGCTGAGCGCATGGTGGTAATTGTCGATCAAGGCCGTCACCGATACCGAGGAGATATCGAGCACCGGCTTCGGATAGACGCCGAAAAAGATGGTCAGGATCACGAGCGGCGCTAGGATCGCGATCTCGCGCCAGCCGATATCCTTGATGGTGAACAGGCTCGGCTTTTCCAGCTTGCCGAAGATCACCTTGCGGTAGAGCCACAGCGCGTAAGCCGCCGACAGGATGGTGCCGATCGTCGCCAGAGTCGCCACCCAATTATTGACGCGGAAGGTGCCGATCAAAGTGAGGAATTCGCCGACAAAGCCGGACGTGCCCGGCAGCCCGACATTGGCCAGCGTGAACACCATGAAGACGAAGGCGTAGAGCGGCATGCGGTTGACCAGTCCGCCATAGGCGGCGATCTCGCGGGTATGCATGCGGTCATAGATGACGCCGACGCACAGGAACAAGGCGGCGGAGACGATGCCATGCGAGATCATCTGGAAAATGCCGCCGGCGACGCCCTGCGCGGTCACCGCGAAAATCCCCATGGTGACGAAGCCCATATGCGCGACCGAGGAATAGGCAATGAGCTTTTTTACGTCCTCCTGCACCAGCGCGACCAGCGAAGTGTAGATGATGGCGATCACCGAGAGTGCATAAATCAGCGGCGCCAGGTGCTGGGACGCTTCTGGAAACATCGGCAGCGAGAAGCGCAGAAAGCCGTAGCCGCCCATCTTCAACAAGATGGCGGCAAGGATCACCGAGCCTGCGGTGGGCGCCTCGACATGGGCGTCCGGCAGCCAGGTGTGGACCGGCCACATCGGCATTTTCACGGCAAAGGAGGCGAGGAAGGCGAACCACGCCCAGGTCTGCAAGGCGAGCGGGAACGGATGATGCAGCAGCGTCGGAATATCGGTGGTGCCGGCTTGCCAGTACATCGCCATGATGGCGAGCAGCATCAGCACCGAGCCAAGCAGCGTATAGAGAAAGAACTTGAAGCTGGCATAGACCCGGCGCGGGCCCCCCCAGACGCCGATGATCAGAAACATCGGAATGAGGCCGCCTTCGAAGAACAGATAGAACAACACGAGGTCGAGCGCGCAGAAGGTGCCGACCATCAGCGTTTCGAGCACCAGAAACGCGATCATATATTCGCGCACCCGGCTTTGGATCGAGGTCCAGCTCGCCAGGATCGAGATCGGCATCAGCGCCGTGGTCAGGATCACGAACGGCAGCGAAATGCCGTCGACGCCCATGGCATAGGTGATGGTGCCGCCGAGCCAGGGTCGCTTTTCGAGAAACTGGAAATCGGCGGTCGACGGATCGAAGCGCCAAATCAAAATCAGCGAAATGGCAAAGGTGATCAGCGTGGTCCACAGCGCAACCCAGCGCGCATTGCGCACGCCGGCTTCGTCATCGCGCAGGAATGCAATGAACAGCGCGCCGGCGAGCGGCAGGAAGGTGACGACGGAGAGGATAGGCCAGCTCGTCATCAGTGCGGCCCCGCGAACATGAACCAGGTGATGAACGCGGCGACGCCGATCAGCATGGCGAAGGCGTAGTGATAGAGATAGCCGGTCTGCAGGCGCACGACGTTCCGCGTCACGCCGAGCACGCGGGCGGACACCCCGTCAGGACCGAAGCCGTCGATGACAAGGCCGTCGCCACCCTTCCAGAGCACGCGGCCGAGCCAAAGCAGCGGGCGGACAAAGAGGAAATCGTAGATCTCGTCGAAATACCATTTATTGAGCAGGAATTCGTAGAGCACGCGCTGGTCCCGCGCCAAAGCCACCGGCAGATCCGGCCGGCGGATATAGAATTGGTAGGCGACTAAAAAGCCGCCGATCATCATCACCGTCGGCAACAGCGACATGAGAAGCGGCAGCTTCTCGGCGTTCTCGAACAGCGTTTCGGCCGTGCCGAGCTTGAGCGCGTCGCGGAAAAACTGCTCGGCGCCGTGGCCGGTGAAAACCGACAAGAACGGCCAGCCGGCGGCGAGCGAGCCGAAAGCCAGGATCGCCAGCGGAATAAGCATCACTTTCGGGCTCTCGTGCGCAGCTTCGTAATGATGCCGGTCGTGCGGGGCGCCGTGGAAGGTCTTGAAGATGAGCCGCCAGGAGTAGAACGAGGTCAGCGCGGCGGCCCCGACGGTCATGAGAAAGCCGTAAGACGCCATCGGATTGCTGCTGGCGGCGGCGGCCTCGATGATGGCGTCCTTGGAGAAATAGCCGGCGGTCAGCGGAAAACCGGTCAACGCCAAGGTGCCGATCAGCATCACGCCATAAGTGAACGGAATTTTCCGCCACAGCCCGCCCATATGGCGGATGTCCTGCTCGTGATGCATCGCCAGGATGACCGAGCCCGAGCCGAGGAACAGCAGCGCCTTGAAGAAAGCGTGCGTGAACAGATGAAACATCCCGACCGAATAGGCGCCCACCCCCATGGCGACGAACATGTAGCCAAGCTGCGAACAGGTCGAATAAGCGACGATGCGCTTGATGTCGTTCTGCACGAGACCGATGGTCGCCGCAAACATGCAGGTCGTGGCGCCGATGAAGATGACGAAGGCCGAGGCGTCCTGGGATAGGGAGAACAGCGGCGACAGCCGCGCCACCATGAAGACGCCGGCGGTCACCATGGTCGCGGCGTGGATCAATGCCGAGACCGGCGTCGGACCTTCCATGGCGTCAGGCAGCCAGGTGTGGAGGAGAAACTGCGCCGATTTGCCCATCGCGCCCATGAACAACAAAAGGCAGACGGCGGTCAGCGCATTGACGTCCCAACTGAGGAAATGCAAGCTCTTGCCTGCGAGCGCCGGAGCCTGGGCGAAGATGGTATCGAAGTCGATCGCTCCGGTGAGATAGAAGACGGCAAAGATTCCAAGCGAGAAGCCGAAATCGCCGACGCGGTTGACGATAAAGGCCTTGATCGCGGCGGCGTTGGCTTCCGGCTTATGGAACCAGAAGCCGATCAACAGATAGCTCGCCAGCCCGACACCCTCCCAGCCGAAGAACAGCTGAATGAGATTGTCGGCCGTCACCAGCATCAGCATGGCGAAGGTGAAGAACGACAAATAGCAGAAGAAGCGCGGCTTATAGGGATCCTCGTCCATATAGCCGATGGAGTAGATGTGAACGAGCGATGAGATAGTCGTCACCACCACCAGCATCACGGCGGTCAACGAGTCGATGCGTAGCGCCCAATCGGAATGCAGGTCGCCGAAGCTGACATAAGAGAACAGCGTGACGCGCGCCTCGTGGCCCTCGATGCCGACATCGTAGAAGGCGAACCAGGACAACACGCAGGCGATCACCAGAAACGTGGACGTAACGAGCATGGCGGGCAACGAGCCGGCCGCTGACGGCTCCTGGGCTTCATGCTCCTCGCCGTGGCTGCCGGACGATGCCGCATGCGGCGCATGAGGGTCGGGCGCGACGTGCGGATGACCCTCCGGCACCAGCGGCGCCGCGTGGTCATCGGCCGGCGGCGGCGGATCCTCGCCGGGATGGCGCTGCGCCGCGCCAATGAGCGTGACCATGCCGGCGATGATGGCGCCCAGAAGCGGCAAGGCAACGATGGCTTCGTACATTGCTAAATCCTGCCCCGTCCCAGTTGAGTAACGCCGCCTGCCATTTTCGTTTGGCGCATGATCTTTCCCGAAAACCGGTATCCGCTTTTCGGGATCATGCGCTAGCCCTTCATCAGATTGATATCCTCAACCGCGATCGAGCCGCGGTTGCGGTAATAGGCGACCAGAATCGCCAACCCGATCGCCGCTTCCGCCGCCGCAACCGTGAGCACGATCAAGGCATAGACCTGGCCGACGATGTCGCCGAGAAAACTCGAAAACGCGACGAGATTGATGTTGACGGCGAGCAGGATGAGCTCGATCGACATCAGGATAACGATCACGTTCTTGCGGTTGAGAAAGATGCCGAAAATCCCGAGCGTGAACAGGATTGCCGCCACCGACAGATAATGGCCGAGCCCGATGGTCATGCTTTTCCCCGCGTCATGACAGCAGCCCCTGCCCCGATTTCACTTTGACCACTTCGATTGCTGTTTTCGGACCGCGCGCAACCTGATCGGCGATGTTCTGCCGCCGCACGTTCGGCTTATGCTGCAGCGTCATCACGATCGCGCCGATCATGGCGACGAGCAGAATGACGCCCGCGGCCTCGAAGTAATAAACGTAGCGCGTGTAGAGAACGAGGCCGAGTGCCTGCGTATTATTGATGGCGCTCGGCGATGGGATCGGCGCGGTGATGGCTTTGGCCACATCTGGACCGATGACCCAGGCGCCGAGCACGACAAGGAGCTCGGCCAGCAGCACGGCGCCGACCAGGGCGCCGACCGGCAGGTAATTGAGGAAGCCCTGGCGCAATTCGGCGAAATCCACGTCGAGCATCATCACCACGAACAGGAACAGCACGGCGACGGCGCCGACATAGACGACGATGAGGATCATCGCCAGGAATTCGGCGCCCAGCAACACGAACAATCCCGCTGCATTGACGAAGGCGAGGATAAGGAACAGCACCGAATGCACCGGATTGCGCGCGGTGACGACCATGACCGCCGAGGCCACGGTAATGCCCGCAAAGAGATAAAAGAAAATGGCGTTGATAATCATTGGCGGCGCATCTCACCGATAGGGCGCATCGAGTTCGAGATTTTTGGCAATCTCGCGCTCCCAGCGATCGCCGTTCGCCAGGAGACGCTCCTTGTCGTAATAAAGCTCCTCGCGCGTTTCGGTGGCGAATTCGAAATTCGGTCCTTCGACGATGGCGTCGACCGGGCAGGCCTCCTGGCACAGTCCGCAATAGATGCATTTGACCATGTCGATGTCGTAGCGCGTGGTGCGCCGGGTGCCGTCGTTGCGCCGCGGGCCGGCCTCGATGGTGATGGCCTGCGCCGGGCAGATCGCCTCGCACAATTTGCAGGCGATGCAGCGCTCTTCGCCGTTCGGATAACGCCGCAGCGCGTGCTCGCCGCGGAAGCGCGGCGACAGTGCGCCCTTCTCGAAAGGATAATTGAGCGTCGCCTTCGGCTTGAAGAAATAGCGCATCGACAGAACGAAGGCCTGCGCAAATTCCTTGAGGAACAGCGAACGGGCGGCTTGATCAAGCTTCATATCGACCTCTCATGTCGCCCAATTGCCGCCGATGGCCTTGCCGATCCAATAGCCGAGTGTGGCAAGGATTGCGATGTCGACGCCCAAAATCACCCGGCGCGCGACCGCGAGCTTGTCTTCGAAAGCGGCACGCTGTTCGAGCGTCTGCGGACCGCCTTGGGCGCGCAGCCGTCGCTCCAGGATGCGGATCGTCGGCAGATAGATCGCGACCGCAACGATCGTCCCGGCGAGACCGCCGAGCCAGGCCGGCAGCGAAAGCTCCATGCCGTCCTCCCCTCATTGCGGCGCCCAGCCGGTCACTTGCAGCACGCCGGCCACAATCGCGACCATGGCCAGCGAAATCGGCAAGAACACCTTCCAGCCGAGCCGCATCAACTGATCGTAGCGATAGCGCGGCACGAACGCCTTCACCATCGCGAACATGAAGAAGACGAAGAATGCTTTGAGCACGAACCAGATGACGCCCGGCACCCAGGTGAACGGCGGCACCAGGAGCGGCGGCAGCCAGCCGCCGAGGAACAGGATCGTGGCCATGGCGCACATGGTGCAAACCGCCACATACTCGCCAAGCATGAACATCATGTAGGGCGTCGAGCCGTACTCGACCATGAACCCGGCAACCAGTTCCGATTCCGCCTCGACCAGATCGAACGGCGGCCGGTTGGTCTCGGCGAGTGCGGAGATGAAGAAGATGACGAGCATCGGCAACAGCGGCAGCCAGTACCAATTCAATATGCTCAACCACGGCACGCCGAGCGCGGTCGCCAGCCCGCGATCTTGCTGCGCTTCGACTATTGCCGAGAGATTAAGCGAGCCGACGCACAGCAGCACCGTGATGATGACGAAGCCGATGGAGACCTCGTAGGACACCATCTGCGCCGCCGAACGCAGCGCGGCGAGGAACGGATATTTGGAGTTCGACGCCCAACCCGCCATGATCACGCCGTAGACGCCGAGCGACGAGATCGCGAAGATATAAAGAATACCGACATTGATATTCGAAATGACCCAGCCGGCATCGACGGGGATCACCGCCCAGGCGGCGAGCGCCAGCACGCAGGTCACGAGCGGCGCCAAGAGGAACACGCCCTTATTGGCGCCGGCCGGAATCACCGGCTCCTTGAGCACGAACTTGAGCAGATCGGCGAAGGATTGGAACAGGCCCCAGGGTCCGACCACGTTCGGCCCGCGCCGGATCTGCACGGCCGCCCAGATCTTGCGGTCGGCGAGGAGCACATAGGCAACCGCAATCAAGAGCACGACGAGGAGCAGCAGGCTCTCCGCCACCATGACGATCAGCGGCCAGATGTAACCGGACCAGAATGCGGCGATCGTCATGCGCTACTCCGCCGCCGTCATGGTCGCGCGCCCTTGCGCGATCGCCGAGCATTCCGCCATCACCGCCGAGCAACGCGCGATCGGATTGGTGAAGTAAAAATCGTCGATAATCGAGCCGAACGGCGTCCGGTCCGTGGTGCCGCCAAGCGCCGCGAGCTTTTGCAGCACACCGGCATCGGCCGGCGTCACCTGGCCTATCCGCAACAGATGGGGGTGCGCCTTGAACAAGGTTTGCCGCAACGCGGTGAGCGAGTCATAGGGCAGCCGGTTTCCCAGCACGTCCGACAGTGCCCGCAAGATCGCCCAATCTTCGCGCGCATCGCCCGGCGGGAAGGACGCGCGTGTTGCCATCTGCACCCGGCCCTCGGTGTTGACGTAAGTCGCCGATTTTTCCGGATAGGCAGCCCCCGGCAGCACGACATCGGCCCGCATCGCGCCGCGGTCGCCGTGAGTGCCGATATAAATGACAAAGGCGCCTTGAGCGATATCGATCTCGTCGACGCCGAGCAGGAACAGAACGTCGAGCGTGCCGAACGCCGCCATCTGCCGCGCGGAAAGACCGCCCTGCCCCGGCACGAAGCCGAGATCGAGCGCGCCCACGCGCGAGGCGGCGCTGTGCAACACGCAATAGCCATTCCAGCCTTCTTTCACCGCGCCGAGCTCGAGCGCGGCCTTGGCGGCAAGCGATGCAATCGCGGCGCCGTCGCCGCGCGTCAGTGCGCCGGCGCCAAGAAGCACCATGGGCCGCTCCGCCTTGCGCAGCATGTCGGCGAAGGAATGCCGGCCAATGGCGGCAAGCGTTTCCGGGCCGGCGCCGAGATAATCGTAGGTATAAGTGAAATCGGCCTTCGGCCCGATGACGCCGATCGGAAACTTGCCGGCGCGCCAGCGCTTGCGGATGCGCGCATTGAGAATGGTGGCTTCCTTGCGCGGATTGGAGCCGATGATGAGCAGGGCGTCGGCTGAATCGATTCCGGCAATGGTCGCATTGAACAAATAGCCGGCGCGGCCCCAGGCGGGATCTAGCGCCGCGCCGTCCTGCCGGCAATCGAGATTGCCGACGTGAAGCCGCGTCATCAAATCCTTGAGCGCGAAAATCTCCTCGACCGCGGCGAGATCGCCGACCAAGGCGCCCATGCGCTTCGGATTGGCTTCGGCGACCCTGGCGGCGATCGCTTTGAACGCCTCGGTCCAGGTCGCCGGACGAAGCTTGCCGCCCTCGCGCACGTAAGGCTGATCGAGGCGCTGTGTGCGCAGACCGTCGACGACGTGCCGCGTCTTGTCGGAGATCCACTCCTCGTTGATGTCGTCGTTGGTGCGCGGCAGGATGCGCATCACCTCGCTGCCGCGGGTATCGATGCGGATGGCGGAGCCGAGCGCGTCCATGACGTCGATCGACTCGGTCTTGTTGAGCTCCCACGGCCGCGCCGCAAACGCGTAAGGCTTCGACGTCAGCGCGCCGACCGGACAGAGATCGACGACGTTGCCTTGCAGTTCCGAGCGCATCGCCTGTTCGAGATAGCTCGTGATCTCCATGTCCTCGCCGCGGCCGATGGCGCCGAGCTCGGGAACGCCGGCAACCTCGGCGGAGAAGCGTACGCAGCGAGTGCACTGGATGCAGCGGTTCATCGAGGTCTTGACCAGCGCGCCGAGATATTTGTCCTCGACGGCGCGCTTATTCTCGCGATAGCGGCTGGCGTCGACGCCGTAGGCCATCGACTGATCCTGCAGATCGCATTCGCCGCCCTGGTCGCAGATCGGGCAATCCAGCGGATGATTGATGAGCAGAAATTCCATCACGCCTTCGCGCGCCTTGCGCGTCATCGGCGATCGGGTTTTGACCTCGGGCGGCTCGCCCTTCGGTCCCGGCCGGCAATCGCGCACGCCCCAGGCGCAGCTCGCCACCGGCTTCGGCGAGCCAACCAGCTCGACCAGACACATCCGGCAATTGCCGGCGATCGACAGCCGCTCGTGGAAACAGAAGCGCGGAATCTCCGCGCCCGCCGCTTCGCACGCCTGCAGCAGCGTGTACTCCGGCGGGACGTTCGATCTCTTTGCCGTCGACGATGAGCTTGGTCATATTTCTCTCATGTCGCTTCTTATGCCGCCTGGCCGTCGGGTGCGCAGCGCGCCGTCTTCCACAATTGCGCCGACGGAACGCTTTCCCAACCGAACGCCTGGTCGCTCGGGCCATGCGCCGCGAGACGTTCGAGCCGTTCTTTCGCCTCGGTCAGCGGCGGCCGATGCCCGGCCGGCACCCGCCACATGACGAAATGCGGGCCGTCCAATTTGTCAAACCATTCCGGGCGGCGTCCGTAGAAACGCTTATGCACGGTCTGCCACACGAACCGCTCCAGCGCTTCGACGCTCTCCCACACAGACAGATTGACCGCCATCTGCGGATCGGGGAACGGTCGGAAACCGGTGGCATTGCCGCTGTCGTCCTGCAGCCGCCATACAAAACCTGCACTGCGATCGGCAATACCGTTCACCAAAGCGAGATTGTTCATGAAATCGGCCATGCGCGGATCGTCGGTCGGATAGCGGAAGCGGCCGATATTAAGCTGTGCAAGATGACGGATCGCATTCATCGCATTTACTCCGCCGCAACCGAGACCGGCTCGGGATGCGGGTTGGCGGTGTATTGGTCGATGCGCCTTTCGATTTCGGGCCGGAAGTGGCGGAGTAGGCCCTGCACCGGCCAGGCCGCGCCGTCGCCGAAGGCACAGATGGTGTGGCCTTCGATCTGCTTCGACACATCCCACAACATGTCGATCTCGCGTTTGGTGGCGTGGCCGACCGCCATGCGGTCGAGCAAGCGCCACATCCAGCCCATGCCTTCGCGGCATGGCGTGCACTGGCCGCAGCTTTCATGCCGGTAGAAATAGGAAATGCGCGCCATCGCTTTGACGATGTCGGCGGATTTGTCCATGACGATCACGGCGGCGGTGCCGAGCGCCGATTTCTTTTGCAGGCAACCGTCGAAATCCATGAGCAGCGTATCGGCCTGATCGGGGCCGGCCGGAACGAGCGGCATCGACGAGCCGCCGGGAATGACCGCGAGCAAATTATCCCAGCCGCCGCGCACGCCGCCGGCGTGCCGCTCAATCAGCTCGCGCAGCGGAATTCCCATCGTCTCTTCGACATTGCACGGCCGTTCGACATGGCCGGAAATGCAATAAAGCTTTGTCCCGGTATTATTCTGCCGGCCGATGCCGGCGAACCAGGCCGCGCCGCGGCGCATGATGTCGGGCACCTGCGCGATGGTCTCGACGTTGTTGACGGTCGTCGGACAGCCGTAGAGACCCATATTGGCGGGGAACGGCGGTTTGAGCCGCGGTTGGCCCTTCTTGCCTTCGAGGCTTTCCAACAGCGCCGTTTCCTCGCCGCAGATGTAGGCGCCGGCGCCGTGATGCACGACGATATCGAAATCCCAGCCGTGAATATTGTCCTTGCCGATCAGTTTTGCCTCATAGGCCTGATCGACCGCGGCCTGCAGCCGCTCGCGCTCGCGGATAAATTCGCCGCGGATATAGATGTAGCAGTGGTTCGCGGCCATGGCGGCCCCGGCGATCAGGCAACCCTCGATGAGAAGATGCGGATCGTTCCGCATGACCTCGCGGTCCTTGCAGGTGCCGGGCTCCGATTCGTCGGCATTGATGACCAGATAATGCGGCCGCTCCACCTGCTTCGGCATGAACGACCATTTCAGCCCGGTCGGAAAGCCGGCGCCGCCGCGGCCGCGCTGGCCGGAGGCCTTGCATTCATTGATGATCGCGTCGCGGCCTCGCTCAAGGATCGCCTTGGTACCGTCCCAGGCGCCGCGGGCGCGCGCGCCGTCGAGGCCCCAATCGCGCTGACCATAGAGATTTTTAAAAATGCGGTCCTTGTCGGCGAGCATTATTGCTTTTCCTTCGCCGCGAAGAGCGACGGATCGGTCAGCGTGGTCGGTCCACCGATTGGAGCGGAATTGATACGATCGATCTGCGGTCCGGGCTTCGGTGGGCGGCCGTTGGAAAAATCGTTGATGATGCGGGTGAAGATCTCCGGCGTCAGGTCCTCGTAATAATCGGCGTTGATCTGCACCATCGGCGCGTTGACGCAAGCGCCGAGACACTCGACTTCGACCCAGGAAAACGTGCCGTCGGCGGTCACCTCACCCTCGTGACCGATCATGCGGTGGCAGACTTTCTTCAAGTCCTCCGCGCCGCGCAGCATGCAGGGCGTCGTGCCGCAGAGCTGCACGTGATAGCGCCCCACCGGCGACAGATTGAACATGGTGTAGAAGGTCGCCACTTCGAGCACGCGGATTTTCGCCATGCCGAGCAAATCGGCGGTGGCTTCGATGGCCTTTTGCGGCAGCCAGCCGCCGCACTGCGCCTGCGCGCGCCACAAAATCGGAATCACCGCGGATTGCTGGCGGCCTTCCGGATATTTGGCGATTTGCGCTTTCGCCCAGGCCAGATTCTCCGGTGTGAAGGCAAAGCTCGGCGGCTGTTTTTCGGCGAGACGGCGAACGCTCATCGGTCGACCTCGCCGAACACGATGTCGATCGAGCCGAGGATCGCCGAGATATCGGCCAGCATGTGGCCCCGGCAGAGAAAATCCATGGCCTGCAGATGGGCAAAGCCCGGTGCGCGAATTTTGCACTTGTAGGGCTTATTGGTGCCGTCGGCGACCAGATAGACCCCGAACTCGCCCTTCGGCGCCTCGACCGCGGCATAGACTTCGCCGGCCGGCACCTTGAAGCCTTCGGTGTAAAGCTTGAAGTGATGGATCAGCGATTCCATCGAGCGCTTCATCTCTTCGCGCCGCGGCGGCACGATCTTATTATCGTCGACCGTGACGCGTCCCTGCCCGTCAGGCGCGTGCAGCTTGTCGATGCATTGCTTCATGATACGGACGGACTGGCGCATCTCTTCCATGCGGATGCAGTAGCGGTCGTAATTATCGCCGTTCTTGCCGATCGGAATGTCGAAATCGAGTTCGGCATAGCACTCATAGGGCTGCGCCTTGCGCAAATCCCACGCCGCGCCGGAGCCGCGCACCATGACGCCGGAAAAGCCGCGCGCCCAGGCGTCCTCCAGCTTGACCACGCCGATATCGACGTTGCGCTGCTTGAAGATGCGGTTTTCGGTGAGCAGTTCTTCGAGATCGTCGCACACTTTGAGGAACGGATCGCAGAAGCCGGCAATGTCGTCGATCAGTTTCGGCGGCAAATCCTGATGCACACCGCCGACGCGGAAATAAGCGGCATGCATGCGCGAGCCGGAGGCGCGCTCGTAGAAGCCCATCAGCTTCTCGCGCTCCTCAAAGCCCCACAGCGGCGGGGTCAACGCGCCGATATCCAGCGCCTGCGTCGTGATGTTGAGCAGATGCGACAGCAGGCGGCCGATCTCGCAATAGAGCACGCGGATGATCTGGGCGCGGCGCGGCACCTCGAGGCCGAGCAGCTTTTCCGCCGCCAGGCAGAAGGCATGTTCCTGATTGATCGGCGCCACGTAATCGAGCCGATCGAAATACGGGATCGCCTGCAAATAGGTCTTGTGCTCGATCAGCTTTTCGGTGCCGCGGTGCAGAAGCCCGATATGCGGGTCCACCCGTTCCACGACTTCGCCATCAAGCTCCAAAACAAGCCGCAACACGCCGTGGGCCGCCGGATGCTGCGGTCCGAAATTGATGGTGAAATTGCGCGGCGTGGTTGGCGCGGTTTCGGCCATCAGGCGAACTCCTTCACCTTCGCGGCTTTCGCCGCCAGGCGCGCATTGAACTTGTCCCACATCACGACAAAGCGCTCGTGGCGGCCTTCGCCGATGAGATCGACGCCGTCATGCGCCGTGACCTTGAAGGTGACGCGCGGTCCGGCGACTTCCGTACATTGGACGTTGACCGTCACCGTTTGCCCCGGCAAAGTTGCCGCAAGGTGACTGACATCGACATGCACGCCGAGACTGCCTTCGCCGGGGTCGAGATGCGGCGCCAACAGTTGCGTGCAGGCCCATTCCATCAGCACGATCATGAAGCCGGTGGCGAAGACCTTCGGCATCGACGCGATCTCGGGCGATTCCGGATACGTATAAGGAACGGTCTTGTTCTCCGGCACCTTGTAGGCGAAGCGGTGCGTCAGCCCGGGCTTCAGGGTCGGCTTCATGTCACGATCCCTTGGCCTTTTCATCGCCCGGCAACACGTAATCGGTGCCTTCCCACGGCGACAGAAAATCGAAATTGCGGAACTCCTGCGTCAGCCGCACCGGCTCGTAAACCACGCGCTTGAGCTCGTCGTCGTAGCGCACCTCGACAAAACCGGTCAGCGGAAAATCCTTGCGCAGCGGGTGGCCCTCGAAACCGTAGTCGGTGAGGATGCGCCGCATGTCGGGATGGCCGGTGAACACCACGCCATACAAGTCGTAGGTCTCGCGCTCGAACCAGTCGGCGCCCGGAAACACGTCGATGATCGACGGCACCGCTGTGGCTTCGTCGGTCTCGGCTTTAATGCGCACGCGCACATTGAGTTTGGGCGACAGCAGGTGATAGACGACGTTGAAGCGCCGTTCGCGGCTCGGCCAATCGACCGCAGTGACGTTGACCAGGTTCCAGAACTGACAGCGCGGGTCGTCGCGCAGGAACCGCATTACCGCGACGATGTCGGCGGCGTGCACCGACACGGTCAGTTCGTGATACGCCACCGCATAGCCCGTCACCGATGGGGCGAGCGCGTCAGCGATTGTCTTGCCGAGCGAGTTGAGCGTCTCGTCCATTTGCAGCGTTCGCCGGTCTAACGTTCGATGGTTGAGGTACGGCGGATTTTCTTTTGCAAGAGCAACACGCCGTACAACAAAGCTTCGGCGGTCGGCGGACAACCAGGCACGTAGATGTCGACCGGCACGATGCGATCGCAGCCGCGCACCACCGAATAGGAGTAATGGTAATAGCCGCCGCCATTGGCGCAGGAGCCCATCGAGATCACGTAGCGCGGCTCCGGCATCTGGTCGTAGACCTTGCGCAGCGCCGGCGCCATCTTGTTGGTCAGTGTGCCGGCGACGATCATCACGTCGGATTGCCGCGGCGAAGCGCGCGGCGCGAAGCCGAAGCGCTCGGCGTCGTAGCGCGGCATCGACATTTGCATCATCTCGACGGCGCAGCAGGCGAGCCCGAACGTCATCCACATCAGCGAGCCGGTGCGCGCCCAGGCAATGAGATCGTCGGCGGCTGCGACCAGGAATCCCTTGTCGGCGAGCTCGCTGTTGAGGCCGTCGAAAAACGGATCGTCCGCCGCCGGCTTGCCGGCCCGCGGATCGATCAGTCCCTGGCGCGCAGTAGCGAGTGTGGGTTCGCTCAGTCCCATTCGAGCGCTCCCTTCTTCCACTCATAGATAAACCCGACCGTCAGCACTGCAAGGAACAGCATCATCGACCAGAAGCCGTAGACGCCGAGGTGGCCGAACGCCACCGCCCACGGAAACAGGAAGCTGACTTCGAGATCGAAAATGATGAACAGGATCGCCACCAGATAGAAGCGGACGTTGAACTTCATCCGCGCGTCGTCGAAGGCGTTAAAGCCGCATTCGTAGGCGGAGAGTTTTTCCGGATCGGGGCTTTTATAGGCGAGGGCAAACGCAAAGCCCAGCAGCGCAAGCCCGATCACCATCGCAACGCCGATGAACACCACGAGCGGCAGATAAGCGAGCAGCAATTGAGTCAGTGATTGACTTATCGGGAACCCTTCCGACCGACCATCGAGGGCCAAGCTCCCTCGGCGGAAACATGGTCCTGTGCGGCACCGTTCCGCCTGCAATGCCGGTGCGCCGATTTGCCTCAAAATCAAGCGGATTCGCGCTGCCGTCGGAACTTTGCGACCCTTAGCGCAGTGCACAAAAAGGTGCAAGGCAGGCCTGTGTGTGGCGTGTGCGTTGACGGCATCGTGACCGCCAATGCTACGATCCCGCGACGAAAATGCCGAGAACGGATGACGCGGCCGATGCCAAAATCGTTTTCAGGGTGGCGAGTTCGATCTTGCAGACGTGCCGCGCTGACGTTCGCATTCGCGATTCTCCTTATTGGCCCGGCCGGCGCCGCGAGCTTTCCCGATCGTCCGATCAAGCTCATTGTGCCGTTCGCGCCCGGCGGTCCGCCGGACGTGGCGGCGCGGATCATCGGCGATTGGTTGTCCTCCCATCTCGGCCCGGTCGTCGTCGAAAACCACGTCGGCGCCGGCGGCACGCTCGCCGCACGCTTGGTCGCCGGCGCGCCGCCGGACGGCTACATGCTGATGGCCGCGACATCGGGCGTGCTTGCGATCAGTCCGCAGCTCTATAAGAACGCCGGCGTCGACCCGGTCAAAGATTTCACCGCGGTGGCGCTATTGTCGTCAACGCCGCAAGTGCTCGCCGTCAACGCCGCGCTGCCCGTGCACAGCGTCAAGGAGCTCGTCGCCTACGCCAAGGCCGATCCCGGCAAATTGAATTACGGAGCGGTCATCGGCACGCCGCCGCATCTCAGCGGCGAGATGTTCAAGCACTTGACCGGCGCCGACATCGTGTTCGTGCCCTACAAAGGTGCATCGCAGGCCACCACCGACGTGCTGACCGGACAGATGAATATGACCTTCGAAGGCGCAACCGGCATCATGCCCTATCTCAAGAGCGGCAGGTTACGCGCGCTCGCGGTGACGAGCCGGCATCGCTTGTCGGAGATTCCGGACGTGCCGACCATGATCGAAGCCGGCTACCCCGGCATGCCGCCCGACGCCTGGCAGGCGATCGTCGCGCCGGCAGGCACGCCGGCGGCCATCGTCGCCAAGATCAACGGCGTCGTGAACGAGGGCCTGGCCGATCCGCAAGTGACGAGCCGGATTACCGGCCTCGGCGGCGTTCCGCAGCCGATGTCGCCCAAGGATTTCGCGCTCTTCATCGCCGAACAAGTCAAACGCTGGGGCGACATCATCCGTGTCACCGGCGTAAAATTGGAGTGAGGAAAACATGCTGCTTACCTGTTCGCGACGCGCTGCGCTGATCGCTTTGACGAGCGCGGCCACGCTGTCGCTGGCTCGCGCCGATAATTATCCGTCGCGGCCGGTCAAGATCATCGTGCCGTTCGGCGCCGGCGGTCCCGCCAACGTCTACGTGCGCTACCTGGCGCAGGAACTGCAAAAAGCCCTGCACCAGTCGTTTGTGGTTGAAAACCACCCCGGAGCCGGCACCACGATCGGCACCGAATTGGCCGCGAAATCCACGCCCGACGGCTACACGCTGTTGTTGGCGAGCAGCACGCAAACCGTCAACGAAACGCTCTACAAGAACAAGGCCTACGCGCTTTTGCGCGACCTCGTCGCGGTCGCGCCGATGGAAGAAAATGGCCTGGTGCTGGTCGTCAACCCTTCGGTACCGGCCAAAAATCTTAGCGAACTCCTGGCCTTGGCGCGGGCCAAGCCGGGCACGCTGAATTTCGGCTCGTCCGGTCCGGGCTCGAACTATCACATGGCCGCCGAGCTACTGAAAAATCTCACCGGCATTAACATCGTGCATGTGCCGTATAAGGGCTCGACCGGCATGCGGGTCGATATTCTCAGCGGCCAGATTCAAATGCTGTTCGATTCGATTCCGACGATGGCGCCCTATATCAAAGCCGGGAAAGTCCGTGCGCTTGGCACCACCGGCACGGTCCGTTCGCCCATTTTGCCGGACGTGCCGACGATCGCCGAAACCGTTCCCGGCTTCGAATTCACCCAATGGGTCGGCTTGATGGCGCCCAAAGACACGCCGCAGCCCATCGTCGATCTGCTCAACAAGACGATCACAGCAATATTGAGCCGTCCCGACATCAAAGAAGCCTGGGAGAAGCAAGGCGCGACGCCGATGGTGATGACCCAGTCGGACTATACCGCTTTCATGTCGGCCCAGGTCGCGAAATGGGCTAAGGTCATCAAGGACAATCACATTACGCAGATCAATTAGAGCATGGTGCCGAAAAGTGGATACCGGTTTTCGAAAAAAGACCATGTTCAAATAACAAGGCACAAAGCATGGATGAGATCACCAATCGCCCCGCCGCCGCGATCAAGGGCGAAGACCACTGGACGACCAAGAACGGCGACGTAAAGCTGTTCCTGTTCGAAAAATGCGCCGGCGATCCGAAAGACACCGCCGCCACGATTTTGTTCGTCCATGGCTCGTCGATGGCGGCGCAGCCGACGTTCGATCTTCAGGTCGAGGGCCGGCCGGATTCCTCGGCGATGGACTACTTCGCGCGCCGCGGTTTCGACTGCTGGTCGGTCGACATGGAAGGCTACGGCCGCTCGACCAAGGATCGCGACAATAATGCGCCCATCGCTCAGGGCGCCGACGATTGCTTTGCCGCGGCGAGCTATATCCAGAAGCTGCGCGGCAAGCGGCCGTTTCTGGTTTACGGCATTTCATCGGGCGCCTTGCGCGCCGCTTTATTCGCCGAGCGCCATCCCGAGCTTGTCGGGCGCCTTGCGCTCGATGCCATGGTGTGGACCGGCGAAGGCTCGCCGACGCTTGCCGAGCGCAAGAAAAAGCTTCCCGAGTTCCGCGCCAAGAACCGCCGGCCGATCGACAAGGCGTTCATCCATTCGATCTTCGATCGCGACCATCCCGGCACCGCGGAAGAGAAAGTCATCGACGCCTTTGCCGACGCGGTGATCGCGCTGGATGCGTCGGTGCCGACCGGGACCTATGTCGACATGTGCAGCAATCTGCCGGTGGTCGATCCGGAGAAAATCACGGTGCCGACGCTGATCATGCGCGGCCAGTGGGACGGCATCGCCGGCTTCGACGACCTACTCAAATTCTTCGCCAAGCTGCCTAACCCCGACAAGCATTTTGCCGTAATGCCCGGCATTTCGCATGCGAGCTTCCAGCAGAAGAATTACGCGCTCGTCTATCACATCCTGTCGAGCTTCTTCACCCAGCCGGCGCCGATCTACCGGGGGTAGGTCGACGGTCAACGACAGTGGAAAGCGTGGGAAAACAGCTGCGAAAACGCTGCTAAGTCATTGAAATGGCGGGAGCGACGGGACTCGAACCCGCGACCTTCGGCGTGACAGGCCGACGCTCTAACCAACTGAGCTACGCCCCCGCGGGCGCCGTCGGCACTTAAGGCCCGGCCAGCGCCAAGTCAAGGATTTAGGCCTAAATCGGTCATTTCCGGCCGCCTTATGCTCGCCACAGAGCGCCCTCAGATAGCCCTGGCATGCCGAAAACATCGGTGGAATCGGCAAAACAAGCGTGGTCAGCCGGAGCCGAATTGTTTAACTGCTTCGCCGTGAGCGGCGCTTTTTCCACGCCACCGCTTTATTGAGGAGGGACTAATGGCAACCAAAACAACCGCTACTACCGTGACATTGAAGCATCTCGCCGCGAGCCTCGCGGAGGACAACGAACTTTCGAAGAAGCAGGCCGAAGCCATCCTCGGCGGTTTGGTTGGCAATATCGTCAAGCATCTGAAGAAGGGCGAGCGCATCCGCATCGGCGGCCTCGGCATTCTCCAAGTGCGCAAGCGCGCCGCGCGCATGGGCCGTAATCCCGCCACCGGCGAACCGATTCAGATCAAGGCCAGCAAGAAAGTCGCGTTCCGCGCCTCGAAGGAACTCAAAGAGGCTATCTGATCGCCTCTGGTCATTAGGCCCGCGAAGCGCGGGTCGGTGCGCCGCTCTCATTGCCCGCTTGCCATCGCAATCGAGAATTGCGTGGCAGCGGGCGATTTTTTGCGGGGCTGGTTGCGAACCAATCTAGACATCGGCTTGCCGAGCCGAAGCACGCGGCACCTTGCATCGCCCGCCTTCGCTGACGCTTCGGTGCGGCAGCCTTCGCTCGCTGCGCGAGTGAGCGGCCTGAGAGATAGGTGACAGAACGTACCGGACACATGGGTAACACTTTTCGCCATTTGGCGGGAGGTGTTGATGCCGTGGAGAGAGCGTTCGGTGATGGAGGAGCGTCTGCGCTTTATCGCCCGTCTTCGTGAGGGCGAAGGCATGAGCGAGGTGTGCCGCGAGTTCGGCATTTCGCGCAAGACCGGCTACAAGATCTTCAACCGCTACAAGGATCAGGGGCTTGATGCGCTGTGCGATCGCTCGCGCCGCCCGGTGCGCTATGCGATTACGCGTTCCACCGGGGCCGGCAGCTGGTTGGCAACGCTCGATTGCGATGCCGAGCCGCAGCCACCAGACCGACAGGCGGGAGAGATTGTAGAGGCCGCGCATCAAGCCAGGCCACCCGCAGCAGAACGGCCGCCACGAGCGCATGCACCTGACCTTGAAGAAGGAGGCCACCCGCCCGCCGGGCCTCAACACGCTGCAGCAGCAAGCCATGTTCGATGCGTTCGGGCGCGAGTTCAATGCCGAACGCCCGCACGAGGCGCTCGCCATGCGATGCCCGGCCGAGTTCTATACCGCCTCACCGCGGCACTATGACGGCCTGCCGGAACTCCAATACCCCTGGCACGACCGCGACATCCTGGTCACCGCTTGCGGCCGCATCTGCATGCACCGGAAAAAGATCAATATCTCGACCGTGCTCGCCGGTCAGAAGCTCGGCATCAAGGAAGTCGACGACGATATTTGGCTCGTCAGCTTCATGCACTATGATCTCGGATACATCGACCTGGAGCAAAGGACCTTGCAGACTATCGACAATCCGTTCGGCACGAGATTGTCACCCATGTCTTAGGTACGTTCCGTCACCCATGTCTCCGGGCCGGACAAAGCGAAGGATGGTGGGCGGTGACGGGCTCGAACCGCCGACATTCTGCGTGTAAAGCAGACGCTCTACCAACTGAGCTAACCGCCCTCAGCCGAGGTGTATCGCTGCGCCCCCGCGGCATGCAAGTGCGCCGGTGACGCCGGGCCATTGTGCCGTCAATCTCTCCGAAAAAATTTAATGTGCGCCGAACGGCAAAAAAGTATGGAATAAGAATCGAAGCTATAGGGCGGGCCGGATGCCCGGAGAGGGGGGCCATGCTTCGCAGATCAATCTTGACGATCGCTTTGGCGCTTGCCGCCGGGACACCGGCTTACGCTCAACAATTGCCGCCGCAGCCGCCGCCGGTTGCCGGAATGGGGCTGGGCGAAGGAAATCCACAAGAACGCGCCGCCTGCCATCCCGACGTGACCAAGTATTGCCAGACCCAGCTTGAGGTCAATCCAGAGGACGTGCTCGGCATTTTGGGCTGCCTGCAGGCCAATCGGCCGAAGATCAGCCACGCCTGCGAACAGGTTTTGGCCAGCCACGGCCAGTAAGGTCGAGCCGTACGGTAGGACGCTATTTCACGACGCCTCGTTTTGCGCCGGCTCGTCCGCAAGCGCCGCCTCGGCATGGGCGACATGCTCGGCGAGCCGCACCCAGGACTGCGCCAGCGTCAGCCAAAGCGCCTTGTCTCTGTCGTCCTCGGACAAGCGCGCCATGGCTACGCATTCTTCCGCACAGCGGCGGTGGTCAAGCATGGTCCCCATAAAACACTCCCAACGCAACGCAATAAGGGAGGCGAATTCCAATCCGGCAGTACGGCGGCGACAGGATCGTTCAGGGGCAGAACCGGGGCGAAGAGGCGATGATTAGGGCGCAAGGGGCGGCAATGGAGCCGCAGGTGCCCCGGTCGCGCGGGCTTAGGAACCTCGCCAGCGACCGTTGCGCCGGTTACATGGCAAGCTTCGGCCTTTCAGGCATTTATCGGCGAAATGCCACTTCTTTGACGTAAGTCTTTATGAACTCTTGCTCTTATCATGCAAATTAATCGTAGCTGCACTGCAACGGAATAATTTTGCATTGCACCATAGATGCTTATATTTCACTCGTGATTCCGGCTGTCCGTTCGAACCTTTGGCCGGAGATAAGGGAATAAAACCATGCTGTTATCGATTATCCGCTACTTCAATACGTGGAAGCGCTACGGCGTCGCCGTGGATGAGCTTTCGCATCTAAGCGATCGCGAACTCGCCGACATCGGCATCACCCGTAGCGATATTCCCCGGATTGCGTGGGAGCAGTCGCGTCACTTGGCTTAAGCCGATTACGCTCCCGTTGTATCGGCATTCGGCGCCCGGCTTCGGCCGGGCGCTGCCGTTTTGGAGGGAGGTAGCTTCAGGATGCGGGTTCCATCCCTTTCGCTTTGACGATCGGCAGGGCGCCGGGCCCGGCGAGAAACTTAACCAGGGCACGCGCCGCCTTGCCGTCCTTGGCCGCTGCACCGACGCCTGCCGCATAGACTGTGAAATTCTGGATTTCTGCGGGCAGCGGCCCGATCAATTTGACGCCTGCAATCGGCAAGATCTCGCTGATCTGGTGGATGCCGATCTCGGCTTCGCCATCGACGACATGATCGGCCACCGCGCCGCCATGGACCAGTACCGCCTTGGCATTGACCTGGTCCGCAATGCCGAGCCGCACCAATAGCCCTCCGAGGTAGATCCCACTCGACCCGCCGGCCTTGGGATCGATGAAGGCGACCGATTTGGCGGCGATCAGTGCGCGCTTAAAGGCATCGACGGTCGAGATATCCGGCGCCGGCGCCCCGGCTTTGACCATGACGCCGATCCCGGTTTTGGCCAGGTCGGCCCGGGTTCCCGGCTCGATCTTGCCCTCCTTGGCCAGAGCGTCGATTGCCGCCGGCGTCAAAATGGCGATGTCGAACTCCTCCTGGCCGCTCCGGATCAAGGCCAGATGCTGCCCGACCGTGCGATAGGTGATGTCGAGCTTGGTGCCGGTCTCTTTCCGGTACTGCGCGGCGAGCGCATTGAGCACCTGTTTGAAGGCGCCGCCGCTGATCACTTTGATTTCGGCGGCTTGGGCGAGCTGCGACATTGCAAGCGACAGCGCGGTTGCGAGCACGGCCGGCAAAAGTATCATCCGATCCCCCTCACCGCTTGAACAGGCCCATCAGCTCCGCCTTGGCCAGCGTGTTGAAATGCAGATTGAAGCCGACCACCGCCGCCGAGGTGTCGGATTTGACGTTGAGCTTCTCGGTCTTCACGGCGAACACCGTGAACAAATAGCGGTGCGGATGGTCGCCTTCGGGCGGGCATGGGCCGCCATAGCCCGGCGCGCCGAAATCGGTGCGCGTCTGCAAGGCGCCCGCCGGCAGTTTACCGGGGGCACCGCCGGCGCCCTCGGCGAGCTCGGTCACATTCGCCGGGAGGTTGACGATCAGCCAGTGCCAGAAGCCCGAGCCGGTCGGTGCATCCGGATCGTAGCAGGTCACGGCGAAGCTCTTGGTGCCGTCCGGCGCGCCCGACCATTTCAAATGCGGCGACTTGTTGCCGCCGGCGCAGCCGAAGCCGAAATCGGCCGACAGGATGAAATCCTTCGGCATATAGTCGCCGTCCTTAAAGCTGTTGCTGCTGACCGTGAACGCCATTGTCGTGTCCTTTCGGCGCCGAGTTCGCGCCAGAGATAACGGGAGAAGGCGTCAACATAATCCGGCTCGCGGGCGCGGAAAAGGTTGGCGCTGTCGCCTTTGCGCCGGGCGCGTGATAGCGGTGCGCTATGCCGGTCCTTGCACTTGCTGATGCCGCCGCGCTGCTGCCGGAACGTGGTGCGCTTATCGGCCTCGATCTCGGCACTAAAACCATAGGCGTTGCCGTCAGCGATCCGGATCGGCGCATTGCGGCGCCGGTCGAGACCATAGCCCGCAAGCGCTTCAATTCCGATGCTGCGCGTATCCTCGAACTTGCCGCCGAACGCCGCGCCGTCGGCATCGTGCTCGGACTACCGATCAACATGGACGGCTCGGAAGGACCGCGCGCTCAGTCGACGCGGGCTTTTGCCCGCAACCTCAAACGACTGACGGAACTTCCCATCGCCTTGTGGGATGAGCGGTTGTCGACTGCCGCTGTCGAGCGCGCGTTAATCGCCGCCGATGCCAGCCGTGCCAAGCGCAAAGCAGTCATCGATCAACACGCGGCCACCTATATTCTGCAAGGCGCGCTCGACCGGCTGGCGCGACAGCTAGCGGCGGATCAACGTTAAAGGCGAGTGCCGCCCATTCCGCCTGACACCGCCGAAAGCCGGCAGCGAAGTCGCAAAGGAAACGGTTGCGGCGATGACGGCGCCAAGGGCATAGCCCGCGAATATATCCAGCATTTCAGGTCTCCACTTTGCCCGCCGCGATCAACCTGACCGCATGACCTCATTCAATCTGTGCCTGTCGTCACATTTCGGAGCAATTCACGCGGGTTTAAGCGGAATCGTCAGCGTTCTGGCAGCACGCGCTGCAGCAGCAATTCCATGGTCGCGGCATCGATCATGGCCGCGCCGTAAATCGCATCATGCGCCGTTGTCAGCCGTGATCGGATGAATGCCTCGGTCACGGCCGCGGGAGCACTGGCTTTCAATGCCGCCGTGCCCGCCAGTAAAGCCAGATTTCCAACCGCTGCACGCGCGTCGGATTCGTGCGGGTGGTCAATTTGCGCGTCGCCGACGCCGGCATTGCGCGCCAGTGCCGCTACGACCGCGACGGCCTCCTCGTCCCGTTTGAGCGCCCGCAATACGTCGAGGCACATCACATTGCCGGAACCTTCCCAGATCGCATTCACCGGCGCCTCACGATAAAGCCGCGGCAAGACGCTTTCCTCGACGTAACCGTTGCCGCCGAGGCATTCCATCGCTTCGTAAACCAACCCTGGCGCGTGCTTGCAGATCCAATATTTTGCCGCCGGCGTCATGACGCGGGCGTAAGCGGCCTCGCCCGGATCGTCCGTCGCGCGGTCGAGCGCGCCGGCGAGGCGGAACGCCAGGGCAGTCGCGGCTTCGACTTCGAGCGCGATGTCGGCGAGCACCGCACGCATCATCGGCTGGTCATAGAGCCGCTTGCCGAACACGGTGCGATGGCGGCAATGATGCACCGCCTGCGTCAGCGCCATGCGCATCAAGCCGGCCGAGGCGATGGCGCAATCGAGCCGCGTCAGCTGGACCATCTGCAGAATGGTGCGGATGCCGGCGCCCTCCTCGCCGACGCGCCAGGCGAATGCATCCGTGAATTCGACTTCGCCGGAAGCGTTGGAGCGGTTGCCGAGCTTGTCCTTTAAGCGTTGAAATCGCAGCGCGTTGACCGACCCGTCCAAGCGGAAGCGCGGCAGCAGAAAGCAGCTCAGCCCGCCGGGCGCCTGGGCCAAAATCAGGAACGCGTCGCACATCGGCGCCGACAGAAACCATTTGTGGCCGACGACCGAATAGGCGTCGCCATCCGGTGTTGCGACCGTGGTATTGGCGCGCACGTCGGTTCCGCCCTGCTTTTCCGTCATCCCCATGCCGAGCGTCATGCCCGATTTGTCGCGCCAGGGCCGGAACAGCGGGTCATAATTGCGCGTTGCGACCTTGGGAATGACTTTTGCCGCCAGTTCCGGCTCGACGGCGAGCGCCGCAATCGCGGCCCGCGTCATGGTCACCGGACAGAGATGACCGGTCTCGACCTGCGCCGCCATGTAGAAGCGGGCCGCGCGCACCACCTCGGCCGGTGCCGGCGCGCGATCGCCGGACGGCGTCCAGGTCGAGGCATGCAGCCCGGCCGCGATGCTTTCGCGCATGAAGCGATGATAGGCCGGATGAAATTCGACGGTGTCGCTGCGATTGCCTTTGGCATCGAAGGTGCGCAGCTGCGGTGGATTTTCGTTGGCCTGCCGGGCCAGAGTGAACATCTCAGCGGTGCCCCATTGCTTGCCGAAGGCGGCGAGCGTGGACAGTTCCGCAGCCGCGCCGTTCGCTTTGACCGCGTCTTGCAATGGCGCGTCGCTCGCGAACAAGTCGACGTTTTCGTAGGGCGGCGACTGGTTGAAAACCTCGTGCGTGTCGAAGCGGGAGCGGGCAGCCATGGCGACTCGCGTCTTTTGTGCGGCAATCGTAGCACGCCGGGGCGCCGGCCGTGGTTCCCGGTGCATCACCCTGGCACGCCGGCACGGCGGGCTTGCTCGTATGCGCCAATTGGGCCTATAGCACCGCTTTAATGACCAAAGCCCCGACGCCGACGCGCCATATCATTTCGATCAATGACCTCAGCAATAAGGAGATCGAGACGATCTTCGAGGTTGCCCAGGCGTTTTTAAAGGAACTCGCCGACGAAAACGTCTCCTACCGGATCGGACGGTCCACCGATCTGGCGTCGAAATTCATCCTGGCGAGCCTGTTCTACGAACCGTCGACGCGCACGCGCCTGTCATTCGAAAGCGCCATGCTCCGGCTTGGCGGCGCCAATATTACCAGCGCCGATCCGACGGTGAGCTCCGCGGCCAAGGGCGAAAGCCTGGCCGATACCATCCGGGTGATCGCCAATTATGCCGACATCGTCGTTATCCGTCATCCGCGCGACGGCGCGGCGCGGCTGGCGGCCGAATATTCGCAGATCCCGGTGATCAATGGCGGCGACGGGGCGCATGAGCACCCGACACAGACGCTGTGCGACCTTTTCACCCTGAAATCGAAGAAAAAGTCGCTGAAAAATATGAAGGTCGCGATCTCCGGCGACCTCAAGGGCAGCCGCACCATCCACTCCTTCGTCTATGCGCTGGCCCGCTTCGGCGCCACCATCGATCCCCTGCCCGCTCCCGGCATGGAACTGCCGGCGCATGTCGATCGCCGGCTGCGCGAGGAATTTCACTGCCGCATGGTGTCCAAGGATCCCGGGCAGCTGCCCGGCGGCGCGATCGACGCGCTCTATGTCACCGCGGATCAACCGCACCAGCTATCGCTCATTCCCGATCCCGAAATCGACTACGGTTTCCTGGTGCAGCAGAAAACCGACGCGGTCTATGTCACGCGCTTCCAGAAGGAGCGCTGGGCCGAGAAAGAGCGGCCGTATCCGAAGATCGACGCAAAATTCCTGGACGAGGCGAAATATTCGGAAGCGAGCGTGATGCATCCGCTGCCGCGCGTCAACGAGCTCGACGCCTCGTTCGACACCGACCGCCGCGCCATTTATTTCCAGCAGGCCGCCTATGGCGTGCCGATCCGCATGGCGCTGATTTCGCTGTTGCTGCACTTGCACAGGAATAAATCGCTGCAAAAATTCGCCGGCGGCTTCGCCAGGCCCGAACATCCGGTCTATGCGCAGCCGATCGGCACAGGCCTGCACTGCGACAACCTCAATTGCATCACCGCCGATCCCGCCGAACGGCAATATGCGGCCAACAAATTCTACGTCATCGAGGAAGACGCGCCGCGGCGCTGCATGCTGCGTTGCGTTTACTGCGAGAAAGACGTCGGCGAGGGAACCGACGCCCAATTCGTCGTGGCCGATACGACGCGGAAAACTTTCTCGCCGGGATTGGCGACGCTCGCCGGAGCGTCCGCCGACAAGCTCAAGCACGTCGTGATCTATCCGACGGAGGCTGACGCCGTCGCCGCCGGTTTTGCACCGCGAGACGGCGGCAAAAAGGCTCGCGCCAGCTAGGCCTATGCATCACTCCGGCTTCTCGCCGAGGATGGTAATTCGGCGCATCAAGCGCCGCTCGGCGGAGGAGAAGTCGGTGCGTGCGTGCAGCGTGCAGCGATTGTCCCACATCAGGATGTCGCCGACGCGCCAGACGTGCTCATGGACGAACCGCCGCTGCTCCTGGTGATCGAACAGCAGGGCGAGGAGCTCGTCGCTTTCGGCTTGCGGCAGGCCGTCAATGGCGATGGTCATCAGCCGGTTGACGTAGAGCGCCTTGCGCCCGGTCGCCGGATGGGTGCGGACCACGGGGTGTGCGTATTGCGGCACGCCCTCGCGAAGCCGCGTGCCTCGGATGGTCGAGGCGTTTTCGTAGTCATAGGCGTTGATCGCTTTGCGGCCGTCGATCCGGCGTTTGATCTCGGCGGGAAGCGTCTCGTAAGCCAGATAGGCGTTGGCGAACAGCGTGTTGCCGCCGACGCTCGGCACTTCAATGGCGTAGAGCATCGAGGCCGCGGCCGGCTTTTCGATGTAGCACTGGTCGGTGTGGAACTGCATTTCGCCGTCCGGAAGCGCGCCAATCGGCTTGCCGTCTTTGCGGATGTTGGAGATCAGCATCACCGCCGGATGCTTGCCGGTGTTGTTCACGTTGATGGTTTTGGCCGGCGGACCGAAGCACTCGGCGAAGCGGACCTGGTCCTCCTCGGTCAAGGTCTGGTCGCGCAGCAGCAGAATGAGCCCCTCGTACCAAGCCTCCCGCAATCGCGAGATCACTGGCGGCGGCAGCGGGTTGTGCAGGTCGACGTCCAGAATTTCCAGGCCGAGTGCGCCGGACAACGGCCTGGTCATGAGCGGCGGCATCGCCACGTTGCTGCTGCCGGTGGCATTGATGGCTTCCCTCCCGCTCGACCCTGCTATCGTCATGCTTCCCCCGTCTAGTTTTAACGCAGCCGCGTTTGACCGATGCGCTGTCGGATGGAATTGATACTCCGGAACGCGCACCCACGCCAAGATTGTTAAAGCGTAGAAAGCGCCATTTTTACCGGCGCGTTTGCGGTGCCGCGCCTTGAGTCAATTCGGCGCTGTTTTCGTCTTCCGGCTTCGGGCAATATCGCTTCACCATGCTGCATGTCATCGAAGACGCCGCCGCGCTCCTATTCGGCTATCTGTGCGGCTCCATTCCGTTCGGTGTGCTGATCACCCGGTTCGCCGGCGCGCCGGATGTGCGCTCGATCGGCTCGGGCAATATCGGCGCCACCAACGTCTTGCGCACCGGCCGTAAAGGCCTCGCCGCAGCGACGCTTCTTGGCGACATGCTCAAAGGCACCGCCGCCGTCGTGATTATCAATATCGTGTTCGGGCACGATGCTGCGATCGTCGCCGCGCTTGGCGCTTTCCTCGGCCATCTATTTCCGGTCTGGCTCGGCTTTAAGGGCGGCAAGGGCGTGGCGACGTTTATCGGGCTCCTGCTCGGCTTTGGCGCGTGGCCGGCGCTTTTGGCCTTCGCCGTTCTTTGGCTCGCTATCGCGGCGCTGACCCGCTATTCGTCGCTGGCGGCGCTGATCGCCAGCGCGGCGACGCCTGCCGTGCTGTGGTGGAGCGGCAACCTGCCGGAGGCTGAATTATTCCTGCTGCTGGCGGTGCTGCTCTGGATCACGCACCGCGCCAATATCGCCCGCCTCGTCGCCGGCAGCGAAAGCAAGATCGGCAGCAAGTCGGAACGGTAATTACTCTGCCGCGGCCGCAGCCGGCGCGCGCACCGGCGCGCCGTGGGTATGCGGAATCTTGTCGGCGAAAACCTCGACGAAGTGATCGGTCGCGCCGGCGCCGGTATGCGGCTGCAAGGCCTCGTCGGTATAGGCGCTCGCGGCCGGATCAGCGACGACGCGCGCCATGATGCGGCGGTAGCGCCAAACGAGCCGCAGCCACTGCGAGCTGGTTTTGAGAAAATCGAGCACGCGCCACGGATAGAACACCAGCGGATTGACGATCGGCATGCCGGAGCGGCGCTGCTGGCGCAATTTGCGGCGAAAAAAGCCGAACTGCAGCGGATGCACGCCCTCGATCCGCGCCGCGCCGGAGAAGATGGTCAGCGAATCCAGCAGTTTTGTGCGGTTGATACTCGAGGCGACGCAACGACGCATGATGGTTTCGACGTGCTCATCGGTGTAATAGCGCTTCCACGCGTCGGCATAGACTTGCGTCCAAGTTTCCTTCGACATCAGCGGATGTGCGGTGCAGGCGTGCTCGAGATCGTATTTGTTCAGATCGGGATCCATCGGCACGCCGCGCATGTACAAATTCTTGTGGTCCTCCGAGCCCGGCAGCGGCGTCAGATAGAAAAATTCGAGAATATCGACCGGCAGTTCCTTCTTGATGATCTCGATATCGCGCGCGATCGTCTCGGGGGTGTCGGTCGGAAAGCCCAAAATATAGCCGGCATAGGTCATGACCTTTTGCTTCCGCCAGGCCAGCAGCATCTCGCGATATTCCCAGATCTTGTTCTGGCGTTTCTTGGCACCCATCAAGGATTCCGGATTGATGTTTTCGAGACCCAGGAAGATCGCGGTGCAGCCGGCGCGCGCCGCCTTCTCGATAAAATTCGGAATGCGGTGGCAAAGCGTGTCGACCTGCAGCAGAAGCCGGATGTTGAACTTATGCTTCTCGCGCAGTTCGATCAGCCGGTCGAGGATCGGTTCCCAGTTGCGGTTGCGGGCAAAATTATCGTCGGTGATGAAAAACCGCGTGATGTTTTGCGCCGCATTGGCCCGCACGATGGCCTCGACGTCGTCCGGCGTGCGATAGCGCGATTTGCGGCCTTGCACATTGATGATGGTGCAGAAGCTGCATTGGAACGGGCAGCCGCGGCCGGCATCGAAGCTCGAATAATGGCCGGCGACCCGCGTCACCACGTGGCGCGGCAGGATCGGATAAACCGCCGCGGCCATTTCCGGCATGTCGTTGAGATAGTTATAGACCGGCTTGGCGTTGCCGCCGGCGACGTCGCGCAGCACCTCGGCCATGCGGCCCTCGGCCTCGCCGGCGAACAGATGAACGCCGAGGTCGAGCGCTTCCCGTAATTCCGCGGGCAGCTCCGGCAGCATCGAGATGCAGCCGGACAGGTGGAAGCCGCCCATGACGACGGTGAGACCGTGGGCGCGGAACTGCCGGGCGAGGTCGAGCGCCCGCGGATATTGGTTCGATTGCACACCGATCAAGCCGACCATGCCGGCGCCGGCGGCGCGGATGCGCTTGGCGACGCCGGCGACGTTGACGATCGTGTTGCACTCGTCGCAGGCCTCGACTTCGATGTCGACGTCGGGCCCGAGCACGCGATCTTGCGCGCATTCCACGATCAGTCCGTGGACGCTGGCCAGGCTATTCGACGGTATCAGCGAGCGCAGCCACTGGATGACGTAGCCGTCGCGGTCGTAATGCGACGGCTTGATCAGGGCGACATGAAAGGCCCGCTTGGGCGGGATCTGCTGCGTGGAGGTCTCGCGCGTCAAATTCCCGTGCAACGGATGCCCCTCTGGAATGGAACGACGACGACCCCACGCGGCCTTACGGCAGCGTGCCCGGACTGTGCGGCTTTGCCTGCCGCTTTGCAACAATTACCTTGGGTTCCGTCCGGCGCGCGCACCGCGAAATCGGCGGATTCTGGGCGGTCAAGCCGCTAAACTTTCTAATGTTTTCCGGTAAAGCCGGCGGCCCGATTGGCCGCGACTATTTGGGACGTTCCGCGAGGCCTTCGGCCAGCTTCACCAGCGTCAAGCGCAGAGTGTCGTTGGTGATCCCGGCAAAGGCCTTAAGCAGCCGTGCCGCATGGGGCTGGGACGTGATTTCAGTCAGCGGATCCTGACCGGTCTGATCGCTTTCCGGTTCGGCAAAAAGCGCTCCTACCCCTACGCCAAGAACGGTGGCGACCTTCTTCAGCCGGCTGCTTCCGATCCGGTTCGTTCCACGCTCGTATTTCTGAATCTGCTGGAAGGTAACGCCGACTTTTTCGCCGAGCGTCGTTTGCGACATTCCCAAGCTCAGCCGATAGGCGCGCACCCGCCGCCCCACCAGCACGTCAACGGGCTCGATGCGCTTTGCCGTTAGACGCGACCCCGATAGTCCGGGCGCCGTCGGTTTGCCCCGTTCGAGCATTAATTCATGTTCTCCAGCCGGGTGCGAGCCTAGGCATTTGGCGGGAGGCGTCCAATTCTGAATTTCTAGGGGGGGGCCGCCGAACGAGATAGCTCGGCGGCAGGAGCGATCAGGGACACGCCCTGCCAAGTGCCCTTGTCGGACAGTTCATAGACCAAGGACTTCAGCGTCAGCGCGACGGCCTCAATAGCGGGGCTGCGCTGGCCGATATCGCAAAAGCACAGCGCGGCGGTGCGGGCCAGCGTCTCGTCGCTAATGCGCCTGTAATTGAGCGACAGCTTCCGATCGCCTTCGTAGAGCGCGCTCCACGGCAGGATGGCGTTGCCGAGACCGGAGGCAACGGCGCGGCGAAATGTGCCCAACGAATCGATTTCGCCAATCGGCGTGACGGTCAACGCGAATTTGTTGAACAGTTCCTGCGCGACGCGCTGGCTGCCGCTGCCCGGTCCGGGTACCAACAGGGGCCATCGCGCTACGTCGGCCATCCGGATGGGCGACGGATCCGGATCCGCCGTCACATAATATAGTTCTTCCCGCAATAACGGTTCGACGGCAAGGCCGCGCTCGGGCTGGCCTGTAAACAGCACCGCGATGTCGAGACGTCCATTGATCAGTCGCTCCCGCAACAGAGCACTGTTGCCGTCGGTAATGTGCAGCAATATTTGCGGATATAAATTGCGGACACGGGCGAATAATTCGTAGCCGAGGAGGTTTGTCCATGCGACGGGAAACCCGATTGATACGCGGCCGGAAGGGACATTAAGCGCGTTGGCGACGTCTTGCTTGGCAAAGTCGAGATGCCGCAGGATCGCCTCGGCGTGCCGGTACAGGACGCTCCCAGCTTCGGTAAGTTGGATTCCCTTCGGCCCGCGGGTGACCAATTGCCGTTCTAACTCGAACTCGAGGCTGGCGAGATGATGACTGATCGCGGATTGCGCCACGTGCAGTTGATCCGCGGCGCGCGACAGGCTGCCGGCCTGGACAATCCCGACGAAGTAACGAAGCTGACGCAGGTCCATGATCTTCCGTTGTCGCTCGGGATGCTGGCCGCGGCAGGGCACTTAGTTCCCATCAATCCGGTCGCGACCCGCTTTCCTAAGTACCCCTCTTGTCGAAGCTCAAGTATAAGTTACGCACAGTACACGCTTGCCGAGCATCGACAAAGAACGACCGGGGAGATTTGATCGTTCAGGCGCAATTGGAGGCCTAAACCGATGGCACAGGGTCGATCTGTCGTTGGATTTATTGGGCTTGGCGCGATTGGCAGCCCGATGGCCGAACGGCTCGTTCAAGCCGGCGAGGACGTGGTCGTTTACAATCGCACGATCAGCAAGACGGCACGGTTTCGGGGTCGAGCCAAAATCGCCGCCTCGCCGGCGATGATGGCGGACGCCGCCGACATCATCTTCGTTTGCGTAACGACGGCGGACTCTTACCGCGATGTCGTGCTCGGGCCGCTCGGAATTGTCCGCGGCAGCCGCGCCAAAACCTACGTCCATGTCGGAACCAATGAAGCCGCCTTCGTCGAAGAGCTTGCCGCACAGCTTCATGCCCGCGGCATCGTTACGCTCGACGCCCCTATGACGGGGGGAGTCGAAAGTGCGGCCAATGGTACGCTCACCGTCATGGCCTCAGGTCCGCACGAGGCCTTCAGCCGGGTCGAGTCATTCTTCAAGCACTATGCCAAGAAGATTTTGTTCCTGGGCGAGCGGGTCGGTGCGGCACAGGTGATGAAGCTCGTCAACAATGTGATATCGGCGGGGAACCTCGCGGTCGCCTGCGAAGCCTTAGTGCTCGGCCGAAAGTCCGGCCTCGATCCCTCCGCTATGCTGGAAATCATCAACAACGGCAGCGGGCAAAGCAATGCGACGTTGACGAAAATCCCGGCGCAGATTGTTACCCGTAAATTCAGCTATGGCGCCGCGCTCGGTCCGGCGATCATGATTCTCGAGGCGTTGGCCATCGAAGCCAAGCTTCATGACGTGCCCGTCCCGCTGACCGAGGCGATCATTGCGTCGTTGCGGACGGCCGCAGCCGAAGAAGGCGGCACGGCAGATGTGACGCGAATTATTCGCCCCATGGAGCGCGCTGCCGGCGTGACAGTCGGCGCCGCCGAGGCGGACCACAACTCGCCCGACGCGGACACGGCTGCAAGCCCAGAGTCGGATTTACCGTCATTGCCGAGGGCGGCGCAAAGGGGATGAGAAAAGGGGTTGAGAGATGGTTCGCCGATTGATTCAGTACGCGGTTTTGCTGGGAAATTTGGTGTGTGCCGCGCACGCGGCATCGGCACAGAACTGGCCCGGAACCAAGCCGCTCAAATTTGAGGTGATCGCGGGGGCCGGGGGACTGATCGACTTCGTACCGCGCGAGCTGTCGGACTACCTGTCCGCTTCGATTGGCGTACCGGTAGTGGTTGAAGATCGGCCCGGCGCGGGCGGCAATATCGCCGCCGGTATCGTGGCAAAGGCGGAACCGGACGGCCATACTCTGTTGGTCACCGGCTCAAACCAAGCCGTCAACCCGACACTGTTGCCCAACCCAGGCTTCGACTACGAACGCGATCTCGTGCCGGTGTCGATGGCGGTGCGGGCTAAAATGGTGCTCGTTGCGGCGCCGGCTTTTCCCGCCACAAGCATCACCGATGTCATCGCACTGGCGAAACGGACGCCTAAGTCTGTCAGCATCGCGATCTCGCCCATCGGCACGCCCAATCACCTCGGCGCGGAGATGCTTGCGCAATACGGCAATATCGATCTCATCTTCGTGCCCTATGACGGCATCGCCAAGTCGATGCCGGACCTGATGGCGAACCGGGTGGACCTGGCCATTGGCGCGATATCGTCGGTGTTACCGCTAGTCCGCAGCGGTAAGCTCAAGGCGCTGGCGGTCACGTCGTCGCAACGTTCGTCGCTTGCTCCCGATATCCCGACCGCCGCGGAGGCGGGATTGCCCGAGCTGCAGATCGATGCCTGGATTTGCATTATGGCCACCGGCGGTACGCCGGCGCCCATCCTCGCGCGCCTCGACGCGGAAATCGCCAAAGCTTTGGCCGTGCCGGCGGTGCACGATGCCTTCGCCAAGCAAGGCGTCGAGAGCTTCCACATGGGGCCGCAAGATCTCGGCACCTTTCTCCATGCGGAGGCCGCGCGTTACAGCAGTTTGCTCAAGCATTCGCGCGTCAAGGCTACTTCGCAGTAAGGGGTCTGCACCGCCGATCACCCGGCTTGGCGCTGCAGGCGCGGGACGCCTGCACTACTGCATCTTTGTGGCCGCCATCGCGCGAGACGGTTCTGCCGGAGAAGCGATCAGCGACACGCCCTGCCAAGTACCGCTCTCGACCAATTCGCGAACGAGAGATTTTAACGTCAGCGCGACTGCTTCGATCGCGGGACTACGCTCGCCGACCTCGGGAAAGCACAGCGACACGGGTCGCACGAGTTTCTCGTCGGCAAACGGCCGGTAATTCAGCGCAATTTTCCCTTCGCCGTCGTAAAGCGCAGCCCATGACAGGATGGCGTTGCCGATACCGGATGTGATGGCGCGGCGAAGCGTAACGCGCGTGTCGATTTCGCTAAGCGGTGTAACGGTCAACCCGTGTTTTTCGAACGCCTCCTGGACGGTGCGCTGGATGGCACTGCCAGGACCCGCCAATAGCAACGGACGCTGCGCCACATCGGCAATTTGGATGGGCGATGTATCCGGATCCGCCGTGACATAGAAGAGTTCCTCGAGCAGCAGCGGTTCGACTGCAAGTCCGCGCTCTGCTTGGCCTGCGAAGAGCACGGCGATGTCGAGACGGCCATTGACCAACCGTTCGTGCAGGAGCGAGCTGTTGGCATCGGCGAGATGAAGGACGACATGCGGATATGCGCTGTGCATACGCACCAATAGTTCGTAAGCCAAAAGGGTCACCAAGGAGATCGGAAATCCGACAGACACGCGCCCTGAGGGGGTGTTGGGCACGTTCGCGGCGTCCTGCTTGGCAAATTCAAGATGCCGCAGGATTGCCTCTGCATGCCTATACAGCACGCTTCCCGCCTCGGTGAGCAGGATACCCTTCGGGCTGCGCGTCACCAGTGGCCTATCGAGCTCGGATTCCAAGCTTGCAAGATGATGGCTGATCGCGGACTGCGCCACATGCAGTTGCTCCGCAGCGCGCGAGAGGCTGCCGGCCTGGACGATCCCGACGAAGTAACGAAGCTGGCGCAGGTCCATTGACGACTTCGCCAATTCTCCAACTCCCGTTCCGCTCTGAAAGGTGCTCCGACCTTTCGGGGTTGGCGAGAAACGCGTACAAGTGTACACGTTTTGCGAGCAGAAACAAACTCCGGAGACGTAGGAGGCAAGCCATGAAACTGCCGACGCTCTTGCTCGCAAGCTTGCTATTTGCCGCACAGACGGCATCTGGCGCCGAGAGCTGGCCGGGGACCGCACCGCTGCAGATTCGAGGTGATCGCGGCGGCCGGCGGCTTTGTCGACATTGTGCCGCGCGTGCTGTCGAACTATCTCTCGGCGTCTATCGGCGTACCGGTCGTGGTGGAAAACCGGCCCGGTGCCGGCGGCAATATTGCCGCAGCCATTGTTGCGAGGGCTGAGCCTGACGGCCACACGCTTTTGGTGACCAGCACGAACCAGACCGTCAATCCAATACTGATGCCAAATCCCGGCTTCGACTACCAGCGCGACCTCGCACCGGTGTCGATGGTCGTGTCGGCAACATTGCTGCTCGTCGCGTCGCCGTCGTTTCCCGCTCACAACATCACCGACGTCATCAAAATCGCAAAACAAAAGCCGAAGTCAGTCAGCGTCGGGATTCCACCGATCGGCTCGCCCAATCACCTCGGCGCCGAGATGCTGGCGCAATACGGCAATATCGATCTCACCTTTGTGCCTTACCAGGGTATCGCCCAAGCCATACCGGATGTGATGGCAAACCGGGTGAACTTGGCTGTTGGCTCCTTGCCGGCCCTGCTGCCGCAGATCCAAAGCGGGGCGCTCAAAGCCTTGGCCGTGCTCTCGCCGAACCGTTCGCCGCTCGCGCCCGATATCCCCACTTCCGCGGAAGCGGGATTGGCGAAGCTGCAGATAGACAACTGGATTTGCTTTATGACCACCGGCGGCACGCCGGCGCCGATCATCGCGCGCCTTGATGACGAAATCGCCAAAACTTTGGCCCTGCCGGCGGTCCGCGATGCCTTCGCCAAGCAAGGCGTTGAAATCTTCCACATGGGCCCCGCCGAACTCGGCACTTTTCTCCACGCTGAGGCCGCGCGTTACAGCAGCCTGCTTAAGCATTCGCGCGTCAAGGCCACGTCCCACTGAGGAAAAGGGACTTCTTCGGCCAGCCCCGCCTCATTGGAATTTCAAACATTTGGTCCCCCGCGACCGCGCCAAGCGATGTAAGCTATGGTTGCACTTTAGGCCGCAATCCTGCTTGGCAATTTTGGGGGCGAGGTGAGCGAGGAAACGGAACCCATCCGATTGACGGATGAGCAGCGGCTCGATTGGCTCCGCCTCATCCGTAGCCAGAATGTCGGTCCGCGCACTTTTCGGGCGCTCATCAATCATTTCGGCGGCGCGCGCGCCGCGCTCGATGCGCTTCCCGGGCTGGCGCGCCGCGGCGGCGGTAATGCGGCGCCGCAAATCTATTCGCGCGAAGAGGCCATGCGCGAAATCGGAGCCGCACAAAAGCTTGGCGTCGGCTTTGTCGCGATCGGCGAGGCCGATTATCCGCGGCGGCTGCAAATGATCGACGACGCGCCGCCTTTGATCGCGATTCGCGGCCATGTCGCGGCGCTGGCGATGCCCCAGGTCGCCATCGTCGGCTCGCGCAACGCTTCGGCTGCCGGCGTGAAGCTGACACAACGCATCGCGCATGGGCTGGTCGAGGCCGGATTTGCCATCGTCTCCGGATTGGCGCGCGGCATCGACGCGGCCGCACACCGCGCCAGTCTCGAAACCGGCACGGTTGCGGTCCTCGCCGGCGGTCAGGATCGCGTCTATCCGCCCGAGCACATGGATCTGCTCGACGCCATTTTGCGCGCCGGCGTGGCGCTGACCGAGATGCCGCTCGGCTGGGAGCCGCGCGCGCGCGATTTCCCGCGGCGCAATCGGCTGATCTCCGGGCTGTCGCTCGGCGTCGTCATCGTAGAAGCAGCCAAGCGCTCGGGCTCGCTGATCACCGCACGGCTTGCGCTCGAGCAGGGCCGCGAGGTCTTTGCGGTGCCGGGCTCGCCGCTCGATCCGCGCGCCGAAGGCACCAATAGCCTGATCAAGCAAGGCGCGACGCCGGTCACCGAAGCCGCCGATATTATCGCGGTGCTGCGGCCGATCATGGGATTGGAGCTGCCGGCGCGCGAGCCGGAAGAAGAGGAGATGGCGGTCGTGGGCAACATCGAGCCCGCGCCGGACGAGCGCACGCGAATCGTGGGGTTGTTAAGTCCTACTGCGGTTTCGATCGACGATCTGATCCGGCTGTCGCAGAGTTCGCCCCGCATCGTGCGGATGGTGCTCTTGGAACTGGAAATTGCCGGACGGCTGGAGCGTCACGGCGGCGGAATGGTGTCGCTGCTGTGACGGTGTGGCAGAACGCTATTCCTTGGCGGCTTGGTCAGCTTCGAGCCGTGCCATTTCCAAAATATAACTCAGGGTATCGAGGCCGTTGCGCCGCGCGAGTTCGGCGAGTTCTTGCGTGAGCGTTGCGATGTATTGCGCCGCACTGTCGGGCGTCTCGTGCCCATTCGGCCCGTTCTTTTCGTCTCGGTCTGCCATCTTGTGTTGCGAGTTGCGAGCTATGTGAGCGGGATTGCCTGCTGGCGGGGACCCATCGGAAGCCGTCCCGGCTCCACGCCTCACGTATAGCTTAACGTTGTATAATCTACAACTACAACCATTACGAGTACTTAAAATGTGCCGGGATTTTGCCCCTATTGGTGCGCATTCGGGGGTTACCGCCATGCCCCCTTGCACCGGTAACGATTTGACAGGTGGGTATGCATTACCCATGTTCGCGGCGGCCTGCCCGCCGGCAGTCATGGGCTAAATAGGCGAAACGGCCGTTAAATCATCGGGTTATCATGAACCTTGTACTGGTGGAATTGCCCGCCAAGGCGAAGACGATCAATAAATATCTGGGCAAGGGCTACGAAGTCCTGGCCTCGTTTGGCCATGTTCGCGACCTGCCGGCCAAGAGCGGTTCGGTCGATCCGGATCACGATTTTCGTATGCTTTGGGAGATCGACCCCAAGGCCCAGAAGCGGCTGAACGACATCGCCCGCGCCGTCAAAGACGCCGACAAGCTCATTCTGGCCACCGACCCCGACCGCGAGGGTGAGGCGATCTCCTGGCACGTGTTGCAGTTTTTAAAGGAAAAGAAGGCGCTCAAGAGCCAGACGGTCGAGCGGGTGGTGTTCAACGCCATCACCAAGCAGTCGGTGACCGAGGCGATGGCGCATCCGCGGGCCATCGATCAGGCCCTGGTCGACGCCTATCTGGCGCGCCGGGCGCTGGATTACCTGGTCGGTTTCACCTTGTCGCCCGTCTTGTGGCGCAAATTGCCCGGCGCCCGCTCGGCGGGCCGGGTGCAGTCGGTGGCGTTGCGGCTTGTTTGCGACCGCGAGCTCGAAATCGAGAAATTCGTCCGCCACGAATATTGGTCGCTCGTCGCCACGCTGGCGACGCCGCGCCAGGAGACCTTCGAGGCGCGGCTGGTCGGCGCCGACGGCAAGAAGCTGCAGCGGCTCGACATCGGTTCGGGCGCCGAAGCCGCAGCCTTCAAGCAGGCGTTGGAAACCGCCCTCTTTACCGTCGGCTCCGTCGAAGCGAAACCGGTCAAGCGGCACCCCTACGCGCCGTTCACAACCTCGACGTTGCAGCAGGAAGCCAGCCGCAAGCTCGGTTTTGCGCCGGCGCACACCATGCGCGTGGCGCAGCGGCTCTACGAAGGCGTCGACATTGGCGGCGAGACGATCGGTCTGATCACTTACATGCGCACCGACGGCGTGCAGATCGCCGAAGAAGCGATCCCAGCGGTGCGTCGCGTCATTGAATCGGATTACGGCAGAGAGTACCTGCCGCCCTCCCCGCGCCGTTACGAGACCAAGGCCAAGAACGCGCAAGAAGCCCACGAGGCTATTCGCCCGACCGACCTGTCGCGCCGGCCGCGCGACACCAAAAGCTTCCTCGATGCGGATCAGGCCAAGCTCTACGAACTGATTTGGCTGCGCACGGTGGCAAGCCAGATGGAATCGGCCGAGCTCGAGCGCACCACCGTCGACATCGAAGCCAAAGTCGCAAGCCGGCTCCTTGAATTGCGCGCCACCGGCACGGTGGTGAAATTCGACGGCTTCCTCACGCTCTATCAGGAAGGCCGCGACGAGGATCCGGAGGACGAGGAATCACGCCGGCTGCCGCAGATGAGCGCCGGCGAGCGGCTGGAAAAACGCTCGATCGCCGCCGACCAGCATTTTACCGAGCCGCCGCCGCGTTATTCGGAAGCCTCGCTGGTCAAGCGCATGGAAGAGCTCGGCATCGGGCGGCCGTCGACTTACGCCTCGATCCTCCAAGTGCTCAAGGACCGCAAATATGTGCGGCTCGATAAGCGCCGCCTTATTCCCGAAGATCGCGGCCGTATCGTCGTCGCCTTTCTGGAGAGTTTCTTCGCCAAATATGTCGAATACGATTTCACCGCCGGGCTGGAGGAACAACTCGATCTGATTTCCAACAGCGAGGTGGCGTGGCGCGACGTGTTGCGTGATTTCTGGCGCGATTTTATCGGCGCCATCGACGAGACCAAGGATTTGAAGATCTCCGGGGTCATCGATGCGCTCGATGCGCTGTTGGCGCCGCATCTGTTTCCGCAGCGCGAAGACGGCAGCGATCCCCGCGTCTGTCCGACCTGCAGCAACGGCCGGCTGACGCTAAAACTTTCAAAATTCGGCGCATTCATCGGCTGCTCGAATTATCCGGAGTGCCGCTATACGCGCGCTCTGTCGTCCCAAGCCGACGGGTCGCCGGATATCGGCACCAAAAAACTCGGCGTCGATCCGGTCAGCGGTCTCAACGTCACGGTGCGCAGCGGCCGCTTCGGTCCCTATCTGCAGATCGGCGAGACCGAAAAGGGCGGCGAGAAGCCCAAGCGCGCCGGCCTGCCGAAGGGCGTCGCGCCCGACGAGATCGATCTCGAGCGCGCTCTCGCGCTCTTATCGCTGCCCCGCGAAATCGGCCGCAGCCCCGAGGACGGCGAGCCGATCGTCGCCGGCATCGGCCGTTTCGGACCTTATGTCCGGCACGGCAAAACCTACGCCAACCTCGACTCCCCGGAAGAGGTTTTTTCCGTCGGGCTCAACCGTGCGGTGACGCTGATCGCCGAGAAGCGCGCCAAAGGCCCGCGTAAGGGCCGCTTCGGCGCCGATCCGGGCCGCGCGCTTGGCGACCACCCCACGAAAGGCGGCGCCATTGCCGCCAAGAAGGGCCGTTACGGGCCCTATGTCAGCCACAACGGCGTCAATGCGACGCTGCCGGCTGACAAGACGCCCGAGACTATCACGCTGGATGAGGCAGTCGCGCTGCTCGACGCCCGGGCGGAGCGCAACGCGCCGGCGCCGCACGCGCGTCCGCGCAAGCCGAAGCGCCCCTCCCCGGGCACCGCGCGACATATCAAGGCGACCGGAAAAAAGCCCGCCGCCCGGGCCGCAAAAAATCGCAAGACCACGCACGCCGCTGAATAATCACTATGTTATCGACCATATATTAATTGCGATGGGCCGCGCAGGCCCATAACTGGGCCCAACGGGCCCGTGCGTGGCCCATAAATCGCCTTCCCACACGCGACGAGCTTGTCGCCTTCATCCGCGAACGCAGCGGCAAGGTCGGCACGCGCGAGATAGCGCGCGCCTTCGGCGCCAAGAACGCCGATCGCGCGGCGCTCAACCGCATGCTGCGCGAAATTGCCGACGAAGGCTTAGTCGACCGGCGCCGCAAGCGCCTGCACCACGCCGGCACCTTGCCGCCGGTCGTGCTGGCCAACGTCACCGGCCGCGACAGCGACGGCGAATTGGTGGCGCGGCCGACCGAATGGGACGAGGAAGCCCATGGCGCGCCTCCCGTCATCCATATCGCCACGCCGCGGCGCGCACGGCCCGGCGAAGTCCCGGGCGTCGGCGATCGCGCGCTGATCCGCATCGAGCGAACCAACGATGGGGAGACGAGCGGGCGCGTCATCAAGCTGATCGACCGCGCCAAGAGCCGCACGCTCGGAATTTTCCGTGGCCTCCCCGGCGGCGGCGGCCGGCTGGTGCCGATCGACAAGAAGCAGCTCGGCCGCGAAGTGAGCATTCCCGCCGACGCCACCGCGGGCGCTATCGACGGCGATCTCGTCGCGGTCGAAGTGGCGCGACACGGCCGGCTCGGGCTTACCGCCGGTACCGTCGTCGCGCGGCTCGGTTCGCTCAAGAGCGAGCACGCCGTCAGCCTGATCGCCATCCATGCCCACGATATTCCGCACACATTCTCCCGCGCCGTACTCGACGAAGCCGACGCCGCGCGCGCGGCCTCGCCCGCCGGCCGTGAAGACTGGCGCCGCGTTCCCTTCGTCACCATCGATCCGCCCGACGCCAAGGATCATGACGACGCGGTGCATGCGGTCCCCGATCCCGGCCCGAACAACGTCGGCGGCCATATCGTCAGCGTCGCCATTGCCAACGTCGCGCATTATGTGCGGCCGGGCTCGGCGCTCGATCGTGAGGCGGTCAAACGCGGCAACTCGGTTTATTTTCCCGACCGCGTTGTGCCGATGCTACCGGAGCGCATTTCCAACGACCTGTGCTCGCTGCGGCCGCAGGAAGATCGGCCGGCGCTCGCCGTGCGCATGGTGATCGGCGCCGACGGCCGCAAGCGCTCGCATACGTTCCACCGCGTGCTGATCCGCTCCGCGGCGCGGCTGCGTTACGAACAGGCGCAGCTCGCGGTCACTGGCCGCCCCGACGAAGTCACCGAGGCTATCGCCGAAAAGATCCTGGAGCCGCTCTACGCCGCCTACCGTACCGTGCTGCACGCGCGCGACGAGCGCGGCCCGCTCGATCTCGACATTCCGGAACGCAAGATCATGCTCAAATCCGACGGCACGGTAGATCGCGTGATCATGCCGCAGCGGCTCGAAGCGCACCGGCTCATCGAGGAATTCATGATCCTCGCCAATGTCGCCGCCGCCGAAACCTGCGAGCACAGCCACGTGGCGCTGATCTATCGCGTGCATGACGAGCCGTCGGTGGAAAAGCTCAATGCGCTGCGCGAATTCTTGACGACGCTCGATATCTCGCTGCCGAAGGGCGGCACGCTGCGGCCGGACGGCTTCAACACAATTCTGTCGCGCGTAAAGGGCCGCAACGTCGAGCGGCTGGTCAACGAAGTGGTGTTGCGCACGCAAGCCCAGGCCGAATACTCGCCGGAGAATTTCGGCCATTTCGGCCTCAATCTGCGCCGCTATGCTCACTTCACTTCGCCAATCCGCCGCTATGCCGACCTCGTCGTGCATCGTGCCCTGATCCGCGCGGCAAAGCTCGGCGCCGATGGGCAGCCGGACGACACCGATGCGCGATCGCTCGCCGAAATCGCCGCCAACATCTCCGCCACTGAACGCCGCGCCATGAAGGCCGAGCGCGAAACGGCAGACCGGTTGATCGCGCATTTTCTGGCCGACCGCGTCGGCGCGACGTTCGATGGGCATATATCAGGCGTCACGCGTGCCGGCCTGTTTGTCGAGCTCGACGAGACCGGCGCCGACGGATTTGTGCCGGCGCGCACCATCGGCGACGAGTATTTCCGCTTCGACGAAGCCGGCCGCGCCTTTGTTGGCCGCGCGGTGACGCACCGGCTCGGCGATCCGGTGACGGTGCAGCTCGTCGAAGCGGCGCCGGTCGCCGGCGCCCTGCGATTTAAGCTTGTCGGACATGACCGTGCCGCGGAAACGAGGACTGGACACAGGCCGCGATCAAGTCCGAAATTTGCACCGCGCCAGAAAGAGCGCGGCCGCCGGCGTGACGATGAAGCGTGAATGACGATGAAACGTGAATATCTGGACGAGAGCCATTCCAGCGTGGTCGCCGGCGGCACGGCGGCCGACCGTGCCGAGCGGCTTACCCGCACCATGCGCGATCAATCTTTCCCCAACGTCAAGCCGCGGGATTCGGCAACGCTGATTTTGATCGACCGTACGGAGGCGGTGCCAAAAGTGCTGCTCGGGCGACGCCACCAGCGGCACCGCTTCTTGCCGGGCAAATTCGTCTTTCCCGGCGGCCGCATCGAACCGGCCGACCGGCTGATGGCGACCGCCGCCGCGCTCAATGAGCGTCACGTCGCAAAATTGATGCGGCGAGTGAAACGGCCAAGCGCCGCGAAAGCCGCGGCCTATGCTTTGGCGGCGGTGCGCGAGACCTATGAGGAAACCGGGCTGATGCTCGGCGTTCCCTCGGCCGGCCCCATAGAGGTCCCGCCGGGGCATTGGCAGCCGTTCGCCGCAGCCGGGATCGTGCCGGATCTGAGCCAGATCCACTTCGTCGCCCGCGCCATCACCCCGCCGAAGCGGCCGCTGCGCTTCGACAGCCGCTTTTTCACCGCCGATGTCTCTGCAATCGCGCGGCGTGACGAGGGATTTGTCGGGCCGGATAAGGAGTTAGTCGAACTGGTCTGGCTGCCCATTACCGAGGCGCGCCAGCTCGATATGCCGGGCATCACGGCGGTGGTGCTCGAAGAATTGCAGGACCGCATCGCCGGCGGTATGCAATTCGATCACCCGGTCCCGCTCTACCGCATGCTGCACAAGCGCTTTGTGCGGGAAGTGCTTTGAAGCCTCGATCAGACCGGCGGCCGGGTTTTCTTGACTTTCGAGCCTCGCCGACTAGGTTGCAGCCAACCGATCAACCCGAGGTCCACTGAGGTCCCGTTATGGCCAAGAACACCACGATCAAGGTCAAGCTCGTATCCAGCGCCGATACCGGCTTCTATTACGTCACCTACAAGAATTCGCGCACGATGACCGACAAATTGAAGATGAAGAAATACGATCCGGTGGCGAAAAAGCACGTCGAATTTACCGAATCCAAGATCAAATAGGCTGCACTTGCGCAGCGTGCGAACGGCGCCGATCCGGCGCCCTTTTTGATTCCGTCAAAAGCTCAAGTTGATTCCGTCCAAAGCCCAAGGCGCGCCGTGCGAGGCCGCCGGAAAAGGTGGCCGGCCGGAAACGGTGTTATGAGGAGGCCACTCGCACCGCTCCCGTGCCGGCCGAACCCCACGGACCCAGGAGATGCGGCGGACCTGAGCATACCGCAGGGTTATCAATGGGTTCGCATAGCTGGCGGCATCGCTTGGCTCGCTGCAAGGCCCCTTGGATCAGCGAGGAATGCCGTTCCACGAAGGCTAGCGGAACCGGCAGCGAAATCAACCGTCAAAGTTTCGGCGAATTGGCGCAATTGCCGTCAACCACAAAAATTGTAGTTACCGGTACCGAACTGACGGCGGCGATAGAGCGCCCTGCGAGGGCGCGTGCTTACGGCACCTCACGGAAGCTGTAACGACGATCGGCACCTGAATCGGCGCTACGCCACCCGGACCTGTGCCAGAAAGCGCTCGACTTCAGCACGCAATCTGCCGGATTTGGCCGCTAGTTCGCTGCCGGCATTGAGAACCGCATTGGCAACCTGACCGGTCTTGCTCGCGGCGTCGGAAACCTGCACGACGCTCGCCGACACCTCGCGGGTGCGCTCAGCCGCGGCACCGGCACTCCGGGCGATCTCCTTGCTGACGGCATCCTGCTGCTGCACCGCCACCGAAATTTCAGTGGCATTTTCGTCGAGCTGGCTGATCGTGCCGGCGATAGCTTGCATGGCTTGCACCACGCTCGTCGTGGTTCCCTCAATCGAGCAAATCTGCTGCGTGATGTCACCGGTTGCCTTCTCGGTCTGCGACGCGAGCGTCTTAACCTCCTGCGCGACCACGGCAAAACCGCGACCGGCCGGACCGGCACGCGCCGCCTCGATCGTCGCATTGAGCGCGAGCAGATTGGTTTGCGCCGCGACGTCGCGAATGAGATTGCTGACGCTGTTGATCTGTCCGACCGTCGCCGCCAGGCGTTCAACCGTCGCTATGATCGACTTTGCTTCCTTAGTCGCCCGGCGGGCCATGTCGGCGGATTCCCGCGCCTGATGGGAAATCTGTTCAACCGATTGCGCGATTTCCTCCGACGCCATGGCGACGCTGTTGACATTCTTCGTCGCCTGCTCCGATGCGGTCGCGGTCGTGTCCGCCTGCGTCTGATTGTGATTGGCAGCCTCCGCCATGATCTGCGCGCAATTGTCCATCGTCTTCGATGCGCCGTCGAGTGCACCGACGATGTCATTCACCGCATGTTCGAAATTTCTGGTCGCCGCTTCGATCTGCTGCTGCCGCGTTTCGGCTTGCCGTGCACGGTCATTCTCGCTTTGGCGCGCGGCGGTGAGGTCTTCGATCGCGCGGCGAAATACGAGCAGCGCCTCGACCATGCCTCCGATCTCGTCGCGGCCGCTCACCGGGACCGCTACCTTCGCCTCGCCCGCAGCGATCCGGCGCATGGCGCCGCTGAGCAGCGTCAAGCGGCCGACGATACTGCGGCCGACATAGAACCAGGCAATCAAGCCGGCACTGGCAGGCGCCATAATGCTGAGGAGGATCAGAATGATCCGGCCAAGCTTGATCTGCGAAATTGCCCGCGCCGAGAGCGTTTCGGCAAATGTGCCTTGGTGTTGGATCAATCTTTCCACAGTGGTGCGGAGAATCGCTGCTTGCGCGAGCGCGGCCGCGTAACCCTGCTGAGCATTCTGCTCGCCCTTCAATTCGTTGGCCCGTTCGACGACGATTCCATTGTCCCCGGACAGTGAGGCGAGCTTGCTGTACAGGGCGCTTATCTTGTCGCGCTGATCGGATTTGGGTAGCTCCATCAAGTTATGGTCGATGTGACGCTCGGCCGCGGCAATCGAAATCGCGAAGCGGCGGCAGGTTCGCAATATTGGTCACCATGGACGCTTCGATCAGCAGTCCGACAAGGAGATTGGCGTCGGCCTGCACTTCGAGCAGGCGCCGCAGCGAATCGATGGATTGGCTCAGCGCCGTCCTGTCGTTCTGATTTTTTGTCGTGAGATCGAAATTGGCGTTTTCGATCGCCGGCGTGATCGCCTCGAGGAAATCTTTATGCGCCTGGCGGACGACGAGTGCCAGCGCCCGCCGTTGCGCAGAACCTTGGATGCGATCCGCGACGGCGTGACTCAGCGCGTGGAGCCGTTCGTCCATAGCGGCTCGCGCCATGCTTCGATCAAGCGTATCGGCGATCTCGGCACTTTGACCGGCATTGAGCGCCCGCAGGCGCTCGATTCTTACATTGAGATTGCGAGTTTGCGCAGCGATTTCGCTGGCGATTTCCGTTCTGTGACTTTCATCGTTAGCCGCCATCAAGCGTGGGGCGAAGGCAACTAGGTCGCCAGTCTCCTCCGACAGCCGTATCGACTCGACGGTGGCCGGCATGCTGCGGAAAACGATTGCGTCCAAGGTTTTGCCGATCGTGGCGAAGGCAAACAGACCAAACAGCGAGCCGATCACCGTCATGCCCGCAGCCAGGCCGAACGCCACATAAAGACGCGCGCGGATCGTCCGCATGAAGGCGAACGAGCCCGGCCGGCCGCGACGGATGGCAAAGCCCGATTTGTATTGATCTGTACGCACCCGACGCTCTCTTCGCCGCACCTCTACACGCTTCGTCATTGCCCTGCCATCTTGATCAGGCGCCCGAGCGGTTTGAACGACCCGTCGGCCTTCATGATCGTGAAGAGGACCCGGTCCGAGCCCCGGTGCTTATCCAGTCCATAGCACAGCACTATACCGCCGAGATCGAACGGAGCGCGTTGATGCCGCTGGGCAGCTTTTCGCGCGTCGGGCTGCCGTCCGCTCGCCCGAGCGCTTCGACCACAAGCAGTCACTCGACGGGCTTGCTCGACGCCAACACGGTGACTGGCGTCTCACGATAGTAATCGGGGAAGAGGCGCTTGAGGTTTGCAACCTTTGGCAGGTCATTGGACACGATGTAGGGTTGATCCGGATGCAGGACGGCAAAGTCCTGATCGTCGCCTGCGGCCGGCTTAAACCCCGGCAAAGCCTCGACCTTGGTGACGATCGATTTGGCAAAGACGTGTGCCGTGTTCAATTGCGCGATATAGGCCTCGGCGACGCGTTTCTGCGCGTCGTTGGTATAGAAGATCTCGGAGCGGTATTGCGCGCCCACGTCGGGGCCTTGATAGTTGAGTTCGGTCGGGTTGTGCGCGACCGAGAAATATATCTGCAGAATTTTGCCGAGCGAAATCTGCCGCGGATCGAATGTCAGCTGCACCGATTCGACGTCTTCGGTGGTGCCGGTGCCGACGATCTCGGAGTGCGCCGTCGCTTTCTGCCCACCGGCATAACCGGAGAGCGCTTGCGTGACGCCGTTGACGTGCTCGTACACCAACTGCGGGCCCCAGAAGCAGCCGCCGGCCAGCACGATCCTCTGCAAGGCGTTCGCGGCCGGGGGCGCCGGATCGAGCGTCGGCGCCGGAATAACCACAGCGGGCTCGGCGGCGCGCGCCAGTGTCGCGCCGCCGAGACCCAACAACGACACAAACAGCGTCGCGCATGCCAGTGCACGCGGTGAGCGGCCGCGACCCTCGCCGGCATCGGGCCATGTCCTGTCAGCCATCGGATTCCTCCGTGTCTTGCCGCGTGGATCTTGCCGCGCAGACCGATTCATCCCGCTTGATCATTAGGGATGTGTTCACGCTAATTTTTCATTAAAGCGCCTCGCCGACAGGACGAACAAAGTGGCACCTCCCGACCATCCGCGCTTCTTGCTGCCGCTGCCGGGGGAACCGGGCCATTGATCGAGGGGGGCCGCCGCTCGCGGCACCTGTCGCGCCACGCCGAAATCTCGCAGCCAATGTCGCTTCGGGCCGATTGTGTTGCAAAAGTCGAAAGTTGCAGCGCCACAAATTTTTCGCGAAAACAATAAGCGGGAGATGATCCCCGATTCGCATACTCTCAATCTCGTTGCCGAAGTCGCAGGTGAGTATAACGTGAGAGGATCAGTCGCCCCACATCTTTACATGAAAGACGCTCCTACAGCCCGCAGAATTTTTAATCACCTGTGCAAAACGAGTTTTGCAACACAATCGACCAATAGCGGACGTGGCGTGGTCAATTGAGATGTCTGCTTTGTCCGTTAGGGCAGACATTGCCTGCGGTTTATGGCTCCTCACGCGGCGTCGGGCACGACGCGGTTGCGGCCGTCGCGTTTGGCGCGGTAGAGCGCCTGGTCGGCGCGCTTGAGCAGCGCCGCGGCGGTGTCGTCCTTGCCGCGCAAGCCGGCGATGCCGATCGAGATCGTTACCGGAATCTGGCGGCTGCCCTGCGCAATCGCGAAGGGTTCCGCGGCAATGCGCCGGCGCAGCCGCTCGGCGACCATTGCCGCCACCGCCATGTCGGTCTCCGGCATGATAATCACGAATTCCTCGCCGCCGTAACGGCACGCCAGATCGATGCCGCGGATCGAGCGCTTGATGCGCAGCGCGAAATCGCGCAGCACGTCGTCGCCGGCGTCGTGGCCGTGGCTGTCGTTGATCGCTTTGAAATAATCGATGTCGAGAACGAGCGCGGAGAGCGGCTTGCCACGCGCCGCGGCCTGCTCGATCAGCGTGCCGAGATGGCTTTCCATGTAGCGGCGATTGAACAGGCCGGTCAGCGCGTCGGTGATCGCCATTTCGATCGACATCTGCACATTGTCGCGCAGCCGCTCGGTGTAGCGGCGCTTGCGCACCTGGCTGCGCGCGCGCGCCAACAGCTCGTTCTTGTCGATCGGCCGGATCAGAAAGTCGTTCACGCCGATCTCGAGCCCGCGCAGCATGCGCGCAGTGTTGTCCGGCTCGGTGATGGCGAGGATAGGCAGGTTGCGGGTGCGGTCGAGCGAACGGATCTGGCTGCACAGCCGCAGCGCGTCGAAATTTTCCAGTCCCAGCGAAACGATGAGGAGGTCGAAATTGCCGTCGGCGGCATGGAACAGCGCCTGGTTCGGGTCGGCTTCGACCTCGACGGCATGCTCCTTGGACAAGGTCGCGGCGATGCGCTCGTAGGAGGCGGGGCGATCGTCGACGATCAGGACGCGGCCGTTGCGGCCGGTGTCGGCCACCGCCTCGCGCTCCGGCGATTCAATGCCGATCTCATGCGAGGTCAAGACCCGCATGCGCAGCTCGTCGGTGACCATTTTGAGCCGCGCCAGCGAGCGCACGCGCGCAATCAGCGCCAGCTCCGAAATCGGCTTGGGCAGAAAATCGTCGGCGCCGGCCTCCAGGCCGCGGACCTTGTCGGACGGCTGGTCGAGTGCGGTCACCATAATGACCGGGATGTGATGGGTCGCCGGATTGCTTTTGAGCCGGCGGCAGACCTCGAAGCCGTCCATGTCCGGCATCATCACGTCGAGCAGCACGAGGTCGCATTCGGCGCGCTCGCAGATCGCCAGCGCGTCGCGCCCGCTCATCGCGGTGACGACGTTGAAATACTCGGCCGACAGCCGCGCTTCGAGCAGTTTGACGTTGGCGGGAATATCGTCAACGACCAGTACGCGGGCAGTCATTGCGAACCTTTACGGATTGCCGAGGAAATGGCGGATGGTCTCGATGAATTTGCCCACCGAGATCGGTTTGGAAAGGTAAGCTTCGCAACCGCCCTCCCGGATACGCTCTTCGTCGCCCTTCATGGCGAAAGCCGTGACCGCGACAACCGGGATCTTCTTTAGGTCCTGATCGTCCTTCAGCCACTTGGTGACTTCGAGGCCGGAGACTTCGGGAAGCTGGATGTCCATTAGAATGAGGTCGGGCCGATGCTTGCGCGCCAGATCGAGCGCCTCGATGCCATTGCGCGTCCCGACCGTCGCATAGCCGTGAGCTTCCAACAGATCGTGAAAGAGCTTCATGTTGAGCTCGTTGTCTTCCACAATCAGGACGGTTTTTGCCATCCCCCATTCCCTTCGCCGGTCCCCGGCCCGATGCTGGCGGCAAGCGGCAGAATCGCCTGCGGGCGGCATCGGGAGGCTAGTCCCGATATGTTACGGAAAGGCAAATGGAAGCCCATGACAAAGCGCGCAAGGCCGTCTCCGGAAGGCGCCGAAATGCTGGCGATTGGGGCGCTTGCCTTCATCGCCGAAGACCCTGAGCGAATGGACGCCTTTCTTGGCGCAACCGGCATAGGCCCCGAGGCGATCCGTGACGCGGCCCGTTCGCCCGACTTTCTCGCCGGCGTGCTGGAGCATATGCTCACCGACGAGAGTCTGTTGCTGGCTTTTGCCGAGCGCGCCGGCCTCGATCCGGCCGAGATCGCGCGGGCGCAGCGCGCGCTCGGCGGCGAATGGGAACGCGATTTGCCCTAGATGGCGATCCGAATGGATCACCATCCAGGTTTTTTGAGCATGATCTCTTCCGAAAACCGGTTTCCACTTTTCGGGATCATGCTGGAAGGTTTGCCATCGGTGCGCAATGAGCACGAGCTTCTGCCGCGATTGCCTGGCCGATGCGTCACCGCAAAACCTGCGCTGCGCGGCTTGCGGCTCGCCGCGCTTGCTGCGCCATGACGAGCTTGAGACGCTCGCCATCGCGCATGTCGATTGCGATGCGTTTTATGCAGCAATCGAGAAGCGCGACGACCCCTCGTTAGCCGCAGAACCGTTGATTGTCGGCGGCGGCAAGCGCGGCGTTGTCGCCACCTGCTGCTATATCACCCGCACCTACGGCGTGAAATCGGCGATGCCGATGTTCGAGGCGCTGCGGCTGTGTCCGCAGGCAAAGGTGGTCCAGCCTAATTTCGAAAAATACAGCGAGGTCGGGCGCGAGGTGCGCCAATTGATGTTCGCTTTGACGCCGCTCGTGGAGCCGCTGTCGATCGACGAGGCTTTTCTCGATCTGTCCGGCACGGCGCGCCTGCACGGCATGTCGCCCGCCAAGGCGCTGGCGCGCTTTGCCGCCGGTGTCGAGAACAACCTGAAAATCACCGTTTCGATCGGGCTGTCCTGCAATAAATTCCTCGCCAAAGTCGCCTCCGATCTCGACAAGCCGCGGGGCTTTGCCGTGCTCGGCGCCGCCGAAGCGCCAGCCTTTCTCGCGCCAAAACCGGTGGGCTTCATCTACGGCGTCGGCAAGATCAGCGCCGCGCGCTATGCGCGCGACGGATTTAGCCGCATTGCCGACCTGCAGCGCACGAGCGAGATCGAGTTGATGCGCCGCTACGGCGAGGAGGGCCGCCGCTTGGCACGATTGGCGCGCGGCATTGACACCCGCCAGGTGAATGCCGAACGCGAAACCAAAAGCGTGTCCTCGGAAACGACGTTCGAGCACGACATCGCCGATTTCCGCTCGTTGGAGAAGATTTTGTGGAGCTTGGCGGAGGACGTGTCGGCGCGGCTCAAAAGTAAGGCATTGGCCGGCGCCACCGTGACGCTGAAGCTCAAAACCGCGGATTTCAAGATCCGCACCCGGGCGCGATCGCTGGAGGCGCCGACGCAACTGGCAGGGCGTATCTTTGCGGCGTCCCGCGGGTTGCTCGAACACGAAACCGACGGCACCCGCTATCGCCTCCTCGGCGTCGGCGTGAGCGCGCTGGCTGCAGCGGACGAGGCCGATCCCGCCGATCTTGTCGACGGCCGCTCGGCGCTTGCCGAACACGCCGTCGATGACGTGCGCGCGCGTTTCGGCGACGGCGCCGTGGTCAGGGGACTTGCCTTCGAGGGACCGGAAAAGCCATAGCAGTCATTGCCTTACGGGCACGGCTTCTGATCTTTGACCTCCAGCGAGGTCAGCTTGCCGTCGACGACGAAGTCGTTGTAGTCGAGCGTCAGCGCGCGCGAAATGCCGTTCTCGTAAAGCTCGAAGCCGATGGTGTAAGCCGGTGTTTGTTCGCCGGAATTGTCGGCTTTTCCCTTGTCGAAATAGCTGATCGTGACCGGCCAGCGCGCGACACTGGCGAGTTTCGGCTCGTCGGCCGCGGCATCGTCGTGGTGACGCTCGCCGGGCGCGATCTTTTGGCCGATCACCGTGAGCGTGTTGAAGACTTTGTCGCCGGTGTCGGAGCCGTCATAGACCGGAAAATTCAGGATGGTCTTGCCGGCGCGCGCGGCTTGGATGGCGCGGATCATATGCTGGGTCGGGAATACCACGCCGGGGTCGAGGTTGAGGCTTTTCTGCTGCGGCTTGTCGAGATTGACCGCCGTCTGGGTGGCGTCGTGCTCGGCATGGCCGTCGACGGAATCGACCAGATTTTGATCGACGAAATTTTGCGAAGTGAATTTGAAGCTCTTGGCGTCGGCGCCTTCCCAGGTGGTCGAGCGCAGATCGCTGGTCGATACTTTGCCTTCGCCGGTATCGAGCTCGGAGACCTGGCGGAAATCCAGCGAATAGCCCTGGCAGGCACTGCCGCCGAAATCGTAGACGATGCGGCCGCTGACGCTGGCAATCTGCGAGTTGCCACGCGTCTGCCCGAGCGAGAGATCGTAGATCGCCCGATGCGGCACCAGCACGACCGAGGCGTCCGGTGCGGCCGCTGGCAGCGCGGTATCTTGCGCCTGCGCCGGCGCCAAAACCGCCAGTGTAAACAAACCAAGGGCAACGGCGGCGGTGCGCAGCGGCACCATGTCATCCACGACCATGAACCTATCTCGCTCAACTCGCTTCGGAGATGGGCCCCCGCCTGCCGTTTCCCCCTGCGCCGATTTCCTTTTTGCCGCAATTGCGGCGAAGATAGGCCGACTTATCCGCTGCCGGCAACAGCTCCTAGCGCTGCCGATAAGCGGGAGAAAGGCGCGGGCCCGCGCTTGCAAGGCGCCAAATGATCGGCGAAGAAGGCTCTATCGCCTACTCAAATGCTTGCAGTGCAGCCGGAGGAGCCGATGGCCGGAATGGTGGAAAATAAATTGCGGGAGCTTGGCATTACGCTGCAAGAGCCGAGGGCGCCGATGGCCAATTACGTTCCCTACGTACGCACCGGCAATCTGCTCAATGTGTCGGGCCAGATCTGCCTCGACGGCGACGGCAAGCTCGCCGCCAAGGGCCGGCTTGGCGACGGGGTTTCCGTCGAAGACGGGCAGAAAGCGGCACGCGCTTGCGCGATCAACCTTTTGGCACAGGTCAAGGCAGCGCTCGGCGATCTCGACAAAGTAACGCGCGTGGTCCGGCTCGGCGGCTTCATCAGTTCAGCGGCCGGCTTCACCGAGGGCCCGAAAGTGATGAACGGCGCCTCCGACCTCATGGTCGCGGTCTTCGGCGACAAGGGTAAGCATGCGCGTTCGACCGTCGGCGTCGCCGCGCTGCCGGCCGATGCCGCGGTCGAAGTCGAGGGCCTGTTCGAAGTGTCCTGATCCGTGCCGACCGGTCTCGACTGGCTCACTTCGCGGCCCATCGCTCACCGCGGCTTGCATGACGCGGCGCACGGCCTGATCGAGAATACCGCCGGCGCCGTGCGCGCCGCCATTGCCGCCAATTACGGCATCGAGGTCGACGTCCAGCTCAGCGCCGACGGCGAGGCCATGGTTCACCATGACGACGTGCTCGGGCGGCTCACCCAAGGCGAGGGCCGGCTTGACCGGCTGAACGCCGCCGCGCTCAAGCGCGTGCCGTTCCGCGGCAGCGACGAACACATGCTGACACTTGGCGACCTCTGCGACCTCGTCGACGGCCGCGTCACCATGCTGATCGAACTCAAAAGCCGTTTTGACGGCGACGGCAGGCTTCCGGCACGTGTCGCCGCGGTGCTCGCCGGCTACCGTGGGCCGGCGGCGCCAATGTCGTTCGATCCCGGACAGGTAGCGGCCTTGCGGCACAAAGCGCCGCCTATTGCTTGCGGCATCGTAGCCGCCAAATACCGGCCGCATCCATATTGGGATCAGATGCCATTTTGGATGCGATATGGAATGGGTTATCTCGTCACCGGATTGGCGGCCCGAGCGCAATTTGTGGCCTATGCAGTGGCGGATTTACCGGCATTCGCACCGTCACTCGCACGGCACGTTTTTAGCTTGCCGCTATTGACCTGGGCGGTGCGAACCGAAGCCGAGCGGAAAACTGCCGCCTGCTTCGCCGACCAGATGATTTTCGAGGGTTTTCGGCCATGATCCGCGTGCAGAAGGACGCCGTAGTACCGCTTGAACGGGCAACGCCGATGACGGAACTGCACATCAGCGTGGTCGGCGCCATCGATGAGATCAGCGCCGCCGAGTGGGATGCCTGCGCCAATCCTGCGCCCGGCGATCACAATTCACATCAGGAAGCCGTATATAACCCGTTTGTTTCACACGATTTTCTTTCCGCGATCGAGGAATCGCAATCGGTCGGCGGCCGCACCGGCTGGCAGCCTCAGCACGTGCTGGCAAAAACGGCCGACGGCGAGCTTTTGGCCGTCGCTCCCTGCTATCTCAAGAGCCACTCGCGCGGCGAATATGTTTTCGACCGAGGCTGGGCCGAGGCCTATGAACGCGCCGGCGGCAGCTATTACCCAAAGCTGCAAATCGCGGTACCGTTCACGCCGGCGACCGGTCCACGGCTGTTACTGCGCCCCGGCCCCAGCGCCGAGGCCGTCGGCCGCGCGCTCGCGAGCGGGCTGATCGAACTGTGCAAGCTCTCCGGCGCATCGGGGGTGCACGTGACCTTCGCGACCGAGCCGGAATTCCGCCTATTGGGCGAACTCGGCTATCTGCAACGCACCGATCAGCAATTCCACTGGGAAAACCCGGGCTATTCGACCTTCGACGATTTCCTCGCGGCGTTAAGCTCGCGCAAGCGCAAAACCATCCGACGCGAGCGGCATGACGCCTTGCAAAACGGCATCACCGTGCATTGGCTGACCGGCAGCGATTTGACCGAGGACGTCTGGGACGCTTTCTTCGAGTTTTACATGGAGACGGGGTCGCGCAAATGGGGCCGGCCTTATCTCACCCGGTCGTTCTATTCACTCGTCGGCGAGAAGATGCGCGATCGCATCGTGCTCATGATGGCCAAGCGCGCCGGGCGCTGGATCGCCGGCGCCATCAATTTTGTCGGCTCGCACACTCTGTTCGGCCGCCACTGGGGCGCCATCGAGCACCACCCGTTCCTGCATTTCGAGCTGTGTTACTACCAGGCGATCGATTACGCGATCGCCCACAAGCTGGCCCGGGTCGAAGCCGGAGCGCAAGGCGAACACAAGATTTCGCGCGGCTACATGCCGACCACGACCTATTCGGCGCACTACATCGCCGACGCAGGCTTGCGGCGCGCCATTGCCGATTACCTGGTGCGTGAGCGCGCCTATGTCGCGGCGGCCGGCGAAGAGCTTGCGAGCCTGGCGCCGTTCCGCAAAGATTTCGTCGTCGAGCCGGAATGATTAAGATCGCCGCGCAACCCCGGAGCATCGCGATGACGAGCTACGATCCCAATAATATCTTTGCCAAGATTCTGCGCGGTGAACTGCCGGCGCATAAAGTCTTCGAAAACGACAAGGTCTTTGCCTTTCTCGACATCATGCCGCGGGCGCCCGGCCACACTCTGGTCATCCCCAAATCCCCTGCCCGTAGCATCCTCGACATTGCGCCGGACGATCTGGCGCATGTCATGAAGGCCACGCAGACGATTGCGCGCGCCGCCATGACCGTTTTTGCCGCCGATGGCCTCACCATTCAGCAATTCAACGAGCCGGCCGGCGGCCAGGTGGTGTTTCACCTGCACGTGCACGTCATTCCGCGCAAGATCGGCGTGGCGTTAAAGCCGCCGGCAAGCTTCAAGGAAGACCCCGCGGTGCTGTCGGATCAGGCGCTCAAGCTCGCGGCCGCGCTGAAAGGCTAAAACCCTAGCTGGCGCGCCCGCGCGAGACCCGCTCGATCTCGGCGCGCACCAGGCGCTCCACCATGCCGGGCAGATTGTCATCGAGCCAGGTTTTCAGCATCGGCCGCAGCATTTCGCGCACCAGATCTTCGAGCGTCCGGGCGTTCTGCACCAGGACGGTCTGAGCGAGCGCATTGAAGGCGGAATCGACCGCGGCGCTGGTTGTATTGGAGATGAGCCGCCCCCGCTCCTCGCTGTCCGGCGCGGCGGGTCTCTCGGTCACCTCGTCAAACCCCACGTCGGAACTGCCGTCGATCGTACGAAATTGTGCTGCGGGATTTGGCATGGCACCGGCCGGGGGATTCGCTGGCGACGGCGGCGGCATTGGCGCCGCCATTGATTCGGTGAGATCGAGAATATCCGACGCCTGATCCGCCACGGTCGCGGCGTCGAGCGGGCTCGGCGCCTCCATCATTGGGGGTGGCTCGGGCTCGACGCGCGGACGCGGCGGCGGCGCCGGTGGCGCGGAAAACACCGGCTGCGGCGGGGGTGGCGGCGGCTCCGGTTGTGCCTTCGGCGGCTCCGGGGCCCGCGGCGGGGATTTGTTGGCGTCGTCGTCGGCGATAATGCGACGAATGGAGGCCAGAATCTCCTCCATCGACGGCTCCTGCGATTTCGCCGGTTGCGTCATGCACACCCTCGCCTGGCTTGGCTTGCGTTACCCGCGTGCCTCGTTGCGTGCCTTATTCGTGCGTTCCCATTCGCCTCATCACGAGGCTGCCGCCCCGTGGCGCCGCCGAATCACACAACAGCAACTATGCAATGTAGTCGGCAAGTTTGTCATGACGAAAGTCGAAGCCAAGGCGCGATCTGTGGACACACCGTATGGCGGCCCCCGCCCCGGTCGTCGCCGGAACTATCTGCCGTCGGGCGTGCGCACGCCGATCCAGGCATCGCGCACTTGCTGATAATGCACTTGCGGGTCGTAGATCAGCACATTCAATCCAAGGTGCTGCATCGACAGCCCGCCGACCGCCGCCAACAGCGTGTAGGATGCCACCACGCGGTCGTGCTGAGCGGTGACCAGCGCGACGCGCGCATTGACCAGTTCCTGTTGGGCATTGAGGACGTCGAGCGTGGTGCGCTGGCCGACGCGCGCTTCTTCGCGCACGCCGTTGAGCGCGATCTCGGCCGCGTTGACCTGCGCGGTCGTCGCCTCGATCTGCGCCTTGGCGGCATCCAGCTGGCCCCAGCTCTGCACCACGGTGGCGCGCGCCTGGTCGCGATTGACGTCGAGATTGAGACGCTGTTGTCCCACCGTTTCCTTGGATTGGCGGATCGACGAATATTCGGCGCCGCCCTGGTAGATCGGGATGGTTATGGTGCCGAGCACTGACGCGGTCGTCTGCTTCAGCACGTTATAGAGCGGCGAATAGCTCTTCGCTGCGCTCGCCGTCAGCGAGAGGTTCGGATACAACGCGCCTTCGCTGATTTTCACGGCGAGTTCGGCGATATCAACGCCGTACGTGGCGGCGAGCACCGACGGGCTTTGGTTCTGGCCCTCGGTGATCGCTGCGGGCAGCACCGCCGGCGACAGCCGGTCGACCGGCGTGCCCGGACTGAGCCGTCCCGGATCGACGCCGATCACGCGCCGATAATTGGCCTGCGATGTGACATAGTTCGATTGCGCGCCGAGCAATGACGAGCGGCCGGCAGCCAGCCGCGATTCGGCTTGCGCGACGTCGGTGCGCGTCACCTCACCGACATTGAAGCGATCGCGCGTCTGCTTGAGCTGTTCGGTGAGAACTTCGACGTTGCTGCGGTTGAGGTCGAGGATGGCCTCGTCGCGCAGCAAGTTCATATAGGCGGTAGCCGCATCGAGCAGCACTTGCTGTTCGGTGACGCGCAAGGTCTCGCGCGCGCCCATGACCTGGCTTTCCGCCTGACGCGTCTTGTTCGCGGTCTGAAAGCCGTTGAACAACGTTTCGGTCGCGGTGGCGCCGATGCCGCGCTGCCCCATGTCTCTGGCGATATTCGAATAGGTGACGGTGTTTGGAAACACCTGCTGATTGACGCTCTCCGACAGCGTACTGGAATAAGCGAAGCCGTCGGTGCTGGTGACGCTTAACTTCGGCCGGTAGCCCGACAAAGCCTGCGGTACGTTCTCATCCGTCGCGCGCAAGGCCGCCCGCTGCGCATTGAGCGCCGGATTGTTCTGATAAGCCTGGACGAGCGCCCATTCCAGCGTGTCGGCAGCCGCCGCAGTGCAGCCGGCGGCCACGGCAATGCCGGCCAACGCGAGGCTTGCGAAGGCCAGACTATGCGCCCGCGCTCCCCGTGCCCTCATGACGTAGACACAGCTCCCACCACCTACCTCCGCCCGCCCCTTGCGCGGTGGATCCCCATCACAGACGCGCCATCACCTCCCGGCCAGCCAGCATGGTCGGCAACGCGAAACTAGCGACATTAAGCGGCTGGCGCGGCGGGGGAAACCCTGCATCTGGGGATGAAATGCAAAAATCTCTGAATAGGAGTTTCTGCGCCACAGTGGAGTAGCTTCCAGTATTTCCGCTCTTAGCGGCAGAAGCCACCGCAAAAACGCGCCGGACCGGCCTCCAGCGGCAGCGTACGCCATACGCAATTGGCGCTATACGTGGCCCAGAGCGACGCGCAACGGCCGCTAGAACACGAAAGCCGCGGGTGCGGCAAAGCCCGGCAATACCGGGGCGCTGGCATCGAAAATCGGCCGGCCGACCAAGTGGCCCTCAATCATGCGGTAGATCATGGCTTTGCCGGTCGGAGCTCGACCGAAAATACAGGCCATCCGGCCCTGCGGCTTCAACTGGCGCCCGAGGATCTCCGGCGCGATTTCGATGGCGCCATTGAGCAGAATCACATCGTAAGGCGCCGCCGTCGGCCAGCCGGCAGTCAAAGGCCCGATGGCCACCGTGATCTTGGCTGCGCCGACGCCCGCCGACAGTGCCTCCTGTGCCATTCTCGCAAAAGTTGCGTCCTCCTCAAGGGCCACAACCGAGTTGACCAGGCGCGACAATACGGCCGACGAATAGCCGGTGCCGCAACCGACATCGAGCACATGATCGGCAGCACTCACCTGCGCGCCCTGAATGAGCTTGGCGAGAACCATCGGCTTGAGCAGCACCCGGCCGGCACCCAGCGGGATATCGCCGTCGAGATAGGCTTGCCCGGCAAGCGACGGCGGCACGAACAGCTCGCGCGGCACCGCCAGCATGGCCGCGATCAGATCGAGATTGGTGACGTCGGCCGTGCGAACCTGCCCGTCCACCATCATGCGGCGCGCCGTAGCGGTGTCGAACATGGCTTGGGTTCCGGAAATGAACGATGGCTGCGTTGTGCGATAGGGTCGGCCAAAACGCAAGCGGGCGCCTCGCACTTGGCACCTCTAACTTGGCACCTCAACTTGGCGCCTCAACTTGGCGCCTCAAATCTCCCACATCAGCAATAACGCTCATTCCGCGAGGCGCTGCAAAACGTGCTCACGCACAAAAAACTCGGCCATGGCCAGCCATGACCGGGCTTGAGGTCGATCGATGCCCGACGCGCTCAATTTAGCGCGCCTGCGGTCAGCTCACTTGCTTATTGCGGCTTCGAACTCTTTTTCTTCATCGTCTTGTGCACCGTCTTGGCGGGCGCCATGCCATGGCCGCTACCGCCGGCGGTCGGATTGCTCGCCGCTGCGCCACCGGCAACCGGCGGCTCGCCGCCCGTCGGCGGGCCGTTCTGCGCTATCGCCAGCGAGGTCGCACCTGCGATCAGGGCGGCAGCAAGCGTCACCGTTTTGAGAGTAGCCACCGTATTTCTCCGGACACTCATTGAGTTTCGCCCACACCCGTTAGGCACCCACGGCAATTCGTCCGCGAACTCAAAGTTCCCCGGCAAAATCCCCAAAGTCCTCCTAAGAAAACGGCTGGAACTATTGAAATTGTTCCGGCCGATTGCACGTTTCCCGTAACGGCGCGTAGGCATTGCTTAATCGATTGCGTGCAGTTACCCATGCCGATGTTACCCCTCCTATGGACGGCCACGTGGCGGAGTGGTTACGCAACGGTCTGCAAAACCGTGTACCCCGGTTCAATTCCGGGCGTGGCCTCCAGCCTTCGCGAGCGCAGCGCGGCGAAGGCTGTCGCGCCGTAGGCCGCTTGGGCGAAGGCGGACACCCACGCCCGCTACGGCTCGGCAAGCCAGCCAAAGCTTTGCCAATATCGCCTTTTGCGACGCTTCGCGCTTTCAAAGCGGGAGCGGCTTTGTTATATGCGGCGCGGTCGCGAGCAGGCTTTTCCCCGGTAGCTCAGCGGTAGAGCAACCGGCTGTTAACCGGTTGGTCGCTGGTTCGAATCCGGCCCGGGGAGCCAACGCCTGTTCTCTTCTGTTCACATCCGTTCGGCATCGTCTGAAAAACTGTTGCGCGATCAAGGCTTTGGCCCGATGGTCGTTCGCGATGGTTCGCGGTCTGTCGTGAGCAGCCAGAAATTCTGTTGGTAGATTTGTTGGTATCTCCGCCGGGACGATGCGGGAGGCTCCTAACACGCTATAGGAGCCACCATGGCACTCACTGATACGACGATCCGCAACCTCAAACCCCGGCAGACCCCCCTCAAGAAGAGCGACGGTGGGGGCCTTTACCTCCTCATAATGCCGGAGGGTTCCAAGCTCTGGCGTCTGGCGTACCGCTTCGCCGACAAGCAAAAGTCCATCGCGCTCGGCTCGTATCCCGTGGTTACACTGGCAATGGCGCGCGAGGCCAGAAACGAATCAAAGCGCCTGCTCGCCCAAGGCGTCGATCCCTCCGAAAAGCGCAAAGCCGACAAGCGCGCCGCCGCCGCGGCGCGGACGTCCACGCTAAGAACAGCGCGGCACTGCGGCGCGAACATTCCACTTGCGGTGGTCCGATTCTCAATCGCACCTTCGAGTCGTAGGGTCCGGCTCGTGTTGGTAGATGCGTTGGCATCTCTTATCGCGCCTGACAGAAAACAACGCTAAATCAATAACGTAGCCTCCTACTTCGTTTCCCGCCCAGGGAGCCAAATAGCAAGTAGGCATTCTCTGAACGCCGCCGTCAGCGCAGCTTCCATCGCCGATAGTCTCCGGCCGACGGTTGTCTTCGAATTGGCTCCGATAACCGCTCTTCTCGGAGGTATCGCGCCGAATTCGAAGAAGCCGATCGACTAACTGATTCCATTCGGCAACAGTCGTTGATTTGGCGTTGCAAACCCGTGGCGATACAGATCGGCGATCGGCCTGTAATTCGGCGCTAACGGTGGAGGTAGTAAATAACCTCCGATAACAGCCATTCTGGGGAGCGAGCGTCAACGTTCCCGTTCAATGATCACGCCAATGTCGGCGAACGTTGCGGCGACCGGCGCGTGCGGCTTGTGCACTACGACGCGAACCGCAGTGATTTGTAGACTGCTGTTCAGCAGGGCGTCGACAACTGCCCCGGCAGCGGCCTCGATCAAATGATATGGCCGTGCGCAGAAAGCATCTCGAGCAATTTTCGTGACCGACTGAGGCGACACGGCACAAAGACCGTCGTGGAACAAGCTACGACTAAACTTGACAACGACATCGAGCCGAAATGTCTGGCCGACTTTAGCTTCGTGCCGCATCACGCCATGGTAGGCGTGAACATTGAGGCCCTCGATGGAAAGCTTATCACCCACAATACGTGGTGGTTACGGACTGACGCTCGAGACGAGCCCTGCTTTCGCATTAGTGGAGCGCTGCTCCTCGCCGCGGCATATCTCCTCGACTGTTCGGCCGCGTGTTTCGATACCCAACGCCAGCACTATGAGCGCCGCCGCCACAAAGCTCGCCGCTCCCAGGCTGAATACTCCCGCATCACCGATCCGACCGATGATGTAACCGACCACGATCGGGCCGCTGATGGCGCCGACACGCCCAAATGCCGAAGCCATACCTGCCGCCAGCGAGCGAGCGCGAGTCGGATAAAGCTCGGGCGTGTAAGCATAAAGGCACGACCACATGCCAAACATGAAGAATTGCATGATAAAGCCGCTGACGAACAAGCCCGTCTCGGTGGTCGAGTGGCCGTAAATGTAGACCATGACTGCGCTGAGAAACAAAAAAATGGCCGTGGTCAGCTTGCGGCCGATGCGCTCAAGCAGGGTCGCCGCTGCATAGAAGCCCGGGATACCTCCGAAAGTGATGAGAGTAATAAAGCCAATCGACTTTACTACTGAGAAGCCGTGCTGGCCCAGGATGATGGCGAGCCACGAGGTCAATCCGTAAAAGCCGAGCAAGGCAAAAAACCAGACCGAGAAGGACATCACATTGGCACGCAGATAGAACCGGGACAGCAACACCGAAAAGGGATTTCTTGTTTCAAGAGTTGTCTCGGCAAGAAACGGCTTGGCTGCGGCAAGCCTGATGCCTCCTGCGGTCTCCACGCCAGTCTCGATCTGGCGCATCACCGCGTCCGCCTCGGTGTAGCGGCCACGGTCAGCCAACCATCGGGGAGATTCCAGCAAACCACGGCGCACCCAAAACACGACTAGCGAAAGCAGGCCGACGACGACGAAGACCCAGCGCCAGCCTGCGACCGGCAGCACGAAATACGCGATGGTGCCTGAAATGATGAAGCCGACAGCCCAAAAGCCCTCCATGAAGGCAATGTATTTGGCCCGCACATTGGCCGGGATGATCTCCGACAGCACGGCCTGCGCAACTGGGGCTTCGCCGCCTACGCCCACGCCGATCAAGAAGCGAAAGACCATTAACGAGGCAACACTCCAAGCTCCGGCCGCCAGGAAGCTTGCCAGACCCCAGATGATCATCGTCGTTTGAAAGGCAATGCGGCGTCCAAATAGGTCTGAGAACGAACCGATGATGAGGTTGCCGACCAGCTGACCGAGAAATGTCATCGATGCGAGGTAGCCAATCTGCACCGGTGTAAGTTGAAAATAGTCTTTCAGGTCCCCAATTAGAAAAACCAGCAACGCCACATCGACTTGATCGGCCAACCACGCCGTCGCGACAATTGCGAACAGGCGCTTCTGATAGCCCGTCATCGGCAGTCTTTCGAGACGCCCTGGGATGTTGATGCGTGCTGCTTCTGCGCCTTCTTGCGCGATCGTCGTAATCACGATTTTAGTTCCTTGCTACCGATAGAGCTCAAGCTCGGGCCGCGGGTCCGGTTCGAACCCATTGCGATTGGGCATCTCGACCTTGGGCAGGGAGGTCGCGTTCATCGCCTCGGTCGGCTTGATGATCTTGGCTTGCGATAGAATGTAGGCGACGACACTGTAGACTTGGTCGTCGTTGAGCGAACCTGGAGACGAGAACGGCATCGCTCGTTTGATATAGTCGAACAGAGTCGTCGCGTATGGCCAGTAGCTCTCTACGGTTTTCACCGGCGTTGCAGTCGCGAGCGTGCCGCGACCACCGATCAGCTTGTCGCCGCCAATTCCCTTGGCTGGATTGCCTTCGAGGTGATCGCCATGGCAGGCAGAGCACTTATCGGCGTAAATTTTGGCCCCCTCCGCCGCTGTGCCGCTGCCGGTTGGCAAACCGCTGCCATCGGCCGGAATCGAAGAAAAGTTGGCGAGATCCTGCGGCGTCGCTGCTGCACCAAATCCGTAACGCGTTTGCGCCTGCGCATGTGCTTCTGGTGCGAGCGACACTAAGGCAAGGCATAAGCAGGCCGTAGCGATGGCGATATCATGCATGGACATTGCTCACACTCCCGTCGGAGGCTACGGCCCAGCTTTGAATGGCATTGAGGTGGTAAATCGACCCGAACGGTCCATTGTCGCCGCGGATCGCTATCAGTTGCTTGAGCGTTGGCTGAATGTATCCGGTTTCGTCAGTGCATCGGCTTTGCAGGACCGCAGGCTTGCCGTCCCACACCCAGGGGAAACTGAAGCGCACAGTGCACATCGGCTCGGGAATGGACTCGATACGCGCGGGGTACCAAGTCGCTCCTGCGTCGATCGATACGTCAACGGCTTGAATGCGCCCGTGACCGGACCACGCCAAGCCGGTGATATTATAGAAGCCCTGCCCGGGCAGCTTCATGTTCCCGGAAGGAAACGTAATGACCGATTTCGCTTCCATATCCAGGGTAAATTGACGCGCCTTCCCGTTTGCCATCAAGTCGGTGTATTTGGACGTCTCCTCGCGTGTCATGAATGGCTTATCGCTGACTTCGAGACGACGCAGCCATTTGATATTCGTGTTGCCTTCGTAGCCGGGCAGCAGCAAGCGCAAGGGATAGCCCTGCTCGGGCCGGATCGCTTCGCCGTTCTGTCCGTAGACAAGCAACGCGTCAGTCAGCATTTTTTCGAGCGGTATGCTGCGCGTCATGACCGCCGCGTCTGAGCCTTCGGCCAGAACCCACGCGCCGCCGTCCTTGAGGCCAACTTCGCGCGCGATGGTCGCGAACGGCACGCCAGTCCATTCCGACGTACTGAGGAGACCATGCGTGCCCTGCACGGTCTTTAATGTTGGCTTATTCCATTCTGTCAGTCCGTTCCCCGAGCATTCGATGAAGTGGCGTCTGGTTACGCTGGGAAAGCGCTTAAGGTCCGCTATCGTAAATTTTTTCGGCGTTTCGACCATGCCGTGCACGAACAGCATGTGCTGGCTCGGATTGATTGTCGGAATGCCATTATGGTCGCGCTCGAAGTGAAGGCCGGAAGCGGTAATGTTTCCGACCATGTTTTGCAGCGGCGTAAAGCTCCACGACGTGTAAGCATTGGCGGTTGGGAAGCGCTCGCGAACTTCAGTTTCGAATTGCGAGCGACTGCCATAGCCGCCGTCTTCCCCGATCGGCCTGCCCTGCACCTTGGTCGGATCGGCAGGAACGTCATAAGAGACCGCGCCAGGCGGAGCTTTTTGGCCAAATGCCGCGGTGGAACCCACGAGGCCCGCAACCGATCCGGCGGCAAGCAGAAACTTTCGGCGGTTGCTCGGAGACGGGCGAGGAAACATGCCGTCTTTGCAATCGCAGTCCTGTTCCCGAAGCCTATGCTGTTCTATGAGTTGCGCTTCGGCCAGGACCATCTGGTCGGCCATGCGCTGCGATTTCTCGTCATAGATGACAGAGATGTTTTCCAAATGCCCCTCCCTGGACGATCCACCGTTTCCTTCATTGAGGTCGGATGGACATTATTTTTCTAAAGGGTAGCGCAAGTCCGGAAAAATACACTCTCATAGCGGCTATTATGTAATTGACGGGGCTAATGGAATCTGTGCCAGCCCGGTCTTGCGCTATTTGGGTAATCCGGCGAAAGCGGGTTTCACGCCCGCGCGGCGTGTGTTGACGAGGGTGGGACGTCATCGCGACGCAGGACACAGGCATCCGAGAGGCGAGTAAACCCTAACGACGAATAGGTCGCCTATTTATCCCAATCCACATCGTCGGCCTGAAAATATAGAATTGGCGTGAGTTCCGACGAGATAGTTACAATCTCATCGAACAATCTTGAAATCTCAGATTCGTGCAACTTATCTTCTTCGCCACGAAGTGCCCTCGCTGCCAGCGCGCGCGCTCGCTCCAATTTGAACCGAATTGCGGTTGGCAGGCCGCTCGCTACCACAGCATCGCAATATTTAATTTGTAGCGCGCTCATCGTCTCTCGGTCCGGCATGCCTTTGCCGTGATAACCAAGTTGCGACCCTGTAAGTCGCTTGCCGTTCCGTGACTTGTTGATCATCGCGAGGTTCTTCGAGTCTCGGTCGTGGAACTAAATGCATAAGTCATGAGTAAATTCACGTCTTTAATATCTATAATGTTATTGAGCCAATCTTGGAGCAGCAACTTTTGAGGTGCTCGCTCTGGATTGTCTGCGGGAACGGTCTGCCGCGACAAAATGTCCGGGCCATCTCCCGGCTAGGTGCCAAGAGATTGCAGCGTCGCCGAACCGCGGCGCAGACGTAAGCTTTGCTCGAAAGGCCGAATGCCTGATTGACGGAATAGCCGCTTCCGCGATAGTTGCGGCGCGCGGTGGCGCCGCCGCAGCATGCCTCAAGCGGTCTTCTTCTGCGGCGAACGCAACTCCTCGAGTTTGCGTTCCCACTTCATGTCCGTTGCAAACGTCTTGCACTCTTCTGGGCTCATAAAAACGGTTTCTTTTTCGGCCGGATAAGCGCGGGTCACCACATCCTTCATGTAGCGCGAAATGACGTCTTCCATGATCGGGATGAGGTCCGTGTAGATACGAGAGTGGCGCGGAACGTGCTCTTCCCACAGATGGAAGAGATCGGAGGAAATAATATGTACCCCGTGAGCGCAATTACCGGCGCCCAAGCTGATCACCGGGACAGGCAGCGTCTGCGCAAGATATTCCGCCACCTCGGACGTTGTCACCTCGCACAAAATCGAGAAGCAGCCAGCGTCCACCATGGCTTTGGCATCGTCGACCATTTCCTTGGCACGCTTGGCGGTCTTGCCTTGTGCAGTGAACCCGCCTAATTGCGGCATGCGCATCGGTGTGATGCCGATATGGCCCTGCACCGGAATGCCGGCGCGCACGATCGCCTCGATATTCTTGGCGTGGTATTTATTGCCTTCGCATTTCATCACTTCGGCGTTTGCTTCATGAACAAACCGGCCGGCATTCTCGACGGCCTGCTCCGGCGAGACATGGAAACTCCAGTAAGGCATATCGACCATGCGCAGGCCGTATTTTGAGCCGCGGTCAATCGCCTTCGCCATCATCATGACTTCATCGAAGCTGACCGTGACCGTGCTTTGATGACCAAACAGTATCATGCCGCCGGTGTCGGAGACGCACAGAATATCGATACCCAGACGGTCGGAGACGACGGCCGTGCGATAATCGTACGCGGCGAGCTGGGTAATGGGCTCGCCCTTTTTCATCTTGGCATTGAGCGTGTTGATCGTAATTTTTCGTCGCGCCGGTGCGTCTGCCATAACTTTTCCTTTTCCTCCACAGAACTTAGGCGGCTTGGGGGGTCGCCCTCGCCCCGCAGACGCATGGACGCCGAGGACCGCAATCCAGTCAAATTCGCGCCACCTATACCATGTTTGCTGCTGGCTATGAACCGCAACCTGACGCCAACGTCAGCGCCAGGCAATCCTCGGGCGGCGCTTGGCCGTATCGTAAAACGGCAGCGGGGTTCGCCGGATGTTCTGGAAAGTACCTGTCGGGTCGTGCAAGCTCGCGCCCGCTAGGGTGTCAGCGCGCACGTACCCCAGCCCAAGGATGCGTCCGGCGGCATTGCTTCGACAAGCGGATGTCACCAAGATTTCACCGAGCTTGGCCGGACGCTGCAAATCACGTGATGGCTGCCACGGTAAACTTAGCGTGTTGGCCTCGGCGCAGAATGATACGAGTGTAAGGCGCGGCCAGCCGAAACCGCCGGAATGGTAGAACCTCCCAAGTCCAGCCTCCTCCGGCGAAACGGGCACACGGAATTCGTTATCGAAAAGGACGAAACCTGCTTCGATGCGAAGCATATCGGCGGCGATAAATCCGGCCGGCCGTGCCAGCCGCGAGCAGGCGCGCCAGGAGTTTTCCTTTGCTGCGCGTGGCAGGACAATTTCGAATCCAGCCTCGCCCGTGTAGCCGAGCCGCCCGACTCGGCATGGAGTGCCGTTCAGGCTGGCTTGGCCGAAGCTGAAATAGCCAAGCAACCTTAGTCGGCTGGTGTCCCCAAGCTGGCTCAATACGTCAAGCGCGCTCGGTCCCTGCAAAGCAAGAACCGCTATGTCGTTCGTGACATCAGTGACTTCAACTTCGGAACAGGCTTGACGCAGAAGATCTACAATATCCCCACGGCGGCCGCTCATGACCTCATAAGAGTTGGCGGCAATCCGCCAGACGGTTAGGTCCGCAATAACAGCGCCCGCGGCGTTGACGCGCAGTGCGTAAAAAATTCTGCCGGGGTCCAGTGCCGCGAGAGATCGGCCGGTAAATTTTTCGACGACGTCTCTGGCGCCGGCCCCTTTGAGTTGCGCGCATTCGAGAAATGAAAAATCGAACAGCGCGCAGTCGTCACGGCACGCTCGCGCTTCCGCCGCGGCGTCGCCGAAATCATCGATCCGGGGAAAATCCGCAAGTCCCATCTGGTCGCGTCACGCCACGAGCCGCCAGCCAACATCGATGAGGATGAAGGCGCCAATCAGCAAGAGAACAACCGATACAATTTGGCGTAAAAGGGTCCGCGGCACCACATGGGCAAGCTTGGCGCCATACCACGATCCGACCGTCAAGCTCGCGGCAAGGATCCCGCCTAGGGTCAGATCGAGCTTGCCATAGAGGACATTTCCGAGAGTTGCGGCAATCGCAACGGGAAGCTGGATCGCCTGACTCAAGCCTACCGCGGTAAGTACCGGGACACTCATCGACAGCATGATGGGCACAAGCACGAGGGGCCCACCCGTGCCAGTGAGGGAGGACAGAAAACCGGTCACCCCTCCTACCGTGAGCAGAATGCGGTTTGAAACCTCGGTGTCTTCGGCCTCGGCGAATTTCTGCGTGCGGAGCGAATTGAGGCCCGAAAAAAAAGTCAGCAGACCGAGACAGATTTCCAAGAGCAGCCGGTTGAATACGCTGACGGCCCAGGCTCCGGCGAATGCCGCTGGCGCGGCGCCAATGCAAAGTCCGATTGCCATGCCCCAACGGATCGATTTGTTGCGGGCGAATACGATGGTCGCGACAAGTCCGGAAAGAATATACGCCAGGAGTGCCGCCGGAATTGCGACCTTGATGGGAATGTCGGTAAGAAAAATGAGCGCCGGCACGAGAATGACGCCGCCAATTCCAATGCATCCGATCATCGACCCTGACAACAAGCCGAGGAGAGCGATCCCGATAAGTTCCGATGTTGCCAACGAGGTCACCCCGGGTTGGTCGCAGCCACAATCTACCCATGCAACGCAAGAGAGGTTGTGCCTAGCAAAAATTCACCTGCTAGCCGAGTGGTAAATGCAATAATTTTCTTAGGCGGCGTCTATTTTGATGATAGCATTGTTCGCGGGCCTCTCATTGTCGGGTCGAGGGCATGTTCATTAGACAGTTTCGCTACCTCGTCACGGTGGCAGAGGAACGCCATTTCGGCCGCGCGGCACAACGCTGCCACGTGACGCAGCCCAGCCTCTCCAACGGCATCAAACAACTTGAGCTTGAACTTGGCGTCCCGATTTTCCTGCGCGGCCGCGGTCAGCGCTTTCAGGGATTGACTGCCGAGGGAGAACGTGTCGCCGTTTGGTCGCGCGCTATCCTGGCTTATTGCGACGCCATGCGTAAGGAAGTCGCAACGATGCAAAACCAGCTCACGGGCAATTTGCGTATTGGCGCGATGCCGTCGATGTCGCCGGTGCTACCGTTCTTGCTCGAAATCGTTCGGACGAAATATCCAGGTGTCCGTATCGACGTGCAATTCATTGGCAACGAAGCAATGAAGCTCGGCTTGAGCAATTTTTCGCTTGACGTTGCCTTGACCTATATGGACAAGGCCGACCTCGGCCGCAAAAATACGCTCCAAATTTACACGGAACAGCTCAGCCTTTTAGTCCCCGATCGGCCGGAATTTCAGCACCGCGATACGATTACATGGAAGGAGGCGGCGGAGCTGCCGCTGGCCATGCTCCGGCCGTCGATGCATGAGCGCCGGTTCGTCGATCAGGTGTTCAAGAGCGTCGGCTGTTCACCGGTCCCGCGGGTTGAATCTGAAGTCGATCCTGCACCTGATGTTCCAGGTCCAATTCACTGAGCTGTGTACGGTCATTCCGTCACACTTCGCTCACGCCCCTGGGCTGCACCGCGGAACCCGCGCGCTGCGTCTGGTTAATCCGATCGTGACCCAGGATGTCGGTCTCTTCTGGGCGGACGGCGAAATCCTTCTGCCAATGGCCAATGCTTTCGTATCGATCGTTCAAAAACTCAACAAATCCGGAGATCTCCGCAACCGGCTGGAAGGCGCTAAGCCTGTTATCTACGATGGGCCGATTGCCAAGCGGAAGAAACTCGAACGAGTTTAGAACGTGGGCGTGGATCGCATCAGCCAAGCGCCAAATCCCTAAGCTTCATTGCCGCTGCCATTGGGTCACACTCGGCCATCAGCGCGGCTGCCATCATTGTCAAGTTGCCTCCACCGCCGCTCGATCCGCTGCGTCGATAGAAGTACGGTTCCGGGCTCTCCGCGTCGCCCGGCGAGAATGCGAAACTCCCAGAATTTGCCGGAGCCACGAGATTAAGATTTTGAGGAAGACACGCAATCGAAGCCTGATCGCCGCCCTTGTTGCGAGCGGCTGCTTTAAGAACAGCGGCCGCATCCCGCATCAAGGCGGTCAGGCGAATGAGGCCCGGTCCGCACAATAACGGCGAATAATTTTCGGCATCGCCGCTCATTAAGCCCGTAATGGTATAAGGCAATTCTTTGGAGAAGTTCCCCCGATCAATTCCGCGATGCAGCAGCTCGACCAATAACCAGGCTTCGACCTCCGCCGGCGAATGTTCCTCGGGATCAAAAACGTGCGCCATCGGTTTGCCGTTTTCGAGAAACTGCAATTCGAGCATCGGTAGCCGCATTTCCAGCGCGATCGCTTTGTCGAATTTGCCGGTGGCGATAGCGGCGTCGTGCGGTCGGAATTCAAGCCTGGTGCGTTGTTCCGGTGTGCCCGCAGCGACATAGCTGTTGGCGATCCGCGCCAGCCATTGCGCAACGCTAATTGCTTCGACCCGCGCTTGTGCGAGCTCCGACAGATCGCCGGTCGTGCGCGTTTGCCATTTCATGGCCAGCGAATTGTCAGGCCGATCACGCGAATTTGTCATAACGGATATCTCGCACTGCCACGCCGCCGGCAATCAAGGCGCGGATTGTGCTGTCGACCATGATCGGTGGCCCGGCAACATAGGCGAGCAGATCGCCGTCGCATTCACCCAGGCCCTTGGCGGCGACTTCGTGCACCATTCCCTGTGCCAGGCGAAGGGCCGGAAAATCGCCGTGCAATGGCGTCGCTACCGCTTCATGCGACAAGGCGACGGTGACTTCCAAATTGCCGTGCGAGGCCGCTGCGTAGCGCGACAATTGATCGAGATAAAAGGTATCGGCAAGCGTTCTGACGCCAAAATATACCACGCCCCTATGAGCGCGGAAGTGGTCCGTTTGAATGGCGCATTCGAGCATCGACATCATGCCCGCAATACCGGAGCCGCCTGCAATGCAGATGATATTGCGGCGCTCCTCGGGGCGAAATACTGCCCGGCCAAGGGGGCCGAACACATCCACCTCTGGATCTCCGGCAATCTTGTCAAAGAACCAATCGGTAAAGCGACCACCCGCCTTGCGCTTGAGCACCAGCGCGAGCCGGTCGAGTTCAGGCTCGAAATTGACCATCGAGTAAGCCCGGCCGCCGGGTACATCCGGGGACTCGAGTACAACGAATTGCCCCGGCTGAAAGCACATGGAACCCGATAGTTGCACATCGAACTGCGCCACGTCTCTCGTCAGCCGTTGAATGTTGCAGATGAGGCCGCGGTGCTGCGTCGGCTTGAACCGATCAGTCGTCGTAAGATCCGAAGGAACACGCACTGCAATGTCGGAACGCGGCCAGCTCTGGCACATCAAAATGTCGCCCTTTTCGGGCTTCAGCCGCGCGGCACCTGGCGCTTCCTTCCAGCGGACCTCGACGTTGCCGGAGATGACGCGAGCGCGGCAGGTTCCGCAGGTTCCGGTGGCGCACTCAAAAGGAAGATTGATCCCTTGCCGCAAACCGGCATACAGGATCGGCTCCCGTTCGCCGCATTCGAAGGATAACTCACCGCCCTTGTGCTGAACCGTTATCTTCATCGGGACAGATGATCGCCCCTATTTGAAGAAATCATCATCTTCGTCGTCGTCCGTATCGAAATCGTACGCCAACTCGCCCTCGATATTCGCCAAGATTGCCCCGTTCTCCTGTCGGGTCTCGTAGGTCTTGAGGGGCTTCTCGGTCTCGCCTTGCATTTCCAGGGTTTTGAGATTCCACGCCCACAAATGCTTCGTGCAGGTGAGAATACACCGCGCGACAACCCCCGAGTCCGCCAGCGGCTCTTCCATATGCGGACATATCGGCGGAATGGCGCGAAAGCCTTCGCCGTAGTTCACCAATAAAATTGAAATGCCGTCCACATCGAACTGCCGCACCGAGTTTTCAGGGATCTCGGCGGCATCACATATGCGCTTCCAGGTCATCGCTGTTCAGATTGGCCAGTGCGAGCCCTTGTCGAGCCGTCGATTTTCGATCCGTACCTCACGGTTGAGGAATTTCGCCTTACCGTCCTCGAGCTTGAACGTATCGAGGTATTTTCCGATCAAAAATAAGCGACTTTCGCCGGCATCGGTATGCGAATTGATGCCATCCAACAGGGTCTGGTAGACGACAACCGAACTCACCGCCTTTGCCGAATGCGCCGCCTCATCGACATCGACGGTGTAAACAGAGGTGTGGCGGGTCAGTGGAGAATGATCGGTATTGTGCTTCGGCAGGAGTTTGACCATCGATGCGAGTCCGTTGTGGTCGAGCGCGAGATAGGTCACATCCTTATTGATCTCAGGGCTCCAGGCACGGATCGCATAATGGAACTGATCGTCGCAATGCGCGAGCCAATCGTCCCATTGCTGCCGATCGAGGAAAATCGTCGAACGATAAATCGTGTCACGAACAAGAGCGGCCGAATCCACCGATAGTCCCCATTGCATGAATGTCACAAATGCGGCGACCTGCCGCGAGCGCAACAGTATGTCGAAAGCAAGCGTCCTCGGTTGGTGGGGCTGCCCCCGCCAACCGAGGCCGCGGTTACTCGGCGGCCACCGAGACCGGCTCGGTGTAAGGCACGTCTGGATTACTCGGCAGCCGATTCATCCAACGGCCCCATTCTTCGTAATAATGTCGCATGCCGTTTTCATCGTGGATCGTCTGGTTTTCGTGTCGGCCGTGCAAAATGCGGCGCGGCTCCGAACCTGTCGCCATGGTCGTGCCTTGGCCCTGAACGCCGATGAGATCCTCGTGCAGATTGCGTCCAAAGGGCCCCCAAATCGAATTGTGGTGGTTGATACGAATCATGCGCTCTTCAGCAGTGTCGCGCTTGAGACCCAGGCCGCGGTATTCAATCATGACTTTGTCGGGAGCAAGCGGGGTGACAATGTCGCAACGCAGCGCCGATCCGCGCAGATTGAAGTTCATGCCGGGGAACATATCGATCATGTACCACTGATTCGGCGGCAGGTGCGGGAACGACAGCGCGGCCCGACTATCGAAGCCTTCGTACTTCTCGTAGTTGACCTCGAACGTTCCGACGACAACGTGGCCGTGATCGAAGGCTTCGTTCTTGCGTGCAAAGTACGCATCGTTAAATCCGGTCACGCGGTTGTGGTAATGCATGAAGTCGTGATAAAATTCGCAATTGGTATCATGCCAGAGCTTATAGTTCGCGTTCACGATCGCCTTGTGATAGTGAAAGACTTCAAGCGGCTCGGCTTCGAGACTCTTGCGGAGACACGTGAAAGCGGCTCCGCCCCAGTCTTCGAGCGAAGTCTGCGGATTATCATCGAGATTGACCCAGACGAATCCGCCGAATTTCACTTCGCAGCGTAGCCGGCGCAGACCGACATCCTCCTTGCACAGGCGTTCCTGGAAGCCTTCCTTTTCACGGCTGATGTAAACGCAATTGCCGCGCATGTCGTATTGCCAGGCGTGGAACATGCACGTCATGCGTTTTGGATTTCCGGAAGGCTGCCCTTCGAGGAAGCTTCCGGCAGGTCGACGCTCAATGATCATGCCGCGATGCGGGCACACATTGAGGAAGGCGCGAACCTGATTGTCCGGGCCGCGGCAAACGATCACCGGTTCTCGTGCGATCGAAGTGGTCCGGAAATCGTAAGGGTTCGGCAATTCCGATTCATGACAAACCGGTATCCAGGTCTTTTTGAAGATCTTCTCGAGTTCCTCCTCGAAGATTCCTGGGTCGGAATAGACGCGGCTATTTACCCATTCAGAGGGCTTGAGCTTGGGCTCGGACAACCATTCGCGATGATTTTTCGCTGCCACGGCGTTTGCTCCTGCGGAGAGTGTGTCGATTGCGAAGGCATACAATCGAACCGCTTAATATTTCGACGGTATATATGCCAAAACGCCACGCTATGCTACTGAACTCCACCGTCAAAAATCGATCCTTCTTATCTATCGATAGACCGAACTATCACCTCGAGGATGGAGGAAAAATCCTCACGTTTCGGGATCAATAGGGCCCTGCGGGCATCGATCTCTCTCCCTCCAACTGGCCATGGGCTAATAGCGTGGCTCTATTACTTCATTAGCAAGAACAATTTTCTCCGCGATATCCCCTGCTGTCATTCTCGGCAATTGATCGGATGCGGAGGTCAAGTTCGGATACAGTGGCATGCCCGCCAGGGGCACGGGCCTTTAGTGTCGCATGCCCAATGGCGTGGGATGCGAGCGCTGGCGGACTGTACTATCCTTAATCGAGCGTGGGGGCGTGGGGGCGTGCGAGAGCTAAAAACAACAATTAGCGCCGGCCTCAAGTCAAATTGAAAAACGATACGACATAGGGAGGGAGTGATGTACCAAACGAGTAATGGCCTGCACTCGCAATTGCTCAAGCGGTTGCAGTCAATAAGATTACAGCTGGTCTGCTTCGGCATCGCCGCCGTTAGCCTGGCAACTACATTGGCGATTACCTTACCCGCAAACGCAGCGGCCGAGAAGGATTACGGCAAGCCCGGGACGCCGATCGATCTCGTGATCGGCTATCAGCCGTATTATACCGAATCGTGGTCCGGCTTGATCATGCGCGATAAGAAATTTTACGAGAAGTATTTGCCGAAGGGATCGACGGTCAGTTTTCAGGTTGGTCTGCAAGGCGCGATCATCGTGAACGGCATGCTGGCGGGCAAAGTCGATATTGGCTATGTCGGCGACATGCCGGGTATTGTGGCGACCAGCCACCCCGATGTCCGTGATATCCGCCTCGTTTCTGTGCTCGGCCTCGGCTACGATCAATGCAACATCTTTTTGGTGCGTAACGATGCACCCCAGTTCAGCTCGCCTGACGAAGCCATCAAGTGGCTGAACGGCAAGACTGTTGCCGTGCCGAAGGGGAGCTGCACTGACCGTTTCGCGCAAGCGGTATTCAAGCGCTATAACATTCAGCCGTCAGAGTATCTGAACCAGAGCATTGAGGTGATCACGAGCGGCTTCCGCGCCGGCAAGCTCGACGCTGCCGTGATCTGGGAACCGACGGCATCGCGTATTGTTGCAGACAAGCTTGCCCGCCGCGTTGCGTCGGGCGCCTCCGTCAACGAACGCGATGGTGGCTTCATGGTCATGCCGCAAGCGCTGATTCAACAGCGTCCAGACATCGTAAAGGACTGGCTGCAAGCGGAATTGGATTCAGAGTTGTATTTCAGCGATTCCAAGAACGCCATGGACATCGCCAAGATGGCGGAAGGTCAAACGACCGGTTTCCCGGAAAAGGCGCTATGGACCTCCGCCTTCGGCACGATACCAAAGGCAAGCGGCGGAACCGATACGCGGATCACGCTGGCCTATGGTTTTACTCCGAACGCCGTGGATCTGATTCAAAAAGCGTCCAAATTCCTAGTGGAGATCAAGAGTATCAGCGCGGAAGTCCGTCCGGATGCGGTACAACCGCAGTTCACAGCCGATATCTTGAAAGCGCGCGGTCTAACAGCTCCCGTAGGAGAGGTTAAGGCGCTTCCGGATTCGGCATACACGGGCCCATAGCGGTTCTTTAGCTTGCCCCAATGCCCGTCGGTGGAACAGTTCGTCAATACGACGCCCAGGCGGCAAGAACGCGTAAGTTAAGTGCGATATGACCGAAGCAAGTCCGTTTCGCGTTCTAAATAGCGATTTGCCATTGAGCCCAGCGGACGATGCAGTGCGTAGCATCAGTCCACTGGCTCTTGTGGTTCATCGCTTCTTGCTATGGCTGAGAAGTCCGCGCCCGTACCTGATGCTCGTCGGCTTTACTCTGTTTATCGGCTTTTGGTACCTCGCCGTCGAAGTCTGGAAGCTGCCCCGTTTTTCCGAAATGCCGGGCCCGACTGTCGTCGTGCGAGAGTGGTTTAGCAGAAACCCGACTTACGGGTTGTCGATCTTCACTCCCGAATATTACATGCATATCTGGGTAAGCACGCGACGTGTCGCGATAGCCTTTTTTCTTGCTACGGCCATCGGCGTTCCACTCGGTCTTTTTCTGGGCTGGTCAGAGCGTTTCAAGCAATACGTCTTTCCAGTGTTTGAACTTCTGCGTCCAATCCCGCCGTTGGCATGGGTGCCGCTGGCAATCGTGATGTTCAAAGGCTCCGAAACGCCGATCATCTTTCTGACTTTTCTCGCATCTTTCTACGCGACAGCGCTCAACACGATGTTGGGCGTCGAGTTCGATCGACGTATCCTATACACGTGCGGCAAGTTGCCTTGGTGCAACGCGATGGCAGGTCTTCCGTCACGTCATTGTTCCAGGCTCCATGCCTTTCATTTTTACGGGGCTGCAGATTTCCGTTGGCGTCGCCTGGTTCTCGTTGGTCGCGGGCGAGATGGTTTCCGGACAATATGGCCTTGGGTACGTCATCAATACCTCATACACGATGGTTCGCTATCCCACGATCGTCATCGGCATGATCACGCTCGGCATCGTTGGCTATGTCACCAGCGCGATAGTCCGGCTGGTCGGTGCCTATCTGATGCAGTGGCGTACCCGCGAGCTTGCGTTAGGAGGCGACAGGTGAGCGTCCAGCCGGCGGCAACACACATTGGTCCCGCCATGTCGGCACAGCCAACCCGTAAGGGCGGAGTGCGAGTCACGGATGTCGTAAAGGTTTATGGCGCAGCCGGGGCCGGTGTTCTCGCGGTCGATCACTGTACATTCGACGTTCCGCCGGGTGAGATTACCGTTGTCGTTGGCCCTTCGGGCTGCGGCAAGACCACGCTGCTCAATGCGATCGCCGGCTTTCATAGTATTTCATCGGGCAGCATCCATCTCGATGATGAATTGCTGTGTGGTCCGCAAAAATTAAAGGCGCGGCCGGGTCCGGACCGCATAGTGGTATTTCAGAACGGTGCGCTTTTTCCTTGGAAGACGAATATCGAGAATGTGACGTTTGGTCCCATTATGCAGGGCCTTTTATCGCGCGCCGAGGCGTACGAAAAAGCGCGCGACATGATGGCCGATGCGGGGTTGCGCGGCATTGAGCACAACTACCCTGGAGAAACATCTTCCGGCGTAAGACGGCGTGTCGAGATCGTCCGCGCGCTTATGAATGATCCAAAGATTTTGTTGCTCGATGAGCCGTATCGCGCGCTCGATTCATTGACGAAATCCGTGATGCATGAGGCTTTGCTTGAGATCTTCTACAAGAACCGCGTGACGATCTTCTTCATTACGCATGACCTCGAGGAAGCAATTTTTCTCGGCCACCGCGTCGTCATCATGACTACTCGGCCATGTCGACCGAAGAAAATCCTCGATATCGATATTCCGCATCCGCGAGACTACAGCGTGCTGACGGCCAAGCGATTCCGCGAGTTCATGGATGAAACCGCCGCCGCCGTTCATGAGGAAGCTATTAAAGCCTTCGCTGCCGGCGAAAAGGAGCGCTGAGCATGGCCAAGTCGCTCGCATTAAAGGCCCTCGGTTTTGCCAGCGGCGACGATTTCTGGCGCGGTATCGCTTCCATAGCGGTGTTTTTGATTTTTTGGGAGGTCGGGTCGCGGTCGCAGGCTTTATTTGGCTTCGCATTTCCGTGGGTTTCGCAAATTCCCCCACCCAGCGCTGTGCTGCAGGAACTGATTGTATTGGTCCAAGATCCCAGCTTTTGGATGAGCGCCTTCCTAAGCACATTGAGGGTCTTCGAAGGCTTTCTCGCGGCGATGGCGGTCGGTATTCCGTTAGGCTTGGCGATGGCGGTGAGTGGCACGTTTTACGGCATCACTTTTCCAGTGTTCGAAGTGCTGCGGCCAATTCCGCCACTCGCTTGGGTACCGGCGTCCATTATATTTTGGCCAACTCAAGAGTTGTCGATTGCTTTCGTCACGTTTTTGGGTGCGTTTTTTACAATCGTTATCAATGTCATCGGCGGCGCGCAGGCGATTGACGTTCGCTATTTTCAGGCGGCTCGCTCAATGGGTTCTTCGACCTGGGACATTTTTCGCCGTATTATCCTGCCGGCTACGCTGCCTTCTATCGTAGTCGGTGCTACTGTAGGGGTTGGTATCACCTGGGCTGTGGTTGTTGCCGCGGAAATGATTTCCGGCGGCGGCAGCGCTGGCTCTGTCGGAGGCTCCGGCGGAGGGCTCGGATTTTTCATCTGGAATTCGTACGTCGGCGGCTCGTACACGCAAATTGTAGCGGGCATGATCAGCATTGGGATTGCGGGCTATGTCTCGAGCGCAGTACTGCGCAAAATCGGCAAATGGCTGACACCCTGGCTTTCGGAAAACTGAACTGGCCCCGAGACATGAACATTCAACAAATGGCCCAAAGTTCACAGGTTACCTACGGCCCGCTAGGCAGCCAACTGACGGTCAGCAACGTCTCCAAGATCTACGGTGTCGGCGATTTCGCTAAGGAAGTCGTCCGCGACTGCAGCTTCACCCTCGAGAGCAACAGACTTACCGTCATGATTGGACCGTCTGGCTGTGGCAAGAGCACGCTCATCCGCATGCTCGCGGGGTTCGAGCGCCCAAGCAACGGCACCATTAGCCTTGACGGCAAGCCCGTCTCCGGGCCGGGTCCTGATCGGCTCGTCGTGTTTCAAGAAAGCGCATTATTTCCTTGGATGTCGACCTACGACAACATCATGTTCGGCCCGCGCGCGCGGGGAGAAAATACGCCGGAAATGCGTACCTTTGCTGAGGAATTGTTGCACAAGGTCGGTTTGGACGGGTTTCGAAAAAAATATCCCGCACAACTCTCAGGCGGAATGCAGCGGCGCGCCGAATTGGCGCGCTCCATGATCAACAAACCAGCCCTCATGATCCTCGATGAGCCATTTCGCGGCCTCGATGCGATGACAAAGAAGCTGATGCAGGAATACTATTCTAAGCTATACGAAGAGTTTCGACGTACGACCTTCTTCGTAACCACCGATATTGATGAGGCAATTTATCTCGCTGATCGCATCCTCATCATGACGAATACCCCGACGCAGGTTCGCGCCGTTATTAACGTCGATTTGCCCCGACCGCGGCATGTTGAAGATATCACCGAGAACGATGACGCCAATGCAATCAAAATGCAGGCGCTTAGCCTCCTACACGATGAAGCGATGAAATCTTTTGCGCGCGGCAGCAAAGCTGCCGCAGACTTCGTCGATGCTTATGCCAAGCGTATCAACAAGGAGTAAGTCTAAAATGCAGGCGTCGTCGAGGGCCGGCCCCGCCGATTATGACGCAGGTCGTCCGTGACCGCAAAAATCATAGACGGCGTCGCAGTCGCGCGGAAGATCCGCGACGAGTGTAAAGAGCGTGTGCAGCGCATCGTCGCCAACGGCGGAACGCCGCCGGGCCTTGCCGTTATCATGGTCGGATCCAATGCGGCGTCGCAAATCTATGTCCGAAATAAGATCCGTGCCTGTGGCAATGTCGGAATCAAGTCTTTTCGGTTCGATTACCCATCCGACGTCGATCAGGACACGGTGATCGACCGCATCATGCAGCTCAACGATGATCCGGCGGTCCACGGCATCTTGGTTCAGCTGCCGCTGCCGCCGTCTTTCGATATGGCCCGCATCCTGCACAGCATATCGGCGGATAAGGATGTCGACGGTTTTCACCTTTACAATGTCGGCGCCCTTGTGGTCGGTGGGACGGTATTTCCGCCATGCACACCCCACGGTGTGCTGAAATTGCTCGAGTACGAAGGCATTGCGCTGGAGGGGAAAAATGTCGTCGTCGTTGGCGCCAGCAATATCGTGGGCAAGCCGATGGCGTTGATGTTGATGCAGCACGAGGCGACTGTCTGCATCTGTCATGCCAAGACGAGGGACTTGGCGCAGTTCACGATCCTCGCTGACATCCTCGTTGTCGCAGCCGGATATCCGAATTTGATTCAGCCCGAAATGGTCCGCACCGGCGCTGTCGTCATCGACGTAGGGATCAATCGGATGAGCGATGGCAGCCTCGTCGGCGATGTCAATTTCGCAGGTGTCGCGCCGAAAGCCTCGCACATTACTCCCGTGCCGGGCGGAGTCGGCCCTATGACTGTATCGATGCTGCTGGTCAACACGATCACCTCTTGCGAGAGATGGCAGCAGCAGACCTTCATACCTATTATGAAAAAACTCTCGCCCGTGCGGGCGGCCACATAACTACTACTGGGACATCACGTCCGCATCGGAGCTCGCCGTATCGCTTCGGTCACGTGGATTGTCGAACAACGGTGAAAAGCCGGAAGACGGCGCGATCAAGTGAGACCTCGAGGAGGATTCGAGCGGCTGAGAGCCGCAACCAATGCCACTTTTGAGGCTGGCGTTGGCGCGCAGGCCCCTTAGCGAGCCACCGCAATATGCGCCGCGTGATGCGACAGTCAGAAACGGTACGATCATAGCATGGTGACGCGTGACAAGGCCGCCGACCGTTACGAGGCGGCGGATACGCGGCGTATGCAATAGATGGGTTAAGAACGGGGCCGCTGATAGGTTCCGATAACGGTCCTTCTCGGGAGTTATTTCCGGATAGGACGCCAGGTGTCGGTGACGCCGCCGGCATCTCCCGTAACCACCCAGCACCTTTCGGACGACGGGCCTAGGCGCGCGCGACCTATGGGTGCGCCCGCAAGGTACCGACCAAGCCACGCTGAAGGCCACTGGTGCGATTTCGTCGAGACGGCGACTTCCCTATCCCCTGCCGCTCCTAAGGCCGTTGCGAGGCCTTGCAGGATCTCAAGGAGGGCGAGGTTGCGGAGAGATCGACGCCAGCACGCTAGTGCCATCGATCCGCGCGCGTTTTTATGGCGGCGGGAAATTCATCCTGTTACGTGTCACGCTCTCCCGGCAAACTGTAACCAGGATGGCCATGGAGCGCTTCGACGAGTGCAGCCCGGATCGTTCCGAGTATCAGCCTTCAGCCAACCTTCCCTGACGAGTGCTTCGACTTCCGCCTCATGCAAGTTCGACGGTTACGCAGCGGATGCGCTGCCGGCGCCTGTTGCGATGCAGGCGCACACGCGCGGCGGCCGCCCCTGGACATTACGGCCCCCACCCGTTTCGGAGCCGATCCGCGCTGACACCGCCCGCGGGATACCGCGCTGCGCGCGCACCCCCTCCAAGCATCATGGCCCGTTGAGCTTGTTGCCGACGCCGATCTGGCTTTCGCGAAACACCCAAGCAGTGTTGGTAGATTTGTTGGTATCTCTTGTTGCGTCAGGACAAAGTTGATGGTAAATCAACAACATAGCCTCCTACTTCGTCTCCGGCCCGGGGAGCCAAATCAAGTACTTCGCGAAGTTTTCGACCAGCCCACTTCAAGATGGTGCTGGCCCCTCGCAACCAGCATTCACCGACCGTTAACCACGCATCCCCACCATCGCACCCTCTTTGCGAGGAGGTGCGAATCATGGCGCAAAATCTGGCTTACGCTTTGCCGCGTGCCGCCATTGTGCTTCTGGGATGGGGCGCGATGTACTTTATCCTCACCGCGCTCTCGCCGCGCCTGGCGCCGGTGATCGTCTACTTCACCGGGGTATCCTGGGTTTTGGCCGGCATCGTCTGCTTCGGCTATCTCTACCGGCTGCGACGCGAGGCGGGCTTGGCACAGCAGCCACCCGCCGTCACGCGCCGCAAACCGATCTGACGGCAGCCCAAGCGCGCCGCCTCTGTGCGGCACGCCCTATCCGTCGCGTGTAAGACTCAGCCGCCAGCTCTGTTCCAGCCGCGAATGCGGTCGCCGTAGACTTCGAAGCCGGTCGGCGTCACCACCACCGTGTCTTCGAGCTTGATGAAGCCGCGCTGCGGATGCTGCAGCGTGGTTTCCACCGAGATCACCATGCCGGTCTCCAGCGGCCGGTCGGCGTCATAAGCGTCGTAAGGCACCGGTCCCGAATTGGTCAGCCGCGGCGCCTCGTGGCTGACGAGCCCCATGCCGTGGGCGAGGAATTCAGTGTGATTGTGCACCTTGGATTTGTGCAGGACGGCGTTGGCCGCGGCGTAGATCTCCTTGCCCAGCGCGCCGGGCCGGATCGGCTTCATCGAGGCCTGCTCGACCGCTTCGACTTCGGCCAGAAGGTCGACGAGCTCGGCATCCGGCTCGCCGATGATGCCCATCCGCGCCACGTCGCCGATATAGCCGTGATAATTGCCGCCGGAATCGAGCGACAGCACGTCGCCTTTTTCCCAGCGCTGATCGGACGGCGCGCGGTTAAGGCTCGATCCCGCCGCGATCAGGCAATAGTCGAAGGTCAAGCCGCGCGAAGTCTCCTCGCGGCGCAGCGCCTCCGCCAATTCGGCTTTGGTCGCGCCGGCGCCGAAATTCTTTATCACCGCCTGCATTGAATTCGATCACTTTGTCCGAGGCGACGCGCAGCATTTCGAGCTCTTGCGGCGATTTCACCGCGCGCAGCCGCTCGAGCACGAACAGCGCGTCGACATAGTCGCTGTTCGGGAAAATCTTGCGCAGCGCGGCCACGGCATCGACCGGCAGGAATGCCGTCTCGATGCCGATCCGCTTCGGCTTCGCATTGAGCTTGCGCGCGTATTCCGCGGCCTTTTCCATGGCGTCGATCGAGCCCGAGCTTTTGGTGTTGATCTCGGAGACCCAGAACGGCGTCACCTCGTTTTGAAAGCGGTCCATGCGGTGGCCGAAAAAGCCCGCCTTCTGCGGTTCGCCCTTGGCATAGACGAAAACCGGCAAATAGCGGCTCAAGCCCATCGCATCCATGGATTCGAAAAAGAACGAACGATGGCCGCCGAGCAGATATTGAATGTTGTGCTTCGACGTCGCGACCAGCACATCCATCCCGGCGTCGTCCATGAGCCGGTCGAGGCGCGCGGTGTCGAACGGGGCCGTTCGCTTGGTGACGTTGAGCATGATCGATCTCCCTCAAAGGCTTGTTGAAGGTTCAGCTTAGCAAATCCCGGCAGCTTCAAGAACCCGTCCGGTCAAGGCCCTGCCCCGCCACGGCGGCGGACCTCACCGGTTTCGCTAGGGCCACAGTTCGGCGCTGGCGAGCTTGGCGCCTTGGACCAGCGCGTCGAGCTTCGCCCACATGATGCTCGGATGCACCCGGCGGTGGAACGGTCCCTGGGCAAAGCCGCAATCGGTCCCGGCCAGGAGGTTCTCGCGCCCGACCAGGCGGGCAAGCCGCACAATGCGCTCGGCCACCAGTTCGGGATGCTCGACGACATTGGTGGCGTGGCTGATCACGCCGGGAATGAGCAGGCGGTCCGGCGGCAGCTTGGCGCTTTCCCAGACCCGCCACTCGTGCTCATGACGCGGATTAGCACCTTCAATGACATAGGCACCGACCTTCATGCCGAGGATGAGGTCGACAATGTCCCTGAGCGGCACATCGGTGGTGTGCGGCCCCGGCCAGCTGCCCCAGCAGACGTGGTAGCGGATGCGCTCGGCCGGCAGGCCGGCAATGGCCTCATTGAGCACGTCGACCTGCATTGCGAGCCATTTGCGGTAATCGGCGAAACTTCCCGGCGGCACCATGCGGTCATAGGTGACGGCGGCGCGCGCATCGTCGAGCTGCAGCACAAAGCCGGCATCGATGATCATGCGATATTCGGTGCGCATCGCCGCCCCGATGGCGCGGATCAGTTCCTCTTCGCTCTTGTAATATTCGTTCTTGCGATCCGGAATGACGCTCGCCGGCGCCGCCACCGGCATGAACGCTTCTTCGGCCTTCGCGTCTTTGAGCGCGGCCTTGAAATTCGCGATATCGCGCGCCAGCTCGGCCTGCCCGGTATAGCTGATCGGACCGACACAGACCGCCTCGACGGTGGTCGCGACGCCCTCGCGCGCATCGAGCTCGGCGTAGAATTCGGCGAACTGCTCGCGGTCGACGCCGCGCGTGAACGGATTTGCGCCTGGCTTGATCGGCCGCCGTTCGAAACCGGAGAGCCGTTCCAGAACGTATTGCGACCAGCTGATCGATTTACCGAATTCGCCGTCGCTGACGACGTCGATCCCGACTTCGGCCTGCTTGTGCACGACGTTGGCGACGGATTGCTGCAGGCAGGTCTCATAGGCCGACGTGTCGTAGGGTTTGCCGGCCTGTTTGGCGCGCAGGAAATCCTGCAATGCGGGCGGGCGGATCAGGCTGCCGACATGCGTTGTCAGAATGCGGCCGTTGCTGCGCTTCATTCTATACTCTCCCCAAACGCCCTCACTGCGGGGAGAGCTTGCCGTCGGCAACGGTTTCAGCACCATTGCGCGCAGTTAGGCAAGCCGAGACGCGAAGACTTCGGCGCCGCCGCAATGGGCGGCATCCCAAGTCGCTTGTCATGTTGCTTGTTTGGACGGTCGCCGAAGCGGCCGGCAGGCCGTTACGCGGCGGAGCGGGCCGCGGATTTGGGCATGCCAACGGCCTCGGAAACGCCGCGCTTGGCGCGGTCGAGTATGAGCTCGATGGAGGCGATCTCGATGCGGTTCCGGCCGTTGTCCTTGGCGCGATAAAGCGCATGATCGGCCTGCGCCAACAGCGCCGAGATATCGAGAACCGCGTCGTAGCTGATGACGATGCCGATGCTCACGGTAGCGACGACGGGTCGGCCCTCGACTTCGTAGGTCGCCTCGGCGAACGAGCGGCGGATGTCTTCGGCGATCGCCATCGCCCGCTCGCGCGTCGCGTCGACGAGCATTGCCGCGAATTCCTCGCCGCCGAGCCGGCCGAACAGGTCGGCGCGGCGCACGCAATTGCCGGCGACATTGGCAAACAGCTGCAGCACGCGATCGCCGATGGCATGGCCGTAGCGATCGTTAATCGATTTGAAATTGTCGAGGTCGAGCAGCATGACCGCGATCGGGCGCGGATCGGTGGTTTGCCGGCGCAGTTGTGCTTCGCCGTCCTGCAGGAAGGCGCGGCGATTGGCGATGCCGGTGAGCGGATCGACCAGCGCCGCGGTCCGGTGGCGATATTCGGTGCGCTCCTTGGCCATCGCCAGCAGAATGAAGGCGATCGAGATCGTGAACAGCAGCGCCTCGAAGCTGAGCACGGTGAGCCAGACGCTCTGGAACACCTTGTCGCCGTCCGGCGACCACGGCAGCATGGCGCCGAGCGGGGTCCGCAACAGATAGAGCGCACCGTGGGCGAACAGCATGAAGATCGCCGGCCAGCGCGACACCAATGGCTCGCTGCGGCCGCGCCAGAATTCATACGCCGTCGCCCAGGTATAGGCGGTGATGATCCCGGAGCTTAAAAGCACGCGGATGTCCCACGACGCCGCGATGCTGGGAACGTGGCACAGCACCAGCCACAATGCGGCGCCGCCGAACAACAGGATCGGCAGCGGGCGGCGGTGGTCGAACACGCGCGCGCCGGTCCAGGTCAGCGCGAACGCGGTAAACAACACGGCATTGGCGAGATCGATCGAGATCAGATCCGAAACCGTGCCGTACATGCCGAACAGCATGATCGAAGCCGCTCGCAAGAGATCGGCGAAACCCCACCATGCCACGGCATAGATCGCCGTGTTCTGGACCCATGCGAACAGCAGCAGCAATCCGAGGATCGCTTCCACGTAAATGGTCACCAGGAACAAGGTGTTGACGTCGAGATTCATCGCGCAGAACCAGATTGACCGGACGCGGGCCGCGTGTGCTGGAAAAACCCCGTCGTGCCGGCTTAGCGCGATTGCGGGAAACAATCGGTGAATAGCCGTAAGCACCGACGAGCCATGCATCGCTATGGTTTCGAGGGCGTTGCGGAAATCGGCGGCATTTTCATCAGCCTTGTTTCCAAGCCGGGGGTCACCTATTTTCTCCCGGCCGGGAAGCGCCTAACCATGCAATTTGCCAACGGAATCATCGAAGCGATCGGCAACACCCCGCTGATTAAACTCAAACGCGTTTCGGAAGCGACCGGCTGCGCCATCCTCGGCAAGGCGGAGTTCATGAATCCCGGCCAGTCGGTCAAGGACCGCGCGGCATTGTTCATCATCCAGGACGCGGTGAACAAGGGCGAGCTGCGGCCCGGCGGCGTCATCGTCGAAGGAACGGCCGGCAATACCGGCATCGGTCTCGCGCTCGTTGGCAATGCCATGAGCTTCCGCAGCGTCATCGTCATTCCGGAAACTCAGAGCCAGGAGAAGAAGGATACGTTGCGGCTGTGCGGCGCGGAGTTGATCGAAGTGCCCGCGGTGCCCTACTCCAATCCGAACAATTACGTGAAAATCTCCGGACGGCTCGCGGCGCAATTGGCGAAGACCGAGAAAGCCGGCGCGATCTGGGCCAACCAGTTCGACAACGTCGCCAATCGGCAGGGCCACGTCGAGACGACAGGCCCGGAAATCTGGCGGCAGACCGACGGCAAGGTCGACGGTTTTACCTGCGCGGTTGGCACCGGCGGCACGCTCGCCGGCGTCGCCATAGCGCTCAAAGAGCACAACAAGGCCGTTCGTATTGCGCTTGCCGATCCGATGGGGGCGGCACTCTACAGCTACTACACGACCGGCGCGTTGAAATCGCAAGGCTCGTCGATCACCGAGGGCATCGGCCAGGGCCGCATTACCAAAAATCTCGAAGACGCGCCGATCGACCTCGCCTATCAGATTCCCGACGCCGAAGCGCTGGCGATCATCTTCGATCTGCTCGAGCATGAAGGGTTGTGCCTCGGCGGCTCGTCCGGCATCAATGTTGCCGGCGCCGTCCGCCTCGCCAAGGAACTGGGTCCCGGCCACACCATCGTGACCATCCTGGCCGACTACGGCACGCGCTATCAGTCCAAGCTGTTCAATCCGCAGTTCCTGCGCGAGAAGAACCTGCCGGTGCCGGCGTGGCTCGAGCGCAAATCGTGCATCAAAGTTCCTTACGAGTGACGTCTGCGAATGAACTTCGTCAATTCACCCGCGTTAGCCCGTTGAGAACAATCATGTTGCAAGCTGTAAATACCCCCTCCCCTCCGCCGACCAGCCGCTTTCTGGTATCGACCGATTGGCTCGCCGAGCGCTTACAAGATCCGCACGTGGTGGCCGTCGACGGCTCTTATTTTCTGCCGACGCAGAAACGGGATGCCCATGCCGAATATCGCGACGGCCATATTCCCGGCGCGGTGTTCTTCAACGTCGAAGCCGTCAGCGACCATTCCACCGACCTGCCGCACATGCTGCCGGGGCCGAAGCAATTCGGCGAGGTCGTCGGCGGCCTTGGCATCGGCGATGGCGACACCGTGGCGGTCTATGACTCCACCGGCTTGTTCTCGGCGCCGCGGGTGTGGTGGACGTTCCGGGTGTTCGGCGCGCAGACCGTCTATATCCTGGACGGCGGCTTGCCGAAGTGGAAAGCCGAGGGCCGTCCGCTCGACAAGGGCGACACCAAGCGTGCGCCCAAAACATTCACAGCGGAGATGAATGTCGGCGCTGTGGCCATGCTTGACGATGTGCGCATGGCGCTCACCGACGATAGCGTGCAAATCGTCGACGCGCGCTCCGCCGAGCGCTTTGCCGGCAAGGCGCCGGAGCCGCGCCCCGGCCTGCATTCCGGCCATATGCCGGGCGCCTTCAATGTCCCTTACGACCGGCTTCTTGAAAACGGCCGCCTCGCTTCCCGCGACAAGATCGCGAAGGCGTTCACCTCTGCCGGCGTCAATCTCGACAAGCCGATCATCACCAGCTGCGGCTCCGGCGTCACCGCGGCGATTTTGACCTTCGCGCTGGAGTCGCTGGGCAAGGAACCCAAGGGCCTTTACGACGGCTCCTGGGCGGAATGGGGCTCGCGTCCCGACCTGCCGGTCGCGCGCGACAAATAATGCCAAACGCCAGAACGGTCGCCCTGGTAACCGGCGGGGCGAAGGGGATCGGCCGCGCCATCGCGCGGCATCTGCTCGACTCCGGCTGGCACATCGCCGTCATTGATCTTCCGGACAGCGGCGTGAATCGCGCCTTTCCGCCGCAGCGCCGCGACGTGCTGGCCATCGAAGGCGATGTCCGCGACGAAGAAGCGGTCTCGGACGCAGTCGATGCGATCCTTCATCGCTTCGGCCGGCTCGACGCCGTCGTCTCCAATGCCGGCATTATGATCAGGAAGCCGCTGCGCCGGCTGACTGTCAGTGAATGGCATCGCGTCATCGACACCAACCTGACCGCGGCGTTTCTGCTCGCCCGCGCCACCGAACAGCCGCTACGCAAGGCGAAAGGCGCCTTTGTCACCATCGCTTCGACGCGCGCGCTGATGTCGGAGGCAAACACCGAGTCCTATTCCGCGAGCAAGGGCGGCGTCGTTGCGCTGACTTACGCGCTGGCGATCAGTCTCGGCCCAGACGTGCGGGTCAATTGCGTCAGCCCGGGTTGGATCGAGACCAAGCACTACGGAGCGTTGCGGCGTAAGGATCACAGCCAGCATCCGGCAGGCCGCGTCGGCAAGCCGGAAGACGTTGCCGAGATCGTCGCTTGGCTCCTCGACGGCAAGCGCTCCGGCTTTGTCACCGGCGCCAATTTCGTCGTCGACGGCGGCATGACGCGCAAGATGATCTACGTGGAGTAATCGCCACCAAGGGTCGATTATTCGCGCACGGCACGATGACGTGCCTCATTTCCCCGAGCTGACGGCCTCCTTCAGCATGATCTTGTTCATATCGGCACTGCCACCCCATTTTCATTCTATGAAGTGGCGTATATGTAGAATGTAAGCAAAGGGAGGAGCGCATGATATTCCGCCAGCTCTTCGACGCCACCTCCGGGACTTACACCTATCTCCTCGCCAGCAGGCCGGGCGGGGAAGCGCTGATCATCGACCCGGTGCTGGAAAAGGTCGACCGCTACTTGCAGCTCGTGCGCGAGCTCGATTTGAACCTGGTCAAGGCGGTGGACACCCACCTGCACGCCGATCACATCACCGGGCTCGGTGCATTGCGCGACCGCACCCATTGCATCACGGTGATGGGCGAAAACACCAAAGCCGACGTCGTCTCGATTCGCGTGGCCGAAGGCGACCGCGTCGAAATCGAGGGTTTGCGCCTCGACGTGCTCTACACGCCCGGTCACACCGACGATTCCTATTCCTATCTGTTCGCCGACCGGGTCTTCACCGGCGACACGCTGCTCATCCGCGGCACCGGCCGCACCGATTTTCAGAACGGCGATCCGCGCGCGCAGTACGATTCGATTTTCAACAAGCTTCTGAAACTGCCGGACGCCACGCGCGTCTATCCGGCGCATGATTATAAGGGCGATACGGTCTCGACCATCGGCGAGGAGAAGCTCCACAATCCGCGGCTCCAAGTGAAATCGATGGACGAATACGCTGCGCTGATGAACAGCCTGAATCTGCCGAATCCGAAAATGATGGACGTCGCGGTCCCGGCCAATATGCGCGTCGGCCTGCATCAGGAGGAGGTGGAGCGCAAAGGCTGGGCCCTGACCGCGGCGCAAGCCATCGCGCTGCGCGGCCGCCCCGACATCGCCATCGTGGACTTGCGCGAGAAGAGCGAGCGTGAAAAGCACGGCGTCGTTCCGGGCACGCTACACGCGCCCTATGCGAGCCTGCAGGAGGAGATCGCCGCCGGCGGCGTGCTGCACGAGCTGGCGACAGCCGCCGGCAAGCGCATCGTATTTTTATGCGCTTTCGGCGAGCGCTCGGCAATGGCGGTGCAGGCGGCGCAGGACGGGGGGCTGAAAACCGCCTGCCATATCGCCGGCGGCATCGACGCCTGGAAGAAAGCCAACGGGCCGCTGGCGCAGTGACGCCGCACCGCGCTTCTTGCTACCGGCAGACCCCTTGCGAGCGCGCGGTATAGAGTGCGGCCGAGGCCGCCGACCAATCCGGAAGTCCAAAGGCAATTTTACTCCAGCCGACGCCCCAGGGGTTGTCGGCGCTGTCCCACCAGATCTTGCACCAGCCGTTTTCCAATCGAACCACGGCATAGTCGGCGTGCGCGGGGGTTGAAGCAGCGAAACCGAGTGCCAAGACGGCAACAGCGAAAGCCAGTCGTTTCATCGCGAACCTCTTCCTGTGCCCGCCCGCAATCTTCACATAGTTCGGGGCCAAACCTCCGGCAAGTCCGCCCTGTCAGGCGGTGTGCCCCGCACGCGGCAGCACGATCCGAAATTCAGTGAACGCACCGGGCTCGGTAGCGACCTCAATAGACCCGCCATGTTGCTTGACAATGATATCGTGACTGATGGAAAGACCGAGCCCGGTCCCCTCGCCGGCAGGCTTTGTCGTAAAGAAGGGGTTGAACATCTTCTCCTTCACCTCGGGCGGTATCCCCATGCCGTTGTCGCGAATCCGGATTTCGACGCGGTCGCCGAGGTTCTTGGTCGCCGCAGCGAGCGTAGGCTCGTAGTCGCCGCCGTTGGCCTCGGTTTTGCGCTTGGTGGCAGCGTAAAAGCCATTTGAAATCAAATTGAGCAGCACTCGCGTGATCTCCTGCGGGAACAGATCGACCTCGCCGGCGGCCGGATCGAAGGACCGCTCCAGCGTGATGTTGAAGTTTTGCTTCTCGGCGCGCGCGCCGTGATAGGCGAGATTGAGGCTCTCCTCGACCAGCGCGTTGACATCCACCGGCCGGCGCTCGCCGGAGCCCTGGCGCGAATGCAACAGCATGTTCTTGACGATCGAGTCGGCGCGCTTGCCATGCTGCACGACCTTGTCGAGATTGCCTTGCAGCATATCCGCGATCTCGCCGATTTCCGTGCGCAGCTTGGCGTCAAGCTGCGCGCCGCCCAGCGCCTCGCGCAATTCGTCGATCAGTTCGACCGAGACGGCCGAGAAATTGTTGACGAAATTGAGCGGATTCTTGATCTCGTGGGCGATGCCGGCGGTCAACTGGCCGAGCGAGGCGAGTTTCTCCGTCTGCACCAGGCGGTCTTGCGCGGTGCGCAAATCCTCCAGCGACTTCGCCAGTTCGCGGGTGCGCTGCTGCTCGGCTTCGAACAACCGCGCATTCTCGATCGCGATCCCCGCCTGGTCGGCAAAGGTTTGAACGAGCTCGATCTGCTTGTCGGTAAACGGTTGCACCTCGCGCCGCATCAGAACGATCACTCCGATCGGAATTCCTTCGCGCAGCAGCGGCACGCCGAGCATGGCGCGCGAGCCCACTTTCTCATACCAGTCTTGCATATTAAATTCCGGGTCAGCTCTTATATCAGAGACGTGTACAACCCGGTGCTCCAGCGCGGCTCTCCCGCTAATGGTAGTTCGTCCAGCTTCTATTGGAATATCCGCTATCGACGCAAGTTGCTCGACCGAAAGGCCGTAACTGGCGGCGACTTGGTAGGCCGTGCCTCTGAGACGATTGATGACCGCAATCTCAGCCTCGCACAGTCGCGCGGCGGACTCCGCCAGCGTATCGAGCACGGTCTGCAAATCGAACGTCGAGCGGCTGATGACCTTGAGGACGTCGGCGGTGGCGGTCTGCTGTTGCAGCGATTCTCGGAGTTCGTTTAGCAACCGTGTGTTCTCTATGGCGATGACGGCTTGAGTGGCAAAGTTCGTCAGCAGCTCGATCTGCTTTTCGGTGAACGGCCGTACCTCTTGTCGATAGATGACAATGGCACCGATCAACACATCGTCTTTGAGCATGGGTACGGCGACCTGGGACCGCGCGCCGCCGAGCCTCGCTGTTGGGCCGGGCGTAGCTAATGCAGCGCGGTCGACGGTGTGGCTCACCTGTCGTGTCCGCACTACGCTTTCAAGCAAACTCCCCGGCATTGGCTGATAGGGTCCGCGCCGCTTTTGAAATTCGACAAGTTCGGCTGGCGACCCATAATGCGCTACCGGGCTAAGGAGCGCACCGTCGAAGCGAAACAGCGTGCCGAATTTCGCCTCGCAGATGCGCGTCGCATTCTCCAGCATCGCCTGGAATACCGGCTCCAGTTCGCCGGGCGAGCTGGAGATCACCCGCAACACGTCTGCCGTCGCCGTCTGCTGTTCCAACGATTCGCGCAACTCATTGAGCAGCCGCGTGTTCTCGATGGCAATGACGGCCTGGGCGGCGAAGTTCGTCAGCAGCGCAATCTGTTTGTCAGTGAACGGCCGGATTTCCCGTCGATAAATGATTATCGCGCCGACCAACACATCATCCTTGAGCATTGGCACGCAGATAACGGATCGCGCGCCGCCGAACTTGGCCGCTAAACCGACGACCGTGTCAGCCCGTGCGTCCTCCGTGTGGCTGATTTGCTTCGTGCGCATGGTCCGATCGAGGAGGCCACCGGGCGTCGGTCCCATTGGCACAAGGTGCCTTTGGGCCTCGACCAATTCCGGCGGCGCACCGACTGCTGCAGCCAAGTGAAACGCATTGCCATCGAAGCGGAACAGCGAACCAAATTTGGCCTCGCAGATACGTGTTGCATTCTCCAGCATGGCTTGGAAAACTGGTTCCAACTCGCCTGGCGACGAACTGATGACACGCAGCACATCGGCCGTGGCGGTCTGCTGCTCCAGGGATTGCCGCAATTCGCTGAGCAGCCGCGTGTTCTCGATGGCGATCACCGCTTGGTCGGCGAAGGTCTCCACCAGCTCGATCTCTTTGTCGGTAAACGGTTTGATCTCAGAGCGACGAATGGTGATTGCACCGACGGCCTCTTTATCTCTGAGTAAAGGCACGGCCAAAATCGTTCCATAACCGAGCCGACGAGCCATTGCACTCCCATCCGGGAAATCGTTAGCAAGCGCCGCAGGGTCGTTGATGTGGACTGTTGTTCGATCAGTGAAAGCGCGCCCCGTAATCCAGCCGCGTCCGATCGGCCAATCGTCGAAATCCAATTGCAATGGGCCGTGGTGCGCTTTGACGTGAAGCCGACCGTCCTGGTGCAGAAAAATAATGGAGTCATATGCGTCGCAGTGACGTGAGGCCAACTCGGCGAGAGTATGGAGCACGGTCTGCAAATCGAACGTCGAGCGGCTGATGATTTTGAGAACATCCGACGTGGCGGTTTGCTGTTGGAGCGATGCGCGCAATTCATTAAGCAGCCGCGTGTTCTCGATGGCGATGACAGCTTGCGCGGCAAAATTCTCCATCAGCGCAATTTGCTTATCCGTGAACGGTTGGACCTCCTGGCGATAGATGCCGAAGAGGCCCATCATTTCGTCCTCTTGAAGCAAGGGCACAAGGAGAAGCGTGCGGGCGCCGCCGTATACGGCGAGCGGGTTGTTTGATTCCTCCACCAGCAGATCGGCAATTTGCAAGACCTGCTTTGCAGTCACGAAACGCTCGACGGTCGGCAGCGCGCCAACATTTATAATCGGTGCGCGTTCATTGAATTCCGCAAATTTCCGCGGTGCGTTGTGCAGCGCGACGCGCCGAAAGCCGTCGATGTCACGAACCGCCAGTGAGCCGAAACTCGCTCCGCATATCCGCGTAGCGTTCGCTAGCATCGTTTCAAAGACCGGCCGCAATTCGCCCGGCGACGCACTGATGACGCTTAACACCTCAAACGTCGCCGTCTGCTGCTCCAGCAATTCGGCGAGATCATCGGTGCGCTGGCACAGTTCGTTGAGCAGCCGCGTGTTCTCGATGGCGATCACGGCTTGCGTGGCGAAGGTGCTCATTAGCTCGATCTGCCGCTTTGTGAACGGCTCGACCCGCGAACGGGCAAGACCGAACGCGCCGATCGGCTCGCCCTGGCGCAACAGCGGCACGGCGAGGATGGTGCGGATGTAGCCGGCTGCCGCCGCCTGACGCGCCGTATGCTCACGATCGGCGCCGATATCGGCGATCTGCACGACGCGACGCTCGGCGAGCGCGCGCCCGACCGCGGTGCCGCGGCCGGGCCGGTACGACTGCGCGCGCACCATCGTCTCCATCTGCGGCGACATCGCCGTCGCCGCCGCGGTCCGATAGTCCTCACCCTCCGGCAGAGCGATATGCCCGGCGTCGGCGGCGCACAGCCGCACCGCGGTTTTGACGAGCGCATCGAGCACGGCTTGCAGATCGAACGTCGAGCCGCTGATCGATTTGAGGATGTCCGCCGTCGCCGCCTGCTGCTCCAGCGCCTCGTTCAGCTCGCGCTTGAGCCAGACGGCTTCAGTTTCCTCCGCGGTTGCGGTGGGCCGCCGGCGTACCGGTTTGGCCGCAGCACGGCGTTTCACCGTCGCCTTGCGGCGCCGCGCTTTGATGGGTCTACGGTCAGACGTAGAACGCCGTCGCACTGCCTGCCCCTAGGCTCGAAAATGACACCCTAAGTCCAAAATAGCACAGGAAAAGCGGCGGCGTACGGGGGTGTCGGCAGGGCAGAGGCGGCCAATGTCCGGATACATCACGATGCGAAAGCCGCAGGCGCAAAGTCCTGCGGCTTCCGTCCTTGCACCCGCTGCAGGGAGGGAAATTCAGCGGGCGCCGGTAATATCGAACCGATCTCTAGAGCTGCGAGCCCTGATCGGCGTCGTTGCCTTCATTCGCCTGGCCGAAGTGGCGGCCGTGCTGCCAGCCGTGGCCGTCGTCGCCCCGGCCGTAGCCTTCACCGCGCCGCCAGCCGTGCTCCATGAAGGCATGCATGCGCGGGTGCGGCCGCAGAATGCGCGCCAGCCTCATGATGCGGCCTTTCTGATCGTCGTTGAGGCTCTGATAGAGCGGCGCACCCGCGTCGGCGACCTTCTTCAGCGCCGCGCTGCGCTTGGCCATATTGTCGGCGCGGCGCTCCAGCCGGTCGAACGGGGTGGCCGGCGCCTGCTGCTCGCCGGACAAGCGGGCCTGGATGCGCTGGATGCGCAATTGCGCCATGTCGCGCAGCGCCTGCTCGAACGGCGGCCAGTTCTTGGCCTGATCCGGCGTGAGCTCGAGACCCGCCTTGAGCGCGGCGATCCGCGCGTCGGTGAACGCGGCGATATCGGCGGGGCTCGGCAGGTGCCGGCGTTCGAACCGCGGACCATCGCCGCCGGGATTACCCTGTCCGCCAAAACCCTGCTGTGCGTAAACCAACGAAGTGCCGGCGAGAGCAACTAATGCCGTCGCGGCGATAATCGGTTTGAGCATGTGATCCTCCTCGGATTCAAGGTTGAGCAAAATAATGGGCCGCGAAGGTCGGAACTCAAGTTAAAGTTTCGCCATGTCGGCTTTTGCATGAATTACAACTCCGTAATTCTTTTCACCCGACAATGTTCCTGAACAAACGTGCAGTATTGCTCGCGGCATGTTCTGAGCTGCGGCGCAAATCGCGATTACCGCAATACTTGCTGTAGAAACAACCGGGTCCGCTCGTGTTGCGGCTGCGCGAAAAACGCCTTGGGTTCGTTAATCTCGACGATCTGGCCGTCGTCCATAAAAATGACGCGATCGGCGACTTGACGCGCGAATCCCATTTCGTGGGAGACCACCAGCATGGTGATGCCGTCGTTCGCCAGCTCCACCATGGTGTCGAGCACCTCCTTGACCATTTCCGGATCGAGCGCCGAAGTCGGCTCGTCGAACAGCATGATGTTCGGGCTCATGCATAACGCGCGCGCGATGGCGACGCGCTGCTGCTGGCCGCCGGACAGCCGCGCCGGATATTTTTGCGCCTGCTCCGGGATCTTGACCCGCGCCAAATAGCGCATCGCCAGCTCTTCGGCGTCCTTCTTCGGCATGTGCCGCACCCAGATCGGCGCCAGCGTGCAATTCTCCAGTACGGTCAGATGCGGAAACAGGTTGAATTGCTGAAACACCATGCCAACGTCGCGGCGCACCGCGACGATGTGCTTGGGATCGTCGGTCAACTCGATGCCGTCGACGACGACGCGGCCGCGCTGCCAGTCCTCCAAACGATTGATGCAGCGCAGCAGCGTCGACTTGCCGCCGCCCGACGGGCCGCAGATGACGATGCGCTCGCCGCGCGTTACGGTGAGATTGATATCGCGCAGCACGTGAAAGTCGCCGTACCATTTATGCAGGCCGACGATCTCGACCGCCAGTTCCGCTCTGGGGTCAGCTTGGGGCACGTCGGGATCCACCATCGCAAAGCCTTCAGCGCCGATGCGCCCTTGCCAGCCGGGTTTCGACGTTGCCGGCGTAGCGCGACATGCCGTAGCAGCAGATGAAGTAGACCAAAGCAGCGAAAGCATAGCCGGTCACGCTGGTGACCGGCGTCGCCCAGCGCGGATCGGCGCGCGCCGCCTCGACGGTGCGCAAGAAGTCGAAGATGCCGACGATGAAGACCAGCGTCGTATCCTTGAACAACCCGATGAAGGTGTTGACGATATTCGGCAGCGTGACGCGCAAGGCCTGCGGCAGGATGACGAGCGCCATCATGCGCCAATACGGCAGCCCCAGCGCCTGCGCCGCCTCATATTGGCCGCGCGGGATCGCCACAAGCCCGCCGCGCACGACCTCCGCCATATAGGCGGAAGCGAACAGCGCAACGCCGATCAGCGCGCGCAACAGCTTGTCCGGCGACAAGCGCTCCGGCACGAATAGCGGCAGCATCACGCTTGCCATGAACAGCACCGTGATCAGCGGCACGCCGCGGACGAATTCGATGAAGGTCACCGCGAAGAATTTCACCACCGGCAGCTCGGAGCGGCGCGCCAGCGCCAGCAAAATGCCGAGCGGCAAGGATACCACGATGCCGACGGTGGCAACCACGATCGTGACCAGGATGCCGCCCCACAACGCGGTCGGAATGTCGATCAGACCAAGGCGCGGCGCGCCGCTTAAAAAGACATAAGACAGAACCGGCAGCACGATAAAAAAATAGACGGCGCCGAGGTCGCGGCGCGGCGCCGACAGCCAGGCGAGCCAGCCGACACCGACCGCCAGCGCCACGAAAAAAACGTCCACGCGCCAGCGTTCGAAAAGCGGATAAAAGCCGTAGACGAAATAAGAAAGCCAGACGCGAACGAACGCCCAGCAGGCGCCGGGCTCCGGCAGTTGCGGCGACGCCAGACAAGCCTCACGGTCGTTTCCCGACCACACCGCATCGAGCAAAAAGAACCGCAGCACGGGCGGCACCGCCCAGGCGACGAAAACAACGCAGACAAGCGTCAGCGCGATATTGCCTGGCGAGGAAAACAGATTTTCCCGCAGCCAGCCGATCGCGCCAGCCCGCTCCGCCGGCGGCGGCAGGCGTTCCGCCGGCGCAGTCCGCAAATAGCTCCGCTCGGCCATTGCCGCCATCTCAGCGCTCCTCAACGGCAATCGCATAACCATAGAGATTCATCAGGAGCGACGTGGCCAGACTGATAAACAGATAGACCGCCATGGTGATGGCGACGACTTCGACAGCCTGGCCGGTGAGATTGAGCACGCTGCCGGCAAAGACCTGGACCAGATCGGGATAGCCGATGGCGACCGCCAGCGAGGAGTTTTTGATCAGGTTGAGATATTGGCTGGTCAGCGGCGGCACGATGACCCGCATGGCTTGCGGGATGACGACGTAGCGGAGCGTCGTGCTCGGCCGCAAGCCGAGCGCCTGCGCCGCCTCGGTCTGGCCGTGCGGCACGGCCAATACGCCGGCGCGCACCGCTTCGGCGATGAAGGCCGCGGTATAGACCGACAACGCCACAAGCAGCGCGGCGAATTCGGGGAGTATTTCGACGCCGCCCATGACGTTGAAGCGGCCCATCTTGGGAAAACTGAAGGACAATGGCGCGCCCGTAACCACGAATACGACGGCCGGCATGACGACGATGAGGCCGCAAGCGACCCAAAAAATCCGCCTCGGCTCGCCGGTGCGGTCCTGGCGGCAGCGCGCCCATACGCGCAAGACAATGCTTGCTGCGATCCCGATCAGGAGGGCGACGAGCACGTAGCCAAAGCCTTGGGAAAACTCCGGCCGCGGCAGAAACAGCCCGCGATTGTTGAGAAGGCCGCCGCCGGGAAGCGAAACGCTGCCGCGCACCAGCGGCAGCGCGCGCAGGACGGAATTGTACCAGAACAATAGCTGCAACAAGAGCGGCACATTGCGGATCAGCTCAACGTAGCCGCCGGCGAGATGCGCGACGAGCCAATTGCGCGACAGCCGCGCAATGCCGATGGCAAAGCCAAGCACGGTCGCAATGACAATGCCGATGCCGGCGACCAACAGCGTATTGAGAAGGCCGACCCAGAACGCGCGGCCGAAGGTAGAAGTGCTTGCCGAATAGCCGATCAGCGTCTGACTGATGTCGAAGCCGGCGGTATTGTTCCAGAAGCCGAAGCCGGACGTGATGTGGGCATTGGCGAGATTCTGCGCCGCGTTATGGATCGCGGCATAAGCAACCCCGCCGACGATGACGACCAGCGCGATCTGCAGCGTTACGTTACCCGTCCGGCGCACGGTGTGCGGCGAAGACGGCGGCGGTCGAACGGACTGCGGCATCGGCGAGCCCGCGGCAGCCACGGCCGGCGAACGCCGCCGGCTCAGCGGATCGGCAGGCCGTATTGCAAGCCGCCCTTGGTCCACAGCGCATTGAGACCGCGGGCAATCTTCAACGGCGAGCCCTGGCCGACGTTACGCTCGAAGCTCTCGCCGTAATTGCCGACGGCCTTGATGATGCGATAGGCCCAATCCTTGGTCAGGCCGAGCGATACGCCGAATTGACCCTCGACACCGAGCAGGCGTCGGATATCCGGGGCGTCGGATTTGAGCATATCGTCGACGTTATGCTGGTTGACGCCGAGCTCCTCGGCATCGACCATCGCGAAATGCGTCCAGCGCACGATGTCTTCCCAGGTGTCGTCGCCCTGGCGGACCGCCGGGCTGAGCGGCTCCTTGGAGATGATCTCAGGCAACACGATATTGGCGTTCGGGTCGGCAAGCTGCAGCCGCGAGGCGTACAGTCCCGACGAATCGGTGGTGAAGGAATCGCAGCGGCTGGAGTCATAGGCCTTGATCGCTTCATCGAGCGTCGCAAAGGTCACGGTCTTGAGCGACATGTGGTTTTGCCGGAAGTAATCGGCGAGATTGAGCTCGGTGGTGGTGCCTTGCTGCACGCAGACCGAGGCGTCGTTAAGCTCGAGCGCCGAATTCACTTTCAGCGATTTGCGCACCATAAATCCCTGGCCGTCGAAGAAATTCACCGCGGCAAAGTCGATGCCAAGAGCGGTATCCCGCTCCATGGTCCAGGTCGTATTACGCGACAACACGTCAACCTCGCCCGACTGCAGCGCCGTGAAACGGTTGGCGGCGATGAGCGGCACGAACTTGACCTTGGTCGGATCGTTGAAAATCGCAGCCGCCATGGCGCGGCAGAAATCGACGTCAAATCCGGTCCAATTGCCTTGCGGATCGGGTATGCCGAAACCGGCCAATTGGCCGTTTGAGCCGCAATTGAGCACGCCGCGGTCCTGCACCGCCTTAAGCGTCGCCGATTGCGCCCAGGCCGCTTGCGCGCCCAATGCAAGCGCCATTGCAATAGCGAAAGCCGTGGCTACACGTTTCATGATGCTCATCATGATTTGGCCTTTCAGCATGAGCTTGCGCGCAAACGCCCCGCGATCGAGCGCGCCCAGGAGGGTGACCTGCCGGTCCAGTTATCGGCATCTGAGAACGATCGCGCTTTAAGGTCAAGGGGTTGACGAGAGCGGCCAATCCCGGGGTAATGACAAAGCAAGCCGGTTAGCGGAATCGAGCCGAGATAGCACCATGAATGACAAGGGAAACGACCGCCCGCCGCGGTCGCGGCGCACGGCGACAAAGCTAGTGACCGCGGGGCGCGATCCCCGCTCCCACCACGGCTTTGTCAATCCGCCGGTCTATCACGCCTCGACCGTGCTCTATCCGAATGCCGAGGATTTCCTCGCCCATCGCGCGCGCTATCAATATGGCCGCCGCGGCACGCCGACCACCGAGGCGCTCGAACTCGCTCTGCAGGAGCTCGAAGGGCCGCAATGTGCGGGCGTCTCGCTGTTGCCCTCAGGATTGGCGGCGATTTCGGCCGCCTTGCTGTCGGTCGTGCATGCCGGCGATCACGTGCTGATTACCGACAGCGCCTACGGACCGACGCGGAATTTCTGCGGTCAGATCCTGGCGCGGCTTGGCGTCACCTCGAGCTTTTACGATCCCGGCATCGGCGGCGGCATTGCCGAACTCCTGCAACCGAACACGCGCGCGGTCTATCTGGAATCGCCTGGCTCGCTGTCCTTCGAGATGCAGGACGTGGCGGCGATTGCCAAAGCCGTGCATGCCAAGGGCGCGCTGGTGCTGATGGACAATACCTGGGCGACGCCGCTCTACTTCCGGCCGCTCGATCACGGCGTCGATCTCGTTATCCAGGCCGGCACCAAATATATCGGCGGGCATTCCGACATCATGCTCGGCACCGTGTCGGCCAATGCGGCGACGGTGGCGGAATTGAAAAACACCGTGCGCCTGACCGGCCTGTGCGAAGGACCGGACGATGTCTATCTGGGCTTGCGCGGTCTGCGCACGCTCGGCGTGCGGCTCGACCGCCATTTCGAATCCGGCGTCGCGGTGGCGCGGTGGCTGGAAGGCCGGCCCGAGGTTTTGCGCATGCTGCACCCGGCGCTGCCGAGCCATCCCGGCCATGCGCTGTGGCAGCGGGATTTCACCGGCGCGTCGGGGCTGTTCAGCATGGTGCTCAAGCCGGTGCCGAAGCAGGCCTATCACGCCTTCGTCAATACGCTGGAACTGTTCGGCATCGGCGCCTCGTGGGGCGGCTATGAGAGTCTGGCGATACCGTTCGACTGCACGCCGTCGCGCACCGCAACGCGCTGGGAGCCGGGCGGGCCGACGGTGCGCTTCCATATCGGGCTCGAAGCGGTCGAGGATCTGACCGCCGATCTCGAGCACGGCTTTGCCGCGCTCGCGGCCGCAACGTAATTTCTGCTTAGATCACGCTGGTCGCCCTGTGGTCGCGCAACACGAAATAGAGATTGCGCAGATAGACGAAGACGCCGAACGCCTGACCGGCGATGAACACCGCGTCCTTGCGGTAAAGCGCATAGACCAGCAGCAAGAGGCCGCCGCCGATCGATAGAAACCAAAACGCCATCGGGATAACGCTGTGCCCCGCGCGCTCGGAGGCGATCCATTGCACCACAAAGCGCATCGTGAACAAGCCTTGGGCGATGAGGCCCAACACCACCCACCAATCCAGCCTGGTGACGAAAACATCCATGAGATAGGCGCCGACTGCATGCTGCATATCAATGAGCAAGGGTTATCTCCTCGGACTGCGGAACGCGCCTTCGGCGCCGAATAAGCCACCACACGCCGGCAAGATCGAGAATGCCGACCCACAGGCGGTCCCAGAAACCGTAATTCGACGTACCATGGGCGCGCGGCCGGTCGACGACGTTGACATAGCCGATGTCAAAGCCCTCGCGGCGAATAAGCGCCGGCAGAAAGCGATGGAGACCGTCGAAATAAGGCAGCGATAAGAACAGATCGCGGCGGAATGCCTTGAGCCCGCATCCGGTATCGCGCGTGCCATCCTTGAGCACGGCGTTGCGAACGGTATTGGCGACGCGCGATTGCAATTTCTTAAATCCCGTCGCCTTGCGGCCGATGCGCTGGCCGGCAATGAGCCCGATCCGCGGCGCGCCGGCCTCGAGCGCGGCGACAAGGGCGGGAATGAAGGCCGGATCGTTCTGGCCGTCGCCGTCGAGCGTCACCACGATCGGCGCCCGCGCCGCCGCGACGCCGGTACGCACGGCGGCCGACTGGCCGCAGGATTTTTCGTGGCGGATTTGCCGCAAGAAGGGCCGCGCCGCCATCAATCCACGCAATTCCTGGTCGGTCGCATCGGTGGAACCGTCATTGACATAGACGATCTCGAACGCCCTGCCCTGCAACGCGTCGGCAATCTCGGCAACAAGCGGCGCGATATTGCCGGCTTCGTTGCGCACCGGCACGACCACGGAGAGCGCGGGTAACTCCTCGCGCCCGCGGCTTGGCAAATTGGCTTCCGAATTGCCTTCCGACATGGCGCAAGCTTCTAAGGCGCATCCCGCCCGGGTTCAATCGCATGGAAATTCAGACTGTTTCGGGGCCCGGACTAGGCGGCGCGGATCGCCTCACCGAGCGCCGCCTTGATCCGCCGCCACGACGGCCCCGGATAGGCACGCAGGTCGCGCCCGCAGAAGACGAGCCGCCGCGCCGCGAACCAGCGCCGCGCCAGATAGGCGCCAACGGCTCCGGTCAGCGCACCGGCAATGACGTTGCTCGGGTGGTGCGCCAGCACCGCGACGCGGCTGACCATAATAATCAGCGCGTAGAGCCACATGACGACGCGCGTGCGGGGCCAGATCGCGCCGATCGCAACTGCGGCCGACACCGCCGTGGTCGAATGGCCGGACGGCATGCTGGCATAGTCGGGCCGCCATACGAACGGCATATAGAGAAACGGATCGTCATGGCCGTTGCCGCCGATAAAGGGCCTTGCCCGGCCGATTAGGCGCTTGACGATGGCGACGAACAGGCCCGGCACGCCGATCGCGAGAAACAAAAAGCCGAACCGGGCGGCAAGCGCGGTGAGCACGCCTTGCGAGCGCCGCGACAGCGCCGGCGACACCAAGGCAGCTAGACCCAGCACAATCGCTGCGAACGGAATGAGGAACCAGCCCGATAATCCGAAATTGGTGATGTGCTCGAAGGCGCCGCGAATCCAGCCCGGCTCGTGGCTTGCCAATTCGCTGGCCGCGGCATCGATGGCAAACATCGAGGCCATGACGACGTACAAGGTCGCTGCCGTGGCGGCGATCGCGGGCAGCGACGGGCGGAGCATTTTGGCCGGCGGCGGCGGCGCGATGGCAAAGGTCCAGCGCTCGAGATTTTTCAGCGCATTGCGCCAAAGCCGATCCAGCGCGCTTTGCGCGCGAGCCGGGCCGGCGCCGCTTGGCACCGCCAATTCGTCGGACGGCGGCGGCCCATTCACGGCGTGCCCGCCGATTGGAACACCGCGATGGTAATCGACCGCCCGATGCTGATGTTGTAGCCCTCGATGCGCGGCCCACGGTCGTAGCGCAGCCCGATCGCCTCGGCGCGCAGTGCGAATTCGCGCTCCTCTGGCGCGTCGACGAAGGCAAAGCGGCAACTGCCGCCGCGCAGGAAATCGGCGGCGCCGTCGGCGTCGGTGAAGCGGGTCTTGGTGCCAGCGAGGAAAACCAGGCTTGGTTCCTGATAGCCGGTGGTGGCGGCGACCGGGTGGGGACAGCCGGAACTCATTTAGCACTTGGGCGAGCGCGACGCTTGGAAACGCCGGCGTCAGCGACGGCACGATCACCGCATAGATGCCGAAGGCCATCAGCACCGCCGCCGCCGTGGCGCGCATGAAGGCGCGTTCGGCGCCGTCGGCGTCGTATAACTGCCAGGCAAACAGCCCGCACACGATCGCGCCGGCGAAGAACGGCCAGGCGAGCAGCGCCAGATCGCGATCGATCACCACCGCGGCGATCACCGCGATCACGCTGACGATCACCGGCACCAGGAACCACCACATGATGCCGCGCACCAGCCATACCCGGCGCGACAGCACCCGCGTCTCCACGGCGCCGGCGATCAAAATCGCGATCGCGGGATAGAGCGGCAGCACGTAATGCGGCAGCTTGGTCACCACCAGCTCGAACACGATCCATGACGGCACCAGCCAAGCAAGGAGAAAGCGCGCGGCGGGCTCACGGCGCACCGCCCACACCGCCGGCGCCGCCAAACCCGCCAGCATCGACGCCGGGAAGAAGGTGGCAAAGAACAATATGACATAGAGGCCCGGCGGCGCGCCGTGCGCTTCTTGCGAGCTTGCGACCTTGGCCAGCATGTCCTCGCCGACGGAAGCGACCAAAAACTCGCTGCCGACGCGCCAGTAGATGGCGATGAACCAAGGCAGGACGAGGAGGAACATCCAGGCAAGGCCGGGCAATGGGCGCAGCGCCAACAGCCAGCGCGCGGAGCGATCGAGGATCGACAAACTCGCCGCGGCCAAGCCGACGACCATCAAGATCAGCGGTCCCTTGACCAGAATACTGACCGCGATCGCGGTCCAAAACACCGCGAGCAGGCCGAGACCGGGCGGCGCCTCGTTGCGGCGCGGCGCCAGATAGACGCGCGCCAAGACGCTCATGGCGAGGACGACGGTGAAGAGCAGCACGGCGTCGGTTTTGGCGAGTTTTGCCTCGACGCCGAGAATGGTCGAGGCCGCCATCATCAACGCCGACAGCAGCGCGCCGCGGCGGCTGACAAAGGCGAGCGCGCACCAATAGGTCGCCAGCACCGCGCCGATGGCGCCGAGCAGCGACGGCACACGATAGAGCCAGATGGTGGTGTCGGCCTTGGCCAGCCCAAGCGCGCTCGCGGCGTTCACCACGGCGGCCTGCAGCCAGTAGATACCGACCGGCTTTCGGTAGCGCACGTCATCCTGGTAGCGGATATCGACATAGTCGCCGGTTTCGATCATCTGCTTGGTGGCTTGGGCGAAATAGGCTTCGTCGCGGTCGACCGGCGGAATTTGGAAAAAGCCCGGCAGGAAGGCCAAGAGTGCCACCAGCACCAGAAATGCCACCGCCCGCCGGTGCGAGCCCGCGGCATTGTCGAACAGCCCGTTAAAGCCCTTGGCGGGCCAGTCGGATCCCCGGCTACTGGTCGTGCTCATCTGCCGCTTATCGTTGGCGCGTCATTTATCCGAAGACCGCCGCAAAAGCCGGATCGAAACCCGGGCCAGCCTTGGCCGGTGCCTGCATATGGCCCTAAATCCAGGCCGATAATAGTGAAATCCTGACGACCGGAAAAGCGCCGCGGCCCCGCTTTGGCCTCGCCAAATCGTGTCGCGGGCGTGGCGGAAAGGGTGTCCGTCGCGATTTACCGGACATGCGGCCGCTGGTTTTATTATGTGATCCGCTTGGTCGGGGCCCCATAGCTCAGCGGATAGAGCAGAAATTCCAAGTGTTAGAAATTCCAAGTGAAGGTCCCGGTGCCGGCATGGGTTTGCGCATTCTGGGCGAGTTGGCCCTGATAGGCGATGCCGAACTTCATCCGCGGGGTGATGCGCCAATCGATGCCGGCTTCGGTCACGGCGGCGTCGGCGGCGATCGGCAGGCCCGCGGTGGAGAATCCGGCGCCGGTGCTTTGGAACGACACCGCGACGGTCGGCGTGACGTTGCCGAAAGCGTGCTGCCATTGCGCCGAGACATGCGGCACGAGCGCGGTGCCGTTCGACAGCGTCCAGATGGTCGCGGCGCGCAGGCCGAGCGACGAATAGCCGATATTCTCCGTTGAACTAGATCCGGACAGCGCGGCGAGACCGCCGCTTTCCTGGAACGCGCCGGTGTTGACCAGCACATAAGCCAGTCCGGCGAACGGCTCGATCGCGACATGATTGAACGCCATGCCGTAGCCGAGCTCGCCGAAGGCCTGCCCGGTGTAGCCATTAAAGCGCGCGTGCTCATTCTCGCTGAAGCCGGGAAACGCCACCATGCGGCTGGTGTCGATGGCATTGAACGTGCCGGCGACGCCGCTGCGCAGATTGAATGAACCGAGATTTGCCGCCGCATAAGCGCCGAGCTGTGCGGTATCGATGCCGGCCGAACTGTCGACCGCGTCAACATTCACGTTGGAATGGCTGTAGCCGCCCATGAAGCCTGCGCGCACGGCGCCGAAGCGGGCATCGAAGCCGGTCAGGAAGCCGCCAAAGGCGTCGTTCAATTGCGCTGCGTTGCCGTTGCTGTCGGTATGGCCGAAGCCGCCGAGGGCTTGCGCCCAGTAGGTCACGTCGCGTGACGGCTCGTGCGCTGCGGGCGCGGCGGCTGTTGTGGCTGTGGCGCTGCCCTCCGCCGCCGCTGTCACCGCCGCGAGCGGATCGTTGGAGGCGATCACCAGCGGGTCGCCAGCCGTTTGTTCAGGCGCGGTTTCGCTATAGCCGAGCACCGGTCCGCCGAACGACAGCGCACCCAGATCGCCGCTCGCGCCAGCATAGGAACCTTGCCGCATCCGGTCCAGCATCGCCTCCCGCGCGAACCACGTGCCGCCGGCCAGCGTGTTCTGCAAGCTGCCGAACACTTCGCCGGAAATCATGTCGAAGGCCTGCTGCGCGCCGGCCGCCGTCGCCTGATTGAACACCGCGTCGGTCAGACCGTTGAATGGCGCGGCGCCGAGCGCGTTCGCCACCGCGAGCTGGTTCGGCGTCTGCGCGACGTAGCTGAACGGGTGGCCCGCGAGCGTCAGCACCACCTCCTGCTGCGTCGGATAGGTCAGCGTCGGCGTGACGAAGATGCTGCTAGAGGTGACGCCGGCGAAGGTGGTGCTGTTGCGGGTGCCCGCGGTCAGAATGGTGTAGTTCGTCGACGCGGCGTAGTTGGCGGGCTGCGCCAGCACCTGCACGAAGCCACCGGTCAGCGTCGCGGTGCTGGCGGCCGCGACCGCGTCGGTCTGCCCCGCCGCATTGACGATGACGTTGAAGAACGAGCGGACATCGAACTGGACGTTGCCGGTGTCGTTCAAGGTCGAAAACGGGCTGACGACGCCGGGCGCCACCGTGCCGCCGGGCGCCGCCGTGATACCGGCGACCGTGCCTTGGCCGCCGAGCGTCGTGCCGCCATTAATCGTCACGGCGCCCGGAAACTGGGCGCCCGGGTGGCTGCCATCGCCGATCACCAGCGTGCCGCTATTGACAACGGCACTCAGGGGAGAGCCGGTCGTGAAGACGCCGTTGAGCGTCCAGACGCCGCTGGCATCCACCTCGAGGATGGCGAATTGCTGGAAATTATTATTGGCGATGCCGGTCCCTTGGAGAACAAGACGACTGTCGAACACGACGCCGGTGCCGATCACGGTGCCATTGAGCACGGAGCCGGTCTGCAAGATCAGAGTGTTGTAGGCGCGACCCGCAATGTCGATCGCCGTGCCGCCGGTCCCCGTAATAGTGCCGGCATTGGTGATCGTCACGGGCGAGCCGTTGTAGATGTAGATGCCGGTGGTGCCGCTGATCGTCGCGCCGCGCAGATTGGTGATGGTGGCGGACTCGATACCGTTGCCGCCGCCAGTGCCGAGCGAAAGGCCGGCGCCGCTCGTCCCGGTGATGGTGCCAGCATTCGTGACCGTAACGATGGGATACGCAGCATGACCCTTGAACTGAATGCCGTTGACGCCGCCAGTGATGGTGGCGCCAGCCTGGTTGGTGACGCTGACGCTGCCGGCGTTGCGAAGGTAGATGCCGCTCGCCGCCGTGCCGGTGATGGCGCCCGCATTGGTCACCGTCATGTCGCCAGCGGTGTTGTAGGCCGAGACGCCGTTGGTGGCGCCGGTGATGGTGCCGCCGGCCTGGTTTGTGACACTGCTCGCGCCAGACCCTATGATGTAGACACCGTTCGCGGCGGCGCTGGTGATGATCCCGCCATTGAGGTTGATGACGTTGCCGGTCGTGATGACGACGCCGTCGGTTCCCCGGTACGGCCCGCCCCCGCCAATGAACGTGCCGGTGCCCATAATGGCGCCGGCATTGGTGACAGTGCCGCCGCCGGCGCGAACAGCGTTGCCGAAGTTGTAAGTGCCGACTACGACGGCGCCCAAGACGGCGGTGGCGCCGTTAGTGGTGATCGTCGCGCCGCTCTGGTTGATGACGGTCCCGCCGCCAACAGTGCCGAGGTAAACGCCGCCGCCGATAGCGCCGGCGTTGGTCACAGTTGCCGGGATAAATTGGCGAACGATAGCGATGACGCTGCCGGTAATGGTGCCGCCACTCTGGTTGGTCAGGCTCTCGCTCAGGCCGGTATCTAGTCCGACAAAACGGACAGTCCCGTTGATGAGCCCGGCATTGGTGACATTGGTGGCTTGGATACTATAGTTGTTGCCATTGGCGTTGATGGTCCCGGCCGCCAGGTTGTTGAGGTTGCCGCCGGCGCCAAGGAAAACGCCATCGGTAATGCTGCCTGAATTGGTGACGTTGTTGCCCCCGGCGGTATTGAGGTAGATGCCCGCGGTCGAACCACCCGAGCCGCTGATCTGGCCCTCATTGATGACGTTCCAGCCGGTCAGCGTATCGCCGGTGACCCCGGGCGTTCCGGGTGCCGTCGGACCGATGACGGCGTTGGGCCCGAAGGTGAAGGTGGCGGTATTGGCGCCGGTGGTCAGCGTATAGGTCGTGGCCTGGGTGCCGTTGAAGCTCGCCGATTGCGCGTGTGCGGGCGTGGTCAGGCCGACGCCCAAAACAAACGCCAGCGAGGCCGCCGGCAACGCGATGCCCGCGGCGCCGCCCAACAGCCGGCCGCGGACGCCGCCCGACAACGGACGCGACGATAGAGGCAAGCCTACGCTCGCATGCGCGACGCGACGCACAAAAGCCATCCCACAACCCACAACCTGGAATAAGTACTATCGCACCGCAGGGTCGACTTAACCAGCCGCGTCCATCCAGTTGCAGCGGGAACTCACAGAATGCTTGTTGCTGTGGCGGCGAAGCAACATGGAGCACGCGCGCAGCCAATTCCGCTTCGGATTTTTGTATAATCGCAGCACGCGATCCCCCTCTCCCCGCGCGCAGGGAGAGGGTTGGGGTAAGGGGGCCTCGACGCATGCGTGGCGCAAACGCAACGAAGACGAATTTGGCCAGACGATTGCGGAAGAATTCGACATCCACCGAACGAAAGCTTTGGCGCTACCTTCGTTCGCGCTCGCTCGGCGGATTCAAATTCGTGCGTCAGGAGCCGATCGGACCTTACGTCGCGGATTTCGTTTGTCGAGAAAAACAGCTCGTCCTCGAGGTCGACGGAGGCCAACACGCCGATAGCCACCGCGACGCTGTGCGAGATCGATGGCTCGTCGAGCATCGCTACCGCGTCCTGCGTTTCTGGAACAATGAAGTGCTGGAAAATATCGAAGGCGTTTGGGAGACAATTTTCGCGGCAGCGTCTTCTACTCCACCTCTCCCCCGCGCGCGGGGAGAGGTCGAGCGAACGAAGTGAGCGAGGATGAGGGGGCCTCTCCGCGATTCTGAGCGCTCTTATCTGAGCCCGGCGGAGAGGCCCCCTCACCCCGACCCTCTCCCCGCGCGCGGGGAGAGGGAGTTGTCGGCGAGCCGGTTCTCCAAGCGCTACTCGATCGTATAGCCGAGCGCGAAGATCGCCGGTTCGAGGATCGGAAGGACCGGCGCCAGTTCCTTGAGATAGGCGCGATAGCGATAGCGCGAGCGGTCGTAGAGTTTCTCGGTCACCTGCGCATAGCTCGCGGTGCGCGCATAGCGCCGGTTCTGGTGGAAATCGAGGCAGCGCCGGTCGAACGGCGCGCCGACGAAGCTCAGCATCTTGCGGACATGGACGTCCTGGTCGGCGACGATGTCCTCATAGCGCACCGGCAGATAGCGCAGCGTCAGCTCGCGCCGGTAATGCTCGACCAGACCCATGACCAGCACATAGTGGCGCGCGATGCTCTCCAGATCGTAGGCGCAATAGAAGCCGTGCGTGAGCTGGTTGGAGAACACCGAGAGCACCACGTCGAGCGGATGGCGCAACACATGAATGATCGGCGCCTGCGGGAAGATCAGCGCGATGAGGCCGAGATGGGTCTCGTTGAGCGGCATCTTGTCGGTGAACCAGCTCGCACCTTTGCGCAGCGCGCCGAGTTGGCGGGCGCGCTGCAGGTAATAGTCGCGCAGATTGTCGAGCCCCTCGATCTGGTCGCCGAGCCACAGATCGGCGAACGCCTCCGGGTAAGCGAGCGGACTGTTGAGCATGCGCGGAATGATGGCGGTGAGCTCACCGATGGTCGGCAGTTCGTCGCCCGCAGAAATGCGCGGATGCGCGGAGAGCGTCTGCTCGACCATGGTGGTGCCGGAGCGCGGAAAGCCGACGATGAAGATCGGCTGCGCGACATCGCTGCGCACGCCGGCGCGCGGCAGGATTTTCAGGCGGCTGGCGGTGAAGAACGCGCGAAGCCGCTCGACCAGCGCCTGCGCCTCATCGGCCAGATAGCTCTGGCCGCTCATCTCGCGCAGCGTGCGCTTGCTCGCAGCGAAAGCGGCGAAGGCTTCCGCATGGCGGCCCATCTTGTCGAGGAGCTGACCCTTCTCGCTCCATTCGAGCGGGCCCAAACCCGGGGCCAAGCCGCCGCCGTCCGGCGCTTTCTCCATGTCGTCGAGGATGGCGACGGCACTTTCGTAATCCTTGCTGCGGCCGTGCAGCACGGCGCGGGATAGCCGCACTGTGCGGTTGCCGGGCGACAGCCGTTCGGCGGCATCGAGCAATTGCCCGGCGCGCGTGAAATTGCGGTCGGTCTCCTCCATCAGCGCCCAGCCGTAGATGGTCTGAAAAATATTGGGGTCGAGCCGCACGGATTGCTCGTAGAGCTGCCGCGATTCCTCGATGCGCCCCTGGTTTTTCAGATTCCACGCGAGATTGGCGTAGACGATCGCGTTCGGCTTGCCGAGCAGCGCCATCACGCGGCGGTAATGATACTCGCCGACCTGGGGCCGCTGCGCCTGGGTCATGATCATGCCCATGAGATTGTGCGACTGCACGTCGTCGGGCGCCCGGCGCACCGCGTTGCGGGCGTGGATCTCGGCTTCGGCCAGCGCGCCTTTGCCGAACAACAGCACGGCAAGCGCCTGCGTCGCCACGAGATCGTTGGGATCGAGCCGCACGATCCGGCTGAGCAAGGCTTCGGCCGCCGCCATTTTGTTCTCGGCGTTGCGCAGTTGATAGAGCAGCCGCAACGCGTCGAGATGGCGTGGAAACCGCTCCAGAAGATCGATCAGGAGCCGCGCCGCTTCGCCCAGATTGCCGGCGGCGAGCGCGGTGCGCGCACGGTCGATCTCGGGCGTCGGCTGCGGCTCCGCGGCAGGCGTGCTCCAGTCGAACCCACAGCAGCGGTCGCGCCGCAAGCCGCTGCCGCAGGCGCAGGGCGATGACGACGGGTCGGCGGCAGCCGGGGTCTGGGGCGATGAGGACATGGCGGAGAAACTACCGCAGCCGCCGCGTCCGGCCAAACGCGCGTCGGCTTCCGGCATAAATACTCACCCACGAGCGTGTTCCTACCAGTAATGCTATATAGCGCCGGGTCCCTGGCGAGAGCGCGAGTACCTAAAAAGTACCTAGCCAGAAAAAACCCTTACGGCCCCGTAGCTCAGGGGATAGAGCAACAGCCTTCTAAGCTGAAGGTCGCTGGTTCGAATCCAGCCGGGGTCGCCACTTCATTCGCAAAACTGAGGGACTGGTGCGCCGGTGGGCGGAAATCTACTCACCCAGCCTCGCTCAGCGCAATCCCCGCCAATCGAGACACTAGCCGGCTACCCGCAATGAGAGTATGTTTTGTGTCACGCCAGCCAAAATCAAAAATAGTCGTGGCGCCGATAGGGAGGATTCAATGAACGTCACCCATCTGCCTGCAAAATCGCATAAAATATCCCGCCGCAGCGTCCTTAAATCCGCGGCGCTCGGCTCAGCCGCCGTTCTCGCCGCCCCGTATGTGCGGGGCGCTTATGCCGCCGGTTCGTTGTCGCTCGGCGTATGGGACCATTGGGTGCCCGGCGCCAATAACGCGTTGATCAAGCTCTGCAACGAATGGGGCGCAAAAAACAAGGTCGATGTGCACATCGACTTCATCACCTCGATCGGCGACAAGGACATCCTCACGGCCAGCGCCGAAGCGCAGGCCGGCGCCGGCCACGATATGATGTCGCACCGCGCCTGGCAGATCCAGGTGCACCGCGACGTGCTCGAGCCGGTCGGCGACATCGCCGACGCGCTGATCAAAGAATATGGCCCGATCAGCCCGGTGGCCGAATATCTCGCCCAGCACGACAAGGTCTGGTACGCCATTCCCACCACCATCGGCAGCCAGGTCAAGCCGCCGGCGTCGCGCATTGACCTCTACAAGCAATATTGCGGCATCGATCTGACCAAGATGTTCCCGGTCGGCGGCCAACCGCGCGACAAGGCCGTTCTCGACAGCTGGAACTACGATCTCTACCTCAAGACCGCCGAGCAATTGTTCAAGGCCGGCCACCCCATCGGTCTAGCGATGGGACAGACCAGCGACGCGATCGATGCCACCGGCGCCATCTTCCGCGCCTTCGGTTCGATGATGGTCGACGAGAAGGACAACATCACCGTCAACACCGATGCGACCCGCCAAGCGCTGGAGTATTTCGTCAAACTGATGCCGTTCAACTCGCCGAACGCCTACGCCTGGGACGACGCCGGCAACAACCGCTGGCTGATTTCAGGCGAGGGATCGGCGATCATGAACCCGCCGAGCGCCTGGGCGGTCGCGGTGCGCGACAATCCGAAGGTCGGCGAGCAGATCTGGCATCACAGCATGCCGAAGGGACCGAAGGGCCGCTTCGCCGGGCAACTGCCGTTCTTCTACGGCATCTGGAAATTCTCCAAGAACAAGCCGGCGGCGAAGGACCTGCTGCACTACATCTCGCTCAAGGACTCCGCCCGCCAGCTCGTCGCCGCCTCCAAGGGCTACGACCTGCCGTCGTTCAAGAGCTTTTACGACTTTGACACCTGGAACACCGTCGGGCCGCCGGTCGGAACCACATTCAATTATCCGCCGCGCGACGACGAGGAACCGAGCGTCACCGGCTATCCGGCGCGGCCCGCCGTCGGCGCGCAAATCTACAACCAGTCGGTCCATACCATCATGGTCGCCAAGGTTGCGCAGTCCAAAGAGTTGATCGACAGCGTGATCAAGTGGGCCGAGAACGAGCTTGAAGGATATTTACGCGCTTGACCCTCAAGGGCGGGCACGTTCGCTAAATCGTGGCGCCCGGTTCGCGCGAGCGGACCGGCGTCATGGTTGTTTGTGCCAGTACCGCGCAAGAGCAGCATCAGGGGAGCCGATCCATGGTCGATGCGGTACAGCGATCCATCCCATTCGCCCCGCCGAGCGCGTTCACGCGCCAGCGCGCCAGCCTGCATAGCCTGATGCGCCGCCGGTCCACCGTCGCGTTCCTGATGTGCCTGCCGCTTTTGCTGATCGTTGCCAGTCTCATCGTCTATCCCGGCTTCTATTCGGTCTATCTGTCGATGCTCAACCGAACGCAGACCAAATTCATCGGTCTCGGCAATTTCACCTACCTGCTCGGCCGCGATACGTTTTTGATGGTGGTCGAGCAATCGGCGATTTTCGCGCTTTCCGCCGTGTTCTTCAAAGCGCTGATCGGGCTGGTCACCGCCCACCTCATCAACAACCTGCCCGCCAAAGGCCAGCGCAAATGGCGCGGCATGCTGCTGGTGCCCTGGGTGATGCCGCTCGCCTTGTCGACGCTCGGCTGGTGGTGGCTGTTCGACCCGACCCACAGCGCGTTCAACTACATGCTGCAGAGCTTCGGCTTCGATGAGATTCCCTGGCTGAGCTCGCCGGGCTGGGCGCGTTTCTGCGTCATCTTGGTGAACGTCTGGTACGGCGCGCCGTTCTTCCTGATCATGTATCTGGCGGCGCTCAAATCGGTGCCCGAGCAGCTTTACGAAGCCGCCGCGATCGACGGCGCCAATGCCTGGCAGAAATTCCGGCACATCACCTTGCCGATGATGCGCAACATCATCGCCATCACGGTGCTGTTTTCGCTGATCGTGACGTTTGCCAATTTCGATATCGTGCAGATCATGACGTTGGGTGGGCCGCGCAATAAGACCCACGTCTTCGCCACCTATGCCTTCTTGTCCGGCATTCGCTCCGGCGACATTCCGCTCGGCGCGTCGATCTCGCTGTTCATGTTCCCGATACTCGCCATTGCGGCGATGTTTATTCTGCGCGGCGTCCGCAAGCGCGGCCAGGAGGTGGGCGCATGACCGCAACCGCCATCTCCGCGCGATCGACCGGAGGTATCGTCAGAGGCCGATCGAGCCTGACCCGCAACCGGCGCTGGGCCCTGTTCGCCTCCTATTTCTTCCTGGTTCTCTTCGCCATCTTCTTCTTGATGCCGCCCTACTACATGGTGGTGACGTCGTTGAAGACCAATGCCGAGGTCGCCCACATGGCGACCAACCCTTGGCTCATTTCGGACGGCATCACCTTCGGTCATTTCCGCGAGCTGCTGTGGAATACGGACTTCCTGATCTTCTTCAAGAATACGGTCATCGTCACCGTCTGCGTGGTCTGCATCACGATGACGGTCAGCATTCTCGCCGCCTTTTCGCTGGGGCGGATGAAATTCTGGGGCTCGGGCATCCTCGCCACCGGCATTTTCCTGACCTACCTGGTTCCGGAGTTGCTCCTCTTCATCCCGCTGTTTCAGATCGTGCGAGCGGTCGGCCTGCTTAATTCCTATTGGGGCATGGTGCTGGTCTATCCGACTTTGACCGTGCCGTTCTGCACCTGGATCATGATCGGCTATTTCCAGTCGATCCCCAAAGAGCTCGACGAGGCGGCGCTCATCGACGGCGCCGGCCATTTGCAGATGCTCACCAAGATCTTCATCCCGGTGGCGCTGCCCGGCATCATCGCCGCCATGATTTTCTGTTTCACCGTATCCTGGGCGGACTTCGTCTACCCGATGGCCTTCCTCTACAGCTCCGGCCAGCAGGTTCTCACCGTCGGCACCGTCACCAGCCTCATTCGCGCCGACGTTTATCAATGGGGCATGCTGATGGCCGGCGCGCTCTTGGCCGCTGCGCCGCCGCTCGTGATCTACGCGTTCCTGATGGACTACTACATTGCCGGCTTGACCGCGGGCGCCACCAAAGGCTGAAGAGGGTTTTACCACCATGGCCGAAGTCGCGTTACGCAACGTCATCAAGCGCTTCGACGACGTTGAAGCGGTGCGCAGCATCAGCCTCGATATTCCCGACAACGAATTCGTCGTGCTGGTCGGTCCTTCGGGATGCGGCAAGTCGACCACGCTGCGCATGATCGCCGGTCTCGAGGAAGTCACCGCCGGCGACATTTATATCGGCGGCGAGATCGTCAACGATCTGCCGCCGAAGGACCGCGACATCGCCATGGTGTTCCAGAATTACGCGCTTTACCCGCATATGTCGGTGTTCGAGAACATGTCGTTCGGGCTGCGGCTGCGCAAATTTCCCAGGGCTGAGATCAAACGGCGCGTCGACAATGCCGCGCGCATCCTCGACATCACCGAGCTACTGGACCGCAAGCCCAAGGCGCTGTCCGGCGGCCAGCGCCAGCGCGTGGCGATGGGGCGCGCGATCGTGCGCAATCCGAAGGTATTCCTGTTCGATGAGCCGTTGTCGAACCTCGACGCCAAGCTGCGCGTGCAGATGCGCACCGAAATCAAGCGCGTGCATCAGCTGGTGAAGACCACCACGGTCTATGTCACCCACGACCAGGTCGAAGCAATGACGCTGGCCGACCGCGTCGTCGTCATGAACGGCGGCGTGATCGAGCAGATCGCCGCGCCGCAGGACCTCTACCATCATCCCAGGACGCGCTTTGTCGCCGGCTTCATCGGTTCGCCGGCGATGAATTTCATCCGCTGCCGGCTGGAGCAGAACGGCGCCGGCTTGCACGTGCGCATTTCCGACGCCATCAGCCTGCCGGTGCCGTCGGCGCAATCGGGCCGCTTTCAGCCGCTGACCGGCAAGGAGCTGATCTTTGGCCTGCGCCCGGAGCACATCACCGAGCCGCGGCGCAACGACCGCGACGCGACTTGCGAATTCAAGGCAACGCTCGACGTAGTCGAGCCGATGGGCATGGAAACGATGGTCTATTTCACCGTCGACGGCCAGGAAATTTGCGGCCGTGTCGATCCCGGCAGCGCCGCCGGTCCGGGCGAATCCATGCGGCTCTACGCCGATATGGACCGCATGCACCTGATCGATCCGCAGAGTGGCGCGGTGCTTTAGCAACTAAAGAAAAGCCCGCTTCCGGGGCTTCCGGAAGCGGGCTTAACAGTGTCCCCTGCACCGCGGCGGATGCTCGCGCGTCCGCCGCTTGCAGTTCAACAGCTAATCCTCGCTATAAGCGTCATCCGAAATGTCCTTACCGGTGTAGTCCGGCATCATCGCGGCCGACACGAAGCTGATAACGGCAAGGACGGCGATATAGCCGGCAATCGCATAGCCCGTGTGATACGCGGCGAACAGCGCGGTGGCGATGATCGGCGCCGGGCCGCCGGCGATGATGGAGGCCAGCTGATAGCCGAGCGACGAACCGCTATAGCGCAGGCGCGGCGTGAACGACTCGGCGATCAGTGCTGCCTGGGGGCCGTACTGCATATCGTGCGGGATGAGCGACAGAACGATGGCGATGAAGACCAATGCCGGGACCGCTGTATCCACCATGCCGAAATAGAGGAACCCGAACAGGCCCATGGTCACGACGCCGATCAGGTACATGTTCTTGCGCCCGATCTTGTCGGACAAGTGACCGGCGATCGGAATGGTGAAGAACGAAACGCAAGCCGCCACCGTCACCGCGCCGAGAATCAGGTTCCGCGACAGATGCAGAGTACCGATCGCATAGGCGTAGATGAAGGCGGTGAACACGTAGAACGGCGCCTGCTCGGACAGCCGCAGCAATGCCGAAAGGATGATCTGCTTCGGCTGCTTCCTGATGACTTCGACAATCGGCGCCTTCTCGATCTTGTTCGTGTCCAGCAGTTTCTGGAATACCGGGGTCTCGAGGATACCGAGACGGATCCACAAGCCGATGCCGACCAGGATGATCGACAGCGCGAATGGCACGCGCCAGCCCCAGGTCAGGAAGTCGTCGCCGGACCATGCGCTGAACACGGCGACTGCTGCAGTAGACAAAAGAAGCCCGCAGGGGACGCCGAATTGCGGCCACGAGGCCACCAAGCCACGCTGGCCGTGCGTGCGCGACCACTCCATCGCCAGCAACACGGAGCCGCCCCATTCGCCACCGACGCCGATACCTTGAATTGCCCGCAACACAGTCAGGAGGACCGCGCCCCAGATCCCAATCGACGCGAAAGTCGGTACGAAGGCGATGGCGAAGGTTGCCAGCCCCATGCACAGCAGTGTCGCGATCAGCGTCGCCTTGCGGCCGATGCGATCGCCGTAATGGCCAAAGATCGCGGCGCCGATCGGCCTGCCGACGAAACCGATGAAATAGGTGCCGAAGGCGGCGAGCGTCCCCGCGAGCGGCTCTTCATTCGGGAAGTAGAGCTTGCCGAAGACGAGGCCGGCCATGGTGCCGTAAAGAAAAAAATCGTACCACTCGATTGCCGTGCCGACCGTCGACGCGATCACTGCCTTGCGCAGCTGCGCGCTGTGTTCAGCCTCGGGCAATGCCCCAACTGTCGTTGCCATAGCCATGGCATACCTCCCCCGGTTTCCTCGTTTTCGCGGAGCAGGCGCGATGGCCTGCTTCCTGGGGCAAGGATATACGCAGAGCTCGGCGCGTGGCTACAGGGCAGAGGGTTACGCACACCCCCGACCGGCATTTTGATGCAGTGCAGCGTGGGTTCCAGCGCTTGCCGGAACTTTCCCCACTCGTAAAACGCGATGCGCCTACTGGGTCGGCTTATTCGACGCCAGCACGGTGACCGGCGTGTCACGATACAAATCCGGGAACATGCGCTTGAGGTTTTCCACCTTCGGCAAATCGTTGAAGACGATATAGGGGTAGCTCGGATGCGTTACAGCAAAGTCCTGATGATAGTCCTCGGCCGGATAGAAGCCCTTTAGAGCTTCGAGATTGGTCACGATCGGCGCATCGAAGGCATGCGCCTTGCCGAGCTGATCGATATAGGCCGCCGCGACGCGCTTCTGCTCGTCATTGGCATAGAAGATGGCGGACCGATAAGACGGCCCGCTGTCGGGTCCCTGGTAGTTGAGCTCGGTTGGATTGTGCGCGACCGAAAAATAGATTTGTAGAATCTTCCCGAGCGAAATCTGCCGCGGATCGTAAGTGATAGAAACGGATTTGGCGTGTCCGGTCCGTTCCGTTCCGACCATTTGGTAATGGGCGGTCTCCTTGCTGCCGCCGGAATATCCTGAGACCGCCTGGGTCACGCCTTTGGTGTGCTCATAGACCGCCTGCACACCCCAGAAACAACCGCCGGCCAGTACGACGTTCTCCAGGCCACCGCCGACCGGAGCCGTGGCGTCGAGCGTCGGCGGCGGAATGGCAACGGCCGGCTCGGCCGCGTAGGCAAGCCGGGCGACCAGCGCCAACGCCGGTACACACAGCAACGCTCCCACGATCAATGTTTTCGCTATCTTCATCCGTGCCATCTGTTTCCTCCGATGACGCCCGTGTCGGGCAGCAAGTAGCCTTAAGTCCTAGGTCAGTTAGGCGAACACGCGCCAATCACAACTGCGGCCACGCCACAGAAAGACCCGCTCACGACCTCGTGTTCGAGCCTCGTTCACCTTGGTCGCCGGACACCGCTATTCGATGGTTTGATAGCCACGGATAACCGCCTCCGAGCCAAAGCCCCAATAATTGCGCAGCGTCCCCTCCGGCCATACTTTCGGCCGCTGCGGCCGGTCCTGGTGCCACGGCCGCGGATCGAAATAGCCGAGCGTCTCGTCCTTCATCTGGTCCATCTCGCAGAAGAACTCAACGCGCACCTTGTCGGCATTGCGGTGATAGATCGCGACATTGTGGCCGATGATGTGGCGGCCCGGACCCCAGACCAGACGAATGTCGTGCCGCGCCAGGATTTCGGCGGCGCGCTGGATCTCCGCCCAATCCTTCACTTCGAAGGCGATGTGGTGAAGCTGCGGCTGCGCGTCGTAGACGAAGTTCACCGTGTGGTGGTCGGTATTGCAGCGCAGGAAAGCGAAGTGATCGGCGTGCCAGTCGGAGACGCGAAAGCCGAGCACGTCGCAATAGAATTTTACGGTCTTGTGCACGTCGTCGACGCGATAGGCGACGTGACCGAGCTTGAGCGGCATGACGCCGGTCTGCCGCCCGTCGTCCTTGGCGAAATTGTAGTCGGCAAAGAGTTCGACGATGGTGCCTTTGCTGTCACGGAAGACGACGGCCTCGGCAATGCCGGGCGAAATCCCACTGGCGCGCTCGCTTTGGACTCCGTGCCCGGCAAGCTCTTGCACGATAGCGGCCAAATCGCTGCCCGGAGCAACCTGCAACGACAAGCGCGACAGCGCATTCGCCGGACCGGCCTCGAGCGCAATAGCTTCGAGGCCGAGCTTGCAGGCGAGAAAGGCGCGATCCTTGGCGCGCTCGACGAGAGTGAGGCCGACGACCTCGGTATAATATGCAATTTGCCGCTCGATATCGGGCGTGGTCAGCGTGGCGTGCCCGAGGCGTCTGACCTGAATCATGTGGACTGGCTCCCGCCGTAATCTGCGCACTTCCCCAAGCTGCGCCCAAGATGCGGCTCGTTAGTCTATCCCATTTGAACGGCCGCTGCGCGCAAGCGATGAGAGCCACAATGAGGTTCAGACAGTCGTTATTGCCTGCGCTTGCGCTGTTGCCTGCGCTTGCCCGTCCGGGTTTACGAAGCGGCATGGGATTTTACAGATAAGTCCCGCGTGATTCCCCCCTGTGACCTGTCGTGCGCCGCGGTGCCGCCGAAACCGCAGGTTAATGATTTACCACAATGATGTGGCCACCCGTTTGAAGGTACCTCAACCCATCGCGGCCGCCGTACCGACCAAGTCCATGAGCGCAATACCGGAGCAGTCTTCAGCCGCGGCGCCGATTATGCCGAGCGAGCCCCATTTGGGGCGTGCTCCATTGTGCTTCGTCATCGACGGCGACGGCAGCATCCGACATTTTCTGTCGCTCATTCTGCACGGCGCCGGCATCGATACCCAGGAATTTGCCGACGGCCAGGGACTGCGGCGGGCGCTGTCGCGCCGTGCGCCCGATTTGATCTTCCTCGACATTCCGCTGGAATCCGCGGAAGCGATCGCCTGCGTGGTCGCGCTCGGCAACGGCAATTATCGCGGTCGCGTCCAGCTTATGTCGAGGCGCGGCTCGGCCGTGCTCGCCCATGTCAAAACCATCGGCGTGCAACAAAAGCTGCAGATGCTGCCGGTGTTGCGCAAGCCGTTCGATACCAACGCGATCCTCAACCTGCTACAGGACCTCAAGCTAGGCCATCCGCCGGCCGTCGCCGGCCGCATCGATCTTGCCGACGCCTTGGCGAACGAATGGATCGAATTCTGGTACCAGCCGAAGATCGATCTGCGCCGAAAACAACTGGTCGGCGCCGAAGCGTACGCCCGCGCCCGCCATCCGACGCACGGTGTTCTGCTGCCGAGCGCGTTCATGCCCGGCGCCAAGGAGGCGGGGCTGATCGCGCTATCGGAACTCGCTTTGTCCAAGGCGCTGACCGCAGCCGCCAAATTCGCCATGCTCGGTGTCAATCTGCGCATGGCGGTCAATATCCCCGTTAACGCGTTGGCAAAGCTTGCCGTCGCCGATATCGTGCAGACCTATCGTCCGCAATTCGAGAAATGGCCGGGGCTCATCATCGACGTGTCCGAGGAGCAGATCGTGTCCGATCTGGCGTTCGCCAACGACATCACAAGACGATTGCAGCACCTCAACGTCCGGCTCGCGATCGACGATTTCGGCCGCGGCTATTCCTCGCTGGTGCGGCTCAAGGAGTTGCCGTTTGCCGAGCTAAAGCTCGACCGCGTTTTCGTGACCGACTGCGGCACCGACAAGGTCAATGCGCCCTTGTGCAAGACGGTGATCGACCTGGCGCACAATTTCGGCAGCGTCGCGGTCGCGATCGGCATCGAGAAAGCTGCCGACGCCCTGGCGCTGGTCAGCATGGGCTGCGACTACGGCCAAGGCTTCTTGCTCGGCCAACCGATGCCGGAAGAGCGCTTCGTGTCGCTGTTGCGGCAGCGCGCCGGCTCGCACGCCCGGGGCACCGCGGCGGCTCGCCGCGCCGTGGCAAAAGAGCCGGTTTAAGCGACGCGTTCCGCTCAGACCCCGATCCAATTCAACTCAATTGGATCGGGGTCTGGATTGTTGATTGGGCATGATCTTATCCGAAAACCGGTTTCGCCTTTTTGGGATCATGCTTTAGTGCGTCCAGGCGCCGCGCCGCGTAGAGGCGAAGTTATCGGAATACGAGATCCGCCGCCGCTGCGGCGGCTTGCTTTCGAAAACTTCGTAGGCAATGCCGTTGCGCTCGCAATAGGCAATGGCCTCTTCCTTGCTATCGAAGTGAAGCCGCACTTGCTGTTTCATGTCGCCGGAGCTGGTCCAGCCCATCAGCGGCTCCACGGCGCGCGGCTGTTCCGGCTCATAATCCAAGACCCATTCCTTGGTCTTGGCGGTACCGGACTGCATCGCAGTGCGGGCGGGTTTGTAGATTCGGGCGGTCATCGGCCTGCCATCGCTAAACCTGCCATCGCTAAAAATGGTCGGGGCAGCAGGATTTGAACCTGCGACCTGGAGTACCCAAAACTCCCGCGCTACCAGGCTGCGCTATACCCCGCCGGTCGCGGCATTGGATAGCTGTTTCCCGCACCTCCAGCAAGCCGATCACCCAGTCGCCCGCTCAGTGCTTGCCGAAAAACGAGCCGGTGACGCGGTCGCCCGGCGCGATGTGGTATTTACGCGCGGTGCCGGCGATCACTTCAAGCACGCCGCGCACCGAACCCGCGGACGGAATAAGGGCATCCGACAAGGGCGTCGCGTTTTGTGCGATGTTGAGAACGCGTCCGTCGCCGCGGATGAAGATCATATCGAGCGGGACGTAAGTGTTGCGCATCCAGAACTGCACCGGCTGGTCGGTCTGAAAATCGAACAGCATGCCATGGCCCTCCGGCAGCGATTTACGGAACATCAGGCCGCGGGCGCGTTCCGCATCGTTGGTCGCGAGCTCGACCGAGAAGGCATGCACGCCGGAACTGGTGACGATCTCGATGGTGTCTTGCGCCGCAGCGCTCGCCGGCGTTTGCGCAGCCGGCAGGGCGCAGCCGGCGACGAGGACGATCACAGCAAGACCGGCGGCCCGCATAAGCCGCGTTGAGCGACATAGAGTGCGTAGCGCTAGTGCGAGGACGGACCGAGCGGACCGCTTTCGGGGCGGACTTCGGCCGCCATCATTCCCTTCGGTCCCGGTCCGAAGCGGACCAGGACGAACTGACCGGGCCGCAGCTCGGTCATGCCGAAGCGGCGCAAGGTTTCCATGTGGACGAAAATGTCCGGCGTCCCCTCCCCCCGCGTCAGGAAGCCGAACCCGCGCAACCGATTGAACCATTTGACCTGTGCCCGTTCGAGACCGCTGGTGGGCGCCACAGTAACATGGGTTCGCGGCGGCGGCATCTGCGCCGGATGGATCGCCGTCGATTCGTCCATGGACAGAACCCGGAAGGCCTGCAGCCCTTTCGGACCGGGCAAAACCTCGCAGGCAACCCGCGATCCCTCGTAAGCGGTCTGAAAGCCGTCCCGGTGCAGGCAGGTGACGTGCAGGAGCACATCGGCCATGCCGTTATCCGGAACGATGAAGCCATAACCCTTGGCAACATCGAACCACTTGATGACCCCGGTGACCTCGATGACGTGCGCGGCTTCGTCAGGAAGCGCGACGTTGGGTCCGAGGCCCGGTTTGGTGGATTTTGGTTCGATCCCGTCCGACGCCATGACGCCGTGGCCGCCGCTGTTGTGCTGGCGCCCTGCGGGCGCATCACGAATCTCTTGAATTGAAGATAACACCGGCAATCCGACGCGAAAGGGTAAAAATGCAACACTGGCGTAAAAGCGTCACGGCCTGTGCACAAAGTGGAATTTATTCATTGCGGAATGAGGGGTTCTAGCGCGGTCCCGATGTCTGCATGCACGACCAGGTCGGCGATCTCATCGAACTCGGTTGGTTCGCGATTGACGATGACGAGGCGCGCTCCGTTCCTTTTCGCCATCAATGGAAAGCCGGCGGCTGGCCAGACCACCAGCGAAGAACCGATCGCCAGAAACAGATCGCAGTTCTGGGCAAGTTCCTGGGCGCGCCGCATCGCAGCATCGGGCATCGCCTGACCGAACGAGACCGTCGCGGTCTTGATGTAGCCACCGCAAGTCGGGCAATCCGGCGCGCAACCGTTCCCGCGGTCCATTCGCTGGCGCACCCACGACAATTCGAAGCGCTCATTGCAATCGAGGCATAAGGCGAAAGTCGTGTTGCCATGCAGTTCGATGACGTGTTCGGATGCAATTCCCGAGGCTTGATGCAGATTATCGATGTTTTGAGTGACGACGGCCGGCGCCTTGCCGGACCGGTACAGACTGGCGACCGCACGATGGCCGCGGCTAGGCTTGGCCCCGCCAAACTGCCCCTCCATGGCGAAGCGCCGCCGCCAGGACTCGTTGCGCGCCTCCTGGCTCCCCAGAAACTCGTCGAATGGAATAGGCCGGTACCGGGTCCATAGCCCGCCCGGCGAGCGAAAGTCCGGAATGCCGGACTTGGTCGAAATGCCCGCCCCGGTAAATGGTATGATGATGCCGGCTTGGTGGATCATTTCCTGAAGCCGCACTATGTCACCGTCGCCAACGGACGAAATCATTCTCGGTAGCCGCGCTTCATCCCCACCGGGCCCCGTCATACATTACCCTTCGGCAGGTATCGGCTTTTGCCGGCCCAAGGACCATGTACCGACCATGTACCGACCATGCACCGACCATGCACCGACCATTGACCGACCAGCGGAGGTTTCCATCATGCGGTATCTGCACACAATGCTGCGCGTGCGCAATCTCGACGACGCGCTCGATTTCTATTGCAACAAGCTGGCGCTGAAGGAAGTACGCCGGCGGGTCGACGACAAGAACAAGTACACCCTGGTCTTCCTGGAGGCGCCGGCCGATGACGATCTGGTCGCCAAGGGTCCGGCAGCCCGGCAGGCGCCGCTGGTCGAGCTCACCTATAACTGGGACAGCGCAGAGGACTATGGCGAGGCGCGCTATTTCGGCCACCTCGCCTATGAGGTCGACGACATCTATGCGCTGTGCGATCGGCTGATGAAGGCCGGAGTCACCATCAACCGGCCGCCGCGGGACGGCAACATGGCCTTCGTGCGCTCGCCCGATAAGCATTCGATCGAGCTTTTGCAAAAAGGCTCGCCGCTGCCGCCCAAGGAACCCTGGCTGTCGATGCCGAATGTCGGCAAGTGGTGAGCTGGGCTCCTTTGCTTGCCGCTGGCGGCAAAGCTCTCTATATGTCGCGCGCTTTTAAGGCTCCGAGCGCCGTTGCGCTTGATCCGCGCCCTTCGTCTAGCGGTCTAGGACATCGCCCTTTCACGGCGGTAACACGGGTTCGAGTCCCGTAGGGCGCGCCAAAAGTCCCAAACACCCCACATTTTCAATCATCTCATGGCCGACGCTCTCGAACTCCTGACCACCCGGCGCTCCTTCAAGGCTGGCGAACTCGCCGGCCCGGCCCCATCAGCCACGGAGGTCGAAAAGCTCCTGACCGTCGCGTCGCGGGTTCCGGATCACGGCAAGCTCACGCCGTGGCGCTTTATCGTGTTCGAGGGCGATGCGCGCCAAGCCGCGGGCGACGTCATCGCCGACGCCTTCCGCACCAAATATCCCGACGCCAAGGCTGAACATATCGAAGGCGAGCGCAAACGATTTACGCGGGCGCCGCTGGTCGTCGCGGTGGTGAGCCGCGCTGCGCCGCACGCGAAAATTCCGGAATGGGAGCAGGTGCTCTCGGCCGGCGCCGCCGCCATGAATCTTGTTCTCGCCGCCCATGCACTCGGCTACGGCGCCAATTGGATCACCGAATGGTACGCCTATGATCGCACCGTTCTGGATGCGTTTGGGCTCGCGCCGCATGAGCGGATCGCGGGATTCGTTCACATTGGGCGGCCGCCGGGTGTCCCGGAAGACCGACCGCGGCCGCTGCTGAACGAAATCGCCACACGCTTCCCGGCATAGCTTGGCACACCGCCGGAAACAGAAGAGGACGCCGACTTAAAGCCGGCGCCCTCGTCTCACGCAACGCACACGACCTACATTCCGTTATTGATCAAGTACTGCTGCGTCGCGGCATTCGCCGCATCGTTTTGTGCTTCGGTGTTGATCACGCTCTCGTCCATCTGAAAGGTGTCTTGATCCACCTGCTGCATGGCTTGGTCCGACGCCTCGATGGCCGCCTGTGACTGACTGTTATCGACCTCGACCGGCGCCGGACTTGTATCAAACACCTGCCAATTGTCGTCACTGGACGCGGCGGAGGCATGTGTGCCGGCGGTCCGCGATGCGTGGGTCACGAACGGCACCGCAAACCCGCCGAACGCGGCCGCAATGAAATCCGGAAGATCGAATTGCCGTTGCGTGAACTGAGGGTATTTGGCCGCCGCAACGTGGTGAACGACGTGATGAGTGGTACGCGAGGTCTTTGCCGCAACGTGGCCGGCGTTGGCCGCGAACGCATTGCCGGTCAGCGCCAGCGAGGCGACGATGATTGTGGTACGGACAAGAAACTTGGTGACGAGTGATTTGGTGACGAGTGATTTGTTGGGGAGCGACTTCATGGCAACCTCCTTCAATATCGGCTTGCGCCGTAGTAAGTCCCCTAAACACTATGTCGCGTAGGCTAGACCCGCGGACGTGGAGCGCCGATGGCCGGTAAATTAACTGCCGTCCACATTTTGTATCCGGATACCAAATCCGGTCAGAAACGAATTACGATCGCGGGAGCGGAAGTCCGTCCTCGCCTATCGGTCGACAATCAACAGGCGGCGTGGCTTTAACGCCTAATTAGCCAACACACGCGCGGTTAAGCATCTTTCGCAAAACCACGTTCATTTTCCGCCACCGTTCAGAATTCAATTCAGGAAAGGAATGTTAACTCGATCGGGGACGGTCAGGGGCGAATTCGTGTTCCGGAGAGCATGCGGCTTTCCGGCTTACCCAACGATAGGGAATGTTCGCGCCACACATGAGCGTCGTTGCCGACGCTCATGGAGAAACGGAAAGCGCGTCATGACTTCGATCGTCAACGGCCTGTCGCCGAGCCAGATTGCGGCGCTTCCGCTGACGACGGTCGAGACTCTCACCACGGCGGATGTCACCGCCATGACCCCGACCCAGGTCAGCGGCCTGACGGCACCGCAACTGGACGTCCTGTCCGCAGCCGACATCCACACGTTCTCGACCGCGCAGATCGGCGCGATTTCCTACAGCACGTTCCTGGCCATCGCCGCGGCGCAGACCGCGAATTTCACGTCGTCGCAGATCGCTTCGCTCTCGTTGCAGCAAATCCAGGCGCTGACCGACGCGCAGCTTAACGCATTCGGCAAGAGCGATCTCGATGCGTTGAACGCCGCCGACCTGACCGCGTCCCAAGTCAGCGGCTTGAGCGCCGCCGCGATCGGCAATCTGACCGCCGATCAGGCCGCGACCTTGATCTCAACGCAACTTGGCGCATTGTCGACGCCGCAGATCCAGGCCTTGACGGCCGTCCAACTCAACGGTCTCGACCAGGCCAATATTCAATCCCTGGACGCAGCGACGCTGACAACGACGCAACTTTCCGGCCTGAGCGCGGCATCGGCCGCCAACCTGTCGGCGGCGCAGGTCGGTGTGCTCTCGACGGAACAGCTCAGTAGTCTCAGCAGGACCGGCCTCGAAGCGCTGAACGTCGGCGATTTGTCCACATCTCAGATCGGCGGCTTGAATACGACCGCGATCGGCGAATTATCCACCGCGCAGGTCGCGGCTTTGTCCGCTCCGCAAATTGGCGCGCTTTCACCGACACAGATTGCCGCGCTCACGACGACGCAGCTCAACGCCTTGTCGTCGTCCCAAATTGCAGACTTTTCGCCGCCCCAGGTCCAGGCACTCACCGCGGCGCAACTCAACGGCCTGAGCACGACGAATTTTGCGGCCGTCAACGTCGCCGACCTGACCGCGACGCAGCTCAACGGCTTGGTCACCGGCGCCGCAAACCTCAGCGCCGGCCAGATCAATGTGCTGACCGCCGGCCAAATCTCCGCGTTTTCCGCCGCCGGACTCAACCGGCTGTCCGCGGCGCAGCTTGGTGACCTGTCATCAACGCAGCTTGGCGGTCTGTCGACGGCGCAAACCGGCGGGCTCTCGGTCGCGACGCTGAACAACCTGTCAGCGAGCCAGGTCGGCGAGCTTTCGCCGACCCAGGTTCAAGCGCTGACGACAGCCCAGCTCAACGGTTTGAGCGCGACAAATTTCAGCGCCCTGAGCCTCGCCGATTTGACGACCGCGCAACTCGGCGGTCTCATCACCGCGGCCGCCAATCTCAGCGCCGGCCAGATCAACGCGCTGACCTCAAGCGAGATTGCATTTCTTTCCAGCACCGGGCTCAATCGCTTGTCCGCGGTGCAGCTTGGAGATTTGTCGTCCACCCAGCTCGGCGACTTCTCGGCGGTTCAGATCGGCACGCTTTCGACTGCCACTCTCAACAACCTGTCTTCAAACCAGATCGGCGAGCTTTCTCCGAGCCAGGTCCAAGCGCTCACGACGGCGCAGCTCAACGGCCTGAGCGCGGCAAACTTCAACGCGCTCGATCTCGCCGATTTGACGACCGCGCAGCTTGGCGGGCTGACCACCGCGGCCGCAAATCTAAGCGCCAGCCAAATCAACGCATTGACAGCCGGCCAGATCTCGGCGTTTTCCAGCGCCGGGCTTAATCGCTTGTCCGCGACGCAGCTGGGCGACCTCTCCGCGACGCAGCTGGGCGGCCTCTCGACAACGCAGATCGGCGGACTTGCGGTCGCGACACTGAACAATCTGTCTGCGACCCAGATCGGCGAACTTTCGCCGGCTCAGGTCCAGGCACTCACCTCGTTGCAGCTCAACGGCTTGAGCACGGCGAATTTTAACGCGCTCACCCTCGGCGATCTGACGACCGCGCAACTTGGCGGCCTCATCGCGGGCGCCGCCAATCTCAGCACCGGCCAAATCAACGCGCTGAGCGCCGGGCAAATTTCGGCGTTTTCCAGCGCCGGGCTCAACCGCTGGTCCGCGACGCAACTCGGCGCCCTATCGTCGACCCAGCTCGGCGGCCTCGCGACCGCGCAGATTGGCGGGCTTTCAGTCGCCACATTGAACAATCTGTCCGCGACCCAGATCGGCGAGCTGTCGCCGACCCAGGTCCAGGCGCTCACTGCGGCCCAGCTCAACGGTTTGAGCACGACGAATTTCAGCGCGCTGAACCTCGCCGATCTGACGACGACGCAGCTCGGCAACCTCATTACCGGCGCCGCCAATCTCAGCATCGGCCAAATCAACGCACTGAATGCCGGCCAGATTTCAGCCTTTTCCGCCGCCGGGCTCAACCGCTTATCCGCTACCCAGCTTGGCGTCTTGTCGTCAACGCAGCTTGGCGGCCTGTCGGCCACGCAGATCGGCGGGTCTTCCGTGGCCACACTGAACAATCTGTCGGCGGTCCAAATCGGCGAACTCTCGCCGGCTCAGGTCCAGGAGCTCACCGCGTTGCAGCTCAACGGTTTGAGCACGACGAATTTTAACGCGCTCACCCTCGGCGATCTGACGACGGCGCAGCTCGGCAGCCTCATCGCCGGTGCCGCCAACCTCAGCACCGGCCAAATCAACGCGCTGACCGCCGGGCAGATCTCGTCCTTCTCCGCTGCCGGGCTCAACCGCCTGTCGGCGACCCAGCTCGGCGGCTTGTCTTCGACCCAGCTCGGCGGGCTGTCGACGGCGCAGATCGGCGGGCTTTCAGTCGCTACGTTGAACAATCTGTCCTCGACCCAAATCGCCGAACTCTCTGCGACGCAGGTGCAGGCGTTCACTGCGGCCCAGCTCAACGGCTTGAGTGCGACGAATTTTAACGCGCTCAACCTCGCCGATCTCACGACGAGCCAGCTTGGCGATCTCGCCACCGGCGCCGCCAACCTCAGCGCCGGCCAAATCAACGCGTTGACCGCCGGTCAAATTTCGGCTTTTTCCGGCGCCGGGCTCAACCGCTTGTCGGCGACGCAGCTTGGCGGCTTGTCATCAACGCAGCTCGGCGGGCTGTCGACGACGCAGATCGGCGGGCTTTCAGTCGCCACACTGAACAACCTGTCGGCGACGCAGATCGGCGAGCTGTCGCCCACTCAAGTCCAGGCGCTCACAGCGTTGCAGCTCAACGGCCTGAGCGCGACCAACTTCAACGCCCTTAATCTCGCCGATCTGACGACGGCGCAACTTGGCGGCCTCATCACCGGCGCTGCCAATCTCAGCACCGGCCAGATCAACGCGCTCAATGCCACCCAAATTTCATCCTTTTCCGCCGCCGGGCTCAACCGCTTGTCAGCGACCCAACTTGGAGTCTTGTCGTCGACGCAGCTTGGCGGCTTGTCGGCCACCAAGATCGGCAGTCTTTCGGTCGCCACATTGAACAATCTGTCGGCGACGCAGATCGGCGAGCTGTCGCCCAGTCAGGTTCAGGCACTCACCGCGCTGCAACTCAACGGCCTGAGCACGACGAACTTCAACGCCTTCGACTCTCGCCGATCTGACGACGGCGCAGTTTGGCGAGCTTATCACCGGAGCGGCCAATCTTGACGCCGGCCAAATCAACGCGCTGACCGCCGGGCAAATCTCGTCCTTCTCTACCGCCGGGCTCAACCGCTGGTCCGCGACACGGCTTGGCGCCTTGTCAGCAACGCAGCTGGGAGGCCTGTCGACAACGCAGATCGGCGGGCTATCGGTCGCCACCTTGAACGATTTGTCGGCGACGCAGGTCGGCGAGCTGTCGCCCACTCAGGTCCAGGCGCTGACGACAGCCCAGCTCAACGGCTTGAGCACGACGAATTTTAACGCCTTGAACCCCGCCGATCTGACAACGGCTCAGCTTGGCGGCCTCACCACCGGCGCCGCCAATCTCAGCACCGGCCAAATCAACACGCTCACTGCCGGCCAGATTTCTTCCTTTTCCGACGCAGGCCTTAACCGTTTGTCCGCGACGCAGCTCGGGGCCGTCTCGTCCACGCAGATCGGCGGCCTATCGACGGCTCAAATCGGCGGACTCACGACGGCCACGGTCAACACGTTCTCTGCAACCCAAATCGGCGACTTCACCCAGCCGCAAGTCCAGGCGTTCACCGCCACTCAGCTTAACGGCCTGAGCAAGACCAATTTCAACGCGCTCAATCTCGCCAATCTGACGACGACACAGCTCGGCGGCCTCACCACCGCCGCCGCCAATTTGAGCGCCGGCCAGATCAATGCGCTGACGGCCGGTCAGATTTCGGACTTCTCCACCACGGGGCTTGGCCACTTGCAAATCGGGGCGCTGTCGTCGACGCAGCTCGGCGGCCTGACCGCGGCGCAGCTCGGCGGGCTTTCGACTGCGACCTTGAACAACCTGTCATCGACTCAGCTCGGCGAGCTTTCTCAGACACAGGTCCAGGCGCTCACCGCGGCTCAACTCAACGGGTTGAGTGCGACGAACTTTGACGCCTTGAACCTCGCCGACCTGACGACGGCGCAGCTCGGCGGCCTAGCTGCCGCCGCCGCCAATCTGAGCGCCGGCCAGATCAATGCGCTCACCCCGGGGCAAATTTCGGCATTATCCAGCGCCGGTCTCAACCGTCTGTCGGCAACGCAAATCGCCGGACTGTCCACGACCCAGATCGGCGGCCTCTCGACTTCGCAGATCGGCACCGTAGCCACACCGACGCTCAATAAACTGTCGCCGACTCAGATCGGCGATTTCTCTCCGGCCCAAGTGCAGGCGCTCACGGCCGCTCAACTCAACGGCCTGTCGGCCGCGAACTTCAACGTCCTGGATGCCGCCGATTTCACGGCCGCGCAGCTAGGCGGATTGACCACTGCCGCCGCGAATCTCACTGGCGCACAAATCGACGCCTTGAGCTCGAGCCAGATTTCCTCGCTCTCCGCCGCCGGACTCAACCGCCTGTCGGCAACGCAGCTTGCCAATCTGTCGTCGACGCAGATCGGCGGCCTGACCGCGACCCAGATCGGCGGACTTTCGATCACGACGCTTGACAACCTGTCGCCGACCCAAATCGGCGATTTCTCCGCAACGCAAGTCCGGGCGCTGAGCGCCGGTCAAATCAACGGTCTGAGCACGCCGAATCTTGACGCGTTGGATGTCGGCGAGCTCACGACGGCACAATTCGACGGCCTGACCAGCAAGACTATCGGCAACCTGACCGCCAACCAACTGGCCGCGCTGAATGCGCTGGAGTCGAATTCTATTCTGTCAAATCAGATCAACGATCTTTCCGACGCCGAGATCGCCGGCTTGACCGCGTCGCAGGTCGCAGGCCTCACCACGTCGCAGCTGCAGTCGCTATCGGCGTCGCAGACGGCCGCGCTGCTTGCCAATCAAGCCGACAATCTGTCGATCGGGCAAATCTCCACCTTTGGCGCCTCACAACTCAGCGCCACGGGCCTCGTAGGGGCCGCCGGGGGCCTGCAGTTCAATCTTAGCTGGGATTCTTCGGTCGGCACTGCGCCCGCCGGCTATCGCAATGCCGTCATTGCCGCCGCCGCCGGCCTCTCGGCGACGTTCAGCAATCCGGTCGTTCTCAATATTCGCATCGGCTACGGCGAAGTGGACGGCAGCTCGATCTCGCCGAGCGATGCCGCGGAAAGCGCAACCTTCTACGACGGCGTCAGCTACTCGTCGCTCAAGAACGCGCTGCAGTCCGACGCCGGCAATTCGAGCTTCCAAGCAACGGCCGACTCAAGCCTCAGCGCGAGCAATCCCACAAGCGGTTCGTTCGCGATCAGTACGGCAGACGCTAAGGCGCTCGGCCTTGCCGGCGCCGGCTCCAACCTTGACGGCTATGTCGGCGTATCGAGCGCTCTGCCGTTCGAATTCAACCAGACGGCCTCGTCCGGCAAATACGACGTCATCGGCGTGCTCCAACATGAATTCACCGAAGTGATGGGCCGCGTCGGCTCCGTCGGCACCGCCGTTGGCGCGGGCGTCTACACAGCGCTCGATCTGTTCCGTTATACATCGACCAACAATGCCGATCCTGCCGCCGGCACGCCGGAGCGCGCGCTGACGCAGCAGGGCGCCAACACCGATTACTTCTCGATCGACGGCGGCCAGACCAATTTGGGCGATTACAATCCGTCAAACAGCAGCGTCGACTACGCCGACTGGAGCACCAATATGGGAACCGACCCATTTGGCGATGCCTTCTCCGGCGTGACGCAGCCGATGTCCGGCAATGACGCTATCGAAGAGGCGGCAATCGGTTGGGACCTGACGTCCAAGGGAACCACGCTTGCCGGGGCGGCGACGGATAAAGCTTTGGTCTAATCCGCAGCGGCCCTCAGCACGCGCTTGGCTCTCTCCGCCTCATCCCTTAAGTCGTTCGCCGCCCTCGCCCGATTCTCGCTCTGCCGAACCGTCGCATGTTTCAAACGTTCATCAAATGCAGCGGTTCCATCTTGTGATGCAGCGCACCATTCACTGCACCGTTGCTCCGCCACCGGAATTTCTCCCTGCAACGTCCACCGTGAAGACCAATATCCGTCACGGCGACGCCACAGACTGGCTCTAGCGTGCCGGGAGAGTTGATTTGAGGCTTGGTTCAGGGAAGGAAGAATCATGACTCTGCATGCCGACACGGCAGCGCGGGCGCGCTTGGCGACCTACAGCAAGAACAATTGCCCGCAATGCAGCAAGTCGCTGCTTGCCCCCGACTGGTCCGAATATCTCAATGACCGCTGCGTACGGCACACCTGGTCGTGCGAGGCATGCGGCTACCAGTTCGAGACCGCGGTATTCTTTGCCGCGGCGGCTTGATCAATCGGCGGGCCGCGGCGGCGGATAGGTGTGTTGCCGGCCGCAGAAATCCTCGACTGTTGAACAGTCCGCGCTCAAATAGTTCGGCCCGACCGGCGATTTGCCGTAGCCGCCGGGAATGTCGAGCACATAAGCCGGCTGGCACAGGCCCGAATAACGGCCGTGGAGCGCGCGCATCAAGCCTTGCCCCGACGCGATTGAGGTACGCAAATGCGCTGTGCCGGGCGCGAGGTCGGCATGGTGCAGGTAATACGGTTTGACCCGGCACTCGACCAGCGCCCGCATCAGCGCGCCCAGCGTCTCGACATCGTCGTTGACGTCGCGCAGCAGCACCGATTGGCTCAATACGGGAATGCCCGCATCGACGAAGCGCGCGATAGCGGTGCGCGCGCTTTCGGACAGCTCGCGCGCGTGATTGACGTGGAGAACGACGAACGTCGCTTTGCTGCCGCGTAGCGCGCGCACCAAAGCCGGCGAGACCCGTCCGGGCGCCGCGACCGGCACGCGCGTGTGCACGCGGATCACTTTGACGTGGTCGATCGCGGTAAGCTGCCTCGTCACATCCTTGAGACGCCGCGGCGACAACACCAGCGGATCGCCGCCGGTAAGGATCACTTCCCAGATTTGCGGCGTGGCACGGATGTAATCGAGAGCCGCCGCGAGCGCAGCCCGCGACAAGCCGCCCTGCCCCGGCCCGACCATCTCGCGCCGGAAGCAGAAGCGACAATAGACCGCGCAGGCATTGACGAGCTTGAGCAACGCGCGATCCGGATAGCGATGCACGATGCCTTCGACCGGGCTATGCGCCTCATCGCCGATCGGATCGCTCAATTCCTCCGGCCCGAGTTCCAGCTCGCGCAGGTCCGGAACAAATTGCCGCGCGATCGGATCGTGCGGATCGGAAGGATCGATCAAATCCGCCATCGCCGGCGTGATCGCCACCGCGTAGCGGGCGGCCACCTGCTTTAGAGCCGTGAGCCGATCGTGGCGCGCCAATTGCGCATCGACGAGCTCGGAGGGCGTTCGCAACGGACGAGTGGCTGTCATAACGGCTACTCCTGAATTGGCGTCCATAACACCTGATCGATGCGCGAGGCTCCGGTGGCCAGCATGACCAGGCGGTCGAGGCCGAGCGCGATGCCGCAAGCCGCCGGCATCTGCGCCAGAGCGGCGAGAAAATCCTCGTCGATCGGATAGCGCTCGCCGTAGATACGCTGTTTCTCCGCCATGTCGCGTTCCAGGCGGCGGCGCTGCTCGGCCGCATCGTTGAGCTCGGCAAAACCGTTGGCGAGTTCCACCCCGCAAACGTAAAGCTCGAAGCGTTCGGCGACGCGTGTGTCGGAACGTCGGGCGGGCCAAGGCCGAGAGAGCGGTGGGATAGCGGTCGAGAATAGTGGCGCGGCCGATGCCGAGATTGCCTTCGATGCGCTCGACCAGAACGCGGCTGAAAATATCGCCCCAGGTGTCGTCATCGGCAATGCGGATGCCAGCCGCCTGCGCGGCACGGGCGAAAACGGTGCGGTTCGCGACATCGCCTGCCGGCAGCGTCGCGAGCAGATCGATGCCGGCAAAGCGGGTGAACGCTTCCGCGACGGAAAGTCGTTCCGGCTCGGCGAAGACATCGGCGGAACGACCGCGAAAAGTGAGCTGCCGTGTCCCCGCCGTCCGCGCCGCAGCGCGCAGAAGCGCAACGCAATCGCCCATCAAAGTCTCATAAGATTCGCCGGCCCGATACCATTCGACGAGCGTGAATTCGGGATGATGCAGCGCGCCGCGTTCGCGGTTGCGAAACACCTTGGCAAATTCGACGATGCGCCGCTCGCCGGCGGCGAGAAGCTTTTTGCAGGCGAATTCCGGCGAGGTGCGCAGATAGCGGGGCGATGCCGTGCCGTTGGGCGCGGCCAGCGTGGTGGCAAAAGCGTGCAGATGAATTTCGTTGCCCGGAGAGACCTGCAGCGCCGCGGTGTCGACCTCGACAAAATCCTGCCCGGCAAACCAGGCCCGCAGCGCGGCCACGATCCGGCCCCGCGCCAGGAGGATCGGCCGGCGGTCGGCATGAACGTGCGGGACCCAAAAGGGCGAGGAACGAGGCGGATCGGCCGGCATGTCCTTGTCTAAACATGTCCTTGTCTAAACGATATTGACGAAATAACTAGCGGTGATGCTCAGGATCGGTATGGTGCGCCCGAATCCGGTCTATCAACATTGAGGAAACCGTGAAAGTCATCGCCAGCTCATTGCGAAAAGGCAATATCGTCGAAATCGACGGCAAGCTCGGGGTCATTATGGCCGTCGAGAACATTCATCCCGGCAAGGGCACCCCGGTCACCCAGATGGACGTGCGCCGGATCGCCGACGGCGTGAAGGTCTCGCTGCGCTATAAGACCACCGACCAGGTCGAGCGCGCCTTCGTCGAGGACCGCAAGCACCAATATATGTACCAGGACAGCGACGGCTTCCATTTCATGAACATGGAAAGCTACGATCAGGTCGCCTTGCCGGCCGATATCATCGGCGATCAGGCGGCCTATCTGGAGCCCGAGATGGAAGTAACGATCAGCATGCATGACGCCGTCCCGGTCGCCATCGAGCTGCCGCCAAAGGCCACGCTCGAAGTGGTCGAGACCGAGCCGACCATCAAGAGCCAGACCGCGGCTTCGTCCTATAAGCCAGCCGTGCTGTCGAACGGGGTGCGCACCATGGTGCCGCCGTTCGTGACCACCGGCACCAAGATCGTAGTGATGACGGCGGACGGCAGCTACGTGGAACGGGCGAAGGATTAGGGTTAAACGCGGCGTTCAATTTTGCACGTCGCCGGCGGCTTTACCGGCTCGCGCGCCACCGCTCGCCGGCAGCGCGATTGGCGGCATTGCGCTGCATGAACGCTTTGCACGCTCGGCTAGCGACGTCCGCGGCCGACGTGTCGCGGGTGATGAGCGCCATGACGATGGCGCCGTCAATGATGAGCCCCAGCGTATGGGCCGCCTGGTCCGGCTCCGGATCGCCGGCCGCGGCACACAGTTCGGACAGCCGCTCCAGCACGATCTTTTTGTGGGCGATCGCCAATTTTCGCAATCGATCGTCCGCCTTGTCGGATTCGCCAACCGCGTTGATAAACGGACAACCGAAGAAATCCTGACGGCCGAACCAGACTTTGAGCGCCGGTCCGATACGATTGAGCCGGTCGCGGGCGTTTCCGCCGGCGCCGTCGATGGCATTCAAGAACCAAGTGCGCCAAAGCCGGCCCTCGCGATCGAGGACGGCCTCGACCAGGCCGTCCTTCGAGCCGAACAATTTATACAGCGTGGTTTTCGCCGTGCCCGCCAATTCGACGATGGCGTCGACGCCGACGGAATTGATGCCGTAGCGGCAAAACAGATTGCGCGCGCTTTCGATCAAGCGCTCGCGCGGCGGAGCCAAAACATCGCCGTCGGCGGTATCGACCGCAATCTGGCTCGCGGTATCCATACCGCTTTCAATATCCGTTGCCGCAGTAAATCGCAATCCAGGAAACCGAACCGTCTGTTCTGGCGCGGGCCGGATGCCGCAAAAACAAGCATCACGCCGTGCGATTTGATCGATAAGTGACCGCTGGGCAGGGATTTTTCCGCCGCTCTCCCTTGCCCTCTCCTGATTCCATTGCGTTTTCTGCGAGGCCGCAAACTGGCACGGGTCATGCTTAGTACAGAACGGTCTGTAGCCACATCCGGCCGCTACCGGCCGAGCAGGAGAGGAACTCCCATGAACCAAGCTGTCGCCAAAACCGCAATGACGGGTTGCCTCGCACCCGAGCAACCGGCCCTGACCGGATGTCTCGTCCCGATCGACAAGAAAGGCCTCGAAGACCTGATCGCCAAGGGCAAGGCCGATCCCAAGGTCATCAAGACTCTCAAGTGCAAGACCGTGGCGGAAGGCCGCTTTCGCCATCTCAATTTCATTCGCACGCTGCCGCCCTACATCGTCGACGAGCCGCCGGGACTGCTCGGCGACGACACCGCGCCCAATCCGTCGGAAGCTTCGCTTGCCGCGTTAGGCTCCTGCCTCGCCGTCGGCATTCACGCCAACGCGGTCGCCAAAGGCATTACCGTCTACAAGCTCGAAATCGAGCTTGAAGGTGATCTCAACATCACCGCGGTCTGGGGCACCGGTGATCTTTCAGACAAGCCGGTCGGCTTTACCGACGTGCGGGCCAAAGTGAACTTCGAAGCCGACCGGCCGCGCGACGAGCTCGAAGCTCTCGTCGCCCATGCGCGCCAATGGTCGCCGGTGGCCAATACGTTCTCACGGCCGGTCAATCTCGAAATCGCGCTCGCCTGACGGCGGGCGGGGCGCGCAAGCAACCACCCACAGCCACCGCAGCGGATGTTGACGATGCTGGAAACGACTACAGTCTTGAAAAGCGGCGAAACCGCGCCCGCGGCCGGCACCGCCGACGCCATCCGTGCTACCTGCGCCCGCGATCTTGCTCCGCTGGTGCAGAAAATCGACAAGGAAGGGTTTTATCCTGAAAGCGTGATGCGCGAACTCGGCCGCTTGGGCGCGTTTTCGCATCACGTGCCTGATTGCGGCGACGACATCAATCTCGGAGCCGCCGTCGATGCGATGGCGGCGGCCGGCGAATATTGTCTGTCGACGTCGTTCTGCATGTGGTGCCAGGATGCGCTCGCCTGGTACATCTTCGCTTCACAAAATCAATCATTAAAGCACGGTATCGGCCGCCGCGCCGCGCGGGGCGACGTCCTCGGCGGCACGGCGCTGTCGAATCCGATGAAGAGCTTCTTCGGCATCGAACATTTGCGCCTCAAGGGCAAGCGAAGCAACGGCGGCTACGTGGTCAATGGCGCCCTGCCCTACGTCTCCAATCTCGGCAGCGACCATTATTTCGGCGCGATATTCGAAGTCGACGACGGCGGATCAAAATTCCCGGTCATGGCGATCGTGCCCTGCGCCGCCGAGGGCGTAAGCCTCGCCGCCAATACGAGATTTCTCGCGCTCGACGGCACGCGCACTTTTTCCGTGCAGCTGCGCGACGCATTGATCCCGGATGCCTGGATCATCGCCGATCCGGCCCAGGATTTTGTCAAGCGGATCCGTGCCGGCTTCGTGCTGCTGCAAGCCGGGATGGCCTTCGGCCTGATCCGTGATTGCATCAAACTGATCGAAAGAACCGCGAGCCGCCTCGGTCACGTCAACAAATATCTCGACGAGCAGCCCGAGCAGCTGGCCGAACGGCTAATGGCGATGGAGAGCGAAGTCGCTCGGCTGTGTGCGACGCCGTTCGAAACCGACTCCGACTATTGGCGCGCTGTCATCAAAGCGCGGCTTGCCGCGGGCGAAGCATCGGTTACGGCGGCCCATGCGGCGATGCTCCACTGCGGCGCCAGCGGCTATTTCGCCAATGCCAAGGCACAACGGCGCCTGCGCGAGGCCTATTTCGTGGCGATCGTGACGCCCGCAACCAAACAATTGCGCAAAATGCTTGCGGACATGGCGAACTGAGTAACGGACCGAAGAGTGACGCCATGGCGCGCAAAGCAAGAAAAGCAAGCCAAGAGCCATGCCACGCAAGCTGGCCGAGACTCCGCAGACTGCTGCCGGGACCCGACGTCAAATACAGGAGCGAAGGATGAGCGAGAAGGTCCTCATTACGCCTGCCGAACTGTCTGAACGGCTCAAATCGCCGGGCATCGTCGTCATCGATACCCGCGATCCGGCCACTTACGCCGCAGGCCATCTGCCCGGCGCGGTCAACATTCACGACATTTTCACGTATCTGGCGACCTCGACGCCGGAAGGCGTCGCCGCGATGCGCGACAAATTCGCGGGCATCTTCGGCGCCGCCGGTCTTTCGGGCGCGGAAACCGCGGTGGTCTACGAACAGTCGATGAACACCGGCTTCGGCCAGTCCTGCCGCGGCTATGTGCTGCTAAGCTACCTCGGTTATCCGAATGTCATGATCCTTCACGGCGGCTATGCGGCTTGGGTCGCCGCCAATCTGCCGACCACAACGCAAGTGCCGACGCCGCAGCCGAAAACCTTCGCGGTCGATCCGAAAGCGGCGAGCATTCTGGTCGATCTGGCGGCAATGAAGGCGGCAGTCGCCGATCCCAATCAGATCAAACTCGACACCCGCGACGTCGACGAGTGGATTGCAGACAGCTCGTCGCCCTACGGCAAGGATTATTGCCCGCGCAAGGGCCGCATTCCCGGCGCGGTATGGATCGAGTGGTATCGCATGATGAAGCCGACGCCGGCGGGGCCGATGTTCAAATCGCCGGCGGAGATCCTCGCGGAATGTGCAACGGTCGGCATAACGCCGGATACGCCGGTGGTGCTGTACTGTTTCAAGGGCGCCCGCGCCTCCAACACGCTGATCGCGCTCAAAGAGGCCGGCATCAAGGACGTCAGCCTGTATTTCGGGTCCTGGAACGAGTGGTCGCGCGACCCCGCGCTGCCCATCGAGGAAGGGCTCCCCTACTCGGCCCAGGCAGCCAAGGCGGCGGCTTGAACGAAAGCATCGGCGGCGCCGCCCAACGGCGACGCCGCCGGCACAACGGCGACGCGGCAACGGCGACGCGAACGTCCGATCGGATAAAGCGATCCGGAATCATGCATCAACTCTCACCGGCAGTGAAACCCTCGGGCGCGCATATCGTCGTCAAGGGAGTCAGTCATCGCTATCGCGGGTCGGCGCAATCTGCGCTGAACAACATCAATTTCGAGGTACAGCCGGGCGAGGCTGTCGCCTTGGTCGGACGCTCAGGCTCCGGCAAGTCGACGCTGTTGCACATTTTGTCCGGGCTGATGCTACCGAGCGCCGGAGAAGTGTACATCGACGACAAACTCGTCCACGCGCCGTCGCCGCGCTGGATCGTGATGTTCCAGCAGCCGCACCTCTATCCGTGGATGAACGTAGAAGAGAGCGTCGGGCTCGGATTGAAGTTCGCCCGGCGCTCGAAGCGCGTGATCGACAAACGCGTCGCCGAGCTGCTTAGCCTGATGGAACTTGAAGATTTTGCCAGTCGCAACGTTCAGGATTTGTCGGGCGGCCAGCAGCAGCGGGTGGCGCTGGCGCGTTCGTTGGCGGTGCAGCCGGAATTGCTGCTGCTCGACGAGCCGTTCTCGGCGCTCGACGCGGTCACGCGCCGCGCCTTGCAGCGCGACGTGCGCCGTATCGCCAATGACAAGGGCATCACGGTGATTATCGTCACTCACGATATCGCCGAAGCGGTCGCCATGGCCGACCGAGCCATCGTAATGAAGTCCAATCCCGGCGAAATCGCCGAAATCGTAACGCTGGCCGACAGCCGCCATGACGGTGAGCGTCGCGGCGCCGACCTGCAGGCCGCACAGGCGGCGCTGCAGACCGCGTTCGAAAGCGCCTCCGGCCGCACCATCGAGCCGCCGCCGCGCGGCGGCCACGGCACGCTCAAAATCGTCGCCACCGGGTCACGTTGAATGCAACAGGGAGCTTGGAATGTGCCAGTGCTGCGGAGATAGCGCAATTCACGCGGGACACGACGCTTTGCGTTTGCCGGTCACCCGCCGCCGCACGCTCGACATGCTCGCGGCCGGCGGGCTCGCGGCGATGTTCGGTTCGCTGCCGGGCGGCTTCGACGCCGCCGCACGCGCAGCCGACGACGATGTGGTGCGCATAGGCTATCTGCCGATCACCGACGCGACCGCGCTCCTGGTCGCTCACGGCATGGGATTCTTCAAGGATGAAGGGCTCGATGCCGAGCGTCCCACCTTGATCCGCGGCTGGCCGCCGCTGGTGGAAGCCTTCGCAGCCGGCAAATTCAACCTCGTTCACCTGCTCAATCCGATACCGATCTGGATGCGCTACAACAACAATTTCCCGGTCAAGATCATGGCCTGGGCACACATCAACGGCTCCGGGCTTGTCGTCGGCCAGGACAGCGGCATCGATTCCTTTGCCGGTCTCGGCGGCAAACAGGTCGCGGTGCCGTTTTGGTATTCGATCCACAACATCATCCTGCAATACGCGCTGCGCCAATCCAAGATAAAGCCGGTCATCAAACAGCAGGGCGAGACCATCGCCGCGGACGAGTGCAATTTGCAGGTCATGCAGCCGCCGGACATGCCCGCCGCCCTGGCCGCCAAGAAAATCGACGGCTACACCGTGGCCGAGCCGTTCAACGCCCTCGGTGAACTAAAGGCCAATGGCCGGATCTTGCGGTTCACCGGCGACATCTGGAAAAATCACCCCTGCTGCGTCTTGTGCATGCATCAGGATACGGTGACGAAAAAGCCGGAGTGGACGCAGAAGGTCATCAATGCGCTGGTGCGGGCGGAAATCTATGCCTCGCAGCATAAGAGCGAAGTGGCCAAGCTCCTCTCGACCGACGGCGACCACTATCTGCCGCTGCCGGACCCCATCATCGCGCGGGCCATGACCTATTACGACGATTCCTTCTACGGCCCGAAGGGCGCCATCAAGCATCCGCAATGGCACCTCGGACGCATCGATTTCCAGCCCTGGCCGTACCCGTCGGCGACGAAACTGATCGTCAAGGCGATGAACGAAACACTGGTCGGCGGCGACACTGCGTTCCTGAAAAAACTCGATCCCGAATTCGTCGCCAAGGATCTGGTCGATTACGATTACGTGCGCAATGCGATGAACAAATATCCGCAGTGGCGGAGCGATCCCAGCGTCAATGCTGGCGATCCCTTCAATCGCGACGAGGTGCTCGAACTATGAGTCTGGATTTTGCCGCCGACCAGAACGAGGCTGCCCTGTCGCTCGCCGCAGCGCCGGGTCCGATACCGGCCGCGCTGCGCAATGCCGGATTGGCGCTCGCCGGCGTCGCTGGGCTGCTCGCAATCTGGTGGCTCGGCGGCTGGCTGATCGCTTCTAGTCCGGCCACCGCGAACTTCTCCGGTTTCGCGCCGGCTCCGGCGCTGGCACGGCTTTGGCGCATGCTGGTCAGCGGAGAAGCGATCCAAATGGCGGTCCCGAGTCTCGGACGGATTGCAGCGGGTCTCGCCTGGGCGATTGCGCTTGGCGTGCCGTGCGGCATATTAATCGGCCGATTTCAGGCCGTGCGCGCAGCATCCGCGGTGCCGTTTCAGTTCCTGCGCATGATCTCGCCGCTCGCTTGGATGCCGATTGCCGTGATGGCGTTCAAGACCTGGAACGGCGCCATCATATTTCTGATTGCGGTGGCCGCGGTGTGGCCGATCCTGTTTTCCACCGCGCACGGCTTTCGCCGCATCGATCCGGCATGGTTCAAGGTTGCCCGCAATCTGGGCGCACGGCCGTGGCACATGCTGTTCACGATCATCCTGCCCTCGATCGCCCAGGATTCGCTGACCGGCATCCGTCTCGCGCTCGGCGTTGCCTGGATCGTCCTGGTGCCGGCCGAGTTCCTCGGCGTGACCTCGGGCCTCGGCTACGCCATCAACGATGCCCGCGACGCACTTGAATACGATCGCCTCGCCGCCACGGTGCTGATCATAGGCTTCATCGGCTTCGCCCTGGATTACGTTTGCGAACGGGCGATCCGCCGCGCCAGCTGGATTCGAGAGGATTGAGGCGGCGCAAGGCGAGCCTACGGCCTCTTCAGGTAATCACACGAGCCCACAGGGAGACAGCAATGACGCGTACCGATCTCACCGAAAAGCTTCTCGACATCAAGCGCGAGAAAGGCTGGACGTGGAAATACATCTGCGAGCAGATCGGCGGCATGTCGCCGCTCCTCATTACCGGCGCGATATTGGGCCAGATGAAATTGACCAAGCCCCAGGCGGCCAACGCCGCCAAGCTGTTCGGGCTGAGCAAAAGCGAGCAGGTGCTGCTCAACGAGGTGCCGATGCGCGGCACGGGAACGCCGATGCCGCCGACCGATCCGCTCATCTATCGCTTCTACGAATTGATCATGGTCAATGGCCCGGCGCTCAAAGCGCTGATCGAGGAGGAATTCGGCGACGGCATCATGTCGGCAATCGATTTCGACATGGATGTCACGCGGCAGAGCGATCCGAAGGGCGATCGCGTGAAAATCGGCATGACCGGCAAATTCCTGCCTTACAAATATTATGGCGCCACCGGAAACAATCTCGCCTATGGCCTGAAGGAAGAATGACGCTTTGTTCGCGGCTGGCGTTGCCTGCAAGACCCAATCGCTCAATCTGAATAACTGTTCAGAAATATCTCGCGCGGCGCGATAAACCGGCACCGGGGCCGCTTGGCAGCGCGCGCATTGCTGGCGATAGTAGACAATCTCGAATGCGGGATTGACACGTGCGCGCTGCCGTACCGCTTTATCGCAGCCTGTTGGCCACGGGGCTTGCCTCGGCCATGCTGCTCGGCTCCGTGCAGGCCGGCTTGAGCAACGAATGCAAGCCGAGCCATTTCAGGGCACCATTTTTCGTCAAGAGCATGGGCGCTTGCGCATTCGATCCCGAGACACTGAACTATGCTGGCACGCCGGTCGAGCAGGCGATGTGTCTGATGCGCGGCATGGATGCGACGCGCAACCTCGGTCCGCCGCTGCAGTCTTTACCCCCTGGTCTTTCCAGCCGCATCGGCCAGACCACCGGCTTGCCGTCGCGCGAAGCATTGTCCGGCTATCTCTCCACGCAAAATCTCGAAACCGATTTTGCCGCTCATCTGTGGCAGCCGCTGTCGCGCGCGCACGACAATGATCCCGACGCGCCGATGGCGCGCTATTTTGTGATTCACGATACCAGCGGCCCTACGTTCGGCCGGCACGGCTTTCCCGACAACATCAATGAGGAAAGCGCGTCTTTCAACAATCTGAAAAACTTCGCCTGCTCCGACGGCTGGGGCAAGGCGCATGTTGTCGTCAACCGTGTCGGGGACATGATCCTCGACCACGATTTCGCAATTCCATGGCGCGAGACCAAATTCGAGCAGGCGGCGGAATTCGGCGGCGCCTTGCAGGGCCTGTTTCTCCACGTCGAGCTTATCCAGCCGCGCCGGCGCGGCCGTGGCGGCGACGGACATTCCCCCGATCCCGCCTTCACTCCTGCGCAATATGACCGACTGGCTTTGCTCTACACCATCGCCAGCGTGCGCAAAGGCAAATGGCTCATTCCCGCGTTTCACGCCGCCATCGATGCCGAAATTCCCAACGGCCACGACGATCCGCTCAATTTCGATATCGACAGCTTCGCCGGTAGCCTCGATCGTCTCACCGAAAAACTGGGACAGCCCGTGGTGATTCAGGCCGCACATCAGTGACGGTCGTTACGACCAGGCGCGCTTCCCTCATGGCCGCCGCTGCCGCCGTCACGGCGCTGATTTTGCCGCAAGACGCGGGCGCCGCTGCCTTGCCGTTCGATCGATGGATCGCGGCGTTTCGTGCCAAGGCCGCGGCGCACGGCATCACGGACGCAACATACGCGCGCGTCATGAATGGCATCGAACCCGACAGGACCGGGCTGGAGGCAATTCACGATCAGGCCGAATTCCATCTAAAACTTTGGCAATATCTCAACCGCGCCGTTTCCGACTGGAAGGTGAGCGCCGGCAAGGAAAACGCAAAAGAATACGCGCCGCTATTGTCGCGCATCGAAAAGGATTTTGGCGTCGAGCCCGCCTTCATGCTCGGGGTGTGGGGCATCGAGACCGCCTTCAGCGATCCCGTGGTGGCGAACAATCACCTGCGGCCGGTCATCCCGTCATTGACAACGCTCGCCTGGGCGGAGCCGCGCCGCCGCCGCTATTGGGAGCAAGAGCTGATCAATGCGCTGACCATCGTGCAACGCGGCTGGAGCACGCCGGAAGAAATGGTTGGCTCCTGGGCCGGCGCCATGGGCGCCACGCAATGGATGCCGGAAGTCTGGCTTCATATCGGCATCGACTACGATCACGACGGCAAGATCTCGCCCTACGGTCCGCCCGACGATGCGCTCGGCTCGACGGCGCGGTTTTTTGTCGAGCGCGGCAGATACCGGCGCGGCGAGCATTGGGGCTACGAGGTGCGACTGCCGCGCTCATATGGCCGCGGCGTATCACGCAGCTTTGCGGCATGGCAGGCGCGCGGCGTGGTGCGCGCCGACGGTGAACCGTTCCCGCAACCGAACGCCACGGCGCGGCCTTGGGTGCCCGTGCCGGACGGCCCGGCCTTCCTGATCGGCCCGAATTTCTTCGCCGCGAAGAGCTACAATCCGTCATCGGCCTATGCGCTGGCGCTCTGCTATCTCGGCGACCGTTGCGCCGGCGGGGCGCCCTTGGTGCAAAAGTTCCCAGGCAGCGAGCCGTCTCCCACCCTCGCCGAGATCGAGGAGATCCAGCGCCGGCTCACCGCGCTCGGCTTCGATACCGGCGGCGCCGATGGCCGCATTGGCCATGCAACCACGGCCGCGACGCGGAACTATCAGCGCAAAGCCGGCATCTCACCGGCGGATGGCTACGCCGGCGTCGGGCTTCTCGCCCGGTTGCGCAAAGGCTCGTGATCCGGTTGGATGTGGGCAAACCACCCCCTTCAGGCGATTCGGGAAATGATCCTCGCATGAGCAAATATCGAAACCGTGAAGAGGCGGTCAATATACAGCTCGCCGTTCTCATTTCTCGTTACGGCGTAACCGCCGACGGCGAGACAATACATATTCACGGGAAACATCGTCCTGATGTATTGTTTCAGCTTCGCGGTCTTCGTGTTGTTATTGAAGGCAAGTTTCCCGATCATCCGAACGCCGCTAACGTGGTACTTGAGGATGCTCGAAAGCGCGTAAAAAGTGGCATCGCACATATCGCCGCCGCCGTAATTTATACGGCAGAGCTCCGCACCACGCCGACCACAAGAATTATCGGTGTGCTCGAAAAATCGCGCCTTAAATTTCGAATCATCGCAGAGACACACGAGAGTGAGTGGTTTGAAGGGCCTCCCACCGCCCTAATGGAAGCGCTACGTCGCGCACAAGAGGCTCTTACCAAAGACGACATCGTTGAGCAGACTGCCAAGGCGCTGTCGATGCAGCTGGAGACAGTCGCCCGACTCTGGAGTGGACAACCGGGCGCCTGCGATAGGTTATCGAATATTCTCCGTATGATTCCGCCAAAAGGCGAGACTACGGAAAAGGCAAACGATCGAAGGGATACTGCTGCGCGGGTTGCCGCTCTCGTTCTCGCGAATGCCTACATATTTCAGGAGCAGCTTGCTCAGACGGATGAACGCGCTGATACACTTAGGAAGCTTGAGAAAAGCAAAGACATCGTTGCTTCAACAGCAAAACACTGGCGGTGGATTTGGGAAAATATCAATTACGTTCCGATTTTTCAGCTTGGCGAACGAGTTCTCGACGAACTACCTGAGAGTCGAAACACCACCATTGCGGTAAAGGCTCTCTTAGGAGAGGCGCAGGCCATATGTCGGCAACAAGCTGCTCTTCGACACGACCTTATGGGTCGAATTTACCATTGGCTGCTGCACGAGGCGAAGTTCCTCGGAACTTACTACACGTCGGTATCAGCTGCGACCCTGCTCCTAAAGCTTATCTTTTTCCTCGAATGGAAAAACGATTTCACTGCCACTCGGAATTTGGCGGACTTCAAAATCGCCGATCTCGCTTGCGGAACTGGCACTTTGCTTATGGCTAGCGCCCAAGCTCTCACCGATCGCTATATTAGTGGCCGCGCGGAGCACGATCTGTCCCTGAGCGAAAAGGACATTTCAAACCTACACCAGACGCTTATGCAGAATGTCCTCCACGGCTACGACATATTGCCGACCGCAGTACATTTGACGGCATCAACCTTGGCACTTTTAGCCCCGGAAGTGGCCTTCCGAAACATGAATCTTTTCGTGATGCCTATTGGCGTGGATCACGGTCAATCCCGCCTCGGGAGCCTCGACTTTCTGCACGGGTCTGAGATTAAAACGCAGTTTGCCTTGGACGACACTCACCTCGACACAGTAAAGACCGGTGCAGGCAAATCGGAGTATGCCAACGCTAAGGTGCCAAAACTTGACCTATGCGTTATGAACCCGCCGTTTGTAAGTAGTAGATATGGGAATCTCCTTTTTGGATCACTGCCCTATGATCGTCCTGCTTTGCAAAAAGAGCTATCTCGGCAGGCCAGGGCTTTTGGCGTAAGCGCCACCGCAGGGTTGGGAGCTTTGTTTGTTCCGCTCGCCGAGAAGCACGTCAAGCCGGGCGGTCGCATTGCATTTGTTCTTCCGATCGCTGTTGCCACTGGAGAGGCCTGGGGCGCAATCCGAGAGAGAATCGCCGATCAATTCCATTTGGAGGTGGTGATCACTAGCCATGATGCGGAGCGACCGAATTTTTCAGAAAACACCGATCTGTCGGAATTACTCTTTATCGCTCGCCGTCTCACAGCCAAGGAAAAAGCAGGTCCGACCATCTACATAAATCTTTGGCGCAATCCTCGATCTATTCACGAGGCTCTGGACCACGCCGCCAGGATATCAACCGAGATTGCAGCTATTGGGCGGAAGATCGGTCAAGCACGCATTATTAAATCTGCATCTGGAATCCTTGGCGAGGTGACCAGTCTCCCAGCGCCTAAGGAGCGCAACAATTGGACAGGGGCAATCTTCGCCCAAAGTTACCTTATGCAAGCCCATTGGGCGCTTGACGCAAAACATGAGGTTCGTCTTCCAGGCGAAACGGCCACGTATTCTCTTGCTCTCTGTCCTCTCGACGAGTTAGGGGGGCTTGGCTATGACGCCCGAGATATCTTTGACGCGTTCGCGGTCGATAAGACAGCCGCCACATGGTCGCCATACCCCGGCTTCTGGAATCACGACGCGACCAAAGTGCTGACTATAGCTCAAGCGCCTAACGCCACCCTTCTCGCCCGTACGGAAGCCTTGCCGACCCGAAAACTCAAAGATGCGATTGCAGTATGGTCCAAAGCGGGAAGAATTCTTCTTGTTTCTCGACTTAGAACCAATACACACCGCGTCATCGCTACCGGTTACCCTACGAAAGTACTCGGGAACACATGGTGGGGCTTTGATAATTCAGCACTCAACGAAAATCAGCGAAAGGCACTTCTGTTGTGGCTCAATTCAACTCTCGGAATCTTATCTTATTATGGACGGCGAGCGATTACTGAAGGTGCCTGGGTGCAAATGAAAAAGCCAGCTTGGTCATCGATGCAGGTTCTTAATGTTCGAAAATTATCAAAAGCAAACCTAGCAGTCCTTGGCACAGCCTATGATGCCCTTTCGACACGCGAGCTGGCGCCAATCGCCCAGCTGAATGTTGACAAAGTGAGGCAACAAATCGATGCCGTGATATGCAAGGTTCTGGGATTGCCAGACCTGGAAGCATTCCGAGTGTTGCTGTCACGCGAACCTGGATTGTCGGCCCATGACCTTGTCGGCACCGAAGTCAATGACGACGAATGACGCACTATCGCTAGAGTTGCTAAAGGCCGCTATTTTGGTATCGACGCCAAATCCTGAGACCCTGGTGGGTCGCCACAATCGGTGTTCCAAGGCAAAACCCTGAGTTAAGTGAGGGAGCCTTGTTCGAAATTTGGCACTACCCAGTTGCGCAAAGGCTCGTGATCCGGTTGGATGTGGCCCGACCCACCCCAAGCCTGATCAAGAGGAAATGCCCGCCATGACGCCGTCCCAATCCGCGACCGCTCGCGCCACCAATGCCGATCCCGCCGTTGCCGCGGTCGAACGTCCGACGCCGGCCGGCGCCAATGCGCCCGGCTTCGGCTCGGACGTCATCGCCGAAGCGCTGCGCTCGCTTGATATTCCCTATATCGCGCTCACGCCGGGCGCGAGCTATCGCGGGCTGCATGACAGCATCGTCAACTATCTCGGCAACACCAAGCCGCAAATGCTGCTCTGCCTGCACGAGGAAGCCGCCGTCGCCATCGCTCACGGCTATGCCAAAGTCACCGGCAAGGCGATGGTCACCGCAGTGCACTCAAACGTTGGCCTGATGCACGCGTCGATGGCCATGTTCAACGCCTGGTGCGACCGCATGCCGATCGTGGTGCTCGGCGCCACCGGCCCGGTCGACGCCGTCAAACGCCGGCCGTGGATCGATTGGATCCATACCGCGCGCGATCAGGGCGCCCTCATTCGCGAATACACCAAATGGGACGATCAGCCGGCGTCGCCCGGCGCGGCGCGCGAAGCCATCCTGCGCGGCACCTGGATTGCCAACACCGTGCCGCACGGCCCGGTCTACATCAATTTCGACGCCGAGCTACAAGAAGCGAAAGTGTCCGAGCAGCTGCCGACGATCGACGTGGCGCGTTACATGCCGACGGTTTCGACCGCGGCGCCGGCCGAGGTCGTGCGCGAAGCGGCAGCCATGCTCAAAGGCGCCAAGCAGGTTCTCATCCTGGCCGGGCGCGCCTCGCGCGATCTGGATGCCTGGAACGCACGTGTCGCGCTTGCTGAGGCGCTCAATGCGCGCGTCGTCACCGATCTGAAAATCGGCGCGACGTTCCCGAGCGACCATCCGCTCTATGTCGGCTCGCCGCGCGCCATCAATCCCGAGAGCGTCGAGGGCTTGAAGAACGTCGATGTCGTTCTCAGCCTCGACTGGGTCGATCTCGCCGGCGCGCTGCGCTATTTCGGCCCGACACCCTCGGTCAAAGTGATCCAGGTTTCGCTCGACCACCGCATCCATAACGGCTGGAGCATGGACCATCAGGCTCTGCCACCGGTCGATCTGCTGCTTTCGGCCGATCCCGATCTGGTCGTTCCCGAACTCGTCAAGGAAGTCGGCAAGAGCGCGAAACCGCATGCGGTGCCGAACCCGCGCAAAATGTCGGATAAGGAGCCGTCGGGCTTTACCAACGAACATATCGCGCGGAGCTTGCGCAAAGTCTTGGGCGACCGAGCGGTGACCTACACGCATTTGCCGCTGTCCTGGGACGATAGCTGGGTCACGTTCCGTCATCCGCTCGATTATGTCGGCTCCGACGGCGGCGGCGGCGTCGGCGGCGGCCCGGGCATTTCAGTCGGCGCGGCGCTGGCGCTCAAAGGCACCGGACGGTTGCCGATCGCGATCTGCGGCGACGGCGATTTTCTGATGGGCGTCACCGCGGTGTGGACGGCGGTGCATTACAAGATCCCGCTGCTGTTCGTGCTCGCCAATAACCGCTCGTTCTATAACGACGAGCTGCACCAGGAGCGGATGGCACGCGCGCGCAACCGGCCGGTCGAGAACAAATGGATCGGCCAGCGCATGTCCGATCCGGAGGTCGATCTCGCCGCCATGGGCCGCGCCCAGGGCGCCGTCGGCTTCGGTCCGGTCACCAAACCCGGCGATCTCCCCGGCATTCTCGAAAAGGCCATCGCCGCAGTCGATGCCGGCCAGGTCGCCGTCGTCGATGTGCGCGTCGAGCCCGGCTATACGGCGGTCATGACCGCGGCCATGACGCGCGCCGGCAACTAACAAAACACGAGAGCCGTCGCTCCCGGGAGGACACCATGAACGAAGCCGTTCCGCTGAAGTCGCTGAAAGTTCAACGGCTGCGTTTGCCCGAACATCGCGATGCCTTCTACGGCGGCAAATGGCACAAGGCGAAATCCGGCCGCGCCGCCGACGCCATCAATCCCGGCACCGGTGAATCGCTTGGCCCGGTGGCCGATTGCGGCGCCGCCGATATCGAGGCCGCGGTCGGCGCGGCGAAGGCGGCGTTTCCGGCCTGGCGCGATACGCCGCCGCTCGAGCGCGCGCGCATGCTCAAGCGCATCGCCACTGTGCTGCGCGAGCATGCCGAGGAGCTGGCTTTGATCGACGCCGCTGACTGCGGCAATCCCTACACCGAGATGGTCAAGGACGCGACCATCGCCGCGGCGCAGCTCGAATTTTACGCCGGGCTGGTCACCGAGATGAAAGGCTCGTCGATCCCGATGGGACCCGACGTGGTGAATTTCTCGGTGCGCGAGCCGCGCGGCGTGGTCGGCCGCATCATTCCGTTCAATCATCCGTTCATGTTCTGCGCCGGCAAGGCCGGCGCGCCGCTCGCCGTCGGCAACACCGTGGTGATGAAGCCGCCGGAACAGGCGCCGCTGTCATCGCTGCGCCTTGCCGAACTGATCGGCGATATTCTGCCGCCCGGCGTGTTCAATCTCGTCCCGGGCGGCCGGGAAGCGGGATCTGCGCTCGCCTCACACAAGGACGTCGCCATGATCGCGCTGATCGGCTCGGTGCCGACCGGCCGCGCCGTGATGAAAGCCGCCTCCGACACGCTCAAGGCGGTGATGCTGGAGCTCGGCGGCAAGAATGCGCTCATCGCCTACCCGGACGCCGACCCGGACGAGGTTGCCGACGGCGTCATCGGCGGCATGAATTTCACCTGGTGCGGGCAGTCCTGCGGCTCGACCAGCCGCGCCTTCATCCACGAGAAAATCTACGAGGCCGTGCTCGCCAAGGTGAAAACCAAGATCGCCCACTATCGGCCCGGCATCGCCACCGATCCGGCGACCACCATGGGTTCGATCATCTCCAAGACCCAATACGAGCGCATCCTGGGCTTCATCGACAGTGCCAAACAGGAAGGCGCGCGGCTCCTCACCGGCGGCGGCCGGCCGAACGATCCGGCGCTGGCCAAAGGCTTCTTTATCGAGCCCACGGTATTTGCCGACGTGGCGCCGACCATGCGCATCGCGCGCGAGGAAATTTTCGGCCCCGTCCTCTCCGTCTTCAAATGGAGCGACCCGGCCAAAATGCTCGAACAGGTCAATTCGGTCGAATACGGGCTGACCGCGTCGATCTGGACCAACGACCTTTCCACCGCGCACCGCACCGCGGCCGCGGTGCAAGCGGGCTTCGTCTGGATCAACGAAGTCTCTAAACATTTCCTCGGCGCGCCGTTCGGCGGCTACAAGCAGTCCGGCATCGGCCGCGAGGAATGTTTCGAGGAGATGCTGGCCTATACGCAGGAGAAGAACATCCACGTAAGGCTGAGGCCGGTCAAAGCCTGAGGTCCCTCCCTTCGGCCATTTTGTCACGCGCTCTTGGTGAACGAGGTCGCATGCTTTACGACCGCTCCGGCGCGGTAATCAGACCGATAGACGGAACTTTTGAAAATTCCACCGAGGACGACTTGAAACGCCGCGAATTCCTTACGCTTTTTACGGGCACCGCCGTGTTCGGTGCCTCGCCTCTTGCCGCGCGCGCACAACCATCCGCGATGCCGGTGATCGGATTTTTGAGCAGCCGGTCAAAACAGCAGGCTCAACATCTGCTTGCCCCGGTCCTCGCCGGCTTGCAACAGGCCGGCTTCAACGTCGGACAAAACTGCGCGCTTGAGGAACGTTATGCGGATGGTCACTACGATCGGCTGCCGGAGCTAGCCAAGAGCCTGGTGCAGCAGCGGGTCGGCGTGATCGTCGCCGGCGGCACCTCGAACGCCGCGATCGCCGCCACCAAGACGATACCCATCGTATTCACCAGCGGTTTGGACCCGGTGCTGGCCGGCCTCGTGACCAGTCTCAGCCGGCCCGGCGGCAATGTCACCGGGGTCACATTCTATTCCGGTGCACTGGGTGGCAAGCGAATGGCATTCCTTCGCCAGCTGGCGCCGGACACTGTTACATTCGGGCTTCTCGTAAATCCCGCCAGCCCGCTCGCCGCACCGCAAGTCGCAGATGCGAAATCCGCCGCCGCGACGGTCAAATGCGACCTGCAAATCCTCAACGTCGACGGCGACCAGCCCATTGAGAACGCGATCGCCGCATTCGCCAAGTCTCCGAATGCCGCCTTGCTTATCGCCACGGACCCGTATTTCGACAGCCGGACTAAGGAAATCATCGACCTCACCGCAAAATATGCGGTGCCCACGGCGTATTACTTGCGCGAGTTCGTGCAGGCCGGCGGCCTTATCAGTTACGGCGCGAGCATCACCGACACGTACAAGCAAGCCGGCATCTATGCGGGGAGAATCCTCAAGGGCGAGAGCGCAGGCGATCTCCCCGTTCAACTACCGACGCGCTTCGAACTCGCCATCAACCTCAAGACCGCCAAAGCGCTTGACCTGACAGTGCCCGTGACATTGCAAGCCAGCGCCGACGAGGTGATCGAATGAGACGGCGCGAGTTCATCGTGCTGCTCGGTGGCGCGGCAGTCGCTCGGCCACTCGCCGTGCTAGCGCAATCAACCATGCGGCGCGTCGCTGTGTTGATGCCCACCCGTGACACGGACAAGGAGGGCCGCGCGCGGCTGCAAGCCTTTCTGGACGGCTTTCAGCAACTCGGCTGGACCGATGGGCACAATGTGAAGATCGACATACGCTGGGCGAACGGAACCGTGGCGCGGTTTCGCGAAATCGCCGCGGAATTTGCGGCGCTGGCGCCCGACGTAATCCTGGTCAACAGTACGCCCGGCACGGCCGCGGTACAGCGCGCGACATCGTCAATTCCCGTAGTGTTCATGATGGTGAACGATCCCGTCATGCAAGGCTTCGTCGCCAGCGAGGCGCGGCCCGGCGGCAACATCACCGGGTTCACCAATATCGACTTCTCCGTCATCGGCAAGTCGTTAGAGATGCTCAAGATCATGGTGCCGACGCTCACGCATGCCGGCCTGATGTTCGATCCCGAGACTTATCCGTATTACGATACCTATCTACATACCTTCAAAAATGAAACGCCGTCCGTCGAGCTCACGCGTGCGGCTACTCACTCGGCCGCCGACATCGATACGGCGATCGCGGCGATCGCGGCGCAGCCCGGCGGCGGGCTCGTCGTCGCGCCTGATCCGTTCACCACGACCCATTGGTCGGCGATCCTAGCGGCGCTGCTGCAGCATCGCCTACCGCATATCGTCACCTTCCGGCAGCTCGTCGCCGAAGGCGCGCTGATGTCGTACGGGCCCGACAGCTCCGATATTTGCCGGCGCTCGGCCTCCTACGTCGACCGCATCCTCAAAGGCGAGAAACCCGCCGACCTTCCGGTTCAGGCGCCGACCAAGTTCGAGCTGATCATCAATGCAAAGACTACCAACGCGCTCAGCCTCGAAATTCCGCCGACGCTGCTCGCGCTCGCCGACGAAGTCATCGAGTGAGCCGGCGCGACTAACGCTTCCGCTCTGACGGATGATCAGGACGCCGCAGGGGACCAAGCCTGCGCCGTCGCACTCCATCCGCCGGGGCCTCCGCCCGCACCCGCGTCGCTTGACAAGCGACGGACGACAAACTAAGCAAGTGAGGCATGATCCGCTCGTTCCGTCATCGCGGCCTCAAGGCGCTGTATGAAGGACGGACCGAAAAACGCGTCTCGCCGCAGCATGTCGCTCGACTGCGCGATATTCTCGCGGTTTTGGACCGCAGCCAAAAACCGGACGACATGAACCTGCCGGGCTTCCGTCTGCACCCGCTCAAAGGCGAACTGAAAGGGCATTGGGCTGTTTCGCTGTCAGGGAACTGGCGCGTGACCTTTCGCTTTCGGGAAGGCGATACATATGACGTGGATTATCTCGATTATCACTAGTGTGGCGGATTTGAAGTTCCTCAAATCAAGCGGCACACTCGTGCAGGAACTTCAAATCCAAAACCCACACTAAAATCGTACATTTGCTAGTGTCCCTTTAATTCCGAAGTTCGCATCAAAGGTGCCGCTCGATCATGCGAACTTCGGAATCGGGACACTAGAAAGATCGCCACCTATGCCGATGCATAACCCTCCCCACCCGGGCGGAATCATTCGCCGCCAGTGCCTGGAGCCTCTTGACCTCTCGGTGACCGAAGCCGCCGAAGGATTAGGCGTCACACGGCAGGCGCTTTCGGACCTGCTGAACGGGAAAGCGGGCGTCTCCGTCGACATGGCCATCCGGTTGTCGAAGGCATTCGGCTCGAGTGCCGAAACCTGGCTCGGGCTGCAAAGCGCCTACGATCTTGCGCAGGCGCGCGATCGCGCCCGCAGCATCAAGGTGCGCTCTTTCAAGGCGGCTTGACCGTTCGTTGCGCGCTCTGTTGCCCCGAACCGGGCACGCAACTGGACTTTCGAGATGGCCAAAATCCGCAAGCGCCGTTCGGCGGCTACAAGCAGTCCGGCATCGGCCGCGAAGAGTGCTTTGAGGAGATGCTGGCCTATACCCAGGAGAAGAATATCCACGTGCGGCTAAGGCCGGCGAACGCATAATCGTTCTTATTCGCCGAGCAAACTTGCACCCCACGTAAAGCGGGCGTAAGCAGCCACGCGGGCATGCCACAAACATGCCGCAACCTCCGCGTACAAGTAATAAAGCCTGCGGACGCGATTCGGATGTTCACAACGCGGTGGAGTAATCCTCTACCTTCCGGGAGATTGACATGGACAAGAAGATAGCCGGTTTACTTGGGGCGGCGGCGGCCTTGACTACCGTAAGCGTCGCCCATGCCTCCGCGACACAAACAACCACGCCCGCGGCGGCGACCACCTATCGAGATCTCCTCGAACCGATCCCCAACGCGGTGGCACTGCTGAAAGCCGACGATGCGGCTCGGGCGCAGCAACAGCCGGCAGGCGTACAACTTGCCCAATATCATCACCACCACCATCATCACCATCATCATCACCACGGTTATTCCGCCGGTGCTGCCGTCCTCGGCGGGGTTATCGGCGGTATCATCGCCGCGCAGCCGCAGTACGCGCCCCCGCCCCATTGCTACTGGACGCTGGGTCAACCTCATTGGAACGGCTACCGCTGGGTCCGGCCACGCGTGCAGGTCTGCCAATAAAGTCTGCCAATAGAGGTCTTGCGCTTGAAAGCTCCGGCGTGAACCGCGCCGGAGCTTTTTTTTGTATGTCTTGGAGCACCATCCCGAAAAGCGGATGCCGGTTTCGGAAGGGTCACGCTCAAACAAAAGCTGGAGCCCAGCCATCAAAGCCGATCAGGTTCTAGGCGAAGAAATTTGGCTTCCAATTGATCTTTCAGGACGTGTTGTTGCGCCGCGTCCGACGCACGGTCGGCTTCACAGCTTGAACGTCTCATAGGTCGCCGGATGAAACAATTCGTCGACCGCAACGCGGCGCGGCGACAGGCCTTCGGCGTGATGCTGCGCGAGAAAATAATCCAGCACCTTGCGGTTCGGCCCTACTCCGTAGGACCAGAAATCGTGACCCATCAGGTCGCGCGCCTCCTTGAGCCGCTCCTCGACGAACGGCAGCGTGACCTTGGTGGCGGAGGTATCGGAGAGCTTTTTTAGGCCCGCTTCCTTGGCGGCTTCGAATGCTTTGAACACCGCACTCGGCAGCCACGGATGCCGCTCGGCCAATTCGCGGCGGATGCCGACCACATGCATGATCGGGAAAAATCCGGTGCGCTTGAAATAATCCTTCGCCACCGCGACCGGATCGGCAAACAGCCAACCGACATGCGGATGGCCCTTTTCCAGAAGCGTCGGCGGCCGCGGCGCAATGAAGCCGTCGATCTCGCCGGCTTCGAGCAGGCCGGAAATGGTCTTGCCCTCCGGCGCATTGTCGAGCCGCACGCCGGCCGGCAGTTTGACGCTGATCTTTTCCGGCCGGCCCGCCTCCTCGATGCCGCCGCGGATCCAATGGATGTCCGAGCGCTTGACGCCGTAATCGTCTTCGAGAAAGGCCCGCGCCCAGACATTGGCGGTGAGCTGATATTCCGGCACCCCGACTTTGCGGCCCTTCAAATCTTCCGGTTTCTTGATCCGGTCGGTGCGCACATAGACCGCGGTGTGGCGGAAGGCGCGCGAGACGAAGGCCGGCACCGCGATATAGGGGCAGTCCTTCTGTGCGGTCTTGACCGTGTAACTCGACAGCGACAATTCGCAGATGTCGAATTCCGCCGCGCGGAAAGCGCGGAAAAAGATTTCTTCCGGCACCAGCGTCATATAGACCGGATCGACGCCGTCGATTTGCACGCTGCCGTCGATCAGAGCGCGGGTGCGGTCGTAATCGCCGACCGCGACGGAGAGATTGAGCTTGGCCATTTCGCTTCCCTAGCTGCATCCACAATGCGTTGGTCGCGACAGATAGCCGCCTCCGGCGCCCCGTGCCAAGATGCTATCGGACGATCCGCCCCGCCCGCCGACAGTTCTGCCGGGATTCATGATGAAATGGTACCGCATTGTCTTGGCGGTGGTAGCGACGCTGCCGTTCAGCTTGCTGCCGAGCTTCGGCTTGGCGCAGGCCGCCACGCCGCGCGTCTTCAGCGACGCCGGCAATATTTTTATCGAGCGCAACGGCGCCAAGACCAAGCTCACCGCATCGGAAATGGACGTTGATCCGGTGCTGGCGCCGAACGGCGCCTATGTCGTCTACACCCGGCAAGGCCGCGGCCGCACCGTCCATGGCTACGATACCAGCCAGGTCTGCTCGACCGAGCCGCGGCCCGACGAGCTGCGCCAGATCAATGCCGACGGCAGCGGCGACAAGCTTTTGCTCAAAGGCCGCAAAGGCGGCCCCGAGCATCAGCTCTGCGATTTTCGCAACAAACAGTTCAGCTCCGACGGCCGGCGGCTTTATTTTCTGACCCCCGGCTGGGCCACTTCGGGCGCGCTCCACGTCATCGATATGCACAGCGGCGACGAGCGCTTCGTCACGCCCGCCAATGACGTTCTGGTGCTCAGTTTCTGCCCGAACAAATACAAGGACGATCTCGTCGTGCTGGCGCACCGCTATTTCCTGCTCGGCGGCAGCTACGATTGGTACTGGCTTTACGATGCGACGGGTAAGAAGGAGCTCGGACCGCTTGGCGAGTTCGACAATCCCGACGATATGGTGCGGCAAGCGCACGGGGTATGGTGCGGGAGTAAGCCGTGACCGTATTACGGGCGCCCCGCAAACGGCTCGGCCGCCGCGATATCGATCAGCTTGAACTGCACCCGCTCCTCACCCTGCCAGCGGTCCAGCGCGAAGGTGCCGGCGGCGTGCACGCGTTGGCCGCGGCTGTTGCGTAGCGCCATACCAAGCTTCTGCCCCGCGGCGCGGAAAGCGATGGCGTTGAGGCCGGAGCCGTCGGCGGATTTGAGCCGCACCCGCATATGGGCCTGACCCACCTCCTCCGCATAAGTCACCGTATGCGCCGGCAGCGCGATCACGGGCTCGGGATTGCCTGATCCGAACGGCCCAGCGCGTTCGATCATGGCGATAAGCTCGGCGTTCGCCGCCGCAGCGGTGACGGCGCCGTCGATCATCAGCCCGCTCGAACGCCGCGCCATTTCCACGTCGGCGCCGAGCGTGGCTTCAAGAAATGCGCGCAGCTCGGCGAGCGCACCTTTGCGCAAGGTGACGCCGGCCGCCATGGCGTGGCCGCCGCCCTTGAGCAAAAGCCCCTCGGTGACGGCGCGGCGCACCGCGCGGCCGATATCGACGCCGGGGATGGAGCGGCCCGAGCCGGTGCCGATGCCGCCGGGCTCGAGCGCAATGGCAAAAGCGGGCCGGCCGAATTTCTCCTTGAGCCGCGCCGCGACGAGGCCGACCACGCCGGGATGCCAGCCTTCGGCGGCAGTGACGACGACGGCGCCCTTTTCCTCAAGCCCGAGCGCGGCGCTCGCCTCGGCTTCGGCCTGTGCCAGCGTCGCCTGCTCGATCGCCTGACGCTCTTGGTTAAGCCGATCGAGCTCGGCGGCGATCTTGGCGGCCTCGATCGGATCGTCCTCAAGCAGAAGCTTTACGCCGAGATCGGCGCGGCCGATGCGCCCGCCGGCATTGATCCGCGGCCCGAGCAAAAAACCGAGATGCCAGGCTTCCGGCGGCCCGGAAAGCCGCGCCACGTCCATCAGGCTGACATGGCCCACCCGCTCGCGCCGCCGCAGCGCGATCAGGCCCTTGGCGACAAAAGCGCGATTAAGCCCGATGAGCGGCACGACGTTGGCGACGGTGCCGAGCGCGACGTTGTCAAGCAGTGCCAGCAGATCGGGCGCGGGACGCCCGACATGCCAAAAACCGCGCCCGCGCAGAACCCGATTGAGCGCCACGACCGTCATGAAAGTCAGGCCCACGGCGGCGAGATGGCCGAGCCCCGATAAATCGTCGCGGCGGTTCGGGTTGACGATGGCGACCGCCGGCGGCAGTTCCTCGTCGGCCTGATGGTGGTCGATGACGACGGTATCGAGGCCGAGCTTTTTCGCCTCCTGGAGCGGCTCGATGCTGGTCGTGCCGCAATCGACGCAAACGAGAAGCTTTGCCCCGCGCTCGGCGAGCGCCCGCACGGCTTCGACATTCGGCCCGTAACCTTCGAACAGGCGGTCGGGAATGTGGATGATGGGCGCAAGGCCGCATTGGCGCAGATAGCGCGCCAAGAGCGCAGCCGAGGTGGCGCCATCGACGTCGTAGTCGCCGAAAATGGCGACGCTTTCGCCGCGCGCGACCGCATCGGCGATGCGCTCGGCGGCCTCCTTCATGGCGGTCAGCACATGCGGATCGGGCATCGCGTGCTTGACGGTCGGGTCGAGGAACGCGGCGACCGCGTCGGTTTCGACATTGCGGCCGGCGAGGATGCGAGCCAACAGCTCAGGCAGCTCGTGGCGCTGTGCAATGGCGAGCGCGCGCACGGCGCCGCGCTCGTCGAGGCGGTCGCGCCAAGCGCGTCCGGTCGCCGAGCTTTCGACGCCAAGGAATAAGCGACTCTCTGTCATCGGACCGATTGTAGAGTGCAACATGATCCCCAGGAGTTGCGACGCCAATCGTGATAGCGGCTATGGCAAGAGTGTCCGGTGAGCCAGTTCTTTGCCCGCGGCATCGCATAGCTATGCAGGGCTTTGCACTTTTGAAGTAGATGCCAGGTGGGAGGGAGATTCGGCAAGTTTCTGCCTTGACCTGAGGTTGCGCGCGAGACACACTACACGCGCAGTCGGATTTTTCAATTTTCATCGTCGATCGCGCCGCAGCCGCAGGAGTTATTGTATGGCTGACGTCACAACATCTCCGCAGAACCTGCCCGACGAGGATCCCGCCGCACCGCGGGCCGGTGAAATCAGCGAAACCGCCGACCTTGCCACCGCGCGCATGCTCGCCAATATCGGCGCGGCGGCAAGCCCGGAGTTCTTGCCGCGCGTCACCGCGCCGCTCGCGCCCGGCCAGGCGCCGCTGCTTTCGCTCGATTTCGCCCGCGCCAAAGGGTTTCTCAATGCCTGCATGACGTTGACGCCGCGGGTGACCTATGGACTTGGCAAAAAGGTGCCATTCCTCGGCGCGGTGCCGGGTCGTGACTTCACTCAAGTCGACTGCAGCGGCTTTGTCCGCGAAGCCGTTCGCGAGGCGTCAAATCCGACGCTGGCGTTTCCCGACGGCTCGGTCGTCCAGCACGACTGGGTACAAGCGCAACAATTCCCAAAATCCTCCGTCGCCGCAGGCATGCAGAACGACGGCATGATGCGGATCGCATTCTTGCGTCCGCAAGACGTGCCGAGCGGAATCGGCCACGTCGTTCTCATCCTCGCCGGACAAACCTTGGAGTCCCACGGCGGCGTCGGGCCGGACTCGCGTCCTTGGAACGGCCAAAGCTGGCAAGCCAAGACCTTCGTCTACGACTTCGCCCACGATGTGCAATTCACCACGTTGCATACCGCGGCGATGTTCCAGCCAGGTGTACCAACCCCGGCCGCCACGTTCACAGTTCATCATGGCGGGCGTTATCGGGGGACCATAACGCTGAGCGGCTTCGAACAATTCGCCACGAATGACATGATCGTCGGCAAATTAACCGACGTTGGCTTCACCAATGTCGTCGTCACCGGCAGCGGCGCCACACGAACCGCGGAAGGGACGTGGAGCGGCCCGGAGACGACGGCGCAGCTCGACCCGCACCTCACTCACATTGTCGAACTGCCTGCCACCACGGCGGTGGGATAGCGGGCGCCTATTCGAATTTCTTCAGCTCACGATGCTCGGCCCTGATCCAGCGGACGGTGCCGCTGGCCGAACGCATCACCACGGTTTCGGTCTCAATCATATCCTTGGCGAAGCGCACGCCGCGCAGCATGCGGCCGTCGGTGACGCCGGTCGCGGCAAACAGGCAATCGCCCTTCACCATGTCCTCGATCTGGTATTTCTGGCGCGGGTCCTTGATGCCCATTTTGGCGACGCGTTCGCGCTTTTCGTCGGTATCGACGATCAGCCGGGTCTGCATCTGGCCGCCGATGCATTTGAGCGCCGCCGCCGCCAGAACGCCCTCCGGCGCGCCGCCGATGCCGAGATAAATGTCGATGCCGGTCTTGTCGGGATCGGCGGTGTGAATAACGCCGGCGACGTTGCCGTCGCTGATCAGGCTTACCGCCGCGCCGACCCTGCGCACCGCGGCGATCAGGTCGGCATGGCGCGGCCGATCGAGGAGCATCGCGGTGATCTCGTCGGGCTTGACGCCCTTGGCCTTGGCGAGCTTGCGGATATTGTCGTCGGCCGGCGCATCGAGATCGACCACGTCTTTGGGATAACCGGGGCCGACCGCGATCTTGTCCATATAGATATCGGGCGCGTGCAGCAGCGTGCCGTGCTCGGCCACCGCCAGCGTCGCGATCGCGCCGGGCATGTTCTTGGCGCACAGCGTGGTGCCTTCCAGCGGGTCGACGGCGATATCGACCTTCGGTCCGCGCTTGGTGCCGACCTTCTCGCCGATGAACAGCATCGGCGCCTCGTCCATCTCGCCTTCGCCGATGACGACCGTGCCGTCGATCGCAAGCATACTCAGCTCGCGCCGCATGGCGTCGACTGCAGCGCCATCGGATTTCTTCTCCAATCCGCGACCGCGCAGCCGCGCCGCGGCGACCGCGGCGCGTTCGGTTACCCGGGCGATTTCGAGCGATAGCGCGCGCTCAAGGCCCTGTTGCGTGCGGCCGGGTTTCGATGACATGCGGCAAATCTCCAATCAGGCTCGTTCGAGGCGGATGACCTGCGGCCGTCCGGATATGACCCGGTCGCGGCGGACCGCGGCCAGTGCCTTGCGCACCGCATCTTCACTGGTGGCATAGGTGATCATAATGACCGGCACCGCTTCGCCGGAACGACCCGGCTGCGCGGCGCCGCGCGAGCCTGCGGCGTGACGCTGAACGATCGACTCCAGCGAAATCTTTTGCTGCGCCAAACGCCGCGCGATGGTCGCCGCGGTGCCCGGCCGGTCGCGCGCCAGAAGCCGAATATAATAGCCACCTTCATGATGTTGCATCGGCGCTTTGCGGATCGCGGTCATGCGCGCGGTCGGCCGCCCGAACGGCGGCGTCACGACGCCGCGCGCGATGTCGGCGAGATCGGCGACGATGGCCGAGGCCGTCGCCGCCCCGCCGGCGCCGGGACCGACCAGCGTGATCGGCGCCAGCCCCTCGGCGTCCACCGTGACCGCGTTGGTGACGCCCATGACTTGGGCGATGGCGGAATCCTTCGGCACCATGGTCGGGTGCACGCGCTGCTCGATGCCTGCTTCCGTCTTCACTGCCACGCCCAACAGCTTGACCCGGTAGCCGAGCTCGGCCGCGGCATCGAGATCGGCAAGCGTGATCGAGGAAATACCTTCGACATAAACCGCGTCGGGATCGATCCGGGTGCCGAAGGCAAGGCTCGCCAGGATCGCGAGCTTTTGCGCGGTGTCGGGGCCCTCGACGTTGAATGTCGGATCGGCCTCCGCATAGCCAAGCCGCTGCGCCTCCTTGAGACAGTCGTCGAAGGCGAGCCGGTCCTGCTCCATGCGGGTAAGGATGTAATTGCAGGTGCCGTTGAGGATGCCGTAGATGCGGGTGAACGACGCGCCGTTGAGAGCCTCGCGCAGCGTCTTGACGATCGGAATGCCGCCGGCGACCGCCGCCTCGAAATTAAGCGCGACGCCATGGCGTTCCGCGAGTGCGGCAAGCTTTTGACCGTGACGGGCGAGGAGCGCCTTATTGGCGGTGACGACCGGTTTGCCGGCATTAAGCGCGGTCTCGACCGCGCGCTTGGCGGGATCGCCCTCCCCGCCGATGACCTCGACCAGAACGTCGATCGACGGGTCGCGCGCCAGCGCCACCGGATCGTCGAACCAGCGAAACTTCTTGACGTTGAAATCGCGCTTTTTGCCGCGCGAGCGTGCGCTCAAGGCGACGACCTCGATGGGACGGCCACAGCGCGAAATAAGCTTGTCGCGTCCCCGGTCCACGAGACGAATCACGGCACTGCCGACGGTTCCGAGCCCGGCAAGACCGACTTTCAGCGGCTCAGCCATAAAACGTCGCCAACCCGAAGGGAGTGAAGCGACGCTCGACTAACGCCGCGTCGCCATGGGAACGACGTTGTGCAGCATTTCCGGGACTGTTTCAAGAAAGCGCCGGATATTGCGCGCGGCTTGGCGGATGCGCTGCTCGTTCTCGACCAGCGCAATGCGCACATGGCCTTCGCCGTGCTCGCCGAAGCCGGCGCCGGGCGACACCGCAACGCCGGCCTTTTCGACGAGAAGCGTGGAGAATTCGACGCTGCCGAGCGGCTGAAACGGTTCGGGGATCGGCGCCCAGGCGAACATCGAAGCCGACGGCGGCGGCACGGTCCAGCCGGCGCGGCCGAACGAATTCGACGAGCGCGTCGCGGCGGCGCCGATAGGTGGCGCGCATCTCGTTGATGCAGTCCTCAGGCCCGTTGAGTGCCGCCGTCGCCGCCACCTGGATCGGCGTGAACGCGCCGTAATCGAGATAGGATTTCACCCGCGCCAGCGCGGCGATGATGCGCTCGTTGCCCACGGCAAAGCCGATGCGCCAGCCGGGCATCGAAAAGGTCTTGGACATCGAGGTGAATTCCACCGCGACGTCCATCGCGCCTGGCACCTGCAGCAGCGACGGCGGCGGATTATTGTCGAGATAAACCTCGGCATAGGCGAGATCCGACAGCACCAGCAGCGAATGCTTCTTCGCAAAGGCGATTAGCTCGCGGTAGAAATCGAGGCTGGCGACACAGGCCGTCGGATTCGACGGGTAGCACACCACCACCGCGATCGGCTTCGGGATGGAAAACAGCACCGCGCGCTCGAGCGCGCCGAAGAACTTGTCGTCGGCCTCGACCGGCACCGAGCGGATGGCACCGCCGGCCATCAGGAAGCCGAACACGTGGATCGGATAGGTGGGATTGGGAACGATGATGATGTCGCCGGGCGCGGTGATCGCCTGCGCGACATTGGCAAAACCTTCCTTGGAGCCGAGCGTGGTGACAACCTGCGTCTCGGGATTGAGCTTCACGCCGAAGCGGCGTGCATAATAGGCGGCTTGCGCGCGGCGCAGCCCCGGTATGCCTTTGGAGGCCGAATACCGATCGGTGCGCGGCTTGCCGACGGTCTCTTTGAGCTTCTCGACGACATGCGCCGGCGTCGGCAAATCGGGATTGCCCATGCCGAGATCGATGATGTCGGAGCCGCCGTTGCGGGCCACCGCCTTGGCGCGATTGACCTGCTCGAACACGTAGGGCGGCAGGCGGCGAATGCGATAAAATTCTTCCATAGGAACCCCGGCGCAGCGTCTCGACCAAACACTATACTAGAAACGGAGTTTTATCACTTGGTTTCGGCGCCGGCGGTCTGCGCGCCATTGCCGCCGGCCTGAATAATGCCGGAACCATCGGCGGCAGGCGGCTTCTTGGCCGCGGGAGGCGAGCCACCGGCCAACTGACCCCCGCCCTGCGCCTCGGCGCTTAGGCGATTGCGGTCGGTAATGAGGTCTTCGGTGGCCTGCTGAACCTGACTGGCATCCATCGGCGTATCGGCACGCGGCGGCGGCGTGTCGTGCACGGCCGGGAAAATCGACGGATAGTCGGCGCCGGGCGAGCAGCCGAAAAGGGCCAAAGCCGCCGGAGCAACGATCGCCATAACGGCAAATATTCGCGTCGTCACCCTTTGCCGGCGCTGCACACTCGTCTCCGAATTGCGTGGCAAAGCGCCCCGTTTCGTCCCCAAAAGGGTCCGAAAATCCGCCTCACCCACCCCTACAAGTCGTGAAAATTCCTAATACCCCAATAATTTAGATCGATGAACTCAGAGATCGCACAAGCTGTCAAGTTAACTTGGTAATATGTCGAAACAAGGACATCAACTGTTCCTGCATCGGTGCGAAACTGTCGGCGCGCGCTGAAAACGCGCCGCGCGGCACGCCTTGTGCAGAGCAGCCGCACAGGCCATTTCTGGCGAAAGGCCGGCTCCATCCGGCCATTGAGGAACGCTCGTGCGGGCTCCACCGCAAGAGCCGGTGAAACAACCGGCGCCGCAATCCCCGATGAAGATCGGGTCGCTCGACGTTCGAGCAGTTCTCGCGCAATCTGGCGCGGCTCGTCGAGGAAGGCGGCCGCGCGCTTGCGGCCTATCTCAAGCCGCGCGAGGAAGGCCGCGACGACAGCGAATTCGCCGACGAAGTGACCGAGGTGGTCAGAACGCTCGGCCAGGTCGCGGAATATTGGCTGGCCGACCCGCAGCGCACCGTCGAGCTGCAGAACCGGCTGGGCAAGGCCTATCTCGAGCTGTGGGCTTCCGCGGTGAAACGGCTTGCCGGCGAGGAGGCGCCTCCCGTCGTGCGCCCGATGCCGAGCGACCGCCGCTTCACCGATCCGGAATGGACGCAAAACCAGTTCTTCGACTTCCTCAAGCAGGCCTATCTGCTCACCGCTGGCTGGGCCGACAAATTGGTGCGCGATGCCGCGGACCTCAATCCGCACACCAGGCAGAAGGCCGAATTCTATATGCGGCAGATCACCAACGCGCTGTCGCCGACGAATTTCGTCCTGACCAATCCCGAACTATTGCGCGAAACGCTCATCTCGAATGCCGACAACCTGGTTCGCGGCATGCACATGCTGGCCGAAGACATCCGGGCCGGCGGCGGCCACGTGAAGATCCGGCAATCGGACTCCTCGATGTTCGAGGTCGGGCGCAACCTCGCGGTCACGCCCGGCAAGGTCATCTACCAGAACGAGCTGATGCAGCTCATCCAATACGCCCCGTCGACCGAGACCGTGCTCAAGCGGCCGCTGCTGATCGTGCCGCCCTGGATCAACAAGTACTACGTGCTCGACCTCACCCCGGAAAAATCCTTCATCAAATGGTGCGTCGACCAGGGTCTCACGGTGTTCTGCATTTCCTGGGTGAACCCCGACGCGCACCTCGCCGGGAAAAGCTTCCACAATTACATGGAGCACGGCCCGCTGGCGGCGCTCGATGCCATCAAGCTGGCGACCGGCGAGGATAAAGTCCATGCCATCGGCTACTGCGTCGGCGGCACGCTCCTTGCGATCACCTTGGCCGCGATGGCGGCCCGGCATGACGAGCGCATCGTGTCGGCGACGCTGTTCGCCTCGCAGGTCGACTTCACCTACGCCGGCGACCTCAAAGTGTTCGTCGACGAGGAGCAGATCGAGGCGCTCGAGAAGCGGATGTCCGAGCGCGGTTATCTCGAAAGCAAGTCGATGGCGACGGTGTTCAATCTGTTGCGGTCAAACGATCTCTTGTGGCCTTACGTCATCAACAATTACCTGAAGGGCAAGGCGCCGTTCCCGTTCGATTTGCTGTACTGGAATTCCGACGCCACGCGCATGCCCGCGGCCAACCACTCGTTTTACCTGCGCAATTGCTATCTCGAAAACAAGCTGGCCAAGGGCAAGATGGTGCTCGGCAATACACCGATCGATCTCAAGGCGGTGAAGGTGCCGATCTACAATCTGGCGACCCGCGAGGACCATATCGCGCCGGCTAAGTCGGTGATGGTCGGCTCGAAGCTGTTCGGCGGCGACGTCAAATTCGTGGTCTCCGGCTCCGGCCATATCGCCGGCGTGATCAATCCGCCGGCCAAGCAAAAATATCAGTTCTGGACCGGCCCAAAACCGCGCAACGCCGACATCGAGGGCTGGCTCGCCAAGGCCAAGGAGCACCCCGGTTCATGGTGGCCGGATTGGCTGGTCTGGCTTACCCGGCAAAGCCCGACCGAGGTGGCGGCGCGGATTCCGGGCGACGGCGCGTTGAAAGCCATCGAGGATGCGCCTGGAAGCTACGTGAAGGTGCGGGACTAAGTATCTGCTGGAATTTTAGTTTCTTCGGCGGTCAGAACCACCAATGGGATTACGCCGACAAAAGCAAGAAGTCCCTGCACAACGGGAGGACTGGCTTGCTTCGCGTCGTCCGCATCCTTTTCGTCGTCGTCGGCCTTTTTGCCCCCGGAATTGCTGCGGCAAGCACTCCGGACGAAGATCTCTGCGCCTCGACGCCAGCCAGCGCCGATGTCATTGCCGCCTGCTCCCGGATCATCGATGGCACAGGCAACGCCCGCGATCGGGCCTGGGCTTTTGCCGTACGCGGCCGCGCGCGAACCGACCAGGGCGACTTGATCGCCGCAGTCGCCGACTACAGCGCGTCGCTGACGCTGGTGCCGAAATACGATTCGGCGCTCAACGGCCGCGCCGTCGCCTATTCCAGACTGAAGAATTACGATCTGGCCCTGCGCGACAGCACGCAGGCGATCGGCTTAAAGCCGGACAATGCGGAATATTATAATTCGCGCGGCCTGACCTATCGCGGGATGGGCGACCCGGCCAAGGCGCTCGCGGATTTCGATCAGGCGATAAAGCTGATGCCCAATTACCCAGTCGCCTTCAACAACCGCGGCACGGCCTACAACGATCTGAGGCAGTCCGATCGCGCCATCGAAGACTTCAAGCAAGCCATCAAGCTGTCGCCGAATTACGCGCTTGCCTATTACAATCTCGGCGAAACGGAGAACAATACTGAGGGCGGCGACCTTGACCAAGCGATTGCCGATTTGAGCATCGCGCTGAAGCTCAATCCGGTGCTGGGGCCGGCCTGGCTCAATCGGGGCATCGCTTATGCCCGGACGAAGAACACCGCGGCGGCGCTGGCGGATTTCAATAAGGTCATCGCCATGCAGCCGGACTTGGCGGAGGTCTACCGCGACCGCGGCTCGCTTTATCTCACCAACAGCGACAATGTCCGTGCATTGGCCGATTTCGACAAGGCGGTCAGCCTCGCCCCGCAGGATGCCGCGGCGCGATACGAACGTGGCATCGCCAGGATGAGAACCGGCAACAAGGGCGGCAACGCCGACATCGCCGCCGCCAAAGCGCTCGATCCGAAACTTGCGAATACGATGGCCAAACTGCTCGGTCAGAAGTGACCGCCAGCGCATTCGGCTTGTCCGCCCGCTACTCCCATGCTATGTGACCATGGTCATTGACTATGGTCACAAAGGCCCCCTGTGATGTCGCGGCTGATCAAGGCTTCTGAATTCAAGGCGAAATGCCTCGCCGTGCTCGACGAGGTGGAACGGACCCGGCAACCGGTCGTCATCACCAAGCGCGGCAAGCCGGTGGCGGAGCTCGTGCCGCACAAGGCGCAGAAGAAGCCGGAGCTGTTTGGCCTTCTGAAGGGCGAACTTTTTATTGAAGGCGACATCATTTCTCCTATCGATGTCGAATGGGAAGCCGATAAGTGATCGTCATCGATACGCACATTGCCGTTTGGATGACGACAGGTACGGCATTCGGCAAGCGCAGCACGGCTCTTGTTAAGAGAGCGCTGGCCGAAGAGAACCTTGCCGTTAGCGCCATAAGCTTTTGGGAGATTGCGATGTTGCTGGCCAAGGGTCGGCTCCGCGCCCTCAAATCAGCCACCGAACAGCGCGGCAAAGTCCTGGCAGCGGGCATCCGTGAACTGCCTTTGAGTGGCGAACTTTGCATCCTCGCCGGCGAACTCGAAAACTTGCATGCCGACCCCGCGGATCGTCTGATCGCGGCAACCGCGATCGCGCTTGACGCGACTCTAGTCACTGCAGACGAGAGATTGTTGCGCTGGCGGCATGGCCTGCGCCGCCAGAACGCCGAGCTTTAGCTCACGGAAACAGCGCGACCTGCTCCAGCCCCGTCGTCTCCGGAAAGCCGAGCATGAGGTTCATGTTCTGCACCGCCTGGCCCGATGCGCCCTTGGTCAGATTGTCGAGCGCGGCGCCGATAATGGCGCGGCCGGCAATGCGGTCGGCGGCGACGCCGATGAAGGTCATGTTGGAGCCGCGCACGTGGCGGGTCTGCGGCACGGTGCCGAACGGCAGCACGTGGACGAACGGCTCCTTCGCGTAAGACTTTAAAAGCACCGCATGAAGATCCTGCGGCGAGGCCTTGAAGCCGCGGACATAGATGGTCGAGAGAATGCCGCGGTTCATCGGCACCAGATGCGGCGTGAAGGTGACGATCACCTCGCGGCCGGCAGCCAACGAGAATTCCTGGTCGAGCTCGGCCATGTGGCGATGGTGCCCGACGCCATAGGCGTGGATGCCTTCGGACACTTCCGAGAACAGCATTTCCTCTCTGGCCGCCCTGCCCGCCCCGGTCATGCCCGACTTGGCGTCGATGACGATCTCGTCGGCATCGATGGCCTTGGCTTTGAGCAGCGGAATCAGCGCGAGCTCCGCGCAGCTCGTGTAGCAGCCGGGATTGGCGACGAGTTCGCGCCGTCTTGATCTTATCGCGATAAATCTCGGTGAGGCCGTAGACCGCCTCCCGCTGCAGTTCGGGGGCGAAATGCTCGTGGCCGTACCAGCGCGCGTATGCGGCGGGATCAGACAACCGGAAATCAGCCGACAGGTCGACGACCTTGGTGTGCGGCGCGCGCGCCATCACATCCTTGATGACTTTTTGCGTGGTGCCGTGCGGCAGCGCGCAGAAGGCAAGATCGAGCCCGAGCGCCGCCCAATCCGCCTCCTCGACCGAGGTCAGCACCGGCAGCGCATAAGGCGAAAATTGCGGAAAGACGTCGGCCATGGTCTTGCCGGCGCGGCGATCGGCGGTGAGCAAAACGATCTCGGCGCGTGGATGGCGAATGAGCAGCCGCACCAATTCCGCGCCGGTATAGCCGGAGGCGCCGAGCACGCCGATTTTTGCTTTGTCAGGCATGGGTAGACCCGTGATTGGACCTATGGCTTGAGGAAAACTCAGGCCGATTTCGCGGGCAGACTATCAGGATGAGAGTGCCGCGGAACCGGCGGCACGAACGATTACGCGCGGGCGCGCATTCGTGCCGTGTCGGTACGGCGGCGGCGATTGGACAGCGCAACAATCGATAACGACCTGTTCATGGGCGGCGATATAAGGCCCGTGCCGCAGCACGTCAATGCGCTGATGGATTTGCCGCCTAAATGGCATAGTCGGGCGCATAGTGAAGCTTGATTTGCGGTGTCCGCTGCATGGGAAAGCGTCAAACTCCACATGGGTAAAGCTTTGGGTAAAGCCTTGGGAAAAGCCTTGGGAAAAGCTGCCAAATCGTCGAAATCCTCCAAAACGCCGGACCTGTTCGCCGACGCGGGCGAAAGCCGGCGCGGCACCGCGCGCCGGGTCACCGGCGCGTCCGCCCGCAATAGCGGCGAAGCCGGCTATACCGCCAAGCATATCGAAGTCTTGGAGGGTCTCGAGCCGGTGCGCCGCCGCCCCGGCATGTATATCGGCGGCACCGACGAGAAGGCGCTGCATCATTTGTTCGCCGAAGTCATCGACAACGCCATGGACGAGGCGCTGGCCGGCCACGCCGACTGGATCGACGTTGAGATGGAAGCCGACGGCTTTGTCGCCGTCACCGACAACGGCCGCGGCATCCCGGTCGATCCGCACCCGAAATTCAAGAACAAATCGGCGCTGGAAGTGATCATGTGCACGCTGCATGCCGGCGGCAAATTCGACTCCGAGGTCTACGAGACCTCGGGCGGCCTGCACGGCGTCGGCGTCTCGGTGGCGAACGCGCTGTCCGAGCGCATGGAGGTCGAGGTCGCGCGCGGCCAGAAGCTGTACAAGATGGCGTTCGAGCGCGGCAAGCCGAAGACCAAATTGCAGGACGCCGGCAAGGCGCCGAACCGCCGCGGCACCAAAGTGCGCTTCCGCCCGGACCCCGACATTTTCGGCGCCAAGGCGCATTTCAAGCCGGAGCGCGTGTTCAAGATGACGCGCTCGAAGGCCTATCTGTTCGGCGGCGTAGAAATCCGCTGGTCCTGCGCCAAGGAGCTGTTGCGCGGCGTCGACGACGTGCCGGAGAAAGCAACATTCCATTTCGCCGAGGGCTTGAAGGATTATCTGTCGGAAGCGCTGGCGAGCGCCACGCTGGTGCATCCCGACATTTTCACGGGTAGCGCAGGGAAGACGGGTGCACACGGCGCCGTGCAATGGGCCGTGGCCTGGACCGCCGATGCCGACGGCTTTCTCAATTCCTATTGCAACACCATCCCGACGCCGGACGGCGGCACCCATGAATCCGGCCTGCGCACCGCGCTGACACGCGGCCTGAAGGATCACGCCGAGCGTGTCGGCCAGGGCAAGCGCGCCGCGGCCATCACCTCCGACGACGTCATGGTCGGCGGCGGCGCCATGCTCTCGGTGTTCATCCGCGAGCCGGAATTCCAGGGCCAGACCAAGGACCGGCTCGCCACCGCCGAAGCGCAGCGCATCGTCGAGCAGGCGATGAAGGACCCGTTCGATCATTGGCTCGCCGGCAATCCGCTCGCCGCCAACAAGCTGCTCGATTTCGTCGCCGAGCGCGCCGAAGAGCGCATCCGCCGCCGCCAGGAAAAAGACATCGCGCGCAAATCCGCGGTGCGAAAACTCCGGCTGCCCGGCAAGCTCGCCGACTGCACCAACAGCGCCGCCGAAGGCTCGGAGATTTTCGTCGTCGAGGGCGACTCGGCCGGCGGCTCGGCCAAACAGGCGCGCGACCGCGCCTCGCAGGCGATCCTGCCGCTGCGCGGCAAGATCCTCAACGTCGCGTCCGCCGGCAAGGATAAGCTGGCGCAAAACCAGCAGCTCGCCGACCTCGTTCAGGCGCTCGGCTGCGGTACCGGCGTGCATTATCGCGACGAGGATTTGCGCTATGGCCGCGTCATCGTCATGACCGACGCCGACGTTGATGGCGCCCATATCGCGTCGCTCCTCATCACCTTCTTCTACCGGCAGATGCCGCAGCTGATCGACCACGGCCATCTTTATCTCGCGGTGCCGCCGCTCTATCGGCTCGCCCACGGCGGCAAGATTTTTTACGCCCGCAACGACAAGCACCGCGACGAGATCTTGAAGAAGGAATTCCACGCCAACGCCAAAGTCGAAGTCAGCCGCTTCAAAGGCTTGGGCGAGATGATGGCGGCGCAGCTTAAAGAAACCACCATGGACCCGAAGAAGCGCACGTTGCTGCGGGTCGTGCTGATCGCCGACGACCGCAAGGACACCGAAAAATCCGTCGAGCGGCTGATGGGCAGCAAAGCCGAAGCGCGCTTCGACTTCATCCAGGAGCGCGCCGAGTTCGCCGACGAGGCGGCGCTGGATGTTTGATGCGTCGCGCCGCCCTTGATCGCCTCAAGCGCCACCTTGGCCTTGAACTCAGCCGAAAACCGTCTCCGCGTCCTCATGGTGGGTCGTCCTCTGCATCGGCGAATCCACCTTAGCCGGCTGTGTCAGAAAGTGGGACCACCTCTCTTATTCCACGCCGAAGGTGACTGAATTACTGCGCCGCCGCAGAACGATGCGACGGCCAAAAGGGGAAGCACCCGATGTTGCCGACAGCGCGGCGAAAATTCAGGAACACGCCGCACAACGAAATGCGTTTAGGCGGCGAACCGATAGGTGTGCTTAAGTAGTAGTTGGCGTTGAGTTGCTGAAAGCTCCGCGCGAGAATTAAGCAACTGCCACGCGGCGACTTCGAAACTCACGTTGTAGTTCTTCGCAACTGCTTCTAGCGTCTCTTCTACGTCTCTTAGCTTTAAGTACGCCATTAGGGCAGCATTGCGCGTTAAAAGTAGCTCTGCACCGAACGCATTTGCCCTTTGTTCGGGCACCTTAGGAACTTCGCCACCAAACACCTCCGCAAGCGGAAGCGAACCATTTCGATCAACCAAAAGATGGCAAATTTCATGAGCGAGGGACGAGCGTCTTCCAGTAGGAAAATGCGATAGGCGACCGTTTTTGTTAATTAGGACCGTTGGACCGTGCTTGGGTCCCCAAGCGCACAGCGCGTCTATGTTTTGTGAACGTAAGTCAATTTCCGTGAGATTCACATTCCATTTTTTCAAAATTGTTTCAGGGTAAACAAGGCCATCCTTAGCAAGAATGTCAGGTTTGCCACGCAGCCATTCTGCTAGTAATCGTCCTTGCTCGTTCGGCATCTTCAATTGAAATTTTTCTAACTCCTTAAGTGCTTCGGATGAAAGATCATCAAGTGCCGTGGTTTTAACCTTCGAAGCAGATTTTATATTATCAATTATTGTTCGCGTATCGTCATTCGAAACCAAACGACCGACCATCCGGGCGGCGGCCATAAGCTCATTAGGCTCAAATGCTTTTATCTCCCAAAATGTTTGGAACTCCGCATTTCGCGTAATCGCACTAATTGTCGACCTTGGAAGTCCGGAGGAAATCTCTACTTGATCGACATCGGAAATCCTTCCCTTCGTTTTCCATGCTTCTAAAATCGTCTTTGTCCGGCCATCGGATTTCGCTTTGATCCGGTCAGCGATTTCATCACCTAGTTTCTCTAACGCTTCCGTTACCGGGGAAAAGGCTACCCGTTTCACACCCAATGATGTAGCTATCAGCATTAAATTTCCTTCTCGCAGCAAGAATAGCTTAGGAAGCGTACCCCCTTCTACGGCGCGGGATAGATCATGCATTTCTTCGAAAACGAATACGGCGTTCTCCTCCGCATTTATCATTTCTTCCGATGCACCGACCTGTTGTTCGCGCAAAACGCTCCTGAGTAGTTGCGGCACAACGGGGAGAAGACCCATGGGATAAGATTCTTCGAACAGCAAATATCGCCAAGAGAAAGCAAGTCGCTCAAGCAAATCATCCCAGAACCATTCGACACCGACAATTTGGCCCTCTTCGTTTCTTTCACCCCAGATTAGTTCTCCAGCAATCCATACAACAAGACTGCCGTACCCCGGAGGATGGTCGCTCCCGGGCATATCAAGCCACCGCAGATCGAATTGAAGACTATCCGGCCTGCCTATTGAATGTACCGTTTGAGCCATGCTTCAAACTCTTTCGAGCAGTTCTTCTGAGCGGCCAACGCTTTCAACTGAGTTACGACTTCTCGCGGAACCTGACCTTTGCACGGGTAGCCATGGTAAGACACCCCACCTAGGGTAATAGCTGCCTTGTAAACAACGCCTTCATGAACGTTGTATAAGTTTCGCGGGTAATCCGATGATGGCATGCTCGGATTATTCCATCCTACGCCCGTGTTGAGAAGTTGTTCCGCAAGTTCCTGCGTAACTGTCATTGGGCACTTACCGACCTCGACACCGCCCTCTGTTTCAAAGCCGGCGTAGTCATTTTGCCACTTGTGCTTTCGCCGCCTTTCCCCTGGGTCGTATTTCCAAGGCATCGACAAACTCCCGGTCCAGCCCCGCAACCATTCTAATTTTTCCGAGCGTCCAGCGCCAGCCGCCATTCATATCCGCTAAGGGTCATTGGTAACTAACCCGAACCGGCGGCGGTTTCGGCTATGTCCGTTCCGTTTCCGATAGCGACAGGACAGCACCTCTCCTTCTCGCGACGCGTCCTCGCATCCGAGCTTTGCCTCAAGCCACTGCACGTAAGCCCTCCCCGAAGGGAGGCGGAGCGCCGAAAGGCGCAGACTGTACGGGCCGCACCGGCGGGTGCGGCGCGCGCCACGCCGTCAGATGTTGCCACCTAACCGCGCTTCGGGCGCGCGCGCCTTCCGGCGCTCCACCGCGGGCTCGCTTTGGCGAATTAACGCCTCAGCTCAGCTCCAGCCGCGCTTCCTGGATTCGGCGTCATCGGGTGTCACCCGCATCTTCCCCTGTCCCAGTCCAGCGAGCTCCTCGCAGGCCGGTCGTTATTACCGGCCGGGCGGTGTCCGGAGCCGCCCGGGAGCGGGGTTACGAGCCCCGCCCGCGGACACCGCACTCGCTTCCGTCATTCGGCCGTCACCGGTGACGCCCTTCGAAGAAGCAAGCTTGCCCCGAAGTAACTATACCGGGGACATTTGTCAAGGGCATGTCGCACAAAAAGAGACAGCGGCAAAATGCTAGCAATCGCCGCTAATCCTCGAATTTCAGGTTGGCGGCTTTGACCACGTCGCGGTATTTGGCGATGTCGCCGTCGATGATGTGGCGGAATTGCTCGGGCGTCGCGCCGCCGGGATTGACGGCCAGCGCCTTGAGCTTGTCCGACACGCCGGGATCGGCGATCGCCTGCGCAAAGGCGTTGCGCAGCTTGGCGACGACCGGCGCCGGGGTCGCCGCCGGAGCGAACAGGCCGCTCCAGAGCTGGATATTGACGCTCGGATAGCCGGCTTCCGCCATCGTCGGTGCGTCCGGCAATTCGGGGATACGTTCGCTTCCCGTGACGGCAAGCGCCCGCTCCTTGCCGCCCTTCACCTGCGGCACCGTCGGCGGACCGTCGGCGATGGTCATCGCCGTCTGGCCCTGGATGACGCTCAGGTTCATTTCGTTGCTGCTCTTGTACGGGATCATCGTGCCCGGCATGCCGGTCTTCAATTTCAACAGCTCGGTCGCAATGGTGAAAGCCGGCGACGAGCTGGCGTAATTCGCCTTGTCGGGGTGCGCTTTCATCCAGGCGATAAAATCCTTGAGATTTTTAGACGGGTTGTCGGCATTGATCACCATGATCAGCGGGAAGTTCGCGATCATGCCGATCGGGGTGAATGTCTTGTTGGTGTCGTATTTCAGGTCGGTATAGATCGCAGGCCCGATCGCCATGGCGCCGCTGGCGCCGACGAGGAGCGAATAGCCGTCGGCCGCCTGGTTGGCCACATATTCCGCCGACAGCCGCCCGGCGGCGCCGGGCTTGTTCTCGACGACGACCGTTTGGCCGAGGATGTCGCCCATTTTGGCGCCGACGAGGCGGGCAAAAATATCGTTGCCGCCGCCGGCGGCGAAGCCGACGACCATATGGATCGGCCGGGTCGGGAAATCGCTCTGCGCGGATGCCGGGGCGACGACGGCGGGCGAAGCCGCAAGCAGCGCGGCTGCGGACAAAATCGAACGGCGCGTGAACGGGCCGACGCTCATCGAGGTTCCTCCAAGTGTGTTACTGCTCAGCGTGCTTTTGCCGCTGCTGCGGACTGTCAGGATTTAGCGACCGGCGCAGCGTTAGCACAATCCGACAGGGTGCACCCTGCCCTCATGGCTATTGTCATGGCCGCAGCCAGTCCACCAGTGCCTTGGTCACGGCGGCGGGCTGCTCCAGCGTCGATAGATGACCGCTGTCCGGGATCAGCGCCAATCGCGATCCGGCAATGCCGTTAGCGATCTCGCGGGCGAGATCCGGCGGCGTCGCTTCGTCGCCCTCGCCGACCAGAACCATCGTCGGGCAAGCGATCGCGGCGAGACCCGGACGCGAATCCGGACGGCTCAAGATGGCTTGCTGCTGGCGCAGAAAGGCCTCAAGGCCGGTGTCTTCGGCCATGCCGCGCACGATGCGCTTGAGCGCTTCGTCACCGTGGCGGTTGCGATGCACGTAGATCGGGAAGGCAAGCTCCGGGATCTCGGCATAGCGGCCATCCTTAGCCATCGCCATCAGGACGCGGCGCCGCTCGGTCTGCTCCGGCGTATCGGCCCGCGGCCCGGTATCGAGCAAGGCGAGCTTGGCGATGCGCTCCGGCGCCTGGCGCATGATTTCGAAGGCGATGTAGCCGCCCATCGACAGGCCGGCGAGTGCGAAGCGCGGCGGCGCGGCGGCCAGAATGCGCTGTGCGATGGCCGTCATGCTGTCGTCGCGTCTGTGGTCGGCAACCGTGACCGGACCGAACTGCCACAGCGCCGGGATCTGCTCGGTGTAAAGCCGCGCGGTGCAAGTAAGACCGGGAATGAGCACGATTGGCAATGGGTCGGACGCGGGTTCGGCCATGGCGCTGAGCATCCTGGGTTGCTTTGGCAGACGCCAAGCTTAACGGGTGTCGTGAAAAAGTGAAGGAATCCGTTTAACTTAGTGCGTTGCGGCAGGCCCATTGCGGTTGACTTTCGGCCAATCGCCCCTATGTTTCGCGCAACGTTGTTTAAGGCAAATTCGACCGCACTTACCGCGTGTTTGCCGCTTTCCTCCGAAACGGTTCTGCCGGCGGCGCCTCATCGTGGGGCCGTCTCAGATAGAGGGTCTATGTCGTTTTCTCATCTCGGCTTGTCCGATAAAGTTCTCGCCGCCGTTGCAGCGACCGGTTACAAAACTCCCACTCCCATCCAAGAGCAGGCTATCCCCCACGTGCTGGCCCGGCGCGACGTGCTCGGCATCGCGCAGACCGGCACCGGCAAGACGGCGGCCTTCGTGCTGCCGATGCTGACCATGCTGGAAAAGGGCCGCGCCCGTGCCCGCATGCCGCGCACGCTGATCCTCGAGCCGACCCGCGAGCTCGCGGCGCAAGTGGAAGAGAGCTTCATCAGATACGGCGTCAATCACAAGCTCAACGTCGCGCTGATCATCGGCGGTGTTTCGTTCGACAATCAGGATACCAAGCTCGGCCGCGGCGTCGACGTGCTGATCGCCACCCCCGGCCGGCTGCTCGACCATAACGAGCGCGGGCGGCTTCTGCTCACCGGCGTCGAGCTTCTGGTCATCGACGAAGCCGACCGCATGCTCGATATGGGTTTCATTCCCGACATCGAGCGCATCTGCAAGCTGGTCCCGTTCACCCGGCAGACACTGTTCTTTACCGCGACCATGCCGCCGGAAATCCAGCGCATCACCGAACAATTCCTGCACAATCCGGTCCGCGTCGAAGTCTCCCGGCCGGCCTCCACGGTCGCCGCCACCGCCCAGTTCCTGGCGAGGTCGGGGCGCGAGCCGCACGACAAGCGCGACACGCTGCGCCGCCTGATCCGTTCCGCCGAAGGCTTGAAGAACGCCATCGTCTTCTGCAACCGCAAGCGCGACGTCGCCACGCTGCACCGCTCGCTGCTGCGGCACGGCTTTTCGGTGCAGGCACTGCATGGCGACATGGATCAGTCCGCGCGCACGGCCGCGCTCGAACAGTTCCGCAAGGGCGAAGTGACGCTGCTCGTGGCTTCCGACGTCGCCGCCCGCGGCCTCGATATCCCCGACGTCAGTCACGTCTACAACTTCGACGTGCCGATCCATGCCGACGATTATGTGCACCGCATCGGCCGCACCGGCCGCGCCGGGCGCACCGGCGTGGCGATCAGCATCGTGGCGGGCTCAAACGACGCCAAGGCGGTCGCGGCGATCGAAAAACTGATCGGGCAGTCGATACCGTTCATGGACAAACAGCCCGAGCCGAGCGCCGCGCCGCAACATGCGCCCCCCGCGCGCGAACATCGCGAACCGCGCAATCAGCGGCATCATTCGCTTCGTTCGGGCTCGGTCGCGCGAATCGACGAAGCGAGATCGCGCCGCACTGTGCCGCCGGCGCGCCCGCGCCAGGACGATGGCGACGCCTCGCACCTGCCGGCATTCCTGCTGCGCCCGGTGACCGTGAAGGCTTGAGTTACGGACAGCAAAGCAAGCCGGCCATGCCGCAACGCGGTCGTTGCGTCAGGATTTTCCTTACAGACGATTTTCAAGCGGTCTTATTTACCGCTCCTTCACCGCTTTCTCCTACTTATACGTGTGATTGCGGATGCGCGTGCTGTGCCGCTCGGCACAGGTTTGATACTTTCCAGGGCGATTGGAGATGATGGCCGTGCCCCAAGAAGAGCACGAAAGAACGCTTGCATTTGCCGAAATAGCGCTCGGACAAATCCGCGCCTTGGGGCAAACGGCGTCGCCGCGAAATTTCGAAATTTGGTACAATTACGCAACCGGTTATAACCAGCCGCTGAACCAGTCTATCAACGAGGCGCTGGCCAAAAAGGGCACGCTCAGCGAAACCGATCTCGAGGACATTTACGACACCTATATCGCCATGAATCGATTGGGCGACCGGATGGATTCGGTCAATACCCGGGTGCTCGACGAGATCAAGCAGGTCATCAGCACCATCGATGCGGCGGCCGGTTCGGCGACGAGCTACTCAAAGCGGTTGAACCTGGCCAGCGAAAAGCTCGCCCAAGCCAACGACGGCGAGACGCTGCGCGCGGTCATCGAGCATCTGGTGCAAGGCACCAAGGAGATGGAGCTCAACAACAAGAAACTGGAAACGCGGCTGGCGGCATCGCGGCAGGAAATCGAGCAGCTTCAGCAAAATCTCGAAGTCGTGCGTCTTGAAAGCCTGACCGATCCGCTCACCACGCTATCCAACCGCAAATACTTCGATGCCGCGCTGGCCAAGGGCATCGCCGAGGCGCAGCAAAAGAACGATCCGCTGTCGCTCTTGATGGCCGATATCGATCACTTCAAGACCTTCAACGACCAATACGGCCATCTCACCGGCGATCAGGTGCTCCGCCTGGTCGCGCTTGCGGTGAAGCAGAACGTCAAGGGCCGCGACGTCGCCGCGCGATACGGCGGCGAGGAATTCATCGTCGCGCTGCCGAACACGGCGCTGCAATCGGCGATCACGGTGGCCGATCACATCCGGCGCGCCGTCATGACCAAGGAATTGATGCGGCGCTCGAACGGCGAACGGCTCGGCCGCGTGACGATTTCGATCGGCGTCGCCGTGCTGCACCCGGGCGATACCGCGCAGCTTTTGATCGACCGCGCCGACAAATGCCTCTACGCCGCCAAGCGTCAGGGGCGCAATCGCGTCATCTGCGAGACCGATCCGGAGGCCCACGCGGGAAGCGCGCCGCCGGCGCGGGTAGCGTAAGCAATCGCTGCCGCTCGTCGCCGCGGACGCGGGGATCCAGCGCGTGCCGAATCGAAATTACTCTGTGGATTCCCGCTAGCGCGGCAATGAGCGGCTATCAATGCGCCTCGGCGCCGGTTTCGCCCTTCGCCGGCTCGATCTGCACCGATTCGCCGCAGCCGCAGGCCGAGGTCTGGTTCGGATTGTTGAACACGAATTGGGCCGAGAGCTTGTCGACCTTGTAGTCCATCTCGGTGCCGAGCAGAAACAGCACCGCTTTCGGGTCGACGAGAATGCGCACGCCCCTGTCCTCGATCACTTCGTCGAGCGGGTTGATCTGCTCGGCGTATTCCATGAAATAGCTCATGCCGGCGCAGCCGCCGTTCTTGACGCCGACGCGCACTGCCGCGATCGGGCGTTCGGCTTTCGCCATCACCGTCTTGATACGTTCCGCCGCGGCTTCGGTGAGCCGCATCACTTGAGGTCTCGGCCGGGCAGTGGCCATCTTCGCATCCTCCGCGCGTTTCCTCGCAACGAGGCAAACACGGCCGTTACGATTTGTAATAACTCAAGAGTCCTAACGACTTCGCGCTATTTCATGTAATGCGCGGCAATCGCGCATGCAACACAGCGTCACCACATATTGAGCACGGCGCGCGCCTCGTCCGACATCCGGCTCGGATCCCACGGCGGATCCCAGACGATGTTGACCTTGGCCTCGCGCACGCCGGGTACGCCGGACACCGCATTCTCCACCTGCGCCGGCAATTCCGCCGCCGACGGGCAATTCGGCGTGGTCAGCGTCATGTCGATATTCACCATGCGATCGTCATCGACGTTGACCTTATAGATCAGGCCGAGCTCGTAGATGTCGGCGGGAATTTCCGGGTCGAACACGGTTTTCAGCGCGCCGACGATCTCGTCGGTCAGGCGCGCCATCTCGTCGGCCGGAATGGTCGTCGGCTTCTCGGCGGAAGCGGCAGCGCCCTCGGCCATATCGGTTTTCACGTCATCGCTCATGATCATTCATCCGAGCATGCTCTGCGCCTTCACGAGCGCTTGCGCCAGGCAATCGACCTCGTCGCGGGTATTGTACATGGCGAAGGAGGCGCGGCAGGTCGCGGTGACGCCGAAGCGCGACAATAGCGGCATCACGCAGTGGGTGCCGGCGCGCACCGCGACGCCGGAACGGTCGATGATGGTCGCCACGTCGTGCGGATGCGCGCCTTTCATCTCGAAGGAGATGATCGGCCCCTTGTCCTTGGCGGTGCCGAGGATGCGCAGCGAATTGATCTCGCGCAGCCGGTCATGGGCGTAGCTTAGGAGGCCGGCTTCGTGGCTGCGGATTCGCGCCTTGCCGATCGTGGCCACGTAATCGATCGCGGCGCCGAGCCCGATCGCCTGCACGATCGACGGCGTGCCGGCCTCGAATCGGTGCGGCGGCTCGCCGTAAGTGACGCGATCCTCGAACACTTCGCGGATCATCTCGCCGCCGCCGTTGAACGGCGGCATCGCCGCCAGGTGCTGGTATTTGCCGTACAGCACGCCGATGCCGGTCGGGCCGTAGAGCTTGTGGCCGGTGAAGGCGTAGAAGTCGCAATCGATGTCGCGCACGTCGACGTCGCAGTGCACGGCCCCCTGCGCGCCGTCGATGAGCACCGGAATGCCGCGCGCATGCGCGATCCGCGTCACCTCTTTTACCGGCACTAAGGTGCCGAGCATGTTGGACATGTGAGTGATCGCCACCATCTTGGTGCGCGGGCTCAGAAGCTTTTCGAACTCGTCGATGAGGAAATGCCCCTCGTCGTCGACCGGCGCCCATTTGATGACGGCGCCTTGGCGCTCGCGCAAAAAATGCCACGGCACGATGTTGGAATGGTGCTCCATGATCGAGAGCACGATCTCGTCGCCGGGCTTGATGCGCTCGCGCCCGAACGTATAGGCGACGAGATTGATCGCCTCGGTCGCATTGCGGGTGAAGACGATCTCTTCCTTGCGCCCGGCATTGACGAAGGCGGCGACCTTCTCGCGCGCGCTCTCATAGGCCTCGGTCGCCTCGTTGGCGAGGTAATGCAGGCCGCGATGCACATTGGCGTATTGCGTGGTGTAAGCCTGCTCGATGCGATCGAGCACGGCGCGCGGCTTCTGCGCGGAGGCCGCATTGTCGAGATAGACGAGCGGCTTGCCATAGACCTGCATTGCCAGAATCGGAAAATCCGCCCGGATGCGATTGACGTCATAGCCGCCGTTAGTCGCCGCTTCCTGCATGTTACTTGCGCGCCTTGAGCCAGGCCGCGACGGCGTCCAGCAACGCCTCGCGCAGCCCGGCATGTTCGATGCCTTCGATGGCCTCGCCGACAAAGGCCTGGATCAAGAGCGCTTCGGCCTCCACCGCCGGAATGCCTCGCGCCAACAGATAGAATTTCAACTCGTCGTCGATCGCGCCAGAGGTGGCGCCATGGCCGCATTGCACGTCGTCGGCGAATATTTCGAGCTCCGGCTTGTTGTCGGCTTCGGCGCGCTCCGACAACAGGAGCGCCTGCGTCATCATCTTGGCGTCGGTCCGCTGCGCATGCCGCCGCACGATGATGCGGCCCTGGAATACGCCATGAGCCTCGTCGTCGAGCACCGTCTTGAAGACTTCGCGGCTCTGGCAGTCGGGCGCGATGTGATTGGCGACCAGCGTGGTGTCGGCGTGCTGGCGGCCGTTGAGCAACGAGGCGCCGCGGATGCCGGCGACGATGCCTTCGCCGTCGAATTTGAGAAACAGCTGATTGCGCACCACGGCGCCGCCCGCCGTGAAGGAAAACGCATTGAAGCGCGCGTGCGCGCCGATCGCGGCGGCGAGCGTCGAGACATGCAGCGCGTCTTTGCCCTCGTCGATGATTTTCACATGGTCGACATGGGCCTCGTCGCCGACGAACAGCTCCAACGCTGCATTGAGCTGATAGTCGCTGCCGGCGGGACCCTCATGGCTCTCGATCACCATGGCGCGCGCGCCGTGCTCGACGACGACGAGCGAGCGCACGAAGCTCGCGGCGGGCTTTCCGGAGGCCACGAACAACAGATGCAGCGGCCGCTCGATGGTCGAGCCGGCAGCGATGCGGATCACCGCGCCGTCGCCCATCAGCGCGGTATTGAGTGCGACCGCGACATCGCCTGCCGGCGCAAGCTTGCCGAGATGCTGCGTGAGCACGGGATCGTTGTCGGCCAACGCCGCGGCCAGCGAGCCGACGGTGAGGCCCTTCTCCAAATTTGAAAAATCCGACAATTCCGCGACGAAGGCGCCGTCGACAAAGACGAGGCGTCGCGTCTCGACGTCGCCAAGGAGCGCGCCGGCATTTTTGGCGCGCGCCTTGGCGGCCGCGTCCGGCGGAGCCGCAAGCGGCTTTGCCTCGCGCATCAGCGCGCGCAGGTCGGTATATTTCCACTCCTCGACGCGGCGATGCGGCAGGCCTTCCTTGGCGAACAGGCCGAACGCTGTCTCGCGCTGGGCGGCGATGGCGTCATTGCCAGGCAGTGCCCCGCGCGCGAGCGCAAAAACCTGCGCCAGCTCGGTCTCGGCCGCGGTCTTGATCGTGGTCACTCCGGCGTTCACGCTACCGCTTCCTCTTGATATTCGGCATAGCCGCGCGCCTCGAGTTCGAGCGCGAGCTCCTTGCCGCCGGTCTTGACGATACGGCCGGCGGACAGAACGTGGACGATGTCCGGCACGATATAGGACAACAGCCGCTGGTAATGGGTGATGACGACGAAGGAGCGGTGCGGCGCGCGCAGCCGGTTGACGCCATCGGCGACGATTTTCAGCGCATCGATGTCGAGCCCGGAATCGGTTTCGTCGAGCACGGCAAGACGCGGCTCCAACAGCGCCATCTGCAAAATCTCGTTGCGCTTCTTCTCGCCGCCGGAGAAGCCGACATTGACGGCGCGGCGCAGCATGTCCTGGTCGATGTTGAGCTTGCCCGCGGTGTCGCGCACTTTCTTGATGAATTCCGGCGTCGAGAGTTCCGCTTCGCCGCGCTTCTTGCGCTGCGCGTTGAGCGCGGTGCGCAGGAACGTCATGGTGGCGACGCCGGGAATTTCCAGCGGATACTGGAAGGCGAGAAACAGTCCGGCGGCGGCGCGCTCGTCCGGCGTCATGTCGAAGATATTCTTGCCGTTGAACTTAACTTCGCCGGAGGTCGGCTCGTAGCCGGCCTTGCCGGCGAGCACATAAGCCAGCGTCGACTTGCCCGAGCCGTTCGGGCCCATGATGGCATGCACCTCACCGGCGTTCACGGTGAGGTCCAGCCCTTTCAAAATTTCCTTGCCGTCGATCGCGACGTGCAAATTTTTGATTTCCAGAAGCGCCATCTTATTCCTGTGCTCTTTAAGTGAATGGCCGGTCCGTCTATCCGCTCATTCCCGCGCAAGCGGGAATGAGCGGAGTGAGGGTTACCCCACCGAGCCCTCCAAACTGACCGAGATCAGCTTCTGCGCTTCGACTGCAAATTCCATCGGCAGTTGCTGCAGCACGTCCTTGACGAAGCCGTTGACGACAAGCGCGGTCGCTTCCTCGGCGGAGAGCCCGCGCTGGCGGCAATAGAACAGCATCTCCTCGGAGATCTTCGACGTGGTGGCCTCGTGCTCGAACACGGTCGAGGAATTCTTGGTCTCGATATAGGGCACGGTATGGGCGCCGCATTGATCGCCGATCAGGAGCGAATCGCAATTGGTGAAATTGCGCGCGCCGGCGGCGCGGCGGTGCAACGTCACCAAGCCGCGATAGGTATTGTTGGAATGCCCGGCGGCGATGCCCTTTGAGATGATCCGGCTCGTCGTGTTCTTGCCGAGATGCAGCATCTTGGTGCCGGAATCGACCTGCTGATAGCCGTTGGAAATCGCGATCGAGTAGAACTCGCCGCGCGAATTGTCGCCGCGCAGGATGCAGCTCGGATATTTCCAGGTGATCGCCGAGCCGGTTTCCACCTGGGTCCAGGAGATCTTGGCGTTCTTGCCGCGGCAATCGCCGCGCTTGGTGACGAAATTGTAGATGCCGCCGCGGCCGTTGGCGTCGCCCGGATACCAGTTCTGGATGGTCGAATACTTGATCTCGGCATCGTCGAGCGCGACCAGCTCGACCACCGCGGCGTGGAGTTGGTTCTCGTCGCGCATCGGCGCGGTGCAGCCTTCGAGATAGCTCACGTAGGAGCCCTTGTCGGCGATGATCAGCGTGCGCTCGAATTGGCCGGTATTCTTCTCATTAATGCGGAAATAGGTCGACAGCTCCATCGGACAGCGCACGCCCGGCGGCACATAGACGAATGAGCCGTCGGAAAACACCGCCGAATTGAGCGTGGCGAAAAAATTGTCCGAGATCGGCACCACCGTGCCGAGATATTTTTTCACCAGCTCGGGATGCTCGTGGACGGCTTCCGAGATCGGCATGAACAGCACGCCGGCTTTGGCGAGTTCCGCCTTAAACGTGGTGGCGACCGAAACCGAATCGAACACCGCGTCGACGGCAATACGACCGGAGCCGTTACTGCGCTCGACTTCCGCGCCGGCCGCCCCCTCCCTTCCCTCCCCCGCTTGCGGGGGAGGGTTAGGGTGGGGGTTCTGGATGCCGAGCAGCGCCTCGCGTTCGCGCAACGGAATGCCGAGCTTTTCGTAGGTGCGCAGGATTTCCGGATCGATCTCGTCGAGCGACTTCGGGCCGTCCTTCTGCTTCGGCGCGGAATAGTAATAGATGTCCTGATAGTCGATCGGACCGTAATCGACCTTGGCCCATTTCGGCTCGCGCATGGTGAGCCAGCGCTTATAGGCGTCGAGCCGCCACGCCAGCATCCATTCCGGCTCGCCCTTCTTGGCCGAGATGAAGCGCACCGTGTCCTCCGACAGGCCCTTGGGGGCCTTGTCCGATTCGATCAGCGTCTCGAAGCCATACTTGTATTGATCGACGTCGATGCGCCGGACCTGATCGACGGTCTCTTGTACGGCCGGCATTCGTCCCTCCGCTCACGGTTTCAAGGACCGCGGGTTGGATTTAGTCGGTTATGGCAATGTCCTATCTCGGATCGCGCTTGCCTCGGGTGACCCCAGTTGCGATAAATCGCTCAGTTTTGCAGCCATTTAGGCGGCAACGCTTGGCTGTCCCTTAGATAGTGCAGAAGCGAGCTTTCTCCAAGCGTTTAGAAAGCTTTCAATGTCGGCTGCGGTGGTGTTCCAGCCGAGGCTTACGCGCACCGCGCCGCGCGTGAGCGGCGGCAAAACCCCCATGGCCGCAAGGACATGCGAGGGCTGGACCTTGCCAGAGGAGCAGGCGGCGCCGGACGACACCGCCACGCCTGCAAGATCGAAGGCGATGACAGCGGTCTCCGCCTTCATGCCCGGGACGGTGAACAGCGTCGTATTCGGCAGCCGCTCGGCTTTGGCGCCGAAAATGACCACTGCCGGGCTGATCGCCCGCAGCCCGGTTTCGAGCAGCTCGCGCAACGCCAGCATGTGCGCGGCCTCGGCTGCGCGCTCGCGGCGAGCCACCGCCGCGGCAGCGCCGAAGGCGGCGATGCCGGCGACATTTTCGGTGCCGGCGCGCAGTCCCCGCTCCTGCCCGCCGCCGCGGATCAGCGGCTCGGGGATGTGAATGTCGTCGTTGCGGCGAACGAGCGCGCCGACGCCCTTCGGCCCGCCGATCTTGTGAGCCGACAGCGTCAGCAGATCGGCGCCGAGGTCCGTCATGTCGCAGGCGATGCGGCCCGCCGCCTGCACGGCGTCGACGTGGAGTAAGCCGCCGGCGGCGTGCACGATCGCCGCCGCCGCGGCGACCGGCTGAACGACGCCGGTTTCGTTATTGGCGAGCATCAGCGAAACCAGCGCGCGGGGCGATTTGGCAACGGCATCGGCCAGCGCGGCCAGATCGAGGCGACCCTGCGCATCGACCGGCACGTCCTCGACCGCATCGCGGGCAAAGCGCCCGCCCGCGCGCACCGAAACGTGCTCGATGGCCGAGAGCAAAAGCTTCGAGCGTGGCCGCTTGTCGCCGGCTACTTCGATCGCAGGCGTCAGCGCCAGCATATTGGCTTCGGTGCCGCTCGAGGTGAAAAACACGTCGCCAGGGCGCGCGCCGGCCAGCGCCGCGACCTGTTCGCGCGCGGTCTCGACCAGGCGGCGCGCGGCGCGGCCTTCGGCGTGCACCGAGGACGGGTTGCCGGGAACCGCAAGGGCCGCCGCGAAGGCCGCCCGGGCCTCATCCCGCAGCGGCGCGGTCGCGTTCCAATCGAAATAGCTGCGCTCCGGCATGCTGGTTATGCTTGCTTTTTGGCCCCCGGCCTGTGCTAGAAGTCGCGACCCAATGCTTTCGCCGGTTCAAGCACGTCGCCAGTTGCGAAAAAATGAAGTGGTTATAAATAGTTACGTGCAGAGACCGGCAACGTCAAGCGTAGGCGCCCGCGCTTCATTCGCTCCGGCTTGCGGAGAGGATTGAGCGGCCGTTGAGCGGCTGCCGCACCGATCGAGGTTCCAAAACATGCCCGAAGTTATTTTCACGGGGCCCGCCGGCCGCATCGAAGGCCGTTACCATCCGGCGCGGCAGAAGAATGCGCCGATCGGCATCGTGTTGCATCCGCATCCGCAGTTCGGCGGCACGATGAACCACCAGATCGTCTATCAGATCTATTACGCCTTCGTGCACCGCGGCTTTTCGGCGCTGCGCTTCAACTTTCGCGGCGTCGGGAGGAGCCAAGGCGGCTTCGACCACGGCATCGGCGAATTGTCGGATGCCGCTTCCGCGCTCGACTGGGCGCAGTCGGTCAATACCGAGGCGCGCAGCTGCTGGATCGCCGGCTTCTCGTTCGGCGCCTGGATCGGCATGCAGCTTCTGATGCGGCGGCCGGAGATCGAAGGTTTCATCACGATCGCGCCGCCGGCCAACCTTTACGATTTTTCGTTCCTGGCGCCCTGCCCGTCGTCCGGCCTGATCATCCACGGCGACAAGGATGCCGTAGTGCCGCATCGCGACGTGACGAACTTGGTCGAGAAGCTGAAAACGCAAAAGGGCATCGTCATCGAGCAAAAGGTCATTCCCGGCGCCAACCATTTCTTCGACGGCAAAGTCGAGCCGCTGATGCAGTCGATCAGCGGTTACCTCGACAAGCGGCTCGGCAAGACCGGACGCGCCAATAGCGCGGCGTAATCCACATCGCGCCCTCTCGCCGCAGCGCTTGCAATCGGCGCGCACCGGCCGTTCAATGGGCTTAACCAGAAACCCAAAATGAACGGATCGGGGGGACTACCATGCGTCACGGGCGATTTATTGCCGGCTGTCTGGCCATCGCGGCTGCCGGCATCGTCAGCGGCTTGAGTGCGGGCGGCGCCGCTGCCCAGGATACCATCAAGATCGGCATCGTCATTCCGATGACGGGCACGTCCGGAGCGGTGGGGCGGGAAATCTCCGACGCCGCACACCTTTATATGGCGCAGCACGGCGACACGGTGGCCGGCAAGAAGATCGAGCTGATCGTCAAAGACGACGCCAGCGTGCCCGACAACGCCAAGCGGCTGGCGCAGGAGTTGATCGTCAACGATCACGTCAATTTCCTCGGCGCAGGCCTTACCCCGAGTTCCATGGCGATGGCGCCGATCGCCACCGAGGCGAAGGTTCCGACCGTGGTGATGGTGTCGGGCACCTCGGTCGTTACCGAAAAGTCGCCCTATTACGTACGCACCAGTTTCACGCTCGGCCAGCAGTCCGGCATCATCGCCGACTACGCGATCCAAAACGGCAGCAAGAAAGCGGTGATGATCCTGTCCGACTGGGCGCCCGGCGCGGAAGCCGGCAAGGTGTTTGCCGCCAATTTCACCAAGGGCGGCGGCCAGGTGCTCGATACGCTCAAAGTGCCGCTCGCCAATCCGGACTTCTCGCCATTCCTGCAACGTGCCCACGACTTGGCGCCCGACACGCTGTTCGTTTTCGTCCCAGCCGGCCAGGCCGGAACCTTCGCCAAGCAATTCGCCGAACGCGGCCTGGAAAAGTCCGGCATCAAGCTTATCGGGCCGGGCGACATCGCCGACGACGACGATCTGCCGACCACCGGCGATACGCTGCTTGGCGTCGTCACCGCGGGACTGTATTCCGCGGCGCATCCGTCGCAGCTCAACAAGGATTATGTCGCGGCCTACAAGAAAGCCACCGGCCATCGCGCCAATTTCATCTCGGTCGGCGGCTATGACGGCATGCATTTGATCTATGCCGCGCTCAAAGCCACCAACGGCAAGACCGACGCCGACGCCATCATCGGCGCCATGAAGGGCATGAAATGGGAAAGCCCGCGCGGCCCGATCTCGATCGATCCGCAGACCCGCGACATCGTGCAGAACATCTATATTCGCAAAGTGCAAATGGTGAACGGCGAGCCTTGGGCGATCGAGTTCAAGACTTTTCCGGCGGTTAAGGACCCGCTCAAGGAAGCCGCCGCGAAATAGACGGCGCGGCGCACAGCCATGCGCGGCGTTACTTTCCTCGGCGAGCGCAAGCTGCAACTCGCCGAATTTCCCGACCCGACTCCGGGACCGCACGACGTCGTCGTCGCCATCAAGGCGTCCGGCATGTGCGGCAGCGATCTCAAACCCTATCGCGCGTCGGGCGGCTCGGCCGCGCTCGGGCTCGGCAAAGTCAGCGGGCCGGTCATCGCCGGACACGAGCCCTGCGGCGTGGTCGCGGCCGTCGGCAGCGCGGTCGACGAGCGCATCGCCCGCATCGGCGCGCGCGTGATGGTGCATCACTATTCCGGCTGCGGCAGCTGCCGGCATTGCCGGACCGGCTGGACGCAGATGTGCGCGAGCGGCAGCACGGTTTACGGCATCACCGGGCATGGCGCGCATGCGCCTTACATGAAAATCCCGGCGACGACGCTGGTGCCGTTGCCCGACGAGCTGACCTTCGCCACCGGCGCGGCGATCTCCTGCGGCACCGGCACCGCCTATCAGGCGCTGCGGCGGATGAAGCTTGGCGGCGGCGATACCATCGCGGTGGTCGGCCAGGGACCGGTCGGCCTGTCGGCGACGCAGCTTGCCGTCGCGATGGGCGCGCGCGTGATCGCGCTCGATGTCAGTGCCGAGCGTCTGTCGCGCGCCAAGGAATTCGGCGCCGACACCGTGATTAATCCGAAGGCGGACAATGCGGTCGCCACAATCAAGACGCTGACGCATGGCGAAGGCGCCGACATGACGCTCGATACCTCCGGCACGGCGGACGGGCGGCTGATCGCGGTGCGCGCTACGCGGGCCTGGGGCGCGGCCTGTTTCGTCGGCGAAGGCGGCGATGTCACCATCGACGTCAGTCCGCAGATTCTGCGCAAGCAGCTCACCATCATCGGCTCGTGGACTTTTTCCACCACCGTGCAGGCCGATTGCGCGCGCTTTGTCGCCGATCGCAAGATCGACGTTGATCATCTGTTCACGCATCGCTGGCGGCTCGACCAGGCCGACGAGGCCTACCGGCTGTTCGATCGCCAGACCGGCGGCAAAGGCGTGTTTGTGATGCAGTGAATTACGGCCTTGCCAGCACGCCGCCGGTCAGCGGGCGCACCGGTCGTGGGCAAAAGACAGATTGAAGCTTGGAAAATAGGCGTACAGAATATTAAATTCGCCGCGGCGGCAGCAAGCCGAGCCGCCTCGCGACGGCGTTGCGCCGGTATTTCATCGGTATGTCAAATGCGGCTGGCGCTGTGCATTCTTATCTATGGGCTCGCGTGTGCGCCGGCTGCATCGGCGCAGCCGCTCAAACGCAATCCGACGCCGCAGGATTATGTCGAGCGCAACGGCGGCGGCGCCAAGATCGTGCCGGCCGGCCAGCTGGTGCTCGACGGCCATCGCATGAGCTGTGGCCGATGGGCGACAGTGCTCGACCCCAACCTCAATGATTATGCCGCGGCGCCTTATCCGCAATTCATCATCCTCAATATGCCGTACGTCGCCAAGGTGCCGACAGCGGTGAAGCTGTGGATTTACAGCCACGAATGCGGCCACTTGCTTGGCGGTCCGGATGAGAACAAGGCCGATTGCTTCGCGGTGCGCCGCGGCCGTGCTGCCGGCTGGTTGACGCCGCAGGGCCTCGATGAAGTATGCAGCTTCATCAGCGTAGCGCGTCCCGACGCCGCGCATCTCAGCGGTCCGGACCGCTGCAAGCTGATGCGCCAGTGCTGGCGGCAGAGCGGGCCAAAGCCGGCAGCTGAATCCGTGCCGCTGCCAATACCAAAGCCGGCGCAGTAGGACTGCTAATATCGCGACGCGACCGGCGGCGAGTAATTGAACGGGATTTTCACAGTGACGCTGCCGCCGGCAATGCTGGTGTCGGCGCTCGCCTCATAGAAGCCCTTGACGCCGACCGTCCATCCGCCGGGGCCGCGCGCATCGACGCCAAGCTCGGCGCCGCCGAATGTCCGAGCGAGCTGGACGCTGAACACGTCGGTGATGCCAGGCTGCGCCACCTGACTTGGAATGGTGAGCGTGCTCGAGGAGCCGGATAACTGATCGACTGTTCCGGCCACATACGGCTTCCAAACCACGCCGTTACGCTGCAGCGTCAGCGCGAAAAGCTCGGCGCGGCCGCCGATGTCCCCGGACCGGGTTTGACCGGTGCCGAAAATGAAGCCGGTACTGTCGGTGAAGCCGTTTAGCCGATCTTCGAAGTAGCCGATGTGCCCGCTCAGATCGAGACCGACAAGGGTGCCGCCGGTCGGTTTTGGCGGCGCCTTGGTCGGCAACGCCGCGGAAGTGGACACGCCGGTGGTGTTGAAGAGCACGAACACATTGCCGAGCTTGGCGTCGACCGAATAACCATTGCTGTTGAAGCTGCCCGTGCTGCCATCATGGCTGTTGGTTTCATTGCTGCGACCAAAATTGTAATCGGCCGCGCCGCGAAGATAGGTCGTGCCGGAGCGATAAAAAACAGAACCGCGGAACGTATATGTATCCGTTTGCAATGAGCCGACATTGAACGCGACTCCGGTTGGAGACACTGCCCCCAAGCTCACACTGTCGCTCCGGTAATTGAACGACCCGGTGAAAAAAAGCGAATTATTGCTTGGAAGTCCGAAGACCCTTGTCGCGTCGAATGTGCCGACAATGCCGCCATTGCCGCTGGTGTCGTGAAGGGTAATAGTCTCGCCTGGCGTCAGGAAGCCAGCGGTGTCGGACGCGCGTATGCCGAAGCCCCGCAAAGAGGCTCCGCCGCCATCGGCACCCCAACCCGGCTGGTCAGGCGCCCCACCTACGTACATTCCCAGATGGGCCCCTTGGATGGTGGGGTCGAAGATGAACCCCGTGGCAGGCGCACCGGGGGGAGCGGCGATCGACGAGAAGGCCAACTCCATCGCCGCGTTGTCCTCATCTTGGCCTGAATCTGGGTGCGCTAGAATTTCTGCCGCTGTTATGGCTGCCGGATTGGTTGCGCCGGGGTAAGTTTGCGCTTCACTTTCGCCAGGGGCGAATGCGATCAGCACGGGCACAAGCGTTATTAGAAATTTATAGGTGGCAGCGCGCCAAGACGCTGGAAATCCGATCATGACCTCGCCCCCGCTGTCGGTCGCTGCAGGCGAAATCCTGAGCGTGGTTCCGACGACGCGCGTCACCAGTACTGGTGATGTTTCTGCAATAAGAGTGTCTGTGACCTTCTCGCCACACTGCGTGTGCCCTTCCCCCTCCCGCCCCAGCGGCCCGAGGATGATGCCGCGCCGTCATCACCAGATCTGGTGACGACAGCCGCGGTCGGCGCGCCCGACACTGAACCTCTGTCAGCCATTGGGCATCCAGGGGGAAACGGCTATGCTTGGGGGCAATGCCGGGCGTTTCCAGCAAGGGGAGCGCATTGGGTACGCGGGGCGACAACCTTCTCGGCACTATCGAGGCCATCCACGCGGCCGGCCTGGACCCGGCCTATTGGCCGCGCGCGCTGGATTGTATTACGCGGGCGATCGGGGGCCGTATTGCAAGCATCGAGTCATTCGACAAGCTCACGCTGCGCCACCGCGAATTCCTCGCCCATGGCATGCCCCCGCTCGGTCAAATCGATTATCTCGACCATTACGCCGCGCTCAATCTAAGACTTCCGTCTCACACCGCCGCGAAGCTGAACGAGATCATCTACGATTACCGCATTCTCGACGAGGCGACGATGCGGCGGGCGCCGTTTTACGCCGAGTTCTTGCCGCGCATCGATTGTCGTTATTTCGTCTCAGGCATCATCGCCGCATCGGAGCACGAATTCGCCGCGGTGACCGTGCAGCGCTCGGCGCGGCAGGGCCATATCGATCGCGCCGGCATCGCGCTGATGCAGCGGCTGGTGCCGCATGTCCGGCAGGCCTTTGACGTGGCGCGGCGTCTCAAAGGGGCCAGCGATACGCGAGACTCGTTCGAGCGTACGCTCGATTGGCTCGCCGACGGTGTGGCGGTGGTGCGAGGCGACGGCACGGTCGTCTACGCCAACGAAAGCCTGCAGGCGATCATGCGCCGCAACGACGGTATCCGCTCGAAGAAAGGCGCGATCGACTTTGCCGATGCCAAAGCCCGCGACAGGTTCACTGCCGCCATCGCTGATGTCCTGCGGTTGCGCGCCGGCGAGCCAGATGGAGCCGCCGCGGCTGATTTCTTGGCGGCGCGACCGACCGGCCGCCGGCCCTACCTCATATCCGTACGTCCCTTGCTGGAAAGGTCCGGACCACGGCAGCCATCGCAAGCGGCAGCCATCGTATTCGTCCGCGATCCGCTCGCGCGTGGCGCCCCGGCAATCGCTACGCTACGCGAACTGTTTGGATTTACCGAAGCTGAGGCCAGCCTTGCCCAAGCGCTTCTATCGGGTGTCACGCTCGTCGACTATGCCAGCAAGTCCATGCTGAGTCTCAATACCGTCTACACCCACCTGCGCCGGCTGCGGGAAAAAACCGGCTGCAGCCGGATGGCCGAGCTCATTCATAGGCTCAATGAGTTGCGCTTGCCGCTGCGGCTCGACTGAGCGCACATTCCGGATTTCGTCGAGCTTTGTCACCGGGCCACCACTCGTTTCACGGCCGCGCCACTACGCCGCCGGTCAGCGGGCGCGGCGCGCCAGTCGTTCCGGGAAACGAGATCGGCAGGCCGCGCAGTGAGCGCACGGCGAGATAGGCGAAGGCCTGCGCCTCCAAAGAATCGATCGACCAGCCGACCTCGTGGGCGGTTTCGACACGTGCGGGCTTAAGCGTCTCCGCGAGCATGCGCATCAGGGTGGGATTGCGTGCGCCGCCGCCGGCGACGATCCAGGTCACAGGCCTGCGCGGCAGATGCGGCACGATGCGCGCCACCGCGGCTGCGGTCAGCGCGGTGAGCGTCGCCGCGCCGTCCTCGACACCGATGCCGTCGAGCGTGTCGCCGACAAAACCGCGGAAGTCGTTGCGGTCGAGCGATTTCGGCGGCGGCAAGGCGAAAAACGGATGCGCCAATAGCCGCTCGATCGTGGCGGCGTCGATGGCGCCGGCCGCCGCCGCGCGGCCGTCGGTGTCGAGCGGGTGCCCGGTGCGCAACCGCAGAAAATCGTCGAGCAGGGCGTTGCCGGGACCGGTGTCGCAGGCGATCAGCTCGTCGCCGTCGATATAGGTCACGTTGGCGACGCCGCCGATGTTGAGCACCGCGATCGGCGGCGGCACATCCAGGCGCCGCACCAGTGCGCGATGATAGATCGGCGCGAGCGGCGCCCCCTGCCCGCCGGCGGCAACGTCGGCGGCGCGAAAATCGTAAACCACCAGAATGCCGAGCCGCGCCGCCAAGGCGGCGCCGTCGCCGATTTGCAGCGTCAGCCGGCGCTCCGGCCGGTGCAGCAGCGTCTGGCCGTGAAACCCGACCGCCGCCACGCTGGCGGCATTTAAATCGTTGGCGTCGAGGAAGGTTTGCACCGCTTCGGCGTGTGCTGCGTTCACCAATTGCTCGGCCTCGGCGACGAGTGCGGGGCGCGCCGTGCGCTCGGTCAAATTCGCCGCCGCGGCGGTGGCGCGGCGTAAGAGCGTGCGCTCGGCCTTGCTGTAAGGCCGGCAGGCGGTGGCGCCGAACTGCGCAATCCGCTCGCCGTCGGTATCGATCAAGGCGACGTCGACGCCGTCCTGGGAGGTCCCGCTCATCAGCCCGATCGCTAGCACCGAAGTGCCCGGCGAGGCCGCCGGCTGCGGATCCCGTAACGTTTGCTCGGACATCGAAATGCCTTCCGGCCGCGTTCTTTGAATCGCCGTTCAGACCTGTTACACCGCCGCCAGTAATCCGTCATCCTGAGGTGGCCGCGAAGCGGCCCTCGAAGGATGCGGCCCAGGAGCCCGGGCCGTCGCCCTTCGAGGCTCGCTTCGCTCGCGCCTCAGGGTGACGGAGCAATAGCTGTCAAACCGATGAGCACTTACAAGTCCGATTTTCTCAACGTCCTCGCCGAGCGGGGATTTATCCATCAGGTCTCCGAGCCCGAGGCGATGGATGCGCTGGCGCGGTCGTCAACACTCACCGCCTATATCGGTTTCGACTGCACCGCGCCGTCGCTGCATGTCGGCTCGCTGTTGCCGATCATGCTGCTGTATTGGCTGCAGCAGACCGGGCACCGCCCCATCGCGCTGATGGGCGGCGGCACCACGCGGGTCGGCGATCCGTCGGGCAAGGACGAAAGCCGGCGGCTTTTGACCGACGCGGCCATCAACGACAACCTCAAAGGCATCCGCGCGATTTTCACCAAGTTCTTGAAATTCGAAGAGGCCGGCGGCAACGCGATCATGGCCAACAATGCCGACTGGCTCAACACGCTCAATTACATCGACTTCCTGCGCGACGTCGGCCGCCATTTTTCCATCAACCGGATGCTCGCTTTCGATTCGGTCAAGCTGCGGCTGGAGCGCCAGCAGGAACTGTCGTTTCTCGAATTCAACTACATGATCCTGCAGGCTTACGATTTCGTCGAGCTCTACCGCCGTTACGGCTGCGTGTTGCAGATGGGCGGCTCCGATCAATGGGGCAACATCGTCAACGGCATCGATCTCGGCCGCCGGCTGCACAACGCACAGTTCTTCGCGCTGACCTCGCCGCTGATCACCACGTCGTCGGGCGCCAAGATGGGCAAGACCGCGGCCGGCGCGGTGTGGCTTAACGCCGATCTCGTGAGTCCCTACGAGTATTGGCAGTACTGGCGGAACACCGAGGACGCCGACGTCGTCCGCTTCCTCAAATTGTTTACGATCATGCCGCTCGCCGAGATCGAGCGCCTCGCCGCGCTCAAGGGCGCGGACATCAACGAGGCGAAAAAGATTCTGGCGACTGAGGCAACAGCGCTCGTGCACGGCCGCGCCGCAGCCGATCAAGCCGCCGATACCGCACGAAAAACATTCGAGGAAGGCGCGCTGGCGGAATCTTTGCCGACCGAACAGATTGCACGCACCAATCTTGAGAATGGACTGAGCGTGTTGGAAGCATATGTATTGCTGCATCTCGTAATGTCGAAGGGCGAAGCACGTCGTCAAATTAGAAACGGTGGCTTGCAAGTCAACGATTCAGTCGTCACCGATGAAAATATGATGCTCACTCGACGGGATTTGACGCCAGAGGGCGTTATAAAACTTTCGCTCGGCCGCAAGCGTCACGTGTTGCTCAAGCCGGTGTGATAACAGCCGGCGTGATAAAACCGATTCAGTGATTGGTGCCGATATTATTGTTGACCGCGCCGGTGGCGTCGGCGGCATTAGGCACGGTTGCGGGGCTTGTTGCCGGGAATTCGAACACCTTGCGCAACAACCCCGGCGCCAGCGCCGACAGCGGATTGACATGAAGCACTGGATTGCCCGGCTTGCCCACGACTTCATAGGTGATGCCGACCAGGCCTTCTTTTTCGCCGCCGAGGAAAAGCCCCACGACCGGAAGCTGGCCAAGCAGATTGTTGGCGCCATAGAGCGGGATCAGCGTGCCGCGCAGGTGCACCTCGTCATTGGCGTAGTCGATAAAGCCGTCGATGGTGCCGCCGAGCACCGGTCCGCGCACCACCCCGTCGTGCAGCCCGATCCGCCCTTGCGAGCGGGTAAAATCGACCTTCAAACCCGAGAAGAACATATTGTTGCGCGGCAGCGGGCTGCCATTGGATACCGCTTGCTCAAGCTGGGACTCGTCGTGAACGGTGAAGTTGCGGACGCTTAACCTGCCGAGTTGAGCGGGATTATTCGCCGACGGCGGGTCCATCACCGTCGACATTTGACCGCCATCCATCCGCGAATAGACGTCGGTGAAGCGCAGCAGCGCGCCGGCGTCGGTCGACTCGATGTCGATCGCTCGCCGCCCGCCCGCCGCACCGCGCAGATCGCCGCTGAGCGATCCATCCTGGCCGATTTTGGCGGCCAGGCCGAGACTGCGCACCTCGCCGCCGCGCCGCGACAATTTCAGTTCGAGACCGCGCAGCGCCTCGCCGTTGAAGCCGAGCACGGCGCCGAGCTTCATGTCGAGATCGATGTCGGGCGGATTATGGTTTTCCGATTGCGGAGCCGTCGGTCCGCCGGTCATCGCCTTGAGGAAACCGCGGCCGTCGTAAGCGTCGCCGCGCATCACCGCGTGCAGCACTCCGTCCGTCCCCCGGGTCACCTTGAGGCTGGCGTGATCGCCGTCGGAAAAGCCGTAGGAGGGAAAATCGGCCGATTGCAGCGCGCCAGCGCCGTCGAGCTCGATGGTGCCTTTGACGCCGCCGCCGGCGCCCTCGATCAACAGATCGCCGATGTGGACGGACTGCGGGGTGCTCGTCACGTTGAAGGTGGCGCGCGCCGGCTTGCCGGACTGCTTGACCCAGCCCGGCAAGAAGCCGTCGATCTGAGCCGACGTCAGGTCGGCTGCGACCGCGAAGCGGCCGTCGTGCTCCGAGGACGTGCCGACCTTGCCGGTGATGTCGATGGGAATGGCGCCGCTGATGGCGTTCGCCGGATCGAGGCCGAGATTATTGCGCATCGCCTCGTCGAGCATGCCCTGAATTTGAACGTTGGCTTCGCTGTCGCCGCGCAATTGCCGGTAATCGAGACTGGCCGGCGAGCCGCCGATCTTGACGTTGCCTTTGAGCGCGAAGCCCTGGTTATTGGCGCTGACTTTGAGATCCGCGGCCTCGACCTTCTGCCCGAGGATCATGTGTTCGGCGGAAAAGTTCGTGGCGTCGACGGTGATGGCGTAATTGGTCGATCCCGGCGGCAGGTCGGGTTTGAGCGGCATCGCCAGAGCGACCAGCGCACTCATGGTGCCATGGGTCGTCGCCGGATCGAACGGCACCTGCGCGGCGTCGCGCAGGCGGTCCATGCCCAAAAGCTCGACGGCGGCCGGAACCGGGCCGTCGAGCTTGAAGTGCACGTTGGCGGGCGGCGCATGCGGCGCGGTATCGGGTACGTCGAACAGGCCGGACGACAGATAAAGCTTGCGGCCGGAGGGTAGATCGGCCGTCGCCTTGCTGAGCGCGATCTGCGCGTCGCGGCCGACGATGTGAACGGTGAGGTCGGCGTCATGCAGCGCCGGCAGGCCGGCCACCGGCCGGATCACGCAATTGGTCGCCACCGCATCGAGCGTCAAGCCGTCGTCCGGGACCGGCGGGCCGCTCGCTTTGAGGTTTTCGAGCGGCGAATTCACGCCGATCACCACCCGCTCGACATTGCCGCTGATCAGATGATCCTCGAACCAGTCGCGAACCTTGGGAACGATGAAGATCGGCCACAGCCGTTTTAAGGCATCGGCCGACATGCGCGTTGCGGCAAGGCCGGCGGCTAAATGAAGATCGCCGCTGGAATAATCGGCGTTGCCGGACATGGCGACGCCGACATCGCCATTGCCGATTTCGCCGTGCTCGACCACAAAACGCTTCTTCACCGGATCGAAGCGGCCGCTGACCGCAATATTGTTGAGGACGAGCGCGTCGCCCTGTTCGGCCGGCGAATTGAGCACGACGGAGCCGCCGCCGATGCGGAACTGCCACGGCCCCGGCGGCTGCGCCGGGGCTTCGACCTGGCCAAGCAGCGTGATGCGATTGCCGCCGGAAAGGATTTGGAACGGTACCGTGAGCACGCGGCTGCCGGCGTCCCAGTTGATCTTGAACTCGGCATGGTCGAGGTCGATGCGGCCGTCGGCGCTGTCGCCGTCATTGAAATGGCCGGCATCGGCGACGACGCGGCCGGTGAGCGATTGCGGCACCCCGTTCGGGCCGATCACGCCGCGCAAGCTCGCCGACAGCGGCACGTTGAACTGCAAAGTTCCGTCGCCGAACCGCGACGCCAGCAACAGGTCGTCGGCTGACACTTGGCGGGCTTCCAGCGCAATGCTGCGGTAGCCGTCCGCCATCGGCTTGATCGACGCGGTGATCCCCCACGGACGTTCCGGATTCGCCGAGCCGACCGTGACCACAATGCCGCCGCTGCCCGGGCGCTGGATGCTCAGGCTGATATCTTCAAACGTCGAACGCTTGCCGGTGCGCTCGTCGTCGACGGTCAGCGTGCCGTCCTTCAATCCAAGCTCGCGCAAATCGTGGCCGTCGAGCCCGGACTGGCCGATGCCGTCGAGCCACGACAACAGCGCGGCAATGCTGTCGGTGGGCGGCCGCGGCAATCCAGAGCGCGCCGCGGGCGCGGCGACCAGCGGCGTCCGCGCCGTCGGGGCGGCCGGCACGACTGCATTGCCTTCGATCCTGTCCTGTTTGACGCCTGGAGGCGTGGCGAGACCGGCGGCGGCCGGCACCCTGGCCGTGGCGATCGGATGTTTGTCGGCATCGGACGCAAACACCGTGACGCTGCCATTCGGTTCGATGCGCACCGCCATTGTCGCGCCGACCAGATTGAGGCTTTCGGCGCGCATATGGCCGCTGAACAGACTCAAGCCGGAGACGTGGATCTCCGCCTTCGGCGCGCTCGCCACCACGGTGCCGTCGGGATCGCGGACCACGATATCGCGCACCCGCACCGCGGCGCCGTGCGCGGTCCGCTCGATCTGGGTGCCGCCGACTTCGACGCGTTCGTGGCTGCCAAAATTCTCCTCGATCGCCGACACCAGCCATGGGGTGAAGACATCGAGCTGGATCGGTCCGCTGGAAAGCCGCCACCACAGACCGCCAACGGCGAGCACGAAAAGCCCGACCACGACGGCCGAGCCGATACCGACCCGCCTGATCAGGCGCTGATGCCGTGCGAGCAGCCGCCGATAAGCGGCCAGATAGCGGCTGTCGCCCCAGCGATCACCGCGGTGAGCTGCTGCGAGGTTACCCCGGCGTCGCGGGTGAACGGTGCGTTCCCATCGCGGGGGTGCCGCACTTTGCTTGTCTTGGTTCGCCATGCCCGGTCGGGCGTCCCCGTGGTGTCCCGATCCCGAAGTTCGCACGTATCAGCGGCCCCCCTGATGCGAACTTCGGAATCAAAGGGACACTAGCCGTGGCGCCGTCATAACGATAAAGCCGGCAGAATAACGTCCCGTGGGCGATCGACACCCCTGCCCGCGGGCGTATTCTGCCGCTAGAGAAGGCCCTGGGAAAGCGTCGAAAGGAAGGCATATGGCGCAAAAGGCAGCGCGCAAGGCGGCGCCGCGGACCGCCCGAAACAAGCCTCGCAGCAAGGACATAGCGCGCGGCGAGGCCGCCAAAGTCGCCGCCAAAGCAGGCCTGGCGGCCGGCGCCAGAGCGCCGGGTTTCGCTCTGCCCGGCGCCGGCGGCGGCAAGGTCGCGCTGGCCGACTTCGCCGGCCGCACGCTCGTCCTCTATTTCTATCCGCGGGCGGACACCTCCGGTTGCACCAAGGAAGCGATCGAATTCTCACAGCTCATCGGCGAATTCAGCCGCGCCGGCGCCGCTATCCTCGGCGTTTCCGCCGATCCGGTGAAAGCGCTCGATGCCTTTCGAGCCAAGCATAACCTCACTGTCGCGCTGGCCTCGGACGAAAGCCACAAAATGCTCAAGGCCTATCGGGCGTGGCAGGAAAAATCGATGTACGGCCGGAAGTTCTTCGGCGTCGTGCGCAGCACGTTCCTGATCGGTCCGGATGGGCGCATTGCCCAGATCTGGCCGAAGGTCTCGGTCGAGGGCCACGCCGCGGCCGTCTTGGCGGCGGTGAAGGCGCTTTAGCGCGAGCATGATCCCGAAAAGTGGATACCGGTTTTCGGAAAAGATCACGCGCAATCAAAAAGCTAAAGCCCGGTTTTGATTCCCATCAAAACCAATTAGGCTCTAGCCCTCGCCGTTGTTGCCGAAGCGTTTACCGAGGTAAGCAAAATGGCTCCAAATCGAGGCCCACAATTTCCTGAATATTAACCATAAACCTCTCAAATCCGCTCCCGGCTTGGGTGGGAGCGGCAATGTCGCAGTGGACAGCGTCTCGGTCGTCGCAGGCCGCGACAGCGAAGCATTCGGCGAAAGCTTCCGCGCCGCACCCGGCCCAGCATCCGCCGCCGCACCCCGCGCAACATTCCGGCCACGCATCGCGCGAGACCGGTCGCCACCATGAGCCGCGCGCGCGCCACGCGCCCGAGCCGGCGGCAAGCGCCTACACCATCGCCCATGCCGGACGCCAAGTCAGATTCGGTCCGGTTGCCTTCTGGATCGCGGTCGGTACCGTCGTGATCATGGCCGGCTGGTCGATCACCGCGGCGACCTACCTCGCCTTTCGCGACGACGTGCTGCGCACGCTGATCGCGCGCCAGGCGCAGCAGCAGTTCGGCTACGAGGACCGCATCGCCGAACTGCGCGCCCAGATCGACCGCACCACCAGCCGGCAATTGCTCGACCAGGAGCAGTTCGAGCAGAAGCTCGACGAACTGGTGCGCCGGCAAGCGGCGTTGGACTCCCGCGCCACGGCCTTGGGTAATCTCGGCTTGAGCAACCTCGCCGACCCGGCGACCACCGGCTCGCTCGGAGGCGCGGCCTTGCGAGGAGGCCGTGACCCGGCTTTCGCGCCGCCACGAAGCGAGCGCGGCCGGCAATCCAGCATCGGCGTAACGCTCGACCGCATGCAAGCTTCGCTCGATCGCGTCGACCGGCGGCAATCGCTGGCGCTCGGCGCACTCGAGGACCGCTACGAAACCGCGGCGCATCGCATCCGCGGCGTCCTCGACCAGCTCGGGGTGAAGGTCGACGCGGCGGCGAATACCGGCGGTCCCTTCGTGCCCGTCAAGCTGCCGCCGGCCAATGACGGATTTGCCCGCGCGCTGTTTCACGTCAATCTGGCGCGTTCCGAGCTCGCCCAGCTCAACGATACGCTGCGCGGCGTGCCGCTGCGCCAGCCGGTGACCGGCGAGATCGAAGAAACCTCGCCGTTCGGCATCCGCATGGACCCCTTCCTGCACGAACCGGCGATGCATACCGGCATCGACATCCGCGGCGAGCCCGGCGAAGCGGTCCATGCCACCGCGGCGGGACGCGTGGCCATCGCCGGATGGGACGGCGGCTACGGCAATCTGGTGGAGATCGACCACGGCAACGGGCTGGCGACCCGCTACGGCCATCTCTCTCAGATCGGCGTGCATGTCGGCGAGGAAGTTCGTATCGGCCAGACCGTCGGGCTGATCGGCTCGACGGGGCGCTCGACTGGTCCGCATCTGCATTACGAGACGCGCGTCGACGGCGAGCCGGTCAATCCCGAGAAATTCCTCGAAGCCGGGGCAAAACTGTTCGGCACTGGGCAGCAAATCGTCCGCAGCAGTCGCGGCGTCGTTCAGGACTAACCCCAATTCACCACGAATATTTGAGCGTGCCGGTGCCGGCGTAAGTCTGCGAGCCCGAGCCGAACTCGCCGTCGAATTTCGCCATCGCCGTCCAGTTCGCGGTGAGGTGCAATTCGGCACCCGCGGTGGTGAGCGCCGAGTTCTTCGGCGGCGCCGCGCCGTTGACGGTGAAATTCGAGCCGGGCAGCGCCTGGAACACGGCGCCCAGCGCCGGATTGGAGACCCAGTCATGAGCCCAGGCGAGGCGGCCGCGCAAGACGAGCGGCATGCCATTCCATACCGTCAGATTATCGAACCGCGCGCCGAGCTCGCTTCTGGTGTCGGTCGCATTCACTGCATTGTAGGTCAGCCCGAAGCCGCCGGCAGACAGATCGGTCTCGCTATAGCCCGGCGTGTGGAAGTCCTGCACCTGCAAGGCCGCATAGGGCGTAACGCCGACAATATAGCCGGTGACAGGCACGGCGTAGCGGTAGCCGGCCTCGCCGCGGGCAGCATAGCTCTGGCCCTGGAATTTTGCCGTCAGATTGTCGCCGAGCGCGATGCGGTTGGTCGAGAACCAGTGATTGGCGAAGGCCAACGCCCCGGACAGATAAGCCGGGCCGAAATGCGTGGTGCCATAAGCGCCAGCCTGGAAGCTGTCGCTCCGTCCGCTGCCCAGCGATTGAGTGAGATTCCAGTTCGTGCCGCCGCCGGCGAGCGCAAAGCCGTAATCCGTTCCCGGCGTCACGTGATAGGTCATGCCGGCGGCGTAGCCGTAGTCAGTCGCCGTGACGTTGGTCGAGCCCACCGTGGCGTTGCCGTCAGTGGTGCCGGAGCCGCCGAAGCCCGACGCCCAAGCGCTCCAGCGCTGTTCGAAGTCTGGCGGCTGCAGCTGAGACGACGGCGGCGGCTTCTTGTGCAGCGCCCGCGCATAAGCGAGCGCAACGTCCGGCGGCAGGCTTGCGTCCTGCTCCGGGGCGAACTGGCTCAACTGACCGCCCACGCCGCCGCCCTGCCCGTCGGCCGACGGATCGAGCAGCAGATTGAGGAAATCCTGCATCAACTGGAACGCGCTTTTCTGCGCGCCGGTGGCGTCTTCGCCGGAAAGCTGCGTGAGGGCGTTGAGCAGAACGGGGCCTGGAAGATTGGCGAGGCTTTGGAAATTGGCCGGTATGACGTTGCCGGCGACGATCGCGTTGTTGAGGCCGTTGAGAACGTTCTGCTGGTTCTGATTCGCGCCCGACAGCGATGTGAAAAGGATGATGCCGGAAATGTCGAGATCGACATCGCCCGGATCTGTCGTGTAGTCGAGCGCCGCGGTGCCGCTGAAATTGCCGTTCACGGTCAGGCCGGCGAAGGTGCCGATGAGATCGGCGGGGGCCGGAGTTGTCAGGATTTGATAGACGGTCGCGCTGTAGTTCCCGACCTGGGGCGTCACCACCACCGTGCCGTTGCCGCCCAGCGTCGCCGTGCCGTTCACCGCGGTCTTGGAATTGTTGCCCGCACCCGGCGCGATTTGAATGGCATAGAAGCTGCCGGCATTGAAGGCGAGATCGCCGCTTACCGAAAGAGTACCGGACGCCAAACCGCTGCCGGGCGCCAGCGTCCCGCCGCCGTCGATCTGTGTGTCGCCAATCGTCCCGGTGCCGCCGAGCGTGCCGCCAGTTACCGTGAGACTCGAGGCCGATGAAAGGTCGCCGTTCACCAACAAGGTGCCGCTCTGCACGGTCCAAGGACTGTTCTGGGCGAATGTATTGATCGCCGTCCAGGTAGCGCCGACCACGTTGAACGTACTGAAACCTTGATACTGCTGAGCCGGACCTACCGTGCTGAGGTCGAACGTGCCGCCGCCGGTGCCGCCGAGCTGGAAGGTGTCGCTGCCGGTGGCGACCACGTTGCCGTTGATTACGCTCGTTGGCGCGATGGTCAGCGTATTGCCGCCGAAGAAGGCAAACAGGATGGCGTCGCCGCCTGCCGCGGAAATAATGCCGGCGTTGAATATGGTGGTGTTGCCCTCGGTCGCGATGGCGTCGAAGTCGCCGGTGATCGAGCCGCCGGCATTGTTGGTGACGCTGCCGCTCGTCATCGCGATCGCGGAGCCGCCGCTGCCGCTCGCAACCGCTATCGAGCCGGAATTCGTAACATTGACGACGTTGCCGAAAATGGCGCCGCTGGCGGCATCGATGCCGCCGGAGATCGTTCCGAAGTTGGTGATCGTCAGCGCCGGCGTTTGCGATCCGGAAATGGCGCCGCCATCGCCGCGGATGACGCCGGACGCATAATTGGTCAGCGTCAGACTATTGGCATTGACCGCAATGCCGCCGAAGGCTGGGGCGGAAATCGTGCCGTAATTCGTGACGGTGGCCGTGCTCGCGTTGATGCCAAAGGCGTCCCCGGTGATGGTGCCGGACGCGTTATTGGTCAGGGATAGCGTGCTCGCCGCATCGCCGGAGAAATCGATGCCCGTTCCGCCGCCGCCGATGGCGTTGATGAGTCCCGCATTCACGATGACGTTGCCGGTGCCGACGCCGATGACGCCGAAGGTTCCTTGAACTACGCCGCCGGCATTATTGGTCAGCGAAAGTCCTCCGCTGGAATTAATTCCGGCCAAATCGAAAATATTATCGGTGACGTTGGCTCTTCCAATCGACCCGGAATTGTTCACCGTCAGCGGCCCGTTGGCATCGATGCCGTAGCCGTCGCCCACGCCGCCGATCCCCGCCGTCGTGATGGTCCCGAGATTATTGACGGTGTTGTTCGAGCCTAAGCTGATGGCGGTGCTGGTGCCGGTCACGGCGGCGCTCGACTGCAGCGTGATCGTATTGCCGTCCGTGGCCAAAATGCCGGTAGCGCCATTTGCCGAGCTGCCGGTCACTTGCGCGCCGGACTGCAAAGTAATGGCATTGCCGTTCGCTACGGAAATGCCGACGGCGGTGGTGAACGGCGGCCCTACCGGCCCGGGGAAGCTGCCGGTCACCGACGCGCCGGATTGCACCCCAAGCGTCAGCCCGCTCTGCGTGCCGTCGCCATAGCCCGTCGTACTTCCCGGAGCGCCATTGCCTTGATTCAAGGTGGCGCCGCTGCAGGTGACTGTTATATTCGAACCGGTCGCGGGAGTGCATGCCGCCATTGCTTGCGACGGCAGCAGCAGAACGGCGGCGCAACCCAGAGCGAATATTGCGGGGATGAGCCAGCACGCGACGGCCGTCGGCAGGCACAGCGTCGCAAGTTTTCCGCGCCTGCAACCCAAAACAATGCTCCTTCGTTGCCATCCGCGGTCGCGGATGGACATCGCCTGGTGCCAATTCGGAAAATTTTTTCGCCGGAGGTACCTGCGCACGCCGGCAGCGGACATTCAACCGCCGCTGTGCAATTTTGTACACCTGTGGCCGGAATGCCGCTATTTCCCTGCAACTTGGAGTGCTTAATGGCGGCGCGCTACCAACAAAAAAAGCAAAATTGCAGGCGACGGGCGGCAAATAGTCCGCCGCAGCCGTGGCGTCGTTCAGGACTCCAACTCACCATGAATAGCGCAACGTGCCGGTGCCGGCGTAGGTCTGCGAGCCGGAACCGAATTCGCCGTCGAATTTCGCCATCGCCGTCCCAAGCGGCATCGCCACCATTATGTGAGTGTACCGTGCCGGCGTAAGCCTGCGATGATCGGGCGCCCGCCGCCAGCTAGATCGGTCGCTCATCCAGGAGGGTCGCGGCCTCCCCGACGCTATTCCACGTCCTCGACGTGCGCCGGCGCGGTGCGGAATGCCTTCTGCGCCAGCGCCGCTTCGGTGAATTGATCGATGTCGCCGTCGAGCACCGCGCCGGTGTTGGAGGTCGAGACGCCGGTGCGCAGATCCTTGACCATCTGATAGGGCTGCAGCACGTAAGAGCGGATCTGGTGGCCCCAGCCGATATCGGTCTTGGCGGCTTGATCGGCGGCGGCCTTCTCCTCGCGCTTTTTCAGTTCGGCTTCGTAGAGCTTGGCACGCAGCATCGCCCAGGCTTGCGCGCGATTGCGATGCTGCGAGCGGTCGTTCTGGCAAAACGCCACGATGTTGGTCGGGATGTGGGTGAGCCGCACCGCCGATTCGGTTTTGTTGACGTGCTGGCCGCCGGCGCCGCCGGAGCGCAGCGTATCGACGCGCACGTCGGCTTCGTTGATGTCGATCTTGATGCGGTCGTCGATCACCGGATAGACGTTGACGCTGGCGAACGAGGTGTGTCGCCGCGCATTGGAATCGAACGGCGAGATGCGCACCAGGCGATGCACGCCGTTCTCGGTCTTGAGCCAGCCATAGGCGTTGCGGCCCTTGATCTCGACGGTGGCCGACTTGATGCCGGCCTCTTCGCCCTGGGTCTCCTCGATATAATCCACCTTGAAGCCGTGCGCTTCCGCCCAGCGCGTGTACATGCGCAACAGCATCGAGGCCCAGTCCTGGCTCTCGGTGCCGCCGGCGCCGGCATGGACTTCAAGATAGCAATCGTTGTTATCGGCTTCGCCTGACAACAGCGCTTCGAGCTGGCGGCGCGCCACTTCGGCCTGCAGCTTGCGCAACGCGGCTTCCGCTTCGGCGACGACCTTCTGATCCTTCTCGGCCTCGCCGAGCTCGATCATGGTGACCTGATCGTCGAGCTCCTGCTCGATGCGCGACAACGCCGTGAGGCTGTCGTCGAGCGCGGTGCGCTCCTGCATGACGCGGCTGGCGCGCTGCGGATCGTCCCACAGCTTGGAGTCTTCGGCTAACGCATTGAGCTCGGCAAGCCGCGCGCGCGCTTTGTCGACGTCAAAGATGCCTCCTCAGCAGCGATAGCGACTGCTTGATCTCGTCGACGATGGTGATGATTTCCGCGCGCATGGGTGCCAGGGTGCCAGGGTGCCAGGGGTCAGCAATGAGCAATCAGTCATCAGATAAGGCGGGTCATGAGATAGCGCAATTCCTCATTCTGATTTTCTGACCTCTGCCATCAGTATAATCCGCCGGTGCCGGTACGCACGACATTGCCGGCGTCAGGTGAGACCTGCTGCGCGTTGGAAACGCCATTGGTAGTGTCGGCGCCGACGACGGTGTCGCTGTCGGGCGGCGCGGTGCCGGGCTTGAAGGCTTCCAGAATGACGCGGGGGTCGCCCGGACCGGCGCGCATCCCGGTCTTGGCGTCGACGCGGACGAGTTTTATGCCCGGCGGCACGGAGAACGGGATCGGCGGCTTGTCGACGAGTGCGACCTTGAGGAAGTCCCGCACGACCGGCGCGGCGAGGCTGCCGCCGGTCGCCCGGTTGGCAATGTGACGCGGCTTGTCGAAGCCCATATAGACGCCGCAGACGACGTTGGGCGAGTAGCCGATAAACCAAACGTCCTTCTCGTCATTGGTGGTGCCGGTCTTGCCGGCGATCGGCTTGCCCACCGCGCGTAGCGCGACGCCGGTGCCGCGTTGCACCACGCCTTCCATCAGCGACGTGACCTGATAGGCGGTCATCGGATCGATCACCTGCTCGCGCTTGTCGACCAGCGTCGGCTCCGGCTGATCGTGCCAATCCTTGGCGTTGCAGCCGACGCATTGGCGCTGATCGTGCTTGTAGATGGTGTGACCGTAGCGGTCCTGGATGCGGTCGATCAGCGTCGGGATGACGCGGCGGCCGCCGTTGTCGAACATCGAATAGGCGGTGACCATGCGCATCACGGTGGTTTCGCCGGCGCCGAGCGCATAGGACAGATACGGCGGCAGCTCGTCATAGACACCGAAACGCTTGGCGTATTCGGAGATCAGCGGCATGCCGATGTCCTGGGCGAGCCGCACCGTCATGACGTTGCGCGATTCTTCGAGGCCGAAGCGCAGCGTCGACGGGCCGAAAAATTTGCCGCCATAGTTTTGCGGCGTCCAGATGCCGCCGCCGGCGCCCATGTCGATCTCGATCGGCGCATCCATGATGATGGTCGAGGGCGTGTAGCCGTTGTCGAGCGCTGCCGCATAGACGATGGGCTTGAACGAGGAGCCCGGCTGGCGCAGCGCCTGGGTGGCGCGGTTGAACTGGCTCTGATCGAACGAGAAGCCGCCGACCATGGCGAGCACGCGGCCGGTGTGCGGATCCATCACCACCATGGCGCCGGAGATTTCCGGCACTTGCCGCAGCCGATATTGGCCTTGCTGCTCCAGCGGGTCGACGTAGATCACGTCGCCGGCGGAAAGCACCTGGTCGACATGCTGGATCGGCTTCGACGGCCCGCTGGCCGGCTTTGCCCATTTGACGCCGTCGAGCGGCACGATGCCGACCTCGCGGTCCTTGAGCACGGCGCCGGCCGGATCGCGCCCCGGCTGCAACCCGATGCGCGCCGACTGATTGTCGACTTGGAGCACCACGGCCAGGCGCCAGGGGTCGATATCGTCCAGCGATTTTACGTCGGCGAGCTTGACGCCCCAGTCGCCGCCCACGTCGATTTTCGTGACCGGGCCGCGATAGCCCTGCTTCTCGTCGAAATTGACGAGCCCGTCGACCATGGTGTTGCGCGCCAGCATTTGCAGTTTCGGATCGAGCGTGGTGCGCACCGACAATCCGCCCTCGTAGAGCTTCTTCTCACCGTAATTGTCGTAGAGATAGCGGCGCACCTCTTCGGTGAAATATTCGGCGGCAAAGACGTGCGGGCTCGCCGTGCGCACGGTCACGTCAAGCGGCTCCTTTTCCGCCTTGGCGCCGTCGGCCGCCGAGATGAAGCCGTCTTCGACCATGCGGTCGATCACGTAATTGCGCCGCGCGATGGCGTCTTCCCTGTGCCGGAACGGATTGTAGTTGTTCGGGCCCTTGGGCAGGCCTGCAAGGTAGGCCGCCTGCGCGATGGTCAGTTCGTGCACCGACTTGTCGAAGTACAAAAGCGAGGCCGCGGCTATGCCGTAGGCGCCGAAGCCGAGATAGATTTCGTTGAGATAGAGTTCGAGGATTTTCTGTTTCGAATAAGTGCGCTCGATGCGCAGCGCCAACAGCGCCTCCTTGATCTTGCGCTCGAACGACACTTTGTTGTTGAGCAGGAAGTTCTTGGCGACCTGCTGGGTGATGGTCGAAGCGCCCTGCGGATGGCGGCCGCTGCCGTAATTCTCAATGTAGAAAATGCCGGCACGGATGATGCCGTAAATGTCGACGCCCGGATGGTGGTAGAAGTTCTTGTCCTCCGCCGCGACGAAGGCGTTGGTGACGAGCTTCGGGATCGCCTGAATCGGCAAATAGAGGCGGCGCTCCTTGGCATATTCGGCGAGCAGCGAACCGTCGGCGGCATGCACCCGCGTCATCACCGGCGGTTCATAGTCTTGAAGCTGGGTGTAGTCGGGCAGGTCCTTGGAGTAATGCCACAACAGGCCCGCGGTCGCGGCGACCCCGACGATGAACAGGATCGTGCCCGCCGCGAACAGGAAGCCCAAAAAGCGCAGGAGCAATTTCACCGCGACACCGATTTCATTGAGGTTGCCCCGCCCCGCCTCGGCCTACAGAACTGACATGACGCCGAGCAACCGACCCGATCGGCCGGCCGGCCGGTGTGGCGGTACCGGCCCACATATCCACCATACACCAATCATACACTACCCTCTTCATCGCGTCTCGTCGCTCCGGTTTTTGTTCAAACTGAGGCCGGTCCGGCACACTCTACCTCCGGATTGCGAACTTAATTGGCACGGGCCCCGGCGAGATGGGTGGCAAAATAGTCGTTGATGGCCGACGCAACCGAATTTGCCGTCCGGTCGCGCCAACTGTCCGAGTTCAATGACTGCAGATCCTGCTTGTTCGACACATAGCCCAATTCGATCAGCACCGAGGGCACGTCGGGCGAGCGCAGCACGCGGAACCCCGCCGACCGCACCGGGTCCTTGTTCAGGCGCGTAACCGTCTTCAAGCCGGCGACCAATTTATGGGCAAATTGCACCGAGAAGGTCTTGGTTTCGCGCTGCGCCAGATCCAGCAGAATGCCGGCAACGTCGTCCGGCTCGTCCTTAAGATTGACGCCGGCAATGACGTTGGCGCGGTTTTCCTCTGCGGCGACGCGTGCGGCCTGGGGATCGGACGGCGTATCGGACAGCGTGTAAACGGTGGCGCCTTCGGCATCGCCTTCCTTGCGCGGCAAGAAATCGGCGTGAATCGAAACGAACAGCGCAGCGCCGGCCTGGCGCGCGATGCGGACGCGATCGCCGAGCGGCACGAATGTGTCGTCGCTGCGCGTCATCAGCACGCGATATTTGCCCGATTTCTCGATGCGATCGCGCAACCGCTTGGCGAAATCGAGCACGATATCCTTCTCGCATTCGCCATTCGGCGCCCGCGTCCCGGTGTCGATGCCGCCGTGACCGGGATCGAGCACGACCAGCGGACGCGGATCGCTCGACGCTGGCGGCGGCGCGGGCTGCGGCGGCGTCTCCTTGCGGGCGAATTTTTCCTCGACCGCCATGTTGCGCAAGAAGCTCTCGCGATCGGTGGCGACGAGGTCGAGAACCAGGCGCGCCGGTACGCCGGGCGCCTCAGCCATGACGAAGGCTTTATCGACGCGCGCCGGCTTGGCCAGATCGAACACCATCCGCGACCCGCCCGGCATCACCAAGCCGAAGCGGAACGCCTTGATCAGCCCGCGCCCGTTCTCGCCGGCATGCGGCGGCAGCTGAAACGTGACCTGGGGGATATCGAGGACGAGGCGGTAGGGGTCGGCAAGAGTAAAGACGTGCAGGTCGATCTTGCGATCGAGGTCCATGACGAATCGGGTCTGCGTGCCGTCGCCGCCGAGCCGGACATCGGTCGCCACCGGATATGAGTCGGGCGCGGGAACCGTGGCCGGCGCCGCGGCCGCCACTGCCGTACCGGCGAAGAGCGCACCGAGGAGAGCCCAGCGCACGGCATGGACAGGCATCGGCTTCCACCCCATCGAGCCCCTCTTACTCCATTAGGGACGCGTGGTTAACCGAAACTTAAGCCTCGGCAACATCGTTCCCTTGGACGTTCCTTTGGACCTTGCGAAAGCCGCTCCCGCCGCCAAATCCCACAGGCGACTTGCCAATTCAGTGCCGGGGGCCTTAAGAAGAGAGCGCTGACGGTTAAAGGTTCCGGTTGTGTCGCGTTAGGGCATCCGGTCAAGTCCGCAAGCGTTTGGCTCCCCGAGAAAAATGACGGGAGCGAGGCGGACGCCGCTTTCGAGCCGCTTCGGCGCCGAATGTTCGTTTTGGGCCATGATTTCAGTTTGTGGCTCCAGCGAACCGGGTGCCGACGACGGCGCAAAGCAAGACCGACGCCCTCGGAGATGAGGACAGCCGGAACCTCGCGCCCGACCCGCGTGCCAGAGCCTGCTGGTACAGTGTCGCGCCGTGCCGTGAGCACACGAAAGAAATTGCGGCCGCGCCTGGCGCTGCCGCCCCATCGCGGTTTGGAGTTCATGGTCGAGGCGCAAGTCTTCGTTCAACACGGCCAGGGTCGCTTTCCCAAATACGGCAGCGTTCATGCGGCGCTTGCCGGACTGCGCGACCTATCCGCTTGCCGGTCTCGCGATTTCCGATCCGTTCCATTCACCGAAAATCGGGCCCATGCCCCCTGCCCCCGCCGATGCGGCGTAGCGCGAGCGGGCGTGCCGGCCTCCAAGAGATTTGCCAATGGCCAACAAAATGCTCATCGACGCGACCCATCCCGAGGAGACCCGGGTGGTCGTTTTGCGCGGCAACCGCGTCGAAGAATTCGACTTTGAATCCGCGCACCGCAAGCAATTAAGAGGCAATATCTATCTGGCCAAGGTGACGCGCGTCGAGCCGTCGCTGCAGGCCGCTTTCGTCGATTACGGCGGCAATCGTCACGGATTCCTGGCGTTCAGCGAAATCCACCCCGATTACTATCAGATCCCGGTTGCCGACCGGCAGGCTTTGATCGACGAGGAAGAGCGCGCGCAACGCGCCGCCGATGACGAGGTCGATCGCCGTTCGCGGCGGCATCGCCGCAATGGCAATCATCCCGCGGCGCGCCGCGACGCGGTCAGGCGCGGCGGACGCGCCGAATTGCCAGCTGACGATTCGGCCGGTCCGGACCAGGAAGCGCCGTCGCCGGTCGATCGCGATGAAAGTGCCGAGCATTCGGAATTGGGCATGCTCGCGGCTCCCGACAACGCCGAAGCGGCGCCGGCCGAAGACGAATCCTCGGAAACGGCGATGGACGTCGTGCAAATGCCGGGCGACGCCGCGCTGGGCAGTGATGCCGAGCCGGATGAGGACCACACCCAATCTGTCGAGTCGCCGACGATTGCCGATGCCGCCGGCGAGCACGCCGAAACCGAGCATCCTGGCTTTCAGTTAAACGAGGCGGACCAGTCCGCGCCCGGCCACCCCGCCGAACCTGCCGAAGCGGCGGCTGCGAACGAAGCCCGCGAGCACGACGACAACGGCGAAGACGAGGAAGCCGCCGAAGAGATCGTCGAGTTGGTCGGCGGCGCCGACGCGATGGAGGAAGTTCCCGATCGTGCGCCGCGCTATCGCCGCCAGTACAAGATCCAAGAGGTGATCAAGCGCCGCCAGGTCATGCTGGTCCAGGTGGTCAAGGAGGAACGCGGCACCAAGGGCGCGGCGCTGACGACCTACCTGTCGCTCGCCGGGCGCTATTCGGTGCTGATGCCGAACACTGCCCGTGGCGGCGGCATCAGCCGCAAGATCACCAGTGCCGAAGACCGCGCGCGGCTCAAAGAGGCCGCCGCCGAACTCGAAGTGCCGGAAGGCATGGGCGTCATCCTGCGCACCGCCGGCGCCAACCGCACCAAGATCGAGATCAAGCGCGATTTCGAATATCTGTTGCGCATGTGGGAGACGGTTCGCGACCTGACGCTCAAATCGACCGCGCCCAAGCTCGTCTATGAGGAAGGCTCGCTGGTCAAGCGCTCGATCCGCGATCTCTACACCAAGGACATCGACGAGGTGATCGTCGCCGGCCCCGAAGCCTATCACGAGGCCAAGGATTTCATGCGCATGCTCATGCCGAGCCATGCCAAGAACGTCCACCTTTATAACGATACGCAACCGCTATTGTCGCGCTATGGCGTGGAAAATCAGCTCGACGCCATGTTCTCGCCGGTCGTGCAGCTGCGCTCCGGCGGCTACATCGTGCTCAACCAGGCCGAGGCCTTGGTCGCCATCGACGTGAACTCCGGCCGCGCCACGCGCGAGCATCATATCGAGGACACTGCGCTCAAGACCAATCTAGAAGCCTCCGACGAGATCGCCCGGCAGCTCCGCCTGCGCGATCTCGCCGGGCTGATCGTGATCGACTACATCGACATGGACGAGAAGCGCAATAACCGCGCCGTCGAGCGCCGGCTCAAGGAGTGCCTCAAGCACGACCGCGCGCGCATTCAAGTCGGCCGCATCTCGCATTTCGGCCTGCTGGAAATGTCGCGCCAGCGCATCCGCTCGAGCGTGCTGGAAAGCTCGACGGAGAAGTGTCCGTATTGCGGCGGCAGCGGCCACGTCCGCTCGGTGTCCTCGCTCGCCTTGCAGGTGCTGCGGGCGCTCGAGGAGCAGCTCATCAAGGGCGCCACGCACAATCTCATCGTGCGCACGCGGCCCGACGTCGCGCTCTATGTGCTCAACCAGAAGCGCGCGCATCTGCGCAGCCTGGAAGAGCGCTTCGTCATCACGATTACGATATCCGCGGACGAATCGGTGCGGGCGCCGCAGGCCTTCATCATCGACCGCGGCGAGCAAGTGCATACGGTCGAAGCGGCCAAAGCGCTCGCCGAGCGCCCGCAGGCGCTGCCCGCGCCGCTCGAAGAGGAGGACGACCTCGAAGACTTCGGCGCCACGGAAGGCGAAGAGGAAGTCGAGGCGGCGGAACCCGAGGCCGCGCCGGCCGGCCTGCCCGAACAAATGGCGCCCGAGCAAGACGAAGGCGGTCCGCGGCGACGGCGGCGACGGCGGCGGCGCGGCGGTCGCAACGGCGGCGAAGGCGCTCGCGGACAGCCGCGGGAAGCGCAGTATGAAGAGCCGCATGAACACCACGAACTCGCTGCAGTCGGCGAGCCTGGAAGCGAGTTGCCCGCCGAAGCGGATCGGGAGCCTGCCGCCGACGACGAATTGGTCGAGCAGGCGGGCGAATTCGCGGCGCAGGAACAGGGCGGCGAGCCGCGCCGCGACGGCGAACGGCGGCGGCGCCGCGGGCGCCGGGGCGGCCGGCGCAACCGCAACCGTAACGGCGACGCGGTGTATGGCGGCAACGGCGACACGGCGCACAATGGCGGCGATGACCGCGAGTCCTATGCGGCGCCGCGGGAATTCGCTCCGGCCGAAGGCTTGATCGAGCCGGCTCCGACCGAACCCGACCTGAAGGAGGCCGTCGCCGATCTCGACGCGCCGCCGCGCCCGGCTGCGCCATCTCCCATACGCGCCGAAGCGCCGGAGCCGCTCCCGCCGGAGGAGCCGGTGCGGCGGCGCTCGACGGTGCGCGAGCGTGCGCCGATCGGCGGCACTGAAGACACGCTGCCGCCGCCGCAAACCCAACAGCCGGTATCGCCGACGCCGGAACCGGTGGTTACCGAGATCGGCGAGGCCGCCGAAACCGACCGGCCGCGCCGCACCGGATGGTGGTCGCGCCGTTTTGCCGGCGGCTGAACGGCGGATCGAAAACCGTGAAGAGCGGCTGGGCCGATCGTGACGCCGAAAGCTTGGTCGCGGACGGCGCTGCGGCGGGCATCGGCCGCGATCTCGCGCTGCGCATCTACACCACGCGCCTGCTCGGCCGCGATCCGAAACTCGTCCTGCATGGCGGCGGCAACACCTCGCTGAAAGCGAGCATGCGCGACCGCTTGGGCGAAGACGCCGAAGTGCTTTACGTGAAATCTTCCGGCTCCGACATGGCCGAGATCGGAGCAGAGGGCTTCGTCGCCGTGCGGCTCGAGCCGATGCGCAAGCTGCGCGCGCTCAAATCGATCGGCGACGAAGATTTGGTCGCCGTCGAGCGCGCCAATCTCATCGACCCGAAGGCGCCCAATCCCTCGGTCGAGATGATGCTGCACGCCTTTCTGCCGCACAAATTTATCGATCACACTCATGCCACCGCGGTGCTCAGCCTGATCGACCAGCCCGACGGCGAGAAGAAGTGCGAGGACGTTTTTGGCCGCCGGCTGGGCTTCGTGCCCTATGTCATGCCGGGCTTTGGGCTGGCCAAAAAAGCGATCGAGGTTTTCGAGCAGGCCAAGCCGAGCGACGGGCTGATCCTGAGCAAGCACGGCATCGTCACCTTCGGCGACAGTGCGCGCGAGACTTACGAGCGCATGATCGCGATGGTAACGCTCGCCGAGGATTTTATCGCGCGGCATCGCAGGACTATGGCCGTCGCCGCGCTGCCGCACGACATCGCCGGCGAATCCCATGTCGCGCCAATCGTGCGCGGGGCGTGCAGCGAGAAGGACGCGACGGTCGAAGGCGCCTGGCGGCGGCTCGTGCTCGAATTTCGCAATGGCGAGACCGTGCGCAATTTCGTCAATGCCAAAGAATTGGCGCGCGTCTCCCAATTGGGCGTCATCACGCCCGACCACACCATCCGCACCAAGAACTGGCCGCTGCTGTTGCCGGCGCCGGAAAACGGCAAGCTTGACGAATTTGCGCGGATCGCGCGCGAGCGGGCGAGCCAATTCGCCGGCCGCTATCGCGACTATTTCGCGCGCCACAACAAACGCGTGGGGCACATCAAGCATGAGCTCGATCCCCTGCCCCGCGTCGTGCTGGTGCCGGGGCTCGGCCTGTTCGGTCTCGGCCGTTGCAAACGCGATGCGATCGTCGCCGCCGATATCGCCGAAGCGTGGGTCGAAGGCGTCGGCAATGCCGAAGCCATCGGCCGCTTCGAGTCGATTTCCGAAGCCGACATGTTCGATTGCGAATATTGGCCGTTGGAGCAGGCCAAGCTCGGCGCGCGCAAGTCGCAGCCGCTAGAGGGGCAGATCGCCGCTGTCACGGGCGCCGGCGGCGCCATCGGCGCGGCAACGGCGAGAATTCTTGCCGCGGCCGGCGCCGAGGTTGCGCTGCTTGATATGAATTTCGCCGCCGCCAGCGAAGAGGCCGCGAAGCTCGGCCCGACCGCGCTGCCGGTCGCCTGCGACGTGACCGACGCCGAGTTGGCGCGCACCGCCTTCGACAAGATCGTCAAAAACTTCGGCGGCGTCGACATCGTGGTGTCGAATGCCGGCGCGGCGTGGCAGGGCCGCATCGGCGAAGTCGCCGAAGCCATCATGCACAAAAGTTTTGAGCTGAATTTCTACGGCCACCAGCGCGTGGCACAGGCCGCGGTGAAAATCATGCTGGCGCAGGGCACCGGCGGCTGCCTGCTGTTCAATGTCTCCAAGCAAGCAGTCAATCCCGGCCCGAATTTCGGTCCCTACGGCATCCCCAAAGCCGCGGCACTCGCCTTGATGCGCCAATACGCGCTCGATTACGGCGCCGACGGCATCCGCGCCAACGCCGTCAATGCCGACCGCATCCGCTCCGGCTTGCTCACGCCCGACGTGATCGCCTCGCGCTCAAAAGCGCGCGGCTTAAGCGAGAAGGATTATATGAGCGGCAATCTGCTCGGCCGCGAAGTCACCGCCGAAGACGTGGCGCAGGCCTTTCTGCACCAGGCGCTGGAGCTGAAAACCACCGCCAACGTCACCACCGTCGATGGCGGCAACATCGCCGCGGCGATGCGGTGAGCGCTTAAGCCTTTTCCACCGCGCCGCCGCTGTCAGCCCAGTCCTTGAAGCCGCCGAGGTTGAAGACCTTCTCGTAACCGAGATCTTTCAGCATTTTGCCGGCCAGAGCCGCGCGTCCGCCGGAACCGCAATAGAGAATGACCGCCTTGTCCTTGGTGAAATTCTCGTCGTGCGACGGCAGCTCCGGATCGGCGCGGAACTCCAGCATGCCGCGCGAGACATGAACGGCGCTGGCGATCTTGCCGCTTGCCGCAACTTCCGGGGCGTCGCGGATGTCGACGACGAGCGTATTGCCTTTCGCGATCATCTCTTTGGCTTCCGCCGGCGTAATCTTCGGCACGGCAGCGTTGGCTGCCTCCAACATCTGTTTGACGGTCGTAGCCATAATGTTTCCTGCCCTCGTTTGTCGGGGTGCAAGACTACTCTGCCGTAGCGTTCATTGCGAGACAGGGCGCAAGCGCACTGCCCTCAATCGCTCGACAGGGTCACGTTCTTCAAAATCGGATAATCTGCTTTTCCCAGCGCCTGCCGGAGAACACGCCGTAATGCGAGGCCGAGCGAAGCGCGCTTCGACGGGCGGCAGCCGCACCCTCGGGACCGCCCGAGGGTGCGCTTTCTCAATTCAGGGCCACGGCTTCCGGCGCGTTGACGCATCACCGCAAGAGTGATCGAGCCTTGAGCGTTTCAGGCCGCCTTCTTCACCAGGCTGAGCATGGGAACCGAGAGCTCGGTCCACTGTTGATTGGCACTGCCGCCGCCCTGCTGCCACAGCTGTATCTTGTTGCCCGGGGCCACGTTACCTCCGCTATTGTCGACACAGTAGCCCGCCGCACCAATGCTCATGATGGCGGGTGGCGAACCGACCCAGTTCCAGAGTTGGTAGGGGCGGCCCAGAACGTATGTTGCAACGATCAGCGCGACGCCATTGCCCGGCGAGTTGCCTTGAATGTCCAGGCACAGGTTGGGATTGGCCGCCAAGGTGATCAGGCCCGTATTGGGATCGAGCTCCCACTGCGTGGTCTTGTTGCCGATGCCCTGCAGAGTGCTCAGCGTGACGTTTGATCCCGGAGACGCCTGTTGGACTCCCAGGCAGTAGCCGCCGTTGGCGACGAGCTGGATGATATAATTGGTCATGTGTTGATTCCTCCGTGGAGCGCGAACGCGCTCGTGAGCCAGGGCGTATGCCAGTGGTCTCAATTAACCATGTGGACACAAGGTTGTGTTCCAACAGTGGCTCAACTGAGTATTAAATTCGAAAACAACGTGAGATTGCGGCTCCAATGCGACGAAGTGGAACCGGAGAGGCGCCCCGCTCGATCGCACAGGTCGCGGTCGCTCAATCGCTCGACAAAATCACGTTCTTCAAAATGGGATAAATCTGCTTTTCCCAGCGCGAGCCGGAGAACACGCCGTAATGGCCGACGCCGGCCTGCATGTGGTGACGCTTGAGATAAGGCCGCAGCTTGCTGCACAGATCGTGCGCCGCCACCGTCTGGCCGACCGCGCAGATGTCGTCGCGCTCGCCTTCGACCGTGAGCAGCATGGTCTTGCGAATGGCGCTCGGCTCGACGCGCTCCCCGTGCCATTCGAGCTTGCCGAGCGGCAGCGCGTAATCCTGAAAAATGAGCTGCACCGTCTCCAGATAGAATTCCGCGGTGAGATCGAGCACCGCGAAATATTCGTCGTAGAACGCCTTGGTCACCGCCGCCTTCTCGAATTCGCCGGCGGCGAGATTGTCGTAAAGCTCCTTATGCGCCTTGATGTGGCGCTCGACATTCATGCTCATGAAGGCGACGAGCTGCACGAAGCCGGGATAGACGCGGCGGAACGCGCCGGGATAGCGCAGCGGCACCGACGCCGTGAGCGTGCGCTCGAACCATTCGATGCTGCGTTTCTTGGCGAGCTCGTTCACTTTTGTCGGATTGACCCGGGTATCGATCGGCCCGGCCATCAGCGTCATCGAGCGCGGCTGCGCCGGGTTGCCGGCCTGCGCCATCACCGCGGCGGCGGCGAGCACCGCGACGCAAGGCTGACACACCGCCAGGATATGCGATCCCGGTCCCATGGTTTCGAGGAATTTGATCAGATGGTCGGTATATTCGTCCATGCCGAAGCGGCCGGCGGTGAGCGGAACGTCGCGGGCGTTGTGCCAGTCGGTAATGTAAACGTCGTGGTCCGGCAGCATGGTGCGCACGGTGGCGCGCAGCAGCGTCGAAAAATGCCCCGACAGCGGCGCCACCAGAAGCACGCGCGGCTGCGCGGTGGCGATGTCCTTCTTGAAATGCAGCAGCGTGCCGAACGGCGTCTTTGCCGTGGCCTCCTCGCGCACCTCGACCTCGCGGTTGCCGACGGTGACTTTGTCGATGCCGAACGGCGGCCGCGTATGGGTGAGGCCGGCACGCGCGATCAACTCATAGACCGCGGTGAGATTGCGCAGCGCCGGATGGTCGGACAACAGCGGCGCGCCGCCGGAAGCGGCCATGCCGGCCCAAGCGCGGACCGGCGTCATGATGTCGGATTGCAACTGGTAAGCGAGATACAGCATCCCGAGGCTCAGTTCAGCTCCACGGGCGCCGCGATCCGCCTGGCGGCGGAAACACTTCGACCCCCCAACGCTTGAAAGCTAGTGCATTTCTTGTTGCACTGCGACAAGAATATGAACATCCTGCATTATGCGGGACGGAGGTCGAAGGCGGGTGCTCAAATAACAGCCAGCGGGCCGCCACAAAACCATGTTCTGGTCGCTAACTCATTGAGTCAGGATGCATTTCTCAAAGAGAGCAATGGGATGTCCAAGGCCACTCTGACGCTTGCCAGCAAGAATTACGGCTCCTGGTCGCTGCGCGGCTGGTTGCTATGCAAAATGGCGAACCTCGATTTCGAGGAGCAGCATGTCTCGACCGACGACCCTTCGACCCGCGCCGAATTGCTGCTGCTGTCGCCGTCCTTCCTGGTGCCCTGCCTGACCCGCGACGGACTGAAAGTGTGGGACACGCTGGCGATCGCCGAGTATCTGCATGAGATCAGTCCGGAGGCCGGGCTGTTGCCGTCCGATCAGGCGCAACGCGCCCATTGCCGCTCGATCTGCGGCGAAATGCATTCCGGCTTTTCCAATCTGCGCGCCGCGCTGCCGATGAACATCAAGGCGCATTTTCCCGGTTTCAAATCCTGGGCCGGCGCCCGCGGCGACATCGAGCGCATCTGCACGATCTGGCGCGAATGCCTCGCCCAGTATGGCGGCCCATTTCTGTTCGGCAAAAAGCCCTGCGCCGCGGACGCCATGTATGCCCCGGTGTGCTCGCGCTTTATCACGTACGACGTGGCGCTGGATCAGCAGGCGAAAGGCTATTGCCGCACCATCATGGCGATGCCGTTGATGCAGGAGTGGACCGCCGGCGCCAAAGCCGAGCCGGACGAGCTCGAGGAACTCGACGTCGAATTCTGACGCAAGCCCCCCGCCCGGCTTTCCGTATCCACGACAATATGATGAACTGCCCTCCGTAAATGGAGGGAGCGCAGGATGCCGGTCAGCAAGATCAATGGCGTGAACATCAATTGGCGGACCGTGGGCGACCGCGGCAAGGCCAATCATCCTTGGGTGGTGATGACCACCGGCGGCCGGCGCGGCCACGACGAGTTCATCCCGCTCGCCGAGAAAATTGCGCACTACGGCTACCGCGTCATGCTCCACGACCGCCGCAATACCGGCGCCTCCGACATTTTGATCGCCGGCGACGAGGGCGAAGAAATCATCTGGACGCGCGACATGTACGCGCTGTTGTCCGAGCAGAACGCGCTACCAGCCTTCTTCAGCGGCTCCTCGGCCGGGGCGCGCACCTCGATCTTGTTCTACTTGAATTATCCGCAGGCCGTGCGCGGCCTGTTGCTGCTTCGCGTCACCGGCGGACCTTTCGCCGCCGGCCGCCTCCCCGAAAACTACTACGGCCAGTTCATCCGCGCCGCCAAGGAAGGCGGCATGGCCGCGGTCTGCGCCATGGAGGCCTGGAAGGAACGCATCGCCGCCAATCCGCGCAACGGCGACTATTTGGCCAAATTGCCGGCGCAGCAATTCATCGACGTGTTGACGCGCTGGAACGAGATTTTCGTCGCCGGCGGGCATTATCCGGTGATGGGCGTGAGCCCGGAGCAATTGCGGGCCGTCAAGACGCCGACCATCGTCATCCCCGGCAACGACAACACCCATTCGAGCGCCAGCGGCCTTGCGGCGCACCAACTCATTGCCGGCAGCGAGCTGCATTGCTTGCCGGTCACCGACCAGGACGTGCCGCTCATTCCGTTCCCGGACTGGGGCGCCTATGAGCCGGAGATCGCCCGGGTGTTCGCCGATTTCATGGCGCGCAGCGTGGCGGCGGAGAGCAAGGCCGCGTGAACCGCCAGATCAATACGGTCGTGCGTGCCGTTTTTTATGCCTTCGTGCGGTCGCTGCCGCGGTCGCAGACGGGCCCGGCGCCGGGTTCAGATTGCAAAAGCCGCGATCGGCCGCTGCACCCGCCCTGCAATCTTGGAACGTGCGATACTGGCAATCCAAAATTACCTCGCCCATTCCTTTATTTATCATCGCGCACCACGCGCCATCCCCAAAAGCCAAGCTGGGGACAACATCGAAACTCGTTGCTCCGGCTAGCGCGGCAGCCACAACAACCAATCTCATAATGGCTTTCACGACGGCAATATCTCTCCTTGCGATTGGCCTCGCATGAACTCGCAGCTTTTCCGAGACGGTTGATATGACGTTGCAGCATTAGGCCTAATGAAGTCCAAGCATTGATCTGGATCAATTGCGACCGGCTCGACTGCAATAATCTCACCCAATCATCGGTATGACGCGGTGCCCATTCTTCATACACGCGCTCCATTCTGATGGTGAGACGCAGCTCGGCCTCGATAGGTATATCTGTCGGGGCCCTTTTTTGAGAGGCAGCCGTGGTCCACGCCGCATGTCACACCCTGCAATCATTTTTCCTGAATATAATTTAGGTAATCAACAATCAGCGTGATGCGACTGCGAGCCATAACGTCAAAGCCCCAACTTGGCATGTCTTGCCGCGGCTGGCCGTCGCTCTCGGGGCAAGGCGGACATAGGCCAGAACAAGCGTGCGCCCGACACCTGCCATCGAACGAGACATTGCTCGCTTAATCATAATCGCAAGTCGGGTCGTAGTTTGATCTAAGTCAATGCGCTCAGCGCGGGGTGCCCCACAATAAGCTTCGGCGGAGAAGATTCTCGCGACGTCTGTAAACGTTGCGCTAGTCGCAGCTAAGAGCAACGCTCCGCTACCGTCCGACCGAAGCTGAGGGCGACGGGTTCGGATATTCTGCCAGAAACGCCCCCTAAGGGATAAGTGCCATGACGGAAACTACCAATGCCAAGACGAAACGTGCTGGCTCCCCGGTGGACATACCGAACTACGGAATTCCGAAATTCGAAATGCCAAAATTCGAAATACCGAGCATGGAAATGCCGGAGGCGCTTCGTGAGATGGCCGAAAAGGGCGTCGAGCAGACCAAAGACGCTTGCGCAAGGGCCAAGGTAGCCAGCGAGGAAGCGGCCGACTTGCTCGAAGATACCTACGAGGCTGCTGTCAAGCGTGCTACCGACTACAATCGCAAGCTTTTCGAGATTGCCCGCACCAACGCTCGCACTGCCTTTGACTACATCGATGAGCTGTTGCGTGTGAAGTCCCCGTCGGAATTTATCGAGCTATCGACCGCGCAAATTCGCAAGCAATTCGAGATCATGTCCGCGCAGAATAAGGAGCTTTGCGCACTCGCTCAGGAGATGGCGACGGAAGCTGCCGAGAAAATCAAGACCGGCGTGTCCAAAGTCGTCAACAAGGCTGGTTGATCGCATCGATTTCAAGTCCGCCAAGGCGTTCGGCGGGCCGATGGAGTCTCGGGCCACGTCTATGGCCTAATCCAACTATGGCCTAATCCCACCTGCTAATCCCACTTGCTAATCCCACCTGCTAATCCCATTTGGCGCTGCCGGAATAGGACCAATCGACGAGGCGGCCGTCCGGGTTCGCCAGCGCGGCGATCTCGGCCATGTCCTCGTCGCTGAGCGTAAAGTCGAACAAAGCGGCGTTCTCGGTCAAGCGCTCGACCTTGCTGGTGCGCGGAATGACGACGATGTTCTGCTGCACCAGATAGCGCAGGCTGATTTGCGCCGCGGACTTTTTATGCGCGGCGCCGATGCGCGCCAGCACCTTGTCGTTCTTGGCGTTGCCGCGCGCGATCGGGCTATAGGCCACCACTGCCATGCCGCGCTCGTGGCAGGCCGCGATCACCTTGGACTGGTCGAGATACGGGTGGCATTCGACCTGATCGCAGACCAAGGGCTCGGTCGCGATCGCCACCGCCTCCGCGATCTGCGCCACGGTGAAATTGGAGACGCCGATGTGGCGGGCGAGGCCGTCGCGCTTGACCTTGCACAAGGCGCCGAGCGTCTCGGACAGCGGAATCTGCGGATTGGGCCAGTGCAGCACCACAAGGTCGACTTCGCTCAGGCGCAGCCGCACCAGGCAATCGCGCGTGGCGCGCTCCAGCGCCCGCGGCGCGAAATGCGTCGGCCAGATCTTGGTGGTGACGAACACGTCGTTGCGCTTGACGCCCGAAGCGCGGATGCCGTCGCCGACGTCGCGCTCATTGTCGTACATTTCCGCGGTGTCGATATGGCGGTAGCCAAGGCGCAACGCCTGCTCGACGACCCGGGCGCAAATGCGGCCGCGCAGTTCCCAGGTGCCAAGCCCGACCAGCGGAATCTTGGCGCCGTTCGCCTCGATGCTCGGGATTGGTTCGATCGTCGCCATGCATCAATTGTAACCCGGATTGCGGATGCGATCCGGGGAAAAACCTGCTGCGAGCGAAACCCCGGATTGCGCGTTGCGCAATCCGGGCTACGACTTTAGCGCGCTTTGCCGAGCACGGCAAAGGCGGCCTCGGGCGCTTGCTCGATGACTTTGAGCAGCGCACGCGCCGGGCCGCGCGGCGAACGCTTGCCCTGCTCCCAATTGCGCACGGTTTCGACCGGCACGCCGATCCGCGCCGCAAAGGCGGCCTGGGTGAGGCCGGTGCGGCTGCGGATATTGCGGGCATAAGCGGCGTCGTTGAAGCGGTCCGCGGCGCGCGCCGCGTTATGCGCCGCCGTTGCTATCGCCCGCGGATCGCTGGCGATGGCGCGTTCGCTGCCGTCGGGCAGCACTTCGACCAAACGTCCGTCCGCTTTTAACCGCACGCGCAGCATGCGCAGGCCCCCGCGCTTGCCCCGGCATTCGGGCTCCGCCGCATCATAGCTGATTCGTCATGGATTCAATGAGTTAGTACGCCGATAGCCGTGTCGGACTGCGTCAACGACCTATTCGGCCAATAGCCTATGAGCCATTGGCTGATAATCGACGGCTACAGCCGGCTGAAGGAGGCGAGCAGCATGGCGCGCCGCGCTGTCTCGCGGGTGACGCAAGCGGCAATCATCATCTGCGCCATCGTGCCCTGGATCTTGTCGTAATAGAACTGGCAGGTGGTATCGCGATAACTCATCCAGGCGCGCTGCATCGCCTTGGCCTTCGCCGTCTGATCGGCATCAAGCTCGCCGAGCAGCGCCTTGTAATTGGCGTTGAGCAGATCGTCCCAGATGACGCCCTCGATTTCGAAGCAGTCCGCCATTTGGCGGTCGTTCTTCGAACCGGGATCGCCCAGGCAGCGGTCGGCGACGAGCTTGAACAGGCAATTCTGCTCGCCGGCATCGAGGTCATCGTCCTCGTACTTCTTGGCGCAGTCGCGGATTGCCGTCACTTCCCGCGCGGTCGGCTTGCGCGATTGGGCTTGAACGGCGCCTACCGCGACAATCGAGAACGCGGCGAAAACGCCTGCCATAAATAGCCATCTGCCCATTGCCGGCCTCGCTTCCCTCTGTAAGCAACTGTCGCGGCCGCGCCGATCTTGGTTCAAGCGCGAAATCGGGGGAAGATCATTCGTCGCCCTGCCCTGTCGCGGCCATCGGAGCCCTCCCTTGCAGAACCTCCAAATCGACGCCCGGCGCCTGTGGGACACCTTGATGGCGACAGCGCAGATCGGCACCACGCCGAAAGGCGGCCTATGCCGGCTGACCTTGACCGATCTCGACCGCCAAGTGCGCGACTGGTTCAAGGCGCAGTGCGAGGCGCTCGGCTGCAGCGTGACCGTCGACGACATGGGCAACATGTTCGCGCGCCGCCCGGGCAAGAACCCGGCGCTTCCCCCGATCGCCATGGGCTCGCATCTCGACACCCAGCCGACCGGCGGCAAGTTCGACGGCGTGCTTGGCGTCCTCGCCGCGCTCGAAGCGCTACGCACGCTGCACGAAACCGCTTACGAGACCAATGCGCCGATCGAGATCGTCAACTGGACCAACGAGGAAGGTGCGCGCTTCGCCCCGGCGATGCTGGCCTCGGGCGTCTTTGCCGGCGTGTTCTCGCGCGATTACGCCTATGCGCGAAAGGATCGCGACGGCAAATCCTTCGGCGAGGAATTGGCGCGCATCGGCTATCGCGGCGAGGAAAAAGCCGGCGCGCGCGCATTCGCCGCCATGTTCGAATTGCACATCGAGCAAGGCCCGATCCTCGAAGCCGAAGCCCGCACGATCGGCATCGTGCAAGGCGTGCAAGGCATGCGCTGGTACGAGGTCACGGTCACAGGCCAGGAGGCGCATACCGGCGCGACGCCGATGCGCTTGCGCAAGAACGCGCTCCTCGGCGCCGCGCGCCTGATCGAGCGCATCGACACCATCGCCCGCGAGCACGCACCCTACGCCGTCGGCACCGTCGGCCTGATCGAGAACCGGCCGAACAGCCGCAACGTCATCCCCGGCGAAGTGTTTTTCACCGTGGATTTCCGCCATCCCGACGACCAAGTCCTCGACGCCATGGAGGCGAAGCTGCGCGCCGCACTCGCCGAAATTTTGCCGCCGCTGGGACTGACCTACAGCGAGGCGCGCATCTGGGAGTGCCCGCCGGTCAAATTCGCCCCCGCGCTGATCGACTGCGTCCGCAGCGGCGCCGAAAAGGCCGGCTTCACCGCGCGCGACATGATCTCCGGCGCCGGCCACGACGCTTGCTACGTCAGCCGCGTCGCGCCCACCACCATGATCTTCGTCCCCTGCCGCGGCGGCATCTCGCACAACGAAGCGGAGTCGACGAGCTTCGACGAGTGCGCGGCGGGGGCGCAGGTGTTGCTCAATGCGGTGCTGGAGTTTGATCGGCGGCTGGGGTGAGCGCTCTTCATCCTGCCCCGCGATAGCGGGGAAGGGGGACCGCGCGTTTGCGCGGTGGAAGGGGCCTCGGCCGCGACATCGCGCAAGCCTCCCAGAAATTATTTGGCATTAGCGTTTGTTTGTTTCTTCCTGCGGCGCAAGCGAAGCTTCACCTCAGAGGCCCCCTCCACCACGCTTCGCGTGGTCCCCCTCCCCCGCTTTGCGGGGGCGGATGTACCGCGCGCTCGCAATGACGCGGCCTTTGCCCGGTGTGCCACAGAGCGGTACATTGGACACGACGAAAGGCAGGCCAAACCATGCTGATGACCAAGCGCAAGCCGGCCACGGTGGGCGAGATTCTTGTCGAGGAATTCATGCAGCCGATGGCGTTGACCCAGGCCGCGTTGGCCAAGGCGATGGGCGTTGCGCGCAAGCATGTCAACGAGCTGTGCAACGACCGCAGGAAAATCACGGCCGCGACCGGCTCATCCTCGCGCGCGTGTTCGGCAATAGCCCCGACTTCTGGCTCAACGTCCAGCGCCGCAGCGATTTATGGGAGGCGATGAACAATCCGCGCCAGCGCAAACGGATCGGACGCGCCAAGCCGCTCGACGCGGCGGCGTGAATTCTCGCGCGACATGATCTCCGGCGCCGGCCACGACACCACCTCTATCGCCCGCGTCGCGCCCACCACCATGATCTTCGTCCCCTGCCGCGGCGGCATTTCGCACAACGAAGCGGAATCCACGAGCTTCGACGAATGCGCCGCCGGAGCGCAGGTGCTGCTCAATGCGGTGCTGGAGTTTGATCGGAGATTGGGGTGAACGTCGCGGCGCAGGCGATCAGCGCGTCTTCTCAAAAAATTGCCCGTCGACCAGCATGGATGACCCCGGATAAGCGAAGCACCATCGGGGTTCTCCACCGCGCGTGAGTCCGCATATCGCTGCGCTCGTCCGGGCACGCGAACCAGGCTTGCTCAATGCCGAAAGGGCGATAACAGGCTGATACAGCAAGAAAATTCAACTACCTGGTTCTCGGTTTGATGACCGCCCCTCGAACCTGTACGATTACGGGCGACGGTCGGAAACGCAATCGTAACTAGTCTCTTGCTCTTAGAGCCACGGATACGTCGGGGCCCTGACCGCTAAGACAGGCGACGCTGAATACAATGGCCACCAAGCGAAAACGGACACCCGCCATTGCCAAGCCGAAATTTAAACCCAGCAATGCGTTGCCGAAAATTGTTAGCCTGTTCTCAGGCGCCGGCGGCCTAGACCACGGATTTTTGACGGCAGGTTTCGACATCGTTGCCGCCTTTGATATCTCGGAAGCAGCCGTAAAAACACACAAGCGAAATTTTCCGACTTCTAATGCTATCGTGGGCGACCTCGCTGAGCTGCGCCCCGCTGGCGTTGCGAAATTAGTACTCGCCTCCCTCACAAAGGGATCACGTATCGGTCTAATCGGGGGGCCCCCATGTCAGGGGTTTTCACGCGCGAATACCAGAGCAAAGGCAACCGATCCGAGGAATCAGCTGCCGAGCCTATATGTCGCAATCGTCAAAGAACTTCAGAAATATTACAATGTTGACTTTGTCGTCTTCGAGAACGTGCTGGGCATGCGGGATAAGAAACACGCCGTCGCGTATGCACAGTTAATCAAGGGTCTGCGAAAACTCAATCTCGACATAACCGAAAAGGAATTGTGCTCTCTCGATTTTGGGGTACCTCAGACAAGGAAACGAATTGTTCTTGCTGCCCTCCGTAAGGGAGGCTCACGGCTGGCTGTTCGTCCAAGAAAAAGAAAGGGTCTCCTCTCTGTACGCGACGCCATCGGCGGCATTCCTAAGCCGAAATATTTTTCGCCAAAGTTGACAGAGAAGGATATTCCACATCATCCTAATCATTGGACGATGAATCCGAAATCTCCGCGTTTTAGGTCGAAGGTCGATGGGCATAATGGCCGAAGCTTCAAGCAATTGAAGTGGTCAAAGCCAAGCCCAACGATCGCCTTCGGACACCGCGAGATCTACGTCCATCCGAACGGCCGCCGACGGCTCAGCATATTTGAAGCAATGCTGCTGCAAGGCTTCCCTAAAACCTTCGTTCTGGAAGGAAATCTATCGGAGCAGGTTGAACAGGTTTCGAATGCAGTGCCACCTCCTCTCGCGAAAAGCATAGCCTCCGCGATCAAGCGCAGTCTGGTGGCTTAGCGATGTCTGACCTCGTCGTTCAGAAGATACCAGATGAGGTCGAACTAGTCAGCGATATTCTGAAGAGCGATAGGGATCATGCCGTCCACACGATACTTCAGACCAACGAACAGGTTATAGCCCGCGTAACTGATGGCATTTACAGGCAGCCAGCCTCGGCACTACGAGAGCTGATTTCAAACGCCTATGACGCTGACGCCACTCGTGTAGTCATAAAAACTGACGCTCCCCGCTTCGAGCGAATCACCATTGAGGACGATGGGAGCGGGATGTCCCCGAGGTTCTCGCTTATCTGCTGTACAACATCGGGGGGAGCGCAAAGCGAAATGACCGCGGTGAAGAATTAGGGATCACATCGAAAGGAAATCCGCAACAAAGCCCGAACGGCCGGAGGCTGATTGGGAAGATAGGCATTGGTCTATTTTCTGTATCGCAGCTAACGCATTCTTTTCAGATAATCACCAAGACCAAAGGCTCCAGTCATCGCACCGTCGCTACGGTCGCCCTTCGCCAGTTCTCGGACTCTGAGGTCGCTCCGGGGCATGGCGAAAAGCGTTTTGAATCCGGCAAAGTTAGTATTTGGCAAGAACGGGCGACCGACAAGGAAACGCACGGCACAACCATTGTTCTCACGGCTATACGCCCGCAAGCGCGCGATACGCTCCGCAGTCGCGACATTTGGGCAGCCATCGAGCAAAATGAAGACATGGCGTCCGAAGAGGAAAAGCAGGCGATTGAGCCGCCCCGCTTCCATATTGGCCAGGTCGACAGCTCAGGAAACCTACTTAGGCGGACTGGCGACAGGTACTCCTCGTTACCTTGGCGTAAATCGGACGGTCCCGATAAGGCATTCGAAAAGTTGGTGAACTGTGTATGGGCGGAGCTGGATCAGGCGAATCCAAATCCAAAGCTAGAAAGAATATTCGACTACTACCTGCGGATGGTTTGGCAGCTCGCACTCGCGGTACCGCTGCCGTACGTCGATGGTCATCTCTTCGATATGCCTGTTTCCGGATGGGCAAAGACTTTTGAAATCTCCAACAAACGAAAAGGGTCTGCGAAGGCTGTTGAGGGGACTCCCAAGACCTCGATTCGGAATGCTCTCGCATTGACTGATCCGAAGGGCGCTGTCGGAACGTTCGACGTTTTTATCGACGATCTGAAGCTCGCCCGTCCGATAAAATTTCGAAATCTTCCAATGTCATCTCATGCGCTCAAGCATCCTATCGTCTTCATTGGCAAATGTGACGAGAGATTTGCAAAGATTTCGCCTGAGCTTAGCGGAGGGCGTTTGCAGTTTGAGGCTTATCTATTTTGGTCACCCAAAATAGCGCCCACAGAGCATCAGGGCTCTCTAATCCGCATTCACGGTTCCAGCGGAACGCTATTCGATCCGACTTTCATGCGGTATCAGATTTCTGAACAAACGCGTCTACGGCAGATAACTTGCGAGATTTTCGTATCGGACGGGCTGGACAGTGCCCTGAATATCGATCGCGAGTCATTCAATAATGCACATCCTCACGCGGTCTATATTACGAGATGGTTGCACGGTGCGTTAAGACAGCTCGCCACGGCACAAAAAAAGGCGGCTGGCGAGGTTCGCGTCCAGACCCGCGAAGTCGCCAAGGATGCTCGTGTCGATTCTATCCAAAAGATCGCGGCCCAGGTGTGGGCGGACCAAGCCAACGATGCAGCATCACTGCCGCCGTCCATCGAAATTGTGGAGGATGAGAAAGCCGCTAAGAAGGCCTCAGATACGTACGTCTATAGAAGGTCGTCAGTCACCGATCGGCGCAAGCAACCGACGACGACGAAGGAGCGGACTCGCGTTGTCATCCTTGAAGAGAAGCTGAAGGCAATTGCTCAGGTGCTCGCTTCATTTGGCCTTATCGATCGTCTTACCAGGAAACAACAGGAATCGCTGTTGTTAGCAGTTTATAGAATATTGGAAGAGCGCGAAGAATGAGTGCGTCGGGACCGAACAACCATGATGATCCCGGCGATCTTGACGATTTAGCCAGCGGCATCGTTGGAGTTCAAGAGTATACGGTTACTGTTCCTCCCAAAAAGGGATTTTTGCCGTGGCATAAGCCTCGAAAGCAGTTCGTTCGAAACGATCAATGGTGTCACTATATCGGAGAAATGCTTGATGAAATCCCAGCGACGAATAGCACGCTGACGTATTTCGGCCTTCCAGGCGTAGACCTTCTAGACCTCAGATATTTTGGCCGCGTCATATGTGATCCGCGTTCTCTTAAGCTACGTTTTCTGGGATTTAACGATGCGGCGCACCCGCAGAGTGGCGATCAGGCCGAGCTCAATATCTCGCTTGATGAGCTGAGCAAGTCGGCGTCTTTCGACCCGATGTCTGAGATTGTGCCCGACGACTTTCGCCAGTTGGTTAACGAAAACTCCATAGCGTGGCAAAAGACGTTGGAATTTGGCCCATATGATGTGGTCAATTTGGATTTGTGCGACGGCATCGGAGCGCAAGCATCCGGACAGATCAATGAAACATACTACAATGCTGTCAGCAAACTGTTGGCGATTCAGGCGCGCAAGAAAACGCCGTGGCTTTTGCTACTCACGACCCGCGTAGGCAAGGAGCACGTTCACGCCGATACCCTCGATAGACTGTCGCAATTGTATGAGGAGAACCTCAAGAACTGTACGGATTTTCGGAAAGCATCAGCAGCGTCCTTCAAGATAAACGACGATGTCTCACTGCAGAAATCGAAACAGAAAAACGTTGGGCTTCAGAAGGTCTTTTTGGTTGGTCTTTGCAAGTGGCTTCTCAGATTTGCGGTTGGTCAAAACCCTCCTTCAAAAATGGTTGTGAAGAATGTTCTCGGCTATCGCATTATGAAAAACGCTGAGGTGGAAGATATGGTCTCGATCGCAATGCGATTCGACCCCAGTCATGACGCGCTTCAAGATTTAATCAGACTCGCGTCAGTTCCACCGGCAAAGCTCGATGAATGTGATTTGGCAACAAATGCTCTGAAAAGGATCAAGAGCTTGATGAATGTTGATGAGTATCTCTCATCACAAACGATTGTGAGAGACGAGATGATCGATGCTATGTGCAGACTCCTGGAAGCCGCGCGGTACGATGTTAACGAGTACCTGGTGTGGGTCAAAGCATAAGCCTGACGATAGATTTCGACCATTCAAAAGCTTAATTTATGCGCCCTGCTCTTCCGAAGCTGCTAGCCCGAAACAGAAGAGCTCCACTCACTCGATCTCAAATGATGTCGCGCATTCGTTCGCGGGACACACGGCCCGAACTTGTTACAGGGGCCGCCGTTCATGCATTGGGCGTGCGTTTTCGAAAGCATGCCACTGATCTTCCCGGAAAGCCCGACCTCGTGAACCGTAAGAAGAAATGGGCAATCTTCGTCCACGGCTGCTTTTGGCACTCACACAAAGCGTGCAAGCTCGCCTCCGATCCAAAATCGAACAGGGGCTACTGGACCGAGAAGCTTCGGCGCAATCAGGCGCGGGATGCCAAGAAGATCGCGCTTCTTCGGAAAATGGGATTTCGGGTTTTGGTGGTGTGGGAATGTGACGTGCGTGATGGCCGCCGACTGCGCGTGGCGTTGAATAGGTTCTTTGCTGTAAGGACCTAGCAAGGTAACCCGCACGCAGCGGCAGCGAAAAACGTGAACGTTGTATTTGGGGTCAAACCCCCGCAGGGCGGCGTAAAAGTCTGTCTCCATTAAGGCGACGAAACCCTTGACATTCGTCCTTGTTACCGTTACATACCGCCTCATCTTCGCCCGTAAGGACGCCGCCGGGTGACACCGGCGGAAAGGGGCGAGGCGGTTCCCGCGGGCGGGGTTGTCAGCCCCGCGCCCGGGCGGCTCCGGGCCAAAACGACCGGCCGGCACTATGACCGGCCTGCGGGCTCATAACGCCCGCTGCACTGGGACGGCAGGGAGCGGATAACACCCGTTCCTCAGTAGCTCCGTCCCAGGAAGTGCGTGAACTGGAGCTGAGCGGTGGCGTTCGGTCGCCGCCGCAAGTGCCGTGGTGGAACGCCGACAGGCGAGCGCGCGACGCTTCGCGCGCGGCCGCATCCGCTGATGCGGTCCATGCAGTGTGCGTCTGTCGGCGTTCCGCTTCCTTTTATTTGCCGGAAGCGAGTTGCAAAGAGTTACGGAGCGCGATCGAGCCGAACACCGGTCCCACCGCCGGTTCAGGCATGACGCGATCGGGCTCCGAGGGAATTTTGATAGTGGCGTCGGCAAAACTCGGGCGCGCATGCGTCGCGGGAACGGGAATTTATTTTCACCTCTCCCGTCACCGGGAGAGGTCGCGAGCGCAGCGAAGCGGGTGAGGGTCTGTAATCGAAAGTCCGCGCCCGGCGGGAACGCCCCCTCACCCCAACCCTCTCCCCGCAAGCGGGGCGAGGGAGGCACGAGCGGCCTTGGAGGAGAAGAATGTTTGACGACTACGCAAGCGTTGCGGCCCAGGCCCCCTCCACCACGCAGCTTCGCGGCGTGGTCCCCCTCCCCCACTTTGTGGGGGCGGATGCGATGTCACCGCGTCTTCTCGAAGATCTCCCGGCCGATCAGCATGCGGCGGATTTCGCTGGTGCCGGCGCCGATCTCGTAGAGCTTGGCGTCGCGCAGCAGCCGCCCCGCCGGAAAATCGTTGATATAGCCGTTGCCGCCGAGGCACTGGATGGTTTCGAGCGCCATCCAGGTCGCTCGTTCGGCGGCGTAGAGGATGGCGCCGGCGGCATCTTCGCGCGTGGTCTCGCCGCGATCGATAGCCCGCGCCACCGCATAGACATAGGCCTTGGCGGCATTGAGCGTCACATACATGTCGGCGAGCTTGGCCTGCATCAACTGAAAGCGCCCGATCGGCTGGCCGAATTGCGTGCGCTGGTGCACATAGGGAATGACCAGGTCGAGACAGGCCTGCATCACCCCGATCGGTCCCGCCGCCAGCACCGCGCGCTCGTAGTCGAGCCCGGACATCAGCACGTTGACGCCGTTGCCGACGACGCCGAGCACGTTGTCGCGCGGCACCTCGCAGTCCTCGAACACGATCTCGCTGGTGTCGGAGCCGCGCATGCCGAGCTTGTCGAGCTTCTTGCCGGTGGAAAATCCTTTGAAGGCCTTCTCGACGATGAAGGCGGTGATGCCGCGCGCGCCGGCGGTGCGGTCGGTCTTGGCATAGACCACGAGCGTGTCGGCGACCGGCCCGTTGGTGATCCACATTTTCGCGCCGTTGAGGATGTAACGGTCGCCCTTGCGGTCGGCGCGGGTCTTCATCGACACCACGTCCGATCCGGCACCGGGCTCCGACATCGCCAGCGCCCCGACATGCGCGCCGGAAATGAGTTTTGGCAGATAGCGCTTCTTCTGCTCGTCGCTGCCGTTGCGGTGGAGCTGATTGACGCACAGGTTCGAATGCGCGCCGTAGGACAGGCCGACCGCGGCGGAGCCGCGCGAAATCTCCTCCATCGCCACGCAATGGGCCAGATAGCCCAGCCCCGAGCCGCCCCACTCTTCTGCGACCGTGATGCCGAGCAAACCCAGCGCGCCGAGCTGCGGCCACAGCTCGCGCGGAAAGCTGTTGGAGCGGTCGATCTCGTCGGCGCGCGGCGCGATCTTGTCCTGCGTGAAAGCGCGCACGCTGTCGCGCAGCATTTCAAGATCGCTGCCCAGGCCGAAATCGAGGCCGGGCAGGCTGTTGGTCAGCATGGCGCTTCCTTCCGCGGCGGAGCGAAACCGGTTCTTATAAATAGCGGCTCGGCGGCCGCCTGTCAGGATGCGGCATTGCCGTTTTGCCGCGTGGCGCGGGCGGCCTGTGGCTTCGCCAAAATCCGCTCGATCGCCTCGGCCGGCAGCGCTTTGGCGAACAGAAAGCCCTGCATCTCGTCGCAGCCGGCGAGCCGCAGCAGCACCCGCTGCTCGTTGGTCTCGACGCCTTCGGCCAAGACCTTCATGCCGAGCGCATGACCGAGCGTGACGATCGACTGGATGATGGCGCCGGCATTGCCGGTAGTGCCGAGCGAAGCGACGAAGGTGCGGTCGATCTTGACGCGGTCGAAATGGAATTTCTGCAGATAGCTCAGGCTGGAATAGCCGGTGCCGAAATCGTCGAGCGCGGTCGAGACGCCAAGCGCGCGCAGCGCGTCGAGCTTATGCTGGGTATCTTCCGGATCGTCGATGAGAATTCCCTCGGTGAGTTCGAGCACCAGGCGCGCGGCCGGCATGCCGGTTTCCGCCAGCGCCGCGGCGACGAATTCGGCGAGCCCGCGGCTCCTGATCTGCACCGGCGACAGGTTGACGGAGACGAACAGGCTCGGCCAGCGCGCGCCGTCGGCCAGCGCGCGGCGCATCACGATCTCGCCGAGCCTGATCATCAGGCCGCTTTGCTCGGCGAGCGGAATGAACAGCGACGGCGCGATCGCGCCGCGCGTCGGATGATTCCAGCGCAGCAGCGCTTCGACGCCGACCATGCCGCCGCCTTCGGCGGCGACCACCGGCTGGTAGTGCACGTCGAAGGCATTTTGCGCGATCGCCCGTTCCAGCTCGCGCAGGAAAAAACGCCGCTCGGCGTGCTCGGCACGAATGTCCGGCACGAAGTGGCGCACCGAGCCGCGGCCGCCGCGCTTGGCGGTGCGCAGCGCCAAGGCCGCATATCTTTGCAATTCGTCGCCGGTGGCGCCGTCGTCGGGCGCCTTGGAGATTCCGATACTGGCGCTGATCTGCCACATCTGATCCATGTAGAACGGCGCGGCGAGCGCCTCCGACAGCCGCTCGCCGAGTTGGCCCGCCAGTTGCGCGTCGTCGCTCATGACGACAGCCGCGAAGGCGTCATCCTCGAAGCGGCCGAATATGGCGCCGGGCGGCAGCGCCGCTTTGAGCCGCTCGGCGATGCTGCACAGCATGGTGTCGCCGCCGGCGCGGCCCAGCGTATCGTTGACGTTGTGGAAGCCGTCGATGTCGATCAGGGCGAGGACGACGAAGCGCGAACCGCGCGCTGCGATCGCTTGGTCCAGACTTTCAAGCATCACGCGCCGGTTCGGCAGCCCGGTCAGCGTGTCCTGCGTGGTGAGCTTGCGGATCGTTACCAGGCTGCGCGCGAAGGAAGCGGCGAGCCGTCGCGTCGCGCGCATGGTAAAATACGCCGCCGACGCCAGCACGATTCCGACCAGGCCGAGCAGACCCCACAGCCAGGCCATGGCGCCGATAAAACCGCGATCGGGCGCCCAGCTGAACCAGCCGACGATGCGGCCTTGCGCGTCGTGCAGCGACTGCACTTCGCGGCCACGGTCGGCGGTCAGCGCGGCATCGAAGCGGAGATCGTGGAGGCCGGCGCGCCGGGCAATGCCGCCGAGTTCACCGGCATCGAAGCGCCCGGGCTCGGCTCCTCCGTCATGTCCGTCTTGGCGCTCGGCAAGCGCCGCCAGCAAAGCTTCATGCTGCTCGGCGGCGAGGCCGCTACTATTGCGTTGCGTTTCGGCGAGGCCGATTGCAGCGCAAGCCAGCACCGCAAGCGCCAGGATCAACAAGGCGACCGCGCCGCCGCGCGCCATCGCGCCGCCAGGCATGGCCAAGCCCACCGGCCAACCGGGTCGCCGCCGCGCCCAGCTTTTTCGGGCCTCCCCAGCGGCCTTCATTCCCACGCCCCTTACGCAACGCCAAAGGCCGAAACATAAGCGAGCGTGATTAACGGCAAGGAAAAGCGCTTGTTCTGCCGGCGCGACCAATTGTAACCGTGGTTATCAACAGTAGAGGCCGGCGAATTGTAATGTTAACATGACATTAACCGGCAAAACTTTTAGTCTTTTGTCAGGGTGGACGGCGGTTTTCCGCAATTGGGGATTGGCAGGTTGAAACCCTGCCCTTCGAGAGCTGGGGGATGGCAAGGTTCAGAGCCGGCTTCGTGGCCACGGCTGTGGCGACTGTGGTGGGGCTATCGCTCGCCGCCGTCTGCGCGCGCGCCCAAAGCGCCCCGCCCGACCAAGTCCAGGGCCAAGCCAAAGACCAGGTCAACGCTCAGGCCGCCGATCAGAACAAAGCCCGGACTGCGGACCACGGCCAGGACCAAGCGCAGAACGCGAGTCAGAGCTGTCCCGGGAACCCGGACGCTCTGGGCACGAGCCGGGCGCTGCCGATCGATTTTAGCGCCTACCAGCAGCTCGGCCGCATGCAGTATCCGGACTCGCTGCCGCTTAACGACAAGGAAGTCGTCATCACTTTCGACGACGGGCCGCTGCCGCCTTATACCGACCGGGTCCTCGACATTCTCGCTTCGCAATGCGTCAAGGCGACCTTCTTCATGGTCGGCGAGATGGCGCATTCGTTTCCGGCAACCGTGCGCCGCGTCTATGAGGAAGGCCATACCATCGGCACCCACAGCGATCATCATCCGATCGGCTTCGGCAAACTGCCGCTCGACCGCATGCACCGGGAAATCGACGGCGGCATCGCCGATGTCAGCGCGGCGTTCGGCGGCGATCCCAGATATCTGGCGCCGTTCTTCCGCATCCCCGGATTGGAACGCTCCGACCTGCTTGAAAGCGAGATCGCCGAGCGCGGGCTGGTGATCTTCTCCGCCGACGTGGTGGCCGACGACTGGCACCGCGACATCACGCCGGCGAAAATCATTGCGCTGGCCATGAGCCGGCTGGAAAAGCGCGGCAAGGGCATTTTGCTGCTGCACGATATTCATCCGAAGACGGCGGCGGCGCTGCCGGGCCTGCTCCAACAACTCAAAGAACAGGGATTTCACGTTGTGCAGGTGGTGCCGTCCGCCGATTATGAAATGGCGATGGCGCGCAGACCCGCCGTCGGGATGCTCGCTTCGGCGAATCCGGATGAGCTCCTGATCGACTACAACGAGGCGCCACCGCCGGTTTGGCCCCACACCGCCGACGATCTGACGCCCGATGCGGCGGTATTGCCGGTCCCCGACGCAGAGGCTTTCGAACCGGACGCCGCTCTGGCGGATGCGAGCGGCGAGGTGCACTGGCCCGACGTTCCGCCACCCGCCGTGGCGTCGTCCGCTGCAGGCTCCGCCGCGCCGAAGGGCCGGCACCGGAGACTGGCGGAGCGGCCGGAGCGCCGAAAGCTTCACGTGGTGCACTTGGACGAACATAAGCGGGTCGAAAAGGAGCGGCGGCCGGAGCATCCGCATGCCCGCGCCAAAGCCGGCGCCGAGGGCCAGCACGCCGACCTCATGACCCGGATTTGCTCGGTTGCCGCGCTGTTCTCGCCGGCGCAGGCGACGCGTTGAAACGCGGCCCTGCTCCGCCGCCTCAACCGCGCCGTTCGGCCTTGTCCCGCAATGGCCTAGCTGTTACATCCGCGCCGTCACGCGTCGGCCTGACGCGTGGCCAAGCCCACATGCGGCCGTGGCGGAATTGGTAGACGCACTAGCTTGAGGTGCTAGCGGGGCAACCCGTGGAGGTTCGAGTCCTCTCGGCCGCACCAGGCTTCGCCGCGGGGCAGGCGAAGGTTCAGGCGCCGGCCGGCGTCCGCGGCAGGAGCTGCTTGACCTCGACCGCGATCTTATTGCCGCTGACGATGACGGTGCCTTTGGCCACCGGCAGGTTATTGGCGAGGATGCTGACCTCGTCCTCCTCGGAAGCGTCGAGCTCGATGATGGCGCCGCGGCCGAGACGGAGCACCTGGTGGATCGGCATGGAGCTTGTGCCCAAGACCACCGCGATATCGATCGAGACGTTTTCGAGTGTCGGCACGAAGCCCCCTGTTTCGGTTTTAGCGTTGGCGGTCCTAGAGCATGATCCCGAAAAGTGGAAACCGGTTTTCGGATAAGATCATGCCTCAATCGACAAGCTAGACCCTGATCCGATTCAATTGAATTGGATCAGGGTGTAGTGTTGGACCCGTCGTGGTTACGAGGTGGTTAACACGCGCGGCGACCTGACCATCGGGCTAAACCCTTCCCCCGGCGCGCCGCCGGTCGAATGGCTGGTAAGCGATTCGCCCGTGGCCTATGGCGTTGCGCTTGCGGCCATGACGGCGCGCGCCGAGGCGATCGCCCGCGGCGAGGCGGCCGAATTGGTGTGGCTGCTCGAGCACCCTGCCCTCTACACCGCCGGCACTTCGGCGCGGCCGGCCGAGCTGATCGAGGCGCGATTTCCGGTGCACATGACCGGACGCGGCGGCCAATTCACCTATCACGGACCCGGCCAGCGGGTCGGCTATGTCATGCTCGATCTCAAGCGCCGCGCGCCGGACGTACGCCGCTTCGTCGCCACCATCGAGCAATGGCTCATCGATGCGTTGGCCGCCTTTAATGTCCGCGGCGAACGGCGCGAGGATCGTGTCGGGGTGTGGGTGCGGCGCCCGGACAAGGGCGAGGGCTTCGAGGACAAGATCGCGGCAATAGGCGTGCGCGTGCGGCACTGGGTGACGCTGCACGGCTTTGCGCTCAATGTCGAACCGGAGCTGTCGCATTTTTCCGGCATCGTGCCGTGCGGGGTCACCGATGCCCGCTACGGCGTAACCTCGCTCGCCGATCTCGGCTTGACCGTATCCGTGGCGGAGGTGGACATGGCGCTACGCGCCGCATTCGCACCGCTGGTCGGCGCGACCGCCGACGCTCAGAGCGTGCCGAGCACCGAGAATAATTCGTCGCGCCGGCGCAGCGCCACTTCGTCCGGCCCGGCGTCGCGGTGATCGATAAAGTCGACGCGCGCGCCCGGCGGACCGGCCCGACAGTCGTCGATCATCGCCAGCACGTCGTTCTCCAGTCCGATGAACAAGGCTTCGACCGCGCCGTCGCGGCGATTGCGCACCCAGCCCTGCAGGCGGCGCTCCAGCGCCGATACTTCGGTCCAGGCGCGGAAGCCGACACCCTGCACCCGGCCGCGGATGAGAACGTAGCGGTGCACGGTCAAGCGAGTTCTCCAAGCTTGCGGTAGCCCGATCCTAACGAGCGCACCGGCAGCCATTCCTCCAAGGAAGCGACATAGTCGTTAGGCAGTTCCAGTACGCGCGCAGCGGCGACAACAATCTCCAAATAGCCGACCTTGGGCCGCCCGACCGGTCGCTGCCGGGCGACATAGACCAGCGCCGGACGACGCCGGCCGCTCTGGAGCACCGGCAGAATTTCGGCCCGATACTGCCCGGCCGCAATGTTCTCCCAAAGGTCGAGCGTGACGCGGTCGCGCGGCGTGAGCCGCCACAGCACGCCGTACACGCTACGCGTACGCGCCGGCTCGACCGAGGCATAGCCGTCCGACGTGATGACGAAACGATAATCGGCCAGCCGCGCCATGCCAATCGGCAGCGCCGTCGGCGCGTGCTTGCGCATGACGCCCCGGTGCATGTTCGAGCCATAGGCGAAATGAAGCATCAGGTCTCGCCGGCAAGAGTTGCGCCAGCAAGGCTCGGCCGCCGCGCCGTCCATATCGAGAAGCCGACGGCCACGACGATGGGCGCAAAGCCGATCAGCATCAACGCCACGACCATGAGCCAAGCCAAGTCGTAATGCGGCGAACCGATCAACGTCACAATCACGTAAAGCAAGAGAATAAGCTCAAGCGCGCTGGTCGCGGGCGCGTTGTCCATCAGATCGCCCGAGGTATTGAAAAAGCTGTCGGCCACGATCAGCAGCAGGACAACGGAAAGTACGTACAGCAAGGCGACCGCTGCGGCCAAGCCGCCGCTTTTGCCGGCATCGTGCAGCCGCTTGGCGTGCAGCACGAACCAGATCCAGAGCAGCAGAATTTGCGCGGCAACGAAGGGCCACAACCCGTCGTGCCTGATCACATCCGGCGTGGTGAGCAGATGCGAGGCGACGCCAAACAGATAAACGCCGGCCGCGCCATAGATGAACGGCTGCGGCTTGAGCCGCCCGGTCGGCGAGAACAGCAACTGGACTGCTTCCATCTGGCTTGTCCCGGCGAGCCAGCATCATGCCCGATTCGGCATCGGTTGCGCGCTTTACGCAAACTCCATGATCACCGCGTCGACCGCGACGCTGTCGCCGGGCTTGACGCGGATGCGCTTGATGGTGCCGTCGCGTTCGGCGCGCAGGATGTTTTCCATCTTCATGGCTTCGATCACGGCCAGCGTCTCGCCGGCCTTGACCTCCTGGCCTTCGCTCACCCCGAGCGAAACGATCAGGCCCGGCATCGGGCAGCGCACCGCTTTTTCGCTGTCGGACAGCTTTTTCACCGGCATCAGCCGCGCATAGCGGGCCTCGCGTTCGGTATAGACGAAGGCTTTGACCTCGATGCCGTGATGAGCGAGCTCGAAGCCGTTCGGAACCGCGCGCACATGCATGGCGACCGGCGTGCCGTCGATGGTGCCGGCCCAGACCGGCATGCCGGGAATCCAGTTTGAAGACAAAAGGTGCCGCGCGCCGTCCTCGAAAGTCACCGCGATCGCTTTGCCGTCGTGCTCGACGTTGGCCTGATATTCGTCAGGCCCGAGCCAGATGGCGCGCCGCCGCTCGCGCGTCAGCGTCGTATTCAACTGCCCGGAGATCTTGCGCTTGCGTTCGCCAAGCAGGTGATCGATCGCGGCGGCGACGCTGGCCATGGCCCGGGCGATTTCGCCTTCCGGCGCGGTGCGCTCAAAACCGCCGCGGAATTCTTCGGCGATAAAGGCGGTGGAGAGCTTGCCGGCGCGCCAGCGCGGACGCTGCATGATCGCAGCAAGGAACGGAATATTGTGGCGGATGCCCTCGATGGTGAAGGCATCGAGCGCCTCGGTCTGGGCCTCGATCGCATCGAGCCGCGTCTTGGCGTGGGTGACGAGCTTGGCGATCATCGGATCGTAATAGAGCGAAATCTCGCCGCCTTCGGTGACGCCGGTGTCGTTGCGCACGGTGATGCCGTCGTGGACGCCTTCGGCGGGCGGCCGATAACGAACGAGCCGCCCGATCGACGGCGCGAAATTGCGGTACGGATCTTCGGCATAGATGCGGCTCTCCACCGCCCAGCCGGAAAGCTTTATGTCGCTTTGCTTGAATTTGAGCGGCTCGCCGGCGGCGACGCGGATCATTTGCTCGACCAGATCGATGCCGGTGACGAGCTCGGTTACCGGATGCTCGACCTGGAGCCGCGTGTTCATCTCCAGGAAATAGAAGCTTTTGTCTTGGCCGGCGACGAATTCGACGGTGCCGGCGCTGTCGTAGCCGACCGCCATCGCCAGCGCGACGGCCTGTTCGCCCATCTGCTGGCGCGTCTTCGCGTCGAGCAGCGGGCTTGGCGCTTCCTCGATGACCTTTTGATTGCGGCGCTGGATCGAGCATTCACGCTCGCCCAGATAGATGACGTGGCCGTGCTTGTCGCCCAGCACCTGGATTTCGATATGGCGCGGATCGGTGATGAATTTCTCGATGAAGACACGATCGTCGCCGAAACTGGATTTCGCCTCGGAGCGGGCGCGGGCGAAGTTTTCCGCCACCTCCGATTTGGAAAACGCAATCCGCATGCCTTTGCCGCCGCCGCCGGCGGAGGCTTTGATCATCACCGGGTAACCGATCTGTTCGGCAATGGCGATCGCCTGATTGTCGTCGTCGATGACGCCAAGATGGCCCGGCACGGTCGAGACCTTGGCGCGCGCGGCGGCCTTCTTCGATTCGATCTTGTCGCCCATTGCGGCGATGGCTTTGGCATTGGGCCCGATGAAGACGATGCCGGCCTCGGCCAGCGCGCTGGCGAAGGCGGCGCGTTCGGACAGGAAGCCGTAACCCGGATGCACCGCTTCGGCGCCGCTCGACTTACAGGCAGCGACGATATTGTCGATCACCAGATAGCTTTGCGCTGCCGGCGGCGGCCCGATCGCCACGGCCTCGTCGGCCATCTCGACATGGAGCGCATCGCGGTCGGCTTCCGAATAGACCGCGACGGTTTCAATTCCCATCCGACGCGCGGTCTTGATGATCCGGCAGGCGATCTCGCCGCGATTGGCAATCAGGATGCGCTTGAACATCTAAGCTTACGATCCCGCGAACCGGCCTGTTCGCTTTGCGGCGGCGGCATGGAAATGTCAATGACCGCACCCATCTGCATCAATGCCGCAGCAACAGCGACGCAATGAGCGCGAGCGCAAGAAGCGCGGCCATGCCCTGCCAGAATTGCACCGGATAGCGTTGGTAAAACGTCCGCGTACCGGCGGTGCCATGCTGGGCGCGCTCCGGTCCCTCCTCCATCTCGATGGCGAATTCCATCATATCGCGATACCGGTTGGTCGGATCGGCCGCGATTGCTCGCGCCAGAACGGCTTGCAGCCAGGCCGGAAGATCCGGCCGCAGTTCGCCCAGCGGTTTCGGCCGGTCGCGGCGCGGTTTGCTGGTGGCGTCGAGGTTGCCGTAGGGATACTCGCCGGTAAAAGCGCGGAACATGGTGACGCCGAGCGCATAAATGTCGGTCGCCTCGTTGCCGGGTTCGCCGCCGAACATCTCGGGCGCCATGTAAGCCGGCGTTCCCGGAATGTCGTCGGCCGGGAAATCCTCGAGCCCCGGTACGCGCACCACGCCGAGATCGATCAGCTTGAGCGAGCCTTCGCGCTCCAGGATCACATTGTCCGGCTTGATGTCGCGATGGATGATGCCGGCGCGATGCAGCGCCGCCGCCCCGCGCGCCAATTTGATCGCGATGTTGCGGCCTTCCTCCAGACCGATCCCCGGCCGTCGCGCGAGCCGCGTTTCCAGAAGCTCGCCCTGATAGAGCGGCATTACCGTGTACAGACAGGTCTGCCGTCCCGGCGGCAGCACGATGGTGCGGCCGACATAGGGACTGTGCACGCGCGCGCCGACCCAGGATTCGCGCGCGAAGGCGGCGCGGTAGGTCGCGTCGGCCGCGACCTGTGGCTTTGGAAATTTCAACGCCACCTCGCCGCCCTCGACCTCGTCGATCGCACCGAACAAGCGGGTGTAGCGGCCATCGGACATCAGCACTTTGAGCACGAAGCCGTCGACCGTCTCGCCGTCGATCGGCACCGGGACCAGCGGCAGCTCCATGATCTCGGCGCCGATATCGGCCGAACCCGCCGTCGGCAGATCGACGACGTCGAGCACCAAGGCCGTGCAATTGTCGGTGCTGCCGGCGTCGAGCGCGGCCTTCACCAGCGCGCGAGCCGAGTCCTCGGAGCTGGAGCGCTCCAGCAAGATTTCGGCGATCGCTTCCGGCGTCAGGGAGCCATGCACGCCGTCGCTGCATAAGAGATAACGGTCATGCAGCGCGACCGGATGTGCGGCGTAATCGAGCCGCACCTCCGTCTCGACGCCAAGCGCGCGCGTGAGAATATTCGAGCGGCCGCCGCCGGGCTCCTCGCGCACGTGATCGGTCGTCAGACACGCCAAGCGCTCGCCACGCAGCCGATAGGCCCGCGTGTCGCCGACATGCAACAGATGCGCAATGCGCCCGCGCAACACCAGCGCGGTAAAAGTGCATCCCATGCCGGCGGACTCGGCGTTGCGATGACCTTCCGCATAGATCCAGCGATTGAGCGAGTTGAGCACGCGGGCGGAGGCGCGGCGCACTTCCATGGACTCAGGCAGGTCGCAGAATCCATCAAGGAAGCCGCGCACCGCCGTTTCGGCGGCGATACGGCCCCCTTTGGCGCCGCCGATGCCGTCGGCGATCGCGGCGACGACATCGCGGCGCGGCTGCGGCAGTTCGGGGCCGAACACCACGCCGCCAAAATCTTCATTGCGTTCGCGGGGTCCGGTCTCGGAGGCGAAGCCTGCACTGGCCTTAACGCCGGACACCCGCTCGGCCATTAGCGCGGCTCCGGTTTTTGCGGGAGCCGGGACTGCCGCCAAGATGCGCCCGGCGCGAACCGCCATTGCGCGATTGCCGCGTCAATCGTCAAGCTTGCAAGTGTCATGAAGAAAATAGCCGCCGGTGCTCGAGGCGACGATCACCGTAAGATTTCCAGACTTCCGATCAAGCTTGTAGTTTTCGCCGTCAGCAGTTTGCCAGGAAATTTGGGCCTCGCTGATCTGGGCGGGATGTGAATCCACCGTGTTATGATCGTAGTCGACTTTAATCTGCCAATTGGCCCCGCTGGCCGGATTGGTGCATGTGATTGCTTTTTCGCCGGTTGGTGCTGCGCCGGCGGTTGCGGAAAAGGCAATCGCCAATCCCACTGTGGCCAACGCCCCAAGTCCTACAGCCAATGACCTAGTCGAAGCTAATCCTCGCATACGCCCCTGCCTACTTTCTGTTCACAATGCAGTATTTTTAGTCACTACCTTCAACCATCCGCCAAGTCCTCCATGGAAATCGTATCCAGTCAACGTCTTAATGACTGGCATAAATTTTGCCACTTCGTTCCCCGCTCGCCTAGTCATCATTGGTGCTTAGGGCGGCAGATACTGGGGGAAAGGACAGGACATGGCACTCGTTCCATCACCGACTTGGCTCAATGAAGGCGATAATGCGTGGCAGATGGCTGCCGCGACTTTCGTCGGCCTGCAAAGCATTCCAGGCCTGACGGTTCTCTACGGCGGCATCGTCAAGAAGAAGTGGGCGATCAACTCCGCTTTTATGTCGATGTACGCGTTTGCGTCGGTTCTCGTCGTCTGGGTTCTCTTCGACTACAACATGGCCTTCGGGCCGCAATGGTTTCCGTTCCTCGGCATGCCCGGTCTAGCGACCTCGGCTGCCTTTACACTCGGTCAGGCAACCGTTCCGGCGGCGGCGGCGGGCATGCCCGGCCTCGCCTTCCCGATGGCGACGTTAATGTACTTCCAATTCGTGTTCGCGGCGATCACGGTCATCATCTTGGCCGGATCGGTCTTGGGCCGCATGAATTTCACGGCTTGGATGATCTTCTGCCCGGTGTGGATGACGCTGGTTTACACCGTGGGGGCGTTCAGCCTCTGGGGTGGCGGCTGGCTCGCAACCTTGGGCGTAGCGGACTTCTCGGGCGGCTACGTCATCCATCTTGCCGCCGGCGCCTCCGGATTTACCGCCGCTTGGGTACTCGGTCCGCGCCTTCAGGCTGACCGCGATCATTTCCCGCCGAACAGCTTGCTGGTGACCTTGGTCGGCGCCGGCATCCTGTGGATCGGCTGGAACGGCTTCAACGGCGGCGACCCGTACTTCGCCAATGCTGACGCCGGCGCGGCGGTGCTCAACACCAACACGGCCACCGCAGTCGGTCTGCTGGTCTGGACGCTGATGGACAAGATGGCCTACGGCAAGCCGTCGGTGCTCGGCGCCGTCAACGGCATGATCGCCGGCTTGGTCGGCATCACTCCCGCCGCCGGTTATGTCGACGGCTGGGGCGCCATCATCATCGGCGTCTGCGCGGGCATCATCCCGTGGCTCAGCATGAACAAGTTCCAGAAGCTTGGCTTCATGCAGAAGGTTGACGATACGCTTGGCGTGTTCTCGACCCACGGCGTGGCCGGCCTGATGGGCGGTCTGCTGACCGGCATCCTGGCGAACCCGGCGATGCTCGAATACATCGGCACCGACAAAGACGCGCCCGGCGTCAGCATCACCGGCTGGCTCTACGGCAACCCGACGCAGTTTCTGCTGCAGGCGGAAGGTGCGGCGTTCATCATCGTGTACAACGTCATCTTGACCTTCATCATCCTCAAGGTGATCTCGATCTTCGTCAGCCTGCGTATGGACGAAGCCACCCTGAAGGTGGGCGACGATGCGGTGCACGGCGAAACCGCTTACGCGATCGGCGTGGAGGGCGAATAACTTCCCTTGCGAGCATGATGGCCGCTCGCAAGTCAGGGTCCGCGCCTCTTCTCCAGTAGCGCGGACCCATATCGCGTAGATCGATGGCGGCCCCAAAAGGGGCCGCCATTTTTTATAAGGTCGCGGCCACGCCAGGCCGCCCTTTTCCGCTAATAACCCCGCGATAATCCCCCGCCTGCGCACAGCACTGTCACGTGCAGGTCATATATCGCGGACTAGCTTCCCCTCGAACGCCAGCACAATTTGAGGGACCCTATGACCAGCAAGCTCTTCTCAGGCGTCGCGTTTTGCGCGTTAGCGGCGCTAGGTTCAGTGTTCATCTCGTTCAACCCCACCCGCGCCGCGGAATCGACCGCGCCTGAGAGCACGTCGTCTCCCGGCCCGCAGGATGCCGCACCGACCGCGACACCGATCAAGCACCTCGTCATCATCTTCAACGAGAACGTCTCGTTCGACCATTATTTCGCGACCTATCCCAAGGCGACCAATCCGCCGGGTGAGCCCGCATTCACCGCCAAGCCGGGCACGCCGACGGTCGACAATCTCGCCAATGCGCATCTGTTGACCGACAATCCGAACTTCACCAACAAAGCCAATGGCAGCGATGCCGCCGAGCCGTTCCGGCTCGATCGCAGCCAGGCGTTCACCGCCGATCAAAACCACGCTTACACCGCCGAAGAGCAGGCCTATGACGGCGGTAAGGCCGACTTGTTTCCGAAATTCACCGGCAAGGGGACGAGCGGCGGCGCCGGCGCCTTCGGCACCAAGGGCCAAGTGATGGGCTATTACGACGGCAACACCGTTGCCGCGATGTGGAACTATGCGCAAGCCTTCGCCATGAGCGATAGCGCCTTCGGCGATACTTACGGCCCGTCGACGCCGGGAATGCTCAACGTCTCGTCGGGCCAGACCAACGGCATGACCATCGTGGCCACGACCAAACAACCCTCAACCGTCACCGACGTTTCCTATTACATCAATGACGGTCAGGGCGGTCTGACCATGATCAACGACGTCGATCCCGGCTACGACGTCTGCTCCAATGCGAAAGATCAGGCGATGATGTCCGGCAAAACCATCGGCGACCTGCTCAACGGCGCGGGCATCACCTGGGGCTCGTTCATGGGCGGCTTTCGCCTCGACGCCACCAACGCCAACGGCTCGACCGGCTGCAAGCGCGCGACGCATTCGACCGTGGTCGGCGCCGACGTCGTCGACTACATCCCGCATCACGCCTGGTTTCAATATTACGCCTCGACCGCCAATCCGAAACACGAACGGCCGAGCTCGCTCGCTGCGATCGGCTATAGCCTGCAACACGACGGCACGACGCGCGATCCGGCCAATCACAACTACGATCTGACCGATTTCTACGACGCGGTGAAAGTCGGGAATTTCCCGGCGGTGTCGTATATCAAGATGCCGGCCTATCAGGACGGTCATGCCGCCTATTCGGATCCGCTCGACGAGCAAGACGGCACGGTGACGCTGATCAATTTCCTCGAACAGCAGCCGGATTGGAAAAACACCGCCGTCGTCATCACCTGGGATGATTCCGACGGCTGGTACGATCATGTCTTCGCCAAAGTGACGAGCCCGTCGTTCGACGCGCGAGCCGATCAACTCGACGGGCCGGGCAAATGCGGCACCGGCGCAGCGCTACCCGGCGCCGGCGGCAAGCCGGTCAACGGCCGCTGCGGTCCCGGCACGCGGATTCCGTTCCTGATGATTTCGGCCTGGGCGAAGCAGAACTATGTTGGCCACGGGCAGATTTCATTCGCTTCCGTGGTCCGCTTCATCGAGGACAATTGGCTGCACGGAGAGCGGCTCGGCGGCGGCTCGTTCGACGCCACCGCGGGATCGATCGACGGCCTGTTCGACTTCGCCGGCCCCGCCAAGACCGCGGCGCTCTATCTCGACCCGACGAACGGCACCCCGCTCAAAGCGCCGCCGCCATCGGGAGCCGCCCACTGAGGTCCCGAGCGCAACTGCGCTGGCTTGTCGTTGCAAGCCTCGTTTTGGCCGCCGGGCTCGCGGGCGCGGCGGCCAAGTCCGCTTCACAGACCAGCGGCGAAAACCCGCATCCGATTGCGCTCCAGCGTCCACCGAACGGGCCGCTGTCGGCCATGGCGGAACTCGGCCGGCTGATTTTCTTCGATGCGAGCCTGTCTTCCTCCGGCCGGCTCTCATGCGCCTCGTGCCATAGTCCGCGGCACGCTTACGGCCCGCCGAGCGATCTACCGGTGATGCTGGGCGGACCCGAGCTGTCACGCCCCGGCACGCGCGCGGTGCCGTCGTTGATGTATCTCGAGCGTCAGCCGAGCTTTGCCATCGGCCCCGACAACGAAGAAAACGAAAATGTCAGCATCGCGCAGCTCGTCGCCCTAAGCCGGGACGCCGTGCGCGTGCAGAAAACGGCGCCGCAAGCGAGCCGCTCGGCGACCAATATGGTGCCGCAGGGCGGCTTGTTCTGGGATGGCCGCGCCGACACGCTGCAAGACCAGGCGCTGTCGCCTTTGCTCGACCCGCGCGAGATGGATGGCGGCTCGATCGACGTTGTTGCCGGCAAATTGCAGCGCTCGGCTTATGCGGAACGTTTTCTGCAGCTGTTTGGCAGCTCGATATGGTCCGATCCGCGCCTTGCCGTCAGCGAGGCGCTGTTCGCCGTGGCGCGCTATCAGGTCGAGGACGGGAGCTTCCACCTCTATACCAGCAAGTTCGATCTCTGGCTGGAAGGCAAAGCGCGCTTTACCAAAAGCGAAGCCCGCGGCTATGCGCTGTTCAACGATGCGGCCAAGGCCAATTGCGCCGGCTGCCACGCCGACCAGCCGACGCGCGACGGCCTGCCGCCGCTATTCACCGATCATCAGTTCGAGGCCTTGGGCGCGCCGCGCAATGCGGCGCTTTACGTCAACGCCGATCCCGGCTTTTTCGATCTCGGCATTTGCGGGCCCTATCGCCGCGACATGTCAGCCGACACCCAATATTGCGGGCTGTTCATGACGCCGACCTTGCGCAACGCCGCGACCCGGCATGTATTCTTTCACAATGCCGTGTTCACATCGCTCAAACAGGTTCTGGATTTTTACGACTTTCGCGACACCGAACCGCAACGGATCTATCCGCTTGGCGCGGAAGGCATGGTTGAGAAATTCAACGACCTGCCGCCGGCCTATTGGGCCAATGTCGATGTCACCGATCCACCATTCGACCGCAAGGCGGGCGATCCGCCGACGATGACCGACGCGGACGAAGACGACATCATCGCCTTCCTCAATACGCTGGTCGACGGTTACGGCGGGAAATAGCAGCAAACGCGCACGGACGCCGCGGTGGCTGGCTACATTTGGATCAGGCTGCGGGCGCGGCGGCCTTCGGCTGCAATCCAATCGAGGATGGCGACATCCACCTCATCGAAGCTGGGGGGCAATCGCCGCCGCGTCGCCTGCTCCGCGGCAACGATTTGCGAGCGCGCAATCACGGCGGCGAGCGTCTCGAGATCGGTATATTGCATTCTCGGAACTGCCACTACCGCCTCCGGCCACCTGCAAATGCAAACTCGCGCGAACAGCGCTTGTTCCCATGCGTCGCCCGTCCTGCGCCACCGGTTCAAACTTTCTTTAATGCCAGGGTGGCCCGTAAAGGGCAGCAGTACGGCAATCTCGCGGCAGTCCCGCGCAATGTTTGGGCAGGATGCCCGCGGGCGACCTCGCTCATCCGCGGCGAGGTGCAGGAAGATCGAAAAATGGCCTCTGAAATGAACTTTCCGGATGCGCCGGCTGCCGAGATGAATCTTCGCGTTTTAACCGCGGTTCAAAGCAAATAATGCTTTCTGTTCAACGGAATATTACCCGTTGCAAGCTGGCAATTGCAGCGTCCGCGCCGTACATAATGCGACACGAAACACTGTTCCGAACTGAGCTTCGGATCATCTTGGAGCTGAACTTCGGATCATCCCGCATAACGATCGACCTACGCGACGGAGGATTTGCATGGCACTTGCGATTGGCGATACCGCCCCGGATTTCGAAGCCGAAACGACCGAAGGTAAAATCCGCTTCCACGACTGGATCGGCAACAATTGGGCGGTGCTGTTTTCGCACCCCAAGGATTTTACGCCGGTCTGCACCACCGAACTCGGCACCATGGCGCGGCTCAAGCCGGAATTCGACAAGCGCGGCGTCAAGATCATCGGACTCTCGGTCGATCCGGTCGACAACCACAAAAAGTGGGCGGTCGACATCAAGGACGTAGTCGGTTTCGCTCCCAACTATCCGATGATCGGCGACACCGACCTGAAGGTGTCGAAGCTCTATGGAATGCTGCCGGCGGCGACGAACGGAAGCTCGGAAGGCCGCACCCCCGCCGACAATCAGACGGTGCGCAACGTCTTCGTTATCGGCCCGGACAAGAAGATCAAGCTTGTCCTGGTTTATCCGATGAGTACCGGCCGCAACTTCGATGAAGTGCTCCGCGTGATCGATTCGCTGCAACTCACCGCCAAGCATCGCGTATCGACGCCGGCCAATTGGAAGCCGGGTGAGGACGTCATTCTCGGCGGCGCCATCACCGACGAAGAGGCTAAGAAGCTCTATCCGGGTGGCTGGAAGACGCCGAAGCCCTATATCCGGGTCGTGCCGCAGCCGCGGTAGCCACAGGTTCAACTCTCTGGTTTGATGATGAAGGCGCGGCCGAATTGGCCGCGCCTTTCTCTTGAGGGCCGTTATGAATCCCGACGCCAACCTGCAGCCGCCATTTGCCGCGTTTATGGGCATGAAAATCACGCACGTCTCCAAGGACAAGGTCGTGGCCGAGATGCCGGTGCGCGAAGAGCACAACAATCGCTTCGGCACGCTGCATGGCGGCGCGGTGATGGCGCTCGCCGACAATCTCGGCGGCACGGCCACCGTGGCGAACCTGCCGCCGGGCGGCAGAACAGCAACGATCGAAAGCAAGACCAACTTCTTCGCCGCCGTTCCGGTCGGCGACACGGCCTACGCCGAATGCACGCCGCTGCATCGTGGCCGCTCGACGATGGTGTGGCAGACGCGGATCACCAGGAGCGACGGCCGGCTCTGCGCGCTGGTGATCCAGACGCAGATCGTCATGCTGCCTGAGAAAGATTAGCGATCAAAAGATCTGGTAAAATTCAAGATTTACCCTCGCTTGCTCGCGCGCCCCGGTGCAGATGACGATGTGCCTCGCCACCCAGGCATAATGCGGCGCGCCGGTCTCGAAAAAAGTCGCGCCGCGAAAATAATAGGCGCTGGGCTCGACCGGCTGGCCCGCCGCCAATGCGGCAATGACCTCGGCCGGACCGTGGCGGAGCGCCTGATTGCGGACATAAATCAGGGCGTCGTCGTCGGTGCGAAGCGTATAGCGCGCCTCCAGTTCGGCAACGCCGTCGCTGCGCAGCACCTGCCAATCCGCGCCGCCTGGAAGCACGACGCCGCGCAAGCTCGGCCCGGAAAAATCTCCGCCGGTGATCGGGACAATGCGCCGGTCACCTTTACCGACATCGCCGAGGTTAAGCGGCGCATCGACCGTGACGCGCGCAGCAAAGATGAAATCCAATCGCGGGGCTGGTCGTTCCGGCTTCGCCGGTTCGGGGTTTGCCATTCGCGCCTCACAATGTCATCGTTTGCAAAAAGCGAGCGAGGATAGCATGGATGTTCGCGCCGCCGTGGCCTATGCGCCCGGCAAGCCGCTGGAAGTGACGACGATCAAGCTCGACGGCCCGCGCGCCGGCGAAGTTTTGGTCGAGATCAAGGCGACCGGCATTTGCCACACCGACGAGTTCACGCTCTCGGGCGCCGATCCGGAAGGTCTGTTTCCCGCTATTCTCGGGCACGAGGGCGCCGGCATCGTCGTCGACGTCGGCCCCGGCGTCACGTCGGTCAAAAAGGGCGACCACGTCATTCCCCTCTACACCCCGGAATGCCGGACCTGCCCCTCGTGCCTGTCGCGCAAGACCAATCTGTGCACCGCCATCCGCGCCACCCAGGGTCAGGGCGTCATGCCGGACGGCACCTCGCGCTTCTCGATCGACGGCAAGACGATCCACCATTATATGGGCTGCTCGACTTTCGCCAATTTCACCGTGCTGCCCGAAATCGCGGTGGCGAAAATTCGCGACGACGCGCCGTTCGACAAGGTCTGCTATATCGGCTGCGGCGTCACCACCGGCATCGGCGCGGTGATCAATACCGCGAAAGTGGAGCCGGGCGCCAAATGCATCGTGTTCGGTCTCGGCGGCATCGGGCTCAACGTCATTCAGGGCCTGCGCCTCGTTGGCGCCGACATGATCATTGGCGTCGACGTCAACCCCGAGAAAAAGACCTGGGGCGAGCGTTTCGGCATGACGCATTTCGTCAACCCGAAGGAGATTGGCGGCGACCTCGTCGCCCATCTCGTCGCCATGACCAAGAGCGGCGCCGACCAGATCGGCGGCGCCGATTACACGTTCGAATGCGTCGGCAATGTCGGTCTAATGCGGGCGGCGCTTGAAAGCTGCCATCGCGGCTGGGGCCAGAGCGTTATCATCGGGGTGGCCGGCTCAGGCCAGGAGATCGCGACGCGGCCGTTTCAGCTCGTCACCGGCCGGGTGTGGCGCGGCAGCGCCTTCGGCGGCGCGCGCGGCCGCACCGATGTGCCGAAAATCGTCGATTGGTACATGGAACGCAAGATCGAGATCGACCCGATGATCACCCACACCATGCCGCTCGCCGACATCAACAAGGCTTTTGCGCTGATGCGCGAGGGTAAATCGATCCGCAGCGTCGTGGTATATTAGCGTCTTGGCCGACCATCGGAGTGCGCCCGGCAGATTCGAAGGCGATAAAGGCAACTCGCCATGATCGGAAGTGGGGTAGCAGTCCGCCGATTCATTGTGTTTGGCGCCTTTGCCATATTGTTGGCATGGGCAGTCTTGCTGCCGCGCCTCGCGAATGCCGGCCCACCGTTTCGTACCGACGATCCCGAGCCGGTCGATTATCAGCACTACGAATTCTACACGTTTTTTACCGGGACCCATGTCAGCGGCGACACGTCGGGCGTGGGTCCGGCCTGGGAATTCAATTACGGCCTCATTCCCAACGGACAATTCCACATCGTCGCGCCGCTGGCGTTCGACAGGCCCGCCGGCGGACCATCGCAATTCGGCTATGGCGATACCGAACTCGGCTTCAAGTACCGTTTCATCCAGGAGGACGACAAGGGCTTGCGTCCGATGATCGGCGTGTTTCCCCTGGTCGAGCTGCCGACCGGCGATCAAGGCAGCGGCCTCGGCGCCGGCCATGTCCGCGTCTATCTCCCGGTGTGGCTGCAAAAAAGCTTCGGCGATTGGACCACCTATGGCGGCGGCGGCTACTGGATCAATCACGGCGGCGGCACGCTCGACCAGGATTATTGGTTCGCCGGCTGGCTATTGCAGAAGCAGGTGACCAAACAGCTCGCCATCGGCGGCGAACTTTTCCATCAAACTGCCGATACGATCGGAGGCAAGGACAACACCGGCTTCAATCTCGGCGCCATTTACGATTTTGACGACCATAACCATTTGCTGGTATCCGTGGGGACTGGCATCCAAAACGCCTCCACAGCAAATCTTTACTCGTGGTACGTCGGGTATCAGATCACGAAGTGAGTAGAGCGCGCGTCACGACATAAACTGGCGTAAATCGGCGGTCCACATTTACCGACCGCGGACGAAGTCACGCAAAGCCGCGCCAACGCGCGCGATCACGCTGTTCCATTCTCGCGCGTCATTCTGCCGGAACAGGCGGGCGGTCGGATACCAGGGGCTGTCGTCGCGACCGGCCAGCCAGCGCCAGTCCGGAATGAACGGCAGCAATATCCACGCCGGCTTCGCCAGCGCGCCGGCCAGATGAACGACGCTAGTATCGACGGAAATAACGAGATCGAGATTCGATAGCAGCGCCGCGGTGTCTGAATAATCCTTCAGTTCCGCGCCGAAATGCAGAACATCGCTGCGGCTTTGCAGCATGGCGGCGTCGCCGGCACGGACCTCCCGCTGCAAACTGACAAAGGTCGCGTCGCTGCCGGTCAAAAGCGGCAAAAACCGATCGAGCGCGATCGATCGATTGCGGTCATTGCTGTGCGTCGGGTCGCCGGACCAGGCCAGGCCGATCCGCGGGCGATTGCACGGCCCAAGTCGCGCACCCCATTTGCCCGCCCGCGACGGCGGAACGAACAAATAAGGCGTCGCGGACGGTATCGTCGCGAGCTCTGTCCCAAACGCCCGCGGCAGGCTGAGCAGCGGACACTGCAAATCGAAATCGGGCAGCGGGTCGCCCTTGGCGAGGACGCGGGCGCCTCCGGAAAGGCTGCCCATCAATTCGTGCAGTGAGTTTTGCACCTCCAGGATCACGTGCGCGCCGCGCGCCGCAACCAGCGGCGTGTAGCGACATAAGTGGATGGTGTCGCCAAAGCCGTCGGCGGCATGGAGGAGAACGGTCTTGCCCGCGATCTCGTCGGCGCCGGTCCACTGCGGCTGCGAGAACTCGCGCCTGTGGCTTGCGTAGGGCTGGATTTTCCATCGCCATTCGAACTTTTCGAAGCCGCGACGAAGGTCGCCGGTCAACAGCCGAGAATGCGCCTCGTTATAATGCGCCTCGGCGAGGTCCGGTCGTACCGCCAGCGCACGCTCATAACTCGCCAGCGCTTCATCGAACCGACCTAGCTCGAAAAACGTGACGCCGCGATTGCAAAGTGCGTCGGTATAGTCCGGCGCGATGGCAAAGGCGCGGTCATAGTCCGCCAGTGCCTCCTCGAACCGCTGCAGCTCATGCAGGACGATGGCCCGATTGCCATACGCCGCGGCACGGTCCGGCCACAGCTCGACAACGCGTTCACAGCTTGCCAGCGCCTCCTCGAACCGCTCAAGTATCCGCAAAGCATTGCCGCGATTGACTTGCGCCTCGACAAAATCCGGCCGCAGCGCCAGTGCGCGGTCATAGCTTGCCAACGCCTCGTCGAATCTTTTCAACTCGTAAAGGGTCACTCCCCGATTGCAGAACGCGTCAGCGTCGTCGGGCCGCAGTGCGAGCGCATAGTCGTAGCTCGCCAACGCCTGTTCGAACCGCTTCAGCCCCGCCAGCACGTCGCCCCGTTTGAGGACCGTTTCCGCAGCGTGCGGCTGCACTGCCAGCACGCGGTCGTAGCTTGCCAACGCCTCCTCGAGCCGCTTCAGTGCTTTAAGCGTATCGCCCCGATTGCGCAGCGCGTCGGCGTAATCCGGCTGAACGGCAAGCGCGGCGTCGTAGCTCGCCAGCGCTTCCTCGAAGCGCTGCAACCCACTGAGGACGAGGCCGCGATGATTTCGGGCAACGCAATTGTCGGGATCTCTCCCCAGAGCGAAGTCTATTTGGTCGAGGGCCCGCGCATATTCGCCGCGCTGATATGAAATGACTCCGAGCAGATGCAGGCTGTCGAAATGATCGGGCTGCGTCGCGAGAATTTGCCGATAGCGCCCTTCGGCCTCGGCCAATTGACCGGCCTGATGCAACGCAACTGCTTCGATCAACCGGAACGCTGTGTTGACCGCGAAGTGCTGCGAAGGCATCGGTCGTTCTGGCACATCGTCCTCCACGAAACCTTGCCGCTGACGAGCATCCAGGCCGCGTTTCGGGCGCCCGCGGAACCCCGTTTCACGTCCGGAAGTTACATGACCGGCGGCGCATCCGGCCGTCCACGGCTCTTATCAATCGATGATTGTGAAAGTCCCTCCCCGCCAAGGCACGCACTTGCACCGCGTCGTCGCGCGCTATCGCGAAGTCCGAAAAACATTGCATACGCCAGCGTCGCCGCAAAGCCGCTACGGCCTCGACTGGATGAATTTTTTCCTCGCCGACGTGCAGACCGGCTTCGGCACCTTCGTCGCGTTCTATCTCGCGCATCTCGGCTGGACGGAACGGGACGTTGGCTTCGCGCTGACGCTGGGCGGCTTGGCGGGCGTGGCCAGTCAAATTCCCGGCGGGGCGCTGACCGATGCCGTGCCGTGGAAGCGCGCGCTTATCGCCACCGGCATCGTGATGATCGGCGCCGCTGCGCTGATCCTGGCGCTTGTGCCGACCTACGTGATGGTTCTGCTGGCGTCGCTGTTACAGGGCGTGACGGCCGGCATTATCACGCCGGCGATCGGCGCTATCAGCCTCGGTCTCGTTGGGCGGCGCGCGATGTCGCTGCGCACGGGGCGAAATTATCGCTATGCCGCCGGCGGCCACGCCGCGACCGCGGCGTTGATGGGGCTCGTTGGCGCTTATTTTGCCATGGGCACGATTTTCATCGCCGCGGCGGCCCTGTGCATTCCCGCACTGATCGCGCTTTCGTTCATCCGGCCCGACGAGATCGACCATGCCCGCGCCCGCAACGCGGCGGCCGGCGCGAAAGCCCACGAGGTCGGACGCGTTGCCGATCTCTTGAAAAACCATAGACTTATTTTATTCACCGCGGCGCTGGTATTGTTTCAGCTTGCCGACGCCTCGATGCTGCCGCTGATCGGCGAAAATCTGGCGACGACGATTCCGACCGGGTCGTCGTTGTGGATGTCGGGCCTGATCATCGTGCCGCAGATCGCGGTCGCGATCTTCGCGCCGTGGGTCGGTTATCACTCCGAGAAGCGCGGCCGCAAGCCGCTGTTGCTGCTCGGTTTTGCCGCCGAACCGGTCCGCGCCGCGCTGCTCGCCTTCAGCAACGCCTATGCGTTCCTCGTCGTCGCGCAATTGCTGTCCGGCATTACTGGCGCGATCGTCGGTGTTTTGACCGTGATCGTGATCGCCGACCTGACTGCCGGCACCGGCCAATTCAATCTGGCGCAGGGTGCGGTCGGCGCGGCGATCGGTATCGCCGCTTCGCTGAGCACTCTGATCACCGGCTTTCTGTTCCAGGGCATCGGCCCTGCCGGAGGCTTTATCGCCATCGCAGCCGTCGCCGGCGCGGCGACGGCGTTGATTTGGATATTCGTTACCGAGACGAAGCCTTCCGATTACGCCAATTGAGTAAGCTCGCGCCCCGGCGACCTCATTGCACCTTGATGCCCGCCTCCTTCATGATCGGCCACCACTTGTCGGCCTCCCCCTTCTGAAAGGCGGCAAACGCCGTGGGCGACTGCAGATCGGGCGAGGAAATCTGCTGGCCGAGGCCATTGAGCTTTGCTTTCACGCTTTCGTTTTTCAGCGCCGCCACCGTCGCGGCGTGGATTTTGTCGAGCACATCCGCCGGCGTGCCCTTCGGCGCCCACATGCCGAACCAGATCGACGCGTAAAAGCCCGGCAGTCCGGCCTCATCCGTCGTCGGCACTTCCGGCAAGCTCGTCATGCGCGTCTTGGCCGGAACTGCGATCGCGCGGATAGTGCCGGCCTTGACCTGCGCGGTGAAATTGGACGACGGCTCGATCATCATGTCGATCTGCCCGGCCATCATGTCCTGCACCGCCGGATTGTCGCCGCGATAGGGCACGAACTGGAACGTGGTGCCGGTCGCCTTCTGGAACGAGAGACCGGCAAGATTCCCGGTCGAGCCGATGCCGGGAATGCCGACGCTGGCCTTGCCCGGATTGGCCTTGAGCCAGGCGATCAGCTCCTTGAGGTTGTGCACCGGCAGGCTGTTCTTGACGCAAATCAGCAACGGCTCGTAGGCGAGCTCGGCGATCGGCGTCAGATCGTTGAGCAAATCGAAATCCAGTTTGTAGAGGCCGCCGATCAGCACATTCGTGGTGAGCGTTCCGACGCACAGCGTATAGCCATCGGGAGACGAGTGCGCGACCTTGCCGACGCCGATGCCGCCGGCGGCGCCTGCGAGATCTTCGACAAGGACGGTTTGCCCGAGCGATTTGCCCATCGGATCGGCGATCATCCGCGCCAGCACGTCGGTAGCGCCGCCGGCGGCGAACGGCACGATGATGGTGACCGGTCGCGTCGGATAATCGGCGGCGAAGGCGAAGTTTGGATAGACGCCGGCGGCGCCAGCCCCGGCGGCGAGATGAATGAGATTTCGGCGTGACAGTGACATGGTTCCTCCCCCAGTTTTATTTATTCCGGCCAATATTGATGGCGTTCATTCCGGCTTGAGATGGGCAAATTGCACCACCTTGCGCCATTTATCGGTGTCGGCGGCGATGAACTTGGCAAACTCGGCCGGCGTATTCGGCTCCATCTCGATGCCGCCGAGACCGGCAAGCCGTGCTTTCACGTTCGGATCGGCGAGCGCCGCGTTGAACGCCTTGTTGAGGGTGGCGACGATCTCGGGCGGCGTGCCCTTCGGCGCACCGAAGCCGATCCAGCCGAACGCTTCGTAGCCCGGCAAGAATTGGGCGATAGCAGGTACGCCGGGCAGTACGTCCAACGGCTGCGGCGTGGTGACGCCGAGCGGCCGCAGCTTGCCCGCCTTGATATGCGGCAGCGACGACGGCGTGACGTCGAACATCACCTGCACCTGTCCCGCCATCAGATCGACCAGCGCCGGCGTCGAGCCGTGATAGGGCACGTGCACCAGATCGACCCCGGCCATGTATTTGAACAATTCGCCGGCGACGTGCTGCGGTCCGCCGACGCCCGCCGACGCCATGTTGATCTTGCCCGGATGCGCTTTGGCGTAAGCAATGAATTCCGGAACGGTCGTTGCCGGAAAGGACGGGTTGACCTCCATCACCAGCGGCACCCGGTCGATGCCGACGATGGGCTCGATATCGCGAACGAAGTCGAACGGCAGATTGGGGATCAGCGCCTGGTTGATGGTGTTTTGCGAATTGACCAGAAGCAAGGTGTAGCCGTCCGGCGCCGCATGCACGACCGCCTCGGTCGCGATATTCCCGGTCGCGCCCGGCTTCACTTCGACGATGAACTGCTGCTTGAGCTGCTGTGCAACCGGCTGGGTCAGCAACCGCCCGGTAATATCCGACGAGCTACCGGCGGCCTGGCCGACGATCACCTGCACCGACCGCGTCGGATAATCGGCCGCGAAGCCGCGGCGGGCGACAAAGGAAAGCGCGGCTGCCCCTGCTCCCAACTCAAGAAATGTTCGGCGTTTCACGTTTCCTCCCCGCTATTCCCGTTGCCTTATGCCGGCAATTGCCTTGACGCCGAAGTCGCCAGGGCGCTTAAGCAGTTTGCGCACTATAGCGGTATTCTGCCCGTTGTCAGCAGATGCCGAACCGTCGCAGGAGCGGATCGCGCTTAAGCCAAGCGCCGTTGCCGGCGCGCCTCGCGCAAAAACAGGAACAGGCCGGTTGCCACCACAATCGACGAGCCGACGAGCAAACTCACGCTGGGCACCTCGCCCCAGACGACAAAGCCGATCAGGAGCGCCCAGACCAGCATCAGATAGTAGAACGGCGTCACCGCCGCCGCCGGCGCCAGATGCAGTGCCCTGGTCCAGAACCATTGCCCGACCGCATTGATGAATCCGGTGCCGAACAACATCGCGGCATCGAGCGCCGACGGCCATCGCCAGCCGAAGACCAGAAGGAAACTGTGAAAGAAGGCCAGCACCGCCAATTGCCAGATCACCAGCGTATTGGCCGATTCGGTTCGGGTCATGCCGCGCACCGCGACAGTGACGGTGCCGTACATGACGGCGTTAATGAGCGCGAACAGCGCGCCCAGCGTCAGCGAATTGGCGCCGGGATTGGTGACGATCAGCACGCCGAGAAAGCCGACGACAAGCGCGGCGCCGCGCACGAAACCGGCGCGCTCCTTGAGCCAGACGATCGAAACCAGCGCGGCAAACAGCGGCGCGGAGAAATTGATGGCGACCGCGCCGGCGAGCGGCATCAGGCTGAAGGCGAGCAGCAACGCCGCCTGCGAAATCGATTGCGACAGGCCGCGCAACAGATGATCGCGCGGCCGGTGCGTTGCGAACACCGACAGGCCGGTCACCGGCAGCATCACGACGGCACAGGCTATGAACGACGACAGCGAGCGCAGGAACAGCACCTCGCCGACCGGATAGAGTGCGACCAGCCACTTGCTGGCCGCCGAAGCGCTGGCGAACAGCACCGTGGCGATGATCATCAGAACAATGCCGCGGGGCACGTCCTCGATGCGACCCCGCATTGGCGCGAGAGTGGCGCCGCCGGCTATCGACGCGCCGGAAATATCCGCGTGCTGTTTGCCGGTTAGATCGTCCATCCCCAACCGCGCCATCAACGTCGCGGCGCCCGTCGCCTGATTGAAGCGGTCTATGACGTTGCCGGCGGATTTGCAATCGAGCGTTTTGGATGGCGCGGCGGCAAGGCTTGTGCGGCAAACGTGGGCGTCCGCCAACGTGGCGGCCGACATAATTCAGAATCGCCGCCTGAACTGGACGTCCCGCTGGATCCTGTGAACCTCGTTATCGAGCCGCCTCACTTCGCGGGTGAGCTCGTCGACGGCTTGAATGAGGTTTTGAATGATATCGTAGTGGGAGCTTTGCTGCTTCGCTTTGCGAAGAAAGGACTCTGCCCTAGAGGAAGCTTGCCACATGGGGACCCCAACGGGGTCAACCTAGCCGGCATCCATGAAGGTTCATCCAATAGCTTTTGTAAAATTTTAGCGACCGGTCGGCTTTCTTGGCAAAGTGGAGCAACCCGGAAACTGAAATTGCGGCACCCCCTGCGCAAAGCCAGGAACATTTAACCAAGCGCCGGGTTTGCCCGGAGGAAGAGCCGTTTGGCGGCCCTCGACAGGAGTGCCTTACCATGTGCGACTACAGCCTTCATCTCATGGCGTCGCGACCGGCCAAGGTCGCCGACAAGCTTGTTTCCACCGATTTCGTCAAATCGATCACGCGCGGCTTCAGCGAAGTCGGCCAGCCGGAGGCAGCGGTGTGCCTGCTTCCCGGCACTGAGATCGCTTTCGACCAACCCGTGCACTACGATCGCGCCTTCAGCATGTTCGGCCGCGCCCGGATCGAGCAGCGCGTCGCCCGCTTTCGCCAGATCAACATGGACGATCCGCATGTCCATCATGACGCGCTGGAATTCCCCGGCGGCCAGATCGTGATGGTGACGCGGCTTGTTCCTGGCCAAACTGCGACTGTGCTGCAATTGCCAGCCGTGTCGCAGGAGCGTGGCGACGCCAAAACGTTGGAAGCGATGCCGGTCGGGGCGCCGGGACCCGCGCCGCAGCGCCAGCGCGAAACTATCGCTTGACTGGCGCCAGCGCCGGTCTGCCGGCGTGGCTTGGATAGATCGGCCCGTTACAGCGGCGGACCGTTGGGCGGCGGATTGTTTCCGTCGCCCAAATTAATTGTTTCACCGTTGCCGCGGGCCGACAGTTCATACGGTCACGGCGGTGAATTGTGGTGCAACGAAAATTCAAACTTCGGATCGGAGGGTCGGGATTTCAAATCTCTCCGAGCGCGCCATCGCGTGTCTCGAAGAACAGATCTGCTCCCTCAACCTCGCCAAGCGGCTGAAGGAGTTGAGGGTGAGGCAGAAGAGTTTGTTTTGGTGGAAACCGAGCAAAAATGTGGAGGGATGGCAATTGGTTTTGGCAAGGGGCAACACCGAGAACTTTTGAGAGCATGAGCAACGCTGGTTGGATTTCCGCCTTCACTGTCGCAGAGCTTGGGGAGATGTTGCGGAAAGGCATTGAAACTTTGCGCGGGAATGCGAGTACGTTCGTGAACAACCGAGGTCACGAAATCGGCCGCCACCGAAGCCGACGCCCGCGCCAAGGCGTTGGTTTATTTAATTGAAAATAAAAATTATCAACATCGCTTGAAACGCGATCACTACGCCATACGTGTAACAGCAGACGACGGAGCGTTGGAGGGTTCGTTCCTAAACCCAACCCACCACTGCTGGCGTAAACGCACGCCTCGTCCCCCGAAAGGGGGCCCGTGCGCTTCTAGAGATGGAGAGCACGATGCTTGTGTTCCTCTACCTCGAATCCAGCCAGCCGTGCGGTAGTGTCTATCGTCTCGGTATCGGATGCTTCGTGCCTCCGAAGCTGGTTTCGACGATAGCTCTGCTAATACGGTTGTTCTGAAACGGGAGGGCGCTTCGGAAACGAGGCGCCCTTTCGCATTTTTATACTTCGCACAATGTATACTCTGCGCCACTTCATTCAGAGCCGGGGACGGAGACCAGCTCGGCGAGCTTGGCCGCGACGTCGGTCATCAGCATTTCTGCAGTGTCCAGACCGTTTCGCGAGGCGAGCATGGGGCTGACTTCGCGGAGAGCTTCGTACGTCGTGTTATGCACGATGGGAACGAGCTGGTCACGCGCTAGGAGTACCGAAAGCTCCTTGTCTGCGACGCCCGCTGCTGGGAGGCGCTTCAGCAGCGCAGGGGTCACCAGCACGATCCCGATCCGCGACTTCGCCAAGCCCTTGTCGATAGCGCGGAGAAACGGCTCGCCGAGGCCAATTTCATTCTCGCTGAACCAGACCGAGACACCACGTGACACGAGCTGATCGTTCAACTCCTTGGCAGCTCCCTGCCGGTCATCCCACGCGTGGCACAGAAAGATGTGCCGAAGGTCCGGCATGGACGCTCGTTTCTCGACTGTGTCGCGGATTGGCGTGAGCGCCCGCACTTCTTCGGGCGTGTAAAACTGAGACGAACCGGCTCCCGACCAGCGTGGTTTTGTGCTGCGGCTGGACCCGCCGCCGCTGCTTCGGCCGCCTCCGCTGCTCCCCGACGAGGTGTAGGACGGACGCGAATAGGACGGGGGCGAGTACGACCCGTAGCTGTAGCCGCCCCAGCGGGAGCCGCCACGGCATGCAGGGCATGCCGCTGCAGCGCTCGCTGAACGATGGCCTTCTACTGGTGCTGTGCATCTAGCCATGTGCCGATTTCCACCATTCGGAGTTATTCGTTATGGGTTCACGACTATACGAGTTCGCCAATGTATTCCGCGCAGGTGCGCTCATCGGAGTACGCGCCAAGCCACCGCAAGCAAAACGACGGCGATCGGCACGACCAGCCACAACGCAGGGCGCCCTCTCGCAGAGAGCTTCAAGGTCAAAAAAGAAAATATGAGCTCCGGGACATCGCCCATGACAGATTCCTCCATTCGAATCAGGTCATGGCGACTAAGGGGTATGGGGGCTATTGCGGCGCCAAATTTGCAAGACATTAACCTGTCCATTCACGGCCACTTCGTCTAAGTTAATGTGACACTTCAGAAATTTCCGCCGATTAGCAGATTGTCAACATACCGACCCCCGAATTATTGACAACACGTGCCAGCCAACCCGCTGAAATCTCTCCAATTCTTCTGCGCGTTTTCCCCGAATTGCTTGCAAATCTTTTCGCCACATGCCGCTAACCTATTGCGGTAGCAATAATTTCGAGTTGCCAGAAATGACATGGACTGCCTGTGGACTTGACTCTGACAGGGCCTCCCCTTGCGGGAGCTGGCGAACCCGAACCTGCACGACATCCCTACCCGTCTGCCGTGCCGGGTCGAGATGTGGGACCGCGGCGACCAGCATGTTCGGTGGATTTTGGCGGCATCATCGAGCGTCGCGGTTGGTTATGCAGCGCTAGACGCCGCCATTTCGAATTTCCCCGACCAGCACTTCACGCTTCGCAACGGGATATTGGTGATCCGCGAGCACGCGCCGAACAATGAGGAGCAATAATTTGTTTGCTGAGCCAAAAAAGAGCCAAAAATTTCGGCTCGCTTCAGAAATGCTCGTGAATTGGCGCGCTCGGAGAGATTTCGAACTCCCGACCCTCAGATTCGAAGTCTGATGCTCTATCCAGCTGAGCTACGAGCGCGGCGGGCGCACCATAGTCGGTTCGCCGAAAAAGTCACTGCGGACCAACCGGCGCCGGGCCGGCGGCAACCGCGCCGGCAAGAATTGATTTGACGGAACCGTCTGCGGGTTCCGCACGCATAGCTGACCGGCTGGGGGCGATATTTCCGTCTTGGCCAGGGGAACGCCACGGCGCCGTCCAAGGTTATCTGTCGGACCCAACGATGGAGGGAGCCCATCATGTCTGACTTTCATAATTACGATTACCGGAACCAGGAGGATCCGCTGCGAAGCGATCCCCAGCTCGACCCTAACGTCCGCCCGCCAAACCCGGCATGGGGGTGGATTGCCGCCGCGATATTCCTGGTGGTGGTTTTGGCGGTGGCATTCGGCTACGGCCACAAGCCGGGGCAGCTCGGCACCAATACCGCGTCGAACGATATAGCCTCACCCGCGGCTACCCATATGACCGGGCCGGCTCCTGTTGCGCCGCCGAGCACAGCTCCGGCGCCCGGCACCCCGACGCCGCCGGTGACCGCAACGCCGAATAATCCGGCGCCGGCCAGCCCGGCACAGCCGGGCGCCGCCCATTAGCGGGCCGGCATCGGAAAGCTGACGGGACAATGAAATAAAACGGCCCCGGACTTCTCGCCGGGGCCGTTTGCGCGTCGCTCAGACCAGCACTAGGTGCGCGCGCCTAGTTCGCGCCGGCGGGCGAGACCGACAAATCGCGCGCCGATCTCGTAGCCAAGCCGCCACACGACTTGGTAATTGCATTCCTTGGCCAAGTCGTCGCCGGAAAGCAGCAGAACAAAATCATCGGGTACCTCGTAGCCCTCGACATGAAGCCGCACGCCGCCGGTCGAAATATCGGTGATGAGGCATTCGCGCGGCAACGCGCCATTGCCGAGCTGGATCTTCGCCATGCGATTGATCATGCGCCGCGGAACTTGGCGCCGATCGGCGAGATTTACTGAACTCATAGAACCACGGACCATATTGCGGCCCTTACCCTCCGGCAGCTCTGCCCTTTGCAACGCATAGCAAACCGCGCTTGCTGAGCGTCTAAGACGACTTGTCGCCTTTTCTTTGCATTTGATTGAAACTTGTTCGCTTCCGCCAACCATCCGCGCCCGGCTGAAACTCGATCCTCGTCGCCGCCGTTGTTCCACTTACCGGGTCGCGCGCTATTCGAATGCTGCGTCGATGGGGACGCGATAGCCGTTGGCGAGGCGGTTGGTTTCGTTGGCCATGCCGACGACCGCCATCAGCTCACCGAACATCGCCTCGCTCATGCCCGCCTTGCGCGCCGCCGCGCCGTGGCTGGCGATGCAGTAGCCGCAGCCGTTGGTGACGCTGACCGCGACATAGATCATCTCCTTGGTGAGCGCATCGAGCGCGCCGGGAGCCATGATCTCCTTGACGCTAGTCCAGGTGCGTTCGAGCGTCGCCGGATCGTGGGCCAGGTATTTCCAAAAATTATTGACGTTGGCGACCTGCCGCGTGCGCTTGATGTCGTCGAATACGGCGCGGACTTGCGGCGAGGCATCGCGATATTCGATCGGCGCACGTGACGGCATGGCGGTGTCCTTCAAGCTGGCGCGGACACCGGAGGATTTTTGCGTCCGTGCCGGCCTAGCCTGCCCGGATTTTACGCCGCGGCCAAGCCCGGGCGTTGACGCACAAGCGTAGCGTCGCCGCCGAGCTGGAAGAACGAGATGCGCTCCTTCATGTCGTGCGACTGCTGCTCGAGCGTCTTGGCGGTTGCGGCATTCTCTTCGACCAAGGCCGAGTTGCGCTGCGTCGCCTCGTCCATTTGAGCCAGCGCTTTGTTGATCTGATCGAGACCGCTCGCCTGCTCGGCGCTGGCGTTGGCGATGTCGGCGACGATCTCGGCCACCTGCTTGATCGAACCCACGATCTCGCTCAGCGCGGTGCCGGCGCGGTTGACCAGGCCGACGCCCTCTTGCACGCGGCCCGAACTCTTGGCGATCAAGTCCTTGATGTTCTTGGCGGCCTCCGAAGAACGTTGCGCGAGGCTGCGCACTTCCGAGGCCACCACCGCAAAGCCACGTCCGGCGTCGCCGGCGCGGGCCGCTTCGACCGCCGCGTTGAGCGCCAACAGGTTGGTCTGCCGCGCGATCTCGTCGATGACCCCGATGATGTCGGAGATCTGCCGGGACGATTCCTCAATGAGCGACATTGCGGTCACGGCCTCGGCCACCACCTTGCCGCCGCGGTCGGCAACGCCGCGAGTGGAATTGGTCAGTTCATTGGCCTGATGGGCGTTCGCCGCGTTGGTCTTCACGGTCGCGGAAATCTCCTCCATCGACGCCGAGGTCTGTTCCAAGCCGGCGGCCTGCTCCTCGACACGCTGCGACAGATCGCTGGTGGCAGTCGAAATCTCGCCTGCGGCATTGGCAACTTCGCCCGTGGACCCGGCGACCGCCTGTATCGTCTCGTGCAGACGCTCTATCGCCCCGTTGAAGTCGTCCTTGATCTGCGTGTAGGCATCGGGAATATCGTCAGTCAGCCGGTAGGTGACATCGCCGTCGGCGAGCTTACCGAGCGCCACGCCCAGCGCCCCGAACGCGCGGGCCTGCTCTTCCGAGGTCTTGGCGCGCTCCGCCGCCGTTTTCGCCTGCGCCTCGGCTTCGGTCCGAGCGACTTGTGCTTGGCGCTCGGCTTCGGCCTGCTGGCGTTGCATCGCCGCGTCGGCCTCGCCGCGCGCCTTCTCGACCGCCAGCACTTTGAAGCGCTCGACCGCATTGGCAACGGCGCCGATCTCGTCTTTGCGTTTGAGGCCGGGCAGGACCACCTCGAAGTCGCCACCCGCGAGCTTGAGCATGGCGGCACAAATCGCCTTCAGCGGGCCGGTAACACGCCACGACACCACCGCCATCATGCCACACGCGAGCACGAGCGCAACGACCAGGAGGCTCGACTGCAACACCAGATCGTCCCACGCCATCGCGGATTGCTCCGCGGTGTGAACCTTGGCGGCATCGAACGCGGCGGTGGCGAGCCCGAGCGGCGTCGCAAGATTGGGAACCGACAACGCTAACCATGTGTCGACGGTATAGCCGGTTGGCTGGCCCGCGATCAGCGCCTTGAGGGTCTTCGTTCGCGCTTCAGGATAAACGCCACCCACTAGGTTCTGTTTGACCTTATCGAGCGCGGCGACGAAGGCGGCCGTCGCCGGCAATCGCGAGGCGATATCGGTGAGCGTGCTCCAAGCGGCATCGAGCTTTGCGACATTGGCCGTATAGGCGAGCAACGCGTCTGGTGGCAATGGCCGGCCGCCGACTGTGTTGGAGATAACGACTGAAGCATCGCCGCCCACATTGCGCATCGTCCAGGCCAGTTGCTTGATCTCCATCAACTGGTCGACATAGGGGTCCTGCAGCGAAATCAGTCCTATCAATCGCGTAGACCAGGTGTCGAGCGACTTCATCAAATCGGCGCCAGCTTTGTCATACTCTTGCGCAAGCCCCGGCGGGCGCGCCGACTTCGGCTGCAGGAACGCCGCGGCGGTTTGTGGCTGCAACTCCACAAGCCGCTTTACCCGGGCGCCAAGGTCGGCGATGGCCTGATCGCGTTGCGGAAAGTCCACGGCCGCCAACGCCGGCATCATGCCCTTGAACGCCGGAACTTGAGCTTCACGTGCGTTCCCTTCCAGCGCACCTATGGTTGTCAGCGCCTGGTCGTTCGAAAGATCGCGCAACGTGCCCGATCGGTCGGGCTTGAGATTGTTCAACGCTGTAAACATATAGGCTGAAGCATTGGCGACGGCTGAAATTCGGTTGGCGGCTTTCAGCCGATTCCAGGAATCGTGAGCCTGCAGCGCCAACATGACGACGACGGCGATACCCAATGCCGCGATGACCGATTTCAGCAGCGCGTTGACCGACAATCGATTCAGCATTTTGTTTTCCGGCCCGAGCCCAATTTTGGATTTGCCATGCTGTTTGCTGGCGGTAAACTTGTCGTAAATATTGGAAGCGCGACCGCCGCCGCGATATTGATCTGCATCAGTACGTAGCGCGGCCCGCGCCCTTATGGCGCATGCACCAGCGTTGAAGCGACTCCGCCGATGAGGAGAATGATGCCCACGATCGCCGAAGCCCGAACAGCGGCTCTCGGCGGCTTTGCCATGGCCGGCCATTTAGACGATGCGGGGAACGATCCAAAACGTGGCCGAGCACCGCGGCGCTCCCACCCGCGGTTGCGAATCGGAGCGGCTAATTTGAGATAATTTTCTTTCGGCTTGGTGGCGAACCGGCAATCAGAATTCGACGAGCGGTCGAACGGCCGCCGCTCTTGGTGCTTTAAATCAATTGGGCGACCGAAAGTTGGAGTTACCGCAATGCCGCGTGCCATCAGTATGCTGATCGCCGACGATTCGACTGTCACGCAGGAGATTCTGAGCGAGGCCGCACACATATCGAAGCTGCCGGTGCGGCTGACGTTGACCGACAATGGCCGCGACTGCTTGACCTTGCTCAACGGCGCCAATGTCGACATCGCATTCATCGACGTGCACATGCCGGAGTTATCGGGAACCGAGGCAATGTGGTCCGCCCGCAAGCAAGGCAACCAGACTTTCATCACTTTGATGTCGACCCCGCCCGCGACCGAAGCCGTGGAAGTGGCGATCCGGCTGCGCGCCTACGAGTTCCTGTTCAAGCCGTTCGGCGTTGCCGACGCGCTCGCCATCATGAAGACCTATAACCGCATCACCTCGCCGACCAAGATCCTCATCGTCGACGATTTGTCGGCGGTGCGGCAGATCGTGCAGAAAATCGTCAGCGGCAGCGTCTTTAATTGCGAGGTCACCGAGGCGGGCGATGGCGAGGAAGCGCTGGCGCTGGCCCGCATGGCGCCGTTCGACGCCGTGTTCCTCGACTGCAACATGCCCGGCCTGACCGGGCTTGCCACGATCAAGCTGCTACTTCTCGTCCAACCCATGCTCAAGATCGTGATGATCTCCGCCGAGCGCAGCCGCGCTACCGAGGACGCCGCGCTGGACAGCGGCGCTTGCGCGTTCCTGCACAAGCCATTCGCCTCGGAGGACGTCGATCGGGTGCTGCACGCCGCTTTCGGCTTGCGCTCGCCCAATCTGAAGATGAAAGGCAGCGAAGCGAGCTTCGACGTGGCGATCGAGGGCTCGACCATCCGTTTGGCGCACAAATCGAGCGGCCACATCTTCGAATATTTGTGGTTCGAGCGGCCGCCTTACCTGCGCAACGCCGTGGTCCGCCCGGCGCCGGCCTGCGCGGTGGCGCCGACCCGGGTCGCGCCGGACGCGGCCAAGGCCGCATTGCTGCAATTGCGCTCGGCGCGGCTCGTGGCCGCCTGAGCCGCCCCGATCAGGCGACCGCCGCTGCTTTTTCCGGCGCGGCGGCGATGAGCTGGCCGAGCTCCGAGGCCGGCCGCGGCGGACTGAACAGATAGCCCTGCACTTCGGTGCAGCCCTCGGCGCGCACCCGCTCAAGCTGCTCGCGCGTCTCGATGCCTTCCGCCGTCGTCGCGATGCCGAGACTCATGCCGAGCCCGGCGACGGCGCGGATGATGGCGACGCAATCCGGCCGCTCCGCCAATTCGCTGACGAACGAGCGATCGATCTTGATCTTGTCGAACGGAAAGCAGCGCAAATAACTCAGGCTCGAATAGCCGGTGCCGAAGTCGTCCATCGAGATGCGCACGCCGATTTCACGCAGCTGATGCAGCGTCGCGAGGTTCGCCTCGGTTTCCCCGAGCAGCACCGATTCCGTGATTTCCAGTTCCAGCCGATCGGGCGGCAAACGCGAATAGGCGAGCGCCGTGAGCACCGCCTTGACTACGCCGCGGCTGCGAAATTGCGCTGGCGACAGATTGACGGCCACCTTCAAATCGTGCGGCCAATGCATCGCCTCGCTGCAGGCCTTGCGCAGCACCCATTCGCCGAGCGGGACAATGAGCCCGATTTCTTCCGCCAGCGGAATGAATTCCGCCGGCGCGATCATGCCGCGCTCGGCATGCCGCCAGCGCAGCAGCGCTTCGAAGCCGGAGACCGCATTGGCATTGAGGTTGATGAGCGGCTGATAGAACAGCTCGAATTCGCCGTTGGCAAAGGCTTTGCGCAGATCGAGCTCGAGCATGCGGCGCGCCTGAATGCGGCGGTCCATTTCCGGCTCGAAGAAATGCGCGGTGCCGCGGCCTTCGGCCTTGGCGCGATAGAGCGCCATGTCGGCGTTGCGCAAGAGTACGTCCGCTTCCGCGCCGTCGTCCGGCGCCAGCGCGATGCCGATCGAGGCGCCAACGACGAATTCGTGGCCATGCACTTCGTACGGCTTGCTGACGACCTCGATTAGCGTCGTCGCCAACGTGCTCGCTTCGTGCGGATCGGCCAGCGGGAACTGCACGACGGCAAACTCGTCGCCGCCGAGCCGCGCCACTATGTCGCTGTCGCGCAGGCATTTGCCGAGCCGCTGCGCAACCGCTTTGAGCAGTTCGTCGCCGATCGGATGGCCGAGCGTGTCGTTGACGCCTTTGAAATGATCGAGATCGAGGCAGTGCACCGCCAAGCTCTCGCCGTTCCGCCGCACCCGGCCGAGCAATTCGTTGAGCCGCTCGTGGAACAACACGCGGTTGGGCAGATCGGTCAGCGCGTCGTGATGCGCCATGTAGGCGATGCGGGCCTCGGCGTTCTTGCGTTCGGTGACGTTGACGACCGCGACCAGAATGGTGTGCTTGTTGGCGAACGGCAGCCGGCGGGCATAAGTGAGCACTTCGATTTCGCTGCCGTCGGCTTTGATGTGGCGCCAGGCGCGGTCCGACTGATAATTCTCCCCCACCGACCGCGCGATCTCGCGATGGATGTCCCATTCCTCCCGCGGCCACAGATCGAGCAGCGACATGCCTTGCATGCGCGCGCGGCTATAGCCGTAATGCGACAGCGCCGCGTCGTTGACGCTCAAAATCCGCAAATCGCTCGGATCGTACAGCCACATCGGCACCGGATTGCCGTCGAACAACAGCCGAAACGACGCCTCGCGCTGCTTGAGATCGCCGATATCGGTGAGCGTCATCGACAACAGATCGCCGACCGCGGCGATGCCGACATTGACGTTGACTTCAAGCTTATTGTCGCTGCGGGTGAACGCGAATTCGAACTGATCGAACTGCCCGGCGCCGACGCCGGCGATAAGGCGGTCGAGCATGGCTTGCGTTGACGATCCGATCGGCAGCTCGGACAGCCGGCACCACTGCAGCATTTGTTCGTCGACGCCGAACAAATCCGCGGCGCCTTGATTGACGGCGACGATCTGAAAATCGACCGCGGCGCCGGCGGCGTTGCGAATGGCCGCAAGCGCCACGATTCCCTCATCGGTCGAACGGAAGATCGTATCCACCAGATTGTAGCGGGTCGCGGCCTCCCCGACATAGACGCCCAACAGCGGCGGGCCCCAGCGGCATGCCATTGGAAAGGCGAGCATTTCGTAGGTCTCGACCATGCCTTCGGCGACGCGATGCATGCGATAGGGCACCGGCGCGCTGGCGGCGATCGCCTGGTTCAACACCTCGCCGAGCGCCATGGCGCAGTCGCGCGGCAGATCTTCGAGCCGCTTGTCGTTCAGATCGGCGCCGAGCCATTCGCGGATTTTCCGCCCGGCGCGGAGCACCTTGAATTCCGCCGGCGAACCGCCCTCCAACAAGATGAGATGATCGCCCAACCGTCCCAAGCTGCCGAGCACGACGTCTTCATATTGCGGCAGCGTCTTGCCGAGTTTGACCGAGCCGTGCCACATCCGTTCGATGACGATCTTGTCCGACAACAGCGGCGGACATTCGACCTGGTGCTTGCGAAGCGGCGCGATCATGTTCGACTTTGTCTCGGCGAAGGCGGGCGAGTTTTTTTGAGCTGCGATCGGTCGAGCCGATCGTGATTTAACGCGATAGACGGCAATTTATAAAATCGCGTTAAGTGCGCGGCATTTTATGTTCGTGACCATTCTGTGACATCGATCTTTGCTGCTTATTAGCCGTGGCGGCGCACCGCGTTTTTAGGTCGCACGAGGCCGCAGATGGTGAACGGATTATCGCCGTGACAGTAGCGCGCGTTGATTATGACAGTGTCACACAACTTGCGCGGCACCCGATTGTCGCCGCTGCGGCGAGAAGGCACACTATCCGGCATAAAAACGGGGAGACGCGCCATGCCGAAGACGCCGGATTATTTCGCCGGAAAGACCATCGTCATCACCGGCGCCGCCAGCGGCATCGGCCGCGCCACGGCGCTGATCTTTGCCCGCGAAGGCGCCAACGTGGTCTGCGCCGACGTCAACGAACACGGTGCGCGTGACACCGCCGCGGCGGTCAACGGCAAAGGCAGCCAGGCTTTGGCGCTCAAGGTCGACGTCACGTCGCGCGCGCAGGTCAACGATATGGTCGAGCGTGCGCTTGCCGCCTTCGGCAGCGTGCAGTTTTTGTTCAACTCGGCCGGCGCCGCTTTCCGCCGCGCCAAGTTCCTCGACATCGACGACGCGCTGATGGAGAAGACCTTTGCGCTCAACGTCGACGGCACGTTTTATGCGATGCAAGCGGTGCTGCCGCATATGCTGAAAAACCGGTTCGGCGTCATCGTCAATGTCGCCAGCATGGCGCACCGGCGCGGCGGCCCGGGCTCCTCGATCCACTACCCCGCCGCCAAGGGCGCGGTGGTGTCGATGACCATGGGCGTGGCCCGCGAATTCGCCACCCAAGGCATCCGCGCCTTGTCGATCTCGCCCGGGCCGATCAAGACGCCGTTCCAAGAGGCGGCGGGCTCGTCGCCGGATCTGGTGCAGCGCTTCCTCGAAGACGTGCCGATGAAACGCTTCGGCGAGCCGGAGGAAATCGGCGAGCTGGTGTTGTTCATGTGCTCGGATGCCTGCCCGTTCATGACCGCGGACACCGTCTACGTAAACGGCGGCGGCGGCTGGCGGTAACGATCACGCCGGCGCGCCGCGCGGCCGCCAGTTCACCAGAAACACGCCGGCGACGCAGACCGCCATGCCGAGCAGCGACAGCGGCGCCAGCCGTTCGTCGAACAAGGTCCAGGCCATCAGCGCCGTCACCGGCGGCGTGAGATAGAACAGGCTCACCACGCGGGTGGCCGCGGCGCGGCGGATGAGAAAATACAGCAGCCACACCGCGCCAAGCGACAGCACCAGAACGAGCCAGCCGAGCGCGAACAGAAATTGCGGCGAAAAATGCACGACGCGGGTTTCAAAGGCGAACGCGCCGAGCGAGAACAAAAGTCCCGCCGCCGCATATTGGATGCACAAAGCCGGCCGCCAATCGATGCCGCCGCCGAAGCGTTTTTGATAAAGCGTGCCGACGGTGATGCCGATAAGCGCCACGGTCGCGGCGATCCAGGCCAGCGGCGTCGCCTCCCCGGTCTCGATCTTGGCCTGCAGCACCAAATAAACGCCGGCGAGCCCGAGCGCCAAACCACACCATTGCCGCGCCACCACGCGCTCGCCGAGCCAGCGATTGGCGACGGTCGAGGTCAGCACCGGCTGCAGGCTGACGATCAGCGCGACGAGACCTGCCGACAACCCGTTCTCGATGGCGACGAACACGCCGCCGAGGTAAAGGCCGTGCACCATCAGCCCGGTCGCGGCGCTGTGCATGAAGCCGTTGGCATGCGGCCATTTCGGCCGCGTCGCAGCGATGACGATGGCGAGCAGGACGACCACCGTGATCATGCGCAGCGCCAGAAACGTCAGCGGCTCGGCGTAACCGAGCCCCAGTTTGGCGCCGATGAAACCCGAGGCCCACAGCAGCACGAACACGGCCGGCGCCGAGAACACGGCGAAATCTTCCAAGGTGCGCGGCATGGGATCGGCCTGATGCTGTCCGGCGAAACGGCGAGCGGCGCTTGTACTACGCGTCTCGCTCCTCGGCCATGTTCAAGATATCGCGGGTGCGGCTGACGCCATTCGGCCATGTGTCGTCGAAGTCGGCGATCAGCGGCTTGAGCGATTGCGGATTCACGCCGGCTTCGAGTTTAGCCATATCGGCGAACCGATAGACGGCGTAATGCACGCCGGCGTCCACAGTGCTCCAGAACCGCCACGCTTTCTCGGCCTCGAACACGGCCATCGCGCTCGGCAGGTGATCGGTCGCATACCAATGATCGAATTTTTCGCGCAAGCGCTCTTCGACCACGGCGCGGACGACGAAAAAAGCCTTGGGCATCGTGTTTCCTCGGTTTTGGCGGACAAAAATCTTCGATAACGTGTATCCCGGCAAAACGCCATTTCAAGGAGGGTTGCCTCATGTCGCGCGCCATCGCCGCTTTATTGCTTCTCGCCGCAACGACCGCCAGCGCGCTGGCACAGACCCTGCCCATCCCGTCGCGCTGGACCAGCCAGAATTTCTCGTATCTGGAATTCGACCAAATGGTCAGTTCGAACGAATTCATCGGCATCTATGTCGATCATGATCCGAGCTTTGCCTGCTCCAATTTCATGTCGAAGCTGACCGGCTTCGTCCATGGCGCCAAAGTAACATTCACCGTCGAGTGGTGGCTCAATGGCCCGGCGCAGTGCGGCCAAACCACCTGGACCGGCACTGTTTCCGGCAACACCATCACCGCCCATTGGGTGCGCACCGCCAAGGGATACCCCACCGTCTCCGGCACCGATACGTTTACGCAAAAGCCGTAACGGCATCGCGCCCGCAACGCGGGCCGCGCCTTCTGCCCGCGCGCGGGGAGAAGCACAGGCGGCCTTCGGCCGCCGTCCTCTTACGTAAAGAACGCCGATGCGAGCATCGGCTATGGATGAGGGGCCTCTCCGCTGGGCGCAGAATTGCGGAAACGTCTGCAACGCTGTCGCCTGGTCCGCAGCGCTCAGAATCGCGGAGAGGCCCCCTCACCCTCGCTTCGCTCGACCTCCTCCCCGCACGCGGGGAGGGGTGAAGATGAGCGCCCCCGTTCTCGCGGGCGCACTCCGCGCGCGAGCGATGTCAAACAGCGATGTCGAACGGCCCGTAACCCGTAGCCCGGATGAGCGGAGCGATATCCGGGTACGATCGACGAGCTTTTATGTCGCTCCCGGATTTCGCTTCCGCCTTCGCTCTGCGAGCTTCGGCGGACAGGTCGTTTCATCCGGGCTACGAAGAAAGAAAGGGAAGCGGAACGCCGGCAAACGCGGGGCCGTACCACCCGCACGCATACGGCGTGCGGGGCGCGCCACGGAGAAGGCGGCTTGCGCCGCCCCTTCCGCTCTCGGGCGCGCTCGCCTGCCGGCGTTCCACCACGGCTCTGCCCAAGGGGTGTGTGGTCCCTTGGTGCGATCCGGGCCAGGCTTCGTGGGCGCTTTGCCAACGCGGCGGATATGACCGCCGGCTCTGCCCCCACTTCCAGCGGCGCACCCCGCATGCCGGTCGTAATGCCGGCAGGCATGATGCCCGGACCGCCCGGGAGCAAAGCTGATGAGGCTAAAGCCCGCGGGCACCGCACTCGCCCCTGCCGCCCGGCATCACCCGGACGGCGTCCCTTAGGGCGAGATTTGATTCGCTGAAAGTAACTATAATGGGGACGATTGTCAATGGGTTTGTGACGGGAAATTTACGTCATTCCGGGGCCGCGCAAAGCGCGGAGCCCGGAATCCCTATTCGCCGACTTGTGATTATGGATTCCGGACTTGCCGCTTCGCGGCAATCCGGAATGACGGACGACCGCTCCCAAAGCCGCTCCCACGTCATGCCCGCTCGTTGCGGCCGTGACGATGGTGGTAGCCCGCACGCGCGCAGTTACATACGGGCTACGCCGGCTTTTTGCTTTTGCGCGGTTTCGCTCGATCGCCCGCCGACGCTTTCTTCTGCTTTTTTGTCCGATTGTAATCGGCAGCGGCGCGGACGAGATTTTTCAGAGCACGCGCATCGATCTTATCGCCCTTGGAAATATCGATCGCGCGTCTCATGTTGCCTTCGAGGCTGGAATTGAAGAGGCCCGAGGGGTCCTCCAGCGCGGCGCCGTGCGCGAAGGTCAGTTTCACGACAGCCTTGTACGTCTCGCCGGTGCAGATGATGCCGGCGTCCTCCCACACCGGAACCCCTCCCCACTTCCACTCTTCGACCACGCCGGGGCAGGCCTCCTTGATGAGACTTCGGACCCGGGCGAGCATCTCGCCCCGCCAATCGCCCAGCTCCTTGATTCGCGCATCGATCAGACGCGAGGGAGCGGCCCCGCCTTTACCGTCTTTGACGCCGGTCTTCTTCATGGCTGTTGTCCCTTGCCCGTCGTGACTTGAGAATAGCTCGTGGCAGCCCGCATGAGCTCACCCTACGCTAGCTTCGCTCTTCCATCCTACGGAGTCACTCCCCTGCCCCGGCAGCGACGACAGCGCGATCGCGCGTGCGCCCATGGTGCGCGACATGACGTAAAGTTGCGTCGGCGTCGCGGCGAGGCCCTCACGCGGCCAGTCGATCCCGCTTTGAAAAGTGAGCGGCGTGACCATGTCGGGGCTGGTTATGTCGGTAAAGCTCGCGCCATTGTCGCGCGACATCAGGATGGCGCCCATGAATTTGTCGCCCTGCGCCGGGTCCCAATGCACGAGTTTCACGAACAACAGCGCGCCGACATACAACAGATCGTCGACGATGAAATTGTGCGAATAGGGATTGCGCGGCGTCCAGGTCTTGCCGCGATCGAGGCTGATTTGGAGGCGGCTGGTGGCGCCGGCCTGAACGGCGACAGCGGTCGGATTATCGGGGTGCTGACCGACCGCCAGCGCGACGAGCGGGCCTTGAGCGGACGGCGGCAATTCCAAGAGCACATCCGGCACGCCGCCGGCGACCGGCGCGCCGAACCAGTGATAGACGCCGCGGCCGGTCGCCATGAACAGGCCGCCGGTGGTGTAAAGGGTCGGGTCGCGCAGCAGCGCTAGAAAACCGTGCCGCACCGGACCGATTGGATCGCCGACCGGGCCGACCGACATCGGCCCGAACCAGGTGCGCCCGGCATTGAGGCTCCAGTATAGAACGAATTGCGCCGGAGCGTCGGTAGCGTTGCTCGCCGGGGCTTGGCCGTACAGATAGACCGTGAACGGCTGCACCGGATCGGCCGCCAGCGCAACTTGCGTCTGCGGCACCGGCCGGAACGGGATCGCGCGCCGCTCCCAGCTGCGGCAGCCGTCATAGCTCACAAACAAAAAATCGCCGTCCAGCGCATAGATCGGCCAGAGCGTGGAGGCTCCCGCCGCCAGCCCCATGCAGAATTGGTCGAACGGATTTACCTTGACGCCAAACCACAGCTCCTCGTCGGCGTTCCAGCGCACGATGCCGGCTTCGGTGCGGGCGTAGAGCAGGCCGGCGTGCGTGACCACGCTCCAGAAATCCGGATTGCGCGGCGCGCTCCAGGTCAGGGTGGTTGGGGTCGCGGCGGAATTCGAAGCGGAGGGGGCGATTTGTGCGGGCGGCATCGGTCGGGCACTCGCTGATTGCGTGGGATTGAGGCGTCACACCGCGAAAATGTACGGCTTTCTGTCCGTCCGCTCCACCGTTTTGCCGCGCAGCATCGGCAAGAAGTAACGCTATGGTCCGCAGGTGGGACAAGCACGGCCATGATGGCATCGCGTTTGTAGCCCGCATGAGCGAAGCAACATGCGGGGTTGGGGCGGAGCGGCGGACCCCGGATATCGCTTCGCTCATCCGGGCTACGCTTGCCTCGCGGCTTTGCCCTCGCTGCGCTATTTGAAAGCGATCATATCGGTGCGGCTCAGCGTCGAGGCGCCGGCCTTCAAAGGCTCGTTTTCGGCATTCGAACTGTGTTGATGCAGGATTTGGTACTGCCCTATCGCAATCTCGTAATCCGTCTGGTCCAAACTCGCATCGACGGGCACCACGACCGTATAACCCCGCAGCGTCGCGCCGACCGACGTATAGGTCACCGATCCGCTCACCTTCCAGCCGGCGAGAACAAGCGTCGTAATCCCTTTGGCCTTGAGTGCATTGTCGAGATCGGTTTTGTAGAACCTGTCTTGCGCCTGGCTTTCAATCTTGATGTCACCGGGCGCGGGGAGAACTTCCGGCAACCACTTCGACATCGTTGGCGCTCTGGTCCCATAGGCAACGGTAACACCGGCCTTCCTGGCCCGCGCCAGCAGTGCAGCGATGGCCGGCACCATTTTCCCCGTGCAGTTCGGCTGCCGCGCGCAAATCGGATCGACGATGTCGAAGATCAGCAATGCCGTCGTCGCGGCGTCGAGCGCCACCGCAACCGGCTCCGGCGGTGGCGGCATTTGCAGTGTCAATGGAGATTGGCTCATGAGGGACTTCCCGATTGCGATTTCATTCCCTGGTTTCGGCGATGGTATTGGTCCGGTGCGAACAGCGTCAACGGCTATAGGCCGGCGGTGACAATTGGTCATCGTCATTGCGAGCAATAGCGAAGCAATCCAAACTTGGTCACCGTCCGCGCAGGCGGACGATGCAGTAATCGCCAGCACAGCAGTGAATATTGGATGCTCCGCTGGAGCCTGTCATCGGACTGCGCGACTGCGCAGGGGTCCGGTGGCGGAGCATGACAGGCAGACGAACCCGTCATGCCCGCACTTGTTACGGGCATTCACGTCTTACCGCTCCCGAGCGCTCAAAGACGTGGATCGCCGGGACATAGGGGAGCGAAGCGACGCCTTTCTTCGAACGACCTATGCCCGACCATGACGGCATCGCGTTTGTAGCCCGCATGAGCGAAACGACATGCAGGTTACGACGGAGAGCCAGACCCGGATGTCGCTTCGCTCATCCGGGCTACGCTGGCTGCCCTCCGAAGCGAGACCGGATACTCTCCGCTTATTGCTACTAGCAAGCACTATCGACTCAACGGAGCTAACAACGTTGAAACACACTCACCGCAAACGATCCGACGCTCATGTGAATTCTCCGAGCCGTGTCTGGCTAGTTTCAATTTTTTCTTTCTATCGGCGACCTCTTCATGCCAATAAATCAGACCTGTCTGGGCCTTGATGGCCTTGAGAACATTGTCCCGGGTAAGATTCCTGTAGCCAGCTTCAACTTCGACAAAACTGCCGCAAATTCGGCATTGAAATAAATTTAGCTTTCGAGCCATCTCAAACCACATTCGAGCGATTGGTTTGTGTTCTCTGCTTGAAAGAATTTCTTTGGGCCTCTTCTTTGTGATCGCTATCAAGCCGACACCGAGATTGCTGGCTATTTCACGTTCGCTCGGAGTGAAACCACCTTCCCGGACATCCGCCAGATACACACGGTTGGCGTACACGCTATATCCGGCTGCTTGACCGCTCGCGGTGGCAAAGGGTTCTTTGCCCCTCTTCACTTCGACGACAATCAGCTCGATTTCTACTGAATTTTCCCCGCCGGTGCCCCGTACCCCCACGACATCGGCGCGGCTATAACTTGTTCCTACGTTGATGCCTGTCTTGAAACATCGGAAATGAATTTTCATCCAATTTTCCAAGATTGGATAATAATCAGATTCAAGCATAGCCGTATATTGCACCTCCCCAGTCACACCGGCAAATTATCGTGCTTTCTTCTCGGCATCTCCACCGTCTTCCCCCGCAGCACGCCAGCGCCCGCGCAATCCGCGGCCGCATGGCGTGCGGCATGGTCACGTCGTCGATAGTGCCGCGCTCGGCGCTTTTCATCATATCACCGCCAAATGGCGAGGCTCCGCACCGCGAACGGCCCGGAGCGGAATGCTGCGGTCAAAGGTGACGAGCCGGCCGCCGTGCTTCAGCGCGAGCGCCAGTAGATAGACATCGCTGATCTGCTTCGGCCCGAGCACATGCCTCCGATCAAACAGGGCGGCCTCGGCAATCGAGACATCGTCCGGCCAAAACTCGTGGCCTGGCTCGGCGAGTTGCAGCCTCAACTGTTCGATCGCTTGAGCCGCCGTCGGCCGCTTCGGATATTTTCCTTGGCAAACGATGCGCACAAAACCGTTCTGCGTCAGCGGGCATGACGACCAGCCGTTATCGCGTTCATTGCGCCACCACGCCAGAGTTGTGGCATGATGCACGTGTGCGCTATCCATCAGAGCCAGTAGAACGTTCACGTCCAGCAGCGCGCGCATCGTCCTGATCCAACTCCTCTTGAATTTTATCGATCAACTCGTTGGTCACGACCGCGCCGCGCGAGGGCAGCACATACCAGCCGTCCTTGTACAACAGGCCGTGTGGCGCAGCTTCGCTGCCCTCGGTGCCACCGGCGCGCGTAAGCGCCTTGCGGACGAGGTCAGAAATAACTTCCCCGGCAGTTGAATTCTGCGCTTTCGCCAGCTCCTTGGCCGCCGCCAGCACATCATCGTCGATATCTAGAGTAGTCCTCATACATCTGATGCTAATGCATCAGATGCAGTGATGCAAGCGCCTCACACCGGCAAATTGTCGTGTTTGCGGCCCGGCATCTCGACCGTCTTGCCGCGCAGCATCGCCAAAGCCCGCGCGACGCGCGCGCGCGTGGCGTGCGGCATGATCACGTCGTCGATATAGCCGCGCTTGGTTAGACAGCTCCTAATCTTTTTTGATTGCATCATGATCAAAAGATGGACCATGTTTTTTCGAGATTGCGTATTTCAAATATTCCGACAGCGTACAATTTGTTCATCTTCTGTACCTCTACGAAATAGTACCCGTAGCTCGACACTATTTGTCCCGCCGGATCCGCGAACAGCGCCGCTGCCGCGTTGCGATCACACAGCGAGTTGTCCACACATGACGAGACTTCATCGAAGAATAAAACGGTCTGGGCTAGAGCCTCCTGAACACCCGCGTTATTTGCAAGAGATAAAGTCAGTTTCCGAAGTCCGTCGTAGTCTTTCGCCTGGATCAATTTATTTTCATCGTCCGCCTTGGAATTCCATTGTTTAATGAGCAGAGTCCAATTCTTTTGGAAGGCATCACTGCGAAAGTCCTTATAAAAATCGAAAGTTCTCGCCACTCTAGCCGCATGCTCGCCTGAAAAATATCCGTACAGGCCGGCCGGTATGCCAATGATTGTTGCAAACGCAACAAGGTATGAGAGTATCCTGCCGAGCCTATCGCCGTTGCCGGCGTTCGTGGTTGTATTATTTCTTTTCGGCGGCATTACAGTACGGTGGCGGATCCGCGTCCTCACAGGGATTAATTTTTATAACCTGAGCGCTCAAGGGAACCGAATTAATCGAACTAAACGGATTTGGGATTTTTGTCTGTTGCTCGGGCGGCGTCGCGGGCGGTGATTTGGGGGCTGTAGGTTCTTCCGCGCTTACGCTAAACGCCCATACGAGGCTTGCCGCCACAAGCGCGGCGGCTAATACGAATTGGCAATAGTCGCGCCTTAAAGCCTGCATGCCCCGGCTCCTTCACAAAGGATCTGATCTAAGTCTAACGAGAATATGGCGCTCGCTGCAACCCCTGGAAGACAATCAAGTTATACCGGCAAATTATCGTGCTTCCGTCCCGGCATCTCGACCGTCTTGCCGCGCAGCATCGCCAGCGCGCGGGCGATGCGGGAGCGGGTGGCGTGCGGCATGATGACGTCGTCGATATAGCCGCGCTCGGCGGCGATGAAGGGGGAGAGAAAGCGCTCCTCGTATTCCTTGGTGCGCTTGGCGATCTTCTCGGCGTCGCCGGCATCGGCGCGGAAGATGATCTCGACGGCGCCCTTGGCGCCCATCACCGCGATCTGCGCCGTCGGCCAGGCGTAATTGACGTCGCCGCCGATGTGCTTTGACGCCATCACGTCGTAGGCGCCGCCGAAGGCTTTGCGCGTAATCACGGTGACCAGCGGCACCGTGGCCTGCGAATAGGCGAACAGCAATTTGGCGCCGTGCTTGATCAGGCCGCCATATTCCTGCGCGGTGCCGGGCAGAAATCCCGGCACGTCGACGAAGGTGACGATCGGGATGTTGAACGCATCACAAAAACGAACAAAGCGCGCCGCCTTGCGGCTGGCGTCGCTGTCGAGCACGCCGGCGAGCACCATCGGCTGATTGGCGACGAAGCCCACGGTGCGGCCGCCGATGCGGCCGAAGCCGATCACCATGTTGCGGGCAAAGGCTTCGGACAGTTCGAAGAAGTCGCCCTCATCGACGACCTTTAAGATCAGCTCCTTGATGTCATAAGGTTTATTTGGGTTCTCCGGCACCAGACTGTCGAGCGACGGCTCGATGCGTTCGACATCGTCGAACGACGGCCATTCCGGCACGCCCGACGCGCAGCTCGCCGGCAGGAAATCGATCAGCCGGCGCATCTGCAACAGCGTCTCGACGTCGTTATCGTAGGCGCCGTCGGCGATGGAGGATTTGGTGGCGTGCACCGAGGCGCCGCCGAGCTCCTCGGCGGTGACGATCTCGTTGGTCACGGTTTTGACCACGTCGGGGCCGGTGACGAACATGTAGCTGGTGTCGCGCACCATGAAGATGAAATCGGTCATTGCCGGCGAATAAACGTCGCCGCCGGCGCAGGGGCCCATGATCACCGAAATCTGCGGGATGACGCCCGAGGACAGCACGTTCCGCTTGAACACTTCGCCGTAGCCGCCGAGCGCGGCGACGCCTTCCTGGATGCGGGCGCCGCCGGCGTCGAACAGGCCGACGATCGGGGCGCGGGCGCGCATCGCCATGTCCTGGATTTTTATGATCTTCTGCGCATGCGTCTCCGACAGCGAGCCGCCGAACACGGTGAAATCCTTGGCGAAGGCGAACACGGTGCGGCCGTTGACGGTGCCGAAGCCGGTGACCACGCCATCGCCGGCAATGTGGCTTTTGTCCATGCCGAAATCGGTCGAGCGGTGCTCGACGAACATGTCGAGCTCCTCGAACGAGCCGCGGTCCATCAAGAGCTCGATGCGCTCGCGCGCGGTGAGTTTGCCCCGCTTGTGCTGCGCCTCGATGCGCGCATCGCCGCCGCCCTTGCGCGCGCTGACGCGGCGGTCCTCGAGCCTGTCGAGAATGTCTTTCATGGTTCTCTCCGAGCGGCCCCCGACCGGCCGGAATGGTGTGCCAGTTTCATAGCAAGGCGCGGGCCAAGCGTCATCTTCATCCTGCACCGCGCTAGCGGGGAAGGGGGACCGCCCCGCGCAGCGGGGTGGTGGAAGGGGCGCGGGCCTCACCGATTTTGCTGCGACGACAACGAGGCGTCGAGTCAGACGCCCCCTCCACCACCGTTCGGGTGGTCCCCCTCCCCCGCTTTCGCGGGGGCGGACGAAAAAGACGCCACCTGCTCCACCGCTTTGACGATGCCGGCATAGCCGGTGCAGCGGCAGAGGTGGCCGCTCAAGACTTCGCGGATTTCGGCCGAGGTGGGATGCGGGTTGCGGGCGAGAAAATCGGTGAACGACATCAATATGCCCGGCGTGCAGAAGCCGCATTGCAGCGCATGATTGGCGCGGAACGCCGTTTGCAGCGGATTGAGCGTGCCGTCGGACGCGGCGAGCGATTCCACCGTCTTGACCTCGCGGCCTTCGGCCTGCACCGCGAGCGTGAGGCAGGAGCGCGTAGCGACGCCGTCGATCAGCACGGTGCAGGCGCCGCAGATGCCGTGCTCGCAGCCGACATGCGTGCCGGTGGCGCCGAGCCCTTGGCGGAGGAAGTCGGACAAGAGCATGCGCGGCTCGGCTTCGGCGGCGAGCTTGCGGCCGTTGAGCGTGAGCGCGATGCGCACGCGATCGTTTTTGCTTACGCGGCGCATCGGATCGCCTCCGCCACCACACGCGGCCCGAGATTGCGCAGAAGGTCGCGCCGCAGCGCCGCGCTGGCGTGCAAATCCTCGTAGCCTTCCAGTTCCTCGGCCCAAGCCTTGATCTGCTCGGACAGCATCGGAGCGCTGGTGAAGGCGACGGGACGCAGCATCGGCCGCCCGGCCATGCCGCCGACGCCGAGCGTCACCGCGCCGCGGGCGTCGGCGATGGCCGCGAGCGCGACGATGGCGAAATCGCCGTGACGGCGCGCCACCTCGTCAAACGCCACGCCCTTGCCTTCGATGACCGGGAAACGCACCGCCGCGATCAGCTCATCGGGCGCGCGCGCGGTGGTGAGCATGTCCTGCTGAAAGGCTTCCGCCGCCAGCACGCGTTCGCCGCGTGTCGAGCGCAGCACCACCGCGCCGCCGGCGACCGCGAGCGCCAGCGGGATTTCCGAGCTTGGATCGGCATGCGCGATCGAGCCGCACACCGTGCCCTTGTTGCGGGTCTGGAAGTGGCCGACGAAGGGCAGCGCGGCGGCGAGAAGCGGCAGCTTTTGCGCCAAGTCCGGCCACGCCAAGAGCTTGTTCTGGGTCACCGCGGCGCCGATTTCGATAAAATCGCCGCGGTCGCGGATGGCGTCGAGTTCGGCGATGCGCGAAATATCGATCAGCGCCGCGGGATCGATCAGCCGCAGATTGAGCATCGGCACCAGCGACTGGCCGCCGGCGAGAATGCGGGCGTCGTCGCCATAGTCGGCGAGTAGCGCCAAAACTTCCTCGACCGTATCCGGCCGGATGTAATCGAAGGGACGCGGTTTCATTGGCGCAGTTTCATTTCTTATTGGCTTTTTCTGCCTGCGGCGGCTGCAGCAGCGCATGGATACGCCGCGGCGTTGCCGGCAGGATCACGTCGCGCACGCCGAGCGCATCGGCGATGGCATTGGCAATGCAGGCCGGCGTACTCATGCAATTACCCTCGGCCAAGCCCTTGGCGCCGAGCGGGGTGAACGGCGACGGCGATTCGTAATGCAGGATTTCGAGTTCGGGGATTTCGCTCACCGTCGGCACCAGATAATCGGCGAAGGTGCCGGACAGAAACGCGCCCTCCTCGTTGTAGGAAAACTCCTCATAGAGCGCCGCGGCGATGCCTTGCGCGAAGGCGCCGCGGATCTGGCCTTCGGCGATGGTCGGATTCATGATGCGCCCGGCATCGTGCATCGACACATAGCGGTCGACGCGGACCTGATAGGTCATCGGATCGATCTCGATGCCGCACATGTCGAAGATGAAGCCGTAAGTGAGCGAGGTATTGATGCGGTCGTCGCGCGACGGCGCTTCCAATTCCTGCGGCGACCAGATGCCGGTTTCGCTCAAGGCCGGCGCCATGCTCTCCGGCAACAGCAGCGGCGACCAGTGCGAGGTGCCGGCGACGCGGCCGAACGGCAGCGCATTGTCGGGATTGGAGCGGCTCCTGATCTTGCCGCCGGCCAATTCGACGTCGTCAGGCAGCACATTGAGCTGTTTCGCCGCGATGCCTTTGAGCTTGTCGCGCATCTGCACCGCCGCCATATGCGCGGCGACCGCCGTGCCCGAGGCAAAGCGGCTCGAATAGGTGCCCGCCGCGATCGACCACTGGTCCTTCGCGGTGTCCATTTCCAGCACCACCTCGATATCGTCGGCCTTCAGGCCGAGCTCGGCGGCGACGATCTGCGCCAGCACCGTCTCGTGGCTCTGGCCCTGCACCGTGACGTTGGCGGTGACGGTGACGGCGCCGAGCGGATCGATGTTCACCGTCGCCATCGACACCGCGCCGCTTTTCGGCCCGGCCTTTTCGCGCGCCGCGGCGGTCATCAGCGTCGAGAGGTAGCCCATGTTCGACATCGCCGGCTCGACCACCGCGGCAAAGCCGATGCCGTAGATGCGGCCGACCTGGCGCGCTTCGTCGCGGCGGCGCTTGAGATCGGCGAGGCGGCCCCGCCCCGTCGTCAGCTCGACGGCGCGCGCATAATCGCCGGAATCGTAGAGCGCGCCGGCGGCGGCGTGATACGGAAATTTCCGCGCCGGCACGAGATTGCGGCGGATGACCTCGAGCGGATCGAGTTTCAGCTCCACAGCGATGCGGTGCATCAGCCGCTCCAAGGCCAGATAAAGCTGCGGCCCGCCGAAACCGCGAATGAGGCTCGCCGGCATTTTGTTGGTCAGCACCACGCGGTTTCTGACCTCGACGTGCTCGATATCGTAAGCGCCGGTCACCGCGCCATGCATGCGGTAGAGCGGGCCCGGCATCGGCGCGCGCAAAAACGCGCCGTAATCTTCGAGCTGATCGAGTTTCAGCGCGAGGATGCGGCCGTCGTTATTCACCGCCGCTTCGATCTCGGTGACGCGGTTCGGGCCGGAACTGGCGGCGAGGAGATGCTCGATGCGGTCCTCGACCCATTTCACCGGCCGGCCGGTGATTTTCGCCGCCAGCGCCATCAGCACCACAAAGGGAAATACCGAAAGTTTTATGCCGAAGCTGCCGCCGGAGTCGGGCGGGATGCGCAGCCGCATTTTCGGCCCCGGTACGCGCAGCGCCCGCGCCATCACCGGATGCATCGAAAACGGGCCCTGGAAATTCGCGGTAACGTCGTAGCTGTTCTCGGCCGCATTGTGCGCCGCGACCACGACGTAGCATTCGATCGGCGTGAACGAGAGCCGGTGAAACGGCACCGTCATGGCGATGCGGCGATCGGCGCCGGCGAAAGCGGCTTGCGGATCTCCGTAAGTGAAATCGCGCACCGAGATTTCGTTGGTCTCGGCTTCCGGATGCAAGAGCGGCGCGTCGCTTGCGCAGGCGGCAACCGGATCGATCACGGCTGCGAGCGGCTCATAGTCGATCTGCACCAGCTCGGCGGCGTCCTCGGCGATATAGCGGCTTTCGGCGACCACCAGCGCCACCGGCTCGCCGACATAGCGCACGCGCTCGACGGCCAGCGCCCATTGCTTCACCGGAGTCTTGACCGGAGCGAGGAACGGATCGGTGAGCTTGCGCACCTCTTCGCCGGTGATGACGGCCCAGACACCGTCATGCGCCAGCGCGCGCGCCGCGTCGATGCGGACGATGTCGGCGTGGGCGTGCGGCGAGCGGATGACGTGGGCGGAGAGCGTGCCGACCGCAACCGGAAGATCGTCGGCATAGCGGCCGCGGCCCGACAACAGCGCCGGGTCCTCCTTACGCAGCATGATGGCCCGGTTGGCTTTGCCGAGTTGCTCGGACATGATTGCCGCTCCTCCCGCCAACTGTGTACATGCGCCATCGAAAGTTGTCAGCCCGAAAGCATGGGTAGCGCTTCGGGGAGGCCTCAACTAACATCGCAAATCAGAGGCACACATGGATCGAGCCGCCAACGGTTCCGGCATCGGGGCGCCGGTGCGCCGCCGCGAGGATTTGCGGCTGGTGCGCGGCGCCGGCCGCTACACCGCCGACGAGAACCTGCCCGGCCAGGTCTATGCGGCGATGGTGCGCTCGCCGCACGCCCATGCGCGTATCCGCGCCATCGACACCGCCGCGGCCAAGGCAACGCCCGGCGTGCTCGCGGTGCTCACCGGCGCCGATTTTATCGCCGACGGCCTAAAACCTATTCCGCACAAGCCGTGGTCGCCGCATCCGGCGGAAACGACGCTCGCCAATAAGAGCGGCGCGCCGCCGTTCGAGGCGCCGCATTTTCCGCTGCCGGCCGACAAAGCGCGCTTCGTCGGCGAGGCAGTGGCCATGGTGGTGGCCGAGACCGTCTATGCGGCGAAGACCGGCGCCGAAGCCGTCCAAATCGACTACGACGTGTTGCCGGCGGTGGTCGAGACCGCCGCCGCGGCGCGGCAGGATGCGCCCATCGTGCACGACGGCATCCGCTCCAACGTCTGCTTCGATTCCGAGCTCGGCGATGCCGCCGCGACCGACGCCGCCTTTGCCCGCGCCGCGCATGTGACGCGCTTCGAGACCTGGGTGCAGCGCGTCACCGGCGTGCCGATGGAGCCGCGCGGCGCGCTCGCCGCCTACGACGCCGCGACGGGGCGCTTCACCGTCTATGCCGGCAACGGCGGCGCGGTGCGCCTGAAAAACGATCTCGCCGCCATCCTCGGCGTGGCGCCGGACAAAGTGCGCGTCTTGATGCAGGACGTCGGCGGCAATTTCGGCACCCGCGGCATGATCTATCCGGAATTCGCTTTGGTCGCCTGGGCCGCGCGTAAACTCGGGCGGCCGGTGAAATGGATCATCGAGCGTCACGAGTCATTCCTGAGCGATTATCAGGCGCGCGATCTCGTCGTCGAAGCCGAGCTGGCGCTCGACGACAAAGGCAAATTCCTCGCCATGCGCGGCTCCAACCTCGGCAATCTCGGCGCCCACACCACCAATTTCGCCATGGTGCAGAAGGGCGTGCAGATGGTGTCGAGCATCTACCGGGTGCCGGCGGCGCATTTTCGCGCCCGCGCCGCGCTGTCCAACACCGCGCCGACGCGGCCCTATCGTTCGGCTGGCCGGCCGGAAGTGATTTTCGTCATGGAGCGGCTGATCGATCTCGCCGCGCGCGACTGCGGCTACGACCGCGTCGCGCTCCGCCGCAAGAATCTGGTGACGGAAAAGGAGCTGCCCTACAAAAACCCGTTCGGCGTCGTCTACGACAATGGCGACTATATCGGCGGCATGGATCTGGCGCTCAAACTCGGCGACTGGCAAGGCTTCAAGAAGCGCCGCAAGGAGGCGCGCAAGCGCGGCAAATATCGCGGCATCGGGGTGGGCAATTACGTCGATATTTCCACCGGCGTGCCGCGCGAGAAGGCCGAGATCACGGTGTCGCCCGACGGCTTTGTCGAACTCGTCATCGGCATCGTCTCGCAGGGCCAGGGCCACGAGACGAGCTTCGCGCAGCTCGTCACCGAATGGCTCGGCGTGCCGATCGAGACGGTGCGCTTCGTCGCCGGCGACACCGATCGCGTCACCGTCGGCGGCGGCGCGCATTCCGGACGCGGCATGCGGCTCGGCTCCATCGTTATCAAAAAATCGTCCGACGGCATCATCGAGAAGGGCCTGCGCATCGCCGAGCATTTGCTCGAAACCGCCGCCACCGACATCGAATTCAAGAACGGCCGCTTCGCAGTGAAGGGCACCAACCACGCCGTCGGAATTTTCGAGGTGGCACGCGCCGCGGCCGAGCGCAAGGATTTGCCGGAAGATTTACAGGGGCCGCTCTACGCCGCCTGCGATGAGACCGTGCTGGACGCAAGCTACCCCTACGGCGCCCATGTCTGCGAGGTCGAGGTCGATCCCGGCACCGGCAAGGTCGGGCTGATCAACTACGTTGCCGTCGACGACGTTGGGCGCGCGGTAAACCCGATGATCATCCACGGCCAGGTTCATGGCGGCATCGCACAAGGCGTCGGCCAGGCGCTTTTGGAGCACGCCTATTACGATCCGCAGAGCGGGCAGCTGCTGGCGGGCTCGCTGATGGACTACGCCATGCCGCGCGCCTCCGACCTGGTGAACTACATCACCGAGATCAGCGAAGTCCCCTCCTCCACCCATCCGCTCGGCATCCGCCCGGCCGGCGAAGGCGGCACGGTCCCGGCGCTCGCGGTCACGGTGAACGCCATCGTCGATGCACTGTCGGATTTCGGCGTCCGCCACGTCGAAATGCCGGCGACGCCGGAGCGGGTGTGGCGGGCGATCGAAGAAGCGCGCGGCAGCCAGCACGCAAACGGGCGCGACCGTGCCGGCTGACGACCTCACAAGCCGCGATTTTCACAATATCCTGCTGATCAAGCTGTCGGCGCTCGGCGACGTAGTGCATACCTTCCCGCTGCTCAACAAATTGCGCGCCCGCTATCCCAAGGCGCGGATCGATTGGCTGGTGGCATCCGACATTGCTGAGTTGTTGCAACAGAATTCCTCAATCGCCAATGTCATCGAATTTCCGCGCGACGAGTGGTCGGCGCCGTGGCGATGGGCGCCTTACGCGAACGCGGCGCGGCTGATCGCCACGTTGCGCGCCGCGCAATACGATCTGGTGCTCGATCTGCAAGGCCAGTTGCGCAGCGCCATATTTGCTTTCGCCTCGGGCGCGCCGGTGCGGATCGGCTTCGACAAGCCGCGCAAGGACATTTGGCAGACGCTGGCGCGTAAAATCCCGGACGAGGCCAAGAAGCATGCCTGGCAGGGCGCGCGCGAGGGCAGCTGGCTCGCTTATACGCATCACATTGCGCTGCCGACGCTCGATCTGCATCCGGTGGAGCGCTATCTCGGCGTGGCGCCGCTGCTCGGTCTCGACGACACCGCGCCGGACTTTTCATTCCCGATCCCGCAGGAAGCGATCGCCCGCATCGATGCGCTGCTGGACTACTACGACATCGGCAAGGCAAAGCCGCTTGCGGTCATGGCGCCCGGCACCAATTGGGACACCAAGCAATGGCGGCGCGACGGCTTTGCCGAAGTGGCGCGGCACTTTCTGCAAAAAGGCTTTGCCGTCGTCTTGATCGGCTCGGACGGCGAGCGCGCGCTGTGCGAGGAGGTCGCCAAGCTCGCGCCCGGCGCCGTCGACCTCGCCGGCGAAACGACGCTCTCCGAGCTTGCGGCGCTCATCCGCCGCGCCACGATCGGCGTCACCAACGATTCCGGCCCCATGCATCTGGCCGTCGCACTCGACCGGCCGGTGGTCAGCCTATTCGGCCCGACCGATCCGGTCTGGGCCGGGCCGTACCGCCGCGCCGGCGCGGTGCTGCGCGCCGAGCTGCCGTGTTCGCCCTGTTATCTGCGCGAGCTGCGCCGCTGCATGCACGGCCATGCCTGCATGGAAAATGTCAGCGCCGCCGCGGTGATCGAACGCATCGAGGCCATTGTCGCCAAGCTGCCGAACCAGGCAAAGGGTCCCGCGCCGCAGGCGCGGCCGCGCTAGCCGGCCTCGGGGGCGATCCCTGAGGCTTCATTTCGCATTGCACAATCCTAAGTTTAGACGTGCTTAACCAACAGCCTGTTCAGAAGGCATAGGAGTAACCACTTACGAATGGCCCCCGCGATAGGTTGCTGTCGCGAAAGGGCCAACGATGATCACGGGCGGTCGCATAGTCCCTCAGGGTCGCCGCAATTGGGTTCGGGCAGCGCTGCACCCGGCGATTCTGCTTTACGCGCTTATGATTCCCGCGTTGTGGCTGGCGCTCATTGCGATGATCGACCTTGCCGAGCGCGATATCTTCGCGCCCCACAACCGGCTCCGGCTCATATTTTTTGCGGCGGCCTGCACTCTCGCCACACTGCTCATAGTTGGATTTCTTGTCAGCATTCGCCATCGCATTCGCCTTGACGAACGGGAAAATCTTATCGCCAGGCAAAAAGTGCATCTCGACTCCGCACTCGCAAACATGCCGGAAGGTCTTTGCATGTTTGACGGCGATCAACGTCTCATCGTGTGCAACCAGCAATATGCCGACCTTTACGAACTGAGCAAAGAGCAGGCGCGGCCGGGCACCCTCCTAAGATCAATTCTCGAGCATCACAATGCCATCGGCAACGTGCCGGAAGATCCCGATGAATTCATCGCGCGACGACTGCGTGCGGTTGCCGCAGGAAAAGCATACCAGCACATCAATAAACTGCGCGATGGCCGTCTGATTTTGGTCACGCACCGGCCGATGGATGATGGCGGATGGGTGGCAACCCATAAGGACGTGACGGAGCAGGTCAGCCGGGAGGAGTCGATCCGGCTGCTCTTCGAAGGCAGCCCGGTGCCGATGTGGGTCTGCGATCGCGACAGCCTGCGTTTTTTGGCGGTCAATGACGCCGCGGTGGCGCGCTATGGTTACAGCCGCGAGCAATTCATGTCGATGACCGTGCCCGAGCTTCGGCCCAAGGCGGATCGGGAGCGATTTGGAAATTTCTTGCGATCACTGGAGCTGAGCCAGTTTACCGAGAATATCGGGCAACACGTGACGTCCGATGGAACGAAAATTGATGTCTCGGTGTCCTCACGCGCGCTGACCTTTGCAGGCCGCAACGCGCGCTTGACCGTGATTCATGACATCAGCAAATCGAAGCAGGTGGAGAGAGAGCTTCGCCGTATGCAGAAGTTCCTGGACGCCATTATTGAGCACGTTCCGGCGCCGATTTTGGTCAAGGATATCACAAGCGCGGACGAAGATACGGCTCAGTACCGCTACACCCTGGTCAATCGGGCGTTTGAGGATCTGTTCGGCGTTCCCCGCTCCCAAATCGTCGGCAAGAGGGTTTCCGAGCTATATCCGAAGGAACGCGCCGATTTCATCATCGCGGAAAATAACGACGCATTACGCTCGCCGAATCCGATCACCCTGTCCGATCATGAAGTTCACACCGGCGCCAATGGCGTAAGGATATGTACGGCAACTACGGTTGCCGTACGGGACGACTCGCAAGCTCCTCAGCTTCTTGTAACGGTTCTTCAAGACGTAACCGAGCGTACCCGCACAGAGCAGCGCATCGCGCGCATGGCGCATCACGACCATCTGACCAATATCGCAAACCGAAAGACGTTTAACGATACATTGGAGGCGGCGATCAGGCGCGCCACCGGCAGTGGCGATCAGTTCGCTATCCTGTCGCTCGACCTTGATGGTTTTAAGGAAACAAACGACACCTACGGTCATCTCATCGGCGACGCCTTGTTATGCGAGGTATCGCGGCGTCTGCAGCGTGCCGCAGACGGCGCTTTTGTCGCGCGGATCGGCGGCGACGAATTTGCATTGATCGTCGATGGCGGCAGCGAAATAGCGGCGCCGCTTGCGGACCGGCTGCTGGACGCCTTTCGGGAGGAAATCCGCATAGAGGGCCGACGGATCAAGACCGGCGCGACAATCGGCGCGGCCATATATCCCAATCATGGCTCCGACAGCAAAACCTTGATCAGCAACGCAGACATCGCGCTTTATCGGGCAAAGGCCGAGGTTCGCGGGTCGGTCCTGTTTTTCGACACCAAAATGGGCGAGCAGATTCGCGAGCGGCGCGCTTTGCAGGAGGCACTGCGTTCCGCCGTCGAATGCCAACAGCTTCGTCTGCACTATCAGCCGCAAAAAACGATGTCTGGCGAGACCATCGGATTTGAGGCGCTGGCGCGCTGGCAGGATCGGCACCATGGCCCGGTACCGCCGTCTGTGTTTATTCCTATCGCCGAGGAGAGCGGGCTGATTGTCCCGATGGGCGAATGGGCGTTACGCGAAGCCTGCCGCGAAGCCGCAACCTGGCGCCGCCCTTTCACGGTCGCGGTGAATGTGTCGCCGCTGCAATTCCGCTATGGGGATCTCCCCAACCTCGTTCATTCTATACTGCTCGACACCGGCCTTGCTCCGGCTCGGCTGGAGCTTGAAATTACCGAAAGCGTATTCATCGACGACTTCTCACGCGCGATATCCATCCTTTCTCGGCTCAAGGCCCTTGGCGTTCGGGTCGCGCTGGACGATTTCGGATCCGGGTATTCTTCGTTGTCTTATCTCCATTCATTCGCATTCGATAAAATCAAGATCGATCGGACTTTTGTTCTTGATCTCGAACACAACCAGCACTCCATGGCGATTGTGCGCGCGGTTATCGATCTAGGCCACAGCCTGAACATTCCGGTCCTGGCCGAAGGCGTCGAAACCGCTGCGCAGCATGCGATGCTCCTCGATAGGGGCTGTGACGAGGTGCAGGGCTATCTGGTGGGCCGGCCCATGCCTATCGATGACTATGCAGAGCTTGTCGGCGCCGAAATCATGCCTCGCGCCAGCACTTTGATAGCCAGCTAGCGTACGGCGCGAACCAACGCATTGACTCCTCAAAAACAGTGCTTTGCGCGCTTCCCCGTTTGCAGTTTCATTTAGCTTGCTCCCAGCGCGCGGGTGGTGTCGTCGAACAATTCATCGACCGACACCGGGCCCGGGATCAGCTTTTGCTGCCGGCAAAAATCGATGATGATTTCCAAATTCGGGCGGCAGGCTTCGACCCCGAAACGATAGGGATCGAGAACGCCGCTGTCGGGCAGGCCGCCGGCGCGTTTACTGTCCTGGAATTGCCGGAATACGTCCCGCACTACGTCGGGCCGCGATCGGGACAGCTCGGTTCGCACCACCAGCATGTGATTGATCGGCACGCCATGGTGCCGCTCGGCCCATTTCTGCGCGGCCGTGTCGGCGTCCGGAATGAGATGCTTGAGCCGCGGATCGGGCAGCTTGTCGCCGACGATCGCCGCGTCGATCTCGCCGTCAAGAAGCATCTGCAGCAAATCCTTGCCGGGCGGCGCCCGTTTGACGATGTCGGGATCGCGGTATTCCGCCACATGCGGATCCTCAAATGTGATCCACTCCACCTTGTTGAGATCGACGCCATAATCGCTCGCCAGAATCCCCCTCACCCAGGTGCCGGTGGTCACGGTGAAGGCGCGGACGCCGACACGCTTGCCGTTGAGATCGGATGGCTTGAGCGTGCCGCGATCGGCATTATAGGCGATGGTGTGATGCTGACCGCGGCTCACCACCACGGCGGGCAGCAGAATATAAGGCTTGTCGTACGACCGCGCCTGCAGATAGGTGACGATCGCCAGTTCGGCGAGATCGTATTTGGCCTCGCGCACCACCTGCTTGAACAGGTTGTTGGCGACCTTGACTTCGACAAAATCGAAATCGACGAGATCGGAACGGATCGCTCCGCTTTTAAGCGGCGCGACGTTCGGATAGTTGCCCAGCATCGTATGCAAAGTGAGTTTCGACCCAGCCGCCATCGCAAGCCTCCCTTATCGATCCGCAAGTGCCGGATATAGCGCCAGCGCCGTCTTGCCGAAGATCCACTCCTGATCGGAATCCTTGGCGAAGGAAAACGCCGTTCTCGCCGCGCCGAGAATTTCCGCAAGCGTCCCAATCGAATTTGGAAAATTCGATCCCCAGGCGATCCGCGAGGCGCCGAATGTATCGATTAATTTGCCGAAGAACGTTTGCGGCGTGCCGTTGCCCCACGATTTCGGCGTCACATTGATCGGCGTGATCTTCAAATAAACCTGCCGGTATTTGGCGAGCGCCAGCAGATCGGCGGCGCCATGATAGGGCGGCCCGTCTTCGAACGGCGCGCGCGAAAGATGATCGAGGATCATCGTCACCTTGGGGAACTTATCCATGACCTGGCGCAGCAGCGGAATGCCTTCCCGCTTCATCTGCATGCAGACCGGGATGTTCTTCGCGGCCGCATGCTCCCAAAAAGGATAGGTCTTGGGGTCGACGAACCAGGTGGCCTGATCCGGCAGCGTACTGCCGGTGGTGAACAGCCGCATGCCGGTGCAACCGCGGGCGAGCCAATAGTCGAACGTCTGCACCATGTCCGGGGCCATGACGTCGATCGAACAGACGCCGGTGAAGCGCGACGGCATCGCTGCGACCGCGTCCGCGACATAGCTGTTGTCGTATCCGTAGGCCGTCGACGAATGCACGATCGCGGCTTTGGCGACACCGGCCTCATCCATGGCTTGCAGCAGCGTTTCGTAGGTCGTCGGCCGCTCGCTCGACCACGTCGATTGCGTACCGCCGAGCGGGGCGAGCGGATAGCGCTTGGTGTCCGGCGAAACGATGTGGGGATGGATATCAATGACCGGCGACATGGCACCTCGCGACGCGATATAGGAAACATACCTTATGATCGATTCCGGCCGTCGCGCTACTTCCCCTCCTCGCCGTCGCCGCGAAAGACAACTCGGCCACGCGGCGAAACGGCTCGGATGTCCAGTCGCTGCTCAGCCAGCAAATCCGGGTGCCGGAGCGTCGGATCGCCGGCTGAAACCGTGGCGGCCCTGTAACCGTGAGCGCCCGCAGTCTGCGGCGACGTTGGAATCCATACATGGTCATGGTATCTGCCGAATAATCTGCCTGGGCACGGTCCGCAACCGACGCGGCACACAGGGGGCGCCGGAATGCCGCTGATCCATGACAAAGAGGTCTGGCAAAACAAGCTTGCCGCGCTGCCGCTCGCGAGCTACGGCGCCGGAGAGACCGTGTTCGCCGAAGGCACCAGCACCGGACGGCTGCTCATTCTCAAAAGCGGCGCGGTCACCATCGTCAAGGGCGGCATCGAGATCGCCACGGTGGCGGAACCCGGCGCGGTGTTCGGCGAGCTCTCGGCGCTGCTCGGTCAGCCGCATGGCGCCGACGTGCTCGCCGTCGAAGCCTCGGAGTTTCACGTCGCCGATGCCGCCGCATTGCTCGGTCAAGACCCGGTCGCACTGCTTTACGTCACGATGGTGCTGGCGCGGCGGCTCGACAGCGCCAACCGGGCGCTCGTCGAACTCAAGGACCAGATCGAGGCCGGCGAACCGCCGAGCATGATCGAGAAATCGGTCGAGCGGATCCAAGGATTGCTGAGCGCGATCGGCACCGGCTACATGCGGGCCGGCGTCGGCTATTCCATGTTTCCCCCGACTTAGACCATGATCTGATCAGGTTGAGTCGGATCATGGTCTAGGATTATTCGCTGGAGCATGATCTTTTTGGAAAACCGGTATCCACTTTTCCGGATCATGCTCTAACGGGGCAAGCACCCGGCAACTCAGCGACTTTTAGAACCAAGGTAGCGCGGCACCACGATGCGCTCGCCTTCGGTCAGCGCCGCGTGCTCCGCCTTTTGATTGAGCTGAATGAGCGCCCAGAGCGGCACATGGTAGGTTGCCGCAACGGTCTGCAGCGTATCGCCGGCATGGGCCGCCACCGGCTCGCCCGAATCCCATAATTCGATGGCGCCCGTAGCCGGCGGGACGAGCCGCAGCGGCACGGTCTCGCCCTCGCCGCGCGCGGCGGCCGATCTGACCTTGGCGGCCAGCTGCTCCTGAATGCGGTCGAACTTGTCCAGATTGATGTGGACGATCTCGGGGCGGTCTTTGAGATTGTAGCTGGCGTAATGGCCATGGAAGCCGCGCCCAGGCTCGAGGTCGCCGCCGCCCAGGATGTTGGAGGACTGGTAGAGGTTGATGTAGCGCTCGACATTCGCCGGTATGGCGTGCGCGGCGCGCGTGGGATCATAAGTGATAAGCAGGCTCACCGGGACATGCGCGGCTTCGAGCGCTTCGGCGAATTGCACGGCGGAATCGCCGCCAATGGAATGGCCGATGACGGTGATCGGCTTGGGATCGCGGCGGTAATCTGTGATGGCTTGGCTGGCGACCGAGCGCCATGCCGAATAGCCCTCGATGTCGGCGGCGACGCCGACACGATCGATGCGCTGCGCCAGCTGATCCATGCCCCAATCGATCATGCCGATCAGGCCGCGGAACATATAAGCGCGTCCGTGCACATTGGTCGGCGCAGCTTCGCCCGTCGTGACCAGGCACGCTGCGATCAAGATTGCCGCGATGTATTTGGTTCGAAGCATGCGCTCTAAAGAGTCAGGAGATGAAGGCTCAAAGCAGACAACCGAAGCGTCCAACAGACGAGTTACGTCACTCGCCTTCTTCCACGAATACGGCGAAATACGCGATTCGCCGGAACTCCTCACCCGCATTATCGATTAGCACAAATCGGAGATTGGCTGGGCATTTTCGTGGCAAAACTCGCGGCGCGCGTCCGCGCCGTCAAAATTTATCGCGAATCGCCGGTAAAATCGGCACTCCCCTTGTTAAGGCGCTGACTTTCACTGCCGCGCCCTGCCGCTTCTGGTAAATTAAAGTCCATGAAAATCCTCGCGAGACTGGCGACCGGCAATGTCGCACTGTGGCGGACGTTCTGGCTGATCGGAGTTCCGCTCGCCCTCGTTTGGGATCTCACCGGCCTTAGCATGCTCACCGGATTTGGCGTCGGCGAGCCGCTGGTCGCGACATTGATCGTCGTGGTGTTCACGCTATCGAGTGCGGCCATACCGTTTGTCGCGGTGGCCATCTGGCGCAGCGCATCGCAGTATCCGCGCGAGGCGTGGTGGAAGCATGCTCTCGCCTGGAGCGCCAAATTATCCGCCACCGTTTCGGGATTGGCGGCGGCCATCAGCTTTTGCGTGGTCTTGTATCTGGCCTTTTCATTCATTTACGCGGGCGAGCTGCCGTTTTGACTACGCCCACGGCCGGTGCGCAGGGCTAATTTGAGGCCGTTCTCGTCAATCCGGCCGTCAGCGAACCACGATAGGTTCGCTCGGCATAGACTTTCAGGTCTGCGACCGTAAGCTGCCGCTGCGCGAACAAGTCGCCCGAATTCACGGCACTCGAAAGCCGGTCGAGAAAGACCGGCATGTCGCTTGGCTGCGGTCTCGCTTCGGGCCTTTGCGGCGCCGGCAAGTTTGGCAATTCGGCTTGAGCGATTTGCAGACGATCGCCGGCTGCCGGATTGCCGCGCGCATGATTGCGTTCATCCGCTGCAGGTTCAGGCCGGACCGGCTGAGCCGGGCGCGCCAGCTGTTGCTTCGGCCGCTCCTCCGGGTCCCGCGCGACCGGCGCCGACAACTTCGGCAACTCGGCTTGAGCAACTCGCGGACGATCGTCGGCTGCCGGAGCGCCCTGCTCCTGTCTTCGCAGCGCCACCGCCGGTTCGAGCTTGATCGACTGCGACGATTGCGCCAGTTCGAGCGGCTGCGGCTGTGCCGCTTGCGCCGTTTCCAGCCGATCTTCGGCGGTGAATTTGGCGACCTCGCTTTTCACCAGGTTGCGAAACTGCGAATTGAACTGGGCGCCCGGGTGCGAGTTGTTATTGGCGATATATTCGATATTGTCGCCCTCCAGCTTCTTCGATCCCATGCCGCCGAACGTCTCCCACGGATTGGGATTGTAAATTTCGATCATCCGCCCGACTTTTCCCGGCTGCAGCGGCGGATTCCAGCTCAGCATCGAGGGCTGCAGCGCGACGATCAGGTCGACGTGTTTGGCGTCATTGGCGACGAAAACCGAGCTGTTGGCGCCGAGGCTATAGCCGACGACAACCGTGTGCGTTCCGGGCGGCAGCTTTTCGAGGTCGTCGACCAGAGATGGCCAGGCCTGATGCACATAGGTCTCGACCTCGACATCCGGCATCGTTTTAAGTTCGGCGACGAGTTCGACGAGCCCGATCGCCGGCAACGGTCCGAACATCGGCCACAACACGCCGACAAAGGTTTTGGCTTGCACCGGCGTGCCGATGAGCGAACCGCACAACGCCAGAGCGATTGCGAGCTTCTTCACGCGCTACACCCGTCCGCTTATTTCCCCGCTGATACAGAGCCGGGCAATTGCGGGGATTTATGGGACGGCAAGGGGAATCTTTGCGGATGAATGTGGGCGGCCATCAAACGTACTTAATAGTCGGTGAAGAAGTCTTGACGCCGCGCTGCCGGTACGGCGCGGCGATCACGCCGCCCTAATGCCAATACGGCGGATAGCCGGACGTCTTCTCCTGCGCCGCGAGAAGCCGCAGCATCGCCGGCCATTCCAGCACGCCGTAAGGCCGCCGCGTGCCCGGCTGATAGAGATGCGCGGTGTGAGCGAGCACGTTTTCGCCGGGCATCGTCAACTCGACGCGCGCCGCCATGGCGTCGACTTGCGAACGGCACGACATTTCGAGCTGATACATTGTGTTGAACGCCTGCTGGATGGTGGCGCCGCAGGTGAGCAGCCCGTGATTGCGCATCACCAGCGCGTCGTGCGGGCCGAGATCTTGTACGATGCGTTCGCGCTCGTCGGTATCGATCGCCGGGCCTTCATAGTCGTGATAGCCGAGATGGCCGACGAAGCGGATCGAGGTTTGCGACAGCGGCAGGAGCCCGCATTTCATCGCTGCGACCGCCATGCCGGCGCGCGTGTGCGTATGCAAAACGCAGGCGACATCGGGCCGTGCCTTGTGGATGGCGCCGTGGATGACATAGCCGGAGACGTTGAGGCTGTAATCGGTGTCGGGCTTATAGACGATGTTGCCCTCGACATCGATCTTGACCAGGCTCGACGCCGTGATCTCCTTGTAGAGGAGGCCATAGAGATTGATGAGCAGATGCTCGGTGCCGGGAATGCGCGCCGTGATATGGTTATAGATGAGGTCGGTCATCTCGTAGGCATCGACCAGCCGATAACAGGCGGCGAGATCGAGCCGGGTCTGCCACTCTTGCGCCGACACTTCGTTGCGGATTGACTTGAAGTCGGTCGAGTAATTCACGGGCATTCCTCCGTTTCCTCCAGCATAGCGTGCCGGGCGAAAAATGTCAGTCCGGAAGTCGGCCGCGACCCGGCTTGAGAAATCACTTGAGGGTGCCGCCGCTTAAGAAAGCGGTTGAAGCGAGCCGATCCGATGCCGGGCAAGATCGACGAAATCTTACGCAATCACGTCAAGGACAAGCTCGCCCGCGGCGAGGTCGTCTCCTCGATGACGGTGCGGCTCGTCCGCGGCATCGAGATCGCGCGCATCGCCAAGACCGCCGGTTTCGACAGCCTCTATGTCGACATGGAGCATGCAAGCTTCTCGTTCGATACCACCGGCCAGATCTGCATGGCCGCGCTCGAAGTCGGCATCACCCCCTTGGTGCGGGTGCCCGGCGTGGCCGAGGTTTCGCGGGTGCTCGACGGCGGCGCGCTCGGCATCATCGCGCCGCATGTCCGCTCCGCCGCCGAGGCGAAGGACTACGTGCGGGCGGCGAAATTCCCGCCGCTCGGCGACCGCTCCGCCGCCGGACCTCTGCCCCATCTGCATTACCGCTCATTCCCGGCCGCCGAGGCCGACGCCGCGCTCAATGACGCGACCTTGCTGATGGTGCAGTTCGAAAGCGAGGACGCGTTGGCGAGGGCCGACGAGATCGCGGCGGTCGGCGGCGTCGATATGGTGATGATCGGCTCGAACGACCTTTTGGCCGATTGGGGGCTTGCCGGCCAATACGACCACGCGCGGTTGCGCGAGGCTTATGCCAAAACCATCGCCACCTGCCGCAAGCACGGCAAGCATGTCGGCGTCGGCGGGCTATCGTCGCGGCCCGAGCTTGCCGCCGAGTTCGTGCGCATGGGCGCGCGCTACGTCTCGACCGGCACCGATCTCGGATTTTTGCTCGCCGCCGCGACTGCGAAGGCGAAAGAAGTGCGAGAGATGAAGCCGGGATGATCGCCACGCAGCCTTTCACCTACCATTCCGACCCGGTGCGCATCGTGTTCGGCGCCGGCGCGATTGGCGCGCTCAAGGCGGAAGCGGACTTTCACAAGATGTCGCGGCTTGTGGTGCTGTGCTCGAAATCGCGGCTCGATTTCGCCCGCCGCGTCACGGCCGGGATCGCCGGGCGCTGTGTCGGCATCTGCGATGCGTCCGAGCCCAATATGCCGCACGAGGCATTCGAGCGGTTTCTCGCCGACCTTAAAGCGCACAACGCCGACGGCTTTGTCGTGGTCGGCGGCGGCTCGCCGATCGGGCTGGCCAAGGCGGCGGCCGCGACCACCAAGCTGCCTTACATCGCCATCGTCACCACCTATTCCGGTTCGGAAATGGCGGCGCGCTGGCGCATCGGCATCGCCGCCAACCGCATTACCGGCGAAGGCCCCGCGGCTTTGCCGGCGACCGCGATCTACGATCCGGAACTGACGCTCGATCTGCCGCCGCGGGTATCGGCGGCGAGCGGCATGAACGCAATCGCGCATGCGGTCGAGAGCCTTTACGGCCCCGATACCAATCCCGTGGTGCAGACCATGGCCGAGGAAGCCATTCGGCTGTTGGGTTCGGGCCTGCCGCGCCTTACAAAAAACCCGCGCGATCTTGGCGCGCGAACCGACGTGCTTTACGGCGCCTGGCTCGCCGCCAATTTCCGCGCCGAGGTCGGGCTCGAACACGCCATCGCGCAACGGGTGCGGCAATGGTTCGATCTCGACCACGCCCATACGCACGCCATCGCGACCCCCTACGCGATCGGATTCAACGCCAATGCGGCGCCGCAGGCGATGCGGCGCATCAGCCGTGCGCTCGGCGTCGGCGACGCGGCGCGCGGCCTTTACGACCTTAACGTCCGCCTCGGCCTGCCGACGGGATTGAAGGGGCTGGGCATGCGCGAGGAGGATATCGGCAAGGCGGTCGACGTGGTCGCAGCGGTCGAGATCGACCATCCGAGGCCGGTGACGAAGGCCGACCTTTTCAACATCATCTCACAGGCCTACGCGGGCGAACCGCCGCGTTTCTGATACATTTCCCGCCATGACAACCGCAACCGCCGGCTCGGGGATGAAGTGGGTCGGCCGCGCCATCCGGCGGTTGGAGGATCCGGCGCTGGTGACCGGGCGCGGGCGTTTCACCGCCGACCTTGCCGCCGCGCATCATCTGCGCTTCGTGCGTAGCCCGGTTGCGGCGGGACGCATCGTCCGCGTCAGCGCGCCGGCCGGCGCGAAGATCATCACCATTGCCGAACTTGGCGGAGCGCGGCCGATCCGGCCGATGCTGCACAAATTCGGCTACCGGCCGATCGAGCAGCCGCTGTTGGCCAAAGAGGTGGTGCGGTTTGTCGGCGAGCCGATTGCCGCCGTCTATGCGCCGACCGCCGCGGAAGCCGAGGACATTGCCGATCGCGTCGAGGTCGAGATCGAGGAATCGCCGGCGGTGACCGACGCGCGCGCCGCGCTCGCGCCCGATGCGCCGCGCGTGCACCAGAGCGGCAATGTCGCGGTCGACGGCGCGATCAAGACCGCGGATTTCGACGCGACGCTTGCCAAGGCGCACCGCCGCATCCGGCTCGATGTGCGCTCGCACCGGCAGAACGCGACGCCGCTCGAAGCGCGCGCCGCGCATACGGCGTTCGATCCGTCGAGCGGCCGCATCACGCTGACCTGCACGACGCAGATGCCGCATCTGACGCGCACCGCCATCGCCGATGTGCTTGATTTTCCGGAATCCGATCTGCGCGTGATCGCGCCCGACGTCGGCGGCGGTTTCGGCCAGAAAATGTCGCTCGCCGCCGAATATGCCGTGCTGGTATGGCTGGCGCGGCGGCTGCGCGAGAGCGTCGCCTGGAGCGAGGATCGCCGCGAAAATCTCATCGCTGCCTTTCACAGCCGCGACCAGCATATCGAAATCGAAGGCGGCTTCGACGAACGCGGCAAGCTGATTGCGCTGTCGGCGGACGTGATCGCCAATATCGGCGCCTATTCGTGCTTTCCGACCACCTGCGGCGTGGAGCCGCTGATGGCGCTCGCGGAATTGCCGGGACCTTATGACGTCCGCGCCTATTCATGCCGCGCCCGCGGTGTCACCACGAATACCTGCACCATGGCGCCCTATCGCGGCGTATCGCGGCCGGTCATCACCTTCGCTATCGAGCGGCTCATCGACAAGGCCGCGGCCGAGTTCGGCTTGAGCCCGGTCGAAATCCGCCGCCGAAATCTGATCGACCGCTTTCCCTATACCTCGGCGACCGGACTGGTCTTTGACGAAGGCAGCTATGCCGAGACGCTCGGCAAGGCGGCGGCGCATGTCGATCTGCCGGCGTTCCGCGCCCGCCAGAACAAGGCGCGCGCCGCCGGCCGCTATCTCGGCATCGGCTTTGCGACGTTCTCCGAGCGCACCGGCTATGGCAGTCCGGCCTTCGCCGCGCGCGGCATGGAGATCACGCCGGGCTGGGAGACGGTCGAGGTTGTCATGGATCCCTCCGGCCGCGTCGAGGCGCGCATCGGCGCGAGCCCCCACGGCCAGGGCTTGCGAACGACGCTGGCACAGATCGTCGCCGATCAGCTCGGCATCGCGCCGGCCGACGTGCGCGTGCTGCACGGCGACACCGATCGCACGCCTTATGGCTGGGGCACCTTCGCCAGCCGCTCACTGGTGATTTCCGGCGGCGCCACGATGCTGGCGGCGCGCAAAATCCGGGAAAAGCTTCTCGTCATCGCCGGCGATGTTCTGGAAGCTTCGCCCGACGATATCGTGCTGCAAGACGGCAATGCCAAAGTCTCCGGCACCGACCGCAGCGTGACGATCGCCGCACTGGCGCGCGCCGCCTATCATCAGTCGCACCGGTTCAAGACTGTCGCGCCGGGCCTGACCGAGACGGCGCATTACGATCCGCCCGGCACCTTCTCCAATGCCTGCCATGTCGCCATTGTCGAGGTCGACGTGGAAACCGGCCGCGTGAGGATTGAGAAATTCCTCGCCGTGGAGGATGCCGGCCGCATCATCAATCCGCTGATCGCCGATGGCCAGGTGCATGGCGGCATCGCCCAAGGCATCGGCAACGCGCTGTTCGAGGAGATCGTCTACGACGGCCTCGGCAATATCCAGACGGCCACGCTTGCCGACTACCTGCCGCCGACGGCTTGCGAAATTCCGCCGATCGAATTGCATCATATCGAAACGCCGGCGGCCTCTTCCGTCACCGGCGCCAAGGGTTTGGGCGAGGGCGGCGCCATCGGCGCGCCGGCCGCCGTGCTCAACGCCGTCAACGACGCGCTGTCGCCGTTCGGCGTCTCGATCGACGAGATGCCGGCAACGCCGCAGCGCATCCGCGTAGCGCTGCGCGCGGCGGCTTGCGTCGGTTAATTGCAGCATGGTCGCCTTGCAACTTATGAGAGATATTCATAGCATGCGCCCGTTATGAGCGAGTTCGCTCAGAGGGGGCCTTGTCATGTGGAGTCTCGCGAAGCTGCCCGCCGTCCCGGCGCCGTGTCCGCCGGCCGCAATCGACAAGACGGACATGCGCGGCAATGCCGGTTTTGCGCTGCGCTATGGCAGCGCCGCGGCGCAGGCGCAGCCTTCCCGCGCGGCGCAAACGCCGAACGGCGATGAAGCGAAATACTCCGACAAATCAGCGACCTATTCCAAAGGCCTCAAGCAAAAGAGCTACGGCATCGTCGATCCGGATGCGTTCAAGGCGTTCCGCGCCGCATTGGGCAGCAGCGACGGAATGACCGTCGGCTCAATGGATTTCGAAGACCCCAACATCGTCCTGGGCGGCTATTCGCAGCAGCATAAAGCCGTTCCTTTCTATACCCGGCTTGACGGGCCGGCGGGCGCGTTCGCCCTGCCGCTCATTGGCGCCGACGCGCAAAACTTCGCCGCACCGCCGGCGTTCGAGATCGACAGTCTCGACTATGCGCTGGAACTGATCGAACTCTATTGGGCGTCGCTATTGCGCGACGTGCCGTTTTCCGAATATCGCATCAACGCCACCGCCAACGCCGCCGCCGACGGCTTGACCAAGCTGCGCACCAAGCTCAACGGTCATTACTCCGGGCCGGTCGACGCATCGGGCAGCGTGACCACGCATTTGCTGTTTCGCGGCGGCCCGCGGCAGATCGGCAACAAGACCTATTTCGCGGGCGAGGATGTCGGCCCCTATATTTCGCAATTGTGCATCCAGCCGACGCAATTCGGTGCGCAGCCGATCGATCAAAAGACGCTGATCTACGTCGCCGGGCTCGATTATCTGGTCGATCTGCAAAGCTGGTTCGACGTGCAAAACGGCAAAATATCCGCGGAGAACGTCGCCGAGGGCACCCGCCGCTTTATGCGCAACGGCCGGGCGCTCGCCACCTACACGCACAATGGCGAAATCGCACAGGCCTATTTTGTCGCCTCTCTTGTGCTGCGCAGTCTGGGGATGCGGGCAAATCCGACCAATCCTTACGCCGTTTATAAGAACCAGAAGCCGTTCGGCACTTTCGCCGGACCCGATATCGCCGCCACGCTCGGCGCGGTGGCGAAGGCGGCGCTGAATGCCGCCTGGTATCAGAAATGGATCGTGCACCTGCGCCCCCGCCCGGAGGCCGGCGCCGGGCTCGTCCATCTGGTATTGACGAAACCGCCGGGAAGCCCGCTGCCGCAGGCGCCGGTGAACGAGGTCGTTCTCGATTCAGCGGCGCTCTATTTCAGCTCCTTCGTGCACGAGAAAAATCACTTTCTGTCGCAGGCCTATCCCGAAGGCTCGCCGACGCATCCGTCCTATCCGTCCGGCCACGGCACGGTCGCCGGCGCCTGCATCACGGTCTTGAAGTTTTTTTTCGACGGCGACGATATCTTCCCGCATCCGGTCGTGCCGTCGGTCGACGGCTTGGCGCTCGAGCCTTATACCGGTCCGGAAAATCTCACCGTCAATGGCGAACTGCACAAGCTTGCCCACAATATGTCGTTCGGCCATGGCATCCATGCCGGGATCAACTGGCGCAGCGATACCGATCAATCGATCATCCTCGGCGAGCAGGTGGCGCTCAGATTTTTGCAGGATCAGGTTTTCAGCTACGGAGAAAAGGTCAAAGTGACGATCACGCTCCTCAACGGCGAGAAATTCACCATAACCAATCAGTAGGCCGGGCGGTTACTGATGCTCGCGCGCCGAGACGATCGCCAGATAGAGATAGACGCCGAGCAGCGTCAGCTCGATGAAGACGATGAATATGCTGCCGCCATAGACCTGCGGAAAAAACACCTCGACCGCCGCCATCGACACGACCGAGGTGAGCCACACCACCGCGCCCCACGCCGCCGCGAGCCACAGCCCGACGGCGGCGATAAGGTCGAGCACGGCAAAGAAGACGGTGGAGGTCTGCCAAGCGATGGTATGGTTCTCAAAGCCGCCATCGGGACCGGCGCCGATGCCGCAGACCTGGCCCCAATGATAGAGCCCCTTGACCAGCGACACCGCCGCCATGATGCGCAGAAACAGGACGAGATATTCGGTCCAAGTGCCTCGGCTGCCAGGCTTGGCGACGCGAACCGGTTCCAGGAGGTCGCTGGGCCGGGTCGGCTGCCGCTGCGATTGGTCGCTCATTAATGTTCCCGGATGACCAAGAGGCTGAGGCCCGCGGCAGTTTCGTGGCAGGAAGCGCCCGACCGGAAGCGTTAGAGGGCCGCCGCAAGCCGGTCAACGTTACGGATCGGCGATTAACGGGGTTAAAAGTCCCAGTGCTGGCTTAAGTGACATCTTAGGTGTCGAAGGGGTAAAAGAGGCAGCAACACGGAGTCTGCTATGGCGATCAAATTCGGCCGGCCGCTGGAACGGCGCCGTCTTGCCCCGGTCGAAGCCGAAGCGCCGTCCGAGCGGCTCGATCTGGCAGTCCGGCCGCGCCGCAATCGCCGTGCCGAATGGGCGCGGCGCATGGTGCGCGAGAACGTGCTCACCACCGACGACCTGATCTGGCCGCTGTTTCTGGTCGACGGCAGCAAGATCCGCGCGGCCGTTGACTCAATGCCCGGCGTCGAACGGCTGTCGGTCGATGAGGCGGTGCGCGCCGCCGAGCGGGCCGCCAAGCTCACCATCCCATGTATTGCGTTATTCCCCTATACCGAGCCAGGCCGGCGTGACGATGCCGGCTCCGAGGCGTTCAATCCGGATAATCTGGTCTGCCGCGCCATTCGCGCCATCAAGAACGAGGTGCCGGAGATCGGCGTGCTCTGCGACGTGGCGCTCGATCCCTATACCAGCCACGGCCATGACGGGCTGTTGCGCGAAGGCGTCATTCTCAATGACGAAACGGTGGCGGTTCTGGTGCGCCAAGCCTTGGTCGAAGCCGAAGCGGGCTGCGACATCATCGCCCCCTCCGACATGATGGACGGCAGAGTCGGCGCCATCCGCTCCGGCCTCGATGCGGCCGGTTTTGGCGACGTCCAGATTATGGCCTATGCGGCCAAATATGCCTCGGCGTTCTACGGCCCGTTCCGCGACGCGGTAGGTTCCAGCGCCACGCTGATCGGCGACAAGCGCACTTATCAGATGGATCCGGCCAACGCCGACGAGGCGCTGCGCGAAGTAGAGCTCGACATCGCCGAAGGCGCCGACATGGTCATGGTCAAGCCGGGGCTGCCTTATCTCGACATTCTGCAGCGGGTTAAGGACAGCTTCGGAATGCCCACCTTTGCCTACCAAGTCTCCGGGGAATATGCGATGATTATGGCCGCTGCCGGAAATGGCTGGCTCGACGGCGAGAAGGCCATGATGGAAAGCCTGATCGCGTTTAAGCGCGCCGGCGCGGACGGGGTGTTGACTTATTTCGCGGCAAGCGTCGCGGAAAAAATAAAGAAGGGCAGCTGACAAACCGCCCGGGACGCAAGGACGAGGCGGAAGCGATGCGTGAGTACGACGACGATAATATCCGGCTTTACACGCCGGTTCTGCAACGGGTCATCATACTGCTGGCGGTGATCATCGCCGTGCCGGTGGTGATGTGGACCATTACGACGATGGTCCGCACCTATGTCGCGCCGCCCAAGGCGCCGACCTTCCAGCGGATGACCGAGAGCCAGCCCGCCGATACCGCTTCGATTGCGGCGCCGACGGTCGCGGCACCCGCGGCCGTCGACGAACAAGCCCAGACGGCTGCACCGCCGGCCCGGCTAGCCGATGCCGGAGCGACAGCCTCCGACGCACGCACGCCGCTTCTTGATATCAAGAAACCCGCCGCGCAGCTCCCGATCGCTCCCGCGCCAACCCCACCGCAGAGCACGGCCACCGTTCAGCCGCCGGCTGCAACGATGCCGGCTCCTCCGGCGCCTGCTGCGAAAATGGCAGCGGTACAGCCGATGCCGGCCGCTCCGGCCAAGCCGCTGATGGCACCCGCCCCAGCCGCGCCGAAAATGCCGCCGATACCGGCGAGCGCCACGCAGGTCGCCGCCAACAGCCCCGCCCCGCCGGCAGCGGCGCCGGGCAATATTGTCTGGCCTAATCCAAATGCCAACACGCCGCCGGCCGTGGGCTCGACGAGCGGCGACGCCGCGAACAAGCCGGCGCCGAGCGCACCCATTGCAGTCCCGATGGCTCCGGCGGCCCAGCCGCCCGCGTCGAGCGAAACGGCCAGCGAGGACTTGCCCCCGGGCGCACCGATTGCCGGCAGAGTACCGCTGCCGCCACGCCGGCCGATGCTGTTTGCCATGGTGCAGACGGCGATCCCGCTGCCGCGCCCGCGCCCAGCGGACGCTCCCGCCGCGACGCCGGCCACGCCGGTCGAAGCGCCGGCGCCGAGCTACCATCCGGGTCTGGAGCCAGGGCATTATTAGCCCGTTATCCCTACCACGCGTAGCGAACTGTGCCGGTGCCGGTATAGGTCTGCGAATTGCCGGCGAAATCGCCGTCGAACCTGGCCTCCACCGACCAGTTGGCGGTGAGGTGCAGTTCGGCGCCGGCCGAGGTGAGCGCGGAATTCGCCGGTATCCCTGCGCCATTGGCGATGAAGTTGGCGCCGGGCAGCGTTTCAAAGGTGGCAGTTAGAGAAGGATTGCTCACCCAGTCGTGCGCCCAGGCCAGACGCGCCCGCAAAATCAACGGCATGTTGTCGACCACTTGCAGATTGTCGAAGCGGGCGCCGAGCTCGCTGCGGGTATCGGTCGCGTTCATCGCCGCATAGGACAGCCCGAAGCCGGCGCCGGTCAGATCGGTTTCGCTGTAGCTCGGGGTGTGAAAAAGCTGGGTCTGCAACGCCGCGTAAGGCGTGACGCCCGTCGTGGCGGCCACGGCATAGCGATAGCCGCCCTCGACACGCGCACCATAGCTCTGCGCATCGAAACGCGCAGTGAGCTGATCGCCGAGCGGCGCCGTGCGGTCGGTCGTCATCCAGTGATTGGTGAAGGCGACCGAACCTGAAAGATAAACCGGCCCCTGCCGCGTCGTGCCGTAGAGGCCGAATTGTAAGGAGTCGCTGCGGCCGGTGCCGAGATTTTGCGCCAGACTCCAATTGCTGCCGGAGCCGGCGAGCGCGAAGCCGGCAACCGTGTCCGGCGTAAAGTGATAGTCGAGCCCGCCGGCGATGCCATAGGCGGTCGCGGTGACCGTGTTGGTAGCGGCGCTCGCGTCACCGTTAGTCTTGTTGTAGCCGCCAAAACCCCGGCCCCAGGCGGTCCAGCGCTGTTCGAACGGCGCCAGCGGCGGCGGGCGCTTGAGTACCGATCCATAAGCAAGCGCAACGTCGGGCGGGAAATCGTCCGGCGCTTCCGACGCAAAGCCGCTGGCGACGCCGCCTGAGCCGCCGCGGCCTTGAGCCGTCGGGTCGATCATGACGCCGAGGAAGCTCGACATCATCGTGAACGAGGCCTGCTCGCCGCCGGTATTGGCTTCGCCGGAGAGCTGCGCCAACGCGGTGTTCAGATTGCCGCCGCTCAAGCCGAAAATGGTGGCGAAATTCGGCGTCAGCGTGCCGCCGGAATTGAAGAAGTTGTTGAGCGAGTTGGCGACGTTCGCCTGATTGCCGGCCGCTCCGCTGCCGTTACCCAGCGTCGCAGCGAGGTTCAGGAACACGTCGTTGGCACCGTAGCTCAGGCTGGCGGCGAAATTCGGCAGGTTGGCGGTGCCGAGCGCGCCGAATGTGGTGTTGTTGAGCCCAGTCGATTCCAGGATGGTGTATTGCTTCGCTTGGTAACTGCCGGGCGTGAACGCGGCCAGCACATTACCGGCAAGTAACGCGGTGCCGGTGACGTTGGCAAAAGTCGAGGTCGTCGAGTTGAGCTGTACGATGTAGTTGGCGCCTGGATTAAACTGTAGATTGCCGTTGATCGTCATCGACGTTCCCGGGGATCCGGGCGTGCCCGGCGCAAACGTGCCGCTGATCACCGTCGTCGCCGGCGGGTCGATAGTGCCATGGCCCACCAAGGTACCGCCCGAATTCACGGTCACGCCGGATGTGTCTGCCAGAGTGCCATCGACTTCAAGCGTGCCGCCAGTGACCGTGGTCGCGCCGGTATAGCTGCTGGTGCCGGTCAGAATTTCCGTGCCGCTGCCGGCAATCGTGAGATTGCCGCCCGGCGTCGTACCGTCGGCGATCTGGCCGCCGAACGACCATGACGTGCCGCTGGCCGTCGAAATGGTCAGCGTATTGCCGTTGAGCAGCACATAGTCGTTATTCGGATTGCTTATATTCGAAGGATTGTCGGCAAGTCCCGCAATTTGGTTGTTGGCGCCCAAGGCCAAAACCGCCGTGGCACCGCCACCGATGCGGCCAAGCGTGACGCCGCTGCTTGTGGCGACGGTATTGACCGCGCCGAGCGTCAGCGCGCCGGCCTCGACATAGGTCGGGCCGGAATAATTTTGGATGGCCGAAAGCGTGACGTTGTTGGTGGTGTAAGTGGAGACGACCGTGCCGATATTGGTGGTGGTGATATTGCTGCCGTCGGCCGTGCTGTCGTCCCGGATCAGCGTGCCGGACAAGGTGGTGGAGCTGCCGCAGGTAATGCCGGTTACGGTGCAAGCCACATCATTGGGATCGGTAGGACCACCGGCCTGAAGGCCGTCGCTTATCACCCCGGAGAACACTCCCGAGCTCGTCTGATCGAACAGCAAATTGCCGCCGGCATTGCTGACCGCCCCGCCGGTCGGCAGATTGGCCGTGGTCACGTCGAGCGTTGCGCCGATCTGAATGTTGGTGCCGCCGGTATAGGTGTTGGTGGTGCTGGTGAGCTGCACCGTACCGGCGAGCAGATTGAAATCGCCGGAACCATGGATCGGATCGTTGAATTTCGAGCCGCCGTTCCCGGAATATTGCAGTTCTGCACCCGACGCTACCGTGATCACCGTCGTCGCACTGGTACCAAAGACGCCATTGCCGATGCGCAGCGCGCCGCCATTGACCGACACCGTCCCTGAGCCGCCGAAGCTTGCGGCGCCCCCGGAAATATCGAGGAGCCCGCTACCGGCTTTGACCAGTGAGCCGCTGCTGGTGCCGGTAATCGTGGAGGTGAGGGTGGAGTTCAGGTTCTGGCTGTCGCCGATCGTGAGCGTGTCGCCGCTCGCGATATTGACGGCGCTATTGTTGCCGGCGCTGTTGAGTGCACTGACGACGTTATTGGCATTCACGTTGAGGGTCGCCGGAGACGGCGATGATTTGGTATCCTCAAGCGTGATACCGGCCGTGCTGCTGGAGAACACGTTGACGGCATTCAGCGCAATGGCGCCGGAGTTGATGATGATAGCGCCGGTCTCGGTCGTCGCCGTGCTGATGTTGACCACGCTCAGGCCGCTCGATTTCGAAGTACTGAGGTCGGTGGCGTGCATGCCGCCGGCGAAGGTCAACCCGCCGCTGCCGGTGATCTGCGCCGAGATGGTATTGGTGTTGTTGCTCAAGCCGCCGATCCAAATCACACCCTCGCTACCGCCAAAGGCGAGCATGCCGCCGCTGATGCTGGCGCCGCCGTTGAGGATCAGGCCTGCGGGATTGGTCCCATCGCCGAGCGTCAGGGTGTGACCGTTCAACGCGATGCCGGTGCCGTTCTGCACGCTCAGCGCGTAAGCCTGCAAGTTGCCGGTGACCGTTCCACCTGTGATGCTCGTGCTCTGCACCACGGTATTTGTGTTGCTCGAAGTCAAAATACTATTGGTGATGGCGCCGCCGACGGTAGCAGCCGTGTAACCGTTTGCGCCGTAAGTGGCGAAGCTGAACGGATTGGTCGGCGCCGCATTGCTCGGGATGCCCGAAAATACGACAATCCATGGCGCCACGATGCCGTTGACCGGCGTTTTTTGCGCGGACAGTCCGTTGAAGACGTCCTCGCTGTTGGTGGCGCCTTGTGCAAGCGTCCCGAGATTGCCCGTGGTCGTCGGCTGCAGGATCAAAGTGCCGCCGGTATCGCGAACGATGCCGTTCGTGAACGTCACCGAGTTGCCGGCGCCGCCGCCGGTGCCCGATCCGGCGTTCACGTTCAACGTCGCTGTGGCGCTGACTTCGAACGTGCCGAACGAGACCGCGCCGGCGCCATTGCCGCTCGTATTCGAGTTCTCGACGATCAGCGTCCGCTGCACATCCTGCAGATTGCCGGAAAATGTCGCCGTATAGCCGTTGGTGTCGAAGCTCGAACCGCCGCCGAGGAACAGGCTGCGGCCTGACGTGAAATTGTTGGCGCCGACCTGGAAGGTGCCGCCGTTGAGATCGATCTGGCCCGGCTCGCCGGTTAACGAGGTCGTACCGGCGGGGTAACTTGTGGCGCCGAGCGCGGCATCACTGCTGACGTTCAAAATACCGGCGGTGATAATCCAGTTGCCGTAAAAATTCGGATTGTTGGCCGTAGTGGGCAGCACCACCACGCCATTGGCGTTGGTGGACGTGTCGTCAATAGTGAGATCGGAAACGCCGGTCGCGTTGCCGAGCGCGATGCCGTTGGTGCCTAGGGAAACGATCTGTCCATTGAGCGTCAGAGTGTTCCCGTTGGGATTGAGGTTTGCCACTTCGCCATCGACGCCAATGGGACGATCAGTCGAGAACGAGGAGGTGATTTCAAGCGTACCGTTACCCTCGGTGAGGCTGTCGAAGACAATGCCGTTGTCGCCCTGAATCGCCGCCAACGCGGTGGTCGGGAAGCCTTGGGAATTGATGTTCAGGTTGGAATTAAATTGGCTCGCCGACTCTGTAGGCGCCGCGCCGAGCGCGGCATCGCCATTGACGATCAATGTACCGGCGATGAAATAGGTGCCGCCCGTGTAAGTATTGCTGCCGTTCAGCGTGACCGTGTCTTTGTTGTCGGCGCCGAGCTGCATGACGAAGCCCGATTGCGGCGTGCCAACCATGATCGGATTGGTCGGCGTTCCCAGATTGAACTGGGTAATGCCTTTGAATGAGGCAAACGTCGTGCTTTCGTCGAAGGTGCCGGTCTGGGTGCCATCGAGCGTGCCGTTCGCCAGCGTGGCATTGCTGATGGTGCCGTTGATGACGATGTTGCCGTTAAGGATGAAACCGGGAAGCTGACCCACTTCGACGTTGGCGCCATTCGGCCCGCTAATCTGACTGTTGACCGGGATATTCGGCTCGAATGTCGGACTGGTGGGTGTGAGATTCCACTGTGTCGCGAGCTGAATATCGCCCGGCGACAGATAGGGCAGTCCGAGACCGCCGTTGGCGTTGCGATAGGCGTCGGCCCAGATGAAATCGCCGTAAAGACCGGTGATCTTGTCGAGGCCGGGTATCGCCGAGCCGGTGATGTGAGCGATGTTCGACGAGTTGGTGAACAGCTTCGAATTTTTGTTCTTCAGGATGCTGTATTCGAGGCCGCGATAGACATCGCTCGTCAGCCCGGTCAGCGTCGTCGGGATCGGCGATCCAGTCGCCGTATCGACGAGCTGCGGCACGCCGTCGTTGAGCGGCAGCAGGAAATTATCGGCTTGCATCTGCGCCCAGAATTGGGCCGTCGTATCGCCGGAAAAGTTAGCGATGACGTTGACATAGACGGGGAGATTGCTCGACCCGTAGGCCGAATCTTCCAGCGCGGTGAAGGTGTGATGGCCGTCGGTGAGATAGAGCTTGCCGCCAGGACCGATCACCACCGGCTCGATATCGCCCAATAAGCTGGCCGTCGTTTCCTGCTGTGACGGTTGGAGAATGTCGAACCCGGTCGCTTTCTTGTCGACTTCGGCGAAGCCTTCGTTCATCTGAGTTGGTGCAAGTGAGTCTACCGGCACAATGTACAGCGCGAACGGACCGGGCTGGATGCTGCTGGCATTCGTCGGATTGTAAATCTGGAAGGCGCTGGCTGGCAGTTGTCCTGCCTGCGCAGGATCTGCAACGATTGCGCCGAGGCTCGCCGCAACCATAAATCCGGTGATCGACACACTCCGCAATGAACTCGAGCCGCGCAGCCACGCGCGACGAGCACTTTGACAACGCGACATTTTTTGAAAGCCCCTACGCCTTTACCCCGCGTAGAGGCTAGATTTGGCGAATGACGGGTCAGTGACGATTGGACGAAGGCCATTGTCACACATGCGCTACGCGCAGCGGTGTGGCGATAATGTCACTCCAGCGCCGCGCCGCCCGCCATTCGCACCGGCTGATAACCATCGGCGGCTAGCGCACGGAAAATCTGCTCGGCATGCGCACCGTCGCGCGTCTCCATGGTGATGTCGAGCTTGGCACCCTTGGCCGGCACGTCGAGGAACAGCCGATGATGATCGACGCCGAGAATATTGGCGCCGAGCTCGCCGAGCCGGCTGGCGATGTGACCCAGAATTCCCGGCCGGTCGGGAATGGTGAGGCGGAACGACACGATGCGGTTGTCGCGTTCCAGTTCGCGCACCATGATGGAGGCGAGGATGCGCGGATCGATATTGCCGCCGCAGAGGATCAGTCCGACCTTGCGTCCGGCAAATCGTGCCGGCTCGGCCAGCATGGCGGCCAGCCCCGCGGCGCCCGCCCCTTCGGCCATGGTCTTCTGCAAGGTGAGAAAGGCATTCACGGCGCGTTCGATCAACGGCTCGTCGACGAGAATAATGTCGCGCACGAGTTCGCGCACCACCGGCAAGGTCAGCGCGCCCGCTTTGCTCACGGCGATGCCTTCGGCCAGCGTAGCGCCGCCGCATGGCCGCCCGGCGCGATGGATCGCATTCCACATCGACGGATAGAGCGCGCATTCGACCCCAACGATCTCGATCGACGGTTTGACCGCGCGCGCCGCAATGGCATTGCCGGCGATCAGCCCGCCGCCGCCGATCGGGATCACCAATGTTTCGATGTCCGGCGCCTGCTCCAGCATTTCCAGCGCAATGGTGCCTTGACCGGCGATGATGTCGGGATCGTCGTAAGGATGCACCCAGACGAGGTTGCGTTCGGTGGCGATCGCTTCGGCGCGCGCCTGGGCTTCCGTAAGCGTCTCGCCGCACAGCACCACCGTAGCGCCGAGCGCCTCGGTCGCCTTGATCTTCACGAACGGCGTCGGCACCGGCATGACGATGGTTGCCGGGATGGCCAGCCGCCGCGCGTGATAGGCCACGGCTTGCGCATGATTGCCGGCCGACATGGCAATCACGCCGCGGTTGCGCTCCTCGGCGGTCAACGCGGCAAGTTTTACGCAGGCGCCGCGCTCCTTGAACGAATTGGTGACCTGCAAATTCTCGTATTTGACGTAAACTTCCGCGCCGGTCAGAGCGGAGAGCGGCGGCGCCAGCAATAGCGGCGTGCGCAGCACATGGCCGGCAATGGTGCGCCTGGCCGCTTCGATAGCGGCGAGCGTGACTTTCGCCGGATTTTTCGCGTCCGGTTCCACTGGCGGTCGTTGTTGGGTCATCGTTGTTACGTCATGGCCGCGGCACTATAATGCCAGTTCGATCATGACAGATTCCGGCCCAACCGCAGATACCGGCGCAGCGCCTGAAGGCTCAGGCCCTGAGCCCTCGGGTGCCCGACGCATCGGCGTTTCGCTCGACGTCAAACCGCATGCCTACGATCCGGCGACCAACCCGGAGCTGTTCGAGGGCGTGCTCGCCCGCCGGGTCGTCGCCTTCATCATCGATGTCGTCATCATCGCCGTCCCGCTCATCCTGGGCTGGATGTTCATCTTCGTGTTCGGCCTGATCACTTTCGGCCTGGGTTGGGCGCTATTTTGGCTGATGTCGCCCGGCTCGGTGATCTGGGCGCTGGTTTATTACGGGGTCACGCTGGGCAGCCCGGCGTCAGCCACCATCGGCATGCGCGCCATGGAAATCGAAATGCGCACCTGGTACGGCGCGCCGGCCTATTTCGTGCTCGGCGCGGTCCACCCTATCGTGTTCTGGATCACCGTCAGCGTGCTCACCCCCTTCATCCTGGTGGTCGGTTTCTTCAATGACCGGCGGCGACTGCTGCACGACATTCTGGTGGGCACCGTCCTGATCAATAACGCGACGCGAGCGGCTTCATTGCGGCGGCGCGGCCCCGGCTGACGTCGAAAACGGCCTTTGACGCCGGACCGCGCAGGCGCGATGCTAAGGACCGGCCGGATTCGGCTGCCGGCCGCAAAGCCATGCTGTAACTCGTCGTGACCCATCACTCGCGCGATACACCGCAATTCTACCTTACCGCCCCCTCGCCCTGCCCCTATCTGGCCGGAAAGGAGGAGCGGAAGGTCTTTACCCATCTGGTCGGCGAGCGCGCGCCCGAGCTCAACAACATCCTCACCCAGGGCGGTTTCCGGCGCAGCCAGTCGATCGCCTACCGGCCGGCCTGCGAGGGCTGCCGCGCCTGCGTCTCGGTGCGCGTCGTCGTCAAGGATTTTCGCCCGACCCAGAGCATGCGCCGCATCTTGCGCCGCAACACCGACGTCGGCAGCGAAATGCGCATTGCGGTGCCCACCTCCGAGCAATATTCGGTCTTCCGCGCCTATCTCGATTCCCGCCATCGCGACGGCGGCATGGCCGACATGACGGTGCTCGACTACGCCATGATGGTCGAGGACAGTCACATCGAGACCCGCATCATCGAATATCGGCACCGCGCGCCGGACACAGCAGCGGCCGGTCGCGGCGGCGATCTCCTTGCCATCGCCTTGACCGACGTGCTCGGCGACGGGCTGTCGATGGTCTATTCGTGCTTCGAGCCCGACGAAGCGGCGCGGTCGCTCGGCACCTTCATGGTGCTCGATCACATTGCGCGCGCGCAACGCATGGGGCTCGCTTACGTTTATCTCGGTTATTGGGTGCGCGGCTCGCGGAAAATGGATTATAAGAGCCGCTTCCTGCCGCAGGAACGGCTGATGCCGGACGGCTGGGCGAGAGTAGAGTAATTTTACTGCAGTCATTGCCGCGTAGGCTCGACCGCACCGGAGGTTGTCATGCCGAAATACCGTTCAGCCTTGTTCGCTGCTGCTGCGTTGATGCTTGGCGTATGCGGCGCGCTGGCGCAAACGGCGCCGGCGACGACTGCCGACACCGCCAAGGGCAAGGCGCTGGTCGACGGCAAAGGCATGACGCTCTACGTTTTCGACCGCGACGCCACCGGCGTATCGAATTGCAACGCCGTTTGCGCCAGCAATTGGCCGCCGCTCAAAGCCACTGCTGACGCCAAAGGCCCGCCTTCCTGGACCGTCATCACGCGCAGCGACGGCGGCAAACAATGGGCCTACAAAGGCAAGCCGCTCTATAATTTCAGCAAGGATGCCAAGCCCGGCGACGTCAAGGGCGACGGCGTCAACGACATCTGGCACATCGCCGCGCCATAGCGGCGCCGGCGCGAAGTCGCATTTTTAATCAATTTTCACCTAAGCGGTCCGTCCGACATTATTGCGCAAATTCGGCGGGAGCCGGGAAACCAAAGAGGTTCGTGACAGTTTGGCTGATGGGGCTGCCTGAAAATTGGAGAATGGCCCCATGTGCGACTACAGCCTTCAGAATGTCAGCTCGCGGCCCGCCAAGGTTGGCGACCGCCTCACCACGCGCGACTTCGGCACCGGAACGCGCGGCTTTGGCGCGGCGGAGGACGCCGGCACGGCCGTCTGCATTCTGCCGGGCACGGAATTGTCCTTCGCCGGCGAGGTTACCTGCAAGCAGACCGGGCTGTTTCCCTGGCGCGAACGGCTGATCGATCACAGGACCGCCATCTTCCGGCAAATCAATACGGACAAGCTTGCCGCGCATCACGATGCGCTCGAATTTCCGGACGGGCGGGTCGTGCTCTTGACGCTGTTGTCCGAAGGCCAAGAGGCGACGGTTCTGCAGCTGCCGGCGCAGCCGAAGACGGCCGGCGAGGCAGCAGCCAAAAGCGCGTGGCCTATACGGGCTAGCGCCGCAATCCCAGGCAAGGCAGGCCGCCGGCCGGAAGGTGACTGCCTAAGCTAGATCGGCAGGTCGGCGAGCGTGTCCAACGCATAAAACTCGACCGGCTGAATCCGGCCCTTGACCGGCGCTTGATGCAGCTCGTGGCCAAAGAGCCGCAGCCCGGCAGCCTCGGCGGCCTGCCGCGATATGATGACGGCGCAACCGTAGTCCTTGGTCAGGCTTTCCAGCCGCGCACAGGTATTCACGGTGTCGCCGATCGCGGTGATGATTTGCGACCGCGGCGGGCCCATGGCGCCGACGATCGCTTCGCTGTGGTGGATGCCGATGCCGATGCGCAGCGGCTCGCGCAGGTCGGCGCGCAGCCGATGGTTCAATTGATCGAGCCGGTCGAGCATGTCGCGCGCGCCGCGCATCGCGTCGGCGGCGCCGGTCGCGGGATCGGCGGCATAGAGTCCATAGAGCGCCATCAGGCCATCGCCGGTGAATTGCGAATAATGTCCGTGGGTGGCGGCGAGCGCTTGGGTCATTTCGTGGAAAAACTGATTGAGAATAAAGAGCACGTCGTAGGGCAGCTTGGCCTCGCCCAAAGTCGTCGAGCCGCGCAGATCGACGAAGACCACCGTGATCGGACGCTCGCTGCCTTCCAGCCCACCGCGCACCGCGCCGTCGGCGGCGCTGGCGTCGGCTGCCAATAGCGGCATCACCGCGATGTCGACGCTCGGACGGATCTGGCAGGCAAGCCGCATCCCGGGCGTAGCGCCAATACGGGAGAGCGCCTTGGCCTCCTGCCCTGCCGGCGCGGGCAGCCGATCGAGGCCCTTGGTCACCAATACACGGCAGGTGGTGCAGCGCGCCCGCCCGCCGCACACCGAGGCATGCGCGATGCCATGGGCGCGCAGCGTCTCGAGCACCGTGGCGCCGGGCAGGATCGGCACGCTGCGGCCATTGGCGTGAGACAAGAGCGGCGGCTTGCGGCGGCGATACTGCCAGGCGCGCAAACCGCGTCCGGCAAACGGCAACACCACCAAGCCGAGCCAAATGCCCCAGCCGACATACACCATCCGATCGATTGCCGCTGCCGTCTGTGCCGTGAGATTGGAATCGCCGAGTGACGAGTTTACGAAATCCGGATCGGCCTTGGCCTCGCGCAAGACCTGATTGCCGCCGGTGACATAGCCCGCCAATGCCAAGCTCGGCAGCAAGAGCGCGAAGCCGAACAACAGCGGCCGCCAGTTCGGATACCAGCGCTTGGTGCGCAGCCAATAATGGATGCCGACGCAGGCATGGGTCCACACCGTGATCACCGCGATCATCTGCACCGCGCCGAGCCACGGGAACATCAGCCACTGCACGATGAAGATCGTGTTGTAATAAGTCGTGACGTTCGAGCGCTTCCTCGGCGATGCGCGACGCCACCACATGGGCCATCAACAACGCCGGAATGCACAGGCCGAGTGCGAGCTGGGTCCATTCCCAGCGGCTCAGGCGCAACGCACGGCGGATATAGATCGACCACAAGGCATTGCCGAAGTGGACGAGAAATGCCGCAGTCAGTATTCCGGTGCCGATCCAGGTTCGCCACGGATACATCAGCACGTTGCGCGTCGCCTCGGCGTCCTCGAAGGAGACCAGCAGGAGGCAGTGCGCGGTGAGGTGGCAGATGACGAAGCTGAGCAGCACCAGCGCGCTGGCAAGCCGCAGGCGGCCGCGCCAATGCAGAACCGCCCAATTTTTGGATTTCCCAAACATCCGCCCAGTTTCGCGTAAAGCAAATCAAGCCGTCCAGAACGACTGCCTGGCACGGTGAAATATTCCCGCCAAAGATGATTATAGGCCTATCGGACCCGCAATGTGGGCCTTCCGGCAAGGCCGAATGCGTCGATGCCCTCGACGCAGCGCAGATCGGCGCGGCTTGCCCCGCGTGCTGCGCCAAACTGCGCATCTCCGAGGCGCCGCCGTTGACACTGAGCTAACAATCAACGGCGAATTGATCGGATCGGTGGCTACGCCTCATTCGGGCCGGCTGCGTTCCCCGGCTGACCGCCGCTATCGTCGAATTTATTGGTCTTCGGAAAACCCTTCGGCGCCAGACGTCCGGCATCGGCGCGGTTGCCGCGCCAGTCGGCAAGTTCCTTGAGCGTCAGATTGAAGACGCGGCCGGCGGAATTGGTCCAGGTCAGGCCCTTCTCCACTTCGAAAGTCTTGATGTCGGAGAGCCCGCCGTCCTTGTGGCGTTGCAGGCGCACGCCGCGGCCGCGCGTCATCTCCGGCACCTGATCGATCGGGAAGATCAGCATTTTGCGATTCTCGCCGATCGCGGCAACCAGTTCGCCCTCGGCCGGCGCCACCGCGCACGCCGCGTCGGGCGATCTGACATTGAGCACCTGCTTGCCCTTGCGGGTGTTGCCGAGGCACTCGTCCTCGGCCACGACAAAGCCCCTGCCCTGGCGGCTGGCGACGAGGAGCTTGCGGTCGCCTTGATAGCGGAACACCGAAACGACGTCCGCCTCCTGTTCCAGATCGATGAACAGCCGGGTCGGCTCGCCGTGACCGCGTCCACCGGGCAATTTGGCGGCGTCGATGGTGTAGAAGCGGCCATTGGTGGCGAAAACCAAGAGTTTCGACGTGGTCTCGGCAAAGAAGGCGAGCTTGAGCCCGTCGTCGGCCTTGAATGCGAGACTGGACAGATCCGCGACCTGGCCGCGCAGCGCGCGGATCCAGCCCTTCTCCGAAACCACGACGGTAATCGGCTCGCGCTCGACCAAGGCTTCCTCGATAGCCGCCTCATCGTGCGCGGGCGCTTCGGCAAAGCCGGTGCGGCGCTTGCCGAGCGGGGTTTTGGGTCCGAATTTGTCGCGGAGGCTCTTGATTTCATCCGCGATTTTTTTCCATTGCTGCTTTTCGGAGCGGATCAATTCCTCGATCGACTTCTTCTCCGCGCGCAAATCCTTTTCCTCGCGGCGGATCTCCATCTCCTCGAGGCGGCGCAAATTGCGCAGCCGCATATTGAGAATGGCTTCGGCCTGCACGTCGGACAGCTTGAACGTCTTCATCAGGACGGGCTTCGGCTCGTCCTCGTTGCGGATGATCTTGATGACCTTGTCGAGATTGAGATAAGCGACGAGATAGCCGCCCAACACTTCGAGCCGGTGCTCGATCTGCGACAGCCGGTAGCGCGAGCGGCGCAACAGCACGTCGCGGCGGTGGGCGAGCCATTCGGACAGCGCCTCGGCAAGCCCGACCACTTTCGGAATGCGGCCGCGGATGAGCACGTTCATATTGAGCGGCACGCGGCTTTCGAGCTCGGTGAGCTTGAACAGGCTTTCCATCAAGAGTGCCGGATCGACCGAGCGCGAGCGCGGCTCGAGCACGAGGCGCACGTCCTCCGCCGACTCGTCGCGCATGTCGGCAAGAAGCGGCAGCTTCTTCTCGTTGATCAATTCGGCGATGCGCTCGACCAGCCGCATTTTCTGCACCTGCCAGGGGATCTCCGTGACCACGATCTGATAGGTGCCGCGGCCGGTCTCTTCCGTCTTCCAGCACGCGCGCAAGCGAAACGAGCCGCGGCCGGACGCGTAGGCTTCGGCGATGGCCGCCGGCGGATCGACGATCAGGCCGCCGGTCGGAAAATCCGGACCCGGCACATATTTGAGCAGCGTTTTCGAGCGCGCATTGGGCTGCTCGATGAGATAAAGCGCAGCGTCACAGAGCTCGGCGACGTTATGCGGCGGGATCGACGTCGCCATGCCGACCGCGATGCCCTGCGCGCCGTTGGCCAATAAATTCGGGAAGGCCGCCGGCAGGACGACCGGCTCCTGCATCACGCCGTCGTAGCTCGGCCGGAAGTCGACGGCATCTTCGTCGATGCCGTCGAGCAGGAGCCGCGCCACTTCGGTCAGGCGCGCCTCGGTATAGCGGTAGGCAGCGGGGTTATCGCCGTCGATATTGCCGAAATTGCCTTGGCCGTCGACCAGCGGATAGCGCGAGGCAAAATCCTGCGCCAGCCGCACCAGGGCATCGTAGATCGCCTGGTCGCCATGCGGGTGGAAATTGCCCATCACGTCGCCGACGATCTTCGCCGACTTCTTAAACGCCGCGCCGGGATCGAGGCGTAACAGCCGCATGCCGTAGAGGATGCGCCGATGCACCGGTTTGAGCCCGTCGCGGGCGTCCGGCAGGGCGCGGTGCATGATGGTGGACAGCGCATAAGCGAGGTAGCGCTCTTCCAGCGCCTCGCGCAGCGGAATTTCCTGGATGCCGCTGGGTTCCGGGGGAATCACTTTCTTATTCATGGACCTGACCGCTAGCCCTGTTGTGGCGTCTGAACAAGGGAGGAAAGATACCGTCCGACGCCAAGTTTCCCGGGCATGACCGAGGGAACCAAGGGGGTCAATTCGACATAATTAATGCGGTAAAATGAAGTAGCGCACGGGCTGGACCGAATGGTCGCGCCGCCTGAATTTCTGGGAGGACTTGTATGCGAAAGACTATCCTGGCAGCCGCCGCTCTCGCGGCGTCCCTTTCGGTAATGACGGGCTGGGCGTTCGCGGCGCCGGTCACCCGGCTAGCGCAGGGCTACGATCACGGCGTCCGGTATTACTGGCCCTATTACGACGGATACCGGCCGCCGGCATGCCCCTACCGCTATCACTGGGACTGCTGGGTTGACCCGTATGGCCGACAGGGTTGCGGCTGCCGGCCGGATTTCGGGCTCTATCCTGGCCTCTACTGAACGACGCGCGCCAGCGCGGTGACGAATTGCGCGCGCGCCTCCGGCACGGCGAGGCCGCGCGGCGCAAAGGCGTGGCGATCGAGGAAAAAGCCGGTGAGCGCGAAGGCGTCGGCGAGATCGCGCGCCGATTCCGGCTCGCCCTCGCCCTGAAGGAAGGGCGGCAGCCGCATCAGCCTGTCGCGATAGGCCTCGCCGCCGGCGCGCGACACCGCGCGGCCCGAACGCGGCGACACGTAGATCAGATCCTCGGTCACGCCGGTTGCGGCGCAGGACGAAAGATCGAGGCCAAACCCAAGCTCGGCCAGAAAATTCAGCTCGAACCGAGCGATCATCGGCGCCGCGAGATGGGGGTCGTCGAGGCGATCCAAAATGGCATCGAGCGCGGCATGGAGCGCCGCATGAGGTTCGCGCTCGGCGAGCAGCCGGCACAATGCCGCCAGATGCGTCACACCATGGACGGCATGGGCCGCGGAGAGAAACCCGGCCGCGCGGAGATTGATCGCCTCGACGGTGTAATGACCGAGATGCTCGTCGAGCCGCGCCCGCCAGGTGGTGCCGAGCGCATTGCCCGGCTGCAGCACCCCGCGCAACCGCGTGCCCGAACCGCCGCGCACCAGGCCGAGATGCCGGCCGTGCTCGCGCGTCATCAGTTCGAGAATAACACTCGTCTCACCGTGGCGCTTGACGCCGAGCACAATGCCTTCATCGGTCCATTGCATGGCGCTGCTTCTTGTCGCGGCTATTGGTTCTATTGGATCTTAACCGAAGCTGCCGGTCTCTAAGCCACAGCAGCAGGCATGAGAGCAAACCTGTTGCCTTTTCGTATTGGCTCAGTTGGAGCGATGCTTCGCGCGGTCGCAAACGGCCAACTACTATACCCATGAAGAGCGGTAGTGCGGTCGGCCAGCCAAGATTCAGTCCCGATATGAGTGATGCGGGGATCATCTTCGATTCTCCGGAAGTGATCCGCCTATAGATTACGCCCCTTGGCAGCCGCAACGCACCGCCTCTGAAGTTTGCATGCCGGTATTGGAACCGATTGGAATTATTGGTCTTTTGGGAATTCCAATCCCATTTCGCGGTAGCGCTCCGGATCGTCGCCCCAGCCTTCGCGTACCTTGACGTGAAGGAACAGATGCACCGGCTGCTCGATGGCTTTGGCGATGTCGGCGCGCGCCGCCGCTCCGATCGCCTTGATCGCCTGGCCGCCTTTGCCGAGCACGATCTTACGCTGGCTGTCGCGCTCGACATAGATGGTCTGCTCGATGCGCACCGAGCCGTCCTTCAATTCCTTCCAGACCTCAGTCTCGACCGTCGACTGATAGGGTAATTCCTGGTGCAGGCGCAGATAAAGCTTTTCCCGCGTGATCTCGGCGGCGAGCTGGCGCAGCGGCGCGTCGGAAATTTGATCCTCGGGATAGAGCCACGGCCCCACCGGCACATGCACCGCAAGCCAATGCCGGAGATCGGCGACGCCGTCACCGTTGCGCGCCGAGATCATGAAAGTGGCGGCGAAGGCCACGCGTTCGTTGAGCGTCTGCGTCAGCGCCAGCAGAACCTGCTTGTCGACCAGATCGACCTTGTTGAACACGAGGACTTTTGGCGGACGGACCTCGGCGAGTCCGCCGAGGATCGCTTCGTCGTCGTCCTTGACGCCTTTCTTGGCATCGATCACCAGCGCCACCAGATCGGCATCCTGGGTGCTGGCCCAGGCGCTGTCGACCATGGCGCGGTCGAGCCGCCGCCGCGGCGAAAAAATCCCCGGCGTATCGACGAAGACAAGCTGCGCCGCGCCGTCGATGGCGATGCCGCGCACGCGCATCCGCGTAGTCTGCACTTTCGGCGTGACGATCGAGATTTTGGCGCCGACCAGCGCGTTGAGCAGCGTCGATTTGCCGACATTCGGCGCGCCGATCAGCGCCACGAAGCCGGCGCGTTTCTCGTGGTCGGCTGCTTCAGCCATCGCGCTTGGCGATCTTGACGCCCGCGCGCGCCAGCATGGCGGCGGCGGCGGCCTGCTCGGCGGCGCGCTTGGAGCGGGCGACGCCTTCGGCCGACCCAAAGGTGGGGAGCTGCACGGCGACGCGAAATTCGGGATTGTGGTCGGGACCGGAGCGCGCGATTTCGCGATAGACGGGCGTCGGCAGCCCGCGCGCTTGGGCCCATTCCTGCAGCACGGTTTTTGGATCGCGCAACGGCTGCGCCGTGGCCTTGAGCCTCACCTCCCACAGCCGCTCCACCAATCCTTCGGCGGCTTTGTAGCCGCCGTCGAGATAGACGGCTCCGATCAACGCCTCGCAGACATCGGCGAGGATCGCCGGACGACTGCGGGCGCCGGCATTGGCTTCCGACGAGCCGACCCGGATCGCGGCGCCGAGATCGATCGCGCGCGCGACTTCGGCGCAGGTTTCCTTGCGCACCAGATCGGCGAGCCGGCGCGACAGCTCGCCTTCGTCGGCCTTGGGGAAGGTGCGATACAGCATGTCGGAAATAACCAGGCCGAGCACGTGATCGCCGAGGAATTCGAGCCGCTGATAGCTGCTGGCGCGGTTGCGCGCGCCCTTGAGCGCCGAGATGTGGGTCAGCGCACTCTCCAGCATGTCGGCATCGGTGAAGCGATAGCCGATGCGGCCTTCGAGAGCGCTGGCGCCACGCTTGCGGCGGCGCGGCGCCTTTTGCGGCTTCGGGTCCCGCCTGGCGCCGCCTTCACTCCGAGTCTCGAGAGTCTTGGTCTCGACCGTCTTGGTTTCGACAGTCTTGCTTTCGACAGTCTTGGCTTCAGCGTCGACCGCGGCGGCCGGTTCGCGAACTAGCGGGGGTTTGGCTTTTTTTGCGGCCACTCATCGTACCAGCGTGAACAGGCGGCTCCAGCGCACCGCCCAGGGCCAGCGCCACACCTCCCAGGCGTGGGTATCGTCGCGGATCGAGAAGAAGATAATTTGCGCCCGCCCGATCAGGTTCTCGAACGGCACATAGCCGACCTGACTGAGCACCCGGCTGTCGGTCGAATTGTCGCGATTGTCGCCCATCATGAAATAATGGCCGGGCGGCACCGTATAGACCGGCGTATTGTCGTAGAAGCCGTTATCGGTGAGATCGATGGTCGTATAGCTCACCCCGTTCGGCAGCGTCTCGCGAAAACGCTTGACGCGCTGCACGACGCCGTCGTCGTCGGTCACGAAGTCGTCGATGCGCTCGCGTTTGACCGGCGTGCCGTTGATATTGAGCACGCCGTCGATCATCTGAATGCGGTCGCCGGGCAGCCCGATGAGGCGCTTGATGTAATCGATCGAGTCATCCTTGGGCAGCCGGAACACCACGACGTCGCCGCGCTGCGGCGTCCAGCTCGACGGAATCCGTCCCGAAAAAATATCCGGCGAGAACGGCAACGAGTAGTGGGTATAGCCGTAGGAATATTTGGAGACGAAGAGATAATCGCCGACCAGAAGCGTCGGGATCATCGAGCCGGAAGGAATATTGAAGGGCTGAAAAAGAAAGGTCCTGATGACAACCGCGATGATCAGGGCATGAAACACCACGCGGACCGTCTCGGCGAAGCCACCCTCTTTGCGCTTGGTTCCTGTCTGCACGCTCATCGGCCTGTCGTCCCGCATTCCACGCGCCCGCCCGCGACCTTGTAGCCTTTGGCACGCCCACAAAGCAATTGCGCGGGGATTTCGCCGCGGGATCCGGCCGGCGCCATTTTATAATGGAATCCCAGTAGCTTACAGCAATTGGCGGGCACATGACGAAATTTTCATCGCGACTTCGATGGCCCCGGCCTATCGCCACGGGCGACGGTCAACTGGCCGCAGGAATCGCCGAGATGACGACGAAGGCATGCGCCATAGGGCCCTCGTCGGTGATCGTCACATCGATCCGCGCCTCGTAGCCCGGCGGCGTGATCTTTTGCAGCCGGCGCATGGCGCCGCCGGTCAACTCCATGGTCGGCCGGCCGCCCGGCAAATTGACGACGCCCATATCGCGCCACCAGACGCCGGCGCGCAGGCCGGTCCCCAGCGCCTTGGCGCAGGCCTCCTTGGCGGCGAAGCGCTTGGCATAGGTTTCGATCCGGTTGCGCCTTTTGTCGGCCTTGGCCCGTTCGGTCGGCGTAAAGATACGATCGAGGAAACGCTCGCCATGACGCTCGATCACTTTGGCGATGCGGCGGGCGTCGGTGATATCGGAACCGATGCCGAGGATCATGATGCAGCTCCAGTACGGGACCGGCCACGGTCCATGGCCGAGCGCATCAGCCGCACCGCTTCGCCGAGGCCTTCGAAAAGCGCCTCGCCAATGAGAAAGTGACCGATATTGAGCTCGACGATGTCGCCGAGCTCGGCGATTTTTTCCGCGGTGAAGAAATCGAGCCCGTGGCCGGCATGAACCTCAAGCCCGGCGTTCTTCGCCTGCGCCACGCCGCGCACGATGCGATCGAACTCGGTGGCGGCCGCGGCGGCATGGCCCGCTGTAAGCACGTCGCACCAGGCGCCGGTATGGATTTCGATGACCGGCGCGCCGATCGCAGTCGCGGCCTCGATCTGCGCCGGTTCGGCCGCAATAAATAGCGATACGCGGATGCCGGCGGCCGCCAATTGGCCGACCGCCGACCGCAACGCGTCGCGCTGGCCCGCGGCGTCGAGGCCGCCTTCGGTGGTGCGCTCGGCACGCCGCTCCGGGACAATACAGGCGGCGTGTGGGCGAAGCTTGCAGGCAATATCGATCATCTCCGCCGTCGCCGCCATTTCCAGATTGAGCGGCTTTGTGATGCGCTCCTTGAGGCGTGCAATGTCGTCGTCGACGATATGCCGGCGATCCTCGCGCAGATGCGCGGTGATGCCGTCGGCGCCGGCGGCGATCGCGACCTCGGCCGCCTTGACCGGATCGGGATGACGCCCGCCGCGCGCATTGCGCACGGTGGCGACGTGATCGACATTGACGCCGAGGCGGATGGGGGAAGCAGGCGGCATCGCTATTCCTTACGGCACCTTTGCATAACCCTGAGTGGATGGTAAAATTAATGCCGTTCCAGGGCTGTAGGGGGGTTCACATGAAAGCTCTAACTTGGCTTGTCTCGCTCGTGGCATCTATTGCCGTTTTGACCGGTAGCGCCGCGGCCCAGTGCACGCGACACTTTTACAACAATTCCCCAGTACCGTTTACCTTCATCGCGCCCAATTCGGCATGGTGCAACGGCATGCCGAGCCTCTGCACCATCAACCCGCACACGGCTTCGACCCTGACGTATTTGCCGTTTCCGGTCGGCAGCGTCACAATCGGCTCGGCCTACGGGACGCACGTCTTCGGGCTGACCGGCTGCTACATCATCCACAGCGGGTCTACCGGGGAAATCGCCGTCAACGAGCCGGCCGATGGCGATGTGACCACGTGCGGCAGCAACGGCTGGAGCTGTCCGCGGATACCGCATCGGCATCGCAAAAAGCGTCTCAAATAGATCGATGCCGCAATCGATTTGCTAATGGTGAGATCGCTCGGGGGAGTCGCACATGAAATTGACCTGGCTTGCCGCATTGGTGATAGGCGCAACGTTATTCACCACCGCCGTCTCGGCTCAAAGTCCTTTTTACTGCGAGCGGCATTTTTACAACAACTCGAACGTGACGTGGACGTTGACCGCGCCAGCAGTCAACAGGTCATTTCCGCCGCATTCGGCGCAGTCGTTGAATTTTATCGGTCCCGCCCTATTGCAGCTCCGCATCAGATCGCCCTTCTACGATCAAACTTTCGATGAAACCTATTGTTTTATCTATCATAGCGGCAGCACCGGCTACGTTGCTTTGAACGATCCCGCGGATGCCGACATAACGACCTGCGGCAATCCGGACTTTCCTTGTCCGAGCCTACGGCGGCATCATCGTAAGAAACACTAAATACGTCAGCCGTTCACGCGTTCGGCGTTGGCGACGACTTTTTTCGCCCGCAATTGCGAAATGATCGAGGTGAGGTGCTTGAGGTTATAGACCTCGAGATCGATGGTCAGCTCGGTGAAATCCGGCGATTGCCGGACCATTTTGATGTTGTCGATATTGCCGTCGTGCTCGGCGATCACCTGCGCGATTTGAGCGAGCGTACCGGGCGAGTTGACCGATTGCACCGCAAGCTGCGCCGGGAAGCGCTGCGGCGCCGTGTCGTCGATGTCCCAGCGCACGTCGAGCCAGCGGTCCGGTTCGTCTTCGAAAGCTTTTAGCGCTTCCGATTGGATCGGATAGATGGTGATGCCCTCGCCCGGCGTCATGATGCCGACGATGCGGTCGCCGGGAACGGCGCCGCCCTTAGGCGCAAAGCGCACCGGCAGATCGCTATTGATGCCGCGGATCGGGATCGCCGCGCCGTATTCATCGACGGCCGGCACCTTGAACTTCAAAGCCCTGGCGAATTTCAGGCCGAACCAGCCGCTTTCCGACTTCGGCGCCACAGGCGCGACGCGCTCGTCCTTGTAGTCGGGATACATCGCGCGGGCGACGTCGGAGGCCTTCATCTCGCCACGGCCGACCGCGGACATGACGTCGTCGATCGAGGTGCGCGCGAGCCGCGGCAGCGCGCCTTGGAGTTTCTCGTCGGAATAATCGATCTTGGCGCGCTGGCACAGCCGCTCCACCATGCGCCGACCGAGACCGGCGTATTGATTGCGCACCGCATCGCGCGTCGCGCGGCGGATGGCGTCACGCGCCTTACCGGTCACCACGATCGATTCCCAGGCGGTCGGCGGAGCGGTCTGCGCCTTCGAGGTCAGGATCTGCACTTCGTCGCCGTTCTGCAGCGCCGAGCTGAGCGGTCCGATTTTGCCGTTGATCTTGGCGCCGATCGCCATATTGCCGACATCGGTGTGCACCGCATAGGCGAAGTCGATCGGCGTCGCCCCGCGCGGCAGCGCGATGAGCTTGCCTTTCGGCGTAAAGCAGAACACCTGATCGTGGAATAGTTCGAGCTTGGTGTGCTCCAAGAACTCTTCCGGGTCGGAGCCTTCGGCGAGAAGCTCGATGGTGCGGCGCAGCCAGGCATAGGCGCTCGATTCGCGCGCCAGCATTTCGGTCGGCGAGCCCAGTTCGTCCTTGTACAGCGCGTGCGCGGCAATGCCGTATTCGGCGATCTGCTGCATGCCGCGGGTGCGGATTTGCAGCTCGACCCGCTGCTTGCCCGGCCCGATCACGGTGGTGTGGATCGAGCGGTAATCGTTCTGTTTGGGCGTCGAAATGTAGTCCTTGAAGCGTCCCGGAACCACCGGCCAGGTGGTGTGCACGATGCCGAGCGCCTGATAGCATTCGGCGACGTTGCCGACGACAACGCGGAAGCCGAAAATATCGGACAGTTGTTCGAAGCCGACCGCTTTGCGCTCCATCTTGCGCCAGATCGAATAGGCGCGCTTGCGCCGGCCCGATACCTCGGCGGCGATGCCGCGGTCGGCGAGCTTCTTGGTGAGCTGCTGCTCGATCTCGGTGATCCAGCCGCTGGAACGCACGGCCAGCGTTTCCAGCCGCTCGGTGAGAACCTTGTAGGCGTCGGGATTGAGTTCGCGGAAGGCCAGGTCTTCCAGCTCTTCGCGCATCTCCTGCATGCCCATGCGGCCGGCCAGCGGCGCGTAGATCTCGAGCGTCTCATCGGCGGTGCGGCGGCGCGACTCGGGTGGCTGATAGGAGAGCGTGCGCATATTGTGCAGGCGGTCGGCGAGCTTGATCAGCAGCACCCGCACGTCGTCGGCGATGGCCAAAAGAAGCTTGCGCAGGTTTTCGGCTTGCTTGGCCTCTCGGGAAACCAGTTCGAGGCGCTTTAACTTGGTCAGGCCTTCGACCAGCAGCCCGATCTCGTGGCCGAACAGGCGGTCGATTTCGGCGCGGGTGGCGTCGGTGTCCTCGATGGTGTCGTGCAGCAGCGCGGCGGCAATCGTAGCATCGTCGAGCTTGAGATCGGTCAGAATCGCGGCGACTTCGAGCGGGTGCGAAATATACGGGTCGCCCGACGCCCGCTTCTGCTCGCCATGCGCGCGCATGGCATAGACATAGGCGCGATTGAGCAGGTCCTCGTTGGCGGCCGGATTATACTGCTTGACCCGTTCGATCAGGTCGTACTGCCGCATCAGGCGCTTGCGCGCCTTCCGCGGCGGCCCCTCGCCATCGAGCGGCACCAGAGCAGGAGCGCGCGCCGCCGACACTCGAGGTCTCGGCTGGTTCTGCATCCGCGGCAGATCGATTGGCGAGCGCGCCATGACGGCCCCGTGGCGAAGCTTTAGCGGCCGTCTCCGCGAGGGAGTCGGCCAATATCGCTCATAAGGATATCATGGAGCGGCGCTCGCGCCACAAGACGCGCCTCGCCGCGTACGGAAAATGCCACCCGGCGAACGGTGTTCCACCGGCAAAGCCGCTATTGGTTAAGTTAAACTGTCTCGGAGAGACGGGCCGGCGGAGCCACCCGCCAGGCGCGATTCACTCTTCTTCGTCGCCGACGTCGGGCTCGGGCTGGGTTTCCGGCGGTGTCAGGCCTTCGAGGCCCTTGAGCAGCTCTTCTTCGGACATCCGGTCCGTGGTGACGTCGGTATCGTCGGCGTCGACCCCGGTGCCCGGCGCGCCGATCAGCGGCACGGTCTCGGGTTCCGGCTCGTCGACCTCGACATATTTCTGCAGGGAGTGGACGAGTTCCTCCCTAAGGTCCTCGGGCGAAATGGCTGTTTCGGCGATTTCCCGCAAGGCGACGACCGGGTTTTTATCGTTGTCGCGCTCGACCGCGATCTGCGTGCCCGACGAGATCATGCGCGCGCGGTGGGCGGCCAACAGGACCAAGTCAAAGCGGTTCTCGACCTTGTCGATGCAATCTTCAACGGTGACTCGGGCCATTTCGCGCGCTTCCTTAGGGCTATCCGGGGTCCCGCAACGGGACGTTGTCCGCAATACGGCGCTTAAGTATCGTCCCAAGCCGCCGAGCGCAAGCCCGATTTTTGCTTGTGATTTCCGCCCCGAATGGCGGTTTTGGCAACCGCCACCCGCCGCGATATTTAACTTGGCGGGGGCACGCCGCTCTGTTACCCAAATTTTCGGGAACCGCGTTGCGGAGTTCCGAATCATCTTTGCGGAAATGCCGCGACGGCGTGCCGCAAGGTTGATCGCCGTACTGCAGCTTGCCACGGCTCAATCCGGCGATAGTACTTCGTGGCGAGAGTTGCTTCGACCGTCGAACGTTTCCGATGGCGAGAACTTAGATTTAAAGAACACCGGCATCGTCTCATTCATTGTAGTCGATCCGGTTTCATCACGAGAGACAGTCAGAGAGCATCATGTCGGCACAAATGGAAAAAATCGCGTTATTCATTGACGGCGCCAATCTCTACGCCACGGCGAAATCGCTCGGCTTCGACATCGATTACAAGCGGCTGCTGCGCGAATTCCAGTCGCGCGGCTATCTGGTGCGCGCGTTCTACTACACCGCCGTCATCGAGGATCAGGAATATTCCTCGATCCGTCCGCTGATCGATTGGCTTGATTACAACGGCTACACCGTCGTCACCAAGGCGACCAAGGAATTCGTCGATCAGACCGGCCGGCGCAAGGTCAAAGGCAATATGGACATCGAGCTCGCGGTCGACGCCATGGAGCTCGCGCCGCACATCGATCAGATGGTGCTGTTCTCCGGCGACGGCGATTTCCGCTCGCTCGTCGAGGCGGTGCAGCGCCGCGGCGTCCGGGTCGTCGTCGTCTCGACGATCTCCACGCAGCCGCCGATGGTCGCGGACGAGCTGCGCCGGCAGGCCGACCAGTTCGTCGACATCATCGAATTGCAGAATAAGATCGGCCGCGATCCGGGCGAACGGCCGGCGCGGGAACCGCGTGAGCCGCGCGGCGAGCCGCGCCATACGCCGCAATTCCTGCAGCGTAGCCCGGCCTCGCCGCGCGTCGAAGTCGAGGAAGACGAGTTCGAGGACGAATAGCCGCAAAATCGTTGCCTGCCTCATCGCCTAGTTCGTTGCCGAGGATAGATCCAAGGAAAATGCCATGACGCGCCCGAGCGGGATGCCCGGCCGCGATTGTCCGCGCTGCCCGCGTCTGGTTGCCTTTCGCAACGCCTGGCGCGAGCGCGAGCCGCAATGGTTCAATGCCCCGGTGGATTCGTTCGGGTCGGTCGACGCGCGCCTGCTGATCGTCGGGCTCGCGCCCGGGCTGCGCGGCGCCAACCGCACCGGACGCCCGTTCACCGGCGACTATGCCGGCGATCTCCTCTACGCGACGCTCAAGGACTTCGGCTTCGCCCGCGGCGACTATCGGGCCAGCGCCGACGACGGGCTCGAGCTCCTCGATTGCCGCATCACCAATGCGGTGCGTTGCGTGCCGCCGGAGAACAAGCCCACGCCGCAGGAGATCACCACCTGCCGCGATTTTCTCGCCACGACGGTGAAGGAAATGCCGCGGCTTACCGCGGCGCTGGCGCTCGGCCGCATTGCGCATGAGACCTTCGTCGTCTCAAGCGGCGCGCGGCGCTCGGAATTCGCCTTCGGCCACGGCCGGACGCATGCGCTCGGCACGCTCACTCTCTTCGACAGCTATCACTGCTCGCGCTACAATACCAATACCGGCGTGCTCACCCCGCAAATGTTCCGCGATGTCTTTGCGAAGCTGCGGGCCCATATCGACGCGGCGGGATAACGATTGCTTCGATCTGTCTTGCGGAACGACAGACCGTGCACCGTCCCGTACGGTCAGCGACGTTTACGGCCGTCGATGCGGCCGCGGCTTGAACGGGTCCAGCACAGGCACGCCGGCCGGCCTGAAATCCGTCACATTCCGCGTCACGACGGTCAAGCCGTGTTCGAGTGCGGTTGCGGCAATCATGAGATCGGCACTGTCATTGTCGAGTGCTGCGCTCAACGAACCCCACCGCCGCGCCGTTTGCAGATCGAACGCGAGAATGCGGTCACCGTAGAGGCTCAGCGCTCTGTCAAGCCAAGCCGTCAGCGCCGCGGCAAAGGCCGGATTCCTCGCGCGCTGCCGGGCGATCCGGCGATCGATCTCGCCGATGCTGATGACGCTGATGAAAAGATCGGCGGTGCGTTGCTCTTCGAACCAGGTTACGAGCGAGGGATTGCGCTGCGATTTGCGCAACTCCGACAAGACGACCGTGTCGATCAGGAACACGAGAGATCGACATCGCGCGGGCGAACCTCGAAGCGAGAAAATTCGCCGTCGTCCTGCGGCATGGCGAGCAGAAGTTCCGCGAAGCTAGGCGCTTCGCTCCGCTCGATATGCCGCAAGCGTTCGTATTCCATCGCGTTCACCACGACGACGGCAGGTCTGCCATGCTTGGTCACGGTCTGCGGCTGCCGCTTCGCCGCCTTGACGACCTCGCTGAACCGGTTCTTGGCGTCTTGCACCGACCAACTGCGCCCGGTCGTGCGCGAGGCCCTGCCTTTTCTGCCGCCCATCGCCGTTCTCTCAACTAGCCAGAATTTCTAGCTAGAATATGATGCGATCCATGTGGCAAGTCAAGTCGGGGTAGGTCGCCCGTCGCCACGCAACCATGCAACCACTTGCTCGGCATTCTGGTCCGGAGGAAACACCGGATAGAACGCTTTGACGATCGTGCCGTCGTCGATGACGAGCGCCATGCGCTTGAGCAGTGTCATGCCCGAGGTCGTGAAAGTCGGCAGGTTGAGGCCGCGCGTGAGCTTGAGATCGGCGTCGGAGAGAATTGGAAACGGCAGATGCAGGCGCTCCGCGGCCTCGCGCTGATAGCCGGTATCTTGCGTCGAAAGGCCATAGACCTGGGCGACGCCGAGTGCCTGCAAGTCGGCATAGTGGTCGCGGAAGCCGCACGATTGCGGTGTGCAGCCGCGCGCACCGGGGATATCGTCCCAGCCCGGCGGCGCATCGACGCCCGGCACGCCGGTGCGCGGATAAATATAAACGACCGTGCGGCCCTTGAGCCTGGACAGGTTCACCTCGGGCCCGCTTGTTGCCGCTAACGCGATATCCGGCAATTTCATGCCAGCAAGGTGCCGCGCACCGCCGTCATCCCGCGGGACCGGAATATTGGGCGGCAAAAAGGTCGGATCGTGGGCGCCCGGAGCCTCCCGCGCGTTCATGATTGACCTCCCGCATACGACATGAACTCCATCAGCGAGCCGTCGGGGTCGCGGAAATAGACGCTGGTGCCCGCCCCCTTGGCGCCGAAGCGCTGCATCGGGCCGCTTTGGATGGCAATGCCGCAGCGCTGCAAATGGGCGATGGCGTCGGCGATCGGCCCCATCCATTCGAAACACAGGTCGCTGTTGCCCGGCGCGACCGGAAGCCGCGCCACCTCCGCAGGCTTCACGCCCGGGCCGTGTACGTTGAGCTGTTTGTCGCCGAACCGGTAGGCGAAGCCAGTCTGCCGTTCGATCAGCTCGGCGCCCAACACGGTTGTATAAAACGCATTCGATCGCTGCCAGTCGGTGACGTGGATCACGCAATGATCGAGTTTGGTCGGAACGGACATATCGACAGCCTCCGCATTCACACCTTCTGCCGCAGCAAGCGGCCGCGCTCGCGCTCCCATGAGCGTTTCTTCTCGGTGGCGCGCTTGTCGTAGAGCTTCTTGCCGCGCGCCAAAGCCAGCTCGAGCTTGGCGCGGCCTTTTTCGTTGAAATAGAGCTTGAGCGGGACGAGCGTCATGCCCTCGCGCTCCACCGCCCCGACCAGCTTGTTGATCTGGCGCTTGTGCAGCAACAGCTTACGCCGCCGTTTCGGCGTGTGATTGAAGCGGTTGGCCTGCAGATATTCCGGGATATTCGAATTGATCAGCCAGATCTCGCCGTCGCGCGCATCGGCATAGGATTCAGCGATCGTGGCCTTGCCCTGACGCAGCGATTTCACTTCGGTGCCGGTGAGCGCAATGCCCGCTTCGAACGTCTCGTCGATGAAGTAATTGAAGCGCGCCTTGCGGTTATCGGCGACGACGCGAAGTTTTCTTTCCGCCTTTGCCGCCACGGCACGAGTCTCCCGCTCAGCGACTCTTGAGAAGGTCGCGGATTTCCGTGAGCAACTGCGCTTCCTGGGACGGCCCCGCTGCCGCCGGGGTCTCCGGCGCCTTCAGTCGATTGATGCCCTTGATCGCCAGGAACAGCACCCACGCGATGATCAGGAAGTTGATCACCAGCGTGACGAAATTCCCCCACGCCAGCACGGCGCCCTGCTTTTTGGCGTCGGCCAACGAGGCCGCGGTCACTTTCGCCGACAGCGGGATGAAATAGTTGGAGAAATCGAGCCCGCCGGTGACCGAGCCGATGAGCGGCATGACGATATCGCCGACCAGCGAATTGACGATCGCCCCGAATGCCGCGCCGATGATGACGCCGATGGCAAGATCGACGACATTGCCACGCATGGCGAATTTCTTGAATTCTTCGAGCATCTGCCTCCCCTCGCAGGATGGACCGGCTTGCGTTCATCCCCGCGGAGGCGGGGACCCAATGTGCTGCGCGTAATCCCGCGTTGGCGGCCGTGAGCGGCGCAATGCCGTCCTAATTGACCAGACCGGCGTGGACCATGGCCTGGCGCACGGCTGTCTGCGCCTTTTCGGTCGCCGGCACCATCGGCAGGCGCAAGGTGTTGGCGCATTTGCCGATCAGCGACAGCGCGTATTTGACCGGCGCCGGGCTAGTTTCGACAAAAAGATTGATGTGCAGCGGCGCGAGCTTGTCCTGCAAGTTGAGCGCCGCGGCAAAATCGCCGCGCAGGCATGCCGCCTGGAATTCGGCACACAGCCGCGGCGCCACGTTCGACGTCACCGAGATGCAGCCGTGGCCGCCATGCGCCATGAATCCGAGCGCGGTGATATCCTCGCCGGACAATTGATTGAAATCCTCGCCCAGCGCCGCGCGCTGCTGGCTGACGCGCGTCATATTGGCGGTGGCGTCCTTGACGCCGGCGATGTTTTTCAGCTCGTAAAGCCGCGCCATGGTGTCGACCGACATGTCGACCACCGACCGCGCCGGTATATTGTAGATGATGATGGGGATGCCGATGGCGTCGTTGATCGCCTTATAGTGCGCATAGAGCCCGTCCTGCGTCGGCTTGTTGTAATAGGGCGTGACCACGAGCACCGCATCGGCGCCGGCCTTCTCGGCGTGCTGGGCGAGATCGATCGCCTCCTTGGTCGAATTGGAGCCGGCGCCGGCCACGACCGGGACGCGGCCGCGCGCCTGATCGACGCACCATTGCACGACGTCCTTGTGCTCGGCATGCGACAGCGTCGGGCTCTCGCCGGTGGTGCCGACCGGGACGAGCCCGTTGGTGCCCTCGGCGATCTGCCAATCGACCAGGTCGCGGAACGCTTTCTCGTCGACGGAACCGTTGTTGAACGGGGTGACGAGCGCGGTAAAGGAGCCTCGAAAGCGTGTCTTGGCGGCCATGAGACGATCCATGAAATGATCAATGACGCGGGCTTCGGCGAACATCCGGCGCCAAACTGCGCCGGCACAGCCGACCCGCCGTGTCGCATAGATATCGGGTTGCGCCTGGGCTTGAAAGCCCCTTTGCGGTCGCGATCGCTCCGGCGGCGGCGCGGACCACGGCCCCGCTTTCGCCGCAAAACTGTAAATTGTCGCCCTAGCCTCCGCAGGTTAGGATTTCTTCAACCTAACGGGCCGAAGAGATTCTCCGCCATCGACGACACGCCCACCGGGAGGGAACGTGCCGGGTTTCCGAACCATTGCGCTGCTTGCCTGCGTTTGTGTCCTGACCGCCGGTACGCATGCCGCGCCGTTGTCGGGTCAGAATTCCGCTGCCGCGGCACCGGCCGGCGATCAAAGGCGAAAAGCTCCGCAAGGCTGAAGCGGCAAAGCTCGGCGCCCAGAAGCCTGAACCGCATCGGCCGGCCCCGCTCTCGATCGCGCCGGCGGCAGTTTCGGCGCCGCGCGAGGTTCCAGTCGCTGAGTCGCCGGCAAATACGCGGCTTGAGCCGCCGGTCGCGCCGGCGCCGATATTGGCACCGCCACCCAGTGCCGGGCCGGCCCTTCGCCACCACCGCAGCGACGGCGACCTCGCCGCTCGATTTGTCCGCGGTCAAGCAAGCCATCGATCTCGTGCGCAAGAACCGCCAGAGCGAAGCGACCGACGTTGAGCGCAGTATTTCCGATCCGGTTGCCCGCAAGCTCGTGGAATGGGTGATCCTGCGCAGCGAGGACGGCTCGAGCGATTTCTCGCGCTATGCCGCATTCATCGCCGCCAATCCGAGCTGGCCCGGCATCGAGACGTTGCGGCGGCGCGCCGAAGCGGTGATGTGGCAGGACCGCGTCGATCCGATGGCCATCATCGATTTCTTCCGCTCCGAGGAGCCGCACACGGCCAAAGGTCACTTCGCGCTGGCGCGAGCGCTGCTGACGCGCGGCGACGTTGCCGGCGCCGCCGCGGCGGTGCGCCAGGCCTGGCGCAATGACGCCTTTTCCGGAGACCTCGAGGAACAGGCGCGCGAAACTTTTTCCGGCTTGATCACGCCGTCCGACGACGAGGTGCGCATGGAGGCGCGGCTCTATGCCGAGGATGACGACGCCGCATTGCGGGCGGCGCATCACCTCGACGCCACGGCGCTCGCCATCGCCAAGGCCCGCGCCGCGATCATCGATCAGGCGCGTAACGCCAAGGCGCTCCTTGAAGCGGTGCCGGAGGCCGCGCGCCGCGACCCGGGCTACATGTTCAGCCGCATCCAGTGGCTGCGGCGCAACGACAAGATCGCCGAGGCGGCGCAATGGCTCAACGCCGCGCCGCGCGATCCGGCTAAGCTGATCGACGTCGACCAGTGGTGGGTGGAACGCCGACTGGTGTCGCGAAAACTGCTCGATCTCGGCGACGCCCGGCTGGCCTATGAGGTCGCCAATGGCGCGGCGGCGCCGGAGAACCAGAATTACCGCGCCGAGCAGCATTTCACCGCCGGCTGGATCGCGCTGCGCTTCCTGCGCCAACCGGCCATCGCGCTTGCGCATTTCGCCCGGATTGCCGACGGCACATCCAATCCGATCACGCTGGCGCGCTCGTTTATTGGCAGGGCCGCGCCGCGGAAGCCTTGGGGCGCGAGCAGGACGCGCGCGCGCGCTACGAAGAGGCGGCGCATTATCCGACGGCCTATTACGGCCAACTCGCGCGCGCCCGGCTCGGCCTCGACGAGGTGACGCTGCGCGCGCTGCCGCGGGCGCCCGCCGAGCACCGCACGCTCGAAATCGCCCGCGCCTTCGAAATTCTCTATGCCGTCGACGAGCGCGATCTCGTCGCCATCATGGCGGCCGACCTCGGCGACAAGGCGACCGATACCACCGCGCTAGCGGCGCTTGCCGACATCGCCACCCGCCATAACGACGCGCGGGCGACGCTGCTGATCGGCAAGGCCATGCTCGGCCGCGGCTATCCGTTCGAACGCTATGCGTTTCCCGATTTCGGCGTGCCGAACTACCAGCAGATCGGGCCCGCGGTCGAACCTTGCGTCGTCTATTCGATCGTGCGCCAGGAAAGCGCGTTCAATCCGCACGTAGTCTCCAGCGCCAACGCTATCGGCCTGATGCAGGTCACGCCGGACGCCGGCCGCGACACCGCCAAGCGCTTCAAGGTCACGTTCAATCAGCGCCGGCTCGCCGACGACGTCGCCTATAATGCCCAGCTCGGCACGGCGGAGCTCGGCAACGATCTGGCCACTTGGCGCGGCTCCTACATCCTGGCCTTCGTCTCCTACAATGCCGGACCGCGCCGGGCGCGGGAGTGGATCGAGCAATATGGCGATCCGCGCGACCCCAAGGTCGATCCCATCGACTGGATCGAGCGCATCCCGATCTCGGAGACGCGCAATTACGTCGAGCGCGTGATCGAGAACATGCAGGTCTATCGCGCGCTCGTTGAAAACAATCCCAAGCTATTGATCGAGGCCGACCTGCGCCGCGGCGGATAACGCCCAAAAAGCGTCGTGTCCGGATCGGGCCGCTCCGCCGCTCAGCCTTACATCATGCGAATGGGCTTCGCCGCTGCGGACCGCGGCCCCGCAACTTCTCCCCTCTGATAGCGTTCCCACATCATGGTGCATGCGGCTTCAATCTGCCGCGTCGTGCGCGCGGTTTGAAACAACGGAAAAGTGCTTCTATTGCCCGCGAGCCTTTGCCGCAGCGATGCCAAACGGGGCGGATCGCGCGCCAATTCGAGAGCGAGAGCTTCGTAGTCCGCCAGCGACGGCGTAATCAACTCATCGAGGCCGATCGCCTTCACCAGGCTCGCCGCGACCCGACCGGCGAAAGTCGCTCCGGGACAAGTCAGCACCGGGACACCGGCCCACAACGCATCGCACGCCGTCGTGTGCGCGTTATAGGGCAAGGTGTCGAGAAACAAATCCGCTTGCCGTTGCCGCGCCAGATGATCGGCCACCTCCGGCAAACGCGGTGCAAAGATCAGCCGATCCGCCGACACCCCGCATCGCTCGGCCGCACGGCGCAGATTGGCCTGCGCCGAGGCATTGGCCTCGCTCAGCCAAAGAACGCTGGCGGGAATACCCGTCAGCAGGCGCATCCACACCTGAAAGGTCTCGGGACCGAGCTTGTACGAATTATTGAAGCAACAAAACACGAAGCCATCGTCGGGCAGCCCACATTCGCGCCGCGTCGGCACCCGCGCGGAGATCGTCCGCCGGTCGTCGTTGATCAGATAGCAGTCCGGCAGCCACACCACCTGCTCGGAATAAAATGCGCATTGCTCTTCCGGAACGACGGTGGGATCGGCAAGAATGTAATCGAGGTCTTCGGTACCCATAGTGCCCGAATAGCCCAGATAATTGACTTGAATGGGGGCCGGCCGCCGCGCCAGAACGCCGAGCCGATTGTGAATGGTAAATCCCATCAGATCGACGACGATGTCGACCTCAAGCTGCCGGATAAGGTTCGCAATATCTTGATCGCTGCGTCCACGAACATCGATGAAATGCTCGAACGCACCCTTAATTCTACCTCGCGTCGGAGAATCCCGGTCCGCACCAAACGATATCGCCGTTGTTTCGAAACTCGTCTTGTCGTGATGCTCGAACAAACCAGCGGTCAGATAGCCGATCGGGTGCTCACGGAAGTCACCGGACAGGTAGGCTAGCCGAATGCGCTTGTGGGCGAAGATTTCGCCGCGCCAAAGCGGCGGAAAACGCGGTTGATCCTGAACGTTGAGCTTCGCGCACTGCTGCTGATTCTCGGCCGACGACGGCACCGAGAGCAAATGGAATGGAGTGCTGGCCGGCTTCTGCTGCCGCAGCCGTGACAGGAGCTGCGCCGTCTCCGCTTCCAGATTTGTCCAGTCGCACAGACATAGCTTTGCAAATAGCCGCGCGCCCGGCGCATAGTCCAGATCGGGGCTGAGCGCCACCGCCCTGTCGTAGGCGACGAAGGCATCGTCATATCGTCTCGTCGCAATAAGGATGTTGCCGCGGCCAACCCAGGCCTGAGCGAGGTCGGGCTTCAGCGCCAGCGCCCTGTCGTAGGCAAGCAGAGCGTCACCGTGCCGCTCGAGTTCGCCGAGAACTTGGCCGCGGCCGACCCAAGCCAAGGCGAGATCGGGCTTGAGCACCAGCGCGTCGTCGTAAGCCGCCAATGCGCCGTCATACCGCTTGAGCGAGCCGAATATATTGCCCCTATTGAGGTGCGCTTCGGCGTATTTCGGCTGCAGAGACAGCGCCTTTTCAAAACTCGCAAGGGCCGCATCATAGTCCCGCAGTTCCGCCAGGGCGGATCCCCGCTCATTGATGGCCGCAATATGATTCGGCACCCGCGCCAGCAGCTGGTCGAACACCCCGATCGAGTCTCCGCAAGCGCTTGAGCTTACATAACGAGACCGCCTTGACGTACAAAATGGGAGGATAGCAGTCGTTGAGCGCAAGGCCGCGCTCGGCGATCTCGAGAGCAGACTGATATTTTCCCGTCTGAAACAATATCGTCGCATAGTTTTCCACGAACTGGATGTTCCGCGGCTCCAGCGCCAGCGATCGATGCAACAGAGCGGTCGCCTGCTCGAAGTTTCCGGTTGCCGCTTCAATCAGACCCAAATAGTGCAGCGCGTGAGAATTCTTCGGATCCTTGGCGATGATCTCGCGGTACAATTTGCCCGCATTCGCAAGCTGGCCCGCTTGATGTAAGGAAAGCGCCGTCCGAAGTTTCAGTCGATCCTCAGAATTGGACATGCTGGATTCGGCTGGTCCCTTTAGTCCGTGCATCGACGTGTTCCGATAAGCTTGTTACACGGCGGCCGCAACAGCAACCATGGCCATCTGCGGACTGGCCGGCCGAGCGGCCGGGACGTGCAGGAAAGCACCGTTCCACCGCTTAGATATACCATTGATATTTAATGACAATTCACCCGGCATGGAGATCGGCGAGGCGGTTGCGCCGCCAGTCCCTGGCCAATAGATTGCGTTGCCTACGCGACTAGAGCGAAATCGCTTCATATTGAATCGATTGTCGCTCTAGGGTCTTGTTTGAGCGTGATCTTTTCGGAAAACCGGTATCCACTTTTCCGGATCATGCTTTAATCGCCGAAGCGATGGGACTTTGCCGGAGCGATACGACATGCCCGCAGACCACTTCGTCACCGCGCAAGACGGATTGCGATTGCATGTGCGCGAATATGGACCGCGAACGGCATCGTCCACGTTGCCGGTGGTGTGCTTGCCCGGTTTGGCGCGCACCGTCGCCGATTTTGACGTGCTGGCTCAGGCGCTGGCCGAAGGTGGCCCATCGCGGCGCGTGATCGCCGTCGACTCGCGCGGCCGCGGCCAATCGGAGTACGACGGCAATCCGGAAAACTATAATGTGGCGGTCGAGCTCGGCGACGTCGTCACGGTGCTCACCGCGCTCGAAATCGGCGAAGCGGTGTTCATCGGCAGCTCGCGCGGCGGCATCCTCGCGATGCTGCTCGGCGTGGCACATCCGACCGCTATTGCCGGCGTCGTGCTGCACGATATCGGGCCGGTCATCGAGCCCAAAGGCCTGGCGCGCATCAAGAGCTATGTCGGCAAGCTGCCGCAACCGCGCAGCTTCAAAGAAGGCGCCGAAATCATGCGCCGATTGTTCGATGCCCAGTTCCCAAAGCTCACCGCCGAGCAATGGCTGGCCGCGGCGCAGCGCACCTGGAAGCTGGATGACGGCGCGCTGGTGCCGACCTACGACGTGCGCTTGGCGCGCACGCTCGCCGAGGTCGACATCGAACGGCCGCTGCCATCGATGTGGAACGAATTCGACGCCTTGTCCCGGGTGCCGGTTCTGGTCATCCGCGGCGCCAATTCCGATATTCTTTCGGCCGCCACGGTCGCCGCCATGCGTGAGCGTCACCCCGACATGGAACCCATCGAAGTTGCGGATCAGGGGCACGTACCTGCGCTCGATAGTCCGGATCTGATGCGCTGCATCGCCAAATTTGTCGCCCGTTGTGACGCGCACGCGAACCGACCCGGCGCGGAACGAAAAGGCGTGGGATTTGTGGGATCGCTACCCGCTGCGTCGCAACGCTAAGTCCGCTTAGCACGAACCACTATAATCGCCGTTTCCCATGAACCGAAAAGTACGACGGGCCAATCGAAAGCAAGGTGCTTTCGCGCCACGGGCCGCCGCGGTCGGGGACGATCAGGCGTTTACGACGACCGACCTAATGGCGCAGGCGAATTGGCATCATCAGCGGGGCCAACTGCAAAGCGCGCAGGACATCTGCGATAAAATACTGGCGCGCGAGCCATCGCACGTTAACGCCCTCAATCTCAGCGGGCTCATTCTGCAAGCATCCGGCCGTCATCGGCCGGCCGCCAGGGCGTTTGCCAAGGCGCTTGCTCGCGATCCGTGGAATGCAGCCTGTCACTACAATCTGGGGGCCTCTTTCCAGGCGCTGGACCGGCAAGACGAAGCAGAGAGCCATTTTCGCAAAGCGATCGAACTCGGCGCTCGCCTAAAGAGCGTCGAAGATTTGATTCTGCAAAACCCGGCTGTTGCGGCTTGCACCGACTATGCCGCGCGAACGTGGCCGCTGCCGATAAGAACGGACGAGTTGTTCTCGCGCTACAGCCTGGAAACGATTGCCAAGGATATATTCCTGCGCTGCGCGTTGGCGACCGTCCCGCTGCATCATGCGCCCCTGGAAAAGTTCCTGACGGCTATTCGCTCCATCCTGCTGCACGACGCCGTCAGCGAGCATGCTGTCGCCGATCCCGCCGTCATTCGCCTGTTCTGCGCGCTCGCGCAGCAATGTTTTATCAACGAATATGTTTTCGCCCAGGACGATGAAGAAACCCGACAAGCGCATCAATTAAGAGAACTGTTGCTGCGCAAAGCCGCCGAAGGCGACGCGTTGCCGCCGGTTTTACTGGCGTCAGTCGCGGCTTATTTTCCTCTTTATTCGCTTCCCGACGCGCCCGCGCTGTTGCGAAGAAATCTGACGGACGCGACAGCCGATCTCGTGCGTCAGCAGTTGCGGGAACCGTTGCAGGAGATCGAGGATCGCAAATCCATTGCGGTCCTGACCACCGTCGACGACGACATTTCGCGTCGCGTCATGGATCAATACCAGGAAAATCCCTATCCGCGCTGGACCATCGACCCGGCGGCCGCCCTCGCCGAAAACCGGCCGATGGCGGCCGGCGCCGCCGATGACAATCCGAAAGGTCGCGAGATATTGATAGCAGGCTGCGGCACCGGCCAGCATGCGGTCGAGATCGCCCGCCATTTTCCGAAAGCGCGGATCCTGGCGGTCGACCTGAGCCTGCCCAGTCTCGCTTATGCGCGCAGAAGAACACGCGAGATCGGCGTGCCAAACGTCGAGTATGCGCAGGCCGACATTCTCAAGCTTGCCACGATCGATCGCACTTTCGACCGCATCGAGGCGGTCGGCGTATTGCACCACCTCGCCGAGCCCGAACGCGGCTGGCGGGTTTTGCTATCGATGCTGCGGCCAAACGGCCAAATGCGGATCGGCCTCTACAGCGAAGCCGGCCGGCGCGACATCGTCGAAGTGCGGGCCTTCATAGCGGAGCGCGGTTACCGCCCGACACCGCAAGACATCAGGACATTGCGGCAGGACATTTTACGCATATACGACGAGCGCGGTTGGCGGGCGACCGTCGATTCGCTCGATTTCTACAACACCAGCGGCTGCCGAGACCTTTTGTTCAACGTCGTGGAGCACCGGTTCACGATCCCGCAAATCAAGAAATTCCTGATGGAGCAGAATCTCTCGTTTCTCAAGTTCGATCTCGAAGCCGCGATTGTCGAACTATTCCAGCGGCAGTTTCCCGGTCCGCACGCGCTCGCCGAGCTCGACAACTGGCATCGATTCGAAATGGACAATCCGCAGACATTTCGCGGCATGTATCAATTCACGATTCGGAAGAATTGACGCCCTTGCAGAACAGGGGCCTGCATCGACGACGGCGGTTCAACCGCAATCGTTACTCACGCGCGAGATCGCGCCTCCTGCATTACTCTTCGCCCGCATACGAGTTTCCACCTAGGAGGTAAGCGACCGTTGCCCGTCGACGGGGGCGAAGCCGGCCGGGCGGTCGATTCTGCGCGCGGTAGCCGACAAAGAAAAATCCCCGGCGGGTGACCGCCGGGGATTTCCGATTTCACGCCTCGATCAGACGATCAGGGCAGGAAGTCCTTGTGCATGCGCACGGTCATGTTCCAGGCGTTCTCGGAAGCACCGCCAATCTTGACGAAGCCCGACGCCGGTCCCGGCGCGCCACCCAAACCGGATACGCCCACGGGAATGACGCCGTTGAACGACTTGGCGCTGTCCAGGTGGTTATACATCACTTCGACGCCCATATAGAACGACTTGGTGATGTCCCACTGCAGGCGCGAGCTGGCGCCCCACACCGACCAGTTGTTGTTGCACCCAGGCGTTGCGGAGTACACCCCGCCAGCGCTGAGGGCGCCGTTGCCGCCACCTTCCTCGAAGCAGAGGATGGCGTTGGCCTGGTTGTTGTAGCTGACCGCCTCATAGGCGCCGACGAAGGATTCATGCACCGACGGCGTCCAGTAATGTTCGAAAGCCGCGTTGACGCTCCACGCCGTCGTCAGATTGCACGACGTCTGTCCAGCCGGCGGCGACGCCTCGACGCCCATCGCGTAGACACAATCGCTCAGGATGCCATAGGAGCCGGTATTGCTCTGCTGGTTGCCGAAGTTGCCTTGGGTCGGCTGGTTGAGGTAGCGCATGGCGCCCTGGGTGTAGTTCACTTCACCCTGGAAGTAATCGCCCTGAGCGATCGACGGGAAGTTCAGGCGCAGGCCGGCGCCGACGACAAACCCCCAGGTATCGCTCGGATGACCGAGGGTGGTGTCGCTGTTGGCGTCAGTGTCGTAATAGGTAGGATTGACCTCGTGCACCGCCGCCATGACTTGGGCGCTGCCCCAGGTCTGATCGACGCGAACGTTGCCGACGAAGTCCGGCACCTGATAGCTGCCGTAACCCACGCCGTTGACTGCAGCGGCCGAAATGACAGACCCGACTTCCGGATCGCCGGCGTCGTTGTCGATAATCTGAGTCATGCGGCGCGCTTCGGCCGAGACCGTTGCCGACAACCCATTGCCGAGTTGCGCGGTGTAGGCCGTCAACCACGTGCCGCCGTCGCCGGTGTCTTCGATCGGCATAAAGGCCGCACGATAGGCGGATGCCGCAGCGCTGTAGAAGTCATAGAACGACTGCGTCAGACCGGTGGTGATGCCCGCCCACTGCAAGAACGCGCGGTTCGAGCTGAAGGTGCCCGAGCCGTCGTTGTTGCCGAGGTTGCTGTCGCTCAAGCCGACGTTGATATAGGCGCGCGCCGTGCCGTAAGCGGTCTGCTCGCGGGCGTCCGCGGTGATGTAGCCGCGTTCACGGGTCACGAAGTTGTTGGTGTTCCGGGTATTGATCTGTCCCGAGAACGGCCCCCAGGTCATGTTGCCGTTGTTGTTACCCCAGGTTGCTTCGCTGCGTACCCAGCCACCGATCTTGATACACATATCGGTGCCCGGCATATAATAGAATCCCGCCCCGTAGAGGCTGCAGACCTTCACGTATTCGACCGGCTTGGCCTTAACGGGAAGATCAGCTGCCTGCCCCGCAGTAGCCGCAACCAACGCGGCCGCGGAGCCGAGGAGGAGGCTTTTCACCATCTTCATTTGAACCTCCAATTGTTGCCGTGGGAGGGTTCCGTCTCTGCCGGGTGAACTTGCACCCCTTCGAAGGTCCCCTTAGTCCCCAAACCACCCGGTCTTTCCACTTCCCGAAAACACCGGACGAGTTGACTTGGGGTTCCCCCCTCCGTCGCAGGCATACCTTAACCAACGGGTTCCACCACGCAACGAAGAACTGCCCTACTCACAGGCCGGTTTGACCGATTTCGGCAAGGTGTTGCGTAAAAAACACGCAGGCGATGACGCCGCGATAAGCGGACCCCAATACCGGGTCGCCGCGCCGGATCGACGCCGTTCCTATTGTTAAATCAATACGTTCTGCAGTAGCCGCGGCGGCGCTTGGCCGCCCCCATTCGGCCTGGCGGAGCCGATTTTCCCGGAACCGTGCGAAACGGCCGTGACGGACAGACCCTGCCGGGCGCTGCCGGCTTGCATCTGTTGACACCTTCGATTCTGCGCTCGGAGGACAAAGGCGACCGCGACCGCCGACGCCATCATCAATTCCGATTTGCCCGCCCCGCACGACGAGAACGCGTCGGCGGCGCTGCCGACCGAAGCGAATTTATTCCGGAGTTTTGCTCGCAAAATTTCTGGAACAGCCGCCTTGGGAAATTCGCGATCCGTCGTTTGTTGCTCTGTCTGCCCGATGTCTTCATCTTTGCTGGATAGCTAGATTGCAGCTCGATTGCAGCTAGATCCCCTGGCCGCCGTTTGCGCCGGCGACGCTCACGCGAAAGTCTTGGATTTCCTTGCGGCCGCCCGAGAAAGTAACTTCCAGCTGGAATTCGTCGGCGCCGCTGAAACCGGCCGCGGCCCGATAAAAGGCCACGAAGGCCGGCACGTCGATCGCCAGGCATTGCTTGACATTGGTCGCCTTGAGCATGGCGCGCTTGACGCTGACGCTGCCGTGCGCCGGCGCATGGGCGAGCCGGATGGCCGGCAGCGGGCCCGACGTGCAGTCCGGCCGGATGCTGGTGTAGATGCCGACGCGCACGTTCTGCCCCGGCGCCGCCTTGACCGCGCGTTCGAGCAAAGCGGATTGCGCGTGAACAAGCTGCGCCGAAGCGAAAAGAAATAACGCTGCGCCGAACCAACGGTGTTTCATCGTCAGCTTCCAACCGTCACTTCGATCGTTATCCGATTGTTCCGAAGTGTGGCAGGTAAATTCCCTATGCGTCTCGAAGAGGCCTTTGAAGAGAGCAGACACACTATATGTGAACTTCGTAGGCAAAGGGGCGCGCCGATACGGCCTCAACGGAAGGGTTTCGAAGTACCGGCTCGCGGGCTCAAACTTTGGCCGGGTTCCGTGTTACTATGACATCAATCGCGCGCGATGCGCGCGAGTTTTGACCAGGCAAAGCCCGTAAAATAGGGGTCTTTCGCGATCGGAGAGGTGGCCGAGTGGCTGAAGGCGGCGGTTTGCTAAACCGTTATACGGTCTAAAGCCGTATCAAGGGTTCGAATCCCTTCCTCTCCGCCACTTCAGTCCCTGAATGGGCACTGAGTTTACGCTACCGTTCGCCACAAGCGCCTGAAGCAGCCGAGACTTCGATCCCATTATGCGGACCTCGCCATCGGCGACCTCGACGCGCTGGGCGAGCGCGCGGAGATGGTCGCGGCGGTAGCCGCCGCCTTCAAGCCGGATGCGCTGGCGCGCGGTGCGAGCGAACTTGCTCAACATCTGCGGCGTGACCACCTTGCTTCCTGAGTTCTGGAGCATGGCCTGGGCGCGCTCGGCGTCGGCCTTCGCCTGATCGCGGATGGCCTTGAGGCCGTCGATGCGGTCCTTGAGCGCCGGGTCGTCCAGATCAGCGATGCCCGATTCGATGGCGTCGTAGAGGCGCTTGAGGCGGGCTTCCGACTCCGCCGCGCGCCTGTTCAGCTCGGCGATATGCTCGTGCTGGCGCTCGAATCGCTCCTGCCTCCTGTCGAGCACCGTGGCTAGGATGGTCTCCAGCCGCTCGGGCTGGAGCAGACGTTCCTGCAGGTGGCTGGCGACAAGATCGTCCAGCTTGTCCATCGGCACCGCCATGCCCTCGCAAGCCGTCGGCCCCTGGCGGGCTTTCATGGAGCAGGCGTAGTAACGATAGCGTCCACCCTTGCCGGTGCGGATGGTCATGGCCCCGCCGCACTTGGCGCAGTGGATCAGGCCGGTAAGAAGGGTCGGGCCGCTGATGACGGCGGATGGCGTCACCCTGGGATGACGGGCCTTGAGCAGCGCCTGTACCGCGTCGAAGGTCTCGCAGTCGATGATCGGCGGCACCGGCACGACGACGATCTCGCTGACTGGCTTCAACTCTTTGGACTTGGACCGCTTGTTGAACTCATGCTCGCCCATGTAGGTGCGGCGGGTCAGGATGCGGTGAACCTGACCGATGCCCCAGCGTCCACCGTCGCGGGTGAAGATGCGGTTGCGGTTGAGGTAGGAGACGATGTTCTTGACGCCCATCTGGCCCTTGGCGCCGTCACCGTGCAGGGCCAGCCGATAGATCAGCCGCACCGTTTCAGCATGGAGTGGATCGATCTCCAGCTTCTTCTTGACCTTCGCGCCGCGCGTCTCGGCCGCGACGACGCGGTAGCCGATGGGAGGCAGCGAGCCGTTCCAGAAGCCCTGCCGCGCATTCTCCTTCAAGGCGCGGATGACGTGCTTGGCGTTTTCCTTCGACTGATATTCGTCGAACAGCGCCATGATCTGCCGCATCATGACGTGCATGGGATCGTCGCCCATCTCCTGGGTGATGGAGACGAGCTTCACCCCGTTCTTCGCGAGCTTCCTGACATAGAACTCCAATTCGAAATGGTCGCGGAAGAAGCGGCTGAACGAGTGGACGATCACCACGTCAAAGGGCGCGGGCTTTGACGTGCCCGCCTCGATCATGCGCTGGAACTCGGGGCGGCGGTCGTTGGTCGCCGATGCGCCCGGCTCCACATAGGTCTCGACGAGCTGATAGCCGCGTGAGGCGCAATAGGCTTCGCCCTGGCGCTTCTGGTCGGGGATGGAGACATCATGCTCGGCCTGCCGCACCGTCGAGACGCGCAGATAGAGAGCGGCGCGCTGCGGTACGGTCATGGGCAATGCCTCCTTCTCAACTGATGTTCCGGCCCGACCGGTGAGGTCGCATAACTCAGGCCGCGCTCTGCAACGGGCGTGCGCGCTTGATCCGCTCGCGCTCCTTCGGCGTGTTCATCACCTCCCAAAGATCGCTGCGCCGCTGCACGTTGAGCCAGAACTCGGGGCTGTTGCCGAACACGCGGGCCAGGATCAGGGCCGTCGCTGCCGTCACGTTCCTGCGGTTGCCGCACAGTTCGTTGACATGCTTGCGCTGAACGCCCATCGCCTCGGCGAGCGCACCCTGCGTCAACCCCATCGGCTGCATGAACTCTTCGGTGAGGATTTCGCCGACAGTCGCCGGCTTGCGCTTGGTGGTCAGCATCTTTGCCTCGCTTTCATCGGTAGCTGTGATCGTCCAGATATATTCTGTCCGCCTCGCCGCGCGAGCCATCCCAGCGGAAGATCAACCGCCATTGCTGGTTGACGCGGATCGAATGCAGCCCCGCCAGATTGCCGCGCAGCTTCTCGAAGTGATTGCTGGGCGGCACGCGCAAGTCCTGATCGGTCACGGCATCGTCGATCATCTGGAGCTTTCTGAACAACCGGGCTTCGAGATCGGACGGGATGTTGCGGGAGCGGACATCATCCACAAAGAAGGCCCGCAACCAGTCATCCCGAAAGCCTACGATCACAGGTTCACTCCAACCATGAGTACATGTACCACACCATAACTCATCCCGCAATAGGGAATGTTCAAGCGTCCGGCCCAAACAGCTCGTCGAACAAGTCGCCGAACCATCGCTCGAATACCTCCACCTCGGCTTCCGTGACCGGAACGGGATCGGGCCAATCGTCGATGACGATCCATGTGGACAGGTCATGTTTGGGCGGCCTGCCGGGGAACGGCCACGGATAGCCCAACAGCGCTTCAAGCTGCTCCGATGCCGTGGGTGGCCTCACACGCCGAGGACGGGACACGATGCCCACCCCTCCGTTATCGGTCTCGCCATCGGTCATCGAAGTCGAACTCACTTCTCGGCCGCCATGCGACGGGATTGGCGACCCATCGGTCGATGTCGGATTCCCTCCAGCCCGCGCCGTTGATGCTGATCTTGATCCGGGCCGGGAACGTGCCCTCTGCGATCTTGCGGTAGATGGTGGAGCGGGACAGGCCCGGTCCGGGCGAGAACGGTTTTCAGGCGGACGATACGGTCTGGTGCGAGCATGGCTGCGCTGCCTCCTGCCGGATGTTTCTGACGGCTTCCGAGACAAGACAGAGCAAGGATTTCTTGTTGTGCAAGAGTGATTTAGGCGTCGTAGTGCTGTGGCGTACAGGCGGCGGAAAATAGGACGGGGTCTAAAGCCCGATCCCTCGCCCTCTGCCGAGGTCGATGCCGTGGCTGAAGGCGAGTTCCAGCCCGAGTCGGCGGCCCGATTCGATCCCGATGCCGAGGTCTCGCTTACGGCCCGCGAGGATCGATTCAAGCTGCGGATCGCGTTCGAGACTCTTCGCCATGTCGCCCATCGCCGACCGCGTGGCCTTGTAGCCGGACATGTCGCCCGCCTGGTACTGGTGCTGGCTGGTGTGGCCGAGTTCCCGCCAGCGTTCCACGAAGCGGTCGGCGCGGCGCTGCGGATCGGTGCGCAATTCGGTTTCGAGCTGTAGAGCGCGAATGGCGCGTCTCGTCTGGCCCGTCGCCGCTTCCGTGGGCAAGCTCCGGGTTCTTGTCATAAGCGGCCTCGGCGTCGTGCGAGCCGTGGGGACGCACGTCCTCGAAGGCTTTGCGGGCGTCATGCCAATTCGCGTCACCTGCTCCGGGCTACCCCTGCCGTCCGCGTCTCCTGCGTCGCGAAGATCGCATCCACGTGCGCGCGCGTGCGGATAAGCGCCTTCGTACGGCCTTGCGCAGCGCCGTCTTCCGGGTCTTCCGCCACCTCCCTTCCTGGCGCTACCCGTTCCGGCCCCTGTCCGCCATCGGCGGGCAGGCGCAGGCCGTCGAACATGCCGCGCACCTTCTCCGGCACAACCCTGCGCACGATCTCGACGACGCGCTCACGGAAGCTGATGCCGCGCCGCTCGGCATAGCCCTGCGCCGGATCGGCGCGCTCGTAATCCGACGCCATGTCCTTGGCGCGGTCGCGCGATAGGGTGCGGACAAGCCTGCTCTCGTCCGCGAAGTCGTCGTGGCCATAATGCAGGTCCATGCCGTCGCGGTGGCGCGACAGGGCGACATAGCTGCCGTGGGCGTCCATGCCCGGCGTCGCCAGGACATGGGTGCGGTCCACCGTCATGCCCTGCGCCTTGTGGATGGTCGCCGCATAGCCGTGGTCGATGCGGTCGTAGTCCTTGAGGTCGAAGCTAGACGCTGCGGCCGTCGTCGGTGCGCACGGACATGGATCGTTCGCTGACCTGCTCGACGGTCCCGAGCGTGCCGTTCTTCACGCCAAGGCCGCGCTCGTTTTGCAGGAACATGACGCGATCCCCGCTGGCGAAGCTGCGCTCGCCGCGTTCGACCGCCAGGCGCACGTCATCGCCGAGATCGCCGGCTTCCCGCATCCGTTCGCGCGCGGCCTCGTTGAGCGCGCGCACCTCGTCGTTGGTGTGGGTGAGGATGATGCGGCTCTTGTCGGGCGACGCCTGCCGCTCGCGGTCCCAGCGGTCGATCAGATCGTCGCGCGCCTGTTCCCGTGTCGGCGCGGCATGGACCATGCCGTGACCGTCATAGGCATGGATCGCGTCGCCCGTCCGGCCGGTCGCCAGATCGCGCGTGGCGTCGCGCTGCCAGTCCTCCCGCTGGCGGCGCACCTCGCCGATCTCCGCCCCGCCGTGGCGTTCGTAGATCGAGCGGAACGCCGCGCCCGCCTCGATGGATTGCAACTGCTGCGGATCGCCGACCAGTACCACCTTGGCGCCGGCCTCGGCGGCATGGGACAGCACGCGCTCCAACTGGCGCGTGCCGACCATGCCCGCCTCGTCGATGACAAGCACATCGCGGGAAGTGAGCACGTCGCGGCCCTGTCCCCAGCCGTGTTCCATGCTGGCGATGGTGCGCGACGCGATGCCCGATCCGCTTTCCAGATTCTCGGCGGCGATGCCGGACAGCGCCACGCCCCGGACCTCGTAGCCCGCCGCTTCCCAGGCTTCGCGCGCCACGCCCAGCATCGCGCTCTTTCCCGTCCCGGCATAGCCGACCACGACGCCGAGATCGCGCCCGTCCGTGACATGCGTAAGCGCCTCGGCCTGCTCCCCCGAAAGCACAAGGCCGCGCGCTTCCGCACGCGCCAGCGCCGCTTCGCGGTCCCTGTCGCCGACCTCATGGCGTTCCTTCTCGGCCATGAGTTCGGCGGCGCGGTGCAGGCGCTGCTCGGCCTCGATCATCTCGCGGGTGGTGAAGCGGTCCTCGCCCCGTCCGTCCCTGCCGAGTTCGACCAGATCGGGCGCGCCCCGCATCGCGCCCATGACCTCGTTGAACTGCTCGATCCCGTCGCTGTGCCGATGCGCGAACATCGCCATGTCGCGCCGCGTGAAGGTCGATTGCTGGTGCGTGATGGCGTCCAGCGCGACCGAAGGATCGGCGATGATCCGCGCGCCGTTGTTGCGCGCGATCTCGCGGTGCATTTCCGCGCGGTCGGCGGCCTCGATCCCTTCGCCCTCGATGCGCTGCGCGGGCGCGCCGATCTGGCTTTGCGGCTCCAGCGCGATGCCCTGCGCCTCCAGGCTGCGATGGTCGATGCGCGCGTCGATGTCGAGTTCGGCCAGGCGCTCGTTGGCCAGCTCCGCCCAGCGTTCGCGCCAACGCTCGACCATCTCGGTGCGGTTCCAGTCCCGCACCTTCTGGCCGAAGCCGTTCTCGTCCACGGATCGCATGGTCAGCATGACATGGGCGTGGGGCTTGGGCGTCCCGTCCTCGGCCATGTCCCAATGCACATTGAGGTCGGCGATCATGCCCTGATCGACAAACTCCGCCTGCACGAAGTCGCGGGCGAGTTCGATGCCCTGCGCCTGCGTCATCTCGCGCGGAAGGGCGAACTCGACCTCGCGGGCAAGCTGGGCGTCCTTCCTGACCTCGAACGCCTCGACATCGTTCCAGAGCCGTTCGCGGTCGCTCCATTGCTTCGGGCGCATCCTCCGGCAGCATGACCTCGGAATGGACGACGCCGCGCTTGTTGGAGAAGTCGTGGCTGCGCTCAAGCCGGTCGTCGCGCAGCCGCGAGGCCGAGCGGTAGGCGGCGGAGGCCACCGCGCTGGAGCCGGACTTGCGGCCGATGACCTTGACGTGAAGATGATAGATCGCCATCGCGATCCGAACATCACCACGGCGAAGCGCACGTCGGAACGACGTATAAGCGCGCCCTCGAAACTAATTTCTCGGGACTGCTCGCGCCGTTTCAGCCCGTCCCGGCAACCTTACAGCATTGCGGCAGGCGCTCAACTATCATCGCTCCATCGACAGCTTATGGAGACGACGATGCGCAAGCCACGGGACTTCGATGCGGAACTGAAGTCGCTCGAAGACAAGGCGCGAGACCTGAAAGCCCGCAAGGTGCAGCAGCTTGGCGAGCTGGTCATCTCGACCGGAGCCGACGCGCTCACCGCCGACGAACTGGCGGGCGCGCTGATCGTGCTGGCCGAAACCAAGGACGCCGGAAAGAGGGAGGCATGGGCGAAACGCGGGGCCGCGTTCTTTCAAAGCCGGTCGCGGCGATCTGCATCTGCGCCTGATCGCGACGCTGGCGGCGCTCAACCGCAACCGGGCGGCGCGCAACCGGCATCAGGCGGCGCGGGCGCGGCATGACATGCGCACCTGGCAGGTCGAACGCCGCAAGCGGACGCGGCATCTGATCGAACTCGGCGGCCTCGTCGTCAAAGCTGGGATCGTGGACCTGACCGGCGATGATCGCGCCATGATCTACGGTGCGCTGCTCTGGATGGCCGACAAGCTCAAAAGCGAGCAGGGTGAACGCGCGCGGGCGCTCTGGACAAAGCTGGGACAGGCAGGATTCGAGATGGAACGACCGGGCGAATCGGATCAGCCGCGGCAGGATCGGGCGTGACCGATGGCGGCGGCGCGGAGACCTCACATATCGCAGCGCCGCCGCCATCGCGCGGCAACGCCACGCAAAAACGGTGAGCATCAAGGCGTTGTGCCGCCGTGGTAGCTTGTGCGATCTTGCCATTATTGCGCGGGGAAGGGGTGAATACTGAATGTCGGATGCTGGCGATGTGATCGATGTAAACAAAATTGCCTTCCTGCGCGCCCTTGCAGGCAAGGATAGAACGCTCGGTGTTGCATGGTACTGCCCCCCAAATCATGATGGACGCTCGCAAGGTCGGCATCTTGAATGGCGAGACAAGGTGGCGTGGCAAACGCTTGACGACGAACTGTATACAGTTCTTGCGACCTTGCCGGAACGCAGCGTTGCCGCTCTCGAGCAAGTGGTGATCTGGCCGGAAGGAGCGGTGTTTCATCGCCAACCTGTTCCGTTCCATCGTCTGCGGAGTGCGTGAAAGGCGCAAATGTGCGCCGCTTTGTGGCCATTGAGGGTAGTGCAAGCATGTGCATCAGCAAGTCAATTTTGTTTGGAATGATTGTGGTCCTGCTGGCGTCAGTATCGCTGGATCAGCGGTCGTTTGGCGCGGATTATGGGGCTTCCCGAGATTCTCGTTGTAAAGATTAATTGAAGCGCCTGCCCAGCAACAGAATTGAAGCAACCACCAATCTTCCCGAAGGAACCCGACTGCAGGCATCCCTGCAACCGCCGCTTGCCACATGCCGCCCGAATTGCGGGTACGTTTGGCAATCAAACCTCACGGTTGCCCACGGACATTTCATCATAGGTCCGTTCAGATCGGATTTAACCACCGGCAAGTACACGCTAGAGATAACGTCGCCGCTGGCCGCATTGCAGCCCAAAAGCGTCAGGGCGGCAATCGGAGACAACGGCGAGCATTTGAAAGGGCAATTCACGAAGGCTGAGCTTGTGCCGGGCGTTGGGCCGACGGTCTACCTCAACGCTTCTATCGAGATGATCGCGTCCAACGCCCAACCAAGCGGTCCGCTCGCCGATCCTGGACCCTCTCAGCCGCCGTTGCCTTCGACCAGCCAAACCGGACACGAATGGATGCAATCAGCTCCGGCGTTTTGTCGCTCAAAGCCGTACAGTAGTCTGACACCGGAACAAATGGCATCGTGCGACGAAGCCGCCTTTCGCCACCTCTCAAAGAATTGGCAGAATGTAACAGCATCGAACGGGCAGGTTTACGAAATTGCCATGGACACGATTTATCAGAACCTTCCCCCCAACGTGGACCCGGGCGCCACCCTTCGCGCAGCTACAGTGGTAGTGTATGAATCCCAAGGGAGCCTGTTTAATCCACGGAATGTGCAACACTTCTATTTCGACTGCCGTGACCACTTCCAAACGCTTCAGGAAGGATGGTCGCCCGTGACCTACGCGCCGCCTCTTTCCGTGGCGGCCAAGATTGCTTCTATTGCCTGCGAGAAATCGCAGTCGCGCGCGATTGCAGCGGTGCAAGCCGCACCGCCCGAGGCAAAGTCTTATGATCCAATTCCGGCAGCTTGGAGCATAAAGATCGGATTGTCGGGAATGCTGTCGGTGGGTGCCGAATACTGTACACAATCTGGTCAATGCAAATATGTCGGGGACAACATCGTCGGCTTTACAATTGGCAATACACCGGTAGGGGGAATACAGGGTTGTCAGGCGATGCCTGACGCTGAGCCGTGTTTGAAGGCGAGAATTCCCGTGGATGTTCTTGCCGCGAGTCCCGCTGGAAGCGTTATCGTGCGTCTCAATGGTAGAAATTACGCGGTGAGTGGCCTGCAATGGTACAAAAGGGAACCTGACGGCTCATTCATAGGTGGCCCGGTCTCCGTTATTTCTCATAGCGCGGTCATACCGTTACAAATGTATCGAGCTTCTTCGAGATAACCAATATTTTGATTCGCGATCATAAGAAGTAGGTGATTGCTTGAACAATAAAACTCACGCACAGGAACGCAAAGCCGATCTTTTGCTGACGAAGACGGCTTATATTCTTGGCTCGAATGCGATTGTTATGCTCGGTTAAGGCGTCGCTTCCAAAAACGCCACCTTCGAAAGGTTGGAGCGCATAACTACTGAAAAATAGGATTGTTGTACCGATCGCGCCAAGAGCTGCCGAACTCAGCCCAGCATATTGAGCCCCGGTCATTCGACAACTCCTTTAGGCTTGCCGCCCGCGTAGCCGTCAAAGCCCACGATCATGGACTTCGATACGCACTTACAACCTTCCTCATATCCTGGTCGTGTCCATTGGCCGTTTAGGAGCATTCCTTTGTTCACCGCGTAGGGCTTCCCGTTTGCCGCTTTGTGAGCGGCATCTTGGTCCACGTCGCCGCACGGCGCACCCGAATAGAGCCATGTGGCGTATTTGATGCCGAGTCGCTCTTGCTCTTCCGCTTGCATGAGCGCGGTGGCCTTATTGTTCAGTGAACGCGATATATCTTCCGCCCTGCGCCTGTGCATACCGTCGATGGTCATCAGCGCCTGATAAAGGATATGTAACGCTCGGCCAGCGGATATTGAGCGAAGGGCTGCTTCGTAAATCTTGTCAAAATCGCCAGCGTCTATCTCCTTGAGCGATTGGATATTTTTCCTAAGGTCAATTTTAACAGCTTCCGTCACCTTGGCAGCGTCGAACTTTACAGTCGGAATCCCATAGATTTGTGGTCCCAGCTCCCGGTCCTTCTGCCCCTTTGGGTCGCGCTCTTTCTTACCCCACCCGAACATCGCCGATTCGCCTCATTAAGGGCCGGGAACAGCCTCGGTTTCGAGCCTATCGTAGGACAGGCTTCGGCGGGGAGTGAGCGGAAATTTGGGCGGCTATAGGGTCATCGTGCCCATCTGCCGCAATCGGTCAACCAAAGATGGAAGTCTGAACCCCTGGTCCCAGGATGCCACGTTCGAGGTCCTTGAGGCGCTCGGCGGCCATGGTCAGCAGGTCAATTACGTCTGCCGCAGCCATGAAATCGAATAAGACCGGTTGCCCGTTCTGGCTTGGGCTAATGCGAAAGACTTCCCCGCGCCCGTCTAGGACCCGAACATACGCCGGGTATTTCGCCAAGCGCTTCAAACCATTGGCAGTCATATTGAAGATATTCCCGTGAGCAATGCCATTCCGTAGATGGTAGATCAGTTCAAGCTCAGGCCCATGATTAAAATAATGCCGCTTCTCCAGTGCGTCACCGGCAGTTACAAGAGCTCCAGCAAACCACGCCTGTTGTATTTTCGGCGCGATAAACGGGTGGTTGTTACTCAGCGAGAGATAATGCGCCGCATCGTAGGTGTGTTGCGATCCATCCTTCCGGCTTATCGTTCCTATCGGCACGGGATGACCTGGAGTTAGGTCCGGCACGATTGTCGTGCTATGGGCGTCCCTTGCCAATTGGACGAGCGCCTCATAAGCGTAACAGCCCTGCGCCAGGTCGAAAATGAACTGACCGGTCGCGAAGGCTCCGGGGAATTGGCTCTGGAACGTGCTCATGCGCGATGACGGTTCAGTATGATCAGCTATGCCGTTAGCTTACGCATCCGGACTTGGCGAGAGCCGTCATACCCTCTTCATTGACCCGCTCATAGGGCTATGGCGTAAACGTAGTGATCACCGCTATCCGGCATGGCCCGCCACCCTTCGCCCTGACGGGCTTCGGGTGGCAGGCCAAAGGCGCGATCGAATAATGACTGCTCACGAGACGTGAGCGCATCGGAATAATGGCCATCGCAAAACGAAACCAGCGGATCGGACAACAGAGCGATCGATCAACGCGATGAACCGCAAACAACGGCGAGCCTCGGGTCATCCAGGCGCTGGCACAGCGTCCGGCTCCCGCGCGACCGCGCCCGGCGCGACGCCCGCCGATATATTCGCCGCCGCCGTCGCCAATCATCGCGCCGGAGCCTTCGCCGCAGCGGAACGTCAATATCGGCATATTCTCGCGATCGATCCCCATCATGCCGAAACCCACAGCCGGATCGGTGCCGTGCTGATGGCGCAAGGCCAAACCCGCCAAGCCGTTTCTCATCTTGAGCGCGCGGTTGCGCTCAAGCCCGACCTGTTCGAGGCGCTCGGCAATCTGGCCCAGGCCTATTTGGCTTCGGGGCAACGCGTTGAGGCGGTGCTTGCCGCGCTCGCCGCGCTCGAATTACGCGAGACCGCCCGTGGCAAAACGCTGTTCGCCCACTGCGCGCGCAATGCCGTGTTCAGGGCCGATCCGCATGGCCGGGCGCGCAAGTTGATGCTGCGCGCGCTGCTGGAAGACTGGGCTCCCCCGCGCGAGCTTACCGGCGCAATCGTCAGTCTCATCAAGCTTAATGGCGCCGTGAATGGCTGCGTCGAGCGGGTCAACTCGGCTTGGCCGACGCGGCTTGCGGCCGCGGAACTGCTCGGCTTACCGGGGCTCGCGGAGCTTTTGGGCGACCAGCTGTTGCGCGGCTTGCTCATGCGCGACCCTATTGCGGATATCGGCCTCGAGCGTTTGTTGACCAACCTGCGTTACGCGATGCTGACGATCTGCGCCGGGCAAAGCGCGTGGGACGAGGGCCTGCTCGATTTCTTTTGCGCGGTGGCGCGGCAGTGCTTTCTCAACGAATATGTCTACGCATTGTCCGAGAGCGAGGCGGTCCAAGCGAACGCGCTGCAATTGGCGCTCACCGACCAGCTTGCCGCCGGCGAGCGGATTCCTGAGTTGTTGCTCGTCACCGTCGGCGCTTACTTTCCGCTGCATGCCTTGGCGAACGCCTCGTCGCTCTGCGACCGGGCGTGGCCGCAATGCGTCGAAGACCTCATCGTCCAGCAAATCAAGGAGCCGGCGCAGCAGCGCCAAATCGCGGCCACCCTTCCCACCCTCACCGGCATCGAGGACGAGGTATCGCAGGCGGTGCGGCTGCAATATGAGGAAAATCCCTACCCGCGCTGGGTTAGAACGGCCTCACCCAAAAAAACACCCGGCCGCGGCGAGCACCCCTCCGGACCGGTTCCGGACTTGCTGATTGCCGGATGCGGAACGGGACTTTCGCTGGTCGAATTGTCGCAATCGTTGGCCAGAGCTCGCATCCTCGCCGTCGATCTCAGTCGTGCCAGCCTTAGCTATGCCAAGCGCATGGCGCTCAAACTCGGCCTCGCCGATATCGAATTCGCACAAGCCGATATTTTGGAATTGGGCTCGATCGGGCGACAGTTCGATTTTATCGACTCCTCGGGCGTGCTGCATCATCTGGCGGACCCGTGGCAAGGCTGGCGGGTGTTGTTGTCGCTGTTGCGGCCCGGCGGGACCGTGCAAGTCGGCCTCTATAGCGATATTGGCCGCCGTAACGTCGTCGCGGCGCGCGCCTTGATCGCCGCGCGCGGTTATCGGCCGGTTGCGCAAGACATCCGACGCTGTCGCGAGGACATTATCGTATCCGAAGATCCTCTGCTCAAATCGCTGGTTCGGTCGCAGGATTTCTTCACCACAAGCGAATGCCGCGATCTGCTATTTCACGTGCAGGAGGTCCGCATCACGCTACCCGAAATCAAATCATTCCTGGCGACCGATAATTTGCGCTTCGGCGGGTTTCATCTCGATCCGCTCACGTTGCAAAAATTCACCGCGCGGTTTCCGGAACGCGCCGCCTTGACCGATCTCGATTGCTGGCAGGCATACGAAACCGACGCGCCGGAAACGTTTGCCGGCATGTATCAGTTCCAGGTGCAAAAGCCGCCGCTGTGAGCGCCGACAAGCGCGCAGCCAATGAGGCGGCGGCTGATGTTCGGCCGCCGCCTCAGGCGGCGATGGCCGGCGCCGGTGCAGGCTCGTTACCGCGCAGCCAATCGCGCGCCGCGCGCTGAGCTGCCGCGATCTCGACGTCGGACATCTGGTTGGCGACTTCGCGGCGCAGCCGAACCGCGTCGACGTTGCCTTTCATCGCCGCGAGATTGAACCACTTATGCGCGGCGACGAGATCGACTGCCGCGTCGCGGCCGATCGAATACATCATTCCAAGCTCGAACAGCATGTCGCGCGCGGCCGGCCCTTCGCCGAGCGGCGCCATGTTGCTGTCGAGAATCTCATAACGAGCCATGACAAACTCCCCTGTCCAAATCTTCTGCCCAAGTCTTCTGCCCAAATCTTCTGCCCAAGTTTTCCGGCCTGTCCGCTGTCGCGGTTCTTGCCCCAGCCGATAGGTGATAATCCTCAGAAGATTTGAATGGTGGTTTAAGTAATGCGATGAATCGATTCTGAATTGCGGGCGGCGATACGTTCGATTTCGGCAACGCTTCGTTAGGCAACTAGGCAACGCCCCTCGCCTGCATTATGTTGCCGGCCTCCCGACAACGAAACATCGAGGTTGCAATGAGAACCTACCGCAGGGCGGCGGCCGCGTTTCGGCTCGTGATTATCGTGCTTTTCGGCCTCGCAGGCCTGATTGCGCCGGCGTCCGCCGCCAGTCCGCTCGGCACCTGGTATACGGCGGAAAAGGACAGCCAAGTGCGCATCGTCAATTGCGGCGGCGCGATCTGCGGTACGCTGGTATGGCTGAAGGAACCGAACGACCCGGCGACCGGCAAGCCGAAGCTCGACAAGCACGATGCCGACGCCTCGAAGCAAAGCCGCCCGCTGCTCGGCGTGGCGATCGTGCTCGGCATGAAGCCGAGCGGACCGAATGTCTGGAGCGGCAACGTCTATAACGCCTCGGACGGCAAGACCTATACCGGTTCGTTCACCATGACCGGCGACAACACCGCCGACCTCAAAGGCTGCGTCATGGCCATTCTTTGCAAATCGCAGACCTGGACGCGGGTGAAATAACCGCGCTCATCGGGCGCGCTGGCCGAACAGCACCGAGCGCACTTTCGCATCGCGCATATCGACGGCGGACGCCGCCTCGATGCGGATGGCGAAGGCGCGCTTGACCGCGGGCCGCGCGCGGATGGTGTCGAACCAGCGCTTGAGATGCGGGAAGTCGCCGAGGTTTTGGCCTTGCCGCTCGGCCAGCCGCACCCAGCCGACCGCCGCCATGTCGGCGATCGAATAGCGACCGGCGAGAAATTCGTACTCGGCCAGCCGCGTATTCATCACCCCGTAGAGTCGATTGACCTCGTCGGTGTAACGCGCGATCGCGTAGAAGATCTCCTGCGGCGCGTAACGGCGGAAGTGGACCGCCTGCCCGGCCATCGGGCCAAGCCCGCCGACCTGCCAATACAGCCACTCCTCGACGGCGACGCGGGCGCGCTCTTCGCGCGGATAAAACTTTCCGGTTTTGCGGCCGAGATATTGCAGGATGGCTCCGGATTCGAACACCGAGATCGGCCGCCCGCCCGGGCCGGCCGGATCGACGATCGCCGGCATGCGGTTGTTCGGCGAGATCGTCAAAAATTCCGGGCTGAATTGCTCGCCCTTTGAGATGTCGACCGGCCGCACCACATAGGGCAGACCGCACTCTTCGAGCATGATCGATATTTTCCAGCCGTTCGGCGTCGGCCAGTAATAAAGCTCGATCGGCTTTTGGCCGCGTGGCGCGTCGCGCGCCGACGCCGCCCGCTCGGTCGCGGCGGTTGCTTTCTTTCTCACAATCTTCTTCGCGGCGTTCTTCACGGTCTTGCGAGCGCGCTTCATGTCTGCACAAAGGAAAACGGCGCCGCGGATGAGTTCCACGACGCCGATGAAAGTTTCGGGAGGATACTGCCAAAACACCGAGGGCGTCGGCGAGATGGCTGAAGGGCAAGTACGCTGACTGTTTTTGGTCAGAGCGAAATTCGGTTTCCCGGCTCTCTTCTTCGCCGCCGCGTCGATGTAACGCGATGGCGAAGCTTGCACCTCCGTCCCGCCGACGCCCCCTGTCGTCCACCGGAACCGGCCCGCCTCGGATCAGATCGTCGATCCATCCTCGACGTCGGCCGGCCCGTGTGACGCGATCTTCGACTAGATGAAGTCGAAGACCGATTGCAGCGTCGTCTACTTCTTCTTCCGACGCTTTGCCGGTTTCTTCGCCTTAGCTTTCGCTTTTCTCTTCTTCGCCATTGCTGCCCTCCTAGCTTGAGTGGATGGCGATATCGGTCAGTGCAGTCGCGAATCGATCCGCACTACATCCCGATTACTACACAGGAAAAAAAATAACAGTGACTCCACTTAATTTTGTGTGTAAGCGCCGCCGCCCGGCGCGGCGCGCGCGGCGCCGGGCGGCGGCGGACGCGGCATCATGCGCGAAATTATTTTGTTCGCGCAGTTTCTCGAAAAATTTTCAGCATGACGCAGAAATGCCGATGGCATATAGGTTTCTGCGGCGTCACTAATTTTGATTTGGCGGCGCCGACGCACCGGATCGCAGTTCGCATAGGCGTTTTTACCGTCGCGACAACTGCCAGCGCGGCCCGCTGCCGCGCAGTGAAAAAAATTATGCACCGGAGCGCTTTACGGGCGGGCTGGCGGCTCCCACGGAGCGCAAATCGGTGCGAATCAGTGTCAACCGATTCGCGCGCGCGGCCTCTTCGGGTGTACTTGCGGCGTTCGGCCGAGCGGCGCGCGCAAGATTTTCAATTCCGATTTGCGGTCTCGCGGCGCGCTGCAAGTGCGTTCGGCGGCCGCGACATCGCGACGCGAAAGCGTCGCGCTCAGAGACCGAGCTTGTTGCGCAGCAGATCGTTGACCGCCTGCGGATTGGCCTTGCCGCCCGACGCCTTCATCACCTGGCCGACGAACCAGCCGATCGCCTTCGGATTCGATTTGGCGTCGGCGACCTTGTCGGGGTTCTTACCGACGATATCGTCGACGATCTTCTCGATGGCTCCGAGGTCGGTGACCTGCTTTAAGCCGCGCGCTTCGACGATCGCCCGTGGATCGCCGCCCTCGGTCCAGACGATCTCGAACAGGTCCTTGGCGATCTTGCCGGAAATCGTGCCGTCGCCGATGAGGTCGAGAACGGCGCCGAGCTGCTCGGCCGAGACCGGCGCGGCGGCAATATCCGCGCCTTCCTTGTTGAGCCGGCCGAATAACTCGTTGATCACCCAGTTGGCGGCAAGTTTCGGATCGCGCCGCGATCCGGCGCCGCGGCTTCCAACGACGATTTCGAAATATTCCGCCATGTCGCGTTCGGCGACGAGCACGTCGGCGTCGTAAGCCGACAGCGCATAGTCGCGCATGAAGCGCGCCTTCTTCTCATCCGGCAGTTCCGGCAAGCTCTTCTGCAGATCGGCAACCAGCGACGGCGCAAGCTCGAGCGGCAGCAGATCCGGGTCGGGGAAATAGCGGTAATCGTGCGCCTCCTCCTTGCTGCGCATCGACCGCGTTTCGCCCTTGTCCGGGTCGAACAGGCGCGTCTCCTGATCGATCTTGCCGCCGTCCTCGATGATCTCGATCTGCCGGCGCGATTCATGTTCGATGGCCTGGCCGATGAAGCGGATCGAATTGACGTTCTTGATCTCGCAGCGGGTGCCGAGCGGCGCGCCGGGCTTGCGCACCGAGACATTGACGTCGGCCCGCAGATTGCCCTTTTCCATGTCGCCGTCGCAGGTGCCCAGATAGCGCAACACACTGCGCAGCTTGGCGAGAAAGGCTTTGGCTTCGTCAGCCGAGCGCAGATCGGGCTTGGTCACGATCTCCATCAGCGCCACGCCGGAGCGGTTGAGATCGACCAGCGACATATTGGGATGCTGCTCGTGCAGCAATTTGCCGGCGTCCTGCTCAAGATGCAGCCGCTCGATTCCGACCCGCACCGTCTCGCCGTCCGGCATGTCGACCGTGACCTCGCCCTCGCCCACGATAGGCTGCTTGTATTGGCTGATCTGGTAGCCCTGCGGCAGGTCCGGATAAAAATAGTTCTTGCGGTCGAACACCGATTTCAGGTTGATCCGCGCTTTCAGCCCAAGCCCGGTACGCACCGCTTGGCGCACGCATTCGGCATTGATCACCGGCAGCATGCCCGGCATCGCGGCATCGACCAGCGAGACATGGGCGTTGGCCTCGCCGCCGAACGCCGTCGAGGCGCCGGAGAATAATTTGGCCTGCGAGGTGACCTGGGCATGGACTTCCATGCCGATGACCACTTCCCAGTCGCCGGTTATGCCTTTGATCAGCTTCGATTTCTTGGCTGGTACGTCCATCGCGTCCGTGCGCCGCTTGCGCTCTCGTTGCCAAACCGGTTACGCGCTTCCGCAAGGCACGGCAAGGCCGGCCCCTGCGGGAGCCGGAGCGGGTCGAAATCGTCAGAGCGCGACGAGAAGCCGGTCAGCCGCCGCACTTCGGCGTGCAAAAGCCGGTATAGCAGGGCAGCATGGCCGTGAACGTGCCGTTCACGCAGAGCTGCTGGCTGCACCACTGCGTCTGCGGATTGCAGTTGAACGAGCACACCGTATTGGCGGCCACGAAGTGCTTCTTGTCGACGGCGCAGGAACCGGGCGGCGCCTTCATCGCCTTGGCCGAGGCCACCGACGGCAGCGCCACCGCGCCCGCCAGCATCGCGACCTTTACGAATGACATCAAACTCATGGTATCCCCCAATCCGACGCCCGGTATTATCTTACATCGCCGGAACCGACGTGCAAGGGATCGGACGAGGGATCGCGTTACGAATTCGCCTTGCTAGAGCATGATCCCGAAAAGTGGAACCCGGTTTTCGGAAAAGATCATGCTCCAATGAAACAGCTAGACCATGATCCGATTCAATTCGATCGGATCATGGTCTAGGATATCCGCACAACAGCAAAGCCCTGTGGAGGATGACATGGACGCCGTCGCCGAGAAGGATCGCCTGGTCGCCGAGCTGCCGGAGCCGCGCGCGCGCATCGGCTTGATCATCCCGTCGGTCAACCGCATGACCGAGCCGCAGTTCAACCATTATGCGCCGGAGGGGCTCGGTGTCTTGGTGGCGCGCGGGCGCGTCGCCGGCCAGCCGAACAAGACCGTCGCCGAACTGACCGATGAGATCGCGCATGCCGCCGGCACGCTGGCCGACGCCGGCCCCGACCTCATCGTCTTTCACTGCACCCACACCTCGATGAAGGAAGGCGCCGACGGCGAGGCGCGCATCATCGACCTCATCCGGCGCACCACCGGCATCGAGGCGCTGTCAACGTCGAGCCTGGTCAATGACGCGCTCCGCGCGCTCGGGCTCAAAAAGCTCGTGGTGCTCAGCCCCTATATGTCGAACGACAGCATCATCGCCTATCTGGCCGCGGCCGGCTTCACCGTCGTCAAAGAGGTCGCGCTCAAATGCAAGACCCCGGCCGATTTCGAGAAGGTGACGCCGCAGCGCTGGCTGGAGCTGGCGCGGGAGAACGATACGCCGGAGGCGGACGGCATTTTCCTAAGCTGCACCAATACGACGCAGATCGAGGCGGTGGCCGCGATCGAAAAGGCGCTCGGCAAGGCCGTGGTCAACAGCAATCAGGCGGTGCTGTGGGGCTGCCTGAAGCGGCTGAAGGACAAGCTCGGCGACGATCCGGCGCTGCCGCAAAATCTCGGGCGCTTGATGGACGAACTCGACGCCTGACATCCGGCGAAATCACGCCGCTGTCTTGAGCGTGCCACCGCAGCCAGCCGGGTCGAATGTGCGCTGCGCCGTCGGCGGATTGCGGATGAGTTCCGCCGCGGGCCTGATCGGGCGCGGCGAAAAATTGCCGCCGCAGTTCGGGCAGACGCCCTTAAGCCGGCTGTCGACGCAGTCGCGGCAGAACGTGCATTCGAATGTGCAAATCATCGCGTCGGTAGCCGCCGGCGGCAAATCCTTGTCGCAGCATTCGCAGCTTGGGCGCAGTTCGAGCATGTGTCTCCTCCATTCCAATGCCTAGGCGCTGTGCGCCTGTGCGGCTTGGTCGGCCGCACCATTGCGTTGCCGCCCGGCAGCACCACCGGGCCACGCCGCCACAACAGCGAGGATAAGCAGCGGCAGGCAGGCGAGATTGACCGCTTGCCAGCCGTAAGACGCCATCAGCGCACCGGCTGAAAACGAAGCGACGAGATTGGCGCTATAGACCAGCAGCGAATTCAATCCCTGCGCTCTGGTTCTGCCGGATACCGGATAGGTATCGGCGAGCAAAAGCGTGCCGCCATTGAACAGGAAATTCCAGCCGATGCCTGAGAGCCCAAGCTCAAGCATATAGACCAACAGCGTCTGGTCCGGCAGCAGCGTCAGCAGACAGCCGACGCCGCTGGCGATAACACCGAGCGCGACCAGCCCGCGCAATCCGACCAGCGCCACCAAAGCCGGATTGAAAAAGGACGGCAGATACATCAAGGCAAAATGGACCTGCAGCACGGTCGATGACACCGGCAGCGAGTAACCGCACAGCTTAAGCGACAACGGTGCGGCATTCATGGTCAGCGTCATGACCGCGAAGCCGACGGCGCAAATGGCGCTCGCTTTGGCGAAGCCAGTATTGAATGCGAACGCCGGCGCAGCGGCTGGCGTGCCGGCGGTGTCACGCCCCAGGTCGCCTGAGAGCAGGACCTGCGACGCCGCCAGGCAGACGCAAACGCCGCTCAATACGACGAAGGCACTGACATAGGGCGCCGCGGCGACCAGGTTGGCGAAATTACCGCCGAGAAACGGCCCGGCGATACCGCCAACCACGCCGCCGCCGGTCACGATCGCTACCGCCGTGGTTCGGGCTTGCGGGTCCCGCGCCGCTGCATCGATGGCGGCGAAGCGATAATATTGACCGAACGCGCTGAAAATCCCGAGCAGGAAAGCTCCGGCGATCAGCAGCGCGAAACTCGCGATCAGCAAAGCGCCGGCGCAAACCGCGCCGCCGACCACACCGACCGCGGCCTTGAACATGAAGCCGCCGCGGCGGCCGAGCCGGCCCATCAGCGTGGAGGCCGGATAGATCATCAACAGCGTGCCGAGGACGGTCGCGGTTACCGGCACGGTGGCAAGCGATGGCGCCGGGGCGAGATAAGCGCCCGACAGGCTCGAGACCGAGGTCAATAGCGAGACCACGGTGCTGGTCAGGGCCTGTCCGACGGACAATATGATGACATTCCGGCTGGGCATCGGCACGGCAGAACCGCCTCTATTGAAGACGCATTGTCAGCGGCGGCCGGCTGTGGCAGCAATGTCATAATACCTGTGATTTTCTGCCAAACCCATCGCGAGGCGAGCCATGCGCAAGACGGCCGGTAAGACAAAGGCCACGGACCTGCCCCGCTTGGTGGCGGTGCTGGCCTTCGAGGGCGCGCAACTCCTCGACGTCGCCGGGCCGGTGCAGGCGTTCGCCAGCGCCAATGAAATCGCGCAAGAGACCGGCGGCGCCGCCCCCTACCGCGTCGTCGTGGTGTCGCGCCGCGGCGGTGCAGTCACGACGACCTCGGGCCTGCCGCTTGTCACTTTGCCGATCGCCCGCGCGATCGGTAAATCGCAGATCGACACGCTGATCGTGCCGGGCGGCGCGGGCATTCATGACGCGCTGAAGGATGCGCCGACCGTCGCTTGGGTCCGCCGCCAGTCGGCAAAAGTCCGCCGCATCGCCTCAGTGTGCACCGGCGCCTTCCTGCTCGCGGAGGCCGGCCTGCTCACTGGCCGCCGCGCCACGACGCATTGGAAGTCGCATGCCCGTCTGGCGCAGCAATATCCGGACGTCGAGGTCGATCCCGATCCGATCTACGTGCGTGACGGCCGGATTTGGACGTCGGCCGGCATCACCGCGGGGATCGATCTCTGCCTCGCTTTGGTGCAGGAGGATCTCGGACGCAAAGTCGCCATGGCCGTAGCGCGGCATCTCGTCGTCTTCCTCAATCGCCCGGGCGGACAATCGCAGTTTTCCGCACCGCTCGAAGCACAGACCGTGGCCGCGGACGGCAATGCGCCCAACCGCTTCGCGCCGTTGCACGACTGGATCGCCGACAACGTTGCCGGCGATCTGCGCGTCGAACGGCTTGCCGAGCAAGCCGGCATGAGCCCGCGCACCTTCGCGCGGGTTTATGCCGCCAAGATGGGGCTCACTCCGGCGCGCATGGTGGAGAAGATCAGAATCGAAGCGGTGCGCCGCAATCTGGAAGAGACCGATATGCCGATCAAACGGATCGCGGCGCTGTGCGGCTTCGGCCAGGAGGAGCGGTTGCGCCGCGCCTTTGCGCGGCAGGTCGGCACCACGCCGGCGGACTACCGGCAGCGGTTTTAGGGCATTTCGAAATCCCACCTCAGCATCACCACCGTTAGTTCCATCTCTACTTTGTGATGCCGGGGCTCCCCGGTGCCTTGGACTCTGTCGAGGGGTTTGCTAGTTTTGTGTCTCGACGCGACGCAATTGCGTCGTTTTCTGATGTGTCACCCACTCTGAGGAGAGCCACGGTGATTACAATCGAAGTCAACGGAACCCCCCGACAAATCGATATCGAGCCCGATACGCCGCTGCTTTGGGTGTTGCGCGACGTGGTCGGCCTCACCGGTACGAAATTCGGCTGCGGCATCGCGCAATGCGGCGCCTGCACGGTGCATATCGACGGCGAGCCGATGCGCTCCTGCTCGGTGCCGATCGGGGCGCTCAACGGCGCCAAGGTCACCACCATCGAAGGCCTGTCCCCGGACAACAGCCACCCGGTGCAGCGCGCCTGGATTGCGGAAGACGTTCCGCAATGCGGCTACTGCCAGTCGGGGCAGATCATGGCCACGGTCGCCTTCCTGAAGGAGTTTCCCAGTCCGACCGACGCCGATATCGATGCCAACATCACCAATATTTGCCGTTGTGGCACCTATGAACGTCTGCGCCGCGCCATTCATCGCGCCGCCGACGCGATGAAAGCCTAAGGGAGGCCGCAATGCACGGAACCCGCGTCGCTTCCACGCTCAGCCGCCGTCACTTCATCCTTACCGCGGCCACCGCCGCCGGCGGCTTCATGATCGGCATTGGCGCTGCACCGGGCCGCGCCCGCGCCGCGACGGTGACGGCGCAGCCTTGGAACGACGACAACGCCACTGCGGCCAACGAAATCGACGCCTGGATCGCCATCGATCCCGACGATTCCATCCTGATCCGCTACCAGCGCTCGGAGATGGGACAAGGCAGCATGACTGCGCTGCCAATGATGATTGCCGAAGAGCTGCAATGCGACTGGGCGAAGGTGCGGATCGAATATGCCTCGGCCAACCGCAATCTGCGCGAAAATAACGTCTACGGTCCGATGGTTTCCGTGGGCAGCCGCTCGGTGCGGGGTTCGCAGAAGTTGGTGCAGCAGGTCGGTGCCAGCGCGCGCGAACGCCTGATCGCCGCCGCCGCGGCGCGCTGGAAAGTTCCGGCGTCGGAGTGCTCAGCCGCGCAGAGCCTGGTGACCCACAAATCTTCGGGCCAGAGTCTGCGCTACGGCGAACTAGCCGCCGATGCGGCGAAGATTACGCTTGCCGGAGAGCCAGCGATCAAGACGCCGGCCCAATTCACCTTCATCCCCCGACCGATGCCGCGCGTTGACGTGGTGCATAAGACCGACGGCTCGGCCAAATTCGGCATCGACGCGCAAGTTCCCGGCATGGTGTTTGCCGCGATCACGGCTTGCCCCGTCCCCGGCGGCAAGCTGAAGAGCGTCGACGAAACCGTGCTCAACGGCGCGCCGGGCGTGCTGCGGGTCGTCAAGTTGCCGAACGCAGTAGCGGTGGTGGCGACCGATACGTACTGGCGCGCCAAGCGGGCGTTGTCGCGGCTGCAACCCGAATGGGATGTCGGCGAAGCCGGCAAGGTCGACAGCGAGCGGCTTTCGAAGGAGTACCGCGCGGCGCTGTCAGAGCCGATGCTGACCGCGCGCAACGACGGCAACGTCGATCAGGCCTTTTCGGGCACGGCCAAGACCTTCGAGGCGATCTACGAAACGCCCTATCTGTCGCATTCGCCGATGGAGCCGATGAACGCGACGGTGCATCTGCAGCCTGACCGGCTCGATGTGTGGTTCGGGACGCAGGCGGCGGACGGAGCGCTCAAGGCGGCAGCCAAAGCCTCCGGTCTCAAGCCCGAGCAGGTCTATATCCATAACGCTTTCGTCGGCGGCGGCTTTGGACGCCGCGACGCCAACGACGAAGTCAGACAAGCCATCGCCATCGCGAAAGCGGTGCAGCGGCCGGTGAAGCTTGTTTGGACGCGCGAAGAAGACACCCGCCAGGACAAGTTTCGTCCGCATGCGGTGGTTGCCTTCAAGGCCGCCGCCGGAGCTGACGGAATGCCGACCGCATGGTCGATGCGGGTCGTCACCTCGTCGATCTTCGCCTCGGTCGGCAGGCCGTTTCCGGCCAACAAAGTCGAGCCGCAGGCGGTCAACGGCTTGGCCAACAACGGCTATGACGTACCCAACACGCGCATCGAAGCGGCGATCAGGAACACGCATCTGCCGGTGTGGTTCTGGCGCGCGCCCGGGGTGAACCAGCACGTCTTCGCCATCGAAAGCTTCCTCGATGAGATTGCGGCAGCGAGCCACCTCGACCCCTACCAGGTGCGGCGCAAGCTCCTTGCCGGCAAGCCCGACTGGCTGAAGGTGCTGGATACCGCTGCCGAGAAGGGCGATTGGGGCAAGCCGCTGCCCACCGGCAGCGGCCGCGGCATCGCCATCTGCGAGGACGACGATAGCCTGTGTGCGCAGGTCGCCGAGGTCACCGTCAAAGCAAACGGTGAGGTGAAGGTCGACCGCGTCACCGTCGCACTCGATCCGCGCTACATGGTCAATCCGCTGACCATCGCCGAGCAGGCGGAGGGTTCGGTAATCTTCGGCTTGAGCGCGGCGCTCTACGGCAAGATCACGATCAAGGACGGCGCGGCGGTGCAGGGCAACTTCGACACCTATCGCATGGTGCGCTTGGCGGAAGCACCGAAGATCGACGTTCATCTCACGCCGAGCGGCGGCAAGGTGTGGGGCGGCATCGCCGAGGTGGCTACCGGGCCGATCAGCGCCGCCGTGGCGAACGCGATCTTCGCCGCCACCGGCAAGCGCGTTCGCACGCTGCCGATCAGCGATTACGATTTGCGCGGGTCGGCATAGCCGGCGCATCCAAGAAGTCATCGGCGGGAGACGGCAAACGACCTTCTCCCGCCACTTCCAATAAAATCACTGGGGGCGACGCCTGCGCGGGAGGCCGAAGACGTGACGATAATTTCGAGAGGGGTCTTCTGCGGACTGCTGTTGCTCTTCGCAGTCGGGACATCGCGGGCCGACGAGAACACCGGCCCTCCCGGCAACCAAGGTGAATATCTGGCCCGCGCCGGCGATTGCGTAGCCTGTCACTCGGCGCCAGGCGGCAAGGCGTTCGCCGGCGGCCTCAAAATGGGCACGCCGCTCGGCGCCATCTACTCGACCAACATCACGCCGGACCCCGAGACCGGCATCGGCGGCTACAGCCTTGAGGATTTCGATCGCGCGCTGCGCCAAGGCGTCGCCAAGGACGGCCACCGGCTCTATCCGGCGATGCCCTATCCGTCCTACGCCAAGCTCACCGACGCGGACGTGGCGGCGCTCTATGATTTCTTCATGAAGCAGGTGCCCGCGGTCCATCAGGCGAATAAGCCCGATGAGATCCCGTCCCATCTCAACATCCGCTGGCCGCTCGCGATCTGGAATCTTCTGTTCACCTCGAGCGGCAGCTATGTCGCGAAGAGCGGCCACGACGCGGCGTGGAATTGCGGCGCCTATCTGGTGCAGGGTCTCGGCCATTGCGGCGCCTGCCACACCCCGCGCGGCGTCGCTTGGCAGGAAAAGGCGCTCGACGACAGCGGCGCGGACTATCTGTCGGGAGCATTGCTGGACGCCTGGTACGCGCCGGACCTGCGCGGCGACGCTCGTACCGGCCTCGGCAGTTGGTCGAAAGACGACCTCGTCGATTTTCTTAAAGCCGGCCACAACCGCGGTGAGACGGCATTTGGCTCGATGATCGATGTCGTCAACAACTCGACACCCTATCTGTCGGACAGCGATCTCAACGCGATTGCAGTTTATCTGAAGTCGCTGCCGGCGACGTCATCGCAGCAGCCCGTCGCCTATAACGATGCGACTACCGCCGCGCTGCGCTCCGGCCACGCCTCGCAAGCCGGTGCAACCGTCTACACCGGCACCTGCGCGAATTGCCACGGGCTCGATGCCAAGGGCTTCAGCCCCTACATTCCGGCGTTGGCTGGAAATCCCATCGTGCTCGACGACGATCCGTCGTCGCTCATCAACCTGGTGCTGAACGGTTCGAATCCGCTGGTCGTCAAAGGCACGCCGGATGCTTACCGCATGCCGCAATTCCGATTGCAATACTCCGATCAGCAGATCGCCGACGTCGTCACCTTCATCCGCAACGGCTGGGGCAACCAGGCGCCGGCGGTCACGGCCGACGAGGTCGCCAAACTGCGCAAGACGACCGACCCGACCAGCGATCAGGTCATCATCCTGAAAATGCGTTAGCGCATAATCCCGAAAAGTGGAAACCGGTTTTCGGAAAAGATCATGCTAAATCAAAAAAGCTAGAGCCCGGTTTTGATTCCATCAAAACCGATTAGGCTCTAGCTCGGGAGAACTACTTGCCCTCGCGCCAGATGCCGAGCGCTTCCTGAGCCGGGCGGTCGGAGATCGAGAACAGCACCGACTCTTTTTCCGCGTTATGCGCGTAGCGCTTCCATGACGGCACCACGAACACGTCCTGCGGGCCCCATTCCAACACCTTGCCGTCGACCGTGGTCGTGCCCTTGCCTTCGGCGCAAACGAAAACAGTGCCGTCGGTCGAGCGGTACGGCTCGCCCTTGAAGCCCTTGGGCAGCATGGCGAGCCACGCGCCCATGGTCGGCAACACCGGGCCGCCGGTCGCCGGATTGGCGTAGCGCACGCGCGCGCCATGGCGCTTGTCGATACCGCCCGCCTTCATCATGCGCTCGACGATCGGCCGGGTGCGCGCATAGGTATAATTGATGACCGGCGTGCGGTTCATCGCCGTCGTGCCGTCCGGCAGCACGCCGGAGCCGTAGAAGGACAGTGAATTGCCGTCGGCGCGCGTGGTCTCCTGCGTCGGGTCGTCGAATTGCTCGGCGAACGAGGTTTCGTAGAAATTGACCACGGGGAAATCGAGCACGTCGAGCCACAGCATCGGCTTGTTCGACGTATTGCCGTGATCGTGCGGCGCCCAATTCGCGGTGATGACGAAGTCCCCGGGCGACATGAAGGCCTTCTCGCCCTCGACCGCGGTATAGGCGCCCTCGCCGTCAAGCACGAAACGGATGGCGGAAGAGACGTGACGGTGCGCCGGCGCGACTTCACCCGGCATAATCATCTGCACGCCGGCGAACAACGTATTCGTGACCTTGGATTCCCCGTGCAGCGCCGGATTTTCCAGGATCAACACTCGGCGCTCGGCCTCCTCGGCGGTGATCAGGCCGCCCGATTCCATGACCAGCGATTTGACGTCGCCGAAATGCCAGACATGCGCGGCGGCGCGCGTCACCGGCTCCTTAGTCACGACCGATTTCATCACCTTCCACAGCGGCGCCATGTCCTTTTTGGCGATCCGCTCGTAAAAGGCTTCCCGCATCGCCTCGATATTGTGTTTTGAGCTGGGCTTGCCCGTCTTCTCTGCGGCAGCGACCGCCATGGCGTCCTCCACGGAATCTGCAAATGCGAATGCTGGAGCGGAATATAGTCAAAGCGCGAAGCGGCGGGAATAGCGGGCCAAAGGGCAAACAGCGGAGCTGCCATGCAGGGGGCGGCTTCGAGACTCCCCGGATACGGACATTGACCAGCCGGGGTAACGGCATAGGCTTGCCGCCAACGATCAACCGCTTCAAGGGAGGTCCCAATGGCGCAGAGAGCCGACTTTCGGCGTATTGGCGTGCTCCTACCATCCTCAAACTCGGTGCAGGAGCCGGATTTCCGGGACGTGCTGCCGAGGCGCATCACGCTGCACGTCGCGCGCATGGGGCTGACCCAGGTCGAGGCCGATTCCACGCTGCGCATCGTCGAGGAGATCGAGACCGAGAGCCGGAAGCTGGCCGACGTCGACGTCGACGTCGTCTTCTTTGCCGCGACCGCACCGTCTTCGCGCAACGGCATCGGCTACGATCGGGAGCTGGTCACGCGCATCGAAGCGGCAAGCGGCAAGCCGGCCACCACAGCCTCCACCGCGCTGCTCGAAGCGTTGCGCATGCTGTCCGCCAAAACCATCGTGCTCGGCGCGCCGTGGAGCGACGCCGTCAATCGGACCGCGGCGGCGTTTATCGAAGCGAATGGTTTTAACGTGCTGGCGCAGGAAACACTTGGCCTCGTCGACAATCTGGACATTGGCCTGCTCGATCCACAGACCGCCTATGACGTCGGACGCCGCGTCGACCGGCCGGGCGCCGACGCCGTCATGCTGGCGTGCGGGAACTGGAGCACGTTTGCCATCATCGACCGGCTGGAGCGCGATCTCGGCAAACCGGTGCTGACGACGAACCAGGTCAGTCTGTGGCATGCGCTCAAGATCATTGGCAGCGAGCCGTTAAACGGGCTCGGCGTCCTGCTGCGCGACCATCTGGGCACCAGTCCCAGCGCTGTCGCGGCCGAGTAGCCGGCGGGCCCTTCGGCTTCACGGTGAACGCCGGGCGTGGCAGCAGCGACCAAGCCATATGCGAAGTATGATCCGTGTCCAAACCACGGCCGCCATTTTGATGGTGGCGGGTTTCTTGCTGACATCGGCCGCCGCGGCGACGACGGCGGAGGACGCCTACATCGCCGCGCGCGACGCGGCCATCGCCAAGGTCAAGGCCGCCACCGATGCCGAACCGAAAAATCCGACCGGCGGCGACGACGACAAGGTTATCGCGCTGGACAATCAGGGAAAGGCCAGCCTCGAAAAGCGGATGCGCGCCATCGTCGGTCCGCTGGCGATCAAGGGGCTCGACGGCAAAAGCGCGATCAATCTGGACACGCTCAGCGACGGCGATGAGGATTTTGGCCTGCTCGACGGCATGGTCTACGGCGGCGTCGACGCCAAGACCCGCGTGATCGTGACGACCGACGGCTTATTCCGGCACTGGCTGAATGAGCACAAGACCTGGGCGGACAACCAGCTTCCCCAAGAGCCAAGCGCCGCGGTCAAAGTCCAGGACTTCTACAGCCAGGCCGTGCTCACCGATGCGGCTATCGTGCACTATGCCGACCTTGCCATTACCGCACCGCCGGGAACGGCCTTTGCCTACGCCATGCTTGCGGCGCGGACCCAAGACGATCTGCCCGCCAAAGCCGACGAGATCTTTGTCGCGTTGTCGCAAGGCGGCCGCGTGTTCGTCGCCAATACCAAAGAACTTAAAGCGGTCGGGCCGATTGCGGCCTGCGACACGATCCGCAACGACCTCGCCAAGAGAGCGGCCGACGCCGCCAATTCGAACGACCCCGCGGCGCAAGACAAGGCCGACGCGCTGAGCGCACGGTCCGACGCGGAATTTTTAAAATGCTTCGCCGAGAAAGCGCCGCAGCAACCCGGCTTTCGCGAAGCCGCGAAAGCCGCGCAGATGCTGATCGATCGATTGCCGATGGACTGATCTCAACCGTTCTCAATTATTGGTGGCGCCGCCGTCGACCGCGACGGTCTGGCCGGTGATAAAATCGCTGTCGGCGGAAGCCAGGAACACCAGCGCGCCGAGAAGGTCTTGCGGATATTCGTCACGCTTGAGCGCGCGGCGCGCAATCGACGGCTGGCGCGAATGCTCCAGATGCTGGGGATTTTCGTCAATCACGCTGTCGCTCAGCGTAAAGCCGGGCGCCAGATTGTTGACGCAGATATTGTGCTCGCCGAGCTCGCGCGAGACAGCCCGCGTGAACGCTGTCACCGCGCCCTTCGAGGTCACGTAATGCGCGAAATGCGGGATGCCGCGGGCGACAGTGCCGGAGCTGATATTGATGATTTTGCCGTATTTCTGCGCGATCATATGCGGCGCGACGTGCTTGGTCATCAGAAATACGCCGCGGATATTAACCGCCATAACGCGATCCCACAGCCCGACGTCAATCTCGGTGACTTTCTGTTCTTTGAGCGGCGCGAACAACGCGGCGTTGTTGACCAGAATGTCGATCTTGCCGAAGCGGTCCATGGTCTTGGCCACCAGCGCCTTGACCGCGCCCTCGTCGCTGACGTCAGTGACGGCGCTTTCGACCGAATTGGCGCCGTGCTTGCGCGCCAGCTCTTCGGCAATCTCCTTGCCGTCGGCGACATCGGCGATCATCAGCCGCGCCCCTTGCGCGGCGAGCGCCCCCGCATAATGCCGGCCGATCCCTTTGGCGCCGCCGGTCAAGATCGCCACGCGGCTGCTAAGACGCGTCATAGTCCCCTCCCCTTTTTATTTGCAGCCCTGGTTCAGCTTTCGCCGCCATGCTGCGCGATGAACTTAGTGAAACCGGCAAGCCGCTCGATTGACCATATCAACTTAACTGCTCGGTGAATTCAGTAAAGCAGGCGCAACGACGTCCTTCCAACTCCGCGGCGGTGTCTTCAGTCCGCCGCGCCGGCCCATGAAATCGGCCATCGCCTGCACGCCATAGATCGCACTGCCGAACTCGTCCTTGATGTCGCCGATCACCGCGGCCATCGTGACGCCGTTAAGCGTCCCGGACGGCTCGTGCGTCAGGTAGATCTGGGCCGCGCGGCGCGGGTCGTCATGGATAATGCGGGCTGCCTCGTCGATCGCTTTGTCGATTATCTCGGGTAGCCGCGGCTGCGCGTCGATCGCGGCTTTGGTTGCGCCCAGAGCGAGAAAGGAGAATTTGCCGCCGATCACGTCGGACGATTTCAAAATCGGATGGACGTTAGCATCGCGTAAGGCGATTTCGGTATAGGGCGGCGACGCGAAATAGGCCGTCACGCCGTCTTTGCTCTTGGTCGCGCCCTGCCCCAGAGCATCGACGGCATCGGCATGCGATAGCACCACCACTTGGCTGTGCAGCCGGTCGTCGCGGCCGAAGATTTTCTCCGATTGCATGTCCAAGAGCTGCATTTGCGGCGAGGTCAGCGTCGGCACCGCGATCCGCTCGCTCGGCTTGAGGTCGGCGATGGAATGCTCGTCCGGCTGATTGCTCAAAAGCGTGAGCGGCAGCGAGGTGACGCCGGAAACCGCAAACATTTGCTGCGGCGTGTCCTTGGCCTTGTCCCAGGCCGCCAGCAGCGGCGCGGTGCCGAACGGCCCCATGTCGATGGCGCCGGAGGCAAGCTCCGACCGGACTTGCGCGGCGCCGTTTAGCCGCGGAAAGCTCACTTTGACGTCGAGTTGCGCCGCCTTGGCGTATTTCTCGACCAGCTTCAAATCTTCGCAGATATAGAGCGGCAGAAACGCCAGCCCATAACCGATGCCGATCCTGACCTGTTGCTGCTGCGCGAACGCCGGCACGAGCGTCGCGATCATAACCAAAACTGCGGTGCAAAAGCGCAGCAACATTCACCCGACCATCAATCGCGAGACGCGACTATAATTCACCCTTCTGTTCGTGAGAAAGGCGATTAGCAAGCGGACTTCACCCCAGCGCAGACTGAAGATCCGTCTTTGCAAAATCATCGCCTTTGAACAGCAGGGGCTCGCTTGTAACCTTGGCAAGAGCATAAGAAAAGCAGTCACCGAAATTCAATCGCGCTGGATGTCCGCTCCCCTTGCCGAAATCGCGGTAGGCCTCGCGGGCGAGCTGCGCCTGGTCGCGCGTAACCGGTTCGACGATCAGTTGCGCGGCAGCCAGCAACTCGTCGAAACGCCGGCTCGCGACGGGATCGCGGCTGCCGTCGATCACGATTGCCGCCTCGACGAAATTGACCGCTGACACGCGGCGCCGGGTCGCCTCTTCAATAGCGCGAGCGTAGAGATTTGCGTCGGGCTCGTCGCGCAGGATGGCAATCAGCGCAGAGGCGTCGATAATCATCGCGGAAGGCCACGCTCGTCATAAAGCAAGTCGCCGTGATCGCCGGACCGAAATGGTTCTTTGAGCCTGGGAGCGCAATCCTTCCCGATGGCAATGAGGCGATCAGCAAGACTCTTGCCCCGCTCGCGCCGAACCCGTTCGAGCCGCTCGCGCACCGCAACGGTTACTGCAGCCGTCAAGCTCTCGCCGGTAAGCCGCGACAGCTCCTCGGCGAGCCTGTGGGTCTCATCATTCTTGATATTGAGGCCCATGCTTCTACCATGGTTCCATATATATGGTACCTTCTACCATACCCTGCTTAGCGGCTCAAATTCAAGCCGGTAAGAAGTATTTTTTCAGCAGCTCCCGCCCTACCAGGGCCGCACGCAGGTCGAAGCCGTTGACGATGGCGAGGCGAAAGCCGCCGGGCGGCATGGCGTGCTGCTCCGGCGCGCGATCTTCGTGGAAGGTGATCTGCACGCTGGTGACGCCGGGTATCGCCTTGACGTCGTCAACCAGTGCCGGCGGCGGATGCCGGTAGCGGCGCCCGTTCGGTCCGAACAGCACGACGCTATAGCCCTCGCTGCGGTCATCGTCGAAAAAATCCCACGCGTGACGCTCGTAGAGCCCGACCACCGCGTCGACCCAGCCCGGGCCGTAGAGATCGGGCCATTGGTCGGAAAAGCGTAAGTGCGCCTCGATGATCGTTGCGCCGATGGTTTCGAGATTGAGCATGCCGCTGTAGCCGGCAAGATTTTTTTGCACCCATTCGCCGCAGCGCGCTTCGACGCCGGCATCCGGCTCGGCATGCACGATCCAGTAATCGAAGGTGCCCTCGCCCGCCGGCTTGCCGGTGGTGTGCCGCCACCAGCGCGGCTCACCGTCGACCACAGCAATATCGGAGGAGACATGCCGGCCGTCGAGCAGCGTCATCCAGAAATGGCCCGGCGCGTAGTGCTTGACGTAATCGGCTTCTGACGTCAGCACGTGGCTGCCGACCCCCATGCCTTTGAGATTGACGATCGGTTTGGAAAATACCGGATAGCGCGGCGGCGGCACGCCGTGCGGAGCGGCGTCGAGATTCTGGCCGAGCGCCAGCTTTAGCTTGTCATAGACGAAGCGATGCGCCGGATACCATTGCCAGGCATCGCTATCCTCGGTCGGGATATTGGCAGCGGTGTCGACATGGGCGAAATATTGCAGCCGCCACGGGTCGACTTCGCAAATGGGCATAGCGGGAACCGGAAATCAGATATCGGTGGTCGGCTCGCATGACTGATCGTCACTTGGTCCACGCCAAGACGCCAATGTCAATTCTGACTGCCGATTTCCGATTCCTGATTCCTGATTGCGTGCACGCTGAAAAACCCGTCGCTCCAGGCCTGCAGCGGCGACCAGCCGCTGCCGCGCGCCAGCGCCCGAAACGACTCGACGGTGTATTTGTAGCTGTTCTCGGTATGGATGGTCTCGCCGGCGCGAAAACTGATCGTCCTGCCGTTGACCTTCACTTTCTGCCGCTTGGTGCTGGCGAGGTGCATTTCGATCCTGTTATGCGCACGATTGTAGCAGGCGTGATGCTCGAAGGTGGACAGGTCGAAATTGGCGCCGAGCTCGCGGTTGATGCGCGCCAACAGGTTAAGATTGAATTTTGCCGTGACCCCCTCGGCATCGTTGTAAGCCGGGCACAGGATCTTGGTGTCTTTGACCAGATCGACGCCGATGACCAGCACCGCGCCGTGGCCGAGGATGGCGCCGGCATGGTGCAAAAACTTCGCCGCCTCATGCGGCTCGAAATTGCCGATGGTGGAGCCGGGGAAAAATCCGACCCGCGGCAGCATGGCGATCGGCGCCGGTATGGCGAAGCTTTGCGTGAAATCGCCGACCACCGGATAAACCGCAAGGTGTGGGAAATCGCGCCGCAACTGCGCCGCATCCTGCTGCAGAAAATCGCCGGAAATGTCGACCGGCACGTACGCCTCGACCGTCGCGGCGGCGCCGAGCAGGATGCGCGCTTTCCGGCTCGAACCCGCACCGAATTCGACCAAGGCACAGTTCGGCGGAAACAACGACGCGATCGCCGGCGCATTGTCGCGCAACAGGGCAAGCTCGCACCGCGTCGGATAATATTCCGGCAGTTGCGTGATACGTTCGAACAGAGCGGAGCCGGCTGCATCGTAGAAATATTTCGGCGGCAGCCGCTTCGGCTTCGCCGAAAGGCCGGCGAGAACGTCGGCGGTGAAGGGGTCCGCCGTCTCGATGGGCGGCGCCGCGCGGAGCGCGGTTTGTCGGGCGCTTGCCATGGGATTTGCTCAGTGTTCGTAATCGGCGAGCCGCAAGCCGGCAAACTGCCAGCGCGCCGGCGGATAAAAAAAGTTGCGATAGGTCGCACGCGAATGGCCGGCCGGTGTCGCCAGCGACGAACCGCGCAAGACCATCTGATTGACCATGAACTTGCCGTTGTATTCGCCGAGTGCGCCCGGCGCGGCCTTATAGCCGGGATACGGCGAATAGGCGCTGCGCGTCCATTGCCAGACCATGCCGAAGGCGTCGGCGATGGCGCCGTGTCTGGCCGCCACCTCCCATTCCTGTTCGGTCGGCAGATGCTTGCCCGACCAGCGGGCAAAGGCATCGGCTTCGTAATAGCTGACGTGACAGGCCGGCTGCGCCGGATCGACCGGCCGCAAGCCGCCGAGAGTCATCGAGAACCAGGCGCCGTCGATCTTTCGCCAATAGCCCGGCGCATCCCAGCCTTGCGCCTCGACGGTCGCGAAACCGTCCGACAGCCACAATGTCGGCGTCGCGTAACCGCCGTCGGCCATGAAATCGAGCCACTCGCCGTTGCTGACCAGTCGCGGCGAAAGCCATACCGGGCGCAGCACGATCTGATGCGCCGGCTCTTCGTTGTCGAAGCAAAAGCTGCCACCCTCGTGGCCGATCATATCGAGGCCGGACAGTGGCACCGCGGGGATCGCTCGATCATCCATTCGCGGCCATTGCCAGTCAGGATCGTAGACCGGGTTGGTCGCGTTGAGGGAGAAGGCGTGCAAAATATCGGTCAGCAACAATTCCTGGTGCTGCTGCTCATGATTGAGGCCGATCTCGATGACCGGAACGATCTGATCGAAGTCGCTTGCAGTTTCGATCAGTTCGGCCACCGCGCCGTCCACATGCGCGCGATAAGCCGCGACTTCGTCCGCGCTCGGACGCGTCACCAATCCGCGCTGCGGCCGGGCCGCGCGCGGTCCGGCAGAAACGTAATAGGAATTGTACAAATAAGCGAAGCGCTCATCGAATGGAGTATAGTTTTTGACATAAGTCTTGAGGAGAAACTGCTCGAAAAACCAGGTGACGTGGGCGCGATGCCACTTGGTGGGGCTCGCGTCGGGCATCGATTGGACCACCTGATCTTCCGCCGACAGCAGAGCGGCGCGGCGTTCCGTCTCGGCGCGAACGCTGCGAAAGGCTTCGCGCCAATGCTGCCGTGGATCGACCGATGGCCGGCCCGCAATGGCAACCTTGCTCACCGCAAGGGGATGGGTCGAATCGGCAAGCCGCACGCGCTTGGACAGAACGGAGCCCGACATTGCTAATGCCCGCAAAAGGCGCGATTAACGAGAGAATTCAAAGGCTGGGAAGATAATCAGTCCCCGGCAGGTTGGTTCCATAAATGAGCGATCCGTCGCAGACTGCAATGCCCATCAACGCCTCCTAACGCGGATGTGATTGCATAACCGAACCGACGCGATATTCGCAGCAAAGTTGTCGCAAGTCCATCTGCCGCCGTATGTTTGCCGCCATTGCCGCTATGCGCTGGACGCGTCAATGGATAGCGGCAGACGCGAGCGGCGAATCGAGGGACGAGGAAACGGGGATGACGAAACGCACCAAGAAAAAGCCGAGCGGCAAGACCATGCTGCCGCGCGAGCGTAGCGAGTTTTCCGCGATCGTCGACCGGCCGCCGCTGAAGCTGCCGAACGGCGCGCGTATCGTGGTCTGGACCATCGTCAATCTCGAAGTCTGGGACATCGGCAAGCCGATGGCGCGCCAGGTGCTGGCGCCGCCGGCCGGCGTGACACAGCTTCCCGACGTGCCGAATTGGAGCTGGCACGAATACGGCATGCGGGTCGGCGTGTGGCGTTTCTTCGATCTCTATAAACGCCTGAACATCCGGCCGACACTCGCCGTCAATGCGCGGGTCTGCGAGGATTACGCGCGCGTCGCGCAGGAAGCGAAAAACGACCGCTGGGAGTTCATGGGCCATTCTTACGAGCAAGGCCCGATTCACAAGGAGCCGAACCAGAAAGCGATGATTACGCGCTCGCTCGATATCATCGAGCGCTTCACCGGCAAGCGTGCGGTGGGCTGGCTCGGCCCCGGTCTGACGCAGACACTGGAGACACCCGATCTCCTGGCCGCCGCCGGAATCAAATATATCGGCGACTGGGTCTATGACGACGAACCCACCACGATCCGCACCGTGAACGGCCCCTTAGTGACGCTGCCCTATACGATGGAGCTCAACGACATTCCGATGATGGCGGTGGCCCACCACGAGGCCGATTATCTGTTCAAACGCACCGTCGATCAATTCGACCGGCTTTACGCCGAAGGCGAAAAGCGTGCAAAAATTCTCGCGCTCGCCATCCATCCCTATCTGAGCGGCCAGCCGCACCGCATCAAATACCTCGAAGCGATCTACGACTACACCCGCCGCTTCGACGGCGTTTTGTACTGGACCGGCGACCAGATTTTGGACTGGTATTTGAAGAGCGCGGCCACAAAATGATTCGCGCCGCCGTTCTTCTCGCCGTGTTACTGACCGCGGGCGCCGCCAACGCCGCCGCGCCGTGCCGCACCAGCGGACCCTTCAACCAGTGGCTCGCCGATCTGGAGCGCGAGGCCGTGGCGCAGGGCATCTCGCAAAGCGCGATCGCCGAGCCCGCGCCGTATCTCACTTACGACCAGCGCATCGTCAATATCGATCGCGGCCAGCGCGTTTTTACCCAGACGTTCCTGGACTTCTCCGACCGCATGGCCGCGGCCTACCGCATCCAGCGCGGCCAGGCGCTGATCAAGAAATACCAGCCGATCTTTGCCCGCATCGCGCAGCAATATGGCGTGCCGGCCCCGGTCATCGTGTCGTTCTGGGGCCTGGAAAGCGATTTCGGGGCGAACATGGGTAATTACCGCTCGCTGCCGTCGCTGGTCTCGCTCGCTTACGACTGCCGCCGCGCCGATCGCTTTCGCGCGCAACTGCTCGACGCGCTGCGCCTCATTCAGCGCGGCGATCTGCGTCCCGACGAGATGATCGGCTCCTGGGCGGGAGAGCTCGGCCAGACCCAGATGATGCCGTCGGAATATTACAAATACGGCGTCGACTATGACGGCGACGGCAAGCGCAATCTCTTGCACAGCGTGCCGGACGTGCTCGCCTCCACCGCAAATTATCTGGTCGGGCTTGGCTGGAAGCGCGGCGAACCGTGGCTCACCGAAGTGCGCGTGCCAGCCAACCTGCCGTGGCAGCAGGCCGATCTCGATATCCAATTGCCGCGGTCGAAATGGGCGGCCTATGGCGTGACGCTCGCCGACGGCCGGCCGCTGCCGGCGGACAATTTGCCGGCCTCGCTGCTGCTGCCGATGGGGCGGCTCGGCCCAGCATTCCTCGTCTATGCGAATTTCCAGGTCTATCTGCAGTGGAACAATTCGCTGATCTATTCGACCACGGCTGCCTATCTCGCGACCCGCATCGCCGGGGCACCGCCGCTTCATCGCGGCAATCCACCGCCGGCCCTGCCCTTTGCCGACGTCAAAGCGCTGCAGACGGTGCTGGCGCGCGCCGGTTACGACGTCGGCGCCATCGACGGCTTTCTCGGCTTGAAATCTCGCCAGGCGGTCAAGGCGATGCAGCAGAAATACGGCCTGCCGGCGGATTCCTATCCGACGAACGATTTGCTCGCGCGCATGCGGGTTGGACATTAACGCCGCGGAATGTCCGCTCGGCGATATTCAATTAACTGGTTCGACCGTAAACAGATCGGGGATTGCCATTACCGCGTTGTACCGCGAGAGCGGGTCCTCGGTGGTACGGTTGATCTCGTCAAGCTTCGGCATCAACGATATCGGCACGGTGTATTTGAGTCCGGCACCGCCTTCGCGCGGCTTGATCACGACCATGGCGAAACTGCCGCGTGGAGATTTCTCTGAAGCGATTTGCAGCGTTCCTTGGCCGGGACTTGCATAAACCGCGAGCATGACACCATCTGCGGCGCAGGGACACGGCGTACCTTCTCCCTGATAAAATAACACCGTCAATTCACGCGGCTTGGCATTTAGACGCTTCATGGCGTCTTCGCCGATCCGCACGCCGACTGGCAGAAATGAGCCAAAGCCGCCATGTACGCGACTTAGCAGCTTGACCCATTCGTCGGGCGTCTCCGCACGCAAGTGGGTCGCTCCGCTGCACAGGAGCAGCAACGATAAGAAAAGGACGCAGAGACGCATAGGCATCGGGACCTTCCGTCACACGGTATGTGAATAACAATATCATACATAGCGTTTCTGGCCGGGCAATTGGACTACCCTCAGATTCGCCTGCCTACGGTTAAGGTGATTCGCAGCTTTGTTGCGACACTTGGCGAATGTCCGGTAAGTAGACAATATTGGCAGTGCTGGACAACAGTGCGAGCCAAATCTTTTGCTGCCGGCTAGGAAAGCAAATGACCAGACACATTCGCCGCGTCGTCACCGGCCATGATGCGGCCGGCAAATCGATCTTCGTCATCGACGGCCCCACCCCGCATGTGTTCAGCCGTACCAAGGGCAGCGCCATCGTGCACGAGCTTTGGGAAACGACGAAGACGCCCGCCGACAATCGCGGCAACGCCGACGCCATCGCGCGCGGCCATCGTCTGCCGCCGCCGCAGAACGGCTCGGTGTTCCGCGTCATCGAATATCCGCCCGATTCCGAGCGCCTCGCCGCCATCGCGCGCGAGCACGCTTTGCCCGACGATTCCGGACGCGCGGACGCAACCGACCGCAACAATCCGCGCCATCCCGGCTTTCACAAGACCGCGACGATCGATTACGCCATCGTGCTGTCGGGCGAGATCTACGCCATGATGGACGAAGGCGAGGTCTTGCTCAAAGCTGGCGACGTCCTCGTGCAGCGCGGCACCAATCATGCCTGGAGCAACCGCACCGCGGAACCGGCGGTGGTCGCCTTCGTGTTGATCGACGCCGAGCCGATCTAAGACCGTCTGCCGCGTTGCCATGATGGCGCCGATGCTGCTGGAGAAAATCTGCAATGCGACGTGCGCTTGCGCTGTTACCAATCAATCCTCTTGCCAAACGTAACACTGTAACATTAGCATCCCGCCATGGGATGGGTTCACGGCCATAGACGGCGTGGCGCATATCTCGCGCTTGCAGCGCTTTTGCTGCAGATCGTCATTTCGTTCGGCCACGTGGACCTCGATGGCGCCGTCGGCGCCGACCATCTGACCCTGCGTGGCGCACATAACGCCGTTGTCGCAAAAACATCGCACCGCGCCTCACAGAATAGCGGCGACTATGACGGCTATTGTCCGATCTGCGCTTCGATTTTTCTCGTCTCCACTTCGTTCGTCTCCACGCCGCCGCAATTGCCGGTGCCGGAGGGTTTCTATCGGATAAGGCTCTCCGTCACCGTCTCCCACGGCGTCTCTCCGCCGCTTCGTCTTGCCTTTCGATCACGGGCTCCGCCCACCGCCTAGCGAGCGGTTAGTGCCGATCTTCGGCATCGTGGTGCTTTGCGCCATCGGTGTCGGGCAAGATTGAGCGCGGCATTTCATCCCTATTCCATATGATTTGCCGCGACGGCACGGCCGCCAGTGCGCCGGATCTTATCTTGCAACGCTGCTTGGCGGAGTCCTCATGTCAGTTCCTGCTTATCGCGTTAGTCGGTTGAGTCTGCTTGGCAGCTCGGCGCTGGTGGCGCTGCTGTCTCTTGGCTCGAGTGCGAGTGCACAAGACCAGCCAGCTCAAAATCAGCCCGCCCAAGGTCAACCCGTTCCGTCTCAACCCGCCCCGTCGCAACCGGCGGCGCCTCTGCCGGCAGCACCGACGCCGGCGGTAGCCGCGCCTGCCACGGCGGCGCCCGCGCCGCCGCCGCGAGCGGGCGGTGGCCCAGGCCACCTGCCGCAAATCACCGTGACAGCTCCGCCAGTCAGGCGGGCGCCGCGCCAGGTCGTTCGACGCACGCCGCCGCCGACGGTGCCCCCGGTGACACCCGCCGAACAACTCACGCAAAAGCAAAACGGCTTTGATGTAGCTCGCAGCAGCCTCTACACCACGATCGGCACCACGTCCGACACGCTCAGCCGCGACACCATCCAAGCGCTGCCGCAGGGCACCAATACGCCGGTCGAGCGCGTATTACTGCAAGCGCCCGGCGTGTCGCAGGACTCCGCCGCCGCCGGCTCGTTCCATATCCGCAACGATCACGCCAATGCGCAATTCCGCATCAACGGCATCATGCTGCCGGACGGCGTCACCGGCTTCGGCAGCTTTTTGGACACCGACTTGATCGGCAGCTTATCGCTGATCACCGGTGCGCTGCCGGCTGAATATGGGCTACGCACGACGGGTCTCGTCGACATCACCACCCGTACCGACATTTTCAACAATTCGGGCAGCATCGGCTATTACGGCGGCAGCCGCGGCACCATCGAGCCGAGCTTCGATTACGGCGGCACTTATTGTCCCGCCAACACCTCCGGCTCGGCATCGCGATCGCCCGCCGCCGCGACCTGCTTGGGCGGCGTGCAATATTTCGTCACCGGCCGCTACCTGCAGACCACCGAGGGCATCGAAAATCCGCTGCCGACGCTCAATGCCATCCACGATTTCTCGTCGCAGGAAAAAGGCTTCGTTTACGCATCGACGTTCATCGACCCTTATACGCGCCTGACCTTGCTGGCGGGAACGGCCACCAGCAATTTCCAGATTCCCAACACGCCGGGAGTGCCGACCGTGCTGGGCAGCGCGTTCGGGGTCACGACTTTCAATTCATCGACGCTCAACGAAAACCAATACGAGGACACCCAGTTCGGCGTGCTGGCCTTGCAAAGGTCGGTGAACGGCTTTGACGGACAACTGTCCTACTTCACCCGCTATGACGCTCTGCACTTCATGCCGGACCCGGTCGGCGACCTATTGTTGAACGGCATCGCCTCCGACATCAGCCGGCAAGCCTATACCAACGGTATCCAGGGCGACGCGTCGTATGTCCTGACCCCAGCACATACGCTGCGCATGGGATTTACCGTCAGCGCCGAACAGGCCTGGGTCGATAATACATCGTGGGTCGAGGAGGCGCCCGGAGGAACGCCAACGGAGCCGCCTCTCCCAATCACCGAGGATACCGCCAAGCTCGGCTGGCTCGCCGGCGTCTATGCCCAGGACGAATGGAAGATCACCGACAAGCTGACGATGAATGCCGGCCTGCGCTTCGACCAGATGTGGCAATACACCGACGCCAACCAGTTAAGCCCGCGCGTCAGCTTTACCTACAAGCCGTTCGCCAACACCACGCTGCACGCCGGCTATGCACGCTACTTCACGCCGCCGATTCTGGTCGAGGAGGCGCCGTTTAGTCCCGCGCTGTTCGACGGCACGACCGGTGCGGCGAGCAACGACGGCAACAGCCCGGTGCTGCCGGAGCGCTCGCATTATTTCGACGCCGGCATCGATCAGAAAATCCCGTTCGGCTGTTACACGGCCGATGCAAAGGACTGCACCACGCTCGATCTCGGACTCGACGCCTATTACAAGATCGCGACGGATTTGATCGACAACGGCAATTTCGGCCAGGCTTTGGTGCTCAGCGCCTTCAATTACGCCAAGGGCGTGGTCCAAGGCGTCGAATTTTCCGCCAAGTACCACAGCGGTAATTTCCAGGCCTATGGCAACCTCGCCGTGAGCCAGGAGAAGGCCACCGACGTGGTCTCGAACCAGTATCTGTTCGACACCGCCATGCCGGTCGCCGATCTCGGCGGTTTGACGGAGCTACAGTACCTCGACTCGCACTGGATCTATACCGACCACACCCAGTTTGTGACCGGCTCGGCCGGCGTCGCCTATAAATTCTGCGGCCGGCCGTCCTATGCCGGCGAGAACTGGTGGGACTCGCTGTGCGGGACGAGTGTGAGTGCCGACATGATCTACGGCTCCGGCCTGCGCGCCGGCGACGCCAATATCGATACCGAACCGCCCTATGCGCAGTTCAACACCAGCATCGCGCACGACTTCGCCATGCCGGACGGCAAGCCGCTGACCGTGCGCTTCGACGTCGTGAACATCTTCGACACCATCTATCAGATCAGGAACGGCAGCGGCATCGGCGTGTTCGCTTCGCAATATGGCCCGCGCCGCGGCTTCTTCATCGGCATCAAGAAGAAAATATGAGCGCCTACACCATGAAGCGTGGACCTAAGAGGTGTGTTATGGGATCGAGCGTCAAGCATGACTGCGCTATCGCGGTGCCGTCCTCGCTGGTGTCGCTAGTGACGGCGCTGATCGGCCTTCTCGCCGTCACCGGCCATGCGGCGAGTGCCGATCTGTCGCCCGGCCCCATGCCTGCGCCTGCTGCGGCGCCGGCAGCTTATAATTGGAACGGCCTCTATCTTGGCCTCAACGCCGGCTCCGGGTTTGGTACGGACACGACCAACGCGTCAGGCGGCGGTGTGAGCGCTTCGGCCAGCACCAACATTCCGGGATTTGTCGGCGGCGCCCAAATCGGCGTCAACTATCAGACCGGCTTCGTTGTCTGGGGATTTGAGGCCGATTTCGACGGCTCTACGCAGAATCAGTCGCTGGCTTCGGGGGTCTTGTCGGGCAGCAGCCAGATGCCGTGGTTTGGAACGCTGCGCGGGCGCTTGGGCGTGGCGTTCGACCGGTTCCTGGTTTATGCGACGGCGGGCGGCGCGGCCGGCGAGCTGAGGTCCAGTTTCACCATACCCGCCGGACCTACCAGCACCACTGTAACCTACGGCACCTGGACGGCCGGCGGCGGACTGGAATACGGCATCACCGAGAATCTCAGCGCCCGGGTCGAATACCTTTATTTCGACACCGGCAACGTCACGACGGGCTCAATCGGCCCTCCCACCACCACGGTTACCAGTCGGGTGAAAGACAATCTCGTGCGGGCCGGTCTGAATTATCGCTTCCCGGTTGCTTGGTAATGGAGCGTGACTGCGCGCCGCGGCTACTCATGGGTGGCAAAAGGAAAAGATGTGAGATCTTCATCCGATTTCCGCCCGCTTCGTGACACAATAATGTGCCTATGTACCTTGTGGACCGCGGCCGGCGCTTGGTTGAGGCGGAGGGGCCCGACCATTGATGCCATTCCCATTCGGAACCGAAACCCCGTGCTGCTTCTTCGACGCTATTTGTGTTGCCTGACGGCTCTAACACCGCTATCTGAAGGCGCTGAAAAGACAGCAGTTTTTCATTATTCCAAACTGAAACGACGCGCCTCATACCTCGCCGGCTGGAGCCTTCGCACCGTGCAGCATCATGACGTCCTTTTGCGGCCACAACTCAAGGCGCCTCTCGGATGGCATCGCGCCGGCCGCCGTGCGCCGCTCAGCATCCTGTGTGTCCTCGCCGCGCTGATGTTGGCGCCGGCACTGACACAACAGGCTTACGCGCAGGCCAATCCCGCCGGCGGTCCGGCCGCTGCGCCGGCTCCGGTGACTGCGCCGGCACCGTCGAGCGCTATTGCGCCGGCCGCCACCCCAGCAATGCCGCCGGCTGCGGTCGGCGAACCTGCCCCGTCTGCTCCGCCCTCCGCTGCACCCACGACTTCTGCCGATGCACCGGCAACGAGCGCGCCAGCCGCAGCTTCAAGCGCGCCGTCAAACGCAATGGCCCCCGCCGCGGCGGCCTCGTCCACTGCCTCTCCCGAACCGGCGGTGGGCCAACACATGGTGAGTGCGGCCGATCTGCCGGAAGACCTTTCGCCGTGGGGCATGTTCGAAAATGCCGACCTGATCGTGAAGGCGGTCATCATCGGGCTCGCTTTCGCGTCGCTCGTCACCTGGACGGTGTGGCTCGCCAAGACGCTGGAATTGCGTAGCGCGCGCAGCGAAGTGCGCCGCGATATCCGCATTCTCAACGGCGCGGCGACTTTCGCCCAGGCGCATGAGCAATTGCGCGAAGGCGACAGCCCGGTGTCGCAATTGATGCAATCCGCCGCCCAGGAAATCCGGCTGTCCGCCAATCTGCGCGCCGAAGGATTGAAGGAACGTATCGCGCTGCAGCTCGAGCGCATCGAAATGGCGGTAAGCCGCAAAGTCTCGCGCGGCACCGGCGTTCTGGCCACCATTGGCTCGACCGCGCCCTTTGTCGGTCTGTTCGGCACGGTGTGGGGCATCATGAACAGCTTCATCGGCATTTCCAACGCCCACACCACCAATCTCGCGGTGGTGGCGCCCGGCATCGCGCAAGCGCTGCTCGCCACCGCCTTCGGCCTGGTCGCCGCCATTCCGGCGGTGATGATCTACAACGTGCTGGCGCGCCAGACCGCGCATTACCGCGCCTATCTCGGCGACGCGTCGGCGCAGGTGATGCGGCTCGTCAGCCGCGATCTCGACCGCGCCAAAATGCCGATGCCGCAGGCCGCCGAATAATACCGAGTTCAATCCAATGGCCATCCGCCTCGATCACGGCACCGACGAACTCACCGAAGTGCACGACATCAACGTCACGCCGTTCATCGACGTGATGCTGGTGCTGCTCATCATCTTCATGGTGGCGGCGCCGCTGGCCACGGTCGACGTGGCGGTCGATCTGCCCTCCTCGACCGCGCCGCAGCAGCAGCGGCCGCCGAAGCCGGTTTACCTCACGCTCAAAGCCGACGGCAGCCTCGCGATTGGCGACAATACCGTGACGCGCGACGCACTGCCGGCCGCGCTCGCCAGCGCCACCGGCGGCGACAAAGAGCAGCGCATCTTCATGCGCGGCGACCGCGCCGTGCCTTATGGCGACGTCATGCAATTGATGAACGTGTTGCGCGATTCCGGCTACCTCAAAATCGCCCTGGTCGGCATGGAAACGCGCGAAGTGAAATGAACGTATCTTCGCTCACCTGGTTCGACGACGACGACCCGCGCGATCTGCGGCGTTGGGCCTTTGCTGCGCTCGTCGTGCTCGGCATCCACCTCGCCGCCGTCGCTGCCTACGTCTACGTGCACAAGCCGGACGAAATCGGCGACGATACGACGCCGATCGCGGTGGATTTTTCGCCGACCGACGACACTGTGGATCAGCCCGAAGTGGCGCCCACTCCCGAACAGCCGCCGCCGGAGGTCGAAAAACCGCCGCCACCCCCGCCGCCGCCACCTCTAGAGCCGCAAGCCGTGGCCGTCCCCGAGACCCCGCCGCCACCGCCGAAGGTCGAGGAGCAGAAGCCACCGACGCCCGCCATGCCGGCGCGCAGCAAGGGCGGCGCGCCGCACATTGCGCCGGCGTGGCAAACGAGCCTGGTGCGGCATCTCGAACAGTACAAGCGCTACCCGAGCGCGGCGCAGGAGCACGGCGAGGAAGGCGTGGTGCTGTTAAGCTTCAGCGTCGACCGCAGCGGCCACGTGCTGGAGCACCATGTGGTGCGCAGCTCCGGCCATCCGGCGCTCGATGACGAGGTCATGTCGATGATCGAGCGCGCCCAGCCGCTGCCGCCGTTCCCCTCGACCATGACCGAAGCCAAGCTCGATCTCACCGTACCCATCCGCTTCTCGCTGAAGTAAATTTTGTAGGGTGGGCAAAATCGTGTCCCGGCTCTTCGCGTGGGCATGGCGCGTCTGCGATTTTGCCCACGCGACCACGACATCACGGCGCGCCATGGCCACCCTACAAGATTTCCGAAACCGCACCAGGAGCTTTCATGCGCACCAAACACACTTTGACCTCGGCCGATGTGAAGAAGCTCATCGCCGCCTGCGAAGCAGAGGCCGCCAAGAACAACTGGGCGGTGGCAATTTCCGTGCTCGACGACAGCGGCATTCTGCTCGGCTTTATGCGCATGGACGGCGCGCCGCGGATTTCCGGCGAAGTGTCGATCGGCAAGGCCCGCACCTCGGCCATGACCGGACGGCCGAGCAAGTTTTTCGAGGACATGGTCAAGGCGCGACCGGCCTTCGTCGACTTTCCCGGCACGCTGATCCAGGGCGGCGTGCCGCTACTGCATGACAATGAATGCGTCGGCGGCATCGGCGTGTCGGGCGTGCAGTCCCACGAGGACGAACAGATCGCCCACGCCGGCGCCAAGGCGCTGGGCTAGGCTAACGCACCACGGCGAAAGTAAGCGTCAGCCCGAGCAAGGAACACAGCCACACAACTTCAAACGATGGATCGCGCCGGGCGCGCCAAATCGCAGCCACCACCGCGAGCATCATTTCGTCTTCCTTTTCATGATGGATGCTATCACGCGCGCCAGAACGGCTTGGCCTTCTCGGCGGCGACCCGCGCCGGATAGCCGATATCCTTCAAGTCCAGTTCGGATAACAGCGCCAACTCCTGCCGCGAACGCATGCGACGGTGCCATTCCACCATCGTGTCGATGATGCGGCGGACCAACGAACCGACCGGCGGTGGAGCGATGAAAACATTTTCGCGAGGCGAAACCGACTGGGTAGACATGGCGATCTCCCGTAAGAGTTCGAAATTTACGGGCGATTCCATCCCTCGCTTTCTTCTCGAATCTACAACAGCCATCAAACGCCGATGAAGACTCGACAACGGTTCTTACGCGTTAGACGAACACTTATCGACCATTTGCGTCCAAGATTTGACGGTCAGAAGTGCGTGCCACTACGGATGCGATCACAATTTATGAATGCGCGCATAATTGTTGCGTGATGAATGGCCAAAAAGCATTTTAATGATGCGAATTTTCCATGCGCCGCAATTGCGTCATGACACAGACATGACGAATCGGCCGCCGGCCGGCAGCGATTTATTCACGCGGCGAACGCCCGCAAATTTCGTGCGATGCGCGGCAGGATCGGCGTCGCCCCGGGCGCGAAGCTTTTGCCGGCGATCTGCTCATACATGCGGATATAGCGCCGCGACAGTTCCTCGACGAGCTCGCTCGGCGCCTCCGGCAGTTCCTTATCGGCATAAGGGTCGGAGTGCTCCTTGAACCACAGCCGCAAAAACTCCTTGTCGAAATAATCCGGCTCCTGGCCGGCGGCCAAGCGCGCCGCATAGGAATTGCGCTGCCAATAGCGCGACGAATCCGGAGTATGGATCTCATCGATCAGCACCAGCCCGCCCTGCCCGTCCATGCCGAATTCATATTTGGTATCGACCAGAAGGAGACCGCGGCGCGCCGCGATCTCTTGCCCTCGCGCAAAGAGCTTGAGCGCGGTCTCCTGGATGCGCGCGAATAAATCCTTGTTGACAAAGCCTTCCGCGATCATCTCCTCGGGCGAAAGCGTGCGGTCGTGGGCGGCTTCTTTCGTGGTCGGGTCGAAGATCGGCTGCGGCAATTTCTGGTTCTTGCGCATAGCGTCGGGCAGCTTGAGCCCGCCGAAATCGCGCTGGCCCTTGCCGTAGCGGGTCCAGATTGCGGTGTCGGTGACGCCGGTCAGGTAACCGCGCACCACGGCCTCGATCGGCACCAGCCGGCATTTCCGGGCGATGGTCACGTTCGGATCGGGAACCGCCAGCACATGGTTCGGCACGATATCCTTGGTCAGTTCGAACCAGTGCGCGGCGACCTGATTGAGCACCTGCCCCTTCCACGGGATATGCGCGATGATGCGGTCGAACGACGAATGGCGGTCGGTCGTGACCAGAACGAGCCGGTCGCCTTGGTCGTAGATATCGCGGACCTTCCCGGTGGTTTTCGGGCCGAGAAAATCGAAGTCGGTCTCGCGCAGGATTTCCATGCCGTGTTCCGAACGCATATTATGTAAATCGGGTGGGCAGCTTTGGTTGGCGTTCCTACCATAGCAGGGCGCGAGTGCGGGTAAATGGAACGCGGTTTCCACAACCGGGTTGAAGCACCATGAAGATCGGCATTATCGGCACCGGAACAGTCGGCTGCGCCTGCGCCATGGCGGCGGTCAACCGCGGCACCGCGCGCAACATCGTGCTGGTCAACCGCACCCGCAAGACCGCCGAAGCGGTCGCCACCGATCTGCGTTACGGCACGCCGCTTACGCCCAAAGTCGAAATTGCGGACGGCGACTACGACGCGCTCGAAAGCGCGGGCGTGGTCATGATCACCTCGGGCGTCAACGAGAAGACCGGCGGCGCCACCGACCGCAACGATCCGCTGGGCCGGCTGCGGCTCCTCGACAAGAACGCCGCGATCTATCGCGATATCGTGCCCCGCATCGTGCACGCCGCGCCGGACACCGTGCTGCTCGTCGTCACCGATCCGCCCGATCCGCTCGCCGACATCGCCCGCGACGCGGCGAAAGCCGCCGGCGTCGATGCCCGCGTGATCAGCGCCGGCACATTCATCGACACCATGCGCTTTCGCATCCATCTCGGAGCGCATTTCGGCGTCGACCCGGCCCATGTCGAAGCCAACGTCATCGGCGACCACGGCACCTCGCAGGTCTTTCTTTGGTCGGCCGCCCGCATCGGCGGCGTGCCGATTGCGGCGCTCCTTAAACAACGCGGCGAGACGGTCGATGGCCTGCGCGAAAAAGTCGAAAAGGACGTGCGCTACGCCAACATCACCATCATCGAAGGCCACGACGCCAGCCAATACGGCATCGGCATCGTCTCGGCGCGCATCGCCGAGATGATTTTACGCGACGAGCACGCGGTGATCCCGGTCGGCAGCCTGCAAAAGGAGTTCGGCGTGACGTTGTCGCTGCCGAGCGTGATCGGCCACGGCGGCGTCATCGAAGTGCTGCAGCCGGACATGTCGGACGCGGAGCGCGAGGGGCTGCGCAAGAGCGCGAAGACGATGCAGGACGCGCTGGAGCGGGTGAAGGGACGTCTGGCAGCTTAGCCGTACCGGCCACCGCACCAGTCAGGTCGGCCATGGCCGCAGATGTCAGTGCTGCTGCAACACCTTCGGCCGTATCGCGCTATCGGCCGACCGCCGCAGCCGGCGCACCGCCTCTGTCGCCTCATCGGGATTGAGGCTGGCATAACCGAGCCGCAGTCCCCGCTGCTGGTAGGGCGGGACGGCGAACGACCGTGACGGCAGGAACCGCACGCCGCATTTAGGCGCATCCTTCTCGATCGTATCGAGCACCGCGGCATCGCCGAATTTGAGCCAGAACGAAAGTCCACCGGCCGGTATTTTGAAATCGACGGCTTCGCCGAAATTCTCCCGCAAGAGTTCCGCGAACGCGTTGCGCCGCCGCAAGTATACCTGCAGCGCCTTGCGCGCATGGCGTTGCAACTCGCCGGACTCGATCAGCTCCACCACCGCCAGTTCGGTCGGCACGTTTCCTTGACGGTCGATGATCACCGTCTCGTTCGCCATCAGGCGGATGACGTCCGGAGCCGCGGCGACGTAACCGACACGCAGGCCCGGCAGCAGCAGCTTCGACATCGAGCCGATATAGACGGTGCGGCGCGGCGCATAGCTTGCGATCGGCAACAGCGGTTGCTGTTCGAAATGGAATTCGTGATCGTAATCGTCCTCGATCACCGCGAAACCGAACTGGCCGGCAAGATCGAGGAGCCGTAACCGCCGCTGCGGCGTCAGCGACACTGTCGTCGGGAACTGGTGGTGCGGGGTCAGGTAGAGCGCGCGGACCTTGTGCTTCCGGCATAGCGCTTCGAGATCATCGACGTCGAGGCCGTTGTCGTCAAGTCTGGCGCCGACGACCGAAGCGCCCGCCGCGCGAAACGCCTCCCAGGCCGGCGAATAACTGAGCGCTTCGACCACCACGGTTTCTCCGGGCCGGACAAGAATCCGGGCGGCGAGGAAGATCGCCATCTGGCTGCCGCGGGTGATGCAGATATTGTCCGCACTCGCCACGATGCCGCGGTGCGCGGTCAACATGTTCGCGATGGTCTCGCGCAGTATCGGCGAGCCGCGCGGATCGCCATAGCCGAGCCAGTTGCCGCGAGCGGCCTGGCGGAGCGCCGTGCGATAGGCCCGCGACAACACATCGGGCGACAGCAGCCGGGAATCCGGTGCGCCGTCATCGAAGGTCAGATCGGCATTCTCGACGAAGGCCGGCAGCGGATCGGCTGAGGGATGGATTTTGAATTCCGGCGAAGCGCTTTCATAGCCGATATCGAAAGGCGGAATCGGCGATAGCTGTGGCGCCAATTCAGGCAGTGAATCGGACACGATCGTTCCCCGCGTGCCGTCGGATGCCAGCCAGCCCTGGGCGATCAGGTCGTCATAGGCGAGCACGATGGTCTTGCGATTGACGCCAAGCGTGCCGGCCAATTCGCGGCTACTGGGCAGAAACGTGCCCGGCAACAGCCGGCCGCGTTGGATATCGTGAATGAGCGCCTGAACGATCTGCTGATAGACCGGAATGTTGCGGCTCCGGTCTACCCGCTCGGCAAGGCTGATTTTCCAAGGTCGCAGCACTGGACCCCTCCATCAGTCATTGTTGGACCTTTTCCACGGTCCGTGGCGTCCCTAGGCTCGCGGCCCGGAACATGTCAGAGGACCTTGCAAAGACCGTGCCTCCGGCCGCGTGGATTACGCTTCGCCGCAGCGGCAAATGCTTTGCGGTCGGTCGGGATGAAACGATCCTGGAAGCGGCCCTGCGCAATGAAATTTGGCTGCCGCATGCCTGCCGCGGCGGCAGTTGCGGAACTTGTCGGGCTGTTATCGTCTCCGGCACCGTCAGCTATGATAGCGGTTCACCGCCGGGCATGCCGCAAGCCGCTTTAAGCGCTGAAGCATTACTTTGCTGCGCCAAACCCTTAGGCAACGTCACGCTCGACGTCGCGGAACTGGCGGCGCGACCCCTCCCCGCGTTATTCCGGCGCCCTGCCCGCGTGGTTGAAATCGCAAAACCGGCGCCTGACGTCGCCATCGTGACGCTCAAGCCGCCGCCGCCCGCGGCGATCCGCTACCGCCCCGGCCAATATATTTGCGTGGTCGGCCTGGACGGCCGGCTCCATCCGTTCTCCATCGCCAATGCGCCGCGTGCGGACGGCACGCTCGAACTGCACATCGGCCGCGCCGCCAACGGACGCTTCACATCCTACGTCCACGACCAATTGCGTCCGCGCGACATCGTCCGTTTCGAAGGGCCGTTCGGCGATTTCGGATTTTCCGCCAACGCCGCGCGCCCGGCTATCCTGCTTGCCGGCGGCACCGGCATCGCGCCGATCATCGCAATGCTGGAATCGCTGTCGCAAACCGGGAATACGCGCGTCCTTCATCTCTATTGGGGCAGCCGCCACAGAGCCGGATTCTACGCACTTGGAACCCTAGCGTCGCACGGCGCGCACGCGATTCCGGTTCTGTCCGAGCCGAAGGATACCTATGGCTGGTTCGGACGCGTCGGGCTCGTCCATCGCGCGGTGCTCGAAGACCTTCCCGATCTGTCGTCCTTCGATGTCTATGCCTGCGGCAGCCCGGGACTGATCGGCGCGGCGTTTTCCGATTTCACGCAGGCTGCCGCACTGCCCGCAGACCGTTTTTTCGCCGAGAGTTTCAACAACGCAAGGACAGCGCCGCCGCTTGCCGGCGTCGCAGGATAACGCCGGGCCAAAGGAGAAGTACGATGCCAAAAATCGCAGAGCTCTTTGTCTATCCGGTCAAATCCTGCGCCGGTGTCCGCATGGACGAAGTCTCCATTGCACCGACCGGCTTCGAATTCGATCGCAACTGGATGGTGATCGACGAAAGCGGGACTTTCGTCACCCAGCGCGAGCATCCGAAGCTTGCCCTGGTGAAACCCGAATTCGCCAATGGCGGCATTATTCTCTCCGCGCCCGGCATCGAGCCGCTGCACGTTTCCGCCGACGGCAGCGGCGGGCCGGCCACGATTTCGCTGTTCGGCGAAACGCATGAAGCGCTTGCCGGCAATGCCGAAGCCGGTACCTGGTTCAGCAGCTATCTCGGCGGACGGTTCCGGCTCGCAAAATGCGATCCCCGCACGTTGCGCAAAGGCGGCGTGCAATATCCGGAGCGGGACGCCGCGCCGACAAGCTTTGTCGACAATTACGGCATTCTCGTTATCTCGGAAGCATCGCACGCCGCGCTCAATCAAAAGCTTCCTTACGCGGTGCCGATGAATCGGTTCCGGCCGAACATTGTCGTATCCGGCATCGACGAGCACGACGAAGATTATTTCACCAACGCGCGTTGCGGTGAGGTTGCGCTGCGCTTCGTCAATCCATGCTTCCGCTGCAATATGACCTCGATCGATCAGAAGACCGGTACACCCGGGCTCGACGTCCTGCCGGTGCTTTCGACCTATCGTTACGACGACGCCGCCAAGGGCGTGAAATTCGGCGCCTATGCGGCGGTCAGCGGCGGCGTCGGCGCGCGGCTTCGCGTCGCCTCCGATCTCGACGTCGACCTGAATTTCTGACTGGAGGTCGTCGGGCATAACACGTTCGCGCCGCGTGCAATTGTGGTGTCGGAGTCTGCTTGCGCGCGGCGCCGCTTGTCTCGCTTTGGCCAGCCTCAGGATGCCCGAAATTTTAACGTCGACATCGGCCCTTGGACCCCGCGCCATTTGCAAACTGGATGTGTTGACCGGTCCATCCGCGCAATAGCCTTTCGATTATCGGCCTGCGGCACCGTGGTCTTGAGACCGGGCTCGGACGTCGAAAGGGCGCAGGAACTCGTTGGCAATTCAACGGAGCTGTTAGCCATGGCCAAAATACCACTTAAAGCAAACTGTCTGAGCTTCACCGAAGTGCTTGCACAGGCGGTGGCGCTGATCTCCCCGACTATGACGGCGGCTCTGATCATCCCGGTGATGTATTCAAACACCGGAGATTGGAGCTGGCTGTCCTATGCGCTGGGCACCGTCATGCTGCTGTTCGTGGCGTACAACCTCAACCAATTCGCCAGCCGATCCACCGGCGCCGGGTCGATGTACGCCTATATCTGCCGCGGTCTGGGCGTGACCGCGGGCGCGGTCGGCGGCTGGTCGCTGATCTGGGCCTATCTCGGCATTTCAGTCGCCGGCGCCACCGGCTTTCACGATTTTCGCCGATACGCTGCTCAAAATGGTGGGCCTGCATTTGCCGCCGGTCGCGCTATTCGCGACTTGCGTCGGCATATCCTGGTATTGCGCCTGGAAGAACGTGCAGCTCTCGGCCATGCTGATGCTGGTTTTCGAAGGCATCTCGATGGCGCTGATCCTGATCCTGTGCGCCATCGTGCTCAATCAGCACCACTTCGCAGTCGATTCGCCGCAATTCAACGTCGGCAAGCTGCCGTGGTCGAGCGTCGGCCTTGGCGTCGTGGTCGCGATCTTCAGCCTGGTCGGTTTCGAATGCGCCACCGCTTTCGGCGATGAAGCAAAAGATCCGCTGAAGACCATACCGCGCGCCGTCACGGTGAGTCTCATCATCTCCGGCGCTTTCTTCGTCTTCGTGACCTATGTCGAGGTGCTGGGCGTTCGCGGCTATTCGCAGACGCTCGATCAGCTCGACGCGCCGCTCAACACGCTGTCGACGCTCGCTCATGTCCCGCTGTTGTCGATTCCGCTGTCGTTCGGCGCGATGACGAGTTTCTTCGCCCTTAATTGCTCCTGCATCAATGCCGGCTCACGCGTGATCTATGCCATGGGCCGCCACGGCATATTCCACGCATCGACGGCCGATACGCACGAGAACAACGAGACGCCGCATGTCGCGGTGACGACGATGTCGATCATCTCGTTTTCTCTACCGACCATCGCCGCGCTCGGCGGACTGGCGCCGCTCGATATCTTCAACTATGCCGGCACGCTTGCGGCCTTCGGCTTCATCACGCCGTACTGCCTCATCACCGTAGCGGCGCCGGTCTATCTCAAGCGGCTCGGCGAGCAGCGCCCCATCGACCTCGCGATGTGCGCGGCCGCACTCGTGCTGTTGCTGATCCCGACCGTGGGCAGCGTCATTCCGGTGCCCGCGCCGCCGGTTAACTACTTCCCCTACGCTTACCTCGTCTATCTGCTGGCCGGGATTGCGTGGATCTTGTCCTTCCATGCCCGCAAGCCCGCGGCGGTCGGCCAGATCAACAGCGATCTTGAGCTCAACCACGCCAGGTTTGAGCGGGAAGCGCCGCCTGTCCCGGCGCTCGGAGAAGCCAAGGCTGCCTGAAGTTGGCCGCCTGAAGTCGCGATGCGGGCGATCTTCCCCTCGCACGCCATCGACATTGACCGCCATGTCCGGGATCTTCGGGCCCCGTTCATGGCGGTCGGTGATTTTTGAGAGGGGCTGGCATGAACGGCACAGTGGTGTCGCTGAACGTCGGCGAGCCCCGGCTGGCCACCTACCGGGGCATGTCGTTTCGCACCGGCATCTTCAAGGAGCCGGTCGACCAGCCGCTGACCTTGAAGAAACTCAACTTCGCCGGCGACGGCCAGGCCGATTTGTCGGCGCATGGCGGCATCGACAAGGCGGTCTATTGTTATCCGTTCGAGCATTACGCGTTCTGGCGCCGCGAGATCGGTCGCGCCCATTTGCCGATGGGCCAGTTTGGCGAGAACGTCACCACCGCGGGCTTGCTCGAAAGCGAGCTTCGCATCGGCGACATTCTGCGCATGGGCACCGCCGTTTTGCAGGTCTCCGAGCCGCGTATCCCTTGTTACAAGCTCGTGATGCACATGGATGCCGGCAGCGATTTTTCCGTCCGCTTCCTCGCCGCCAACCGCACCGGTTTCTATTGCCGGGTTCTGGAAGAGGGCGTGGTCAAGCATTCGGACGCTGTCACGCTTGTGACGCGCGACAAGTCATCGCCGACCGTGCACGAGGTGATCGCGGCAACCCAGTTCGCCGATCGAGACGCCGTGGCGCTGCGCCGCGTCGTCCGGGCGCGGGATATCTCGGCCAAATGGCGCTCGCGGGTGCGCCGGATGATTGACGCCGAGACGCGCCGGCGGATCGAGGCAACGTCATCGCCAACCACGGCCATGCGCGTGGAAGCGATCGTGGCGGAGACGAAAGATATCGTCTCGCTTTGGCTGCGGCCCGACGGCGGCGCACGGATGTTCGATTCGCTGCCGGGCCAATACCTCACCATCGTCTGGCCTGACGGCTTCAAAAGCACCTATAGCCTCTCTGCGCTCCATTCGACGCAGGGCTGCCGCATCACCGTCAAACTTCTCCGCGATGCGCAAGGCGCGCTCGGCCGGTCGTCGGCGCGCATCGCCAGCGTCCAGATCTGGGACATCCTTCACGTCGAGCGGCCGCGCGGCAATTTCCATCCTGACCTCGATGACGACACGCCGCTCGTGCTCGCCGGCGCCGGGATCGGCGTGACCCCGATCATGAGCATGATCGACCATGCCACGCGATCCGGCCGGCGCGATGTGTTCGCCGCTTTTGGCATGCGCGGGCCGGGCGAGCATCCGCACGCCGGCGAACTCGCCGAGCTTTTGGCCGAGCGGCAACGGCTGAAAGCAGTCGTGGCCTATTCGCGGCTCAATGGCGCGCCGCCGCTTCCGGGTCTGCCCGCGCCAAAGCATGGACGGCTGGCGCCAGCCGACCTTCTCCCCTACGCCGCCGCACCGCTCGCCGAGGTGTTCCTGTGCGGTCCGGGCGATTTCATCCGGCAGATGCATGACGGCCTAGTCGACGCCGGCGTCAGCCCTTTGAACATTCGCTACGAAGCTTTCGGGCCCGCGACGCTGTTGCCGGCGCGAAACGTGCCGGCCGATCCGCAAGCGACGTTCAAGGTCGCGTTCTCGCGTAGCCACATGGACGTGGTCTGGACGCCGGCGTCGGGCACGCTGCTCAACCTCGCCGAGGCGGCCGGCGTCTCGCCGGTTTTCGGCTGCCGGGCCGGCAGCTGCGGCCTGTGCCGGATCGCGCTCAGCGAAGGCAGCGTGAGCTACGTCGAGCCCATCGACGAGCCTGAAACCGGCTACGTGCTACCGTGCTGCGCCATACCGCAGACGGATTGCCGGCTCGATCTATGAATCTTGCCGTTGCCTATCTGCTGCTGCTGGTCGCCGCGGTGCTCGAAGCCGGCGGCGATGCGTTGGTCCGCGTCGGGCTGCACAATACGGCAATCGGAAGCCGCGCCGTATTCTTTGCGGCGGGCGCCGTAGTGCTATTTGCCTATGGCTACGCGGTGAACGCGCCGCGATGGGATTTCGGCAGATTGCTCGGCGTCTATGTCACGCTATTCTTTTTGGTCGCTCAGGCGATCAACCTCTTCGTCTTCGGCGTGCGGCCGCAGCTGCCGATCTATGTCGGCGGCGTGCTGATTATTACCGGCGGATTGCTGATCACGCTGTGGCGTGCCTAGCCTATTGCTAGGCGAGCCCGCTGGCGCGCGCCTGATCCTTCGCCATCACCGCCCAATCGTTTTCGGCTTCGCCGTGCGCCACCGCGCCGACCAGGCGATCGCGCCAGACGTTTCCTGAGGGCAGCGGCACGCCGACCGCGCCGCCGGCTTCCAGCGCCAGATTGGCGTCCTTCAAGCCCAAAATGGCGCGCTGACCGGCCGGCAGGTAGCGCTCCTCGGCGATCAGCTTGCCGTAGATCTTGTAAGCCGAGCAGGCGAACAGGCCGTCGGTCATGACGTCAAGGAAAACGTCGGGCGTCACGTCGTATTTGCGGATCAGCGAGAACCCTTCGCCCATCGCTTCGATGGCGCAGCCGAGCACGAAGTTATTGGCGATCTTGATCGCCGCGGCGGCGACCGGATCGGAGCCGGCTTCGAAGGTGCGCCGTGGGATGGTGTCGAACAGCGCACGGCAGCGTGCGACCGCGTCCTTGTCGCCCGCGACCAGCATGCCGGCCTGACCCGATGCGACGAGTTCGGGGCGCCCCAGCATCGGGGTCGCGATGAGAATCTGCCCGGCATCGCCGTGCAATTTTTTGACATTCTGCATTGCCGCGACGCTATGCGTGCCGGCACAGATATGAATGCCGCCCTTCGGCAACGATTGCAGCAAGCCGCCCGGTTTGGTCACCACCTCCAAAAGCGCCGCGTCGTCGGCGAGCATGGTGAAAACCGCCACGCCGTAATTCGCCGCCGCCTTGACCGAGTCGAGCGGCTTGGCGCCGGCATCGGTCAGCGGTTTTAATTTCTCGGGACTGCGATTGAAGACGCCGACGTCATGCTTGCCGTCGACCAACCGGCGCGCCATGGCCGAACCCATGCGGCCGAGCCCAATAAATCCGACCTTCATAGCAATACTCCCTGCGAAACGGCGCGCCGCATCAGACCAATTGCCCGCGCACCCATTCGAGCTCGCGGCAAACATTATCGACGATGTCGCCCTTCTTGAGGTTTTCGGGCAGCACGTCCCAGGTATAGGTCTCGACTTCGAGATGGCGCGACAGCGGCTTTGCTTTATGGAAACGCAAGCCGTCTTCGATGGCAAAGCGCGTGGTGCGGAATTGCCCGAGATCGTCGAGGAAAACCGGTACGTGGATATGTGTGCGCCATTCCCGCGGTCCCGGATCTTTTTCGAATTCGGCAATGGCGTCGTCGACATTGAGGAACTTGGTGAGCTTGCCGTCCATTTTCTGAATCGTCTGCGTCAGATAAATCGTCTTGGCATAGCGCTTGAGCGTATTGGCGACGTCCTGAGTCACCTCCGGAATATGCAGGGCGGCGGCTTCCTGGAATTTGAAGATCGGCACGCCGCCATCAATGAGCTTCTGACAGGACTCCGAGATATTCTCGTATTCGACCGCCTGATGGCAAATGTCGTAGACGATGCCGACATGGCGCCGCAACGCCTCGTTGGCTTCGGAGATCGGCACGTGCGCGAGCCTGGCGAGCTTCTCGACCGCGGCGCCGGAATAGAGCTGATTGCGGAAATAAGCGATCGTCTCGTCGGTGGTTTCGAGGAAGCAAAACGGCTCCGGTTCGAGCGCCAGCTGCACACAGCGGCCGGTCTTTGATTCCAAGGCGATGAGATGCGCAACCACGCGCAGCACGTGATCGGTGTAGCTGTCGATCACGTCGTCCCCGGTCACCCGCGGCTTGAAGCCGAGCGGCGCGCTCTGGATCGATGGCGCGATGCCGGCGGGGCAGACGTCGGCCAGCACGTTGGCGACATTGATCGTGTATTGGGTGCGCTCCTCGCCGCGCCAATCCGGCTCGTAGACCTGCTCCTTCACCTTGTCGCCCTTGAAATGCCCGTAGACGAAGGCATTGGCGGTGTAGATATACATGTCGTTGTCATCGAGAAATTTTTTCAGCTTGGCGCGCTCGGCCGGGCTGTTGGCGAGCGTTTCCGCAGAGCTTGCCGACAGCCGGATGCAAACGCCGAACGCCTTGTTGCCGGCGATGCGCGCCTTCACCTTCGGCAGATAGGTGGTGAGCGAATTGTAGAGCTGCTCCCAATTATCGGCGGGGTGTACCAGCGTCGAATAAGTCAGATGGCCGAGGCCGTTGCCGAGATCCATGTTGGTTGTCCTGTTATCGTTTCCCGTCATCCTGAGGTGGCCGCGCAGCGGCCCTCGAAGGATGCTGCACCGCCCGGGCCGTCGCCCTTCGAGGCTCGCTACGCTCGCGCCTCAGGGTGACGGAGTCACTGCACCTTCTCGACCTTCTCCGACCCTGCGGCGCGCACGATGGCTTCGGTCACCGCAACGCCGTGGATCATCTGATCGTAGGGGATCGGATAGGCCGGCCCGCCCTCCGCCGCCTTGGCGAAGGCTTCGAGCGCGGCGCGCGACACATCGAGCTTCGCCGCTTGCCAGACCTTGGCCTCGCCCTTCACCGGCTGGAATTTGCAGGTGCCGAACAAATTGGTGCGGCGCTCTTCCGAGGAGGCGCCGGCGACATGGGTGACGCCTTCGAGCCGCAGCCAGCCCTTGGAGCCGAACACCTGGAAGGAAAAACCCGGACCGGTCGTCGTCATGGTGCCGAGATAGCCCGACATGCCCTCCTTCATGCGGAACAGGATCGAGGTGGTGTCGTCGGCATCGATCGGCGCGGCGCGGCGGAAGCTTTGCGCGAAGACGTGGTCGATCGGGCCGCACAGATCGATCATGCCGTCGACCGCATGCACGCCCATCGGCATCAGGCCGCCCAGTGGCGTCTCCTTCCTGTCGGCGCGCCAATGGCTCGGATTGATGAACAGCACATTGGGAAACGTCATGGTCGCTTCGACATGCAGGATGATGCCGAGTTCGCCGGTGCGGATCATCTCGCGCAACTTGATGATTTCCGGATGGAGCCGGCGATTGTAGCCGAGGCCCAACGTCACCCCGGCTTTCTTCACCGCGGCCACCGCATCTTCCGCTTCGCGCTTGGTCAGCGTGAACGGCTTCTCGCAGAACACGTGCTTGCCGGCCGCCGCAGCGGCGACCACCTGCGCGCCATGCATCGAGTGCGGCGTGGCGAGCACGACGGCGTCGACGTTCTTATCGGCGAGTATCGCGCCGTAATCCGGCTCAAGCTTAAAGCCCTGCTTCTTGGCGAAGGCCTCGATCTCCGGCGTCACCGTGCGCGTCGCGCCGGCAACGAAGCGGATGGCGTCGCTGCCTTCGGCGGACTCGACGACCGTCTTGCCCCACCAGCCAAGCCCGACCATCGCTGCTTTGATCATTCCTTACTCCCGAGACACGTTTGGCTCGATGATTGGCTTCGCATTCCCGCTTCAGCCACGCTTATTTGGGCCACGCTCATTTGGGCCACGTCATCATGGCCAGCACGATGCAGCATATCATCCAGAACACGCAGTACTCGATACCGCCGATCACCCAGATCCATTTCCTGGTGACCTTGTAGGTCGCGGCCCCGGCGACGAACAGATGGAAGGCGGCGAAAGCGGCGACAAAGGGCGTGTAGATGGCGAACACTAGGCCGATCGTCAGAAAGGTCTCGATGGTGCCCGCAATGTACATCCAGGTCGCGGGCGGATTGAACTTGGCGGCCTTGAAGAAATTCAGCGTCGCAGGCTCGGTAAATTTGCCGACGATATGCGGGATGAAAAACAGCCCGCAGATCAGCCGCAGAACATTAAGCCCGTTGGTGAGATCGAAATCCGCCCAGCTCGGCATAGCAGGTGGCCAGATCGGCATGGTACCCCCGTTTGGCTTTTGGCGTTATCCCCGCCCCTACTTAGCCCGGCTGTTGTGGGATTGCCATTGCGCCAACCACGCTGGCGCCGGTCGCGCTCGACTGACGCTCAGGCATCGAGCTCCTTGAAGTAGCGGTAGATGCCCCACTGGGAAAACGGGATGCGCCGTTCCGAGGCGAGATAGGCTTTGACCCGCGGCCGCTGCGCCACGCGGTCGCGCAGCGAAACCAGCCCCGGTATTTTCCTCTCGAAGCGCTTCATGCGCTTGGGAAACGCGTAGCGCAGGCCCTCGACGATCTGGAACAGCGACAGGTCGACATAGGTCAGGCTGCGGCCGACCGTGTATCTGCCGCCGTTCTTTTGCAGCACCCGTTCGAAATAGCCGAGCATCTTCGGCACCTGATAGCGCCAAAAATCCTTGGTCCGCCGTTTCGCCGCCGGCCGCTGCTCCTCGAAATAAAGCCAGCCCGACACCGGGTGATGCGTATCGTGGATGCGAACGACGAAATCGGCGATGGTGAGCTGCAATTGATGCGCCCACAGCCGGCCGGCTTCGTCGCGCGGCGCAAGTTTCAAGCGCGGACCGAGGAAAACCAGGATTTCCGCGGTCTGCGCGACGACGAACTTGCCGGCTTTCAGGAAAGGCGGCGCGTAAGGCGGATGCGCGACGCCCTTGCCGTCCAGCAGCGCCATCATCTTCGCCATGCCGCGCTTGCCTTGTCGCGCCACATCGACGTAATCGGCGCCGGCTTCTTCCAAAGCCAGCCGGATGAATTCGCCGCGGCCCTGGATCGAAGGCCAGTAGTAAAGTTCGTAGCGCATGAGGTTACGGCGCGGCTTTGTATTGCTCGTCGGTCACCGGCTCCATCCAGGTGACGTGCTTGCCGTCGAGCGCTTCCTGCATGGCGACATGAACCATGTTCGTGGTCGGCGCCGCGCCGTGCCAATGCTTTTCGTTCGGCGGAATCCACACCACGTCGCCGCCCTTGATCTCGCGCACCTTGCCGCCCCAGGTCTGCACCCGGCCGGCGCCGGACACCACGAATAACGTTTGGCCGAGCGGATGGGTGTGCCAATGGGTGCGTGCGCCCGGCTCGAAGCGCACCAGTCCGGAGCGCAGGAGCGCCGGCGCCGGGGCCTCGATGATCGGCTCCTGCCAGACCACGCCGGTGAAACTGTCGGGCGGCCCGCGCCGCGACGGCACCGAGCCACACACTTGAATGTCCATAATGCTTCTCTCCCTATCGACGGCCGGCGCGATCGCCGTCGGCCGGTTGCCGGTAAGATAATGGAAATCGCGGCGCGATACTCTGGCAAAATTGGGAGCTTCGGATCGCGCCCGAGCGTTCGTTAGACCCCATCTCGCACATAGGTGTGATGCTCGATTGGGATGGCATGCCGCCGCGCGGCCGTTTATGACAAGCGCCAGCACCGATCTTGCCGATGGCGGTCGGCAGAGGTCAGGAAAGGTCTTTTTCCCTTGAGCCAAGCCGTTATTGGCCGGCAACAGGCCGGCGCTACAGCCGTTGCGATTCTCGGAGCGATCACCTTTTGCCACTTCCTCAACGACGTGGCGACGTCGCTGCTGCCCGCCATCTACCCGATGCTCAAGAGCAGCTTCGATCTGAGCTTCGCCCAGATCGGCGTCATCACGCTGATCTACCAAGGCATCGCCTCGCTGTTGCAGCCGCTCGTCGGGCTTTACACCGATCATCGGCCGCAACCCTATTCGCTGCCGTTCGGCATGACCTGCACGTTGCTGGGGCTGGCGATCCTGGCTTTCGCGCCGGGGTTTCTCGTCTTGCTGGCCGGCGCAGCACTGCTCGGAATCGGCTCGGCCATCTTCCATCCGGAATCATCGCGGCTCGCACGGCTCGCCTCGGGCGGCGCGCACGGCTTTGCCCAGTCGCTGTTCCAGGTCGGCGGCAATTTCGGCAATTCGCTCGCCCCCCTGATCGCGGCGTTTTTCATCCTGCCGCGTGGGCAGCAGAGCCTGGCTTGGTTCGCGCTACTGGCGCTCGCCGGCATCGTTCTGCTGACGGTCGTGGGACGCTGGTATAAAAACTCCGGCCATGGCGGGCCGAAAGCCGGGCGCGCGGCAGCCGCTCCTTCGGCACTGCCGGCGGGCCAGGTCCGCCGCGCCATCACGGTGCTCATTGCCTTGATCTTCTCCAAGTTCTTCTATCTGTCGAGCATCACCAGTTATTACATCTTCTATCTGATGCATCGCTTCGGCTTGCCGACGGAAAAGGCGCAGCTCTGCCTGTTCGTCTTCCTCGCCTCCGCTGCGGTGGGAACCTTCGTCGGCGGCCCGATCGGCGACCGCATCGGCCGCAAGCGCGTGATCTGGGCGTCGATCCTGGGTGTGCTTCCTTTCACCCTGGCGCTGCCCTATGTCGGGCTCGCGGCGACGATCGGGCTCACCATTCTCATCGGCCTCGTGCTGTCGTCGGCCTTCTCGGCGATCGTCGTCTATGCCCAGGAGCTGATGCCCGGCCGCGTCGGCATGGTGTCGGGACTTTTCTTCGGCCTGGCGTTCGGCATGGCCGGCATCGGCGCCGCGGTGTTGGGGGTGCTGGCCGACTGGACCAGCATCGAATTTGTCTATCGGGTCTGCTCGTTTCTGCCGCTGATCGGGCTCCTCACGGCCTTCCTTCCGGACGTCGGGAATGACGGTCGCGCGGTCCGTCTTAAAGCGAGCTGAAGGCCACCGAGACCGATCATCGGCAGCAATGCGGAACGCGGCGCCGGCAGGCAGCCGCGGAGTTCCACAACGCTTACTCGATATTGCCCCGAAATCGTGGTAGTTCGGACTCCGTCCGGAATTGCCGCATCAAGTCGGTCGCGGCAGCAATAGACGTGCAGCGTTCAAAAACCCGACCTGTCCCGGATGTCATCCACATTGGAACCTGCGTGAGCGATACGGCCATTCAGTCCGGAACATTCGTCCGTCTTATCCGTGGCGGATTGAATACTCCGCTGGCGCACGCGGCGGTCGCCGGCGCCGTTGTCGGCGTATTTTCCATCCTGTTCTACGTCTCCTATGCGGCGCTGATCTTCTCCGGACCGCTGGCGCCTTGGCTTGCCTACGGTCTCACGGCGACATTCATTACCGGCGCCATCGGCGGTGCATTGACGTCGTGGCGCAGTTCGCTGCCTTTTGCCATCGGCGGACCCGATGGCTCGACCTGCGCGGTGATTGCCGCGCTCGTCGGCACACTCGCGGTGCGGCTTCGGTCGAACGGCCTCGACGACGGCCTGCTGACGACGACGTTGGTGGTGCTGGCGCTGAGCGCCGCATTGACCGGTTTGCTCCTTTGCGGCCTCGGTCTGGCCCGCCTTGGCCGCGCCATCCGCTTTGTGCCCTACCCGGTGATCGGCGGCTTTCTTGGCGCGTCCGGCTGCCTGATGCTGTTGGGCGTTTTTCGCATCTTGGCCGGCTATCCGCTGAGCGTCGCCAACATCTCCCAACTCCTTGACCTCGCCACCGCGGAAAAATTGGCGGCGGGAATCGCGGTCGCCGCTTTTCTCGTGATTGGGCGGCGGTATTGGAAATCACCGCTGGCCATGCCGGCCCAGCTCCTGGTCAGCATCGCCGGCTTCTACATCGTACTGCTGCTGTTTCGCATTCCCATCGCCGACGCCCAGACGCAGCGCTGGATGTTCACCATGCCATCGGCGCGGGCTTTTGCGCCGCCGTGGACGCTCACCTTTGCGCGCGTGCCGTGGTCGGCATTGCCGGAGCTCGGCGCCGATTTTATCGCCGTCATGTTCGTTGGCACGATCAGCATCCTGCTCAATATCACTTCGATCGAAATGTCGACCAAACGCGAGGCCGTGCTCGATCGCGAACTTAAGGTGCAGGGCGTCGCCAATCTTCTCTGCGCGGCACTGGGCGGCTACGCGTCCTGTCTCACCAGCACGCGGTCACGGCTGAACTTCGTCCTCGGCAGGAGCAACCGCGTCTCCGGCCTGATGATTGCGGCCATGTCCGCGGCGGCCGTTTTCGTCAATCCCGTGTTTCTCGGCTACATGCCCAAATGCGTGCTCGGCGGGCTGTTGGTGACGATCGGTTACGACTCCGCCAAGCGCTGGCTGGTCAACAGCGCCCGCCAGCTGGAGCGGCTCGAATACCTGTCCTTAGTTGCGATCGCTCTGATCATCGTTGCGTGGGGCTTCTTGCCCGGCGTGTCGATCGGCGTGATCTTCGGCTGCGCCACGTTCGCCTTGAGCGCCGGCCGCATCAACGTCGTCAAACTCGCCTTCGACGGCTCGGAATATCGCAGCTCGCTCGATCGCGGCCCGCGGGAGCTGGCGCTGCTCGCGGCGCATGGTCGCGAATTGCAGGGCTTGCGTCTGCAAAGCTACCTGTTTTTCGGCTCCGCCAATCGGCTCTACGAACAAGTCAAAGTCCTGCTTGCCGAGCGGCCGGAATGCCGCTTTCTGCTGTTCGATTTCCGGCTCGTCACCGGCCTCGATTCCTCCGCGGTGCATAGCTTCACGCAAATCAAGGAGGCCGCCGAGGCGCTCGGCGCCCGCCTCGTCCTGGTGCACCTCACACCCTCGATCGAAAAACCCTTTGGCGACAATCATGTCATCGGCAAAAGCGTCGTGGTCTTTCCGGAGATCGATCGCGCGCTCGAGTTCTGCGAGAACGCGATCATCGCCACGCACAGCGACGCCGACAGCGGAGCGCGTTCGCTGCGTGAATGGCTCGCCGACGCGCTCGGCAACGCCGAATTTGCCGACATCTTGGCCGACAATTGCCAACGCTACGAGTTCGGCCCCGGCGACGTCATCGCTCGTCAGGGCGGGCCTTCGGATTCCATGCACTTTATTATCGATGGCCGCGTGGGCATCATGGTCAATTTGGAGGGCGGCAGCTCTATTCGGGTGCGCAGCCTCGGACGGCATACCACCATCGGCGAGATGGGGCTGCTCACCGGCCGTCCGCGCAGCGCAACCGTGCAGGCCGAAGTCGCGAGCGTGGCCTACGAATTGCGGGCCGACACATTCGAGCGCTTGAAGGTCGAGCATCCCTCTTTGGTGCAGGCGCTCCTCGCTTATGTGATCGGTCTGATGGCGGAACGGCTGAGTTTTGCCAGCCGAGTCATCGGCGTCCTCCAGCGCTGAAAAGTTGCCGATTAACGGTCTTTTGCAGGGTCGTGGCTGACCGTTATAAGTAAGACGGCTTATGATGCACACCCGGTCCGATATCTCGCGCATTGCGCCCGTACGCCGGGCGTGCCCTCTGATTCTGCTCGCCGGCCTCTTCGCCCTGGCGCTCGGCGCCTGCTCCAAATGCGACGTGCCGAACCTGGCGCCCCATCAAGCCGGACCGCAGTCGTGCCACGACGGGCCGTCGCCGCATTAGACGACCAATAGCGTCACGCCTCGCGTCAGGAATGCGGCTGCTCGACCTTGCGCAGAGCGTCGTCGTCGCTATCGAGCGCCTCGTCGTGCGCGCCGATGCTTTCATCGACCTTCGGCAACCCTTCGTGGCGCGGCCGCCCATAGGCGTCGGCCAATTGCCGCGGCGACAGATCGGCGAAAGCGTCGGCCTTGTCGTCGCGCCACCAGGTCCAGATCAGCCGCGCCAGCATGGCAATGAGCGCGAGTTGGCACAGCAGCCCCAGCACGGAAGCAACGCCGCTCAATTCACCCACCACGCCGTGACCGAACAACAGACCGACCGCGCCGGAGCCGAGAAAGCCGGCGGCGAAGCCCCCGATCAGGTCGCCGCGTTTGAACAGGTCGCCCAGCGAACCACCCGGATAGGTCGGCTGCGCGGCATCGGGAAGGAGCGGATGATCGAACGCCATGACGTCGTCGAAAGTGATCGCGCCGAAGGCGGCGCCGCCGGCGAAGCTTAAGCCGCGTTCGTGGCGCGCATCGGCCGCTTCGGTCCAAATCAGGCTCAGTGCCAGCGCGATGAGCGTGGCGAGCGATGGCAACCACCGCATCGGCATAAAACCGCAAGTTCCGACCGATCGCTGCACCGTGCGGGGCCCCTTGCACGCGCCCGCGCGAGACCATGACGCCGCGCTTGCGCTCGCGTCTATCTACGCCCGGCCGGCGCGGCGGCGGCCTGTCGCAAAGCGTCGCACGCGCGGATGTCGCACCGCAGTTCCGTCGCAAATGCATGAATTGCAGAGAGCGAGACCGCGAGCCGGCGCGAAAAGCGCAGCCGCGACGCATAATCAAGCGGCCAATGTGTCTTTTACTTCGTTGACGAGCTGTTTGAGGGTGAAGGGCTTCGGCAGAAAGGCGAACTGCCCGTCCGCCGGCAGATGCTTCTGGAAGGCGTCTTCGGCATAGCCGGAGACGAAGATGATCTTCAGGCTGGGGTTGCGGCTGCGCAATTCTCGCAACAGCGTCGGCCCGTCCATTTCCGGCATGACCACGTCGGAGACGACGAGATCGACCTTGCCGCCGTGTTTCTCCAAAACCTCGATGGCTTCGACGCCGTTGGCGGCCTCGAGCACGGTATAGCCGCGCGAGGCAAGGCCGCGGGCATTGAGCTGACGCAGCCCCTCCTCGTCCTCGACGAGCAGGATGGTGCCCTCCCCGGTCAGATCGGCATTGCCCGGCCGCTTGCCGGCCTCGGCGGCCATTGCAGGCGCTTCGGCCTCGGCGGCACGCTCGGCGGCGAGTTCCCGCGCACTGGCGACGTGGCGCGGCAGGAAGATGCGGAATGTGGCGCCTTTATTCTCCGCCGAGTCGACATAGACGAAGCCGCCGGTCTGCTTGATGATGCCGTAGACCGTGGAGAGGCCAAGGCCGGTGCCTTTGCCCACCTCCTTGGTGGAGAAGAACGGCTCGAAAATCTTGCTCAAGATTTTTGCCGGAATGCCGGTGCCGGTATCGGCCACTTCGACCAGCACATAATCGGCGGCCGGCATGCCCTTGGCGTGAAATTGCGCGCATTCCGGCGCCGTCACATTGGTGGTGCGCACCGTAAGCCGCCCGCCATTGGGCATGGCGTCGCGGGCATTGACCGCGAGATTGACGATCACCTGCTCGAACTGCGAAATATCGACCTTGACCGGCCACAGATCGCGGCCGTGCACTACGTTGAGCGCAACCTTTTCGCCGATCAGCCGGCGCAACAGCATGGTGAGATCGGACAGCGCCTCGCCGAGATCCAGTACTTGCGGCCGCATCGTCTGCTTGCGCGAGAAGGCGAGCAGATGCCGCACCAGGCTCGCCGCCCGGTTGGCGTTCTGCTTGATCTGCATGATGTCGGCAAACGACGGGTCGGTCGGCTTGTGCGCGTTGAGCAGAAAGTCGGTCGCCATCATGATGGCGGAGAGCACGTTGTTAAAGTCGTGGGCGATGCCGCCGGCGAGCTGGCCGACCAGCTCCATCTTCTGCTGCTGGGTGACTTTATTTTCCAGTTCGCGCTGCGCCGTGGTTTCAAGCGCATAGACGATGGCCGCTTCCTGGTCGCGTTCTTCCTCCTCGACCGCGGTGACGTAGAAGCGCCCGAACCGCTCGCCGTCGACCGCAAGCGTGGCGTCGACCGGCGCGATGTCGCCCTTGCCGAGCGCCGCCTGCGCGATGGCGTTGGCGAGCGCCTCGCGATCGCCCGCCGCGACAATCGAGAGGATGGAGCGGTCTTCGCCCTCCTCGCCGCGCACGTTCTGAAACAGCTTTGCGAACAGCGGATTGGTGCGCACCACGCCGCCGTTGCGGTCGATGGTCGCGATCGCCATCGGCGTGCGGTGGAAGAACCGCATGAATCGGATTTCCGCCGCGCGCTGCGGATCGGTGCCGTCGTCGCGGGCGCGGTTGAGCACCAGCGTGCGCGACGCGCCCGGCGTGCCGTCGGAGCCGTAGGCAAGCTTGTGAAATACCCGCACCGGCACTGTGCGGCCGGAGCGGGTGCGCAGATCGAGATCGAGCACTTCGGTTTTGACTTCTCCGGGCGTGCCGCGCAGCGTCGTCAGCAAAGCCGCGCCGTCGCCGGCGACCAGATCGGCGAGCTTGAGCCCGCCGGAGCCGACCTGCGCCAGGTCCTGATCGAGCCAATTGGCGAGCGTGGCATTGAGATAGACGATGTCGCCCTTGTCATCGACCGAGAAGAAGCCGGCCGGCGCATGATCGAGATAGTCGATCGAATGCTGCAGCACCTGAAAGACATTTTCCTGGCGGTCGCGCTCGGCGCTGACGTCGGCGAGCGACCACACCGTCAGCCGCGCATCGCGCCGGCTCGAGCCGAGCGGACGAATCTTGAAGCGCAGCCAGCGCGCCGGCCGGCCGCGCAGCCCGGCAATGCGCACCTCCTCGTCGAGCCGCCTGCCCTCTCGCGCCGCTTTTAGAAGCCGGTAAATCGCCTCGGACGCATCGGCATCGCCGATGAAAGCGCGCTCCACCGGCCGCATGTCGTTGAAATCGGCGGCGTCGATGAGATCGAGATAGGCCGCATTGGCGTAGACGATGCGGCCGTCGTGATCGGTGACGACGATGCCGTCGGAAGCGCCGTCAACGATCGCTTTGACCAGCGGATGCGGAGTTGCCCCGCCGGAGACCCGCAGAATGCCGCAGGCCAGCGCGAACAGCGAGAACACGCCGACGGTGGCGAGCACCGCCAGGAAAGCGAGGATATAGGGTTCGGCACTGCTGCCGCCGACCAGCACGATACCGCTGGCGGCGGCGACCAATACGGCGGCGACCAGCAGCACGAGAACGATGCTGCCGCGACTCGATCCGGCGGCGCTGCGGTCGATCGCGGAACGTGTCTCGGCGCCGTCCGCCGCCTCGGCCACTGCGGTCCGGTCGGCCGCGGATTTGCCGCCGGTCAGCGGTGCCCGCTCGGTCGTGGGCCGCTCAGTCTCGGGCCGCGCAGTCTCGGGCCGCGCAGTCGTGGGCTGCTCGGTCGTTGCCCGTTCGATCCTGACCTGCTGGGTCATGCCCCGCTCTCAGTGCCTTGCTCAGTGCCTTGCGCCGTCGAATCGCGCAAGGGGCTTCGCATCAACGTACACAATCAGGCCGGCCGCAACACCGAACGGCGCAGCCGCATCACATAACCGATGATTTCGGCGACCGCGCGGTAGTGCTCCTGCGGAATTTCCTGGTCGATCTCGACCGTCCCATACAAAGTCCGGGCCAAAGGCGGATTTTCGACCACCGGAACGCCATGGGCCTCGGCCACCTCGCGGATCTTGCGGGCGATCAGATCGGCGCCCTTGGCGACGCAGAGCGGCGCGTTCATGCCGCGCTCGTATTGCAGCGCGACGGCGAAGTGGGTCGGGTTGGTGATGACAACCGAGGCCTTGGGCACCGCGGACATCATGCGCTTGCGCGCCCGCGCCGCGCGCAACTGGCGGAGCTTGCCCTTGATGGCGGGATCGCCCTCGCTCTGGCGGAATTCCTCCTTCATCTCGCGGAACGACATTTTCTGCCGGTCGTACCATTGCCGGTACTGGAACAGGTAGTCGGCCGCCGCGACGATGGCCAGGATCGCCACCACCGTGCCCAGCATTTTCAGCGCCAGCGCCCGGGTGAACGGCAGAATGATCGCCGGATCGACGGCGACCAGACCGATGATGCGCTGACGCTGCGGCCACAACAGCGCGCCGATCACCGCGCCGAACACCGCAAGCTTGGCGAGGCCCTTGGCGAAATTGGCGAGCGCCTGTTTGGAAAACAGCCGGCGCAGCCCGGCCCCCGGCGAAATCCGCGACAGCTGCGGCATTATCGGATCGACCGAGAACAGGATGCGATGCTGGATGGCGTTGCCCAACAGCGCGGCCAGCGCCAATATCAAAATCGGAATCCCGAGCGCGGCGAGAATATGCGTCGCCAGTCCCTTGACGAGATGATCGAGCGCCGGCCCGTTGACGGGAATTTCGCCGGAATGCATGAGCAAGCCGCGGAACATCGCTTGCAGGTTCATCGCCATGGGACCGGCGAACACCATCAGCATCAGCGTTCCGCCGCCGATGGTGAACCAGGTCGAGACCTCGATGCTTTTGACCACGTCGCCGCGCTTGATGGCTTCCTCGAGCCGCCGCGGGGTGGGGTCTTCGGTATGTTCGGTATCGTCGCGTTCGTCGGCCATCGCGCTCTGCTATTTGGCGTTTGTTCTAAGCATGCGGAGCGAGCACCGAAAGCACGCCGCCGGCGTAATCGAGAAACAACCCCATCATCGAGCCGAGCACCAGGATCAGGAACAGAAAGCCGATCAGGATCGACAGCGGCAGCGCGATGAAGAACACCTGCATCTGCGGCATCAGCCGCGACAGCACGCCGAGCCCGAGATTGAACAATAGCCCGAACGCCAAAAACGGCGCCGACAACTGGATGCCGATGCGAAACGCGCCGGATACCGTCTTGGTCATCAGCGCCGCGACGTCGCCGGTCGAGGGCACCTCGCCCGGAGCGAACAAAGTGTAGCTGTCGTTGAGCGCGGCGATGACGAGATAATGCATGTCGGTGGCGAAGAACAGCGTGATGCCGAGCATGGTCAGGAAAGTGCCGAGAATGACGCCCTGCTCGCCCTGGGTCGGATCGACCGTGGTGACGAAGCCGAGACCGAGCTGCTGGGCGATCACCGAGCCCGCGACTTCGAGCGCCGAGATGGTCAGCCGCGCGGTCAGCCCAAGCACCGCGCCGATGATGATCTCTTCGACCAGCATCACCACGGCAGGCGCCAGCGCGCCGGGATCGATGTGATAGTCGTTGCGATGCAGCGGCAGCAGCACCGCGGCGAACATCACCGCAATGGTGAGCCGCAGCCGCGCCGAGATGCTCTGCTCGCCGAGCCCCGGCAGCAGCATGACCATGGTGCCGATGCGGGCAAAAACCAAAAGGAACGTCGCGCCGAGCGCCGGCATGTTGGAAAGGTCGATGGTCACGCCCTGCCCTCTTCTTCGTCGCCCCGAATCGAAAGTTAGAGCCCGGTTTTGACTCCATCAAAACCGATTAGGCTCTAGGAGCCGCTGGTGATGTGGGCGGTGATGCGCATAAAGTTCGCCTGCAGCGCATCGGCCATGAACGGCAGCGCGACCAAAAGCGCGAGGAAGATCGCGAGAATTTTAGGCACGAAGACCAGCGTGGTTTCCTGGATTTGGGTGAGCGCCTGAAGGAGCGAGACGACGACGCCGACGATCAGTGCGACCAGCATCAGCGGCGAGGCGACCAGCAACAAGGTCACGATGGCGTCGCGCGAAACGTCCAAAACTTCCGGACCCGTCATCTGCTTATTTTCCTCCCTTGATGTCATTGCCTGCGCAGGCGGGCAATGCAGTAAACGAGATGCCGGCGATGACTGGATGCCCGCCGGAGCTTGTCATCGGGCCGGCCACTTCGGGCCGGGCCCGTTGGCGGGCATGACAGTCATCAGATCGGCATCTTCAAGACATCCTCATAGGCGGCAATCACCTTGTCGCGCACCGAAATGAGTGTCTGGAACGCGGTCTCGGTCTCGGCGACCGCGGTCACGACGTCGACCATATTGGCTTTGCCGGCAGCGACGGCCTGCGCCTGGGCGTCCGACGTTTGCGCCGCCGCCGAGACGGCATTCATCACGTCTTTGAGGATCGAGCCGAAGTTCGGCCCGGACTCCTGCCCTTTGTTGAGGCCGCCGGCGATATTCGCCGTGTCGTCGCGCATTTTAGCCAGCGCGGCATAGGCATTGGCGGCAATGGTCGGTGTGGCCATGATCAGGTCTTCAGCATGTCGATGGTGAGTTGCAGCATTTTGCGCGTCGCAGTGACGACGTTCAGATTGGCTTCGTAGGAGCGCTGCGCATCGCGCAGGTCGGTCAATTCCACGAGCGTGTTCACGTTCGGATATTTGACGTCGCCCTGGGCATTGGCGGCCGGATTGCCGGGCTCGTGTCTGACCAGAAAATCGGAAGTGTCGGGCTGCACCCGGCCGAGCGCGACCACGTCGGCGCCGATCGAACGGTCGAGCTCGGTCGAGAACGTCACGATCCGGCGCCGATACGGATCGCCGCCCGGCGTGGTCGCCACCGAATCGGCATTGGCGATATTCTCGGTGATGATGCGCATGCGCCCCATCTGCGCCCGCAAACCAGAGGCGGCGATGGTGAGCGATTTGACGAAGTCCATGCTCATGGGAAATCCCGCAGGTCATTGGCGAACAGCTTCGCCGCTTGCGTTACTCTTTGGCGGCAAGTTTGATCAGGTTGAGACTGTGCGTGTAGAGTTCGGTGGCCGCCTCGTAGTCCATCTGGTTGCTCGCCACTTTCATCATTTCTTCTTCGTGGCTCACCGCATTGCCGCGCGGCCTGATCTCGTAGGGGCCCCCTCCACCGGTGGCGAATTGCGAACTGCCGCCGGATACGGCGGCGATGTGGTCCGGACTGGTCCGCTCCAACGGCAACGACGCGGCCGTGAGTTCGTGCGAGAAATCGAGCGGCGCCAGGTCCTTGGCCTGGTAATCCGGCGTGTCGGCATTGGCGACGTTTTCGGCCAGCACCTGTTGGCGCGCCTGCTGCCACTGCATGCGCTCGCGCAGCATGGCGAGAATCGGAATGTCGGTGATCGGCATCGGCGTCCCCGGTTCCACAATCTGGACCCGGCAGACTTTGCCGGGGCTATGGTTAATGGCCGGTTAAGACGCCGTTTCCGCCGGTTTTGCCATTAAACCGCCGTTTACCATGACAATGCTTGAGGCGTCGGTTTCGGCGGGAAAACCGGCTAGTATCTTTAATCCTTTGTTAGTAATCACGGCGGCAAATGTTACCCGCGCCGTTAACCTTTGAAAGTTTGTCGGCGCGCCGCGACGAAACGGGGAGTTGTGCGGATGTTTGATACCTTGTTCGGGGCGGAGATGCCGCTCGCCGTAAAATTCTTCCTCGCATTCCTCGTCGTTCTCGGCCTCATCCTCGGCTTTGCCTGGGCGGTGCGTCGCTTTGGAACCGGCCGGCTCGGCGGCGGTAGCGCGCGTGGCCGGCAGCCGCGCCTTGCGGTGATCGACTATGCCAGCGTCGACGGCCGCCGCCGGCTCATTCTGGTGCGGCGCGACAATGTCGAGCATTTGTTGATGATCGGCGGCCCGACCGACGTCGTCGTCGAACCCAATATCGTGCGCGCCGTCGCCGCGCCGCGCGACCTTGTGTCCCGTCAGCCCGCCGGAATCGAGGCGCTGCCGCGCGCCATTCCGCTGCCGGAGAACGGCAATGGCCATGGTAGCGGATCTTGGCCGTTGCAACCCGAACCCGCGGCTGCAGCGCGCCCCGCTCCTCGCGTCGAGCCGCTGCCGGACGAATTGCCGCGGCCGTTCCCGCTTCCCGCCGAACCGCCGCCGCGCCCGCAACGCGACACACTCGCGGCGCTGGCCGACGAACTCTCCACCCGACCGGCACCGCCGCCGCGCAATCGTGGCGCGGCTGCGCGTACAGTCGCGGACGAGCCTGTCGCGGAGCCCCGAACCGAACCGCGACAAGAACCGCGCATCGAAATGCGTGTCGAAGCGCGCCAAGAGGCGCGACAAGAACCGCGTGTCGAAACACCGCGCAAGCCGGTAGCGCCCGCGGCTCCTCCAATTGCCGCGGCCGCGCCGGCGGCGCTGCCCATTGGTCCCGCACCTGCCGCGGATTCCGCGGCGGCACCCGACCAAAGCCTGGCCGACATGGCGCAACGGCTCGAAGCCGCCTTGCGCAAGCCGGTCGCCGAAGGCCGCCCGCTCCCCGCAGCCGCGCGTCCGGCACCGGCTGCGGAGCCGGCTTCGGCCGAACCCGCCGCGCCGCGCATGCCGCGCCCCGCGGAGGGCAAGCCGCCACGCAGCGAGGCTAAACCGAACCAGGGCAAGACCACGCTTTACGACAACCTCGAACAGGAGATGGCGAGTTTGCTAGGCCGTCCGACCAAACCCTGAAGCTCGCGCAATGGGGCCGCCGCGTCCGGTTCACAACGGTAGCGGCCTCTGTAGCGGCACTTTTGTTCTCGGCGACGCCGCTCGCCGCGCAGGACATCAGCATTAATTTCGGTCAGAACGCCGCCGCCGGCGGTGGCGGGCTCAACGAGCGCATCATTCAGCTTATCGCGCTGATGACGGTGCTGTCGCTGGCGCCGTCGATCCTGGTCATGATGACGTCGTTCACGCGCATCGTCGTGGTGCTGTCGCTTCTGCGCACCGCGCTCGGCACGGCGACCGCGCCGCCCAATTCGGTCGTCATCTCGCTCGCGTTGTTCCTCACCGCCTTCGTGATGGGGCCGGTTTTCACCAACGTCTACAACACCGGCATCAAGCCTTTGGTCGCCAACCAGATCACCGTCGATCAGGCGTTCGAGCGCGGCGCGGTGCCGGTGCGCGCCTTCATGGAAAAGAACGTCCGCGAAAAGGATTTGCAATTATTCGTGAATTTGTCGGGCGAGAAGGCGCCGGACAAGCCCGAAGACCTGTCGATGCGCGTTCTGGTTCCCGCTTTCATGATCTCCGAGCTCAAGCGCGCCTTCGAGATCGGCTTCCTGCTGTTTCTGCCCTTCCTGATCATCGATCTCGTGGTGGCCTCGGTGCTGATGTCGATGGGCATGATGATGCTGCCGCCGGTCGTGGTGTCGCTGCCGTTCAAGCTGATATTTTTCGTCCTGGTCGACGGCTGGACGCTGGTCGCAGGCTCCCTCATCCAGAGCTACGGAACGTAACGCCGCGCGAGATCAACGGCTTCGCGACGAGACCGCACTTTAAGAATTATCTGGTGCTGGGTGCAGCTACCCCTCGTAATTACGACGGATCGCGCGAAAGCTTAGCGATCGATCCCGAGGCCACAAGCGCCATCGCACAGAAGAGAAAGCCGCTGAAATTACCGAGAAATCCGGCCGCCGCTTCCAGATCAGCGCCGATCACATAACCCAATCCGAGATACGCCGCAGTCCAGATCGCACGGCCTACAATCACAATAGCAATAAATCTAGACAAGCTATAATGGCTTACACCGGCCAATAAGCTTGCCGCCGTGCTGAGATTTGAGACAAAGGTGCGGGTGACGAATACCGTTGCTAGTGCCCACCGCTCGAAGAGCAGTTCAGCACTTTCTTCCCGTGTGGGCGTCAGACCGAACCAGCGTCCATAACGTCGCAGAACTTTGCGGCCGAGTAGAAGGCCGCAGCCATAATCCACGGCATCGCCCAGCACTGATGCAATGACTGTAATTCCGCCAGCCGCAATCCAATTCATCCGGCCTTGAGCGGCCAACGAGCCCGCTACTATGGTCAAGAGTCCTTGCGGCAGCGGTAATCCGGCACTACCGAACAGAACGCTCAACCCGAGCGACGGATATCCATAGACCAGTAGCGCAGAAAGGACTCGATCGGACAGCGCGCGCAGCCAGCTCTCCCCTTCATTCGCGCCGCTTGTCGTTCCGTTCGATTGCTGCGCCGCTATGAGGCGTTGTACGCGCTGAATGTATTGGTACGGCGAGGCGCCGGTCTTTTCGGCAGCGGCTTTGATAGTGAGGTTGGGGTCGGCACCCCGAGGAAGCCCGAGACCGCCGATCAGACCTGCTGCGTCGACGTGATACGAGCTGGTGACATAAGCCAGCGTCATCCAGGCGCGAACGCTGCTGGTTGCCGGCGCACCGGCTTCACAGGCGGAGCGCAAAAGCCGAAACGAGCCGATCGTCCGCATTCCGAACAAGACAGTCGGAATCACGAAAAGTACTGCAAGCACAAGAGCCGCACGTCGCGTTCCCATCGAACTGAAATTCATGATCGCCCAGTCCTTCGGCGGTTTAGCAGGTGCGACATATGATATTGGCAACGTTTGAATGGCCTGCCTTTGACCGGTTCTTGTGCTGCCCTTTGCCCAAGCAACCTCACGCTAAGGAACCGGCGCGTTTTCAGGGCTGGCCGCGAGAGCCATTTCAGCTTCAAGTCTACCATCGCGCAGCCTGAAAATGCGATCGAAGCGGTCCAGGATCATCTCGTCATGGGTGACGCAGATGATCGCCGCGCGCTGGTCGACCGCGATCTTGCGCAATAGATCCATTACGATCCGCGCCCGTTGCGAATCGAGCGGGGCGGTGGGTTCGTCGGCAAGAATAATGCGTGGGCGATTGGCGAGTGCACGGGCGATCGCAACGCGCTGCGCCTCGCCGCCCGAAAGCTGCGCCGGCTCGGCCATCCTGCGGTTGCCGACCTCAAGATAATCGAGCAGATCGACCGCGCGGGAATGTGCTTCCGCGGAGCGAAATCCGGCGAGAGTAAGCACGATGGCGACGTTGTCGGTAGCGTCAAGAAACGGCAGCAGGTTGGGATACTGGAAAATGAAACCGACCTTGTCGAGGCGCAGCCGACGCAAATCGGCCCTTAGCCAACGCTCGTCATAGACGACTTCCCCGTCGAGCGTCAGCCGTCCGCTGCTCGGTTCCAGAATGCAGGCGATACAGTTGAGCAGCGTTGTCTTCCCCGAGCCGCTCGGGCCCATCAGTCCGACGACCTGCCCCGGAAAAACATCCATATTGATGTCGCGCAGCGCGTCCACGCGCGCGCTGCCCGTGCCAAAATGCTTGGACAGGTGTTCGACCCGCACGAGTGGCTGAGCGCTGGCGTCGACCATTGCTTTACCCCGCCGCCGCGAGCGCTTCCGCGGGGTCTACCTTGAGGGCAAGCCGAATGCCGAAGGTGCTGGCGGCCAGGCAGACCGCGACCGTGATCGCGCAAACGACTGCCACGTCTTCGGGCAGGATCACGAGCCGTCGCGGAGAGTAACCCTGGAAGGTGAGAATCAAGGCCAGCCCGAACGCAAAACTGACGATCCCCAGGGTGAGCGCCTGCTGGACGATGAGACCAACGATGGTCCGGTCCGGCGCGCCGACGAACTTGAGCGTTGCAATGGACCGCACCTTATCCAAGGTCAGCGTATAGATAATCAATGCGATGATGACTGCCGATACGATTACCAACAGCACCAAGACCATCAACTGTTGCCTGCGTGATTTCTCGATGACCTCCTTGCTCAGCAATGTCTCCTGCTGCTCTTCGGTGAGCGACGTGAGATGTTTCCAGCGCGCAAGTGATGCTGCGACCTCGTTGATCGGCACGTAGGGCGACACCTTGGCGATGACCGCATTGATCTGATTGCTCGTTTCCAGCGCGCCGCCACGTGCGACCTCCCGGCGTTCGGCAGGAGGAGCGAGTTCGAATTTGCAGCTCTTGGGCATCTAGGAGCGTCATGTAGGCGACGGGGTCGCCGGAATTGGTGACGTTGTCGCGCGTTAGGCCGACGACGGTGAAGCTGTGGCCATGTGTCCCCAGCGGAACCTCCTGGCCCAACGCAAGGCCAGCGGAACGATCGACAATCATTTCGTAGTGGCTGCGCATGATGTCGCGTCCGGCGACCAACTTGCTCGGTCCGCCGGGCCGGTCAAGCTCGTAGCCAATGGCAAACAAACGCAGCGGCTTGCCGTTGAGTTCGGTTTGCACCGACTGATAGGTCACTCCGCCGGCGCGGTCGATGCCGTAGACTCGTGCGACTAAGTCTCTGGTGTCATCCGGAATACGGGATGCCTCGGCGAATGGCCCGTTGGTGCCGGCCTCGACCACCCAAAGATCGGTGTCCGCCGCGCGGGCCTGCCGCACGGCGTCGTCGATCAAGCCCCGGTAAACACCTGTGATTGTGATGACAACGCCGAGCAGCAGGCTCAAACCGACGCACGTCAATACGAAGCGCGGGAGATTATGTTTGATATCGCGGTAGGCAAGATTCATTGGCTCTTTGCTTTGGCAATGGTCGCCGCGCGGCCGGCGCGTAGCCCGCTGCGCAATTGCGTGACCACCTGGGCTTTTTCCGGCACCCCGCCGGTGATTTCATAACGGCCATCGAGCAGGCGGTGACCGAGGGTTGCGCTCTCCTGTTGCAAGCGTCCGTCCTCGACGGTCCACACCGTTCCATGATCCTTGCTAAGTCCGATGATTGCCGCCTCCGGGACCAGCAGTGGGTGCGCAAGATGGACTGTGGTGATATACAGTTCGGCTTGCTCGCCGAGATTGATATTCTCCGGTATTGGGTCAAACGCGACTTCGACCCGCCGCTCCTCGTTGACGCGATCGCTCTCGGGCTCGATCCGTGCCACATGGCCGGCGATGCGCCGGTTCGGCTGTGATCGCAGCACGATCTCGGCCGGCTGGCCGAGCGCGATCTCGCCCGCCTTACTCTCGTCGATATAGGCCAGCACCCAGATCGAATTCGAATCGACAATCGAAAAAACCGGATCGTTCGCTGCGATAGCGTCGCCGAGTTCCTTTGACCGCGTGATAACGAGGGCATCGTAGGGCGCGGTCAAAGTATGAAAATCGAGCGTTGCCCCTTGCAGCTGCATATTTGCTTTGGCGTCGCTGATTGCAGCCTGCGCGACGGCCACGTCGCCTTGAGCCACACCCACATCAGCCGCGGCGGCATCTGCCACGGCCTTTGCAGTCTCGGCCGTCTCTACGGATTCGATGTTTGTCTGTACCAGCTTTTGCCGCCGTTGGCTGATGTTCTTAGTATTGGCGGAATTGACTTCGGCTTTTTCGACGCTGGCCACCGCCCTCTGCAAATTGGCGCCACCCTGCTCGACCGCGGCCTTGGCGCGCGCGACTTGCGCCTGCTGCTCGCGGCTGTCGAGCCGCGCCAGCACCGCGCCTTTTGTCACGCAGTCGCCGACATCGGCCTCGAGATCGACGAGAATGCCCGAAACCTTGAAACCGATCTTCGATTCGACGCGCGCCTCGACGGTGCCGAGACCGAAGACCTGCACGGCGACCTCCGGCTCGCTCGACGCAACCTGAACGCTGACCGGGCGAAGCAGCAGTGCCCAAGCAGCAAAAGCAGCGCTCAAGATCACCCCGAGCGCGACTAGGAATACGATGGTGCGCTTTCGATTCATCGGACCAACAAAGATTGGCTTAGCGTAGAAACAGAGCAGATTTCCGCGTCGCTGAAGAACTTCTCTAACGTCGAATGGCGAAGGGCCTCATTGATCTACGTCAATGCAGGGATCAGTGGACCTAAGAAATTACATTTGCAAAAAAGCGACTGAGACGAGTCTACTAAGGAAGTTTTAAATGGCAGGAGCGGCCCGACACTGTATGCGCCCGTGGTACATGCGCCCTCCGGTGTGGGGTCTGGGCGTGATCCTGTTAGCGGCCGCTCTCTTCGGCATCGTGGACAGAGTCGATCGACCGCCGACGATGCGCTATAGCGATTTCCTCGATCAGCTCGATGCAGGCAATGTCGCCGGGGTCACCTTCAAGGGAACGCAGATCGACGGAATCTTCAAACGACCGGTTGGGCAAACGGCAAACGGAACGGCATCACAAACCGTCTTTCGCAGCCAAGTCCCCGATTTCGGCGATCCCGCGCTGATGCCGGAACTGCGCAAGGAGCACGTCGCGATCGACGCCGTTTCGTCGTCATCCTGGACGCGCTTGCTCGGCGGGCTTCCCTTACCGATGCTGCTGATGCTCGGCGCAATCGTCATCGCCGGCATCGTCAGGCTTTTGCGGGGAGGAAAGGCGGAATCGGGGCTGGCTATGCCGATGCATCCTATGCAAGGGCTGGTAGGGCTCGTTTCCGGACTTTTAGGAGGAAAGGATCAACCACCTCGCGGCGACCAGGCGCCACCGAAAGCATAGGACATCTCCCTGAACGAAACGTAATGGCGGGCAACCAACATCCAGACAAAGCCATCGCTGATTTCGCGGCAGGGATTGATCTCGATCAAGACCGCGTCTCGCGGTCAAAGGTATATTTCATCGTCACATAATGCCCAGCCTATCGCAACGCACGATGTGCAAGCGCTGCATATCAGACGATTCTAAACGGTAGAGAGCCCCGGACTATGATCGTTGACACCCCTGGCATGATCCTTGGACTGTTGTTGATTGTCGGCGTCGTCGGGCTCGTCGTGTACTACTACATGAAGCGACGAGCGGGCGATGGAGCCAACCGCAAGTCCGGCCGCGTGTTTGCACGCGATGAGATTGAAGCGGCGGTGAAGGACAAGCTTGCGCATGCGACCAAAGCAGCGGCCGGTCGCAATCCGGGCAGCGACGCGCACATTCCGATCCTGGTCGATAACCGCATCGTCGGACGCCTGTGGCAAGATGCGGATCTCGCCAAAGTTAAGATCGGCTCACACTGGGCCGGCCCGGGCGGCGAGCACGTCCAGCTTGTGAAAGGGGACCAAGTCGTCGGGATGATCCGCGTGAATGTGTGATCAACGCGTCATCGCTACAAGGCCGAATATGCGAAAGCAACCGCTGCGGTGCCTTCGCGAGGTCTGCAACGCACTCACATCGGGCCATGCGTCATGCCGCCGCCCATCATCCCGTGCATCCTGAACATCATGCCAGGACCCATCATTGCGCCAGCCATCGCTCCACCGCCATTCTTTAGCATCGCCGTATGCAGGGCAGCCATTCCTTGTTCAGCAAAGTCGGTCACCTGCGCCGCGTGCTCTTGCAGCTCGGCGACCGCTTTCGGATCGTCCGAGGTCTGCACGACAATTATGCCGTTTGCGGTGGTCTCGACGCTCGTGCGGATTTTGTCCTTGTCCCGAAAGATCGAATGCAGCGCGTCGCTCTCGATCGGAAGTCCCGGATCGTCGCCGGCATCCACGCGTTTCATCATGTCGGCAACGTGCGTTTGGAGCAACTGCGCGATCTGCGGATCGTCCGATTCCGTGACGGTGCGAATCCCATTGGGAAGGTTCGTCACCGTGCGTTTGATGCGATCGTGATTGACGAACAGAGTATGGATGACGCGCAACTGGGCCATCGTTGCGGAGTCGTGCGCCGTTCCCATCATGTCGGGGCCGATCGTGCCCGGCCCCATCATGCTCCCCATGCCGTGATGCATGAACGGAGGACCGAAGCCCCGAGCCTCCTCGGACCGGGCGTGGAAAGCGTAAGTGACAATTCCGAGCGCTAGCGCGGCGGCGCCAAGGCCGATCACTTTGCTGCGGGTTTTCATGGGCGTTATTCCTTGTGTTATTTGCCCCTTGTCAAATTCATAACCTGTGACGCGCGCCTCCCATATGATCCGGATCACATCGGCAGCACGATCCTAATCGTAGTTCCGGTGCGCTTGATTTCGCCATCGGCCTGCATGCGGGCCAGCGTCCGGTACAGGGATTCGTGCGTGAGCCCGAGATCGACAGCAAGTTCCTTAAGCGTTCCCGGCAAAACGACGGTATGCCCGTCGGCGCCGACATTGAGCGAGAGAAAGTGTCTGACGCGGTCGCGTGCGGAATGAATGTTGCGGCGTTCGAGCCGCGTGCGCAGGGCCATGATCTCGTGCGCGAGCATAGCGGCAAAGGCCTGCGCATGCTTCGGATCGCGCTGCAGTTCAGCCATTAGAACGGCCTTTGGATAGAGCCGGACCACAGCGGCCGTCGCTGCGGCGGCGTCGCAATGGTAGGTCGGTGAGAACAGCGAGGCTTCGGCCAAAATATCGCCCGCCGAGGCTGCCTGAAGCACGGCCTCGCGCCCGCTTCGATCGGTGCGCAAGAGTCTGACCGTGCCGCTAAGGACCTGGTACAAGCCGACTGTTTTATTGCCGGAACGGAACAAGACTTGACCGGGCGTGAGCCTTCGCTCGATCGCGGCTGCACGCACGGCTGGTGAAAGCCAGTCCGTTGAGGTCATGACGAGTTGGCCGCCATATGATCTCAATCATACGCTCCGAGCCTCGGCCTCGGCTAGCGTCATTTGAAATCATCCCTAGGCACAGAGCCTTTCATGAAGTTCGCCCGCTTATGGACCGCCATGGCCGCGGCCACTGCCCTCGTTGCGATCATGATCGTGACGCGGACCGTCGACGCCCAGCAGGCACAAACCGGCCCCGCGGTGACGCCGCCGATGGACCACATGATGCACGGAATGATGGGGGCCAAGGTTCCCGCCGCTATGTCCCAAGCGTCGGACGACCCGCGCCAACTCGTGCCGCTACCGGCTCCGATGCAGGAGCATATGCTGGCCAGCATGCGCGATCACCTGCAAACGCTAAATACCGTCATCGGTGATGTCGCCGATGCCAAGTTCGATGCGGCCAGCAAACTCTTGGAGGAACGGCTTGGCATGAGTTCACTGCCGCTGCATCACGCTGCCGAGATGGCGCCATACTTTCCGCAGCCGATGCAGGATGCCGGGACTAATATGCATCACGCAGCGAGCCGACTTGTAATCGCCCTGCAAAACGTCTCAGTCACCCGGACTTTCGACTCTATGCGCGAGGCGGATGCGGCACTGCACGAAGTCACCTCCGCGTGCGTCGGCTGCCATGCGGCCTATCGTCTGCGCTGACCCGCCGCCAGCTTCCGTTTTCGTAAGCGGTTCCCGGCGGGCCTTGATCTGAATCAACGTCAGATTATCGATCGACGATATTAGCGAATACGGGCGAGAATGAAGAGGCCAGAAAGAAATCGCCAAAGGAAACCGCCATGTGGAACTCGATCGTCGAAGGCATTTCTCCGCATCTGGTCGCCGGCAGCATCATGGTGGCGGTGATGGGCGTGATGTTCGCCGTCCACAAGATGACCGGCAAGCACAAGCCGCATGACGCACTCGAAGAATTGAAACTGCGCTTTGCCCGCGGCGAAATCAGTCGCGAGGAATATGAAGAGCGGCGCAGGGTTCTTTCCACGACCTAGGACGAACCGCGGTTGATCGCCGCGGAAGCGATGAAACCGCGGCGGGGATGCAATGCACGAAGCAGCGTACCGGAAAGATCTAAGCCATCTCACCTGGGACGAGATTTATGCCCGTCAGGTGCAGCGCGGCGTTCTCGTCGGCGATTGGATGGATGCGCTGCGGCTCAAACCGGGCGATCGCGTTCTGGATGTCGGACCGGGGCCGGGTTTTGTCAGCCTTTTGCTGGCCGGCCGAGTTGGCGACACGGGGGTTGTTTACGCCGTCGACCCCTCCGCCGAGGCGCTTGCCTATCTGCAGCGCCTGCAAACGGAACGGCACATCGCCAACATCAAAACCTTTGTCGCCGACGCCGCGACATTCGATCTTCCCGGCGTCAAGCTCGACGCGGCGCTGGTCGCCATGGTGTTGCACCATACCGACGACCCGGCCGCGATCATGCGCAACGTCGCGCGTTTGCTGCGTCCGCAAGGATTGGCGGTGATCGCGGAATTCCGTCCCGACGGCCCCTGCGAGCACGGACCGCCGCGGGATCATCGGCTGACATCGCAGCAATTGCGTACCTGGTGCGACGCCGCGGGTTTGGCGACGCTCGACGAGCGCCAGCAAAGCCCGGAGCATTACATGGTGGTGGTGCAGCGCGCTTCGTGATCTCGCCGAAGCGCAGTCATCGTCCCCCCGCACAATCAACGCGATCTCTCTGAGACTTCGTCCTCGCCAGCCGGCGGACGCTATTGGCTTCGATGGAAGCATCGCTTGATCCAGGTCAATGCCGGCGTGGACTGAAAGCTTTCTATTCCGCTTCGCGCCCCAAAGTCAGACCAGCACAGGATGAGCGTATCCGAATAAGGCGAAGATCTCGCCTTAGCGAATAGGAGAAGCGACGATGCATTACGCACGATTATATGCGGATACCAAAGGTGAGACTCACCTCGAGCAAGTTGCGGTCAAACTCGACGAAGCCGACTATCGGCCGCCCGCTCCCATGCTGTTCGTGTCTCACGCGATGCAGGCGGGTGCGCTGCAATTTGTCCGATTGCCTTCCGGCTGGACCGGCGAGAATATCTGTCCGCCGCAGCATCAGTTTCTGATTTGCCTGGAAGGCCAGCTCGAACTTCGCGCCAGTGACGGAAAGCGGCACACTTTCGGTCCCGGCGACGCCGTGCTGATGGAAGATACGTCCGGACGCGGTCACGCTTCGCACGTCAAAGGCGAGAAGGATATGATTGCCGCGGTCGTCGCACTCGAATAACGCAAGGCGCAAATCGCGAATGGTCGATGCCGGGCTGCGCGAAGCCGAAAAAAGTCGGACAACGGTCGATGCAGCCATCGGCTTGACCGGCGACGAAGCGCAGCGCCGCTTCGCCGAGTTCGGTGCCAATGCGGTCAGCGAAGCGCCGGCGCCGCGCTGGCGCGCTTACCTGACAAAATTCTGGTCGCCGATCGGCTGGCTGCTCGAAGCCGCCTTCGTCATCGAGCTCGGGCTCGGCAAATATGTCGAAGCGGCGGTCATCGCGGCATTGCTCGTGTTCAACGCCACTTTGGGCTTCATCCAGGAAGGCCGCGCGGGCGCCGCGCTCGCGGCGCTGAAAAAACGCCTCGCGCCAACGGCGCTCGCCTGCCGCGACGGCCTGTGGATCAAGCTTGCAGCCGCCGAGCTGGTGCCCGGCGACGCCATCAGGCTTCCGCTCGGCGCGCTGGTGCCCGCGGATGCGCGCATCGCATCGGGCGCGGTGATGGTGGACCAATCCATGCTCACCGGCGAATCCGTTCCGGTGGAGGCGAACCCGGGCGATACGGTCTATGCCGGCGCGCTGGTGCGGCGTGGCCAGGCGATCGCCGAGGTCACCGCCACCGGAAGGCGGACATTCTTCGGCCGCACCGCGGAACTGGTGCAGACCGCGCACTCCAGAAGCAGCGAGCAGGCCGCGATCTTTGCCGCGACCCGCAATCTGGCGCTGGTCAATGCCACCGTGGCGGCGGGCATCATCGTTTACGCCTATGTCACGGCGTTTCCGGCCGGCGATCTCGTCGCGCTCGCCTTGACCGCGCTGTTGGCGACCATCCCAGCGGCTCTGCCGGCGACCTTCACCTTGTCCGCCGCCGTCGGCGCGCAGACACTGGCGCGGCGCGGCGTGCTGCTGACGCGCCTCTCGGCGGTGCATGAGGCCGCCGGCATGGAGGTGTTGTGCGCCGACAAGACCGGCACCTTGACGCGCAACGAGTTGAACGTCGTCGATGTCGTGGCGCTGCCCGGCTTCGATCGCGCGCGTGTCTTGGCGCTGGCGGCGCTGGCCAGCTCCGAAGCCGATCAGGATCCGATCGACGGCGCCATTTCGGCCGCCGCCAAAGCCGCAGCGCAGCCGACAACCGAGCGGCTGGTGCGCTTCGTGCCCTTCGACCCGGCGACCAAGAGCTCCGAGGCCGTCATCGTCGATCCGCAGGGGAACGAACGCCGCGTGATCAAAGGAGCGTTCGAAATCGTCTCCAAAGCGGCGGCGTTCCCCGAGAACGCGCGTGCCCTGGTGGACAATCTCGCCAGTCAAGGCCATCGCGTGATCGCCGTCGCCTACGGCCCCACGGACACGCTACGGCTCGTCGGGCTCATCGCGGTGAGCGATCCGCCGCGTGCGGATTCGGCAAGCCTGATCGCCGACCTGCGCGGCATGGGCGTGCGCACCGTCATGATCACCGGCGACTCCGCCGTGACCGCGGCGGCGATCGCTCATCAGGTCGGCATTGCCGGCGAGGTATGCACGGCCGACGCGCTGTCCGATCCGGCGAGCGTCGCCAGCCACAGCATTTTCGCGCGCGTGGTGCCCGAGGCGAAATTCAAGCTGGTGCAGGCCTTGCAGCGCGCCGGCAACATCGTCGGCATGTGCGGCGACGGCGTCAACGACGCGCCGGCGCTGCGCCAGGCGCAGATCGGCATCGCGGTTGCCTCTGCCACCGACGTTGCCAAGGCGGCGGCGGCGATGGTGCTGACCGAGCCGGGACTGGCCGGCATCGTCTTCGCCGTCCGCGAGGGCCGCATCGGCTTCCAGCGGCTCCTCACTTATACCTTCAACATGCTGACCAAGAAGATTGAGATCGTGCTGTTTTTAGCGGTCGGCCTGGTCTTGACCGGCGGCGCCGTCATGACCCCGGTGATGATGGTCTTGATGCTGGTGACCAACGACGTGCTGGCCATGTCGCTCACCGCCGATCGGGCAAGCCCGTCGCCGTCGCCGAGCAAATGGCGGATGCGCAATGTGACCGGCGCCGCCGTCGTGCTCGGCATCTGTAAGCTCGCCTTCTCGACCGCGATGCTGGCCGTCGCCAAATTCGAGCTCGGGCTCGGTCCGGGCGAGCTGCAGACCTTTGCTTTCGTCACCGTGCTGTTTGGTTCGCAAGGCCTGATTTACGTGCTGCGCGAGCGCCACCGCTTGTGGTCGTCGCTGCCGAGCAAATGGGTGTTCGCCTCGTCAGCCACCGACATCGGCATCGTCGCCAGTCTCGCTCTGTCAGGCACCCTGATGGCGCCGCTGCCGTGGCGGCTGGTGCTGGCAATATTTGGCGCGGTGGCGGTATTCACTTTGATCCTCGATCAGATCAAGCGGCCGGTCACGGCACTGTTCAGGGTTGGCTAGCGGCACTCTCGAGTTCCGCAACGGGCAAGTCGCGTTCCAGTTTGATTTGCATCAAGGATCAAGCGCCGCCGCGGCCTAATATTGATAAATTTTTCGGACGGCAAGGCAGCGTGGGAGATGCGGAATGACCGACGCCGTTCAGCCTCGTCGCACGCAAGCGTGGTTCACGCGCGCTCTGCTGTTGGCCCTCGGTGCAGCGCTGGTGGCGCTCGCCATCTTCGGCGTCCGGGAAACGGCCGATAGGCCGACCACAATTCCCTATGGCGAATTCCTGGACCAGCTCGATGCCGGCAACGTCGCCAGCGTCACCTTCCAGGGAACGCAGATCGACGGCCACTTCAAACAACCGGTTGCGGACGTGGCCAGCAAGAACACCGCCGCGCTGACGGTCTTTCGCAGTCGTGTTCCGGATTTCGGCGATCCGACATTGTTCCCAGAGCTGCGCAAACAACATGCGACGATTGGGGTCGCGACCTCGCAGTGGTTCGGGCTGGGGGTTGGCGGAACGGCGATCCTCGGCGTTCTGGGCGCCTTTCTTTTGGCCAAGCCGATGCTGCTTTTCATCGCCGCGGCTTTTGTTGCCGGTCTGGTCAGGGTGGCGCGCGGCGGCAAGATGGACATTCGTTCCACCCTGTCGATGGTTCCGATGTTTAGGTCGGTTGCGGATTCGAGCGACAAGCAAAAGGAGGCTGCCGCGGATTCGCCGCGGGTGGGCGATGGACGAGCTCCAAAGGAGGACGAAATGACCGACGCAGCTCAGAGGCCGTGGTATATGCGCGCTTCAGTGTGGGCTCTCGGCGCAGTGCTGCTGCTGGGCGTCGCTGCCTTCGGCGTCATGGAAATGATCAACAGGCCAGCAGCGATCGCCTACGGCGATTTCCTCGATCAGCTCGACGCCAACAATGTCGCCAGCGTTACCTTCGCCGGAACGCAGATCGATGGAGCTTTCAAGCAACCTGTCGGCCGGGCCGCGGCAAACGGGCGCGCGCCACAAACCGCCTTTCGCAGCGAAGCTCCCGCATTCGGCGATCCCACGCTGCTGCCGGAGCTGCGTAAGCAACACGTCCCGTTCAATGTCGTGTCGTCCTCGAATTGGGTGTCTTGGCTCGGAAAGCTGCCCTGGCCGATGGTGCTTTTAATTGGAGGATTGCTAATTGCTGGCTTGATCAAGCTCATGCGCGGCGAGAAAGCGCCGGTCGGCTCGACTAGCACTCATACGATGATGGGGTTCATTACCGATCTGTTCGGCAATAAAGATCAGGCCACAAATCCGCCTGCCGGGAATAGTGCTAGAGCACCGCAAAAGGCCCGGTTTCCAATCAATCCGCCATGACGTGGATGGCGTCGGCGGCGATCTCCACCGCGACTGCATCGCCGGGGCGAAGATTCATCGCCCGCGCCTGCGGAGCGAGCAGGTAAGCCTTGAGCGGAAAGCCGGCGTCGATCTCGACGGCGACCAGCGCGCCGAGCGTGCGCAGCCCTGTGATCTTGCCGTCCAGGCGATTGCGCTCGGGCGCCGGCGCGCGGGCGTCGGTGGGCGCGCCAATGGTCACGTCTTCGGCGCGGATGCTCAAGCGCACCGCCGTCCCGGCTCCGGCAATATGCGCCGGCGCGGGCGCGCGCAGCGTCCGTTCGCCGACGGCAATCGCGGCGATGCCGCCACCGGGCCCGGCGATGCGGCCGTCGAGGATGTTTTCCACCCCGACTAACCGCGCGACTGCGGCGTTGGCGGGCGTTTGGAATATCTCCGCCGCCGGCCCGCTTTGCAGCATGACGCCGCCGCGCAACACCACGATCTTGTCGGCAAGCGTGCGCGCCTCGGCGTGGTCGTGGGTGACGAAAATCGCCGGGATCGCAAGTTCCCGCAGGAACGATTTCAGCTCGTCGCGCAGCTCGGCGCGGGTTTGCGCATCGAGCGCGGAGAACGGTTCGTCGAACAGGAACAAGTCCGGCGCGGCAGCGAGCGCGCGCGCGAGCGCCACGCGCTGCTTTTCGCCCGGGCTCAAATCGGCGGGCAGCCGGCGCGCCAGATGCGCGACGCCGAATTGGCGCAACAGCGCAGCGGGATCGCCGGCGTCGCGGTCGCGGCGGCGGGCAATCGCCACATTGCCTTCAACGTCGAGGTGAGGAAACAGCCCGAAGTTTTGTACCACAAAGCCGATTCTGCGCCGCTCCGGCGGCAGCGCGGTGACGTCGCGGCCGGCAATACGCACCCGGCCGCGCTCAGGCCGGTGGAAGCCGGCGATGGTCTCCAGCGTGACCGATTTGCCCGCGCCGTTCGCTCCGAGCATCACCAGGATCTCGCCGCGCGCGGCCGCGAAATCGATGGTGTCGAGGCGGAAGGCGCCAAGGGTAACGCTCAGCGCTTCGACCGCAATGCCGGCCGTCATCGGTTCTCCCGTTGCGGCGCGCCGCGCGACAGCGCGCGCAAGAGGAGGAACAGGCCGAGCGAGACGAAGAGCAACAGCACCGCCGCGCTCGCCGCCTGATCGAGCCCGAAGCGCAGGAACATTTCGTAGATCTTCACCGGCGCCGTCATCGGGTAATAAACCAGGATAACCACCGCGCCGAACTCGCTGATCGAGCGGGCATAAGTCAGCGTGACCCCGGTCATGATGCCGCGCCGGGCGAGCGGCAGCGTGATGCGCATGAACGTCTGCCACGGATTGAGCCCCAGCGTGCGCGCGATCTTCTCCAGCCGCGGGTCGACCGCCGCAAAGCCGATGCGCGCCGCGTTCACGGTATAGGGCGCGGAGACGAACAGCATCGCCACCACGATGCCGGCGAGCGTGCCCCAGAATTTGAGCCCGACCAGCGCCGCCAAAGGCTCGCCCAGCACGCCTTGGCGGCCGAACACCATCAGGAGCGCGATGCCGGCAACCGTATGCGGCACCGCCAGCGGCAGATCGATCAAAGCTTCGATCACGCCCTTGCCGGGAAAGTTCGTCCGCGCCAGCCCGTAAGCCAGCGGCACGCCGGCCAGCGCCGCCAGCGTCGCCGACAAAAACGCGCCTTCCAGGCTGAGCACGACCGCGTCGCGCACGTCGGCCATGCGCGCCACTGCGGCGAAGCTCGCCCACGATTGCGACAGCGTCAGCGCGACCAGTGGAACGACCAAAAACGCCGTCAGCAGGCTGCCGAGAAACCAGCACAACAGATAAAGCCCGCGCGGGCTACTCGGTGCGGCGCGCTCGCCCCGCGCGCCGGACGCCGCTCCCGCCGCTACGAGCCAGGCCACGGCTCGACCAGTTTGCGCAAATCCGCCGGCATCGCTTCGGCATGCACCGCATAGGCGGGGCTGAAGGTGCCGAAGCCATTGTCTTTCATGATCCCCTGCCCGGCCGGCCCCAGCAACAGCGCGACATATTTCTCCGCCGCAGCCGCCTGCTTGGCTCCGTCGACCATGGTGACGGCGTAGACGATCGGCGTGCCGGCAAGGTCGCCGTTTTTGGTATGCGCGACGCCCTCTTTATACGCGGCCGCCTGCGCCGGATCGCTGAGATTGATTGGCGCCGGCAGGTCGATGAATTTGAGATGATGCTGCAAGGCGTCGGAGCGGTAGATCGCCAGATAATCGATCTGGCCGAGCTGCAGCGCCGCGATCAGCGAGGTCTCGGTATCGCGCATATTGGCGAGCGGCGCATTCCTGAGCACGCCCGCTTCGAGGCCCGGCGCCTTGTAATATTTCTCGGCGAGAGCGAGCATCTGCACGGTCTGATAGCCCGACGGATCGGTATCCGGATTGGAGCGGCCGATCTCGACGCCGGGCCGCGCCAGCACCTTGTACCAATTCTCCGCGTTGATCTCGCCCGCGAACTTGCTCTTGTCGGTATAAACGAAAGTGATGGCGTTGCGCGCAAAGCCGGCATACCACGCCGCATGCGGCGTCGCGCCGAACATATATTTGGGAATGACGTTGTAATCGGCGACCGCCAGAATGTCGGCGTCCTGGTGCAGGTCGGTAATCTGTTTCGCCATTTTGACGCTGCCGCCGAACTGCGCCTGCACCGTGACGCCCGGGTTCTCTTTTTCGTAGAGCGCGGTGGCTTGCTTGAACGGCACCGCGAGCGTGCCGGCGGCAAAGATCGTCAGCGTGGTCGGCTCGGCCGCTTGTGCGGCAAGCGCCGCCGGCAATGCGATGCCGATAAAGCCTGCGGCCGCGAGCGAAATCGTACGTCTCATAGTCGTCTCCGTGCAAAAAATTTCATGCGCGTTCTATTGCGCGTTCTATCACGGCCGCAGCGCGCGTCATCATGTGTCGCGTCGGCGCACACATCGGAATTTTGCACGTAGCCTGGAATTTTGCTCATAGCCAAAGGCTATGAGCGCGCAGCGCCGATTTGACGTAGGTCAATGCAGCGCGGCGTCGCGCGGAGGAAATTTGCCGGCAAAAGCGGCGGTTAAAGGTATAGCCAAAGAGGTGATGCATGTTGAAGAAACTCGCGGGTCTTGCCATCTTGGCTTTCGCGGTGCTTGCCGCCCCGTTCGGCGCGCTGGCGCAAACGCAATCGCAGCCCAACGCGCCGCCGCCGGATTACTATTGGCCCGGCCCGGGCCACATGATGTGGCGCGACGGCTATTGGGGCGGCCCCTTTAGCGGCTCATCCTGGGAGATGTTTCCGATGCTGATCGTGCTGGTGATCCTCGTCTGCATCCTCATCTTCTATTTCGCCCGCTCGCCGGGCGGCCCGCATCATTGGGGCGGCAATTGGGGCGCCGCATCGCCGGGCGGCGATCCGACCCACTCGGCGCTGCAAATCTTGGACGAGCGCTTCGCCAAGGGCGAAATCCAGAAAGACGAATACGAAGACAAGAAGAACGCGATTCTGTCCGGGAGGCGGGCGTAGGCAATCGATCTATTCCCCGGGCGCCAGCTCTTCGGATTTCATGACGCCCGCCGTGGAGCCCTGCGGCGCCGGAAACAGCGTCATCGATACCGGCACCGCAATCGCGGCGCCGACCAGCTGCGCCAGGATGAAGCCGGGCACGTCGCCGAGCGCGATGCCGGCGAATGTCGCGGTAAAGCCGCGCGCCAGCGTCACCGCCGGATTGGCGAACGAGGTCGACGAGGTGAACCAATAGGCCGCGGTGATGGTGAGCCCGACCAGCCACGGCACCGCCGCGGCGGCATAGCGCAAGCCGCCGAGAATGGCGAGCATGAGCGTGAAGGTGGCGACGGCTTCGGCGAACAGTTGCGACGCGCCATCGCGGCCCTTGATGCCGATTGCAAGCGGCGCCAGGTCGAACATCAGATGCGCGACCACCGTGCCGGCGATGCCGCCGACGCATTGCACGGCGATATAAGGCAGCACCTCGCGCCAGCGCATCTCGCCGCGCGTGGCGAAGACGAGCGACACCGCCGGATTGAAATGCGCCCCCGACACCGGGCCGAAGATGGTGATGATCACCACCAGGATGGCGCCGGTCGGGATGGTGTTGCCAAGCAGCGCGATCGCCAGGTTACCGCCGGCGAGCCGCTCCGCCATGATGCCGGAGCCGACCACGGTCGCCACCAGCAGCGCGGTGCCGAGCCCCTCGGCCAAGAGCCGCCGCGGCAGCGGAGCGGGCGCCTCGCCCATCACGCCGCCGAGGCCGGCGACGCGCCCGCGTCCTTGGTCGTGCCGATGGCGTCGAGCTGCTTCTGCAGCGTCAACTGATCGAGCGAGCGCAGCGGCAGGCTGACGAAAATATTGATGCGGTTGGTCAGCATGCGCAGCGCATCGGCGAACGCCAGGCGCACTTCCGCCTCGGTGCCGGTGGCGGCCGCCGGATCGGGAATGCCCCAATGCGCGGTCATCGGCTGGCCCGGCCACACCGGGCAGGTTTCCTTCGCCGCGTCGTCGCAGACGGTGAACACGAAATCGAGCTTCGGCGCGTCCGGCCGCGAAAACTCCGTCCAGCTTTTTGACCGCAAGCCGGAGACGTCGTAGTGCATCTTGCGCAACAGATCGAGCGTATAGGGGTGAATCTGCCCTTTCGGCTGGCTGCCCGCCGAAAAGCCCTTGAACTTGCCGGCCCCGGCGCGGTTCATGATCACCTCGGCCATGACCGACCGCGCCGAATTTCCGGTGCAGAGAAACAACACGTTGAACACTTTGGTCTCGACCGCTTCAATCATTTGATCCTCCCTGTGTTGGCTGGGCATCGGCCCTGAAATGACATTCTTATAACGGCGCCCGGCAACACGTTTATGAACGCGGCGCGTAGGGTGGGCACCGCGCACGAAGAGCCACGCCGCGTGGGCGAAATCGTTCGCGCGCGGTGCCCACGCGATTGCTCCGAGCAGACAATTTCGCCCACCCTACGCTTGCTTATCTGCAACAGGCCGACGCCGTTGCGGCGGCAACGGCCGACGCGGCCTCGCCGGGCACGCAACAGGCTTTGGCATTGGCCACGCGCGCGTCGCGCTCGCCGCTGCCGTCGCCGTAGTCGGTGTTTTCGCCGGTGGTGTGGAACGTCTCCCAGGCAATGCCGGCGGGATCCTCGATCCAGGATTTCTCCGACTTGGCATAGCAGCAGGCGGTTTCGCCCTGCTCGATCACCGGGCCGCCGGCCTCGTGCAGCCGGGCATAGACCTCGTGCAATTCCGCTTTGTCCTCGACCTGTATCCCCAAGTGATCGAGGCCCGGCGCGCGGCCGCGCGTCGAGATGGCGAAATTCACCCGCGGATCGTCGAGCATCCATTTGGCGTAATCGGTCTTGACCACCGCCGGCTGCGTTGCGAACAGCGCCGAATAAAAGCCGATTGAGCGTTTGAGATCGTCGACGGCGACGTGGACATGCATGCGCTTCATGATTTCCTCCTTACACCGGGATTTTGGCGCGTTTGCCGCGCGCCGGTTTGCAGATGGCCGGTGGCGCGCATTGTTCGGGCGGACAGGTTTGCGCACCACTTGGCGAACCTTGTTGCGATCCTTGACAGCAATTCTCGGTGAGGAACGAAAGCAGCGTGTTCATGGTCTCGAACCGCGTCGCATAGATCATCGAGCGGCCGTCGCGCCGCACCGTCACCAGCCCGGCATCGCGCAGCCGGTCGAAATGAAACGTCAGCGTGTTGGGCGCCAGCTTCAGCTTCGCCGCCACCTGGCCGGCCGGCAACCCCGCCGGCCCCGCCTGGACCAGCAAGCGGAACACATCGAGCCGGCTGTCCTGCGCCAGCGCCGCCAAAGCCGCCACGGCATCGGGTTTTTTCATATTTCAATGATTATTGAAATATGGGCCGGGCGTCAAGGGTTATTTCGATGGGTGTTGAAATAACGCAGCGGAGCGCGGGTGTCGTATCTTTCCCCGTCCGCCGTGAGGTCGCGAAGATCAAAGCGGCTAGATGTGAAATAGTAACTTTCTCGGACTTTCGCCCCAAGCGCTTGATCAGCTCGACGTAGACAGCAAGCAGTCTGGATTGCGCGAAGCAAAATCCGGGAGAAAAATCCTACGCGGCCCTCAAGCACCATCGCGTTTGGGCTACATCGCCGCGTCGCCCGTCAACTCGCTGATGTTTACGTGCAGCCAACCGAGCATTGCGAGATTACGGATCGCGCTGGCGACAGCCTCTTTCTTTTCAACGGCACGCCAGGATTTTTTCCAATCGAGGATGTAGTCCTGCAAATCCTGCTCAGTGGCATCCCCGTTACGCCTGGCCTTGAGTTGCCGCGCGGCAAAGAACACGGTTATGACTTCCTCGGCCTGCTCGGTGCTCTTGATCCGACTAAACAGATCGACCGCCTTGTTGATCTTTCTTCGGTAGCGATCGATCTCTTCCTTATAGCGCTCGCGATCCTTCGCGTATTGCGGAGAAGCGCGAAGGGCGATCATTCGCCCGAGATTCTGTTCGTTCAGCCAGTTGCGATTGGCGAAGTCATGAAGCGCCAGCTTCACGTCGCCCGAAAACGGGCCATAACTTCCCTTGCCGAACCGGAAGCCCGTCGGCACCCCCATTTCGGTCACGACGTAACTGATCTTTTGAAAGATCGTGCGGCCTACCGGGTTCGCGTAGGGCTGGGCTTCCAGCTCGCGAAGTACCTCCATGAGCACGATCCATTCCGGCTTGAGCGGCTTGTGCTTGCGTCCCTTGCCCTCCAGGCTCATTTGCGAAGGTGCCGAAAGGAATTCCTTGGTCAATTGTTGCTTAGGCGTTCCGTACGGCGCATACACTTCGATGTCGATCGGCAGCCCGTGGAGCTTATGCCAGATCAGCGGCCCAACTTCCGACCATTCCAATCCGCCGTTGCCGCAACCGAGCGGCGGCAACGCCAAGCTGGTAATTCCCCATTCCGAGATGTGCGCAACCAGGTAATCGAGGCCGCGCTCGATGTCGGAGAGCCGCGACGGCGAGCGCCAGTGATCCTTGGTCGGGAAATTGACGATCTGGGTTCTCGATGTGTCCCGATAAAGATAGGGCTCCCCGGGACGCACCGCCTTGCGGTCCGTCCGGCTCTTGTAGTCCTCGAACATCGCCGGGAAGCGCGTCTTGAACTGCTCGGCAACTCCCTTGCCCATCACGCCGACGCAATTGACCGTGTTCACCAGGGTCTGCGCCCGGCTGGCAAACAAATCTCCGATAAGCGCCCGAAACATCGGTCGAATGATTCCCCTAGCGAAAGAATAGCACGGGATTGGTCGTGGCCGGCAGAGCCAATCCGAGGCTTTCCAGGCGTTTCTTCGCCGTCTCATCGACGACGTAAGCGCCGGTCAAATACCTCGTCTCCACTTGCTCCGGCACCAGAACTTCAGCGCACTTCTGCGATCTGTGCCGGTAATAGGCCGCCGGATTTCCCGGATGCGTCCAATCCCTTGCATAGATGGCGTCTAAGTCGAGCTCTCGCCACTGCTTCGGATGCAGGAACCGGACATAGTCGCTGGCAGCATTCTGGTCCGATATAACCGCACCTTCGAGTTCCAGTACCTTCGTCGAAACCTGCAGGATGCAGAGAATCGGCACCTCATCCTTTCGCTTGAACATCATAGGATTGCGCGCATGAAAATAGAGATTGGCGTACTGGTGCAGCTTGAGGCCGCCGGGGACCCGCTTCTGGTCACGCCGATCTTGTACCGGCTGTAAAGCCACCGAATGGTGCGGCAGCTTGGCCGCGCGCTCGTAGGATAGGATGCCGCGCGCCATCACTGACGGGAGGTTTGCAATCGGCATGATGCAATGCAGCTCGGTGACGCGCGGGTCCACAGCTATATGGCTTCCTCCAGCCGTTTCTTTTTGGATGCCTTCTTCGCTCCCTAACCCATCGCTCTGCTCTTGCAGTCCATTCTGGCGCACTCACGGTGGATTCGCCATGCGGTTGTGATCGTCGCCCGTTCGCGATGGACCCCTGGATCAAGCCGGGCGGTGACGCGGAATGAGTGCCTCGACGCGCGTGGGAGGATGCCGGCTTCCGCGTCCGTGAGCTCAATATAGAGGAGCTGTCATCCCCCGCTCCCGGGCGGCTCCGGGCCATCCCAACGTCCCCGCATTGCCTCCGCCACCGAACGAGCGTATATACACCTCGTGTAGATCGTCTACACACTCCGTATATCAGGAGAATCCCATGGCCCTGCACATTCGCGATGAGCGCGCGCTGAAGCTGGCGAAAAAGCTTGCCGCGCGGCGAGGCACGACGATGACGCAGGCGGTGGTCGAGGCGCTGCAAGGCGCCTTGGCGCGCGAGGAGCGGCCCCTGGCGGAACGGCTTGCCGAGATCGCCGACGACATCAAGCGCAAAGGCGATCCCAAGCGCGGACGGCCGGTGACCAAGCAGGAGATCGACGAGCTCTGGGGTAACGAGTGATCTTCGTCGATACGTCGGCGGTCATTGCGATTCTCACCGGAGAGCCGGAGGCCGCCCAGCTTGCCGCGAAAATCCAGGCGGAGCGCGAGCGTATTAGCGGCTCACATGTCATTCTCGAAGCGTCAATGCGCCTGGCGACAATCTCCGGGCTGACGCCGACCGAAGTCGATGCCGACGTGACGCGCGCGCTGCGTGCGGCAAGCATTGCGATCGTGCCGATCGACGAAGACGTTGCCCATGCCGCGGTCGCCGCCTTCGAGCGCTACGGCAAAGGCCGCAAAAGCCGGGCGGGGCTGAATTTCGGCGATTGCCTGTCCTATGCCTGCGCCAGGGTTCATGGCGCGCGGCTCCTGTTCAAAGGCGGCGCTTTCGCCCACACCGATATCGCCAAGGCGTGAGTTGGTTCGCGCCAATACGTGAACGGCGCGGCGCTACCGCCAGCCGTCGCCAATACTGATACGTCCCCTTGACATTAGTCCTGTATTCCGTTACATATACCGCGAATCAAATCTTGCCCAGAAAGGACGCCTGGCGGAGGCAAACCGGCAGGTGGGGCGAGTACGGTTCCCGCGGGCGGATTTGCAGTCCGCTCCCGGGCGGCTCCGGGCCAAAACGACCGGCCGGCATTACGACCGGCCTGCGGGCTCATAACGCCCGCTGTACTGGGACGGCAGGGGGTGGGTAACACCCATCCCTACCTAGTTCCGTCCCAGGAAGTGCGTGAACTGGAGCTGAGCGGTGGCGTTCGGTCGCTGCCGCAAGTGCCGTTGGTGGAACGCCGGCAGGCGAGCGCGCCCGAAGCGGAAGGGCGGCGCAAGCCGCCTTCTCCGTGGCGCGCCCTGTGCGCCGCTTGCGTACAGGTCGTGGAATACCGCGTCTGCCGGCGTTCCGCTTCCTTTATTTTTATTTGGTCTTCGTAGGGTGGGTAGAGCGAAGCGAAACCCACCGTGGCGTGAAGAAAGATGATGGGTATCGCTTCGCTCCACCCATCCTACAGATCGTACCCGGATATCGCTCCGCTCATCCGGGCTACAGGTTACGGGCCGTTTCGACATCGCTGTTTGACATCGCTCGCGGGCAAATGCGCTCGCGGGAACGGGATCGCTCGTCTTCACTTCTCCCCGCGTGCGGGGAGAAGTCGAGGAGCGAAGCGACGAGGATGAGGGGGCCTCTCCGCGATTCAGAGCGGTGCGGTTAGTACCTCAGCGTTTCAGACAGCGCCGATATTCTGTGCCCGGCGGAGGGCCCCCTCATCCATAGCCGATGCTCGCATCGGCGTTCTTTACGTAAGAGGACGGCGGCCGAAGGCCGCCTGTGCTTCTCCCGGCGCGCGGGGAGAAGGAGCGCGCAAGTGGTGCTGGACAGGAGTTACCGCATCGCGGTGTGTCCCGCGGCGCGGGCCGGCGGCAGCGGGCCAAGACCGGGCAAATCCGGCACTTCGGGCGGCAGCGGCGCGGTTGACGCGCTCGGCGGCGCGGGCGGCGGCGGTTCGGTCGGCGGCGACACCGCGTTCGAACTCCGGATAGCGCTTCTTCATCTCGCGCAGGAACGTTTCCAGCGTATCGACGGCGGCCGCGGCATGGGCGACGGACGCGAATTCATCGCCGCTGGCGCCGAGCGGCGCGGAGACGATCTGGAAAGCGCGCGCGTCCGGCGTCGACGCCATTTTGGCCGTGTATTTGTCGCGGAAGCGGCCGAGGCCGAGCGAATCCGAGGACAGCGCATAGCCGATCTCGGCGCGCATGATGTCGGCCCGCTCTTCGTCATTGAGCGGCGTAAAATCCTTGTAGCGGTCGCCATACATCAATTCGATCTGCTCGGCGGCTTCGTCGTAGCGCTTGGCCGCCCACAGAATATCGGCGCGCAGCCGCTCCGCCGGGCGACCGTGCACGTCGGCGATCACTTCCAGCGCCAGGTCGTGGCGGGTGAGATCGGACAGCGCGCGCGCTTCGAGGAGCAGCCGCTGGTCGCGCAGATCGTTGGACAGGCCGCCGGAGCGGCTGGCGCGCAAGCTCGCCAGAGCGCGGTCGGGCTTGCGGTCCATCAGATAAATGACGGCAAGCCGCGTCGCCACTTGGGCGCGCGCGGCGCCTTGCAGGCGGTGATCGACCTGATATTGCAAAAGCTCGGCCGCCTGATCGAGCAGATCGACCGAGACCAGGCGGTCGGCAAGGCGGCGGATCATCTCGTCGCCGCGGGCGCCGATCGGGGTCAGTTCGCGGAAGTCGTAGAACAAAGCCAGCGCGTCGATCGCCGGCATGGTGTCGCCTTTGTTGGTGAGGAACAGCGCATCGAAGGTCGCCGCCGCCTCGTCCTGGATCTGCCGGGTCAGCGCCGAAATCCGGGTGCGCCGCCATGGCGCTGCGCATGACATAGAAGGCGTCGCGATAGCGGCCGTCCTCGGTGTAGAGATGGGCCAGCACCTTGAGCGCTTCGATCTCGGTCTGGTCGCCGCGCCAGATCGTGGTGAGCGATTCGAGCTGATTGATGACGTCGTCGCGCTTGAGATCGCCGAGCTGGTAGCGCAGCACGGTTTCGCGCAGCAGGCCCTGCGCGGCCGCCGGCCGGTCCCACGAATCCGCCGCCGTGCGATAGGCCGCGAGCGCGTCCTCCTTGCGGCCCAAGCCCTCGGCGAGCCGCCCCATCAGCACGGCAAGCGTCGGCTCCATTTCGTGCGGGATGCCGATGGTCTGGAAATCGTTGAGGTCGTCGGAGGCGGCGTTGAAATCGCCGACCTCTATTGCCGAGCGCATGTCGTCCTTGAGCGCGGCGCGCTGCAGCTGGACCGGCAAGGTCGCCATCGCGGCAGCCACGGTCTTGAAGGTGTCGCGCGCCTTGCTCCAGCGGCCCTGCCGCGCATAGGCCAGCGCCCGCCACAGCGCCGCGTCGTGCTGGTCGCCGACGCTGGGGTCGCTCAGATCTTTAAGCGCGGCGTCGGGCCGGTCCATCATCACTTCGGCGACGGCGTGCAGCACCAGAGCGGGAATGCTCTCGGCCGACTTGCGCTCGTCGGACAGCGCCACGTCGAGCACGCCCTTGGCTTCCGGATACATGCCGCGGGCGATGTAAAAGCGCGCCAGTTCGAGCCGCGGCGCCAGGCGCTGATGCGGCGGCGCCGCGGCGGCGACGTCGACGAGATGCGCCTGGCGCGAAAAATAGGAGCCCTGGCGATCGGAGCCCCAGGCTTGCGAATCGAACATCGCCGAGCGCAGCCCCGAGCCGTGCATCAGGGTCTGGATCGAGGTCGACAAAGTCAGGCCCAAGGGACGGGTGACGATGACTTTATCGGGAACGAGGGTGACGCTCAGATCGTCGGCCAGCGGCTCGATGACTACGCCCTGGGTCGAAGCCAGCGCATGGAATTCGATGAAATCCTGCTCGTCGATGATGCCGCGCGCCGGCGCCAGCGCGGTGACGACGAACAGCGTGTCGCCGACGTCGGGATCGGCGATCCGGTAAACGTGCCGGGCATTCTCGAACGGAATCGAGACGCTCGAGCGATTGGCCCCGATCAGATTGCGGGTGAGATCGAGCGCGCGGGTCGGATCGATGACGGTGTCGCCGATATTGATGGTCCACACGCCGCCGTCGGCGGCGACGCTGGACAGGCGCGGTCGGTCGAGCTTGAGCCGCACCACGTCGGCGTCGCCGGAGTGGGAAAAATCGTAGCTGCGAATGGTGCGGCTCGGTTCGCCGTCGAGCGCGCTCAAATCGATCTTGGCCTTGGAATCGAACACCAGCCACAACGTATCGGCGCGCTGAAACACCGCCACCCCGACCGGCGTCTTGAAGGCAAAGGTCAGTTTGAGATCGGCGCCTTGCGCGTTGAGCTCGGCGGCGATTTTGCCTTCGCTGTCGTCGCCGCCGCCGCCCGGCGCGGCTGCAGGCGGCGGCGCGGCTGCCGTCGTTTTGTTCGGCGCCGGCGCGGCTTGCGGCGCGGCGGGTTTTGTCGGCTCCGGCTCGGCCGGCTTTGCCGCCTGCGGCGCGGCGGCAACGAGTTTCGCCGGCGCCGCGGCGGGCGGCGCCGTTTGTTGCGGAACCGCAGCCGGCGCGGCGGCTTGCTGTGCCACTGCGGCCGGCGCCGCCGCTTTTGGCGAAACCGGCGGATTGGTTTTGGCCACGTCGGACGACGCCGGCAACGCGCCGTGCACGTCGGGCCGCGACTCTAACGGCGCCGCCGCGACCGGCACCGGCGCAGGCTGCGGCGCCGCCATTACGCCCGGCGCGACGGGCCGCGACTCCACGTTCGGCGCGGTCGCCGCTTTCGCCGGCGGCGACGCCGCCATTTGCGCCGGCGGCACCGGCGCGGCGACCGACGCAGACGACGGCATCGCTGCTGCACGCGGCGCCGCCGCCGGCGCGGCGATCGGCTGCTGCGGCGGCGGCATCGGCGGAGCGCCAGGCGCCGCCGCCGCGGCCGAAATTTTCGCCGCCGCATCGGCGAGACTCGGCACCGCGCCGCCCTCCCCGCCTTGCTTTGCCGCATCGGCAACCGGCACCGTTTCCGGTGCGCTACCGTCAGCGGCAGCATTGGCGTCGGTCGGCGGATTGACCACGTCGACGACATAGCCCAACTCGTCGCGGAACGTGCGCGTGTCCGCATTGGCGGCGAGAATGAAACGGACCAGCGCCGAATCCCGGTCCAATTCGCTGGAGATTTCCTGGACCGATTTCGGCAACGCCGCCTGCACATCGCCGAGGTCGAACGTGACCGGCGAATCGAATTTCAGCACCAGCCGGTCCTTGGCGCGATCGGCGGACACCCCGGTCTGGCTCGGCACGGCGAACACGTAGCGGGTAAAGGTCGGCTGGCTTGCCACCTGAACGCGGATCGGAGTGGACTTTTTCGCCTGCACGGCGGCGCGCTGATGTTCCAGCAATCTCTCGGCCTCGCGCGCGCGCCGCGCCAATTCGTCGACCACGTCCTGCGGCAGTCCCGGCGGCATGCCGCTCCAGCTGGCCGGCAACAAATCGACAAAGAACTTTTCGCCGGCGGACATCGCGTGGATGGTGACGTTCTGCGCCAGCGCCAGGCGCACGGCGCTGCCGTCCGGGTCGCGCCGCGCCGCGCCGATATAGTCGGGCGCCTGTTCCGCGACGCGATTGACCGCGACGTTGAGCGGCTGCTTGAAGCTGATGATCAGCACATTGCCGGCCTGGCGCGCCGCGCCGTCGATATATTCGCCCGCGGTGAACACCAGCCGCGCATAGCCGTCGTTGGTCGTGACCGTCAGCGTGGTCTTGACCGGCGCGGAAGCGGACGGCGCGGCGAGCGCAGGAGCCGCCGCTACGATCAAAGCCGCAACAGCGGCGACGGCTTTGCTGCAATGCGCAAGGCGGCGGCGAAGGCCGGGACTTTGGGTGGTGCCACCGCACGCCATGAGGGACTCAAAACCAACTCAACAGAACTCGACCGACAGCCAGGCGGACGCGCCTTCGCGGCCGCTACGTCGTCCCCGATGCCGGCCGCTAACCCGCAATGTAGGTTGTTGTGCTTAATGGCGGCTTAATTCAATGATTACAGGACCTTAAGTAAGAGCCCCTATTGCACTTGGCCCTATTGCACTTGGGAAGCCGGCCGACCACGCGGCTGAAATTCCGCGCGCCGCACCGCCGGGCTGCACGACAGCTGCTATACCGGCGGAGCGACCGGCGACGCCCTCGCCTATGGCGTCGTCGGCTGGCCCTGAATCTTCGGCAGGCTCGCGGCGCTGGCGTCGCCGTCCTTGGTCCGCTGCTGGGCCTTATCGGCAAGCTCGACGGTCAGGCGCTGGGCGACGTCCGGCGCCATTTGCGCCGCGATGTCCGCCATGGTCCGCGGATTGATCTCCGCCGCCACTTCCAGCAACACGTTGGGTTCGAGCCCGTTGAAGATTTTTGCGGCGTCGCGCGGCTTCATGTTCTCGTACATGACGACAAGGCCTTTGAGCCGTGCTTTCTCGGCGTCGTTCTTTTGCAGCGTCGCTTGCTTGATCTGCCCCTCGACTTGCTTGAGCTCGGCAAGCTTGGCGTCCATGCGCTTTTCCGCGCTTTGGATCAGGCTTTCGCGAATATCGAGCTCGTGGGCGCGGTTGTCGAGCTCTTCGCGGCGCTGTTGCAACCGTTCGAGGATGGCGCGCTCGGCGCCGGTCGGCAGCGCGGCGCCGTCGGTCGGGATCACCGTGCCGCTCGGCGGCGGCGTCGGCTTGGTGTCTTTGCCGGGCGGCGCCGACGTTCCGCCGCCGCCAGCGGCGGCGGTTTTCGCGTTCGGCGCGGCGTTGGCGTTCGCCGGCTCGGTCTTCACCGAACCGGTAATGTCGGGATAGTCGCGTTCGGCGATTTGCGGCCTGACGATGGGAGCTGTCGAGGACACCGGAACTGCGCCGCTGCCGTCGGGAAAGTTGAACATCTGCTGCGCCCAGGACGACTTCGATCCAGGCGGCACGGTTCCGTCCGGCATCGGGCGAGTGACGGAAATGCCGCCGTCGCCCGGCGGCGCACTATTACGCGTAAAAAGACTGGAACCGTGCAAAGCGATGTCGGCGACCTTGAGCGTCAACAGGCAGGCGCTCGCGATCAGCGCGATCGGAATGAGCCGCAGATCGCGGATGTAACGGATCATGCCGCGAGACCATGCACCTTGGTGCGCACCCGCTCGGCGAAGGCTTCCGCCGCAGCGGCGACGGCTTTGGCGTCGGTCCGGCTGATGGTCTGAGTATTGGATTTGACGTCGGCCCCGCCATTGGCGCCGCCGCCTGCAGGCTTGGCAGCGGGCTTGGCGTCGCCATGACGCGCCTCGGCGAATGGCGTGGCTGCATGATCAGTGCCGCGGCCGGCGGTGACGATCTGCGACAGCCGGCCCAGCAATTCCTTGCCGGCGACGACGCTGCGCTCGATCTCGATGGTGACGCGTTCGGCCTTGCGCAGCCGCTCGCCCAAACTGGTGTCACATTCGTGCACGGTGAGCTTCAATCCGCCGATGGCGCGCTCGGCGATTTCGGTCGCGGTGACCAACTCCGAGATGGTCGCCCGCAGCGACTGCTCGTCGGCTTTCAACAGCTTCAGCCGGCGGTTGAGCATCATGCAATAGCCGATCGTGAGCACCAGCAAGATCGCCACCAGGCCGTCGATAATGATTTCGATTCCGTTTGTCATGGTGCCTCCATCGGATTGCCGGAGCCGGCCGCCGACTCGAACATCGCAAAGGTCATGGTCGGCTTGCGCAAATGCTTGCCGACGCGCACTGCGACGCGGTCGCCGACGCGACCCATGCGCCCCTCCGTCAGCGTGACGTCACCGCAGCGCACGATCACCGTCGCGTCCGATTTAAGCTCCAGCATCAGGGTGTCGCCAACATCGAGTTTCATAATCTGCTTTAACGGCAGCCGCGCCTCGTAAAGCACGGCATCGACTGCGATTTCCGCTTGACCGAGTTCGGTGGCCAGATGCCCTTCCCAGTTCGGGTCGCGGCCGAACTTTTCGCCCATGAACATCTGCAACAGCACGTCGCGGATCGGTTCGATAGTGGCGTAAGGCAGCAGCAATTCAATGGTGCCGCCGCGATCTTCCATGTCGATCCGCAGCCGCACCAGGATCGCGGCGTTTGCCGGGCGCGAAATGGCGGCGAAGCGCGGATTGGTCTCGAGCCGGTCGATATTGAACTTCACCGGCGACAGCGGCTTGAACGCGAGCTCGGCGTCCGCCAGCACGACCTCGATCATACGCTTGACCAGATTGGTCTCGATCGTGGTGTAAGGCCGGCCTTCGATGCGGATCGCGGTTTGACCGCGCCGGCCGCCGAGCAGCACGTCGATGATCGAATAGATCAGGCTCGAATTGACGGTGACGAGGCCGAAATTGTCCCACTCCTCGGCCTTGAACACGCCGAGGATCGCCGGCAACGGAATCGAATTGAGGTAGTCGCCGAAGCGCACCGAGGTGATGCGGTCGAGCGACACTTCGACGTTGTCGGAGGTGAAATTGCGCAGACTGGTCGTCATCAGCCGGACCAGCCGGTCGAAGATGATTTCCAGCATCGGCAACCGCTCGTAGGAGACCATCGCCGAATTGATGATCGCGCGGATGCCGGAATTGTCGTTGAGCGAAATGTCGGTGAGACTGAAACCGAGCAGCGAATCGATTTCGTCCTGGGTCAGGACGCGCTCGGCGCCGCCCTTGGTGGTCTGGATGAAATGGCCATCGTCGACCATGGTCGCCCATTGCGATGCCATGGCCTCGCTGGCGCTCTGTCCTTCCGCCGCGGGGGTTTCGGCCGCGGCAGTCGCCGCCGCATTCTGCTCGGCCTCGAGCGCGACGCCCCACTCGGCGGCGAGCGCGTCGTTATCGATTTGATCTTTCGCAGGCATGTCCGGTAAATCTCAGGCGGCGCCCGTCACTGGATGACGATTTCCTTGAACAGCACCGCGTTGATGTGGTTCGGCGCGATCGCGGCGTTGACGCGCCGCGTCAGTTCTTCCTTCAGGCGATAGAGTCCGGCGGAGCCGTCGAGATCGGTCGGCCGCAATTCGCGCAAGTAGGTCTGAAAGGTGTCCATGATGCGCGGCATCACCGGCTGAATTTGCGCCGACAGCTGTTGGTCGGGCAGTTCGAGCACCACTTTGACTTTCAGATATTGCGTGCGCTCATTGCCGCCGCCGTTCGATAGATTGACCAGAACATCGGGCATATCGAGAAAGACCGGCGGCTTGACCTGGTTGGCGGCGGTCGCGGCCTCGGTCTTGTGAGCAAAGAAGAAGAAATAGGCACCACCGCCGATGCCGGCGATCGCCACCAGTCCGCCGACGGCCATCAGGATGAGTTTGAGCGATAGCTTGCGCTTGGCGGGAGCCGGTTTGCCTTCCTCGCCTTCGGCTACAGCTTTGTCGTCTTCGGTCTGAGCTTCTTTTGTCGTTGCCATCACCGCTCCCGCTTGCGTGGGGGCGCACGCAGCCGGCTGGACAGAACGCAAAACAAATGTGCGAGCGCTACGCGGCGCCGATGCAGCGCCGTCCGTTTTGAAGCTAGGGACGAATGGTTAACGGATACTTGCCGCCGCCACATCACCGGGAATTATTTGCCGGGTGCGGCACCCCACGCGGCCTTTTCTGCCCGTTCTGCAGCTGCTCGGCAAAGCGATATGACGTTGATTTATCGTCATTTTTCCGCCTGGCACGGCTTCTGCAATCCAATCCTGCGTAATCGGCGCTGCGAGCGGCTTGGGAGAGCGGCTTAAGCGCGCAGCCGAAGTGGCCGCAGACCGGCAGCTTCGCAGGATCAGGGGAGAGTACCGATGGAGAACACCCTTCTCGTCGGCCTTTCGCGGCAGATGGCGCTCACACATGAACTCGACGTCATTGCCAACAACATCGCGAACATCAACACCACTGGCTACAAGGCCGACAACGCGATGTTCGAGGAATACCTCATGCCGCGGGCCAGCGATCAAAATTTCATCGGCCAGGATCGGCGCATCAGATACGTCGAAGACCGCGCCAGCTGGATCGACATGAGCCAAGGCGCGGTTCAGAAAACCGGCAACCCGCTCGACGTCGCCATCAACGGCATCGGCTACTTCGTCGTGCAGACGCCTAACGGACAGCAGCGCTATACCCGCAACGGCGCGCTCTCGATCAACGGCGCCGGCCAGCTCGTCACCAGCAGCGGCGATCAGGTGATCGGCGATTCCGGGCCGATCACCTTCCAGTCCACCGATCACGACGTGGTCATCAGCCGAAGCGGCATTATCACCGTGCGCGAGGGCAACAGCACGGCCAATTCGCAGCGCGGCAATCTTCAGATCGTGAACTTCGCCCAGCCCCAGCTTCTGCAAAAGGACGGCGGCTCGACCTTCGCGGCGCCCGCCGGCGTCACCCCGGATCCGGCGCCGGAAGCCACCACCGTGGTTCAAGGCGCAATCGAAAAATCGAACGTGAATGGCGTCGCCGCCATGGCGCGGCTGATCGAAATCACGCGCAGCTACACCGATATCGCCAATGTTCTCCAGCAGCAGAGCGACGAGCGCCGCAGCGCGCTGACACAGCTGTCGCAGACGCCGAGTTCGTAAGGGTTAAAGTTCGGGAGACGACAGGATGCGCGCGCTTGATACTGCCGCGACCGGTATGGCGGCCATGGACCTTCAGGTCCAGGTCATCGCCGGCAATATCGCCAACATGTCGACCACCGGCTTCAAAAGTCAACGCGCCGAGTTCGCGGACCTGCTCTACGAGCACGTGCAGCGCATCGGCGCGCAGGCTTCCGATCAGGGCAATATCCTGCCGGTCGGCATTGAGCTCGGCTCCGGGGTGAAGACCGTCGGCACCCCGCGCCTGATGACGCAAGGCTCGCTGCAGCAGACCGGCAACACGCTCGACGTCGCCATCCAGGGCGATGGCTGGTTCAAGATCCAGATGCCGGACGGAACCTTCAGCTACACCCGCGACGGCTCGTTCCAGCAGGACGCGCAGGGTCGCATCGTCAACGCCGAGGGCGACGTCGTTCAACCCAGCATCACCATCCCGCCGAACGCGAGCGGACTCACCATCAACCAGCAAGGCCAGGTTTCCGTGACGCTGCCCGGCACCACCACCTCCACTATTCTTGGCCAATTCACCATCACGCGCTTTTCCAACAATGCCGGATTGCAAGGCAACGGCGACAATCTATTCACGGCGACGCCGGCTTCGGGTACGCCGCAGGACACGCTGGCCGGCACCGACGGCGCCGGCACGCTGCAGCAGGGCTACCTCGAACAGTCCAACGTCGAAGCGGTGGTCGAAATCTCCAATCTGATCGCGGCGCAACGCGCCTACGAGATGAATTCCAAGGTCATCACCGCGGCCGACGAAATGCTGCAGACGACCGCGCAACTGATGAAATGATAAGGGTCTCGCCATGATCCGCCTCATGATCGCAAGCGTGGCTTTGTTGCTCGCCCTGAGCGGCGCCGTCGCCGCGCAGATCCCGTCATCGCCGCCGACACCGACGCTCAAAGCCAACGTTACCGTCACCGGCGATATCGTCACCATCGGCGATCTCATCGAAAATGCCGGGCCAGTCGCCAACGTGCCGATTTTCCGCGCTCCCGATCTCGGCACCACAGGCGCGGTGGCGACCGATCGTATTCTCGACGCCATCCGGCCGCACCAGCTCATCGGCATCGACACGCACGGCCTGGCCGAGGTCGTCGTCACGCGCGCCAGCCGCCCCGTCACCGTGCGTGACATCTCGGCCCGGATCGCGCAGGCGCTCGCCGGTCAATACGGCTTCGGCAATGCGCGCGACATCCTGATCAACTTCGACGGCGACGTGCGCACGCTGCAAGTCGAGCCCAATGCGACCGGCGAGCTGCGGATGCTGGCGCTGTCCTACGATCCACGCTCGACGCGCTTCGACGTGACGTTCGACATGCCTGACAGCATGGCGCTGCAGCGGCAGCCGGCGCGCTATATCGGCACCGCCGTCGAGACCGTCAATGCCATCGCGGTCGATCGTCCCATCGAACGCGGCGAAGTGCTGCAGGCGTCCGATCTCACGGCGGTGCGGCGGCCCAAGGCGGAGGGCAGCGCCGTGCTCACCGACGGCAAGGCCGCGGTCGGACTTGCGGCGCGGCACGCGCTGCGTCCGGGCCAACCGCTCGCCGCCACCGATCTGATGAAGCCTGAAATCGTCGCCCGCAACGACACCGTGACCATCGTCTATCAAGTGCCGGGCATCACGCTGACGCTGCGCGGTCAGGCCAAGGATGCCGGCGCGTTCGGCGATACGATCAGCGTCATCAACACCGAGTCCAAGCGCGTGATGCAGGCCGTCGTCTCGGGTCCGGGGCGCGTCACGGTCGGGCCTATCACGACGCAACTCGTCGATAATTCGCCGACGGCGCTGTCGGAGTAAGTTGCGCGCGTGTCGCGTGTAAGAGGTTGTTCGATGTCGAAACGCGTTTTGCTGCTGCGTTGTGCGCTGTTGTCCTCGGTCGCGATCGGCATTTCCGGCTGCGCATCACTCGACCGGTTGAAAGATATCGGCAATCCGCCGCCGCTTTCGCCGGTGTCCAATCCGACGACGTCGCCCGGTTACAAGCCCGTGCAAATGCCGATGCCCACGCCGCAACCCGCCACCTTCAATCCCAATTCGCTGTGGCGCAACGGCTCGCGCGCCTTCTTCAAGGACCAGCGCGCCCATCAGGTCGGCGACATTTTGACAGTGAAGGTCAACATCAACGACACCGCGCAATTCCAGGATCAGACCCAGGTCCAGCGCACCTCGACCGAAGATTCCGGCATCACCAATTTCCTCGGCGCCAATACCATCGTCCATCCGGCCAAGGCGATCTTGCCGGGCAGCATCATTACCGCGAATACCGACACGCAGAGCAACGCCAACGGCTCGATCAACCGGCAGGATCAGTTGCTGACCAACGTCGCGGCGGTGGTGACGCAGGTGCTGCCGAACGGCAACATGGTGATCGAAGGCAAACAGGAAGTGCGGCTCAATTCGGAAATGCGCGTGCTGATCGTCGCCGGCGTCGTGCGTCCGGAGGACATCGAAAGCGACAACCAGATCGACTTGGCCAAGATCGCCGAGGCGCGCGTCGCCTATGGCGGCAAAGGCACGCTGTCCGACATCCAGCAGCCGCCGTGGGGCCAGCAGGCGCTGAGCGTGCTGTTGCCGTTCTAGTCAGGAACCAGCTGTCAGTAATCAGTAATGAGAAAGAACAATTCAGAGTGACTGTCCGATTACCGATTACCGAATATTGATTCCAGAGCTCCCCGGGATCGTGTGTGCAACGTCGATCCCGACAAGCCGCGGCCTCCGGCAGCTCCCCGCCGGAGGCCGCAACCGTTACGGCTATGCCGAGAGCTTGCGCGGCGGCGGAAAAAACTCCGCGCCCAGCAAATCTTGCCGCAGCGTGGCGATCACGCTGTCCCAGTCGCCGAATTTCGGCTGCCGGTAGAGCCGCGCGGTCGGATACCAGGGAGTGTCCAGGCGTTCGCGCAGCCAGCGAAAATCGGCGGCAAAGGGCAACAGCAGCAAGAGCGGCTTGCCGATGGCGCCGGCCACATGCGCAACCGCGGTGTCCACCGATACGACGGCGTCGACCAGCGAGATCGCTGCCGCGGTATCGGCAAAATCGGAAAATCGCGATTCGAGCCGCTGCAGGTTGGGCAGTTTTGCCAGAACCGGCAGATCGCGCCCGCGTATGTCGTGCTGCAGGCTGACGAAGGCGACCTCCGGCAGATCGAGCAACGGCGCCAGCATTTCCAGCCCGATCGACCGGTTGAGGTCGTTGTCGTGGATGCGGTCGCCGGACCATGCCAAGCCGATGAGCGGTCGTCGCCGCGGCAGGCGATCGCGCCACACCGCGATGCTCGCCTGCGGCGCCGCGAGATACGGGATCCGTGCCGGGATCGTGCCGAGCTCGGTTGCGAAGGCGAGCGGCAAACTGAGCAATGGACAGTGCAGATCGAAGGCCGGCAGCGGTTCGCCGCGCGCCAGCACCGCCGTTGCGCCGGCCATACCGGTGAGCAACGGCACGAGTTCGCGCTGCACCTCGATAATGACTTTGGCGGCGCCGCGCGCGGCGACCAGCGCAGCATAGCGCACGAATTGGATAGTGTCGCCGAACCCCTGCTCGGCGTGCAGCAGTATGGTTTTGCCGTTAAGCGCTTCCTGGCCCGACCAGAGCGGCGCGGTGAAGCCGCGGCGCTGCGAGGCCAAAAGCCCGACCGACCAGCGCGCTTCATAGCCGCGCCAGCCGGCGGCAAAATCGCCTAGCGTGAGCCGCGCAACGCTCTCGACAAAGCGGGCTTGGGCAAAGTTTGGGGTGCCGACAAGCGCGCGGCTTGCGCTCATCAGCGCTTCGTGCGGCCGGTCGAGCCGGCGCAGCGCAACCGCGCGATTGGTCAGAAGACCGGCATTTTCCGGCACCACGGCCAGCGCCCGATCATAAGCGGCGATCGCCTCTGCAGGGCGATTGAGCTTGATCAGCGCATTGCCGTAATTGCCGAGCGCATCGAGGTGATCGGGATCGATCGCCAGCAGGCGTTCGAAGCTTTCCAGCGCGTCAAGCGGGCGGCCTAATTCGAGCAACGCCACGCCGCGGCGGTTGAGCAGTTCGCCGTTGCCCGGATCGAGCGCCAGTCCCTCGTCGTAGCTGATAAGCGCTTCCTTGAAGCGACCCAGCAAGTGGAAAACCAGCCCAAGGCTCGCGAAACCGTCGGCGCGGTTCGCGCCGTTGCGAAGCGCGGTCTGAATCAGCACCAACGCCGTGTCGAGACGCCCGCGCCGGCAATGCAGTTGCCCGAGGCCGTGCAGCGCATCGAAATTGTCCGGATGATATTGCAGCACGGCGTTGTAGAGCCGTTCCGCCTGGGCAAGCTCGCCGCACCGGTGCGCGCGCAATGCGCGGCTCAGAAGGCGCGACGAATTTGCTTGCGACTGCTGCTGTGCCGGCCCGCTCGACATCGAAGCCCGTGCCCGATCTTTAACGACCGGTAAACGAACGCGGTAAACAAAGACTTAACGGCCTGGATCGAGGCGACCGCCGCGGCCGGATTAGCGTTCCACTGCGTCGATCCGCTTTAGCAAGAGGGCGACTTCACGTTCGAGTTTTGTCACCCGATCAGCCAGGTGATAATCGGTCCGGCCCGAGTTCGGGGCGTTGATTTAAAATCGCCTCGGGCGTCGACGCGATCCCGATGTTGTTGCCCTTGCGCCATATGACGTGGGCTTGGAAATATTCGTCCTTGTTCGGAAGATAGAGCTCGAATACGTCCGGGAGCGCGACGTTCTCGGAGAATTCGAGGCGACTGCCGTGCTCGCCGATTTCACGCACGATGCAATCCATGCTGGATAGTCTATTGTTGAAGTAGATCCGCCCCTTGATGAAAGTTTTGTGCCGAGGATTTGCGCGACGTTCGATCATTGCACGAGAGCCTCTTCGCGCGCGACCCGGTCGATGACGTTGATCACGCTCTGGAGTTTGACGAGCAGGTCCATATGCGCTTCCATAAGCTCGTTCTGTTGCGCAAACCCCAGTGACTTTATCAACGTGCTCCTTCGCTCCACCAAATACTTGCGGGCGGCAGCGACGGCATCTTTGCTGTTATCCATTCCACAGCCTTCTCGAATTTGAAATTGCCGGATGCCATAACCCGTTGCCGGAATTTACGCGGGCCTGGCGACGGCCAAGTAAAGGAGCGTCGCACTAACAGCCGCGATGAAGCGGTACGGTATTGATGCAAATCAAGATGACCGGCAGCCATTGCGGCGACGGTTTATGAATGCTGAAAATCGATCACGCAGCATGGCGTCTACGCCGCCGTAGCTCGCTGTGCGAGCGATACAGGGGGCTGCGGGGGACGAACGGAGAGTCAGTGTCCGCTCAATCGTCGCGATAGACGCGCTCGCGCCGTTCGTGACGTTCCTGGGCTTCGATCGACAAAGTCGCGATCGGACGCGCCTCGAGCCGCTTCAGCGTGATCGGCTCCCCGGTCTCCTCGCAATAGCCGTAAGTTCCGTCTTCGATACGCTGCAGCGCAGCATCGATCTTGGCGATCAGTTTGCGCTGGCGGTCGCGGGCGCGCAGTTCGATCGCCCGATCGGTCTCCGACGACGCCCGGTCGGCGAGGTCGGGATGATTCTGGCTCTCGTCCTGGAGATGCTGCAGGGTCTCCTTGGCTTCCTTGAGGATGTCCTCGCGCCAGTCGAGCAATTTCAGCCGGAAATACTCCCGCTGGCGCTCGCTCATGAACGGCTCTTTATCGCTAGGCCGATACAGTCTTTCTTCCAGCCGAACGATTCCCTCGCCCCTACCGTTCTTTTCGGGCTTGTCGGCGGCTCGACCGTTTTTGCCCTTTAACAACTGCATTTTGCGTCTACTCCCGCACCCTACATCGCGAGGCCCCCCTCGCGCGGCGGCTTATATCCAAGGTCCATGACAGTGACAACAAAGATCATGGCCGGCACGGCACGGCCGGTTGGGATCGGGTTATAGAGCGGATTTATAGGAGCGCGCCGGCTCCTGCCTAGCGGCCGCCGCCGCAACAGAAGCGGGCGAAAATCGCGGATTTTCGTAGCCTAGGACATGCCGGCCTTGGCCAGTTCGACCGCCACCCGCAGGTCAATTTCCGCCAAAACCTGGTCGAGCCGATCATCGCCGCAGGTGTCGTGCAGGTCGGCTGCCACTGACTTGAGCCGCAACATTGTGGCCTGATCCAGCGTGCCAGCCAGGAGCCCGATCTTGAGCTCGTCCAGCGCATCGAGCGCGCGGCGGCCATGTTTGACCGCGCGGCGCCGCCGTTCGACGGGCTCCTCGATGCCCTGGAGCGCGATCAACGCGTCGATTCCGCCCAAAGTGCGCAGCGCTACCGCCGCGCCGTGCGCCTGAGGCTCCTCCGTTTGCGCGAGTGAGAATGTGCCGCCCGACGCTCGCCGCGCCGCAGTGGGCGCCGCCGCCAGTGCCGTCCGGTTGGGTCCATCAACGCGCATAAGAAGATGGTGTGCTCTTATGGTTAATGGCGGGTAAAACCCCCGGCAAGAATTGCCCAAACCGGCAAGGGATGCTTGCCGCGACCGCGCCCTGCCCGGCCGCGTCTTTTCGGATAGTCCTTTTATCTCATAGGCTTAGTTGCGCAGCCTCGATGGCACGCAATTGGCATTGTTGCCACCGTCCGGCCTCTTGGGGAGCAAGATGAGAAGGACGTGTCGAACAGCGCTTGCCGCGCTGATTATCTTTGCCTGCGCCGCATCGCCAGCGGCGGCGCTGTCGCGCATCAAGGACCTCGCCAATATCGAGGGTGTCCGGCAGAACCAGCTGATCGGCTATGGCCTCGTCGTCGGGCTCAACGGCACCGGCGACACGCTCAACAACGCGCCTTTCACCAAGCAATCGCTGCAGGCGATGCTGGAGCGGCTCGGCGTCAACATCCGCGGCCAGCAGATCCGCACCGGCAATGTCGCGGCCGTGATGGTGACCGCCGACCTGCCGCCCTTCGCCACGCAAGGCACGCGCATCGACGTGACCGCCTCGGCAATGGGCGACGCCAAGAGCCTGCAAGGCGGCACGCTCCTGGTCACGCCGCTCCTCGGCGCCGACGGCAATGTCTATGCGGTCGCCCAGGGCTCGCTGTCCATCGGCGGATTTCAGGCCCAGGGCCAAGCCGCCAGCATCACCCGCGGCGTACCGACCGTCGGCCGGCTGCCCAACGGCGCCATCATCGAGCGCGAGGTCGAGTTCGCACTCAACAGCGTCGGGCAATTGCGCCTTGCTTTGCGCAACGCCGACTTCACCACGGCAAAACGCATCGCCGAGGCGGTCAACGACTATATCGGCGCGCCGATTGCCGAGCCGCTCGATCCTTCGACGGTGCAACTCACGCTGCCGAAGAAATTTCCGCAAAACATCGTGCAGCTGTTAACCGAGATCGAGCAGCTGCAGGTCGAACCGGATGAGGAAGCCAAGATCGTCATCGACGAGCGCTCCGGCGTTATCGTCATCGGCCGCGACGTGCGAGTGTCGACGGTGGCTGTCGCGCAAGGCAATCTGACGGTCACCATCTCGGAATCGCCGCAAGTGAGTCAACCGGCGCCGCTGTCGCGCGGCCGCACCGTGGTAGTGCCGCGCACTCAGGTCGGCGTTCAGGAAGAAGGCAAAGGACTGGCAGTGGTCCACGAAGGCGTGTCGCTGCAGCAGATTGTCGACGGGCTCAATGCACTCGGCATCGGCCCGCGCGATCTCATCACCATCCTGCAGGCGATCAAGGCCGCCGGCGCCATTCAGGCCGACATCGAGGTGATGTGATGACGAGCATAAGCCCAGCCGATTTAGGCGCATCCCTCTCCTCGATCGGGAATGCATCGAGTGCGCAGGCGCAAGCCGCGCTTCGGATCAAAGGCAAAGCCAAGGATGCCGCGCAAAACTTCGAGGCGAATTTCCTCAGCAGCATGTTCCAGAACATGTTCACGGGGATCGACGGCGACGGCCCGTTCGGCGGCAGCGGCCCGTTGAAGAATCTGGCGCTCGTTCATGACCGAGCAGATCGCAAAATCATTCGCCAAGGCGGGCGGCATCGGCATAGCGCCGATGGTGTACGACACCTTGCTGAAGGAACAGGGCTTGACGCCATGAGCACCGTCACGACGGCCGCGGAGGCCGAACGAACCATCGACGAGTTCACGCTATTGATGGAGAAACTCGCGGGCCTGCTCGAACAGGAGACGCGTTTGGTCCATGCCGGCCGCGTCCGTAACGCGGCCGCGCTCGAACCGAACAAGGCGGAGCTTACCGGCCGGCTGTTCGCGGCCAGCGAGCGTTTGAAATCGAGCGCAAAATTCTTGCGGCAGTCAGTCCCCGACCGTTGCGCGGCGCTATTGCGGCTGCAGGATACGTTCCGCGGCATTTTGCAGAAGAACATGATCGTGCTGGCAACCGCGCATGCGGTGTCGGAAGGAATTGTACGCCGGCTGTCGGGCGATCTCGCCCGCAAGGCTTCCCCGCAGCTCTATGGCGCAAGCGGACGGGCGACGGCGTCCAATCCGAAGAACGGTCGGCCGCTCGCTATCAGCCGCACATCATAGCGCGATCCGCCCATCATCACGGCGCTGACGCCGCGGCAAGGGCGAGGCGCAGGCGCTCGAGCGGGCCCGCCCAATCGCCGATGGCGGATTGGCGAAAAAGCCGCATGGTCGGATACCAGGGACTATCGCAGCGATCGACCAGCCATCGCCAATCCGACGAGAAAGGCACCAGCAGATCGACCGGCCTGCCCATCGCGCCGGCCAGATGTGCAACCGAAGTATCGACCGCAATAATACGATCGAGCAGGGCGATGACCGCGGCGGTATCCGCGAAATCGCAGAGCTCGTCGCCTAACGACGTGACGTTGGCAAATCGCTCGAGCGCCGCCGCGTCGGCGGGCGGCATCATTTTCTGCAGATTCACGAACTGCACGTCGCCGCGCGACAGAATTGGCGCAAAATCGCGCAGCGGAATGGAACGATTATGATCGTTCAGATGCGCGGGATTTCCCGCCCAGACGATGCCGACACGGGGGCGATCCATTGTGGCCAGCCGGCCCGACCATTTCTGCAAGCGAGCCGACGGCGCGTGAATATAAGGCACCGCGCTCGGGATGGTTTCCAAGACGGTGCCGAAGGCCAGCGGCAGGCTGAGCAGCGGGCAGTGAAGGTCGAAATCCGGCGGTCCGTCGCCGCGCGCCACCGTCGTTGCGACGCCTTCGACGTTGCCCAAGAGCTCCGTCAATTCCGCTTGGCACTCCAGAACGACGTTGGCTCCGCGCCGGGCCAAAAGCGGTGCATAGCGCACGAACTGAATGGTATCGCCCAAGCCCTGCTCGGCATGCAACAGGATGGTTTTGCCTTCGATCGGCTCCGCGCCGAGCCATAATGGCGCGGGAAAGTTGCGCTCCAGGCCGGCCCAATCGGCCTTGCGCCAGCGCCACTCGTAGTCCTTCCATCCGGCGTTAAAATCGCCGAGCCGCAGCCGAACGAGTTCCGCGTTCCAATGTGCTTCAACGCGCCCGGGCTCGACTTGCGCGGCTGCATCGAAAGACGTCAATGCTTCTGCAAAGCGGTTGGCGGCGCGAAACGCCTTGCCCTTGTTGATGTGAAGCTCGGCACGCATCGGCTCGACGACAAGCGCCCGGTCGTAGCAGGCGATCGCCGCTTCGATGCGGCCGAGCCGGACATTGATGCCGCCGCATTTATTGAGCGTGGCGACATGGGTCGGATTTCTCGCCAGAACGCATTCATAGGCGGCGAGCCCCTCCTCGTCGCGGTCGAGGCGAACAAGCGTGTCGGCGCGATTGCTCAGAGCGTGGAGGTGATCGGCATGGATTGCCAGCACCTCTTCGAAGCGCGCCAGCGCCTCTTCATGCCGGCTCAGCGCCGCCAGTACGCGGCCGTGATTGTTTAGGACGTTGGCACATTCGGGAACGGCCTTGAGCGCGGCGCTGATGAGCCGGAGCGCTTCCACATTGCGGCCCTGCTGATGACGTATGACGCCGAGCAGATGCTGCGCGTCGTAATGCTCCGGTCTTTCCGCCAGAATCGCGCTGTAGATTTGCTCGGCTTCGTCGAGCCGGCCCTGTTCATGCAGCTTGAGTCCCGCCGCGATGTCGAGTTGTTGCGGCGACGTTTTGGCAGCGGCCGGCGCCATGGTCAGCGCGATTGCACGGGACGGCGAGCCAGATCAGTCAGTTCCCGGCGAACCCGCTCGAGCGGAGCTTCCCAATCGTCGATCGCGGGCTGCCGGAACAGACGCATGGTCGGATACCAGGGCGTGTCGGTGCGCTCCAGCATCCAGCGGAAATCCGGCGCGAAGGGCACCAGCACGGCGACCGCCTTGGCCATGGCGCCGGCCAGATGTGCCACCGAGGTATCGACGGCGATCACCAGATCGAGCATCCAAATGACCGCGGCAGTGTCGGCGAAGTCTTCGAACTCCTGGCCGAGCTGCGGCACGCCATGCTCCCGCAGGATCGCCGCGTCGGTCTCATTGACTTCCTTCTGCAGACTGATCAAATCGACGCCGGGCACCGACAGCACGGCGGTGAAACGCTGCAGCGATATCGAGCGACGCGCATTGTTGGCATGACCGCCGCTGCCGGCCCAGACGATTCCGACTCGCAGCCGACCGTTGTCCGGCAATTTGCCGCGCCACTTGGCGATGCGCTCTTCATGCGGCCGGATATAAGGAACGTTGGCCGGTATCGTCGCCAGTTCGGTCTTGAAGGCAAGCGGCAAACTCAAGAGCGGGCAATACAAATCGAATTCGGGCATCGAATCGCCCGATCCGACCACCTGTGCCACACCCGGAACGGTAGCGGTCACCGCGGTCAATGGCCGATGGACACCGACCACGACCCTTGCCCCGAGTTCCGCGACAAGCGGCGCGTAGCGCACGAATTGAATGGCATCGCCCATGCCCTGCTCGGCCATGAGGAAGATAGTTTTGCCCTGCACATCCCTTTCGCCACGCCATTGCGGCCGGGGAATATCGCGCCATTTTACGCCGCCGAAGTTCTTCATTTTCCAGCGGTATTCGTATTGTCTCCAACCTTCGCGGAAATCGCCCAAGCAGAGCCGCGCGATCGCCGCGTTGAAATTGACATCCGGATTTTCCGGCTCGACGGCTATGGCGTCGGTGTAGCTCGCCAAGGCCTCGTCGGTTCGCGTCAATGCGAGAAAGACGTTGCCGCGATTGACATGGGCATGCAGCGAATCCGGCGCGAGCTTCAACGCTTGATCATAATGCGAGAGCGCTTCGTCGTAATGATCGAGCTTGGCGAGGGCGAGCCCGCGATGGCCGAGCGCATCCGCGCTGTCGGGGCACAGCGCCAGCGACTTGTCGTAGCACTCCAGCGCCTCGTCGTAGCGTTTAAGCCGGATCAAAACCCCGCCCCGCCCGTTGAGCGCGGCAACATTGTTGGGATCGCCGGCCAGCGCCTTGTCCAGGCTTTCCAGCGCTTCTTCGTCGCGATCGAGCGTTGCCAGCACGACGCCGCGATTGCCATGGATGACGTGACTTTGGGGCGCCAGCGCCAGCGCCCGTTCGAAAGATTCGAGCGCCTCCTCGTAGCGCCTAAGCTGGAACAGCACCTTGCCGCGCACATTCAAGGCGGCCACGCTTTCCGGATCGTCGGCAAGCGATTTATCCAGGTTTGCGAGAGCTTCATCGTAATACCCCAGCGCCATGCTCGCCGCGGCGTGAAGATTGCGGATGTCGGTGCGTTGCGGCGCCAGCACCAGAGCGCGATCGAAGTCCTCAAGCGCCGCCTCAAAACGTTTGAGGGCGCCGAGCGTATAACCCCGCCGGTTTAACAGCTCGACGTCATCGGGCCGCAACGCCACTGCGCGATCGAAATCCGCCAGCGCGTCGTCACCCCGGCCGAGCTGCAGCAATGCCTGGCCGCGATCCTCAAGCGCGCTGACACGATCGGGCTGCCGCGCAATCGCCTCGTCGTAATAGCGCAGCGCCGCTTCCTGTCCGCGCAGGCTTTGCACCACACGGGCGAGATCATGCAGCGCATTGGCATCGTTGGGAACCAGCATCACCAACCGCTCGAGGCTTGCCAATGCCTCGTCGTTGCGTTTGAGCCGCGAAAGTGCGTTGCCCTTGACCGCAAAAGCCAGCGGATTTCCGGCGTCGAGAGCAAGGACCTGTTCGCTGGACTGCAGCGCTTCGTCAAAACGGCCAAGCGACACCAGCACGCAGGCCCGATTGAGCAATGCATCGAGCTGCCGAGGATTGATCCCCAGCGCCTGGTCGAGGCTTGCCAACGCCTCATCGGGTCGACCCAGCGATTTGAGCGCCGCACCGCGGTTCGCCAAGGCGTCGGCCGCGGCAGGATCGACCTGCAGCGCCGCATCGGCGAGCCGCAACGCTTCGGCGCTGTCGCCCTGCTGCTGCCGGATCAATCCCAACAGATGCAGCGCGTGGTAATGCGCGGGCTCAATTCTGATGATTTGCTCATAAAGCGCGGCCGCTTCGGTCACGTCGCCGCCGCGGTGGAACTGGACGGCACGGGCCAAATTGAGCGCTACAAGTTCGGCGCTGTGCGGCCACGACCGCTCACGCGCCTTTGCGACTGTGATTGCCATGGTCACCGGATGAAAGCTGCACGGCGTTTGTACCGACAAACACAGTCGGGCAATACGGTTAACCAAACGTAAAATCGCGAATCCGCGCGATACCCTAAATTAACCGAACACCGGCACCTTGCACCGTTGACGGCAAAGTTGGGATCGCCACTCCGTGAGCATTCAAAGCCTGTCGTTCTGGCAGCAAGATCAAGCCTTCTGGAGCCAAGCGCAAAGCCAGGCCAAGGCAAGCGCGTCAAGCAGTGCGCTGATTACCGCAATGGGCAGCGCCATGACCAACGAGGCCAAGGGTCTAGCGAGCATCGCCAACAAAACAGCGCTGACCCGCGTCAACAACCAGCTCACGGCCGCGCTGAAAAGCGCGCTGCAGGCCTCCCAGGCCAGTTCGAGCGCTTCCAGTTCGAGTTCTACGTCTTCGACCACCGGCTCTCCGGCAATCGGAACCGGTACGGTGCCGCTCTCGGCGACCACCTCGCTACTGACCCTTGGGATCGTCCCGAACGGTACGATTACCGTCAGTGATGGAACCAATACGACGACTTATGCGTCCACGGGGACCGATACGGTCGGCGATCTGATCAACGCCATCAATAATCCGAATATTGCGACGAATGCGCTAGTGAAAGCTTCCCTCAGCGCCAGCGGTCATCTGGTTCTCACCGGCAGCAATGACAATGTCTCGGTCTCCGTCGGCGGCCTTTTCGCGTCGAACGTCGGCTTCGGCCCCAAGAACGACAATTTCCAGCCGACCGCCCCCGCATCCAGCACTACCGGCTCTTCTTCAAGCTCTTCGAGCGGCACAAACGGCACGACCGGATCGTCGAGCACTATCGCGCCCAGCGCCCCTGCGGCCTCGCTGGTCAATTCGGCCTATGCGCTGCAAACCGGCGGCACCGCCGAATTTCTGCTGGCGAGCGGCGGCGCCGGTGGAACATTGCTTAATTTACTGGCTTGAGCCGGCGTGCCGCGCCCGGCACGTTTTAAGCCTCGGCGCCGACGAATTGCGATGACAAATCGCCGCAAAACGCCATCGGACCGATGTGGTGGAGCTTGCTGCTGAGATCCGCCCAGATCTCGCCACCCATAGCGGTCCAGCGCTTGCAAAAGGCGAAATCCTCGCTGAGATAGGTGCCGTCCTCGGCGATCATACACTCGAACAGAGCAAAACGGTTTTCACTGGTGGTCGCGGCATCGATCGAATGGTCGCGTTTGTAGCGAAGCTCCGGATATTTGGCGCACATGCGTTCCAGCGCTTCGCGCCGGATCATGAGAAATCCCGTGCCGGCGTAGCGTACTTTAACGAAGCCGCCCTTTTGCATAACCGCATTCGGATCATCGACCTCGAATACGTATTTCAGCGCCGCTGCTGACGGATTGGTGCGACCGGCTTCGAAGCTGCTTCTGACTTTATCCCAATCGATGCGCTTGACCGGATAGATCGCCGCGCACATTTCGGCGCCGCACGCGATCAGGCGCAAGACCTGTTCCGGCTCGAAGCCGATGTCGGCATCGACAAACAACAAATGCGTTGCCTGCGGGTCGTCGAGAAATTGCGCAATCAGGCTGGCGCGTGCGCGCGTAATCAACGCGTCACCGTCTTTGAACATGATCTTGAGATTGAAGTCTTTGTACGCGCGAACCAGATTTTGCAGCTTATGCAGTGACGCCGCGTAGAGCACGGAAATCTGGCCGCCGAAACACGGCGTCGCAACGACAAGGTTGACGCTCGTCGAGACCGGCGCGATCGGCGGCGCCGCCGCCGGAGCAATGGCTGGCGTTGATGCGGTCTTGGCCGATTGCGCGCCGCTCAACTCTTTAGCCTTGGCCGCTGCATGCTTGGGCTTTGGGGTCTTGGCGCTGCCGGAAGGCATAGTGGAAGTCCTCGATCATTCATCGGCGCCAGTGCCGATCCGGAAGCTTGTTCGCAATAGGCAAGCGCGAAAGCGTCGCGGTCTCAAATCATGGTTAACCAATAGCAAACGGAAATGGTTAAGCGTCCCTTAAGCCCTCCCTTAAGTTTCGCTGAATTGATGAAAACCCTTACGGCGCAAGCGTGGCGAAGGCTGCCGCTAGAGGGACGCTTGGACCAAGTCAGTAACATAGGTCAGTGCGAAAAAATCGCAGATTTACACGTCTTTAAGCGAATTACGGCAATCCTTCGGCAGCCGATCCGTCGATCGGGAACTGCACTCGCGGGTACGGCACGTACAGCAAGTGCAAGCCAGTACGGCCTGTAACCAGAAGGGTACCACTATGTCTGACATCACTCTTAGCGCCGGCATCCGGCAGAACCTGCTGTCGTTGCAGCAAACGTCGGCTGACCTGACCACCACTCAGGAACAGCTTGCAACCGGCAAGAAGGTCAACTCGGCCTTCGACAATCCGACCTCCTACTTCACCTCGCAGTCGCTGACCAACCGCGCCAACGATTTGAGCGCGCTGCTCGACCAGATCGGTCAGGCTCAGCAAACGCTGAACGCGGCCAACGACGGCCTCACCGGCCTGACGAGCCTCCTCGAACAGGCTCTGTCGACCGCGCAGCAGGCACAGCAGGCGACCACCGGCACCGTGACCTACAGCGCGGCAGGCCTGACCGGCAGCACGCCGATCGTGGCCGACACGACCAAGGCCACCGCGACGGCTACCTTCGCTACCGCGGCCGCCAACGCCGGCGTAACGGCTTCGACGCAGTCGAATGTCGTGCTCACCACCGCTGGACTGGGTGACCTGACGGCCAATAACGGCCACATATTGACCTTCCAGCTCGGCAGCGGCTCGACTTTCACCGCGACCGTAAACACCAACGGCGATACCGCGTCGACCAATCAATTCGACTCGCTTGCCGGCCTGGCCAGCATCCTCAACTCCGACTTCGGCACCGCGGCGGCGACCGCGGCTGTCAACGCTGGCTCTCTCACGCTTACCGCGGCCGACCTCACCGACAGTTTCACCGTCGGCGGCAACGGCAGCGTGGACGCGGGCGCACAGCTCACGACCACGGCGGCCAACCTCGTTGCCAACAGCGAGCTGAATATCGGCAACGGCTCCGCCACCGAAACTTTCTACTATGTCGGCGCCAACGGCTACTCGACCTCGAGCAACCTCGCCTTCACCAGCCTGGCGAGCCTCGAGGCGGCGGTCAACTCCAACATCTCCAACATCCACGGCACGATCACCGCGACCGACGACGGCAGCAACCATCTCGTGCTCAACTCGGCCGGCACCGTGAATGTCGACGGCGAATTCGGCGTCGCCCTGGGCCTCGCGTCTGCGCCGGCCTCGAACACGACCTACGACCTGAACTACAACTCGACCTTGGCTGGTCTCGCCAACGGCAGCACGCTGACGGTCCAGGTCGGTTCGAGCGCAGCGCAGACGCTGACGTTCGGCACCGGCAATATCCTGACCAAGGCCGAATTGACCACCGCGCTGTCGGGGCTCACCGGCATCACCGGCGGCTACGACGGCTCAGGCGATCTGGAGTTCACCCCGACCAGCGCCAGCACGGTGACCATCGGCGGCACCGCCGGCACGGTCACGGGTCTCGGCCTCACGACCGGCCCGCAGACGCCGACCGCGACGGTAACGACCCCGAGCTCGACCCGCTCTACGTTGCAGACCAACTATAACGCCCTGCTGACGCAGATCGACCAGCTTGCCGGCGACTCGTCCTACAACGGCGTCAACCTGCTCGGCGGCGACAATCTGACCGTCAACTTCAACGAGAACGGCACGAGCGGTCTGACCATCACCGGCGTGAACTTCAATTCGGCTGGCCTCGGACTGTCGGCGATCTCCGGCACCGGGTTCCAGGACAACACCGCCATTACCTCAACGGAAACGGCGATCAACAACGCGATCACCAACGTGCGGGCCCAGACCGAGACGTTCGGCACCAATTCGTCGACCATCTCGACCCGGCAGACGTTCGAGACCAACCTGATCAATACCCTGCAGACGGGCGCCAGCAATCTCGTCCTGGCGGATCAGAACCAGGCCAGCGCCAACCTGCTGACCGAGCAAACGCAGCAGCAGCTCGAAATCTCCGCACTGTCCATCGCCAACGAGGCGAACCAGTCGGTGCTCAAGCTGTTCGGCTAAGATCTTCTGGTACAGGCCTTCTGGTGAGGACGGCGGGGCGAAAGCCCCGCCGTTTTCTTTTGCGAACCGGCGCGACCGCCTCGTCACGAATCTGCCCGCTTCCCTCCTCGCAACATCGTTACCTGCCCGGGCAGTGCGCTTAGCGGCGCCTTAACTCCCATCCGTGACCATGGTTTGGCTGTCGAGGATTAAACGTGCCACTCAAAATCGAGCTCAAACCGAAGGAGCGCGTCATCCTCGGCGACTGTGTCGTCACCAATGGCGACCGGCGCGCGCGCCTGGCCATCGACGGCGACGTCACCATTCTGCGCGAAAAGGACATCATGTCGCTGAGCCACGCCGACAGCCTGGCGAAGCTCGTCTATCTAGCCGTGCAGTTCATCTACACCGCCAAGCGGCGGCGGGAGCATGAAACGCCGTATTTTCGGCTGGCGGCCGAATTCCTCAAAGCCGCGCCTGGCGCGAAACCCTTTATTGAGCGCATCAACAATCGAATCTTAACGGGCGAGCCATATAAAGCGCTCAAGGAAGCGCGCAAGCTCATTGCCTACGAAAAGGACAATCTCGACATGAACTACGCCAGCAACGCCTACGCGAAGACCGCGCTCGCCACGGCAGCGCCGCGCGAGCTTGAGGCGAGCCTGCTTCTGCAAGCGGCGGCAAAATTGCAGGCGGTTTACGATTCCTGGCGCGACAAGCCGACCGGCCTTAACGACGCGCTTCTGTACAACCGCCGGCTCTGGACGATATTTCTCGACGCGGTGACGAGCGAGAACAATAAGCTGCCGGCCCCGGTCCGCGACAATCTCCGGCGGCTCGGCGTGTTCATTATGGCGGAGACGTTCTCGCTGATGACCGATCCGAAACCGGACCACCTCACGTCGATCATCAAGATCAATCGCGGTATTGCCGCAGGCCTCCGCGGCAAGGCGTAAAGCGGCAATTTACGGCAATAGCGTCACGCGGCGCGCGGCATATCCAGTCTGAGCCGTCCACGCAGATGCGGTATGCGTTTCACATCCATCTTGCCGGCAAGTTGCCGCAAATAAAACAGCTCTTCTTTAGTGGCGACGGCAAAATCTGAAAACTCGCGTTGCCCGTCGCGAAAATCGTCATTCGACAAGGCCGCTTCGAACAGGTCGAGCCAGCCGGATGCCTCGGCGTCGCCTCCAGCGCCCTCGTGAAACAGCATTTTTTGGCGGTCGCGAATGCAGGCCGGGAGTTCCGAAGGGTATAAGTCATAAAGCGCGCGCAGCGGCGCCTTCCCGACCGGCGCGTCGCCGGCGCGCTTGAGCAAGGCGGACTTGTCGAGCTCGCTGGCGTATCCGACCACCGTTTGGTCCAGAAACGGCTCGCGTATTTCAAGCTGAAATTGCATCGAGCACCGATCGACGCGTTGCAGATTTGCCCGATGCATCATGCCCAGACATTGCTTCTGCACGTAACGGCCGGCGTCATTCGATTGCATGAAGGCGTTCTCGAGCGGTGAGTAGCCGGCGAACAGCTCGTCGGCGCCTTCGCCGCACAACGCGACGCGGAAGCCGTCCTGATGAATACGCTGCGACAGCAGATAGGTATGAAGGCTGGGACGAACGACCGACGGTTCGAACGTTTCCACGGCATCGACCACCGTCTCGATGAGGGAAAGCGTCGCGGCGCAAGGCGCGCCAACCGTTACTTCGCGCAAGTCGAGACCGGTCTCCTCGGCGTAGCGCTTGGCATAAACGTAATCGGGCGCGTTTTGCCCCATGGCAATGTAGCCCGGCATCGTCGGGCAAAATCGCCGCGCATAATGCATGATCAAGGTGCTATCGATGCCGCCGCTGAACAGCGCCGCCACCGGAAGATCCGAGGGCACACGCACGCGCACGGCTTCCGACAGAATTCGATCCAGCTCCTGCGGCGAGGCAGCGCTCGAGGCTTTTGCCGACGGCAGGCTGTAATGGCGTCCGCAAAAATTACGGGTCAGCAAAAAGCCGGGGGGCAGCAACAGAATATCGTCGCCTTCGGTCGCCTCCAATAACGGCCGGATTTCCGAGCAAAACAGAAAGCCCTTGGGCGACCGTATAAGATAGAGCGGCTTGACCCCGAACGGGTCGCGCGCGGCAAGAAATTCGCCGGTCGCGGTATCGACGGCAACGAAGGCATACATGCCGGCCAGGCGTTGGATGCCGGCCTGACCCCACATTCGCAGCACGTTGGCGACGACTTCGGTGTCACATTCGGTGCGGAAAGGCACGCCGAGCGCCGCCAATTCCCGGCGCAAAACGTCATGATTGTAGATTTCGCCATTGAACGAGATGAGAAAGCGCTCATCGAAAGAGGCTTGCGGCTGCACGCCATGCGCTGCATCCACAATCCGCAAGCGCCGCGTGCACATCGCGATATTGTTTCCGACCCGCACCAGCGGGTCAGTGACGTCTCCGCGATGCAGCATGCCCGCGATCAAACGCCGAACCGCGGCTTCGGCGCCATCCCAATCGACGGCGACCGCTATACCGCACATGATGCCCCCGCGGAGATAAAGCGCCAATTCCGGAAAATCTTGCGGAACAGCCTAGGTCTGTAGGGTTAACGGTTGGTTCAATACCGATAGGTAGCGCCTCGACTTGCCTCGACTTGGGGCGGGTCCGACGCGACACGCGCTTTCCCTTACCCGCCGGATGGCGGTTAGAAGCAATTTATTTACCATGACTTTTTAGGGTCCCTGATCCCTCGACGATCCGCGGCGGCTGCACGCCTGCCGCAAGGGACGCAGCATGACGGACACGGCGGATTTAATTGCCGGCGACGACCTGAAGGCCGCCGCGCTTGATTTTATCGGCGAAACCAGGGCGAGGATCGAGCGAGAGCAAAGCGGCCTCCGCAGCATCTTCGACAGCTGGCTCACCCGCGTGCTTGCCCGACTGACGACCTTCGATCCGACCCACTCATGGGAGGACAGCGTGTGCGAAAACGCGCTGCGCTCTCCGGGACAGGAGCAAAGCCTGCAGTGGGATCTGCAGCGGCTGCGTCTGTTCCTCGACCGTTGGCGGCAAGGGCGCTTTGTCGACTATTCCCAGCGCGAACGGTCGAGCGTTCATTACCTCCCGCGCTTCGGCACCGAATTTGGCGTTGATGTGCTGCTTACCTGCCAGGGCGCCCCGTCGCTCATGCGCTGGCGCGGCATACCGCTGATGAAGAACGTTTTCGATTTCGCCATGTATCCGATGTTGATCGCCGAACTTCGCCCGCAAGCCATATTCGAGGTCGGGTCTGGCCTCGGAGCGAGCGCCATCTGGTTCGCCGATCATCTGACGTTCTGCGGCGTCGAAGGCCGCGTTTACTCGGTCGACCGGGCCAAAGTCGAGACGGAGCATCCGCGCGTCGAATATTTGAAGGGCGACTGCTCGGATCCGGAGCATCTGTTCGATGCGGAGCTCCTTCGCAGGGCGCCGCATCCCTGGCTCGTCGTTGAAGACGCCCACCACAACGTCGGTGGGGTGCTGGAGCACTTCCACAAATATCTCTCTGCCGGCGACTATCTGGTGGTGGAAGACAGCGACGTAAAACGCGAGACGCTTCGGCAATTCGTCGCCGCGCATCCCGGCGCCTATCTGGTGGACACGCGTTTTACCGACAATTTCGGTCGCAATGCGACCTGCGCCGCCGATTCGATATTCGTCAGGACGGCAACCGCCGCGTAGCTGCGCTATCCCGCGACCGGCGACAGATAATTGACCAGGCTCAGCTGCGCCAGCCGCGCCGTGACCGACATCGACGCCGACAGGCTGTTTTGCAGCGTCAGGATATCCTCGCCGATCTGATTCTGATTTACGCCGTCGATATTTTGCAGCATATCCTGCAACGTCGTTTGCGTTTGCGTGTTCAGCGTGCCGGCATTGCTGACGGTGGTCTGAGAGTTGGCAAGGTCTGCTTCGATATCGCTGACTGTCTGGGTGCCCGGCGGGCCGTCGAGATTCGTCGTAACGTTTTGGGTCAATGCCTGATAGTTCGCCTGGGCGTTTGGATCGGTCGCCGAATAGGTGGTGGCAGCGAGCACGGCGACGTTGGCGACCAAGGTCGTGAGCGCCTGCTCATTGGCGCGCATGCCATAATCGATCGTCATTGTGGGGCCGACTTGCGCCGTCGCCGTCTGCCGCGGCGGGGTCGCGCCGTTTTCACCGGTGTACCAGAACACGGTATTCGCCGTAGTGCCGTTGACCAGTGCGGTGGACGTATCGGGCGGCGAACCGTTGACACGTAGCGGCGGGTCCGAGCCGAAGAAGTCATTGGCAGCGGCTATCGCGGAGGCGGCCGGCAAAGCGGTCTGCGTCAGACCGGTGATGGCGGTCGTCAAGGCCGTTTGCAGATTGGTCGCGGTGTCCGATGGTAACGTGCCGATGGTGAACTGGTTGGCGCCCGGCGGCGAACTCGTTGTCGCCTGCAGCGCAATGGTTTGGGTCGAGCCGTCCGGGAGCGTGAGCTGGAACTGGATCGAATCGCCAGGATTCGGGTTTGAGCCGAGATCGATCGAGATCGACGCCGGCGAACCCGACGGCCCGGTGACCGCTGCGCCCGTCAGAGTGGAATCCACGCCGGTAAGCTGAAAGCCAAACGGCGTGCCGTCTTGACTGACCGTCAGGGTAGAACCCGAGCCGCCGCTTATGGCGGTGCTCAAATGACCGAGACCACTGACGCCGAGATCGGCCTGCTGACGCTCCGAGATCACCTGCGTCAAGCCGGCTTGCGCGCCGTTGCCGTTGAGAATGTCCGACGCGCTGGCGACGGACGGCTGGTTAGGCGCGCTGCCCGAGAAAATGTAGTTGCTGCCAACCTGGGTATTGAGGAGCGACAGGATATTGTCGAGCTGTGCCGCCGCGGTCGCCTGGGCGTTCGTCTGGCCGTTATTGTTGAGCTGGAATGAAATTTGCTGATTTATTGCCTGCACCATGGAGCTGCCGGCCGTGCCGAGCTGAGTCAGCACCGACTGCGCAACGCTCAGCGTCGTGCCGACCGTCGTCGCGGTATTGCCATAACCGGTAATCGCGGAAAGCTGCGAGTTGAGCGCCAACGCCACACCGGCCTGCGATTGCAGCCCAGAATAGGTTTGCGCCGCCTGCCCGCTCGCCAATTCCTGACCCAGCGTATTCAGCTGGTTCATCATATTGTTCTGGGCCAGGACATTGGCCGCAGTAATCGATCCCGGTCCGGTGACACTCATTACGACACCGCCTGCAACAGCGCGTTCATCATCTGCTGGACCGTCGACATCACGCGGGCGTTGGCGCTGTAAGCGTTTTGCAGCGCAATGAGATTCGACATTTCGGTGTCGATATTGACTCCGGACTGATCGTTGAACCGTTGTTGCAGCGCAGTGAGGACCGTGTCCTGACCTTGCTGCAAATTGGTCGCTGCATTCGTGGCCTGCGACTGCTGGCTGACGACCGCGCTCATATATTGCGCGAGCGTACCGCTATAGGGCGCCGCAGCGCTGCCTAGGCCGGTTGCCGGCGAATAGGTCAGCGTTGCGCCGGTAATCTGATTGAGAAGAAAATTCGGCCGCGTCGTATCCCCCGCAGGCGTATTTGCCGCATAGGCGACCAAATCTCCCGGCGACGCGACGACCCCGGGATTGACCTGGATCACTCCGGCGAGACCCGTGGTCTGCGAACCGCCGGCGGTAATTGCGCCAGTTATCGGCTGGCCGTTATCGGTAAACAGCGGCAGTTGCGGGCTGCCGCTCTGCAAGGAAGTGACGGTCGACGTTGCCGACAGCGAATTGACAACGTTGCCGGCGCCATTGTTGAGCACTTGCAGTACTGTACCGGTCGGATTGGAAAATTGCAGGTTGGTGCCAAGTGCGCCATTGAGTTGCGACACCACGGTCGCCATACCGGCGGCGAAATTAACCCCGACCGCGGGATTGGTTGCATTGGCAGGCTGCGCCGGAAGCGTGCCGCCGGCGCCCAGCGCGACGATTGTAACGTTGTGTACGTTATTCTGCGCGTCCGTATAAGTGAGCTGGACGGTATCGCCCGGCGATAGGCTGCCGACATCGACATTAAAGCCGGCTTGCGGACCGGAGATCACCGCCGTGCCGGGCGTCGTCTGGTTCGACAAGGCCTGCGACATCTGGTTGGCCAGTTCGTCGAGCTGCGTCTGCGCCTGCGGCAGGATGGTGTCGCGCATCTGCAGGTAGGCGCCGATCTCGCCCGACTGTATGGCGTTCGTGGCGACCAGGTCGGTGGTGGTGCCGCCCGGAGAAGTCAGCGTGATGGTGCCGACTGAATCCTGACTGGGATTGGCGCTCCATTGCGACGTTGGCGACAATATTCCCGCGTCGTTGAATGACAGTTGTCCAGCCTGCCCGTTGGCTACCAGCTGCTGACCCGTCCCAGTAAAGACCGAGATTTGATTGTTGCTCCCTTGCACTACGTTGACGTTCATCAGTCCGGCGAGCTGCGTGACGTCCTGATCGCGCTGATCCTCCAGCGTAGCCGTGGAACTGTCCGGTGAGGCAGCCAAGAGCTGTAGATTGATTTGCGCGATCTGTTGCAGCGCCGTGTTGGCGGTCTGCACGTCGTTGGCGATGCCCGCTTCGGCCTGGCCGCGCAGCTGTTGGATGCTGTCGGTCATCGAATTGAGGTTCTGCGCCAGACCTTGGGCGGCGCCGATCACCGCGCTCTGCGACGAATACGAGCTCGGGCTGGTGGACAGCGTCTGCAACGCGCTAGTGAAATTATTGAAGATCGCGTCGAACGACGACGACGATCCTGGCGTGCCGTAAATCTGCTGCAGTTGCTGATAGAGCTGCGCGGTGGTGTTGGCGTAGGAAGCGCCCGACGTTTCCGTCTGCAACTGGCTCTGCAGGAGAGTATTGAGGTTGCGATTGACACCGGAAACGTCGACTTCCGCCCCGGTTTGGCCGGTGACTCCAACCTCAACCTGATTGACGCTCTCGTCGACATAACCGGGTGTGTTGGCGTTCGAAACATTGCCGGCAATCACTGACAGCGATTGCTGGGTCGCATTTACGCCCGCTACTGCGGCGGATAGCGCCTGATTGATGCTCATGGCGGCGGCCGGGCAATCTCACCGAACGAAATCACTGGATCACTTGCAGCAAGCTCTGGATCATCTGGTTCGCCGTCGTCATGACGCGGGCGTTGGCGGAATAGGCCTGCTGCGCCACGATCAGGTTGCTGAACTGCGTCGAGATATCGACGTTCGAGGATTCCAGCGAACTGCCGGTGATCTTGCCGGTCGCGCCGTAGATCGGCGGACCGGAATCGGCCGTAGCGGCGTAGGCGCCGCCGTTGAGCGCCTGCAGCGAATTCTCGCCGTTAAAGGTAGCGAGCGTAATTTGCGCCAACGGAATGGTCTGGCCGTTGGTGAAGCTGCCGACCACGCGGTTTTGGCTGTCGACCGCGACGGACTGCAGTTGACCGGCGGCAAAACCGTTTTGCTGGATTTTGGTGACCTGCGCCGAACCACTCGAATTGGCAAACTGCGTCAGGCCGTTGGTACCGAGATTGATCTCGACGTTCGACAAAGCGTCGCCATTGACGCTCAAACTTGGCAACGTCAGCACGGTCGAAGTCGGCTGCGTGAGCTGGCCGCTGGAATTGAAGATGAAATTTGTGCCGACGTTCTGCCAAGCCGCTTGCGTGCCGCTGGCGTTCGAATTGGTCTGATAGAACAGATTCCAGGTGCTCTGGCCGGAACTGTCGCCCACTTGCGCCCAGCGGAATTGGATATTGAGCGGATTGCCCTCGGTGTCGTAGGCGGTGATAGAGCCGCCGTCGATCGATTGATTGGTGAAAGTGGTCAGATCGCCGCCAATGACCGTCCCGTTGCCTGGGGCGGAATTGACGTTCTGGATACCGAAGACCGACGGCGAGGCGGTGCCGGTAATGGCGAGGGTCGCAGTCGGATCGATCGCCAACAGGCTGACGTCGCCATTCGAAGTGTCCACTGAACCGACAACGCCGGTCAGGCCTTGGACGGCGGTCTGTAATTCGCCGAGTGTAGCGACCTGGCCCACGCCGCTGCCGAAGGTGATGGTCTGCGGCGCCCCGCCGCCGACCGACACCGCCAGAGTTTTGCCGTTCAGTCCCTGCGTCAGCAGATTGGTCGGTTGAAACGTATTGTGCCCGGCACCGAAGCCGATATCGGAGGCATCGCTGGCGCCGCTGCCGGTCACCGTGATCGTCGAGGTGACGTTATCGCCGGTGAGTACCAAATCGCCACCGCTCAGCGACGCGGTCACGGTGGCGTTGCCGGCGGTGCCGGCATTGATGGCGTTGATGAGATCGCCCATCGTGTCGGTGCCGGTCGACGTATAGGTCGTTGTGTTGGTCCCGTCGCCGATCATAATCTTGTCGCCGGACGCAATACCGAGCGACAATAACGTGGTCGCATTGGTCAAACTGCCGACCGTGCCGGTCCCGACAGCTACCGCATCGGGACTGAGAGTGCCGCCAGAACCGATGATTTCCGCGCCGGCGATCGGATTGTTGGCGAAATCGCCCGGAACAATCATTCCCGGAGTTGGCGCGCTGGGCAGGTTGGCCTGATAGGTAATCGACGAGGTCGCCTGCGCCGGTATGAAGTTATTGTTGAACTGCAAAACCTGGGGAACGCTGCCCTCGGGATTGCCGGTTGTCGCGTTGACCGGGATGCCCATGAGGTAGTAGCCGGCGCTGTTCACCAGATTGCCATTGTCATTCAACTGAAAATCGCCGGCGCGCGTGAAGTCGGTGACGCCGGAGAAGGTCGGCGCGTTGTCGGTAAAGCCGGTCGGTTGTGCGACCACAAACCAGCCGTCACCGTTGATCGCCATGTCCGTCGACACCTGCGTGGAATTGATGGTGCCCTGCACGGTGTTGGTGGCGACCGAATTGGCGATAACGCCGTTTGTAGTCTGCTGATTAAGCGAGGCCTGAGCGACCAGATCCTGAAAGCTGGTGTCGGTCTCTTTGTAACCGGTGGTCTGCGAGTTCGCGATATTGCCGGAAATATTCTGCAGCGCGAATGATTGTGCCTGTAGACCAGCCACTGCGGTGGTCAACGCATTGAAGATACCCATGACCTCTCTCCAACTCGATAGCAACGCGACAGCGGCGGACAGCCGCACTCGAAGCCGAAGACAGCAAACGGCGTGCCATCAAATTATGTCGTTATTTCAATGTCTTACGAATCGGCGCGCGGTTCTCCCCCAGTACGGATATGCCGGCTTGCAGGCAAAAATTGCCGAGGCGCCGAGCTTTTGTGCCATAGCGAAGCCGCGCCGCGCATGACGATGTCTTGTAAGCGCCAAGTTCAACGTGATCTAATTTCGCCAACATCAAGCGAGTGGAATTTCATGCGTTTCGAAGGCACCAGCGCCTATGTCGCCACCGACGACCTCAAAGTCGCAGTCAACGCTGCAATTGCCTTGGAGCGACCGCTCTTGGTCAAGGGCGAGCCAGGCACCGGCAAGACCGTGCTGGCGATCGAGATCGCCAAGGCGCTCGCCGCGCCCTTGATCGAATGGCACATCAAATCGACCACCAAGGCGTTGCAGGGGCTTTACGAATACGACGCGGTGACGCGGCTGCGCGACAGCCAATTGGGCGATACTCGCGTCAAGGACATCCGCAACTACATCAAGCGCGGCAAGCTCTGGGAGGCCTTCGTTGCCGATGAGCGTCCCGTTCTCCTGATCGACGAGATCGACAAGGCCGATATCGAATTCCCCAACGATCTTCTGCAAGAGCTCGATCGCATGGAGTTCTTTGTCTATGAGACCGGCGAAACGATCCATGCCCGCCGCCGCCCGGTCGTCGTCATCACCTCGAACAATGAGAAGGAGCTGCCGGACGCGTTTTTGCGCCGCTGCTTCTTCCACTACATCCGCTTTCCCGATCCCGACACCATGCGCGCGATCGTCGAGGTGCACTTTCCCGGCATCAAGCATCGCCTGGTCGCCGAAGCGCTGAAATTGTTCTACGAGATCCGCGACGTGCCCGGCATGAAGAAGAAACCGTCGACGTCGGAACTGCTCGACTGGCTGAAACTTCTGATGGTCGAGGACATTTCGGTCGAAACGCTGCGCGAGCGCGACCCGAAGCGGCTCATTCCGCCACTGCACGGCGCACTGATCAAAAACGAGCAGGACGTGCACCTGTTCGAGCGGCTGGCCTTTATGACGCGGCGCGAGGGGCGCTGACCCTCACCACAGCGGGCGCATATTGAAGGAATAGGTCGCGCCGAGGCCGTACGTAAGCTGGTTCGGCGAACCGCGCTGCGTCACCAGCGGCGAATCGGCGGCCGAGTTGGTCAGCCGCTGGTATTCGACGAAGGCGTGGGCTGTCCATGTCGGGCTGAACATATACTGCACCTGCGCACCGGCGCCGTAGGAGTAGAACCCGCCGCCGGCAGTGTAGGCCGTCAGCTTCGGCAGGTTCGGCTGAAGAGCATTCGCAGCACCCGCCTGCGCAGCCGTGATGCTGAAATAGGGCGACGTCGCCGCCGCCGTTTGCAGCGTCATCCGCGGTCCCGCGGAGATCGTCCATTGCCCGACCGGCACGACGGCATCCAGGAAAATGTCGCCGGTCACGCCGGTTTCGCCACCGATGCCTTGACGGACCTCGCCGCGCAGCCGCAGCCACGATACCGGCCAGAAATTGGCGAAAGCGCCAATTTGCGCGGCGTAGTCGATATCCGCCAAGCCGTTCAGCTCGGCATAGTCGGAGGCTTTGCGCCGATTGATGAATTGCAGCGCCGGACCGAATTGAAATACGCCGGTGTTTATGAGGTTAAAGCCGAAACTGTCGCGCGGACCGAAATAGTCCGGCGGCGTGCCCGCCTGCCGGATACTGAACAAGGGCAGCGCCGACCAGCCGAGTTTTTTGTCGGAAGCGCCGGGAAAAGCGGGGATAATCCGGCCCTCGGCACCGATGGTGACGATCCAGTCTGGAACGGCGGGCACATAGGCCGCCGGCGCTGTCGGCGGCGGGGGGGCCTGCTGCGGCAGATCCGCCGCCGCGGCGATGCCCGGCGCGACAACGACAAACAACCCCAGCGCAAAACGCCAAACAATCGACGGCATAGCAACCCCATCCCACCCGGCTTGCCCGGGTCCCCGGCGACCATATCGCAGACGGCAGGATCACGCGAAGGCGGGAAATGCCGAGTGGTGAATTTGTCGCGAACCTGTTGCCGATTTGTCCGGAGGGCCCCGTTCCAGCGCTTGGCGCCAAGGCGCGGTGCTGCTGTGCCTAAGGCTTGGCCCCCTGCTTGGCGTCGTCTCCAGCAGGGCTTTTTGCGTTTCCACGGCGCCTTCTTCGCTTTGGCGGGATCGGCTGTTGCGCCGGCAACTCGGATGGCCCGCCAGCGTCCGCGTCGCCAAGCGGTGGAACGATGGACTCGGCAGACGCGACAGGCTGTTCGCGTGGGGCCAAATCCGGTGTGGGAGATGCGGCGGTTCCCAACTCATCCCTCGCCTGTGCCCGCGCTTGTCCCTCCGCTGACTCCTGTCGCGCCTCCCGGGCCATTTCGGCGTCGCGCGCTTGACGATGCGCAACTTCGCGCGCCTTGGCGCGGCGCTCGGCGATGCGAGCGCTCAGCCGCTTAATCCAAACGCGGGCCTGTGCCGCGGCCCGGCCGAACGCGCCGCCCGCCCAAACCAATTCGAACGGCGTGAATTGCCGCCAGGTTGCGTCGCCTTCGACGATCGCGCGCGCGATGATATTGCCGGCCATCGCCGTGGTGTTCAGCCCATGGCCGCCGAAGCCGCTGGCAAGCCAAACGCCCGGCCCAAGCTCGCCGATCTGCGGCATCCGGTGCATCGTGATGCCCAAGGTGCCGGCCCAGGCATAATCGGCAGTGACATCGCCAAGCTGCGGATAGGTTTTTTTGATGTCGGCGGTCAACGCGCCGACATAGCGGCGGGATCCCTCACCCACGACGTCGCGCGGCCCGACAGCATCAGACGATCGCCACCGACGACGCGGTAGTGATTGTCGGCGAGGTCGGAGTCGCTGACGCCGCCGCGATAGCCGACCGCTTCGGCGAGGCGCTCGCCGAGCGGCGCGGTGGCGATGACATAGGTCGTCACCGGCAACAACGTGGCGGCAAGGCGCGGCATCAGCCGCCCAAGCTCTAAATTGCCACAGAGCACGACATGATCGGCGCGCAACCGCGCGCCGGGCGTCACGATGCGCTTGCGCACGCCGGTCGGATCGATCGACAGCGCCGGCGTATGTTCGAAGATGCGCGCGCCGTCGCGTTCGGCGGCGGCTGCAAGCGCCAGCGCATAATTGAGCGGATGGATGGTGATCGCCTGCAGATAATTGATGGCGTAGAAATAGCGCTCGCTGCGCAGCACCGCGCGCACCCGCTCGGTGGACCAGCCCTCGATCTCGCAGCCGAGCTCGCCGAGCAGTCCGACATAGCTTACGAATTCATCGTCGTTGTCTTTTTTGGAAACATAGAGCCAGCCGTTCTGCGGGTCGATGCCGGGCACGTTTTCGGAACGGATCGTGGCGCGCACATAATCGAGACCCGCCTGCGCCAGCGACCACAAATCCTTGGCGCGTTCGAAACCAACCCGGGCCACCAGCTTGTCGGCGTCGGCGCCGAATCCCGGCAGAACGAAACCGGTATTGCGGCCGGAAGCGCTTTGCGCCAGCCGGCCGGCTTCCAGCAGCACGACGGACCAGCCGCGGCGCGCCACTTCCCGTGCCGTGGTCAGCCCGGCAAGACCGCCGCCGATCACGCAGACGTTGACATCAAGGTCGAGCGACAGGGAAGGCCGCGCTGGCGTCTGCACCATCGTCGCGGCGTACCAGCTGTCGCCATAGGCCTTGGTATCGGGCTCGCTCATGACGACGCTTTACGACGCTGTTCCCGCGGCATGCCGCTGCAATGTAGGGACTTCGTCAGCACAGCACTAGACAGCCTAACCCCGGAAAGCGACATTACCGCGATGCGCCGATTGCTGCTGCTCCGCCATGCCAAAACCGAGCGCGCCGCGCCGGGCGAGCGCGACCGCGACCGCAAACTCATGAAACGCGGCCGCTCCGACGCGCCGGTGATCGGCGCCTATATGGCGCATCACGGCTTTCTTCCCGATCTCGCGCTCGTCTCTCCGGCAAAACGGGCCCAGGAAACCTGGGCGCTGGTCGCCGCAGCCTTCGCCAAGGCGCCGCGCATGATCACCGATGAGCGCGTCTACAACGCCAGTCCGCAAGCGCTGATCGGCGCCATCGGCGAAGCGCGCAAAGCGCAGACGCTTGCCGTCGTCGGCCATAACCCGGGGCTGCACGATCTCGCGCTGCAATTGATCGCCGCGGGCGATGTGGACATGCGCGAACAGCTCAACGAGAAGCTTCCCACTTCGGGCCTCGTCGTAATCGATCTGCCGGTCGACGACTGGGCGCTTTTGCATCCCCATGCCGGCCGGCTGGAGCGCTTTGTCAGTCCGCGACTGATCGCCGCCGCGACGGAATAAGGGTAGAATTGGCTGCGTTCCGCCGTTGCGGCGGTTGCCTTGCGTTAGACTATTCGACAGTCCAACTGAGCCCGATTCGGCCGTGCATACGGCCGTTCGGTCCGGCGAGCGGTAGCACGGTGACCATGCCGATACTGCCTCCACATATTATGATGATGCTGGCACAGGGTCAGCCGGTTGTGCTGCCTGGCGCACAATCGAGCACCACTGCGCCGACAGCCGACGCCACCGTCGATGGCGAGCGGCTCCCGGACCTTTCGCTGGCCTATTATTTATTGGTGCCGGTCGTGATTTGCGCCCTCTCGGCTCCGCTGATCGCTATATCGCGGCATTCCAACCTTATCTCCACGCTGTGGCTGGCAAATGCGATCATGGTGGCGACTTTGCTGTGCCACAAACGCAGCCTTACCAATTACGCCTCGATCATCATCGGCGGTTGTGCGGCAACAGCGCTGGCAGGTTGGCTGGTCGGCAACAGCCTCTCGCTTTGCGCAACGTTTATGGTGGCGAACAGCGTCGAGGTCATCAGCGCATTGGCGTTGCTTTCGGTGTTTAAAATCCGCTCATCAAACCTGACTTCATTCAATGGCGTGCTTACTTTCATCTTCATCGTCGGCGGCGTGGCGCCGATCGGAAGCACGCTGATCTCCGCCAGCACCTACGGATTGGTTCATAATATCCCGTGGAGATTCGTGTGGCGGAACTGGTATGCCGGTCATGCACTGGGAATGATCATTCTGGTGCCGTTCCTGGTCAGTATCATGTCCAGGGAATGGCAAACGTTGCACATCAAAGAGCGTCTGCCGGAGGTCGCGGCCATCGTCGTGCTTTTTATCGCCGTCTGCGTTTGCGCGATCTATTTTCGGCCCATCATTTTCGTGATCGCTCCCATAATCCTGCTTGCCACGCTGCGGTTCGGCATGGTCGGCGCCACGGCGGCGACGTTCTTCGTGGCAGTGATGGCAAGCATCTTTGTGGTTATGAATATCGGAGAACCGCTATTTTTTTCGCAGCCCGAATTGTCACAGCGAATTTTCGGGCTGCAGGGGTTCGTTGCCATCACCTCGTTCTGGGCGCTGCCGGCGGCGGCATTGCTGGCGGAACGCGATCGTCTGTTGGGCGATCTGTCGCGCGCCAACGCGCAATTGGCGGCGGACAGCGAAAGTAAATCGCACTTGGTGACCGGCTTGCGCCGACATCTGTCGATGGCGGAAGAAAACGAGCGGCTGCGCCTGTCGCACGAGCTGCACGATCAAGCCGGACAAAGCCTGATCGCCGCCATTCTCGAACTCAACGAGATCGACGCGTCGACCTCCGGCGCGGCGCGCGAGCGCCTGCATCTCGTGCGCAAGAGAATGGAGGAGATGGGCAAGACGCTGCACCGCATCGCGTGGGAATTGCGGCCGCCCTCGATCGACGAGCTCGGCTTACGCAAGGCGCTGGCGAGCTACATCACCGAATGGGGCGAGCAGTGCGGCACCGAGGTGGATTTCCATTGCGACGATCCGAACCTCGATGAGGTGCCGGATGAAATCGCGACCGCGATATACCGCGTCGTGCAGGAAGGGCTTACCAATATCGTCAAGCACGCCCAACGGCCGTCCGACGTGAGCGTCGTCATACGGGGCACGGACGCAGCGCTGCAGGTGATCGTCGAGGACAACGGTTGCGGTTTCGACGTTGGCGCGCAGGCCGCCAAAGCCGGCAATCACCGCGGACTTGGGCTCGACGGCATGCGCGAGCGGCTTGCGCTGATCGGCGGCACGCTCGACGTGGAATTGGTGCCGGGCAGCGGCACCACGATCTTTGCCCGCATCACGCTCGACGGCCAGAGATCGGCGGCATGAGCAAAACCCGGATCGTGCTGGCCGACGACCATCCCATCGTCCTCGACGGGCTGCGCAATCTCATCCGCGCGGAAGCCGACTTCGAACTGGTCGGCGAAGCGGGCAGTGGATTGGCCGCGTTGAAGGTCATCCGCGAGACGCGTCCCGACGTTGCCGTGCTCGATATTTCGATGCCGGAGCTCAACGGCATCGTGCTGAGCCGGCGCCTTGCCGGAGAAATCCCACAATTGAGCGTGCTGATGCTGACGCTTCACGAAGACCGCGCCTATCTCAATCAGGCGCTGGAGGCCGGAGTCCGCGGCTATGTCTTGAAGCGTTCGGCCGTGGAAAATCTCGTGCATGCCATCCGCGCCGTCACCGTAGGCGGAATATACGTCGACCCGGCCATCTCCGGACGCCTCGGCAACGGCAAGCGTGGCCACAACAAGCCGTCCCCGCGCGGTGGCGCGTCGCCGGCGCTGACCGAGCGGGAGACCGCAGTTTTGAAAATGGCGGGGCTGGGTTTGACCAACAAGGAGATCGCTTCGCGGCTCGACGTTGGCGTGAAGTCTGTCGAGACCTACAAGGCCCGCGGCCTCGAGAAGCTCGGCCTGAAGACCCGGGCAGAATTGGTGCGCTACGCCGCGACGCAGGGCTGGCTCGATCTTTAGCAAGCCGCGGCCGTCGAACACCTTCGCACGGTCGCCGCGCCGCGTCGGCAGCGCCCTACCGTGAACGATCGGTTAAGACGTTAGGCAATTTCTGACAGCAATCCTGCGTATTCTCGATCCGCCAGAACCGGATTTGCGGTATGAACTCGCTTCGTGGGGCCGATGAACGCGCCGGGTTTTCGACGCCGCGCACCGGTGTTGGTATCGAGGGGGGCGGTCGATGTCGAAAGCGGCCAACGCGATCGAGGATTACAGCGCGCCGTTAGCGCGAGCCGCCGACAATGACGTGCTGCATTTTCTCTCGCGCACGCTGCAGGCGCATTTCCTCGATGCCAAGCCGCAAGACGTTCTGGCGAAACTGCAAAACCTCGAGGTCGCTCTCGAACAACAGGAAAACACGCTGTCGGCGTGGCCGGATTCACCCAGCAAAAGCCGCATCTGTATCGCGCTGGCGAAGGCAAGGAACGCCGTTTCGCAGATCGTCGAGGATCTTCAGCACAGCGGCGCGCAAGCAGCCGGACAGTCGCCCGGCCAACGCCCTGTGAGGCGGCTTTAACCCGCCGGTATTCACGCCATGCCGTCGTCCGTCAGTCGCTCGTCATTTCCGCTGGATTTTTCTCGAACCAGTTTTCTGGTCGTGGACGACCAGCCCTTTTCCCGGCGGCTGGTCCACTCGATGTTGCTCGGCTTTGGCAGCCGCGAGGTCTACGAGTTGACGAACGGCGTTGAGGCTTTTGAGCTCGTGCGCAGTGTGATGCCGAACATCATCATCACCGATCTGGTCATGCCCATTTTCGACGGGCTTCGCTTCATCAAAATGGTCAAGAACGCGCAATCGCCCGGCCACAAAACGCCTATCATCGTGTTGTCAGGATATTTGACCAAAGCCGCGGCCCTGACGGTGAGCAGTTCCGGCGCGGACGAATTGCTGGTCAAGCCGGTCTCGCCGAAGTCGCTCTATGAGCACATCGTTCGCATCGTGCTGCAGGACGAATCCGCAAGCCAGCAACTGACGCTTCTGCAAAATCGCAAACGCCGCACCGAACCGCCACACAAAGAAGCCACCGGCATCGCCTTCGTCTGACTTTTCCGGTGCTGGTGGCTACGGCCGTCGCGCCAGCGGGCCGCGCTTGAAGCGTTACGCCGCCGGACGCTTGATCTTGCCGATATCGAGAAACTTCATCACCGCCTTTTCGTAATAGGGCTCCGTCGTACCGGCGCGGACCTTGTGCAAGAAGTACTTCTCGAACGCCACCTTGGCGACATGGACCCAGCGTCCGCTCGAAGCCCAATTGACGTTGCGCGGCGGATTTTGCGGCATGGCCACGAAAGCGACGCCGGAGTTACCGAAATCGGCAAGACAGATGGCGTTCAACGTCGCTTCATGCATCACCGCTTTGCCGCGAACGAGCTCGCCGATATTGAGCGCCGTCGCCGTCACCATGGACTCGATCATGAATTCGGTCTTCGGCACGCCGACCGGCAGCGGTGTCTGCTCGACCGGCGCAATGGCGATGCACACGCCGATACCGAACACGTTGGCGAATTTGGGATTGCGCTGATGCTTGTCGACAATGACGAAGCCGCGCGGATTGACCAAGCCGTCGATGCCGCGCAGCGCGGCAATGCCGCGGAAAGCCGGCAGCAGCATCGAGAACTTAAACGGCAGCTCATGCGCCTTCTTCGGCTTGCCGTCGTCGTCGACCTCGGTGACGTGGACCTTGCCGGGCTCGACCTTATCGACCTTGGCGTTGGTGATCCACTTGATGTGGTGCTGGCGCATCTCGGATTCGAGCATGCCTTTGGTGTCGCCGACGCCGCCGACGCCGAGATGGCCGATATAAGGTTCCGCCGTGACAAAGGTCATCGGCACTTTGTCCCGGATGCGGCGTTTGCGCAGATCGGTGTCCATGATCATGGCGAATTCGTAAGCCGGGCCGTAGCAGGAGGCGCCCTGGACGGCGCCGACGACGATCGGGCCGGGATTTTTGCAGAATTCTTCCCAGCGATTATTGGCCGCGGTCGCATGATCGACGTTGCAGATCGAGGCGGTGTTGTGTTCGGGGCCTAGGCCCTCAACCTCGTCGAAGGCGAGCTCCGGTCCGGTGGCAAGGACCAGATAGTCGTAGCTCAGAGACGAGCCGTCGCCGAGTTCGACGCGATTCTCGTCCGGATGAACGCGTTTGGCGCCGGCGGCGCTGAATGTGATGCCGTGCTTCGGCAGCACCGTGGCCAAGTCGATGGTGATATCGGTCTTCGATCGCCACTTCACCGCCACCCAGGGGTTGGATGGCGTGAACTGGAAGAACGGCTTGTTGGAGACGAGGGTGACGCCATCCTCCTTGCGGACCGATTGTTTCAGCTCATAGGCGCACGACACGCCGCCGATGCCGCCGCCGAGCACAACGATCTGAGCCATTTTTCCCTCCTGAATATTCAATTCAATAAGGCCCCTTGACGAGGCCTCTTCGCATTCTGGAGCGAACCAAGCACCGGAGGCGGCCGCTCGCATTGATCCAGCGCAATTGCGCCCAGCCGGCATTCGGCCGTCCACCCCGGTCAGGCTTTGGCAGACGGACCGTCGAAGGCGGGACCTGCCTTCAAACCCAGCTTGCGAAACACCATGGCGGCCGGACAGAAGCCGGTAAATGCCGCTTGGATCATGTTGAGACCGACAAATGCCGCGAGCAGCAGCCAATACGGACTGACCAGCCAAGTCAGCACCAGACTGATCAGCAAAACGCTGCCGGCGAAGACGAATACCGCGCGATCGACGTTCACGAGAACCTCCTGTTGCTAGGTCGTTTCTGGCTCTCAACCAGCCTCGACCCGGCGACGTTGCCTCGGTGGATCGAGATTGCTCCTTACCCATCCAAGCATTGCCTTTAACCCCGACGCGCCGCCGCCGCCTTGCGGCAGATCAATGACGGCAGCCGCGATCCGGGTGAAACGGGCCGTCATGGAAAGACCCGGCAGGGCGAGGGAATGGATTCCGTTGCGCGCCGCCATCATGGCGGCTGGCGCGCTGGTGTTGCTCGCCCAGCAGGCGCTTGCCCAGGAAACATTTGTCGTAACGCCGCAAACGGTCGCCGACGAGAAGGCCGTGTTCGCCACCGTCGAGAGCGCCAATATCGAGCCGGCGCGGGCCAGGATCGGCGGCACCGTGGTGGAGCTTGCCGTGCAGCGCGGCGATCACGTCCAGCAGGATCAGGTGGTCGCGACCGTCGCCGACGAAAAGCTCGCATTGCAGATGAAGGCGCTTGACGCCCAGATCGCCGGCCTGCAGGCCGAGCTCGCCAAGGCCAAGACCGATCTCGGCCGGGCGCAGGAACTGTTCGCGCACGGCACGACGGCGAAGGCGACCTTCGACGCAGCGCAGACCGCTTTCGACGTTGCCAGCAATTCGTTGAAATCGCGCACGGCCGAGCGCTCGGTAATCGAACAGCAGGTTACCGAGGGCAAAATCCTGGCGCCGACCGCGGGGCGTGTGCTGACCGTGCCGGTCACGACAGGAACAGTCATATTGGCGGGAGAGCCCGTCGCCACCATTGCTGAGCAAAATTTCGTACTGCGGCTGCGCGTCCCCGAGCGCCATGCCCGTTTCCTCAAGGCCGGCGATCCGGTGCGGATCGACGGCGAAGACCTCGGCAAGAGCGGCGTACAGTTTGGCAGGATCAATCTCGTCTATCCGCAGATCGAGGATGGCCGCGTGATCGCTGATGCGAAAGTGGCCGATCTTGGCGATTATTTCGTCGGCCAGCGCATCCGCGTCTGGGTCTCGGCCGGTGGACGAACCAGCATCATCGCGCCCGGCTCGTTTATCGTCACCCGCTTCGGCATCGATTACGCGCACGTTCGCACGGACGCCAATACGGTCATAGACGTGCCAGTGCAGCGCGGGCGGCAGCTGCCGCGGCCGGACATGCCGGATGCGCTTGAAATCCTCTCCGGCCTCAAAGCGGGCGACGTGTTGGTGCGGCCGTGAAGCTTGGATTGTCGGGACGCCTCACTCAGGCGACGATTCGCTCGCCACTGACGCCATTGTTCCTGCTCGCGGCGCTCGCCATCGGCTTGATCGCGCTCCTGACCATTGCGCGTGAAGAGGAGCCGCAAATCAGCGTGCCGATGGTCGACATCCGCGTCATTGCCGATGGGCTCAAAGCGCCCGATGCCGTGGAGCTCGTGACCAAGCCGCTCGAGGCTATCGTCAAAGGCATCGACGGCGTCGAGCACGTTTACAGCCAAACGGTGGACGATCGCGTCATGGTCACGGCGCGTTTCCTGGTCGGCACCAATGCCGACGACGCCATCTTGCGCGTGCATGAGAAAATTCGCGCCAATCTCGATCGTATCCCGATCGGAATTCCAGAGCCGTCGATCGTCGGCCGCGGCATCAATGACGTGGCGGTGGTGGTGCTGACGCTGTCGCCGAAGCCGCAAGCCGCCTCGCGATGGACCGACAAGGACCTCTATGAGCTCGGCGAAAAACTGCAGACCGAGCTGGTCAAGACCGACAATGTCGGCCTGACTTATATTTCCGGCGGCAATCCGCAGCAGATCCGGGTCGAGCCCGATCCGGAAAAGCTCGCGCTCTACGGCGTGACGCTGCAGCAGCTCGTCGACAAGGTGCGCGGCGCCAACCGCTCGTTCCAGTCCGGCAGCGTGCGCGATAACGACATGATGCGCAATGTCGCCGCGGGCCAAACGCTGACCGGCATTCCCGATATCGCGCTGCTCCTCGTCACCACGCGCGACAACCGTCCGGTCTATGTGCGCGATGTCGCCTCCGTCGTCATCGGTCCGAGCCCGCAGGAACACCGGGTATGGATGGAAACGCCGGGGCAAGGCGGCCACTGGGACCGCGTGCCGGCGGTCAGCGTCGCCTTTGCCAAACGCTCCGGCGCCAATGCGGTCGTGGTGGCGGAGGATTTGCTGGCGCGATTAAAGAGCGTCGAGGGCCGCCTGGTTCCGGCCGACGTTAACGTCACCGTCACCCGCAACTACGGCGAGACTGCCAACGACAAGGCGAACGAGCTTTTGTTTCATCTCGCGCTGGCGACGGTGTCGATCGTCGTGCTCATTGCCTTTGCCATCGGCTGGCGCGAGGCGCTGGTCACGCTCGTCGTCATCCCCACCACCATCCTGCTCACGCTGTTTGCCTCCAAGATGATGGGCTACACCATCAACCGCGTCAGCCTGTTCGCGCTGATTTTTTCCATCGGCATTCTGGTCGACGACGCTATCGTGGTGGTCGAGAACATCGCCCGGCATTGGGCGATGAAGGACGGCCGCACGCGGATGACGGCCGCCATCGAAGCGGTAGCCGAGGTCGGCAATCCGACCGTGGTCGCCACCTTGACCGTGGTGGCGGCGCTGTTGCCGATGCTGTTCGTGTCCGGCCTCATGGGCCCGTACATGGCGCCGATACCGGCCAATGCGTCGGCGGCGATGTTGTTCTCGTTCTTCGTCGCCATGGTGATCGCGCCGTGGCTGATGTTGCGCCTGCACCGGCAGGATAGTTCGCCGCACGAGCACGAGGCCGCCCATGGCGCAGGTGAGAATGGCGAAGGTTTTCTCGGCCGGCTTTATCGCCGCTTCGCGGCGCCGGTGGTGCGCTCGCGCCGCTCGGCGTGGACGTTCCTGATCGGCGTCGGCGTGGCGACCGTGCTGGTCTGCCTGCTGTTCGTGACCAAGAGCGTCACGGTCAAGCTTTTGCCGTTCGACAACAAGTCGGAAATGTCCGTGGTCATCGACCTACCCCATGGCGCCACACTGGAGGACACCGAGCGCACTTTGTTCTCGATCGCCGACGTGGCGCGGCAGCTGCCGGAAATCCGTTCGGTCGAAACCTATGCCGGCACGCCGGCGCCGTTCAACTTCAACGGCCTGGTCCGGCATTATTACATTCGCGAAGCGCCGGAGCTCGGCGAACTGCATCTCAATCTGGCGCCGAGCGCCGAGCGCAAGCGCACCAGCCACGCCATCGCTCTCGATCTGCGAGGCCGGATGAAGTCGCTGACCTTGCCGCCCGGCACCGTCGCGCGCGTGGTTGAAGTGCCGCCCGGCCCCCCGGTGCTGGCCACGCTCCTGGCCGAGGTCTATGGGCCGGATTCGACCACCCGCCGCGCCGTTGCTGCCGAACTGAAAAAAATCTTCGCTTCGGTGCCCTATATCGTCGACATCGACGACTCGATCGGCAAACCGCAGCCGCGCCTGCGCATCTCGATCGACCAGGATCGGCTCGAATTCTTCGGCGTCGAGCAGCGCGACGTTTATGACACGATCCAGGCACTGTTCGGCGGCACCAGAGTTGGCTATTCGCACCGCGGCGAAGACCGCGATCCGATCGAGATCGTCGTCCGCCTGCCGAAGCGCGACCTGTCCTGGAGCGAGCTTCTGGCCTCGACGCCGGTGCCGGCCAACAGCGTCCCCGGCAACAAGACCGTGGTCGAGCTCGGCGACGTTGTGCGTGTGACCGATGAGATGGGCTCGCCCACCATCTTCCGTCGCGACGGACGCTTTGCCGACATGATCATGGCGGAACTGGCGGGCGCCTATGAAGCGCCGATCTACGGCATTCTCGACGTTGACAAGCGCATCGCGGCGCATAACTGGGGCACGCTCGGAACGCCGACGATCCGTTTCCACGGCCAGCCGGAAGACGAAAGCAAGCCGACGATATTATGGGATGGCGAATGGGAGATCACTTACGTGACCTTCCGCGACATGGGCGCCGCCTTCATGGTGGCGATCGTCGGCATCTACATTCTGGTGGTGGCGCAATTCGGCAGCTTCAGGCTGCCGCTCGTGATCCTCACCCCGATTCCGCTGACCTTGATCGGCATCGTCCTCGGGCACTGGCTGTTCGGCGCGCCGTTCACCGCCACCTCGATGATCGGTTTCATCGCGCTCGCCGGCATTATCGTGCGCAACTCGATCCTCTTGGTCGACTTCATCCGCCACGGCGCGGGCGCCGGCAAAACCTTACGCGAGGTGCTGCTGGAGGCCGGCGCGGTCCGCTTCAAGCCCATTCTGCTGACCGCCCTCGCCGCGATGATCGGCGCTGCCACGATTTTCCTCGATCCGATTTTCCAGGGGCTGGCCATCTCGCTGTTGTTCGGATTGGCGTCGTCGACTTTGCTGACCGTGTTGGTCATTCCGGCGATCTATATCGCCTTGCGCGACGCGGATCGCATCGTCGGAGAGCCCAAAGCGCCGTCGACGGACGCCAAGGCGTAATCGCGATCGCCAGCTGTAGCTACCGCACCAAAGCGCGCATTCAATCCGCCAGTGCCGCCAAGATCCGCGCCCAGCTCCGGATGCCTTTGTGGAAGCATTTGAGATCGTATTTCTCGTTCGGCGAATGGACGCGGTCGTCGTCGAGCGCGAAGCCGACCATCAGCGTATCCATGCCGAGCACGGTCTTGAAATCGCCGACGATCGGAATCGAGCCGCCGGCGCCGACGGTGACCGCCTTCTTGCCCCATTCCTCGCCGAGCGCGGCGCGCGCTTTGGTCAGTGCCGGACTGTCGAACGCCACTTCGAATGCCGGCGCGCTGGTGAAATTGCCGAACTCGACCGTGCAATCGGCCGGAACGCGGGCGCGGACAAACTCGCGGAAACGGCTGCGGATTTTTTCCGGATCCTGCGCGCCGACCAGGCGGAACGAGACTTTGGCCATCGCCTTGCCGGGAATAACGGTCTTGGCCCCCTCCCCGGTATAGCCGCCGATGATGCCGTTGACCTCGGCGGTCGGCCGCGTCGAGATCTGCTCGATGAGCATGCGGCCCTTTTCGCCGGCCGGAATTTTCAAGCCGACCGGCTGCAAAAATTTCTCCGGCGTCAGGCCCAATCCCGCGAGATCGGCCTTGATGTCGTCCGGCAGCTCATGCACGCCGTCGTAAAATCCCGGAATGGCGACCGAGCCGTCCGGCTTGTGCAGCGCCGAAATGATATCGGCAAGAACGTGGATGGGATTGCGCGCCGCGCCGCCGAACAGGCCGGAATGCAGGTCGCGATCGGCGCAGGTCAGCCGGACCTCCTCATAGACCAGCCCGCGCAGCGAGGTCGTGATCGAAGGCGTCTCGGCGTCCCACATGCCGGTGTCGCAAACCAAGGCCAAATCCCGCTTGAGCTCCGCGGCGTTGTCGCGGACAAAGCCGAAGAGATTTTTCGAGCCACATTCCTCCTCGCCCTCGATCATCATCGTGATATCGAGCGGCAGCGTGCCAGTGACCGCCTTAAACGCGCGGCAGGCTTCGATAAAGGTCATCGCTTGGCCTTTGTCGTCGCAAGCGCCGCGGGCCACGATGATCTTTCGTCCGTCTTCGAGCGTCTTTATGCGCGGTTCGAACGGCGGGGTTTGCCAAAGATCGAGCGGGTCGACCGGTTGGAACGTCATAATGGCCGTAGAACAGGACCCGCGGCGCGTTGCCGCCGGAATTGGGAGCGGCTTTGCCGTTGCCGCTTCTGCCGATCACCACCGGATGGCCCGCCGTCGGGCGTACGCTTGTGTCAAAACCGAGGCTTTGCAGGTCGGCCGCGACGTGTTCGGCCGCCTTTTGGCATTGCGGCGCGTAGGCCGGGTCCGTCGACACCGATTGGATGCGCAACAGCGCGAATAAGCGATCGAGACTTGCTTGAAGGTCGCGGTCGACGCGTTCGAGGACCTTGGGTAGAGCGTCCGTTGCCGTCATGGTTTCACCTTAGCATCACCTTGCTCGTTCACGTCGCCGCATCCGCGGACCGGGATTTTTGTTTTATAAGCAGCCTAATCCGCCAATTCCATCGCCGCGCGCCGCGAAAGCGTTGCATGTTTGCAACGCTCCGCCCGGCTTCGATGGTGGACGTGTGGCAAATCGGCCGCATCTGCTTGTCACACCCCAGCCGAGCGTACAATATGGCGAAAACCTGCCGAAAGTGCGGGGATGGCGCAGGACAATGGACGAACTCATCGCACGGCTTGTCGCCGACGTCGGGATAGATCGCGCGACCGCCGAAACGGCGGTCGGCATCATCCTCGACTTCCTGGTCAAGGAAGGACCGGCTGACAAAGTGCAACCGCTTTTGGCCAAGCTCCCCGGAGCCGACGCCTTGATCCAAAAGGCCGCCAGCGAAGGCGGCGGTGGGTTGGGTGGCGCAATGGGCGGAGTGATGGGCGCGGGAATGCGCTTGATGTCGGCAGGACTGAGCATGGGTCAGGTTCAGAGCGTCACCCGAGCGGTCATCGCTTACACGCGTGAGAAAGCGGGTGAGGATACAGTCGGCGAAATTGTCGCCGCGATCCCGGGTCTGGCGCAGTTTGTTTGAGTACGAATGGTGTTGCCGCGACGATATTGGGCTGAGGGGGAGATATCGATGGCGTATCCCATTACCGAAATTCAGGGGATCGGCACGGACGCTGCCGCAATCCTCAAGTCGGACGGGATCCGCACCACCGTCGGGCTACTGCGTTCGGCTAAGACGCCCAAACAGCGGCTGAAACTTGCGCAAAAGACCGGCACCGATGAGAAACACGTGCTCGACTGGGTGACCGCCGCCGACCGCATGCGCATCAAGGGTGTCGGCTGGGAGTACGCCGAATTGTTGCGGGTCGTCGGAGTGCGCACCGCCAACGAGCTTCGCTTTCGCAATCCGCAACGGCTTGCGCTCGCCATGAAGGAAGCCAACGGCAAGCGCCAATTGGTGCGCGTGCTTCCCTCCGTGAACATGGTCATCCGCTGGATTGAGGACGCTAAAGGGCTGCAACCCCTGATCTGCTATTAGGGCGGCAGATTTTGGCGCGCCGGCACCCAAGCGCCATGGCTTGACTCAGACTCACCGACCGCGCAAAGCGACGGCCAAAATACCGCTTGGCAGACAGCGGTTACCGCTTGGGATGACCCGGATGATGGCCAAAGCAGCGGCCACAAGCGAGCCCCACCGCGCCGGTTCCGCGCCGGATAATGTGCTGACGCAACTACTGGCCAAAGTTCGACCGCTGGCGCGTCCGTTGATCATGGGCGTCCTCAACGTGACGCCGGATTCGTTTTCCGACGGCGGCCAGTTCCTGCAGCCGCCGGCGGCCATCGAGCAGGCCCGGCGGCTCGCCGCCGAGGGTGCGGACGTTATCGACATTGGCGCGGAGTTGACCCGTCCTTATGGCGGCATGCGTCCGGTCTCGCTCGAGGAAGAACGGGCGCGGCTCGAACCGATCCTGCCGGCGGTCGCCACCATCGGCATCCCGGTCTCCATCGATACGATCAAAGCCAGGGTGGCGGCCTGGGCGCTCGAAGCCGGTGCCAGTATCGTCAATGACGTCTGGGGCCTGCAGCGCGACGCCGACATGGCGCGTGTGATCGCCGAGCATGGCGTGCCCGTCGTCATCATGCACAATCGCGAGACCGCCGATCCGCATATCGACATTATCGCCGAGGTCGACGAATTCTTTTCGCGCTCGCTCGAAATCGCCTGGACCGCGGGGATCGCACGCGACCGGATCGTGCTCGACCCCGGCATCGGCTTCGGCAAGACCCCGGAACAGAGCATGGCCTGCATCGCCAAGCTGGAAAAATTTCGCAGCTTCGGCCTGCCGCTCCTGGTCGGCGCGTCGCGCAAGCGCTTCATCGCCTCGGTCATGCCGGCCGAGCCGACCGAACGGCTCGGCGGATCGCTCGCCGCGCATTTGATCGCGGCGGAGAACGGCGCCGCCATCATCCGCACCCATGACGTCGCCCCGACGCTGCAGGCGCTCGCGGTGGCCGCAGCAATCAGGCGCGCGCGATGAGCGACACGATCTTCGTCAGCGGACTTGCGCTCCATGCCTATCACGGCGTGATGCAGCACGAGGCCAAGGTCGGCCAAACATTCCGGCTCGATCTCGTCCTCGATATCGATCTCGCCGCGGCGTCGCGCAGCGACAAGCTCAAGGACACGGTGTCCTATGACATGGTTGTAAAAACCGTCAGCGAAGCATTCTGCGCGCGCCGCTACCGGCTGGTCGAAGCGGCGGCCGGCGCGGTTGCCGAAGCCTTGCTTGAGCGCTGCCCGGAGGTTCGCGCAGTGCGCGTTACCGTGCACAAGCCGCACGCGCCGATCGCCGCGACATTCGACGACGTTGGCGTGACCGTCGAGCGCACGCGCAGACATGGCTGAACACGCGAGGCTGAACTTTGCCGAGGCGCTGATCGCGCTGGGTGGCAATGTCGGCGACGTGCGATCGACCTTCGACCGGGCGGTGGCCATGCTGTGCGACGGTGACGAAGTGCGGCTTTTGGCGCGCTCGTCGGACTACCGCACGCCGCCTTGGGGCGTCACCGATCAGCCGCCTTTCATCAACGCCGCGGTCGCCGTTGCCACCTCGCTGCCGCCGCGCGATCTGCTGGCCCGCGCGCTTAAGGTGGAACGCGCGTTTGGGCGCAATCGCGAGAACGAAGGCCGCTGGGGGCCGCGCACGCTCGATATCGACCTGCTCGCCTATGGCGATCTTGTGCTCAATACCCTTGACCTGACGCTGCCGCATCCGCGCCTGTTCGAGCGCGCCTTTGCGCTCGTGCCGCTTGCCGAAATCGTACCTGACCGTATCATCGCCGGCATCCGCGTCGGCGACGCGCTCAAACGTATCGACGCAAGCGGCATCGAAAAGCTGCCGCGGCTATAGACCCTGACCGGCACGGCAATTGCACAGCGGGGCATATTGGCCCTGCCCGGCCAAGCATGGCATTTTGCCTCTATGACAGCCGCCGAAACTCTTTCCTTTGCCGCCGATTTTCCGGCCGCGACCCATGACGACTGGCGCCAGCTGGTCGAAAGTGCGCTCAAGGGCGCGCCATTTCAAAGGCTTGAGAGCAAGACTTACGACCGCCTGACAATTGAGCCGCTCTATGACCGCGCCGCCGCCGCGCGCGCCGTCGCCGGCAGCGCTCCCGGCACCGCCTGGACGCTGATGCAGCGGGTCGATCATCCCGATCCGGCGGCCGCCAACGCCCAGGCGCGCGAGGATTTGGCGAGCGGCGCGACCGGCTTGGTGCTGGTCTTCGCCGGCTCGGTGAGCGCCAACGGCTATGGCCTCGACGCGTCGGTACCGCTCGCTCGATTGCTCGACGGGATCGATCTGACGGCCGGTGTCGCCATCGACCTTAATCTTTCGCCGCAGACCCGCCGCGTCGCTTGCGACTTGACGGAGTTCATCAAGGGTCAAGGCATCGCACCGGCAGCGGTCGATTTGCGCACCAGCATTAATCCGATTGGCGGCTTTGCCGCCTCCGGCAAAAGCCCCCGAGCATGGGACGGGATGGCGGCGGACTTCGCCGCCATGATCGGCAGAATTGCCGGCGCCGGCTTTCGCGGGCCCTTTGCTGTCGCCGACGGGCGCGTCATTCACAACGCCGGCGGCTCCGAGGCGCAGGAACTTGCCTTTGCGCTGGCGAGCGCGGTCGCTTATCTGCGCGCGCTCGAAGCAGGCGGCATGGCGCTCGATACGGCGCGTGACGCGATTTACTTCCGGCTGTCCGCGGACACCGATCAGTTCCTGACGATGGCAAAATTCCGCGCGGCGCGAAAATTGTGGGCGCGCGTCGAGGCGGCATGCGGGCTTGTAGCAAAGCCCGTTTTGCTGACCGCCGAAACCGCTTGGCGGATGATGACCCGGCGCGACGCTTACGTGAACCTGCTGCGCACCGCGATCGCGGTGGCCGCCGCCGGCTTTGGCGGCGCCGACGCCATCACGGTTTTGCCGCACACCGCCCCGCTTGGCCTGCCCGATGCTTTCGCGCGCCGCGTCGCCCGCAACACGCAGCTTGTTCTCCTTGAAGAGTTGAACCTGGCACGCGTCGCCGATCCGGCAGCGGGCTCCGGCGCGATCGAGGCGCTGACGCAGCAGCTTTGTGTGGCCGCGTGGTCGATCTTCCAGGAGATCGAACAAGCCGGCGGCGCCTGGGCGGCGCTGCAATCGGGATTGGTGCAGAACAGTGTCGCCGCGGTGCGCGCCGGGCGACAAAAAGCCGTTGCCCGCGGCAAGGACGTTTTGACCGGCACCAATGCCTTCCCCGACGTTCATGAGACGATGCCTGCGGTTCTCGACGTGGCGCCGCGCGCGGCGCCGGACGACAAGCCTGCCACCATAATTGCAACGCCGCTGCCGCGCATCCGGCTTGCCGAACCGTTCGAGGCCTTGCGCGAGCGGTCCGATGGTATTCTCGCCAAGACCGGCGCGCGGCCGAAGATTTTCCTGGCGACGCTCGGCACGCCGGCCGAATTCAACGCGCGCGTAACTTTTTCCAAGAATTTCTTCGAGATTGGCGGCATCGAGGCCGTCAGCAGCCCGGGCCCTGACTTTGCGTCCGTCTACAAATCGATTGGCACGTCTCTGGCCTGTCTTTGCTCATCGGACAAAGTCTATGACAAGGAGGCTGCGGCGGCGCTGGCGGCGCTGCATGCGGCCGGCGCCAAGCACGTCTATCTCGCCGGGCGCCCGGGCCAGCGCGAGGCGGCGCTGCGGGCGGCGGGCGTGCAATCCTTCATTTACGAGGGTTGCGACGTGCTGGCGACACTGACCGCCGCTTACGATATTCTTGGCAAAGAACGGTCGCACGCATGAGCCGCATCCCGGACTTTTCACAGGTGGCCTATGCCGACGCGCCCGCCCCGGTGCCGCCGCAGGCCGCACCATGGCAGACGCCCGAAGGCATCGCCGTCAAAAGCGCCTATGACGCCGCCGCGCTCGATGGCCTCGACGGCCTCGATACCTATCCGGGCATCGCACCGTTCCTACGCGGCCCCTATCCGACCATGTATGTCACCCAGCCGTGGACGATCCGGCAATATGCCGGCTTCTCGACGGCGGAGGATTCCAACGCCTTCTACCGGCGCAATCTGGCCGCCGGCCAGAAAGGCCTGTCGATCGCCTTCGATCTTGCCACCCATCGCGGCTATGACAGCGATCATCCGCGAGTCTCCGGCGACGTCGGCATGGCCGGTGTCGCGATCGACTCGATCTACGACATGCGCACGCTGTTTTCCGGCATCCCGCTCGACCGGATGTCGGTGTCGATGACCATGAATGGCGCCGTCTTGCCGGTGCTGGCGCTCTATATCGTCGCCGCCGAGGAGCAAGGCGTGCCGCCGGAAAAACTCGCCGGCACCATCCAAAACGACATCCTCAAAGAATTCATGGTGCGCAACACCTATATCTATCCGCCGAAACCGTCGCTGCGCATCATCTCCGATATTTTTTCCTACACCTCGGCGCATATGCCGAAGTTCAATTCGATCTCGATTTCCGGCTATCACATGCAGGAAGCCGGTGCGACGGCGGATCTGGAGCTCGCTTATACGCTCGCCGACGGCGTCGAATATGTCCGCGCCGGCATGGCCGCGAACCTCCAAGTCGACCGCTTTGCGCCGCGGCTGTCGTTCTTCTTCGGCATCGGCATGAATTTCTTCATGGAGGTGGCGAAGCTGCGCGCCGCGCGCGTGTTGTGGGCGAAGCTGATGAAGCAATTCGACCCGAAGGACGAACGCTCGCTGTCGCTGCGCACGCACTGCCAGACCTCCGGCTGGTCGCTCTCCGCGCAGAGACGTCTTCAACAATGTAGCGCGCACCGCGATCGAAGCCATGGCGGCGACGCAGGGCGGCACCCAATCGCTACACACCAACGCGCTCGACGAGGCGCTGGCTTTGCCGACCGATTTTTCGGCCCGCATCGCGCGCAATACCCAGATCGTGCTGCAACAGGAAAGCGGCACCACGCGCATCATCGATCCCTGGGGCGGCTCGTTCTACGTCGAGCGTCTCACCCACGACCTCGCCACCAAGACCTGGGATCACATCACCGAGGTCGAGGAGCTCGGCGGCATGACGCGCGCCATCGAAGCCGGGCTGCCGAAGCTGCGCATCGAAGAGGCCGCCGCGCGCACGCAAGCGCGCATCGATTCCGGCGCGCAGGCGGTGATCGGCGTCAACAAATACCGGCCGCGCGACGAGGCGCCGATCGACGTTCTCAAAGTCGACAATGCGGCGGTGCGGCAATTGCAGATCGACAAGCTGACGCGGCTAAAGCGCGAGCGCGATCCGAAAGCGCTCGTCGAGGCGCTCGACACGCTCACCCGCAATGCCGCCGGCGGCAATGGCAACCTCTTGGCATTGGCAATTGACGCCGCGCGCGCCAAGGCGACAGTCGGCGAGATTTCACTGGCGCTGGAGAAAGTCTTCGGCCGTCACCAGGCGGAGATCAAGGCGATCTCCGGCGTCTATAGGCGGGAGGTCGGCATGACGGACGCCGTCGAACGGGTGCTAAAGCTCGTCGCCGAATTCGAGGACAACGAGGGCCGCCGCCCGCGCATCCTGGTCGCCAAGATCGGCCAGGACGGCCATGACCGCGGCCAGAAAGTGATCGCCTCGGCGTTTGCCGATCTCGGCTTCGACGTCGACATCGGCGCGCTGTTTGCAACTCCCGCTGAGGCCGCGCGCCAGGCGGTGGAGAACGACGTGCATATCCTCGGCGTCTCCTCGCTCGCCGCCGCACACCTGACGCTGGTGCCGGAGCTCAAAGCCGAGCTCGAAAAACTCGGCCGCGGCGATATCGTGATCGTGGTCGGCGGCGTGGTGCCGCCGCAGGATTACGCCGCGCTCAAAGCTGCCGGGGCCGAGGCGATCTTCCCGCCCGGCACCGTGATCGCCGAAGCCGCCGAGGCGCTGCTCGCCACGCTCAACCGCCGGCTCGGCCATTCGAAGGCGGCGGCTGAGTAAAAAACGCTCTCATATGATATATATCGTCGTATGACGCGCGCCGAAATCATAGCAAAGCTGAAGGAGACCGCCCCTGCACTACGCGCCGAAGGCGTAACGCGGCTTGCCATGTTCGGCTCGCGCGCCCGCGGTGATGCGCGAGAGGATAGCGACCTCGATGTCCTCATCGACGTTGATAACACCAAATTTTCAGGATTAGATCTCGTTGATGTCCAACGTATCATCAAGCAAGCCACCGGCATCGAGACGCAGGCTGAATTGCGCCGATCGATCGAGCCTCGGTTTGCGAAGCGTATTGCTGACGATGTGATCGAGATTTTCTGAGAATGCCCCCGACGCTAGCCGATCGATTGGTTCACATTCTTACGGCCATCGATACGATTCAGGCGATGCTGGCGACGAAAACGGCTGAAGATTTTGCAGCCGATTTTCCATCGCGACTCGCGGTTGAACGCGCCCTTGAGATCATTTGCGAAGCATCGCGTCAAATCCCAGAAGACGTCAAAGCGCGACAAAAGTCTATCGACTGGCCGCGAATGGTGGACTTCGGAAATCTGCTCCGTCACGCCTATCACCGGGTCGACCCGCAAATTGTATTCGAGATTGCGGCGCGCGACTTGCCGCCGCTAAAGGCGTTCGCCGAGCGCGTCATCCGGGACGAGCAAAATAGCTAGTTCGCCCGCGCCTCCTGCGCAGCGGGCGCCTGCGGCGCAACGGCGACCGGCGCCGCGCGCGGCGGCGGCATGCGCGGTCCGCGCGGCAGCGATCTCATGAAGGCGACGAAGGCGGGATTGGCGGCGAGCGCGTCGCGGCCGGCGGCAATCAGCATATTGACCTGATCCGGCGGCAGTTTCAGCCGCGTCGCCACGGCATTGAGCGCCGCCGAGCGCTCCGGACCGAGCTCATCGAAGGAAATGCGGCTGATGAAGAATTCCACGTCGCGGCAATTCCAGCCGGGCGGCGCGCCGAGCCGCGTACGCTCGGCTTCGGACAGGCCGCAGCGCCAGCGGATCAATTGTTCGCGCCAGTCCTTCATGGTGGCGTCGAAGGCCGAGTAGCTGCCGATCGCGCCGGAATTGGTCGCGGTATCGGATGTCGCCATGATCAGGTCGACGCCGGACGGACCGGGGACGGTTTGCGACCACTTGCCTTCCGGCGCCCGCCCGGAATCCACCACCAGGAACAAAAAGCGCCGCAGCTTGACCGCTTCCGCCGGCGCCAGCGGACCGTCGGGCGTGTTCGAGGCAAGCCGCGCAATGGTGAAGCCGGCAAGCCCGTAATTATCGACCAGGCCGCCGTCGAGCAGCTTGACGTATTTGATCTCGCCGGAGCGATAGCGCTCGAGCGCGTCGGCGTAGGATTTGATCAGCGGCGGCGCGCTTGGATTGTTATGCACCCGCGCCACCCAGCTCGGCAGCCCGACCGGGCAGCCGCCCGGATAGTTCTGAATGACGATCGGCGCGAACACCACCGGCACCGCCGCCGAAGCGGCGACCGCCAGCGACACCGGATAGCTCGACAGGTCGCTGCACAGCGCGCTGAACGTCACCGGAGCGAAAATGAATGCGGTGCGGTTATAGATGTCGGAGGCGTTGATCCAGACCCGCGGCCGCGGCCGGCTCAGCAAATCCTTGAACGTGGCGTGATTATACAGATGCGCATCGAGCCAGACCGGGAACGCGGTGGCGTCGTTGACGCCGCCCTGCAAGCCGCGGGCGATATTGCCGACGCTGAGATCGGTTTGCAGGCCCTGCTCGGCGTCGACGTTGAGGAAGCGCTGCTTGAAATCGGCGAGCGCGGCGCGGCCGTGCAAGCCGTAATAGGCCGCGAGGATCGAGCCGCCGGACACGCCGGAGAGAAAGTCGAGCCGGTCGAGCAGCGACACCGCGCCGGTGCGGGTCGGCACCCGCGTCTGATCGAAGCCGGAAAGGACGCCGTAGGAGAAGGCCGCCGCGCGCATGCCGCCGCCGGAGAACGACAGCGCCACGACCATGTCGTCGTAATTGTCGGGAACGCTGGGAGTAAGCGCCGCCTCGACCTGAGCGGGATTGGCGGTAAGCCGCTGATTGATGGGATCGTTGTGGATGGCTGAAGTACAGCCAGCCATCAGGGCGGCACAGGCAATGACGCGCCCCACGCGGATCGCACGCTGGAACAAAGCCCCACACATTACCAAAAGGTTATTGGCGGCCCCTTCTGCCCCGTCAAGCAAACCCAAGCCGACGCGAAAAGTAAGACTTCTTTAAGGTTAATTAAAAAGGTAGCCGGAGGTGGCAGCAGCGGATCGGCGGCGGGAGGCCGACGGGCCGCCGCGGGCCGGATAAAGACGATTCCTGTGGACGGCGGCGGTCGCGAAACGCGGACACCTGAGTCTCGTGAGCGATTCCAAGACGTTAGTACGGGGCCGCCGCGCCGAAAGCGCAGAAAGCCCGGATTTGCCGGGCTATCTCACTCAGAATCGGCAGGAAACCCCCGTCGTTGCGTGACAGAGGCGTGACGGACTCGGCATAAGGGGATACCCCTACCCCGCCGTCGGCCGCGAATTTGGACGCGTGCAAGCGCGCGATCGGCACGCCAGAGTTGGTTTGCCAACAGCGAAAACCGGTTCGCCATGACGCGGCCCTTTCGGATTCAGTCCGAATCTCCGATACTTACGCATCCCCTCCCGATTCTTCCCCGTAATCCCCACATTTAGTGGTTGATTCAGGAATTCATACTAAAGCTTGACGCACGCGCCTGGCTTGGCCTAGCCTTCGAAAGTTCGGCGCGCGGGTAACGAAGTCCGCCGGGCTCTCCAAAAAGGGTTTGCGGGAGTGCTCCGTGCCGCCGCGGCACGAGCGTGGATTTTTGCGTCCGAACGGAGAGCCCCGAGGAGTTCGAGGGGTACGTGCCAAAACAAAAGACCCGGCCTTGCAGAGCCGGGCGGGTTGGGTGGCAGACAGAAACAGGGGTGAGGTCGGCGTCGCGGAATGCGTCCGCTGCGTCGCGGGGAAATCGTCGGCGTCCTATATTGAATGCGTAGGACCCCGATACCGAAACACCAGGATTTAAGGGGCAGAAAATGCGGATCGAGCGGCGCTACACCAAAGAGGGACAATCGCCCTACTCGGATATTCAGTTTCGTCTGACCACGAGCGAGATCCGCAATCCGGACGGTTCCGTCGTGTTCCACGCCGAGAACGTCGAAGTGCCGGAGCAATGGTCGCAAGTCGCCTCCGACGTGCTGGCGCAAAAATATTTCCGCAAAGCCGGCGTGCCCTCCCGCCTCAAAAAGGTCGAGGAGGAGACCGTCCCCTCATGGCTGTGGCGCAGCGTCGCCGACGAAGCCGCACTGAAGGAGTTGCCGGAAGCCGAACGCTTCACCGGCGAAGTCTCCTGCAAGCAGGTGTTCGACCGGCTCGCCGGCACCTGGACCTATTGGGGCTGGAAGGGCGGCTATTTCACCACCGAGGCCGACGCGCAGGCGTTCTTCGACGAGCACCGCTACATGCTGGCAATGCAGATGGTGGCGCCGAACTCGCCGCAATGGTTCAACACCGGCCTGCACTGGGCCTACGGCATCGACGGCCCGAGCCAGGGTCATTTCTACGTCGACTACAAGACCGGCGAACTGGTGCAGTCGGCCACCGCCTACGAGCATCCGCAGCCGCATGCCTGCTTCATCCAGTCGATCAATGACGACCTCGTCAACGAGGGCGGCATCATGGACCTGTGGGTGCGGGAAGCGCGGCTCTTCAAATACGGCTCCGGCACCGGCTCGAATTTCTCAAAACTGCGCGGCGAAGGCGAAAGGCTCTCGGGCGGCGGCAAGTCGTCTGGCCTGATGAGCTTTTTGAAGATCGGCGACCGCGCCGCCGGCGCGATCAAATCGGGCGGCACCACGCGACGCGCCGCGAAAATGGTGATCCTCGACGTCGACCATCCCGATATCGAGCAGTTCATCGACTGGAAGGTGCTCGAAGAGCAGAAAGTCGCCAACCTCGTCACCGGCTCCAAGATCAATCAGAAGCACCTGCGTTCGATCCTCAAGGCTTGCGTGAATTGCGAGGGCTCGGGCGACGATTGCTTCACGCCGGAGAAGAATCCGGTGCTGCGCCGCGAGATCAAGGCGGCGCGGAAGAACCACGTGCCGGACAATTACATCCGCCGCGTCATCCAGTTCGCCCACCAAGGCTATACCGACATCAACTTCCCGACCTACGACACCGATTGGGATTCGGAAGCCTATCTCACGGTGTCCGGCCAGAATTCCAACAACACGGTGCGCATCACCGATGAATTCCTCAAGGCGGTCGAGGCCGATCGCGACTGGGACCTGTTCTGGCGCACCAAGAAGGGCAAGATCGCCAAGACCGTGAAGGCGCGCGACCTGTGGGAGAAGATCGGCTACGCCGCCTGGGCCAGCGCCGATCCCGGCCTGCAATTCCACACCACCATCAACGACTGGCACACTTGCGCCGCGTCGGGGCCGATCATCGCCTCGAATCCGTGCTCGGAATACATGTTCCTCGACGACACGGCGTGCAATCTCGCCTCGCTGAACCTCCTGCAGTTCCACACCCGGGCGCTCGCCAGCGTCGCCAACGGCGAAAAGCTCAAGAGCGAGCTTTACGACGTCGAAGGCTACGAGCACGCGGTGCGGCTGTGGACCATCGTGCTGGAAATCTCGGTGCTGATGGCGCAATTCCCGTCGAAGGAGATCGCGCAGCGCTCTTACGACTTCCGCACGCTCGGCCTCGGTTACGCCAATGTCGGCGGGCTTTTGATGTCGTCGGGCATCCCCTATGACTCCGAGGCCGGCCGCGCGCTCTGCGCTTCGCTGTCGGCGATCATGACCGGCATCGCCTACGCGACCTCGGCGGAAATGGCGGCCGAGCTCGGCCCCTTCCCGCGCTTTGCCGAGAACCGCGAGCCGATGCTCCGCGTGATGCGCAATCATCGCCGCGCCGCTTACGGCGACCGCACCGGCTATGAGGCGATGACCAACCCGCCGGTGCCGCTCGACCACAAGGTCAATCCGGACCAGAAATTGGCCGAACACGCCAGGCGCGCCTGGGATCGCGCCATCGCGCTCGGCGAGATGCACGGCTACCGCAACGCGCAGGCGACCGTGGTGGCGCCGACCGGCACCATCGGCCTCGTCATGGATTGCGACACCACCGGCATCGAGCCCGATTTCGCGCTGGTGAAATTCAAGAAGCTCGCCGGCGGCGGCTACTTCAAGATCATCAACCGCGCCGTGCCGGAGGCGCTGCGCGTCCTCGGCTATCGCGAAAGCGACATCGCCGAGATCATCGCCTACGCCGTCGGCCATGGCTCGATGGGCCAAGCCCCGGCGATCAATCACGGCACGCTCAAGGCCAAGGGCTTCACCGACGAGGCGATCGAGAAGGTGGAAAAGGCGCTGCCGACCGCTTTCGACATAAAATTCGCCTTCAACAAATGGACGCTTGGCGCCGACTTCCTGCGCGACCAGCTCGGCGTCGACGCGGCCGACCTTGCCGCGCCGAGTTTTGACCTCCTGGCGCACCTCGGCTTTTCCAAGCGCGAGATCGAGGCGGCCAATATTCACGTCTGCGGCGCCATGACGGTCGAGGGCGCGCCGCACTTGAAGCCCGAGCATTACGCCGTGTTCGACTGCGCCAATCCCTGCGGCCGCACCGGCAAGCGCTATTTGTCTGTCGACAGCCACATCCGCATGCTGGCGGCGGCGCAGCCGTTCATCTCCGGCGCCATCTCCAAAACCATCAACATGCCGAACGAGGCGACCGTCGAGGACTGCAAGGCGGCTTACATCCTGTCCTGGAAGCTCGGGCTCAAAGCCAACGCGCTCTATCGCGACGGCTCGAAACTGTCGCAGCCGCTGCAGAGCCAGCTCATCGCCGACGAAGACGAGGACGAGGATGTGATCGAGGCGTTCCTCGACAAGCCGGCGGCGGCGCGCGCCGCGGGGCTTGCCGAAAAGATCGTCGAAAAGGTCGTCGAGCGCATCGTGGTGATGCGCGAGCGCGAGCGCATGCCCGACCGGCGCAAGGGCTACACGCAAAAGGCCGTGGTCGGCGGGCATAAGATTTATCTGCGCACCGGCGAATACGACGACGGCAAGCTCGGCGAGATCTTCATCGACATGCACAAGGAAGGCGCGGCGCTCCGCTCGCTTCTTAACAACTTCGCCATCGCGGTGTCGCTCGGCCTGCAATACGGCGTGCCGCTCGACGAATATGTCGACGCCTTCACCTTCACCCGCTTCGAGCCGTCGGGCCCGGTGCAGGGCAACGACTCGATCAAATACGCCACCTCGATCCTCGACTACGTGTTCCGCGAGCTGGCGGTGAGCTACCTGTCGCGCTTCGATCTCGCCCACGTCGATCCGTCGGGCGAAGGCTTTGACGCACTCGGCAAAGGCGTCGAAGAAGGCAAGCCCGCCCCCGACGCGCGCTTCGTGTCGAAGGGCCTGACCCGCTCGCGCACCGACAAGCTCAAAGTGATGCAGGGCGGTGACGTTTCTCCCATTGGGGGAGCGTCATCCTCCGAAGCTCGCGGAGCGAGCGAAGGAGGACGGGTGACCAACGTCACTGCCATTTCCTCCACCGCCCCGCGCGGCGAAATCTCAGGCGCTGTCGCACTCAAGGCCGAGCCCGAGCAAAAACTCTCGCCCGCGCAACAGCTCGAGCAGGTCAACCGCGTCGACGCCCGCAGCCACGCCAAGCACGCCGCGGCGGAAAAGCGCGCCGAAGCCCGCGCCAAGGGCTACGAGGGCGAAGCGTGCGGCGAGTGCGGGAATTTCACGCTGGTGAGGAACGGCACGTGTTTGAAGTGCGATACGTGCGGCGGCACGACGGGGTGTTCATGAGATAGCATCATGAGATCATCGCGCGACATCGATGAACTCGACCAGATTGCTGCACGCATCAGACGCGCCGTTGGCTTGGAAGCTGTTGGAACGTTTGACGTTATAGACGTGGCTGAGGATCGACTACCGGCAATATTTCCTGGTCTGAAGCTAATCCGGGTGCCGGACGATCAGCTACCTCACGCCGAAGCTGAGGCAAACGCTTCGACAAATACCATCATAATTCGAGAAAGCATCTATCAAAAAGCGAAGGACTGGAATCCAAGAGCGCGGATGATCGTCATGGAAGAGGTATGTCACATCGCCCTCGGCCATAACGGACCGCGTTTCAGGAGGCACCCCACACAGGGCGCGATATGCGGACCGACAGAAAAGCGTGACGAACACGAGGCTCGCCAACTCGCCGCCCTCTTGCTTGCTCCAACCTCGCTTGCGAAGGACTGCGCTTCGGCGGAGGAGATTGCTGAAAGATTCTATCTGAGCGCAGAAGCTTCTGAATATCGTTGGGATGAGGCGCAGCGTGCTAAGCGACGCGAAACCCAAACGAAGCGAGAACTGCCGCCAGGAGTTATCGATTTTCTTCGCGAGCAGAAGCGAAAGGGCTATCGCGTCACCAGTCTCGAAGACGACGACAAACAATAGCGCGTAGGTACGCGAGCATAACCTGGTGGCGCTGCTCAAAGCTGTGACGAGCGAGGACCAAGCCACCGAGGCGATCGGCGGCATGCACGAATGTGTTCGGCCAGAAGATTGTACGTGTCAACCGCTAATGAGCACATACATATTGTGGACATTAACCCTTAGACCTCTAGACATAGTATGCCGAAATCGGCATCACATATTCGGATGTGCGTGCTCTGGCGGCAGTCTTTTGGTAGCGCGAGGTGACCGGCGCCCTGGCTGGGGGATTGGATGCGCGGAAGACCGCGTTCTGAAAAGGCGGAATACACTTCAAAATCGCCCGAACAAATTCGGGCCATTGCCCGTTCCGTTCGCCAACGCCTCGGCGTCAGCAAGCAGTACGCACCTGACCTTTGGGCCATGCTTCTGAGGCTCGCGGAACAATATCCAGGTTTCAAGCTAAAATCTGTCCCGGATTCGCATCTCCCGCATGTTGAGGCCAAGGCTAACTCTAAGGCTTTTGTCCTCAAAATCCGGGAGAGCTTCGAGAATGCATTAAAATACTACGGTGACCATCGTGCTCGCTTCACGGTTGCTCACGAGCTAGGGCATCTCTTTTTGGGTCATCCGGGAAATCAGCCGCGGGTCCGCGTAGATAAAGGCGTGGATGTCGCATTGGCCGATCCCCAGCTTGAAAAAGAAGCCAACATCTTCGCCTCTGAGTTTTTGATGCCGTCCGATCTTGTTGACTCGTCCATGTCGACGGGCGAAATCAGTCGGCGATTCCAGGTGAGCCTCGAGGCTGCAGCGCGGCGCGGTTCTGAGCTTAAAAGTGGTCTAGAAGGCCGAAACCAACAGGCGGCGCTTCCGGCCGTTTTGAAACAGACGGCGCTTGTCAAAAAGGAGGTGCGCCCTCCTAAGCCTCAACCCATCGTCTTTGTTTCGATGGCGTATACACCGGAAATGGATCGAACTCTATTTCTGAGATCTTCAAGCCCACTATTGAATCCCTCGGACTGCAGCCCTTGCGCGCGGACGAAATCACAAGTGCAGATTCTATTTTCTCAGACATTCGGCGCGCAGTAAATTCTTGCGCCCTGGTCCTTGCGGAAATTAGTGACTTTAATCCAAACGTAATGCATGAGATCGGGCTCGCCCAGTCGATAGACAAACCAACGATCATAATCTGCCGCTCAGGATACGGAGAGAATCAAATTCCTTCTAACATCCGGCATATTCGACGAATTATGTATCCAAATGATGCAGGCGGAGGTCCCATTTTGCGTCGCCGAATTGAAGAGCTGCTCGCGCTGATGTCTACCTGCTTTTCGCGTCGATGAATTACGTCCGGTCTTCGGCCGGCCCGATGGCAAGCTCCTGCGGATGATCCAGCGCGTAGGATGGGTGGAGCCCTTGCGATACCCATCATGCAGCCTCCCGGATTGTTGATGGGTATCGCTTCAGCCTTCGCGCTACGCGCTTCGGCGGACAGGTCGCTCCACCCATCTTAGAGCCATCACGCTCGCTGCCGATCATTGTCAATCGGCAGCACCTGGCCGCTGATCGATTTCCCCGCATCGGAGGCCAAGAACACCGCGAGCGCCGCGATGTCCTTCGGGTCGATCATCTCCTTGATCGACTGCTCGGCCATCGCCGCGGCGCGCACCTCGGCCATGGATTTTCCGCTGATCTGGGCGCGGCCGGCGAAGACGCGCTCGATGCGGTCGCCTTCGACCGCGCCGGGCGCGATCGCGTTGACGCGGATGCCGCAAAAGCCAAGCTCCAGCGCCAGCGTCTTGGTGAAGCCGATCACGCCCCATTTGGTGGCGGCGTAGGGGCTGCGATTGGCAAAGCCGAAGCGGCCGGCGACCGACGACATGTTGATGATGACGCCGGCGGACGATTGCTTCAGATACGGGATCGCGAGCCGCGTCACGTCGAACATGGCGGTGAGATTGACCGCGACCACCTTGTCCCAATCGTCCGGCGGATAATCGGCAACCGGCAGCGTCATTCCCGAGATGCCGGCATTGTTGATCAGCACATCGAGCCCGCCGAGCACCGCGACCGCGTCGGGCACCATGGCCTCGATGTCGGCGCGGCGCGCCATGTCGCACACCCGCGCGATCAAGCCGGGGATTTCCTTCGTGATCGCTTCGAGCGCGTTCCTGTCGATGTCGCAAACGAACACGCTCGCGCCGGTCGCGGCAAAGGCGCGCGCGAATTCGCGCCCGATGCCGGCGGCGCCGGCGGTGATCAAAACCCGTTGCGACATGGCTACCCTCCCCTGTGCCACAGGAACGTAGCCCGTCATGCCCGCGCTTGTCGCGGGCATCCACGTCTTAGGTGCACCGAAAAACTAGACGTGGATGGCCGGAATAAGTCCGGCCATGACGAACCGGAGAACAGGCTGAAATCGCCTGCCCCGCCGCCCCCGAGAATCGCGCCGGATTCCGTAAACGAGAGATGAATCCCGTAAAAAAACAAAGTTTGAGACTCCGAGCCTGAGTCTCGCTCATGCTTTGCGGGCGATTCTTTTGGCGCTTCTTTTGGCGCTTCTTGGAGCCCGCGATGCACCGAATGCTGGTCGTCGCCCTCTTGGCCGCTTGCACGGTCAACGTGGTTTGCCTGCTCGCCCATCTATGAGGAGCGAGTGCAGGTAGGCCAAGGCGCGCGACATCAGGGCATGACGTCGCCTCACTTCGTCCCTAAATTCCTCCCATGCCTCCTCTGGGTCAGCCTCTCTTCCGCCTCCTCCTCGTCAACCTCGCCATCGGCGTGGCCGCGGCGGTGCTGATGCTGGGCGGGCTGTTGGCGCTCAATCCCGGGAATTTGCGCGAGCTGATTTTCGCCGACCGCGCGCCGGCGGCGGCGCTTGGGCTCTTGCTGTTCGGCCTCGTCGTCACGCTCGGCTCGACTGCGATGGGCACCGCCATCATGAGCCTCGGCAAGCGCAAATAGCCGCAGCCGTTAAGATGACCGGCGCGCACTTCACAGCATTCCGATGGCCGCGGCCCGGAACGGACAGAAACAACCGTGCAGGAATGCCGAACAATAGCTTCGCGCGCGCCTCCCCGCGCGGCGCATCCGTGCTATGCTGTCACCTGAGACCAAGTTCTCGCCCAAAGGCGCAGGTCCGGTCATAGGTGCGTTTCATGGACGACTTCCCGATCGCTCCGCCCATCGTGGTGAAAGACACACCCAAGCCGCGCCGGCTGGTGACGTTGAAAGAGGCGCGCGCTTATGTCGACGAGGCGATGCGGCTCGGCCGGCCCGAACCGTGGCGCGAACTGTGGCACCGCCTCAAAGCTGTGACGAGCGAAGAAGCGGCCATCGAGGCCATCGGCGACATGCGCGAATTGCTCGCCGACGAAGATTTATTGCTGCCGCCCGGCGGGCCGTTGTGAGCGCTCAGCACTCCACCACCGCGATATGGCCTTGCTCGCCGTAGCCGAGCAGCGCCCGATCGCGGGTGACCAGCGTCGCGCCGAGTTCGCGTGCCGTCGCGGCGATGATGCGGTCGGTCGGATCTTTCGGCGGCCGGCCGGGCAAATAGGATGACGCGATCAACACGTCGGGCGACATGTCGGCAAGCCTCACGCCGGGCACTTCAAACAAGTTGGCGAACCAGCGCTCCGGCCTGATCAGCAATTGCAGCCGCCCGCGCGAGGCCAACATGCCGATCTCCCAAGCGGTGATCGGCGAGACATAAGACGGCGCACCCTCGCGGTAAGCTCTCGCTATCGCATCAAGCGCGGCCTGCGACAGCTGCGCCTTTTCGTAAATCCAAATCGCCGCGCAAGTGTCCCATAACAGCGGCTGCACTCACTCCTCCCTTTTCTCGGGGCCGTAGAGCGCATCGAGCCGGTCCGCCCATTCCGGATCGGCCGGCTGCGTGAGATCGGTGCCCGGCATGATACGGACGAGGCCTTTCATCGCGCCATAGGCCGGATGAAACGGCTTCTCATCTCCCGGCGGTGCCGCCGGCGGCCGACGCGCCCGGCGGAACACCAACTTGCACGCGGCGATGTCGACCTGCTCGCTGCGAAAGCCGGCATCGAGCCACACCTTCGTCATGACGCTATTGTCGGGATTGTTGCTCCACCACGGCCGATGCTTGTGCGCGGATGCCGGGAGCTTGGCGCCGATGATCTTTTCGATCGCGGCGAATGTCATCGGCACCGCGTCGCCGGGCTGGCGTTTGAGGTAATCGCCAAGGGCGCTGTATTTCGACATGTCCAGGTACTTTCTTTAGTACTTGAGAAATGTACCTATACTTTTAGGTACTGTCAAGAGCGTCGCATCGCGAGGCCATCGAGGCGATCGGCGATTTACGCGAATTGCTCGCCGACGAAGATTTATTGCTGCCGCGCGGCGGGCTGTTGTGAAGAGGCGCGATGCGCTGTCGCGCCCGCGGTCATAGTGGCGCTTGGGCACCCTGTCGTTCGAGTTTGATTCCCTGCGACATTGCCCCGCACGCATCCGCGGCGAACGGCGCCGCGCATCGTGGCGTTGAACTCCAGGGCGGTCGTTTCGCCCGCCTCGTTATGGAGGAAGCCATGAGCACACTCCAAAACTTGCGCGAAGACTTGCGCCAAGATTTGCACGACGACTTGCACGACGATTTGCACGACGACTTGCACGACGACTTGCGGGACACCTTGCACGAAGGTCTGCGCGGCATCGGCAAAACAAACGACACCGCAATGCCGGCGGCAGGCGGCCTTCATCCGCGCGTCTATACGATGATGATCGGCCTTGCGGCGTGGTTTGTACTGTCGGCGTGGATTTTCGCCGGCGGCGGGGTGTCCGATTATCTGCTGGTCATCGTCAGCGGTTTTATCTTCATCGCGGTCGCGCTGCCGCTGATCCTCGCGTCCGTCACCACCGTCGAAAAATTGCCGGGCGGCGAGCCACGGCAACGCAGTTCCGACCGGCCGTCATTCCAGGATTGGGCGGTTGGCCGCTTCAGCACTTGGGGCGGCCGGCTCAGCGGGCGGCAAGCGATGATTCAGGCGCTATTGCCGTTCGCCGCAGTGGCGTTCGGCATGACGATTTTCGGCGTCATCCTCCACGTCGCGGTGTAGCGGGCCGGAGCGTAGCCGACGGGCTTGCGTACGAGCCAACGATGGGTTGCCTCACGGCTCGTCCGCGGGCGGCGGGATGCGCATCTCGTGGAAGCGCGCGGCGTACATGGCATAGGCTTCGCGCACCAAAATGTGGGTCGCCACCTCGTTCTCGGTGCGGCCGAGCTTGCCGAGCGTGGCCAATAAAGCCAGGTAATTGAAGGTTTCCAGCGGCAGCGTCAGGCTCAAGGCCTTGGCTTCCGAGCGGTTTTCGGGTCGCGCCATTTTTGAACTCAATATTACGGGTTAAAACGTAGTTATAATATCGTTAAAACCCTTGGCAGGCGACTCGAATCGTGAAACGGTGGGCTTCGGCGAGGGTTTTTCGCACAACAAAGATAATGCGGCCCCGGTCAGTCCGGCGTACGGGTCCCATTCAAAGCGGCGGGTTTGCAATCGCTTCAGCGCGGATGCGGCTCGGTGATCGCGGCGCCGGTACTTCCCGCACGGAGTATTGCGCGCTCGCGCACCGAACGCGTTGCTGCGACGAGCGAGCCCTCGCGGCACCCGTTGCGCGCGGCCTTTGCCCTGTTGCGGCCCAGAACCGGCCGCTGCATTTCATGAGGCCGTTCCATGCTCGATACGACGACCACCGCAACACGCGATTCCACGCGCGCCCCGGCGCACTCGCCAGCTCACTCACCGGCTCGCTCACCTTGGACCCCGGAGCGGATCGAACAACTGCGCAACTGCGTCACCTCCGGTCTGTCCTGCAGCCAGATCGCCGCCGAGATCGGCGTCACCCGTAACGCCGTCATCGGCAAGATCCATCGCCTCGGCCTGTCGCCGGGGCGGCCCGCGGCGCCGGCGCGTTCCTGCCCTCCACGCGCCCGGCCGCCGCGGCTCTCGCCGCAACGCCAGTTCCTGCGCCTGATGTTGACGCAAGCGCCGAGCGTCGCCGGCGAGGAAGCCGAGCCGGCGCCGGTCGAAAACATGCAGCGCTGCTCGCTGCTCGAACTCGCGCCAGGAAAATGCCGCTGGCCGGTCGGCGATCCGTGCACGGCGGATTTCGCCTATTGCGGCAACGAAGCCGTCGCCGGCTTCTCCTATTGTGGCGGCCACGCGCGCCTGGCCTATCGCGCTCCGGCGCGCCGGCGGGCTTAGAAAGCACCAGGTCGCGCCGCGCCGATCGCCTTGCATCGCTCTTTCGGACGTGCCTTAACGGCGGCCCGCGCCTTTCGATGCGAAGTCCCGAAGGAGAAGAGCAATGCGAGCTGTTGTCTCTATGCTTGTCATAGCCATGGCCGGCATGATCGCCGCGGCCGCGCCCGCCCACGCGCAGCCGGTGACGACCACGTCTTCGGGACTGGGCATCATCGACACCAAGGTCGGCACCGGGCCCTCGCCCAAACCCGGCCAGACGGTGGTCGTGCATTACACCGGCTGGCTCTATGAGAACGGCAAGAAGGGCAAGAAATTCGATTCTTCGCTAGACCGCGGTCAGCCGTTCGAGTTCCCGATCGGCAAGGGCCAGGTCATCTCTGGCTGGGACGAAGGCGTCGCTACCATGAAGGTCGGCGGCAAGCGCACGCTGATCATCCCGCCGAGCCTCGGCTATGGCGCAAGCGGCGCCGGCGGCGTCATTCCGCCGAACGCCACCCTGATCTTCGACGTTGAATTGCTCGGCGTCAAAAAATAGCGCTGCGCCGCAAGACTAGAGCCTAATCGGTTTTGACGGAGTCAAAACCGGGCTCTAGTTTTTTTGATTGAGCATGATCTTTTCCGAAAACCGGTATCCACTTTTCGGAATCATGCTCTAAGCCGCAACACTAAGCCGCAAAACTAATATGCGCACTTGCCGTCGTGCGCCTTGCTGACCTTGGCCTTCATGCGCAGGCAGTCGTTGGCGTAGGTTTTGCCGTTACAGCCGCACACCGGAAGAACGACGCTGGCCTTCTTGGCCAGCGGACAGACCGTCGGCACATGAACGCAGGTGCCGTCAAAATCCGGAATGAAACAGGTCCCCGGCGGATGCTCGCAGAATTCGTGCGGGCCGCAGGTCAGGCCGGCAAATCCACCGCATTTGGCGCCGACGACAGCGCCGGCGCCGCTCGACAACCCGGTCACCAGCACGAACGCGAGCGCACTACACAGTCCCAACGATCTCAGCATGACGTCCCCCTGTGGTTAGATTTTCGCAGACTCCGGGCACTCCACTTCAAAGTTCATACTGTAATCATGCAACCATGATGACATGACGCTTTACGCGTGTAAATGTGGCAGCGCCTAACCGCGCCTGGCATTCCGACCTGCGGGGCGACATGCTGCCGGAATCGTCCGCACCGCCGGCGACGCCAGACCTGCAACGTGAATCGCCGTGGGTAAAACGCGTCACGTTTGCTTTCTATTTGGTGTCGACGGCGGCTTCGCCGACCGCCGCAACGTTTAGTGCTTTGGATCATGCAAAACCGGACGCCGCGCAGATTTGCAGCAACAGTGAAACCGATCCACGATGTCAGCTTGCCCGGTTGAAGAACGACATCGAGCAAAATCGATAAATCATCCTATAGTGCTGACTTGAAGAACAATTCAGCACCGCAAAATCGAAATCGACGTTGCGGTCGCGCGGCTTGTGGCACCCTTAAGACCGGGCCATGCGCTTCGGTGCTGGCAAGGATCGACAAGCCATAGACCAAGCTTGGTCTTACTAACCTGCCGCATAAGTCGAACTGCGTACCCGCCCAACGCGGCAGAATCGAACCTTGTTAAAAGACGTGCCGGAAAATAAATTCGCCGTTTATTCAGAAACGTCGTCTAAGACAGTAGCCATGTCGCCGACCGCGCAATCCTTGCTTGCCGAGCTCGAACTCGACACTGGCCGGAGCGCCGCTGCCGTGGCGGCGCGTCGCTTTGGGCAGGATCATCGATCTGTTTCGCAGCGGCGCGCAAAGCTATACCGGCGAGCAGGTCGAGTTGTTCGATGAGGTGATAGGCCGCCTGATCAAAAGTAACGACCGCGCGCTCCTCGCCGAGGCGAGCAAAAGCCTGGCGGCGCTCGAAACGGCCCCGGTCAAAGCTCTCGGCACGCTTGCGCGCCACAGCGACATGACTGTCTGCGGGCCGATCCTCGGGGAAGCCATGGCATTGCCAGACGAAGATTTGATCGCCATCGCCGACACCAATCGCGCCGACCCCAAGCTCCTCAGCAAAATCGCCAGCCGGCCGCAGCTCAGCGAAGCGGTTACCAATATCCTCATCAAACGCGGCAGCCCGGCGATCCAGCGCAAAATCCTCGGCAACCCGGACGCGCGCGTTTCGGAAGAAGGCTTTGCCCGGTTGGTCAGCGCCGTCAACGGCGACAAGAGCTTTGCCGCGGCCGTGGCGGCACGCCAGGATGTGCCCGCCGAACTTCGCGTCTGGCTGGATCGCGTTTTGAGCGAATAATCCGCGCTTTCGTCGATCGGCTTTAGCCGCGGCGCAAGACGGCTCCGTGCTATCCTGCCGTCACGATTCGATTGTCCGAGAGGGCCCCGTGACTCGCAGCAATATCCTCTATTTGATTGTCGGCGCTCTGGTGATCGCGGTCGCGGTCCTGGGCTACCAACTTTATCAGGATCGCCACCAGCCCGAGGGGCTGCACATCAATGTCGGCCCCGGCGGGCTGTCGATCCAAGGCAAATGAGCAGATGTCACCGGTCATCCTAGCGGTCGCCACCGCCGAACAAACCGAAGAATAACGGCGGCGGCGCCGGTTGCGGCGGCATGGCGTCGTCGCTGCGGTCGGATTGCTCGACATCGCCGTCACCGGAACGATCGGCGGAATGATCCTCATCCTCAGCGTGCTTACGGCGAGAATCATAGCGCCGATTTGAATACTGATATCTGACGCGCGCATCCGGCGGCCCCGCCGCGTCGGCGTGACCGTAGGAATCGTAAACAGGCTGGCCGGTTCGCCTCAAAGCTTCGGCGCTGTCGCTTGCCGCGCGTTCGGTGTTTCGCTTGACTGCCACGTGCCGCTTCGCCGGAATTGGCTTACGCGCAACAATCTCGGTTTTAGTTGCCGGCTGGGACACCGCCGCTGCCGGTTGCGATGCCGCCGCTGCCGCCGGCTGTGGCGCTGGCGGTGGCATTACCGACACGGCAGTGTCGGGCGTGGACTTGTGTTCGCGCGACAGAGCGTCCGGCCATGCGGTTTGTTGGGACGACAGCGGCGGCGTGACCGCAATTTGTGGGGCGGTCTGCGTCTGCGATTGTGGCGTCGGCTGTGGCGGCGCAATGCCGCTCCGCGCCGCATTATCGGCGGCCGCTTGCGCCGGCACAGGCGGCGCCGAAGTTCCGGCCGCAGGAACCGCGCCGGCGTGGTCGCTCGCTTTTTCCGCGTTGATCTTCCCGACTTCGGCGCCAACGTCGTGGTTCGGCGGCGCGGTCAGAGCAAGGTCAAGGGCGAAGACGCTAAAGCCGCCGACGATCCCGCCGACAAGCGCCGCGATCGCGACAATGGGGACAGCCCGAAGCGAGCGGAAAAACCAGCGGAAATCCGGATACGGAGCCGGCGGCATAACAGCGCTCCTTCGCCCCGCCCCGGCACTTTAGACAACGCCGGACTTCGCCGCGGCGTTCCTCATTCCGAAAACATACTTTTTCCCGAAAACTCCCGAATAGAAACACGGCTCGACGCGTTCGCGCGCGCCGATGGCATGGGAACGCCAGGCGTTTTCGCAAGTTTAGAAATATATTCGGCAGCGGAGGACTTTCCAGGGAGAACCGCCAATGAACCGGCGCGATCAGGAACTTTTGGAAAAGCAATTGCATTCGACTTACATTGCCCCGCGCCATGACGGCGTGTTGATACTCGCGGTACTCGCCGTGTTCTTTGCCGGCATTGCGCTCGGCGGTTTTCTCTTCGCCTATACCGCCCAGCCCGGCCCGTTGCGCGTCGCTTCGAACAATGCGACGCAGATCACACAGCGATAAAGGCTATTCTTCCGGCTCGGTGGTGAAGAACAGCGGATAGCCCTTGCTCTTGCCGAGCTCGGTCGCTTCCTTGGCCTTGGTCTCGGCGACGTTGCGCGTATAGACCGCGATCACGCACGCGCCGCGCTGGTGCGCGGTCATCATCACCCGATAGGCCTGATCCTCGTTCATGCGGAATACCGCCTTGAGCACGAGCACGACGAACTCGCGCGGCGTGTAATCGTCGTTGAGGAGGATCACTTTATAAAGCGGCGGCCGCTGCGTCTTGGTTTTGACCGCGGTGCGCGGCTTGACGATGGTTTTGCTCATGGCAGACCCGACCCGGCACGACGACAATACCGGCGACGACACGCCGTCGTCATCGAAACACCGGCACAATATAGTCAGTCGCGACCGTTGTCCTAAGCGGCAGGGGCCGCCGGCGGCGCGGAACCGGCCGGCCTATCTGGCGTTGACCAGCGCTCGGCAGTTAAATGATGATTGCAAACGTAAGCGTATCGAAATTATTGCGAGGGTCGTCATGCACTTTATCGGCATCATTCTGATCGGATTCGTCGCCGGCATCATCGCGCGCTTTCTGGCGCCGGGAGCCAACAATCCGTCGGGCTTCATCCTGACCACCTTGCTCGGGATCGCCGGAGCCTTCGTCGCGACCTTTATCGGCCAGGCGATCGGCCATTATCGGCCCGATGAGGGCGCTGGACTGATCGGCGCCGTCATCGGTGCGGTGGTCGTCCTATTCGTCTGGCACCGGCTGGTGTCGGCGCGCGTTATATCCGACCCCGGTAACCGACGCTGGCTTTAGGCCGCAGCGCCGCGGCGCGCGACGGACGGCGCTCGACCACAACAGCGCGTGGCGCGCCGGCCCGGCCGGCGATGGTGAAGCGGCTGGTGTCCTTGAGCCGGCCCATTTTCAGGACCGCGCCGCGCGCCGCTTCGGCGGACACTTCCATCAGCGACATGACGATCTCGACCTGAGCGTCGATGTCGTCGCTGAGCCCTTGGGCGGCCAGGACGGCGTCCTCAACGGTCGGCGGATCGCGCCGTACCCGGCGCCGGCCATCCTTTGTGTCCCATACTTCGCTCATCTCGCACCTCGACTTGCCGTTCTCTCGGCTTTTAAACTTTGGGCCTCTATTATCAGGTATTTACCGCATTGCAGCAAGTCTATTGTGCAACGCACTCACAGCAATTTCAAGGGCAGCAGGAACACCTCGCCCGCGGCCTTGTGACCGCGGGCGCATTCCGAAACCACGGCCGCAAGGCTTGCTAGCGCGGGGCCATCTCGCTGAACAGCACGCCGCCTTTGCCTTTCGATGATTTCGCCGTTTCGACCAGAGAGACGGTGACGTGGTCAGCCGTCGTGCCGGCATTTTTCACCACCGCCTCGGTGATGTCTTTAACCAAGCCGCGCTTCTGCTCGAGCGTGCGGCCTTCCAGAATATAGACGACGACTTCCGGCATAGTTTGTCCTCCAATGTTGCCCGCCTGCCTCACTTGATCATTACTCGCACACCGGACTCGGTATGGGCTTGCCTCAAGTTCCAGCCCGTACTATCCGAAAGTTCCCGGGAAGGCACAACAGGGAGCTGACAATGAAGCGTTTGGCATTTGCCGTCGGTGTAGTGGCGCTGAGCTTTGCCGCGTCCGTACCGGCGCGCGCCGACTTTGCCGTGGTGAAATTCGAGCTCGGCTATTGCCGGATCTGGTGGGATACCGCCGCGAAGCCGATCGGCACCGGCTGGAACGTCGTCGCGACGGCGCCGACCTTTGAAGGCGCCTGGGCCGCGCAAACCGCAGCGGTCAAGAACGGTAAGTGCAAGTAGCCTGACCGTCTTCGTTCAGCTTTCCTGCTGCCGCCCGCCAATCGTTGGCGGGCGGTTGCAGTTCGTCCGAGCCATGCGCGCATTTCCCGCCGCCGCTCGGCGCGGCTGGTCGCCTGCCGTCATGCCCCACAGTGTCGTTGTCGTTGTTTGACGCGCGAGATTGCGCTCAACTGCGCGTGTAAGCGTCACCGCCTGCGCTATCAGCGGTTAGGATAGTATGAAGTTCCACTGTGCGGGCTGAACAGCCGCCGCAATACCGTGCCAAGGCTAGGCGCCGGCTGATATTTGTTGTTCGACGCATAAGCCGCGTGCGGCTTTGGTTTTTTCACCGGCGGCACCGTCTGCGGCGGGATCAAGGCCTGATCCGGCGACGCCTCGGCAGGCGCGGCTTCAGTCGCGGAGGGCACGTCCGACAGCGAGGCATACCCCGAAGCCGCCTTCGATGCCGCAGCCGCACTTGCACCGCTCGGGGCAGGGTTTTCGGGCGCCGACGGATTGACCGCGACCGACGCTTGAAGCGGCGCGCTGGAGGGCTGCGGCTGTACCGCGACTTGTGGCGCAACAGCGGGCATCGCTTGTGGCGCAGTCGCCGCTGGTGGCGTCACAACAGGCGGCGGCTGCATCGCGACCTGTGGCGTGACAGTCCGTTGTGCGACTGTCGGTGGCGTGACAGTCGGTGGCGTGACTGTCGGTGGCGTGACTGTCGGTGGCGTGACTGTTGCCTTGACCTGCGGCGCAACCGGCACCTGAGATTGCGCTAGCGTCGTCGCCGCGACAGTCGCAGGAACGGCCGTTGTCACGCTGACGGGCGCGCTGAGCGTGGCAGCGGCCGAACGCGGCGCCGGAGTTGCCATAGCCGGCGCGGCCTGCACGATGGTGACGATCGCGTGGGCGGCAATCGATGCCGTTCTGTCGTGGTCAGCCGACGGGCGATCAATCAGCGACAGCACGACGGCGGCTCCGGCAGTGGCGCCGATGGCGGTGGCAACCAGCACGACCCGGACCGTGCGCATAAAACTCGGTGCGGGAGCAAGGTACCCCCATTCCGAATTGAAATTACCGGCCGAGCGCATTGCAGTCTCCCGACAGTACGAACACTGGTCGCGTCCAAATATCTCAGGCGGCGAAGTCCACCGCGATGCCCGGATCTTGGTCCTAACCTGACCTCTTTCTAGCCCCGATGTGCAAAACTCAGCGCCGCGGCGGCAGTTCCCGCCACCAGCACCGAATGGCTTACCGATGGTGATGGAACCCTGCAAGACTTGGCCCGTCGGAAATTGGACGCCTGTTGCCAAAAGGCATCATTTACAGCGCAAACCGACGGTAATTCGGTAGGAAAATGGCACGGCCTCGGATGGTTGTGCACAGTCCAATGACTGGAGGGCAGACGCCATTTCATTCTACGCCGTCCCCTTGCCTGCAGCCTCGGTTCAAGACTCGGAGTTGAATTGGCGATTCCCGGACATCGCGCCGCCGATGCTATCGCCGACCGAGGCGAACATTTCGCCAATGACCGAGACGACGTGCCGCGTCGCCGCAACGACGTGGTCCTTGATGTCGAGCGTCTTTGCAACAAGCGGATTCGCAAAGAGCGTATCCGGCTCGCGCGCAACCGCTTCGCCGGGCGTGGCGGGCGCCACGGCCGTATCATTCGGCGGCGGGTCCGCTTGGGCAATGGTAAGCGGCGCGTGCGGCACGGCGGCGAGAAGGGCAGGCGCTTTGCGATGCGCAGGCGCCGCTTTCGCCGGGACCGGAGCTGCGACGCTTAGCTGCGCCATCGTTTGCGAGGCGAGCAAGGCGTCCGCCAGTTTGGCGTCCGCCGCCGCGCGCGCCTCCTCTGCGGCGCGTGCGGTCGCCGCGTCTTCGGCCCGGTCGCGACGTTGCTCGGCGGCCATCTGGGCCTTGAGGTAATTCATGATCAGGGCATGCTCATCGCGGACCATCGCCATCATCTCGGGCGAGGCCGGCTGGACGTTGACCAATTGCGGCGGTGTGGTGTGGCCGAAGTGATATTGCGTGAACAGGAACCCGCCGATTACGCTCGCCAAGGCGGCGGGAAGGATGTCGAGCGTCAATTTGCCCAAGAACCGCGCCACCCAGGGCCCCTGCTGCGGCACCGCCCAATTTGGCTGCATTGTCCTGATCCCGCTGCTCTGCATCACCGGCCTCCAATATTTCAAACGCTCGATTGAATTTCAAACAGTTGTTTGGGGCGTCGGCAGGCCAAGAAAAAGGAATTTTTGCGGCATTCCCCTTATTTTCGCCCCGGAATCCTTAAGGCTGCCGCCCGAGACCGCTGACCAGCCAGCCCCCGATCAGCCCCGCCAGCCATTCGACAGCCTCGTCGTCGAGGACAAGCCCAATCGGAGCCTGCGCCAGCTGCTCGCGGTTGCGTAGAAAAACGCCGCACTGACCTATCAGCCAGATCGACGCCACCGTCACGGTTCGTGGATCGGCACCGGGCAGGAAGCGGCGCACCAAGTCGGCTGCAAGTCCCATAAACGGCGCCGCCTCCTCGCTGACGACGCTGCGAAACACCGCCGTCGGACGCACCGTCTCCCAATTGAAAATCCGCATGTGACGGCTGTACTCGTCGCGCGCCATCAAGGGATGCAGCTGGCGGCGAATGAATTTGCGCAGCGCCTCCTCGCGCGACATCGTCTTGACCTCCACCGCGTGCGCCAGCTGATCCTCGGTCATGGCGCGAAAGGCGACGCGCAAGACTTCGCGATAAAGCCCGTCTTTGCCGTCGAAATGGTAGTTGATGGCCGCCTGGTTCACCCGCGCCTTGGCGACGATGGCACGGATGCTGGTGCCCTCGTAGCCGCGCTCGGCAAACAGCCGCTCGGCGGCCTTGGTGATCCGTTCACGGGTAACTTCGGATGGTCGCGTCATGGCGCCGTGCCTTCCCGATTTTCAAACCTTCGTTTGAATTCCAGATAATGGGTTAGCGGGCGCAATGCAATCACCCGTTTGCCGCACCGCCAATCCCGTGCTGCCCCGAGGCCGCTTTGCGGCGTCGTCTTTTTCATGTGTATTACGTCCATGCCGGCCTTCATCTGCATCACCTGCGGCACCCAGTTCGCGCCCTCGGAGAAAGCGCCCGAGCGCTGCCCGGTCTGCGACGAGGACCGCCAATATGTGCCGCCCGCCGGCCAGGCCTGGACGACGCACGAGGCACTCGCGCGGAGCCATTTCAACTGCTTCCGGCAGCACGAAAAAGATTTGATCGGCATCGGCACCATACCGATGTTCGCCATCGGGCAGCGCGCGCTGCTGCTCGCCACCGATAAAGGCAACCTGCTGTGGGACTGCATCTCGCTCCTCGACCAGGCCACCGTCGCGATCGTGAAGGCATTGGGTGGCCTCATCGGAGTCGCCATCTCGCATCCGCATTATTACGCCTCGATGGTCGATTGGGCGTGTGCCTTCGACGCGCCGATCTATCTGCACGCCGGCGATCGCCAATGGGTGATGCGGCCGGATCAGGCGATAAAATTCTGGGACGGCGATACGCTGCCGCTGGCCGATGGCGTGACCCTGATCCGCTGCGGCGGCCATTTTGCCGGCGGCACGGTGCTGCATTGGCAAAATGGCGCCGACGGCCGCGGCGCGCTTCTGTCCGGCGATATCGTGCAGGTTCTGCCGAACCGTAATTTCGTCAGCTTCATGCGCAGCTATCCGAATTTCTTTCCGCTGTCGGCGCCGGCCGTGGAGCGGATCGGCGCGTTGCTCGAGCCCTACCCCTTCGACATTATCTACGGCGCGTGGTTCGACCGCATCGTTCCGCGTGACGGCAAAGCGATCGTGCAAAACTCGGTGGCGCGCTACGTCGCCGCGATCCGCGGCGACGGTTCGGCGGAATTGAAATAGGAGGACCGCCATGGCGCGGGTCGACGAAGTCAACCGGGAAAGTCTCGACGCGCGCCAGCAGCAGCTCTACGACGATATCATGCGCACGCGGCCGCGCGGCAGGCTGAGCGGCCCGTTTTCGGTGTGGATGCACACGCCCGACATCGCCGAGCCCGCTAACGGGCTGGCCAATTGCTTTCGCGTCCATGCCAGGCTCGACAAGCGGCTGATCGAATTGATCACTTTGATGATGTGCCGCGCGGCCACCGTGAAATATGCGTGGTCGGTGCACGAGCCGTTGGCACGGCAGGCGGGTCTCTCCCCGCAAATCGTCGATGCTATCCGCGCCAACAAGCGGCCCGATTTCGCGCGCGAGGACGAGCGGCTGATCTACGATCTCGTCACCGAATTGCTCACCACCAAGACGCTGAGCGACGGCACCTTCGCGCGCGCAACGGCCGCGTTCGGCCGCGACGGCGTCATCGAGGCGGTGAGCTGCGCCGGCTTCTACGGCATGGTCGGATTTGTGCTCAACGCCTTCGAAGTGCCGCCGCAGCCAGGCGGCGAGGTGCTGGCATAAAGATCTCGAATTACTCAGAGGGCGGGTACCCTCGTTTTATCGAGTACCGCGCGACCGCGACGGGTCAGTGCAATTGTGCGATAGCCGTCGTTCTCGGTGCGCACCAGACCGTCGACAACCGCATCCTCCCAGACGGAAATGTGCGGGCAGCTGTGCCAGGCTTCCACCGCCTGCTCGCGCGTACGAGGCCGGTCCGCCACCCAGGCGAGGAATTGCATCATGATCAGGCTGGGCGAATAGGGCATCGCAGCCTCCATTGAGTCGGCAATATAAGGCAAAACCCACCCGCGTGCAGCCCGACGCTCCGGCGCGGAACCAAACCCGCGGCATGCGCGTTATTCGGCGCATTTCACCGCGAGGCATTTCATGTCCATTCTCATCAGCATCCTGATCACGTTTGTCGTCGTCATTCTCGTGCTTTACCTCGTCAACATGCTGCCGATCGACGGCCGCGCCAAGCAGATTGTCCGCGTTGTCGTCATCATTATCGGCATAATCTCGTTGCTGCGGTACCTGGCGGTCTTCTAAGATCGCGCGGTGCGCCGCATCGAAGGCTATGTCATCGTTTCCGCCGACGGCATGCTCGCCGACGCCAAAGGCGAGATGCCGGATTCGCTCCGCAACGAGGCCGATCAGCGCTTCTTCCAGGACGCGCTCGACCGCGCCGCGGTCGTCGTGCACGGCCGGCATTCGTATGAAGGCGGACCGCACGCCCCGCGGCGCAAGCGGCTCGTCGTGACGCGCCAGATCGCCGAGCTGGATCTCGATACGGAATATCCCAATGCCTTGTTATGGAATCCGCTCGGCGCCAGCCTCGACCAGGCGCTGGAACGGCTCGGCGTCGGTGACGGTACGGTCGCGGTCATCGGCGGGCCTGAAGTGTTCAGCCTGTTTCTGCCGCTCTACGATGCGTTTCACCTGTCTCGCGCCGCCAAGGTTAGAATTCCCGGCGGCCTTGCCCCTTTCACTGAAGTCGGCCCGAATGCCACGCCCGAAGACGTGCTCACCCAACGCGGCTTCAAGCCCGGCGCGCGGCGCGAGCTCGACGCGGAGGCCGGCGTTTCGGTCGTGACGTGGGAACGGCAGCGATAACCGGCCTGGAACGTTTCCGATGAATGCGCCAAATATACCGCCATGAGCTCACGGCCGGCCTCGAAAGCGTCTCAGCATGTCGTCGCGCTCGACTACGAAATCGCGTAGGAGCAGGCCTCCGCGCTCGGCCGGCTCGGCCGTGCGCTCGAGGCGGCGCTTGCAGCACTCGCTGAATACGACCGCCTCCATGGCGGCGAACGCGGCGATCGTGAGCGGACGGCAAAACGCACGCAGCTCGCTCAGGATGCCGGCGATGCCTTGTGGCGCTTCATGGTGCAGCGCGAAGCCTGCGGACTGCGCGACCCGCGGCCCGTAATCCGCGACTACCGCGTCCCGGCCGAGGTGCAGAACCGCATGGGGATTTGCATTGGCCGGCGCCGGCCACTCCCGGCCTGACCTCTTGCCCGCTGTCCACCGACCGCCGCAGATTTGCGCAACTTCGGCGCCAATTTGCGGTTAGCACGCTGTTAACCGCGGCGGGGAGCGGGCGGGTCTTTCGCATGAAAGGCTTTGTTCACCCTTCTCAAGGCATTGTTACCGACAATTCAACGGCGTGGCGGCGCCCGGAGTTGTGATGCGTTCCCTTCCTCTTCTTGACGAGCTCGAGGGCGCCCTCGCATCCGGCAATATCAATCGCCGCATTGACATCCTGACCCGTATTACCGACCTCTTCATCAACGGCGCCGACCGCTATTCCGAGGATCAGGTCGGCGTTTTCGACGACATCATGGCGCGCCTGGTCAACACCATCGAGGCCAAGGTGCGCGCCAAGCTGGCGCACCGGCTGGCCCCGATCGCCAACGCGCCGACCAACGTGATCCATATGCTCGCCTTCGATGACGACATCGAAGTCGCAAGCCCGGTGCTGGCGCAATCGCCGCGGCTTGACGACCGCGACCTGGTCACCGCCGGCCGCAATAAGAGCCAGCAGCATCTCTTCGCCATCGCCCAGCGCCCCTCGCTGAGCGAGACGGTGACCGACGTCCTGGTCGAGCGCGGCGACCGCAAGGTGGTGCATTCGGTGGTAAGGAACGTCGGGGCGCGGTTTTCCGACGCCGGCTTCCGCATGCTGGTCAAGCGTTCGGCCGACGACGATGCCCTGGCGACCGAAGTCGGGCTGCGGTCGGATATTCCGCGGCAACATTTTCTCGTTCTGCTGGACAAAGCGTCCAGCGCAGTGCGCCAGCGCTTGGTGGCCGAAAATCCGCAGGCCGGGCCCACCATTGACGGAGTTGTAGCCGAGGTCGTCGGCGGCATCCGCGCCGAGGCACGCAACGCCTCGCCGGACTTTGCCGCGGCGCAGGCCTATGTCGAGCGGTTGAACCGCATTCAGCGGATCAGCGAATCCGAAATCTATCAATTTGCCCGCGACCGCAAATTCGAGGAGACCGCGATCGCGTTGTCGATCATGTGCGACACCCCGATCGACGTCGTCGAGCGCGCGTTGCTCGATCCCGGCGCCGAGATCATCCTCATTCTCGCCAAGGTGGCGGGTCTATCGACGACGACGACCAAAGCGGTTCTGCTGCTGCGCGCCGCCGACCGCGGCATGTCGGCAAAAGACCTCGAACACGCATTGTCGAGCTTCAATCGATTGCAGCCGGAGACCGCGCGCCGGGTGCTCAGCTTCTTCCGCACCCGGGTGAAAAAGCCGGCGGAGGCGATGGTTCCCCCGGCGGTCGCCGTCAACGGCTGACGCGCGCGTGGGAGCGGGTTTGCAGCCCGCCCCGACGACGGCGTATCAAATTCAATACGAACAATAGCCCGGCTGCACCTGCAGCCAGTTGCCGTTTGGATAACGGTAATAGCAACCGCCGCGCCACCAATAATAGCCGCCGTTGCGGCGTTGCGCTTCCGAGGCGATCACCGCGCCGGTGGTGGCGCCGATCACCGCGCCGGCGACCGCGCCGCCAGCGCCACGGCCGACCGCGCCACCGATAATGCCGCCGAGCGCGCCGCCCACGATCGCGCCGGCGACCGGATCCTGCGCCGCCGCCGGCTGCGCCGGTAACAATGCCGCGAGCAGCAAAAATCCTCCGCCTCCAATCATGCGCCGCATGTTCGTTCTCCCTTCTGGTCCGCCGCCCCGTTTCGATCGCGAAATCTTGCTCAGCGGCGACTTGAGTCCAACCGCATCATAGAGCATCGCTCCGAAAATTCCGAGTGGCCCGCACACCATTGCGCGACGATAAAGTCGCCGCTTCGCCTCACGCTGGGGTGAGAAATCCCCACGCCGCGAGCCACAGCATCGGCGCGGATAACTCGCGCACGTCGCGCGTTGACGCTCGGCGACCGTGACGAAACGTTAAAGCTTTTCTTGCAGAATCTTCTTGACTCCATGCTGATTGCATTTATGTGAGGAAATAGCCGCTGTTGATCGGTTCGCGTGGACTGATCGAGCGGCTTTCGCTTTCCGTGGCGCCGGCTCGCCGGCATCTCGGGTTCTGAACTAGGTTGGGGAGGACGGCATGAGCCAACACGCCCTCTTACGATCGGTGAAGGGCTTGGGGATCCCAGGTACCGCCCGAAAGGAAGACAGGAAGACCAAGCTGAAAGTGGCGACCCCGGCACCGGAGGTGGATCGCCACGACGACCGCAAAGACGACGGCAAAGATCATTTCGCCACACGCAACGGCGTGCGTTGCGCCGGCGTGCATCTGATCGTCGATCTGCACGGCGCCAAGCGTCTCAACGACATCGAGCATATCGAGGCGACGCTGCGGCGCTGTGTCGAGGCCGCCCGCGCCACGCTTCTGCATATTCACCTGCACCACTTTCAGCCGAGCGGAGTTTCCGGCGTGGCGGTGCTGGCGGAGAGCCACATTTCCATCCACACTTGGCCGGAAATCGGCTATGCCGCGCTCGATGTATTCATGTGCGGCTCGGCCGATCCGGACGCCTGCATTCCGGTTCTGCGCGAGGCGTTTTCCGCCAAGCGCGTCGGCGTCAGCGAGCTGTTGCGCGGCCAGAACGCCTGAGCCGGCGGCTTGAGAACGAATAATGAGCGGCCGGGCCTAAGTCCCGGCCGTTTTCATATGGGAGGATTCGATGGCCGAGAAGCGCTGGATTGCCGAGACGCTGTTCGACGATCTCGGTTTTCGCATGACCTTCCAGGTCGACAAGGTGCTCTACGAAATGCAGACCGAGCACCAGCACTTGGTGCTGTTCGAGCAGCCGTTCTTCGGCAAAATGCTGATGCTCGACGGCGCCACCCAGATCTCCAAGAAAGACGAATTCATCTACCAGGAGATGATGTCGCATGTGCCGCTGTTCGCCCACGGCAAGGCGCGCGACGTGCTCATCATCGGCGGCGGCGACTGCGGCATCGCCGAGGAGGTGCTCAAGCACAAAACGGTCAAGCGCCTCACCCAGGTCGAGATCGACGCCAAGGTGTTGGAATTCGCCAAGGAGCATTTCCCCGAATTCACCGGACCGGTGTTCGCCGATAAGCGCTTCGAATCCATCATCGATGACGGCGCAAAATACGTGGCCAGGACCGACCGCCGCTACGATGTCATTATCGTCGATTCCACCGATCCGATCGGGCCGGGAAAGATCCTGTTCGGCGAGAAGTTTTATGCCGGCTGCAAGCGCTGCTTGAACGAGGGCGGCGTGCTGACGACGCAGAACGGCGTGCCTTTTTTCCAGAAGAACGAGCTGACCTCGACCATGAAGAAATTCCGCCGGCTGTTCGCGGACGCAACCTGCTACGTCGCCGCCATTCCGGTCTATGTCGGCGGCCATATGGCCATGGGTTTTGCCACCGACGACAAACGGCTGCGGCGGCACAGCGCCAAGACGATCGCCCAGCGCTACCGCAAAGCCGGCAGCTTTGTAACGAAATACTGGACGCCGGAGGTCCAGGTGGCCGCCTTCTCTCAACCGCGCTTCATTGCCGATTTGGTGGCAAAAGCGGATCGGTCGCGGCGCTAAACTGCCGTTTTCACGATCTTGGCGCTAATACAATCGTGAATGGCGCCGGTCACGGCCGGTTCTTACACTGGGCCGATAATCACGCGCGACTGGGAGGATATTGCCATGAAGCTCTACATGCATCCGGTATCGATGACGAGCCGGCCGGTCCGGCTGTTCATTGCCGAGAACAAGATTCCGGTCGACGAAGTCACTGTCGACCTGTTTACCGGCGAGCAATACAAGCCGCCTTATGCGGAGCTCAATCCGAACAGCCTCGTGCCGATGATCGAGGACGGCGATCTGCGTTTGACCGAAAGCTCGGCGATCCTGAAATATCTCGCCGACAAGATCGGTTCGCCCGCCTACCCGAAGGACTTAAAACAGCGCGCCAAGGTCAATGAGGTAATGGATTGGCTCAACACCAATTTCTATCGCGAGTGGGCCTATAATCTCTGCTATCCGCAATTATTTCCGCATCTCAAGCGGCGTAGCGACGAGGCGCAAGCCGCAACAATCGAATTCGGCCAGCAGAACGCCAAGCGCTGGCTGCAGGTCCTCAACGACTATTGGATCGGGCCGAACAAGCCCTATCTATGCGGCGACCAGATCACGATCGCCGACTATTTCGGCGCCGCTCTGGTGACGCTGGGCGAGGTCATCCGCTGCGACTTCTCTGCCTATCCCAACGTGCAGCGCTGGCTCAACAACGTGAAGAAGCTGCCGAGCTGGCCCAGGGTCAACGAGGTGTTCTACGGCCTGGTCAAGTCGGTGAAGGAGCAGCCGTTCCACGCCATCTGAGGAAAGCGTCATGAGCTTTTTCCCCGGTAAAGATCCAGCCTTGGGCGACGCGCCCGCGAGCGACGCTGTGCAACAGCTGATCGTGCCGCGCTCGGTCGATCTCGGCGGCTTTCAAGTCCATCGCGCGCTGCCGTCGGCGCGCTCGCGTATGGTCGGACCCTTTATCTTTTTCGACCATTTCGGCCCGGCGGTGTTCAAGGCCGGCGATGGCGTTGACGTGCGGCCGCACCCGCATATCGGGCTCGCCACGGTCACCTATTTGTTCGACGGCGAAATCGTGCATCGCGACAGCCTCGGCACCGCGCTGCCGATCCGGCCCGGCGCTGTCAACTGGATGACCGCAGGGCGCGGCATCGTGCATTCCGAGCGCACCGCGCCCGATCACCGCGATGGCGGCGAGCCGCTGCACGGCCTGCAGTTATGGGTCGCGCTGTCGACGAAAGACGAAGAAACGTCGCCGGCCTTCGCTCATACCGCAGCGGCCGACATTCCCGAACTGCGGGAGAATGGCCTCCATATCCGCGTTGTCGCCGGCACCATGCACGGCCTGCGCTCGCCGGTCGCAACGAGTTGGGACACGGTGTTCGCCGAGGCGCATCTGAAGGCCGGCACCGTCCTGCCGCTTGATACCGAGCATGAAGAACGCGCCGTCTATGTCATCGCCGGCGAGATCGAAATCGCCGGCGACCGCCACGGTCCGGAACGGCTCCTGGTGCTCAAGCCCGGCGATCGTATCGTCGTCAAGGCGGTCACCGACGCCCACATCGTCGTGGTCGGGGGCGCCGCCATGGATGGGCCGCGCCACATCTGGTGGAACTTCGTCTCGTCGCGCAAGGAGCGCATCGAAGCGGCCAAGGCCGATTGGAAGGCTGGCCGCTTCGATCTCGTGCCCGGCGACACTGCAGAGTTCATCCCGCTGCCGGAATCTTGAGCATGCCCACAAGGCGGCAGGCTCAAGCGCCGATCGCCGCCTTGATACGTTCGGCGGATATCGGCAGATCGCGGAATCGGTGCCCCGTCGCATCGGCAATCGCGTTCGCCACCGCGGCCGCCGCTGGGCCCTGACCCGCCTCGCCGCTGCCTAGAAACGGCATGCCGGGGCGGTTGATGACGTGGATTTCCATTTCGTCCGGCACCGCGGAAAAGCGCAGGATCGGATAGGTCGACCAGTCGACGCTGGTGATGCGGCGCTCGTCGAAACTCACGCTTTCGTAGAGCGTCCAGCTCATGGATTGCAGGATGGCGCCCTCGATCTGATTGGCGATGCCGTCGGAATTGACGACTTGGCCGCTGTCGACGGCGGCAACCGCACGCCGCATCCGCGCCCGCCCGCTGTCGCGGTCGACTTCGATCTCACAGGCGACGGCGCAATAAGCCGCCAGATTCTTGTAGCGCGCGAAGCCAAATCCCTGTCCCCTCCCCGGCGCGGCGGAACGCGGCTTGGTAGCCCAGCCGAAGCGCTCGGCCGCTGTGGCGACCACCTCCCGCGCGCGCGGATCGTCGAGGTGCTTGAGCCGGAACGCCACCGGATCGGTGCCGGCGGCCGCGGCAAGCTCGTCCACGAAGCTTTCGATGGCGAAGACATTCATGAAGCCGCCGAGCGCGCGCAACGCCGACACCCTTACCGGCATCGTCGGCAGGAAATGGTAGATCACCCGGGCGCTTGGGATTTTATAGAGCGGAATGGAATTGCGATCGCCGCCGCCTTCCGGCATTGGAATTGGCTTCGGCGGCGGCTCCGGGAATGGCTTGCCGAGATAGCGCGCCGCCAGCAGCGATCCGGCCGGTCCGGGCCGCGTCGAGTGAGTGTTGCTCCAGACCTCATGATCCCAATTGGCGATGCCGCCGCCGTCGTCGAGCGCGGCGTCTAGCTTGATCAGCATGGCCGGGCCGTAGGGCTCCCAGGCATGCTCCTGCTCGCGGGTCCATTGCACGCGTACCGGACGCCCCGGAACGGCGCGGGCAAGGAGCGCCGCATCGGCGGCGGCATCGTCCGCGCCATTATGGCCGTAGCATCCCGAGCCCTCGCTATGGATGCAGCGAACCTTGTCCGCCGCCATGCCCATCATTTCGGCGATGGCGGCGCGATCCGGATAGACACCTTGGGTGTGCGTCCAGACCGTGAGCGTGTCGTTCTCAAGTTGCGCCACCGCGCAGGACGGGCCGATCGAACCGTGGGCCAGATAAGGCCGTGAATAGGTCGCCGACAGTCTTTTTTCACCGCTGCCCGTGGACGGCTGGCGGTCGAGCACCATGATGTCCTGCGCCGGCAAGCTGGTCAGGAACGCGCCTAAGCCGGCTACGTCCGGCAGCTTCGCCGTTTCGTTCCAGCGCGCGGCGGCCGCCAGTGCGCGCATGGCCTCGATGGCTTGAAACTCGCGCTGCGCGATGACCGCGAGAAAGCTGCCATCGCGAACGACCTTCACGACACCCGGCATTTTCCGCACCGCGCCGTCGTTGACGCCGGCGAGCTGTGCGCCATAGCTCGGCGGCCGCACCACGCGGGCATGGACCATGCCGTCGGGGCGTAAATCCTGCACGAAAGCCGCGCCGCCCGTAAGTTTGGCCGGAATGTCGACGCGCGGAATGCGCCGGTTCATGACCTTGAACTGACTCGGGTCTTTTAACGGCGATGTCGCGGCGGCGGCGACATGCAGCAGTTGCGCCGAAACCAGCTCGCCATAACCGAAGCGGCGGCCGTCGGCAGCGATAACGACGGCATCTTGCGTTTTCATCTGCGCGGCCGGCACGCCGGCGCGCGTTGCGGCTTCGGCGATGAGAAGCTGGCGCACTTGTGCCGCGGCGTTCATGACGGCAGTGCCGGAATCCTGCATCGAGTGGCTGCCGGCGGTGTAGCCCTCATTCGGGGTCAGCGCCGTGTCGGCGGTGATAAGCTTGATGCGGTCAAACTCGACGTTCGAGCTCTTCCGCAGCGATCTGCATGAGTGCCGTTTTGATGCCCTGGCCGAGCTCGGCTTTGCCGGTAAAGACGGTGATCGCGCCGTCCGCGTCGAGGCGAATCCAGGAGTTGAGATAAGGCGTTTGCTTAAGGCTGCCAGGGAGCGGCGGCGGGACCACTGCCGGCGTCGTCGGTTGCGCCGGCGCATCGTCTTGCGCCAACAGCCGGCCGGCGGACGAAAAGCTTAAGACCAGCGCGCCGGAACCGACCAGCACCGCGCGGCGCGAAATGACGGTCGCTGCGCTCATCCGCTGCCTCCCGCATTCGCCGGCATCATCTCCGCCTGGGCGCGATGGATGGCGCGCAGGATCCGCATATGCGTGCCGCAGCGGCACAGATGCGGCTCGAGGAAAGCGCGGATGTCCGCCGCGCTGGCGCGCGGATTTCTCTGCAGCAACGCATGCGCGCGCATCATGATGCCGGGTATGCAGTAGCCGCACTGCGCCGCCTGCGCCTCGATGAAGGCACGCTGGATCGGCGCCGGGCCCGCGCGAGTGCCGAGGCCTTCCAGCGTCGTGATTTGCTTGTCAGCCAACAGCGCGACCGGCGTGACGCAGGAGAACACCGGCTCGCCGTCCACCAGCACGGTGCAAGCGCCGCATTGGCCGAGGCCGCAGCCGAATTTCGCCGCGTTGAGCTTTAAATCCCCGCGCAGCACGTAAAGCAGCGGCGTGCGCGGATCAACGTTGACGTTGTGCTGACTGCCGTTAACGTTGAGCTTCATTGTGCACCTGCTGTGCTGTACCGGACGGTGCCGACTCGACGACCGACGCTCGACTTGTCGCCGCGATACGCGCACGGCTGCGCGCGTCGTGAACGCTTTTGGCGATATCGGTCCACGGGCCTTTGTCGGAGAAACGCACGCGCAAATAGCGCGCCAAGGCAGCGGCCTGTGCGTCATTCATTGCGCCGGCAAAGCCCGGCATGACCGGTGCATGCGCCGCCTCGGCGGCGGGCAAGCCGTAGAGCACGATATTGACGAGATTGCCGGCGCTTGGACCGGTGATCGCGCTGGTCAGCATCAGATCGATGCCGCCATAGGGCAAGGCACGCGGACCCTCATGACATCCGGCGCAGGTGCCGGCATAGATCACGGCGCCTTCATCGTTCTTGGTATCGATGGCGCGCAGTGCATTGACCTGGCTGTCGGCGCTCTCGACTGCAGCGGCCTGGTCGCGCTCGTGTTGCATTTCAGCGCGCTGCACCACCTGGTCTCGCTCCGGCGGAACATGGTTCATCTGTTCGGCGAGATACCTCGCGATCGCGCGCAAGTCAGCGGCGGGAACGGAGTGAAGATCATCGGCGACTTCGGCCATTGGACCACGCGCCACACCATGGCTGTCGTCATAGCCGTGGCGCAAATAATGCTGCAGCGCGGCGGCATTCCATGGCACCGGCGCCGGCGATAATTCATTGAGCGCGTAGGCAGTCCAGCCTTCCACCTCGCTGCCGGACAATTTCAAGTCCGCCCTTTCCGCACCCAACGGGTTGCGCGGCGTGTGACAGGCGCCGCAATGACCAAGCCCGTCGACGAAATAGGCGCCGCGATTCCAGGCCTCATCATGCGCGGCGTCGGCGCGGTAGGGGCCGGGATGAAGAAACAGAAGATTCCACCCGAACACCACGATCCTGATGCTCAGCGGAAACGGCAGCCGGTCAGGCACTGGCGGCGCACGGACCGGCGCACGGGACATGAGGTAGGCGTAAAGGGCTTTATCGTCGTCGTCGGAAACGAGCGTGAAGTGGTCGTAGGGGAAAGCCGGATAAAGGTAGGCGCCGTCGCGACGCACGCCGAAACGCATCGCACGCTGGAACGCAGCTTGCGACCATCGGCCGATCCCGGTCTCAGGGTCGGACGTGATGTTGGTGGAATAAATGCTGCCGAACGGCGTCGGCACCGCGCGACCGCCGGCGAAGGCGCGACCGCCCGGCACGGTATGGCACCCGTCGCAATCGCCGATCGCGGCGAACTCAGCGCCGCGTTTGACCAATGCCGGATCGAAGCTGTTCGCGGCCGGCGGCGCAATTGGAGCGATCGCCGGCCGCCATGCGACAACCGCAAAGACCCCGGCGCCGAGGGCCAGCAGGACGCAAAACGCCAGCGCAAATCTCAATGGCCTCATAGACTGCCGGCCAAGCCAAAGATGCCGCCTTCCTAAGCTGGTCTAACCAGCCAAGAATAGCGGAGTTCCACCGCCGCGGGGCCGCGACGGCGCGTCGCGTGCCGCGGTCAAAGCCGGCTCGCTTCGCACGACTCGCAGAATTGACCTTCAGAATTCCTGAGCCAGCGCGGCGGCGATATGGACCGAAGACGGATCGAGAATCATCAGGCAGAGCGTGAGCAAGAGTCCAATCCCCGAAAACATCAGGATAATCGGATCGATCCTGCCGAGGGCATCGCAGACCTCACCTCCGATCAGGCGCCAGGCGAGTTGATCCTCGTTGACCGTCCAGGGACGACGCAATGCCGGAGGCGAAAGCTCACCCCGCATGGGCATGCTTAAGTCCTCGCCGCTTGTCGGCCTGCGCCGACACCAACGCCTCGCCGGGCGCAACGGCCAGCCGGCGCTGGGAAGGAAGTGCGGAGATGGCGATCCGAAGGTAGTGCAGCTTCCAGTCCTCAAATCCCTCGACGGGCAAGGGACCTGCCGCCTCCATACGGAGCATGTCGCAGACCGAACCAAGGCTCGGGTAACGACTCCTGCTTTTGCCCGTTTGCGGCCACCGGTCTCGCCAAACGATTGTAGCGACGGTTAGCAATACGCCCAGCAAACCGACCGCAACGAGATGCGCCATCTCCGACCCCTGCTTCGCATCTTCCTGCTGGCACGGGGTGAAGCGGCCCCGACGGAAGAATTTCAAACTAGCTGTCTGCGGAAGCGCGCACCTAAAGAAAAGCTAAAGGTCGGCTTGGGAAGTGCCTAATTTTTCGCTATTCTGCTGCGGGGAACTGAAAACGGCACCATCTTGATCTACCGATTTGGGGATTACGCACTCGATTTGGGCCGGCGGGAGCTTCGCCGTGGCAATACGCCATGTGCGGTCGAGCCGCAGGTCTTCGACATCCTTGAATACTTGATCCGGTACCGCACACGCCTCGTCACTCGGGACGAATTATGGAAGGCGGTGTGGAGCGGCCGCGCCGTATCCGATGCCGCGATCGATACCCGCGTCAGCGCGGCGCGTGCGGCGATCGGCGACAGCGGCAGCCGCCAGCGTCTCATCCGCACCGTGCGCAAGAAAGGGTTTCGGTTTGTCGGGTCTCTGCTCGAAGAGACGAGCCCACCGACAACCTCGCGCGCGGCCGAGGAAATCCGCAATCGCGCGATCCTCGCCGATTACCCGAGCATCGCCGTCATCCCATTTGCGAATCTCGGCGGCGATCCCAGCCAGGATTCGCTGGGTGACGGGCTAACCGAAGAATCTGATTACCGCGCTGGCAAAGGTCAGTTGGCTGTACGTCGCCACGCGCGCGTCATGCTTCGCCTGCAAAGGGCAGTCGCTTGGCGCCAGCCAGGTCGCCCGCAAGCTTGGCGTCCGTTATCTCGTGGATGGCAGCATCCGCCGCTTGTCCGGGCGCATCCGCGTGACCGTGCAGCTCATCGACGGCTTCGCCGAGCACCAGATCTGGGCGGAACGCTACGATCTGGACGGGGCCGTTAATTTCAAGCTGTACGACCGGATTTGCGAAAAAATTCTGACCGCCGTCGAGCCGAATCTGTACCTCGCCGAGCATTTTCGCGCCCAGCAGAAATCGGCAATTCAGTTGAATGCCTGGGAATGCGTGGTGCGCGCTCTGTCGCTGATGAATACGCGGGATAAGACCAAAGTCGCGGCCGCGCACGAGCTTCTGCAAAAGGCGGTCTCGATCGATCCGGTGTCGGCGCAAAATCGCAGCCTGTTGTCGATCGTGACGACGTTGCGCGTTCATATGAGCTGGGCTGACCGGCGCAACGTCATTCCGGCAGCGCTCGGGGCGGCGCGCGCCGCGCTGGTGCTCAATCCGGACGACCCCTGGGCCCATGCCGCGCTCGGTTATGCCTCGATCTGGCGGCAGCCCGAGGACGCGATCCTGCCATGCGAGCGCGCGATCGCGCTCAATCCCAACTTTGCGGTGGGCCATTATTTCCTGGCACTGGCTTCAACCTATGCCGGCCGCCTCGATCCGACCTTTGCCCATGCCGATCTGGCGGAGCGGCTGGCGCCGCGGGATTTGCTGGCGCGCGGATATGCCGGCGCCCATGACAATGTCCGTGCGACGGCGTCGTTCGCGACCGAGAATTATCGCCGCGGCATAGAGTTTGCCGGTAACGCCGCAATCTACAGCCCGAATTCGCCGACCGCCCACCGCGCGCTCATCATCAACCTGGCGCTGGGCGGCAAGTCGCATGAAGCGCGGCAGGCGCTGCAAACGCTGCGGCGGCTGGCGCCGGAAATGTCGCAAAACTGGATCAAACAGAATGCGGTCTGGTCCTCCGCCGAAACGATGAAGCGATATGTCGAAGCCTTTCGCGCATCGGGATTGAGATAGGGGCGGCGGCGCGGTCCGATCATTTCCGGCGAGGAGGAGCTTCGATGACCCGCTTGACTGAATACCGCGTTGCAGGCCTGCTTGCCGGATTCGTCTGTGTCTGCGCCGCGATCGTGGCGCCGGCCCGGGCCGCTTCCGACCTCGATCGCGCCTATCGCATCATCGCCGCGAAAAAATTCGTCGACCTCACCCACTCATTCGGGCCGGATACGCCGGTTTGGGCAGGCTTCGGCCAGGCGAAATTCTCGCCTGCCGCCGATCCCAAGACCGGCGAGCCATACACGATTCCCAAGGACGAATTCCGCGCCACCTATTACCAGATGGTCGGGCAATACGGCACCCATGTCGATCCGCCGGCGCATTTCGCTGAGAACGGCATCACTATGGATCAGATTCCGCTCAAGCAAATGATTCTGCGGCTGGTCGTGCTCGACGATACGCCCCACCTTGGCAAGGATCCGAACCACGCCTTCTCGATCGCCGATCTCAAAGCTTGGGAACGCGAGCACGGCCGCGTGCCGAAGGGCGCCTTCGCCGCGCTGCGCACCGACATGTACAAGGACTGGGACAGCAATCCGGATCGCTTCAAGCGTCAGCCGTTTCCCGCCTGGTCGTTCGATACGATCAAATATCTTTACGAGAAACGCGACGTGACGGCGACCGGCCACGAATCCATGGACACCGATACCACCGACAAGATGAACTCCGAGACCTGGATCCTGCAGCACGGCCACTATCAGATCGAGGTCATGGCCAATCTCGACAAGGTGCCGCCGACCGGCGCGTTGATCGTGGTGACCTGGCCGAAGGTGAAAAACGGTCTCGGCTTTCCGGCGCGCGCTTTTGCGATATTGCCGTGAACGCAATCCCTGCTCGCCGCGTCTCATGCAGGCATGGGAAACCTACCCAGAGACGATATATGATCGATTTGACCGCGAGCGATTGCGGCGGGCGTATTGCGTTGGCGGCATTCGTCGTCGCGTTGCTGCTCTCGGCGCCACAAAATTCGTTCGCCGACACGTCGCCGCAGATTTCGATCGAGAAAAAATATCTCGAGATTTCCGTCGTCGTCGACAACGCACTCAAGCCCTTTGCCGGCCTGTTTGCCAACTGCCTCGCCGAAGGCAAGATTTGGGCGGACAGGGCCAGCGCCGACGCCACCGCGCAATGGCGCGCCGATCCCAAGCCGTTTCGTGGCATGCAGTGGTCGTATGATCGGGTCTACGACCTGCGCTCGGTCGTCGGCGGCTATGTCAGTATCGTGCGCAGCGACGGCACGTTCGAAGGCGGCGCCCATCCCAACCAGGAAATCGATACCATCCTCTGGGATACCAAGGCGCAGAAGCGCATCAGTATCCGTCCGTTCTTTACCGAGACGGCCGATGACGGTCCGACCATGACCGCGTTGGCGCGCTTGGCCCAGCTTGCCGTTGCGGCCGCCAAGCTCGCCAACGGAATCAACGGTTATGGCGACGACGATACGCCGGCTTCCAAGCTGACGCCGGAGCAGGAGTTGCGCCAGGACAGTTTCATCAAAGACGGGATCAAACCGAAGCTTCTCGAGCTCGGGCCGCTGACGCTCGCTCCCTCGACCGAAAGCGGCAAAAGCGCCGGACTGACGTTCCACTATTCGCCCTACGGGGTGGGGCCCTATGCCGAAGGTCCCTACACTGTGTTCGTCGCTTGGACGGGGTTCCGGCAATATCTGTCGCCCGAAGGCGTGGCGATCTTCGGCGGCACGCGGCCCAAGGGCGACGAAGATAAATGGTGACGACCCCTCCTCCCCTCTGGAGGGAGTTGTCGATGACCGACGATCAGGCGGCGCGACGCTGCGCCTTCATCCAGGCCTCGATCTCGCGTTCGGCTTCGGCCTTGGCAAAGCCGTAGCGCGCCTGCAAGCGACCGGCCAATTCGCTGCGGCGGCCGCCGATGCGCGTGACGTCCTCGTCGGTGAGCTTGACCCAATTGTTGCGGACCTTGCCCTTGAATTGCACCCAATTGACCTGAATCTGATCCCAGTTCATCGAATGTCTCCCTGCTCGAGGATGGACAAACGACGCCGCTCATCGCGTCGCTCTGGAGTGCGCGATGTCAGCGGCGCGATGCGGCCTCAATTCGGCGGCCGCGGGGTCTTTCCAAGATCAATCTTGGCGCAGGTCGGGCGGATTCGGATTGTCAATTCCGAATGCTTCTATTCCAACGCCGGCCATTTTCTTCGCGCCGTCGTGGTTGCAATTCGCTAAACTACCGCGTCAAAACTTGCAGCCATCATGATCGACCATCCGGCCCTGCGCACGCGTGCACTGAAAATTCTGGCGATTACCGGCTTCCTCCTGCTCGGCGGCTGCATCAACTCAAAGCAGCCGATACTAACCGGCGCGCAACCCGTTCTCGGCGAACGGCCTCGTATCGAATTCTACGTGTTGCGCGATGGCACAGCACATGAGCCCAAGGCCGAAACTTTCGTCTGGCGGAGCGGCCGCTACCACCCGGTCCGCGGCGCTGCGAGCGATATCCACGATTTCACGCTGCATCCCTTCGAGGGCGGCGACCTGATCGTCCAGAGTGTCCGTCCCGGCTATCCGGCCGAATATGGCGTTGCGCGGAAGCTTGCTGACGCCACCTATTTGCTTTTTGCCATCGACGAAAACGACGCCGACGCTGCCACGCGCGATAAGTACTGCGGCAAGGAGGCGGACGCCGCCTGCCGCGTCACGACGCGCGACGCAGTACTGGCGTTCGCGCGCGCGAGCGCCGCCAAGCCGCATTCGGCGGGTGGCCTCGCCGTGCTGATGGCGGACCGCTAGCTTGACGCACCAGGTCTTCTCGCGGATGACACGCCATGCCTTCCCCCGCCCCGCAGCCTGACGTCGAACGGCTCGCGCGCAATATCCGCGGCGGCGACCGCACCGTGCTGTCGCGAGCGATCACGCTCGTCGAGAGTAAACGCGCCGACCACCGCCACACTGCCGCGGCGCTGATCCAGGCGCTATTGGCCGCGACCGGCAAGGCGGTGCGCGTCGGCATTACCGGCGCGCCGGGCGTCGGCAAATCCACCCTGATCGATGCGCTTGGCCACAGGCTCACCGTGCAGGGCCACAAGGTTGCGGTGCTCGCGGTCGACCCCTCGTCGCGCCGCACCGGCGGCTCCATCCTGGCCGACAAGACGCGCATGGCGCGTCTTGCCAATGATGCCAATGCCTTCATCCGCCCTTCCCCGTCTTCCGGCACACTCGGCGGCGTCGCCGCTAAGACCCGCGAAACCATGCTGTTGTGCGAGGCGGCCGGCTATCACGTGGTGCTGGTCGAGACCGTCGGCGTCGGCCAATCCGAAATCGCGGTCGCCGATATGACCGATTTTTTCCTGGTGCTGGCGCTGCCCGGCGCCGGCGACGAATTGCAGGCGCTCAAGAAGGGCGTCGTCGAGCTAGCCGACATGATCGCGGTCAACAAGGCGGACGGCGACAACCTGCCCCGGGCCAGGCTTGCCGCCTCCCAATATGGCGCCGCGCTGCACATCCTGTCGCCGCGCTCGCCGAACTGGTCGCCGCCGGTCATCACCTGCTCGGCGCTGACTGGCGACGGCATCGAGGCGCTATGGGAGCATATCCTCGATCATCGCCGGCGCCTCACCGCATCCGGCGAGCTTGAGGCGCGGCGCGGCGAGCAGCAGGTGAAATGGATGTGGACCATGCTGGAAGAGCGGTTGTTCGCGCCGTTGCGCACCGACCGCGCGCTCAAAGCGGCCTTGCCGCGGATCGAAGCCGATGTCGCCGCCGGCCGCGTGGCGCCCGGCATCGCGGTCGAGCAAATCGCCGACCTGCTCGGCGCTTGATGCGATGCGTGTGGTTCTCGCCGGCTTCGGCCCATTCCCAGGCGCGCCGTTCAATCCGAGCGCGGTTCTGGTCGAGATACTCTCGCGCAGGCGACGCCCAGCCTTTGCCGGCATCGAACTCACCACGCATATTTTTGCCACCGCCTACGCCGCCGTCGACCGCGATCTGCCCAAATTGTTCGCGACCAAGCCCGACATTATGCTGATCTTCGGACTCGCCGGACACCGCCGCGAGCTTTGCATCGAGACGCGGGCGCGCAATGCCGTATCGGTCCTATTTCCCGACGCAAGCGGATATCGGCCAAAGTCCGGCCTCATCGCGCCAACCGAGCGGCAATCGCGTCGCGGCAATGCGCCATTCGCGCGGCTTCTCGGCGCGGTGCGGCCGGTCGGCATTCCGGCGCGGCTGTCGCGCGACGCCGGCCGCTATCTCTGCAACTATGCCTATTGGCGCGCCTTGGAGCGAAGGCGTGACGGCGGCCCGCTCATTCAGTTCATCCACATTCCGCCGGTCAGATTGAACTCGCGACGACGCCGCTCGAAACGACCTTCACTTTCGCTGCCGCCGCTCGTTGCCGCCGCCGAGGCCTTGCTGATCGCGCTTTTGGCGGCAAGCCGTCGTTAACCTTGCGGGCGGAAACGGCGGCAGCGGCAGGACCCAGAGAGGGTCTTCACACATCAATATTTGCCAGTTTTGCCGTGCTATCTGCGCCGGAATGTCCGCGATGAAGTTTGATCGCCGCCGTCTGTTTGCCGCTTTCGCCGGCGCCGCATCGGCCGGCGCGACCACGCCCGCGGCGGCGCGCGAACCGTTTGCGGCTGCGCCGGTGCCCCGCGCCGAAATCGACGCAACCACATTCGGCGTTCGGCCGAATGCGGACATCGATCAGTCGACCATTCTGCAAAGCGCGATCACGCGCGCCGCGGCGGCCGGCTCGCTGCTGCGGCTGCCGCCCGGGGTCTATCGCGCCGGCGCACTGCAATTGCCGCCCTATGCGGCGATCGCCGGCGTCATCGGATCGACGCGCCTGATCATGACGACCGGGCCGTCATTGCTGATGGCGACCGGCAGCGATTACGTCAGCATCAGCGGCCTCGTCCTCGACGGTAATCACGTCGCTCTGCCCGACGGTCGCGGCCTCGTGCATCTGGCGCAAGGCCGCGCGCTCCGCCTGACCGACTGCATGATCGTCAATGCCGGCGTCAACGGCGTGACGCTTGACGCGATCGCTGGCGAAATCACGAGCAGCACCGTCATCGATGCCGCCAATCACGCGATTTTCTCCAACGACGCCGCCGGTCTGCGCATTGCCGGCAACACGGTGCAGCGCGCCGGCAATGGCGGCATTCTGGTTTGGCGCAGCAAGCCCGGCGATGACGGCACGCTTGTCGTCGACAATCGCATCGAAGACATCGCCAACAAAGCCGGCGGCTCCGGCCAGTACGGCAACGCCATCAACGTCTTTCGCGCCGACAACGTCATCGTGCGCGGCAACCGCATCCGCAATGCCGCATTCTCCGCAGTGCGCGGCACCGCCTCGTCGAATCTGCAGATTGCCGGCAACACCTGCAGCAGCCTCGGCGAGTGCGCGATCTACGCCGAGTTCGGCTTTGAGGGCGCGGTGATCGCCAACAACATCGTCGACGGCGCCGCGGTCGGCGTCTCGGTGACGAATTTCGACAAAGGCGGCCGGCTCGGCGTGGTGCAGGGCAATCTGATCCGCAACCTGGTGCGTCAACAACCGCCCGGCAGCGATCCCAATGATACCACCGGCATCGGCGTCGAAGCCGACACGGTCGTCAACGGCAATATCATCGAGAGCGCCAAGGGCATCGGTATCCAAGCCGGCTGGGGATCCTATCTGCGTGACGTCACCATCGCCGCGAACATTGTGCGCGGGACCGACTACGGCATCGCGGTGTCCGTCGTGTCCGGCGCCGGCGCCGCGGTGATCGCCAACAATCTCGTCTCCGGTGCGCGGCTCGGCGCCATCGTCGGCAAGGAATGGGCCAAGACAGTCACCGGCGACCTCAGCAAGGAAGGCGCCGAACGCTACGCGCAGCTGTCAATCGACGGCAACCGGGTGCGGTGAGGCCCGTCAACTTGCTGTCGTCACTCTGATTGCACCAACCTCAAAGCCGTTGCAGTTGTGCGACACCGGTTCTACGAAGGGCCTGAGCGCTGCGCGCTCGGCAGCGTCGAGCGGCAGAAAACGCGCGATCGCCGTCGCCATGATCGCCTGCGCCGCGCGGGCGGCGCCGTCGTCGCATTTGATTGCGATGCCAAGTCCCTGTTGCGGCAGCGCGGCGCAATAGACGCCTTCCGCGCCGGTTTTGACGAACACGCGCTCGCCGAACAGCTGCATGATCTCGGTGCAGAAGCGTCCGGCGCCGGCGACGAACCACGGCTTTGCGGCGCAGGCCCGCCGCAACCGTGCCGCCGCAGCGGCGCGCTCCGGCAACAGACCGCGACCGGTGCCGAATTTGGCAAAGCCATGCGCGAGATTTTGCAGCGGCACAGCCCAGGTCGGCACCGAGCAGCCGTCGATGGCGCAGACCTCTTGCCCGAGGGCGACGCCGGTGAAATCTTCCAGCACCGCGCGCACTTGCTGCTGCACCGGATGCTCGGGCCTAAAATAGTCCGCCGTGTCGGCCTGCATCGCGCAAGCGAGGCAAAGGAACCCAGCGTGCTTGCCGGAGCAATTGTTATGCAGCGCCGAGGCCGTACCGGTCCGCGCCAGCGCATAAGCGGCAGACTGCGAAATCGGCCAATGCACGCCGCAACGCAACGCCGAAGCATCGAGGCCGATTTTTGCCAACATGCGCTCGACGCCGGCGACATGGGCCGGCTCGCCGCTATGCGAGGCGCAGGCGAGCGCCAGCGCTTCGTCGTCAAAACCATAACCGTCGGCCGCGCCCAGCTCGACCAATGCTATTGCCTGCAGCGCCTTGATCGCCGAGCGCGGAAACATCGGCGCGGTGACGTCACCAATGACAAGCACGTTGCGGCCTTCGGCATCGACGACCGCGACGGCGCCGCGATGGCGGCTCTCCACCAGTGGCCCACGCGTCACCTCGACCAGGATCGGATTGCTCATGTTTGATCTTCCCGGTTTTGGCATGATCGGCGACGCGACCGCGGCGCCTGGCTAGTAGCCGACGGTGAATCTCTGCCTGACGTGCTTGGGATTTTCGATCTCATCCAAAATCGCGACTGCGAAATCCTCGCGCGATATGTGGCCATTATCGGCCGCGTCGACCACCATCGTGTCGGTGCCCAAACGAAATTTTCCGGTGCGCTCGCCTGGCTTGATGGAAGCGGGCGGCGAAATCGCCGTCCAATCGAAATCGTCGACCTTGCGCAGCTTTTCGAGCGCAACCGTCGCCGGCTTCGAGCTCGGCGATGGCGTCGGCATGTGATCGAAATGCCGCCGGCCGTCGGCGCGCAAGAGACTGCCTGCGCCGACCACAATCAGCGCCCGCCGCACTCCCGATTTCCGGATCGCCTCGATCGCCGCATCGACGTTGTTGACGTCCCATTTCAGCGAGACAACGACGACATCGTGCCCCCGCAAGACCGCCGCAAGCGCCGCCGCATCCGCCGGCTGCACGGTCGCAACGGTCAAGCCTTCGCGCGCCGGCTGACTGGTCGCACCTCGCGTCGTTCCGGTCACGCGATGCCCGCGCGCCAGCGCCTCGTTGAGAATCCGGCTGCCGATATTGCCGGTCATGCCGACGAGCGCGATGTTTGCCATCTGTCATGTCTCCCGCGCGTTGGTGATTGGGTTCGTCTCGTGTTTTTTGGTGGAAGATTTACACGGCCGCAACTTTTGCGAACGAACGAAGCGGAGGCAGCGTGCGCGAATTGCGACTCCCAATCTGTTGACTCCATCATAAGCCGGGGAAATGGTGGCAGATAACCGGGTACCGGACAAAAAACTTTTGGGGAGGCAACCATGGCTACCGCCATTCACGATGTCGGGCGTAAGCTCGACGCTCTGCCGCTTGGCCGCTTTCACTATCGTCTCACCGGACTGATCGTCGGCGGCTTGTTCGTCGATCAGTTCGACAATTACATCACTGGCGGCGTTCTTGGCGCGGCGATCAAGGAAGGCTGGTCGACCATGTCGATGAATGCGCTGTTTATCAGCGCAGGCACCGCCGGCATGACCATCGGCTCGATCGCCGCCGGCTGGATCGGCGACCGCTACGGCCGGCGTTTCAGCTTTCAATTGAATCTGCTGATCTTCGGGCTGTTCTCATTCGCGGCGGCAGCATCGCCAACGATGGGCTGGCTCACCGTATCCCGCTTCCTCATGGGGCTCGGCATGGGCGCGGAATTCGTCATCGCCTATACGATGTTGAGCGAATTCGTGCCGCCGAAGACGCGGGGCCGCTGGCAGGCCTCGATGGCGGTGATTTCCAACGGCGCGGTCTTCATTTCCAGCCTGTGCGGCTTTCTGATCATTCCGCACTACGGCTGGCGCTGGGTGTTCGTCATCGCCGGCGTTGCCGCGCTGGTAGTCTGGATGTTGCGCAAGGCGCTGCCCGAATCGCCACGCTGGCTGGAAAGTCAGGGCCGCAACGCCGAGGCGGAGAAAATCGTCGATGACATCGTCCATGAACTGGGACTGAAGGAGGCGCCCGTTGGCGTGCCGTCGTCGGCGCCGACCGTAGTCGCGGCCGACGTGCCGTTCATGGTGCTGTTCTCGCCGCCGGTCATTCGCCGCACCCTGCTCGCCATCATCCTGATGACCGCCGGGCTGACCGTGTCCTACGGCTACACCAACTGGCTGCCGACCTTCTTCATCAAGCAGGGCATGAGCCTGAACACGTCGATCGGCTTCACCGTGATCATGAGCCTCGGCGGCACGCTCGGCGCCTTGATCGCATTCGCGGTCGGCGACAAGTTCGACCGCAAGCCGAGCCTGACCATCGCCGGCATCTGCGCGCTGGTCTTCGGCATCCTGTTCGCGCAAGGCAATAGCGTGCTGTGGGTCAATTCGTTCGGGCTGCTTCTGCTCGGCTCGCTGTTCTGCTTCACGACCCTGTCGATCGCGGTCTACATGCCGGAATTGTTCGCCACCGAATACCGCGCCCGCGGCGCCGGCGTCGCCTTCACCTGCGCCCGCATCGGTATCGTGGTGACGCCGTTTCCGATCGTGTGGGCGTTCGACTTCGCCGGGCTCGCCGCCGTTACGACGATGTTCTCGGTGTTCCTAGTGATCGCGTTGGTCGCGCTGTGGGTGCTCGGCGTCGAGACCCGCGCCAAGCCGCTCGAGGAGACGGCGCCGGTGCTGGATCGCGCGCCGGAGCCGCTGCCGGCGCGGGCCGCTCCGGCGGCCGAATAACCGATGCAGGCAGCGAGCCAGCGCAACGTCCGGTTCATCGGGCACAGCGACCAAGGCGGTCGCAGCGACGGCGTGCAGGTCATGGTCCATCGCGGCCATGCCTATATCGGCCATATCTTCAGCGGCGGCTTTTCCGTCGTCGACGTCCGCGATCCGAAGAACCCGCAGGCGGTCGCCTTCGTGCCGACGCCGGAGAACACCTGGGCGCTGCATTTACAGGTCCACGACGATCTCCTGCTCGTCGTCAACGCCGCCAATGTGTGGACCGCACAGAAGGTCGCGAATGACAAGGAGTTTTTCTCGCGACCGCTCACCGAATCCTTCGACCGGCACGGCATGTCGTTTGCCGCCGGGCTTCGGGTTTACGACATTTCGCAACCGGCAAAGCCGCGTGAGATCGCGTTTATGCCGGTCAGGGGACTTGGACCGCATCGCATCTGGTATGTCGGCGGCCGCTACGCTTACATCTCGGCGCATTTCGAGGGGTTTAGCGACCGCATCCTCGCCATCGTCGATATGAGCGATCCGGCCAAGCCGCACATCGTCGGGCGGTGGTGGCTGCCGGGCATGTGGCAGGCGGGCGGCGAGACGCCGCAATGGCCGCAAGGCCGCCGCTACGCGCTGCACCACGCCGTCGTCTCCGGCACCACGGCCTATGGCGCCTGGCTCGACGGCGGACTGACCGTGCTCGATGTCGCCGATCCGACCAAGCCGCAGCTTGTTGCGCATCGCGTTTGGCATCCGCCGCTGGGCTCGACGACGCATTCGCCGTTGCAATTGCCGGATCGCAACCTGCTCATCGTCTCCGACGAGCCGGCGCAGGACAATTGCGCCGACGGCATCAAGCGCATCTGGGTGTTCGACGTACACGAGCCGAGTAATCCGGTCAGCATCGCGACCATGCCACTGCCGGATGAGCAGCGCTATTGCCAACTGCCGGGAAAATTCGGCCCGCATAATCTGCACGAGAACCGGCCGGGCGCATTGCAGAATTCGAACCTCGTGTTCGCGACCTACTGCAATGCCGGGCTGCGCGTCTTTGACATCACCGATCCGTTCCAGCCGCGCGCGGCCGGACATTTTGTCCCGCCGGCGCCGACCCATCGCATGGACCCGCGACCAAACCGGCCGCTGGTCATCCAGTCGGGCGACGTCTTTGCCGCCGCAGATGGGCTTCTTTACATGACCGACTTCAACGCCGGGCTTTATATCCTGGAATATGAAGGCCGGAGCTGACGCTCCCGCGCGCTGTCCGCGTCGCCCAACCACGAAAGCTAAACGATGCCGAGCGCCGTTTGGTCGAAGCCGAAGACCGTCTTGGTGACCGGAGGCACCGGCTTTGTCGGCACCTATGTATGCCGCCTGTTAGGGCAGCAGGGACAAACGGCCATCGCGGTCGGCATCGAGCCTTTTTCCGAGGAGGCGCGGTTCGTCCTGGGCGAGACCGCCGCTGCGACGCGGTTTGTCCAAGGCGACGTCTGCGACTCGGCGGCGCTTGACGCTATCTGCGCGCAGTACGCGCCCGATGCCATCGTCCATGCTGCCGGGCTGGTCGGACACGATACGTCGCTCGCCGATCCGGCAAAAACCTATGCCGTCAATGTCGGCGGCACTGTCAACGTCTTCGAAGCCGCGCGCCGGGCCAATATCGGGAAGGTTCTGCTGATCAGCAGCAATGCCGCCTATCACCGCAAAGAACGCGACGTGTTCGACGAGACGCACCCGACAACGTTGCTCTATTCCGGCAATCCGAGTGCCCATTACGGCGCGTCCAAGATGGCGGCCGAGCAAGTGGCGCTCGCCTATCATACGTTCCACGGCATCGGCGCGCTGGCGATCCGTATCACCAGCGTCTACGGCTTCGGCATGAAACCCGGGCAAATGCAATTGAAGCAGATCGTCGAAGGTGCCGCGAACGGTCAACCCATAAAGATCGCCTCAGGTGGCGCCGTGGTGCGCGACTATACCTATGTCGAGGATTCCGCCGCCGGCATCGTCGCCATTCTCAACTTCGATACGCGCTCTCTTGCGCAGCGCATTTTCAATATTTCGCGCGGCGAGCTGACCAGCACCTTCGATATCGCCGAGGCCGCCCGCGCCGCTTTTCCGCATGCCAGCATCAACGTCAGCGACGTTATGACCGAATTCGAGAAGGCGACCTTGAAGCAGCGCGCGCCGCTGTCGTGGGCCGCTGCCGAAAAAGTATTCGGCTACCGGCCACGCTATTCGCTGCGCCAAGGCATCGAGAGTTACGCCGAATATTATACCGCTTTCAAAAAGCACGCGCGTCCGTTCGCCTCGACATGACGGAGTGAACCCGTCAATCTGGCGTCATGTGTCGGCTCACCATCGTCGTCCCGGTGCTCAACGAGGCGGTCATCCTGGTTGACGCGCTCACGGCGCTGGCGCCGTTGCGCGCCCGCGGCGCCGAGGTGATCGTCGTCGACGGCGGCTCGAACGATGGCTCGCCCGATCTGGCACGGCCGCTCGCCGACCGGGTGGTCGCCGCTCCGCGCGGACGCGGCGCGCCATTGAATGCGGGCGCAGCGCTCGGCGCCGGCGACGCGCTTCTTTTCCTGCACGCCGATACCGCGCTGCCGCCAAACGCCGACCGCTTGATTGCCGCAGCCGTCATGCACCGCGCCTGGGGCCGCTTCGATCTGCGTATTGCCGGACGCCACCCGCTATTGACGGTTATCGCCCGCATGATCAATTGGCGCTCGCGATTAACCGGCATCGCCACCGGCGATCAGGCGATCTTCGTCACCCGCGCAGCGTTTATGGCGGTCGGCGGTTTCCCCGACCTGCCGCTGATGGAGGACATCGCGGTGTCGCGGCGGCTCAGGCGGTTGTGCCGGCCGTACTGTATCGGCGCGCCGGTCGTCACATCCGGCCGGCGCTGGGAGCACCACGGCGTCCTGCGCACAATCCTGCTGATGTGGCGGCTGCGGCTTGCCTATTACCTCGGCGTCGAGCCGGCCCGGCTGGCGCGCCGTTACGGGCCCGTTCCGCCGTCACCCGCGCAAGGCCGCGCCGGGCCATAGCTTCGGCGCCGCGCGCGCATATTGCTTCGGACGCGGCACGTCGGCGCCGAGTTCCTGTGCGGCACGCCAGCCCCAATGCGGATTGTCGAGAAAGCCGCGCGCCAAGGCGACCATATCGGCCCTGCCCTCGGCGACGACCGCTTCCGCCTGCTTGGCAGTCGTGATCATGCCGACGGCGCGCACGGCGATGCCGCATTCGCGGCGCACCCGTTCCGCGGCCGGAACGTTGAAGCCGGGATCGTTGGGCCAGCGGCTTTCCGGCGTGATATTGCCGGACGAGATATCGACGTAATCGAGCCCGGCGGCCTTGAGCGCCTTGCCCGTCGCTACCGCATCGTCGACGGTAAGGCCGCCTTCGACCCAATCGGTGCCGGTGATGCGCGCGCCGAACGGAACGCTGCGCGGCACCGCGGCGCGGACCGAGCGGACTACTTCCAGCGGGAATTTCATGCGGCCGTCGAACGAGCCGCCATAGGCGTCATTGCGCTTGTTCGACAGCGGCGACAGGAAGCTATGCAGCAGATAGCCATGGGCGAAATGCAGTTCGATGGCGTCGAAACCGACCCGCAGCGATCGCTTGGCTGCATCGGTGAACGACGCGGTGACATGCGCCATGTCGTCCTCGGTCATGGCGCGCGGGGTGTGCCAGCCCGGCCCGAACGGCACCGCCGAAGGCCCGATCGTCGGCCAAGCGTCTTCGGCATCCGTGAGCGCCTTGGCGCCTTCCCACGGACGCTGCGACGACGCCTTGCGGCCGGCATGCGCCAGCTGAATGCCGAGCTTGGCGTTGCCGACGCGGCGGCAATGATTGACGACCCGCACCAGCGCCGCCTCGCAGTCATCGGAATAAAGGCCGAGGCAGCCATGGGTGATACGGCCGCGCCGCTCGACATGGGTGGCCTCGATGACCAAAAGCCCGGCGCCGGAGTTCGACAGCATGCCGAGATGGGTCATGTGCCAGTCGTTTCCGACCCCGTCGTCGGCGCTGTATTGGCACATCGGCGACACCACGATGCGGTTCGGCAAAGTGAGGTCGGCAAGTTTGATCGGCGAGAACAAGGCGCTCGGCATCGATGCTCACATAGGTTTGAGGAAGAGATTAGGTTTTGAGGAAGGGGCCAAAGGGTCGAAAAGATGGGCTCGAAAGATCGGAACAGTGCCCGACAGCCGCGCGGTCCGCGCACGCCGCCGGAGACTTTCGGGCTGTGGATAACGCGTCCCGCCTGCGGAATCTAGTCAGGCCAAGCCGGCGCCGCTACCCCGTTCGCGGGCGACCGCGGCGGTGGGACACCGTCCGGCAGCAAATCCTCGCTGTTGAGCGGCACTCCGGCGATCGCGGCCCATTGATCGCGCACGCGGAGCACTTTGCGCATTTCGTCGAGAAATTCGGCTTCGGTGAAGTAGTGCCGCCAACGCCCGCTGTCGCATAAATCGAGGAAATGCTCCTGCCGACGCTCAACCAGCGCAAGCCATCGAAGGGCGATGCTGTCGTACCGACCGGATTGCGGTTCCGACATGGAGGTGCAACCAGAAGCGCAAAGTCAAAACGCCGCGGAAACCGGCGCTTCTGGATAAACAACGCGTGTTTGTTGATTCGGCAATCAAAATGAATGTGGCGACACCAAGGACTATTTGTTGACTTTTTGTTTGTGGATAACAGCGTGCAAAATTGATTCGGTCTAAAGCTTGACGCGCAGCCAATTTGCCAGCTCGCCGACGATGCCGCGGCGGAAGGTGAGCACGCAGGCGACGAAGATGGCGCCCTGGATCACCAGCACCCATTGGCCGAGCGGCGCCAGATAGTTCTCCATCGCGACGATGATGAAGGCGCCCGTCACCGGGCCGAACACGGTGCCGAGACCGCCGACCAGCGTCATCAATATGACCTCGCCGGACATGGTCCAATGCACGTCGGTCAGCGAGGCGAGCTGGAACACCAGCGCTTTGAGCGATCCGGCAAGCCCGGCCAGCGTCGCCGACAGCACGAAGGCGACAAGCTTGTAGCGGTCGGTGCGGTAGCCGAGCGATATGCTGCGCAACTCGTTTTCGCGGATCGCCTTGAGCACCTCGCCGAACGGCGAATTGATGATGCGATAGATCAGAAAAAACGCAGCGAGCACGACGACGAGAACGAACGCGTACATCGTCATCTCGTTGTTGAGATCGAAGGCGCCGAACAGTTTTCCGCGCGGCACGTCCTGGATGCCGTCCTCGCCGCCGGTGAGCCTCACCCGCAGCGCCACCAGATACATCATCTGCGCCAGCGCCAGCGTGATCATGGCGAAATAGATGCCCTGGCGGCGGATGGCGATCGCGCCGCCGACAAAGCCGAGCAGCGCCGCCGTCGCCGTGCCGATGACGACCGCGAATTCCGGCTGCAGGCCCCAGGATTTCGCGGCATAAGCGGCGAGGTAGCTCGCCCAGCCGAAGAACAGCGCATGGCCGAACGAAACCAGCCCGACATAGCCGATCAGAAGATTGAAGGCGCAGGCGAACAGCGCGAAGCACAAGGCCTTCTCGAGAAAGACCGGGTAGAGCACGAACGGCGCCGCGACCAGAAACGCGATCATCGCGACGGCGGCGAGAGCGAGGCCGCGGTCCGTCGCGCGAGGCATCCGCATTGCCGGCGTGTCGACAACACTTGCCATCACGCGCTCCGTCCGAACAGGCCGGCCGGCCGCACGAACAGCACGATCACCATGATGACGAAAATCACTGTGTTCGAGGCTTCCGGGAAGAACACCTTGGTGAGGCCCTCGACGATGCCGAGGGTGAAGCCGGTGAGGATCGCGCCCAGGATCGAGCCCATGCCGCCGATCACCACGACGGCGAACACCACGATAATGATGTCGGAGCCCATCTGCGGCGACACGTTGTAGATCGGCGCTGCCATTACCCCGGCGAGCGCCGCAAGGCCGACGCCGAAACCGTAGGTGAGCGTCACCATCCGCGGCACGTTGATGCCGAAGGCGCGTACCAAGGTCGGATTCTCGGTGGCGGCGCGCAGATAGGAGCCGAGCCGGGTCCGCTCGATGGCGAACCAGGTGCCGAAGCACACGACCACCGAGAACCCGATCACCCAGGCGCGATAATTGGGCAGGAACATGAAGCCTAGATTGTGCCCGCCCTGCAGCGCGTCCGGCACCTCATAGGGCTGACCGGAAGAGCCGTAATAATTGCGGAACAGGCCCTCGATGATGAGCGCCAGACCGAATGTCAGCAGCAAGCCGTAAAGATGATCGAGCTTCTGCAGCCGCTGCAAAAACAGCCGCTCGATGAGAATGCCCGTGGCGCCGACCAGGATCGGCACGATGACGAGCGCCGCCCAATAATTGATCCCCAGATATTGTAACAGCATGTAAGCGACGAACGCGCCCATCATGTACTGCGCGCCGTGCGTGAAATTGATGATGTTGAGCATGCCGAAAATGACGGCAAGCCCGAGACTTAGCAGCGCGTAGAACGACCCGTTGATCAGCCCGAGCAGAAGCTGCGCAAACAACGCCTGCGACGGGATGCCGAATATTTCGAACATGCGGACACGCTCGCTTCGTCCTCAACAGAGCCCGCGCGCTCCCCTTCCCCGCCCGGGGCACGCGCAAAACGCGGCCCGGGCGGGGTGAGGCAGAAATTTACCCACTCACCAGCGGGCAGTTGTCGTCCTTCATCGGGCGGAAGGCCTGATCCCCCGGGATGGTGGCGCGCAGCTTGTAGTCGTCGCCCGGATATTTCGATTCCGCCGGCGACTTCACCTCGAACAGATAGGCCGGGTGAATTTTGCGGCCGTCGGCGCGGACCATGCCCTTGCCGAACAGCGGATCGTCGGTCGGCAGTTTCTTCATTTCGGCGACCACGGCCTTGCCGTCACTGGCGCTTTTGAGCGCGGCGACTGCCTTGAGGTAATGCAAAGTCGCCGAATAGACGCCCGCCTGGATCATATTCGGAAATTTGCCCGGCCGTGCGACTTGCCAGCGCTTGGTCCAGGCGCGGGTGGCGTCGTTCATGTCCCAATAGAACGTCTCGGTGAGAACGAGACCCTGGGCCGTCTTTAGCCCGAGTGCCTGGACGTTGCTGATGAAAACGAGAAGGCCGGCGAAGTGCTGGCCGCCGGCCGTGATGCCGAATTCGGCGCCCTGCTTGATGGCGTTGATGGTGTCACCGCCGGCATTGGCGAGCCCGATGATCTTGGCCTTCGAGGCCTGCGCTTGCAGGAGATAGGACGAGAAGTCCTGGGTATTGAGCGGATGGGCGACGTGACCGAGAACCTTGCCGCCATTGGCCAACACGACCGCGGTGGCGTCGCGCTCGAGCGCATGGCCGAAGGCATAGTCGGAGGTAAGAAAGAACCAAGTGTCGCCGCCGGTTTTCACCACCGATTTGCCGGTGGAGTTGGCGAGCATCCAGGTGTCATAGGTCCAGTGGATCGTGTTGGGCGAGCATTTCGGCCCGGTCAGATCGGAGATTGCCGCACCGGAGACCAGGAACACCTTGTTCTTCTCGCGCGTGACGTTGCTCACGGCGAGCGCAATGCCGGAATTCGGCACGTCGACGATGGCATCGACGTGGTCGACATCGAACCATTGCCGCGCGATGTTGGTGCCGATATCCGGTTTGTTTTGATGGTCGGCGCTGACGATGTCGACCTTCATATTGTGAGCGTCGGGATTGAAGTCCTCTACCGCCAATTTGGCGGCGGCCACCGAGCCGGGGCCGGTGGCGTCGGCGTAAAGGCTGGACATGTCGGTAAGCACGCCGATCTTGACCTCGATCGGCTGGGCATGCGCCGCCGTCGTTATCAACGCGGCCGCGGCAAATGCCAGACTCGCTGTCAATCTCATTACACACCTCCCTTTGTGCGGGCTTTTCGCCCTCGCTACGGTATATCAGACTCCGAGATAGTCGTGCAGCTTAGCCGTATTGGCTTTTAGCTGCGGGGTCGAGAATTCATCGACGACGCGGCCGTGCTCCATGATGTAATGGCGATCGGCAACCGCGGCGGCGAAGTGGAAATTCTGCTCGACCAGCAGAATGGTGAAGCCTTGCGCTTTCAGCGAAGCGATGGTCTGCCGGATCTGCTGGATGATGACTGGCGCCAACCCCTCGGTCGGTTCGTCGAGCAGCAGCAAGCGGGCGCCGGTGCGCAGAATGCGGCCGATCGCCAGCATCTGCTGCTCGCCGCCGGAGAGCTTCGTGCCCTGACTTGAAAGCCGCTCGCGCAAGTTGGGAAACAGCGCGAAGATGCGATCAAGGTCGAGACCGCCCGGCCGCACCTGCGGCGGCAGCAGCAGATTCTCGCGCACGTCCAGGCTGGCGAATATGCCGCGCTCCTCCGGACAGAAGGCGATGCCGGTGCGGGCGATCGCGTCCGAGACCATGCCGATGAGCTCGCGGCCTTCGAAGCGCACCGAGCCGCGGCGCCGCTCGACGATGCCCATGATCGCTTTCAGCGTCGTGGTCTTACCGACGCCGTTGCGGCCAAGCAGCGTCACCACTTCGCCCGGCTGCACGTCAAAGGTCACGCCATGGAGAATGTGCGACTTGCCGTACCAGGCTTCGAGCCCGTTGACCGCGAGCATGGCGCGGGTCCCGGCTGCGTGCTTGTCAATCATGGCCGGTTCCGAGATAGGCTTCGCGCACGGCGGGATTTGCCGATACGGTCTGGTAATCGCCCTCGGCGAGCACCTGGCCGCGGGTGAGCACCGTGATGCGGTCGCACAGATCGGCGACCACGCTGAGATTATGCTCGACCATCAGCACGGTGCGGCTGGTGGCGACCGATTTGATCAGCGCGCTGATGCGGGCGATATCGTCATGGCCCATCCCCGCGGTCGGCTCATCGAGCAGCAGCATTGCCGGATCGAGCGCCAGCGTGGTTGCGATTTCGAGCGCGCGTTTGTGGCCATAGGGCAATTCGGTCGCCAGCGCACTGGCATAGGGAGAAAGCCCGACGTTGGCGATCAGCGCCAGAGCGCGGTCGTCGAGCGCATGCAGCACGCGCTTGCTGCGCCAGAAATCGAACGAGCCGCCGCGCCGGCGCTGCAATGCGATGCGGACGTTCTCGATCACCGTCAGATGCGGGAACACCGCGGAAATCTGGAACGAGCGCACCAGCCCAAGCCGCGCGACGTCCGCCGGCCTGAGCGCGGTGATGTCGCGGCCATCGAACACGATGCGCCCGCGCGTGGGGTTGAGAAACTTGCTCAGCAGATTGAAGCAAGTGGTTTTGCCGGCGCCATTCGGGCCGATCATGGCGTGAATGCTGCCGCGCGCGACGCGCAGATTGACCGAGCGCACCGCGACGAAACCGGCAAAATCCTTGGTCAGGTCCTCGGTTTCGAGGACGGTATCGTCACGCACCCTACTGATCCCCCACCACGGCATTCTCTGCCATCTTCGGCGCGGGCGAAAGCGAATTAGCGCGCAATTGTCGGTAGCCGCAGCGGCGGTTAGGCCGTGTTTTTGAGATGGCTGCTTAAAACGACGACCCGCCCGGAGGGGACGAGTCCGGGCGGGTCTGAATATCGGCGCTGGCGTCAGGGGTGTAGCGCGCCGATGGGGCCTGTTTGCGCCACCACTTGTTGGTCGTGCCGCCCGACAAAAGGTTCAAAGGGCAAAATGCCTGCGCCGACAGCGGGATAGCCGAAGCCTTAGGCTATTTGCTCGGCTCGGCCGGTTCGGCTGGCTCAGCCGGCTCGGCCGTTTCGGCCGGCTCGGCCGAGGCCACTACGCGATCCTGGCGCATCCGTGCGATGATCTTGCCGAGCTCTTCCTTGGCGAGCGACTTCACAGCGATACGCACGCGATAGAGCCCGCCTTCGGTCGGACCGTCGACCAGCGCCGCCTGATAATTGTGCAGGAAATTCGTGATCTCGGCAGCGCTCGCGGCTTGCGCGAAGCGCACCATCGCAAACGTGCCATGGCGATGCACGACGCCGAGCGAGGCCTGCTGGGTCGGGCTTTGCGGCTTGGTGAAAATATCGACGATCATGAAGGCCTGCAGCGCGATGGCCAGCACGGCAAAGGAGGCTGCCACCGCCAAAGTCCGCGGCGGCAGATTGGCGAAAAATCCGGTCAGCCATCCGGCGGCCGCGCCGGGAACGTGCTTATGCGCGGCGTTGGTCTCGGCATCGATCGCCGCCATCAACCGGTCGACGACATGCGGCCGCGGCGCCCCGAGCGTTTCGTTGAGGTGAATGGTCTCGACGAGCTCTTCGCGGACCAGCTCGACATGGCGTGCAAGCTCGGCATCCTGCCGCAAAGCCTCCTCGACGCGCTGGCGGTCGCGGCGACGCAGCGTGCCGGCCGCGTACCAGGGCAACAGCGCCTCGATGTCGCCGGGCTGGCCATTTTGACCCGGATTGCGGGCCGCATCGCCGCTCATCATGGCCAACCTCGATCGATTCCCGCCATTCGGCATAACTCTCCCAGCTTCTTGCGCGCATAAAACATTCGCGTCTTCACGGTGTTCTCCGGAATTCCGATAATTCGAGCGACTTCCTCCACCGACTTCTCGTGGTAATAAACGAGATCGATGACTTCGCGGTGCTCGCGCGACAGTCCAGCGAGACACTTGCGCAGTTTCTCGCCTTTATCGACTTTCGCCAGAGTAAGTTCCGGATCATCCGAAGGTTCCTCGATCAATTCCGCCGCTTCGTCGTCCAACCCGTCCTCACGCCGCTTGCGCAACAGCGACAGCGCCTTGAAACGAGCGATGGCGATGAGCCAGGTCGAGACCGCGCTTCTGCCCTCGAACCGGTTGGCCTGCCGCCAGACGTCCAAAAACACCTCGCCGATGACGTCCTCCGCCGCCATCTCGTCGCGCAACAGACGCAGCACAAAGCGATAAACGCGCACGTGGTGCCGCGCGAACAGCACCTGCATCGCCAGCCGGTCACCTCGGGCAATTCGACCGATCAGTGCTTCATCGGCCGGTGCTTGCATCGCCATAGAGTCGGCTCACGAATTAGTCGCGGCTCGCCGCCGGAAAGTTCAAATGCCTGTGAATAAATTTTGATGCTGCGAGGCACACGGACTAGAGTGAATTCTCGCATTTCCTCAGAGTCTTAGCCGCGGAGAGGGACGACCCCGGCAGCGGGCGCCAAATTGCTCCCGAACCGGGCCGGGGCGCAAGGGTCTTTCGCGTATAGCCCCGAAATCCGCCTGTTTTTGCGTTAATTTGACCCACGAAAGCCTAGCGGCTGGGGCCGGGAAGCGTTTCGCCGAGCGGCTTTTCCTCAAGCAAGATCACTGCCAGGAACGAAATCGTCAGCGTACCGGCGATGGCGAGAAAAACTGTCTTGAAGGCCGCGACCGAGGCGCTGCCCAAAAACGCGTGCCCCAGCGATCCCGGCGCCGCATCGACTGGCGCATGGGCCAGCACGATCGCGCCGAAGCCGGCAATCAGCATGGTGCCCATCAGCGTGCGCGCGAAATTCATGGTGCCGATGGCCGCCCCCAGATTGTGAATGGCGACGGTGTTTTGCAGCGCCACCTGGGTAAGCGGCGCCGTCGGCCCGAAACCGATGCCGATCAGAAACAAAATGATCTCGAATCTCAGCGAGCTCATGGCCTCGGTGGACATGGCAAGCGCAAACACGGCGGCGAGGCCGATGCAGAGAAAGCACAGCGGCAAGAGCTTGTAATGCCGCACCCGGCCGATCACCTGGCTCGACAATCCGGCGCTGATATTGAGCGTGACCATCAGAATCATCAGGCTCAAGCCCGACGAGGTCGCCGACCAGCCGAGCGCGCTTTGCAGATACATCGGCAGAAAAATATTCAGGCAGACGATCGACCCCCAGCCGAACGAATGCGCCGCGATGGTCAGCCGCGCGGCGGGGTCGGACAGGATGGCGATCGGGATCAGCGGTTCCACCGCGGTGAGAAGCCGCGCGACGAAACCGGCGCCCAAGACCAGAGCCGCGGCAAGCAGCATAAGAACCGGCGCGGACAGCCAGGGATAGTGCACACCGCCGAGATTGAGCGCGAGCATGAAGGACGAGCTTGCGGCCATCACCAGGATCGCGCCGATAAAATCGAGCCGGTGCGGCCGGCCGTGCCACGGCAGCCGGCGCAGCGTCTTAAGCGCCAGCACGATGGTCAGGATACAGAACGGGATCTTCCAGATGAAGATCATCCACCAATACAGATGATCGCAAATCCACCCGCCGAGCGCCGGCCCGCAGCCGCCGGCGGTCGTGAATGCGATCGAGAAATAGGTGTAATATTTGGCGCGTTCTTTTGGCGGCGCCATGTCGCCGAGCACCATCTGCGCGCTTGAAATCATGCCGCCGCCGCCCATGCCCTGCACCACCCGGCCGCAGATCAGCATCAGCATGCTTGACGCCGACGCCGAGATAAGCGCGCCGGCCATGTAGATCGCCAGCGCGATCAACAGCGTGGCGCGCCGGCCGTGGATATCGGCGAACTTGCCGTAAAGCGGCGTGAGCGCGGTGGCGGCGATCAGGTAGGACGTGATCACCCACGGCAGCTCGTTGACGTCGCCGAAGACGCGGCCGATGGTCGGCAGCGCGCTGGCCAGGATCGATTGATCGACCGAGCCGAGGAATACCGGCAGCATCATGCTCATGACGATGATGCGCTTTTCGCCATGCGTCAGCAGTGTCGGCTCGTCAGGAAGCGTGGGCGCCGCTGCGGCGGCCGCCGGGATGGAAATACCCGTGGACAGGTCGCGGATGCTTATCGCCTCCCCCTGCCGGTCTGTGGCGCTTTCGCTGCGCTCATCATTCATCAAGCGAATTTACGTTGCGCTGCGCGGCTGCAACGTCCCCGACGGAAACAGGAGCGACCAATACCGGCAAAGACGGGTGTTGTCATATGCGCAATCGCCCGCCAAGGCCGAAATTGGCGCATGGCAGCTCTTCGGCAGGTTCCGGACCGCAGTCCGGCAAGCAGTGTCACAAATTGGTGTCCCACCCAGCACATCCTTGTCGGGACCGCCGCGCAACGGCATCATCGTGTAAAATACGAACGTCCTTATCGCCGAGAGCCATAAACGTGGCCAAAAAAAAGTGCCCAAAAATGATCAAGTGTTGACGGGCGGCCGAAAAAAACGCGGAGTGTTGACATGACGCTTCTCGAATTTCACGTTCTTCTCAGCCTTGTCGAAATGGTGGTGGGTCTCATCGTGCTGTACGGCCTGTTGACCGGACAAGCGTTCGGCGCTTGGACCGCTTTGTTTTTCATCACTGCCATCTTGACCAGCGTGACCGGCTTCCCCCTCGCCCCATTCGGGTTCGATCCGCCGCGCGCGGTCGGCATCCTCACCCTCGTCCTGCTGGCGATCGCGGTCGGCGCCTACTATTTGTTCCGGCTCGCCGGCGCGTGGCGCTGGATCTATGTCGTCACCGCGCTGATGGCGCTTTACTTGGACGTATTCGTCGGCGTCATCCAATCGTTCATGAAAATACCGGCGGTGCACGCCCTGGCGCCGACCCAAACGGAACCGCCGTTTCTGGTGGCGCAGGCCGTCGTCCTCGCGATCTTCGTCGTGCTAGGATTCTTCGCGGTGCGCAAGTTTCACCCGGCCTTGGCGCCGAGCATTTGAAAGTCAGGAGACGAAAGATGAACCCTCGCGATCCTAAAGCCCTGCAAACCGGCGCGCTGCAAACGCCGACCGACCTCGGCTCGAACGCCGTGCGCGACATTGCCGGCGCGCTCAGTATCCTGCTCGCCGATATGTTCGCGCTTTACCTGAAAACCAAGAATTTCCACTGGCACATGTCGGGACCGCATTTTCGCGACTATCACCTGATGCTCGACGAGCAGTCCGACCAGATTTTCGCCACCACCGACGACATTGCCGAGCGCGCCCGCAAGATCGGCGGCACGACGCTGCGATCGATCGGCCATATCGGCCGCCTGCAGCGCATCGAGGATAACGACGCCGAGTTCGTCACGCCGTTGGATATGCTCGCCGAACTGCGCGACGACAACAAGCAGCTGACGGCGAGCTTACGGGAAACCCACGACCTGTGCGATGAGCACGGCGACGTAGCGACCACGAGCTTGATCGAAGTCTGGATCGACGAGGCCGAGCGCCGCACCTGGTTCTTGTTCGAAGCTTCGCGCGGCGTCGGCGAGCCGGCCTGAGCTCCAGGCCGCCAGAGCTACTGCTTGAGCGTATTGGCGACTTTGAAGCTTGCGTCGGTCTTGGCCTTGAGGTCGTCGAGCGTGACGTTGGGCGCCAGCTCGATCAGCGTCAAGCCGCCGCCGTGACGGTCGAGCGTGAAGACGCCGAGGTCGGTGATCACCATATCGACCACGCCGGCGCCGGTGAGCGGCAGCGTACAAGCCTTCTTCAGCTTGGAATTGCCCTTGGCGGAATGCTCCATGACGACGACGACTTTCTTGACGCCGCCGACCAGATCCATGGCGCCGCCCATGCCCTTGACCATCTTGCCGGGGATCATCCAATTGGCGAGGTCGCCGTTTTCCGCGACCTCCATGGCGCCGAGAATGGCGATGTCGATATGGCCGCCGCGGATCATGGCGAAAGAATCCGCCGAATTGAAATAGCTCGTGGTCGGCAGCTCGGTGACGGTCTGTTTGCCGGCATTGATCAGGTCGGGATCTTCCTCGCCTTCGAAGGGGAACGGCCCGGTGCCGAGCATGCCGTTCTCCGATTGCAGCTGCACGCTCATGCCGTCCGGAATGTAATTCGACACCAAAGTGGGAATGCCGATGCCGAGATTGACGTAAAAGCCGTCGCGCAACTCTTTGGCCGCGCGTTCGGCCATCTGATCGCGGCTCCAAGGCATCACACTTCCTCCCCTGTTCCGGCCGGCGCGTCAGCTTTTTGACGCTTGCGGACCGTGCGTTGCTCGATGTGCTTGGTCGCCGTCGGCACGTGGATCATGCGTTTGACGTAAATGCCGGGCGTGATGATGTGGTCGGGATTGATGTCGCCTGGCTGCACCAGATGCTCGACCTCGGCCACGGTCACTTTGCCGGCCGTCGCCATCGGCGGATTAAAATTGCGCGCGGTCTTGCGATAGGCGAGGTTGCCCTCGGTATCGCCGCGATAGGCGTGCACGATCGACAGATCGGCGACCAATCCCCGCTCCATCACATAGCGCTCGCCGTCGAAGTCGCGGGTGTCCTTGCCTTCGGCGATCTTGGTGCCGTAACCGGTCTTGGTGAAGAAGGCCGGGATGCCGGCGCCGCCGGCGCGGATGCGCTCGGCCAAAGTGCCCTGCGGGTTGAACTCGATCTCGAGCTCGCCCGCGAGATATTGCTGCATGAAGGTCTTGTTCTCCCCGACATAGGACGAGATCATCTTCTTGATCTGGCGGGTGTCGAGCAGGATGCCGAGCCCTTTGCCGTCGGTCCCGCAATTGTTAGAGACCACGGTCAGGTTCTTGATCCCTGAATTGCGGATCGCGAGGATCAAGGTTTCCGGGATACCGCACAGGCCGAAGCCGCCGGCCATGATGGTCATGCCATCCTTGAGCAACCCGGCCAGTGCGGATCGTGCATCCGCATAGACCTTGTTCATGACCGCTCCATTTCCCCCGGCAACCCTCACATACGCATAACCGCACCTGCGGAAAGGTCAACCACCGCTCGGCGTGGTGTAGGTTCCGATGATGGGAAGCTGGATCTGCGGGTGCGGATAATAATTCCACGCCACGAACATGGCGGCAAACAGGATCGCCGCGACGACCGCGGCGCCGACGCGGTTGCGAAACGATATGATGCCGCCGACGAAGGTGGCGACGAATACGAAGGCCGCCATCAAGGCCACGTAAGTCCAATTTACGGTGGACAGGTCGATCGACATGAATGGCTCTCCGATGGGCCCCCGAACCGGACCGCTTGGCGCCGATGTTAGCCGAGGTCGTGCTGGCGCGCGACACCTTGGCGCGGCTTCGCACAAGAAGATATAAGACTGCCGCAACCCGCCTATGACACCACCCCGGCGCGGTGCCGGGACCCGCCGCGATGCCCAATGTCCTTATTCTGCTCGGCCTGACGGAGACGATCCGCAAGCAATATCGCGACCGCTTGCAAGAGCGCTTTCCCGACGTTCCGATGACGCTGGTCGACCACCACTCCAAGGTCGAGCCCCATATTGCGGACGCCGACGCTTTGATCACCTTCACGCCGATGATGACCCCGAGGGTCTTGGAGCGGGCGCCAAACCTGAAATGGATCCAGACGCTCGGCACCGGGGTCGACAACCTGATCGACCAGCCGACGCTTCGCAAGGACGTGGTGGTCACCAATGTCCGCGGCATCCATGGGCCGCCGGTGTCGGAAGCAGCGCTGGCCTCCATGCTGGCGCTGGCGCGTAATCTGCCCGGCGCGGTGCGCGGCCAGGACGCGCATGAGTGGCGGCGCTGGCCGGCTCAGCTCCTGCACAACAAGACGGTCGGCATTTTCGGCGTCGGGCTGATCGCCGAAGCTCTGGCGCCGATATGCAAGGCATTCGGCATGACGGTGGTCGGCGTCAGTTCGGCGCCGCGGCCGGCCGCCGGCTTCGACCGCATGCACAGCCGCGACGAGCTTTTGCAGGTGGTCGGCGAGTTCGACTTTCTCGTGCTGCTGACGCCGCTGACGCCAGCCACGCGCAACAGCATCGACGCCAAAGTGCTGGCGGCGATGAAACCGTCGAGCTTCCTGGTCAATCTCGCCCGCGGCGGCGTGGTCGACGAGCCGGCTTTGGTCGAGGCGCTCAAAGCCGGGCGCATTGCCGGCGCGGCGCTCGATGTGTTCAACCAGGAGCCGCTGCCGCCCGATCATCCGTTCTGGTCGATGCAGAACGTGATCATCACGACGCATCAGGGCGGCTTCTGCGACGTTTATATCGACTACGCCTTGCCGACCGTGGAAACCAATATGCGCGCCTTTCTCGAAGGCGACCTCGGCGGCATGGTCAACGTGGTGCCGCATTGATGTAGGGTGGGCATCGCGCCGGCACATTATGTCCCGCGTGGGCAAAATCGTGGACGCGCGATGCCCACGCTTCGAGAACGAGCAAGCGATTTTGCCCACCCTACGCATCTCGGAATTGAGTTTAGGAGAATAAAGATGGAACAGCTGTCCGAACGCCTGCAGACGCCGATCTCCACCGCCGAGCTGGAACGGCGCTGGAAAGCAGTGCGCGCCGCTATGGAGCGCGACAAGATCGATGTGCTGTTGATGCAAAACAACAGCGACCAGATGGGCGGCTACGTCAAATATTTCACCGACCTGCCGGCGACCAACGGCTACCCGCTCACCGTCGTTTTCCCGCGCGACGAGCTGATGACGCTGGTGAGCCAGGGCCCGTTCGGCGGCGTCACCGAGCTGAACGGCAAAAGCGACGGCACCCGCCGCGGCGTCAAGCAGTGGTTCACGACGCCGAGCTACGCCTCCTGCTATTACACCGCACCCTACGATCCGGAGCTCGCGGCCAAGGCGCTGGCGCCTTATGCCGGCGGCACCATCGGCCTCGTCGGCACCTATCAGATGTCGTTTGCGATGGTCGATTACATGCAGAAGGGGCGCTTCTCCAACACCAAATTCGTCGACGCCTCCGATCTGGTCGATCGCATCAAGGTCATCAAGAGCGCCGAAGAGCAGGACTTGGTGCGGCGCGCCGCGGCGATGCAGGACGGCGCCATGCGCGCGGCCTTTGCCGCGGTCGAGCCTGGCATGCGCGACCGCGACGTTGCCGCGATCGCGCAATGCTACAGCCAGCGCCACGGCAGCGAGCACGGCATTTATCTCTGCGCCTCAATGCCGCCGGGCAAGCCGGCGCAATTCGCCGCCCGCCATTATCAGAACCGCGTCATCCAGGAGGGCGATGCGGTAGCGCTCTTGGTCGAGGATGCCGGACCCGGCGGCATGTATACCGAGCTCGGCCGCACCTGCGTGGTCGGCAAGGCGTCGCAGGAGATGAAGGACGAATACGCCTTCGCGCTCGAAGCGCGCAAATTCAATCTCGGGCTCCTAAAACCCGGCGCGCCGTGCAAGGACGTGTTCGCGGCCTATAACGATTTCATGCGCAAGAACGGCCGGCCGGAAGAGAAGCGCCTGCATTGCCACGGCCAAGGCTACGATCTGGTGGAGCGCCCGCTCATTCGCTCGGACGAGCCGATGAACATCGAAAAGGACATGAACATCGTGGTGCATCCGACCTATATGCGCGGCGGCATGCTGTCGTGGTTTTGCGACAACTATCTGATCGGCCCGAACGGCCCGGGCGAGCGGCTGCATCATTTCCCCGAAACGATCACCGAATTGGGCTGATGCCGACGGTAGCGTTAACCGCGCCGCCTTTTACCCGCTATTTGCGCGAAAAAATCCGCAATTGCGCCACCCTGCGGTCACGCCGGCTGTGCCCTATGCGCGGCACATCGTGGGTAACGGAGTGGGTGATGCGCGGAATTCGCATTGTCGGTGCAGGACTTGCAATAGCGCTTGCCGTGGCCATGACGCCGAGCGGCGCGCAAGCGCAGGCCACGCCGGGCGAGCCGGCTGGCAAGCCGCTGGCGCTGCTCGCCGGTCTGCGGCCGCCGCACGAAAGCAAGCACGCGGTTCACGCCAAAGCCGCGCACGCAACGGCCAGGAAAACAGCAGCCAAAAAGACCCGCCACGCCAGAATGGCCGTTGCGCACACGCGCCACATCTCGGCCAGAAAAATAGCGAAGAGCGAACACGAAGACCACGCCGTCGCCGCGTCGGCCTTCGCCGAAGAACCGCCGGCGCAAGCTACCCCGAACCCGGCGCCTGCCGACGGCTGGCCTGTGGCGAATTCACCCCCGCCTGGTAGCAGCACCGCTGCACCGGCGACCGGCAGAACCGTTGCGCCAGTATCGGAAAGCACGGCACCAGATGTTGACGCTACATCGAATCCGACCGCAGTCAAGATTCAGACCGTCAAAATCACTTCACCGGACCAAGTCAATACACTCGCTCTGACTGCCGATCGTGCTGCGCCCGCAGCAACGATGCCAAGCGATCACCCTGCCGTCGCTCCGCCGCAGCACACCGCTCTTGCCGCGCCGGCGCATCAGGACGCAAGCGCGGTCGGCAGCGCCTCGTGGATCGCGCAAGTGCTGGCCGCGCTCGGCGGCGCAGTCGCGGCCGGCGCAGTCGCCTGGTTCCTGATCGGTGGAGGGCCGGTGCGGACTTACGGCTAAGCTATTCCGCCGCTTCTCGCCGCGCGCTGAGCGATCGAAACAGGTCGAACGCCTCTTTCGGCTTCATGTTCTTGTGCACGACGGCCGCCACCGCGGCGATCATCGCTTGCGGCGCGTCGGACTGGAAAATGTTGCGGCCCATGTCGACGCCGCAGGCGCCCTGCTGCACGGCGTTATAGGCCATGGTCAGCGCGTCGAGCTCGGGCAGCTTCTTGCCGCCGGCCATCACGATCGGCACCGGGCATGACGCGGTGACGGTCTCGAAATCCTCCTCGACGTAGTAGGTCTTGACATATTGCGCGCCGAGCTCGGCGATGATGCGGCAAGCGAGCCGGAAATATTTGGCGTCGCGCACCATGGCCTTGCCGACCGCGGTGATGCCCATCACCGGGATGCCGGCGCGCAAGCCGGCATCGACAAGCCTCGTCATATTGTGCACCGAGCGCGTCTCGTGCTCGCCGCCGATAAAAACCTGGATGCCGACGCCGGCGGCGTTCAGTCGCACCGCATCGTCCATGTCCATGGCGATCTGCTCGTCGGACAGTTCCTCGCGCAGAATGCTGGGGCCCCCGCTCGCGCGCAGCACCATGGGTTTTTGACATTCGGCTGGAATGACGGATCGCAATATGCCGCGCGTGCAGAATAAAGCGTCGCAGGATGGCAAGAGCGGCACGATCGACAGATCGATGCGCTCAAGCCCGGTGGTCGGGCCCTGGAAATAACCGTGGTCGATGGCGAGCATCACGGTGCGGCCCGAGGCCGGGTCGAACACCCGCGCCATGCGGTTCTTCATGCCCCAGTCGAGCTGATGCGAGCCCTTCAGATAGAAGCCCGGCGTCTGCTGCGGTCGGTCGAGCGAGTAACGTTCGCCCTCTTTGTCGGCTTCCGGCATGGCGGTCGGTTTCCGGTGTCAACGTTGTGGAGCGGGGGCAGGCTGCGGCGGCTGATAATACGGATTTATCGCGCAAAAGCCGCGGTTGCCGGACGTGACGGCCGGCGAACAATCGGCAACCGTGACATATTCGCAGTCCCAATTGATGGCGTCGCCGCCGTCATTGGTGACGGCGCACCACTTTTCGTCGCCGTAAGTGGCGGCATGGCTCGGCGGGACGCCGAGAAACAGCGCGGCCGTCACGAAAGCCGCAGCGGATAGCAGTCTGCGAAGGGTGATTTGCACTGCGGCAGTTTAGGCGGTCAGGCCCGAAAAGCAACGTGAAGGACGTACGGCTCGATGGGCTGAATTACCCCTTCTCCCTCGCCCGCTTGCTCATTCTTACTACTGATCCCTCTTGGCAATGTTCTCTTTTTGTTCTAGAAACAATCTTAGAACATTGACACCCTTATCCACGGCCAAACGGCCTAAGGAACGGGGTTCGAGAGACTGGCTAAATGCTGGAAACCGCGGCTCTTTCCGACCTTCTTAGCGCTCCCTCCCGGACGCGGAGCCGCGCGGCTGTGATGCATGAATTGCGGCGGCTGCTCCCCGCGCATGAGAGTTCACACCGAGAAAGCTTATCCAAAATCCTGCCCTTCGGCCTTGCCGCCGTGGACTCTCACCTGGCGGAGGGCGGCTTGGCCGGCGGCGCCCTGCATGAAGTGGTGCCCGAGATGCAGGCGGCTTTGCCGGCCGCCTTCGGCTTCATCGCGGCGTTTTTGGCCCGCCTGTTTTCGCCTTCCCCATTCGTCTTCGTCCTGCCGGCCTATACGCGGCGCCGGCATGGGCGTCTGTCCGGCCACGGCCTCAACGCATTCGGCCTCGATCCGGCGCGTCTGATCCTCATCGAGACCGCGCACCGCAAGGACACGCTGTGGGCGATGGCCGAGGCGTTGCGGTCGGCGGCGCCGGCTGCGGTCGTAGGCTTGATCGACAAGCTCGATCTGAAGACCAGCCAAAAGCTGCATCTCGCCGCCGGCGATGCCGGTCTGCCGCTGTTGCTGTTGCGGCCGGCGCCAACGCTGGAAGCCAGCGCCGCGGCCACGCGCTGGCGCGTCGGCACGGCGGAAGCCGCGCGCGACCGTTTCGGGCTTTACGCGCGCCCACGATGGCATCTGCAACTCGATCGGGCTCGCAACGGACGGCCGGGCGAATGGGTAGTGGAGTACGATCATGTCGCGCATCGTTTCAGTCTGGCTACCGCGTTGGCCGATCCAGCGTTTTCTCGCGGCGCAAGCGATGGCGCCGCAGGCCAAAACCTCTTGCAAGCCGGTCGATCCTGAGCGGCCCTTCGTCCTTGTCGTCGCCGGCGCCGGCGGCCCGCGTATCGCCGCCTTGAACGAGGCGGCGGAGGCGGCGGGGCTTGCCGCCGGCGAACCTTTGGCCGACGCGCGGGCGAAAGCGGATGTTTTGCAACTGCGCGCCGTGGATGCCGCCGCCGACGATGCCGCGCTGCGCCGCCTAGCGCTCTGGGCGACGCGCTACACGCCGACCGCTTCGCCCTTGTGCGGGGATTTTTGGAGCGAGGACAACGGCGCCGACGGCGTTTTCCTCGACGTTGAAGGCGCCAGCCATCTGTTCGGCGGCGAGGAAAGCTTGATCGCCGACCTTGCCGCAAGGCTGCACCGTTTCGGGCTCGCGGCGCGGCTTGCGGTGGCCGACACGCCGGGCGCCGCCTGGGCGGCCTCGCGCTTTCACCGATCGCCGTTGCTGGTGCTGCCCTCGGGCCGGGAAGCCGCAGTGCTTGCCGACATGCCGATCGCCGCCTTGCGGCTGTCGTCGGAAACCCGCATCGCGCTGCGCCGGCTCGGCTTTAAAACCGTAGGCGCCCTGATCGACAAGCCGCGCGCACCCTTTGCCGCGCGCTTTGCCGCCGAACTGCTGCGCCGTCTCGATCAGGCGCTGGGCCGCGTCGACGAGCCGCTCGTCCCCATCGTCGCGCCGCCGGTCTATCACAGCCTGCAATATCTCATCGAGCCGATCGTCACGGCGGCAGCCGTCGTCGTCCGCGCCAGCCGGCTGATGCAGAATCTCGTCCATGTGCTCATCCGCGACGACGCCGGCGCGCGAGGCTTGCGGCTTTGCCTTTATCGCGTCGACGGTGCGGTCGAGACCATCGATATCGGGCTTGCCGCGCCGACGCGCAGCGTTGCCCATGTGGCGCGTCTGATCGCGCTTAAGCTCGAAGCGCTTGCCGCGATGGAGGATGCCGGTTTCGGCTTCGAGGCCATCGGCCTTGCCGTCACTTGTGCCGAACCGATGCCGGCGCGGCAGACGGAATTTACTGCCACCGCCGAACAGGGCGATCGCGCCGAGCGATGCGCGGCCCTGATCGATGCGTTGCGGCAACGTCTCGGCCCGGCGAGCGTGCGGCGCTTCGCCCCCGTCGCCAGTCATCTGCCCGAGCGCGCCGAAATCCTGCCGCCGGTCGACGGCGAAGTTTCAGCCTGGCCCGCGCCGGAAGATGAGCGCCCTCTTGCGCGCCCGCTCCTGCTGTTGCCTCGGGCCGAGCCGGCCGAAGTCACTGCGCTCGTCCCCGACGGTCCGCCGCGGCGGTTTTCCTGGCGCGGCACGACCTATGACGTTGCCGGTTCACAGGGCCCGGAACGCATCGGCGCCGAATGGTGGCGCCAGCGCACACCCGAGCCGACCCGCGACTATTACCTGGTCGAGGATTTGGCCGGCCACCGCTTCTGGCTCTACCGCGAAGGACTTTACGGGCGCGAAACGCACGCCGCGCGCTGGTTCGTGCAGGGACTTTTTGCGTGAAGGACTGTTTGCGTGAGTAAATCCGATGAACGCCTATGCCGAACTCGCCGTCACGACTAACTTTTCCTTCCTGCGCGGCGCCTCGCATCCGCAGGAAATGGTGGCGCGCGCCGATGAACTCGGGCTCGCTGCCATCGGCATCGCCGACCGCAATTCTTTTGCCGGCGTAGTGCGCGCTTACGACGAAGCGCGCAAGCGCAACATCAAGCTTATCGTCGGCACGCGGCTGGTCACCGGCGACGGCTTCGAAGTGCTGGCCTATCCGACCGATCGCGCGGCTTACGGCCGGCTCTGCCGCCTCATCACCGCGGGCAATCTCAAGGCCAAGAAAGGCGAATGCGAGCTCACCTTCGAGCAGATTCTCAACGACGGCGAAGGCCAGATATTTATCGTGCTGCCGCCGCAGACTCTGTTCTCGGATGCTTTCGCCGCCCGTCTCTCGGACTTGGCCCGCGCCGCACCCGGCCGCACCTTCCTCGCCGGCACTCACTATCATCGCGGCGACGAGCCGCGCCGGTTCGGCCTATTGGCCGAACTCGGTGCACGGCTCGGCGCGCCGCTCGTCGCCGTCAACGAGGTTATCTATCACGCACCGGAGCGCCGGCCGCTCGCCGACGTGCTCACCTGCGTTCGGGAAAAATGCACGCTCGCCGAAGCCGGCCTGCGGCTCACCGTCAATGCCGAACGGCACCTCAAGCCGCCAGCGGAAATGGCGCGGCTGTTCCGGAACTTTCCCGATGCCATCGCCCGCACCGTCGAAATCGCAAAAGCCTGCCGCTTCTCGCTCGGCGAACTCAAATACGAATATCCCGATGAGCCGGTGCCGGACGGCAAGACTGCGCAGCAGCATCTTGAAGACCTGACCTGGACGGGCGCGCGCGAACGCTATTCGCTCGACCGCTATCCGGAAGGCATTCCCGCCGACGTGCAAAAACGTCTGCGTGACGAGTTGCAACTCATCGCCAAGCTCGATTATGCGCGCTACTTCCTCACCGTCTACGACGTCGTCGCTTTTGCGCGCAATCAGGACAAGGAAATCCTCTGCCAGGGCCGCGGCTCGGCGGCCAACAGCGCGGTGTGCTTTTGCCTCGGCATCACCTCGGTGAACCCGGACAAGAGCAACCTTTTGTTCGCCCGCTTCATTTCCGAGAACCGCGGCGAGCCGCCCGATATTGACGTTGATTTCGAGCACGAGCGGCGCGAGGAAGTGATCCAGTACATCTACGCCCGCTACGGCCGCCACCGCGCGGCGATCTGCGCAACCGTGGTGCATTACCGCTCGCGCCGCGCCATCCGCGAAGTCGGCAAGGTCTTGGGCCTGACCGAGGACGTCACCGCGGCGCTGGCCAAGACCGTATGGGGCTATGGCGACGGCCTGCCGGACGATCACATCCGCCAGGCCGGCCTCGACCCGGGCAATCCGGCGATCCGCCAAGCCGTCGATCTTGCCGACGAGCTGATCGGCTTCCCCCGTCATCTGTCGCAGCATGTCGGCGGCTTCGTGCTCACGCGCGCGCGTCTCGACGAGACGGTCCCCATCGGCAATGCCGCCATGGACGAGCGCACCTTCATCGAGTGGGACAAGGACGACATCGACACGCTCGGCCTGATGAAGGTCGACGTGCTGGCGCTCGGCATGCTGAGCTGCCTGCGCCGCGGGCTCGATCTTTTGCAGGCGCATTACGGCAAGGATTATTCGCTCGCCACGCTGCCGGCCGACGACGCGGCCGTTTACGACATGCTGTCGCGTGCCGATTCGATCGGCGTATTTCAGGTCGAGAGCCGCGCGCAGATGTCGATGCTGCCGCGGTTAAAACCGCGATGCTTCTACGATCTCGTCATCGAAGTCGCGATCGTGCGGCCGGGGCCGATCCAGGGCGACATGGTGCATCCTTACTTGCGCCGCCGCGATGGCATCGACAAGGAGCATTACCCCTCGCCTTCCCCCAACCATGGGCCGGCCGACGAGTTGAAAGACGTTCTCAAACGCACGCTCGGCGTGCCGCTGTTCCAGGAACAGGCGATGCAGATCGCGATTACGGCGGCGAAATTCACGCCCGACGAGGCCGACGGGCTGCGCCGCGCCATGGCCACCTTCCGTCACACCGGCAATGTTCATTTGTTCCGCGACAAGTTCATCGAGGGCATGGCCGGGCGCGGCTACGACCGCAGCTTCGCCGAGCACTGTTTCGGCCAGATCGAAGGTTTCGGCGAATACGGCTTTCCGGAAAGCCACGCCGCAAGCTTTGCGCTTCTGGTTTACGCCTCGGCATGGATCAAATGCCGCTATCCGGACGTGTTCGCCGCCGCCATCCTCAACAGCCAACCGATGGGTTTTTATCAGCCGGCGCAGCTCGTTCGCGACGCAGGCGCACACGGCGTCGAGATCCGCGAAGCCGACGTCAATTTCAGCGCCTGGGATTGCACGCTCGAAACCGCCACCGACGGGAGACATGCCGTCCGTCTCGGTTTCCGTCTCATTGCCGGGCTTGCCGAAGACGAACTCAGAAAACTCATCGCGGCGCGCGGCAACGGTTTTGCCTCGATCGAGCGGCTGGCGGCGATCGCCGGGATTTCGCGCTTCACCATCGAGCGGCTGGCGGAAGCCGATGCGTTCCGTTCGCTGGGGCTCGACCGGCGCGCTGCTTTATGGGCGGCGCGCCGGCTCGACATGATCGGCATTCGCCCGCCGCGCGGCGGCAACGCCAAAGCGCAAGATAGAATACAAGATAGAATACCAGACTTGGCGCTGCCGCTGCTCACGCCGCATTTGAGCGACGAGCTGTTCCCGGAGGAAACCGTCGCGCTGCCCGCCATGCCGCTCTGCGAGCATGTGGTGGAAGATTACGTCGCGACCGGGCTGTCGCTGAAAGCGCATCCGGTGCGGTTTTTCCGCGACCGCCTCACCGCGCTCGGCGCCATGCGCAATGCCGAGCTGCGCAGCGACGCGGTCACGCAAGACTTGCCGGTCACCGTCGCCGGCCTCGTTCTGGTGCGGCAGCGGCCGGGCACCTCGAAGGGCGTCGTGTTCATGACGCTGGAAGACGAGACCGACATCGCCAACATCATCGTCTGGCCGAAAATCTTTGCCAAAAGCCGCCGCACGGTGATGACGACGCGTTTCCTCGCGGTGCGCGGACGGCTGCAGCGCGCCGGCCTCGTCATCCATGTGGTCGCGCAAGATTTCGTCGATCTGTCCGGCGAACTGCCAATGTTACGTGAAGGCTGGCTGCGCGAGGGCGATCTGTTCTCGCCGAAATTCTCCGGCGGCCCGGTTTCGTTTGCCGACGACGCGGCGCTGCCGCTCAAGAGCCGCGACTTTCATTGACCACCCCCACCGACAAACCAATGGAGCCCTGCCATGTGCGGCCGCGCCAAACTGCCCGACGACGTTTCCGAAATAAAACTCGATCTGAAGATAGACTTTGACGAGATCGGCGATTACCAGCCGCGCTGGAACGCGGCACCGACGTCAAGGCTTCCCGTCGTCGTCTCCAACAACGGTCAACGGACGCTCACGGCGATGCGCTGGGGACTCATCCCGGCCTGGGCGAAAGACCTCAAAATCGGCAATTCGACCTTCAACGCCCGCGCCGAAGGTGTGGACAATCGCCCCGCCTTCCGGTCGGCCTGGCGGGCCGGCCGCCGCTGCCTGGTCATTGCCGACGGCTATTACGAGTGGCGCGACGCCGACAAACAACCTTTCGCTGTAGCGCTCGGCAATCGCGGACCCATGACGCTTGCCGGCCTGTGGGACCAATGGCGCGCGCCGGACGGCACGACGCTCAAATCCTTCACCATCATCACCACCGCGGCAAACGAACTTCTTAAGCCATTACATGGGCGTATGCCGGTCCTGCTGGCGCCGGACCGGTGGCCGGCATGGCTTGGTGAAATCACGGTAAACGACGCCGAGCTCAAGGCCATGCTGCGACCCTATCCCGGCGCCGGCATGACGTTCTGGCCGGTCGACCGCCGCGTCGGCAATGTACGCAATGACAGTCCCGATCTGTTCGCATCCATCGGCCAGCCGGCTTGATTTGCCATATTCGGGAATATTGCGGCCGTCCGGCGGTTATAGATGGCAGTTGCACGCCAACGCCTTGCCATATATCGTCCGTCATCTGCTACGGCAGGGTCTCCACGATGCGGGTTCCGCATCGGGGAGAATGAGGGGAACCCCGCGACACCGCGTCATCGTGGAACATCGCGGCCTATACAGTAGTTGCTCGTTTCGAAGAATCGGGGCGAGATTTTGTAACGGCCCCGCAGACGGCCGGGAGGAAAAATGCGGCCTTCCACCAGCCCTCTCCGCGAGCTGACGGGCAAGCGTGACTTCTACGCTGGCGGACTCATGCTGTTGCTCGGGCTCGGCATCGCGCTCAAAGGCGCGACCTATCGGCCGGGCACGCTCATGCATATGGGACCGGGCTTCTTTCCGACCGCGCTCGGCGTACTCCTGATCATCCTCGGCATCGCCATTGCCGCAACGGCATTGTCACCGTCCGCCGAGGGCGGCGAACACGGCGAGGGCATCCTGCCGCCACATCCGCAATGGTGGGGTTGGTTCTGCATCCTCATGAGCCCGGTGCTGTTCATCTTCTTCGGCCGCTATTTCGGCATGGCGCCCGGAACTTTCGCCTGCGTCTGCATTGCCGCAATGGGCGATAAGCAGGCGACCTGGAAAAGCACAATCGTATTGGCAACCGTCGTGACCATATTCGGCGTCAGCCTGTTCTCGTATTTTCTGCAGGTTCCGATGCCGATTTTCAGCTGGTGGGGTAGCCAGTGATAGGACAATCGATCACCGATCTGATGTACGGCTTTGGCGTCGCGCTTGAGCCGCACAACCTGATGTTCTGCTTCCTCGGCGTCTTGGTGGGCAACATGGTCGGCGTGCTGCCGGGCATGGGCCCGCTCGCCACCATCTCGATTCTGCTGCCGTTGACCTTCGGCATGAAGCCGGTGGCGGCCATCCTGATGCTGGGCGGCGTCATGTACGGCGCGCAATACGGCGGCGCGATCTGCTCGATCCTGCTCAATCTGCCGTGTCACCCGCCGCATGCCGTCACCTGTCTCGACGGCTATCCGATGACCAAGCAAGGCCGCGGCGGCGTTGCGCTCGGGCTGACGGTTTTCGCCTCCTTCGTCGGCGCCTCGTGGGGCATCACCGAGATGATCTTCCTGTCGCCGCTCCTGGTAAAAGCGGCCTTGCAATTCGGTCCAGCCGAAGTGTGTTCACTGATGTTGCTCGGCCTCTTGGCCGGGTCGACGCTGGCGCGCGGCTCGCCGATCAAAGGCGTGTCGATGACCGTCCTCGGCCTGTTCCTCGGCTCGATCGGCACCGACCTCGAAACCGGTTCGGAGCGCTATACTTTCGGCATGACCGAGCTCGACGACGGCATCGAACTGATCGCGCTGGCGCTCGGCCTGTTCGGCATCGCCGAGTTCATGAGTAGCATCAATCAAGTCGCGCCGATGACCGGCAAGTACACCAATGTCCGCCTCAAGGACATGCGACCGACTATGGCCGAGTTCAAGCGCTCGATCTTCCCGATGTTCCGCGGCACCATCGTCGGCAGCCTTTGCTCGCTTATTCCCGGCACCGGACCGACCATCGCGTCTTTCGTCGCCTATGCGACGGAAAAGAAGATTTCGAAGACGCCGGAGAAATTCGGCACCGGCATGATCGAAGGCGTGGTTTGCCCGGAAGCCGCAACGCACTCCTCGGTGCAGGGCGATTTCATCCCGACCATGAGCCTCGGTATTCCCGGCGACGCGGTCATGGCGCTGCTGCTTGGCGCGCTGATGATCCAGGGCATCGTGCCCGGCCCGCAGTTGATCTCGCAGCATGCCGACATTTTCTGGGGGCTGGTGGCCAGCTTCTGGATCGGCAACATCCTGCTCGTGCTGTTGAACGTGCCGCTGATCGGCATCTGGGTGAAGATGCTGGCGATCCCCTACCGTTTCCTCTACCCCAGCGCGCTGTTCTTCGTCTGCATCGGCGTCTACGCCGCCAACAACGACTTCTTCCAGGTCGGCGAAGTCGTGGCCATCGGCCTGTTCGGCTACATCCTGCTGCGGCTCGGCTTCCACCCGGCGCCGATCCTGCTCGGCTTCGTGCTCGGACCGCGCTTCGAGGAGAACTTCCGCCGTGCGCTGTTGATCTCGCGCGGCGATCTCGGCGTCTTCGTCGAGCGGCCGATCAGCGCCGTCTTCGTGGCGATGTGCGTGATCCTGATCGGCTCGCAGATTTATTTCCGGCTGAAGGGCTCAAAGCCGCCGATCGAACCGTCGCTGCATCCGCATGATACCGATGCGACGCCGATCACGGCCGAGATGCGCACTCCGGCGGAATAATCGACCGCAAGCCGCTTTACGCCCGCGCCTGGCGCAGCCCGCGCCCGAGAACGCGCCCGAGGCGATCGGAAAACGCCTTGGCGTCGGCCGGGCGCTCGCCTTCGCGCAGCCGCGCCTCGTCGAACAGAAGATGCGCCGCGTCTTCCTTAAAATCCCGATCGGCGTCGCCGAGCGCGGCCAGCGCTGTGACGAGGTCGTGCTGCGGATTGACTTCGAGGATCGGCTTCGACGCCGAGGATAGCCGGCCGGCGCCGGCAAGAATCCGCTCCAGTGCGCGGTCCGGCCCGGTATCCGGTGCGACCAGGCACACCGCGCTGTCGGTGAGCCGGTCGGACGCCCGCACCTCCGCCACGGCGTCGCCAAGCGTCGTCTTCACGAAGGCGAGAAAGTCCGTGACCGAAGGCGCAACCTCTGGCGTCTTCGTCTGCGCCGCGTCGAGCCGCGGAATCAGCGTCAAGTCGGCGGCGCCCTGCGTCACCGACTTGAACGGCTTGCCGTCGAAGCCGACGCCGGGCATGACCCAGAACGTGTCGACCGGATCGGGCAACAGCAGCACCTCGACGCCGCGGGCGCGGAAGCCTTCGAGATGCGGCGATGCTTTCAGCCGCGCGATGTCATCGCCGACGATATAATAGATCGCGGTCTGATTGGGCTTGAGCGCCGCGACATAGTCGTTGAGGCTGCGCCACGCGTCGGGCGACGCCGTGGTCTTGAAACGCGCCAATTTTAGCAGCGCATCGCGGCGCTCGAAATCCTCATAAATGCCTTCTTTCAGCACGGCGCCGAAGGTGTCCCAGATTTTGGCGAAAGTCTGCGGCTCCTTGTCGGCGAGCCGCTCGAACTCGGACAGCACGCGGCCGGTCGCGCCTTTCCTGATCGCGGCGAGCAAGGGGCTCTCCTGGATTTTCTCGCGCGATACGTTGAGTGGCAGGTCGGCCGAGTTCGACGAGCCCGCGCACGAAGCGCAGATAGCGCGGCAGGATCTCGGCATCGTCGGCGATGAAGACCCGCTTGACGTAGAGCTTGATGCGGCCGGAGCGGTCGGGATCGAACAGATCGAATGGCCGGGAGCTGGGAACAAACAACAGCGCCGTATAATTTTGCCGGCCCTCGGCGCGAAAATGGACAGTCAGCGCCGGCTCGTCGAAGGCCACCGCGATGCTGCGGTAGAAATCGGTGTAATCGGCCGCGCCGATGTCGGCTTTCGGCTTGGCCCACAAAGCGGCGCCGTCGGTGATCTCGACGGGCGCCGCGCCGGGCTTGTCCACGATCGCAATCGGCACCGGCACGTGGCCCGATTGTGCCTTGATCAATGGCTCGACGGTGGCGCGTTCGGCGTATTGCTTGGCATCGTCCATCAGATGCAGCACGACGCGGGTGCCGCGGCGGGCCGCCTCCACGCCGGCCACCGGCGCGATATCGAAGGCGCCCTTGCCGTCGGACGACCACTGCCAGGCCGCCTCCGTCCCGGCCCGGCGGGAGATCACGTCGACCCGCTCCGCCACCATGAAGGCCGAATAAAAGCCGACACCGAAGCGGCCGATCAGTGTATTGCTGGCCCCCTCGCCTTCCTTCTGGCCCGCCTCGAGCCGCTCCAGAAATGCCTTGGTGCCCGAGCGCGCAATGGTGCCGAGCGCCTCGATCATCTCCTCGCGGCTCATGCCGATGCCGTTGTCCTCGACGCTCAGCCTTCTTGCCCTCGGCATCGAGCGCGACGGTAATGCGCGGCTTGGCATCGTCGCCCAGCAGCGCCGGTTCCGCGATGGCTTCGTAGCGCAGCCGCTCGCAGGCATCCGCGGCATTGGCGATCAGTTCGCGCAAAAACACCGATTTGTCGGAATAGACCGAATGCACCATCAGGTGCAGGAGCTTGGCAACGTCCGCCTCGAACGGTCGGCTCTCGGCTTTGTCTGCTTTGGTTTCTTCGGCCACGGCTATATGGCGTCCCCCAGCTGGATTTTATTGGTATCGAGATAGGGGAAACGGCACCAGTTTCAAGATCGAATTGCCCTACACCGGCACCCGCACCGTCGCCCGCAAGCCGCCGAGCGGGGAATCGCCGAGCGTGATGTCGCCGCCGTGCGAACGCGCGATGTCGCGGGCGATCGCGAGCCCAAGGCCGGTGCCGCCTTCGTCCTGATTGCGGGCGTCGTCGAGGCGGAGGAACGGCTTGAACACGTCCTCGCGCATCGGCGCCGGAATGCCAGGCCCGTCGTCGTCGACCGTGACGGAGAGCCAGCGGTGGTCGCGGTGGCCGGTGATGGCGATGGTCGAGGCAAAACGCGAGGCATTGCTGACGAGATTGGCGATGCAGCGCTTGAACGCCGCCGGCCGCACCGTGACTTCCGGCTGGCCGTAAAAGCTGACGCTGGCGCGATGGCCGTGGCGCTCGCTGTCGAGCTTGAGCTCGTCGAGCAGGGCTCGCGATGTCGGTCGGCGCCGATTGCTCGCCGGTATCGCCGCGGGCAAACGCCAGATAGGCCTCCAGCATCGCCGCCATCTCGTCGATGTCCTTCTTGATGGCGTCGATTTCCGGCGCCGTCGCCGAGCAAAGCGAGTTCGAGCTTAAAGCGCGTCAGGATGGTGCGCAGATCGTGCGAGACGCCGGCGAGCATGGTGGTGCGCTGCTCGATGGCGCGTTCGACGCGGCCCTTCATCTCCAGGAACGCGGCCGCGGCGCGGCGCACCTCGCGCGCGCCGCGCGGGCGGAAATTCTGCGGCTCGCGGCCCTTGCCGAAGGCTTCCGCCGCGTCGGCGAGCCGCACGATCGGCCGGATCTGGTTGCGCAGGAAGGCGATCGCGATCGCCAGCACGACCAGCGACGTCGCCACCATCCAGACCAGGAAGATCCACGAATTCGGATCGTAGACGTCGGCGCGCGGCGCGAAGACGCGCATGATCGTGCCGGGAAGCTGGATGCGGATTTCCACGATCGAGGAGCGGCCGACGGTGTCGATCCAGAACGGCAGGCCGATCTGCTTGCGGATATCGTCGGACAGCGCCTCGTCGAGCTGATTGAAGAACGGCTTTGGCCCGGGCGGCGGCAGCTGGCCGCCGGGGATGAAATCGACCACGAGGCCGAGCCGGTCCTGCGCGATGCGGCGGAGCTGCGCATGATCGGCATCCTGCGGGAAGGTCTTATAGACGTCGATCAGGGTGGCGATTTCCTGCGTCACCGCCGACGACAGATAATTCGTCACCAGATTCCAGTGCCGCTCCAGGAACAGCAGCGCGACCACCGACTGCAGCACCACCATGGGCACGATGATGATCAACAGCGAACGGGCATAAAGCCCCTTCGGCATCATCGATTTGAGCCAGCGGCCGAAGCGGTCCCACGGCTGCGTGATCGGCCGCACCACGGTGGCGCCGGCGCTCGCCAGCGCATTCGCCGCCGCGACCAGCTGGCTGGCGGCAGTGCGCAAGCGGCCGAGGCCCGTTAACTTCATGTCCAAGCTAGTCATGGTCGAGCCCGATCATGATGCCGCTCAATTCGCCGCCACCAGGCGGTAGCCGACGCCGCGTACGGTTTGCACGATCAGCGGGTTAGACGGATCGCGCTCGATCTTGCGGCGCAGCCGGTTGACCTGCACGTCCACGGTGCGCTCGCCGACCGCCTCGCCGTTGCCGGCCAGCGCCTGGCGCGGCACGGTCTCGCCGGCGCTGATTGTGAGCACGCGCAGCATTTCGCGCTCGCGGTCGGTCAGCCTGATCACTTCTTCGCCGCGGCGCAGCTCGCCGCGCGCCAGATGAAACACGAACGGACCGAAGCGCACCGACTCCACCGGCGGCGCGGCGGGCGGCCGCGCGCGCTTGAGGATATTGGCGACCCGCAGCGACAATTCGCGCGGCTCGAACGGCTTCGCCAGGTAATCGTCGGCGCCGATTTCCAGCCCCATGATCCGGCTTTCCTTCTCGTCGCGCGCGGTCAGCATCAGGATCGGCACGCTCGAGGCGGCGCGAATGCTGCGGGCGAAATCGAAACCGTTTTCGCCCGGCATCATGACGTCGAGGATGAGAAGATCGAACTTCAAGCCGGCGAGCTTGGCGCGGGCGTCGAGCGCGGTTTCCGCGGTCGAGACCCGGTAGCCCTCACTCAGGAGAAAGCGCGACAACAGCGCGCGAATACGACGATCATCGTCGACGACGAGAAGATGCGGCGCATCGTCGGCCGGATTTTGCGCCGGTGGCGGCAACGCATCCGCCGCCTGATTCACGCCGGCGGCGGTCATGGATTATCGTCGCGCGCGCGGGCGCGCTCCCGTTCGACCAGCGAGTCGGCATGCGCGATCAAGCGTAGCACATGATCGCGGTCCTCGGCGTCGATCATGCCGGCAAGAAAGCGCCGCGCCGCCTCGCGCGCGCCGGGGCCGAGCTCGGCCAGCACGCGCGAAATGCGCGCGGTCTGCAGCCCGGCGAGCTTCAAGGCCAGCGCCTCGCCGGCCGGACTGACATAGAGCAGCCGCTGGCGGCGATCGCGGGCGCCCTCTTTCTGCACCACATAGCCTTCGTCGATCAGTTGCTTGAGCACGCGCCCGAGCGACTGCTTGGTGATCTTCAAAACGTCGAGCAGGTCGGCAACCTTCATGCCGGGATTGCGATTGACGAAATGCAAGACGCGATGATGCGCACGGCCGAAGCCGAGCTTCGCCAGCACTTCGTCAGGATCGCCGACGAAGTCGCGATAGGCGAAGAACAACAGCTCGATGAGGTCGAAATACGGTTCGCCGACGGTCGGCGCGGCCTCGGACGAGGCCTGACCCGAAGCCGCCGCGCGCGGCTTGCCTGTTGCGGTGATGCTGATGTCGGCCATTAGGTCAGGTATGTTGACATATTTCGACTTGGTTGTTAAGCTGCCCGCGCAATAAGGTTCGTGGTTTAGTCGATATCTGGCCGCTCAGGACATTGCGGAGGGCGCAGAAGCGCGCTCTCATGACGCGTCTCTTGGAGCGGAGGAGACCATAGCGGGTCTCCAGTCCTGGTGCAAAATCCAAACGCGGCCGGCGTTGCGGCGCGATTTGGGCCATAACCGAGGGAGGCAATGCCATGGCAGTGCCCTTCGACCAACGACCCGACCTGATCTGGTTCGACGGCAAGCTCATTCCGACCGTGGACTGCAAGATCAGTGTGCTCACGCATGGCCTGCATTACGCCAGCTGCGTGTTCGAGGGCGAGCGCGCCTATGGCGGCAAGATTTTCGAGGGCACCGCGCATTCCGAGCGGCTGAAGAATTCGGCGAAAATTCTCGATTTCGATATTCCCTTCAGCGTTGCCGAAATCGACGCCGCCAAGCAGCTCGTGCTCGACAAGAACAATCAGAAAGAAGCCTATGTGCGCCCGGTCGCCTGGCGCGGCTCCGAGGCGCTCGGCGTTTCGGCGCAGAGCAATAAGATTCATCTCGCCATCGCCACCTGGGAATGGCCGAGCTATTTCGATCCGGCGCAGCGGCTCAAGGGCATCCGGCTCGATCTCGCCGACTACCGGCGGCCCGACCCGAAAACGGCGCCCTGCCTCGCCAAGGCGGCGGGCCTCTACATGATCTGCACCATCTCAAAGCATCGCGCCGAGCAGCGCGGCTATGCCGATGCCATGATGCTCGACTGGCAGGGCCGCGTCGCCGAATGCACCGGCGCCAATATCTTCTTCGTCAAAGACGGCAAGATCCACACCCCGATCGCCGATTGCTTCCTCGCCGGCATCACCCGCTCGACCGTGATCGGGCTGGCGCGCCGCAACAATATCGAGGTGATCGAGCGGCGCATCATGCCCGAGGAGCTGTCCGGCTTCTCCGAGTGCTTCATCACCGGCACCGCCGCCGAAGTCACCGCGGTGTCCGAGATCGCGCAGTGGACGTTCACGCCGGCGCGCATCACCGCGCAGCTGATGCGCGATTACGAGCACACGGTGCATCCCGGCGGCAAAGCTGCCGCGGCGTAGGCGACGACCCGCTTCGAGCTACCTCTGCCCTGCCTCGGTGAAGAATTTCTCGCCGTAGGCGAAGCGGTTCGGCTTGAGAAAGAAGCCGAGCAGAACGGCGCCGTTCGGCGCCACCGCTTCGTGCTGATTGCCAGCCGGCCGCCACACGAACTGGCCCGGTCCGCATCTGCCCTCGTGATCTTCGAGCGAGCCCTCGATGACGTAAGTCTGCTCCAGCGCGGTATGTTCGTGCAGCGGCACGACGGCGCCGGGATCGAGCTTGAACAGCGCCGTGGTGATGCCGTTGCCGTCGGTATAGAGCACCTTGATCTTGATGCCGGGAAACTTGGTCGCCTCCCACGGCATGTTCGGCGCATCGAGAAAATGCGCGGCACGCTCCGGCGGATTCTCCGGCTTGATGTCGGAATGCACGAGTATACGGGCTTGTACGGACATGACCGCCTCCTTGGCTCCCAGATGGTCAAGCATAGGGCGCCCAAGGCGCCGCCGCCAGAGCGAGAGTAGGCGTTGCCGGCTATCCGCTCCGAGTTGCGCGTTAAGACTTCGTTGGCGCGAATCGCGCATCACCGGGCGTTTCACCGGCGATTAGATATGACCGCCCAGCCCGCCCCGACCCGGATTCCCGCGCAGTTGCCGCTCAGCCTGGCCCGCAAGTTGCGCCAAGCCTTCGCCGCGCATCAGGCCGGCAATATCGACAAAGCGGGACGGCTTTATTCCGAAGTGCTGCAGCAGCGGCCGGACGAATTCGATGCGTTGCACATGCTCGGCCTGATCGAATATCAGCGCGGCGACCTTCCGAAGGCGCTTCGTCTGATCGGCGCGGCGCTGCGCAGCAACGGGAATTCGGCCGATGCCTGGTCCAACCTCGGTTTGGTGTTTCATGCGCAAGGCGAAGCTGACAAAGCCCTGACCAGCTACGACCGCGCGCTCGAACTCAAGCCCGACCGCGCCGACGTGCGCAACAATCGCAGCAACGCGCTCCGCGGGCTCGACCGTCGTGACCCGGTCCACATCGCCGACGATGAGCCGGCGATCGTTTTGAAACGGGCCTCGCCTGCGCCGGCGCCTTGCAAGATCTGCGGCACCCCCGCCCCGCTTTATGGCGTCGTCGACTTCCACAGGAGTTGCGACATACCGGGCGGCAAGCGGCTGCCGCTGTCGAGCCTGCCGGTTTATTACCGGCACTGCGTCGCCTGCAGCTTCCTGTTCACCGACGCGTTCGACGATTGGAGCGACGCGGAATTCAAGGCGCACATCTACAACGACGGTTATCTCGCGATCGATCCCGACTACGTGGCCAAGCGGCCGCGCGTCAATGCCGATGTGGTCGAGCGGCTGTTCGGCGCGCATAAATCGCAAATCCGCGTGCTCGACTACGGCGGCGGCAACGACGTGCTCTGCTCGGCATTACGGAGCGCGGGATACCCGCTGGCCGTGACCTACGATCCGTTTACCGCCGACTACGCGCAGCGGCCGGAAGGCACGTTCGCTCTGGTCACCTGCTTCGAGACGCTCGAACATATGCCGAATCCGATGGCCGGCATGGCCGCTATGCTGGCAAGCCTGGCGGAGCCCGGGGCGGTGCTGTTCTCGACGCTGCTGCAGCCGCCGGACTTCGATCGAATCGGCCTTAATTGGTGGTATGTCGGCCCGCGCAACGGCCACGTCTCGCTGTTCAGCCGCAACGCACTCGCGTTCGCTTGGCGACGCCACGGCTACCAGACCGCGTCTTTCAACGATAACCTGCACCTCGCCTTCCGCACGCTCCCGGAATTTGCCAAGCATCTGCTCAAGGACGCGCCCTCCGTCCCGGTGATCTGATAATTACGCCAAGGCTGTCACCGAGCTTCGCCGGCAAACTCCTCTTGTAGCGCGGTCAGCCGGTCGAGCGCCGCCGCAGGCAGTGGACCTTTCTGGACGGCGGCGAGCGCATCTTCGAACTGTTCCGGCGCGGCCATGCCTACCAGAATGCTCCCAATCGCCGGCTGCGAGATGGCGAACCGCGTGGCGGCTTCCGCCAAGCTTGCGGCAAACCCCTCCTTGACCAAGGGCATTAAACCGGACGCGCGCACAATATCGGCCTCGTAGCTCATGGCCGAGCCGATCGGCGCCGGCGGCGGACTCGCAATCGGGTGCCGCACCGCCGATCCCGACAGCGCGCCGCCCGCCAGCACGCGAATGCCGATCACGCCAACGCCGGCCATCCCGGTATGATCGAACAACCGGCCATAATCCTGCGCCGGATAGTTCGCCGGCAGCGCCGTTGCTGCGGACGGATTGAGCATGTTGTAAACCACCTGCGCGCTGTCGAAGGCGCGCGCGTCGATCGCCTGATGCAGCGCCGCCGTGTCGCCGACCGCGGTGAGCCCGAGAAAACGGATCTTGCCCGCTTCGCGCAGCCGCTGGAGCGCCGGCACCACGTCATCGAGGACCTGTCGGATGCCAAGCGCCTCCCTGCCGCCGGTCGTGGTGATCGCATTGTGCAGGTGGAAGATATCGACGTGATCGCGACGAAGTCGCCCCAGACTGTCGTCCAGCGACTTCGTCACGGCATCGGCGATGCGGCCAAAGTCGGCGCTCGGCACCCGGACTTTGGTGCCGACAACCGCGTTGGCTGGTTTGAGCCTTTGCAGGACGCGGCCGAGATTCTTTTCCGATTCGCCGCTGCCGTATTGTGCCGCGGTATCGAAATAGTTCACCCCGACGGCGATGGCCCGAGCGACGGTGCGCTCCTGGTCGAGCGCATCGCCGCGCACCATCAGTCCGCCGACGGCGCCGCAGCCAAAACCGAGCACCGAGAGCTGCATGCCGGTGCGGCCGAACACTCGCATTTCCATCGCCGTTCCTCCGCCTGCGTGCCGCCATGGGCGCATTTTACTCGAAGTTGCGCCGGGTCGACGCAAGGCTGTGGTCCAAAGCTTGGGTCCAAGGCTTCGGTCCAAAGCTTTGGTCCAAAGCTTTGGCCCAAGACTTCGATATTGGCTGTTGCCGGGTCCGGTCGCAGGGCGACGCGCCGAAACGGCAGGCTAAAACCCCGAGCCAAGACTCCCGGCTAAGACTTCACGCGGCGCGGTTGGCCCGGATTTCGGCCAATGCCGTCTTGCCGGCCCGGGTGGCTTCGGACATCGTGGCGAAGAACTCGGATTGCCGCACCGGTTTGCTCTTGCCGGCGGCATAGATCTCCCAACGCCAGGATTTCGGCGGCCGCCCTTTGTTCTTGATGGCGAGCGTGTAGTCCAGCGGGTTGAAGGATGGCGTCTTTTCCATCCGCGTCCTATCGAGATTCTGAGCGGTCAACCGCAACTCCGGGAAAATGCATGGCGCAGCATCGACTCGCATTCTTCCGCGCGCTGCCGCGCTGCCTCAGAGCCCCAGCACAGCAGAATTTCACGCAAATCCCGGATCGCGACATCGACTGCGGTTACGAGATCGATCTCACCCTCAGCGCCATCGTCGATGCGATAGTCGCTCAAACGCAGAATTTCGGCACTCACGCATCACCCCCGAATCAACCCGCGGGCAGCATGGCGGTCAGCGGTTAACGGGCCGTGATCCGGTTTAAACGATCGAAGCAGCCGCGCCAGGCAGGCTTGGCGGCGCGGCGCGGTAGGTCGAGCGCCCGGCAAAAATCAGCGCTGAACTTTCAGGTTTTCCGCCGACGTTTTGCCCCGGTTCGCGACCTCCTCGTATTCGACCACCTGGCCTTCATTGAGACCGCTGAGCCCGGCCCGCTCGACCGCCGAGATGTGCACGAAAACATCCTTGCCGCCCGCCTGCGGCTGAATGAATCCATAGCCTTTTTGCGAATTGAACCACTTCACAGTACCTACGGCCATTATTGACTCCAGATAAATTGGCGCGATTGCCGAATACCGAGGCACCTGCCCGGTTAGCCATAATACCTCTGCGCGCCGACAATAAATAGATAGTTTGTAGCCCTTATTGGCCATCGATCCGCCACGGATCGTCCGTGACCACATGCGTCAATTGACGATGGCGGCCCTACTTTACCGCTACGCGGCTTGGCGGCGGCGCCGCCCAGCGCTCGGCGGCGGCATCGTCGGCTGACTTCGCCTCGACCCAAATCTTTTCGACACAAGTCTTTTCCACAAAGGTCTTTTCCGCCGCCGCGCCGCTCGCCTTTTCGACCTGCTTCCAGAACGGCGCCCGCGTTTTCAGGTAATCCATCAGAAACTCGGCGGCGGCGAAGGCCGCTTGGCGGTGGCTCGACGCGGTGACGACCAGCACGATCGGCTCGCCCGGTGCGATCCGCCCGTAGCGGTGGATCACCGTCACGCCAAGAAGCGCCCAGCGCGCCCGTGCTTCCTCGACATGGCGCGCGATCTCGGCCTCCGCCATGCCCGGATAATGCTCGAGCGTGAGCGCGGCGATCGCCTCGCCGTTTTCGTCGCCGCGGCAGACACCGGTGAAGGTCACCAACGCGCCGATATCGGTGCGCCCGCGCGTCATCCGCACCGCTTCCGCACCGGCGTCGAAGATTTCTTGCTGAAGACGAATGAGCGTGGTCATGGGGTGACGCGTCTCCGAAATCAGCCGCCCGTCATCGGCGGAAAGAAGGCGATCTCACCGGCGCCTTCGATCCGTGCATCGGATTTCACGTGGCTCTTGTCGATCGCGGCGCGGATGGTTTTCGGATTTTCGAAGGCGTAGGCGTAGCCCTCGCCGCGCCCCGCCAGCCAGGCCACCAACTCGCCGACCGTCGCGACCCCGGCCGGCGGCGCGACGTCCTCTTCCGCCTTGCCGATACGCTCCCGCACCCAGGCGAAATAGCGCAGCTTCACGCATCCTCCTTGGTCAGGTGATGCAGCCCCGCCTGCAGATAGTCCCAGCCGGTATACAGCGTCAGCAGCGCCGAGAGCCAAAGCAGCGTGATGCCGATTCGCGTCACCACCGGCACGACGGCGTCGCCGGCCTCGCCGCAGATCAGAAAACCGACGGCAACCAGTTGCAGCGTCGTCTTCCATTTGGCGAGCCGCGTCACCGGCACGCTGACCCGCAACTCGGCGAGATATTCGCGCAAGCCCGAGACCAGGATTTCGCGGCACAGGATGACGACCGCGGCGCACAAGGCCCAGCCGTGAATGGTGTTTTCGGCGGCCAGCATCAACAGGCACGACGCCACCAGAAGCTTGTCGGCGATCGGATCGAGCATGCGGCCGAGCGAGGACTGCTGCGCCCAGATGCGGGCGAAATAGCCGTCGAGAAAGTCGGAAACGCCGGCGGCGATGAAGATGGCGAGCGCGACCCAGCGCAGCCACAGGCCGCCGTGCAAGATGTTCTGCCAGAACATGCAGCCGACCACGAGCGGCACCGCGGCAATGCGACCGTAAGTGAGGATATTGGGCAGCGCCAGCGGATGGGCGCGCAACCGGCCCGGCGTGGTCGTGGTGGTCGAATTCATGATGTTACCATCGCTGCCACCATAGCGCCGCGCCGCGGCTGCCGACCAGAGCCGGCCCCGTCACTTTTGCGGATCAGGCTTATTTTTCGTTGCCGCACGGTCCGGTTCCCGTCTCGGATCGCCTCCGCAGGGCGTTTCGGGATCATGCCAGTCCTCAACCGACGCCTACGCCGCCCCCTCATGGAAGAACTCGTAAATCCGCCGCGCGGTCTCCGCGCTGATGCCGTCGACCTGCATCAGATCGGTGACCGAGGCGCGCTCGATCGATTTGAGCGTGCCGAAATAGTGCAGCAGCGCGCGTTTGCGGGTCGGGCCGATGCCGGCGATCTCCTGCAGGCCAGCCTCCCGCAGATCGCGCTTGCGGCGCGCCCGGTGCGAGCCGATCGCGAAACGATGCGCCTCGTCGCGCAGCCGCTCGACGAAATAGAGCACCGGATCGCGCGGCGGCAGCTTGAACGAGTCGCGGCCGGGAAGAAAGAAGGTTTCGCGGCCGGCATCGCGATCCGGCCCCTTGGCGATGGCGATGAGCGGAACCTCAACGCCGAGGTTCGCCAGCACCTGCCGCGCCGCGGTGAGCTGGCCCTGCCCGCCATCGATCAGGACGAGGTCCGGCCAGGGCGACTCGGCTTCCTCCTCTTCCCTCTCCCGCTCCGGGAGAGGCCGTTCGAGCGAAGCGAGAACAAGTGAGGGCTCGAGATCCGTCTTCGGCAGCCCCTCACCCGCCGTGCAGCTTTGCTGCACGGCGACCTCTCCCGGAACGGGAGAGGGTTGAGCTTCGCGCGGCGCCTCCGCCAGCAACCGCTTGAAGCGGCGCTCCAACACCTCGCGCATCATGGCGAAATCGTCGCCCGGCGTCAGATCGGTCGAGCGGATATTGAATTTGCGATATTGGCTTTTGCGAAAGCCCTCGGCGCCGGCGACGATCATGGCGCCGACCGCATTGGCGCCCTGGATGTGGCTGTTGTCGTAGACTTCGATCCGGCGCGGCACCCGCGGCAGCCCGAACGTCTCGGCGAGTTGCCGCAACAGCTTCTGCTGCGAGGTCGTCTCGGCAAGCTTGCGGCCCAGCGCTTCGCGGGCGTTGGCCAGCGCGTGCTCGATCAAATCCTTCTTCTCGCCGCGCTGCGGCTGCAGCACCTCGACCTTATGCCCGCTCTTGGTCGACAGCGCCTGCGCCAGCAGCGGTCGATCGGCGATCGCGTGCGAAATCAGAACGAGCCGCGGCGGCGGCTTGTCGTCGTAGAACTGCGCCAGGAACGCGGTCAAAACTTCGCCGGCGCCGAGCGAGCGGTCGGCCTTGGGGAAATAAGCACGGTTGCCCCAATTCTGCCCGGTGCGGAAGAAGAACACTTCGACGCAGGAAAAGCCGCCCTGCTGGTGCACCGCGAACACGTCGGCCTCTTCGACGCCGCGCGGGTTGACGCCCTGGTGCGATTGTATAGCCGACAGCGCGGCAAGCCGGTCGCGGTAGATGGCGGCGCGTTCGAAATCGAGCGCAGTCGAGGCTCTTTCCATTTCCCCTGCAAGCTCGTCCTTGACCCGCTTCGAGCGGCCGGACAGAAACTCGTTGGCCTCGCGCACCAGCACCGCATAGTCCTGAAAATCGATCTCCTTGGTGCACGGCGCCGAGCAGCGCTTGATCTGATAGAGCAGGCACGGCCGCGTCCGGCTCTCGAAGAACGGATCGCTGCAGGAGCGCAACAGGAACGCGCGCTGCAGCGCATTGACGGTGCGGTTGACCGCCCACACCGATGCGAACGGGCCGTAATAATGACCCGGCCGCGCGCGCGCGCCGCGGTGCTTGAGGATCTGCGGCGCCCAGTGGTCGGAGGTGATGAGAATATAGGGAAACGATTTGTCGTCGCGCAGCACCACGTTGAACCGCGGTCGCAGCCGCTTGATCAGATTGGCTTCGAGCAGCAGCGCTTCGGCCTCGGTGCGGGTGACGATGAATTCGAGGGTGCGGGTCGCGGCGATCATGCGCTCGATGCGGGTGTCGAGACCGGTCGGCCGCGCATAGGCCGCGATGCGCTTCTTGATGTTCTTGGCCTTGCCGACATAGAGCACGTCGCCGCGCGCATCGATCATGCGATAGACGCCCGGCCGTGACGGCGCGAGCCTGACATGATGGAGGATGGCAGCGCGGCCGTCGGCGAGCGAATCCGCCTCATCGCCGAGGGACGGCGCCGCGGTTTCGCTCTCGTCGGGCTGCGGCAGCGACTGCTCGTCGTCCTCCTCGACGGGCTCGGTCTCGGGCGCGATTTCTGGTTTCGGCGTGCTCATGGGCTGTGCTGGAGAAATATAGATTCTCTTAACGATATCAACTTCGAAGGCCTTAACGATTCAGCACTGTTTAACTTAAACATCGCGATAAATTCTTCCGATCGGACGACAGCTTACGCGCTTTCTTCGACGCCGCAGAAGCACCGCGTGCCGCCGCGGCGTCGCTCTGTTCCGCCCGATTCCAATTGGGAGGCCAAGATGAGAACAATCCCCCGAGCGAGTTTCTTTGGCGCGGCTTTTTCGCTGGCGATGGCCGGCGCGGCAGTGGCCGCCGATCTGCCGGCGTCGCACTATCCCTATTACACGGCGCCGGCCTCCTATTCGGCCTATAGCTGGGCCGGCCCCTATCTCGGCGGCACGCTGGGCTATGAATGGGGCAGCGTCAGCAACAACCCGACGCATCCCTCGGGTGTCGCCGGCGGCATCGAAGCCGGCTTCAACTGGCAGCACGGCAATTTCGTCTATGGCGCCGAAGCCGATTTCACCCTCTCGGGCGCCGAAGACACATTCGCGCCGTGGCAATTCTCCAATCCCTGGTTCGGCACACTGCGCGGCCGCGCCGGCGTCGCCATCAACAACGTGCTCGTTTTCGGCACCGCCGGCCTCGCCTATGGCGAGCTCACCGCGGACACGTCCGGCAATCTTTCCGAGAGCCATACCAGCTACGGCTGGGTCGCCGGCGCCGGCGCCGAAGTCGGCCTCACGCCGCAATGGTCGGCCAAGGCGGAGTGGCTCTATCTCGACTTCGCCAACCGCGGCTATTCCGTCACCGGGACCAATAACGGGCTCACGGCCAACCTGCTGCGGCTTGGCGTGAATTATCACTTCTAGGTCCAGGCGGTAGTATTTAACAGTATATTTACCAAGTTTCGTTGTATTTATTTATTTAGTAACTACAATTACGGTGTATTCAGAAGAATTTTGCCATAATACAAGCACAAAATACAGAACGACTGTGGCTTTTCTACACTAGATCGAAAGGTCATTCTGAATACTATAGGGACCTGTTCGACGACCGAGTGGAGGTCCGCAAATGAAGCGTTTGTGCCTGGCACTGATTGGTGTGGTGGCGTTTGCCGGAGCGGCCGCGGCCGCCGACTTGGCGCGGCCCCAGCCGGTGCCCTACTACCCGAAGGCTCCCGTTTTCGTGCCGCCCTATAGCTGGACCGGGTTCTATGTCGGCATCAACGGTGGCGGCGCGTTCGGCAGTTCGAACTGGGATTCCACTGGCAGCCGCAATATCAGCGGCGGTCTCGTCGGCGGTACCGTCGGTTACAATTATCAATTCGGCCAGGGCGTGGTCGGCATCGAAGGCGACATGAACTGGGCCGACATCAACGGCAGCACCACCAATGCCTGCCCGGCCGGCTGCAAGACCAGCGACACCTGGCTCGCGACCTTGCGCGGCCGGCTCGGCTATGCCGCCGACCGCTTTATGCCTTACGTGACCGGCGGCGCGGCGTTCGGCGATGTCCGCGCTTCGACGCCCGGCTTCCCGGGAGCCAGCGCCACCAAAACCGGTTGGACGGTGGGCGGCGGCTTGGAAGCGGCGATTGCCGCCAATTGGACCGCTAAGGTCGAATATCTCTACGTCGATCTCGGCAAATTCAATTGCGGGCTCAATTGCGGCGCCGGCCTGACCGCCGACAACGTCTCGTTCCACACCAATCTGTTGCGCGCCGGCGTGAACTATAAGTTCTGATCCGCGCGGACAACGTGGCCGACAAATCGCCCCGGGGCTTTGCCCCGGGGTTTTTGTTTTGCCTCAGCTGGAGAACTCGCCGAACAAAATCTCGGTGAGCCGCTCCGGGGCGTCGAGCATGACGTCGTGGCCGCACGGGACTTCATAGCTGCGCCAGCCCCTGGCGCGGGCTTTCGCCAGCGCCTGATCGAACGGCTGGCTCGGATAGGCCGTAGCGCGGATGTAAGTCTTCTTCGCGATGCGTTCGCGCGCTCCCGTCAGCGTCACCGCCTGCAGGCCGCATTTGACCGGCTGCGGCGTGCATTGCGCATCGACCCAAGCGCGGTCGCGTTCATTGACATTGAACATCGCCGCCGAGCGCGGCGGGATGGTCGCGGCGCCGCTGCGCGCGGCCGCCAAGAACGTTTCGCGCACCGGCGGCGGCGTCAGATCGACGAGCGCTTGCCCCGATTCCGGAAAGAACGCATCGAGCAGCACGAAGGTTGCGATCGATTTTTCCATTTGTTCGGCAACGCCGGAAATCACCAGGCCGGCGTAAGAATGACCGACCAGCACCACGTCGGTAAGCTCGCGCCATTTCATGTCGTTGACGACGTTGAGAATGTGCGTGTCGAGACCGATCTCGGGCGTCAACAGATGCGAGCGTTCGGCAAGCCCGGTGAACGTCGGCGTCACCACGTCGTGGCCGGCGCGCGCCAGGAGCCGCGCCACCCGCTGCCAGCACCAGGCGCCATGCCAGGCGCCGTGAACGAGAACGAAACTCGCCATCAGGTCTCGCGATACCACGGCAGAACGCGGCGGCGCACCCGCATGAACACTGCGTCGAACAGCAGCCCGAGCAGGCTGATGACAACGATGCCGACATAAACGACGTCCAACGCGAAAATCCGCTCGGCGTCGAGAATGCGAAAGCCGATGCCGCTCTGCGCGGCAACCATCTCGGCGGCGATGATGACGATGAAACTGATGCCGAGGCTCACGCGCAGGCCGGAGAAGATGTGCGGCATCGCCGCCGGCAGTATGATCTCGCGCAGCATGTCGCGGCGCCGCCTGGCGCCGAGCGTTTTTGCCGCCATGATCACCACGGGATCGACGCCGCGCACGCCGAAATAAGTGTTGATGACGACGGGAAAGAACGTCGAATAGGCGATCAGCGTGATCTTCTCGAAATCGCCGATGCCGAGATAGACGATGGCGAGCGGCAACAACGCGATCGGCGACACCGGACGCAACGCCTGGAGCAAGGGATCGAGCAAATCGTTGGCGAGAGCGCTCCGTCCGATCAGAACGCCGACCGCGACGCCGGCCATGGCGCCGATGACATAGCCCGACAGCAGCCGATAGAGGCTCACGCCGACGTCTGCTTCCAGCGTCCCGGACAATAGCAGCGTCCAGGCCGCCTCGATGACGCGATGCGGCGGCGGCAGAAAATACGAATCGACCATGCCGGTATCGCTCACGATTTCCCACAGCGCGAGCAACAGCACCGGCACTGCCGCCCGCCGAATCATTCGCGCTAGTGGGTGCGGCGGCCGCGGCCGCCGCGCGCTCTCGCCCATGCTATTGGCCGAGAGCCGCACGGCGCGCATCGGCGACGAGGTTCAGGTGCGTTAGATATTTGCCGAGATCGATCGGCTCGTTGATCAGCCCTTGGCCCTTCATCACCTCGACATCGAGCGCCTGCGACCCTGTGTTCGGGGTCAAGGTGGGATCCCAATTCTCGAGCAGAAAGCCTTTGGCGATCACCGGATCCTTAAACCCAAGCTTTGCCGCGGCGACCTCCTTGGCCTGCTGCGGGTGATCGACGATCCATTTGACCGCGGTCATGTAGGTCTTGAGGAAGTTCTCCAGCACAGCCGGCTTGCTGTCGGCGAAACTGCGATTGGCCACCAGCATCGCGAGATTGTAATGGTCGAACGGCGGCTTGCCGATCACCCAGTCGAGCAGATGCCCGACGTGGTCGGCGGTGGCGCGGGCGGCGAAATCGGTCCCGACCATGATCGCCGCCACCCGTCCCGCCTTGAGCGCCGCGACCTGCTGCGGCAGCGGCACTTCGACGAAATTGATCTTCTTGACGTCGACGCCTTCGCGGCCGAGCCGGGTCACCAGCGCCAGATAAAACAGGCTGCGCACGCTGTGCACGGCGACCGTCTTGCCCTCGAGGTCCTTCCACGACTTGACCGCATCGCTGGCAATAATGCCGGCGAACGGATGCTGCGGATCGGCCGATGAGCCGACCGGCGCAATCAACGCGATCCGGTCCGGCACCAGCCCCTGCTTTACCGCAAGCAGGCAGAGCGTGGCGGCGACGGTGGCGATATCGGCATTTCCGGAAGCCGCGAACTCCGCCGTCTGCGTGCCGCCGGTAATCGGCACGGCCCTGAGTTCGATATTGTAGCGCTTGCCTAAATTCTCCTGCTGGGCGACCCAGAACGGCAGCCAATCCTGCAGCGGCACGTCGACATAACTCACCACGTCGGGCGCGCCTTGCGCCGCGGCGTGCAGCGGCGCCAAGGCGCACAGCGCGATCGCGGCCGCCGCGGCGCGGCGCGCCAGCACGCGTCCGGCGCGGGCGGTTTCAGCCCCCCGCCACGCCTGGCGGATCCACTTCCGAATAGACGGCATCCTGCATCTCCCTGATGATTTGTTTCATTGCGTCGTCGGGATCCTCAACGTCGCGCGGCCGCGGCAGCGCGATCGCGATCTCTTTTTTGATGCGCGCGGGGCGCCGCGACATGCACAGCACCCGGTCGCCGAGATAGAGCGCTTCCTGCAGATTGTGGGTGACGAAGATGATCGTCATCTTGGTCAGTTGCCAGATGCGCACCAGCTCCTGCTGCAGCGCGCGCCGCGTCAAGGCGTCGAGCGCGCCGAACGGCTCGTCCATGAGCAGGACCCGGGGCTTGACGGCGAGCGCCCGCGCGATGGCGACGCGCTGGCGCATGCCGCCGCTGAGCTGATGCGGCCAATAATTCGCAAATTCGGTGAGGCCGACGAGAGCCAGATGTTCCTCCACCTGCCGGCGGTATTCGGCGCCGCTGGCGCTGCGCAGCATCCGCAGCCCGAAGCCGACATTGTCGAACACGTTCATCCACAAAAACAGCGCATATTCCTGAAAAACGAGACCGCGCTCGATGTCCGGGCCGTGCACCGGGGCGCCACCGAAATAAATTTCGCCTTCGGTCGGCCGGTTGTGGCCGGCGATCGACATCAGCAAACTGGACTTGCCGCAGCCGCTCGGTCCGATGATGCAGAGAAATTCGTGCTCACGGACCGACAGATTGATGTTCTCGAAGGCACGCAGCGGCCCGAACGTCTGGCCGAGATTGCGCACCGCGACAATCTCGTCACGCGCTTGCTCCATCGGCGGCCTTCGCTGTTGCGCAACCGGCGCGTTCATCGCCGTCCCCATCCCCGTTTCCGCCGCGCCGTCATTGCGCCACGACGATCGCCATTCCCGTGATCCACTCCGGAACGAGATGGTAGTAGCGCAATTCCGGTCGCGGAGCGCCGATCTTGCGCGCTGCCGCGGCGGCGGCGACCCAGGTGCGGACCTCATGCGCGCCGAAGCCCGCCACGCGATCGATCTCCGCGTCGGTCATGCGGTCGAAATCCTCAAGCTCGTCGCCGAGGAAGGTCTGCAAGAAGTCGCGGTCCCATTGCTCGCTCGGCGGCAGGCAAGGACCCTTGCCGACGACGAGATCGCGCGCCGCCTTGATGACCCGGCTTTCCCGCGCATCGAGCTCCTCTTGCGTCGGCGTCTGCCGCACGATCAGCCGCCGCGCCACGTCCGGCGGGCTCCGTTCGAGCCGCGGCGTCGGCGGATCGTGCGACAAGCCGCCGGAGCCGACGATCGTCACCCGCAAATCCTTGTCGGCGAGAAACTCGCCGACCGCCTCGCCGAAGCGGCGCACGCGGCGAAACGACGGCCGCGGATCGGCGGCGCAATTGACGAAGATCGGCAGCACGTCGTAGCGGGCGAGCGCGCCGGTGAGCTTGTAGAGCGGAATGGTGATGCCGTGATCCACTTTCATCTGGTGCGAGATGGCAACGTCGAAATCGCGCGACTGCAGAAAGCGCACGCAGGCGGTTGCCAGCTCCCGCGGCACCCGCAGCGCCCCGCTATCGAGATGCCAGTCCTTGGCGCCTTCGGCGGCGGTGCCGATGCAGAAGGCCGGCATCAGCTCGTAGAAGAAGCCGTTGAAATGGTCCGGTCCGAACACCACGACGAGATCCGGATTAAACGCATGCAAGGCGGCCGCCGCGCCGTCGAGCTCGCTGAAGAATTGCGTCTGTACGTCGCGCTCGGTTTCTTCGATGCCGGTGACCATCAACGGGCTGTGCGAACAGCAGATCAGTTGGACGGCCATGTTTCGCTCCCTAGACCCGCGTTTCGCTCATATTGCCTTCGGCGAACATCTCTGCAACGTCGACGATGCGCAGCGCGAGCCCCTGTTCATAAGAATATCGGGCCATGGTGGAAAGCGCCTTGTGGTTTTCCGTCACGCCATAGGACCAGAAATCGGGTCCCATTGCCTCCTTGGTCGCCTCGTATTCGGCATTGATCCAGGGTAGCCCGATCTTAAGCGCGGTGGTTTCGGCGAATTCGGCCTCGGCAAGCCGTTTCGCCCGCAAAAACGCCTTGTACAGGCTCGCCGCGAGCCAGCGATGCTGGTCCAGAAGCTCGCGCCTTACCCCGACCGCGTGCATGATCGGAAACAACCCCGACTTCCGGTAGTAATCGCGCTCGACGGCGCGATAATCCGGAAACAAACGCCGCACTTTGGGATGGCCGGCGATGAAACACGGCGGCCGCCGCGCCGACATCACGGCGTCGAGCTCGCCGGCGACGAGCATGTCGTTCAACGTGACATCGTTGCGCGAAACCAGCGGAAAGCCGTCGGGCAGATTGAGCGGAAACTTGTCGCGCCGGCCCGGGTTTTCCAGGCCCGCCTGCACCCACTGGATGTCCTTCGCGGCGATACCGAAATCGTCCTGCAGATAGCCGCGAAACCACAGCACCGCGGACATCTGATATTCCGGCACGCCGACCCGCTTGCCGCGCAGATCGGCGGGGCCATCGATGCCGCGGTCGGTGCGGATATAGACCACCGAATGGCGGAACATCCGCGACAGAAACGCAGGGATCGCCACGTAAGGACAGATGCCGCGCGACAGCGCGATCAAATAGGGACTGAAGCCGATCTCGGCGACGTCGAACTCGCCGTGGAAGAATGCGCGCTCGAAACACTCCTCGACCGGCATCGTCAGGTAGTTGACGTCGCAGCCCTCAACGCGCACGCGTCCGTCGACAAGCGCGCGCACCCGATCGTAGTCCCACGTGGCAATCGTAATGGGCAGCCGGCTCATGACACTTCTTCGGGTAAGGACTATCGCCGCGGAGCGTGACGGTCCATATTGGCGCGCAATTCGACGAGGCAAGGCAGGCGCGTCACTATTGCTTAACAGCTTTTAAGCGAATGACGGTCGGGAATATCGGGCGCAGGATGATCGAAAATATCGAGATTGAAAAGTGCACCAGCTGCGGAATCTGCGACGATGTCTGCCCGGCCGACGTGATCCACATGGAGCCGGCGCCACTGCAGGCCCGGCTCGACGGCCTCGTTGAAACCAGGTTCCTGCCGGTGATCAAGTTTCGCGAGCATTGCATCACCTGCTTTAGCTGCGAGATTTTCTGTCCCGAGCAGATCGTCGACGTGCACCCGTCGGTGAAGAACCGCCCGCGACCGTGGTGAGTGAGCGCAATCGAGTGAATAAATGCCGCAATTGCATGGAACCTTGATCGAGACCGACATACTCGTGGTCGGCGGCGGCGCTGGCGGCATGATCGCGGCCTTGAGCGCGAAGCGCCACGGCGCGCACGGCACCAAGGTCGCGGTCGCCGATACCTGGATGACCGGCCGCACCGGCCATACCGCGTTTTCCAACGCCTGGATGATCGTGGCCTTCCCGGAGGACGATATCGACGGCATCACCCGCGAGATCGTTGCCGGCAATGACGGCATCGCCGATCAGCTTCTGGTGCGGGAATCGCTGGTGAACTCGTTCGACCGCATCGCCGATTTCGAGGCGATGGGCATGAAATTCCCGCGCAACGCCGACGGCAAATATGCACGCCGGCCGACCCGCGGCCTCGATCTGGCGCGGGTGATGTGCCCGGACGGCGGTGGCCTCGAATATTGCTGGCGGCTGCGGCTGGCGCTTGAGGAGAAGGGCGTGGCACTGCTCGACCGGCTGTTCGTCACCGGGCTTCTGGGCGGCCCGTCCGGCCGCATCGTCGGCGCTACCGCGATCCACAGCCGGACCGGCGAATTTCATCTGATCAAGGCGCGCGCCACCATCATCGCCACCAACGCCATCACCTTCCGCTCCGGCTTCGTGCGCGACATCACCGGCACCGGCACGCTGCTCGCCTACCGCGCCGGCGCCGCGCTGCGCAATGCAGAGTTCAGTTACGTGCGGCCGGGCACGCCGAAATTCTACTTCGAAGGCATCACTTTTGCGATCCAGGAGGGCGCGCGCTTCACCAATTCCAAGGGCGAAGCTTTTATGCGCGCCTACGAGCCGGAATGGGCGGACGAAGCCGACGTGCCGCGCATCGCGCGTGCCATGGCCGCCGAGAAGATGAAGGGCAACGATCCGCTCTATCTCGACATGTCGCCGATTCCGGAAGCGATGCGCGATCACTTCATCCACAGCAAAGTCAAGTGGATGGACAATTTCTTCCGCAAGCTCGGCTCGGAAGCCAACACCGACATGTTCGGCAAGACGCCGTATTACGCGCTCAACCAGATGACCAAAATGGCAATCCGCACCGGGCCGGATTGCCGCTCCGACGTTCCGGGACTGCTTGCCGCCGGACTGGCGCAAAGCGGCTGCGCCAATCATTTCGCCGGCTTCCATATCGGGCTCGGCATCGGCAATGGCTGGGTCGCCGGGAGGAGCGCCGTGGAAGACCTCGACCGCCTCCCCGCGCCGGATATCAACCTCGCTGAGGTCGAAGCGCTGCACGATGAGGCCCTGCAACCGCTGCGTCCCACCGCCCAAGCCGAGTCGGACCGCATCCTGCGCGATTTGCAGGCCATCATGTTCGCTTACGATATCGGCATTCTCAAACGCGCCGACCGGTTGCAGGCGGCCTACGGCAAGATCGAGCGCCTCGCCGCAGATTTCCGCGAACTCGCCGCGCCGCATGTGCACGAATTGGTGCGGCTGAAGGAAACCGAGGCCATGTTGCTCGCGGCGCGCTTCATTCTCGGCGCATCCCTCTATCGCACCGAGTCACGGCTGAGCCACTTCCGCGAGGATTGCACCGAGCGCGACGATGCGAATTGGCTGGTCTGGGTGGATGTCGAAGGCGGCAATGGCGAGACCCCGACCTTCAAAAAGACCCCGATCCCGACGCCGCTATGCCCGGTGACGACGATGGCGGTACGACCCAACCGGCTCAAGCAGCACGTCGCCGTCGGCGGCGTCTGAGCCTAGGGCGTGGACTCCCAAAAGATGGCGTTGTGGACACGGCGATCGTTCACCCTTGGCGCGCCGCGCGGTTTGTGTGGCAGCATCGGTCTGATGGGCGCGCATTCATGGTCGGCGAGTTCATAGCGAATGATTCGAAGCTTTGAGGTTTGAAATCAGAGAACTATGAGCGATCTCGATAGGGTCCGAACTCGCTCCGCCCCGGCTTCAAGTCCGCTTTCGGAGCGAAGCAGAAATGGACCGGCAGGCAGAACCGGCCGGGTCGGTCGAAAATGACCCAACTCGTTCAATCTGACAATCTTAATCGTTACGTTTCAGGCGATGGCCTGGCTTGGCGCCCCTCTAAACGCCCACCGGCATAGTCCCCATAGGAAAAACGCAAAAAGAAGGTGCGGTATGGCCGCGCCGACGATCATTTTGGGCCCGACAACAAGCCCGAAAAAGCCCCAGCCCACCACGGGAAAGAAAAACACCAAGACGAAAAGCCACAACGCGATGCCCAGCGCCAGAGCCCGCAACAAGGTCAACGCGTCGCGGAAGAGCACCACATAAAGCAACGAAAAGGCAGTGACCCAGATGGTGTGGAACAGCAAGCCCACGGGTAGCGGGAGGGGTCGCCCTAAAACGGTTTCCGCAAAAGCGAGACCCAGCGCTTTCGGCAACGGCGAAATGCCGGCCTTTGACGTTGCAACCATGAAAGCCGCCGTGAGGACTGAGACGCCGATGCCCACGGCGACCGCTCTTATCCAATCTTGTCCATCTAGCGCACGCATCTTCATCGCGAGTCTTTAATTTGCCAGCCAACGGTTCGAGTACAGCGTTGCCGTTATCGTGATTGCCGCCTGTGCCTTATTGATGCGAAGATGCAACCTGTAGCCACTACAGGTTCAAGAGATTTGATCCATGGCACCGATCACAGCTTCGCGAGCCCGCCCCCTTACGATTGGCGCGCTCTCCTATCTCGCTGGCGTAAACATCGAGACGATCCGGTACTACGAACGCATCAACCTCATGAGCAAGCCACCCCGCACGGCAGGTGGTCACCGCAGCTATCAAGAGCAACATCTCAAACAGTTGCGCTTCATCAGGCGCGCTCGTGAACTTGGCTTTGGCATCAGCGATATCCGTACATTGCTGACACTGTCCGTAGACCGGAGGAACTCCTGTACTGACCTGCGAGCTGCCGCTGCTCATCATCTGGAGGACGTGCGCGCCAAGCGCGCCGACTTAACCAAACTCGAAAATGTCCTGACCGAAACAATCCAGCACTGCGATCAGCAATGTTGCGGTAAGCCAATGCCGCCTTGTCCAATTCTCGAAATCCTCGACCGGTGATTTAAAACGTCACCGGCTGCTTGCGGCCGCGTTGCACTCAGCGATGTCGCCTATTGGGCCCTTCGCGTTATTTTGTGGCTATGCAGCATTTCACTCGCTTTCGGAGCGAAGCGGACCTTGAGCCGGATTTATGAGTGCCCGGCCCAGGTCAGGCGGCGGGCGTCGCGCCGCACAGGATTTGCGCCATGACCGGCATGTCGATATTGCCGCCGGAGAGAACGAGGCCGACGCGCTTGCCGGCATAGCGGGTCTTTTCCTGCAGCAGCGCCGCAAGCGGCGCGGCGCCGGCGCCCTCGGCGAGATTATGCGTGGTCCGAAAGTAGATGCGGATCGCTTCGGCGATCTCATCCTCGCCGACGCGAACGATACGTGCCGCGCCGTTGATGATGATATCGAGTGCTTCCGGCGACGGCACGCGGCAAGCCACCCCGTCGGCAAAGGTGCGCGCCGCGTTCGTCTGCACGGCATGCCCCGCCGCAAACGAAAGAGCGTAAGCCGGCGCGTTGTCGGCGACCACGCCGACGATTTCGGTCTTCAGCCCGAGCAGATCGCGTACCGTGATCAATCCGCAAACGCCCGAACCCATGCCGATCGGCACATAAACCACGTCGAGATCGGCGTGACTTGCGAACAACTCCTGGGCATAGGTTGCAACGCCTTTGACCAGATCGCGGTGAAACGCCTGCACGTAATGATAGCCGCGGTCGCGTTGAATCTGCTCCGCCGTAAGCCGGCTGTCGTCGAAGTCCTTGCCGGCGGTGATGACCTCGCCACCGAACGCGGCCATCGCCGCATTCTTTTCGCTCGAATTGCCTTCCGGCACGACGATCACAAGCGGCAGCCCGTGACGCGCGGCGGCAAGCGCAATCGATTGGCCGTGATTGCCGCGCGTCGCGGTCACAAGGCCGCTTGGCCGGGGCCCGGCACGGCACAGAGCATCGACATAAACCAGCCCGCCGCGGACTTTGAAGGCGCCGATCGGCGTATGGTTCTCGTGTTTGACGATGACTTCGGCACCGACCGTTTTGGCCAGCAACGGCCACGCATAAGCCGGCGTCGGCGGCACGACGCGGCGCGCGATGGCGGCGGCATCGGCAAGCTCGTCGAGGGTAAAGAGCGGCATGGCGGTCCAAGCATGCCATATCCGCGAGCATGCCGCAGCCAATGCCGCGGCGGCGCCACTTTCCGTCGACCCGCCTGTCCCGCTACCATGCGCGGTCCCACGTTCGGGGCCAGGGGGAAGCGATGCGACGGCGCTCCAAAACCGGTGCCAAAGCAGGCGGCGAACGAGGCGTGGCCAAGCGCCGCAAGCGCGCCGTGGCCAAGCGCCGCGACCGGCCGCGGCGTGCGCGTACGCAGAAATCCTCCGTCACGAAGCGCGAAGCGACGGTCGCGCGGCTTGGGCGCGAACTCAATGAAGCGCTGGCGCAGCAGAAGGCAACCTCAGAGGTGCTGCGCGCCATCAGCAGCTCCTCCGGCGACCTAAAGCCGGTCTTCGCCACCATCCTGGCAAATGCGGTGCGAGTTTGCGACGCCGACAATGGTATCATCAACCGCTGGGATGGCGACGCGCTGCATCTTGTCGCCAGCCATAATCTGCCGGCCGAGTTCGTGGCCTTGCGCGAGCGCGCGCCGTATCGGCCCGAAGAGCATTCCGCTTCGGGCCGCATGCTGGCGGCGAGAAGCTATATTCATATTCCCGATCTGGCCGCCGACCGGGCCTATACCGAGCGCAATCCGCCGACGGTTGTCGTCGTCGAACGCGCCGGCGTGCGCACCACGCTCGCGGTGCCGATGTTCAAGGACAGTGAACTCGTCGGCTCCTTCACGGTCGGCCGCACCGCGGTTCGCCCGTTCACCGCCAAGCAGATCGAGGTGGCCACAAGCTTTGCCGATCAGGCGGTGATTGCGGTGGAAAATGCGCGGCTGTTGCACGAATTGCGGGAGTTCTCGAGCAGCAGACCGCCACCGCCGACGTGCTCAACATCATCAGCCGTTCGACATTCGATCTGCAGCAATTGCTCGATACCTTGATTGAGCTGGCGGTGCGGCTGTGCGACGCCGATCTCGCCGCCATGCATCGCCAACAGGGCGAGAATTATCGCGTCATCGCGACTTACGGCGGACCGTCCAATCACCGGGCTCTTGCCGGCGGCGTCCCATTGGCACCGGGACGGGGCAGCGTCATCGGGCGGGCGGTGATGGAGCGTAAACCGATCCACGTCGCCGACGTGCTGGCCGATCCGGATTATGGGCTACAGGCCGCCCAGAAGGAGATAGGCTATCGCACCGTGCTTGGCGTGCCGCTGCTGCGCGAAGGCAGCCCGATCGGCGTCATCGTGCTGATGCGGCTTTCCGTCCGCCCCTTCACCGACAAGCAGATCGAGCTCGCCCGCCATTTCGCCGCCCAGGCCATCATCGCCATCGAAAACACCCGGCTGTTCGGCGAGTTGCGTCAGCGCACCGACGAGCTTGGCCGCTCGGTCGCCGAGCTGCAGCGCGAGCGCAATAACAAGCTGATGAGTCTGGAAGCGATGGCGGCCGCGATTTCGCATGAGGTGCGGCAGCCGCTCGCCGGCATTGCCTCCAACGGCGGCGCAGCGCTGCGCTTTCTCGGGCACACCCCGCCGAATCTGGAGGAAGCCCGGCTCGCGCTCGACAGCATGGTCGGCGACAGCCATCGCGCCAGCCAGGTGTTCGACAATATCCGCGCTCTGTTCGGCAAGGCCGATCAGGGCCATGAGCCGCTCGACGTCAACGCGCTTACCGCCGGCGTCCTGCAAACACTGCATGAGGAGCTTAACCGCGACGGCGTCACCACGCGCACGGCGCTGCAGTCCGGCCTGCCGCTCGTGATCGGCCACCGCGGGCAATTGCAGGAGGTGCTCATCAATCTGGTGCGCAACGCCATCGAAGCCATGCATGGCGTCAGGGACGGCCGCCGCATCTTGCAGCTGCGGACCGAGCGTGACGGCGACGACGCTGTCGCCATTGCGGTCGAAGACACCGGAACCGGCATCGATCCGAAGCACATCGACAGCATCTTCGATGCCTTCATCACCACCAAGGCGCATGGCATGGGCTTAGGCCTTGCCCTTTGCCGCATGATCATCGAACGTCACGCCGGTCAGCTTTCGGCGGCGCCGGCGCGCCCGCGCGGGTCGATCTTTCGCGTTGTCTTGCCGGCGGCCAAAGTTGGCGCCGCAGCGCAACAGGCAATCTCATGACCGCAGCCGCCGAAGCACAGCCGATCGTCTATGTGATCGACGACGATGCCTCGCTGCGCGACGCGCTGGCGCGCTTGTTCCGATCGGTCGGTTTGCAGGCCAAGGCATTCGCCTCGGCGCCGGAATTTCTGCGCAACAAATTGGCGGACGGCCCGAGCTGCCTGGTGCTCGACGTCAGATTGCCGGGGCTGAGCGGGCTCGATTTCCAAGCCGAGCTCCTCAAGGCGAATATCGATATCCCGATCGTGTTCATGACCGGCCACGGCGACATCCCGATGACCGTGCGGGCCATGAAGGCGGGAGCGATCGAGTTTCTGCCCAAGCCGTTTCGCGACCAGGACATGCTGGACGCCGTGCAAACCGGCCTCGAACGCGATCGCGACCGGCGCAAAAACGCGAGCGATACCGCCAAACTGAAAGCGAATTTCGCGACGCTGACGTCGCGCGAACAGGAAATCATGGCGCTGGTCACAGCCGGTCTGATGAACAAACAAATTGCCGGGCAGATCGGGGTCAGCGAAATCACCGTGAAGGTTCACCGCGGCAGCGTGATGCGCAAGATGGGAGCAAAGTCGCTCGCCGAGCTGGTGCGGATGGCCGACGCATTGGGCATTCGCCGCGAGCCTGCGTGACGACTATACACAAGTATAGTTCCGTAGCCCTATCCGATGCCCGAACCTTGCCCATGTACAGTGGCGGAGAGCCGTCCGTTGCGACTAAAACGCGCTGAGTAAGGGCAAAAAAATTGGCAAAGCAGCGCGTGATATCCATCATCGACGATGACGCATCGGTGCGCCAGGCAACCGCGAGGCTCATCCGCTCGCTCGGCTACCGCGCCGCGATGTTTTCGTCGGCCGAGGAATATTTGCAGTCGGATCGGCGGCGCGATTTGTCCTGTTTAATCACCGATCTGAACATGCCGGGCATGAACGGCGCCGATCTGCAGGATCGGCTGATCGCCGAAGGCCACCGCACGCCGATGATCTTCATGACCGCGTATTTCGAGGAAAAAGTCCGCGACCGCGTGCTTGACGCCGGAGCCTCGGGCTTCCTGCGCAAGCCGTTCGACGAAAAGAGCCTGATCGCCTGCCTCGACAAGGCGCTCGAGGAATCGAACGCCGGCGACCTCGGCTGACGGGCGGCGGCTAGCCGCAGCCGCGCCCGTCCCCCTATACCGGCGTATAGGGTCCCCTTCCCTTCCGACATAACCCATTACCCAACGTAGAATGGAGCCGCGTCGCCCAAGAATTCTAGGCTGCCCATCATGGGGGCAAGCCATGCAATACAATCCAGCGATCTCAACGGCCGCGTCGAGCCGGCCGCCATCGGTCCAGGCAAGGTCCGACCAAACGCTGATCGGACTGATTGCGAAAGGCGACACGGAGGCCATGCGGCTTTTGTTCGCCCGGCACCATTTGCGCGTTTTCCGCTTCCTCACCCGGATCGTCAAAAACGAGGAGACCGCCGAGGATTTGCTCAACGAGGTGTTTCTTGACGTTCTGGCGCGGCGCCCGAGGCTTCGAGGCGCGCTCGCAGGTCACGACCTGGATCCTGGGCATTGCGCGCTACAAGGCGTTGAGCGCGCTGCGGCAGCGCTCGTTCGCCTCGCTCGATGACGAGGTCGCTGAAGCCTTCGAGGATCCCGCCGACGATCCGGAAGTGGCCATGCAAAAAACCGATCGCGGCGCGGTGTTGCAGGCCTGCCTGCAACAATTGTCGAGCGCGCATCGCCAGGTCATCGATCTGGTTTATTATCACGAGCAATCGATCGAGGAGATCGCCCGCATCATCGGCGTGCCGCAGAACACGGTGAAAACCCGCGTCTTTCACGCGCGCAAGCGCATCGCCGAATTGATGGCCACGCGCGGCATCGAACGCGCTTATCTGTGAGCGCCACGCGAAATCGCAGGCTCCGACCTCACCCCGTCGGCCTGGTCGCGGCATAAGCCGGCACCCGCGCGGCGAAACTGTCGAGCCAGGCGACGAGCCGCGGATGGTCGCTGCGCCAGTCGCCGCCGAAGCGGAAGTCGCGGTAGCCGAGCACGCAGGCAAGCGTGATTTGACCGACATTCGGCGGGCCGCCATCGAGCGCCGGCGGCGCGGCTTCGAGCGCGGCGAGCGCGCGCGTCACCTTGCCGGCCTGGTGTTCGAGCCATTTCGGCTCCCGCGCTTCCGTCTTGCGCCAGCGCGTTTCGTAGATGGTCAGGATCGACGCATCGAGAATGCCGTCGCACAGCGCCTGCAGGCGGAGCGCCGCGAGCCGCGCCTTCGGCTCGCGCGGCACGATCTCGCCGCCGCCCGAGCGATCGTCGAGATAGTCGAGGATCACCCGCGAATTGTAATAGGCGATGCCGTCCTCGGCGATCAGCACCGGAATCTTGCCCAACGGATTTTGCGCGCGCACGCTGTCGTTGACGTCGGTGGTGTCGGCCGGCTCGATTTTGACGTTGGCGTCGAAGCCGAGCAGCGACACGGCAATCCGCGCCTTGCGGCCGAACGGCGAGGACGGCGAAGAACGTAGGATCATCATTGCGGCACCTTTGGAGTTTGCCGGAGCACGATCACGAAATAGCCCACCCGGATTTGATCCGGGGCGAAAACTGGCTTTCCCACAAGATCGCGGCGACTCCGGAATTGCGAAAGCAGCGGGAATAAAGCACATCCTGCGGGGAAAAACCCCAACCCGCGGACGGCGGCGCTGCCGTCCGTTTTTCAAGTCACGCGGCGTATTGCGCGCCGCGGCGACGTTGTCTTAGCCGGTGACGACGAGATTGACGGCCTTCGGGCCCTTGCCTTTCTTATCGGGCTCGACGTCGAAGCTGATCCGCTGCCCCTCAACCAGCGATTTGAGCCCCGCCCGTTCAACGGCGGTAATGTGCACGAACACATCGCGGCCACCGTCGTCGGGCTTGATGAAGCCATAGCCGCGTTCACCGTTGAAAAATTTGACCGTACCGGTCATTGCCATCGAGACACTCCTTCCCCCGTAGTTCTTTCGCCGCCACCCCCACGGCGCGACGGCCAGCCAGAACATCCACGCGAGCAAAGAGCTTGAGCCCCAGACGGTCTCAGTCACTCCGCCGGCCCCCCACAGGAGGCGGAACGTCCAAGTCAGCACCGAGTCAATTAACCCAATTTTCACGTGTGTAAAAGTGGCAAGCGGCGATTTTTGCCGGGGTTGCGCCAGTTTGCGCCAGTTTGCGGCTAGCGTTTCGCTACCTGTCCGCGAGCGCGTCGCTGTTGTTCCCCCGCGAGCCGATCGAGCCGCTGCGCGGCGCTCGGCGAAAACACCCGTATAAGTACGGGGAGCAAAATCTCTAAGTCCCGCTCCAATGTGTGGGGCGGGTTGACCACGATGAGACCCGAACCGGCGAGCCCCGCATCCGCGCGCGGGGCCGCAAGCGTTATTTCGGAGCGTAAGACTTTCGGCACGCCGAGGCGGCGCAGCCGCCGCGCCAGCGCGTCCGGCGCGTCGCGCTCTTTGATCGGATACCACAGCAGGTAGATGCCGGTCGGCCACTTGCGATGCGCTTCGCCGAGCATGTTGGAGAGCCGGCTGAAATCGCCGGCCTCCTCATAGGGCGGATCGATCAGCACGAGGCCGCGGCGCTCCTTGGGCGGGATATTGGCTTTGATCGCGATCCAGCCGTCGATCGCCAGCACCTTGACGCGAGGATCGCCGCGCAGGGAGGTTTTGAGCGAGGCCGCGGCGCGCCGCTCGAGCTCGCAGGCGATCAGGCGGTCCTGCGGCCGCAGCAGCGCCTTGGCGATCAGCGGCGAGCCGGGATAGACGCGAAGCGCGCCGGCGACATTCTGCGCCGCGACGATGTCGAGGTAAGGTTTGAGCAGCGCAAAGGCCGCGCCCTGCCGCAGATCAGGCGCCGACGCGATGACGCGCGCGATGCCGTCGCGCCATTCGGGCGAACGCGCCGCCTCCGGTCCGAACAGATCGTAGCGGCCGGCGCCGGCATGGCTGTCGATGACGCGGAATGCCGCCGGCTTGGCCCGCAAATAGTCGAGCACGAGCGTGAGCACAACGTGCTTATGCACATCGGCGAAATTGCCGGCATGAAAGGCGTGCTGATAGTTCATCGCTATCTGTGTAGCGCAGTCTATCGGGTGAGCTGCAAGTCCTTAACCGCCGCGAACGGGCGGCATCAGCACTTGATCGCGGCGGCAGCTGCGTTTGACGATCTCGGGGCAGTCGTGAAATTGCACTGTCCCGGACTCCGCGGACACGTCCTTGGCCAGGCACAGCCGAACTTCGGTAAGGCGCTTGCCGTCGCATTCGACCGCCATCGCCTTGGCGGAAAGTCCGGGATTGGCCTTGATGAAGGCGTCGGCGACGGCGCCCGGCGCGACCGCGAGCGGCGCGCTGAGCCCGCTGTAATCGGGCGGGATCTTCACCGCCGCACGCGCCCGGCGCACGGTGTCGAAATAGCCGCGCGGCGACAGCCCCGCGCAGGTGCCGTGCTTGTCCCATTCGTTATAGACGAGATGCGGCGCCGGCATCAGGTCGAGCATCGACGAAACAATGTCGCGATCGAGCCGCGGCGCCGGCTTCTCGCAATATTCCGGAAAGCCCTTGTCGTATTGCGGCCACAGCCCGTGCACGACGAAGGAATAGTGCCGCGCCCCGCATTGCAGCGACGGCGCCGCGCCGGCGCGACGCTCGGCCGCCTCGGCACAGAACGACGGCGACCACGACAGCGACAGCACATAAAAGTCGAATTGGCCGGGCGCGTCGGGATGCGCCGCCGCGGCGCCGTCTTGCGCGGTGGCCGGCAGAGGGGCGAGCAACAACGCAACCAACGCCACACGAACTACGGACTTGACCATGATCGCCCCTCTGACCGGACATCGCAGTGTAGCGCCGGCTTCGGAACAAATCAAGAACACCCTGTGGATCGTGGCGGTACTGACGCGGCTTTACGACATTGTGACGAGCAAGGAGGAGCGTTTTCGTGGATGTCCTGGAATGTCCGGGCCGCCGGCCTTAACTTTGGATTGCCTCGGCGGAACTGCATTCAAGCGGGAAGCCAGGAGGGAAGGCATGGCGGTCTATCGGTTGTTCCAGAACGAGCCGTTCGAGCCGGAAGCGATCTCGACCATGACGCGCACTTATGCGGAAGTATGCCGGATGCTCGGCGTCAGCGATCGCGACCGGGGGCAATCCGACACGGTAGCCAAGACCGTGATCGAGTTCGCCCAGCGCGGCGCGCGCGATCCGGTGCAGCTGCGCGACTGCGTTTTGCAGGCGTTGCGGAATTAGGCTGAAGCCGGAGAAAATTCCGATCAGGGCCGCGCCGCCCGGCAATCCGGGCCGTAGGTAAGGTCGCGGTCGAGGCCGACGACGCAGAAATTGACGCCCCAGTCGATGCCGATCATGCCGGTATCCTCGGCGATCGAATAATAGATCGAATGCTTGGTGGAATTGCTGATCACGGCCGTGCCGCCGCAATAGCGGCGTGGGATGGATTGCGCCGCCCACGGCATGGTGTCGATCTCGTGGATGTTCTCGAAGCCGACGATCTGCAACTCGGAATTCCAGAAGCGGTTTTCCTTGGAATGGAAGTCGCGGATGATGCGGTCGAGCGCCGCATGGTACTCGCAGCTCGGCAGGTCGCGGCTGTAATCCGGGCCGGGCATCCAGAAATTCTTCTCGAGGATGGTCGCGGCACGCGCCGGCGCCAGTGACAGGACGCCGAGCGCGACGGCGAGAGCCGCGACGAATGCCGAAAGGCCGGAACCCACCCGCAGCTTCGATCGCACCATTTTGCCTTCCCCGATCCCGCGCCAAACGGCATCAGCGTGCCGCGCCCATGATCGGCGGTCAAGGTCCCCCGATTCACAGGCTGCCGGCAGCGAAAACGGCCGCAGCCAACGAGATTCTACTGGATTCTACCTATGGTGTGCTACGAAGTCTCAGTCGTTGCATTTGATTCGTTTGTCAGCGTGCTCGCAAGAGCAATGCCGCGGATCTGCGGCGCCTGTTCAATCTGCGTAGATGAATTTGGCGTGTTCCACCGTGAGGGCGGCGGAGCAGCGGGGCCGGGTTGGGGGGAGGACGACGATGGGCGACGTGCATCGGCTTTTAAAGCCGCAGCCTTCGTTCGGACTGCAGGCGGCGGGGCGGCTGATGACCGAAGCGTTTCCGTCCTGGGTGCAGGATCTGGCGCTGCTGGTCGAGAGCGTCGAGGCGGTCCGACCGCCGGGCGCGCTGCCCGATTGGCAACCGGGCGCCACGGTGCGATTGCCGTTTTCGAAGAAAATCTGCTCCGACGGCGCGGCGGTCTGTAGCCAGGCGCTGATGGCGCTCGCCGACACCGCCATGGTCATTGCCTGCTCGGCGGCCTGGAACGGCTACCGGCCGATGAGCACCATCGATCAGACCACCCACTTTCTGCGCCCGGTGAATTTCGACATCGTGGCCGACGCCCGCGTCGTGCGCATCGGCCGCAATACCAGTTTCGGCCGCGTCATGCTGCTCCACGCCGCCGACCGCCGCCCGGTCGGCATGGTGGCCAGCGCCTATTCGATGATGTGAATTTCGTTCGCGGTGCCCGCCAACGCGCCGCGAGCCGCTTTCAATCCGCCGCCTGGGGAATTAAGCTTGCCAGTCTGGCTCGGGCGCGGGAGGCTCGCCGATGTATCGTAAGCTCATGATTGCGTTCGGCGCTGCGGCGCTGATGGCCGCGGCGGCCAATACCGGCGTCATTACCAATGCTATGGCGTTCGGCGCCGACTTCGCCGGCCCCGGTCCGGGGGTCACCGGCAATAACACCGGCGGCATCTTTCCCTATCGGCCTGCTTTGCCCGGCGACTACCAAGAGATCGCGGAAAGCTTCTGCGCGCGTTATGGCCGCCTCGGCAAGATCACCAGCATTCATCGCATCGACGGCGATTACGTCAGCTTCGTCTGCTACGACCGGCCGGGCCGCATTCACTGACTCACTTCCAGTCGCCCAGCACCGTCTGTACCACGGCGAGCGCCGCCACCGCCGCGGTGTCGGCGCGCAAGATGCGCGGACCGAGCGAAAGCCGCACCACATTGGGCTGTTTGACGAGCGCCGCACGCTCATCCGCGGCAAAGCCGCCCTCCGGCCCGACCAGCACCGCAAGCCCATTTTGCGCGGACGCCTCGGCGAGCGCCACCCCCGGATTGGCCACGTCCGCGTCTTCATCGCAAAACACCAAGAAGCGCGCCGGGTCGCGTTCGGCGAGATAGCGTGTCAGCGCCACCGGCTCGGCGATCTCCGGCAACGCAAGAATGCCGCATTGTTCGGCCGCCTCGATGGCATTGGCCCGCATCCGCTCGCGATTGACCCGCGTCACCTGGCCGTGGCGGGTCAGCACCGGGATGAGCCGCGACACCCCCATCTCCACCGCCTTTTGCACCATGTAATCGAGCCGCGCGGCTTTGAGCGGCGCAAACAGGTAATGCAGGTCCGCCGCGGCGGTCTGTCGGCGGGGCTGCTCCCGGGTCTTGGCGCCGACGACGAGGCTCGTGCGCTTGCCGCCGCCCGCCAAAGTGGTGCTCCATTCGCCGTCCCGCCCGTTGAAAACGAGGACGCGGTCGCCGGTTCCAAGCCGCAGCACGTGGCTCAGATAATGCGCCTGGGCGCGCTCGAGCGCGACCGCTCTGCCGGCTTCGAGCGGCGCATCGACGAAAAGCCGGGGACTGCGGAAATCGTAGCCGGGCATGGCGGGCCGATTTTGCGACCGGAATTGGCGAAAGCCGCATAAAGCTTGCGCAGCGGTCTCGTTTAGCGCCAACACTGGGATCCGGAAAGACTGGAACCGGGGAAAGACTGGAACCGGGAAAGACTGGAGCCGGGAAAGACTGGAGCCGGGAAAGACTGGAGCCGGGAAAGACTGGCACCCGGAAAATGTGGGGCGTACAGGGCTTTTGCCGTCTAATCGCCGAATTCCGCTAGTCTTTAATCGCGCCGCAACTTCAGGCACACTTAACCGGCAGACCTAAGCCAGGCTTGCTACAGGGGCTTACCCAATGAAACGCGGCCTCGCCATCGCACTGTGTTTGGCAGCGGCGAGCGTGCCGCTCGGCGCCGGGAGCGCATTGGCCCAGATGGGGCCAATGGGCGCGCCGCAGCAATGCGCAAAGTTCCCAGCGCTCAGCCAGGCCACCCAGGTCAAGGCGAACGCAGTTTCCGCGGCCATGAAGGCCAAGGCCGATCGCAAGGACATTTGCCGCCTGATGACCGCCTTTGTGGCTGCCGAGGGCGTCGTGGTCAAATTCCTGATCGACAACAAGACGTGGTGCGGCGTGCCCGATCAGGCCGTCGCCGCCGCCAAGACCAATCACGAGCAATCGATAAAATTCCGCGACGCCGCCTGCACCGCGGCGCCCGGGCCGAAAGCGCCGACGCTCAGCGACGCCATCAAAACGACGCCGGTCGATACCTCGGCCAATACCAAGGCCGGCCGCGGCGGCACCTTCGATACGCTGACCGGCAATCCGCTGGGCCGATGAGGCCGGCACGATGAACAAAGCGAGATGAATCCTGCGGCCGGTTCGGTCGCCGACGCGACCGGCAATTGGGTCGACACCGTCGCGCCGGCTTGGTCGCGGCCTTATCTGCGGCTGTCCCGGCTCGACCGCCCGATCGGCTCCTGGCTCCTGCTTATCCCCTGCTGGTGGTCGGCGGCGCTGGCCGCTGTCGCCGCGCACGCGAGCGCGCCGAGCCTTTGGCGTCTGGCGCTGTTCTTCGTCGGCGCCTTCGCCATGCGCGGCGCCGGCTGCACGTGGAACGACATCGTCGACCGCGATCTCGACAAAGCGGTCGAGCGCACCGCCTCGCGGCCGATCCCGTCCGGCCAGGTCAGCGTCAGGCAAGCCGCCGTGTTCCTCGTCCTGCAAGCGCTGGTCGGGTTGGCCGTGCTGTTGAGCTTCAACGGCTTCACCATCGCGCTCGGCATCGGCTCGCTTATCATCGTCGCGCTCTATCCGTTCATGAAGCGGATCACCTATTGGCCGCAGATCGTTCTGGGTCTGGCGTTTTCCTGGGGCGCGCTGATGGGCTGGGCCGCCGCCTTCGCTCGCCTCGATCCGCCGGCGCTTTTACTCTATGCCGGGTCGATTTCCTGGGTGATCGGCTATGACACCATCTACGCCCACCAGGACCGCGAGGACGACGCGCTGATCGGCATCAAGTCGACGGCGTTGCTGTTCGGGTCGCGCACCAAGCCGATGCTGGCCTTGTTCTACGGCGTTGCCGTTATCCTCCTGGGTGCGGCGGGTTACACGGCCGGCGCGGGCGTCGTTTTCGCGCTCGGGCTCCTCGCCTTTGCCGCGCACCTTGCCTGGCAGATCGTGCGGCTCGATATCGCCGATCCCGACAATTGCCTCGCGGTGTTCAAATCCGACCGCGACGCCGGCCTGATCCTGTTTGCCGGGCTATTGCTCGACGCTGCGCTGCCGCATCTGACCTAGGCAGATCGCGCAACCCTGGTTTGGCCGGATTTCGCTTGTTGGCACGGCCCGGCGGGCGCAAAACATCAAAAAATAAAAATAGCGAATCCCAGGGAGCGAGCGATGAAAGCGGTATCCATGCTGGTCATGGCCGCGTTGGCGGCTATGCTGTTCCAGGCGGCCCGCTCCACAGCAAGCGCCAAAGACGCGCCGGCCGCGCTGACCGGCCAGCTCAGTTCCGACGCCGAAGGCGCCATGGACGGCGTCGTCGTCACCGCGCACAAGGACGGCTCCATCGTCTCGGTCAGCGTCACCACCGACAAGACCGGCCATTACGCCTTCCCGGAGAACCGGCTGGAGCCCGGTCATTATACGCTGGCGATCCGCGCCGTCGGCTACGATCTCGCGGCGCCCGCCGCGGCCGAGATCGTCGCCGAAGATCCGGTGGTCGCCAATCTCAAGCTCGTCCCGACCAAAAACCTCGCCGCCCAGCTTACCAATGCCGAATGGATGATGAGCATCCCCGGCACGCCTGAGCAAAAGGCGTTCCTGCTCGACTGCGCCAGCTGCCACACCATGGAGCGCATCGCGCTCTCGACGCACGATGCCGACGAATGGACGCAAGTGATCACCCGCATGAAGGGCTACGGCGCGGTAAGCCAGCCGGTCAAGCCGCAGCCGATGCTGGACAGATCGCGCGCGGGCACGCCGGAGCAATACCGCAAGGCGGCGGAATATCTCGCCACCATCAATCTCAGCGCCGTCGATCATTGGGCCTATGCGCTCAAGACGCTGCCGCGGCCGACCGGGGTCTCGACGCGCGCCATCGTCACCGAATATTCGCTGCCGCGCCCGACCATCGAGCCGCACGACATCATCCTCGATAAGGATGGCAACGTCTGGTACACTGACTTCGGCGAGCAGTTCATCGCCAAGTTCGACCCGAAGACGCTCAAGCTCACCGAATATCCGATTCGGACGTTTAAGCCCGACGCGCCGGTCGGCCTCCTGAGCCTCCAATTCGACAAGGAGGGCAAGCTCTGGTTCGACACCATGTACCAGGGCTCGCTCGGCACCATCGATCCGAAGACCGGACAGGTCAAATATTATCCGCTGCCGCCGGAATGGAACGACAACCGCGTGCAGCTCAACTTCGTCGGCATGCGCCACGACGTCGACGGCAAAGTCTGGACAAAAAATGTCGGCACCCAGGACATTTTCCGGCTCGATCTGGCTAGCGGCAAATGGGAACGTCTGCACCCGACCGACGCGCTGCCGTCCGGACGGCGCTACAGCATTTATCAGGTCATGTCCGACTCGAAGAACAATCTGTGGCTCGCCGAATTTGCCGACGGCCATCTCGGCAAGATCGACGCCAAGACGCTGCAGGTGACGTGGTACACGCCGCCGACGCCGCACGCCCGGCTGCGCCGCATGGAGATCGACGGCCAGGACCGCATCACGGTGACCGAATATCGCGGCAACAAGGTCGCGGTGTTCGATCCCAAGAGCGAAAGCTTCACCGAGTATGATCTGCCGCCGGACACCTTTCCCTACCGCGCCGACTTCGACAAGAACGGGGATCTGTGGGCCTCCACGATGTCGACCGACCGCGTCGTGCGCATCGACCCGAAGACCGGCGAGACGGCGCAATTTTTGATGCCGTCCGACACCAATATGCGCACGGTGGCGATCGACAACCGCACCACGCCGGTGTCGTTCTGGGTCGGCTCCAACCACGACCACGCTTTGGTCAAGGTTGAGCCGCAGCAGTGAGGCATCGTTGTTGATCCGCCCCCGTGTGAAAACGGGGGCCGGGGGCCGGGGGACGGGGCGCCTGACATGGCGCCTCGTTATTGCCGAATAGAAATCGTCAAGCGTGATGCTTCTTCCACGGCGCTTGGCGCGGTTCCCTATTCCCGAGCGGCTCCATGCCGCTGTTGCCGATGGCCTCGCACGCGCGCGCGGAGGCAAGAAAGTCGATCAGCCGTTTTGCCCCTTCGATCGCTGCCGAGCCGGCCACGACGGCGGCCGAAAAAACCTGCACGAACTGAATCTCCGGCGCCAGGCTGCCTGCAACGTCGACGCCCGCCGCGTGTACGATTTCACTGACCGGCATGACCGCAACATCCGCCTCTCCGCGGGCGACCAGGCCGGCGGCGGCGGAACCGCGCGGCATCGCCTTGACGTTGATCTTGTCCGCGATGCCGAGCCGCGGAAACAGCTCGGTCGTGAGCCAAATGCCGCTGGTGCTTTCGGGGATGGCGACGGTGTTGGCCTTGAGCAGGATTTTCTTGAAGGCTTCGACGGTGCTCACGTCGGGCTTCGCCGTCCCTGCCCGCACCGCCACGCCGAGCGGCACGCGCGCCAGATCAACGTCCGTTCCGGCGACGATCTTGTTCGCGGCGGTCAGCTCGCCAAGGCCCTCCCGCGAGAGGATCACCACGTCGGCCGGCGTGCCGCGCTTAAGCTGCGCGGCAATCGTGTGCGGACCCGTCCCCTGCGACGCGCCCGAGCCGGTCGTGACCTTGATGCCGGTCGCCCGCTCGAATTCCGGCAACAGCTGCTCATACGCCGCGCCGAATCCACCGGACATCAGAACATTCAACCGCGCCGGCTCGTGCGTCATCTTGATTTCGGCGACCAGCGATAGGCTTTGGCGCAGGCGCCCCCCATCAGCATCGCGCGCTCGCTGTCGCTCAGACGGTCGGTTTTGAGGAACGGCTCGACCGCCTGCTGGTAATTGACGACGGCGAAGGCGCGGGTCCAGTCCGTGCCCCACAGGCAGCGGTCCAAACCCCAGGCATCGAAGACACGCTTAAGCGGATCCCAGATATCCGGGAACGGATAGGGTTGCTGCGACAGCGTGCAGGCGCCGCTCACCTTGATCACCGCGTTCTTGCGCCTGGCAAGCTCGAGCACGTTCGGCAGGTCGGCCCACGGCTGCGGCGGGGCCGGCGGCGTGCGCGGCTGCAGGATACCGAGATGGTCGATGATGAAGCGCGTATCGGAATGGCGGTCGATCAACGCCGTGCCGGCGTCCAGGTTGCCCCAGCACAGGATGTTGACCGGAAAGTCGTGCTTGACGGCCGAGCGGGCAATGCGGTCGAGGCCGGGGTCGGCCGGGTCGCGGTCGCGCCCCGGCTCCTTGGTCAACATGATGCGGATGCCGACCGTTCCTGGCGTCTTTTTCCACTCGGCGATGACGTCGTCCACGGCCGGATCATCGGGATCGACCGGCTTGACGATCGCGAAGCGGTCGGGATGCGCGCACTGCACCTCCACCGCGTAGCTCGCGTCGTAGCGGTACAAACCGAACGCCGAGATGAAGATCGCACCGTCGATGCCGAGCTTGTCCATCGCCGCGACCATCTCGTCGCCGGTCGCGTGCTCGGGCCAGTTCGGCACGTTGTGCCAGGGCCGCTTCGGCGTGTTCGCCTCATAGGCGTGGACCTGGGAATCGATGATCGTCATCGGGCAAGCTCCTTTATCGCCGGCAGAGTTCGGCATCGCGGCGCTCCGGTCAAGCGCCAGCTGCGTAGGGTGGTAACCGGGGCGCGAGAGCGAAACCGCGTGGGCAAAATCGTCTGGGCGCGGTTCTCGCGTGCGGCGCCTTTGCCCACCCTACCCGAACTGAAGATACTTCCATTTAGTTGTTGAACATGTAGACCAGCCCGACCTGCGCCGATTGAACCTGCGGATGCAAGGCAATCGGCAACTGCGTGGGACCCGTCACCGTCTGAATATTGATCACGACGTTGTCTATGGTCTGGATAAATCCATATTGATACTCGAAGCGCACCGCCCAATGCTCATCCAAGGCCGTCTCGACGCCGGCGCCAACCTCGAGGGCATTGGCGCGCTGATGCGGAGCCAGCGCCTTGTTGGCGAACAGTTGCGTGGTGTTGAAGCCGCTTTGGAACCAGCCGGCGCTGGCGTACAGCATGGTCGCCGGCGTCAACAGATAGCCCAAGCGCGCATGCGCCGCCTCGGTCGCGTCGATGTGAATTTGTGTCGTCGCTATTCCGGGCGCCGCGCCACCGTCGACGCCGAACACCCAGCGCGGCGCAATGCGCCAATTGTAACCGAGCAGCACGGTCGGCAAAATCGCCGAACTGCCGAAGCCATCGATGTCGTTGCCGGGCGCTTGCGCCGAATCGACCTTCGCCGTCGCGGTCACCGCCGACACGGTGGCGGCAATCGTTGGCCCGTTCCACGATGGCGTTGCCGCCGGCGCCGCCCAAGCTGAGTCCCTGTCGGCGCCGAACCGATAGATCAAGCCAAAGCGTCCAACGCCGACCGCCGGCTGTAGATGTATGGTCGCGCCGAAAACCGAGGAATTAAAGCTGCCGTCGCCGTAGAACGCCTCAAGATATTCGAGCCGTGCATTCCAGCCGCCGCCGAGCTGCGTTTCGACGCCGAAACCGACCTGCGGTCCGCCGAGCCGCAGCGTCGCCGTTTCGGCCGCCCCCACCGTTGACGTCAGCGAATAGACGAACTGCGCCCACGACCAGCCGCCTGTGCCATAAAACAGTGTGTTGGGCGCCAGCAGATAGCCAAGCCGGCCGCGGACCGAATACGAGTGTTTCTCGGTAATGTTGGCGCTGCCGACATCGCCGAAACCGTCATCGGCAACCTCGCTGTGGTCGACGTCCGACCAGTTCGCGTCGGCCTCGATACCTAACAGCCATCGCGGCGCGAGCATATGGTTGTAGCCGCCGAGCGCGCCGCCGCTGACGCCGTGACTGCCGAAAAAATTGCTATCGAATGCCCCGGGGACATTGAGTTTATTGATTCCGATACCATAGCCGATATCACCGCCGACATAGAAACCTTCCCAGGACGGCACGGCTGACGGGCTCGCCACCGCGGGCGGCGTTTTGACCGCCATGTCGGCCGCAAAAGCAGACGTGCCGGCCGCCGCGGCGAGGAAACCGATGACAATGGCGAGTCTCTGCATGAATGCCCCCCGGCATCGCGGTCCATATTAATCCCGCTATCGGCCGCCGGTTGTTGCCCACCGGCCACGGTGAACAAGAATTTACGGCGGCCGCGCCGGCCGAAACGGTCCAACGTCGCAATCGTTGAAACGCGGTGCCCGCGCAGCCGGCTCAAGCGCGTCGATTCCGCCCGCCCTACCACGCTCGCCGCGCGCTAGCCAAACGCGCCGCGGTCGAGCGTCGCGAAGTCGCCGATCCGCTCCAGCGTGACGTCGGCGGACGGATAGCGCGCCAGCGCCTCTCCATCGCGCGCGTAATGGCCCTGCCGCACGAACACCGTGGTGACGCGCGCGCCCCAGGCGCTCTTCACCGCCGCGAGAATGCGCAGCTTGTCGTCGATCAGCACATAATGCCGCGCCGGATAGAAGCGCTCGACGTTGGCGAGCTCGTCTTCTTTGTGGATGTAAATCAGCACCCGGTCCTCGACCACGCCCCAAAGCCCGGAGCGCTCGACCTTGCGCGGCTGAAACACCGCGTCGCCATCGGACAAGATGACCGGGGGCCCGAAGCGGCGCCCATGAGCAATCGCTTCAAACGCCCCCGGATAAAGCCGCTCGGCGAACGGATAGTCGACCAGCCAGCTCGACATGCGAAGCAGCTCCGGCCGGTGCAGCGCCTCGACGCGATAGCGCTCCAGCGCGCCGAGATAATCGACATAGCCGAGCTCGGAGCGCAGCTCCTCCAGGATCTGCCAATAGCGGTCGCGCGCCGCGGCGCCGTAGTTATCCGCCAGATGCGTCTTGAGATCGTCCTGGACCGCATCGTTGTCGAGGAGCGTATTGTCGACGTCGAACAGGAAGACGATGTCGTGCATGGATCACCGGAGCGGAAACTGCGCCGCATCGCTTAAGTCCGCAAGGCGCCGCGATAGCGGGGCGGCCATCCTTATAGCGCAAGTCCGGCTCGCTGACGGACTACGCCGTGCCGCGCGCCGCCGAACTGGTGAACTGCATCACCGAGATCGGGCAAGTGCCCTCTTCCACTCCCCCGTTGGGCGTCCGCCCCGCCGGCGACGCCGAATAGCTTGCAGCGTCACGCGCGTCTTGCAACTTTGAAACGATCGCTTTACCGAATGTGCCAAAGGCAAAGCCGCGCGGACGCCGCAAATCGATCCACTGCAACACGTGTGGCCGCATGCGGGATGTAAAAGCACATGCCGGCAAAGATCATCGACGGCGTCGCGGTCTCGGCCGGCATCCGGTCCGAGATCAAATCGCGGGCGGCGCGGCTTACCGCGCAGGGCCTGCAGCCCGGCCTTGCGGTGATCATGGTGGGATCGAATCCGGCGTCCCGCGTTTACGTACGCAACAAAATCAGGGCCTGCGAAGAAGTGGGGATTCGCTCCTTCCGCTACGATTTTGCCGCTGATGCCGACCCTGCCGCGGTCGTCGAGCGTATTGCCGCGTTGAACGCGGACCCGGCGGTACACGGAATTCTGGTTCAGCTGCCGCTGCCGCCCCAGTTCTCGATTGCAAAAGTGCTGCGCACGATTTCGGCGGAGAAAGATGTCGACGGATTTCATTTGTACAATGTCGGCGGCCTGGTGCTGGGCGACACCGTGTTTCCGCCCTGCACGCCTTATGGCGTCCTCAAATTGCTTGAGCACGAGGGAATCCCGCTCGAAGGCGCCAATGTGGTGGTCGTCGGGGCGAGCAATATCGTCGGCAAGCCCATGGCGCTGATGCTGATGCAGCGCGATGCCACCGTCTGCATCTGCCACGCCAAAACGCGCGACCTTGCCCAATTCACGATTCTTGCCGACATCCTGGTGGTGGCCGCGGGCCACCCGAACCTTATCGTGCCGCAAATGGTCAAGACCGGAGCGGTCGTGATCAACGTCGGCATCAACCGGCTGCCGGATGGGCGCTTTGTCGGCGACACCGACTTCGCCAGACTGCTTGAGAAAGTTTCTTACATCACGCCGGTGCCGGGCGGGGTTGGGCCGATGACCGTCACGATGCTGCTGTTCAACACCGTCGCATCCGCCGAGAGGCTACTAGGTCGGACGGAGAATCCGTAATCCGGATCGGCGCATTGAGCGAATTGGGCGTGTGTGCCACGTCGAGATGAGCGGACATGGCCGAGCGGTTGCCGCTCGGCCCCGCTTACCAGCTGTAGCGCAGCGTGCCGGTGCCGGCATAAGTCTGCGCCGTCGAGGCGAACTCGCCGTCGAATTTTGCGATCGCCGTCCAATTGGCGGTGAGGTGCAGCTCCGCCGCCGCCGTGGTCAGCGCCGAGTTTTGCGGCGCCGCCGCGCCATTGACGGTGAAATTCGAGCCCGGCAGCGCCTGGAACACCGCTCCGAGCGACGGGTTGCTCACCCAGTCATGCGCCCAAGCCAGCCGCCCGCGTAAGATCAACGGCATGCCGTCCCACACGGTGAGATTATCGAAGCGCGCGCCGAGTTCGCTCCTGGTGTCGGTCGCGTTCACCGCATTGTAGGTCAGCCCAAAGCCGCCGCCGGAGAGATCGGTCTCGTTGTAGCCCGGGGCGTGGAAGTCCTGCACTTGCAATGCGGCGTACGGCGTCACGCCGATGATGTATCCGGTGACCGGCACGCCATAGCGGTAGCCGGCTTCGCCGCGCACCGCATAGCTCTGACCTTGGAACGACGCGGTGAGATCGTCGCCGACCGCGATGCGGTTGGTGGTGAACCAGTGATTGGCGAAACCGAGCGCGCCCGACACGTAAGCCGCGCCCCAATGCGTCTTGGCATAGACGCCGGCCTCGAAGCTGTCGCTACGCCCGCTGCCCAAACTCGTCGCCAGATCCCAATTGGTGCCGCCGCCGCCGAGCGCAAAGCCGTAAACGGTGTCCGGCGTGACGTGATAGTCCATGCCGGCGGCATAGCCGTAGTCGGTCGCCGTGACGTTCGTCGAACCGACGGTGGCGTTGCCGTCGTAGGAGCCCGAGCCGCCGAAGGCCGAACCCCAGGCGCTCCAGCGCTGATCGAACCCCCACCCTGAGCCTCCCCCGCCTGCGGGGGAGGATTGGGAGCGGGCCGGTCGCTTATGCAGCGCGCGGGCATAGGCCAGCGCCACATCGGACGGCAGGTTTGCCGGCTCTTCATCGGCAAATCCGCTCGCCCCGCCGCCGGGCCCACTCCCCCCGCCGGCGGTCGGATCGAGCATCAGATCGAGGAACTGCGTCATCAGCTGGAAGGCGCCCTTCTGCGCGCCGGTCGCGTCCTCGCCGTCGAGCTGGGTCAGCGCATTGCCGAGCGCAGCGCCGGAAAGACTGCCGAGATTGAAAAAGCCCGTCGGAATGCTGTCGCCCTGCAGGATCGCATTGTTGATGCCGTTGAGGACATTCTGCTGGTTCTGGTTCAAGCCAGCCGGCGCCGTGAGCAGCGAATAGCCGCTGGTCGTAATGTCGAGGTCGACGTCGTTCGGACTGTTAGTCGTGTAGTCGAGACTTGCAGAGAAGCTATGGTCTCCGTTCACGGTCAAGCCGGCGAAGGTGCCGGTGAGCGCGCTCGTCGTGGTCAGAATCTGATAGACCGTCCCCGCGGCGTAGTGGCCGAGTTGCGGCGTCACCTCGACGGTGCCGTTGCCGTTCAGGACCGCATTCCCGGTAACGGTGGTTTTAGAATTGTTACCGGCGCCGGGTGCGATGTCGATGGCGTAGAAGCTACCGCTGTTGAAGGTCAGCGTGCCGGCGATGGCGAGCGTGCCGAGCCCGCCCGGCGTGCCCGGTTGCAGCGTGCCACCGGAATTGATCGTCATGGTCAGCGGATCGATGGTGCCGGTGCCGGCCAGCGTGCCGCCGCTGTTCACGTTGACGATAGTCGCGCTGTCGGTGCCGTTGAGCACGACGGTGCCGGAGTTGACATTCACCGTGTCGAAATTGATGAAGCTGTTATTGTAGGTGAACGTGCCGGCACCGAGCGCGAAATTGAGCGTGTCGCCCGACGCAAGCCCGGCGCCGATGATGTTGCCGGAAATCGCGCCGCCGAGAATATCGATCGTCATAGCGTTGGGCGCGGCGCTGATGTCGATCGCGGTGCCGCCGGTGCCGGTGATGGTGCCGGAATTGACGATGGCGCCGAGGAATGTCGCGACCTTGTTCACGACGATGCCGGTTTGCGCGACGATGGTGCCGGAATTGCTGATGTTGCCTGAGAAGGTCGAGATCGTGACCGAGGCGGCGTTGTTGTAACCGGAACCGTAACCGAAACCGGAGGCGATGCTGGTGCTGCCACCGACCTCAATCCCGGCTCCGCCCGCCGAAATCCTGCCGGAATTGCTGATGCCGCCGGAGAAGGTCGAGATCGTGACCGACGCGGCGTTGTTGAATTCCGGGGCGGCGTTGCTGGCGCTGCCACCGACGATAATGCCGGCGCCGATGGCCGAAGATCGTGCCGGCATTGATGATGCCGCCGGCGAAGGTCGAGATCGTGACCGACACGGTGTTGGAGGTGCTGTTTTCGCTGAAGCTGGCGCTGCCGCCGACCCAGATGCCGTTGCCGCCGGCCGAGATCGTGCCGGAATTGCTGATGCCGCCGGAGAAGGTCGAGATCGTGACTGACGACGCGGTGTTGTAGTAGGTGTCGGCGCCAATGCTAACGCTGCCGCCGACGAAAATGCCATTGCCGCCGGCCGAAATGGTGCCGGAATTGCCGATGCCGTCGGCAAAGGTCGAGATCGTGACCGAGGCGTTGTCGCCCTCCGTTATGACGCCGGTGCTGGCATCGCCGCCGACCCAGATGCCGTTGCCGCCCGCCGAAATCGTGCCGGAATTGCTGATGCCGCCGGAGAAAGTCGAGATCGTGACCGACCCGGTGTTGTAAAACCCGTCATAGGCGTCTGAGGCTTGGCGTCGCCGCCGACCCAGATGCCGTCGCCTGGCCGCCGAAATGGTGCCGGAATTGACGATGCCGCCGGAAAAGGCCGAGATCGTAGCGGTCGCGGTGTTGTTGTTGTCGAGGGCATGGGTGACCGCGGCGGTGCCGCCGACCAAAATGCCGTTGCCGCCGGCCGCGATCGTGCCGGAATTGCTAATGCCGCCCGCGAAGGTCGAGATTGTGGTCGACGCGATCTGCCTATTGCCACTGCCAATGGCGGTGGCATTGCCGCCGACGAAGATACCGTTGTCGCCGGCCGAGATGGTGCCGGAATTGCTGATGCCTCCGGAGAAGGTCGAGGTCGTGACCGACACGTACTGGCTGTTGCCATTGCCGGTGTTGGCGGCATTGCCACCGACCAAGATGCCGCTTCCGGTGCCAGCCGCCGACACCTGGCCGGAATTGCCGATGCCGCCCGAAAAGCTGCCGACATTTTTGACAAGTATCCCGGTCTGACCCGCCGAGATCGTGCCGGAATTGCTGATGCCGCCGGCAAAAGTTGCGATCGTAATGATGCCGAAAGTGTGTGTAACACCGCCGACGAAGATGCCGTTACCGCCCGCTGTGATCCTGCCGCTGTTGCTGATGCCGCCGGCAAAGGTCGAGATTGCAATGCTACCGAAAAAGAATCCACTGCCGCCGACAAAGATGCCGTTACCGCCCGCCGAGATGGCGCCGTTGTTGCTGATGCCGCCGGCAAAGGTCGAGACTGTAGCGGAGCTTGCAGTGTGGGCAAAACCGCCGACGATGATGCCGTTATCGTCCGCTGCGATCGTGCCGCTGTTGCTGATGCCGCCGGCAAAGGTCGAGATTGCAACGGAGTTGTAATTGCGTGCAATAGTGCCGCCGACGAAGACGCCGTTACCCGCTGTGATCGTACCGCTGTTGCTGATGCCGCCGGATACGATGGCGTCATTAGTGACGAAGATGCCGTTCCCGAGCGTCGACGCGGTGATGTGCCCGGCATTGATGACGGCGCCGCCGACCGAAGCGTTGTTGATGGTGATGCCGGTCCGGCTCGGCTGGCTGACGCCGGCCGCCGTCAGCGTGCCGGTGATGGTATTGGTGACATTGCCGGTGACGGTGATGCCGTTGATGTTGATGCAATTGATGGCGGCGGAATTGCTGATCGAGCTTTGATTGGTGACGGGACTGATGGCGCATGCCGCGAACGCCGCCGGCGCGCCGCCGCCGATCAGCAGCGCCGCGACCGAGCTCGATGCCAGAAGACCACTGAGCTTGCGGCCGGCTTGGCCCCGCCCCGGCCACGGCCCTTTCACGCGCCCCTGCATTACACCCCTAAATGCGCCGCACCGATTTCACGAAAATCACGTGCGGAATTCCGGAGACCGCCCCGCTCCTAGCATCACCCGGCATGCAGCGGATCACAACGGAACGTTTGCCAATGATCGGATGGAACTCACCACTATCAAGCGTTCTACGTCATCCCGGGACGCGCAGCGCCAATTGGTAGCAGAGATCGAACCCGCTCATGGCGTCGGCGACCAGACGGTCGAAGGCTTGCAGGACCGGCGGCAGCAGTTCGACGAATTGGCCGCCTGCTTTGGTCAAGCGCACAAGATCCATCTTTTCCGCCGCCTCCAGAAGCTTGCGGACATGGGTGCGCGACACGCCGAAGCGGCCGCCGAGGTCCGAATAAGACACCTTGAGCGGCTCGGCGCCGCCCTCGATTTTGGCCAGCTGGATCATCTTGATGAGGATCATCACGCCGGCGTCGCGGCCCTGGAACAGCATCATGATCGGATTGCCGGCAAGGATCTGCGCGCCGAGCGCGAACAGGTCGCGCGACACCAGGCGCTGCTTCAATTGGAACGCGGGATCGCGCCTCATGATCGGCGCGTAGCCGGGATCGGGAAACAGAATCTGCAGCGGCAGATGATGCGACACCAGAAAATCCTGGTCCTGTGCGATCATCTTTTTGGTCGGTATGAGGATGCGGACCCGGCGATCCTGCGGCGCCGTGCGCTGTTCGAGATAGCCGGTCTTGACGAACCGCGAGACGAGGTCGTGGACGCGGCTTGCACTGGCAAGACCGTGCACCGCCATGGCATCCGCGACCAGGCGCAGCGTCGGCCAGGTCGCGCGATCGGCCTCGTCGTAACGCGCATAGAGGCACATGATCACGGACATCAGGACCGTGCGGCTCGCTTCGAGCAAGAGCCGATTGAGAAAGGGCTTGTGCTCATAGAGGGCGAGCATCGCGTTGACAAATTCGTCACGCGCCAACGGAAAGCGCGGATGGGCGAGGATTTCCTCCGTGGAGTGAAAATCGGGAAGCTTGGTGAAATCGATGGCGGCCATGGAAAGATATACTTAGGTCATCGGAAGGCTCGGGTCACGGTGACCTGTCGCCCGAAGATCTGGCACATGAAAATGGGTTCCATCGAAATGGGAACAGACAGGCGAACGACACTGCCGGACTTGCCCTAAATATGATGACTGCCGCTGACGCGCAGCAGTTGGAATTCAAGCAGCGAAGTTTGTAGCGCCCGGCGTTTCCCGGATGCGGTGCAGCACCATAGCGCGCACAAGACGCCCGTGAACGCGCTTTAGGTGGTGCACCGCCGATCCCGGGACCTTCGCAGACTTGGAGCCTGTTACGATCCCGGGTCTGCGGCGCAGCACTCCGCTCACGCTACGGGCTGCACTGCGCCCGGTAATCGGTCCCTTTCTTTGGGACTACCCCTTGACATCCGTCCCCGCTTTCGTTACATAACCGCACGAATCATCTCGCCCGTTAAAGGACGCCGCCGTGGAGGCATTCGCGGCGGTGGGGCGAGAGGCGGAGCCCGCGGGCGGGCTTGCAACCCGCTCCCGGGCGGTCCGGGCATCATGTCTGCCGGCATTACGACCGGCATGCGAGGTGCGTCGCTGGAAGTGGGGGCTAAGCCGGCGGTCATATCCGCCGCGTTGGCAAAGCTCCTACGAAACCTGGCCCGGATCGCACCAAGGGACCACACACCCCTTGGGCAGAGCCGTGGTGGAACGCCGGAAGGCGAGCTGTCCCCTCCCGTTCAGGGGGCGGCGCCGCACCGTAACAGGTGCGGAGGTTTAGACTCCGCGTCTTCCGGCGTTCCATGTCCTTTTTATTTTTGCGAAACGGGAAAAGCGAAGACAGACACCGAGGCCAACCACCCCTCGCCGCTCTTTTCGCTCCCGCTTCGCGCTTCACGTAACTGAGATCGGGTGCCCCGCAGGCCAAGGCGCGTGCGGGAACGGGAGGGCGTTTATCCGCCCCCGCGAAGCGGGGGAGGGGGACCGCGCGTTTGCGCGGTGGAGGGGGCCTCTGAGATGGAGCTTCGTTGCCGTTGCAGAAGGAGCTCGGGCATCAACATGCAACAACAAATCTTGCGTCGCGTCGCGGCCCACGCCCCTTCCACCACCCTGCTGCGCAGGGTGGTCCCCTTCCCCCGCTTCGCGGTGGCGGATTTAGTTCCGCGCGATGATCTCGCGTTCGCCGCGATGTACGAGCGGCGCTTCCGGCAATTTGCCGGGCCGGCGGCGCAAGAGCCGCGACGGCCGGCGCCGCGCGATTGTCGTGCGGCGGCGGCGGCGCCAGCTCGGGACTTCGATGCGCAGCGCGCCCATGCGCGCGAAGGGTTCGCGCAAATTGCCGTCGCCTTCGGCGACCAGCAGCGGCAGCCCGAGCACGCGGCCCCAGGACTGCCATTCGGCGACGATGTCGTCGGCCTCGGCAGACGCGAACAACGGCAGCGACAAAGCCGGATCGTCGTGTTCGAGCACGACGGCGATCGAGGTCGGCGCAGTATTTTCAGGAGAGGCACCGGCGTCGCGGCGGAGCCGGATCGCCACGCCGCGAAACGCCGCGACCGGCATATTGAGCGCCATGCGCATGCCGCGCACCGAGCGCCGCAGCACGACGCGCTCGCGATGCAGGTCGACGATGCGGCGGCGCCCGTCGGCCGCTTCGTCGGCGGCTTCGAAACGCACGGGCAGAGAGAAGGGGTCGAGCCGCTGTGGGGTTGCCCACGCGCGGCCCGACCCGGCAGCGATCCTGCCGGCTTCCATTTTGACGCCCCGAAATTCAGACCGGCAATCGCTTCGGCGCGAACCGATTGCCGCTCTAAGATCTGGTTGGGCGCGGTCGTTGCGGAAAAGCGTTTTCCGGATCGCGCCCTTGCTCCCGCCGGGCTGTTGTCGCCCGGTTATGGTCCCGACCATGCCACAGCGCCGTCGGAATCGGCTTAAGGATCCTGGTTAAAGGGAAGTAGCGCGGCCGCATGATTGACGAGTCGTTGCCAAGAGCGAGCCAATTGAATTGAGCAGCCGCTCGATCGCGCCTGGGCGCGCGCTCCCCTCACCGAACGGCAGATCGGCCGCAGCCGACTTCAATGGGCCTTTCGCTTCAGCTTCGTCTTTCTCAATACCGGACAGATCTGAGGCGGGCTTCCGCAGGTGGTAAACGTGGTGCTGGCCAAGCCTATCGGCGACGACCAGTACAGCGCGCCGTTGTTGATACTGATCTCGTCCACCAGACAAATGCTGGCGGTGCCTATTGTCACCGATCCGTTCGGCCCGACCGAGCCGTGCCAATTGACGTCGTGGCAGAATACCGAAACCGTGTGCAGCCACGCATCGGTCATGGTGCTCGTCGTGTTGTTGATGAATTTATAGCTGTAGGCGTTGGCGGCGGTCGCGCCGGCCAGGCACAATGCGGCGCCGGCGGACACCAGCGGCAGCAGTCGTCTCATCGTCCTCATTGCGGTGCTCTCCCCAATCCCCGGCAGGTGGGACCGGACCACCGGCCCATTCTCCTCCAGGTTGCCGTGCACCATGTCAGCCCGAAGCGACCGACACCAGCGGGATGGTTGCGCCGTCCTTCGTGGGTTGCATCGCGCGTCCGGGAGGCACATCTTCGGCCTGTCTTTTCCCTCGTCCCGCAAAAGGTGCACCAAATCCCGATGGCTTCTTCCCTCCTCGATCAATCCGCCCTCACCGATCTCGCCGCCCGCCTCGTCGCCGCGGCGCGGCGCGCCGGCGCCGACCAGGCCGACGCGGTCGCGGTGCGCTCGGTCTCGCTCTCGGTCGACGTGCGCGACGGCGCGGTCGAGGAATCGCAGCGTTCGGAAGACGACGATATCGGCTTGCGCGTGATCCTCGGCCGCCGGCAGGCGTCGATCTCGACGAACGACGTCAAAGGCGACGGCGTCGATGCGATGGCCGAGCGCGCCGTCGCCATGGCCCGGGTCGCGCCGGAGGACAAGTTCGCCGGGCTGGCCGATCCGGCGCTCCTCGCCCGCGAGTTTCCCGATCTCGATCTGCTCGATCCCGACACGCCGGGCGTCGACCTGTTGGAACGGCGCGCGCGCCAGGCGGAGGAAGCCGCGCTTGGCGTGAAAGGCGTGAGCAAATCCGGCGGCGCCTCGGCCTCGGCCGGCATCGGCGGCATGGTGCTGGTGACGAGCCACGGCTTTCGCGGCTCGACGCTTGGCTCGCGGCATTCGGTGTCGATGGCGGCGATCGCCGGGGCGGGCACCGGCATGGAACAGGATTACGATTTCTCTTCGACGCTGCACGCCGACGATCTCGAAGCCGCGGACAAGGTCGGGCGGCGCGCCGGTGCGCGTGCCGTCGAGCGGCTCAATCCGCGCAAGGTGGCGACGCGCCGCGTGCCGGTGGTGTTCGATGCGCGCATTTCCGGCTCGCTGGTCAATCACCTCGCCAGCGCCGCCAATGGCGCTTCGGTGGCGCGCAAGACGAGCTTCTTGCGCGAAAGGCTCGGCGAGCGGATTTTTGCGCCCGGCATCGACATCGTCGACGATCCGTTGCGCAAGCGCGGGCAGCGCTCGCGTTCGTTCGATGCCGAGGGCGTCGCCACGCGGCTCCTCAAGCTGGTCGAGGACGGCGTACTCAAGACCTGGCTGCTCGATTGCGCCACCGCCCGCGAGCTTAATCTGCACACCACCGGCCATGCGCAGCGCGGCGTGTCGTCGGTGCCGTCGCCCGGCCCGAGCAATCTTTATCTGGCGCCCGGCACGAAAAGCCCCGACGAGCTGATCGCCGACATCGAGGACGGCTTCTATGTCACCGATCTCATCGGCTCCGGCGTCAACATGGTGACCGGCGACTATAGCCGCGGCGCGGCGGGTTTTTGGATCGAAAAAGGCCAGCGGACATTTCCGGTGAGCGAGGTCACCATCGCCGGGCATCTGACCGAGATGTTCGCCAAGCTCACGCCGGCCAACGACCTTGAGTTCCGCTTCGGCACCAATGCGCCGACGCTCCGCGTGGAGGGCCTGACTGTTGCCGGCCACTGAGGTCGACGATCTCTCGCAAATTTCGGCGCAGCTCGACGCGGCGGTCCGCGACGCGGGCGCGCTGGCGCATTCAATGTTCGGCGCGCCGCTGAAGAACTGGACCAAGGGGCCGGCGGAATCGCCGGTCTCGGAGGCCGACATCGCCGTCGACGACTTACTGCGCACGCGGCTCAGTGCCGGCAATGACGGCATCGCCTGGCTGTCGGAAGAAAGCGTCGACGATCCGGTGCGGCTTACGGCCCGCTACGTCTGGATCGTCGATCCGATCGACGGCACCCGCGCCTATATCGCCGGCCTGCCGGATTGGGCGGTCTCAGCCGCCTTGGTCGCGGACGGCCGCCCGGTCGTGGCCTGCCTTTACGCGCCGGTCACCGAGCAATTCTTCGCCGCCCGCGCCAATGGCGGCGCCACCTGCAACGGCATGGCGATCGCGGCGAGCCAAGGGGCGGAACTTGCCGGCGCGCGCATCGCCGGCCCGCGCAGCCTGCTCGAACGGCTCGGCGCGGTCATGCCGCCGTTTTCGGCGATGCCGCGGCTCCGCTCGCTCGCGCTCCGCCTCGCCCAGGTGGCGCACGGCGCTTGCGACATAGCCTTTGCCGGCGGCAACAGCCACGACTGGGACCTTGCGGCGGCTGATCTTTTGGTGCACGAAGCGGGCGGCGCATTGACGTCCATTACGGGCGGAACTGTGACCTATAATCGTCCCGTGCCGCGGCACGGGATGCTCGTCGCCGCCGGCCGGGACCGGCACGCGGCGCTTATCGAACTCCTCGGGGATGGACGCCTGGCGTTTTCATAAATCGCGTATTGAACGCGCGGATTAAACACCATGTCTGACACTCCCAACCCTAAGCAACTGCTGCATCTTGTCTTTGGCGGCGAGCTCGACAGCGTGACGAAGACCGAGTTCAAGGATCTCGACAGGCTCGACATCGTCGGCGTCTATCCGAACTATGCCAGCGCCTATGCGGCGTGGAAGGCCAAAGCGCAGGGCACCGTCGACAACGCTCAGATGCGCTATTTCATCGTTCACATGCATCGCCTGCTCGACCCGGACAGCCAGGCGCCGCAACGCTGAAGGCACGCATGCGGCTGTGGCGTCAGATCGGACAGCAACGTTGGGCCAAGGTGACGATCGGGATCGTCGCCGCCGAATATCTGCGCTTCGTCGGGATGACGACGCGCTTCACGCTGGAGCCGGCCGACATCTATGCGCGCGGCGAAGCCGATATGCCGATCATTCTCGCGTTCTGGCACGGCCAGCATCTGCTCGCGCCGGTGGCGCGCAAGATCGAGCACAAAGTGAACATGCTGGTGTCGCGGCATCGCGACGGGGAGGTCAATGCGGTGGCCGCGCAGCGGCTCGGCGTCGGCACCATTCGCGGCTCCGGCAATCACGGCGGCGGTTTCGTGCATAAAGCCGGCGTCGCCGCGTTCCAGGCGATGCTCGATTCGCTCGCCGAAGGCGCATCGATCGCGCTGTCGGCCGACGTGCCCAAGGTCGCGCGCGTCGCCGGGCTTGGCATCATCAAGCTGGCGCAAGCCTCCGGCCGCCCGATCTATCCGAGCGCGATCGCCACCAGCCGGCGCTACGTGGTCAACAACTGGGACCGCACCACGATCAACTTGCCGTTCGGCCGCGGCGCCGGCGTCGCCGCCGAGCCGATCAACGTGCCGGCCGATGCCGACGAGGCGGGGCTTGAAGCGGCGCGGCGTCTCCTGGAGGATCGCCTCAATGCGGCGACGCGGCGGGCCTATGAGCTTGTCGATCAGCCGCGGCGTGGAGTTTGAGTGTGGCCGGTTCTGTGCCGTTGGCGTTGCGCGTCTATCAGTTGGCATCCGCCGCCGGATCGCCGCTGGCGCAGCAGGTGCTGGCGCGGCGGCTCGATCGCGGCAAGGAGCATCCCGAGCGGCTCGCCGAACGGCGTGGCGAAGCGACCGTCGCCCGGCCCAATGGGCCGCTGATCTGGGTGCACGGCGCCAGCGTCGGCGAAATGCTTGCAGTGGTGCCGCTGATCGAGCGGCTGCGGGCGCAGGATTTCGCCGTCCTGGTGACATCGGGCACCGTCACCTCCGCGGCACTGGCGGAACAACGGCTGCCTGACGGCACCTTGCATCAGTTCATTCCACTCGATGCGCCGCGTTTCGTGCGGCGCTTCCTCGACCACTGGCAGCCCGGTCTCGCGCTGTTCGTCGAATCCGATCTATGGCCCAATCTCATTTTGGCGTGCGCCAGCCGCAAAATTCCGATGATCCTGGTCAATGGCCGGCTGTCGGAACGCTCATTCAGCCGCTGGCGGCTCTTCCCGGGGACGATCGCGGCTCTGCTCGGGCGATTCGACATGTGTCTGGCGCAGTCGGTCGCCGACGCCGAACGTTACGCACAGCTCGGCGCGCCGCGGGTGATGATGACCGGCAATCTCAAGCTCGACGTGCCGGCGCCGCCGGTCGATCAGGCGGCGCTCAAACGGCTCAAGGAGATCATCGGCACGCGCCCGGTCGTTGCCGCGGCCTCGACCCATCCCGGCGAAGAAGCCGCGATCATCGCCGCCCATGGCCGTTTGCGCGCCAAATTCCCCACGTTGTTGACCGTGATTGCGCCGCGGCATCCGTCCCGCGGCGAGAGCATCGCCGAAATCGCCAAGGCCGCGGGGCTGACGGTAGCGCTCCGCTCACAGCGCGCCCAGCCGATGCCGGATGTCGCGGTCTATATCGCCGACACGCTGGGCGAGCTTGGCTTGATCTATCGGCTGGCGCCAATCGTATTCATGGGCGGCTCGCTGGCGAGCCATGGCGGCCAGAACCCGATCGAAGCGGTACGGCTCGGCGCCGCCGTGCTGCACGGACCGCATGTCTGGAACTTCGCCGAAATCTACGCAACGCTCGACGCCGCGCATGGCGCCGAACTCGTCGCCGACGAAGCGGCGCTTACGGCACGCCTCGGCGATTGGCTCGCCGATGCGGCGGCGCGCAAGACGGTCGCCGCCGCCGGCGCGGCCACGGTCGGCCGGCTCGGCGGCGCGCTCAAGCGCACGCTGGCCGCGCTCGATCCTTATCTGATGCAGCTTCGATTGGAGCAGCGAGCGGCGTTATAATCTTCGTTTTGCGGGATCATGCTGACATGCGAGAGCCCGACTTCTGGTGGCAATCCGGCAAAGGAAGCTTCCTGGTACCCTTTGCCGCGATTTATGGCGCGGTGGCGGCGTTGCGCCTGCAAGCAAGCGGCCGCAACGCCGGCCTGCCGGTCGTCTGTCTCGGCAATCTCACAGTCGGCGGCGCCGGCAAGACGCCGGCTGCTCTCGCGGTCGCGCAGCTTCTGCATGCCACGCATCACCGGCCGTTCTTTCTCAGCCGCGGCTATGGCGGACAGCTTGCCGGTCCGGTGCGCGTCAATCCGGCGCACCATCGCGCGCGCGACGTTGGCGATGAGCCGCTGCTGCTGACCCGGCTCGCCCCCACCATTGTCGCGCGCGACCGCGTCGCCGGCGCGAAATTCGCGCAATTCGCCGGCGCCGGCGTCGTGGTGATGGACGACGGCTTGCAAAACGCCTCGCTCGTCAAGGATCTCAGCATTATCGTCGTTGACGGTCGCCGCGGCATCGGCAACGGCCACATCATTCCGGCGGGGCCGCTGCGGGCGCCGCTCGGCTTGCAGCTTGACCGCGCGCAGGCGGTGATCGTCGTTGGTCCGTCCGACGGCGCCGCCGCGGTGATCGAGCGCGCGCGCCGACAGGGGCTGGCGATCTTCCACGCCCGGCTCGAGCCGGACCGCAGCGTCATCGCGGCGATTGGCCGGCGCAAGGCGCTGGCCTTCGCCGGCATCGGCGATCCCGAGAAGTTTTTCACCACGCTTGCCGCGGCCGGCATCGATGTCGCCGAAAAAGCTGGCTTTCCCGATCACCACCGTTACACGGCGGCGGAAGCGGCGGATTTGATGGCCCGCGCGCAGGCCAAAGGCCTGATGCTCGTCACCACCGAAAAGGACGTCATGCGCATGGCCGGAGAGCCGCAACTCGACGCGCTGACGGCGCGCGCCAGCGCATTGCCGGTACGGCTCGTCATCGAAGAAGTGGATTTATTCCGGCAGATGCTGCTGCAAGCGGTGAAGCGGAAGTGACGTCACGCCTTGTGCAAATAGCCCGAACCCATGCGCTGCAACACCGCCTCCGGCGTAGCATAGGCCTCCTGCAGGTCGACGCTCCAGTAGCGCAGCTCCTCGAGCGGGATCGACGCCCCGGTCACGGCGCAACGCACGAAGGCGCCCGGCCGCATGACGCGAAAATCGCCGTCGAGATATTTGACCTCGGCTTCGCCCGGCATCGGCGCTGGACGATCGGTACGATTGAGCAAAATAACCTCCGACTGCTCAGGACTGCTGCCGATATGTGCGGGCCCCGTCGCCCGACGAAACGGCCCATTCATCAAGTTAAACATAATCGCTCCGCCGCTGCGACGAAAGATGCCACACCCGCCATCGGCCGCCGAAAATAAAGGCGCCGCGCCGAGAACGATCAGCGCGGCGCCAGAAGGCGGAACGACTACCAGCCGCAGACGCGGTAGCCGCGGTGCCACCAGCAATGACGCCAGTGCCGGTGGTAGTAAGGGTGATAGTAACGGTGATAGTAATAAACTGGAGTGACACTGCCAGCATCGGTCGACGCAGCAGGCGGCAGCGGCGCAATCGGCGCAGCTTGCGAAGTCCCGGAAACGGCCGCCAAAAGCAGAGCGGCGACCGCCATCGCAAAAACAGTCCGTATCATTGTCGTTCTCCTTGAGGCGCGAACCTGCGCGATTCCCATAACACCGCAACATGATGGCGGTTCCGCGACCAAGAATGCGCTACGGAATGAACAAACAGTCAGAATTTCAAACTCAATCGAGTCCGAACAGCGCCTTGGCGTTGTCGCGGCCGATCTTGATCCGATCGTGCTCGGCGATCTCGGTGGCGTCGAACCACGTCGCCGCCTGCGCATGATCCTCGAACGGATAATCGACCGCAAACAGTACGCGGTCGGCGCCGACGGTAAGGATGGTGTGGATCAGCGACTGCGTGCAGAAATTGCCGCTGGTCGTGATGTGAAAGTTCTGCCGGAAATAGTCCGCCATGGGCCGCTTGGCCGGCCGTCCCGGCAGCATGGTGAGGCGATGGTCGAGCCGCCACAGATCGAACGGAATGCGCTCCCCAAGATGTCCAATGACGATCTGCAATTTGGGATGTTCGTCGAACAGGCCGGAACCCATCAGGCGCAGCGAATGGATCGCCGTCTCTTCAGCGAAATCCCATGGCGAGCCGACCAACCAGGGATGGCCCTCATAGCGCTGCCGGCGGCTTTGCAGCGTATAGCGCGGATGCAAGTAGAACGGCACGCCGAGCCGCTCCACTTCGGCCCAGAACGGCCGATATTGCGGCAGATCGTAATAGACTGCCGAATTGGCGCTGCCGAGCTGAGAGAAACCGTTGACCAGCGCGCCCTTGAATTTGAGATCGCGCACGCAGCGCGCGAGTTCCGCGGCGGCGGCTTGCGGATCCTGCATCGGCAGAGCGGCAAGCGCAGCAAAGCGATCCGGGCGCTTGGCGACGATCGCCGCCAATTCGTCGTTCGCCTCCCGCGCCAACGCGACCGCCTTGGCCGGTTCGAAAATCTCCTGAATGCCGTTGGCATTGAGCGACAGCACGGCACATTCGATGCCGCATTTATCCATTTCGGCGAGCCGCCGGTCGAACAGATCGGTAAGCTTGCCTTCGATCGCCGCCCAATAAGGATGATCGGGAAAGCGCACCGATTTGGCTGCGGTCTTGCCGATGGCGTAATGTTCCTCGACTGCGATCTTGCCCTGCATGGCGTCCCCTTTATCCTAAAATAGATTGCCCTGATCCGATCCGCCGGCGCGCCGCGGCCGCGGTTTTACGGCTTCGCCGCTTGGCTTGATCGCGGATGCCGCGCCATCGACATGAGCGCCGACGCGGCCGTCGGCAAACTCGATTTCGATCGGCATGCCGACATTGACCGCAGCAACACTGCGCAACGGCCGGCCTGTCCCGTCGCGCACCAGGGTAAAGCCGCGCGCCAACACGCCGCGATAGGAAAACGCCGCCAGCAACTGGCCGCCGCGCTCGGCGCGAGCTTGCCGCACTGCCAGGGACTGATGCATCGCGCGCCGCGCGCGTGCGGCAAACGCGCTGACCCGCTCGCCGTCGCGGCCGAGCCGCGTGCGATGGACGGCGATGTTCGCGGCGACACCTGCGCGCAACCGCGATGCGAGGGCATCATAACGCTCGCGCCGGCGCTCGACGGTGGAGCGCATCAATTGTTCGTTTAGCCGGACGCCGACCCGCGAGAATGCGACACGATGGCTGTGCGCGTTGGCGCGCAGCGCGCGCGGCAGTCTGGCCGCGGCGTGATCGAGCCGCTGCCGCGGCAAGGCTAAGACCTCGTCGGCATTCGGCAGCGCCCGCGCCGCCGAGCGCAGCTCGGCCCGCCGCGCCTGCTGATTGCGCAGCCACGCGGCGAGCGCGCGGCGCGCCAGCGAATCGACGTTGACCATGAGATCGGCGCGCACCGGCACCGCCATTTCGGCGGCGGCGGTCGGCGTCGGCGCGCGCCGGTCGGCGGCGAAATCGATCAGCGTCACGTCGGTTTCGTGGCCGACCGCGGAGATCAGCGGAATGAAGCTCGCCGCCGCCGCGCGCACCACGATCTCTTCGTTGAACGACCACAAATCCTCCAGCGAGCCGCCGCCGCGCGCAACGATGATGAGGTCCGGTCGCGGCGGCAAAGGCCAAGCCGCGAATTCCGCCAGCGCGTTGAAGCCCTCGATCGCGGCGGCGACCTCGGCGGCCGAGCCCTCGCCCTGCACCTTGACCGGCCACAACAGCACGCGGCGCGGAAAGCGGTCGGCGAGCCGGTGCAGGATGTCGCGGATCACTGCTCCGGTCGGCGAGGTGATGACGCCGATCACCCCCGGGAGGAACGGCAACAGCTGCTTGCGCGCCTCGTCGAACAATCCCTCGGCGGCAAGCTTCTGCTTGCGCTCTTCCAGTAGCGCCATCAGCGCGCCGAGGCCGGCGGGCTCCAGCGTCTCGACGATGATCTGATATTGCGAGCGGCCGGGATAAGTGGTGAGCCGGCCGGTGATCACGACTTCGAGGCCGGCCTCGAGCTTCAGTTTGATGCGCAGCGCCGTCGAGCGCCAGATGACACCGGCGATGCAGGCGCGGTCGTCCTTGAGGTCGAAGTAGACGTGGCCGTTGTTGTGGTAGCTGACCTTGCCCAGTTCGCCGCGCACCCGCACGTAACCGTAGGAATCCTCGATGGTGCGCTTGAGCGCCATCGACAGTTCGGAGACGGTCAGTTCCGGTAGGTTAAGCCGAGGTTCGTTCACGATGAAGCTTTCCGGCGAAGCTTCGCGGCCAACACCAAAGCTTCTGTTTTGGTCAGGCGAAATAATGCGTTTCTAAAAAAATGTCCCGATTTTTTCATTACCCTAGGTGACTACACCGATTTGATCGAGATTGATATCAAGAGTTTCATGCCGGTCTGCACCCTCAAGGTGAACTGGCATTTGATTAAATTAGCACACCGACGCGCTACCGGGCTACCGGACCGGCAACCTATCGGCAACTCTTTTGGCCCATCCTGAGGGCGAAAGGGCGACGGCCGTGACCAATCCTCACGCGCATGAAATCGAGCACCATAAAGTCCGCGTTCGTTGCGCAGACTGCCGGACCACCTTTCATGAGCGTCTCAACCGGGTGATTCACGGCGACCGCGTCGTTTGCCCGAGCTGCCATAACGAGATGCGCTTCCACGGCATCGGCCATATCCACGAACACGATTCCGTCGCCGCCTATGTCCACCACGTCGAACAGCATACCTGTCACCCGCACTTTACGCCGCGCGACTGAAGCGCGAGCGCGTGGTCCGAGGGTCTCCACAAGCTGGCTGCGGCCCTTGTCCTGATCCTCTCCGCCCGCTAACCCACCACGGCTGCGGACGGGTAGGCGATGAACATCCTTATTCTCGGTTCCGGCGGGCGCGAGCACGCGCTGGCCTGGAAGATGGCGGCGAGCCCGCTCGCCGATCGGCTGTACTGCGCGCCGGGCAATGCCGGCATCGCCCGCGAGGCCGAATGCGTCGCGCTCGATCTCGCCGATCATGCCGCCGTCATCGCGTTTTGCCGCCTCGCTGGCATCGATTTCGTCGTGGTCGGGCCGGAGGCGCCGCTGTGCGCCGGCATTGTCGACGACCTGGAAGCCGCGGGCATCAAAGCCTTCGGCCCGAGCAAGGCGGCGGCGCGGCTCGAAGGCTCCAAGGGTTTCACCAAGGATTTATGCCGGGCGAACGGTATTCCCACCGCCGCTTATGAGCGCTTCCGCGCCGCCGCTCCGGCCAAAGCCTATATCCGCGCGCGCGGCGCGCCGATCGTGGTCAAGGCCGACGGGCTCGCCGCCGGCAAGGGTGTGGTTGTAGCGCAGAGCCTCGCCGAGGCCGAAGCCGCGGTCGACATGATGTTCGGCGGCGAGTTGGGCGAAGCCGGCGTGGAGGTCGTGATCGAGGAATTCCTCGACGGCGAGGAAGCCTCCTTCTTTGCGCTGTGCGACGGCGAGACCGCGATCCCGCTGACCACGGCGCAGGATCACAAGCGCGCCTATGACGGCGACAAGGGTCCGAATACCGGCGGCATGGGCGCTTATTCGCCGGCGCCGAATATCGACGCCGCCATGAGTGCGCGCATCATGGCCGAGATCATCGCCCCGACGCTGCAGGCGATGAAGGCGATGGGCGCGCCGTATAAAGGCGTGCTTTACGCCGGGCTGATGATGACCGGCGATGGGCCGAAGCTCATCGAATACAATGCGCGCTTCGGCGATCCGGAAACCCAGGTGCTGATGCTGCGCCTGATGTCGGATCTGGTGCCGGCGCTGCTCGCAAGCCGCGACGGCATGCTCAAGAATTTCGATCTGCGCTGGTTCGCCGAACCGGCGCTCACCGTGGTGATGGCGGCCAAGGGCTATCCGGGGAGCTATGAGCGCGGCACCGTGATCGAAGGTCTCGACGATGCGGCGGCCGTCGAAGGCGTGGAAATCTTCCATGCCGGCACCAAGGCGCAAGGCGGCAAAATCCTCGCCAATGGCGGCCGCGTGCTCAATGTCTCGGCGATCGGCAAGACGGTAAGCGAGGCGCGAAGCCGCGCCTATGACGCGGTATCGCGAATCCGCTGGCCCGAAGGCTTCTGCCGCCACGACATCGGCTGGCGCGCGGTGGAGCGGGAACATCTATCTGGATCAAAGGGCTAGTAAAACGGACCGTCCCGATATATACGTTCCCGATAAATATATACGGAGCATGCCATGGCTATTCTGATCAAGGATCGGGAAGCCGATCAGATGATCCGAACGCTGGCGGAACGGACCGGCCAGAGCATTACCAATGCTGTGAAGCAGGCTGTACAGGAGCGGCTTCGAAAGCTTCCGCCGAGTTGAGAGGAAGTCGCCGAACGCAAGCATAAGCTCGACGCGCTCGTTTCCCGGGGCCGCAAGTTGAGAATAGCCGACGATCGGACGGCCGACGAAATCATCGGTTACAACGAGCTCGGACATTTCGACTGATGGTCATCGACACTTCGGCCATCATTGCAATTCTGCTGGTAGAACCGGAGACGGACACCTTCGCGGAAATTCTTGCTGCAAACCCGCCTTGGGCGATTTCAGCGGTGACGTTTCACGAAACCTCGGTTGTGATGGCGGGGAAGGCAAAGAAAGCCGGCGTTCGGTTGTTCGACGACTTTATTCTCGACTTGGCGATCGAAGTTTCCCCTGTCAGGATCGAAGATGCCATCGCCGCTCGGGAAGCATATTTCAAGTACGGAAGAGGCTATCACCCTGCGGGATTGAATTTGGCTGATTGTTTTGCCTATGCGCTCGCGCAGACGCGAGGCGAACCGCTGCTGTTCAAGGGCGATGATTTCTCCAAGACCGATCTCGTGCCAGCTTGGCGGCCGTAACCGCAGTCTCCCCAACGCGAGGCGAAATTAATGCCCGACCTCGCCGATCTTTACCCCGGCTATGCTTCGCGCTGGATCGACACGTCGAGCGGTGAGATCTTTGCCCGCGTCGGCGATAGCGGCGGCCCGCCGCTTTTGCTGCTGCACGGCCACCCCCAATCCAACGTCATGTGGCACCGCGTGGCGCCGTTGCTTGAGCCGCATTTCACGGTGGTGATCGCCGACCTGCCCGGCTACGGCTGGTCCGCGGTTCCACCGGCGCAGCCCGATCACGCCCCCTACAGCAAGCGCGCCATGGCGATTGCCATGATCCAGGCCATGGAAACGCTCGGCTTCGACCGCTTCCGGCTCGCCGGCCACGATCGCGGCGCTCGCGTCGGCTATCGCCTCGCCCTCGATCATCCCGGCCGCCTCGACCAGCTCGCGGTACTCGACGTCGTGACCACCTCCGACATGTGGCGGCGCATGGATGCGCGGCTGGCGGCGCGCGCCTGGCACTGGCTGTTCCTATCGCTGCCGGAGCCGTTTCCCGAGACACTGATCGGCCACGATCCGAAATTTTTCTTCGATTACCGTGCCGCTGCCGGCGCCAAGGCCAAACAGGTTTCGATCTTCGATCCGCGCGCGCTGGCGCATTACCACGCCGCCTATGACGACCCGCTGCGCATCCACGCCATGTGCGAGGATTATCGCGCCGGCCGCACCGCCGATCTTGCTCACGATGAAGCCGACCGCGCCGCGGCTAAGACCATCGGCTGTCCGGTGCTGGCGCTGTGGGGATCGGGCGGGCTGCCGGCCAATGCCGGCCTCGACACGCTCGCCTGCTGGCGCGACTGGGCGCAGGATCTGCGCGGCTTTGCCGTCGAGAGCGGCCATTATCTGGCCGAGGAGAATCCGGCCGCGACGGCGCAGGCGTTGCTGGAGTTCTTCGGCACGGGATAGACTCACCGCGCCATGACCGAGCTCGACCGCCAGAACGCCTTTTCCGGCACGCGCGACGTCGCCGAGCGCTTGCGCTTTGACGTCGGGCGGCTCGAAACCTATCTGCGCGATCAGATCGCGGGTTTCGCCGGGCCGGTCGCGGTCAGCCAGTTCAAGGGCGGCCAATCCAATCCGACCTATCTCGTGAAAACTCCGCTGCGGCGCTACGCGCTGCGGCGCAAGCCGCCGGGAAAGCTGTTGCCCTCCGCACATGCCGTCGACCGCGAATACCGGGTCATCAGCGCGCTCTATCGGCAGGGATTTCCGGTCGCCGAGCCGCTCGTCTATTGCGCCGACGAAGACGTTATCGGCACGGCGTTTTTCGTCACGGCCTATGTCGAGGGCCGCGTTTTCTGGGAACCGCATATGCCGGCGTCGGACGCCGCCGAGCGCGCGCACATCTATGACGCCATGAATGCGACGCTGGCGCGGCTGCACAGCTTCGATCCGGTCAAGATCGGGCTTGGCGATTACGGCCGCGGCGAGAATTACGTAGCGCGGCAGGTGGAGCGCTGGTCGAAACAATATCGCGCCTCGGAAACCGCGCGCATCGAGGATATGGAGCGCCTGATCGCTTGGCTGCCGGCGCACCTGCCGCCGAGTGAACCACCCCGCCTCGTGCACGGCGATTACCGGCTCGACAATATGATTATCGCGCCCGACGCGCCGAAAATCTCCGCCGTGCTCGATTGGGAGCTCTCCACGCTCGGCGATCCGCTTGCCGATTTCTCCTATCATTTGATGGCCTGGCACATGCCGCATTCGCATGCCGGCACCGGCTCGCTGGTCGGCTTCGACCTCGCCGCGCTCGGAATCCCTACGCTTGCGGATTATGTCGACGCCTACATGGCGCGGACCAGGCTCGATCCGCGGCCGCATCTGCCGGTCTATTTCGCTTATAATTTTTTCCGCCTCGCGGCGATCATGCAGGGCATCGCCGGGCGCGTGCGCGACGGCACCGCCACCAGTGCCTACGCGGCCGCCAAGGCCGAACTGGTGCGGCCGCTCGCCGCCAAGGGTTTTGAATTCGCGCGGCAGGCGGGCGCATGAAGACCTTCGCACTCGCGCTCGGCTCCGGCGGCGCGCGCGGGCTCGCGCATATCGCGGTGCTCGAGGCGCTCGATGAGTTGGGCGCGAAGCCCGTTGCCGTGGCTGGCACCTCGATCGGCGCGCTGATCGGCGGCGCCTATGCGGCGGGAATGAGCGGCAAGGACATCCGGCACCACGTCATCAGGTTCGCCCATGATCGGCGCGAAACCATGAGCCGCTTGGTCCAGGCCCGCGCCGGGAAGCTCACGGACCTGTTGTCCGGCGCGTTCAGCCAGGCGACGCAGATGGATGCCGAGAAATTCTGCGCGCAATTCTTGCCGGACGCGATTCCCGAGGAATTTTCCGGGCTCGCCATTCCGCTCACGGCAATGGCGACCGATCTGCATCGGCGCGAGGAAGCGGCAATCGCATCCGGACCGCTGCGTCCGGCGCTCGCCGCCTCGATTGCCTTTCCCGGCCTGTTCCGGCCGGTGCTGCTCGACGGCCGGGTGTTGGTCGACGGCGGCGCCACCAATCCACTGCCGTTCGATCGGCTCGCCGGCCGCGCCGATGTCGTGATCGCCGTCGACGTGTTCGGCGTCCCGGCGGCGGAACGAAACGACATGCCGGGCGCCTGGGAGAGCATGTTCACCACGCTCCTCATCATGGGCTCGACCATCGTCGCCGCCAAGCACAAGCACGCCCCGCCCGATCTGGTGATCCGGCCCAATGTCGCGATCTTCCGCACGCTGGATTTCTATCAGGCCAGCTCGATCATCCGCGCCGCCGAAGCGGCGAAGGCCGAGATGAAGGAGAAGCTTGGCGCGCTGCTCGCCACGTGACCGGCATCAGGGCAGCGGCACCTCGACTTTCCCGCGTTCGCCGGCGATCTTGTTATTTTTGCCGGCATTTGATCGGCGTATCGCGCGGCGCGCGACGGCCACGAAATTTCTTACGGCCGGGTTGCGGTCGTCGCGGCGATAGGCCAGGCAGATTTTCACCCGTGGCGCTTCTCCTTCGATCGACAAATACTTGACGCCATCGAGCAGGATTCGAACTCATGGATTGCGGCACGATCGACACGCCGAGGCCGGCCGCCACCAATGGAATTACAGATTCAATCTGCGGAGCCTCCTGGCCGAGCTTCGGCGCGAAGCCGGCGCGATTGAACGCGGCGATAGCCGAATCGTAAACGTCGGGGTTGATCTCGCGCGGATAGAGCACGAAGACGTCCTTCGCGAATGCCCGCAGCGGCACCGCAGTCGACCCGGCGAGCGGATGCCCGGTCGGCACCACCATGACGGTCGGCTCGTCGACGAGCGGCTCGATGGCGAAATCGTCGTCGTCGCCGATCGGCAGTCGGACGAAGGCAATGTCGATCAGTCCGGCGCGCAACTGCGCCGTCAGGAGCGCCGTGCCGCTGGCTTGCGGAAACAAGACGATGTCGGGATAATCCGCGCGATACTCGCGGATGATGGCGGGGACGAGCGGATGGAAATAGGTCCCGCCGCTGGAGCCGATCTCGATCTGTCCGGTTTCGCCGCGGGCGCGGCGCTGCACGCCGGCCTTGGCCGTCTCCACCTCCTTAAGGATGACGCGCGCCTCTTCCAGCATCAGCTTGCCGGCGTCGGTCATTTCGACGCCGCGCGTGCGGCGGTGAAATAGCGGCGTGCCGAGCTCCTCTTCGAGCCGGCGAATCTGCAAGCTGAGCGGCGGCTGGTTGATGCCGAGCCGCTTGGCCGCGCGGGTGAAATTCAATTCCTCGGCGACCGCAACAAAATAGCGGAGATGGCGTAATTCCATCTGTTGTTTGTCCGTAAAATCGATGGCCGCCCGGCATGACCGTTCTTGCTATTGGGCGCGACCGTCGACATCATCAATCGCCGTTACAATACCCGAAAAGTATCGAAGAAGTCATATCGCGATATTGGACAAAGCGGCGTTTGGCAGTCATTTCTCCCCGCACAGACACGACGTACGGCTCCCCTGGCTCTTTGCGTCGCACTTATTTGCCGCCAGAGCGGAGCCAATGGCGAAATCCCCCATCGCAGAATCGCGGCGTGAAGACGCTGCGGCCGGCGGCCCCGAGTCGTCGGCCGCTGCGGCGAGGCCTTACTCCCTTACCTCGCGCGAGATCGAAGTCTTGGCATGGGTCGCCCGCGGCAAGTCCGCCGCCGCGATCGGCGACATTCTTCGCATCACCAAGAGAACGGTCGACGCCCATGTGTCTTCGGTCGTTTCCAAGATCGGCGCCGTTAACAGAACGCAAGCTGTCGCCATCGCGATTCGTGACGGCTTGATCAAAATGTAACGACGCGCTCCCGGCCTACGGCGTTGCAAGCAGTTCTCACCGCCGCTCCTTGAAGAACTCCCTGAGCAGATTTGCCGCTTCGGCCTCCGCCAGCCCGCCATAAACCTCCGGCCGGTGATGGCAGGTCGGCGCGGCAAAAAACTTCACGCCATTATCGACCGCGCCGCCCTTGGGATCGGCGGCGCCGTAATAGAGCCGGCGGATGCGGGCGAAGGCGACCGCGCCGGCGCACATCGCGCAGGGCTCCAGCGTGACATAAAGGTCGCAGTCGTCGAGCCGCTCCGAGCGCAGGCGCCGCGTCGCGGCACGGATGGCGATTATTTCCGCATGTGCGGTCGGATCTTGGTCGGCGAGCGCGCGATTGCCGGCGCGCGCGATGACCTCGCCGTCACGCACGATGACGCAGCCGACCGGCACCTCGCCAGCTTCGCCGGCGGCGCGCGCTTCGGCCAAGGCCATATCCATGAACGAAGGCATGAAAGATTTCTTGGTCCCTGACCATCCGCTCTGCTAATCAGCCGTCATCAGTGAGCGGAACTATGGACGGCAACGGCGAACAGCACAAATCCGGCGAACGCATCGCCAAGGTCATCGCACGCGCCGGACTTACATCGCGCCGCGAAGCGGAGGCTTGGATCGCCGCCGGCCGCGTCGCCGTCAACGGCGCCGTGATCGATTCGCCCGCGCTCAATGTCACCGCTGCCGACCGCATCAGCGTCGACGGCACTGCGCTGCCCGGCCGCGAACGCACGCGGCTTTTCCTTTATCACAAGCCACGTGGGCTTTTGACCACCCATACCGACCCGCGCGGCCGGCCGACCATTTTCCAGAGGCTGCCGCCAAGCCTGCCGCGGCTGATCAGCGTCGGCCGGCTCGACTTCAATACCGAAGGACTCCTTCTTCTCACCAATGACGGCGCGCTCGCGCGCGTGCTCGAGCTTCCTTCAACCGGCTGGCTGCGGCGCTATCGCGTGCGCGCGCATGGCGCGGTCGCGCAAACACAGCTCGACCAACTGCGCAAGGGCGTCACTATCAGCGGCATTCGCTACGGCGCGATCGATGCCAATCTCGAGCGCGTGCAAGGCTCGAATTTGTGGCTCAACTTTGCCATCCGCGAGGGCAAGAACCGCGAAGTGCGCAATGTGCTCGGTCACCTCGGGCTGACGGTGACGCGGCTCATTCGGGTCTCGTTCGGTCCGTTCCAGCTCGCCGAGCTCGAACCGGGCGCGGTCGAGGAGGTACCGACGCGCGTGCTACGCGAGCAGCTCGGCGACAAGCTCGGCGCGCTGGCGGGCGCGGATTTTTCGGCGTCCATCGCAACAGCGACACCGCCACAGCGCGAGCCTCGAAATCTTCGCCAACCCCGAGATTTTCGCGAACCGCGAAAGGGCGCCGCCGCGGTGGAAGCAACCAGCAGCAAGACGAAAGAGCGGAAGTCCTCCGATCACGCCTGGCGCGCGCATGAGGCGGACCGTACGACCAAGAAACTGCGCCGCAAATTTCACGGCGCAAAGCGCGGCGCCGAACAGCGCGAGCGCCCGGCCGGCGAAATGCGCGCAGGGCTTTTACAGGATCGCAAGGGGCGCCCAGTCGCGGTCGAGCGCTACGGCCAGCCGCCGGCGCCGCAGCCGCGCCAGGAACCACACAAAGAGCGCCGCGAGAAACGTCCGAGCAGATTTGCACGCGCGCACGGCCGCAATCGGTCTCCCGACCGGGCATCCGGCCCGCGGCCGCGCCAGCCGCGCGGCGGAAAATAATGCGTGTCGTCGGCGGACGGCTGCGCGGACGCCCGCTGGCCGGGCCGAAGTCGAAATCGATCCGTCCGACCGCGGATCGTTTACGCGAAGTCGCTGTTCAACATTCTTCGCCACGCCTACGGCGATCCGGTCAGCGGCGCGCGCGTGCTGGATCTGTTCGCCGGCACCGGCGCGCTCGGCATCGAAGCGGCTTCGCATGGCGCGGCCTTCGTGCTGTTCGTCGAGGACGGCGCCGAAGCGCGTGCGCTCATTCGCGAGAACGTCGCCGCGCTCGGGCTTGGCGGCAGCACCCGGCTGTTCCGGCGTGACGCCACCAAGCTCGGCCCGGCGCATCCGGTCGAGCCGTTCTCGCTGGTTTTTCTCGACCCGCCCTACGGCCAAAATCTCGCCGAAAAGGCGCTCGCCTCGGCGCGCCAAGGCGGCTGGTTATCGCCGGAGGCCTTGATCGTCGTCGAGGAAGCGACCAAGGCCGGCTTTGTCGCGCCCGAAGGCTTTAGCGAGCTCGAACGACGCACCTACGACGACACCGAGTTTGTGTTTTTGCGGTTCAGTTCGGCGTAATGCCGGCGTCGTGGACGACCTTGGCCCAGCGCGCCACTTCGTCGGCCTGGAATTTGGCGAGATAATCCGGCGTGCGTTGCGTCCGGCGGAAGGATTTCGAGGCCGAGGTCTTCCAATCGCTTGCTCACCACCGGATCGTCGAGGGTGTCGCTCATCGCCTTGTTGAGCTTTTGCATGATCGCGGCCGGCGCCCCCTTGGGCAGAAAGAAAGCGTTCCAGACGCTGGCTTCGACGCCGGGCAGGCCCTGCTCGCCGGTGGTCGCCAGATCGGGAATGATCTTCACCCGCCGCGGCGACATCACGGCGATGCCTTTGACCTCGCCTTGCTTGGCCAATGCCGCGCCGGTCTGGATGGTGGAGCACATGTAATCCAGCCGCCCGGCGATCAGATCCTGCTGCGCCGGGCCCTCGCCGCGATAGGGCACGTGGGTGACGGTGACGCCCATCGCCGTGTTGAGCAGCACGCAGGGCAGATGGGTGCCGGAGCCGACGCCGGCCGAGCCGAATTGCATCTTGCTCTGGTTGGCTTTCACATAAGCGATGAATTGCTGCAGGTTCGCAACCGGCAGGTCCTTGCGCGCGATCAGGATACGCGGCGATTCGGTGGCGAGCCCGACCGGCGTGAAATCGCTGACGGAATTATATAGCGGCGCCTTGTGCAGCGACTGGCTGAACGCCTGCGTGCCGCTATTGCCGATCAGCATCGTATAGCCGTCGGGGTCGGACTTGGCGACGTGAAGCGCACCGGTCATGCCAGCCGCGCCGCCCATATTGTCGACGACGATCGGCTGGCCGAGACGCTCGCTCATGCCTTGCGCCTGGATGCGCGCGCTGACATCGACGCCGCCGCCGGCGGCGAACGGCACGACGAGCGTGATCGGCCGCGCCGGCCAGTCTTCGGCCAGCGCCGGCACAACGGCCGCCATTGTCATCGCGGCAACCAACAACAAGCGTCTCCAATTCATCGCATGCTCCCCGTATTTCCGTCAGCGACGGCCGAACAGCCGCTCGATGTCGGTGAGTTTCAGTTCCACGTAAGTCGGCCGGCCGTGATTGCATTGGCCGGAATTCGGCGTCGCCTCCATCTCGCGCAACAGCGCGTTCATCTCCTCCGGCTTGAGCCGCCGTCCCGCGCGCACCGAGCCGTGGCAGGCCATCGAGGAGGCAACCGCCATCAGCCGGCGTTCGAGCGGCAAGGTCTCATCCCACTCGGAGAGATGCTCGGCAAGATCGCGCACCAGCCCGCCGCCGTCGATCTCGCCGAGCAGCGCCGGCGTTTCGCGCAGCGCCACCGCACCGGGGCCGAAGGCTTCGAGCACCACGCCGTAACGCGCAAGTTCGGCCGGCGCGCACCGTCAGCCGCTCGACGTCGGCCTCGTCGAGTTCGACGATGTCCGGGATCAACAGAATCTGCCGCGCTACGCCGGTCTGGTCGATCGCAGCCTTGAGCCGTTCATAGACGATACGCTCATGCGCGGCGTGCTGATCGACAATGACAAGCCCATCGCGCGTTTGCGCGACAATGTAAGTGTCGTGGATTTGCGCCCGCGCGGCGCCGAGCGGATGATCGAGTTGATCCGCGTCCGGTTCCGCGAGCTCGGTTCCTTCGCGCGAAGCCGTCGGGCAGATCGCTGCGCATATCTGCGGCCGGGCCACCGGTGTCGAAGGCGGCCTGCGCCGCCTCGGCAAAGCCGCCACGCGAGCCGCGCATGACGGCGCGCCGCGCGTCGTATGGCCGCGCCGGCGAACGTCGCCAATCCCAACACGCGCGGCGCAGCCGCCGCCGAGCGGAATGCCGCAATGGTCGCCGATCCGCCGGTAGTAGCCGCCCGGGTCCCTTCGCGACGCCAATGCGGTCTTGAGCGCGTGCACGATCAGCGCGCGGACCAGTCCGGCATTGCGGAAGCGCACCTCGGCCTTGGCCGGATGAACGTTGACGTCGACCTCGCGCGCGTCGAGCGTGACGAACAGCGCCACCAGCGGGTGACGATCGCGCGGCAGATAGTCGGCGTAAGCCCCGCGCACGGCGCCGATCAGAAGCTTGTCGCGCACCGGACGGCCATTGACGAACAGATATTGGCCGAGCGCATTGGCGCGCGTGAGCGTCGGCAAGGCGGCAAAGCCTTCGATGGCGACGCCGTCGCGTTCGGCGGCGATCCCCACGGCGTTGGCGCGAAAATCGGCGCCGAGCACATCGCCGAGCCGCGCCAGCCTGCCGGTCGCGCCGGGCAGCGTCGCGGCAAAGCTCACCGGTGCGCGCTCCTCGCCGGCGAGCGTGAAAGCGACGTCCGGCCGGCTCATGGCGAGCCGCCGCACCACCTCGCGCACCGCTTCGGCTTCGGTGCGGTCGAGCTTGAGGAATTTGAGCCGCGCCGGCGTGGCGTAGAACAGGTCGCGCACTTCGACGCGGGTACCCTGCCCCAGCGCCGCCGGCTTCACTTCGGATTTGACGCCGGCATCGACCTCGATCGTCCAGGCATGCGGCTCGCCGGCGTGGCGCGTCGTGATCGCAAGCCGCGCTACGGCGCCGATCGAGGGCAAGGCCTCGCCGCGGAACCCCAGCGTGCGGATCGACACGAGATCCTCGTCGGCGAGCTTCGAGGTGGCATGGCGCTCGACGGCAAGCGCCAGATCGGCCCGCGTCATGCCCTCGCCGTCGTCGGCCACGCGAATAAGCCGCCGCCCGCCGCCATCGGTGAAAACGTCGATGCGGCTTGCCCCGGCATCGAGCGCGTTCTCGACCAATTCCTTGACCACGCTCGCCGGCCGTTCGACCACCTCGCCCGCGGCGATGCGGTTGACGAGGCTTTCCGAAAGCTGGCGGATGGGCATGATTGCAGGAGTGGGCTGCGGGCGTGAGTTGACGACTCGGCGGGCACCGTAACCCGGATTGAGTTGCGACGAAATCCAGGGCAAAACCCGCCGCGGCGGGCGTGGTGGAGCGAACAATGGTCGATGTGGTCCTTATCGGTTTCGGCGTGATCGCCATTGCGATCGGGGCCGTGCTCTATGTCGTGCAGTTCCGGCAGGGGTTGCGCGCCGACGCCAGCAAGAAATGGCCGCGGGCATCCGGCACCGTGATCACCTCCAGTGCTGGAAAAGTCGCCGGAACACCGGTGGCGCTACCGTGCGGCGCTGCAATACAGCTATCGCGTCGGCGGCAAGGACTACCAAGCGAGCCGCGTATTCTGGGGCGGCAATGAAGGCCGCGAGAAGCACATGGCGTCCGTGGTCGAAACCTATTCGGCGGGCAGCAATGTGCGGGTTTTTTACGATCCAAAAAACCCCGCCGAGGCGGTGCTCGACCCGATCCAGAACACCGGCTCACGCCAGCTCGTGCTCTATGCGCTGGCGATGGTTACGCTCGGGCTGTTTACCGTCACCGGCGGCATCTACTCGCTGTTCCACTGACTACAGTGTGACGAATTCAAAACCGTCGGCCGGCCGCGCCGCGCGACCGCAAATGCCGAGTCGCAGCAGCATCTCGCCGTGGTCGGAGACGAAGCGGGCCAACAGCTGCAATTGATGCAGGCGCAGCGGCTCGGCCAGGAACAGCTTGAACGGCCCGACCAGATCGATGTCGCGCACGGTCATGCGGCAATTGCCGATCAGCAAATGGCCGGGCACGCCGGACGTGGTATGCAGCGTCTTGATATTTTTATCGCCGATAACGGCGGCGAGCCGGCCGTCTTTGCGGTCGGAACGAGCGCGATCTTGTCAAGCGACGGGCCTTGCGCCTGCCACTCCTCGCAATCTAAAGCGAGAAACGCGGCATGTTTTTCGTGCAAGGCCACGTTGAACATGTTCTGCTCGAACAGCGGATGATAGGCATTGCCTTGCGTCAGCTCCTGCCAGCGCGTGAGGAACCCCACGGATCGGCAGAAAAACAGGCCGCTCGACAGGTAAGGCAGCGCAAAATCCATTCCGCATTGCGACGCGATACGGGTCGACAGCGCCATGGTCGACGCATTGGGGCCGGATAGCATTTCGCCAAACGAACGCCCGAGCGGCTCGGGACAGACGGCCATCGCGACGCCTGCCGACGCCATCGCAGCAAGCACCGCGGCAAAATCGCCGACGCCCACATCCATCAAAGTCAGATCCGCATCCAGCCAGACAACGGCGTCGTCCGGGCCGATGTCCTGACGGTTGTGGCGAAGGTAAGCGAGCAGCGCGGCCTTGCAGTGAAACACGCCCGCCGACGCCAGCATCGGCGGACGCTGTAACAGCACACCGAGACCGCGCAGAAACTCCGCCTGCGGGCCGGTGAAACCGAAGTCGCAGACCAGCAAGCGTTGACCCGGCATGCGCTCGGCGAAGGATTGCAGGCCGACCAGCATGGAATTGAAAAAGGCCGCGTCGCTGCCGGTGACAAAGACGATATTCATTGCACCATGCCGTCGTGACGAAGGGCGATCATATCAATCGAACGACGGCCTCGCCCGGCGCAGGTGCTTGATGCCGGCGCGGCGCTTCTTGCCCTCGATGCGGCGCTCGCGCGAGGCCTTGGTCGGCCGGGTCGGCCGGCGCCGGATAGGCGCCACCGCGGCGCGGCGAATCAGATCGAGAAGGCGGTCGAGCGCATCCTGCCGGTTACGGGCCTGCGTGCGGTGGCGTTGCGCGATAATGACCAGAACGCCGTCGCGCGTCAGTCGCGACCCGGCGAGCCGCTCCAGCCGCGCGCGCACGTCGTGTGGCAGCGACGGCGAATGCCGCACGTCGAAGCGCAGCTGCACGGCGGTTGAAAGCTTATTGACATTCTGGCCGCCCGGCCCCGAGGCGCGCACGAATTGTTCTTCGATCTCGCGCTCGTCGATCTCGATATGGGCGGTGACGCGAAGCATGGCGCGTCACCGTAGCCTTAATTCCCGCTCAGCGTAATTCGGAATTTGCCGCGGCCAGCGGCGGGCGCGGCAACGGCTCGACCGGCTGAATCAAGCCCGGCTGGCCGGTCGGCGTGGCGGCCGAGGCGACGCCCTCGGGTCTGCCGACGACGGTCACCAGCATGCCGTTATCGAGGAGCCGCTTGGCGACGCGCTTGGCGTCGGCGAGCGTGACCGCGTCGATCAAGGCGGTGCGCTCGCTGGAAATAATCGATGTCGAGATTGTCGAGCTGCAATTGCACCAACAGCGAAGCGATCTTGGTCGAGGTATCGAGGTTGAGCGCAAAGGAACTGGTGACGTAGTTTTTCGCTTCGGCAAGCTCCGCCGCGGTGGGACCCTGCTCCGCGAAGCGATGGATTTCCTTCTGGATGAGATCGACCGTCTCGCCGGCGCGGTCGGCGCGGGTCGCGGTACCGCCGAGAAACACCGCGGAATGATCGAGCCAGATCAGGCTGTTGGAGACCGAATAAGCCAGCCCGCGCTTCTCGCGCACCTCTTGATAGAGCCGTGAGTCCGACGAACCGCCGCCGAGAATGTGATTGATGAGATAAGCGGCCATGAAATCCGGGTCTTTGCGCGCCAGGCCGGGACCGCCGAAATCGACCACCGCCTGCGGCACGTCGAGGCTGACGTCGATCTGGCGGCCGAGGCCGGCCGGCGTGACATTGGCGACCGGCATCAGGTCGGGCTTTGCCGGCAGCGCGCCGAAGACGCGGTCGAGCAGCGGCTTTAAGGTCTCGGCGTCGATGTCGCCGACCACGGCAACTTTCAGGTTTTGCCGCGCCAGCACGCGATGCGTATAGGTTTTCAGATCGTCGATGGTGATAGCGCGCAGCGTTTCCGGCGTGCCGTTGACCGGCCGGCCGTAGGGATGGCCGGCGAAGGCGGTTTCCCACCAGCGCCGGCTGGCGATATCGCCGGGGCTTGTCGTCTCCCGGCGCAACATCGACAAGATCTGCGCCCGATTGAGCTCGACGTCGGCTGCGTCGAAGCGCGGCGCGGTCAATGCCAGGCGCAACATGTCGAACGCCGCGTCGCGGTTTTCCGTGAGCGTGCGCAGCGAGCCGCCAAGATTATCGCGCCCGGCGGAAAAATTCATCTCGATGGCCTTGCGCTCGAGCGCCTCGGCGAAAGCTTTCGAATCGAGATCGCCCGCGCCCTCGTCAAGCAGCGACGCGACCAGATTGGCGGTACCGCCTTTGCCGGGCGGGTCCTGAACCGAGCCGCCGGCGAAAGCGAAGTTGACGGCGATCAGCGGCACCGCCGGCTCCTGCACCAGCCAGGCCTCGATGCCGCCGGGGCTGACCACGCGCTGGATCGTGGTGGCGTAGGCCGGAAGCGCCGTCACCGTCACCGCCACGACCGCTGCCGCTATCTGTCGCGACGCCGCAAGCCGCACCAGTAGCTCCGTCAAGGCGCGCGCAAATGCATTCACGAGTGGCTCTCCTGTGGCCGCAGGCTTTGCACCAGATAGCCGGTCACCGAACGGCGGCGGTCGAGCCAGGCGCGGGCGGCCTGCTGCACGGCCTCCGCGGTCACGGCGCGGATGCGGTCGGGCCAAGTGCGGACCATGTCCACGGTCTGCCCGGTCGCCAGCGCCGAGCCGTACCAGCGCGCCAAAGTGACCTGATTGTCCTGCGCATAAACGGCGTCGGCAATCAGCCGGGTCTTGGCGCGATCGAGCTCGTCGGCGGTGATGCCGTGATCGATCACGCCGTTGAGCACGCCATCGATGCCGGCCTCGACGTCGCGCAGCGAGACGCCGGGCTTCGGCGCGCCGTAGACGCCGAACTCGGCATAGTCGAGCGCCGTGCCGGAATAATAGGCGCCGGCATTGAGCGCGATGCCCTTATCGACCACCAACGTCCGGTACAGCCGGCAATCCTCGCCGCTGCCGAGCACATGGGCGAGCACGTCGAGCGCCTCGCTCTCGCCGGGCTTGGCGGTGGTTTCCGAGGGCACCAGATAATCGCGGCTGACGCTTGGCTGCTCGACGCGCGGGTCGGCCAGCGTGACCCTACGCGGCGCCTCCTGCTGCGGCTCCATCGGCCGCTGTCGCAAATTGGTCGGCGCCCGGTCGGCCACCTGGCCGTAGGTTTCCTCGGCGTCGGTCTTGACCTCGTCGGGCGTGACGTCGCCGGCAACGACGACGACGGCGTTATTCGGCGAATAGAAGCGCCGATAAAATGCCAGCGCATCGTCGCGGTCGAGCTTTTCGATCTCGTGCCGCCAGCCGATCGCCGGCCGGCCATAAGGATGGTTGAGGTAAAGCGCGGCGTCCATTTGCTCGCTCAAGCGCGCGCCCGGATTGTTGGCCACCCGCATGTACTGTTCTTCGAGCACGACCTTGAGCTCGGGCTCGACCACGTCGTCGCTGAGCACCAGTCCGCTCATGCGGTCGGATTCGAACGCCATCATCTCCTTGAGATGCGCGCGCGGCACGCGCTGATAGAAGCCGGTATAGTCGCTGCCGGTGAAGGCATTTTCCTGACCGCCGATCTCGGCAACGTCCTGCGAGAAAGTGGCGCCGGGGTTCTTCGCGGTGCCCTTGAACATCAGGTGTTCGAGGAAGTGAGCGAGACCGGATTTGCCCGGCGTCTCGTCGGCGGCGCCGACCTTGTACCAGATCATATGGGTGACGACCGGGGCGCGGTGATCGGGCACGACGACGACCTGCAGCCCGTTCGACAAGGTGAAGGTCGTGACCTCGGGTCCGCCGGCAGCCCGCGCGGGGGCCACGGCGCCGCCGCCGGCAAGCGCGAGCACGAGCACGAGCACGAGCAGCAATATTCTCGACAACACGTCACCTCCGCGAGCTCAGAGCGCGCCCCGAACACGATTCGACGTTACGCGTTAAATCGGGACCCTCCGCCGAGTCAGGTCCACACGGTTTTCAGCACCGCCCCCGTGAGCAAACCGGCCCCGACAGCCGCGCTCGCTGCGCCCCACTTTATCGCGACGGCTCCATCCGCTCGCCGAGCGTCGGCGGCTTGTAGATCTTTTTCTCCGGCACAATGCCGTAAGGCTGATCCGGCGACGGCGTTTGATAACCGGGCGGCGGATCGGTGAGACTTACCCGCGGCGGTTCGCCGGTAAAGGTGCCGTAATCGTCTTGTTTGAGCCAGTCGAAGCTCAAAATGCCGGATTTCTTTTCGCCTAGTTCGGATCGCGAGCTCTGATCGCTGGTGCCGGGAGGATTGACGGCATTGAGCTCGTTCGGACGCAGCGGGCGTGCGAGATCGCTGGCGTAATCGGGATGCGGGCCCACCCGTTCCGCCTTTTTTGCTGCGGCGCGCGATCTGACCTCGGGGTCCACGGGCCAGCCGGGCGCGGGCGGGCCGTTGGAGGTCTGCGGCGGCGGTAAATCCCGCGTCGGCGGCACCACCAGCGGCGACCGTTCGCTGTAATTGATCCCGTATTGTGGATCGAAAGGATTCTTCAGGCCGAGCGTACCCATGATCTTATCGGTAAGGGACTCTTTGGAAGAGACATCGTCATCGCCGGCGCAGGCAGCCGAATAGGCGCCGCAAAGAGCAAGCGCAGCTACTGCACCGGACAGCGCCATGCGCACAAACCCGGTCCGGCGAATGTTGCGGCCGGCGGTCTTGCGGCCGGCTATTCGATCCTGCGGCATGCCCTCACCCGACCTGCCCAGCATTAGATTTGCCAGCGTTAAATTTGCCAGCGTTAAATTTGCCGATGGCTCACATCGACAAAAAACCGTACCCAGCGGAGGTTTAACGATGCGATCAGGGCGCTTTTGCGGCACCCCCACCCAGCAAAGATTCATACAATAGTCCCACCACGCCCGCAACAATGGCCGCATCGGCGAGGTTAAATACGTACCAGCGGAAGGTGAAGCCGGCCGTCTCGACGTGAAACAGCACAAAATCCATGACGCCCGGCCAGTGCAGCCGGTCGATGGCATTGCCCACCGCGCCGCCGACGATCAGACCGAGCGCGGTCGCGGTCAGCCGTGACGTTGAGCGTGTCAGCCACACCCACAGAAAGACGATCGCCGCGACCTTGACGGCGAACAGAGCCCAGGTGCCGACCGGTCCCGGTTGGGGAAACAGCCCGTAACTGATCCCGGTATTCCAGGTCAGCACCAGATTGAAAAAAGGCGCCACCGCGACCGACCCGCGATTGGCGAGGTCGAAGTCGGACAACAGCCAAATCTTCGACGCCTGGTCGACGGCGGTTGTGAGCGCCGCGATCACAAGACCGAAAGCGCTGAGGCGGCCCCAAACATAAGAGCTCGCCGGCTGACTTTGCGTCGCGTCCGCCATTTGACTTCCTTGTTGGTCCCTACTCGGCCGCCTTGCGCATCGTTTCCCATTCGCGCAGCGCCTGCGCGTCGCGCGGCGTCACCTCGGGAAATTGCGGATCGAGACCGACGGAGGGGGAGATTTTCCACGACCGCGCGCATTTCTTGCCCTGCGCCAATTGCGGAACGACGGCGACGCCGGGAACGTCCGGCAAGCGGAACGCCTCCGCCGGACCTTCGCCCTCGACCAGCGCCGCGCCCGAGGTGATGCACAGCTCGGCGAGATCGGTATCGACCGCCGCCGCGAACAGATCGGGGTCGGCAATGTAGACGAGCGGATGCGCCTCAAGCGACGAACCGATGCGCTTGGCGGCGCGCTCAAGCTCCAGCGCGCCGGTGACGACGCGGCGCACATTGCGCAATTTACGCCATTTCTCCGCAAGCGCCTCATCGCGCCACGACGACGGCACTCGCGGAAACGGCTCGAGATGAACGGACCGCGCATTGGCATCGCGCGCCAGCCAGGCTTCCTCGGCGGTAAAGCAGAGCATCGGCGCCAGCCAGCACACCGTGGCGCGGAACAAGTGATCGAGCACGGTGAGACAGGCCTTGCGCGTCGTCGAGGAATACGGATCGCAATAAAGCGCATCCTTGCGGATGTCGAAATAGAACGCCGAGAGATCGACCGTCATGAAGGCGCTGAGCGCGGCGAAGATGCGCTTGTAATCGAAATCCGCATAAGCCTGGCGGATCAGCGGGTCGAGCTCGGCAAGGCGATGCAGCATCAGCCGCTCGAGTTCAGGCATTCTTTCGAACGCGACACGGTCGGCGACTTCGTAATGCGCCAGATTGCCGAGCATCCAGCGCAGCGTGTTGCGGAGCTTACGGTAGGTGTCGACCGTAGTTTTGAGGATCTCCGGCCCGATGCGCAGATCGTCGGCATAATCCGCCGCGCACACCCACATGCGTAGAATGTCGGCGCCGGCCTGTTTGATCACGTCCTGCGGCGCGGTGACGTTGCCCAGCGACTTCGACATTTTGCGCCCGTCCTCGTCGAGCACGAAGCCGTGGGTGAGTACGATGTCAAACGGCGCGCGGCCACGGGTGCCGCAGCTTTCCAAGAGCGAAGACTGAAACCAGCCGCGATGCTGGTCGGAGCCTTCGAGATACATTACCGCCTCATCGCCACCATCGGCCTCGCGCTTGATATGGGCGAGAGCCGGAAAGGCGCGCGGGTCTTCCAGTACGAAGGCGTGCGTCGAGCCGGAATTGAACCAGACGTCGAGAATATCGTCGACTTTCTGCCAGCCCTCATTGGCGAGCTTGCCGAGGAACCGCTCGCGCGCGCCCGGCGCGTACCAGGCATCGGCGCCCTCTTCCTCGAAGGCCTCGACGATGCGGACATTGACCTCGGGATCCTGCAAAATCTCGACCGAGCCGTCCGATTTTTCCCTGATGAACAGCGCGATCGGCACGCCCCAAGCGCGCTGGCGCGAGATCACCCAATCGGGGCGGCTTTCGATCATGCCGGTAATGCGGTTCTCGCCGGCCTCCGGTACCCAGCGCGTCGCCTCGATCGCGGTGAGCGCGCGATGGCGCAGCGTGTCGTGGCGCCGGTCGATGTCCTTATCCATCGCAATGAACCACTGCGGCGTATTGCGGAAGATCACCGGCTTCTTGGAGCGCCACGAATGCGGGTATTGATGCTTGAGACGCGCGCGGGCAAGCAGCATGCCGGCGTCGATCAACGCCTTGATCACCGCCTCGTTGGCGTCGCCTTTCTCGCCTTTTTCGGTGATCACCCGCTTGCCGGTAAATCCCGGCGCCTGATCGGTGAAACGGCCATCGGCGTCGACGGTGTAGGGGATTAAAATGCTTATCCCCATCTGTGAAATCACGGAGGCGTTGCTTGTCCAAACCTCAAAATCTTCACGTCCGTGACCGGGTGCCGTGTGCACAAAGCCTGTGCCCGTATCCTCTGTTACATGCTGCCCAGGAAGCAATGGCACTCTGAAACCGTAACTTCGGTTAAAGCTTGCGAGGGGATGTCGGCACTCAATGCGAAGCAATTCACGTGTGGTTATGCGCCGGCGTTGCTTATAGGCAAGAACGCGCGCTTGCCTCATCACATCGATTGCCAACTTCTCGGCAAGGACTAAGAGGTCGCCCTTTTTGGCCCAGTTTCCCTCGGGAGCATCCGTAATCTCGTAGAGACTGTAATCAATCGTACGAGAAAAGGAGATTGCGCGGTTTCCTGGTATCGTCCACGGCGTCGTGGTCCAAATAACGATGCTTGCACGCTCAAGTTCTTGATCAGGTTCGACGTGTCGCCGAGTGGACGGCTCGCCTTCTCCCCTAAAGATCGTTTCGTCCTCAGTGACTCGCACTGCGTAGGCGATCGGAAACTTCACCCAAACCGTATCGCTGACGTAATCTTCGTACTCCACCTCGGCCTCGGCGAGCGCCGTCTTCTCCACCACTGACCACATCACCGGCTTACTGCCGCGATAGAGCGTGCCGTTGGCGGCGAACTTCATCAGTTCGCGCGCGATCTGCGCCTCGGCGTAATAATCCATCGTGGTGTAGGGATGCGCCCAGTCGCCGGTGACGCCGAGCCGGATGAATTCCGCGCGCTGCACCTCGATCCAATGCGCGGCAAACGCCCGGCACTCGCGGCGGAATTCGACCAAGGCGGCGGCGTTGGAGAAATCCGGCTTCGGCTTGCCCTTGGCGCGGTAATTCTCCTCCTCGATCTTCCATTCGATCGGCAGGCCGTGGCAGTCCCAGCCCGGCACGTAATTGGAGTCATAGCCGAGCATCTGCTGGCTGCGCGTCACCACGTCCTTGAGGATCTTGTTGAGCGCATGCCCGATATGAATGTTGCCGTTGGCGTAAGGCGGGCCGTCGTGGAGGACGAAACGCGGCCGGCCCTTGGCCGCGGCGCGCAATGCCCCGTAAAGGTCGATCTTGTGCCAGCGCGCCAGAATCTCCGGCTCCTTCCGCGGCAAGCCGGCGCGCATCGGGAAGTCGGTCTTGGGCAGAAACAGCGTTTCCGAGTAATCGCGCGCTTTACTGTCGGTCACTTGACTGTCAGCCACTTGGGGGTCCGGGTTGGGCTGCGCCTTCTAACAAGCCGGTTGCGCTGCGGAAAGGGTCTCCAGCCCGCATTGCCGCAGGCATGGGGAACGACAGGTCCGACCTGGCGTTGTCACGGACATCGGCGCGGAAGGGCTTGAAAGCCCCGGGGCGACGGAGGGTTTTGTGGACTATATCCGGGCCAAACGCGAAGTCCGCCATGCGCTGGTCATCAGCGATCCGCAGCCGGTCGATAGCCTCAGGAATGTGTGGGCGTCGGCCGGCCAAGCCGCGGTTATCGGCATATTCCTCCTGTTGTTCGGCGCCTTCCTCTATATCGGCCGCGCCATCCTGCTGCCGGTGCTGGCCGCCGCGGTGATCGCGCTCACGCTGGCGCCGCTGGTCAAGGCGGCCAAACGCTTCGGCATTTCGCCGTGGCTGACGGCCCTCGTGATCCTTGTATTCGGCCTCGGCGCGCTCAGCCTGTTGGCGACGGCGCTGGCGGGGCCGATCAGCCAGTGGATCGGCCGCGCGCCGGAGATCGGCGCCACCATCCAGCAAAAGCTCTCGGTGCTCGATCAGCCGCTGGCGGCGCTGCACGAGCTCGAAGGGTCGCTGTTCGGCGGCGGCAATACTGGCTTGGGCGTCAGCGCGCCCAGCGTGGTGCTGCCGGTGGTCGCCTTTCTCACGCCCGCCGCGGGCGAGCTGCTGCTGTTCTTCGTCACGCTTTATTTCTTCCTCGTCGGCCAGATGGAGCTGCGCAATCAGGCCGTTGCGATGTTCGCCAACCGCGATTCCAAGCTGCGGTTCTTGAAAATCATGCACGACATCGAGCGCAATCTCGCCGGCTATCTCACGGTGGTGACGATCATCAATGCCGTAGTCGGCGTCATTGTCGCCGTCGGCGCCTGGCTCGTCGGTTTGCCGAGCCCGGCGATCTTCGGACTATTGGCGGCTTTGTTGAATTACGTGCCCTATATCGGGCCGGCGGTCATGGTGGTGGCCTTGTTCGGCGTCGGCCTGGTGACGTTTCCTTCGCTCAGTCATGCCTTTATCGCGCCGCTCGGGCTGATTGCCGTCACCACCACGGAAGGCCATCTCGTCACCCCGACCATCGTCGGCCGGCGGCTGACGCTTAATCCGCTTCTGGTGTTCTTGGCCTTGGCATTTTGGACCTGGATGTGGGGCCCATTCGGCGCCTTGCTTGCGGTGCCGCTATCGATCGTCGGGCTCGTTGTCTTTAATCATCTGGTGCCCACCGAAGAGGTCAAACTTCCTGACTGAATTGGGCTTTTTCGCCTTTGATATTTATCAATGGAACTTATCGCGAAGCTGGGTGATTATCCGGGCAATCCGACATTCTTATTTTATGGAGTAACGGCATGAGCAGCGCCTCGACGGTTTCCTCGAACTTGCGCGAGAGCGCCAGCGACGCCCGCGAAGGTGTGCGCGAACTCGGCAAGGCCGCCGCCGACGCTTCGCCCGACATCCAGAAAGATTTGCAGGCGTTGCGCGACGATTTCGCCCGGCTGGCTGAGCAGGTCAGCAGCATCCTGAGCAGCAAGGGCAACGCGGCCTGGCAGCACGCCAGATCGAGCGTCGACGATGTCGTTACCGACGCCCAGGAGCGCAGCCGCGAGGCGGTCGACGCCATGCGCGAGGTCTCCGACAATTTCGTCGAAGCGATCGACGAGTTGATCAAGAACCGTCCCTATGCCACGCTCGCGATCGTGGCGGGCCTCGGCTTCTTGTTTGGCGCGACGTGGCGCAGATAAGGACATGGCGCAGATAAGGCTGGCGCAGGGAGCCGACACAAATAGATCTGCGTTGGGCGGGGCATGCCATGTTTAAAGCCTTGACGCGTGAGATCACGCTGTCGATCCAGGCCAAGAACGGCACCAGCGTTGCCGTCATGGTCTGGCTTGGCATTATGACGTTGGCGTTGATCACCGCCTTCGTTTTCCTCTGCGTGGCCGGCTACGACTGGTTTGCCGTCAAGTTCGGCAGCGTCTTCGCCGGCCTGATCATGACCGGCATATTCGTCGTGATCGGGCTGGTCGCCGCATTGATCAGCGCGCTGATCCGCCGCCGCGTCCGCGAGCGCGCCATTCTCGCCCGCGCCGCGAAGGCGCATTCGCCGTCCTGGCTGCTCGATCCGAAAATCCTTGGCGTCGCGGTCGAAGCCGGCCGTACCATTGGCTGGCAGCGCCTAGTGCCGCTTGCGTTGCTCGGGATCGTGGCGGCGCAATGGACGCGTGACTATCGCGACCGCGGCCGGCCGCAATCTTAAATCGGCGGAAACGCATCGGGCACACGGCCCAAAACTTCACGCGCTAGCCGCGCGTCTTCCCGCATCTGCCGGATCAGCTCCTCAGCCGAGGCGAACTTCGCCTCATCGCGAAGGAAGCCGATAAAGGCGACATCCATGGCTGCCCCGTAAAGGTCGCCGGAAAAGTCGAACAGGAAGATCTCCAGGAGCACTGTGCCGGCATCGAACATCGGGCGGCGGCCGAAGCTCGCCACGCCGTCATAACGGCGGCCGCCGACCGCGGCGCGCACCGCATAGATGCCGTGGCGCAGCCCGCAAGACGGATCGGGTAATAGATTTGCGGTCGGGAAGCCGAGCTCGCGGCCGCGTTTGTCGCCGTGAATCACCGTGCCGGAGAGAAACCAGGGATAGCCCAAGAGCTCCGCGGCGGTATCGAGGCGGCCGGCGGCGAGAGCCTCGCGGATCGGCTGCGAGGAGACCGGCCGGCCGCGATCCTGCAACGGCGGCACCACGTCGACGGCAAAGCCGTTCCGTTGACCTTCCGCGGCGAGAAAGTCCGGCGAGCCGGCCCGGTTGGCGCCGAAATGAAAGTTAAAGCCGATCGCCGCTCCACCCACGGCGAAGCGCTCGACCAAAATGCGCCTGACGAAATCCTCCGCGGACAGGTTTGCCAGCGCGTCGTCGAACGTGAGCACGATGGCGCCGTCGAGCCCGGTGGCGGCAAGCAGGCGCAATTTGGTCGCCGCGTCGGTCAGCCGGAAGAGCCGCTCGCCGGGATGGAAAAAAGTCCGCGGATGGGGCTCGAAGGTCAGCGCCGCCGCCGGCCGGCCAAGCGCCTGCGCCCGCTGCTGCGCCGCCGCGATCACCGCTTTATGGCCGCGATGCACGCCGTCGAAATTGCCGATGGCGACGACCGCGCCAGCAAGCGCCGCATCCGGCGTGCCGGCGGACGCGGAATCGCGCACGACGCGGAAATTCTTCGTCGGCATCGGGGCTACGATGGTTAAGGACCGGTTTACGGGACGATCCCGAAGTGGTGCCGTCGCATGGCCCGCAAAGTCAAGGGACAGTCGGAACGACTTTTCGGGCGACCTCCGCCACAGCGGTTAACCCCGCATTCAAACACGCGATGTAATTTAGCCGTCTGGAGTGAGGATAGGTCGGGGTGGAACTGTGCTCCGACGCCTGATCAGCGGACACGGTCGGTCGCCGATCGCAGGCTTGGGAGCGGAGCCATGGCGCTCGATCCGAAAATGCCGGTCCTTGTCGTCGACGACTACAGCACCATGGTGCGCATTATCCGCAATTTGTTGCGCCAGCTCGGTTTCGAGGACATCGACGACGCCTCCGACGGCAGCGTCGCGCTGGAGAAGATGGGCTGCAAGCGCTACGGCCTTGTCATCTCGGACTGGAACATGGAGCCGATGACCGGCTACGACCTGTTGCGGCGCGTGCGCGCCGATCCTCAGATCGAAACGACGCCGTTCATCATGGTGACAGCGGAATCCAAGACCGAGAACGTGATCGCGGCGAAAAAGGCGGGCGTGAACAATTATATCGTCAAGCCGTTCAACGCACAGACGCTCAAGGCCAAGATCGAGGCGGTGTTCGCCGAGAAGGTCGAGTTCACTTCGGCGGTCGAGCCGACCAATGCCGCCACCTTTATCGGCAGCCGGCTGCAGCGCACCACCCTGTGACGCGCCGAACCACCGGCGCGTAGCTTCACCAGACCAATCCCCGCATCACCGCCTTCGGCGCGACGGCGGCCGCTTTGAAGATCGCGTTAAGCGCGGCCAGATCGGGCGCGTCGCGCGAGCCGTATTCTTCGGCATGGATGCCCGAGGTCACGAACATACAATCGAGCCCGAAGGCCGCGGCGCCTTTGAGATCGGTGCGCACCGAATTGCCGATGGCGAGCACGCGCCGGCGCGCCGGCGTCGTGCCGCGCAACGCCGCGGCCTTGGCGAGCGCGGCGTCGTAGATCGGCGCATGCGGCTTGCCGCAATAGAGCACTTCACCGCCGAGCGCCGCATAGGCATCGGCCAAGGCGCCAGCACAGTAGACCAGCGAATCGCCGCGTTCGACGACAATGTCGGGATTGGCGCAGACCATGAACAGCGCGCGCGACCGCATCGCCGCCAGCATGCCGCGATAGCTCTCCGGCGTCTCCGTGGTGTCGTCGAACAGGCCCGAGCAGACGACGTAGTCGGCGCGCTCGGGGTCGGCGAACTTCACATCGAGCCCGGCGAAAATCGATAGGTCGCGCTCGGGGCCGAGATGAAAAACGGCCTCGTTGAGCCGCGCGGCGACAATGCCGCGGGTGACGTTGCCGGAACTCGTGATCGCGTCATAGGCGTCGCGCGGCACGCCGAGCCGGTCGAGAATTCGCGCCACCGCCTCGCCCGAGCGCGGCGCATTGGTGATCAGGATCGCGGTACCGCCGCGCTTGCAGAAACGCGTCAGCGCATCGCAGGCGGCCGGGAACGCGGCAAGGCCATTATGGATGACGCCCCAGACGTCGCAGAACAGCACGTCATAGTCGCGCACCAGCGGCTCAAAGCGTTCGATGAAAGGGGCCATTTGCGTCATTGCCAGCAAAGCGAAGCGATCCAGTATCACAAAAATGCAGCCGGAATTGCTTCGTCGCTAACGCTCCTGGCGATGGCGGAAATTTCAGCTGCGCCGCATCCCGGCGCGCGCCAGCTGGGCGAGATTGCCGCCGGACCCGGTGGCGTCGCTCGTGACCTGCGGCGGCACGGCCGCGGCTTCCCTGGGCTCGCCGGCGCCGCTTTGTAGCGCTTCGGCGCGCACCGGACGCGGCGGCGAGAACAAGAAGCCCTGGCCGAAGCGGACATCATAGTCGAGCAGATCGACCACCGTACTCTCGTTCTCGATGCGCTCGGCGATAAGATCGATGCCGAAGCGGCCGAGCAAATCGGAAAAGTCGGCCGGATGGATGTCGGTCGAAACGACGCCTACCCGATTGAACAACAGCGTCGCCGGCGCCTTGACGAAGCGGAAGCCGCGCTCGTTCAATTCGCGCGCGTCGACGCGCAGATCGGTGAGGTTGTCGATCGAGAAGCGGAAACCGCGGTCGGCCAGAGCGGCAAGGCTCTCGTGCTCGATCGGGCCCATGGCGCGCACGGCGCTTTGGGTGAATTCGAGCACCAGCGACGGCGCGATGGCGCGATTGGCTTCCATGAATTCGAGAAATCTCGGAAATCCGGCATCGGTGAGCGTCGCGCCGGACACGTTGCAGAACAAGCCGATATCGCGGTTCTTCAGGAGAAGCCGCCGCACCACCTGCACGCAACGCAGTGCCGACAGATGATCGAGCCTCGGCATCAGCGCGCCGGCTTCGGCATAGGGCAGGAAATCGGCCGCCGCGACCAGTTCGCCGTTGTCGATGCGCAACCGCGATAACGCCTCGTAATAGCGCACCTTGCGCTGCGGCAGCGTCACCACAGGCTGCAGGTAGAGATCGATCTTGCTGGCGTCGATGGCTTTTGCGATCGCGGCAATGATGCCGTCGCGGTCAAGTCCGGTAAAGGCCGCAATCTTGGGCGCGGCCGGCACCTCCGGCGGCGGTACCGCGATCGGGGCGGCAATCGTCGCCAGCGCGGCAATGGCGGTTTGCGGCGCCGCTGCGGGCGCCGCACCATTCACGGCAGGCGGCGACTCGACTGGACGCGCCGCGGCGGGCTGGCGCTCGGTGGCGAGGGCAGTTTCATGCGCCGCCACCGAGTTGGCCAATTGCTTGACCAGAGTGGACAGTTCCTCGATTTCGGCGGCGAGCGGCTGGGCCGTCGCCAGCGCCCGGTCGATCACGGTGTCGACCTTGCCCTCCATGGCGCTGAGCCGCCGGCCGAACTCGGCCAACTGCCGGGCGAGATCGCCAGAGCCGCGCGCCAGATTGGCGAGCTGATTGCTCGCTTCCAGGCGATCGTGCTTGCGCGCCGCGATGGCGTTATAGACCGCAAGCGCAGTCAGCACGCCGAGCGCCACCAGCGCCGATTCGGCCCCGGTAAAGCCGAAGCGCAGATAGACCACGACGCCGATCGAGCCGGCGATGAGCACCATGCAGGCCGCAATGAAGATGGCGCTGATACGCACCATGCCGCGCTACTCCTCCGGCGTCGATTCGCACCCGAAACCTAGCAGTGTCCACAAGCCCGGGACCGCCGCAAGTCCGCCGCGAGCCATAGCTAAGCCTTTGCGCCGGTTTTATAACGCCAAACGCGATGAGCCTCGGTGAAATGCCACAATCTGCCCCCGCTGCGGCGCCGCTTTCGGCGGCCGCCACCGCGCCCAAGCCCGGATTGATCGGCTTTATCGAGCGCCGGCCGCGGGCCGCATTCGGCTGGTTTTTGGCACTGCATTTTGCGGTCTGGACCGTACTGCCGAGCCTCCTTTACGCCAATCTGCCGCTCGATCTCATCGAAGCCCTGACCTACGGCCGGGAATGGCCGCTCGGCTCCGACAAGCTGCCGCCGCTGCCATGGTGGTTCGTCGAAATCATGTACCGCAGCTTTGGCGTCGATGCGGCCTATTACGCCCTGGCGCAGGCCGCCGTCGTCATCGCCTTCGCTCTGGTCTTTGCCACGGCGCGGCCGCTGGTCGGCGCCACCGGCGCGCTGGTTGCCGTGTTGATCGTCGACGGCATGCATTATTTCCAGTACACGGCGGTTAAATTCAATCACGACGTCGTCCAATTGCCGTTCTGGGCGCTGGCCGGCTACGCTTTTCATGCCGCGCTCAAGCGCGGGCATCTCGGTTATTGGGCGCTGCTCGGCGTCGCCTTCGGCGGCGCGTTGTGGGCGAAATATTTCGTCGCCATGTTGGCTGTGCCCTATGTGCTGTTCCTCATTTTGGACCGGCAGGGGCGGCGCGCCTTGGCGACGCCCGGACCGTGGCTCGCGCTCGCCATTGCGCTCTTGATCGCGCTGCCGCATGTGCTCTGGCTGTTTCACATCGATTTCCTGCCGTTTGCCTATGCCGAACACCGCGCCGCTCCGGTGCGCGGCTGGTTCGACCACATTCTCCATCCGACGGTCTTCGCCGCCAGCCAAATCTTCTTCCTGCTGCCGTCGCTCTTCATCGCCGCCGCACTGCTCTGGCCGCCGCAGAAAATGCGCGGCGAGATTGCCGTCGACGCCTTCGACCGCCGCATCGTGACGCTATTAGCCTTCGGGCCCGCCGCCACGACGATCGCGCTCGCCGCCGCGAGCGGCCGCGGCGCCGTCGCCATGTGGGGCTATCCGCTGTGGCTTTTTGTCGGGCTGTGGACCGTGATGACGGTTCGCCCGATGCTCGATCGCGATCGCATCGGGCGCGTCGTCGCGGCCTGGGCCGCCGTGGCCGCGATCCTGATCCTGGCCTTCGCCGTCAACTACACGGCGCTGCCGCTGATCGATCACCGCTATCGCGCCGAGTTTTATCCGGGCAACGCGCTCGGCGCGACGTTGACGCAGCGCTTTCGCGCCGCGACCGGCCGGCCGCTGCGCTATGTGATCGGCTCGATGTGGGACGGCGGCAATCTTGCACACTATTCGCCGGATCAACCACGGGTGCTGATCGATGGCGAGCCGGCCCGCGCGCCGTGGATCGATCTTGACGATCTGCGCAAAAAGGGCGCCGTCGTAGTGTGGACGCAAAGCGATCCCAAGGTGCTGCCGGCGCCATTGGCGGCAATCGCGCCCGGGGCCGCAATTGGCGCGCCGTTCGACCTGCCGATGCGCCGCGGGTATGGCGCCGTCCATGTCGGCTGGGCGATTTTGCAACCGCAGTCGTGAGCGACATAGGTTGCCGGGCCATGCGCGGAATCGGGGATCCAACTGGGAGGTCACGATCATGATGAGGATATCGTCAGTCGGCGCGACGTTGGCCGTTTCGACTTTGGCCGCTTTCGCGGCGACGGCGACGCCAAGCTTGAAAAGCGCTGCGCGTTCGCCAACGGTCGTAGCGGAATATCTGCGTGCAGTTCCGGCCGGCCCGACGGGCATCCGCTGCCACAAGGTCTGCGTCAAATTCGGCCGTGGAACCGCGACCCATCCCGCCGCTTGCCTGCAGTGGCGAACGGTTTGCTAGAGCATGATCCCGAAAAGTGGATACCGGTTTTCGGAAAAGATCATGCTCAATCAAAAAGCTAGAACCCGGTTTTGATTCCATCAAAACCGATTAGGCTCTAGTCGGTCTTGTAACCGCAGTCGCGTAAGATCAGCATCAAGCGGCTGGCATGGCGTCGTGCGACGCTGTCTCCCGGACCTGCCAAAAGCGAAGAATTCGCTGGGCAATGCTCGTCGACAGCTTGAGATAATCGATTTGAGCTTGATCGAGATCCTTGGCGGTCGTTCTGCGATCGACGGTGCGGCAGGTCAGGACGAGGCGAGCCGTCGGCCATTCCAAGTCGGAGGCCTTGCAGGGCACGAGAAATGCTTCGACATGCTCGCTCTGCAGGAGCTTCTCCATTAATTGCAAAGGCGCCCCGCTCAGCACCGACAGCGCCGCCACTATTTCCGCATAGCAGCCGGATTTCGCAAATTCGAAAAACGCCGCATCGTAGAGCTTGCCCTTGGCTTGCATCGCAAGCACGCGATCGCGCGCCCGCGTATAGTCGCGATCGTGCAATTTACGGGCGTCGCGATTGGCGTCTTCCGATATTGCGGTGAGAATGCTTTGAATATGACCGCGACTCTTCGGACCCGAGACGGCGAGAAGCCGCGATCTCACGGCCTCGGTGGCGCGCAACAGCAGTTCCCGAAACAGATGCAATGGAATATCGAACCGGAGTCCGACCTTTTCGGCTAATCGCCCGTCTTTTTCCGCGTGTTTCACGAGCGCCGCAAAACCATCCTCGGAAAAGCTGGCTGCCGGGTTCTCCACGAGCTTGTGAAAAACGCGATCGTTGCCGCGCCGCAGCAGGACATCCGTCACCGGCGTGGCAATGCGGGGACGAGCCGAAATTGCCAGCAAATGCGCCTGCGTCTTTGTATTGGCGATTTCGATGAGATCCTTATCGCTCAGCCGAGTTGATTTCGAAAGGATCGGCTCCGCAACGGTAATGTCATCGTCGCCGGCGAGGCGCCGCACAACTTCTAGCGGCGCGTTATTGATAGGCGCCAGCCGTTGGCTGAGTTCCGCCCGTGCTCTCGCCTCGATCCTCTCGATCAGCCGTCCGAGGACGCTATCGAACACCTCGATCTGGTGATCGTTGAAGCGATCGGCGCCAGCAACAAAAAGATCGGTAATGCGCCTCAACGTATCGACGCGCTTGTCTTTGGAGCCGCTTTTTATTGCGTCGTCCAATTCGGCGATAAGCGACCGACCCATCGACATATCTGACAATCCAAGCGCGGCGATTGGCCGCCCGCAGCAATATTGCTGGAAACATATTCAGCAATCGCAAGCAAATGATGCGTTACGAGAGTCAAACAAGTTGCAAAATAAAACTCTTCTTGCATGATGCACATCAATCAACTGCGTTAATCATCCGGGCCACCTTGTCGAAAATCTCGCCGATCTGCGCCTCGCTCACGATCAGCGGCGGCGACAGCGCGATGGTGTCGCCGGTGACGCGGATCATCAGGCCTTCGTCGGTAAAGGCGCGCTTCATCGCTTCATAAGCACGCAAACCCGGGCTGCCCGCCCGTGAGGCAAGATCGATGCCCGCCGTCAGGCCGACGGTGCGGATATCGAGCACGCCCGGCAGCCCTTGGAGCGCCATTGCCGCGTCGGCGAAACGCGGCTCCAGCGCCTTGGCGCGCTCGAATAATTTTTCATCGCGATAGAGATCGAGCGCGGCGAGGCCCGCGGCGCAGGCCAGCGGATGCGCCGAATAAGTGTAGCCGTGAAACAGCTCGATGACGTGCTCCGGCCCGCGCATGAAGGCCGTGTAAATGCCGTCACGCGCGATCACGCCGGCCATCGGCACCGCCCCCGAAGTGACGCCCTTGGCGAAGACGATCATGTCCGGCGTCACGCCATAGCGCTCGGCGGCAAAGGCATAGCCGAGCCGGCCGAAGCCGGTGATGACTTCGTCGAAGATCAAGAGGATGCCGTAGCGGTCGCAGATCGCGCGCAGCTTTTGCAGGTAGCCTTTGGGCGGCGGCAACACGCCGGTCGAGCCGGCCATCGGCTCGACGATCACGGCGGCGATGGTGGAGGCATCGTGCAGTGCGACGATGCGTTCGAGTTCGTCGGCAAGATGGGCGCCCCAGCCCGGCTCGCCCTTGGTGAAGGCCTGGTGCTCGCGGCTGTAGGTGGACGGCAGGTGATCGACGCCGGTCAAGAGCGTGCCGAACATTCTGCGGTTGGCGACAATGCCGCCGACGGAAATGCCGCCGAAGCCCGTGCCGTGATAGCCGCGCTCGCGGCCAATGAGCCGGGTGCGGGCGCCCTCGCCGCGCACGTTATGATAGGCAAGCGCGATCTTGAGCGCGGTGTCGACCGCCTCGGAGCCGGAATTGCAGAAAAACGCCCGATTGAGATCGCCGGGCGCCAAGGCCGCGATCCGGCCCGCCAGCTCGAACGCCTTGGGATGGGCGAACTGAAAAGCCGGCGAATAATCGAGTTCCTCGGCCTGACGCTGGATCGCCGCGACGATGGGATCGCGACAATGCCCGGCATTGCTGCACCACAGCCCGGCGGTGCCGTCGAGCACGACGCGGCCTTCGGGGGTGAAATAGTGCATGTCCTTGGCGCGCGCGATCAGCCGCGGCGCGCGCTTGAACCCGCGGTTCGGCGTAAACGGCAGCCAATAGGCTTCGAGATCGTTGGGCTGCCGGCCCAATGTGCCCAATGCGGACTCGCTGCGCTCGCTTGCCATGCTCGGTCCTTGCCATCGTCCAAGGTCCCACTTGGTAGCAAAGACAGACCGCTCCGTCGCCGGGGAACAGGCGCTGGTTTTCCGCTACGGCCATCTTGGCTGGCGCCGACGCGGTGCGGGGCTCGTGCTCAGGGACGTCCGGAGGGGGCCGGCTTTTGTTCTGGCGAGCGGCCGAATTGTGCCAGCTTGGCTTCCTCTTCGGCGAGCAGATTTGCGATCCTGCCACGCGCCGCATCGTCGGCACCAGGCGAGCTCAGCATGGCGCGGTAGCGATGGATATTCTGAAGAATGACGAATTTGTCCATGGCGACCGCCTCCCGCTACGGGAGCATAGGCAACGCACGTGACACTTTTTGTCGCAGCCGAATTGCGCTCGCCCCGCGTCGAATCGGCCGATCTTGATGGAACTGGGTAATTGTCGCTCGGATCGGCCACGGCCGCCTGTGCAAAATTGAACAGTGACGGCAAATTGTTCTCGTTAGACTTATCGTTGATAAATACGCTGAGAACGATTCAAGCAAAAACGGTCCAACGACTTGAGCGTATTGGATTGCGAAAAGAGGTTTGTCGGCCTTGCCTTCAATTTCAGCGCAGGGAAGCAAGAAACCACGAAAGCGGGTTGGCGGCCGCCACGCTGACGAGAGCGATATATCGGTTTTCGCTGCAGCGACGGCAAGCAAGCGGAAGAAGGATTCGTTCGATCCCAAGGATTTTCTCGCCCACATCGGCGAGGGGCGGACGATTGCGAAATATCGCCGCAATCACACCGTCGTCGCGCAGGGCGATCCGGCTGACGCCGTGTTTTACATTCTCAGCGGCAAGGTCAAGGTCACCGTTCTATCAAAGGCGGGCAAGGAAGCCGTGCTCACAATCCTCGACGCCGGCGATTTCTTCGGCGAAGGATGCTTGAACGGTCATTCGCGGCGCGTGGCGACCGTGACGACGATAACCGATTGCGCGATCATGCGGATCGAGAAGGCAACCATGATGCGCGCGCTGCACAGCGAACCGAAACTCTCCGAGCTGTTCATCACCTACCTGCTGCACCGGAATTTCCGCGTCGAAGAAGATCTGGTCGATCAACTTTTCAATTCCAGCGAAAAACGCCTGGCGCGGATTCTTCTGTTGCTGGCGAATTTCGGCAAGGAGAACAAGCCCGAGCATGTCGTTGCGCCGCTCAGCCAGGAGACGCTCGCCGAAATGGTCGGCACCACCCGATCCCGCGTCAATTTTTTCATGAACAAATTCCGCCGCCTCGGCTTCATCGATTATAACGGCGGCCTTGAGGTGCACGCCTCATTGCTGAACATGGTCCTGCACGATTAGCCATCCGACGGACCGCCGCTGTTCGCCGCCTGCAATGACGCGCGCGCCATAGCGCCAATTTCCCTCGCCCCTCCTGCTTGCCGCCTTTCGGCGCGACTGCTACCACCGCGCCATCGCGACGCATGGACCGCCAATGCCCGACAAGCCCGAAAAATCCAACAAGCTCAAGGCGCGGCTGCCGCGCGGACTTGCCGATCATACGCCCGGCGAGATCGCCGCGACGCGGCAGATGATCGAGAAGATCCGCGCCGTCTACGAGCTTTACGGCTTCGAGGCGGTGGAGACGCCGGCGATTGAATACACCGATGCGCTCGGCAAGTTCCTGCCCGACCAGGACCGGCCGAACGAAGGCGTGTTCTCGTTTCTCGACGACGACGAGCAATGGCTGTCGCTGCGCTACGATCTGACCGCGCCGCTCGCCCGCTATGTCGCGGAAAATTTCGACACGCTGCCGAAGCCTTATAGGAGCTACCGCGTCGGCCAGGTGTTTCGCAACGAAAAGCCCGGCCCCGGCCGCTTCCGCCAGTTCATGCAGTTCGACGCCGACACGGTGGGCTCGTCGTCGCCAGCCGCCGATGCTGAGATGTGCATGATGGCGGCCGACACGATGGAGGCGCTTGGCATTCCGCGCGATAGTTACGTAGTGAGAGTGAACAATCGAAAGCTACTCGACGGAGTGCTGGAGCTAATAGGACTTGGAGGCGAACAACATCTCGGAAAGCGACTTACGGTTCTCCGAGCTATCGACAAACTGGATCGCTTGGGCGTTGATGGCGTACGGCAATTGCTTGATAAGGGGCGAAAAGACGAAAGCGGAGATTTCACCAAAGGCGCGGGGCTGGATAGCAAGCAAATCGAAATGCTGGAAAAGCTCTATCGCCAGCGAGCAACACGCTCTCGGGATTTTTTTATGCGACGCACCCAGATCGATGCTGCGTCAACAGATGACATGATCCTACTTGGTGGTGGCGACAACGTTGTAGCCGATCCACGCTTTCTTGACACGTATGCAAAGGTATTTGCGGAAAGCCCGTTGGCGCTCACGGGTATTGAGGAGTTGCGAAATATTTCCAACATTGTTCGAAGTGCTGGCTACGGAACACGACGCATAAGGATCGATGTCTCCGTCGTTCGCGGCCTGGAATATTACACCGGTCCGGTGTTCGAAGTTGATCTGACCTTCGCGACCGACGGCAAGGACGGCTCGCCGCGCTTCGGTTCGGTCGGCGGCGGCGGGCGTTATGACGGCCTCGTGTCGCGCTTTCGCGGCGAGCCGGTACCGGCGACCGGTTTCTCCATCGGCGTGTCGCGGCTGCTCGCCGCGCTCGAATATCTCGGCAGGGCCGATCTGAAGACCGAACGCGGCCCGGTGGTCGTCACCGTGTTCGATCGTGACCGCATCGCCGATTATCAGGCCATGGTGGCGAAGCTGCGCCATGCCGGCATACGCGCCGAGCTTTATCTCGGCGCCGGCAAATTCGGCCCGCAGATGAAATATGCCGACCGGCGCAACGCGCCTTGCGTCGTCATCCAGGGCTCCGACGAGAAAGCCAAAGGCGAAGTCACCATCAAGGATCTGATCGTCGGCGCCGAGCTCGCCAAGCTTGAAAAAGGCCGCGAGGAGCATTTGCAAAAACAGGCGCAGGCGCAGCGCGCGGTGCCGGAAGATAAGCTGGTCGAGACCGTGCGCGAGGTGCTGGCCCGGCACGGCCTCGCGCCGCGGTAATTTCACGGCGATCTCAAATCTTCTCGGAGCCTTCCGCCTTCATCGCCCATAAGATGGCCGCCATAATTCCCTTGCATCGCGGCAACAGAAATAACGTCAAGCCGACGATCAAGGGCAAATAGATCGCGAGCGCCAGCGCCAATGGCGGATGGAAATCAATCTCGCAGATGAGGATGATCGGCACCGTAAGGTGACCGACAACAAGAATCGTCAGCCAAGGCGCGGCGTCATCGGTGCGATAATGCCCGTAAGGTTCGCCGCATGCCGAGCAGCGATCGACCATCTTGAGGTAGCGGTGCAGCAGCCGGCCTTGGCCGCAGCGCGGGCACCGGCCGAGCGCGCCGCGAAAGATCGCGGTCGGCGTCGATGGACGCTTCACGTCGGTAACGACCCATGGCATTGCGCGCTTCCTAGTCTGCAGACGCCGCCGTAACACGTTCCGGCTGGCTAGGGAATTTTATTGCGTATAAGGTGTTATAGGACTCGGTTTGTTCCGGACGAGGCTCGGGCAGTGCGCAAGCGTCTACGTCAATCCACATTGCGCCGACGCATCTTGGCGCTCGTAGCCGCTTACGCGGTTGTCATCTCCAGCCTTGTCGCCAGCTTCGGTGCTGCGCAGGCAGCGGCCGAGGCCCCGGCCAATCCGCTCGGTCTCATCTGCCACCACGACCCGGCGGGACAGCCCGCGCCGCCGAGCGGCGGCAGCAACAGCAACATCTGCATCGATTGCTGCTGCGTCGGCTGCCTGATGCCGATGGCCGCGCTGCCGCCGCCGCCGGCAACTGCTGCGCCGGCCTTGCTCGCCGTCGCTTACCGTCTCGCGCCGCTCGCGATCGTTCCGCTCTCCGGCGCGCGCGCGGCAAAATTCCACCGCTCACGAGCCCCTCCATCCAGCGCCTGACCGACGGCCGCCCGCGTCGCGGTGGCCGCAGTGGATTCCGCGCTGCAATGGAGATTGACTATGACCCGCTATCGCTGGTGCTCGCGCGCATGCGCGCTGACTTTGCTATTTGTCTGCCTGCCCTATTCGGCCGCCTTCGCCCATTGCTTCGTCGGCGCCCGGTTCTTTCCGGCAACGCTCGCCACCGACGATCCGTGCGTCGCCGACGAAATGTCGCTGCCGACGGTGTCGTGGTCGAAAACCGGTGACGTTCCGCCCGCCACCGAATGGGACGTTTCGGGGGAACTGTCGAAACGCATCACCGAAGACCTCGGCATTTCGATCGGCGATACCTGGTCGCAGATCCGCCAACCGGGCAATCCGACGCTCGCCGGCTTCTCCAATCTCGAAACCACGCTGCAATACCAGCTTATGAAAAACGACGATCACGAGCTGGCGATGCTGCTCGGCCTGATCTTCGACTGGGGCGGCACCGGCGCGATCAATTCCGGCATCGGAACGCCTTACAGCCTGCTCACGCCGACCTTCTATTTCGGCAAAGGGTTCGGCGACCTGCCCGAGGACGCCGGAGCCTTGCGCGCTTTCGCCGTGACCGGACAGATCGGCTATCAGTTCCCGACCTCGTCCTATGACGTGGCGATGGGCGCCTATATTCCCCAGGTGCTGGTCTATGGCGGATCGATTCAATACAGCATGCCGTATCTGAAATCGGAGATTCAGGATTATCAGCTGCCCGATTTCGTCAATCACCTGATCCCGATCGTCGAGGCGCAATTCGCAACTCCGGTCGCCAACAATTACGGCAACAGCCCGGTCACCACCGGCACCGTCAATCCGGGCGTGATCTGGGTCGGCAGCTATTTCCAGGTTGGGCTGGAGGCGCAGTTTCCGGTCAATCGCGCCAGCGGCACCGGCGTCGGCGTGCTTGGCCAACTGCATCTTTATCTCGACGATATGTTCCCCAACACGATCGGCCAGCCGCTGCTCGGCGGCACCGGCGCTGCCCCCCGCAAAATCAGCTTCTAAGGTGAAAACCATGCGACCCCTCACGACAACGACTGCGCTGTTTCTGTCGCTCGCCGCCATGGCACTGGCCACAACCGGCGCCGCGGCCCACGCCTTCCTCGATCATGCGAGTCCGCTGGTGGGAAGTACGGTGCCGACCGCGCCGCACGAACTCTCGCTGTCGTTCACGCAAAACCTGGAGCCGTCGTTCAGCACCGTCGAAGTGACTGGACCGAACGGCGCCCGTGTCGATCAGGGCAAGCCACAGATCAGCGGCAACACCATGCATGTCGGGCTGAAAGCGTCCGGCCCCGGCGCCTATCACGTGCACTGGCACGCGCTGTCGGTCGACACCCACACCACGCAAGGCAGCTTCACCTTCCACGTCGGCCAATAATCCGGGCGGACCAAAACGTGGACGACCCGTTATTTTATGTGCGCGCGCTGCACTTCGCCGCCACCGTCTCGGTGGCGGGCGTGGTGTTCTTTATCGTCGGCATCAGCGAACCGGCCTTGCGCAGTGCGACGGACGACACGCGCGTCGCCTTTGCCGTTCGCAGCCGTCTCGCTTGGATCGCCTGGATCAGTCTCGTTGTAGCCTTGCTGTCGGGCGTGCCCTGGCTCGTGCTCACCGCGGAATCGATGAGCGGCCAGCCGCTCGGCGCACTTTCCCACGGCGTGCTGTGGACCGTGCTGTCGCAAACCGACTTCGGCAATAATTGGCTGTTGCGGTTTGTGCTGGCATGCCTGCTCGGCGGCCTGTTCGTTCACTTCCTCTCGGCCAAAGGCGTGACTTCGCTGAGACTGAAAACGATCACGGCGCTGTTGGCCGCCGCGCTTGTCGGCACCTTGGCCTTTGCCGGCCACGCGATCGGCGGCGAAGGAATCGAGGGCATTGTTCATCCGGCCGCAGACATCCTGCACCTCCTCGCCGCGGCGGCCTGGGTCGGAGCGCTCGCCCCTCTGACGCTGCTGCTGAAAACGGCCGGAGAGGATTCCGGCTCGCTCGCGATCGCGCGCACCGCGACGGAGCGCTTTTCGACGCTCGGCATTGTCAGCGTCGCGACGCTCCTGCTCACCGGCGTGGTCAATAGCTGGTATCTGGTGGGCAGCGTTTCGGCGCTCACCGGAACCGGTTACGGCCGGCTGCTGCTGTTCAAGCTGGCGCTGTTCGCCGCGATGGTCGGCATCGCGGCCGCGAATTGGTCGCGGTTGACGCCGAGGCTCGTGCAAAACGCAGACCCCACCGGCGCGCAGCGCGCGCGGCGTCAATTGCGCCGCAACGCCGCGGTCGAAGCGGCGCTGGGCGCGGCGATCATCGCCATTGTCGCCGTGCTGGGCACTCTGCCGCCGGCGAGCCACGCCCATCACGGGGCTTCCGGCGCCATTCCGGCCGATGCTTCTTTCCAGCACATCCACACCGAGGACGGCATGGCGGATGTGACGATCGAGCCGGGCCATGTCGGCGTCGCGGGCGTTACCATCCATTTGTGGGACGCGGAAGAAAATGAGTTGAACGCGCGGCAGCTGACATTAACCCTCGCTCCGCCGACGGCAGGCGGCAATCCGATCACGGGGCCTGCGCTGCAAGAGGCCGACGGACTGTGGCACGTCGACGGTATCAAGCTTTCGCAGCCCGGCAATTGGACGGTCACGATCAATGCGCTGCTCGGTTCCGGCAAGCGTCTCACGCTTGCCGCCCCGATTGTCATCGACGCCAAATAAAGCGTTTGCCTCTGGTCCCGGCGGATGATGAGCCACCGAGCCGACCGCGCGGCGTCAGGACGTCGGCGTCAGCGCCGCCAAGTTCTTGAGCTTAGCGATCGCTGAAGCGTCGGCCTCCTGGTAGGGAATGACGGTGACAAAATTATTGTCCGGCCCCATCAGATAAATCATCGCGGAATGATCCATGGTGTAGCCGCCGTCATCGGTCGGGACCTTCTTGTAATAGACGCGATACTCCCTGGCGATCTGGGCGATCTGTTGCGGCGTCCCGGTGAAGCCGCGGATGTGCTTGTCGAATGACGACAGGTATTCATGCATCAATTTCGGCGTGTCCCGCTCCGGATCGACCGTGACGAACACGTAGTCGAGCTTATCGGCGTCGGGCCCGAGTTTTCGAATCCAGCGCGACAGGTCGAACAGCGTCGTCGGGCAGACGTCCGGACAGTAGGTGTAGCCGAAATATATCGCATAGGGCTTGCCGGCGAGCGTCTTCTCCGTCACGGTCGCGCCGGTGTCGTCGGTCAGCGTGAACGGTCCGCCGATCGACGCTACGGACGGGCCATGACCTGCCCCGCCGAACGACATGGCGTAGACGATGAACAGCGCGACCGCGGCAAAACCGGCAAGCCCGGCGATGGCGGTTATGATCCAATGCCGGGCACGCATTATTTCGTCCCCATATTGCCCATGCCGCCGCCGGACTTGTTATTTCCCATGCCGCTCATGCCGCTCATGCCGCCTTTATCGTCCTGCATAGCGCCTATCGCCTGGACCGCGACCGTCACCGAAATATTCCCGGCTTTTGCGAATGTCAGCGTGAGCGGAAAGGTTTCGCCGGGCGTCAGCGGCTTCTTCAATCCGATCAGCATGACATGGTAGCTGCCGGGCTTGAGCACGACCGATCCGCCGGCTGGGACGGGCAGACCGTCCGCCAGTTGACGCATTTGCATCACGCCGTTGACAACCTTCATCTCGTGAATTTGCAGCTTGTTGGCCACCTCCGAAGAGGCGCCGGTCAGGCGGTCGGCGTTGGCCGACTTGTTATCGAGGGTCATGTAGACGGCGCCGGTCTTGGCGCCGGCAGGCGTGGCCCGCGCCCAGGGTTGTTCGACCGCAATGGGGGCCGTTGCGGTTCCTTGAGCCAAGGCCGGAGCGGCAATGGCGATCAGTGTGGCGGCGAAAGCCAATTTCGAAAAAGCGCGCATGGTGGTTCTCCGTAAGCGCATGAATGACGGCCCCGCGGCCGCGGGGCGGGTTCGAGCCTCAGACGGAGAGAGCCGGCGGCGCGCGCGGATCGCCGACCATGCGGCGAAATCGGGGAACGAACAGCCTGGCGGTAAAATGATCCGACAGCCCAGCGGGCATCAGAATCCCGACATAGCCCGGAACCGCCGGCCCATCGTGGACCGCGGCGATGTGGCCGGCGCTTTGCGCCGCGACGAAGCAGAACGGACACTCCGGTCGAGAGGGCGGGTTCTGCCGGTCGCCGTGTGGCGCCGGAGCGCTCGGACTGGCGGCAAGACCGCAGATGAAAAAGCCGGCGTCGCCGGGTGCGGCGGCGGCCGACATGCCAAGGCCGACGCTCATCATCAGGGCCTGGATGGCGAGCGAATAGGCGACGCAGACGGCTACCAGGCCGCCGGACGACCGCATGCGCATAAATCGTCGCAGGCCTCGCATAAATCAAAGAATAGCACAGATGCGGCAGGCCCACTGCGACAAATCGGCAATGCTGCGAATGAGCCGCCGCCGATAACGCCGTCGCCACATACCCGCGGTCAATCGGCGCGCAAGAGCGTTCGCGCGCTGCAGCGCCTCTAAAACTGCGAATAAAGCCGCGCCGCGATGAGCGAAACCGGACCGCGATCGCGGTTATAGGACGGATTGGCGACGAACTGATAATCGAGCGTCGCCCGCCAGTCGTACACCGGAAACTCGTAATAGGTCTCGATGATCTGCTCGAGCCCGGGATGCGGCAGCATGCCATCGCCGACCTCGATGCCGATGCCGCCGGCATTAAGATAGGCCTCATGCGCGGCTGAAATACCGTTGACCACGCCGGCCAGGCCGAATCTGTCGTCGGGACGCCCCCACTGCGTGCCTTTGAGCTGCAATCCGGCCGCGACCGTGCGATCGATGTCGGTATAGATGTCGGGCTCGATATCGCCGTTGGCGACGCCGGCGCGCATGAAGATGCCGAGATCCGGCGTGATCTCCTGCTCGGCGTTCATGCTGATGCCGCCGCGGCTGCGCAGCTGCCGCACCGGGACGGTAGTGGCTGGCCCGCCGACGAGCTGCGCGAGCTGGACGGCGTCCTGATAGCTGCCTAGCCGTGCGCGGCTGAGAAATCCGGTGAACGCGATTTTGCCCGGATGCGACCACAGCTCCCAGCGGCGCTCGACCTCGCCGATCCATTGGTATTGCCCGAAGCTCGCATCGAGATCGGTACTGTTGGGAACGATCGGCAGATCGAACAGGCCGCCGCGCACGGTCCAGTCGCCCTGGTACCATTCCGCGGCACCGCCGTAAGTGTAGCCCCAGGCGTCGCCGGCATAATCGAACGTGCCGGTGTTGATCAGCGCCCAGTTCATGAAATCCTGGCGGGGATTGGTAGCGTATTTGTTCTGATCGAACATGTCGGTTGGCGCGAACTTGCCGACAGTGACCACGAGCCTATCGGTTGTTTGCGAGCCTTCGAATTGATTCTGATCGGCCGGGACTTTCTCGATAGCGCCGCCGAGGTCGATGGTTTGCCGCACGAAGGCGCGTTGGATCCGCGCATAAGCCACCGAAGCCCCGACCTTATAGGCGGCACCGCCCGGATAGCCGGCGACGCCGACCGAATTGCTCGGCCCGAAACCTTGGTCGATTTCCGGATCGATCCACAGCTCGGCGCCGTCCCAAAGCTTAGCGCCGGTAAAGAACATGGCGCCCCAGCCCTCGCGGCCTTGATTGGCATCGAGGCTGTTCTGGCCGTGATAGGGCGCGCGGAACGGCGGCACATATTGCTCGACGAACGTGGTCTGACCGTGCAGCGCGAACCGATCGAGCTCTAGTGCATCCGGCGCTTTGGTGAAGGTGTCGGCCGTGATGTCGCTGCCAAGCTTGTAATCGAAGCCGACGCGCAGCGTCTGCAATGCGAGGTCGGAATTAAAACGCTGCGCGCCGGCCGGAAAGCTGACGCTGCGCGTGCCATAATCGGTGAACAGATATTCGAGCCGCGCCGTCCAGCTCGGCGTCAGCGCGACCTCGACCCCGGCGCCGACCGCGCCGCCGAGGCGCGGCACCATGAACAGATTTTCCACCGTGCCGGGCGTCGCGGTGCCGCCGGCAGGGACGCCGGCGAGCTGCGTGCGGGTGAATTGGTCGTAGCTCCAGGCCAAGCCGCCGGTCACATAGAACAGCCAGTTGCCGGGCGCATAACCGACCCGGCCGCGCAGCGTGCCGAAGAACTCGGCTTGCTCGGCGTAGCTCGCCAGACCTGTCGCCGCGGCACCGAATGTTGCCGAACCACCAACCGTGTGTGCGGAAAAGCTCGGGAATGACACGTCGGCCTCGACGCCGATAAGCCAGCGCGAGGCGAGCATGCGGTCATAGCCCGCCTGAAGGCCGAGAAAATAGCTGCCGGTTCCCTTGAACATATCGAATGAGTTATAGAAATCGAGTGCGCCGGAGAGCCCAGGCGCCGACGACCAATCCGACGACCCACCCGCGTAGCCCAAATGGCCACCGATATAATAACCCGTCCAGTCGTGGACGGCCGGAGCCAAGGACGGCGGTGCCTTGGTCGGCAGCACCGCCGACAAATCGGCGGCGGATGCGTTGCCCATCAGCGCGATCAACCCGACGCCGGCTACGCCAAGCCCGGTAACAAGTCCCTTCATTCGCAATTCCAACCCCGATGCGCTAGTCCGATCTTGCTGCCATCGCGTCCGCAACACTAGCGTGACAGCGGCCGGCTTCGGAAATCCGGCTGCCGTCGCACAGCCGCGGCGCCGCGCTGGTTGCGACACACAAGATACAGTCTATAGCCTATGCTACACTTTGCAATATATTCTACAGTAACAAAAAACGGCGCTGCAAAAATGCGCCATCTGCGAGGCCACTGTGCCGACGACGGAACTGACCGAAAAGCCTAACGGGCTACTCGACGTTCTGCGCGTCTTTATATACCATACCCGGTACCCTATATCGCCCACCCCCCTCTATCCTATCGAAGGACGGCCGACCGTGTCGCACACCAAACGCGAGAAAGTGAAGCTGCTCAATCGGGTCCGCCGCGTCCGCGGCCAGGTCGAGGCCATCGAGCGCGCGCTCGATGACGAACAAGGCTGCGCCAGCGTGCTGCACCTGATCGTCGCCGCCCGCGGCGCCATGTCGAGCCTGATGACCGAGGTGATCGAAGACCACATCCGCCTCCACGTTGTCGACCCGACCAAGGATGCCGAGCGTAGCCGCGGCGCCGACGAGCTGATCGAGGCGGTGCAAGCCTACTTGAAATAGGTCCTGGCAGCGCACACGGAGGGATCGACATGGCAGAAACTTCGCCGGGCGCCCATACGCATGTTTTTCTCGGCGCCGGCCACGAGCGCAACGAACGGCGCACCTGGATGGTGATCGCGCTGTGCAGTGTCATGATGATCGCCGAGATCGCCGGCGGACTCGCCTTCGGCTCCATTGCGCTCGTCGCCGACGGGCTGCACATGTCGACCCATGCCAGCGCGCTGCTCCTTGCGGCATTGGCCTATCGCTACGCCCGCCACCACGTCAACGACGATCGCTTTTCCTTCGGCACCGGCAAGCTCGGCGATCTTGCCGGTTTCACCAGCGCCATCATCCTCGCCATGATCGCGCTCTTGATCGGCTACGAGGCGGTCGCGCGTTTCTTCTGGCCGGTGGCCATTCATTTCCGAGAAGCCATCCCGATTGCCGTGCTCGGCCTGATCGTCAATATCGCGAGCGTATTGTTGCTCGGCGGCAGCGATCATCAGCACGGTCATGAGCACGGGCACGGTCATGAGCACGGGCACGGTCATGAATCCGACCATGATCGTGCCGGACACCGGCATGACCATGAGCATGCGCATCATAAGGCCCACCGCGACAACAATATGCGCGCGGCGATCGTTCACGTCCTGGCGGATACAGCGGTTTCGCTGCTGGTCATCGTCGGCCTTACAGTTGCGCTATTCTTCCGCTGGAATTGGATCGATCCGGCCGTCGGCCTGATCGGCGCGCTCGTCATTGCCGCCTGGGCTTACACGCTGATCCGCGACACCGGCGCGATCCTGCTCGACATGAACCCGGACCGGACAATGACCGAACGCATACGCGCCGTGATCGAGACCGACGGCGACCGCCTAACCGACTTTCACGTCTGGCGGGTCGGCCCGGGACATCTCGCCGCCATTCTCTCCGTCGAAACCCGCCAGCAGCGCGGACCGCAATATTATCAGTCGCAGCTCCGCCGATTCCGCTCGCTGTCGCATGTCACCGTCGAAGTGCTGCAGCAGTGATCGGCGGCGCCCATGACGCTTCAGCACCGGCTCTGAAGTCATTGATTCTTTACAATAATAAAGCGTTCCGCCGCGCGGCGCCGGCCAACCGGCATTAACGGCGCCGATCGATCTTCATCGAATAGCGACGGTTGCCGTGCTAAAGGCCTGCCGCCAGCAGCACAAAATGCCATGGCTTGGAGGCCGGCCAATCGACCGGCCGTGAGAGAACCTATGGCGAGCGACACCGAGACCGGCACGGATCAACGGGCGCAGACGCTCGTCGCGTCCTATGCGCGCGCCGGCTATGCGCGCATCGCGCCGGCTGTGCTGCAGCCCGCCGAGCCGTTCCTCGATCTGTCCGGCGAGGACATCCGCCGGCGCATGTTCCTGACCACCGATCCGCAGGGGCGCGAATTGTGCCTGCGGCCCGATCTGACCATTCCGGTGTCGCGCGATTATCTGGCTTCGCCGCAAGCCGGAAAGCCGGCCGGGTTCTGCTATCTCGGCGCGGTGTTCCGCCATCGCCAAGGCGCGGCTGCCGAATTTTTGCAAGCCGGCATCGAAAGCTTCGGCCGGGCCGACAAAGCGGCAGCCGATGCCGAAATGCTGGCGCTCGGTCTCGAAGCGACCACGCAATACGGCGTCAACGCTCCGGAGATCCGCATCGGCGACGTCGGACTGTTCTCCGCTTTCGTCGCCGCGCTCGATCTGGCGCCGGCGTGGAAGCGCCGCCTGATCAAGGATTTCAACCGCAAGTCCTCGCTCAAGCACGATCTCGAGCAGATGACGCTCGCGACTGCCAACGGCTCGAAGGAATATCAGGGCGTACTCGCGGCGCTGGCCGGCTCCGATCCGAAGGCCGCGCATCATCTGGTCACCGATTTGCTTTCGATCGCCGGGATTGCCACGGTCGGCGGCCGCTCGGTCGCCGAGATCGCCGACCGCTTCCTCGAACAGTCGGCGCTCAACGCGCCGACGCGGCTGCCGCGCGAGACCCGCGCGCTGATCGAGCGCTTCCTGTCGATTGCCGGCGAACCGGATGACGCGGCGGGCGAGCTGCGCACGCTCGCGGCCGACGCCAAAATCGCGCTGGCGCCCGCGCTCGATCTGTTCGAGACCCGCATCGGTTTTCTCGCCGCGCGCGGCGTCGACGTACGCACGATCAAATTCTCAACCGATTTCGGCCGCGGCTTCGACTATTACACCGGCTTCGTCTTCGAACTGCAGGAGGCGCGCAGTCAGCGCCCGCTGGTCGCCGGCGGCCGCTATGACGGCTTGCTCACGCGTCTTGGCGCCAAGGAGCCGATCCCCGCGGTCGGCTTTGCCGCCTCGATCGACGATCTCGCCGGCGGAGGCGCGTCATGAGCGCACCGCTCATCCTCGCCGTACCGTCCAAAGGCCGGCTGCAACAGAACGCGGAAGACTTTTTCGCCCGCGCCGGGCTGGAGCTCGTCAAGCCGCGCGGCGCGCGCGATTACCGCGGCACCATTGCCGGTTTCGACGGCATCGAGATCGCGTACCTCTCGGCCGCCGAAATCACCGCGCAATTGGCGCAAGGCGCGGCGCATCTCGGCATCACCGGCGAGGATCTGGTGCGCGAGATGATCCCGCAGTCGGACGAACGCGTCGTGCTGATCGCGGGATTGGGCTTCGGCTTGGCCAATGTCGTCGTCGCGGTGCCGCAGGCCTGGATCGACGTGCGCAACATGGCCGATCTCGACGACGTCGCCACCGCCTTCCGGCTCAAGCACGAGCGCAAAATGCGGCTCGCCACCAAATACGCCAATCTGACGCGCGACTTCTTTGCCGCGCACGGCGTGGTTGATTACCGCATCGTCGAAAGCTCCGGCGCCACCGAAGGCGCGCCCGCGGCCGGCACCGCGGAAATGATCGTCGACATCACCACTACCGGCGCGACGCTTGCCGCGAACGGGCTGAAAGTGATCGAGGATGGCGTCATCCTGCGCTCGCAAGCCAATCTCGTCGCCGCGCGCGCCGCGGCCTGGACCGATGAACAGCGCGAAACGACGCGATTGCTGCTCGACCGCATCGCCGCGCAAAAGCGCGCCGAGGCATTTTCGGAAGTGCGCACCCGCTTTGCCGGCATGAACGACAAGCTTCTCGGCATCGCGCGGGAGAAATTCGGCGTCGCCTCCCCGTTCGGCGGCCCGACCTCGTCCGGCATGCTCACGCTGCATTGCCCGCCCGGAAACGTGCACGCGCTGGCGAGTTTCCTGCGCGAGCATGGCGCCGAGGCGGTCTCGGTCGCGCCGCTCGATTACGTCTATACGCGCGACAATCCGCTCTATGCCAAGCTCGCGGCCGAGCTCGATAAGCGCACATAGCCTCTCGCGCGACGACACAGCCTATTCTAGCTGTAAGCCCGGGCGTGGTCCTTAGTCTGCTCGCTATTTGCCGACCAAGTGATCGAGTGCCGCAGCCGCCGCCCGATCAGCCGCGCCACAATGTCGCTGACCCGCCGGCGCTGTAGCCGACGACAATGTGCACCGGCCGCGATGGATACGCGTCTTGCGCGTCCGCCCCGGGCGCCATCGCCGCCGCGGCGGCCACGCCCAGCGCCAGTTGCAGGAATTGACGGCATAAAAACTTCATGATGCACTCCGAAAGCCTTCAGGCGACGCTCGCACGCGCCGCTTCGCATGCAGTTCGCATACCGCTCGTGTCATACCATTTGTTGGATATTCTCATGGCAGCTCCACGCATAGCTCGTAACACGCTCACCGCGCTGGCGCTGGCCGCGCTGGCCTTCGGCTGCGGCGGCGCGCAAGCGGCATCCTATCCGGCGCAAAAGATCACGGTCATTGTCGCCTTTGCGCCGGGCGGCATCGCCGACACGCTGGCGCGGCTAATCGGTCAGGGTTTGAGCGAGCGCTTGCATCAAAGCGTGGTGGTCGAGAACCGCGGCGGCGCCGGCGGCAACATCGCGGCCGAAGTCGTGGCGCGCGCCAACCCGGACGGCTACACGCTCCTTGCCACCACCACCGCGCTCGCCATCAACGAGACGCTGTTCGCCAACAAGCAATTCTCAGCAAGCGATTTCAAGACCGTCGCCATCGCCGCGTCGAGTCCGGAGGCGCTGGTGACGAGCCCGAATAATCCCGCCGGCAATCTTCCCGATTTCGTCAAGGCGATGAACGGCCGCACCATCAACATGGCGATTCCCGGCGTCGGCACCGGCTCGCATATCGAGGCGGAATATTTCTTCAAACAGCTCGCCAAGGTGCCGGTGCAGCCGATTCCGTATCAAGGCGGCGCGCCGGCGATCAATGCCACCGTCGCCGGCCAGGTCGATCTGATGGCGACCACGCTCGGCGGCGGCGCGGCGGCGCAGATCGCCGGCGGCAAGCTCAAAGGCCTCGGCATCGCCGCGGACAAACGCGCCGCTGTGGCGCCGAACGTGCCGACCTATGCCGAGCAAGGTTATCCGGCGTTCACCGCCGCCTCCTGGGTCGGCTTCTTCGCGCCGGCCAAGACCGATCCGCAGATCCTGCAGGCGCTCAACGCCGCGATCGACGACATCGTCAAAAGTCCGGCGGTGGCAAAAAAGCTCAGCGATATGGGCTTCGACCCGATCACCGGCTCGCAGGCTCAGGCCGACGCCATGTTCGCGGCCGAGGTCAAGAAATGGGGCGACATGGTCAAGGCGCTTGGGCTGTCGATCAAATAGAAAGCCAGTCATTGCGAGGGACGCTCCTCGCAATGACGCGTTACGCGGTGTGGCCGTCGAAGTCGCCCTCTTGCGGCAATTTCTTTTGCCGCTGCGGCGTCATTTTGGCGGGGTCGGGCGCACCGGGCACGCCGCGCGGGCCGAGCTTGCGCCGCGCCATCTGATCCTCGGTCTCGCGCTCTTCCTCCGGCGTCGCTTCGCGAAGTTTCTCAGCCATTCGGTTCCTCACAGCGGGCGGTGCATGCGCCCGAACAGCCAGCCCAATCCGAGCGCGATGGCGACGGCGGTGTAAGGCTGCGTCTCAATGGTGTTGCGCAACGCCCGCTCGAACGAGCCGGCGGTCTGGCGCGCCGCGCGGTTGGCGCTGTCGGCGATATCGGCGGCGCTGTCGCGCGCGTGGCCGTAAAGGTCTTGGGCCGCGTCCGAGACGTCGTCGGCGACCCCGCTGGCCTGTTTCTTGGCATCGCCAAAGGCGCGATTGAAATCGGAGCTGGCAGCACGGGTCTGGGGCATGATCGTCCTCGGCGGGTGTGGCGGGAATACTTCGCGCGTTAACGCACGAATGCCGCCAAAAGTTCATCAAGCAGCGTCGCGCCGTTTACCGGCTTGATGTTAGAGGCCAACCGCCGCGGCCTTTTATTTATAGCGCAAGGGAACTTTCGTTTTCGCCTACGACTTTCCCTTCCGTAATGTTTCAGACAATCGCCAAACTCTCATCCGGGGTGGATCATGGGTCTCATTCTTCTCATCGTCATTCTGGTCCTTTTATTCGGCGGCGGCGGCGGTTATTGGGGTTACAGCCGCGGTTATTATGGCGGCGGCGGCCACGGGCTGATCTGGCTTCTGGTGCTGATCGTCGTTGTGGTCGTGCTGCTCGGCCATCACGGCGCCACCATCTAGCTAGCTCTCAAGACAAGGCAAACCGCGGAACTTATCGTAGCGCAGCCGCGTTCTATTGTCCGCAATTTAACTCAGACGGGAGGCACCCGTGCCGGTATTGCTTGGATTCATCCTCGGCGTGTTGGTGACGATCGCCGGCGCTTACGAATACGACTCCACGACCGGCCGCGCCGCCAATGGATTATCGGCGAGCTCGGCCGGCGGCCAAGCGCCGATGGTGAACTGGAGCGTCGTCAGCGACGATTGGCAAAATCTGCAGACCAACGTTCGCGCCAAAGCGGAAAATCTAGAACACACGCTGAAACGGCACACCGGCTGAACTCGGAACGCGCCAGAAGTGGCGCGCTCGAACCGGACCGGTCATGAGGCGCTAGACGGCCCGAGCCGGGGCGCCAGTTTCACAATTTGATGCCCAGGCTCGCGACAACCGCATCTGCCAATCGCTGCGGATCGCGCTCGCTTGAGCCGCGCGCGACCTCGATAACGCGATCGGCGATCGCCTCGCGCACGGGATCCGGATAGACGGTGCCGTGCAATTTGCGGCAAACCGCGTCAAAAGCTTCGCCCATTACCTTGGTGGTCACGTCGTCGAATGCTGTGCTGAAATTTGTCATCGCATAACCGATCGGCAGGGCGCTTTTAATGCCGGTCATAGTGCGCTGCTGCCGCGGTTTAGTCGGTGCGGCATGCGACTCAATCGCTATTTTTTTAAATGAAAAGTCGAATTGTGGGGATTAAGGAAAAAAGCCAGCCACCCAGCGCACCGCATAAGTGCCAAGCGCCATTTTTCGCGGTCAGCCGTTAAATTTTCACGCCGGTCTTCTGCGACAGATGATCGTGCTTGACCGCGTCGTAACATTCGCAAGCCGCCGCCTTGAGCGCCGGGCGGTCGAGAATGGTGATGCGGCCGCGGCTATAGCGCAAAATGGCCTTTTTCTGCAGTTCCTGGGCCAATAGCGTCACCGTCGTGCGCCGCACCCCGAGCATGTCGGCGAGGAATTCCTGGGTCAGCGACAGCTGATCGCTGCCGATCCGATCCGCGCATTGCAACAGCCAGCGGCACAGCCGCGACGAGCCGTCATGGATGGCGTTGCAGGCGGCATTTTGCTGGGCTTCGGCCCACAGCGTTTCGGTGTAATGGGTGATGAGATCGCGCAAAGCCGCGCTGCGGCCGGCCGCATACTCCAACCGGCTTGCCGGAACCACGGAGAATTTGCCGGCAATCTGCACCATGGCGCGGGTGAAGGACACGCGCCGGCCGAGCCCGCTCTGCAAGCCGACCGCCCCCTCGCGCCCCACCGAAGACGTCTCGACCATCTCCCCGTCGCCGGTTATGACCAGGCAGGAGATCATGCCGGTATGCGGAAAATAGACCTGATTGATCGGATCGCCGGGATCGAAGCAGATCACGCCCTGCGGCAGCACGACCTGCTTTAAGTCCGGCTCCAGCACCATGAGAACGTCGCTGGGCAGAGCGGCAAGGAGCCGGTTGCCCAACTGCCGAACGCCCGACGTCTGGTCAGACAGGGGGACAAGCCTGCCCGCTACTGATGGCTCAATCACAGCTACGCCCCATGAGTGTTAGCGGAACGCGTCGGTCTGCAATAAGTTCCATTCGCTCTGTCAGTGAATTGGCGAAGAACCGGGCAGCGCCAACAAAGCCCACGCATGCTGCGTCGTGTGCGCGCACGCCTGGGTTTCGTCGGCGAACAGCCGTGCGCGATCGCCGCGTCGCAGCCCGAACATGAGAATGCACAAGCGGCAGCCGAAAAGCGGCCGGTCGTCGCAAGCAAAGGCCACGCGAATAGGCTCGTCCCACGGGATCGCGCGCAACCGCTGCCGGATATCCGCAACTGAATTTGGCGGCATTGCACCCTCGTCCCTCTGACGAAAGACAAACCGGTGATCCACGCGACCGTTCCATGATGATCACACCGTGCGGTTGGCGGAAGGTTTTCCGACAGCCTGTTTTTGCTCTAACGCGCCGTAACAAGAATGGCGCCAAATGGGCCGTTCGTCGCGTAGCCCACATATGAACGCCGAACCGCCGGGATTTGGGCATGGCCGCGTCCAGATTATCGATCCCGTATGGTTTTCTCGCCCGACCGGGCCGCGACATATAATTTTCCGCGCGACCGCGCCACCAACGCCTGCGACTCGCGCACGGTGTTGCAGACGGTATAAATGGTCTCGTCCACGGTACGGCGGCGATCGCAGAATTTTTCCACCATCGCCCGCAATTCCGGGCGCAAATGATCGAGGGTCGGATCGAGACTGGCAAACGGCAGCGCGATCACGCGCTCGCCGCCTTCGTCGTAAACATCGAGCCGCCATGTCCGGGTCTGCGCTTCGCGACTGCGCATGAGTTCGTGAACGACGGTTTGCGCGTAGCGCAAAGCATCCGCGCCATCGGCCAACGAGACCCCGGTCCCGTCATCGATTCCGCCACGCCCGTCCCTGAGTTCGAACGTATAGTTGGGCATCGCCGCAAACTTTTTCTCGTCGGAACTCGGCGTATCGATATTAGACTTCAGCCGGAGCCTGCCACAACAAGATACGACAAGATAGGTAGTTTCCCTGACATGAAGTCCTATGCCCAGCGCGCCGGCCTCGCGCCGGATCATTTCCAGGTCCATCAGCATAATGGCGTCGTCTTCGACCATGAGCACGCGCGCACCGCGCAGCGCCGGGATCGCATTAAGACTTGCCCGCTGCTCCATTTTCGGCCGCCTCCGGCAGCTCCAATTCGATCGTGCAAGCCAAGCCGCCGGCGCGGAACTCGCGCTTGACCGTGGCGCCCGGAATTGCACTTTCGATGAGGGTCGTTCCGAAGCTGCCAGCCGCAGGCTTCTGCACCGGAGGACCGCCCGTCTCCTGCCACTCAACCCTGATGAGCCGCCCCTTGTTCCCGCCGTTCACAGTCCAAGTCACCGCCACTCTGCCGGACCGGTTCGACAAAGCGCCGTGTTTGGCGGCATTGGTCGCCAGTTCGTGGAGCACGAGACCGAATGGCGTCGCCAGATCCGCCGGCAGCAAAACCGCTTCTCCCGCGATGCGCAATCGATCCGGACTTTCGCCGCCATAGGCATCGAGCTGCTGATGGGCGAGCTCGGCGAGGTCGGCGCCTTTCCAGTCCGACTCCACCAGCAGAGTATGGGCGCCGGCGAGCGCCGCCAGCCGCCCTTCAAATCGCTTGAGCTCTTCTTCCCTCGGTTGGTCGCCGCGCAAAGTGTGGCGCGCAATGGCTTGGATCACGGCCAGGCTATTGCGGACGCGATGCGTCAATTCGCTCAGCAAGAGGCGCTGGCGGCCTTCGCCGGCGAGCACCGCCGCCTCGGCCACATGGCGCTCGGAAATGTCGACGAATGTGATGACGACGCCGTCGATCTTGTCGTCGCCGGTGCGATAGGGGCGCAGCCGCACGTCGTACCAGCGGCCGTCGCGGCTGCGGATTTCGCGCCGCAGCGGCGTAAGATCGGCCAGCACCGCGCGCGCATCCTTGATGAGATTGTCGTAGTCCAGCCGATGGGCGAAATCGGTGATCGGCCGCCCTTCGTCGGTTTGCGTGATGCTGAAAAGGTCGGTGACACGCTCGGTGAAGCGCTTGATACGCAGCGATGAATCCAGAAACAGCGTGCCGATGTCGGTCGCCGCAATGAGGTTCTGCAAGTCGCTATGCGCGCGCGAGATCGCGTCGAGCTTGAGCTTCAGCTCGGCGTTGACGGTCTGCAGCTCCTCATTGATCGACTGCAATTCCTCCTTGGAGGTTTCCAGCTCCTCCGACGTGGAGCGGTATTCCTCGTTTATCGATTGCAGTTCTTCGTTGGCGGCGCGCAGTTCCTGATTGGCGGAGTCCGACTCCTCGCGCACGGTGCGCAGCCGCGCCTGCATCAGCTCGAGCTCCTGGGTCAGCCGGCGCACCGTCTCGGCATTGGCCTGGCCGTCGACTTTGAGCAGGCTTTCGTCGACGGCTTCGCCCTCGATGAAAATGACGATCGCATTGTGGCTCTCGGCGCCGCCCTCGTCCTGCCACCGGCTTGACCAGCAGATGAACGCGGTGCGGCGCGCCGTTAAAACGCACCAGGATCGGCAGGCTGAGCGTACTTTCGTTCAGCTCGAACACGCGATTAAGCGCCGAGCGCAGCTCGAAGCGCAGCTCCGGTCGCGCCAGATCGACGGCATCGCCGGAAAGCGGCCCGCCCGAGGGCAGCAGGAAACGGCCGGCATTCTCGGACAGGTGTACCAAGCGATGCGTTTCATCGACCAGGATGCTGGGCGGCGCGATCTGCTCGATGGCGCGCCGGTGCATCGCCGCTTCGCCCAACGCGACCGTCGGACTCACCGTGCGGGCGAGCGGAAGCACCGGCTCTCGGATGCGCACCGGACCAAGCAGGCGCGGCAAGCAGCCGCGGTTTGTCGCCGGCCGCCGCGGCGGACTGATAGATGCGGGCGGTACGATCGATGCAACGGAACAGCCCCGGCGGATTGTCCAGCGACTCGGAAGAGCCGAGAAAGACATAGCCGCCCGGATTGAGCGCATAGTGGAACGTGCTGCACACCTGCTCCTGCAAGTCGCGGTCGAGATAGATCAACAGATTGCGGCACGAGATCAGGTCGACGTGGGAGAACGGCGGGTCTTTGAGGAGGTCGTGCACGGCGAACAGCACCATATCGCGCAGCTCCTGGCGCACGCGATAATGATCGCCCTCGCGCGTGAAAAAACGGCGTAGCCGCTCCTCGCTGATGTCGGCTTCGATGGCGAGCGGATAGCGGCCATCGCGTCCCAATGCCAGCGCACGCGCATCGAGGTCGGAGCCGAACACCTGCATCGACGGATGGTTCGGGTGCCGCGCCGCCTCTTCCAAAAGCAGCATGGCGAACGTGTAGGCTTCCTCGCCGGTCGCGCATCCCGAAACCCAGACGCGGATCGTGTCCTCGGGCGTCCTGCCTTTGAACAGCTCCGGCATCACCTGCTTGGCCAGCGCTTCGAATGCTGCGCCGTCGCGGAAGAACGTCGTCACCGAAATAAGGAGATCGCCTAACAGCGCCTGGGCCTCTTCTGCATTGTCGCGCAGCGCCTGATCATATTCCTTGAGGCCGGCGCTTCGCGTCACCTGCATGCGCCGCGCGATCCGCCGCAGCACGGTCGAGCGCTTGTATTTGGAAAAGTCGTGCCCGGTGCGCTCGCGCAGATTGGCGAGAATGCTGTGCAGCAGGTCCTCGTCGAATTTGCCGATATCGGCGGTCGACACGGTCGCTTTGCCGTGAATGAGATCGAACAGCTGTTTCGCCAGATCGCGCACCGGCATGACAAAATCGGCGACGCCCGTGGCGATTGCGCTGCGCGGCATCGAGTCATATTCGGCTTCGGTCGGGTCCTGCACCAGGATGATGCCGCCCGATTCTTTCACTGCGCGCGCTCCGAGCGCGCCGTCCGATCCCGCGCCGCTCAGAATAACGGCAAAGCCGTCGCCGAGCTGTTCGGCGAGCGAGCGAAGAAACAAGTCGATCGCTGCTCGCTGGCCGCGCGGTTCGTCGAACGCAAAGGCCGAAATCTCGTGGTCGACCATCTGCAAGCGGCGATCCGGCGAAATGACGTAAACGTGGTCTGTCTGCAATCGCTCGCGGGTCGTGACCTGAACGACCGGCATTCGCGTTTTGGCCGCCAAAATGTTCGGCAGTTCGCTGCGGTGCTGCGGATCGAGATGCACCACCACGACGAAGGCCGCGCCGGGGTGCTCTGGAAGGGCGGAGAAAAAACTCTGCAACGCCGACACCCCGCCCGCGGAGGCGCCGATGGCGACGATGACCGGTTCGCTCCTGTCCTGCGCGGCAGCAGTACCTTTATTGTCGTTGGCATTATCCGGCACGACGACGCTCCGTTCCGGGGGTGCCCGCGTCTGAGCATATCTGAGAAAGCCGCGTGGGCGCCAGCAAGTTCCGGCGACGCAGAGCGGCCCGGATGCGGCTTATCGGGCCTCATCCAGGCGCGGCAGGAACGCCGCCGTATTATGTGGATTTTTATGGAGAAGCGATTAAGCCGCTTTGCGCTCCGCCTCGTCGCGATTCTCCAGCACCACGGTCGCTGCCGCGGTGTTGGAAATCGGGATGTGATAGTTGCGGTGCACTTCGCGCACTTGGCCCGTCAGCGCGCCGCGCATCGCCATCCAGTTGAGGAATTCGACGCCCTGCGCGCCAGATTCTTCGACGAAGTCGTGGATCGAATAGCGCGTCAGCAATTCCGGCTCGCCCGACGAGCTTGTCCATGCAGAGCTGGTCGAATTCCTTGTTGATGAAGCCGGCGCGCTTGCCGTCGAGCTGGTGCGACAGGCCACCGGTGCCGACGATCATGACGCGCAAGTCCTGCGGATAGGAATTTATGGCGCGGCCGACCGAACGGCCGAGATTGAGGCAGCGCTTGAGTGACGGCAGCGGATGCTGCACGGTGTTGATCGAGATCGGCACGATGCGGATCGTCCATTTTTCGCCGGGCCACATCAGCGTCATCGGAATGGTCACCGCATGGTCGACCAGCATCTCCTGGCACATCGTGATGTCGAACTCGTCGGCGACGAGATTATTGATGATGTGCCACGACAACGCCGGATCGCCGGCGATCGAGCGCGACACCGGAATGCCCCAGCCTTCGTCCTCGTTGCGGTACTCGCTTGCCGCGCCGACGGCAAAAGTCGGCATCTTGTCGAGGAAGAAATTCAGCCCATGGTCGTTGTAGAACACCACGGCGACGTCGGGCTTTTCCCGCGCCAGCCAATAATGCACGTAATCGAAGCCCTTGAAGAACGGCTTCCAATACGGATCGTTCTGCTTGCTGCTCGGCGATCGCCTTGCCGATCGAGGGCACATGGGTCGTGGCGACGCCGCCGATGATCTTGGCCATGATCGCTTTCCTCTTATCTGCCCGCCGCGGCGAGTTTTTCCTTGAATTGATCGACCGTGGTGCCGGTCTGCTGCGCGCCGATGTCCTGGACGTTGAGCCCGAAAATACCGGCAAGCTTGGCGAGGTAATAAACGTTGCCGCCCGCCGCGATCATGGCCAGCACGTTGCGGCTCTTGACCGCCGCGCGCTGCTCCTCGGTCAGGCCGAATTTGCGGCAATAGCCGTCCTCGTCCGCAAGAAAGGCGGCGCGGTTCTCGGCGCTGTTGAACGAAAAGCACATGCGATTGAGCGCAAGTCCTTTCTGCGCCTGATCGCCGTCGAATAAAGTCGTGCCGGGAATATCCTGTTTCACCGCCCGCTTCCTTTCCGCCTCCGCTTTGCTGTGCTTTGCTGTGCCTTCGCGCAGATCTCGCTATGCGGCGTGAATGGGTTCTCGCACCTCCACGAGCAGCGTCCTTGAGCGCAGCGACACCGGCCTGCGTCGTCCTGCCGCTGCGGCGCCTTGCGGGTTGGATGGGTGATATCGCGCGTCTGATAATCGCCCCACGCCAGAACCGCGGCAAACAGCACGAAGGCGACAATGATTGCGCTTAAGCAGACAATTGCGAGAACCGACATGGCCGTTCTCCTTTGGCGGTTTTCCCCTTGCCGCCAAGGGTTACGTCGACCGCGAAAGGAGCTCTTGACGTAGATCAAAGCCGCGCGCGATCAGGCATGATGCCAGCGCGCACCGCCATGCGCGTCACGCGCGGCTCGCCCGCCCTATGACCCGTCGCGCGCGCGAAACACGACAAAATGCGACAGCGAGAAATTGACGATGAAGCTCGCCAGAATGGCCAAGCCCTTCGCCATATAAACCGGCAATAGCAGGATCTGCGCGGCAATCAACCAGGGTCGCCGTGTTGGCAATGAGCCCGACGATGCCGGCGGCGAGAAACGCCAGATAATGGCGCCAGCGCAATCGGCGTCCGGACTCCGCGGCAAAGGTGATCGAGGAATTCATGATGTAGGAGCCGCTCACCGCGACGATCCAAGACGTTACATTGGCGGCGATCAGCAGCAAGGTCGGCGCGGCGCCGCAGCGGCAGGACGCCGCCAGCGCGGCAAATGCGGTAAGCGCCGCCGGCGAGCGCTCGAACGCCGCCCGCGCCAGCAGAAACACGCTGTAATCGATCGCGGTGTTGATCACGCCGATCAGCGCAAATGATGCAGCCTTGAGGCTGAACGTCCGCGTCCGCCAGGTTTCGGCGAGCTTGCCGCGGACAGATTTGGCGCGGCTCGAATCGGAGGGGTGGCGTGGGGCCATTGCGCCCGCATATCACGTCCGGCCGACATCGGCAGCAGGGTGCGCCGGGCGTTAACCATTGCGGAGCGCCGTTCCCGGTCGCGACAGCCCCGACCGATTACGCTATAGAACGGGCGGGAAAGGGACGTTGGAATGGCGACGACTGCCGACCCCAGACTGAGACCGATGGCGCGCGAGCGGAGCTTGCCGGATTCGCGCGCCCAGGGTCTGTCCATCGTGGTGCCGGTCTATAACGAGGCAGCGGCGCTGGCGCGCATGCATGGCCGGCTCCTTGAGATCGCGCAGCGCCTCGCCGCGGCCCGCTCGCTGTCCTGCGAGATCGTCTATATCGACGACGGCAGCCGCGACGGCACGCTCGCCATCGCCCGCGACTTGCCGGCGGCCGGCGTCGACGTCCAGGTGATTTCGCTGTCGCGCAATTTCGGCAAGGAGGCGGCGCTGCTTGCCGGCCTCGAACACGCGCGGCGCGGCGCCGTGCTGTTCATCGACGGCGACGGCCAGCATCCGCCGGATCTGATCGAGCGGCTGGTCGGCCATTGGCTCGATGACGATTGCGACGTCGTCTATACCGCCAAGGCGCACCGCGCCAACGAGATCGATCCTGCGCCGGCTTTCGGTCAAGACCTTCTACATCCTGCTCAACTGGGGCGCGCGGCCGAAGATTCCGGAGGACGCCGGCGATTTCCGGCTGCTGTCGCCGCGCGCGGCGAATGCGCTGCGCCAGCTCCCCGAGCGCAACCGCTTCTTCAAGGGCCTGTCGAGCTGGATCGGTTTCCGGCAGATGCGCGTCGACTACGAGCCGGCGCCGCGGGTCGACGGCAGCAGCACCTGGAACTTGCGCCGGCTGATCGGACTGTCGATCGACGGCGTCACCGCTTTTTCGGTGGCGCCGCTGCGGCTCGCCACCGTGATGGGCACGGTGCTCGCGCTGATCGCTTTCATGTACGGATTGCAGATCGTCTACGAGACCCTGGTCTACGGCACCAAGGTTCCCGGTTATCCGTCATTGTTCGTCGGCGTCATGGTGCTGGGCGGCGTCCAGCTCATCATGATCGGCGTGGTCGGCGAATATATCGGCAAGATTCTGGAAGAGATCAAAGGCCGGCCGGTCTATTTCATCGCCGAGCATGACGTGAAGCTCGCCCAAGAAAACCAAGAAGACGCCAAACAGACCGAACACGACACCCGCACCGCGGCCGAATGAGCGAAGCCGAGCTCCGCCACATCTGGCTCTGCGCCGACGATTACGGCCTGTCGCCCGCGGTCAGCGCGGCGATCCGCGATCTCATCGCACGCCGCCGCATCAATGCCACCTCCGTCATGATGCCGGCGCCGAGCTTTTCGCCAGCCGAGGCCGTAGCGCTCGATGACGGCCGCAGGACGAGCACGGCGGCGATCGGCTTGCACGTGACCTTGACGGCGCCGTTTCGCCCGTTGAGCGCCGGTTTTGCTCCCACCCGCGACGGCGCCTTTCCTGCCGCTTCCGGCAATGGCCGGCCGCGCGCTTGCGCATTGGCTGCGGCCCGAGGATTTGGAGGTCGAGATTGCGCGGCAATTTTCGGCCTTCCAGTCCGCCTTCGGCCGCGCGCCGGATTATGTCGACGGCCATCAGCACATCCACGTCTTTCCGCAAATCCGCGAAGCGCTGCTGCGCGTCATCAAGGATGCTCGCGCCGCAGGCCTGGCTGCGCCAATGCGGACGATCCGCCGCCGCGCCGCAAAAGCCTTGCCGATCCCAAGGGATTTGTGCTCGATGCGCTGAGCGCGCGTCTGGCCCGCCTCGCCGCCCGCGCAGGCGTGCGCACCAATCCCGCCTTCGCCGGCACTTATTCCTTCGCCCCGGGCGCGGATTTCGCGGCATTATTTCCGGGATTTCTCGACGGCCTGCCCGACGGCGGCGTCGTGATGTGCCATCCTGGCAAAGTCGACGACGAATTGCGCCGCCTCGATCCGCTCACCGATCTGCGCGAGCGCGAATACGCCTATTTTCTCGACGACGATTTTCCGCGGCTGCTGGCGGAGCGCGGTTACGCACTGGCCTGAACGGCGCGTCGCCGTTCACCGATGCGACGGATGCACCGTGTGGCTGTATCTCACCTCAAGCTCTTCGAGATATGTCGCATAAGCCGAAGCGACGCCGGCGTCATGGATGAACAATACGTCCTCGGCATTGCCCATGGCGTGGTTCGACAGGTTGAAGCTTCCCGTCACTACGACGTCGTCGGCGACGACGAGCTTGTTGTGCATGAAATTATGCGGCTGCGGCTTGTTGCGGTTGTAGGGCAGCGAGTTCTTGCCCACGAGATGGTCGGCAACCTTGTCCCAGGTATTGATCTTGTCGGCGCCGACATGCGCGGCGTGCCATTGCCGCCGCACCAGATCCATCTGCGGCCTGTCGTAAAGTCCGCCGAGCCGCATGCCGCGGTCGATCGCTTCCGACAGCGCCGCAAGGATCGGCCCGGATGACACCACGCCCGACGCCACGAGGAGCCGCTCGCGTGCGCAAGTGATCGCGCCGACGATCTCCTTGACGATCGCCGGACTTTGCTTCGGCGCGAAGCCGACCTTCAGCGGAACGCCGGAAACGTCCACGCTATCGACCTCGCGATTGGTCTGATTGTCCGGAATCCGCCCGGTGGCAGAAAGCCCCTCGAAATTATCGGTGAAAATGGCCGCCAAAGGCCGGGAGCGGATTTGCAGGAGGTTGCTCTCCTGCAATCCCCACGAATTGTTGGTGTAGTTTGCCGAGCCCAGCGACACCGCGGCATCGTCACTGCCGGCATCGCGGATGAGATATTTGCTGTGCATCAGTACCCGGTAGCCGGTGACCGGTTTGATCTGCGCGATATCGGCAAAGGAGTTCACGAAGGTCTCGGTGCCGGGCGACTTGCGGTCGGCCTCGAGATGCGCGGGCACGATCTCGCCGTTGCCATTGGCCTGGGGCTCGGTTGTGGCGTCGTAGATAATGCGAATGGCGACGTTGTTGCGCGCGCGCTCGTGCAGGGCCGCGGTGATGATCGCTGCGGCGTCGCCGTCCAGCCGGAAATCGTAGATGGCGATGTCGAGGCTCTTGCGGGCCCCGGCTATGAAATCCGCGATGAGTTTCGCTACTCCGGCGATCTGCGCCGTGCGTTCAGGCGTCGCCGTAAAAGGATCGTCCCCGTTTTGCTGGAGAAACGCGACGGAAATATCGCCGCCGGCGGCCGACACCGTTGTCATATGCATTGCGATTGCCGTTTCTGAGGGACCGTGGATCAGTAGTGCGACGGAAAGCCCGCCGGCCGCGGCCCGGTTCGCAACCCGTGCCGAACAAGTTCTTGCCAGCCGCTTTCAGCATCGTCGGCGTAGCAGAAGAGATCGAGATCGGCACGGGCGATAGTCCGCGCTTCGGCAAGCTTCTCGAAATTCACGACGCTCGTCCAATAGGATTTGTCGATGAGAAGTACGGGAACGGCCGGCATTTTTCCGGTCTGAATAAGGGTGAGAATCTCGAAAATCTCATCGAACGTGCCGAAACCGCCGGGAAACACCACCAGCGCATTGGCACGCATGGCGAAATGCAGCTTGCGTATGGCGAAGTAGTGGAACTGAAAGGTCAGATCCGGCGTCGAATAGGCGTTGGGCTCCTGTTCGTGCGGCAGGCCGATGTTGAAATCCGATCGAGGGCGCGCCGGCGTCGGCCGCACCGCGATTTGCAGCCTCCATGATGCCGGGCCCGCCGCCCGTCGCGATGACATTGTCGCGGATGCCGTGGTCCGAAAGCAGCGCACCGCCGCGCTCCGATGCGATCCGGCCGAAACGCCGCGCTTCGTCGTACCAGCGCGCCGCCGCGGGCCGCAGGCGCGCGCTGCCGAACACCACCACGGTCGACCGGACGGTCCACGCGCGCAGCCGCTCCTCGGCCTTCTCGTATTCGATCTGCAAGCGAACCCCGCGCATCGAATCGCCGAGAAGAAAATCGGGATCGAGCGCCGCAAGACGGAATGATGGCGAGTTCTTCTGCGCGCTGTTATCGGTCATGGATTCGATCTCCCCGATTGCGAAGTCCGGATGAGGAGTCCTGGCACGCTTTAAATCTCGACGGGTCGGCGGATGGCAAGCCCCGCCCGCAATCGGCAAATCGGTCAGGCCGCAGCGCTAGATGATGACGACCTTGGTGCCGATCTTGACGCGGTTATAGAGGTCCTCGACGTCCTCGTTGCGCATGCGAATGCAGCCCGAGGACACGTTCTGGCCGATGGTCCAAGGCTCGTTGGAGCCGTGAATGCGGTAGAGTGTCGAGCCGAGATACATCGCGCGGGCGCCGAGCGGATTGCCAATGCCGCCGGCCATGAAATGCGGAATGCCGGGTTGCCGCGCGATCATCTCCGGCGGCGGCGTCCAATCCGGCCACTCTTTCTTCGCGGTGATCGTCTTCACGCCCGACCACGTGAAACCGGGGCGGCCGACGCCGATGCCGTAGCGCAGCGCCTTGCCGCCGTCCTCGACCAAAAACAGAAACTTGTCCGGCGTATCGACGATGACGGTGCCCGGTTTCTCGTCGCCGTTATAGGCGACGACTTGGCGCATGAATTTCGGATCGATTGGATAATTCGCTTCGTCCGGCGGGTTGGCCGGGTTGTAGGCCTGCTGCTGCGGCGGAGCGGCCGGCGCGGGTTGCGGCGCCGCTGTCGGCGCCTGATAGCCGGGATAGATATGCGACACCGGCACGTTGATGGTCGGGCCGCCGAAAATCGCTTGCGAGGAATCCGCCACCGCCGGGATCGCCGGAGCGGGAGCAGGCGTCGCCGCCGGCGCAGCGGCCGCGTAAGCCTGCGGTGCCGCGGCTGCATAGGTTTGCGGCGCCGGCGGCGCGTAAGTCTGCTGCGCCGCCGCCCTGTAAGTCTGCCGCGCCGGTGCTGCATAGGCTTGCGGCGCGGCGGGTGCGTAACCCTGCGGCGCGGCGGGTGCGTAACCCTGCGGCGCGGCGCTGGCATAGCCTTGCGGATAATTCGCCGGCACATTCGCGTAGCGCGGCTGCTGCACATAATAGTACTGCTGCGGCGGCGGCTGTTGCGGCGCATAAACCGGCTGGCCGCCGTAAGGATAGACGGCCGATTGCGCGAAGGCCGGAGCGGAAAGCGCGCTCAGAAGGAGCGCGGTCGTGCAGATACGCCGCATTGCTGTACTCGTTACGCTGGGTTCACACCGAGCGCCGTTGCGCGCTCATGGGACGAGTACGCCCGTAAACCTCGACTGTTTGGTAAACAAATTGCGGCGGCGCGTTATTGGTACATTGTTCATCAAGTTAGAGTTGATTTTGCGTCAATGGCCGCAGCTCTTGGTTAACCGAACCTTGGCATTAACCGCGGGCGGGCGTGAACGCGGTATTAAGCGGCGGCCCGGTACGGTTGAGTGAAGTCAGTCGGTAGTGCCATGCCCGAGCCGCGCAGGGTTTTCCGGATCGAACACACCGCCGCCGCGCGCCGGGTGCACCCTGCTCCTGGCGGGCCCCATGCGCCGCACAGCGGCGAGATCATGCAGTCGCTCGCCGCGCTGCAAGCCTTGATGGCGGCAACGCCGCCTTTGCCGGTGGCGGACGCCGCGCCACGCCCATCCGCCGGCGCCGGCAATAACGCGCTGCGGCAAGCGGGCGACATGACGCGCATCGCCGACGAGCTCGATGCGGTCACCGCCGGCACCGCGCAGGCGACGCAGAAAATTCTCGCCGCCGCCGAAGAGATCGATCAGCTCGCCGACAACCTATCGGCGGCGCTCAAGGGCAGGCTCGAGCAGGAATTAGCGCAGGACATCGCCGACACCGTGGTGCGCATTTTCGAAGCCTGCAATTTCCAGGATCTGATCGGCCAGCGCGTCGCCAAAGTGATGAAGACCCTCAAAATAGACGAGGCGCTGCCGCCGGCAACCGACGCCGCGCCGGATTTGCATGGCCCGCGGCTCAAGGGCGACAAGGGCCATCTGTCGCAAGCCCGAAATCGACACGATGTTCGAGGGCTGACATCGTCTCCACCCGCCCGTCGCCGCGAAAGCGGGGACCCAGCGCTGGATTCCCGCTGACGCGGGAATGAGCGGACTGGAAATCACTCCGGCTGGCGGATCATCAGGAAACAAACAAACGCCACGACCGCGAACGCCGCCACCAGCGCCAAGCCGGTCGCGTCGGAAGCGCGATCGGCGACATAGGTCACGACCACCGGCGCGAGTGCCTGCACCGCCAGAAATGGTCCGCCGATCCGGCCGACCAGCCGGCCGTAGCCGGCGGGGCCGAACAAAGCGAGCGGCACGGTACCCCGCGCGATGGTCAAAAGGCCATTCGCCATGCCGAACATCACGGCGAAGATCGCCGCCACGGCGGCCGAGAACGAAAGGAGCGCCAGCACCACGAAGGCCGCGACCAGAAGCCCGACTGCAAAGCGCGCGATCCACAACGGATGCATGTGCCGGCCGAAGCCAAGCTCGCAGACGCGCGCCAAGACCTGCGCCGGGCCGAACAGCATGCCGATGGCGACGACGACGTCGGGCGCCAGCCCAAATCTCTTGAAGATGGCGAGAAGCTGCGCCGACAGCGCCGACGGCACGAAAGCGTAGGAGGCAAATCCCGCGGCGACCAGAATAAAAGCCAGCCCGTGCGGCGCAATGAACGCCGCGGTTTTTTGCTCGGGCGCAAGCGCCGGCGCCGGCCGCGCGGCAATCTCGGCGCGCCGGCGCGGCAGCGCGAAAGCGTGCAGCGGCGCGGCGACGAAAGCGAGCAACGCGGCATAGACCAGATAGGTGCCGCGCCAACCCACTCTGTCGATCAGGAATTGCGTCGCCGGCCAGCTCACCGTCGAGGCAAAGCCGGCGGCAAGCGTCAGCGTCGTGATCGGGCCGCGCGCGGCGACGCCGAAAATGCGGCCGAGCGTGGCGAAAGCCGGATCGTAGAGCGAGGCCGCCATGGCGGCGCCGAGCAGCATCCACACCGCGAAATAAGCGGCTGCGCTTTGCGCCTGCACCAGCGCGGTCAGGCCGGCAGCGGCAAGCAGCGAGCCGACCGGCATCACCACATGCCCGCCGAAGCGATCGATGGCGCCGCCGACATAGCGCGAACACAGTCCGCCGACGAGCAGGCCCAAGGAAAAGCCACCCATCGTGAACGCGCGCGACCAGCCATGATCGGCCGCGATCAACGGCACCGTGAGCACCGGCGGATAAAACAGCGCGCCCCAGGACAAAATCTCGGTGACGCCGAGCACGCTCACCGCGCGCCAAGGACCGAAGATGAATTCGCGGGGGCTGGGCATTTCTGCAATCCGTCATTCCGGATTGCCGCGAAGCGGCAAGTCCGGAATCCAATAATCACAGGTCAACGTATATGGATTCCGGGCTCCTCGCTGCGCTCGGCCCCGGAATGACGACCGAAGCCTTACTGCCCCGCCGGCTTCATCGGCGGCCGGCCGGCGGCGCGCGCGGTGCCTTCGGGCGCGCAACGCACATAGACGCCGGTGCCGTAGCGGCCGGCGACTTCCGGATCCATCCAGCGCAGCACCATGGTGCGGCCGTCGAACGACACGATCTCGCGGTCCTGCGTGCCGCCGGGCGGTCCGGGCGGGCCGATATAATTCGCGCCGCTCTGCGAGCCCTTGAGCTGCAATTCCTGCAATTGCGCGGAGTTCGGCGAGATACATCATCACGCCGCCGTTCGGCCCGCGCGTGATCTCGACCGGCTGACCGCATTGCTGACGCGCCGCCGCGGCGGTGCGCGCCAGATCCTGGTCGCGGTGAAACGCGCCGTAGCCCCAGCGGCCGACGATATCCTCCGGCCGGTATTTGGACGGGATCGCCGGCTGTTCCGGAACCGGCGGCGCCGCAGCCTCCTGCGGCGCCGGGGTGTTGGAAGTACAGGCGGAAAGCGCCAGCGCCAGCGCGCCGGCTGCCGCGATGCCAAAAGCCAATCGCCGATACGGCGCGCTGCGATATGAAGCACTCATGTGTGACGCACTCATGGGCGCATCCTCCCGAAACCGGGCGCGAAACGGAACTGCGCCCGTTTTACCGCCTCGACCTTTCGACTTTGTTTCAAATTGCACCCTCGGAATGAACCATCAAAAGCAGTCGGCGACGAATGCGGCCCGGATGGGGCGGTTACGCCGTTGCCCGGCGGCCGGAACCGTTGCGGGCGGCGCGACCGCCATTGCCGCCCTCCCCGGCCGGCTTCGCCTTCGCGCGCGCCGCCTTGGGCCGCGGATCGTGGAGCGGCGCCGATTTGTGGATGCTCAACACCCGCATCTCTTCGGGATCGTCGAAGAAGTCGCTGTCGGCGCGATAGCCGGCGGCATGGATGCCGGCGATGGCGCAGATATCGTCGATCTCGTTGGCGTCGCCGGTGACGCCGATGGCGGCGACCACTTCCCCGGATTTGTCGCGGATGAGCTGGCCGCCGCCTTCGAGGAACAGCGGATAGTCGGCAAGGTTGTCGATCGACTGCATGAACAGCGGCTTCTCGTTGGCTTTCTGCAGCACGAGCTTCGACGGCCGTCCCAGCGCCAGCGCGCCATAGGCTTTGCCGTAGCAGACCTCGAAGCGCAGCATCGAGGCATGGTCCTGTTTCTGGAACGCCTTGACCCGACCGCCGGCGTCGAGAACGATGGCGCTCATCGGTCGGCATTTGTGTTTCTTGGCCGCGGCAAAAGTCGCCGCGATGATGGTATTGGCCTCGTCCAGCGTTAGCCCACGCATTTCCAGTTTCCTCCACAGCCGCCGCCGCGGCAGATTAGCAGCGAATGGCGCGCGGCGAATAGCCGATAGGAGCGGATGCCGTTTGCCATTTCAGCGCACCGCGCCTTGACAGCGCAAGGCCCAAACCTTATGTCCCGGCTGGCCTTCTAGCACTCCGCTATTGTGAGTGCTAAGGCACTGCAAAACAACGTTTTTCATAACGCCAACAGCCGCCAAATCATAGACGAGATAGCGCGGCGACGAGGGTGAACATGGCAAAGACAAAATTCCGGCCGCTGCATGATCGCGTGGTCGTCAAGCGTATCGAGGCCGACGAGAAGTCCAAGGGCGGCATCATCATTCCCGACACCGTCAAGGAGAAGCCGTCGGAAGGCGAAATCGTCGCCGTCGGCCCCGGCGGTCGCGACGAGAACGGCAAGCTTATTCCGATCGGCGTCAAGTCGGGCGACCGCGTGCTGTTCGGCAAATGGTCGGGCACCGAGGTCAAGCTCGATGGCGAAGACCTCCTGATCATGAAGGAATCCGACATCATGGGCGTAATCGCCTGAACGAAACGCAAGCGGAGCCGATTCTTTCAGTCGTCATGCCCGGGCTTGACCCGGGCATCCATAGGGCCGGGACGGCTGCATGGATTGCCGGGTCAAGCCCGGCAATGACGAAAGAAGAGAAGCCCGCTCAACCAACCCCAAGGAGACAACGGAAATGTCCGCGAAAGACGTAAAATTCTCTACCGACGCCCGCGACCGCATGCTGCATGGCGTCGACATTCTCGCCAATGCGGTGAAAGTGACGCTCGGCCCGAAAGGCCGCAACGTCATGCTGGATAAATCGTTCGGCGCTCCCCGCATCACCAAGGACGGCGTCACCGTCGCCAAGGAGATCGAGCTTGAGGACAAGTTCGAGAACATGGGCGCGCAGATGGTGCGCGAAGTGGCGCAGAAGACCAACGACGTCGCCGGCGACGGCACTACCACGGCGACCGTGCTCGCCGCGGCCATCGTCAAGGAAGGCGTCAAATCGGTTGCCGCCGGCATGAACCCGATGGACCTCAAGCGCGGCATTGATCTCGCGGTCGCCGCCGTGGTCGAGGACATCAAGAAGCGCTCGAAGAAGGTCAACTCGTCCGCCGAAGTGGCCCAGGTCGGCACCATTTCCTCGAACGGCGACGTCGAAGTCGGCAAGATGATCGCGCAGGCGATGCAGAAGGTCGGCAACGAGGGCGTCATTACCGTCGAGGAGGCCAAATCGCTCGACACCGAAGTCGAGATCGTCGAGGGCATGCAGTTCGACCGCGGTTATCTGTCGCCCTACTTCATCACCAATGCCGAGAAGATGGTGGCCGAGCTTGAGGATGCCTACATCCTCCTGCACGAGAAGAAGCTGGCGCAACTGCAAGCCATGCTGCCGGTGCTCGAAGCCGTGGTGCAGTCGGGCAAGCCGCTTCTGATCATCGCCGAGGATATCGAAGGCGAGGCGCTCGCGACGCTCGTGGTCAACAAGCTGCGCGGCGGGCTGAAAGTCGCCGCCGTCAAGGCGCCCGGCTTCGGCGATCGGCGCAAGTCGATGCTCGAAGACATCGCCATCCTCACCGGCGGCCAGCTCATTGCCGAAGACCTCGGCATCAAGCTCGAAAGCGTGACGCTTAACATGCTCGGCCGCGCCAAGAAGGTCGTGATCGAGAAGGAGAAGACCACGATCGTCGACGGCGCCGGCAAGAAGAAGGACATCGAGGGCCGCGTCAATCAGATCAAGGCGCAGATCGAGGAAACCACCTCGGACTACGACCGCGAGAAGCTGCAAGAGCGGCTCGCCAAGCTCGCCGGCGGAGTCGCGGTGATCCGCGTCGGTGGCGCCACCGAAATCGAGGTCAAGGAGAAGAAGGACCGCGTCGAGGACGCGCTCAACGCCACCCGCGCCGCGGTCGAAGAAGGCATCGTGCCGGGCGGTGGCGTCGCGCTGCTGCGCGCCAAGAAGGCGGTCGGCAAGCTGACTAACAGCAACGCCGACGTGCAGACCGGCATCAACATCGTGCTCAAGGCCATCGAAGCGCCGTTGCGCCAGATCGCCGAGAATGCCGGCGTCGAAGGCTCGATCGTCGTCAACAATATCCTCGAGAACAAGTCGGAGACTTATGGCTTCGACGCGCAGACCGAGGAGTATGTCGACATGCTCGACAAAGGCATCGTCGATCCGGCCAAAGTGGTCCGCGCGGCGCTGCAAGACGCCGCCTCGGTCGCCGGCCTTTTGGTCACGACCGAAGCCATGGTCGCCGAGTTGCCGAAGGAAGCCCCCGCCATGCCGGCCATGCCGGGCGGCGGCGGCATGGGCGGAATGGGCGGAATGGGCGGCTTCTGAGCCCAACCGTCACGAAGAAACAAAGGGCGCGGAGCAATCCGCGCCCTTTTTGATTCATCCCTCTCTGCGAAACATGGACATGGAGGCGGTGCTGACTGCGTCAGACAACCGTGACGATATCACGGAGCGCGCGCTTCGGACCGTGCGCGGCAGAACTGCGGACTGGGATCAAATCCGATTCGGAAAATGCGCGCGCAGCGCGGTGACGAAATGCTCCGCGATCGACTGAAAACCGCCGGGAAAAGGATGCAGCTCGTTGGCCCAATCGGCGGGCTGCAAGGTGTTTTGGGTGTTGATCAGGATGAAATTGTTGGCCGCATTGGCGGCCAGGGCCGCCAGCATGGTCTGGAAGTCCGTGAGCACCTGACGAACGATCGCGGTACCTTGGGTGACGTTGTAGCCGCAATAATCGAGCGAGGGCTTCAGCCACGGCCCGGCGCAGATCGGGCGGGTGCCGTTCGGTATCGGAAAATCGTAGCAGTGACCGAATATTGGCACGCCCGGGGCATATTTGTCGCGGAACGCGAACAGGTCGAGATAAGACGACTGCACCATGCCCAGCGCCAGCTGAAAGCGGGCCGCGTTCAATCCGCTGGCGCTGCCGGCATAATCGAGAAAAATGCAGAACTGCTCGCCGGCGATGTCGTTGCCGCCGCCGGAAAACAGGATGGCGTCGGGTTTGCCGCTCGACAGCCAGTTGGCCGGATCGGCAAGCGCGGCGATCATGCGCTGCTGCTTGGTCAAGGACAGTTCCGCGGTGGTGGTATCGCCCCATTGCGAGACGTTGAGGATCAGCGGATTGGTCGTCCCCAGCGCCTGCAACTGGATCATCGTGTCGGTGTTGGATCCGGTGTAGGTGTTGCCCGCCAACGGATAGTCGAACCAGGAATCGCCGTGCGCAAGCAGCGTCAACGGCAGCGACGGCGCGGGCGCCGCGGCGAGCGTTCGGGTTGCGATCGCGGTTTTGATTCTGGCGATGTTGGCTTGGTGGATTTGCGTACGCTTGGCGATTTCGTCGTCTATCGCCTCGTGCAATTGCTGATGCAGATCGATCTTCTCGTCCATGCTCGTCCCCCGCGGTCGATGCCCATGAGATGCACACGCCAAGGCGCGCTCGGTCATGGACTTGCCACGAAATTGTCATAGAGAGAAATTGCAACCGAGCTTGCCCGCAATGGCCGGCCGTTTCAATCGAAAAAACACAGCCGCGCCGTGCGGTGTCGGGACAGGCCGGGACGGCGCTAAGCTCCATCCGGACTACCAGATCGGCGGCGAAAATCAATTCGTCATCAGCCGATAGTGCAGCGTGGCGCCGCCCGACAAATCGATACGGTCGCCGCTGCGTTGCCATGTCGTCGCTGCGGTGAGCGCGGTCAAAAGCGCGTCGTCGCTCGCCTGCCGCTCCGGATCGCATGGCGGCGGCTGCACCAGGTTTGCCGCCTGCCCGGGCACGATGGCGATCGTCCCGTCGCCGACCGTGGCCTGGGCGTGGAGGCTGGTGCACCACAGATCGATCGAGGCAGTGCCGTCGTCTTCGATTTCCAGCATCGGGATGCGCTTGGAGCCGTGCATCGGCGCGGCATCGAGGATCAGCTCGCTGCCGAAGGGAAAGCCCTCGCCGGCGGCCGCAGGCCACAGCGCGGCCGATGCCAGGATCATGGCAAGCCAGCAGGCAAAGCGCCGGCACAGGCAGAGCATCGTGGTCTCCGAATTGAGAATAGGGAACCGCACGACCGGACGGCCGGGCGCAGCGATTTAATCCGCACGCCGATGCTCGGCGTCAAGTCGATTGACCGTTCGGATGCGTTGGCAATCCCGCCGCGGCGTAAAACCAAAACAATGGGGCCGCGAAATGGCGGCCCCACTGCAGCACTTCGAAGGCGTCGCGCGCTCAGTGGCCCTGCAACACCATGATGTTCGGGAAGAACAGGTAGCAGGCAACCCCGATGACCACGAGATAACCCAAGAGAACGAGACACCAGCCGAAATTATGGCGGATCACCTCGCCTTCGTTGCGCACGAACTTGCTGGTCGATACGCCGACGCTCGCGGTTTGCGGCGCGATCGGCTTGCCGATCTCGGCGCCGACCGAATTGAGCGTCGGCAACAGCAGCACGGGGAAGCCCAGCACTTTGCCGACCAGCGCCTGGAACGTGCCGAACATGGCGTTGGTCGAGGTATTGCTGCCCGACAGAGCCACCCCGATGAAGCCCAGGATCGGCGCCACGACGATGAAGGCCGGCCCGATCTTGGCGAAGGCGTTGGCGAGCGAACCCGCCATGCCCGAATAATTGAACACGTAAGCGAGGCCGAAGATGAAGACACCGACCAGGCAGGCGCCCCACATCTGCGACCAGGTCTTGGCGAATATCGCGCCGACCTGAGTCATGCTGACGCGCAGCAGAACGGCGGCGATGATCCACGACGCCAGAATGGCGGTGCCGCCGACGAACGGCGTCCAGTTGAAGATCGCGCTGATGGTGGCGCCGGGCGTGATCGCCGAATTGGCGGCAACGGCGTAATGCAAGAGCACGATCGATGGCAGATGCGACCACGGTCCGGTCCAGGCCACCACCACCGCGATCAGAACCACGATCGGCAGCCAGGCCATGACGATCTCGCCGCCGGTGAGCCCATGCGCTTCGGCCTCGGTGCTGCCGGTGGTCGGCGCCCCGCCATAGGCCAGCACCTGTGCGGGGCGCCACAGTTTGAGCAGGATCAGCAGCAGCACGAAGCAAACGATCGAGCCGATGACATCCGGCAGATAGGGGCCGAGATAGACCGCTGTCGGCAGCTGCCCGGCGATGTAGCCGAGCGAACCGACGATGGCGAGCGGCCATGCCGACCACATGCCTTTGCTGCCCGAGACGAGGTAGAGCAGGATCCATGGCGGCAGCAGCGCCAGTATGGCGACGATCTTGCCGACCGAGGCCGAATAGATCGGCAGCAGATCGACGAAGTTCATGCCGAGCGTGCCGGCGGTCACGGTGGCAAGCGCGATGATCGGCGCGCCCAAGGCGCCGTAAGACACCGGCGCGTTGTTGGCGATCGCGGCGACGCGGATGGCGTCGAGGTCGGGAATGCCGATGGCGATCAGAATGGGGGCGACGAAAGCCCACGGATAACCGAAACCGACCAAACCTTCGAGCAGCGCGCCGAAGGCCCAGGCGAACAGGATGGTCTGCACCCGCACATCCCGGGTTCCCTGTTGCACCAGCCAGCGCCGCAGCTTGTCAAAGGCCCCGGTGGTGACCAGGGTGTTGAACAGCATCACTCCCCAAAACGTGATCCAGTCGACGTTCCATATGCCGGTGGCCGAGCCGTAAACATAGGCAAGGACCCCGTCGCCGAACGGCATCTTCCAGACCCAGAGTCCGAGCAGGAAGGTGACGATCGAGCCGATCAAAACCGCGAGCCAGGCCGACAGGCGCAGGCCCGCAAGCAGGAACAACAACAGGACGACCGGGATGAGCGCGACCAGCCAGGTCAGGAACAGGTTACCGGTAGGATCGAGTATTTGCGTGAACATGGGTGCTTCCTCCCCACTAAACGCCGCAATGTTCGTCTTCTGTCGTTGGTGGCCGCGCTTGCATGCGGCATTGCCGCGCACTTGGTGCCACATCGGAGACGGTTTTTTTGGCGACTTGCCGCAAATTTAGGCGAATTCGTTGCCGCTGGCCACCGATTATCGCCATATCGCAGCAAAAGCCGCACTGGACTGTGGACAGCTTCGTGATAGTGCGATGCACCAACAGTGCTTTTCGGTTCAATTCCTTTCGCCTACGCCAATCAGCGCGCGTTGAGTTGTTAGCCTGATGCCGCACGATCGAAGGCGCTTTGCATTGCGCCCTATAGCCCTAAACCTCGGAGGTCTTCCGTGAAACGTCTTGCCGCCACGCTCGCCACCATGTGGCGCTTGGCCATTCCCTATTTCCGCTCGGACGATCGCTGGCCGGGGCGGCTCTTGCTCGGCGCGGTCATCGCGATCGAGCTGTCGATCGTCGCCATCAACGTGATTCTGAATTACTGGTACAACGGCTTTTACAACACGCTGCAGAACCGCGACTGGAGCGGCTTTATCTGGTACATCCTGGTGTTCTGTGGGCTTGCTGCGGCCTATACCGTGCTTGCGGTCTATCAGAACTATCTCAATCTCTGGCTGCAGATCCGCTGGCGGCGCTGGATGACGCAGACCTATCTGCGGCAATGGCTGAACACGGCGAACCACTACCGCATGCAGCTGCTCGGCGACACCGCCGACAATCCCGACCAGCGCATCGCCGACGATCTGCAGATGTTCGTGCAGAGCACGTTGTCGATCGGGCTCGGGCTGTTGAGCTCCTGCGTGACGCTGTGCTCGTTCGTCGTCATCCTGTGGAAGCTCTCCGAAGCGGCGCCGCTGCATCTGTTCGGCGTGTCGCTGGCGATTCCGGGCTATCTGGTCTGGGCCGCGCTGCTCTATGCGGCGGTCGGCACCACCTTCACGCACCTGATCGGCTGGCCGCTTATTCCGCTCAATTTCCAGCAACAGCGCTACGAGGCCGATTTTCGCTTCAATCTGGTGCGCACCCGCGAGAATTCCGAGCAGATCGCGGCGTTGCACGGCGAAGCGGCCGAGCGCGAGCGTCACCTCCGCCGTTTCGGCCTCGTGGTGTCGAACTGGATCGCCATCATGCAGCGGCAAAAGCGGCTGACGTTCTTCACCCAAAGCTATTCGCAGGCTTCGGTGATCTTTCCTTATCTGATGGTAAGCCCGGCCTATTTTTCCGGCGCCATGCAGCTCGGCGGCCTGATGCAGACGGCTTCCGCTTTCAACAGCGTGCAGACCGCGCTGTCCTACTTTGTCACTGCCTATCAGTCGATCGCGCAATATCGCGCGGTGGTCACGCGGTTATCCGGATTCGAAGACGCCATCGTCGCCGGCCGTGACGTCGCGCTCACACCGCCGGCGGTCCAGGTGCTGCCGCGCGAAACGCCGAACGTGATCTCCATCGATCAATTGCGCGTGCGCTTGCCCAACGGCGAGCCGCTGGTCAATGCCGAGAACATCGTGCTGTCGCCCGGCGAGCGCGTGTTGGTCACCGGGCCGTCGGGGGCCGGCAAGTCGACGCTGTTCCGCGCCGTCGCCGGCATCTGGCCGTTCGGCTCGGGCCGCGTGCTGGTGCCGAAAGACGCCAAGGTGATGCTGTTGCCGCAGCGGCCGTATTTCCCGGTGGCCTCGCTCGCCGCCGCGGTCAGCTATCCGGCCAAAGCCGGCACGTTCGACGACACCCGCATCGCCGAGGTGATCGCAGCGGTCGGGCTTCCCGAATGGAGCGCAAAGATCAACGAGGAAGCGCACTGGAACCGGATGCTGTCGCAAGGCGAGCAGCAACGTCTCGCCATTGCCCGCGCCCTGCTGCAGGAACCGGATTATCTCTTCCTCGACGAAGCCACCGCTTCGCTCGACGAGGCCGCCGAAGCCGCCCTGTATCGCCTGCTGCAGGACCGGCTCAACGGCGCCACGATCATTTCCATCGGCCACCGCTCGACGCTCGGCGCCTTCCACCGCCGGCGCGTCGAAGTCGTATGCGGCGACGGCGCCTCGCAGGTGCGCGACGTGCCGCTGGTCTCGGCGGCGGAGTAGATCGTTCTTTCTCTGCTCGTCCCCACGAAAGCGGGGACCCAGGGGTCTTAACATTTTGCGAGTCAGAGTGGATTCCCGCCTTCGCGGGAATGAGCGGCGCACGCCAACGGCGGGAGGATCCCAAAAGAAAACGGCCGGGCATTGCTGCCCGGCCGCTTCTTAGGAAGTGTTCAGCCGATGCTTACTTCAGGCCGCTGAGGTTCGCCGCGAAGGAGAGCTTCGCGACATACGAAGCGCCGCACCAATTCGAGCCAAGGCCGTTGGGATTCTGCGTCGTTATGTTGCCCGTAGAAAACGACGAGTTCGACGCGCTGGTGAAGGCGTTACACTCCGCCTTGGTCAGGTTGGTGTCATAGTAGCGCAGATCGAGCGTGAAGGCCTTGTAGGTCCAGCCGAAGCCGGCGTCCCAGTTGGTGTAGCTTGTGTATTTCACCCCGAACGCAAAGGGCGATCCAAGAACGTCAGTGCCGTAAAAGGAATTGCTCGTGCCGAGATCCCAGTAGCCGAGGTCGCCAGAAATATAACCGCCGATGCCGCTATTGGCCGGGAACCACGAACTCGGCGCCGTAAAGGTCACGTTACCGGTCGAAAACCAGCCCCAAGCGCCAGTGCCGGAGACGTTAGGCGAGTAATACTCCTGCACGCCGGCCGCCCACTGGTCGTTAAACGTGTAGGTGGCCTTGCCGTAGACTTCCCAGAAGCTCGCGTCGGCAACCGCTTCGTTGCCGCCCAGCGGCTGACTGTTTTTATTTGCAACAAACAAGTTGGCTGGATTGCCGCAAGCACTGGATGCGGTATTAGGAGCAGCATTCGCACCCAGAACGCCGTAGCAATTGCCGCCCGGGTACCAGTATTCCCAAAAGCCGAAGTCGAGGGCGAGTTTGTCGAAGGTCGGGCGGAAGCCGCCGTAGATGTCGATTTCCGCAGCTGCATTGTTCGCGAAGTCGATGCTCTCGCCGGAAAGGCCGGCATACCACTGCAGACTCGAGGTCTGATTGTACCGCAGTTCGAAACCGGCCTGGGTCGACGGCTCATGCGCCGACTGGGTGATGCCGCGCCAGTTATAGTCGGTCATCAACGCGGCGGAGATGGCGACGTCCCACGGCGAAGGCGGCGGCGCGGGCGCTGCCGGTGGAGCTTTGGTTGCCATATCGGCCGCCATTGCAGAACTGGCCAGACCGGCCACCAAAACCAACGATAAAGCGACTCTTTTCATAACTAGCCCCTTCTATTGTCCCTGCCTGTACTCGGGCGACCCCAACGTCCGCAGCCGGTACAGAGCCAATTCCCGCAGCGCCACCCGTTCTACAAACCTGCGCAGCTTGAACGTTCATGAATTCTTCAATTTTGTTAGCACGGAGCCAAGCTTAAAACGGCAGCAAATGCTGACTTTTTATGCGTTTGCGGGATAACTTCACCGTTTCTTACCGAGTGTGGCAGGCGGGATACACTTTTGCTTATGGGTTCTTTATCCGCTCCATGCGCCAGGGCTAAATACCCATACTCACCAGAGGGGAATATACGGACCCCAAGGAGCGTCACAGATGAAAGCAATTGTCGACGGCCAGATCGTTGCCCAAAGCAACGATGTCATCGAATGCAAGGGATATCAGTACTTTCCGCGCGCCGCCGTGCGCATGGACTGGCTCGAAAAAACCGACAAGACCACCGACGATCGGGCCTGTCCGCATGGCGTGCAATTCTACGACGTCGTGGTCGGCGGCACCCGGCACCCGCGCGCGGCGTGGTCCTACGAGGCACCCCGCCCGGAGATGAGCCAGGTCGGCGGTCGATTCGGTTTCTGGCAGGACGTCGCGGTCGCGTAGGCGTGTAGCCAAACTACGCCGCCTGCTTCTTGCGATTGGCCTCGAGGCGGGTGTCGACCAGCGCCACGGTGGCGTCGAGCACGGGATGGCTCAATCCCTTTTGCTTGGCGATGAGCTGAACGAGCTTGTCGGCGCGCTCGATATTGGGCGCGCCATTCTGCAGCGCGCGGGCGGCCGAAGCCGGGCGCGTCAGCGACTGCGCCGCGGCGGCGTATTTCTCGAACGGCACCAGGTCGTCCGGCTTGGCGCCGAGCTTGACGCAGAGATCGTTGACGAAGTTGTACACCGAACGCGCCGTCTCGATGTCGCTGTGCACGGCTTCTTGCGCGGTGCGCATGCCGTCTTTGGTGACGCAGCGGTAATTGCCGGCGCACAACATCGCCCATTTGGCGAGCGGCACGAAGATCAATTCGTAGACCCTCAGCTTGACCGGCAGCTCGATCTTGCCTTCCGGGGCGTCGAATCGCGCCGCGTCGACGTCGCGCTCGAGCTGGCGAAGGATGGCCGTATCCTTGTCATCCGCAAAGCCCGCGCATTTGAAATTCGTCGGCAGCGTCACCAGAAGCTCGTTGGCCTTGCCGTCGGGCGGACGAATCGCCTGCGGATCGGGACTGTTCAGCGTGATCTTGTTCGGCTCGACCGAATCCCAAACGCGCGGGTCCGTATAGGCAGCTTCCAGCGTCTTATAATCCAGGCCGGGGATGCGCTTGATATAGGGCAGCGGCGGCATGTTCATGATCGACATGCACGGCACCCGCGATTTACCCACCGCGTCGAGCAGTTCGCGCACGCCGGCCGAGCGATATTGCGGCTCCTGCATGCACAGGCCGACAAGATCGTATTGCTTCGGATCCACCCCGGCGGCAGGACCCGCCGTCACCTTGCCGGGAAGCTTGCGCGATTCGAGCAGCACCGGCTCCTTGCGGCCGCGCACCGGCAGACGAACCTTAAAACCTTCGGCGTTGATCAGATCGGCTTCGGCGGGCAGACAGACCAGATGGATGGAATGTCCGCCGAACAAGAGCTTCGACGCGAGCAGCGATCCATAGGATGCGCCCATCAGCAGGATGTTATAGGTCGCCGGCATAACGCACCTCCTCGATAGAGCGAAACGGCCGATCTGGTCGGCCACGGATCGGCGGCCACATGCGGCCGACCCAGGCAAATCATTGTAATGCTATTGGCCCCGCAAAGCCGAGGCAATGCGGGGCCGAACGCCGTGCGGCGCGATCGAGCGAAAAAGCCTAGCCGCCGCTAGCGCCGGGACCCATCGGCGGGGTCCAGGACGGCGCTGGGGCAGGAGCCGGTTCCGGAGCCGGTGCAGCCATCGGAGCCGGCTTCGGCTTCCGCGGCGCTGCCTTGCGCTTCGGCGCGGCCTTTTTCGCAGATGTTTTTTTGGTGACTTTTTTCGCCTTGGATTTCAGCGTTTTTTTCTTCTTGCCGGCCGCCGCGGCCTTCTTCTTTTTCGCGGGTTTTTTCTTCGCCTTCGATTTCTTCGCCATGATCGACCTCCCGATCTCGCTATCGAAACTCAATGTTGCGGCCCCATCTGGAGAGCCCGTCGGTGTGGCACTGCGCCGACCGCGCCCCCTTTAGCCCGCAGTACCGACGCGGCGCATCGCCACGCGCGGCCGATGCTCCCGCAGGCTTCGCGGACAAGTCCCCCCCGTGGCCCAATCGATCAACTCGACCGTATGGACGGCTGGAAGATCCGTGCCCGCCGCGATTTGCGTAATGCAGCCGATATTGCCTGCTGCAATCACGTCTGGTCGCAATCTTTCGATAGTCCCGACTTTACGCTCGCGCAACCTTCTTGCGATGTCGGGCTGCAGAATATTGTAGGTGCCGGCCGAGCCGCAGCACAGGTGACCGTCCGGCACGTCCTTCACCACGAAGCCAAGCTTGGTCAGAAGCTCCTTCGGCTGCCGGGTGATGCGCTGGCCGTGCTGCAGTGAGCAGGCGGAATGATAGGCTACAACAAGCGGCGGCGCCGCGTGCGCGGCCTGCAGCGGCAGGCCGGCGAGATATTCGGAAATATCCTTGGCGAGGCCCGATATGCGGGCGGCGCGGGCGGCGTAGACCGGGTCGCGGCGCAGCATGAAGCCGTAATCCTTGACCGTCGTGCCGCAGCCCGACGTGTTGATCAGGATCGCGTCGAGGCCGTCGACTGCGCACCAGGCATCGATATTGGCCCGCGCCTGCGCCAGCGCCGCGGCCTCGCGCCCCATGTGGTGGACCAGCGAGCCGCAGCAGCCGGCGCCTTCCGGCAGCACCACTTCAATGCCGTGCCGCGTCAGCACGCCGATGGTCGCGGCGTTGATCTCGGGCATCAAGAGGTCGTTGACGCAGCCGGCAAGGAGTGCCACGCGGCCTTTGCGCGCGCCTTTGGCGATGAAGGTCTGCGCGGCAAGCGGCCGGTGTGGCGGCCGCCATGGCGACAGCCGCAGCATGGCGGCAAGCCGCTTCAGCCCGATCGCCGCGGCGACCGGCGCGAACGGCTTTGCGATGCGCGCGGCCTGCAGCGCGAGGCCGAAGCGTCGTGGATGAGGCATCAGCCAAGCCAGCATCGCGCGCAGCAAGCGATCGCCGAGCGGGCGGCGGTAGGTATCCTCGATATGGGCGCGGGCGTGATCGACGAGGTGCATATAGTGGACGCCGGACGGGCAGGTCGTCATGCAGGCGAGGCACGACAGGCAGCGGTCGATGTGTAGCGTCACCTCTTCCGTTGCCGGCCGGTCCTGCTCCAGCATGTCCTTGATCAGGTAGATGCGCCCGCGCGGCGAATCGAGCTCGTTGCCGTCGAGCACGTAAGTCGGGCAGGTCGCGGTGCAGAAGCCGCAATGCACGCAGGCGCGCAAAATCTTGTCCGCCTCCGCGACGTTCGGATCGGCAAGCTGCGCCAGGGTAAAGCTAGTTTGCATACTGGTTTTGCTTCGAGAAGGCGCGATCTATCAGTGCATAAAGTTCGACGGGCGAATTAGTCATGCCGAATACACCCAGATCGCGGGCTGCCTGGCCGTAGTTCTCGATCGCTTTGTGCGTCGTAAACAGGATTACCGGCGCCTGAACTTTCGCGTTCTTCAACATCGACAGCAATGTAAGTCCAGCGTCCGCATGATAAACTCCGACGCCTTCCCACCGCCCCATGTCCGATATGATAAGGTCGAAGTCGACCGTAGTGGCCAGATGCATCGCCTCAACAGTAGTTTTTGCCAATACGACAGATTGCCCATCCTGGTGCAGTTTTTGAATTTGCACTGCATTGTTGTCAGGATTGTCGTCGACCCAAAGAATTTTTTTACCAGCTACGACCTTTTGAGCCGGCACTGCAAACGAAGATAACGTTCCTTCCTTCTCCAACTTGCCCAGCCGTTCTTGTAGATCGATAATCTGCTTTGAAAAATTCTCCGCCGCAGAGGCGATCGAGATTTCCATACCGCCAATTTTCACACTGACCTGCCTAGTCTTCGCGAGGTCGATTAAAACGGGGAATAGTCTGTAGGCAGCATAGATAGCTAGACTACTCAGCAGAATCGTCGGACCACTTTTGATGACTTCAAGAGCTATTTGAAGCCATGCCGGTTCAGGAATTTCGTTAGCCATTCTCACACCCCCGCCCACATGCGCCCGGGATTGAGCACCCCTTGCGGATCGAAGCCCCCTCGCACGCGCTTGGTCAATGCGGCGAGCACCGGCGCTTCCGGCGTAAAAACGTCGACTGCGGCGCGCACTGCGACCGGCGCGCGGATCAGCGTCGCATGACCGCCGTTGGCGGCGACGGTCGAATGCACGAGCGGCGCGTGAGCGTCGTCGCTCGCCGGCATGGCCGCCCAGATGAGTCCGCCGGCCCAATCGTAGAGCAGCTCCGCATCCGTCGCGCCGGCAAGTGCTTCCCCGACACCGGCGCCCTGCGTTGGCGCCGTTGAAATGCGCCAAACGTCGCACGTGCCGGCGGCACCGTTTGCCGCAAACGGCGTCACGTCGCGGATCGCGCGCCACAGCGCGCGCGAGGCTGTTTCGCCGAGCGTGCCGAGCGAGCCGAAAGGCGCCAGCAGGCTCTCCAGCACGTTTTTGCGCTGCGCCACCGAAGGCGCCACGCCTTCAAGACGAAACGCCGTCACCGCCGCTTGCGCCAACGCCGTCTCGGCGACCCGCGCCGCGACGGCAGCCGGCAAATGCGCGGCGCCCGACACATCGGCGAACGAAGCCATCGCCGCCGCCATGACCTTGCTCGCGGTCGCGTCGTCGAGATTGAGAACCAGGGCCGTCGCCTCGGTCTCGGCTTTAGGTAGCGTCTTGACGGTGACGTCGGTCATCGCGGCAAGCGTGCCCCATGAGCCGGCCAGAAGCTTGCACAAATCGTAGCCGGTGACGTTCTTGACCACGCGGCCGCCGGATTTGAAGATTTCGCCGCGACCGGAAACGGCGCTCACCCCGAGGAAATGATCGCGCGCGGCCCCGGCCTTGATGCGGCGCGGGCCGGAGAGATTGGCAGCGATGACGCCGCCGATGGTGCCGGCAGCGGTCGCGCCGCCCAGCAGCACCGCGTAATCCATCGGCTCAAAGGCAAGTTGCTGATTGTGCGTCGCGACCAGTGATTCGATTTCGCCAATCGGCGTGCCGGTCCTGGCGGAGAGCACGAGCTCCTCCGGCTCGTATAGCGTGACGCCGGAAAGACCCGACAGGTCGAGCGTTGCATCCCATTGCGCGGCACGGCCGATAGCGCGCTTGCTGCCGCGGCCGACGACCTCGAAGGTTTTGTCGTTGCCGAGCGCCCATTGGACGGCCTGCTCAACCTCTTTGGCGTTGCGCGGTTTGAGATTGTCGGCCATCGCGCCCGCCATCATTCCGCGGCGTCGGCCGCGGGCGTCGCACTTGCAAAGGCCGGCATGATTTCGCGCGCGAAACCGCGCAACTGCTCGCGGCCGCCGGAGATCGTGAGTAGCACGTAAGCTGCGCCCGCGCCGCGCACCGCCTCCAGCATCGCGCAAATCTCGTCCGGCGTGCCGAACAGCGCGTTCTCCTCCGTGCCGCCGGCCTTGCCGGCATAAGCCAGCACATGCGAGCCGCTGTTGCCGTCCGGCTGGCGCGACACATCGACGGTGCGTTTGGTATAGGCCGCCTGACGTACGAGCGCAGCCTGCTTGTCGGCCGCATCCTTGGCCACGTAAAGCTGGCGCGCCACCGCGACCTGCATCGGGTCGAAGGGCAAACCGCACGCCTGGCGTTCGGCCTTGTAGATGCCGATGCGCTCGGCGATTTGCGTTGCGCTGGCATATTGGTCGAGGATCAGATTGAAGCCGCGCGCCGCGGCGCGGCGAATCGAATGCTCGCTGCCGGCGGCGACCCAGAACGGCGGATGCGGCCGCTGCGCCGGCGGCGGCTCGACGACGATGTCCTCGAAATGCCAGAAGCGGCCGCGGTGCGAAAAGCGCGCGCGCTCCGTAAAGGCGCGCGTCATGATCTCAACGGCCTCGTCGAAGCGCGCCTCGGCCTCCTCCGGCGCGATCTGAAAACCCTTGAACTCGCTGTGCCGGTAGCCTTTGCCGATGCCGAAGTCGAAACGGCCGCCGGAGACGAGATCGAGGGTGGCCGCCTGCTCGGCGAGCAGCACCGGATTGTGCCAGGGCAGCACCATCACCGCCGAGCCGAGCCGCAGCGTTTTCGTCCGCATGGCGAGCGCCATCAACAGCATCAGCGTCGCCGACACCTGGTTCCAGCCGGTGAAGTGATGCTCGACCAGAAAGCTCGACGTAAAGCCGAGCGCCTCGGCCTCGACGTTGAAGTCGAGATAGTCGCGAAAGCCCTGCCCGGTTTCCGGACCGAGATCGCTGCTGTTGGCTTGCGCGGAACTGAAGATACCGAATTTCATGGTGATGCTGTTTGCACGATTTCCCGGTCGACCCTAGCGCGGATCAAGCGGCCGCAAAACCGATCTCAGCGATCCGCAGGCCGCTTGTAGAATGGCCATTAAATGGCTATTTTGTCGTAATGGGCAAACACAGCGTCGCCGACGCCAAAAACAGCCTTTCCGAACTGATCGATCGCGCCCTCTCCGGCGAGGGCGTGGTGATTACCCGTCATGGCCGTCCGGTTATCGAATTGAGGCCTATCCCGCCGGCAGTCAAGGCGGTTACGCCCGAGTCCGTCGATTGGTTGACGCAGCGACGTGTCGGGCGGCGGCTGCCGCGCGAGGACGCCGTCGCGACGGTGCGCAAGATCCGCGATGAGTGGGCGCGGTGAGCGTCTATCTCAACGTCAATGTGATTGTTGCATTGTTTGCGGTCGATCCGCTCAGCGACAGAGCGGACAAGGCCTTGCGCGGTCTCCGTGATACGCTGGTCATAAGCGATCTTGCGGGTGCGGAGTTTTCATCCGTTATGGCGCGTCGCGTTCGCACCCGAGAGCTGCGCGCCGGCGAGGCGCGAACGGCATTTGCGAACTTCGACCTCTGGTGCGGGAGCCAAACGCGGATCGTCGGGATCGAGGGCGTTGACGTGGCGCACGCCACCAATCTCGTGCGGCGGCTCGATGTAACATTGCGCACCCCGGATGCGCTGCATATCGCGATCGCGCAACGAAGCGGCAGCGCGCTCCTGACCTTCGATCGAGCGATGGCAAACGTTGCGCGCACAGTTGGGATTGAGGTCGTAAAAAGCTAAGCCCTACCGCCGCTCAAAACCGCGGAATATCGGGAAACGCCACATTGCCGGCGTGAACATGCATGCGGCCCAATTCGGCGCAGCGGTGCAGCGTCGGAAACACCTTGCCGGGATTGAGCAGGCTCTTGCCGTCGAAGGCGCATTTGAGCCGCTGTTGCTGATTGAGATCTGCTTCCGAGAACATCACCGGCATCAGATCGCGTTTCTCGACGCCGACGCCGTGCTCGCCGGTGAGCACGCCGCCGACCTCGACGCACAGCCGCAAGATATCGGCGCCGAATTGCTCGGCGCGCTCGAGCTCGCCCGGCTTGTTGGCGTCGTAGAGGATCAGCGGATGCAGATTGCCGTCGCCGGCGTGGAACACGTTGGCGACGCGCAGGCCGTATTTGGCCGACATCTCCTTCATGCGGTTGAGCACCAGCGGCAATTGCGCGCGCGGGATAGTGCCATCCATGCAGTAATAATCCGGCGAGATGCGGCCGACCGCGGGAAACGCCGCCTTGCGGCCGGCCCAGAACAACAGCCGCTCGTCTTCGGACGTGGAGACGCGGCAGGTCACCGCGCGGCAAGTCATGGCGATGTCCCGCACCCGCTCCAAGAGATGATCGACCTCGTCTTGCGGACCGTCGAGCTCGACGATCAACAACGCTTCGACGTCCAGCGGATAGCCGGCATGGACGAATTCTTCCGTGGCGGCGATGGCCGGGCGGTCCATCATCTCCATGCCGCCGGGAATGATACCTGCACCGATGATCCTGGCGACGCATTCGCCGCCGTCTTCCGACGCGGCAAAGCCGATTAGCGCCGCGCGCGCGGTCTGCGGTTTCTTCAAGATGCGCACCGTCACTTCGGTGACGACGCCGAGGAGCCCCTCGGAGCCGGTGACGATGCCGAGGAGATCGTAGCCGCCGGCATCGAGATGCTTGCCGCCGAGCCGGACGATCTCGCCGGTCATCAGAACGAGCTCGCAGCCGAGCACGTTGTTGGTGGTCATGCCGTATTTGAGGCAGTGCACGCCGCCGGAATTTTCCGCGACGTTGCCGCCGATGGTGCAAGCAATCTGCGAGGACGGATCGGGCGCGTAATAGAAGCCGGCCTCGGCGACCGCCTGCGACACCGCGAGATTGGTGACGCCGGGCTCGACCACGGCGACGCGGTTGTCGTAGTCGATCTCGCGGATGCGATTGAACTTGGCGAGACCGAGCAGCACGCCGTCGCCGAGCGGCAGCGCGCCGCCGGACAGCGAGGTGCCGGCGCCGCGCGGCACCACCTTGATGCCCTCGCGGTGGCAGTAGCCGAGCACGGCCGCGACCTGCGCGGTGGTCTCCGGCAACACCACGACCATCGGCAGCTGGCGATAGGCGGTCAGCCCATCGCTTTCGTATGGCCGCATTGCTTCTTCGGACGCTATGACGCCCTCGCCCGGCACGATGCGGCGGAGCGCCGCCACGATCTCGGCCCGGCGCTGGAGCACCGCGTCGTCGAACAATGGCATCAAAAGCGGCATCGGAACCTCGGCAAGACATCCCCACGCATTATAGCGGAGAACGCGCCGGCGATGCGCGTGTCAAATCGGGTGCGGCTACGCCGAGAGGCGCGGCACTGACGGCGGTTGACACGCTGCGCTGGGCTCGCTTGAACGGGCTTTACGGCGGCAATGCCGGCTGAGGAGACGCAATGACCAGAACAAGGATGACGGCAGCGGCGATTGCCGCAGCGGTGGGCGCACTCATGATCCAGGCCACCGTGGCAGGGCCTGCCCAGGCCCAGGACGCCGACAAGGGCAAGCAAGTCTTCAATATGTGCTTCCCCTGCCACTCGATCGGACCAGGCGCGGCCAATAAAGTCGGTCCCGAGCTCAACGGACTCGACGGCCGGCATTCCGGCACGGTGCCGAATTTCGACTATTCGGAAGCCAATAAGAAATCGGGTATCGTCTGGGGCGAGGCGACGTTCAAGCAGTACATCAAGAGCCCGAGCGCCATGATCCCGGGCACCAAAATGCCCTTCGCCGGCATCAAGGACCAGCAAAAGATCGATGATCTATGGGCCTATCTCAGCCAGTTCGACGCCAACGGCAATATCAAGAAATAGGCGCAGGCGCGGCGCCGCGCGGCTTGACCTGGCGCAAGCGCGCCGGTGGCGAAAATAGGATAGGATGGCCGGACATTAGCCGGGGGAAGACACCGCCATGATCAAAGATATTGTCGTCAATCTCAGCATCAGCAAAGAGGGCGGTCCAGCCGGCGATTATGCAGTGTCCGTCGCCTCAGCCTTCGAGGCGCACCTGACCGGCATTGCCTTCGTCTACGACCCGATCGTTCCGGTGTCCGGGACCGGCTACATCCCCGCCGAGGTGATCGAGAGCCAACAGGCCGACAACGAGGCGGCGGCGAAGGCCGCCATGGACCGCTTCGCCGCGGCCACCGACCGCGCCGGTCTGTCGGCGGAGCCGCTGACGCTGACCGCCAGTCTAGCCGGCGCCGGCGATCAGTTCGGCCGCATCGCGCGGCGCTTCGATCTCGCCATTGTCGGCCAGGCCGAGCCGGAGACCTCGTCCGTGGACGAGATCATCGCCGAGACCACGCTATTCGAATCCGGCCGGCCGATGATCATGGTGCCGTATATCCAGAAGGCGCCGCTCAAGCTCGACAACGTCATGGTGTGCTGGGACGGCAGCCGGCAGGCGGCGCGCGCCATTGGCGACGCCATGCCGCTTCTGGCCAAGGCGGGCCGCGTCGAAATCGTCATCATCACCAATGAACGCGGCAAGCAGGACGAGATCGAAGGCGCCGATATGGGCCAGCATCTCGCCCGTCACGGCCTGAAGATCGACGTTCACCGCATTGCCGGCGGCAATATCGACGTCGCCGATGCGCTGTTGTCGCATGCCGCCGATTCCAGTGCCGATTTCATGGTGATGGGCGGCTACGGCCATTCGCGCTGGCGCGAATTCGTGCTCGGCGGCGTGACCCACTCGATCTTCCGCTCGATGACCATACCGGCGCTGATGTCGCATTAACAGGGATCGGCAATCGGTCGTCAGTCGTCGGTGATCGGAGGAAAATACCTCATCCCCTTCTGATTACTGATTACCGATTGCCGTCTGCACCACGAGGCCCCGCGCCCGCGCATCGGCGACGCCAAGCGCGCGCAAGGCAAACAGTGTCAGCGACTGCAGCAGCACGCGCTCGCGGCCTGATGCCTCCACAGCGAGCGGCCCGATCAGCGCTTCGATCAGAAGGCCGACCAGCGCGGTGGCGGCGAGCGCCGCATCCTGCTCCGGCAAATGTCCGCCGGTGACCGCCTCCGCGATGCGCACGGAAAATTCGGCAGCCAGCGCCTTACGGAAGGCGACGCGCAATGCATCAAGTTCCGCATCGACAGGCTCCGCGGTGGCCGCATAACTGAGACGGCGGTCGCGCAACGCGCGCGTCCCAAAAGTCATGATCGTCGCCGACAGCGCCGACAGCGGGCCGGGCGCGACATCGGCGGCGCGGCGCAGCGCCGCGATCTCGCGCTCGGCGATTTCCTTTAGCAGCGCCGCGATCAGATCGGCCTTGCCGGGGAAGTAGCGATAGACCGTTCCCGCGGCGATGCCGGCGCGCTGCGCCACGGCCGCGATCTGCACCGCCGCCATGCCGCCTTCGCTCGCGGCCTGCCGTGCCGCCGCAATGATGGCGGCGTGCCGGGCGGCAAGCCGGCGCTCGACATTGGCGGTGCGGCGATAGGGCATGGCGGTCGGGAAATGGAATCGCGTGACGGAATAACTGAACCATGATTCAACGAGAGCGGCAACGCGGGGGCCATTGCGTCGCAGCCACGGATTTACCCTTTGGCGGCGGCATTTCCTCTGGCATAGGTGTCCGAACATCCGTCGGGGGGAACGACCATGATCGGGAAATTCGTTGTCGCGGCGGCCATGGCCACAATGGCCGCCGGATACATTCTTGGCGGCGCAGCGCCTGCCGCGGCCGACGATTATCCATCGCGCCCGATCGACTTCATCGTGCCGCTGGCGCCCGGCGGATCGACCGATGTGCTGGGCCGGATCATGGCGCAGGCGATCAGCGTGCGGCTTGGTCAGCCCGTGGTCGTCGAGAACGTCGCTGGCGCGGCCGGAACGATCGGCGTCACCCGCGCCGAGCGGTCGAAGCCGGACGGCTACACGCTGCTTTGGGGCATGTGGGGTACCAACATGGCGAACGGCGCCATCTACAATCTCGGTTTCGATCTATTGAACAATTTCGAGCCGATCGCGCTCGTCGCGACGCAGCCGTTCTTCATCGACGCCCGCCCGACCATGCCGGCCAACAATCTGAAAGAGCTGATCGCTTGGCTGAAAGCCAACGCCGACAAAGCCACCATGGGGACATCCGGGGTCGGCTCGCCGAGCCACATCGCCGGCGTGTTGATGGAGCAATTGGTCGGCGTGAAGTGGCAGATGATCCCTTATCGCAGCGCCGGCCTTGCCACCAACGATCTCTTGGCCGGCACCACCGATCTCCAGCTCGATACGCCCGCGGTGTCGCTGCCGCATGTGCAAAGCGGCGCGCTGAAGGCCTACGCGGTCACCGCCAAAGAGCGCATTGCGGTCGCGCCCGATATTCCGACCGCCGACGAAGCCGGATTGCCCGGTTTCTATTTCTCGTTCTGGCACGCGATGTGGGCGCCCAAGGGAACCCCGCCGGCGATCATCAAGAAAGTCAGCGACGCGGTGATGGCGTCGCTCGTCGACCCGGCCGTGCGCAAGCGTCTCACCGATCTGGCGCAGACGATTTATCCGCCGGATCAGGAGACGCCCGAAGCGCTGCACGCGTTTCAAAAGGCCGAGATGGAAAAGTGGTACCCGATCATCAAGGCCGCCGGCATCAAGCCGCAATGACGATATTCAAGCGCCCTTCTCCGCCATGGCCTTGGCGCGGATCTTGGAGAGCGTCGTCGTCGGCGTGATCGCGTCGCCGTCGACGGCCAGCCGCACGATCGCGGGCTTACCCGACGCCTGCGCTTCTTTGAACGCCGCGGGAAAATCCTCCGTGCGCGCGACCGAGATGCCGAAGCCGCCGAAGGCCCGCGCGTAAGCGGCAAAATCCGGATTGCGCAAGGCCGTCGCCGAGACGCGGCCCGGATATTCGCGTTCCTGATGCATGCGGATGGTGCCGTACATGCCGTTGTCGACGATAATGATGACGAACGGCAGATCGTATTGCACGGCGGTGGCGAATTCCTGGCCGTTCATCAGAAAATCGCCGTCGCCGGCAAGGCACACGACCTGACGCTGCGGATAAAGCCGCTTCATCGCCACCGCGGCAGGCACGCCATAGCCCATCGAGCCCGAGGCCGGCGCCACGTGGTGCGCAAAGCGGCGAAAGCGGAAGAAGCGGTAAATCCAGGCCGCATAATTGCCGGCGCCGTTGCACAGGATGGCGTCGGCTGGGAGATTCTCTCGCAGCCACACCATCACCGCGCCGAAATTGACCCCGCCTGGCTGCTCGGTGGCCTTATCCGTCCATTGCAGATAATCGGCATGCGCGGCCTTGGCGCCGCCGGAAGGCGCGCGGGCGAATTTCAAATCCTCAAGCGCCGCAGCAAAGGCCGTCGGCGTCGCGTGGACCGCCAGCTGCGGGCTATAGACCCGGCCGAGCTCTTCGGCGCCCGGATGCACATGCACGAACGCGACTTGCGGCCGCGGAATATCGAACAGCGTGTAGCCCTGCGACGGCAATTCGCCGAGCCGCCCGCCGATCATGACGACAAGGTCGGAGGCTTTGATGCGCTCGAGCAGTTTTGGATTGGGTCCGATGCCGAGATCGCCGGCGTAGCAGGCGTGCGTCTGATCGAAGAGCGAGCCGCGGCGGAATGTGGTGGCGACCGGCAGCGCGTATTTTTCCGCAAAGCGGCCGACGCGCTCGGAAGCTTCTTGTGACCAGCGGCTGCCGCCGAGAAGCAGAATCGGTGCCTTCGCGCCGCCAAGGAGCTCGGCGAACTTCGCCATCTCCGCCGGTCCCGGCGAGGTCTCAATCGGCGCGTAGGGCGGCGCATCGGCAACGGCAATGCGTTCGACCAGCATGTCCTCGGGGATGGCGACGACGACGGGGCCTGGCCGGCCGTTCGCCGCCGTGTAGAAGGCGCGCGACACGATCTCCGGCACCCGCGCCGGATCGTCGATCTCGGTCGTCCACTTGGTCATGGCGCCGAATACCGCGCGATAATCGAGCTCCTGGAAGGCCTCGCGCTCGCGGGCGTCGCGGGCGACCTGACCGACGAACATGACGAGCGGGCTCGAATCCTGTTGCGCGATGTGGATGCCGTGAGAGGCATTGGTGGCGCCCGGGCCGCGGGTGACGAAACAGACGCCCGGCCGGCCGGTCACCTTGCCGATGGCCTCCGCCATCATCGCGGCGCCGGCCTCCTGCCGGCACACCGTGACGGCAATATCGCTGTCATGGAACGCGTCGAGCACCGCGAGGTAGCTCTCGCCGGGCACGCAGAAGACATGCCGCACGCCGTGGATGCGCAATTGATCCACCAGAACTTCGGCGGCGCTGCGCAGATTGTCCTTGGCGCGCATTTCACTCTCCCTGGTCGCCCCTATCCGGGGCCGCGAACCGCATTCGCCCTGCCCCATTTCCGGGCCGGAATTGGTACGGGACGTGCATAGTATTGCCCGTTCCATAGCGCAAAACACGCATGCCTGAAACTTGCGGGGCAAAAGGGGAAGACGCGCGCTCCTCCTGATTGACTAGACCCCGCCGTTGGCGACATAAGCTGCAGCACGACACGGCAAATCACCCAAAAGGACCGACCGAAAAGGACGAACCATGGCGAGCACTGCGACACCCGCGTCAACCGGTGGCCACGGACCAGAAGCGACGCGGCGCGATTTCCTCTTTATCGCCACTGCGACGGTCGGCGCGGTCGGCGCCGCGGCCACTTTGGTGCCGCTGGTCGACCAGATGAACCCGGACGCCTCGACGCTCGCCGCCGGCGGGCCGGTCGATCTCGACGTCAGCAAGATCGAGGAAGGCGGCCAGGTCATGATCCGCTGGCGCGAGCGGCCGATCTTCGTCTTCCACCGCTCCAAGCAGACGCTCGAATTCGATGCAGAGCGCGCAAATGGTGTCGCTGTTGTCCGATCCGAATTCCGAGCAGCCGCAGCAGCCGCCTTACGCCAACAATTGGCACCGCTCGCTCAAGCCGGAATACGGCGTGCTGGTCGGCATCTGCACCCATCTGGGCTGCATTCCGCTGTTCTATCCGACGCCGAGCGCCACGACGCCGGTGACGAACTGGCCGGGCGGCTATTTCTGCCCCTGCCACGGCTCGAAATACGATCCGGCCGGCCGCGTCTTCTCCGGGGTGCCGGCGCCGTACAATCTGCCGGTGCCGCCCAACCGCTTCGTCAATGCCACGACGCTGCGCATCGGCGAGAACGATCCGAGCGCGCAGGCCTGGAATTTCAATTCGATCCGGCAGCTTTAGAGCCGCGGTCTCCGCTGATCCGCCTATTCCGTGCCTAAAAGGATGGCGAGCGCGAGTTCACTCCCTTCTCGGCTGAGGATTTATCCGGCCGTCATCGTGTTCAGTGATGGTAAGGGTACTGTGCGCGGCGCAGAACGATTGATCTCGGCACTTGGTGGTTTCCGGGTTCCACGAATACCGAAATCACCATTCGTTCCGTCCAGGCCCGGTTGACGATCTCTTCAACTTCGTGTTCGCGGGCGCGGAATGAATGCTCGTGGCCTTCTTCCGTCTGCAGCAAGAAGCCATCGAAGTCGCCGAACCGGTCGTAAATGATGGCAGATACCTTGCCGGTAAATTCCAGTCCCGCGGGATGCGGGTATTTGACACCATGAGCTGTTCCGGTCGGCTGGATCACTCCGAACTGAGAAGGCGCAATAATGGACGGATGCCCTCCCATTCCTTTCACCCTGGCTGACACATAGGAAATGTAGCGTTGCAGCACCGGATACCATCGGTAGGCGCCGGACATGTTTTCCAGCCTCCACTTTAGGATCGCCAAGAGATTTTCTTCGGGTTTCAACAGCGGCGCTTCGAGGCTCACCGGTATTTTGACCTGGAAGGTTCCGGCTACGCATCTAAAGTTCAACAAGCGCTTTTCGTCGCGGCCATCGGGCGGCGCCGGAATGGTTCTCCGATCGGATACTTGCCGCGAGATGATGCGTCGGACGGTGACATTGAACTCGTTCCCCACGCGGATCCCGTTCGGCAAATCCACGGTGAACAGGCCGGCGAAGTTTTGCCTGGCCGCGTGGGGGATGGGGACATAAGTTACTCTCCCTGAAACCGAGCATTGGATCGTATGGCCATCCAAGGCAGAGAGACAATGCGTCGTGTAAAGCTTCGAGGCAATCTGCAATACCTCCGCGGAGCTCACCTGGGGCCAGTAGATGCTGGCGACGCTCCCCGCAGGGGTATTCCCCCAATCAATCATTAGTTCGTCGGGATAGTTCAGTAGCTTGTCGCCGCCGAAGATGGGCGATGGGCTGGGACGGGTATCGAACGTCTGCGGAATCCGATGGGTAACCGGGAACCCCGGTTGGCCCGACGGCGTAACCTGGAGATTGCGCTGAGCCAGTTTGTCAGAATTATCCGGACCGGGCGTGGCGCCCGTCGGCGTCGATGTCGGAATGGGTGCCTCGTCATAGGCTATCTGTGCCACGATGCAGTGGTGCGATCCTGGAAATTTGGATTGATGACTTGAATTGTAGACATCCAGATAGCAGCCGAAATATGTGAAGATGTTATCTTGTCCCGCCGGAATGGTGATTGTTTGAATATTGTTGTCCTCGTCGGGACTGGCCGGAACATAGGCCGCGTTGTAGTCATTGCTTCCCGCACTGTCGGTAGCAAAGAACGGAATGGTCTGAAGCGTCTGGCCAGTCGGATCCGTCAACCCGCTGCTCGATGCCAGCGGGAATACAGGTAACCCGAGATCGGCGCCGGACGTGCCCGGTGTAGAAGGGTATGTGCTGGGCTGGAAATCCGTATCGCAGGATACCGCCACCCACAGCCGGAAAAAGACCCGGACATTGGGACTGTTGGTTGCCGGCGCTCCCTGCAGGCGGACCCTGGCTATGGCGAAATTATAATACTGCTCGCCCGCGCCATTCAGCGGCGTGACTGAAGTTTCGCCCGTCTCATATCCCGTTTGATTTGGCAGATCGTTTAACGGATCCGGCCCCAAGGTTGGATAAGGTTGGGTGTATTTCGGCGTAGTATTCAAGTAATGCAAGAAGCGCTGAATGGAACCGTAAGGGTCGCTGGTAAAATTTGGCGCCCCGGTAAGCGGAGCATTACCGGCAACAACCGAAAACACCCTCAGGTCCTGGCTAAGATAGAAGACGCTCTGGGAATTGTTCGGGTCCACATTGGTGAAATAGGGATCCGATCCACCAACTAATTCGAAAACGGTTTCCGGCTCCAATGACAACGTCGTGCCACCGGCGGAGATATTGGCGAGCAATGTATATGTTTGCTCCGACCCAATCGGCGGGAAGGAAGCGGTGCTGGTGAAGGTGATGTCGTAGGCGAACCTGATTCGTTGAACGACATCGGCAAAGGCGCTCCCTGGCCCTCCCAGCTCATAATCTACCGGCTTGCTGGTATTGGCGCTGATGGATAATCCAGTGATATCGGCGGAGTTAAACGTGCTTGCCGACGCAAAGGTCGGCGTAGCACCGGCGACCCAGTTGGGCGTAAAACCTTCCAACACCAACCAGAAGGCATTGGTGAAGCGGCCTCCGCCGGGGCTGGCGATGACGTCCTTTACTTCATCCGTGCCGAAGGTGCTCTTGTCGACGACGAAATAGAAGTTTTGCGGATCCTGCTCATAGAAGAGATACACCTCCCCGCCGGGAGATGCATCGCTGACGATCACGCACTGCTGACCATTTTCCGTCACTACGTCTTGCGGCAACCAACTGATGGCCGCGTCCGCGTTACCCACCTTGATCTCGATGTTGGTCATCGCGGTCATGAGGGTATTCGGATAGTCGCTGGCCTGGGCGATCGAATAGCACTCCAACGTTTCGTAAGCGACGGTCAGCTCGGGAATGTCGGTGACGGTCAAATCTACCGAAGGATAGCCCGCAAAGTTGGACGTGTAGTTGAAGGTCCCGCCAGATTGGCCCGTTAGGGTCATGATGCCCTGAAGCGAGGTACCCGGATTGACCGTGATCAGCTCGTTACCTCCGACGAATGTCGGGTTACCGCTGTTGGCTGGCGGAACGTACCAATTGGAAATGGCCCAATAATTTCCGCCTAAAGTAACGCCGTTCTCTCCTGTGGAAGTGCCCCATTGGAGAACGGGCTGGAGAATGTAAGAGTTGTCGGACGGCGTCAGGCCATTGAATAGAAAGATCGTTTGGCCATCATCGGAAGCGGGCGGCGGCGGAACAACCCATTCGGTCGTGAAGTAGGAAATCGGGCTTGATCCGCTATTGGTCCATGCCGAGTCCAATATCCAGCCGTTATCGGGATAGGGTTCTTCACTTGGTGCGGTCTTTTTTTTTACAGCGATCTTGCCCGGGGGGTGGTCAGACGGCGCAGTGGATATTTCCCCATAATCGGCGACGACCTTGCCGCTCGCCGTATGAATTTTTTGGAATCTCCCACCCTTCCGGCTCAAGTGGTGTCCCGGCTCGATTTGATGAACGGTCGACTTCGGCCTCCAGCCGCCGGGCGTAAGAACCATCTCCTCGTTAGCGGACTGATTCGTCGGCGGCGTTGATTTTTGTTTGGCCATGACGCGTGTCCTCCCAGTTGTCTGTCACGAAAGTTGGAATTCTCCCTTTGGCTTCACTGAGCCGCCTCCGCGGGCGCCGGACGGTCTCCCGGCGGGGCAAGGGCGAGATATTCAATTCGTCGGTGTAGCGGACACGCCGAGCCATGCCGGCGCCAACGGGAACAAGTAATAAATCAAAGACGTATCGATGCTGGACATCGCTTCCTCCGCATCTGCGGTGGATTTGAATCGCGTCGTGGCTTTATCTGAAATCGATTTGGTTGACCGCCCCGATCAGCTCCGGCATAACCGCACTACACGGTTAAGTTGAACGCTAATTCGGGCAGCAATAAGTCGCCGGAAGTTGTTATTTGCATCAGTTTTGTGAAATCGAAACGAAAATAATGTCCGATACGCAAGGTCACTGTGCATCGCACGGCGGGAAATTTAATTTCAACCCCACTCGGATGATTTCGCAGTCCGCCTCGCCCATAATGCCGTATGTCGTTGCGATTTAAATCCTTCGATTTTCGCGCGCTGGCGGTGGCCACGGCCGGCTTCTCCGCCTTCGTCAATCTTTATTCGCCGCAAGCGCTGCTGCCGAAACTGGCGGGTGAGTTTCACGTCGGCCCCGGCGAAATCTCATCGCTGATGACCGCCAGCACGGCGGCGATCGCGCTGTCGGCGCCGTTCACCGGGGCGCTTGCCGACGTGTTGGGCAGGAAGCGGCTGATCGTCGCCGCCATGTTCGCCATCACGGTGCCGACCGTGATCATGACTTTCGCGGCGACGGTCCCGCAGCTCGTCTTCTGGCGTTTCATCCAGGGTCTGTTGGTGCCGCCGATCTTCACCGTCACGGTCGCCTATATCGGCGACGAGTGGCCGGCGCGCGACGTCGCCCGCGTCGCCGGGCTTTATGTGACAGGCTCGGCCATCGGCGGATTTTCCGGCCGCTTCATTCCCGGCATCCTGACCGATGTGATCGGCTGGCGCTCGGCCATCCAGGTGGTCGCCCTGATCACGCTGGTCGCTGCGGTCATCGTCACGCTGATGCTGCCGCGCGAGCGGCAATTCGTGCGCTCCGGCGGCCTCTTACTGTCGCTGTCGCAAATGTTCCGCCATTTCCGCGACCGCCGCCTGGTCGCCACCTTTGCCATCGGCTTCGGCGTGCTGTTCAATTTCATCGCCGCCTTCACCTATGTCAGCTTCCATCTGGCCGGACCGCCCTACTTCTTCTCGCCGACGCTCCTTGGCGCGCTGTTCTTCACTTATCTCGTCTCCAGCCCGTTTTTGCCGTGGACCGGCCGCGCCATCGCGCTGTTCGGCCGCCGCCGCTTCGTGCTCGGCACCATCGCGGTGTGGATCGTCGGCGCGTTGCTGCTGTTGGCGCCGCCGGTTGGGATCATCGTATCCGGGCTGACGCTGTGTGCCGTCTGCGGCATGCTGTGCCAGACAATCTCGACCGGATATGTCACGCTCACCGCTAAGGAGGGACGCTCGTCGGCGGTCGGGCTCTATGCCTCGACCTTCTATATCGGCGGCAGCGCCGGCGCGTTCCTGACCGGCATCGCCTGGACGACGGCCGGGTGGAGCGGCTGCGTCGCGGTGATCGTCGCCATGCAAGTGATCATGGCGATCATCGTGCTCGCGGCGTGGGATTAAATCATTGAACTGAGAAATCCGGAGGAGAAGCCCTGTGTTGTCAGAGAAGCAGTTCGCATTCTTGCGATCGATCGATACGCCGACGGTGTGCAACCTGATCGAGATCGTGGCGCCAGAGCGGCGCGGCGCGGGCTATACCGTCGCGCACCTGCACTGCCCGTTTCCCGATCTGCCGCCGATGGTCGGCTTCGCCAAGACCGTCATCATCCGCGCCAAGGACGCGGTGAGCGGCCCGAGCTACATGGCCAAACGCATGGACTACCTTGATTACGTGGCGGCGGAACCGCGGCCGAGCGTCGTCGTCATCGAGGACCAGGACGACCCGGTGGGCTACGGCGCGTTCTGGGGCGAGGTGCAGACCAACGTGCACAAGGCGCTGGGCTGCCTCGGCACAGTGACCAACGGCTCGATCCGCGACATCGCCCAGGTCGCCGAAGGCTTTCAAATGCTCGCCGGCTCGATCGCGCCCTCGCATGCCTATGTCCGTGTCGAGGAGTTCGGCGTTCCGGTCCGCATCCACGGCATGGACGTGAAAAGCGGCGACCTCATCCACGCCGACCGTCACGGCGCGGTGGTTGTGCCGGCTGACAAGGTCGACGCGCTCCAAGCCGCGCTTGATGGCCTCATCAAGCAAGAAGCCCGCATCATCGCCGCCGCACGCAAGCCCGGCGCCACGGTCGCGGAGATCAAAGCGGCGTTTCGGGGGTAGCGAAGGCTAAGCTCAGCTCTCAAAGATCAGGCAGGTCGTGGTGCCGTGGGCGAGCAACCGTCCCTGCTTGTCGGTGATGCGGCCCTCGGCCGTTCCGACACGGCGGCCGCGGCTCAACACGACGCCTTCGGCCCTGATCAATCCTGTCTCCGGCGTGATCGGCCGCACCAATGAGATCTTGAATTCGAGCGTCGTCTGGCCGATGCCCTTTTCCAAAGTGCTCTGCACGGCAAGGCCCATGCAGGTGTCGAGCAAGGTGGCCGCGAATCCGCCGTGCACGGTGCCGGCCGGATTGAGGTGCGCGCCATTCGGTTCCGCGGTGACGACGACGCGCCCACTGACCGCTTCGGCGACGTCGTAACCCAGGGTCTCGGCCATCGTATTGAGCGGCAGCGTGCCATCGACCAGACCTTGGACAAACTCCAAGCCGCTCATCTCCTTCTGCCGGTCGGCGTCGACGGTCCCATAGGTCTTGTTGGTGATGCGGCTCGACATCGGCTCCCCTCTCGCGGCTCTCCCCTCTTAACTGCTGCGCGGCTGCGCGCCCACCCGATTCCTGATCAGGCACCTGATGGATGCCAACGTGGTTGGTAACCGGCCGACAAAACGGCCAGAATTGCCGGCGGGGTGAGTACGTCAATATCACCGGCGCGTGGCCGCAGCTTGCGGCCCTGGTAGCCCTCCGGCGTCCAGTGCAGCAGCGTGTCGCCGCGGACCGCAAAAGCACCCTCCTCCAGCGCGACGAAGGCGCCGTCGGGCAATGCGTCGATGTTGCGGCGGTGCAGCCGCTTGGCCCGCCCGTCGAGGCGTTCGCAGTGCAGCGCTTCATCCATCTCGCCTGCCGTCGGCCGCGAGTGAAGATTTTTCGCGGCCTGCCAGCTCTCCGCAAAGGCCAAGGCGTCTGGGCGACGGCACTCGAAACAGGGCCGATGCCCGGCCGCGAACGCGGTCGGTTCGTCGAGAAAGAACAGCTCGGTGTAGAAGCGTCCCCAGACGTCGCGATGGCGGCCCTTAAAATCGAGCACGCAGCAAATCCATTGCCGCGACGCCCAGCGCCGCGCGGTCAGTATTTTCGCATCGGTATGAAAGCGCCCGCCGCGATTGCCCAAGAACAAGCCGCGTGTTGGCGTCGCAAACAATTCTCCAAACGGGTTGACGCGATTTTGCAACGGCATCGCTCGTTCCTGCACATTCGTGAGTGGGTCGCGCAATCCGCCAGCCGATGCTAACCTTGCCCCGCAACGAAAGCCAAACGAGGAAACGCATGCCACGCATCCCGATTATCGAACGCGCCGACATGAATGGCGAACAGGCGCGGGTCTATGACGCCGCCAAGCAGGCAAGCGGCATCGTCGGCGGGCCGTATTATGCCTATATCCGGCTGCCGAAATTGTTCGAAGCCGCGCAGAATTTGCGCGAGTCGCTGTCCGGCGGGCCGCTGTCGGCGCGCGAGCAGCAGGTCGTCAATCTTGTCGTCGCCCGGCATTGGAACGCGCGCTATCCGTGGTTCGCGCAAGTGCGCCGCTCGCTCTCCGTCGGCATCGATCAAAGCGCGATCGACGCGATCAACGCGCATAAGACGCCGAACCTGACCGATGCCCGCGAGAAAACCTGCTTCACGGTGGCGCATGAATTGCTGGCGAACAAGGCCCTGAGCGACGCAACCTACGCCGCCGCGGAAAAGGCCATGGGGCTGGAAAGCCTGGTGGCGCTGGTTGCCTCGATCGGCAGTTTTTCGATGACCTGCATGACCGCCGGCACCTTCGGCATCGAGCCGCCGGCCGCCAATCCGACGCCCCTTGCGGGGTAACGAAGCGCTGCTGCGCTGCGGATTTTGGTGTGACGCGAGGCACAGTCTTCGACTGGCACATAGCACTATTGTTGGTTGCATTGAGCCAACGACCGCAACCTCTCCGGCGCGGTCAAGTGCGCCCTCTCGGCGAACAGGAGTAAGCCATGTCCAGTACGCAAACTCAGAGTTCAGCTTCCGGCGTCGCGCTGCAGGCTTTCGACCCGACCGACGGCACCACCCCGGTAACCTTGCCAACCCAGGACCCGTGCTGTCAGGCCCCCTGTGATCCGCCGTGGATCACCAAGCCGGCCTGCATCACCTTCACCGAAACCAAGACCTCCGTCGTCGGCCTCGACGGCAAATCGGCCGCAGGCGATGCCGCCCGCGGCTTCGTGATCGTCAATGTGACCTACACGCACACGCTCTGTCTCGTCGGCAAGCAGCACGGCGGATTGGCGTACACGCTCACGCTGTTGCCCGGCGAGAAGATGACGCTGTATCACAGCGATCGCTATCGCCGCACCACGACGGAGACCGAGCGATACTCGGTGCAAACGACGTTCTCCCAGTTTGTATCGGCGCTTTACCAGCAGCAGAACTTCAGTGACTCCAGTTTACTGCTGCAGGTCCTGAACAACCAAACGCAAAGCTCCGGCTCCTCGAGCGGCGGAGGCTTCAACTTCTTCGGCCTTGGCGGCTTCGGCGGCGGCGGCAGCAGCAGCAGCTCGTCGAGCTCCGGCTCCGCGGTCGATTTTTCGACGCAGGCGAGCGCCAATCAGTTCCTGTCCCTGGCGCAGCAGGCCGCCCAATACACCGACGTGCAGCGCTCGATCACGGTCAGCAACTACGAGGATACCCAGACGGTTTCCACGACGCAGCGGACGCTGGTCAACAACAACCTCTGCTACGCGGTGACCTATTTCGTGCGCAAGGTGCTCGACGTCTATGTGATGACCACCAAGGTCACCGCGGTGACCTTCCAGGTGAGAGTCGGAAACTATCTGTCGCCGGTGTTGACGCCGGCCCAGATCAAGCAGGTCGAGAGCCAGTACATATCGGCTGTGGAAGCGGTGCTTAAGACCCTGCCCACGGTCGGCGAAGTGGTCCAACAGCCGACGCAGTTGGCTGTCCCGACCGACGGCGTGGTCTACGACCCCGAACTGGCGCACTGCTGTGCCCGGGATCCGCAGCTCGAACAGGGCGACCTGATCAAGCTCGAGCGCGAGCAGGCGGAAGCGCAAAAGATCGGCCTGCAGGTGCAGCTCATGGCGCTGGAGGTCCAGCGCCGGCAGGCGCTGCTGGCCGCCGGCACGCTGACCCCGTTCCAGCCCGAGCCGACGACGACAGTCGTGGCCTAAGGGGTCACTCCGACAGATTCCCGGCGGCTACTGGCCGCCGGGAATCCCCAGTTTATCGATCGCCCGCAGCCGGCGCGATGAACCTGACGGCCGCTGCCGACGACAAATCCATATTCGATCACAGGGATTTACGACGAGCGTCCGCGATGGTGTTCGCCCTACCCAGGCAGTGGAGCGCAGTGACGCTTGGGGCATTGGCGCTGGCGGCGACGGTCGTGTCGGCGCGGGCGCAATCGCCGAGCGATTTCAAATGCACCGGCAATCCGGACGTACCGTGGACCGAGCAGATCGCGGGCTGCACCGCCGCAATCGGCTCGGAGCATTTGAGCGGCATCGATCTCGCGAAGGCATTTAATGACCGCGGCGTTGCCTATTTCAACACCCGCGACTTTGACCGCGCCATCGCCGACTACGATCGCTCGATCAGCCTCGCTCCAGGCGTCGCCGTGCCTTACAACAGTCGTGGCGTCGCTTACGCGGCCAAGGGCAATTTCGACCATGCGCTCGCCGACTACAATCAGGCACTAAAGCTTGCGCCGCATTACACCTACGCGCTGAACAATCGCGGCTTCCTCTACGCTCTGCATAAGGATTATGACCGCGCTATCACCGACTATGACGCGGCGATTGCAGTCAATTCCGGTTATGTCACGGCCTATGTCAATCGCGGCGACGTCTATGCCGCCAAAGACGATCACGACCACGCGATTGCCGATTACACGGCTGCGATCCGGCTCGATCCCAAGAACGTCAAAGCTTACGATCATCGCGGCCTGCAATATGCGATGAAAGGCGACCTCGACCCTGCTCTTGCCGATTACGACACGGCTATCGGGCTTAATCCGCAAAACGCCAGCCTCTACACCGGACGTGGCGATGTCTACCGCAACAAGGGCGATCGCGTTCACGCGCTCGCTGACCTCGATAAGGCTATCGCGCTCGATCCGAAACAAAGGCTTGCCTACGACCTCCGTGGCCGTGTCCACCAAGACAACGGCGAATTCGATTCCGCGCTGGCCGATTACAACGCGGCAATCGCGATAAACCCAAATGACTCTCTTGCCTATGACGGCCGCGGCGTCGTCTACAGGGCCAAAGGCGAATTCGACCGCGCGATGGCCGATTTGACCCAGGCGATCGAGCTCGATCCGACCGACGCCGGCGCCTATTCCGTCCGCGCCAACATCTACGAGGACTATGGCAAATTCGACTTGGCGATTGCCGATTACACCAAGGCCATCGAAATCATTCCGACCGACGCCGAGGCCTACACCTACCGCGCCGCCGTCTATAAGGCCAAAGGCGATCTCGATGGCGCGCTCGCCGACTACGACAAGGCGATCGAGCTCAATCCGCAATACGTCGACGCCTATCGACTGCGCGGCGCCTTGTATCAGGACAAGGGCGATTTGGCGCGGGCGACGGCGGACTTCGACAAGGAGGAAAAGCTCGGCATGAAAGCGCTGTTGGCGCCGAAGGCCGCGAAGTGAAGCCGTCTGCACCTACGTCTGTTTTGCCGAGCAAAACGGACATCGCCAAACGGCGCCGCAATGTCAGCCACTCGCCCACCTAGAGGCAATTCATGCGGCAAATCCACTGGGACGCGTTGGCAGCAGCGCCCGCGCAAGCGATAATCACGCTCGTCGTTTTCTGTGTCATCTGGACGCTGGTTGGCATGTTCGTAATGAAATACTTCGTCCGCCAAGTCCCTATCCTTAATCACGCAGCTATTTGTTTTGGGCCACGTTTCGTGTGCAGATTGTTGTTTTGGCTTTAATTTTTTTGGGTAGCATCTTTGGCATTTCCCTACGGGCGCTGTCGGGCCTTTTCAGTGTGCTCGCGCTCTGTGCTGTCGGCTGGCTCGTGACGCAGCATCTTTCAAGGAATTACGGAGTGCCGATAAGATTTCCGGCCGTTGGCGCCAAGGTGGTGGCAACGATGGTCGTAATTACATGGCTGATGGTTATAGCAATAATCGTGATAACCGGGGCCTAAGGCCGAGGCGCGCCGTGCCACGCACCGATGGCCGGCACCGGCAATCCCAGATTTTCCCGCAACGTGACGCCGGCGAAGTCTTTGCGAAACAGCCCGCGGCGTTGCAGCTCGGGGGCGACGAAGCGCACGAAGTCTTCGTAAGCCCCCGGCACGTGCGTGGCGGAGAGGACAAAGCCGTCGCAGGCCGGCGCAACGAACCATTGCTCAAGCTGGTCGGCCACCCCTTCGGCCCGCCGACAATCGGATTGTGCACGCGGCCGCGGCCGCTGATGCGGATGAAGTCGCGCACGGTGGGATTTTTCTTGGCGCTGACCACGCGGTCGCGGATGCCTTGCAGGCCGGACATCTCGTCTAATTCCGCCTGCGTGAACGGCTCGTCCATGCCCTTTCGCGCAAAATCGAAATTGAGCGCCTCCGACAACAGCGACAGCGCGTCGATCTCGAGCGGCAGCTTTTCGATTTCCGCCCATTTGTCCTCGGCCTCGGCTTTGGTTGCTGCCGCCACGGTGTTGACGAGGTGGGTGATCTTGACGTGCCCGGGATCGCGGCCGCCCCGCGCCACCTCCGCTTTAAATTCCGCATAGTCGCGCTTGCCGCTCTCGATGTTCGGATAGACGACGAAAATGACCTCGCCCCAGCGCGCGCCGAAGCTTTTGCCGCGGCCGCTCGATCCGGCCTGGATCAAAACCGGATGGCCCTGCGCCGAGCGCGGTACGGTGAACGGCCCGCGCGAACGGAAATAGCGGCCCTGGTAATCGAGGCGATGCACCTTCTCAGGCTTGGCGAACAGGCCCGTCGCCTTGTCCTGGACGACGGCATCAGCCTCCCAGGCGTCCCAGTGGCCGAGCACGATCTCCATGAACTCATCGGCGCGGTCGTAGCGCAGATCGTGGCCGACCACCTCGTCGCGGCCCATGTTCTGCGCCTCGCCGTCGTTGAGCGAGGTGACGACGTTCCAGGCGGCGCGGCCTTGCGTCATCAGATCGAGCGTGGCGAACAGGCGCGCGACATGGAACGGCTCGTAGTAGCTGGTCGAATAAGTGGCGCCGAGGCCGAGCCGCTCGGTGGCCATGCCCATCACGGTGAGCACGGTGACGGCGTCGAGCTTCACGCAGCGAATGCCGTGGGCGACGGTGTGGCCGTGATCGCGCCCGTAGATGTCCGGCATCGACAGCCGGTCGTCGAAGAAGCCTAAGTGAAACTTGCCCGCCTCCAGCACGCGGCCGATATGCCGATAAAAGTCCGGCGACCAGCTGTCGGTGCGCGACGCCGGATGCCGCCAGGAGCTCGCAAGGTTGCTGCAGTTCTGCGCCTGCAGGAAGCCGATCAAGACCATCTGGCGCATTTGCGGCATGTCTCCCGGGCGCAGCGCAGCACGAAGCGCAGCGAAGTGATGCGCTGCAGACCCGGGATCGTAACACACGCGGAGTTTGGCACGATCCCGGATCTGCGGTGCATCGCGTTCGCGCCGCACCGCGTCCGGGAAGCGCTAGCTCACTGACTGTCGATCGACACCCGCTTGAGGTTTTCGGTCGGCACCGGCGCAACAAAGCCGCCGGCGGCCGCTTCGGCGAGACCGTTGCGGTCGAGTTTCTCGTCGTGCTTGTAGACGTTGTCGCGGAATTCCACGGTGCCGTCGGGCGTGACCCAGCCGGTGAGATAGACCCAGGCCACCGGAATCTTGTGCGGCAGATTTATCACCTTGGTCACGCCTGTCGCGATGCCGGCATCGATGGCGGCGCGATTCCAGCCCGGCGGGCCGTCCTGCAAAATCCAGGCGGCAAGGTCGCGCACATTGTCGACCCGCGTGCAGCCATGCGAATCGAAGCGGTAGTCGGCGGCGAACAGCTTTCGCGTATCGGTGTCGTGCATGTAAACCGAGTAGGGATTTGGCATGTCGATCTTGAGATTGCCGAGCGCATTCCAGTTGCCGGCATCCTGGCGGACAACGAAATTCGGCGAGCGATCGGACGACCAGTCGACGCTCGACGGACTGATGTCCTCGTTCTGCGCGCCGATCAGCCGCATATGCATGCGGGCGAGGTAAGACGGGTCGCGGCGCATGCGGGCGAAAATCTCGTTTTTGGTGATCGACAGCGGCACCGTCCAGGTCGGATTGAGATCGATCGCGGTGATATAGACCGACAGCGTCGGCGACGGCTTGTCGATCTTGCCGACGATGACGCGATAGCGCCGCTCGACTTTGTCGTTGGCTACGGCCTCGACGAATGCCGCCGGAATGTTCACCACGACGTAACGCTCGGCGAAGGTGAAATCGAAGCCGAGCAAACGCTCCAGCGAAGCTTCGAGCTGCTTGATGCGGTCGCCGACCGGGACATTGAGCGCCTTCAAGGTCTGCGCGCCGACGGTCCCCGTGGCTTCGAGCCCATGGCGCAACTGGAAGCGCTTGACGCCTTCTACGACGGCTCCGTCATAGACGTCGCCCGCCTCCTGGTTTGCCGGCAAGTCGCCGCCGATGACGAGGTGGCGGCGCAAGAGGGCCACGTCGGGGCCGCTCGCGCCGGGCACAAGCTTGGCGTCGGCCGGCAGGGTCGGCCAGCCGCCGCGCACCTGGATGTCCGAATAGCTGAGCAGCGTCTCCTTGATGCGCTGATAGGTGCCCTCGTCGAACACCGGATCCGACGACAGCGCGAGTTCCGCGGCCGAGCGCATTTCCGGCGTGGAGACCGGCGCCGGCTTAACGGGAACATTGTGCTTGGCCGCGGGCGGGCGGGCGACTTGCGCCAGCGCCGGAACCGCCGCCAACAGCAACGCTAGTCCCGCAATTGAAAAGGTTCGCATGAAGCCGCCTCCCCCGTCCGTCGCGCGGTCCAAGCTTCCGGTTCACGCCCGGAATGGAGACTCCTCAACCCTGCGGCTGCGGCTCCAGCGGGCCGGGCTCGGGGCGCGGCCGGTTGCGGCCGGCGCCGGCGGTCGGCACGGTCGAGTTGCGCGGCGTGGTCGGCTCGATCACCAATTCGCGGTTCGGCTTCTTGCCGACCAGCAGATCCTTGATCTCGTCGCCGGTCAGCGTCTCGAATTCCAGCAGGCCCTTGGCGAGCGTTTCCAGGTCGGCGCGCTTATCGGTCAAAATCTGCTGCGCCTCGGCATAGCCGGCCTCGACCAGGCGCCTGATCTCGGCGTCGATCTTCTGCACGGTCTCTTCCGAAATGTTCTGCTGGCGCGCCACCGAATAGCCGAGGAACACCTCTTCCTGGTTTTCGCCGTAAGCCACGGTGCCGAGCGCGTCGGACAGGCCCCAGCGCGTCACCATCATGCGCGCGAGCTTGGTGGCCTGCTCGATGTCGGACGCCGCGCCGGAGGTCACCTTCTCCCTGCCGAACACCAGTTCCTCGGCGACGCGTCCGCCCATCATGATGGCAAGGCGCGAGGTCATCTGTTCGAGCGACATCGACAGCTTGTCGCGCTCGGGCAATTGCATGACCATACCGAGCGCGCGGCCGCGCGGGATGATGGTCGCCTTGTGCACCGGATCGGTCGCCTTGACGTTGAGCGCGACGATGGCGTGGCCGCCTTCGTGATAGGCGGTGAGGAGCTTTTCCTCCTCCGTCATGACGAGCGACTTGCGCTCGGCGCCCATCATGACCTTGTCCTTGGCGTCCTCGAACTCGACCTGCGTCACCATGCGCTTGTTGCGCCGCGCCGCCATCAAGGCCGCCTCGTTCACGAGATTCATCAGATCGGCGCCGGAGAACCCGGGCGTGCCGCGCGCAATTGTCTTTAAGTTCACGTCGGGCGCCAGCGGCACCTTGCGCACGTGCACCTTCAGGATCTGCTCGCGGCCGACCACGTCGGGATTGGGCACGACGACCTGACGGTCGAAGCGGCCCGGCCGCAGCAGGGCCGGATCGAGCACGTCGGGACGGTTGGTCGCGGCGATCAAAATGATGCCTTCATTGGCTTCGAAGCCATCCATCTCGACGAGCAGTTGGTTCAAGGTCTGCTCGCGTTCGTCGTTGCCGCCGCCGAGGCCCGCGCCACGGTGGCGGCCGACGGCGTCGATCTCGTCGATGAAGATGATGCAGGGCGCGTTCTTCTTGGCCTGCTCGAACATGTCGCGGACGCGGCTCGCGCCGACGCCGACGAACATTTCGACGAAGTCGGAGCCGGATATGGTGAAGAACGGCACGTTCGCCTCGCCGGCGATGGCGCGGGCAAGCAGCGTCTTGCCGGTGCCGGGCGGACCGACCAAGAGCACGCCGCGCGGGATGCGCCCGCCGAGCCGTTGGAATTTGGCTGGATCGCGCAAAAATTCGACGATTTCCTGCAGGTCGAGCTTGGCCTCGTCGACGCCGGCGACGTCCTCGAAGGTGACGCGGCCATGCGCCTCGGTGAGAAGCTTCGCGCGCGACTTGCCGAAGCCGAGCGCCTTACCGCCGGCGCCCTGCATCTGGCGCGACAGGAAAATCCATACCCCGATCAGCGCGACGAACGGCAGCCAGGAGATCAGCAGCGACACGAACCACGGCACATTGTCGCTCAACGGCCGCGCGGTGATCGACACGCCCTTCTTATAGAGCTTGTCGATGAGGCCGGGATCGTTTGGCGCATAGGTCTGGAAGGCGCGGCCGTCGGTAAAATCGCCGTGGATTTCGGGACCTTGGATCAGCACGTCGCGGACGCGGCCCTGGTCGACCTCATTGAGCAGCTGCGAGAACGAAATGTCTTGCGCCGTGGTGTGCTGGCCGGGATTCTGGAACAGCGTGAACAGCGCGAGCAGCAGCAGGACGATGATGACCCAGAGGGCGAAATTGCGCAGATTGGCGTTCATCTTACGTCCTTGCCCCGGCCGTGCGGAGTCCGGGGTTATCGCCTGCCCGCAAATCGTGGCGGCTTCACGTCCCCGCTACCGGGCAATGTAGGCGCCAGCCCGCCCCCTGCCAAGGGAACCCCACGCGCAGCCACGCAATTATAGGGCTATTTCGTAAAGCCGGTGTTGCGATCCTTGCGGAAAGCCACCTTGCGGCGGGCCGGAGCGCGCCCGACCGTCAGCCGCTCGCTGTCGAGGCTGATCAGGGCGCCGGCGAGGGTCCGGCGCAGCCGGGACTGGGCTTGGCGCAGGCTGTCATAAAGACTTTCGAGCTTGGCAAGTTCGACCGGACCCTCGTCGCCGGTATAGGCGATGGCGCGGCCAAGTAGCCGCAGCGCCACCTCCGCGGGCAGATGGGCAAATTGCGCGGTCGAAAACGCGACAGGACCGCGCTCCGGCCATGGCCCCGGTGCGAGCGCCTCGCGCGCGGCGGCGACGGCGAATTCGATCGCCGCTTCGGCGCGCCGCATGCGGGCCGCGAGCCGGGCGAGACCGCGCGCATCGAGCCCCTCCTTGGCCAGCACCGGCATGAAGTCGCGCAGCCGCGCGCGCGTAAAGCGCGGATCGCGATTGGTCGGATCCTCGCTATAGGAGATGCCGGCCGCTTCAAGCGTTGCGATCAGCCGCGCTTTCGGAACGCGCAGCAGCGGGCGAACGAGAAAAAACGGGCGCGGCCCGCGCGCCGGCAGCGGGGCGGCGGGCGCCATGCCGGCAAGGCCGCCGAGGCCGCTGCCGCGGGCGAGCCGGAACAATACGGTTTCCGCCTGATCGTCGAGCGTGTGCGCGGTGAGGATATGGTCGTAGCCGGCCCGCGCGGCGGCTTCTGCAAGCAGCCGGTAGCGCGCTTCACGGGCGGCCTCCTGCAAACCGGATTTCGGCTTCTTGCCGCGCCAGCGCAGCGTGCGATGCGCGACCCCGAGGCGATCGGCCAACCGCTTGACGGCAGCGGCTTCGCCGGCTGCGGCCGCGCGCAGCCCGTGATCGATGGTGACGGCGAGCAGCTCCGGCGCGCGGTTGCGCGCTTTCGCCCAGCGCGCCGCCAACAGCAACAGCGCCGTGGAGTCCGGACCGCCGGATACCGCGACAATCAGCCCGCGCAGATTTTCAAGACCGGAGAACAGCGTATCCGCTTCAGCCGCGCGAACGGGGTGTTCAGCAGTGGACACGCTTTTGCTCCCGGTCAACGTTTTGCTTTACGCTGATCGAAGCGTGCGGATACTTGCGCAAGACCTCGCCGAGCGACGCACAGGCCGCTTCCTTCTCGCCTAAGGCGGCGAGCGATTGGCCGAGCCGCAGCAGGGCGTCCGGCGCCTTGGCACTGGTGCCGTATTTGGTCGAGACCGCCAGGAAGGCTTCGGCGGCATCGTGGTACTTCTGATCGTCAAACAGGCTTTCGCCGAGCCAGTATTGCGCCTCCGGCGTTAGCCGGTCGCTCGGATATTTGTGCAGAAAGTCGCGGAACGTTTGCGCCGCCAGCCCGTAGTTCTTCCGCAGCACGTAGCCGTAAGCGAGATCGTATTCGTCCTTCGGCGTGGCGTTCGGCGGCAGCGACGCCTCCTGCGTATCGCCTTGCATGGCGCCGGTCGCATTCGGATTGGCCAACGGCGGCGGCGGCAACGCGCCGCCCTGCGGAACGGATAGATTGAGCGGCGCACCGGGCTGGCCCCTGTCCATATCGGGAGCGGGCGGCGGCGGTTCGGTCGCGGTGGTGCTGGTGCCGAGCGCATGCGGCACACCCGGCGCGTTCGGATCGAGCGCCGGATTGAACGCATCGTGGCGGCCAGGCGGCGCACCAGCGACGACCGGGGCCGGCGGCGCGCCATAAGACGGCGGCGGCGCGTATTGCGGAGGCGCGCCGTACTGCGGCGGCTGCCCATATTGTGCCGTCGGCGGGGCTTGCGAATATTGCGGCGGCGTCGAATACGGCGTCGCCGTCGGCGGCGGCAGCGCCGTGGACACCGACGCTCGCGGTAGCGGCGCTCCCGCAGCAGGAGACGGCACCGGCGCAGCAGCCGGCGCTGCCGCCATCGGCGCCGCGGCACTGCCGCCCTGCAGGCGCTGCACTTGTTGCTCAAGCTGTTGATTGCGGTACTGCAACTCCTGCACCTGGCCGGTGAGATCGCGGACCGTTTCTTCGAGCCGGTCGAGACGCGTTACGACATCGCTCGGCGAGTCTTGCGCGCGCGCAGCCTGCGTCGACATCAGGCACGCAAAGACGAACACAAATGCAGGCGTGGAGCGGCTGATCGCTTGAAGCATTGTCGGTCGTTTCCCCTGCCCTACCATAGCGCGTCCTGCGTCCAAATTGTGACTGTGGCCCGATGGCGGCGGCCTCGTGACGCCGCAGCTAACGCGTGATCCGAAAAAACGGAAGCCGGTTTTCCCGCAAGATCATGCGCCAAAAAACACGCCTATTCCGCCGGCTGGATGCGTGGCGCCTTACGCGAGGCGCGCCATTCCTCGAACCGCTGAATTACCACGAACAGCGATGGAACAAACAGCACGGCGAGGCAAGTCGAGGCGATCATGCCGGAGAACACGGTGATGCCGATCGATTTGCGGGCGCTGGCGCCTGCGCCGCTGGCGATGACGAGCGGCGCGACGCCGAGAATGAAGGCAAACGACGTCATCAGGATCGGGCGGAAGCGGGCGCGCGCGGCATCGACCGCCGCTTCGAGGATCGGCTTGCCGTCGTTGACGCGGTGCTCGCGGGCCACTTCGACGATCAGGATGGCGTTCTTGGCGGAGAGCGCGATGAGCAGAATGATGCCGATCTGAGTGTAGAGATTGTTGTCGATGCGCAGCATTTGCAGCACCAGCACCGGCCCGGTCAGCGCCAACGGCACCGAGAGGATGACCGCGAGCGGCGCGTACCAGCTTTCATATTGGCCGGCGAGCACCAGATAGACCAAAAGCATCGCCATCGCGAAGACGAAATACATCTGATTGCCGACGATCTTCTCCTGATACGACATCGCGGTCCACTCGGTGCCGGTGCCGGGCGGCAGCGTCGCCGCCGCATTCTGCTCCATCAGGCGGATTGCTTCGCCGGAGGAGAAGCCTGCCGCCGGCAGCCCGATGACGCTCGATGACGGATAAAGATTGTACAGGCTGATCAAAGGCGGCCCGACGATCGGCTCGATCTTGACCATGGTGCCGAGCGGAATCATTTCGCCCTGCGCATTGCGCACCGTGAGATTGTCGATGTCGCGCGGCCGCAGCCGAAATTTCGAAATCGGCCTGCGCATAGACCTGGAACACCCGGCCGAATTTGTTGAACTGCGACACATAGGTCGAGCCGAAATAGGTCGCCAGCGTCGAGAACACCTGATCGACCGGAACGTGAAGGGTCTGCGCCTTGACGCGATCGACATCGACCAGAATTTGCGGCGCGATGGCGCGGAACGACGTCGACACGCGTTGCAGCGCGCTCTGCGATTGCGCATTGGCGACGATGGTATTGGTGATGCTCTGCAGCTTGGCGAAATCGGTCGAGCCGTCGCGCAGCTCGACCTGCATGGTGAAACCGCCGGCATTGCCGATGCCCTGGATCGGCGGCGGCGGCAGCACCACGACGCGGGCATCGACCGCGTCGAGCGCGCGCGACAGCCGGGGAAACAGCGTCTGCAGATTGTCGCGCTCGCTCCAATCCTTGAGCACCACGTAAGCGACGCCGGCATTGGCCAGCGTGGCGCTATTGTCGAGCACCGAGATGCCGGAAATTGCGATGACATTCTCGACGCTCGGGTCCTTGCGCGCGATATCGTAAACTTGCTGCATGGTGCGTTGGGTGCGGGCAAGCGAGGCGCCGTCGGGAAGCTGGATGCTGGCCAGGAGATAGCCCTGATCCTCGAGCGGCAGAAATCCGGTTGGCACGCGAGAGAGACCCCAGACGGCAAGTCCGATGATCGCAAAAGCTACGATCGTCATGATCCCGGCATGCGCGACCATGTGATGGATCAGACCGGCATAGCGCAGCTCGAGGCGGCCATAGACCGCGTTGAAACCGCGGTAGAACGCGTTGCGCCGCTCGGGCGGCACCGGCGGCCGCAGCCACATCGCCGACTGCGTCGGCTTGAGCGTTACCGCGTTGATGGCGGAGAGGAGCGCGGTCGCCGCGATTACCAGCGCGAACTGCGCATACATCCGCCCGGTCAGTCCGGGCAAGAACGCGGCCGGCAGGAATACCGACATCAGAACCAACGTGATACCGATGATCGGGCCGAGCAATTCGTTCATCGCCTTGATCGCCGCGTCGTGACCGCTCATGCCCTTTTCGACATTGTGCGCGGCGCCCTCGACCACGACGATGGCGTCGTCGACCACGATGCCGATGGAGAGCACGATGGCGAACAACGTCGAGAAATTCACGGTGAAGCCCAGCGCCCACATCATGGCGAAGGCGCCGACGATGGTGACCGGCACCGTGGTGGCCGGCACCAGCATGGCGCGCCAGTCCTGCAGGAAGACCAGGATCACGATCAGCACCAGCACCGCCGCCTCGATCAGCGTCTTGTAGACTTCGTGGATCGAGGCATTGACGAACACCGTGGTGTCGAACGGAATGGTGTAGACGAGGCCCTGCGGGAATGCCTTCGCCAAGTCCGCCATCTTGGCCTTGACCTCGTGCTCGACCTCGAGCGCGTTGGCGCCCGGCGACTGATAGATGCCGATACCGGCCGCCTGCTTGCCGTCGAGGGTGAAATACTGGCTGTAGGTCTGGGCGCCGAGCTCGACGTGGCCGACGTCGCGCAGCCGCGTGATCTCGCCGTTATTTCCGGTCTTGACGATGACGTCCTCGTATTGATCGACCTCGCTGAGCCGGCCCTGCAGCTCGATGGTGTATTGGAAGTCGACGCCGGGCGGCGTCGGCGGCGCACCGACCTGGCCGGCGGTAACGTCCTGGCTCTGCTGTTGCAGCGCCGTCACCACGTCTTGGGCGTTGAGGCTGCGCGCTTTGAGCTTTTCCGGATCGAGCCAGACCCGCATCGAATATTGGCCGGCGCCGAACACGTTGACGTTGCCGACCCCGGGCAGCCGCGACAGCTCGTCCCGCAGATTGATGGTGGCGTAATTGGCGAGATAGAGGCTGTCGTAGCGGTCATTCGGCGACGTCAAAGTGACGAAGAGGAGGATCGCGGTCGATCGTTTCTGCACGGTGACGCCCTGCGCCTGCACCGCCTGCGGCAGCGACGACAGCGCGCTCGCCACCCGGTTCTGCACCAGGATTTGCGCGGCATCGAGATCGGTGCCGATCTTGAACGTTACCGTGAGCGTATAGGACCCGTCGCTGGCGCTGGTCGATTGCATGTAGATCATGTTCTCGACGCCGTTGACCTGCTGCTCGATCGGCAGCGCCACGGTATCCATCACCGTGCGCGCGCTGGCGCCGGGATAGCGCGTCGTCACCTGCACGGTCGGCGGCACCACGTCGGGATATTGCGCGATCGGCAAGCCGTAGAGCGCGACCGCCCCGATCAGAATCATCAGGATGGCGAGAACGTTCGCCAGAACCGGACGCTCGATGAAAAATTTCGAGATCATCGCCGGATTGTCTCGTGCTATTTGGCGGCCGCCGCGGTGCGCGCTTCGGCATCGACCTTCTGGCCGGGAATCGCGCGCATGATGCCGCCGACCACGACGCGATCGTCCTTGGTAAGACCGCTTTCGATGACGCGCTGGTCGCCGACCAGCTGGCCCGGCTCGACTTTGCGCTGCTCGACCACATTATCCTTATTCACAACCAGCACGTAGCGGCCGCCCTGGTCGCTGCCGAGCGCAACGTCGGGCACCAGCAAAGCCGGTTGCGGCCGGAAGGGAATGCGCACCCGCACGAAATAGCCGGGCAGCAGCGCACGATTGGCGTTCTCCAGCGTGGCGCGCGCCGCCAGCGTTCCGGTCGACGGGTCGACGTTCGGCGCCACATAATCGAGCTTACCCTTGTGCGGATAACCACTCTCGTTCTGCAGCGCGACTTCTACCGGAATTCCGATGAGCGATGCGGTCGTCTCGCCCATGCGCGCAAGCGCCGCGCGCACCTGCAGCACGTCGCGCTCGCTGGCGGTGAAATTCACCCAAATCGGATCGAGCTGCACAATGGTCGCCAGTGTGGTCGGCGAGTTGGCGCCGACCAACTGCCCGATCGAGACCTGCCGCGCGGTCACCACGCCGTCGAACGGCGCGGTCACGTCGGTATAGCCGAGATTGATCTCGGCCTGCTGCTCGTTGGCCTGCGCCGATTGCAGGTCGGCTTGCGCCGAGTCGCGCTGCGCCAGCGCCTTATCGTAATTGGCCTGGGTCGACACTTGCTTGGCCACCAGAGCGGCCTGCCGGTCATATTCAGCTTGCGCCTGGGTCAAGCTCGCCTGCGCACTGACCACCGAGGCCTTCGCAGAATCGACCTTCAGCTTGTACGGCTCCGGCTCGATGGTGAACAGCGACGTGCCCTTCTTGACGAAGTCGCCGTCCTTGTAGCTGATCGCCTGCACGAAGCCCTGCACGCGCGCGACCAGATCGACCGAGTTGACGGAGGCCGCGTTGCCGGTCGCGTCGAAATAGCGGGTGACGTTCTGCTCGACCGGCGCGGCGACCGTGACCTTCAGTGGCGGCGGCGCGGCGTATTGATTGTTCTTGCCGCAGGCTGCGGCACCCGCGCAAACGGCAAGCATCAAGGCTATGCGGGCGAACCAGCCGAGGCCCATGGCCGAACCCTTTTTCGATTGCGCGATCGGAATGGGAGGGTGCCGCAACAGCTGCCATACGGCAAGTCCAGGATCCAATTTCGGCCCGGACTTGGCAAGGACGAACTGCCGGCAGGAAATCGGGCGAAAATGCGCGATTCGCGCCCTTATCGGTGCAATATCAGCGCCCGCGGACATCGCCGCGTTCGCGCAACGCGTTTGATCTAGCTCAAAGCAGCGATCGATTTTTCCGTCTAGCCGTTTCGCAAATGGAATTTCCAGATGCCGTGGATTATTCAACTCATTGTCATCGGTTTCGTTGTCGGCTTGACCGCAAAGTTTCTGACGCCAGGCCCGAAACGCCCATCCGGCTTCGTTCTGACGGCGGCGCTTGGAATTGCCGGCGCCTATTTGGCCACGTTGATTGGCCGAGCTCTTCACTGGCTGGAGTCGAACGAAATTGCCGGTGCTTTCGAAATGATTATCGGCGCGATTGTAGTGACATTCATCTGGAATAGGCTCGTAGCCCATCGCGTCATTCGCAATTAGGGCACGCCAACCGATCGCGACGCGACACCGTCTCCTTGAGTGGCGTGCTAATGCGAAAGATACGCGGTCGTCGCCGGCCGCGAAGCGAGCTCACGCAAAATCTCAACCAGTTCGGTATGGGCGCGCGAACCGCGTTCGCTAATGACTTCGATTGAATTCGTCTCCGTCAAGCGGTTGAGCCGAGTGAGGAGACGAGCGCGCCGGCGGCGCGTCAGCTTGGCCTCCGAGGAGCGCCAGCGGAAGAACAAGCGATAAAGCTCGCCGTTGCCGAACAGCATATTGAGTTCGTGGATTGCAACGTAGACAAGAAACAGCACCATCAGCCAGATCTGGATCGACAGGAAACGAGACCAGGAAAAACGCTCGACGAGATAGGCCGGAAAGTCGGTCGGCGTCCCACCGTGAAAGATGAATTCGACCAGCGCTTCGGCGATCCGCGCGATCAGAACGCAAAGCCAATATATTGCAGTTTTGAAGAGGATGGGCTGAACCAGCGGCGCGCCATCAAACCGGCGCATGAAGGGAATGTTGTCCGTTATCAGAACGGCCTTTCCGACCAGCAACGCGGCGACTGTCGCGGTCACAATGCCGCTGAACTCGATGCCGTGCTCCGCTAGGATCAGGGCCTTGGTCCACAGGATTAAGTTAAAGCCGAGAAAGAAAAAGATCGTCGGCGGCAGCGCGTGCCTGACTTGGGCAAGCCACCATTCGAAGATGCGGTGCAACACCGCCACCGCTGTTTTTGGGCTGATCATCGTGCCCCGCAACCGCAATCTTCCCGAGCGCTGAAAAGGTCGCGCCGTTTGCGCCGAATGCCCGTCAGTAGCATCCCCAATTACGTCGGCAATGTCGGCTTTGTGCCGATCGTGGACTTGTCTTCCTTCTCCGGACGCGAGGACGGCCTGAGCCTTTCTCGCATCGCCTGGAATGTCACATAGAGCGGCGGGATGGCGAAAATGCCGATAAACGAGGCCAGGATCATGCCGCCGAATACCGGCGTGCCAACGTCGCGTCGGGCGAGTTGCGAGGCGCCGGTCGCAACGACCAGCGGATAAAGACCTAAAATGAACGCGAATAACGTCATCATCACCGGCCGGAAGCGAAGTCTCGAGCCTTCGATGGCGGCTTTGAGCAACGGGACCCCTTTTTCGCGCTGATCTTTGGCAAATTCGACGATCAGAATCCCGTTCTTCGCGGCCAGACCGATCAACACCACCATCCCGATCTGCGCATAGAGATCGAGCGTGAGGCCCGTTAAAACGATCGCCAGGAATGAACCCAACAGTCCGACCGACACCGATAACAACACCGGAACCGGGATGGTCCAGCTCTCATACAAGCCGACCAGGAAAAGATAGGCGAAGAGGATGGCGAAGCCGAGAATGATGGCGGTCTTGCCTTCGGCGCGCTTCTCCTGAAACGCCGTATCCGTCCATTCGCCCGCATAGCCGCGCGGCAGCGTCTTAGCGGCGACGCTTTCCATCGCCTGCAGGGCTTGTCCGGTGGAAACCCCCGGCGCCGGGCTACCCTGGACCGTAAGCGCGCGAAGATTGTTGTAGCGGATCAATGCCGGCGGCCCGATCACGACCCGGGCTTCGGCGAGGCTTCGAAGCGGCACCATCGTGCCTTCTTTGTTGCGCACATTGATCCGATAAATGTCGTCGATCCTCGCCCGGTCGGCTGCTTCCGCTTGCACCTGAACCTGCCAGGTGCGGCCGTATAAGTTCATGTTGTTGACGAAGTAACCGCCAAGCGACGCCTGCAGCGCCTGGAAGACGGCATTCAACGGCACGCCGACGATTTGCGCCTTGTCGCGATCGATATCGAGATAGATCGACGGATTCGTTGCCGAGAACGTGCTGAACACCCGGCTCAGCAGCGGATTCTGGTTTGCCGCCACGGTCAGGCCGCGCAACGCCTCGGCCAGCGCCTTCGAATCGCCGCCGCGCAGGTCTTCCAGCACGTAGGCAAAACCGCCTCCGGTGCCGAGACCGAGGACCGGCGGCGGCGCCAGCGGCACCACTGTTCCCCCCGGGATCTGCCTGAATTTCTCGCCAAGCCTTGCGATCAGTGCCGTTACGCCGAGCGCACGGTCCTTTCGCTCTTCGAATGGCTTGAGCGTTACGACGATGAACGCAGCATTCGGCTGGGAATAGTTGTCGATGAAATTGAGCCCAACGACGGAAGTAACGTCTGCGACGGCCTCTTCCTTACGCAAAATCTCCTCGGCCCGCTGCACCACATCCGTGGTCCGGGCCACCGACGATCCGCCGGGCAATTGCACGATGACGAACAGCGCCCCTTGATCGTCTTCAGGAAGGAATCCGGTCGGGGTCAGCTTTGCCAGCCCGACAATTCCCGCCATGGCGACCGCCACCATCACTATGCCGATAAATGAAAACTGAACGATGCGCCCAACCGCTGCTCCATAGGCATCACGCGCGCGATCGATCGATCGCATCACATAACCCATAATGCCTCGGCGTGGTCCCCGATGTGGCCGCAACAGAACACCGCACAGCGCCGGCGACAGCGTCAGAGCATTGATCGCCGACAGGACCATCGACACCGCGACCGTCACTGCAAACTGCCGGAACAGTTCGCCGGAGATGCCGGGAATGAAAGCGACCGGCACGAAGACGGACAGCAACACCAAGGTGATCGCAATAATTGGAGCGGTGATTTCGGCCATCGCCCGCTTTGTGGCCTCGGCCGGCGTCAATTCCGGATGCTCCTCCATGACGCGCTCGACGTTTTCCACCACCACGATGGCGTCGTCGACGACAATGCCGATCGCCAGAACGACGGCGAGGAGCGAAACGGTATTGCCCGAGTAACCAACGGCGAGCAGCGCCACGAATGTTCCGATCAAGCTGACCGGAACTGCCAGGGTCGGGATCAAGGTGGCGCGCAGGCTGCCGAGAAAGAGAAAGACCACGATCACGACGAGAATGAACGCTTCAATCAGTGTCTTCTGCACCTCATGAATCGTGTCGGTCACGAACACCGTGGGATCGTAGGTGATCCGCCAAGCCAGGTCTTCGGGAAACCGCTTCTCTACCTCGGCGATTCGATCCTTCACCGCTTTCAATGTGGCGATCGCGTTGGCGCCGGGAGATTGATAAATCGCGATCGCTGCCGCGGGACCGCCGTTGAAACGGGTATCGCGGTCGAGATTGGCGGCGCCGAGCTCGATTCTGGCCACGTCGCGCAGCCGCAGCACCGATCCGTCGGGATTGGTCCGCACCACGATATTCTCGAAGTCCTCGACCGTACTCAGCCGGCCCTTGGTCTGGATATTGAGCTGTAGCTGCTGATCGTTGGAAATCGGCCGCGCCCCGATGCGGCCCACGGCGGCCTGCACGTTCTGCGACTGGATCGCGTTGATAATGTCGCCGGTGGTAAGCCCGAGGCCGGTGAGTCGATCGGTCCGCACCCAGGCGCGCATCGCGTAATCTTGCGGACCCCACAGCGTCGCATCGCCGACGCCGGGCGTGCTTTTGATCTGGTCGAGAAGGTTGATCGTCACGTAGTTGGAGAGGAATAACGGATCGTGGGTATGCTTCGGTGAATACACTGCGATCACGGCGAGCAAGGCCGACGATTTTTTCTTCACCGTTACGCCTTGCCGCTGCACCTCCGGCGGCAGGTTGGCTAACGCCACCTGCACGCGGTTGTTGACGTTGACAGTGTTGATGTCGGGATTGGTGCCGAGTTCGAAAGAGACGGTAAGAGCGTAACTGCCGTCGTCGCCGCTCGTACTCTTCATATAAATCGCTTTGTCGACGCCGACGACTTGCGCCTCGATGACTTGCGCCACCGTCGATTCCACCACGGCGGAATTGGCCCCGGGATAAGTCGTAGTGACCGAGACTTGCGGTGGCACGATATCCGGATATTGGGCGAGCGGCAGGGCATACAGCGCCAGCAAACCGGCGATCGTGGTGACGACGGCTATGACGATGGCAAGCCGCGGTCGATCGACGAAAATGGCGGACAGCACGGGACTACATTCCTTTAAGGCTTGCCGGCATCGGCGATGCCTGCACCGGCTGACCCGGCCGAATGCTCTGAAGACCCTGAACGATGACCTGCTCGCCGCCCTTTAGCCCGTCCTCGACAATGACATTCGCTCCGCTATCGCCGCCGGTCTTGATCCGCTTGACGACAGCTTTGCCGTCCTCGACGACGAACACATAGACGCCTTCCTGATCGGCAATCAGTGCGGCTTGCGGCACGACCACTTTTTCCTCAGGCGCGCCAGTCTGAACCGTCACGCTGACCAGTTGGCCGTCGATCAGGACGTTGTCGGGATTTGGCATCGTTGCCCGGACCAGTACGGTATCGGTCGCTCGATTCACCGACACGTCGACGAAGTCGACCGAGCCTTCGTGGTCATAGGTCGTGCCATCGGCGAAACGAATTTTGATCTTGGTGTTCGTGAGGTCTCTTGAAGCGGGATTGAGCTGCGCCTTGAGCAATTCGCGCTGGCTTACGGGAAAGGTCACATACATCGGATCCTCACTTACGATCAGAGTGAGGATCCCACTGTCGGGCCCGACGACGTTTCCCACCGTGATATTGGTTTTGCTGATCTTGCCGTTAATGGGCGAAGTGATGTCGGTATAGCCGAGATTGATCTTCGCCGTGTCGAGGCTGCCCTGATCGGCCATGATCGCCGCCTGGGCCTGCTGATCCGCCGCCAGCGCTTGATCGCGAGCAACCGCCGTCCCGGCGCTTTTCTCCAACAGCTCCTGCGCTCTTTGCAGCTGGATGGTGGTCAGTGTCTTCGCAGCCTCGCTCCGGCCCAACGCTCCCTGCGCTTTTTCGACGTCCGCCTGGAATAATCCCTTCTCGATCCGGTAGAGCGATTGGCCCTTCTTGACCGTGTCGCCCTCCTTGAACAGGACTTCCTCGAGGTAGCCTTTGACCCGGGCGCGGACCTCCACCCGGTCCGTCGCCTCGACGCGCCCAACGAAGTCGCTGGTCTTCGCTATCGGCTGTCGTTCCGCATAGACCGTGCCGACCGGCACCGTCGATTGTTGCGCAAGGACGGGAGTGACGATTACCGTCGCCAGTATTGCAGCGGCGACGCAAATGAATTGCAATCGCAACTCGGCAGGCACGCGAATGCGGCCGCTAAGACAGCGATGTGGGGCCACGGACCGGCTCTCAAGTGGCATGCTTTCAGACGCCATGGCATCTCCTCCGGCATCCCGATAGATGAGGCCGATCAAAAACCAATATCGGCCGCAACATCCATGTATTTGCGATAGATCAAGGGGCCACGGTCTTCTTTCGGCCGGGCCGGCACCCTTCGCTGGCGCCGGACCACCCTACTTGATCCAGAGCGGAGACGCAAAAACGCAATCGGCGCCACGATGGCGCCGATCGCTTGACAAGCTGTCCTGGGATTACTGCCTTAGGAGCTCTGATCGAGCACGGTCACGGCGCGCCGGTTCTGCGACCAGCAGGAAATATCGTTGCACAGCGCCACCGGCCGCTCCTTGCCGTAGGAGATGGTGCGCATGCGCGCCGCCGCGATGCCGCGCGAGATCAGATATTCGCGCACGGTTTCGGCGCGGCGGGCGCCGAGCGCGATATTGTACTCGCGCGTGCCGCGCTCGTCGGCATGGCCCTCGATGGTGAAAGAATATCTGTTGTAGTTGTTGAGCCACTGCGCCTGCTTGTCGAGCGTGGCGCGCGCCTGGTCGGACAGTTCCGACGAGTCGGTGTCGAAGAACACCCGGTCGCCGACATTGACGACGAAGTCCTGCTGGCTGCCGGGCGTGGCAGCCGCACCGCCCATAGCAGATTGGTCATCCTTCTTGGCGCACGCCGCAATCGCGAGCGTCATCATGATGATAGCGACGAACTTGGCGCCACGGATCGCATTCGCCATGTTCATTCCGGTGCCTCCATGCTTGCATTCGACCGGACATGGTTGGTCGTCAGCGGGTCTAGCAGCGCCTTCGTTAAACGAACGTTCCGTCAACCTTGATGCCGCCTTGCAAAGATGTCGCGACCCTGCGGATTCCCCGGAAAGCTTTTGCAATGGTTAATGCGGCGTCAATACGGCGACTCTATGGAACCGCCGCCGGCAAATCACCGATTTATGACAACAGCGGCGACCAGGCCGGGTCGGAGGCGTAGTTCGGCGTCGGCACCCGTTGCTCGTTGCGGCCGGAAATGTCGACCGTGAACAGCGACGGCCCCGAAGTGCCGCCCGGATCGCGGAAGAACATGATCACCTGCCCGTTCGGCGCGAAAGTCGGGCCTTCGTTGTGGAAGCCCTCGGTGAGAATGCGTTCGCCGCTGCCGTCCGGCTTCATCACGCCGATGGCGAACATGCTGCTGACGATCTTGGTGAAGGCGATGTAGTCGCCGCGCGGCGACCATACCGGCGTATTATAGGTACCTTCGCCGAAGCTGATGCGCTGCGCCGGGCCGCCGCTCGCCGCCATCACATAGATCTGCGGCTGACCGCCCCGATCGGACTCGAAGCAGATATGCGAACCGTCGGGCGAATAGGACGGCGAGGTGTCGATGGCCTGGGTGTTGGTCAGCCGCGTCGTCGCCTTCGAGCGTAGGTCCATGACGAAAATGTTCGAGTTCGCGCCTTGCTGCAAGCTCATGATGACGCTCTGGCCGTCCGGCGAGAACCGCGGCGAAAAGCTCATGCCCGGAAAATTGCCGACCACTTCGCGCTGCCCGGTATCGATATTGTAGAGATAGACGCGGGGATCGCCCTGGCCGTAGGCCATGTAAGTGATCTCCTGCGACGACGGCGAGAACCGCGGGGTGAGCACCAGATCGTCGCCGCGGGTGAGATAGCGCACATTGGCGCCGTCCTGATCCATGATGGCGAGCCGCTTGACGCGCGCGGTGCCCGGACCGGTCTCGTCGACGAACACGACGCGGCTGTCGAAATAACCGCCGTTACCGGTCAGCTGCTGGTAGATCGCGTCGGAGATGATGTGGCCAATGCGGCGCCAATTGTCCGGCGTGGTGAAATATTGCTGGCCGGCGAGCTGCTGGCCGGCGAGCACGTCCCACAGCCGGAATTCGGCCTTGAGCCGCCCGTCGGACTGCCGGGTCACCGCTCCGGTCACCAGCGCCTGCGCATTGACGCTGCGCCAATCGGCAAACCGCGGCACGCTGTCGACGCTGGCGATGTGCTCGATGAAGGCTGCCGGATCGATCGGAGCGAACAGGCCGCTGCGTTGCAGGTTCGCGGTGATGATCTGGGTGACGCCCGACGCGGTATCGTCGTCGCCCTCGCCGCCGCCGATGAATTTGGTGATCGCGATCGGCATCGGCTGAAAATTGCCTTGCGTGATGTCGAGACGAACCACCGCGGCGGCGTAGCGCGGCGCCAAGGTCAAGCCGCCGGCGATGGCGCCGAGCGCCAGCGCGCGACGGCGCGTTAAAATGAGACTGGATCTGCGTCGAAGCGTCATGTGTCTTTAATCCGTGCGGTCAGCCGCCGAGTAATTCATGAGGATCGAATTTGAGCTCAAGGTCCTTCCACTGGTCGTAGTGGTCCGGCTTGAGCATGGTGAAAGGTTGACACAACAGCAATGCGCGCTTGGCGCTGTCGGCGAGCGCCGGCCCCAGCGACGACGCCGTGGCTTCGACCAGAACCGGTTCGTGACTCAACGTCCCGTCCGGCTTGAACAGAACGCGAAGCACGACATAGACCTTGGAATTGGCGTCGATGCCCGGCGGCGGGCTCCAGCAGCTGGAAATGCGGGCGCGCAAGGCGTCGATCTCGCTCTGCGACATCTGCGCGGCCGGCGCGCCCGACGCGGCGCCGAGATTGGCCACGTCGTTGAGCGTCTCATTCGACGCCATCTGCCGCCTGGGGTCGCGCTTATCGAGCAATTCGGCGACCTGATTGGCGTCGAATTTCGGCGCGTCGGCCTTTTGCGGCGTCGACTGATCGTCGGGCTTCGCCGGTTTCTTCGCGGCGTCTTTCTTCAGCAGATCGGCGATCTGGTCCGGTTTGTAGTCCGGCGTCTTCGGCTTTTCGGCTTTCTGCGCCTGCTTCGGGTCGGGCTTGGTCTCGGGCTTCGGCTGCGGGCTGGCCTTGCTGGAATCGGTCTTGATCTCCGGCTTGTCGGCGACCTTGGGCGCCAGCTGATCGACCGCCTTCGGCGCGTCGACTTTGTCGGCAAGCGGCTTCGGCATCTCGATCTTGAGCTTCGGCGCGTTCTTGACGCCTTGGGTGAGCTGCGTGAAGTCCTTCTCGGAGATGAATTGCACCGGCAGCGAGTCAACCGGCGGCACCTCCATCGGCTGCGCCGAAATGGCCACCAGCGCACAGCCGATCGCAAGGGCATGACCGACGCACGATATCGTCATGCCGGTCTTCATTTGGATGCCGTCTTCATTTGGCGTCCTGCTCGACATTGGTGACAAGCGCGACCTTATGATAGCCGGCCCCCGAAATCCGGCCCATCACCCGCATCATGGTTCCGTAATCGACTTTGCGGTCGCCGCGCACATAGATCAGCTCATTGAGGTCGCCGTGGCGCGCCTCGATGATCGCCTTGAGCTTCGGCACCAGATCGTCGAGCTCGATCTGCTTGTCTTGCAGGAAGACTTGGCCGCCGACGTTGACGGAAATGGTCAGCGGCTGGTTGTCCTGCTGCAGCGCCTTGGCCTCGCTCTGCGGCAAGTCGATCGGCACGCCGACCGTGAGCAGCGGCGCCGAAACCATGAAGACGATCAGCAACACCAGCATGACGTCGACGAACGGCGTCACGTTGATCTCGCTCATGACCGCCCGTCGCCGCCGGCGCTTGCCGCCGCCGGCCGAGCCAGCGTTCAATATGCCTGCCGCCATGACCGAAAGCCCTCAGCCCCGTTCGTCGATCTGCCGCGACAGAATAGCCGTAAACTCGTCGGCAAAACCTTCGAGCCGCTGCGCCTGCCGGTTCACCTCGCTGCTGAACTTATTATAGAAAATCGTCGCCGGGATGGCGGCAACGAGGCCGATTGCGGTCGCGAACAGCGACTCGGCGATGCCGGGGGCGACCACCGCCAGCGAGGTGTTCTGCGAGGCCGCGATCGACTGGAAGCTTGTCATAATCCCGGCCACCGTGCCGAACAGCCCGATAAACGGCCCCGCCGAGCCGACGGTCGCCAAGACCAAGAGCCGCCGCTCCATATTCTCGACTTCGCGGGCGATGGCGACATTCATGACCTTTTCGATGCGCATTTGCAGCCCGGCAAAGGAGCGGGCGTGACCTTCCAGGCTGCGCTTCCATTCGCGCATCGCCGCGACGAACAGCACCCCGGTGGAATGCCCCGGCTGGTTGGCCAGCGATTTATAAAGCTCCTCGAGCGACTGGCCCGACCAGAAGGCTTCCTCGAATTGGTCGCCGTCGCGGCGAAGCCGCGAGAACAACAGGGTTTTGTCGATGGCGATGGCCCAGACCCAGACCGAGCACACCAACAGGCCGACGATCACCGACTCGACGATCCAATGGGCGTGCCAGAACAGGTGAAACAGCGACAGATTGGCGGACGTCAGCGGCGCGACCGACGAGGAAATGTCGGCTGGATTCATGAAAAGCGTCCCCTTCGGCGGTCCGGCCGTGGCGGTCAGATGCGAGGCCGCCAGATGACTGGAACCAGGTCCTTGAAACCAGGTACTGGGCCAGATACTCGGCCAGATAGTCGACCATGACCGTCGCGGCGCACTGGCGTCCGGATCAATGAGTCATCCAAGGGCCGCCGCTTCGCGCGCCGACCAAGACCCGAATTTCGCGATGACCCGAGCCGGACCCGTCACCGGCGAGGGGTAATCAGTCGCGAATATTGTCCAAACTAGGGCACCACTCCGGTCGTTGCCGCTTACGAAGCCCGACTGTGCTTAATGCGACGTTAAGGCCCACCGGTCCGCCGGCCTGCAGGAATGTCACAAAGCAAAATGACGCGACAGTAAAACAACGCCGGCAAAACGACGTGGGCCGCCCCGGCGCTCCGCGGCGGCCCACCAGACGATGATGCTCGATCAGCCTTGCGATCAGCCTTGCGATCAGCCTTGCGGCTGCGCTCCGGGGTCGGGCTGACGATTGCGCCGTTCGGCCATGAACTGATCGAACTCGGTCTTGTCCTTGGCAAAACGCAGCCGGTCGAGGAAATCGCGGAACTCGCGTTGCTCCTCTTCGAGGCGCTTGAGCGTTTCGGTGCGGTAATCGTCGAAAGCGCGATTGCCGCTGGTCGGCGGGCCACGCCAATCGCCGCTGCGCAGCCCGTCCATCCTGGTGCGGAAACGGTCCATCTTGTCCTGCATCCGGGCCATTTTGCCTTCCCAACGATTGAAGCCGTGATTGCTCCAGCAGCCCGAGCCGTGATGGTTCCAGCAGCCCATTCTTGCGCTCCCGATAATCAAGGCGAGGGTCACAAGCCCCAACGGCCACCACAGCCAGAAACCGAAGATCATGAGAAAGATCCAAGCAGGAGGGCTGAGCAAGGCAAGCGCGACGAAGGGCATGGCGAACCTCACGTGTGAATGTAAATAACATTTACATAGGCCAGGGGTGCCTTGTCAACAGAGCTCGCAACTTCGTGAATTACTCCCCGCGCCTAGGCTTGGCCTAGCTCTGCGCCGGCACGCCGAGACCCCGCAGATAGATCAGCGTGTCGGCCTCGAGCAATTCCTCGGCCGACATCGGTAGCGACCGTCGCGCCGCGTCGCCGCGCCCGAACAACGAAGCAACGCCGTGCGCCATGGCCCAAAGGTGCAATGCGACCATGAGCGCCGGCGGCCGGCCCTTCGGCGGCATTTGCGCGCACAGCGCCTCGGCGGCTTCGCGCAGCACGGCAAAAGCGCGGTCGCCGGCGTCGCGCAGTTCGGGGCTGGCGGCGGCGGGAATTCCCGCTTCGAACATGGCCGAATAATAGGCCGGCTCGGCGCGCGCGAAGCCGAGATAGGCTTTGCCGAAACGGTCCAGCGCCGTGAGCACATCGGGCCGCCCGCTGTTCCAGGCGCGCCGCAGTGCGACCTCGAATTGCTCGAAGCCGCGCAAAGCGACATTGGCCATCAGTTCGTCGCGGTCGCGGAAATGCCGATAGGGCGCCGCCGGGCTGACGCCCGCCCAGCGCGCCGCTTCGGCAAAAGTGAATCCGGCGGGCCCCTTTTCGGCGATCAGCTCCAGCGCCGCGCGCAGCAGCGCTTCTTTCAGATTGCCGTGGTGGTAGCCGCGCGGACTGTCTTTGTCGTCCTTCGACCAGCTCATGTAAATGACTTTTACATGCGTCGGTCCCGGCCGTCGACCGCAGCCTGGGCCGTCCCATCGGAGTGCCGCGGTGCAAGCCGCCGCCCGACAGCCCCGAGCCTCGATTCGCCCATTGACGCATCAAGGCTCATTTTGTCTTCTTCCCTGCCCTGCACGCACAGATAGAGACCGGCCGTGTCGCTGACCGATACGCTTCCCTCCCCTGCTTCCTCCTCTGCCGTTGCATCGTTATTGGCGCCGGCGACCGAAACCGGGGCGCTCGGCGTCTATCAGCTCAAGCGCCTATGGTCGCGGACGATGGCGGGGCGGCAAGGCCGTTTCGAGCCGGCGACCATGCATGATCGACACCTCGACAATCTCGTGGTGCATGCCATTGGCCTGGGATTGGAGCAGACCGCCGCCTATCTCGGCCGTACCGCACCGACTTTCGAGGCGTTCGAGCGCTGGATCGTCGCGACCACCGGCGGCATCGACCCGGAACGCGTAGCGCGCATCAACGCGGCGGTTGTCGGCGCCGACACGCCGCTAGAGAGCCGCCGCGCGCTCGCCGCCATCGAGGCGAGCGAACCGGTGCTGGCCGCTGCCGATCTCGCGTTCTGGGAGGAGCACGGCTACGTCGTGCTGCACGACGCCGTCCCGGCGGCCACCCGCGAGGCGGCGGCGCAGGCGTTGTGGCAGCATATCGGCGCCAGTCCCGACGACCCGGAGACTTGGTATTGCCGCAACGACCACGGCATCATGGTTCAATATTTCCAGCACCCGGCGTTTACCGCCATCCGCCGCGCGCCGCGCATCCATAAAGCCTTCGCGCAGCTGTGGGGCACCGCCGATCTGTGGGCAACCACCGACCGCGTCGGCTTCAATCCGCCCGAGCGCGAAGGTTTTATGTTCCCGGGGCCGCGTCTGCATTGGGACGTCAGCGTGAAAACGCCGATGCCGTTCGGCACCGCCGGCATTCTTTATCTCGCCGATACGCCGCCCGAGCAGGGCGCCTTTACGCTGGTGCCCGGCTTTCAGCGCTGGGGCGAAGCCTGGCTCAAGGCGCTGCCGCCCGGCGCGCACCCGCGCGAACAGAATCTGTACGCCATGAGTTCCCAACCGATCGGCGGCCGCGCCGGCGATCTGATCATCTGGCATCAGGCGCTGCCGCACGGCGCCAGCCCCAACCGCGGAACGAAGCCGCGGCTGGTGCAATACATCAATATGTTCCCGACGCGGATCGAGGAGCAGGAGGAGTGGATTTAAGCGCGAGGGGTCAGCGTGTCCTGATCCGCCTTCATGGCGATGCGCAGCGGCTTTGGGATCGGCCGCGCCCGGCCGCCGGAAACGAAGGCGACGCGCACATGCGCTTCGACGATGAGCTCATCGCCGCGCATGACGCGCTGGCGCAGCGTGATCGAGGCGCCCTTGACCTCTTCCGGCTCAGTGACGACCTCAAGCACGTCGTCCATGCGCGCCGGCTTGAGAAAGTCGATGGTCATCGAGCGCACGACGAAGGCGAAGCCCGGCGTCTCTTTCTCGGTCTCTTCGAACAACGCGCGGTGATCGGCGCCGAGCAGCCGCAAGTGGTTGGTGCGCCCGCGCTCCATATAGCGCAGATAATTGGCGTGATAGACGATGCCGGTGAAATCGGTGTCCTCATAATAGACGCGCACCGTGAGCACGTGGCGGCCGTCGCGGATTTCGCCGTCGAGAGATACGCTGGTCATTTTGCGATCGCCAATTCTTCTATCGCCACGGCACGCGATCCGTTATCGCGTGCTCCCAGTTCTTGCCGTCGAACGCGTGGGGTTTTATCGCGCCGACATCAACGCCGTCGAGACAGCGCACGTTGACGTTGATCTTGTCGGGGTCGGAGCGCGGCACATAGAACGGATGGATGCCGCAAGTGGCGCAGAAGGTATGCTGCGCGGTGCCGGTGTTGAAGCGGTAGGTGGTCAGCGCGTCCTTGCCGCTGAGGAGCTCGAAATTCTCCGGCGCCACGATGAGATGCAAAAAACCCTTCTTGGCGCAGATCGAGCAATTGCATTCGGTGACGCGCGACAGATCCGCGGTGACGCGAAAGCGCACCCGCCCGCAATGACAGCCGCCTTCGTAAGTTTGCGTCGCTGTCGCTATCATCTTCGTCCGCGCCAACGATTCCATCGCACACGATACACGCGCGCCGGCTCGCCTCATCTTGCCAACGGCAGCACATGATCGCGCGTCAGTGGTGCCAGCGGCAGATCTGAAATCGCACGCGGATGCACCCAGGCTATTTGATCGATTTCGGCCTGAGGGTGAATCGCGCCCTCGACGTCCACGGCAAACACGGCGGCCCGCACCTGGAACCCGGGCTCGTTGGCCGCAGCGCAATCGAAAATGCCGAGCGGCCGCGCGCTGGCTACGGCGACGCGGCAGCCCAGTTCCTCGACAATCTCGCGCGAGAGCGCGGCGACGTCGCTTTCGCCGGGCTCTCGCTTGCCGCCGGGCTGCATGAAAACCGCAGTGCCGCGTTTGCGCACCAAGAGCACGCGGCCTTCGTCGTCGCGGATCAGCGCCGCCACCACATTAATGAGCTTCTCATTCATCGCTCTCTCCCGAAAACAATCCGAACTGCGCCGGATCGCGCGCCGGCTCCGGCAATCCGAGATGGCGGAACGCATGTCCGGTGATCAGCCGGCCGCGCGGCGTGCGCTGCAACAGCCCGCATTGGATGAGATAAGGCTCGATGATGTCTTCGATGGCGTCGCGCGGCTCAGACAAGGCCGCGGCCATCGTTTCGACGCCGACCGGGCCGCCGCCGTAATTTTCCGCAATGGTCTTCAGATAACGCCGGTCCATGGCATCCAATCCCGCGCCATCCACTTCGAGCGCGGCGAGCGCCTTGTCGGCGACAGCGCGATCGATCGCGGCGGCGCCGTCGACGGAGGCGAAATCGCGCACCCGGCGCAACAGCCGCCCGGCGATGCGCGGGGTGCCGCGGGCGCGGCGCGCGATCTCGTTGGCGCCGTCGGCGGTAATGGCGATGCCGAGGACGCGCGCGCCGCGATTGACGATCAGCTCCAGCTCCGCCTCGCTGTAGAAATTCAGCCGCACCGGAATGCCGAAACGGTCGCGCAGCGGATTGGTGAGAAGCCCGGCGCGCGTCGTCGCGCCGACCAGCGTGAACTTGGCGAGATCGATCTTCACCGAGCGCGCCGCCGGGCCTTCGCCGATGATGAGATCGAGCTGAAAATCCTCCATCGCCGGATAGAGGATTTCCTCGACCGCCGGATTGAGCCGATGGATCTCGTCGATAAAGAGAACATCGCGCTCTTCGAGATTGGTGAGCAGCGCCGCGAGATCGCCGGCCTTGGCGATCACCGGGCCCGAGGTGGCGCGGAAGTTCACGCCAAGCTCGCGCGCCACGATCTGCGCCAGCGTGGTCTTGCCGAGCCCGGGCGGGCCGACGAACAGCACATGATCGAGCGGCTCGCGCCGCGCCTTGGCCGCCGCGATGAACACGCCGAGGTTCTTGCGCGCTTGCTCCTGGCCGATGAATTCCACTAGCCGCTGCGGGCGCAGGCTCGCCTCGGCCACGTCTTCGTCGCGCCGCTCCGGCGTGACCAGCTTGCGCGGCGTGCTCGTCACCGTTCCGGCCCTCGCGTATATTTGTTCGGCAACAGCTCCGCGATTGGCACCACCGCCACCGCTCTGCCGTCCGGCACAATCACCCGCGCCTTGCGATCGTAATCGAAAATCAATTCGCGGCAGGCGCCGCAGGGCGACACCACGGCGATGGTTTGATCCTTGTCGGCCGGTGGCGGATGGCGCACCGCGACAATGAGATCGATGCCGTCGTCGCCGACATCGACCACGGCGCGGCCAAGCGCCACGGCTTCCGCGCACACCGCCATGCGGCCGAGATAGGCGTCGAGATTGACGCCGGTGAAGATTTTTCCCGAGCGGGTGCGTAACGCCGCGCCGACCTCCTGCCAGTCGTCGCGGTAGCGCTGTTTGATCGCCGCCTTCGCCGCCGCGATCAAGTCCATCTCCGCTTTGCCCAGTTTCGCCGGCTTCTTCACTTCGCCAGTTCCCTCAAACCGAGCCGGATCAAGGTCGTCGCCTCCGCGTCCTCGCCCGCAGATCGCGCCGCGGCGGCGATGGCAGCCGCAGCCTGCGCCTGCGCGTAGCCGAGATTGACCAGCGCCGAGACCGCGTCCGCGACCGGCCGCGGCGCGCGCTTCTCGTCGAGCGCGCCGGAGAGCCGCACCAGCGCCGGATCGACGTCAGTATAGGCCGGCGCCTTGTCTTTGAGTTCGGTGACGATGCGCTCGGCGACCTTCGGCCCGACGCCGGGCGTGCGCGCCACCATGGCCTTGTCGCGCATCGCAATCGCGGTTGCGAGATCGGCGGGCTTGAGCGTGCCGAGCACGGAGAGCGCCACTTTGGCGCCGACGCCCTGCACGGTCTGCAGCAGCCGGAACCATTCGCGCTCGACATCGGTGAGAAAGCCGAACAGCTTTATCTGATCCTCGCGGACGTAAGTTTCGATCGACAGCGTCGCCGGCTCGCCCACCCGCGGCAATTCCTGCAAGGTTCGCGCCGAGCAATGCACCAGATAGCCGACGCCGCCAACGTCGAGGATGACGGCATCCTGGCCGTAGGAATCGATGATGCCCTTGAGCCTGCCGATCATCGCGCCGTCTTTCTTCTTTCCTCCCCCGCCTGCGGGGGAGGACGCGAGCGAAGCGAAGCGAGTGAGGGCAAGTGTTCGACGCTTGGGCAAGCGCCGCGGCTCCAGACCCCCTCCCTACCCTCCCCCGCAAGCGGGGGAGGAAAAGCGTAACGAAGGCCCCTCATCGTGCCGCCACCTTCAGCGCCGCATGAAGAATGACGCTCCGGCGGTGATGCGCATGCGTCACCGCGATGGCGAGCGCGTCGGCGGCATCGTCCGTCGACGGGTCGGCCTTGGGCAAGAGCATGCCGATCATCATCCGCACTTGCGCCTTGTCGCCGTGGCCGGCGCCGACGATGCTTTTTTTGACGAGGTTCGGCGCATATTCGGCGACCGGCACGCCGGCGCGCGCCGGCACCACCATGGCGATGCCGCGCGCCTGGCCGAGCTTTAGCGTTGCGCGCGCATCCTTGCTCACAAAAGTCTGCTCGACCGCGGCCTCATCGGGCTGGAATTCGTCGAGAATGCGCATCAGCCCGTCGTGAATGGCAAGAAGCCGCGCGGAGAGCGCGTCACGGTCGTTGGTCGTCACCGAGCCGCAGCCGAGGAAGCTCAAGGCGTTGCCGGCAATCGCGACCATGCCCCAGCCGGTGCGGCGGAGCCCGGGATCGATGCCGAGTATGCGAATCGGGCGGTTCATAGCGCCCAATTCATAGCATGACGGCAATGCTTAAGCCTCGCTCGCCGGCCGGCCGCGACCCTGATAAGGCAGGCGCGTCACCGCCCCACCTTCTCCCGGAATGCCATGACCCCCGGTCTTCCTCTCGCGCTCGGCGCCATGCTCTGCTTCGGCGTCAGCGACATCATCTACAAGCGCGGCGCCGCGGCCGGCATCAAGGCCGGCGATTTCCTCATGCTGCAAGCCTGGATTTTCTGTCCCGGCGTGACGCTCTATGCGTGGCTCAGCGGCAATCTCGATCCGCATCTCTCCGCGCTGTGGGGCGCGCTCGCCGGCGCGTTTTTGTTCGTCGCGCTGTACAATTTCACCCAAAGCCTGCACGGCGGCGCGGTCTCGACCAACGCGCCGATTTTCCGGCTCAATTTCACGATTACCGCGGCGCTGGCGATCGTGATCCTGCACGAGCCGCTGACCGCCGCAAAAGCGATCGCACTCGTCTGCGCGCTCGTCGCGGTGTGGCTGCTGCTCGCCGAAGCCGGCAGCGAGCGCGGCAAATTCAATTTCGCCTCGCTCGGCCGCGTGTTGCTCGCCACCGTAACGATGGCGCTGACCAATCTGTTCTACAAAATCGGCCTGCAGCAGGGCGCGGTGCCCGAAACTATTGTTGCGGCGCAGGCCTGGACCTTCTGCTCGCTGGCGACGCTGTTCGGCTTACCGCGCGAAGGCTGCGTCTGGATCCCACCGCGCGGCTGGAGCTATGCCGCGGCGGCCGCGCTCGGCCTGTTCGGCGCCTTCGTGCTGCTGATGCACGCGCTGGCGCTGGGACCGGCGAGCGTGCTGGTTCCGGTGGCGCAGATGAGCTTCGTCATCACCGCACTGTTCGGCATCGCCGTGTTCCACGAGCGCCTGGATTTGCGAAAATGCCTGGGCCTTGCCGTCGCCGTCGTGGCGCTGGCTTTATTTGCTGTGAGCTGAACAAGAACGTGATCATAATTGGCAGGGCGCCGTGGCCTTTATTCCCGCCGTGGCCAGGGCAGCCGCGGCGATGGCCTGCTTTCAACCGGCCAAACTCGTTGAATTAAGCCGTACATAAGGGCCGTGGTCAGTCCAATCAGTATGATCCCATTCAGAGCTTCCAGGGCGCCCATAAGCCGCCAACGGTCGGTTAGAAAGACTTCCGAATGACCATAGGTTGTGATCGCGCTCAATGAATACAGAAGCGCCGACTTGCTGTCGGGCAATGCGCCGAGGAGCCGGTAGGCGGCTGCCCATAGGCCGGCTTCGACGGCATGCAATAAGATCGCCCAGATCGTGGTGACCCCTATGCCAAGGGCGAATGCGTAGACGAAATAACGGCGGTCCTTCACGACGGTCAGGACTTGCACCATTTTCACATTGAACAGGCCCAGCCCCATGACGTGAATGAGCACCGTCAGCACGATCAAGGGTAGGCTCCAGGCCCAGTTGCTGTTCCACGCTGCGGCACCGTCCATGTTCAACTCACCCCTGCGAGGACAACGTTGTCTATTCAATTTTCTTGAACGGAGTGATCAAAAATATCTAGAGCTCACGCGCTCATGCGGCTGACCAGCGCGTCGGAAATCTCGAAATTGGCATAGACGTTCTGCACATCGTCGTTGTCGTTCAAGTTCTCAATTAACTTGAGCACCTTCTCGCCCTGCTCGTCGTCGACCGCAACGGTGTTTTGTGGCCGCCACACCAAAGAAGCCTTGCGCGGCTCGCCGAATTTGGCTTCCAGCGCCTTGGCGACCGAGCCGAAATGATCCTGCGCCGCGTAGATCTCGTGCGCGTCGGCGGTAGAGACCACGTCGTCGGCGCCGGCGTCGAGCGCCGCGTCGAACATCGCTTCCGCGCTGGCCGCCTTGGCATCGTATTCGATGACGCCGACATGATCGAACATGAACGACACCGCGCCGGTCTCCGCCAGATTGCCGCCGCTCTTAGTGAAGGCTGCACGCACTTCGCCGGCGGCGCGGTTGCGGTTGTCGGTCAAGACTTCGACGATCACCGCGATGCCGCCCGGCCCATAGCCCTCGTAACGGACCTGCTCGTAGGTCTCGGCATCGCCGCCCAGCGCCTTCTTGATGGCGCGCTCGATATTGTCCTTCGGCATGTTCTCGGCGCGCGCCGCCATCATCGCCGCGCGCAGCCGCGGATTCATCGCCGGATCGGGCACGCCAAGCTTGGCGGAGACGGTGATTTCGCGGGCAAGCTTGCCGAACAATTTCGATTTCGCCGCATCCTGCCGCCCCTTGCGGTGCATGATGTTCTTGAACTGTGAATGTCCGGCCATAAGTCGCTCTCAACGCTGATGTCTGCGCCCGCTCGCGCGCGTGTTATGGGGTGAATTGAAGCCGGCGACGTTATATGGCGACGGCTAACAGAAATAAAGACTTCAGGCCCAAAACGCCGGCACGGCCTGTTCCAGCGCGCCGCCAAGCCGCACCGCACCGACTTTCGTGGCAAGCCCGGTCGCCGCGTCCGTTTCCACCGCGATGCCGCAGAGCGTCGCCGGGCCGGCGGCCGGCTCGAAGCGGGCCGCCGAAATGCGCCGCAGGAAGCGCTGCAGCGGCTCGTCCTTGGCCATGCCGATCACCGAATCGAAATCGCCGCTCATGCCGACGTCGCTGATGAACGCGGTGCCGCCGGGCAACACGCGCTGGTCCGCGGTCGGCACGTGGGTATGGGTGCCGACGACGAGGCTCGCCCTCCCGTCGCAGAAAAATCCCATCGCCTGCTTTTCGCTGGTCGCCTCGCCGTGGAAATCGACGATGATGGCATCGGCGCCTTTGGGCAGCGCGCAGGCGGTAAGCTCGCGATCGAGCGCCGCGAACGGATCGTCGAGCGGGTCCATGTAGATGCGGCCCATGGCGTTGATGACGAGCGCGCGGCCGCCGTTCTTGGCCTCGATCATGGCGGCGCCGCGGCCCGGCGTGCCGGGAGGATAATTGAGCGGCCTGATCAGGCGCGGCGCGCGCTCGATAAAGACCAGCGCCTCTTTCTGGTCCCAGGCATGATTGCCAAGCGTGACCGCATCGACGCCGACCTCGATCAGTTCGCGATAGATCGCTTCGGTGATGCCGAAGCCGCCAGCTGAGTTCTCGCCGTTGGCCACGACCAGATCGAGCTTCCAGTCGCGCACCAGCTTCGGCAGCCGCTCGACGACCACGGTCCGCCCGCTCCGCCCGACAATGTCGCCGACGAAAAGAATACGCATGCTCAGCCTTTTATCTCGATCGCTTCGTGTTCCGTTAGCATGAGATCAAGCCGCGCGTCGTACTCGGTCGCCGGCACGGCGGGAACTTCCTGCATCGCGAAGGCGATGCCGACGGCGGTTACGGTTTTGCGCGAACGCAGGCGCGCAATGGTCATATCGTAATAGCCGGCGCCGTAGCCGATGCGGTGACCCGTGCGGTCGAAGGCGAGAAGCGGCACCAACAGAATATCCGGCTCGACTTCCGGCGCATCGGCTTTCGGCTCGCGGATGCCCCACTGCCCGGCCTCGAGCGGCGCACCCCAGCGCCACGCCCGCATCATCAGCGGCTTGCCGCGCCCGGCGATCTTCGGCAGCGCCAGCGTCGCGCCGGCCTCGGCCAGCGTCTGCATCAGCGGCAGCGGATTGATCTCGCTTTTCAACGGCATGAAGCCGGATACGATGATGCCGGGCGAAATCGGCAGCGGAAACGCTCGCGCCGCAATCGCCTCGGCCGCCGCCTTGCGCATCTCCGCCGGCAACGCGTCGCGGCGCGCTGCGGCCTCGCGGCGGAGTTCGACTTTCTCAGATTCGATAGAAGGCGCAGGTGTCGACACGATCGTTTCCCGGATGCGGTGCAGCGTGAAAAACGGTGCACCGCTGATCCGGGATCGTCGCAGTCTGTAACGATCCCGTTCCGCAGCGCACCACTTCGCTTACGCTACGTGCTGCGCCGCTCCCGGGAAACGAAAAAATAAGTGCGGAGCCGCGCCGGCCGTTGGAGCAGCGACCCCGGGTTCCCTACACATGTAGGTGGGCGCCGTGTGACCGAACCCACGAGCTCGGCCAGGGACAGCTCCCTGAGAGATCGATAAGGCCCCGAGAATTGGCTCCTGACGCATCGGGCAGCCCCGCCCAGACAATGTAGTGCGAACGTGATCTGGATGCCACCATGGCTCGTGGGGCGCTCGATTTTGCAACAGCCTTGCGGCATCATGCGCGGCATGCCCGAACCCTCTCCCGAAATCGGTCTGGCGACCAAGGCCGACATCGACGGCATTCTCGAATTGCAGGATGCCAATCACCTCGACCGCGGCGGCACGCTGTCGGTGCGCTTTCCGCGTGAATGGTTCGAAGCGCGACTGAGCGACACGCCGGTGATCGTCGCCCGTCGCGGCGGCCGGATCGTGGCCTACGTGATCTCCTCGTCGATCCAGGCCCAGGCATCCGCTGGCATCGTGCAGGCGATGCTGAATGCCTATTCGCATTCGCCTAACGCCTACATTTACGGGCCGGTCTGCGTCGCCGCAGAAGAACGCGGTCATGGCCTGGCGGGCGCATTGTTCTCGGGCCTGCTGGCGCGCATGCCCGACCGCGAATGCTTTACCTTCATCCGCGCCGACAATATCGCTTCGCTGCGCGCCCACGCCAAGATGGGCCTGCGCACGGTCGCCACGTTCACGCGCGACGATGTCGATTACGTTGTCGTCGCTTACCGGACTTAGCTGAGCGCGATGCCGCTTGTCGCGATGGTTTGATTGAGCTTCTTGGTGATGACTTCGATGCGCTCGGCAGCGGCGGAGAGCGCGGTGGCGATGGAGGCCTGAGCGGCTTTGTTGCGATCGGATATCGCCGCGCGGGCGTCTTGCAACGCGGCAAGCTCCTCTTCCAACCGCTTGACGCGCGTGCCGGCCTCGGCGAGTTCGTCGGCGACGGTGATCGCCGCCATCACTGTCAAGCGCGTATCGCCGATCTCGCCGAATTTAGCGCGAAGACCGCTGATCCGCGTGTCGAGCTCGCGCGCGAGCTTCTCTAGGTGTTCCTCCTGACCGTCTTCGCAGGTCATGCGGAACTGCCGGCCGTTGATGGTGACGCTGACCTGAGCCATTTTGCTAACTCTCATTCATCCGAATTCAGCACGTCGCGGATGGTTGCAATCGCGGCATCGATACGCGCGCCGGCCTCGCGATTGGCGGTCTCGAGGTCGCGCGCGCGCGCCGCTGCGTCGTCCAATTCGCTCGCCAGCCGCGCGCGGTCGCTGTCGAGCGCATGGACCCGGTCGGCGAGCGCTTGCGCCGCGCGATCGGTCTCGCGGCGGCGCTCCGCCGCGGCATCGAGCGCCTCAAGCGCAAGTGAGAGCCGCGCCGCCGCAGCCGCGATCGCTTCGGTCTCGCTCGGCAGGCCATCGGCAGCGGCCATGGCGTCCGCCCCCTACGCAAAAATTGTGTGCAGGCAACTATTTATCGCGGGAAGCTTACGTCGTATCGCGGGAAAGCGTCAACGGCGCGGATTGTGACCTGTGCATGACGCGGAAAGGCAACCGCCGCGGAATTGACTGGCGCGCCCTCCATGTTATCTGTGCCCCGCCTGTTCCCAGGACCGTTTCGATAACCGCGGCAAAAGCCTTTGCGCCGCGATTGGCTTTTCCGATGACCAAGCCGGACCGTCTCACCGCGGCGAGCGCCACTCTCGCCCAGTCTCCCCGCTTTCCGGGCGCCATGAATCCAAGCACGACTTCGACCGCCGCCACAGCGTCACGCGCCGAGCATGACCGCATGGCCAATGCCATCCGCGCGCTGGCGATGGATGCTGTCGAACAGGCGAAGGCCGGCCATCCCGGTCTGCCAATGGGCGCGGCCGATATCGCGACCGTGCTGTTCACTCAGTTTCTCAAGTTCGATCCTGCCGATCCGGCCTGGCCCGATCGCGACCGCTTCGTGCTCTCCGCCGGCCACGGCTCGATGCTGCTCTACGCGCTGCTTTATCTTCTCGGCTACGAGACGATGACGATCGCGGAGATCAAGCGCTTCCGCCAGCTCGGCTCGCTCACGCCGGGCCATCCCGAGCACGGCCATACGCCCGGCGTCGAGACCACCACCGGCCCGCTCGGCCAGGGGCTCGCCAATGCCGTCGGCATGGCGATCGCCGAGCGCCACCTCGCCGCGATCTTCGGCGGCGACCTCGTCGATCACACCACTTATGTGCTCGCCTCCGACGGCGACCTGATGGAGGGCATCAGTCAGGAAGCGATCGCGCTCGCCGGCCATTTGCGGCTCAACAAGCTCATCGTGCTCTACGACGACAACGGTATTTCGATCGACGGCCCGACCTCGCTATCGGATAACGTCGACCAGGTGGCGCGTTTCCAATCGGCTGGGTGGGCGGCGACGCGCATCGACGGCCACGACCCGGCGGCGATCGCCGCCGCCTTTGCGGCGGCGCAAAAATCCGACCGGCCATCGATGATCGCCTGCCGCACCACGATCGGATTCGGCGCGCCCACCAAAGGCGGCACCGAGAAAGCGCATGGCTCGCCGCTCGGCGCCGATGAGATCGCCGCCGCGCGGCAACAGCTCGGCTGGACCTCGCCGCCCTTCGAGATTCCGGCAAACATCTTGGCGCCATGGCGTGCCGCCGGCGAGCGCGGCCGCCCGGCGCGGCTCGCCTGGGAAAAACGTCTTGCCGCGTGCGACGCCGCACAGCGCGCCGAGTTCGAGCGCCGCCTCCGCGGCGAACTGCCCGGCACGCTCGCGGCCGCGGTCAAGGACGTGAAGCAAAAGCTTGCCGCCGCTCCAAAAGAGATCGCCACTCGCGCCGCGTCCGAATTCGCGCTCGAAGCGCTGACCGTGGCGCTGCCGGAAATGATCGGCGGCTCGGCCGACCTCACCGGCTCCAACAACACCCGCACCAAGGCGATGAAGGCGATGAAGCCCGGCGATTATGCCGGCACCTTCATTCATTACGGTGTGCGCGAGCACGGCATGGCGGCCGCCATGAACGGCATGGCGCTGCATGGCGGCATCATTGCCTATTCCGGCACGTTTCTGGTGTTCTCGGATTATTGCCGGCCGGCGATCCGGCTCGCGGCGCTGATGGCCCAGCGCGTCATTCATGTCATGACGCACGATTCCATCGGGCTCGGCGAGGACGGCCCGACGCATCAGCCGGTCGAGCATCTCGCCGCGCTGCGCGCCATCCCGAACCTGAAGGTGTTCCGCCCGGCCGATGTGGTCGAGACTGTGGAATGCTGGCAGCTCGCGCTGCAAAGCAAGGACGGCCCGAGCGTGCTGGCGCTGACGCGGCAGAACCTGCCACAACTGCGCGACGGCTTTGATGAGACTAACCGCTGCGCCGCCGGCGCTTATGAACTGCGCGGCGCCGAGGATGACGATGCCGCGGTGTCGCTGTTCGCCACCGGCTCGGAAGTCGCCATCGCGGTCGAAGCCAAGAAGCTCCTCGCCGCACGCAAAATCTCGGCGCGAGTGGTGTCGGTGCCGTGCTTTGAGCTTTTGCTCGCGCTGCCGGAGGGCCGGCGCGCCGCCATCGTCGGCGATGCCAAAGTTAACGTCGCCGTCGAGGCCGGCATCCGCCAGGGCTGGGACGCCATTATCGGCTCGGAGGGAACTTTCATCGGCATGACCGGGTTTGGCGCCAGTGCGCCGGCCAGAGACCTTTACCGTCATTTCGGCATTACGGCGGAAAAAGTGGCCGAAGCGGCATTGGTTCGGTTAGGAAAGTCATAGAGAATAGCTAAATAAGACGTGTCGCCGCCGCGCATTTCCGGCCGGCGGCAAGGGGAGACCGGGAGATAAGAATGTCGGTTCGCGTCGCCATCAATGGGTTTGGCCGCATCGGCCGCAATATTCTGCGGGCCGTGGTCGAAGCCGACCGTCACGACATCGAAGTCATCGCCATCAACGACCTCGCGCCGGTCGAGACCAATGCGCATCTGCTTCGCTACGATTCAGTGCACGGCCGCTTCCCCGGCGAGGTCACGGTCAAGGGCGACACTATCTCCTGCGGCAACGGCGCCATCAAAGTCACCGCGGTGAAGGACCCGGCGCAGCTGCCGTGGCAAGAGCTCGGCATCGACGTGGCGCTGGAATGCACCGGCATCTTCACCTCCAAGGACAAGGCCTCGGCGCATCTGACCGCCGGCGCCAAGCGCGTGTTGGTCTCGGCGCCAGCGGACGGCGCCGATCTCACCGTGGTCTATGGCGTCAATCACGACAAGCTGACCAAGGCGCACACCGTGGTCTCCAACGCCTCATGCACGACCAATTGCCTGGCGCCGGTCGCCAAGGTGCTCAACGACGCGGTCGGCATCGACAAAGGCTTTATGACCACGGTGCATTCCTACACCAACGACCAGCCGTCGCTCGATCAGGTGCACAAGGACCTCTACCGGGCGCGCGCCGCGGCGCTCAACATGATCCCGACTTCGACCGGCGCCGCCAAGGCGGTGGGCCTGGTATTGCCCGAGCTTGCCGGGCGGCTCGACGGCGTCTCCATCCGTGTGCCGACGCCCAACGTCTCGGTGATCGATTTCAAATTCGTCGCCAAGCGCGCCACCTCGAAGGACGAGATCAACGGCGCGGTCAAGCGCGCCGCCGGGCAAGAGCTCAAGGGCATCCTCGGCTTCACCGACGCGCCCAATGTCTCGAGCGACTTCAACCACGACCCGCATTCATCCGTTTTCCACATGGACCAGACCAAGGTCATCGACGGCACTTTCGTGCGGGTAATGTCGTGGTACGACAATGAGTGGGGCTTCTCCAATCGCATGATCGACACCGCGGTGGCGATGGGCAAGCTCGCCTGACCGTTCGCAGCAGTCCGCGCGCCATGCAGTCCTTCCGCTCACTCGACGAAGCCGACGTCAAAGGAAAACGCGTGTTGCTGCGCGTCGACCTCAACGTGCCGATGTCCGGCGGCAAGGTTGCCGACTCGACCCGCATCGAGGAGACCGCGCGAACCATCCGCGAACTCGCCGGCAAGGGCGGCAAGGTCATCCTGCTCTCGCATCTCAACCGGCCGAAAGGCCGCGATCCCAAGGATTCGCTAAAACCCGTCGCCGCCGAAGTGGCGCGCATCGTCAAGCAGCCGGTGGCCTTTGCCGACGACTGCATCGGGCCGGCGGCGGAGAAGGCGGTCGCCGCCATGAAGAACGGCGACATTCTTTGCCTGGAAAATACCCGGTTCCATCCCGAGGAAGAAAAGAACGACAGGGAATTCGCCAAACGCCTCGCCGCGCTCGGCGACATTTTCGTCGACGACGCCTTCTCGGCGGCGCATCGCGAGCACGCCTCCAACACCGCGATCGTCACCGTCGGCAAGCTGCCGGCCTATCCCGGCCGCGCCATGCAGGCCGAGCTCGACGCGCTGGAGCGCGCCTTCGAGCACCCGCAGCATCCGGTGACCGCGATCGTCGGCGGCGCCAAAGTGTCGACCAAGCTCGAGCTCCTCGGCCATCTCCTTGCCAAGGTCGAGACGCTGATCATCGGCGGCGCCATGGCCAATACGTTCCTGGTGGCGCAAGGCAAGGCCGTCGGCAAATCGCTCTACGAAGCCGACCTCGTGCAAACCGCGCGCGCCATCATGGCCAAGGCGAAGGCGATGCGGCGCGAGATCGTGCTGCCGGTCGACGCCGTGGTGGCGGGCGAGCTCGCCGACCATGTGCTGACCCGCGTGGTCTCGGTCGACGACGTTGGCGCAGCCGACATGATCCTCGACATCGGCCCGCGCACGATCGAGCACGTCGTCTCGGTGTTGGCCCGTTCCAAGACGCTGGTGTGGAACGGGCCGTTCGGCGCCTTCGAGCACGAGCCGTTCGATAATGGTACCATCGAGGTGGCCGAAGCCGCGGCGGAACTCACGGCGGCCGGCAAGCTTGTCAGTTTTGCCGGCGGCGGCGATACGGTGGCGGCGCTCAACCTCGCCTCCGTGACCGACCGCCTGACCCATGTCTCGACCGGCGGCGGCGCCTTTCTGGAGTCGCTGGAAGGCAAGACCCTGCCGGGCGTGAAAGTGTTGTTGGTATCCGAAAGCATTGCCGCGAGCTAACCGAGGGTTGAGGAATCTCCTTGCACTCGAATTCCGAAAGTTAAATAATTGACGATGAAATCACCCATTCGCATTGGAATAGCGCAACCAATTTCAGGCGGGGCCAATGGCCTGGATCGCGAACATCTCTGGGCTCGATTGGGGGCTGATCGTAGCGTCCATCGGGGTACTTATCAGCATTTTGATCGCGGTTCGCCAAGAAAAGCAGCTGCTCCATCTTCATGAAATTACAGTCCGCTTTCGCAACGACAGGGACCGAAAGGATCGCATCGAGAAGTTTTTCAAGATTCGAACGCGTGATCCAAACTACTCAATAATCTATCCGTCGCATTTCGTCGGAAAGCCATTGGAGTTGGTTCATGCCGGCGATTATTTCGCCTTGGCGATGATAAACACCGCACTCATCTCGTCGTTGCCCGAAAAGAATGTCGCGCTACGGCCCGTGCCACGCGGCAGCGCTGATATGCAGATGCCGGAAGGCGATTCGATCTTCATATGCTCGCCAGCCGCGAATTCGATGCTGAGAAAAATACTCCCGACCCGCTCTCGGCGAGGATCAAAAGACGTCACGCCCGACGACGTAAAGTCACTGCTTGCGCAAATACCTTGCTGGTTCGTCGAGGATTTCGAAGACGAGCAAGACCGCACAGCCACCCTGAAAATTTGGGATTGGAATGATTCTGAGCGGGCACCGTTAGAGTCGCCGGCAGAGGAGACCTATGATTTAGCGATAAAAGCCCACGAAGAAGGCACCACCATTTTCGTTCCACCCACGGTCATTCAAGAAGATTATGCAATCCTGCTGCGGACCAAGAGATCGAACGGCAATTACAATTTCGTATTGGCCGGAATACATCAATATGGAACCTGGATGGCGGCAAAATACCTGCACGATTTCTTTGAATTCGGGCCGAGCAGGCGGCAATTCGACGAATATTATGAATTATTGCTTGGCGATGACGACTTCCTTGTCGTGCTACAGGGCGAATTTTCCCATCAGCATTTTCGCGTGATGAGCACCAACGTAAAGGGAGCCCAATGGGTTTGGCGCAAACGCGACGAAAAATGGGAAAGGCAACCGGAATCCTAGACGCGTCGCGAAGCGGATGCCGACCCACCGCGTTTTACGGAACCTGCCGAACGCCGTATTATCAACACCTTACGAATTGTCCGAAATTCAGACTAGCCTTACCGGGAACGGCTATATTACGAGCTTCGTTAATACCATTCCGGCAAAGGCCTCAGAGAGCAGCGCGATGAATCTTTCCGAATTGAACAAGGTCGCAACCGCCATGGTCGCTCCGGGCCGGGGCATTCTGGCCGCCGACGAATCCACCGGCACCATCAAAAAGCGCTTCGACGCGCTCGGCGTGGAATCCACCGCCGACAGCCGGCGCGACTATCGCGAAATGCTGTTCCGCTCCACCGAGGCGATGGCGAAATATATTTCCGGCGTCATTCTCTATGACGAGACCATCCGCCAGAACGCCAAGGACGGCACGCCGCTGGTCAAGCTGATCGAGAAAGCCGGTACGCTGCCCGGCATCAAGGTCGACAAGGGCACCAAGCCGCTGCCGTCCTGCCCCGGCGAAGTCGTCACCGAGGGGCTCGACGGCCTGCGCGAGCGGCTCGCCGAATACCGCACGCTCGGCGCCAAATTCGCCAAATGGCGCGCGGTGATCGATATCGGCCAAGGGAACGCCCAACTGCACGCAATGCCGAGCTACACCGCCGTTGCCGCCAATGCCCACGCGCTCGCCCGCTATGCCGCGCTGTGCCAGGACGAAGGCATCGTGCCGATCGTCGAGCCGGAAGTGCTGATGGACGGCGACCACGACATCGACCGCTGCGTCGAGGTCACCAGCTGGGTGCTCAAGGAGACGTTCCAGCAATTGTTCTATAACCGCGTCGCGCTCGAAGGCGTGGTGCTCAAGCCCAACATGGCGGTGCCCGGCAAAAAGTCGGGCCAGCGCGCGTCGGTCGAAGAAGTCGCCGACAAGACGCTGCGCGTGCTCAAGGAATGCGTGCCCGCCGCGGTGCCCGGCATCGCCTTTCTCTCCGGCGGCCAGTCCGACGAGGAGGCGACCGCGCACCTCGACGCCATGAACAAGCTCGGCCCGCTGCCGTGGCGCGTCACCTTTTCCTACGGCCGCGCGCTGCAGCACGCGCCGCAGACCACATGGTCGGGCAAATCCGAAAACACCGCCGCCGCGCAACGCGCCTTCGCCCACCGCGCCATGATGAATGGGCTCGCCGCCGCCGGCCAATGGAAAGCCGACCTGGAACGCAAAGCGGCGTAATAGTGCATCCTCCCCCATGGAAATGGGGGAGGGGGACCGCGCGAAGCGCGGTGGAGGGGGCGTCTGACTCGCCGCCAATGAGAGCGCCGAAAAAGATCGTCAATAAGGCCCGCCATCTGCGGCGCGCGTTGTCCGTTCCCGAAGCTCGCTTATGGAACCGCTTGCGTGAACGCCTGCCGGGCAAACCAATATTCCGGCGCCAGCATCCGATCGGACCCTATGTGCTCGATTTCTATTGCACGAAAGCAAATCTGGCGATCGAGATCGATGGCATAAGCCATGATATGGCTGACCGGCCGCAACGCGATGAACGCCGCGATGCTTGGCTCAAGCAACATGGTGTGACAGTGGTGCGGATTGCTGCGGCCGACTTGATGCACGGCGTTGATGAAGCGGCGGACGCGGTCGTTCGATTGGCGGCGGACCGGCTTTGAGTCAGAAGCCCCCTCCACCGCCCCTATCGGGGCGGTCCCCCTCCCCCGCTTCGCGGGGGCGGATAAGCGCGCCCACCCCCCGCCTCTATCTCATCACCCCGCCGGTCGCCGACCCGGCGGCGTTTGCGCCGCAACTGGAAGCCGCGCTCGGCGCCGGCGACGTCGCCGCGGTGCTGCTGCGGCTGGCCGAGGCCGACGAGCGCACGCTGATCAACCGCACCAAAGCCATCGCCGAGACCGTGCAGCGGCGCGATGTCGCACTTTTGCTCGACGGCCGCCCCGGCATCGTGGCGCGCGCCGGCGCCGATGGCGCGCATCTTTCCGGCATCGACGCTTTCGCCGCGGCGCTGGCTTTGCTCAAACCCGACCGCATCGCCGGCGCCGGCGGGCTATCGAGCCGTCATGATGCCATGCTCGCCGCCGAGACTGGCGCCGATTACGTGATGTTCGGCGACCCGCCCGTCCCTGGGAACAAGCGCGGCGGCGGCCTGCCGTTCGACGAAGTTTTGGAGCGCCTCCTCTGGTGGGCGGAGCTGTTCGAAATCCCCTGCGTCGGCTATGCGGCAAGCCGCGACGAGATCGCCCCGCTGGCGCAAACCGGCGCCGACTTCATCGCGCTGGGTGAGTGGATATGGACCGAGCCGCAAAACGTCGCCGCAACAATCGCCGCGGCCGCCGCCACACTCGCCGCGCCGGCTGCGCAATGATCCGCCCCCGCGAAGCGGGGGAGGGGGACCGCGCGTTTGCGCGGTGGAGGGGGCCTCTGATTCATCGCTTCGTTGTCGTCGCAAGAGAAATCGTCGCGGTCCGCGCCCCGCCCACCGCACTTCGTGCGGTCCCCCCTCCCCGCTTTCGCGGGGCGGGAGGCATTGTGCTCGCCGCCTCGCTTATCTTCGCCCTCGCCCACCCCGCATCCGCGCAACCCAAACCGCCGCCCGCGCGCGCGGCGCCGCCAATCCAATACACCCCGCAAACCGCCCTGCCCGCGCCCGCCACCGGCGCGCAAAAACCCGACCTCGCTTTCGGCGCCTTCCAGCGCGGCTATTTCCTCACCGCTTTCCAATACGCCACCGACGGCGCCTCGGCCGGCAATGCGCCATCGATGACGCTCCTCGGCGAGCTCTACGCCAACGGGCTCGGCGTGCCGCGCGACGACGCCAAGGCCGCCGACTGGTACAAGCTCGCCGCCGCGCGCGGCGACAGGAACGCCATGTTCGCGCTGGCGATGTTTGCGCTGGCCGGCCGCGCCGGCCCGCGCGACCGCGAGCAAAGCGCCAAATGGCTCGCCGCCGCCGCCAAGCTCGGCCATTCCGAAGCCGCCTACGATCTGGCTTTGCTCTATATCGAGGGGCAACTGTTCCCGCAGGATTTCAAGCGCGCCGCCGAGCTGTTGCGCATCGCCGCCGACGCCGGCAGCCCGCAGGCGCAATACGCGCTCGGCACCTTCTACAAGGACGGCCGCGGCGTGGCCGACGACATGCACGAAGCGGTCAAACTGTGGGCGGCAGCCTCCCTCGGCGACGACACCGACGCCCAGGTCGAATACGCCATCGCGCTCTATAACGGCGACGGCGTGCCCCGCGACGAGGACGCCGCCGCAAAAATCTTCCGCAAGGCAGCGCTGCACGGCAGCCCGATCGCGCAAGACCGCCTGGCGCGGATTCTCGCCAGCGGCCTTGGCGCCCCGCGCGATCCGGTCGGGGCCGTGAAATGGCACCTCGTCTCCCGCGCCGGCGGCGAGACCGACATCACGCTCGACGATTTCATGGCCAAGCTCGACAAGGCGACGCTGGCGGAAGGCACCAAGCAGGCACAGCCGTGGCTCGATGCGCTCAAAGGTGCGCAAGCCGCGCAGGCGCAGGCCGCGGCGGCGCCGCAGCAATCGCCGGCGCAACCGGCGAAGCCGTGACGGTGCCTTGACCCTCACTTTTGGGGATAAGCACAGAGGAGGCGCTCGATTGATCCGCCGTCGTGATTGATATTTCTGCGGGTCGAAAGATAGTAATGCCGGCTCAGTCTATACCCAAGATGTGCTCATAAAAGTACTGGCGGCAATTCGCGATCGGCTGCGCGAATTGACATTCGACTATCTTTTGCCCCCGCGAGTAAGTTTGAAGCAGGCAATGAAGCTCGTAGAAGGCTTTCTTGGCGAGACGAGCGGCGGCGCCCGGGGACTAGCAGTCGTGGCGGCATTCTTTGAGGCCTTTAAGGGGCATTTAAATCTATCGGAAGTGCGGCGCAGCGTAATTAATGCTGCTGATGCAGCAACTGGCGCAGCAGGCGACATTGAATGTATTGATGCACAAGGCAGGATTACATTAGTGGTAGAAGTGAAGGAGCGATCGTTGCGCTATGCCGATGTTTCAGATGGGATTAAAAAGGCAAGACTGATGTCCGTATCCGAGCTCCTGTTTTGCACGAAGGGTGCAGCGGAAACGGACTTTTTAGGTGCTTGGGCATCTGGCACTAACGTTTACGAGGTGACATTTAGCGACCTGATCAGAAATGCGCTACCATTGATAGGTTCAGAGGGAATCAAAATATTTCTGACCAGAATTGGCGAACAACTAGACAAATACAATACGCAGCCGAAGCACCGGAAGGCATGGAAAGCCCAGCTGGATGACCTGTAGGGCAGGATTGAAAGTCCGATGACACATCTAACGCGCGTGAGAGAATGGCTGGGAAAACATCCGGATAAGTCCTATTGCGATGCTTGTATCGCTAAATCTCTTGGCCTGAGCCGTTGCGCGATCCCGCCTTCTTCGCCCGCGTGTTTCTCGATGACGGAATATTGACTTGGCCGAACGGCTTCGACCTCGATTCGATCGCGCTGCATATGGACATGAAGCGCGAAGGCCTGTTGCGCCGTACGGCGGTCGAGACCCTTTAGTACCGTCACGGCTCTCGAAGCAGCGCCACTACATCCCGGCGTAGCGCGCCAAGCTTGCTCTTGATCATGCCCCAGACGAGGAGGTCATCGACGTTGCTGTAGCCGTGGATGAGCACATTGCGAAAAGCGATGATGCGCTGGTATTCGCTGATCCGTGCGGCCGCCGCCGCGTCGCGTTTTGCAAGCCGGGCGAGTGCCTCGCCGATAATCTCGAATTGCCGCTCTACTGCCGCGCGGAGCATCGGATCTTTCCCATAATCCGCGAACGATTTTCCGGCGGTGAACCGCGCGATCAACTCGCCCGCCTGGGCGACGTCTTCGAGATACTTCTTCGCCTCATGCTGCATAGAGCGAGGCCTTGGTGCGTTCGACGCCCTGGCGGAAATAGGGATTGCGGATGGAGGTGACCGTGACCAAATCCACCGGCTTGGCAAAGAGCGCTTCTAAGCCCTCTTTGAGCCCGAAAAAGGCATCGACATAGGCGCAGGCCTGCAACGGCTCGAACTCGACCAGGAAATCGAGATCGCTGCGCGCCGGGTCGAAATCGCCGCGCGCCGCCGAGCCGAATACGTCGAGGCGGCGCACTTGGAAGCGGCGGCACAGGTCCCGCAGTTCCCCGCAGTGAGACGCAATATCGGCAATCATCGTGGTCGCTCCAATATTAAGCGAAGTATAGCACAAACCGCCCGGAGAAACTCTCGGTCGTCATGCCCGCGCTTGTCGCGGGCATCCACGTCTTAGGTATCGAGCGAGTCGAAAGACGTGGATGGCCGGAACAAGTCCGGCCATGACGAGCTCGAGCGCGTCTCGTCTCCATTGTTGCGACTGTCCCTTGACATCAGTCCCCCGTTCCGTTACATAACCGCACGAATCATCTCGCCCGCTAAAGGACGCCGCCGTGGAGGCAAACTGCGGCGGTGGGGCGAGAGGCGGTGCCCGCGGGCGGGCTTGCAACCCGCTCCCGGGCGGTCCGGGCATCATGTCTGCCGGCATTACGACCGGCATGCGAGGTGCGTCGCGGGAAGTGGGGGCAGAGCCGGCGGTCATATCCGCCGCGTTGGCAAAGCTCCCACGAAGCCTGGCCCGGATCGCACCAAGGGACCACACACCCCTTGGCAAGAGCCGTGGTGGAACGCCGGAAGGCGAGCTGTCCCCTCCCGTTCAGGGGACGGCGCCGCACCGTAACAGGTGCGGAGGTTTACGACTCCGCGTCTTCCGGCGTTCCATATCCTTTTTATTTTTGCGAAACGGGAAAAGCGAAGACAGACACCGAGGCCAACCACCCCTCGCCGCTCTTTTCGCTCCCGCTTCGCGCTTCACGTGACTGAGATCGGGTGCCCCGCAGGCCAAGGCGCGTGCGGGAACGGGAGGGCGTTTATCCGCCCCCGCGAAGCGGGGGAGGGGGACCGCGCGTTTGCGCGGTGGAGGGGGCCTCTGAGTCAGAGCTTCGTTGTCGTCGCCGGAGATACGTTGCGGCCCGCGCCCCGCCCACCGCACTTCGTGCGGTCCCCCCTCCCCGCTATCGCGGGGCGGGATGAAAGGAAAAACCCATGAAACGAAAACTCGCCGACCGCATCAACGAGAGCGCCGCGGTGTATGGCGCCATGCTGCAGTCGGGCTTCAAGAGCAGCCGCCCCAAGCTGTCGCAAGCCGAATTCGCGCGGCGTTATGGGCGCGAGGCGGTGGCGCAGCAGCGGCGCTATTGCAACGCTTTCGCGCTGTGGCGGACCTGCCCGAAAGGACGCTGCCGCCGCGCACGACGCTGCCTCGGTTACGTCACCGACTGCCTCAGGCGCGCGTTCCGCATCGTGCATCCGCAGCTGCACGGGCAAGTGCAGCGCGAGCTCCTGCACAACGTGCCGCGCAACATCAGCGCGCCCGAGCGCAAAGCCCGGCAGAATTTACCGGAGGATTTTTATGTGGCGAAAACCTCCGCCCCCGCGATAGCGGGGGAGGGGGACCACGCGAAGCGTGGTGGAGGGGGCCTCTGAGATGCAGCTTCGTTGTCGTCGCCGGAGGTACGTCGCGGCCCGCGCCCCCTCCACCACCCCGCTGCGCGGGGTGGTCCCCCTCCCCCGCTATCGCGGTGGCGGAAAGCGCCAGCCTTGACGCCGCGCATTTAAGGGTTACCAGACACGCCATGCAGCACTCGGCCGTGCTCAACGTCATGATCAAGGCGGCGCATCGCGCCGGGCGCGGGCTCAAGCGCGATCTCGGCGAGGTCGAGCATTTGCAGGTGTCGCTCAAGGGCCCGCGCAATTTCGTCACCGCGGCCGACCGCCGCGCCGAGGAGACCTTGCGCGAGGAGCTCGCCAAGGCGCGGCCGGATTACGGCTTTCTTGGCGAGGAAGGCGGCGCGATCGCGGGCGCCGACAAGAGCCACCGCTTCATCGTCGATCCGCTCGACGGCACCACCAATTTCCTGCACGGCATTCCGCATTTCGCGGTGTCGATCGGGCTCGAGCGCGACGGCGCCATCGTCGCCGGCGTGGTCTATAATCCGGCCAACGACGAAGTGTTCGTCGCCGAGCGCGGCAAGGGCGCCTATCTCAACGACAAGCGCATCCGCGTCGCGGCGCGGGCGCGCCTCGCCGATGCCGTGGTCGCCTGCGGCATGCCGCATTACGGCCGCGGCGATCTTGCGCTCGCCCGCCACGAGATCGCCGCCGCGCAGCAGAATTTCGCCGGGTTGCGCCGCTATGGCGCCGCCGCGCTCGATCTCGCCTGGGTCGCCTGCGGCCGGCTCGACGCCTATTGGGAGCGCAACCTCTCGCCCTGGGATCTCGCCGCCGGCTCGCTTCTGGTGCGCGAAGCCGGCGGCTTCGTCAGCGACTGCGACGGCAAAGGCGACATTCTCAAATCGGGCGACGTCGTCGCCGGCAACGATTTCATGCACCGCGAGCTGCTGCGGCTGTTGAAAGAGGCGGCGAGCGAAGCCGGCAAGGCCGAGATCAGGGAAGCCTCGGCGCCGTGAGCGGCAAGACCGCTTTCAGCTTGCGTCCATACCAGCCGCGCGACGAGGATGCCGCGATCGCGCTGTGGCTGAAAACCTGGCAGGCGACCTATCCGCAGTTCGATTTCGCCGCGCGGCTCGACTGGTGGCGGGCGCGCTGGAAGAGCGAGCTCATCGCCGCGGCCAGGATCGTGATCGCGCAGACCAACGATGCCGCGATGATCGGTTTCGTCACCGTCGATCCCGTGTCGCATTATCTCGACCAGCTCGTGGTGGCGCCGGAATTTTGGGGTGCCGGCGTCGGCAAGGCGCTGATCGCGGAAGCCAAGCGGCTGTCGCCGGCGGGGCTTGAGCTCGAACGTCAATACCGACAATGCCCGCGCCATCCGCTTCTACGAGGCAAGCGGCTTTTCCATCACCGGCGGCGGCATCAATGCGTTTTCCGGCCGGCCGGTGCACCGCATGAGCTGGCGGCCTTAGCCGCCATAAGGGGAAACACCTAACAATAGGACCATTAGAAATTTGCTGAAATCCGAAACGATTTAGCGCGGAGCCGAAGCTAAGCTGTGGCCATGAGCATGAGCGCCAGTGCCAACACGTCGCGAACGCATCCCGCGGACGACGCCGACCGCGACGCGCGCCCCGACATTGCGGCGCAGCTTGCCGCGCTGCGCGCCATCGTCGACGATCTCGATTACGGCATCGTCGTGCTCGACGCGCAGCGCAACGTGCAATTCGTCAACCGCACCTTCCGCCGCTTCTGGCGTCTGCCCGACGACGTCGCCGAAAGCCGGCCGAGTTTCATCAAGCTGATGTATCACGGCCGCGGCTCTGCGGCATACGCGGTGGCGCCGCATGCGCTCGGCGACTATCTCGCCCGCCAGCTCGAATCGATCCGCACCGGCCACGACGGCGCGCTCAATATCCGGCTCAATACCGGCGAGGTCATCCGCTTCCACTGCAAGGCGCTGGCCGACGGCGGCCGGCTTCTGACCTACGGCAATGTCAGCGATCTGGTGCGCGAATCCGAGGCGCTGGAGCGGCTCGCCGCCATCGACGGCATGACCGGGCTCAACAACCGGCGCAATTTTCTTAGCCTCGCCGAAACCGAATGGGCGCGCTTTCGCCGCTACGACCGGCCGCTGGCGTTATTGATGCTCGACATCGATCACTTCAAGCGGGTCAACGACACTTATGGCCACGACGTCGGCGACGAAGTCATCAAGACGGTGGCCGACGTTTTGCAGAAGCAGAAGCGCGCCTCCGATATCGCCGGGCGCCTGGGCGGCGAGGAATTCGCGCTGGTTTTGCCGGAGGCGACGCTGGACAGCGCGGTCGCCGCCGGCGAACGGCTGCGCAAGCTCGTCGCCGAGCACGTCATCGCCGCCGGCGGCACGCGCATCCCGGTCACCATCAGCATCGGCGCCAGCGTTTGTCATGCGGCGACGTCGGGCGTCGAGGATCTCATCAAGCAGGCGGATCTGGCGCTCTACGAGGCCAAGCGAGGCGGCCGCAACCGCGTCTGCCGCTATACGCCGCCGGCCGGCGGCGGCGACGCGGCGGCTCAAGGCGCGCCGGCGAGCGAGGCGGCGAGCTTGGCGTCGAACGCTTTGGCATCGACTTTGAGGTAAGCGAGCTTGTCCTCGGCAATCACCACCGCTTCGGCGACGCCCGGCACCTGCCGCAGTTTTGCCGCCAGGCTTTCCGCATCGCCGGCTTTGCCGTCGGCAATGGGGATCAGCCGGGTGGTCAGATAACTCGGCTGCGCCATGGTGGCGGCGGCGAGCAGCCAAAAGAGCGCGAGCGCGGCGGTGAGCGCAAAAACCGCGGCGTCGCCGCCGTGCTGGTTGGCGTAGCCGCCGATGACGCCGCCGGCGAAAATGCCGAGGAACTGCAGGCTGGAATAAAGCCCCATCGCCGTGCCCTTGGCGTCGGCCGGCGCCGCCTTGGTGATCAGCGACGGCAGGCTCGCTTCCATGACGTTGAACGCCGAGAAGAACACCAAGAGCGCAGCGAGGAGGACATACAGATTACCGGCGCCGACATAGAGCATCAGTTGGCTTGCAAACAGCGCCGCAACCGCGCCGACAAAGACGGCCTTCATGCGGCGATATTTCTCGGCGACGACGATCGCTGGCACCATCACCACGACGGAAATGAGCAGCACCGGCAGATAGACCATCCACTGTTTGCTAACCGGCACATCGAGCGTGCCGCGCAACAGGCCGGGCACGACCAAAAAACTTGCAGTGAGCATGGCGTGCAGGACGAAGATGCCGAAATCGAGCCGCAGCAGTTCTTTGTCGCGCAGCACCGCGCCGATCATGGCGGGCACGGCTTCGGCGTCGCGATGCACCCGCAGCCGCGGCGGATTGGGCACCACGAACTGGGTAATCGCGATGCCGACCAGCGCCAGCGCCACCATCAGCCAGAAAATGCCGGCGACGCCGACGAAATTGGCAACGATCGGACCCGCCACCAGCGCGACCATGAAGGAGGCGCCGATGGTGACGCCGACCAGCGCCATCGCCTTGGTGCGGTTTTCCTCCGCGGTCAGATCCGCCACCAGCGCCAGGATCACCGAGCCGACCGCGCCCGCGCCTTGCAGCGCGCGGCCGACGATGACCCCGTCGATCGAGGTGGCAAGCGCCGCCACCGCGCTGCCGAGCGCAAACACGGCAAGCCCAACGACGATCATGACCTTGCGGCCGACTTTGTCGGACAACAGGCCGAAGGGAATCTGCAGCAGCCCCTGGCTCAACCCATAAATGCCGAGCGCCTCCCCGATCAGGTAAGGATTGGCGCCCGTAAGGTTCCGGGCATAGACCGAAAACACCGGGTAGATCATGAACAGGCCGAGCAGCCTGACGGAGAAGACGGCCGCGAGTGAAAGCGCGGCGCGAAGTTCCTGTCTTTCCATCGTCTCTTTCCTGGCCGCATTCTGGCCGCTGCCCGCGCCCCGAAGGCGAACCGGCCGCAATGCTAATGCCCTGCCCCGTTGCTGCGGGTCAATTGCGGCGGCTTGCCGCCGGGGTTGCGCCGCGTTATAGACCTCCCAAATTCGTCAACAGATCAAAGCTAAAGCGCAGAATTATGAAGCCCGATACCCACCCCGACTACCACACCGTCAAGGTCGTCATGACCGACGGCACCGAATTCACCACGCGCACGACCTGGGGCAAGCCCGGCGACACGTTGCATCTCGATATCGATCCGAAGTCGCATCCGGCCTGGACCGGCGGCCAGCAGCATCTGGTCGACCGCGGCGGCCGATTGTCGCGGTTCCAGAAAAAGTTCTCGGGGTTCTTAAAGACTTAGCCGGCCGGCCGGTCTTCCCGGATTCCCGCTTGCACGGGAATGAGCGGGACAAACTCTCTCAGGCGTCCTGCTCGAACGCCGCCTTCAACAGTCCCAACTGCCGCTCGACCGGGTTATCGGCAGCGATTCTGGCCGGCGCCGGCGCGTGCATGGTGGAATCGAGGCGGCGCACCTCGGCCTGCAGCTTGGTGGAGCGCGCGATCAGTTCCTGCAGCTTAGCCGGCAACAGCTCAAGCGATTTGGCGTCGCCCGGCTCGCAGGCGGCGAGCCGCACCTTGCTCTTTTCCTTGTTGGCCTGGGCGAGCGTCATCTCGCCTTCCTTGACCGCCCGGTGCAGCAACAGCCACGAGGCGAGCTGCATTAACCGCGTCGTCAGCCGCATGCTCTCAGTCGCGTAAACCAGACCGGCGCTGCGTTCGAGCTTTTTGGATTCCTGGCGGCCGGCGCCGTCGAGATAGCTCGCGGTTTCCTCGACCAAGGCCATGCCGTCGCGAAACAGCGTCGCAAAGACCTGGGAACTCGCTAACCGCTCGCTAAAGGAGACCGCGCCGGCTTCCATCGCACGCTTGTCGGACATGTACGCCTCACACCACAATGGCCAGCATCGCGCGGCGCGTGCGCGCTGTCCAGCACCGAAGCGCGTGAACCTTCCGACATAGTTGCCGGCCGCGTTTTTGTCGAAAGAGAAAACAACGGCGTTGCCGCGCCGGTCACATTCCTTAACAAAAAAGAGCCGCCGTTGCCGGCGGCTCAAGGTGATAACAGGGAGGCGTCAAACAGAGTGGACAGGAGCCACTCAATGTCCAGAAGATGGACACGATCTGTAATGAACGAGAAAGCCTAACGAAAGGTTAAGGAATCCCAGAAACTTACCGAATCTTTTTCAGATTCGGCACGAAGCGGGATCGTGGTCTTTAGGTAAGTGGTTGAAAATACTTACTTCTTAAAGAAATTATCGGCTGCGGATTTCATCGCGCGCTTGCGCGCCATGTCGGCCTCGAGCCGGGCAACCTCGTCCTTGAGAATTGCGATGCGCTCCGTGAGTTCGGCCGCCGAGAGCAGCGTGAGGTCCTGCCCAATCTCGTGGACGATTTTCTTCTTCGGTCGATCGTCATCATCGACGGCTGGCATTGCATGCTCCCCGGCCCGCAAATTTTAACGCCGGCGGCCGCCGTTGTCACACCGCGGGACGTTCGCCGCGCGGGCGGTTGTGCGGCTTCGCCAAGGCACGGCAACCAAAGCGGCAAATTTGTCCTGACCCCTTGAAAGTAAACGGGAAACGACCTTGCTCCGCAACCCGTCAGGGGTTACTAAGAAAGGCCTAGAGCGCGCGTTGCCGTGGCTGGATTGGGGCGCAAGAGAGCCGGCAGAAAGCCACGCCGTCGCGAATTCGGCGCAAAGCCCGGTAGGTACTCTTTTCCGGGATCGATAAGGGTGGCGCGAACGGCGCCGGCTGCCGGCCTCGGAGGGGTTTCTTGGCATTTTTGCGCGCCGCCAATTTGAGCGCCGACACGTCCCGCGCCAGCGCCTCGCGCGCCACGGCGTTTCGCCGGACCTGCAGCGCGCTCCTGGCGCTCACCTTCGTGGCGCTCGCCTTCGTGGCGCTCATCGGCGTGCCGGCGGCACAGGCGGTGGAAGCCGTCAATGTCCGCACCGACGCCAGTGCGATCGACCTGACCGACGCGGTCCAGTTCGAGCATACCGACGGCGACCGCATCCAGGTGTCGACTGCGCCTGGCGACGACGGCATCATCCGGCGCATTGAGATACGCGCGCGCCAATCGGGAAGGAATTGGGCGGTCTTCGCGCTCGCCAATAACGGCGACGAGCAGATCGACCGGCTGATCGTGGCGCCGCATTACCGGATGGTCGGCTCCGGCCTGATTTGGCCCGACCTCGGTCAATCGCGCATCGTCTACATCACGCCGTCGTCGGGCGATCCGCCGGAGCGGCAAGACAGCGCCGATGCCGACGTCTACCGCATCACGCTCGACCCCGGCACCGTGATCACCTTCGTCGCCGAACTGCGCACCGATAATCTGCCGCAGCTCTATTTGTGGGAGCCCGATGCCTACAAGGACAAGCTCAACTCGCTGACGCTCTATCAGGGCATCGTCATCGGCATTGCCGGCCTGCTGGCTTTGTTCCTGACCATTTTGTTCGTGGTCAAAGGCAGCGTCATGTTTCCGGCCGCTGCCGCACTCGGCTGGGCGGTGCTGATCTATATCGGCATCGATTTCGGCTTTTGGCCCAAGGTCTTCGCTATGTCGTCGAGCGCCGAGCGGATCTGGCGCGCCTCGGGCGAGGCGATTCTCGCCGCAACGCTATTGGTGTTTTTGTTCGCCTATCTCAATCTCAACCGCTGGCACGTGCGTTACGCCCACATCACCGTCGGCTGGCTCGCGTTTCTCGGCGCGCTGGTCGCGGTGGCGCTGTTCTCGCCGGCAGTCGCCTCCGGCATCGCGCGCATCTCGCTGTTCCTGGTCGCCGTTCTCGGCTTTGCGCTGGTCATCTATCTCGCGACCCACGATTACGACCGCGCGGTGATGCTGATTCCGACCTGGCTTCTCTTGGTAGTCTGGGTGATCGGCGCCGCGCTCACCGTGCTTGGATTCATCACCAACGATATCGTCGGACCGGCCTTGCTCGGCGGCCTCGTGCTCATCGTCATGCTGATCGGGTTTACGGTGATGCAGCACGCTTTTGCCGGCGGCGCGACCAGCGGCATCGTTTCCGACGTCGAGCGGCGCGCACTGGCGCTGACCGGCGCCGGCGACATGATCTGGGATTGGGACGTCGCCTCGGACAAGGTCTATACCAGCCCGGAGACCGAAACCGCGCTCGGGCTGAAGCACGGTTCGCTCGACGGTCCGGCCGCCAAATGGCTCGACGTGCTGCATCAGCTCGACCGCGATCGGTTCCGCGCCACGCTCGACAGCGTGCTGGAGCAGCGGCGCGGCCGCGTGGCGCAGGATTTCCGCATGCGCACCGCCGACGGGCATTATCTGTGGTTCGCGCTACGGGCACGGCCCGTCGTCGGCTCCGACGGTGAAGTGGTTCGCCTGGTCGGCACGCTCAGCGACGTCACCGAGCTCAAAACCGCCGAGGAACGCCTCTTGCACGATGCGGTGCACGACAATCTGACCGGCCTGCCCAACCGCGAATTGTTTCTGGATCGGCTGCAAGCCGTGCTCGGCCTCGCCAAGGCCGATACCGCAATCCGGCCGACCGTCATGGTGATCGATCTCGACCGCTTCAAGCAGGTCAACGACTCGGTCGGCATGGCGGTGGGCGATTCGATCCTGCTCACGCTGGCGCGCCGCCTCGGCCGGCTGATCAAGCCGCAGGACACGCTGGCGCGGCTTTCAGGCGACCAGTTCGGGCTGATCGTGCTGTCGGAACGCGAACTGGCGCGCATTACCGCGCTCGCCGAAACCATCCGCAAGACGCTACGCGCGCCGATCACGTTCCGCGATCGCGAAATATTCCTCACCGCCTCGATCGGATTGGCGCTCGCCGACAGCGAATCGCAGCGCGCCGAGGAGGTGCTCAAGGACGCCGAGCTCGCGATGTATCACGCCAAGCGCGGTGGCGGCGATCGCATCGACGTGTTCAAGGCGGCGATGCGCGCACGCAAGTCCGATCGGCTGTCGATCGAATCCGATCTGCGCCGCGCGCTCGAGCGCGACGAAATCGTCATCCTTTATCAGCCGATCGTGCGGCTGGAAGATCGCTCCGTCGCCGGCTTCGAGGCGCTGGCGCGCTGGAATCATCCCAAGCTCGGCCGGCTGTCGCCGGCGGAGTTCATCAACATTGCGGAGGAGACCGGATTAATCGTCGAGCTCGGCCTGTCGGTGCTCGATCGCACCGCGCGGCAGCTTTCGACCTGGCAGCGGACGCTGCGTCATCGCGAGCCGATCTTCGCCAGCGTCAACGTGTCGTCGCGGCAATTGCTGCGCCACGACCTCATTCAGGATCTGCGCACCGTGCTGGCGCGTGCGCCGCTGACGCGAGGTTCTCTGAAGCTCGAATTGACCGAGTCGGTGGTGATGGAGAATCCGGAGCATGCCGCGCAGATGCTGCACCGGATTCGCGAACTCGGCGCCGGCTTGGCGCTCGACGATTTCGGCACCGGCTATTCCTCGCTGTCCTATCTGCAACGCTTCCCGTTCGACACCATCAAGATCGATCAGTCGTTCGTGCGCACCACGGCCAAAGGCACGCGCCCGGTCATCCTGCGTTCCATCATCACGCTGGCGCACGATCTCGGCATGGACGTGGTGGCGGAAGGCGCCGAAACCGATTCGGATGCCGTCGAATTGTCTCAGCTCGGCTGCGAGTTCGCGCAAGGTTTTGTCTTCGGCGAGCCGATGAGCGCCGAGCGGGCGCGCGCGCTGCTTGAGCCGGAATCGGGGATCAGACGTCAAGAACCAGGTATCAGGACGAAAGTTTTTGGCGTGTGATCCTCGGGGATCAGACATCAGGGCCGCGCTTTTCCGACACCTGATGCCTGAACACCGATCCCTGATACCTACTACGCGTGCCCGGCTTCGCTCGACAACATGCCGAGATCGATGCCGATCTTCTTGAGCGCTCTTTCGTATTTGGCGGTGATATCGGGACCGAAGATCAGTTCCGGATCGGCCGCGCAATGCAGCCAGCCATTGCCTTGAATTTCGGTCTCGAGCTGGCCGGGCGCCCAGCCGGCGTAACCGAGCGCCAGAATGGCACTGTCGGGCCCCTCGCCGCGCGCGATCGCCTTGAGGATATCGATGGTGGCGGTGAGACAAATGCCGTCGTCGATCGGCAAAGTCGAATTCTCGATGAAAAAATCGGCGCTGTGCAGCACAAAACCGCGCTCGGTTTCGACCGGACCGCCGCGCATCACCTTGACCACGCCGGCGCGCGTCGGCAGCTGGATCACGTCGGCCGCCGGGATGACGTTGAGCTTGACCAACAGATCGGAGAAATTGATGTTCGGCGCCGGATGGTTGACGACGATGCCCATGGCGCCTTCGGACGAGTGCGCGCAAATATAGATCAGCGAGCGGGAAAAGCGCTCGTCGCCCATCGCCGGCATGGCGATCAGCATTTGGCCGTCAAGGTAGCCCCGACGCCCCGATTTTCCCGATGTGCCGCGCGGCAATTTCATATGGAAAGGTTAGCCCAACAATCCGGATTTGCAAACGAACGAGCGGGCTAAAAGTTCACAATATTCCCCTACGACCGATCAATCGCGTCAATCGCGGTCGTAATTGCGGCGGGCCGGTGGCGCAAAGTCAATCTGCCGTCCGGTCGCGTTTCTTGGTCCCGATTCTCGTCACGACAGGTCTCGGTCACGATCATGTCAGTGGCGCCGACCTTCAGTTCGCCCTAGACAGCGGCAATGATGACAGCTGGTCGATTAACGATTGCGGCGGTCCTGTTGATCGGTTTTGCGACCGTGCCTGCGGCGGCATGGGCGCAGGACGCCTCCGACTGGGATACGCAGCCGCATACCGCCGCGCGGCTGATCGCCGGCGCGACGAGCAAGACCTCCAAATCGCCGATCCTGCTCGCCGGAGTCGAGATCAAGCTCGATCCGGGTTGGCATACTTATTGGCGCGATCCCGGCGATACCGGCGTGCCGCCGACCTTCGATTTTTCCGGTTCCGACAATGTAAAATCCGCCACCGTGCTGTGGCCGGCGCCGCAACGGTTCTCCGACGGCGCCGGCGGCACTTCGATCGGTTATGTCGATCATGTCATCCTGCCGGTGCGGGTCGCGCCCAAGGACACGGCGATACCATCGTCGCTGCATCTCAAGCTCGGTTATGCGATTTGCGGAAATCTTTGCATCCCGGCCGAGGCCAAGCTGCAAGTCGCGCTCAACGGCAACTGCGCCGAGGACGCAGCCATCGAGAAGGCCGAAATCCGGGTGCCGCGACGCATCCCGCTCGGTCCGAACACCGGACCGGGCAAGGGTCTAGCCATTCTGGCGGTGCACCGCATCGCGGGCGCCGCGCACGACCATGTCGTTGTCGATGTTGCCGCGCCCGCCGGCGCGCCGGTCGATCTGTTCGTCGAAGGGCCGACACCCGATTGGTCGCTGCCGCAACCGGAACCGAAGGACGGTAGCGGCGAGACACGGCAATTCACCTTCGATCTCGATGGGCTGCCGCCCGACGCCCATGTCATCGGCGCGGCGCTGACTTTCACCGCGGTTTCCCCCGACGACGCCATCGAGGTTCCGGCCCATCTCGACTAATTCGCACGGCACGCTAGTTTATGGCGCCGCCGCCTAAGCGACATCCCGCGACGGTCCGAGTTTTCATTGCGAACACGAGAGGAAAAAGATCATGACGATTAAAGTTGGCGACCGCGTGCCGAGCGGCACTTTTATGGTGATGACGACCGAGGGACCGAAACCGAAGACGGCGGACGAATTGTTCAAGGGCAAGAAGGTGGTGCTGTTCGCGGTGCCCGGCGCCTTTACCCCGACCTGCCACAAGAACCACTTGCCCGGCTTCGTGAAGAACGCCGGCGCGATCAAGGCCAAGGGCGTCGACACCATCGCGGTGACCGGCGTCAACGACGTGTTCGTGATGGATGCCTGGAAGAAGGCCTCCGGCGGCGACGCCATCGAATTTCTCGCCGACGGCAGCGCCAACTGGGCCAAGGCCATGGGCCTGATCGCGGACTTGACCGAACGCGGGCTTGGCGTGCGTTCGCAGCGCTACGCCATGGTCGTCGAGGACGGCGTGGTGAAGACGCTCAACGTCGAAGATGCGCCGGGCAAAGCCGAAGTCTCGGGCGCCGACAATCTGATGAAATCGCTGTAAGGTGACGCTGTCGGGGCGGGTTTGAAACCCGCCCCTACGGGCGTTGCGCGCGGATTTCGGCAATCGCTTCGCGGGCGAGTTCGTCGGCGCGCTCGTTCATGTCGTGGCCGGAATGGCCCTTCACCCAGTGCCAGCGGATTTGATGCTCGCCAAGCGCGGCATCGAGGCGTTTCCATAAGTCGACATTCTTGACCGGCTTCTTGTCGGCGGTGCGCCAGCCGTTTTTTTTCCAGTTGGCGATCCAGGACATGATGCCGTTGCGCAGATATTGGCTGTCGGTGTGCAGATCGACCCGGCACGGCCGCTTGAGCGCTTCGAGCGCCGAGATCGCCGCCATCAATTCCATGCGGTTATTGGTAGTGTTGGCCTCGCCGCCTTTGAGCTCTTTTTCATGGTCGCCGAAAGTCAGTATAGCGCCCCAGCCACCGGGCCCCGGATTGCCGGAGCAGGCGCCGTCGGTGTGAACGACCACATGCGGCAGTTTTTGCGACAGCTTTTGCGGCGGCTCGGCGGTCACGGCGCGCTCACTCCGTAATCGCGCGCGCTCTTGACCTTCTGGTGGAAGCGGAGCTTGCGCGCATATTCGCGCGGGTCTTTCGGCCGCACCAGCGCGCCGCGCGGCACGTCGAGCCAATCGACCAGCCGGGTGAGCAGAAAGCGCAAGGCGGCGCCGCGCGCCAACAGCGGCAGCTTGTCCCATTCCTCTTGCGACGGCGACCGCGCCTTGGCGTAATTGGCGAGCAGCGCGCGGCCCTTGGTGACGTTGTAGGAATGATCGGTTTCGAAGCACCACGCGTTCAAGCAGATGGCAACGTCGTACATCAGCGTATCGGTGCAGGCGAAATAGAAATCGATCAGGCCGGAGAGCTTGTCGCCGAGGAAAAAGACATTGTCCGGGAACAGGTCGGCGTGGATGACGCCTTGCGGCAGGCCGCGCGGCCAGTCGCGTTCCAGCACATCGAGCTCGGCGGCGACGAGCGATTCGATATTGCGCTCCACTTTATGCGCGCGCTCGCGGCAGCCTTCATGGAGCGCCCGCCAGCCGGCGACCGAGAGCGCATTGTCGCGGCGCATCGGAAAATCGGCGCCGGCGAGATGCAGCCGCGCCAGTGCTTCGCCGAGCGCCGCGCAATGCGCCGCGGTCGGCCGGCGGATCCACAAGCCGTCGAGAAAGGTGACGATGGCGGCCGGCTTGCCGGCAAGCTTGCCGAGCACCTTGCCGGCGCGGTTCTTGACCGGTTGCGGGCAGGTAATGCCGCGGCTCGCCAGATGCTCCATCAAGCCGAGGAAAAACGGCAAATCGCGCTCGGCGACGCGCCGCTCATAGAGCGTGAGGATATAATTGCCGCTGCCGGTATGAACGAGGAAATTCGAGTTTTCGACGCCCTCGGCGATGCCCTTGTAGGACAACAGCTCGCCGATGTCGTAACCGGCAAGGAAGCTGGCGAGATCCTCCGCCGCGACATCGGTATAGACCGCCATGAGGGGCTCCAATGCCTCGCGGCTAGCCCGATAGCTGTGGTCGCGTCAAGCGGCGCCGCCGGCAAGCCAGGCGGAAAAGCGTGCGTAAAGGTCCGCGGTCTCGGCGCCGCCGTCGCGATAGACGACGGATGCAAGCTTGCGGCCCGGAGCGTGCGCGAGGCGAAACGCCATGTAACGATACTGCTCCGGAAAGCGCGCGGCGCCCCCGGCCAGAAACAAATTGTCGTAGTCCGGCGACGGCTCGACCGGATCGAGCCGGTCGCGCTCATAGATCGCCGCGCGCTCGGCAATGAGCCAGCCGCCGGCCTGGCGCTCCAGGCGGTCGAGGAAGCGCGAGCACGAAGTCAGATCGACCGGCACGCCCTTGAAGTCCTGCCGCACGCGGATGATGACCGGCGTTTCCGCAACCGCGCGATCCTTGTCGAGCCTGAGGGTCGGCGCGAACAGATGATGGCGCGACCAGGTATTGCCGGCCCCCGCATTCGTCTTGCAATGCGCGACGAATTGCTCGAACGGGCCGCGAAACCAGGAGACGGAAATGTGGCCGTCGGGCGTAAAGGTTGAGCGCAGCTCCTCCCACCTGCCCTGGTCGCGATAGACGCCCCAGGCCTGGATCACTTCGGCAATGGCAAATTTATCTTCCAATTCCATTATTAGTATCCCTTATGCGCGCACCCTAAAGGAGCGGGCTGACGCCGCGCAATTCCTCTGTTATCCAGACTTTCCTTCCACACCATGAACGCCGTGAAGATTTAAAGAATGAAAGCCATCGTTATTCACGAATTCGGTCCGCCCGACGTTTTACGCTACGAAGAAGTCCCCGACCCCGATCCGCGTGCCGGCGAAATCCGCATCAAAGTCCATGCCGCGACCGTCAATCGCGTGCTCGACGTGAGCCTGCGCGCCGGCAAGGAAAGCGCGCGCGGCGCCGCGTTGCCGCTCATTCCCGGGGTCGATTGCGCCGGCATCGTCGATGCGATCGGCGCGCAGGTCAGCCGCTGGCGGGTCGGCGATCATGTCGCCGCCGCGGGCTTCATGCCGCTCAATATCTGCGCCGAGGACGGCAGCGGCTATGACGGGCCGCGCGGCATGATGGGCATCAAGCGGCCCGGCGGTTTTGCCGAACTGGTCAACGTCCCGGCAAGCGCTGCGGTTGCGCTGCCCGCGCATCTCGACTTTCATCGCGCCGCCGTCGTGCTGCGCCACGTGCCGACGGCGTGGAATCTCCTGGTCCATGTCGCCGACCTCAAATTCGACGAGACCGTGCTGATCATGGGCGCCGGCGGCAATCTCGGCACCATTGGCATCCAGATCGCCAAAAACGTGATCGGCGCGCGCGTCATCGCGGCGGCCGGCTCCGATGCGCGCGTCACGCTCGGCAGGAAGCTCGGCGCCGATCACGGCATCAATTACGCGAGCGAAAATATTCACGACGCCATCATGAAGATCACCGAGGGCAAGGGCGTCGACGTGCTGTACGACAACATCGCCAACCCCACCGTGCTGCCGCTCGCCTTCCGCGGTATCGGCAACAATGGCCGTCTCGTCACTGCCGGCGCGCATGCCGGGCCGAATGTCGCGATCGATTTCTCCCACCTCTACCACAAGCGCATTACGATCAAGGGCATGCCCGGCTACACGCCGGCCGATTTGCCACACTGCTTGGAAGCCGCGGCGCAAGGCAAAGTCATCCCGCAAATCGAGCGCGTGCTGCCACTGTCGGCGGCCGCCGAGGCGCATCGCCTGGTCGAGGCGCATGAAGGCCAGGGCAAGATCGTGCTCGATCCGACGCTAGGGTGATTTTTACGAATCGTCGACCGGTTCGGTCGCCCGCACCGATGGGCGCGCCGCGAACGCGGCGTGCCAATTGGCGAGGCGCAGATGATCTTTGCGCCAGTTGTCCTCGGCAAAGCGGAAATCGAGATAGGACAGCGCGCAGCCGATGGCGATATGGCCGATGCCGAATGGCGTGGTGGTCAGCGATTCCGCCTCGCCGTCCAGGCTTGCCAGCACCGCGGCCTTACGCGCCGCCGTGCTCGCCATGTGAATGTCGGACGGCTGCGCCCGCTCGCGCTCGTTGCGCAGCGCGACCATCATATCGAGAAAGCCGTCGCCGAGCGCCTGCCGGCGCAGCGCCGTCATGCGCGCCTTGGGCGCGCGCGGAAACAGCTTTGGCGCGCCGTCGAGCGCGTCGAAATATTCGCAGATCACGGGGGAGTCATAGAGCACCGTGCCGTCGTCGAGCACGAGGGTCGGAATTTTCGACAGCGGATTGTCCTTCATCAGCTCGGCATGCGGCTTGGTCATCGCCGCCACGCTGCGCACGCACGTGATGCGCCCGACGAGGCCGCGCTCATGGGCGACGATCATGACCTTGCGCACGAACGGCGAGCGCGGCGACCAATGCAATTTCATTCGAGGCCTCTCCCGTTCGTTCATGGCAATGAGCGGAATATCAACTTACAGCTAAGCCCAACGTCGCCGCCATCGCTATGGCCTGCTCCAGCCCTTTCGCAACCTGGCAGCCTGCGGAAGCCAGCGCCTGCATTTTCGCTTCCGCGCTCTCGCGCGCGCTGCCGATCAGCGCCCCGGCATGGCCCATCTGCTTTTGCACCGGCGCATGGCGGCCGACGACCATGGCGATGATCGGCTTGGCGAAACCGCGTGCGGCTTCGGCCAAGGCATATTCCTTGTCGCCGCCGATCTCGCCGCAATACAGCACCGCCGCGGTGGCATCGTCGTCGGCGAGCGCCTGCAGATATTCGTGCGGGTTACGCCCGATCACGCTGTCGCCGCCGATATGGGCGACGAGGCGCTGGCCGATGCCGGCGAGCGTCAACTGCCGCGCCAAGGCGAGCGCCACCGTGCCGCTGCGCACGATAACCGCGAGCCGCCCTTCCTTGCAAAAGCTCGGCGCGATGGAACCGAGCAGCCCCCTACCCGGCACGAATATCCCCAGCGTATTCGGCCCGACAAGCCAGCTCCCCGCTTCGCGGGCGAGCGCGACGGCGCCGAGCGCGTCGTGTACCGGCACATATTCGGCGGCCGCCACAATCGTAGGAACCCCCGCGCGGGCGCATTCGGCGATGGCCGCGCGGACGCCTTCGGCCGGCGTATAGATCACCGCGATATTCGGTCTTTGCGGCAGATCGCCGATGCGGTCGTAGAGCGGCAGGCCGTCCATATCGGTCCCGCCGCGGCCAAGCGCGACGCCGCCGATCAGCGGCGTGCCGGCCGCGGCCATGCCGGCGACCTGATTGCGCGCATAGCGCCCGGTCGGGCTGACGACCGCCACGCGCCACGGCTCGACATCGAGGAACGGCAGGCGCAACGGGCCCGACATGCGATATTCTCCGCGGGAAGAGCGCCGGACGGCGCATAAGGATGTCACATTATGCGTCTGGCCGAGGTCGACGGAAAAGCCTTGCTGCGCCGCCGCGGCATTGCCGTGCCGCAGGGCGTGCTGCTCGGCGCCGGCGAGAATCCGCCCGATGAGACCGCCGCGTGGCCCGGCTTCCTGTTGAAGGCGCAAGTGCTCGAAGGCGGCCGCGGCAAGAGCGGCCTGGTCCGCCGTTTCGACAAGGCCCCCGGTTTCCGCGAGGCGCGCCGGCTGATCCTGGCCACGCTCGACGACGCCGACACGCCGCTTCTTCTCGAACAGGCGGTGCCGATCGCGCGCGAGATTTTCATCGCGGTGCGCATCGACGGCACGCAGCAAAGGCTGGAGCTCCTGATTGCGCCGCAGGGCGGCGAGAACGTCGAGCAGTCGGCCAAGCTTGCCCGCATTGCCATTGCGCAGCACACAACGCCCGAGACGATTTTCTCAGTCGTCGCCAAGCTTTTTCCGCGCGAGCTGGCGGCGCGGCTGTCGCGCTATGCAATGCGGTTGCCCGACATCGCCCGCCAGGAGGATCTGGAGCTTGTCGAGATCAACCCGCTGGCGCTGACCGACGACGGCAACCTCATCGCCTGCGATGCAAAAATCATCCGCGACGAAGCCGCCGATTTCCGCCATGACCCCGATGAGTTTCCCACCAGCCGCATGCTCGCCGAACGCGCGATGACCGCGCTGGAACGTTCCGCCCGCGACCTCGGTTTCCAGCTCGTCGAGACCGACGGCGACGTCGTCCTGGTCACCTCGGGCGCCGGCCTTGCCATGATGATGATGGACCTTCTCGCCGACCGTGGCCTGCGCGCCGCAAGCTTCATGGACAATCTGCGCGGCGCGCCCGACGAGACCATGACCGAGCGGTTGCAAATCGCCCGTATCCTGGCGGCGCGGCGGAATATCAAGGCCATCGTGTTCCAGACCGTGATCGCCTCGCGCTCGCTCGCTGAGCGGATCGACGCGCTGATCGCGTGGATCACCGCCGAGCCGCTGCCGAAACCGCTGTTCATCGGATTTGCCGCCGGCCACGCCGCCACGCGCAAAATGAGCGTCGACGAGGCGATCGAAAGACTGCGCGCGCACGGGGTCGCCGCCTTCACCGATCCGATCGCCCTGGTGCAAGCCGCCGCGCAGGCGGTGGGCTGATCAAGGGGCCCGCTGGCCGCGCACCGTGTAAAATGCGGCGTAAAAGCGCTTGCAGGCGTCGATGAATGTTTTGCCGAAGTCGGTGCGCCGGCCCGGCGCGAGATCGAAGATGTAATCGCAATCCTCGCCGGTGCAGTAAAACGTGCTCATCCGGCGCAGCGTGTCGGCGAATTCCGAATTTTCCTGACCGCAGTCCGGGCAGATCAGAAGGATACGGGCGGTGGTCTGGACCTGCCGGATGCCGTAGTTTCGCATGGCCTCGCCCCGTCGCACCGCCGCGACAAATCGCAGCGCGAATCGGCGGTAGTTTATCAAACGTCGTGATTGGGCGGCGGCGGCGCGCGCACTTTTCCCGATAATTATCCCTCACGCCAGCCTCGCAATGGGCGACGGCCGGGGCAACCGGGAGCTTGTCGAGCACGGATCGGCGCGGCAGTATGACCGCAAGCTCGAGACCCCGGTAAGGGGCGCCTTCCAAGGGGAAACTTCGACGGCTGTGCCGAGCATTTGGGGCGCGCACATGAAAACCATTCTCGTTCCGACCGAGCACGGGTCCACCATGGTATCGGCCTTGGACACCGCGCTATTGCTGGCGCAGAAATTCGACAGCTGCATCGAGGGCTTCCCACTCCGCCCGGCCGTCGCCGATCTCGTCGCCATGGACCCCGACAGCGGGCTGACCATGGTCGCGGTGAAGGAGAACGACGCCGAGATGGTGCGCCAGGCGGAAATGCTGTTCCGTTCCTTCATGGCGAGCCACCACATCGCTCCCCGCGCCGGCGAGGGCCAAGCCTCGCTGTCGTGGGCGTGGCTTAACGACGCGCCCAGCGGTCACGATTTCGTCGGCAGCTACGGCCGCGTCTTCGACATGATCGTGCTGGCGCGGCCGGGCGACGAATGGCAAAGCCCGTCCATGATCACGCTGGAATCCGCGCTGTTCGAGAGCGGCCGCCCGGTGCTCATCGCGCCCCCTAATTCGCCGCGCTCGCTCGGCACCAACGTATTGGTTTCCTGGAATAACAGCACTGAACAGGCGCGCACCATGGCGGACGCCATGCCGCTGCTCCGCCTTGCCGATCGCATCACCATTTTGACGGTCGAAGGCGCAACTGTCGCGGGGCCGAGCGGCGAGCAGATGGCGCGCTCGCTGAAGATGAACGGCATCGCCGCCGACGCGATCACCATGAAGCCCGCCGGCAAGCGCAGCGCCGGTGAAACCATCCTCACCAAGGCTGACGAGCTCGGCTGCGATCTCATCGTCAAGGGAGCCTATACGCAAAGCCGGTTACGCCAGATGATTTTCGGCGGCACCACGCGGCACATCCTCGCCAATGCGAAACTTCCCGTGCTGATGGCGCATTGAGCGAACGCCGCGAGCATCTCGCCAAATTCGAAAATGAACGAAACGCACCTGGTCTTTCCGCAGCTGGAAGGCATTTACCGCACGCTGGCGCCGCTTAGCGAAGCGCTGCTGCGCCTGGTCGTCGGGCTGTGGATGGTGCCGCACGGCTTGCGCATGGCCTTCGGCTTCTTTCCGGGGACGGGCATCCGCCAGGGCAATGTGCGCCTGCTGGCGGTCGATCTCGACACTTGGGGTTATCGGCCCGGCTGGCTGTGGGCGCCTTTGATCGCAGCAACCGAGCTCATCGCCGGCCCAATGCTGGCGCTCGGCCTGTTCACGCGCGCGGCCGCAGTGCCGCTGGTGCTGTTCCTGATCGTGACGAATTTCGAGCGCTGGCGGGTCGGCCGCTATTTTTGGAACAAGCTCGGCCTCGAATATACGTTGATGTGGCTGGTGGCGACGTTCTATTTCCTGGTTCACGGCGGCGGCGCCTATTCGCTCGACCGTCTCATCGGTTGGGAATTTTGAAGGAGCGAGCATTGCCGTTTATCGATGCCAATGGCGTGAGCCTGCATTACGCGCTGGCCGGTGAGCGCGGACGCTCCGTCGTGCTGTTGCACGAATTGGGCGGCACGCTGCATTCGTGGGACGCCGTCGCGCCGCGGCTCGCGCAGCGATTTCGCGTATTGCGCTACGATCAGCGCGGCGCTGGCGCGTCGGAGAAAGTGCGCCAGGATTTTACCAACGATACGCTGGTCGAGGATTTCGAGGCGCTCGCCAAAAGCGTCGGTCTTGAGCCGCCATACCATTTCGTCACCGTCGCCGCGGCCGCGACCCAGGCGCTGCGCTTTCTGGAAAAACATCCCGGTTGGGTCGGCGCACTGGTGCTGTGCAATCCGGCGCCGGGCGTCGACCCTGCCCGCGCGGCGGCGCTCGACGAGCGCGCCGCGTTTGCCATGCGCGAGGGCATGCGCGCCTCGCTGCCGACGACGCTGGCGTTGTCCTACCCGGCCAATCTCGGCGAGCGCGCCGCTTACGAAGCCTATCTCGGGCGCTATCTCGCCAACGACCCGGTCGGGTTCGGCCTCGCCTTTCGCTGCCTGGCGCGCACCAACATGCTGCACATGCTGCCGCAGCTCCGCTGCCCGACCATGGTCATCGCCGGCCGCCACGATACGGTGCGGCCGCATGCCGGCACGGCAGAGCTCGCCAAAAAGATTCCCGGCGCGCGTTTCGAGCTGATCGAAGACGCCGGCCACTTCATGCCGACGCAGGCGCCGCAGGCGCTGACCGCGCTGCTCGAAGATTTTCTGCCAAGCTGACGAGCGAGCGCGGTTGTTTGAAGCACTGCGCTATTTGGGCGCGAAAAACAAAGCAGCTTAGAATTGGTATAAATACAAAACATAGTTGTTGACGGTCGGGTTGACGCGGCGCTAACTGAAAACAACGTCTAAGCAAAAGCTGATGAACGTCGCCAGTGCGCAATGCCGGATAAGCCAAGCCAGAGTGACCGAGATGCCGTCGTGTCGGAGCCGATTTCAAAAAAGCCGAGAACGATCCTGAGCCGTGAACTTCTGGGCGGTGAGAGGCTAGTAATTATTCGTCACGACCAAGAGGATTATCGACTGCAAGTAACGGCGACGGGCAAACTCATTCTCACGAAGTAGGCGCAATTTTTCAGCCAGCCACCTTTGCCGCTCAGGCATCGGCAGCCAGCCAGCGAGTAAACGCCCACGCGGGCGTAGACAGTGGGGCTGGCAATGCATCTCAGATTTAATCGTCACCTATCCATTCGGCGGCACACGCCTCACGAGCAGCGCGCCGGACACTCTCGCCTTTGTTTGGCGCTTGCAGCGATGTTTTCGATCATAAGTTTCGCCGCGTGCGCCGACGAGCCGTTATTCGGTTTCGTTTACACCACCGATTTGCTGCCGCAAGGCGGCAAAGAAGTCGAGGAGTGGGCGTCGTGGCGGCACCAGAAGAACAGCGGCTACTACGACCAAGTCGAAGGACGGACCGAGTTCGAATATGGAGTCACCGACCGGTTGCAGGCGGCGCTCTATGCCAATTACAACTGGACTCAAGCCTATCACAATGGTCCCTTCGGCGCGACGACGCCGCCGGAACAATTCTCTGACTATGTGGTGGGTCCCGATGATCACTTCAACGCGTCGCGCTTCGTCGGCGTTTCTGGCGAGTTAATTTATAGAATTCTCAGCCCCTACACCGACGCGTTCGGGCTCGCGCTCTATACGGAGCCCACCGTTGGCCAGAATTTCAGGGAGCTGGAAAACCGGATCATATTGCAGAAGAATTTTCTCGATGACCTGCTGGTCCTCGCAGCCAACTTCACTTACGCGCCGGAATATCGCTACCTTCACGATTCGGTGAATGGTGGCAGCAGCTGGCAGGAAGAGACCGACGTAAACTTCGGTTTCGGCGCGTCATACCGCTTTATCGAGAACTGGTCGGCGGGCTTTGAGGTCGAGAACGAACGCGAGTTCAACAGCTTGCTCTTCACCTCGATCAATCACGAGTTCGAACAGCGGTTATTATCTCGGGCCCACGCTTCATTACGGCGGCGAACGATTCTTCATAACCATGACGACGCTCTGGCAAATGCCTTGGGCGACCGCGCACATGGATACGGTGCCGGGCGGCTTGGTGGGCGGCTACGTAGGCGACAATGACTTCGAGAGGTTCCGCTTTCGGGTCAAGGCTGGATACACATTTTGAGGTGAAAAGACATGAAGGCAAGTCAATGGGCCTGGCTCCCGGTGGCAGTGATTTCCACGTCGGCCTACGCCACGACCTATTTCACCGTCGAGCAAGCGCAGAAAGCGATCTTCCCCGGCGCATCCTTCACGAGCACCGGACAGCCTGGCGTTTGGCGCACGTCGAACGGCGGTTTGTTGATCGTCGATAAGGTCGTCGGCAAACACGAGTACATCACCGTGGCCGTAGGCATCAATGCGAACGGGACTGTAAAGCAGATCGAGATCATGGAATACAATGAATCGTACGGATACGAGGTGCGCAATGCCGCTTGGCGCGCACAGTTCGTGGGCAAGAGTGTCAACTCGCCATTGCAATTGAACGTCGACATCAAGAACATCAGCGGAGCCACGCTATCGTCGAAACACATTACCGACGGCGTGAAGCGCATCCTTCAGAAGTATGCGTCGAGTTTGAAGGGCCGGTGATGAGACGCGCCCGGCCGCTGCTCGGCACGTTGGTGGAAATTGCCGCTGAGGGCCCAGCCAATTCTCTGCCGGCTGCAATCGAGGCGGCATTCGCATCGATCGAGCGGGTGCAAAGGCTGATGAGTTTTCATGACCCGGGCAGCGATGTATCTTGTATCAATGACGCGGTGGCAGGCCAGCGGGTCAGCGTCGATCCGCACACATTCCGTGTTCTTAGCTTCGCGCGTCGGTTGTCCGAGATTTCGGATGGCGCGTTTGACGTCACGACAGCCGCGGTTCTCGTCAAGAATGGGTTTCTGCCCAAACGGCTGGGCGAAGCGATGCCAATCGGCGGCACGTATCGCGATCTGGACCTGCTGGCGGGCAACTGTGTGCGTTGGCGCAACAAGGGCTGGATCGACCTCGGCGGCATTGCCAAAGGCTATGCCCTCGATTGCGCCGTTACCGCCCTTCGCTCCCAAGGCGTAGCGACCGGCATTGTCAACGCAGGAGGCGATCTGCGGTGCTTTGGCATAGCGCAGCCGATTCACATCCGCCATCCCAGCACACCGACGGCGCTGCTATACCTCGGAAAATTGGCCGACGCCGCTCTCGCCACCTCGGCCGGCTATTTTTCGGGGGTCAATGTCGGGGGTCGGAGAATTGATCCGCTGGTGGATCCGACGCGATACCGCTGCTTAAGCTGGGGTGCGAGCGTAAGTGTCGCAGCGCCCGACGGCATGACCGCCGATGCCCTGACCAAGGTCATTCGTCTTCGGCCGCGCTCCGCGCCCAATATTCTTGAGCGCTTCGGCGCACAGGCAATCGTGATCGATCGCGAAGAGATGCGGTGCTGCGGCCGACCTCTGATCTGGGTGGAAATCGCGGCATGAAAAGGCAGGCACCGCAGTCGCCCATGCATCTGAGCCGGTGGCACGAGCGCTGGCTGTACGCGATCGCGGCATGGATTTTCTTGTCGGGGCTGGGCTGGCTGACGGATCATTACCTGTTCGGCGGATCGGCGGAGTTCGGCGACGCCCATGCTGCATCCGAGCCGCTGTGGCTCCGCCTGCATGGCGCCGCGGCCATGGCCGGCCTCGTCGTCTTCGGCTCCCTGCTTCCCGGTCATATTGCGCGCGCTTGGCGCTTGCGCGCGAACCATCGCAGCGGTCTTTTTATGCTGGGCCTCATGCTGCTATTGGTCCTGACCGGATACGCTCTGTATTACTTCGGTGACGAAGAAACCCGCCCATGGATCAGCATGGTTCACTGGCTCGCCGGCATCGTGGCGGGCGTTGGTCTTTTGCTCCATGTCCGCCTCGGCAAGCGCCTGATGCGGAAACCGCGCGCGGTCGCCTTGTCGGAGCTGGTCGCCCGCCCATCCGGCGCCACGACCGCTGTGACAGCCCCGGCAATGACAGGGCAGAATTAAGCGACTGACTGGCGCCAGGTTTTGATATAGGTCTTCGCCTGCTCCGGGATTCTGAAAGCACAAATCATGAAAATCAAAGCAAACGGCATCACCATCAATTATCAGATCGACGGGCCGGATAGCTCGCCGTGCCTTGTCTTCTCCAATTCGCTGGCAACCTCGCTGGCGATGTGGGACGAGCAGGCGGCGGCGCTGAAGGATTCGTACCGCGTGTTGCGCTACGACCAGCGCGGCCATGGCGCGACCGATGCACCGGCCGGCCGTTATGCCTACGATACGCTGCTTGCCGACGCGCTTGGCCTGCTCGACGCGCTGTCGATCAAGAAGGCGCATTTTGCCGGCCTGTCGATGGGCGGCGCCACCGCGCTCGGCCTGGCCGAACGCCATGCCGACCGCTTCGACCGCATTATCGTCTGCGATTCGCCCTGCCAATCGACGCCGCAGTCGAGTCAGCAATGGGAAGAGCGTATCGCGGTGGCGCAGAAAGCGGGCATCGAAGCCTTGGTCGAGCCGACCATCGCGCGCTGGTTCCCACCCGAAGTTTTGGCGAAGAAACCGCCCTATGTCGACAAGGTGCGCGCGATGATCCGCGCCACGCCGGTCAACGGTTTCATCGGCTGCGCTGCGGCGCTCGCCGACCACGATTACGCCTCGGCCGTCGCCACCGTGAAGCGCCCGGTGCTGTTTCTCGGTGGCGAGAAAGACGCCGCTACCGCGCCGATGCGCAAGCTGAACGAGAAGCTTCCCGGCTCGCGTCTTGTCGAACTTGCCGGCGCCGGCCACATCTCCAACATGGACCGGCCGGCGGACTTCACCAAAGCCATCCGCGACTTTCTCGGTGCGGGCTGAGCCTCGCATCGGTCACGCCGCCAACGACGTCGCCTCACCGCAGCCACGCACGAACTGCAGCGTCACCTCGGCCACGCGCCGGCCGAGATGACGCGCGGTGGCGAGATCCGCCTCGGGCGGCGCAAGGTCGGGACCTTGGTCGGTGTTCGACTGCGCGCCGGCGCCGAGCCAGAAGCCGAGACGATTCAAATCCGCTTCCGATCCGGTCGACGAATGATTGGCGGGCGGCAGCGCGAGACTAACCCAATGCATGCCGTGCTGCGCCGCGAACAGGGCCAGTTGCACCAACGTCGCCAGTTTGTCGCCGGAGCGGGAGCCGGAGTTGGTGAAGCCGGCCGCGATCTTATTTTTCCACCTGAATCCTTGCGTCATGACCAGATGGGACGACGCCTCCTGGAACGCCTTGAATGCCGCCGAAACGCCGGCGACATAGGTCGGCGTTCCGAACACGATGGCGTCGGCCGCGGCGAGATCGGCCCAGCGCGTTTGCGCTTCCTCGACGGTGAGAAGGAGCGGAGCAGCGTCCGGCACCTGCCCTACGCCGGCAGCGACGGCCGCAGCCTGCCGCGCGGTATGGCCATAGCCGCTGTGATAAACGATGGCGATGCGAACATCCGGCATCAACGTGTCTCCTCATGATTGTTTGAGCTCCTGGATCGGCGCCAAAACCGCGCGCCGATCAGTGAATTGCGTGACCGCCGAGGTGGCGGAGCTTGTCCGGATTGCGCATGACATAGATCGCGGCGATCTTGCTGTCTTCGATCTGCAGCGCGGTGGTCTGGAGGACGCCGTCCTGCTCCATCGTGACAAAACCCGGCAGCCCGTTGATGAAGCCGTAGCGAATAAGCTGCGACATGTGAGCGGCGAAGATCGACGCCAGCCCGGCATGGACTTTCAAGACCGGTTCGAGGCCGGCAATCGGCCGCGTCGCCGCTCGCGCCTTGCCTCCGCCGTCGGCGAATGCCGTCACGTCATCGGCGAGCAGCGTGCGCAATTGCTGCATGTCGCCGTTGCGGGACGCCGCGAAGAATGCCGCGGCGATCTGCAGGCCGCGCTCCTTGGGCAGATCGAAGCGCGGCCGCGCGGCGCGGACATGGCTGCGGGCGCGGCTGGCAAGCTGTCGGCACGCCGCCGGATCGCGATCGATCGTCGCGGCGATCTCATCGAAGCCGACGCCGAAGACGTCGTGCAGCAGGAATGCGGCGCGCTCGAGCGGCGATAGCCGTTCCAGCGCCAGCATCAGCGGCAGCGTGACGTCGTCAAGCTCGTCCTGATCGGATTCGACGACCGGCTCCGGCAGCCAGGGCCCGATATAGGTCTCGCGCCGATGCCGCGCCGATTTCAACTGGTCGAGACATAGCCGGGTCACGACGCGGCGCAGATAGGCTTCCGGTTCGCGCACCGCGGCCCGGTCGGCATCGAACCAGCGCAGAAACGCTTCCTGGACCACATCCTCAGCGTCGGCGACCGAGCCCAGCATCCGGTAGGCGACACGAATGAGTTTGGGGCGCAGCGGATCGAAACTCGCAGCCGCGTCCTGGGGCGATGCCGCCGTCATCACGCCACCTTGCGCCGGTCGACGGGATGCACCGCACGGAAACCGACTTGCACGCGGTTCCAGCCGTTGATGGCGACGATCAAGAGCGTCAGCGTCACTTGCTCCTCCGCTGTGAAGTGAGCCTGCAGGCCCTGATATATGTCGTCCGGTGCGCGCGTCTGCGGCAGCAGCGTCAAGGCTTCGGTCCATTCCAAGGCAGCACGCTCGCGCTCACTGTAAAGCGGCGATTCACGCCAGGCATCGAGCAGGTAAAGGCGCTCCTCGGTTTCGCCGTGCCGCCGGGCGCTCGCCGTGTGCATATGCAGGCAGCGGGCGCAGCCATTGATCTGCGAGGCGCGGATCTCGACGAGCTCCATCAGGCTCTCTTCCAGGCCGGCCTTCAGGATCGTCTTGCCGAAGTCGAGCCACGCCTGCATCGGCGCGGGGGCGGCGGCGAATGGGTTCAATCGCGGTGTCATGCTCGTCTCCTCTGTTCCGGGCATCTTGCTTACGGAAACCAAGACGAGACGAGCCGGCCCGTTGTGACACGGAGCCAAATCCACCGCGCCCTCGGAGGGCCGGATACCGCGATAATGACGGGCAAATTCAGCGCTGCAGCCATGCGCTATCGGCTGGGCGCGGCGTCCTCGGTCGGCGGTCGCACGGCTTTGCAAACACCCGGCCGAGCCACTATACCTGCGGTAACGGCAGGAAACGGGCGGCAAGCCCCTTAAAGCAGTACCGCGAGGGGGTCGCGAGCGCCCCATTGAGGAGAAAACGTCATGGCAACGGTGACTATGAAGGCCCCGGCCCCGGGCGGGCTTTCCAACAAGGCGCGCGAATTGATGGAGGCCATCAATACCGACGCCGGCAAGCACAACATCTGGGTGCGCACGCAGGCCAATTCGCCGGCGCAGCGGCCGTGGTTCAGCGAGACGAGCGGCGAAGGCTCCGGCCAGCTGGCCAGCGGCCGCGTCGCCGTCAACCAGATGAAGACCGTTCCCTATATGTGGAAGTGGAACGAATATAACGGCTACCTCAAGCAGATTTCGGAAATCGCCAGCAAAGCTGACGTTTCGCCGATCGAATTTGCCGACCGCCAGAGCATTCTTCTGCTTAATCCCGGCTTGAACGGCCGCCTGCAGGTCACCAACACCATCCGCTGCGCCATCTCGATCTACAATCCGGGCGACGTCGCGCCGGTGCACCTGCACTCGCCGAATGCCAGCCGCACCATTCTTTCCAAAAATGGCGGCTATACCGTCGTCGAGGGCGAGAAGGTCACGGCCAATTACGGCGATCTCATTCTCACCCCGAACGGCACCTGGCACGACCACGGCAACGATTCCGGCGAGCCGGTGATCTGGATCGATACGCTCGACTGGCCGCTGATGGAATTCCTCGACGCCGCCTGGGTCGACCACAACATGCCCGGCGCGCAGGGCAACACCAATGTGCAGGCGGTTACCGTCAAGGAAGGCTATTCCCGCCATCTCTACAGCCACGGCGGCATCAAGCCGACCTTCGTCGATCATCAGCGCGGCGTCGGCCACGCGCCCGCGCCGCTGTTTCATTATCGCGGTGCCGATGTGCTGGAGATGCTGCATGCGCTGCGCAACGAGAAAGGCGACCCGTACGAGGGCATCAAGGTCGACTTCGTCAATCCGGTCACCGGCGAACCGGTGTTCAAGACGCTGAATTATTCGGCGCAGCTTCTGCGCCCCGGCGAGGAAACCGAGTGGAAGCGCGAGACCGCCGGCACCTATTACGTCTGCATCGAAGGCTCGGGCACGACCGAAGTCGGCGGCAAGCGCTTCGACTGGGGCCATAACGATCTGTTCGTGGTGCCGAACTTCCTGTGGCGGCGCCACATCAATACCGGCAAGACCGACGCGGTGATCTATTCGGTGTCGGATGCGGCGCTGATGCGCAATATCGGCCAGTATTACGCGCAAGGCCGCGCCAAGGGCGGCGAAGTGACGGAGCTTTCGGTCCATTAGCTTCCAGCCCCCTTGTGGTACCCCCTCCCCACAAGGGGCGGTGGAACAAACAATACAATCTCGTTCTCGCGATGCGTCTTCGCATCCGAGCTTTGCTTCACGCTTTAAGAAAGCCCTTGCTACGGCCTCCCGACAAAAGAAGGGAGGCGGAGCGCCGAGAGGCGCACCTTCATGAGCCGTGCCCGGCGGGGCCCGGCGCGCGCCACGCGGAAACGGACCTTACCGTCCGTCCGCGCTTCGGGCGCGCTCGCCTTTCGGCGCTCCACCGCGGCGCTCGCCAGGGCGGACGCATCCACCATTGGCTCAGCACCAGTACCGCGCTTCCTGGGACGTGGCTGCATCGGGCGTTACCCTTTGTCGCCTGTCCCTAGTCAACCGCGCTCCGCGGAGACCGGTCGTCGTGCCGGTCGGTCGGTGACCCGGAGCCGCCCGGGCGCGGCTTGCGAGGCCGCGCGCGGGAACCGCACTCGCTCCACCTTCTAGGTCGCACCCGGAATGTGCCCTTCGATGAGCGAGCTTTGATTCGCGCAATGTAATCGAAATGGGGACCAATGTCAAGTCATCGTCTCCGCCATGGTGACAAATCTTTGGCGGCGATTATGCGGGACTTAAGAACAGGCCGCCCCACGTCGTTCTTCCATCCATGGGCTCAAGAACTGGAGCAAGGCGGCGCCATGACGCCGAGCGCGGCGACGGCGTTATCGACTCCGACCTCGTGGGCTTTGAGCACGCCCACAGACCGGTGCTGCCCGATAGCGACAATCCGGGACGCCATTCGATAGCTTCGCCGTGATGCAGTGCGATTTAAGCCTAAAGCTCCTTGCCAATGGCGCGATCGACCGAATAAGGGCCGCCGCCGCGGATCGCGATGGTGAAGCATACCGCGCCGATCAGGAGCACATACTCGTATCCGCCACCGCCCGCCGCATACCCCTTCGCCAGATGCACAAACAGCAAAGCCACCAGCATCTCGATGGCGAGCGCAGCCGCAAAAAAGCGCGTGAACAGGCCGATGATCAAACAGACGCCGCCCACCGATTCGAGAAACATGACGACGTATGTCCACATTAGCGCGGGCTCAACGCCGTTCTTGGCGAAGATGTTCGCGGCGACCGCATCAGCGCCGAGCTTGAATTTTACCGAAACATGCATCAAAAACATAATGCCGACGACAACGCGCACGAGAGTTGCGGCTATCGGCAGCAGCATCTCGTAAAATCCGGCAAGACCCGGATACAACAGCTTCGTTTCCCCTTGAGCCACGATACCCTCCCTATCTGTTTCTTGGACCGGCGCGATCGCGGTCGTCACCTTACGATGCCGACAACGCTTGCGCCAAAGCAATTACAGCATGAAATTCGGGACAGTGAAATGGCGTTCGCCATTCCATGACGCTGTAAAACTCTTCAACACCCATATGGCTTTTTTTAAATTCCGGCGAGGATCGCGTACCGCGCGGCCATCCTGCGCGGTAAGGTCAGCTTTCAGGTGCGCTAAAATTCAATACGCTTTCCAGGACACTGCGCACCTTTTGGGATTTGGCCTTATACGCTCTTGCCGAAATGCCTTGAGCCTGAAAGCCACTCCGGTGAGAGTTGTCCTCGGAGCGGTGCTGTCGGACAACACGTACTCCGATAGCGGCCAGCGGTGCGCGCAACGCGGCGGCCAAGTCGTCAGCCATCCAACCCCGCTCGTTGTCCGACAGGGCATCGTCAAATACAACAAATCGCATCGACATTCCTCCGGTTCCCAGTACGGAACTCGACCGTCGTGTTTGGTCATCAGCTCGGCCAGCGCCGCAGCAGTAAGGAAACATTCGCCGTCAAATCTCTCCTTCGACGCATGGGCCTTCGTCACAAGATCGAACGTCCGGCCGCTTGGAGCACACCCGGCCTACGCTCCTTGACGATTGGTGTCTGTGCAAAATTGGACCGTTTGCGATGCCTTCGGCGGGTTTATCTTCTGCTGCTCACAGCTGCACATCGCGTTGGCGTCGCAGCGCTCTCGCACCATGTTCTTTATCTTGCGCAATACAAGGACGATGTGAATATATTGCGCTGTATCATCCTTATCGAAGGCGTCGCATAACGCCTGACGGACCAGTGGCGTTCCCAGACAAATATTCGGCGCCACGACCGCGTCGGGTCATCATCGTCATTTCGAGCGAGCACTGTGGATTTCCGATTTTGCACGGCGACAGCAAATTATGATTGCGTTCCAGATCGTCATCATCGTTCTGTTTTTGGTACTCCTTGTCCGCGGTTTTCTTTACCGCAACATGCCAAGCGTCGGCGGCAAGATTGGTCCGATCCGGCCCATCGATCCGCCACAAGCGCCGCCGAGCGGCTTTTCACGGGTCTATGGCCGTACGATGACGGTGTTCGTGGCGTCCGATGCGGCGCGCTTCCCGACCCTGAAGGCTTTCTTGCGCGACGGTCCGGTGCGGCAGCCAGTTGCGACGCGAATTTATCGCGTCGCCGGCTGCAAGACCGAGATCGAGATCCCCGATCAGACTGCCGATTACGAGCGTATCGATGCCGCGCAAGCACTCGCGCTGTTGCGCGAATTGCCGGATCCGCGTCTGGTTCGGCGCCTACACCTGAGCGACGAGCGGTCGTTCCTCGATCCTTGGGTGCGCAAGGTCAAAGGTGAGGAGGTCTTTAATCTCGGAAATGCCACCAATTTTAGCCTGATCGTGCTCTACAAGCCCGATCGCCGCCTCGGCCAGTTCCTCGGCCTCACACTTCTTCACGAGTGGCTGCATCTGGTCGCATTCGCCTCCACAATCCAGGTTTGGCGGTTTAAGCGCGCCAACGCGATCGAACTGCTCCCGTCCGTGGCGTTCGAGCCGTTGAATTTCGGTGACCGCAATACGGCGATTTATGAGGCCTGGTGCGATCTCGGAGAGAAACTTCTCGGCTACGACGAAAGCGCAGCCCAGCAAGCTGCTTTGGCGTCGCCTGTGCACGCCATGATCTTGTGGCGCTGCGTCGAGCGCATACTCCGCAGAACTCCGCCGAGGCTCCGCAGCACGCGCTTCGATGAATTCATGGAGCGCGGCGAGTTCATGCGCACCGAGGTCGAGCCGAAGGCGCGGATGGTCCGTGCCGGACCGCGATCCTAGTCTAACGGTTTTGATGGAATCAAAACCGTTAGGCCCTAGCTTTTCGATTGAGCATGATCGTCCCCGCGGCCGAACCGGCGCCGGTCGAAGAAAAGCCGCTCGTAGCGGGGGTTTATTTCTTCGGCGCGTGGTCGTGCTGATGGCCGATCATATCGCCGCAGCCGGCGCGGGTGGCCCAATATTCCCAGGCCCGCCAGGTTGTTGCCGAAGTCGCCATGTAGCTCTCGCCCTTGCTGCGCGAGGCAATTTCGCCCTTTGACAACGGCTTCGGTTTGCCGCCCATCCGCAGCGCGTTCATCTGCACGCGCGCATTGCGCGGCAGATAGACCGACAGCCGCACCACGTCGACGATCGAGCGTCCTGCCGAAGCAAAGCCATGGCCGCGCATCAGCGCGACATTGCCTTTGCCGAGACTTTTCGCGAGGTCGCGCCCTTGCGCCATGTTGCGCACCAGAAGGTCGGTGTCGCCGAATTTTTTGCGGATGTCCCACACCGGCACCTTGCCGCCGATGAAGCTGCCGGAATGGATCACCGGCTCGAGCGGCTTGTTGATCAGCCCGAACGGCAGCGTGTCCTCGGCGTGGGCATGAACCACCGCCGTGATGTCCGGCCGCGCTTCGAAGATCGCCGCGTGGATGAATCGCTCGAGATAGGGTGGGCGCTCGTCGCTGACCGGCTCGCCCTCCTGGTCGAACTCGATCAGGTCGTGCCGCTCGACCAGTTCCGGCGCACGCGAGCGCGACAGGAAGAAGCGTTTCGGATTGTCGGGATGCCGCACGCTGATGTGGCCGTAGGCGTCGACCACGTCTTCGTTGGACAGGATGCGGTTGGCGACGACAAGGTCGCGGAGAAGATCGTCGAGCTGGCTCATGTCGGTTGTCCCATGTGAATAGAAAATCTCGAATGGCAGCGACCGGCGGATCAGCCGTAGGTCGGCACGAACAGATCGTCGACCTTCACTGGCGCGGCGATCAAGCCCAAATCCTGCTGGTATTGCACCAGCGCTTCCAGCGTCTGGCGGTTCGGCTCGACGCCGTACGGCCACGGATCGCCGTTGAACACCTCCCAGATGTCGTCGATCTCGCGCATCAGAAACGGCGTCATGTAGCGCACGGCGCGCAGGTTGAAGAGCTTCTCCAGCGCGATCTTCTTCGATTCGACGAAGGCGTCGTAAAGGCTCGTGGCGACGAACGGATAGCGCTCGTAGACGCTCTTCTTGATCGCGACCAGATGCATGATCGGATAGATTCTCTTGCGCCGGTAGAGATCGATGTCGCGCGCGACGTAGTCGGGAAACAGCCGCACGATGTCGGGATTGGAGCGGATTTCCTCGGGCAGGCTGGTGCCGAGCGTCGCGTCGATCTCGCCGTCGGCGAGGAGCTGGCCGAGCGTTTTCCTGGTCTTGTTGTTCTCGATCGAAACTTTATTGAGGAGCGGCAGCACCGTCGGGCTGCCGTGCGAGCCCGCGGTATTCATCGCGCTCTGCACCCAATGGACCTTCGACAAATCGACGCCGAATTCGTTCTTAAGCATGCCGTTGATGAAGATGGCCGCGGTCATGGTGTAGAGCGGCACGCCGATGCGTTTGCCGGCGAGGTCCTTCGGCGACGTAATGCCGGATTTGCGGTTGATGGCGATGAAGCCGAGGCGGAAGGCGATCGAGGGAAACACCGGAATGGCGATGAACGGACATTCCTTGTTGGCAAAGCGCTGGACGAATTCGGACGAGGAATATTCCGCGACGTCGAATTCCTGGCCGCCCGACATGCGGTCGAAGATCGGCCGCGGCTGATCGATGGCGATGAAATTGAGATCGATGCCGTCCGGCTGCACCTCGCCGGCATAGAGCGCCTGCATCCGGTCGTAGAGCGCGCAGGCAAACGACAACTGCAACTTCGGCATGGGCGCCGTGTCCTCCCCGGTATTTTCTGCGGATTACGGTTAGCACGCGCGCATCCGGGCAGGAAGGCCGGCGGGCGGCAACGGAGCGCATCGAGTCAGTGCAGCTCTTTGCGCAAAATCTTGCCGATATTGCTCTTCGGCAATTCGTCGCGAAACTCGATGATGGTGGGCCGCTTATAGGCGACAAGTTGATCGTGCAGGAATTTAGAGAGATCGGCCTTGGTCAGCGCGGGATCGCGCTTGACCACGAACAGCTTGACCGCCTGCCCGGTGCGCAAATCGGGCACGCCGATCACGGCCGCTTCCAGCACGCCGGGGTCGAGCATGGCGATATCCTCGACCTCGTTGGGAAATACCTTGAAGCCGGAGACGTTGATCATGTCCTTCTTGCGGTCGAGCAGCCGCAGGAACCCGTCGGTGTCGAACGCGCCGATATCGCCGGTCTTGAGCCAGCCGTCGGGACTGAGCACATGCGCCGTCTCGTCGGGCCGCTGCCAATAGCCGAGCATCACCTGCGGGCCGCGCACCCATACCTCGCCCGCCTCGCCGGCCGGGACCACCTTGCCGGCATCGTCGCGGATACTGACGTCGGTCGAGGGCACCGGCAGGCCGACGGTGCCTTGCTTCGGCGCGAAGAACGGATTGATGCAGACGACCGGCGAGGCTTCGGTCAGGCCGTAACCCTCGACCAGTTCGCTGCCGGTGATCTCGCGCCAGCGCCGCGCCACCTCGCTCTGCACCGCGGCGCCGCCGCCGACCGCAACGCGCAGCGCGCCAAAATCCAATGCGGCGAATTCGGGCACGTTGACCAGCGCATTGAACAGCGTGTTGACGCCGGACATCCAGGTGATTTTGGCGTGGCGCATGGTGCGAATGAGACGGTGCAGATCGCGCGGGTCGGGAATGAGAAAGTTGAGCCCGCCGAGGACCGCAAAGCTCAGCAGGTTCGCCGTCAGGGAGAAGATGTGATAGAGCGGCAGCGGCGTGAGCACGCGCTCCGCCTCCGGCCTGATGCCGGCTCCGCTCCAGGCGCAGCACTGCAACGTATTCGCGATCAGATTACGGTGGGTGAGCATGGCGCCTTTGGCCACACCCGTCGTCCCGCCGGTATATTGCAACAAAGCGACGTCGCCGGCGTGCAGCTGCGCATCCTGGTAGCGCTCGCTCGGCGCCCGGTCGCAGGCGTCCTGCAGCATGGTGAAATTGTCGAACTGCCAGGCCGGCACCGCGCGCGCGATATAGGAATTGGCGATATTGAACGCCCAGCGCTTGAGCGTCGGCACGAAATCGCCGAGCCGCGCCACCACGACGTGGCGGATTTTCGTGGCGGCGAGGATCTCTTGCAGTTTGTGGGCGAAATTCTCCATGATGACGATGACGACGGCGCCGCAATCGGCAAGCTGCTCGTGCAATTCGCGCGGCGTGTAGAGCGGATTGACGTTGACCACCGTCATGCCGGCGCGCAATGCGCCGAGGAACGTGACCGGATAAGCCAGCATGTTCGGCAGCATGATCGCGACGCGGTCGCCGGGCCGGCAATTCGCCTCCTCGACCAGGAAAGCCGCGAAATCGCGGCTGTCGCGATCCCACTCCGCGTAGGTCATCTGCGCGCTCAAGCACTCGAAGGCGGGATGGGCGGCATGCTGCCGGCAGGCCCCGATCAGCATCGCCGCCAACGACGGGTAGGCGTCGGGATCGATGGTTGCCGGCACGTCAGGGGGATAGGAGGCGAGCCAGATGGGCTGTCGCCCCGTGCCGTTGGTGGGCGCGACCTCGCTCTGTATTCCGAGCGTCATGCAATCCCCGGCTGCTCAACCATCAAGGCCATTCCGCGGCATCATGGTTGATTCTATCATCGAACGCCTATGGGATAATATCTCGCAAGCGTCGCCAAAGACTAAAACGAAATCAGAGGGAGGTTGGTATGCGCCACCGCAGACTGTTGGGCCTTGTCGTCGCCTTATGCTTAGCCGTGCCGTTCCGGGCGTCGGCCGAAGACGTCCTCGTCACCCAGTACAAAGCCGACCCCTCGGGCGCTCCGTTTGCGGTGGCGATAGCCAAGGGGTTCTTCAAGAAGGACGGCATCGACCTCACCGATGTCATCTCCGGCGCCGGCGGCGGCGCTTCGGTGCGCGCCGCGATGGCGAGCGCGCTCGGCTACGGCGACGTCTCGCCTGCGCCGGTGCTGGCCGCGATCGATCAAGGCCAGGATCTGCGGATCGTCAATATCGGCTCGCGGCTCCTCGATCTCAACATCGTCGTCATGCCGAATTCGCCGATCAAGTCGATCAAAGATCTCAAGGGCAAGAAGTTCAGCATCAGCGAACCGAAATCGCTCGGCGAGATGACCGCGGTGCTGGTCGAGGAGAAGGCCGGACTGAAGCCGGAGGACATGCAGCGGGTGGTGTTCGGCAGCCTGCCCGGCGCAGTGACGGCGGTTGAAACCGGCGCCGCCGATGTCACCGCGATTCCCACCGTGTTGTTCCGCTTGAAGGACGGCGCCAGCAAATACCGGGTCATCCTCGGGCCGCAGGACATGCCGCATTTGCCGCCCGCCATCGGCATCGCCACCGGCGACCTGATGCGCAACCATCCCGACAAATTGCGGGCGTTGCTCGCCGGCCGGCGCGAAGGCGTGAAATACATCTACGAACACACCGATGACGCCATCCAGATTCTGTCGAAGCTCTACGCGCCGCTGCCGCCCGATCAGGTGGCCGCGATGGTGCATGAACTCGTCGCGGCCAAGTTCTGGAGCGAGGGCAAGATGGAGATGGATCTGCTGCAGACGACCGAGCGGGCGATGAAATATGTCGGCATGACCGACAAGCCGCTCGATCTCAACAAGATGGTCGACACGTCATTCCTGCCGAGCGATCTGCAGAAGTAAAGGCCGAAGCCGTGCACGGCGACGTTCATGCGCAATTCGCCGGCGTGACGCGAGTCTATACCGGCGCCGGCGGTCACGCCCCGGTGCACGCGCTCGGCCCGATCGACGTCGATCTCCACAAAGGCGAGTTCTTCGCCGTGATCGGGCCGTCGGGCTGCGGCAAGTCGACCTTCCTCGAAGTGCTCGCCGGCCTGCAGCGGCCGACCGCCGGCACGGTGACGTTCGAAGGACGCGCCGTCGCCGGCGAGGTTCCCGACGGCGTCGGCGTCGTGTTCCAGGAAGACGCCAGCTTTCCTTGGCTCACGGTGTGGGACAACGCCGCCTTCGGCCTGCAGCGCCAGGGCACGGCGCCGTCCGAAGTGCGGCGACGGGTCGACGACGCGCTGGCATTCATGGGCTTGAAGGATTTTGCCAGAGCCTATCCGTCGCAGCTTTCCGGCGGCATGCGCCAGCGCGTCTGCATCGCGCGCACGCTGGTGCTGCAGCCGCGTCTCATCCTGCTTGACGAGCCGTTCGGTGCGCTCGACGCGCAGACCCGGCTTTTGATGGGCGACGAAGTTTTGCGGCTCTGGCGCACGACCGGCGCCACGGTGCTGTTGATCACCCATGCGCTCGACGAGGCTGCCATGCTGGCCGACCGCGTCGGCGCCATGTCGGCGCGGCCCGGCCGCTTCATCGAGATCATCGAAACCCATTGGCCGCGCGAACGCGATTCGACCATCGTCGCCGAGCCGACATTCGGGGAAATCACCGGGCGGCTCTGGGAGCGGTTGCGCGGCGAATCGCTCAAAGCGCTGGGCCATTCCGATCTGCCGCCGCCGGCGGCATTGGCGGCGGAATGACCCGCGCCGGCTGGATCAGACTTCTTGTCATCGTCGCGATGATCGGCGCGCTCGAGCTGGCGTGCCGGCTGGACTTCATCGACCATCGCGTGATGATCCCGCCGTCGGAAATGGCGACCGCGCTCATCGCCATGCTGGCGTCGGGCCAGCTCAACGACGATATTGTGCGTACATTGGGCGTCATTACGATCGCGGTCGCGCTGTCGGTCGTGTTCGGCTTCGCGCTGGGGCTCGTTATTCACGCTTTGCCGCGCCTGCGCGGCGCGCTCGATCCCTTTTTCGCCACCTATTATGCGGTCCCGGTTTTTATCTTCTATCCGGTCATGATCGCGATGTTCGGTCTGTCGCTCGTTCCCATCGTGCTGATGGGCGTCGCCACCGCCATCGTCGCGATGATCATCGCCACGCTCAACGGCCTCGATCGTATCCCGCGCGTGCTGACCAAAGTCGCCCGCGTCCATCGCATGGGCCGGCTCGCGACCGCGCTGCAGTTGCAGCTCCCGGCGGCGGCGCCTTATCTCTTCACCGGCGTGAAGCTTTCGGTGAGCTATGCCTTCATCGCCGTGATCGCCGCGGAGTTTATCCTGGCGCCGGCCGGTCTCGGCCGCGCCATCGCCAATGCCTATGCCGACTTCGACAATCGGCGCATGTATGCGCTGATGCTGTTCGTGCTTTTGATCGCGACCGTGGTCAATGCCGGCCTGCACGCCTGGGATTTGCGCTGGGCGAAACGGCGCGGCACGAGGCCGTCATGAGCGCAACCCGCCGCGCGCTCGACACGACGGTCATCGTCATCGCCATTATTTTGCTGTGGCAGGGTTTGGCGCGATGGGTTGGCGATACCGCGCTCCCCGGCCCGGCGCCGACTTTCGTTTATTTGGCCCAGTTCGTCCCGTCTGCGCGCTTTGCCGCGAACGCGGCGGCCACCGCAACCGCGTTCGCGCTGGCGCTGCTGCTGGCCTACGGGCTCGGCCTTGCCATCGGGGTGTGGATGGGCGCGCAGCGGCTGTCGGGCGAAGTCGGCGAGCCGATCCTGATCACGCTCTATTCATTGCCGAAAATCACGCTTTATCCGGTGATCCTGCTCATATTCGGTCTCACGCTGTCCGGCAAAGTGGTGTTCGGCGCGATCCACGGCATCCTTCCGGTGGCGCTCCTCACCATGGCGGCGATCCGCAATATCCCGATGGTCTACCTGAAGTCCGCGCGGACGCTGCGGCTGTCGCCGTGGCAGACGATCTGGAACGTGCTGTTGCCGGCGACCATCCCGGAAGTGCTTGCCGGATTGCGCATCGGCTTCACCGTCACGCTGCTCGGCGTGCTGCTCGCCGAAATGTTCGCCTCGAAAGACGGCCTCGGCTTCCTCATCATCAATGCGATGACGTTGCTGCAGACCAAGGAGATGATCAGCATCGCCGTGGTGCTGTTCGCCTTCGCCGCCGTCGCCAACGCGATCCTGCTGTGGATCGAGCACCGGCTGCATCGGCGGGTTTAGCTTCTCACCGGCCCAACGCGCAATCGTGGTCCTGCAATTCCTCGCCGCCGGCATAGTCGCCGTGAGCCGGATCGGCGTGGTCGGCGAGAACGACGAAGCCGGGCACGCGATGCGCGTAACGCATGCCGACGACCACGAGCGTGTGGTGGCCCATATCGGCCGCCGCTCCCGGAACGCCCCGTGCCAACAGTTTGAAAGGATCGTGTCCAATAAGCGACCATCCCGTTACCCGCATGGCGCGATAACGATGGCCGGAAAGCAAGATTGGCAACGGCATCCAGCGGCGGCCGATTTGCGATCGTTGGCGCCGCAGCGCGTCGCGGACATCGCCGCGAACGCAATCGATGTGGATATGCAACTGGTTCTGCGACCGCGCAAATTCGGAATTGATAGCCAGGCTCAGCGTGTCGCGCGGCATGGCGTGCCCGAGACTCTTTTCGACAAAGCGCCGGGCCTGCCACGCATCGGCGAAGTAATTGGCTGCGCGAGGCGCCAGCAGCGCGCTGCTTTCGATGCCGCTGATTTGTTGCGTCGGTATCAGCAAGAACTGCGTCGCGCCTCTGATGTCCTTGAGAACCGCGTAGCCGATGGCGATGCCGCTCTTGAGATCGACCTCAGCGCACGGTTTCGGATCGCCATGCTGCCGTTCGTTCGGCACGCATTGGCCATGCACAATATCCCACAGCGCATTCGGGTCTGCTTGTGCGGCGACGGCATGAACGAAATATGCGATGAATAATCCCGCCGTAGCGACAACCCATCGCATGCCGAGTTTCGCCGGCATGACGCATGCTCCTATTTCGCCGCCACGTATTTCTCAAGCGTCATCGGATTGCCCTTCTTCGCCGGCTCGCGCGGCTCGACGCCGGCGAAGCGGCTTGCCTCGGTGAACCATTGCCCGCGCGCCGGCAATTGCCAGCGCCGCTGGCCGGCGAAGGAGGCATCCCATCGCACCGGCTCGTCCTCGATGTCGATGCACTGATAATGCGTGTTGAACAGCTCGATGCGATGCCCGTCGGGATCGCGCATATAAACGAACAGCGCATGGCCCGGTCCATGCCGGCCGGGGCCGAATTCGATGTTCTCGGCAAAGCCCAGATTGAAGGCGAGATCGCAGACGTAAAAGAACAAATAGGATTCCGGGATGCTGAACGCGGCGTGATGCAGCCGCGGCCCGGCGCCGCCGGCGAACACGATGTCGTGCGGATTGCCCTTGCGCTGCAGAAACACGAACATCGGATCGTCGCTGCCGTCCGGCGCGATGTATTCGGACAGGCGGAAGCCCAGCCCCATATAGAATTCGAGCTCGCGCTGCACGTCCGGCACCAGCAATTGGAAATGATCGATGCGCTGCGGCACCGCGCCGTGATGGTGCTCGAAGGACACGACCAGCCGCGGCTTGGTCGTCATGGTGGCGCAGAATTCGAGCGGCGCGCCGAGCGGGTCGCTGACATGAAGCGTGCGGCCCTGATACGGCCGCTCCACCCATTGCGCCGGCAATCCGGCCTTCTCGAAATAAGCTTTCGCTTTTTCGAGATCCTCTTCCGTGAAGCAGCGCATGCCGACGCGCTCGGCTTGCGCCGCGTCGGCGCGCTTGAGGACGAGCGAGTGATGGCACGCCTCGGCGACGCCGCGCAGATAGATCGTGTCGTTGTCCTCGTCGCTGACGATGAAGCCGATCAGATCGACATAGAAGGCACGGCTCTTCGCCAGGTCCTTGACGTGCAGCACAGCGTGGCTGGCGCGAGTGACGTTGAACGGCGGATTGTAGTTGGGCTTGGGTATGCTCACGAAGTGACTCCAATCCTGCAGGTCTGGTGGCTCATGGTAGCAGACAGGGAAGATCGGCAGGCTAAAATGCGCGATGACCGCGAGCGGACAACTACGAGCCGCCCATCGAATTGGCGACGTATTGAAATATCAGGAACGCGACCACGATGAACAGGACCCCGCAGCCGATGAACATGGCGGTGCGGGCGCGTTGGGTGGGACGGCCGCGGCCAACGAGCGCGCCGGTCAGCAGAACGAGGCCGATCGGGAGGCAAATCGGGGTGGCATAGAATACGCCAACGTAAGAAAAACCATCGTCGTAAGGATTGTTCCAGTTCTCGATCGGCGGGACCAGGCTCCAGCCCCACAGCGCGAGCATGAGAGCGGCGACGACAAGAAAGACGACGCGCCGCTTCGGCGATGCAGTGACGCCGGTCTCGTTCATGCACTCCGCCCCGATCCAAGCCCCCATCAAAGTGCGCCAAGGGTCTAGCATAAAGACGAAGCTGCGCGAAGCGGCCCCGAGAAGACGCGCCAGCTTGACACCTCTGCGACCCCGATTTCATATCCGTTTGCCAAACTTTACAGCAGGGAGACCGGCATGGCGAATGCGGCGGCGGCACAACGCTATCGCGGCTTGCGCGGCTGGCTGGAGACGGTCGATCGGCTCGGCGAACTCGAACGCGTGTCCGGCGCCCATTGGGATGTCGAGATGGGTGCGCTCACCCATATGCTCACCGAAAAGAGCCGCAGCGCGCCGGCGATCCTGTTCGACGACGTGCCGGGCTATGCCAAGGGTTACCGCACGCTGTACGGGCAACTGTCCTCGATCAGGCGCATCGCGCTGACCCTCGGTCTGCCGCTCGACTATGAGCGCAAGGTCGATATCGTGCAGCGCTATCATGCGCGCATGCAGGATCTCAAACCGCTGCCGCCGCGCTTCGTCAATGACGGGCCCATTTTCGAGAACGTCATCGACGGCGACGCCGTCGACGTTCTGAAATTCCCGGTGCCGCGGCATCACGAGCGGGACAAGGCGCGGTTCATCGGCACCGCCTGCGCCGTGGTGACCAAGGACCCCGACGACGGCTGGTTCAATCTCGGCGCCTACCGCAGCCAAGTCTATGACGGCAAGACCGTCGGCTGCCAGATCACCGAAGGCAAGCACGGCCGCATCCATCGCGATAAATATTTCGCCCGCGGCGAGCCGATGAAGGTGGTGATCCTGTGCGGCCAAGATCCGCTCTTGTTCATGCTGTCGTCGAGCCCGCTGCCGGGGTTAAGCGAATACGACATTGCCGGCGGCTTGCGCGACGAGCCGATCGACGTGGTGCGCGGCCCCTATACCGGTTTCCCAATCCCCGCCGATTGCGAGATCGCCATCGAGGGCGAAACCGTGCCCGGCAAGACCAAGCCGGAAGGGCCGTTCGGCGAGTGGATGGGCTACTACTCCGACGACACCCAGGAGCGGCCTTACGTCAACCTCAAAACGATCCTGCACCGCAACGATCCGATTTTGACCTGCGCGCCGCAGCACAAGCCGGTGGACGAGACCGGGCTTCTCAAAGGCATTGCCGGCGCGGCGCAAATCTGGCGCGCGCTCGACGCCTGCGGCATTCCCGACGTGCTCGGCGTGTGGAACCACGAAGCCGGACCGGCGACGCGTTTCACCGCGATCCAGCTCCACCAGCGCTATCCCGGCCATGCGCGCCAGGCGCTGCATGTGGCCTGTGCCTGCCAGGGCGGCGCCTATGCCGGCAAATGGACGGTGGTGGTCGACGACGACATCGATGCCGGCGACCTCGACCAGGTCTTGTGGGCGATGTGCACCCGGTTCGATCCCAAGGTCGACATCGATCTCGTGCAGAAAGCGTGGGCGTCGAAGCGCGATCCGCTTTATCTGCCTGGCAATTTCAACAACCGCATCCTGATCGACGCCTGCATCCCTTACGACATGAAGCTCAAGGGCACTTTTCCGCCGACCGTCGACGTCAGCGCCGACCTGCGCGCCAAGTTACGGACGAAGTTTCCGGGGCTGTTTCATTGAGAGCTCGCGAACAGCTGCTTGCCCATGGTGTTGAAGCGCGCTTTCTGATCGTCGCTGAGCGAATTGTAGAAGTCAGCCAGCGCCGGCTGCACGGTGCCGACCGCTTGGAGCATGGCTTTTAGCCGGTTGCCGATAGCGGCGAGACGGTCCGGGGGCGTCGGCGGCACCTCGGTCGGACACGCGGCCTTGATAGTGTCCGCCCCCTGCGACAACGCCGACTTCAAAGCGTCCAGCTTGGTGCGTTGCGCGTCGTTCGGATGGATGGCGCTATCGATCCGGTCGGTCGGCCAAGCCATGACGTTGGCGTTGCACTGCGCCTGCACGCTGGGCTGGCCTTCCTGTCCCGAAGCTTGCCCTTCCGTATTCTGGGCGTTCTTCGGCGCCGGGGGTGCGATGTCGTTGAAGCGGGCCTTCTGCTCGTCGGAGAGCGAGTCGTAGAACTTCGTCAGCGGCGGGCTGATGAGGTTCACCGCTTCGACCAGCGCCTGCAGCCGCTGGTGCATCTGGTCGAGGCGTGCGGTCGGCGTGAACGCGACGCTGGTTGGGCAGTGGATTTTGATCTGATGACTCGCTTCGACGATGACTGTGCCGAGATCGTCGAGCAATGTGGTTTGCTGCGGGTTCGGCTGCACGGCGCTCTGGATCTGATCGATCGGCCAGCCGGTGACCTCGGCCGCCTCGTCGTCGCAGCTTTGCGCCATGCCCTGAGCGAGCGTGGCCATGCGCTCCGGCGCCCGCGGTCCCGCTACGTATTCCTCATAGCTGTAGGGAGAGAAAATGGCCTCGTAGATGTCGCCGTAGCCGTAGGCCCAGAACGGATCGACGTATTCGTAGTCGTACGGCCATAGCGCGTAATAAAAGAAATCGCCATAGGCGTAAGGCCAGAACAGCGGGCCGATCCAGCCGAGATGACGGTAGGGGTGCCAGCCGTGACGCCACCAGTCATGGCCCGCAAACGAACGAAATGCGGCATTTTGTGCAAAATTCCGACGCCGCTCCTCAAACCGCCTCGGATCGGCGGCGTGAGCAAGGCTTCTGACATGCGCGTTGGTCAGGGGACGAGCCGTCGTCGTCAATGGATGCGCCAAGGTGGTGGCGCGGGTGCCGTGCCCGTTGCGACCATGCGCAAAGCGCGTAGCGCCGTGCGGATGGACCGACGGACTTGCGAAGTGGCGCCCGTGCACGCCGGAAACGTGCGGCGTGAAATGGTTGTGCGCGGCACTGATATGCGGCGTGAAATGAGTGAAATGAGAATGTGCCGCGAAATGCGATGTGGCATGGAAGTGGGCGGCATTGAAATGCGGCGCGGAAACATGTGCAGCGTTGAAATGTACGCCGCCACCACCGCCTGGATGAGGGCCACCTCCACCACCTCCGCCTGGATGAGGGCCACCTCCGCCGGGTTTTGCCGCAATCGCCATCCCGGCGCTGATGCACAACGCCAAGCCGACCGCAACAATGGTCATCGCAATCTTTGGCCGCCCAATTTTTTGCATTGAAACTTCCTCCAATGCGTCACGAACGCCCCTATCGCCTCTCCGTTCCGAAACCTCCGCAACTGTGATGCTGCGACGCACTGTCGCCCGAATATCACATTGCGCCGCCGAACGAAGCACATCGACCGTCGCCAAACCCCGCGCGGTTGATCTTCATCCGTGAGTTATGCATGCTCGCCGGCGCATATGGAATTTATGCCCGTACATTCGGGCATGGCTATGATCTGGATCAAAACCGATCGCTTGGGGCGGAGATCGGTACGGACACAACGGGCGGGCTGCGTTGCCGGTCGCGTGCTGCGGCGGGGGCTCGTCTTGCGACGACCTTGACGATGCGTCGGCCGAGCCGGGTCGGCTAACCATCCGTCGGGTTGCGTTTTTGGGGCTTACAGCAACGGGTTTGTGGCAGTGCTCGCGTTGGCCCATGCTGTTGTGCATCGGGGTAGTTAGGTGCGACGCAGAGCTTCCTCACCTCCGCGAGCCTGCGGCCAGGCTTTGGCGTTCGGCCTCGGAGCACTGTTCGTTGGATTCGCCCTCGCCGGCTGCGCCGTCGGACCCGATTACTCCCGCGAACCGGCGCCGGTGCCGACCCACTACAAGGAGCTCAAGGGCTGGAAGCTCGCCAATCCAAGCGACAACCTCGATCGCGGCGATTGGTGGACGGTCTATCGCGACCGCGGCCTCGATGTGCTGCTGCCGCAGGTCGAGATTTCCAATCAGACCGTCGCGGCCTCGGCCGCGGCCTACGAAGAGGCGCGCGCCATCATCCGCGAAGGCCAAGCCACGCTGTTTCCGATCGCGACCGCAAGCTACACCGCTACCCGCACGCGCACCGGAGCGCTCGCCGGAACCACCGGCGGCAGCGCGGTCGGCGCCGGGCTGAGGACCCGCTATACGACGCAATACAGCGCGCCGATCAGCGGCAGGTGGGACATCGACGTCTGGGGCAAGCTGCGCCGCCAAGTCGAAAGCGACACCGCGGCCGCGCAAGCGAGCGCCGCCGATCTCGACAATGCCAAGCTTTCGCAGCAGGCGATGCTTGCCACCGCCTATTTCAATCTGCGCGCCTCGGATTCGCTGATCGATCTGCTGCAGCGCACGATCGCGGAATATAAAAAGACCTACGACATCGTGAATAACCAGTTCAAAGCCGGTTATGCCGTGACGGCAGGCGACGTCGCCACCGCCGACGCCAATATCCGCACCACGGAGGCGCAGCTTGCGACCGCTCGCTCGTCACGCGCGCAGTTCGAGCATGCCATCGCCGTGCTGATCGGCCGGCCCCCGGCCGAACTTGGCATCGCGCCGCGCAATCTTGGCGGCGGCATTCCGAGAACGCCGATAACGGTGCCGTCCATGCTCCTGGAACGGCGTCCCGATATCGCCGCCTCGGAGCGCACCATGCAGGAAGAGAACGCGCTGATCGGCGTCGCCGAGGCGGCCTATTTCCCGGATATTTCGCTGTCCAGCATGATCCAGTATCTCGGCCCGATCCCGCTGCCGTTTTCGGCCGCGCGCTCGATCGGATCGATCGCCGCCAGCGGCACGCAAACTTTGTTCAACGGCGGCTTGACCGCGGCACAGGTTGACGCGGCGCGCGCGGTATATTGGCAAAGCGTGGCGAATTACCGCCAGACCGTGCTCACGGCTTTTCAACAGGTCGAAGACCAGCTTGCGGCGATCCATTTCCTGTCGCAGCAATTGGCGGCGGAGCGCCGCGCCGTCGTCGACGAACGCCAGGCCGTGGACGTATTCTTGAATCAATTCCAGGCCGGCACGGTGGCGTTCACGACCGTTGTTGTTGCGGAGGTCGCGCTGTTGGCGGACGAGGAATCCGAATTGACGGCGCGGCAGAATCTTTTTCTTGCCAGCGTCAGCCTGATCGAAGATCTCGGCGGCGGCTGGGACACGACGCAATTGCCGACCCAGGTGCAGTTGCAGAACGGGTTTTCGTTCTTGCAGAAGCTGCCGCCGACCCCGTCGGCACTTGTCGAATCCGCACCCGCCGATGCGACCGTGCCGGTTCCGCCGGCCGCCGCACCGGCGGGGCAATAGCGGCCAAATCTGCGAGCGAGCCCGGAGAGCGGTTGGCGATTCGGCCGTGCTTGCGGCCAAGATCTGGCAGTACCCCGCTCCGGCCGGCTCGGCCGTCAAATTGCGGCACGCTTGCCGCCGAGCCGATTTCTCGGGATCGCCGGCCAAACTCTTGATTTAACGGCCGATTCCGAGGACACTGGGCGCGGGAGCAAAGGTCCTGTCGCGGCTTGGCCGATCTGCGCGAGAAAGTCGCCCCGCTGGCGCGGTCATTAGCGAATATTCATTAGGCGGGCGATGCCGGCGCATTTTATAAGTCGAAACAGTCGCAATTGTCGGGATCGATAAACGCCCATCATGGACGAGCGAACGCGCAGAACTGATCAGGACCTGGCGCCGAGTCCGGAGGCGCCGAACAAGTCCGGATGTGAGAACGCGATCCCGTTCGCGATTTTGGATCGGCGGCGCATTGATCGCGATCGTGCTTGCATTCGCAGCCTATGAAACCGTCCGCTGGATAAGATCGGCGCCCTCGGGTGGACGTTTCCCGCAAGGCGCGCTGCAATCGGTCGGCGCCGCGACCGTTGCGACCGGCAATATCCGCGAAATCGTCAATGCGCTCGGCACCGTGACGCCGATCGCGACGGTGACGGTGCAAACCCAGATCAACGGTCAGCTCACCGATGTCGGATTCACCGAAGGCCAGCTGGTCAAGAAAGGCGACTTCCTGGCGCAGATCGATGCGCGGCCCTATCAGATCCTCAAAGAGCAATACGAAGGCCAGCTCGCGCACGACGAAGGTTTGCTGGCGCAGGCGCAAATGGATCTGGCGCGCTATCAGACGCTCGCCCAGCAGAACTCGATCGCCAAGCAACAGGCCGAGGATCAGGTCTTTATCGTCCAGCAATACAAGGGCTCGGTGCAGCAAGATCAGGGCCTGGTCGATTCCGAAGCGCTGAATATCGCCTATTGCCATATCGTCTCGCCGATCACCGGCCGCGTCGGCCTGCGCCTGGTCGATCCGGGCAATTACGTGCAGACCGCGAGCTCGACCGGCATCGCCGTCATCACCCAATTGCAGCCGATCACGGTGATCTTTTCGGTCCCCGAGGACGACCTGCCGGATATCATGCCGCAATTCAATGCCGGCAAAGCTCTCACCGTCACCGCCTATGACCGCGCCAACATCCACCTGCTGGCCACCGGCAAGGTTTCGGCGGTCGACAATCAGATCGACACCACGACCGGCACCGTGAAGGTGCGCGCGCAATTCGACAACGCCGATAATGCGCTGTTCCCCAGCCAGTTCGTCAACGCGCGGCTTCTGGTGGAAACCCTGGAAAACGTCGTCACCGTGCCGACTTCGGCGATCCAGCGCGGCGCGCCCGGCACCTATGTCTATGTCATCAATCCCGACAGCACGGTCTCGGTGCGGCAGATCAAGACCGGCGTGGTCGACGGCGATCTGACCGAGGTGAAATCCGGTCTGAGCCCCGGCGAGCGCGTCGTCGTCGACGGCACCGACCGGCTGCGCGACGGGCTGCGTGTTGCCGTGGCGGCGGAGGCCGGTCAACCGCCGGCCGCAGCCGGCGGCACGCCGCCGAAAGGCGGCAAGCCAGCCGATAGGCAAGGCGGCAATTCGGGCGGTTCGCAAACTAAGCCTGCCAACGGCGGGCAGTGAAACGCCGGCATGCGCAGTGGTCACGACCGGGCGCGGCGATAAAGCGGTGCGATGAACGTCTCGGAACCCTTCATTCGGCGCCCCGTGGGCACCACGCTGTTGATGGCGGCGATCATGCTGTCCGGCATGGTCGCCTATACGTTCCTGCCGCTGTCGACTTTGCCCGAGGTCGACTATCCGACGATCCAGGTGCAGACGCTTTATCCCGGCGCCAGCCCGGAAGTGATGACGTCCTCGGTCACCGCGCCGCTGGAGCGGCAATTCGGGCAGATGCCCGGGCTCAACCAGATGACGTCGGCGAGCTCCGGCGGCGCTTCGGTCATCACGCTTCAATTCAGCCTCGATCTTTCGCTCGACATCGCCGAACAGGAGGTGCAGGCCGCGATCAACGCCGCCGGCAATCTTCTGCCGGCCGATCTGCCGGCGCCGCCGATCTATTCCAAGGTCAATCCGGCCGATGCGCCGATCCTCACGCTGGCGGTGACTTCGAAAACGCTGGCGCTGACCGATCTCGAGAATTACAGCGAGACGCGGCTGGCGCAAAAAATCTCGCAACTGACCGGCGTCGGTCTCGTCAGCATCAGCGGCGGGCAGCGGCCGGCGGTGCGCATTCAGCTCAATCCGGATTCGCTCGCCGCCTACGGTCTCAACATCGACGACGTCCGCACCACGATCAACAACCTCAACGTCAATACGCCGAAAGGCAATTTCGACGGCCCGACGCAGGCGCTGACGATCAACGCCAACGACCAGCTCACCAACGCCGACCAATACCGCAGCTTGATCGTCGCCTATCGCAACGGCGCTCCGGTCAAGCTCACCGACGTCGCCGCGATCGTCAGCGGGCCGGAGAACACCAAGCTCGGCGCCTGGGCGAATACGACGCCGGCGATCATCGTCAACGTGCAGCGGCAGCCCGGCGCCAACATCATCCAGGTCGTCGACCGCATTCAAACGCTGCTGCCGCAGATCATGTCGACGCTGCCGCAGGCGATGGACGTCCGCGTGCTGAGCGACCGCACCGTGACCATCCGCGCCTCGGTCGCCGACGTGGAATTCGAGCTCGGTCTTGCCGTCGTCCTGGTCGTGCTGGTGATCTTCGTATTCCTGCGCACGCTGCCGGGCACCATCATCCCCAGCCTGTCGGTGCCGCTGTCGCTGGTCGGCACGTTCGGGGCGATGTATCTCGTCGGCTTTTCTCTCGACAATCTGTCGCTGATGGCGCTGACCATCGCCACCGGCTTCGTCGTCGACGACGCCATCGTCATGATCGAGAACATCGCCCGCTTCGTCGAAGGCGGCATGGACCCGTTCGAAGCGGCGTTGCGCGGCTCCGAGCAGATCGGCTTCACCATCATTTCGCTGACCATCTCGCTGATCGCGGTGCTGATCCCGCTGTTGTTCATGGGCGACGTCGTCGGCCGGCTGTTCCACGAATTTTCCATCACGCTCGCGGTCACCATCGTCATTTCCGCCGTGGTTTCGTTGACGCTGGTGCCGATGATGTGCGCCAAGCTGATCCGGCATCACCCGGATCGGGAACGTTCCGCTTTCGATCTCAAGGCGGAACAGATTTTCAACGACGTCATCGCCGCCTATGGCCGGGCGCTCAATTGGGTGCTGGACCGGCAGCCGGCGACGTTGCTGGTCGCGGTGGCGACGCTGGCCCTGACCGTACTGCTCTATGTGCTGATCCCGAAGGGATTCTTTCCGGTACAGGACACCGGCTTGATCCAGGCCATAACCGAGGCCTCGCAGAGCGTGTCGTATCAGGAAATGGCCGATTTGCAGGGCAAGCTCGCCGAAGCGGTCCTCAAGGATCCGGACGTCGTCAATGTCAGCTCCTTCGTCGGCGTCGACGGCACCAACCAGACACTCAATACCGGCCGTTTCCTGATCACGCTCAAGCCGCACGATGAGCGCGACCTGACCGCAAGCCAGATCATCGCCCGTCTGCAGAAAGAGGTCGCTGGCGTCGTCGGCATCACGCTCTACATGCAGCCGGTGCAGGACCTGACGATCGATTCCACCATCAGCCGCGCGCCGTATCACTTCGTGCTGGAAGACGCCAATGCGACGGAATTCAACACCTGGGTGCCGAAGCTGGTGCAGCGGTTGAGCCAGCTGCCGCAACTCACCGACGTGGCAAGCGATCTGCAGCAACAGGGCCTGGCCGTCGACATCGTCATCGACCGCGCCACCGCGAGCCGCTTCGGCATCACGCCGGCGACCATCGACAATGTCCTCTACGACGCCTTCGGCCAGCGCATCGTTTCGACGATCTATACCCAATCGAACCAGTATCGCGTCATCCTGGAGGTGGCGCCGGCGCTGCAGCAGTCGCTGACCGGACTGGAATCGCTATATTTGCCGTCCTCGTCGTCGTCGACCAACGGACAGGTGCCGCTGACCGCGATCGCGCATATCGTGCAGCGCGCCGCGCCGCTACTGATCACGCATTTCGGGCAATTCCCGGCCACCACGATCTCGTTCAATACCGCGCCGGGCTATTCGCTCGGCGCCGCCATCACGGCCATTCAGCAGGCCGAGGCCAAAACCGGGCTGCCGATGAGCTTCATCACCGCGTTTCAGGGCACCGCTGCGGCGTTCCAGTCGTCGCTCTCCAACGAAGTGTTCCTGATCATCGCCGCGGTGATCGCGATGTATATCGTGCTCGGCGTGCTCTACGAGAGCTTCATCCATCCGATCACCATTCTGTCGACCCTGCCGTCGGCGGGCGTCGGCGCGCTGCTGTCTTTGATGCTGTTGCGCTACGACCTCGACGTCATCGCCATCATCGGCATCATCCTGTTGATCGGCATCGTCAAGAAAAACGCCATCATGATGATCGACTTCGCGCTGGAGGCCGAGCGCGTCGAAGGCCTGCCGCCGCGCGATGCGATTTACCAGGCCTGCCTGCTGCGCTTCCGCCCGATCATGATGACGACGATGGCAGCGATCCTCGGCGCCATGCCGCTGATGCTGGGCGCGGGAACCGGCTCCGAGCTGCGCCAGCCGCTCGGCATCGCCATTATCGGCGGCCTGGTCGTCAGCCAGATGCTCACGCTGTTCACCACGCCGGTTATTTATCTCTACTTCGATCGCTTGGCGGTGCGCCTGACCGGCGGGCGGCCGGCGGCGCCGATCGTGCCCGAAGCGCCGGCCGAATGAATATTTCCGCGCCATTCATCAGCCGGCCGGTGGCGACCACGCTGCTCACCCTTGGCATTGCGCTCGCCGGCATTCTCGCCTTTGCGAAATTGCCGGTCGCGCCGCTGCCGCAGGTCGACTTTCCGACCATCTCGGTCAACGCTCAGCTTCCCGGCGCCAGCCCGGAGACCGTCGCCACCAGCGTCGCCGAGCCGCTCGAACGCCATCTCGGCCAGATCGCCGATGTCAGCGAGATGACCTCGAACAGCGGCATCGGGCAAACCCGCATCACGCTGCAATTCGACCTCAACCGCGACATCAACGGCGCGGCGCGCGACGTGCAAGCCGCCATCAACGCCGCGCGTGCCGATCTGCCGGCGAGTCTGAAGAGCAATCCGACCTATCGCAAGGTCAACCCGGCCGATGCGCCGATCCTCATCCTGGCGATAACGTCGAAAACGCTGACGCAAGGCCAGATCTATGACGCCGCCAGCAACGTCTTTCAGCAGCAGCTGTCGCAGATCGGCGGCATCGGCCAGGTCATCCTCGGTGGCGCGGCGCTGCCCGCGGTGCGCGTCGAGCTCAATCCGCAGGCGCTATTCAAATACGGCATCGGGCTCGAAGACGTGCGCGCCGCGCTGGCGGCCGCCAATGCCAACAGCCCGAAGGGCACCATCGACGACAGCGGCCGGCGCTTTCAGATCTACACCAACGACCAGTCGACCAAGGCGGCCGACTACGCGCCGCTGATCATCGCCTATCGCAACGGCGCCGCCGTCAAATTGTCCGACGTCGCCACGGTGACGGATTCCGTCGAGGACGTGCGCAATCTCGGCCTGTCCAACGGCCAGCCCTCGGTGCTGGTCATCCTGTTCCGCCAGCCCGGCGCCAACATCATCGACACCATCGACAGCGTCAAGGCCGAGCTGCCGCATCTCGAAGCGGCGATGCCGGCCGACGTCAACGTCACCATCGCCATCGATCGCTCGACGACGATCCGGCAATCGCTGCGCGACACCGAATTGACGCTGATCGTCGCCATCACTTTGGTGACGATCGTCGTTTATTTCTTTCTGCGCAGCATTCGCGCCACCGCGATACCGTCGGTTGCCGTGCCGGTGTCGATCCTCGGCACCTTCGGCGCGATGTATCTGTTGAATTACAGCCTCGACATCCTGTCGCTGATGGCGCTGACCATCGCCACCGGTTTTGTGGTCGACGACGCCATCGTGGTCCTGGAGAACATCTCGCGGCATCTGGAGGCCGGCATGCCGCGCCTGCAGGCGGCGTTCCTCGGCGCACGCGAGGTCGGCTTCACCGTGCTGTCGATCAGCCTGTCGCTGATCGCGGTGTTTCTGCCGATCCTGCTGATGGGCGGCATCCTCGGCCGCCTGTTTCGCGAATTCACAATGACGCTGTCGCTCGCGATCATGATCTCGCTGGTGATTTCGCTCACCACGACGCCGATGATGTGCGCGCTGTTCCTGCGCACGCCGCCGCCGCGCGAAACGCCGCGGCGGCGCGGCCTGTTCGATCGCGTGCTGGCCGGCTACGAGCATTCGCTCACCTGGGCGTTGCGCCACAGCGGGTTTGTTCTTGCGATCTTCTTCGGCGCGATCGTGCTGAACGTCGTGCTGTTCTATGTCGTGCCGAAGGGGTTTTTTCCCGAGGAAGATACCGGCCGCTTGATCGGCTCGCTGCATGCCGACCAGAGCGTCTCCTTCCAGCTCATGACGCAAAAGCTGCGGCAGATGATGGCGATCGTCCAAGCCGATCCGGCAGTGGAACACGTCGTCGGCTATACCGGGGTCGGCTCCGGCGGCGGCTTCGGGCAGATCAATACCGGCTCGGTGTTCGTGTCGCTCAAACCGATCGGACAGCGGCCGTCGATGGATCAGGTCATCGCGCGGCTGCGGCCGAAATTGGCCAAAGTACCCGGCGGCCAGCTCATTCTGTTTGGCGTCCAGGACATCCGCGCCGGCGGCCGTCAAAGCAGCGCGCAGTATCAATACACGCTGCAGGCCGACGATCCGGACCTGCTCTTCAAATGGACCCCGCTATGCTGGTCCAGGCGCTCGAACATTCCATGGTCATGACCGATGTCACGTCCGATCAGCAACAGCGCGGCCTGGAATCCGATCTCATTATCGACCGGCCGACCGCGTCGCGGCTCGGCATCACGCCGGCGCAGATCGACAACACGCTCTACGACGCCTTCGGGCAGCGCCAGGTTTCGGTCATCTACAGCGCGATCAATCAGTATCATGTCGTCATGGAGATCGATCCGCGCTATACGCAATATCCGGCCTCGCTGCGCGACATCTATGTGGCGACGTCCGGCGGCGGCGCTTCGGGCACGCAACAATCGAACGCGCCCGCGGGCGCCGTCACTGCGGTCAAAACGGCCTCGACCGCCGCCGCGACATCGGCAAGCGCAACGGCGGCGGCCAATGCCAATAACAATTCGGCGCGCAATGCCGCCATCAACGCGCTGGCCAATTCCGGCAAGGGCGCCACCTCGTCGGGCGCCGCGGTCTCGACCGCGGTCGAGACCATGGTGCCGCTCGCCGCGGTGAGCCATTACAATGCCGGCAACGCGCCGCTGTCCGTCAGCCATCAGGGCTTGTTCGTCGCCTCGACCATTTCCTTTAATTTGCTGCCGGGTGCCGCGCTCGGCGACGCCGCGACCGAGATCGACAACGCCATCAAACAAATCCGGATGCCGGCGTCGATTTACGGCAGTCTCGCCGGCACCGCGCAGGTGTTCGCCCAGTCGCTGGCCTATGAGCCGGTGCTGATCGCTACCGCGATCGCCGCCGTCTATATCCTGCTCGGCGTGCTCTATGAGAGCTACATCCACCCGATTACGATTCTTTCGACGCTGCCGTCGGCCGGCGTCGGCGCCATTTTGGCGCTGATGCTGTTCCATACCGAATTCAGCATTATCGGCCTGATCGGCGTGATCCTGCTGATCGGCATCGTCAAGAAGAACGCCATCCTGATGATCGATTTCGCCATCGAGGCGAAACGGTCGCGCAATTTGAGCTCCTACGACGCCATCTTCCAAGCCTGCCTGTTGCGCTTCCGGCCGATCATGATGACGACCAGCGCGGCAATCCTCGGCGCCATGCCGCTGGCGGTGAGCTTCGGCAACGGCGGCGAGATCCGCCGGCCGCTGGGCATATCGATTGTCGGCGGGCTGCTCATCAGCCAACTGCTGACGCTCTACACTACCCCGGTGGTTTATCTGTATCTGGACCGGCTCGGCCAGTGGTCGCTGCGGACGCGACAGCGTCTGCTGCCCGGGCTTGTTCGGCGCGCCACCGATGACGCCTGCCGAATGAGGCTGTGATTGCTCAGCGAATGTAAATCGGCCGCCGCGTGTAGCAACACGGCTCGGTGCCCTCATCCTCGACCGGACCAAGAAGTTTGCGCAAGCGATGAATGTCGGCCCGCGCCGCGATGATTTGCGGACCTTTGATGCCGTCATCGATGTCCGGATTGGCTGCCAGACGATCGATCAATTTGACGTCCGCATAGATGGCGTCGCGAATGCACTGGTAACAGCCATTCTCGATCTGCCCGTACTCGCCCGCTGCCACCGGCGAGGCGATGCAGACAAACGAAAGAAAGCCGCCCAGAGCCAGAAGCCTAGTCATTGCGCGCGCTCCGCAGGCACGTCCGCATCATAGCCAAAGGCCGCCGGGGAAGGAATGAGCTGCCGGCGCTTATCCCATGGCCGCTTGCGCATGGTACGGCCGACCGGATCGGGCCTATGATGGGCTCATAAACGTCGTCGAGCCGGGGGAGCGAACGCCATGAATGGCGCTGCAGTCATTGCCGAAATTCTCAAGCGCGAAGGTACCGAATTTCTATCCTGCTATCCGCGCAATCCGGTGATCGAGCCATGTGCGGCGATCGATATCCGCCCGATCCTGTGCCGGCAGGAGCGAGTCGGCGTCGGCATCGCCGACGGCTATTCGCGCATCAAGCGCGGCAAGAAGAACGGCGTGTTCGCCGCCCAGGCCGGACCGGGCATCGAGAACGCCTTCCCAGGCATCGCGCAAGCCTTCTCTGAGAATGTGCCGCTTCTCGTCATCTCCGGCGGCCTGCCGCTGGCGCGGCAATACGTGCGTCCCGTCTTCCGCGCCGCCGACGTCTATCGCGCGGTGACCAAATGGTCGGCGCTGGCGCATAACGTGCAGGAGTTGCCGGACCTGATGCGGCGCGCCTATCACGCGCTGCGCTCTGGCAAAGCCGGCCCGGTGCTCATCGAAGTGCCGGACGAGGTGTTCGAGGCGGAATTCAAAGGCACGCTCGATTACCGGCCGGTCGCGGTGCAGCGCGCGGCGCCGGATCCGGCTGCGGTTAAGAAAGCAGTGGGGATGCTGCTCGCCGCCAGGCATCCGCTGCTGTGGGCCGGCCAAGGCGTGCACTATGCCGAAGCCGGCGACCGCCTTGCGGCGCTCGCGGAACTCGTGCCGGCGCCGGTGGTCGCCACCAATCCCGGCAAGAGCGCCATTCCCGACAGCCATCCGCTAGCGCTCGGCGGCGCCACGCGCTCGCGTTCGAAAGTCTTTGCCGATTTCATGAACAAGTCCGACGTCGTCATGGCCATCGGCTCAAGCTTGACGATCACCAATTTCGGTCCGTCAGTGCCGCCGGGCAAGACCATCATTCATTCCACCAACGATGCCGGCGATATCAACAAGGACTATCGCGCCGATCACGCCGTGGTCGGCGACGCGGGGCTCGTCATCGACGCGCTGATCGCCGAGATTTCCAAGCAGAAAGGTCCCGGCGGCGGCAACGCGCTCGCTTCGCTCAAAGAGGAGGTCGCCGCCGGCAAAAAGGCGTGGCTCGACGAGTGGGCGAAGTTTCTCAACTCCGACGAGATGCCGCTCAACCAGTACCGCGTCATTCGCGACATGATGCGCACGCTTCCCCGCGACAACGTCATCATCACCCACGATTTGGGAAGCCCGCGCGAGCAGATGATTCCGTTCTGGGAAACGACGGCGGCCGGCTCCTATATCGGCTGGGGCAAGTCGACCCAGCTCGGCTATGGGCTCGGCATCACCATGGGCGCCAAGCTCGCGGCGCCGAAAAAGCTCTGCATCAACGTAATGGGCGACGCTGCGATCGGCATGACCGGCATGGATATCGAGACCGCCGCGCGTAACCGCATCGCCATCCTCACCGTGGTGTTCAACAACGGCGTGATGGGCGCCGAGCGCGACGTGCTGAAAATCTCCGATGCGAAATACGGTGCCATGACGGTCGGCGGCAACTACACGAAAGTGGCCGAGGGCCTCAATGTCGCGGCGGCGCGCGTGGAAAAGCCCGGCGCCATCGTCGGCGCGCTCAAGGACGCCGTCGCCGTCACGGAAACGGGCGCGCCGTTTCTCTTGGAATTCGTTGTCAAAGAGGGCCGCGACTTTTCGCGCTATGCATGAAGATCATGGTCAACCTGCGCTTCGCTTGCCACCACTTGCTGCAAAAGAGCGCGTAACTCTTTTGCCCGTTTGGTCCCGAAAGCGGACTCAAACCGCGCCTGCGCGTCCTGCCACGCCTTGAGCGCGGCGCGAAACCGCGCAGTCCCGGCGCTGGTCAGCCGCAGCTCCTTGCTGCGGCGGTCGGATTTACCGGGGCCGACGGCAATCAAGCCGTCACGTTCGAGCGGCAGAATGTTGCGCCCGAGGGTGGTGCGGTCCATCACCAGCTCGGCGGCGAGCGCATTGATGGTCATCGGTCCTTTGCGCTGCAGCCTTGCAAGAATCGAATACTGGGTCGCCCGCAGACCGCTCGGCGCCAGGAATTGATCATAGATTTGCGTGACATGGCGGGCCGCCTGCCGCAGCGCCAGGCAATTGCAGGCGGCCGGGTTGATGGTCACCGGCGGCATTGTGCCGGTTGCGGTGCTCTTGTCTTTCATATAGGCGTATATACTCTTAATTAGTGTTCGCCGCAATGGATGCTTTGCGGCAAGACCGCTGGAGCCGTCATATGTCCGTCCAGAGCATAGCCTCAAGCGCGCCGCTCGCGGAGGTGACCGGTGACGCGCCCGCAGAGAAGACCGCCTACGATCCCCGGACCCGCGCGCTGATCGAAGGACCTATTGCCGCGACACTGATCCGGCTTGCCGCACCCAATATGCTGGTGATGCTGGCGCAGACCTCGGTCGGGCTTGTCGAGACCTATTTCGTCGGCAAGCTCGGCACCGATGCGCTGGCCGGCGTGGCCCTGGTCTTTCCGCTCTTGATGCTGATGCAGATGATGTCGGCGGGCGCGATGGGCGGCGGCATATCGTCGGCGATCGCGCGCGCGCTTGGCGCCGGCCGGCGCGCCGACGCCGATGCCTTGGTCGCCCACGCGCTCATCATCGCGCTCGGCTTCGGTCTGACTTTCACGGTTTTGCTGCTCGCCGGCGGCCGTTGGCTCTACGCGGCGATGGGCGGCAGCGGCGCCTCGCTGCAAGCGGCGCTGATCTACTCCCATGTCGTCTTTGCCGGCGCGATTTTGGTCTGGCTGTTCAACTCGCTCGCCAATGTGATCCGCGGCACCGGCAACATGATGGTGCCGGCGCTCGTCACCTGCGCCGGTGTGGTCGTCCTCATTCCGCTGTCGCCTTGCCTGATCTTCGGGCTCGGACCGTTTCCGAAACTCGGCGTCGCCGGCGGCGCGGTCGCTGTCGTCATCTATTATGCGTTGGGTAGCCTCGTGCTGGCGGCCTATCTGCGATCGGGCCGCAGCGTGGTCGGCCTCGCCTTCCGCGGCATCAAGATTCGCTGGTCGCTGTTCGCCGACATCCTTCGCGTCGGCCTGGTCGCGGCGCTGATTACGGTGCAGACCAATCTTACCATCGCCATTGCCACCGGGCTCGTCGGCGCGTTCGGTCCGGCGGCGATTGCCGGCTATGGCATCGGCTCGCGGCTGGAATATTTGCTCATTCCGCTGGTGTTCGGGCTCGGCGGCCCGCTGGTCGCCATGGTCGGCACCAATATCGGCGCCGGGCGACCGGAGCGTGCCTTGCGCGTGGCCTGGATCGGCGCGGCGATCGGCGCCGGGTTGTGCGAGATCATCGGCTTTGCCGCGGCCGCCGAACCGCGCGCCTGGCTATCGCTGTTCGGAACCGCGCCGGAAATGATCGACGCCGGCTCGCGCTATCTGCACGCCGTCGGCCCGGTTTACGGCTTGTTCGGCCTCGGCATGGCGCTCTACTTCGCCTCGCAGGGCGCCGGCCGCCTGTTGTGGCCGCTGCTCGCCAATATGGCGCGGCTCGTCATCGCCGCCGGCGGCGGCTTTATCGCCTTGCGTTGGACCGGCAACCTGACCGATGTATTCCTCGCCTTGGCGGTGGCGCTTGCCGCGTTCGGCGTCATCAATGCCGCGGCCGTGGCGAGCGGTGTCTGGTTCAAAGGCGGCACCGCGGGCCGTCCCATCATCCTAGGTGCGAAGGGGCGCATAAAATAATGACCGTCCACTACTTGGAAGATTTCGCCGTCGGCCAGGTTTTCAACACCGGCCGGCTGCGCGTCGACAAGGAGCAGATTTTCGCCTTCGCGCGGCAATTCGATCCGCAGCCGTTCCACCTCGACGAGAAGGCGGCGCTGCAATCGCCGTTTCAAGGCCTGGCGGCGAGCGGCTGGCACACCGCCGCGCTGACCATGCGGCTCCTGGTGGATGGCGAACTAAAACCGGCCGGCGGCATTCTCGGCGTCGGTTTCGACGAGCTGAGCTGGCCGCGCCCGGTGCGGCCGGGCGATGAATTACGCGCGCGGAGCGAAATCCTCGAAGTGCGGCCGTCGAAATCGCGTCCCGACCGTGGCCTGATCCGGGTCCGCACGACGACGCTCAATCAGAACGACGAGACGGTGATGATGTTCACCGGCAATTTGCTGGTGCCGAAGCGCCCGGCGGCGGCACAAAAAGGATAAGCCAATGCGGATCCTGGTGGTCGGCGCCGGCGCGATCGGCGGCTATTTCGGCGGCAGGCTGTTGCAGGCGGGCCGCGATGTCACGTTTCTGGTGCGGCCGCGACGCGCCGCACAGCTGGCGAAGATCGGCCTGGTCATCCGCAGCACTTTCGGCGATGCCGATCTACCGAATCCACCAACCGTCGCGGCGGAAAGATTGCGCGGCGCGTTCGACCTCATTCTTCTCAGTTGCAAGGCTTACGATCTTGCATCCGCCGTCGATTCATTTGCGCCGGCGGTGGGAGCCGATACCGCGATCTTGCCTTTTCTCAACGGCATGGCGCATCTGGACTTCCTTGAGAGCCGGTTCGGCAGCGGCGCCGTGCTCGGCGGCCAGTGCGTGATCTCGACGACGCTCGACGGCGAGGGCCGCGTTCTTCACCTCAACGACACGCATCTCCTGTCATTCGGCGAACGCGACGGCTCGCGCTCGGCCCGCGCCGAAGCAATCGCCACGACCATGACCGGCGCCCGCTTCGATTTACGGCTCAGCGCCGCGATTTTGCAGGAAATGTGGGAAAAGTGGGTTTTCATCGCGACCACCGCCGGCATCACTTGCCTGATGCGGGCCACGGTCGGCGACATCGTCGCAGCAAAAGGCGTCGGCTTGACGTCGTCCCTGCTCGACGAGTGCTCAGCAATTGCGGCGGCGCAAGGGTTTGCGCCGAGCGAACCGATTCTGGCGCGCAGCCGCACCATGCTGACCGCTCCAGGCTCCGCCTTTGCCGCCTCGATGCTGCGCGATATCGAACACGGTGCGCCGATCGAGGCCGACCATATCATCGGCGACTTGTTGCGGCGCGGAGGTGACAGGGATCGGGACTATCCGCTATTGCGGATCGCTTCTACGCATCTCAAAGCTTACGAGGCGCGGCGGCAGCGCGAGACCGCGGCAGCGCCAGGTACCTAACTGGAACTTTCGTCACCACATTTTATTATTCTCCACAAGGAGGGCGTTAAATGACCAAGGTCACCTACCACATCGTCCAGCACGACGACGGCTGGGCTTATCGGGTCGACGGCGTCTATTCGGAGGCATTCCCGACCCACGACCTGGCCCGCCAAGCGGCGCAGCGCGCCGCCCAGGAGCAACACGTGCCGGGCGAAACCAGGACCATTTCGTGGGAGGACCAAAATGGAAAGTGGCACGAGGAGTTAGCCCGCGGCGACGACCGGCCCGATACCGACGTCGAGGGCTAGCCGCGAGTGCGGAGAAGCGATGATGCGCATCGAAGCGCTCTCGGGATGGACCAGCGATCAGAAGCACGTCGTCGCGGCGAGCTTCCTGGGCTGGACGCTCGATGCCTTCGATTTCTTCCTGCTGGTCTTCGTGATCAAGGACATTGCCGGGGAATTCGGCACGCAAATCACCGACGTCACCTTCGCCATCCTGCTCACATTGGCGATGCGGCCGATCGGCGCCTACATCTTCGGCCGCGCCGCCGATCGCTGGGGCCGGCGGCCGACTCTGATGGTCGACGTGCTGCTCTATTCGGCCATCGAATTCGCGTCCGGCTTCGCGCCGAACCTCATGACACTCCTGATCCTGCGCGCCATTTTCGGCGTCGCAATGGGCGGCGAATGGGGCGTCGGCGCTTCGCTGACCATGGAATCCATTCCGCCGAAGGCGCGCGGCCTGGTTTCCGGCTTGCTGCAATCCGGCTACCCGACCGGATATTTTCTTGCCTCCATCGTCTACGGCCTGTTGTTCCAATATATCGGCTGGCGCGGCATGTTCATGGTCGGCGTCATTCCGGCGCTGCTGGTGTTTTATATCCGCCGCAGCGTTCCGGAATCGCCAAGCTGGCGTCCGACCACCGCGCGCAGCAATACTTTGACGATCTTGCGTTCCCACTGGCAACTCGGCCTCTACGCCATTCTCCTGATGACGGCGTTCAATTTCTTCAGCCACGGCACGCAAGACCTCTATCCGACCTTCCTGCAAGTGCAACATCATTTCTCCCAGCATGAAGTCAGCCTGATCGCGGTCATCTACAATATCGGCGCCATCATCGGCGGCCTGTCGTTCGGGGCGCTCTCCGAGCAGTTCGGCCGGCGGCGCCTCATCATCATTGCGGCGGTGCTGTCGCTCGCTGTGCTGCCGCTATGGGCGTTTTCAACGAGCGTTGTCTGGCTCGCCGCCGGCGCCTTCCTCATGCAAGTGATGGTGCAGGGCGCCTGGGGCGTGATCCCGGCGCACTTGAACGAATTATCGCCCGACGAGGCGCGCGGTACGTTTCCCGGTTTCGTCTATCAGCTCGGCAATCTTATCGCCTCGGTCAATGCGCCGCTGCAGGCCAGCATCGCCGCACATTACGGCGGCAATTACGCCATTGCCCTCGCCCTCGTCGCGGGCACAGTCGCGGTCGCGATCGTCATCCTGACTGCCATCGGCACCGAGGCTAAAGGCGTTGCCTTTGGCAATGGCGATGCCGGACGCCGCGCCGCGGCAAGCCCTGCCTTGTGACAATGCCGTCGCAAAAATCCTGTTGAACGCTCCGGTTCGCCTGTATCGTACAGTTGGGTGCCGGGACCGATGAACAGAGAGACTTCGCCATACGTGGAGACGGCGCTGAGCGGCTATGAGCTGCTCAACGATCCGCTGCTCAACAAAGGCACCGCCTTCACCGAGGACGAGCGCGACGCCTTCGACCTGCACGGGCTGTTGCCGCCGCACGTCGCCGAGCTGGATTACCAGGTCAAGCGGCGGCTCGACGCCTTCCGCGGCCTCGGCAGCGACATCCAGCGCTACGTGTTCCTGCGCGGTCTGCAGGATTCCAACGAGACGCTGTTCTACGCGCTGCTGACGCGGAACATCGAAGAGATGATGCCGGTCGTCTATACGCCGACGGTCGGTCTCGGCTGCGAGCTGTTCAGCCACATCTTTCGCAAGCCACGCGGGCTGTTTCTCAGCATTCCGCACAAGGATCTGATCCGCCGCATCCTCGGTCACCCGCGCTACGACAAAATCGAAGCCATCGTGGTCAGCGATGGCGAACGCATCCTCGGCCTCGGCGACCAGGGCGCCGGCGGCATGGGAATCCCGATCGGCAAGCTGTCGCTCTACACCGCCTGCGCGGGGCTACATCCGTCGACCACGCTGCCGATCCTGCTCGACGTCGGCACCGACAATCAGCGACACCTGGCCGATCCGCTCTATATCGGCTGGCAGCATGAGCGCGTGCGCGGCGCCGCATACGACGACTTCATCGAGAGCTTCGTTGCCGCGGTGCACGAACGCTGGCCGCATGTGCTGCTGCACTGGGAGGATTTCGCGCTTGGCAACGCCAACCGGCTGTTGGCGCGCTATCGCGATCGGCTGTGTACGTTCAATGACGATATTCAAGGCACCGCCGCCATCGCCGTCGGTACGCTGTTGAGCGCCATCAACGTCACGGGCGTGCCGCTCACCGAGCAGCGCATCGCCGTGCTGGGCGCGGGTTCGGCGGGGACCGGCGTTTGCGCCTTGCTCAAGCGCGCCATGGTCGACGCCGGCTTGAGCGAAGCCGAGGCGCGCAGCCGCTTTTATCTCGTTGACCGGCAAGGACTGCTGGTCGAAGGCATGGCGGGACTGCAGTCCTTTCAAGCGCCGTTCGCTCAAAGCCGCGATCGTGTGGCCAACTGGACGCTGGAATTGTCCGGCTGGATCGGGCTTGCCGATGTCGTCGTCAATGCGAAGCCGACGGTGCTGATCGGCACCTCCGGCCAGCCGGGCGCGCTCTCGGAAGCGATGGTGCGCGGCATGGCCGAAGGCGTGCGCCGGCCGGTGATTCTGATCCTGTCCAATCCCACCGAACGCGCCGAGGCGACGCCGCAGGACCTCGATGCCTGGACCGAAGGGCGCGCCATCATCGGCACCGGCAGTCCGTTCCCGCCGCTCAAGCGTAACGGCAAGAGCCTTCGCGTCGATCAGACCAACAATGCCTATGTCTATCCCGGCATCGGGCTCGGCGCGATCGTCGCCGATGCGCGGAGTATTTCCGATGGCATGTTTCTCGCCGCGGCGCGAACCGTCGCCGCGTTCTCGCCGACCAGAGACGACCCGGCCGCAAACCTGCTGCCGCCGCTCGTCGACATTCGCAAGCTTTCATTCCATGTCGCGCTCGCGGTGGCCAGGCAAGCGCAGGCCGAGGGGCTCGCCGACACCATGTCCGACGACGCGCTCGCGGACGCGGTGCGCGCCAAGATGTGGGAGCCGGTCTATGCGCGCTATCGCCGGCGGTGCTGAACTTATGCTTCTTTGCAGATTGTCGATTTGACGGTCTAGGCAACCCGGACCTGCGCCAGGAAGCGCTCCACTTCGGCGCGCAATCGGCCGGATCTCGCCGCCAGCTCGCCGCCCGCGGCCAGAACCGCATTGGCGACTTCGCCGGTTTTCGCCGCCGCGTCCGAGACCTGGACCACGCTCGCCGAAACCTCGCGCGTGCGTTCGGCGGCGGCACTGGCGCTACGTGCGATCTCCTTGCTGACCGCATCCTGCTGCTCCACCGCGACCGAGATGTCGTTGGCATTCTCGTCCAACTGTCCGATCGTGCCGGTGATTGCCTTCATGGCCAAAACCACGCTCGACGTCGTCGCCTCGATCGAGGAAATCTGCTGGGTAATGTCGCCGGTCGACTTCTCGGTTTGCGCCGCCAGCGACTTAACCTCCTGAGCGACCACGGCAAAACCGCGTCCGGCGGCGCCGGCGCGCGCTGCTTCGATAGTCGCGTTGAGCGCCAACAGATTGGTCTGCGCCGCAACGTCGCGAATGAGGTTGCTGACGCTGTTGATCTGCCCGACCGTCGCCGCAAGCCGCTCCACCATGGCGATGATCGACTTTGCCTCGCCGCTGGCATGGCGGGCGATATCCGCCGAGGTGCGCGCCTGGGTCGAAATTTGCTCGACCGACTGTGCGATCTCCTCGGCGGCCATCGCGACGTTACTGACGTTTGCGGTCGCTTCCTCGGACGCCGACGCAGTGGCATGCGCTTGCGTCTTATTGCGTTCGGCCGCTTCCGCCATGATCTGCGCGCAACGATCCATTGTCTTGGAGGCGGTATCGAGCGCCTGGACGATATCGTTGACTTCGCGCTCGAAGTTCCGTGTCGCCAGTTCGATTGTTTGCCGGCGCGATTCGGACTCGCGCGCATGCTCGGCATCGGCGTGGCGCGCGGCGGTGGCGTCCGCCATCGCCTGGCGGAAGACCAGCAGCGCCTGCGCCATGCCGGCAATTTCGTCATGGCCGCCGAGCGGCACGGCGACATCGGCTTCGCCGCCGGCGATGCGCCGCATGGCACCGCTCAACAGCGTCAGACGGCCGACGATGCTGCGGCCGACATAGAGCCACGCAATCAGGCCGGCGGCGGCGAGCGCCGCCAGACTGAGAATGATGAGAACGATCCGGCCGAACACGATCTGCGACATGGCGCGCGCCGAAAGCGCCTGCGCCGACACGCGTTGACGCTCGATCAGGCTTTCGACGGCGGCGCGCAGTCGGGTCGCCTCGCCGAGCGCCGCCTCATAGACCCGCTGCGTGTCCTGCTCGTCGCTGAGTTCGCCGGCCCGCTTCGCAATAATCCCCTCATTCCCCGACAACACGGCGAGCTTGCCGTACAGGCCACTCATCTTATTGCGTTGATCCGACGCCGGCAGCGCTTTCAGGTTGCCGTCGATGTCACGTTCTGCAGCCGCGATGGAATCGCGCAACGGCGGCAAATCGGCGCTGTCGGTCACCAGTGACGCTTCGATCAGCAAGCCGGCGAGCAGATTGGCGTCGGCTTGCACTTCAAGGAGCCGGCGCAAGGCGTCTATCGAATCGTTCAGCGCCGACCGGTCCTCGGCCTGGCTTTTGGTCATCAGATCGAAATTGGCGTCGTCGATAGCCGGTGTGATGGCATCGAGGAGGTTTTCGTGGGCTTTGCGCACGGCAAGCGCGAGCGCACGCCGCTGCGCGGCAATCGCAATCCGAGCGGCAACCGCTCGGCTAAGCGTATTGAGCCGGTCCGCCATGGCGCCTTGCGCGACCGCGATTTCGTCGCTCTCGCTGGCATCGAGCGCGCGCACGTTCTCGATTCTGGTCTGCAGATGTTTGGATTGTGCCGCGATCTGGTTGGCGATTTGCGCCCGTTGGCTGTCATCCTGGACCGCGATCAGGCGCGGGGCCGATCCGACCAGGTTATTGGTGTCCTCGGCGAGCCGGAACGACTCGACGGTCGCCGGCATGCTGCGCGAGACGATTGCGCGCAACGTCGTGCTGATATCGACGGAAGCGAGGAGTGCAAACGACGAGCCGACCACGGTCAAGGTTGCGGCCAGAGCGAACGCCAGATACAACCGCGCCCGGATCGTGCGCAGCCAAGTGAACGCTGCGAACGGGCCGAAGCGACCACCAAGAAGACCGCCGCGCCGCAATCGGAATTTGCCTAGATGCACCGCCGACCTCGTTGCCGCAAAGGTGAGACAGCGGGCTTGGTCACTGCCCGGCAGCCATCTTGATCAGGCGCACGACCGGCTTGAATGTTCCGTCGGCTTGCAGGATCGTGAAGAACACCTGGTCCGAGCCCTGATTGCGGGTCGGCCCATATTTCAGCGTGACGCCGCTGAGATCGAATGGCGCCCCATAGATGGCGTCGAGCAGCTTCTCGCGCGTCGGCGCGCCATCGACGCGCTTGAGCGCTTCAACGACAAGCCGCCCGACCAGATAGCCTTCCAGCGAAACAAAGCCAGGCTTGGCCTTTGCATCGTCCGCGGTGAGTTGCTTTTGATAATCGGCGACGACCGGCAAAGTCGTGTCGGACGGGAACGGCACCACTTGGCTGACGATGACGCCGGCGCCATCGCTGCCGAGCTCCTGCGCCAATGAATCCGAGCCGACGAAGGAGATCGCCACGAACACCGGATTTATTTTCACCTGATGCGCCAGTTTGATGAATTCGGCGACCGGCTTGTAGGGCCCGACCGTGACGACGGCTTCCGGATTGCCTTTCATGATTTCGAGCAGCGCCGACTTCACCGCCGTGGTGTTGCGCTTGAAGCTGCCGGACGCGACCAGCGCCATATTGCGCTTCGCCATCGCCCGCTGCACGCCTTCGAGGCCGGCAAGTCCGAAGGCATCGTCCTGGTAGAGGATCGCGATCCGCGTGATGCCGAGATCCTTGGTCAGATGCTCGATCCACGCCTCGGTCTCCTCGAAATAAGACGCCCGCACATTGACGACGTAGCGATTATACGGATTGCGCAGGAATTCGGCGCCGGTAAACGGGCCGATGAACGGCACCTTCGCTTCAGTGGCGATCGGCTGGCTCGCTTTCGAGGTCGGCGTGCCGACCGCGCCGATCATGGCAAAGACCTTGTCGGTGTCGATAATCTCTTTGGTCGCGGCAACGGTCTTTTCCGGCTCGTAGCCGTCATCGAGCGATTTGAGCTCCAGCGTGCGCCCGGCAATTCCACCGTGTCGGTTGGTGTCGTCGAATGCAGCCAGAATGCCTTGCCGCATGCCTTGACCGAGATCCTGAGCCGGGCCGGTGAGCGCCGCGACTTGCCCGAACAAGATCTTGCTGCCGGAAACGCCGTCCTCGGCGAAAGCCGCAGTGCCGAAGAGACTGACAACAAGCGCGAGTGCAATTCCAAGCTGATTGCTGTTCATCGGCGTTACCCTCGATGGATGCGCCGCGCCCGCCGCACCTGCAATTGTCATTTTCAGACGGAGGCAGCGCCCATAGTTTGGGCAATTTATCGTTAACGAAGCTTTAAAGACCGCCGCAAATCGCGGCGGCATCGCGAGGTTTTTCACTTTGCCCGGCCTAGGCCGCACTGTCGGCAAGCGACCGTTTCGTCAGCATAGCGCGCACCGCCGAATGCACGTTGGCGAAGGCCGGCCGCCGATAAGCCCACTTGCGGTCGTGGTTGGGCGCCAAGACGACCATGGTTGCATTGGCTTCGAAAAATAAAATATCGCCGGCGCCGTTCACCGCGAAGTCGATGCCGCCATAGTCGAGGCCGAGCGCGGCATTGATGCGCTCGAGCGCGGCCATGCCGCGCGGCCCGATGACGCCCGCCATGTCGGCGATAAACCCGGCGTCGCGGCGGCGATTGGCGGCGGACTGGGCCATATCGGCGGTGAAGTAGTGCACCTTCCAGTCCGGCGAGATCGCAAGATGCAGCGGATAGAGGCGGCCGTCGACCAACATGACGCGAAACTTGCGAAACATCCCCTCTCCGTCCCGCGCGTCGAGTTGTTCGATCAGCCACACATCGTCGCCGGGGAAATCCGCAACGGCAGCGGCAAGCTCGCCCGGCGCCGCGACACGCACGAAATGATGACCGGTGTGGAATCCCGGCGCGCGCACCAAGAGCGGAAAGGAAAAGCCGTTGCCGGCAACTGCTTGGGCGCCGTCAGAAGCTGCAAGCAGGCGACGCCGCAAACGTAGCATCCGCGGCACAATGACGTCCGGCAGGCCGCGCAAGCGCTCGACATTGGCGAAGCGTCCGGTTTTGAGCACGCGGGCCGGATGGTTGATCACCGGCCGGCTGGTCCGGGCGAGCACTGCGCGCGCCGCTTCAAGACCTTCACGGCAGAGGTCCGCGTCGCCGATGCTGTTGAAGACGATATCGTGCGGCGGCAGCGGCAGTTTCGGGTTGTAATATTCCGTGACCAGCACCGTGGTTCGGAAATAGCGGTCGTCGAGCAGCGACTGCACGGGGATATTGCCGCCCGCCGCGGCGACGAGCAACAAGACTGCAATGCCCTGCCCTTCGCCGCGATAATCCAATGGCGTGAGAAAGTTGTTTCGAAACCCCCGGTCGCGATGGCGGCGAGCGCCGGCTTCGTCGCCGAGCGCGGTCAACAGGTTGCCCATGCCGCGATGGGCATGAATGTGATCGGGATCGATCTCCAACGCCGCCTCGAAGTGATGCCGCGCCTGCGCGCGTTCGCCGAGCAGAAGCAGCAAGTTGGCGAGATTGACATGGCCGTTGGGATTGCGCGGATGATGCCGCACCGCTTCGGCGAACAGCGAGCGCGCCGCTTCCCGATAGCCTGCACTGAGTGCGAGCGTGCCGAAATCGTTCAGCGCTTCGAAATCGGTCGGCCGGCGGCGGATGAGATCAAGATAGTCGCGCTTTGCCTCTTCGAACCGGCCGTCTTCGCGCAACAATCCGGCACGCTCGGAGCGCGCTGTAACGTCTTCGGGGTCGCGCTCAAGCAACCGATCGAGCTCGCCGATGCGAAAGCTCCGTGGCTGCTGTTGCGGAGGTTCGATCACGAGGTGCTTTCCGGTACCGCGAATCATTGGCGTTGAGCGAAGATAATAAGACGGTGCGGGCGCCCGGACCGTCGGATTAGAACAAAATTTACCATGACGGAGGACGATCCCGCAGCAACCGAAATTCGACGAGCAAAGGCTCCGCCATGGCGACAAATGCGGCCGGCAAAAGCATCGTTTTGGGCGATCCCGCGCCATGGTTCGGCGCGCCGCTTATCGGCGAAGGCGCCTTCAATCTTCAGGTCGCCGGCGGCCGCTGGATCGTACTGAGCTTTTTGGGCTCGCCGGCCGACCCCGAGGCCGATCAGGAACTGACGAAACTCCTGCGCGACACGCAGCTTTTCGACGAGGACAAGATTATCTTCTGCGGCATCTTCACCGCGCCGCCGCAAGACCCGACGCCTTACGTCGCGATGAGCACGCCGGCGATCTCGTTTCTCGCCGACTATGACGGCGCCATCAGCCGCTTGTACGGCGCCGCCGACAGGCCGCGCACGATCGTGCTCGACCCGATGCTGCGCGCGGTCGCCGACATTGCCTGGGACCATGCCGCCGGTCATGCCGAGACGGTGCATAACGCGCTGCAGAGCCTGCCGGCGGTCGATGATTCGGCGGGCGTGCCGCTCACCGCGCCGGCGCTGATCGTGCCGCGGGTATTCGATTTCGAGCTCTGCGACTTCCTCGTCCAAGTCTACGACAAGATCGGCGGCAAGGATTCCGGCTTTCTGTTCGACCGCGACGGCAACACCTCGACCCTCGTCGATTACCGGCTCAAGCGCCGCAACGATCTGAGCATCCTGGTGCCGGAAGTCCGCGAGACGATCCGCGGCCAGATCGTGCGCCGGCTGGCGCCGGCGATCGAGCGGTTCTTTCAGTTCTCGGCGACCCGAATGGATCGCTATATCGTCGCCTGCTACGACAGCGCCATCGGCGGGCATTTCCACCGCCACCGCGACAACGTCAATGTCGGCGCGCAACACCGCCGTTTTGCCGTCACCATCAACCTCAACAACGACTATGACGGCTGCGATCTGGTCTTCCCCGAATTCGGCCGCCGCAGCTATCGCGCGCCGCATGGCGGCGCCATCGTGTTTTCCTGCGGCGCGCTGCATCAGGTGACGCCGGTGACGCGCGGCAAGCGTTACGCCTTTCTCGCCTTCCTCTATGGCGAGGCCGACGCGGCGCTGCGCGAGAAGAACAATTCCAAGATCGTGCAGAGCGAATTCCGCTATAGCGGCGCCAACATCGGTTCACTGTCGGACCGGCTGTTTCCGGACGACGCCGAACGCCCGCTCGAGCGCCGCGCCGGCTAGCGAAATTCCATCTTGCCAAGACGGCATTCCCGGCTAATATCGAATCGCTTGTGGGATGGAGTCCCCCTGTAACCGCCGTTAAGGCTGATGACTCCTGCCGGGCGCTTTGGCGTCGGTAGGAGTTTTTCTTTTGCTCCCGCTGTCTCCAGGGCTGTTTCGTGTGAGCGTGCGACACGCGCACGAGCGCGCGCGGTTGCGAGCGGCCTTAGTCAATCTAGGGCAGGCAGAGGGAGAAGGTCGATGGATAACGTCTGGCTGCAATCGGCGCTATGGATGGCGCTCGCACTCGTTGCGGCGATTGGATCGCTCTACATAACGATCTCGGCGGCGCTGTTTGAGATCGTCGTCGGCGCCATTGCCGGCAATACGATTGGGCTGCCGCTCACCCCCTGGATCAATTACATCGCCGGCGTCGGCGCAGTGGTGCTGACGTTCCTCGCGGGGACCGACATCGATCCTCACGTCGTCAAGAAAAATCTTACATCAAGCGTGACGATCGGTCTCATGGGGTTCTTTGCGCCCTACATCGGTTGTCTTCTGCTGGCGCGTTACGGGTTGGGCTGGCCGTGGCCGCAGGCGCAGATTGGCGGCATTGCGTTGTCGACGACTTCGGTGGCGGTTGTCTATGCCGTGATGGTCGAGACCGGCTACAACCGCACCGAGCTGGGTAAGATCATTCTCGCCGCGTGCTTCATCAATGACATCGGCACCGTGCTGGCGCTGGGTCTGATATTCGCGAATTACAATCTGTATCTGGTGCTGTTCGCGGTGGCGACTGTTGTGGTGGTCGCGGCATTGCCATTCATCATCCGCCCCTTGTTCAACTGGCTCGGCGGACGGACCAGCGAGCCCGAAATAAAGTTCTTATTCCTGGTGCTTTTCGCGCTTGGCGGTCTTGCCAATCTCGGTAAGAGCGAGGCGGTCCTGCCGGCTTACCTGGTCGGGATGGCGCTGGCGCCGTTCTTCTTGGCGAACAGGGAGCTGCAGCTGCGTATGCGCGCCATATGTTTCGCTTTCCTGACGCCGTTCTATTTCCTTAAGGCCGGCTCCTTGATCGAGGCGCACGTGTTGATCACCGGCGCGGGTCTTATCGGACTTTTCCTCGGCGTGAAGATGGTGACCAAGTTCTGCGGCATCCTGCCATTGACGCGTTATTTCAAATTCGAACCGCGCGAAGGCATGTACACGACAATGATGATGTCGACGGGTTTGACTTTCGGATCGATCTCAGCACTATTTGGCCTCACCAATCATATTATCGACCAGGCTCAATATACGATCCTACTGACGGGCGTAATCGGAAGCGCGGTCGTGCCGACTTTGATCGCGCAAATTTGGTTCAGGCCGCACTTCGAGCCTCTGGAGGAAGACGCATAAAGCGATGGATTTGGCGACGGCCGCGACAAGAGTTCGCAACGGGTCAATGAGCGTAAAGCGAACGCATAAATTTGGAGGAGCGCCCGTGAGGGAAACCGGAAGCAGCAAATACAAAGAGAATAGGTCCCATGGGAATGTATGTCTATGTCGCAATCGGCGGCGCAATCGGTACAGTTGGACGTTATTGGTTGTCAGGAGTTGTGGCACGACTGATCGGCGAGACCTTTCCATGGGGCACATTGCTCATCAATGTCACCGGCTCCTTCATCATCGGCTTTTTCGCCACGCTTACGGGTCCGGACGGTAAAATCTATGCTACGTCGAGCGCTCGCCAATTCGTACTGACGGGCATATGCGGCGGTTACACGACGTTTTCTTCGTTTAGCCTGCAAACGCTGAACCTCGTGAACGACGGCGAGATACTTCGCGCCGGGGCCAACGTCGGGCTTTCGGTGGTGCTATGTTTATTGGCCGCGTGGGCTGGATCAGCCGCCGCCAATTCGCTCAACGTCATGAAATGGGCCTGACCATGCAGATTCCACGCGACGCCGTCCTGCTGCGCATCTATTTCGGCGAAGACGACAAATTCGAGCGCAAGCCGCTGCATGAAGCGATCGTCGTCAAGGCGCGCGAAATGCAACTTGGTGGCGCGACCGTGCTGCGCGGCCACATCGGTTTCGGTCACTCCAGCCATATCCATACGACCAAGATTTTGCGGCTGTCGCAGGATCTGCCGGTCGTGGTCGAGCTCGTCGACTCGCAAGAAAAGATCGACGCTTTCCTGCCGGTGCTCGATGGCATGATGACGAGCGGCCTCGTCACCATGGAAAAGGTGCAGGTGCTTCAATACGGCACCACGAAGCCGTAAGGTGGCGGAAACGCCAATCGGCACAGAGGAGACGCTGCGATGGATTTAGGCATGACCGGAAAGACGGCGCTGGTCACCGGCGGCAGCGAAGGCATCGGCAAGGCGATCGCGCGGGCGCTGGCCCGTGAGGGTGTCGACGTCGCGATCTGCGCGCGGCGCCAAGGACCGCTGGAGCAGACTGCCGCCGAAATCGCCAAGGAAAGCGGACGCAAGATCGTCGCCATTGCCGCCGATCTGACCAAGCCGGCCGACGCCGAGAATTTCGTCAAAGCGGCGCATGCCGCGCTCGGCCGCATCGATATTTTGGTCAACAATGCCGGCTCGTCGCCCGGCGGCGTACTCGATCATTTGAGCGAGGCGGATTGGGCGCAGTCCTTGCAGCTCAAATTCATGGGTTATGTGCGCTGCATGAAGCACGTGCTACCGATCATGCAGAAGCAGAAGAAAGGCCGCGTGGTGAACCTGATCGGCAATGACGGCGTCAAGGTCTCCTATTGGGAGATCGCGCCGGGCGCCGCCAACGCCGCCGGGCAGAACCTGACCAAATCGCTCGCCAGCCAGTACGGCAAGGACAATATCAGCTTCGTCGTCGTCAATCCCGGCCCGGTGCGCACCGAGCGCTGGAGTGGCCTGGTCAAAGCGATGGCGCGCGACATGAAGCTCACTTACGAGGAAGCCGATAAGCTCGCGCCCGCGAGCATCCCGCTCGGCCGCATCGCCGAATGCGAGGAGGTCGCCAATCTCGTCGCCTATCTCGCCTCCGACCTCGCCTTTTTCGTCAACGGCACCATGATCGAGATCGACGGCGGCCAGGATAAGGTGCTGATGGACCGCATGCGCGATCGGTGAACGCGAGATTCTTCTCCTGCGACGGCAAATGAGCACCGATGTCCTCGCGGGCGCAGGCGCGCGATGACGAACGTCGCGGGGAATGTCTCATCCTTCGTGACGCGACACTAAGCCCCGCGCGATGCGCTTGGGCAAGCGGCCCTCCTCCGTTATAGTCTGGGCCGTAAACGCGCGGCCATCGGCCCAAATAGACGCGTCCGGGGATTCGAACAGAGGGGTAGAAATCAATGTTTGCACGCACCATGGGGCATAGTGGCTTTAAACGCGGCATGGTTGCCGCCGCCGCGGCGCTCGGCTGGCTCGCACTTGCCATTCCGGCCTCCGCCGCCGATTTCGTCATGAAATTCGGCACCGCGACGATGAACGAGACGCAGCACCAGTTCATCAAATTCTACAAGGACGAGGTCGAGAAGGCCTCCGGCGGGCGCATCGAAGTGCAAATCTACCCGGCCAGCCAGCTCGGGCCGATTCCCGCCGAAATCCAGGGCGTGCAGCTCGGCACCGTCCAGGGCTATATCGGCCCGGTCGATTTCTTCGTCGGCGTCGACCCGCGCTTCGGCGTGTTCTCGGCGCCGTTGTTGTTCAAAAGCCATGAGAACGCCATCGCGACGGTGCAGGATCCGGAGATCCAAAAGGCGATGTTCGACATGCTGACGCCGAAGCGCATGATCGGCATCGCCACCATGGATATCGGCGCGTCCGACTACGGCGCCAAGAAACCGATCATGCGGCTGTCGGATTTCCAAGGCAAGAAACTGCGCATCAACGGCACCGAGCTCGAGCGCGAGAAGATGGCGGCGCTCGGCGCCACCGGCATCGGCATGCCGCTGTCCGAAGTGGTCCCCGCGCTCGATCAGGGCACGATCGACGGCACGATCTCGGGACTGTCGGTGTTCATCTCCTTCAAGATGAACGACCTGCTCAAGGTAATCACCGTCACCAACGACACCTACATCATCTCGCTCGCCGTCATTAGCAAACCGTGGTTCGACACCCTGCCGCCCGATCTGCAGAAGGTCGTCATCCAAGCCGGCAAGGACACGCAGGCCAAGGCGCAGCAATGGAACATCGACTTCACCAAGAATCTGGTGGACACCTGGACCAAGCTGGGCGGCACCGTGCATACGCTGCCGGACGACGACCTCGCCAAGCTGAAGACCCTGCTGGCTCCGGTCGCCGACCAGGCCACCAAAAGTCAGCGCACCGTGCATGACATGTTGCAGATGGTGCGCGCGGTCGTCGCCAAGCACTAAAACTTCTCCCGTTTCCCTGGACGCGATGCAGCGCGAAAGCGCTGCACCGCCGATCTGGGATCGTCGCAGGCTTAAGCTTCCAACGATCCCGGTTCTGCAGCGCGGCACTTCGTGCCGCGCTGCGCCCGGGAAACAGATTGGGCGGGCAGGCTGATGATCAATATCCTCTTACGTAACGCCAACGCGCTCATCGCCGTGCTTCGCGTCGCCGCCGGCACCATGCTGCTCCTAAGCGTCGGCATCAACTTCGCCAATATCATCGGCCGCTACGTCTTCTCGGTGTCGCTGTACTGGGCCGAGGAAGCGATGCTGTTCTTGATGGCCGGCTGCGTCTTCCTCGGCGCCAGCCAGGCGGGCTGGCTCAATCGCCACATCCGCATGGACGTCGTGGTCTCGATGCTGCCACCGCGCGCGCGCAAGGCGTTCGACGTGTTCTCCGATCTCGTCACCATCGCGACCTGCGTCGCGATCGCGGTGTTCTCCTGGCCGGTCATGACCATGCTCTACCAGCTCGACCAGCGCAGCGAGACCGCGAACATTCCGCTGGTGATTCCGCAGTCCGCCGTTCCGATCGGGCTAATCTTGATGGCGGTTCTGATTGCCGTGCGGCTGATCACGGTCGGCGTGCGCCACGACGACATCATCGCGAGCCGGGACATCGAGCATTGAAATGACGACGTTCGTCTATTTCATCCTGCCGGTGATTTTGCTGATCCTCGGCCTGCCGATCTTCGTCGTCCTCCTCCTCACCTCGACGGCCGCGATCCTGTTCGTCGCCCATGTGCCGACCGACGCGGTGCAAAATTACATGTTTGCCAGCCTCGACAACTTCCCACTGCTGGCGGTGCCGTTCTTCGTGCTGGCCGGCGAGATCATGGGCCGCGGCGGCATCGCCGAGCGGGTGGTGACCTGGGTGGTGTCGATTATCGGCGGCGTGCGCGGCTCGCTGGCGGTGACCACCGTGGCGTCTTCGGAACTGTTCGGCGCCATGGCGCATACCTCGGTCGGCACCGTGGTCGCCATCGGCCGGCTGCTATTTCCATCGCTGACCAAGCACGGCTACAGCGAGAGCTTCGCCATCAGCCTGATCACATCCTCCGGCGCGGTCGCCGTGATCATCCCGCCGTCAATCGCGATGATCCTCTACGCCATGACCGCGGAGGTCTCCGCGATCAAGCTGTTCACGGCCGGCGTTCTGCCGAGCCTGCTGATCGGGCTCGTCGACGCTGTCTATGTGATGATCTATGCGCGCATCCAGATGGTGCCGCTGTCGGCGCCGGCGCGCTGGAAGAACATTTGGGCCTCGACCAAGGAGGCGAGCTGGGCAATCGGCACCATCGTCGTCATCTTCGGCGGCATCTATGGCGGCGTATTCACGCCGACCGAGGCCGCCGGCGTGGCGGTGGTCTATTCGCTGTTCGTGGTGATGTTCGTCTACCGCACGGTGGGGCTAGCCGAGCTGGGCCAGATCATCGTCAGCTCGGTGCTGCTGATCGGGCAAATCCTGATCATCGTCACCGCGGCCGGGGTCTATTCCTGGCTGATGACCACGAGCGGCATTCCGCAAAGCCTGATCCACGGGGTTACGGCGATGCGCCTGCCGCATTGGGAAACGCTGCTGCTCGTCAATGCCGGGCTGCTGTGCGCCGGCAGCTTCCTCGAGCCGGCGCCCGCCATCCTGATCCTCACGCCGCTGTTGCTGCCGATCGTGGAAACCGCCGGCATAGACCCCATTCACTTCGGCGTCATCATGGCGGTCAACCTGTCGATCGGCCTTTACATGCCGCCGTTCGGATTGAACCTGTTCGCCGCGAAGGCGGTTTTCAACGTGCCGATGGGCACGATCTATCGCGGCGTGCTGCCGTTCGTGGTGGTCAATTTCCTGGCGCTGCTCGTGATCACCTATTTGCCGGCGATCTCGATGGTGCTGGTCGGATTGCAGCGCTAGGACGCATCATCCGCCCGCAGCCTCGCTTAATGCCGCCGCATCGCGCGACTTCGCCAACAGCGCAACAGTGTGCCGCGCAATCATCAGCTCTTCGTCGGTCGGTACCACATAGAGCTTGAGCTTGCTGTGCGGCTGCGATATCAGCGCTTTCGATGCGCCATTGGCGTCGGCATCAAAAGCCGCACCGAGCCAAGCCAGCTTCTCGGCGACGCCGGCGCGGACCGTGGCCGAGTTCTCGCCGACGCCGGCGGTGAAGACAAAGGCGTCGAGCCCGCCTAGCGCGCCTGCGAGCATTCCCACGTAGAGGCCGATGCGATAGATGAAATAGTCGATCGCAAGCGCCGCGCCGGGAGCCTTGCTTGCTTCGAGCTCTCTCATGTCATTGCTGATGCCCGACAGACCTTTGAGACCGCTCTCGCGATACAGCAAATCCTCGACGGCCGCCGGAGTAAATCCCTTTTCCGAGATCAGATAAAGCAGCACGCCAGGATCGATCTGTCCGCAGCGCGTGCCCATCGGCAAGCCGTCCAGCGCCGTGAAGCCCATCGTGCTTTCGATGCTTTTTCCGTCAGCCAGCGCGCACATCGATGCACCGCTGCCGAGATGCGCGATGATCACGCGTCCCTTCGCCGTAGCCGGCGCGATTTCCCGCAGGCGTCCTGCGACATATTCATATGACAGGCCGTGGAATCCGTAGCGGCGGATGTCTTCGCGGTGGAAGCGTTCGGGGATCGCATAGCGATCGGCCAAGGCGCTATGAGTGCGATGGAACGCCGTGTCGAAGCAGGCAACCTGAGGCAATTCCGGTCGTCGCTCCAGCAATGAGCGTATTGGCGCCAGATTGTTCGGCTGATGCAGCGGCGCCAGTGCGCAATAGCGTTCCAGGCACGTCAGTACGGCACGATCGACGAGGACGGGGCGTTCGAATTGCGGACCGCCGTGAACCACGCGATGGCCTACCGCGATTAGCTCGAAGCGTTGAGTCTTCCGCAACCAGTCGCTGGCGATCGCGGTTGCCGCAGCGACATCGGTAACCTCCTCCTGTGTATAGGCGTGATCCACCAGGATGGCGCCGGCATGCGTTTCCGCCCGCAGTCGCGGATGCGTGCCGATGCCATCGACCTGTCCCTTGATCAGCCGTTCGGGGGCGGAGCGAGCGGCGTCAAAAATCTGGAATTTGACGCTCGACGATCCCGCATTGACGACGAGGACCGTTTCCATGACTGCTAGGCCGCATCGACGTTGGCGCTGGCGCGGCGGGCCGCCGCATAAAGCACGGCGGCCGCACACGACGCCATCCGGCTGCGCACCGAATCCGCGCGCGAGGTCAGCACGATAGGAACCCGCGCCCCGAGCACCAGCCCCGCCGAATCCGCTTTCGACAAATAGATGAGATTTTTCGCCAGCATGTTGCCAGCCTCGAGATCGGGAACGATCAAGATCTGCGCCCTGCCGGCGACCGGCGAGCGGAGGCCCTTGATACGCGCCGCTTCCGGATCGATCGCATTGTCGAATGCAAGCGGACCGTCAAGAAGTCCGCCGGTGATTTGGCCGCGCTCGGCCATCTTGCACAGCGCTGCGGCATCGATAGTCGACGGAATTTTCAAAGTAACCGTCTCGACTGCGGAAAGGATCGCAACCCGAGGCTTGCCGAGGCCGATCTGGACGAAAAAGTCGATGACGTTCTGGACGATGTCACGCTTGGCATCGAGATCCGGAAAGATATTGATCGCGGCGTCGCTGATGAACAGCGTTTCGGCGTAGGTCGGCACATCCATGATGAAAACGTGACTGATCCGCCGGGCGGTGCGCAAACCGGTTTTCGCGGCGGTCACGGCGCGCATCAGCTCGTCGGTATGCAAGCTGCCCTTCATCAGCAGCTCGCCTTTGCCCTCGTGGATTAGCTCCACCGCCCTTTCCGCCGCGGCGTCGCTATGCGGCACGTCGACCATCTCGTACCGGCCGATGTCAAGCTTGTGTTCCCGCGCGACCTCGTTGATCTTGGCCGAGGGCCCGATAAGGATCGGAGTGATCATCCCGAGTTGCGCAGCCTCGATCGGCCCGCGGAGAGACGTCTCCTCGCACGGATGCACCACCAGTGTTTTCGCAGTGGGCACTTCCCTCGCTTTGGCGATCAGGCGGTCGTATTTCGCCCCAAGGCGGTGATGGGTGGAAATTTCGGCCGATTTGGGCGCAGACTTAACTTCGGGCGGCATGTTTCTTGTCTCCCTAAGGCGGCGGCTTCGCTCACGATGCTTTGGCCTCAAGATCCGATCGCTTTGCCAAAGTCGCGACTGGACTGTTTACGGCGCTCAACTGCCTCTCCACACCGAACAGTCCGCCGATCCGCTCGACGCGCTCGCGATCTTGATCGGAAAACCGACCTCGCGCGCTCAATACCCGAGTAATCAGTTCGAACGCCTTGCGCCGAGATATGGCATCGGCGGGGAGCATCGCCGGAATCGCGTCAAGGGCCGCTTCGGTGTCGATGAGGAGCAAGTAAAATTGCTCGCGCAGGACGGCCTTGAATGTCGACAGCGGCACGTCACTCAGTTCGTCGCGAATGCGGCGCACCATCGCGAAGCCGCGTTCGTCGACCGCCGCGCGCGCCATGCCGGCAAAGAGCAGACCGCGGATGACCGCTTCGCGCAAGCCGCCCACCGCCATCCGCGACTTCAATTGGGTAATTCTGTCGGCCATAAGCTCGCGATGCAGCGCGCTCTTGGCAGCCTTGCGCAACGGCAGTCCCGATGCAGGATCGACGCCCAGCGCCGCTTGCAGCGTCGGCGAGCCGTATATCGACATGAACATGTGCTCGGCAAAAGCCTCATTTGCGTCTCGCCAGGCGTCGAGCCCGGCAACGATCTGGGCGGATATGTTTTCCTGGAGAGCGCTGAAGGGATTGTCGGCGGCGGCAGGCCGCCGATTGCGGCGCGCTTGATCCGCGAGAGCCGACAGCGGCGCCAGCATGGGATTTTTATCGGAGAAAAACTCGTAACTCAGCCGCAGCGGATGCAGCTGCCGCATCGCATCCACTACGGCGGGATTGACGAGGGCGCGAACAAACGGCTGCACGAAGGTGCGATAGAGTGCGAGATTGGTTTGCGACACGCGATCGACGGCGGCAAACCGCCGTTCGTCCGCGGCATCGTTGCCGCCAAACGCGCGAATGTCGTCCAGCGTCCTCAACTCGCAGCGCATCACCCAATCGCCGGTAACGAGATCGGGATTGCCGGTTTCAGCGGTTTTTTCTTCGAATACCGCCTCATAGAGGCCGGGCGGCAGCGTATCGATCAAGTCGATGTTGCTGGAGAATTCACCGTGCTCTTTACGGGCAACTCCGCCCGAGACGAAGATGCCCAGGTGTCCGACGCTTTCATGGATCGTATAGACGATGGTCTGGCCATAGGCGCGAATTTCGTCGACATTCTCGTAAAGATCGAGAATCCAACCCAGCGCCTGCTGCGGCGGCGTAACATTGTCCCCCTTGGAACAGAATACCACGATCGGCGAGCGGATATTGCGCAGGTCGATGGCCGTCCCGTCAGAAGTTTGAATCCGTCCGGCGGCGAGATTGTTGCCGATGAACAACTCATCGACAATGAGCTGGATTTCCTCGGCGTTGAGATTGACGTGCCCGCCCCACCATCGCTCGAAGCCGAGATAGCGCGGCACCTCGGTGTCGATCTTGGAATAGAGATTGTATTGCTTGCTCCACAACGTGTTCGACGGATTCAGATTTTCGAAATTCTGCACCAGCCAGGCGCCGTCGAAGACTCCATGACCCAAATCGCTGACGAACGCCGTCAGCCAGCTGCCGCCGACAAGACCGCCGCTGTAGCGCATCGGGTTTTTGCCGTGGACGCCTTGCCAGTAGGACAGCGGCGACCCGGCAATGATGATCGGGCCGAACAGCTCCGGACGCAGTGCCGCGAGCATCATGACGGCCCAACCAGCTTGGCAGTTGCCGATCACGCAAGGTTTACCGTCGGCTTGCGGATGCGAGGCAATGACTGCCTCAAGGAAAGCCGCCTCGGCACGGCCGATATCTTCGATCGTCTGGCCCTGCATCGGGTCCGGGAGAAAGCCGACGAAATAGCAGGGGTGGCCGGCCTTGAGCGCCACTCCGATTTCGCTGTCCGCTTTGAATCCGCCGATGCCGGGCCCATGACCCGCCCGCGGATCGACGATCACGAACGGCCTTTGCTTCGGATCGATCTCGACACCGGCCGGCGGTACGATCCGCACCAGCCCATAATTCACCGGCCGATCGAGCCGGCGACCGTCGACAACCAGTTCGGCCTTGTAATCGAGCACGTGAGGAACGCTCTCGGCCAGATGCTCGCGATACTGGTTGCCCCGCTGACGCATCACATCCCAGAACAATACGCAGCGCTGCGCGGCGTCGATGAAGTATTCGGATGCGGGCGCGAACAATCCGAGCGGCGTCATTTTCTCGTCATACTTCGCAGTTGAAACGTTGTGAGATTCCGACATTTCAACTCCTCACGAACGTCACAAAGCAGGATTGCGGCGTTCAAAATGTTTTCGATGCTGAGAGCAGCATTGGAATGCTAGGGTGATGGATCAACCGAAGCTTTGACTTAGATCAAAGGCGGCCGACGACGCGCTTGCTAGCGCTATCGTTCATTTAGCTCACGCGGCGAGGAGCGGCGCTGACGGAATCCAAGAAGGCGACAGCGTTTCATCCGGACCCTTCAGCACTGATTTGGGACGAGCGCGATGACCCGGACAAGAGTCGACTGGAAAACAAATGAGAATCTTGCCGTGGGCAAAGGCGCGCCCAAGAAAATCGCAGATCGTTACCTGGAGAGCCAACCGATCAATGCGGCGGTTCCCCGGGTAAAAGCCAAGCTGCTCGAAGGCAAGAAAGGTCTCATCGTCGGGATCGCCAACGAAAACTCGATCGCCTGGGGCTGCGCGAGAGCTTTCCGGGCACTCGGAGCCGAATTGGCGGTGACCTATCTCAACGACAAGGCCAAGAAGTACGTTGAGCCGCTTGCCCGCGCACTTGAAGCGCCGATCGTCATGCCACTCGATGTCAACGTACCAGGCGAGATGGAGGCGGTATTCGAGCGCATCGCCAAAGACTGGGGCAAGCTCGATTTTCTCGTCCACTCCATCGCCTTCTCGCCAAAAGAGGCGCTGCAAGGGCGCGTCGTCGACGTCTCGCGGGATGGCTTCCTCAAAACCATGGAGGTGTCCTGCTGGACCTTCATTCGCATGGCGCATCTGGCGGAACCGCTCATGCGCAAAGGCGGGACGCTGTTCACGATGACGTATTACGGCAGCCAGATGGTCGTCAAAAATTACAACATCATGGGCGTCGCCAAGGCCGCTCTGGAAAGCGCGGTGCGCTATATCGCCGCTGAGCTCGGGCCCAAGGGCATCCGCGTGCACGCCATCTCACCGGGCCCATTGGCGACGCGAGCAGCTTCAGGAATTCCCGAGTTCGACGCTCTGCTCGACAAAGCCAAGGCGAAGGCGCCGGCACGCAGCCTGGTCAGCATCGATGATGTTGGCGCCGCCACGGCTTTTCTCGCGCATGACGCGGCACGCCTCATTACCGGCGAAACACTCTACATCGACGGCGGCTATCACATCATGGATTAGCGATCTTGCGCATTGCCCGTGCCGCCGAGATCGACAGAGCCGCGAGTGGCTACCGAGGGGCAGCGATATTAGCCAGCGGATGAGGCACCTGCGCTCCGGACCTGATCCATCGATCGTAGCTCTCGAAGTCCAGGCCAAGCTTACGGTAATAAACCCTCAGATAGCCGTCCTGCCCCCGTACGACGGCCTGCGGCATGACCTGCTCCACTTCCTGCGCTATCACTCCGACATAGACTTTGCTGCTGCCGTTGTAGCTGAAGCGGTAGAAACCGAGGCCGTTGTCGAGGCGGCTAAGCAGCGTGATGTCGTGCTTGACCCTTATGTCGGATCGCCGTCCACCCCCGCGGCCACCGCCACCGCCACCGCGACCGCCGCCACCGCGACCACCACCGCCATGAGCCCGCATTCCGCCGCCGCCTCCGCGATGAAGTCCTCCATGGCCGCCAAGGCTCCCCCTTCCGCCTCGGGCATGTGGGGCTGCTACGCGGGCGCGATGCTGCACGCCTGCACGATGTGACGGCCGGCTAGTCGGTCGTTTAGTCTGGGCGCGGTGGGAGACGCGCGCACCTTGGCTTGGGCGACGGTGTTCGCCAAGGTTGGCCCGGCCACCGCCAGGCTTCGTCGTCCCGGGCTTCAATACCTGTTGACCACGGCTGCCGCGAAACTCGCGCTGGCCTCCCCGATTGCCAACCCCCTGCCGATGCTCAACCCGGGCCTGCCACTTGTTGCCGCCGCCGCTGATAGGATGCGAAGGCCGATTTCCGGGACGATTCCCGGGCGGATTGACGGTGATGTTATTCCCACCCCCGCTCCAGTTGACGTTTCCGTTCCAATAGCCTCCGGACCAAGCTCCGAGAGCGTATCCAGCGCCAAACGCAATTCCAGCCGCGAGGACCCCTGCGCCGAGATAAGGCGGTGGCGGCCAGTAATACGGCGGATAATTGGGGTAAGGCCACGACCCGTAGACCACCGCCGGATCGTAATACGGCACATAAACCGTTTCGGGGTCTGTTGGTTCGATAGCAATGAGCTGCTTACCCTGCACTTGGCTGACCGTCACAGCTTGTTGTTTGGTGGACGTCAGCTTGTTGTTTGCCTGGGCTTTTGCCCGCAGGCGCTGGATGGCATCCATCACATCGGACTGCTGGGCCACCACCGCATCGCCAAGTTTCTGCGTCCAATCGAGCTTATTGCTCATCATTTCGAGGACTGACGGGGTCGCAACCAACGATTTGATGCTTTCATCCCAGGGCTGTTTGCCGACTGCGGCTTCCAGCTTATCTCCCTTGAGGTTCTTATTGGCTTGCAGCCAGCGCTCCGCCCGAACAACTTCGAGCGGATAGGCCGATGCCATGAGCACTTCGGCCAGCAATGGGTCCGGATACAGCGCGATCGGCGCCACTAGCGCATCGAGTTCATCAGCCTTGAGGATTTGCTGGGCAGCTGGGTTCGGAGCCGGCGAACCCGGGCTTTGTGCCATCGCTGCGAACGGCACAAACGTCAGAGCAACAAGCAATAATAGCTTCCTCGCATACAGATTCATCTTCATCTTGTTCATCTTGGCTTCTTCTGTTCGACCAATCGCGAGCGCAACAGCACAAGACCTTGCAAGTTTACAAGACCTTGCAAGGTGAGATGACGTTCGGAACGAGCAAATGCGCTTTGCGCGCCCCACATTTGGGGCAACGATTTAAAAATTACGAGTCCCGTTTGATAGCGACATTGATCTAAATCAAACGGGTAAAACCGGAGGCGCCGCACGCGGCCTGGCTAGCGTCGACGACGTCAGCACCGCCACCGCTCACATGATGCAGCGCGGCCTATAGCCGGCGAAACAAAACTTTACATCGAAGGCGGCAACCGCATTGTGGACTAGGCCGGGGTGCCGGCTTTCAAACGACATTCTTATTGAAGTAGATCGAGCCCCAAAGCACCAAAGCCCAGACCACGGCGAGCGTGGCTATTGCCTCGATTGCGATCATAATAATCCTCCTTTGGCGTCCACTTTCCTCCGACGTTTCGTCACTTCAAACGGCGTGGTCGGCTCGGCCGTCAGTCCGTCTCGCCCGACATCGCGACAACGCTGTCCGCGGCGGCGTGCCGCCGCGTCAGCTCCGCCTGCAGTCGCGCGGCCTCGTCGTTCATGCCGATCCAGCGCAATTTGCGAATGAGCTTGACCAGCTCGTTCGACCCGCTTTGCGCGGTGGCTGCATCGGTAGTGCTTTGTTGCGAACGTGATTGTTCAGCCGTGATGGCCATACGTGTTTTCTCCCATTTTTTTTCTTGTTGCGCGACGACTTCGCCATCGCGACATTAGTTTGCGCAGTACGCGACGCCGTGCGGCGCCCGCCTGACTCTATGTAGTCAACCTTTACCTGTTCGCTCGTCTTCGCAAGGCGGCAACAGTGCGCCGCAACATAACTGCCGCGCCGCGGCAGTTATGCGCCGGCGCTCTCGATTCCGCCGTCGGGCAAATAATCGGCCTGTTGCACTGCTTCCTTGGCCGATTCCTGGCCGACGCCTGCAAGGTCATTGACCGCAAAGTCATTGCGGCCAGCGTCGTAGCAATAAAGACATCGACGTCGCGCAGCACCGGGACGCACAAACGCAACAGCGGCGCGACGGCGGCAATGATGAAATAATGGCCGACCCGCCGATAGGTTTTGACCGTCGCGGTATTGCCGGCGGCGACGAGCCGCGCCGCGAGACGGGTCGTGTTGCCCGGCTTGACCAGCCGGTCGCGGCCGCCGGTCATCAGCAAGGCCGGCGGCGCACCGGGCGCGACGTGAAAAATCGGCTGCGTCTCCGGCCGGTCGGCGCCGCCGAAAATCACTTTCAGCGTTTCGTCGCGCAGCGGCAGGTAATCGTACGGCCCGGCGATGCCGATGAGTCCGGCAATATCGCGTCCGGGCACGAGCCCGACCTGGTGCAGCCAGCGCGCGTCGATCGACAGCATCGCCGCGATATGCGCGCCGGCCGAGTGGCCCTTCAGAAAAATCTTGTCCGGATCGCCGCCGAAGCGGCCGACATTATCCTTGACCCAGCGAACAACCCACGCGCCGTCTTCGAGGAAGTCGGGATAGCGCGCTTCGGGATAGATGCGATAGTCGGGCACCACGGCCACATAGCCGCGCCGCGCCAGCGCTTTGGCGACATAACGATAGAGCCGCTTATTGCCGCTGCGCCACGCGCCGCCATAGAAGAAGACGATCACCGGCGCTGCGACGGCGCCGGCCGGGCGGCAAATATCGAGCCGGTGCCGCGACTGCCCGGCGTAGGCGATCGAACGCGTGAGTTGTATGGCGGTTCCCATGCCGGGGCGGAACTACGCATGCGATCGGGCCGAATCAATGGCACAATTCGTTCCCGCCAAAGATTTATGCTAATGTGGAACCGTGGACGGCGGCGGTTCCGCCGGCCATGGTTCTCGTGACTTGGGTTCCAGTGCTCTTGGGTCCCAGTGCTTCAGAGTTACAATCCCCCGAGCGGAACGGAGCTGGCGATGAGAGCTTGGCAAGCCCTCGTGATGGTCGTTCTATCTTTGACGACGGCCGTGGCGCGCGCGGAAACCATTGAAGTCTCCGGCGACTATGGCGGCTTCCTCGTCGCCTATGAAGCGAAATGGAAGAAACTCGCCGACCAGCATGCCAATGTGCGCATCGCCGGACCCTGCGTCTCCGCCTGCACCGTGTTGGCTGGCTATATCCCGCGCGACAATATCTGCGCCACGCCCAAGGGATCGCTTGGATTCCATCTGGCGTTTCCCTATTTCGTCACGCCGAGCCTGTGGAAAGACTATCCGCCCGACATTCAGGCCTGGATCACCAAGAACGGCGGCCTGACCTATTCCTTGATGTGGCTGCAGGCTCCCGAGATCTATCACTACTTCAAGCGCTGCCCGGGAACTTAGTGGCGGGGAATTTTTCATGGCGGCGGGCAAAATCGACTTTCCGGTTGCGCAAGTCCGCCGCTATCTCGAAACGGGGCCGATCGTTCTGGTCTCGTCGGCCTGGCGCGGCGAGCGCAATATCATGACCATGGGCTGGCACACGATGATGGAATTCACCCCGGCGCTGATCGGCTGCGTCATCGCCGCCGGCAATCACAGTTTCGAGCTGGTGCGCCGCAGCCGGGAATGCGTCATCAACCTGCCGACCGTGGCGCTGCTCGATGCCGCGGTCGGCATCGGCAATTGCTCGGGCGCCGACGTCGACAAGTTCGAGAAATTCAAGCTGACCGCCGCGCCGGCGCAAAAGGTCAAGGCGCCGCTCGTCGCCGAGTGCCACGCCAATTTCGAGTGCAAGCTCAAGGACGACGCGCTGGTCGAGCGCTATAATTTCTTCATCTTCGAAGTGGTGAAGGCGCATGTGGCGCAGCGGCCGAAATATCCGCACACGCTGCACTATACCGGCGACGGCGTGTTCATGCTGTCCGGCAAGATCGTGAGCCGGCGCGGCCAATTCCGGCCCGACATGCTGTAGCCTTGGTTTCGAGCATCGTTCCAATTTTATCCAATCGCGCGCAACAATTTTAGATAATTTGCGCGACATTACCACATGAATGATTTCTGGAACAATTGGTTCGAGGCGGTCCGCTTCACCTGCGAAGCGCAAAACGTCATTTCGGCGCGGCTGATGCTGTTTGCCTCCAGCGCGCCGGAGACGGCGATCGAAGAAGCGACCAACATGGTGACGGAAAAATTCTTGGCTTTCGCTAAAGCCGGACTTGCCGCCGAGAAAGCGCTGGAGGACGGACTTGGCCTCTATGTCGCCGCCGAGCGGGCCTATGCGCCGTTAGCCCATTGCGTGCACGCCAATAGCGATCGGCTAAGCCGATCGGCCGCCTGAAGCAAGACCCGCAGCGGACGCGAATGGGGACGGGTCGAAACCCGCCCCCACACGATCGGCCCGCGGCAACCGCCGGGAGACGACGGCAGCGCCGCCGAGCCGATCACTACTCTTTAATTCCCTTACGCCTTGCCGAGTGGCATCGCCACGAACCGCGTGGTGTCGCCCATTTTCACCCGCATCAGCACGTCGTGCTTGCCTTTCGATTTCGCCTCGGTCAGCGCATGGCGGATATCGCCGGCATTGGCGACCGCCTTGCCGCCGACGTCGAGGATGACGGCGCCGGTCTGGAAGCCCCGCTCGGCCGCCGGCCCGTCGGGATCGACGCCGGTGACCACGACGCCTTCATTGCCGGCGCCGGACACGTCCTTCGCCGGCGCCACTTGCAGGCCGAGATGCGGCACGCCGCTCGGCTCGGCATTTTGCTCCGAACCGTTGCTGGCGACCTGCTCGCTGTTCGGCATTTGCGCCAGCGTCACCGACACGGTCTTCTGCTCGCCCTGCCGCATGAAGTCGAGCTTGACCGCGGAGTCCGGCGCCAGCATGCCGATGGTCCGGGCGAGATCGCGGGCGTCCTTGACCGGAGCGCCGTTGACGGCGGTGATGACGTCGCCGGATTTGATGCCGGCCTTGGCCGCGGGGCTGCCGCTTTGCGGCTCGTCGACCATGGCGCCTTCGGCCTTTTTCAGCCCGAGACTGTCGGCGATGCCGGCGGTGACCGGCTGGATCTGCACGCCGAGCCAGCCGCGGGTGACATGGCCGTCTTTCTTCAGCTGCGCCACCACCATCTTGGCCGTGTCGGCCGGTATATCGAAGCCAATGCCGACCGAGCCGCCGGACGGCGAATAGATCGCGGTGTTGACGCCGATCACGTTGCCGTCGACGTCGAATGCCGGTCCGCCGGAATTGCCTTTGTTGATCGGCGCGTCGATCTGCACGTAATCGTCATAGGGCCCGGCGCCGATGTCGCGGCCTTGCGCCGAGACGATGCCGGCCGTCACCGTGCCGCCAAGGCCGAACGGATTGCCGACCGCGACCACCCAGTCGCCGACCTTGGGACGATGGCTGGCGAATTGCACGTAGGGGAAATCGCCTTTGCCATCGACCTTGATCAAAGCCAGATCGGTCTTCGGATCGGTGCCGATGACCTTGGCGGTATAGATCGTGCCGTCGTCGGTGGTCACCTGCACCGAGCTGGCGTGGTTGACGACGTGATTATTGGTCACCGCGTAGCCGTCCGGCGAGATGAAGAAGCCGGAGCCTTCGCCGACGATGGTCTGATGGCTGTGCGGCGCGTCGTGACCGAAGCGATGGCCGGATTGGCCGCCGAACTGATCGCCGAATTGCTGGAAGAACTTGTCGAGCGGCGAACCGGGCTGCGCCGGGATTTGTTGCTGGTCATCGTCGCCACCCATTTGCTGCGCCAGCGCCGGCTCGGCGGAGGCGGGGATCTTGACGCGCACCGAAATCACCGCAGGCTTCACCTTGTCGACGAGATCGGCAAAGCCTTGCGGATGCGGCAGCGGCTGCGCCACCGCGGCGGACGAATCGGCCGCCTGCGCGGGCGGCGTGCCGAGCGCATTGCCCCCATGACCGCCGGGCCCGGCCAGCAGCAAAGCGCCGCCGACTGCGGCGACGGAGGCCAACAGCACGATGCGGCGGCCGCTAAGGACTTTCGGTTTTGCAAATTGCGGGGGAGTGGATTGATTCATGACGGATCTCCATTGGGACGGCCAGGTCTTTGCAGACAGGTCTTTGCAATTGGATTTCTGCAACCGGGCTCTTTGCTCATAGAACGCATCAATGAGCGATCGCGTCTTACGACGACCTGACGGGCAGATTAATTCGAGGAAAGCTTGATCGGATGCTTAAAGCGCCACCATATCGCTTCTGCCATTCTTTCGCTTTCGCCGACGTTTCGATGGTGCCGGTCATGGCGATGGTTCTCCCTCTTGCGGTGTATCCGCCTCCCTCTCCCCGCGTGCGGGTAGAGGGTTGGGGTGAGGGGGCTTCGCCGCTGTCGCAGTCATTCGGCAGACTCTCAAGCGCTGCGAAAATCTGCACAGCTCAGAATCGCGGAGAGGCCCCCTCACCCTCGCTCACTTCGTTCGCTCGACCTCTCCCCGCATGCGGGGAGAGGTGTAATGCCTCCTCGTTCTCGCGACGCGGCTTCGCATCCGAGCTTTGCTTCACGCTTTAAGAAAGCCCTTCCAACTGCCTCCCTTAAAAGAAGGGAGGCGGAGCGCCGATAGGCGCACCACTGGTTTCCGCCCCGCCGCAGCGAGAAAAGCCTGCCTGCGACGCGGCGCGCGCTACATTCGCCCCTGCCCCGCATCGGCGCGGAGTGAAGAGACGGCGCGCTCGCCTTTCGGCGCTCCACCGCGGTCATGCGCCGAGGGCCTGACCCCGACTCGGCTCCGGGCCGCGCTTCCTGGAATCACCGGATGCAAACGGGAGGACCCTCTCCGGCACCAGTGCAGCCAGCACCTGGCAGTCCGGTCACGCGCCGGACGGTCGATGCCCAGATGCCCAGAACCGCCCGGAGGCACGGTGTATGGCCACGCTTCCGGGAACCGCTCTCGTTCCACTTTCGAAAGTACCCTCGCGAAAGGCCCTCCGTGAACGAGATGGGGGACGATGTAACCGATAAAGTGACCAGTGTCAAGAGTTTATCTCTAAACAAGAGACAAGATAAGGGCCGGCAGGGTGGTCAAAACAGGAGGAAAACGACAGCAGGAAAAAATGGAGGCGTGGATAAGCGGGGATTCGCCTTCGAGCGAACCAGGGCAACGACGGAATGGGCCTTTCGCCAGGGCGTCGCGGACGATCAGCCATCCGGTTCCGCCCGTTGCACCCAAACAAAAACCTTCATGTTCGATCTCGATCTTCATTGGCGTGAACGTCGCGGTTCACGCCGTGGCGGCCTTCTGGGCCGCCGCGAAGACGTCGCGTGCGGAACGTCGTACCCGCTACGTGCTCCGTACCCTCAACTCCGAGGTCCATCCATCCCGCATTCACGGCCTCAAACATTTCTTCGGCAGGTCCGGTGTGGCCCCTCGGGATGCCGAATTGCTCGAACGCTTCCGCCCACCCTGCACGCGGGACTGCAAAGGCTTTCACGTCGAGATTCAGGACTTCACCCAATTGCTCCGCGACTTCATCCGCGGTGACCATCGAACCAAGCTCGACGGCGCGCTGCCCTGACCACGCTGGCCCGGTCAAAAGGGTTGCGACCTCTGTGCCGATGTCGTTCGTCGCGACCATGGTCGATTTCCGGTTTGTCGGATTGTAGTAGACCGGCAGCGTTCCGCCCTGGGCGACCTGCAAGCCGTAGAGGAAGTTTTCGAAGAATCCACCTGCGCGCACAAATGCGATTGGCAATATCAGCTCGCGAAAACCTTGCTCCAGAAGCGACAAGGCCGTGATCATCCCAAGCCCGCTGGTCCTGTTCGCACCCATCGACGAAAGCGCTACCACCCGCGGCGGCGCTGCCTTGGTGAGCGCCTCGACATAGTTCGCAATCACGCCCTTGGCTTCTTTGTAATCGGGCGAGGGGGCCCAGACAGCCGGCAACATGACAAATGCGCCTTCGACGCCTTTGAGCGCCCGCTCGATGCCTGCCGAATCATTCCAATCACCGTCAACCAGTTCCACACCCTGATTCGCCCAGCTTGACGCCTTCTCGCGATTGCGGACTAGCGCGCGTACATCCTTGCCGTGCGCCAACAGATGTTCTGCCGTTGCACCGCCCACTTTTCCCGTGATTCCCATTACTAAAAACATGCGTTTTCTCCTGATCTTGAGGGACAGAACACTGCCCCTGTTGGTTCAACGGATGAGCGGCAGAATGGCCCGGATACGGGGATCGCGCGCGTAGAGGCCGCCCCATGTCATCGCGCCCAGAAGCAGGGAAATGATTTCCGGCGGCAACCCCAACTCACCAATGCGGACATGGGCGCAGATGGCACCTCCCAAAAAGCCCGTCACCAGGATCGCGCCGAGGACGGCGGTGGCCGGGATGGCGTAAAGGATGGCGCAGGCGAGTATGATCGGACCCACAACACGGGTCAGGTCCATCGGGAACCCGGTTTCCTGCAACATGCTCGCGATCTGTGCCGGCGCGAAAAGCTGAATAGTGCCGTCTGCCACCAGAGCGATAACGACAAACGCGCTCATTATCCGGCCGGCCCACAGGGCGCGATGCAAGGTCATAGCTTCAGGCACCTGACGCAGGTTCATAGTTTTGGACACTTGTCGTTCTCGGATAGATGGCAACTCGCTTTGGATGTTTGGGCGACATGCCGGGTCCCCGGTTGCCAGCAAGCGAGGCTAGTGCTGATCGACCCTAAACGTCCGCGTGCCGGACGCGGCTCGTCAAGATCATGCGGCCCGCCGCAGCGTCGTTGCTGGCGAGACAGACGAGTCGTGGCCCCACTTACTGCGGAACTGCGCTGACGCATTGCGGGCGATGGGCTTGCCGTGGCCAAATCCGACAGCGTCGAATGAAAGACTGGCAAGCTTGCGCTGGCTCGCACGACCTTCGTCCAAATTCTCGAAGCCGACGGGATCAGCGAGGCCCATAAGGTTCATGCACACATCGCCAGCGAACAGCATGCGTCCCGGACGCCAGAGCAACGCGACCTGTCCCGCGCAGTGTCCAGGAACATGGATGACTTCAATGCCGCCAGCAATGGGCAGCACTTCCCCATCAGTCAAAGGTTGGTCGATGGCAACCGGCTCCAGTCGCTCCTCGGGATGAAAGAACAGCCTGCACATGACTTGCCGCAACAAACCAGGTGCCGGCGTCATAGGCCGAAAAGGACCTCCACTCTCAGCCATAGGGATATCGAGCGTGTGCATGTAAGTCCTCGCACCGGTTTCCCGCACAATGGGAGCGGCGCTGCCGATATGATCGGGGTGGCCGTGAGTGAAAACCAGGTGCTTAAGCTCGTCTGGTGAACGGCCAAGTCCGCGAATAGCCGCAAAGACAGCTACCTGCTTGTTCGCAAAACCGGCGTCGATCAGCGTCAATCCGTCGTCGCCGTCAATCAGGTAGGCATTTGCCATCCCCATAGGGACGATGTGCACGCGATTAATCACAAGTTCCACGCTCATAAGCAAAATTCCCAGGCATCGTTTCACGCCGTAAACGCGCTATGCTGATGTCTGTTCCTAGCCCATCACGTCCTTTCGGCGCCGCGCAGCAGTTCGGTCGTTTTCGGGGCGAAGCGGACATGAACCCGCAACCAAACCCGCCGGGTCGGTCGAAAATAATCCTTCTGCGATACGGACGGTCAAAACCTTTGTCATGTCCAATACGACCAACAATATAACAAGCTTCGATCCGCGAACCGGGGCATCCCATGAGGCGCCGTGAGTTTCTCGCATTTATTGGCGCTTCTGCGGCAGCTTGGCCATTGGCCGCTGCTGCACAGCCGGCCGGCGGTGTGCCACAGCCGACGGCGGCCGAAGCCGCGGCGATGGCGGAACTCGCCGGCGCCTTCCTGCAGCGCTATGCGGTGCCGGCGCTTTCGGTCGCCGTCGGTTCCGGCGGTGCGATTGTTTATCGGGACGCGTTCGGCGTCGCCGACCGGGACAATCGCGTGGCGGCCACGCCGGAGAATTTGTTCCGTATCGCCAGCGTGACCAAGACGCTGACTTCGGTGGCAATGTTCTCGCTGATCGAAGCCGGACGTATCAAGCTCTCCGACAAGTTATTCGGCCAGGGCGCCATCACCGGGCTCGATTACGGCAAGCCGCCGTTCAATCCCGGGATCGAAGACATCACGATTGAACATCTGCTCACGCACACCGCCGGCGGCTGGCCCAACAACGATGGCCGCGATCCGATGTTTCACAATCCGCAAATGAGCCAGCATGAGCTGATCGCGTTTACGCTGCGCACCCGGCCGCTCGATCATCCGCCGGGCGAGAATTATGCCTATTCCAACTTCGGCTATTGCGTGCTCGGGCGCGTGATCGAAAAAATCACGCGCCGGCCCTATGCCGACTATGTGCAAGCCGCGGTGCTGGAGCGCTGCGGCATCACCGACATGACGATCGCCGGCAATACGCTTGCCCAACGGCAGCCTCGCGAGGTGAAATATTACGGCCAAGGCCGCGACAATCCATACGGCATGAACGTGACCAGGATGGACTCCCATGGCGGGTGGATCGCACGGCCGGCCGATCTCGTGCAGTTTTTCATGCGTGTCGACGGCTTTGCCGCGCCGCCGAATATTCTTCAGCCGCAGACGATCGAGATCATGACCACAGCTTCCGCGGCCAATCCCCATTATGCCAAGGGCTGGGAGGTCAATGCGGCCCATAATTGGTGGCACAACGGCAACTTGCCGGGCACCGAGACGCTTGCGGTGCGCACGCATACTGGCTTCTGCTGGGCGGCATTCACCAACACCAGGACAGCCAATATGGGCGGCGACCTCGACCGGCTCATCTGGACCATGGTGCGGCAGGTCAAAGCTTGGCGGGTTTGATCGACCGGTTGCTGCGCTCGATGTCGCATGGCGAAAGAGTAGGCTACTCTCGTCGCCCCATGATGGGTATCGCTTCGCTCCACCCATCCCACGCGCTGCAGTGCGATGACGAAACGGGCCATGATCGAATATTCGGTTATTACGTGCCCTGTGTGCGGGACCGCAAAGTCCGAGCGCATGAGGATTGACGCGTGTCGGATCGTCTATGAGTGTACGGGCTGCCGCGCGAAATTGCGGCCGAAGGCGGGCGATTGCTGCGTGTTTTGTTCGTATGGCTCGGTGCCTTGCTTGCCGATCCAGGCGGAGCGCGGCGGGCCAGCGGGCGACGCGGGTTGCCGTCGCGGGTAGGTATGCGATCAAGATGCCGGCGATCGGCGAAGCTGCCAATTGTGGAGATGGCGATGCTGCGGAAATTGACGTTTGCGATCGCGGTTGCAGCCGCTGTCGCGCTGCCAGGCGCGCGATTGCCCGCCTTCGCGCACAGCAAGCGGCACATCATCCACCACTGGCACGGTTACGGGTTCTTGCCGGGCTATCATCAGCCGCCCAATAACAGCGTTCCGATGTATCGCTCGAAGCAATCACGCACGCCGGACTTTGCGCCAAGCTACTGGTATGGCGGCGCGCCAAGCTACTGGTATGGCGGCGGACGATACTATTTCGGCGAGCCGCACTTTTTCCACGGCCGCTGGAATGGCGGCAGTTTCGGCCCGTGCTGGACCTATACGCCGATCGGACTGATGTGGAACTGCGGATGACGGGCGATGCGGGAGCGCGTAGCCCGGATTGAGTGACCCTGCTACGCTCGCTCTCGCGAGCTTCGGAGGGTTTGGGTCCGTCGCAGCGCGGAGCGCATAGGTGGAAACGAAATCCGGGGCAAATCCGGCCGCGCGATCCCGGATTTCGCCTTGCTCAATCCGGGCTACTCGCTTTGGCCTGTCGGCCGACGCGGCGCGATCTGAGTAACTTAGCGGCACATCAACTTAATTTGACAGGCGGAACAAACGAGGCGTTTTGCGGTTCCGTTCCGTGTTGGCCGGCTACCGTCAGTCAATTTCGAGATAAGTTGCAAAGCTCAACCGCGAGACACAAAAATGTTCCGGAAGACGAAAGTCGCGCTTTCCGCTGCGATTATTGTTAGCACGGCACTCTCGGCATCGGCTGCGACCAAGCATCACCGCGTCACCGATGCTCATGCGGCGCTTTATGACATGATCTCCGGCGGCGGCTGTTCGCCAACTCATGCGCCACTTTGCAGCAACATATGCACGGGGCCGGGCCCTTGTGCGCCACCCGATAGCTGGTGACCGGCCACTGTCACTGCCGGGTCCCGCAGCCCCGCCTGCCTGACCAGCGGATAGGTCACGTCGCAGTAGCGTAGGGTGGGCAAAATCGTGTTTCCCTGCCATTCAGCGTGGGCATCGCGCGCGCACGATTTTGGCCACGCGGCCGCCGCTTTCAGCGCGATGCCCACCCTATACGCTATCCCGCAGCCCCGCCTGGTTGACCAGCGGATAGGTCACGTCGCGGAATTCGCGCATGCCTTCGATATAGCGCGGCCATGATAGCGGCACGGCGTCCAGCCCGATTTTCGACAGCGTGCGAGCCCGTCGACGATCTCCGCCTTGCTGCCAATCGGCCCAGAACCGCCGGTCGTCGAGGCCAAAGCTGCGACAGCATTATCTCTAACCGGTCGGATTCTCGGACGGGGGCGTTGTGACGCCGGGACCGGAAACCAGAAAGCCGCCCCCTATTCGTGAAGCAGCGTTTGCCAGTTTGAGGGCACCGCTCCGTCCGGTCCGGGCGCCGGTTGATCCAACGGATGCGCGTGAGGAGCGTGAAGCTTCGGGCCGGCGAAGAACTCCTCTGTGCGATAGTCGTAAAACCACCGCTCGCCCGGCTCAAAGCTCGTCATGACCGGGTGACCCGTAGCGGCGCTATGTTTCGACGCATGCTGGCTTGGCGAGCTATCGCAGCAGCCGATGTGACCGCATTCGGCGCATCTGCGAAGATGAAACCACCATCCGCCGGCAGCCGAGCATTCGAGGCAACCTGTTCCGCTCGGCTCGGCCGCCGGGTTGATACCATCCCTCTCGGACTTCATGGGCTCCTCTTAGCCGTAAGTGACGCCCGGGTTGCTTTGCCCGACTTCTATAATGTAGCCATCGGGATCGCGGATGTAGCAGCGCGTCTCGCCGTATTTGGGCTTTGGCTCGGTGATGAACTCGGCTCCTCGGCTTTTCCATAGTTCATAGCACGCGTGAATGTCCGCAACGCGGATATTCATGAAGCTGCTGACTTGATCGGGATCGGGGGGGACGCGGAGCGTTGTGTTTGGCTTGTCGGGCGTCGGGCCGCCCCCGGGGTTGACGATGAGCCACGTGTTGGCGATCTGGAGGTAGCCTGGCGCGCCGCTGTTGTCGCCTCTGCTGTCGACGCGGCCGCCGAAGACCTTCTCGTAAAAGCGGAGCGATCGTTCGACGTCGGCGACGGTGAGAAAGTGCGCGACGGTGAACCCCTCCTTCGGCGGCATCTCGTAGCTCTTCTGCCCGACTTGGACTTCGCTCATGGACGACTCCTTTTTTTGGACTTCAGTGATAACAGTTGAGGGGCAAGTGGAATAATTGACCATCGGTCAGGCGGAATGTTTGGCCAGGAACGTAAGAATGAGACTCGCGATCTCGTCGTTCTTCTCGTCCAAGGCGAAATGGCCGGCGTCGAGCAGGTGGATTTCGGCATCCGGCAGATCGCGCTTGAACGCCGCCCCGCCGGGAGCGATAAACGAGGGATCGTTCCGCCCCCAGACCACCAGAGTCGGCGGCTTGTGCTCGCGCAACCACGCTTGCCATGCCGGATAGGCCGCAACATTCGTCCGGTAATCGTACAGCAGATCGGCCTGGATCTCGCGTCGGCCGGGTTTCGACAGATAAGCGTACTCGTCAGTCCAGGTGTCCGGGTTATAACGTTCGGGATGCGCGGTACCCAGCGTGTGACGCTGTTCGGTCGCTGCGGACGACACGAACGTATCGAACACTTGCGGGTGCGCTTTCGGATCGGCCCAATATTGCGCAATGCCGGCCCACTTGGCGCCGAGGCCTTCCTTATAGACGTTGGCATTCTGGATAATAAGCGCCTGCAGCCGCTCAGGATGCGCCGACATGATGCGAAAGCCGATCGGGCCGCCATAGTCATGAAGGAAGAACGTGTACGTGTTGATCTTGAGTTGCTCGAGAAGAGCATCGATCGTCTTGGCCAAATTGTCGAAGGTATACACATACGACGACGGCGGTGGGGCGTCACTCTGGCCGAATCCTGGAAAATCCGGTGCTATCAGATGATAGCGTGTTGCGAGCAAGGGGATGAGCGCATCGAACTCGCGCGAGGAAGAGGGGAAACCGTGCAGCAGCACGATCGCCGGCGCGTCCGTCGGCCCCGCTTCGCGATAGAAAATTCCGACACCATCTGCCGTCATGCGACGATAGGTCGTTGTCGCCGATGTCGACTCGAGCGAAGCGGCCTGCGTAGGATGACGACCGGCGATCGACACCGGCGCCGATGCCAGAGACGTTGCTGCCATCATAATTTCCCTCCGTGTCGGCCGGGCGCGCACTGGCTTCGGCGCGGGGACCGAAGCGCCCTGATGGAGACATCAATCGTAGAATGCGGGGATCAGTTTTAGAGCGTCAGACTCCACCTTGTCGTGATTGATAAACAGCTTCGCCTTGTATGTTGCGATCATGCGCCTGACCCGCTCCATGGAAGCGATCGACGCGGCCTTGTCCGTGTTCAAGGACGGCACCGTATCTTTCTCAAAATTCTCTTCCAGATGCACCACGTCGCCGGACAGAATGATGAATCCTGAATTCTTCAGATGCACCATCAACGATTCACTGCCGGGAGTATGTCCTGGCGTGGAAACCAGAGTGACACTGCCATCGCCAAATATGTCGGTATCGCCGTCGAGCAGCTTAAGATGCTTTGGGGTGCCTAAAAGCTTACGTGCGAGAGCCTTCAATTGATTCACGTTGTCGTTAGGGCCATCGGGAGTGCTGATCCACTCATACTCGGCCCGTTGCATCAGAACCGTCGAATTCGGGAACAATCGAACATTGCCGATGTGGTCGCCATGAGTATGCGATAGCGCGACATAAGTGACGTCGTCCGGCTTAAGTCCAATCGTGGCAAGTTGCTCAGTGAGCGTCCTATCCAAATGGTAGACGATCAATTTGGGGAGCGTCGACCAGCCTTTGGGGTCGTTCAGCGCGGATTCAGGAACACCCGTATCCCAGAGTAGCCAATGGTTTCTCCGCTGTATCAGCCAGCAAGTCGACGAAAATTCGATGCTGCGTCCGACATGCTCGCCGGGGGTCCAGACCGACTCGTCGTTTGCGAGGGAGTGACCGCCATCCAGCCGATAAAGCTTATCGGCGAAGCCGGCCGCGGTCGGGTCCGGCATCCGCGAATGAGCGGTTGTAGTCAGCGTGCTGCCTAGCGACATATCCGAGCCTCCGGTCAGAAACCTAAATGCGTGTTGGGGCTTCGTGCGCGTCCGCGGATCGCTTCAAATGCTGAGACCGCGCGGAGACTTCGGAAAACTATGCTTCGGCAAGATGGCTGTCGATGAGACCGTCGATCACATGTCTGGTACCGCACGGCCACATGTCCGCCACCGGACATACGCGACATGAGGCTGCGTCGTCGACCCAATAGCTATGGCGAGGCGATGCCTAACAATGCATCAATCGAATATTTTCCTGCACCAGTAATGGACAACAGCAAGAAGCCGCCCATAATGCTGAGGTCTTTGTAAAAGCCATCCAGGCTGTCGACGTACTCCACGCCTTTCACCGTCCAATAGCGATGCCCAATCAGCGCCGTGCCCAACGAGTATAAAGCCATGAGTACAGCCAATGGACGCGTGAACGCGCCGACAGCGACCGCGAACGCAACCGGAAGTTCCATGAAGGTCGCAACGGCAGCAGCCAGTACCGGCACCGGAACGCCAAGCTGCGCCATCTGACTGACGGTGCCGGAAAAGTCCCGCAGCTTTCTCCAACCGAAAATCAGAAACAGCGCCGTGAGAAGAAGGCGCGCCGCAAGAATGAGCTCATCGTTGATGCCGTCTATCATAGCGCTGCCTTCGCTCCCGTCACGAAGCCCGCATCACGAGAAATCTCGAGGTATAGTGCGATCCCAGTCGCGACGACACACTTCGTTTGCGCCCTCGAACGCGCGCAAACTTCCCTGCAGCAGGAAGGCACCGCCCGTGGATGACATCCGCAGCTGCGTCTCGACCCGGATTTGCCATGCGTCTCGCGACACGGTCTGGATATTATGCAGTTCGGCAACGGCGCTGAGCGGATCGTTCTCCTCGACACGATACTGCGTTTTCCATTGTGTGCCCAATTCCAGACCGATGCGGTCGATACGTTCGATCCGCACACCATCGCGATGAAGGATGGTTGGCGTCTCAGGCTGCGCCGTCTCCGGTTCGGGAAAAGGCTTTAGCCCGGCGTCTGCGGCGTTCGGCGAGCGTTGCGGCAGATCGAGCGTGCCGGCAAAGATCTGTACGGTCGCTGTCTCCGGACTGGGCCAGATCATCGGCCAGTAAGCCGTGGATATCGCAAGCCTCACCTTGTGGCCGGCGGGGAATACCGAGCCTGCATCATTGAGCTTAATGCGCACGCGGGTGCGCTCGCCTGGCGCCAGCAGAGTGGGCTGTTCGTGGCCCTCGCGATGCGTGAGATTGAGCACACCATAGCTGACGCGCAGCGATTCACCGCTTGGGTGCACATCGCATAACCGAACGACGAGATTCGCAATCGGCCGGTCGGACGCGACATCGAGCGTGACGATGGGAGCGCCAAGGATTTCGAACGGCGCATCGAGTGGCGCCGTTTCGAAAACCAGGGAGCGCACGTCATCTTCTTGCTGGTCGCCGGCCTGATCGCGTCCGCGGCCGAATGGAACCCATTCGCCCGAATGCTGACCAACCGTCTGCGGCGAGCATACGGCGTGAGCCGTCAACGGCGCCGCGGCGTCGCGCAGCCCCGCATCGGTCAAGAACAGCCGCCGCGGCATTATTCCCGGCGGCGGCCACGACGGTTCGGCAATCCACCGGCCCGGCAACGTGTCGTGGTGGGTCGCCGGTTTCACGCTGTCCGTCATCCACGCACGCAGCATCGGCTCATCCATCACGCCGGTATCGATGCCCTTGAGCCAATGATCCCACCAACGCAGGATTTCCTGGAGGAATCCGATCTGGGGGCCGGGAAATGCAAAGTGCGGATAGGCGTGGGCCCACGGACCGATGAGACCCTTGCGGGGCACCTTTAGTCCCTCAAGCAGACGCGGGATGGCATTCTTATAACCGTCGGTCCAACCGCCGACGGCATAGACCGGGCATTGGATCGCGGCGTAGTCCTCGCAGACCGAGCCATGCTTCCAATACGCATCGCGCCGCTGGTGCTGAAACCAGTTTTCCTGGAACAGCGGTATGTTTTGCAGGCGCTCCAGCCACATCGCCCGCCAGTCATCGCCGACCAGCGCCGGATCGGGCGGCAGGCACATCAAGCTGAAAAAGAAAAAGGCCCATTCAAGTCCTGCTTTAGTAAGAAACGTGCCGCCCATATAGTGCGCGTCGTCGGCGTAGCGATCGTCGGTCGAACAAATGGTGACGATGGCTTTGAGGGCCGGGGGACGGCGCGCGGCGATTTGAAGTCCATTGAACCCGCCCCAGGAAATTCCCATCATCCCAACGGCGCCATTGCACCAGGGCTGCGCCGCCAGCCAAGCGATCAGCTCCACGCCATCGTCTTGTTCTTGCTTGGCGTATTCATCGAACAACAAGCCCGTCGATTCGCCACTGCCGCGAAGATCGACGCGCACGCCGGCGTAGCCATGACCGGCCAGATACGGATGAGTCAGCGCGTCTCGTTCGTACGTCCCGTCGCGCTTGCGGTAAGGCAAATATTCCAGAATAGCCGGAACTGGATTTTGTTCGGCGTCTTCCGGCAACCAGATGCGGGCCGCCAGCGTTGTACCGTCTTTCAACGGTATCAATGTGTGCTCGATGACCCGCACAGCTCTAGGGAAGCTCGTGACAACCACAGCGGACACTCCCATCGGCAACCATTTCGGAACCCGCTGAGGCGGTCAACCGGTGCGCCCAGTGAGACCCAATTTCTTCGGCCCGCGCGGGTTCTGTGTTTCCTATTGTGTGCGCGCGCCACCTCGGCCGATGCCACGCATTTTTAGGCCGTGAACCCATAAATCTGCCGGGCGGTCGGCTGCCGAGTCCGCTATGTCCCGACAACGGAACAATTCCGTATCGCAGCGAACTGACGCTGAGTGCCAGCAGCAGACATATAAGGTCCGGGATGATCCGTAAGACTACGCTGACCTGACTACTTTGGGACGCCTTCTGGATGCGCCTCGGCGTATTTTTTTACCGCGTCCATCGTTCGAACATTCTCCTTCTCGAAGGGTTCGGTAATTAGACGTCGGAGCGGACGAAGGATTCCAGGCATAGTGATGTCAAGAACCAGCCAGCGATTGACAAGCGTGCTTTGCCCCTCCCATTTTTCGAGGGAATAGTGAATGTGCACGTCAACTGTTGCCCGCAACTGGCTTATGTGGATGACGTGGTGGAAGTCAATCGAGCCTGGAGGTTGAAACCCGATCACGGTGCCCCACCAGTCTTTTCCGGGCTCGGCGGGTTTCCCGTCATGATACTTACTGCCCAGTTGGACGGGGTATGGCACGACATCGGTGGTCTCTCCGAACGCGTCGGATTGAGGTAGCCAGCGTCCATAATTCGGCATTTCCGACAGCAATTCGAAGAGCACCGCAGGCTGAGCGGCTACATTCGCATTGTAAAATCTGTGCTACTGTGATCTTGCCATTTTGAACTCCTGTCCGATGGCATAGATGACATGGGCTGAAAAAAACATAGCCGTTTACCGCCCACCGACGAGCGAAAACCCGGTTGCAATCAGCCCGTTGAGAACTCACGCGCCGCCTCGGCCGGTCAGGCCCAGGATCAAGGCATCAACGCTGTAGGGTCCGGCGCCGGCCGACACCACCATGATCAGCATGAAGGCATAGAGCACCTCGGGCAGATAGAGCCAATCGTCGATGCGATCTCCCCTATCGATCGGCTTGTAGAGTTCGATTCGCTGCCGCCCGGAGGTGGCGATGGCAACGAGGATGATGACAAGGAGGCCAAGCGCGGCGAGTGGCGCCAAGAACCCGACAAGGACGGCGGCGCCGGCGGAAAACTCGACCGACGGCACCCACCATTGATTGAAGCCCAGCGCCGGAACGCCGAGCGCCTTGAGTTCATCGACGAATGTACGGTGGCGCTCTGCGTTGAACAGCTTGTGATATCCCGAATGCATAAAGAATGCCCCAACCGCGATCCGGTTCAGGGTGATCGCGAGATCGGTCCACCCGATACCATTGAACAGCAGATCCATCATGGTGCCCGCAACCCCGCCTGCTTCACCAACGGATAGGTCACATCGCGGAATTCGCGCATGCCTTCGATATAGCGCGGCCAGGACAGCAGCACGCCGTCAAGGCCGATTTTCGACAGCGTCGCTAGCCCGTCGACGATCTGGTCCTTGGTGCCGATCAGCGGGAATCCGCCCCAACCCGAGATCATCATCTCGGCCATGGCGTTCCTGCGCTCCTCCGGGTAGTCGCGCTTGTTGATCTCGGCCGCCATGGTGTCGATGACGTTGCGGGCGGCAGCCCAGTCGCCCTTCTCGTGCACATAATAACGATAGAAGTCGCGGGCTTCCTTCTCGGTCTCGGCCTGCACGATGGTGGCGTTGCTCCACACTTTGACCTCGCGGCCGTAAGTCTCGCGCGCGAGTTTGTGATAGGCGGCGACGTGCGCGGTATTGGTGGCGAGGTCGTGACTGCGGATATTGGTGAAGACGAGATCGCAGTGTTGGCAGGCGAAGTGGCGGCCGCGTTCCGACGAGCCGGCATTCATGATCGCCGGATAAGGCGCCTGGATCGGCTTCGGCTGCAAATAGCCGCCCTTGATGCGGTAGAACTTGCCGTCGAAATCGAACTTCTCGTCCTCGATCCAGAGCCGCTTGACGATGGTGAGCCATTCCTCCGCGCAGGCATAGCGGTCCTCATGCTCGAGCAGCGCGACCCCGAACATTTCCATTTCCGGATAATTCCAGCCGTTGACGACGTTGAGCGTGTAGCGGCCATTGGAAATATGATCGATGACGGTCGATTGCTTGGCGGCGATGATCGGATGATTGAGCGCGACATGCGAGGTCGAGATCACGCCGGAATTTTTGGTGGCGCCGGCAATGCCGGCCGCCCAGGTGAAAGTCTCGAAGCCCGGACCTTGCGGATCGGTAGCGCCGCCGAACCCGCGCCAGCGCGCCACCGGCACCAGCGCCTCGAATTCCATCGCGTCGGCGAGCTGCGCCAAGGTCACGGTGTTCGGCCAGGTCAGCTCCAGCCGGCCGTCGAGATCCGACATCACGCAGCCGGAATTGAGATTGGTCTGGAACGTGCCGAGCTTGAGCTTGCGGCGGCCCAATGCCGGGTTGGTCTCTCGGCGGTCTCTTTGATGAGACTTCACTGTCATCGCCTCGACCGGCCGCGCGCTTTACTCTGAGCCGAATTCGCCATTCAATGGTCTACAATACGGATGACCGGGATCGTGGCAAGCCGGGTCATCGTCGCAACTCATGTTTCCGGCAGACGGCAACCGACCACGGCGTTGCAAAGAGAGTACCGTCTGGTAACCTATCAAGGCTGCCAAGTGGGGGAGAGGGAAATGGCGTTCAGTCGCGGTCAGATTGTATTTCTCGTGGCAACCTTGTTCGCCGGTTCGGCGATGACATGCAATGCCGTATTGGCCGAAGGCGCCTTAGCCGTTGGAGTTCCCGCAGGCGGTGTTGTTCGCGGCTATGCGATTGGCTTTGCTCTCAATGCCAAAAGTGAGGCCGAGGCACGCAAGGTTGCGATAATTGCCTGTAAAAAGACGAAGGGTTCGAACGCCGCTGCAATGGCGCAATGCGCAGTCGTCGTCACCTTTCACAATCAATGCGCATCCTCGGCGATGGACCCCGCGAATGGAACGCCGGGCGCCGGTTGGGGAGTGGCCGACACCCAGCAAGCGGCAGACGAGAAGGCTCTTGCACGATGTCGAGAAACGGCGGGGGCCGATCGCCGCGGCTTTTGTAAGGTCTTAGACCACCACTGTGACGGCACGGCAAAATAATTTGCCGCGCTGCCGGGACGAGCTTTAGCGCGCGCGCTGCTTCACCCGCCGCGCCAGATAATCGAAATTGATCTGGAACTGCTCGGGCTGGCTGATGTCGCTTCTGAGCTTCTCGATGTCGGCGCGCGGAAATTCCGGCGCCACCTCGCCGGCGGCTTCGGCGAGCAATTGCACCATGGCGCCGTTCTCCAGCATGATGGTGCCGATCACCGCTTCGGCGACGCTCCCTCCGGTGACGACGACGCCGTGGTTCTTGAGCAGCACCGCCCTGCCCCGCCCCAGCGCGCGGGCGACGCCTGCGCCCATCGCCGGGCTGCGGATCAGATTGATGGTGTCGGCATAGGTGCCGAGCGCCTCATAGAACAGCGCGCCGGGCTGGCTGTAGCATTTGAGCGGCCGCCCGGTCGACGACAGCGCAATCGAATAGGTCGGATGGGTGTGAATGACGCAATTGACGTCCGGCCGCGCCTTGAAAATCTCGGAATGGATGAAAACCTCGCTGTGCCGGCGCGCGGTGCCGGCGACGACCTTGCCGTCGAGATCGATGGTGAGGACGTTGGCAAGCGTGATCTCGTCGAGCCCGAGGCTGTGCGCCTTCATGAAGAACAGGCCGGGATCGTCGGGCAGCCGAAACGAGATATGGCCGCGGGTGAAATCGTCCTGACCCTGCGCCACCAGCACTTTGCCGGCGACGATCAACTGCTGCTTGATGGCCTTATGCGAGGCCTTTTCGCGCGTCGACTTGAGCATTTTCCTCACCTGTTGCGAGTTTTTCATCGCGTAGGGTGAGTAAAATCGTCTGCTCCCGTCCGCTGCGTGGGCATTGCGCTAAACGATTTTGCCCACGCGGTCGGACAGAGCAGGCGCAATGCCCACCCTACGTAATTGCGGGTGCAACAGAACAGGGAATTGGCCATGGCTCAAGAGGGTCGCGTAAAAAGAGCAACAGCGCCGCGGGTTGAACGCGGCGCTGCCGTTACACCTGCCCGGACCGGATTAAGCCGCCTTGCGGTTGACCTGGCTCTCCGCCATCGAGGTCAGCTTCTTGTCGGTGGCCTTCTCTTCGTCGAGCGTCTGGTTCAGAAGCGTGACGACGTCGTTGCGGCCGAGCTGTCTCGCCCAGGCGATCAGCGTGCCGTAGCGCGTCATCTCGTAATGCTCGACCGCCTGCGCGGCGGCGATCAGGGCGGCATCGAGCACCGGCTTCTTCTCGACCTCGCCGGCAACGTCATTGGCTTCCTCGATGATGCCGTCGATGGCCGGGCAATTGACGCCTTGCGCCTTCTTGCCGGTCATATCGAAGACCTGCTCCAAGCGCTTGACGTGGGTTTCGGTCTCACGCAGATGCGTCTGAAACCCCTGCTTGAGCTGCGGATCGCTCGCCTTCTCGATCATATCGGGCAGCGCTTTGACGATCTGTTTCTCCGCGTAATAGATGTCGCGCAAAGTGTGCGTGAACAGGTCGTCCATCGTCTTGATGTCTTTGCTGAACAGTCCCATAGCCGTCGTTTCCTACTCTTTTTGGTTTGTGTGAAGCGGCAGGCTTTTTTGGCATCGATCCCGGTTCCAAACACGCCGCGCCCAGGGATCGAGTCCGAGGGGGACGCTGTTCGGGATCATGCTGACGCCCGGCCGAGCTACCAACGCCAACGAACGCACTGCGGTACTCGTTCCGGGAACCGCGAGCGGCGTGGCATGTGTTTTTCGATGTGTCTTTTCATAAGTTCCGGCAGAAACGAAAAGGCCGGCGCGCTGGCGCGCCGGCCCGTTTCTGGTGAGGAATTATCGTAGTCAGCGCGGCGAGGTGGCAACCGCGGTCCGGGTCGCGAATTCGTCACGCAAATCGCCGCCGAGGACGCCGCCCAGCGTGGCGCAGACGGCGCCGAACAGAAGCGACATGAATGTCCAAAACGAAAGATAAGCAGCCGCCTTGCGCGCCGTCTCGGCGGCCTGGGTGGCGTCCTGCTTCATCTGAGCCGTCACCGTGTCGACGCGATGTTGCGCTTCATCCTGGCTGACGCCGGTCTGCGCCGCTACCAGCTGCGCCAGATAAGTCCGGTCATCCTTGGACAAACCGTTCGGGCTCAAGGACGTGACGAGGATGCGATTGACCTGCGCCTGCTGCGCATGGCCCGCCGATCCGTTCGACTGGCCGGCAGTGGCGCCGTTGCCTTCATTGCCGGAGGGCGGCGTTGCCGCAGCTGCGCCGCCGGCCGCGCCCGCGCTGGCGCCATTGCCCGCGTTAGGCGCCGCATTTTGCGGATTCGGTCGCAGCAGCGCATCGCTGAAATAGTCGACCGAAGGCGATTGCGAGGCGGCGCCGGCGATGCCGACCGCCGTCGCGCCAACGCCCGCCGCCGCGCTGCCCGTCGCGGAGCCGACTTTGCCGACCACCGTGACCAGAACGAAGAACGTGATCACCACGCCGATCGCCCAGACGACGAGCCCATTGGCGCCGTCGCGGAATTTCACTTCATCGCCGTGCAACGGAGCCGGCGAGCGGCGAATCCGGCCCGCAACATAACCGCCGGTGGCAAAACCGACGGCTTGGGCGAACACCAGCCACACCGCGCCGATCACCGTCATCGTGCTGGCCGACGGAGACGACGAATACGAATACGGCGAGACCAGCTCCATTCCGATGCCGCTGCCGAGCGAAATCACAATGAATGAAACTGCGATGGCAGTCAGCGCACCGGCAATGACTGCGCTCCACGACACGCCGCTCCAAGCCGCGCCCCATGCCCCTTGCGGCGAATTCAATACGGCGACGCTGTCGCCGACGATTGTGGTGTCGTCCATGATCTGTATCTCCCGGCAATGTTCGTTTCACGACTTAAGCGGCAATTCTCAGATGGCAAAATGCAATGCGAATTTTGCCATCCAATTGCCGCGGTTCGCCTTGTGAACCGCCAAAGCCGGTTCCGGTTCCCATGACCCGACGGCCAATGTCGGTCGCGGCAACGCAGCAAAGAAAGAGATGTGGAACTTTACCGTCGCGCCGCATTTCTCATCGCGAAGACAAATTGAAAACGGCCGCAACGAGCAGCGGCCCAGGCGGACAAAGAGGAAAGCCATGCTTAATCTCGTCGTTACGCTTTTGGTCATTGCACTGATCGCCGCGGTGCTGGGCTTCGGCGGCATCGCCGGTGCCGCGGTCGGCATCGCCAAGATCGTGTTTCTGGTCGCGCTGGTGTTGTTCGTGGTCGCCGCCATCGCCGGCACGATACGCACCGTTTAGTCGCTCGCGTCCACTCAGCGCCGCGCACGGAACTAAACGGAACGCGCCGGCGTTAAGCAGCGGGCGACGGATTTTGATCGGGATAGACTTCCGTGTATCAGGTAACTCGGCGACGGCTACTCGGCTCAAGCGCCGTGTGGCTGCTCTTGAGCTCGGCTGCGGCCCGCGCCGCGATCATCCACGGCGGCATCCCATGGGAGCCCGGCGCCGGCGATCCGCCGGAGCCGGTGACGCCCGGTGGCTGGAAATATTTTACGCCGCAAGAAGCCGACACCGTCGAGGCTTTTGTCGACCGGCTCATTCCGGCCGACGACTTGTCGCCCGGCGGCAAGGAGTGCGGCTGCGCGATCTATATCGACCGCCAGCTGGCGGGCCCCTATGGCCGCGCCGAGGGCCATTACATGGCCGGGCCGTTTCAGCAGGGCACCAAACAGCAAGGCCCGCAAGCGGCGACCACTCCGGCGCAGCAATACCGTAAGGCGCTCGCCGCGTTCGACCGTGCCTGCCGCGCCAAATTCGCGGGCAAGATTTTTGCCGATCTTTCCGACGACCAGAAGGATAAGACCATCAAGAGCCTCGAAGACGGCTCGTTCGCGCTCGATGGCGCCGACGCCAAGGAATTCTTCAAGCTCATCCTGACCGACACGCAGAACGGCTTTCTCGCCGATCCGATCTACGGCGGCAACAAGGACATGGCATCATGGAAAATGATCGGCTTTCCCGGCGCGCATTACGATTACCGCGATTGGATCGACAAGCATAATCAGCGCGTGACGCTGCCGTCGGTCGGTATCGCCCATCATCCGAACTGGACGCAGAAATCCTGACGCTCGTTTGCCGACGAGCGCCGGCGAGGAGACGCCATGGCACGAAAGCTTCCCCCTAAAGACGTCGCCATCATCGGTCTAGGCTGGACCGGCTCCATTCTCGCCAACGAGCTGACCGACGCCGGCCTCGACGTGGTGGCGATCGAGCGCGGGCCGTGGCGCGACACCGCGACCGATTTTCCGATTTCCTACGCGCAGGACGAGCTGCGCTATCGCATCCAGCACGACATGTTTCTGCGCAACTCGCAGATGACCGTGACCTTCCGCAACAACGTCAATCAGACGGCGCTGCCGGTGCGCAGCTGGGGTGCGTTCATGCTCGGCAACGGCACCGGCGGCGCCGGGCTGCATTGGAATGCCGAGACCTGGCGCTTCTTGCCGACCGATTTCACGCTCAAGAGCCATCTGACGCAGCGCTACGGCGCGAACTTCCTCCCCGCAGACATGACGATCCAGGACTGGGGCGTCACTTTCGCCGATCTTGAGCCGCATTACGACGCGTTCGAATATTTGTGCGGCACCTCGGGCCGCGCCGGCAATCTCAACAGTCAGATCCAGGCCGGCGGCAATCCATTCGAAGGCCCGCGCTCGCGGCCCTACCCGACGCCGCCGCAGAAGCAAGGTTACGGCCACACGCTGTTCGCCGAAGCCGCCAAGCAGCTCGGCTATAAGCCGTTTCCGCAGCCGTCCGGCAATCTGTCGCAGGCCTATACCAATCCGCTCGGCGTCACGCTTGGGCAATGCACCTATTGCGGCTTCTGCGAATGGTTCGGCTGCGCCAATTATTCCAAGGCGAGCCCGCAGACCACGGTGCTGCCGGCGCTGCTGCGCAAATCGAATTTCGAGGGACGTACGGAGTGCGAGGTAACGCGGATCAATCTCGATAATACCGGCAAACGCGCGACCGGCGTCACTTACGTCGACGCATCGGGCGAGGAGTTTGAGCAGCCGGCCGATCTCGTGCTGCTGTGCGCGTTCTCGCTGTTCAACGTGCAGCTGTTGCTGCTCTCCGGCGTCGGCACGCCCTACGATCCGGCGACCGGGCACGGCCAGATCGGACGCAATTTCACCCACCAGGTGATGTCGAGCGCGCTCGGCTTCTTCGACAAGGAAAAATACAATTTCAATCCATTCGTCGCCTCCGGCGCCATCGGCATGATCATCGACGAGTTCAACGGCGACAATTTCGACCACAGCCAGTTGGGCTTCGTCGGCGGCGGCTATATCGGCCAGGTCCAGACCAATGGCCGGCCGATCGAGTCGACCGCGGTGCCGCCCGGCACGCCGGCATGGGGATCGAAGTGGAAGCAGGCGCTCAAAGACAATTATCTCTCGACCGTCAATTCCGGCGGCGCTTGCCATGCCTCGTTTTACAGCTATCGCGACAATTATCTGAGCCTCGACCCGACCTATAAGGACCGTTTCGGCCGGCCGCTGGTGAGAATCACTATCGATTTCCACGACAACGAAATCAAAATGAGCGAATTTCTCACCGACAAATACGCTGAAATTCTCAAACAGATGGGCGCCAAGCAGATCGTCAAGAAACCGCGCAAAGCGCCTTACGACGTCACACAATATCAAACCTCGCATCTTAACGGCGGCGCCATCATGGGCGACAATCCGGGCGACAGCGCGCTCAATCGCTATCTGCAGAGCTGGGACGTGCCCAATCTGTTCGTCATGGGCGCGTCGGCGTTTCCGCAGAATGCCGGCTACAACCCCACCGGGACCGTCGGCGCGCTCGCCTTCTGGGCGGCCAAGGCGATCCGCTCGCAATATCTCAAGAATCCGGGGCCGCTGGTCCATGCGTGAGGACAACAGATATTTGCCGAGACTGGCGTGGGCACTGATGCTTGGCGCCGCGCTCGGTTTGCCATGCGCTGCCCATGCGGCGGGCGTCGACAAGCAGGACTTCAACCAGATTGAGCGCGGCCATTACCTCGCTGTCGTCGGCGATTGCGCGGCGTGCCACACGCTGCCGGGCAGCAGCCACGATTTTGCCGGCGGCCGCCGGATCGAGACGCCGTTCGGCAATCTCATGGCGCCGAACATCACTCCCGATCCCGTCACCGGCATTGGCGCCTGGACCGACGATGAATTCGTCGATGCATTGACCAAGGGCATCGGACGTCATGACGAGCGTCTCTATCCGGCGATGCCTTATACTTATTACACAGAGCTTACGCGCGACGACGCGCTTGCCATCCGCGCCTACCTCGACACCGTTCCGGCGGTGCACAATCCGGTCAAGGCCGATCAATTGCCGTTCCCGCTCGATATGCGCGCCAGCATGCGGGTGTGGGACGAGCTCTACTTCAAACCCGGACCGTTCGAGCCGAACCCCAACAAGAGCGCGCAGTGGAATCGCGGCGCCTATCTGACCGAGGGCCTCGGCCATTGCGGCCTATGCCACACGCCGAAAAACGTGCTCGGCGCCGACGAAGTCAACGAGACGTTGCAGGGCTATGCGTTGCAGGGCTGGTTCGCGCCCAATATCACCAACGATTCGCGCCGCGGCCTCGGCTCGTGGTCGGTCGACGACATCGCCGCCTATCTGCAAACCGGCCACAACAAGACCGACGCCGGCAACGGTCTGATGTCGGAAACGATCAATCTTTCCACCTCGAAGATGAGCGACGACGATCTCAAGGCGATCGCGACCTATCTGAAGGACCGGCCCGGAGACAACAGCAGTCAGCAGAGCCAGGCGGAAGATCCGCCGGCGCCCGACCGTGCGACCATGAATGCTGGCGCGCAGATTTATGCCGACGAATGTTCGGGTTGTCACAGCGATGACGGCAAGGGAACGCCCGGGCTGTTCCCGTCGCTCAACGGCACGCCGGTGGTGCAGCAGACCGATCCGACCACGCTCATCCACATCGTGCTGCGCGGCGGGCTCTCCGTAGGCACCAAACAGGCGCCGACGGGCGCGGCGATGCCGGCTTTCGCCTGGGTGTTGAAGGACGATCAGGTCGCCGCGCTCCTGACTTACGTTCGCAATTCCTGGGGGAATGCCGCACCGGCGGTGAGCACCGACACAGTCGGCAAGGAACGGGCCGCGCTGATCGAGCGCAGCGACTGACTTTTAAGAAAAATAAGCCAGCCAGATAATCACAAACAGAATGACGATCGCGGCAATGCCGAAGCCGAGCACGTAACGAACGTTATGCCCGGTGACGCCCTGCCTCGCTTGCTGGGTAGGCACGACCGGATGCGGTTCGACCGGCTGCCGGTCTGATGGAGAGCTCATGGCGCGGTTCTCCCTTGTTGGACCTGAAGTCATGGCGACATGGCGAGCGGGAAACGATAGATCCTGCTCGCCATCCGCTTTGCTTGGGTTCGTGCGATTACGGCTGCGTCTTCAGCCAATCGTCCACGTCCTTGCGGACCATATCCTTGGCGAGACCGTAGCGTTGCTGGATCTTGCCTTCCAGCTGATCGCGCTGGCCGTTGACCTGGGCGAGATCGTCGTCGGTGAGCTGACCCCACTTCTCTTTGATCTTGCCCTTGGCCTGTTTCCAATTTCCTTCAACACGGTTCCAATCCATCGTTTCGCCTCTGCTGAGTGGTTGTCGTCCAAACAACGTCGGCCATTGAACGAAAGTTCCTCCCGCGTTCTTCCACCTAATGTCGGAACGGGAACGCCGCGGCCGAGTTGGGGCATGAGTGCAAAATCGAGTGGGTAACGGACCTTGCTCAAGCAAGCCCGTGCTACTCGATCTGAGGGAAAACAGGAGACGCATGATGAGAAAGTTATTGCTAACGACGGTCGCCGCGGCGGCCCTTGTGGGAGTTGCCGGCTTGGCGTCGGCGCAAACGATGCAAGGCCCGAGCGGCGGCAGCGCCGCGAAACCGGAAAGCACCGAGCACCAGGCCCCCGGCACCATGGGCGGCGCGCTCAAGGGCAACATCAACGGCCCCGGCGCCGCCAAATCGGCGCAAGCGCCCGCGCAAGGCGCGAAGCCGGACCAGCGCCTTGGCCAGGATCAGCAAAAGCAAATGACCCCGCAACGCGGCGCGCAGGAAGAAAAGCCCGGCGCCCAAGAGCAACGCGGCGCACAGGAGGAGAAACCCGCAGCGCAAGAGCAGCGCGGTGCTCAGGAAGAAAAGCCCGGCACGCAAGAGCAGCGCGGCGCACGGGAAGAGCACACGAAGTCCGGCGTCAATGCCGGCGAGCACGACGCGAGCAAGGCCGTCGGCTCACATGGCGCAGTGCAGCTGTCGCAAACGCAGCGCAGCAAGATCCAGGCGGTCATTGGCCATAGCCACGCGGCGCGTGTGACGACGAATGTGCACTTCAACGTCGAAGTCGGCGTGAAGGTGCCGCGCACGGTTCACATCGAAGTCCTCCCCGAGGACATTGTGGAGATCGTGCCGCAGTTCGAAGGCTTCGACTATGTGGTGGTCGGCGACAACATCCTAATCATCGACCCGGATACCTTGGAAATCGTCGACATCATTCCGGCCTAGGCGGAAGCCCGTGCAACGTGGCGGCCTGCGTCGGCAGTCCGAGGCAGGTCGCCACCCATTGCCGCGGACGCGGCCCGGCACAAAATCTAAGCCGCTTTCTCTTCCCGCACCGGCAGCTTATTGCCGTGGATGAGGTCGTGGATCGCGCTCAGCTTTTCGACGACCGGCGGCGACAGGATGAACGGGTAGATGTCCGACAGTCCCATGGTCCGGTTGAGGCTGTTGAGCGCATTGCTCAGCGGGATCCAGGTTTCGATCAGCGGCGACGGGTCGCGCACGGTGTAGGGATCGAAATCGACCTGGGCGTCGAGCTCGCCCGGCCGCGCCAGCCGCGGATGCACATACATGCCGAAGGCGCGCGCCATTTCCAGCGTATCGACGATGTGCAGGTAATGCGCCCAGGTTTCGGCGAAATCCTCCCACGGATGCGACGTGGCATAGGCGCTGATGAAATTCTCCTGCCAATTCGGCGGCGCGCCATTGGCGTAATAGGCCTGCAACGCGGCGCCGTAATCCGCCCTCTCGTCGCCGAAGATCTTGCGGCAATCCTCGATGAGGCCGCCGTCGCGCACCAGCAGGTCCCAGAAATAATGGCCGACCTCGTGGCGAAAATGGCCAAGCAAGGTGCGATACGGCTCGTGCATGATGGTTCGCCGCTTCTCGCGCTCGGCGTCGTCGGCCTCTTCGAGCGCCAGCGTGATCAGGCCGTTGTCATGGCCGGTCATCACCCGCGGCCCGTCGACATGCGGCGGGCTTGCCAGAAAATCGAAGGCCAAGCGCTCGGCGCCGTTCGCGTTGCGCCCGTCGAGCGGCAGATTGAGCTTCATCAGCGTATAGAATAGCCGATGCTTGGCGATCTCGATCTTTTGCCAAGCGACCAGATTATCCTGGATGCCGGTGCCCGGAATGGTGCGGTTGTGCCGGCAGGCCGCACAATAGGCGTCGGGGGAGCCGGCCTCGATCATCCAATTGCAGACGTTGAATTCGGCATTGGCGCAGAAGCGGTAGAGCTTCTTGTCCACCGCCAGCGCACGCCAAGCGTCGCCGTTAGGCTGCAGCGCCGACAGGTTCATGATCTCGGGGATGAAGCCGAGCCGGTGCGCGCATTTCTCGCATACCGTGTTCTCAAAGTAGAGCAGCTGCTCGCAATGTTGGCATTTGAAAAGTTTCATGTGCGTTTGTCGATTCTCCGCGCTGCCGTGAAAGCGTCCCGAGAAAGTCGCCGTGGATTACCTCACCGCGCGCGAATCGTTCCTCCCTTCCCGGTAGACTAGGGCTCTTAAGCAAAAAAATCCCGCCGCCCAAGCCGGGGAGCTCATAATCCTGTGAATCGAAAATCCGCGCTCCTGAGCCGCCACCCGTTGCTGTCTCGGTGTTTTCTGGCGGACAAATTTCTTCCCAAACACAATGTGCCAGCATTGCTTTGGTTCCTTCCCCGCCAATGGCGCCCGGATGCCGGGGCTTCGTCGCTGCAATCAAATCAGCGGCCGTTGCGGAATTTCCTCATCGAAGAACTGCCCGACGCGCTCCAGCACGTGAGAATTGGCAAGCGTAAGCGTCCCATTGCTGCCGGTGAACATCCCCATGCGACGCACCTTCGGCACTCGCTCGACGTACGCGCGCAGTTGACGCGCGTTCTGAGCCTCGTGCAAAGCGCGAAAACCGGACAGCGCGGCTATCTGCTGACCGGGCAGGACCTTTATCCGCAACCCTACCAGATGGCACTCGAGCAATTGCCTGGGGTGCTTCAGCGCACACAGGATGAGGCACTGCGCCGGCGGCCCGGGCTGAAGGTTTTATTCACGACCGGCTACACCGCCAATGCCGTGGTGCACGGCGGCGTGCTCGACACCGGCGTCAACTTCATCTCCAAGCCGTTCACGCTCGATTAGCTCGCCGCCAAGGTGCGCGCGGTGCTGGACGCGTAACGGGCGAAGCGATCAGGCGCGCGCCGCCGATCGCGATTCGTCGGCGGCCGCCGCGTGCCCGGCGCCAAGCAGAAAAACCTTCTGCAGCATATTGCGCTCGATCGGCTTTTGCAGGACCGGTACGCCGATGAAACGGCTGTCGACGCTGTCGGCGTCATAGCCGGTGACAAACACGAACGGCACGCCGCGTTTGCTCAATATCTCGGCGACCGTATAGACCATGCCGTCGCCGAGATTGATGTCGAGCACGGCGGCGTCCAGCGGACTGTCGCGTGACGCGGCCAAAGCCTCGGACGCCGTGCTGACGGGGCCGATCACCTGGAAGCCGAACTCGGCAAGCGTGTCCTGGATCATCATGGCGACCAGGGCCTCGTCCTCGACCAGGAGCACGCGCGGCTTCTCGTTGCGTTTCAAGCCGATGACGGCGCCGTTGGCTTGACCGCCGTCGCGCAATGCATGCAACGCCCGGGACTTGGTCAGCTCGCTGCGCGGTATGGAGAATGCGCAGCGCAGGCCATTCGGATTCCAGTCGAACGCCGCCTTGCCGCCGAGCTGCTGCTCGATGCTCGCGACGATGACCTTGAGCCCGAAGCTGCGCGATGACGGCTCGCCTATGGCGGGGCCGCCGCTTTCCGCCCAATTCAGCGTCAAGGCGTCGCCCAGCAATTGCCAATCGAGCGTGATCTTGCCGCTCGGCGACGACAGCGCGCCGTGCTTGGCGGCGTTGGTGGCAAGCTCGTGCAGCGCCAGCGCCAGCCCTTGCGCGGTCGCCGGCTGCAACGAAATGTCCGGCCCGCGAATCGTGATCTTGTCGCCGCCGCGATAGGGCGCGAGCTCCTCGGTGACCAACGTCGCCAGATCGGCGCCGTGCCAGCGCGAATCCGACAACAGCGTGTGTGCGCGCGCCAGCGCCTTGATGCGGCCCTCGATCGCCTGCACGTAATCGTCGACGGTTTTGGCGCGCGTGAGCCGGATGATCGATTGGATCACCGCGAGCGCGTTGCGGGCGCGATGATCGACCTCACGCGCCAGCAGCACTTGGCGTTCTTCGGCTTCCTTGCGCTTGGAAATATCGATGGCGGTGCCGATCACGCGCACGCATTTTCCGTCGGCGTCGAAGACGGCGCGGCCCTTGGCCGCCACCCAACGGACAATGCCGTCTTCTTTGCCGACAGTGCGATACTCGACATCGTAGAGCGCGCGCTTTTGCGGGTCGCAAGCGGCGGCGAAGGCCGCGCTGATCGCCTCCTTGTCGTCGGAATGCAGACCGGCATAGAAATCCGCCAGGCTCACCGGCACGTCCGGCGCTATGCCGAACATGGCTTTGACGCGCGGCGGCCAGAACAGCGTGTCGGTCACATTGTCGACGTCCCACAAGCCGATTTCGGCGGCCTCGGTCGCCAGCCGCAATTGCTGCTCGCTTTCGAGCAGGCGCGCATTGGAGGCCTGCAGCTCGGCAGTGCGCTCGGCGACGTGGCGTTCGAGCGTCGAGTTGAGCTGCTCGAGCTCGCGCGTCTTGCGGAATAATTCGGCGAACACCCGCACCTTGGCGCGCAGGACTTCGGGAACGACCGGAACCGGCACGTAATCGACCGCGCCCATCTCATAGCCGCGCAGCCGATCGACGTCGGTCAGATGAATGGCAGAAATGAAGATGATCGCCGTCTTGCGAAACCGCGGATGCTCGCGAATCATCGCCGCCAGCTGAAAGCCGTCGAGTTCCGGCATGCAGACGTCGATCAGGACGACGGCGACGTCGTTCTTGAGAAGGAACTGCAGAGCCTCGCGCGCCGATGCGGTCTTGACCAGGTTTTCATCGAGGTCGCCGAGGATCACCTCGTAAGCCAAAAGCTTATCGGGCTGATCGTCGACCAGCAGAACGTTGACTTTGTCGGTCGTGACGGTCTTGTTCATGTTGCTCCGCCTAGCGGTGCAGCCACATCCGCAGCGCGGACAAGAGCTGCTCGGTATTGACCGGCTTGGCGAGGTAGTCCGATGCGCCGGCTTGCAGGCATTTTTCGCGGTCGCCCTTCATCGCCTTGGCGGTCAAGGCGATGATCGGCAGTCGGCGATAGTCCTTGTTCTGACGAATTCTCTCGATGGTCTGATAGCCGTCCATTTCCGGCATCATGATGTCCATGAGCACGATGGCGAGCGCCGGCGTTTCCTCGATGATCTGGATCGCCTCGGCGCCGGTCGTCGCGGTAAGCACGTTCATGCCGCGGCGTTCCAGTGCGCTCGACAGCGCGAAGATGTTGCGCGGATCGTCGTCGACCAGCAGCACGGTGCGGCCGACCAGATCCTCATCGGAACTATTGAGCCGCTCCAGCATGTGCTGTTTCTCGGGCGGCAGGTCGGTGATGACGCGGTGCAGGAACAGCGCGGTCTCGTTGAGCAGCCGCTCCGGCGATTCGACGCCCTTGACCACGATGCTGCGCGCCATGGTGTGCAGCTGGGCGTCCTCCTCGGCCGACAATTCCCGGCCGGTGAAAACGACGACCGGGATGTCGGCGAGCCCGCTGTCGGCGCGCATGCGCTCCAGCACCTCGAAGCCGGACATATCCGGCAGCCGCAGATCGAGCACCACGCAGTCGCAAGGGTTGTCCTGCAACGTGCTCAGGGCTTCGCTCCCCGTGCCGGCATTGACGATCTCGATATCGTCGTGACCGAGCAGTTCACGGATGCTCATCTGCTCGGTCGCATTGTCCTCGACGATCAATAGGCGCTTCTTACGCGGCTCGGCGAATTCCTTGATGCGAGACAGCGCCTCGTCGATGCCTTCGCGCGTGGTCGGCTTGTTGACGAAGGCGAAGGCGCCGCGGGCGAGCCCGTGCTGGCGATCCTCGTCGAGCGAGACGATCTGTACCGGGATATGCCGGGTGAGCGGGTTCTGCTTGAGCTGGCTCAACACGTTCCAGCCCAGCATGTCGGGCAGGAACACGTCAAGCGAGACCGCGGTCGGCTGATATTGCTTGGCGAGATTGAGCGCATCGTCGCCGCGCATCGCCAGCAGCGCCTTAAAGCCCTTGTCGCGCGCCAGATCGACCAGGATGCGGGCATAATGCGGATCGTCCTCGACGATGAGCAGGATGGCGTCGCCGGCCTGGATATCCATCCGGTCGTCGGGGATCGGCTCAATGCTGCGCTCGGGGACGATGTGGAAGCCGGCTTGATGGATTGACGGCGTTGCGGCGGCCGCCATGCCGGCATGGATGGTTGCATTGGGGCCGACATATCTGATCGGCAGATAGAGCGTGAAGGTCGATCCGGCGCCCGACGCGCTGCGCAGATGGATTTCACCGCCGAGCAAGCCGGCCAGCTCGCGGCTAATCGCAAGGCCGAGGCCGGTGCCGCCGTATTTGCGGCTGGTCGATGCGTCGGCCTGCTGGAATGCCTCGAAGATGATCTTCTGCTTCTCCTGTGGAATGCCGATGCCGGTGTCGGTGACTTCGAAAGCGACGACGCCGGCCGCTTGATTAAGCACCGGATGATCCCCACTCCAGCCGCCGACGGCGGCGTTGACGCTGAGCCGGACGCCGCCTTGCGCGGTGAACTTAAACGCGTTCGACAACAGGTTCTTGAGCACCTGCTGCAGCCGCTTGGTGTCGGTGGTGATGCTGCGGCCGAGATTGGGATCGACATGAACCTCGAACGACAGCTGACGGGTGTCCGCTTCGTGGCGGAACGGCCGCGCCACCATGTCGACGAGGTTGGAGAAGAACACCTCCTCGGCATCGACGGTGACAGTGCCGGATTCGATCTTGGACAGATCGAGAATGTCGCTGATCAGATTGAGGAGGTCGGTGCCGGCGCCGTGAATAGTGCGCGCGAAATCGACCTGCTTCGACGTCAGATTGCCTTCCGGATTGTCGGTGAGCTGCTGGCCGAGGATCAGGATCGAATTCAGCGGCGTGCGCAGCTCGTGCGACATGTTGGCCAGGAATTCCGACTTGTATTTGGAGGTGAGCGCCAGCTCGGTCGCCTTTTCCTCCAGCGCGCGGCGGGCCTGCTCGATTTCCTGGTTCTTGCGTTCCACTTCGACGTTGCGTTCGGCGAGCTGCTGCGCCTTCTGTTCGAGCTGCTCGTTAGTCTGCTGCAGCTCCCTCTGCTGCGCCTGCAATTCGCCGGCAAGCTGTTGCGACTGCTTGAGCAGGCCTTCGGTTTGCATCGTCGCCTCGATCGAATTGAGCACGATGCCGATCGAGGTGGTCAGCTGTTCGAGGAACATGGTTTGCAGCGCGGTGAACTCCTGGATCGAGGCAAGCTCGATGACCGCCTTGACCTGATTCTCGAACAGCACCGGCAGCACGATATTGTTGCGCGGCTGAACTTTGAGCAACGCCGAGCTGATGGGCACGGTGCTTTCCGGCAAATCGGTGATCAGCATGCGCCGCTTATCGAGCGCGCACTGACCGATCAGCCCATGGCCGAGCTCCAATGTCTGCGGGTGGCCGTTGGCGACGTCGTCGGCATAGGCCGCCAATAGTTTGAGGCTGATGCTCTTCTCTTCGCCCTCCATCTGGTAGATCACGCCCTGATGGGCGTTGACCAGCGGGGTGAGCTCGGAGAGCAAGAGCCGGCCGACCGTAGTGAGATCGCGCTGGCCCTGCAGCATATTGGTGAATTTCGCCAAATTGGTTTTCAGCCAATCCTGCTCGGTGTTGCGGTCGGTGGTGAGCCGCAAATTGTCGATCATCGTGTTGATGTTGTCTTTCAGCTCGGCCACTTCGCCGCGCGCTTCGACCTGGATCGAACGGGTCAGGTCGCCCTTGGTCACTGCGGTCGCCACTTCGGCGATGGCGCGCACTTGCGTGGTCAGGTTGGCGGCCAAAAGATTGACGTTGCCGGTCAGGTCTTTCCAGGTGCCGGCGGCGCCGGGCACGTTGGCCTGACCGCCGAGGCGGCCTTCGACGCCGACTTCGCGCGCCACGGTGGTCACCTGATCGGCGAAGGTGGCGAGCGTATCGGTCATGTTGTTGATGGTTTCGGCGAGCGCCGCCACCTCGCCTTTCGACTTCACCGCCAGGTTCTGCTTGAGGTCGCCGTTGGCGACCGCGGTCACCACTTTGACGATGCCGCGCACCTGTTCGGTGAGGTTGGCCGCCATGACGTTCACGGTGTCGGTCAAGTCCTTCCAGGTGCCGGCGACGCCGGGCACCTGCGCCTGACCGCCGAGCAGACCCTCGGTGCCGACTTCACGGGCGACGCGGGTGACTTCGGAGGCGAAGCCGTTGAGCTGGTCCACCATGGTATTGATGGTGTTTTTCAGTTCGAGAATTTCGCCTTTGACGTCGACCGTGATCTTGCGGCTCAAGTCGCCGCGCGCCACCGCGGTCGTCACCTCGGCGATGTTGCGGACTTGGGTGGTGAGGTTCGCCGCCAAAAGGTTGACGTTGTCGGTCAAGTCCTTCCAGGTGCCGGCGACGCCGGGCACCACCGCCTGGCCGCCGAGCCGGCCGTCGGTGCCGACCTCGCGGGCGACGCGCGTCACTTCGGCGGCGAACGAGCGCAGCTGCTCGACCATGGTGTTGAGCGTGTCTTTCAACAGCAGCATCTCGCCGCGCACGTCGACGGTGATTTTCTTCGACAAGTCGCCGCCGGCGATGGCAGTCGCCACTTCGGCGATGTTGCGGACCTGTGCTGTGAGGTTCGAAGCCATGAAGTTGACGTTGTCGGTCAAGTCCTTCCAGGTGCCGGCAACGCCCGGCACTTGCGCCTGACCGCCGAGCTTGCCTTCGGTACCGACCTCGCGGGCGACGCGGGTGACTTCGGAGGCGAACGCGTTGAGCTGGTCCACCATGGTATTGATGGTGTTTTTCAGCTCCAGAATTTCACCTTTCACGTCGACGGTGATCTTGCGGCCGAGGTCGCCGCGGGCGACGGCGGTAGTCACCTCGGCGATGTTGCGCACTTGCGCCGTCAAGTTACCGGCCATCGAATTGACGCTGTCGGTCAAGTCCTTCCAGGTGCCGGCGACGCCCGGCACGTTGGCCTGGCCGCCGAGCCGGCCTTCGGTGCCGACCTCGCGCGCCACGCGCGTCACTTCGCCGGCGAAGCGGTTGAGCTGGTCCACCATGGTGTTGAGCGTTTCCTTCAACTGAAGGATTTCGCCGCGCACGTCGACCGTGATCTTGCGGCTCAGGTCGCCGCCGGCGATGGCGGTGGCGACTTCGGCGATGTTGCGCACCTGGCCGGTCAGGTTCGACGCCATCGAATTGACCGAGTTGGTCAAGTCCTTCCAGGTGCCGCCGACGCCCGGCACGTTGGCCTGGCCGCCGAGCTTGCCTTCGGTGCCGACTTCGCGCGCGACGCGCGTGACTTCCGCGGCAAAGGCGTTGAGCTGGTCGACCATGGTGTTGAGGGTGTCTTTCAGCTCGAGAATTTCGCCGCGCACGTCGACCGTGATCTTGCGGCTCAAGTCGCCGCGGGCCACGGCGGTGGCGACTTCGGCGATGTTGCGGACCTGACCGGTCAGGTTCGAGGCCATCGAATTCACACTATCGGTCAAATCCTTCCAGGTGCCGGCGACGCCGCGCACCAGCGCTTGACCGCCGAGCTTGCCTTCGGTGCCGACCTCGCGGGCAACGCGCGTCACCTCGCCGGCAAACGCGTTGAGCTGGTCGACCATCGTATTGATGGTGTCTTTCAATTCGAGAATTTCGCCGCGCACGTCGACCGTGATCTTTTTCGACAAGTCGCCAGAGGCGATCGCCGTCGACACTTCGGCGATGTTGCGAACCTGCGCGGTCAGGTTCGACGCCATCGAATTCACGCTGTCGGTCAAGTCCTTCCAGGTACCGGCAACGCCGAGCACGTTGGCTTGGCCGCCAAGCCGGCCGTCGGTGCCGACTTCGCGGGCGACGCGCGTCACCTCCCCGGCAAAGGCGTTGAGCTGATCGACCATCGTATTGATGGTCTCTTTCAGCTGCAGGATCTCGCCCGAGACGTTCACCGTGATCTTCTTCGACAAGTCGCCGCCGGCGATGGCGGTGGCGACGTCGGCGATGTTGCGGACCTGCGCAGTCAAGTTGCCGGCCATGAAGTTGACGCTGTCGGTCAAGTCCTTCCAGGTGCCGGCGACGCCCGGCACCTGCGCCTGACCGCCGAGCTTGCCTTCGGTGCCGACCTCGCGGGCAACGCGGGTGACCTCCGAGGCGAACGAATTGAGCTGGTCCACCATCGTATTGATGGTGTCTTTGAGCTCCAGAATTTCGCCGCGCACGTCGACCGTGATCTTGCGCGACAAGTCGCCGCGCGCCACGGCGGTGGTCACATGGGCGATGTTGCGCACCTGGTCGGTGAGGTTGCCGCACATGGCGTTCACCGAGTCGGTCAAGTCCTTCCAGGTGCCGGCGACGCCCGGCACGATGGCCTGGCCGCCGAGCTTGCCGTCGGTGCCGACCTCGCGTGCGACACGAGTGACCTCCGAGGCGAACGAGCGCAGCTGATCGACCATCGTGTTGATGGCCTCCTTGAGCTGCAGAATTTCACCACGCACGTCGACCGTGATCTTTTTCGACAAGTCGCCGTTGGCCACCGCGATCGTCACTTCGGCGATGTTGCGGACCTGGGCGGTGAGGTTCGACGCCATCGAGTTGACGCTCTCGGTGAGGTCCTTCCACACGCCGGTGACGCCGCCGACCTGGGCTTGGCCACCGAGCTTGCCCTCGGTGCCGACCTCGCGGGCGACGCGCGTCACCTCGGACGTGAACACGTTGAGCTGCTTGATCATCGTATTGACGATCTCGGCGGAGCGCAGGAACTCGCCCTTCAGCGGCCGGCCGTCGACGTCGAGCTGCACGGTTTGCAAGAGGTCGCCCTGCGCCACCGCGGCGATGGCGCGCGTCACCTCGGTCGTCGGCCACAACAGGTCGTCGATCAGCGAATTGACGGAGGCTTCCATCTCGCCCCAGGCCCCGTCGGAAAGCCCAACGCGGACGCGCTGGCGGGTACGGCCTTCGCGGCCCACCACTTGGCCGACCCGCTCCAACTGCTTGGCCATGCGCTGGTTGGTGGCGACGATTTCGTTAAACGTATCGGCGATCTTGCCAAAGATGCCGACGCGATCACCGGCCATGCGGACGGAGAAGTCGCCGACCCGCATGGTTTGCAGCGCGTGAAGGAGTTCCGTCAGACCGCCGGCATCGACCTGGGGATCGCCGTTGGCATGATGGCCTGTCGCCGGGACGGGAGGAAGGGCGGAACCGTTGGCGGGTGCGGAGCCAACAACGTCTTCAGCGGGCTGCATAATTCTCTCCAAAGCCAGCCCTCCTGGGCTGGCAGGTCGTGATGCGGCAGGCGATGGAATAGGCACGGCAAACCGCACCGGACGGGATCAAATCCCGCGGCGAGAAGTTCCCAAGCCGACGTGGAATCCCCCTCACGGTCGGGCCCTCAACCTTCTATGCCTTAAGCCCAAACGCGGCCGGGTGGGGATGGTTCCGGCGAAAACTTCCCAAAAATGAAAAATTTCTTGGTTGCCGGCCGCTATCGTCTCGCCCCGGTCCTCCCTGGCCGACCGGCGCGGTCCGCGGGGAACGAAGTTCGGCAACAGCACTTATGTCAAAAGACATGTCAGGGGGCGAATATCCGGGGGATGTCTGTGACTTGGGAAGCCATTGCCTGTTACCGCCTCTATGCCGCCAACTGCATCGAACTTGCCGAGCACATCGGCGACGTGGACCGCAGGATCTTCCTCCTCAGCATGGCCCGTGACTGGCTCAAGCTCGCCGACCAGGCAGAACGAAGCAGCGCAGCCGCTCTTGATGCACGGTCTTTGCAGGGGCAACCCGTTGGAGACCCTCCGATAGGTTGCTGAGCTCAATCGAAATACCGCCACTTGAGCGAAGTCGCTGGCGCGAAGTTGTCAGCCGCTTTCGGATTTCCGTGCCTGCGGCTATCGTTTGGGATGGCAGAGATCGTGAAATCCGCCGATCCTCAGGATGCCGTTTTTGCGCTGCTCGGCGATCCGGCGACCTATGGCGGCGCCGCAGTGCGGCGCTGCGAGACCCATGCCGCGGTCGTGTTTCTCGCCGGCGAGCGCGCCATCAAGGTCAAACGCGCGGTGCGCTATCCGTTTCTCGATTATTCGACGTTGGAAAAACGCAAGGCTGCCTGCGGCGCCGAGCTCGACGTCAATCGCAAATTTGCGCCGCAGCTTTATCGCCGCATCGTGCCGATCACGCGCCAAGCCGATGGCTCGCTTGCGTTGGACGGGGCCGGCGAAGCCGTCGAATGGGCGGTCGAGATGACGCGCTTCGACGAGAACAATACGCTCGACCATCTCGCCGAGCGCGGCGAGCTCGGCGATGCGCTCAGCGCCAAGCTCGCGGTGGCGGTCGCCGCCATGCATGAGCGCGCCCAGCCGGTCGAAGCCGCGCCATGGCTCCTCGGCGTCGCCGGATTCATCTCGGACAACACGGCGGCGTTTCGCGCCCACGGCGATCTGTTCCCGGCGCAGGCGATCGACGAACTCGAGCGAAAATCGCAGGCGGCATTGGCGAAATTACAGCCTCTCCTCGAGTCGCGCGGCGCCGCAGGCCTGGTTCGGCGCGGCCATGGCGACCTTCATCTCGGCAATATCGCGATTCTCGACGGTGAGCCGGTCGCCTTCGACGCGCTGGAATTCGACCCGATCATCGCCGAGGGCGACGTGCTTTACGATCTGGCGTTTCTGTTGATGGATTTGGTCGAACGCGGGCTGCCGCGCGCGGCGAATATCGTGCTGAACGGATATTTTGCCGCCTCGCGGCGCAGCGAAGATTGCGACGGCATTGCCGCGTTGCCGTTCTTCATGTCGTTGCGCGCGGCCATCCGCGCCAAAGTTACCGCCGCACGCCGCGACCTCGCCAGGGCCACCGCCAGGGACGATCTCGCGGAATCGGCAAAACGCTATTTCGATCTGGCGCTCGCACTGCTTGGCCACGCCAAGCCCATGATCGTTTGCACCGGCGGGTTATCGGGCACCGGCAAATCGCTGTTGGCGCGCGCGCTCGCGCCGCACATCGCGCCGGCCCCTGGCGCGCTCGTCTTCCGCTCCGATGTGGAGCGCAAGGCGTATCACGGCATGGCGGAGCATGATCGTCTGCCGGCCGAGGCCTATCGTCCCGAAACATCCGAAGCGATCTATTGCACCCTGACCGACAAGGCGGCGCGTGTCGCGCGGGCGGGTCATTCGGCCATCGTTGACGCGGTCTTCGCCAGACCGCAGGAGCGCGCCGCCATTGAAGCCGCCGCCGCCGCCGCGCAAGCGGATTTCCGCGGGCTGTTCCTGGTGGCCGATCTACCGACGCGGCTTGATCGGGTTGGATCCCGCGGTCCCGATGCATCCGATGCCGACGCCAGGGTCGCGCGGATCCAGGATGAGTTCGATATCGGTACGATCACGTGGACGATCATCGACGCGTCCGGCTCGCCGGAGCAAACGCTGGCCGAGGCACGCGCGGCGATGGCGATAAAATAACCCGCGCTACGGCACCAGCACCGCGGCACCCTGCAGCCGCCCCGACCGTAAATCCGACAGCGCCTCGTTGGCGCCGACGAGCGGATAAGGCACGGTCTGCGTCACGATGCCGGCCCGTGGCACGATGGCGAAAAACTCTTCGCCGTCTTTGCGGGTGAGGTTGGCGACCGACTTAAGCTCACGCTCCTCCCAGAGGATACTGTAAGGAAAGCTTGGAATATCGCTCATATGAATGCCGGCGCAGATCACGCGCCCGCCCTTGCGCACCGCGCGCAGCGCGGCCGGCACGAGCGCGCCGACCGGCGCATAGATAATGGCGCAATCCAGCTCGTCGGGCGGCGCTTCGTCGGAGCTGCCGGCCCAGCGCGCGCCGAGTTTCCGCGCGAAGCCCTGTGCAGCACAATCGCCCGACCGGGTGAACGCATAGACATCGCGCCCCTGCCAGCGCGCCACCTGGGCGATGATGTGGGCGGCGGCACCGAAGCCGTAGAAGCCGATGTTCTTGCCGTCGCCGGCCATTTGCAGCGAACGCCAGCCGATCAGGCCGGCGCACAATAACGGCGCGCTGGCGACATCGTCGCCATTGTCGGGCAGCCGGAATACGTAACGCGCATCGGCAACGACATGGGTGGCATAGCCGCCGTCGCGCGTGTAGCCGGTAAACAGCGGATAATCGCAAAGATTTTCCCGGCCTTCGCGGCAATAGCGGCAACGGCCGCAGGTCTTGCCGAGCCAGGGAATGCCGACGCGCATACCGGCCGTAAGCGTATCGACTCCGGCGCCGACCGCATCGATGCGGCCGACGATCTCGTGGCCCGGCACGATCGGCAATTTCGGGTTCGGCAATTCGCCGTCGACCACATGCAAGTCGGTGCGGCACACCCCGCAGGCGGCGACTCGCACCCGCACCTCGCCGTCGCCAGGTTCGGGATCGGGCCGCTCAATCAGCCGGAGCGGTTCGCTCACCCGCTCCAACACCATCGCTTGCATCTTAAACCAACCTCCGGCCCAGCCGGCGTCCGCCGGTACTGTCAATAAGATTGACTACCTATGCGCGATCTATGTGCAAATAGCTGCGGCCCATTCAGACTGCAAGGCGCGAGGAATCAGTCGCAACGGCGAGTCCGAGCAAGTCCCGCATCATGGCCCGCATCCTGATCGTTGACGACGACCGGGCAATTCGCACGACCATCGAACTCTTGTTAAAACGCGCCGGTCATCAGGTCGTCGCGGCGGCGGACGGCCGCGAGGGGCTTAAGAAGATCGAGGCTGAGCGTTTTGACCTCTTGATCGTCGATATTTTCATGCCTGGCATGGACGGATTGGAAACGATCCAAAAAGTCCATCAGCTGCAGCCCAACCTCCCGGTCGTCGTGATGTCGGGAATGGTTTTTCGTTCCGCATCGTCGCCGCCGCCGGATTTTTTGACCATGGCGACGAAGCTCGGCGCGGTGAGAAGCCTCCGCAAACCGTTTCGGCCGCACGAGCTTTTGGCGGCGGTCGACGCTAGCTTGAATATATCTTCAAATGCAGCGGCGGCTACTATTATTCCGCAATAAGTTGCCCTTAGGAACGTCAAAGACGGCGCATGATTGCATATGTATTTGTACTAACGACCGGAGCCAACGAGCACAGATGAAGCTTTCGACCCGCATGACGATCGCGATGGTCGCCTTGGTCCTCCTGACGGTGGTCGCAGTCGGCGGGCTGACCTACCGCAACTTGGAAGCGGTCATGCTGCCGCGCTCGTTTGCGCGTTCTCAGCTTGACCTCCGGTTTCTGAGCACCGAGCTCGCATCCTATGTGGGCGGCGCGCGGCAAGACATCGCCGGCTTCCGAACGGCCGTGGCATTAAGTGGAATCGTGCGGGCACATCTTGCCGGCGGCGTCGATCCCGTGGACGGCACTACCGAGGCGGTTTGGCGGCAGCGGATGGCATCGCGCTATGCCGCGGAGCTCACGGCAAAGCCAGCTTACGATCAATTTCGCATCATTGCGGCGGACGGCAAGGAGCTTGTGCGCGTCGAACGCTCCCGCGTTGACGGCGCGGTCAGCATTGTTCCCGACAAGGAGCTCCAGCACAAGGACGACCGCGGCTATTTCCAAGCGGCGCTCGGTCTGCCAGCGAATGACATTTACGTGTCGCCGGTGGAGCTCAACCAGGAACACGGTGAGATCGAAACTCCGCATGTGCCGGTTCTGCGAGTGGCCGCAGTCATCGACACCCCCGACCAAAAGCCATTTGGCATCGTCATCATCAACGTCGATATGCGACCAATCTTCCGCGAAATCGCGTCGGGCGCGCGTGCCGGCTCCAAAATCTATATCGTCGACGATCACGGCAATTATCTTGTGCATCCGAATCCTGGCATGGAATTCGGCTCTGACCTCGGCCGCCCGACGCAATGGCAGAACGACTTCCCAGGCCTGGCCGCCGCGTTCCAGCAAGACCGCTCGACCGCGATGCTGATCAGCGATGGCGCGGGAGAGAAGGAGGTCGGCGGCGTTGCCGCCATCCGGCTCGCCGGAGGGCCGCGAGTTCGGCGTGATCGAAGCAACGCCGCAAGCGATTGTGATGGCGCCGGCGGCGGCGGTCGGCCGCTCGACGCTGCTCGTCGGACTGATCGCGTTGTTGAGCGCAGGCGGCATCGCCATTCTGCTCTCCCGCTCCTTGACCCGGTCGCTGGTACAGATGACCGCCGCCGTCGAAGCATTTCCGCATGATCAGTCGGCCGCTGTTCCGAACAAGGCGGCCGGCGAACTCGGCGTGTTGGCTCAAGCTTTCAAACGAATGATGACGGAGGTCAAAGAAAAGACCGCCTCGTTGCAAACAGAAGTGGAGGAGCGCCGCCTCACCGAAGCCGAGCTGAAGCGCCACACAGACCAGGAGCGGTTGTTCAGCGCCGCCGTCGAATCCTCGCACGACGCGATCGTCACCATGACGCCGGACGGAATCGTCACCGGTTGGAATCCCGCCGCGGTGCAGTTGCTCGGCTGGAGCGGCGAAGAGATGGTAGGCCGCAGCATCGACCTCATCGTTCCCGACGACCGCCGCAGCGAGGTGCGCGACATCCTCGAACAAACGCGCCGCGGCGAGACCGTCGATCATCACGAAACCGTCAGGCGGCGCAAGGATCGGCACCTCGTGGAGGTTTCGCTCAGCGTCTCACCGATCATGTCTCCGTCGGGCGCCATCATCGGCGCCTGCAAAATCGCGCGTGACATCACCGAGAGCAAAAAGGCGAAAGCGTTGCTCGAACAGGAAAGCGCCCAGCGCCGCCGCATCGCCGAGATCTTGGACAATACAATCACCAGCATGTCGGATGCGGTGCTGGTCGCCGATGAGCATGGGAGAATACTGCTGTCCAATCCGGCGGCACGGCGCGAACTGGGCATTGCCGCCGGCATGACTGCGGACACTTGGCCGCAAGCCTATGAGATTTTCCTCGGCGACGGGGCAACCCCCGTGACGTGGCAGGAAGGGCCGCTGATGCGCGCGGTACGCGGCGAGATGGTCGCCAATTTCGACGTTGTCATCAGGCATCGGGACAATGGAAAGTGCATTTCGCTGGTGGCGAACGGCGGACCGATTTAAGCCGGTTCGCAGAAAAAGCGCGCCGGCATGGTCGTGTATCGCGATATCACGGCGACGAAAGAAGCCGAACGGCAGCTGCGGCACGCACAGAAGATGGAAGCGCTGGGTCAATTGACCGGCGGCATCGCCCACGACTTCAATAATATTCTCACCGTCATCACCGGAACGATCGAAATCCTTGGCGCGGGGGTTGCCGACCGGCCGGAACTTCTGGAAATCGCCAAGATGATCAATGACGCGGCCGAGCGCGGCAGCGAATTGACCCAGCACCTCCTGGCGTTTTCGCGGCAGCAGCCGCTGCAGCCGCGCGCAACCGATGTCAACGAACTGATCGTGGCCTCTGCACAGCTATTACGGCCGACGCTGGGCGAGGATATCGAGATCGAATCGATGCTCGATGAAAGCATCTCGGCGGCAATGATCGACCCGGCGCAGCTGACGACGGCCATGCTCAATCTCGCGCTCAACGCTCGCGACGCCATGCCAAACGGCGGCAAGCTCACGCTCGAGACGTTGGGCGTCGTTCTCGACGAACATTACGCCCGGATGAACGCCGACGTTGTGCCGGGCCCCTATGTGCTGATTGCCGTGAGCGATTCCGGCACCGGCATACCCGCCGATATTATCGATAAGGTATTCGACCCCTTCTTTACGACCAAAGACGTTGGCGAGGGCACCGGGCTGGGGCTGAGCATGGTGTACGGTTTCGTCAAACAGTCCAGCGGCCACATCAAGATCTACAGCGAATGGGGCCACGGCACGGTCGTCAAGATGTATCTGCCGCGGGCCAAGGAGCAACCGCAGCAAGCCGCTACCACCCCGGTGATCGAGAACGCCCGCGGTGGCGGCGAGACGATTCTGGTGGTCGAGGACGACACGCTGGTGCGCAAGCACGCCGTCGCGCTGGTGGCAGCACTCGGCTACATCACGCTCGCGGCAAACAACGCCGCGGAGGCGTTGGCGCTCATCGACGATCACCCCGACATCGACCTGTTGTTCACCGACGTTGTCATGCCGGGCGCCATGAACGGGCGGCAGCTCGCGGACGAAGCGGTAAAGCGGCGACCGCAGTTAAAAGTGCTCTTTACATCGGGCTATACCGAGGACGCGTTGCTTCATCACGGCCGGCTCGACCCCGGCGTGCTGCTCCTGGCCAAACCTTACCGCAGAACGGATTTGGCGCGTATGGTCCGGCGGGCACTCGATACCCCGACCGCCGGAAAAAGCCCGGCCGAGACGGCGGCCAGAAAGTCCGCATAAGGACTTCTACGGGGTATTGAGTTAGTCGAAGAGTAACGGTCGGCAGCGCACGGTCGGAACAACAAACAAAAAGTTCACCTGATAACTGGGCGGTCCTGGATTAATTGTCCACTGCCGATAGGCGCTGTCGAATCCAGGGCCGTTTTCTTTTCGCGCGGGCATAAAATGCGTTTTCACCGACGCCAGAAAATACGACGCCTCGTCGACATTTCGGCAAAATTGTTCACCGGCGTGGATGCACCGGTTTGGGATTGCGTCGTGATGGATATTTCCGAAAACGGCGCCAGGATTGCATTGGATGCCGTGGAGAACATTCCGGAACAGTTCACGCTATTGCTGGTATCGTACGGCCGCACCTCCCGTCCCTGCCGCGTTGTTTGGCGCGCCGGTCATCAAATCGGGGTCAAATTTGAAACGGCGGCTTCGATGGGCGGCGCGCCGCCGCCAATCGCTGCTACGGAGCACGATTTTCACTGAACGAAATCCGGATCAGGTCTGCTGCGGTCCGCGCGCACTCGATGGTGCGAAAGCCGATCCCAAGCTGACGACCGGCCGGCCATCGGGTTGCCGGCATTGGCGCCCCAGCCCATAGATTGAGTATCCGTAGGAGCCCTTACCTGGAGTTTAGCGGCTTGGCAGGGCGGCTCCGCTAAATAAGTCGTTGCAGCGACAGGATTCCTAGTGCCTGTTTTAAACTAACGGGACCAGTTGCAAGAAGAACCTCGAACCGAGGCAAGTTCCGGCGGGCTGACGTGGGGACTGAGGCGTCGAAAGCCCGGGCGGCTGCAAGAGCGTAAGCAATCCCCGGACACCTTAACGCCGTGTGATGAATATCTTCCGCCGTTTCAAGTTCGAAACTCTCAAGTCGATGCACCGGCTCGATCGGCGCCAGCGTGCCGTCGGAGATGCCGTCGTCATCGTGATCCTTGCGGTGATCGCTTATTACTTCACCGAAGCGCTCGATCTGTTCAATACCATCGTGAAATTCCAGACTTTTTACGGCGATTGGGGTCTCGACGATCTCGTCCTGATCTGCGTGGTACTGTCGTTCGCCCTGACCGCCTTTGGCTGGCGGCGCTTTCAGGATTTGACCGAGGAGATGCAAGCACGAAAAAAGGCCGAGGAGCAGGTCAGGGAAAACGTCCAGGAGATTATCCGAACCAAGAGCTTCCTGAATACGATCGTGGACAATGTACCGACGACGATATTCGTGCGGGAACTCCCGGACCGATGCTTCGTCCTGATCAATCGGGAAGCTGAAAAACTGCTCGGCTCTCCGCGTGAGAAGCTATTGGGAAAATCGCCCGCTGAAATCTTTTCGACATCGGCTGCACGCACCATAGAAGAACACGACAACGCCATGCTGCGAGCGCAGCAGGCAGTCGCGTTCGATGAAGAAGTTCCTGTCCCAACTCGGCAACATGGCACGCGCATCACGGTTGCAACCGGCCTGGCGATACGCGACGACGAGGGTACGCCGCGGTATCTCGTCAACGTCGTTAAGGACATTACCGACCGCAAGCGCGCCGAGGCACGGATTGCGCATCTCGCACAGCACGACCCGTTGACCGACTTGCCCAATCGCACGGCGTTCAACGAGCATATCGAGATGGCTGTCGAACGCGCCAAAGCCGCGGACGCGGTCTTTGCGGTGATGTGCATCGACCTCGATCGATTCAAGGAGGTCAATGACGTGTTCGGCCATGCGGCCGGTGACGCCTTACTTTGCGCGGTGGCGAAGCGGTTGCTTGTCGCATGCAACGGGGCATTCGTCGCGCGACTTGGCGGTGACGAATTCATCATCGTTTCCGCCGACGGCCCGCAACCGGCAACCGCAGAAGCGTTGGCCGATCGCGCGCTGCACACCCTTGACGACGAAATCGAAGTGGCGGGTCAGGGGCTGCGCGCCGGCATGAGCATCGGCGTCGCCGTTTATCCAGCTGACGGCGCCGAGACGTCGGTGCTCTTGGCCAATGCCAATGCCGCGCTGTATCGGGCCAAGGCGGAAGCACGCGGTTCGATTCGCTTCTTCGAGCCGGCGATGGATGAGAGGTTGCGCGAGCGGCGTTCGCTCCAGCACGACCTGCGATTTGCCTTGTCGCGTGCCGAGCTTGCCCTGCATTACCAGCCGCAAGCCTCGATTGACGGCAAAGTCATCGGCTTCGAAGCCTTGGTTCGCTGGAATCATCCGGCCCGAGGCATGGTCTCGCCCGGCCTCTTCATCCCACTGGCCGAAGAGAGCGTCGTGATCATTCCTCTCGGCGAATGGATCCTGCGTGAAGCCTGTTGCGAGGCCGCGTCGTGGTCGACATCGCTCGGCATTGCCGTTAATTTTTCGCCGGCCCAATTCCGCCACGGCGATTTGCCGGCGCTGGTTCATAGCGTTCTGCTTGAAACAGGCCTTGCCGCCAACCGGCTGGAAATCGAAATCACCGAAGGCGTGCTGATATCCGACTTCTCCCGCGCCATATCGATCTTGCGCCGGCTCAAGACGCTTGGCGTGCGCATCGCCATGGACGATTTCGGTACCGGATATTCGTCATTGTCGTATCTGCAGGCTTTTCCGTTCGACAAGATCAAGATCGACCAGGCCTTCATTGCCAATCTCGACCGCAATCCGCAATCCGCGGCGATCATTCGCGCGGTGATCGGGCTCGGCGCACGGACTCAGTCTTCCGGTCGTCGCCGAAGGCGTCGAGACCATGGAGCAGTTGGCATTCCTGCGGCGGGAAGACTGCGACGAGGTGCAGGGCTATCTGGTCGGCCGTCCGGCACCGATTGCGCAATATGCGAGGCTCACGGGCTGCCATCCGGTCACACCGCCTGCGGCGCTCGCAAGCTGACTTTTCCCTGCGCTGTCGCCGTCCTCGCGCCGAGGCCAGTCTTGCCCGCCTGGGGGCCATGTCCGTTTTGCACTCATGCGACTCGCTTTTGTCGATGATGCAGGATTTAAGTCGTGTTATGGCGATCTAGGACACAACCGGGGAATGGCGCATTGCCTCCGCGCCAGGAATGAAAAAATGTTCGAATATTTCGAGGACAACTACACCTGGAACATGGCGGTCAATCTCGCGCTCGGCATGGGCGGCAGCATCGGCGACATCGACGATGCCTCGCGGGCGCTGCGGCCCTTGGCGAAGCAGCGCGACGATGCCGCCGCGGAAAAGTTCTTCGAAAATTGGACCGCGCTCGGCGCCAAGCTCAAGCGACAGGCGAGCGCCGACGAGGCGCGCGGGCGGCTGCTCAGCGCCGGCGCCAAATATCGCCGCGCGTTTATCGCGCTCATTCAGGCGGAGCGGATGCAGCGGCCGGATTTCGCGCCGCGCCAGGAAGCCTACCGCGAGGCGCTCGATTGCTTTTCCCGGTTCTTGACGCTGACGCGGCAGAACTGCCGGCGCGTCGACGTACCGTACCTCAATACGTCACTGCCCGCGCTTCTGGTGACGCCGCAGAATAGCGGCGGCGACACGCCCTGCATGGTTCACTTCGACGGTCTCGACGTCACCAAGGAGATTATCTATCTAGTCGGCGTGCCCAGCGCGCTGGCAGAGCGTGGCATTGCCACGCTCGTCGTCGACAATCCCGGTGTCGGCGAATCGCTGCGCATGCGCGGGCTGCATAACGGTCCCGAGGCGGAAATTCCGGCCGGGGCCGCCATTGATTTCCTGCAATCGACAGCCGGTATCGACCGCAACCGCATCGGCATCATGGCGCTGTCGCTCGGCGGCTATCATGCGCCGCGCGCCGCCGCCTTCGAGCCGCGCTTCAAATGCGCCGTCGCCTGGGGCGCCAATTATGATTGGGGCGAGACGCAACGGCGACGCTATGAGTCGAAAGATCAACGCCTGCCGGTGCCGCATTACTGGGACCACGTCGGCTGGGTGTTTGGTAAAGCCTCGGTCGAGGAGGTGGTGGCGGTCTCGGAGAAACTGTCGCTCCGCGGCATTTTGCACCGGATCAAATGCCCGATCCTGTGCATCCATGGTGAGAACGATCGGCAGATTCCGCTGAGCCAAGCAAAGCAGCTCATCGCCGAATGCACATCCAGCCCCAGGGCGGAGCTGCACGTGCAGACGCTGGCCGACGGCGGCGCCGAGCATTGCGGCGTCGATAACGTGGCGCCGACGCGGGAAATTATTTGCGATTGGATCGCCGAAGTTTTGGGCGGCAATCCGGCGGGCAAAAACTAATTCGCTTCGAACTGCCGCAGCAGCACCCGGCCGTAATCGTTGCCGTTCGGCGTGCGCACCAGCGCATGGGCGTGGCGGCGGTTATAGCCGGTGTTCGGCAGTGCCACGCCAGGCTGGTGATAGAATTCGACAAAAATCACTGGGCTGTAAATCCGATAATAGAACGGCGCTACCGGATCGAACGCGCCGATCCAGGCGAAGATTGTCTTATCGAGATGCTGCTTGACCTCATCGAGACGCAGTTGCGCGTGCGCCGGCGGCAGCCGGTCGGTGTAGAGCTTGACCAGATCGACGAGCATCGCCCGCTGGGCCGGCGTCATATCGGCGGCACGCAGGCCGTCGTAAGGAATAATGACATTGTCCTTGAAGCCTGACGCGTAGCCGTCAAACGGCAGATCGTAACCGATCGTCGCCTTGGCGCGCTGTTCAGGCGTCAACGAATTCATGAAGGCCCAGCCCTGCGCCTCTTCCTCGCGCAGCACCGTGGTGCCCTTGTACTTTCCGGATTCTGCCGTGACCGGCTCGGAGCCGAGCAACATCGGTGTCAGCACCATCCTGTCGCCGAGCACAAAGCAATTGATGTTGCAGTGGTGGCCGTCGATCTGGAAGCCCCACGGCGAGTCTGCCGAAGGTTTGCCGAAAATGCTGATCCAGTAGAAAAACTCACCGAACTCGTCGGGCAGCCCGGTCAGCTCGGCCAGATGCTCGTTGAGCCGCATGGCGTTGCGCGCGGTTTGATAAGCCCGCGGGCCGAGCCCGACGCGCATGATGCCGTAGGCGAGCTCGAGCTGGCGGTCGGTGAGATCCGCAAAACACAGCCCATGCCGCATCACGTTGCGGTGGATATTGCTCCAGTGCCGCCACACGTCGCTGGTTACAGCAAAGCTCACGGCGGCGCGTTGCTCGCCATCGAGCGACGCCAGAAATTCGTTGACCGCCGCGAGCGACGGTTGTGTCGAGGCGCCGGGAGCGCGCCGCGGAAACAAATTCGGCTCGACCTCGCCGTTGGCGGTGAGACCCTTGAACTCGTGCTTTAACGCTTGCCGCCAGGTCGCGAACAAATCCTGCAACGGTTGTGAAAGCTTGCTTTCATCAACCCGCGGCGGAGCACGCCGCGACGAACGGTCGAGCACTGTGGCGTCTGTCATCGAAGGACTTTAGCACAGCGCGAACGTCGGCTGAAGATCGCTTCAACCATGCGGGGCAATCGCCCAATGCTTATGAGATAAGCTGCACTCCACCCTGCGCCACCCAACGACGGCGGCGATGGACAATGCGCCGTCGCACGGACATACTTTGCATCAACAGATGCGCCGCAGAACGGTGCCAATTGAGGGAGAGATGCCGTGAACGCCGCAACCAGTGCCGCCCGCGCACTCAAGCCGGGCATGGATGCCGCCGAATGGAAGGTCCGCGTCGATCTCGCCGCCGCCTTCCGGCTTGCCGCGATGCAGGACTGGGACGAATTGCTATTCGCCCATTTGTCGGCCCGGGTCCCCAGCCAGCCGAACCAGTTTCTGATGCACCCGGCGGCCATTCTGTTCGAAGAGGTTACCGCCTCGAACCTGCATAAGCTCGACGAGACCTGCAATCACGTCGAGCCGAGCGACGAGCTGCCGCACAAGTTCGCCTTTCCATTCCACAAGGGCATCTACGACGCCTTTCCGCAGGCGCAATGCGTCATGCACCTGCACACCAAATACGCGACTGCCGTGGCGATGCAGGAGCACGGCCTCATTCCGGGCAACCAATACGCGATGTGGCTCGGGCCGGTCGGCTATCATGATTACGAAGGCCTGATCTCCACCGACGAGGAGGGCCGGCGGCTGGCGAAGAATTTCGGCAATAAGCAGATCGTGCTGCAGCGTGGCCATGGCTTCGTGCTGTGGGGGCACAGCGTGCACGAAGCCTATATGCTGGCGTTCCTCGTCATCCGTGCCTGCGAAACGCAAGTCCGCTCGTCGGCCGGCGCGGTGAAGCCCTATGTACCGCCGCAGGCAGTGCTCGACGCCACCGTCGGCCAAGCCAAGATCATCACCGACGGCAATCAACCCTTCAATCAAATGACTTGGCGCGCGCTCCTTCGCAAGCTCGACCGCGACGCACCCGACTACAAGACGTGAGCATCCCCGCCCGGCGGACGCCTCTCGCGCCGCGCAGCGACCCGCCGCGTCGCGCTTGGAATGAATATGGAGACGAAAATGTCGGTCATGGAGCGCGCCGTCACCGAGACGACGCTGCCGATCTATCACCGCTCGATCGACTGGGACGCGCTTTATCGGCGCTATCCGGTGCCCGACGTGTTCGCCAAGACCCGGTGGAAGTGGTCGGCGGACGAAATTCGAAAATTCCAGAACGAGCAATTCCTCGATCTGATGAAAACCGGATGGCAGAACGGCTTCTATAAAAGGCGCTGGAAGGCGGCCGGCCTCGAGCCCGGCGATATCAAGAGTATCGACGATATCGTCAAGCTGCCGACTTTCAATTCCGCCGACATCAAGAAGGACCAGGAGGAGAACCCGCCGTTCGGCCTGATCAACGGCAATGTCGATGAGATACTCAAGACGCAGCCGCTCAAGCTGCAGACCTCCGGCGGCACCACCGGCAAGCCGCGGCCGACGCTCTATGCCCCGCTGGAATGGGAGCTCAACGGCCTAACCCACGCGCGCGTGCTGTATATTTGCGGGGTGCGGCCGGGAGACCGCGTGCAAATTCCGCACACCTGCTCGCTCGGCAATGCCGGCTGGTGCTGTTACAAGGCCTGCCACGATTATCTCGGCGCGCTGCCGCTCACCACCGGCACCGGTGCGGTGACCGCGTCGCGCCGCCAGATCGAAATCGCGCAGGAATGGGGCACCAATGTCTGGTACGTGCGCCCGGAATACGCCACCCAACTTGCCAAGGTGGCGCGCGATGAGCTCAAATTCGACGTGCGCGATCTGAAAACAAAATTCCTCGGCTGCGGGCTCGGGCCCGACACCGAGAACACGTTCCGCAACCAGCTCGAAGATCTATGGGGCTGCAAGGTCTATGACATGTACGGCACCCACGAGATGGGCATGGGCGCCTTCGAGTGCCAATACCAGAACGGCCTGCATTTCCACGAGGATTCGACCTTCTTTGAAATCGTCGGCATCGAGGACAACAAGCCGGTCGCCGACGGCGAGATCGGCAACATGGTGTGCACGATCCTGCATCGCCGCCAGCAGCCGATGATCCGCTTCAATCTGCGCGACCTCACCCGCATCGTCGCCACCGACCGCTGCGAATGCGGCAGCTGCTTTCGCCGCATGCAGAAAATGCTCGGCCGCAGCGACACCATGGTGCGTATCCGCGGCGTGAGCATCTGGCCGCAGGCCTGCCTGCCGGCGATCAAGAGCGACAACCGCACCACCGGCGAGTGGCTGTGCATCGCCGAGCGCAATGTGCGCGACGGCGTCATCCGCGACGAGATGACGGTGAAGGTCGAGGTGCGCGACGACGCGCCGGGCTGGGACGGCCTCAAGGATCACATTGAGAAGCGCCTGCATTCCGACCTCGGGTTAAAGCTCAATGTCGAGCTGGTGCCGGAGGATGCGCTGATGGAATGGTCGAACCGCGGCCGCGAGGGCAAGCCGAAGCGGATTCTCGACCAGCGCTACGACAAGAAGTGAGTTCCGTGCGCTATTTCGATTGCCATTCGCATTTCTCCACCCGCGCCGGCCTGCATCATCGCAGCGCCGAGGAGCTCGCCAATGCCGAGCGCATATTCAAGCGCAAGCGTACCTTCCAAACCGAGGCGGAGATGGCGGAGGGTTTCCGTCAGCGCAACGTGCGCAGTATCCTCGATATCTACCGGACCTGGCGGATGACCGACGAAGACGAAATCCGCGCCTCCAACGATTACGCGACCGGGTTCGCCCGCGATCATCGCGACGTCGTCTACGGCAACTGGCTTGCCGCCAATCCGACCATGAAGGATTTCTGGTTGAAGGAATATGCGCGGCTCGCAGCGACCGATTGCGGTTTCCTTGGCTTTTGCCAGAGTCAGAACAGCTTGCGGTTTCCGCCCAGCGATCCGATCTGGGACCCGTTCTACAAGCTGTCGATCGAAGCCGACGTGCCGGTGCTGTTGATGACCGGCCTCACCGGCATCGGCCAGGGCATGCCGGGCGGCATGGGCGTCGTGCTCGAAGACGGCCATCCGCGTCACGTCGATATCGTGGCGGCGCGATTTCCCGAATTGAAAATCCTCGCCGGCCGGCCGGCTTGGCCGTGGCAGGACGACATGATCGCCATCCTGTTGCACAAATCAAACGTCCGCTACGAACTGCACGGCTGGTCGCCGAAATATTTTACGCCGGCCTTGAAAAAGGAAATCGGCGGCCGGTTGCAGGACCGCATTTTATTCGGCTGGGATTGGCCCACCCTCACGCATGAGCGGCTGGTCGACGATTGGCGCTCGCTCGGCTATTCCGAAGACGTCTATGAGAAGATCTTCCACCGCAACGCCGAGGCCTTCTTTCCCGGCGCCGCAGCGAAATAAAAATGAGCAGATCCATGCAAGAGGCAAGCGCGCTCGCGGCAAAGCTCCGGCAGATGGCCGCGACCGACACGGTGACGCCGGCCGCGCTTGCGGCTTCGGTCGTCGATGTTTTTACGCATTGCGGCGTGCCGCGGGCGGACGCTGAAATTGGCGCCGAAGTCGCGCTATGGGCGCAGACCCACGGCTCCGATTCGCACGGCGTCGTGCATTTACCGCTTTATACGCGTGGGCTTCTTGACGGCACCATCAAGAGCAATCCGGCGATCGCGACCGCGCGGGCCCTGCCCTGCTCCGCCGTGATGGACGCCGATCATGCGTTAGGCCTGGTGGCGAGCCGGCGCGCCATGGATCTGGCGATTGAGATCGCCAACAGCTACGGCGTCGGGGCGGTCACGGTGCGCAATTCGAGCCATTTCGGCGCCGCCGGCTATTACGTCGACCACGCCGCGGCGCAGGGTCTGATCGGCTTGGCTTTCACCAATGCCAGCCCGGCGATCGCGCCGACGGGAGGCACCGAAGGCCTGTTCGGTACCAATCCGATCGGCGTCGGCTTCCCGCTGCATAATGCGGAACCGATCATCGCCGACATGGCGACCGCGATGGTAGCGCGCTCGCGCATCCGCCACATGCTGGCGGCCGGGCAAAAGAGCATTCCGGAAGGCTGGGCGCTCGATCCGCAGGGCCGGCCGACCACCGACCCGGCCGAAGCGGTGAAAGGTTCGGTGCTGCCAATCGGCGGGCCGAAGGGTTACGCGCTGTCGCTGATGGTCGAAGTCTTGTGCAGTGCGCTTTCGGACGGCGAACCGGGCTTCCAGGTCACTTACGAGAACGTGGTGAAGCGGTCGAGCAACATCTGTCATTTCTTCCTTGTGCTCAATCCGCAAGGCTTTGCCGGCGCCCAAGCCTATGACGCGCGGATGGCGCATATCGCCGACATGGTCGGCAAGGCGAAGCCGATGGCAGGCGCCGAGCCGCCACGGCTGCCCGGTGCCCGCGGCCATGCCGTCAAGCGCAAGACCGCGGCCGAGGGCATCGTCATGTTCGACAACCTGCGCGCGGCGCTCAAGAACGTCGCCGGAATGATCGAGACCCCGTGACGTCTATTCCGCGTTCAGCGGAACAACAGATGCTCGATGGTCAGCGAGATCGCCGGCACATAGGTGACGATCTGCAGCGCGATGATCGCCAGGATCACGAACGGCACCAAGCCCTTATAGAGCGTCTCCGACGGCGTCTTGAACAGCGCCTGGATGACGAAAATGTTCAATCCGAATGGCGGGTGGAACGTGCCGATCGTCAGGTTCATCACCACGATGACGCCGAAATGGATCGGGTCGACGCCAAGCGAGGCGGCAACTGGCGCCAGCAGCGGCGCCAGCATGATCAGGCCCGAGGCCGGATCGAGAAAGCAGCCGATAAACAGGAGGAACAGGTTGATGACCAGCAGCACGATCCAGCGCTCGGAGTGCATGCTGGTAATCACGGTGACCAGCGCCTGCGCGATGCCGCTGATCGTCAACAACCACGAATACAGGCCCGCCACCGCGACGATGATGAAAATCAGGCCAGTGAGATACATCGAACGCGCCGCGGTTTCGAATATGTCGGCGAGCGTGACCTCACGGTAGATGAAATAGCTGACGACGATGGCGTAGACGCTGGCGACCCCGGCCGCCTCGGTCGGCGAGAACACGCCGGAATAGATGCCGCCGATGATCACGACAATCGCGCCAAGCGCCCAGATTCCGTCGCGCGTCGAATGCAGCAGTTCCTTGACTGAAAATCGCCCGGTGTCCGGGATGCCGGCCTTAAACGAGTAATAATAGATGTAGGCGCCGAAGAAACTCGCGAGCAGAATGCACGGGCCGATCCCGGCGGTCCAAAGCTGAACAATTGAGGTATCCGCGGCGATGCCGTAGATGATCATCGCGATCGACGGCGGGATCAGATTGTCGAGCGCGCCCTCGGACGTAATCAAGGCCGCCGCAAAACCCTCGCTGTAGCCCACCTCGCGCATTTTCGGATAGGTCAGCGTGCCGATCGCGGCGGTTGCCGCCGTGGTCACGCCCGAAGTCGCGCCGAACAGAGCGGCAAAGCCCAGCGAGGTGAAAGGTACGCTGGCGCGAAAGCCGCCGATCAGCGAGCCGACGAAGCGCAACAGCCGCACCGAAATTCCGCCGCGCGACATTAGGCTGCCGGCAAATACGAAGAACGGCACCGCCAGCAGCGCATATTTGTTCAGGCTGTTGAAGATGTCCTGCGCCACCACGGTCATCGGAATATCGTAGAAGCCGATCAAGACCACGAGCGAAGTGACCAACAGCAGCAGAAAAATCGGAAAGCCGAGCAACAGCAGCGCGAACGGCAGGATCGCCATTACCCAATACATGGCGCTGCCCCGCTCAATCGAATTTGCCGGAGATATACGACGGCAGCCGGACGATCGCCGCCGCGGCCATGAAGCTGAAGCCGAACAGCAGCGCCGAGTGCGGGATGACAAGCGGAATATTGGTTCCCGCCGTGACGCCGTGAGTCAGGTAGTGCAGCTTGACCACGGCCCATGACTGCATTGCCGTGTAGATGGTGCAGACAATCAGCGCCAGCGCGATGGCGATCCTTATGCAGAGCTGAAGGCCGGCCGGCATCCGGGAATAGAGCAGATCCATATTCAGGTGCGCGCCGCGATAGGTGATGCTGCCGACCACCAGGAACACAATCCAGATCACGGTGAAGGTCAGCGCCTCTTCGGCCCAGAACACCGGCATGCCGAATACATAGCGGCCGATGACGTTGACGAAGTTCAACACCACGGCGATCAGGAACAACGCGCCGGACAGGACGTGCGGAATTCCAACGAAGATGAACTCTTCGATCTGCCGTCGCGGCGACAGCGGCTTTGCGTCCGACATTTCACCACCCTCGCAGCCGGCGCGCGCCAACCGTCATCCGGTCGCGCGCGACGGCGCCGCCACCATTACCCCGGCCGGATTTGGCCGAAGCGCGTCGCGACTGCGACAACGCTCCGACCTGTTTTGCATCGCAAGCTTATTGATACTTCGCCGCCAGCGCCTCGGTCTTGTCGTAGAACGCCTTGAGCACCGGATCGTCCTTGGTCACCTCGGCGCCGATCGGCTTCAGCCGCTTCTCCAACTCGGCCTGCTCGGCCGGCGACAGATGCACGATCTCGCCGCCGCGCTGCAGCCATACCTGGCGCAGCTGCGCGACCTCGTCGGTCGCGGTCTGCCGCGCCCACGGTTGCAGCTTGCGCGCTTCGTCGACGATTATCTTGCTGAGATCGGGTGGCAGCTTGTCGAGCCACGGCTTGCTCATGGCGCCAAAGGACACCAGCAGCGTGTCGTGGGTCTCAAGCAGAACCTTGCCGACGTTCTGCAGGTTGAAATTGGTGAAGATCGACATGCCGCTCATGGTGCCGTCGATCACGCCGTTCTGCAGCGACGTGATCATTTCCGGCAAACCCATCGGCACCGCGGTGGCGCCAAGCGCCGCCATGCGCGCGCGTTCGGCCGGCGTGGCGTTGACACGCAATTTCATGCCCCTGAAATCTTCCAGCGTCCGCAGCGGCTTCTTGACGCCGAAATAGAGCGACTCCGCCGCCACCGCGAGGTTGACGCCGACCAGCCCCTTGGCCTCCGCCATGTGCAGCACGAAGTCGTTGTATTCCGGATCGGCCAGAACCTTGTTGGCCTGCTCGGTGCTCTTGAACAGGAACGGAATGCTGAAAACGCCGAAGCGCGGATCGACGCCGGTGAAAAAGTCGGCGGGATTCTCGTAACCTTCGATTGTGCCGAGCTGCAGTCCTTCGATCATCGCCGATGGGCTGCCGAGCTGGCCGCCTGGAAAGACCTGCACTTCGACGCGGCCATTGGTCGCCTGTGGCAGCACCTCGGCGAGCTTGTGGCCGAACTTCTCCTGCATGTCGCCGCGCGTTACGACTGCCCATTTCAGCACGTATTGAGCCGCTGAGACGGCCTTGGGCACGACCGCAAATGCCAGCGGCAGCCCCAGCGCAAACGGCAACAGAGCAAGCAGAAAGCGATGTCGCATATGAACCTCCCCCAACCGCGATGATTTTCCGCGCTCGTTTGTTTTATGCTCGCCGCCTGCGCAAATGCACGGTGACGTTGACGGCGACACAGTATCCCAGCACAAAATGCTGTCAATTATAGTGCAGGAGCGCGAGCCGCTCATCATAACCTCGCGTTGTAAGGATCAGGGAGTACGTCATGAATATCGGCATCGTCGGATTGGGCAGGATGGGCAGCGCGATATCGCAGCGCTTGCGCCAGCAGGGCTTCGACGTCGCGGGCTGGGATCACAACACCGACGTGAACCGCACACTGGCGACAGGCGGATTACGGATTGCCGCCAATCCTCGCGAGATCGCCGGCCGCGCCGACATCGTGATTTCCATCATCACCGAGGATCACGGCGTCCGGCGCATCTTCAACGGGCCCGACGGCTTTCTTGCCGGCGACGTTAAGGGCAAGTTGTTCATCGAGATGAGCACGCTGCAGCCGATGACCGGCCGCGAATTGGCGCCGTTGGTCGACGCCAAGGGCGCACGGCTCATCGAATCTCCCGTGCTCGGCACCATCCCGCAGGTGCGCGACGGCAAGTTGTTCGCCATGGTCGGCGGTCGCGCCGAAGATCTCGAACGGGCGCGCCCAGTGCTGGAAAAGATGACGCGTCGTATCGTGCATATGGGGCCGAACGGCGCCGGCTATGCGATGAAGCTCGCCGTCAATCTTGGTCTCGGCGCCTATATCCAAGCGGTATCGGAATCGCTGGCGCTCGGCATCAAGCAGGGCCTCACGCTCGAGCAGATGCTCGACGTGTTGCAGGAGGCGCCCTATGCCAGCGGTTGGCTCAAGAGCAAGATCGACGTGCTCAAGGGCGCGCCGGCCGAGATGACGCTCGACATCCGCACCTTGCGCAAGGATTTGATGTCGGCGGTGGCGACCGGCGCGCTCACCGGCGTGCCGATGCCGCTGTCGGCGGCGACGCTGGTCTCGCTCTCGGCTGCGGTTGCCGACGATTACGGCAGCGGCGACCTTGCCGAACTGCCGAAATTCCTGCGTGAGGCGATGCTGCAAAATTTCGCTTAAGCCGCCGCTCGGGTCGGCGAAATTCGCCACGTCCTATGGTTGCCCAGCCGACCATGCGCGCGGGCCGAAAGCCAGTAGCGGGGCGGATTTAGCGCGCGTGGCGCATCTGTAGCCTTACGCCGGCTAGTCTGCAATGATGGGTCCACTGTGGGGCACCGCCCACCCGGTTATAATAGAGTTACCCCAACGGAGCAGGGAGGAATTTATGACCATCGCATGGGGATCGCGAGCCAAGCGTGCCGACAAGGTCGACAAGCAACGCCGCAAGCTACTAAAACTCGCCGCGGCCGGCGGCGCCGGCGTCATTACATCGCCGTGGACGTTTCAATCCTCGCGCGCGGCGTCCAAGACAATCAAGATTGGACAGATCACGCCCGAGACCGGGCCGATTGCCGCGTTCGGCGAGCCCTCGAAGTGGGTGGCCGAAGAGGTCGGCAAGTTTTTGGGCGACGGTATCGTCGTCGCCGGCGAGAAACACCGCGTCGAAATCCTCAACCGCGACAGCCAATCGAACCCGAACCGGGCCTCGGAGGTGGCGGCGCAGCTCATCAATAACGACCGGGTCGACATCATGATCGCCTCGTCGACCGGCGACACGACCAATCCGGTCGCCGACCAGTGCGAGCTCGCCGGCGTGCCGTGCATCACTTCGGACGATCCATGGCAGTCCTGGTTCTTCGGCCGCAAGGGCGACCCGAAGAAGGGCTTCGAGTGGACCTACCACTTCTTCTGGGGCTTCGACATGGTCGCCAATATGTTCGCCGAGATGTGGCTGACGCTGCCGACCAACAAGATTGCCGGCGTGATGCTGACCAACGATCCCGACGGCATCGCGGCCAGCAATCCCGAGCATGGGCTGCCGGCGACCATCAAGGGTCACGGTTTCGACGTGCATTATCTTGGTCTCTATCCGCCGCTGTCCGACGACTTCACGGCGCAGATCGGTCAATTGAAGAGCATGAAAGCCGACATCGCCTGCGGCATTTTCAACCCGCCGCAATTCGCGATCTTCTGGACGCAATGCGCGCAACAGGGCTATCAGCCGAAGATCGTAACGCCGCCCAAGGCGCTGTTGTTCCCGACCGCCGTCGAGGCGCTGGGCGACCGCGGCGCCGGCATGTCGACGGAAGTGTGGTGGTCGCATCACCATCCGTTCAAATCGGGCCTGACCGGCCAGACGGCGCAGCAATACTGCGATGCTTACGAGAAGGCGAGCGGCAAGCAGTGGACCCAGCCGCTCGGCTTCAAACACGCCAATCTCGAAGTCGCGATCGACGCGCTCAAGCGCGCCAAGAAGCTCAACGCCGCCTCGATCCGCGACGCGATCGCCGACACCAATTACCAATCGATCGTCGGTCCGATCACCTGGAAGGCCGGTCCCGGCCCGCTGAACCCGGTGCCGAACGTGTGCACGACGCCGATTGTCGGCGGCCAGTGGGGGAAGGGCACGAAGTGGAAATACGATTTGAACATCGTGTTCAACGGGACCGCACCGCAGATCCCGGTCGACCGACCGTTCTCCGCGATTTCCTATTCCTGATGCGGCTAAGGGCGAAGTAGAAATATAGGTCGCAGCAAAACGAAGAACGGCCGCCGCACCGAAAGTGCGGCGGTCGCAGCTAAAAGTTGTTCATGGCAGCCCTTCTCCAGCTTCAGGCGGTGTCGAAGCACTACGGCGCGCTCAAAGCCGTCGACGACGTCAACGTGGCCGTCGCTGCCGGCGAAGCCTTGGCCGTGATCGGCCCCAACGGCGCCGGCAAAACCACCTTATTCAATTTGATCACCGGCGATGCCGCTCCGACCAAAGGACGTATCGAATTCGGCGGATTGGATGTGACGGCAATGCCGCCGCACGCGCGGTCGCGCTTGGGCATCGGCCGCTCCTATCAAATTCCGCATCCGTTCGCGAATATGAGCGTCTTCGAGAATCTTCTGGTCGGCGCCATTTTCGGCGGCGGCACCGGTGAACGGGAAAGCTACAAGCGTTGCAGCGAAGTACTCAAAGTGACCGGACTTTACGACAAGGCCAACATGCCGGCGCACACGCTGACGCTGTTGCAGCGCAAACGGCTGGAGATGGCGCGGGCGCTTGCCATGCAGCCCAAGCTGTTGTTGCTCGATGAGATCGCCGGCGGACTGACCGAGTACGAGTGCGGCGAGCTGGTCGAGACCATCAAGGAAATTCACGGCCGCGGCACCACGATCGTCTGGATCGAGCATATCGTGCACGCGCTGGTTTCGGTGGCGAGCCGGCTGATCGTGATGGATTTCGGCCAGATTCTGGCCGAGGGCGATCCGCACGAGGTGATGGCGAATCCGCGCGTGCGCGAGGTCTATATGGGCATACCGGTGTCATGACGCTCTTGCGCACGCACAACCTCGCCGCCTTCTACGGCGACTTTCAGGCGCTGTTCGGCGTCGACGTGACGGTCGAGCAAGGCGAGACGGTTGCCATTATCGGCGCCAATGGCGCCGGCAAGACCACGCTGTTGCGCGCAATTGCCGGCGTGCTCTCGACCGCGCCGGAGACCGTGCTGTTCAACGGTGAGTCGATCGGACACAAGACGCCACACGAAATCGTGAGGCTCGGCATTGCCATGGTGCCGGAAGGGCGGCGGCTGTTCCCCAGTCTTTCGGTGGAGGAGAACCTGCTACTCGGCACCCACAGCAACCGCGCCGGGCCGTGGAATCTCAGACGCGTCTATGAGCTGTTCCCGCGGCTCAATGAATTACGCCACCTGTCGGCGACATCGCTCTCGGGCGGGCAGCAGCAAATGGCCGCGGTGGGGCGTGCCCTGATGTCCAATCCGCGGCTATTGCTGTGCGACGAGCTGTCATTGGGTCTGGCGCCGGTCGTCATCCGCGACATCTACCAATGCCTCGGCGCCATCACGGCCGAGGGCACCACGGTCGTGCTGGTCGAACAGGACATCAATCGCGCGCTCGACGCCTCGACCCGCTTCTACTGCCTTCAGGAAGGCCGCCTGGCGCTGAGCGCGCCGACCAGAAGTTTCGACCGCGCCGCGCTGACCGCGGCCTATTTCGGCATGTAGGGCGGGCCGCCGCGATGCAATGGCTCAACATCCTTATTCAGGGCAGCTTGCTCGGCGGCATCTACGCGCTGTTCGCCATCGGCCTGTCGATGTCGTTCGGCATCATGCGGCTGGTCAACATCGCCCATGGCGATTTCATCGTGCTTTCCGGCTACGTCGCGCTGGTCGTCACGCAGAGTACCGACCTCGATCCGTTCTCAAGTCTTCTGATCGTCGTTCCGGTGATGTTTGCGTTGGGCTACGCACTGCAACGCGGCCTGTTGAACCAGACGCTCAGCGGCGGACTGTTGCCGCCGCTTCTCGTCACCTTCGGCATTTCCATCATCATTCAGAACGGGCTGTTGCAGGGTTTTGGCGCCTACGACCACCGGCTCCAGGAAGGCGCCATCGAGACCGCGAGCCTGCATTTGCCAGGCGGTATCGACGTCGGGGTTTTTCCGCTCCTGGTTTTCGCGGTTGCCATCTTCGCCATCGCCAGCCTGCAGTTTCTGTTCTACCGCACCGGCCTCGGCCGCGCCTTTCGCGCGGTCTCCGACGATGCCGATACTGCCGAACTGATGGGCATCGACAACCGCAAGCTCTACGCCCTGGCGCTCGGCATCGCCATGATCTTCACCGCGATCGCCGGCGTGCTGTTCGGCATCCGCACCATCTTCGACCCGGCCGCCGGACCGATCCGGTTGATTCTCGCCTTCGAGGCCGTGATCATCGGCGGGCTGGGCAGCATGTGGGGCACGCTGATCGGCGGCATGGTGCTGGGTATCGCCCAGTCGGTCGGCGCCGCACTCGATCCGACGTGGCAAATTCTCGCCGGGCACTTGGCGTTTCTGGCCATTCTGATTCTCCGCCCCAACGGGCTGTTTCCGCGCACGAGGGACTGAGATGGCAAGCGATGTGGCCGCCGGTTTAGAGCCCGTCCGCGTCGAGCGCGCCACCAAGGCGAGCCGCATTTTCGCGGTTTTGGCCGCGGTCGTGCTCGCCGCGCTGATCTCGTTGCCGTGGTGGGGCGACGCCGGCTGGATGCGGCTTATCGCCGAGATGGCCTACTACGTGGCGCTGGCGCAGTTGTGGAATCTGCTCGCCGGCTATGCCGGCCTGGTATCCGTCGGCCAGCAGGCTTACGTCGGCCTCGGCGGCTATATGCTGTTCTATCTGACCGGCGTCTGGAACATGAATGTCTACCTCGCTTTGCTGCTCGCCGGTCCATTCGCAGGGCTGATGTCGATCCCCGTTTCATTCGCGGTGTTTCGCCTGCGCGGCGCCTATTTCGCCATCGGCACTTGGGTGGTGTCCGAGGTCTTTTCGCTCATCGCGAGTCTCATCCTGGTACTTGGTGCGGGCTCCGGACTGTCGCTGACCGTTCCGATCTTGCGCGAAATCTCGCCCGACCGCGATGTGCGCGATACGATGCTCTATCTGATGACGCTGGCGATGTCGCTGTTCGTGTTCGCCATCGTCTATCTCTTGTTGCGCTCGCGTCACGGCTTGGCGCTGACCGCGATACGCGATTCCGAACCGGCTTCGGCGAGCCTTGGCGTCAATACCTTCCGCACCAAATTCATCATCTACGTGGCGACCGCCGCCTGCACCGGCCTGATCGGCGGCTTGATCTTTCTGCAAAAACTGCGGATCTCGCCCGAGGCCGGATTTCAGCATCAACGACTGGACGGTCGTGGTCATTTTCATGGTCGTGATCGGCGGCATCGGCACGCTGGAAGGACCGTTCATCGGCATGCTGATTTATATCGCGCTACGCGAGTTCTTGGCCGATTACGGCACCTACTATTTGATCCTGCTGGGCCTCCTTGCCATCGCCATCATGTTGAAGGCGCCGATGGGAATTTGGGGCTGGGTCATCCACCGCTACGACTTGCAACTGTTCCCGGTCGGCCGGCGGCTGAAGCTTGAGCCGACGGACGATGCGTCCAAGCGATAGGAGCACGATATGCCGCCCTCCCCGTCGCCCGCGCAAAATGTGACCGCGCAACAGATCGTCGAACGCGCGCGGGCGCTGGCGCCGCGCTTCGCCGAGCGAGCCGAAGCGGCGGAAGAGGCGCGGCGAATTCCGGAAGCATCCGCGAAGGACATGCTGGACGCCGGTTTCGCCCGCATCCTGCTACCGCGCGAGATCGGCGGCTACGGTCTCGGTTTCGACACTTGGTACGAGGTGACGCGGGAGCTTTGCAAGGCCGACGCGTCGCACGGCTGGTGCGCCAGCCTGATCATTCACCACGCCCACCTGATCGCGCAATATCCGCAGGCGGGCCAGAATGCGGTCTGGGCGGAAAGCCTCGACGTGCCGATTGCGGCTTCGTTTGCGCCGAGCGTGAAAGCGGTTGCCGCAAACGGCGGCTATCGCATCTCGAGCGCCGGCGCGCCCTTTGCCAGCGGCGTCGATCATTGCGCCTGGGTCATGCTCGGCGGCATGACGCAAGACGGGCCGGCTCCGGAATGGAAATTCTTTCTGGTGCCGCCTGGCGAATACGCCATCCGCGACACCTGGTTCACCGCCGGCATGCGCGGCACCGGCAGCAAGACCATTGTCGTCGCCGACGCTTTCGTGCCGGAAAGCCGCGTGTTGCGGCTGACCGAACTGCGTGACGGCAAGACTCCGGGCGGTGCCATGCATAGCGGTGGCATTGGCGGCGTCATCTTTCGCACGCCGTTTTTCTATTACGCGCCGATTTCGTTCGCGACGCCAATGCTCGGCGCAGCGCAGGGCGCCTATGAAATGTTCCGCGAATTGACCAAGACGCGCAAGACCCAGGACGGCCGGCCGCTTGCCGAACAGGCTTCGGTCCAGGTGCGGATGGCGCGCGCGGCGGCCGACATCGACGCGGCCGAGCTGTTATTGCGCCGCGCGGTGGGAGTGACCGACGCGCCGCAGGCCTATTCGCCGGCGCTGCTGGCGCGCTCGGTGCGCGATTTTGCCCGCATATCCGAGTTGACGGTTGCGGCGATCGACACACTTGTGGCGTTGAGCGGCACCGCGGGCTTCGCCTCGTCGCATCCGCTGCAACGGGCATGGCGCGACATTCATTTCATGTCCATGCATATCAGCCTGAACACCGAGACTAATTTCGCCCATTACGGCCGCATGGAGCTCGGCCTCGGCCGCGACGCCACCCGGCCGTATTTTTGATTCCTCCTATCGGAGCCCGGCCTGCACCACCAGCGGATAGACACGATCCTTGAACCAGTGCTGGTCCTGGACGTAGCGCGGCCAGTTCAATAGCGTGCCGTCGAGGCCCATTTTCGACATGCGAATGAGGCCGTCCACGATCTGCTCCGGCGTGCCGATCAGCGGGTAGCCGCCCCAGCCGGCGATGAAATGCTTCTTCATTTCGGCGAGCACGGCTGACGGCAGCGTCTTGGCATTGGCGATCATGGTATCGACCAGGTTGGTGACCGCCTCCCAGTCGCCCTTCTCCTGGACGTAGCTCTGGAAATAGTCTTTTGCCTCTTTCTCGGTTTCGCCTTGCACGACGTAGGCATAGCTCCAGACCTGGATTTCCCGGCCATATTCCTTGCGCGCCAACTCGCGGTAGGAGTTGACCTTGGCTTTGCAGTCGTCGAAGTCATGCGAGCCGAACACCACATAGACCATGTCGCAATGCTTGGCGGCGAAGTGCTGGCCTTTCTCCGAGCCGCCGGCGTTCATCACCGCCGGAAACGGCCGCTGAATCGGCTTCGGCTCCAGGTAGCCCTTTTTGATGTTGTAGAAGCGGCCTTCGAAATCGAACGGCTCATCGCGCGTCCACAGTTCTTTCAAAATGTGCAGCCACTCCGCGGCGCAGTCGTAGCGGTCGTTGTGCTCAAGGAGCGGCGAGCCGAACATTTCGATCTCGGGCCGGTTCCAGCCGGTGACGATGTTGAGCGCAAAGCGGCCGCCGGTGACGTGATCGATGGTTGCGGCCTGCTTGGCCGCCATCACCGGGTGAATGGTCGGCACATGCGAGGTGGCGAAGATGCCGGAATAGCGCGTCGAGGCGCCGATCGCCGCGGCCCAGGAAAAGCACTCGAAGCCCGGGCCGTTGAAATTGGTCACGCCGCCAAAGCCGTGCCAGCGCCCGATCGGGACCAGCGCCTCGAACTCCATGGCCTCGGACGTCTTGGCCAGTTCCAGCGTGTTCGGCCAATTGATCTCAAGCACCCCGTCGATGGTCGAGATCGCGCAGCCGCGGTCGAGATTGGTGCCAAAGGTGCCGAGCTTGAGCTTGCGGTCATTGAACACCGGGTTGGTCAGGCGGCGGTCCTGCCGCGCGCTCACAATCGCATCCATGGCACTCCTCCGGCATTCCTCCCGAACAGGGCTGCAAGCTTAGCCACGGCAAGGCCGCGGTGGCAATCGCCGCACGGTCATGCAAGATATAGTCTGCGCGCAATGGGAGCCGGTCATGTCGATCTTCGCCGTGAACTATCTGTGCCGCGAGGTCTTACGCGATCACGCCTTCCGGGCCGCCATGAAAGCCGACCCGGCCAAGGCATTAGCGCCGCTCGATCTGACCGACGATGAGCGGCGCGCGCTCATTGCCGGCGACGTTGGCACGCTGTTTCGGATGGGCGTCAACGGCTTTCTGATGGGCTACCTGGCGCGCTTCGAGGTCTGCGGGCTGAACGTGCAGACCTACAATGAACGCATGCGCGCGGTGAAGGTCGACGAGATCGGTCAGCCGGTTGGCTGAAGCTCGATCAGCAGCCGAGATAATTTTTCTTGTACCAGTCGACGATCTCGCTGCCCGTCGTGATCCACACCTCCTGGCGCGAGGTGATGTGAGCGAGCGCCTTGGCGAAGTATTTGCTGCGGTGCGGGTAGCCCACCAGGAATGGATGCAGGCAGATTGCCATCACCCGCCCCGTCTTGGCGCCGTCCTCGTATAGAACATCGAATTGATCGCAGATCATCCGGCCGAAGCGTTCCGGGCTCTGATGCAGCCGGAGCAGGGCCGGAATATCGTTGATCTCGGCGGAATACGGCATTGCGATCATCGATCCCTTTTTCACGCGCATCGGGTAAGGCTGCTCGTCGTTGACCCAGTTGCCGACATAGTCGATGCCATTCTCTGCCAGAATGTCGAGCGTGTGCAGGCTCTCGCTCATAGCCGGGCTGAGCCAGCCGCGCGGCGCCTTGCCGACGCTCTTGGTAATCGTGCCGACCACTTCCTTGATGAGCGCGCGCTCCTCCGTCTCCGACTGGCTGTTGATCAGAATGGAATTCGAGGTGCCATGTCCCATCCATTCCCAGCCAAGTTTTCTTCCCTCTTCGATGATGCGCGGGTAGTGCTTGCAGACGTCGGAATTGAGCGCCACCGTGCCTTTGACGCCATATTTCTCCATGATCTCCATCATCCGCCAGACGCCGACCCGCGTGCCGTAGTCGCGCCATGAATAGTTGAGGACGTTCTGGTTTCAGCCCGCTCTGCTCGAGCGGCATTCCGGGGCGATCGAAATAGAAATGCTCGATGTTGGGGATCACCCAGACCGCGACGCGAGCGCCGTTCGGCCAGGACAGGCGCGGCCGATCGATAATCGCCGAATAATCGAAGCGGCCATGCTCGGCGGGGACCGCCGCTTGCGGCTTTCGTTTCCTGGCTGGCTTGCGCGGCAAGCGACCCTCCCATGACTATTGAATTGCGGCGCAATCTGGCGGGTCTGCGCCGGTGTCGCTAATATTGCCACAGCCGGCGCGAATGAGTGAACGGCCAAAAGGAGCTTTTACGCATGGCACAGATCGTCGCCGGTTTCGGCGTCCCGCATACGCCGATTTTTCCGCATTTCGTCAAACGCGACGGACCGGATTGCGAAATCGCCAAATTGTTCGGCGCCCAGAAGGAGCAGCTCGCCGCCGCGCGGCCCGATCTCATTGTGATGTTCGACACTGATCACCTCAACACGTTCTTCCTCAACGATCTGCCGATCTTCGCCATCGGCATCGACAAGACTTTCAAGGCACCCAACGACGAACCGCGCGACGTGCCGAATTACACGGTTAAGTCCCTGCCCGCTCTCGCCGCGCATATCCGCGCCGCCGCGATCGGCGCCGGCTACGACGTCGGCATGACGCAGAATTTCTCGGTCGACCATTCGATCACCGTGCCGTTGCATTTCCTCACCCCCGAAATGCAGGTCCCGGTCATTCCCTTCTTCGTCAGCGGCCATCTGCCACCGTTGCCGTCGGCGCAACGCTGCCACGAGCTCGGCAAAGCGGTCGCCGGGGCCATCGAAGCCTGGCCGCAGCCGCTGCGCGTCGTCATCATGGGCTCCGGCAGCTTCTCGCTCGAAGTCGGCGGCCCGCGCATGGCGCCCGGCCGCTCCGACGGCGTGCCCGATCCGGACTGGGCGCTGCGCATCATACGATCGCTCGAAGAACAAAAGATCGACCGGCTGATCGCCGAAGCGACGGAACATCAAATGCTCAAAGCCGGCAATGTCGGCGGCGAACTCTTGAACTGGATCGCCATGCTCGGCGCCATCGGCGACCGCAAGCCGAGCTATGTCGCGCCGCAGATGCAGAACGGCCACGCCTATGGCGTCTGGCGGTGGAACTGACTTGAGTCACTCTGGGTGCGGCCGTCGCGATAACGGGAAGCGTGCATCGTGATCAGCGGCAAAGACGACGAGGAATTCTTCCGCCAGCGCGGCTTCGGATTGAAAATCGGATTCGGCGAACGGCCGGCGCTGATCGTCATCGACATGCTCAAGGGCTTTACCGATCCGGCCATGCCGCTTGGCTCAGACCTCGCCCCTCAGATCGAGGCGCAAAAGCCGCTGCTCGCGGTCGCTCATGAGCGCACGATACCGGTCATTTTCTCGACCGTGATGTACCACGAGGCCGATATCCGGGACGCCGCCATCTGGGCCTTAAGCAAAGAGGCGCGCTCACGCTCACCGCCGACTCGGAGGCCGTGAAGGTCGATCCACGCCTCGACAGGCATCCGAGCGATAGTCTTTTAGTCAAGCGCTATGCCTCGTGCTTTTTCGGCACCGACCTCGTGCCGCGGCTGACGAGCCGGCACATCGACACGCTCATCATCACCGGCTGCACGACGTCCGGCTGCGTGCGCGCGACCGCAGTCGATGCCGTGCAAAATGGCTTCCGCCCGATGGTGGTGCGCGAGGCGGTCGGCGACCGCTCGGTCGCGGCGCACGAGCAGAGCCTGTTCGACCTCGATGCCAAATATGCCGATGTCGTATCGCTCGACGAAACACTGCACTATCTCAAGACCGTCGGGCACAATCGCCCGCAATTCGGGCACAATCGCCCGCAATGATGTCCCCCTCTCCGCGATGGTGAACCCGGAGTTTTCCGGATTTCCGCCTAAGCAGAGCGGCCGATGGCATCGAGCCGCTGCATCATCAAATCGCCGACGCGTGCGGGAGTGTATTCTGCCATGCGGCGCTTGGCTTCTTCGCGCAGCGGCGCGAGCTCGTCCCAAAACCATCGCGCTCGCAACATCAGCTTGCCAAGATCGCCTTCGTCCGCATAGGCCCATTGCGGCGCCGCTGACGACGGATCAAAGCCAAGGCGCTCCCGACTTTCGGGCAGCCGGATCGTCTCAACACTATAGCGGGCCAGCAACGCACTCTCGGCGTCCATGTAATCCATATTGCCGCTATAGCCGGTCGCTATGACCAGATTACCCAGCGCCATGGCGTCAGACATGCAAAGTCCCCAGCCTTCGCCGCAATGCGGGCTCACATAGCAATGCCCGATGCGGTGCAGCGCGGCGATGTCGTCGTCGCTGAAATAATCCCTCGGGTTGATGACGCCGGCCACGTTGCGCATCTCGTCCGGCAGCGGCAGCGTCGATTTAACGATGTAGCGAACATCCGGCGCAGCGACCTTCGTGAAGGCGCGGATGCCTGCCTCGATATTTTTCCGCTCTTCCAGTTGGGCGATCGTATAGAAGATATAAGTGTCCGCGGACAGACCAAGCCGCGACCGCAGCCGCTCCGCGGCCGCATCGTCGGCTTCCATCGGCGAGACAATATGCGGAATCACTGTGACCGGTCGCTGCGCGGCCGCCAGCGCGGTTTGGCAATATGTCGAACAGGTCCATATCTCATTGACATGGCCAAGCGATTGAAGCCGATCGGGCGCCATGACGGTCGTCTCGCATACGGCATAAGCAATCACGTAGCGCTGCCGCAGGATCGGCCAAGTCTCATAATAGAACGGCAATGCCGCTGGTTCATCATGAATGATGACGACATCGGCCTCGTCCAGAACCTCGACCAGATGCGCACCCCGTGCCTTCAGGGCGTCGATGTAATCCAATCCGGCGCGACGATGGCTTTGATAGCCTGTTGTGATGTAATGTATCTTCACTGGTGCGTTCTGCCGATCAGAACATCGGATAGGCCGGATTGAGCGGCAGCCCGAATTCGGTGCGGCCGAAATTTTCCGCCGGCACGTCCCAGTTCATCACCACGTGCGAGGAAATGGCGTGAGCATCGCGCCAGCAGCGCTGCACCGGATTTTCGTCCATCAGCCCGCTGGAGCCGGAAATCTTGACCAGATCGTCCAGCGCCTCGCGCAAGCTTCGCACGGCATAAGTGAAGTCGCGCCGCAGCAGCGTGCGGGTTGCAAGCGACATGCCGGCGTAATCGGCCCGTGCGGTGGCGAAGGCACGTCGCGCCAATAGCTCGGCAGCATCGATCTGCGCCGCGATTTCGGCGATACGAATCTGCACCGGCACGTGCTGGGCGATGGCAAGCTGGGTGTAGGTCAAATAGCGCCGCCGCGTCCACTGCACGAATTCGGCATAGCCGCCGCGGGCGACGCCGAGCACCGGACCGAGCAGCGCATAGCTGTGCACTGCGATGAACGGCACGCGGTAGATCGGATTGGCGTTGACCTTCGAGCCCGGCGAGCAACCGTCGCGCAGCACCGAGAACGAGACGCTGCGGTGCTCCGGCACGAAGACGCCGTCGAGCACGGCCGTGTTGGAGCCGCTGGCGCGGAGCCCGGCGCAGTACCAGGTGTCGTCCTGTTTCAGCTCCGAGACCGGCACAAGATAAAGCCGCATGTCAGGGTGATCCTCGCCCGGGCGCTGCACCAGGCCGCCGATCATGATCCACTGCGAGTGGCGCAAGCCCGAGCACCACGACCAGCGGCCGTCGAGGCGGTAGCCGCCGGGCGCCGGCGTCACTTTTCCGGTCGGCGCCGCCGAGGTGGCGATGCAGGCGGCTTGGTTGCGGCTCCAGACATCGTGCTGCGCCTCCTCCGGGAACAGCGCCAGCATGCAGGCGTGGTCGGCAAGATAATTCAGGCACCAGGCGGACGAACCGCAGGTCGATTTGCCGAGCTCGACGGCGATATCGAACGCCACTTCGTGGTCGTGCTCGTAACCGCCCCAGCGTTTCGGCTGCAGCGTATGAATAAGCCCGGCTTCGATGAATTCATCGACCGATTCTTGCGGGATATTGCGGTCGCGCTCGGCGCGCACCGCCCGCTCGCGCAACCGTGGCGCCAGCGCGCGCGCGCGCGCCATGAGTACTTCGGCGCTCGGAATGTTTCCCGGCGCAGATGCCGGCCGCAATTCGGCGATGCTCACAGCGTTTCCTCCAGTTTTGGGAAAGACTGCGCCGGGACGTAAGTGAGATCAAGTGCGCACCTCGGCCCGGAACCAGTAAATCGCTCTCGCGTGCACGAGCAGCGCTGGTGGCGATCTTAGCTATTCATCCTTCGATCTTCCGCTCGGGCTTGCCTCGGTGGATGTCCTTCACGTCGGTAAAGGAAATATGGGAACTCTGCTTACCCGTGTATTCGAGGTCGAACGCACTGCGCGCCAAGAACACGAAATCGCCATCGAAATCCTCGGCGATGGAGGATCTATAGGTCGCTACAAAACGATCGAGCATTTTAGGATCCTCCGCCGCGATCCAGCGGGCGAACTGAAACTCGGCCGTGCTCCAATCCATTTCGATCCCATATTCATCGCCAAGCCGGGCCTTCAACACGTCGAGTTGCAGTGGACCGACAACGCCGACCAAAGCCGGGGAGCCATCGATCGGCCGAAAGACCTGGGCTACACCCTCCTCGGCCAGTTGCTCGAGCGCCTGCTTGAGCTTCTTTGCCCTCATGGAATTGGGCAAACGAACACGGCGGAGAATCTCCGGCGCGAAGTTCGGCACGCCGACAAAGTTGAGATTTTCACCCTCCGTCAGCGTATCGCCGATCCGCAGTGTGCCGTGGTTGGGAATGCCAACCACGTCGCCGGCGTAAGCTTCCTCGGCGAGCGCGCGATCCTGGGCGAAGAAGAATTGCGGCGCATGCAGGCTGATGGTCTTATCCGTTCTCACCTGCTTGACCTTCATGCCGCGGCTGAGCTTGCCGGAGCATAGCCGCACGAAGGCGATCCGATCCCTGTGATTTGGATCCATGTTCGCCTGAATCTTGAAAACGAATGCCGACATGCGCGGCTCGGTCGCGGTCACGATCCGTTTGTCGGCGGTCTGCGCCCGCGGCGGCGGCGCCATCGCGGCAAGCGCATTGAGAAGATCGCCGACGCCAAAATTCTTCAGCGCGCTGCCGAAGAAAATCGGCGTCATGTGGCCCTCGGCAAAAGCTGCGGCATCGAAGCGTTTGCAAGCATGGCGCACGAGATCAAGCTCGTGACTGACGGCCTCGGCGTCGAGCTGCGGGTTCAAAGCGGCAATTTCGGCGATTGTCATTTCGCGCAGCCGACCGGCAGCACCCGCATCGCCGTCGAGCAAGCGCACGCCGCCGGTTGCCACGTCAATCGTGCCCATGAAATCGCGGCCGCGACCGACCGGCCAGGTGATCGGCGCGGTATCGAGCGCCAGTGTCTTCTCGATCTCATCGAGGAGCTCGAACGGGTCGCGGCTTTCACGATCCATCTTGTTAATGAAAGTGATGATCGGAATGTCGCGTAGCCGGCATACTTCAAAGAGCTTGCGAGTCCGCGGCTCGATGCCCTTGGCCGCATCGATCACCATCACCGCCGAGTTGACCGCGGTGAGGGTCCGATAGGTATCTTCGGAGAAGTCCTCGTGGCCCGGCGTATCAAGCAGATTGAAGACCCGGCCGTCATACTCAAAGGTCATCACCGAGGTCACAACGGAAATGCCGCGCTCGCGTTCAATGGCCATCCAGTCCGAGCGGGTTGAACGCCGGGCGCGTTTGGCTTTGACCTGCCCGGCAAGCTGAATTGCACCCCCGAACAACAGGAGTTTTTCCGTCAACGTGGTCTTGCCGGCGTCCGGGTGGGAGATGATCGCAAAGGTGCGGCGGCGCTCTACCTCAGTGGCGAGGGGTGATTGAGGCGGGGCGCCCTCAGGGGCGCGGATGGATATGTTCATGGTGCGTCGGATTTAAGGATTGGAGCCAGCATGAGCAAGGCCGTAGATTTCGGCCAAAGGTGCGGGCGAAACGCATCACTCTGCTTTACGTCGCCGCAAACGCTCCGCGGTGATGAAAAGAAGCGGAACCAAGAAAATTCCGAACACTGATGCCGCGATCATGCCGCCGAATACCGGCGTTCCGACGGCATGGCGCGTCAGCGCGCCGGCGCCACGGGCAATCACCAGGGGAAAAAGCCCGAAGATGAAGGCGAAGCTCGTCATCATGACCGGGCGGAATCGCAGGCCTGCGGCTTCAATAGCCGCCGCGCTGATATCCTTGCCGAGCTCGCGTTGTTCAATCGCAAATGCAACGATCAGGATGCCGTTCTTCGCGGCAAGCGCGACTAGAACAACTAATCCGATCTGGGCATAGACATCAAAGCTTAATCCGGCAATCGCAACCGCGACCACAGCACCGAGTATCGCCACGCTTACCGACAGCAAGGCGGAAATCGGAATGTTCCAGCTTTCGTAGAGGGCAACAAGAAACAAATAGGCAAAGAGAACGGCCAGTCCGAGGACGATTCCGGTATGCCCGCTGGCGGTCTCTTCCTGCAGCGCGGTCCCGGTCCACTCGTAGCTGTAGCCGGGCGGCAGAGTCGCCTTCGATATTCGCTCCATGGCGGCAAGGGCCTGCCCGGAGCTGTAACCCGGTTTTGGGGCACCATTTATGACCGCGCCGCGGAAGCCATTATAGCGCACGACCGTCTGCGGGCCCTGCACTAGCTTCACCTCTGCCAGCGCGCGCATCGGCACCATTCCGCCTTTGGCGTTACGCACGTAAATCCGATTGATGTCGTCTATCCGGTTGCGGAACGCCGTCTCCGCCTGGACATTGACCTGCCAAGTGCGACCGAAAACATTGAAGTCATTGATATAGAAGCTGCCCAAAGTCGATTGGAGGGCGCTGAAAATGTCGCTGATCTTCACGCCTAATACCTGGGCCTTGTCGCGATCGATATCGAGATAGATTTGCGGCGTATCGGCGGCGTAAGTGCTAAAGACTCCCGCGAGTTCCGGCTGCTGATTGGCGGCCACCAGCATTCCGTTCATGACCGCTGCAACATCGGTCGGTGACTGTCCCTGCAGTGCCTCCAGGACGTACTGAAAGCCGCCGGTATTGCCCAAACCGAGAATGGGCGGCAGGTTGAACGGAAAAGCGATGGCACCCTGGATCGCCGCCAGTTGCGGCCGCAGACGCGCGATGATCGCCCCAGCGCTCTGCGCGGGATCGGTGCGTACTTCATAAGGCTTGAGCCTGATGACGAAGAACGCCTGGTTCGACGCCGCGACATAATCGATGAAATTCAGCCCGACCACGGACAACACGCCTTCGACGCCGGGGATCGGTTTGACGATATCCTCGACTTGTTTGACCACCGCTGCGGTGCGGTTGATCGACGCGCCTTCCGGGAGCCGTAAGGCGGCAAAAATCGCGCCCTGATCTTCGTCCGGCAAGAAGCTCTGCGGCGTCTTGCTGAACAGAAACGCGGCCGCGGCCAGCGCCCCCGCGGCGACAACAACACCGACAAGCGCCACCCGCGCCAATCGGCGGACTACGGCGACATAGCCGTTACGTGCCCTGTCGATTGCTCCCAATACATAGCGCATGACGCCGCTGCTTCGCTGGCCACGCTTTAAAAGCACCGAGCACAGCGCCGGACTCAATGTCAGTGCATTGAGTGCCGATATCAGCATCGAGATCGAGACCGCGACGGCAAATTGGCGAAACAGTTGCCCGCTAATGCCGGGAATAAAGGCGACGGGCACAAAGACCGACAACAGAACGAAAGTGATGGCGAGAATTGGGCCGGTGATCTCGGACATGGCCTTCTTGCAGGCGTCCGGAATTGAGAGATTGGGCTCCTCTTCGATCACCCGCTCAATATTCTCGACCACGACGATCGCGTCATCGACCACAATGCCGATGGCGAGCACAAGAGCCAGCAATGAGACGGTGTTGGCCGAATAACCGATCAGCAACATGATTGCGAATGTGCCGATGATCGAAACCGGCACGGCGACGAGCGGAATGAGTGTGGTTCGCAATTTTCCAAGAAACAGAAACACCACTATCGCTACAAGAACGATCGCAATAATAAGCGTCCGCACCACCTCGGTGATAGTCGCAGTCACGAACACCGTCGAATTGAAAAACACGGTGTATGTTAGATCGGCGGGAAAACGGGTCGCCAACGTGGCCATGGTATCGCGGACCTGCTTGGCTACCGCCACCGCATTGGAACCCGGCGATTGATAGATCCCGAGCGCGGCTGCCGGCGCGCCGTTGTAGCGGCTGTAACGATCCTGCGATTGGGCACCCATTTCCACGCGGGCGACGTTGCCGACGCGAATCGTCGAGCCGTCAGGATTGGCGCGTAGGATGATGTTGGCAAATTCCTCCGGTCGCGTCAGGCGGCCCTTGGTCTTGATGTTGATCTGAACTTGCTGTTCGTTTGAAACCGGTGCCGCACCGATACGGCCGAGCGCCGCCTGAACGTTTTGGCTCTGGACCGCGGCTATGACGTTGTTTGGCGTCAGATTGAGCTCGGTCAATCGATCGGGATCGAGCCATATCCGCAGTGAATAGTTGAGCGGTCCGAACAGCACGACTTGGCCAACGCCTTTGATCCGCGCCAGCGTGTCGATGACACTGATAGTCGCATAATTGCTCAGATAAACGGCATCAAAGGTATTCTTAGGTGAGTAGATATTGATGACTTGCAGAAGAGCCGCGGATTTTTTACGGACCGTAAGACCCGAGCGCGACACCTCCGCCGGCAGTTGCGGTATGGCGAGGCTCGCGAGATTCTGAACGTTGACCGTGTTGATGTCCGGGTCTGTCCCAAGCGCGAAGGTCACATTGAGAGTGTAGCTGCCGTCGGAGCCGCTCGCAGACTGGTAATAAAGCGAATTGTCGACGCCGTTGATCTGCTCTTCGATCGGTTGCGCCACCGTCGTCTCTACCGTTTCGGCGTCGGCACCTGGATAATTCGCAGTGAGCGTGACCTGCGGCGGCACGATGTCAGGGAATTGCGCGATCGGTATTGCCGATATGGCAATAACGCCGGCCAGGGTGATAACGATTGCGATGACGATAGCGAACCGTGGCCGATCGATGAAAATGCTGGAAAACATCGGCTCAATTTTCCGGGGCGACCGTCGTTGCCACCACTTGACCGGGCCGCACTTTCTGGATGCCGTCGACGATAACAAGCTCTCCTTCGCGAAGCCCGGACGCTACCTCGACGTCCCGGCCTTGTTCGGGACCGGTCGTGATGCGCCGCTGCTCGACCTTCTTGGCATCGTCGACAAGCATCACATAATGCCCCGCCTGATCCAACAAAACGGCGGACTGCGGCACCAGAAGCGCCGTTCGGGGTTTGCCACGCTCGACGATGACGCCGACAATTCCGCCGGGGGTCAGAACGCCATTCGGGTTCGGCACCTGCGCCCGTGCCGTGACGGTGTCGGTGTCGGTCTGCACTTGCACGTCGAGAAAGTTCGTAGTGCCCGGATAGGCGTAGATTGTGCCGTCGGGTAATTTTATGTGAATCGTTACGTGAGGATTCTTGTCGGGCGAGGCGGCCACTCTTTGTTTGTAGGCGATGATATCGGCTTCGCTCGCCTGGAATGTGACATAAATCGGGTCTTGGCTGACAATGGTGGCAAGTATGCCCGAAGATGGCCCGACAAGATTGCCGACGGTGAAATTGGCGAGTCCGATCCGGCCGCCGATCGGTGAACGAATTTCGGTGTAGCCGAGATTGATTTTTGCCTGCTCAACCAAAGCCTGGGCTTGCAAGATGTCGGCCTGCGCCGACTGCTCGGCGGCGGCGAGCTGATCGACCGTGGCTTGCGGCACGTTCTCATTTTTCACCAGCGCCTGGGCGCGCTGCAATTGCAAATTCGCGTTGACCTCGGTCGCTTTGGCCTTGGCAAGGTTGGCGTTCTGCTGATCGAACGCCGCTTTGTAGGTGTCCTGTTCGATGCGAAACAGCAGGTCACCGGTCTTGACCATCTGCCCTTCGGTGAAATTGCGCTGCTCGATGAAGCCGGGCACCCGCGCAACGACATCGACTTTATCGATCGCGACGACGCGGCCGATGAAGTCACCCGTTTCCGTGACTTGGTGGCTCGCCACCGGGCTCACCGTAACCGCCGGTATCGGCGGAGCGCCTTGCGCGACGGCGCCACCGCACGGAACGGAAACGACAAGAACGGCGATTGCCAGCCTTTTGCCGAAGAAGCGACCGCGACCAGATGTCAAGGCTACCTCCGACCGCAAGTTCGCGTCTTAGGCACTGCAATAATTAACTGCAATAATTACATGGGTCGTTGCGACCGGCAGTCAATCGAAAAAGGTGATTTGTTGCTAAAAGTTTCGTGACATCGTGCCGGCAATATTATGGAACTGTCGGGCCAAGTGGACGGGACGAGGCGTTGGCGAGTCCGCGGCTGGCTGGGGCGGGAGGATTCGAACCTCCGAATGGCGGAATCAAAATCCGCTGCCTTACCACTTGGCTACGCCCCAATCCGGATTGCGCCGGGGACGGCCCACGGCGCGGCGGAACATAACGGCCCCCCCGCCGGGGATCAATGATAACCCCGGCTATCGGCCCCAATTCTGCGCTCTATAATAATGTCTATGCCGCCCGCAGCCGGCCGCCCACCGGCCGGAAAAGAGGAACAATGCCCGATTCCATAGAGGTGAACGACGATGCCGGCATCCGCATTATCCGGGTGAACCGGCCGGAAAAGAAAAATGCGCTGACGCAGCCGATGTATGCCGCGATGACCCGCGCGCTTGGCGAGGCGCAAAACGACGACGCCATCCGCTGCGTCGTCATCGCCGGCGGTCCCGGCGCCTTCTGCGCCGGCGCCGACATCGCCGAGTTCCTCGAATCGGCCCAGACCGGCGCGCTGCGGCCTCACACCGTCGAATTTCTCATGGCGATCGTGCACAACCGAAAACCCCTGGTCGCGGCGGTGAGAGGCCTTGCAGTCGGCATCGGCGTGACCATGCTGTTTCACTGCGATCACGTCGTGGCGTCGACCGATGCGACCTTCACCACGCCATTCCTCAAGCTTGCGCTTATTCCCGAAGCCGCATCGAGCCTCTTGGCGCCGCTGCGCATGGGCTATGCGCGCGCCTTCTCGATGCTGGTGATGGGCCGCACGCTTTCCGCCGCCGAGGCGAAAGAAGCCGGCATCGTCAACACCATCGTCGAAAGCGCCGCGGTCGACGATACGGCATTGCAGGCTGCGCGCGAGATCGCGGCGCTTCCCGTAGGCGCGGTGGCGGTATCGCGGGCGCTGCTGCGCGGCTCCCTTGACGCCATCGACCGGCAGATCGATACCGAACTCATGCATTTTCGCGAACGGCTGCAGTCCGACGAAGCGCGCGCGGCCTTTGCCGCCTTCCTGTCGCGCAAGAAGTGAACAATGGCGCTCTCCGGAAAGACACTTTTCGTCACCGGCGCCTCGCGCGGCATCGGGCTGGCGATCGCGCTGCGCGCCGCGCGCGACGGCGCCAATATCGCCATCGCCGCCAAGACGGCCGAGCCCCACCCAAAACTTGCCGGCACTATCTATACCGCCGCCGAAGACATCGAACGCGCCGGCGGCAAGGCGCTGCCGCTGGTGGTCGACGTCCGCGACGAAACGATGGTGCGCGACGCGCTCGACAAGACGGCGCAAAAATTCGGCGGCATCGATATCGTGGTCAACAATGCCAGTGCAATCCAGCTGACCAGCACGACCGCGACCGACATGAAGCGGTTCGATCTGATGCACCAGATCAATGCGCGCGGCACCTTCATGGTGTCGAAATGGGCGATCGGTTATCTGGAGAAAGCGGCCAATCCGCATATCCTCATGATCTCGCCGCCGCTCGACATGAAGGAAAAGTGGTTCGCGCCGCACACCGCCTACAGTATGGCGAAATTCGGCATGAGTCTGGTCGTGCTCGGGCTCGCCGGCGAATTGCGCGGCAAGGGCATCGCCGTCAACGCGCTGTGGCCGCGCACGCTGATCGCGACCGCCGCGGTGCAGAATCTTCTGGGCGGCGCCGCGATGGCCGCACGGGGACGCAAGCCGGACATCGTGGCGGATGCGGCCTACACTATATTCAATAAGCCTTCGCGCCAATTCACCGGCCGCTTCATCATCGATGATAGCTTTTTGGCGGAGAACGGCGTCACCGACTTCGAGCGCTATCGCGTCGATCCGACACAAACGCTGGCGCCGGATTTCTTCGTGCCGGACGATAGTGTGCCGCCGCCGGGCGTAATCATCGCCACGGGATGAAGAACACTGGGGACGCCCATGACCTATCGTGCTCCGCTTGACGATATCGGCTTTGCGCTCAGACACGCCGCCGCGCTCGGCTCCGCGATCGAGCAAGGCCTGTTCGGCGACCTTTCGCTCGATGACGTTGACGCGGTGCTGGCGGAGGCCGGCCGCTTTGCCGGCGAGGTCATGGCGCCGCTCAACCGCGTCGGCGACACGTTCGGCGCGAAGTTCAAAGACGGCGCCGTCACCACGGCGCCGGGCTGGAAGGAAGCCTACCGCGATTGGCGGCTTGCCGGATGGAATGCGGTCACCGCGCCGGCGCAATGGGGCGGCCAGGCCTTGCCGCAAATCGTCAACGCCGCCTGCACCGAGATGTGGCACTCGGCTTCGGTCGGCTTCGCCAACGGCCCGATGCTGACCATGGCGGCAATTGACGCGCTCAACGCCCACGGCAGCGATACGCTCAAACGCACGTATCTGGAGAAGCTGGTGTCCGGCGAATGGATGGGCACGATGCAGCTCACCGAGCCGCAGGCCGGCTCCGACGTCGGCGCCTTGCGCACGCGGGCCGAGCGCGCCGGCGACGGCAGTTATCGCCTCAAGGGCCAGAAGATCTTCATCACTTACGGCGAGCAGGATTTCACCGACAACATCATCCATTTCGTGCTGGCGCGGCTGCCCGATGCGCCGCCCGGCACGCGCGGCATTTCGCTGTTTCTGGTGCCGAAGTTTTTGCTGAAAGCCGACGGCTCGCTCGGCGCGCGCAACGACATCCGCGCGCATTCGATCGAGCACAAGCTCGGCATTCACGGCTCGCCGACCTGCACCATGATTCTGGGCGACAATGCCGGCGCCATTGGATTTCTGATCGGCGAGGAAAACGCCGGCATGGCCTGCATGTTCACCATGATGAATCGCGCCCGCCTCGCCGTCGGCCTGCAAGGCGTCGGTCTTGCCGAGGCCGCGACGCAACAGGCGCTTGCTTACGCGCGCGAGCGTAAACAGGGCCGCACCGCCGGCATGAAAGCGACGGAATCGGCGCCGATCATCGCCCATCCGGACATACGGCGCATGCTGCTGACGATGCGCGCGCTCACCCAAGCCGCGCGCGGCATCTGTTACGCCGCGGCCATGGCGATCGATCGCAGCGAACGCAGCGCCGACGAGGCCGCGCGCCAGGCCGCGCATCAGCAGGCATCGCTGCTCACGCCAGTGGCCAAGGCGTTCTCGACCGACATCGCCAACGAGGTCGCGTCGCTCGGCGTGCAGGTGCATGGCGGCATGGGCTATATCGAGGAAACCGGCGCGGCACAGTTTTTCCGCGACGCGCGGATCGCGCCGATCTACGAAGGCACCAACGGCATCCAGGCCATCGATCTGGTCACGCGCAAGCTGCCGCTGGCGGGCGGCGCCACCGTCGCGGCGCATTGCGAGGAATTGCGCGGCATCGTTACTGCGTTGAACGCCTCTAACGATCCGGCCTTCGGCTGGGCGGCGGTACGGCTTGGCGATGCGGTCGAAAGCCTGTCGCGGGCGACGGACTGGCTGCTCGCCAACATCGACAAGGCGCCCGACACGGCGCTGGCCGGCGCCAGCCCTTACTTGCGGCTGTTCGGCGTTGCCACCGGCGGCTGCCTGCTGGCGAAACAGGCTTTGGCAGCGCTGCGGCTCGGCGGCGATGCGGCAGCGCGGCTCGCCATCACCCGGTTTTTTGCCGAAAACATCGCGGTCGGGGCCGGCGCGCTCGAACGCACCGTTGTCGAGTGCGGGGCCGGCGTGCTCGGCGCCGATGCGGCGCTCGCCTCGTAGCGCGCGGTAAATGATGGGTTTCGCAACGGCGCGGCCCGTCCTACATTCGTTGCAATGTCCACCACTCTCCTCATCAGCCATCCAGCCTGTCTGCTGCATTTGACGCCGGCCGGCCATCCGGAGCGGCCCGACCGCCTGCGCGCCGTCGAGGCCGCGCTCGAAGCGGAAAAATTCCAGATGCTGGCGCGGGTCGAGGCGCCGCGCGCACCACTGGAGACCATCGCGCTCTGTCACCCGATGGATTACATCGAGGCCTTGCGCGATGCCACGCCCGGGGAAGGCATCGTCCACCTCGACGCCGACACCTCGATGTCGCCGGGCAGCTTCGAAGCGGCGCTGCGCGCTGCCGGCGGCGCCATCCATGCCGTCGACGAGATTGTGGGCAAGAAGGCCGCCAACGCCTTCGTCGCCACCCGGCCGCCCGGCCATCATGCCGAAACCGCGCGCCCGATGGGATTTTGCTTTTTCGACAACGCCGCTATTGCCGCCCGCCACGCGCAGAACAAGCACGGCATCGCGCGCGCTGCGATCGTCGATTTCGACGTGCATCACGGCAACGGCTCGCAGGAGATTTTCTGGGCCGACAAGACCGTGATGTATTGCTCGACGCACCAGATGCCGCTGTTTCCCGGCACCGGCGCCATCGGCGAAAGCGGCGACTACAATACCGTCGTCAATGCGCCGTTGCGGCCCGGCGACGGGCCGGAGAAGTTCCGCGATGCCTTCGACTCTCGCATCCTGCCGCGGCTCGCCGAATTCGCGCCCGAGCTCGTCATTATCTCGGCGGGCTTCGACGCCCACTACCGCGACCCACTGGCCAATATCAATCTCGAGGAGGCGGATTTTGCCTGGGCGACGCAAAAGATCATGGAGATTGCCGATCGCCACGCCGGCGGCCGTGTCGTGTCGCTGCTCGAAGGCGGCTACGATCTCCAAGCGCTCGGCAATTCGGTGGCCGCGCATGTCAATGCGCTGATGCGGGGATAATTTTGTTGGCCCGGATTGCGCTGCGGCCAATCCGGTAGCATGACTGTTGCGGATTCATATTGAGCGGACGATGGCACAGAACAACAACGTCGATATCGAGAAGATGCCGTTCGAGCGGGCGATCGAGGAGCTCGAGACGATCGTCAAGCGGCTCGAAGAGGGCAAGGTGCCGCTCGAGGAATCGGTCGCCATCTACGAGCGCGGCGAGGCGCTCAAGCGCCGCTGCGAAGATTTGCTGCGCCAGGCCGAGGCGCGCGTGGAAAAAATCACGCTCGACGCCGCCGGCAAGCCCACCGGCACCGAGCCGCTCGACGGCGAATAACGTGCATCCTGCCCCGCGATAGCGGGGAAGGGGGACCATCCTGCGCAGCAGGATGGTGGAAGGGGCGCGGGCCGCGACGCAACGCAAGAGTTGTTGTTGCACGTTGACCTCCGAGATTTTCCCGCAACGGCAACGAAGCTCTGACTCAGAGGCCCCCTCCACCGCGCAAACGCGCGGTCCCCCTCCCCCGCTATCGCGGGGGGCGGATAAAGCCCTCTCATTCCCGCACGCGCCTTCGCCTGCGGGCCCTCCTATCTCAGTCACGTGAAGCGCGAAGCGGGAGCTAAAAGAACCGCGAGGGGTGGTTGGCCTCGCTGTCTGTCTTCGCTTTCTCCGTTTCACCAAAAATATAAAGGATATGGAACGCCGGAAGACGCAGGGCCAACCTCCGCACCTTGGGGTGCGGCGCCGCCCCCTGAACGGGAGGGGACGGCTCGCCTTCCGGCGTTCCACCACGGTTCTTCCCAAGGGGTGTGTGGTCCCTTGGTGCGATCCGGGCCAGGCTTCGTGGGCGCTTTGCCAACGCGGCGGATATGACCGCCGGCTCGACCCCCACTTCCAGCGGCGCACCCCGCGCACCGACCATAGTGTCGGCAGGCATGATGCCCGGACCGCCCGGGAGCGGGTTGCAAGCCCGCCCGCGGGCTCCGCCTCTCGCCCCACCGCCGCAGCTTGCCTCCGCGGCGGCGTCCTTTAGCGGGCGAGATGATTCGTGCGGTCATGTAATGGAAAGAGGGACACTTGTCAAGGGCTTTGTCGCGATATTAGAGACGTAGCTTCTCGGCGCTTCTTAAAATGGAATAGCCGTTTGATTACTTGAAAAGAGACCCAGCAAATTCATCGTCTTGAAGGACAAGCTCTTGGGAATACTAAGGCTGGCGCGTCCGAAATCGAAGTCCCTGATCGAGAACTCGTTCGGGAAACTTTTCATCGCGATGGCGAGGCAGCGCCGCCCCCGAGATGAGTCGTCATGTCCTCAAGAAGCTTTCCAAGGTCGTCGCCGATCGCGTCGATACGCTTTCGGAAATCCTCTATTTGCTCTGCGGTCATCGGCGCGGCCTTTTGGGATTTTAGCCGCATGTCCATCCGCGGTGCTTTCTTCACGGGGACGCCAAGCGGATTGTCCTTAACCGTTTTCGGCATGGCGTAATGATGTGCAAGACGGTCTCTATTGTCTTTTTCAGTGCGCAATCGCTCAAAAACCTTATTCCAGCGGTGCCGGAAAGGTGCGAAATCCGGCTCAAGCGCAAATAGCTCTGTAATAATCGTGATCCACACTTGAAAATTGATTATCGAGTAGAAAACCAGACCAGCTTTTTGGTGTGTGGTTTTGAGCAGGAGAGCCGCGATTAAAACAAGCCGCTCTTCCATTAACGCCCAGCCAGTAATTGCCCGACCGGTTGCGTAATGCAAAAGAGCGTATTGGTTCTCTTCTATTGCGCCAAAAATTCCATTTATCGCAGCGGAGTACTGTTTCATCTCTTCCGGAGTTTGTTGCGATAGATTATAGATGAATTGTGCCCGCTTATATTTGGCGGTCCACGTTCGGATGACAGACAAAAAGCCCATAGAGTTCTCAACGTTCAATGGGCTTGAGCGTTGTGGATTACCTCCCAAAAGAGGCACCAGTCGCAAAAGCAAAAAGGGCCAGAGGGGGATGGAAGTATCGGCTTAACTCGTTAGAACAAATAGGGAACAATTGCCGGTTCGGATCAAGAGGCAAGCGCACGAAATTCGGGGTAACGACGATGGATTCGGACCAGAAAAGCGCATGGCTGCGCCAGCTCGACGAGGAATGCCCTTACCAAGTGGTGCTGCCGCGGCAGCAGCTCGCCGACGACAGCGAGATTTTGGATTTCCTCATCGAATACGTCGAGAAATTCGACATGTATGTCGAGGACGATTACGCCGCCTTCGTGCGCTATTGCTTCGCCGATCCGCTCGATGCCGAGATTTTCCGCTCGCGCTTCGAGCCGAAGGCGGAGCGTTTGCGGCTTGCGGGGTGAGGCCTGTCATTCCGGGGCGCGGGCCTTTGCCCGCGAGCCCGGAATCCATATTCGCTGACCGGTGATTATGGATTCCGGACTCGACGCTTTGGCGTCGATCCGGAATGACGCAGCAACGATATCGGGGCACGCCATGAAACTGAAGGCGGATGCTATTGCGGCCGCGTGCGTTATGTGGCCGAGGGTGAGCCGATGCTCAAAGCGCAATGCCACTGCCGCGAATGCCAATATATCTCCGGCGGCGCGCCGAACCTGTTCATGCTGATGCCGCCCGATGGCTTCAGTTACAGCAAAGGGACGCCCAGGCAATTTGCGCGCAACGATCTGGAACGCCCGGTGACGCGGGAATTCTGCGGCGAATGCGCCACGCACCTGGCGACGCGGCGGCCGGGCCTGGCCGCGGTGATCTTGAAAATCGGCACGCTCGACGATCCAAGCCTGTTCGGCGGTCCGCAGATGGCGATCTACACCGTCGACAAGCAGCCGTTCCATCACATCGCCGAGGGATTGCCGAGTTTCGAGCGACTGCCGAAACGAGCGTAGCCTGTGGGATGGGTTGACCCTTTGTGAAACCCATCACGCAGCCTCTCGGCTCAATGATGGGTATCGCTGTCGCTCCACCCATCCTACTGGCTAGCAATTAATTGCCGGCGTTGAACAGCGTCGTCGGCTGCGAGCCGGGGGCGAAGTGGCCTGACTCCTCGTCGAAGCCCGCCCCGAACGCATATTGATTCTGCATGCACTGGGCATGGGCGGCTTGCGAGCCCTGCAATGCGGCCAAGCCGGTCGCAACGCCCGGCCCGGAGTTGCACATCTCGCCGCTTTGACCGACGAGATTCGCCTGCGCCATCAAGCCGTCAGTGGACGAACTGCAGGCGCCGAGCGCGAGGCCGACAGCGATCACAAAGCACCCGATCAGCGGCCACTTGATCATTAAGTCCCCCGCTTCGCCCCGCTGCCTCGCCGTCCCCGCGCAACCGCAAATATGCGCCTGTTGCGCCGCGGCGGCAAGCGCCGCGAAGGACCAAGTCACTTCGCCGGCAGCTTCTGCCGCACCTTGGCCATCTCCGCCCAGGCGTCGCTGCGCAGATGCTTCTTGGCATTGAGCACGGTGAACTGATTGGCGCCGCTGGTGCGCGAGAGCGCGTCCCATGACAGCGGCATCGACACCGGCGCGCCGGGCCGCGCGCGGGTCGAATAGACGGCGACCGAGGTCGCCTCGCGTGAATTGCGCAAATAGTCGATGAAGATTTTGTTGTGGCGGAGCGCCTTGGTCATCTTGGCGAGGTAACGCTGCGGCGCATCGGCAGCCATGGCGTTGGCGATGCGCGAGGCGAAGTCTTTGGTCGTATCCCAATCGGCGCCGTCGATCGGCACGACGACGTGAATGCCCTTGCCTCCGCTCAGTTTGACGAAGCTTTTGAGTTTCATCGCCTGCAGCCGGTCGCGGGTCTCCTGCGCCGCCGCGACGATTTGCTTCCAGGCAACGCCCTCCCCCGGATCGAGGTCGAACACGATGCGGTCGCACCTCTCCAGCCGGCCGAGCCGCGAGCCGCGGGTGTGAATCTCCAGCGCGCCGGACTGCACCAATTCGATCAGATCGTCGAGCTTTTCCACCGCGATGACGTCGTGCTCCTTGGCGTCCACGACATGGCGCAGCGGCGATTGCTTGATGGTGGAGGCGATGTGCTTCTGGAAGAACGTTTCGCCTCCGACGCCCTCCAGAGCACGCACGATGGCGAGCGGCCGGTCGACGACGTGCGGCGCCATGACATCCCACACGCTGACGTAATAGGCCGCCAGATCCGCCTTGGTGACGCCGACGTCGGGCCAATAGACCCGGTCCGGATGGGTCAAATGGACATTGGCGATTGTGGCGTTCGCGACTTTGGCGTCGCGGTTGGCGCTTTTGCCGCCGCGACTGCGCGAAGCGGCTGGCGGCGACTTTCGCACCGCATGGCGCTGCGCCGCGGCCGCCGGAGCCGGCGTTTCGCGCACCACTTCGCGCGCCGGCTTGTCCTCGCGCAACCCTTTGAAGGCGGCTTGGCGCAGCAAGCCGTCATGGGTGAAGCCGCGGAACTCGGTCTCGACGACCATTTGCGGCTTGACCCAGACGACGTTTTTGCGCCGCTCGTCCTTGGGCAGCGTGACCGGCGGGCGATCGATGCGCAGCGGCTGCAGCCGCTGCCACAGATCGCGGGCGGTTTCGCGGGTGTAGCCGGTGCCGACGCGCCCGGCGTAGCGGAGCTTGCCGTTTTCGTGAAACGCCACCGTCAGCGCGCCGACGGCCTTGGGCAGCGCGTTCGACGGGGAGAAGCCGGCGACCACGACTTCCTGCGCATCGTGACATTTGGCTTTGACGAAATTTTCCGACCGCCCCGGGCGATAGGGCGCCTCCCGCAGCTTCGAAATGATGCCTTCGAGATTCATGTCGCAGGCATGCTTGAAAATCACCGGGCCCTCGCCGTCGAAATGCTCGGCATAGCGAATGGGCCCGGTCTTGCCGTTGCCTTTGAGCAAGCGTTGCAGCGCTGCCTTGCGCTCAATCAACGGCGCACCGGCCAAATCGCGGCCGTCCAGATAGAGCAAGTCGAAAACCCAATAGACGAAGCGATCGCCGCGGCCCTCTTTGAGATCGTTCTGCAGCATCGAAAAACTCGAAACGCCCTTGTCGTTCTCGACCACCAATTCGCCGTCGAGGAGCGCGGTCTGCGCGTGAAGCGCGGCCACCGCCTTGGCGATGCGCTCGAAGCGATGCGTCCAATCGAGCTCCTTGCGCGTGAGCAATTTGACCTTGCCGCGATCGAGCCGCGCTTCGATGCGGTAGCCGTCGAATTTGATCTCGTGGAGCCATTGCGGCCCGCTCGGCGCGGTGTCGTGCAGCGTGGCGAGAGCCGGCGGGACGAAATCGGGCAACCGGCTGCTGCTGCCGCCGCGTGGCGGCGGCGCCGAGCGCTTGCGCGCATCGGCAACGGAAGCAGGCTTCGCTCGCGATCGGCGCGCCGCCGCAGCACGAGGCGGCGGCTTCGACGCGCGCTTTTCCTTGGTCGTCGGTTTGCCCGCCGCCTTGGTCGTCGCTTTGGCTCGCGCTTTGGAATTCTTGTTGCTTTGCATATTGGCCGCCGCGCGCAATTGCGCTTTGAATTCGCGTTGGCTTTGCGACCGAGGCGAAGCGGACGGAGGATCGGCTGTGGCGGTGCTTTGGCGACTGCTGTGCCAGACCCGCTTTCTGCCCTTGCCCGCGGCGATCTCCTCCATCGAGCGGCCGCTCGCCACCGATAGGGGTTCCTCCGCCAAAATATCGCCGTTGCGTTCGCTTCGCGCCTCTTCATCCTTGCCCTTGATGAGAAGCCAGTTTTCGTGACGGTCTTTGTCGCGCGTGCGCATGCGCACGAGGTGCCAGCGGCCGTGCAGTTTCTCGCCGTCGAGGGTGAATTCGAGGTGGCCTTTGGCGTAGCCCTTGTGCGGATCGCCTTCGGGCAACCAGCAGCCGCGATCCCAGATCATCACCGTACCGCCGCCGTATTCGCCTTCCGGAATCGTGCCTTCGAAGGAATTGTATTCGATCGGATGGTCCTCGACATGGACCGCGAGGCGCTTTTCGGACGGATCGAGGCTCGGGCCGCGGGTGACGGCCCAGCTCTTCATCACCCCGTCCAGCTCGAGACGCAGGTCGTAATGCAGCCGCCGCGCGGCATGCTTCTGGATCACGTAACGGTTGCCGCCGCGGGCCGATTTCCGGCCGCGCGGCTCCGCAGTGACATCAAATTTCCGTTTCTTGCGGTATATTTCGAGCGCCACGGTGAACCACCTCGCCCGTCCTTAAGACTTATAGCAGGTGCCGAAATCCCGCCCAACGGGACGGACAGGCCCTGGTAAAGTACTGAACTTTACATAGATCACGGAGTTAAGGGGTAGATGTGGGACCTAGATAGGGGAAACGGGATTCTAGTTATAAGTCCTTACAAAGGCTTGTGGTTCCTTCGACGCCGTTCACTGCCGGCAGTGTCGGTTAAATTGCGTTCCCGGCATGGAATGGTGTAAGGACCTTAGAATCTGCGTGGGACATCCCTATCTGCGTGAACCATCGCCGGGCTTCACCGAGCCCCAATAATCGGCATTAGGCCGAAACAACTCATTAGGTCTGAAAAAGGAGCGTAGCGTGACGGTTTCGTCTAAGACCCCATTGCTCGACCAAATCAAGACCCCAGAAGACTTAAGGCGCCTCGAACCCAACCAGTTGCGGCAGGTCGCCGACGAACTGCGTGGCGAAACCATCGATGCGGTCGCGGTCACCGGCGGCCATCTCGGCGCCGGGCTCGGCGTCATCGAGCTCACGGTGGCGCTGCACTACGTATTCGACACGCCGGCCGACCGGCTGATCTGGGACGTTGGCCATCAGGCCTATCCGCACAAGATCCTCACCAACCGCCGCGACCGCATCCGCACTTTGCGCATGGGCGGCGGATTGTCCGGCTTCACCAAGCGCGCCGAGAGCGAATACGATCCGTTCGGCGCCGCGCACTCCTCGACGTTGATCTCCGCCGCGCTCGGTATGGCGGTCGCCCGCGACCTGCAGGACAAGCAGAACAACGTCATCGCCGTGATCGGCGACGGCGCGATGTCGGCCGGCATGGCCTATGAGGCGATGAACAATGCCGGCGCCATGAATTCGCGCCTGATCGTGGTGCTCAACGACAACGACATGTCGATCGCGCCGCCGGTCGGCGCGCTGTCGGCCTATCTCGCCCGCCGGGTGTCCGGCCGCGGCTATCATCGCCTGCGCAAGCTCATTCGCAGCGTCGCCAAGCACATGCCGAGCAAAATGCTCGAGCAGCGCGCCATGGCGATGGAGGAATATGCCCGCGGTCTCGTCACCGGCGGCACGCTGTTCGACGAACTCGGCTTCTTCTATGTCGGCCCGATCGACGGCCACAATATCGATCACCTGTTGCCGGTGCTGCAGAACGTGCGCGACATGAAGAACGGGCCGATCCTGGTTCACGTCGTGACGCAAAAAGGCAAAGGCTATGCGCCGGCGGAAAAATCCGCCGACAAATATCACGGTGTCGTCAAGTTCGACGTTGCCACCGGCGCGCAGGTCAAATCGAAGCCGACCGCACCCGCCTATCAGAAGGTCTATGGCGAAAGCCTGATCAAGGAAGCGAAGAAGGATAATAAGATCGTCGCCATCACCGCGGCGATGCCGTCGGGCACCGGCGTCGACCTGTTCCAGAAGGAATTTCCCGACCGCACGTTCGACGTCGGCATTGCCGAGCAGCACGGCGTGACGTTTGCCGCCGGGCTTGCCACCGAAGGCTATAAGCCGTTCGCCACGATCTATTCGACGTTCCTGCAGCGCGCCTACGATCAGGTCGTGCACGACGTCGCCATCCAGCGCCTGCCGGTGCGCTTCGCCATGGACCGCGCCGGCTTGGTCGGCGCCGATGGGCCGACTCACGCCGGCGCTTTCGATATCGCCTATCTCGGCTGCCTGCCCGGCTTTGTGCTGATGGCGGCCGCCGATGAGGCCGACCTCGTGCATATGGTGGCCACGGCCGTGGCCATCGACGACCGCCCCTCGGCGCTGCGCTATCCGCGCGGCGAGGGACGTGGTGTGGCTATGCCTGAAGAGGGTAAACCCCTCGAAATCGGCAAGGGCCGCATCCTGCGCGAAGGCACCAAAGTGGCGCTATTCTCCTACGGCGCGCGGCTCGGCGAATGCCTCAAAGCCGCCGACGAACTCGCCGGCTACGGGCTGCCGACCACGGTTGCCGACGCGCGCTTCGCCAAGCCGCTCGACGTTGATCTTCTGCTGCGGCTCGCCCGCGAGCACGAAGTGCTGCTCACCATCGAGGAAGGCGCGATCGGCGGCTTCGGCTCCTTCGTGCTGCAGGCGCTCGCCGAGCACGGCGCGCTCGACCGCGGGCTGAAAGTCCGTTCGATGGTGCTGCCGGATTTCTTCATCGATCAGGATTCGCCCAACGCCATGTACGCCAAGGCCGGTCTCGACGCCAAAGGCATCGTCACCAAGGCCTTCGAGGCGCTTGGCCAGAACATGCGCGGCGAAGTGGTGAAGCTCGCCTAAGCCTGCTCCTTCCGTCATCCTGAGGTGGCCGCGAAGCGGCCCTCGAAGGATGTACGGCCCGGGCCGTCGCCCTTCGAGGCTCGCTTCGCTCGCGCCTCAGGATGACGGTGAACACCTACTATGACGACCAAAGAACGCGCCGATCGACTGCTGGTCGTGCGCGGCCTGTTCGAAAGCCGCGCGCGGGCGCAAGCCGCGATCGCCGCGGGACGCGTCACCGCCGACGGCGTCCCCGTGCGCAAAGCCTCGGAGGAGGTTTCCGCCGCCGCCATCATCGCCGCCGAGCCCGAACATCCCTATGTGTCGCGCGGCGGCGTCAAGCTTGCCGCCGCGCTCGATCATTTCGGACTCGACGTTGCCGGCCGCCTTTGTCTTGACGTTGGCGCCTCGACCGGCGGCTTCACCGAAGTGCTGCTGACGCGCGGCGCCAGGCGGGTCTATGCGGTCGACGTCGGCACCGGCCAGTTGCACCCGCGGCTGCGCGGCCGCGACGACGTGGTCAGCATCGAGCAGACCGATATCCGCAAGCTCGATGCGGCGCGTCTGCCGGAACCGCCCGACTTCGCCACCATCGACGTGAGCTTCATCTCGCTCAAGCTGGTGCTGCCCGCGGTCGGCAACTTGCTCAAAGCCCGCGCGCAAATCCTGGCGCTGATAAAACCGCAATTCGAGACGAAGGGCGAAGGCATCAAGAAAGGCATCGTGCGCGCCGAGGCGGTGCGCAGAAGCGTGTGCGACGAGATCGCCGCGCTGCTAGCCTCGCTCGGTTGGCGCAGCGGCGGTATCGTCGCGTCGGCGATCCGCGGCGGCGACGGCAACCAGGAATTCTTCATCGAGGCCGAACGTGGTTGAGCGTCTGGAAATCGATGCGGTCGGCCATCGCGGCGACGGCGTCACCGGCGGCGCCGACGGTCCGATCTATGTGCCGTGCACGCTGCCGGGCGAACGCGTCGAAGTCGAGGACTGGCCCGGCCATCCCGACCGCCGCCAGCTTCTCGCTATCGAAAAATCGAGCCCCGAGCGCATCGCGCCGATCTGCCCGCACTTCGGCGTCTGCGGCGGCTGCGCGCTGCAGCATTGGGCGAGCGGCCCCTACCGCGCCTGGAAACGCGGCCTGGTCGTCGAGGCGTTGCGGCAGGCCGGCATTGAGGCGCCGGTCGCCGAACTCATCGATGCGCACGGCGACGGCCGCCGCCGCGCCGTGTTTCACGCCCGGCGCGGCACCCACGACGTGCTCGAAGTGGGTTTCTCCGCGGCGCGCGCGCATCATGTGGTCGCGATCGACCGCTGTCCGATACTGGCCAAAAGCCTCGACGGCGCGCTCGCGGCCGCCTGGGCCATCGCGGAGCGGCTCGGCGCCATGCAAAAGCCGCTCGATATTGGGGTCACCGCGACCGATGCCGGCCTCGATGTCGACGTGCGCGGCTCGGGTCCGCTGACCGCGCCCGCGACGGCGGCGCTGGCGCGCGTCGCCGCACAGCAAAACCTCGCGCGCCTGACGCGCCATGGCGAGCTCATCGCGCAAGCGCGCGCGCCGACGCTGCACATGGGCGCCGCGACCGTGGCGCTGCCGCCCGCCGCCTTCCTGCAGGCGACGGCGGAGGGCGAAGCGGTGCTGGCGCGGCTCGCGCTCGACATCTGCGCCGGCGCCAAAAGCGTGGCCGATCTTTTCGCCGGCGTCGGACCGTTCGCACTGCGGCTCGCCGCGAGCGCGCGCGTGCTCGCGGTCGACGACGACGAAGCGGCGCTGGCTGCGCTCAAGCGCGCCGCCGCAACAGCTTCGGGCCTGAAGCCGGTCACAGCGGAGCGGCGCGATCTGTTCAAGAATCCGCTGCTCGCCTCGGAGCTCAACCGCTTCGAAGCGGCCGTGTTTGATCCGCCGCGCCAAGGCGCGCAAGCGCAGGCGCGCGAGCTGGCGGCCAGCCGCGTACCGGTCATTGCTGCGGTGTCGTGCAATCCGGGAACCTTTGCGCGTGATGCGCGCATTCTCGTCGACGGCGGCTATCGCCTTGTCGCCGTCACGCCGGTCGATCAATTTCGCTATTCGGCGCATGTCGAGATCGTGGCGCGCTTAGAGCGCATCCCGATTAGAAATCGGGACGCGCTCTAGCGGTTTGCTTAGCATGTCCTTTTCGCAAAACCGGTTTCCACTTTTGCGGGACATGCTTTAGAGAAATGACGCGCGACTACTTGAACGCCGGCATCACGTCCTTGGCGAACCAGCGCAGCTGCTCTTTGAACTCCTTGGGCGACAGACCCTCGGCCCAATGGATCATGAAATGTTCGAGGCCGGGATATTTCGCCTCGATCGACTTGATGCCGTCGATCACCTCGGCGGGGGTGCCGCAGAACCAGGCTTTTTGCGCGACGCCGTCTTTCAGAAGCGGCGTGCGCGACGGCGCGCCCGGGGTGCCCCAGGTACGGCCCTCCTCGTCCGCATAACGCACGAAGCCGAACGGCGCGAACCATTTGAAGCGCTCGTCATGGGCGGGCTCGAGCTTCTTGATCGCCTCGTCGCGGCTATCGGCGAGATAGACGCCGGCGCCCCAGATCACGTCCTCGCCGAGCTTCTTGTTGCGGCCGTGCTTGAGGCAGGCGGCGTGGTAGGCGCGAATGACGTTGTCGAGGATCTTCTCGCCGTTGAGCGTCACCATCGCGTTCAGCCCGTATTGCGCCATCATCTCGATGGTCTTGCCGCTGGCAATCGGCATCCAGATTTCCACCGGCCGATGTTTTGGCCGCGGCACCAGCGTGATATCTGTGAGCTTGTAGCCGCGATAGTCTACCGGCGGCGGCGCTTCGTAATATTTGCCCTTGAAGTGGAAGCTCTCTTCGTTGAAGCAGGTCAACAGGAGCCGCAGCTGCTCCTCGAACAGTTCGCGGTTCTTCTCGGCGTCGAGAAGCGGCGCGCCGAACGACTCCACCTCGCGGGTGTGATAGCCGCGGCCGACGCCGAGCACCACCCGGCCATCGGTGACGATGTCGGCCATGGCATAGTCCTCGGCCATGCGGATCGGATGCCACATCGGCAGCACGTTAAAGGCGCAGCCGAATTTCAGCCGCTTGGTCTGCGTGGCGAGCCACAGCCCGAGTTGAATGAGGTTCGGGAAGACCTCGTAGCCCTCGCGCTGGAAATGATGCTCCGCCGTCCACAGCACGTCGAAGCCGAGCTCATCCATGAGCCGGGCGACGTCGCGCGCGGTGAAGAAAGCCTCGCGCAGCCGCTCATCGGAATAGCGCCGCTCGTTGGCCGGCGTGCCATCGAGCCCGACATTGTCGAGCTCGATCTGCCCGACATAGAGAACGTGAAATTTCTTGATCATGTGTTCCTACCCCGCCCCTATTCCGAAACGGCTTAGGGGGCAGAGTCAAGAACATCCGCATCAGGGTCCAACCAGGGCGGCGGCAGCACCGGAGCGGCGGAATGTCTCCTTGGTCAACCGCAGGACCTAGGACCCGAAGGCGCCAACCCACCTCGCGCCCAAATTGGCGCGCGACAAGCGTCCCGGATCCTTAGCGGCGCCGCGACGGCGCAAGCGGCTGGTAGGTATTGTTCGGCATACAGAACCCGCCGATGCCGCTCACTGTTGCCATGCATTGCTCACGGCTGACAAAGCCGCAATTTATCGCCTGATCGCCGGTATCGTAGAAGGCACACCAGGGGTAATTTTGCGCTTGCGCAGCACCCGTACCCATTCCGGCGCCCGCGGCTAGTACCGCCAAACCGAATAACATTGCTTTCATCGTCGGCTCCTCGCATTGTAAAGCTCCCGGCCCACTAACACCGCGCCCCCTGCCTTAGTCCTATAAATCGGCGATAACGGCGGAGCCTTGATGTGGGTCAACCCGCCGAATCCTTTGTAAATGTCGCAGTGCCAAAGGCGAGCGCGTTCGCTACGCTCTGGCAATCGATTCGCCGCAGGCCATGCCGATGCATTTGCGACCGAAGCTCTTGGGGCTGGCCTTTCTGATCGGCGGCTTGTGCGGGCACGGCGCCCTTGCCGCCGAGTGGCGATACTGCCTCGCCGTCTCGCCCGCCCGGCACACCGTCTATATGTCGGCGCCGTTTTCAGACAACGAATTGATGGAGACGGTCGAATCCGAGTTCGGTCGCGCACTCGATCATGCCTCGGTGCAGCACGATTCGGTGCAATGTCCGCTGGGCAACGCTCAATCGATCTTGGGCATGAAGGCGCAGGCGATCCAGTATAATCAAGCCAGCGGCAACAAGGTCGTGCAGCTCAACTGGCGGCCCTAAAATCCGCGGCCGGGTTCAAATCCCGAGAAACCGGGACTTTATGTCCTGATTCTCCGCTAATTCCTCGGGCCGCGCCGAGTAGACCAGGCGGCCTTTGCTCATCACATGGACAAAGTCGACGAGCTTGAGCGCCAGCGCCGCGTTCTGCTCGACCAGAAGGATGGAGAGACCCTCCCGCTTGAGCTTGGCGATGGCCTCCCACAGCCCCTGGATGATGATCGGAGCGAGCCCTTCCGACGGCTCGTCCATGATCAGGCAATCGGGATTGGTCATCAGCCCGCGGCCGATGGCGAGCATCTGCTGCTCGCCGCCGGACAGCGTCTTGGCGCGCTGACTGCGCCGCTCGCACAACCGCGGGAAAAGATCGTAAACCCGATCCAGGCACCAGCCGTGGCGTTCGGCATGCTGTTCGGCGACCACGAGGTTGTCCTCGACGCTTAGCGTCGGGAAGACTTCGGCGCCCTTGCGGCACGAGACCAATACCGCCGCGAACAATTGCGAACGACGAAATGCCGGTGATGTCGGCACCCTTGAAGAAAACCTTGCCGCGCCGCGGCGGCGTAAATCCGACGATCGAATTGACCAAAGTGGTTTTGCCGACGCCGTTGCGGCCAAGCAGGCCGAGAATTTGGCCTTGCTCAAGTTGCAGCGACAGGCCCTGCAAGACATAGGCATTGCCGTAATAGGTATGAATGTCCTCGACGTCCAGAATATTCATGGCGCTAGCCGGTCCCCAGATAGACTTCCTGCACGCGCGGGCTGGCGTGAATTTGCTGCGGCGTGCCCGTTTCCAGCACTTCGCCGAAATGCAGCACCGAAATCTCCGAGGCGACGTTGAATACCACATCCATGTCGTGCTCGATCAGCAGAAGCGCCAATCCGGAATCGAGCTTGCGCAGGAACGCGGCCATCTCGGCGGTCTCTCCCGACGACAAACCGGCGGCCGGCTCGTCGAGCAGCAGGATTTTGGGGTCGCTCGCCAGCCCGACCACGATTTCGAGCTGGCGCTGCTCGCCATGCGACAGGTAGCGAACCTCGATGTCCTTGCGATCCAGAAAAGCGGCCCGCTCCAACAGTGCATGCGCCTTGTCATAGACTTCGCGATAGGCCGACAGGAAACGCCACATCACGAATTTCGACGTCCGCAAGCCCTTGATCGCCAGCACCACGTTATCGAGGACGGTCAGCCTGGGAAACAGGCTCGTGACCTGGAAGGTGCGCGCCATGCCGAGCGCGGTGCGCCGGTGGCTCGGCCAGCGCGTCACCTCGCGGCCGAACAGCACGACGCTGCCGGAACTCGCCGGAAGGATGCCGGTGATGACGTTGAACAGCGTGGTCTTGCCGGCGCCATTCGGACCGATGATCGCCTTGCGATCGCCCGGCATCATCCGCAACGACACCCCGCGCACGGCTTGCAGCCCGCCGAACGATTTCGACAGGTTTTTCAACTCGAGCACCGGCTCGCGGCCGTTGGATGGGTTCACGCGCAAATCCTAAAGACCTTCCCGGACGCAGCGCGGCGCAAGGCCGCGCCGCACCGCATCCGGGACTCGTGGCCCACTTCGCCCTACTCGCAGTATTTACAGGGCGGGAAATCGCGGCTGTATACCGGCTGTTGCAGGAACTTGTCCTTGCCGTAGGTCCAGAACTGGCCGACGTTCGGATAGGTCTTGATCACGACGTTCCAGAGCTGCGGCTTGGCGTCGCCGAACAGCACGACCTTCTCGACCTTGCGGATGTAGACGTTCTCGACCGGGTTGCGCATATCGTCGAAGGAAACCGGCCCGCGCGCCGAGTTGATCTTCAAGCCCAGCATGGTCTGAATGAACTTTTCCGCGCCGGGAAATTTGCCGCCGTTCTGCTTCATGGCCTCGTCGATCATCTGCGCGGTCGTATAGTTCGCTTCCGCGTAGTAGCCGGGGACTTCCTTGTATTTGGAGCGGAACTCCTTGACGAAGGCTTCGTTCTTCGGCGTCTGCAGCGCGGCGCTGTACATCAGCGCCGAAACGTCGCCGATCACCTCGTCGCCATCGAACGCCAGGTTGTAGTCGTCATAGCTGGTGCCGCCGGCGATGATAGGCAGTTTGACGCCGGCATTGCGCAATTGCTTGGGAAATTGCGGCGACATCGGTCCCACCATCAGCGAGTAGATGGCGTCGGCGTCGCTCTTGATCGTCGGGATAAAGGGCCCGAAATCCTTGTTGCCGAGCGGCGGCCAGATTTTCTGGATCACCTTGCCGCCGCAGTCCTCGAAGGCCTTCTGGAAACCGCCGACCGATTTATAGCCGAAGGCATAGTCGGCGGCGATGGTGACAACTTTCTTATAGCCCTGCTCGCAGGCCCATTGACCGAGCGGATGATTGGGCAGCGAGCTGGTCCAGGTGGTGCGGATGAAATAGGGATATTTGCCAAGCTGCCGCTGCGTCAGATCGTCGGCGGCGGCGACCGACGATATATAGAGCGTCTTCTCTTCGGTGCTCACCGGCGCGAGCGCGTAGCCGGTCGATGCCAGCACGCCGCCGATGAACATGTTGACGTGGTCCTGCAGCACCAGTTTCTTGGCCTTGGTGACCGCAACGTCGGGCTTGCCTTGGGTATCCTCGACGATGAAATCGACTTTGGCGCCGCCGAGCATGCCGCCGTGGTCGTTGAGATAGAGCTCGAAGCCGTGCTCCATGTCCTGGCCCGTCTGCGACAGGAAGCCGGTTGTCGGCGCGAGAAAGCCGATGCGCAAATCGTCGGCCTGAGCCGACGCGCTGATGCTCAAGCCGAGCGCGAGGCAGCCGCCCAACAGCATCGGGCACAGTGGTCGTCGTAATCTGATCGTCATCGCTCTCCTCCCATGTTGTTCGCCTGCCAACGCAGTCGCGAAAGGCTAGGCTGCAAGTTTCTCCGGCGTCGCCGTCTGGTCCGCCACGTCGGACGGAACGCGGGGTTGGCGAAACCGCGCCGGAAGTCCCATCAACCCCATCGGCAGATACAGGATCGTCACCACATAGACGCCGCCCAGCACGTATTGCCACCACGGCACCAGCGTCGAGAGATATTCGCGCAGACCGAACACGATGGCCGAGCCGATCGCGCCGCCGACCAGCGTTCCGGCGCCGCCAAGAACGACCATCAGCAAAGCGTCCACCGACGTGGTAAGCACCGCGGTGTCGGGGCTGACCAGGCCGTTGGTGTGCGCCCAGAGCACGCCGGACAAGCCGCCGACGGCCCCGGCGATGATGAAGGCGATGTATTTGTGCAGCCAGGTATTGTAGCCGAGGATCTTCATGCGCAGTTCACGCTCGCGGATGCCTTCCAGGCTGCGGCCAAACGGCGATCGCACAAAAATGTAGAGCGCCAACAACGTGGCCGCGAAGAAAACAAAGACCAGGAAGAAAAAGGTCCGTTCGTTGGTCAGGTCCAACCCGAAATTCGGGCGGGCGGTGACATTGATGCCGTTGTCGCCGCCGGTCAGCGAGTTCCAGCGATAGGCGAGCCCCCAGACGCATTGGCCGAGCGCCAGCGTGATCATCAGGAAATAGACGCCGCTGGCGCGGACCGCGAACAGCCCGAAGAACGCCGCCGTCGCCGCGCCGATCAGCATGCCCAACAGCACCACGAGCCAGAAATCCCAGCCCAGGCCGATATTGTATCTGGTGGCGAGGATCGCCGTCAGATAGGCGCCGACGCTGAAATAGGCCGCCTGGCCGAGCGAAGCGAGGCCGGCAAAGCCGAGCAGAATGTCGACGCTCATCGCCAAGATGGCAAAGACAAGCGCGCGGGTGGCGAGCAGCACGACGAAAGAGCTGGACAGCGGAACGATAATGACGAGCGCCAGAAGAACCGCGGCGACTACGAAAATCTTGGCTGTCTGGCTCATCCGCGCCCGTCCTCACTCGCGACCGAACAGGCCGGTCGGCTTGATCGCCAGGATCAGGACCATCGGCGCGTAGAGGGTGAAATAAGCCAGTTCCGGAAACAGCGCCTTGCCGAAATTGTCGGCCAGCCCGACCAGCATGGCGCCGATGGCGGCGCCGCCGAGCGAGCCCATGCCGCCGATGATGACTACCGCGAAGGCGAGTGGAAGAATCTCGAAATCCAGGCCGGGATAGACGCCGAGAAAGCCGCCGCCTATCACGCCGCCGAGCGCCGCCAGAAATGCGCCGAGGCCGAAGATAAGCATGGAGATGCGGTTGGTATCGATACCCACGCCGCGCGCCATCTGCGCATCGTCGACGGTGGCGCGCACCGCGGCGCCGATACGGGTCTTTTCCATCGCTAGCCAGATGGCGATGCCGATGACGAGCGCCGTTGCAATCATGAACACGCGGTACAGCGGAAAATAGACGCCGCCGACCGTGACGCTGTGTTCCAGCGCATCCGGCGGGTCGATTTCAAAATTATTGCCGCCCCAGATGTCGAGCGCGCCCTGCTGGAACAGATAGGCGAAACCCACCGTCAGCAGCACCTGGCGCAGCGGATCGAAGCCGAGCGGACGCAGAAACACGCGTTCCATCACCAGGCCAAGCACGGCGACCGCGAGCGCAGCGAGCGGCAGCGACAGCGCCCATGAGCCGGTCGCCCAGATCACCGACAGCGCGATGTAGCCGCCCCACAGGAAATAAGCGCCATGCGCCAGATTGACGATGCGCATGACGCCGAAGATCAGCGATAGCCCGGCGCCCAACAGGAACAAGAGGGCGCCGTAGGAAATACCGTTAAAGGCCTGAATCACCCAGAACTGCGCATTCACAAGCCCTGTCCCCCATTCCCCAGAGCGCGATTTTGAACCAAGACTAGCCCATGTTCTCGTCGCCCGGATAGCCGAGGGATTGCGACTCATTGAACCGCGGCAAGTTGCATTCCGCGCCGGATTGGACCGTTGCGGGACGTGTACCCGGCGCCGGAAATCGTGATATTGCAGGCCCCGACCCATTTCGTCTCAGCACCAAAGGATCCGAAACCATGGCCAGCGTCCTGTTCTCCCCGATCACGCTCCGCGGGCTCACGCTGCCCAACCGCGTCGTGGTTTCGCCGATGTGCCAATACAATTCCGACAACGGCTCGGCGAACGATTGGCATCTGATGCATCTCGGCAATATGTCGCTCGGCTGCGCTGGCCTCGTGATGTGCGAAATGACCGACGTCAATCCGCAGGGGCGGATTTCGCCGAAATGCGCCGGCATGTGGTCGGACGACAACGAGGTGGCGCTCAAGCGGGTGCACGATTTCTGCCGGACCTACGGCGTGGCCAAGCTCGGCGTGCAACTGGCGCATGCCGGCCGCAAGGGTCCGACCACGGTGCCGGCGGCGGGCGGCAAGCCGATCCTCGAAGGGCCGGACGCGTGGACCCCGGAAGCGCCCTCGGCCATTCCCTATGACACCGGCTGGCCGGTGCCGCACGCCATGACCAAGGACGACATCAAGCGTTGCCTCGGCGAATTCGCCGCCGCGGCCAAGCGCGTCGACCGTATCGGCTATGACGTGATCGAGCTGCACGGCGCGCACGGTTACCTCACCCATCAGTTCCTGTCGCCGCTCTCCAACAAGCGTACCGACGAATATGGCGGCTCGACCGAAAACCGCATGCGCTTCGCCATCGAAATGTACGAGGCGGTGCGCGCGGTATGGCCGGAGAACAAACCGCTCGGCATGCGCGTCTCCGCCACCGATTGGGTGGACGGCGGCTGGACGCCGGAGGAGACCGTGCTGTTGGCCAAAGAGCTGAAGAAGCGCGGCCTGGACTATATGGACGTGTCGAGCGGCGGGCTCGATCCGAAGCAGAAAATTCCGCTGGCGCCCGGCTATCAGGTGCCGTTCTCCGACAAGGTTAAGAAGGAAACCGGCCTGACCACCATGACGGTGGGCCTGATTGCCGGCTACCGGCAGGCCGAGGATATCGTGGCGTCAGGCAAGGCCGACATGGTTTGCCTCGCGCGCGGCGCCATGTGGGACCCGCGCTGGGCTTGGCACGCCGCGGAAGAGCTCGGCGCCGAGACGCCTTACGCGCCGAAGATGATGGGCTGCCACCCGAAGCTGCGCCCGCAATTGTTTCCCAACCGGGCGCAACCGGCGAGCTAGCTGCGTGAACTCATGTCCGCTTACGGGGCGTAGCGGACATGCACCGGCGGGCAAAACCGGTTGGATCGGTTGAAAATGACCAGAGCCGACATGGCTACGGCTTGCGCCTACCATGTGTAACGCAGGGTTCCAGACCCGAGATAGGTTTGCGAAGAGCTTGCAAATTGGCCGTCGAACTTTGCCGCCAGCGACCAGTGGGTGTTCAGGCGCACTTCCGCTTCCAGGCTCGTCAGCGCCGAGTTGCTTGGCACCAGCGCTGTGCTATTGACGATGAAACTCGATCCGGGTGCGATCTGGAAAGCTGTGGTCACCGATCCATTGCTGAGCCAATCGTGCGCCCAGGCGACCCGCGCGCGCAGAACGACTGGCATGTTGGCGATGATCTGAAAGGTGTCGAAGTGCGCGCCGAGTTCGCTTCTGGTGTCGGTGCCGTCCGTCGCGCCGTAGTTGGCGCCCAGGCCGCCGCCGCTCAGATCGGTTTCGGCATAACTCGGCGTGTGAAAGTATTGCAGCTGCACGGCAGCGTAGGGTGCGACGCCGCTCAATGGCGCAATAGCGTAGCGATAACCGCCTTCCAGCCTGCCGCCGTAGCTCTGCGCGTTGAATTTGGCGGCGACCTCATCGCCCGTTGCAAAACTGGTAGCGTTGAACCAGTTGGTCGAGGCATCGAGCATGCCGCTGACATAGGCGGCGCCAAAATGCGTCGTGCCATGAACGCCGAATTGCAGCGCATTGCTATTGCCGCTGCCCGGACCTTGGTCCCAATTCAGACCGGCGCCGCCGAGCGAAAAGCCCAACAGCGTCTGCGGCGTGAAATGATAATCCAGGCCGACAACTGAACCGTAGAGACGTGCGGTGAGCGTGCCGGTACCGGTGGCGGGATCGCCATTGGTGCGGTTATAGCCGCCGTAGCCGGATGCCCAAGCCGTCCATCCCGGCACGAACGCTGGAGCCGCCGGCACGCGTGATCGTCCAAGGGCCGACGCGTAGGCGAGCGCGATATCGTCGGGGAAGCCTACCGGCGGTTCATCCGTGAACGCGACTGCCGAGCTAGGTTTTGACTCGCGGGACACATAGCTGAACGGGTTAGTAGTGTTACTCCATCCATTTTGGGCAAAATAAAGCCCCGCAAAAGCCCACTCCGCGTCGTTCGCAACCATTGTGTAAAACGATACGCCATTATCGGTTGCTTGCCCTACGACCGCAAAGGACCACGGACCGAACCCTTGATACCCCGAGAGAATAGAATTATCCCACAGTGACTGTGCCTTAGCGGTATTCCCATTGATCAATGCGTTGAGGACACGCAGCAACGCCTTTGCCATCATAGCATAGACCGTATTGCCGCCTTTAGCTATCAGACTCGATATATACTTGGGATTGTTGCTGAAGATATTTTCAAACGTGTTGGCATTTTGAACAAACCGGCTCTCTGGGGGAGGCACACCTTGAAAAACTGGATTGAGCATTAGAGAGACGCTATTGCTCTCTAGGAGCAGGACGGTTGTAGCTTGGGGTAGGGCGGCGGCTGTGCTTGAGCCTGGTGCGGCTGGGCCGCCAATGCCCGCAGACCAGCTCAGTTGCGAACCGGCAAAGCTCAGCGCGGCCGCGAGCAGTAAGCTCTGCAACGCCAGTGTCCTGCCAAGTGTCGTGCGATGACGATCCACTCGAGCCCCCAAAGCCCCAGAAATTCTCGGCTTGGCAGTGTCGCTATCGCCATCTGGACTGTCAATTCGGGGCGCTTGCCCTTTGCACGGCAACCCCGCATTTGCCGGGTGAGTTGCTCAGCCGCAACACTTGATGCCGGCAATTGGCCCACTGCAACATTTCGCGGCGACGCAACAATTCGGTCGCTTTCGGAGCGAGGCGGACATTCAGCGCACCGCGCTTGCCAAACCGACTTTACGGGCACACGTCCTGGGGCACGATCCGGAAAATGCCTGTCTCGGACCTGATCCGAGGGTGGATGCCGGTCTTCCAAAACGACCATGCAAGAGCGAACAATCCTAATCGGACCGCTGTCAGTCTTCGAGATTGACGCCTTTGGTTTCCGGCGTGCGCAGGATGGCGACGATCGCCGCCACCGCGTAGCACATCACCAAACCGCCGATATACATATAGGCGTCTTTAACGCCATAGACGCGCAGGATCTGTCCGGCGACGATCGGAATGAGGCCGCCGCCGTAGACCTGCGCGATTTGATAAGCCGCGCTCGCGCCGGAAGCGCGATAGCGGGTCGGAAAATTCTCCGTGTAGAATGTCGGTATCGCGCCGTAACCGAAGCCGAATACGAAGCCGAAGCCGACGATCTCGGCAATGGTGGCGAGGACAAAGCTGCCCGTGTTGATCAGATAGAAGTACGGGATGGCGAAGATCAGGAACACAACGGCGGCGGTCAGCAGGATCGTTCGCCGGTTGATATAGTCGGCGAGGAACGAGCCTAAAATCATGAACACTACGGCTTGCGCCTACCATGTGTAACGCAGGGTTCCGGACCCGAGATAAGTCTGCGAAGAGCTGGCAAATTGGCCGTCGAACTTTGCCGCCAGCGACCAGTTGGAAGTCAGGTGCAGTTCCGCTTCCAGGCTCGCCAGCGCCGAGTCGCTTGGCACCAGCGGTGACCCACTGACGATGAAATTCGAGCCGGGCGCCACCTGGAATGCTGCCGTCACCGAGGAACTGTTCACCCAATCGTGCGCCCAAGCGGCCCGCGCGCGTAAAATGAGCGGCATGCCACCCACGCTCTGGACGGTGTCGAAGCGCGCGCCGAGTTCGCTTCTGGTGTCGGTTCCGTCCGCCGCGGTGTAATTGTCCCCCATGCCACCGCCGCTAAGGTCGGTTTCGCTGTAGCTCGGCGTCTGGAAGTATTGCAGCTGCAAAGCGGCATAGGGCGTCACGCCGCTCGTCAACCACATTGGGTAGCGATAACCGCCCTCGAGCCGCCCGCTGTAGCTCTGGGCGTTGAATTTTGCCGCGAGCTCATCGCCCGCTACGAAACGGTTGGTGTTGAACCAGTTGGTCGAGGCACTGAGCAGACCGCTGACATAGGCGGCGCCAAAATGCGTCGTGCCATAGGCGCCGAACTGGAAGGAATCGCTGTTGCCGCCGCCGGAGGAACCTGCACCCCACGCCATCCCCGCGCCGCCGAGCGAAAGGCCCAACAGTGTCTGCGGCGTGAAACGGTACTCCAGGCCGGCAACTGAACCGTAGAGACGTGCCGTGAGCGTGTTCGAGCCAGCGGCATCGCCATTGGTGCGGTTGTAGCTGCCATAGCCAGATGCCCAGGCCGCCCATCCCGGCACAAACGCCGGCGCTGCCGGCACGCGTGATCCTCCAAGGGTCGAGGCGTAGGCAAGCGCGATATCGTCAGGAAAGCCTGGCGCTGGCGCCGGCTCGTCCGTGAACTGCAACAGCTGCTGGTGGGTTACGGTTGTTGTGTAGACGAACGGATTATAAGTGCTACCGAGATGGACGTAGGAGTATACAAGGTTCAGTTCCCACAAGGTATCATTTGCAAGAAGAGTGTATACATTTACGCCGTTGTCGGCTGCCAGCTGTTGGTAACTGCTAAAAGAACCCCATACGGCGGCCAGTAGGGGCGGCCACGGCGGCGTTCTGCCATTTATCATGGCGTTGATGGCCGCCAACATTTGCTTCAGAACCGCGGCCGGATTACTCGCAACGGAACTCCCGGCCCGTACAGTTTGCGATATGAGGCCAGGATTGCTGGTGTACAAAGCCGTGAATTCTTGCGCGTTTGATATCATCCAAACCCCTGTCGTAGTTACTCCAGCCGCCATAGTTGGATCCATCATCCAGGTGAAGCTATTGCCCAAGGTGATCAGAGTATTGGCAGCTTGTTGAGTCACGCCCGGGGGGGCGGGGATGCCTAATGCGGGCGGAGGGCCGCCACCGCCGCCCAAGGACCAACTCGGTTCCGAACCGGCAAAGCTCAGCGCGGTCGCGAGCAGCAAGCCCCGCGCCGCCAGTGTCCTGCCACGCCGAACCATCCGAACCCCCCAAAGGCCAGTGAATTCCCGGATCCCAATGTCATTGCAGCCATCGGCGCTGTCAATTCAGGGCGCTTGAGCCGTAATGCGGTAACACCGTATTTGCCGAGCGCGTTGCTCTGCCGCAACACTTGATGTCGGCATTGGCCCATCGCGGCCGTGCACTAGCAAACAATCCTAATCGGACCGCTGTCAGTCTTCGAGATTGACGCCTTTGGTTTCCGGCGTGCGCAGAATGGCGATAATCGCGGCCACCGCGTAGCACATCACCAAGGCGCCGATATAGACGTAGGCGTCTTTGACGCCGTAGACGCGCAGGATTTGCCCGGCGACAATCGGGATCAAGCCGCCGCCGTAGACCTGCGCGATTTGATAAGCCGCGCTCGCCCCTGAGGCGCGATAGCGCGTGGGAAAATTCTCCGTGTAGAATGTCGGTATCGCGCCGTAACCGAAGCCGAATACGAAGCCGAAGCCGACGATCTCGGCAATGGTGGCGAGGACAAAGCTGCCCGTGTTGATCAGATAGAAGTACGGGATGGCGAAGATCAGGAACACAACGGCGGCGGTCAGCAGGATCGTTCGCCGGTTGATATAGTCGGCGAGGAACGAGCCTAAAATCATGAACACCAGCATGAAGGCCGCGGCGATCAGTCCGATGATCTCGGGTTCGTCTCCGGGAAAGCCGACTGCCTTCATGTAGCCGGTGCCGAACACGAAATAGAGAAAGAACGCGCCGCCGAACATGGCGTTGACCAGCGAGGTGCGCAAAATGGTCCATGGCATTTCGCGCCAGACCTGACTCTGCGGGATATTTGAGAATGGTGACCTGCGCCTTGTGCTGCTCGAACACGAAGCTGTCCATGGTGCGCGTGCGGATCACCAGTCCGACGATGGCGACCAAGAAGCCGATGATGAAGAAAATGCGCCAGCCCCAGGCGGTGAAATCGTCCGGCGTCATCAGCGATTTGACGAAGATCACCGAGCCGAAGCCGAGCAACAATCCGATCGGAATGGCGAAACCGACCCAGGCGCCCCAGAAGGCGCGATACTTCGAGCGCGCCGCCTGCTCGACCACCCAGGTCGAGGCGGTGCCGAATTCGGCGCCGAAGCTGATGCCCTGACAAAGCCGGAACACGATCAGCAGGATCGGAGCCGCGACCCCGATGCTGTCGTAAGTCGGCGTCAACCCGATCAACAGTGTGGCGACGCCCATCAGCACCAGCGCATAGACCATGGCGTCCTTGCGGCCGTAGGTGTCGGCGATATGGCCGAAGATGAAAGCCCCGACCGGACGGATAATGATGCCGAGGCCGTAGACGCCGATCGCGGCGGCGACTGCCGCAAGGCCCGGCAGCTTGAAAAAGATGCCGCCCCAGACGGTCGCCGCGATCACGCCGGTGACCAGGAAATCGTACTGCTCGATCACCGAGCCGATGATGCTGGCGAGCGCGACTTTATAGATCTGATTGGTGGTCGGTGAGGCGGCCGGAGCTGCGGCAACGTCGTTCATTTTGTCCTCCCGGACTGGCAATTTTCAGTCTTGTCGGCGCCGCGCGTTGGCGGCGCGCCACCCCGGAAGGATTATAGCCTCGATAACAGGCGGCAAATAGGAGGCTCAGCCGTCGATCGGTTCCGTGCCGCTGATCTCGATGCCGAAACCCGACAGGCCAACATAGGTCGTCGGCCGCGACGAGGTGATCAGCCGGATGGAGCCGACGCCCAAGTCTTTGAGGATTTGCGCGCCTAGCCCGATCTCACGCCATTGCCGGGTACGTGCCTCGCCGGATGCGGTGTCGGCGGATTTCGGGATCGAAATCACCGGCACGCCTGCCGTGCCGTCGCGCAATAAGACAAGCACTCCCCTGCCCTCGGCTTTGAAGCGCCTTAGCGACTGGCGAATCGCCTTGGCGCCGCCGAAGACGTTGGCAATGATGTCGGCGCGGTGCAGCCGGGTCAGCACATTGTTGCCGTCGCCGATGCGGCCATAAACAAAGGCCATGTGATGGACCGCGTCAAACGGCGTGACGAAAGCATAGCCGGTCAAGGTTCCGATCTCGGATTCGACCGGAAATTCGCCGACCCGCTCGATCAGCTTATCGCGCGCCTGCCGGTAGGCGATCAGCTCCGCGATGGTGATGCGCTGCAGCTTGTGGCGCTCGGCGAAAGCGGCAAGCTCGGGGCCGTGCATCACCGTGCCGTCGTCGTTCATGAGCTCGGCCAGCACGCCGACCGGCGGCAAGCCGGCGAGCCGGCAAAGGTCGACGCAAGCCTCGGTATGGCCGGAACGCATCAAAACGCCGCCCTCTTTCGCCACCAGCGGAAAGACGTGGCCGGGGCGGACGAAATCGGTCGCGCCGCTATTGCCGTTGGCGAGCGCGCGCACGGTGTTGTTGCGCTCTTCGGCCGATATCCCGGTGGTGAGGCCGTGGCGGACGTTGACCGAAACGGTAAAGGCGGTGCCGAGCGGCGCATCGTTGAACGCCACCATCGGGTCGAGATGCAGCCGCCGCGCCTCTTCGGGGGCCAGCGGCGCGCAAACGATCCCGGAGGTATTGCGGATGATGAACGCCATCTTCTCCGGCGTGCACAGGCTTGCCGCGACGAACAGATCGCCCTCGTTCTCGCGATCGTCGTCGTCGGCGACGATGACGATCTCGCCGCGGGCGAAAGCGGCGATGACCGATTGGATGCGTTGGTGCGCGTCGTTCATTTTGATCTTAACCCCCGCACCGCTTCGTCAGCGGGCCCGTGGCGGCAACGGCCACGCCGGCGTTTCGCCGACCTGGCCGCGCTGGCGTAGATAATGATCGGCGATGACACATGCCACCATGGCTTCGCCGATCGGGACCGCGCGGATGCCGACGCAAGGGTCATGGCGGCCGGTGGTCGAGATTTCGGTCTCACGGCCGTAGCGATCGACGGTGCGGCGCGGGATGAGAATCGAGGACGTTGGCTTCACGGCAAATCGGGCTACCACCGGCTGACCCGTCGATATGCCGCCAAGGATGCCGCCGGCATTGTTGGAGAGAAACAGCGGCTTGCCGTCATTGCCTAACCGCATCTCGTCGCCGTTCTGCTCGCCGGTCAGCTCGGCGGCGGCAAAGCCGGCGCCGATCTCGACGCCCTTGACGGCATTGACGCTCATCAGCGCCGCGGCGAGATCGCCGTCGAGCTTGCCGTAGATCGGCGCGCCAAGCCCGGCCGGCACGCCCTCGGCGACGATCTCGATCACCGCGCCAATGGATGAGCCGCGCTTGCGCAAGCCATCGAGATAATCGCCAAGCGTGGCGGCGAGCTTGGCATCCGGACAAAAGAACGGATTGCGCTCGACCTCGGCCCAATCCCAGCGGGCGCGATCGATGCGATGCGGCCCCATCTGCACAAGCGCACCGCGCACCGTGAGGCCGGGCACGATTTTGCGCGCGATCGCACCGGCGGCAACCCGCATCGCCGTCTCCCGCGCCGACTGGCGGCCGCCGCCGCGATAATCGCGCAAGCCGTATTTGACGTTCGTAGGTATAATCGGCGTGGCCCGGGCGGTATTTATCCTTGATGTCGGAATAGTCTTTCGAGCGCTGATCGACATTCTCGATGACGAGCGCGATCGGCGTGCCGGTGGTGACTTGCGCGCCGCTGGCCTCGTCGACGAACACGCCGGAGAGGATTTTGACCGCATCGGGCTCCTGGCGCTGCGTGGTGTAGCGAGATTGGCCGGGACGGCGGCGGTCGAGATAAGGCTGGATGTCGCTCTCGGTGAGCGGAATGCGCGGCGGACAGCCATCGACCACGCAGCCGATCGCCGGCCCGTGGCTTTCGCCGAAGGTCGTGACCCGGAATAAATGACCGAATGTATTGAATGACATTGACGCGCCGGTGACGCCGAACGGCTTAAATGTGAGCGTTCTGGCTTATTCGGGCTTGGTAGCCCGCGCATCCCATCGGGTCAAATGCATCGCCTTCGTGCCCAATTGTGTCGGCGCCATTCGCAGGTGCGGTAAAAACCAAGCTTTGCTTTCGCGCCTGCGAAATTTTCCGCGAAATTCTGGCGCCGAAATACGCAGCTCCGCTTACGCATTGTGGCGCGCGTTCATTTCGCATTCATGTCGCTGAACGGCGCTTCATGAAAACCTGAACGTCCGTTAAGCTACGGAAAAATATAGATTATTTTCGTTTTTCCGATTGCGCACTGCGCCGCCCTATGACATTGTTCTTCGCGGTAAGGGGGCGAGGGCCCAGGGACCGAGATTTAGCCTGCGACTGAACCAACCTTGCCGTCGGTTCATCACAAACTCCAAGGATCACAACCATGGCTACGAAGAAGAAGAAGGCCAAGAAGAAAACCAAGTCGTAAGCGCAAGGCCTCGTATTGGGGCCACGCTACCGATTTCGGATTTCGCGAGATCTCGACCTCGCAAAAGCGGCCAAACGCTGTTTGGCCGCTTTCTTTTTAAATGAAGAATCCCGACCGAACGCTGTCTGGTCGTTTTTGTTTTGTGCAAGCGGCTTACGCGTAGCGCGCCATCTTGCCGTCGGCAAACACATAGACCACGCCTTGCGCGATCTGCGCGTGGGTTGCTTCATCGCGCGGCAATAATCCGAACAGAGCGATGAGTGCGCGCACGCCGCCGCCGTGAGCGGCGACCACTGTGTCGCGTGTCAGCCCGTCGTACCATTCGCCGATGCGGGCGGTCAGCGCGCGATAGCTCTCGCCGCCGGGCGGCGCAAAATCCCATTTGTCTTGTTCGCGCTCGGCCAGCAGGCCCGGCGTGCGGGCGTCGATTTCCGGCAGCGTCAAGCCCTCCCATTCGCCGTAGGAAATCTCCATCAGCCTGTCGTCGAGGGCATAGCAATGCGGATCGAGGCCGAGGCTGCCGCGCAACACTTCCATGGTGTCGCGCGCGCGCAGCAATGGGCTCGCCATATAGGCGAAGTCGGCCGCTTCGCGGTTCTCGCGTGTGAACAGATCGCGCAGCAATTCCCCGCACTCGGCCGCCTGCTGTCGGCCGCGGGCGTTGAGCACGGTGTCGCGACGCCCCTGCAATCGCGCCTCGACGTTGAAGTCGGTCTCGCCGTGACGGATGTAATAGAGGACCGGCATGATGGTTCGGCCCCTGCAATCACTCCTTGCCGACGGCGATATCCGGCGCGTCGGGATGCTTCATGCCGACGATGTGATAGCCGGCATCGACGTGGTGGATCTCGCCGGTAACACCGCGCGACATGTCGGAGAGCAGATAGGCGCCGGCCTCGCCGACGTCTTCGATCGTCACATTGCGCCGCAGCGGCGAGTTATATTCGTTCCATCTGAAGATGTAGCGGAGATCGCGGATGCCGGCCGCGGCGAGCGTCTTGATCGGCCCCGACGAAATGGCGTTGACGCGGATGTTCTTGGTGCCGAGATCGGCGGCGAGATACCACACCGAAGCCTCCAGCGCCGCCTTGGCGACGCCCATCACGTTGTAATGCGGCATCCATTTCTCCGCGCCGTAATAAGTGAGCGTGAGCATGGCGCCGCCGTTCGGCATCATTTTCTCGGCGCGCTGGGCGATGGCGGTGAACGAATAACAGCTCACCAGCATCGTCTTGATGAAATTGTCCTCGGTGGTATCGACGTAGCGCCCGTCGAGCTGATCCTTGTCGGAATAGGCCATGGCGTGGACCAGAAAGTCGATCCCGCCCCACGCCGATTGCACGGCGGCGAACGCCATATCGATGGTCTTCGGCTCGGTGACGTTGCAATGGCCGACGACGATGCCGCCGACTTCCTGCGCCAGCGGCTCGACGCGTTTCTTGAGCGAGTCGCCCTGATAGGTGAAGGCAAGCTCGGCGCCGTGGCCGCGGCACGCTTTGGCGATGCCCCAGGCGAGCGAGCGATTGTTCGCAACCCCCATGACCAGGCCGCGTTTGCCGCGCATGAGGCCCGAGACCTCGGCCATTCTTCCGACCCCATACGGCGTTTTCAGCCCCCGGCCTCCTATGGCATAGGGTCATTGGGCCAGCAAGCTTTGGCGTCGCCGCGCGCGGCGGCGGAATAGCAAGGCGCCACTGGTGTTTTTGAAACATGGGTGCCGCCGGTAACGGTCGGCGCGCTGCAGCTCTTAACCTTGCTTTAACAGGTGACGGCCTTGAGCGAGTTCCACGAGCACATCAAGGTGGCGATCCCGGCGCTGCGGCGCTATGCGCGGGCACTGACCCGCGACGCCGAGACGGCCGACGACCTCGTTCAGGATACGCTGGTTCGCGCGCTGCGTTCCGAGCACTTGTTTCACGGCGGGGATACGCGCGCATGGCTCTACACCATCCTGACCAACCTCAACCGCAACCGGCTTCGCAGCCTGTCGCGGCGGCCGGCATTGGCGCCGATCAAGGACAGCGACGCGGCGACCGCCGGGCCGGAAGCGGGCGGCCGCGATATCACGCGCGCGCTCGACGAGCTCGCCGAAGACCAACGTTCGGCGCTGCTGCTGGTCGTCCTCGAGGGCCTGACATATCGCGAAGTGGCGGAAGTTCAGGGCGTGCCCATCGGTACGGTGATGTCGCGGCTGGCGCGCGCGCGCAGCCAAATAAAGGCATATCTCGACGGCGAACGTCCGACGTTGCGCCGCGTGAAATGACTAGAGAGAGCGAACTATGATTGATCGAGACCAAATTGTCGGTGAAGACGAACTCAACGCCTATGTCGACGGCGAATTGCCCGCCGATCGCCGCATGGCCGTCGAAGCCTGGCTTGCGACGCATCCGGACGATGCGGCCAAAGTCGCCGCCTGGCGCAAACAAGCCGAGCTGATCCGGGCGCGTTACGGCGCCGTCGCCGACGAAATGCCGCCGCAACGGTTCAATATCAACCGGCTGACGCGCCGCAGTTACGGGTCGATCGCCGCCGCGGCGGCGGTGGTCGCCGCATTTGTCGCCGGCGGCTTGCTCGGCTGGACGGTGCGTGGCGTCGAAATCGCGAGACCATCCGATCTCACGCGTTTCACCGCCGATGCGCTCGACGCCTACCGGCTCTACGTGGTCGAAGTCCGCCATCCGGTCGAGGTGCCGGGCGACCAGCGGCCGCATCTTGACGCCTGGCTGTCGAAGCGGGTCGGCTCGCCGTTGCACGCGCCCGAGCTCGATAAAATAGGGTTGAAGCTCGTCGGCGGGCGGCTGTTGCCGGGCCCGACCGGACCGACCGCGTTTTTCATGTATGAGACGCCGTCGGGCGAGCGCTTCACGCTCTATTGTGGCCGCACCGGCGATCGCGACAGCGCGTTGCGCTATACCACCGGTCCGCAAAATGCGGCCTATTACTGGGTCGACGGCGATCTTGCCTATGTGCTGTCCGGGCCGGCGGAACAAGACAGGCTGCACGCCATCGCCCAAGCCGCCTACGATCAGATCGATCGGCGGATGCCGCCGCAACAGGGCGGCTGAGGCGAGTAGTCATTCCGGGGCCTAGCCAACGGACCCCGGAATGACAAACTCACATATCCTTGCGCGGATCGTAGGACTTTTCCGTCCGCCACTTTTTCATCAGCGCCTCGAGCTCGGCGTCGCTCTTCTCGGGCAGCACGATGCGGACGGTGGCGAGCAGATCGCCGCGGCCCGATTTCGCAGGAAAGCCCTTGCCCTTGAGACGGAAGGTTCGCCCGCTCGAGGTCCACGGTGGGATCGTGACCTCGACCGGCTTGTCGAGCGTCGGCACCCGCACTTTGGCGCCAAGCGCTGCTTCGTAAAGCGCGATCGGCAGTTCGAGCCGCACATCCGCGCCTTCCAGCGTGAAGACCGGATGCGGGGCGATCGACACGGTGATCAGCAGGTCTCCGGCGCCGTGCTGTCCGGGCATGCCTTGACCTTTGAGCCGGATCTGCTGGCCGTTACCGATGCCGGCGGGAATCTTGACGTCCACATCCTTGCCGTTCGGCAAATGCAGGCGCTGCGTCGACCCATTGGCGGCATCCGGCAGCGACACCGACATTTCGGCTTGCACGTCGGCGCCGACGCCGAAATCTTCCGGCTCGAAGTTCGCTCCGGCGCCGCCGCGGGCGCCGCCGCGGCCGAATGCTTCCTTCAGAATGTCCTCAAAACCGCCGAAGCCGCCGCCCCCGCCACCAGCTCCGGCGCGGCCGCGCCGGGTGGTGCGGGTGAACCCCTCCGGACCGAAATTGAAGCTCTCGAAATTGGCGTCAGGACCGAAGCCGGCGCCGGCGCCCGGCCTCGGGCCGCCGCCACCGAAACCGCCGCCGCCAAAGCCCTGGAAGCGCGGCTTGCCCTCGGCATCGATCTCGCCGCGATCGAACGCCTTGCGCTTGTCTTCGTCGGCAAGCAGCTCATTGGCGGCATTGAGCTCGGCAAAGCGCGTCGCCGCCTTCGGATCGTTCTTGTTGGCGTCGGGATGCAATTTTTTCGCAAGCTTGCGATAGGCGCTCTTGATATCGCCCGCGCTCGCCTTCCGATCGACGCCCAAGACCTCATAGGGATCACGCATCCCTGCCGAACTCCGTCTCGACCTTAGGGCTGGCCCCGCCTGCCCAGCTGGTTCCCAATAGCTACAATGTGGGAATAAATCGCTTGCCACGCAATGTAACAAGCGAATCGGCTCGAACTTTGAGCGATGATAGCCCGGTTCAGCTCGGTTTAAGCGGCGTCAGGCGCGTCACTTCCCAAGCCCCGCTCGAGCTGCGGCAGGCGGCGCCTTGGAGCCAGTCCTGCGCCGGCCCATGCACATAGCTGGCGAGAAAATCCCGGCACGGATGGCCGTCTTCGCTATACGAGGTGTCGAGCGGCGTGATGTTGCCGCTGGCGCCGCTCTGTGGATTTCGCCAAGGCATGCTTGCGTCTTTGCCGCCGCTGGCGAGTACGTCCGAGGCGGCAGCGCGGGCATAAGCGAGGTCCGCTTCCGCGGGGCCGGAGCGAACGGCGACCGGGACCGCACGGTCGGCCGGCTGCGCGATCGAGCCCGTCGGCATCGCGTCGGTATCGTCCTGGGAAACCAGCGAAGCCAGCCGATACGAGCAGCCGGACACGGCAAGCGCGCTCACGATCGCCGCAATGAGCGTCACTCCAGGCAACCGCCGACATAGGCGCAAGCCCGCCGTTCCACTATATTGAGAACGGCGGCACGTTTTCCGATCGCCGCACGCGAGCACTGGGTACTCCGAGAATGTCAGACGCGGCGTCCATAGAACACCCGGCATGGTTAACGGGCGGTGACTTCACCGAGGCTGACGAGCCGCTGCGCCTGTTTGCCGCCTGGTTCGCCGAAGCCAGGCGCGCCGAGCCGGTCAATCCCGAGGCGATGACGCTGGCCACGGTCGACGCCGACGGTCGGCCTAATGCGCGCATGGTGCTGCTGAAAGGCTTTGATGAGCGCGGCTTCGTTTTTTACTCGAACGCCGAGAGCGCCAAGGGCCACGAGCTCGCCGCCGCGCCGCAGGCGGCGCTGACATTCTACTGGAAGGCGTTGCAGCGCCAGGCGCGGCTGCGCGGCCATATCGAAGCGGTGTCGGAGGCGGAAGCCGATGCCTATTTCGCCACGCGCTCGCGCATGGCGCAGATCGGCGCCTGGGCCTCGAAGCAATCCGCGGCGCTGGAGAGCCGGCTCGCCTTCGAAAAAGCGATCGCGCGCTTTACCGCCAAATTCGCCATCGGCACCGTGCCGCGGCCGCCGCATTGGGTCGGCTACCGCGTGGTGCCGTTCGAGATCGAATTCTGGCAGGAGCGGCCATTCCGGCTGCACGACCGTATTGCCTTTAGGCGCGACAGTGCGAACGCGCCCTGGACCAAAACGAGACTCTACCCTTAGATCATTTCGACTGGAAAAATTGATGCCAACAAGCAACCAGCCGCGCCGCACGCTCCTTCTCACCGGAGCCAGCCGCGGCATCGGCCATGCCACCGTGAAGCGATTTTCCGCCGCCGGCTGGCGCGTCATCACCTGCTCGCGCCATCCGTTTCCGGAAAATTGTCCGTGGGAGGCGGGGCCGGAGGATCATATTCAAGTCGACCTCGCCGATCCGGAAAATACCGAAGCCGCCATCGCCGAGACCAAACGGCGGCTGAACGGCGAATTGCACGCGCTGGTCAATAATGCCGCGATCTCGCCCAAGGCCGCCGGCGGCAAGCGGCTCGGCTCGATCGAAACTTCGCGCGACGATTGGCATCATGTTTTTCAGGTAAATTTCTTCGCTCCAATCATGCTGGCGCGCGGGCTCCTTGACGAGCTGCAGGCGGCCAAAGGCTCGGTGGTCAACGTCACCTCGATCGCCGGCTCGCGTGTGCATCCCTTCGCCGGCGCCGCCTACGGCACCTCGAAGGCGGCGCTTGCAGCGCTGACCCGCGAAATGGCGGCCGACTTCGGCTCGCGCGGCATCCGCGTCAATGCCATCGCACCGGGCGAGATCGACACCGCGATGCTGTCGCCGGGAACGGACAAGATCGTCGAGAACATTCCGCTGCACCGGCTCGGCACGCCGGACGAGGTGGCGAAGATCATCTACGTCTTGTGCACCGACACCGCGTCCTACGTGAACGGCGCCGAGATTCACATCAACGGCGGGCAGCACGTGTAATTAAGGCGTGTACTTATAAAATTCAGGTTGGTTGAAGGTTGGTCAACGTCTGCGTTACCTTCGAGAGCAGACAGTGGACCGCACTTACGGAATGTTCGCTTAGTGCCATTTGCGACCATTCAAGCGTTCGGCTCTCACCAAAAGAAAAAACCCCGGACATTGCCCGGGGTCTAAGCGTTAGAACTTATAGTTCACCGCCGCTCTGGCGATGCTGCCGTTGAAGTGCGCCTGCGATGAAATGCCGACGCCGATGAATGGGACTGCTCCAGCATTTAACTGGGTGATCGTGTTGTTTACAGTCACGTTGCCGAGATCATAGTAGAGATACTCTCCCCTGATCGTCCAATGCTGACTGAGCATCCATTCCAGTCCGCCGCCGACAGTCCAGCCTCCGCGCCACTGGTCGCTTGAGGCGGCGCTGGAAGGATTTGGCCCACAGGCGCAGCCCCCCCCAACGTTCTCCGAAAATACTGCAGAAGTCTCGACATGGCCGTAAGCCAAGCCCCCCGTCACATAAAGGAGCCATGGGTTAGACGGCGTCCAGCCCAACCGACCGCGCAGAGTCCCTAAAAAATTGAGCTTCTGACTAGCTGAGCCCGCTATGGTAACAGTGCTGCCGGGAAAGCCGGCGGGCACCGCCGTGACGGTTTGGCTCCCGCTGCCATTTATGCTGGCACCTTGAAAGTCCGCCTCAACGCCCCAAACAACTTGGCCTGTTTGCCAATTGTAGCCGATTTGCCCGCCGCCGATGAAACCGCTCGGGTGAGTATCAAAATTCCCCGGAACAGCAGCCACAGCAGCTGGGCCAAATGCAGGACAGGCCGCAATCAACGGGTTGCAGAAGGACGAGGTCGCGGTGTTGTCGATCCCGCCGTTATTAGCCCACCCGCCGCCAGCGTTGAAACCAACGTACCATCCGGCCCAGCTAGGAACCGCTGCGGCGGGTTCTGCCTTGTAGACAGGTGCCTTTGTCGGCATGTCGGCGGCGGAAGCGACCGAAGCGAAGCCGACAACAGTTCCGGCGGCGAGCGCGACACAACGAAAGCGACGCAAAATCAATCCCCAACGGAAAGCAAAACTACAACCCATTTTATTAGCGGACACGGCGGTGTCAATTTGTGGTGTCCGCTCTCTTCTCGAAAGCGGACATTGGCTGCCTTTGAGTCCATGCCCTATCGCACCTGCAAGACGAGTTTGCCGCGGAAGTGGCGGGACTCGCTCAAGCGCTGCGCCTCGGCGGCCTGGTCCAGGCGGAAGAGCTTGATCTCGGGCGGCCGCACTGCGCCCGAAGCGACGAGCTGGCCGACCCGCTCCATCGCCGCGCGCGAGCGCGGCACCGGCGGGCGCAACGCGGTGACGTCAGGCCGCGTGGGCTTCGGCGCTTCCATTCCGGAAGCGATGAAGGCGGCGCGGCCGCCCGGTTTGAGCACGGCGAAGGATTTTTCCGCAACATCGCCGCCGACGGTGTCGAACACGGCGTCGCAGTTGCTCACGACCTTGGTGAAATCCTGGCTGTTGTAGTCGATGACTTCGTCGGCGCCGAGTGAGCGCACGTAACCGGCATTCGCTGCGCTTGTCGTCGTGATCACGCGCGCGCCGAGATGCTTGGCGAACTGAATGGCAAAGCCGGCGACGCCGCCGGCGCCGCCTTGGATCAAAATGGTCTCACCGCGCTTGAGCTTTAAAGTGTCTTCCAGCGAATTCACCGCGGTGAGGCCGGTGAGCGCCAAGGCGGCGGCGTTCACATGCGACAGACCTTCGGGCTTCTTGGCGACGAGCGCGGCCTTGATCGCCAGCTTCTCGCAATAGGTCCCTTCCCGTCCGGCATCGAGTACGCCGAACACCGCGTCGCCGATGGCGAGATCGACGCCGCCGCCGGACGCGCCGACCACACCGGAAAAGTCGCGGCCCGGAATCTGCGGAAATTTTGTCTGGGCGTGCCGGGCATATTGGCCGGCGCGGAACTTCCAGTCGGCAGCGTTGACGCTGGCCGCGACAACGTCGACAACCACTTCGCCGGGCGCCGCCGCCGGATCCGGCAGGTCGCCGTATTTGAGGACTTCCGGGCCGCCGAATTGTTCAAGATATGCAGCTTTCATCTGAGTTCTTCCCTCCCGAGCCACCGTCGTTTTACGCCATGGCCGTTTGGCAGTCGCCGCCCTTGCGACAAACCGGCCGGCCGGTCCACTAAGCATAAAGGTTGACTTGCCGAGGCTTGCCGCGCAAGGGCGATAAGATAGACTACGGCTAAGCCGTCATCCTTAAAGAGATGACTGCAGTTTCAGGGAGGTAGTAACAATGAGCAAGTCCATGCGCCGCACAACGTCGGCGATGCTTTCGGCAGGCGCGGCGATTGTCGCGCTTGCGCTGACCACGCCCGGCTACGCGCAATCGAACGCACCGATCAAGATCGGCGTCATTGCCGAAGCGCAAGCTGTCGCCGGCTCCTCGATTCCGCAAGCCGCGCAGATGGCGGCCGACGAAATCAACGCCGCGGGCGGCGTCAACGGCCGCAAGATCGAGATCGTGACCTACGACGATCACTCCTCTGCCGCCGAAGCGGTACGCGCGTTTCAGCGCGCCGCGAACGAAGATCACGTCAACGCGGTCATCGCCAGCTATATCAGCGAGGTCGTGCTGGCGCTCGAACCGTGGACCGGCCGCCTGAAGACGGTGATGGTGACGCCCGGCGCGGCATCCGACGTCATCACCCAGAACATCGCCAAGGACTACAACAATCTCAAATATACGTTCCATGGCTATCTGACCTCGACCAGCATCGCCGACTCGGTCTGTGCTTCGGCGAAGGACCTGCTCGCCGGTCAGCTCCACATGAAATCGGCCGTCGTCATGAGCGAGGACGCCGCGTGGACGACGCCGCTCGACGAAGAGTACATCAAGTGCCTGCCGAATATCGGCATCAAGGTGATCGACCACATCCGCTTCTCGCCCGACACCACGGACTTCACGCCGATCTTCAACAAGATTGAAGGTGAAAAGCCCGACGTCATGATCACCGGCATTTCGCATGTCGGCGTGCAGCCGACGGTGCAGTGGAAGCAGCAGGAAGTGCCGATCCCGATGTACGGCGTTTCCTCGCAGGCGACCAATTCGAGCTTCTGGAACGACACCAACGGCGCCACCGAAGGCGTGCTGTACCAGGCCGTGTCCGGACCGGGCGTCGCGGTGACGCCCAAGACGCTGCCGTTCGTCGCCGCATTCAACAAGCGTTTCGGCAACAACCCGTCTTATTGCGGCTATACCGCCTATGACGAGGTCTATTACATCGCCGACGCAATCAAGCGGGGCGGCACCGATCCCGACAAGCTGGTCGATGCGCTGGAAAAGACCGATTATGTCGGCACGATCGGCCGCATCCAGTTCAAAGGCAAGGATTCACCGAACCCGCACGCGCTCAAGATCGGCGCGAGCACGCTTGAGGGCCTGATGCTGCAGTGGCAGGACGGCAAGCAGGTCAACCTGTGGCCGGCCAGCGCCGCCAACGGCAAGCTGAAATTCCCGAAATTCATCAAGGTCGGCTCGGCCAATTGATGAGGGAGTGATCGGCGCTTCGTCATTCTCCCCGCTCGCAGCCGCGAGCGGGGAGAATTCTTGTTGAGGCCGGATTCGCGCGCGTGGTCTGACCGATGCTGTTCTGGCAAATCCTCATCGACGGCTTTGCGATCAGTTCGCTCTACGCGCTCGGCGCCACGGGATTTGCGCTGATTTTCGGCGTCTCCGGCGTGCTGAACCTGTCGCACGGCGCGTTGATGGTCGCCGCCGTCGTGGCGGCCTGGGCGGCCGGCGATCAGCTCCATGTCGGGCCCTATGCCGGCGCCGCGATCGGCGTCGTCATCGGCTTTGCCGCTTCGATGCTCACCTATTTCCTGATCGTGCGCCCGCTGCAGCAATCGCGCAAAATCCGTGAGGAGGAGAAGGAGATCTTCATCCTCACCGCGACGCTGCTGTGGGGCATCATGCTCCAGGAGCTGATCGCCTACCTCTACACCAACAATGCCAAGACCGTGGCGCCGATCGTGCAAGGCGTCGTCTCGATCGTCGGCGTGCGCACGCCGTCGAACGAGATTTTCACCGCCATCGTCTGCTGGCTGGTCATTGCGGTGCTGTGGCTTCTGGTCAACCGCACCCGCGCCGGCAAAGCGGTGCTCGCCGCCTCGATGAATCCGCGCGGCGTGACGCTGCTCGGCATCGAGCTGTCGCAGGTCTATATCGCGGTGTGGGCGATCTATGGCGTGCTGGTGGGGGTCGCCGGCGTGCTGCTCGGCATGTTCCTTGGCGTGTCGTCCTATAGCGTCGGGCCGCTGACCGCGAGCGCGTTCTCCATCGTCGTGCTCGGCGGGCTCGGCAGCGTCTCGGGCGCGCTGATCGCCGCCTACGTGGTCGGCTATCTCGAGACGCTGACGGCCTATCTGATCTCGCCGGCCTATCGCACCATCCCGGCACTGCTGCTGCTTGTCGCGGTGATGTATGTGCGGCCGCGCGGACTGTTGGGGCGCCGCTAGATGCAGTCCGCCTCCACCACGCGCATCCTTCTGATCGCCCTCGGCGTGGTGATTGTCGTCTCGTTTCTGCCGCTTGGCGTGTCCGGCTACATCCTCGGCCTCCTCACCGTCGCGTATTATTTTGGCGTCTTCGCGATGGCCTGGGACCTCTTGTTCGGCTTCGCCGGCGAGGTGAATTTCGGCCCGACGTTCTTGATCGGTACCGGCGCCTATACCGCGGGCATCCTCGACAATCTTTATCAGCCGCCGATCTGGCTTTGCGTCGCCGCCGGCGCGCTGGCGGCGGTGCTCGGCGGCGTGGTGCTGGCGCTGCCGGCGCTGCGCGTGCGCGGCCCCTATTTCGGCCTGACCACGCTCGTCGCCGTGCTGATGCTGCAGAACTTCGTCGTCGTCGACGCCCACCTGACCGGCGGCGAGATCGGCCTGACGGTGCCCGATGTCATCACCATCAGCGATGCCGCGAGCTACGAGATCGCGCTGTGGTTCATGGCGGTGAGCGGCGCCATCCTGTTCGCGCTGTCGCGCTCGCCGGTCGGCCTGATCCTGCAGGCCAGCGGGCAAGACGCCGTGCAGGCCGGCGCGCTCGGCTTTAATGTCACGAAGCACAAGCTCGCCGCGTTCATCATCAGCGCTTTCTTCTCAGGCCTCGCCGGCGCGCTGATGGCATTTTATCTCAGCTCGGCCTCGGTCGGCACCTTCATCGACATCACCGTCGGCGTGCAAATCATCATCGCCGCGGTGATCGGTGGCCGACGCACCATTCTTGGCGCCGTGCTCGGCGCGGTCTTCCTTATCGCCATGAGCGAGCTGTTGCGACCGCTGGGCGATCTGTCGAACTTCGTCGTCTTCGCCATGGCGCTGGTCGTGGTGCTGCTATTTCCCAGCGGCTTTTTCGGCCTGCTCACGCGCAGCAAGGAGCCCGGCTGAGCATGGCCGAGCATGCGCATCTCGAGGTCGACGGCCTCACCAAGCGCTTTGGCGGCCTGGTCGCCGTCAAGAGCATGGCTTTGAGCGTCCGCGCCGGCGAGATTTTGGGGCTGATCGGACCGAACGGCTCGGGCAAGTCGACGGTCATGAAACTGATCATGGGCATCGAGCGACCCGATGGCGGCTCGGTGCGCGTCAACGGCACCGAAGTCGCCGGCTGGCCGTCGCACAAAATCGCGCGGCTGGGCGCCGGCATCGTGTTCCAGCATTCGCGGCCGCTGCACCGCCAGACGGTGCTGGAAAACATCAAGCTGGCTTTGCTGCCGGACAAGCTGACGCGGCTGTTTGCCGATCCGCAAATCGACGAGCGCGCCCGCGCCATCGCGGCGCGGGTGGGCTTGAGCGGCGTGCTCGACCGCCGGCCGGCCACGCTGCCGTTCGCCGACCTGCGCAAGATCGAGATCGCCAAGGCGATCGCGCGAAACCCGCAAGTGCTGCTGATCGACGAGCCGTTCGCCGGGCTGACTTCGACGGAAACCGCGGCCTTCTCCGACCTCATTTGCGAACTGCGCGACGACGGCCGCGCCGTGCTTCTGGTCGATCACAACGTCAAAAGCGTCGCGCGCCTGGTCGACCGCGTGCTGGCGATGTATGTCGGCGAACGCATCGCCGAAGGCACCGCCGACGAGGTGATGCGCAACGAAACCGTGCGGCGCGTCTATCTCGGCGGTAGCATCGAGACGGCGGCGCGCCCGGAATCCTCCTTCCGCGACCGCACCACGCCGTTCCTGGAAGTAGCAGACCTCAGCGTCCAGTACGGCAAGGCGCAGGCGCTGCAGAACGTCTCGATCCACGTCCATGCCGGCGAATTCGTCTCGGTCGTGGGATTAAACGGCGCCGGCAAGACCACGCTGTTCAACGCCATATCCGGCTTGCTGCCCTATTCGGGCGATATCCGCCGCGAGGGCACCGCGTTGCGCGGCCAGACCGCGGCGACGATCGCCCGCAACGGCATCGTGCAATGCTCCGAAGGCCGCAATCTCTTTACCGACATGACGGTGCGGGAAAATCTCGATCTCGGCGGCCACCATTTGCCCGCGGCCGAGAGCGCCGAGCAGATCGCCTGGCTGTTCGACCTGTTTCCGATTTTGCGCGAGCGCCAGAAGCAGGCGGCGGGCACGCTGTCGGGCGGCGAGCAGCAGATGCTGACCATCGCGCGTGCGCTGATGATGAAACCGAAGCTGTTGATTCTCGACGAGCCGACGCTGGGACTGGCGCCCGTCATCCTCGAACAGATCTCCAAGGCGCTGGAGCGGCTGCGGCAGACGACCGACATCACCGTGCTGCTTGGCGAGCAAAACGTGACCTTCGCCCTGCCCCATGCCGACCGCGTCTATGTGCTCGAACACGCCCGCATCGTCTGGGAAGGCGCACCCGCCGGCTTCGCCGCGGAAATGGGGACGGGGTATTTGTAGGCGTGGATTTCAGCGCCCGGACGGCCTAGTATCCTAAAATTGCATGCGTGGGGCGGGCCTATAATGGCAGATTACTATCCTATTCTGGCGAAGGCTGTCGCAAGCTTGGCGCACAACGATGCGCAGGCGCGCCAGGATTTGTATGCCCGCGCGCGCACCATCGTTGCCGACCAGTTGCGCGGACGCGGCTTGCGCAGCGGGGCTGGCGAGGCGGTACGCGAACAGGCCACGCTAGAAACCGCAATCCGCAAGATCGAGGCCGAGTTACAGCCGGCAAAAACGCGGATCGACGGCGAGCCGCGGCGTCCGGCGCGGCGCGGCGGCGGCGCCGCACAAGAGCGGGTCGACAACACCGCGAGATCGCTTTCGAAAATCCTTCAGGCCGTGCAGCCCGGCGAGGCGAGTGCGGCCGCGCCGCGGCCGTCGCCGCGCGAGTCCGTGAACGGGAGACAAGCGCCGGCGCCACAGGTTGACGCCAAAACTCCCCCAATCGGCGGCGGCCGGGAAGACGAATCGAAGGAATTTGGCGAAGCACCGAACTCGCTAGGCACATTGTTGTTCGCCACCGCCTATATCGTGGCGGCGCTGGCATTCACCGGCGTCACCTACATCCGCAGCATCGTGTGGCTGTACCAGGGCGTCATCGGCTATCCGATATTGCTCGCCATCATGGCGGTGACGCTCGCGCTGTTCATTGCTCCGCCGGTGATGATTTTCCGTAAAGCCTCGGCATTGCCCACGATCGACGTCCTGTTGCGCTACATCCATTCGGCGTCGCGGCGGGTACTCTAAACCTCCTTCACCCGTACAAGAAATCCAGCACCGCCGTTTCGGCCAGCACGGCTTGCGGAATGCTGTGGCGCGCCGAGCGGGCGCGCTCCTCGGCGGTTTGCGTCGCCTGCAGATAGGCGCCGAGGTGGCGGGCGCGTTCGATGATCTTTTCGTTCTCGGGCAGCCGTTCCGCTTCGAAGCGGCGCAGCGCTACCGGCACATCCTCGGCATCGAGCGCTTGCGCCAGCGCCGCGGCATCGTCGGCCGCCTTGGAAACCCCGGCGGCGACATGCGGCCGCGCCACAAAAGCCGCGTCGCCGATGATCGCGACCCGGCCGAAAGCAAGCCGCGGGCTTTCGAGATCGTAGATCGGCTGCAAGATCGGCTCGTCGATGAGACCGACGATGGCGCGGAACTGCGGCGCCAACAGCCGCTCCGCCGCGGCGCGCATGGCGGCGATCGGCTCGGCGCGAATGAGCGGCGGCGGAATCGAGATCGAATGCGTGACGCCGCTTCGATCGGTGAGCAGCGCCGGCAGCTCGCTCGCCTCGTCCGCCGGGCGGTACCACACCACATTGTAGCGGCGCTGCCCGGCGCGGAGCTCATTGTCCGGCCCGGCAACCGGATAGCCGAGGCATTGCTCGCCGGGCGGCAGGCAGAACGTCATATCCATAAAGAGCTCGCGGTGGATCGCCGGCGGGATCGCGCTTTCGGGCAATAGCGCCCGCCAGGCGACGTAGCCGGCATAGAGCGGCGCTACGTCGGGTGCGCAGTGCTGGCGTACCGTCGAGCGCAAGCCGTCGGCGCCGATGAGGACATCGGCAGCGACCGTGCTGCCGTCGCTGAAATGCGCAACCACGTTCCCCCCGCTCTGCTCGAAAGCCGCAAGCCCGGCGGCGCGGTGGTAGCGCCCGCCGGGGAACGCGTCGCGCAGCAGCCGATAGACCCGCTCCCAGGCGGTGAGCACCTGCGGGCATTCCAGCGTCAGCGCGGTGCGGCCGGTTTTGTCGAGGATGCGACGCGTCGTCATGGCGACGCCGAGGTCGCCGGTGTCGAGGCCAAGCGCGTTCAGCCGCGCGATCAGCTCGGCCTGGGCGACGATGCCGGCACCGCGGCCGGCCAGCTCCTTTTCGACGCGCTCGTAAATATCGACGTCCCAGCCGCGGCGGCTCAGCATGAGGCCGGCCAACAGCCCGCTCATCGAGCCGCCGATGACCAGCGCGCGGCGCTTCCCGGACATTCCCACAACCCCGCCTAAATCCTGGGCTTTGCCAAGCTTTCCCAAGCCGCAAAGGTTTTCTATATTGTGCCTACAATCCTTGGAGGAACACCATGGCCCTGACCATGCTGGATAAATCGACGGATCGCGCCGACAAGTCGGCATGGCCTCCGGCCATTGCCGCCGAATTCGAGCGCGAGAAGCTCAATAATAACGGCTGCGTCGGCTCGACGCTGCTGTCCGAGAGCGAACGCGTTCGGGTCTGGATCATCCGGCTGGCCCCCGGCGAGCGGATCGGATTTCACCGCCACGTGCTCGATTATTTCTGGACTTCGGTGAGCGGCGGGCGCGGCCGCCAGCACGTCCACGACGGCACCACCGTCGAATATACCTATCAGCCCGGCGAAACCCGCCACGAAATCTATGGTCCGGGCGAGTTCAAGGTCCACGACCTGGAAAATCTCGGCGACAAGGAGATGGTCTTCATGACCATCGAATTCCTTAACAGCGCCAATAAGCCGCTCGCGATCCCGGACAAGGTGCGCGCCGCGGCGTAATGTCCGATCGGCTGCTTGCTGTTGTGCCCCGCGAAAGCGGGGCACCCGGTATTATGGGCCGCGGGGGGAAGGCCTAAAGGTTACGGAACCATCCGTTTCGCGGATGACAACAATAACGGGTAAAGCCAAAAAGGGGGGAAGCCCTCACGCGTGCGCGGGGGCTGAGTGGCTGAGTAATGATTTTTTCCTTCGATCTTCTGATTAACGCCATCGTGTCCGGCATCCTGATCGGCGGCTTCTATGCCGCGGTGACGTCGGGCGTGTCGCTGGCGTTCGGCATTCTCGATATCGTCAATATCGCCCATCCCGCCTTCATCATCCTCGGTTCCTATGTCGCCTATATCGTCAATGCGACCTTCGGCATCGACCCGATTGTGACCGCGATCATCGCCATGCCGCTGTTCTACGTTCTCGGCGCCGGCATCTATCAGGTCTATTACGTCTCGTTCGAAAAGCGCGGCCAGGAATCGTTGCGCGGGCTCGCTTTCTTCTTCGGGCTTCTGTTCATCACCGAAGTGTCGCTGGTTCTGTATTTCGGCGTCGACTACCGCTACGTCAATGCGTCCTATATCGGCCCGACCTGGCACCTCGGCGACGTCGACCTGCCGCTGCGCATCATGGTGCCGTGCGTGGTGTCGCTCATTCTGATCGCGGCGCTGCAGCTCATTCTGACGCGCACTTTCATCGGCCGCGCCATCATGGCGGTGGCGCAGGATCAATTGGCGCTGCGGCTGATGGCGGTCGATCCGGTCAGCATCAAACGCATCGCCTTCGGCATTTCGATCGCCACCGCGTCGCTCGCCGGCGCGTTTCTCATCATCATCCAACCGGTCGAGCCTTCCGTCGGGCGCCAATATATCGGGCGTGTGTTCGCGATCTGCGTGCTTGGCGGCATGGGCAGCCTGCCCGGCACGGTGATCGCCGCGATGCTGATCGGCATCGTCGAGAGCCTTACCTCGACGTTCTACGGCCCGTCTTGGGCGCCGGCGGTGTCGTTCGGCTTCCTGCTTTTGACGCTGGCAGTGCGGCCGGCCGGCCTGTTGGGACGGTGACCGTGCGTACGCCCGTCTTCCTCCTCATCTGTCTCGTCATCGCCGCCGCGGTGTTCGCCGGCTCGCTCGCGGTCGGCAACGACTATGTGTTCTTCGCCGGCTACGTCATCTTGCAATATGTCGTGCTGTCGACGGCGTGGAATATCCTCGGCGGCTATTGCGGCTATGTGAATTTCGGCACTGCCGCCTTCTTCGCGCTCGGCGCCTATTCGACCGTCGCCATCTATAAATTGATCGGCAACAACGAATTGCCGCACGTCATTCCGATACCGGTTCTGATGCTGGTCGGCGGCGCGGTATCGGGCGTCGTCGGCTTCGGCATGGGCTATCTGACGCTGCGGCTGCGGGGCGCCTTCTTTTCGATCGCGACATTGGCGCTCGCCGTAGTTCTGGAAACGCTCGTTGTCAATTGGGATTATGTCGGCGGCTCGCGCGGCGCCTATGTCATCCGTCCCGAGGAGATGCCGCTGATCGGCAGCTACATCAGATATCTGTTTTTGATGATGATGCTGCTCGCCGTGGCGGCGATCACCATCGCGCGGCTGATCGAGCACTCGCGGCTCGGCTACGGCTTCGCCACCATCCGCGACGACGAGCTGGCAGCGGAAGCGTCCGGCGTGCCGACGCTGCGACTAAAGCTCATCGCCACCACTTTATCCGGCGCCCTGATGGGAATGGCCGGCGCGCCGTTTCCCTACTACATCGGCTTCCTGCAGCCGGATTCGACGTTCGGGCTCGACTACGCCGTCAACTCGATCGCCATGCCGCTGATCGGCGGCACCACGAGCTGGGTCGGCCCGCTGATCGGCACGCTCCTGCTCGGCACGCTGCAGCAAGTCGCCACCGTGACGATCTCGTCCGCGGTCAACCTCTTGCTCGTCGGCGTTCTTCTGGTGGTATTCGTCATCGTGGCGCCGAACGGCATCGTCGGGCTGGTCCGCACCTATTGGCAGCGCAAACCGCAGGAGTTCGTCGGCCGCCGCCACGTCGACGCCGATGCACCGGGGTCCGTGCCATGAATAGCGTTACGAATGGTGCGATGACCAATACCGATCTTCTCCAGATCGACAATCTCGGGAAACGCTTCGGCGGTTTCGTCGCGCTGGAGAATATTTCGCTGTCGGTCGTGGCGGGCGAGCGCCTCGGCCTGATCGGACCCAACGGCTCCGGCAAGTCGACGCTGGTCAATTGCATTTGCGGCACGCTGAAGAACGAGCAGGGCGCGGTGCGCTTCGACGGCCGCAAGCTTGACGGACTTGAGGCGCATCAACGCACCCGGCTCGGCCTGTCGCGCAGCTTCCAGCTGCCGCGGCCATTCGCCAGCCTGAGCCTGGCCGATAATATCCGCATCCCGCTGCTCTATACCGTCGCCGCGCGCGGCACCATTCATTCGGCGCGGGAAGTCGACGAGCGCTGCCATCATCTGTTGGGCGAAGTCGGCCTCGAAGCCAAGGCACAACGGCTGCCGCGCGACCTCACCCAGGTCGAGATGCGCAAGCTCGAGCTCGCCCGCGCCATGGCGGCGGAGCCAAAGCTTTTGATCGCCGACGAGGCGATGGCCGGTCTCACGCATTCGGAGATCGAGGAAATTTTGACGCTCTTGTCCCGCTTGAACGAGCAGGGCGTCACCATCATTCTCATCGAGCACATCATGCGCGCGGTGATGAGCTTCTCGCGCCGGCTGGTCGTGCTGGTTTCGGGCAAGAAAATCGCCGACGGCGCGCCGGAGGCCGTGATGCGCGATCCGGAAGTGGAAAGGGCCTACCTTGGCTAGCAGCCTCACCATCGCCGGCATCCACGCCGCCTATGGCGCAGTGCGCGTGATCGACGACGTGTCGGTCAAGGTCGGCGGCGGCGAAACCGTCGTGCTGCTTGGCACCAACGGCAACGGCAAGTCGACGCTGATGAAATGCATCATGGGCCTGGTGCGGCCGAGCCAGGGCACCATCGTCGCCGAAATCGACGGCATTCATCACGATCTGGTCGGCCGCACCACCGAAGAGATCGTCGATCTCGGCATCGCGCTGGTGCCGGAGGGCCGCCGGCTGTTCCCCAAGCTGACGGTTGAGGAAAATCTCCTGCTCGGCGCGTTCCGGCGCACTGCGCGGCGCGAGCTGTCGCGCAATCTGGCGGTCTGTTTCGAGACCTTCCCGCGGCTTGCCGAACGCCGTCATCAGCTCGCCGGCAGCATGTCGGGCGGCGAGCAGCAGATGCTGGCGCTCGGCCGCGCGCTGATGCTGGCGCCGAAAATCCTGCTGGTCGACGAACCCTCGGTCGGCCTGGCGCCGATCCTGGTCAGCCGCACCATCGACGCCATCAATGAAATGAAGCAGCGCTATTCGCTCACCGTGTTGATGGCCGAGCAGAATTTCACGCAAGCCATCCGCATCGCCGACCGCGGCTATGTCATCGTCCACGGCAAGATCGCCTTCGAGGGCCGCACGATGGACGAGCTCAACAACAACGATTTGATCAAGAAATTTTATTTGGGGCTGTGACATTGTCATGCTCCGCGAAGTCGGAGCATCCAGTAATCTCCGCGCATTGTCGATTGAATCGTGCGTTCGGAGTTGAGGCGCACCGAATACTGGATCATCCGCCTCCGCGGATGATGACAAATCACTGCACCGGAAAATCGAAATAAGTCTTCGGAAACGGCTCGCCGCGTAGCGTGAAATGCCACCACTCCTTGTAATAGCCGCGAAAGCCGCGCCGGCGCATCGCGTCGGCAAGCAACATGCGGTTGGCGTGCTGTGCCGGCGTGATCGTCGGATCGGCGGTCCAGGATTTCGGGCTGAAGAAGTCGAAATGGGTGCCCATGTCGAGCTCGGTACCGTCGGTCTTGGCCAGCGTGAGGTCCATGGTCGAGCCGCGCGAATGGCCGGAATGCGACGCGATATAGCCGTCGCGGAACAGCGTGCGCTTGTCGACGTTCGGATAAAACTCGGCTTTCATCTTTTGATCGTTGAGGTCGCGCGCCCAACGCACGAAATTCATCACCGCGCGCACCGGCCGGTAGCAGTCGAACACCTTGACGACGAGGCCGCGCGGGGCGACGTCGCGTGCGACCTCGGCAAATGCCGCGGCGGCCTGCCGCGTCAGCAGACAATGCGGCGCCCGGTAGCCGTCGACCGGCCGGCCGGTGAAATTGTGCGAGCCGGCATAGCGCATCTCGACGATCAGCCCCGGCACCACGGTTGCGGCATCGACGAAAGCGGCGGGGCGCTGCGTCTCCTGCGCCACCGCAGCCTGCATGGCGACGCCGATGACAAACGCCGCGGCGAGCGAACGGCGCATCGCGTTTACTACTGACATGCCGACACCCACTGGCCTTCGATCGTGGTCTTCGAATCGACAGGCGGCATGCCGGGCATTTCCGCTTTGGTGTGCACCGTGCCGCTATAGTGGTGCGGTCCGTCGAAGTTGAATTCGCCGCTGAGATCCATGTTGATCTGGCCCTTGCAGACCAGGTGCCACGCGAGCAGCCGGCCTTTGAGGCTTCGCTCCATCGGCGCGCAATCCGAGTTAATCGTGGTCGCGACCGGCGAAAATGCGGTCGCCAGATCATTGGTCTGATCGGCCGTCAAGCATTTCGACGATTCATGGGGTGGACTGATAATGCCACCGTTCTCGGCCCGGCTGGTGATCTTCCACAGTCCGGGCTCGATGCCATCGGCGAAGGCCGCCGAAGCGGCCAATGCGAAGGCGGCCAACGCAACGATGGCGATACCACGGCAAGCCACTGGCATTCTCCTCGGATCGCCGTCCGAAAAGGCTATTCGGCCGCAATCGGCGCCACGTTAACCACCCGCTAACCATATACCCGGCACATTTTGCCTGGGAGGCGTAACCGTTTCTACTGCACTCTTCTAACGCTCTTTGGGGTCAGCCTTGGAACTCGAGCGCGGCTCCGCTTCTTCATGTCGGTGGCCCTCCAGCCGCCGCGCACAGCTTTGAACCGCACGACCGCAGACGGGGCCGATCGAACGGCATGACCGACGCATCAACAGCCGAGCGCGGCGAGACGGCGATGTCACGGCTCGCCGACTTCGGCACCATGCTCCGGCGCAGCGATATTGCGCTGGCGGTCGGCATGATGGCGATCCTCGTCATCCTGATCCTGCCGCTGCCGCCGGTGCTGCTCGACTTTTCGCTGGCGATCTCGATCACCTTTTCCGTGCTGATCCTGATGACATCGCTGTTCATCCAGGCGCCGCTGGAATTCTCCTCGTTCCCGACCGTGCTTCTGATCGCCACCATGCTGCGGCTGGCGCTCAATCTCGCTTCGACGCGGCTCATTCTCGCCCACGGCCACGAAGGCACCGCCGCCGCCGGACACGTCATCCAGGCGTTCGGCAATTTCGTCATGGGCGGCAATTTCGTCATCGGCATCATCGTGTTCACGATCCTGGTGATCGTGAATTTCGTGGTCATCACCAAGGGCTCCGGCCGCATCGCCGAAGTCGCGGCGCGCTTTCACCTCGATTCCATGCCGGGTAAGCAGATGGCCATCGACGCCGATCTCAATGCCGGCCTCATCGACGAGAAGGACGCGCGGCGGCGGCGCAAGGCGCTGGAAGACGAGTCGGGCTTTTTCGGCGCCATGGACGGCGCCTCGAAATTCGTCCGCGGCGACGCCATTGCCGGCCTCCTCGTCGTCATGATCAACGTCATCGGCGGCATGATCATCGGCATCGTGCAGCAAGGCTTGAGCTTTGCCGACGCCGCGCAGGATTACACGCTGCTGACCGTCGGCGACGGACTGGTCACGCAAATTCCGGCGCTGATCGTTTCGACCGCGGCCGGCCTGCTTGTCTCCAAGGCCGGTGTCACTGGCGCCGCCGACAAGGCGCTGCTCAGCCAGTTCTCCAGCTATCCCAAGGCGCTCGGCATGTCGGCCGCCGTCATGCTGGTCATGGCATTGCTGCCCGGCATCCCGATGATCCCGTTTCTCGCGCTTGGCGGCGGCACGGCGGCGCTGGCCTTCACCATCGACCGCCGCGCCAAGCAGGCCGTCGCCGCCGAGGAAAAAAAGGTCGAAATCGCCAAGGCGGCGCCGACCGAGGAGCCGATCGCCGCGTCGCTCAAGATGGACGATCTCAAGATCGAGCTCGGCTACGCGCTGTTGCCGATGGTCAACGGCCCGGACGGCTCCGACCGGCTGACCGAGCAGATCAAGGCGCTGCGCCGGTCGCTGGCGACCGAAATGGGCTTCGTCATGCCGGCGGTGCGCATCCTCGACAACGTGCAGCTCGACGCCAACACCTACGTCATCAAGATCAAGGAGGTCGAGGCCGGCACCGGCAAAGTGTGGCACGGCCAATACATGGTCATGGATCCATCCGGCAATCAGGTTACGCTGCCCGGCACCCACACCACCGAACCGACATTCGGCCTGCCGGCCACCTGGATCGACGCCTCGCTGAAAGAGGAAGCCTCGGTCAAGGGTTTGACCGTCGTCGATGCGCCGACGGTGCTCGCCACCCACCTCACCGAGCTCATCAAGGCCAATATGGCCGAGCTGTTGTCCTACGGCGAAGTGCAGAAATTGATCAAGGAACTGCCAAAGGAGCAGAGCGAGCTGATCAAGGACATCGTCCCGGCACAGATCACCATTTCCGGCATTCAGCGCGTGCTGCAAATCCTGCTTGCCGAGCGGGTCTCGATCCGCGATCTGTCGACCATCCTCGAAGGCATCGCCGACGGCCTGCCGGCAACCCGCAACGCCACCATGCTCGCCGAGCACGTGCGCGCGCGGCTGGCGCGCCAGCTTTGCGCCCAGCATGTCACCCCGGCCGGCACGCTGCCGATCATCGCGCTCACCGCCAAATGGGAGCAGGCCTTTGCCGAATCGATCGTCGGCCAGGGCGACGAGCGCAGCCTCGCCATGCAGCCGTCGAAGCTCACCGAATTCATCAATCTGGTGCGGGACAAATTCGAGCAGGCGGCGCGCGAGGGCGAGGCGCCGGTGCTGGTCACCTCGCCCGGCATCCGGCCGTTCGTGCGCGGCATCGTCGAGCGCTTCCGCGCGCAAACCGCCGTGCTGGCGCAATCGGAAATCCACCCGCGGGTGCGGCTGAAGACGGTGGGAAGTATTTAGGGCCAGTACTCATAAAGCGCTGGCAATGTCCGCTTTCGAGGGGCGAACGGGCATGCCACGGAGTTATTGCCAAGTCTCCGTTTGACCCTGGCTGTGTAAAAACGCGCGGTGTGTGATTCACTCTGCAGTGTGATTTTGCCGCTGCGGAGGGCTGGGATGAGGCGCTTTGTTGAGGGGATCGATCGCGACCAAGCGACACTGTTTGCGGAGTGCCTGGCGGACTGGGTGAACGATGACAATCCGGTTCGGGTGATTGATGCCTTTGTCGACAAGCTCGACTTATCGAGGTTGGGATTTGAAGGAGTGGTCGCCGAGGCGACGGGCCGGCCGTCCTATCATCCCTCCGTGCTGCTGAAGCTCTACATCTATGGTTATCTCAATCGGGTTCAGTCGAGCCGGCGGCTTGAGCGTGAGGCTGGGCGCAATATCGAGGTGATGTGGCTGACGGGCCGGCTGACTCCTGACCACAAGACGATAGCAGACTTCCGCAAGGACGGTGGTGGAGCGATCAAGCAGGTTTGCGTGCGATTTATCGAACTGTGCCGTCAGATGGGCCTGCTGACGACAGCGAGCGTTGCGATCGATGGCAGCAAGTTCAAGGCGGTCAACACCCGCGACAAGAACTTCACGCGTAACAAGGTGGAGCGGCGCCGCGCGCAGTTGGAGGAGAGCGTGGCGCGCTATCTTGCGCAGCTCGACACCGCCGACCGACAGGAGCCGTCCGAAGAATTGGCAGCCAAGACGGCCCATCTGAAGGAAAAATTGGTCAAGCTGGAAAGCGAGATGCAGCGCCTGGCGGTGATGGAGAAGCTGATGCTGGCATCGCCCGATCAGCAGATCTCGCTCACTGATCCCGACAGTCGCTCGATGGCTACTAGCGGCCGCGGCTCGGGCGTGGTCGGCTACAATGCGCAGGTCGCAGTCGACACGAAACATCACCTCATCGTCACACATGAGGTAACGAACGATGGCTCGGATCGAGCGCAACTGGCAAAAATCGCTTGCCAAGCGAAACAAGTCCTTGGCGTCGATAAGCTCGAAGCCGTTGCTGATCGCGGCTACTACAGCGGCGAAGAAATCCTCCAGTGCCACAAGGCCGACATCGCGGCGACGCTTCCCAAACCGATGACCTCTGGCATTGAGGCAAGGGGTCGCTTCGGCAAGCAAGACTTCGTCTATCTCAGCGATGAGGATGTGTACCGCTGCCCGGCCGGCGAAAAGCTGAAGTACCGTTACACAAACGAGGAGCGCGACCAGCAGCTGCGGCGCTATTGGACAAATGCATGCCGTGACTGTGCGCTCAAGCCTCGCTGCACGACCGGAAAGGAGCGGCGAATCACGCGATGGGAGCATGAGCACGTGTTGGAGGCCGTACAAAAGCGCCTCGACAAGAACCCGCAGGCTATGCGGGTACGTCGCGAGACGGTCGAGCATCCCTTTGGCACGCTAAAAATGAGAATGGGGGCGACGCACTTCCTGATGAAGCGCTTGCCGAAGGTTGCCACCGAAATGGCACTGCATGTGTTGGCCTACAACGTCACCCGCGTGATGAACATCGTGGGCATCCAGCCGCTCATTGCAGCGATCCGGGCATAGCCGGACCGGTAGAATACGTGCGCCGTTCGTCGCCAAGTCCCGCGTCTCTCCAAGCGTTTTGACACGACCAAGACCCGACTCCGACATTGACCGTGCCTTACTGAGCGGTCAGGTTGAAGCGGCCGGACGCTTCAGGAGCGGCGAGTTTAGCTAGGCGAGCCGCCTTGATGGCATTCTTGATCGCTGGGGAGCGCTCGTCTTGCCGATAAACCAATGCGGTTAGCGAGCGAGGCGCATCACCATCAATATCGACGTAATGCACACCTGCGAAGCGGATCTCACTGTAGGATCGCGGGATAATAGAGACGCCGAAACCCGCAGCAATTAGGGGGATTATGCTTACGATCTGAGGCGCCTCCTGCCCCTGTTTCGGCTTAAATCCGGCTTTTTCACAGGCTGCGACGACGGCATCATGTAGGGCGGGGCTGAAGCCGCGCGTAAAAAGCACGAAATCCTCCTTGGCGAGGCTTGCCAAGGGCACCGATGGAGAATTGGCGAGTGGATGCCCATGCGGCAGCGCCATCACACAATCTTCGTCAACCAGGGGCTCGATCGCGAGACCTTCGCTATCGTCTATAGGTAAAGAGAGCAGGCACAGGTCGACGCGCCCGGTGCGGAGCCATGCCACTAGCAACGCGGTATTTGTCACCTCGACTTCTGCCGCGATCGTGAGATTCGGGTAGCGCGTCTTGCACTCGTGCAGAGCCCTTAGAATAAGTGGATGAAAGATCGAGCCGGCCGAGCCGATAATAATCCGCCCCGTTTCACCACGACCTCGCTGACGCACACCGACGGCGGCATCCTGTACTTGTTTTAGGATGATGCGGGCTTGTTCGAGCAAGAGCTTTCCCGCGTCTGTCAGCTCGACGCCTCTGGTCAGGCGGCGAAACAGTTGGGTGCCGAGCTCGGTTTCCAACTGGCGAATCTGCTCGCTCAAAGGCGGCTGACTAATGCGCAGCCTCTTGGCTGCGCGTGTAAAGCTCAGCTCTTCGGCAACCGCTACAAAATAGCGCAAGTGTCGCAGTTCCATTTGCCATCCCCCAAATCAGGCAATCAGAACAAGCCAGCGCTTTGAAGCGCTGCAGGTCAATCATATCCGCCACCTATGGAAAGCGACACTCCCGCGTATTGGTAATTGCCGCTTTTTTCTCTAAATCCGGAAAAGCCATTGAGATGAATCGCGAAGATGAACGACTCCACGCTCAACGAATTGCGGCAGCAAAATCAGCAGCTTCACATGCTGCTCGTCTCGTTGAGCGCGACTCTCCTACGCAAGGTCGCGGCCGAGCATGAGATACAACGACCTTTCAGTCGCGCTGACGCTGAGCGTTTCGTCTATGAAGCGGAAGAATGCTTCCGCTGCGCAAGGGTGCCCAATCTTAAGGCCGAGATTGCGGAAGGCTTGGAAGTGGCCGGGCGTGAATTGATGGCTATGGCTGTTGACATCGAGACCAGACTACAGCGTCTCAAAAGAAGAACGTGACAGCAGTGCTCACTTGCGCTGTCTGTGCCATGTTCAGTCTTAACCTGTGCAGCGCCCTAAGCAAAGCGCGCGACGCAAGCGGGCAATATCCTGATTTGCCGCCGCTTTCGTCATCCACCCATACGATAGCCGCGCGCCGGAAGATTTCCTATCCAACCGAAACATCGGATTTCGTGACGATCATCTGCAGCGGTTGGGCGGCGTCATCAATCGGGCTATCGGATGGACGACGGCAGATCCTTTCATTCCTGATGCCTGGCGATCTGGTTTCCGCCACGTTCCTGCTGGAACCGATGCGGAGCCGTTCAGTCGAGGCGATCACGCCGGTGACGTGCCGCAAGTTTCCGCGCAGCGACTTCAAGACGATACTCTTCAAATATCGCCCTGTCCTTGAGAGGCTGTCGGAGACATGGAACGAAGAGTGCGCGCAAGCTGATCAATTGGCACTCGATCTCGGACGTCGCACGGCGAATGAGCGTATCGCGCGGCTGATCCTCAAACTCACGGAGAAGGCCGACAAGCGCGGCATGAAGCGCGGCTCGACCATGGAATTCCCACTGCGGCACGGGCACATCGCCGACGCGACCGGCCTCACGCCGGTGCACGTCAGCAGGGTGATCAGCATGTTCCAACGCGATGGTCTGATCGAGATCAGCGGCCGGTCGCTGACGATTGCGAACGAGGGCGAGCTGCGCCACGTCGCCGACTGGCATTGAAAGCGGCCTCCAGGTCGGCAATACGGGCGCCCACTCGACAGGAAAAGGGGGTTTAATGCAATTAATTCTCGGTGGGGCGGTTCATCATGGCTGGGACCGCCACGCTGTAGCGTGGGGACGATCGCGACGGAGAGAATGAAAAGATTGAAGAATTCTCATGTCGCCAACGACCGCATGCGCCCGCTCGCTTAAGACACGGTCGCACGCTTGATCCAGATCAAAATGAGTGGCGAATGACCGGTCTAGTGTTTTACCCGAAAGCGACGGAGTATCAGTCATGACCAGCCAGACAGTAAGCGTCATCTCGCTTCCGCGGTTGCTCGCACGTAATTGGTGGCTTTTTTTGCTGCGTGGAATTGCGGCCCTCATGTTCGGAGTACTGTCGCTGGTTTGGCCGGGGATTAGCCTTGCGACGCTTATTCTGCTTTTCGGAGCCTATGCGCTGGTTGACGGCGTTTTCGCGCTGACAGCGGCGATCGTCGGCAGGGGCAGCACCGATATCCGATGGTGGCTCGTGCTCGTGGGCCTGGTTGGCATCGGCATCGGCATAGTGACATTTCTCTGGCCCGGTCTTACCGCGCTCACGCTGCTCTATTTTATCGCGAGCTGGGTTTTTGCGACAGGCGTGTTGCAGATCGTCGGCGCCATTGAGCTGCGGAACGTCATCGAAGACGAATGGTGGCTGATCCTCGACGGCGCATTGTCGGTACTGTTCGGCATTCTTCTGTTCATAATGCCGGGCGCTGGCGCCTTGGCCTTGATTTGGCTGATCGCTCTGTTTGCGATCGCCTTCGGAATCTTGATGATCGGCTTCGCATTCAAGGTCAAAAAATTCAAAGAGGCCTGACGCTTCATGGCCGTGAGTTCCAACGACAAGATGCAGTGATGAAACAAGTTTGGACACAATGGAGATGATAATGTCAGAGCAAAGCAGCATGCACTCTTACTTGAACTGGTCGAAAGAGCGAATTGATGAAATGGATGCCATATTGGCCTCGCTGGAAGCAAAAGCGGGCCAAGTGCAGTCTGATTTGAAAGTGAAGGCTAACCAGCTTATCGCCGACCTGAAAAAGCAGCGTGACGAGTTCCAAGCCAATCTCAAGAAACAAGCCAAAGCAACCGAGGCTGCTTGGGAGAGCAATAAGGCGCAATTGGACTCTCAGTGGAAAGCGTTCGAAGCGCAAGTCAAAACCTATATCGACACTGTCGCCAAACAGGTCCCGCAGCAGCAGGCTCTCTTTCGCGACGTTGCCGCCGCACAAGCGAAGGCCTGGCGCGAAGCGGCCAACACGATCCAGGAGATAGCGACAAAGTTCGCGGTTGGCCGGCGCGCTGACGTTGATGCTGCCGTGACAACGATGAAGGCGGACGCTGCCGAGGCGGAAGCAAGATTGCAGAAGTTGAATCAGACGGGAAACGAGTTTTGGGCTGCGCTGAGCGCGGCCCTGGCGGAATCGCGCAAGGCTTTCGACCGCGCCAATCAGGCGGCGTGGGATGCAGTTAAGGGCGCGGCTCCTCGTTCGGCCGCCTAGAGCGGTTCACTCTCAAGCCGGTTTGCCACCGATTGTAGCGATTCTGAAGGGGCAGCATCATCATGGCCACGGATGCAGTAGTGTCGCGTGAATTGAAGTCCCTTCAGGAGGAGCTTGCGGCCTCCGAGCGAGAGCACATATCGCCGATCCCGCCGCCGGCGGCCGCCGCGGGCGACGCGACGCCTCCCCCTCCGCCGCAAGAAGCCGCGGAGGAACGCGAGCTACGGGATCAACTACGCGAGCTTGTAAACGAGGTGACGACGTTTTTTGAGGAAACGGAAAAGAACATCGCCGCACACCCCACCCAAAGCGTGGTCGGCGCGCTGCTCGTGGGAGTATTGATTGGCCGTCTGCTCGGGCGACGCTAGGAGTTTCCGACATGATCGACAATCTCGTTCGTGACCTTCAGGTTCTGCGAAAAGCGGATTTTTTGATCGGAAAGATTTGGCTCGGGGTCTTGGCGCGACGGTTCGGCCTTTTCGCCTTTGCTGGCTTGATTGCAGTGTTCGGGCTCGGCATGGCAAACGTTGCGGGCTTTTATGCCTTGCAGGCATCGGCAGGCCCCATTTGGGGAGCCGCGATTGTTGCCATCGTTGACCTTGTCATCGCGGCGATCGTTCTGCAGGTGGCTGCCAATGCCCGACCGGGACCGGAGATCGAGCTCGCCTTTGACGTTCGCAAAATGGCCATTGACGCGATCCAAGGGGACGCGCGCGATCTCAAGCTCACCGTCGATGCCCTCGGCCAGGAGATTCGGGAGGTCAAGGCAAACATCGTTGGCTTTGCGCACAATCCATTAGACGTTGCCGCGCAGAAACTACTTGTTCCTGCTGCCCTGTCGATTATCAAAGGAATGCGATCGAAGAAAGCGCAATCTTGAAGGGCTACTGTTCATTCACCAGTCGTCCATGAATGGACGGTTTTTTCCCACAGCGTGCTTGGCGCGGGGTGGCTCTCACGCAACGTCAGAAGCGGAGGTCTGACTTGACATCAGAACGGACGTTTGTCCCCGCTTCAGCCATCTTACAGGGCTTGCGTGATCAGGCGCCCACTGGTCCCGTCACGTTGCAGTGGTTGATGGAGAACCTTCATCAACAGTCGTTCGGGATGATCATGCTGATCTTGGGCATTGCAGCGGCCGCACCAGGCATTTCCATTCTCTCTGGAATTTTGTTGTTGGTTGCGGCGGTTCAGATGATGCTCGGTCATTCACGGCTGAAGTTTCCAAAATGGATGGCCACGCGCGAATTACCGAGGCGGCCTGTCGACGCCGTCGTGCGGCGCGCCATTCCAATCCTCGCATGTATCGAAAGCGCGATTTACCCGCGTTTTGCCACTCCACCGGAAGCGACCAAACGCCTCGTTGGCTCGGTGATTTTTATTCTCACGCTGCGGCTGCTGCTAACACCCTTTCCTCTCAGCAATATCCTGCCGGCCGTTCTGATCGCATTCATTTCGCTGGCTTATCTTGAACAAGATGGGTTGCTGCTTATCGGGGGGCTGGCGGCTGGATGCCTCCTGCTCATCCTTGAGTTGGGCGCGATCTGGCAACTCAGCCTGCATGCAAAATGGATAACGGGACTCGTCTAACGCTTGCGAAGGTTGAGACGTTAAGTGGCAACCGTTTCAGGAGGCGCCGAAGGGCAGTTTCCGACTAGATGGAGGAAGAGGCGCAAATCCGGTTTCAGCCCGAAGGAACATTGCGCGGATGCTGCCGCGTCCCCTTTCAGGGGCGAAATTACGTCATGTCCGCTGTTTGGGCTAGCAACGCGGGGATGACGGCGCCGCCGGCCGTTTAGATCGCGGAGGACTACCGATGCAGATGAGCCAGATGCACTACCTGCCGATTGAGCCAGCCTTTTTTGCCATATTGGTTGGAGCCTTTCTTATCGTGCTCATCCTGCGTTCGGTGAGCTACGCCTATGAAAGCCTCGGCGTCAGTCACCACGCCGCGATGTGGCTACTCTTCGCTTCGCTCCTTGGCAGTTTTTTCAACATCCCGATCGCGGAGCTGCCGCCGGAGCAGGTGATGTCCAATCAAGTCGTCGATTTCTTCGGCATGCCCTACGAAGTGCCGACCGTCAGTCATTGGCAGGGCACTATTATCGCGGTCAATGTCGGCGGCGCCGTCATTCCGACCTTGGTGTCGATCTATCTCTTGATCAAAAACCAATTGTGGATGAAGGGCTTGGTAGCGATCGCGATCGTCGCCGTCATCATGCATTGGCTGGCCACCCCGGTGCCGGGCATCGGCATTGCCCTGCCGGTTTTCATGCCCGCCGTGATCACCGCGATCATTGCCGTAGTATTGTCGCGGCGACAGCGGCAAGAGGCGGCGCCGCTCGCTTATATCGCCGGCGGACTGGGCACGCTAATCGGCGCCGACATCACCAATCTTGACAAAGTGCGCGGGCTTGGCGCGCCAGTGGCTTCCATCGGCGGCGCCGGAACCTTTGACGGCATTTTTCTCACCGGCATTCTAGCCTTGCTGCTGGCGGGCTTTTACGCGCCGCCGCGAACGATACAAATGGGATAGCTGGGAAACACCGGACCATGGAGGAATTGGCGGCGAAGATAGGCGGCGTGGTTGTCCCGAACCAAGCCGCCGGCCGCGAACGTGAAGAAATTGTAAGTCGCAAAGCGGGCTTAATTTCCCCCCGTTGACGTCGCTTCGGATCATTTTTTGCCTCGCTAGCGGCGTGCGGACGCGACAGGTTACCGCGATGCAAAATGTTCCCCGGCCCTCGACCGCGCCAATGGCTGAGACTGGCGTCTCCGCTCCTCTAATCGGCCGGTTGGGGTCAAATGCTTTCAGACTACTCACATAGTCGCCAGCGAGAGGTCCTAATCTGTGGCAAGAATTCGCATTATTCTGCATGGCAAGGCGGCAGGCAACTCTGGCCTACGAACGGCAGTTCACGATCTCCGACAAGATGGTCACTCTGTGGAGGTGCGAGTAACCTGGGAGCCAGGAGATGCCGCACGCATGACCGCTCAAGCGGTTTCCGAGGCAAGTGGAGGCAACATCGACTGCCTCGTCGCGGGCGGCGGCGACGGTACGATCAACGAGGTATTTGGCACAGCCTACGCCGCCGGACTGCCTTCGGATTGTTGCCTGGGCGTCCTACCCTTGGGCACCGCCAACGATTTTGCTCATTCGACGGGCGTGCCGCTGCATGATCTCACGGCTGCCTTGCAATTGGCGGCCACCGCCACGCCACAATGGATCGACGTGGGCCTGCTCAACGGCAAGCCATTCATCAATCTCGTCTCGGGGGGCTTCGGCTCCCGTGTCACGGTGGAAACCGATCCGGAGCTTAAGCGGCGACTGGGTGGGTTGGCCTACGTGCTCACCGGCGTCTCGCGCTTTGCAGAACTTTCGGCGAGCCGCGGTAGCTTTCGTGCAGGAGGTTTTTCATGGAAAGGGCCTTTCGTGGCAATTGCGATCGGCAATGGTCGGCAGGCTGGAGGCGGCGTGCCGCTTTGCCCAGACGCACTGATCGATGACGGGCTGCTTGATTTGATGATTTTGCCCGAACTCGACCGCACGGCGCGCCTGGATGCTTTCTCCCATTTGCTGCACGAAGGTGCTGCAGGGATTCGCGCCAAACTGGTCACGACCCGAAGCTCTTGGATCGAGTTCGAATCGGACGACGACTTAAACGTGAACCTGGACGGTGAACCGGCGGTCTTAAAGCGGTTTCGCGTCGAGTGTCGTGAGCATGCACTACCGGTGCGTCTTGGCGAGTCCCCGCTCCTGTCCAGCCGTCACGGGCAGGCTTGAGAAACTCTCAACTCGGTTAGCCAATGGCGACCGCGTTCTGTCCATGCTCTTAGCCCGCTTTCACGGCGCGACCGATAATCCTTTGACGTGATGCTTCTCGATCAGGCGCGCCACCAGTCCTGACTTTTTCGCTTCGGCGACGAATTCGCTGAGGAACGCCGCCCCCGCTGCATTCGCCTTGGCGGTGCCGATTGCTTGCTGCACGGTCATGAAATTCCCAGGCAGGATTTTGGAGCCGGGGAGTTTGTTCACGTCGGTGAGAAGCTGCGGCCGCAGCGAGGCATAGGCCTCAAGCTTTTCGGCGACGAATTGGTCGAACGGTCCTTCCGCCGTGTCCGAGAGCAGGAGCTTGGCCTCTTTGATATTGCGTTCGAGCCAGAGGCAGTAGGCCGCACCGCGCCGCGTCGTGATCCGTACGCCGGGCCGGTCGACCTCCGCGATGCTGGAAATCGGCGAGCCGGGCGGCACGAGGTAGGTCGCTTCGATTTCGCAATAAGCGGCGGTGAACGCGATCTTCGCCGCCCGCTGCGGTTCCGCGCCGATCAGCCCGATGTCCCAGACATTGGTGCCGGCGGCATCGGCCAAATGCGAAGGCCGCTCGTATTTGACGTAGGCCACCGGCACGCCGAGCCGGCGCGCGATCTCGGCCGCCATATCGGGCGCCACGCCTTGCGGATCACCGGAGGCGGTTTTTCCCGTCACCAGCAGGAAATTGCTCATATTGATGCCGGTGCGAAGAACGCCGGTCGGGGCAAGTTCGGATGTGATCTGGCTCACGTTCTGACCTTTTTATGAAAAACCGCTGTCTCAGCAGCGATTTAGTGGAACTCGCTCACGGGGATTCTCGCCTCGGGTAGGAACCAAGGGTCCCCCTCAACCGTTATCACGCGTCTTCAACGTTCGGTGAAGACGTATTTTTGTGACCCCGATCACCGCTTAGCTGCGGGGATAGAGCGAAACCTTCAGCGCGGCTGCTGCGACTAATGGGCAGAAGCGGGAGGATGTCATGAACCATTCGATGTATAGCGCCGACCGCGCCACTCATTTGAAGATCGTGGTCATTGGTCTGTTGTGCGCGACCGTGGTCGCAGTGGTCGGCATTTTCGCCAATATCGGCAGCGGAGTTGACCTCGGCACCGACGTTCTGGTGAAGGCCGGTCAGCCGACGACGCTGAGTGGGCATTTGCCGACCATCCGGTAAACCTTACGTCTTCGGCGGCGGCGCTGGCGGCACGGATTCCACCATTTTGCCGGTAAACAGAACCGGACCCGTCGGCACGCCGCTCGGCGAGCCGCCGGCGGGCTCGAGCGAAACCGCGTAGCTCGCCGCGCGCATTGCCGTGACATCGAAATCGGCCGGCAGCGGCCGTGTGGTGAATTCCTCGGCGCCGATCAGGCCGAGCGAGCGCGGCTTGGGATTATTGCTGGCAATCAACCACAATTCGTAGCTGCGGCCAGTATCCGCGCTCGCGGTCACTCTGCGCACGGTCATGGTGTGGTGCTGCGGATCGACCGTGAGCAAAAATGCTGGCGCGGTCGGCTCCTGCTGCAGCACCGCGACGAGGCGCGAACCGGGCGGCGGCACGGCCGCCGATTGCGAAAGCCGGCCGACGGGAAGCAGCCCCGGCGCCAGCTGGCCGACCGCGATATAGACCGCGAGTAAGGCTGCGACCGCACTCATCGCCACCGTGAATCCTCGCCAGCGTCGCGCTTGGCGTGCCAGATAGACGATCTCGGCGCCACGCTCGCTTTTCGGCGCCGGCGACGCGGCTGCGGGCTCGGTCGGCGACGGCGCTTCGGCTTGCGGCGGCGGTTCCGGCGGCAGCAGAAGACTGGAAGCGAGCGCCGCAACCGCCGACGTCTCTTCCAGATCCTGCGGCAGCGGAGCAGCCGCATCGATTGTAGGCTCGGCGAGCAAATCCGGCACGGTTTCCGCTGGCTGCTCCGGCGCAAGCTCCGGAGTCGCCTCCGCCTTTGGCTCGACCTCGGGAGCGGCTTCCGCCGTCGTCTCAACGGCAGCGTCCGGCGCGGTCTGCGGCGCGGCTTCCGCGATCGTCGGCAACGGACTTTCCTCGGCTGCGGGGATTACGGCTTCCGCTTCGGCGGCAATCCGCCGTTCGGCGCCATCGATCTCGGTTTTGATCCGGTCCCAAACATCGGGCGGCGGCTCGACCGCCTCCACCATGACATTGAGCTCGCCCAGCCGGCGCTCCCACACGCGCACGATCTCGGCAAAGCCCGGATCGATCACGAGCAATGCCTCGGCCTGGTCGCGCTCGTCGGCGGAGAGCGTTCCCAAGACGTATTCGGCGGCAAGAGCATCCCGGTCGTCGTCGTACATCGCTACCTCAAGACTTTCTTCCAATGCACACGATCCCGACAGAAAACCGGCAGACAGGTGTCGGGATCATGCTGCTTTTTTTGAGCATGATCTTGTCCGACCTTCCTTCGCCCGCCGAAGCGGGCTTCGCGAAGGCGGGAAACCGGTATCCACTTTTCACGATCATGCGCGATCCCCCATACACTCGCGGATTTCGAGGAGACTGCGGCGCAGCCAGGTTTTGATCGTGTTCACCGGAATATCGAGCTTTTGCGCCAGCTGATCGCGGCTCCAACCGCTGTAATAGGCCAATAGCACGATGCGCTGCTTTTCCGGGTCGAGCCTGCCGAGGCAGGTCAATAGCCGCCTGAGCTCCTCGGTCATTTCGCGACGCGCCAGCGGCGACGGCGCGTCGGACGCCGTCTCCATCGCCTCCGGTTCTTCTTCGATGGAAACGTCGCCGCGCTTGCGCACGATATCGATGGCGCGATTGCGCGCAATCGCCACCATCCAGGTGATGGGGCTTGCCAGCATGGGGTCGAACCGGTCCGCCATCTTCCAAACCTTGAGATAGGTCTCCTGCATGACCTCTTCGGCCAATGCGGGCCTACCCAAGATACGGAGCAAGACCCCGTAGAGTTTCGCGCGGGTTTCGATGTAGAGGCGTTCGAACGCCGCCTCGTCGCCTCTGGCGACGGCGCCGAGCAGCCAGACCAGTTCCGTCTGCACCAACATTAAAGCCTCTGGCCCCAACAAGGCCTCGACAACGCCCACGGGAACTCCCGCCCCGGCGGATTATCGCCGCGGAGCGTGGCCTTCGTCGAGAGCGAATGCGAGGTGGGACCGAGACAAATTCCCGCTCATCGCCGAAAAAGGCAACAATCCGAAGCTTAAGCCGAAGTGAAAACTTGGGTCCCCGCTGGCGGGGACGAGCGGACTGTACCGGACCGGACCGGCGAGCTTACGCCGGAGCGATGCCGCGGGCACGCATCAGCGCAATGCCGTCAAGCTCGATCTGCTCGGCGGCATTTTCCGCCTCCCGCTCGCGCATCTGGTCGCGTTCGTCGAGCAGCTCGACCTTCTTGAGGTCGTCAAAGGCCTCGCCAAGCGCCCCCTTGGCGTCTTCGAGCTGCACGCGCAACTCGTCGGCCGAGCGCTTGAGATTCTCGCGCCGCGCAATGGCGGCTTTGGCATAGGTCGGATAGGCAAAATGGCCGGGATCGTGGATGCCGGCGCGATCCTGCTCGGCCCGGATTTCGCGTTCGAGATCGCCGGCCATGCGCTCGAATTCGGCGATCATGGTCTCGATCTGGGCGACCTTGCGCCGTTTTTCGTCAACCTGAAATTTCTTCAGGCGGATAAGCGTCTCTCGGGACTTCATCGACTACTACTCCCCCGAAGTCATTTCCGGAAAGCCATTGGGCATGGAGCGCGAGCAAACCCCGTCGCGCGGCGCCCCGATCGACGGATTGTGGCATGCATAACGTTAGCGTTCCGTTTCCGCGGTCGCGACGATCTGCGCCAAACGGCTGTAACCTTCCGCCAAGCTGGTTGCGTCTTCCTTACCTTGGCCCAAAAAGTCTTCCAGCGGCTTGTGCAGGCGGATGGCTTCGTCGACTTCGGGGCTCGATCCGGCCCGGTAGGCCCCAAGCCGGATGAGCTCCTCCATATCCGCATAGGTCGCCATGACCTGCCGGGCGCGGGTCAGAGCCGGCAGGTAGGCCGGATCGGCCGCCTTCGGCATGGTGCGCGAGACCGACTTGAGGATGTTGATGGCCGGATAGCGGCCACGCTCGGCGATGGCGCGTTCCATGACGATATGGCCGTCGAGGATGCCGCGCACGGCGTCGGCAATCGGCTCGTTATAGTCGTCGCCGTCCACCAGCACGGTGAAAATACCGGTGATCGTGCCCTGCTCGGTGCCCGGGCCAGCCCGTTCCAGGAGCCGCGGCAGTTCGGTGAACACGGTCGGCGTATAGCCCTTGGCGGTTGGCGGCTCGCCGGCAGAGAGACCGATTTCGCGCTGCGCCATGGCGAAGCGGGTCACCGAGTCCATCAGCACCAGCACATCCTTGCCCTCGTCGCGGAAATACTCGGCGATGGCGAGCGTCTCGTGCGCGGCCTGGCGGCGCATCAATGCCGGCTCGTCGGAGGTCGAAACTACGACCACCGAGCGGGCGAGGCCCGCCTCGCCGAGGTCGTCCTGCAAGAATTCCTGCACCTCGCGGCCGCGTTCGCCGATCAGCCCGATCACGGTGACGTCGGCCGACACGTTGCGCGCCAACATCGACAGCAGGACCGATTTGCCGACGCCGGAGCCGGAGAAAATGCCCATGCGCTGGCCGCGGCAGCAGGTGACGAAGGTGTTGAGCGCCCGCACCCCGAGATCGAGCGGCGAGCCGACCCGGCGCCGCGCATGCGCCAATGGCGGCGTGTTGCGGAACGGATAAGGCGAAGGCCCGAGCAGCAGAGCCCCTTTGCCGTCGATCGGCTCGCCGAGCGCGTTCACCACCCGGCCGAGCCAGCCGACCGACGGCCGCACCGCGCCGGCGACCGAGGTGACGAGCGCCCGGCAACCCCGGCGCACGCCTTCGAGCGGGGCGAACGGCATCAGGAGCGCGTTATTGCCGGAAAAGCCGACCACCTCGCAGGGGATGTTCTTGGCCGGGGTCTCGATGACCACCCGCGCCCCGACCGACATCGCATGCAGGGGACCCGCGGCCTCGACCATCAGGCCGCGCACCCCGACCACGCGGCCATAGATCTCGATACCGTCGAGCTCATTGATCTGTTCGGCGAGCGCCTTCACGGCCGGCCTCCGGCGCGCCCTCGGTTGGAGCGCCGCCAAGCACTATCCGGCCAGAGCGCGCCCGCTGTCCGCAAAAGAATGGTTACTCTGCGAGGCGTCTTCTTAATCGCTTGTTTACCCGGGACGTTAATCATTGCGCAGTCGTCCTTAGGGCCAAGGAAACTTACTAGGCACTCACCCTCCAGGACGGAGGGCTGAGTTGTTTGAATTGGTTAGCGCCGAGACTTAATCCAGGACATGAACACGAACGTGGCTAAAAAACCACTACCCCGCAACATCTTAAGGCGATTCGCCGGAATTTGCCTATTCGATGCTTGCGTACAGGAATCAGGTTTTGTTAACCATAGCGCCGTTAGTGTCCCGAATCAGTTGTGCAAGGCGTTTCCCGGAGGCCCGCTGCGGCGAGCCGACCTTGAGCCCGCGCGGCGAAGAAGGGGCATTGCATGCGCGTTTTGCTAATTGAAGACGATAGCGCCACCGCGCAATCGATCGAGCTGATGCTCAAATCCGAGAGCTTCAACGTCTACACCACCGATCTCGGCGAAGAAGGCATCGATCTCGGCAAGATCTACGACTACGACATCATCCTGCTGGACCTGAACCTGCCGGATATGTCGGGCTTCGAGGTGTTGCGCTCGCTGCGCGTATCGAAGGTCAAGACGCCGATCCTGATCCTCTCCGGCCTTGCCGGCATCGAGGACAAGGTGCGGGGGCTGGGCTTCGGCGCCGACGACTACATGACCAAGCCGTTCCACAAGGACGAATTGGTCGCGCGCATCCACGCCATCGTACGCCGTTCCAAGGGGCACGCCCAGTCGGTCATCAATACCGGCGACCTCTGCGTCAACCTCGACACCAAGACCGTCGAGGTCAACGGCGCCCGGGTCCACCTGACCGGCAAGGAGTACCAGATGCTGGAGCTCCTGAGCCTGCGCAAAGGCACCACACTGACCAAAGAGATGTTCCTCAATCATCTCTATGGCGGCATGGACGAGCCGGAGCTGAAGATCATCGACGTCTTCATCTGCAAGCTGCGCAAGAAGCTTGCCAATGCCAGTAACGGCAAGAATTACATCGAGACGGTATGGGGCCGCGGCTACGTGCTGCGCGAGCCGACCGAGGACGAGGCCAAGATACCGGCGTAAAATCCCGGCCTAACGAACACGGTAAGACCGAGACGGCAAAACCCCGGCCAATGGCCGGGGTTTTTATTTGCGACCGCCATTACAACTCTGCCCGGACCCGGCTTGGCTAGAGCCTAATCGGTTTTGATGGAATCAAAACCGGGCTCCGGCTTTTTGATTGAGCATGATCCTGTCCGAAAACCGGTATCCACTTTTCGGGATCATGCTCTAACGACCGCCGCCGACGGCAACGAGCCGCGGCCCGGGCTTGGCGGGATTAAGCGGCGACAGCCGTGACACATTCGCGCTCGGGACGTAGAGGCCGCGTTTGTCGGGTACCATTCTAAAGCGGTCGGTCAGCCCGACCACGGTTTCCGCGGCGCCAAGGACGAGGAAGCCGTCCTGCGCGATGACCCGCGCCAGCCGGTTGAGTACGTCGGTCTTGGTCTCCTGATCGAAATAGATCAGCACGTTGCGGCAAAAGATGAGGTCGAAGCTGCCGAGCTGGCTGAAATCGGCGAGCAGATTGAGCTGCCGGTAGCGCACCATGGCGCGCAGCTCGGGCGCGATCTGCCACAGCTCGCCGAATTGCGCGAAATGCTTGATCAGAAGCTGGATCGGCAGTCCGCGCTGGACTTCGAATTGGGTATAGAGGCCGCGGCGCGCCTTCTCCAGCACCTCGCCGGACAGGTCGGTGGCGAGCAATTCGATACGCCAGCCGGCGATCTCGGCCTCGATCTCCTTCAAGCACATCGCCAGCGAATAGGGCTCCTGGCCGGTCGCCGCCGCGGCGCACCAGATGCGAATGCTGCGCGACGAGCGCCGCGCCGCCAAGAGCGCCGGCATGATCGTCGAGCGGAAATGCTCGAACGGCATCTTGTCGCGGAAGAAGAACGATTCATTGGTCGTCATCGCTTCGACCACGGTCGTCATGAGCGCAGGATCCTGCGCCAGCTTGAGCGCCGCCACGAGCTCGGCGAGATTGCCAAGGCCGGCTTTGCGGGCGACCGGTAAGAGCCTGCTTTCGACCAGATACTGCTTGTCGGCCGACAGCACGAGACCGGAGCGGGCCTTCAGGCAAGTGCGCAGGAAATCGTAATCGAGCGGCGTCACGAACGCGCCCCCGAGAACAAGCGGATGATTTTCGGGGCAATCTGATCGAGCGGCAGCACCGCCGAGCACAAGCCGGCCTGCGCGACGGAGCGCGGCATGCCCCACACCACGCTCGTCGCCTCATCCTGGGCGATCACGCTGCCGCCGGCCGCCACGATGTCGGTAGCGCCGCGCGTGCCGTCGGCGCCCATGCCGGTGAGAATGAGCGCCAGCGACGCCGCGCCCCACACCGGAGCCGCCGAGCTGAACAAAGCATCCACCGCCGGCTTGCAGAAATTGATCGGCGGATCGTTGCCAAGCGCGATCCTGATACCGTGGTCGTCGCGCACGACGCGCATATGGCGGCCGCCCGGCGCGACATAGATGCCGCCGGCCAGCACCGGCTCGCCGTCCTCGGCTTCGTGGGCGCCGCGGCCGCCGGCGCGCGACAGATGCTCGGCCAGCACGGTGGTGAACATCGGCGGCATGTGCTGCGCGATCAAGACCGGCGCCCGGTCGACCGCGGCGGGCAGCCTTTCGATCAGGGCGGTGAGCGCCTGCGGCCCGCCGGTCGAAGAGCCGATCAAGAGTACCCGCGGCGGAACGACGGAGAATGGCCGCAGCCGCAATGGCTCGGCCTCATGCGAAGGAGCTTTTCGTGCCCGCGGCGATGAGGCGGGCTTACCTTGCGGCGTCGGCGCCACTTCCGGCGCCGGAGCGCGCGCATAGGCACGCGGCGCAAACCGGTTGCGGCCCAGCGTGCGGATTTTCTCGATCAATTCGCGGCGGAATTCGACCGAGGTCGTCGCCTCGCGGGTCGTTTCCGGTTTGGGGATATAGTCCTTGGCGCCGAGCGCCAGGGCGCGCAAGCTGATTTCGGCACTGCGCCGCGTGAACGTCGACACCATGATGACGACGAGATCGCGCTTTTTCTGCAACAACAGCGGCAGCGCGGAAATGCCGTCGAGCTCCGGCATATCGATGTCGAGCACGACGACCTCGGCATCGCTTTGCTCGATCCGCGCCACCGCTTCGCGGCCGGTGCGCAACGAGGCGATGACCTCCATGTCGGGTTCGGCATCGACCCAGCGCGCCAACAAGCTGCGCACGACGATGGCGTCATCGACGACCATCACGCGGATCGGGTTTGCGGTCCGGGGCGCGGGGCTCGCGGCTGCGAGGACGGTACTCATACAACAGGGACTTTCCGTACGCGGACTTTTGATGCCGGCAGGCTTCAACGCGAAGCGCAGCCGGGTTTACAGCGGCTCCAGCACGATGCTTTCGGAAAGACGACTCTTGGTCTTTCGCATCATGCTCTAGATCAACCCGACTTCCTGGAATTTGGCTTCGACGATGTCCCTGTCGAACGGCTTCATGATGTATTCGTTGGCGCCGGCATGAAGCGCACGGGCGATGTGTGCGACATCGTTCTCGGTGGTGCAGAACACCACTTTGGGCCGATCGCCGCTCGGCAGCCGCCGCAGCGCCCGAAGGAAATCGTAGCCGTCCATCTTCGGCATGTTCCAATCGAGCAGGATCGCGTCCGGCATCTGCGTCTGACACGATACGATCGCCTCCTCGCCGTTCTCGGCTTCCACGATCTGGAAGTCGAGCCCTTCGAGAATTCGTCGCGCCACCTTGCGAATGACGCTGGAGTTGTCAACAACCAAACACGTTTTCATAGGTCTCCTCGTTCCAGGCTTGCGCGGGCAAAGCCGCTGTCTCGTCTCGTTGCAGGTCTATCGTTGCGCTCATGCCGCCATCGTCTCGGCGCCCAGATCCAGCACGCGGTCGACATCGAGCACGACGAGAAGTTGGCCGTCGAGCCGGAATACGCCGGCGGAGACGCGGGCGAGCTTGCGGTCGAGATTGATCGGATTTTGCTCGCGCTCGCCGTCTGCAAGCTTGAGCACCTCGCCGACCGTGTCGACCAGAAGGCCGAACGATTCGGCTCCGGATTCGATGCCGATCGCCATCGGCGGCTTGCCGTCGGCGCGCGAGGCAAGATCGAGCCGGTTGCAAAGATGGATCGCCGTGACAATGCGGCCGCGTAGATTGAGCACGCCGGCGATCTCCGGCCCGGCCAGCGGCACCCGCGTCATGCGGGTCGGCTTGAACACGTCCTGCACGCGCTCGATCGGCAGACCGAACAGTTGCCCGGCCGTGGTGAAGGTGACGTAGTCGGTCAGACTGCTATTGTCGTTCATCGCGCTCACGCTGCCCGCCCTTGATCGGCGCTCTGTTCCTTGATCGCGGCGATCAGTCCCGGTCGATCGAATTTAGCGACAAAATCGTGGAAGCCGACGGCGCGTCCCCGCGCGATCGTCTCGTCGGAAACCATGGCGGCAAGCGCGATGATCGGGATAGCGGCGGTTGCCGGCTCGCCTCGTATCGCTTGCGCCAGCGCAAAGCCGTCCAGTTCGGGCATTTCGACGTCGGTCACGACGACGTCGATGCGGTTGCCGGATTTGAGCGACGCCAGAGCTTCGCTGCCCGATCCGACGGCGATCACCCGGTAGCCGGCCGCCTTGATCAGCGGCGCCAGCATGTCGCGGAAGAACGGCGAGTTGTCGACCAGCAAAATCGTGCGCGCCGGCCCGGACCTCGCCCCGTCGCGGCGGCGGAACCAGTCCTCGAAGGCCTGCGGCAGGAAATGCGCGACGTCGACGATCTCGGTGGTATTGCCCTTGACCACGGCGTAACCGAGCACGCCGGGACGGTTGCTGACGACTTCAATGTCGAGCTTGTCCTCGACGATGTCGACGATCTCGTCGACCACAAGACCCATCGAGCGGCCCCGATCGGAGAACACCAGGATCGGCTGGGCGCCTTCTTTCTTCAGGCCGGCCTCGGCGTCGATGCGAACGAGCGGCATCAGCTGATCACGATATTGCACAAGATGGCGGCCGTCGGAGATTTCGATGCGGCGGCAATCGATCTCTTCCAGGCGGGTGACCAGAGACAGCGGCACGGCCTTGAGCCCATGCGTGCCGGCGCGAAAGACCAGGAGCGAGACGATGTCGTCCGCCGCGGCAGCCTCGCCTTGATTGAGCTCCGGCGTATCGGCCTGGGCGGCCTGGGCGGCACGGCCGAGCGCCTGAACAACGCCGTTAGGGTCGACGATCATGATGACCGAGCCGTCGCCCAGGATGGTGGTCCCGGAAAACACGGCAATGTGCCGTAACTTCGACGACATCGGCTTGATCACGATCTCCTCGGTGTGCAGCACGCCGTCGACGACGGCGCCGAACACCTGATTGCCGACCTGGATCACGACGACGAAGCCGCTATCGCAGTCGCTGTCGCCGAGACGGAAAACTTCCTTCAGATACAACAGCGGCAATAATTGGTTGCGCAGCCGCAACACCGGCGTGTCCTTGATGCGTTCGATACGGTGTTCACTGGCGCCGCCGGCGCGTACCAGCTCCAGCACGGAGAGCTGTGGAATGGCGAAGCGCTCGCCGGCGGCCTCGACGATAAGCGCCGAGACGATGGCGAGCGTCAGCGGAATTTTGATGGTGAATCTCGTTCCGGCGCCGGCTACGGATTTGAGCTCCACCGTCCCGCCGATCTGCTCGATATTGCTGCGCACCACATCCATGCCGACGCCGCGCCCGGAAATGCTGGTGACTTGCGCGGCGGTGGAAAAGCCGGGCGCGAAGATAAAGTTGCAGATCTCGCCTTCGGATTTGCCGGCCAGCTCGGCTTCGCTGGCGAGCCCGGTCTCGATGGCCTTGGCCTTGATGCGCGCGGCATCGAGGCCGCGACCGTCGTCGGCAATCTCGATAATGATGTGACCGCCCTGATGACAGGCGGTGAGCCGGATGGTGCCGCTCCTCGGCTTGCCGGCGGCGACGCGCGCGGCCGGGCTTTCGATGCCGTGATCCGCGCAGTTGCGCACCAGATGCGTCAGCGGATCCCGCACCAGTTCGAGAACCTGCCGATCGAGCTCGGTTTCGGCGCCGTGCATTTCGAGCTCGATCTCTTTGCCGAGCTCGGCGCACAGGTCGCGCACGATGCGCGGCAGCTTCTGCCACGCATTGCCGATCGGCTGCATGCGCGTTTTCATCACGCCTTCCTGCAGCTCGGCGGTCACGTTGGACAGCCGCTGCAACGGCACCTTGAGGTCGGACTCTTCGTAACGCCGCACGATCTCGAGCAGCTGGTTGCGCGTCAGCACCAGCTCCGAAACCGTGGTCATCAGCCGATCGAGCGTTTCGACGCTGACTCGGATCGAATGGCCGGCAAGCTTTTCGCTCGCTTCAGCCGCGGGCCTTTCGGCCTCGGCGGCCGCAGCCGGGCGTTCGTCGCTGCTCTCAGCCACCGGCTGTTGCGGAGGCGGTTCCGGCGACGGCGGGGGTGCGACTGTTTCCCGTCGCGCCATGTCCGCCAAATGCTCGATCAGATCGGAGTCGTTGCCGACGGGCTCCTGCTCTTTCGTCTCGAGCTCGCTGAGGATCGACTTGATGCGGTCGATGGTCAAAAGGATGAGCGTCACCGCCTCGGCCGTGACCGGCATGCCATCACGGAATTTGCCCATCAAAGTCTCGGCGGCGTGCGTCAGGGTTTCGAGCCGCGACAGGCCGAGAAAGCCGCAAGTGCCTTTGATGGTATGAACAAGGCGAAAAATATTGCCGAGGATGCCGCCGTTATTCGGCTCCTGCTCGAAACGCACAAGCTGGGCGTCGACGAGATCGAGGCTCTCGCCGGTCTCAGTGAGAAAGTCGCGCAGCAACTCGTCCATTCCGGGCGCCTCGTCGCCGCCGGCGAACCGCCGGCAACACGCATTGCGTGCATTCCCATTGCCAGCCGCGCACGACGCGCGCCGTCCTCGCCAGGCGCGCTACGCCTGATTGGGCCGGCTTAGTCTGTTGCCAAAGGGTTTAATTTCGGTTGCGGAACGCCCGGAATTGCGCTCGCAATACCGACAAAAAGCGGGTCAACGGGCCGTTACAACCACAGCTTCGCCCTCGAGGGCCGCCGACACGGTCAAACCGCAATCCCGGGCCAGGATACCGGTGTAGAGCGGCTGGATGGCATGGGCATCGACCGGCTGGGCCGGGCTGCCGCTGAGAAGCTCGGCGGTGGCCGCGGTCAACCGGGCGTTAAGCCCGGCCGCGGTGACCCGATATCCCGCCTCGAAGGGGTCGACGGTCAGGGTGCCGCCCCGCGGAATGGCGCCGCCGCCGACCATCAGCATATTGAGGAGGAGCTTGGCCCGGTTTTTCGGCACCAATTCCCGCGGCAGGTTCCAGACGATCGTCGTCTTGCCGTCCTCGATGAGGCCGCGCGCGGCTTTTTCCGCATCGCCCAGCTCGATCTGCGCGCCGGCCGAGCCGGCGGCGCCGAAGGCCAGCCGGCAGAATTGCAGCTTGGCGGAAGCCTGACCCGCGCTCTTCTTGATCAAATCGAGCGCGAAGGTCTTGGTCTCTTCGTCCTTGTCCTCTTCCAAAACCTCGAGCCCGTTGACGATGGCGCCGACGGGACTGATCAGGTCGTGGCAAACGCGCGAACACAGCAGCGCCGCCAGATCGAGGGCGCCGATGCTGATGGGACCGGTAACGGGGGCGGACATGAGCGGCTCCGCGGCACGGGATAAAGCCCGTCCGTGTCACAGCGCGGGCGATTCGGCAATCGTGCCCTCCGCCGCGAGCCGTGCTAGATCGCAAGCCCCTTAGCGACCGGGAACCTTGGGAACCGTCCGTGCCAAGCTTAGACGCCGCCGCCTGTGCTGCGCTCATGGAGGAGCTGACCAAGCTCGCCCAGCAGGCGGCGGAAACGATCCTCGATTTAGCCGCCCACGCGGATGTGCGGACGAAAGCCGACGGATCGCCGGTGACGGCGGCGGATGAGGCCGCCGAAGCGATTATCTGCGCTGGCTTGGGGCGCCTTGCCGCCGGGGTGCCGATCATCTCGGAGGAGCATGCCGCGCGGGAAAGGCCGACGGCAATCGAGCGCGGCAGCTATTTTCTGGTCGACCCGCTCGATGGCACGCGCGAATTCATCGCCGGCCGCGACGAATATACGATCAATATCGCGCTGATGACCGACGGCGCACCGATCCTCGGGATCATCTGCGCGCCGGCCTTGGGCCTGACATGGCGCGGCATTGTCGAGCAAGGCGCCGACCGGATTACGCGCGCTGCCGGCGACGGCGCGAGGCCAACCTCGATCCGCGCCCGGCCGCGCCCGGCGCGCGAAGTCGCCATCGTGGTAAGCCGCTCGCATCTCGATGCGCGCACGCGCGCCTATGTCGACGGCTTTGCGCAGGCCAAGCTTGTGCAATCCGGGTCGTCGATCAAATTCTGCCGCATCGCCGAAGGCGCCGCCGATATTTATCCGCGGCTTGCGCCGACGCGGGACTGGGACATCGCGGCGGGTCACGCCATCCTCAAAGCCGCAGGCGGCAGCGTGACCGCGCCCGATGGGTCGCCGCTGCACTACGGCACGCCAGACCTTTTGATCCCGGCCTTTATCGCTTCGGGCCGGTCGATTACGGGATGAGCCTGCGCAACACGGCCGGCCATTTTCGGTCGGCCTGCCCGATGATGCGGTCCGGATCGGCGGCGAACTTGTTGCGCCGGTCGTCGTCGTAGAACAGGAACAGCTTTTCGCCGGCAATCACCCAGACATTGGGGTTGCCCGCGACCGCAATACCGCGGGCGATGCCGAGCGGGTCGTAGCCGCCGTATTGCGGCATATAAACGTCGGGGCTCGCGGCAAATGCCGCGCGATCGCCGATATTGGCGAAACGCCAGACCACGCCGCCATGGCGCAATTCAAGTTCGGGACTGCCCTCTGTCGGCTTGCCGTCAGTGAAGAAGGCAACCGGATCATAACCGTTGATTGCGAGTCCGGTGTGCCAGTCCACCACAATCTGTCCGGCGGCGGCCGCGCGCGCGATCGGCGGACCGGCGGTCAGCACAAAAACAAGGCCGGCATAAGCCAAAAGCCCGGCGCAGGCGGCTACAGCGGCGCAGTATTGCTTCCGTTTTCGCCGTGCTGTCGTCATAGTCTCGGCAAAAGCTGGGCTGATTCGCATCGGTTCGGCTTCCAGTTAGAGCCGATTGCGTGAGCAAGGGGTTAAGCGGGGAGCTGGACGATGAACCTCACTTGGCGCGCCGCCGGTATCGCCGTCGTCGTTGCATCGCTCGCGGCAGTGCTGCCGGCCAGTGCCCAGACCATGCCGCCGCAGCAGCCGCCGCCGACGGCCGTTCCCGGCCCGCCGCCACCGCACGACACAAACCGCTTTTCGCCGGACGAAGTGATCGAGGCTGGACACCATTTCTTCGGCGGCGTGTCGCGCGGGCTTGCCATGATCATGCAGAAAGCCTTCAGCCAGTGGGGCGAGCCGAACGGCTACATCCTGGGCGAGGAAGGCAGCGGCGCCTTCGTCGGCGGGCTGCGCTACGGCGACGGCACGCTTTACACAAAGAATGCCGGCGATTTGCGCGTGTTCTGGGAGGGCCCCAGTATCGGCTTTGACGCCGGAGCCGACGGGGCGCGGACCATGATGCTGGTCTATAATCTCCCCGCCACCCAGGCGATCTTCGACCGCTTCGGCGGCGTCAACGGTTCCGCCTATTTTATCGGCGGTTTCGGCATGACCGCGCTGACGGCCAATAACATCGTGCTGGTGCCGATCCGCTCCGGCGTCGGTTTCCGGCTGGGCGCCAATCTCGGCTACCTGAAGTTCACCCAGCGGCCGACTTGGAATCCGTTTTGATCCGTCGCTTGGCGGCGAATGTGGCGACGAGTTTGGAAACGATGGCGCAGCGGACAAACTCGGTTTAGGTTAACGGCTCGTGAATGTGGTGCGGTGTACACCCTCATGGCATGGTCGTGCGTTCCCTCTGCCTTCCCTGCCCCGCAAAGGGGCGAGGAATAGACGAGGGCCTGGAGGCGTAGCGTCATGATCGAATCGGTCATGTATTTCGGGATCGGGTTTCTCGTTGCGGCGCTGCTTTGCCTGTTGTTCGTTCCGCTGGTCCATAATCGCGCCGTCCGCTTGACCATGAAGCGGCTCGAAGCGGCCACCCCGCTGTCGATCGCCGAGATCCGCGCCGACAAGGACCAGCTCCGCGCCGAATTCGCCATGTCGACCCGCCGCCTCGAAATGAGCGTCGAGAAGATGAAGGCCAAGACGACGACGCAGTTCGCCGAGCTCGGCAAGAAAAGCGACGCTATCAATCAGCTCAAGAAAGAGCTCGGCGAGAAGACCGCCGCGATCTTTGCCTTGGAAGCGCGCGACAAGACGCTGCGCGACCAATTGCGCGCCACCGAAGAGGAATTCCAGATCAAGTCGAGCTCGCTGCGCGAGGCCGAGCGGCACCTTGCCGACAAGGAGGCGGAGCTCACCAAATTGCTCGGCGAGCTCGGCGAACGGTCGCTGATCGCCGACAGCCAGCGCAGCGAGATCGCGGTGTTCCGCACCCAGGTCGAAGCGATGAAGGTCAGCGTCGCCGATTACGAACGGGCGGTCGCGGAGACCGAGCGCCGGCTCGAGCGCGAGCGCGCCGACGCCGAAACGGCCGCCAATGAACTGACCGCGGCGCGCGGCAAGCTCGGCGATCTCGGCACGCGGACCACCGATCTCGAACGGCAGCTGTTCGTGCATCAGAGCGAAGCCGAAGTGCTCAATCGCCGCGTCCAGGATCTCGAAGCACGGCTCACCGATCAGGGCCGCGTGCTGGCCGAGCGCGATTATCAGCTTGAGCGCCTGCGCAACGAGCTCGACGATGCGCGCAAGACCGAGGCCGATCTGCGCGGCGAAATGGCCGCCTCCGGCAGCCGGTCGGGCACGGCGACGGAGCGCTTCCGTTCCGATATCGCGCAACTGGAAGCGCAGCTCGCCGCGGCGGTGGACGAGCGCACCAAGCTGCAGCGCGAGATCGGCACCATGAAACGCGACGCCGAATCGACCTGGGCGGCCGAGCGCGTCGAGAACGCGCTCTTGCGCGAGCGCATCAACGACGTCGCCGCCGAAGTCGCACGCCTGACCGCGACGCTCGAAGGCCCCGGCTCGCCGATCGAATCGATGCTGGTCGAGGCGGCGAGCGCCGGCCGCACCGTAGCGGCTGCCGGCCGCAGCGACGCGGCGGCCGAAAACGGCGACACCGCGGCGGAAGGCAAGAACACGCTCGCCGACCGCATCCGCGCGCTGCAATCGACCGCCTCGCGCGTGGCGTCGACGAATTGAGCCGGGATTTGCGCGGCTTTGCCACTCGCTTGACACCCCGAAGAGCCGCCGCCTAAATCGCGGTTCTGGACCGGGCGCTTAGCTCAGCGGGAGAGCGTTCCCTTCACACGGGAGAGGTCGTAGGTTCAATCCCTACAGCGCCCACCACTCTAGTGCCACGCCCGCTTCGCTCCGAGAGCGCCTAAGTTGGTCCAACGCGAATTTCGGCCATGGGCCATCGCGAACGTGCGCGCGGACGTAATTTCCACATGCAATATCCAATTCGGCCATCCGATGAGGGTTGCTCAATTGGCTCTGACCGGCTTTGGTTTCGCTACCGCTCGCAAATGCCCCATGAAAAGTTCGACAACCGGACTGACCGTTCGGTTCTTCAATCGAATGCTAACGATGGGGGGCGCTTTGATCTTGAACTTGATGGGCAAGACTTTGAACGACATTTGGGCCGCGACGCTGCGCAGCACCGATGCCGGGAAAACCGAAACAAACCGCCCCGTTGCTATCAGATGCACCCGCACCAGAACTGAGTTGGCCGCCACGCTGGCAGGCGGGACCGAGAGTCCTTCGGCTTCAAACGCCTGCTGAACCATGGCTCTGACAACGGGATTGGGCGGAAATATCCACTTCGCCTTCGCCAACTCCCGAAGGCTGATCTTGCGGCCGTGCGCCCATGGGCTGTTAGCGCCCACGACGACGAAATGTTGATCATCGATGACAGGCTCGATTTTCAAATCCTCGTGTGAGAAGTTGGCCGGTATTCGATTGATCACGAGATCGACATTGCGATCATAAAGTTCCCTGAATTCGAGGATGTTCGCGTCTTGCTGGTAGACGCGTACTGTGATGTTCGGTTTCTCGCGCAGCAGGCTGTCGATGGCGGCGGGTATCAGCCAGGCCGACAAGATTTCGGGACTTGATATTCGGACCTCGCCCGTGCCCGGATCGGACAAAAATTCAATGTCTTTGATGCCCTGCTTTAGCTCATCGAAGACCACGTTGCCGCGCTTTAAAAGCGCATTGGCATAAATTGTCGGCTCGATACCTTGCGGGCCGCGATCGAGCAGGCGCACACGAAGCGCATCTTCGAGGTGGGCGATTGCCTCCGACACGGCAGACTGTGACATCGCCAGATGCGGGGCCGCCTTGGCCATGCTGCCCCAGCGAACTACGGTCGAGAGGATGTGAAGGTCGCGGAGTTTGACGCGACGCCCGATCCGACTTTCCCAGTCCCACGTAGCTTTGGCCATCGGAATTCCCGATACGGTTAGGGCGCAATCGCAATTCTCAATTCTAACCGGCCAAGTAGCCTCTTGCACAGACGCGACGCTTTCAGCGAAGCACCAAATGAGAGGCTTATCTATGAACGCCGATTACGAGACCGGCTTGGCCACGAGCGACGATATTCCCGCGATTGTAGCGATGCAGGAAACGAACCTGCATGAAAATGGCGGCGGCCTCTCAGTCCGCCAGACTGCCGATTGGTTCAGACGCACAATGTCGGAGATGCCGATAATTGTTGCGCGACGTGGCGGCGTAGTCGTCGGTTATGCGCTTGCAACATCCATTGCCGCCAAGTCACATGTCGGCATCGTTCAAAACATGCTGCGCGCCTTCCCAGCACCGTCCAACTGTTACCTCTATGGGCCCGTATGTGTCGCCGAACGCGAACGCGGAAATGGCCTTGCCGGACTGATGTACCAAGAGATGCGTAAACGTCTGCCCGGCCGTGCTGCGATGTCGTTCGTCCGATCCGATAATATCCCATCCCTCAGGGCGAACCGGAAAATGGGGAAAACGGAGCTCGGCGAATTCACTCACGACGGCGAGTCCTACTTTGTGTTCGCATTTACCAGTTGAATATGATCGGGGCGGCGGTCTGGAAAGTCTGCTCCCCAGGGCCGGGCATGCCTGTAATAGCTGTCTCTTGCCACTAAACGATCCGACCTAAGTCATTGAAAAATAGAGACCACGTTGCCTTCACACGGGAGAGGTCGTAGGTTCAATCCCTACAGCGCCCACCAGCCTTCGCTCGCGAAGCGAGTGAAGGCCGCCGCGCCGAACCTTCAGCGTAGGCGGGCGCTTGCCGCCGCGAGCTACGACCCGGCAAGCCAACCCCGCCTCACCGTCACTCCACCCGAATAACAATCTTCCCGAAATGCGCGCCCGAGGCCATGTGCTTGTAGGCCGCCTTCGCGTCGGCGAAGGCGAACACTTTATCGATCACCGGCTTGATGGCGTTTGCTTCGATGGCGCGGTTCATCGCCAGGAACATTTGCGTCGAGCCGACCGAAATGCCCTGCACATTGGCGCGGCGCGAGAAGATCAGGCCCGGATTGAGCTCGGTGGCGCCGCCGCTCAAGCCGCCGATCATCGTGATCTTGCCGCCGACGCGCAGCGCGCCAAACGAGCGCGTCAGGGTGGCGGCGCCGCCGACCTCGACGACGTGATCGACGCCGATGCCGCCGGTGAATTCCATCGCCGCCTTGTCCCAGTCGGGCGTGGTCTTGTAGTTGATGCCGCACGCGGCACCGAGTTTTTTGGCATGCGCGAGCTTGTCGTCGCTCGACGAGGTGATGACGGCGCGGATGCCCATGGCGCGGGCGAATTGCAGGCCGAAGATCGACACGCCGCCGGTGCCTTGCAAGAGGATCGTGTCGCCGGCCTTGAGCTTGGCGTGCTCCATCATGGCGTGCCAGACGGTGACGCCGGCGCAGGGTAGCGTCGCGCCCTCTTCCAGCGACAGATGCGGCGGGATTTTCACCAGGCCGTCCTCTTCCAAGAGCGCATAGTCCGCCAGCATGCCGTCGGTGCCGCCGCCGAGCGCGCTCGCGTGCGCGTCAGGCATCGGCTCTCCGCCGGGCCAGCGTTGAAAGAAATTACCGGCAACGCGATCGCTGGCTTTGACGCGCACCACGCCGGATCCGACCTCAACCACCTCGCCGGCGCCGTCCGACAGCGGAATGACATTCTCGCGCACCGGCACGCGGTAGGTGCCGCGCACGATGCCGAGATCGCGGAAATTGAGCGAGCAGGCTTTGACCTTCACCAGAACCTGACGATGGCCGGGCTTCGGATCGGGACGCTCGACCTGAACCACCGACTCGATGCCGGCGCCGCCCTTGGGTATTTGATAGGCTCGCATGGGTTTCCTCGTTGTTGCCGGCGCCGGTTTCGGCCGGCGCTGTTATCGGCTTCGATTGTTCCGCGGCCCGCGCGGCCTGCCGTTTTGCGGGCCGCGGAAGTTCTGACGGCCCGGCCGCTCGTTGTTCGGCCGTTGCCGGTCAGGGCCGCGTAATTGGCGCCGCTGGATGAGCATTTGCCGGCCGATATTGCGCGTCACATTGAGCCGCTGCAACACGCCGCGGTCGCGCGCCGCCTCCTGCGGCGGAATCCGGTACGGCTGCGCGAAAAACCGGCCGCCGGCGCCCGGGCGGAGCGCGAATGCGCTGGCGCCCTGCGTGAGCGCGCCGAGCCGGTTGCCCTGCCGGTCGAACAGCTCGATCCGGCCGACATGGCCGTCGGCATCGGGATAAAGCTTGACCGTCGGTGCGGCGGTTGCGCCGGCCGCCGGTACGTCGACGACGCCGGTGGTGCCGCGAATGCCGATCGCGGCATCCGGCGTGGTGATGGTCATATTGCCGGTCTTGGCGACGAGACTGGCGACGAAGGCGGCGGTGCCGACGGCGACATTGAACGCGGCGGCGTTGCCGCTGCCGCCGTCCTGATAAACGAATTCGTTGACGACGATGCGCGTATCGGCGGACAGGCTGAACGTCGTTTCGTCGTCGAAGGTTACGCCGAGCGCGGAATTCGCACCGGTCTCCAGCGTGTCGTCCTTGAAGATCGGATCGGACACTTGCAACACCGCAACCCCGGCATTGGCCCGCGTGACGGTGGCGCTGCCCTGGACGGTCGCGACCTGGCCGACCGAGTTGTCGGCGGGCGCGACGGCCGGCGCCTGCTGGGGCGGCGGCTGCATCTGCTGCGGCTGATATGCCGGCGCCGGATAGGGCGGCGGCATTTGATATTGGGCGCGCGCCGCATCCGGCCACAGACCCCGCCAGAACGCCACGGTGCTGGAGAGCAGTGTTATGAATTCACGCCGCTTCACGACTGCTCAGCAAACCCGATCGGGGTGGGAATTAGCGAGGTATTGTGGCGCTATCGTAGCGACCGACCGTGGCATCGCAATGGCCTAATTGCCATACCGGAGCACCACTGCAGCCGCTGTCGGGGGTCAACGCAACAGAGCCGCCAGTTCCGCGGCGCCCGGCTTTTTGCTCTCTTCGTCCATGCGCGCATTGGTTGCCGCGAGCAGCTTGGCGACGACGTTATTGCGCTGCGCCACCGGATTGTCGGCATAGCCGCTCGGCTGAAAGAAATTCGCCGTCGGCACCTTGTCACGCCAGGCGAGCGGCATCGTCACCATATCGAACCCGTTGCCGTCGCCGGTGAGGTTCATCATTTCCAGCTCGGCCGCGCTCAGCGTGCGGACAACCCCTTTGCGGCGCGCGAATACGACCGAATCCACAAGCTTCTGCGTCTGCAGCAGCGGACCGACGTCGAGGTCAAGATTGAGAGCATGCACGCCGAGACCTTTTTCGGTGTTGGCCAGGATTTCGTGCTGGCCCCAGGCATCCGGCACGCTTCTGGCAAACGCGATCATCCGGCGCAAGGCCTCGATCTTGTTTGCCAGCGCCCATTGTCGATCGATCGGCAAGCGCGCGTCCCTCGCCTGCAAATCGCCGAGGAAATGAGTGCCGTCTTCGGCGACGATCTCGACGGTATTAGTCGCCAGAAGCTGGTTGTAGCCGAGCGCAGTGGTGATGGCGCGGGCGCGCTTGTTGTATTCGCGACCGGCTTCGACATCGTAGCTGCCGTTGCCGGTCGCCTCAAAACCGTAAATGCGCACCACTTGATCGGGAGTAAGGCCGGCGGCCAGCGCCACATTGGCGTAAGCGCGCTTGAATTGATCGTCGCTCTGCGGCAGTTGCGGAGCGAATTTGAATTCCCGTTGCGCAGCGGAAAGAAAATCGGCGACCACCGGCACATAGACCCGCTGCGGCGGCACTTCCGGCTTGACCGGATTGCGCGGCTTCGGCGGCCCGCTATAGACCGGCGGCTGAGTGAGCACGTAATCGTCGAGCGAAACCGCTTCGCCGCGCGCGCGTTTGGCGTTGCGCAGTTTCCGCTTCGCCGCGATGTCGCGCCAATAGACGCTCGCCGCGGCGGCATAGATCGCGTGAGCATGCTCGTAGGCGTCAAGCCCGCGGCGATATTGCTCCATAGACGCCGCGGGATTCGGCGGCACAAGGAGTAGCTGACCGGTCTGTGCCCTGGCAAACCCCGCCGTCGTACCGGCGAGGCAGGCCGCGAGCAAAAAGGTCGCGCAGCGATATGTCGGACCGATCCTCATCTCTGTCGGCTACCTGTCCAAATCGGTTTCGATTCAGTCCCGATCCTTCATAGCCGATTCTGTGACGCAACGAGGGCGGCATCGCTGCCGCCCTCGTGCCTGCAAAGCGAAAATCGTCCGCTGCGCCGTCTGCTAGGTCGAGGCTTAAAACCTCTACGTCTTCGCCGTCGTCGACCCGTCCGGGAACCTGGTGTATTTCGAAAGAATGGATGGGGCGATCTACGCTTCGAACGAAATTGCGATCAGGAAGGCGCGCACGGCCGCAATGTTCAAGCGCCCGACGAAGGCTTTCTTCGATGCGATGGAGGCTGGACATAATTTCGTGGCGACTCTCTCGCCGGGGTTGACTGCCTCAAGCGGCGGCATTCCGCTCACCGTCGACGGCAAGATCGTCGGTGCCATCGGGGTGAGCGGCTCGCCGAGTGGCCCAACCGATCTTGGACCCGCGCAAGCCGGCGCCGACGCTTTGAAATAGTCCGCGCCCGAGGGGATGCGGACCTCCTGTCGGCGGGAACGCTCTATCAACCATGTCGGTAGAAACATGGCGGACGGCGCTCGCAGGTTCTAACCGGAAATGAAACGCGAACGGCCCCGGTCCCGAGGGAAGGAGACCGAGGCCGTTCTGATGTCGGCAGGCGCCCCATCGCACCCCCTCCCCGACACTGTCTCGATCATGACGCGGGTAAGTTGACCGATCGTTGACGTGCCGGTGCCGGCGGCCGTGGCGTCCGCCCGGTCTTTCGATCACAGACCTCCGGAAACGTTCGAGTAGGTCGCATTCAGGTTGGTGCCGAGCGCCGCGATCGTGGCGATAATCGCAACGGCGATACCCGCCGCGATCAGACCGTATTCGATCGCGGTCGCGCCGCGTTCGTGCGTCATAACGCGCGAAAGCCAATTGCCGAAATTGCCCATCTGTCGATCCTCTCACCCGTTTGACTTCGCCTCTCGTGCAAGCCGCGCCCGAGTTCGCGTTGGCAACGCGTGTAGGGAAAATTACCGACAGCGATGAAGCGCGCCGTTAAGTCCGGCCCGACGATTGTCGGCAAAACAACTGTAAAAATGCCCGCGTTTTCGCTTCACCGCGCCGCCGGCGCGCGCGACAGGTTCTGCGCGGCAAGCTCGGCGAGATAATCGCGCCAATAGTCTTCGCGATTGCGGCCGAGCTCGTGGAGATAATCCCAGCTGAAAATGCCGGTGGAGTGCAAGTCGTCGAACACGATGCGCACCGCGTAATTGCCGACCGGATGCAGCTCCAGAATCTGCACCGCCTGCTTGCCGCCAACGGTGCGACGCTCGCTCGGCGAATGGCCCTGCACTTCGGCGCTCGGCGAGCGCACCCGCAAATACTCGGCGGCGAGATCGAAGCGCTCACCGTCGTCGAAAGCGACGGTGAGCGTCTTGCGGTCCTTGTGCAGGCGCAACTCGGTCGGCCACGGATTTGTCGTGCCTGCTGCGCTCATGGCTCGCTCAATCCAGCGTAATGTGACCGTCGCTGATGACCTTCTTCCACTTCGCAAATTCCGACTTGGTAAATGCGGCGCCTTCATCGAGGCTGGTGCCGCGCGGGGTGAGGCCGAACTTTGCGAACGCGGTTTTGAGCTGATCGTCCTGCAGCGCCTTGGCGATGCCGGCGTTGAGCTTGGCGAGAACCTCGGGCGGCGTGCCGGCCTGGGCGTAAACGCCGAGCCAGAGATCGACGTCGTAGCCGGGGAGGAATTCGGACACCGTCGGCAGATCGGGATAGACCGGCGAGCGCTTGGAGCCCGTGGTGGCGAGCGCGATGACACTGCCTTTCGAGGTGAACGGTAGCGCGCCGGCGATGCTGGAAAACTCCATCTGCACTTTGTTGCTCATCAGGTCGACGAACGACGGCCCCACGCCTTTATACGGCACGTGGACCGCGGTGATTCCGGTGCGTTGCGCCCACATCGCGGCGGCGAGATGCGGCGTGGTGCCGACGCCCGCCGAGGCATAATTGAGCTTGCCCGGATTGGCTTTGCCATAGGCCACGAGTTCGGGATAGGTCTTGACGCCGAGCTGCGGCGCCACGACCAGGACCTCGGGCGAGGAATTGATGATCGAAACCGTCGCCAAATCCTTGAAGACGTCGAACGGCAACGACTTCTGCAGCGTCGGATTGATGACCACGCTCGGGTCGATCAGCACGATGTTGTAGCCGTCGGGCGGCGAATGGGCGACGTAATCGAGGCCGACGATGCCGCCGGCGCCCGGTTTGTTTTCGGGGACGATCGTTTGCCCTAACGCGTCGCCGAGCTTCTGCGCCAAAACCCGTCCGGCGAAATCGACGATACCGCCAGGGTTGAAGGGCAGGATCAGGTGGATGGGCCGCGACGGAAAGGTCTCGGCGCGCGCCGGCGCGATCAGCGACAGCAGCAAGGCCGACCAGAGCAGTGCGCCTGCGGCATATTTCAAACGTTTCATTCTCGTCTCCTGTTTCGGCACGATTATCCTGTTGCACCTTTGGCGATCAGTGCAACAAGCTCGTGCGGCATGACCGGCATTTGCGAAATACGGACCTCGAACGGCGACAGCGCGTCCTCGATCGCCGAGATCACCGCGGCGGCGGCGGGAATGACGCCCACCTCGCCGACACCCTTGACGCCGAGTGGATTATGCGGCGACGGCGATTCCTTATACAGCGTCTCGAAATTCGGCAGATCGGTCGCCGTTGGCAGCAGATAATCGGCGAAAGTCGTGGTCACCGGCTGGCCCGAAGCATCATAGCCCATCCATTCCAGCAGCGCATTGCCGACGCCGTGGGCTATGCCGCCGTGGACCTGGCCCTCGACGATCAACGGATTGACGAGGCGGCCGGCGTCCTGCATCGCAATATAGCGCAAAATGCGCACGCCGCCGGTCTCGATATCGATCTCGACTTCGACCACGTGGCAGGCGTTGGAATAAGCCAGTTGATCGACGCGAAAGGTGGCGCTGGCTTCGAGGCCGGGATCGATGCCCGGCGGAAAGCCGTAACCCGGCGCGCCCTTGAGCACGCGTGCAAGCTCGCCGAGCTTGACGGCAAGCTGCGGCGCGCCGACCACGCGCACTTCGCCGCCGACGATTTCAAGGTCTTCCTCCGCCGCTTCCAGCATATGGCTGGCGAGCTGGCGCGCCTTCGCCGCGACCGCATCCGCCGCTATTTTCACCGATGAGCCCGCCGTGACCGTCTGCCTGCTGGCAAAACCGCCGAGCCCGAGCGGCGCCGCCGCGGTGTCGCCGGCAACCACGCTGACATCCTGCGCGCGCACGCCGAACGCCTCGGCGCAAATCTGCGCCAGCGCAGTGGCAAGGCCCTGCCCCATCGGCGCGGCGCCGGTCGAAACTGTGATGTGGCCGGTCGGCGACACGCGGACATTGCCGAATTCGAACGGGCCGCGGCCGGTGCCTTTGATGCCATGCGCCAAGCCAATCCCGACGTAACGGCCTTGCGCGCGGGCTTCGGCCTGGCGGCGGGGAAAGTCGTCCCAGCCGGCGGTCTTTAAGATCTCCGCCTGGCAGCCGGGATAGTCGCCGCTGTCATATTGCACCTGCTCGCCCGAGCGCGCCTTGAGCGGTTTGAGATACGGCATTTTCTCCGCCGGGATCAGATTGCGCCGGCGCAATTCGGCGCGGTCGATTTTCAGTGTGCGCGCGAGGCGATCCAACATGCGTTCCATCGCGAACGCCGCCTGCGGATAGCCGGCGCCGCGCACCGAAGAGACCGGCGATTTGTTGGTGTGGGTCGCGACCACCTCGATCGCCAGCGCCGGCACCACGTAAGGCCCGGTCAGCGTGGTCGCTGAATTGTACGGGATGTTGACGTCCTGGAGCGCATAGGCGCCGATGTCGTGGAGCAGGCGGCCGCGCAAGCCGCGCACGCGGCCTGCTTCGTCCGCCGCAAGCTCGATCGACCAATATTGATCGCGCTCCTGCGCCGCGTTGGTGAAATGCTCGCGGCGGTCTTCGGTCCATTTCACCGAACGGCCGAGCAACGTCGCCGCGGCGACCACCGCGACGTCCTCGGGATAGACGCAAAGCTTCGGTCCGAAGCCGCCGCCGACGTCGGGCGTCGCCACGCGCAGCCGGCTTTCGTCGAGATCGATATAGTCGGCGATGGCGGTGCGCAGATCGTGAGCTTTCTGCGTCGACGCCCAGACCGCGGTTTCGCGGTCGGAGATTTGGGCGAGGATGCCGCGCCCTTCCATCGAATGCCCGGCGCCGCGATGCATCCATAGATCGTCGCGCACCACATGCGCCGCCTTGGCGAAAGCCGCATCGACGTCGCCATAGGTGACTTTATAGGAAATCACCGCATTCGATTGAAGCTCGCGGCGCACCGGCGGCGCGCGCTCGGCCCGGCAATCGGTCGCCGCCGGCAGCAAATCGTATTCGACCGCGACCAGCGCCGCGGCGTCTTCGGCCAGATACCGGTCCTCGGCAATCACGATGGCGACCGGCTCGCCGACAAAGGACACTTCGCCGTCGGCCAGCGCAAACGGCCAGCTCTGATCGAGCTTGGTGCCGGAATTCGACGTCCGCATCATGCGCCGCTGCTTGAGCACCGGCGCCAGATCGTCGAGCGTGAGCACCGCGACGACGCCCGGCTGCGCGCGGGCCGCGGCGGCATCGACGCCCCGGATCAGCGCATGCGGATGCGGGCTGCGGACAAAGGCCGCGACCAGCGCGCCGGCCGCGGCGATGTCGTCGACGAAACGGCCCTTGCCGGTCAAAAGCGCCTGGTCTTCCAGGCGGGGGACACGCGCTCCGATCACTTCATTCACGCGGTTTGCCTGTGCTGGCTGAATGATAGCTAAGTTTTGCTTCCGCTGAACAGGGCCACAAGCCTTGACCAAATGACGCCCGCCATGAGCGACAGACCGGAAATCGGCTTGGTGGCGGGCGGCTGTATAACGGAAGACGCCGGCCGCAAGGCGCCATCCGGCATTGGCGGCGTCTCCGCAAGCTGCGCGCGCAAATTCGTCGCGAACTGGCCGACGATCTGCGCCGCGGTCGCCTCGATCATGCCGACGCCGCGGCCATATTGTGCGACCGCGCCCGACAGCATCAGCTCGGTATGGATGCGCACGGTCGAGCCAGCGCCGGCCGGCTCGATGCGGAACGCCGCGGCAGCGTTGGCACCGCCGCGGCCCTTGGCATCGCTGCCTTGTGCCTTGACGCGCGCGGTGTGGCTGGCCGCGTCCACCTGGTCGAATTCGACCCGGCCGGCAAACGTCAGCGCCACCGGGCCGAGCCTGACCGCAATCTTGCCCTTGTAATTTTGCGGATCGACGATCTCGGTCAATTCGGCGCCGGGCATACAGGGCGCAATGCGCGGAATATCCATCAGCACGGCCCAAGCTTGCGCCGGTGGCAGCGGCACTTCGAACGAATTGTCGAATTCCATCAGTGACTCCGGCGCACGCCGACCATGTCCGGCGCGCCGATTTTGTCCCAGATCCAGCGCGCACAGGCGAACAAGCGGTCGTCGTCGTAGCGTTGCGCCACCAGCTGGATGCCGACCGGCAGATCGTTGGGGCCGCGATGGGTCGGCAGCGTCATGGTCGGTGTATGCAGCGCGGTCCATATCGCCTGCATCGAGGGATCGCCGGTGGCGCCGAGCCCTTTCGGCGCTTCGCCCGGCACGCAGGGCACCAGCAGCACGTCGAAGTTCGCGAATGTCTCCGCCAGCAAAGCGCGGCATTCGTCGAGATGCCGCAGGCCGGCGACATAGTCGTCGCGCGAAATCTTGTGGCCGTTCTCGATATAGCGCTGCATTTGCGGCGACAGCCGATCGCGCTGACGATCCCAGGCATAGGCCATGCAGGCGGCGCGCTCGTAAAATCCGATCGTCGAGCGGGCGATGACATGCAGGCCGGTGAAGGCGTCCGGCATGTCGACGTCGCGCACCGTGGCGCCGGCTTTGCCGAGCTTCGTCGCTGCATCCGCGATCGCGGCCTTGGTCTCGTCCTGCGCGGTGTTCCACAGATCCGTGCGCCAGACGCCAATCCGCGGCGCGTTGTCCAGCTTGAGCGGCGGCCGCGGCGCTTCCATGCGCAGCACCGTCGTCAGAAGCGCGATGTCGTCGATGGAGCGGCCGAGCCAGCCGATGGTGTCGATCGAGTCGGCGGCCGGCCAGACGCCCTGCTTGTTGATGGTGTTGTAGGTCGGCTTGTAGCCGAATACGCCGCAAAACGACGACGGGCGCAGCACCGAACCGCCGGTCTGCGTGCCGAGCGCGGCGGGCAGCATGAAATCGGCGACCGCGGCCGCCGAGCCGCTCGACGAGCCGCCCGGCGTGTGCGCGGCATTGTGCGGATTGGTGGTGTCCGGCGGCGCGGAGCCTGCGAATTCGCAGGTCGCGGTCTTGCCGAGAATGATCGCGCCGGCGCGGCGCAACAGCGCGACGCAAGAGGCATCGGCGCGCGGCCGGTTGCCGCGATAGATCGGCGAGCCCATCTCGGTCGGCATATCGAAGGTATCGATGGTGTCCTTCAGCCCGATCGGCACGCCGTGCAGCGGCCCGCGCCGCGGGCCGCGATCGAGCGCGCGGGCCTGGTCGAGCGCGATAGCGGCATCGAAATTCACGAAGGCTTTGACTATGCCGTCGCGCTCGGCGATCCGCGCCACGCAGTCGCGCACCACCGCTTCACAGGTCGTCTTGCCCGCGGCGATTTCGTTCGCGATCTCGCTTGCCGAAAGCATGTTGAGTGGCGGCCTGACCTTGGCGTCCATGGCGGCTCAGTTCTTCCCGGCGCGGCCGGCCGATGTGCCGGCGATCTTGCCGAACACGGTGCCGGACATCAGGCCGGAGCCGCCCGGATAATTGAAATAGAACAGCCCGCCGACCAGTTCGCCGGCGGCATAAAGGCCGGGGATCGGCCGGTAATCGGTGTTGAGCACCTCGCCGTCGGTGTTGATGCGCAGGCCGCCGAAAGTGAAGGTGACGCCGCAGGTCACGGCGTAGCCTTCGAACGGCGGCGTATCGATGGTGTTCGCCCAATTGCTTTTGTTGATGGCAAGGCCGGTGGTGCCACGCCCATCCTTGACGTTCGGATTGAACGGCACGTCGGTCTTCACCGCGGCGTTATAGTCCTTGATGGTCTTGAGGAACTCGGCGGCGTTGACGCCTTCGAGCTTTTTGGCGAATTCCTCGATGGTGTTCGCCGTCACCTTGGTGATCTGGCGGATACGGTATTCGTCGCGCTGCAGATGCTTGGTCTTCTGGTCGAAAATCTGCCAGGCGAACTGGCCGGGCTGTTCCAGCACCACGCGGCCGTATTTGGCATAAGTGTAGTTGCGGAAATCGGCGCCTTCGTCGACGAAGCGCTTGCCGGTGGCGTTGATCAGGATCGAGAACGGATAGGAGTGCTTCTGGAACTGATCGCCGACGGCGAGATCGCCGAATTCCGGCGCGTTCATCTCCCATTGCACGGCGTGGCAGCCCGACCAGTTGCCGCGCGGCACGGCGCCGATGTCGAGCGCCATGCGGATGCCGTCGCCGATGTTGAAGCGGCTGCCGCGCACCTTGGCGAGGTCCCAGCCGGGGCCGAGATAGCGGGTGCGCCATTCCGGATTGGCTTCGAAGCCGCCGCAGGCGAGCACCACCGATTTGGCGCGCAGCTCGCGGACCTCGCCGTGCTCGCGCACGCGAACGCCTTCGACGCGGTCGCCGTCGAACAACAAATCCATGCCGCGCGTCGAATAGCGGATATCGATGCCGCGTTTCTTCGCCGCCGCGGTGAGCTGATTGACGAGACCGGGGCCGCCGCCGACCGACTCGACAGTCAGCCCGCCCCAGAACTTGAACTTGCCATCGACCTTGAACGCCTGCCGGCCGTAGATCGGAATGAGCCGCACGCCCTTTTGCCGCATCCAGTTGAGCGAATCGAAGCTCTTGGTGACCAGAAGCTCGACCAGATCGGGATCGGCGCGGTTCTGCGTGACGCGCGCCATGTCGTCATAGAACTGGTCGGCGGTGTAGGTGCCGAAATCCGTGGTCTCGATTTCCGCCGGCGTCAGATCGGGCACCAGCGTCTTGATGTCGTCGATGCCGTTATAAACGACGCGGATCGAGCCCGCGGTGAAGCGGCTGTTGCCGCCGGATTCATCCTCCGGCGCCGCCTCGCACATGATGACCTTGGCGCCCTGCTCTTCCGCCGCCAGCGCCGCACAAAACGCCGCATTGCCGGCGCCAACAACGATCACATCCGCAACTTCGTTTGGCATTTCCGTCCCTATCGTTATTCCGTCGCTGTCGCGGCGCCGCCATGCGCCTTCGACCAGGCGGCGGGATCCTTCATGAATTTCTCGACTTCCTTGAGCTTGCCCTTGTCGAACTTGCCGCTCTTTTTGGCCACCTCCAGCACGTCCCACCAGGTGGCGAGCGCGTGCAGCGTGACGCCGAGGTCGCTTAAGATTTTTTTGCCCTCGGGAAAGATGTCGTAGAAGAAGAACACGAAGACATGGTCGACCACGGCGCCGGCGCTCGCGCAGCGCCTTGCAGAAATTGACCTTGCTGCGGCCGTCGGTGGTCATGTCCTCGACCAACAGCACGCGGTCGCCGTCTTCGAGATGGCCCTCGATCTGGGCGTTGCGGCCAAAGCCCTTCGGCTTCTTGCGCACATATTGCATCGGCAGCATCAGCCGGTCGGCCATCCAGGCGGCGAACGGAATTCCCGCCGTCTCGCCGCCGGCGACCGCGTCGAACTGCTCGAAGCCGACGTCGCGCATCACCGTCGTCACGCCGAAATCGATCAGCGTCTGGCGCACGCGCGGGAAAGAGATGAGGCGTCGGCAATCGGTATAAACCGGGCTCGCCCAGCCGGAGGTGTAGATGAATGGCTTGTCGGTCATGAAGCGGACCGCATCGACCTCGAGCAGCATCTTTGCCGTCAGCTCGGCGATCACCTCTTTGTCGGGGAAGCCCGTCATCGGTATCGATCCATCATCTGGTCATTCCGGGGCCGAGCGCAGCGAGGAGCGCGGAATCCATAATCTCCATCCGTGACTATGGATTCCGGGCTCGCCACTGCGTGGCGCCCCGGAATGACGAGCACAATACAGCCTCAACGAACGACCTTCCAGGCGATGGTTTCGCCGCCGCGATAGACCAAGGCGCGCTCGTCCGGGCCGGCGACCTTGACCTCTTCCGGCGCCGTCCACGGCGTCTTCTCCAGCGTGATCGTCTCTTCGTTCGGCGGCATGCGGTAGTGCTTCGGGCCGTTGAGCGAGGCAAAGGCTTCGAGCTTGTCGAGCGCGCCTTCTTCCTCGAACACCTGGGCATAGGTCTCGATCGCCACCGGCGCATTGAACATGCCGGGCACGCCGTTGGTCGACACCTTCCGCGAGTATGGGATGCGGCGCGGAATCGGTGCCGAGGAAATAGCAGGCCTCGCCCGAAGTCGCCGCCTTGCGCAGCGCGGTACGGTCGCGCGCGGTTTTGATCACCGGCATCACGTACATATAAGGCTTGAGCCCGTGACCGAACCAATCGTTGCGGGTCAGCATCATGTGATAGGCGGTGATGGTGCCGCCGACCTGCGGCGCGGCGCTTTTGACGAAATCGACGCCGTCCTTGGATGACAGATGCTCCATGATGAAGCGCAGCTTTGGAAATTGCTTGATCCATTTCGACAGGTACCGGTCGATGAACGCCTTTTCGCGGTCGAAGATATCGACATCCGGGTCGGTATCCTCGCCGTGCATCAGAAACGGCATGTCGATCTTTTCCATGCGCTCAAGGACGCGCATGACTTTCTTGTAATCGGTGACGCCAGCCGCCGAATTGGTCGTGGCGTTGGCCGGATAAAGTTTCACGCCGGTGAACACCCCCTCGCGAAAGCCGCGCTCGACGTCGTCGGGATCGGTGTCGTCGGTGAGATAGCACGTCATCAGCGGCTTGAACTTCACGCCCGGCGGCACCGCCGCCATCACCCGCTCGCGATAGGCAACGCACTCGGCCATAGTGCGCACCGGCGGGATCAGGTTCGGCATCAGAATGGCGCGGGCGAAATTCTTCGCCGTGTAGGGCAGCACCGCTTTGAGCATTTCGCCGTCGCGAACATGCAGGTGCCAGTCGTCCGGCTTGCGGATGGTGATGCGTGTGGTCATGGCGGTCATTTATCCGATCGGCGCCGCGGCGGCGGCAAAAGTCTCCATCGGCGGCTCGTCGATCATCGCGCCGGTGAGATCGGCGACGCGGGCAAAGCCGCGCTTGGCGCACCACTCTTCAAGCCCCTCGATGATCGCGATCATGCCGGTGGGATTGCGGAAGGTGAGATAGCCGATCATCACCGCACTGGCGCCGGCCAGCATATATTCCACCGCGTCCTCGACCTTGACGATGCCGCCGCAGCCGATGATCGGAATTCTCACCGCCTTGGCGCATTGATGCACCATGCGCATGATGATGGGCTTGATGCCCGGGCCCCGACAAGCCGCCGAATTTGTTGCCGATCGCCGGGCGGAACGTGTCGGTGTTGATCTTCAGTCCCAATATCGTGTTCGCCACCACCAGCGCATTGGCGCCGGCCCGCTCGGCCGCCTGCGCGACGGTGACGATGTCGCCGGCGTTCGGCGACAGTTTCACCCAGACCGGCTTGTCGGTGGTGGCGCGAATGAGCTTCATCACGTCGTAAGTGTGTTCGGCATGCAGCGCGAAATTGCCGCCTTTGGGATCGCGCGTCGGGCAGGAAATATTGACCTCGAGCACGTCGATATCGCCCTTGGCGACGTCGCGCGCCATGGCCTCGAAATCCTCGATCGTGGTGCCCGAGATCGAAGCGACCAGCGGCGGCGTGAAGCGCCGATAATCCGGCACCTGGTGCTCGAAGAAATATTGGATGCCCTTGGTCGGCAGGCCGATCGAATTGATCATGCCGCCTTCGACTTCGGCGGCGCGCGGCGGCGGATTGCCGGCGCGGTATTCGCGCGACACGGTCTTCGCCACCATGGCGCCGAGCCGGTTGATGTCCATCACCTGGGCGAGATCGGTCGAGAAACAGCCGGAGCCGGGCATGACCGGATTTTGCAGCGTCACCGAGCCGATCTTGACGCGCATATCTACCATAGAACCGCCTCTACCATCCGACCGCCTCCTGCATGTCGAACACCGGCCCTTCGATGCAGACCCGGCGCAGCTCTTTTTTGCCGTTCACTTCGAAGGTGCGGACACAGACGTAGCAGGGGCCGAGCCCGCACGCCATCACCTGCTCCATCGCCACCTGGCCTGGAATGTTGTGCGCCTTGCCGAGCCGCTTCATCAGCTGAAACAACCGGTTCGAGCCGCAGGTGAAGAAAGCATCGGCGCGCTTTTGCGCGATCAGCTGCCGGCGAGGATTTTCTCGACATTCTCCACCGCGCTCGTGCCGTCGGTGTCGAGCACGCTGACGACATCGCCGGCCTCGCGGAAGAACGTATCGGCCATGACGAAGTCGGCATTGCGCGCGGAGAGGATCGCGGTAACGCCGACGTTGTTGTCGCGCGCGAGCTGCGAGATCGGCCCGAGCGTGGCGATGCCGACGCCGCGGCCGAGCACGACGATGTGGCGCCAGGCCGGATCGAGGCGGAAGCCGACGCCGAGCGGGCCGACCATGTTGAGCGCGTCGCCCTTCTCCAGCGTCGATAGCCCGCGCGTGCCGCGGCCGACGCATTTGTAGAGAAACTCGATGCGGCAGCGCTTCTTATTGACGCGATAGACGCTCTGCGGCCGGCGAAAGAACAACTCGCCGACGTCGGGCGACGGGCAGAGCAGATTGAAGAACTGCCCCGGCGTGACGGTCAGCGCCTTGGCCGACGCCTCGACGACGAGGTGCTTGTATTCGGAGTTCACCCAGTCGTGCGACACCACCGGGCACAACGACTCTTCCGCCGGAATGTGCGGCGGCTCCGCCGGCGGTGCGCTTTTGCCGACGACGATAGGGATCGGATGCAAACGGCTCACCCATCATCGATTGATCTCACGGTTCTACCGGCATCCGTCGTCCCCGCCGATACATGAACCGGCGACCGTCCCAAAATCAAGATTTGTTCCAATTTTTGAACAGTCCAATGGAACACGGCTAGCCGGCCGCCGCAGAACAGGCCTTTGATCTCACTTAGCTTTGGCGATCAGGCAACACCAAGATCGCGACGCCGGCTAGGCGGCCACGCCGCCGCGGCGGCCTCCGCGTCCGGCTGCTGTCCAGGCCTTGAGCCGCGGCAAAACCTCGCGCGAGAACAGCGTGAGGTTATCGACGGTCTGCTCGTGGGTGAGGAAGCCGGCCTGGCCCATCATCAGGAGATTGCCCATGCCGCCGCAGTGCTCGCAGAACGCGACGATCTGGTCATAGACCTCGTCGGGCGTGCCGCAGAACAGGATGCCGGCATCGATCAGATCGTCGACGCCGGTGGCGTGAATGTTGATGGCGCGGCCGTCCTTGGTGAAGCCGCGCGGCGGCGCTTCGCCGCGCAGCATGCGCGCATTGTCCTCCACCGAGACGTAGCCCGGCGGATTGCGGAACGGCACATGCACGATGGCGCTGGTGCGCAGGTAACCGGCGATCAGATCGCCGCGCTTGCGCGCTTCCTCCTTGTCGTGAGCGACCGCGACCAGTCCGAGATAGGCGAAGCGGTCGGCGCCGGGCGCACGGCCGAATTTTCCGACATAGCCCTTGCGATAGGCGTCGTAGAGCTTGCGCGTGCCGAAGCCGGTGCCGAGCGTCGCCATGACGTATCCGCGCTCGCCGAGCACGCGCGCCTGGGCCGATGAGCCGGTGGTCGACCAGATCGGCGGATGCGGGTCCTGCCACACCCGCGGCCAGACGTTGACCTGCCGATAATGGAAAAACTCGCCTTCCCAGTTGAACGTCCCGTCATGCGTCGTCATCGCCTTGATGATGAAATCATGCGCCTCCCAGAAGCGGTCCATCAGCTCGGTCGGATTGCGGTTCGACGCCGGGATTTCGTAGGGGATGCCCTTGATGAAACCCATGTCGAGGCGGCCGCGCGAAATCACGTCGATGGTGGACAGTTCCTCGGCGACGCGCAGCGGATCGGGCCGATGGCCGATCGGATAGCCGAGCACCAGAAGCCGCGCCTTCTTGGTGATGCGCGAGAGCACCGCAAGCCCGATCACCACCGATGACGACATGCAGGTCGCGGTCTGATGATGCTCGTTGAGCATGATGTCGATGCCGAGCTCGTCGCAGAGCTGATACTCATCGTAATAGCGGTGAAACAGATCGGCGGCGACGTGCGGATCGCATTTGCGGTTCGGCAGAATGACGCGCAGCGAGCCGGAATGATCGTTCCAGGTGGGGTAATAGGCCTGTTCGGTGAACTGATAAACTCTCATGGTGCGTTTCCTACCGTGCCGTCATTCCGGGGCGGACCGTAGGTCCGAGCCCGGAATCGCATAACCGCTGACCTTAAAGTTTTCACGAGACAGTGCCAATCTGCAGCATCGGTGCGTATGGATTCTCGCGGCTCCTCGCTTCGCTCGGTCCCGGAATGACATATTCACTTGTTCCCGGCGAAGGCCACAACGCGCGTCGGCGAAAACCTTCGGCTGTTCCTGATGCGGAAAATGTCCGGCGCGGTCGATCGTCTCGAAACGCGCGCCGGGAATCATCGCGCAATAAGCGCGGCCATAAGCCTCGCTGAGCATGCGGTCGTGGCTGCCCCATAAGAACAGCGTCGGGATGCGGATGCGGTGCAGCCGGCTTTTGAGCCGCGGATCGTGAAAATACGGATTCCAGGCAAAGCGCGCCGTCGCCTCGCGGGCGCGCGCGGCGGCGAGCACCTCGGCGTCCGGCAGCGCCTTGTAGTCGCGTTGCCCGACGCTCGGATCGCAATAGGTGAGATCGAGATATTCCTTGTCGGTAATCGCGAAAATATCGGCGATGTCGCGGGTCTCGCGGTCGCCGACTTTGACGCCGACGGCGTTGGCCATGACCAGCCGAGACATCCGCGCCGTCGATTTCACCGCGATCTCGGCGGCGATCCAGGCGCCGAGCGACACGCCGACCACGGTGAGGTCGCGCAAGTCGAGCTGGTCGAGAAGATCGAGATAGAAATAAGACAGATCGTCGACGCTGCGCATGCCCGCCGGACAATTCCGAGCGGCCGAAGCCGGGATGCGTCGGCGCGAAGACATGCGCCGCTTTGGCCAATTCCTCGATGACTGCGGCCGCAGGCTCGATGCCGTTTTCGGGGTGGAGGAAGAGTAATGGCCGGCCGGAGCCGCGCTCGATCATGTCGATGCGCGTGCCTTCGACGACAAGCGATCCTGCTGCGCTCGGTGCCGGCTGAAGCATTCCCTGTCCCTTTTTCTACGCTATGACTCTTCCGGGCACTTCAAAAGCCCGTTGCGTTGTTCTACCACGGCTCCCGCGGTTTGCCATTGCATGCGGCTCAAGGCAGGAGGCGAGAAAATGACGGACGACACCCTCACCATCCAGAACGGCATCGCCTATGCCAATCATGACGGCGTCGAACTGGCGGGCGATCTGTATCTGCCGAAGGACGCCAAGGCGGCGCCGGCTTTGGTCGCCGTGCATGGCGGCGGCTGGGTCGCCGGCGTGCGCGGCGCCTACCAATATTGGGGACCGTATCTCGCCGCGCGCGGCATCGCGGTGTTCGCCATCAGCTATCGGCTGGCGACCAAGACCAAGACATTCCCGGAAGCGGTGCAGGACGTGCTTGCCGGCGTGCAATTCCTGCGCGGCAAAGCCGGCGCCTTCGGCATCGACCCGGCGCGCATCGGGCTTCTTGGCGCTTCGGCCGGCGCGCACCTCGCGGCGCTGGCGGCGCTCGGCGGCAAAAAATTCGCCGGCGGCTATCCGCAGGATCCGTTCGCCTCGGTCGATGCCAGCGTCAAGGCGCTGGTCGGCGTCTATGGCATCTACGACGCCGTGGCGATGTGGACGAACTATCAGGTGCAGGGCGGACGCGACAATAATTTCCAGAAATTCATGGGCGCATCGCCGATGGAAAACCGGCAACTCTATTTCGATGCTTCGCCGATCAGCTATGCCACGCTCGCCAACAATGCCATCGGCGTTCTTCTTGTCACCGGCACCGAGGACGATCTGGTCGACCGCAAGGTGCAGACCGATCCGTTCCAGCTCGCCCTCAAGCAGGCCGGCTTTTTCGTGCGGCCGTGCATCGTGCCGGGCGCGCCGCATTACTGGATGAACGATCCGATCGACGAGCCGGGAAGCCTCACCGGCTTCGTCGCGCCGCGGCTGCTGCGTTTCCTGGCCGAGCGGCTGTAATCCGCGCGCCTTATTTCTTGTCCAACAGCAATGTGCCTTCGCGGCGAATGAGCGGCTGGATCTTTTCGGCAAGCTTTGCCAACAGCCATGGCAGCACGATTTCCAGATTGACGCGATCTTCGGCGACATCGATGGTGCCGCTCACCGCCTGTCCGAGCGCGCTGACGCGGAACTGCAGCCGATCGCCGGTCCAGGTTTCCTCCTGAACATTGAACAGATGGCCGTAGCCGGTCTGCGCGCTGCCCAGACCGGACTTCAGGCGGCGCACCGCCTCCTCTTTGCCGAGGTGATGCGGGATGGAAACGACGAGCGGCTTCGACATGACGGCTCCAAATTCTTATAGAGCCGCATATAGGAACGGTTTCGCGCCGCCGCTATTCCGCCGCCGCGCGCGTGCCGATCGCGGCATTGACCGCGGGCATCACCTTCTCGGCCATCAGTTCCATGGATCGCCGCGCCAGCGCCGGATCGGCCCAGTCCATGCCGCAATACAGCAGCGTGCCGAAGTCGCCGATCTTCTCGTGCAGCGCGAGAATTCCATCGACGACGCGATTGACGCTGCCGCGAATGACCAGATTGTCGAAGATATAATCGAACGTCACGTCGTCGTCCGTCATGTCCGGCCGCATCTTGAAGCCGGCGAGCTTCTTGCCGCGGCGGAGCTTGGCGGTGAGCTGGCTCATGTAAAAGCGATACGGACTTTTGGCATCGTCGCCGCCATAGGCGCGCGCGGTGGCGTCGTCATCGGCGACGAAGATCGAGCGCGCGACGCGCCAATTGGCGCGGTCGGCCTTGTGGCCGCCTTCGCCGCAGCCTTGGGCATAATTGCTCCACTGGCTCGGCAGGTGATTGGCGTGCAGGAAATGCGACGAGATCGGCCACCAGCCGCGGCGGCCGAGCGCGATCAGGCCTTTCGAGTTCGGATCGCTCGACGTGCCGAGGATCGGCGGATGCGGTTTCTGATACGGCTTGACGATGCCGCCCAGCCCGATTTCGGGCCACACCGTCTTCATCGTGGAAATGTTCCAGTATTTGCCGGTGAGATTGGTAAGGCGCCGCGTTCGTCCACAGCGCCAGGATATGATCGATCGCCTCGGCGAACATGGCGCCGCGGTCGGCGTCGAGAAGTTCGAGCGCTTCGGCGTCGGAGCGGCAAAACCCCGGCGCCGATGCCGAACAGGAAACGGCCTTCGAGCAGATTGTCGACCAGCGCCGCCTGCGTCGCGAGCAGCACCGGATGGCTGAACGGCAAATTGGCGACCGCGGTGCCGAGCTTGATGTGTCGAGGTAAAGCCGGCGAGCGAGGCGCAAAACGTCATGCTCGACGGGATATTCTCGGCGAGGTCGGTCAGGTGCTCGCCGCAATAGCCTTCGCTGTAGCCGAGCCGGTCGGCGAGGATGAAGGCCTCGCGGTCTTCCCGGAGCGTCTCGGCGTAAATCCGCGCCGGCGGATGGACCGGCATGATGAAAAAGCCGAGCTTCATAAGCAGTCCTCCCGAGGCGCATCGATCGTCGCGGCGCCGGCGTTAAGGTTATACGAGGAAAGCATGCGGTCAATTCGATCGGTTGCAAAAAACCTCGATTCCATCGGCGTTTCGACGTCGTTTACCGGTTCATTGTTAACGGCGATCTCGATTCATTTAACATGCCTTTTCTGTTACATGATTGCGCCTCAACACGGAAGAGGCACCCAATGTTGAATCACCTGAAGCGTTTCGTGAAAGACGAATCCGGCGCAGCGGCGATTGAATACGGGCTCATCGTCTCCGGAATTTCCATGGCCATCATTCCCGCCGTCAAGGACGTCGGCGTAAGCTGGTCGACGATCTTCACGATCCTGCAAAACGCGCTCTAAGCGAAGGCCGTCCGCCCCGGACCGAATCCGGGGCAGACGTTTGCGCCAAGAGATCCTACGCGGCCAATTTCGCCTCGCGCGGCGCCTCCGCCACGATTTCGCTCAGCGGCCGGTAACGGAAGAACAGGATCATGGTCGCCGCGGCCGTCAGCATGATGCAAACGGCCAGCACCAGCGGCGCGACGAATGCGCCGGTCGCCTGCGCGATGACGCCGGTCCCATACGGCGACAGCGTCGCGCCGATGATGCCGAAGAAATTCATCACGCCGCCCAGCGTGCCGGTCTGGTTCGGCGCGATGTCGGTGCATGTCGTCCAATACGGCACCACGTAGAACGACAGGCCGGCATTGGCGATGATGATCATCGTCACCGCGACCGTGTTGGACTCCGTCGTCGCCGCGATCAGCGTGCACACCGCGTAGATCACCGCGCCGAGGCCGACGAACAATTTGCGGTGGAAGCCGCCCTGGGTCCAGCCCGCCGCGGCGAGCCAGTCCATTGCCCAGCCGGTGAAATTCGACGCGAGGAAAGCGACCAGGAACGGCAGCGCGACTGAGCGCGCTCGCCTGCACCAGCGGGATGTGGCGGTAATGGCTGAGATATTGCGGCAGCCAGGTCGAGAAACAGGTACTGGCAATACGGCAGCGCAAAATAGCCGATATAGAACGGCCATAGCGCCGGGCTGGTGAGCAACAGCCGGTTCGGCACCGGCGGCTCCGCGGCTCGCGCTTGGCTTCGGCGGTTTCGGCGTGCGCGCCCGTTCGGCATCGGATCGGAGAAATTGCGCGCATAGCTCCACCACGCGGCGGCGCCGACCAGACCGACCAGGCCGAAGATCACGAAGATGTAGGTCGGCGAGCCGGTGGCGCTGAGAATGACGCCGGCGAAAAAGACGCCGGCGGCCGGACCGAGCTGCGCGCCGGACTGCACGAAGGCGGAGAACCGGCCGCGCCTGGCGATCGAGGGGATCGCGCGCGCCACGGCGGCGACGCTCGCCGGAATGTAGGGTCCCTCGAACGCGCCGAGCAGCACGCGGAACGTCGCGGTGAGCCACAGCACTGTCGGCGCAACCGGCGTCAGCAGCACCCAGAGCGACCAGCCGGCCATCGAGCCCGCCAAGCGTGCGGCGCGGGCCGAATTTATCGGCGATCCAGCCGCCGACCGGCTGCAGGATCAGATAGCCCAGCGAGAAGGCGCTGAGCATCATGCCGATGGTCGACGGCGTCCAGCCGTATTCCTTGGCCCAGGCCGCGGCGGCAACGCTGAAATTGGTGCGGTCGGCCCACAACAGCACGCTGCCGGCAAAAAAGACGGTGGCGGTCACTCCCCAATTGATCGGCCGTGAGTCGCGGCCGTTCGAATCCGTGCTCGCTGACATGGCGTTTCTCCCCGAGATTTTGCTTTGCCCTCGCGTCCGTTGGCCGGACGTCGGAAGGCTTTTTGACGGCGCTCGCGGCAACGTCAGCGGTCGCGGTCGAGCATAACACAAATCGCCGCGCGTGCCCGATAGCTGCATCGATGCCCGCGGCCTGCGACGCGGCGGCATTTTCGCGCAGGCGACGGGCGGTACGCCGTTCGGCGCTTGTCGTTACGCGCCTTCCATCACCGGCAGAATGAGCGCCGAAGGATGCTCCGCCGAGTGATAGATCGTATCGGTGCCGATCTTGTTCGGCATGTAATAATGCGTCCACAGCACGTCGGTGACGACCGAGTCGCCGTTGACGATTTCCAGCCGCACGCGGTTGCCCTTCTTGAAGCGATGCGCCATCGGCTCGACGCTGATGTCGAAGCGATAGATTTTGCCGGGCTCGATCGGCTGCGGATCGGTATGGGTGTGATACGGCTCCATCTCGGTCGATTTTTGCGGATCGAGCGCGCGATGCGAGGCGCGCAGCCAGCCTTTGGTGATCCAGTATGACGCCGGGTTGAGCGTCTTGCCGCGATCCTCGGCCGATTGCGGCATCTGCTCGGAGAGTTTGACGAAAAAATCCATGTCGTCGCGCGTCGACGAGGCGTAGAGCGTGAGCTTGATCGGCCCGGCGATCTCCAAATCCTGCTCGCAGCGGCGCGGTGGTAAAAGTCAGCACCCGGCGCGCCGGATCGGGCGCATTGTTCGGGCCGAAGCCGACCACGCCCATCATCCAGCCCGGATTGGGATAAGTGTAAGAGGTCTTGTCCTCGCCCGAAGCCTTGTCGCGGGTGAGCGCGCCGTCGTTGAGCGAAGTCACGCTGCCGGATTTCGCCCCGCTCAAATGCCAGGTGACGTAGCGCACGCCGGCCGGCGGCCAGGTCTCCGCGCGTGCGCACCGCGTCGGCGCCGCGCACGAAATATTCGATCGCCGGCCGCTGCAGATATTCGGTCTCTTCGCCTTTGAGATAATGATCGTAAAACGGCAGCAGCATCTTTTCGTGCAGCTCGCGGCTGTTGAACTCGCGATTGGCGACGAAGGCGTTGACCGGCCCGATCATCTTCAGCTTCTTTTGGCCCTTGGCGCGGCGGAAGCCGTCGATATTGCCGCGGGTGTGCAGATCGACCTTGCCCCAGACGCCGACCGAATAAAGCGGCACCTCGATCTCGATCGCAGATGCTCGGCGGCGGAGCGCTCGCGCCAGAAGTCGTCATAGGTCGGATGCTCCTGGATGCGCAGATTGAGATCGTAAGGCTGCTCGCGCGGAAATTCGCCGTTGGCCGGATGGCGATTGATGATGCGGTTCTGGTTCCACCAATAGGCGCCGAAGAAGTCGCCGAGCATGCCGCCCTGATAGACCGAGGCGCGGTACGGATCGTTGAGCCCGTCGAAGGCGCAGATGCAGGCAAGCGACGGCGGCTTTTGGATCGCCATCCACCATTGCGACATGCAGAAATAGGACTGGCCGATGCCGCCGACCTTGCCGCTCGACCATGTCTGATGGCCGAGCCATTCGATGACGTCGTAGAGGTCCTTCTGCTCGCTTGCGGTCGAGCAGGCGAAATTCGCCGCCGGACTTGCCGCAGCCGCGGATGTCCATATGGGCATAGACATAGCCGCGCTCGACATAGAGCTCGATCGGGCCGGTTTCGCGCCAGAGAAATTGCGGGCTCGCGGGCAGCGAATTGTTGTCGTAGCGGTACGGCGACGGCGCCAGCACCACCGGAAACGGCCCCTCGCCTTCCGGCATATACAGCGCCACGGCGATCTCGACGCCGTCATGCACGCGGATTTTTACTTCACGCGGCTTGCAGTGCAGCATTCACCATTTTTTTCTCCCCAGACGTTGAGCGAACTTAGGAAATAGACGCCGAGCGAGCAACGCATGCGTTTTGCATTCGGTATATGCAAAGTGCGGGAAAGACAACTCAGGCGCGTGTTCAAAATTGAACTGTGGGATTGCGGCCGCTCTGACTTTCTATGTAACATCGTTCCGTCGAGTGGGTGGGGGTGCGTCCATGTCCGGGACTGAGTATGCTTTCGTTCTGTGCGCTTTGGTCATTTTGGCTATCGTGGTCAAATTACTGACCTTCGATGTCCAACGATGGATCCGCAAGGATTTAAAGCGAGGCGATCTTTACGCGCTGATCGAAGTCGCTTCCGGTGTTCGCCCGAACGGTCTGAACCCGGATCAAGCCCGCCGCCTGCACGCCCGCGGCATGGTGCACGGCTTCGGCAATGGCAACTATCGCGCCACGCTCAAAGGGCGCCTGGCGCTGCACATCAGGGAAACCGCGCCCCGCTCGGTGCAGATCGAGCAGTAACGGCCTCCCGTTCTCGCGAGCGCACTCCGCGCGCGAGCGATGTCAAACAGCGATATTTGTTTGCCTCCCCCCGCTTCCGGAGATCGGCGGCCATCCAATCCAGAGCAAACCGTTCGAGCTGTTGCGGAGCAACTCTTTGCGGCTCGCTCCCGGCAAATAAAGGGAAAGCGGAACGCCGGCAGTCGCACTGTCGTCAGTCCCGCACCGAACGGGTGCGGTCGCGCCACGGAAGGAGCGGCTTGCGCCGCCCGTCCGCTACGGGCGCGCTCGCCTGCCGGCGTTCCACCACGGCTCTTCCCAAGGGGTGTGTGGTCCCTTGGTGCGATCCGGGCCAGGTTTCGTGGGCACACCGTCCAAGGGGCGGGGGTCACTCCGCCGACGATCTGCCCACTTCCAGCGACGCACCTCGCACGCCGGTCGTAATGCCGGCAGACATGATGCCCGGACCGCCCGGGAGCGAAGCTGATGAGGCCTCGCCCGCGGGCACCGCCCTCGCCCCTGCCGCCCGGCATCACCCGGACGGCGTCCCTTAGGGCGAGATTTGATTCGCTGTATGTAACGTACACGAGGACAAATGTCAAGGACCGTCGTCGAATGAGAGACGGCCGTTGCCCCGCGAGAATGTTGCGAACTGCGGCATTATCCGCTTCGCTGGGCACCATGGCCGACGCCGCGAAGGTGCTGCTGATGCTCTCGGGTGGACCCGATTCCGCGACGCTTGCCGCCGTTGTGGCGGGCGAGTTGGCGGCGGGAGCCGAGCCGCACGCGGTCTATTTGCGCAGCGGCCATCCGACGGACGCCAAGGAGATCGCGGCCGCCGAGCAGATCGCCGGCCGGATCGGCAGCCGGCTTGAGATCGTCGACATCCCCGAACTGTTGCGGGCGCTACAGAACGACCGCCTGATGATACCTTCGGACAATTCGATCGTGCCGTTCGGCAAGACAATCGCGCTGTCGCTGATGATGCTGTGCGCGATCAAAGCGCAGGCGAGTACCATCTATGTCGGCTACCATCGCGACGACTCGGAAGACAACGACGGTTACGCGCGGCCAGCCATGGATCGGCTGGAATATTTGGCCGCGATCGATCGTGACATTGCGCCGAAAATCATCGCACCGTTCCTTGCCATGACCAAGACCGAAGTGTTCAAGCTCGGCGCGACATTGGGCGTGCCCTATGACCTGACCTGGAGTTGCCTGCGCGCTGACGCGTTGCACTGCGGGCAATGCAGCGCCTGCCGCGCGCGGCGCCGCGCCTTTGCCGCTGCCGGATTGGTCGATCCGATGCGATACAAGGAACCGGCCGCGTCCCATGAAAGCCAAACGACAGAAACCCTGGACCATGCAGTCAGGGGTCGGCGGAATGGGGTCCGAGATCGTTGATCGCCAGCAGAGTACGGCGAACGAGGTCAGTTTGGCTGCGGCTGCCGGTCCGCTCGAAAGCCGTCTTGAGATGGAATTTCACGGTGTTCATCGATATCCCTTCGCGCGCCGCGTAGTCTTTGAGCTCGATGCCGTCGAGAAGAGCTTCCACGATTTTGGCGGCGCCGAGCGGCACGTGGAGCAGGCGCGCGATGCGCTGGACCGTGGCGACGATGCGTCGGCTCGGAAAGAACGCGTCCCGTGAACATCGGTACAAGGAGCGAGCGGTGAAATCAGATTCTTTCGTTCTGATGTTTATCCGGTTTGAACCCGCATGCAGCGAGAGCCCGTTTGCACAATTGTTTCGGATCGCGCTCGCCGCCGTGTGTGAGTGAGATAATCCGGCCGGCAATCAACTTCTCAACGATCTTGTTAGGGTGGCCGAAGCCGTGAACGTCTTCCATTGCCCTGTTGTAAGCATCGGACATCAGCTCGATGTCCGACGATTTAAAAACCGCATTGTCGATGAATGGAACGATCGAGGCCATGGGCCGCCCTTCGGCGCAAGATTCCCACCTCAGCCAAGACAAATCTGTTCAAAATTGACCACTTTGATTGGCCGGATAAGTCCAGCCGTCACGGCAGAAAGTCACAGCCCCAAATACGCCCGTCTGATCTCCGGCTTCGCCGCAAGCTCCTTCGGCAGGCCTTCCATGAAGATGCGGCCTTCGGCGATGACGTAGGCGTAGTCGGACAGCGCCAAAGCGAGATGCACGTTCTGCTCGACCAGCAGAATGGTCAGCCCGGCTTCCTTGAGCTGCTTGAGCGTCGCCAACAATTGATAGACCACGACCGGGGCGAGGCCGAGCGAGAGCTCGTCGATGATGAGGATGTCGGGATCGGACATCAGCCCGCGCGCGATCGCCACCATCTGCTGCTCGCCGCCCGACAGCGTGCCGGCCTGCTGGCGCTGTCGCTCGGCGAGCCGGGGGAACAGTGTAAAGACCTTGTCGAGCCGGTCGGCATATTTGCTCGCCGCGCGCTTGGAGAACGCGCCCATTTCCAGATTTTCAGCGACGCTCATCGAGGAAAACAATTGCCGGCCTTCCGGCACCAGCGCAAAGCCGCGCGCCGCCTTGGCGTGGCTCGGCAGATGCGTGACGTCGTCGCCCTCGAACGTGACCCTGCCGCGCCACGGCGCGATCGAGCCGGCGACCGCGCGCAAGCGTCGTGGTCTTGCCGGCGCCGTTGGCGCCGACGATTGCGGTCAGCGCGCCGCGCCGGGCCTTTAGCGACAGCCCCCACAGCACCTGCACCTCGCCGTAACCGGCTTCGAGATTTTCGACTGTCAGGAGCGCCTCGGCCTGCGATGCGGCGGAAGCGCCGGCGTTGGGAAGGGCATCAGCCATCGGCCGCGCCTCCGTGCAATCGTTCGGCAAGCTTCGGGTCGCCGAGATAGGCCTCGATGACTTGCGGATTTTGCGCGACCTCGCCCGGCAGGCCCTCGGCGAGTTTTTGGCCGTAATTGAGCACGACGATGCGGTCCGACAGGCTCATGATCGCCTGCATCAGATGCTCGATGATGAGAATAGTGACGCCGGAATCGCGGATGCGGCGGATGACGCCGATCATGTGCTCGACCTCGGTCGGGATTAAGCCCGGCCAGCACCTCGTCGAGCAACAACAGCTTCGGCTGCGCCGCGAGCGCACGCGCGAGCTCGAGCCGCTTCTTGCCGGCGATGGTCAGATGCAGCGCCAGCATCGTCGCTGCGGTCGTCGAGGCCGGTGACATGCACCGCCTCGCGCGCCACCTCGCGGGCGCGATGCAGCGGCAAATTCTCGCGGCCGAAACAGGCGCCGACCGTGCAGTTTTCCAGCACCGTCATATTGGTGAGCGGCTGCACGATCTGGTGGGTGCGGGCGAGCCCGTGGCGGGCGACGATGAACGGTTTTTCGCCGGTGATGTCGATGCCGTCGAACACGATCTTGCCGGTATTCGGCGCGAACACGCCGTTGATCAGATTGAACAGCGTCGATTTGCCGGCGCCGTTCGGCCCGATCAGACCGAGGATTTCGCCCTCGCTGGATGACGAAGCTCAAATTGCCCACGGCTTGCAGGCCGCCGAAGCGCTTGCTGACGCGGTCGAGCTCGAGCAGCGCCGTCATTCGAGCACCCGCTTCAAGCGGGGGAAGCGGCTGTAGATGAAGCCCATCAGCCCGGACGGGAAAGAACAGCACGATGAGCGAGCAGCAGCACGCCGGCGATCACCAGCTGGAAATTGGAGAACGTCGACGAGGTGAGGAGATAGCCGCGCAGCTCCTCGTAGAGATAGGCGCCGAGCGCCACGCCGGTCACCGTGCCCTGCCCGCCCAGCATGCAGATGACGATCGCCTCGGTCGACAGCGTCAGATCGAAGGCGTCCGAGGGCTGGATGAAGGCGCCCTTGAAGAAATAAAGCCCGCCGGCGATGGCGGGCAAAAACGCCGACGCGCTGTAGACCAGCGCTTTGTAGCGCGGGGTCGGCACGCCGAGGATGGCGGCGGCGTCCTCGTTCTGGCCGATGGCCAGAAGCCCCAAGCCGAATTTCGAGGTCTTGATCGCGTAGCTCAGATAGAGCGAGGCGCCCATCACCGCGACGAACAGGAAATAGATCACCCACAGCGCCTGCGCCGAGCCGCCGAGCGGCTGGAACACCTGCGGCGAGATATAGATGCCGGACGAGCCGCCCCACGGCGTGAAATTCTCGGCAAAAGCCTGCACGCCCTCGACGATGCCGATGGTCGACAGCGCGAAGAACGGGCCGCGCAGCCGCAAGATGCCGAGGCCGAAAATCAACGCCAGCGCGCTCACGCCGACGCCGGCCGCGAGCAGGCTCGCGGCGAGCGGCCAAGCATAGGCGCTGATCAGCCAGATGCAGATGTAGCCGCCGAGGCCGAAGAAGACGATGCTGCCGAAATTGATGTAGCCGGCATAGCCGAGCATCAGATTGAGATTGGAGGCGAGCGTGATGTAGACGCAGGCGAGCAGCCAGGCTTTCGCGCAGCTCGACGTTATTGCCGATCGCGGGCGCCACCGCGAACACGGCGATGACGAGCGCAATGATCCAGAAGAACGGCCGCCGCAGCATCTAGAGCGCTCCGCGCCGCGACGCGAATATGCCGCCGGGAAACGCGATCAGCACCAGGACGAACAGCGCGAATTCGATCACCAGCGTCCAGCTCACCGGCACGAACGGCGTGACCGCGCCCTCGAGCAGGCCGAGCGCGACGCCGCCGAGCAGCGCGCCGACCGGATTGCCGAAGCCGCCGAGCACGGTGACGATGAAGCCCTTGAGCTGATAGCCGTCGCCGGAAAGGATGGTGAAGGGAAACAGCGTGCCGATCAGCATGCCCGACACGCCGGCGAGCGCGACGCCGACGCCGACCGAAATGGCGAGCACGCCGCGTCGTCGGAATGCCGACGAGCTCCGCGGCCTCGCGATTGTTGGCGACCGCGCGCATCGCCTTGCCGATGCCGGGTGTAGTGCAGAAAGACGTAAAGCAACGCCGGCGATCACCGCGGCCAGCACCGCGGCGAGAATATGCGCGCCGGGAAAGGTGTAGCGGCCGATGCGTGATGCCGGGCAGCGACACTTCGACATTGAACAGTGCGGTGCCCCAGACCGCGGTGCCGACGCCGATCAGGATGAGATTGACGGAAAAGGTCGACAACAGGCTCATCAGCGGCGGCCGCCGACCATGCGGTGGATGGCGATCCAATAGAGCGCTACGCCGACGAAAAAGCCGCCGATCAGAACCGGCGGCAAAGTCGAGATAAGGCGAGATGCCGAGCGCGTTGGCGAGCAGATAGAGCGCCATCATGCCGGCGACGATCATGGCGCCGTGGGTCAGGTTGATGACGTCCATGACGCCCCAAATGAGCGTCAGGCCCATGGCGGCAAGTCCATAGACCAAGCCCGACCAGCACGCCGTCGATGATCGAAGCGAGGATGCCGAGCATAGGTTTAAGGGGTCGCGGCCGGCGCCAACTGCGCCGGCCCGGTTCCTGATGCTATCGCCGATTACTGGCTGGCCGAGATCGGATAGAGCAGCTCGGCCGACTTCGCCTCCAGCGGCCAGACCACCTGGCGGCCGAGCTTGCCGTCGATGTTCTGCCACTGCGCCAGCACCATCTTGTGCGCATCCTGCAAGCCGTGATGGCCCGGGTCGGTCATGAACTTGACGTGACCGAAGAAGGTGGTGATGTCGGTGGCGTTGAGCGCCGCCGTCACCTTTTCCGGATCGATCGAGCCGGCTTGCTCGATGGCGTGCTGCAGCACCACGCCGCTCGTGTAGCCGGACGCCGCGTGATAATCCGCCTTGGCGTGGAATTTGTCCTGGAACGCCTTGGCGAATTCCGCGGTGGTCGGCCCGAATTGCGGCTTGTAATTGACCTGCTGCTCCCATTGCGACGGCACGCGTCACGCCGAGAGCGGCAGGGCCCGAGCTCGCCGAACTTGTCGTCGGCCGGCGCCACCAGGATCGAGATCCACTTCATCTTCGGCTTTCTGGTCGTGCATCTGGCGGGCCAGCGTCGCGCCGTCGGAATAATGGCCGCCGCCCATGAAGGCATCGGCGTTCGACGAGATGATCTTGTTGACGATCGGACCGAAGTCGGTGGTCGAGGGCGAGTAGGATTCATCCATCACGACCTGCGAGCCCGGCCGCGATCGCCTGCTGCTTGGCCGCGGTGCAGCACCGTCCTTGGAGAACGGATCGTCGGAATAGACCATGGCGATCTTGGCGTGCGGGTCCTTGGCCTTGAGCGCCTCGATCGCGCCGGACAGATAATGGCTGGCCGAGGTGATCACCATGAACAGATATTTGTTGCCGAGCTCGAACGGCTTTTCCTCGGCGCCGCCGCTGTCGATCATGATCTTGCCGTACTGCTCGGAGATCACCGCCGCCGGCGCGGTCAGGCCCGACGAATAGGGGCTGAACAGAAATTGGGCATTGTCCTGGTTGATCAGGCGCGTGTAGAGCTGCTGGACGCGGCCGCCGACCGACTGGTCGTCATAGCTGACGAACTTGACCTTGTATTTCTTGCCGCCGACCTTGATGCCGCCGGCGGCGTTGACCTCGTCGCGCCAATATTCGTAGCCGCGCTGCTGGCCCAATAAATCGACATTGAGCGGGCCGGTCTGCGAGTCGGTGAAGCCGACGGTGATGGTGTCTTCGGCGAATGCCGGCGCGGCAAATAGCGTTGCGGCGGCGGCCAATAGGCAAAGCCGTTTCATATGTTCCTCCCTGGTGCGACCCCTCAATGGGATCGCGGTCACGCATAGATGCCCGGCCCAAACGTTGTTCGGCCGGGTCCCCCGGTAGCCCCCACGTCACGTCGCCGAAAGCATCGCATAATCGGGAGATAAAGGCCATCCGGTACGACCTATGGCGGCCACGATGACGGCCGCGGGCGGCGCTGTCACCGCGACAAAATCTCGCGTGGCGCCGCCATCCGGGCTTCGTTCCCGTGCTAAGCTGGCTTCTCAATCGTGCTCGCGCCTGACCGCCTCGTTACCATAGCCTGCGTTTTCGCTCCGCCGTCGGTCGCCGCGGCTCATCAAAAAAGACTGGGAGGATCCTCATGCCTATGCCCCGATTTGCGCTCGCCCGCGCCGCAACGCTCGCGGCGGCCTCGCGTTCACGCTGGCGCCGGCGATGGGCGCCGACGCGCAGACCAAAGTCACCATCGGCAAGGTGATCGGCGGCGACGGCTTCCACGTGCCGACCTATGTCGCGCTCGACGAGGGCTTCTTCAAAGCCGAGGGGCTCGACGTCACGCTGGTCGAATTGCAGGCCCCCTCCCAGGTCACCGCGGTGCTGTCGGGCAATCTCGATTGCGCGCCGATCCCATCGGGCGGCGCGCAGGCGGCGCTGAGCGGCGCCAAGATCGAATACATCGTCGGCGAGTCGCTCAAATCGCAGTGGACCGTCACCACGCGCCAGGACATCGCCAAACCGGAGGACCTCAAAGGCAAGACGCTGGGTTTCGGCCGGCCCGGCGGCGCCGACTACGACGAGGCGCAGGCGGTGCTGCACCGCTTCTTCCACATGGACGCCGGCAAGGACTACAAGGTGATCTCGTTCCAGGGCGAGGCCGAGCGCATCGCCGCCATGGTCAACAACGATATCCAGGGCGCCGCGCTGTCGGTTCCGCTCGCCGTCGTGGCCGAGCAAAGCGGGCTCAAGGTGTTGTTGCGCACCGGCGACTATATCCCGCGCGCCGGCGGCACCATCTGGTGCATGCAAAGCTTCGTCGAGCAGCATCCCGATACGGTCAAGAAGATCATCCGCGCCATCGCCAAGGCGGTGATGTATTTCCGCACCAACAAAGAAGGCTCGATCAAGGTGCTGGAGCACCATATCGGCAGCATCAAGAACGACGCCCAGGCCGGCGCCATCTGGGATCAGCTGCACGAATTCCTACGGCGCCGAGGTGCCGAAGGATCTGTTCGCGGACATTCTGGAGTCGCGCCGCCAGACCATGATCGCCGCGCGGCAATGGCCGGCCGACAAGCCATTGCCCGATCCGGAAGGGTTTTTGGCGCGCAATCTTCTCGACTCGACGCTGAAGGACATGAATTACGTGCCGGCCAATCTCGCCGCGCCGACGAAATCGAATTGATGCGCGTTACCAGGTTTCCCGGGCGCAGCGCAGCGGAGCGAAGTGGTGCGCTGCAGACCGCGGCGTACTCGGACCTTGATACGATCCCGGATCTGCGGTGCACCGCTAACGCGCTGCACCGCGTCCGGAAACGCTCTAATCCCCGCTGCCCGCTGCGGGCGCCAGCGGCTCATGCGCTCTTCGAGGAGCTTGACCAGCCCGGTCATGACAAGCGACAGCGCCGCGAACACGATCAGGCCGGCGAACACCACGTCGACCTTGAATTCGCTCGCGGCGCGGACCATGACCACGCCGAGCCCGTCCTGCGCGCCGAAGAATTCCGCTACGACGACGCCGAGCACGGCGCGGCCGATCGCGAGCCTTAAGCCGACGATGATGAAAGGCAGCGCATTCGGCACCACGACGAGCCGCGCGATATCCCATTCGCCGGCGCCGAACGAGCGCACCACGTTGATCAGAAGCTTGTCGGCGTTGCGCACGCCTTCATAGGTGTTGATCAGCAGCGGAAACAAGCGCGCCGAGGAAGACGATGGCGACCTTGGACCACAGCCCGAGCCCGAACCACAGCATCAAGCAGCGGCAGGAACACGAGCCGCGGCGTGGCGTTGAACGCGGTGATGAACGGATCGAACATGGCGTTGAGCGTGTTCGAGCGGCCGAGCAAAATGCCGAGCGGCAGGCCGGCCGCGATCGCGAGCGCCAAGCCCGACGGCAAAGGCGCCGGCGCTCACGCCGAGCGGCGCCCAGATCGAACCGGTGGCGAACATTTGCCACAGCGTGCCGGCGATGTTGCTCGGCACGGTGAAGAACAATTTCGTGCCCGCCTTCATCGGAACCAGATCGGGCAGGAATTGCCAGACCAGAAGGAGGAGCACGATGCTGCCGGCGCCGAGCGCGGTCGGCTCGATGCGCCGCCACAGCCTGCCGCGCCGGCGCCGCGGCATCCGCCGGCACGGCCGTGGCAAAATCGGCTTGGAGCTCGGCCATGACCTTATTGCCCTCGCCGCCACGGAAATGCGGCGCGTTCCGCCCAGCGGATGCCTTCGGTCAGCACCACCGCGATCACCATCACGGTGAGAATGCAGGCGAACATCTTGTCGATGGCGAACAGGTCGCCGAAGCGGGAGATGGCAAAGCCGATGCCCTCGGACGCGGCGAAGAACTCCCCGACCAGGACGCCGATCAAGGCGCGGCCGATGGCGATGCGCGCGGCGGCGACGACATAAGGCAGCACGCTCGGCAACAGCACCTTGCGATAGAGAGCCCACTCGCCGCCGCCGAGCGAGCGCACCACGTCGATCAGCCGGCGGTCGACCGCGCGCACGCCGGCACAGGCGTTGAAGATGAACGGGAAACACCGCGAGCGAGAATACGATGATGGTCTTGCCCGGCACGCCGACGCCAAAAAAGATGACCAGCAGCGGCGCCAGCGCCACCAGCGGGCTGGCATAGAAGATCGTCATCAGCGGATCGAGCGCATAGCCGACGCGCACCCGCCAGCCCATGACGATGCCGAGCGGCACGCCGACGACGACGGCCGCGCCAAGGCCGAGAAAGAACGGCACCGCGCTCACCGCAAGATCGTCGAACAATTCGCCGCTCTGGACCAGATCGACAAAGCCCCAGAAGATCAGGCTCGGCTTGCTGATGAACAAGCGGATTGAACGGCACGACGAGGAAGATCGCCTGCCAGGCGGCGAAGAACAGCACCACGGCCAAGCCGCCGAGCAGGACATTGCGATAGCGCCAAACAGCGCGCCACGCCGAACTCGGCCGAGCTGCTGTGTCCTCCGCCATTGTCGCTAGACCACGATCTCGTCTTTGAGCGTGTTCCAGATTTCGAGCTTGAGCTCGTTGAACTGCGGCGTCACCCGCATCTCGTAGTCGCGCGGCCGCGGCAGATCGATGGCGAAGGTCTTCTTGGCGCGGCCCGGGCGCTTGCTCATGACCATGACGCGATCGGACAGATAGATCGCCTCGTCGATCTGGTGGGTGACGAACAGCACCGTCTTCTTGCGCCTCGCGCCAGACGCGAAGCAGCTCGACCTGCATCAGGTCGCGGGTCTGCGCATCGAGCGCGGCGAACGGCTCGTCCATCAACAGCACGTCGGGATCGGTCGCCAGCGCGCGCGCCAGCCCGACGCGCTGCTTCATGCCGCCGGACAATTCGTGCGGATAATGATGTTCGAAGCCGGCGAGCCCGACCAGGCCCGAGAGCCGCGCGGCGATGGCGCGGCGCTTGGCGGCTGGGCACTTTCTTCAGCTCGAGCCCGAGCTCGATATTGTGCTCCACGGTGCGCCACGGCAAGCAGCCCGAAATCCTGAAACACCATGGCGCGGTCGGTGCCCGGGCCGCTCAATTTCTTGCCGTGCATCAGGATCTCGCCGGAATCCGGCTTGATCAGGCCGAGCAGGATATTGAGGAATGTGCTCTTGCCGCAGCCCGACGGCCCGACGATCGAGACGAACTCGCCTTCGGCGACGTCGATATCGAAGCTGCCGAGCGCCGGCACCGGCGCGCGGTTCGGCGGACGAAAAGTCAGACTGACGTTACGACCCTGGATATACGCCGCCATGAGGCCCGGTCCCGACGCGCCGACATCTGGCTGCACTCAAGCATACGGCGCGCGAATGTCCAACCCATCCGCAGGCGGAGCTGACATCGGCCGCCGCAACCGTTACTCGTCGCAAAGCCGTTTCCGGCTGTCGGCAACGGCGTCGACGGTCTTCCGGGCGTCCCGGTCCGGTGCCGTGTTTGAACGATAGCGCGATCGAGGCAACGCCAATATCTTTCCCGGTGCACGCGATTAGCCGAGAACGCACCGGCGTCGATGGCGGCCATCGCCATCAGCAGCGCGTCGGGCGCCGTGTTTGCATCGACGCCCGTGACAAAGCATCTTAGTTTTCTTCGGCCGGCAAGTGCGATTGCCGCCCCATCCATTCGCCAAATCCGGGCGCGCCATTTTCCAAACTCTTGCTCAAATGCACGAACAATAAATCGCTTGTACTCCACGGCCGGTCTCCATCGAACCGAAATGCCGTGGTCGGGATAAGGACGCAAAGGTAAGTGAAAGCTTGTGAGAATAGACCACTCGGCGGCATTGCCGCCACAAAAAAGAACCCGAAGCCGATCCCTTCATTGTCCCGCTGGGGGAATCAAACCGAACACGGCGGGTTTCTGCGGCAGTGGTTGCGCCAGAATGCGCACAAACGTCTCACGCAGCATATCGAGATCTATCGGCTTCGGCACGCAGTCGCAAACGTTCAAATCGAGCGCTCTCCCGAGCTCCACCATGTCGTCGCAAACGCCCTTATCGGATTGGCTGATTACAATAATCTGTGCCTTGCATCCGAGCTTCGAGAGATAACGGAGCACGTCCAGTCCGACGTGCTCGCCGAGCCCGAGATCGAGCGTAATGCAGTCGAACTGCCGCGCATCCACCACTTTGCAGGCATCTTCGTAGCTATGAGCCTCGGTGGTGTCGAACCCGACCTTACGGGCGATATGGCCGATGATGACGCCGTGAACGGGCATATCTTCGATAATCAGTACGCTACTCGGGTTCTGGACGGATTGAACCGGCTCCGCGTTGGGTTCACACGTAGCTGGCCGACCAGGTATTACCGGCAATGAAAAATATCTTGTACCATCGGCGTCGCGCACTTCAACAGACCAGCCTGCCCATTCGCCATTCAGGCTGCTTCTCAGGGTCTGCGCGGTCGCTTCTGCAAAATCGAATGCACCTTTGGAGCTCAGGAACTCGTCTCCCTGATAATCGCGCAGCGATTGGTCTGTCGTCGTGTAATCGAAGAAGAAACGCATTGTGCTCCGGGATTTGGCGGCTCTGCTGGTAGCATGGTCGGGCTTTCACTGGCCGGAATCAATCGGCAAAACATGGATGAAAATGCGTTTCCTATGATCACGTTCAGACGGGAGGACTACGCACTTCTATCGATCGTCTGTCGGCAATGTTTCCGTCCCGGTGACCCGCGACACTGCGGTGCTGGGGGCCGCGTATTAGCAAGACCTTGCGCGCACCGGAACCAGCATCGGCCGCGGATTCTCGATCGGCCGCAGGTAAAGCCACTCGAAATAGGTCGTGGCGGTCCGCTCCTGCTGCGGCCGTTTGGCTGCTCGGCAACAAAGGTGTTGCGGCACTGCCTTGAACGATGACGGCCCTTGCCGAACAAACCGCGCCGGTAAGAAGCGAGGCCGATACCGTGATTGCAGTGGGGGTTTGAGCATTTCATGACACTGTCTCCGTGCTTGGGGTCCACCGGGCCTGGGAAGGTCCATTTAACCGTGAGACACGGACACCGGAGAAAGGTTCAAGCGGCGGAGGCGCCGGGATTTCTCTTATGCGTCAAGCCGCTATCCGGGATGCCTGGGCTATGCAACGTTGTGAGCGGTTTGACCGCCGAGGGCGCCGGCAATGCCCGAAGCATGGAGACGAAAAATGCGAATGCCTTTGTTTCTGGTCGGCATCATCGTTCTGGCGGCGGGGCTGTTCTTCATGGCGCAGGGCGCCGGCTCATCCGCTGGCCCGCCGAGAGTTTTATGGTCAGCGAAACGCGGTGGATTTATTACGGCGGCGCCATAGCGCTCGTCGGGCTCCTGATCGTGCTGATCGCGCGGCGGTGACAGGTGCGCCCGCAATGCTGACCGCCGCTTTCATTATCCTCGCCATCGCGGTTGCCTTGGGCGCCGTGCTTGCGGTGCTGCATCTGCGGACCAACAAAACCGCGACACCGCCATTGCCGCCACCATGGCCGCTCGGCGCGCTGCACGGCATTCTCGCCCTCGCCGGCCTCGGCTGCCTCGCACTCGCGCTACGCGGCCCGCCACGCGGCGTGCAACAAGGCACTGCCTCGTTCGGCCTGATCGCCGCCGTGCTGTTCGTGCTGGCGGCGCTCTTGGGCGCGAATTCCTCGCCGCGCGCATCTTCGGGAAGCAAATCGGCGGCGGAACGATCGCCATCCACGCCACGCTCGCGGTGAGCGGGTTTGTTATTCTGGCGGCGTATGTATTTGCGGGGTAGCGGGACGGGAACTGTTGTCATTGCCAAGTTTTGGATGTCGGATCTCTACGCTTATATAATTTTGGTTGAGCACGCGAAGGAGCATTGCAGCAGTAGCGAAATAGCCGACACAGGGAGCGCCACGATGAAGCAACCAGTTAAAGGCGACTTTGACACTGCGGTGAGCGAGGCCGGTGTGACGGTCACGTTCAAGCCGACGAACAGCATTTATAGCTTTTATAGGCTTGCCGACAGCGACGATATCGCGCGCATCGGCCCCGTCTCGCCCCAACGCGTTCAACATGCGGGGCCGAGCGGCGACACCGGGGACTACGCTTCCGATGAAGTTCAAGCGATGGCGCAGCAAATCGCGTCAGAAACCGCCGCGTCGGTCTGGTCGGTTCAAGACGAGGCACAAGCCGACACATTGACGACCGCGGGCCCGGTGCCGGTTGTCGGTGATCGCGGCGATTGAGCAAAGCCAATCGCAAGCGCCGGCGCGGCGTATGAACGTTGTTGGGCCAATTCGGTCGCCAGACCGAAAGTGGCAGAGCGTAGGCTGGTCGGAGTGGCAGGATTTGAACCTGCGACCCCCTCGTCCCGAACGAGGTGCTCTACCAGGCTGAGCCACACTCCGACATTGGCCAACGCAAGGCGCGGGCGGCTTATAGCGTCGGCATTCCGCCCCGGCAAGCCGCCGCCCTACAAGGTTGCGCAGCCCGCATTTAAGCACCAAGGTTCCGCCATGACAGGGCCCGCGACCAAAGTGGCGACGCGCGTTTTGCGCGCCGACAATGCTGCGATCGCGCAAGCCGCGGGCGTGCTTGCCGCCGGCGGCCTGGTCGCCTTTCCGACCGAGACGGTTTACGGGCTCGGCGCCGATGCCAGCAATGGCGAGGCGGTGGCGCGGCTCTATGCGGCCAAAGGCCGGCCGTCGTTCAATCCGCTGATCGCGCATGTGCCCGATCTCGCCGCGGCGCGGGCGCTGGCGAAGTTTCCCCCCGAGGCCGCGCGGCTTGCCGCAGCGTTCTGGCCGGGCCCGCTGACGCTGGTGTTGCGCAAAACGCCGGGATGCACGGTGGCCGATCTGGCGACGGCCGGCCTCGACACCGTGGCGGTCCGCGTACCCGATCATCCGGTGGCGCGAGCGCTCCTCGCCTGTTTCGGCCGGCCGGTGGTGGCGCCCTCGGCCAACCGCTCCGGCCATGTCTCGCCGACCACGGCCGCGCACGTGCTCGCCGACCTCGACGGCCGGGTCGACCTGATCGTCGACGGCGGCGCAACGCCGGTCGGCGTGGAGTCGACCATCGTCGCCTGCCTCGACGCGCCGATGCTGCTGCGCCCCGGGGCCTGTCGCGCCAGGCGATCGAAACCGCGCTCGGCCGGCCGCTCGCCGGCGCGCCGGCGAATGCCGCCGCCGGTGCGCCGCTCGCGCCCGGCATGCTCGCGTCGCATTACGCGCCGCGCACGCCGCTCCGCCTCGATGCCGAAAGCGTGACGGCGGGCGAGGCTTTGCTGGCGTTCGGGTCCGTGCCGCCGCAGGGCGCGGAGCAGGCCGCGCAGGTCCTCAATCTTTCCGCGCGCGGCGACGTCATCGAAGCTGCCGCCAATCTGTTTTCCTATTTGCGTCTGCTCGACGGCGCCGGCGCCACGGCGATCGCGGTGATGCCGATCCCGCACGACGATCTCGGCGAAGCGATCAACGACCGCCTGCGCCGCGCCGCGGCGCCGCGGTGAGCAGCGCCGGGCGTGCTTGCGCGGCGATAATCCGGCTGCCATCTTTCCATCGAGGATAGCAAATACCCGGAAACGCCCCGATGCTCGATAAGCCGCTAAACCGCGCGCCCGCCAAGACCGACCCCGCGCTGCTCGCGCGCTTTGCCGCAATCGTCGGCGACAAATATGCCATCACCGATCCGTCGCTGCAGGCGCCGTATCTGGTCGAACTGCGGCATCTATTCGAGGCCCACACGCCGATGGTGCTGCGGCCGGGCTCGGTCGACGAGGTGTCGGCGATCCTTAAACTCGCCAACGCGACCAAGACGGCGATCGTGCCGCAGGGCGGCAATACCGGGCTGGTCGGCGGCCAGATTCCGCACCACAACGAGATCGTCCTTTCGCTCAACCGGCTCGACCGCATCCGCGAGATCGACCCGACCTCGAACACCATCACCGCGCGAGGCCGGCGTCACCCTGCAGCGCGCGCGCGAGGCGGCGGCGGCGGCCGACCGGCTCTATCCGCAGCTGCTGCCCTCGGAAGGCACCTGCACCATCGGCGGCAATCTCTCCACCAATGCCGGCGGCACGGCGGCCTTGGCCTACGGCATCGCACGCTCGCATGCGCTCGGGCTTGAAGTGGTGCTGGCCGACGGCCGCGTGCTCAACAATCTCAACAAGCTGAAAAAGGACAATACCGGCTACGATCTGAAAAACCTGTTCATCGGCGCCGAAGGCACGCTCGGCATCATCACCGCGGCGGTGTTGCGGCTCGTTCCGCGGCCGCGCTCGGTAGAGACCGCCTTTGCCGGCGTGACGTCGGTCGAGGCCGCGCTCGAACTTGTTGAGCCTGGCGCAGGAGCGCAGCGGCAACGACGTCACCAGCTTCGAGATCATGACGCGGGCCGGCATCGAACTCGTGCTGGAGAATGCCACTGGCTGCCGCGATCCGCTCGCCGCGCCGCACGAATGGTACGTGCTGATCGAGCTGTCTTCGCAGCAGCGCGACGGCCTGCGCGGCGTGCTGGAGGAGATTCTCGCGCAGGGCCTGGAGCGCGGGCTCGTCACCGACGCCGCCATCGCCGACAGCCTGGAACAGGCCAAGGCGTTCTGGCGCATCCGCGAAATGTTCGGCGAGGTGCAGCGCTTTGCCGGCGGCTCGATCAAGCACGACGTTTCCGTGCCGGTCGCCGCGGTGCCGGCCTTCATCGCGGAGGCCAATGCCGCGGTCATCGAGCTTATTCCCGGCGCGCGGCCGCTCCCCTTCGGCCATCTCGGCGACGGCAATATCCATTATAACGTCACGCAGCCGTCGGCGCCGACAAGGACGACTATCTCAAGCGCTGGGACGAGGTGAACGCGGTCGTGTTCGCGGTGGTGAAGAAATACGGCGGCTCGATCTCGGCCGAGCACGGCGTCGGCGTGATGAAGCGCGATCTGTTGCCGTCGGTGAAGGACCCGGTGGCCTATGAGCTGATGCGCAGCCTCAAGGCGCTGCTCGACCCCAACGGCATCCTCAATCCCGGCAAGGTGCTGTAGCGCTTGATCCGCGCGCGAGGACCGCCGGTCTATCAGCGCGGCGCGAGCGGAATTGCGGCGTCCAATGCTTCGTCGTTGATCGCTTCGGTGACAGTAAGGCCGCACAGCCGGCACTCGAACGTCTGCAGTTCAGCCAATCCGGCGAGACCGGGGAATCGAATCCAGCATCTGCATGGACGTGGCGCAGTGCGGGCAACACGGCCCAGGCTTATAGGCGCTTCTAGTCTGCATGGTTCAGTCTGCAGTTGAAGCTCCCAAGTCGGCTCGCAGCTCGGCTCTCATTTCGGTTCGCGCAGACCGCCAAAGGCTCGCCGCCAATCGGCAAGCCGTCGGCAAATTCTTTCGTCGTCCGCATTCCCGGGCGTCCGTCGCGCTCGCGGTCAGGCAATTCCACGCCAACAGCGGAAGCTCGGCGATCGCCGGCAATGGATCGTCAACGGCAAAACTCGCAAAAACCAGTTCCTTGCGAAAGCCGGCGAGATAATCGCCCACGGTCAAAACGCCGCGCGATATTTCCGCAAACGCCGCCATGATGTCGCGGCTCGCATACATCCAGGCGACCCCTGTCTTGGCCGTGACGCGCGCGCATGAGGCATCCTGGCCGAGCGCCTGCCGCCATGCCAAATAGGGAAAATCCACGCCGGCAAGCTGGCCAAGCGCGGTCCAGGTCCAGAAGCGGCCATTGACGTCCAAAAGTTTGTAGCGCCGATCGCGCCGGTCGTATTTGAATTCAATCTCGACGACGCCCGAATAGCCGAGCGACTCCAGGAAACGGCAAGCCAAGGCTTCGACCTGCTCCTGCTCAACCGTCTCGACGAAGGTGCTCGAGCGGCCGAAGTCGACCGGATATTGCCGCGCTCGCCGCGCGACCAAAGAAGCGACGGGCTTGCCGCGGTCCCACAGGCCGGCATAGGAGAATTGCGCTTCGCCGTTTCCCGGAATCCACTCCTGGACGATCACCGCATCGCTGCCGACCAGCGATGCCGCCCGCCGGTAGAGCGACAGCAGCGTATCGCGATCGTCCGCCTTCCAGGCCTTCGCTCGGGTGAAGTCGTTGATCGCATCGCGCCACGCCGGCTTGAGAACGACCGGGAATTGGATTTGCGATTGCCGGACTGTTTCCAAATCGCTCGCTTGAAAGCTGCGCGGGCAGTCGATGCCGAGCTCACGCCGCGCGCCGATAGGTCAGGCGCTTGTCGTAAACCCATTGGGTGATGTCCCAGCTCGCCGTCGCGACGCGGAAGTACGACGCGAGCAGCGCATGATTTTGCGCGATCACGCGCATATCTTCGTCGCCGGTCGCAAACAGCGCCCATCCCTTCAAGCCATGCCGGACCGCGACGTCGACAATCGACGCAACGCGCGTCACGGTGCTCGGCGCCGGGCCAGGGAAAGCTGCGTTGCACATAGCGCGAGAGTTGCGGCAGCGGATGGCTAGCGAGGAGCCACACCGGAATGCCGCGTCGGCCGAGACTGCGCGCCACGGCGATGCTGACGTGAGCGCCGCCGACGACCAGCGCACCGGGCGGCGCCGGCGACATCGCCGCCGTTGGCGGCCGTCAGCGCCGCCGGTGGTGTCATGGCCGTTCCCGTTCGGCGTCAACGAGCGCCGGCATCTCTTGCGGAATAAGATCGAAATGGCTGTCCGCGACGCCGCGTGACGAACGGCTGCGATCGCGCACCGTTCGTGCGATCCGGCGCGCGGCAAATCCGGCGCCGGCGATAAACCGCAGCAGCGGTCCGAAGCTCGCGACGGCGGAGGCGCCGACGAAATGCAGCCCTTCGACGCTCAACTCAAATCCGGTCGACAAAACCGGAGAATCGCCGTGCCGGACGATGCGGCTGCGCAATTGCGGATCGAGAATGTGCATCTTATCGACGCTAATTCTGTAGCCGGTCGCCAGCAGGACATGGTCGACGCGGCGGGAGCTGCCGTCCACCGTCAAGACGATACGATCGCCATCGCGTCGCGCCTCGAGGACTGCGCGTTCCCTCATGCCGCGGAATGTCTCGCAGGCGCGGACGCAGCCACAGGATCGCGGTGGGATGCAGGCAGTGCTCATTGAGCCGGTCGCGGGCTGCGTGCCGACAGATGGCGGATCAACGCCGGCGCTTCGACCAGCCAATTGTACGGAAACGGCCCGACCTGAGACGGCGGTATCAGCGCTTTTCCGAGCAAAGAGCGCAAGCCTTTGCGCAAGGCGCCGCGCGTGCCCGGATCGGCGTTCCAAACCAAATGGCCGCGACAGATGATTTCCACATCCGCGCCGGCCTCATGCAGCAGCGCCGCCGATTCGCACGCGCTCTGGCCACGGCCGATAACCGCGACGCGGCGTCCGCCGAATTGCGCGGAATCGGTATGTTCGCACGAGTGGCTGACCAGGCTGCGCGGCAGGCCGTCGAATTGAGCAGGCCGATGTTCGTGATTGCAGAAGCCCGGTCGCCATGACGACGCGCTTGGCGAAAACATTCTCGCCGTCTTCGAGGACGATGCGAAAGCCGCCGTCGCGGGGCGCCACCCGAACCACCGTTCGAGTATCGAGATCGGGCGCTACGTGGTCCCGGAACCAGGTTCCATAATCGATAAAATTCTCGACCGGCAATAGTTCGGGGTGCGGCAGCCCCAGTTTCGCCGAAATAATCGTCGAGCCGATAGCGGCCGCGGGGCTCGGCGATATGCGTCGCAATCCACGGCGAACGAAGCTTCATGCCAGTCGGCATATTGTGTCGCCAAAACGACATGGCCTCGCCGAACACGCGGACCGAGACATCGCGGGCGCGCAAATGCGCGGCCGCCGCCAAGCCGTACGGGCCGGCGCCAATGATCGCGACGTCGCAGCTGTTATCGGGACGATTAACGACGATATTCATGTGAATTTGCCAGAATTTCTCGGTTTCCGTCGACCGGAAATGTAGCGGGGGCTGGTTTTGATTTTATCAACGCCACCGCGTCGGACGGCCAGAACCGCGCGATATCGTTGCGGAGGCTCCACTTTTGCGGTGTATCGGCCCTAATCGTAAACCAAGCGTTGCGCGCTCATGGGACTCGGTGTCCCGGAACTGCGCAGGGGGGCTTTGCTCCATGCACTGCCGTCCGGAAGCGCGGCCGAGGGCGCCTCCGGTCCGCCGAACAGCCCGATCAGAAATGGTAGTTCAGCCCGAGCCGCGCAATATTGAGTTTCAGATTCACGGTGTGCGTGAAGGAGTAAAACGGCAAGGGTACGCCGCTATCGATGCCGGACGCCGATAGCGCTGCCAAAGTCGACAAACAAATACTCGGCTTTGACGCTCCAGTGCTGCCACAGATAAGTCTCCACGCCGCCGCCGACCGCGTAGCCGGTCTTCGCGCCGGAGACCGACGCCGTTTCCGTGCTGGGAGAAAAAGTCTCGGAGAATTGGAAATTGCCGTGCAGCGTCGTGAATGCGGCACCGCCGGTGGCATAGAACAGCCAATTGCCGCTGGTAAAGCCGAGCCGGCCGCGCAGTGTAGCCAGCCAGTCGATGTCGGCGTTCGATGTTACTGTGAAAGTGTTGCCCGCGCCGCCGGGTATGATTACCGGACCGGAACTCGCGCTGCCGCTCAGATGCAGCCACTCGATATCGCCTTCGACGCCGGCGAGGTAATTACCGGCTTGCCAATTATAGCCGGCATCGAAGCCGCCGATGAGCGAGGCCGGTTTAATGCTCTGCGGACCGGCGGAATTAAATGCGGCAATGGCGGGCGGGCTGAATTCGCCGCCCGGCACTTCCGCGGTGGACGTCGACGTATCGAAGGTTCCCCAGGCTCCGCCGACGAGGCCGCCGATATAGAAGCCGGCAAAATTCGAGTAGACGACGCATAAGGGGCGGCGCTCGCCGAAGCGGCAAAGCCCGTCAAGCAAGCTTCCAGCTGCAAGCAATGTCGCCAGTAAACGGTGCATCGCGGCCCCCAGCGCGCCGAATCACTCGCAAACCGGACCCATATCACATCACCCGTTTCGTGCTTTCAACATGTGGATTCCGAGCATTGAGTGTGGAATTGTATTGACAGACCCATCCCACTCGGCTTGCTCAAGCAAACCACAGAGAAAAAATGGATAAGCTGATCATCACCGTCGCCTGCAACTCGCGAACCTCCTACCCGATCAATCATTATTGTCCGCCGCAGGAAGACATCGCCGGCGTGGCGCAGCAATATATCGATGGCATCAAGGCCGGCGCCGCCATCGCGCACATCCACGGCATCCGCACGCTGGAAGAATCGCTGCAGGCCGACGGCAAGCAAGTCTCCCGCATCGATCACGACGGCTGGAAGCGGCTGCAGGAGGCGATCCTCGCCAAGACCGATCCGGTGATGCAGTTCGGCGTCGCCAGCGCGCGGCTGGAGGAAAAGGTCAAGCTGATGACGCTCCACCCCGACATGATGGCGGTCGCGTTCAATGCCCATGACGAATACTTCAATCCCGACCCGCAATTTCCACCCAAGCGGATGATGGCGATTCATCCGGTCGAGGAATTGCTCGGCTACGCCAAGGCCGCCTGAGCATACAAGGTCAAGCTCGAAGTCGAATGCTTCCACACCGGCGCATTCTGGCATCTCGAATTCGTGCGCAAGCAAGGCTATCTGGAAAACGCCTACACCACTTTGTTTCTCGGCTGGCCCGGCGGCACCTGGACGCCGCCGACCGAGAAGGCGCTGATCTATATGGTCGATCACCTGCCGAAAAACTGCATCTGGAATGTCAGCGTGATGAACCCGCAAAAGCAATGGGATCTGCTGTCGCTTGCGGTCTCGCTCGGCGGCCATGTGCGCGTCGGCTATGAGGACAATCCCTATATCGCGCCGGGCGAACTCGCCAAGAACAACGCGGTTCTCGTCGAGCGCATGATGAAGATCGCGCAAGGCCTCGGCCGCGAGGTCGCGACGCCGCAAGAAGCGCGCCGAATCCTCGGCCTTGCCTCGACACTAATCGATCGAATTCTCGGTTGTCGCTGCGTCCGCTATGCGGCATTGTCGAGCGTCACGCCGCCGTAAACGGCCCGCGAAATCGATCTCGGAAGCCGGCCCCGGACGCTTGAACAGATAGCCCTGCAGCGACGTCACGCCGGCCAGACGCAGCAGCCGGTATTGATCCACCGTTTCGACGCCCTCGGCGGTGGTCGCGATGTCGAGGCTTTGCGCCAGCGTGAGCGTCGCCGAGATGATCGCGGCGCATTCGCTGCGCTTGGTCAGGTTCTGGGTGAACGACTTGTCGATCTTGATCCGATCGAACGGGAACATCGCCAGTTGGCTCAGCGAGGAATAGCCGGTGCCGAAATCGTCGAGCACGATGGTGATGCCCATGGCCTTGAACTGCCGCAGCGCAGGCAGGCATTCCGCCGCCGATTCGATCAGCGCCGTCTCGGTGATTTCGAGCTCCAGTCGCTCCGGCGGCAGCCCGGTCTCGGCCAGCACGCGCATCACCAAGTCCGGCAAGTTCGTCTTGCGAAACTGCACCAGCGACAGATTGACGGCGACTTTGACTTCGGCCGGCCAGGCCGCCGCCTCGGCGCAGGCCGCGCGCAGCACCCAATCGCCGATTTGCGTGATCAAGCCGGTCTCCTCGGCGAGCGGAATAAACATATCCGGATAGATCAGGCCCTTGGTCGGATGCCGCCAGCGCACCAGCGCCTCGGCGCTGCAGATCTTCCGCGTCTTGGAATCGACGATCGGCTGGTAATGCAGCTCGAATTCGTTGTGCTGGACGGCGCGGCGCAGGTCGCTTTCGATCTCCTGGCGCGCGCTGGCGATCTCGCTCATCTCCGGATCGAAGAAGCAATAGCCGTTGCGGCCGGCGGATTTCGCCCGATAGAGCGCGAGATCCGCCATCTTCAACAGATCGTCGGACTCGGTCTCGTGCTCGAATGCCGGCGCGATGCCGATGCTGGTGCCGATACTGATATTGCCGCCGTCGATCTCGAAAGGCTGGCGCAGCATCTCGATGATGCGTTCCGCCAGCGACTTGGCGGCCCCGCGCTGGTCGCTCTCGCCGGCCTGGATGACGGCGAATTCGTCGCCGCCGAGCCGGGCCAGAACATCGGTCTCGCGCAACAGCGATTTCAGGCGGGTCGCCACTTCGATCAACAAGGCGTCGCCGGCGGGATGGCCGAGCGTATCGTTGACCTGCTTGAAACGATCGAGGTCCAACAAGAGAACGGTGAACGGCTCCTGCAGGCGGCGCTGCCGCGCCGCGGCTTCGTCGATTTTCTGGATAAGCGCAGCGCGATTGGCGAGCCCGGTCAGCGCGTCATGGTGCGCCAGAAAGGCGATGCGCTGCTCGGCCTTCTTGCGCTCGGTGACGTCCTCGATGACGGCGATGATGCATTTCGCCTCGCCCCGGTTGTTCTTGATGACCATGCGGCGGGTCGACTGCATGCGCGGCCCGCGCATCGGCGTATTGACCTCGATTTCCTTGTAATTGATGTGATCGCTGTCCTGCAGCGATTCAGTGTCGGCATCGTCGATGCTTTTGGCGTCCTTGGGCCGATGGATGTCGAACGACGTGCGGTCCAGCATTTCGCTGCGCGGAATGCCGAGCATGGTCTCGAACGCCCGGTTGACGAGAAGATATTTGCGCGTCTTTGCGTCCTTGACGACGACGGAGACCGGAATGTTCTCGATGATCGAATCCAGAAACTTCCGTGGTCTCGTCGAGCTCCTGCTCGGCGCGCCGCTGCTCGGTGATATCGATATGAGTGGCGACCCAACCGCCCTCGGGCATCGGCCGGTGGCTGATGGCGTAGATGTGGCCGTCGCGCAACACGTTCTCGACGTAATATGGAATGCGCTTGGCGACCTCGCCAAGCCGGGCCTCGATGTATTGCTCGGTGTCCTGCGGCGACATCCCGGCGCGGACCCGAGCTTCGAGAATCGAGCGCAGCGTAGTGCCGGGTTTGACCTGTTCGGGACCAAGGCCGTACATTTCGCCGTAGCGCTCGTTGCAGACGACCAGCCGTTGCTCGGAATCGAACATGCACAGTCCGTGCGCCATGTTCTTGAGCGCGGTACTGCAGCAGAAGATTCGACTGCTCGATCGATTGCTTGGAACGCTCGCAGCTCGGCCGCGGTCGCACAGGATATGCGCCTGCTGGCGCGGCGCCGAAAATCATGACGATCAGCACGATGATGGTCAAACCGGTTCCGGCAAGGATGTATTTGCCGAGGATCGCGTCGGCCTGCTGGAAAATGTCCGCCTTGGCCAAGCCCACGACGGCGATCAGAGGCATTCCTGCGAGCTTCCGGTAAGACATCAGCCGGCTGATGCCGTCGAACCTCGCCCGGCTTTGCCGAATTGTTCCAGTAGGTGCCCGCTGAGCTGTGCGCCAGATGGCTGAACAGCGGCGAATGAATGATGGAGACTCCGGCCAGCCCGCGGCTTGCCGGGTCCGACCGCCGCGCGCCAGCAGAATGCCGTCAGTGCCGACCAACGACACGATCCCCGGATTTGCCGAGGTCGAGCGAGCTGAAGAACTTCTCCAGTTCGCTCAATGTCGAGCGAGCTGTCCACCACCCCGGCAAACGAGCCGTCGGGATTGTCTCAAACGGCGAACGAATTGGAGCGTCAGCCGCTTGGTCACATGGCCGACGATCGGGTCGCTGATGTAAAGCTGGTCCGTTTTGTTATCGCGCGGCGCCGTGAATGGCGCGCGATCGCCGACATAGACCGGCGCCGCCAGCGATCCGAAAGCTTGATTGCATGACGAAGCCGGCGGCATTGACGATGCCGAATTGCACCGTCAGCTCATTGTGCGCCTTGTTGCGCGCGACCCAGGCTGGCGAGGTCGAAATTCTGCGGATCTCGCTGATAGTCCCGTCGCAGTTCCAACAGCGCGCTGTCGGATTCCTGAACGACGCGGCGGATATATTCTTCCAGAACGCGGGCGATGTTGCCGCCTTGACGCTACCGCGTCCTGGTAGGCGCTTTCGTGTTCCTGGCTGGCGAGCAGAAAAATGCCGGCCCAAATAATGACGATGACAACGACGCCGAGATAGGTCGTGGTCTGTCGAATTGCCTGAAGCCACTTTGTCATACTAACGGCTCTCGACGCTCGCCCGGTCGTCGTTCGAGAGCCTGCTGTATGACAGATATTTGTTACTGTGGGGTTTTACCTAGCTATGTGAAAGGAGGAGTTCGATGAGTTTTGCAGGAGTTCGCTAACCTTTATTGGACGTTACGGCCCATTCGCCGCCGCTTTGTTGAGATGCGGCAGTGCCGGCGACCCTGCCCGACGCGATCGCCGGGAAAATGCCGCAAAATCGACATCCCATCCGCCGATGCCGGAGAACCGCCATCAGGCGCGTCGGATGCTGAATTCGAGGAGAGAACCCAGGCGGCGGAGTTTGCAATGCTGCAGGAACTCGGCCCCAATCTCATCCGCCACTCCGCGCCCGAAACCGGATCAGCGGCAAGAAAATATGCTCAGCGCGGCGCGATTTAGGGTGACACCGCCTGCCAAAGAAGCCTAGGGTCTGCAGCTCGCTTTGGCTCTGCCCGAAAACCCCGAACAAGACCAAGTCGCATCCCTCCTTTTGCAAAGGCGGTAAGCTTTGAGTACCACGCTGAGCGAGCCTCTTCGAGGCCGGGCGCTATTCGATAGAGTTTGGCGATTTGCTCTCAGGCGGGTGCTGTTTCCGCTCTGCGTGCTCGCCCCATTCGCTTTTTTCTTTCCCAAGATCGCGTTGTTCTACGCACTCTGCGGAGCCTACGATGTCAGCCGCAATACCGGACTGAAATTATCGACGCTGCGGCGCTATTTCATCGGCAACGGCTTCCTGGTCTGGATGCTGTCGCCCATCAATATTCTGCTCGATCTGTTGTCGCTGCCCTATGTCAATAAGGGCGTCTATCGCCTGGAAGATTTGCCGCCGGATTATCAGGACGAAGTGAGGCGGCTGATCCGGATCACCGACGACGCGGGTCTCGTCAGTCAGGTCGCGGAACGCTCGAAAGAACATCGCCGCATGATGCTGTTCTGGCGTTGTTACGGGATCAACAGCAAGACAATCGTGAATGTTCCCGGCTTCTACGAGCCGTGGAAATACATCGAGACCATCGGGCTTTCCGTCTTCAACAAGAAGATCACCACGTCGCCCCACTTCGGCTGGCTGCGCCCGACCTTGCGGGTCTTGTACAACGTCAACGACATCAAGGATGAATCCGCCTACATCACGGTCGGCAATACGACAAGTTACTGGCGCGACAACAAGCTGTTCATCTTCGACGACACGCTGTTGCATCTGTCCGCCAACGAGACCGATCAGCTGCGCTATTGCATGTTCGTGGATATTCTTCGTCCGTCGCCGTTCCCGCGCGTCATGGCCGCGGTGGTCGCGCTCGAGGGCTATCTCAACACGAAACTGAAGCTCATCTCGCTCAGCGGCTGGACGCTGGTCGAGCAGTAATCAGCCGAATACTGCCGCCGGTTCCCGCGTTGGCTCACGTCGTGAACAGCCGCGCCGGCGTCGAGCAAAGACGCACGCAATCCCGCTCAGGTGAAAGCGCGCGGCTTCCACGGGATCAAGACGTGCTCAGCCCAGTTCACCGCGCGATTGAGCGCGACCGCCAGCGCCGCGATGACGATCAACGGCGCGAAATATTTGGCGAGCGAAAGCGTCTCGCCGTAGAATTGGAACATGTAGCCGATGCCGGTCGCCACGATCAGCAATTGCCCGACGATGATGCCGACCAGCGCGCGGCCGACGGCGATGCGCAGGCCGGCGAAGATGTAGGGCAGCGCCGCCGGCAGCACCACGATGTGCAGGATTTCGCTCTTGGTGCCGCCCAGCGAGCGGGCGACCTCGACCAGAAAACTGTCGGCCTCCTTGGCGCCGGCCTCGACCGTGAGCAATTGCGGAAACACCGCCGAAACGAAGACGAAGATGATCAGTGTCAATTGGCCGACGCCGAACCAGGCGATGAACAACGGCAGCCAGGCGATGTTGGGGATCGACCAGAAGATGAAAATATAGGGATCGAGGATGCGCGCGGCCGGCCGGAAGATGCCGAGCAGCAAGCCCAAGCGACGTGCCGACGACAAATGCGACGCTCAGCCCAATGGCGAACGGCCAGATGGTCTGGCCGGTGGCGCGGATGAGCTCGCCCGAGGCGGTCAGCTCGACAAACGCGGCGGCGACGTTCCCCGGCGACGGCAGGATGATCGGCGGCACGTTCATGCTCACGATTTGCCACAGCGCGATGAACGCGATCGCCGACAGCGCAGCTGAGGACGTAGTGGTTCGAGGCCAGCGCCGCGAGCGCCGATCTTGCCGTTGCGCCTGGCAGGCGACGTGAGCCGATCGGCGGACTGCGTCATAGCTCCTCCTTGATGCTTTGCCAGGCGATGCTGCGCAAATGCGCGAACTCCGGCTCGGCGCGCGCGTCGTAGCTGTAGCGCGGACGCGGCAGCTTCACCTGCAGAACCTGTTTGATGCGCCCGGGGCGGCGTCCCATGATGACGACGAGGTCGGAGAGATAAATCGCCTCGTCGAGATCGTGGGTGATGAACAGCACCGTGCTCTTCACACGGCCCCACAGGCTGAGAAGCTCGTCCTGCAGCACGGCGCGGGTCTGCGCATCGAGCGCGCCGAACGGCTCATCCATCAGCAGGATCTCGGGCTGCCGCACCAGCGCCCGCGCCAGTCCGACGCGCTGCTGCATGCCGCCCGAAAGCTGATGCGGATAATAGTGCTCGAAGCCCTTGAGCCCGACCATCGCCAGCGTGGCGCTCGACCAGATCGGTCTCTTCCGCGGTGAGTTTGCGGCGATGGGCCTGCAGCTGGATGCCCAGCGCCACGTTGCTTTGGACGCTCTTCCACGGCATCAGCCCGATGGCCTGGAACACCATCGACATTTTCGGGCTCGGACCGGTCGAGCTCGTCGCCGTCGAGCCGAATTTCGCCGCCGTCCCACGGAACAAGTCCGGCCGCCATCCGTAGCAGCGTGGTCTTGCCGCATCCGCTCGGCCCGACCACGCTGACAAAGCGCCCGCCGTCGACCTTGAGGCTGAAATCGGCGAGCGCCAGCAGAGTTTTCGCCGGTCGGGCTTTTATAGCTCTTGCGGACGTTGACGAAATCAAGCTCAGGCATCGTACCAACTCGAACCGGCGCTCTGTGTTCGATCGATCGCCGGCTCGCCCGGCCGCGGCCTACTTCGCGTCCGCAGCCTTGGCGCCGTCCCAATCCGGAACGTCCGGCAGATCCGGGAGTGCCCTTGACGACGCCCATCTTGTCAAGCGCGGCTTTGCAGCGGGCCGGTGTCGTAAATGTCGGCGGGCTTCGACAGATATTGGTTGGGGCTCTCGCTGCGCAGCTTGAAGAACAGATCCATGACCTTCTGCGTGGCGGCGTAGTTGATGCCGCCATTGACCGAGAAATAGCCGCCGTCGCGGAACAGCTGCCATGCCGCGTGCAGCTGCTGGTCATTCAGGCCGGCTTCCGGATAGATTTTTTTGGCCGCGTCGACCCACGAATCGGCGTTGTTCTCCCACTGCCGGTTGGCGTCGAGCATCAGTTCGACGTAACGGGTCGCTTCGTCCTGGTGGGTCTTGAGCCAGTCGGTCTGCGCCACCACGACAAGCCGCGGCATCGGCGGGGTGTATTTCGCCGAATGCTGCAACGATGACGTGAACCTGCTTGGTGAAGCCCTTGGCCTCGGCCAGTGCGGCGCCGAGATGCGACAGGTTTGTCAGCTGCGTGCGGCCGGTGTCGAGCGCCTCAAGCCGCGCCGCGTCGGTGCCGGAAATGGCGATCCATTGGAAGGCGTCGGGCTTGAATCCCATGCCCTTCGACCGTCATCTGCGCGTTGAACCGCTGCGCGCCGCCCAGGCTGGCGACACCCCAGCTCTGGCCCTCGGCGTCCTTGAGCGTCTTGTACTTGTCCTGGCCCCAGACCTCCTCGTCGCCGTAAGGCGTCATCACCATCAGAATTTTGATCTTGGCGCCGGAATAGATGCCGCCCATCACCGAAATGATGTCGCTGGTCGCGACCTCGGAGTTGCCGGTCACGATCGCCTGCACGCGCGCCGGTCCGCCGCCGCCGAGCTTCGGGCCCGGGATCGAGCTTAAGACCATATTTGCCGAACAGGCCCATCGCATCGGCCATGCTGTTGAAGGACAGTGACGGATCGGGCGTCGGCTCGAGTTCGGTCGCTTTGATCGCGGTTGGCATCGCGGCGGTTTGCGCCTGGCTTACCGCCGGCGCGGTCGCAATGGCGGCCGCGGCTCCTGCCAAGACAAGAAAAGCCGCAGTGCGACGCAGCGGCGCAGTTACTCTCGACATTTTCATCTCCCTGAAGCCGACTGTTCTTGGGGACGGAAAGCCTGGCTCGCTGGCCAAGCCCCGCCGTCCCACCCGGGACGGTTCCCATACTCTATTTTACGATCGTCTCCTATACGTCCGGCGGTCGGGCATGTTCCATGCGGCAGGTTTACCCATGAGGCAAGCCATGCGGCTTGAGGCGTGCACGCCAGCGGTGCCAACTTTTGCGTGCAGCGTGCCAGCTTGACCGTGGGAACGGCCGCAACCGGCTCGCCGGGTCGGCTCCATGGCGAGTGACGCGCGACTGGCCGCAACGGCCATTCTGGCGCGCTTAAAACAGCGATGCCTGATCGTCCGGCGCTTTCGGCTTTTTTGGCCTGGCGGATTTGGCCTTCGTCTCGGCCGGTCGCTCCGGCGCAGCAGGCGCGGCGGACGCAGGTTGAAGCAGCGCCTCGGAATCGTTGGCGACGCGATTGACCGCGGTGGAGATTTCGTAAGCCTCCAGCAACATCGTCGGCGGCGGGCCGGATCAAAGCGGCGGCGACGTCGGCTTCGACATTGGCGCAATCGAGCCACAGATCGAAGGCGTCCTTCGGCACGAAGACCGGCATGCGGTCGTGGATCGCGGTGAGCGTGCGGTTCGCGGCGGTGGTGACGATGGCGGCGGTATCGAGCTCTTCGCCGTTCGGCCCGGTCCAGGTCTCGTACAGGCCGGCGAAGGCGAGCGGCGGCGCGCGGCCTTCGGCGTCTCTCTTGGCGCGCACGAAATAAGGCCGCTTCGGACCGCCGCGCCTGTGCTCCGCCCGCCATTCGTAAAAGCCATCGGTCGGGATCAGGCAGCGCCGCCGCCGCATGGCGTTGCGGAACGCCGGCTTCTCCAGCACGGATTCGCCGCGCGCGTTGATCAGCAGCGGAAACGTCTTCGGGTCCTTCACCCAGGACGGCAGCAAGCCCCAGCGCATCAGCGCGAACGAGCGCTTGCCGTCGACAAGCCGCACGATCGGGATCGGCTGCGTCGGCGCCACGTTGTAGCGCGGCGGAAAATTCGGCTGCTCGTGATAGCCGAACAGCGCCCGGATCGCCTCCGGCGTCGAGATGATGACATAGCGTCCGCACATGCTATGCAGAGATATAGGACGAAACGAGAGCCGAACTTAATGAGCGACGCCGACAGCGCGCGCATTTATCCAACGCGGCCGTATCTGGCGGTCAGCGCGGCGGTGTTCCGCGACGGCCGGGTGCTGATCGTGCGCCGGGCGCGGCCGCCCGCGCACGGCCTCTACACGCTGCCCGGCGGCGGCGTCGAGCTCGGCGAAACGCTGGAGCAGGCGGTGATCCGCGAAATCCGCGAGGAAACCGCGCTCGAGATCGAGCCGGTGGCGCTGGTCGGCTTCCGTCAGGCCATCGCGCGCGACGCTGCGGGCCGCGTCGAACGGCATTTCGTCATTCTGCCGTTCGCCGCGCGCTTTATCGGCGGCGAGATCTGCGCTCAACGAGGAACTGGCCGAAGCGCATTGGCTGGCGCCGGAGGAGATTTCCGGACTGAAGACGACCGAGGGCTTGGCGGCGATCGTCGCCGCCGCCAGCGAGCGGCTCGGCCGGAGCGGATAATGCCTGCCTCAACCCTGCCGCGTTGCGATGCTTGCCGTAGGCATCGCCCGGCCCCTATCTTCCCGGTCATGTCGATGTTTCGCGCTTTGCTTGCGGTGTTGCTTGCGCTTGGGATTGCCGCGCCGGCCCGCGCGCAGTTCTGGGGCGCGCCGCTCGCGCCGCAGCAGGCGCCTGCAAGCCGGCTCCGGCAAAACCCGCCGCGCAGGCCCCGCCCAGGCCAGCCGGCCGGCCCGCCGCCGCCTCCCGCTGCAGGACGAGCCGGCGCCCTACGATCCCGACCTGGAGCGGTTGTCGGAAATCCTCGGCGCGCTGCATTTCCTGCGTGGCATTTGCAATTTCAACGACGGCCAGAAATGGCGCAACGAGGCCCAGGCGCTGATCGATGCCGAAGCGCCCGCCGGCAACCGTCACGACGAGATGGTCGCGAGCTTCAATCGCGGCTATCGCGGTTTCCAAGAGAGCTACCGGACCTGCACGCCGGCGGCCGACGTCGTCATCCGCCGCTACCTGCAAGAGGGCGCCAAGATCGCCCGCGATATCACCGCCCGCTACGCCAATTAGCGCCGAAGAAGCCCGCGCCGCGGCCATTAACCCTGCCTTAAACTTCGCCCTCAAAAGCCCGAACATGCCGTGCTAACGTCGCGGTCTTGGGTAGGGACGCCGCTGGGCGGCGATAGCGTGACAGCGATGAGAATGGCGACGCAAAATCTTGCGCCCCGCGAGGCCTTGGCCGAGCACGAACAAAAGCGGCGGGCGCTCGCTTTTCTTCAGGACGCCTGGACCGAAGCCTCGCACGACGGCATCGACGGCGACTGCCTGGCGCAGACCGCGCTGTTTCTGGCGCTGGCCGAGCTGATCTCGACCTATGGCGAGGAAGCGACCGCCCGCTTTACCGAAAATTTCGGCGCGCGCATTCGTAACGGCGAATTTTCCGTCGAGCTGTCGCGGCAGTAACGACGCCAACTTCTCGATCTTTTCCGAAAACCGGTAGCCACTTTCGGGGCCTGCTCACGCGCGCTTCGGATTGAGCGCGCGCAATCCGTAAAAGCCGCAGAGCGCGTTCTCGATGTCGGCGGGATAAAACGGCTTCTTGAGGAAGGTCGCGCCCTCCGCGCGCGCCCGTTCGGCGACGGTATCATCCTGGGTCGACGATATCAGCACCACGCTGACGGGCCGCTTCTCGCGCCTGAATTCGGCGAGCGTCTCGAGCCCGGAGAAGTCCGGCATGTTGTAATCGAGAAAGACGATGTGGAAGTCGCCCTCGCGTACCAATTTGAGCGCGGCCAAGCCCTCGCTCCGCTTCGGTGACGGCAAACTGGAAACGCGTCGCAGCGAGGGCTTTCCTGATGATCGAGCGCATGGTCGAGGAGTCGTCGACCACCAGCGCGCGGCTCGGCACCCGCACCCGCACCGAGCGGTCGGTCAGCACCTGCACGGCTTCGGCCCGCAGCGGCCTAACGGCAAGCGCGTCGGTTTCGAACACCTTGCCGGCGGTCGTCGGCGATCCCAAAAGGATGGAGAAGGGGGCGTGGTCACCGCAGGTCTTGACGCGACCACCTCGGTGATTTCAGCGGCCGGGAGATCACCGTCGACATAAATGAGATCGATGCCGGCCTCCAGAGAATTGCGGGCTGCAGTTGCATCGGCGGCTTCGACGATTTCGACGGGCACGGGCGACGACGACCCCGCGTGCCGGAACATGCCCCGAAGGCGCGCCTCCCGCGACACTATCAGTGCCCGCACGAATAACAATTCGCTGGTCATGGGCTTTTGGACCGTCAGTTCCAATTCACGCCGCCGGGCAATCTAACTGTTGGTTCCGAAATTTCGTTCCGCGCCGGCCGCCGCAATAGCAAACCAAACACCGAAGCCGGGCCGCCAATTCCAGGGAATGCTTTGATTTCAAAGATAATTACGAAAACGGCCCGCCGAGAATGACCTTGCGACGACGGCCCTACGGGCTTAGGCATGAGCGAGCGAGGCTTTGACCGATGAGCACCTGGATCGCATGAAGGCCGCCCTCCTCCCGGACCGCGGCGTCGTCAAGGTGGCCGGCGACGGCGCGCGGAATTTCCTCCATGGGCTGGTCACCGCCGACATGCTCAAGCTCGCGCCGGGCGCGGCGCGATTCTGCGCGCTGCTGACGCCGCAAGGCAAAATCATCGCGGATTTCTTCGTGGCCGAAGCGCCGGCGGCAGCCGGCGGCGGCTTCTTTCTCGATACGCCGCGGGCGCTCGTCGCGACGCTCGTCGAAAAACTCAATCTCTACAAATTGCGCGCCAAGGTGATGATCGAGGATTTGTCGGACACGCTCGGCATGCTCGCCGCCTGGGACGGCGGCGGCGTCACCAAATACGGCCTGTGCTACGCCGATCCACGCCTGCCGGCGCTCGGACTTCGCCTGATGATTCCGCCGCACCTTGCCGCCGCGGCAGCGGCCGAGCTTGGTGCCGATCTCGTCGCGGCGAGCGATTACGACGCCCATCGCATCGCGCTCGGCGTGCCGCAAGGCGGCGTCGATTTCAGCTACGGCGATGCGTTTCCGCACGAGACCGACATGGACCAGCTCGGCGGCGTCGATTTCGCCAAAGGCTGCTATGTCGGCCAGGAGGTCGTGTCGCGGATGGAGCATCGCGGCACCGCGCGCACGCGCGCCGTGCCGGTCCGCTATGAAGGCGCCGCGCCGAAAGCCGGCACCGCGATCATGGCCGGCGAGCGCCAGGTCGGCACCATGGGCTCGGCCGCCGGCGGCCGCGGCATTGCGCTCTCCGCCTCGACCGCGTCGGCCGAAGCGATGTCGCAAGGCGGCTCGCTGACTGTCGGCGGCGTGCCGATCGCGCTGGTCAGACCGGACTGGGCGCGATTTGCCTTCCCCGGCGACAGCAAGGCCGCCGAATGAGCGCGCACGTGCACGATCCGAGCCTTGGTGCGTTGCCCGTGGCCGAAGGACGATCCGCTCTACATCGCCTATCACGATGACGAATGGGGCGTGCCGGAATACGACGACCGCGCGCTCTATGAAAAGCTGGTGCTCGACGGCTTTCAGGCCGGCCTGTCGTGGATCACCATATTGCGCAAGCGCGAAAATTTCCGCCGCGCCTTCGACGGCTTCGTGCCGGAGAAAATCGCGCGCTACCGGCCGGCCAAAATCGAGAGGCTGATGGGCGACGCCGGCATCGTGCGCAACCGCGCCAAGATCGAAGGCGCGGTGCTCTCGGCGCGCGCCTGGCTCGAGGTCATGGACAAAGGCCCCGGCTTTTCCAAGCTCCTTTGGGATTTCGTCGACGGCCGGCCGAAGGTCAACCACTACCGCACCAAGGGCCAAGTGCCCGCCGAGACCGCCGTCTCGCGCGCGATGTCTAAGGAACTGGCGCAACGCGGCTTCAAATTTTGCGGCCCGACCATCGTCTACGCCTTCATGCAGGCCGTCGGCATGGTCAACGACCATCTCATTACCTGCTTTCGCCATGGGGCCGTTCAAAAAATCTCCCGATAAGAAGGCTGCGATGCACGGCGCGCGCGCCTGGCAGCGCATGCTGTCGGGGCGGCGGCTCGATTTGCTCGACCCCTCCCCGCTCGATATCGAGATGGAGGACATCGCGCATGGGCTGGCGCGCGTGGCGCGCTGGAACGGCCAGACCAGCGGCGCGCATATTTATTCGGTCGCGCAGCATTGCCTGCTGGTCGAGGCTTTGGCGCGGGCGAAGGTGCCGCGGCTCGATCGCAGCCGCCGGCTCGCGGTGCTGCTGCATGACGCGCCCGAATACGTGATCGGCGACATGATCTCGCCGTTCAAGGCGGTGATCGGCGACGCCTATAAAGCGGTCGAGCGCCGGCTCCTCACCGCCATCCATTTGCGCTTCGGCCTGCCGGCGCAGTCGTCGCCGGAAACCGAGGCCCTGATCAAGGCCGCCGACCGCCAAGCCGCCTATCTCGAAGCGACCCGGCTTGCCGGCTTCGAAGCCGCCGAGGCGCGGCGCTTCTTCGGCCGGCCGCCGGTGTTCTCCGCAGCGCTGGAGCGCGATTACCTGAAGCCCTGGCCCGCCGACACCGCGCAGGCGCGCTTCCACGAGCGGTTCAAGACGCTTATCGCCGAGTAACCAAGCGTGTCACACTTGCGCCGCGCGAATACCTATATGAAGAGAACAACAGGCATCGCTTGATTCCATGATTCACGTCTGCTCGCTGTCGCGTCTGCATGAAACCGTCGAGGACACCGGCGCGCGCCACGTCGTGTCGCTGCTCGGCGACGAAGCGCGCGTCGAACGCCCGACCTCCATCGCGCCGGAGAACCATCTGTGGCTGCGGCTGCACGACATTTCCGCGCCGCTGGACGGCTATATCGCGCCGGGCGAAGAGCATGTCGCCGAGTCTGATCAGCTTCGTGCGCGGCTGGGATCGCCGCGCGCCGCTCGTGGTGCACTGCTTCGCCGGCATCAGCCGCTCGACCGCGAGCGCGTACACCGCGGTTTGCGCGCTCAACCCGCAGCGCGACGAACACAGCATCGCGCAGGCGTTGCGCCGTGCCTCGCCGACCGCGACGCCGAATATCCGTATCGTCTCGCTGGCGGATAAGTTGCTTAGGCCGCGACGGCCGCATGATTGCCGCGATCGAAACCATCGGCCGCGGCGTCCTTGCCGCGGAGGCGACGCCGTTCCGGCTCGATTTGGAATGACGAGATCATTACTCGGCGAAAGACGGCCGCAGCACCGGGCGCGAATTCGCGACCGGCGTCGCCGCCGGCCGCGGCTCCTGACACGCCTGGTGAGGAGTTCGGTGCGCGGATTGCGCTGGTAGAAATCGCAATAGGCAAAGCCCAGTCCGGAGACCGAGCCGCGGAAGCTGCGATAGCTGAGCTTCTGCACCCTAAAGCACGGGGTGATCGGAAGGCCGGGCAGATGGGCGCACATCGAGGCGCCGTCCACCTTTATCGTTCCGGCCGGCAAGGTTGCGAACCGGGTCTCGCCCTGGCCGCGAAATTTGATGGTGCCGACGACCGAGCCGTCGGCGAAAATGCGGCCGCTGCCGGCGGTGCCTTCAAAGCAGGTATAGGAGAACAGCTTGCCCACGACGAAAGCGCGGGCCTGTTCCGGATTAAGATCCTCGGCCAGCGCCAGACTTGCCGGCGAAAACTCCGACCCCCAAAACGCACGCACCGACAACAGCTACGCGCCGCAACATCGACAACTCCACTCCCGCACCTAGGACGATGTTAACAAGACTTCTTAACCGTCCCCTTACCATAGCGCCCTCGCAAGATCAGTCGAAATTTGCAGTCAAATCCGCAGCCTTTACCCGATTTTTACCACAATGCGTCCGCGCACCCTTCCCTCGACGATACTGCTGGCCGGCGGCGATCACGTCGGCGAGCCCAATTTCGCTGGTCATCGCCGCGATCATTGGCCGGGTCGAGATCGGTCTCAAGCCGGCGCCATGCTTCTTGTCGTATCGGCAGCGGACACATCACGGAGTCGATGCCCAGAAGCGACACGCCGCGTAGAATGAACGGGGCGACCGTGGTCGGCAAGTCCATCCCCCCGGCAAGTCCACAGGCGGCAACCGCGCCGCCATAACGCGTCATCGACAGCACATTGGCGAGCGTGGTCGAGCCGACCACATCGATGCCGCCGGCCCAGCGCTCTTTGCCGAGCGGGCGCGGCGGACCGGTCAATTCCTTGCGCTCGATCACCTCGGCGGCGCCGAGGCCCTTGAGATAACCGGCATCCTCGGGCCGGCCGGTCGAGGCGATCACGCGGTAGCCGAGCTTGGCAAGGAGCGCGATGGCCACCGAGCCAACGCCGCCGGCGGCCCCGGTCACGATCACCGGACCGCGCGACGGCTCGAGGCCGGCCCGTTCCAGCGCCATGACCGCGAGCATCGCGGTATAGCCGGCGGTGCCGATCGCCATGGCGTCGCGCGTCGTCATGCTCGCCGGCAGCCGCACCAGCCAGTCGCCCTTGACGCGCGCCTTTTCCGCGTAGGCGCCGAGATGGGTCTCGCCGAGACCCCAGCCATTGAGGATGACCTTGTCGCCGGGCTTCCAGTTCGGGTGCGACGAGGATTCCACCGTGCCGGCGAGATCGACGCCGGCGATCATCGGAAAGCGGCGCACCACCGGCGCCTTGCCGGTGATCGCGAGGCCGTCCTTGTAATTCACCGTCGAGTATTCGACGCGGACGGTGACGTCGCCGTCCATCAGATCCTTGTCGTCGAAATCGGCAGCCGCACCGTCTGGCCGGCCTCCGACTTGTCGATGACGATGGCTTTGAAGGTACTCATAGGCGACACTCCCGGCCCGCTAGTCTGTCATGGCCGGGCATGGCGGTTCAAGGAACCGCCGTTTAGGGACGGCGTCGCCTCGCGTCTCGATGCGACGGGATTTATTCCGCAGGCACCAAGGCCATGCGCGGAACCGGCTTTTCCACGATCGGCATATTGATCAGCGCCGAAAGCAGGCCGAACAGGATCGCCAGGTACCACACGGCATTATAGGAGCCGGTGCGGTCGAACACGAGGCCGCCGAGCCAGACGCCGAGGAAGCCGCCGACCTGGTGGCTGAAAAAGGCGAAACCGGCCAGCGTCGCCAGCCAGCGCGTGCCGAACAACAGCGCGATGATGCCGTTGGTCGGCGGCACCGTGGAGAGCCACATGAAGCCCATCACTGCGCCGAAGGCGATGCAGGTGACCGGCGTGACCGGGAATGAGATGAAGGCAAAGATCGCCGCGGCGCGCACGAAATAGATGATCGACAGCAGATAGCGCTTCGGCATGCGATCGCCGAGCCAGCCGGCGAACACCGAGCCGAAGATGTTGAACAGGCCGATAGTGGCGATGGTCCAGCCGCCGACTTCCGCGGACAGCCCGCGGTCGATCAGATATGACGGCATGTGCACGGTGATGAATTGCAGCTGAAAGCCGCAGGTGAAGAAGCCGAGCACCAGCAGACATAGGAGCGGTGGGCGAAAGCTTCCGACAGCGCATGCCGCAGCGATTGCGCTTCGCCTTCATGCGCGTGAGCCGAAGGCGGCGTCGCCAAAGCAAACGACAGCGGCAGCACGGCGAGCATGCTCACGGCGAAGATCACCAGCGTCTGCTGCCAGCCGAACGTATCCATCAGCGCGACCGCAACCGGCGAATAGAGAAATTGCCCGAACGAGCCGGCCGCGGTGCCGAAACCGAAGGCGCGCGAACGCCATTGCGGCGGCACGATCTTGCCGAACGCCGCCAGCACGACCGGAAACGAGCAGCCGGCAAGGCCGAAGCCGACCAGCACGCCGGCCGAAGTATCGAGCAGCGGCGCGCTGGTCGCGTGGGCCATCAGCGCCAGGCCGAGACCGTAGAGCAGCGCGCCGGCGCACAGCACCCGGACGGTGCCGAAGCGGTCGGCGACGATGCCGCCAAGCGGCTGGCCGATGCCCCACAGCAAATTCTGCAGAGCGAGCGCAAAGGCGAAGACGTCGCGGCCCCAATGATGCGCGCTCGACATCGGCGTGAGAAAGAACCCCAGTGTCGAGCGCGGCCCGAACGCGATAATCGCGATCAGGCAGCCGGAGCCGATGACCAGCGACGGCGTGCGCCAACCGCCGATTGGCTTGAAAGTGGTCGTCATATCGCCCCGGCAATGCAACGATTTCAAAAAAGCCCGCGCAGCATAGGGCCATACCGCGCGATCGCCCAAACGAAAATATCGACCGCGCGGCTCGGCCGGCGCATGGCTGATCTTCGCCGCGACGCATGGAATAAAGCCCTGTTTGCCTTAGGTATCGGCTGCGCTTATGGATTTCCGGCTCACGATTTCCACCTCCTCGCCAAGTTCAGCCGCCATGTCGCTGCTCTGCCCCGACGCCTTTCTGTCCCCGCTCGAAATCGAGGCGGCGGTGACGCGCGCGCTCGAGGAGGATCTCGGCCGCGCCGGCGATATCACCTCGATCGCGACGGTGCCGGAGGATGCGCCGGGCCGCGCCGTGCTCAACGCGCGCCAATCCGGGGTGATCGCCGGGCTGCCGCTGGTCGCGGCCTCGTTCAAGCGGCTGGCGCCCGACATCGAGATCGTCCCGCATGCGCGCGACGGCGCGACGATCGCGGGCCGGACCAAGCTGTTGACGATTTCCGGCAACGCCCGCGCCATCCTCGGCGCCGAGCGTGTCGCGCTCAATTTCCTCGGCCATCTTTCCGGCATCGCCACCGCCACCGCGGAATTCGTGCGCCGCATCGCCCACACCAAGGCGCGCGTCATCTGCACGCGCAAGACCACGCCGGGACTGCGCGCGCTGGAGAAATACGCGGTGCGCTGCGGCGGCGGCTACAATCACCGCTTCGGCCTCGACGACGCGATGCTGATCAAGGACAACCACATCGCGGTGGCCGGCGGCATCGCCGCCGTGCTCAAGCGCGCCAAGGCCGCCGCCGGACATCTGGTCAAGATCGAGATCGAAGTCGATTCGCTCGATCAGCTCAAAGAAGTGCTCGACGTCGGGCTGGCCGACGTGGTGCTGATCGACAATTTCGATCTCGACGCGATGCGCAAGGCGGTCGCCTTGGTCGCCGGCCGCCTCGTCATCGAAGCCTCCGGCGGCATCACGCTCGAATCCGCCGCGGCGATCGCCGAAACCGGCGTCGATTATCTGTCGTCAGGCGCGCTCACCCATTCGGTGACCAATCTCGACGTCGGCTTGGATATCGAGATGTAGGTGTCAGAGCTTCGCCGTCTGCACGCCCTTGGCGTCGGCAGGCGACGCGGCGGCTTGCGGGCCCTTGGCCGCCGGCTCCGGGCTTGCGCGGTCGCGGCGCGCCGGCGCCGCAGCGCGGCGTCGCTGCGCGGCTTGCGGCTTGTCGGCTTGGGTCTCGTCCTTGACCGCGGCCGGACTCCAGGTCGGCTCGTCATCGCCCCAGGCGCGCGGCCGATAGAAGGTGTGGACGCCGAGCCGGTACAGTCTCACCATTTCGTGCACCCAGCTCGGGTGCACCCAATAGGCGTGATAATGCGTGGCGTGGCCGATGTCGGCGAGCCAGATCTTGCCGTCGAGCTCGTCTTTGGCGATCTCCTTGGCCTGCTCCCACATATCGGGCTCGTCGATATGGCTCAGATCCTTGCCTTCGCAGGCGAAGGTGAACTGACAGGCCAGATGACGGTACTTGGCCTGGAACACGACGCCGCAGACGTCGTGCGGATAGTAGCCGGAGAACACGCGGTTCATCACCACCTGGGCGACCGCTTCCTGGCCCTTGATAAGGTTCGCCGCGCGCCTCGAAATAGATCGCTTCGCTGAGGCATTTTTCGGCGTGCGCGCGCGGCGTCGCCGTCGAGGCCGAGGCGCTGCGCCGGGCTCTCCATCCGGCTGGCGTCGTCCTTGCCGGCGATCGACTCGCCGCTCTCCTCGGCTGAGTAATCGGCGCCTTCGAGCGCCGAAAGTTTTATGCCGGAATCCTCGGACGGCGGCACCAGAATCGGCGCCGCTCCGGGCGCCCAGCTTTGCAGGCCCTCGCGCGAACCCATGACGCCGGTGCCGAAATAGACCGCCGCGCTGCGGTCGGCGGCATCGTCGTCGAGGAACGACATTTCCGTCGAGCGAGGAATCCTCGTCGCCGTCGTCCAGACGCGGCATCGTCGGTCGGCCGGTCGCGCCACGACCAGATCGTCAGTCGGCAGCGCCGACGGCCGGCGCCAAGGCGGTCGAGACGTCGCGGTGGATATCCGTTTGCACGACGAGCGGCGCGGCGGCGTTGCTGTCGGCGTGTTGCTCGGTTTTGGCGGGTGGCGGCGGCGTCACGGCGGGCGGCGGCGCCGGCTGCGCTGCCGGCGAGACGGCGATGACAGCCGGCGCGCTGACCGGCTGCAATTGCGGCAGGCTCGCCGGATTGCTCGGCGCCGGCGCGGCGTTGCTCACCGGCAGCCGGTCGCCTTTATGCGCGCGATTGACGGTCGGATATTCGATCTGCCGCGCGTGCTGCTGCACGGTGATCGGCTCGTCGATCTTCCAGGCGTAAGTGTCGAGCGTGCGCGGATCGAAATTGACGTTGATCAAGCCGGCCGCTTCTCCGATCGTCGTGCCGATCGGCCGGGTGTAGTTGAAGGTTGCCGCTTGCACGGTGCCGAGCGGCGAAGCGATCAGATGCCAGCCCGTCGAGGCGCCGCGCTCGTGCGCCACGAGCGACGCGAGATCCTGATAGCCGATCGACGTCGGCATCAAGCGCGATGCAGAAAGCGCTGAACCAGAAGCGCGCCGAACACGACGCGCTCAACACACGGCTACGCGACACCCCAACACGCGACGCCACAACTACCCCTACGCCAACACGCGCAACGCAACGCGTACACGATTATGGAAACGCCACCGCAGTGGCTCGAATGCGACGGTTTTATTTATTGGCGGGTTAACGTTGCGAAGGCGTTAATCGCGCGCGCCCGCGCGAGATTCGCGGCGCGATGTCGCAATCATCGTTACGCTAAGGTTTCGCAAGTTCCATGCGCGCTGCAATCGCGCACAAAATTTTGGAAATTCATTAACCACGAACACGCTTAGGCGATGGAACTTTGCAGTTCCAATTATCCGTCCACTGTCGCGCCCTTGCCGAGCGCGGCTTGCGCGGCGGCGAGCCGCGCGATCGGCACGCGAAACGGCGAGCACGACACGTAGTCGAGTTTCACTTCGTGGCAGAACGCGACCGACGCGGGATCGCCGCCGTGCTCGCCGCAGATGCCGAGCTTGAGCTTCGGCCGCACTTTGCGGCCGCGCTCGGCGGCGATGCGGATCAGTTCGCCGACGCCGTCGCGATCGAGCGAGACGAACGGATCGGCCGGCAAAATGCCCTTCGCCGTATAGATGCCGAGGAAGCTCGCGGCGTCGTCGCGGCTGATGCCGAAAGCGGTCTGCGTCAGATCGTTGGTGCCGAACGAGAAGAACTCCGCGGTCTCGGCGATCTCGCCGGCCTTGAGCGCCGCGCGCGGCAATTCGATCATGGTGCCGACCTGATAATTGAGCTTGCTCTTGGTCTCGGACGCGACGGTCTTCGCCGTGGCGTCGATGCGCTCCTTGACCAGATCGAGCTCGATCTTGGTGGCGATGAGCGGCACCATGATTTCCGGCGCCACCGGCTTGCCGGTTTCGCGCTCGGCCTCGACCGCGGCCTCGAAAATCGCGCGCGCCTGCATTTCCGCGATCTCCGGATAGGCGATGGCGAGCCGGCAGCCGCGAAAGCCGAGCATGGGATTGAATTCGTGCAGTTCCCGCGCGCGATCGGCGAGCTTTTGCGGATCGGCGCCCATCGCCGCCGCCACCTCGGCGATCTCCTCCTCGCTGTGCGGCAGGAATTCGTGCAGCGGCGGATCGAGCAGCCGGATCGTCACCGGCAGCCCGCCCATGATCTTGAACAGGTCGACGAAATCGGCGCGCTGCATCGGCAATAGTTTCGCCAGCGCGGCGCGGCGGGCTTTTTCGTCGCCGGCCAAAATCATCTCGCGCACGGCGCGGATGCGGTCCTCGTCGAAGAACATGTGCTCGGTGCGGCAGAGCCCGATGCCCTCGGCGCCGAACTTGATCGCGGCGCGGGCGTCGGCCGGCGTATCGGCATTGGCGCGCACTTTGAGTTTGCGCACGCCGTCGGCCCATTGCATCACGGTGGCGAATTCGCCGGCGAGCGCCGGCTCGAGCATCGCCACCTTGCCGGCGAGCACCTGGCCGGTCGAGCCGTCGATGGTGAGCGTGTCGCCTTTCTTCAGCGTAGTGCCGCCCGCCGTCATGGTCTGCGCGCGATAATCGACGCGCAAGGAGCCGGCGCCGGAGACGCAGGGCTTGCCCATGCCGCGCGCCACCACCGCGGCATGCGAGGTCATGCCGCCGCGCGTCGTCAAAATCCCTTCGGCGGCATGCATGCCGTGGATGTCCTCGGGCGAGGTCTCGACGCGCACCAGAATGACCTTGCGGCCCTGGCTCTTGAGCAGCTCCGCCTCTTCGGAGGAGAACACGATCTCGCCGCTACGCCGCGCCGGGCGAAGCCGGCAGGCCGGTGGCGAGGATCTTGCGCTCGGCCTTGGGATCGATGGTCGGATGCAAGAGCTGCTCCAGCGCCGCCGGATCGACGCGCGCCACCGCTTCCTCTTTGCGTTATCAGTTTCTCCTGCGCCAGCTCGACGGCGATGCGCAAAGCGGCCTGCCCGGTGCGCTTGCCGTTGCGCGTCTGCAGCATCCACAGCTTGCCCTGCTCGACGGTGAATTCGAGATCCTGCATGTCGCGGTAATGCTTTTCGAGCTTGGCGTGGATGCGCAGCAATTCGGCGAAGGCTTCCGGCAGCGCCGCCTCCATCGACGGCTTGTCGGAGGAGGCCTCCTTGCGCGCGGCTTCGGTGATCTCCTGCGGCGTGCGGATGCCGGCGACCACGTCCTCGCCCTGGGCATTGATCAGAAACTCGCCGTAGAGTTTTTTCTCGCCGGTCGAGGGATTGCGCGTGAAGGCGACGCCGGTGGCCGAGGTCTCGCCCATATTGCCGAACACCATGGCCTGGACGTTGACCGCGGTGCCCCAGCTTTCCGGAATATTGTGCAGGCGGCGATAGGTGATGGCGCGCTGGTTCATCCACGAGCCGAACACCGCGCCGATGGCGCCCCATAATTGCGCGTGCGGGTCTTGCGGAAACGGCTTGCCGGTCTCCTCCTCGACGCGCTCCTTGTAGCGCGCGATGACCTCGGACCAGTCCTGGGCGTTGAGATCGGTGTCGAGCGCGTAGCCGTTGCGGTCCTTATGGTCGTCGAGGATTTCCTCGAAATGATGATGGCCGATGCCGAGCACCACGTCGGAATACATGGTGATGAAGCGGCGGTAGCTGTCCTGCGCGAAACGCCGGTCGCCGGACTTTTCCGCAAGCGCATTCACGGTGACGTCGTTGAGGCCGAGATTGAGCACGGTGTCCATCATGCCGGGCATCGAGGCGCGCGCGCCGGAGCGCACCGAGACCAACAGCGGATTTTCGGCATCGCCGAATTTTTTGCCGGTGATGCGGCCGACTTCCTCGAGCGCGGTCTCGACCTGCGCCTTGAGGGTCTTCGGATAGGTTTTGCCGTGCTGGTAGAAATAGGTGCAGACCTCGGTGGTGATGGTGAAGCCGGGCGGCACCGGCAGGCCGAGATGCGCCATTTCGGCGAGCCCCGCGCCCTTGCCGCCGAGGAGGTTGCGCATGCCGGCGCGGGCTTCCGCTTTGCCGCCGCCGAAGGCATAGACCCACTTGCCTTGCGCCGGCGCCTTCGCCGGCGCGGATTTGCGCACCGGCGCGCGGATTTCGCGGATTTGCCCTTGCGGGCCGCCGATTTCTTCACCGGCTGACGGGACTGCTTGGAGCGCGATTTGGCCATGACATCATACGGCTAGAGGGATCCGGCTCAGTGTGATTGCAAGTCCCGGCAGACGATGCAAGCCGCATCAGTCGCTAATGGATGAAGTGGTGGACGGCGTTGAGCCCGACCAGGCCGTGATAATGAGATAGATCGCGACGATGATGTTGAGGAGCCGCGGGATGATCAGAATGAGGATGCCGGCAATGAGGGCGACGATCGGGCGACAGTTCGGAGCGGTGATGATCATGGTTTGTCCCCGGGTGGTTTTGGCGGACGAGAGAAACGGTGGAGCTGGCCTGTCGAGAGTTCCCGCGTTCTACTCCCTCGATCTTGGAAAAATCCGCCACGGCGCGGGTGGCGGCGCGGATTTCGTTGAGGAGTTTCAGCCGGTTTTCGCGCAGCGCCTTATCCTCCACATTCACTGTAACTTTGTCGAAGAAGGCGTCGACACTGGGGCGCAGTTTCGCCATGGCGCTCATGGCGGCGGCGAAATCTTCTTTTTCGACGGCGCGGTGGCTTCTGCCTTGGCGGCATCGATCGCGTCGGCCAACGCCTTCTCTTCATCCTGCTTGTAAAGCTTGGCTCCGGCGCGCCGGTATAGTCGCGCGAGTCCTTCTTCTCCTCGATGCGGATGATGTTGGTCGCGCGTTTGTAGCCGGCGAGCAGGTTCTTGCCGTCCTCGGTGTCGAGGAATTTGCCGAGCGCTTCGACGCGGCGGACGATGAGGAGGAGATCGTCCTGGCCTCGAGCGCGAACACGGCATCGACAGATCGTGCCGCGCGCCCTGCTCGCGCAGCTGGACTTTGAGGCGGTCGGCGAAGAAAGACGAGCAGATCGGGGCCAGCAGACAAATTTCTTGCACCGGCCTTGCTGGAAAGCGTCGAGCAGCAGCGCGAAGCCGCAGCTTATTGTCGACGATAAGCCGGATGACGCCCAGCGCCGCGCGCCGCAGCGCATATGGAGTCCTTCGGCGCCCGGTCGGCTTCTTCGTCGATCGCCCAAAAGCCCACCAGCATGTCGATCTTGTCGGCCAGCGCGACGGCGACCGACACCGGATCGCCCGGCACCAGATCGTCCGGGCCTTTCGGCCTGTAATGATCCTCGATGGCGTGGGCGACGGCTTCGTCCTCGCCCTGCGCCTCGGCGTAATATTTGCCCATGGTGCCTTGCAGTTCGGGGAATTCGCCGACCACTTCCGTGAGCAAGTCCGCCTTGCAGAGCCGCGCCGCACGTTTGGCCTTAGCGGCGTCGGCGCCGACCAGCGGCGCCAGTTCGCCGGCCAATCGCTCAATGCGTTCAATGCGCTCGGCCTGCGTGCCGAGCTTCTCGTGAAACACGATGTCCTCGAACTTTGGCAGCCGATCTTCGAGCCGCGTCTTTAAATCGGTCTCGTAGAAAAACTTGGCATCCGACAGCCGCGCGCGGATGACGCGCTCGTTGCCGGCGACGATGGCCGCGCCGCCGTCGCTCGGCTTCGATGTTCGCGACCAGGAGGAACTTGTCGACCAGCTTGGCGTGCGCGGCGTCGCGCAGCACGAAGCATTTCTGGTTGTTGCGGATGGTGGCGCGGATCACTTCCTCGGGAATGCGCAGGAAGCTCTGCTCGAACGAGCCCATCAGCACCACCGGCCATTCGACGAGGCCGGCGACCTCGGCGAGCAGGCCTCGTCCTCGACCAGCTCGAGCCCTTGCGCAAAGGCGAGCTTCTTGGCGTCGGTGAGGATGGTTTGCGCGCGCCGCGCGGCATCGAGCACCACCTTGGCTTTTTCGAGCTTTGCGACGTAGTCGTCGAAGCGGCGCACCTTGAACGGCTTCGGCGCCATGAAGCGGTGGCCGCGCGTCTCGTTGCCGGCGGCGATGCCATCGACCTTGAACGTCACGATTTCTGGCTCCTCGGTTTCAGGCCCGAATGTTGCGACGATCGAATGCAGCGGCCGCACCCAAGTCGAGCGCGCCGGGCCCCGCTCAGACGTTGTGCGCCCCAGCGCATCGACTTCGGCCAGGGAAACTTGCGACCACCTCGGGCAGCATCTCGCCGATCACCTCGATCGCGGCCCTGCCCGGCTTCTCGATCAGCGCGACGTAGAAGTCGCCCTTCTTGTCCTGCTGCACCTTGGCATCACTGATCGACTTCAAACCCGCCGCCTTCACGAAGCCGGCAATCGCCTGCTCCGGCGCGCCGACCTTCGGGCCCTTGCGCTCCTCCCTCACGTCCGGCGGACGCGCCGGCACGCCGTGCACCGACAGCGTAAGCCGCCGCGGCGTGACGAAGGCCTTGGCGCCCTCGTAAGCGAGCCCCGCCGCCGACCAGCCCGTCGGTGACAAGTCTTCGCAAATCCTCGGCCGCGCGCGCCTGCATGCGCGCGGGGATTTCTTCCGAGAAAAATTCGAGCAGCAATCGGGCATCGGAGCATCGGTTCACGCTCCCCGGCGGAGGTTAAATGTTCAGGCGGCGGCAGGCGTCTTGTGGCTGCCGTCGCAGAGCGGCTTTTTGCCCGAGCGCTTGCAAGTGCAGAAAGCGAGACTTCCTCGGAAACCTCCGGCTTGTACTCGACTCGGCGTGAAACTCGTCCCCTTGTGCGAGCCGTCGCAGAACGGCTGCGTCTTCGACAGCCCGCAGGCGCACCACCAGTAGCTCTTGCCGGCCTCGACATCCATCTGATCGGCGCGCGTCCGCCGATTTCCGGTTCGCTCATGTCGCCCCTCCCCCTTCGGTCTCCAGCCACGCTTCGCCGCAGCCTTTCGCCAGCTCGCGCACGCGCAAGATATAGCTCTGCCGCTCGGTGACCGAAATCACGCCGCGCGCGTCGAGCAGATTGAAGACGTGGCTTGCCTTGATGCACTGGTCGTAGGCCGGCAGCGCCATCAGATGATCCGTTTCTGCTCGGCGCTCCAGCCATCGGCCAGATATTTCTTGCAGGCGGCTTCCGCCATCTTGAACTGCTCGAACAGCATCTCGGTGTCGGCGAATTCGAAATTGTGCCGCGAATATTCCTGCTCGGCCTGCAGGAACACATCGCCGTAGGTCACCTTCTGCCGCCGCCGCGGCCGTTGAAATTGAGATCGAAGACGTTCTCGACGCCCTGCACGTACATCGCCAGCCGCTCGAGCCCGTAGGTGATCTCGCCGGCGACCGGCGCGCATTCGAAGCCGGCGACCTGCTGGAAGTAAGTGAACTGCGTCACCTCCATGCCGTCGCACCAGCATTCCCAGCCCAGCCCCCAGGCGCCGAGCGTCGGGCTTTCCCAGTCGTCCTCGACGAAGCGGATGTCGTGGACCTTCGGATCGATGCCGATGGTTTTCAGCGAGTTAAGATAGAGGTCCTGGATGTCGTCCGGCGACGGCTTCAGGATCACCTGGAACTGATAATAGTGCTGCAGCCGGTTCGGGTTTTCGCCGTAGCGGCCGTCCTTCGGCCGGCGCGACGGCTGCACGTAAGCCGCGTTCCACGGTTTCGGCCCGAGCGCGCGCAGCGTGGTGGCCGGATGGAAGGTGCCGGCGCCCACTTCCATGTCGTAGGGCTGCAGGATGACGCAGCCCCAGTTCGCCCAATACTGCTGCAGCGCGAGAATGAGGCCCTGAAACGAGCGCGCGGGGCGCATGTAAGGCGGCAAATCTGCGTTCATGGGCCGTTGTTGGTGGATGGCGGGCGGCAGGTCAAGTCCGCCGGGCGAGCAGGTCATGTCTGAGCCCAGGCGCAATCGCCGACATCACGATACAGGTTTCAGGCGACCCGGTATGTGATGTCCGATACCAGGCCCGGTTGACGGGGAGGAAATTGTGCGCAAGATTCGAGCCATAGCGATCGCGGCTTGCCGCGGCGCTGTTGCTGCTGGCCGCGCCCGCAATTCGCGCAAGGCGCAGGACTTTCCCGACCCGGCCGGTCCGTATCGTGGTCGCGTTTCCGCCCGGCGGCCCGACCGATTTCGTCGGCCGCCTTGTTGCCGACAAGATGACGACGCTGCTGGGCCAGCGCGTCTATATCGACAACAAGCCGGGCGCCAACGGCACGCTCGGCGGCGGCGACGTCGCCAAGTCCGATCCCGACGGCTACTCGCTGTTCCTCACCACCGCGGGCGCGGTGACGGTGTCGCCGCACATCCATGGCGAAAATGCCGTTCGACACGTTCCGCGATTTCGCGCCGGTCGCGCTGGTCACCAGGTGACCGAGGTGCTGGTGGTGTCGCCGAACTCGGCGTCAAGAACGTCAAGGATCTGGTCGCGCTGGCCAAGCAAAAACCCGGCGCGATTACGTTCGCCTCGACCGGCGTCGGCTCGCCGCCGCATCTGGCCCAATTGCTGCTCGACGCCGCGGCCGGCGTGAAATTCCTGCACGTGCCCTATCGCGGCGCGGCGCCGGCGCTGACCGATCTGCTTGGCGGCCAGGTCAGGTGGTCGCGCTCGACATTCCGGTGGTGATCTCGCAGATCCAGGCCGGCAATCTGATGCCGATCGGCATGGCCGGCGACAAGCGCGACGCCGTGCTGCCCGATGTGCCGACGCTGGCCGAACAGGGCTATCCGAACACCGACGCCTCGAACTGGTACGCGCTCTTGGCGCCGGGAAGACGCCGCCGCGCGGTGATCGCCAAGCTCAACAAGCGGTCAATGACGCACTCGAGGATCCGCGACCCACGAGAAGCTCGTCAAGGCAGGCGCCACGCCGATCGGCGACACGCCGGAGCATTTGGCGCCTTCATGAAGGCTGAATACGACAAATGGGGCCGCGTCGTGCAGACGAACGGGACCCAGGCGGTAGTTGCAGCGAGCCAGCTGGATTAACGCTTTCGCGGCTATCCCGAGGTTAGCCCGGCCGATATTCGCCGGTCTTTGGATCTGGCTTCAGTTCGGCAGCGTCGCGCGATCCATCGGCTCCATCGCCGCTCTCGCGCGCACCTCATCGAGCTCGGCGTTGACCCGCTGCACTTCCCGGCGCACCAGCGCACCACGACGGCCGTGCCTATGACTCCGAACGCGAATACGATGAGCGGCGGCATGTCGATCTCCGTATCTCTTCGGACCTCGCTCCGAGAAATAGTCAGCAACCCGATAACGCGCCCACATCGCGCGCGCTTCAAGCGCCGAAATCAGGTCCTCGGCAAGACCTAGTCCGCACTCCCGGCCCGCGGCCGCTCTCGCTGCCGCGCGACGCCGAAGACGCGGCGGCCCAGCAAGCCGCGCTCGGCGGTGTTCAGAGGAGTAACGACCTTATCTCCAAATCGTTCGCGCAACCCCGTCGTCCAGGTTGGCCGATGGCATCGACGAGGCCGAGTTCCAAGGCCTTCCGCCCGTTCCAATACTCGCCGGAGAATAAGTCATTTTCCGGACCGGTACAGCTTGGCGCCGCGCCGCGATTTGACCAACGCAATGAAATCGTCGTGGATTTCGTCGCTGCAATTTCTTCAAGCGTTCGACGTCGTCCGGATTTTCCGGCAGGAACGGATCGAGCATCGCCTTGTGCTCGCCCGAGGTATAGAGCCGGCGCTCGATGCCGATTTTGGCGATCAGCTTGTCGAAGCCGAACGAGCCGCCGACGACGCCGATCGAGCCGACGATCGAATGCGGATCGGCGATGATCTCGTCG
>CAVOMM010000003.1:0-755000 GCA_963697025.1 uncultured Alphaproteobacteria bacterium | reverse complement strand
CTCTCCCGTCTGCCGCTCCGTATTGCTACGGCGCTCGACTTGCATGTGTTAGGCCTGCCGCCAGCGTTCGCTCTGAGCCAGGATCAAACTCTCAAGTTGAAGAGAGATCTGATCTCGGCTGATCACAACGTTTGACGAGGTCCCTACACGTCCGATCGCTTGCGCAATCGGCCGATGTAGAAAACCTTGAAACGTAAGACCGCCGAAGTCTCTTCTGGCCATTTCCGCGACAAGGTTGCCCCGATCGCGAAAGCGGCCCGCAAGGACTCCGCCGTCCACGTTTCTCTTTCTTCCGATTCACTTGTCAAACAGCCCGGAACCTTGCGGCCCGTCGTCCAGTAGACTTATCCGGCTAGGCCGGAGAAACTAGAACCCCGCACATCCGACGCGGCGACGCGAACATGGCCATCAAGAGCATGGCCGGATGCTCGGTCACCGTGTGAACAGTGAGGGGCTTCGCGGACGCGCCATCGCGCTAGGCGGCGGCGCGCCCAAGAGGCCCTATATAGTCTTCGCCCACGGTCATTGTCAACCTTCCGACACACAAATCCGACGCCGCGGGGCGCGGGAATGGCGACAATTTTTGCCTGCCTTCGCGCGGCAGGGCCGGGAGCCGGGGCGGCCTGCGCGAGATCGGTGGCGACAACAGCTAGGCCGCGGTCCGCATTCGGCTTTTTCGCTCGCCCTGCGCCGTACTGCAGCCACATTCCTCCGCCGTTCTTGGCATAATCCTATCGGGATGTCGCAGCCAGGGGGAAGCGACAGCATCACTTAAGCTTTGCGCCTCGACCGAACCGGGTCTTGTTGACCGTCCGGGGACCGCCGGGGCATCGTCTTGAACTGCGAAGTCGAGCGCGCGCGCAAGGGCGCGGTCGGGGCAATCTGGCCAAGGACGTTGGCAACCAAGGACGTGGGGACGTAATCTTGGACCAAGCTAGGCCGCGCGGCGCCAGAGACGTTCCGCCTCGGAGGTTTCATGCCGAGGCGATCGATCTCGGCAATGAGCCGCCGCTTTCGGCGGACGGCGCCGGCAGCCTGGTCGACCGGCGCCGGCTCTCCGTGCAATGGTTTTCCGGAACGATCCTCACCGGACTGTGCGGCGCCGCGCTGATGGGCGGCGCCGTTTTTGCGTCGCTGGACGGCGAGACCAATTTTGCCAGCGCGCCGGAGCAGGTCGAGAGCGCTTTGCGCGGCGCGATTTCGAGCATCGGCGACCGCTTGAGCGGCGTGCACAAAACTGACCGACTGCCGGCGCTCATCGAACCGGCGGTGACGCGCGAAGCGGTGCGCGTGCCGATCTCCTCGCGCGTGCGCAACCGCGAAACCATCCGGGTCCGTTCCTACGAGCGCGTCACCGGCAACCTGTCGCTGACGGCGAGCGAGCTGTTCGCCAATATTCCAGCATTCAATCCGCAGAAACTGTTGACCGAATCCATCGCCGGCGACGATCAGACGCCGGCGGCCGAACCGGACGCCGAAGTGTCGTTCGTCACCTGCGAACTGGTGCCCCCCGCCAAATCGGTCAAGGCCCTGTCGCCGGCGGTGTCGCCCGCGGTATGCGACCTCAATTCCTTGCTGACGAAGGTCAAGCCGACGACGCAATTGCCGATTGACGACGTGCTCACCCAGGTCCGCGACGTCGCCGCCGCGATCGGGGCGGGAAAGAACCTGCTTGCCAGTGCGGCTTGGACACCGAGCCTGAAACTGGGCTACGCCCCCGAGCACGACGGCGACAATTATTTCGGCTTCACACCGCGCGTGGTTCCCGAGAACGTTACGCTGTTGCCCAAGACCACCAATCAGATCAACGGTGGCGGCGATTGGAGCGAACGCCAGGTTATCGTCAAGAAAGGCGAGACCGTCGGTTCGATCTTGCGCGAGCTCGGCGCCGCGCCCGACGAGATCAAGAGCATCATCGGCGTGATCGGGCCGGCCGCTCTCGAAGGCGGCATCAAGGAAGGCGAAAAGCTGCGCGTCTTGATGGCGCCCGCCGGCCCGGGCCACGTGGAACCGCTGCGGGTCATCATCGCCGGCGACTCCGGCATCACGGCGGCGGTGGCGCTCTCCGACCTCGGCCAATACGTGCCCGTCGACATTCGCAACATCGACACCGGGGTTACCGACACCGCCGAGGACGAGGCCGACCAGAACGACGCGGGCACCGTTAACCTTTATCAGAGCCTGTGGGAGACTGCGCTGCGCAACAGTGTGCCGAAGCCGGTGATCGAGGATCTGGTGCGCATCTACTCGTATGACGTCGATTTCGAGCGCAAAGCGCAGCCCGGCGACAGTTTCGACGTGCTGTATTCGAACGAAGAGAATGGCGAGGGCGTCGCCGAGGTGCGCTACGCCGCGTTGACGATCGGCGGCGAGACCAAGAAATATTACCGCTTCCAGACCCCCGACGACGGCGTTTACGATTTCTACGACGAAGACGGCGTCAGCGATAAGAAATTCCTGGTGCGCAAACCGGTCGCGACCGGCATCGAGACCTCGCCGTTCGGCTGGCGCACCCATCCGCTGCTGCACATCAGCGAAATGCATACCGGCGTCGATTGGGGCGCACCGTTCGGCACGCCGATCTTTGCCGCCGGCAACGGCGAGATCGAGGAGATCGGACTCAAAGGCGGCTACGGCAAATACGTGCGCATTCGCCACGCCAACGGTTATGAGACCGCCTACGGCCACATGACCGCGTTCGCGCGCGGTCTGCAGGTGGGCAGCCACGTGCGCCAGGGCCAGATCATCGGCTTCGTCGGCTCGAGCGGGCTATCGACCGGATCGCACGTGCATTTCGAGATCATCGTCAACGGCCGCTTCGTCGATCCGATGCGGGTCAAACTGCCGCGCGGCCGCGTGCTCGACGGCGACACGCTGGCAAGCTTCGAAAAGGACCGCACGCAGCTCGACGCCGTATTGGCGGCCGCGCCGCTGTCGCACGTCGCCCAGGCGCATTAGATTTCTTTCTTCACTCCTAAGCGCGACACGAAATTCGCATGATTGAAACCGACAGTAACGACGATCGTCTCGCCGTGCGTTCGAGCCGGCTTTGGGCGCTGTTTCACTTCAATTTCACGCGGTTACTCTTCCCGTTGCGGATGGCGGCGGATCACCTGGGCGTCTCGACCAGCAACGTCAAATTCTGGTTGACGCCGTGGGAGCGCAGGGACGAACACCTGCCGCTGTCGCACGTCGCCGAGGTCGCGCATACGCACGGCTTCTTCTGGGATGCGATCAGCGTCGAAAGTTCGGGGGGCGCCAATCCGCTGTGGATCGTCGGCGTGTCAAAGTCGCCGGCGCGTTATTTCGTCGAGCATGTGCGCGAGCGATTAAACGAAACCATCGCTACGCCGCAACCGCCGCAACCGCCCCGTTGAACACCAAGCCGTCGCGGCCGGCCGAGATCTTGACCTTCTCGCCGTCCTTGATCTGGCCGGACAGAATGAGCTCGGCCAGCGGATCCTGCACGTATTTCTGGATCACGCGCTTGAGCGGCCGCGCGCCATAGGCCGGATCGTAGCCTTTCTCGGCCAGCCATTCGCGCGCCTTGGCATCGAGCGCGATCGCGATCTTGCGATCCTCCAGGAGCTTCTGCAGCCGTTCGATCTGGATATCGACGATGCGCCCCATATGCTCGCGCTTTAGTCGATGGAACAGGATGATTTCGTCGACACGGTTGAGGAATTCCGGCCGGAAATGCGCGCGCACGTCGGCCATCACCAAATCACGGACTTTGTCCGTTTCTTCGCCTTCAGACTGCGCCACCAGATATTCGGAGCCGAGATTGGAGGTCATGACGATCAGAGTGTTGCGGAAGTCGACGGTGCGGCCCTGGCCGTCGGTCAGGCGGCCGTCGTCGAGCACTTGCAACAGCACGTTGAAGACGTCCGGGTGCGCCTTTTCGATCTCGTCGAACAGCACCACCTGATAGGGCCGCCGCCGCACTGCCTCGGTGAGCGCGCCGCCTTCGTCGTAACCGACATAGCCGGGCGGCGCGCCAATGAGCCGCGCCACCGAATGTTTCTCCATATATTCCGACATGTCGATGCGGATGAGCGCGTGCTCGTCGTCGAACAGGTACTGCGCCAAGGCCTTGGTCAGCTCGGTCTTGCCGACGCCCGTGGGCCCCAGGAACATAAACGAACCAATCGGCCGGTTCGGATCCTGCAAGCCGGCGCGCGCCCGGCGCACCGCCGTCGAGACCGCCTTCACCGCCTCGACCTGACCGACCACGCGCTTGGTCAGCGCGTCCTCCATCTTCATGAGCTTCTCGCGCTCGCCTTCGAGCATGCGGTCGACCGGAATGCCGGTCCAGCGCGACACCACCTGCGCGATATGGTTCGCGGTTACCGCTTCCTCGGCGACCACGTTTGCCGCCCCGCCCGGGGCGCCGGCTTCGCCGGTCGCCTTGAGCTTGCCCTCGAGTTGCGGAATGACGCTGTATTGCAATTCGCCGGCGCGCTGATAATCGCCGCGGCGGATCGCATCGGCGAGATCGTTCTTCGCCTTGTCGAGCTGATTTTGCAGAGCCGCGGCCGACGACAGCTTGTCCTTCTCGGACTTCCATTTTGCCGTCAGCGCGTCGGCTTTTTCCTGCAAGCTTGCGAGATCCTTCTCCAGCCGCTTCAGCCGGTCCTTTGACGCCGGGTCGCTCTCTTTCTTGAGCGCCTCTTGCTCGATCTTCATGCGCACGATTTCGCGGTCGAGATTGTCGAGCTCTTCCGGCTTGGAATCGATCTGCATGCGCAGCCGCGCCGCCGCCTCGTCGACTAGATCGATAGCCTTGTCGGGCAGGAAGCGGTCGGTGATGTAGCGGTGCGACAAGGTCGCCGCCGCCACCAGTGCGCCGTCGGTGATCCGCACCTTGTGATGCGCCTCATATTTTTCCTTCAGGCCGCGCAAAATCGAGATTGTATCCTCGACCGACGGCTCATCGACATAGACCGGCTGGAAGCGCCGCGCCAAAGCGGCGTCCTTCTCGACGTGCTTCTTGTACTCGTCGAGCGTGGTGGCGCCGATGCAATGCAATTCGCCGCGGGCGAGCGCCGGCTTGAGCAGGTTCGAGGCATCCATCGCGCCGTCGGCCCGGCCGGCGCCGATGATGGTGTGCATCTCGTCGATGAAGAGAATGTAAGCGCCGGCCGAGCCGGTGACTTCCGCGAGCACGGCTTTGAGCCGCTCCTCGAACTCACCGCGATATTTGGCGCCGGCGATCAGCGCGCCCATGTCGAGCGCCAATAGCTTCTTGTCCTGCAGGCTCTCGGGCACGTCGCCGTTGACGATGCGCAGCGCCAAGCCCTCGACGATGGCCGTCTTGCCGACGCCGGGCTCGCCGATGAGCACGGGGTTGTTCTTGGTGCGCCGGGAGAGCACCTGGATGGTACGGCGGATTTCTTCGTCGCGGCCGATCACCGGGTCGAGCTTACCGTCGCGCGCCGCCTGGGTCAGGTCGCGGGCGTATTTCTTGAGCGCATCGTAGGCGTTCTCCGCCGATGCGCTGTCGGCGGTGCGACCCTTGCGCAAGGCTTCGATGGCGGCGTTCAGATTTTGCGGCGTCACGCCAGCATTGGCCAAAATCTTGCCGGCGTCGCTGCTTTTCTCCGTCGCCAGCGCCAGCAGCATGCGTTCGACGGTGACGAAGCTGTCGCCGGCCTTTTCACCCATCTTCTCGGCGGTATCGAACACCCGCGCCAAGGCCGGATCGAGGTAAATCTGCCCGGCCCCGCCGCCGGAAATCTTCGGCCGTTTGGCAAGCGCAGCCTCGGTCGCCGCGAGCGCGGCGCGCGAATTGCCGCCGGCGCGATCGAGCAGTCCCGCGGCGAGCCCTTCCGGGTCGTCGAGCAGGACTTTCAACAGATGTTCGGTAGAGAACTGCTGGTGCCCCTCGCGCTGAGCGAGCGACTGTGCCGACTGAATGAAGCCGCGGCTGCGGTCGGTATATTTCTCAAAATCCATGTGTCACTCCCCTCGGCCTATTCCGGCGTCCTGACGGCACGGCCGGAACATCGTCACTGGGTTCGTTTAAGCTTTTGCGCTGGCAAAACCATGACGCAAATCGAAGAATTCAGCCCGCGCCTGGCGGGTTCCCGAAGGCAACTTGCCGGCAATAAATATGGTATCGAAACCCGCCGGGAAAAGAGGCAGCGCCAACCGTATGGCTAATATTCAATCGATTTATCGCTACCCGGTTAAAGGGCTGACCCCTGAGCGGCTGCCGCGCGCCATCCTGCAATCCGGTCAAACCGTTCCCGGCGACCGCCTCTATGCCATCGAAAACGGCCCGTCCGGCTTCGATGCGGCTGTGCCCAGCTATCTGTCGAAGACGCATTTCCTGATGCTGATGAAGAACGAACGCTTGGCCAATCTGCACGCAAGGTTCGATCAAGAAACCCACACACTGACGATCACCCTTCCCTCCCCCTTCACGGGGGAGGACGGCGTGCAACGCACGCCGGGTGAGGGTCAAACGGGTCGCCAGCAGATCACCGCCTCACTCCGCACCGCCGCCGGCCGGGCCAGCATCGAAAAATTCTTCGCCGACTATTGCGCCGATGAGCTACGCGGGCCGCCGAAAATACTGCACGGCGCAGGTCACAGCTTCTCCGACGTCGCCAGAAAGGTCGTCTCGATCATCAATCTCGCCTCGGTCGCCGCGGTCGAGGACATGGTCGGCGCGCCGGTCAACCCGTTGCGCTTTCGTGCCAATGTCTATGTCGAAGGCTGGCCGGCCTGGAGCGAGCTCGATCTGGTCGGCCGCGCGTTGAAAATCGGCGGCGCGCAGCTGAAAGTCGTCAAGCGCATCGTCCGCTGCGCCGCCACCAATGTCGATCCCGACACCGGGGCGCGCGACCTCAACATCCCGCAAACCCTGCTGCGCAATCTCGACCATGCCGATTGCGGAATTTACGCTGAGGTGATCGAGGGCGGCGAGATTGCAGCGGGCGATGAAGTTCAGGTTGCATAAGCGCCGCGCGTTAGGGGCTCTAACCTACCTCGCCCGCCACAAAGTCGGATTGACGCTGGGCGCCGCCATGGCGATCAATCAGCTCGGCATCATCGGCGCGCCGCTGCACGACTTCACCAGCGGCTACGCCGCGCTATGGGCCTGCGCGGGCGCCGCGCTTGCCATTGCCTATGCGCTGACGGGGGTGAGGCGCGAGACGTAGTTGGCAGGTTAAGTAACCAGGACGTCGAGAAGTACGATTATCAAACAGGATGCTTTTTGACTTCGTCTAGCGCATTTAAAAATCTTTGTGCGAGTCGTGGATCGGCCTCATCCCGACGCGCTTTGGCCCAGCCTGATGTCGGCTTTCGGGGCGAAGCGGACATAGACCGCCAAGCAAAGCAGGCTGGATCGGCCGAAAATGACCCTGGCTGTGTAAAAACGCGCGGTGTGTGATTCACTCTGCAGTGTGATTCTGCCGCTGCGGAGGGCTGGGATGAGGCGCTTTGTTGAGGGGATCGATCGCGACCAAGCGACACTGTTTGCGGAGTGCCTGGCGGACTGGGTGAACGATGACAATCCGGTTCGGGTGATTGATGCCTTTGTCGACAAGCTCGACTTATCGAGGTTGGGATTTGAAGGAGTGGTCGCCGAGGCGACGGGCCGGCCGTCCTATCATCCCTCCGTGCTGCTGAAGCTCTACATCTATGGTTATCTCAATCGGGTTCAGTCGAGCCGGCGGCTTGAGCGTGAGGCTGGGCGCAATATCGAGGTGATGTGGCTGACGGGCCGGCTGACTCCTGACCACAAGACGATAGCAGACTTCCGCAAGGACGGTGGTGGAGCGATCAAGCAGGTTTGCGTGCGATTTATCGAACTGTGCCGTCAGATGGGCCTGCTGACGACAGCGAGCGTTGCGATCGATGGCAGCAAGTTCAAGGCGGTCAACACCCGCGACAAGAACTTCACGCGTAACAAGGTGGAGCGGCGCCGCGCGCAGTTGGAGGAGAGCGTGGCGCGCTATCTTGCGCAGCTCGACACCGCCGACCGACAGGAGCCGTCCGAAGAATTGGCAGCCAAGACGGCCCATCTGAAGGAAAAATTGGTCAAGCTGGAAAGCGAGATGCAGCGCCTGGCGGTGATGGAGAAGCTGATGCTGGCATCGCCCGATCAGCAGATCTCGCTCACTGATCCCGACAGTCGCTCGATGGCTACTAGCGGCCGCGGCTCGGGCGTGGTCGGCTACAATGCGCAGGTCGCAGTCGACACGAAACATCACCTCATCGTCACACATGAGGTAACGAACGATGGCTCGGATCGAGCGCAACTGGCAAAAATCGCTTGCCAAGCGAAACAAGTCCTTGGCGTCGATAAGCTCGAAGCCGTTGCTGATCGCGGCTACTACAGCGGCGAAGAAATCCTCCAGTGCCACAAGGCCGACATCGCGGCGACGCTTCCCAAACCGATGACCTCTGGCATTGAGGCAAGGGGTCGCTTCGGCAAGCAAGACTTCGTCTATCTCAGCGATGAGGATGTGTACCGCTGCCCGGCCGGCGAAAAGCTGAAGTACCGTTACACAAACGAGGAGCGCGACCAGCAGCTGCGGCGCTATTGGACAAATGCATGCCGTGACTGTGCGCTCAAGCCTCGCTGCACGACCGGAAAGGAGCGGCGAATCACGCGATGGGAGCATGAGCACGTGTTGGAGGCCGTACAAAAGCGCCTCGACAAGAACCCGCAGGCCATGCGGGTACGTCGCGAGACGGTCGAGCATCCCTTTGGCACGCTAAAAATGAGAATGGGGGCGACGCACTTCCTGATGAAGCGCTTGCCGAAGGTTGCCACCGAAATGGCACTGCATGTGTTGGCCTACAACGTCACCCGCGTGATGAACATCGTGGGCATCCAGCCGCTCATTGCAGCGATCCGGGCATAGCCGGACCGGTAGAATACGTGCGCCGTTCGTCGCCAAGTCCCGCGCCTCTCCAAGCGTTTTGACACGACCAAGACCCTACGCGGACATTCCGGCGTGACCGGCCACTTTGAGATTATTCACACCCCTAAGCCCGCCACCAAAATCCACATGATGATAGGCCCGGCGAATACTAAGCCCAGGATGATCGCGGACTGCTTGAGACTCTGATGTGATTTGGTTGAAATTTAATTGGCTAAAACTGGATTGATCGGGGCAGCGCGTAACGCGAAAGTGATTGAAACGAAGCCATTTGTTTGATGCAGATCAATGTCCATTAAAGGCTTAGGACTAGGAAAGATTTTTGGCTGGTGAGGCGATGAAGCAGGAGTTGGAATATGACAACGCCTAGATCGCTCGCAATCATTTCGACACACTACAAGAAGGCCGCGCTTATTTGTGCGGCAGTTACGGTTGGTGGGGTGCTTTGCGCCATGCCGATATCGGTCGAACGTTCGGCAATATCAGGCATTGTTTTGTCTATTGACCAAGCGCAAGCCCGTGTTGGTCAGCCGGGCAGCGCAGCTAGTGTTGCAGGAGTCAATCGGCGCAATCGGCGTTCAGAACGGCGCTGCGCGACAGGCGTTACCTGCTAGCGGGCCGAAAGAACGCACGGTTGCCGGTCGGAGGTCGCCCCAATTGGCGGCCTCTCTGCCGCCTAAAAGCCCCGAGCGCGGCATGCTCGTCGACGCTTTATACCTTAGGGAGAAAGCCCACTACTGCGTCGCGCTCGCCCGCAGATGCCCTCACCTGTGGACGGCTCAAGCCCTCGAGGCCCTCGGCACCGAAATGATGGAAAAGGCCGCGGAGCTGGAGCGAGACCGCACGCTATCCCCATCTGGAGCCGACCAAGCCACACTGACGAAGCGGACTTAGATGAGCGATATCGGGGCGATCTATTCTGGCATCCTCCGGTTGGCGACAAATTTCCGAAATCAAGCAATGTCTCTTAGTGGCCCTGGCTGTGTAAAAACGCGCGGTGTGTGATTCACTCTGCAGTGTGATTCTGCCGCTGCGGAGGGCTGGGATGAGGCGCTTTGTTGAGGGGATCGATCGCGACCAAGCGACACTGTTTGCGGAGTGCCTGGCGGACTGGGTGAACGATGACAATCCGGTTCGGGTGATTGATGCCTTTGTCGACAAGCTCGACTTATCGAGGTTGGGATTTGAAGGAGTGGTCGCCGAGGCGACGGGCCGGCCGTCCTATCATCCCTCCGTGCTGCTGAAGCTCTACATCTATGGTTATCTCAATCGGGTTCAGTCGAGCCGGCGGCTTGAGCGTGAGGCTGGGCGCAATATCGAGGTGATGTGGCTGACGGGCCGGCTAACTCCTGACCACAAGACGATAGCAGACTTCCGCAAGGACGGTGGTGGAGCGATCAAGCAGGTTTGCGTGCGATTTATCGAACTGTGCCGTCAGATGGGCCTGCTGACGACAGCGAGCGTTGCGATCGATGGCAGCAAGTTCAAGGCGGTCAACACCCGCGACAAGAACTTCACGCGTAACAAGGTGGAGCGGCGCCGCGCGCAGTTGGAGGAGAGCGTGGCGCGCTATCTTGCGCAGCTCGACACCGCCGACCGACAGGAGCCGTCCGAAGAATTGGCAGCCAAGACGGCCCATCTGAAGGAAAAATTGGTCAAGCTGGAAAGCGAGATGCAGCGCCTGGCGGTGATGGAGAAGCTGATGCTGGCATCGCCCGATCAGCAGATCTCGCTCACTGATCCCGACAGTCGCTCGATGGCTACTAGCGGCCGCGGCTCGGGCGTGGTCGGCTACAATGCGCAGGTCGCAGTCGACACGAAACATCACCTCATCGTCACACATGAGGTAACGAACGATGGCTCGGATCGAGCGCAACTGGCAAAAATCGCTTGCCAAGCGAAACAAGTCCTTGGCGTCGATAAGCTCGAAGCCGTTGCTGATCGCGGCTACTACAGCGGCGAAGAAATCCTCCAGTGCCACAAGGCCGACATCGCGGCGACGCTTCCCAAACCGATGACCTCTGGCATTGAGGCAAGGGGTCGCTTCGGCAAGCAAGACTTCGTCTATCTCAGCGATGAGGATGTGTACCGCTGCCCGGCCGGCGAAAAGCTGAAGTACCGTTACACAAACGAGGAGCGCGACCAGCAGCTGCGGCGCTATTGGACAAATGCATGCCGTGACTGTGCGCTCAAGCCTCGCTGCACGACCGGAAAGGAGCGGCGAATCACGCGATGGGAGCATGAGCACGTGTTGGAGGCCGTACAAAAGCGCCTCGACAAGAACCCGCAGGCTATGCGGGTACGTCGCGAGACGGTCGAGCATCCCTTTGGCACGCTAAAAATGAGAATGGGGGCGACGCACTTCCTGATGAAGCGCTTGCCGAAGGTTGCCACCGAAATGGCACTGCATGTGTTGGCCTACAACGTCACCCGCGTGATGAACATCGTGGGCATCCAGCCGCTCATTGCAGCGATCCGGGCATAGTCGGACCGGTAGAATACGTGCGCCGTTCGTCGCCAAGTCCCGCGTCTCTCCAAGCGTTTTGACACGACCAAGGCCCGTTTCCGCCGTGAACGGAGGGGCAGAGCATGTCTGCTCTGCCCGGGTATTTCGAACGTCAACCTGTTCCGCTATCGCAAGCGCATCATCCACTTCGATGCCAAGGTATCTGACGGTGCTTTCGATCTTGGTGTGGCCGAGCAAGAGTTGGACGGCCCGCAGATTGCCGGTTCGACGGTAGATCAGCGTTGCTTTTGTTCGCCGCAGCGAGTGCGTGCCAAAGACCTTTGGGTCCAGGCCGACGCTGGCGAGCCATTCGGAGAGAAGCCGCGCGTATTGCCGCGTGCTCATGCACCGGTCTGAGCCGCGCCGACCCGTGAACAGATATTGACCCGGTTTCTTGCCTGCGGCCTTCAAGTAATCGTCGATGGCTTGGCGGGTCTGATCCGTCAGCTCGAACTTGACGGGGTGGCCCGTCTTCTTCTGTCTTACCGTTGCGCGGTCCATCGTGTAGCCATTTGGGGCGATATCCTCGACCTTGACGGCCACGACGTCGCAGCCGCGAAGCTTGCTATCGATGGCTAGGTTAAACAGGGCGAGGTCACGTATTCGTCCCTCCAACAGCAATCGAGTTCTGATCGCCCAAACGTGCTTTGGTCTTAAGGGAGGTCTCGCGCCGATCAGTTTGCCCTTGTTCCAAGGCGTGCGTTTGTCGGCCGCCCTGTAATTTTCATGGTCTAGCATGGTCGTACTCCTCTGTTACCGAGGATGACGAACATGCGCCCTGGCCCTGAAGGTCGGGAAACCATGTCGGCTTCCAGAGGCTTACGGTCATAAAGACGCCTGAACACAAATTGGATCGGTCGAAAATGAGCCTTAGCGGACAGGTGCCGCAGGTTCCCGCTTCCGGCCGATTTTTGGCAAACGAGTCTAAGTTTGCGCGTTCAACGGTAGCAGCCTGGCTACCATTGCTGCGCTTCGCGTTCGACGAGATAGCGTGGCGGGCGCAGTACTATTCTATGAACCCGTCGGAATTAATTGTGCTCCTAACAAGCTGGGTTGGATGCTTCTGGCTGGGCTACCAGCTTGGAAAGGGCTGCTCCGACATCGGACGCAAGCAAGATAATGACGACCTGGAACGGCGATATAAAATCCTGACCGTTGAACCCGTCGAAATATCGGAACCCAGACGAGATGCTGCTTAGCGGACATCACCCGGACATCACTAATCGGTAGCGTTTGACCCAGTGCGACGTTAGCTCGCGCGTCGAGCAGCCCTAAATCTCCGCTCCTGTGTTATCCTGCGCGGTGCGTTGTCATAAGCCGGGGCGGATTATGAGGCGACGTGATTTCATTTTATTGACCGGCAGCCCGGCATCGGATTAACGCCGTCCTGATCGGCTCCGATCCTTTTCTTAATGCTCAGCGCGACCAAATCGTTGCGCTGGTATCCCGCCTCGCGATCCCCACAATGTACAATCTACGGGAATACGTCGCAGCGGGCGGCTTGATAAGCTATGCACCCAGCATTGCGGACGTGTATCGCCAAGCTGGCGTCTACACTGCGAAAATCCTCAAAGGTGCGAAGCCAGCTGACTTGCCTGTGGTGCAGCCAACTAAGTTTGAGCTGGTGATCAATCTCAAAACGGCGAAGGCGCTCGGCATCGCGGTGCCGAATACGATTCTGGTCGCTGCCGACGAGGTGATCGAATAAGATTCTATTTGCTGCACGTGCTCACGGCCGGTTTTGGCCCATCGCCTCATTTCGCGGCGAAGCACCATTTCGGTCGCTTTCGGGGCGAAGCGGACGTTGAAGCCGGTTTTATGATTACACGGCCTAGTCAAGAGGCAGATCATAATCGCCCGCCGGTTTATGTCACCACCCCATTGACATCCGTCCCCGATATAGCTACATACGGTGACACTCTCGCCCAGAAGGACGCCAGCCGGGTGACGCCGGCTGGTCGGGGCGAGGACGGTTCCCGCGGGCGGGTTTGTCAGCCCCGCTCCCGGGCGGCTCCGGGCCAAAACGACCGGCCGGCACGATGACCGGCCTGCGGGCTCATAACGCCCGCTGCACTGGGACGGCCGGGGATGGGTAACGCCCATCCCTCAGTAGCTCCGTCTCAGGAAGTGCGTGAACTGGAGCTGAGCGGTGGCGTTCGGTCGCTGCCGCAAGTGCCGTGGTGGAACGCCGGCAGGCGAGCGCGCCCGAAGCGGAAGGGCGGCGCAAGCCGCCTTTCCGTGGCGCGCCCTGTGCGCCGCTTGCGTACAGGCCGTGGACTACGCGTCTGCCGGCGCTCCATTTCCTTCATTTTGTTTGCCGGAAGCGAGTCGCAAAGAGTTTGTAGCCCGGGTTGAACGAAGTGAAACCCGGGAGCGGCATTGAAGCTTCTCGATCGTTCCCGGATTTCGCTCCGCTCAATCCGGGCTACGGGGTAGGAGCTACGGCGTTCGTGCCATCGCTGTTTGACATCACTCGCACGCGGAGTGCGCTCGCGAGGACCGGATCGCTTTGCGTTCACTTCTCCCCGCGTGCGGGGAGAAGTCGAGGAGCGAAGCGACGAGGATGAGGGGGCCTCTCCGCGATTCTGAGCGTTGCGGTTAGTGCCTCATCGTTTCAGACGCGGCCGCTAGTCTGCGCCCAGCGGAGAGGCCCCCTCATCCATAGCCGATGCTTCGCATCGGCGTTCTTAACGTAAGAAAAACGGCGGCCGAAGGCCGCCTGTGCTTCTCCCCGCACGCGGGGAGAAGGAGGAGTGTACATCGCTGTTTGACATTGTGGATCGGAAAAGAACGCGCGCGAGGGAAAACGCGGCGCGGCGAATCATGTGCCCGCATTCGGGTCGTGATACATCTCGCCGATGATGCCGGTCACGCCGGGCTTTGAGTCGGCGAGATAATAGCGGCCGTCGCGATCGCGGCTGAGTTTCCCGGCTTGGCGCAATTCGTCGAGCGCGCAGGCGACTTCGCGGCCGTCGCGGCTGCCGAGGCCCTCGACAATCTCGGCATAGAACATCGGTCCGGAGCCGAGCGCCTGCTCGGCGGTCTGATAGCGGGCAGGGCCGGAGAACACCTTGGCCGCGCAGCGCAGCAGCGGAATTTCGCCGTCGCGGCCGAACGGCCGCGTGCAGTCGAAGCCGGATTTGGCGCCGGTGCGCCGGCCGTTGAGCGATGGATCCATGGTCATGCCCATCATGCCTTGCAGCACCACGAGATCCTCGTCGGCCTGGAATCGCGTGCCCATTGCCCAATCGACCTGGCGGTCGTCGCGAATGTCGATATCCTCGTCGAATATATAGACGTGTTTGAGCGGCATGATGCCGCCGAACAGCGCGGCAATAGCGGCGCGCGCCTCGCCATAGACCCGCTGGCGGATCGAGACCCGCAGCGTGTTCGAGCCGCCGGAGACTTCGCGCAAATAGACCGCGATCGGCTCGCGCACGCAATTTTTCAAGATCCGCATCGCCTGCGCCTCGGCGCGCAGCGCCGATATGACGGCGCTGTCGGTCTCGTCGAGCTTGAACGCCGAGCCGTGCAGCAGCGTGTGATGCAGAACGTCGGCGCGCATGGTGATGGCGGTGCAATGAAACACCGGGTCCATGTGGATCGAGCCGTAATAGCCCATGTATTCGCCAAATGGCCCTTCCGGCTCGACGTAACCGCGCTCGTCGAGATAGCCCTCGAGCGTCACCTCGGCGTCGGCCGGCACCAGAATGTCGTTGGTGAGGCTCTTCACCACCGGCGCCGGCGCGGCGCGGAATTGCGCCACCAGCGCCAGCTCGTCGCCGCCCTGGCGCGTCGTCGCGGCGAGGAAATCGAGCGGATGCGCGCCGGCGGTGAACGTCACCGGCAGTTTCTGCCCGCGCGCCACGCTTGCGGTATAGATGCGCTTGAGATCCGAGGGCGCGGTGACGTTGATGCCGCACTCGGTGCGGTTGCGCAGGCTCAATCGCCGGCAGCCGACGTTGCGCCGCCCGGTCGCGGGATCGACCGTGTAATCGATCGCCGAGCTCAAATAGCACGAGCCGTCGAGCGCGTGCTGCGGATGGAACGGCAGTTTGGTGAGGTCAACGTCCTTGCCGGTGATCTTGATCGCGTGCACAGGCGCGTCCGCCGACGGTACTTCGACCACCGGCTGCGGATTGGCGAGCCGGGTGAAATATTCGTCGTAAAGCTTGGCCTCGGTGGTTTCGAAGGCGGCCGCCAGCCGTTTGCGGTTGCCGGCGGTCTTGGCGACGAGCTCGACCCGTTCGGGGCCGGCTTTCTTGAACAGCACGGCCTTGTCGGTGGCTTCGATGATGGCGCTCAAGTCGGTCAGCGGTATCGGCCGATCGTGCACTTCCACCTCGCCGAGCGCGATCAAGCGCTCGACGAAGCTGCGCAGCCGGTATTTGTCGAAGTCGAGATTGGATGATGCCTGGGCCATTTCTAAATGACACCAGCGCCGCAGCGATAAGTCAATCGCCGCGATTACCCCACCGCGGCTTATGCGGCGACCTACTTGCCCCAGCCGAAGTGATAGTTCAGCCCGGCGCGCACGACGTTGTCATGCAGCGACACATTGTCGGTCGGCGCCACGCCGCAGTTGGCGCCGCAATTGAGCCGGCCGAGGTCGACATGCAGATATTCGGCTTTGGCGCTCCAGTTGCCGGGCAGCGCGAATTCGAGGCCGCCGCCGACCGTCCAGCCGGCATTGGTCGTGCTGGCGCCGGCAAAGCCCGGCGTCGAGGCATTGATATCGCCGACGGCGAGACCGCCGGTGACATAAGGCATGATGCCGCCGAACGCATAACCGACACGGCCGCGCACGGTGGAGAGCCAGTTATTCTCGGTGGTGCAGCCGGCCGCGCATCCCGTCGAGTTTGTGCCTTTGAGGTTCGACCAGTCGATATCGCCTTCCAGGCCGAGCACGGTGTTGCCGAATTGCCAATTGTAACCCGCGGTGCCGCCGACCTGCGCACCGGAGAGATCGACCGGCGTTGCGGTCCCGCTCCACCACGACCGGCCCCAACCGCCGCCGCCATTGGCGCCCAGATAGAAGCCGGTCCAGTTGTAAGCTTGTGTCACCTCGGCCGGCGGCGCCTTGGTGTAGAGCGGCGCGACCGACAGATCGGCCGCGACGGCGCATTGCGCCGCAACCAGCGTCCCCAACGCGAAACATCCGGCAACCAGCTTTTTCATCACTAGTTTGGGCCTCACCGACGTCGGGGCCTTACTTGGCCGCCGTTCGACATAACACTGTGCGCATGACTTGGTTACCCCGGTCTTACCGTCACGGTTAAGCCCGAAGCAGCGTCGGCCCCGGCACCTACTTGGTTGACCAGATAGGCGAAATTGTGCCGTCGCCGGGGCGGCTTCGCGGCGCATGAAACCGGCGGCAGGAAAGCTCCGGCAGGCTGCGGCGGCGTGTCGCGACTGTTCTTGGCAACCGTGGTGGAACTTTATCGCCGGCGCATCATTCGAGCGCATACGGGGAGGCTTCTGCGGGGCGAAAGCCAATCGGCAGCCGAGACGTTCCAAGCGGGCAGAAGGCCTCGCGGCCTTGTCCGCTTCTTTTGGGGCCGGCCGGCCCGTGGAGTCCGGCGTGGGACAAGACAGCGATTCCGAGGACGACACCGTAGCCTTCGTGCAGGTTGCCATCAGCTCGGTCTGCGCGCTTGAACTGCTCATCCTTATGCGGCAGGAGCGGCAGCGCTACTTCGGCGCCGATCAGCTGGTCCGCGAATTGCGCAGCAGCCAGCTCGCCGTTGCTCAGGCGCTCGAGCATCTGACGAAATCGGGTCTCATCGAGGAGATCCCGGGGGCCGGCTACCGGTACCAGCAAAGCTCGGCGCAACTTGACGCCATCTGCGACCGATTGGAATCGCTCTACGCACGCAAACCGGTGAAGATCGTGCGTGCCATTCTCGAGGCCCCCGACGAAAAGCTTCGAACGTTTGCCGATGCATTCCGTCTTTTAGGAAAAGCCAAATGAGCCCCTGGGTCAACGTCCTTTATTTGCTGTGCTTTCTCACCAGCCTGTCGTGCTGCTTGCTGCTGATACGAAGCTACCGCAGGAACAGGAGCAGAGTGCTGCTCTGGACCGCGGCTTGCTTCGTGCTGCTCGCGGTCGACAACCTCCTTGTGGTTCTCGACCTCATCGTGCTGCCGAACGTCGATCTTTCCTTGCCGCGGCTTCTGGCGACGCTGTTCGCCGTCTCGACCCTGCTTGTCGGCTTCATTTGGGAATTCGTTTAGGAGCCGTCCATGAATCAATTCATCTATGGCATGAACACCATGGGTTTCCTGGCCGCCGGATTGTTTTTCTGGCGGTTTTGGCAGAAAACCGCCGACGCGCTATTCGTCGCCTTCAGCGCGGCGTTCCTCCTGTTTGCGCTCGATCAATTCTTCCATGCGCTGGAGGCGCCAGCTCCACCCTCGTATGACTGGGCTTTTTTCTTCCGTCTTGCGGGATTTGGATTGCTGATCTTCGCGGTGCTGCGAAAGAATCTAAAATGACGCAGGGCAACATGACGGCACCTCGCCTATTATCGGAAGGCGATCATGCGTCGTATTTTTAACGCATTGTCGCCGGCATTGTATCGTCTTGACGCCGCGGGAGGGCTGCCGGGGATGGCTCACGGGTGCCGACGATGAAACTCGCCATGCGCTACGGCTTGGCGGCACTCTTGATTGTCGTCGCCATCATCCTTCTGGTTCCACCGTTTGCCGGTTCATTGATCGAGCAATGGTCCAAAAGCGACGTCGAATCGCGTTCCGTGCTGGCATTCAATTCGTCCCTCGACGAATTCACCTCGCTGCTCAACGATCGCGACTCCAAGGGAGTCGTGTCGCTGTTCGAGAGAATGGCGCAGGATGAGGAATTGCTGGCTGTCGGCTTTTGCGACGATCAGGGCGTACTGGTCTACAAGACCAAGCAGATGCCGAAGAGCTTCACCTGCAAGGAAGCGACGTTGCGCAAGACGCCGACGTTCTCGACCGTGCGTCTTGGGCATCAGCAACTGCTGCTGTCGAGCTTTCCAGTCGGACCAACGGGAGAACGCGGCCATGTCGTGCTGGTGCACGATCTCGCGCTGGTCGAGCAGCGCGGCGCCGAGACGCGGATCTGGAGCATCGTCGTCCTTATCGGCGTCGTGTTTCTTGCCGCCGCTTTTGCCGCTCTGATCGCGGTATTGCTGTCGCGCCGCTGGGTGCAATCGTTGCGGCGCGCGATCGACGACGTCCGGCTTGGCGGCAGCGGCACGATCGCTGCATCCGAGCTCACGCCATTTGCGGGAGAGTTCCGGCATCTGTTGCGGGACCTGAAGCTGACCGGGTTGCCGGCGGACGGCCCCGATGTCGACTGGTCGCCGGCCATGCTGCAGCGCGTGCTGACGCAAAAACTGCCGGAGACCGACGTCATCGTCGTCTCCAATCGCGAGCCCTATATCCACAATCGGGAGGCAGGCGAAATCACCGTGCAGCGGCCGGCAAGCGGCCTGGTTGCGGCGATCGAGCCGATCATGCGCGCCTGCGGTGGTACCTGGGTCGCGCACGGCAGCGGCATTGCCGACAAGGAGACCGTCGACCGTTTCGATCGTATCCGCGTCCCGCCCGAAAATCCGACTTACACGTTACGTCGTGTCTGGCTGAGCGATGAGGAGCAGAATGGCTATTACTACGGCCTGGCCAACGAAGGCATGTGGCCGCTCTGTCACATGGCCTTCGTGCGGCCCAACTTCCGCGAAAGCGATTGGAACGAATATAAGCGCGTCAATGCGCGCTATGCTCAGGCGGTCGCCGCCGAGGCCAAGCGCGCCGATCCGGTGATCTTGGTCCAGGATTACCACTTCGCCCTGCTGCCGAGCCTGTTGCGCAAGAAATTGCCGAACGCCACCATCATCACGTTCTGGCATATTCCGTGGCCGAACCCGGAAATTTTCGGCATCTGCCCGTGGAAAGAGGAGATTATCGCGGGACTGCTCGGTAGCTCGGTGATCGGCTTCCACACCCAGTTCCACTGCAACAATTTCCTCGACACGGTCGATCGTTTCATGGAAGCACGGACCGATCGCGAGCAGTCGTGCATCACCTTCGGCAGCCTGGAGACCTTCGTGCGGCCCTATCCGATTTCGATCGAATGGCCGCCCTCGGGGATGAAGGATCAGAAACCGGTGGCGGAGTGCCGGGCCGCGGTTCGCCGGCGTCTTGGCCTCGCCGGGCAGATACGGCTCGGCGTTGGCATTGAGCGCTTCGATTACACCAAAGGCATCCTCGACCGCCTGCGCGCCGTCGACGCCTTCCTCGCCGGCCATCCGGAGTGGAAGAACAAATTCGTTTTCATTCAGGTCGCGGCGCCGACCCGTTCCAAGCTACCGACCTACAGCGCGCTGCAGAGCGAGGCTATCGAGCTCGCCCACGACATCAACGCGCGGCACGGCACGCAGTCATATCAACCGATCCTGCTGATCGTGCGGCATTATGAGCCGCACGAGATTTTCGAACTGTTCCGCGCCGCCGACCTCTGCATCGTCTCCAGCCTCCATGACGGAATGAATCTCGTCGCCAAGGAATTTGTCGCTGCGCGCGACGACCAGGAGGGCGTTTTGCTGCTGTCGACATTTGCCGGCGCCTCGCGGGAGCTGCCGGAGGCGCTCATCGTCAACCCTTACGACGCCCAGAACATGGTCAACGCGATAGAGCAAGCGCTGGTCATGCCGCCGGCCGAGCAACGCGAGCGCATGCGCCTGATGCGCGAGATCGTGCGCTTGCGCAACGTCTATCGCTGGGCCGGGCAAATGCTTCTCGACGCCGCCGATCTGCGCAAGCGCAGGCGAATCATTCAAATCATGGCGCGGCAGCTTCCAAGCGACGCCCGGCGATCCCGCGTGAGTTGAGCCGCTTTGCCAGCGTAGATGCAGCGGCGAAGATCTCCGGATCGATTCGTCTCCGCCGCCGGGGATGCTATAGTAATGACGACGAGCAAGGATACCGCGCCTTAGGTCAGCGAGCCACGCCTGCGATGAACTGGATTTCCAATACGTTACGGCCGAAAATCCGCAATATCCTGCGGCGCGAAGTGCCGGAGAATCTCTGGATCAAATGTCCGGAGACCGGCCAGCTCGTATTCTACAAGGACGTTGAGTCCAACCTGTTCGTCATTCCGGGCTCGAATTATCACATGCGCATGGGCGCGGCCGCGCGGCTCAAATCGATGTTCGACAACCAAACCTGGTTCGACATCGCCGTGCCGGAGGTGCCCGTCGATCCGCTGAAATTCCGCGACGAGCGCCGCTACGTCGACCGGCTCAAGGACGCACGCAGCAAGACCGGGCTCAACGACGCGGTCAAGCTCGGCTACGGCAAGCTCGACGGTCTCGCCGCCGTCATCGCCGTGCAGGATTTCGATTTCATGGGCGGCTCGCTCGGCATGGCGGCGGGCGAGGCGGTGATCAAGGGTCTCGACACCGCCGTCGAAAAGGGCTGCTCGTTCGTGCTGTTCGCCGCCTCCGGCGGCGCCCGCATGCAGGAAGGCATCCTGTCGCTGATGCAGATGCCGCGCACCACCATCGCGGTGCAGCGCCTGCGCGAAGCATGCAAGCCGTATATCGTCGTGCTGACCAATCCGACGACCGGCGGCGTCACGGCATCCTATGCGATGCTCGGCGACGTCCATATCGCCGAGCCCGGCGCCTTGATCGGCTTCGCCGGACCGCGCGTCATCGAGCAGACCATCCGCGAGAAATTGCCCGAGGGCTTTCAGAAGGCCGAATATCTGCGCGACCACGGCATGGTCGATATGGTGGTGCATCGTCACGACTTGCGCGCGACCATCGCCAGGCTGTGCCGGCTTTTTACCAAGGCGCCCGCCAGCGCGCCGGCGCAGCACATAAGCCTGCCGGCGCCCGAACCCGCAGCCACGTGAGCGACGAAGCGGCCAACGCCCCGCCGATCGACGCCATGCTGGCGCGGCTTCTGGCGCTGCATCCCAAGCGCATCGATCTCGGGCTTGACCGCATGGCGCGCATCCTTGACGCGCTCGATCACCCCGAGCGGCATTTGCCGCCGGTGATCCATGTCGCCGGCACCAACGGCAAAGGCTCCACCATCGCCTTCATGCGCGCCATCCTCGAAGCAGGGGACCAGCGCGTGCACGTCTATACGTCGCCGAACCTGGTTCGTCTCAACGAACGCTTCCGCATCGGCCGCAAAGGCGGCGGCAAGCTGGTCGGCAACGCCGAGCTCGGCGCGGCGCTTGCCGAATGCGAGACCAAGAACGGCGATGCGCCGATCACGGTGTTCGAGATCGAGACCGCCGCGGCGTTTCTGTTGTTCTCGCGCAATCCGGCCGACGTCCTGCTGCTCGAAGTCGGGCTCGGCGGCCGGCTCGATGCCACCAACGTCGTCGAACGCCCGCTGGCCAGCATCATCACCCGGCTGTCGCTCGACCACGGCGAATTTCTCGGCGACACGCTCGAAAAGATCGCCGCCGAAAAGGCCGGCATCATCAAGCGCGACGTGCCGGCGGTTATTACCAACCAGGCCCGCGAAGCGCTCGCCGTGATCGAGCGCCAGGCGGCACGGCTCAAAGCGCCGCTGCACATTGCCGGCGAGCATTGGACGGCGACCGAAGAGCGCGGCCGGCTCGTCTACCAGGACGGCGACGGACTTCTGGATCTGCCGGCACCGCGGCTTTACGGGCGGCACCAGTTCGAAAATGCCGGCGCGGCGATTGCGGCGCTGCGCGCCAGCGGCCTCAAACTGCCGCCCGCGGCCTACGAAGCCGGCATGACGCAAGTCGATTGGCCGGCGCGCATGCAGCGGCTGTCGCACGGCCGGCTTGCCGCTTTGACGCCGCCGGAGAGCGAATTGTGGCTCGACGGCGGCCACAATGCCGACGGCGGGCGAGCCATTGCCGCGGCGCTTGCCGACCTCGAAGAACGCGTATCGCGGCCGCTGGTGCTCATCGTCGGCATGCTGGCGACAAAGGACAGCGCCGGGTTCCTGAAGAATTTCTCGGGCCTTGCGCGCCGGGTCATTACCGTGCCGATCCATCAGGACAAGGCGGTGCCGGCGGCCGAGCTCGCCGAAGTCGCCGACAGCGTCGGTATTCCGGCGCTGGCGCGCGACGACATCGAAAGCGCCATCGCGATTGCCGGCAAGCTCGATCTGCACCCGGCGCCGCGTATTCTGATTACCGGCTCGCTCTATCTTGCCGGCGAAGTCTTGGCCGCCAATGGCACGCCGCCGGAATAATTACTGAATCTTTATATCGTCGTCGTGAATGACCTTCGCCCATTTGGCGCGTTCGGCCTTGATGTAGGCGGCGAACGCGTCGGGCGGCCCGGCCATCGATTCGAACATTTGCGGATCGAGAAAGCGCGCGCGGAACGCCGGATCGCTGAAAATCTTGATCGCTTCCTGGTCGATTTTCATGACGATGTCGTTGGGCATGCCGGCCGGACCGAACAGCCCGAACCAGGCGGTGGCTTCGTAGCCGGGCACGCCACTTTCCGACACCGTCGGCACTTCCGGCACCAGCGGCATCCGTTTCGGGGCACCGACGCCGAGCATCTTGATCTGGCCGGCGCGATAGGCCGGCAGGCCCGACGCGACACTGACCACCATGGTGTTGATGTGGTCGCCGATAAGATCGTTGAGCGCCGGCGTCGCGCCGCGATAGTGCACCGGGACCATTTTAACCCCGGCCATGCTGTCGAACAGCGCCATGTTCATGTGCAGCGCCGAGCCGACGCCGGCGGTGCCGTAGGTGATTTGGCCCGGCTTCTGCTTGGCCAGCGCGATCAGCTCGGCGATGTTGGAGACGGGCAGCGATTTGGCGGCGAGGATCGACTGGTAGATGCGCACGAGGCCGGTGATCGGAGTGAAGTCCTTGTCGGCGTCGTACGGGACTTTGTCCTTCGGAAGCAGCGTCGGATTGACAGTGAACGTGCCGGACTCGCCGACCAAGAGCGTATAGCCGTCGGGCGCCGCTTTGGCGACGGCTTCGGCGCCGATGATGTGTGCGGCGCCGCCCTTGTTCTCGACGATGACCTGCTGGCCCCAGTCTTTGCTGAGCGCCTGCGCCAACGCGCGGCCGACGACATCGGTTACGCCGCCGGGCACCGAGGTGACGACCAGCGTAACTTGCCGCGACGGATAGGCCGGGGTCTGTGCTTGGCCCGCACCGCAGAACGCGATCAACAATAACGAGACAACGAGATATTTTTTCATAGCAGAACCGCTATAGCCTGATTTCACCGAGATTGATGCTGGCGCCGAGATTGGCTTCGATGCTCTTGGAGCGGCCGCGCGAAAAGATCTGCACGGTGTAGCGGCCGGAATTCTCGTCGAGTCTGTCGAATTTGAAATCGCCGTAATTATCGCTCGTCGTCAGCGCGATCGAAGCGCCGTCCTTGACCAGCTGGACGCTGGCGCCCTCGACGCAATCGATGACGCCGTTTTTTTCCTCGGACAGCGTGCCGCCGATGAAGCACTTCGAATAGCGCCACAGATTGCGGTAATAGACCCGCGGCTTGGAGCCGAGCTCAGGCTTGATGACCTCGAGATTCTGCTCTTGCGCAAGCCGCGCCATTTCTGCGTCTTCGACTTTTATCGCGCGCATGGCGCCGGTCGGGCAGGACTGCTGGCCGCGCGTCTGTACCCAGCCCTGGTCGATGAGATGAGCGTCGAAGGTCCAGGCCTGCGGCAGCTGCAACTCCTCGTTCCACCAGATGTGACCGTAGGGGCAGGCGTCGACCAGCTGTTTCTGGCCTTTCGCCTTGTTCGGATCGATCAGCACGATGCCGTCTTTGCGCTTCTTGATCGCGCCGGTCTTGTCCGCTTTCATGCAGGGCGCGTCGTCGCAGTGGTTGCACATGGTCGGAACGTAGGCGATGTCGATCATCGGCAACTGCCCGCGCTCCTTTTGCAAAATGTTGATCCACTTGTGGCCGTGTTTCGGCATCGGCGCCGAATAGCCGGGCCAGTCATTGCCGACATATTCGTCCATGGCGGCGAGCGTGCACAGATTGCAGTTGGTGCATTCGGCGACGTCGATGATCAAGTTCCATTTTTTCATGAGCGTTACTTCGCCGGCACCAGCTGCGCTTCCTTGAGCGCGCGCTTGATTTCCAAGTCCCGCTTCGTGTCCTGCTCGATCGCCGCAAATGCCGCCGACATGTGCTCGGTGCGGCGATCCCACGGCTCGATCTGCACCAGCGAATTGGCGCCGGCGAGCGAATGCGTGCTCTTGGTCTGCGTCCGCTCCGGGGTGAGCAGATTGAGGCAGCCGCCGCGGTCGACGGATTTTCCCGGCTCGCCCATCGGATCGTAGATCGCCGAGGACTCGTAGCCGTGAGCGACGCCGCGCGGCAGCCGCTGCGTCGGCAGCGCGGCACAGATCACCGCCCCGCGGTCGTTGAACACCTTGACCAGATCGTGCTTGCCGATGCCGCGTGCCTTGGCATCGTCCGCATTCATGCGCACGATCCAGTAATAATAGCCGTCGACCCTGACGCGATGGTCCTCGATGTTGAGCAGGAACGAATCCTTGCCGTCGCCCTGGGTGTGGAACGAATATTTCGAATGCGGCGTCAGGAGTTGCAGCGGATAGCGCTCGAACAATTCGCCGGAATGCGCGCCCTCCCACGACGGCTCGTATTTGACGATCGGCGGCCGCTCCGGATCGTTGAAGCGTTTGAGCGAGTTGCACTCGAATTCGAGCTTGCCGGACTGGGTCTGCAACCCGCGCAAATATTCTTCGGTGTAATCCGACGGCAGCGGCTGCGCTTCCGGCACGTCCTTCTTGCGGTTTTCGTAGAACCAGCGGAACGACACCGGCGCGCGCAGCTTCTCCTTCTCGGCGGGCACAACGAAATAGCCGCGCTTCAAGAATTTTTTCCACGCGACATATTTCGGCAGATCGGAAGCGAGGAACACCCGCTTGACCCAGTCGATCTCGTTGACGCCTTCGGAGAAGTAATTGGCAAGCCCGAGCGGCTTGCACAGTTCGTTAAAAATCCAATAGTCGGATTTCGATTCGCCCTGCGGCTTGATCGCCGGCGCCTGGAACACGATGACGCGGTGATTGAGCTGCTGCTGGCCGTGATGGCCGTAACCGCCAAGCCCGGCCCATTCGCTGATGTCGGTGCGCTCGAAATTGGTGCAGGCCGGCAAGAGAATATCGGCGAATTTCGCCTCGCCCTCGAACCAGATCGACTGGTTGACGACGAATTCGAGATTCGGCGACTGGTACATCCGCACCCAGCGGTTGGTGTTGTTCATCGTCGAGAGGATCGAGCCGCCGTATTTGTACAGCATGTGCACCGGCGAATGGCCGGGCGCCGGATAGGCAAAGCGCGCGAACTGGTGTTCGATCGATTTGCCGACCCACGGATAGCCCTCGGCCTTGCCGTCGAGAATAGCCTCCGGCACGAAGATGCGCGGGATGCGCTGATTGTTCGAGTTCATGGTCGGCAGTTGCGGCATGCGCTGGTAGAGCTCGACCGGCATAGAGGTGTTTTCGAGATCGCCGGACATGCCGCCGTCGGCATAGCCGGGGAAATAGAAATTAAAGTCGATCGGCGTGCCCCATTGCAGATTGCCCATATTGATGCCGGGCTTGCCGAGACCCTGCATGGCGACGAGACACACCATCACCCGCGCCCAAGGAATGCCGGTCTGATTGCGGCAGGCGCCGCCGTGGCCGTTGCCCCAGCCGCCGGGCGCGAGATAAACGCGCTTCCTGCCCCATTCGCGCGCTAGCGCGCGCACGTCCTTTGCGGGAACGCCGGTTTCTTTTTCCTGCCATTCCGGCGTTTTTGGAATGCCGTCCTCTTCGCCAAGCAGATAGGCTTTCCACTTGTCGAAACCGACGGTGTGCGTCTCGACATATTGCTTGTCGTAGAGGTCCTCTTTGATCCAGACGTAGGCGATCGCCATCGCCATCGCGACCGACGTGGTCGGTTTCGGCGCGAACCATTTACCGGGCAGGAATTGCGCCGTGGCGTTGTAATAGGGATCGACGTGGACAACCTTGATGCCGAGCTTCGGATCCTTCAGCCATTGCCGGCGCGTGGTGCCTTCCTGCGCGCCGTAGGACCCTGACGTTGATTCCGGATCGGCCGCCCATGACACGATCATATCGCAGTTCTGCAAACAGTCCTCGACCGTGCCGTAAGTTTCCGACTGGCCGACGCGCAGCGTGTGGCCCCAATGATGTACCGCGCCCCAGTACCAGCCTTCCCACGAATCCGGATTGTGGTGGATGCGCGTCATGCCGACGGCATTGGCAAAGCGGAACAGCGCCGAGAGGTAATAGCCGACATTGCCCCAGGTGTGGTGCGAGCCGTGCGAGAAGGTGATCGCGCCAGGGCCGTATTCGCGTTTCTGCCGTTTGATCTCGTCAGTGACGATCTTGATCGCCTCGTCCCAGGAGATGCGGACGTAACCGGACTTGCCGCGATTTTGCGGATTGCGCTCGCCGTTCGGATCGAAGTCGACCCGCTTCATCGGATAGAGCAACCGGTCTGGCGAATAGACGATCGATTTGGCGTTCTGGCCGTGCGGCGCCAGCGTCGTCTTGCGTGGCGGGGTGAGTTTTTGGCCTTTCGCTTCGATGGTCCACGATGCGCCGTCCTCGTCTTTGAGGTCGATGGGCGTCATGCGCAAAATCTTGCCGTCCTTGACGTTGACGAACACCGGGCCGCCGTTGGTCATGTTGCAATAGCGTGTGACGCCGCGGCGGAGTTTGGTGCCGTATTTAAGGCCGACCGACTGGCTCATCATCAGCGTTTGCGCGAACCAGTTGGTCAGATATTCCGGCCCCTCGACGGTGAGCACGAAATCCTTTTGGGCGTTGATCTGATCGAGCCAGTTGATCGGCGGCGAGAGCAGGCCGGCGCCGACCTTGGCGTTTTTGAACATCAGCTTGATGTCGGGCTTATCGTGCAGGCCGGCAGCCGATGTGACGATGCCCCTTTTGAACTCGAACCAGCGGCCGATGCCCTCATCGCGGGTCATGATCTGGGCGACGAAATCGTGCTGCTCCAGGCGATTGCTGAACTCGGGATGCCGTTGCGCCGCCCGTTTGAGAAGCTGCGCCGCGCCGAACAGGATGATCGGGAATTTGAGCTTGGCCAGCGCCATCGCGCGTCCTCCGCAGATGTCCTCGGCATATCCGAGGTGGGTTTTGCCGATAATTCCTCGGAATTGACAACTTTCCAAGGGGCAGCCGCAAGCGGCGCTATGCGCTCACCGGGGGACTATGTTCTTCATATCGCTTCGCCGCCCTGCGAGGAATAGCCGCATATTGTCGACAATGAGCGGCATGATGAACTCCTCGTATTCGACAATATAGCCGCCGACATGCGGGGTGACGAAGACATTCGGCAGGTCCCAGAACGGGCTGTCGGGCGGCAGCGGCTCGGTCTGGAACACATCGAGCGCGGCGCCGGCGACGCGACGTTCGCGCAAGGCTGCGATTAATGCCGCCTCGTCGACGGTTTGACCGCGGCCGGCACTGATGTAGTAGGCGGACGGTTTCATCGCGGCGAAGACGGCCGCGTCGAACAGCGTGAAGTTGTAGGGCGCAGCCGGCAGGACATTGATGAGATAATCCGCCTTCGCCGCGGCCTCATGCAGACAGTCCAGCGGCATGATCTCGCCGAAGCCCTTTTCCGCCCGCGGCGTACGGCTGACGCCGACGACATGCATGCCGAACGCCTGGAGCAACTCGCCGATCGCCGCGCCGACGACGCCGGTGCCGACAATCACCGCAGTTTTGCCATGCAGCGTGCTCCACAGCCGCCGCGCCCAGATACGATGCTGATGGTCCTCGACCTGGCGTTTCGTATCGCGGCTCACCGCCATCATCATGTAGACGACCTGCTCGCGCATCGGCGGGCCGTGAATGCCGCGGCCGCTGGTGATGAGAACATCGGGTTTGAGCGCCGGGCAGCGCAGGAAATGATCGACCCCGGTCGCCAGCGATTGAATCCATTTCAGCCGCGGCGCGCCGGTAAGCATATGGTCGCGCAGCTCGATGCCGAACATGATTATGACTTCGACGTCGGAGAGGTCCCCGGTCACCTCCGCCGCGCCGTGGAATAGTGCGAGCTGCAGGTCCGGAAATTCCGCCTGCAAAGCATCGCCATACATTTCGGCGTGGACGTCGACGATAAGAACTTTGGTCATGCAAGCGGCTTGAGGCCGAAATACCGGATCGCATTGCGCGACGCGATGTCGTCGCGCAGCTCCGCGGCAAGCGGCGTGTGATCGAGAAATTCGCCGGCTTCCTGCGCCGATTCGAAGGGATAATCGGCGGCGAACATCACGCGATCGCGGCCCAGTGCAGCGAGCGAGCAGTTGAGCGGTTCGGCGGAGCACATGCCGGACGTTGTCACCATGAAGTTCTGCTTGATGTAGTCGGAGGGCGGCTTGGCGAGCTTGATGCCGTAGAGCTTGGCGCGGCTGTCGAAACGCCACAGCAGATACGGCAGCGTCTCGCCGAGATGGCCGAGCATCAGTTTGGCGCCGGGAAAGCGGTCGAACAGCCCGCCGAACACCAACCGGAGCGCGTGCGAACCGGTTTCAAAACCCCATTCCCAGGTGGCGCGGCGCAAGCCGTTGTAGCCCTCGAGCACCGGGGCGAGGCTGACCGGATCGGTGGGATGAATATAGATCGGCGCGCCGAGCGCCTCGGCGCGCTCCCAGAAGGGATGCAGCACCGGATGGTCGAGATATTGGCCGTTGGTGTGACCGTTGATCATGGCGCCGGCGAAGCCGAGGTCGCGCATGCAGCGCTGCAGCTCGTCGGCGGCGCCGCGCGGGTCCTGCATCGGCAGATGCGCGAATCCGGAATAGCGGTCGGGTCGCTTTTGCACCTCGCGCGCCAGGAAATCATTGGACTCACGGGCGCGGCGGACTGCAGTGGCGGCGTCGCGCTCGCACTGCACGCCCGGACCGGCGATCGACAGCACCGAGTGCGCGATCCCGGCTTGGTCCATGGCTTGCAGCCGCATTTCGCCGAAGTCGGTAAGTCGCGCCAATAGCGTGCTCGCGAACTTCGGATCGACGGTGGCGACCGTGGGTCCCCAGTAGTCCTCGTAACCCGGCGACAGGAAATGCTCTTCCAGCGCGATTTTTTTGACCATGCCTCCCCCGCCTTTTCGAGCTTGCGCGGCTCTCTGTACCTTATAAACGATATTCGCTACAAACCCCGGATCGTACAACAGTGGCATAAGCTTTTACTGGAGGAGAGCCCGTGACCCAGAAAATACGCGGGGTGACGTTTGAGGAAAACCTCAACAATTCGATGGGGCTTGAGTTCTTCAATCTGTCCCATCGGTTCGGCTACCAGTCGCCCAACTGGCCGTATTTCGAAGACGTCAAGATCGAGCGCATCCATTACATGGCCAAATCGGGCGTGCTGTCGCAGCGCATCACAACCTCGATGCACAACACCACCCATATCGACGCGCCGGCGCATGTGGTGCAGGGCACGCCGTTCATCGACGAAGTGCCGCTGCCGCACTTCTTCGGCTCCGGCATCGTGGTGGCGCTGCCGAAGAAGAAGTGGGAGCAGATCACCTATGACGACCTCGAGAAGGCGGCCGGCAAGATCGTGCGGCCGCGCGACGTCGTCATCGTCAATACCGGCTGGCACGACAAATACGAGGATAGCGAGGACTATTTCTGCTACTCGCCCGGCTTCGTGGCTTCGGCAGGCGAGTGGTTCGTCGAAAAGCAGGTCAAGGTCGTCGGCCACGATACCCAGGCCAACGATCATCCGCTGGCGACCGCGATCGGCCCGCAGCGCAACGGCCCCTTACATCCGCATCTCGCCGCCGAATACAAGGAATGGTCCGGCGGTCGCGACTGGAAGGCCGATTTTCCCGATTGGGAGCCGGTGCACCGCATCCTGTTCAAGAACGGCATCCTCGGCATCGAGAACGTCGGCGGCGACATCGACAAGGTCACCGGCCGGCGCTGCACCTTCGCGTTCTTCCCCTGGAACTGGGACCGCGGCGATGGCTGCATCATCCGCCTGGTGGCGATCGTCGATCCGAAGGGCGCCTACCGGATCGAGAAGGGGGAGAAGTTCGCATGATCATACGCAAGTTCTCGGAAGCGAAGGCCTACGAAGCGCCGAACCATCGTGGCTATAAATCGTTCCGCATATACGGCGCGGAAATGGGCGGCTCGCAGACGCTGGTGTTCGGCATTTCGCATTTCCTGCCGGGCGGCGGCGCCGGCCCCGACGCCTCACCGCCGGAGAAAATCTATTACGTGCTGGCCGGCGAGCTCACGGTGATCGCCGGCGGCAAGGAGACGGTCGCCAAAGCGGGCGACAGCGTCTACATCGGCCCGAACGAAAGCCGCGAAATCGTCAATCGCAGCAACGAGGTCTGTACCATCGCGGTCGCCGTCGCGCCGGTGAAGTGACGCCGAAGGCGTCATGGCCGGGCTTGACCCGGCCATCCACGTCTTGTCCGAGCACAAAGACGTGGATGCCCGGCACAGGGCCGGGCATGACAAAGCAGTAGATGCAAATGTGAGGACGCGTCCATGTCCGAAGACTTCCTGAAAAACCCGCTGTCGCTGTTCGAGGTCAAAGGCAAGTCGGCGATCGTGACCGGCGCTACCGGCGCTTTCGGCGCCATTGCGGCAAAGACCCTGGCGGCGGCCGGCGCCAACGTCGTCCTCACCGCGAACAATGCGGAAGGCTTGAAAAAGATCGCGGCGGAATGCGGCAAGCTCGGCGGCAAAGCCGAAACCATCGCCAAGCGGCCGAGCTCGGAAGCCAACTGCGACGCCCTCGTCGCCCTCGCGGTCGAAAAATTCGGCGGCCTCGATATCCTGGTCGTGGCCTCCGGCCAGAACAAGGTGGCGAAGATCGTCGATCAGAAGGCGGAGGACTTTCTCGACGTGATGGACGCCAATGTCACGCAATCCTGGCTGATGGCGCGGGCGGCCGCCCGCCAGATGATCAAGCAGGGCCGCGGCGGCAAGATCATCCTGATGTCCTCGGCGCGCGGCCTGCTCGGCCATCCGGCCGGCTACACCGCTTATTGCGCGTCGAAGTCGGCGGTCGACGGCATCACCAAAGCGCTTGGCTGCGAGCTCGGCGCGACCGGTATCACCGTCAACGCGCTCGGCCCGACCGTCTTCCGCTCGCCGTTGACCGAATGGATGTTCGCCGACGACGAACGCGGCAAGACCGTCCGCGCCGGCTTCCTGACCCGCGTGCCGAAGGGCCGGCTCGGCGAGCCGGAGGATCTGGCCGGCCCGCTGCTGTTCCTCGCCTCCAAGGCGTCCGACTTCTACACCGGACACATCCTCTACGCCGACGGCGGCTATACGGCGGGTTGAACGATGGCGAAAGAAGTGTCGCAAGCCCGCATTGCCGTCATCGGCGCCGGGCTGATGGGACACGGCATCGCGCAGGTTTTCGCGCTGGCCGGCCACGACGTGACCATCACCGACACGGTGATGAAGAATCTCGATACGGTCACCAAGCGGATCGCCGCCAATTTGCGTGACCTCGGCGACGACCCGCTGGCGATCGCGCGGATACGGCCGTGCCTCGAACTCGCCGAAGCGGTGCGCGAGGCCGACTACGTCGTCGAGGCGATTGTCGAGGATCTGCCGCTTAAGCAAAAGCTATTCGCCGAGATCGAACGTCACGCGCCGGCCGAAGCGATCCTTGCCAGCAACACCTCGGTCATACCGATTACCTCGATTATGGAGGGATTGAAAAACCGCGAGCGCGCGCTGGGCACGCATTGGTGGAATCCGCCGTTCCTGGTGCCGCTCGTCGAAGTGATCGAGACACAGTGGACGTCGCCGGAGGTCGTCGACTGGACCATGCAACTGCATCGCGACGCCGGCAAGAAGCCGGCTCATGTCAAAAAGGACGTGCCGGGCTTCATCGGCAACCGGCTACAGCATGCGCTGTGGCGCGAAGCGATCTCGCTTGTCGAAAACGGCATCTGCGATGCGGCAACCGTCGATGCGGTGATCAAAGCGTCGTTCGGGCGGCGGCTTGCGGTGCTCGGGCCGCTGGAAAATGCCGATCTCGTCGGCACCGATCTGACGCTCGCCATCCATAATACCGTGCTGCCGGCGATCGACAGCCGGCCGGCGGCGTCACCTTATCTGGAAAAGCTGGTGGCCGACGGCAAGCTCGGCTTCAAGTCGGGCGAAGGCTTTCGCAAATGGAGCGCCGACGAGCAGGCGGCGCTGCGCGCCAAAGTGCTGCAGCACCTCAAAGCTTCGCGCGACAGTTAGAGCTAGCGGGCCACTATCAGCGCTTCGGCATTTGCCGCGCGCACCTCCGGCATGACCTGGCTGACGAAAAGCCCGATCGAGCGCAAGGCTTCCTCGCGGGTCATGTCGCCGAAGGCGAACTGGCCGACGACGTAATTGCATTGCGTCTCGGCAAGCTGGCGCCTGAGGAAATCCGTCACCGTCGCCGGCGAGCCGGCAACGCCTTGGCCGCGCTCCGTCAGCGCGTCGAAATCGCCGGGGCGCGGATGGTTCTGCGGTTGCCCGCGCAAGCGGAACAGATAAGTGAAGCTTTGGTGCCACACCGGATAGGCGCGCCGCGCCAGCGCCAGCGCCTTGGCGTCGGTTTCGGCGACAATGATGAAGCGGCCGAGCCCGAGCTTTGGCAACGCAGCGCCGGGATGCGGCGGCCGCCACGTCGCGCGATAACGCTCGATCGACAGCCGCGTATCGCCCGGCGGATCGAGGCTGACGACATGGAGATTGCGCTTGGCCGCGCGCTCGGCGCTGTCCGGAGCATGGACGCCGTACCAGATCGGCGGATAAGGCTTTTGCAGCGGTTCCAGCGTCATCGGCACATCGTCGAACGAGAAATGCTTGCCGTGGAAGTCGAGCCGCTTCTCCGTCAGGCCCTTGAGGATCAGCTCGAGGCCTTCCGTATAGATTTCCTGCGCCGCATCGGGATCTTCGCCGTAGATCGCAAGCTCGATCAGCGAAGCGCCGCGGCCGAAACCGATCTCGAGACGCCCGCCGCTGATCTGGTCGAGCATGCAGATTTCCTCGATCAGGCGCAGCGGATGATAGAGCGGCAGCACGTAGACCATCGGCCCGAAACGGAGCCGCCGCGTGCGTTGCGCCAGCGCGGCGAGGAAGACATTGGGCGACGGCGCCATGCCGAGCGGCGTCGCGTGATGCTCGGCCAGGTGATAGCCGTAGAAGCCGGCGCGATCGTAGGCCTCGGCGATCTTAAGCCGATCCTCGTAATAGTCGGCAAGCGACGGCCCGGTGCGGTCGAGATGATCGAAGACGCCGAATTCGATTTTTTCGTTATTCATCAAGCCAACTTAGCCCGGATCGGACTAATCCGTCATCTTGCTCAGGGTTGCAGCCGTAGTAAATCGATCAATACGCGGCTGTCCGACAGGTTGTCGAGGTCCAAGGTCGTTTTGACAATTGCATCGACCTGCTTGCCCATCGAGGGCTCGGCAAGCTTGCGAAACTTTCTGGCGATATCGTCGGCGCTGGCGAAGGATTGCTCGCTGCCGCGCGGCGCCTCGCGGGTCTCGGTCTCGACCGAGCCGTCGCGAAAGTTGATCTCGACGCGCGCCTTGTGACGATGCGCGGCGCCGAGCGCAGTGATCGCCGGGTCGTGCACCACCTTCACGTTGCGCGCCAATGCGATGCGCGCGGGATCGGCGACACAATCCGGCGTGAACTCATCGACAAACACATCGCCTTCGATCAATAGCGTGGCGACGCAGAACGGCAGATTGAGCTGCGCCGCGGTCAGACCTTCGGGCTTATACGGCCAGCCGGCATGATCGAGCGTGACCTGCGACGCGTGCACGATGATGCTGTCGACATCTTCGACTGCAAACGGCCGGCGTTTGCGGATATCGCGGATGGCGTCGAGCGTGGTGTGGTTGCTGCCGACGCAGGAATAGAATTTCAGCGAAATGCGCATGGTCTCGAAGCGCTCGCCGAGGCCGGCGCTCAAGGCCGCGAGATTGAAGCGATCCTGCGAGCGCGAGAACGTCGAGCAGAAGCCGCCATAGGGCGCTTCGAACACGTCGACAATGCCAGTGAAGTTTTGCCGCGCCAACAGCGCCGCATAAAGTCCGCTTTGCGCGGCGCGGCCGGCATGCATGCGCTTGACCATGGCGCCGTATTGCGCCGCCATCAGTCCGGACGATTGCGTGCCGGCGATACCCAGCGCGTGCACGGTGGCATCGGCGGAAAGCTTCAATGCGCGCGCCGCTCCCGCCGCCGCCGAGAACACGCCGACGGTGGCGCCGGAATGCCAGCCCTGGCCGATATGCTCCTGGCCCATGCACAAGCCGACGCGCGGGCCGATTTCATAGCCGGCGACCGCAGCGGTGAGAAAATCGCGGCCGGACAGCTTGGCATGACTTTCCGCGACCGCGATCAGCGGCGGCAGCGTCACGGCGCCGACATGCAGGACGGCGGTGCGGTGCACGTCGTCAAGCTCGAAACCCTGCACTTGTGTGCCGTTGACTAAAGCCGCATGCGGCGAAGACAGCCGCCGCTTCGTTCCCCACACGGACGTTGTTCGCGTCGCATCGAGCGCTTCAAGCGTCTCACGCAGGATACGGCACCATTCGAGATTGGCGCCATAGATGGCGCAGCCGAGCGAATCGAGGATGAGAAGTTTTATCCGCTCGCGGACTTCCCCAGGGATCTGCTCGTAAGTCAGACCCGAGACGAATTCAGCAATCGCCCGCGTGTGTGTGTTGTTCGCCGGCGCATCCATGCGTGGATCACTGCGCGGCGGAGCGCGACTTCACGCTGTCCCACCACGGACAGACGCCCGACATAACCTCGTAATTGCCGTCCATGACCTGGACCGGCCGGCGATAGCCGCCTTCGGCATTCTTCAGCCGCAGCGCGCGGGCTTTGGCTTGATCCTCGGCCGACAGCCAGGCCCGATCGTGGCCCCACATGCTGGGACCTTCCTTGCGCTCATAGGCCTGCCAGGTCTCGACATCGATCGAGCGCGCGCCCCAGCCGTATTCGACCATGAAGGCGGACGGCGTCCAGCTATAGAACGAGGTGATGAAATCGCTGGTGTGCCGGCCGAGCGTGGTGGCGACGCAGCCCGCTTCGCCCAGCGCGATATCGTAGCCCTGCCCGACATCGTCGAAGCTGAACAGCTCCATCATGAGGTGATGGACCGCGTTCCTGCCGGTCTGGATGAAAGCCAGACTGTGGTGGCGCGGATTGAGGTGAAGAAAGCGCGCGACGAACGGCTGCGAATAATAATCGGTCAGCCGGAAGCCGAGGGTATCGCGATAGAACGCCATCAGCCGGTCGATCGTTTGCGGCGTGTCGACATTGAGCACGACGTGACCGAGACCGAGCGGGCCGGTGCGAAAGCCCGAGATCGAGCGGCCGGGCCGGAACGGATCCGTTGCCGTTTCGGCGCCGTGAAAAATCTCCAGCCGGTTGCCGAGCGGATCGTTGAGCACGATCAGATTCTTGACGTGCCGCTCGTCGGCGAGCGCGCGGGCGCCGCGGGCGACCCTAACCCCGCTATTGTCCAAATGCGCCGCCAGGCCGTCGAGTGCCGCCGCGTCGGCGGCCTCCCAGCCGAAAAAGCCGACGCCTTCGCCGCCGTCGGCATCGACGATGAGCCGCTGCTTGCGGTCGTCCATGCGGAAGGCAAGCGTCGAGCGCGATTTGTCGATGCGTTGCAGGCCGAGCAGGCCGCAGCCATAGCTTGCCCAGTCGGCCAAATCCTTGGCGCGCACGCCGACATAGCCCAGAGCTTGTGGAGCGGGAGTTTGTAGAGCCATTGCCGAGCCTCGTTGCCCTGCTTTTACACCTGTGGCAACGGCCGCGCTACGACGCGAGTTTGATCAGGATCGTCGCGCCGGCGTCAGGGAGAGCGGAGCATTCTCGCTCCAGTCCTGCTCGGCTTCGATCGCGGCGTCGTCCAGGAGCCGCTCCAGGCTCTGCAAGGTCAGCCGCTGCTCGCGCGTGCGGGCGCCTTTAGCCCAGCGCCGGCATTGATCCGCCCACTGGTTTAATTCTTCTGCGGCGGACTTGAACATGGCTCGACGCCTCTCAAGTCGTCAGCGGCGAAGCAAAGGCGGGTCCGAGCAGATGCCGGCCGCGCACCAATGTCGCCCGCGCAGCGCGCGCGTCGAGCGCCGTTTGAAACAGCGCCGGCAAATCGCGCGGCCGGCTCAACACCGATCGCAGCATAGCGCCGATATTGGTAGTTCCGTTCGGGCGCATGGCGGCGACGGCGGACACGGGCAAAGAGCGCCTGGCCGGATCGGTGATGACGCGGATCGCTGCCACCGGCACCTCGTGGGCCAGACCGACGGACGCGACGATGTGCGATTCCATATCGACCGCGATTGCGCCGGTCTTCAAATAGAGCGAGCGCTTCTCCTCAGGATGCGCGATCGGCGCCGGCACGCCGAGCAGCGCGCCGGAAACCGAATCCGGGATCGTTTGCAGTAATTTCTCCGACCATTCCCGGCTGATCGGCATGCGGTCCGCGCCGGAGATGACCGCCGAGCCGACCACGCAGGTTCCCGGCCGCAGATGCGGCGCCAAGCCGCCGGCCACGCCGAAGCTGATAATGCCCGGACAGCCGCGCACCAGGGTGCGCGCTTCCGCGATCGCCGCCGTGAGCTTGGCCGCCAAGTTGCGGCCGTCACCGCTGCAAATGACGTGCACGCCGGGCCCGGCGGCGATGCGCGCTTCAAACGCCAATCCGACGACGATGATCACGTTATCCCCGCTCTACGTTGCCGTGCCGCGAAGGCGAGCCGCAATCCGGCCGGCTCTTCCCTTGCCGATAGACTGGGCGCGACAGACAAACTCGGCGCGACAGGCAAACGTGCTGCTGCCGGGTCAGCCCTTGGTCACGACTGGCGGCGGCGCCTTGCCCTTGCCGGTCTGCGCGCAACCGGCGATGCTGAGCAGCGCAAGAATAACGGCCGTTCCGAACGCGATCTTTTTCATGGGAGCCCCCATCCTGTTGGTATGAAGATACAGAATAGAAATAGCCACCGACCTCCACTAGTGCAGAAAAGACACAGTGCACATCGGATTCGGCGCCACGAACCGGCAAGGACGATATCATCGGGGAAAATCCTCTATATGGCCGGTAAATGAAGCTTTTCGCCCCGCTCGCCATTATTTGCGGCCTGGCGCTTTTGACCGCTCTGGTTGCCTATTTCGGCTTTGCCTCGGTGTTGCAGGCCCTAGTGAGCTCGCGATGGGGCACGGCGTTGGTCGTTATGGCCCGAGCCGTCGCCTTGGCCGCGGCCGGAGTCGGCTGGTGGTTCCTGCTCATGCCGCTGCGTCGTGGACCGTACGTTTTCGCCGGCCTGCGCTTCGTGCGCGAAGCGATAAATTCACTGGTTCCGTTCGTCGGCGTTGGCGGCGACATCATCGGCGCACGGCTGCTTGCGCAATTCGGCATAGCCACAAATGTGGCGATCGCCAGCGTCCTGATCGACATTTTCATCCAGGTGGTGTGCCTTATGGTCTTTGTGGCGGTCGGGATCGGCATCGTGCTCGATCTCGTCGGCACGCATCGGCTCACCGCCATGACCTTCGTCATGTTGGCGGTCGCGTTGCCGGCGGTGAGCGGGTTCTTTCTCGCCTTGAATTTTGGCGCTTTCGAACCGTTGGTGCGGCGGCTTGTCGCATTTGGCGAGAGACACAACTGGGCGGCTTTCAATCACGTGGCCGACCTCGGCGGCCGGCTGCAACAGATTTGGCAAAACCATCGCGGCCTCTCCGCATCGTTCCTGGTGCATCTCGCCGCGGTGTTTTTCGGGGCCAGCGAAGTCTGGATCGCACTTTCCTTCATGGGCCATCCGGTTAGCGTGGCCCAGGCCGTCGCCATCGAGAGCCTCGGCCAGGGCAGCCGCGCCGCCGCCTTCGTGCTGCCCGGCGGGCTTGGCGTTCAGGACGGCGCGTTGATCGCCGTGTCCGCGATATTCGGCATTCCGGCGGAGGTGGCTCTGGCCATGGCGCTCATCAAGCGGGTTCCCGATCTGATCCTCGGCGTCCCCGCCTTGGTCGGATGGCAGGCGCTGGAAGGGAAGCGCTTGTTGTCCCCCGGCAAATAGTAGCGGTTCGGACGCAATCCGCCTGTGCAACTCGGCCGGAATTTTGCCGTTGGTTAAACGTGCATGGACCGCAGTTGGGCAATATAGTCCTTGGATTGACAATGGCCGGCAGAGGTCAGCGTGTACGCGTTTTTTGCCAATATCGCCGCTTGGGCATCGGTCGTTTGCTATGCGGCGGCCGCGATTGGCTGCGGTTATGCGCTTTTCGCCGCGTGGGCCGCGCGCAGCTTTGCGCGCCGGGCGACCGAGCCGGCTGGCGATTATCCGCCGGTCACTCTGCTCAAGCCGCTGCACGGGATTGAGCCGGAGCTCTACGCCAATCTGGCAAGCTTTTGCGCGCAAGCTTATCCAAGCCCGGTGCAGATCGTATTCGGCGTCGACGATCCCGCCGACCCGGCTGCCGGCGTCGTCCGCAAGCTGGTCGCCGATTTTCCCGACCGCGATCTGACATTGGTGATCAATGCGCGCCGCCATGGCGAGAACCGCAAGGTCTCGAACCTAATCAATATGGCGCGCCAGGCGCGGCATGAGGTGCTGATCGTCTCCGACAGCGACATCGTCGTCGCGTCCGATTATCTCAAGCACATCGCCGCCGCTCTGGTGCAGCCGGGCGTCGGTCTCGTGACATGCCTCTACCGCGGCACCCCCGCCGCCGGCATCTGGTCGCGGCTTGGCGCTGCGGCGATCGACTATCATTTCCTGCCCAATGTGCTGGTCGGGCTCAGGCTCGGCCTTGCCGCGCCCTGCTTTGGCTCGACGATCGCGCTGCGCAGAAAAACGCTCGGCGAAATCGGCGGTTTTGAAGCGGTGGCCGACCGGTTGGCCGACGACTATGCGCTCGGTGCGCTGGTGCGGGACATCGGACAGACCGTGGCGATCCCCAATTACGTCGTCGCCCATCTCTGTACCGAACAGTCTTCGCGCGATCTGATCCGTCACGAATTGCGCTGGGCGCGCACGATTCGCTCGATCGATCCGGCGGGTTTTGCCGGCCTGGCCATAACCCACGCGCTGCCGCTCGCTCTCCTTGGTCTCGCGCTCGGCGGCATCAATCCGGCCGGCTTTATCGTCGTCGCCGCGCTCGCCTGCCGATTCCTGCTGCAGAGCGAGATCGATCGCGCCTTCAACTTGCGCGGCGAGTTGTTCTGGCTCGGGCCGCTGCGCGATCTGCTGTCTTTCGTTATTTTTATCGTGAGCTTCTTCGGCCGCGGCGTCGAATGGCGCGGCCATCGCTACGGCCTGCGGGCCGACAACAGGCTTGCTTATTACGGCGAGGTCGAAACGTGATGCGGACATTATTCCTTCAAGCCCCCTCGTTCGACGGCTTCGACGGCGGCGCCGGCTCGCGCTATCAGGCGCGCCGCGAAATCCGCTCGTTCTGGTACCCGACCTGGCTCGCCCAGCCTGCCGCCTTGGTCGAAGGCAGCAAGCTCGTCGACGCACCGCCGCACCGCACCAAGCTCGCCGAAGTGACGGCGAGCGCACGGGACTACGATCTTGCGGTGCTGCACACCTCGGCGCCGTCGTTTGCGTCCGACGTCGCCACCATCAAGGCGCTCAAGGAAGCCAACAGCGATCTGAAAATCGGGCTGGTCGGCGCCAAGGTCGCCGTCGACCCGGCAGGCTCCCTGAACGCCTCGCCGCTGATCGATTTCGCCGCGCGCAACGAGTTTGACTTCACCATCAAGGAGATCGCCGACGGGCGATCCTGGGGCGACATCGCCGGCCTGTCCTACCGCAATGCGGCCGGCGTCATCGTGCACAACGACGAGCGGGCGATCCTGGAAAACATGGACAGCTTGCCGTTCGTCACCCCGGTCTATAAGCGCGACCTCGACATCAAGAATTACTTCATCGGCTACCTGAAGCACCCGTATCTGTCGATCTATACCGGGCGCGGCTGCAAATCGCGCTGCACCTTCTGCCTGTGGCCGCAGACCGTCGGCGGCCATCGTTACCGCACCCGTTCGGTCGGCCACGTCGTCGAGGAAATCGCCTGGGCGCAGAAGGCGTTCCCCGAGGTGAAGGAGTTCTTTTTCGACGACGATACCTTCACCGACGATCTGCCGCGCGCCGAAGCCATCGCCAAGGAATTGTCCAAGCTCGGCGTGACCTGGTCGTGCAATGCCAAGGCCAATGTGCCGCGCAAGACGCTGCAAGTGCTGCGCGACAACGGCCTGCGCCTCCTTCTGGTCGGCTACGAGTCCGGCAATCAGCAGATCCTGCACAACATCAAGAAGGGCATGCGGATCGACGTCGCCCGCCGCTTCACCAAGGACTGCCACGAATTGGGCATCACCATCCACGGCACTTTCATCATGGGATTGCCGGGCGAGACCAAGGCAACCATCGAAGAGACCATCCGTTTCGCCAGCGAGATCAATCCGCACACCATCCAGGTTTCGCTCGCCGCGCCCTACCCCGGAACCTTCTTGTTCGATCAGGCGCTGCAGAACGGCTGGCTCGACGAGGCCAATGCCGAGCTGGTCAACGACGACGGCGTGCAGATCGCGCCGCTGCATTATCCGCATCTGTCGCACACGGAAATTTTCGACTCGGTCGAGGAATTTTACCGGCGCTTCTATTTCCGCTCCGGCAAGATCGCCGCGATTGTCGGCGAAATGGTCCGCAGTCCGCAGATGATGAAGCGCCGCTTGCGCGAGGGCGTCGAGTTCTTCCATTTCCTGCGCGAGCGCAGCGCGGCGCATTAATTCACTTCAGATAGCCGTGCTGGCGAAACCAGGCGATGGCCTCGGCGACCGCCTCGCCGTAGGGCCGCGCGCTGTAGCCGAGCTCGCGTTCGGCCTTGGCCGAGGTAAAGAACATGTGATCCTTCGCCAGCTTTAACCCGGTCGTGGTCACGAACGGCTCGCGGCCGGTGAAATGCGCGATCGCCTCGGCGCCGTAAGCGATCGGGAAGATAAGCTGCCGCGGCAAACGCATTTTCGGCGGTGAGCGGCCGACGCGGCGGGCGATGTCGCGCAGCATGTCGCCGAGCAGAACATCCTGGCCGCCAAGGATGTAGCGCTCGCCGATGCGGCCCTTGTGCAAGGCCGCGACGTGCCCCGCGGCGACGTCGTCGACATGGACCAGATTGAGGCCGGTATCGACATAGGCCGGCATGCGCCCCGCCGCCGCCTCGATGATGATGCGCCCGGTCGGCGTCGGACGAACGTCGCCCGGCCCGATCGGCGTCGACGGATTGACGATGACCGCCGGCAATTTTTGCTCGGCCACCATGGCCTCGACCAAGCGCTCGGCCATGACCTTACTGTATTTGTAGGCGCCGACGGCGTCCGCGGCTGCGAGCGGAAACGTCTCGTCGCTTGGCGCGCGGTTCGGCCGCGGTGCCAGCGTGGCGACGCTCGACGTATAGACGACGCGCTCGACGCCGGCGCGTAGCGCCGCGTTCATGACCGTGCGGGTGCCTTCGACATTGGTGCGCACGATGTCGTCCGGGTGGCGTGCCCACAGCCGGTAATCGGCGGCGACGTGAAACAGGTTACGGATGCCGGTCATGGCGCGCGCGATCGAAGCCGCGTCGGAGATATTGCCCTCGACGATCTCAAGCCGCGGATCGGCGAGATTGGTCCGCGCGCTCGTCGAGCGCACCAGCGCACGCACCGCTTCTCCGGATTGCAGCAGCGATCGCGCCACTGCCGAACCGACAAAGCCGCTGGCGCCGGTAATCAGGATCATCCACTCACCCCTTTCTCGCTCTTCATAACCGGTATAGTTTGATCCGAGAACCAGAGAACGCGCTGAAGTCAAAAAAATCGTGTCGGAGGAAAAAATGAAACTGCCCAGCCGCATGATCGATCTGTCGTCGCAGCTCGAAAACGAGACGGTGTACGATCCGCCGTTCATGCGGCCGAAGATCGAGTACAAGAGCAACGCCGATACGGCGCCGCTGTTGTGCGAGCTGTTTCCCGGCCTGCGCCGCGAGGATCTGCCGGACGGCGAAGGCTGGGCCATCGAAAACATCGCGCTCACCACGCATAACGGCACGCATATGGACGCGCCGATCCACTTCCAGTCGCATTCGATCGACGGTGCGCCGATGCTGACCATCGACCAAGTGCCGCTCGACTGGTTCTTCCGGCCCGGCGTCAAGCTCGATTTCCGTAAAGTGCCGGACGGCCATGTGGTGACGGCGGCGGAGGTCGCGGCCGAGCTCAAGCGCATCGGTCATGAGCTCAAACCGTTCGATATCGTGCTGGTCAATACGCGGGCTTCCGAATGCATCGGCAGCGACGAGTATCTCACCGCCGGCTGCGGCATGGGCCGCGAAGCCACGCTTTATTTGACCTCGCGCGGCGTGCGCGTCGCCGGCATCGACGCCTGGGGCTGGGACGCGCCTTTCGTGCACACCCGCAAGCGCTGGCTCGAGACCCACGATCCGTCGATCATCTGGGAAGGCCACAAAGCCGGCCGCGAGATTCCCTACTGCCACATGGAGAAGCTGCAAAATCTCGAACAGCTTCCGGCGGACGGCTTCACCGTCGCCTGCTTCCCGCACAAGATCAAAGCCGGCTCCGCCGGCTGGACGCGGGCGGTGGCGCTGTTTGATTAGCTTCATCCTGCCCCACGCAAGTGGGGAAGGGGGACCATCCTGCGCAGCAGGATGGTGAAAGGGGCGCGAGCCTCGACGCGACGCAAGATTTGTTGTTGCATGTTGAGGTCCGAGTTTTTTCTGCAACAGTCACGAAGCTCCATCTCTCGCGATGCGCGCTCTTTCTCCCCGCGCGCGGGGAGAAGGTTGGGATGAGGGGGCCTCTCCGCTGGGGGCAGAATTGCGGCGCACAGACTCGCTGAGAGGCCCCCTCACCCTCGCTTCGCTCGACCTCTCCCCGCGCGGCGGGGAGAGGTGTAATGCCTCCCCGTTCTCGCGATGCGGCTTCGCATCCGAGCTTTGCTTCACGCTTTAAGAAAGCCCTTCCAACGTCCTCCCCAAAAAAGGGAGGCGGAGCGCCGACAGGCGCACCACTGGTTCCGCCCCGCCGCAGAAAGATAAGCCTGCCAGCGTATGCGGCGCGCGCTATGTTCGCCCCCTGCCCCGCATTGGCGCGGAACCTTAAGAGGCGGCGCGCTCGCCTTTCGGCGCCCCACCGCGGTCATGCGCCGAAGGGCCTTACCCTCGACTCGGCTCCGGGCCGCGCTTCCTGGAATCACCGGATGCAAACGGGAGGACCCTCTCCGGCACCAGTGCAGCCAGCACCTGGCAGTCCGGTCACGCGCCGGACGGTCGATGCCCAGAACCGCCCGGATCAAGGTTACAAGCCCCATCCGGGAACCGCGCCCGCCCCATCGATCGGCTGTCACCGGTCGACGTCCCTTCGATGGGCGAGCTTGATTTGCAGCATGTAATCGGAACAGAGACGGTTGTCAAGGCCGCGTCACACCAATTGTGACGAATTCCCGCGGACGCCGAACCCCGCTATTGCGGACATCCACCCCCCTCTACGAGCAACGAGCGAGGCGTCGCTGATGGCGGTGGTAGGATATACTGGACCTTTGATGGCGCCGCCTCTGAGATTGTTGTCATGAGTGAGCTGACGCAGCGGTTTTTCGAAACGCTCCTGGGCACGCAATTTCAGTCGCCGGAGCGCACGCTTGAGTACCAGCGACGCCTCATCGAGCGGCTCATTCGTCACGCACGCACGACGGTGCCGTTTTATCGCGACAGCGGCCGGCTTGATGCGCTGTTCACCAACGACGACCGGATCGACTGGGGACATTGGGGCGAGGTTCCTGTCCTGACGCGATCGGTAGCGCAGGCCAATAGCGACTCGCTTTATGCCGAATCGACGCCGGCAGATTGCGGCGAAATTCGCACCGGCACCACCTCGGGTTCGACGGGCCGGCCGCTCGCATTCCGCACCAGTACGATCCAGGCGGTGGCCAATACCGCGGTGCAGGAGCGCGGCTATGTTTGGGCCGGTCTGCCCGACAACCTCACCGTCGGCTGGTTCCTCGGCACCAAACCGGGTGAAGGCCAATATCCGACGGGGTCGCTCTATACGACCGAAATTCGGGGAGCCAGGCGGGAAATCCACCAGCTCGATGTCGGGACAACACTCGAACAGCAATGCGACTGGCTCGCACGGATTCGTCCCGACGTTGTTATGGGCTATCCCGGCGTGCTGACGCTCATCGCCCGCAACCTGCCTGCTCAACTCGCCGGTCACCGGTTTCGACTTGTGGTTTGCGTCGGCGAGGTCGTCACGCCGCAAAAACGCGCCGATCTCGAAGCGGGTTTCGGTTGCCCGATGATGGAATTCTATACTGGCTCGGAATTCGGCATCGTAGCGGTGGAGGACCGTAGCACCGGCCGACTGCTCGTGAGCGAAGAAACCTTGTTGCTCGAATTTGCTCGACCGTCAGACCCAGCTTTGATTAGCGGCAATCTCGGCGAGGTGATTGTCACGCCGTTTTATAACTACGCGATGCCGCTCATCCGTTATGCACCCGGCGATCTCGCCGAGGTCGACGCGTCTCCAGCGCCAGACGAACGAACGCTGCGGCGTCTCGTTCGCATCGCCGGGCGCGATCGGGATTTCTTCGTTCTGCCGAGCGGCCGCCACTGGTGGCCGCAGATCAGTAGGGTGAAGTTTCTCGCCGATTATATCAGTTTCGATCAAATCCAGTTCGCGCAGATCGAACGCGCCCGCATCGAACTGCGCTTTGTGTCACACATGGCGGAACCGGTGAAGAACGCCGAGGGACTGATAGCAATCCTGCGCGCCGCCGTGCCTGAACCCGTCGAGTTTGTGATTCAACGGGTGCCGGAAATCGCGCGGCAGCCGTCCGGGAAATATCTCGACTATGTGCGCATATCCGACGGCGACGGTTAAGCCATCCTGTCAGGCAGCGAGTGCGGCCACTGAGTGCTGCGCCGTCCACTCATCCCAGGTCATCATCCGCAGGCCGAGGTGCGCATAATTGACCCGGAAATATCCGTCGGACGCCCGGATTACCGCGCTGGGCGTGATTTCTAGAACTTCCTGCGCTATCACGCCGACATAGACGATGTCGCTCCACAGGTAGCGATAACGATAAATGCCGATGCCATTGTCGAGCCGTGCGAGCAGCACCACGTCGCGCTTGAGACGGCAATCGCTAAACTCGCCGCCGTTGCAATTGCCATTCATAAAGGTCTCGCCGTTGGTACAGCTGCCGCTGCTGGACGTTCGAGCCGGGCCCGAGCGTGCCGATGATGTCGAACAGGTTTGACGACGGATCGTCCTCACGGTTGCGTCGGATCAGCGTCTTGTCGTGATTGCCGAAGTACAGCCGCAGCCCGGCCCAAGCGCCGTAATTGTTGCTGCCCTCGCCGACGCGCGCCTCGGCGAACAGCGTCGGCAGGAGATGGCCATATGACGCTAGGGCGTATTCGGTGCCGAACGCCGCGGCGTTTTTGCCGCCGAGATAGCGCTGGCCGGCCCATGCTCCCCAATTGTCGGTGAGGTAATATTCGAGCGTCACGGTGTCGAAGAAGCGCGTGACGTGCCGGAGCGACCCGTTTACGGTCGTGCCCGTTATGAAGCCGCCGGGAATAGTCGCGATGACTGCGCTGTTGGTGGTGGCTGCATTGTTGCCGAACTCGGCGCCGGCCAGTCCACGCAGCGTCCACTGTCCTAGATAGGCTTCGCCCTCGCCGCCGACATGGCCGACATTGATGCCGCCTATTGGCGTATTCCAATGCATGGCGTCGCCATAGGCGCCCAGCAGCCCCTGCGCCGGATTGCGCCAGAACAGGTGCGCCGCGCCGCCGCCGAGAAACCGGCTGTCGAAGCCGCCGGCCATTCCATCGAATTCCGCGCCGTACTGAGTCCCCAGCGGGAAGGCGAGCGACCCTGTGCCGGCGAACAGACCCTTGGTGTCGTCGCTGCCGCCCAGGATCGCACCCGTACCGTTGACGCCATCGACGGCAGGCAGCTGTGACGGTGGAACCGAGCCGGCGGATGCGGCGGCAACGCCAAAGAGGATAGTCGCCAGACCGGTCAGGAACGTGGATGAAAACAGCCGAGAACGAACCGACATACTGCGGCGCCCCCCGACGCCAGCATATTTCAATGTCCGACAGATGCCGAGCAAGCAGTCTAACTCAAGCTTTTACCGGCGTCCACGGCCAACGGTGCGTGACCAGCTTTGAACCGGGGAAAAGTAGAATCCGTTTTTGCCGGAACGAAAACGCCGCCGGCGGTATCAAATGATTGTCGGCGATGTCCGCTTGCGGCCGATAGTGTTGCAAAACCCGGCTGCTAATGCAGGGGCTGCGAATTGAATCGCCAGTTCACGCCGCCTTTCAGGACACTCATTCGCTCGCGGTCGTCGGCGAAAATGTGCAAAACGCCAGGGGCCATAGTAAGGCCAAACGGGAAATCGAGATTCTTGGTGCCAAAATCCATATAGTCGTATTCGAGCTTGGCCGAGACGTTGTTCCAAAGGGCGTATTCGATACCGACCCCGACAGTATAGCCCGACCGGTTGTCGTCGATATTGGCCACTGGCCCCGGACCTCCAGCGTTGGTCAAAGTAACGACCTGATGGTTGAACTGTCCCCAAGCGCCGCCCGCCTTTACGTACCACAGCACACGGTCAGTCGTCAGGCCGATGCGGCCTGTCGCGGTCTGGAAGCTGCGGAGCTTGCCGGAGCAATTACCCTGATAACCTATTCCGAACCAGAAGTGGGCGGCCTCCGTGCAGTCACTGGTGTTGCTGAGATTGGCCCAGCTGGCGTCTCCCTCAACCCCGAAGACGAACATACCGTCCTGCCAATTCCAGCCGACCGTCAAACCGCCCTGGTGTCCGGAAAAGGATCCGCTGTCCATCTCGGGAACGGCGAAGCCGGGGGCGCCGATCGGTGCAGTCACCGGCCCGCAAGCCGGACCGGGTGAACAAAGCTGTTGCGCCGTCATGAACGCGTGAGGCGTGCCCCACACGCCGCCTCCCTGTGCGCCAAGATAGAACCCGCTCCACGTCCAAACAGGCGCCGGCGGTGGCGGCGGTGGTGGCGGCTTATGATGTTTGGTGGCTGCAAGCGCAGGCGCGCCACAGAATGCGGCCGCAGCAATGCACGCGACGAGAAACTTCTTCACCATATCCGCCCCCCGGTGGACTCGAAGAAATCCACCGTCACGGGAAGCTGACCATCTATTTTTTACGCTGGAAAGTCGTCAAATAGATTTTGCAGCATTCGGCTGGGCGATGTGTCTTATATGGCACAAAATGCGGTTATTGGCCCATAGCGGACCTTGCGTGGCTGCCGTCGCGCGCCGCCTTTCGGGGGGTAAAGCAGGCGTCGATCAACCGCCAAGCCAATGGATTCAAGCCACCTGGATTTATCGAGACGCGGCCCTAGATAGAGCCCTATGGGTCCGGTCTCGCTGCTCCTGAATATTCTCTGGATCGTCTTTGGCGGCTTGTGGATGGCGCTCGCCTGGGTGATTGCCGGCGTCATCATGGCGATCACCATCATCGGCCTGCCCTGGGCCTGGGCGGCGTTCAACATCGCGTCCTATACGCTCTTCCCGTTCGGCCGGAAGGCGGTGTCGCGCGCCGACTATTCCGGCCGCCACGATATCGGCACCGGGCTGTTCGGCTTCGCTGGCAATCTGATCTGGCTCGTGCTCGCCGGCTGGTGGCTGGCGCTGGGCCATCTTCTCACCGCGGTCCTGTTGGCGATCACCATCATCGGCATCCCGTTTGCCTGGGCGCATTTAAAGCTCGCCGGTATCGCGCTGTGGCCGATCGGCAAGGAAATCGTGCCGGCGGATGCGGGGCCGCGGCAATTTCCGCGCCTGCAGTAACCGCGCAGGGTGGGCAAAGGCGCGCAGCGCCGTGCCCACCAGACCGTGACGGCAAAACTCTGATGTCCCGCTATCGCCGGCTCAAGATCGAAGGTGGAGCGTTCTTTTTCACGCTCGCAGTCGCCGGCCGTGGCAGCGATTTGTTGGTCCAACACATCGAACGTCTGCGGGGCGCCTACGCGGAGGTGGAAAAACGACATCCGTTCGAGACTGTTGCGATCTGCATCCTGCCTGATCACATCCATGCGCTGTGGCAATTGCCAGAGGGCGATGCCGATTACGCCTCGCGCTGGAGCCTGCTCAAATCCGGTTTTTCACGTGGCCTTCCCGCGGCACAACGTTCAGTGAGCAAGATACGAAAAAGAGAAAAGGGCATCTGGCAGCGCCGCTACTGGGAACATGCCATCCGTGACGACGCCGATTTCGAGCGCCACGTCGATTACATCCACTACAATCCGGTGAAGCACGGGCTGGTGACGCGCGTCGCCGACTGGCCGTTCAGCAGTTTCCACCGCTATGTTGCCCAAGGCATCCTGCCGGGCGATTGGGCGGGAGACGCGAAATTATCCGGGCGGTTCGGCGAATGAACGCGTGGGCGCTGCGCGCCTTTGCCCACCCTTGTGATAGCGCGATCGATTATTGTCGGCATGTTCCGAAAGGAATGCTCTGCCGCGGACGGCCATCCGCGGCAGAGCGGCTGGCGATCGGATCGAGCCCACCCTGAGCCATTTCTGGCTGCAGTGTAGCGTGATCGCGTCAGCGCCTTCATCGGACCCGGATGGTTGCCGGAACACATGGTTCGCTCAACAAGGCGGGGTCGACGAAGATGACGCAGATTAGCAGAACGGCGGGAATAGATACATCGAAAGCTAAACTCGACGCGGCGCTTGCCGGCGGTGTCGGGCATTGGCAGGTGGAGAACATGTCAGTTGGTTGGCGGCGCCTTGCTGTCGAGTTCTCTAGGACCGGCGTCACACGTGTCGGTATCGAGGCCAGCGGCGGCTACGAGAGCGGCGTGGTCGGTTATTTGCGCGACAAAGGCTTCACTGTCTTGGTCCTGCAGCCGCTCCAGGTCAAAGCCTATGCGCGCGTGCATCTGCGCCGGGCCAAGAACGACAAGCTCGACGCCGTTCTCATCGCCGCCTGCACGGCGACGATCGATCGGCCGCGTATCGAGCCGGATGATCGCTTGGCGAAGCTGGCGCAACACCTGACCTTCGTTGAGCAGATCGAGGAGGACATCGCTCGCTTCAAGGTCCGCCTCGAGCATGTCGGGGAGCTGCGGCTGCGACGCCTGGTCATGGCCGACATCGCCCGACTAAAGAAACGACGGGCCACCGAACTCCTGCGCATTGTCACAGCGTTGCGCGCTCACGACGATCTCGCCCATCGTCTCGATCTGGTGCTGAGCATTCCCGGCCTGGGCGAGCGCACCGCCATCGCCCTCATCATCCGCATGCCGGAGCTTGGCCGCGTCCGCCGCGAAGAAGCCGCAGCGCTCGCCGGTCTGGCGCCTTACGACGACGACAGCGGAAAGCATAAAGGGCAGCGACACATCGCCGGCGGCCGAGGACGGCTGCGCCGCTCACTGTTCGCCGCAGCTCTGCCCGCCGCATTCCATTGGAACAAAGCTCTCATCGATCTCTACAGACGACTGATGGCGCGCGGCAAAGCCCACAACGCCGCGCTGATCGCATGCGCCAGAAAGCTCCTGATCTACGCTAACACCGTCGTCCAGCGCGGTACGCCCTGGACCGAAAGACCCGCCTCCATCTAATGGTTGCTACACATGCTTCCGCAGCCACACCTTATTATCGTGGAGCGCCGCGCCGCCGAACGGGGCGATGGAGTCGGCGCCGGTGAGCGTGTTGATGCCGCGGCCGTCGGCATAGGCCGAGTTCGGCCACAGCGATTCCGCGATCAACACGCCGCAGCGCGCGCCGTCGAACAGCAAGTCGCCGGCGTGAAGCGTTCGGGTCGCGCCTGCGGCCCGCCCAAGGGCTCCGCCCGGGCTGCCTGTTGCTTTAGCTCTTGAGCGCGCGTTCCACCGCATCCGGATCTCTTGCGATGACGGTCAGCAGCACCTGCGCCGCCTTGTCGGGACGGTGCGCGCCCTGCTCCCAGTCCCGCACGGTTCCGAGCGGCAGATGAAACCGGGCGGCGAACTGTTCCTGCGTCAGGTTCAGCTTCTGGCGCAGTGCGCGAAGCGTCGGCACACGGCGCGCCCGCGCAAGCTGGGCGGCGGTCGCCGGCGGCGCATCCGCGTCCGACACCGCGGCGCGGTGGCGATCCTTCTCGCTCATGGCGTCGAAGACGCGCCAGTCGGTCTTGGGCGGCTTCCTCGGATTTAGCCTAAATCTCGTGATACGTCCTTTTTTCATGCGGCTCCGCTCCTCTGGCGGATATGATACGAACCACGTCGCCTCTCATCGTGTAGACGACAAAGAGCATGCGGCCGTCGACCAGACCGATTGCGTAAAAGCGCAGCTCGCCCTCCCCCGCGCACGTGTTTGGTCCCGGAGGATTAGCGAGGGCCTGGAGTGGCGCGAGGTACCCGAGACATTTAAGGCGGGTTCGATTGTAGTCGCTGACGAAGCGGTTGAGGAAGGTATCGCGGTCGCTGTGAGAGGCAAACAGGCGGTGAGCGATCCCACGCTTGGGCTGCCGGCCGATAGCTTCGACGATGCGGCGATTGAAGCGCTCGACCAAGCCGTTGGTCTGCGGCCGATAGGGTTTAGTCAGACGATGATCGATGTTGTGTTTAGCACAGAGGCGATCGAAGGGATGACGGCCGGAGGGACGATCGCGTGGCTTGTCCTTCATGTCGACGGCGAAGCGGTCGGTGAACTCGCTGCCATTATCGGTCAGGATGGTGTGGACCTCATGCGGGAAGTGGCCAAGGAAGCGATTGAGGAATCCCGCTGCAGTATCGCCATCGCGCCGTGGATGGATCTCCAGGTAGACGTAGCGCGTAGCGCGGTCGATGGCGACAAAGGCGTAACTCTTGCGCCGCTGCAAGGCCGGCAGATGCTTGAGATCGACGTGAATGAAGCCGACGGTTGCCTGCTCGAAGACACCGATTGGCGGCTTGTCCGGTTGCGGTCGTCTGCTGAGCCCGTGGCGCTTGAGACAGCGATGAATGGCACTGCGGGACAGCTTGGCGTTGACGCAGCGGCGCATCACCTCGGTGATATCGTCGAGCGGCAATTGCAGCTTGGTGCGCAGTTCGCAAACCAGCGCCTCGTCGAGCGGCGACAAGCTGATGGCCAACTTCTTCGGGACATGCGAGCGGTCGGCGACGGTCGTGCGCGGACGCCAGCGGCGGATCGTGGTCTCGCTTACCCCCAATTCCGCCGCCAAATCGGCGACCGACTTTCTGCTGCGTTGAATGTAAGCCCGGACTTTCGGTGTGGTCGTAGCGTTGGCGTGCAGGCTCAGCTCCATGACGCAAGGCGCTCCCTGAGGTAGGCAATGCCCCGGTCTACACCGATTCCATCCAACCAATCAGCTGGGACCAAACACTATCGCGGGGGCGGATGCATTAAGCTCTTCGCACCCACACCTTATTGTCATGAAACGCCGCGCCGCCGAACGGGGCGATGGAGTCGGCGCCGGTGAGCGTGTTGATGCCGCGGCCGTCGGCATAGGCCGAGTTCGGCCACAGCGATTCTGCGATCAACACGCCGCGGCGCACGCCGTCGAACAGCTTGGCGTGGAGATGCACTTCGCCGCGGCGGTTGCCGAGCGCGACCTCATCGCCGTCGGCGATGGCGTGCACGGCGGCATCGTCCGGATGGATCATCACTTCGGGCCGCCGCTCGCGCGTAAGCGAGGTCGGCGTTTCGGTGAAGGTCGAATTGAGAAAGCCGCGCGCCGGCGAGGTGGCGAGGCGGAACGGATGCTCGGCGTCGGCCTCCTCGATGACGTCCCAGTGGTCGGGCAATTGCGGCAGCGGGCGGCGCGACTCGTCGCGGTGCCAGCGCTGGAACGGCACGTGCGGCCAGTCCGGCTTGAAATGGAATTTCTTGTCCGGATAGGCGAAGCCGTCGAGATAATGCGCCTTGGCGAAATCGGGCTGGCAGTCGATCCAGCGGTTCCTTTCGAGCTCGGCGAGCGTGCCCCAGCCGGACTTTTGCAGGCTCGTGTCGATCAGCTCGCGCGGCGTCATATCGAAGCCCGGGTGCTTGGCGCCCAGCCGCTTCGCCAGCGCGCAAATCACGTCGTGGTTGGAGCGGCATTGCCCCGGCGGCTCGATCAGCTTCGGCCCGAGCAGAATGTATTGGCTGCCGCCGGAGGTGTAGAAGTCATCGTGCTCGACGAACATGGTGGCCGGCAGCACGATATCGGCGGCCTTGGCGGTGTCGGTCATGAACTGCTCGTGCACGCAAACGAACAGGTCGTCGCGGGCAAAGCCGCGCTTGACGGTTTCCTGGTCCGGCGCGACCGACAGCGGATTGGTGTTCTGGATCAGGAGCGCGGTGACCGGCGGGCCGCCGATCAGCGCTTCCTTGTCGCCGGTCAGAATCGCGCCGATGCGCGACTGGTCGAGCATGCGGATTTTTGGGTCGCGCAAATCGGAGCCTTCGATGACGCTGTTGTTGAGGTGGAAGACGCCGCCGTTGTTGTGGAAGGCGCCGCCGCCTTCGAGCTGCCAGGCGCCGGTGACGGCGGCGATGCAGCTCGCGGCGTGCATGTTGACGGCGCCATTGCGCGAGCGCGAGAAGCCATAGCCGAGCCGGAAGAAGTTGCGCTTGTTGTCGCCGACGAGCCGCGCGAAGGCCTCGATGGTTTCGGCCGGACAGCCGGCGATGCGCGACGCCCAGGCCGGGTCGCGGGTGCGCACGTGCGCGGCGAGCTCGTGCGGCGCGTCGGTGTAGCGCTCCAGATAATCCCAGTCGGCCTTGCCGTCGCGGAACAGGCAATGCATCACCGCGCAGGCGAGCGCGCCGTCGGTGCCGGGCCGGATCAGCACCGGCAGGTCGGCCTGCTTCATGGTGGCGTTCATGTAGACGTCGACGGCGACGATCTTGGCGCCGCGTTCCTTGCGGGCGCGCGTCGCGTGCGTCATCACGTTGACCTGGGTGCTCGCCGCATTGGTGCCCCAGATCACCACGCAATCGGACTTCGCCATTTCGCGCGGATCGGCGCCGGCGAGCTTGCCGGTGCCGGCGATGAAGCCGGTGAAGGCCGGATTGACGCAGATGGTGGAGAAGAAGCCGGAGTATTTCTTGGCATGGCGCAGCCGGTGGATGCCGTCGCGCATGACGTAGCCCATGGTGCCGGCATAGTAATAGGGCCACACCGCTTCGGAGCCGTGGCGCGCTTCGGCGCGGGTGAAGGCTTCGGCGACAAGATCGAGCGCGTTGTCCCAGGATACGGCTGCGAACTCCCCGGAGCCCTTGGCGCCGATGCGGCGCAGCGGCTGCAACAGGCGATCGGGATGATGCGCCCGCTCGGCGTAACGCGCGACCTTGGCGCAGATCACGCCGGCGGTGTAGGCGTTATCCGCGGCGCCGCGGACGCGGCCGATGGTGTGGGCGTCGAAAATTTCGACCTCGAGCGCGCAGGTCGACGGGCAATCGTGCGGACAGGCCGAAGCGGCGATCTTTTGTATTTTTTGCGGGCGGACGGCCTGGTTCATAAGCGCGATATACCATGCCGGCCGGCCGCGAGGCCATAAGCGCAGTCCGGAGCGCGGTCGTTTGAGTTGAACCGATTGCGCCCTGTACCCTTTTTGATGGAGCATGATCTTTTCGGACCTGCCTTCGGGGCAAGTAAGACTGTGGCGATTTGCCGTTCAATAGCGACCCAGTCACTGCACTGCAGCGCCAAACCTGTTGGACTCACTCCGCCCGACTTGTTCGGCAGCGGCCGCCACAATATGATCGGCAAGAGTTGAAATGGCCAAAGTCCGCCAAGAGTTGAACGCGGAAGTCGGAGAGCTTTATGCACATCGCCCTTTACTACGCGCCGATCACCTGTGCGCTGGCGCCCTACATTACGCTCACGGAAGCCGGTGCGACGTTCGAGGTACGCCCGCTCAATTTCAGGAAGGGCCAGCACACCGCGCCCGAGTACCTGAAGATCAATCCCAAGCACAAGGTGCCGCTGCTGATCGTCGACGATAAAGTCCTGAGCGAAAGCATAGCCATCCAAACCTGGATTGCGCGCACTTTCCCGCAGGCCAAGTTGCTGCCCGCCGACCCATGGCAAGAGTTGCAGGCGATGTCATTGATGTCGTGGTGCTCAGGCGGCATCCATCCGTTCCTGGCGCGGATCAACTCGCCGTCGAAAGTCTGCGACGTTCCGGGGACCGAAGAGAGCGTGAAGAAACTCGCAGCGGCAAATCTGATGGAGTTATTCAAGATCGCCGATGATCTTCTGGCCGGCCGCGATTTCTTCTTCGATCACTTTACGGCACCGGATGCGCATTTCTACTGGTGTCAGCGACGAGCGCGACAATTTGAGATTGACCTCTCGGGGTTCAAGAACTGCGTCGCGCATTTCGAGCGCATGCAAAAGCGATCGAGCGTTCAGAAGCTGCTGGCGTTCGAGAAATCGGTACAGGACGACTTCGCCAAAGCGGCCTGATCGATTTGGCCGGGAGCGACCAAATTACTGTATTCATACCCTAGAATCTCGCGCGCAGGCGCCGCGCCGCTTCGACCATGGCCTTGAGCTTGTCGTGCGCCAGTTCCCGGCTGATGGTCATCAAGCCGCAGTCGGGCGCGAGCCACAGCTGGTTCGGATCGAGCCATTCAAGCACGCCCGCGACCCGGCGCTCGATGGCGTCGACCGTGGGCGCCGGCGAATCGCCGGGATCGACGCAGCCGAACATGACGATGCGGTCGCCGCACAACTTGAGCACTTGCGGATCGAAACTGCTGCGGCCGAATTCCACGGTGAAGCCACCGATGCGGGTTGCCATCAGGCGCGGGAGCAGATCTTCGTATTTGTACTGGTGCTGGCGCTCGCCGCCGCCGGGATAGCCGTAACACAGATGCACCACGGTCGGCACCGTGATGCCGTCGAGGCAGCGGTCGAGCGCGGCGGCGCCATAGGCGGCGACCTTGTCGTGATAGCGCGTCATCGCCGGCTCGTCGATCTGCAGCACCGCGCAGCCGGCGGCCTGCAGGTCGCGCAGCTCGCCATTGATGGCGGCGGCGGCGTCGAAGGCGAGCGCGGCCTCGTCGGCGTAGAATTCGTTCAATACGCTGTCGACCACCGTCATCGGCCCGGGCACTGCCATTTTCAGCGGCCGCGCGGTATGCGCCTTGGCGGCAGCGAGATCGCCGATCGAGGCCGGGCCGCGGCGCACGATCTTGGCGGTGACGCGCGGCACCAGCCGGTTGGCGGCGCGATTGCGGTAGGTCGCCTTGGTGGCGAGGTTGCGGGTGTCGATGCCGTCCCAAGCGCCGGCGATATGAAAGATGAAATGCGTTCGCCGCATCTCGCCGTCGGTCAGAATGTCGAGGCCAAGCTCTTCCTGCTCGCGCAGCACCACGACGGTGGCGTCGTCGAGCGCTTCCTTGAGCGGATCGCCGGACATGCGGAAGGTGACTTCATTGCGCGCGGTCGCCGCCAGCCATGCCGGCCGCGGCAAGCTGCCGACGCTGGTCGTGGCGAGGGCTCCAAAGGACATGCGGCCTCTCCGTTCCTGTTCCGCTGCACAGCAGCATTGACGATAGCACAGCGCGGCCGGTCGGGACGGCGTCATCAAACCTCGCCGCACGATCGTATTTGGTGTTAGATTGCGAGATTGGAGTCAGCGGCGCTCCGGGAGCGCGTCACGATGCGTCTGTCGCCCATGTTTGCCGCACTGCTCGGCGCGGCAGTGATTTTGGCCGGACCATGCCGGGCGCAGACGCCGGACGGCGCCGGCGTTGCGTCGCAACGAGAACTGGTGATCGGCACCAAAGAGGCGCCGCCCTTTGCGATGAAGGCCGCCGACGGCGCCTGGCAAGGCATCAGCATCGACCTCTGGCGTCGCGTCGCGGACGATCTGCACTTGCGTTACCGCTTCGTGGAGGAGCCGGACGTACAGGCACTGCTCGACGGCGTCGCCGCTGGGAAGTTCGACGTCGCGGTGGCGGCGCTGACCGTGACTGCCGGCCGCGAGCAAATTCTGGATTTCACGCAGCCCTTCTACTCGACGGGTCTTGGTATCGCAGTCCCGCTCGGAGGAGAGCCAAGCTGGCTGCCGATCATGCGCACCATGACGTCATTCGGCTTTGCGCAAGCGATCCTGGCCTTGATCGGGCTGGCATTGGCGGTCGGCATTCTCGTCTGGCTTTTCGAGCGCCACCACAATGAAGATTTCGGCGGCGGCCTGGCCAAGGGACTGAGCTCGGGTGTCTGGTGGTCGGCCGTGGCGATGACGCAAAGGAGCACCGGGAGCTTCGGTCCGCGAACCGTGCCGGGACGCATCATTGCCATCGTCTGGATGATCGGCTCCATTGTTACGATCGCCGTATTCACCGCGAGCATCACATCGGTCCTGACCATCAAGCATCTTCAGGGAACGGTGCACGGCGTCAGCGATCTATCAGCGGTCCGCGTCGGCGCGCTGGCGGGAACCTCGACCGAGGGCACGCTGTCGCAAATGCGCATCAGATATCGCACCTTCGCGACGTTGCAGGACGGCCTCCAGGCGCTGCGAGCCCACAAACTCGATGCCTTCGTATACGACAAGCCGTTACTGGCATGGGGCATACAGCAGGGCTTTGCGTCGTCGATCGAGCTGGTCGATGCCACCTTTGAACCCCAGGAATACGCCTTCGCCGTGGCCGGCAACTTTCCGCTAAGAATAACGCTCAACGTGGCGCTCCTTGACGCCATCCACAGCGACTGGTGGAAACAGACAACCTTCCGCTATCTCGGCGTCCGTTGACCGGGCCGGAGCTGTCGTCGCAGTAAAGTGCGTGGCGACTGGATTTTGAGAAGCCTTTGCAAATCGGAGGAACCACCATGAAAGCTGCCGTCGTCGGCGAGAACGGTGCCGAGGTCCGCGAGCTGCCAAAGCCCGAACCGAAGCCGAACGAGGTTTTGATCCGGGTGCGGGCATCGAGCCTCAACCGCGCCGATCTTCTGGTCGCATCGGGTCACCAGCATGGCAGCGTCGGCGGCGTCGGCGCACGGCTGGGGCTGGAATGTTCCGGCGAGATCGAGGCGGTCGGCGCCGAGGTGCAGGGTCTCAAACCCGGCGATCGCGTCATAGGCTCGGCCCCGGGCGGCTTCGCCGAATTTGTCTCAACCGACGCCGGCCGGGTTCATCGCATCCCCGCCAACAACATGACCTACGAGCAGGCGGCGTGCTTTCCGGTGGCGCTGCAGACCATGCACAATGCGGTGGTCACCGCCGGCCGCCTCAGGCGCGGCGAGGCCTTTCTGATGCAGGGCGCCAGCGCCGGCATGGGCCTGATGGGCATGCAGATCGCCAAAGTCATGGGCGCGGCGCTGGTCATCGGCACCTCGACCAACGCGGCGCGCCGGGCGCGGCTTGCCGAATACGGCGCCGACATCGCGCTCGACTCCAGCGACGCCAAATGGCCGGCCGAGGTGAAGCAGGCGACCGGCAGCAACGGCGTCGACCTGATCGTCGACCTGATCTCGGCTGGCGTCATGAATCAGAAATCTCGAAGCGACCAAGATCCTCGGCCGCATCGTCAATGTCGGACGGCTCGGCGGCATGAAGGGCGAGTTCGATTTCGACAAGCATGCGATGCGGCGCATCGACTATATCGGCGTCACCTTCCGCACCCGCAGCGCCGAGGAGGTCCGCGAGATCAACCGCCGCTGGCGTGCCGATCTGTGGCCGGCGCTGGAAGCCGGCAAGCTGTCGCTGCCGATCTACAAGACCTATCCGCTGGCGCAGATCGCCGACGCGCTCGGCGTCATGCGTGCCAATACCCATTTCGGCAAGATCGTCATCACCATGTCATAAACAACAGCGTCCTACAATTAACAATGTCCGGCAAAATCCCGGCTTGCCCGGCGCGGCCGCCTTCGGCATAAATTTGTCATGACTGATTCGGCGAAGGGCTACGCGCCGATCCTTGCGGCGGGCGGGATCGTGCTGCGCGGCGAGGCGCGGCCGCGCTTTGCCGTGGTCCGCTTGCGCCGGGAGAAGGCCTGGGTGCTGCCGAAAGGCAAGCTGATGCCGCGCGAACGCGCCCATGTCGCCGCCAAGCGCGAAGTGCTCGAAGAGACCGGCTACGACGTCTCGGTCCACGAGTTCCTCGGCTCGATGTCCTACATGGTCGAGGGCCGCATCAAGATCGTGCAGTTCTGGCTGATGCGTGCCGAGGGCCCCCCGGTGCACGACCTGATGGACGACGTCAAAGCGGTAAAATTCCTGCCGCTCAAGCAAGCCGTCGAGACGCTGAGCCGGCCGCACGAAAAGATCTTCCTCACCCATGTCGGCCCGATCGCGCTCAATCACGCCAAAAGATTGCACGCCAAAAAGTTCGTGCGCGGAAAAACCCCGCGGGCGGCCCGCGGCGGCAGGCGCAGCCGCAATGTTCCCGCCGCCCCGGTCGAGCACGTGATCGCGCTCGACTACGGCAAGACCACCCCGAGCGCAGTGCGGGCGCTCGGCAACTGGATCGGCCGCGCGGCGCAAGCGCGCAAAGCCGGCTGAGGGGCCACGGCGATCAGGCCTTTTCCGGCTCGACCTCGTGCAGCAAGCTGTAGTCGAGCAGCAGCCGCCCGTCCCGCGAATAACTGGTGATGTCTTTGTAGCGGTAATTCCAGCGGATGTCGCTGTGCGCATAGATGCAGCGCGCGTGGAGATGCTGCGCGGAACTGTCGTCGACGCCGGACAGATTGAGCACCAGCGCGCCGTCGGTCGCGGCGAGATCGTCGGCGGTGACGCCGTGCAGCGGGCTGGTCTTGTCGATGACATGAAAGATCGTCCAGCTCAGCGCGAACATCGGATGTTCGCTGCGGTCGAGCTTGAGCTCGTAGAAGCGGCGCAGCTGATCGCCTTCGTTGACTTTTTCCAAGCGCAGCAGCCATAGCCGCGCGGTGGCCTGCGAGATGGTGTTGTGCCGCTCATTGGCGACGCGGATCATCAGCGCCTTTTGACCCAGATGGCGGCCGACGATCGGGTGCCGGGCGAACATGAAGCGGGCGCGCGGCCGCGAGAAGCGGGCGAAGATCAGCCCGGTCATCACCGCGAGAAAACACATGCCGGTGAAGATTTCGATCGTCGCGATGGTGTGACCGTAATCGGTCTGCGGATGCATGTCGCCGTAGCCGACCGTCGCCAGCGTCTCGATCGAGAAGTAGAACAGACTCAACGGCAGCGGTAGCTCGGGGTTCACATTGGCGACCGGCTGATTGCCGAGCCAATAGACGAACGCGAACGCCGCGTTGAGAAACACGAAGATCGCCGCCGCGCTGCCGAAAAACACCGGCCAGTAGACGGTCATCGAGCGGTGATAGAGGTCGGTCCAGAAGCCTTCGGCCAGGCCGCGGGTCTCGATATCGCGGGCTCCGACGCGGACGACGTGCGTCCGCGTCGGCCGTCCGGATTGCGTCTTTTTCCGAGCCTTCGCCAACCAGATCAGCCTTATGCCGTCGCCTTTGCCGCGGCGGCCTTGTTGAGCCGGCCGTAGACCTTGCGCGCATTGCCCTCGAAAATCTTGTGCCGGTCGGCGTCGCTGATCGGCGTCTTGTCGATGTAGCGCTTGGTGTCGTCGAAGCCGAATCCGGTCTTGGGGTCGTTGCCCTTCACCGCGCCGACCATTTCCGACGCGAACAATATGTTGTCGATCGGCACCACTTTGGTGAGGAGATCGATGCCCGGCTGATGATAGACGCAGGTATCGAAGAAGATATTGTCGCCCATGATCTCGGCGAGCTCCGGCTTGCCGTTATTGAGGGCGATGCCGCGGAAGCGGCCCCAATGAAACGGCACCGCGCCGCCGCCGTGCGGAATGATGAATTTCAGCTTGGGGAAAGTCTTGAACAGGTCGGACAAGAGCACCTGCATGAACACCATGGTGTCGGCGTTGAGATAATACGAGCCGGTGGTGTGCATCGCCGGATTGCAGCAGCCGGAGACGTGGATCATGCACGGCACGTCGAGCTCGATCATCTTCTCGTAGAGCGGAAACCACGATTTGTCGGTCATCGGCGGCGCGTTGAAATAGCCGCCGGACGGATCGGGATTGAGGTTGCAGCCGATGAAGCCCATGTTCACGCAGCGCTCGAGCTCGGCGGCGGAATGCGGCAGGATCCGCACCCGGCGACTGCGGCAACTGGCAGACGCCGATGAAGTTCTTCGGATACAGCGAGACGACGCGCGCGATCAGATCGTTGCAGATCTGCGACCATTCCAGGCTGACGCTCTCGTCGCCGATGTGATGGCCCATGCCCGAGGCGCGCGGCGAGAAGATGGTCAGGTCGGTGCCGCGGTCGCGCTGCAGCTTGAGCTGGTTCTGCTCGATGCTTTCGCGGATCTCGTCATCGGACATTTTCAAGGACGCGCGCGACGGCATCGCCGTCTTTTCCTTGGCGTTGGCCGCCGCCGTCTGCTCCTTGCGGAAGCGATGCAGGTCCTTGGGCTCGGTGGTGTAGTGGCCGTGGCAATCGATGATCATGAGGCAGCGCCATACCGGGGGTTGGGTGGGGAATGGCCCGATGCTACGGCGCACGGCGCGATTGTCAAACCCCGGCGGGGAGCGGCTTTATTCGCGCATGATTGTCTTGGAAAACCGGTATCCACTTTTCGCGATCATGCCGCTAGGATGCGGCCGCAAATCAGGGAGACCAAGGGATGGCTGAACTACCGCGGCTCAACGGCGTCATTGGCGCGCTGGAAAAGGGCCAACACGCGCTGGTGACGTTTGCGCAGGCCGACGTCGAGACGGCGGTCGCACTCGCCACCGCGAAATACGACGGCGTGTTCTACGAGATGGAGCACAACGCCTACGACATCCGCGCCTTCCGCGACTGCCTGCAATACATGCTCAACCGCGGCCAGATCGCGAAATCGGGCTCGCTGGCGCCGGCCGTAACGCCGCATGTGCGGATTCCGCCGAACGGCGGCGAGAAGGCGCAGTTTCACGCCAAGCAGGTGCTCGATCTCGGCGCCTACGGAATCATCTGGCCGCATATCAGTAATGTCGAGCAGGCCTATAACGCGGTCGCCGCCTGCCGCTATCCGCGGCTCAAGGACAAGCCGCTGTACGAGCCGGCCGGCATCCGCGGCGACGGACCGACGCAAGCGGTGCGCTATTGGGGCGTCAGCCAGCAGGAATATTACGACCGCGCCGACGTCTGGCCGCTCAATCCCAAGGGCGAGATATTCGTCATCCTGATGATCGAGGATGTCGAGGGCATCAAGAACCTCAAGGACATCCTGAAAAACGTGCCCGGCATCGGCGCCATCCTGATCGGCGAAGGCGACCTGTCGCAGGAGCTCGGCTATCCGCGCCAATACGAGCACAAGGTGGTGCTCGACGCGATGGCGCAGATCGTCAATACCTGCAAGGAGGCGGGCGTCGTCGTCGGCCACCCCCATGTCGAGGCGCACAACGCCGAACGCATCGTCAAAGAGGGTTACCGCTTTCTGATGTGCGCGCCGGTGCGCTCTTACGGGCATCTCGACGCCGCGCGCAAATTCGCCGGCAGGACCTGACCGTCCACCTGTTTTGACACGCGGCCCGGGGCCCGGAGCGTCGCGGGCCGGCAACCGACGCGCAAGACTTGTTTATTGCCGAGCTTCCTGCGGGACCGGCGGCAGCGCGCAACCCGTCGCCAGCAGGAACCACGCGGCGAATATGTACCAGGCCGAATTGCCGGTCAGGCCCGGGATCGGCAGCGCGATGGGCAACGCCGCCAGGATGCCGAGCATCGCCAGGCAGCCGGAAATGACAAACAAAGCAATATTCGGCGCGCGCAACATGAGGTCTCTCCCAAACTTTGCTGCGCCCTGTATGTCCCATGACGGTAAAAGTTTGTTTAGCGGCCGATCAAGCGGCTTTAGCGGTGTTTCCTTGTTGTCTTTAATCACCTAATAAGATTCCAAACCTAATGATCGGGCGTATTATCGAGGTAACCGCATGCACCTGATCGTTAAATTCCTCAAAGACGAGAGCGCCGCGACCGCGATCGAGTACGGCCTCATCGCGACCGGAATTGCATTGGCGATCATCCCGGTGATCACCGGAATCGGCACCAAGCTCAAGACCACGTTCTCGTCCCTCTCGACGGCGCTCAAATAGCCAGCGCCGGCGCCACGACCGCCTTTCGCGGCCCGTGAAAAACTGCCAATAGCTGGTCCGTCACACGTGAGGCGCGTGCAATGGGGCCGGTCGATCTTTTCGCCATGGTACTGGCGCTGGCGGTGCTGATCGGCTGCGTCAACCACATCTGGGCCGGGCTGCCGCCGGCAATCGGCATGCTGCTCGGTTCGCTGGTGGTCTCGCTGCTCATCGTCGCCAGCGATCACGTGCTGCACCTGCACATCATGCGGTGGTTTCGCGGCACGCTCGGCGCCGCCGATCTGCCGCATCTCTTTCTCGACGGCGCGCTGGCGCTGCTGCTGTTCGCCGGCAGCCTCCACGTCGACGTCGGCGAATTGAACCGGCGGCGCTGGGTCATTCTGCTGCTCGCCACCGTCAGCGTGATCCTGTCCACTGTCGTTTTCGGTTACGGCATGTGGGCGCTGCTGGGCTTTGGCGCCGCCGTGCCGCTGGTCTGGTGTTTCGTGCTCGGCGCCATCCTCGCCCCGACCGACGCGGTGGTGGTCGAAAGCCTGCTGCGCCGCGCCGGTCTGCCGGCGAGCCTGCGCGGGACAATCGTCGGCGAAAGCCTGTTCAACGACGGCGCCGGCGTCGTGCTGTTTCTGCTGGCGCTCGGGGTGACGCAGGGCGACACCATTCATTTTGGTCACGGCCATGTGCTCATAGCGCTCCTTCGCGACATTGCCGGCGGCGCGTTGCTCGGGATCATCGCCGGCTGGCTGGCGGCGTTGCTGTTGCGGCGGATCAACGACGACGGCTTGCAGCTCCTGATTTCGCTGGCGCTGGTGCTGGGCTGCTACCGGCTGGCGATCCTCGCCGACCTGTCCGGTCCGATCGCGGTGGTCGCGGCCGGGCTCTGCCTCGGCTCGCCGTCGCCGCGGTTCGGCATGACCCCCGATACCCGCTCGGTGCTGATCGGCTTCTGGTCGCCGCTCAATCAGATTTTGAACACCATGCTGTTTCTGCTGATGGGTCTGCAAATCCTCGGCCTGGTCGTGACCCCGATCGAGCTCGTGCCCATCGTATTCGCAATCCCGCTCGCCATCGTTTCGCGCCTGGTCAGCGTCGCCGTGCCGGTGGCGCTGACCGGCGACAAAATTCACGAAAAGTGGCGCGCCACCATGATTCTGACCTGGGCCGGACTGCGCGGCGGGATTTCGATCGCGCTCGCCTTGACATTGCCCGACTCGCCGTGGCGGACGCAGTTGCTCGTCGTGACCTATGCCGTGGTCGTTTTCACCATCGTCGTCCAGGGACTGACGTTTTCGCGGGTGCTGCGCACCGCCTACGGCACAAAGACGCTGGAGTCTCATCGGTCTTGATGGAGTCAAGCCCGGCTCCAGCGTTTTTGCTTGGGCATGATCTTTTGCGACCATCCTTGCGGACGGCTCGGCCGGTCGCCGAGGTAGTATGCGGTCGCCCGCCATGCTAGGGAGTGGCGTAGCATCAACGTCAACGTCGGAGACAGATCGTGCTTCAGTCACCATGATCGCGAAGCGCCGGTTCCAGCTGCTCCTGATCAAGCCGTCGCATTACGACGACAACGGCTATGTGATCCGCTGGTTGCGCACGATGATCCCGTCCAATTCGCTCGCTGCCGTTTACGGTATCGCGGCCGATTGCGCCGAGCGGCAAGTGCTCGGGCGGGACGTTGCCATCGACATCACGGTGATTGACGAGACCAACACCAGAGTGGACGCGCCAGCTCTCCTCGCCCGTCTGCGATCGCACGGCGACTTCGGTCTTGTTGGGCTCATCGGCGTTCAGTCGAACCAATACCCGCGCGCTCTCGATATCGCGCGGCCGTTCCGGAACGCCGGGATACCCGTCGTGATGGGCGGCTTTCATGTGTCGGGGTGCCTGTCGATGCTTGACGGGCGTGCGGTCGATCTCGACGCTTGCCGAGAATTGGGCATCGCCATGTTTGCTGGAGAGGCCGAGGGCCGGCTCGACGGGGTGTTGCAAGACGCGGCCGCGGGCCGGCTTGCGCCGGTCTATGACTTTATGAAGGACCTGCCGGGAATGGAGGGCACGCCGGTGCCGTTCCTTCCGAAGCGGCATGTTGCGCGCACGCTTGGGCTGAGCACGAGTTTTGACGCCGGCCGCGGCTGTCCATACCAGTGCTCGTTCTGCACCATCATCAACGTGCAGGGCCGCAAATCGCGCTACCGCTCTGCCGACGACGTGGAGCATCTGGTGCGCCTCAACTGGGCGCAGGGCATCCACAAATTCTTCATCACCGACGATAATTTTGCGCGCAACAAAGATTGGGAAGCGATCTTCGATCGCCTGATCGAGCTGCGGGAGAACGGTGGTATCCCGCTTGGGCTGATGATCCAAGTCGACGCGCTCTGCCACAAAATTCCGAACTTCATCGACAAGGCCAAACGCGCCGGAGTCACCCGGGTATTCATCGGGCTGGAGAACATCAACGCGGACAATCTCGCGGCGGCGAAGAAGCGCCAGAACAAAATCACCGAATATCGCAAGATGCTGCTCGCCTGGAAGGCGCAGGGCATCATCACACTCGCCGGTTATATCCTGGGCTTTCCTGCGGATACGCCTGAGACGATCAGGCGCGATATCGCCATTATGCAGAAGGAACTTCCGCTCGACGTCATCGAGTTCTTCTGCCTGACGCCGCTGCCCGGTTCGGAGGATCACCAGACCCTCTGGAAAAACGGCGTGGCGATGGACACCGATCTCAACAAATATGACGCCGAGCACATCTGCGCCGCCCACCCGAAAATGAGCAAGCAAGAGTGGGATGCGATCTACCTCGAAGCCTGGTCGCTCTATTACACCCGGGAGCACATGGAGACACTTCTGCGTCGCGCCGCAGCGACCGGAGTGCCGATGTTCAGCCTCTTGAAGGTGCTGGCCACGTTCGCCTCTGCGGTTACGCTTGAAAACGTGCATCCGCTCCAATGCGGCATCTTCCGCCTCAAACGCCCTTCGGAGCGCAGGCCCGGCCTGCCGCGGGAGAATTCCTGGATTTTCTGGCCGCGCTTCGCCTGGGAAAGCCTCAGCAAGCACTGGATACTGATCGGCACAATCGGGCGGCTCGTCCTGTTGAAGATGGCGATAACGCGCGATCCCAATGCCATGAACTATATGGATCGGGCACTCACGCCGGTCCGCGACGACGACGACGAGACGTTCGATCTTCTTACCAAGACGGGCGGCGCGCGCGTTGCTATTGCGCACGTCAAGAGGGTCGCCGAGCTAACCGGAACGCATTAGAATGCCTGACATGCGTCCCATCGCCTAGGATTTCGATCCGTCGGCTGCCGTCGTTTTGATCCGGCCGCCGCTTTCCTGCTGCAGATAGGCAATGATGTCGCGGCGCGAGGTCTTCTCCAGGACGCGAACCGGCATTCTCGCGCCCGGTACGAATTTTTGCGGATCGGTCAGCCACCGATCGAGGCTGTTGGCCGACCAGACGAAGCTCGCGCTCTTCAGCGCCGGCGAATAGCGGTAGCCGGGGACCGCGCCGGCCTTGCGGCCGACGACGCCGCCGAGCATTGGGCCGAACTTGTTGGCATCGAGCGCATGGCAGGCGGTGCAACGTTGGCTGAACAGCTTCTCGCCATGGGCGGCGTCGGGCGGCGCATCGGGCAGGAAGCGCGACAGATCCCTGGCGTTGGCGGGATTGGCCGAGCGGAAGAACGTATAAGCGAGCGTGATGGTATCGATGCTGCGCAGGTCGGGGTCTTTGCCGAAAGCCGGATCGACGAAGAACACCACCGGCATATCGATCTTCTGATGCGGATCGAGCCGCTCCTCGGTAAAGCAGAAGCACTGGATCTTGTTGAAATAGATGCCGGTCTGCAGCGGCGTCACATTGAACGTGGCATGGCCGACGATCGGCCGGTCGCTTAAGTTCTCGGCGGAGAAATAGACCAGCTTCTGCTCGCCGAGATGCACCTTCACCGCGCGCTGCTCCGGCGCGAAGCGCCACGGCAGGCCGGGCTCGACGTTGCTGTCGAACTGCACCGTCACCATGCGCTTCGAGATCGCGTCGGGGTCCGAATAGGCCCGCTGCGTGGTGCCACCGAGACCGGTGGCACCGCAAAACAGCCGGTAAAGCTGGGGCGAATAGGCGACCAGTCCGAGCATGACGGCGATCACGCCGAGACATGGCACGATGACCCGCAAGTTCTTGCGTTGTCCCGCTCGCATCCGTTGTCCTTGTTAGACGCCCGCAACACCGCAAAAGCGGCCGCGTCCGACTTGCCACACAGATAATGGCGGTAAGGCGGTCCAGCCTTGCGGCGTTTTGTCCGCCGCTGAAATTAAGAGCTCGCGGGGCGCCGGCAAACGCCCCCGCCGTGGCGCACAGCGGCTCACGCGGGAGGACGCAGGATCGGCGAACAGAGCCTTTTTACTTGGCCGGAGTTACCGTCATAGCAGCCGCCGTCTTCGCCGATGCCGGAGAGCTTGAAGCCGAGCGTTTCATTGAGCCAGAACGCGTACCATTGCAGCGCGCGGTAGTTGCCGCAGCCCATCGGTCGGCGGCAGGGTTGTTCGCCCCACATATCCGCCCAGGACCGGCCGTTGTAGCGCAGCCGGTAGGCGCCAATCATTTCTCCGGTTCGATCGCAGCCGCCACTGCAATGCACGTAAAACACACAAGGCAGATCGATCACCGCCGCCGGCTTATACGGAGTTTGCGACGATTCGAGCCATTGGCGCAGCGTGGCGACACGCCAAATCAGCGGCTCGCCGAACCACTGATCGAGCGACCTCAGCAGCGGACCGCGCTCGTCCTGAGGGGTCGTAAAATAGCAGCGGTCGGTGCCGAGCGTGTCCCAGAAATGAGCTTCCCCGGCCAACGGATTGTCGCGGAAGTGACTCAGCTCATGAATAATCGAGGGGCTGTCGTCGACATTGGGATGCAACAGACAGATGACCACGAGATAAAACCGCGGCGGAAATGGCAACGGCAGGTATGCGTTCTTGAGCTTAGCCGGCAGATCTGTGTCGAAGGTTCCGTTCGCGATCGGCGCGCCGCCGCGAAACAACAGGTTGTTGCCGACCTTGTCGACAAAGCGCAGTGATCCGTATTCAGCCATGACTGCTGCACCGTACTCGATTTGGGGAATTGGAAAGCATGGACGACAACCGACGCTCGTCAAGCGTGAGCTGATAAATTTATTCGATTCTCAGCTGTGCAACAATGCCGCTTCGAAAGCGCTCGCAATCGCCGGCTTGCTTTTGCCGGCCTGTACCGCGTCGCCGATGACCACGATTTTTTGGCCCGGCGCCGCCAGATGCCGGAAACGCTCGCCGGTGGCGACGCGCCCGCGATAATAAAACCATTCGCGCAGCGCCGGCCAGGAGAACAGCTGCGCCAGGCCCGGTGCGCGCGCGAGATCATGATCGAGCAGCCAATCGGCGATGCCGCCGAGGCCGAAGCGATATTCGGCGCCGGTCGCGACGACGATGCGATCGAACGGCGCCAGCAATCCGGGAAGCGCATTGACGTCGGTCGCCAGACGGAACGCGACGCCCTTGAATTCGCAGGCGCCCACCAGATCGGCGATATAGCGCTCGAAACTTTTTTCGTTGGCTTCTACCTCTTGATAAAGCGGCGCCTTGCCGGCGTAGCGGAAGCTGCCGCCGGGACGACTCTCCTTCTCGAAGACGGTGACATTGTTGCCGTCAGCGACCAGCCCCGCATAAGTGAGCCCGGCCGGGCCGGCGCCGATGACCGCGATGCGTTCGCCGCGCGGCGGCTTTGCATCGGCGAACAAGGTCTCGCGGCCGGCCGCGCCATTGACCACGCAGCCGATGCGCGCGCCGCCGCGCATTTCGTTGATGCAGGTGTTGCAGGCCAGGCAGCGCCGGATCGGCTCGCCGCGCGTGACCTTCTCGACCCATTGCGGATCGGCGACCAGCGTGCGGCCGAGCGCGATGAAATCGGTCTTGCCGCTCGCCACCGCCGCTTCCGCCGTCGCCGGATCGCCGAGCCGGCCCACGGCGATCACTGGTACGCTGATATGCTTCTTCACGTCGGCGGCGAAATCGAGGAAGGTCGCGTCCGGCAAGCTCATCGGCGGCAGCACGACCTGCGCCGACGGCAGCGAGCGGTAATGACCCGCGGTGACATGCAGCGCGTCGGCGCCGGCCGCCGCGGCCCAGATCGCGATCTGGCGGCCCTCGCTATAGGGCAGTCCGCCGGGGAAGAAATCCTCCACCGACAGCCGATAGATCACGCCGAGACCCGGCACCGCCGCCTTCACCGCGCGCAGCACCTCGATCCCGAAGCGGGCGCGGTTCTCAAGCGAGCCGCCATATTCGTCGGTGCGGCGGTTTTCGAACGGCGCGTGAAACTGCGAAATCAGATAGCCGTGCGCGGCGTGAATCTCAACGCAATCGAAGCCGGCCTGTTGCGCGCGCTGCGCGGCGGCGACATAGGCGGCCGTCGTCGCGGCGATGCGCTCTTTGGTCATCTCCTGCGGGATGATGGTCTCGAACGTCGTTTCGTAAACCGGATGCGGAATGGCCGACGGCGCGATCGGCGTTTCGCCGCAGATGTCGATGCGGGTATGGCCGCCGCCGTGGCCGAGCTGGATCGAGGCCTTGGCGCCGCCGCCATGGATTTCGCCGACCAGCCGCGTCAGGCCGGGAATGAAGCGGTCGTCATAGATGCCGACCTCGTGGCGGCGGTGCCGGCCGGCTTTTTCCGGCGACGCCATTTCAACCGTGATCAGCCCGGTGCCGCCGCGCACCCGCGCCATGTAATAGGCCACGCTGTCGTCGGTGACAAAACCTTCGGCGTCCGACGTACGCGTCGTCATCGGCGGCATGACGATGCGGTTCTTGATCTCGACCGGCCCGATGCGGGCCGGGGTGAGGAGGACGTTGGTCACAGCGTCGGAATCTCGCCGCCGTCGAGATCGATGGTCGCGCCATGCATCCAGGTGGCGCGCGCCGATACCAAGAACGTAATGAGATCGGCGACGTTGGCGACGGTGCCGAAGCGCGTGATGCCGAAGCCGCGGCACATTTCCGCCCGCGCCTTGTCCTCGGGCCAGCCGGTGCGCTCCATCTCGGCCTTGATGCGACGCCACAACCGGTCGGTCTCGACCATGCTCGGATGGATGCAGTTGACCTGCACGCCCTCCTCCTTGCCGCGGTCGGCCAGACATTTGGAAAACGCGGCAACGGCGGCATTGACGGAAGCGCCGATGGTGAACTCCGCCGTCGGCTTGCGCCCGCCGGTGCCGCCGATCGAAACCAGCGATCCGCGCCGCTCTTTCAAGAGCGGCCAAGCGGCGCGCGCCAGCCGCACATGGGCGAAGAATTTAAGCGCGTAGCCATCCTCGAAATCGGCGTCGGTCAATGTGAGGAAGTCGCCGCGCTTGGTGGCGCCGGCATTGTTGACCAGAATATCGAGTCCGCCGAACTCGGCGCGCACCTGGTCTATCAGCTTCTCCACCGCGCCCTTCTCGCGCAGATCGAGGACGGCGACGCCGGCGCGGCGCCCGGATTTGCGGATCGTATTTGCGACCTCCTCGAGCGCCGCAGCATCGCGGCCGGTCAGCATCACGTCGCAGCCCTCGGCCGCCAAAGCGAGCGCGACGCCGCGGCCGATGCCGCGGCTCGATCCGGTCACCAGCGCGACCTCACCTTTCAGTTCCAGTTCCATTTTCAAATTCCAATCCTAATACTCGATTTTCAGGCCGAGCTTCTTGATGAGCGCGGCCCACTTGCCTTCCTCGTGCTTGATATTCTCCGCATATTCGTCCGGCGTCGACGGCGCAGGATCGCTGCCAGCGGCGATGAGGCGTTTCTTGATGTCGTCGGAGCCGAGCATCGCGCGCAGCGCCTTGTTGAGCCGATCGATGATCGGCCGTGGCACACCGGCCGGCGCGGTCACGCCGTAATATTGCACCGCCTCGAAACCGGGCAGGCCGGATTCAGCTGCCGTCGGCACATTCGGCAGCGCCGCCGAACGGGTGGCGGCGGCCACCGCGAGGCCACGCAATTGCCCGGCTTCGATCTGGCTCACCGACGCCGGGATGGTGTTGAAGCCGAGCGGCACGTGGTTGCCGAGCAGATCGGTGGTCAGCGGACCGGTGCCTTTATAAGCGACAGTCGTAATATCGACGCCGCCCATCAGATTGAACAATTTGGCGGCGAAATAATTGATCGTCGGCGCCGGCGGCGTGCCGGCGGAAAGCTTGCCGGGCTGTTTTTTTGCCAGCGCGATCACGTCGGCCAGCGACTTCGCCGGCAGCGTCGGATTGGCGTCGACGATAATCGGCGTCGAGGCGACGACCCCGATCGGCGAAAAATCCTTGTTGATGTCGTAGCCGGTGTTGGCGCCGAGACTGATGCCGGTGAGCATCATGCCGATGGTGTAGCCGTCCGGCGCCGCCTTGGCGAGGTCGCGCGTGCCGATCATGCCTCCAGCGCCGGCGCGATTTTCGACGACGACCTGCTGGCCGAGTGAAGCCGAAAGACTCTGCGCGACGAGCCGGCCCATGAAATCGACGCCGCCGCCCGGCGGATAGGGCACGATCATCGTGATCGGGTGGCTGGGATAATCGTCAGCCGCGGCCGGTTGCGGCACGGAAAAGGCGAAGGCGGCGACCATGGCAGCGGTAGCCAGCCCGGCAAGAATGGCACGGTGCAACATTATGATTTCCTCCCCGCGCCACTATAGCGTCGGGCCACGCTGATGAGGAGTAGCCGTAGGGTGGGCATCGCCTCGCTCCGTACAACCGCGTGGGCAAAATCGTGTAGGCGCGATGCCCACGCGGTCACGCAGCGATTGACGATTTTGCCCACCCTACGAAAACTGGGCTACATTGCCGCCGCAACGCAGGAGCGCCCTTATGCGGTTCGGTCTATTCGGCAGCGCCACGGCCCGTCACGGCGGCCCCGACGTGGATTCAGGCCAAGGCTATAAGCAGTTCGTCGACTACAATATCGAGGCCGAGGCGCTGGGCTACCATTCGACCTTTCTGGTCGAGCATCATTTCACCGGCTTCGGCCAGGTTTCGGCCAGTCTCGCGCTGCTGACCTGGTTGGCGGCGAAGACCAAGACCTTGCGGCTCGGCACCGCGGTGCTGGTGCTGCCGTGGCACAATCCGGTGCTGCTCGCCGAGCAAGCGGCGACCATCGATCTCCTCTCCGGCGGCCGGCTCGATTTCGGCGTCGGCAAGGGCTATCGCCACAACGAGTTTCACGGCTTTTGTGTGCCGATCGCGGAAGCCGATGCGCGCTTCAACGAGACGCTCGACGTGATCGTGAAATCCTGGATCTCGAAGCAGCGCTTTTCGCATCACGGCAAATATTGGAATTTCGAGGACATCATCGTCGAGCCGCCGACGGCGCAAAAGCCGCATCCGCCAATCTGGATGGGCGCCGGCAGCCCGGACTCTATCCGGCAGGTCGCCGCGCGCGGCTATAACCTGTTGCTCGACCAGTTTGCCTCGTTCGAGGCGGTCGCCGAGCGCATCGCCATTTTCAAGGAGGCCATCGAACAACGCGGCCGCGTCTTCGACCCGCTAGAGGTCGGTGTCGCGCGCGCCTTCTATGTCGCCAAGAGCCAAGCCGACAAGGACGCCGCGCTGGAACGGCGGATGGAGGCGCAGCGCCGGCTGGAAGCGATTTCGAACGCGCCAGACGGCACCAAGAGCAAAGCCAGCATCATGACCTATTCCGACACCCGCGAGGCAAGCGAGGAGAGCGCGCTGTACGGCACGCCGGACGAGATCGCTGAAAAACTTGGAAAGCTGCGGCGGCTTGGCGTCGAATATGTCCTGCTCAACGGCGGCGGCCTGGTGCTCGACAAAGCGAACGACAATCTCAGCCGCTTCGCGCGCGAAGTGATGCCGGGCTTCGCCGATACTGCGCGAGCACGGGTGGCGGGGTGATATTTATTCAGCTCATTCCCGCGAAAGCGGGAATCCAGAGGGGATATTTGTTGCGGCATAGTGTTCTGGGTCCCCGCTTTCGCGGGACGAGCAGATAGTGTAGCGCTTCCGATGATCAACAAGATCGTTCAGACCCTGGCCGAGGCGATGGCCGGCATTCGCGACGGCGCGGTTGTCCTCCTCGGCGGCTTCGGCTCGATCGGCCAGCCTAATGCGCTGATCGAGGGCTTGATCGAGCAAGGGGCGACGAATTTGACCGTGGTGTCCAACAATGCCGGCACCGGCCGCACCGGCCTGGCGCGGCTTCTCGAGCTCGGCCGCGTGCGCAAGATCATCTGCTCCTATCCGCGCAGCGCCGGCTCGGTGGTGTTCGAGGAGGTCTATCGCGCCGGCAAGATCGAGCTGGAAATCGTGCCGCAGGGCACCCTATCGGAACGCATGCGGGCGGCGGGCGCCGGCATTCCGGCCTTCTTCACCGCCACCGCCGTCGGCACCAAGCTCGCCGCCGGCAAGGAAGAGCGCGAAATCGCCGGCCGCAAATATCTGCTTGAACACGCGCTGGCCGGCGACGTCGCGCTGATCGAAGCCTGGGAAGCGGACCGCTGGGGCAACCTGACCTACCGGTCGTCGGCGCGCAATTTCAATCCGGTGATGGCGGCCGCGGCGGCATTGACCATCGCGCAAGCGCAGCACATCGTCGAGCTCGGCGCGCTCGATCCGGAAAAAATCGTCACCCCCGGCATCTACGTCAAGCGCGTGCTGCACGTGCCTTACGGCGAACCGACGGTGACGTGAGGGAACGGCGATGACCGGACTACTCGATACCTGCAAGCCGTTGACGCGCAGCGAGATGGCGGCGCGCGTCGCCCGCGACATTCCGGAAGGCTGGTACGTCAATCTCGGCATCGGCGCGCCGCTGCAGGTCGCAGACTTTGTGCCGGCGGAGCGCGAAGTCATATTTCATTCCGAGAACGGCGTGCTCGGCATGGGACCGGCGCCGGCGCCGGATCACATCAACCGCTGGCTGATCAATGCCGGCAAGCAATATGTCACGCTGCGCACCGGCGGGTCCTACATGCATCACGCCGACAGCTTCGCGCTGATCCGCGGCGGCCATCTCGATCTCTGCGTGCTCGGCGCGTTTCAGGTCGCCGAGAACGGCGATATCGCCAATTGGTCGATCTCCGACAACGACACGGCCCCGGCAGTCGGCGGCGCCATGGATCTCGCCGCCGGCACCCGCCAGCTCTGGGTGCTGATGGAGCATTTGACCAAATCGGGCGTTAGCCGGCTGGTTCGGCGCTGCACCTATCCGCTGACCGCGCTCGGCGCGGTCAAGCGCGTCTACACCAATCTTGCCGTCCTCGACGTCACGGACCACGGCTTTGCGGTTCGCGAGATGGCGCCCGGCCTCACGCTGGAAGCGCTGCAAAAAGCCACCGATGCGCCGCTGCGCATGGCGGCATCACGCGCCTGATCGCCGGCGAGAGAGCGTTTAGCGGTAGTAACGGTGATAGTAGCGGTGCGCGTAATAGGGATGCGCATAATAGCGATGCGCGTAATAGGGGCGTGCGTAATAGCGGTGCGGATAAAAGCGCGGCGCATAGTAGCCGCCATAGACCGGCGGGGCGTAGTAGCCGCCATAATAGTAGGACGGCGCATACGCATAGGGCGCGGAGCCGTAACCGTAATAGGCAGGATAGCCATAATAGGCCGGATAGCCGTAGCCGTAGGCATTCGATGCGCCGATAATAATGGCGCTGCCAATCACGCCCACCGCGATGCCGGCGCCCGCCCAGCAGCCCCAGCATCTCGCCTCCGCAGGCTTTGGCGTGGCAAATGTTGCGCCGGCGATCGCCGCCGCCGTTACGATGGCCGTCAATGCCTTGCGCATAGCACTCTCCCTCACCGTTTATTAGCATAGCACCTTTTCCGCCGGCTGTAATTTGATCTGGGTCAACCCGCCACCCGGTCGGGATCTTCGGATTGACCCCTAACCTTCACTACCACGCTTGCATGACCGGTCTCGTTGGTCTTGATTTGTCGTTCCACCCAGGTGCGCCATGCCGCGAGTGCTGAAAAGCGTGACGTTCGTCTATGTGCCGCGCGAGGACCGCATCCTCGCCGCCATCAATGCCGGCCGCAACGATGCCTGGTCTTGCTGGCTGACGCGACGGCTGGCGCTGGCAGTTCTCGAGCGCACGACGGACTACGTCGCCAGCAGCTCCAATCTGGCGCAACGTGCGCCGGCGGATTTGCGCGGCGAGATGGCCGCGTTCGAGCGCGACGCGGCCATCGCCAAGACCGCGCCGGCGATGTCGGTCACCACAGGCACCGTCCTCAATATGACCGCAGAGGCTGCCGAGCTCGCCGAGCGGCTGACGATTTCGCAGCAGGCGAACGGCTTTCATTTCGAGCTGCGCGGACTGCGCGACGAAGGGGCCGCGGGGCTCGTCGCGCGGGCTGAGTTGCAACGCATGCTGCAGATGCTGCAAGCCGAGATCGCCAAAGCCGGCTGGACGGCGGCCCCGGCGAAGCCGCAAGCGGCGCCGGCATCGGCTCCAGCCGCGCCCAAGCCGGCTCGCCATTGACGATTGTGGCGCCGGCGGGCGTCGCGCCAAAATGGCGTCGGCACCGAATGGCATTGGAACTCTTGCCGACATGGCCTAATTTCCACCGACACAAGGGTAATAGGGAGGACGCATATGGCCGCCTTTACGTGGGACCACATTCATCTCCGCACCATCAATCCGGAGGCCATGGCGCAGTGGTTCGAGAAAATGCTCGGTGCCGAGGTGCTGCGCAGCACGCAAGAGGGCAAGCCGCGCATCGATCTCAAGCTTGGCGGTGCCAATATCTTCATCGCGCCGGTGGCCGAAGGCGACGGCACCAACGCGGCGCCGAGCATACCCTACCGCGGGCTCGATCATTTCGGTCTCTCGGTCAGCGGCATCGACGCGATCGCCGCCGATCTGAAGAAGAAGGGCGTCGAATTCACCCGCGAGCCGACCACGGTGCGGCCGGGCGTGCGGGTCTGCTTCATCCGCGCGCCGGAAGGCGTGTCGATCGAGCTGCTCGATCGCAGCGCCAAGTAGCGTAACCAGTAGCGTAGCCAATAGCGTCCATGGCGAATGACGAGACGGTAAGCTCGATCCGCACCGCGCTGTCCGAGCGCTTCGGCGAGACATTAGCGGTCGATGCCGGCCTGCCGGGGCTGGACGGGCTGGCAAAGATCGCCGGTCATCGTTCGCATCGGCGCTTTGCGCCACGCGCGATCGAGCCCGACTTGTTGCGGCTGTTGTGCGCCTGCGCGCTGTCGGCGCCGTCGAAAAGCGACTTGCAGCAATGCGATATTGTCATTGTCGGCGACGTGGCAATACGGAAAGCGATCGTTGCGACCATTCCCGACATGCCGTGGATCATGGATGCACCGGCGTTCCTGGTCTTCACCGCGAACGGCGCGCGGTTGCCGGCATTGTGCAAGCTGCGCGGCAAACCGTTTCCCAACGATCACCTCGATCAGTTCTTCAATGCCGCCGTGGATACCGGCATTGTCTTGGCAACGTTCATTCAAGCGGCCGCGGCTATCGGTCTCGGCTGCTGCCCGATCAGCGCCATCCGCGATCATCCGCAGGTTGTGAGCGACGCGCTCAAACTGCCGGACCGCGTCATACCGGTCGCGGGACTGTGCGTCGGCTGGCCGGCGCAGGCGGGCGAAATCACGCCACGGCTTTCGCTGGAGACCACCGTGGTCGAGAACACCTACAGCGATCGCAACCTCGCCGCCGAGATCGATGCGTCTGATCGGCGCCGGGCGGCGTTGCGGCCCTATCGCCGCCAACGTAATGTCGAACGTTGGGGGGAGACGCGATTTTACGGCTGGTCCGAGGACAAGGCGCGGCAATATGCCGAACCGACGCGCACCGATTTCGGCGCCTTCGTCCGCCGCAAGGGATTTCATCTCGATTAGCTGACCTCCCGCACCAGGCTGGCGGCAAAACAATACGCATTGGAGCAACAAACAAAATGAAAACGCTCTTCGACAAGGTCTGGGACAGTCACGTCGTCGCTCAAGAGGAAGACGAGACGCTGCTTTACGTCGATCGTTGTCTCATTCACGAAGGCTCCCGCCACACCTTCGACACGCTCCATGAGCGCGGCTTGGCGGTGGCGCATCCGGAAAAGGTCTTTGCGTTTTCCGACCACTACATTCCGACCGATCCGCAGGCCCGGGCGCGCGGCGTCGCCAGCATTGCCGATGCCGACATCCGCAACATGGTCGAGCTTCTGATCCGCAATACCGACGAGTACAAGATCGCGCGGTTCGGCTGGGGCGACGCGCGGCAGGGCATTCTCCACGTCGCCGGTCCGGAGCTCGGCATCAGCCAGCCCGGCATCGTGCTGGTCGGCGCGGACTCGCACACCTCGACGCATGGCGCGTTCGGCAACATATCGTTCGGCATCGGCTCGTCGGAAACGACGCATGTGGTGGCGACGCAAACGATCTGGCAGCGGCGCCCCGGCACATTGCACATCAAGATCGATGGCGCGCTCGGTTTTGGCGTCACCGCCAAGGACATCATCCTCGCCATCATCGCCAAGATCGGCATCGGCGGCGCCATCGGCTATGCCATCGAATATGCCGGCTCGACCATCAAGCGGATGTCGATGAACGAGCGGATGACGATCTGCAACATGTCGATCGAGGCCGGCGGCAAGGCCGGGCTGATCGCGCCGGACGACACCACCTATGAATTCCTCGCCGGTCGTGCGTTTGCGCCGAAGGGAAAAGCCTGGGATGAGGCGCTGCAATATTGGCGCACGCTGCCGTCCGATGCGGGAGCGAAGTTCAGCAAGGAAGTCGAGCTCGATGCCGCCCAAGTCGGTCCGATGGTGACGTGGGGCACCAATCCGGAGCAGTCCCTGCCGATCACGGGCCGCGTTCCCGATCCGGCGCAAGAGCCGGACGCCGAGCGGCGCACCGAATACAGCAAAGCCCTGAGCTATATGGGCCTGCAGCCGGGCATGGCGCTTACCGACATCGCCGTCGACCGCATCTTCATCGGCTCGTGCACCAACAGCCGGATCGACGATATCCGCGCCGCGGCGGCCGTGGCCAAGCTTGGCCGCGCGATCGTTCCGGCCTGGGTGGTACCGGGTTCGGAGAGCGTCAAGCGCCAAGCCGAGGCCGAGGGTCTCGATCGCATTTTCGTCGATGCCGGTTTCGAGTGGCGCGACGCCGGCTGTTCGCTGTGCACTGCGCTCAACGGCGATCAGCTAAAGCCTGGCGAGCGCTGCGGCTCGACCTCGAACCGGAACTTTCAGGGCCGCCAAGGCCCCGGCGGCCGCACCCATCTGATGAGTCCCGCCATGGCCGCGGCGGCGGCGTTGCGCGGTCACCTGGTCGACGTGCGGGAATTTGGAGCGAGGAAATAACGCCATGGAAGCATTTTCAGTCCTGTCCGGTATCGCCGTGCCGCTCGCCGAAGCGAATATCGACACCAACCAGATCTGCCCGACCCGCTTCAACAAAGTGCCGCGCGGCCCGCGCTTTGCGCAAATTCTGCTGCACGACCGGCGCTTCAATGCCGACGGCTCGGAGAAGCCGGACTACATCCTCAATCAGGAGCCTTACCGCCACGCGGTGATCGCGGTCGCCGGCCGCAATTTCGGCGTCGGCTCGTCGCGCGAAACCGCCGTGTTCGGCCTGATGACATTCGGCATCCGTTCGGTGATCGCGCCGAATTTTGGCGACATCTTCTTCAGCAATTCGCTCAAGAACGGCTTGCTGCCGGTGCGGCTGCCGGCCGCGACGGTGGAGACGCTGACGCGGCGGCTGCAGGAACAGCGCGGCGCGCAGATGACCGTCGATCTGCCCAATCAGGCAGTCACCGGGCCCGACGGCAAGGTCTATCGCTTCGAGATCGAGCCGTTGAGCAAGAAGCGTCTGCTGCGTGGCTTGGACGAAATCGCCCATACCCAGGAATATGCCGCTGCCATCCGGCGCTTCGAGGAAGGCCACGCCAAAGCCTATCCGTGGCTATCGGCTTAGGAGACTATCGCCACGATCGGAAGCGTGCGGTTGCAATGCCACCGCGCGCCTGGCGGTTATTGGTTCAACAGACTCTTAAATTGATCGAAGATCGCATAGGCCGCCTTGATTTGCGCCAATGACCGTTCCGGCCCGAGCCAGTCGGTGCCGACGCCTTGCTTTTTTGCCTTGGCGAGGAATTCCGGATCGTGCAGGATTTTCTCGTAGGCGCTCCGTAGCCGCTCATAGCGATCGGGATATCTTTCCTTCAAATCGGCGTGGGTGATCAGCGCCCGCATCGAGCTTGGCACGAAGGTCGCGGTGATACCTTCGGCTTTGAGGACATCACTGGCCGTCGGCGTGCCGGGAAGCTCCGGGATCGGGACGTCGTTGAATATAGCGACAGCGGTGATGAGGCTGAGCATGCTCAGGCTCGCCTCAAGCGATACCAGCGCGAAGTCCAACTGGCCGCCGGCGACCGCCGTGCGTAGCGGCGCGCTCGCTTCGTAAGTGACCAGCCGGATCGCCGAGAGCGGCAGCTTGAGCGCACTCATCAGAATCCCGACGTTGAAGAATTCGCCGGAATCCCGCACCACCCCGCAGCTCACTTCGCCGGGATGCGCCTTGATGGCCTCGATGATGTCCTTGAACGACTGGTATTTGCCGCCCTTGGGAACGAAGACGCCGGTCTTATCGGTCCATTGCACGTTCAAAATGTCGAAATCCTTCAGGTCGTAGCCGGCATGGAATTTGTTGATGTCGGCATACCAATAGGGCGCCGGCCCCGATACCAACAGCGTATTGCCGTCGTGCGGCTGGCTCAGAAAATACCGCGTGCCGATCACCATCGCCCCGCCCTCTTTGTCGAGGACGTTGACGGGAACGCCCAGCTCTTTGCTGAGCGCCGGCGCAAGATTGCGCGCCATCATGTCGAAGCCGCCGCCCGCCTTGGTGCTGACCACGATGGTGATCGGTTGATCAGGCCAGGTCGCCGCGGCCGCTTGGCGCGCCGCGAATTTTCCTGCCGTCGCCGCCCCCGCGAGCATCCACAGCAGCGGACGGCGCGCAATCAGACGCCCGGTCTTGGTTTCTTTGTCGGAATCTTTTGTCGTCCTTGCCATGGGCATTTCCTCAGATGGACTTGATTGCGTTTTCCTCTGCAGCCGCGCCAAGCGCCGGCCTGCGCGCACGCCACCATTGCATGATCGGCCGGCTGAACAATGACGATAGCAGCAGCACCAGCAGCACCAATGCGATCGGCCGGCCGGCGAAGTAGCTGAGCTGACCGCCGCCCGAGATCTGGTAAGTCTGCAGCAAAGCGTTTTCGACTTTGCCGCCGAGAATCAGTCCGACCACGCAGGCCGGCACCGAATAATCGTGGCGCTGCATGAGCCAACCGAGCAGACCGAAGACGACCATGGTCGCCGGGCCGGCCATGTTGCCGGACAGCCCGTAGGAGCCGAACGTCGCCAAGACCAGGATGCACGGAATAAGCACACGCACCGGAATGCGGATGACATTGGCCATGAGCCCGATCAGGCCGAGGCCGAGCACCAGCATGATCGCGCCCTGGACGAAATTGTTGAGAATGATGGCGTAGACGATGTCTTTCGAGGCATCGAGGAATTGCGGACCGCTGGTTACGTCGTGCAACGACAGCGCCGCGAGCATCACCGCCGACGATGCGCCGCCCGGAATGCCGAGCGCCAGCAAGGTCGCCATCGAGCCCGCTTCCGAGCTGGCATTGCCCGCTTCCGCGGCGATGACCCCTTTCGGATTGCCCTTGCCGAAGCTTTCCGGATGTTTGTCGCCGCGCCTGGTCTCGGCGTAGGAAACGAGATTGCACACCGCCGCGCCGACGCCGGGCAGGCCGCCGATCGTGGCGCCGATGAGCAACCCGCGCAGAATGACGACCGGATGCTGCAGCGCTTGCAGCATGCCGCGCGCGATGTCGCGCACGCTGACGGTGCGCAGATCCGAGCGCTGCACGAGATAGCTGGTGCCGGCAAGGTTGAAGAGCTCGCTCGCGGCGAACAGCCCGATCATCGCCGAAACCACCGGCACGCCGTCGAGCAGTTCCGGCAGGTCGAAAGTGCCGCGGATCACGTCACGCGGGCTCAGCCCGATAGTGGCGATCAATACGCCGAGCAGCCCCGACAGCAGGCTGCGCGACACGTAGCGTCCGCGCAAAGCCGCGATCAGCGTGAGCCCCCACAGCATCAACAGCAGCATTTCGAGCGGCCCGAGCTTGAGCACGGCGTGCGAAATCACGCCGATGAATAGAAACAGGATCAGATAAGCGCCCATATGGCCGAGCGTCGACGCGGCGAGCGCCAGCCCCAGCGCCAGATTGTGTTCGCCGCGCTGCGTCATCGGATAGCCGTCGAACGAGGTCGCGACCGCGGCCGGCGAACCGGGCACGCCCATCAGGATCGCCGGGATGGCGACGCCGAAGGCCGCACCGGTATAGATCGCGGTCATGAAGATCAGCGCCGAGAGGAGACTCATCCACAGCGTCGCCGGCAGCACGATGGCCAGGATCAGCGCCGAGGAAACGCCGGGAATGGCGCCGCCGAGCATGCCGAGCGCGATGCCCGGAATGGTCAAGAGCCAGGCGCTATAGGAGCTTCCCAGAATGTGGAACGCCGACGCCAGCGCTTGCCAGTCGATCAAAGCGCTCTCCATAGCGAGCGGGCGATCAAAAGCGGCATCGGGAACGTCAGCAGCGTGAGCGCCGCAATGCTCAGCGCCACGGCGATGCCGAGCGCAAGCGACAGCGAGAAGAGGATGCGGCGCTCGCCGAGCAGCCACAGCGTTGCGAGAACAAAGACGAAGGTCGCGGCGTCAAATCCGGCATAGGGAATCGCGGCCACAAACAGGCCGAACAGCGCCATCAGCAGCCCAATCGTCGCCAGCGAGCCGGCGCGGAAGCGCGACGGCGCGGCTTCCGCGGCGGCGCCTTGACCGAAGGCCGCGGCTTTCATGACCGCGGTATGTCCGAAGATTTCGGTTGCCCCGACATACAAAGCGAGAATGCCGGCGACCGCACCGACCGGAGCGATGAGAATGAGGTTGCTGAAAGTCGGCGACGCGACGGTCGCCGTCCAAAGATACCACACCAGAAACGCCAGGATGACCGCCAGAAAAAACAGGTGCTCCCAATCGGTGCGATGCTCGCCCTCGCTCGACATGTTTCCGTCCCGCTCGGTTTTAGCACCGGTTGTCGCGACAATCGCGCGGGCGTGATGCTATCCGTTCGAACAACGCGGTCAACCGCTTGCGATGCCGCGCGCGCGAAGAAACGGCCCGTTGCGAATCTAATAGACCACAACCGGCGTCGAGACCTTGATGCGGCTATACAGGTCGGCGATGTCGTCGTTGACCAGGCGGATGCAGCCGAAGGACACCGCATTGCCGATGGTCTTCGGCGCGTTGGTGCCGTTGATCCGGGACGCACCGTCGTCGAGCGCCAACAAGCGGGAGCCGAGCGGATTGCCGGGCCCACCCCGCATCATGGCTGGAATCCGTTTGAGCAGGTCGGGCGGCGGCTGCCAGGGCGGCCATTCCCGCATGCTGGCAACGTGCCGCAGTCCGACGAGGTCGGCGCATTCCCGGCCGACCGCAATGCCGTAGCGCAACGCGACATTGTTCGGCTCGATCAAATACAGATAGTGCTGCGGCTTATCGATGATGAGCGTGCCGACCGGTTGCAGCGTGCGGTAAAACGTCGGCTGGCGGCGAAACACGTAAGCCATATCCGGATCGGAATTGCCGCCATCGACGCCCGGCGCAAGCTCGCCGTTCGACGCGGTGTTGACGGGGCGGACCGGCGGCGAAGTACTCTGCGCTTCGGCTTGGCGCGGCGGCGGCGCGGATTTTTGCGCCATCTCGACCCAGGCGACGTAGCCGCCGGCGCCGAGCGCCGCGGCGAGGATGGCGACGACGATCCAGGCGCCCCGGCTCAACCGCGATGGCGTTGCGACCAGTCCTTGCTCGCGTGCGGTCCAGGGCTCGCTGCCGATGTCGCCAAAGCGGTCGTGCGTGCGCGCGTCGGGCGCGATCGTGCCATGCTCGGTCCACGACAGCTCCGCCTCGATGCGCTCGATCGCCGCTTGCAGCGCCGATTCCTCGGCGGCGATCTCCGCCTGTGGCGGCGGCGGACGCAGCGTGCGCAGCCGGCTCGCCAGCATGCGCCGGGCACGATCGTAAATGCCGCGGCGCCACTGCGCATCGCCGGCGCCGGGCGCGGTCACCGCACGCAGCAACAAGGAATAATAATCGACCATCGGGCACGAACCCTCTAGGCGATGATCTTACGCAAAAACTCAAGAACACGCGAATTGGTCGCAGCTTCGGTCTGCGCCTCGACCGGCGCGTCCCAATAGTCCGAGCGCGGCAGGCATTCCTCTAGATAGCGCGCCGCCGAGGTGGCGTGCGCGGCATCGTAACCGGGCACGATCAACGCCGGAATCTCACTGCGCATCAGCTCTTCCGGCTCGGCGCCGGGCGCGGTGTCGCGGTCGAACAGCGCATCGCGCATGGCCTCGCAGATATGGATGTAGTCGCCCACGTCGCGCGCGGCATAGGCGGCGGCGAACGCCGCATCGCACTTGATCACGGACGCCCACGGCCCGCCGCGCGGATCGGCGCCGAATGGCTTGCCTTCCTTGCGCACCAGCGCGACGACTCCGGGCAACCCATCGCCGCGTACGAAATCCAGATGCTCGGCGAAGCGCTGATGGCTCGAGATGCGATATTTGGCGCCGCCGACCGGCCAATACAGCACCATGCCCGCGACCATTTCGGGATACGACACCGCGAAGGCCGCAACCGGCGCGCAGCCCATGCAGCCGCCGATCAGATGCGCGCGCGATATCCGCAAATGCTGCAGGAGCCCCCTGCCCTGCGCCACGTAATGCGCCCAACTGACGGCCTCGACGCGGCCGCCGGATTGGCCGCATTCGCGGCGGTCGAACAGGATGCAGGTGAAATGCTGCGGCAGATGATCGAGCAGCTTGATCCTGGCGTAGCTGCCGAGCGTGGTCCACGCCTCGACCACCGCATTGAAGCCGCCCGGCGCATACATCAACAGCGGCGGCCCGTTGCCGACCACCTCGTAGCGCGTCGCGATGCCGTCGATGAGCGCGCTCGGCATGGTCAGCCCTTGATCTGGTGGCCGGCGCGGGCGTCGGCGATCAAGGCCGTGAAAGCCTCGAGCGTCGACTTGGCGGAATTGAAATAAGTGTCGGTTTTGGCATCGAGCCATTTCTCGCCGTAGCCGATGGCCGTGTGGGCGAGCCGCACGCGGCCGTCGAGCCAGGGCCCGCCGCCGAAGCCGCCGATCACCGGAATTTTCACCGCCGCGACCACGGCGGCGCCGGCCACCGGCCCGGAATTGGTGAAATCGAGCAACGCGGCGCCGGCAGCTTCGAGGAGCTCGGCCTCTTCGACGAGCCTTGCCGCCGCTTCGCCGCTCGCCTGCGCCGCCGGCGAATTCTGCGCGCTATAGGGAATGCCGAATTTCCCGGCGGTCTGCGGCGTCAGGCCGAACTGCGCGAACACCGGGATGCCTTCGCCGACCAGCGCGCGCACCACCTCGGGAAACTCGGCGGCGGCGTCGACCTTGATCATGTCGGCGCCGCCTTCCTTGATGAGCCGAGATGCGGCAATGCGCGCTGCCTCGACGCCCTGCTGCGCCGGCCCAAACGGCATGTCGCAACTGACCAGCGCGCGCTCGACGCCGCGCCGTACCGCCTGGCAGCAGATCAGCATCTCGTCGAGCGTCACTTCGGCCACTTCGGAGCGGCCCCACAGATTGACGCCGACCGAATCCCCGACCGAGACGAAATCGAAACCGGCACGGTCTGCAATACGCGCGAGCTGATAATCCCAGGCGACGACGCCGACGCTCTTTCTGCCGTCGCGTTTCATCTGCTGCAATGCGGCGATCGTCACCTTGGCGGACATTCCTTCCCCCGGGGCCGCTGTGGTTTTAGCACGGCAGTCAGGAGCGGAAATACGCGTCCGCGTCGCAGCGTTGCACATAGCTCTGCGCCGCGCCCGCAACGCGTCGTGCGCCCGCGATCCGGGTCGCAATTACTCCCGAATTGCCGCGGCTGCGGGCCTTGGCTGCGCTGCGGCGTGGGCGTCAGCCTTGAGATCGGGCGGCGGGCTTGCCGCCAGCGCCGAAGCCGACATCGGCGTCCAGGGCGGAGCCGCGGCTTTGCCCTCGTGAGTCTTGCCGTCGAGCTTTGCCGCGGCCGGCTTGCGCTTGGCTGGCTTCGCGATCTTGTGGTCTTCGAGCTTGGCAGGCTTATGTTCTTCGGACTTGGCGGCCGCCGTTTTTCGCTTGGTTCGCTTCTTCACCGGCTCGGCCGCAATCTGCGCCTCGAGCTTGGCGATCTGATCCGGCGTGCGCGTCGGACCGGTATAGACGACGACCGGCGTCACCGGCCCCGGGTCCAACAACAGGTTATTGGCGTTGGGCGCGCGCAGCGCCGACAGGATGACGGAAAATTTCGGACCGCCGTCGACGCCGTTGCCGGAAGCGGCATTGTCGAGGTTATCGAGATCGGCGTCGGGATCGTCTTCCTCGGTGGCCGGGCGGCGGCGATGCCGTCCGCACATTTCGTCGGTCAGATCGGGCGGCGCCGCTTCGATCGGCGTCAGCGTGTCGAGCGTGCCGAGTGTGGGCGTCAGCCAAGCCAGCGGACCCCGACTGAAACCGAATTGCAGCAGCTCCGCGGCCTTCACGGCGCGCGCACTGGACGACGGCGCGCCCAGCACGACAGCGATGAACCGCTTGTTGTCGCGCTCCGCGGTGGCGACGAGATTAAAGCCGGAGGCGCAGACGAAGCCCGTCTTCATGCCGTCGGCGCCGGGATAGCGGCCGAGCAGCGGATTGTAGTTGCGGACGATGCGCCGGCCGTATTTGATCGCCGGGACGTGCCAATAGAAACTGTATTGCGGGAAATCGTGGAGCAGCGCGCGCGCGAGAATGGCGAGATCGCGCGCCGAAGTAATTTGGTTGTCGTCGGGCAGGCCGTTGGGATTGACGTAATTGGTCTCGCTCATACCCAGGCGATGCGCGGTGTCGGTCATCTCCTGGGAAAATTGCTCGACCGTGCCGTCAAGCCCTTCGGCGAGCACGACCGCCATGTCGTTCGCCGATTTCACCATCATCATCTTGATGGCGTTGTCGACGGTGACTTGGGTGCCGGGCGGAAAACCCATCTTGGTCGGCGACTGCATCGCCGCATCGGTCGACACCGTGAACAACGTGTCCGGCGTGATCTTCTGGTCGCGCAGCGCGCTCAGCGCCAGATAGAGCGTCATCAGCTTGGTGGTGGAAGCGGGATGCCACGGATAGGTGGCGTTGTCGGCGCGCAAGACCTTTCCGGAATTGGCGTCGACCAGAATGGTCGATTCGGCGCGGGCGGGCGCTGCGGACGCGAGCACGGCCAAGGCCATGGCTCCCACCGCGGCTCCGACCGCGATGGAACTCAGGACAATGCGCAAGAGCGGCGCCCGGAAGGAATCGGTACAAGACACGTGTCGCGGTCCGTTCGGTTAGTCGGGCCCATTTAAGGTCTATCGGGGCCGCGAAGGTTTCACGCAACGTTCAGAGGCGTTCACGCAGCAGGGGCGCGTAACTATGTAAACCCAAGCCGGGCTCGAAGGCAAAGACGAATAGCGCTATGCTTAAGCGCGGTGTGGATTGCGAATGTCCTGGGCCCAAATCTTCCTAAGCCAATGAAAAGCGACGAAAGTTCGGCATTGTAGGACCTCGGGAGGAATTATGACCGCCTGCATCGTGGGTTGGGCGCATACGCCCTTCGGCAAGCTTAACGGCGAAACGGTCGAGAGCCTCATCGTGCGGGTCGCCACCGACGCGCTGGCCGATGCCGGGATTGCGGCAAAAGACGTTGACGAAATCGTGCTCGGCCACTTCAACGCCGGGTTCTCGGCGCAGGATTTTACCGCTTCGCTGGTGCTGCAGGCGTCGCCGGATTTACGTTTTATCCGCGCGACCCGCGTCGAGAATGCCTGCGCGACGGGGTCCGCCGCCGTGCATGGGGCGCTCCAATCGATTGCGGCGCGATCGGCAAGAATAGCGCTTGTGGTCGGCGTCGAGCAGATGACGACGACGCCGCCCGCGGAGATCGGCCGCAATCTGCTCAAGGCCTCCTATGTGCGCGAGGAAGCCGATATCGACGGCGGCTTCGCCGGCATTTTCGGCAAAATCGCCGGGCTTTACTTCCAGCGCTGGGGCGATCAGTCGGACGCGCTGGCGCGAATCGCCGCCAAGAACCACAAGAACGGCGTCGGCAATCCCTACGCGCAGATCCGCAAAGACCTCGGCTACGATTTCTGCCGCGCCGAAAGCGATAAGAACCCGATCGTCGCCGGCCCGCTCAAGCGCACCGACTGTTCGCTGGTATCCGACGGCGCCGCCGCGCTGGTGCTCGCCGACGTCGAGACCGCGCTCAAGCTCGACAAAGCCATCGTATTCCGCGCCGCGCAGCACGTGCAGGATTTCTTGCCGATGTCGCGGCGCGACGTGCTCAAATTCGAAGGCTGTTCGGTAGCTTGGCAGCGTGCGCTGCATCAGGCCGGTATCGGGCTAAAGGACCTCTCCTTTGCCGAGGTGCATGACTGCTTCACTATCGCCGAACTGATCGAATACGAGGCGATGGGGCTTGCGCCGGAAGGTCAGGGCGCGCGCGTCATCGCCGAAGGACATGTGGCCAAGGACGGCGCGCTGCCGATCAATCCGTCCGGCGGATTAAAGGCCAAGGGTCATCCGATCGGCGCCACCGGCGTATCGATGCACGCGCTCGCCGCGATGCAGCTCACCGGCACCGCCGGCGACATGCAGATCAAGGACGCCAAGCTTGGCGGCATTTTCAATATGGGCGGCACGGCGGTAGCCAATTACGTCAGCATCCTGGAGCGGCTGCGCTGAATAGTCACGGCGCGATGCCGAGCGCCTTGAGCTCGGCGTTAGCCGCCGCCCATTCCATGAAATCTTTCGGGCATCCCGCCGTCGCGAGCTTGAATTGCCGCACCGCGTCGTCTTTGGTGCCTTTTTGCAGCGCCAGCTCGCCGCTGTAGAGATTGGCCTCGCAGACGCGGCCTTTCTTGATGTTGGCGTCGGGGTTGTCGGCCGCGGCCAGCACGGCGTCGGGCGTGAGCTGGTCGAGATAGAGCCGGATTACCGGCGCCGGCCATTTCGTCATGTCGATCTGCGCCGTCGCGGTCGCCAGCCGGCTCGGCAGCTTGCTGCGTCTTGTCGCAATATCGAGCCACAGCGCCACATAGGCGTTTTTAGGATTGATCTCGCTGGCCTGATCGAGGTCCGCCAGCGCTTTGGCGAGCGCGCCGGCGTAGAGGTTGGCACGGCCGCGGGGGAAATAGCCGCCGGCATTTTTGGGGTCGATCTGGATGATTGTCGTGTAGTCGGCGATGGCGTGGTCGTAATCCATCATCGCGGCGTAAGTATTGCCGCGGTTGAGCAGAGCAAGAGTATATTGCGGACTGAGCCGGATCGCCTGATCGTAATCGGCAAGCGCGTGCGCATAATCCTGCTTGGCTGCATAGGCGTTGGCGCGGCCGTTGTAGGGATAGGCCTGATTTGGGTCGATCTGGATCGATTGATTGTAATCGGCGATCGCGTGGTCGTAGTCGCCCTTGGACTGGTAGGCATTGCCGCGGTTATTGAAGGCGCGACCGTATTTCGGCTTGAGCCGGACGGCCTGATCGTAGTCGGCAATGGCGCGGTCGTAGTCGCCCGTTTCGTCGTAGGAAATACCGCGCTCGTTGTAGTTTAGGGAATCGTTGGGGTTGAAACGGATCGCCTGGGTGTAGTCGGCGATGGCGAGGTCATATTGGCGCCTGCCCGCATAGGCGATGCCGCGATTGAGATAAGCGTGACCATAGTCGGGCTTCAGCGCAATCGCCTGCGTACAATCGACGACCGCCTGGTCGTACTGACCCTTGCCCTCCAAATCATTGCAGCGGTTGTTGTAGGCCTCGGCGTTTTTCGGATCGAGCTTGATAGCCACATTCTCGTCGGCAATTGCCAAATCGGTCTGGCCTTTGCCGGAATAACCGCTGGCGCGATTGTTATAAGCGTGCGACAGCTCGGTCCCTTTGTAACGTCCCGACTTGATCATCGCGGTGCAGCCTGTGACGGTCTGATCGTCGGTCGCGGTCGGGCTGTAGCACCAGTCGACTTGCTGTTTGGTCTGGGCCCAAGCCGGGCAAATGGCGACAAGCCCCAAGGCCACGGCAATAAAAAATCTGCGCATCGTTACGCCCCCCGCAGCGATGGCCGCAGGATAGCAAGGCCGGGGGCAGGCTGGCTAGCAGCCTAGATGTCGGCGAGCGGCACGTCCTTTGGCGCCGCGAGCGGCAGTACGCTTTCCCGCGCCGATCCGAATTGCGCTTGCACCAACTCGGTGAAAAAGCCGCCGCGGCGGTGAAGCTCGTCGAACGTGCCGGTCTCGACAATGCGCCCCTGGCGGAAAACCAGGATGCGGGTGGCTTCGCGTATGGTGGCGAGCCGATGCGCGATGACGAAAGTGGTGCGGCCTTTCATCACTTCGTCGAGCGCGAGATTGAGCCGCGCCTCGGTCACCGGATCGAGCGCGCTGGTCGCCTCGTCGAGGATCAGGATCGGCGGATCTTTGAGTAACGCCCGCGCCACCGCGAGCCGCTGCCGCTCACCGCCCGACAGCAGCCGGCCGCGCTCGCCGACGCGCGCTTCCAGACCGTCGGGATTGCGATCGATGAAGTCGCAAGCCTGCGCGCGCGCCGCCGCCGCGCGCAGCTCGTCGCTGGTCGCATCGGGCCTGCCGACGCGCAAGTTCTCCGCGATCGAGCGGTTGAACAACAGCGTCTCCTGGAACACGACGCCGATATTGCGGCGCAGGCCCGACAGCGTGCAGTCGCGAATGTCCCTGCCGTCGATCGAGATTGCGCCCGATTGTGGATCGAAGGCGCGATGCAACAGCGCCAGCGCCGTCGATTTGCCGCTGCCGGTCGCCCCGACCAGCGCCACACGGTCGCCCGGCAATGCGGTGAAACTCAAATCCGCCACCGCGGAACGCTTGCCATCGTAGGAAAACGACACGCCCTTGAAATCGACCAGGCCGCGCACCCGGCCGGGATCTATGGCATTGGCGCGGTCGCGCACCGCCGGCACGGTGTCTAGTACGCCGAAAAAATCGGCAAGCTTCGGGGCGTCCATGAACAGCCGATTGGAGAAGCTGACTGCCTGCTCCAGCCGGGCGATCAGCATCGCCGCCATCGCCATGAAGCTGACGATCTGGCCGACCGAGGCCAAGCCGACGAGCTTGAGATAGGTCCCGACCAGGAGAATGACGAGCAAAGTAAGCGTAGTGCCGGCCCGCGTCAGCACGGTGGCGATAGCCCACCACGACAGCACTGGCATCTGTGCGTTGAGCAGCGAATTCACGACGGTCTTCAGCGCCGACACTTCGAGCTCGATGCGGGCATAGCTCTGCACCAGCGCGACATTGCCGAGCGCATCGGCCGCGGTCTCGGCAAGGTCGGAATAATGCCGCTCGACGGCACGCTGCAACGCGAAGGATTTGTGGATGACAAACACGGTCAGGACCGTGAACGCGACGCACAGCACGATCAGCGGCAAAGCCAACCGCCAGTTCAAGGCCAGCGACGCCGGCAACAGCAGGATAATGAAGACGAAGGCGGAGAGATGCTCGCGGAAGAAAGAGAGCCAAAGCCACCACAGCGTATCGGTGCCGGTGAGCATCACCTTCATCTGCCGGCCGGAATGCGCACCGGAATGATAGGCGAGCGGCAATTGCAGCACGTGCTCGAAATAATCCGCCAGCACCATGTTGCGGCGCCGATGGGAAAGCCGGTCGGCGTACCAGGCGACCAGCGCCGCGGCGCCGATCACGAAAAGGCCGAAGCCGACCCAGGCGCCGACTAACGGCGCCAGTGCGCGCGCCGCCGGCTCGACGCCGGCCGGCAGCGCACCCGACAGGGCATCCACGATGCGGCCAAACAACACCGGCTCGACGAATTGCGCCGCGGCCAGCGCGATATTGGCGAGCGCCAGCGTCAGCGCCAACCGTGCGACCGGGCGCAACAGGCCGAGAACGCGAAGGTAGATGCGGATAAAGGACATGATGCCGTTCTAGCGGCGAAAGGCAAAAGGACAACTAGCGCCGTCTGCGCTGGGACGCGCCTCCAGCCGCACCGACTTGACATGAGGTTGCGGTAGCGGTACTAAACCAATCGGTTATTTAACCGGATGGTCAAATTGAGCCTCGATGCCGCTTTCTCCGCCCTTTCCGACCCGACCCGCCGCGCCATCCTGGCGCGACTAGCGCTTGGCGAAACCTCGGTCACGGAGCTGGCCAAGCCCTTTGCCATGAGCCTTCCCGCGGTGTCGAAGCACCTCAAGGTGCTGGAACGTGCCGGCCTGATTGCGCGCTCCCGCGAGGCGCAGTGGCGGCCCTGCCGCATCGAGCCGCGGGCGCTGAAAGACATCGACGAGTGGCTGCAGCGCTACCGGCGCTTTTACGACGAGAGCTTCGATCGGCTCGACGACTACCTGAAGAAGCTGCAGGCCAAGGCCCCCGCCGAGCAGACGAAAAAGGATCCGGCAGATGGCGGCGACAAATAGCCTCGATCTCACAAGCGACCCGCGGTCGATCATCGGTATCCGCTTATTCGACGCGCCGCGCGACCTGGTGTTCTCGGCGTTCACCGATCCCAAGCATCTGGCGCAATGGTGGGGGCCGAACGGTTTCACCACCACCACGTCGAGCTTCGAGCTGCGGCCGGGCGGCGTGTGGCGTTTCGTCATGCACGGACCCGACGGACGCGACTTTCAGAACCGCATCACGTTCGAGGAGGTCGTGCCGCCGGAACGTCTCGTCTACCGCCACGGCGGCGGCGAGGACGTCGAGCCGGTCCAGTTCCGGCAGACGATCACGTTTGAGGATTTGGGTGGGCGCACCCGCATGACCTGGCGGGGCGATTTCCCGTCGGCGGCGCAGCGCGACCGCGTCATCAAGGAATACGGCGCCGACGCCGGCTTGGTGCAGACCATGGCGCGGCTCGCCGAATACCTCGTGAAAATCGCCGCGTGAGTTTGTCATGCGGCGTGGCCGCGAACTGGGTGTGCGATGTCAGGAGAGTTCTTTCAGAGTAGCGCGCAAAGTATCGGCGCTCGACTTGGTCAGCGCACGTTCGGTTTCCCCGTGCGTCCGCGTCCATACCGGAGCGGCAGCCACGAGCAGTGCCCTCCCCGCCGCCGTCAAGTGCAATCGCCGCCCGCGCTTGTCCGTCTTGTCCACTTTGACTTTGATCAGGCCGCGCCGCTCCAGCGGCTTGAGGTTCGCCGTCAACGTGGTGCGGTCCATTGCGAGCAGCGCCGCCACGTCTTTCATGCTCGGGGGCTCTGGGCGATTGAGCGACATCAACAGCGAAAATTGCCCCTGTGTCAGTCCGAGCGGCCGCAGTGCATCGTCAAAGCGTCGCGCCAGCGCCCGCGCCACGCGCTGAACATGCAGGCAAAGGCAATGATCGCGCACGTGAAGGGTCAACGAAAACGGCGGGTCGTCGCGTTCGGCGACGGCATTCGCAACCGAGTTTGACTTCGCGTTTGACATAAGCCAATTATGTTGATATCAACCTAATTTGTCAAGAGTCACTGTCAAGGATCCACAACCAAGGGGATAGTCATGCAAGTCCAACCCTATCTGTCGTTCGAAGGCCGCTGCGACGAAGCGATCGAGTTCTACAAGGAGGCGATCGGCGCCAAGGTCGACATACTGATGCGCTTTAAGGAAGCGCCGGATCAGTCGATGATTTCCCCGGGCAGTGCCGACAAGGTCATGCATGCCGCGCTCCGCGCCGGCGATACGCAGCTGCTGATGTCCGATGGCCGCTGCACGGGCAGCCCGAATTTTCACGGCATTGCGCTGGCGCTCAGCGTCCCGACCGATGCCGACGCCGAACGTACCTTCGGCGCGCTGGCGGAGGGCGGCAAAGTGAACATGCCGTTGGCGAAGACATTTTTCTCGTCGCGCTTCGGCATGCTGGCCGACAAGTTCGGCGTCGGCTGGATGGTCCTGGTCGGACAATAAACCCCCGGCCTCAGCTCAATCGTGGAGCAGGCAATGCTTGCCGATGCCAAAAGCGCAGACTTCGTCACCTCGCGCCTGTTCGACGCGCCGCGCGACCTGGTGTGGAAATGCTTCACCGAGCCGGAGCGGATGAAGGCATGGTTCGGGCCCAAGGGATCGGTCGTAGTCGCATCGAAGATGGATTTGCGTATCGGCGGCGCCTACCACGGCGCCTTGCGCGACGAGTCGGGCCGGATCGTGTGGGCGAAATTCGTCTATCGCGAGATTGCAGCTCCAGAGCGGCTCGTCTGGGTGCATTCCTTCTCGGACGAAGGGGGCGGCCTCACCCGGCATCCGCTGAGCCCGACCTGGCCGCTCGAATTGCTGACGACCGTCACTTTCGCCGAGGAGCCCGGCGGCAAGACCAGAGTGACGCTGCGCTGGACGCCGCTTCATGCGACGCCGGAGGAACAGCAGACCTTCGATGCAGCACATGACGGCATGCGCGGCGGCTGGAGCGGCAGTTTCGATCGTCTGGCCGAGTATCTGGCGGCGCCGAACTGACGGAGGAAGGGAGATGGCAAGCGTCAAGCAGAAGATCACGCCCTGCCTGTGGTTCGACACGCAAGCGGAGGAGGCGGCGAAATTATACACGTCCGTGTTCAAAAACTCCGCGATCAGGCAGGTCAGCCGTTACGGCACTGCGGGCCGCCAAGTCCACGGCAAGGAGCCGGGCTCGGTCATGACGGTTGAGTTCGAGATCGAAGGACAGACCTGCACCGCGCTCAATGGCGGCCCGCATTTCAAGTTCAACGAGGCCGTCTCGTTTCAGGTGATGTGCGATACGCAAGCCGAGATCGATAAGTTCTGGCGCGAACTATCGGCGGGCGGCCAGGAAGGTGTATGTGGCTGGCTCAAGGACAAATACGGATTGTCCTGGCAGGTCGTGCCTTCGGTGCTGCCGGAACTTCTTGTCGGCGACGATATCGCGCGGCGCGATCGCGTCATTGGCGCCATCATGCAAATGAAAAAATTCGATATCGAAACGCTCAGACGCGCTCACGCCGGATAGGCGGGAGAAATCAGCCACAACACGGCAGCGTGTGATGCAATAACGACTGCGCGAGGATAAACTCGCGCTATGGCCGCGCCTATGAGCCGGGTGCCGACTTTTCAAGCTCCGTTTGCGCCTGCCGACGAGGAATTGGCGGCAGTCCTGCTCGCCAATGCCGTGCGCGACAGCGCGGCGGAAGGCCGTATCGACTCGCGCGCCCGTCGCCTGGTCGAGGCGATCCGGCAAAAGGCGAGCGGCCTCGGCGGCGTCGACGATTTTTTGCACGCGTTCTCGCTATCGACCAAGGAGGGGCTGGCGCTGATGGTGCTGGCCGAAGCGTTGCTTCGCGTGCCCGATGCCGCCACCGCAGACCGGCTGATCGAGGACAAGCTCGCCGCCGGCCGCTGGCTCGACGGCAACGTCAAATCGACCGCGCTCCTGGTGTCGGCTTCGGCCTGGACGCTTGGTATCGCTGTCCGCGTCATTCACCCGGGCGAGACGCCGGAAACTATCCTTGACGCCATCGTCCGCCGCCTCGGCCTGCCGGCCATGCGCGCGGCAATACGGCAGGCGATGCGGCTTCTCGGATCCCATTTCGTCATCGGACAAAATATCGCGGAAGCGCTCGCTCGCGCCCGCAGCCATCCCGACTTCCGCTATTCGTTCGATATGCTCGGCGAGGGCGCGCGCAGCGGCGCCGACGCCGACAAATATTTCGATGCCTACGCGGCCGCGATTGCCGCGATCGGCGCTCACGCCGGCAACGCGGCGCTGCCGGGCCGGCCCGGCATTTCGGTCAAGCTCTCGGCGCTGCATCCGCGCTACGAAGCCATCTCGCGCGACCGTGTACTCGCCGAGCTGACGCCGCGTCTATTGGACCTCGCTCGCCTCGCCAAGGACCGCGATCTCCAGTTCACCGTCGACGCCGAAGAAGCCGATCGCCTGGAATTGTCGCTGGAAGTCATCGGCACCGTGCTGAACGATCCATCGCTCGGCGGCTGGGACGGCTTTGGGCTTGCCGTGCAGGCCTATCAAAAACGGGCTTTGGCCGTGATCGAATGGATCGAGGACGTTGCCAAAGCAAAAAATCGCCGTCTGACCGTCCGGCTGGTCAAGGGCGCCTATTGGGACACCGAGATCAAGCGCGCCCAGGAGCGCGGCCTGCCCGACTATCCGGTGTTTACGCGCAAGGCCATGACCGACCTCTGCTACATGGTCTGCGTCAAAAAATTGCTCGCTGCGCGCACGCGGCTGTTTCCGCAATTCGCCAGCCATAATGCGCTCACCGTCGCCAGCGTGATCGAAGACGCCGGCGGCGTCGAGGGTTACGAATTCCAGCGTCTCTACGGCATGGGCGAGGCGCTTTACGATGCGCTGCTCAGCGAATTTCCCGACGCGGCCTGCCGCATCTATGCTCCGGTCGGCAACAATCGCGATCTGCTCGCTTATCTGGTGCGGCGGCTGCTGGAGAACGGCGCCAATTCCTCATTCGTATCCGCGGCCGCCGATCCGAACGTGCCGATCGCCAACGTCCTCAAGCGTCCGCAAAGCTTCATCGCCAATGCGCAGCAGGCGCGCAATCGCAAAATTCCGCTGCCGCGCGACCTTTATCAGCCGGAGCGAAGCGGCTCCGCCGGCATCGAATTCGGCGATCGTGCCAGCCTCGATTCGCAGTTGCGCGAGGTGCGCAATGGCGAGCAGATTTTGCGGGCAGCGCAAGCCAAGGCCGCGCCGCTCGTCGACGGCGTCGCGCTGCCAGGCATCGAGCGGATCGTCTATTCGCCGATCGACGGCAGAGAAATCGGCATCGTATCCGAGGGCGACGACGCGATCGTGCACGCCGCAATGGCGGCCGCCGTGGCCGGCTTTGCGGCGTGGGCGGCGACACCGGTCGAGCAGCGCGCCGCGGCGCTCGAACGCGGCGCCGACCGGCTCGAAGTCAATCGCGGCCAACTCATCGCGCTGTTGCAGAACGAGGCCGGCAAAACGCTGGATGACGCGCTTGCCGAGCTGCGCGAGGCGATCGACTATTGCCGCTACTATGCCGCGCAGGCGCGCGCCGCTTTGACGCCGCAGCCGATGCCGGGGCCGACCGGCGAGAGCAATGAACTGCGCTATCGCGGCCGCGGCGTGTTCGTGTGCATCAGCCCGTGGAATTTTCCGCTGGCTATTTTCCTCGGCCAAGTGAGCGCCGCGCTCCTTGCCGGCAACGCAGTCGTCGCCAAGCCCGCCGAGCAGACGCCGCTCACGGCCGCGCTGGCGGTCGCGCTGCTGCACGAAGCCGGCGTGCCGCGAAGCGCGCTGCATCTGGTGCCCGGCGACGGCGCCGTCGGCGCGAGGCTCGTCGCCGATCCGCGCATTGCCGGCGTGGTCTTTACCGGCTCGACCGCAGTCGGCCGCGCGATCAATCGGGCGCTGGCCGGCAAGACCGGACCGATCGTGCCGCTTGTCGCCGAGACCGGCGGCATCAACGCCATGATCGTCGATGCCACCGCGCTGCCGGAGCAGGTCAGCGACGACGCGATTGCGTCGGCGTTCCGCTCCGCCGGCCAGCGCTGCTCGGCACTGCGGCTGCTTTGCCTGCAAGCCGACGTCGCCGATCGCATGCTCGACATGCTGATCGGCGCGTCGGGCGAATTGAAGGTCGGCGATCCACGCGACATCGCAACCCATGTCGGTCCGGTGATCGATGCCGAAGCCAAGGCCAGGCTCGAAGGCTGGATCGCCGGCATGGCGCATGCCGGCCGGGTGCGCTTTCGCTGGGACAAGGCCATGCCGGCCGCCGGCAGCTATGTCGCTCCGACGATCATCGAGCTCGACCGCGCCGTTGATCTCGATCAAGAAGTCTTCGGCCCGGTGCTGCATATTGTGCGCTGGCCTGCCGGAGAACTGGATATGCTCCTTGACGACATCGCTAAGAACGGCACCGCTCTCACACTCGGCGTGCATTCACGCATCGATCTGACCGTCGCACGCGTCGCCGCCCGGCTTCCGCACGGCAACATTTACGTCAACCGCAATATGATCGGCGCCGTCGTCGGCACCCAGCCGTTCGGCGGTACGCAATTGTCCGGCACCGGCCCCAAGGCCGGCGGGCCGAATTATTTGCGCCGCTTGGCGGCCGAGCAGGTGGTAACGATCAATACCGCGGCGGCCGGGGGAAACGCAGGTCTATTGGCCCAGGACGAATAAAGGGCGGCTGGGACCGAAACCTCTTGCGAACCATGGGAATTAACACAATCGCGACAAGATCGCGGTATTCTGATGAGCCATGACTGATTCGGTTTCCCAACTCTATCAAGCGGCGCTGGCCTGCCGGCACGACGATCCGTCGAACGTCGCGCACGGCGCGGCTGCTTCGCTCGGGCCGCAGCAAGATGGCAAAGAAGCTTGCCGAGGAAGCCGTCGAAGTTGTGATCGACGCCATGCACGGCGACCGCGATGCCGTCGTCAAGGAGAGTGCCGATCTCATCTATAATCTCGTCGTACTGTGGATAGCCTCCGGCATCCGCCCCGAGGACGTCTGGAAAGAGATGGACCGCCGCGAGCGGCTCCTGGGCATCGCCGAAAAGGTGCCGAAGAAGCTGCCGGAGGATTTTCCGCGCCGCAAAATCGTCGTGCTTGAAGGCCGCCGCGCCCGCAAGCGGCGCTGACCGGCCCCACGCCGTTTCAGCTTAGCAATGCTTGACCAGCTCATCTCGGCGGTCGTGTCCTTTATCGTCGAGGTGATTTCGGCCGCGGGTTACCTTGGCGTCGTGCTTTTGATGGCCATCGAATCGGCCTGCATCCCGCTGCCCTCCGAGGTGATCATGCCGTTCGCCGGCTATCTGGTATCCGTCGGGCAGTTCAGCTTGATCGGCGCCGCGACGATGGGCGCGCTGGGCTGCAATGTCGGCTCGACCGTCGCCTATTACGTCGCCGCCACCGGAGGCCGTAAGGCGTTCGAACGCTGGGGCGCTTACATTCTAGTGCGGCCTCACGAGATCGATCGCGCGGAGCAGTTCTTTGCTCGCTATGGCTCGGCGACGATCTTCGTCGGCCGGCTGCTTCCGGTGGTGCGAACCTTCATCGCATTCCCTGCGGGACTGGCGCGAATGCCGATGTTGAAGTTCCAGGTTTATACGTTCCTCGGTTCGTGGCCGTGGTGTTTCGGTCTTGCTTATATCGGCTATGTCCTGGGCGCGCGCTGGAACAGCGACCCGACTTTTCGCCGGCTGTTCCATGAATTCGACGGCCTTGCCGCCGCGCTATTGTTGGCCGGATTTGCCTGGTTCGTGTGGGCCAGGCGGCGTGAGCCCAACAGCTCCAAATCATAGCGACACCCGATCTCAGGCCTGACTCGGTCGGAGCCAACGACCAGATCGCTCCTTCTTATGGTTGGTTTTCCCGACGCAATACGGCTATTCTGACCATGGTAGTGCCTAATTTGGCGGCCAATATTATTGTTGCGCTTAGCGTATAAGCAGCGCCCCGTCGGGCCCATGAGAGGGGCCCTCAAATTGGCCATGACCGGACTGGCCGTGACAGCACGTCGATCAATCCCAGCCAATAACTGCGCGGCGGCGCTAGCGCACGCCGGGGCGTGGCTGGCCGTGATCATGTTGACTGCGACGATGGCCGGGAATGCCTCCGCCCAGACCGGCCCCCCGCCTGCTGCCGGCGCTACCGCCATACAACCGGCTGCCGCGCCGGCCGCAGCGCCGCCCCCACCGCCGACAGCTTCGGGATTGGCGCTGCCGCCGCAACCGCCGCCGGTCCTGGCTGGGCCGCCGACCGAGCAACGCGGATTCCTCAACGGCTTTTCCAAATGGTGGGACCAGTCCGTCGCCGACTGGAAAGCCAAGATGAAAGAGCAGCAGACCAAGATCGATGATTTCAACAAGCAGTCGGCGGATGCCGCCAAGAATGCCGCCGCCGCCACCCAGCAGGCGATGAAGAGCGCAGCCGACGCGCTGCGGCCGTCGCACGTCATCGAAATTCAACAGACCTGCCCGGTTGCCGGCAACGGCGCGGCCGATTGCGCCACGGCGGCGACCAATGTGTGCAAGGCCAAGGGTTTCAGCGCCGGCCAGCCGCTCGACGTTCGCACAGCGGAGAAATGCGCCGATTCACTCTGGGTCTCCGGACAAACCCCGACCGCCGCCGATTGTCCGGTCGAAACCGTCCTCCTGCGCGCCGCCTGCCAGTAACGCCGCTCCCGCCGGCGCGCCTCGCTTCCCGACAAATGTGCTAAGTGTCTGTGCCCGTCGTCCCGCAGCGCTCCTCGCTCGCGCAACTTGGGATGGCGGCAACGACACTGCATATGAAGGGGGAGCTTCGCCGTCATGATGTCCGATGCCGATCGCAACAAAGCCGCCGATATCCTTCTCGCCGCGGAGAAGGAGCGCAAACAGGCGGTGCAGCTCTCCAAGACCTGGCCGGGCATTACCATGGAAGACGCCTATGCCATCTCCACCGAGGTGGCCAATCGCAAGGTCGCCGCCGGCGCCAAGCTCATCGGCCATAAAGTCGGCCTCACTTCGAAGGCGATGCAGCGCTCCTCGCAGATCGACGAGCCGGACTACGGGCACCTCCTCGACAACATGATGATCGCCGACGGCGCGCGCATTCCGCACGAGAATTTCTGCCTGCCGCGCGTCGAGGTCGAGCTCGCCTTCGTGCTCGGCAAGCCGGTGCGCGGTCCCGGCGTCGGCCTGACCGACGTACTGCGCGCCACCGAATATGTGGTGCCGGCGATCGAGATCGTCGATGCGCGCCTGCAGGATCCACGCAAGATATTCGACACTGTCTCCGACAACGGCGCCGCGGCCGGCATCGTCGTCGGCGGCCGCCCGGTCGGTCCGCTCGAAGTCGACCTGCGCTGGGTCGGCGGCATCATGTATCGCAATTCCGAGATCGAGGAGACCGGCGTCGCCGCCGGCGTGCTCGGCCATCCGGCGCTCGGCGTCGCCTGGCTCGCCAACAAGCTCGGCCAGCATGGCGTGGCGCTTGAAGTCGGTCATCTGGTGCTCGCCGGCTCCTTTACGCGGGTCGTGTTCGCGCGCAAGGGCGATACGCTGCATGCCGACTTCGGCCAGCTCGGCGGCATCGCGGTACAATTCGTCTAAGCATCAAAATAAAATACTGCCGGGGAGGACATCATGAGCACGAGCGACGCCGCTGCTGGCGGCAGCGGCACCATCAGCGACGTCGTCGCACGGATCGAGCGGCTGCCGATCTCGTGGTGGCACATCAAGGCCAGGATCATCATCGGCGTCGCCACCTTCTTTGACGCCTTTGACGCGCTCGCCATCGCCTTCGTCTTGCCGGTGCTGGTGCCAGCGTGGAAGCTAAATGGCCCGCAAATCGGTTTGCTGATTTCGGCCGGCTATCTCGGCCAGCTCGGCGGCGCGCTGTTCTTCGGCTGGATCGCCGAGCGTTATGGCCGCATCACGGCGATGTTCTGGTCGATCCTGATCTTCGCGATCATGAGCCTCGCCTGCGCTCTTGCCTGGGATTATCAGTCGCTTGTCGGCGCTCGCATTATCCAAGGCTTCGGTCTCGGCGGCGAGGTTCCGGTGGCTGCGACCTATATCAGCGAGCTCGCACGCGCCAAGGGCCGCGGCCGTTTCGTGCTGCTCTACGAGCTGGTGTTCCCGATTGGGCTTGTTGCCGCCGGGTTCATGGGGGCCTGGATCGTGCCGCGCTTCGGCTGGCAGTGGATGTTCGTCATCGGCGCGCTGCCCGCCTTCGTCGCCATGGTGTTGCGGCGGCTGCTGCCGGAATCGCCGCGTTGGCTGGCGACGCGCGGTCGCAACGTCGAGGCGCAGGCGGCGATGGCCAGGATCGAACGCGAAACCGAGCAATCCACCGGCCAACCGCTGCCGCCGCCGCAACGAATCACTGTCAGTGGCCCGCTCACTGCCTCCTGGTCCGATCTGTTCGGTCCGACTTATTTGCGCCGAACGCTGGTGGTGTGGGTCATCTGGTTCGCCACCTATTTCTTCAATTACGGCCTCGTCGTCTGGCTGCCGACCATCTACGCGACGGTGTTCAAGCTGCCGCTGCAACAAGCGCTGCAATACGGCTTGATCACCCAGGCCGTCGGGCTGTGCGGCGCCCTGGTCTGCGCGCTGACCATCGATCACGTCGGCCGCCGGCCGTGGTTCACTCTGGCATTTGCCGCCAACGCGATTGCGCTCGGCGTGCTGTTTGTCCTCGGTCCGGATTCGCCGCAGCGCGTGTTGCTGCTGGTGACCTGCGGCTATTTCTTCGTCTCGGTGCTGTCGATCGGGGTCTATGTCTATACGCCGGAGCTTTATCCGACCCGCGCCCGCGCCATTGCGGTCGGCACCGCGACGGCATGGCTGCGCTTCGCATCGATCCTGGGACCTGCCATCGTGGGATTTATCGTCGGCTCCGGGCTCGGCGCGGTGTTTCTGGTTTTCGCCGTGGTCGCGGTCGTCGGCGCGGTCATAACCGGGCTTTTCGCGGTTGAGACCAAGCGCCGCGTCTTGGAAGAAATCTCGCCTTAGTCCCGCCTCCCCCATCGCGGAGCAAGCGTGTAGAGTGGGACAGAAGCGGGCCAACGTGGCGGATAGATCGTGCGCGCGTTCGACTACCGGCCTGGCAAGGGACTGCGTTGGGTTTTGGCCGCGGTTGCGGTTTTGCTGCCGGCCGCGGTGCTGCATGCAGCGTTGTCGCCCGAAGAGCCGGAACGTCACGGGCCCCACGTCGCTCGCCGGCCAGCTTCTGATCGCGTCGCCGGACATGCACGGCCCATTCGATCACGCGGTCATTCTGATGGCCCAGCACAGCCGCGATGGTGCGCTTGGCATCGTCGTCAACCATCCGCTCGGCACCCGCCCCATCGCCGCCCTCCTCCAAGCGCTCGGCGCCAATGCCGACGGCGTAACCGGCAGCGTGCGGATTTTTCTCGGCGGTCCGGTCGGCCCGACAATGGCCTTCGTCATTCACAATACCGGCTATCGCCGTGACGGCACGGTCGACATCGATGGCCGCGTCGCGCTCAGCGATGCCGCCGACGTTCTGGGTGATATCGGTCTCGGCAAGGGGCCGAGCAAAAGTCTCGTCGCGCTCGGTTATGCCGGCTGGGCGCCGGCGCAGTTCGATGATGAAATCGCGCGCGGCGCCTGGGTGACGGTGCCGGAAGATCCGAAACTGGTCTTTGACGACGATCGCGCGAAAGTGTGGGCCGACGCCATGGCGCAGTATAAGGCGGAACGCTGAAATGAAGAACTTCCACGGTGTTTTTCCCTATCTGGTCTCGCCGATCGATAAGGCCGGGCGCATCAAGTCCGACGTGCTCGGCCGGTTGGTCGACGATCTGATTGCCGCCGGCGTGCACGGGCTGACGCCGCTCGGCTCGACCGGAGAATTCGCTTATCTGAATGGCGCGCAGCGCGCCGAAGTGGTGCGCGCGACGATCGAAGCGGCCGCCGGCCGCGTGCCGGTGATCGCCGGCGTGGCGGCAACCGCGACCGCAGACGCCGTCGCGCAGGCGCGCGATTACCAAAAGCTCGGCGCCGACGGCATTTTGGCTATCCTCGAATCCTATTTCCCGCTGGCGGAGCCGCAGGTCGAAGCCTATTTCCGCGCCATTGCCGACGCCGTCGACGTTCCGGTCGTGCTCTATACCAATCCCCAATTCCAGCGCACCGATCTGTCCCTCGACATCATCGCGCGGCTCGCCGAGCATCCGCGCATCCGCTACATCAAGGACGCATCGACCAATACCGGCCGGCTGCTGTCGATTATGAATCGCTGCGATCGCCTCGAAGTTTTTTCGGCATCGGCGCATATTCCGGCCGCCGTCATGCTGATCGGCGGCGTCGGCTGGATGGCGGGGCCGGCCTGCGTCATTCCGCGGCAGAGCGTCCGTCTCTACGACCTGTGCCGCGCCGGGCGCTGGTCGCAGGCGATGGACCTGCAGCGACTGTTGTGGCGGATCAACGAGATTTTCGCGCGCTTCAATCTCGCCGCCTGCATCAAGGCTGCCCTCGACATTAAGGGTTATGACGTAGGCGATCCGGTGCCGCCGCAGCGCGCGCTTTCCCGGGACGAGCGCGAAATCGTCGCGGCGGCGCTTGCCGACGTTGCCGAAATGGCCGAGGCGTGATAGCGCCAGATCGCCGCGCGCCGCATTTGTTAATTTCTTCCAACCGAATCTTAACACATCCTTGCTAGTCGTCCGGTTCCTATCCAGAGGTCGTTGTGGCATCGATCGGTTCGCAGTTCGCGCCGCATGTCGCGCTCGAGCGCACCGTTTCCGCCATCGCCAGCGCGCGGCGCGCCGTGCTTGCCGACCGCTATGCGATCAATGCGTTCGCCGTCGAATGGCGGTGGCTCGCCGATCTCCTGCCGGTCGCCGACGACTGGCGCGATCTCGCCGGGCGCGCGCTTGAGCCTAATATTTTTTACGATCCGGGCTTTGCGCTGGCGGCCGCTTCGGTATTCGGCAACGACGTTGGCGCCGTCCTGGTCTGGTCGGGGACCACGCCGCGCCGGCTATTGGGATTCTTTCCGGCGCGTATCAGCGAGCGGCGTTACGGAGTGAAGCTTCCCATCCTCGTCGGTTGGACACATCCTTACGGCCCGCTCGGAACGCCGCTGGTCGAGCGCGAGGCGGCAGAGCCGGTGATCACGGCTTGGCTCGCTTATATTGCCGGCGATCCGTCCTTGCCCGGATTGGTGCTGCTGCCGCTGATCGCCGAGGACGAGCCGTTTGCCGAGGCGCTCGGCGCGATTTTGCAGCGCACGCAAATGCCGTGTGCCGATTTCGCGCGGCATCACCGCGCCTTGCTGGCGCCGCGAGCCGACCGCTCGCATTATCTTGAAAATGCGCTCTCGACGCACCGGCACCGCGAATTGCGCCGCAGCGGACGGCGTCTGTCCGACGCCGGCGCGTTGTTGTTCACGACAGCGTCGGAGCCTGCCACGGTCGCCGCCGGCGTCGAAGATTTTTTCACGCTAGAAGCGAGCGGCTGGAAGGGCGAAGCCGGCACCGCCGCGGCGCATCATGAGGAAGTGACGAGCTTCATCAAGACGGCGCTGCCCGCGCTCGCCGCGGAAGGCAAGGTCGCAATCCATCGCCTGCTGCTCGATGGCCGCGCCATCGCCGCCGCGATCACGCTGCACAGCGGCGATACCGTTTGGTACTGGAAGATTGCCTACGACGAAAATTTCGCGCGCTTTTCGCCCGGCGTGCTGCTCAGTGCGGCGCTGAGCGAAGAGCTCGCCGACGACGCCACGATCGCCCGCACCGATTCTTGCGCCGCGCCTGGCACCTCGATGCTGGATCACATCTGGAGCGAGCGCTTGGCGCTGTGCAACCGCATGATCGCGGTGCGGCCCGAAGCACCGTTCGCGCGCGCCTGCCGGCTGGAGACGCTGCGCGGCATAGCCATCGCGGCGGGCAAACATATCCGCAACCATATGCGTGAGCGTTGACTTTCGCGCGCGTTTCCCGCGTAGCTCGACAATCTCGAAAAGCGCGTGAGGACAATGACCAAGCCGATTGCCATCCGCATGGGCGGCTATGGACCGCCCACCACGTCGTTCTCCAAGGGCCTTAAACTGATCGGCGACAGCCTGGTCGCCGCGTTCGGCGACCGCGTCGACGTCAAGTACGTCTGGAACATCATGGATTTCGGCTATCGCGCCGAGGATATTTTGTGGCTGGTCGAGGACGGCGTGCTCACGCTCGGCTATCAGTCTTCCAGCTATCTGACCGACCGCGTTACCGAGCTCGGCTTTGTCGATCTGCCGTTCCTGTTTCAGACGCGCGACCAGGCACGCGCTGCGATGGACGGCGCGCTCGGCCGTTTTCTCGCCGCCAAGATCGAGGAGCGCGTGAATTACCGCATCCTCGGCTGGTTCGAAAATGGCTTTCGACAAATCTCGAATCGCTTGCGCCGCGTGCGCCTGCCGGCGGACCTCAAGGACATGCGCATCCGCGTGCTGCCAAGCGAAGTGCAGGCCAGAACCTTCGCGTTGCTCGGCGCGGTGCCGGTGCGCTGCGATCTGACCGAGGCCATTGCCGGCATCAAGGCCGGTACGCTCGACGCCCAGGAGAACCCGTTCGCCAATACCGTGACTTATGGCGTGCACAAATTCCACCACTTCCACACCGTCAGCAACCACTTCTACATATCGCGGCCGATCTTCCTGCATCGGCCGTCGTTCGAGTCCTGGCCGGCGGACCTGAACGACGCCATACGCGAGGCCGTGGCGCGCGCGGTCGCGTTTCAGCGCGAGCTTGCCATCGCGGAAGACCGCGACGCCCGCGCCGCTATCGAAGCGGCCGGTTGCGAGATCACCGCGCTGATCGCGGACGAACACGCCCAATTCCGTGCCGCCGTCACGCCGTTGCTCGAGGAAGCGCGGAGAACCTACGGCACCGAGCTATTCAACATGCTCTAGCTGTGGATAACTGCCGCTTTCTTGGGCGCGGCAGCTTCGACGCAATTCAATTGCCGAGGCGAATCAAGCTCTCATCGGGACTTGAGGGCACGCGCCATGGACGTCCGCTGGAACATCATGACCGACCGCGAACGGCTGGAGATCGTGCGCAAGGACATGCACCGAATCGAAGCCACGCTGTCGGCGTTGCTTTCCGAGCTGGACCTCACCTGGAATGCCATGAAGGAAACGCGGACCGAGCTCGGCAAGATCACCAAGGACGTGGCGACGCTGCGATCGCTGTGGCCGCAGAAATATTCTCGGACCGGTTAGGGGAAGAACCGGTGCGGCCCGCAGCCTCTTTAAAGTTTCCGGCAATAGACGGCCTATAAACCCACCTCATGGGCGTTGAGGCGCCTAATCAGCTCCTGCTGCTTGCGAAAAGCGTCGGGAATGCTGCCGTATTTGAGCGACGCCGTACAATCGGCCAGCGCGTCCTTCAACTTCCCTAATTGCATATACGCATAGCAACGATTGTTGTAACTGACCGCCATTCCGCTTTTGTTGTTGGTGTTCGGATCGTAGAGATATTTGTATTTGTTCAAGACAGCTAATGCGCTTTCGTTGTCGTTACGGTTGAAATAGATCATCGAGATATCAATTGCAGCGTCGGTTCGATAATCGCTTTCCGACTCCGCCACGACCGTCAAATCGCGCAACGCCGCATCTGGCCGATCGGAATCCCGGTAGGCAACTCCTCGCCAGTAGCGCGCCTGTACATTGGCTGGCTGGTTGTCGATTGTTTCGGTGCACGCGCGCACGGCGTCTTCGTAGGCCTTAAGTCGATAATAGCCATAACATATGAAGTGTTGTTCCTCGGTGTCGTTGCCAAGCGCAATCGCGGCCTTCTCATAAGCGATCATATCGGCATACTGATTGAGCTTGTTGTAATCTCCCCCGACCGAGGTATCCGTATATTCCTGCAATGGCCAAGTCCTTCTCTTCTGCACTGGGAAATGTTGCAGCTTCGACATCATTAAGTGCTTCCCGATCTTTTTTCAGTGCGTTGTCATAAAACCCCTTCAAGTACCAGGATTCCGACACCGCCTTATCGATGATGTAGTTGTTGCCGCCGGGCTTATCCTCTTTGAGCTGAGTGTCGCTATGCATGGCGCTGGCCGCAAGTTGCAGAATGGCGCCGGAATACAAGCCGCCGCTGTCCGATTTCAGCATATCGAAAAGAATATGCTCGACGACGATACCGAATTGATATTTGTCGGAATGATCATAAAGCTGCAGGGCCGCGATGACTTGATCTTCGAGCGGTGGCTTAACGATCCTCTGCATAGCGGCGGCGGCACATTGCGTCCATTGATCTGCGTCCGACCCGCTTGACGAGCAGATGACGGATGCGAAGTTCAGCAGGTCGCGATAGAAACTGAGGTAAAGCAGCTTCAGCGGTGAAAATTGCGGGGCGTGGCCGGCATATCGATCGACAAAGGCATACATTTTTTCGATCGTACCGCCCCATCTGGGGTCCAGCGTGCCGAGAGCAACATCATAAAGCGCGTAGTAGTCAGGATACTTAGCAATCGCTTCATCGAACGCGCGATCGAACTTCTCCGATGGACCTGACGCATGCAACACTCGAAGTTGCAGATAGTAGCTGAATGGAATTCGGTCGTTTAGCGACATGGCAGCATCGATATCGGCAAGCGCATTCGTCATATAATCGCTGAACTTTGCCAAATGATCGGCTTGGGTATCTTTCACGAAATGATCGCCGCGGTCGAACCACCCCATGGCGTAGTAATATTGGGCGCGGACCAATAAGGGGATCGCATCGCTCTTGTTCTGCGCCGCCCATTCATTCAGCCGCGACTCAAAGACCGGATCGCTTACATCTGCGACGCCTTGGATGAAATCGGTAAATGGATAGAAACGCCAATTTTGCAGGCGGCTGTTCGCCAAAACCTCCGCTGTAATCTTGCTCGCGGTCGCGTAGTCTCCTCGTTTGATGGCGTTGCGGGCGCCTGTCGCCTTTTCCGAACGTCAGCTCGATGGTCCGAGGCTTGATATTCAGTTTCGCTGTCTCGACATTGATCGCGGTCGCAACTTCACTGGACGATGATTTCTGTTCGAGCGCGCGACCGATGTAAATGCCCGCCGTGGCGACAAACGCACCGACCCCGATCGCAACGACTACGATCGGGAACGACCGAGAGCGCATCGAAGTGGAGGGGATGTCCATTGCCGCTGCTCCTCGCTCAGTTAGAGGCCGGAGCACGGGCAACGACGACCGACCATCGCTGCGCGAAACGACTGAAGAAGCCGGGCAGCGGTTTGCCGTGGCGCGGCACGTCGACGTTGATAAGTTTTACCACTTCCTCGGCCACTTGAGAGCTGAGTTTGAAACCCGCCGGAATACGACTGAACCCGAACCAGCCGCGCACCATCGCAGTCCCGAGAAAGCGACGCGCGGAAAGATCGCCGGCACTCGACGCGCGTTCGAGCAGCGTCAGCGCCTCCTCACGCTTGTGCCGCCAGTGCGCCGACATCAAATAACACCACGCCAATGGGAACATGGCAGGCGCGAGGCCTCGCTCGACGCCGGTCCTAAGAACCGCCTCTGCTTCCGCGAAGCGCTTTGACTGACGATAAAGCCGCCCGAGCTCGAGCAATCCGTAGTCTGATCCGCGTTCGTAAGCCCGACGGTACCAAGCTTCAGCCTGCTGCAGGTTCTGTGGCACACCTCTTCCAGACTCGAAATCGATTCCCACCGGCACCATGCTCCAGACCGACCCCTGCTCGGCGAGCGCGAAATATTCCTCGAACGACTGGACAGGGTCGGTTTCGCGGAGGCTGTCGGCATGAAGTATCCGTTCCTGGTCAGCCTCTTGCTCCCAAAGCGCCATCTTATTGATCTGCGTATCCATCCAAGCAAGCGTGCTGTTCCGGACGGCCGCATTTGCCGATTCGCATATCTTGCACAGGATGCATTTCATGACTCGATCTCGCTGCCGGTTGAGTCTTTTTCGCAGCGAAACCGTGGGGCACAAATTGATGCCGAATTATAAACCAGATTGCGCAAACCGGCGGCCTTCGGCCTTCTGGTTTACGCAGCCTCGCTCAAGTCAGTCGAATATTATCTATTCGGCAACCGGCCGCCGCGGTGCGGAGCTAGCCGTGATGCTCGTCGGGTTCGGCGAGGATCAGCGACCAGAACACCTTGTATTTCGATTTCGGCGTATAGACCGCGGCGATGCCCATGCGGGTGACGCTGGCATTGAGCATGTTGGCGCGGTGCGGCGGCGAATCGCGCCAGCCGGAAAACGCCTCGGCAAGCGTGTGATAGCCGGCGCCGATATTCTCGACCGCGACCACCGCGTCGAAGCCCGATTTGCGGATGCGTTCTTGAAACGGCGCCCCAACGTCATGGTCGAGCTTGCCCTTGGCCGCCATGACCCGCGCCTGCGCCGCGGCAAGCTGCATTAGTTCGGGATCGAGGGTGACTGGTCCGAGGCCGTTGTTGCTGCGGTAGCCGGAAATCATCGACTGCGCCGCCGCGGCATCAAGCACGGCATCCGGCTGCGCCAAGTCGCGGTAGAACGTCGGCTGGCCGGAAGGCGGCGCATTGTCGGTGCAGCCGGCTAGTCCCGCCGCAGCCAAGAGAGCGCTGCAAACAGCGAGCGCGGCAAGCCGCCGTATCATCGGAAAGCCCCCAGGTGACGCGCGATAGTGCCGGCAAAAAAGTGTCGGAACCGTGAAGCGCGATCCTCTCTCCACTCTACGGACATGCCCTGGCATCGCAAAGACACCTCAATTACGATCCCCCGCCGCAGCGGGGAATGGCGCGGCGTCAACGCAAGTGAAGATCGAGACCAAGTGAGCGTGCGCCATCATGAATAGCAAGCCGAACGTTTCGCGCGCCGACTATCCGATCGTCTTGGAAAAAGACGTTGACGTGCCGATGCGCGACGGCGCGCGGCTGAAGGCCGACGTGTTCCGCCCCGACGATGGCGGGAAATTTCCCGCCATCCTCAATCTCGGGCCCTATCAAAAGGACAAGCTCTGGATCGTGCCGGATACGCTCGCCGAAGCGCCGAACGAATGGATGAACTGGGAGACCATCAACCCGAAATGGTGGGTGCCGCGAGGCTATGGCGCAGTACGCATCGACGGCCGCGGCAGCGGCAAGTCGCCGGGCCAGTGCGAGCCGTGGTCGCTGGCCGAGGCGGTCGACCTTTACGACGCCATCGAATGGGCGGCGGCGCAGCCGTGGTGCAACGGCAAGGTCGGGCTCAACGGCATTTCCTATTACGCCATCAATCAATGGTTCGTCGCCAATCTGCAGCCGCCGTCATTGCAGGCGATCATTCCCTGGGAGGGCTTTGCCGATCTTTATCGCGATGCGCTGTACCACGGCGGCATCCTCTCGCTGTTCATGACCAATTGGTACACCGCGCATTTGTTGCATCACGTGCTGGGCCGCGCGGCGCAGCATCTGTCCGACGGCTGGCAGATCAACACGCTGTATTTTTGGCTGCACAATAATCTCGACAGCGGCGCGTTCCGCGGCTCGCAGGCGCAATGGGACAAGATCAATGTGCCGATGTTCTCCGTCGGCAACTGGTCCGGCATGGGGTTGCACCTGCGCGGCAATACCGAGGCGTTCCTGCGCGCGGCGACGCCGCACAAGAAGCTGCGCATCCATCTCGGCTCGCACGTGCATCCGTTCTACACCGAGGACGGCAGGCGCGATCAGATCCGCTTCTTCGACTACTGGCTCAAAGGCATCGACAACGGCTTGATGGACGAGCCGCCGATCAAGCTAGCGATTCGCAAGGGCGGCGACGCCTACGAGTGGCGCCACGAGCACGAATGGCCGCTCCAACGCACGCGCTGGACCAAGCTCTACCTCGATCTGTCGCCGGCGCCGGCGGCAGGCGCGCCGCCTGTCGGCACGCTGACGGAGAAAAAGCCGCCGCAGGCCGAGTCGAGAACCTACCCCGCTTCCAGCCTCGGCTCGATGGGCTCGACGTCGGCGGCCTCGTCGCAAGTTTTGGGCGGCGGCATCAAGCCGGGCATGGGCGTCGCGTTCGAAACCCCGCCGCTCCCCGCCGACACCGAGATCACCGGCCCGCTCGCCGCCGTACTGTGGGTATCGAGTTCGAGCGAGGACATGGATTTGTTCCTGACGCTGCGCAACTTCGGCCCCGACGGCAAGGAAGTGCTGGAAACCGGCCAGCAAGGCGCGCCGGTGCCGGTGGCGAAGGGCTGGCTGCGGGTATCGCACCGCGAGCTCGATCCCGAATTGTCGCGGCCCTGGCGCCCGTATCATCGGCACGTCCGCCGGCTCTATCTGACGCCCGGCGAGGTCGTGCGCGTCGAGGTCGAAATCTGGCCGACATCGATGGTGTTCAAGAAGGGCCACCGCATCCGGCTCGACGTTCAGCCGCGCGACGGCACAGGCTCAGCCCACTACATGCACTATCACGCCGACTACAATTCCGGCGCTACCAACACCGTTTATGCCGGCGGCGATATGGAGTCCCACCTGCTGCTGCCGGTGATCCCGCCGGCCGGTTGAACGGTAATCCCCAGCACCGAACGCGGGTTTAGTCAGCGTTTGTTAAGGAATCGTGCGTCATTCCTTAACCTCAAAACAACCGGTCGATGGCTACGGTCGGCCGATTGATCGGGCGCGCACGCGATGCTTGGCGGTCCATCCCTGGCTAAAGCCAGCCGCAACTGGAGGCTCATCGTCATCACGGGAGCGGCCGGCTTTGCCGTGGGCGTTCTCGTCTACCTGTTCAGCGGTCCCGGCTGGATGGTGGCGGCTTTGACGCAAACATCGGACCCGCTCGCCGCCGCTGTCATGGCCGTGCCGTTCGCGCTGGGCGCCGCGGCATTGGCGGGCCTTTTCGTCAACGACCGCCGGCGCGGCCAGGCGCGATTGCTGCGCGCTGCGCTCAACAATATGACCCAGGGCCTGTGCATGTTCGATGGCGCGGCACGCCTGGTGCTGTGCAACGATCGCTATATCGAAATGTATCACTTGCGGCCCGAGCACGCGCGGGCCGGTACGCCGCTGCACGATCTGCTGATGCACCGGCTTGCCGCGGGCAATTTCGCCGGCGACGCCGATCGCTATGTCGCCGACTGCCTCAAGCAGGTAGCCGAAGGGCGCACCGAAACCAAGACCGCCGAGCTCAAGGACGGCCGGGTCATCGCCGTGGTCAGCCGCCCGATGCATGGCGGCGGCTGGGTGGCGACGCATACCGACGTCACCGACCAGCTGCTCGCCGAGAAGGAGCGCGATTCGCTGCGCCAGCGCGACGAGCGCCGCCGCTCGACCGATGCGGCGATCTCGTCGTTCCGGGCCCGGGTCGAGACCGTGCTCAAAACCGTCAGCCAAAGCGCGAGCGCGATGAAGTCGGCGGCAAAGACGCTATTGACGACGTCGGATCACACGCTGCAGCGCGCCGAAGGCGCGGTGCACGGCTCCAACGAGGCTTCGACCAATGTCGAAACCGCGGCCGCGGCGGCCGTCGAGCTCTCGGTCTCGATCCGGGAGATCAGCCGGCAGCTCGGCCAGGCCAACGACGTGGTGCGCAGCGCCGCCGCCAACGCCAATGCGACCAACGAGGACATCGCCGCGCTGGCCCATGTGGCGCAGAAGATCGGCGACGTGGTCAAGCTCATCCAGGACATCGCCGGCCAGACCAATCTGCTCGCGCTTAACGCCACCATCGAGGCGGCGCGCGCCGGCGAAGCCGGCCGCGGTTTTGCCGTGGTCGCCTCGGAAGTGAAATCGCTCGCGGTGCAGACCGCCAAGGCGACCGAAGAGATCACGCATGAGATTATGTCGGTGCAGGCGTCGAGCGGCAAGGCGGTCGCGGCGATCCGCGAAATCACCCAGCGCATGCAGGACATCAACAATTATACCAGCGCGGTCGCCGTTTCGGTCGAGCAGCAGGAGGCGGCGACCGGCGAGATTTCCCATAACGTCGCCAGCGCTGCGACCGGCGCCAAAGGTATCGTCGCCGCGCTGGGCGAGGTCGCCAGCGGCGTAACCCAGACCCGCAGCTCGGCGCAAACCATGCTGGCGGCGTCCGAAGAAGTCGAAATCGCTACCGAGAAGCTCCGCCGCGAGGTCGAGGAGTTTTTGGGGATGGTGGCGGCGTAGCTTGGGATGAAAAAGCTCACCGGCCTGCCGCGTAGCCCTGCATGCCGCGCGCATTGGCGGCGGCGCGGCGGCGGCAGCCGTCGCGCGAAGCGGCGGTGAGGCGGCCTTCCGACCAATCCGGACCGACCTCGACGATGTGACCGCGGCGCTTGAGCTCGTCCACTGTCTTCTTCGGCACGCGGCCTTCGACCACCAGCACGCCCGGCCGCGCCGTGCGCGGCCAGAACGAGCTTGGGAAATGCTCGGAATGCCAGGCCGGTGCGTCGATGGATTCTTGCAGGTTCATGCCGGCATGGACGTGACGCATGAAGAATTGCGCGATCCACTGGTCCTGGCCGTCGCCGCCGGGCGAGCCCCAGGCGAGATAAGGCTCGCCGTCGCGGAGCGCCAAAGTGGGCGACAAAGTGGTTCGCGGCCGCTTGCCGGGAGCAAGCGCCGCAGGATGGCCCTCTTCGAGCCAGAACATCTGCGCGCGCGTGCCGAGGCAGAAACCGAGCTCGGGGATGACCGGCGAAGAGTGCAGCCAACCGCCGGACGGTGTCGCCGAAATCATATTGCCGGCCTGGTCGACGATATCGAAATGCACGGTGTCGCCGCGCATCGCGCCCATGCGGCCGACGGTCGGCTCACCGGCGCCGAGCGCACCCACGGTCGGCTCACCGGCGCCGGCCGCCGCCGGTCCGGCTGCGCGACGCAATTTCACCACGGCGCCGAAGCCTTCGATCGAGCCGGGACGCTGCTCGAGCGAAGCCTTGTCGGTGACAAGCTTACGGCGCTCGGTATTGTAGGCCTCCGACAATAGCGTCGCCATCGGCACTTCGACAAAATCCGGATCGCCGTAGAACACTTCGCGGTCGGCATAAGCGAGCTTCGAGCATTCGACGATCCAGTGAATGAAATCCGGCCCCACCGGATCGAGTCCGTCGAGATCGAAGCCCTTGAGCAAAGCGAGTTGCTGCAAGGTCACCGGGCCCTGGCCCCACGGGCCGGTCTTGCAAACCGTGTAGGTTTTGTAATCGTAGGTCAGCGGCGCTTCGATATGCGGCTTCCAGCGCGCCATGTCGTCGGCGGTGAGCACGCCGCGATGCCGCTTGCCGCTGGTATCCATGATCTCGTGGGTGCGGCAGAAGCGGTCGATCGCCTCGGCGACAAAGCCGTGGCTCCACGCTTTGCGCGCCCGCTCGATCTGCGCGACGCGATCGCCGCCGGCGCTCTCGGCTTCCTTGACGATGCGGCTATAGGTGGCCGCGAAGGTTTTGTTGGTGAAGAGCGAGCCGGCCGCCGGCACTTCGTTGTTTGGCAGATAGACCGCGGCGGAGGTCGGCCAATACTCGCGGAACAAAGCCGCGACGGTGGCGATGGTGGCGTTGGCGCGTTCGAGCAGCGGATGGCCGTTCTGCGCGTAACCGATCGCCGGCGCCAGCACGTCGGCAAGCGACATGGTGCCGTAATCGCGCAGCAGCAGCATCCAGGTCTCGAAGGTGCCGGGCACGACGGCAGCGAGAAGTCCGGTGCCGGGCACGAGATCGAGCCCCTCGCTGCGGTAATGCGCGATGGTGGCGCCTGCCGGCGCCACGCCTTGCCCGCAAATCACCTCCGGCTTGCCGCGCCGCACGTCATAGAGGATCACCGGCACGTCACCGCCCGGCCCGTTCAAATGCGGCTCGACCACTTGCAGCGTGAAGGCGGTAGCGACCGCGGCGTCGAACGCATTGCCGCCGCGTTCGAGGATGCCCATGCCGACCGCTGTCGCGATCCAGTGCGTCGTGGTCACCACGCCGAACGTGCCTTCGATCTCCGGCCGCGTCGTGAAGGCATTGGGATTAATATTGGTCATAAATAATCTCTTGCTGAGGTCGGGCATGCGAGCGGTCCAGCGGGCTGAACGGGCCTTATTGCGCACCCTTTGGCCGGCGCATAGAGAATGTACCGGGCCGCAGGCGGCGCTGCCAGTAGGAGGAATTGGTCGTGCCGAGACCGATACTGAAGGTTGGATTGGCAGGGCTCGGCGCCGTCGGCCTCGGCGTGGCGTGCCGGCTCGAAACCGGCATACCGGGGCTTGTTCTCGCGGCCATCGCGGTGCGCGACAAGGATAAAGCGCAGCGTAATCTGCCCGACGCCGGCAGCCGCATTCCGATCATGCCCGCCGAGGCGCTGGCGCAGTCGTGCGACGTTGTCGTCGAGTGCCTGCCGCCGGACATGTTTCGCAAGGTCGCGACGTTGGTGATCGAGGCCGGCAAAATCTTCATGCCGCTTTCGGTCGGCCAGCTTCTGGAAAACTGGGATTTGGTGGAGCGGGCGAAAGAGACCGGCGCGCGCATCCTCGTTCCGACCGGCGCGCTGCTCGGCCTCGATGCGGTGCGCGCCGCCGCCGAAGGCACGATCCATTCGGTGACCATGGTGACGCGCAAGCCGCCGAACGGGCTCGAAGGCGCGCCCTATCTGGTCGAACGCGGCATTTCGCTCAAAGACCTCAAAGAGCCGAGAAAAATCTTCGACGGCAGCGCGCGCGAGGGCGCCCGCGGCTTTCCCGCCAACGTCAACGTTGCCGCGGCGCTCAGTCTTGCCGGCATCGGCCCGGACAAGACGCGGCTGGAGATCTGGGCCGATCCGACAATTACGCGCAACACGCACCGCATCGAGGTCGATGCCGACACCGCGCGATTCTCGATGATGATCGAAGGCGTGCCGTCGGAGAACCCGCGCACCGGCCGCATCGTGCCGCTGAGCGCGATCGCGGCGCTGCGCGGGCTGGTTTCGGAATTGAAGGTCGGGACGTAGTAGCGGACATTGCCCGGTTACGCGCAACGAGACCCAGGGCCGCGTCCTAACTCGCTATGCCGCCCGCGTCCGCGAGACGGGTGGCGGAGCCGCGCAAATCTGCAAAAGGATTTCTTCGCAGAATTTATCGGCAAAGCCTTCGAGTTCCGCTCGGGTGCGATTTTGCATCGGATGCGGCACAAAAATCGCCGCACCATCGAAGCCGATCGCTCGCCGTTGCGCCTCGAAGGCGTCGGCGAACTCTTCGGTGATCATGCTCACTCCTGGAACTCCACGTTGATCCAGCGCGGACAAGTCGTGGGTCGAGCAGGAGGTGCAAGAACCGCAATCGGACAAGGCAATCACGACGGCATGGCAGTTCAGCACGATGTCGTGGATGATCTCGGTCGGAGCGACTCGCGTATTGGTCGGTTTTTTGTATCGGCGTGTCGCGATGCCGCGGGCATTCATCAGGATTTCGAGCCGGCCGATAAATTCGTCGCCGCGCATCTTGCCGATATCGAGAAGAGCGACGCATCGTCCCGCGAGCGTATCCAGCGCCGGACAGCGTGGCCGAAGTTCGGAGGCTATTTCCGCGGTCGGATCGCGAAGGGCGACGCTCATGATCTGATTTCCTTGGTGACCGGTTGCGACTGATCGCGGAATCGCCCGCCGGTCCATCCGCCGCAAATGGCGGAGAACAGACCGGCCTTGCCGCCGGCGCGCACAATCAAAAGTCCTTCCGGCCAGAATTTGTTGACCAGCTCATCGGCGCGCCTTGGATCGATACCCTCGCCGACGCCTTGGGCTCCCTGCACGAGGCCGCTGCCCGGCCGAACCATGGCCCGGTGCAGTTCGTGCTCGATACGGCCGCGATCCCACCCGGCATCGCGAAAAATTGCGTAGTGCTCCGGCGAAAGAACGAGCAACGCGTTGGTGAATTCACAGAGTTTCGGGTGGCAAACGGCCAGTAACGCCATGGCGAGGGAGCGCGTGAGCTCTGGCGCGATCCGCGACCTCTGGTCGACGAAAGCTTGAATACCGTCGCCCTGGAAGAGGGTGATGGCGTTGGTCCCGCGTGAAAAGCCGCGCGCCACGGCGAGCGGCTGCCATTCGGCGTCCAATTCGTCCTCGGCGAAACAGAAAGTGTATTTGTGTGGACCGCCCAGTGTCGAACGGCTGAGCTCGCCAGGACGGCCGCCACCGACATTGCGCAGGATAAGCTGCAACGCGCGGCCGATCGTGGCATTCGCACGATTGCCCTGCCCCAGCGCATTTATGCCGGAATTCATGCCGATCGCGCGGCTGATCGGGCCATTGACGACGAGGATGGGGCCTCCCGAGCAAGTCGTGCACATTACGCCGTGCATCGTCGCGACCGGTTCGAGCGCCGCTTCGAGGGCCGCAAGCACGACCGGCATGTACTCCGGCTTGCATCCCGCCATCACTGCATTGATTGCAACTTTCTCGACCGAGCAGGGCGACAGATTAGGAGGCACCTCTCCGACGATCTCGTCCGCACCACGCGGCGTGCCGGCGAGCATCCGCAGAATGCGCTCATCGGTGGGCGGCACGACCGGCAGCCCGTCACTCCAGCCGCGTTCATAAGCAGCTTCAATCGGATCGTCCCATTCGCCGACTTCGATGCGGCGTGACGTCAGACCGGTATCACCGTAGCGCGCCAACAGGTGTTCAAATACGCCGGGCTCTCGACTCTTCGAACCGCAACCGGGTTGGAAGGCCGGCAATTGTTGTCCAAGCCCCGATATGCCGCTGACGCGCTCCCAGTCCTTTCGGCTCCAGCCGACAGTGCGGTCGACCTCCACGCCGTCGGTGAACCGAATAACGGTGGGGACGGCTTCGATATCGTGGAGGAAAGACTGCTTTAAGGATGTGTCGTCCTCGACCTCCAAGCCGTCCAGGAACAACGTGTCATCTTGAGAAAATACGACGACCGATGGCGCCCGTTGCGCCAATTCATGAATGACCGGCCGCACAAGGTTGCAGGTAGGGCACTCCTTCTTGGCAAAAATTACCAGCCCATCGCGAGTTGTGGCGGACGCGGTCATTCCGGAGTTTCCTCTCCATCTAATATGTTAGATGACAGGACCGTTTGCCGCAAACCCGCGAGCGCATGGCGAAGCGATCGCGCAACCGTGCGGCATCGTCAATCCGATTGCGATTGACGCGGAGTTTAAGGTCAGGAACGCAATTGCTAGCTCGATCCGGCCGGCGATGGCGTGAATTTCAGCGCCACGCCGTTCATGCAATAGCGCAAGCCGGTCGGCTTCGGGCCATCAGTGAACACATGACCGAGATGGCCGCCGCAGCGGTGGCACGAGACTGCCGTCCGCGTCATGCCGAAGGAGTGATCCTCGGCTTCGTCGACGGCGCTAGGGAGCGGCGCCCAAAAACTCGGCCAGCCGGTGCCGCTTTCGAACTTCGTCTTCGACGAGAACAGCGGCAGGTCGCAGCCGGCGCAGCTGAAGGTGCCGGCGCGATGCTCCTGCAGCAGCGCACTGGTAAACGGCAGTTCGGTGCCCTCCTCCCGCAGCACGTCGTATTGCGCGGGCGTCAGGAGCTTGTGCCACTCCGCGTCGGTGTGGGTGACTTCGTAAGGGTGCGTCGCGGCGGTCGCGGCGTGCGGCCGCGCCAGCCGGAAAACGGCGAGCCCCAAGCCCGCGGCGCCGGCGTAGAACACGTGTCTGCGTGTGAGCATCTCGTTCCTCCCAACCGCGCCGGCCGCCCCGCAGCTTCGCGCGAATAAGTCCACGGCAATATACGGCAGTTCGATCAAAGAATGATCTCCTTGCGCGCGATTTGATGACAGTGCGCCAAAAGCTCACATAGAGTTGATCCCCGCCGGCGCCGGCACTGGGGCCGGCTTTCGGCCGGCGTTTTTGGGCTCTATGGTGCGGTTAAGAAAAATCAGGGGGATCGCGTGGCTTCTGCCGTCGAAATCAAAATATTGAGCACGACCGCCATGAAAATGGTGTTCGAGGAGTTGGCGCCGCGTTTCGAGCGGGAAACCGGCAACCGCCTTGCGGTCGTCCTCGGGCCGTCCCTGGTCCTGGAAACGCGTCTGCTCGAGGGTGAGGTGGCCGATGTCGCCATCGTCACCGGCCCTGGCGCCAAGGAGCTGGTTGGGCGCGGCAAGATCGTCGCCGGGAGCCTGGTTGACGTGGCCCGCTCGCTGATCGGTGTGGCGGTGCCGAAGGGCGCGCCGCGGCCGGACCTGTCCTCGGCCGCAGGCTTCAAACGGGCCATGCTGGCGGCAAAATCGATCGCGCTGTCAAAGCCGGTCGGCGGCGGGGCGAGCGGCGCCCATATGGCCAAAGTGTTCGAGGAGCTCGGCATTACCGCAGCGATGGCGGCCAAGGCCAAATACGGGGCCGGCGGCGCCGCCGGGCTCGCCGGCCTCGTCGTGCGGCGCGGCGAGGCCGATATCGGCCTTCAGCAGATGGCGGAGCTCATCGCCGTTGCCGACATCGACGTGGTCGGCCCGCTGCCGCAGGATATTCAGAGCGCCACGATGTTCACCGCCGGCATACCGACGAGCGCCAGCCATTCCGATGCGGCCCGCGCCGCCATCGAATTCCTCACCACGCCCGCCGCCAAAGCCGTGATCAAGGCGAAGGGGCTGGAGCCGACGTGATCGTGATTTTCTTCTTCCCTACCGGGCCTTGCCTTTGAGCACGTCCAGATTGACCACGTTGATCGGCGCTCCGGCCGCATAGGCGTTGATCTGGTCGAATATTTCGGTGAACTGCGTCTCATATTCGTCGCGCGTCACATAGCCGATATGCGGCGTGCAGACGACATTGCTCATCGTCAGCAACGGATGCTGAGGATCGAGCATCGGCTCTTCCTCAAAGACGTCGACCGCGGCCATGCCGGGCCGCCCCGCGCGCAATGCCGCGACCAGCGCGCCGGGCGCGATCAGCGGCGCCCGGCTGGTATTGACGATAAGCGCAGTCGGCTTCATCAGCGCCAGGTCGGCCGCGGTCACGATGTGGCGCGTCACCTGCACTAACCGCATATGCAAGGAGATGACGTCGCAGTCGGCGAAAAACTGCTCTTTGCTCGCCGCCGTCGCATAGCCGTCGGCGCGCGCTTTTTCGAGCGTGTCCGGGCGCGCCCATACCAGAATGTTCATGCCGAACGCGCGGCCGTAGCCGGCGACGACGGCGCCAATCCGGCCGTAGCCGTAAATGCCAAGCGTCTTGCCGCGCAGCGTTTGGCCGATGCCGACTTGCCACTGTCCCGCTTTCAGCGCAGCGACGTGCTGCGGAATAAGACGCATCGAGTCGAGAATGAGGCCGAAGGTCAATTCCGCGGCGGCATAAGACGGCGTGCCGGGGTGCTGGCTCGACGAAACGATGACGCCGCGCCGGGTGCAGGCCTCGATGTCGATATGCGGATAGACGCTGCGCTGGCTGATGAGTTTCAGTTTGGGCAACAGCCCAAGCAGCGGGGCGCGGATTTGCGTGCGCTCGCGGAACAGCACGAGAACTTCGGCGTCCTTCAGACGCTCGGCGAGAACATCCGTGTCCTGCACATGGTCGGTCCACACCGTGACGTCATGGCCGTCGAGCTTGCGAAAACACGGCAGCGTGCGCAGCGTGTCGAAATAGTCGTCGAGAATGGAGATTTTCATGCGGCTTTAATCACCCTCCGGCGGCCGCCAGCGCAAGCCGGGAAAGCGCGCATAATCGCGATCGAGCGTGATCCATTCACAGCCCCACTCAATGGCTAGCGCGGCATACCAGGCATCGGTGACCGTCGTGCCGCGCGTGTTGGTCTCGACGCAGAGACGTTTGAATATCTCCCAGTGTCGCTCACGGGGCTCGACGATCTGGCAATGCGGCTGCGCAAGCAGGTCATCGCAGAAACCAAAGGCCTCGTCGAGCGTGCTGGGCTCGGAATAGACGCGTCGATTGGTGCTGACTCTAACGACTGCGCCGAGTGCAAGCGGCGAAAGGCCAAAGCGTGCTTCGCCGAGAACCACGCGGTCGAGCCATTGGCGACATAGCGCGTGTTCCCGGACATCTTTGCGAAACGCGTAGATGAGGACGTTGACGTCCGGCAAGATCATTTGAAGCCGCTTTTCAGCCGCTCGATGTATTCAAGATCTTCCATTTCCTGCAGTGCGGCGGAATTCGAAATGTCGATGCCGGGCAAAGGGCCCCCGCTCGCGTTACTACAGCGTGGCATGACACGCTTGGTATTGGCTTTCTTTTGTGTGTCGCTGACCACGAGCCGCAGACCCTCCTCGATCAGCGACGTGAGCGTGCGATCCTCGGCCAGCGCCTTGCGCTTGGCGCGGGCGAGCAGGTCTTTGGGCAATCGGACGGTGGTTCGCTCGATCATATGTCAAGACATATCAGTCATATGTCTATATGTCAACGATAGCTTGCGCCGACGGCCGGCAGATCGGAGGATGAAAATTACAGTGGGCCCCACCCCGCGCAGTCAGTCGCCGTAGTTAGCGCACCCTCAGCCAAAAAGAAAACCGGGCCCTTGCGGGCCCGGTTCAGTTCGTCGGCGTGGGGGCGCCGACGACACCTTCCAGAGGGGAACAACTGCCAGCATCGCGATTGCCTATCTGGGAGGATTAGCAGCAACCGCGCGCTGTGCAGCACCGAGGCACTATGCGATTCGATCGCCGCCGCCACAACGCGACGCTTCACATGACAGCCATGCGGTATAGGCAAGTTGCGGCGTTTGCGCGCAGTGCGCGCTGTAAACCGGACGGATTGTATCGCGTTAGAAATTCCAGCGCTGCGCGTTGGCGACCAGGAAGTCGCGAAAAGCCTGCACGCGGGCCACGGCCTTGAGCTCTTCGGGATAGACGAAATAGGCGTCGAGTGCGATCGCTTCGGTGTCGCCGAAAAGTTGCACCAGCCCGTCCTCGACCAGATAGTCGGGCAACATCGCGATGCCGAGCCCGCGCTGGCAGGCGCGCAAAATGCCGAGAATATTGTTGATGACAAGATGCGGCTGGCGCGGCCCCTTGCCGTCGCGCGCCACTTCGATCAGCCAACGCGACGGCTGCAGGTATGAGGGTACGTTGCCGCCGAGCACCAGCGCGCGGTGCTTGTCGAGATCCTCGAACGTGCGCGGCGTGCCGAACCTCTTGAGATATTCGGGCGAGGCATAGACGTGGAAATGCACGGAAAACAGCTTGCGCTGGATGAGGTCGGGCTGGGTCGGCTGGCGCAGCCGGATGGCGACGTCGGCCTCGCGCATGGCGAGGTCGAGCTCCTCGTCGGTGGTGAGAAGCGTAATATGCACCTCGGGATACAGGTCGAGGAATTCGCCGAGCCGCGGGGTGAGCCAGTGCACGCCAATGCCCGGCGTCGTGGTGACGCGCAGATCGCCGTTCGGCCGCTCGCGCGAGTTGGTGAGCTTGGCGCGCGCGGCTTCGAGCTTCATGAAGACTTCGTGCGCGGTGCGATAGAGTACTTCGCCCTGCTCGGTCAGGATCAGGCCGCGGGCATGCCGGTGAAACAACGAGACCGACAGCTCCTGTTCGAGCGCGCTGACCTGCCGCGACACCGCCGATTGCGACAGCCCGAGCTGCTCCCCGGCATGGGTGAAGCTGCCGGCCTCGGCGGCGGCATGAAATACTTTTAGTTTATCCCAATCCATTCCTGGCACTTTCTTCTCTCCTCGCTCGCGGGAGAGGTAAAATCATTCCGCCGCGGCGCGGTACGAAGCGTGCGCTTGCGCGGCGAGGAAGCGCTCGGCTTCGAGCGCCGCCATACAGCCGAGCCCCGCGGCAGTGACCGCCTGCCGATAGACCTCGTCGGCGACATCGCCGGCGGCGAACAAGCCCGGCACCGAAGTCGCGGTCGAATGCGGCGCGGTTTCGATATAGCCGGACGGCTTCATCTTGACTTGGCCGGCAACAAGCTCGGTCGCCGGCGCGTGGCCGATGGCGATGAAAATTCCGTCGACCGCCCGCTCGCTGATCGCGCCGGTCTTGAGATTTTTCAGCCGCGCGTGGCTGACCTTGAGCGGATCGTGTGTGCCGCCCACGTCATCGAGCACGCTGTCCCAGATCACGTCGATCTTGGGATGCTTGAACAGCCGGTCCTGCAGGATTTTCTCGGCGCGCAGGCTGTCGCGCCGATGCACCAGCGTGACCTTGGCGGCGAAATTGGTCAGAAACAGCGCTTCCTCGACCGCGGTATTGCCGCCGCCGATCACCAGCACTTGCTTGCCGCGATAAAAGAAACCGTCGCAGGTGGCGCAGGCGGAGACGCCATAGCCGCGGAATTTCTGCTCGCCGGGAAGATCGAGCCAGCGCGCCTGCGCGCCGGTCGCCAGAATCAGCGCCTCGGCGAAATAGATATCGCCGGAATCGCATTCGAGCCGGAACGGCCGGCGAGCGAGATCGATCTTGCTCACATAATCGGCGACGAGCTTGGTGCCGACATGGGCGGCCTGCTTCTGCATCTGCTCCATCAGCCAGGGGCCCTGGATCACGTCGGCAAAACCCGGATAGTTCTCGACGTCGGTGGTGACGGTGAGCTGGCCGCCCGGCGCCATGCCCTGGATCAGAACGGGATCGAGCATGGCGCGGGCGGCATAGATTCCCGCCGTGTAGCCCGCCGGCCCGGAGCCGACGATCACGACCTTGGCGTGGGTAGTGTTCGACACCGGTCCATCTCGATCGTTGCGGCAGGTGCGGATCGCTCCTTCCCGGATGCCCGCAAAGCCGGCTGTTTTGGACTTTGCCCGACTGGAAATGCCCCCAAACCCATGGTAATCGCCCGGGTTTGGCCGACGCCCAGCCATTTCGAGGCAATGTAGGGATTCTCAGGAGCTATGCAAGATACGCAACCCCGCATACGCACAGGAGGATTTCGTCATGCCGCCGGGGAGGTCGGAAAGTCGCAAGGGATGTCCCAGCGAATGCGGCAATTCGCTTCGCCGCCCGCTATTCGCCGGCTACTTCCAGTCGACCTTCATTACCTCATAGGCCTTAGCGCCGCCGGGCGTAACCACCTCGACCTGAGCGCCCTTTTTCTTGCCGACCAAAGCGCGCGCCAGCGGCGAGGTGATCGAAATCTTGCCCTTCTTGGCGTCCGCTTCGGGCTCGCCGACGATCTGCCACACCGCTTTTTTGTCGGTATCCTCGTCGAGCAGCGTCACGGTGGCGCCAAAGGTAATGGTGTCTCCGGAAAGCTTAGAAACGTCAATAACTTCGGCGCGCGCCAGCTTATCCTCAAGCTCGGCGATGCGGCCTTCATTCAAAGATTGGGATTCCTTGGCGGCGTGATATTCCGCGTTCTCCGAAAGGTCGCCATGAGTGCGCGCATCGGTGATCTGCTGAATGATCCGCGGCCGTTCGATCTGCTGGCAGTGCTTGAGCTCGGACTCCAGTGCGGAGTAGCCCTCTGCCGTCATCGGAATCTTATCCATCGGTCTCAACCTCCAGTGCCTGCAGAGTCAAAAATTTGATCGCGGGCCGAAGCATCTCCGGCCTACGATCACAAACCCTGGCTCTACACGTACCGCCGCTGCGGCCGCCCCGATGCTTGATCAGACCCGGCCCCGAAATAGTTTTGCAGCGCACACACCTCGAGGTCGCCCCCGAGATAGGCCCTGATGCCCTGCGCTGCGGCGACGGCCCCTGAGAGAGTGGTGTAGTACGGCACTTTATGCAAGAGGGCAGCGCGCCGCAGCGAGCGGCTGTCGGCCAGCGCGGTGGCCCCTTCGGTGGTGTTGAAAACCAGCTGAACTTCGCCGTTTTTGATGGCGTCGACGATGTGCGGCCGGCCTTCGGCGACCTTGTTGATCGTGACCGCCGCGACGCCCTGTTCGGCGAGGTAACGCTGCGTGCCCGAGGTCGCCATGATGCGAAAACCCAGTCCGGCGAGCAATCGGACGGCTTCGAGAATGCGCGGCTTGTCGGCATCCTTGACCGACACGAACACCGTGCCGGTTTTGGGCAGCCGCGAGCCGCCGCCGAGCTGGCTTTTGACGAAGGCGACGTTGTAGTCGCGGTCGATGCCCATCACCTCGCCGGTCGATTTCATCTCCGGACCGAGCACGGTGTCGACCGCCGGGCCGAAGCGCGCGAACGGAAACACCGCCTCCTTGACGCCGACATGGCCGGCAGCGCCCGGCTCGAAACGCTGCGGCATGAGATTGAAGCTCTTGAGCGACTCGCCCGCCATGATGCGCGCCGCGATCTTGGCGGCGGGAACGCCCGTCACCTTGGCGACGAAGGGCACCGTGCGCGAGGCGCGCGGATTGACCTCGAGCACGTAAATGTCGCCGTCCTTGATGGCGTATTGCACGTTCATCAGCCCGCCGACCTTGAGCGCCAGCGCCAGCGCGCGAGTTTGCCGGTCGAGTTCGGCGATCACTTTGGCCGAAAGATTATGCGGCGGCAGCGAACAGGCGGAATCGCCGGAATGGATGCCCGCCTCCTCGATGTGCTCCATGATGCCGGCGATGTAGCTGTCTTTGCCGTCGGCCAGGCAATCGACATCGACCTCGACGGCGTCGGTGAGGTAGCGGTCGATGAGCAGCGGCCGTTTTTCCGAGACCGCGAATTCCGACGGGCGGTCGAGATCGGCGGCAAGCCGCGCCACGTAACGGGCCAGATGGTTGGTATCGTGCACGATCTCCATCGCGCGACCGCCCAGCACGTAAGACGGCCGGATCACGATCGGATAGCCGATCGCTTCCGCGATCGCCTTGGCTTTCTCCGGCGAGGTGGCGATGCCGCTTTTCGGCTGCCGCAGTTGCAAGCGGTCGAGCAGATGCTTGAAGCGGTCGCGATCCTCGGCGAGGTCGATAGCGTCGGGCGAGGTGCCGAGGATCGGCACCTGCGCCTTGGCCAAAGGCTCGGCGAGCTTGAGCGGCGTCTGGCCGCCGAACTGCACGATGACGCCGTGCAGCGTGCCATTGGCGCGCTCGGTCTCGATGATCTCGATCACGTCCTCGGCGGTGAGCGGTTCGAAATAGAGCCGGTCGGAGGTGTCGTAATCGGTCGACACCGTCTCCGGATTGCAATTGATCATGATGGTTTCGTAGCCGGCATCCTTGAGCGCGAAGCAGGCATGGCAGCAGCAATAATCGAATTCGATGCCCTGCCCGATCCGGTTCGGACCGCCGCCGAGGATGATGACTTTCTTTTTGGCGGATGGCGCCGCCTCGTCGACCGCGTGGCCGTTAAACGGCGTCTCGTAGGTCGAATACATATACGCGGTGGGCGACGCGAATTCGGCGGCGCAGGTATCGATGCGCTTGAACACCGGCCGCACGCCGAGCATGCGGCGGCGCTGCGCGACCTCTTCCGCGGTACATCCGGTGAGCCGGCCGAGCCGCACATCGGAAAAGCCCAGCGCTTTCAGCCGGCGCAGCGCCGGCGCCGAATCCGGCAGGCCCTTGTCGCGGATCTCGGCTTCCATATCGACGATGCCGCGGATTTGCGCCAGGAACCACGGATCGATCCGGCACGCGGTATGGATGTCCTCGTCGCTCATGCCGAGCCGCATGGCTTGCGCCACTTTAAGGAGGCCGTCGGGCGACGGCGTGCCGAGCGCGGCGCGAATGGCGTTCTTGTCGTCGCCTTCGCCGAGGCCCGGAATGGCGATCTCATCCAGGCCGGTCAGCCCGGTTTCGAGCGAGCGCAGCGCCTTCTGCAGGCTCTCGGCGAAGGTGCGCCCGATCGCCATCGCCTCGCCGACCGACTTCATCGAGGTGGTGAGCACCGGCTCGGCGCCGGGAAATTTCTCAAACGCAAAGCGCGGAATCTTGGTGACGATGTAATCGATGGTCGGCTCGAACGAGGCCGGCGTGGCGCCGCCGGTGATGTCATTGGCGATCTCGTCGAGCGTGTAGCCGACCGCGAGCTTGGCCGCGACCTTGGCGATGGGAAAACCGGTCGCCTTCGAAGCGAGCGCCGACGAGCGCGACACGCGCGGATTCATCTCGATGACGACCAGCCGCCCGTCCGCCGGATTGACCGCGAACTGCACGTTGGAGCCTCCGGTCTCCACCCCGATCTCGCGCAACACCGCGATCGAGGCGTCGCGCATGATCTGATATTCCTTGTCGGTCAGCGTCAGCGCAGGCGCGATGGTGATGGAATTGCCGGTATGCACGCCCATCGGATCGACGTTTTCGATGGAACAGATGATGATGCAGTTGTCGTTCCTGTCGCGCACCACCTCCATCTCGTACTCTTTCCAGCCGAGCACGGATTCTTCGATCAGCACTTCGGAGGTCGGCGACGCGTCGATGCCGCCCTCGACGATCTCGATGAATTCGGCCTTGTTATAGGCGATGCCGCCGCCGGTGCCGCCGAGCGTGAACGACGGCCTGATGATGGCCGGCAGACCGATATCCTCGAGCGCTTCGAGCGCCTGGATCAGCGTCTTGATCTGATGCGAGCGCGGCGTCGCCAGCCCGATCTTGGTCATCGCCTCGCGGAACAGCTTGCGATCCTCGGCCTTGTCGATGGCGTCGGCGGTCGCGCCGATCATGGTGACGTCGAATTTCTCCAGCACGCCCATTTTGCGCAACGACAGCGCGGTATTGAGCGCGGTCTGCCCGCCCATGGTCGGCAACAGCGCAAAGCCGCCGGGAACAGCGTAGCGCTCCTTCTCGATGATCTTGGCGACGATCTCCGGCGTGATCGGCTCGATATAGGTCGCGTCCGCCAAATCCGGATCGGTCATGATCGTCGCCGGATTGGAATTGACCAGGACGACCCGATAGCCCTCGGCCTTGAGCGCCTTGCAGGCCTGGGTGCCGGAATAGTCGAATTCGCAGGCTTGGCCGATGACGATCGGACCCGCGCCAATAATCAGGATCGAGGAGATGTCGGTCCGTTTAGGCATCGCTTCCGTATCTAGGCATTAAAACGTCGGGCACAAAAAAAGGGCGCGCTAGTCGCGCGTCCTTTGGGCTGGCGCCGGGGGGCCCGGCCCCGCGCGAGGGGGTCTTAGACCAGATTCGACGCCATGGGAAGGCTGACCCATGCCAGCCAGCCGGCTCATCCCCTGCTGTCTCGCAGGGCTTGCATTCAAAGGGAGAGTACCGCACGCAGTCGAGAAAACGGGCCTAATCAAATCAGCGGAGGATCGCGTGCCGGCGTCAATGCAAGGCGAATTGCAACCGACCATCTATCGCTTCAAGTTCGGCAGTTTCGAGATCGCCAATATCCTGGACGGCAAGGTGATCCGAGATGGCCTGCACCCAGGCTTCGGACCGGAACACAGCGCCGAGGAGGCGCAATGCCTTTGCCGGAAGAACGGCATCGAAGCGAACCGCTATGTGCATCCTTTCATTCCGACCCTGGTCAATACCGGCAAAGCGCTCATCTTGTTCGACACCGGCAACGGGGTGCTGTCGCGCGACTACCCGCAATTGCGCAGCCGGTTGTCGGAAGGCCGGCTGGTCGAAGGCTTGGCTCAAGCCGGCTGCAAGCCGTCCGACATCGACATTGTCGTGATCACGCACGGCCATCCCGATCACATCGGCGGGTTGATGAATGGCGGGAAACCGGTTTTCCCCAATGCGCGCTATGTCTTCGGCGCGGCCGAGTTCGATTTCTGGAAGCGCGGCGAGAACGTGCGCGAGGCGCGCAAATTCAATCTGCAACTATTCACCAAGCTGGCGCTGCCGCTCGCGGATCGCTCGCGCTTCATCAAGCCGGGCGACGACGTGGTGCCCGGCATCCGCGCGGTCGACGTGGCCGGCCATTCGCCCGGCATGCTCGCTTATCACATCGAGAGCGAGGGCAAGCGTTTGCTGATCTGGGCCGACACCTGCGTCCATTACGTGATGGCGATCCAACGGCCGGAGTGGCATCTCGACGTTGATGACGACAAGGACAAAGCGGTGGCGACGCGCAAGCGCGTCCTCGAACTGGCCGCGGCGGAAAGGCTGTTCGTCACCGGCTACCATATGCCGTTCCCGGGTATCGGCATGATCGATAAGATAGCCGACGGCTATCGTTGGGTGCCGGTCAGTTACCAACTCGATTTGTGACGAGTATAACGGGCTGGGCTGTCAGCTGCATTCCGCGGCAGCCGGAGAAATAGGGGAGGAAAAATCATGAGACTTGCGCGTCGACGATTCCTGCATCTCGCGGCGGGCGCGGTCGCGCTTCCGGCCGTCTCGCGCGCCGCTTTCGCGCTCGATTACCCGACGCGCCCGGTGCGCATCCTGGTCGGTTTTCCGCCCGGCGCCGCGACCGATATTGTCGCGCGGCTCATCGCGCAATCGCTCTCGGAACGGCTCGGGCAGCAATTCATCGTCGAGAACAAGCCGGGCGCTGCTAGCAATCTCGCCGCCGAAACGGTCGCCCGCGCGGCGCCGGACGGCCATACGCTCTTGGCGATGACGGTCACCAATGCGGTCAACACCACGCTCTATGCGAAGACCGCCGACTTCAGCTTCATGGACGACATCGTGCCGGTCGCTAGCACGATCCAGTCGGCCAATGTGCTCGAGGTCAATCTCAGCGTGCCGGCCAAGACCGTTCCGGAATTCATCGCTTACGCCAAGGCCAATCCGGGCAAGCTCAATTACGCATCGTTCGGCACCGGCACCGCGCCCAATATGGCCGCCGAGCTGTTCAAGATGATGACGGACACCAATCTGGTGCACGTGCCGTATCATTCGAGCTTCATGCCCGATTTGCTGAGCGGCCAGGTGCAAGTCGCGTTCCTGCCGATACCGCTCACCATCGGTTATATCCGGGCGGGCAAGGTCCGCGCGTTAGGGGTCACGAGCGCGACTCCGTCCGACGCGCTGCCCGGCATCCCGACCGTGGCGCAAACCGTGCCGGGCTACGAGGCCAACATCTGGCACGGCATTGCCGCGCCCAAGGGCACGCCCGAGGACGTCGTCGAGAAGCTGCACAAGGAGATCAACGCCGTCCTCACCGATCCCGCGTTGAAGCCGAAATTCGATAATCTGGGGGCGGTGCCGACGCCGATGACGCGCGCCGACTTCGGCAAATACATCGCCGGCGAAGTCGACAAATGGGCCAAGGTGATCAAATTCGCCGACATCAAGCCGAGCTGATGTGGCCGCACGGGCGCAGGCGTCAAACGCCGAGATAGCGATGCGCGACCTCGGGCGCACTCGCCAGTTCGCGCGCGCCGCCCGACCATACGATGCGGCCGCGTTCGATGAAATAATGGCGGTCCGCGATCCGGGCGATGGCGCCGACATTCTTGTCGATCAGCAGGATCGACTGCCCCGCGGCGCGCAGCTTCGCGAGACAGCGCCAGATCTCGTCGCGAATCAAAGGCGCCAAGCCTTCGGTCGCCTCGTCGAGGATCAGCAAGCGCGGATTCGTCATCAGCGCGCGGCCGATCGCCAGCATCTGCTGCTCGCCGCCGGACAAGAGATTAGCCATGCTGCCCGCGCGTTCGGCGAGCCGCGGAAACAAGGCCCAGACGCGTTCGAGCGTCCACGGTTCGGCGGCGCCGCCGCGATCTGACGCGGTGGCGACGAGATTTTCGCGCGTGGTGAGATTGGGAAACAGCTGACGCCCTTCCGGCACCAGGCCGATGCCAAGCTTGGCCACGCGATAAGCGGGCAGCGCGCTGATCTCGGCGCCGGCGAAGCGGATCGAGCCGGCCGCCGCCGGAGTGAGTCCCATGATGGAGCGCACCGTCGTGGTCTTGCCCATGCCGTTGCGGCCCATCAGCGACACCATTTCGCCCGGCGCGATCGCGAGCGAGACGCCGAACAGCACGCGGCTTAAGCCGTAGCTCGTCTCGACGTCGCGCAGTTCGAGGAGCGGCGCGTCAGCCATGCCAGACCTCCTGCCGGACCTCGTCCTGCTCGCCGAGATAGGCCTCGCGCACCGCGGCATCGGCGCGGATCGCCGCCGGATCGCCGGAAGCGATGATGCGGCCGTAGACCAGGACGCTGATGCGATCTGCCAGCGCGAAGACCGCGTCCATGTCGTGCTCGACCAGAAGAATGGTGAGGCCGCCCTTGAGCTGTCGCAACATCTCCACCAGCTGCGCCGATTCCTCCGGCCCCATGCCGGCCATCGGTTCGTCGAGCAGCAGCATGCGCGGCCGGGTCGCCAGCGCCATGGCGATTTCGAGCTGGCGCCGTTCGCCGTGGCTGAGATCCGTGACCGGCACGTCGGCACGTTGCGCGAGGCTGACGCGAGCGAGCGCGTCACGGGCCGGCTCGCGCAGTTCCGGCTCGCGCCGCGCGGCGCGCCAGAAGCGGAACGAATGGCCGGAATGCGCCTGGACCGCGAGCGCGACATTGTCGAGCGCGGTGAATTCCGGGAACAGCGAGGCGATCTGAAACGAGCGGGCGAGCCCGATCTGGCTGCGCCGATAGACCGGCAACGCCGTGATGTCATGGGCATCGAAGCGGATGCGGCCGCTGTCGGGCGCGATCTCGCCGGTTAACTGCCCGATCAGCGTGGTCTTGCCGGCGCCGTTGGGGCCGATGAGCGCATGCAATTCGCCGCCTTGAAGCGCAAGCGAAATCGCGTCGGAGGCAACCACGCCGCCGAAGCGCTTGGTTAAAGCAGCGATTTCGAGGAATGCCTCAGCCACGGCGCGCGCCCCCGAGCAATCCGTCGATGCCGCCGTTGACGTAGATCGCCACGATCAAGAGCAGCGGGCCGAGAATGAGGTCCGGATAGTCGGTGACATGCGACAGACCTTGCTCCAGCAACAGGAAGGCCATCGCGCCGATCAGCGGGCCGAACATCGCATGCATGCCGCCGAGCACCGCCATGACGATGAGATCGCCGGACCGCGTCCAGTGCATCATGGCCGGGCTGATGAAATTGGTATGGTTGGCAAGGAGCGCCCCGGCGAGCCCGCACAGCGCGCCCGCGATCGTGAAACAGACCAGCCGGTAGCGGAACGTCGGAAAACCGATGGCGCGCATGCGCGGTTCGTTCGAGCGCGCGCCCTGGATCACCAGACCAAAGCGCGAATTGACGATGCGCCAGACCAGATAAATGCTGGCGAGCAGCAGGCCGAGGCACAAATAATAGAACAGCGTCGCGTTGTTGAGGTCGAGCGCGCCGAACCGGCTGCGGTGATAGATGGTCAAGCCGTCATCGCCGCCGTAGCGGTCGAGCCCGCTGGCGACGTAATAGATCATTTGCGCAAAGGCGAGCGTGATCATGATGAAATAGACGCCACGCGTGCGCAGGCACAGCGCGCCCACCACCAGCGCGTAGAACGCCGATGCGGCGATCGCGACCGGCCACTGCACGAAACCGGAGCCGATGCCTTCCTTGGCCAAAATGCCGACGGCGTAACCGCCGATGCCGAGATAGGCGGCGTGGCCGAAGCTCACCATGCCGCCGAAGCCCATGATCAGGTTCAGGCTGAGCGCCGCGATCGCCATGATGAGAATGCGCGAGAACAATGTCATGGCGAAGGGATCGCCGGCGAGTGCCGCATAGACCGGGACCAGCGCCAGCACGATAAGGAGCGCGGCGTTGACCACGATGCGCGGGCGCCACCGGCTGTCGCGCCAGTCATCGCGCCACTCGCTCATCTGCCGGCCGCGGGAAACAGGCCTTCGGGGCGCGCCACCAGCACCACCGCCATCAGCAGATAGATCGACATCGACGACAGCGCCGGAGCAAGCGTGGCGGCGGCGTTCTCGCTCAGATAGCGGTGCAGCAGATCGGGCAGGAAGGCGCGGCCGATCGTGTCGATGACGCCGACCAAGAGCGCCGCGACGAAGGCGCCGCGGATCGAGCCGATGCCGCCGATGACCACGACCACGAAGGCCGGAATGAGAATATTCTCGCCCATGCCGATCTGCACGGTGAGGATCGGCGCCTGCATCAAGCCGGCGAAACCCGCCAGCGCCGCGCCGAGCCCGAATACCAGCGTGTAAAGGAGCTTGATATTGACGCCGAGCGCGCCGACCATTTCACGGTTGGAGGCGCCGGCGCGGATCAGCATGCCGAGCCGGGTGCGCATCACCAGCAGGTAGAGCAGCGCCGCCACGGCGAGCGTCACCGCGATGATGACCAGGCGATAGGCCGGATAGTAAAGGCCCGGCAGGATCTGCACGGCGGTGAGCATTTCGCTTGGCAGCGACAGCGTCATACCGGCCGGTCCCCAGATCAGGCGCGCCAGCTCGTTGAAGAACAACAACAGCCCGAACGTGCCGAGCACGTGATCGAGATGATTGCGGCCGTAGAGCCGGCGTATGGCGGTCACTTCGAGCACCATGCCGACGACCAGCGTGGCGGCGATCGCGAGCATGGCGCCGAGCACGAAGCTGTCGGTCCAGGCCGCAAAGCTCGCGGCAAAATAGGCGCCGATCATATACAGCGAGCCGTGCGCCAGATTGACCAGATCCATGATGCCGAAGATCAGCGTCAATCCGGCCGCCAGCAGGAACAGCAGCATGCCAAGCTGGATGCCGTTCAGGAGCTGCTCGATGAAATACAGCATGACGGTCCGTCACCCTGAGGCGCGAGCGAAGCGAGCCTCGAAGGGCGACGGCCTCTGCGTCTCGGCCGTATCCTTCGAGGGCCGCTTCGCGGCCACCTCAGGATGACGGTTATAACTCAATGCCGCTCGCTACTTCATCATGCACTTGCCGTGGAATCTGTCCTGGTCGTCCTTGACGATCAGGGCGACGGTCTTGAGCGCGTAAGAACCGTCGGCGTTCTTCACCGCATCCTGGAGATAGAAATTCTGGATCGGGATGTGGTTGTTGCCGAACTTGAAGTCGCCGCGCACCGACTTGAAGTCGGCCTTTTCCATCTCCTTGCGCATGCCCTCTTTGTTGCTGAGGTCGCCCTTGACCGCGGTGATGGCGCTGTCGATCAGGCCGACCGCGTCATAGGTCTGCGCACCGTAGAACGAGGGCGAGGCGTGATATTTCGCCTTGTAGTCGGCCACGTATTTCTTGTTGGGGTCGTTGGACAGGTCGTTGACCCATTCCTGGGCGCCGGGCACCCCGATCGCGAGATCTTTGAGCCGCGGCAGCGACAGGTCGTCGATGGTGAACGCGGTATAGAGCGGAATTTGTCCCTTCAGCCCGGCCTGCACATATTGGGTGACGAATTGAACGCCGGCGCCGCCCGGATAGAATGCGAAGATGGCATCGGGCTTCGCCGCGCGCGCCTTCGACAGTTCGGCGGAGAAATCGAGCTGATCGGGCCAGCGCGTCAATTCCTGGCCGACGATCTTGCCTTGGAACGTCGTCTGCACGCCGGCCAGCATGTCCTTGCCGGCGGCGTAGTTCGGGCCCATCAAGAACGCGGTCTTGACGCCCTTCTCGTTCATGTAGCGACCGACCGCGGCCGGCGTCTGATCGTTCTGCCACGAGGTCGAGAACACGTAAGGCGAACAGAGCTCGCCGGCCAGTTGATTGGGCCCGGCATTGGTGACGACTGTCATGGTCTTGGAATCGACCAGCGGCTTGAGCGACGCCAGCAACACGTTCGACCAGATATAGCCGACGACAAAATCGACGTGGTCGGACTCGATCAATTCCTGGGTTTTCTGCACTCCGACTTCCGGCTTGAGCTGGTCGTCGGCGTAGATGACTTCGACCGGCAGGCCGCCGAGCTTGCGGCCGTGCTGATCGAGGCCGAGCTCGAACGAATTCTTCATGTCGTTGCCGATCGCGGCGACCGGACCTGAGAAGGTCGAGATGAAGCCGATCTTGACCGTCTTTTGCTGCGCCAGCGCCGGGCCGGCGATCAGCGCCAGCGCGGTAGCCGGAATAATGGTCATTCTCCTCATGGCGTCCCCCCTTTTGTTTGGCGCACGTTGCAGCGTGAAGGCATTCTACCGCCGATACAGGCTTGGAACTATGGCGCGATCGGTGATTTGATCGTGGCCCGCGGCGCTAATCAAGCCGTAGATTCGAGCCCGATCCCGGATCGTCTCAGGATTGTGCCAAGCTCAGGTCGCGGCAATCAACGCCACAGCGCGACCAGCGGCCCGTCGGATCCGTACACCGGATCGGTCGCCGGCAGCGGCACTTTCGGAATGGTCAGCACGGCCCTGGCGTGGTCGGGCCTGGTGGCGCGGCAGAGATTGTAATGGCCGCTCGGCGGATAGGCGCCGATGACGACCAGCGTCGGGCTTTGCCCCAGGCACTGATGGCCGGTGCCGGCCGGCAGGATGACGATGTCGCCGGGCGTGATTTCGATGTCCTCGCCATTCTCGCCGCCGAAGCGCACCCTGGCGCGGCCGCGGGCGATGCCCATCGCCTCGTGGATCATCGAATGATAGTGCACGTAAGGGTATATCCCGTTGCGCCACATATTGCCCCAGCCGTTGGCCGCAAAGGTCTTTTCGATCACGGCTTCCGGGTCTGGCGAGCCGGCAAGATCGATGCCGCCGCGGTAGAGCACGAGAGGCAGAGCCGGGTTGTTCGGAATCCGGCCGTCATCGGTAAATTGGTAGGTCACTGGGGCGGCAAAGCTCGTCGCAATCGTCATGATGTTCAACTCGCCTCAAGCCCGCCAGTTTTACAGGACTTTAGGTTGACGATTTCTAACGCAGGCCTTGCCGGCTCGGCCGGCTCACCTCCGCTTCCCGGCGCGCATCAGGTCGACAAAGCGATTGAACAATAAATGGCTGTCGCGCGGACCGGGCGAGGCCTCGGGATGGTACTGCACCGAGAAGACCGGCCGGTCCTTCAGGGCGAGCCCGCAATTGGAGCCGTCGAACAAGGAGATATGAGTCTCGACCGTGCTGTCCGGCAACGTCACCCGGTCGACGGCGAAGCCGTGATTTATCGAGGTGATCTCGACCTTGCCGGTTAACAGGTCCTTCACCGGATGATTGGCGCCGTGGTGGCCCTGGTGCATCTTCATGGTCTTGGCGCCGACCGCGAGCGCCAGCATCTGATGGCCGAGGCAGATGCCGAAAACCGGTTTTTGCTCGATCAAGGTGCGGATCACCGGCACGGCATATTCGCCGGTGGCGGCCGGATCGCCCGGCCCGTTGGACAGGAAAATGCCGTCGGGTTTGAGCGCCAGAATATCGGCGGCCGACGTCGTCGCCGGCACCACCGTGACCTTGCAGGCATTGCCGGTCAACTGGCGCAGAATGTTACGCTTGATGCCGTAATCGATGGCGACGACGTTGAATTCGGCGCGGTCCTGTCGGCCGTAGCCCTCGCCCCACCGCCACGGCGTCTCGTCCCAGGTGAAGCGCTGGCCGGTCGTCACCATCGGTACGAGATCCATGCCGACGAGCCCCGGCCACGCGCGTGCCTCGCGCTTAAGTGCATCGAGATCGAAACGCCCAGACGGCTCATGCGCGATCACCGCGTTGGGCATGCCTTTCTCGCGAATGAGCGCAGTCAGCGCGCGGGTATCGAGCCCGGCAAGCCCGATGACGCCGCGGCTTTTCAGCCAGGCATCGAGATCGCGCGTCGCGCGATAGTTCGATGGGGCGGTGATGGCGGAGTGCAGCACGACGCCGCGTGCGCCCGGCGTCGCCGCGAGGTTGACGGTCTCGATGTCCTCGTCGTTGGTGCCGACATTGCCGATATGAGGGAATGTGAAGGTGATGATCTGGCCGGCATAGGACGGATCGGTGAGGATCTCCTCGTAGCCGGTCATGGCGGTGTTGAAGCAGACCTCGCCGACGGCATGGCCGGTTGCGCCAAAGCCAAAGCCTTCGAGCACGGTGCCATCCGCCAGCACCAGGAGCGCCGTCGGCTTGGGCTCGTCCCAACGGGCCAGGGTTTTCACGGCCAGTGTTTTCACGGCCAAGGTCTTGGGCGACTGCGGTTGTGTCGGCATAGCTAAGGGCCTAAATCATTGCGGCTCGCCCGTAAGCCCCAACGGGCGCTATTGCGAGAGGCCTTAGCCGTGTTGCGCGACGATATCAACAGCGCCTTGAAAGCGGCGATGAAATCAGGCCAGGCGCGCCGCGTCTCGACGCTGCGCCTGATCAATGCCGCGATACTGCAGCGGGAAACCGGCGGCGCCGAGCGGACGACGCTCAGCGATGCCGAGATTCTCGACGTCATGGGGAAAATGATCAAGCAGCGCCATGAATTGCTCGACATCTACGAGAAAGCCGGCCGCAGCGAGCTTGCCGCCCAGGAGCGCGAGGAGATCGAGATCATCTCCGCCTACCTGCCCAAGCAGATGTCCGACATGGAAGCGGCTCATGCTATTTCCACCCTGATCAAGGACATCGAGGCCGAAACGCTCAAGGACATGGGCCGTACCATGGCGGCGCTCAAGCAACGCTTTTCCGGCCAGATGGATTTTTCCAAGGCCAGCGCGCTGGTGAAGAAATTGCTCGGCGGCTAGCGACACCGTTGCGTTTGGCAGGCGACAGGTTTCATGACCAAGCGCAGAATTTTGGTCGGGCTGATCGGGCGGAACATCCAGGGCTCGCTGTCGCCGGCGCTGTTTGCCGATGCGTTCGAGGCCGCCGGGATCGACGGCTATTACCATCTCATGGATGTCGATCGCTTGCCGGGGCGCCAGCTGCCGCAGCTTCTCGAAGCCATCAAAGCCGCCGGCTTCGCCGGCGCCAACGTCACCTACCCCTTCAAGCAGGAAATTATTCGCGGCAAGCCTCGGCGCCGATAGCGCGGAGCGCGCGACCGTCGTGCAGGTCGGCGCCGGCGGCGCCGGGCGCGCGGTCGCGTTTGCTCTGATGGATCTCGGCGTTGCCGACCTCGTGCTTCACGATCTCGATAAGACGCGCGCAGACGCGCTTAAGGCCGATGTCGCCAAGCATTACGGCGCGGATCGCTGCCGCGTCACCGGCGACCTTCCGCGCGACATCGCGGCAGCCGACGGCATCGTCAATGCCACGCAGGTCGGCATGACCGGATTTCCCGGCGACCCGATCCCTGTGGCCGCGCTCAAGCCGACACATTGCGCCGCCGACGTCATCTATACGCCGGTCGAAACTGAATTCCTCAAAGCCGCGGCCGGTAAAAGCGCGCGCGTGCTGGGCGGCAGCGGCATGTGCGTGTATCAGGCGGTCGAAGCATTTCGGCTCCTCACCGGCGTCGCACCCGACGTTGCGCGCGTGCATGGCGCTTTCGCCAAAGGCCTTGCCGCACGCGACGCGACGATGGTTTGAGCACGCCCCATGATGTGCCAATCTGGGCGAACGGATAGCGGAGAAAAATCGATATGCCGAGTTGCCTCATTCGCGGCGTGCGCAGCGTCGAACTGGTCGCCAGCAATCTCGACGAGGCGGCGCGCTTCTATGAAACCGTGTGGGGCTTGGCGCCGGTGGCGGCGAGCAACGAAGCGCGCTATTTCCGCGGCACCGGGCGCTATCATCACTTACTCGGCCTGCATGGCGGTACGCAGCCGGCGGTGGTGCGCATCGCGTTCGACGTTGCAGATCGCGCCGGCGTCGACGCTCTGCACGAAAAGATTTCGGCTGCGGGCGCCAAGCCCGGCAAGCCGGCGAAACTGACGACGGCCGCCGGCGGCTATGGCTTTGCCTGCAAGGATCCGGACGGCCGCAACCTCGCTTTCGTCACCGATTGCGCCGATCACGCCGACGCGGCCGATATCGCCGACCGGCCGCGCAAAATCGTGCACGTCAACCTCAATACGGTCGATTTCGACGGCACGCTGAAATTTTTCACCCAAGCGCTCGGCTTTCGCGTCATCGACGACAATGCGCCGCTGTGGTTCCTGCATTGCGACAATTCCGATCATTGCTCGGTCGTGCTGTGCAAGCTGAACCTGCCCACCCTCAACCACATCGCGTTCGAAATGCCGGAATTCGATTCCGTCATGCGCGGCATGGGGCGCATGAAGGACAACGGTTATCCGATTGAATGGGGTCCCGGCCGCCACGGGCCGGGCGACAATGTCTTTGCGTATTTCTGCGGGCCCGACGAAGTGCCGCTGGAATACGCCGCCGAAGTGCTGCAAATCGACGACAGCTACCGGCCGCGGCCGTCCGACTACTGGAAATTCAAGCTCGGCCGCTCCGATCAATGGGGCATCACCCAGCCGCGCTCGCCGCGCTATTACCGGGTGCAGCGGCTGTTCGGGTTTACCGCGGATGGCGATCGGTTGGCTTAAGCGCGCTTCTTGCGCTTCTGCTGCATGTAGGAGCGCAGCACCGCGTTAATGCGCCGCTGATATCCCGAGCCTTCCTTCTTGAAATAGTCGAGCACGTCCTCGTCGACGCGGATCGAGATTGCCTTCTTCTTCGGCGGGATGATGAGAACAGCTTCGGACCAATCGACATCGAGCGGAACGGCATCGGGATCATTGCGAACCGCTTCTGCAATCTCTTCATCGGTGAGGGCGTCGACAACAGCCCAATCAGTCTTGCCCCTCCGACGCCGAGCGTCGCGTGAGACGATGGTAATGTTCTCGTCGTTCTTTGCGGGATGCGCGGCGCGCTGAAATGAGCCAGCAGACGTCGCCGCGGAGCGTGAACGCGGCGAGGATTTCGTGGTTGTCGACGTAACCGAAAACTTCGTACCTGATTTCGTCATGACGATCCGATCGACGGATGATGTGGTAGCCGTCGAAAATCCCTTTCACGTCCTCAAAGTCGATCTTGTGGTCGCGCAAATTGCTGTCGCGTTTCTTCGGATTCCAATCGAACCCGCCACCAGCCGCTGAAAGTTTTCCGCCATAGCGATCCGTCCTCGAAGGGAGGTGCGATACATCCGTATCGATCGAGGGTTCGCGATGACGGTTTCGATGCTGCTAGGTTCGCAACAGTAGTCGCGTTCCGTTCCTGGCTCGAACCGTACCTCGATTTGTATATACTAACGTATTTTATGGCTGTCAATGCTTCCGATTTAGCCGTCCTGTGGATAACCGGGACAAGGCCCGATGTTCGCGGTGTCCTAGGCGCCCGCCATATATCCAGGCTCGGACTGCGCTACGCTCCCGAATCACCATGCGATTCACGCCGCAATTTCTCGATGAGCTGCGCGCGCGGCTTCCGGTTTCGGAAGTCGTCGGCCGACGCGTGAAATTGCGCAAGGCCGGGCGCGAGTGGAAGGGGCTGTCGCCGTTCAACAAGGAGAAGACGCCGTCGTTCTTCGTCAATGACCAGAAGGCGATGTGGTTCGACTTCTCCTCGGGCAAGAACGGCAACATTTTCGACTTTCTCATGCTCACCGAGGGCGTGAGCTTCCCGGAGGCCGTCGAGCGGCTCGCGGGGCAAGCCGGCGTGCCGCTGCCGGTGATGACGCGCGAGGCCGCCGCCCACGAAGAGCGGCGTAAGACGCTGCATGACATCGTCGAGCTGGCAGCGGGGTTCTTCCAATCGACGCTTGCGTCAAGACACGGCGCGCGCGGCCGCGGCTACCTGCTCGACCGCGGCATCCATGCGGCGACGCAGCTCAAATTCAGGCTCGGCTATGCAAGCCCTGAGCAATACGCGCTGAAGGAGCATCTCGGCGCCTTGAAAATTTCGGTCGAGGACATGGCGGAAGCCGGGCTTGTCGTCACCGGCGAGGATATCCCGGTGCCGTACGACCGCTTTCGCGATCGCGTGATATTTCCGATCAGCGATTGGCGCGGCCGCGTCATCGCCTTCGGCGGCCGCGCGCTCGATAAGGAGGTCTCCGCCAAATACCTCAATTCGCCGGAGACGCCGCTCTTCCACAAAGGCGCGACGCTCTACAACATCGCCGCCGCGCGCAAGGCCGCCCACGACGGCGCGCGCGTCATCGCGGTCGAGGGCTATATCGACGTCATTGCCATGGTCACCGCAGGCTTCGAAGCGACCGTGGCGCCGCTCGGCACCGCGCTCACCGCCGAGCAATTGGCGCTGATGTGGCGGATGGCCGACGAACCGATCCTGTGCTTCGACGGCGACGAGGCCGGCAGACGCGCGGCCTACCGCGCGGTCGATCTGGCCTTGCCGCTGCTCAAGCCCGGCAAGAGCCTCAAACTCGCGGCGCTGCCCGACGGCCAGGATCCCGACGACCTCGCCCGCTCGGCCGGGCGCGAAGCGATCGACGACGTGCTGTCCGCGGCGCGTCCGTTGGCGCAAGTGCTTTGGGCGCGCGAGAGCGAGGCGGGCCCGTTCGACACGCCAGAACGGCGCGCCGCCTTCGAGGCGCGCATCGGCGAAGTCACGTCCACCATCGCCGATGAGGCAGTACGCCGTTACTACCGGCAGGATTTTTCCGAAAAGCTTCGCCGTATGTTCACGCCGGTGGAAATCTCAACGCGCCACGGCGGCTTCAACAAGGCGGGCTTCAACAGGGATTCGACCGGCAAGCATTACGATCGAAAAGCTCGGCCGGGTAGCGCAGCCGGTTCCGCGGCGTCGACATTTGGCCGTGGCGACACCTATGTGGCGGCGAGCGCCAATCTTGCGGCAGGCCCGCTGCATCGCGGGCACCGTGCCGCAATCCCGCGCCGCGAAGCGTTGATCCTGCAAGCTGCGCTCAACCACCCGTGGCTCCTGCACGAGCACATCGAGGAACTCGCCGCCGCCGAATTCCGCCATGCCGATACGCAGAAATTGAAAGGCGCGCTGATCGACGTCTTCGCCCACCATTTCGCCGAGGATTTTGCCAAAGAGGGGAGTCCGGATGGCGACGGCGAGCGGGCGGCGCTCGCGGCCGAACTCGCCAAACGGGGATTCGGCGATCTGCTCGAGCGCATCCATCGCAGCATCACCACCCTCTCGGTCTGGGGCGCCGGGCCGAACGCCGGCGCGGCCGATGTTTTGTTGACCTGGAAGCAGCTCGTTGCCTTGCATCGGCAGTGGCATTCCCTAACTAGGGAACTTAGAGACGCGGAAAACGCGCTCGGGGCGGACAATACCGAGGCGAACTACGCGCGGTTGCGAGACGTCAAAGCCCGGCTGTCCTCGCTCGACGGAACGGAGGCCCTCATCGAGGGCTTCGGCGCATCGTCGGGTCGGGCCACGAGGTCGCTGTAAGTCCGGTATCTCCGTTGCCCGAAAGGGAAGAGAGGTATCGGGTGCTGGACTCAAAGCCGCCGGCGAGGGAATAAGAGGCCGCCTTCCCGGTTAGGGTTAGTCGGAGCTTAACGGAGTTCCGCCACATTTGGCCTCGAGTCGGGCGGTGCGGACGGGCTTTGCCCCTTTGCGCGGCCCTTTTTGGCCGGAGCCGTCCGCCCCAAGCATCCGCCGGGGGGTGGGGGCCTCGGCCCAACAACAAGGGACCGCGGGGCTTCAGGCCCCGAGGTGCCGGTGCGTTCTCCCCCTCTCCTTGGGGGCGAGACTCACGACATAGAGTAGGGGGACGCGAGACACGCGCCCCGTGGAGACAGAGACATGGCAACCAAGAGCGTGGCCCCCAAACCCGTCGCGGCCAAAGCAAAAATAGTGCGACCAAACGGGTCGGCCCCGCAAAAGGACGCCGAAGGGCCGGAGAAGGAAACCCCGGAGACCCCCGACGCCCCGCTGCCGCTGCTCGACCTGTCGGACGCCGCCGTCAAGAAGATGATCAAGTCCGCCAAGAAGCGCGGCTACGTCACCTATGAGCAGCTCAATGCGGTGATGCCGTCGGAAGAGGTCACTTCCGAGAAGATCGAAGACATCCTGGCGATGATGAACGAGATGGGCATCAACGTCGTGGAGACCGAGGAAGCCGAGGCCGACGGCGAGGAAGCCGAAGAGGCCGAGGAGGAGGAGAGCGAAGGCGGCGAGATCGTCGAAGTCGCGCCCAAAACCCCCGCCAAGTCCGAGGCCAAGGAGCCGACCGAGCGCACCGACGATCCGGTGCGCATGTACCTGCGCGAAATGGGTTCGGTGGAGCTGCTCTCCCGCGAGGGCGAAATCGCCATCGCCAAGCGTATCGAGGCCGGCCGCGAGGCCATGATCGCCGGGCTATGCGAGAGCCCGCTGTCGTTTCAGGCCGTCATCATCTGGCGCGACGAGTTGAACGAGGGGAAGGTCTTCCTCCGCGACATCATCGATCTGGAAGCGACCTATGCCGGCCCCGACGCCAAGCAAGTAGCCCCGGGAATGACGCCGGGCGGCGATCCGGCGGCCATGGGTGCCAACGGGGGCTCGAACATGGGCTCCAATACGGTTTCCGGCCCCGGCATTGGGCCTAACGGCATGCCGGGCAACGGCGGTTTTGTGCCGCAGCCGGTGCAGACCGTGGCGCCGCCCTCGGCGCCGACCGGCGCCACCCCCTTCAAGCCGCAGCCCGGAGCCGACGGCGAGGAAGGCGGCGAAGAGGCCGCTATCGCGGACGCCGATATCGACGAGGACGATCTCGAGAACTCGATGTCGCTTGCGGCCATCGAGGCCGAGCTCAAGCCGAAAGTGCTCGAAACCTTCGACAACATCGCCGACGCTTTCAAGCGGCTGCGCCGGCTGCAGGATCAGGACATCGAGCGGCGCCTGGTCAACGAGAAGCTCTCTCCCAATCAGGAGCGCAAATACAAGAAGCTCAAGGACGAGATCATCCAGGAGGTCAAATCGCTGCGCCTCAATCAGGCGCGTATCGACGCCCTGGTGGAGCAGCTTTATGGCATCAACAAGCAACTCGTCGGCCACGAGGGCCGGCTGATGCGGCTTGCCGAAAGCCACGGTGTCATCCGCGAGAGCTTCCTGAAGCAGTATCAGGGCTCCGAGCTCGATCCGCGCTGGCTCAACCGCGTGTCGAAGCTCTCCGAGAAGGGCTGGAAGAACTTCGTCGCGCGCGACAAAGACCGCATCAAGGATCTACGGACCAATATCCACGCGCTCGCCACCGAGACCGGGCTCGAAATCGGCGAGTTCCGCAAGATCGTGCACATGGTGCAAAAGGGCGAGCGCGAGGCGCGCCAGGCCAAAAAGGAAATGGTCGAGGCCAATCTGCGGCTCGTCATCTCCATCGCCAAGAAATACACCAACCGCGGCCTGCAATTCCTCGACCTCATCCAGGAAGGCAATATCGGGCTGATGAAGGCGGTCGATAAGTTCGAATATCGCCGCGGCTACAAGTTCTCGACCTATGCGACCTGGTGGATCCGGCAGGCGATCACCCGCTCGATCGCCGATCAGGCGCGCACCATCCGCATCCCGGTGCACATGATCGAGACTATCAACAAGATCGTGCGCACCTCGCGCCAGATGCTCAACGAAATCGGCCGCGAGCCCACCCCGGAAGAGCTCGCCGAAAAACTCGGCATGCCGCTCGAAAAAGTGCGCAAGGTTTTGAAGATCGCCAAGGAGCCGCTATCGCTGGAGACGCCCATCGGCGACGAAGAGGATTCGCATCTCGGCGATTTCATCGAGGACAAGAACGCCATCCTGCCGATCGACGCCGCGATCCAGTCGAACCTGCGCGAGACCACGACGCGGGTACTCGCCTCGCTCACCCCGCGCGAAGAGCGCGTGTTGCGCATGCGCTTCGGCATCGGCATGAACACCGACCACACGCTGGAAGAAGTCGGCCAGCAGTTCTCGGTGACCCGCGAGCGCATCCGCCAGATCGAGGCCAAGGCGCTAAGGAAGCTGAAGCATCCGAGCCGCAGCCGCAAGCTGCGGAGCTTCCTCGACAACTGATCCCCGTCCGCTCGTCCCCGGTAAACGCGGGGAGCCAGCCTGGATTCCCGCTCGCGCGGGGATGACGGTCATGCGGAGCGGCTGCACGTTTTGTTCACGGCGCGCGCCGGATTTCGCCGCGCCGGTGCCCTGCTGCAGACTTATTCCGCGACACAATCGGTGCCGATGCCGGATTGGGGGCCGGCGTCGCGCGCTCCCGCGTCATCGACCATTGTTTGCGTAAACTGGGGGCGATCGCATGGCCGCCGAAGGAAAGGCCAAGGGGCGCAAAATCGAAATCGACCGCGCGACTGCCGCGCTGTTGGAGGCCCGCGCCGCCGCGCTCGGCATCAGTGTCGCGGAGCTGATGGCCGCCATCGTCGGCGATAAGCCGGCCGCGCCCCAAGCCGCGGCAGCGATCGAAGCCGCTGCCACGCCCGCCGCCGCAGGCCAACCACAAGCCGCCGCAGGCCAACCAACCGACCCGCGCTGGCGCGAGGTCAAAGCCTGGATCGACAGCTGGGGCAAATCGAACGAGTTGCCGCGGCCCAAGCTCGGCAAGTGACGGCCCCGTATCCCGGGCGCAGTGCAGCACGAAGCCATTAGCGCGTTTACGCGCTATGGCGAAGTGGTGCGCTGCAGAACCGGGATCGTTACAGCCACGGCGATTGGGACGATCCCGGATCAGCGGTGCACCGCTGCGCGCTGCACCGCGTCCGGGAAAACAAATCGATTGAGAAGTACGCTTCGATTCCTACGACAGCAGGAATTCCGGCAGGCGGTCGGGCGTATAGTTTCGCGGCAGGTTGTTGATCGCGATGCGGTAAAGCCGCCAGCTCGCATAGCCGCCCAAAGCGAGAAGCACGGGGCCCTGCAGATTGCGCAGGCAGAATAATTCCCACAGCCCGAGCGCAGCGGACACCAGCGCCATGCCGGCGGCGCCGAGCAGCATCGCCTGGCAACGCCATAGCGGCCAGCCTTCGGTGAAGCGGATGGTGCCGGGGGCGGCGGCAAGGCGGCTGTGCAGATCGTGGACGAAGGCGCGGTAGGCCGCGGCGCACGCGGCGTCGCTATAACCGCCGCGATTGCAGTTCAGCACGGTGAGCACATTGCCGTCGGCAAAACTGATCGCGCAGCTCTCGGTGTTGGTCTTGCCGCCGGAGGTTTTCAGATGCACCGCGGCGATGTTGGCGAAGAGCTCCGTGCCGGGTGAGCCGTCCGCGGTGCAGGACAATCCGTCGGCGCCGAGCGTGACGCCGCGATCGAGGAAATGCAGCGCGCGGCGGCGGTTGACGAAGAAGCAGACGTTGTAAACATGCGTCTCTTGCGGCAGCGCGCCGGACCTGTCGACGGGCCGAGTTTCGGGCGTCGTGCCGAAGAGATCGTCGGGCATCGTGGCGAGCATAGGAACTTCCGGAAGTGGCGGCCTAGCTTAACGCCATCGGCTCTTAAGGCGCACTTGCAAATTCATTCAAATTGAGACGATCGGTGCTAAAAAGGGATGCCATGCCGGTATGGTCACTGCATCCTCAACTTGAAAACGACACCACGGCGGTCGGCGATTTGCCGCTATGCCGCGTGTTGGCGATCAATGACGCCGACTACCCGTGGCTCATCCTGGTGCCGCGGCGACCGGGCGTCACTGAGATCGCCGACCTCGGCGGCGATGCGGCTATGCTGATGGACGAAATTCTCCAGGCGTCGCGCGTGCTCAAGGACGTCACGCGCTGCGACAAGCTTAATATCGCGGCGATCGGCAACGTCGTGCCGCAGCTGCACATCCACATCGTCGCGCGGTGGATTAACGATCCGCTATGGCCGAAGCCGATTTGGGGGGTTGCAACGCCGCGTCCCGGCGATGCCGAGGCCTTTGCACGCTTTGTCGCCGCGATTCGTGACCAACTCGGGATTGCCGGTCGAATTAATCCACTCCGGCAGGGACAGCGCCAGTGAGGAGTCCGGCCGACAGGCCAGGCGGCGGTGCCAAATGAACGTTCGCCAACCGGAGGGGTCAGTCGGCGGTGGGGAAACGCCGGCGCGCGGCGGCCGATTGGTCGGTCGCCTCGTCGATCACTTCGAACGCGGATTCGAAGGCGCCCGTCACGGTGGCGATAATGCGCGCCACTCCGCGCCGCCAAGGCGCCGGATATTTCGCGGAGAGAGAAAAGGTCGTCATATTGGCCGTCTTTCGGATTAGCTGGATGGCTGCGGGCATGCTGTCGTCAAATCCGCGTCGATGACGAGAGGATGCGTTCGATCTCGCGCTCGGCCTCGTCGGTCAGGAATTGGCCGCTGCCTTCGAGGTAGGCCGCGATCTCGCGCTCGGCGGCGTGGCGGCGCCCCTCCACCATCGAGTCGAGCACGCGGCTAAACAAACCGCGCCAGCGCCTCGGCTTCGGGGCGGCGAAAAATTCGTACTGTCCGTCCGCGGTGCGGGCGTAGGCCATGGCATCATTCTCCGGATCGAAGCCCGTCAACGCAAAAGCGCCTCAGGGGGCTTTTCTGGATTTGTTGCAACGCAATATATTCGGCGGCGTCTGTGCCGCAACGCACTGTGATGCATGGATTCCATGCGTCTAGCTCATACGTTGCACTGCAATATGAGCGTCACAAAGCCACAATCCGGCCAAACGGCCCAAAAACGCAGCACGGCCACGGCCGCATTGCCGTTTTGCCGTCGCAAGCGTTGCGGATGGGTTAAAGCGGCGAAGACAAAATCTTCACGCGCGCTTACCAGCTCATTTCCAGCTCTTTGGAAACATCGAGCGTGTTGTGCAGCGCCCCGTTGATGACGTCGAAGACGCGGCGCGCGCTCGACATGCGGATGGCGTCGCCCTGTTCGAGGCGGTAGATCGAGGAAATGCTAGGCTTGGCGCCCGGCAGCCGGCTCAAAATATCGACGATCTCCCAGCCGAGCTGCTCCTGCCTGATCTGGCGCAGGCGGGGAAATCGCGCTTTGAGGAGGCGGGCTCGCGGGCGTTTGGCCATCGCCGGCGCGCCGCGTCAATGGCCGCGCCGTAGCGCCGACCGCTTCGCAGCGAATCGATCCGCGCTAATGGCTTGCGGGCGAGCATGACCGTTGCGGCAAGGCGGCGCTTGCGAATCAAGCGCTGACCGTTCCGGATGCTGTGCGTCGCTGCGCATGAATTTTGCGGAGGCCGACCCGCCACGTTCCAGGACCATGCTCGGTGGCTAAGAGATATGGCAGCTAAATGCAAGTCATTGATTTTCTTTATATTATTTGAGTTGTGTCTAGGTTTCATTGACAATCAATGATAATCATAAACTATTCTTTGAGTTGCACCATCTACGCCTGGGTTGTAGGCTGGGGGTGAGGAATGGCGATGAGTCGGGTGAACCGGTTCGGACCCCAAAATGAAGACCGTCGCGGTGGCACCGCCGAGATGGCGGCGCCGCCCGACAGCGGCAAGGTTGCCGAGGACATCGGCATCGCCGTGCTCGAACTGGCGGATCGCGCCCGCGGCGCCGGGCTTTCCTCGATCGGCTATCTCTTGGAAATGGTCGCGCTGGAAGCGGGTGCGGAAGCGGCGGCGCGGCAATGGCCAGCGGAGAGCGCGGACGGCTGAGCTTGGTATTTCGCGCCCCGACAGCGGCGCACAAAGCCGGTGTGTGCTAACATTGTTATGCTGTGCAGCACGAGGAGAAGCCGGGCATGTGGGCCGGCCTTCGTTTGCGTCGTGCCGCGGCGCTCGGCAGCGCCGCGCTCGTGATCGGCCTTACGCAATTTCTCGGCGTGTCGAGCGCACTCGCCTTTTCCGCATCCTTCGCGTGGTGCCCCGAAGCGTCGCCGAATTTTCAGCTCAAGGACGTGCCGGCCGGAACGGTGAGCTTGCAGTTCGCCATGACGGATCTCGACAAGCCGTCGTTTCATCACGGCGGCGGCACGGTCGGTTATCGCGGTCAGTCGGAGGTGCCGTGTGGCGCCTTCGCCTCGGGCTTTGTCGGTCCGTCGCCGCCGCCGGGCGAGATGCACACTTACGAGTTCGCCATCAAGGCGCTCGGCCCGAACGGCGCAGTGCTGGCAACAACTACGGCGCGGCGCAAATTTCCCAAGTAAACCGATTCATCCGCGACCGGGACCGAATTGGTTCCACGCCAAAGCAATCACGTTTTATTTCAACGTCTCGACGTGCGCGATCGCGTTGTTCCGGCGTCACGACATCACCTTCACGCATCACCAAACGGCCGAAGCGCAGCCGGATTCAGCCATGACAAGGGGCACTCGGTGAGGGCTCAAAGCGGAGACACGTGATGCGTTGTTCGATTTCTATCGGCAGGCTTATTCGGCTTGGCATTCTCATGGTGACGGCGGCCACCCTGCAAGCCTTGGTCATTGCCGCGCCGGCTTTGGCGCGATCGCATGCACACGCGCATCGGCTTATATCGAGGCGACATGTGTCGGCGATGCAAGACAGCGAATTTGCTCCGGAATATCCGAGCTTTTTCGAACCATTCGCGGCCGAGCAACCAACTCGGCAGCAGAACGCGTTCGGCTATAACGATTGGAGGCAAAACGATCGGCACGCAAAACGAAAAGGACAAAGCGCATTCGAGCAAAATTACTGGCAGCGCAACGGCTTCGCTCAATATTCACCGCTCGAAGGCATGGCAGCGCAACGGGCCAGCGCAGCCGGCGTGCCGGCGTCGCTCGTCGAGCGCGTCATCAAGCGCGAAAGCGGCGGCAACCCGCGCGCCGTCAGCCGCGGCAATTATGGTTTGATGCAGATCCGGCTCGGGACCGCGCGCGCGATGGGCTATTCCGGCTCGGCTTCAGGCTTGCTCGATCCGCAGACCAACATGACCTATGCAGTGCGCTATCTCGCCGGCGCCTACCGTGCGGCCGGCGGCAATGAAAACCGCGCCGTCGCGCTCTATGCGCGCGGCTATTATGACGTGGCGAAGGCGCAAGGCTTTACACCTTACGGTTCGCCTTACCGCTTCCCGTCTTACTCTCGCGGCGCCGGATTTTATCAGCCGGTCGCGTTCCAGACCGAGGAACCGTTCGGCGGCATGGCGACGCGCCGCATGTGGCCTCGTCGACATCACCCCGTGTGACGCTGGCCCGGCATTAACGGCCGCGGTCGCGGCGTGATTTAGAGCGCCGCGACCGCGCTCACTTCGATCAGAAATTGCTCCTGCACCAGGCGGTCGATGATCAACAGCGTGTTGGGCGGATAACCGCCGTCCTTGAACAGCTTCGGGAATTCGCGCATACGATAGGCCATGAATTTCGCGATGTCCTGCGAATGCACCAGATAGGTGGTGAACTCGACAAGATTGGCGAAGCTCGCGCCCTGCGAGGCCAGCGCCGCGCCGATATTGGCGAAGACCAGAGCGCATTGCGCGTCGAAATCAGGCGGCGCTTTGCCGTCCTTGTCGGCGCCGACTTGGCCGGCGATGAATAGAAACTCGGATGCCTTGACCCGCGTCAATTGCGAATATTGCCCGAGCGGCTTGCCGAGCGTTTCAGGATTGAGAATTTGAATTTGGGCCATGGCGTGCTCCGCATTGCTTGCAGTGAATGGAACCGCAGACTATCGCCGCGCGGCCGCGAGCGCATCAGCACTTGCGGGATGTGATTACCTTCCCATCTGTGAGACTAGGCCAAAAGGACTGGTGGAATGAGCTTTTCCCGCGCAGGCTTCGCCTCCTTCGCATTCGCCGATGCCGGCCCTTACGACGCGACGTCGCGTCGCGCTGCGCTCGATCGGCTCGACATGCTGGCGACCGCATTCGACACCGCGTTCATCCTGCCGGGCACCAATGTGCGCTTCGGCGTGGAATCGCTGCTTCGCCTCGTGCCGGGCGTCGGCGACGCCATCGCGTCCATGCTGTCGTTTTATCTGCTCTATGAGGCGCGGCGGCTTGGCGTGCCCCGGCTTCTCTTGGCGCGCATGCTCGGCAATGTCCTGCTCGAAGGCACGGTAGGCATGGTGCCGCTGGCGGGCGATGCGTTCGACGTGTTCTTCCGCGCCAACCGCCGCAATGTCACCCTGCTACGCAAGCATTTCGCCCGGGTGGGCTACTGAAGTCCTCGCGGCAGCTTGGCGCGAGCTCAGCAGGCCTTTTTCCATTCCGCGTCGCGCGCTTTCTTCTTCGCGCCCGATCGGGTGATGCTCTTGATCTTGGCCAGCGGACGGCCGGATTTTTCCGCAATGTCGCGGTCCTGCTCGATCAGAAAACCGTGCGCCGGCTTGTCGCCGTCGATGCCGCCGAGGAGCTCGCGCGGCACCTTGCGGTTGGAGCGCTGCGTGCCGTCCTCGTAGAGGACGTCGAACATGACGAATTCCGAATTCAGTCCCGGTTTTCTCGGCATGATTCTTCTCCGTATTGTTGGAGCATGATTCCGAAACGCGACTTGCCCTTTCGAATCATGCTCGGCGGCGATCTTGAACGAAAACGCCGGCGCCATTATGACGCCGGCGCTACATATATGCCGTCAGTTACGCCGCTTGCAGATTGGTGGCGGCGGACTTGCCGCTGCGCCGATCGGCCTCGATGTCGAAGGTCAGCTTCTGGCCTTCGTTGAGGGTGCTCATGCCGGCGCGCTCGACGGCGGAGATGTGAACGAACACATCGGGGCCGCCCGCGTCCTGAACGATGAAGCCGTAACCCTTCTGGGCGTTGAAAAACTTGACGGTACCTTGAGCCATATGGCCCTCCATTTGAAACGCATCATGCGTTTGGGGCCGTGCGAACCATTCGCACGGTCTTCAATCCGGATTTTGCGTTGCTTGAGAAAGGCCCTTGGGGGCGAGACGGCAAGGCAGGCTAAATCGCGAATGGCGCGTATATAGTGGCGCTTTGCCGATTTGGCAATCGCGCCGGCCTGCCGGCCTGGACCAGCGTTAATCGGTCCCTTCCACGATGCGGATGTCGCGCACCGCGCCGTCGCCCAGCGCTTCGAGGGCCTTCTTATAGGCGGGGCTGTTATAGGCCGCGATCGCCTGCTCCAGGCTCGGAAACTCCGAGATCACGATGCGCTCCTTCTGTCCGGACTCGAAGGCGGCGGCCGCCGTGCCGCGCGCGATATAGCGGGCGCCGAACGGCGTCACCGCGGGCGGCGCCAGCTTGGCGTAGGCCGCAAGCTTTTGCGGATCGGAAATCGAGCGATAGCAGGTTACCCAATAGGCTTTCGGCATTTTGCAAGCTCCGTGCAGCGATGACTGGCGTCGAGGCGCGACGGCACGTTACGACAACAACTCCTCGGGGAGCCTGTCGGGCGTATAGTCGCGCGGGGCATTATTCATCATCAGCCGGGTCAAAGGCCAGCAAAGCGATAGGCCCATCGCCATCGGGATCAGGACATGCAGATCGCCGGTGGCGACCAAGATCCCGATCGGCGTAACGACAAAAAGCAGCCCGGCGGCGATCATGGCGCCGAACAGCATCCTGTAACGCCACTGCGCCATGCCGGCGGTGAAACGGGTCGCGCCGCAACCGTGCGCGGCGAGCCGCGCGTGCAGATCGCGCACGAAATCGCGGTACAGCGGCGTTTGCGTATTGTCCGGCAGGCCGCTCGAAGACGCATTGGAAACCGTGACGGGGGGACCGTCGATGAATTCGATCTTGCACTGGTCGATCACGTTGGCCGCATTGCCGAGCACGGCGGTCTGCAGATGCACCGCAGCGATAGTGGCATAAGCCTGCCGATGCGTCTTGCCGTTGTTGGTCCAAGCAATCCCGTCATCGTCGACGGCGATACCGTGATTGGGGTTGCGCAGAACAAGGCGTGGGCCGCCGACAACGTAAAAGTACACGTCGTAAGCACGCGAATTTTCCGGCGGCGACAAATCGGGCATAATCGATCGATTGGTCGACCCCAACGGACGTAAAGTTCAAGTCGATTTGCGGTTCGACTTATCCGGATGATGCACAAAACGGCTGAAAATTGCTATGGTACCGGCCGTTTGGCAATGACAGCACGGCGGGAGAAAGATTGCCATGTCGTTTTTCAGCGCGCTGTTCGGCCGCCGCACGTCGGCGCCCGTGGCAAAGGTCTCCGATCCGGTCGAATACAAGGGCTATATCATCCGCGCCGCGCCGTACAAGAACGACGGTCACTATCAAACCGCAGGCGTGATCGCGCGCGAAGTCGGCGGCGAGCGCAAGGAGCACCGCTTCATTCGCGCCGACTCCTATGCGTCCTACGACGATGCCGTGACTTTCACCATCAATAAGGCGCGTCAGATCATCGATCTGCAGGGCGAGCGGATTTTCGATTGAACCGCAGGCGCGCCGGCGCGGCGCTCAGGACAGTCCTTCGACGATGCGCAAATCGCGGTCGGCGCCATTGCCGAGCAGTTTAAGCGCGGCCTGATAGCCGGCACTGTCATGGGCCGCGGCAGCCTTATCGACGCTATCGAACTCGATCACCACGACGCGCTGTTTGAGGCCTTTTTCGTAGGCCTTGGCCGCGGTGCCGCGCGCCAGGAAACGGCCGCCCGCCGCGGCAATCGCCGGACCGGCGAGCTTGGCGTATTCGGCGAGCGCCTCCGGGTTCGAAACGGAAAAATAGGTGGCAATCCAATAGCCCTTGGCCATGACGTTCTCCCCTCAGCTTCGGTCAGGGGTAGATTATCAGGCCAGGCGCAGCGAAAGCGAGAGTGGGAATGAAGCGCCGGTGCGCTAAGCCGCGGCTTCGTCGGCGGGGTCGGTTTTTTCGGCCTTGAGCCGTTTGAGCAGCGCGCGCAGCGAGGTGATTTCCGCTTCCAGCATGGCAAGGCGCTGAACGACTTCCGTGGCGCTGGGCGAAGCCTCGGCAGCGCGTTCAACGTCGGTGAAGGCGAGCCCGATCTCGTCGTTACGGCGCCACTGCACCCGCGCGCGCAATGTCTTCTCGCGTTGCGGGATATAGAGCTCTACCACGTCGGGCAGCGTCACGGTGTCGGAAAAGATGATGCGGGCGCCCTTCTCGGACAGGTCGCGGACCAGGCAAGCCAGCGCCCCGCGTTTGCGGCTGACATAGACAAAGCCGCGCAGGAAGCTCTTGCTGCGTCTCGACCCGCGGCGTTCGCCCATTGTCCCCTCATCGGCGCAGATGAACAAACCACAATACGCCCGCGAGGCTTAATGCCGCCTTACCGGGATAACGCCGCGGACAAAGACAAAGATCGGCTTATTATCAATAACTTAATACGAAGGGCCGCCGGCAAATTCGCGCCGAAATCACCACGCCGACAACAGCCGGCCGAGATCGTAGACGATGGCGCCGACGACGCAAACCAATAGGCCGCCCCCGATCAAGCCAAACATGATGGCAGAATTCACCCGCGCGAGGGTGTGCTTGTCGAAATGGGTCTTGTCGGCGAGATGGACCATAATCCCCGTCCTCTGGCAGCTGACTGCCCTCGCTCCAACGTCCCTCGCTGACCAATTTAACTCTATTCGAGCTTTTAGCATCGTTTGGCGAAACAAGCCAGCATTGCAATCGGCGCGTGGCTGCCGCGTCCGCAGCCGCGGACCAAGCCGCCCATCGCAAGCGCGACGGATTTGGCCTAACCTTCATAGACGAACAAAAATACGCTACCGAGGAGGGCGTGGGATGCATGTGTTCAGCGTCGTGGAGCAGGCCGAGTTCGACCCGAAGAAACACGTCGAGAAAATACTCGGCACGGTCGAAGCCGGCGACGTGACCGTCGCCTGTTGGGAGCCGGGGCAAATCAGCCCAAATCATTGTCACCCGCACGCCACCGAGATCTATTTCTGTTTCGAAGGCGGCGGCACCATGCGTACCCCGACACAGAACGTTGCCGTCGTTCCCGGCGCCTTCGTCGTCCACCCGCCCGGCGAGGTGCACGAATATGCCAACGGCCCGCAGCGCACTTTGTTATTCCGCGTCCGCTATGGCAGCGACATGGCCGCGCACCATTTGGAATGGCGCGGCCGACCGGACTGGACGCAAGGCGCCGAGGACGCCGATTATTATCGCCGCCATCCCGTGACCTGAGCGCCACGCCGAGTCATAGTCGCAGCGTTACACGTGCGGCTTGCTGATACCCGCCGCCGACAGGCATAACGGACCCGGGGAGGACCGATGTTCAAGAAACCGCATTGTCCGGTCATCGCGATCGAGGAGCATTATTGGGACGAGGAGCTCGCCAAGACCTATACGGGCGGCGAGGCCGGCCGGCCCGGCGAGCAGTCCAAGCGGTTGCATGATTTCGACACGGTCCGTATCAAGGAAATGGACGAGGCCGGCATCGACATTCAGGTGATATCGCACGGCGCACCGTCGACGCAGAAACTGCCGGCCGACACCGCAGCTGCCTTGGCCCGCCGCGTCAACGACCGGCTGCACGCCGTCGTCGCCGGCAATCCGCGTTTCGCCGCCTTTGCCGCCCTGCCCACCGCCGTCCCGGAGGCGGCCGCCGACGAGCTCGAACGCACCGTCAAGCTCGGCTTCAAAGGCGCCATGCTGCACGGCCTCGCCAACGGCGCGTTCCTCGACCACAAGCGGTTCTGGCCGATCTACGCCCGCGCCGAAGCGCTCGACGTGCCGATCTATCTGCATCCGTCGCTGCCGAACGCCGACGTCATGCGCATCTATTACGAGGACTACGTCAAGGACTTCCCGATGGTGGCGCGGCCGGCCTGGGGCTACACCGTCGAGACGGCGACGCTCGCCATACGCCTCGTGCTCTCCGGCGTATTCGAGCAGCATCCGAAGCTGAAAATCATTCTGGGCCATCTCGGCGAGACGCTGCCGTTTCTGGTCTGGCGCATCGATCAGGCGCTGGCGCGGCCGGGGCAAAAGTCGATCAGCTTCCGCGATATTTTTTGCGGCAATTTCTACATCACGACCAGCGGTAATTTCTCCAATCCGGCGCTGCTCTGTTGCGTCATGGAAATGGGCATCGATCATATCCTGTTTGCCGTTGACTGGCCGTTCGTGATGAACCCGCCGGCGACGCAATGGATGGAAGGCGTGCCGTTGTGCGACGAGGACAAGGCCAAGATTCTTTCCGGCAACGCCAAGCGGCTGTTGCGGATGTAACGACGGGCCAGCCGCCGCAGGGAAAAATACGGGCGAGAGCGTAAGCTTGGACGCCGCGCGCGCTTTTGGCTAGGCTTGAACCGGCTACACCACCTCCGCGACGGGATTTGGTCATGTCCACCCTTGCCGGCGGCGCGGCACCGAAGGTCGCGCCGCAAGTCTACGATCGCATCCGCGCGTTGCTGCGGGCCGGCAAGAATGACGAGGCGATCGTCACGGCCTGCGCCATCTCGGTCATCCGCCCGGACGATCTCATCGCCAAGGAATTGCTGTTCGACGCCTTCTTCCAGAAGCGCGATTGGCTGCCGGCGCACGCGCTCGCCGAAGAGCTGGCGCGCCGCGAGCCCGACGTTCCGCGGCTGGAGAAAGCGCTGATCGCGACGCTGTCGAACATGAAGCGTTACGATGAGACCATCGCGCAGGCCTATCATTATATCGTGCGGCATGGCGAAGACCTCACCATGCTCGACGCGCTCAAGGTCGCGTATTTCTATACCGGCAAGACCGACGAGGCGATCCGCTACGGCCAGCGCGCGCTCGAGATCCGCGACGCGGAGGCCTGCGCCGAGCCGCCGCAGATTGCAGTGATCGAGCCGAGCGGACCGCCGCGGGGGCAAAACGTCATCTCGTTCTCGCTGTGGGGCAAGGCGCCGTTTTACGCCTACGGCGCCATGATCAACCTGGTGACGAGCCGTACCGTCTATCCGGGCTGGACCTGCCGGTTCTACGTCGCCGCCGACGTACCGCGCCCTTGCGTTGCCTATTTGCGCGACAACGGCGCGGACGTCCGCAATATCGAAGCCGAATATCCCGGCGTCGGCCTGTTTCAGCGCTTCCTGGTGATGAACGACCGGGCGGTCGGCCGCTTTCTGGTGCGCGATTGCGATGCGCGACTGTCCGCGGCGGAAGCCGACCTGGTGCGGCAATGGATCGATTCGGGCTACCCGTTCCACGTGGTGCGCGACCACGTGCTGCATAACGAACTGATGATCGGCTGCCTGTGGGCCGGTCGCACCGATTGCGGCATCGACATTGTCGACCTGATGAAGCGCTATTTTACCGCCGGGCCCAACGCCAAATACGGTCACGATCAGCGCATGCTCGGCCGCATGCTGTGGCCGCTCATTCGGGGCCGCTGCCTGGTTCACGACAAATATTATCGCCTTGCCGGCGTGCACCAGGTCGACTTGCCCGATCCGAAAAGTCATTTCGGCGCCGGCCACCAGAACATCGCCGCCGTGCTCGAAGAGACCGAACGGCTCGGCATCCCGCGCCTGCTGTGAGGCGAAATGCAGCGCCGCGCGCCGGACCCTTTAGGCAGGTTTCTCCCCGCCGTTCCGCTATGCAGAAAAGACGAAAACCGCTAGGCTCCGCGGCGGTTGAGGGACCCAACTGAAATCAAGCTTTGACGATGCCGGGAGGGCGACATGTCGCATGAACTGTTTTGGCTGGTCATGACCACGGCGATGACGGGATTGTTGTGGATACCGTACATCCTCGACCGCATGATGGTGCGCGGGCTGATGGGGACGCTGGCGAATCCGAGTCCCGGACGACAAGCCGCAGTCGCCGTGGGCGCAGCGCCTGATGGCGGCGCATTGGAACACCGTCGAAAATCTCGTCGTCTTCGCGCCGCTGGTTTTGGCGACCCAGGACCTCAACGTCAATCTGGCGACGCCGACGACGACGCTCGCCTGCCAGCTCTTCTTCTGGTCGCGGCTCGTGTACGCGGCGGTCTATACCGCCGGCCTCCCGGTGCTGCGCACGCTGGCGTTTTTCGGCGGCTTCGTCGCGCAGGTGATGCTGGTGCTGGCTTTGTTCAAGCTCGCCTGAAGCTTCGGAGCCGGACGCACCACATGAAGCCGATCGGAGTATTAAGCGCGACGCTTGTGGCTGCGGCTGCGCCTCGTCACTGACGGCATTGGCGCAGCAATGGCCGGCGCGGCCGGTCACGCTGGTCAGCCCGTTCTTTGCCGGCACCACCGACGATCTCGTCGCCTTGACCGTGCTCGATCAGGTCGGTCACCAGCTCGGCCAGCAGTTCCTTTTGAAGAACCAGCCCGGCCAGGACGGCGCCGTCGCCGTGGCGGCGGTGAAAGGAGCCGCACCCGACGGCTACACTTTGTTTCTCTCATCGTCGGCGATGAGCGCGGCGCTGTTCCTGCACAAATCGCTGTCCTACGATCCGGTGCACGATCTGGCGCCGGTGGCGATGTTCGGCGGCCAGCCGAGCGTGTTGATGACGTCGCCGGCCTCGGGTTTTCACAACTTGGCCGACCTGGTGGCGCCGCCAAGGCAAAGCCCGGCACGCTGAAATTCGGCTCGGTCGGCGTCGGCTCGGCATCCTATATCGCCGCCGAAGAATTTCGCGTCGCGGCCGGTTTAGACGTGAAATCAGTGACTTACAGTGGACCGGTCGAGGCGATCGACGATCTCGCCGCGGGAAAAATCGATTTCTATTTTTTCCCCATGGCGCCGGCGGTGCCGCTGGTCATCCAGCACAAAGCGGTGCCGCTCGCGGTGAGCACGCCAAATCGCGCGCTGTCGTTTCCCGGCGTGCCGACGCTTAAGCAAGCCGGCTATCCGATCCGCGAATATCTGATCTGGTGCGGCGTCTCGGCGCCGGCGAAGACGCCGCCCGACGTGATCGACAAGCTCAACGCCGCCATCGGCAAGGCGCTGCAAATCCCGGCGATCCGCAATCAATTGCAGCGCATGGTGTTCGACACCGCGCCGATGAGCCCGGAGCAATACGGCAAATTCGTCGCCGACGACCTGGCGGCGATGACCAAGCTCGCCAAGGACGTTGCGGCCGCGCCGGCGCAGTAGGCCGTTTGTAGCCCGCATGAGCAAAGCGACATGCGGGAACGATCGAGATCTCTCTAAGCCCCGATCCCGGATATCGCTGCGCTCAGCCGGGCTACGATCTTGATTTAGTGCAGCAGCACGTGGCCGGCGTGGATGACCTGCTGCAATTGCGCATCGGTGACGCCGGCAAGCGTGACGCTGTCGTGGTGGCCGAGAGTGATCACGGCGTCGCCATGCGCGTCGGTCGAGATCAGCGCCTGCAATTCCTGCGCGGTCTGCACATTGGTGAAGTGATCGAGCTCCAGCGTGTCCTGCTGCACGTTGAAATTGGTCACGGTGTCGGCGCCGACGCCCGGGGCGAAGACGAAATTGTCGTTGCCTGGTCCGCCGATCGTCACCGAGACGGTCTGCGCCGTGTTCTCCGCAGGGTTTTGTGCGTCGGCGACGGTGACGTTGTAGGACTGCGTCAGCGTCTGGCCCGAGGTGAGGTTCACCTGGCCGTCGTTGAACTCGAAGCCGACCGCAACGACGCCGTTGCTCTCGGTCGGCGCATCGAGTGTGAAGCTGCCGGTATCATTTGCGCTGTCCGGCGTGACGCTCGCGCTGATCGCGCTTGCTGGGTCGGTGTCGGCAAAGGAGAGGCTGCCACTGACGCTGTCAGACATGGCGGTCGACGTTGCCGAGGTGAGCACCGAGGGTTCGGCGGACGACGCCGGCGGATCGACGATATCGATGCCGGTGCCGCCGTCGCTGGTGACGGTCCAGTGTGAACCGGAAAGGTCACCGGCCAGGTTAAAGTGCTCAACTTCGTTGCTCGATGAATCGTAGACCGTAAGCAGCGTCGTATCCGTGACGGAATTGAAGCTGCCATTACCGGTCGATGCCGTATCGGTCGAGGCAAAGCCGGCAAGGTCGATTACGTCGCCGCTCCCGGAAATATCCGCAATGATGCCAGTAAATGTCGCCGGATTGTCCAGATGGAATGTGCCGTCGGAACTACCAAACGCATAAGTGCCGGATGACGGATCGCTGACGGTCAGGATAACTCCGTTCGCTATGGTATCGGCCGGCGTAATGATAATCCCGACATCCTGCGTCGTCGTTTGCGCCACGTGGGTGGGATTATTACCCTCGTCGTTCACCGAGACGGCGATGACATCCGCGTAATGATAGTTGAGGTTCGGCGTGTAAGTGAGTCCGGCGAGCGCGGCATCGATGTCGGTCTGCGATCCATTCAGAATGAGGTCATCGGTCCCGTTGCCAGTTACCGATAATCCGTTGGTTTCACTCAGGTTCAAATCGCCGTGGCCGGCCGTGAGCGTCACGTCGATCGAATTGCTGCCCGCGTCGGCTGCCGACACGCTGATGGCGTTGACCGAGTTCAGCGCGAGCGTTGCGTCTTCATACGTGGTCTCGCCGTTGAGCGAAGCGACGAAGCCGTGCTGAACGCCGCCGCTGTCGGTGTAGACCCCGACGATCTGCCCGGCATTGTTGATGCCATTAATCTGGGTGCCGTCTGCGCCGAGCGGATCGTCAATCGTGGTGAACACGCCGCCGATGTCGACGAAGCCGTGGTACTTGCCGGAGCCGTCGCGATAGTCTCCGACAATCACGCCCTCATTGTTGATGCCGTTGGCGAAGGTGCCCTCCGCACCATTCGGATCGTCAATCGTCGTGAATGAGCCGTTTTGGTAGAGAAAGCCGTGCCAGCTAGTGCCGTAGTAATCCGTCGTGTAGGTGCCGACAACCTGATCCGCGTCGTTGATCCCATTGGCATAGGTGTAGTCGGAAGAGGACGACGTTCCGGACGCGTCCAGGTAGGTGATGGTGCCGCCGTTGTCGATGAAGCCGGTGTAAATGGGCGTGCCGTGGAAATAGATTCCACCAACCACGACGCCCGCGTCGTTGACGCCGTTTGCAGTCGTGCTTCCAGCGCCCGGAAGGTTGATCTCGGAATAGCTGCCGCCGGTGTCGATAAAGCCATAGCGCGGGGTTGGGCTAGAGGGCGAATTGAAGCCCGAGATCTGGCCGAGATCATTAATGCCGGTGGTGTTGTTGTAGAAGCTGCCGGCAACTCCGATTATCGAGAAGGCGCCGTTATATTCCCAGCCCTCCCAACCGCCGGCGCCGTCCGCCGCCGAGCCGACGATCGCCCCCGAATCGTTGATGCCGCTGGCATAATTGTTTGACGTTGCCGGGTAATCGATGGTGACGAAGCCCGATGCGGGTGGGTTGTCCTCTGCCGGCGCGCTGATTGTCGTCGTGTTCCAGATGATATCCGTGCCGCCCGAATTGCCGCCATTGTCTCCGGCCAGCGCGAAGTCGTTCTGCGTGTAGGCGCCGGCCAGATTGATCGAGGTGTCCAGCGTGGTACCGGTATAGATCGCCAGCGTGCCGCCGCCGCCGTTTTGCCTCCAGACAAAACTCTCGTTGGCCGACGAATAGGCTACGCCGGCAAGATCGATGGTGTCGCCGGACGCAAAACTATCGACGGTGCCGGTAAAGTTCGCCGACGCGTTGATCTGCAACGTGCCCGAAGCGGCGGCAAAGGTTACCGATCCCGTATCGTCGCCGGCAAAGAACTCGAGCGTCGCGCCGGCAGCGATTGTCGCTGCATCGGCAAAATTTTGCAGGATCACCAGCGTGTCCCCGGTCGCCTCGATCGTGCCGCCGCTTCCCGGATTGGGGTCGTGCGCCGGATTGAAGGCAAGGGCCTGCACGTTGCTGTCGACCGTCAGCGATCCCGCGTGCGCCGGGTCGCCGGTATTGGTGACGATATAGCCGCCGCTGCCGTTCGACACGATGGTGTAATTGCTGGCGTCGTCAGCGAAGATCGCCGTATTCCATCCACCTGTGCCGCCGTTGAACACATCGGTAGGCGCCGCCCCGTTGAGCGTGTTCTGACCGACGAAATAATATTCGTTGCCGATGTTGTTGGCGCCGGTCACCGTGTCGTTGAAGTGGGTGCCGGCAAAATACTGGCTCTCAGTCGTGCTGAGACTCAAGTCGTTGATGTTGAGGCCGCTCGTGCGCAGATCGAATATCTTATAGCTGAACTGCGAGGTCTCGCTGGAATCCAGCACGTTGTCGTACTCGACCACGAACCGGCCGTCGCCGAGCGAGGTGAGAGCGGTAAACGCTTGCGTGGTCGGGTCGGTGATCGAAGCGACTTCGGTAACTGTGGTTCCGCTGCCGGTGATCTCAAACTCGACGAGATGGGTGGCGGTGGCGTCGCCATAGGCGAGCACGACAAAGTCGTGGCCGCTCGTATCCGTATAGTCTGCGACGCGAATGTTCTGAGCATCGCTAAGTTGGGCGGTGAAGCGATCGATGACGTTGCCGGATTTGAAGGCGGCGAATTCAACCTGATCGCCGAGAAAAGCGCTGGTGCTTGAATCGACGACTGTTTCATTCCAGCCAATCACCCAATCGTTGGCGTTACTCGCCGAAACCTGCGCGAATTGCAGCTGGACCGACGGCGAGCCGGCGAAGGAATTTAGCGACGGGATTATGTCCTGAGTGATTTCGTTGACCGCGTGAGAATCGGTCGCCGTATAGTAAGAAAGATCGGGCGAAATCTTGAAGCTGCCGAGGTCCGACCCGTTGGTGAGCAGGCTCATGCTCTCGCCGGGCGCGCCGCCAACAGTCTGCGAAGTACTGACGGTATACGTACCGTCACCGCCGCTGCCGTTGCCAAAGCCGGTGATCGTCGTATTCGCTGTGACTCCACTGCCGCTGATGGTCTGGCCAATGGCGATCGTGCCCGAAACTGCCCCCGTGACAGTCAACGTCGTACCGGAGATTTTGCCGGTGAACGAGGCCGTCTGATTAGCGGAGCCGTCGAGATTATAGCCGGAGACTTGAATGATGTCGTTGTTGCCGCTCTTCTCGGCCATGGCGAGCGCATAAACGCCGCCGCCTTGTTTGAACTGCCAGGCCGGAAGATTGGTCGCGTCATTGCTGCCGGCTTGGTCGGTAACGGCCACACCGTTAAACGTGCTTATCGGCGACAGCGGCGTTTCGACGGTGGACGAGGTCGACCCGTTGGCGTTGAAAATCTGGAAGTCGATGGCGTAGCTGCCGCCCGAATACTGGTCCCAGGCGAGACCGTAGGTCGACAAGTAGGGGACGCCCGACAAGCTGTTATCCTGCCGGAAGCCGAGATCCATGTTGTAGATGGTGTCGGCGACGTCGCTGTCGCTCTCGATGACGGCGGGCGAGCCGATGTCGAGCTGCGAAGTGCCGCCCGTTACGATGATCTGCTCAAGCTCGTTGTTGCCGCCACTCTGCACTTCGGCGACGGTGATGCCCTCGGGCTTGATGCTGCCGCTCGCGTCGATGCTGGGCAGAATGAATTTCGACTTCACCGGCAGCGTAGTCTCGGTGGCGGGCAGCATCACTTGGCTGCCGTCCAACTCGGTGAGGAAGAACGGATCGAGCGGCAAGACATTACGGGCAAGTTCGTAGGGTCCCGTGGAATTGCTGGAGCTATAATCCGCAATGCTGTTGTAAAGTACGGTGGCGACGCCGGCGAAGCCGTTGAACTGGACGTCGCCGCCAGAGAGGTGGGTTCCTACGCTCGGCTGCGATGGGACATTGATCTCGCCCCACAGCGGCGAGTTTAATAGCACGTCGGTGCCGGTGCCGCTGTCCTTTACCGGCGTGAAGTCGCCCTGGCTATAGATGCCGGCAAGCGTAATGCTCGCACTGTCCGTCCCATCGCGGATCGTCAAGGTTCCGCTGCCGGAGCCCTGAGTCCAGGTAACGGTGTTGTCCGCCGGCGTCGTAGAATTGTAGGCGAGATCGGTAATGTCGATCGTATCGCCGGCGGCGTAATTGCTGATCGTGCCGGTGTAGGCGGCGGTCGCGAAGTTTGGGTCCGACCCATCCTGATGATCGAGCACCACCGTACCGACGGTGCCGGCCGCGTCGAAGGCGGTATCGACGTTCGAACTCCAGCCATATTCCAGCTTGCCGCCGTTTGCGATCGTCGCGCCGCCGCCGCTGATGCCGAGCAGGAAATCGACGAAGCCGCCGTTCGCCGACATCGTACCGCCGGCATTGTCGACCGAGCTGTGTACCGAGAGCTCGCCGCCGTTGGTCGCTTCAAGCGTGCCGGTGTTGGTGACGGTGTTATTGCCGGTGCCGCCGTTGCCTATTGAGCCGTCGCCTTCGACGTTGCCGCTGTTGATGAGCGTACCGCTATCGAGCGTCGCGCCGGAGAGCCACAGCGTATTACCGTGGTCGACTTTCACCGTCGCGCTGGTGCCGGCACCGGTCAACGTGCCGCTGAAGGTCACGTCGTCGAGTGTCAGGGTTGATCCTGTCGCGATCGTCACGTCTCCGCCGAGGGTCGCGCTGTCATCGATCTTGCTCGAACCGGCGGCGACGTCGATGATGCCGTTGTTGGTGATTGTGCCGCCTTCGATGGTGGCGCCGGAGAGCGTCAACGTGGCACTGCTGCTTGTGGGGTTGACGGAGATCGTACCGCCGGCATTGGCCAACGTTCCGGAATAAGTGACATCGTCAACGATCTGTATCGTGCCGTTGTTGGAGATGGCGCCGCCAACCGACACATTGTCTAAGGTGAGCGTTACGCTGCTTTCCACCGTAATCTGCCCGCCGCTGACGACGAGGCTATCCTGGAACGTGGCATTGCCCGCGACATCGATGACACCGTTATTGGCGATCAGCCCGCGGAAGGAGTCGCCGCCACCGTCGATGACGTTGGCGCTGCCGCTTGCATCGCTAATCGTGAGCACCTCGCCGCTGGCGATAGTAATCGTACCGTTGTCGTTGATCGAAACGTCGTCAAATGTGACCGTATCGGAAGCGCCGCTGCCAAGCGTGAGCGCTTTCGTCGCGTCGACAGTCAAGTCGCCGCCGGTCACTTGAGCGCCGTGGTCGATCGTCGAAGCCGCATTGACCTCGATCGTGCCGCTATTGGTGATCGTGCCGCCTTCGACGGTCGCGCCAGCAAGCGTCAATGTACTGCTGCTGACGCTGATTGTGCCCTGATTGCTTACGGTCAGGCCGCCCTCGAACGTGGCGCTGGACCCGCCGCCGGCCTCGATGTCGAGCGTGCTTTGGGAGTCGATCGTCAGTGTGCCGCTGCCGCCGCCACTGATTGTCGTGCCGTCGTCGAACGTGACGACATCCCCCAACGTTGCGGTGATTTCGATCATCGCGCCGCTATCGATGGTGATCGCGTTGTTGTCGAGCGTAAGGCTGGAACTGATCTGCACCGTCCCGCTGGCGATCTCGGCCGCATCGCCGGCATTGGGCGGCGAGCCGGTGCTCCAATCGGTGGCAGCGTCGGCGACCCAGTCGCCCGTGCCGGTCCAGGTGTCGGTGGTCGGGCCCGACGACGCAACAGTCGCAGTGCTGTTGGCGCTGGCCGTGCTGCCGCCAGCGTCGACGATGCTGACGCTGACCGTGTCCGATCCCGAGCTCACATAAGTGTGCGTGCCGCCCACGGAAAACACGCCGCTGTTGTCGGTGATCGTCCCGGTCGTGGTGCCCGCGCCGTCGCCCCAGTCGATGGTCGCCGTGAAGTCGCCGACTGCGGCGTTCGGGTTGGCGTCGGTGAAGGTCGCAACCGTCGTCGGGCCGGTCGAAGCGCCCTCGGTGGCGCTGATAATCGTGCCCGATGCAACCAGCGCCGCATCCGCAACCGTCGTCGTGCCGGTGTCGGTCGCCGTGCTGCCGCCGGCGTCGTCGATCGTCACGCTGGCCGTGTAATTGCCTTCCTCCGCATAGGTGTGCGAGCCGTTCACCGCAAAGGCGCCGTTGCTGCCGGTGACATCGCCGGCGGCGAACGTCGTGGTATTGCCGTCGCCCCAATCGATCGTCCCGGAGAAGTCGCTGGTCGGAGCGGCCGGATTAGCGTCGGTGAACGTCGCGCTCAGCGTCGTTGCGGTAACGCCCTCGACGCCCCCGCCCGCCGTCACGGTCCCCGCCGTCAGCGCCGCATCGGCGACGGTCGCGCTGCTGTTGGCGCTGGCGGTGCTGCCGCCGAGGTCGTGGATGCTGACGCTGACTGTCTCCGAGCCTTCCTCCGCATAGGTGTGCGTGCCATCGACGATGAAGCCGCCGGCGCCGTTTGCGATCACGGTCCCGGACGCGACCGCCGTGCCGTCGCCCCAATCGATCGTCGCCGTGAAGTCGCCGGCCACCGCGTTCGCGTCGGCATCGATGAAGCTGGCAACCTGAACCGTGCCAGTCGCACTCCCCTCGGTGGCGTCGATGATCGTCCCGGTCGCGGTCAGCGGCGCATCGGCAACCGTGGTCGTGGCGGTTTCGCTCTTCGTGTGACCGCCGGTGTCGTCGATCGTCACCGTCGCGGTGTAGTCGCCTTCCTCGGCATAAAGGTGCGACCCGCTCACCGTAAAGGAGCCGTTGCCGCCGGAGACGGCGCCGCTGCCGAACGCCGTCGTGTTGCCGTCACCCCAATTGATGGTGCCGGAGAAGTCGGTAGCCGGCGCATTCAGATCGGCGGCGCTGAATGTCGCGGCGAGCGCTGCAGCAGTCGCGCCCTCGACGCCGCCGCTGAGCGTCGCAGGTCCGGCCGTCAGCGGCGCGAAAATGAAGTCGCTGTTTTGCAATTGCGCCGAAGTCACATTGTCGAGGGTGAGCGTGTCACCGGGCGCAAACGTGATCACCGTGTCGGCGCCGCTTGGCGCCGCGTCGGCCTCCAGTTGATAGAAGTTGCCGACGCTGGTGTCGTTGGTGAGGTTGATGACGTTGCCTTCGCTGTGGCTGAAGCTGCCGCTGCCCAGATCGAAGTCGGTGATGGTGACCGCGCCGTAGCCGTTGCCGAAGGCGAAAGTGTCGGCGCCGCCGCCGCCGGTCAGCGTGCCGGCGCCGGCCGGATCGATGACGTTGTCGCCGTCGTTGCCGACGATGGTGTCGCCCGCGCCGTTGCCGGTGACGGTGATGTTGGCACCGACGTGGTTCACGGTGTCGTAATCGGCGAGCGCGATCTCGGTCACGCCGCTGCCGAGCAGCAGATTCAGCCCATTCGAGCCGGCGACCGCGTCGATGGTGAGATTATCGGTGCCGATGGTCTGGACCGACGCGTCGCCATTGCTTTCGACGACGATGGTGTCGCCTGGATTGGCGGCGCCGGAAGCCGAGGCATCGCCGGCGTTGAGGTAAATGTAATAATAGCTCGTGCCGTCATAAGTCGAGTAATCCGGAGTCCCGCCTGAAGTCAGTGCATAGGCGTAGGTGCCGAGATCGTTATTGGCGACGTAATTCTCGATGTAAGTGGCGTTCGGCAGGTTCGCCGCGCTGTCGTCCCAGGCCAGGAAGCGGGCGCCATAGGGATCCGCCGTATAGTTCGTATCGAAGGTGTTACCCGTAATGTCGGGCGCAACGACCGGGGCGAGGAGCCAAGCGGACTCCGGCGCAAGGTCAACCTGACCATCGAGAATGACGCCGATATTGCCGCCATAAGCGGCGGCGGTGGTGCCGGCATTGAGCGAAAATTCGTTGTCGGTGAGTTGAAGATTCGTCGTGGCATCGCCATAGCCGACGCCGTTGGCCTCGACGAAATCGCCGGTGAGAACGTTGTTGGCGATGTCGAAGCCGGTGATATGGCCGACAAAGCCGGTCAAATTGCTGGGCACCGTCAATTCGTCGACGTAGACCGAAGAGCCCAGCGGCACGCCGCTGGTGGCGTCGACCAGGCTGTTCTCCAGCGTGAAATTATTGCCGACGACCTCGACGGCCTTGTTGACGATGCCCTGATTCTCCGGGTTCTGGCCGTATTCGAGGTCCGTCGCCTGCAGGGTCAGACCGGTGATCATGACATTGTCTGCGGTGACGTAGAAATTCGTGCCCCAATCCGATTCGATCGAGGACACGATGGTCGCCTGCGTGCCCGACGCGCTGGTGATGACGTGTGCCGCTGGAATCGACGCCCTCGATCGTCACGCTCTTGTCGACAAGCAGACCCAGCGGATTGGTGAAGCTGGGATCGTCGAGGCCGGTGGTCGGATTGTAATTGGCGCTCTCGGTGTAGGTGCCGGGCGCCACCAGGATGGTGTTGCCGTTTTGCGAAGCATCGATCGCCGCCTGCAGCGACTGGAAGCCGCCTGTCGCACCGAACTTGTCGACCAGGTCATAGGTCGTGCCGGCGATATCGACCTTGTCGATGCCGGAGAGCGTGTCGGTGACGGTGCCGTTGGTGACGACCCATTGGCCGCTTTGAATGGCGAGGCTGTAACCGGCGCCGACGTCGACCGTATCGACACCGCCGCCGCCAGCGACGGTATTCGTGCCCGTACCGAGAACGAACGTATCGTTGCCGGCGCCGCCGGTCAGCGTGTCGTTGCCGTCATTGCCGGTGATGGTGTCCCCGGCACCGTTGCCGTTGACGACAACGTTGGCGCCCTGGCCTGGCGCGTAATCGGCGAGCGTCAGCGTCTGAACGCCGGAGCCGAGCTGCAGGTTGAGCGCGGTCGAGCCTGACAGCGCATCGATGGTCAGATTGTCGGTGCCGACGGTCTGGACCGAAGGATCGGTTCCGCTGTCGACGATCAGCGTATCGCCGGACGACGCGGCACCGGGCGTCGAGGCAGCCGTGACGTCGCTGTATGCGCCATCGCCGACCAGCAAGAAATTATGCGTGCCGTCAGTCACCCGCTGGATGCCGGTGAGCGTGTCGGTGCCGTCCGTGCCGTCGCTGACCTGCCATTCGGTGCCGCTGACGACAGTGATGTCGCTCGCGGTCAGCGCCGCATCGTATTGGACCGTGTCGTGACCGCCGCCGCCAGTGATGCTGTCGTTGCCGGAGCCGACGATGAAGGTGTCGTTGCCGGTGCCGCCGATCAGGGTGTCGTCATAGGCGGCGGTGCCGGTGATGGTGTCGCCGCCGTCATTGGCGGTGATAGTCAAGCTGTTAACGGCCGCCGACGCATTGACATTCAACGGCGTGGCGTCGGTCTGGGCGAATGTCGAGCCGACGACGTCGACTTCTTGGATACCGGTGACGTTGCTGCCGATGACGAGCGTGTCGGCCGAGGTGCCGCTGGCGAAATAAATGGTATTGCCGCTGCCGCCGCCATTGATGGTGTCGGCGTTGCTCAGATCGCTGCCGGCAAGCACCACGAAAGCGTTGCCGCCGCCTCCGCCGCCGGTGAGCGTGTCGGTGCCCGCAGAGACGAAGAACACGTCGCCGACATCGTTGGCGCCACCGGTGGCGACGAACGACGACCCTGATGTCGTCGGGTCCGGATCCCAAGTAGATCGAACCGCCATTCGGGGCCGGCACCACGTTGGTCGTGGTGTTGCCAGACACCGTCCAGGCGCCGGTTATCTCGTCGGTATCGTTCGGCCGCAAATCCCTCGGAAACGACGGCAACGCCATTATCGACGTTGGCGGCGGTATTGTTTTCGATCTCGCCGTTGGTCGAATCAATCACATAGACGCCGACCGGCGACACCAGCAGCGTATTGCCAGGGCCGAGCGCGCCAGTGAACTGATTGCCGGTGATGTCGAGGCCGTAATTGTCGAAGGCCAGCACGCCGGTTGCGGCCGTGTCGGTGCCCGAGTAGCCGATATCGCTGATGATATTGTTCAATACCGTGCCGGTCGACTCCCGAACCTCGATGGCGTTCTGCGCCGTATCGACGTCGCCGGCGCCGGTCAGCATGTTGCCGCTGATCGTGGCGTCGGCGTATTCGACGACGATACCGCCCTTCTGGAAACCGGACAGCGTCGAGTTCGAGATCGTGATGGTGTTGAGCGTGGACGCCTCGCCCTGGGTCGGCACGTCGCCAGCCAGCGTCGTGTTGTTGACGACGAAGATGCCGAAGTTGCGCTGGTCGCCGAAGCCGCCGTCGTTCTCGTCGGTATTGGTAATCGTATCGCCGCTGATCGCGCCGCCGGTCGCATCGACATAGGCGATGCCGATCAGGGACGGCCCTTCCGCGCCGGTGCCCGGCTGGTTCGCCGCAAAATGGGCGCCGTCGCCGTAACCGAGGCCGTCGATCCCAATGTTGGAGATGGTGACATTGCTCACGCCGTCGACCGTGAAGATGCCGTCGATCGGGTTGCCGCTCGTCGGCGAGAGCGCCGTCTCCTGCAGCGTCGTCGGCGCATCCACGGTCACTGTGCCGGCGCTGTTCGCGCCCTCGATGGTGAGACCGCTGGCGGCGCTGTTGGTGACGCTCACCTGTTCCTGGTAGGTGCCGGGCGCGATCAGGATGGTGTCGCCGCTTGACGTTGCCGCGTTGACCGCATCCTGGATCGTGCCGTAGCCGCCGGCGCCGACATTGTCGACCAGGAGATAGGTCTTGGCGGCGAGGCCGCTGCCGATCGTCACCTGATCGATGCCGCCGAGCGTGACGATGCCGTCGTTGACCACCCAATGGCCGTTCTCGAACGAGATCGACCCGGACGTGAAGCTAGCGGTCTGCGACGTGGTCGCCGACGGATTCCACACCACCTGCGTGCCGCTGCCGCTGTCGCCGGTCAGCTCGAAGTCGTTCTGGTTGTAGCTGCCGGCGAGGTTGATGCTGGCTTCGGCCGTGGTGCCGCTATAGATCGTCAGCGTGCCGCCGTTGGCGCCCTGCGACCAGACGTCGGTCTCGGTCCCCAGCGTGTAGCTGACGTCTTTCAGATCGATGGTATCGCCGCTGACAAAGTCGCCCGCAACGCCGTCGCCGATGGTGCCGGTATAGTGGCTAGCGTCCGTCAATGCCGCGTTATCGATGACGAACGTGCCGCCCGCGCTGCCGCCGCCGTTGAAGTTGACGGTCTCGCCATCGGTCGAACCGATCTCGAAGGTCGCGCCGGCGTCGATTTGCGTCGTTCCGCCTCCGCTGACGGCGCCGGTGACGTCGAGCGTGCCGGCCGTAACTTCGACCGTTCCGGCATTGGCGAGCGAGCTGAACGTCACGCTATCGCCGCTTGCGCCGACGAGAAGTGTGTCGGTAGCGGAATCGACCGTCGCCGACAGCGTTCCAGTCGTCAGGCCGGTAATGTCCAGCGTGCCGCCATCGGCAGTGATCGAAGTCACGTCGCCGCCGAGATTGCCCGACAGCGTTCCGTAGCCGTCGATCGAGGTGCCGTCGATGGTGACGCTGCCACTGCTCAAGGTCACCGAGTTCGCCCGCGGTGAACGAGGCGCCGTCATCGATGGTCAGCGAGCTGCCGCCGCTCGCGTCAATGGTCACGCCGTCGCCGAATGTGCTGCCGTTAACGGTCAACTCCGTTCCGCTGCCCTCTGCCGTGACATGGGCATCGGCGCCGAACGTGCTGCCGTTCTCGATGGTCAGCGTGCCGCCGGTGGCCGAGACGGTGGCGCCAGAGCCGAACGCGCTGCCGGGGATGTTGCCGAGCGAGTCGTGGAAGACGATGACGGTGCCGCCGCTGGCGGTGATGATGTCGTCGCTGCCGCCGGCATAGGTGACGTCGATCTCGCCGGCGACCGCCTTGACCGTGCCGGTGTTGTCGACGGCGGTCTCGATATCGAGCGTGCTGCCGCTCGTCACCTCGATCAGGCCGCCATTGGTGGTGGTATTGGTACCGGTGTCGAGGATGAGCGTGCCGCTCGCGACATTGGCGTCGATGACGCCGCCTGTCTCGTTGTCGAGCGTGAGCGTGGCGCTGCCGAAGGTGCCGGCGCCGGAAATCGTGTCGTAATTATCAAGTGTGCCGCCGCCAGTTGCGGCAACGATCTGATCGCTCGCGGCGTCCAGAGTCACCGTGCCACCGCCGGTCAGCGTTACGATACTGCTGATCTCGAGAGCGTTCGTGGTGCTCAGCTGAATGCCGCCATCGACCTCGATCGTGCCGGTATTGTCGATGGTGCCTTTTATCTCGAGATTGGCACCGGACTCGATCTGTATATAGCCCGCCACAGTCACCGTATTGGCCGAGCCGTCCAGGACGCTGGTATTGGTGCCGGTCGCCGCCTCGACAGCGATCAGGCCGCTATTGGGATCGGTCAGATCGCCGGTGCTCAGCGTACCACCCGCGATCGTCACATTGTTAAGCTCGACCTGAGAGGCGGCGCCGGTCGCGTTGATGGTACCGCCATTGTTGGCGACGTTGTCGTCGAGCACCAACGTGCCGCCGCTCGTCGCCTCGAGATGGCCGCCGTTGGTCACCGTGTTGCCGGTCTCGATGGCGAGAACGCCGGTGGCGTCGATGGTGCCGCCAAGGTCGTTGGTTAGCGCCAGATGGCCGTTGCCGGCGCCGATGGTGCCGGCACCCTTGATCGTATTGTCGACGTTTTCCAGCGTGTCCGGACTGCCGCTGGCGCCGTTGCCAAGGATCTGGCTGCCAAGCGACAGCGTCACGGCGCCGGCGCCGGTGAGCTGAAGATTGCTCACGTCCACCAAGAGCGTCGACAGATTGCCGACGGATATGCCGTTCGCGCCGGTGCCGGTATTGTCGATCGAGGTAGCCTTGACGTCGATCTCGCCGCCGACGGTGCCGCCGCCGGCCGTCGCGATCATCACGCCGGAATTATCGACGACATCGTCGATCTGCAGGATGCCGCCGGCCGCCGCTTTCAAGGTGCCGGCGTTGGTGATGGTATGGCCGGTATCGAGAATGAGCGACCTGCCGGAAGGATCGTTGGCGTCGATCGTTCCATGGACCGTGTTATTCAGCGTCAGATCGCCGGTGCCGGTCCCGATTCGGCCATAGCCCGATATGATATTGTTGATGTTGGCGAGGGTTTCGCCGGTCACCGTCCCACCGACGGTCTGCGGCGTCACCGTGCTGTCAATCGTGCCGCCCTGCAGTGCAATTGCGCCGCCGCCGGTGCCGCCGAGACTGACCGTGCCATGCGCCGGCGATCCGAGCGGGTTGTCGGCCAGGAAAGTTCCTTCGATAAGAACGCCGGTGGGACTGCTCGGCGCAGTCGGATTGGCGCCGGTATTCATCAATGAGCCGACGGTGAAATCGAGCGTGGCGCCGCTCGCCACCTCGATCAGGCCGGCATTGGTGACCGGTTCATCCGTTTGGATGGTCAGTGTGCCGCCAGTGACGTCGATGATGCCGGACGCATTGTCGACGATGATGGGCGCGGCGGTGCCGGAGCCGATCTGACTCAATCCCGACGAGAAAATCGTGTTGCCGTCGTTGAGCAGCGTCTCGAAAGACACGCCGGCCACGCCCTTGATCGCGCCGCCGCTCAGTGTCACCTGGCCGTCGCCGCTGAATGTCACGGTCGCGCCGAAATTCGTCGGGTTGTCGAGCTGGAACGCGCTGCCGGTATCGACCGCGATCGTGCCGGTATTGGCGATCGTACCGACGTGGACCTGGAGCGTGCCGCCGTTGGTCGCCTCCAGCGTGCCGGTGTTGCTGAAGCTGCCGAAATTCTCGATCTTGAGCGTCCCGCCGTGGACGTTTGCTTCGATGACTCCGGCGTTGACCAGATTGAGCTTGATGCCAACGGTGCTGCCGGTGCCGATCTGACCGGTCCCGGCAATCGTGATGTCGTTGGTCAGCGTCTCGCCGCTGATGACCGGAGCGATCGTCCCGCCGCCCATCGACACCGTGCCGCCGCCGGTCAGCGAGACATTCCCGTCGAAAGCCAGCGTGCCGTCGACCGTGATGGTGCCGGAATTGCTGACCGTGCCGTCGTCGATCTGCAGCGTGGCGGCGCTCGCCACCGTGATGCCGCCGGCATTGGTGATCGGATTGCCGGTGTCGATCGTCAGCGTTCCGCATTGGATGTCGATCGATCCGGCGGCGTTGTCGAACGTCAAATCGCCATTGCCGTTGCCGATCTGGCTCGTGCCGGTCACGTCGATGGTGTTGCCGTTGTTCTCGAAGGTCTCGCCAGTGGCAAGTCCCGTAATGGTTTCGCCGTTGACCGAAACCGTGCCGGCGCCGGTCAGCTCCAGCGTGAACGACGTACCGCTGATCGTCAGCCCGTTCTCGATCTGAACGGTGCCGGCATTATGGATCGTGCCGGTGCCGCCGCCATTGCCGAGCGCCGTCACACTCTTGAGCGTCAGCGTGTTACTGGTATCGACGTTGAGCCCGCCGCTGTTGCTGGCGCCGGTGATAGTGCCGCCGCTGACCGTGGTGTCGTCGAGGGTCAGTGCGCCGCCAATGGTGATGGTACCGCCCGCATTGTCGATAGTCGCATGATCGATGGCGCCGCCGGCGGTCGTCGTCGTGATCGAGCCGGTGTTGGTAACGGTGCCGCCGGAGATCGTGCCGCCGGCGAGCTGCAGCGCGCCGGTGACGCTGATGGAACCTGCGCCGGTGTTGGTGATGGTGCCAAGCACATCGACCAGCGTGCCGACTGCTGTGCCGGTATTGGCACCGGCGACGATCGCGCCACTGTTGGTGACGCTGTCGGCAAACGTCAGCATGCCGCCGCCGGTCGCTTCCATGGTGCCGGCATTCGTCAGCGCGATATGATTTTGGAAGAAGAACGCCTGGCCGCTCACATTGGCATCGAAAGTGCCGGAGGCGTTGTCGATCGTTCCGGACACGGTGCCGTTACCGAACGTTTGATAGCCGGTGAACGTGTTGCCTTCGTTGGTCAGCGTCTGGTTCGGAACACCGTGATTGTTGCCGTCGTAGATGACCGTGCCGCTGCCGGTGAAGGTCGTGTTCAGGAGGCTATTTGTCAGCGTCCCGGTATGGGCGAACGTGCCGCTGTTGCTGATGGTCAGCGCGCCGCTGCCGGTCACCGCGTCAGTTCCGGCATCGGTCAGCGTATCGCCGCTGTCGATCCGGATTGTCGAGTTGCCGTTGACGATGAGCGTGCTGTTGCTGCGCGTGACATCGTCCAGCGTCAGCGTCACCCCGCTTGCCAGCGTGATATCGCCGCCGGTCGTGACGTTGCCGCTGATCGTGACCACCGTGCCAATGATGCTGGCATTGCCGTCGATCTTGGTGTTGGCGGTAATGTCGATGTCGCCGGCGGTCGATCCGTTGCCGGCGATGGTGAGCGTGCCGCCGCCGATCGTGTCACCCGAAATCGTCAAAGCCTCGCTGGCGTCGACCTTCAGCGTCGCGCCGCCATTGGTCAGCGTGTCGTTGCTCAGCACCGCCGGGCCGGCAATCTCCAGCACGCCGGTATTGGTGATCGAGCCGCCGCTGATGGTGGCGCCGCCCTCCAGCGTCACGGTCGGATCGACGGCCAAGCTGCCGCCGCTGACCAGCGTGATCGTAGAGCCGCTCACCGTTTCGTCGGTCAGCGTCAGAACCGTGCCGCTGCCGACCACCGTCACGTCGCCGTTGTTCAGCGTGCCGTTCTCGATCGTGGTCGCCCCGCTGACCGTCGAGATGGCGCCGTCGAGATCGACGGTGCCGCCCGAGACCGTGACCCCGGTGATGCTGTCGTCGTCGAGCGTCAGCGTCACACCGGTCGTGATCGCGATCTGACCGCTCAGACTGGCGCCGTCGTCGATCTTGGCGCTGCCCGATATGTCGATAATACCCGTATTGCTGACGGTGCCGCCGCTGATGGTGGCGTCGTTGAGCACTAGCGTGCCGGAACTACCGATCACTAGGCTGCCGCCGCCGCTTACCGTCGTGCCGTCATCGAGGATCAGCTTCGCCGGCGCATTCGCATCGACATGCATGGTCCCGTGATTGACGAGGTTGACGTGATCGAGCGTGGCGCCGGTGCTATTCTCGATATAAAGCGTACCGCCACTGTCGACCGTGAGCGTACCGCCGGTGATCGACGATGTATCGTCAAGTGTCAGCGTGCCGCCGCTCGCCACTGTAATCGTGTCGCCCAGCGCGCCGTCGGTGACCGCGGTGGCGTTGTCCAATGTCAGGGCGCCGGAAATCGTGACAGCGCCGCCATTGGTCACCGTCTCGCCGGAAAGCGTGAGGTTGCCGCTATCGGTGATGGTGCCGCTGTTTGTCAGCGAACCGCCGGTGATGGAGTCGGTTCCGCTCGTCGCCAGCGATGCGCCGGTCTTGATCGTGATGCTGCCGGCCCCGGTCACCGTCTCGCCGGAAAGCGTTAGCGTGCCGCTGTCCGTGACGGCGCCGCTGTTTGTCAGCGAACCCCCGGTCAGCGAGTCGGTTCCACTCGTCGCCAGCGATGCGCCGGTCTTGATCGTGATGCTGCCGGCGCCCGACACCGTGGCCCCGCTCAGCGTCAACGTGTCGGCCGCGCTACCGTCGCCGACCGTGATCGACCCTGTATTGGTCACCGTCTCGGTGCTCAGCGTCAGCGTACCGGTGTCCGTGATGGTGCCGCTGTTGGTCAGGCTGCCGCCGCTGATGGCGTCGGTGCCGGTCAGCGTCGCCGTGCCGGCGATGGTGATCGAGCCCGCCCCGGCAATCGTCGTGTCGGCAACCGTCAGCGTGTGACCGGAGCCCTCGGTGATGGTCCCGGCATTGCTGACCTGCTCGCTCGACAGCGTGAGGTTGCCGCTGTCGGTGATGGTGCCGCTGTTGGTCAGCGAGCCGCCGCTGATGGCGTCGGTGCCGGTCAGCGTCGCCGTGCCGGCGATGGTGATCGAGCCCGCCCCGGCAATCGTCGTGTCGGCAACCGTCAGCGTGTGACCGGAGCCCTCGGTGATGGTCCCGGCATTGCTGACCTGCTCGCTCGACAGCGTGAGGTTGCCGCTGTCGGTGATGGTGCCGCTGTTGGTCAGCGAGCCGCCGCTGATCGCGTCGGTCCCGGTCAGCGTCGCCGTGCCGGCGATGGTGACCGAACCGGCCCCGGCAATCGTCGTGTCGGCAACCGTCAGCGTGTGACCGGAGCCCTCGGTGATGGTCCCGGCATTGCTGACCTGCTCGCTCGACAGCGTGAGGTTGCCGCTGTCGGTGATGGTGCCGCTGTTGGTCAGCGAGCCGCCGCTGATGGCGTCGGTGCCGGTCAGCGTCGCCGTGCCGGCGATGGTGATCGAACCGGCCCCGGCAATCGTCGTGTCGGCAACCGTCAGCGTGTGACCGGAGCCCTCGGTGATGGTCCCGGCATTGCTGACCTGCTCGCTCGACAGCGTGAGGTCGCCGCTGTCGGTGATGGTGCCGCTGTTGGTCAGCGAGCCGCCGCTGATGGCGTCGGTGCCGGTCAGCGTCGCCGTGCCGCCGATGGTGATCGAACCCGCCCCGGCAATCGTCGTGTCGGCAACCGTCAGCGTGTGACCGGAGCCCTCGGTGATGGTCCCGGCATTGCTGACCTGCTCGCTCGACAGCGTGAGGTTGCCGCTGTCGGTGATGGTGCCGCTGTTGGTCAGGCTGCCGCTGCTGATGGCGTCGGTGCCGGTCAGCGTCGCCGTGCCGCCGATGGTGATCGAACCGGCCCCGGCAATCGTCGTGTCGGCAACCGTCAGCGTGTGACCGGAGCCCTCGGTGATGGTCCCGGCATTGCTGACCTGCTCGCTCGACAGCGCGAGGTTGCCGCTGTCGGTGATGGTGCCGCTGTTCGTCAGCGAGCCGCCGCTGATCGCGTCGGTCCCGGTTGCGGTCAATGATGCCGCAGTCTTCACCGTGATCGAGCCGGCGCCCGACACCGTCGTCCCGCCCAGCGTCAGCGCGTCGGCATTGGTGCCGTCGCCGACCGTGACCGACCCGGTGTTGATGACGATCTCGCTGGAGAGTGTCAGATTGCCAAGATCGGTGATGCTGCCGGCATTGGTGAACGAAGTCTCGCTGTCAACCGCGTTGCCGCTGCCACTGACGTTGAGCGTGGCGGTATTGTCGAGTGTGCCGGTCTGCAGCGTGTCATTGCCGGTGAGATCGAGGGTGCCGTTGTTAGTTAGCGTCGCGTTGCTGATGGTCGTGCCGGTCAGCGTCAGCAGGCCTGGCGTGGGCGTCGTAAGATTGCCTGCATCGATCGTGATCGAGCCGCCGCTGTCGGCGATCTGATCGTTGCTCAACGTCAGCGTGGCGCCCGCCAGCACCTCCAGCGTGCCGCTATTGGTGAAAATGTTGACGCCGCCCGGAGCGGTGCCGTCATCGTTCTCAATACTGTTATTGGTGCCGCTGACAATGATCTGACCGGCATTGTCGAACGCGCCGTAGCCCGGCGCACCGTCGTTGATTATGTCGTTGCCTGTTAGTTTTAGCGTGCCCGCAGAAACCAGACCGGAGGCGGCCTCCACGGTGATACTGCCGAGGACCAATTCATCGCTCAGAACCAGGACTTGGCCGCTTTCGACCGTCGTCTGTCCGGTGATTACGCTCTTGATCGTGTCGATCGTGGTGGTCCCGAAAATGTTCACCACACCGCCCTGATCGACATTCAGGACGGCATTGACGATGTCCGTATCGGTGAGATTGAGGATCGCGCCCGAGTCGACCGTGATCGTACCGCCGCTGACAAGATCATCCGCCAACGTCAGCGTCGCCCCGCTGTCGACGGTGAGCTGATAATTGCTCAAGCTCGTGACGCCGCTGATCGTATTCGTGCCGCTCTTGACCTCCACCGTTCCCGTGCTGTTGAGCGTGCCGTCGTCAATGCTGCTGTTCTCGAGATCGAGCGCCGCAGTGATCCCAGAGACGGTGATGGTGCCGGCGCCGCTGTTGGTCACGGTCGTGTCGACCAGCACCAGAATGCCGCCATTGGTGGCCTCCAGCAATCCCGTGTTGGTGTCGATAATGCCGCTGCCGGTGTCGATGGTCAGAGTTTGGCCGTCGATATTGGCGTCGATTACACCGAGCGCGTCGTTCTGCAGCGTCAGATCGCCATCACCTTGTCCGATCGCGCCGGCGCCGGAAATCGTATTGTTCTGATTGTCGAGCAGGACGGTCGTATAGCCCTGGCCGATAAGCCCGGCGATGAAGTCTTGGGAGCCTTCACCACCTTCTAGTGTGATGTTACCGCCGCCGGAGAGAATAGGGGCGGGCTGGTCGAAATAGAGGAATGTTTTGTCGGCCGTTGAGTTCAGCTCGACCGTGCCCGAATTTTCGATGTTGTACGGACTGGCCAGCGCCAACGAGCTGCCATCGCTCACTGAAATAGTGCCGGCGTTGTTAATCGTGACTGTAGACTGGTTATCGGACCCGAACGCGGTTTCGATCGCATTGCTGGAGCCGCCAGCAGTGACGATCTCGCCGCTGGCTGCGACTGAAACAAATCCGTGCAAGATCGTCGCGTTATCGAGATCGATTTGCGAACCGGCGGCGACTTCGACAACGCCGGTATCATGCGCGGCGTCAGTAGCATTGCTGATTGTGCTGCCGTCGATGGTAAGTCCGGCTTGGCCAGTCGCCTCGATCAACCCGGTATTAATGACGGCATTTGCGGGCAGCGTATCGCCGCTCTCTTGACTGTCGTTATCGATGATGAGCGCGTTCGTCTTTCCGGTGGCGTCAATCACGCCGGACGGCTCGTTGATCAGCGTGAAATATGCGTCTGCTGCGTCGCCGATCGATCCCGAGCCGGAGATGCTGTCATAATTGATCAGCGTCGCGGCAGCGCCGTTGCTGAGGATGGCGTTCTGCGCATTGTCGCTCAGCGTCACGGTGCCGCCGGTGAACGTCACGGTGCCGCCGATCTGCAACTCGGAGGCGGCCCCGGCCGCGCTAAGATTGATCTGGCCGCCGGTGATGGTGTCGTTGACCAGCGCCATCGTGCCGCCGTTCGCGATCAGCAGCTGGCCGGTATTGGTGACATTGTCGTAAATCGTCAGAAGCCCGCCGCTGACCGCCTCCAGCGTACCGATATTGCCGACGGCGTTGCCGGTCTGGATGGTCAGCGTGCCGCCGTTCTGCGCCTCGATCAGTCCAGAGGCCTCGTTGGTCAGCGTCGCGGAGTCGAATGTGATCGTGCCGCCGGCCACCGAGCCCGCTGCCGGCGGAAATGGTGCCGGTATTGTCGACCAGCATGCCCAGATCGAACACGACGGCGCCACCGTCGATCGCCTCGACCGTGCCGCTGTTCTGCAGGCTGCTTTGGCCGCCGTTGACCAAGCCGCCATCGAAAGTGATCGACCCGTGACTCTGGGCGACGATCAGGGCGCCGACCTCGTTTTTGGTGATGGCCTGTTCGAAGAACACCTGGCCGGATCTGTCCAGCGGCAATAGTGCCGGAATTGTCGATCGTATAGCTGGTGGGGTTGCCGCTGACGTCGGTGACCGTAATGCCCGTGGCATCCGAGAAATAAACCGCCGCCGCCGAGCCGATGGCTTCGATCGTGCCTAGCGCCTCCACGGTAACCGGGCCTTGGGCCGTAAATGTCGGATCCTGGATGTTGGAATTGACGTCGATCGTGCCGAAGACGTCGACGATGTTTGTAACCGTAAGCGATCCGCCGCCGATGATCGCCAGTGTCGCACCGAGGCCGATCAGCAGATCGGCGGCCTCGGTCGGCGCCGGTCCGGAGTCGGCGCTGGCGCTGTCGATAGTCACCGTGACCGGCTGATTGATGATGAGAATCTGCCAAGAAAGCGGCGCCCAGGAGTCGCTCCAGGCCAGCGCATTGCTCCAATTGCCGTCGCCAGCGGAGATCCAATAGGCGGTCGTCGTGGGTTGATTCTGCCCATTGCCCGAGGTGCCCTGACCGCTGCCCGACCCGCCGTTGTTCTCGCCCGGGGCGTTGACGTTGAAAATGCCGCCGTTCTCCTTGAGCAGCTGCTGCGCCGGACCGTTCTGCTGATTTTGTCCCCCCGAGCCGCCGCTGCCCGGATTGGAATGCGGATTTGGGTTGTTGATGAGATTGAGGGTCTGAAAGACTTCCTGAACGATTTGTTGTTCGAATTGCAGCTGTGTCGCCGTCATCGGCTGCGTGGTGACGACCGGCGACACGCCGACCCCTTGCGGCGTCACCAGCGTCAGTAACCCGGACTGTGATACGGTGGCGATGACGTTGCCGTTCTGATCGATCAGATCGTACATGCCGGTCTGATTGGTGCCGTAATCGGGCGACACCGCGAAGGAGTAGGTATTATTGTTGTAATTCGCGGTAATGGTCGCGAGTTCTTGCACCCAGCCGGTGGTGCCGCGGATGCCCATCGTCGCCACCGGCGTCTGAATCTTCATGTCGCCGGTATGCGCCACCTTGCCGGCGACGAACGAGAACGTGCCCTCGACGAGGCTGATCAGTGCGCTGTTGCTGTTCGAGTTCGGATCGTAGGAATACTCGTTGAGCGCCATCCGCGTGTTGGCGACGAGGTTGAGCGCGGTGCCGTCGGGGAAGCCGATGCCGACCTGCGAATCGGAGCCGGTCTGCACCACGTCGCTCTGATAGACCTTGTCGCCGACGTGCAGCGCGACGGCGACGCCGTTACGCACCACCGTCACGTTGCCGACAACTTTTTCCACCGTGCCGATCGGATCGGTCGAAGCCGTCGGCGCCCCGGCCTGGGCGTATTCGTTCGGCGTCGGCGACCCGGCCAACAGATCGATCACGTTGGGTGAAAGACTCGCGCCGTTCGGCGCCGCCAAGGCCGGCCGCTGCTCGGAAGCGAAATAACCGGGAATAATGTGATGCCGGCCATCGTGGCCGATGATGACAAGATCGGGCCCGGCGCGGTGGAAATCGCCGGTGAACAACAGCTGCGCATCCGGGATGACAATCGCGTGCTGGGGATGCGCGGAATCGAAATGGATTACGGAAGCCGGAGCTCCATAACCACCTTCCCTCGCATACGCAGCAGCCATTCCCCGCTCCCCTCAGAGCGTGACAATCAGGTCCCCGTCATGCCAGCAGTTCGCAGCAACCCTCATCGCCGTCCCCAGCGGCTGCGAACGGTGGCAAAATGCGACATTTCGCCCGCCAGCGCAAGAATAATGTAAATAAAGGATGAATTCGTCCACGAGATTGAAATCGCCCAACAAACAGGCGATTTGCACGCCGTAGCCGCACGGTTGGACACACTAGGAATGGCAAGGCATGCGAAATCCGCAACCCAAGGATGAGCCTGCCAGCCGGCAACCGAAAAACGATGCCTTGGCCGCCGTCTAGTGGAGGTGAACGGCGGTCTGCAGGACCGCGTGTAGATCGTGCGGCGGTCATGCCCGGAAGCGTAATTGAGTCGTGATTGCCGAGATCGATCACCGCATTGCCGTGCACATCGTTGGTGATCAGCGCACCCAATTCCAACATCGACTGCGCATTGGCGAAATGGTCGAGCTCGATCGTGTCGTGTTGCGGATTGAAATTGACGATGGTCTCGGCGCCGATGCCGGGCGCGAACACGAAGTTATCGTTGCTCGGTCCGCCGAGCGAGACCGAGACTGTCTGGGTCGCGTTCGCAGCAGGGTCTTGCGCGTCGGTGAGGGTCACGTGGTAGGACTGCGTCACCGTCTGGCCCGCGCCGACATTGTTCTGGTCGTTGTCGAGGGAGAAATCGAACTCGACCGACGCGTTGCCGCTGCCTTGGCTGATCGCGCTCAGACCGAAGTGACCGAGATAATTAGAACCCTCCGGCGCGACACTTGCGCTCAAGGCGGATCCGGCGTCGTTGTCGGCGAATGAGAGTGAACCGTCTACGGTCGCGAGCGCGCTGGACTTATCCGCCGCCGGTGGGTCGAAGATCAACGTGCCTCCCGAACCGTCGGACTCAAACTGGAACGTTCCGGTGAAGCCGACAAATGTAAGCTTGGCGGTGTGAGTTCCATCCGACACCGTCAGCACGCCGGTACTGCTTTTGTAGTGCTCTGAAAATTCTTCTGAGGTGTAATCGACGCCGACGAGATCGATCTCATCCGAATTGGCCAAGCTCGGAGTTGCCGATTCGGTGCCGGCGAATCCGGAAATTGTGCCGGAGAAGTGTTTCGGGTCGCCGATAACGAGCTCGCCATAGCCGCTATCGTTATCGAAGGTCACCTGGTTCAGGTGTGCTGCCGCGTCAAATTCCAGGGTGCCGCCTTCGATCCGCGCGTAACCGGCAGCGTCAACCGGATTCACTGCATCCTTGATCAGCAACCTGCCGCCGTTTGAGGCTTCCAGCGTGCCCTCGTTGGTGAGCGAGCTGGCGGTATTGACGATAAGTGTTTTGCCGTCGATGTCGGCGTCGATCACTCCGGTCACGTCGTTGATGAAGCTTAACGATGCGTCGCCGATGCGGCCTTGGCCGGAGATGTTGCTGAAATTATCGAGCGTCGCGGCGTCACTGCCGCTGACGATTGCATCGCCATGATCGTCCAGGACGATGAAGCCGCCGGAGCCGTCGAGTGTCACCGCATTGTCGATCGTCAGATCCGCGCCGGCGACACCGTCGACGTTGATCGTACCCAGGACGTTGATGGTACCGGCCAACGCGAGAGCGGCCCCAGGATCGACATTCACGTAGCCATTGACGGTGACCTCCTGATCGGTGCCGTCGAACAGGCTTGCGCCGCCGTCGGTTGCGACAATTTCAATGACGCCACCGCTGCTATCGGTGAGGCTGCCAGTCCGAAGCTGGCCACCGGTAACTGTCACGTCGACAAGTTCGACAGAAGAGTGACTGCCTGCAGTCGCAATCATACCGCTCGTGTTGTCGACGTTGCTCTCGATTTCGAGCGTGCCGCCATCGCTGGCCTTCAGCGTGCCGGTATTGGTGGTCTCCGTAGGATCGAGGATCAGAATCCCCGACGGGTCGTTGGCGTCGATCGTCCCCTTGACCTCGTTGATCAGCTCCAGAGAGCCGTCACAACCGCCGATCTGGCCGAAGCCTGAAATTGTATTATTGACGTTATCGAGCGTCGCGTCGCACGTGCCGCCGACGATGGCATCGCCACAACCGTCCAGCATCACCGCGCCGTGACCGTCGAGGGTTACGGTCCCGTCGATAATGAGGCGAGCGCCGGTGTCACCATCGACGTCGATGGTGCCGTGATTGTGAATGGTACCTTCCAGCGTCAGCGAGGTGCCGTCGTTGACCAGCACGTAACTGCGGTCGGCGATGGTTACGCTGTCAAAAGTGTTGTCACCACAGACAGTCTGAATGAGGCCGCCTTCGCTCGTTTCTAGCATGCCGTAGCGGATTGTCGCATCGATCAGATCGACCGTCGATCCGCAACCGTCGGCTTCGATCGAACCGCCGGCGTTATGGACCGTAGAATAGACAATGACGATGCTGCCACCGTGTTTCGCTTCGATCGTGCCGGCGTTGTTCACCGTGCTGCAATCGATGTTGACGACAGAGCAGGCGCCCCTCGCCTCGACCACGGCGCCGCCGTCATTGGTGACCTTGACGCCGTCGAACGTCACCAACCCGCCATGCTGGGCCTCGATCTCGCCGCCGTCCTCGTTGTGAACATTGGCGTCGAACGCGACCTGCCCGTGGTGTTCGGCGACGACGTCGCCGGAATTGTCGAGCTTGCTCTCGATATCGAGCACGCCGAACCAGGCCGCATCCATCAAGCCGTCATTGACGACCGTCCTGTCGCCGGTATCGATGGTCAGCGGGTCGCAGATCCCGCCGATGGCCTCGATCGTGCCTTTAGCCTCATTGATCAGTTTGAGCGAGCCGTCGCCGGCGCCGATACGGCCGTCGCCGCGGATCGTGCTGAAGTTCTTGAGAACGGCGTCGGTGCAGGGGATGCCCGTGATCTGATCGTCCGGGCCTTCGAGTATGGCCGTGCCGCCGCCGCGAAGCTCGACCGTGCCGCGGATCGCCAGATCGGCGCCAGACCATGCGTCGTCGACATCGATGGTGCCCTTATTGTCGATGGTGCCGACGAGTTCGAGCGTCGCACCCTCTTGCACTTGCACGAAGCCGTCGACGGTCACCTTCTCCGCGGTTCCGTCGAACACCACCGTATTGGTGCCGTCGCAGGACGGCGACAGAATCTCGATGATGCCGAAACAGGGATCGCATAGATCGCCCGTCGCGAGCGTACCGCCGAAAATCGTCGAATTGACGAGGTCGATGGCCGCGCCGGGGCCATAAGCCGCGATCGTGCCGCAGCTATTGTCGAGCGTCGTATTCTCGATGAGCAGCGTGACGCACGGGCCGCAAGCTTCGAGCAGGCCGGCATTGATCGTGGTCGGTGCGCCGCATTCGCCGATGCCGGTATCGATTATGAATTCATTGCCGTGATCTGGACCGATGAGGTGCGCCTTGAGCACGCCTTCGTTGATAAAGAGCAACGCTCCGTCGCCCTGCCCGATCTGACCGAGGCCCGAAATCGTGGTGTCGTTGATAAACGCGCCGCCGTGGTGGCCGGCCAGGATCTGATAGCTCCCATAGGCCATAGTGACGACGCCGCCGCCCTCGAGCGTGACGCAGCCGTCGATCAGCGCCGCAATTCCAGAGACGCCGCCGTCCAGCGCGAGCGACGTGCCGCAATCGACCTTCACCACCGCGCCGTCGAGCGTCACGTTGAGGAACGTGTTGCAACCGTAGACCGTCTCGATGACGCCGCCATCGCGGCTTTCTATTCTGCCGCCGGCAATCGTTGCATCGGCAAGATCGACCTGCGAGCCGCAACCGATAGCGGCGATTACGCCGAAGCCGGTATGGTGGAACGGACCGAAACCGTCCTCCTGGTCGTAATTGGTGACCGACATGTCGGCGAAGACGACCCGGCCGTGGTCTCTGGCCTCGATCCTGCCGCCGTCATCGTTGGTCACGCCGGACAATGCGGCAAATACGATGGTGCCGAAGTCGCGCGCTACGAACTCGCCGTTGTTGGTGACGGAACCGTCGCAGCCTTGGATGCAGATGAGGCCGCAATCGGTCGCTTTGAATTTGCCCGAGTTGAGGACGAAGGCGTCTTTGATCTCAATGGCGCCGTGACGGTCGGCCTCAACCAGCGCGCCGAGGTCATTGGTGAGAGTGCCGCCGTAGACTTTGACGGTGGCCCAGTCCTTCGCCTCGATGGTTCCGCCGGTCGCGGCGGCTTCATTATTGATGGTCGCGTCGAAGAACTTGATGTCGCCGCCCCAGGCGGCGGCAACCGTGCCGAAATTGTCGAGTTCGTTGCCGGTGAAGATAACGCAGGAATCGCAGCCAGCGGAGCGGATGTCGCCGCCGGTCTCGTTGGTCACCAAATCCTCGAATTTGATGAAGCCGCCGAAGATGGCACGCATGACGCCGGAATTGTCGACCGGCGTAGTGGCAAAGGTGATGGAGCCGAAATCCTTCGCGGTGAATTTTCCGCCGGCGTCGTTGGTCACGGCAGCGTCGACAAAGAAAATGCCGCCGCAATCATTGGCGAGGACGACGCCGCCATTGTCGAAGTCGACGAAGCTGAAATCGACGACCGATCCGAAGCCGACCGATTTGATCTTGCCCGGCGCGCTGTCGGCACCGGCGGCTGAGTTGGTGACGGTATCGCCGATGAATTCCACGTCGCCGCCGTGGCGCGCGGCGATGGTGCCGGAATTGTCGACCGTCGCGACGGTAAGGTCCACGACCGCACCGCTGCCGCGGGCGAGTAGCTTGCCGCCGGATTCTATCGTAACCGGACCGCTGACCGTGAGCGACGGCGGATCGCCGCCCCCGACAACGATCTTGCCGGCATCATCGAGGCCGTTTTGGACGTTCAGCGTGGCGCTGACGATATCGAGCTCGGCCGGTTGATCCACCAGCAAGGCGGCAATCGTGTAATTGTCGGCGCCATTATTGCCGTACTGCACGAGGCCCGATTTGATCGTCACCGTGTCGGGCGCCGAAATCGGCACCGCGTCTCCGATCCAGCCGAAGGCCGTGTCCCAGGTGCCGGTTCCGCTCGGCCAAATAAAGCCGGTTTGCGGGCCGGACGGCGAAGGCGGCGGCAGAACGATCGGCACGATCACCGGCGGCCCGCCGGGCGGCTCGATCGGAACATAGAAGATCAACTGCGGCCCATTGCCGAGACCCGGCAAATTTTCGGGCGGCAGTATCTCTTGCGGATTTTCGGGGCTGCCGGGAGTGCCAAGCGAATGCGGCGCGACATTGAGGAGCTGGATGATGTCCCCGAGGTCCTCGATAATTTGCAGCCCGATCAGATTGTAGGACTGCGGAATCGGTATCGTTGTGATCAGCGGCGGCAATCCCGGGCCTTGCAGCGTGAAAACCGTCATCTCGCCCGGCTGCGAAACCGTGACTTCGACGAAGGTCGTGCCGTCCGGATTTTGCCCGAAGTCGTCCCAGGAGCCGCTGATATTGGTGTGGGGATCGTCGTAGATGGATTGCCAGTAGAAATCGTGACCGTTGGCGTCGGTGCCCTGCCCCATGACGCCGGTGGTACCGCGGATGCCCATCGTGGCAACCGGCGTGGCGATTTTCATGTCGCCGGTATGCGCGACCTTGCCGGCGAAAAAGCCGAATGTGCCTTCGACATAACTGAATAGCGCCGAATTCGCGTGCCCGTTGGGATCGTAGGAATACTCGCTGAGCGCCATGCGCGTATTGGCGAGAAGCTCAAGCGCGGTTCCGTCGGGAAAACCAATGCCGACCTTCGAGTCGGGGCCGGTCTGGATCACGTCGCTTTGATAGACGGCGTCGCCCATATTCAACGTCACCGAAACGCCATTGCGAATGACGGTGGCGTTGCCGAGGAGCTTTTCGACTTTGCCGATGAGATCGGGCGGCGGCGTCGGTTGGGTCTGCGCGTATTCGCCGGGCGTTGGTGAGCCGGCCATCAGCCCGATGACGTCGGCCGACAGTGTGGCGCCGTTGGGCGCCGCGAGAGCGGGCGGGTGTTCGCTGGAGAAATATCCCGGAATAATATAGTGGCGGCCGTCGGCTCCGGTGAGGACGAGATCGGGCCCCGAACGGCTGAAGTGAGCACTAAAGAGAAGGTGCGCGTCTGGGACGACGATCGACGCGGAAGAAGGGCTGACGTGAATTACCGACGCGCCGAGCCCGCCCTCATCCTGCAAAAACGCAGACGCCATTTCACGCCCCCCTTAGGCGTTACGATCTGTTCCCCCATCTCGAAGTCAGTTCGGAGCGACTTCTCACCGTCCCCAATCGCCGCGGACCCAACCCACAATGCTGCGACTTTGCGGCGGTGGCAAGGGTAACGTAAATAAAAGGTGAACTTGGTAGAGACTGAAAAGACAATAACATTCAAATACTTAAGGCAGTGCGCGGCGATACGGGATGCCAAAAGGTAAATTCCTACAGTTGGCGGCCCATCACAAAGTGCTGAGCGAAAAACCCGCTGGAGGGCCAGAGGCCAGTTTGCGTCACACGCTGCCATAGGCCTGCATCGGCGCACTCGTCCGCCGGATGCGAGGACTTAAAAAGCCGCGCATCCCATCGCCGGGTTCGCTAGATATCGTGCGCTTGGGCCTGCGAGGATTGCCGCGATGGACGAATTAAGTCCGCTGCTGACGGACCTTTACCAACTCACCATGGTCCAGGCCTATCTGGACCATGGCGATACCGATGCGGCGGTGTTCGAATTCTTCGCCCGCACCTTGCCGCCGAGCCGCGGTTTTTTGCTGGCTGCGGGTCTGGCGCAGGCGCTCGATTTCTTGGAGACGCTTCGCTTTTCCGACGCCGACCTGTCGTGGCTCGAAAGCACCGGCCGTTTCAGCCAGAAGCTTCTCGACTACCTCGCCGGCTTCCGTTTTACCGGCGACGTGCATGCCATGCCGGAAGGCACCGTCTTTTTCGCCAACGAACCGATCCTGCGCGTCACCGCGCCGCTGCCGCAGGCGCAATTCGTCGAATCGCGGCTGATCAACATCCTGCACTTTCAGTCGCTGATCGCCGCCAAAGCGGCGCGCTGCGTGCTTGCCGCGCCGGACAAGCTGTTGGTCGATTTCGGCATGCGGCGCGCGCACGGCGCCGAAGCGGGATTGATGGCGGCGCGGGCGAGCTACATCGCGGGCTTCGCCGGCACGGCAACGGTGCTGGCCGGCGAGGACTTCGGCATCCCGCTCTATGGCACCATGGCGCATTCCTTCATCGAGGCGTTCGACGACGAAGCGGCGGCATTCGAGAGTTTCGCGCGGTCGCGGCCGGAAAATGTCGTGCTGCTGCTCGACACCTACGACAGCGAAGCCGCCGCGCGAAAAGTCGTGGCGCTGGCGCCGCGGCTTAAGGCGGCCGGCATCGCCATCCGCGGCGTTCGCCTCGATTCCGGCGACCTCATCGCGCTGTCGAAAAGCGTGCGCGCCATTCTCGATGCCGGCCGCCTTACCGACACCACGATTTTTGTAAGTGGCGGGCTCGATGAGAATTCGCTGTCGGAGTTCGCCAAGGCCAAGGCGCCGATCGACGGCATCGGCATCGGCACCAGCCTCACGACGTCGTCGGACGCTCCCTCCGCCGATTGCGTGTACAAGATGCAGGAATATGCCGGCCTGCCGCGGCGCAAGCGCTCGGAACACAAGGCGACCTGGCCCGGCCGCAAGCAGGTATGGCGGCGCTACGACGCGAATGGCCGCATGGCCGGCGATCTGCTTACTCTTGAGGACCACGACAAAGCGGGGGAACCGCTCATCGGCCCGGTGATGAAGAATGGCAAGCGCATCGCGCCGTCGCCGTCGCTCGATGAGATCAGGCGCCACGCCAAGCGCGAACTCGAGCGCCTGCCGGAAAATCTGTCCCGGCTCACGCCGGGTGCTACTTATCCGGTCGAGGTCGCCGACGATCTGGTGAAGCTTGCCGCCAGCGTCGATACCCGTTTGCGCCAGCATGGTGCCGCGACATGACCGGGCCTACGACAATCGGCGATGCGACGTCCTCATCGTGGTGCAGGTCGCGGGATCGACGTATTGCGCGTGAACGTCATTGACGAATTATGCCTCAATAATCGACGAGGAACCGGCCGGCCGCTATCCTACGCCATCTAGCCCCGTTTCGCTCGGGGCATCCGACCGTCCCGGAAGTGCCGCATGAAAGCCTCGACCGACCGCATCCTCACCAGCCATACCGGCAGCCTGCCGCGGCCGAAGGCGCTGATCGATCTCATTCTCGAACGGGAAAAGGGCGGCGTGGTCGCTGCCGACATTTTCGAGGCCGCCACCGCCAAGGCGGTCAACGACGTTGTGGCGCAGCAAGTCGCCTGCGGCGTCGACGTAGTCTCGGACGGCGAGATGAGTAAGCCGTCCTACACCACCTATATCCGGCATCGCGTCAGCGGCATCGCGCCCGATCCGCGCGCGGCCGAAAAGGGCCGCGACATCATGATCGGCCGCGATCTCATCGACCATCCCGACTTCGCCCGCGAACGCCGCAGCTTCGCCGCCGTGCCGTTTCCCGGCTGCGTCGGCGAATTGCGCTACCACGACCGCGCGGCGCTCGACCGCGACATCGCGCATCTGAAAGGCGCGGCGGCGAAATCAAAGCCGACCGAAGTGTTCATGACCGCGCCGTCGCCCGGCATCCTGACGCGCTTTATCATCAACCTGCATTACCCGAGCGAAGACGCCTACTTAGCCGCGCTAGCCGAAGTGCTGAAGGTCGAATACCGCGCCATCGTCGAGGCCGGCTTGGTTTTACAGATCGACGCGCCCGACCTCGGCTCGGCGCGCAACAACCAATACCGCCATCTGACCGACGACGAATTCCGCTTAAAGATCGCCGAGCGCAATATCGCGGCGCTCAATGCGGCGATCGAAGGCCTCCCCGCCGACCGCATGCGACTGCACATCTGCTGGGGCAATTACGAGGGGCCGCATACCCACGACCTGCCGCTGCTTAAAATCATCGACATCGCGTTCAAGGCGCGCGTGCAGGCGTTCAGCATCGAGGCCGCCAATCCGCGCCACGATCATGAATGGGAGGACCTCAAGACCATCAAAATCCCCGACGACACGATCCTCATTCCCGGCGTCATCGATTCGACCACCAATTTCGTCGAGCATCCGCGCCTCGTTGCGCAGCGCATCGGCCGTTACGCCGACATCGTCGGCCGCGACCGCGTCATCGCCGGCGTCGATTGCGGCTTCGGCACCGCGGTGCGCGCCGAGCCGACGGTGGCCGACTCGATCGTCTGGGCCAAGCTGCGGGCGCTCGCAGAGGGCGCGGCGATCGCGAGCAAGAAGTTATAGGGAGCGCGCGCGGCGTGACCGCCGCAGGCGGCCTTGTTTGGAAATGGACGACTGGTTACGCTCGCGTACCGGCGACGCGCGATGAGCGCGTTGCGGCTCCATCTGCCAGGGGGGCAAACATGCATGCGAAGACATTTATCATCGGCCGAGCGCTTGCGATTGCCGCGCTCATTCTCGCCGCGATGGTGATCGCTTCGCCGGGCCGGGCCGACAGCGCGCTGGCGATCGGACTTCCCGCCGACGTAGCGCATGAAGGCTTTGCCAGCGGCTTCCAGCTGAATGCGCCGGACATGGCTACGGCGCGCAAAGGCGCGATTACCGGTTGCCAAAAATCGGTGGGCGCATCGGAGGCGGCGCGCAAGCTTTGCAAGGTCGTCGCGACTTTCCACAACCAGTGCTTCGCGGTCGCCATCGATCCCGCCAACGGCACGCCGGGCGTCGGCTGGTCGATTGCCGAAAATCAGCAGATGGCCGATGCCCAGGCGATCGCCCAATGCCGCACCACCGCGGGACCGACTTGTCAGCAGTTTTGCGTCGTCATGGAGGGCCGCGGCACCAATCGCGGCTGCGACGGCACCGCCAAATAGAGAGCCGCCGCATCGGCGTGCGAGTCACTGTGCCTTCAATCCCGCGAACTGGACCACCTTGCGCCACTTCTCGGTTTCGTCGGCGATGTACTTGCCGAACTCCGCGGGCGACAGCGACAGCTCGCTGACGCCGAGGCTTTCCAGCCGCTCCTTGAACTTGGCGTCCGCCTGGACGGCGCGGACCGCGCCGGCGAGCTTGTCGATGATGTCGTGCGGCGTGTTCTTGGGCGCGACGATGCCGGAAAAGCCGCTCGCCTCGAAGCCCGGCAAAGTCTCGGCGACGATGGGAACGCCGGGCAGCTCCTCGATGCGGGTCGCGGTGGTCAGCGCCAGCGCGCGCAGCTTGCCGGTTTTGATTTGCCCGATGACGGCTGAGATGCCGTCGACGCCGACTTTGACCTGACCGCCCAGCAGGTCCGCAACCATCTGGCCTTCGCCGGCATAGGGCACGTGCACGACGTTGACGCCGGCCATCATCTTAAGAAGCTCCACCGCCATATAAGGCGGCGTCCCGAGCGACGGCGACGCCATGACGATTTTGCCGGGATTGGCCTTAAGCAGCGCGATCAGCTCGGCGACATTGGCGGCCGGCAGCGAAGGATTGGCGTCGATGACGAGATTGATGCGATTGATCGGCGCGACCGGTGCAATATCGCGGACGAAATCATAGCTGAGATTTTTCATCAGCGAGGCGTTGACGGTATTGGACGCCGCAGCGAAGAACAGCGTGTAGCCGTCCGGCGGCGCGTTAATGACGGCTTCGGCGCCGAGTGAGCCGCCGGCGCCGGGCCGGTTCTCGACGACCACCGATTGGCCGAGCTGCTGCGACAGCCATTGCGCGGCGATGCGCGCGATAATGTCGACCTGGCCGCCGGGCGGAAAGCCGACGATCAGCTTGACCGGCCGTGCCGGGTAGGACTGCGCCAAGGCCGACCGCGCGGCGCCCATGAAGCTCGAATTAATCGCGGCGGCGCCGGCCGCCAGACGCAGAAATTCCCGCCGCCGCAGCTTCATGATTCCTCCCCTCGCCCGCATCGTTGTGCGGCATCGTGCCGGATAAATTCTCTGGCTTGAACTTACTCCGGCTTGAAATTCATCGCCACGCCATTGATGCAGTAGCGCAGATGCGTCGGCGGCGGGCCGTCTTCGAAGACATGGCCGAGATGGCTGCCGCAGCGGCTGCAATGCACCTCGGTGCGGGTCATGAAGAGGCTGTTGTCGGTCGTGGTCTCGACCGATCCGGGCTCCGGATCGTTGAAGCTCGGCCAGCCGGTGCCGCTCTCGAATTTGGTCTTGGACACGAACAGCTTCTGCCCGCAGCCAGCGCAGTAAAACGCTCCGGCGCGTTTCTCGTAATTGAGGGCGCAAGAGCCCGGCCGCTCGGTGCCGTGCTCGCGCATGATGTGGAACTGCTCGGGGGTGAGGATCTTCTTCCACTCGGCGTCGGTATGCATCACGGGATAGTGCTTGGTCTCGGTGATCGTGCTCATGGCTGGGGCCCGCTGTTTGAACGCCATTAAACGTAGTCGATGGGAGGCAAAGCGCAACCTGAGCTCTCGTCACTTCATTGCGAGCGATTTGGCCAGCACGCCCCGGCTTCAAGATACGCCGCTGCATGCTATCATGGCTGCCGACGGACGCTTGAAAGCGCCAGCCGCCACGACTGGGAAGGAAAATGCCATGCTGGATCAGCCTCGGGCCAAGTCCAACGGATCAAAACCGCGGCAGGACATGATCTCCGGCGCGTTCCTGCGTAATGCCTGGTACGTGGCGGCTTGGTCCGACGAGGTCGGCGACGGGCGGCTTGTCGCCCGCACGCTCATGAACGAGCCCGTCGTGCTCTATCGCAAGAGCAACGGCGAGGTCGCGGCCATCGAGGATCGCTGCGCCCACCGCTTCGCACCGCTCTCCATGGGCAAGATCGTCAATGGCGACCGCATCCAGTGCCCCTATCACGGCTTGCAATTCGACGGCAGCGGCGCCTGCGTGCGCAACCCGCACGGCGCCAAAAACATTCCGCCGCGCGCGCGCGTGAAAAGCTATTCCGTCATCGAGAAGCACAAGGCAGTATGGATCTGGATGGGCTCGGCGCCGGCCGATGCCGGCAAGATTCCGGATTTCTCCGTGCTCGACAATGTGCCGGAACTGCACACCACCAAGCGCGACAGCATCGTCATCAAGGCCCATTATCAGCTCATCATCGACAACCTGCTCGACTTGAGCCACACCTCGTATCTGCACGAAGGCATTCTCGGCAATGCCGACACCGTCGAGTCCGAGATCACCGCCGAGCAGGACGGCGACGACGTCGTGGTCGGCCGCCACGCCACCGATTCAAAGCCGCCCGGCATGTTCGCGCCGTTCTGGCCCGACCATCCGCCGCGCGTCGACAAGTTCACCAAGATGCGCTGGATGGCGCCGGCGGCGCTGCGGCTGTTCACCGGCATCTGCACGATGAGCGCGGCGCCGGAGACCGGCACCGGCTATCACGCGGTGCATCTGCTCGTCCCCGAGACCGAGCGCTCGACGCATTATTTCTTCACCGCCGTGCGCTGGGGCGTGAAGACGGCCGAAGACAAGCTCAACCGCGACCTGCAGCAACGCATCGCCGAGATGCGCCGCTTCGCCTTCGAGGAACAGGACGCGCCGGTGATCGAAGCGCAGCAGCGCGTCATCGAGAACGCGATGGAGCCGCTCGATCCGGTGATCCTCGCCGTCGACATCGGCTGCGTGCGCTACAAGCGCGTGCTTGGCAAGATGATTGAGGCGGAGCAGGGCTGATGCCTGACACCGAGCAAGGTCCCGATCTGTCGCTCGGAATTGCCGTTTCGGACATCCCCGCCAGTGGGCTGCTGCGCGGCCGTGTCGGCGGCGAGGGCGTGTTGCTGGCCCACGTCGGGGACGCCTATTTCGCCATCGGCGCGAACTGCGCGCATTATGGCGGACCGCTTGCGGACGGCGTGCTTGACGGTCAGACGGTACGCTGCCCGTGGCATCACGCATGCTTCAGCCTGCGCACCGGCGAAGCGCTCCGCGCGCCGGCGTTCGACCCGCTCGCCTGTTGGAACGTGGAGCAACACGGCGAGAGGATTTTCGTCACCGGCAAGGCCAAAGCGTTGCCCGCCCGCAAGCCGATCTCCGGCAATGTGCCGTCCCGCATCGTGATCGTCGGTGGCGGCGCTGCCGGCTTTGCCGCCGCGGAACAGCTGCGCCGCGACGGCTACGAGGGATCGCTCGTCATTCTCAGCGACGATGCGGATGCTCCGGTCGATCGGCCGAATCTATCGAAGGACTATCTGGCGGGTGTCGCGCCGGAAGAGTGGGTGCCGTTGCGCACACAGGACTGGTATCGCGATAACGCCATCGAATTGCGGCTCGATACGAAGGTATCGAAAATCGATCCGCATGCGCTGGAGGTCGAGCTCACGGACGGCAAGCGCATGCGCTGCGACAGGTTGCTGCTCGCGACCGGAGCCGAGCCTGTCCGGCTCGACATCCCGGGAGGCGACCTTTCCCACGTCCACGTCTTGCGCACGCTGAAGGATTGCCGCGCGATCATCGCCGCCGCGGAGCGCGCGCGCCGCGTCGTGGTCATCGGTGCAAGCTTCATCGGACTCGAAACCGCCGCCGCCTTGCGCACCCGCAACCTGGATGTCCATGTCGTCGCTCCGGAAAAGCGTCCGCTCGAAAGGGTATTCGGCGCCGAACTCGGCGACTTCGTGCGCTCGCTGCACGAGGAAAAAGGCGTCGTCTTCCACCTGGACAATACGGTTACGGCGATCGAGCGTAGTAAGGTCACACTCAAGAACAGGCAGACGCTGGATGCCGATCTCGTCGTCATGGGCGTCGGCGTGCGCCCGCGCACGCAGCTTGCCGAGCAAGCCGGCCTGTCGGTCGAGCGCGGCGTGGTTGTCGATGAATATCTGAAGACGAGCGCGGCGGGCATTTTCGCCGCGGGCGATATCGCGCGATGGCCCGATCGCCACAGCGGCGAAAGCATCCGCGTCGAGCACTGGGTGGTCGCCGAGCGGCAAGGCCAGGCGGCGGCCCGCGCCATGCTGGGCATCGGCAGCCGTTATGACGGCGTGCCCTTCTTCTGGAGCCAACACTACGACGTCCGGATCAACTACGTCGGCCATGCCAGCGCGTGGGACGCTCTCGACATCGAAGGCGACGTTCACGCCCGCGATTGCGTGGTTCGTTACCGCAAAGGCGGAAAAATCCGCGCCGTAGCCACGATCCATCGCGACATCGCCAGTCTCACCGCGGAGATCGCGATGGAACGGGGAGGCGCGTGAGAGCCCGGCCGTGACGCCGCGGCGTCACTTGATCGCCAGCGGATTGGTCGGCGAGCCGACCGCGCCGGTGATGGGAATGGCCGGCGCCACGAACATGAATTCGTAAGTTCCGTCGGCCGCGCAATCCTCGGCCAAGTCCTTCAAATAGAAAATCTCGCCCATGGTCATGCCCATGATCGGGATGGTGATCCAGTGCCAGGGCTGGTTGATGCCGCCTTCGGTGTTGTTCGGCCGCACCTCGCAGCCCCAGGTATCGCTGGCGAGCGCCGCTAGTTCCGTCTTGGCGACGAATTCCAGCGTCTCGAAGGCAAAGCCCGGCGCGTCGCCGCCGGGATAGCCGTCCCAGCTTCCCGCTTTGAGGCAGCGTTCCATCTGCCCGGTGCGCACGATGATGTAATCGCCGCGCTTGAATTCGATCTTCTGTTTCTTTGCGGTCAATTCGAGATCGGCGCAGGTGATGCCGTAGCCGTCGTCGAGGCAGTCTTTGCCAAGCGCGCGCGCCACGTCCAAAAAAACGCCGCGGCCGACCATCTTGGCCTTGGTTTTCTCGATGCCGCATTTCGCCGCGCCGAACGACGACACTTCACGGCAGTCGTAGCCGTTCCACATATTGTTCTCATAGAACACGTGGCCGAGCCCGTCCCATTGCGTGCCGCATTGCAGCGGCATCACCACCATGTCGTCGGCGGCGCGGATGCCGCGCTTGTCGAGCACGCCGGAATAGGCGTCGGTGCCGGTGCGCAGCATGGTGTGCAGCGGATTGATGCGGCCGAGCGCTGGATAATTGGTCTTGCCGCCCTGCGGGCCGTTATTGTCGAAATTGAGCGCCAGCGAGATTACCTTGCCCTTTTTGACGAGCCGCGCCGCGGCGACGATGTCTTCCGCGCTGGTATTATTGAGCGTGCCGATCTCGTCGTCGGGACCCCATTTGCCCCAGTTCTTGTACTTCTCCGCCGCCTCGCGGAGATCGTCTCGCGTCACTTTGCGCCCGGCCATTGGTTGTTTCCTACCCTGCTGTTGGTGGTGGCGGGACGATGATAGCATCGGACAAACGCCACGAAAGGTCTTGCCGGGCCTATTCCCATGCGCATTGTCGACATCCGCGAAACCGCGATTCCGCTCAATTCGACGCTCGCCAATTCGAGCACGAATTTTTCCGAGATGACCACCTCGGTGATCGCGGTGATCACCGACGTCGTGCGCGGCGGCAAGCCGGTCTGCGGCTTCGCCTTCAACTCCACGGGCCGCTATGCCTGCGGCGCGCAGATGCGCGCGCGGTTTATTCCGCGCATCATGAAGGCCGATCCGCAATCGCTGCTCAACGAGGCTGGTGCTAATTTCGCGCCGGAAAAGATCCTCGCCGTGATGATGAAGAACGAGAAATCCGGCGGCCACAGCGAGCGCTCGATCGGCATCGGCACCATCGAGGTTGCGGTGTGGGACGCGGTGGCCAAGATCGCCGACAAGCCGCTGCATGTCGTGCTCGCCGAGCGTTACAATAACGGCAAGATCGCCGACAAGGTCTTTTGCTATGTCGGCGCCGGGTGGTATGCGCCGGGCAAGACCACGCAAGATTTGCTCGACGAGATGCAGGGCCATCTCGACGCCGGCTATACCATGCTGAAGATGAAAGTCGGCGGGTTGCCTTTGGCCGACGACCTTGGCCGCGTCGAAGCGGTAAAAGCGATCCTGCCGAAAGGCGGCGCGCTGGCGGTGGACGCCAATTCGAAATTTTTCCGCGACGACGCGCTCGCTTATGCGCGCGGCTTGCGGCGGTTCGACTTGCGCTGGTTCGAGGAGCCGTGCGATCCGCTGGATTATGCATTGCTGGCGGAGATCGCCGCCAATTACGACGCGCCGCTGTCGACCGGCGAGAATTTGTATTCGACGCAGGACGTTGAGAACCTGGTCCGGTTCGGCGGCCTAAAACCGGCCCGCCGCGACGTCATCCAGGTCGATCCGCCGCAGGCCTACGGCATCGTGCAATATGCCCGCACACTCGACATGCTAGCGCGGCATCAATGGCCGCGCTCTTTGTTGTTCCCGCACGGCGGCAATCAGATGTCGCTTGCCATCGCCGGCGGCTTCGGGCTCGGCGGCGCGGAATCCTATCCGGGCGTGTTCGGCGATTTCGGCGGCTTTGCCGACGACGCCAAGCTCGAGGACGGCTATCTGAAATTGTCCGACCGGCCCGGCATCGGCTTCGAGGGCCAGGCGCGGCTCTACCGGATCATGCGCGAGTTGGCGGTGTGATTAACCTGCCGCGCGATTTGCCAAAGCCGGCGACAGACAGAAGATTCGCTATGCGTGCCCCGGCGAACTTGGACGGATCATGACGGCTTGATGCCAGTCCCGCCACACCTCTGGCATCTCACGATTTTATCGCCTTTCTTGAGCGTGCCTTTACCTTCGCAATTTTTGCACGGTCTCTTCTTCTCTCCGGCGCTCTTCTTCATTCTGTCCTCGTGATTCAATTGCCGAATGCAAGGGCTTAACTTAGCCTGAAAGCGGGCCGGAAGTGCGATCGGCGTTGGCCACACCTGTCTTACCAAATCACGCGCGTGCTAGCCGCGCTATTGGCCTATCGAGCAAGCGGAGGGGTTGCCCAGCTAGAACAACCAGCTGCCGGTCAGATACGGGCCCTGGTCCGTGAAATTGCTTTGAGAATGTTGTTCCGTTGCCAGGAAGACTCCCACGGGCGGGACCGTTGTCGGGACTTGGGTCAACGCATACTGACTGACGACATCGAAATAGATTGCCGCTTGATAACCCAACTCAAGCTTGAACTGGCCGTAATCGCTGGACGGAAAAGTGTAAGCAGTGGCCAATCGGGCGTCGATACTGGGAATCAACTGCGTCGCACTGGGGGATGTCAAAGCTTGGTTGTTGGTTCCGACCAATGGAGAAATTGTGAGAAAATTGATGCTGTTCCGCGCGGTGCCGATCAAGCCTGCCCCCGCAAACTCGCCGATGAATTGAAAGTCGCCTAACGCATACTGACCTTTTAGTCCCAACCGTGGTCCGACGCCGGTAAACAGCGAGTGGTTTGTGTATCCGCTGGCATCCGTGCCATCGGCGCTCTGGAACAGCCCGGTCATAGTCTGGCCGATGCGAGCAAATTCCACGCCGCCGAAGGCGCGCAATTGGAAAGGACAGTCGGCACAGAAGGTGTGACCGCCGTCCAAATTGACGGCATCATATGCCGATCGCACCGTGCCGTTGGCGTTCTGGTACAGGGCCGATTCCGGACCGATCAAATAAGGTGGCCCGACCATTTGCGTCGGCGCGGCGGAAAAGGCGCCATTCGCGGTGCTGTTCAAATGCGTCCAATTCAATTCGATATCGTTGGCCTCGCTGGGCATATAGCGCGCCCCGACACGGAAGCTGGGACTGAAGCCTGGCTTGAGCGATTGGTTGGCCCAATTGGGCGTCGTTATCGGCAATGGGGTGATCAGCGTCCCATATTCGAGATCGCCAGCGCCCGGCTGCAGATACATCAGCGATCCGCTGATCTCGAAGTGATGCAGCGGGTTCGACGGTCCGATGATGACGGCTTGGCCGACGTTTATCGGGGACGCCATATTCGGCGGGGCGGCCAAGGCTTCGGCATTTTGCAGGCGCCGGGCTTCGACGGGGGCCGCGCCGTGTTGCACCCGCTCCGCTTTGGACGCTTCGAGACGATTGACGCGCGCGCGCAACGCGGCATTTTCTTTTTCCAGGGCGTCAAGCCGCGCCGAGATCTGCTCATCGAGCGTGGCGGCAACCGCCGGGTGCCGAACCGCGGCAGCGGCCAATGCGAGACAGAGAAGCAAAGCAAGTTTTGTGAATCTGGCCATGGTTCGTACCCCGGGAGAGATCCAATCGGTGAGCTTCACACGTGGCTGGTGAGGCATGCCTCGAATAACGAGTTCACGCCGTCCCGCGCCAAGTGGCACAAGAATCTGCAACGGCCGCCACGATCACTAGCTACTGACCACGCGCGAGACACAGACAATGCGCCGCGTGATGAGAGAAACCTGTAAGCTTCTCATTCGCCGGAATCGTTACGATCCCCGCGCAGACAAATCACCAAGTAGAGGATCCGAGCGTGCTCTCAGGACGCGTCTGTTGCAAATTGGACATGCTCACACCGATGCTGGGACCTGAACACTGGAGACCTCCATCACCGAAAAGCTTCAACACATAGCAGGTAGCCATCCGGACGCAGCATGGTGCGCTGGCCGCGATGCTCAAAGCGTATCGGATCCGCACTATGCGGGTGTGGCATTAGCCGAAGGCGGCGCCAGACTAGCCACCGTCACTTCACCGTCGGTGATGTAATGATTGACGTGCGCGGGCAACGGCTTGCCGGATTGATAGGTGTTCACGTCGTCGATGACGCGCTTCTCCCGCAGCTCGGCAATGATGAAGTCGCGCTCGGTATTGGTATCCGCGTCGGTGGCGTGGGTGATCTGAAAGGTGAGCCGGGTCAGCGAAATGCCAGTGTCTTTGGTGCCGGCGCCGACCCAGAACGCGTGGGCGTCGTGCGGCGGCCGGTCGGTGTTGAGCCAGAAACTCGCCGTCCCCACCGTGGCTTCGGCTCGCGCCGGGCTCATCGCCCAAAATCGAATGTGATGACGCCGGCGCGGGCTGTTGTCGATTGCCTTCTGGAAACCGATGTCTTGGCCTCGCCCATAGAGATAGAGCGTGCTGAACGGAGCGGTCGGATAGGGCTTATTGAGAACGAAGGCGCGGATCATGTGCCAGGAGCTTGCTAGACCCAGCGGATCGGCCTCCGACCAGCCGGCGGCGGCAAAGGCGGCGCGCAGCTGCGCCAGCGTCCCGACCAGGACCAGATTGACCGGGTCGCCGGGCAAGCCGTCGCCGGTAATGGTGAAGCGCGGCACTCTTTTGCGCAGCAGGATTTTAAGGCCCATGCGGACGGCGCGCGGCAGAATGATATAGGCCGCGAGGCCGTAGGTCAGCGCCAAAGCCAAGATGGTCGGCAGCCTGCTGTCGGTGAGCCGGAAAACGAAGACGATCAGCCAGACGCTCAGGATGCCCAAGCCGAAGATCAGCACGCGGCGCAAAAAGCGTTTGAGCAATCTCACGGCGTCGTCTCACCAGGCAGACTGTGATTATCGACCGCTCATTCCCGCGCAAGCGGGAATCCAGCGCGATATTGCATCTGCAGTTGGTTTCTTGCCGGGTCCCCGCTTTACGGGGACGAGCGGATAATAAATCCTACCCCGACAGCCGCTCGATCGCGGCGCCGCAGCGGCCGAGCTTTTCTTCCAGCCGCTCGAAGCCGCGGTCGAGGTGATAGACGCGGTTGACGATAGTTTCGCCCTCGGCGGCGAGCGCGGCGATGACGAGCGACACCGAGGCGCGCAGATCGGTCGCCATCACCGGCGCGCCCTTGAGCTGCTCGACGCCTTCTATGGTGGCGCGCTCGCCGTCGAGCTGGATGCGGGCGCCCAGCCGCGTCAGCTCGCCGACATGCATGAAACGGTTCTCGAAAATCGTCTCGGTGATGTGCGAGGTTCCGCGTGCGCGCGTCATCAGCGCCATCAGCTGCGCCTGCAGATCGGTGGGGAATTCCGGAAACGGCGCGGTGGTGACGTCGACCGGCAATAGCCCCGCGCCGTTGCGCGCGATGCGGATGCCCTGGTTGGTCGGCGTCACCGTGGCGCCGGCCTGCGTCAGCACGTCGAGCGCGGCCTGCAACAATTCGGGGCGCGCGTTCTGCAGCAGAATATCGCCGCCGGCCATGGCGACCGCCATGGCATAGGTGCCGGTCTCGATGCGGTCGGGCAACACGGCATGGCGCGCGCCATGAAGCTTGGCGACACCGTCGACGACGATGCGGCTGGTGCCGGCGCCGGAAATGCGCGCGCCCATCTTGTTGAGGCAGTCGGCGACGTCGGCGATTTCCGGCTCCTGCGCCGCGTTGTCGATCACCGTGGTGCCGTTGGCGAGCGAGGCCGCCATGATCGCGGTGTGGGTGCCGCCGACCGTGACTTTGGGAAACACGATCTCGCCGCCCCTTAAACCGCGCGGCGCACGCGCCACCACATAGCCGGCGTCGATCTCGATATCGGCGCCGAGCCGCGCCATCGCCATGATGAGGAGATCGACCGGCCGCGTGCCGATGGCGCAGCCGCCCGGCATCGACACCCGCGCCTCGCCCATGCGGGCGACCAGCGGCGCCAGCACCCAGAAGCTCGCCCGCATTTTGGAGACGAGCTCGTAAGGCGCGGTGGTGTCGACGATGCGGGCCGCGGAAATGTGCAGCGTCTGGCCGTGGTCGGCGGTCTCGCCGGCGCGCTTGCCGCTCGTCATGATGTCGACGCCGTGATTGCCGAGGATGCGCTCGAGCAGCGCCACATCGGCGAGCCGCGGCACATTGTCGAGGATGAGCGTCTCGTCGGTGAGGAGACTGGCGATCATCAAGGGCAGCGTCGCGTTCTTCGCGCCCGAGATCGGGATGGTGCCGTCCAGCCGCCGGCCGCCGACAATACGAATACGGTCCATAACTACCCCCCAAAACGCGATCCGATTACATCGTTGTTGCGGACCGCATCAATCCCAACTCTAAACTCTAAACAAAGAGGTCTTAATCGACTTTGCTTTATGCACCCGGCGCAATCAGGGCAACGCGAACGCCCCGACGGCGCCACGCCCGGTTCCTATTCCCCACCCCGATTGCGGCGGAAGTCGGGATTTTGCGCCTGTGACCCGGTCTCCGGCGCCGGGATTTCCCCATGTTCGGCACCATCGCCTGCCTGCTCGCGGCCCTGCTCACGCGCCTTGGCCTGCTGTTTGCGGCGCTTGAGGTTTTCGCGCAAAGCCGCCGACAGCCGCTCGCCCCGCGCCGCCCATTTCTCCGCTTTGCCGCCTTTGGCCATGACGGCAAATTCCTTGCGCAAAACACCCCCCTATGGCAAGGATCGCCCGGTTTTTTTCGCCCGTATTCGCCGCCACGAAAGGCGGAAAAGTCCGCTGCCGTAGCTCAGTGGTAGAGCACTCCCTTGGTAAGGGAGAGGTCCTCAGTTCAATCCTGAGCGGCAGCACCAGATTTTATCGAGAGATCAAAGAGCTTTGCGCCGTTCGCAGCGCGAGTGTTCGGCAAGTATCGGCAGAACGAAGCACGAAGATGCACTGGTAATCCGGGAAAAATCCGGGAAGTTTGTTCGCTCTAAGTTCCGGTTGAAAAGCCGTCACCGGCCATTGCAGCGACGGCTTAGCCCACTCAACTGCCGAACCTCTGAACAAGTGCGGGCAACTTAGTCAGCTCATCCCGGCTCAATTCACCTTTGACATTGAATTGCTTGACTTCCGAGGCTAGGCGCTGTGCCAATCCCTCAATGTATTGGTGTTCCACCCGGACGAGTTCAGTTGCCTTATTCCAGATCGTATTCTCAACTTCCCTTAATTGAGCCTCGATTGCCGTTTCGTCCGTTGTATAGCCATGCATAATGTTGCGCATCAGATAAACAATTTCTCGATATTTGCCGTAATCCTGGTCGGCTCCTCCACCCTCCCGCATCAGCTTCACCGCTGCATCGTTATCGTATTTGCCAATCTGTGAAGTCGATTCTGCGATCACGCCAGCGCAAAGCACCTGCGCTCGCCTCTCCAAGAAATCCAATATCTGTTCTTTCGTTTCCAACTTCCGATGAAGCGCCTGTTCGCTTTCGCCACGGTGGCCGTACGGATGCAGCATCGTAATCGCTAATTTTCCTGGCTCGAAGCCGAGCGCACGTGCGGAGATGTAGTGCCCGCATTCGTGACGCGCCACTTTGAGCGTACGCTGTCGGTCCAGCATTGAGAACGGCGGCATTGAAACAGCTCCTCTTTGTCGCGCCTAGCGGCCGGGCTCTACTCGCTTTCGCTCACCGAGCCGCCTTGGGATCCCGCGCGCGGGATTGGCGTCTCGGCCGTTCCCGGTCACGATCCCTCGCGCCTTTATGGAACCCCTCGCCGGGGGCAGTCGATCCCGCCTCGCGCCGCCGGCGCCGCTATGCTGAGGCTCCTGCGGCTGCCCTATTAACCGGTCTCCGGGCCGCGAATGCCCTCCGCCGCCACCCGGCTCCGGCATGCGCTCTTTCCCTTGACACCCGAGTCCGACGAACTCATTCTCGCGCAGATCGCGCCCCGCCCGAACGGGGCGCGTTCGATTCCGGCACTCGGTTGGGGATAACCAGCACTGGCGTCGGGCGGCCGGGAGTTTGCCGGGCTACATTCCCGAAAAGGTCGGCTCCAGTGCGCGAAGCAATTTCAGTCGATCCTAAGCGCAGTGCCAACATGGCACGCATAGGTCAGCAGGACACAGCGCCGGAGCTTGCCGTCCGGCGCTCGCTCCATAGCTTGGGCTATCGCTTCCGACTTCATCGACGTGACCTGCCGGGCAAACCAGACATTACTTTGCCGCGCCACCGCTTGGCCGTTCTTGTGCACGGCTGTTTCTGGCATCGGCATCCAGGCTGCCGCTATGCCTACACGCCGAAGACCCGAGTTGGGTTTTGGACGCACAAATTCGATCAAAACGTCGCTCGCGATAAAAGGGTGGACCGGGAATTGCTCGCGTTGGGCTGGACTGTTTTGACAGTGTGGGAGTGCGAAACATTCGACTCCAGCGCTCTCACTCAGCGGCTTGAACATTTCCTCAAAGGAATGGACGGCCACGCATGAAAGCCGGCGCCCAGGTCGCGGAAAAGATTGCTCGTCTTAGAGAAGGCCAGAGGCCGCGCGTATTGGATTTATTCGCCGGTTGCGGTGGCCTGAGCCTCGGCTTCCATGCGGCTGGTTGCGACATTGTGGCTGCCGTCGAACTCGATCCGCTTGCGGCACGTTCGCACGCCCAGAATTTTTTCAAGGGTGAGCCAGAGGCAATAATCGAACATCACGCACGGGCGCGCGACATAACGGAAATCGATCCCGAGGAGCTTGTCCGCGACTTCAGTCTCGGGTCTCCGGCTGCCGCATTCGACATCATCATCGGCGGGCCCCCGTGCCAAGCGTACGCTCGGGTCGGCCGCGCGAAGCTGCGCGAGATCGCGGAGCACCCTGAAGCATTCAAGATTGATCCACGCGCGAACCTCTACTTACGCTATCTGCATTACATCGATCGCCTGAAGCCGGTAGCCCTGCTGATGGAGAATGTGCCGGATATTTTAAATTATGGAGGGCACAACGTAGTCCAAGAGATGTGCGAAACGCTCAACACGCTGGGATACGTCGCGAAGTACTCGCTCATCAACAGCTCGCACCACGGCGTTCCCCAAACGCGCGACCGGGTATTCATGATTGCGCTCCGTAAAGAGCTTGGAGGCGCAATACGTTTTCCTAGCGCGACGCATCGATGGGACCTGCCATCCGGATACGCTGGCACGCGCTCCGTAGCCTTAAAACTCATCGATCTATTTGGCGGTGGTTCATACGTCCCTGCTGACATCGCCAAAACCGCGATGCCCCTCGCTGTTACTGCCGGCGAAGCAATTGCCGACTTGCCTGCAATAACACTCCATCGGGAGGGCAAACTGAAACGCGGTGCGCGGCGCTTCACTGAACTCGCGCGATATAGAAAAATCGCGAGCCAGAACCTGTCCTCGTTCGCGCGCGCGATGCGGACATGGCCGGGATTTCATTCGGACGAGGGCGTGTACGATCACGTTTTGCGCTATCTGCCGCGGGACAGCGAAATCTTCGAGGCTATGCGGGAAGGCGACGAATATCCTGCGGCCCATCGCGTCGCTAACGCGCTTTTTGAAGCAAAAGCAACGAGCCTGCGGATTAAGCGCGACAGTGCGGAATGGAAGCGATTGCATCGCGCCATGGTACCGCCGTACGATCCTACAAAATTCCCGAATCGTTGGTGCAAGCTCCGAAAGAATGCTCCTGCTCGCACCCTCATGGCGCACATCGGCAAGGATACCTATTCCCACATCCACTATGACAGCGCACAGGGGCGAGTGATTACCGTTCGCGAGGCGGCCCGCTTACAATCATTTCCGGATGGTTTTGTGTTTGCAGGAACGATGAACCCCGCGTTCCGGCAGATTGGAAATGCTGTCCCCCCCCTGATGGCGCGCGCAATCGCACAAGCCATTCTCAATTCTATTTCTGCGGCCGAGATGCAAAAGCCGCTTATAGCGGCTGAATAACCTATTCGTCATCGCCCTCTTCGGGTCGACCAAAAATAATCTCTTCTCCCCAACTCAAAATCGCCGGGTCGATCGACACGCCATCGATGCTCACGCCTTTCGGAGGCTTGAGCGCATTTAATATATCCTTTGCGGTAGCTTGAATGTCGCTCGCTATCTTGATGAAAGCACCGTCTTCGTCGAGATGATACAGTCTATAAATATCGTACCGGGTACCCATTGCAGCGGCCCGCAATTCCGACATCGACATATGTATCGGCCAGCCGAATTCCCCCGACGTACTTTTTGCGTCTATTCTCACCGTGACATCGGCGTTGTCGACGATCTGAAAGTCGAACGACGAGACGGCATTACTCTGTGAAGTCCATTCAATCGACTTCAAAGAGCCGCCAGCTTGCAATGATTGAAGATAGAGCCACGCCAAGGCTTCGCCGTCACGTCCGTTCTTCTCGGCGCTCGCCTTCGCCGCTGCAAGGGTTGTCGCACTGACAACCTTCGCCGATTTTTTCGCGAGTTGTTCAGCTCCTTTTTCTCCACCGAACGCCGCGTCCTCCAGGGCCGCTTCAAATTCCGGGTCGGCGGCCAGTTGCCATACCGAATGAGTCTTCGGTATTGCGGCGGCGGCATCTGCGAGCGTGTCACGCGATATCTGCACCATGGTCTTCCTGCCACCTGGGATCATTGCACTCAGTGCGACGTGAAGTCCCGTGTCCGATGCAACAGCCTGCGAAATCAAAAGCAACGTGACTTTCTGCGGTGCGGGATCTCCCTGAAAGTCAAACACCGCCAAGTCACCAGCCTGTAAGTTGTCGTATCGACCGGGTTGGTCTTCTGGATCACGGACGAATTCCCCGTTTAGTCTCCAGTTCTTGTATGCCTCTCGTTTGGTAATCGAGCGGGCGAGCGTGTGCGGTGCCAAGCCGCCGGGGCCCAAAATACTCAAACTCACCGGGATCACATCCCCTATCCGAGCAATTAAGCCGGGCAATGTCGGATAAAGTTCTTCAACGAAAACGTCGGCGTTCAAGTTAATAGACTTTTGGTTGCCGACATTGAGCGTTCGGAATAGATGCTCGAAAAAGGTCAAATCGGAAGCGGTTAATCGCTTCACTGCCAAACGATCGGTCATCGGCTTGGGGCCCCAGCGTGAATGCCAGCGACCCTACCCGATTCGTCCAATCGGCGCCCCAAATCCAACCCCCGGTGCCATGGGGATAACCGGCAAGTCCTGTTATAGCGAAAGCGCCACTTCAGGCTGGGGATAATCAGGACCCGATAGTGCTGTCAGTGCGGGAAGCGCTGAAGCCGCCAGTGACCCTGCCTCGCGAACGAACGAGATGGTCTTTTTCCAATAGAACGCAAACAAGAACCGTAGAAATTTCCGTGCCATCGCAATGACGCATGTCTTGTAATTCTTCCCACGCGCTCGTAGCGCTTGATACGCACGCTGGTATTCCTCGTTGTGCGTCTTGAGGCCCCAACCAATCTGGAACAGTACCTTGCGCAGATAGCCACTCCCACGTTTTGAGAGTACCTGGCGGCCGATCCACTTGCCGCTTTGCCGGACCCGCACGTCGAGGCCGACGAATGCGACCAGCTGGTCGCGATCCACAAAGGTTTTATCACCGAGCGCGATGAGAAGTACCGAGGCTTGCTCATGCGAAAGCCCTTTGACATTGGACGCGAGCACTCTGGCCTCTTTTGGCGCGAGCTCACATAGTCGCGCCCGATGGTCTGCAATCTGCTTCTCGATGTGATCGAGTGATTTCGTCGCCGCCTTGCAGTCGATTACGACGCCCAGTTTTTCTCGCATTTCCTTTGTGTGTTCAATGTGGGCGGTGAGCTGCTGCCGCAGCGTTTCGAGCTGTGCAAGTGCAGAAAGTATGCCCTTGGCCGCAATATCCTCACGGGTAGCCGTGAACCGCTGCAGGTCCGGCTCATGATACCCAAGCTCCGCGATACGCTTGGCATCGATCTTGTCCGATTTAGCATCCCGGACCGTCGCCTTCATGTACTTCTTCGTTATGATCGGGTTCACGCAATTGACCCGATATCCCATCTCACTTAAACTGAGAGCTACCAGGAGATGATATGCTCCTGTCAATTCGAGTGTGCAGGGGACGGTGGAAGCCGTCCTTTGCTGTTTCAGGAACGATCGCAGCGATCGAATGCCTTTCACGTTGTTGCTAAAGACTTGGTGCACCATTTTCCTATCCTGATGCATACAGGCGACATCGAGCTTTGCCTTGCCGACGTCGATACCGACACTGACCACAGATGTTTTCATGCCTTTGGTTTGCTATCGTTATTAATTTCGCGCGCATCCCTAGGCAGTCTAGTTTGTTATCGGCACTCAAACGGTGCCACCTGTTATTGGCCCAGAGGGATACGGGGACATCCAGGTGCATGTTGACTGCATGGGACACTCTATGGTGTCGAAATAATTCGACATGCACCTGGCGCGGGATGTTGTTGACTCGCCGTGACGCTCGGAACGCATGGCGTGGATGACAATCATCCCTCCGAACATCGTACATCGTGCGACGTTCTTGATATCCCCACCCCTATACTAGGCGTGGAACGAGCCGCGTTATGATTGGCCCATGACCGACGACCTGTCGCGACCTGTCGCGACAACCCCGGACAGTGAGTTCACTCTAACGATCGACGACGCGCTGGAGCGGTATGCCCGAGCCGGCTCCCCCGCACGCCACGCAGCGTGCAGCGCTATTGCGCCAAAGGACACTTGGACTGTCGCCGGATCGAAACGCAATTTGGGGAAAAATATCTGATCTCGCCGGCATCGGTGGATAAGCACATCGCCTACATCGAGGAGGTGCGACCTGTCGCGACTGGTCGCGACGTGCCGCGACATGTCGCGACGCATGTCGTCGATGAAGAAAGCCACGACGAGCCGCGACAGTCGGCTACGACAAGCTCCGACCAGCCGCGACAGGTCGCAACAGAGTACGTCCAGCAACTTGAAACACGTCTGAATGAAAAGGACGGTGAGATCACGTTCCTCCGCGGCGAGGTTTCCATCAAGAATGATCAGATCAAAGACCTCACCGAGCGCGCTCGCGAGACAAATCATCTTATCGCCGGATTGCAGAAAATGCTGACACCGCTGCTTGGGCGCTCGGAGGAGACGCGGGGGAACCTTCAGTAGGGGGCCTGTTTGCTGGCCTGAAAATCCCTTCCAAGTTCCTGTTGTGGAACAGCTTTTCGATCTTCGGGGCGGAACCTGTCTACGCCCCATATTTGGTATTGACTACTCTTTTCATACCCCAAATGTCGAATCTGGATTGACTCCATGCACAACCATCGTAAGGTGTGCAACTGTATTAATCGCTGAATAGAGCCGTAGGAGGGAAGACGATGCAGTCAAAAATCGACGAACTGGAGCGGCTCCTGAACAGTGAGGAGGACATCCCGATCCAGATTCTGCCGAACGGCGAGATCAGGCCGCTCGGGCAAGCCACGTCAGCCGACATCGGCAACAAGAAGCCGCTGACGATGAAAGAAAACCTCGGCGGGGAATACTGAGGCGGCCATGGATATCGCCCGCATCCAACGCGAATTCGCCGACGCGCAAAGGACCTTCTCGCTGGTCGAGCTTCAGCCGACGACCGACGGCAAGGTTTACGCGCGCACGGCGCTTCAGACCTCGAATGGCAAGAACTACGTCCTTTCGATCAAATTCCCAGACAACTACCCAAACGAGATGCCGCGCGTCTTCATCGACGCCCCGACGATCACCCACGCGCCGCACCGGTATCAGGGCGGGCACATTTGCTACCTGCATCCGACGATGTGGAATCCCGGCGCCCACAACCTGACCTTCGTCATCGGGCGCGCCGCGAAGTGGCTCAACAAATACGAAGTCTGGCGCAATAACGGCGGCAAATGGCCGGGCGCCGAAATCAAGCACTGAGGGGCGGATTTTGAAAGTCGATTTCAAGACCTTGAAGATGATGGACCTGCGCAGCTCGCCGGGCGAGGTGCTCGACCGCGTGGCGCGGGACGGCGAAGTCTTCGTCGTCGAGCGCAACGGCCAGCCGAAGGCCTGTCTCGTTCCGGTCTCCTTCCTGCTGCCCGACATCGCGCCCGACCGCATCGCCAAGGAGCTCGCCAAGCTCGACGGCAAGAAGGAGAACTACAAGCTCACCATCAACGACAGCAAGGAACTGGAGATCAGCTGCCCGGAGACGGCCGCCGGCGAGAACGTCGTCATCAGCATCGTGCTGCCGCACGGCTACCCGAATTCCGCGCCGCGCATTTACGCCACACAGGTCGCGTCCGACGCCCCGAAGCGCTGGCCGGACGGCTCGCTGTCGATCTTCGGCGCGACGGCGGCATGGAACGTCAAGACCCATGACGCCGTCCACGCGCTGAGTCTCGCGCGAGTCTGGCTCAAGCATTACGCCAAATGGCGCAAGACCGGCGAATGGCCGGAAAGGACTGACGCACCATGACCGACCGCACCTTCGAGCGCATCGAGACGCTGTTCGACATCGCCTCGTTCGCCAACGTGAACGTCCTCGTTGCGGGCTGCGGCTCGGGCGGCGCCAGCGTCGCGCTCCAGCTTGTCATGTCCGGCATCCGCAACTTCACGCTGATCGACAACGACATCCTCGGGCCGGAGAACGTCATCCGGCATGTCTGCGGCCGACGCTACATCGGCCAGAAGAAAATCGATGCCGTCGCCGACGTGCTGCTCGACCGCAACCCGAAGGCCAGCATCGCTAAGATCGACGCGGACATCATGACCTATCCGAGTCTCGCCGCCGAGATCGCGAAGGCCGACGTGGTGGTGCTCGCCACCGACAACGAGCCGACCCGCTACACGATCAACGAGATCTGCGTCCGGAACGGCGTTCCCTTCGTGGTCGGCCGCGTGTTCACGCGCGGCATCGGCGGCGAAGTGTTCGCCTACCGGCCGCCCGACGGCGCCTGCCTCGCCTGCCTCGAAGCGGCGCTGCAGCGCACGCCGTTCCGCCAAGGCATCCGGGAGATCGATCTGGTCTCCGAGGAGGAGCGCGAAAAGGTCTACGGCATGGAGATCGCCGAGATCAAGGATTCGCCCGGCCTCACCGTCGACATCACCTTCATCACCTCGTTCCACACCCGCTTTGTCCTCGATGCCATCGCGCGGCGGCTGCCCGAGCGCCCCAAGTTCCTCGATCCCATCGACGAGAACTACCTGGTCTGGGGTAACCGGCCTGTCCATCCCTTCAACAAGCATTTTCAACTGCAACGCATCGCGCTCAGCCCGCAGGAGCAGTGCGCGGTCTGCGCCGCAAGGAGACTCGCCCATGCTGTTTAGATCGAAAAAGCCGACCTTTTCGATCTCGATCGCGCGCGACGCGCTCGAATCGTCTTCGACGAGTGCGACCGCTACAACGCCGATGAAACCGGCGGCCGGCTGCTCGGCACCTACCACCACCAAGGGGCCCCTACGATATCGAGGTCAAGGCGTCCTGGAGCCGGGGCCGAACGCACAACGGTCGGCAACCTATTTCCTTCAGGACGGCGACCACCAGGAGAAGCTGTTCCGCGCCATCGAGGCGAGCCACCCCGAGATCGAGCATCTCGGCAACTGGCACACCCATCACGTCAACGGCTATCCGACGCTGAGCGGCGGCGACAAGGAGACCTACTTCAAGACCGTCAACCACGAGAAGCACAACACCAACTTTTTTTACGCGCTGCTCGTCGTGAGCAAGAACCGTGGCGGCAATCCCCGTTACGCCGTGAAGCACTTCATCTTCCGCCGCGGCGACGACGCGATCTACGAGATTCCGGCGAAAGAGGTGCGGCTCGTCGATGCGCCGCCGTTGCTGCCCCCGGGCGCCACGGTCGACCGAGCCGAGCCGCGCAGCCCCTAGCTCCAGCACCGCCAGCCGAGCGCGCCGAACCCCGAGCGCGCCAAGGATCAAGAGTTCTTCGCGGAATTCTATCCGGGGCTCAAGCCCTGCTCGAAAAGACAGCGGCGCGCCCTACTGGAAGGGGCCGTTGCCGCTCGTCGACGGCTCGCGCGCCGAGGTAGTGGCGATGGAAGACTCCGCCGACAGGTCGCGGTCCTATTCGATCGCCACCTCCTGCAAGAATCCGGGCATCGCCGACATCCTGACGCATATAAGGAGCGCAAGTTCCCTCGGCCCGGCATGCCGTCCTGCAGCTAGAGCGCGATCTCAACCAGGCGCTCTATCGCGGCACAAGGGGTAGAGGGCATGAACATCATCACCGTCAATGTCGGCCAGGGCGCCCTCGCGATCGTGCGGCACCAGAAGGAGGCCATCATCGTCGATTGCCGCATTCCGCCGTCGGACGACCACCGTCGCCTATGTCAAGGAAATCCTGGCGCTGGCCCTCAAGGACCATGCGTCAAGGGCCTGATCCTGACCGGCTTCGACAACGACCACAGCGAGATCGTCGGCGCATCGATCGTGCTGCGCAAATACCGGCCCGACTGGATCATGTACCCGACATATTACAAGGACAGCGACGAGGCCAAACGGGTCTTCGCGCTCATCGACGACGAAGAGGCCGCGCGGCGCGACCAGCAATCCGCTGAAGAAAATATCGGTTCGCGTCGACCAGCTCGCCAACCGCAGCCCGACGGGCCTTTCGAGCAAGTTCGACTTCGAGCTGTTCTCGCCGCACATCGAGGACATGGACTCCTCCAACAATTGCAGCATCGTGCTCAAGCTCACCGGCCGCGGGGCGCGCGGCTTCTCCTACCTGATCACCGGCGACACCGAGAACCCGCGCTGGGAGACGATCAACAAGCTGTTCGGCGGCGCGCTTAAATCCCACGTCCTGGCGGCGCCGCATCACGGCTCGAAAAACGCGACGCATCCGGCGTCGCTGCTCAACATCGCCCCGCACACGGTGCTGATCAGCGCCGGCGTCGACAGCCAATACGGCCACCCGCATCCGCAGGCTCTGCAGGTCTATAGCCGGGTCGCAAAGCACGTCTTTTCGACCAACATGGAGGGCGGCGTGTCGCTCCTGACCCAGCCCGGCGCCACAGAAATCACGACGACACTGATCCGCCCCGTCAATACTTCGGCAGCGGCCTGAAAGGCGGATAGGAATGGGCGGGCGGTCACTCCCAAGATCGGCTTGGCCCTATCGGGCGGTGGCTCCCGCGCCATCGCGTTTCATCTCGGTTGCCTCCGCGCGCTCAACCGGCTCGGGCTTCTCGACCGCATCGCCATTCTCTCGACGGTGTCGGGCGGCAGCGTGATCGGCGCCTATTTCCACGCCCACCACGGCGATTTCGCTTCGTTCGAGGCGAATATCCGCGCGTGCTGGCGCAAGGACTTGCGGCGCCGATGCGGCGCAAGCTGTTCAGCGCGATCGGCATTAAGGTTGTCGCCGCCTTCGTCGTGGTCGGACTCGTCGCGCTCGCCGTCGCCGCGATCAAAACGTTCGTCAAGATGGCGAGCCTGGTCACGCCCCGTGGCTTTCGCGCATTTCGAGCGTTTCGAAATCAGATCGCCGCTCCATCGCTTCGCGAGCCGGACGACCCTGCTGGAAGCCGCGCTTGACGATCTTCTGTTCAAGCGCGCGTCGCTGAAGGACCTGCCGGCGCAGCCGCATCTCGTCATCAACGCCACCGAGCTGAGGACCGGCTCGGCATTCCGCTTCGGCACGATGGAGTCCGGCTCCTGGCGCTGGGGCAAGCTCCACCGCAACGATGCGTCGGTCGCCCACGCCGTCGCCGCCTCGGCGGCCTATCCGCTCTTTCTTCCCGCGTTTGACGAGACGCTGACCTTCGACAAGGACGGCGCGCTCAAGAGCAGCCGCGTCATCCTGACCGACGGCGGCATCTACGACAATCTCGGCCTCGGCTGTCTCTGGCCGGACCGTTCGCCCGATGTCAGCCTGAATGTCATTCCCGTCGATACGATCATTTGTTGCTCGGCGGGCTACGGCCTGCGGCAGGACCCGCCGAGTCAATTTATTTTCGCGCGGATGTTCAGCGTTTTCAGCGCGGTCTTCGACCGCGCCCAGAACGCAGCGATGCACCGGCTGCACGAAGCGCAGCGGACCGGACAGATCAAGGGCTTCATGTTTCCGTATCTCGGACAACATGACCGGCAATTGCCGAACCCTCCCGCAGATCTTGTGCGCCGGGAGGAGGCGCATGCTTACCCGACCGATTTCAACGCCATGCCGGAGGAATGGATCGAGCGCCTCAGCTTGCGTGGTGAGCAACTGACCTTATGTCTCGCCCGGGCCTATATTCCCATCTAATCATTCCAGAACCTTCCTCAACTCCGGTTTAGGGCCCGGCAATCTGTCGTAATCCGAGCACCAACTTTCCAAAAGCTGCTGTCGTCACATGTCGCGTCGTGCTGCGACCTGTCGCGACATCCGAGAAATCGCTCATTCCTCACCGCGACCTGTGCCAAACGGGGGATAAGCGCCAGCTCCTTCGTCGCGTACCGCGTATAATAGTGACAACGTATGGAATTCGACTCGACACGACACATCGGCGACATCCTCAATGAGCGCAACATCGAAATTGTCGGTGCCGATCTGGCAACGCGCGACGGCTTCACCCAGGTGCCGAATTTCATTCTCACGAAAGGACATTTCGGTCGGCGCCAAACTCGCCTACGCCATGCTACTCAAATACGCCTGGGACGACGACGCCTGCTTTCCGGGCCAGGTCAAGCTCGCCAAGGATATGGGTGCAGCTGACGCAGCGTCCGGCGTACCTCGACGATTGGAGAAGGCAGCTCTGGAAATCGTACAGCGCGGCCTGGCAAGACCAATCTGTACCGGCTCTATCTCACCGTTAAGAAGCAAGCAACCGTGGCCGGCGCTGACCGGCAAAATTTGCCGGTCCAGACCGGCCACCCTTGCCGATCAACGGCAAATTCGGCCGCTCTCTCTATATAAGAATACGCATTTAAGAATACTCATTTTAAAAATACCCAGTAGGGAAATGCATTTTTCAAAAGGGAAACGGCACTCAAAATGCACCTATAAGGGCGACCCTTTCGGGTCGTCAGCCAGAGAGGCCGATCCCAGCTGCGGGCTATCGAACAGCAGCCGTCCGATAGTCCTCGCCGAATGTCTAGAGGGGTACAACTGGGGTACACCTGACTTGTACCCTTTTTTCCCGCAATGAAGCGACAAGTCCTTGTCGCACCTCACAATTCGCCCCCGCTTTGTCGGGCGTGCCGCCCGACCCCCGCCGCCACTTTGCCCACACAGCTATCGCCATGCTGTGTGAATGGCAAAGCGGCGGCTCCTTCGCTGTCCCTTCGGACTGCCAGGCTCGGCCTGGGCCGTACTTTGTCACCCATCGGGCTTGTTTGGAGGCCGGCCTGCGCGCGGCGCCTGAGGACGCGGTGCTCGACTGACGGCGGGTGGTCGGCCGGCTCGCCGGACGGTCACGCGCCCCGTCTAAGGCGGGGTGCCCTCGGCGAGTATCGAACACGCGTCCAATAGTCCTCGCAAAGCTGCGGGCTATTGAACACGCGTCACGATACCCGCCTCGGCGTGTTCCCTCCGACAAATCGGGGGCGGGAAACACAGACGCGAAGCTCGCCAAGGCGACCCCATTTATTTGACCGGCACCCGGTCAGGCTTCTCGGCATGCTCCGAGCCGAAGACACGCAAGTGTCGCGCGCCGGATCAGACGCCGGTCAAGGCGACCCGCTTTGCGGGCGGCCGAATTCGGCCGGCCTTGACCGGCGCTGGCGGCGCGCACGCATAAATGCGTCGGCTCCGGGGGGAATGCGGCCTGAGTCCCCACCGGGGGGAATAGGCCGGCGGATGGCTCTATCGGCCGCGTGCTAACCTGCTCCGCATGCCGATTTTCTGCTGTTCAACGAGCGTCTAGAACGCGCAGCTCAGCTTGTTCTTCGCTCGGGCATTTTTCTCGACCTGTGGTTCTACTTTGAAAGCCAGGACACGCGGCCTGCGATCATCGACACGATGCGCCGTTTCAATGAGTTCTTTGAGTGAAATCCCCTCATGCCCATTTTGTGGCGTATGTAATCCACACGGCAGCGCTTTTTGAAAAACGACGGGACACAATAAATCTGCGGTCACTGACCAAAGCGGCAAAAGAGTCGAACTCTATTTCCGCCGGAAGTTGCAGTCGAGGTCGAGTTGCTGCTCAGTCGGGGCGAAATCAGTGGCCGTCAAGGTCACGATCCTACGCAACAAAATCTTTTCGCACACCGGAGCGCCACCTTGGCCTATGACGAAGCATTCAAGTTAGCCGCAGTCGCTCCGGACCAATTGCGTGAAGCTCACGAAATCGGCACTCCGGGTCGTCAACGAGCTTTCACTAGCGCGAGGCCGGAGCGAGCACTTTTTCAACGAGTTGGCTCGGAACGACGCCGATAAAATGCTCAAGGCCCTCGCGCGAGCGAAAGCCCCCGATTAGAGCGCACTCAGCATGAATTCCACAATTCCGATAATCTTCATGGCGTTCGCAGCGCGATTACACTGAAGAGACCACGACTCACGGCGTGGCGCCGGTCTCTCGTGTTCGCCGACTACACCCCACCATAGGTCGCTCGGCGTGCCGCGCTGTTCCCGACCTTCCACAAGTAGGAAAAGCGCACGACGGCAAACGCGGCTGAATGCGCAGTGCGCGTTTTCACCGGAGGTTGGCGCGACGTTATGGAGCCAGAATCATTCCCAATTGCAACAACCGCCATGCGGCAGCGTTGTCTTTTCGCGCGAGGAGCGCGAGCGCCACGTCTGGATTGTCGGCAAATCCGGCTCGGGCAAAACCACCTTCCTCTTCAATCTCGCCATGGCCGACATTTTTGCAGGGGAGGCGTTGCCGTCATCGATCCGCACGGCGACCTCGCCGAGGATATTCTCGACGCCATCCCGCGCTCCCGCATCAATGATGTCTGCTACCTCGACGCCGGCGAGACCGAGTATCCCGTCGGCTTCAATCCCGCGACCAGGATCGCGCCCGAACGCCGGGCACTCGCCGCCTCCGGTATCGTCGCCGCGTTCAAGCATCTGTGGTCCGACAGTTGGGGACCGCGACTGAACATTTCCTCTTTCACGGCGTCGCCGCGCTTATCTCGCGCGAACACGCGACCCTTATCGATCTTGCGCGTCTCTACACCGACGATCGCTTTCGCGACCGCGTCGTCGACCGCGTGACCGATCCCGAAACGTTGCGCTTTTGGCTCGAGGAATTTCCAAGCTACACGAAATACTTCGCTCTGAGGCTATCGCGCCGATCTTGAATAAGGCCGGGCAGATCGCAGCCTCGCCGCACTTGCGGCTTATCCTCGGGCAAGTCGCTCCGCGTCTCGATCTTGCATTCACGATGAACAACCGCCGCATCCTGATCGCGAACCTCGCGAAGGGAACGATAGGGGAGCAGGCGGCAAACCTCTTAGGGTCGCTTCTCGTCTCGCACTTGCAATTGGTCGCCATGGAGCGGGGAGCGCTGCAACCGCAAGAGCGCGTGCCGTTTTTTGTTCACGTCGATGAATTTCAGACCTTCAGCTCCGATGCATTCGCATCGTTGCTTTCGGAGGCGAGAAAATTCGCAACGCACTTTTGTCTTGCGAACCAATACACCGACCAACTTTCGAATGCGGTGCGTTCGGCGGTGATCGGCAATGCGGGTACGCTCGTTGTATTCCGTGTCGGCAGCCGGGACGCCGAATTGCTCGCGCCCGAGTTTCGCCCGATGGACCCCGGCGGCCTCGCCGATCAGGAGCCTTTCACCGCGTGGCTTCGCCGCGGCATCGGCGCGATCGCATCTTCGCGGAACCCCAGCTCTACGAACCGCGTGGCACGGCCGATCATCCGTGAGCAGAGCCGGCAGCGGTTCGGCCGATCGCGTGGCGTCATCGAGCGCCAGCGTCAAATGAAATTCCACTGAATGGACATGCTAGCATGTAGTAATGCCGAGAACCGTTCGCTGGCTTCTCATCGCGCTAGCAGTATTCGTCGTTGCTCGGGCGATGGTACTTATCAACAACCAGCTGGTCGTCGATCAGCAGCAGGCGACATGTCTCACCCAGGCAGCAATGGAATACAACATCATTACGGGTTGGGTCCTACCGGCCGCATATCCTTCCCACTATGATGCCACTCTAGGAACATGCACGTTCTTCTATCAATCATTTCCTCCTAAGACCTCGGTGCCCGAAGATTTTTGGATCGAAGCATACTCAGGGACAGTTCTTGCCGAGGAAAAATCACCCGGCGAAGCCTACAAGGAAACATGCTTTTTTCAGGGTCGGCAAATCGACTGTGCTGACTTCGAAAGTACCGTGAATCGAATAATGAGCCAATGAGGTGTCGCTCGCGGTCGGTCGTGCCGATGGTAGAATGAGGGCGCGCATCGCGTGCGCTCAGTCTGGATTACCCAAGGCCCCACAAATTAGCCGTCCGAACCGCCGTAGTAGCGGTAATTCTTTGCTGCGCGACCAGTTGCTCGCCGAACATTGCAGGGCGCCTACACCGCGCCCTCCTGCTCGCTCGGGTACAACATCAGCGTACCGGCAGGGACTCCAAGACTGCTCTACTACAGCGCGACGCAAGGAAGCGCCGCGTTCGTTTCCTGCAGCATCAACAACGGCGGCGGAACTGTGCCATGTCCCGGGAGCGGGCCGCCACCGTTGCACCCATCGTTACCACCACGTACACATACAGCGCCAGGGACGGCACCACCAATTGCCAAGCTTTGGCTACGATCACGACGACCGGCACATACAAGCCGGCGCCTGCACCCGCGCGCCCCAGCCTCATCGAATTCTGGGCGGGACTTTCCCGCGAGCTTGGCGGCCAGTTGCTGGTATGGGTTCATCCTCCTCCTGCTCCTCCGCCTCCTGTTGTCTCGTTCACGACGGTAGGGACGACAACCTGGACGGTGCCGACCAACGTTACGTCGGTGTCGGTTCTTGTTGTCGGTGGTGGTGGGGGCCCGGCGGCGGCGTTAGCGCCTCAAACGTCGGCAACGGTGGCGGCGGCGGGGCAGGAGGAGTCGTATACGATGCCGCCTATCCAGTTACTCCGGGCGCCGGACTTACAGTCGTGATTGGAGCCGGGAAGGGTGGCAGGCGGCGCCAGCCCAGGCAATGGTTCGAACGGCTGGCAACGGTAGCACTACAACGTTCGACGTTATTGCTGCTGTAGGCGGTGGTGGCGGCGGAAGTTACGGCGGCGGGTCCAATGGCTCAAATGGAGGCTCCGGTGGCGGCACGGGCTATGATTCGCCCACCTACGGTGTCGCCACCCAAGGAAATTCGCAAGGCACGGGAGCCACGGGATACGGGAGTAACGGTGGGGTCAACTACGACGGAGGCAGCTCAGAAGGCTCCGGCGGCGGCGGCGGAGCCAGTGCGGCGGGCGGCAACGGTTCGGCCGCTTCCGGCGGTAATGGCGGTAACGGCATCCTAGCCTCTTTGCTCAATTCAGGTTTTCCGACCAACTACTACGGCGGCGGAGGTGGTGGTGGAGCGTCGACGTACTTCGGATCCTACGTGGCCGGCTCGGGCGGTCTAGGTGGGGGCGGAGCAGGATCGCTGGGAACGCCGGGAACGGCGGGGACCGCAAACACTGGTGGGGGTGGTGGCGGAGGAGGTGATACTTCCCGGAGTTGAAGCAGCGGCGGCGCGGGGGGATCGGGAATCGTTATCGTCACTTATTAGACTTTGCAACCGACAGACGACAGATGCCTTCTTATCCACGCGGTTTCCCCGCAAAGACGCGGCAAGGCGTTACTTATTTTTGTATGTCGATACCATCCGGCTTGCCCAATCGCGGCGTGCGGCATTACGCGAAATTTTATCTTTGGCTCCGTAGGTATCGCTCAGAGCGTTCGGCATTGTCGCGTATCTCGCGTGGCGAGCAAGCACGCCGATTTCACAACAAGCGCTACAGTCCACGAGCACAACGGCTGGCGACGTGCTCCCGGAGTTCCCGACGGTTCTACCCCAACCGACAGCAAACGACTACGTCTCTGCAGAGCATAATTTTCAATATCTCATTTCGTACACCAACAATGGATTCACCCCGGTGACGCTCGCCGTGAAAAAGGGAGAGACGATCCGTTGGATAAATAATTCGAGCGGCCTGCTCACGCCCGCTTTGTCGAGCACAACTTCCCAGACGATCGCGCCCGGCGCTTACTACCAATACACCTTCGATTCGACGGGGACCTTTCTTACGCCGCCGGGTCTTCCACGCATGGAGGCACTATAACCGTCCAATAAAAAGATATGATCTCCCGCTTCCTGTCTGTGTTTATGTTTTCAGCGGCGATCATCGCAATCGGACTGGCTGTACTCCTAACCTTTGAGCTCAGCCCGGCCACGCTCAGTCGACGGAGCCAAATTCATGCAATGTACAGGCATACAACATCCCGGGAACGTATACCTACACGGTTCCACGAGGGTGACGTCCATTAACGTAACGATGTGGGGCGGCGCGGGCGGCGGATCTGGGAGCCAGTCGGGGACTTATTTTTATGATTCCCGATGGGCACAGGATTATTACTCGTTCGGCGGCGCGGGCGGCTACTCTGCCTGCACCATCTCAGTAACGCCGGGCGAGAAGCTAACGATCAGAGTTCTGGCCCTGGTGGCGTAGCGTGCGACCTGCCTTCGCTCTACGAGCCCCAAGGCTACTGCTCTGGAGGCTGGGGCGGCGGCGGGCGCGGAGGCATTTCCGCTTCGGACGGCAGTGGGGGGCGGCATGTCAGCTATCGCAGAAGGCAGTGCACCACTAATCATCGCCGGCGTGGCGGTCCCCCTCGCAAGGAGGGTCGGCTTCGGGTTTTACGCGCTACCAAGGAGGTGCGGGCGGGGGACTCGAAGGAAACGAGTAAGCATTTACAGCGGCGCAGGGTACCGTGGCATGGTCTTAGCGCAAGGCGGCACGCAAACATCGGGTGGTGCGGGCGGCGGACCTTACCCGAGCCAGGCCGGCTCGCAGTATAAGGGCGGCGATCCGCAAGCAGTCAGCTGCGGTGTAACCGGCGGCGGTGGGGGAAGCGGATATTACGGCGGCGGCTCTGGTGGCGCATCCGATCGGGGCGGTTTCGCCGGGAGATCACACTCTCTGGCGCCGGAGGCTCGGGGTATATAGCTCCGTCCGTGCACAATGGCGCAACGGTCGCTGGCCAGAACGGGACCCCACCAAGAACGAGCTCCGCCTGATTCTATATTCCTGGAACCGCGGCCGGAGGGACACCTGCGCCTCCCGGCGCGGGCCTGAGCCGCCAATCACGCGGGTGATGGACTGGTAATCCTCGCGGGTCCGAATGTGGGTAACTGTGCGAGTGCCCCGATCTGCTCAGAGAATCTTAATCAGAATTCTATTAAGTGTTAGTCACGTACAGCTGTCTTCTAAAATGTATTTTATATTTCATAAACAACGTTGGTCATGTCTCCTGTAATCTGGCTCCGCACAGGTCCCGGCAGGCTCTGCATTTACACTGGCTACGTCTCGGGTGCAGGAGGCGCAGCAACGTGTTCGCCAACAACAAACACGCCGCTGAACGGTCTGTGCATCTCAACTTCGATGATGTGCGGCGCCGACGGAAACCTCCATGACGGCTGCGGTAATACAACGGCTTGCAAATATGGGTGTTCCCCCGAGACAAACACCTGCAATACAAGCTGCACGCAGACCGACATATGCGACGCGTCTGAAACCCGTGTAGTCAATTCCTGCACTGGAGCAGTACTCGCAGATTGTGGGAGTAATGGCAGTATACTTGTGAAGACGGTCAATGTGCGGAGGTTTCAATCGGCTTCCTACCGTTTCAAACCACCGGACCCCAGCCATTCACAGCGAGCGGGCACATACAAGCCATTCCGTCTCTCGTTCGTAGCGGGGAACAGAGAAAGCTCGTATTGGAACGTCATCAACGCAAGCTCCTGCATAGTTAGCGGCACTAATGGCCTGCAATTAGGCGGCCTCTTTTCTGGCGCGAGTGGAATATCTTCCGGCGCGATCAACGGCCAAACAACATTCACGCTCCAGTGTACAGCGCTTTCGGGCGCGACACCCGCCTCGATAGACGAAAGCGCCACTGTAAACACCGTACCAAGCTTCCAGGAAATGTAGCGGCATCCGAAGTTGGCTCAACAGAGCCATATTTTAGGTTCGCACAATTATGAGGTTTCTGCGATGCCCTGCACCGAGAGCGAGACCGCGCATGCGTCGGCGAGCGGCGTTGCAGAAACCTTGTTGCACGAACCCGCGGGCAGCGAGTCCAGCTATGGGGATTTGGTGATGGTGGTCGCCGCGCGGGATCGAGCAAGGTCCTCCCGAGGCGCCGGTGCCCGGTTATCTGAAATTGCTAAAAAGAATATGAGCGTCAACTAACAACCGATGAGAAAAGGTGAGAGGAAACAGGGGGCGGCCAAAAAAAGAATTTAAAAAAAACTTTTTTTGGCGGTCGCACGTCATCACGAATTGTGCAAAAAACGCACCGAAAAAAAGGGAGAACTGAGCATTACAACACAGCTCGGCAAAACAACCTCTATTTACTGGCTATTTCTGTCGCATTTCAAGAGCGAATTTACCCAGATCGACCGGGCGAAACATTCTTAGCCATTCACAGTCGCACAAGGTTCGCGAAATGCACGTTGTGCGAAGTATCGGTAATGGCTCTGTTGACCGTATTCCCTGATTGGGCTTGCGGCATTTGGATCGACGTGTTGCAATCGTGTGCGCGCAATGACGAAGACCAGGAGCCAAGCACTTTCAGATAGAGCCGACGAGGAGCGGCGTCGTTGTCGCGACTGGCTGCTCCCATTCATGCAAAACAAACAACCGAAGTCCTTGACAAAACACGAGTTGCGTAGCGTGGCGATGCGCGAACTCAATGTGTCGAAACTCGCATTCGACTTCGGATGGATCATGGCGATCGAGGATACTGGCCGTCACGATTGGTACGAGCCACTGCGCCGACGACTGCGAACGAAAAGCTGATCGCTCCCCTCCTTCTCGCAATCTCCCTCCCGCGGAGCGGGTTAGTGCAATATCTGTTTTGCGAAATAGCCGCGCAGCTCATCTCTCCTCGCTCCACATGCAATTCTCATTTACTTTGCTATACTCTCCCCATATGAGCAAACTATTAGACGAGGCTATCGAGCAGCTGCGCGAGCTTCCCGAAGAAGAGCAAAACGATGCGGCCGACGCGGTGTTCGCCTACGTATCCAGCGAAAGAGAGACAATTTCGTCTGCGCCCGGATCAAGAGCGTGAAGTCCAACGAATACGCACCGGCCTTCAACACGGCACCACCAGGCTCGCCACGAATGGCGAAGTATCGACGCTAAGGAAAAAACCGGGCGTATGAAGGTACGCTTCACTCTTGAAGCGCTAAACCACATAGCCGCCATCCACTTCTACATCGAATCCCGCAGCCCCAGGCCGCAGTCCGTATCGCCGGGCGTATCTTCAGGGAGGCCGATCGTATCGGAGATTTTCCGCAGATCGGACACGTTGGGTCTGTTCCCGGGACCTATGAGTTGACGATCACTGATCTCCCCTATGTGATTGTTCACGAAATCGACACCGAGAACCAACAAGTCATTGTTTTCGGTGTTTTTCATGGAGCACAAGATCGCTCGTGGCACGCCTAGGCCTCGACTTCCACTGATTCTCTTTAAGTCAAGTTGTTCTTTCTATTGATGTCGCGTTGACTCAATGAAATCACCGAAACCTATCCGGGACGCGAAAATGGAAAAGCCGCCGGGTCTGGACACCCGACGGCCCTGTCATTCTCGATTCCGCAGGTCCGTGAGCCGGCTGCGAAACAAGGCGAGATGACGATTCATTTTTCTTTCCATTCGCCGAGGTCAAGTGTCCGGCTCAAACTAGACGGAGAACATACCATGATCTCGAACCAGGTGACTTGCATTACGAAACCACATCCCCACAGCCCGCGCGAGCACATCACTCACGTAGGAGGGATCAATCCCAGCGGTCCGACTTGGGACTACACGCGTGAGCAAGTCGCGAATATGATCGACAGCGGAAATTAAGTTCCATGTCAAGGTCGGCCGCTACGACGTTCCTGTCACGAAGTACGTAAAAAATGGAGTTAAATATATCCGTACCGTTGCCGACGAAACTACTCGGACAACCTTCTCAGCCTCGATCAATGCCCTAGTCGGGCGGCATAACCGTGTTGAGCTAACGCGTGGCCCGGCGAGAGCTGGGCTACCATCGCTAGTCAGTAAGCCGATCTACCGTGGGTCGGCCAGCGCCATGCAGCGGGGAGTCACGCCATGAAGGTTCTGCGTCTGATCGAGCGGATCGCACACTGGATCGCCTTCTTTCTCGGCATCGTGTCCATGGTCGCGGTCGGGGTGATTATTGGTCGTCCTTCGGAGAAAAGCGGAAATCAGCCGAGCTTTACAGGCGCGAGCAGCAGCAGCAAAAGCGCCTCGTGGTGTTTCTCGACGGCACATGGAATAGCGTCAACAGCAACACGAACGTCTGGCGCATGCGAGCGCTTTGCGCGGCGAAAGGTCCGGGATGGCAAAAGCCTCAGCTTGTCTACTACGAGATTGGGTCAACGGCTTTCTGGGCGGTGTTTTTGGCAAAGGTCTCGATGAAAACATCCGCTCGGTCTACTCAGTGGCTTGTCGAGAACTACAACGATGGAGATGAGATTTTCATTTTCGGTTTCAGCCGGGGCGCATTTACGGCAAGAAGCCTAGCTGGATTGGTCGCCATCGACGGCATTCTGAAAGCAGGATCGCCCATCGGCGTGAGCGAACTATTTGATCGCTATAAGCAGGAAAACGAGGAAAGTATCTGGAAGTTGAAGGACATGGAAGCCTCCGGAGATAGCAGCAAGCTGACAGAGCAGGAAAAGTGGCTAATCAAATACTCCCAGCCGGCGAACGCAAAGGTAATCGGTGTGTGGGATACCGTCGGCTCGGTCGGCGTGGCAGCCGGGGATATTCCCTGCATCAGCCGTTCCGCGTTCGATTATCTCCAGACAGGATTACGCATTCATATTCTGAACGGATATCACGGGCTTGCCATCGACGAGCATCGTCGCGACTTCGCCCCCACTCTCTGGGATGTTCGCCACCCGAACGATCCGAGCGCAAGAAGTCGTTACCGCCAGTCACCAACCTAGTCTGGGCTCTTCAACGCTGGTTCACCGGCGCCCATGCCAACGTAGGTGGCGGCTATGAGACCGATCTTCTGGCTCAGGCTCCGCTGCGCTGGATGATGAAGAAGGCGGACCCGCATGGCCTTTCATTCCGTTCGGAGGTCGATCTGGATGGAGACACTGTAACGGCACCAATTACCGACTCCTATAAGTCCTTCGGCTCCGGACTATACGCCGTGGTTTTTCCGCCTCTTTATCGCACCATAGGCCGAGAACCCGATATTCAGCAGGACGGAAGCCACATCAATATCAACGAGACGATCGACGCCAGCGTGTTCAAGCGGTGCCGTGGGCCGATTGAACCTATCGTCCGGCCAACCTCGTCGAATGGGCGCAGCGCAAGAAGGTTGATCCCGCCCAGCTGCAAACTTCCGTGCGGGCTGACGATCCTAACGTGGAGGTGCCCGACCAATAGGCCGGCGCGGATGCAGGTAGGACTAAAGCCCGCTTCTGGTCCATCGTGTCATTGCGCTACGCTTGGTCGCTATCAGGGGATAGTGGAAACTTTGTTCACGGCCTAGGCATAAACCGTCAAGTGGTATTTATCTCCCCTCCTGGTCACACAAAACAAGCACTTAATCGTGCCCTCTATGCGGGCGCCATTTTTATTTGACGCACAGCCCACCAACCCTGGAAGTCCGCCCAAATGCAAGGCCCCGAGCCTCTTTTTCATGATCGCGCGTCGCGGCGTGGTGCTGAAGCAACATCTTCTCTCCCCTACCCCGTTTTTTCCATCGAGGCTTATCTGGACCTCGCCCGTTCTCGTTGGGTGCCCCGCCTCTGACCCCGCGCCGCGACGCGCGCTGCCACAGGTAAGCTGCGGCGAGAGGGCTGCGGCGGGTCGAAATTACCAGCCGCAATCACCAAAACTATGGAAAACAAACCATCGTTCGTAGAGCGAACACAGGCACTTCGGCACGTGGCACAAGAGCTGCACGCGTTCAGAGACATACTCGCGCAACAGATGTCCGGCTTTGCGGACACCATCATGCTTGAAGTGCAGCGGATGGAAGGCGGCGCAGAGCCGCTTTCAGAAGCGTGTCGGCAATCGCACGAACGAACGGACAAGGCGCGGCGCAAACTAGGCCAGCGCAAACTACTTACCAACCTTACTACACACATTATGGGATTAGACATGTCCCTGACCAAGAGGACGTACGTGAAAAACTGGGATTGGATGAAGCCTGAAGACACGCACCTCGTTACGGTGCTGAAAGGCGGAAAGCCGACCGGCATTAAGCCAGAGCGCGTCGGCGAAATCATCGAAGATGTGGCGTATTGGCGCAAGGCCAACGCCATCCATCTCGGTGGTTCGTCGACCAAGTACAACACGGCAATGACGATCCTGCGGGGAATACCTCGTGAGCGTGGAGGATCTCCGTGACTTGCTATCGCGGTGTAGCCGAGCGCTCGAAGCGTCGGAGCTTATCGAGGGCGAGGTTACCAACGGCTACAAAATCGAGAACGGAAAACAAATACCGATCATTGAGAAGGGCACGGTCATAAAAGACCCTTCCAGAGCGCGGAAACTGTTACCGACGCAAGCGGGCTTTTTCTTCGGCAGCACCGAGTACGACGAAGCGTATCTCGACGATATCAAGCGCAAAAGACGTGCTCGAAGAATTGCTCGCCGAGGAGCCGGACGGCGATTATTATATTCGTCGAGCTGGTGATTTGGGCGTATGAAAGACACCCAACTCATCGTGCAGCGCGAGTTCGTTGACAACTTACGGCGCGCGCTCGTTATCGGAACCCAGGGGTGCGAGCTTCAGGAGGGCGCAGACGGCGACGCATGGCCGTGCGGCACCTGCACCTGTGCCCTGCTTGGTAGTCTCATGCCGACCGCAGCGCCGGAATACTCCGAACACAACGAGCCGGTCGATCGCATCAACGAAGTGTGGCGAGCCATCCTTCAAATCCGCGAGTTCACCGGCCGTTAGGACATACGCCCCGCCGCCTCTTCCGGCGGGGCAGGATGCTTGGGCGGGCTTCCCCCGACCACCCTCCCAATCGAGCGGCGTGCTCGCCGCGCATGTGGCTGTGCGTCAAGAATGCAAATCATAATTCAATCTATTAGACGAATACGTTCGCCCTTCCCTGTCGTCCACAGAGCATCGAGCGGACTGCTCGCTGCCAAGCTTGCCTCGTCAATGAATAGAAACAGGTTCGAACCTCGGCCATTCGTGATCTCCTGCTGTGCTTCAATCATCTGATCGACCCGCTCCGGCGTGGTCGTTACGGTGACCATCCGGAAGTTCGGAATCCCGAGTTCATTGATGTGCTGCTTTATTCTGTTTGCCTCGTAGTAAATCAGCATCTTTTTCGCGTAATAGGTTTGGTCCTTATTTTTGCGCCGATGCACGGGCATCTCGCCACGATCGCACTCAAATAGAAAATAGCTTTCCTCTTCGGTCTCCAAAAAGCGCAAGCCGAATATTTCGTCGGGATCGACGGAGTGTTGCTTTAACGCCCCGTCAATTCGTACTTTTGCCGTAAGACGCGCGCGCCGGTCGCGGCGTGTCTTCGGAGCGTCCTGGAGAATTACCCGCCGGTCAAGTACGCCGACATCCGTTCGCTCACGTGCAGCCAGTTGCAGGCCCACCATGAACGCAGTGATCTCAACCCGGTGTTCAATAAACCGCCACCCAGCGTCGCGTTGTTTGTCGATTTCGTACAACAGCCGACGCCGCACCTCGAAACCATTTTTTCTCAGAAGCCATGCGCCCTGCCGCGTCAGGCCGTAGATTGTCGGATACGAGCCTTTGTAGAGAAGGCGGCTCTCTACTTGTCCGATCACCCGTTCGACAAATTTATTTTCCCACAACGCCAGCAACGCACGCGAAACGTTCTGTTCGCTTCCCCCATCGAGCGCGGCCAGCTGCGCAACAGACGCGAGCCGCAAACGCGCAAGGTTCTGCAAAAGCTGTAAATCCCGATCCGTTATTCGCAGCGCCCTCGGCTGCGCCGGCCGCTCGAATAGTCTTCCGCGCTCCCTCGCGACTGTTTCCATGGTTTCAGCTTACACCCGCTCCCGGATCACTCGCCGGTAGGGTGCTGTTGATATGTTCCGCAGATATCCGTCGTTCGCATGGATGCCCCTTTGGCGGCGCTCGCCGCTCCGTCAAGGGTCTCGATCGCCGGAGGCGACGGCCGTTGGCCGCCCTTGACGGCGCGGACGTAGCGCCGCTTTACGCTGTCCATGCGAACTGTCCGAAACCCTGACCGTTAGTTACTCTGGCGCTTCTTTTTTGGTCCGGTACCCGGCCGTCGTTTCTGGCTCTTTTGTGCGATCGGCAATTGCTCTGGCCACGAGATCACGCTCGCGGCGCGCCACGAGCTGAAGGGCTATGTCGGTCGGCGTTGCCGCCGTGCTTGCGGCCATAACTCGCTCCCGAAGCAGTTCGAACGCCGGAAGCGGGAGGTTACGTTCCGGAATATTGGGCACCGAGATGAGGCCGGCGTGCATTCCGCTTTGGTCGACGAAGTTGATGAAGGCCCGGCCCGCCGTCAGGTTTCGCAGCGTTTGCGCGGCCATGTACAGCGCGTTTTCCTTTTAGTGCACGGCCGAGGGAAGATCGGCCATGACCGGTTCAAATGCTTCTTGGCTGCTGCGCGCCTTTGAGGTACCGACGGTTGTTCCCTTCCCGACCGACGTTGCGCGATGCCGGCCGAAGGAATAGGCCTCGCTTGTGGCTACCCCGCTCGTCACAGCACGCATCGAATTCGTGCCGCACGCGGTCGCGGCACTGCGCCCCGTCATCGTGTTGCTGCCGCTTCCCTTCGCGTTGCTCGACATTGAACTCATACCGGCGGTCGTCCCGACGATCGACGGCCCAAACCAGTTGCCTGTCGGGGTCATTTGCTGTCCACTGGATATACCGCTCGCGTAGCCGGAAACCTCCATTGACGAGAAGCCCTCTGCGGCATTCACGCCTTGGCTGTCCGACCAGCTCTCCCCTTCCGCAGAAGTTTCCGCGTAACTTTCCGTAACCCCGTAGGATTCGGTTTCGCTGTACCCTTCGGTCTGGGATTCCATCTGGGTAATCAATTCCTGACTTCCGCTGCTCTCACCATTGAGCCGCACCAGCCGGTTTCCGACCACTGTCGGCTTCACCAACTTGGCGACAGGCAGTTCCAGATCGAGCGGCACGACCATGTGCGCTAGGTCCGCCGCCTCCTCGGGATCCTTCAGCCGGAATACCACTTTCACGTTCGTGGCATTGCGCAGCGCCGCGAGCATGTTTTCGCTTTCGATGGTCGCCTGTTCGAGCCATTGATGCGCGAGGACTAAGGCAACGCCGTATTTCCGGCTTTCCGCTAGCAGATTTTCCAAATCGCCCGATAGATAGCGGTGGCATTCGTCCAGATACACGACAAACGTGCGATCCGGCGCGCGGCGCCTCTTCGCGTGGAAGAAGAGGGAGCGCGTGAGTAACCGGCCGAGCAAATCGGCGTCGCGTTCATAGACGCGCGATCCGCCGGAAAGATTGACCAGAACGATGTGCCCTTCGTCGAGTGCCTGCCGAATATCAAGGACGTTTTCGGCTTGGCCTATCATCGTGCGTATCGCGGGCGGTCGCACAAAGCGTGCAATGCGGTTGATGGGGCCGATCACTTCGATATCGAAATCGTGGCGCCGGCGTTCATCGAGCGACAGCTCGTGGAGCCGCTCCAGTTCTTCGCGCGCATAGCGGTCGGATAGATGCTGAATGGCCCATGCGCGGATTCCGTGCCGGTCGGAACGGTCGTAGAGCAGCGGGGCTTCCGCGAGCGTCAGCTTTAGTGCGGCAAGCGCTGTGAACGTCGCCGTCAGTATCCGCTCGATGGTCGGCTTTTGCGTAGTGTCTTCGCCTCCCCAGGCGTGAGAGAACGCTTCCAGGGTGACGCCCGCGATCACCGACAGGTCGGTATCGTTGTCCGGACACCCGAGAGGATTGAATCCGGTCGTGTGCGTCGGCGCATTAGGATCGATAAGGTGGATTTTGCGTGTCTTTGTGTAACCGCGCTCATCGAGCCAAGCCAATAGAGATCGGTACAAGCTGTCAGGGTGGTCGCCATGCGGGTCGACGACGCAGACACCGCGTCCGGCGGCAACGTCCTGGCGGACGCAGCATTCGATGAATTTAGACTTGCCGCCGCCGGTGGTTCCGATCACGTGGCAGTGTTCTCGCCGGGCGCGCTCGCTCAGAAGAACGGGATCGTCGGCTTGGTTTCGGCCGGCGACGATTGCGGTGCGGTCGAAAGGTGCCGCCGGCACTGGACGCCGGAAGAACGACGGATGCTTAACTTCCAGTTCCTCCCGCAGACCGCGGCGCGTGACAATTGCCCGCTCCCCGATTGTCTTCATTGCCGGTTATCGCTTGTTACGCCGCTCGAGAATTGTGTCGATGGCGCTTGTATCGAGCCCGTGGGCGTTCAACTGGGCACGCGCCTGATACAGCGCATTGTCCATAGTATCTGCGTCCGCAGAGCCAGCGTTTGCCTCCCGCATGGCGCGGTCGAGTTCGGCGAAATGTTGGCGAAGGATCGCGCGCCGCTCGGCGATGGCAAGTTCAATATCGAGCAAATCGACGCCGAGCCTTTTCCACGCCAATTCGCCGCCCATGCGCCGTTGCGCATCCAGCGATTGATGCGCGGCCGTAACAGCCGACTGCGCTTCCGCGCGCTCCCGGTCCCACGTCAGCGCCGCAAGATCATGGCGCCTCTCAATGTCCACTAGGTCTATCTCGCGCTCCCCCCATTGGTGCTCCGCCTCCTGGGCGGCCGTGTAGGGCACTAGCTTGAGCCGATATTCTTCCCGTTGCGCCTTTACGCAGCTTTCGACCGCTCGCTGCCGGGCGTCGTAGTACGCCTTGGCGGCTTCCATCGTCTCGGTCAGTGCGCGGAGCGTACGCGCTTGCCGGCTTGCTCGTGTGCGGGTGAAAATTGAGGACCATGGTCCGTCCAGGTCGCGCCGCCGCATTGCTGGATGAGCAGGCTGGCCCTGGTCCTGCCAATCGGCGACGGATCGGCCGTCCGGCGTAATGATCTCTATGTCTCGCCTCGCCATCGGACTTCCCCACTCCCGCTAACGGACTTTGGCCATCGGGATTTGCGGCTTGTATGAGATCAGCTTCGGTTGCTCGGTGTTTTGCTTCTGTTGCGTGAGCTGTAAGACGCTTTGCAATTCGGCTTGCCGGCGCGCCACTTTGATGTAGCTGTCGAGCATTGCCGCCTCGGCATCAAGCTTCTGTTTCAGCGCGTACATCCGCGCTGTCTCCTGCTCGATCCGAACAAGTTCAGAGTCCCGTTGCGCTACTTCGAGGCGAACGACGATGTTAAAGACAGCCCGATCCTCGACGTAGACGGGATACCATTCGCGTCGCCAGCCCCAGAACGTTTGCCGATCGACATACTCCCAGTGTGAAAATCTGGCCATTTGATTCTCTCGATAGTTTCGGCGCGAGTCTCATTCCTTGCACGCCCGAAAAACAAGGAACGGGCGTTCTCACAAACAAAATATTTCTGCCATCGGTGAGAACGCCCTTATCTTGCGCGTCTGGCCGTCGGAGTTATGATTCTTTCAGGTCCGCCTCGTTGACCGGCACCCGAGTGGAGTGATGCCGGTGTCACGAGACGGAGAAACCCGATGATCCTTGAAATACAGAACGGCGCGCAGACCAGCACGCCAGCGTTGCCAATTGAGTTTGTGACTATGCAGCTTATGCCGCTCGCCGACGGACTGATCTCGGTATCGATGAAGCAGACCATCTTCGACGAGACGGAATTAGAATTGATCGACCAGGAGATCGTGGATGAGCGTGTCGCTTCGCTCGACCAGCTTCTCGCTCTCGTTCGCAACCATGTGCGGATCGCGGCGGGACAGCAAACCGGTTCGGCCGCCGATGCCAAAAACTGACACCGCCAAGAACGTTAGCGCAATACGGCTGCTGAACGACAACTTCCGCAGCGCGTTTGTCGGCGGACTGATCGTTATGACGCACAGCGTGAGCGAGTTACCGAACGACACCAGGGCACGCTTGCTTATGGCCGTTCGTTCGTTCGTTCAATTCACGAACGATAACGACCCCCATGGGGAGCACGATTTCGGAAGCATCGATATCGAGGGTGAAACCTACTTCTGGAAAATCGATACCTACAACCGCGATATGGACGGCGGTTCCGAAGATCCGGCCGATCCTGAAAAGACGACGCGCACTCTCACGGTCATGCGCGCCGATGAGTATTGACCGTAAACCAGCGGAAAGGAGGCCAGTCATGGCCAAAGACGTTACGTTCAGAGCGTTTAGTGTCATCGATCGCGGAGAGGGTCAGGAGCCTTTCTGGCTCGCAATAGGAGCCGCCTTCGCCCATTCCGGAGGACCGGAATCTGGTCTCAATCTGATATTGCAAGCGTTGCCACTTCCCGGCCCAGACGGCGCTTGCAAAATCGTTTTGCGTCCACCGAAGAGTGACGATCAAACGACTGAAACAGGGTCACGTGTTGCTGCCGGCACAGACCGTGAGAAGTCTGGATCGAGACGCCGATAACCAATCAACTATAAGCCGCCAGATTCGCTGGCGGCTTATTCCTTTCCCCACATTTGGGCGAGCTTGTCTATTCCCCCTCTATGCTCTTGGGCCGCCCAAAGAATGTTGTTCGGCGGTTGTCGCAGCCACTTCAATTGGCCGTCGTTCCGAACCCGATAGATAGCCAGTACCGTGTATTCCGAAATCAAAACCATGTAGAGCTTGGGCCCGTACTTTATTCCCATCGCCCAAAGTCCCGAAATCGGCGCGTCGTACGAGTGCCTGAGCGCTTCAGGCCGTTTGAGGTATGCCTGAAGTGCTCGACGACAGAGGTTCCTATCGCCGCCGCCTCTCAAGAAAATTAGTGGTGGGCGATTAAGTCCTGTTTCCACAGTTCCCTACCTTGTGTGGTCCCACAGCCTTGTAATAATCTGTTCTGTAATTGTCCCGAAATCAAGGTGGCTTAAAAACAAATCCTGCTTTTATTTATCTGCTGCTTGGAGCTTCAGGCAGCCAAAAAAGGACCGGCGAATAACGCCGGCCAAGTTGGGCGCCGCGACGCTCCATGTTGATAGGAGAGTTGTCATGGCGCGCCACAAACGCCTTCAGAATGGTAACATCCATGCGCCCTTGCGACGAAGCAAGGCGCGTGGTCCTACAAGAAAACGAAAAGTGCGAGCCGCCGATCCGTCGGCACCCCGCCTCGATGCGGATTATGCATCCGACGGCGGAATAACGGTCTACTCGTCGTCCGAGTTTCGAATCACTCGCTAGGCGACGCTGTGCAGCGCGAGTTCTACACGCTGGATGAGGTAGCCGCACGCTTCCGCGTGAGCCGGCGTACGCTGCAAGATTTTCTTCGGCTGCATCCCTACTACCGTCAATTCGGCCGGCGTAAACTGTTCACCGAAGACGACATCGCGCGTCTCTATGAGGCCCTGCCATGCCCCTCAAGCTCTATCGAAAGCGAGGAAGTCCCAACTGGTACATCCGCGGTACCGTCCGAGGCATCACTGTGGACGAAAGCAGCAAGGTTGCTGCAAAGTCAGACGCGGAGACGATCCGCGCTCGGCGAGAATGGGAGTGCCTCCAGGCAAGCGTTTTCGGGCGAAAGACAACGAGGACTTTCCTTGAAGCGACCGTAGCGTACATGGAGGCTGGCGGAGAACGCCGCTTCCTGGCACCGCTCATCAAACATTTTGGTACCACGCCCCTTGCGGACATCGATCAGACGGCAATCGATCGTGCGGCAAAAACCCTCTATCCCTCCGGTGAGCCGTCGACGTTGAACCGACAGGTCTACACGCCTGTCAGTGCTGTGCTGAAATTCGCCGCCAAACGTGGCATGTGCGAATTTCGCCAAATCGATCGGCCGCGCCAGCCGAAAGGGCGCGTGCGCTGGCTCACGTCGGCGGAAGCCGACCGGTTGATTGGGGCGTGTTCGGCTCATCTAAAGCCGCTAATAGTTTTCCTGCTCTATACCGGCTGCCGCCTCAGCGAGGGGCTGTACCTCGACTGGGCCCAGGTCGATTTGAAGCGCGGCGAGGTGCAGTTTCTTAAGACGAAGAATGGCGACGCGCGGGGCGTGCCGCTGCACCCGCGCGCCATCGCTGTGCTTAGCGCTCTCCCCCACCGTGCCGGCGCTGTATTCCGCCGGCCGGACGGCGAGCCATATGCCCGTAAGAACGACGGCGGCGGACAGATCAAGACTGCATTTAATGGTGCATGCAGGCGCGCAACCATTCTGGACTTCTCGCCGCACGACTGCCGACACACATGGGCAACCTGGCACTACGCCGCAAACCGCGATCTCGTGTCGCTCATGCACCTTGGCGGGTGGCAAAGCGAAAAGATGGTTCTGCGCTACGCGCACATGAACGTAGGGCACCTGTCGAAATCGATCGCTGCGCTACCCTGGGAAAATTCCGGGAAGCCCACAGCCGGCGCGACGAAAACGGTTGCCGCTACAAATGGTTGATGACGCGTGGCCGCGACCTTGGTAAGGGAGAGGTCCTCAGTTCAATCCTGAGCGGCAGCACCATAAATCTAGCGAAAATACGGGTACTTTCGCCAGGGCGCTCCCTTTTTCCTGAGGCTTCCTTCGTGGAACAATCTACGCGCTGCCAAAAACGGAGGAGATTCTAAGCAAGTGCTCCGTGATTGGAGTCTTCTGGCAGACGCAATTCACCCTTAGACGCTTATATTCATCTTTTATGATTAGCGTCCTATATGCTGAAGGACGCCACCAATTATACCCTGTATTATCTGTTGTGATTGTTGCTGCGTAACTGCATTTCCTCCTTGGTAGGGCTTGCATACGCCACCCTGTATCGTCCAGTTCGGCGGACATCCATTCCATGTTTGGTAGCCGGAAGGCGCCGGCATGGAATTTGAGAGTGGCTCCAGATTCCTCACCTTTACATCTCCAAACTCTTGAATAATTTTAGGTGCGGATGTTGGAGACACAAAGCTTAAGACATAAGCGAAAGTAGCCGAGCCCGAAGAACGCTGGTTTCTGTCGGGACTTCTGGCATCAAAATCCAATAAACCTTTCGCCACGCAGCTCAGCGATTTTACCTGACAATCAATCTCTAAAGAGCCTTGCTCCATTTCGTACTGACGGATCGGCCACCTGTCGTAAAAGCCCTGCAATTCAGCCATTACCTGCTGGTGAGAATAGGACTTTCCGAAATAATTTATTTGGTCAGCATAGTAATCATTAGCCGCAGCCAATGCTTCACCGTTTGGGCTTGATTCCTCGCGATAAAGGCCACCTAAAAATGCCAGAGTTTTCTGCCGAAGTTGTAGATCAATATTGTTAGGAGCTGACGAGCCGCTCTCCGAGCCGGGCGAGCCCTTATGTTGATCTTGCTTCCATTTTTCAACGACCTCACGCGTCACGATAGCCAGTTTGTCTCCGGTTCTCGGTTCATACCCAGGCGCGTTGTAAAATTCATAGGTCCCGTTATCGCCGCGCCAATACCAAACCTGGGCCGCACCTGTAACCGGATCGAAAAATGGATAAGTGTTCGGGTCTATTAGCTGAGGAGCATTCGCGCGGCTTGCTTCATATTTCTTCCAGGCATCGACGACGTCACGCGTCGCGACCTTCAATTGATCTCCTGTTTGAGGCTGGAAACCTGGACTGTCATAAAATTCATAACGTCCGTCAGCACCCTGCCAATACCACGCACGAGGGGCACCAGTGCGAGGATCGAAGAAAGTATATTTCTCGGGATCAATGCGCTGCGGCGCAGAAGGTACTTGCTGATTTTGGTTTTTCCACTCCTCCACGACTTCCTTGCTAATCGGAATTAGTTCGTCACCTGTATCCGGCTCGAAACCCATCAAATCGAAAATCTCAATCTTGTTATCTTCGGATCGGTAGTACCAAACTATGGGCTCACCGCTTCTCGGATCAAAGAAAGCAGGGTTGGAGTTTGTTATTCGCTGCGGACGTTTCCCTGCCTCATAATCACGGAGGCGTTCCACCATTTCGGGTTTCACCGGCCTACACTGACGGCCCGTGGCCGGATCAACGCCGGGATGTTCGCCATAACTCACCTTACCGTCCCGGCTCAAAACGTAGCACTTAGCGGAATTACCTTTACGATCAACGATAACACCTCTTGTCCCATACCAAAGAACGAGGGAGTGCCCAATTAGCAGCGCAGAAATACCTGCTATCCCAACTAATCGTCTTTTTCTGGACAATGACCAAAGGTATCTTCCGAAAAATACCGCGGCAATAAAAGTGAGCAAAACAAGTGCATTTGCTAGATGCTCGTTTAGGTCGAATACGTCCGCGACTTGATCGACATAGCTTCGTGCCAAATAAAAGAAGACAACCTTATCAGCTATCCAAAACAAAACTGCGGCAGCTAAAATTACCGCCACAAGCGTGAGCAACACGTGAGCGGTAATTCCTAAGCTTGAGATCGACGCAGCCGCAGAGGCGATGGACTTGCGGATGTAATCATTGCAAATTTGCACCAATGTGAGCTTTGAATCGGGGCTGGTGCCCGCTGGCTTTTCATGCCTGGGCCCTTGCTCAGGCTCTTTTGGTTCTTGGTCTGCCATTAGGCCCAACTCTCACCGACTGGCGCGGCCCAGTTCAAATAAGTGCCCCACGACACTACGAATAGTTGCGCTTTTTCAACCTCCATGCAAGACACGTGTGGTGGGTCGTGCTTTTTCAGAAGACCTCCGAACCGCTTAGTGTATCGTTTCGTTCTTCGGCCCTGATCTCAAAACGTTCGACGGCACCAATGGGGCTTGGCGGAGGGAAACGTTGGGGAGTCAATCAATCGCGAAATAAAAACAACTGAACGGTCAATTGTATGACGGCCGAAAGTCTTGCCGTTGATACGTGAAAGGTCGTCGTTCAATCCTGAGCGGCAGCACCATAACGCCCACGTGGCGTCACGCGCCCCGAGCTCACTTCATCCGCTTCCACACCACCACCGAGCTGCCGCCGCCAGCTGAGGCCGCAGCGACGAAAAACGACATGTCATCGCCGGACAGCTTGAACGGCCGCGCCTACGTGCCGCCGTCCCAATTGGGGAAAGTGGCGTGCTCGACGTGGAACACGATCTTGCCGCCGTAGACGCTGTAGGTGCCGAAATGGCTGATGCTGCCTTGTACGATCGCCTTGTTCTCGGCGTCGGTGCCGTTCATGCGGCCGTTGCCGGCGAATTTCGGCAAGCCGTCGGCGACGATCGACAGCACGTAGCGGCCGTTGCTCTCGAAATCAGGATGCCGTGCGGATTGGGACCGAACTGATCGATCTTCTTGCCGTTCTGATCGATGACATTGGAGACGAGCTGCCAGGTACCGACGAGATCCTTCGCCGATTGCGCGAAAGCCGTCACGGCGTGCAGGATCAGGAGTGCCGATGTCAGCGCCAGCGATGCCAACGCCAAGCGAAGCGTACGCGTCATTTGAACCTCCCCGATGATCTCGTTGTCGCGGCCCCGCGGTTAAGGCCATTTGCCAAAACCGTATCACCGCGTTCAAGCGGCAACCAAGGCGGCCGTCTCAAGCGCTGAGACCACCCGGCGGTGCCATTTTCCGGCAAAAGGCTGTAAGCTCGCGGGCAATGCAATGGAGGAAACGCCGTGCTCGCGCCCCACGCTTCGATGAAGAACCGCATCGCCATGTACAACGGCAATGCGCTCAAGATCGGCCTGTTCGGCGCCAATTGCTCGTCCGGCCGCTCGGCGACCAAGGTGCCGGAACGCTGGTCGGCAAGCTGGCCCGATTGCCTCGCGGTCGCCAAGCTCGCCGACGAGGCGGGGCTCGATTTCATGCTGCCGATCGCGCGCTGGAAGGGCTACGGCGGCGACACCGACTTTCACGGCCGCTCGCTCGAGACCATCACCTGGGCGGTGGGGCTCCTCGCCGCTACCAAGCGCATGACCGTATTCGGCACGGTCCACGCGCCGCTGTTTCATCCCTTGATCGCGGCCAAGGAATTCGTCACCGCCGACCACATCGGCGAAGGCCGCGTCGGCGTCAACCTCGTGGTCGGCTGGAATGAAGGCGAATTCGACATGTTCGGCGTGCAGCAACGCGAGCACGACGCGCGCTACGATTACGCGCAGGAGTGGATCGACGTCGTCAAGCAAGCCTGGAGCTGCGACGGCACCTTCGAGTTCGACGGCAAATTTCTGCAGCTCAAGGGCGCGCGGGCCTATCCGAAGCCCTTCGGCGATTCGCGGCCGCTGGTGATGAACGCCGGCGCCTCCGACGTCGGGCAGGCCTTCGCCATGCGCAACTGCGACGCGTTCTTCGTCGCCACGGTCACTTCGCGCATGTCGCTTGGCGGAACCGCCGCCAAGGTTGCCGAGGTCAAGGCCGCCGCGCAACAGCACGGCCGCGAGATCGAGGTGTTCACCGTCGGTCAGGTGATCTGCCGGCCGACGCAGAAGGAAGCCGAAGACTATTATCAGCACGTCAATATCGACAACGCCGACTGGGGCGCGATCGACTGCATGCTGGCCAATAAGCACATGACGCCGCAGACGATGCCGCCCGAGGAATACGACGCCAAGCGGCGCTTCTTTGCCGCGCGCTCGATCGGCGGTTATCCGTTCGTCGGCACGCCCGATCGCGTCGCCGAGGAGCTTGCCGTCGTCAGCCAGGCCGGCGTCCGCGGCATCGGCCTCTCGTTCGTCAATTATCTCAACGAAGTGCCGTATTTCTGCGACGAGGTGCTGCCGCGGCTGGAGCGCGCCGGGGTGCGGGCGACGCGGTGAGCGTTCTACCGCCGCAGGATGGGCATGGTGCAAAGCGCCATGCCCACGCACACAACCGTCGCCATTCGAACATGCCTTGTGATACATCGCTTTCGACGCGTGGGCACGGCAAGCCGTGCCCACCCTACTTTTGAGGATCGCTTATGAACACACAGATTCGTCCGCCGCGTATCGGGGCGCAGCCTTGGGAACAGGTACGCGGCAAGCTCGATCAGTCGTTGCCGTTCGCCAATATGCGCGACACGCCGTATTACCGCGATTGCGTGTGGGAGCAGTTCTCCAGGGCCGAGTACGAGCGCCGCAATAAGGCGCTGCGGGCGAAGATGCGCGAGGACAAGCTCGACGCGGTGATCGTGCCGGGCGGGCCGAGTCATTGGAGCTTTGGTGGCGGCATGCTGTGGCTGACCGGGCATTGGGAATGGCACGCGCTGGCGAGCTACGTCCTGGTGCCGCTCGAGGGCGAGCCGACCATGATCTATTCGATGGGCGGCACGCATGCCGAAGCGGTGCGCCGCCAGGTCGAAGTGGCAGTAAAAGACGTGCGCCACAGCCGCAGCGGCCGTTATGCGGATGTCATGGTCGAGCGGCTTCGCGAACTAAAGCTCGAGCGCGGCCGCATCGGACTGATGGAGATCGATCCGCGCCACGGCGACTATCTGCCGGTCAACCAATACAACGTGCTGCGCGACAACCTGCCCGGCGCCGAGCTCGTTTTCACGCAAGGCTTTTTGCACGAGCTGCTGTCAATCCACAGCGCCGAAGAGCTCGACTGCGTGCGCAAGGCGGGCGTGCTGTGTCAGCGCGCGATGGAAGCCATGGTGGCGCGCGCGGCTCCCGGCGTGAAGGAATATGAGCTGCGCGCCGCGGCGGGCGCGGCGATCCTCGAAGGCGGCGGCGACATCGATTTTCTGATCATCGGCTCGACGCCGATGGCGAACCCGGCGCAGATTTTCGGCAATCCGCGGCCGTCGTCGCGCGTGCTGCAAAAGGGCGACATCATCAATATGGAGCTGGCCGCAGGTTTCCGCGGCTACACCGCGCAGATCGGCTCGCCGATCTGCCTCGGCGAACCGACCGACATGGTGCGGAAATTCTGGGACGAGATCACGTTGCCCGGCTACAACAAGATCGTCGCCGAGATCGCGCCCGGCAAGCCGGTGGAGGCCATGCGCGAGGCCAGCAAATTCTTCCGTGACAACGGCTACCAGTCGCGGCCGACGCAGTGCCATGGCATCGACCTCGTCACCGACAAGCCGCATGTCGTCGCCGAGCACGTCAGCGCGGAAAAATTCGAGGAAGTGCTCAAGCCCGGCATGGTCATCATGGCCGAGCCCAATCCGATCACGGCGGACGGGCTGTTCGGCATTTTCCTCGGCCACACCTTCATCGTGACCGACACCGGCCACGACGTGGTCGACGATTTCCCGCTGGAGATCTCGGTGGCGCGGGGGTGAATTCCTCGCCTCTCCCGTTCCGGGAGAGGCGTACGTGCGCCGCAGGCGCACGGGTGAGGGCCGGGAACGCCTGTGCAAGGCAGGCCCTCACCTAATCGCGATTCGCGCGATCTGTCCTCTCCCGGAAGGGAGAAGGGGAACTATCGCGGCCGCAGAAACCTGAAATCGCAACCCTCGTCGGCGCCGGTGATCTGCTCGGCGAACAGCTTGGCGTAGCCGCGCTCGGGGATCTTCACATGCGCCGGCGCCGCGGCGGCGCGCTTTTTCAGTTCGGCGTCATCGACCAGAAGCGTGATGCTGCGCGCTTTTACCGAAAGCTTGATGCGGTCGCCGTTCTTGACCAGCCCGAGCGGACCGCCGGAGGCGGCGTCGGGGGTGACGTGCAGCACGATGGTGCCGAAGGCGGTGCCGCTCATACGCGCGTCGGAAACCCGCACCATGTCCTTGACGCCTTTGTGCGCGAGCTTCTTCGGGATCGGCAGATAGCCGGCCTCCGGCATGCAGGCTTCCGCATGCGGCCCGGCGTTTTGCAGGACGAGAATGTCGTTCGCCTCGACGTTGAGCTTGGGGTCGTCGATGCGCGCGGCGAGGTCTTCGAGCGAAGAGAACACCACGGCCTTGCCCTCGTGCTCGAATAATCGGGCATCGGCCGCGGAGCGCTTGAGGATCGCACCTTGCGGCGCCAGATTGCCGAACAGCGCGATCAGGCCCCCCGCCGGCTCAAGCGGCTTGCTCACGGGCGCGATGATCGCGCGGTCAATGTAGTCGCCCTCATCGCCGGCGAGCCGCTCGCCCAGCGTTTCGCCGGTCACCGTCATGCAGTTGAGATGCAGCAGCGGCTTTAATTCGCGCAGCAGCGCGCCCATGCCGCCGGCGGCGCAAAAGTCCTCCATATAGCCGTTGCCCACCGGCTTGAGATTGACCAGCACCGGCGTGGTGTCGGACAGCTTGTTGAGGTGCTCGAGCGAAACCTTGACGCCGGCGCGGCCGGCGATCGCCGTGAGATGGATCACCGCATTGGTCGAGCCACCGATCGCCAGCAGCACGCGGAGCGCATTCTCGACCGAATTTTTGTTGATGAGCTGCGATGGCGTCAGCGTGGTGCCGATCAGCTTGACCGCCGCGGCACCGGTCGCCTCCGCGGCGCGCAGGCGGTCGGCATGCACGGCGGGAATCGCCGCGGTGCCGGGCAGACAGAGGCCGAGCGCTTCGGTAAGGCAGGCCATGGTCGAGGCGGTGCCCATCACTGCGCAGGTGCCGGCCGTCACCGCGAGCTGGCCTTCGACTTCGGAGATTTCCTCGGCGTCGATATCGCCGGCGCGGTAGCGCGCCCAAAAGCGCCGGCAGTCGGTACAGGCGCCGAGCCGCTCGCCACGATAGCGTCCGGTCATCATCGGCCCGGCGACCAGCGCGATGGCCGGACGGTCGGCGGAGACCGCGCCCATCAATTGCGCCGGCACCGTCTTGTCGCAGCCGCCCATCAGCACCACGGCGTCCATCGGCTGGGCGCGGATCATCTCCTCGGTGTCGATCGCCATCAGGTTGCGGTACTTCAGGCTGGTCGGGGTGAGAAACACTTCGCCGAGCGAGATGGTGGGAAATTCGAGCGGCAGCGCGCCGGCAGCGAGCACGCCGCGTTTCACCGCCGCCAACAGTTCGGGAAAGTGGCGGTGGCAATTGTTGAAATCTGACGCCGTATAGGCGATGCCGATGACCGGCTTGTCCAAGAGCGCGCGCGAATAGCCCATCGATTGCGCGAACGAACGGCGCAAGTAGCGCGAGAAATCGCGATCGCCGTAATCGGTGAGGCCGTGATCTAGTCCGCCGATTTTTTCCGACATTGCCCGGTCATGTCCTCGTCATTGTCCGTCGTTAGCGGCCGGCGCACATAATTTGAGCGAAGGTGCCGATAATTCATGCGCTGCGGCGCAGCATTGCGAAAGGTTTTGGTAATCGAATATGCGCAATTTCACGCATGTTCTCCAGGAATTTTCTGCCCGACAGCCGAAATTGACCCGAAATGGTCGCCAAATTTAAAAGTTCGCTGCCGGCGTGGATCGTATTGCCACTCCTTTTCATCGGCGCCGTCGCCGTCCTGACCACGTGGGGAACGGGCAATCTCTGGCTCGGCCTGGCCGTCGCCCTCGTCGGCGCGATTGCGGTGGCGTGGTACTGCGAGCGGACATTACGCGGCTTTGTCGCCGCGATCGCGCAGATCGCCCGGGGCGACCGCTATGCCGCCTTGCCCGCGCAAATTCAGGGCGGCGCGCTCGCCGACAGCGCGGTCGCGGCGGAAACCATGCGCCAAGCCCTGATCGACGCCGATGCGCTGGCGGTCGACCTGAAAAGCCGCCAGGCCGAAACGCGGCTGCGCCACGCCAGCCGCGGTTTTTTCACCCAGCGCTTTCGCTCGACCATCGATGAGCTCACCGTTACGTTTCAGTCGGCCGGCGAGGAAATCCGCATCACCACCGGCAATCTCGACGCCCGCAACAAGGACATGGCAGTACGCGCCGCCAACGCCGTCGAGGCCGCCGCCGGAGCGAGCCGCGACGTCGCTGCGGTGGCGGATGCAGCGCGCGGCTTGCTCGGGCTAATCGCCGACTGCTCGAGCGAAGCGGCGGCGGCCAAGGACGCCACCGACCGCACCATCGCCGATCTCGGCCATACCGATTTCACCGTGCGCAGCCTCGCCGCCGCGGCCGAGCGCATCGGCGCCGTGGTCAAGTTGATCGAGGCGATCGCCTCGCAGACCTCGCTGCTTGCGCTCAACGCCACCATCGAGGCGGCGCGCGCCGGCGCCGCCGGCCGCGGCTTTGCCGTCGTCGCCTCCGAGGTCAAGACGCTGGCCCAGCAGACCGCCAAGGCTACCGCAGAGATCGGCGGCCAGATTCACGACATCCAGCATGCCGTCAACGAAACGGTCGAGGCCATATCCGGCGTGTCGTCGAGCGTGGCGACGATGAGCGACGCCAACCGGCAATTGACCGGCATCCTCGATCACCAGGCCGCCGAGATCGATCGCATTGGCAATCGGGCGGAGCAGGTGGCCGGGGCAGTAGCCGGCGTATTGCCGGAGATCTCGACCATCGCCTCGAGCGTCGAGGAAGCCGGCAACAGCGTCGTCGCCACCGCCGAAGACCTGCTCGGCCGCTCGCAATGGCTGGTTGACGCCGTGACGCGTTATTTTGCCGATCTCGACTTCGGCTCGATCAAGATCGGTATCCTGCATTCGCTGTCCGGCACCATGACCGCGAGCGAGCGGCCATTGCAGGAGCTTCTGGTCATGCTGATCGAGCGGCAGAATGCAAACGGCGGGCTCCTCGGCCGGCCGCTCGAGCCGGTCATCGTCAACCCGCATTCCGACCCGAAGGCCTATGCCGATCTGGCGAAGAAGCTGATCCGCGACGACAAGGTCGCGGCTATTTTCGGCTGCTGGAGCTCGGCGTCGCGCAAGGAAGTACTGCCGCTCGTCGAGCGCGATAATGCGCTGTTGTTCTATCCGAGCCAGTACGAGGGCGAGGAGGCCTCGCGCAACATTTTCTATACCGGGGCGACGCCGCCGCAGCAGGCCATCCCCGCGGTGAATTTTTTGCTCGGCCAGGGCATCCGCCGTTTCTTTCTGGTCGGCACCGATTATATCTATCCGCGCACCACCAATGCGGTGCTCAAGGGCTATCTGTCGAGCAAAGGCATTGCCGATTGCCGCGAACGCTATGCCGCGCTCGGCCAGTCCGACTGGCGCGCGGTGGTCGAGGACATCCGCCGCTTCGCCCGCGGCGGTCGCACCGCGATCGTGGCGACGGTCTCCGGCGACGCCAACGTGCATTTCTTCCGCGAGCTGGCGAGCCAGGAGATTTTCGCGACCGAGATTCCGGTCATGTCGCTGTCGATCAACGAGGCCGAGCTCGCCGCGCTCAGGCACTCGAATGTCTCGGGGCATTTCGTGGCGTGGAATTATCTGCATGCCTTCGATACGCCGGAAAACCGCGCCTTCATCGCCGAGTGGCGCCTCTTCACCGGCAAGCCGGACGCGGTGACCAACGATCCCATGGAGGCGACCTGGATCGGATTTCAGCTATGGGCCGCCGCGGTCGAGGCCGCCGGCACCACGGACGTCGACAAAGTGCGCGACGCGCTCGGCGGCAGGCGCATCACCGCGCCGTCGGGCTTCTCCGTGCAGATGGACGCCAAGACCCATCATCTATTCAAGCCGGTGATGATCGGCCGCATCACCGACGATGGCCGTATCTTGCCGGTCTCGGTCACCGAGGGCTTGGTGCCGCCCGAGCCGTGGAGCCCATGGCTCAAGCGCGCGGGCGCGTCGTCCAGCGAGCGTGCGGAAAACGTCGCCGCGACGCCGCGCAAAGCCTTCGTCGCCTGACACTTTTCGTAAATTTGACAGGGATCAATAACGCGGCAAGGAACCGCGTCTATAGGACCTCGACAAACACCCTGGAACGCTTCTAGAAGTAGGGCCACCGAGTTCCAATATCGTGAAATGCCGGCACTCGCCGGGGACGCTTGCCGATGAACTACCCCAACAATCGCCCGACCATCGATTATCGCGGCTATTTCAGCGGCGCGCTCGACCGGTTGCACGGCGAGCGCCGCTACCGCGTTTTTGCCGACCTCGAACGCATCGCCGGGCGCTTCCCGCATGCGGTGTGGCACTCCCCCGACGGGCCGAAGAACGTCGTGATCTGGTGTTCCAACGATTATCTCGGCATGGGCCAGCATCCCAAGGTGATTGGCGCTATGGTCGAGACCGCGACGCGGATGGGCACCGGCGCCGGCGGCACCCGCAACATCGCCGGCAACAATCATCCGCTGGTCGAGCTCGAGCGCGAATTGGCCGATCTGCACCGCAAGGAAGCGGCGCTGGTCTTCACCTCCGGCTACGTTTCCAACGAGACCGGCATCTCGACGCTGGCGCGGCTGATGCCGAATTGCCTGATCCTGTCGGACGCGTGGAATCACAATTCGATGATCGAGGGCGTGCGCCAGGCGCATTGCGAGAAGCAGATCTTCCGCCACAACGACATGGCGCATCTCGAACAGCTCCTGGTGAGCGCCGACCCGCAGCGGCCGAAGCTCATCGTGTTCGAGAGCCTTTATTCGATGGACGGCGACGTCGCGCCCGTCAACGCCATCTGCGACCTCGCCGCGCGCTACGGCGCCATGACTTATATCGACGAGGTGCATGCGGTCGGCATGTATGGACCGCGCGGCGGCGGCATCAGCGAGCGCGACGAAGCCGCCGGCCGCCTCGACGTGATCGAAGGCACGCTCGCCAAGGCGTTCGGCTGTCTCGGCGGTTATATCGCCGGCTCGACGGCGTTGATCGACGCGGTGCGCTCCTATGCGCCGGGCTTCATCTTCACCACCGCGCTGCCGCCGTCGGTCTGCGCGGCGGCGACCGCCGCGATCCGGCATCTGAAAACCTCGCAATGGGAGCGCGAGCGGCATCAGGACCGCGCCGCGCGCACCAAGGCGGTGCTCGCCGCGGCGGCGCTGCCGGTGATGACCAGCCCGACCCACATCGTGCCGGTCACTGTCGGCGATCCGGAAGCCTGCAAGGCGGCGAGCGATCTCCTGCTCGCCGAGCACGGCATCTATATCCAGCCGATCAATTATCCGACGGTGCCCAAGGGCACCGAGCGGCTGCGCATCACGCCGAGCCCGTATCACGACGACGGCCTGATCGATGCGCTCGCCGAGGCGCTGGTCGATGTCTGGCAGCGGCTCGGACTGCCGTTCAAAAACCGGGCGCTGGCGGCGGAGTAACTAAGACAGATCGCTACTCCGCTCGTCGCCGCGCAAGCGGGACCCCCAGCGCTGACTTCCCGCTTGCACGGGAATGAGCGGGAAAATTATTCCCGCGCCGGGTTCTTCATTTCATTCTTGGCGTCCGCACGCGCCACGCGTCGTGCCGCGACCGCAACCGCGACGGTGACCACCAGAAAGCGCGCCAGATGGTGCGCGCCGACATAGACCGGATCGAGGTGAAGCGCGAGCGCCAGCACCATCATGGTGTCCTGCGCGCCGGGCGCGAAAGCGATGACGACATTGGCGATCGGAAAGCCGAACAGATGCACCACGATGGCGATGAAGACAGTGGCCACCGCCATGGCGACCGCGAACGAGCCGAGCGCGGCGCCAAGATAGCCCACCAGCATCCGCAATGATGTATTGGCGAAGCGCGAGCCGACCAGAGCGCCGAGCGCGATCACCGCGCTTGAGCCGAGCCACCACGGCAGCGCGGCGTCGATCAGCCCGGTGCCGTGCAGGAGGCCGGAGCCCGCCAGCGCGCCAAACAACAGCCCGCCGGGAAACCGCAGGCGCAGGAAGGCAAGCGCAAAGGCGGTCGACACGGCCACCAGCACGATCATTTCGCCGAGCACGGAAAATCCGGCCGGCCCGCGCGGCATGGGCAGCGCCGGCACCACGAGCCCGAACAGTGCCAGCCCGTTGGGCAAGCCGAGAACGAGCAGCAGCACGCGCACGGTCTGCACGATGGCGATGGCCCGCAGATCACCGCCAAGCTCGGTCGACAGCGCGATCACCTGCGCCATCGCGCCCGGACTAGAGCCCAGCAACGCCGAAAACGTGTCCCAGCGGTGCACGATGCACAGATAGGCCATGGTCGCGGCGATCATAACGAGCGAAGCCAGCATCAAAAGCGCGATGCTCGCCGGCCAGGTTTCAATGCCACGCAGCGTCGCCGGCGTTACCACGGTGCCAAGGAGCGTGCCGACGATGACGTAACAGACGCGCGCGAGTTCGAGCGGCAAGCGCACCGGCCGTCCCAGCAGCGCCGCCGTCGCTACCGCTAAGACCGAGCCCGACACCAAGCCGGCGGGCAGACCCAACAATGTGAACGTCGCGCCCCCGGCGAGCGCGATGGCGAGCGTCTCAGCGGTCTCGATCAGCGTGCGCGGTGGCGGAAGTTGAGGCAGCATTGATGCGGCATGAATGCCCGCTGCGGCAATCGCCGTCAACGCGCCATGCCTTAAGCGAAGCCACATGGGCCGGCCACATGGACCGGCCATAAAGATACGCCGCATGGACAGGCCAGCAGAAAAATGGTGACCTTGCCTAAAATCAGCGCGGTTGTAGCCAAAGCGCCGCTGACCGAGGGACGAGACGGGCAAGGACAATGCTGCAGGGCTGGGTCGTCGTCGTTATTGCGCTCGCCTATATCGGCCTATTGTTTTTGGTCGCGAGCTATGGCGACCGCATGCAGATCGCGCGCGGCGCATCTTCGCGGCTTTTGATCTATCCGCTGTCGCTCGCCATCTATTGCACGTCGTGGACATTCTTCGGCTCAGTCGGTTTGGCCTCGCGCTCGGGCTACGATTTCCTCGCCATTTATATCGGCCCGCTGGCGATGGTGGGGCTCGGTTTCCCGCTGGTGCTGCGCATCGTGCGGCTCGCCAAGGGCCAGAACATTACCTCGATCGCCGACTTCATCGCGGCGCGTTACGGCAAAAGCCAGGCCGTCGCCGCGACGGTGGCACTGATCGCCATCGTCGGCATGATCCCCTACATCGCGCTGCAGCTCAAAGCGGTGTCGGCCTCGGTCTCGACCATATTGGCGGAAGCATCGCCGGGCGGCACGGCACCGCCGCTCCTCGGCGACATCGCGCTGTTTGTCGCGCTGGCGATGGCGACTTTCGCGGTGCTGTTCGGCACGCGTCACACCGACGCCACCGAACACCAGGACGGCTTGATGCTGGCGATCGCCGCGGAATTGATCGTCAAGCTGATGGCATTCCTCGCCGTCGGCGTATTTGTGACCTTCGTCATGTTCCACGGCCCGTTCGCCTTGTTCGCACGCGCGCTCGCCGAGCCGCGCACCGTGGTGGTGCTGTCGCACGCCCCGCAGTTCGCGCCGTTCTGCGCCATGACGGTGCTGTCGCTATTCGCCATCATACTGCTGCCACGGCAATTCCACGTCATGGTGGTGGAGAACCACAGCGAGGCTGAAATCCGCCGCGCCGCCTGGCTGTTCCCCGCCTATCTGGTACTGATCAACCTGTTCGTGGTGCCGATTGCGCTCGCCGGTCTGATGACGTTCCCAACCGGCCACATCGACGGCGACATGTTCGTGGTGGCGTTGCCGCTCGCCGCCCATTCCGAGGCGATCGCGCTGATTGCATTCGTCGGCGGCCTCTCGGCCGCCACTGCGATGGTGATCGTGGAGACGGTTGCGCTCGCAATCATGGTGTCGAACGACATCGTCATGCCTCTGCTGCTCAAGCGCCGCGCCCGGCTCGCCGGCGACCCGCACGACGCCGGCGCGCAATTGTTGACGACGCGCCGCATCGCCATCTTCGTGATCCTGTTCCTCGCCTACATCTACTACCACTCCGCCGGCGAGGCGCAGCTCGCCTCGATCGGGCTCCTCTCCTTCGCGGCCGTGGCGCAGCTCGCCCCGGCATTTTTCGGCGGACTGATCTGGCGGCGCGGCACCGCCTTCGGCGCCATCGCCGGCATGAGCGCCGGCATCCTGGTCTGGGGCTACACGCTGCTGCTGCCGAGCATTTCCGACGCCGGCATCGTCGGCGCACGCATCCTGACCGACGGCCCGTGGGGGCTCGGCTTGTTGCGGCCGCAGGCGCTGCTCGGCCTCGACCTGCCGCCGCTCGTCCATGGCGTACTGCTCAGTCTCGCAGCCAACATCGCCGGCTATATTGGTTGCTCGCTTGGCCGCCGTCCGACCGCGATCGAGCGAGTGCAGGCGGATCTGTTCGTGCCGTCGTCGCTGAAACCGATCGCGCCGAGCTTCCGGCTGCGCCGCGCCTCGGCGACGGTCGAAGAGCTGATCGCGACCGTGGCGCGCTATCTCGGCGAGGAGCGCACCCGCGAATCTTTCGCAAGCTTCGCGGCGACCCGGCGCATCGACCTCACGCCGGCGGCCGAGGCCGATTTCGAGCTCCTGCAATACGCCGAATATCTCCTCGCCTCGGCGATCGGGGCGGCATCGTCGCGGCTCGTTTTGTCGCTCGTCTTGCGCAAGCGCACGGTGTCGACCAAGGCGGCGCTAAAACTCCTCGACGACGCCAACGCCGCGATTTACTACAACCGCGAAATCCTGCAGACCGCGCTCGATCACGTGCGCCAAGGCATCGCCGTCTTCGACAAGGACCTGGCTCTGGTCTGCTGGAACCGGCAGTTCGGCGACATCTTCGATCTGCCGCACGAATTGACGCGCGTCGGCATCGCGCTCGACGGCATTTTGCGGCACATCGCCGAGCATGGCGAGCGCAACACGAGGACCATCGACGAGTTCATCGCCGAGCGCATCGCCAAATATACCTGCGAGTCCGAGCCGTTCCTCGAACGCTTTGGCGAGCGCGGGTTGGTGATCGAAGTGCGGTCGAACCACATGCCGGACGGCGGCCTGGTCACGACCTTCACCGACATCACCCCGTCCGTGAAGGCGGCCGAAGCGCTGGAACGCGCCAACGCGACGCTGGAGCGCCGCGTGCGCGAGCGCACCGGCGAACTCACCCGGCTCAATGCCGAGCTCGAGCGCGCCAAGGCGGAAGCCGACGATGCCAACGTGTCGAAGACGCGGTTCGTCGCCGCGGCGAGCCACGACATCCTGCAGCCGCTCAATGCCGCACGGCTTTACGTCACCAGCCTGATCGAGCGTCAGCGCCAGAGCAACGGCGAAGACGACGATGCCGGCCTGGTGGCGAATATCGACGCATCGCTGGAAGCGGTCGAGGAAATCTTCGCCGCGCTGTTGGACATTTCCCGGCTCGACACCGGCGTGATGAAGCCGGAATTCGCCGAATTCCGCATCGATGAATTGCTGCACCGGCTCGATGTCGAATTCGCGCCGCTGGCGCGCGAGAAGGGCCTCGATCTCAAATTCATGCCGAGCTCGCAGAGCGTCCGTTCGGACCGCCGTTTGTTGCGGCGGCTCTTACAGAATCTTGTTTCCAATGCGATCAAATATACGCCGCAAGGTCGCGTGCTGGTCGGCTGCCGGCGACGCGGCGGGCGGCTGCGCGTCGAAGTCTACGACACCGGCATCGGCATTCCGCATGCCAAGCGCCGCGCCGTGTTCAAGGAATTCCACCGGCTCGATCAGGGCGCGCGCGTGGCACGCGGCGTCGGCCTGGGGTTGTCGATCGTCCAGCGAATCGCGCGCGTGCTCGACTGCGAGGTGACGCTGAAATCGAATGTCGGCCGCGGCTCGCGCTTCTCGCTCGAAGTGCCGCGCGGCGTCGGCCATGCCACTGCGCCGAAACTGCGCGCGCCGACCCGGCTCGATGTCGGGCGGCTCGACGGCACGGTCGTGCTCTGCATCGACAACGAACGCGCCATTCTCGACGGCATGGAGACGTTGCTCGGCGGCTGGGGCTGCCGCACGCTCGTGGCGACGGATCTCGGCGAGGCGCTCGCCGCGATCGACGCAAGCGGCATCGAGCCCGACGGATTTCTGGTTGACTATCACCTCGACGGCGGCAACGGCGTGGCCGCAATCGCCGAATTGCGCCGCCGCCTCGGCCGTCATGTCCCCGCGATCGTGATCACCGCCGACCGTTCGCTGCACGTGCGCGAGGCGGCACGCGCCGAAGCCGCGCATCTCCTCAACAAGCCGCTCAAGCCGGCGTCGTTGCGCGCGCTGATCACGCAATGGCGGGTACAGCGCGTCGCGGCGGAGTAATTGTCAGGACGGGGGCTTGAGCGACCACTGCCCGGCTTCGATCTTGCCGGCGGCGATGACGGCCTGGGTGCGGCTCTCGACGCCGAGCTTTTGCAAGATGGCGGAGACGTGGGCCTTTACCGTCGCCTCGGAGACGCCAAGCTCGTAGGCGATCTGCTTATTGAGCAAGCCGCCGGAGAGCATCATCAGCACCCGCACCTGCTGCGGGGTGAGCGATGAAAGCCGCTCGATCATCGCCGCGGTTTCGGCATCCGCGCCGCGCGCCAAATCGACGTCGGGCGGCGTCCAGACCCCGCCCCGCAACACCTGCGCGATGGCCTCGCGCAGCACCTCGATGCCGAGCGTCTTGGGAATAAAGCCAGAGGCGCCGAATTCCATGCAGCGGCGGATCACGGCGGGATCGTCATTGGCCGAGACCACGATGATCGGCAGACTTGGATATTGCGCGCGCAGATACATCAGGCCGGAAAAGCCGCGCACGCCGGGCATCCGCAGATCGAGCAGAACCAGGTCGATCTCACCGCCGCGCTCCAGCAGCTCGGTGACCTCCTCGAACGTGCCGGCCTCGCCGACGTCGACGCGATCGAACAGGCCGCTGACCGCCTCGCGCAGCGCGCCGCGGAACAGCGGATGATCGTCGGCGATCAAAAGGCGATGAGTTGTAGCCTCGCTCAATGTAAGCCCCGTTCGCGCAGGCTGGCCGACAATGTTACCGCCGCTCGCCGGCCTTGGTCCACCGATGCCGTTCCGCTGCGGACATTGCATGAGCGCGAAGCTCATGTAGCGGCGGCACTGGCTCATTCACAAGAGCCGAGAAATTGCAAAACCACGTTGCGGCGATGCGGCCGGCTGCGATGCTCGGCCAGGTAGATGCCTTGCCAGGTGCCGAGCGCCAATCCGCCGTCGATCACCGGCACGTGCAAGGACACGCCATTGAGCATGGATTTGACATGCGCCGGCATGTCGTCCGGTCCTTCGACGTCGTGCACCCAGCCGGCTTGCGCCGGGGCCAACCGATTGAGCGCGGTGACAAGATCGGTGCGCACGTCGGCGTCGGCGTTTTCCTGAATCACGAGCGACGCCGATGTATGCTTGAGGTAGAGCAGCACGGCGCCGTCGCGCGCTTTGATCGGTTCAAGAAACTGCGCGACGTCGCGCGTGATCTCGAAAAAGCCTTCGCCCGGCGTCGCCACCGTCAACACCGCGGTGGCGAGCGTATCGATGCGCACGGTGCGAACGGCCGACAATTCGCTCACGCGGAGCTCTAGCTCTTATTCAAGATCTGTTTCTGGGCGTGCTCGACGGCGTCGATGAGGCGATGCCAGAGCCGGCCGGCGAAGGCGACCATGCGGTCGATATCGGCGTCGCTCGGCAGTTGCAGCGTCACGCTGTTCTGGGCCGTCGGCGCCGTTCCCGGTTCCGGACTGGCGCCCGGCGGCAGCGGCAGGCCACGCGAGAGTATCTCTTTTTTCAGCGCGGCATTTTCGGCGCGCAGTCGCACGATTTCGTTTTCAAGTACGGCGCGGTCTTCGGGCGCCGCCTGACAGGCCCAGCCTACAATGCGCTGACTGCACAGCGCGACCTCGCCGGTCTGGGTGTCGAGCCGCAGATAGCCGCCGGCATGATCGCTACCTTGGCTGTCCGGCTGCTTCTCGAACATGTAACGGCCGCCGGCGCTGTCCGGCGCCGTTGTGTCGGCCATGGCCCGCGTCGAGACCTGCATCATGATGGGAAGGCCGACGAGGCAAAGCGCGACCGTGGCGATAGCGATGCTGCTGCGGATCATGAGCCACTCCTGCGAGCGAGGTTCTTTGCGACGTGTTCCATCTTAGCCAGTCTTACGCAGCTTCGCAGTGCACAAGTAAGGCCACGTTACTGGCCCCGAACACGGCCAATAAATAGCTATTTTTCAATATGTTAGCATAAGTCTCCGGTTTCTTGACTTGCCGGAACTACGTCAGTATGGTCCGCGCGGCTTTTAAGGAGCGGGCGTGCCGCGATCGCTGCGAGCCGCGAGTGTCGGAAGCATGAGCGACGCGCGCGATAACGGCGAGCACGACAAGCAACAAACCAGCGAAGCTGCTCTCTCCGCGAGGCTCCAGCGGCTCAACGAAGGTCTCGGTCACGCACGCGGCAGTGTGCGCCCGCCTTCCGACGGCGCTGGTGCGGATCGGGCGACGACTGCATCCGGCTACGCCAGGGGCTTCCGGCTCTCAAGCGAACTCGTTGCGGGCGTCGTGGTCGGTGCCGGCATTGGCTGGCTCATCGATCGCTGGCTCGGCATCTCGCCTTGGGGGCTCATGGTATTTGTCTTGCTCGGCTTTGCCGCGGGCGTCCTCAATGTGATGCGCTCTGCGGGGCTCGTTGCGGGCACCGCGCTAGACGATACAGGTCCGGAACACCGGGAAAAATAATGCGGCGCTGCAGCCAAAGCTGCAGATGCAATTCACGCCGAAGGCGCCATGCAAGTCGATCCGATCCACCAGTTCCAGATCAAGAACCTGATGCCGATGGTCAGCATGGGCGGGCACCAGATCGATTTCACCAATTCCGCGCTGTTCATGTTCATCATCGTCGGCGTCGTTTCGGCGCTCTTGATCGGGGCAACCGTGCCGCGGGCGGTGGTGCCGGGGCGGCTGCAATCGATCGCGGAAATGTCCTACGAGTTCGTCGCCAACACGGTGCGCTCGTCCGCCGGCAATGAGGGCATGAGGTTCTTCCCCTTCGTGTTCACGCTGTTCATGTTCGTGCTGTTCGCCAACGTGATCGGCCTCATTCCCTATTCCTTCACGGTGACGAGCCAATTGATCGTGACCGCGACCTTGGCGTTGCTCGTGTTCTTCATCGTGGTCGGCTACGGCTTCTGGCGCAACGGTCTGCACTTTCTCAATCTGTTCGTACCGAAGGGCGTACCGAAGCTGATCCTGCCGGCGATCGTGGTCATCGAGGTGCTGTCGTTCCTGTCGCGGCCGGTGTCGCACTCGGTGCGTCTGTTCGCCAATATGCTGGCCGGCCATATCACGCTGCAGGTGTTCGCCGGCTTCATCATCATGCTGGGCGGCGCCGGCATCCTCGGCATATTCGGCGCCACGCTGCCGTTCATCATGGTGGTGATGCTGACCGCGCTGGAGCTTTTGGTGGCGTTCCTGCAGGCCTACGTGTTCGCCATTCTCACCTGCATCTATCTCAACGATGCGATTCACCCGGGCCATTGACGGCCGCTTAAACAAAGAAGGAGTTTTCACATGGATCCGACCGCCGCGAAATACATCGGGGCCGGCATTGCCTGCATCGGCATGGGCGGCGCCGGCGTCGGCGTGGGCATCATCTTCGGCAACTACCTGGCCGCCGCGTTGCGCAATCCGTCGGCGGCGCAGGGCCAGTTCGGCAACCTGATCTTCGGCTTCGCCATCACCGAGGCACTCGGCATCTTCTCGCTGCTGATCGCGCTGCTCCTGCTGTTCGGCCTGTAAGCTTCCGCTGTCGACGGCAGATCGAGGCCAGGCATCAGCAATGCCCGAACCGAACGCCCATACCGAACAGCCAGCGGGCCACAGCGCGTTCCCGCCGTTCCAGGCGGAGCACTATCCGTCGCAGCTCGTCTGGCTGACGATCAGCTTCGTGCTGCTTTACGTGCTGATGGCGAAGGTCGCGTTGCCGCGGATCGGCGCGATCCTGGCCGAGCGCAGCCGGATCATCGGCGACGATCTGGCGGCGGCGGAACGCTTGAAGGAGCGGTCGGACGCTGCGCACGCGGCCTATGAGAAGGCGCTTGCCGATGCGCGATCGCGTGCCCAAGGCCTCGCCGGCGCGACGCGGGAGCGGCAGGCGCGCGAGGCCGAGGAGCTGCACAAGCGGCTGGAAGCGCAATTGCATGAACGCCTTGCTGCGGCCGAGCAGTCGATCGCGCGGACCCGCGCCGCCGCCATGGGCAATGTGCACGCGATCGCGGCGGACACTGCTTCGGCCATCGTCGAGCGGCTGATCGGCACGGCGCCGGCCGCACAGGACGTTACTGCCGCGCTCAGCGGCTTCGTCAAGAATTGAGGCGCCGATGACGCAAGCGCTGATGGAAACCGAAAACTGGGTCGCGCTGGGCTTCCTCTGTTTTATCGGCTTGCTCATCTATCTCGGCGCCCATCGCAAGATTATCGAGGGCATCGATGGGCGCCGGGCACGCATCAAGTCCGAGCTCGACGATGCGCATCGGCTGCGCAAGGAAGCGGAATCGCTGTTGGCCGAGTTCGAACGCAAGGGACGTGAGGCGGAAGCCGAGGCTGAGGCCATCATTGCCGGCGCCAGGGCCGAAGCCGAGCGTCTCGCCGCCGAAGCCAAGGCCAAAGCGGAAGATTTCGTGACGCGCCGCACCAAAATGGCGGAAGAGAAGATCGCCCAGGCCGAATCTCAGGCGCTGGCCGACGTACGCTCCGCCGCCGCCGAAGCCGCGGTCGCGGCGGCCGAAAAAATTCTCGCCGCCGCAGCCAAGGGCAAGGTCGCCGAGGAGCTGCTGGCGCGGGGCATCGAAGACATCAAACAAAAATTCAATTAGATCGCGGCCGCCGGCCCGCGATCGTTCCAGATGAGATCGGTTTGTGAATTATGTCCGATTTCTGTGCATAATTGCACGCCGGCCGCGTTGCGACTCTTTGCATAATCGCGGCGACCGTTATCGTCACCCTGGACTACTGGAAAGCCGGGCGACGGCCGCGCTTTAAGGCCGAACCGTCGGAGGGACCTATGGTCATCTTCGATTGTAACGGCGTGCTTGTTGACAGCGAACCGATTGCCGCCGCGGTGTTTTCCGAAGCTCTCGGCCGGATCGGCGTAACGTTGTCCGCCGCGGGCGCAATGCGCCGGCTCCATGGGCGCCGGCCGGCCGATGTCTTCGCCGCGGTCGAGACGGCCACCGGAAGATCGCTGCCGCCCGATTTTGCGGCGTTCGTTGCCGCGCAAACGCTTCGCCGCCTGCGCACCGAGCTGCGGCCGATCGCGCATGCCGCACATGCGCTGACCTGGATCCGCGGGCCGAAGGCGGTAGCGTCGTCCTCGCCGCCCGAGCGCATTCGGACCAGCCTCGAAGTCACGGGCCTGATGCGCTTTTTCGAGCCACGCTGCTACTCGGCAAGCGCCGTGCGCAAGGGCAAGCCGGCGCCCGATCTGTTTTTGCTCGCAGCAGCACGCAGCGAAGTCGAACCCTCCGCGTGCATTGTGGTCGAAGATTCGGCGCCGGGCATTGCCGCTGCGGCCGCCGCGGGCATGGAGCCGATCGGCTTTGTCGGCGGCAGTCTCTCACCGGGCAGGCTCGCCGCCGAGCTGCTCGCCACCGGCGCCCGCACTATTGTCGCCGACATGCGCGCGTTGAAGAGCGCGATCACCGATCTGCGGGGGTGGTGAACTCCTATTCCGAGGCGTGGGTAACGCGGGGCTGCTCCCTCGCGGAGTTTGTCGTCGCGCCCGTCACTTCGGCCGAATTCGTTGGCTCGGCCCGCACTGACGAGCGGATATCATCCGGTCGGCGCGCCGGGGTTCGGTTTCGGCTTGGGCTTCGGCTTGCTCCTGACCGCAGGCCGCAGCCTTGCTTTGTCCTCTTCCTGGGCGCCGATCGGATCGAAGCCGATATAGACCAGATAATTGTCGAGCTCGACCGACGACGGCAGCGGGAACGCGAAATTATCCTCGATGTGCGTGAATACTCCGCCGGCGTCGTCGGACGTGACCGTCACCGGAATTCGAACGAGCTTGGTAAGGATGGTTTTCGATCCGGACGGCGCCTGATCGACGACAGCGAGGCGCAGCGGCACTTCGACCTGACCCGGCCCGCCGGCCGGTCCGACGATGACGCGGCCTTGCACGCCGATCTTCATCACCAATTGACCGTTGACCACCTTGCAGTCGCGCGCGGCGCGCACGAAGGTGCCTTGGTATTTCAACGACATGGCGTCGTTGCTGCCGTCCGGCGGCGGCAGCGGTATGGTCAGCGTCCCGGCACCCTGGCGAATGTCGATCAAGGGACAATCGACATTGGCTTGCTGCGTGTTGACCACCGGCCGCGGTTCATTCGCGGCCCCTGCGGTCGAGAAGAAACTCTCGATCTTGTCTTTGAGCGAGTTGGAACTCGGCGATGCGGCAGCCGTCAGCGGCGGAGGCGTCGCGGCCGCCGTCGCCGGAGCGGGTGGCGCCTGCGGCGGAGGCTCCGACGTCGCGGTGGTGGCAGGCCCGCCGAATATGCTGCTGTTGCCGCCGGAACATCCCGGCAAAACGCACACAAGCGCAACCAGCGCCATGACCAGCGCGCGGTCAAACAACACCCTCGGACAGGACCGCAACATTCCCCGTTTCATCGCTGAGAGCATGTTTCCGATAAGAGACTTGGGAAAACTCTTGCTCAGTTCAAAGTGCGATGCCCTTGGTCTTATAACAAACCAACCGTGGCCATCCCAAGGCACCACCCTACATCTTCCCCGCAACCACGCGCGCGGGGGCGACGCGTTATGGTTAAAAGCGCCCGAGACGATCAGGCTTTGGCCGCGTCCTTGAGGCGGGCAAACAGCAGGTGATCCTGCCAGGTGCCGTTGATGCACAGATATTCCCGGGCATAGCCCTCGCGGACGAAGCCGGTTTTCTCCAAAAGCCTGATCGAGCCGGCATTGGTCGGGATGCAGGCCGCCTCGACACGGTGCAGCCTCAAGCTCGCGAAGGCGAACGGCAGCACGGCGCGCACCGCCGCGGTCATGTAGCCGTGGCGCACGAAGGGCAGTCCCATCCAATAGCCGAGGCTGCCGGCCTGGGCGACGCCACGGCGGATGTTGGCCAGCGTCAACCCGCCCAACAGCGCGCCGTCGGCGTAGCGGGCTATCAGAAAAGCGTAGCCCTGGTCGCTCCGCAAATCCTCGGCGTAGCGTTTGAGCCGCCGCCGGAACGCGCCGCGGGTCAGATCGTCGTCCGGCCAGGTCGGCTCCCATGGCGAGAGGAAATCCCGGCTCGCCTCGCGCAGCGCCGCCCATTCCTCGAAGTCGGTCATCTGCGGCGTGCGCAGCACCACGCCGTCGCCGTCGATGCTCGGTAGCGGCTCGGTGAAATTGATGGTGCGAAAGAACGCCATTCCGGCAGCTTATCGGCAGGTCTTCGTCATGCGGCGCGGCGGGTGAGACTTTCGGCAATCGCGGCCGCGCTTTCAAGCCCGGAGCCGAGCCCGAGCACCGCGGTGGCGAGCTTGCCGCGGGCGAGCAGCGCCCGGCCGGCGGCGCGCGCGCTCTCGACGGTGACGGCTTCGACTTTTTCCACGAGCTCGGCAAGCGGGACCGGCCGGCCGCGCGTGATCATCTGCCGCGCCAGTTGCTCGATGCGCGCGCCCGAGCTCTCAAGCGCCATCAGCAGGCCGGCCTTCATCTGCGCCTTGGCGCGCGCCACCTCCGGCTCGGAAATGGTGTCCGCCGTCGAGTCGATCTCGTCGACGATGAGCCGCATCAGCTCCGAAGTGTCGGCGGCATCGGTGCCGGCGTAAAGACCGAACATGCCGATATCGGAATACGGCACGTGGAAGGAATAGATCGAGTAGCACAGGCCGCGCCGCTCGCGGGCCTCCTGGAACAGCCGGGACGACATGCCGCCGCCGAGAATGTTGGTGAAGACCTGCAGGCTGTACAGCGTGGGATCGACGATCGACAGGCCGGGCAGCGCCAGTGCGATATGAACCTGCTCCAGTTCGCGCTTCTCGACATGGGTGCCGCCGCCGAAGCGCGCCGGTTCCGGCAGCGGGCCGGCGGGGCCGTTGAAGCCCGCGAAGCGCTTCTCGACCTCGGCGACCACCGCCTTGTGCTCGACCGCGCCGGCGGCGGCCACGACGATGTCCGGACCGCGATAGTTTCGGCCGAGATAGTCGCGCAGCTTGCCGCCGTCGAACGAGCGTACCGTTTTCGGCGTGCCCAGGATCGAGCGGCCGAGCGACTGGTCGGGGAAGGCGATGACCTGCAGATGCTCGAAAATGAGATCGTCCGGCGTGTCGGCGACGGCACCGATTTCCTGCACGATGACGTTCTGCTCGCGAATGAGCTCTTCGCGGTCGAAAGCCGGCTCGGACAGAATGTCGGCGAGCACGTCGAGCGCCAGCGGCACATCGACCTTGAGCACGCGGGCATAATAGGCGGTGCTCTCGGCGCCGGTCGCGGCGTTGAGATCGCCGCCGACCGCCTCGATTTCCTCGGCGATCTGCCGCGCGCTGCGCCGCCGCGTGCCCTTGAACGCCATATGTTCGAGCAAATGCGAAATGCCATGCTCGTCGCGGCGTTCGTCACGGCTGCCGGAATTGACCCAGACGCCGAGCGAGGCGGTCTCGAGATGCGGCATCGTGTCGGTCACGACGTTGATGCCGGATTTCAAGGTCGTCACCTCAACGCTCATGCTGCCGCTCCTTCCTGCGCGGCGCGGCTCGTTCGCAGCACGAACCGCTCGACCGCGGACTGATCTGCCGGCAGCACGGTGACGCGCTCCGGACGGTTACTGATATCGGATAGCCACTCCGGCAAGGCCGGCCGCACCCCGCAGGCGGCCTCGACTGCGTCGGGAAATTTCGCGGCATGCGCGGTCGACAGCACCACCATCGGCACCGCAGGCTCGCGGCTTTCCTTCTCCGCCACCGCGATGCCGACCGCGGTATGCGGATCGACGAAATTGCCGGTCTCGCGCCTGACCGTACGGATCGTCGCCGCGACTTCGTCCTGGTCGGCGCGGCCGGCGGAAAACAGCCCGCGGATATAGGACAGCGCGCGCGCCGAGAGCACGAACCGCCGAGATTGCTGGAGCGACGCCATCACCGCCCGGATCGCGCCGCTGTCACGGTCATAGCCATCGAACAACAGGCGCTCGAAATTCGAGGCGACCTGGATGTCCATCGAGGGCGAACTCGTCGCCACGACGTTGCGTGGCTCGTAGAGGCCGGTCGAGAGCGTGCGGGCGAGGATGTCGTTGACGTTGGTGGCGATGACCAGACGGTCGATCGGCAATCCCAAACGCTGCGCCACATAGCCGGCATAAACGTTGCCGAAATTGCCGGTCGGAACGGTAAACGCGACTTTGCGCGCCGGCGCGCCGAGCGAGACAGCGGCGGTGAAGTAATAGACCGCCTGCGCCACGATGCGCGCCCAATTGATCGAATTGACGCCGGACAGGCGCACCCGGTCGCGAAAGGCGTGATGATTGAACAGGCCCTTCACGATGGCCTGACAGTCGTCGAAGGTGCCTTCGACGGCGATGGCGCTGACATTGCCGGCCGCAGCCGTCGTCATCATCCGCCGCTGCACCTCGGAAATGCGGCCGTGGGGAAATAGCACGACGAGGTCGACCTGGCTGCGGTCGCCGAACGCCTCGACGGCGGCACCCCCGGTATCGCCGGAGGTCGCAACCACGACGGTGCGGCGCTCGCCGCGCGCGGCTAGCGCATGGTCCATCAGCCGCGCCAGGAGCTGCATCGCCAGGTCCTTGAACGCGAGCGTCGGGCCATGGAACAGTTCGAGCATGAAGGTGTTCACGCCAAGCTGCGCGAGCGGGGCGACCGCGGGATGGCGAAAACTGCCGTAAGCTTCGCGCGCCATGCGGGCGAGGTCGGCTTCGGCGATGGAATCGCCCACGAACGGGCGGATCACCGCGACCGCGACTTCGGCGTAGGAACGGCCGGCGAAACCGGCAATCGCCTCCGGCTCGAGGCGGGGCCAGGACTCGGGCACATAGAGGCCGCCATCGCGCGCGAGACCCGCGAGCATGGCCTCGGCGAAGCCGGGCGACGGGGCCTCCCCCCTGGTCGAGACGTAGTGCAACTTTCAGTTCCTCACAGCCGGTTCCACTACCGGATTTGCGTTAAGCTGCTGATTCCATTGTTTTTTCATGGAAGCCCCTCGCCTCGCGACCACCGGGCCCCAGCCACACTAGATGGCTTCAGGGGGAACGCCAAGGGAGCCGAAACAGTCCCGGAAAGGCTGCAAAAAAGGACCTAGTCGGTCGGCACGGCCGCCTCTCCGGCGCCGTTCCGTCCTCGCGAGGTGAAAGCATAGGAGATGAAAACCCCGGCCAAGACCGCTGCCAAGCCGAACCACGTAATCGCGTATTGCAGATGGTTGTCGGGCAGGCTGACGACGAGTTTTCCGGGCTGCGGCAGGCCGCCCGGCGGCACCGGCGCCTCCTGCTCGATATAGAATGGCGCGACCGGACCGATGTTCTTGGCCACGGCGATCGCCACCGGGTCGCGCACAAACCACAAGTTATGCGTGGGGTCGTCGTTGGGCGTGAACCAGTGCCGGACATCCGGCCAGCGCATGGCGCCGACCATATCGACCGGCCCCGAGAACTCACCGTTGGGCCGCGATTTCGGGTCCTGCCGGCTGTCGGGAACGAAGCCGCGGTTGACCATGACCACACTGCCGTCGGCGAGCCGTGCCGGGGCGAACACCCAATAGCCTGGACCGGACACGTCGGGACGGAACGCGGTTGCGGAGGCAAACACCAGCGCCTCGGGCGCATTGTCGAACGTGGCGCGGAATTCAACACGACGGTATTCGTCGTCGGCCGCATTGAGCTGCGGCCACGACTTTGCCGGGGGCAGCTCTTCCGGAGGCACCGCGAGCCGCTCGGTCAGCAAGGCGATCAAGCCTTCCTTCCAGGCTTTGCGCTGGATCTGCCAAATGCCGAGCCCGATCAGCACGCAAAAGGCGAGCAGCGCCGGCACGAGAAGGCCAAGCCAAGATCGACGTGCGCGACGCCGCCCTGGCGCGGGCACGCGCGCCGCCGCTTCGGCTTGCGAAGTCATGATTTATCAGCGCCGCCAAAGCGGCTTTCCGCAGCCTTGTGGTGGTACTGCAGCGCGATCATCAATCCCTTCATCGGCCGCAACGGCCCGAGCGTGAGGATGAAGATCAGCGGCAGCCACAACACGGCATGCACCCAATAGGGCGGCCGATACAGCGCCTCGGTGATGAGGGCGGCGCCGACCACGATGGCGCCGGCCAGGAACATGATGAACACGGCCGGGCCGTCGCCGGAATCGGCAAAGCTGTAATCAAGCTCGCACACATCGCAGCGCGGCCGCAGCGTCAGAAATCCCGCAAACAGCTTGCCGCGCCCACAGCGCGGACAGGCGCACGACAATCCGGCGCCGATCGATCCCGCAAGCGTACTGATTTTGTCCTCGGCCATATCAGCTATGTAGGAATCCGTTCGCCCCTGCGGAAGCGGGAACGCAGGCGTCGCTTATCCTGGATTCCCGCTGCCGCGGGAATGAGCGGAGAACCGTTGCCGGGCTTAGCCGGCGGCTGGCGGTCCCTGGCCCCACACATAGATGCAGGCGAACAGGAACAGCCACACCACGTCGACAAAGTGCCAATACCAGGCGGCAAACTCGAAGCCGAGATGCTGCGTCGGCGTGAACTGGCCGGCCAGCGCGCGGAACAGGCAGACGATCAAAAAGATCGAGCCGATGATGACATGGGCGCCGTGAAAGCCCGTCGCCATGAAGAAGGTCGCGCCGTAAAGGTTGCCGGAATAGTGGAAGGCCGCGTGCATGTATTCCCAGGCCTGCACGCAGGTGAAGCTCAGGCCGAGCGCGATCGTCAGAACAAGGCCCCAGACCAGGCCCTTGCGGTCGTTCCCCAGGAGCGCGTGGTGCGCCCAGGTCACCGTGGTGCCCGAGGTGAGCAGGATCAGCGTATTGAGCAGCGGGAAATGCCAGGGATCGAAAGTCTCGACGCCCTTGGGTGGCCACACCCCGCCGGTATAGGCGATCCGCGCGATGTCGCGGAATTCGTCGGGAAACAGCGCAGTGTTGAAATAGGCCCAGAACCAGGCGACGAAGAACATCACCTCCGAGGCGATGAACAGGATCATGCCGTAGCGGTGCGAGATCTGCACCACGCGGGTGTGATCGCCTTCGTACTCGGCCTCGTGGATCACATCGCGCCACCAGCTGATCATGGTGTAGGCGATGCCGATGATGCCCGCGCCCATGATCACCGGCGCGTAGTCGACCATGTGGTGCATCCACAATATGGCGCCGACCGCCACGACGAATGCCGAGGTCGCGCCGACCGCAGGCCACGGACTGGGATTGACCAGGTGGTAATCGTGGTGCGGTTTGGCGTGTGCAGCATCAGCCATCGTCATCATCCTCTAGATGTGTCCGAATTTCTTTGATTCGCTCTCCGCCACCGGCGGCTCCGGCTGGTTCACCGGATAGAATGTATAGGACAGGGTGATATTGGAAAGCGCATCTTGCTCGGAATCCTGGGCGAGCTTCGGATCGACGTAAAACACCACCGCCATGTCGCGCTTCTCGCCCGGCTTCATGGTCTGCTGAGTGAAGCAGAAGCAGTTGATCTTCTCGAAGTAGATGCCGACGGTCGGCGGCGTCACGTTGTAGCCGGCCTGGCCGGTGGTCACGCGGGCGGCCTGGTTGGTCACCGTATAATAGACAGTGACCACCTCGCCGAGATGCACGTCGATGGTGCGGCGCTCCGGCTCGAAGCTCCACGGCAGTCCGGGCGCGACATTGGAATCGAAGCGCACCGTGACGAGACGGCCGGACACCTCGCGCGTCGGCAGAGCGCGCGCCACCTGGGTGGTGCCGCCGAAGCCGGTGGCGCGGCAGAACCAGGAATAAAGCGGCACCGCGGCGTAGGATACGCCGACCATCGTTGCGACAAAGACGCCGCAGGCGAAGGCCACCGCGATATCGCGGCGGCGGCCACGGGGTCGGTCCTGGCGATTGAGCGGCGCGTGCATGAGCGGGGTCACATCTCTGTCGATCTTACATCGGCCGGGTCAGCACGTTGCCGCCAAGGCGTACGATCGTCACCAGAAAGATCACGATGACGAAGGCGCCGAGCGCCAAAGCGATGGCGATCGAACGGGCGCGGCGCGCGCGCAGCTGCTGCTCGGTCAGCTTCATGCCGGGCTGCGGCGGCGGGGGATCGCCCATAAATCGCTTCGTGAAGTCGTCCACCGGATCACTCACCGTTGTCATAGCGCGATATGGCCGAACACCAGTCCCGACGTTCCGATCGACCAGCAGCATGGCGAACAGCAGAAAGAGATAGAGAATCGAGAAGGCGAACATTTGCTTGCTCGCGGCGTGGCCGCCGCGCTCGGCGCGCACCCGCAACGCCAGCGCGACCATGATCGCGCCAACCGCCGCGGCGGCAATGCCATAGGTCGGCCCGGCATAGCCGAGCAGCCACGGCGTCACGCCGAGCGGCGCGAGCAGCAACGTGTAGATGAGGATGTGGCGTCGCGTTTCACGCTCGCCGGCGACCACCGGCAGCATCGGTACGCCGGCGCGCGCATAGTCTTCGGTGCGGTAGAGCGACAGCGCCCAGAAATGCGGCGGCGTCCAGAAGAAGATGATGAGGAACAGCAGGATCGGTTCGACCGCGGTGCCCCCGGTCACCGCCGCCCAGCCGATCATCGGCGGCAAGGCACCGGCGGCGCCGCCGATGACGATGTTCTGCGGCGTCGAACGCTTCAGCCACATCGTGTAGATCACGACGTAGAACAGGATGGTGAAGCCGAGCATCGCCGCCGCGACCACGTTGACCAGGAGCCCGAGCGTCACCACCGAGAAAGCGGCAAGCGTCATGCCGAAGCCCGCCGCCTCGCCGGCAGTGATGCGACCACGCGGGATCGGCCGGCCGGCGGTGCGCGCCATCAGCGCGTCGATGTCGGCGTCATAGGCCATATTCAGCGCACCCGCGGCGCCGGCGCCAACCGCGATGCACAGCAGCGCGGTCATCCCGATCACCGGATGCACGTGGCCGGGCGCCACCAAGAGCCCGACCAGCGCCGTGAACACCACGAGCGACATCACCCGCGGTTTCATCAGCTCGATGTAATCGCCGACACCCGCTATGCTGGGCTCGACGCGGGCGACCGTCAGGCTCATCGGATCAGCGGCAGTGTTTCATATTGATGGAACGGCGGCGGCGACGGCAGCGTCCATTCGAGCGTGGTCGCGCCGGGTCCCCACGGATTGGCCGGCGCGCGTTCCTTCTTGGCGAAGGCGACCGCCATGCCGAACAGGAAGACCAGCACGCCGAAGCCGGAAATGTACGAGCCCACCGACGACACGAAATTCCAGCCGGCGAAGGCATCGGGATAATCGACATAGCGTCGCGGCATCCCGGCAAGCCCGAGGAAATGCTGCGGGAAGAACACGATGTTGACGCCGATGAAGGTCAGCCAGAAGTGAATTTTGCCGATGGTCTCGTTGTACATGTAGCCGGTCATCTTCGGGAACCAGTAGTACCAGCCGCCGAAGATGGCGAACACCGCGCCGAGCGACAGCACATAGTGGAAATGCGCCACCACGTAATAGGTACCATGCAGTTCGCGGTCGACGCCGGCATTGGCGAGCACCACGCCGGTGACGCCGCCAATGGTGAATAGGAAGATGAAGCCTACCGCCCACAGCATCGGCGTCTTGAACTCGATCGAGCCGCCCCACATCGTGGCGATCCAGGAAAATACCTTCACGCCGGTCGGCACCGCGATCACCATGGTGGCGGCAATGAAATAGGCCTGCACGTTCGCCGACATGCCCACATTGTACATGTGGTGCGCCCACACCACGAAGCCGATACCGCCGATCGACACCATGGCATAGGCCATGCCGAGATAGCCGAACACCGGCTTTTTCGAGAACGTCGCCACGATCTGGCTGATCATGCCGAAGCCCGGCAGAATGAGGATGTAGACCTCGGGGTGGCCGAAGAACCAGAACAGATGCTGGAACAACAGCGGGTCGCCGCCGCCCTCCGGATTGAAGAAGGTGGTGCCGAAATTGCGATCGGTGAGCAGCATGGTGATGGCGCCGGCCAGCACCGGCAGCGCCAACAGCAGCAGGAACACCGTGACCAGGATCGACCACACGAACAGCGGCATCTTGTGCATGGTCATGCCGGGCGCGCGCATGTTGAAGATCGTGGTGATGAAGTTGATCGCGCCGAGAATCGACGAGGCGCCGGCCAGATGGATCGCAAGGATGCCGAAATCCATCGCCGGACCGGGGCTGCCATAGGTCGACAGCGGCGCATAGAGCGTCCAGCCGACTCCGACGCCGTTGGCGCCGGGTTCGCCCGGCATGAACATCGAGATCAGCAACAGGGAGAAAGACGCCGGCAAGAGCCAGAACGAGATGTTATTCATGCGCGGGAACGCCATATCCGGCGCACCGATCATGAGCGGCACCATCCAGTTGCCGAAGCCGCCGATCATCGCCGGCATGACCATGAAGAAGATCATGATCAGGCCGTGCGCGGTAACGAACACGTTATAGACATGGGGATCGGGGAACACCTGGAGGCCGGGATACATCAGCTCAGCGCGGATCGCGATCGACATGGCGCCGCCGACGAGGCCGGCAATGATCGCGAACACCAGGTACATCGTGCCGATGTCCTTGTGATTCGTCGAATAGACGAAGCGGCGCCAGCCATGCGGTATCGCGTGCCCGCCATCGTCGCCATGCGCTGCGTGTACCATCGTGTCCATTGCCAGTTCCTCGTTAGCGCCCGCTTGCCTTCCGTTTAGTACTCCGCGTTCCGGCCGTTACTGCAACGGCGGGCCGCTCGCCGCCGCGAATGTGTTTGGCGGCACGCTGTCGGCGGCGGCGAACTTTTGCTTGGCCTGCGCGACCCAGGCATTGAAGTCGTTCTCGCTTACCACGTGCACCGCGATCGGCATGAAGGCGTGATCCTTGCCGCACAATTCGGTGCACTGGCCGTAGAACATCCCCGTCTTGGTCGCCTTGAACCAGGTCTCGTTCAAGCGGCCGGGAACGGCGTCGATACGAATGCCGAACGAGAGCACGTCGAACGAGTGGATTACGTCGGCGCCGGTAACCAGCACGTGCACGACCTTGTTCACCGGCACGACCATTTCATTGTCGACGGTCAATAGCCGGGGCTGGCCTGGCTTGAGGTCCTTGTCAGCGACCAGAATCGAACTGAATTCGAAATTGCCGTTATCGGGATAGGCGTAGCTCCAGAACCACTGCTTGCCGGTCGCCTTGATGGTCAGATCGGGATGCGGCACGTCGAGCTCGACGAACAGGAGGCGGAACGACGGCACGGCGATAAAAGCCAGGATGATCACCGGAACGATGGTCCAGATGATTTCGATCGGCGTGTTGTGGGTGGTACGTGACGGCATCGGATTGGCCCGCGCGTTGAAGCGCACGATGATGATCAAAAGCAGGGCGAGAACAAAGGCCGAAATGGCGCCAATGATCCAGAGCAGAATGTCATGAAACCACGTAATGTCGTCCATCACCGGCGTGGCCGAGCCCTGCAGGTCCATTTGCCAGGGCGAGGGATGGCCGAGGCCGGCGAACGCCACCCCCGCGCTTGCCAGCAAGGCGCCGGCAATCACCGCGATGGCGGTTAGGCGTGAGAACACTTTCATGTCTCGTTCAGCTCCCTGTCTCTGATCTTGGCCGACACTGCCCAAGTCTACCGCCCAAATTACCGTCCACGAAGAGCGCAAAGGTCCGGTTGCACACAGATCGCAACGCCATGGCGCCGCCTGCTTCCGGCGGGACTTGCACCGCTATTCTCAAGTCCTTGGCAGGCATCGGCGGGATAGGGGAATCCCGGTTCCTCCAAACCACAAATCGCGGTCTGCTGCAATGCACTCGTCATCAGCGTTTTCCCGGATCGTGGACAGCGGCATTCGGACGCCGCCCGCGCAATCGAACGCCCGCCGCTTCCACCTTGGCGTGGCCACAATGCCTTGATTTGGATCGGCTTGACACTGCGGTCTCGCCATGTACGCAAGCCCCGCGCGGCCAACTGGCCGGTACGAGTGATTCGCGTCAGGGTTGGCGCGGCCTGCAAGCCTGTGCGGGGCGGCCTCTTGCGGTTGGTCAGGGGAACATGATCATGGCCAATTTCGATGGCGGACGGCGGATGCGGCCATTCGTCTCCGCCGTCGCCGGCATCGCTTGCGTGCTGGCCCTGGCGGCATCCGGCGGCCGTGCCCTCGCTCAAGGCGCGGTCAAGTCGGTCCACGGTGACTGGCAGATCCGGTGCGACACCCCGCCCGGCGCCCAGACCCAGCAATGCGCGCTGATGCAAAGCGTGACGGCGGAAGACCGCCCGAATGTCGGACTGACCGTCATCGTGCTCAAGACGTCGGATCAGAAGAGCCGGCTCATGCGCGTGGTGGCGCCTCTCGGCGTGCTGCTGCCGTCCGGGCTCGGACTGAAGATCGACAACGAGGATGTCGGCCGCGCCGGCTTCGTCCGCTGCCTGCCGAACGGCTGCGTTGCCGAAGTGGTCATGGACGACAACCTGATCAATAAGTTGCGCACCGGCAAAACCTCGACCTTCATTATCTTTCAGACGCCCGAGGAGGGCATCGGCTTCCCGATGAGCCTGAAAGGCTTCGGCGAAGGGTACGACGCGCTGCCATAGCGCACTTGCAGACAATTGACGCGTCGGCGCCAAAGCGTACCTTTACCGCCAAGAAACGGGTGGGGGAGCGCATGAGCACGATCGGTCGCAGGCTTGCTGCTATGAGCGCCGCGCTATTGGCAGCCGCCGTCGCGGCGTTGATCGCGGTGCCGAGCCTGGCGCAAAGGCATTATCCCGATCATCCTGTCGCGCTGATCGTGCCCTATGGGCCGGGCGGCGTCGCCGACGTCGGCATGCGGCTTCTCGGCGACAAGCTGTCGGCCCGTCTCAAGCAGCAATTCGTCATCGAAAACAAGCCCGGCGCGGCCGGCATCATTGCCGCCAAGGCCGGCGCCGATGCCGCGCCCGACGGCTACACGCTGTTGATGACCGGCAACAATTCGGCGATCGCCACCGCTTTGTTCAAATCGCTGCCGTTCAACGTCTTGACCGATTTCGCATCGGTCTCGACTGCGTCCTTTTTCGATCTGTTGATCGTGACGCGGGCCGGATCGCCGCTGCACACGGTCGGCGAACTGATCAAGGCGGCAAAGGCCAATCCCGGCAAGCTCAATATCGGCACGATCGTTCCGGGCAGTACGCAGAACCTCGCCGCTCTGTTGTTTAACAGCACGACCGGCATCAAAGCGACAGTCGTGACGTTCCGCACCTCGCCCGACATGGCCAATGCGGTGCTGCGCGGCGATGTCGACGTCGCCTTCGAATTCTTTGCGGCAGTCCACGGTTTCCTCGACAGTCAAAAAATGACGGCCTTGGCCTCGACCGGCGCCAAGCGCACCGCTTATCTGCCGAATGTCCCGACCGTCATGGAAAGCGGCATCAAGGACTACGATGTCGCCAGCTGGAACGGGCTTTCCGTTCCCGCAAAGACCCCGAAGACAGCCATCGACACGCTCAACGCCGCGTTGAAAGCTGTCATCCCCGACCCGGACGTCCAGGCCAAAGCGCAACAGATGGGCATGGAAATGCGCTGGAGCACGCCGGAGGACATGACCGCGCGGCTCAAGGCCGATATCGCCAAATGGGGCGACGTCATCGCCAAGGCCGGCATTCCGAAGCGGGATTGAGACCGCCCTCGGTTCAATGATGTTGGCCCGGGACCGGCGGCCGTTTTGCATCCGGTTGCGGCGGCATACAACTGATCGAGCCGATAATATTGGCGCCGTATTCTACGAAGCCGGCCGCCGTCGGCGCGGAATGCGCCGCGGTGATCGGCAGATAAATGTAGCAGACCACGCCGTCGACCGGGTCGCGCCAGCGCTGGATAATCGTGTCTTGCAGCGGGCCGGCGAACTGCCGCTCGAGCTGCATGCGCGGCAGCTTGGCCCATTGGCTGCCTTGCTGCTGCGGCTGCTGTTGGGCGAGTGCGGCAACAGGTACAACAAGGACGGCCGTTACGGCCAACCGCAAAACCCACATCATGACCGGCTGCCGCTCCTGGTTCGGGGACGAAGCGCGCGAACACGCTACCACGCCAGTTGCAGTCCGGCACGGCCGCCGAATTGCGATCCGCCGTCGAACCCATAGCCCACGGCCGCGGAGGCGACGAGATTATTCGTGATGCGCGCGAGGCCGTTAAACGCCATGGCGCTCTGCCCGGCAAAACCGCCGTAGTTGACCGCTACGGCGTATTTCTTGTTGTCCGGCAGGAAGCCGCCGCCCATTGCCATCGCCATCGCCACGCCGGTATCGGCGTGAGTGATTTGTGTTTGCAGACCGCTGATCTGCGATTCAATCTGTGACGACACGCCGCTGGCGACGCTGGAGAGCTGACTGACATTGACCGCGTCGGTCGATGCGATGCCGGCCGCGACATTGGTGATCCGCCGCTCGCTCCCTGGCGAGCCGACCGAAACCGTGTTGGCGAGGCTCGCCACCGAGCCGGAGCCCAGCGCCACCGAATTAGCAGCGGTGGCGCTCGCGCCCTGGCCGATCGCCACCGCATTGGCCCCGGCGACGGTGGTCAAGTTGCCGATGGCGACCGCGTTGGTCGCATTCACGGTATTAGAATTGCCGAGCACGGCGGAACCCGCCGCGCTCGCCGTCGAGGCGACCGCGTTGTTCGAGCCGAAAACGTTGATGTTGTCGCCGTTGCCGGCAACGTTCGGGCCGTTGATCGTATTGTTGTTGCCGGTGACGAAGGTGCCGCTGCCGTTGACGGTGTTCGGATCGCCGAAAGCGAAGCTGCCAGTGCCGTTCACCGTCTGCCCGGTGCCGAAGGCGCCCGAGTTCGCGCCGGTGACGGTATTGCCGACGCCAAGTGCCACGCTGTTGCTGCTGTTCGCGGCGATCGAGGTCTCGTTGCCGATGGCGATGGCGTTAGTGGAGCTTGCATCGACAAAAGCGGCATTGCCGGGGCCGACCGCGGTATTGCCGCCGATGGCAATGGAGTTGGCGCCTAGCGCCTGACTGAAAGAGCCGACCGCGGTCGCATAACTCTGCGCGCCGCTGCCAGCGTTGGCATTGGCGCCGAGCGCGGTCGAACCCTCGGTATTGGCGCTCGCCAGCGCGCCGAACGCGGCGGCAATGCGCGCTGACGCGCTGCTTGAGTCGCCGGCCGCGATGGCGCTGGCGCCATTGGCGTTGGCGTTGAAACCAAATGCCGTCGCGTTGGTGCCGTTCGCGCCAACCTGCGCCTGATTGCCGATCGCGATGCCGTTCGTAGCGGCGGCATTGACGAAGGCGGCACTGCCGGCCCCACTGACGGCATTGCCGCCAATGGCGATCGAATTCGCACCGCGCGCCTGGCTATTGCCGCCGAACGCGGTGCTGTCGCTGCCGGTCGCGATGGATGCGGCGCCGACCGCGGTATTGTTCGTACTGACGCCGCTCGCATTGGCGTTGACGCCAATTGCTACGTTGTTGCTGCTGTCGCCACTGGCGTTGGCTCGCGTGCCGAGGCCAACGTTCCCGCTCAAGAGGCCGCTGGCATCGACATTTGTCCCGCACGCCACGTTGGCATTGCCCCCGCTCGCGGTTGCATTTGCGCCCGCGCCAGTTTGAGGCTCAGAGCCGTCGGCACTGCCGCCGCACACAAACTGCGCGCGCGCCGTCGCTGGCGTGAGCAGCACCGCCGCCAGAATCGCGCTGCCGCCAAGCAACAGCCGCAGCCGGAGACGCGGCTCAGCCTTATTTCGGGTGAATGAAAGGATGTGCTCGGCACCGTGCGGCGCGCTGTCCGCCAACAGTTTCATCTGGTACCCGCCCTCGTGAAGGACGTGGCCGCAGCTCGGCTACTGCTTGGCAGCCTAGCCCTTGCTCACGTCCGTGCCATTGTTCGCCCGCCGCACGCTGCGACACCGAACCAGACTTTCCGGGCGTGACAGTTCTCCATAATTCGTGATTCCCTAATGGATTCTTTCCGCGCACCGGGCTGCTGCAAAGCGCGGCGGAAAGGCCTATGTCTAAGGCCAGAACGCCTACTGCGGAGCATTCATGACCAACACGCCCATCTCCCTTGTCGACCGCGCCGGACTAGACCGGCCGCGGCTTGCCAAAATCATCTCCCGCGGCCTCGACGGCGCCGACGATGGGGAGCTTTTTCTTGAATACCGCCAAAGCGAGGCGCTGGCGTTCGATAACGGCCGGTTGAAACAGGCGACTTACGACACCTCGCAGGGCTTTGGCCTGCGCGCGGTCAAGGACGAGGCGGTCGGCTACGCGCATGCTTCCGATGTGTCGGAGGCGGCCATCGAGCGCGCCGCGGATGCGGTGCGCGCCGTCAAGGGCGGTTACTCCGGCCATTATGCCGAGCCGCCGGCGCGAACCAATGTGAAGCTTTACGGCGACGAAAGCCCGCTCGCTGCGCCTTCCTTCGAGGCCAAGGCGCAGCTTCTGCAAACCATCGATGCCTATGCCCGCGCCAAGGATCCGCGGGTGCGTCAGGTGACGGCGAGCATCGCGGCGACCTGGCAGGCGGTGGAGATTTTGCGCGGCGACGGCGAAACCTATCGCGACGTGCGGCCGCTGGTGCGCGTGTCCGTCTCGGTCGTCGTCGGCGACGGCGATCGTCAGGAAACCGGCAGCGACGGCTATGGCGGCCGCGAGGGTTACGAGCGCTTCCTCGCCACCAATGCCTGGCAAGGCGCGGTCGACAACGCCATCCGCCAGGCTTTGGTCAATCTCGACGCGGTGCCGGCGCCGGCGGGCGAGATGGACGTCGTGCTCGGGCCGGGCTGGCCCGGCGTCATGCTGCACGAGGCGGTCGGCCATGGGCTGGAAGGCGACTTCAACCGCAAGAAGACTTCGGCCTTTGCCGGGCTGATGGGACAACAGGTCGCGGCCAAGGGCGTCACCGTGGTCGACGACGGCACCATGGCGGCCCGCCGCGGCTCGCTGTCGATCGACGACGAAGGCACGCCGACCAACCGCACCGTGCTGATCGAGGACGGCATTCTGGTCGGCTATATGCAGGACCGGCAGAACGCGCGGCTGATGGGCATGAAGCCCACCGGCAACGGCCGGCGCGAAAGCTTTGGCCACGTGCCGATGCCGCGCATGACCAACACCTATATGCTCGCCGGCTCGCGCGATCCCGGCGAGATCATCGCCTCGGTCAAGAACGGCGTCTACGCCACCTATTTCGGCGGCGGCCAGGTCGATATCACGTCCGGCAAATATGTATTTCAGTGCACCGAGGCCTACCGCATCGAGAACGGCAAAGTCGGCGCGCCGATCAAGGGCGCCATGCTGATCGGCAACGGGCCGACCGACTTGCATCGCATCGCCATGGTCGGCAACGATCTGGCGCTCGACCACGGCATCGGCACCTGCGGCAAGAACGGCCAGGGCGTGCCGGTCGGCGTCGGCCAGCCGACGCTGCGCATCGACCGCATCACCGTCGGCGGCACCGGCGGCTGACCAGATTTACCGGGGCGCGACGCTGCGCGGAGAGTTCGTGGAATGAAAGGCTGGATCAAGAGCGTCTTCGACGTCGCGCTCATTGTGCTGATTGTCATTGCCGGCAAGACGGCCATCGCCGAGCCGTATTACGTGCCGTCCGGCTCGATGGAGCCGACGCTGCAAATCGGCGACGAGTTGCTGGCGACCAAATATCCCTACGGCTACAGCTCGGCGTCGCTGCCGATCTTCATCACGCTGCCCAACACGCAACGCATCCTCGGCGCGCTGCCGCAGCGCGGCGACATCGTCGTGTTCCGCTGGCCGGGCAAGCGCTCGCAGATCTGGGTCAAGCGCGTCGTCGGCTTGCCCGGCGACCGCATTGCCATGAAAAACGGACGGCTGTGGATCAACGGCGCGCCGGTCGGACTGCAAGCCGATGGGATGGGCTTTGCCGAAGACGAGACCGGCGCGCGGCAGCCGGCGTCGCGCTTCATCGAAACGCTGCCCGGCGGCCGCCAGCACACCATCTTCAAAGAGCAGGTGTTCGGCATGCTCGACAATATGCCGGAGCTGGTCGTGCCGCCGAACCGCTTGTTCGTCATGGGCGACAATCGCGACGATTCCGCCGACAGCAGAGTTCCAGTCGACGCCGGCGGCGTCGGATTGTTGCCGGTTTCCGACCTGGTCGGGCGCGTCGACGCTCTGGTCGGCTCCTGGGACATGGCCGCCGCCAAAAACCGGCCGGTCTGGGACTGGCCGTCGGATTTGCGGCTGTCGCGGTTCTTCAGCGCGGTTCAGTAGAGCGCGCTATCGCACCACGCCGGAAATACAGCACGGCCGATGCCGCGGCGGCTTGATCGTCTCCTTGAGATAGCAGTGCGCGGCGGGCGAGCCGTAACCCGGCCGGCGATAGGTCCACGCCCGGCAGCGCTTCTCGGCTTGGCAGGCGTTGGCGCAAGCTTGGCCCTTGGGATCCGGCGGCGTCTCGAACGATTTGTAATCGCCGCCATAGCGGTCGATCGAATATTCGACGGCGCCCGCTCGCGGCTCGATCACGCCGGCGCCGCGCACGCCCGACACGCAGCAGCTCGATTGCGTCCGCGGCACCACCTCGCGCTTGAGAAAGCACATCGCCGGAGCGCCCGACGGCGACGGATAGGAAAAGCTCCAGGCGCGGCAGTTCTTTTCGTGCTCGCAGCGGCTCGCGCATACCGCCGGATCGCCGCTCGGCACCGGTGCGCTGGCGTAATCGCCGCCCGGCCGGTCGTATCCGGACTGGGCTAAAGCAAGCCCGATGCCGGGTGCGACAGCCCCCGCGGCCGCAAAAATCAACACGGCCAAGCCCGCCAGGAGTGCCCGCGTCATTGCGCCAACCTCGAATTCCCGGCTGTGCCCTCGCGTTCCCCCGGCACAGAAGAACGCCGTTCCGGCCAAAATGCCACAAGTATTTTGCACGGTGGACTGCGCTGTGAATCCGCAGCGCACGTCGGAGACCCAACCCAACCGCCGGCACCCGCGCGCAATTGCCTCACGTCCGGGCCGCGTCCGATCGCGCGGCAGTAGGCTAGCTTGCGCTCATGCCCGCCTCGACCAACGCCGCCGCGCGGTTCGCCGCCATAACCACTGCAACGGCTGTCCTGCTGCTGCCGGCGCTATGGAATCGTTTCCCGCTCCTGGAATATGACACCGGCGGCTATCTGGCGCGCTGGTTCGAAGGCTATCTGGTGCCCAGCCGCTCGACCACCTACGGCATGTTCCTCGTCGCCGGCTGGCCGCTCGATTTCTGGCCGATCGTCATCCTGCAGGCTGCCGCCGCGGTTTGGGTCATCGGGCTCATGCTGCGGCTCTACCGCTTTAATCTTTACCCGGTCGGGCTCGTGGCGATCGTTGCCGCGCTGGCGCTGACCACTTCGCTGCCGTGGCTCGCCAGCGAGCTGTTGACCGACATATTCGCCGGCCTTGCCGTGCTCGCCTTGGATGCCTTGGTGCGGCACGGCGATCGGATCGCACGCGGCGAGCGCTTGGCCTTGATCGTCTTCCTGGCTTTCGCGGTTTCGACGCATAGTGCGACCTATGCAGTCGTGCTGGCACTGGCTTTGCTGGCGCTCGCCGTCTCGCTGGTCGCGCCCAAATGGGCGCCGCGGCTTGGCGTCGCTCGCGCTGCCGCCGCGCTAGTACTGGGCGCCGCGATGCTCGTCGGCACCAACTATGCCGTCGGCGGGCGCCTCGCCTGGACGCCGGGCGGCTATGGCCTGACCTTCGCGCGCATGCTGGAGGACGGCATCGTCACGCGTTATCTCAACGACCATTGTCCCGATCCGCGGCTCAAGCTTTGTCCGTACCGCAATGAATTGCCGCGCAACGCCGACGATTTTCTGTGGAACGACGGCGTCTTTAACAAGCTCGGCCGCTTCGCCGGGCTCGACGATGAAATGCGCCGCATCGTGCTCGGCAGCCTACGCGATTATCCGATGATGCAGATCAAAGCGGCGCTGATCGATACCGCGCAGCAGCTCGGTGACGTAGCGACAGGCTACGGCGTCCTCAACGCCATCTGGCACACTTACGGCATCATCGAGCGCTATACACCCTCGGCGGTGCCGGCGATGCGCGCGGCACGCCAACAGCACGGCGAGATTGGCTTTACCACCATCAATCGCATCAACGTCCCGGTCGCCTGGACCACGATGGCGCTGCTTCCAATCTTGGCGCTCTGTGGATTATGCAGCGCCGAATTCGCCGATCTCGGCGGTCTCGCCGCGACGCTAGCGCTCGCGCTGCTCGCCAACGCCGCGTTCTGCGCCGTGATTTCGCACTCCCAGGACCGCTATGGCTCTCGCCTGGCGTGGATCGCCGTTTTTACCGTCGCGCTCGCGGTTTGGCGCACGATCTCGCTCGCGCGCCAGCGGACGGTGCGGCTCAGCCGCGAAAGTGTTTCGACAGTTTGAGGCCCTGCGCCTGATAGTTCGAACCGATGCCGGCGCCGTAAAGCTGGTCGGGCCGCGCCAGCATCTTCTCATAGACCAGCCGGCCGACGATCTGGCCGTGTTCGAGGATGAACGGCACCTCGCGCGAGCGCACTTCGAGCACCGCGCGCGAGCCCAAGCCGCCGGCGCCGGCATAACCGAAGCCGGGGTCGAAGAAGCCGGCATAGTGCACGCGGAATTCGCCGACCAGCGGATCGAATGGCACCATTTCCGCGGCATAGTCGGGCGGCACCTGCACCGCCTCGGTCGAGGCCAGAATGTAGAATTCGTCGGGATCGAGGATCAGGCTCCTATCGGCGCGCGCCGCGATCGGCTCCCAGAAATCGGCGACCTCGTAGGCGGCGCGGCGTTCGACCTCGATCACCGCGGTGTGCCGCTTGGCGCGATAGCCGACGATGCCGTTGGCATTCGCCGCGCCGTCGTGAAGAACGCCGGTGCCCGATAGATCGATGCTGACCGCGACGCCGTCGCCCATCACCGCTTCGGTACGGTCGACCAGGCGCTCGCGCGCATGCAGCGCGCGCAAATCCTCGGCGCCGAGCGCCGCGTCGCCGTGGCGCAAGCGCAATTGCGACAGCCGCGTGCCCTCGCGCACCAGAACCGGAAACGTCTTCGGACTGATCTCGGCATAGAGCGGGCCGTTGTAACCGGCCTGGACGCGATCGAAGCCGCGCGTCTCATCGGCGATCACGCGGGTGAAAACGTCGAGCCGGCCGGTCGAGCTTTTCGGATTGGTGGCGCCGGCGATATCGGCGGGCAGAGCGAGCCGCTCGATCAGCGGCACGATATAGACGCATCCGGTTTCCAAAACCGCGCCGCCGGTGAGCGAGAATTCGTGCAGCTTGAGTTCGATGAGCCGGTCGGCAACGGTGGTGCCGGGTCCGGGCAGGAAGCTGGCGCGGACGCGATAGGCGATGGCGCCAAGCCGCAGGTCGAGGCTCGCCGGCTGGATCTGGCCGCGAGCGAACGGATAATGCGCGCGAATGCCGCCGGCCTCGGCCAGCGCCGCGATCATGCGGTCGGGTAAAATTCCCTGGTCGGAAGGGGCGAAAGTCAGCGTCACCTGGTCACCGCGTCTGGTCGCCGTGTTTGTCGGCGATCTAACCCGACACCCGGTTTGACGCAAAGACGCCTGTGTCGTATAAGCCGCTTTATCCCGTGGTCATTTGAGCCGGCCGGCTTGCAGCCACGTAAAATAAGTCGCTAAAAGGCCGGGGACGCGTGAGCCCGGCCTGAGGATTTTCCTCCCGGCCGGGTTTTTGTTTGCCCAAGGAGGGCCGCATGTCCGCGTCCGCAAAGAAAGTCTACCGCCCGGAAACCCGCCTGGTGCAATCCGGCACGCTGCGCTCGCCGTTCGGTGAGACGTCGGAGGCGCTGTTCCTTACCCAAGGCTATGTCTACGACAGCGCCGCCCAGGCCGAGGCGCGCTTTAAGGGCGAGGACCCGGGCTATCAATATTCGCGTTTCGCCAATCCGACCGTCGACATGTTCGAGCGGCGCATGGCGGCTTTCGAAGGCGCCGAAGCGGCCCGCGCCACCGCGACCGGCATGGCCGCCGTCACCTTGTCGCTGGTCGGCCAAGTCAAGGCCGGCGATCACGTCGTCGCCTCGAAGGCGATGTTCGGCTCCTGCCGCTACGTGGTCGAGGATTATCTGCCGCGCTTCGGCGTCACTTCGACGCTGGTCGACGGCTGCAATCTCGACGCCTGGCGCAACGCGGTGCGGCCCAACACCAAGACCTTCTTCCTGGAAAGCCCGACCAATCCCGCGCTCGACGTGATCGACATCGCCGAAGTGGCGAAGATCGCGCACGCAGCCGGCGCGACGCTGGTCGTCGACAATGTGTTCGCCACGCCGCTGTTTCAAAGCCCGCTCGCGCTCGGCGCCGATTGCGTCGTCTATTCGGCGACCAAGCACATCGACGGCCAGGGCCGCTGCCTCGGCGGAGTCATTCTCGCCTCGCAGAAATTCATCATGGAAAAAATCCATGTGCTGTTGCGCCAGACCGGCCCGTCGATGTCGCCGTTCAACGCCTGGGTGCTGCTCAAAGGCCTGGAGACGCTCGCGGTGCGGGTGCGGCGCCAGACCGACAGCGCGGCGACGCTCGCGGTGGCGCTCGCCGAGCATCCGAAAATTTCGCGGCTGATCTATCCCGGCCGGCCCGACCATCCGCAGGCGGCGGTCGCGCAAAAGCAGATGCGCGGCGGTTCGACGCTGGTGGCGTTCGAGATCAAGGGCGGCAAGCGCGCCGCGTTCCGCTTTCAGGATGCGCTCAAGCTCGTGCGCATCAGCAACAATCTCGGCGATGCCAAGAGCCTCATCACCCACCCGGCGACGACGACGCATCAGCGGCTCACCCCCGCACAGCGCGCCGAGCTCGGCATCAGCGACGGGCTGGTGCGCGTGTCGGTCGGGCTCGAACACCCCGACGATATCATCGAAGACGTGATCGCCGCGCTCGATGGGGTGTGACGCGACCTCGGGGATGAAAATTCAGTGCGCCGGATGCGCCGCGGCGGCGGCGATCGGCCGGGTCGCGGCGTCGGCGATTGCCGCGCCGATCAGCTTTGCCCAGCAGCCATAGCCCCAGTCGTTCATATGAAGCATGTCCGGCGATACGAAAGCGCCAAAGCCCAGGTGCTGCTGCTCGTGCCAGTCGCGCATCACCTCGAAGCGCCGGAACAGATCGACGTTCTCCTCCTTGGCCGCCAGCGCGATCTGCTCGACCATGCCGGGCGTCTCGGACTTTGCCAGAACCTTCGGCGCATATTGCGGATCGATCAGCACCACGTCGGCATCGGTGACCGCCTTGAGCTGCTCGATGCCTTTGTGCAGCTCGATCGAATGTGGATTGAGCGGATGATCGCGCAGCACGGAATTGGTGCCGACCTGCCACAGCACGAGCTGCGGATGCGCGGCGATGACGTCGGTGGTAAACCGCGCCATCATGTCGTCGGTCTCTTCGCCGTTGACGCCGCGATTGAGCACCGTGATGTCGTGGCCGGGGAGGCGCGCCTTGAGCTCGACGGCAAGCCGGCTCGGATAAGTTGCGGCAGGCGAAGTCGCGCCGGCGCCGGCGGTCGACGACGAGCCGATGGCGACGATGGTGAGTGGTTTGCCGCTCGCCAGCCGCCGCATGGCGTGCAGCAAGGGACGGTCGAAATGCGCCAGTTCGGCCGGCGCGCTGCACACGGCTTGCGCGGGCGAAACCGCTGACTGCGGTGAAATCGGCTTGAGCATAGTCGGCGAAATTGAGCGTCGTTCCGGCAGGCCGACGGCCGACATCGCGGCGGGCGACCCAGCCGGTGCCGCGACCGGAGTGACGTCACGCTGAATCGAGAATGCCACCAGAGGCATCTCAACCGGGAGCATTTCGCCGGGCACCTGCGCCTGCGCCGCATCGTGCAGTGCAGCAATGTGCGCTGCAAAAACCGCGGCGGCCACCGCGGCCCGCTTGATGCAGGCGATTATGATTGATTTTTTGGCAGTCATTGCGTCGTTTGCATTCTCGTGGCGTCGAGATGAGCAGCAGCTACGATCTGTGACGCCAAGGCCCAGCCAATGCAGTCGTGAACACGTCGCGCCATATCATATTTCTTTGTTGCGGTATAGAGGTCGAACGCGCCAGCGTCGTTCCAGTAATGCATGATGGCCAGCCGATCAAACAACAGCGCGCCCTGCTGCTCCGCGATCGCCCGCATGACGTCGGCATAGACTGAAACGTCGAGCATCGACTCGGTGCGCGGGCTGTACTGCATGTTCATCAGAATGACATCGGCGCCCGCGGCTTGGATCTTGGCGACGCCGTCGCTGAGGGTGTTGCGGAAATCCTCCGGCTCGACGCCGTCGAGCGCATCGACCGTGCCGGCCTGCCAAATCACAAGCGTCGGCTTGTCGTCGGCCAGGATTTTGTCGAGGCCTGCCACCATGGCAGCGGTGGTTTCCCTCGACTGGACATGCGCCGTAACCTTAATATCGACGCCCGGCATGTCCTGTTTGAGCACGGCTTCAAGCCGCGCCGGATAGGCCGCGTGTGCCCCTTCGGGACCGGCAAGCCCCGACGAGCCCGAGCCGATCACGGTGATGGAGAGGCGGTGGCTGGCCTTGAACGTCTCCATCACCCGGCTGAGGTCGGCATCGCCGTTGATCAGCGATTGCGGCGCGTCACATTGCTCCGGCGGCGCGGCCAGTGCGGCGCCGCTCAGACCGACGGCGACCAGCGCAATCGTCGCCAGGACGGCGGTGGCAAGTTTCATGCGTCTCCCCCGGCGAGGTCGGCTTCCGGCGGTTTAACCCGCGGTGTCGCGCCCCGGCCTTCCATGCGCTTGTACCACGATATAAGGTTCGCTGTGGCAATCATGACCAGGATGCCGACCAAACTGATTATGATCTGAATTAATGGCCCCCCCGACCACTCGCTGATGATGAATTGTCCGGCAAAGGCCAAAAAGACGCCCAGGCAGAAGATTTCAAGCGAATGCTGTCCGCAGCGTATGGCAGGCGCAAAATAGGGCGATTTCAATGCCGGCCAATCGCGCGGCACGAAGCGGACGGTGACCGCCGCCAGCGCCAGAAAATGCGCAAAGCGCAACACGTCGAGGTTCGTCTTATCGATCGGATACATCCAGGCGCTGAGCCAGAGCGGCACAAGGCGCCCGAGCGGCTCGATATACCAGGTTAATGTGATGGCGAAGGCGAACAGCAGATAGGCGACGCAGATGCCAAGCACGATGGGCGAGCGCAGCACGCCAGACAGGCGCTGCGCGCCGCCCAGCGCACACCAGGCGCCGAATACGAACAGCAATTGCCAGGCGAACGGATTGAAGAACCAGACCCCGTTCGGATAGGCCGGCAGATTCCAATCGAAATTCCAGGCCAGCACATAGACCAAGGCGGAGCCGGCGAGCGCGAAAGCGGGCTGCCGCAACAACAGCCACAGCATCGGCGGGAACAACAGCAACAGCACGATGTAAAGCGGCAACACGTCCATGTTGACGGGCTTGAACTTCAACAGCAGCGCCTGAAAGATCGTGACGTCGGGTTGTTTAAGGAAATCCAGGATGTTCATTTCCTCGGCGTAGAGCGGGTTGTCGAAGGTCGCAGCGACATAGGCGATCTCGGCCATGAAGATCGTGAACAGGAAGATATGCGCCACGTAGATCTGCCAGGCGCGCCGCAGCACGCGCGCGCTGGCAATGATGATGCCCCGCTCGCGCATGGCGCGGCCATAGACGAAGGCCGCGGTGTAGCCGGAAATGAATATGAAGATCTCGGTGGCGTCGGAAAAGCCGTAATTGCGGATGGTGAACCAATTCACGACGTTTTGCGGGATGTGGTCGAGGAAAATCAGCCACAGCGCGACGCCGCGGAACAGATCGAGCCGCAGGTCGCGCTCGCCGGAAGCGGGAAGCGACGCGGCCATCGGCCACGGCATGACCGGTACTTCTCCGGCAAACTTTTGCTTGGCGGACATTTGCTCGACGATCGCTTCCGTTGGCCGCAGCGGCGGGGCCTGCGCCGTATTTCAAATCTAACCCGGCAGTAAGGCTTGAGTAAGCGCGCCCGCGTGGTTATTGCAACTCATGGTCATGGCGTTATTCACTTTTGCCGGGAATCGTTCACTTATATGTGGAACCCGGATGTGGCGGCAGCGCGGCATGCGATGGAGCCGGCGGCAACCGGGCCGGTTATGGGGAGCAAGAACGGCGTCATGTATCGCGCGATAACCCGCAATATCGAAGTCGTGGTGACGCCGCGTTTCGTCGCCGACCGGTCGTCGCCGGACAACAACTATTTTTTCTGGGCCTACACGATCTCGATCACCAACAACGGCGCCGAGACGGTGCAGCTGAAAACCCGACATTGGCGTATCACCGACGCCAACGGCCGCCGCCAGGACGTGCGCGGCGCCGGCGTGGTCGGCGAGGAGCCGGTGCTCAAGGCCGGTGAGTCATTCGAATATACCAGCGGCGTGCCGCTGCAGACGCCGTCGGGCTTCATGGCCGGCAGTTACGGCATGGTGAGCGGAACCGGCGAGCATTTCGATATCGAGGTGCCGGCCTTCTCGCTCGACAGCGTCGAGACCAAGCGCACGATCAATTAGTTCGCAAAAGGTTCTAAGCCTTGAGCTCCGACGCCGAGCCTTGTGCCGCCACTTCGTCCGGCGCGAACACATAAGTCGAGCTGCAGAATTCGCAGGTCACGGTGATCCGGCCGTTTTCGACCATGTCGTCGCGGTCGGCTTGGGTGAAGCTTTTGAGCATGTTCTCGACGTTATGGCGCGAGCACGAGCACTGCGCATTGACCGGGGTGTCACGGAAGACGCGCACGCCGCGTTCGTGAAACAGCCGGTAAGCCAGCCGCTCGCTCGACAGATCGGGATCGAGCAGTTCGAGGTCGTCGACGGTATCGATCAGCGCGCGGCCCTCGACCCAGGCTTCATCCTCCGGCAGCGCATGCAGCGCGGTGCCGGGCGGCGCATCGCCGGGATGCAGGTCGGCCTGCCGGGCGCGCTCGGGCGAAGCCGGCAGGAATTGCAGCAGGATGCCGCCGGCGCGCCAATGACGGCGCGCGCCGTTTGAGCCGGGGCGAAACTCCTCGGCGACGGCGAGACGCACGCGGGTCGGAATTTGTTCCGAGTGCGTAAAATATTCATGCGCGGCCGCTTCGAGATCGCCGCCTTCGAGCGCCACCAGGCCCTGATAGCGGCTCATCTCCGGACCCTGGTCGATGGTCATGGCGAGATGGCCGCGGCCGAGCAGTTGACCCGGGCTCGCGGCGCCGTCGGCGATCGCCTGGTCGACGCGCGCGGCATCGAAGCGGGCGCAGGCCCGCACCCTGCCGGGCGAGGTGAAATCCACCACCAGCATGCGCACCGGTCCGTCGCTCTGGGTCTGCAGGATGAAGCGGCCGTCGATTTTGAGCGCCGAGCCGAGCATGACGGTGAGCACGATCGCCTCGCCGAGAAGCTTCGCCACCGGCGTCGGATAATCGTGGCTCCCCAAAATGGTGTCGACCGCCGGTCCGAGCCGCACGATGCGGCCGCGCAGATCGAGCGCCTTGACCGCGAACGGCAGGATGGTGTCGTCGAGCCCGGTCTGGGCGGGCGCGCGAACCGGAATGTCGAAATCGGGATTGGTCATCGCGCTGGATATAGGTGACGGCGGGGCGATTGGGAGGCCTCTGCCGATCGACGGCTAGCCGTTCGCTTCAAGGCACCAGGTCAGAATACCCTTCTGCGCGTGCAGCCGGTTTTCGGCTTCATCGAACACCACCGACTGCGGACCGTCCATCACCTCGTCGGTGACCTCTTCGCCGCGATGCGCCGGCAGGCAATGCATGAAGATGGCATCCGGCTTGGCGCGCGCCATCAACCGCGCATTGACCTGGTAGCGCTTGAGCAGATTGTGGCGGCGCGCGCCGTTGCGGTCGCCCATCGATACCCAGGTGTCGGTGACGACGCAATCGGCGCCTTTGACCGCCTCGTCGGGATCGCTGCCGACAGTGATCGCGGCGCCGGACGACTTTATCCAGTCGAGCAGCGGCTTTTTCGGCGCCAGTTCCGGCGGGCTGGCGACGCGGAGCGAAAACTCGAAGCGTTCGGCGGCGTGCATCCACGAAGCGAGCACGTTGTTGGCGTCGCCGGTCCACGCCACGGTACGGCCGCGGATCGGCCCGCGATGCTCCTCGAAGGTCATGACGTCGGCCAGCACCTGGCAGGGATGCGAACGCCGCGTCAGGCCGTTGATGACCGGCACCGCCGCGTGGCGCGCCAGTTCCGCGACCGCGGCCGGATCCAGCGTCCGGATCATGATGATGTCGATATAGCGCGACAAGACGCGCGCGGTGTCGCCGAGTGTCTCGCCGCGGCCGAGCTGCATTTCCTCCGCGGTCAGCAAAATGACGTCGCCGCCGAGCTGGCGCATGGCGACTTCGAACGAGACCCGGGTGCGCGTCGAGGGCCGCTCGAAGATCATCGCCAGCGTCTTGCCGGCGAGCGGCCGTTCGGCACTGCCGACGGACGAAGCTTTGTGCTTGGCCTTCATGGCCCGCGCCGCGGCGATCATGGCCCGCAGATCGGCGGCTGGAACGTCGATCAGGTCGAGGAAGTGCCGGACGCCGGTCATCCGGCCGTCTCCGCCTTGCCACCTTGCCCGTGCGCGCGGGCGAGCCGCGCCAAAGCGCGGTCGAGCCGCGCAACGCCCTCGGCCATCTCCTGCTCGCTGACGATGAGCGGCGGCAGCAGGCGCACAACGTTATCGCCGGCGCCCACCGTGAGCATGTTTTCGGCGCGCGTCGCATCGACCAGTTCGCCCGCCGGAACCAGCATGCGCAAGCCGATCAGCAGCCCTTCGCCGCGCACCTCGGCGATCAGCGCCGGATAGCGATCCTTGATTTCCGCCAGCCGCTGCTTGAACAAAAGCGCGACGCGCTGCACGTGCTCGAAGAAGCCGGGCTCCAGCATGACGTCGAGCGTGGCATTGACCGCGCTCATCGCCAGCGGATTGCCGCCGAAAGTCGAGCCGTGGGTCCCGGCGGTCATGCCCTGGGCCGCCGCTTCGGTCGCCAGCACGGCGCCGACCGGAAAGCCGCCGCCGAGCGCTTTGGCGAGCGACATGACGTCGGGCGTGACCCCGGTGCGTTGATAGGCGAACAGCTCGCCGGTGCGGCCCATGCCGCTCTGCACCTCGTCGAACACCAGCAGAAGACCGTGCTCATCGCACAATTCGCGAAGCGCCCGCAGGAATGACGGCTCGACTGAGCGCACGCCGCCCTCGCCCATCAGCGGCTCGATCATGATGGCGGCGGTCTCGCTACCGATGGCGCGCTTGACGGCATCGAGATCGCCGAACGGAACTTGATCGAAGCCTTCGACCGGCGGCCCGAAACCGTCGAGGTATTTCTTCTGCCCGCCGGCGGCGAGCGTCGCCAGCGTGCGGCCGTGAAAGGCGCCTTCGAAGGTGATGATGCGATAGCGCTCCGGCGCGCCGTTTGCCGATTGATATTTGCGCGCGCACTTGATCGCGCCTTCCACCGCCTCGGCGCCCGAATTGCAGAAGAACACGACGTCGGCGAAGCTCGCCGCGCACAACCGGGCAGCGGCGCGCTCAGCCTCCGGGATTTCGTAGAGATTGGAGACGTGCCAAAGCTTCTGCGACTGCTCGGCGAGCGCCGCGACCAGATGCGGATGCGCGTGGCCCAGCGCATTGACGGCGACGCCCGAGGTAAAGTCGAGATAGCGCTCGCCGTTGGTCGCGACCAGCCAAACGCCTTCGCCCCGCTCGAAGGCGAGGTGCACACGCGCAAAGGTCGGCATCAGATGCGATGTCACGGCTGAGCCCGTCAACGCTGCGCAGCAGCAATTGCGCAGTTCAAACGAAATGTGCCGCCTCTTCCGGGCGGCACCTCAGCACATTCTATTTCGGCGCGCCGCACTGTCAACACAGGATAATTAGGCGCCGCGAACTCCGTTTGTACCCACTTCATCCACACGAATGCAGGAACATGTGGACTCATTTCGGACGAACTCTTGCGTCAAACTCCGGCCATATTGTAGCCTTTTGATTGTCAAGTACGAGATATCGTGCGGCGGACAGTCTTCTAAAGCGTTGGCGTTCTGAGTACGTGCTGGGCGGCGAGACACGCTGCCCGGCGGGGTGGGGGATTCTCACACAAGTCGGACCTGAAACAAGGAGTTTTCGCGCACATGCAAGGAGCATTAGGCATGTCGTGGACGGACGAGCGGGTCGAGCTGCTCAAGAAACTGTGGTCGGACGGCCTTTCCGCGAGTCAGATCGCAGCCGAGCTCGGCGGCATTACGCGCAATGCCGTGATCGGCAAGGTGCATCGCCTCGGTCTGTCCGGCCGCGCCAAGAGCACGTCGAGCGCCTCGCCGCGTCCGCGCAAGGCGCGCGCGCCGTCGCATATGTTGCGCATCGGGCGCGCCGCGATCCGTGGCAATACGGCGCTGGCGCATGCCTATGACATCGAGGCGGAAGCCGAGCCGGAGCTGATCGACAACATCATCCCGATCGGCCAGCGCCGCACGCTCCTTGAATTGAACGAACAGACCTGCCGCTGGCCCGTCGGCGATCCCGGCAGCACGGAATTCTTCTTCTGCGGCGGCAACACGCTCGCCGGCTTGCCCTATTGCGCCTATCATTCGCGGGTAGCCTATCAGCCGGCCAGCGACCGCCGCCGGGATAAGCGCCCGCAGCGGTAAAGCTTTCCGCGAATGAGCCTTCAGCCCACCTTGCCGAGGCGGTCGTCTTTGACGAGACGATCATCCTTGACGGCGCGCTCGTCCTTGCCGAACCGATCGTCGAGCGAATAGCCGGCGCCGCGCACGGTGCGGATCGGATCGGTGGCGTGGCCGCGGTTGAGCGCCTTGCGCAGGCGTCCGACATGGACGTCGACGGTGCGCTCGTCGATATAGACGTCGCTGCCCCAGACGCCGTCGAGCAATTGCTCGCGCGAGAACACCCGGCCCGGGCGTTCCATCAGAAATTCGAGCAGGCGGAACTCGGTCGGCCCGAGGTCGACCGGACGGCTCGCGCGCGACACCCGCTTTTTCTCGCGGTCGAGTTCGAGGTCGCCGATGGAGAGCACCATGGCGACCCGCTCGGGGCTGGCGCGGCGTAAGAGCGCACGCACCCGCGCCAGCAATTCCGGCACCGAGAACGGCTTGACGATATAGTCGTCGGCGCCGGTGGCGAGCCCGCGCACGCGCTCGCTTTCCTCGCCGCGCGCGGTCAGCATGATAATCGGCAGCGATTGGGTCTGCGGCCGCGCCCGCAAGCGGCGGCACAGTTCGATGCCCGAGAGACCGGGCAGCATCCAGTCGAGCACGACGAGATCGGGCGCGGTTTCCTTGAGCCGGGTATCGGCATCGTCGCCCCGGGCGACGGCATCGACCTCATAGCCCTCGGCTTCGAGATTGTAGCGCAGCAGCGTGGTGAGCGGCTCCTCGTCTTCCACGATCAGAATGTTGGCTCCCATCCAGGGCTCCTATTTCTGCAATAAATCTGCCGGAAAACTCGTGGTGTCACCCTTCGGACGCTGGTCGGTAATCGGACGGCCTTCAATCATGTAATAGACGGTTTCGGCGATGTTGGTGGCGTGATCGCCGATGCGCTCGATGTCCTTGGCGCAGAACATCAGATGCATGCAGAAGGTGATGTTGCGCGGGTCCTCCATCATATAGGTGAGGAGCTCGCGGAACAGCGACGTGCACATCGCGTCGACTTCTTCGTCGCCGTTCCAGACCGCGAGCGCGGCTTGGAGGTCGCGGCTGGCATAGGAGTCGAGCACCTGCTTGAGCTGCGCCAAGACCAGCGCCGACATGTGCTCGACGCCGCGGATCAGCTTTTGCGGATAGAAGTCACCGTCGAGCGCGACGACGCGCTTGCCGATATGCTTGGCATGATCGCCGATCCGCTCCAGATCGTTGCAGACGCGCAAGGCGCCGATGCATTCGCGCAGGTCGACCGCCATCGGCTGCCGCCGCGCAATGGTGAGGATGGCTTTCTCCTCGATCTCGCGCTGCAGCGCATCGATCGTGGGATCCATGGCGATGACGCGCTCGCCCAATTCGATGTCGCGGTCGACCAGCGCCTGCACGGAATCGGCGATCTGCCGCTCGGCGAGGCCGCCCATCTCGGCGACCTTACGCGTGATTTCCTGCAGGTCGGTGTCGAACGCCTTGGTGGTATGGTCGATTCGCGTTGTGGTGATGTCGGTCATTGGCTGTTACCTGGGACCTTTACGCCGATTAGCCGAACCGGCCGGTGATATAGTCTTGGGTGCGCTGATCGTGCGGCGCGGTGAACATTTTGCTGGTCGTATCGTATTCGATCAGCTCGCCGAGATACATGAAGGCGGTGAACTCCGACACGCGCGCCGCCTGCTGCATGTTGTGGGTGACGATCGCGATCGTGTAGTCGTCGGTGAGTTCGTCGATAAGCTCCTCGATCTTGGCGGTCGAAATCGGATCGAGCGCCGAGCAGGGCTCATCGAACAGGATCACTTCGGGACGCACGGCGACGGTGCGGGCGATGCACAGCCGCTGCTGCTGGCCGCCGGACAGGCTCTGGCCGTTGGCGGCGAGCTTGTCCTTGACCTCTTCCCACAGCGCGGCGCGCCGCAGCGACGTTTCCACGCGGCCATCGAGCTCGGACTTAGACAGCCGCTCGTACAGCCTGATGCCGAAGGCGATGTTCTCATAGATCGACATCGGGAACGGCGTCGGCTTCTGAAACACCATGCCGACGCGCGCGCGCAGCAGATTGAGGTCCTGCTTCGGCGACAGGATATTGATGCCGTCGAACAGCACTTCGCCGGTGGCGTATTGATGCGGGTAAAGGTCGTACATGCGGTTGAGGACGCGCAACAAGGTCGATTTGCCGCAGCCGGAGGGGCCGATAAAGGCGGTGACCTTGTTCACGTAGAGCGGCAGGCTGATCGATTTCAGCGCCTTCGCCGCGCCGTAAAAGAAATTGAGGTCGCGGATGGTGATCTTCTCGGCCAAGCCAGCCCGATCGGTCGGCGCATGGCTGACGGAAGGAACGGTAACGGAAGCGGCACTCATGCTCATGATTGTTTTCCCGATGGGACGAGGGCGCGCGCGGCTATGCTCAGGGCAAGCACCGCGAGCGTAATGATGAGGGCGCCGGTCCAGGCCAGCGCCTGCCAGTCGTGATAGGGGCTGAGCGCGAACTGGAAGATGACAACCGGCAGGCTGGAGACCGGCTGGTTGAAGTCGGTGCTCCAGAACTGGTTGTTGAGCGAGGTGAACAGCAGCGGCGCGGTTTCGCCGCTGATGCGGGCGACGGCCAATAGCACTCCAGTCACCATTCCGGCGCGCGCTGCGCGATAGCAAATGCGCCTAATCGCGAGCGAGCGCGGCAATCCGATGGAGGTCGCGGCCTCACGCAACGCATTCGGCACCAGCGTCAGCATGTCTTCGGTGGTGCGCACCACCACGGGGATGACGAGGACCGACAGGGCGACGCCGCCGGCCCAGCCGGAGAAATGCCCCATCGGCGCGACCATGATTTCGTAGATGAACAGTCCGACGACGATCGACGGCGCGCTGAGCAGAATATCGTTGATGAAGCGCACCACGCTGCTCAATTTATCGTAGCGGCCGTATTCGGCCATGTAGGTGCCGGCCAAGATGCCGATCGGCGTGCCGATCGCCACGGCGATGATCGTAAGAACGAGGCTGCCGAAAATCGGGTTGAGCAACCCGCCGGCCGAGCCGGGCGGCGGTGTCATTTGCGTGAACACCGCGACCGACAGACCGCTGAAGCCCTGCCAGAGCAGCGAGCCCAGGATAAGCGCCAGCCAGCCCAGCCCGACCGCAGTGGCGGCCAAAGCCAGCACCGAGGCGGCGGTGTTGCGGTGGCGACGGACGGTGTAGCGAACGTCCATGGCGTTATCCGATCCGGCGCTCGATGCGCATCAGCAGATAACGCGCGATGGCGAGCACGATGAAGGTTATGACGAACAGGATCAAGCCGAGTTCGATGAGAGCGGAGGTGTACAGATCGCCGACGGCCTCGGTGAACTCGTTGGCGATGGTGGCAGAGATGGTGGTGCCGGGCGCCAGCACCGAGGCAGCAATCCGGTGCGCGTTGCCGATGACGAAGGTGACCGCCATGGTCTCGCCGAGCGCACGGCCGAGCGCCAGCATCACGCCGCCGATGACGCCGACCCGCGCATAGGGTAGCACCACAAAGCGGACCACTTCCCAGGTCGTGCAGCCAACGCCGTAGGCCGCCTCCTTGAGCACACCCGGCACCGCTTCGAACACGTCGCGCGTGATCGAGGTCACGAAGGGCAGCACCATGATGGCGAGGATCAGGCCCGAGGTCAGCAGGCCGATGCCATAAGGCGGTCCGGCGAACAGCGATCCGATGCCCGGCAGGTTGCCGAGCGTGTCGATCAGGAACGGCTGCAGCGTTTGCTGCAGGAAAGGGGCAAACACGAACAAGCCCCAGATGCCGTAGATGATGCTCGGGATGCCGGCGAGTAGTTCGATGGCGATGCCGATCGGCCGGCGCAACCATGGCGGGCAGAGCTCGGTGAGAAAGAACGCGATCATCAAGCCGACCGGGACCGCGATCAGCATGGCGATGAACGAAGTTAAGATCGTCCCGTAGATCGCCGGAAGCGCGCCGAACTTGTTCGTGACCGGGTTCCAGCTCTCGCTCAGCAGGAAGCCGAAGCCAAATGTCCTGATCGCCGGCAGCGAGCCGGCGATCAGCGAAATCATGACGCCGCTGAGAAGGAGCAGCACCCCAATTGCTGCGGCCCGCGTCATGTGACGAAACGCAACGTCGCCGAGACGCAGCCGATCCAGCACTTTGGCGCGCGTGGCCGCCTCAGCCGCCACTACCGCATTGTCATGTATCGCCACATCAACCACGGATCGCCTCCCCGCGGGATCCATCACGACGCTCCCTCAATCCAGCTTAGGAGAGCGCCCACTCAAACGGACCACCGGCCGCCGCACAAGACGCTTTTGCGGCGAGCCGGCGAATGCGCGGCAAGGCAGCCGCTAGGTTCGGTGCCTTGCCATTGTTGCATCCAGATCAATTGGACGTCACGTGGAGCGGCTTACCGCTGCTGTCCTTGATCTCTTTGGCCCACATGGCTTCGACCTCGCTGGCGACTTTTGCCGGCATCGGGACATAGACGAGGTCTTCCGCCATCTTGGCGCCCTTGGCATAGGCCCAGGCAAAGAACTTAAGCGCCTCGGTGGTCGCGGCCACATCCTGCGGCTGCTTGGGGATGAGGATGAAGGTCGCAGCCGTCATCGGCCAGGAGCCGGCGCCCGGTTGGTCGGCGAGAATCACGCCGTAGCCCGGAACCGAATTCCAGTCTGCGTTCGCGGCAGCGGCCTGGATCGCTTCGCTGGTGGGCGAAACGGTCTTGCCGTCCTTGTTGATCATTTTCGCATAGGTCAACTTGTTCTGCAGCGCGTAGGCATACTCGACATAACCGATCGAGCCCTTGGTCTGGGCTTCATTATTCGACACGCCCTCATTACCCTTGGCGCCGATGCCGACCGGCCATTCGACCGAGGTATTGAACCCGACCTTTGATTTCCAGTCCGGGCTCACTTGCGACAGATAATAGGCGAAATTGAAGGTGGTGCCGGAACCGTCGGAGCGGTGCACGACAGCGATCGCCTGCGACGGAAGTTTGACGTTGGGATTGAGTTTCTTGAGCGCCGGGTCATCCCACTTTGCGATCTCGCCGAGGTAGATCTTGGCGAGCGTCGGCCCATCGATAACAAGTTCACCGGGCTTGATGCCTTCGAGGTTCACGACCGGCACAATGGCGCCCATGACCATCGGAAACTGCGCCAGACCGTCCTTCTGAAGTACATCGCCGGTGAGGGGTGCATCGCTGGCGCCGAAGGTGACGGTCCTCGCCTCGATCTGCTTGATGCCGCCACCCGAGCCGATCGATTGATAATTGAGACCGACGCCGGTCTCCTTCTTATAGGCATCCGCCCACTTGGCGTAGATCGGATAGGGGAACGTAGCGCCGGCGCCGGAGATGTCCATGGCGGCGGCGGGAAGGATCGTCGCAGCCAGGAAGCCGGCGACGGCAATTGTCCTGAGATGTTTCACTTGATCTCTCCTGTTACTGGAATTTCGGGCGACGCGAGTCGCCGACCCGCGTCGGATTAACGTCCCCATTTGGACGCTATCGCTCATTTCACCGTCTGTCAGATACGCGCTGCGTAGGCAGATGCCTACCGGGGCTGAACTGCAGCAGCGCTGTGGTTAAGTTCAACACGCAACCGTTCTATGAGGCTCACATGACAATTAGATGACAGCGCAAATTATTGAATCAGCGACATTTTATCGCGGATGCGCGGGAACGGCGGTGGGCAGGTGGATGGTAGAGGTGCCGCTCGCTCAAGGCGCTCGATCGTAAGCCGCCCTCTACCTTGATCGGCTCTTGGAAGCTTCGCTTATCACGAAACCCAACATTGACGTCAGCAATCCGAGGATGCGCTTTGCTAACGCGGTGCGCCGGATAAAATTGTAGCCTTCTTATCCTCGTACTCGTCTTTTTGGATTTCACCTCGCGCAAAGCGCTCGTTCAATATTTGGAGCGCGGAGTGACTTGGATCACCCCTTGCCTGCAATGATGGTTCCCAATAATGCCGTCCGGCTGCGCACGCGCCGCGGGCGAAGTAGAAGATCGCGGCGCAAAGCAGCACCATGAAGAAGATCATGATCGGAAACATTCCCCAAAAGGGTCAGCCATAGTCATAACCATAACCGTGGTCCCACATGTGCCACGGGCCGGGCCCATAATAATCCGGCGGCGGAGTGGTCGGTTGCTGGGTCTGGGCGAGCGCCTGCAGCGGCGTGGCGAACACCGCGAAGAGCGGCAGTGATAACGTCGAGAGTTTCTTCATCATGACGCGATATTCTCCTAAAACTTTCCCAAAAATTCCCGCCACATACCGGGTCCATGCTGAGTTGACGTGCCCGAAGGGTCGCCTGATGGGGCCTTGCGCGGCCCAGAGGGGTCCGCGCAAGGTTTGATTGTCATGATTGTGGCTGCGCTGCGGGCTGCTTCCGGGTGCCGCGCTCGGCCATAAACTGGTCGAACTCGGCCTTGTCCTTGGCCATGCGCAAGCGGCCAAGGAATTCCTGAAATTCGCGTTGCTCCTGTTCGAGGCGCCGCAGCGTCTCGGTCCGGTATTCGTCGAAGGCTTGGTTGCCGCTGCCTCTCGGCTGATGCCACCAGTCCCGTGCTTGGCGGCTCGTGTCGTCGCGCCAGCGACTGAAGTTCATTCCACAGCATCCCATTTTTCTGCTCCATAGCGTATAGGCCAAGATCGCGAGACCTAGCGGCCACCAATAGATGAATCCGAGGATCGCCAGCGCGATCCAAATCGGGGTTTTCAACTCGTCTAATCGTGCAGCGAAGGGCATCGTCGGTCTTGCCTCCAAATATTGATTCCACGTGCGCCAGTGCTGGCGTCTACCGCCAGCATCCGCGCCTACCTCCGATCATGAGCGCGCAAAGCGTGATCATGACGAAGGGAAAAAGCCATGCGTATTCCATCACGGTCACCTCCTCGTCTGAAAGCTTAGGCGGGAAGGAGCCAGGAAAAGTTACAGGGCTTTAGCGTTTTGTGACGGAACGGTCCCCGGCTGCGAGGGGCGCAACAGTCGGGTGAGGACGGCTTGCAGGACAGCTCGTTACGGTAGAAATCGCACCGCGCTGCGATGATTTTCTTAAACTCTTGCCGCGCCCGGTGCAGCCTCACCTTGGCATTGCCCTGGCTGATGCCGAGGGTCTCAGCGATCTCTTCGTCCGAGAGCCCGCCAAGCGCGCTGAGCATAAAGACGGTGCGATGAGTCTCGGTAAGCTTCCCAATCTCGCCGCGGATGCACTCGTGCATATTCTTGCGGGCGAGTTCCTGTTCGGGGGACGAACGGCTGTCGACATCCGCTGAACCGATGGCAGTGGCGCGCATTTCCTCGTCCGATCCGTCGGGAAGCGGGACCATGAGCTTGGCTTCGTGCGCCGGCCGACTGCGGAGCCAATCGGCGGCAATATTCGCTGCAATTCGGTAAAGCCAAGTCGACACTTGTGCTTCACCGCGGAAGCCCGGCAATGCTTTCGCTGCTTTCGCGAACACAGTCTGCGTCAAATCCTCCGCTTCTTGAGGCCCAACAAGCCGCACCAGGAAACGCCTAACGCGCTCGTGGTTTGCATCATACAGCATTCGAAACGGGTCGACTTTATTCTTCATTGCAGCACCCATAACCGACTTTTCCGTAGATAAGTAGGCAAGATTTTTGAATCAACTCCGCCTTCCACTCTGCGGTGCACCCGCAAAATAGCTTCATGGCGCTCTGGTGGATTGATCTGAATCAACGCCATTTCCATCGCCGTGTGAAAATTGTGTTTGTTGCTGGAGCAACATGTCATCCGGGGAGGGCCACATGGATCAGAAACAAAGCCCGGAGCAAAATTATTTTTGTCCCATGCATTCTGATGTTCGTCAGCCGACGCCCGGAAAATGCCCGAAGTGCGGCATGGATTTGGTGTCCGAGGGCACCAAGTTCGGCATGCTTCGGCACATGATCAGTAGCCCTTTCCACCTTATGATCATGGCTGCGGTAATGGTGGCGGTGATGATTGCAGCGATGATGATGATGCGGTGATGGCGTACTTCACCTGCCACTTTGCAGCCGGGGAACATCCGCGGTGGGCAGGTGGATGGCGAAAGTAGCGCCTTCGCCCGGCGCGCTGTCGATCGTCAGGCGGCCGCGGTGCCGATTGAGGATGTGCTTGACAAGCGCAAGACCGAGTCCGGTCCCGCCTTGGGCCCGGCTTTCGGTGACGTCCACGCGATAGAAGCGCTCGGTGAGCCGCGGCAGATGCTCCGGCGCGATGCCCGGGCCGTAATCGCGCACGCTGACTTGCGCTTCCGGCACGCCGTCGGCCGATTCGCCGGGCGCTATCTTGATGTCGACGCGCCGGCCGGCGGCCCCGTATTTGAGCGCGTTCTCGATCAGGTTTTCGAAGATGCGGACCAGCTCGTCGTGATCGCCCAGAACCGATAGCGCATTGGCCCCGTCAATGTGAACGGTCACGCCGCGGTCGCGCGCCAGGGTTTCGAGCCCGTCGACGACCTGACGCACGATGGGCACAAGGTCGACCGGCGTATCGGGGCGGCGATGCGCGTTGAGTTCGATGCGCGACAGCGACAACAGATCGTCGATCAAGCGCGCCATGCGACGCGCCTGTTCCTGCATGATGGCGAGAAAGCGCTGGCGCGCCTTGGCGTCGTCGCGCGCCGAGCCTTGCAGCGTCTCGATGAAGCCGAGCAGTGCGGCCAGCGGCGTGCGCAATTCGTGGCTGGCATTGGCGACGAAGTCGGCGCGCATTTCCTCGACCCGGCGCAGCGGCGTGAGGTCGTGGAAGGTCATCAACAGCAGGTCGGGTTTGCCGGTATTTAACTCACGTTTGACCGGCATCACGATGGTTTCGAACCAGCGGTCGATCGGCACGCGCTCGGAATAGACGACGCGCTGCTCTTCGCCTTCCGCCGCCGCGCGGCCGATGGCCTCGATCAATTCCGGCATCCGCAGCGCGAATGCGACCGGCTCGCCTTGCCGCAATGCCGGCGCCAAGGCGCGGGCGCGCTCATTGAGCGCCAGCACGCGGCCGTCGCGATTGAGTGCGACGACCGGATCCGGCAGGCCGGCGACCACGGCGCGCAGAAAGTCGTCCCCGCGTTCGGAAACGGCGACGGGTTGGGCCAAGCGATCCTCTTCCTTGGCGGAGCGGACCGCAAGCACAACGGCACCGGCGACAATGGCGAAACTGCCGAGCGCATAGGCGATCGGTAGCAGGCCGGCGAGCGTCAAGGCGGCGAAAACGGCTGCCGCCGCTACGATCACCAAGCGCCCGCCGCGCCAGCGTTTCGCGGTGAGCGTTGCTCGACCTTCAACCACGCTCATGAAGACCTCGGATCGCCGTCACCGGTCGGTCAAGACACGTCCGACTTCCCGCGGTTGCGGGCGCTTGGAGCGCCCATCGGCCGCCGCGATACTTGAGATATGCGCCGCGCGGCGCGGCTGAGCAAGGCTTCCCGGGTCGCCAACAGGCCGAGCGCGAGCACGAACGGAATGATGTAATACAACAGCCGGAACAGCAGCAGACCGGCCAGCAGATCGCCTTTGTCGAACTGCCACAGCGCCACCAGCATGGCGGCGTCGAACACGCCGAGGCCGCCGGGCGCGTGACTGGCAAAACCGAGAAGCGTGGCGGCGACGAATATGACTGCAACCGTGACGAAGCCGACATGAGGATCGTCCGGCACCAGCATGTACATGGCGGCGGCGCAGCAGCCGAGATCGACGATGCCGATGGCGATCTGGACGAGCGTCAGCGGGCCACCGGGCAGCCGCACCTGCCAGCCGTCGCGGCCGATCACCCGCGGCTTGACCCAGACCCAGGCAACATAGGCGGCCAGCAGCGCGAGAATGACCAGCGCGATGACGCGGTTGGCCGATAGCGGCAGCCGATCGAGTGCGCGCGCAGCCTGCGGGGCGTCGAGAACGCCCAAGCCGAGCACGGTGGCGTTGCCGAGCCAGAACGTCAGCCCGGCAACGAAACAGATTTTGGTGACCTCGATGACGGACAAGCCGCAGCCGGAATAGATGCGATAGCGCACCGCGCCGCCGGAAAACACGCTGGCGCCGACATTGTGTCCGATCGCATAGCTGGTGAAGCCGGCAAGCGCAGCGATACGATACGGTATCTCATTGCGGCCGATCGTGCGCAGCGCGAACAGATCGTAAAACGTCAAAGTCGCATAACCGGCGGCGACGAACAGGCCGGCGATAATGAGCGTGCGCCAATCGGTCGCTTTCAGCGCGCGCAGGAGCTCGTCGGCATCGAGGTCGCGGAGGATGTGATAGAGCACCACAACCGCGACCGCGATGATGGTCAGGCTGAGCGCAAAGCCGATCCGGCTCCAACCGATCTTGCGTTCGAGGAAGCGCACGCCGCCGCGCAATCTAGTCAACATGCCGCCCGCCGGGCCTGTCGTTTGCGCATCCATAGCGAATCCCGTTTCGCCCTACAGCCCGCGATCCCACCAGCCCAACGGCGCGAACCGGCCCCCACTAGCAGATGTCATAAACCGGCGCGAGTGCAGAAGGGTCTCACCCCTTTGTGGGCGGCAATGGTGAATATTCGCTATTCGCGCCGTGCCAGTTCCGCCGCCGCAAAGAACTCCCTGAGTTCCTTATAGGTTTCCTCGGGCGCCTCTTCCGAGAGGTAATGGCCGCACGGCAGCGCCTTGGCGCCGCGGATATCGGTGGCGTAGCGCTGCCAGATTTCGCCCGGGCCCGGCCGGTGATTGCGGCCGACGCCGCCGGTCGCGCCCCACAGCAGCAGCACCGGACAGGCGATCTTGCGCCCGGCCTCGAAATCTCTGGTGTCCATGTCGAAATCGATCGTGGCGGTGGCGCGGTAATCCTCGCACATGGCATGGACGGTCGCCGGATTGCGCATATAGCGCTTGTATTCGGCGAGCGCCCGCGGATCGAAGAAGCTCAAGCCTTGTGCGGTCTTGGCGAGCTTCTTTTCGATGAAGAAGTCGGGATCGGCGCTCATCAGGTGCTCGGGAAAATCGTACGGCTGGATCATGAAGAACCAATGCCAGGAGAACGTCGCCCAGGCTTTGGTCATGGCATTAAACAGATGATGCTGCGGAACGATATCGAGGATGGCCGCGCGAGCGACCGCTTGCTCATGATCGAGGCACATGCGGTGCAGCACGCGGGCGCCGCGATCGTGGCCGGCGGCGCAGAAACGCTCATAGCCGAGCGCGGCCATCACCTCGATCTGGTCCTGCGCCATGGCGCGGAACGAATAGTTGGAATGATCGTCGCCGCCGGGCGGCTTTTCGGAATCGCCATAGCCGCGCAGATCGGTGGCGACCACGGTGAATTCCTGCGCCAGCCGCGGCGCGAATTTATGCCAGGACAGGTGGCTGAACGGATTGCCGTGCAGCAGCAGCAGCGGCGGCCCCTTGCCGCCATGCACCGTCACGATACGAGCGCCGGACGTTTTGATTTCCGTGCGGGTGAAGTTTTCGAACATTCAACCTCCCTGTCATTCCGGGGCGCGCGCGGCGCGAGCCCGGAATCCATAACCACAGTCGGAACAAATTAGCGACTACCTTGGAAAACCTCACCGACAGGGGTTATGGATTCCGGGCCCGCGGGCTCGGCCCGCGTCCCGGAATGACGAAAAAGGGGAGTGAAATGCCGACAGATATCGATCCGCAATCGGGCTGCCGCCTGCCGCTGCGCAAGCGCGAGGAGTTGGACGAGGTCGGCCAGCGCGCCTATGACCGCGCCAATACGCCGGGCAAGACCATCGTCGGTCTGCGCGGCCCGGCGGGCATCCATTTGTACAGCACCAAGACGGTCGACGCGCACAACACGATCAACCGCTATCTGCGTCACGAGGCCGGCTTCGATCCGAAAATCCGCGAGGTTGCGATCCTCACGGTAGCGCGCGAGATGGACAGCCGGTTCGAATGGGCGGCGCACGAGCCCGAAGCGTTGACGGTCGGCGTGGCGCCGGAAGTGATCGACGTCATCAAGCACCGCAAAAGCACCGCGGGCTTGAGCGAGATCGATGCCGCGATCGTCGAATTCGGCCGCCAGGCGGTCGGCAGGCATAAAGTCGATTCCGCCGCCTTTACCCGGCTCAAAGCGCTGTTCACGCCGGAACAGCTCGTCGACCTCGTTCTGCTGATGGGCAATTACGCCGGCACCGCAGTGCTGTTGGCGGCCTTCGACATGCAGGTCGCGGAAGGCCGGCCGCTATTGCCGGTGGAGTGATCATTTCTTCTTTTTATCCAGCCCCAGCTCGCTCCAGCGCGCCTTGGCGCCGGCGATATCTTCCGGCGCCGGCGTGACCATCGGCGGAAAGCGCGCGCCGTCGAATTCCGGATCGGGGTCGTAGTCGAGATTCATCGTGGCGTCGATCAGCATGCGGTTCCATTTGCCGGTGCCGAACAGCGTGGTGTTGCGGTCGCGCTTGCGCGTCGACGGATCGAGCCCGAGCCCGAACGTCGCCGGCATGATGACGATGTCGTCCTCGCCGGCATTGACGCGGTAGGCGATCGCCCAATCGACCGCGGCGTAATCGTGGATGTCGATGTCGTCGTCGACCACGGTGACGTGCTTGTAACGCACATGGCCGGCGGACGAGCCCCACAGCGCATTGGCGACCTGCTTGGCCTGGCCGCGATAGCTCTGCTTGATCTGCACCACGACATTGACGCCGGCCTGCACCGGCGGACACCACACGTCGGTGATGCCCGGCACGCCGGCGCGGTCGAGCACGTTCCAGGCGGTCGCCGCGCGCATGATCGAGGAGCAGGTGCCGTTCTCGGAGAAAGAGCCGGGCATCGAGCCTTCGATGGTGCCGCGGAAGATCGGCTTGTTGCGATGGGTGATGCAAGTGACGCGGATGGTGGGCTTCGGCGAACGGTCGCCGGCGATGTAGCCGGTGACTTCGGCGAACGGGCCTTCCATGACGTAGCTTTCGGGATCGAGGCCGAGATAGCCCTCGATGACGATCTCGGCGCTGGCCGGCACCTGCAGATCGACGGTTTCGCATTGCACGAGATCGACCGGCGCGCCGCGCACCGCGCCGATGACGTCGTATTCGCACAGCCCCTTCGGCACCGGCGAGCCGGCAACGAAACCGAGCGAATCTTCCCAGCCGATGGCCACCGCGATCGGCATTTCCTTGTGGCCCTTCTGCTGCCAGGCGGTGACGTGGTGGCCGATATGCTGGGCGCGCCACATCAGGATCGGAATCAAATTCTTGCCGGCGACCATGCCGCGATAGATGCCGACATTCATCACGCCAGAGTCGGGATCCTTGGTGACGACGCCGCCGTAGGTCATGATGTAGCGGCCGCCGTCGAGCCTGTTCCATTGCGGCACCGGCAGTTCGAGGAGATCGACATCGTCGCCCTTGACGATGTTCTCCTTGACCGGACCGGTCTTGACCACGTTCGGCGGCACGCTGCCGGTGAGCAGCGTGCGGCCGATCTTGACCAGTTCGCGCGCATGGGTGTCGGGCGGCAGGCCGAGCATCATGGCGACGCGGCGCGTGCTGGACAGGCCGCCGGTGAACACCTGGCGGCAGCGGGCATTGGCGCCGTAATCGCGGATGTTGTTGAACAACAGCGCCGGCCCGGTGCCGGCGCCTTGCGCCAGCCGCGCGATGGTGCCGAGCTCGATATTCCAATCGACCTCGGCGTCGATCTGCTGCAATTCGCCCGCGCCCTCGAGCGCCTTGATCCAGCCGCGCAAATCGCCAAACGCAACCGGCTTTCGTTCTGTGCTCATTGATGATCCCGGTGATTGAGCATGATCCCGAAAAAGCCTGCCCTCGGACAACGATCCGAGGGTGGAAACCGGTTTTCGGAAAAGATCATGCTCCAATAAAACATCTAGACAGTGATCCGATCCAGTTCGATCGGATCACTGTCTGGCCGGCGATTTGCGCTGGTCGTCGTCAGTCTGTCAATCTGGCCCCCCCGGTTTGCGCAGAGCGGACAAGCGATCGCGTTCTCGCAGGCCCGTTTGCGCGCGAGTGCTGTCAAACAACGATGTCGAACGGCCCGTATCCCGTAGCCTGGATGAGCGGAGCGATATCCGGGTACGATCGTCGGGCTTTTATGCCGCTCCCGGATTTCGCTTCGCTCATCCGGGCTACGAAGAAAGCAAGGAAGCGGAACGCCGGCAGACGCGGTAGTCCACGGCCCGCACACATACGGCGTGCGGGGCGCGCCACGGAGAAGGCGGCTTGCGCCGCCCTTCCGCTTCGGGCGCGCTCGCCTGCCGGCGTTCCACCACGGCACTTGCGGGGGCGACCGAACGCCACCGCTCAGCTCCAGTTCACGCACTTCCTGGGACGGAACTAGGTAGGAGCGGGTGTTATCCGTTCCCGGCCGTCCCAGTGCAGCGGGCGTTATGAGCCCGCAGGCCGGTCATCGTGCCGGCCGGGCGTTTTGGCCCGGAGCCGCCCGGGAGCGGGGCTGACAGCCCCGCCCGCGGGAACCGCCTCGCCCCTTTCCGCCGGCGTCACCCGGCGGCGTCCTTGCGGGCGAAGATGATTCGCTATGTAACTGTGGTAGTGACAAGTGTCAAGGGTGTGGCACTATTTAAGTGACGTATTTGGAGCCTAAAGGCCGCGTCCTCACAAATTCCGCCCCGCACGCGTTTCACTTCGAAGGAGACCAAACTGCGACCTCGCGGCGAAACGGAGCAATGGGCCAATAGGCAACGGTCCGATAAGCGACATTGTACGCCTGCATTGAAAATGAAATAGGCGCTAGGCGTCTAGGAATGTGCAAAATTGAACTGCCAATTCACGGCCTATAGGTATTTTTACCTGTGTTCCTGCCCGCGTAACGTCCGGTTCCGGTTTGGGTCAGGAACGTCGGATTTGGGCTTTCATCGGCACATCCGCTGTTGCCCTGAAGGCCGACATTTGCTTGCGCCGCAATATCTGACCAAACGGACCAAACTCAGACACCTAACGGCGATGACCGCGAGCGACCCGGTGCAGAAGCCCGATCCGGGTTTCGGTCAGGCCTTCGCTGGTGATGCCGTAGAAGATCGGCAACAGAAGAAAGATCGAGAGAGCGAGCTTCGGCGAATAGGCCCAACCGATTAGGCCTGCCAGCGCGTAGAGCACTATTCCGATCACCGCGCGATGGCGCTCGCGGGGAAAGTATGTCGGCTCGACATAGTGTTCCTGCAGGTACGGATGAATCGCGAGAATGTGGAACAACACAAGCCACGAGAGACACATGAGGCCGCCGACGGCGGCGTAAATCTCGACGGCAATAATAGCGTCCGTAGCGTTGCCGCGCTGAAGCGCTGCCGATAACAGTGCGGTTGGAAATGGGATCAGCCCAGACGTCAGCAGAAGAAACAGATTTGCCAGATGCAGGCCGCGGTCACACTGTCGCACGCGCGAAAACACGGCGCGGTGATTGAGCCAGATGATGCCGACGTAACAGAACGAGGCGAGGAAGGCTACGTAGTTCGGCCACTGCGCCAGGAGTTGTTCCCACAGGTGTCCCGGCTCATAAACCGGCCGCACGATGTCGAACACGAGAAGCGTGATGGTGATCGCGAAGACGCTGTCACTGAATGTTTCGAGTTTGTCGGTATCCGACAGGCGCACGTTTTCCGGGGGAGCCGTGCTGGGGATCGTAGCGCCGCCGCTGGGTTCCGGCACGACCTCTGCCGTGGTTTGCCTGTGCTTCGTCATCGTCGGAACCCGTGTGCGACAAGGGCCTGACGACAATATAGTTCGGCTGCAGTCGCTGGCCTAATCGTCGGAACTCAACTCCGGACATCCAGCGCAAACGTCATGATTTCGCCGCTGATGGCTCGTACATGGAAAACCGAGTGTGAGTGGCATCCTAGGCGCTAGTTCCTGGAGAATGTGCAATGCCCGAACCCACTCGATTACCCGTAAAGGCCGACAAGTCATCTCTGCCGCAGACGTGGCAGCCGTTTGAAAGTCTTCGCCGCGACGTTGATCGTTTGTTCGACGATTTCGGTGTGGGCCTTTGGCGAACCCCCTTCCGCAGGTTTGCCTCCGATCTCATGCCTTCCCAGGGCCGGGACATGACCTTTGCCATGGCCCCGGCGGTCGATATTAGCGACACCGAGAACGCTTATGAAGTCACCGCCGAAATGCCCGGCATTGACGAGAAGAACATCGAGGTCAGAGTCGCTAACGGAGTCCTGACCATCAAGGGCGAGAAGCAGGACGAAAAAGAAGAAAAGAAAAAGGACTATTACCTCCGCGAACGAAATTTTGGGTCGTTTGAGCGGGCTTTTCAGTTGCCCGATGGCGTCGATACCGACAAGATCGAAGCAAACTTCAAGAAGGGGATACTCACCGTAACCCTGCCGAAAAGGCCTGAAGCTCAAAAAACGGCAAAGACGATCAGCGTAAAAGCTGCCTGATCCTCTGAATCATTGCGATGCTCGGGTTGCATCAATGATGTGACCCGAGCTGCTAATGCGGCGTGGCCCCGAAGTCGCGCCACGACTACCCCGAACCGCCGGCAGCCAAGGGCCACGTCCCCTGAGCTCCTGAGGCGCGGTGGCGGCGGGCTTATGAGTCCGCGCCCTGGCCAAGCGACCATTATGTTCACACCGGCCGATCTGCGGTACCTTCATGCAGCCGCACCGCGCCCGGCCTACTCGCTGACCAGGAAAGACCACGATGACCAACGGCAGTTCGCTTTCGCTCCCCGAACTCGAAGACCGCATCGCCATTCTGCGCGACAACATCCGGCAGCTGATCGAGCAGGCGGCCGCCTTCTCGGGCGCCGCGGATGAAGACCGCAACGCCGACCGTCTGGCGGAGCAAAATGAGGAGTTGGAGCGGCTGGTCAAGCAGCGCGACGCGCTGTTGAAGAAGTAGTTCACCTCTCCCCGCCGCGCGGGGAGAGCGTAGGCGTCCTTCGGACGCCGTTCTTGACGTAAAGAACGCCGATGCGAAGTATCGGCTATGCGAAGCGAACGAGGGTGAGGGGGCCCCTCCGCGATTCTGAGCTTCGTAGTTTGAGCCCAGCGGAGAGGCCCCCTCACCCCGACCCTCTCCCCGCAAGCGGGGAGAGGGAGAATGATTCACTCCGCGTGAAGTCCGGCGTCCTTTATGACCTTGCCCCAGGTCGCCATTTCGTCCTTGAAGAATTGCGTGCATTGCTCGGGCGAATTGCCGATGCCCACATAGGCCATCGCCGCCAGTTTTGCTTTGACCTCGTCTTGCGCCAGCCCGGCGACGATCATGTCGTGCAGCTTGGCGACGATATCCTTGGGCATGCCCGCCGGCATCACTACCGCGGTCCAGGTGGCGCCCACCACTTCGGGGAAGCCCGCTTCCGCCATGGTGGGGACGTCCGGCAGCGTCGGCGCGCGCGCCTTGCCGGTCACGGCGAGAGCGCGCAAGGCGCCGCTCTTGATCAGCTGCACCGCCGGCGCCAGCGCGCCGAACGAGATCGGGGTGTGCCCGCCGACCGTCGCCTCGACCGCGGGCTCGCCGCCGCCGAACGGCACGTGCACGATATCGAGCTTCAGGGCATGGGCAAACAACGAGCCGACGAGCTGCGGCGGCGTGCCGGTGCCCGGCGAGGCGAAGCTGTATTTGCCGGGATTGGCGCGGATCAGAGCGACCAGCTCCTTGACCGTGTGCACCGGCACCGACGGATTGACCGCCAGCACTACCGGCGTCGCGGCGGCGAGCGTCACGGCGTCAAAATCCTTCAGCGGATCGAAGCCGGGGTGAGCGAACAGAAAGACGTTGTTGGTGAGGTTGCCGCCCGTCACCAGAACCGTGTAGCCGTCCGGCGCCGACTGCGCCGCCCGCACGGCGCCGATATTGCCGCCGGCGCCGGACACATTCTCGATGAAGAAATTCTTGCCGGTCTGCGCACTAAGGCTTTGCGCCAAGAGCCGCGCGACCAGATCGGTCGGCCCGCCGGGCGCGAAGCCGACGATCATCTTGACCGGCCGCACCGGCCAGGTTTCCGCGCGCGCAATATCGGCAGCGAAGCTCGCAAGACCTGCCGCCAAGCAAAGCGCCAAAACCAGATATTTCTTCATGTCACGTCGCCTCCCCATGCTTATTTGCTAACGTAGCCTATAGAGTGCATGCCGTCGGTTGCAGATAAACGGCCGCAGCTTTTGCCGGAGCATAGTCTTTTTCGGAAAACCCGGTTCCCCACTTTTCTGGATCATGCTCTACAGCGGCCTGTCGCCGAGGATGGTGCAGCGGCGCATCACGCGCTTCAGCCGCGCTTCGTCGAAGCCGGTGGCGCGATGCAACAGGCAGCGGTTGTCCCACACCATGCACTGGCGCGGCGACCAGCGATGGCTGTAGACGCGCGCCGGCGGCGTGATCGTGTCATTCAGTTCCTCGATCAGCGCGCGGCCTTCGTCGTAAGCCATGCCCTCGATGGATTCGGCGTGATCGCCGAGGAAAATCGCCTTGCGCCCGGTGTCTGGGTGGATGCGCACGATCGGATGCGCGACCGGCGGCACCTTGGCCTTTTGCTCCGCCGTCAGCGGCGCCTCGCCGTGACGCCGCGTGCGCGAGAAGTCGAAATTATGGATGGCGCGCCGGCCCTCGATCCGCGCCTTCATCGCGGCGGGGAGTAAGTCGTAAGCCGAATACATGTCGGCGAATTGGGTTTCGCCGCCCACCTCCGGCACGATTTCCGAATACATCATCGTGGCTTGCCCGGTGCGCTCGCGCCACGAGCCGTCGGTATGCCAATAGAGCGTGCCCTTGTCCGGGTGCTTGCCGCTCGGATTGCCGTCGGCGTCGAGGTTGGACAAGAAGTAGATCTCGGGATGGTCCTTGGTGCCGTAATGCTCGCTGAGCACGTGGACCTGCACCTCGCCGAAATTGCGGGCGAAGGCGACTTGCGTCGCCTGCGGCAGATCGACGTCGCGAAATAGAATGAGCTGATAGTCGAGAAAGGCTTCATAGACCTTGGCGAACAGCGCCGGCGACACCGCCAGTTCGAGCGTGATGCCGGCAATCTCGCAGCCGAGCAGCGGATGCAGCGGTTTGACCTGGAACGGCCAATCGCGCGGCGCGCCTCGCGGCTTGAGCTGAGCTCGCGCCATGACGACCTCCCCGACAATTTTGGCGATTATGCCCGCCCTGGCGCGCGCTTCCTAGCGTGTCCCGCCCCCTCCCCGCCGCGGAACGTCGACGCTACTGCGCGATTCCGAGTGCATGAATTCGGTCGCTGTCCCCCTGCGAGCAGGCCACCGGAAGAGCGCAGATTCTCCCGTCGAGCCGCCTGTTCGGCAGGCGTTCTCCCCGGGCGTTAACCATTGGGCGCAATTTCCAAGGCCTTTCGACCCAACAATGCCACAGAGCGGCCCATTTACGGCCGCTTAAGATTAGCATTGCATTGAGGATTAGCGTTGCATTCTTGCATCAGCGGTTACGGGGTGGTGAGGGACAGATGAGAACGGCGAAACGGGGTTCGCGGGCGTTCAAACTCTTTAAGCGGGCACGATCGGGTGGCGTCCCGCGGCCGCGGCGCGCCGCGGCTTTCCGCTAAGCAATCTCAGCAACGTAACGCACCGCCATGACGTTTGTGGCCACGCCGCGTTCCGGCGTCACTGCATACGACCATCGCCGCGCTCCGGCCGGCGCCGATTATCGCCGCGCGATCCGCCGCGCCGGCGTCGGTATCGGCACCTTGACCGCCGCGAGCGGCACGGCCGGCGCGGTGACGCTGACCGCGGCCTGGATGATCGCCGCGGCGATCAGCGCGGCGCCGCATCCGCCCGGCGTGCCGGCTGCCCAGGACAAAATTGCGCTGAGCCCGCCGAGCGGCGGATTGGCCGGAAGGATGATGGCGGATTTCGATGCCGTTGCCGGCGCGGCCGCCGGTCTCTCCCGCACTTCTCCCTCGCCGGAAGCGGAGCATGCCAAGGGCTCCAAGCTTGAGGCGGCGTTCCGCCGCGTGCCGTTCCCGCGCGCCCGGTTCGCCGCCATGCATGCGGATGAGGGCGCCAGAGAAGAGGCGATGCTGGAATCGATGGCGCCCGCCGGAAACATCAGCGCACCGGCGCAGGCCGCAGCGACCCTGCCTTCGGGCTATGTGGCCGCGGCGTTCGATTTGTTTAATCCGCAGCCGACGCTTGCCGCTGGGCTTTCGGCCATGCCGCGGGTCGTCCGGCAGCAGCAGCCGGCGCGCGTTGCCGCACAAGCCAGCGCGGCGCCGCCGTTGGTAAAGCAATCCGACAGCCCGCATGTGGCAGCGCCGCTGGAGCTCGCTTATGCCGACGCGGCGCCGGCATTGCCGCCGGCCGAAGATACGGCATCCGCACCGCAGCATTCGACCCTGACCGGTTTCCTGCACAAGCTCTTTGGCCGGCAAATGGCCAGCAATAATCCAGACGTCGCCCCGACTGCCGGTAGCCACACCGCGATCTACGACATCGAAGCGCGCGTGGTTTATTTGCCGAACGGCGAAAAGCTTGAAGCGCATTCAGGGCTCGGCGCCATGATGGACGATCCGCGCTATGCCAGCAGAAAGGATCGCGGTCCGACGCCGCCCAACGTCTACGATCTCGTGCTGCGCGAAGGCTCGTTCCACGGCGTGCAGGCGATCCGGCTCAAACCGGAGAACGACGACAAGATGTTCGGCCGCGCCGGCATCCTGGCGCATCCCTACATGCTCGGCGCCTCGGGCCAGTCGTTCGGCTGCGTGTCGTTCAAGGATTATCCGGCGTTCTTGAAGGCCTTCGAAAACGGCGAGGTCGACCGGCTGGTCGTAGTGCCCTCGCGCGGCGATTATCCGCGCTACGCGGCGAACGATTGATAGATCCGGCGGTGCGCCGCGAACGAGCCGTGATGCAAGTTTTGTAACTTGCCTGCGGCCGGTCTCGCACGGTGATGGCTTCCTCGGCTCATCCCTCCAATCATTCGCCCTTGAGGAACGGGAGAATGACAGCGATAGCCCGCTCGGGCTGCTCCTCCATGATCCAGTGGCCGGAATCCTCGATGACTGCAGCGCGTACATTCGCGGCGGCAAAACCGATTTCGGTGGCGAGATGGGCGCCATAAGAATGATCGCCGCCGATCGCCAGCACCGGCATCTTCAGTTTGCCCTTGGCGACGAGTTGTTGATTGTCGATAGCGTCTTGCGCGAAGGCCGCGAACTGGCCGCCGAAGGCGTTGTGGATGGCATTCGGTCGCGCATAGAGCGCGGCGTAGTGGTCGCGTGTTTGCTCGTCGATGCGCGATGGGTTGGCCGAAAGCTCGTTGTAGAAGCGATCGAGCAGAATGCGCTCGCGTCCCGCCACCAGCCGCTCGACATCCGGGCCGCGAAAGTTGAAATGCCACACCTTCGGGCTTTTTAGCTGATCGTCCCAGTGGCCGATCCCCGGCAATGGCGCGTCCATCGCGACCCATCTCGACACGCGCTGCGGAAACAGCGCCGCAAGGGCGTAGCCGACCATGTTGCCGATATCGTGGGTAACAAGGGCGATTTCCGGGAACCCGAGCTGATCCAAAATGGCGGCAAGGTCCCGAGCCTGCGCGACTTTTTCGTAACCGCCTTCAGGGTGGGACGACAGCCCCATGCCTCGCAAGTCGGGAACGATGACAGCATGGTCCTTGACGAGCACCCCGGCGAGTGGGACCCACATATCGCCCGTATCGCCGAAGCCATGAAGAAGTAGTACCGCCGGTCCTTTGCCGCCGACGCGGACATATTGAGTGCCGTCAGTCACCGCCATTTGCTTTGCAGCAAATGATTCAGGCCAAGAGCCGACAGTCATGATGAGCCCCTCCGTCAGTGTCGCCACCGCGAACGGCGAGTGCCCTGCGAATGATAAGCCGTAGAAGCCAGTTGCCGCGGCGGATTGCCAAACTCGATCATCCTAGCGCAACTCGCCGTCGCGTTTGGATCGAAACGGCGCTATGATTTGAACCGTTCGGACGGCGGCGCGATCTCGGTGACGAGATCGCGGATCAGCTTCTTGTTGGGCAGCGGCATCAGCGTCATTTCGCGCGGCTCGAGGCGGGCGGTGCAGGCATAGACCGTCTCGCCGTCGAGCTGCATCATGCATTCCTTGCAGGCATTGGCGTTGATGCAGGAGTAGCGCACGGCGAGCGACGGATCCTTGTTGATACGAAGCCAGCGCAAGCCGTCGAGCACCGACTGGCCCTCTTCGAACGGCACGTCGTGGCTTTCGAAATGGCCGGCGTCGCGGCTGTCGCCGCGCCAGATTTTCAGTGTCGCGATCGCACTCATGCCATCGCCTTGGCGGGCGCGCCGGCGAGCTGCACCGTACCATCGCGCCAATTCACACGCTGATGCACCTGCCAGTGCGGCAGCATCGCGGGAAAATCCTCGCGCTGGTGCGCGCCGCGGCTTTCCTTGCGGTTGAGCGCGGATTGCGCCACCGCCTGCGCCACCGCGATCATGTTGCGGAGATCGAACCAGTCGAGCCGCTGCAGATCGAAGGCCGAAGCGGATCCCGCCGGCCGCTCGCCCAGCTCTTCCTTGAGCGCGGCAAAGCCGGACAGCGCGCGGCGCAGTTTCTCAGCCGTGCGGAACGGCCCGACGTCATCGGCCATGATGGCTTGCAGGCGCGCGATCATGGCGGCCGTGTTGGGAGCATCGCGACCGGATGCTTGCGCGCCCAGCAATTCGAGCGCGGCGCAGCAGTCCTGCGGGTGTAATTTCTGCGGGTGTGCCGCATGTGCGGCGGCGCTCTGCCCGGCGCGGCGGCCGAACACCAAAGCTTCGGTGATGGCGTTGCCGGACAGCCGGTTGGCGCCGTTGGCGCCGCCGACGACTTCGCCGGCCACATAAAGGCCGGGCAACTCGCTCATCATGCGCGCGTCGGCTTTGACGCCACCCATGTGATAATGCGCGATCGGCGCGACCTCGACCGCGGTCTTTGTGAGATCGATGCCGTTGGCCGCCAGCCGGTCGATCACCGGCCCGAACGCCTCGCGCAGCGCGGCTGCGCTGCAATGCTCGAACGACAGGTAAGCGCCGCCATGCGGCGAGCCGCGGCCGGCCTCGACTTCCTTGGTGATGGCGTAGGTGGCGAGGTCGCGGGTCAGCACGTATTTGCCGTCCTCGTCGGAGCCGTATTTCGAGGTGAATTCTTCCTTCGCGCCGTTGAGGAGCCGGCCGCCGAGCTTGTAGCGGAACGGATCCCACATGATCGGGTCCATGCCGACCAGCCGCGGCGCCAGATGCCCGATCGGAAAGAACTGGACGAATTCCATGTCGACGAGCGATGCGCCGGCGCGCAAGGCGAGCGCATAGCCGTCGCCGCCCATATTGGCCGAGGCGCTGTTGCGGCGGTAAAGCCGCGTCAGCCCGCCGGTCGCCAGGATGGTCGCCTTGGCCGCGATGGTAACCGGCGCGCCGGAGCCGAGATGGTAGGCGACCGCACCGGTGACCTCGCCGCCGCCGACCGCAAGATCGACGATGCACAGATCGCCGGCTTTGCGGATCGACGGATTGCGCGCCAGATGCATGCGCAGCGTCTTCGACACCGCCGGCCCGGTATTGATGAAATCGACATAGACGCAGCGCGGCCGGTCATGGCCGGGCGCCTGCGTCGCGGTGATGTGGCCGTGTTTGCGCGCCCAGCCGACGCCCCAGGCATCGAGCTCGCGAATGCAGTCCGGCGCATCCTCGCAAAGCAGCTGCGCCAGACTCTCGTCGCACAGCCCGCGGCCGGCGGCGATGGTGTCGGCGAAATGATAACTCGGCTCGTCCGGCGTTTCTTCGCCGAGCGCGACCGCAACCGTCATCTGCGCCATCACGGTGGCACCGCCGCGCCCGATCAAGCTGCGGTCGGCAAGCAGCACCTGCGCGCCGCGGCGCGCCGCTTCGATTGCCGCATACATGCCCGCGGCGCCGGAGCCGATGACCAGCACATCGGTGGCGACGGTGACGGGTTCGGGCGCGCGCGTCACGGCGCGGTCGCCGCCGGCGCGGCGAAGGCTGCCGCAAGCCGCGCCGCGAATTGCCGTTCCATCTCTTTCGCCTTGGAGCGCAACACCGGCTGGCCGAGGCTGCCGAGCTTGCCGGTCAAGGCCGCCTCGATCTCGTAGTCAATCCTGGTATCGTCGCCCATTTCAGTGAGCCGCGTCAGCGAACTCGCGGTGAGCCGGCCGACGATACCGATCGGCGTGCCTTCGACCTTGGCCTCGATCTCGCGCGGCGGCTCGGCGCGCGTCACCTGCACCGTCACCTTGAACTTGAATTTCATGTAAGCGACCTTGGTCTCGAACGCCGCCGCATAAGTATCGGGCGCGGTTTCCAGGAGCTCGCTGACGCCGTCGACGCAAGAGGCAAAAAACCGCGCATCGCGTACTTTCTCGTAGACCTGCGCCCGCGGCGCACTGACCGTCAGTTCTCCGGAAAACTTCATGCGCTGTTCCGCTTGGAGGCGCGCTCAGGCGCGCAGCGCCGTCAGCATGTCCTTGATATATTCGTCGGCGCTGGAAATCACGAGCATCATGGCGTGCGGCCGCAAGGCGCTGAGCATCTTCGACAGCGTCTCGTCGCTCGATTCGGCGCCGCCGAGGATCAACGCCGTCGTCATCACGTGCTTGACGCTGCAGGCTTCGCCGATGAGGCTCGCCGCCGCGGCGTTCTCGCCGGCGGTCGCCACCATGACCACGAGATCGGCGCTCTCGACCTCGTCGACCAGATTCTTGGTGCGGCCGGCGAGATCGTTGAGCCAGCCGCCCATCGAGAAGCGTTCGCCCTGCCGCGGCGCGCCGGAGAATGCCGAGGCGGTGAGGAAGGTCGCGCGCTGCCACGGCGAGGCCGCCAAGTCCTTGACGACGCGCTCGCTCGGCGCGTCGAGCGCGATCACCTTGACGGCGCGGGCCTGCGAATTCGGCCGATCGATGCGGAATTTCGCCTCCGCCGCCGAGCTCATCCGGGCCGATTTGCTTTGCATGGTCCGCTCTCCTGCCGCCTCGTCCGCACTATAGCGAATGGCCAAAAATATTCCATTGCGCGCTCCGTTTAGTATAACGGCGCTCCGTCCCGTGGGTTCATAAGAGGATCAGAGAGGGTTATGGCCGGCGAAGCGAAACGCCTTGAATTGTGTTCAACCGCCGACGTTGCGCCCGGCGCCGCGCTCAAGGTCGAAATCGACGATCGGGCGCTCGCGGTGTTCAATGTCGGCGGCCAGTTCTATGTCACCGACGACGCCTGCACCCACGGTCCGGGCTCGCTGTCCGAAGGCTATATCGAGGACGACGTGGTAGAATGCAACTTCCACAACGGCCAGTTCAATATCCGCACCGGCGAAGTGGTGTCGCCGCCCTGCATGGTGGCGGTGAAGACCTATCCGGTCCTGGTTGTCGACGGCAAAATCACGATCGAGATGTGAACCGGCATAGCTCCCGGCAATGGGCTGCGTCCCAATACCGGGACGTGCGTAGTTTTGCAGTTGACGAACCTCGCCGCTCCGGCTTGTTAGATGCCAACAAAATTCATGGAGGATCGTCCCAATGCCGAGAAGCAAACCGCCGTTCCGCGCCGACGTGGTCGGCTCAATTCTGCGCACCGCGGCGCTGAAGGACGCGCGCGCCAAGCGTGAAAAGGGCGAAATCACCGCGGCGCAGCTGAAGGAAGTGGAAGACCGCGAGATCGAGAAGATCATCAAGAAGCAGGAGGAGGTCGGGCTGCAAGTCGCCACCGACGGCGAATTCCGCCGCTCGTGGTGGCATTTCGATTTCTACGGCATGCTCGACGGCGTCGAAATCCAGGAGCTCGATCACGGCATCCAGTTCCAGGGCGTGCAGACGCGGCCGCGCACCCCGCGCATCACCGGCAAGCTCGGTTTCTCCAATCATCCGATGCTGGAGCATTTCAAGTTCCTCAAGGCGCATACCCGCGTGACGCCGAAAATGTGCATCCCGAGCCCGGCGACGCTGCATTTCCGCCTGGAGCCGGACGCCATCAAGACCAAGGACTATGCCGACCGCGACGCCATCTTCGACGATCTCGCCAAAACCTACCGGCAGGCGATCCGCGGCTTTTACGACGCCGGCTGCCGCTATCTGCAGTTCGACGATACCGCCTGGGCCTATCTGTGCTCGCAGGCCGAGCTGAAAAAGGCGCGCGAGCGCGGGCTCAACGCCGACCACCTGCAGCAGGACTATGCCCGCGTCATCAATATGGCGCTCGAGGGCAAGCCGGCCGATATGACGGTGACGACCCATGTTTGCCGCGGCAATTTCCGCTCGACCTGGATTTCCGAGGGCGGCTATGAGCCGGTCGCCGAGGTCATGCTCGGTCAATTGAACTACGACGGCTATTTCCTCGAATACGACACCTCACGCGCCGGCGGCTTCGAGCCGCTGCGTTTTTTGCCCAAAGGCAACAAGATCGTGGTGCTCGGCCTCGTCACCACCAAATCCGGCACGCTCGAGAAGAAAGAAGACGTCAAGCGCCGTATCGAGGAAGCGACCAAATACGCCGCGCTCGATCAGCTGTGTCTGTCGCCGCAATGCGGCTTCGCCTCGACCGAGGAAGGCAATGTGCTGGCCGAGGAAGAGCAATGGGCGAAGCTGCGGATGGTGGTCGAGGTGGCCGACGAAGTGTGGCGCTGAAGCGCGCGCTGACAGGGGCAGCGCGCGAGCACCAGCCGCGGCGTGGCCGTGCTGCCAAGACTAAGGTCTCGCCGGAGTTGACCTAGGTCAAATCCCGCTTGCGCGGAATTTCGTATCAATCGCAACTAAGGGCCTAAAGCGGATGTCGCCATGCCCCAGCGCATAGCGCAGCGTTGAGGACATAGCATCAAGTGAGAGTGCAAACCATGACACAGTCGCGGCCCAACATCGTGATCGTCGGCGGCGGAATTGGCGGCTTGTTCGTGGCCAACGCGCTGGTCGGGCAAGGCCTGCAGGTCGCGGTTTACGAGCAAGCCCCCGCGCTGGGCGAGGTCGGTGCCGGCGTGTACATCACGCCGAACTGCGTGCGCCAATTGCAGCGGGTGGGGCTGGGCCCGGCGGTCGAGAAATTCGGCGCCAAAGTCGGCAGTAGTTCGCGATATTTCCACCACGACGGAACCCTGATCGCTCCGGTCCAGGTCACGGATTCATCGGGCTGGAATGCGACCTATGGCATGCATCGCGCCGATCTTGTGGACATGCTGGCCAAGGCGCTGCCGACCGGCGTGGTGCACACCGGGCACCGCTGCACCGGCTTCGAGCGGCGGGGCGAGGTTGCGCGCGTCACGTTCGACAACGGCACGGTTGCCGAAGGCAACGTCGTGATTGGTGCAGACGGCATTCACTCCGTGCTCCGGCAATATGTCTATCCCGCCTCCCGCGCGATTTTCTCGGGGACCGTCGCCTACCGCGGCGCTGTCCGCTCCGAGCTGGTGCCGGAATGGCCGGCCGAAAGCTGGCTGATGTGGCTCGGCAAAGGCAAGCACTTCCTGACCTACCCGCTGCGTGGCGGAACGCTCATCAATTTTGTCGGCTTCGTACCGGCCGACAAGGAGATGAAAGAGTTGTGGTCGGCCGCCGGCGATCCCGACGCGCTGCGCCGCGAGTTCGCCGATTGGGACCCGCGGATCGTGTCTTTGTTGCGCCAAGTCGAGACGACGTTTCGATCGGCGCTCTATGATCGCGATCCGCTGCCGTCATGGACCCGCGGACGGCTGACGCTGCTCGGCGATGCCGCGCACGCAATGCTGCCGCACCTCGGACAAGGCGCCAACCAGTCGATCGAGGACGGCATGGCTCTGGCGACCATCCTGACCAATACCGACCGCACCACCGTGCTCGCTGCGCTCCTGGCTTACGAGCGGCTTCGTCGTGAGCGAACCGCGAAGGTGCAATCCGGCGCGCGCGCCAATGGGTTGCGCTACGATACGTTCCACGGCGACGTCAATATCCGCGACGCCGAGATCGCCGCGCATGCCGAGTTCCGCAGGCACCTCTACGATCACGATGTCGTCCCGGAAGCCCGCGCCGCGGCGTCAGAGCTGGTCTAGTCCGACCGGGCCCGCGTCACCGCTCGACGGGAAGCGCCGTGCGAGGCGCTAGTCTCTCCCTGCTCAACCGCTTGTGCACATGCACCATCAAGGCCATGGCGAACAGCGGCGTCGCCAGATTGACGATCGGGATCGAGACGAAAGCGGCGATGAACAGGCCGCCGATATAGACCGTCATGGCGTTGCGTTTGCGCAACAGCTTGGCCTCGGCGGGCGGCCGAAAGCGCATGGCGGCAAGCTCGAAATATTCGCGGCCGAGAATGTAGGCGGTGGCGAGGAAGAAGATCACCGCGCCAAATCCGGCAAACAGCAACAGCGGCGCCGCGCACAGATAGATCAGAACCGCAAGCAGCGCGGTCTTGCCGCCTTCCCACATCGCGAGCCACAACGGCAGCGCCTTGCCGGGCGGATCGGCGGGATATTGCGCGCGCTCGACCTCATCGCCGATGCGGTCGGCGAAAAAGCTGGCGACAATAGCGGTGACCGCGGGCATCAGAAATACGCCGCCGACGATGATGCCGAGACTGGCGGCGATCGACAGCAGCCAGGCCACGGCGTCGACCGGCAGATGGGCATGCGGTCCGACCGTGGTCTCCACCGAGGCGCCGCCGGCGTCCACCAGGTGCAGGATCAGCCGGTCGAGCGCGATGCCGAGGACGACGATCAGCGCCAGCGCCAGGAGGATCGATTTCCACAACACCGCGCGCAGCGGCGGCGAGACCATCTGCGTGAGCGCGTTGATGACGTCGTCGAGCATTGCAACCGTCATTCCGGCTGAGCGAAGCGAGGGCCGGAATCCATAATCCCTACCTCTCGAAGTAGGCACTGGCCTAACATTAATTCAAGCTCTGTGATTATGGATTCCGGGCTCGCGCTCCGCGCGCCCCGGAATGACGAGATGTCAAGCTGCGATGATGCGGGCGTCCGCGGCGGCCGCGTCGGACTGCGGCGCGAGCGACGCCTGCATGGCATCGTCGGGCGCCCGCGGCAGATCGGCCCATTGCAGCGCCTTGTAGTTAAAGCCCTGCCGGATGGTCGGTTTGACGACGTTGAAATACGGCGAAATGTCGAAGTCGCGCGGACAGTACAGCGAGGAGTGGCGAATCTCGAGGATTTGCTCGAGCGCCTGCTGACTGCCCGCCAGCGTGATCTTAGGCAGGATCGGATAGCGTACCGCGGAAAACGCATCCGCAATCAAGGCCGAGCAGATCAGCCGCGACGGATCGCCCGACCCCAGTGCGATCAAGCGGCGGCGCCAGCGCTGCGGCGCCGGCAGCGGCAACAAGTAACGCAACAGGTCGATGATGTTCTTGAGATCGTAGGCAAAGCCGATGCGCTCGATGGCGTAGGCGCACACCGCCGCGCAATCGGCTTCGATCAAGCCGACCGGCCGGCAAATGCGGGTGTGGAAGCGGAGGTACTTCGACAGCGGCGCCGACACCACGCCTTCGCCGACATTGGCTTCGATCAGAACGTGCGGCTCGCCGTCCGCCGCCGCGCGGCCGGGCAGCGGCCCCACATAGAGCGCCGAATGCGACCAGGTCGATTGGGTCAGGTATTTGATGACGCCGGCGATGTGATTGTTGCCTTCGACCAACAGCACGTCGCCGGGCTGCAGCGATTGGCGCAAGGCATCGGGATCGCTCGGCGTGAACGGCTCGTAGCCGCGCACCGGCTTCTGCAGATAGCGGGCGATCAACCGCCCCACGCCATCGAGCATCTTGCTCATGGGACCCTTGGAGCCTCCCAGCTCGCGCGGTTTTGCCGCGTCTTTTTATGGTCCGTAATCTACGCAAACTCCCTTGCAATTTGGTTCACACATCGTGCGCTTTATTGACCCAAATTAAACCGTAGCGTTTGCCCGCCCTGCGCAGTTCGGGCAATCTGCGGCGGGCCGTAAGCGTTTTGGAAACCATGCCGGGCAAACCTCTGCAGTTCAGCCGCCGTTCGTTCCTCGCCGCCTCCGCCGCGCTGGCGGCCGGCCCCGCCGTCGCGGCGCCAGCGCCGTCCTCGGGCGCGGTCGAGGTCGTCATCGTCGGCGCCGGCGCCGCCGGGATCGCGGCCGCACGCCGGCTAGCCGCCGCCGGGCGGCGTTATGTGGTGATCGAGGCGACCGATCATATCGGCGGCCGTTGCGTCACCGATACCAAGAGCTTCGGCGTGCCGTTCGATCGCGGCGCGCATTGGATCTGGCTGCCGGATTCCAATCCGGTGACCAAGCTCACGCCCGCGCGCGGTCATCGACATCTATCCGGCGCCGCAAAGCCAGAAGGTGCGGATCGGCCTGCGTTATGCGCGCGAGGGCGAGCTTGAGGATTTCCTGACCGCCCAGGTGCGCGCCACGCGCGCGATCGACGAGGTGGCGCGCAAGACCGACATTCCCTGCGAGCAGGCCATGCCGCCCGATCTCGGCGACTGGCGCGCAACCATCGAATTCATGCTTGGGCCCTACTTCTGCGCCAAGGATTTGCCGCAGATGTCGTCGTTCGACTTTGCCCACGCCCGCGAGCGCAATGCGGCGGCCTTCTGCAAGCAGGGATTCGGCGCGGTGGTCGCCGCGCTCGGTCAAGGCCTCAATATTCATCTGGCGACGCCGGCAACGAGGATCGACACCAGGAGCGGCGTCACGGTGGAAACCGCCAAGGGCGCGATCGCCGCACGAACCGCCATCGTCACCGTGCCGACCAATGTCGTCGCCTCGGGCGGGCTCAAGTTCAGTCCGGAGCTCGGCCATCATCAAATCGACGCCTTCGGCCGCATGTCGCTCGGCAGCTACGATCATATTGCGCTCGAGCTTCGCGGCAATCCGTTGGGCCTCGAAAGCGACGACCTGGTGTTGCAAAAATCGACCGATACGCACACGGCCGCGATGCTGGCCAACGTGTCCGGCACCGAGCTCTGTCTGATCGACGTTGGCGGCGCGTTCGGCCGCGATCTTTCGGCGCAAGGCGAGGCCGCGATGATCGATTTCGCCGTCAACTGGCTGGCCGGGCTTTACGGCGCGGAAGTCAAAAGCGCGATCGGCCGCAAACATGCGACGCGCTGGGATGCCGAGCCCTATGCGCTCGGCGCCTGGTCGGCCGCCGTGCCCGGCAGCCAGTTCGCGCGCCGGCAATTGCTCGAGCCGATCGCCGACAATGTCTGGTATGCCGGCGAAGCCGCGCACGAAACTTTATGGGGCACGGTGGGCGGCGCCTGGGAATCCGGCGAACGCGCCGCCGATGCGGTGCTGCACCAGATCGGTCCGGTCCGAGCGGCAGCGCCGGTGGAGGCGGAGGCCAAGCCGAAGCGCAAGCCACCGCACGCACGCGCCGAGCGCCGCGAGCCGCGCCATGAACCGCGCCATGAAAGCGAGCCGCGATATTACGGCGGCACGCCCAGCATCATTGCGCCGGAACGATAACACCATGTCTCCGATACGCAAGACGAACCGCTCTATTGAAGCAGTTGAGGATGCAGGTGCTGCACGCCTCGTAGCTCGCGCGCGCCGCGAGGTTTCAGCCGGGACACCATTACTGTCGAAGCACGCGGCCGATTGTTTGGTGAAGAAAAAACAGCCGGTACGCACACGACGCAACCAGACCGGCCAACGTTGACATTCACGCCCGCAGCACGCCGCCGGTGCGCTTGTTGACTTCGGCGACGATTTTGCCCGCCAGCGCCTCGATCTCGGCATCGGTCATGGTCTTGTCGCGCGGCTGGATGGTCACGGCGATGGCGATCGATTTCTTGCCGGGCTCGATGCCTTGACCCTCGTAAACGTCGAATACGCTCACGCCGGCAATGAGCTTGCGATCGGCCGATTGCGCGGCGCGCACGATATCGGCGGCCTTCACGTTGCGGTCGACGACGAAGGCGAAATCGCGCTCGACCGGCTGGAACGGCGAGAGCTCCAGCGCCGGCTTGGCGCGCGTAGCTTTCGTCTTCGGCTCAGGAATGCGCTCGAGGATCACTTCGAAGCCGACCAGCGGGCCCTCGGCATCGAGCGCTTGCAGCGCGTTCGGATGCAGTTCGCCGAAATGGCCGAGCGCGTTCTGCGGCCCGATCTGGATCGTTCCGGAGCGCCCGGGGTGAAACCAGGCCGCGCCGCCCGGCACCACTTGCAGCGCCTGCGAGGGCGCGCCGGCCGCGGTGAGCACTGCGAGCGCATCGGCTTTGGCATCAAAGGCGTCGACCTCGCCGTCGCGCTTTGACCAGTGCCGGCCGATGCCGGATGGCTTTGCCAAAGCGCGCCGAATGCCGGCGGCGGCGGTAAGCTGATCCTCCGGCCGGTCGCCGCGGAATATCTGCCCGACTTCGAACAGGCCGACGTCGGGGAAGCCGCGGTCGGCGTTCTTCTGCGCGGCGGCAATGAGCCCGGGAATAAGGCTCGGCCGCATGTCGGAAAGATCGGCCGCGATCGGATTGGCAAGCTTGAGCTCCGGCTTGCCGCCGCCGAACAGCTCCGCGGGTTTCGCGGCGATGAACGACCACGTCACCGCCTCGACCAGATTGCGCGCAGCGAGCGCGCGCTTGGCCTTGCGGGTACGCACCTGGATCGGCGTGAGCACCGGCTTGCGCGGCGCCTCGCCGCGAGGAAACGGCGTCGGCGGCACGCGGTCGACGCCGACGATGCGCACCACCTCCTCGACAATATCGGCCTTGCCTTCAATATCCGGCCGCCACGACGGCACCGCGATCTTCACGCGCTCGCCTTGCCCGGCGACGAAAAAGCCAAGGCGTTCAAGCACGCGGCGCAACTCGGTAAGCGGCACATCGAGCCCGGCGAGGCGCTCGAGCTCGGACTGCGGAAAATCGATGACGCGCTCCACCGGCTCGGCGCTGCCGGCGACGACGACTTCCGACGCCGCGCCGCCGCACAAATCCATCACCATATGCGTCGCCAGTTCGAGGCCGGGCAGCATGAAGGCCGGATCGACACCGCGCTCGAAGCGGTAGCGGGCGTCGGAATTGACGCCGAGTTGGCGGCCGGTCTGCGCGATGTTCATCGGCTGCCACAGCGCCGACTCGATGAGAACATCGGTAGTCGCTTCCGAGCAGCCGGTCTTTTCGCCGCCCATGATGCCGGCGAGCGATTCCACGCCGTCGTCGTCGGCGATGACGCACATGGTGTCGTCGAGCGTGTAGGTCTTGCCGTCGAGCGCCAGCAGCGTTTCGCCGAGGCTCGCGCGCCGCACCGTGAGATTGCCGCGGACTTTCGCCGCGTCGAACACGTGCAGCGGCCGGCCGCGGTCATAGGTGATGAAGTTGGTGATATCGACCAGCGCATTGATCGGCCGCAGCCCGATCGCGGTCAGCCGCTTTTGCAGCCACTCCGGCGACGGCCTGTTCTTGACGCCGCGCACCAGGCGCAGCCCGAAGGCGGGGCACAGCGGCGGCGTCGCGCCGAAATCGAGCGTCACCGTCACCGGGCAAGGAAATCCGCCTTTGATCTGCTTGATCGCCGGATCGATGAACCTGCCCATCTCGGCGGCGGCGAGATCGCGCGCGATGCCGTGCACGCCGGTAGCGTCGCCGCGGTTCGGCGTCAGATTGATCTCGATCACCGGATCGTCGAGCCCGGCATATTTGGCGTAAGGCTCGCCGACCGGGGCATCGTCCGGCAAATCGATAATGCCGTCGTGGTCGTCGGAAATTTGCAGCTCGGCTTCGGACACCAGCATGCCGCGGCTTTCGACGTCGCGGATCTTGCCGACGCCGAGCGTGATGTTCTTGCCGGGGATGAAGGCACCCGGCGGTGCGAACACGCTTTTCATGCCGGTGCGGGCATTGGGCGCGCCGCACACCACCTGGACCGGATCGCCGGCGCCGGTATCGACCATGCACACCCGCAAGCGATCCGCGTTGGGATGCTGCTTGGCGTCGACCACCCGCGCGATGACGAACGGCGCAAACTCCTTCGCCTTGTCCTCGATGCGTTCGACCTCGAGCCCGATCATGGTCAGCTTGTCGGCAAGCGCGCCGACCGATTGATCGGTGTCGAGGTGTTCCTTGAGCCAGGCGAGGGTGAATTTCATCATGGGCGCGCGTCTCCGTGCGCTGGCAATCTTTCCCCTCCCCCGCTTGCGGGGGAGGGTAGGGAGGGGGCCACGGCCGCACCGACTGCCGCAGCGATAACGTCCCAAACGCCTTCCCTATTCGTCATCACATCGTGATTGCTGAAACGCAAAACGCGGAATCCCTTGGAGCGCAGAAATTTGTCTCGACGCGCATCACGCGCCTCATGATCATCGTCATAGTGTTGCCCGCCATCTAGTTCGACGACGACTTTTGCCGCGTGCGAAACAAAATCAACGATGTACGGGCCTATCGGCGTCTGACGGCGAAAGCCCACTCCTTCCAATCGGTGCGCGCGAACCATGCGCCATACAATTTGTTCGGCCGCGGTCGCATTTGTTCGCAGTGCACGCGCCCGTTTTCGAGCGATGGGCTTTACCCGCCATTTTGGTCTTTTCAGCACTTCAGTCACGCTGCGACGAGGCCCACAAGCCCCCTCCCTACCCTCCCCCGCAAGCGGGGGAGGGAAATTGGTTACGGACTCAATCCCCCCGCCAGCGTCGGGAAGTCGAGCGGACGGAAGCCGTAATGGTTGAGCCAGCGCACGTCGGCCTCGAAGAAGGCGCGCAGGTCCGGCATGCCGTATTTGAGCATGGCGACGCGATCGATCCCCATGCCCCAGGCAAAGCCCTGATATTCGTCGGGATCGAGGCCGCAATTCTTCAGCACGTTGGGATGCACCATGCCGCAACCGAGGATTTCCAGCCAATCGCTGCCTTCGCCGAAGCGGATTTCGCCTTTGTCGCGGCGGCACTGGATGTCGACTTCGAGCGACGGCTCGGTGAACGGAAAGAACGACGGCCGGAACCGCATGCCGACGCGGTCGACCTCGAAGAACGCCTTGCAGAATTCTTCGAGAATCCACTTCAGATGGCCGAGATGCGAGTGCCGGTCGATGACGAGGCCCTCGATCTGGTGGAACATCGGCGTGTGGGTCTGGTCGCTGTCGCAGCGATAGGTGCGGCCGGGGATGATGACGCGGATCGGCGGCTTTTGCGTCAGCATGGTGCGCACCTGCACCGGCGAAGTGTGCGTCCGCAGCAAGAGCCGCGAGCCGTCCGGCTTCGGATTGAAGAAGAACGTGTCGTGCATCGCCCGCGCCGGATGGTCTTCCGGAAAATTGAGCTTGGTGAAATTGTAATCGTCGGTCTCGATGTCGGGACCTTCGGCGACGGCGAAGCCCATATCGGCGAAGATGGCAGTGAGCTCGTCGATCACCTGCGTGATCGGATGGACGCGGCCGATCTCGAACGGCGCTTCGCGCACCGGCAGCGTGACGTCGACGCTCTCGCTGTTGAGCCGCTCGGTCAGCGCCACATCCTTGAGCGCGTCGCGGCGCGCGGCGAGCGCGGCATTGACGCGATCCTTGAGCCCGTTGATGAGCGGACCCTGACTTTTGCGCTCCTCGGGCGGCAGCGTGCCGAGCGTTTTCAGGAGCGCGGTGACCGAGCCGTTCTTGCCAAGCGCCGCCACCCGCACCGATTTCAAGCGCGGCTTCGTCGCCGGCGGCCGTGACCGCGGCGAGGATTTGCTGTTCGAGCTGCGCAGTGTCGGCCATCGGCGTTGCTCTCGGCGGTCAATCCGGCATGAACGGCAAATCGGTATCGGACGGACGGCCGCCGGCTTGGGTCAGCATACCGTGCACCTGGCCGCGATGATGGGTCTGGTGATTGAACATATGCGTGACCAGAACCCAGCGCGGCCGCGTCCATTCCCGCTTAGTGGCGCCGGAATAGTAGCTCAGATCGGCGGCCAGCCAGCCATCGTCAACCGTATCGGCCCAGTCGAGAATCTTTTGGTCGAATGCCGCGCGCTCGGACTTCAGATTTTCCCAGTCCGGATAGAGCGATACCGATTCCGGAATGCCAACCGTCGGCCGCGGCAGATCGGTGAAGCGGCCCATCCAGCTGCGGTCGCCCCACAAGATGTGGCTGAGCGTCTTATGGATGGAGCCGAACCACGCCCCGCGCTCGCGCCGCCGCTCTTCATCGGGCAAGCGGTCGGCGACGCCGTACAGATTCTGGTTCTGCCAGCGATTGTAGCGCGCCATGCGCTGCACATAAGCACGATCGATCATGACGGCAGAGCAGGTTACGCCAGCGCCGACTTGGCCTGGCCGACGATCGCCTCGAATGCCGCCGGCTCGGTGATCGCGAGGTCGGACAGCACCTTGCGGTCGACGGTGATGCCGGCCTTGGCCAGTCCGGCGATGAAGCGGCTGTAATTGAGCCCGAACGGGCGCACCGCCGCATTGAGGCGCTGGATCCACAGCGCGCGGAAGGTACGCTTGCGCCGCTTGCGGTCGCGAAAGGCGTATTGGTTGGCCTTCTCCACCGCCTGCTTGGCGATGCGGATGGTGTTCTTGCGCCGGCCGTAATAGCCCTTGGCGGCCTTGAGCACTTTCTTGTGCTTGGCATGGGACGTGACGCCGCGTTTGACGCGAGCCATGATCGATCTCCTTTGGAATCGAAAACTAGGACGGAACGCCGGTGGCCGCGATCAGCCGTTCGGCAGGAAATACTTTTTGATGTTGTCGCCGTCGGTCTTGAACAGCACGTTGGTGCCGCGCAACTGGCGGATCTGCTTCTTGGTGCGCTTGATCATGCCGTGGCGCTTGCCCGACTGGGCGTAGAGGACTTTGCCTCCGCCGGTCACCTTGAAGCGCTTTTTGGCGCCCGATTTGGTCTTGATCTTGGGCATTTGGCTCTCCTTTGGCCGCACCCCCCTTCCTACCCTCCCCCGAGAGCGGAGGACGGTAGGGAGGGGGCTGGCCGAAAATGCTCAGAAATGAGCGGGTGTGCTTGGAGCACGTCGCGCCGCCACGGCAGCCCTTAATCAGCCGGGCGGCGAGAGGGCGCGGTTATGGCAGAGGCCGCGGATGAAGGCAACACGTTGAAGGCAATCGCAAAAGGCTGCGGCGCAGGCTTAACGCGGCGGCGACCCCGGCAGGGAATGACGCCGCTTAGCGCGGCGCCAGAACCATGACCACCTGGCGGCCTTCGAAGCGCGGTTCCTGCTCGATCTTGGCGATTTTGGTGGTATCGCCTTTGACCCGGTCGAGGAGCTTATAGCCGAGCTCCTGGTGCGCCATTTCGCGGCCGCGGAATCGCAGCGTCACCTTGACCTTGTCGCCTTCCTCGAAAAATCGCTGCATCGAGCGCATTTTCACGTCGTAATCGTGATCGTCGATCATCGGCCGGAGCTTTATCTCCTTGATCTCGACGACCTTCTGCTTCTTGCGCGCCTCGGCGGCTTTCTTTTGCGCTTGATATTTGTATTTGCCGTAATCGAGGATTTTGCAGACCGGCGGGACCGAATTCGGCGCGATCTCCACCAGATCAAGCCCGGCCTCCTGCGCCATGGCAATGGCAGCGCCGATCTCAGTGACGCCCTTGTTGGCGCCGTCTTTATCGATGAGTTGGACCTCGCGAACGCGGATCTCCTCGTTGATGCGCGGCCCTTCCTTGGCGGCGGGCTGCGGCAGTCTGATGGGGCGACGAATGGGCCTTATCTCCTTTGAATTGTTGCTACGTGCCGCGGAAGATCGAGAGTTTTTCGGTTCGAGTCAACGACAATGCGCGAGGTGGGGCATAGCGTTGCATAGACATGGCGTTGCGCGGATAGGCCATGCCGGGAACATGATTTATGTTCGGTTGCCTCGGCTTGCGAGAGTAGACTTCCTCATGAACGATAACGGGTTGAAATTCCTCCACATTGGCGAGGGCACCGCGCGCCGCGCCATCGCCGTGCGCGCGCAGGACGGCGCTCCGCCGGGCCTGTTTTGGCTCGGCGGCTACAAATCCGACATGAAGGGCGCCAAGGCGCAGGCGGTCGCCGACTGGACGGCGCAACAGCGCCGCGCCTGCATACGGTTCGACTATTCCGGCCACGGCGAGTCCGAGGGCGCCTTCACCGACGGCACGATCGGCCGCTGGCTCGCTGAAAGCTTGAGCGTTTTCGACGCCTATGGCCGCGGCCCGCAGATCCTGGTCGGCTCGTCGATGGGCGGCTGGATCGCGCTCCTGCTGGTGCGCGCCTTGCAGCGGCGGCGCGCGCTCGCGGCGGCGGGAACGGAGCCGCCGGCCAGCGTCGCCGGCCTGGTGCTGGTCGCCCCAGCGGTGGATTTCACCGAAGAATTGATGTGGAAGCGGTTCACGCCCGAGATCAAGCGCGAGCTTGCCGAGACGGGCGTCTGGGCGCGGCCGTCGCAATATGCGCCGGAGCCCTATCTCGTCACCCGGCAATTGATCGAGGAGGGCCGCAATCATCTTCTGCTCGGCGGCACGATCGAATGCGGCTGCCCGGTGCGCATCCTGCAAGGCGTCGCCGACCCCGACGTGCCGTGGCAGCACGCCAAAGCGCTGGTGGCGCGGCTCGCCTGCGACGACGTGGTGCTCACGCTGGTCAAGGACGGCGATCATCGGCTGTCGCGGCCGGAGGATATAGAGAGGTTGATCCAGGCCGTGGCGGAGTTTTAGGCGACGTCATTGCGAGCACAATGACGCCTCAGCCCACGGCAGCCGACGTTTCTGCTTCCTCGAACGCCACGCCGAGCAGATCGGCGGTGCGCCAGACCACGCGGCAAGGACGCCGGGTGCGGCCAAGCTCGAAGGTCAATTCGAAGGAGTCCGGCACGCCATAGGTATTGGCCAATTTGAGGCAGGCGCCGCCCGACGTGATGTTCTGCACGGTGCAATGAATGACCGAGACGCGCCGCGGCGCAATGATCTTGGCGTTGCGCAGCACCTTGGTGCGCTGCACGTCGCGGCGGTCCGCACCGTCGTCTTGCTCGTCCAGGTTCATGGCCGTCTGCGTCGTGGCTTGCGGGCAAGACCCGCCGTCTAGCCCTCTACCAGTCAAGCGTTACCGATCGTCGAATGGGCTGCGCGATCAAAGGTTAATACCCGAAAATTCGCCGCGGATTTGCGGTAAGTCTTTAATACTGGCTTGACCATGCCGGCGGTCGCCACGTCATTTCGCCGAAACCGTCTCCGAATAGCGCGCATAGAACGTCGCCAGCCGCTGGCGCCACATATCGGTGAACGCGCCGGAGGTGAGATTTTCGACCGACTTATAAATTCGCTTGATGTCGGGCAGCGTATTTTGCCAGATAGCGCGCTTGCACCACTTTTCGCCCTTGTCGTGACCCTCGTCGGTCGCACACATCGACTGCCAAGCGATGCGCTCGGGGTGGCTGACGTGCTCGGCCGCGCCCTGCCATCCTTGCTGGTGAATCAAATAAAGATCGAACAAAGTCGGTTTGATGTGGGTGTCGATTTCGAACAGGGCGGCCGCGGTGGCGAATTTGTAGGCGGCCGCGACGGCATTGTCGCGCGGGCTGATGATGTCGCCGGAGCCGTACCTGGCAAACTCGTAATTGCTGAGCTGGAAGAGGCCGATATAGGATCCGGTCCGCTGCTTGGGATCGAAGTCGGATTCGATCCTGGCGACCGCCTTCATGAAGGTGAAATCCAGGCCGAAAGCGTCGGATGCGAGCTTGATCTCGTCGACGGGCGTCCCCACTGGAATGTCCGCAAGCGATTGCAGAACGATCTCCGCCGGGCTCGTGTCAGGCGGAACTTCGGAATAAGCGTAATCGGCGAGGTATGAAAGGTCCTTCGGCTTCGGCGCCGGTGCCGACGAATCCTCGACGGCTGCATGTGTTTGTTGTTGGGGCGCTTCTGCTTGTTCTGGCGGCGCATCGACGGCCGCCGCTCGGTGCGGACGTTCGCGGTCGCCGCGCTGGAATGCGTTCAATACGATAGTGCTGCGTTCTTCCGTCACCTCATGCGTGGAGGAAAGGAAGATCGCCAGTGCCAGTGCCCCAGCCAAACCGGTAAGCAGCAAGACCACCGCGGTCGCGCTGCGGCGTACAGATTCGCGCCGACTCATAGCCGTCCCCCGACAACGCAAGCGTAGCACTGGGAGGGTTAGCGGGCAAAAGCCGCGACGGCGCGGCGGAACTATGTCGGCAGCGAAGCAAAGTTAGGATTAACACCCATGTCTGCGGACCGGACACACGGCAAAATTGGCGCGCCCGAAGGGATTCGAACCCCTGACCTCTGCCTTCGGAGGGCAGCGCTCTATCCAGCTGAGCTACGGGCGCGTGTGGTCTAAATAGCGAAACCCGGGCATTGCGGCAACGGCGGGCGCTTGCCGCACGCGTCACTGGCTCCTAATGTTTGCATCCATTATCCGTCACCCTGAGGTGGCCGCGCAGCGGCCCTCGAAGGGCGACGGCCCGGGCCGTGCATCCTTCGAGGCGCGCTTTCAGCGCACACCTCAGGATGACGGGAAACACTAGGGAGAAACGCGATGTCCCAACTTGCGGAGAAAGCCGAGCGGCGCGAGGCGAAAACGGCCCAAATCAAGGACGCCGCGTTCAAATGGGACGATCCGCTCGACCTCGAAGGCGAATTGACCGAGGAAGAGCGCATGGTGCGCGACACCGCGCGCGATTATGCACAGGAGAAGCTGTTTCCGCGAGTGCTGGCCGCCAACCGCGAGGGGACCTTCAACCCGGCCATCATCCGCGAGATGGGTGAGCTCGGGCTCATCGGCTCGACCATTCCGCAGGAATACGGCGGCGCCGGTCTCGGTTACGTGTCCTACGGCCTGATCGCGCGCGAGATTGAGCGCGTCGATTCCGGTTTCCGTTCACTCGCGTCGGTGCAGTCGTCACTGGTCATGCATCCGATCTATGCCTATGGCAGCGAGGCGCAGCGCCGCAAATATCTGCCCAAGCTCGCGACCGGCGAACTGGTCGGCTGCTTCGGGCTGACCGAGCCCGACCACGGCTCCGATCCCGGTTCCATGGTGACGCGCGCCGAAAAGGTGCCGGGCGGCTTCAGCCTCACCGGCGCGAAAATATGGATCACCAACGCCCCGGTCGCCGACATTGCCGTGGTCTGGGCCAAGCTCGACGGCAAGATCCGCGGCTTTCTGGTCGAACGCGGCATCAAAGGCCTGTCGACGCCGAAGATCGACGGCAAGCTGAGCTTGCGCGCCTCGATCACCGGCGAACTCGTGCTCGACGGCGCCGTGGTGCCGGAGGACAATATCCTGCCCAACGTCTCCGGACTTGCCGGCCCGTTCGGCTGCCTCAATGTGGCGCGCACCGGCATCGCCTGGGGCGCCATCGGGGCTGCGGAATTCTGCTGGCACCGCGCCCGCGACTACGCGCTCAACCGCAAGCAATTCGGCCGGCCGCTTGCCGCCAATCAACTGGTGCAGAAAAAGCTTGCCGACATGCAGACCGAAATCACGCTCGGCCTGCATGCCGCGCTGCGGCTCTCGCGCATGATCGACGCCGGCACCGCCTCGCCGCCGGCGATCTCGATGCTTAAGCGCAACAATTGCGGCAAGGCGCTCGACATCGCCCGCCTCGCCCGCGACATCCACGGCGGCAACGGCATCGCCGAGGAATATCACGTCATGCGCGTGCTCTGTAATCTGGAAACCGTCAATACCTACGAAGGCACCCACGACATCCACGCGCTGGTGCTCGGCCGCGCGCAGACCGGGATTCAGGCGTTTTTCTGATTTCTCCGCAGGTCGGGGTGAGGCGAAGCCCTAATTCAGAGTAGGAGACGAAGAAGCAAGCGGCGGACGACGCCTTCGGCTGATCCGCCCTACACTTTCGCTAAATCTGTCACACATAGTCGGTACGCCGGGGCTGCATCCACGCAAGGAGAACCTCATGCGTCTGCCCTTGATTCCACCCGCCGAACTCACGCCCGAACAACGTCCGGTTTACGACGACATGAAAGCCGGTATCGAGAAGAACTTTTCCGGCTTCAAGACCATCGCCGACAACGGCGCTCTGATCGGACCGTGGAATCCCTGGCTGCACGAGCCGAAATTCGGCAAGCCGATCTGGGACCTGACCTTGGCGCTCTCGGTGTCGCCGTCGCTGCCGCGCCCGGTGCGGGAAGTGGCGATCCTGGTCACCGGCGCGACGTTTCATTCAGCTTACGAGCTTTACGCCCACGTCATCGCCGGCGAGAAGCGCGGACTGTCCGACGACAAGCTCGCCACCATCGTCTCGGGGCAGCGCCCGGCCGACCTGACGCACGACGAAGGCGTCGCCTACGATGTCGCCTGGTCGCTGCTGCATCACGGCACTTTGCCCGAGCTTAGCTACCGCGCTGCCGTGAAGGCCTTCGGCGTGCATGGCGCCGCGGAATTGATCTATCTGGTCGGACTGTATTGTCTCGTTTCGGTGACGCTGAACGGCTTTAACGTGCCGGTGCCGGAGACCGAGGCCGAGTAAAGGCCGCGCGCGGATGGACGATCCATTTGACTTAGAGCGTTTCGTCGACGCGCAGGCGCCCGTTTATCAACGCATCGTAGCGGAGTTGCGCCAGGGGCGGAAAGAAAGCCACTGGATGTGGTTCATCTTTCCGCAGATCAAAGGGCTCGGCTCGAGTGCGATGGCGAATAAATTTGCCATCGGCTCGCGCGCCGAGGCGCAAGCCTATCTCGATCATCCAGTCCTCGGGCCGCGGCTTCGCGAATGCACGCGGCTGGTGACCAACGCACAAGACCGCACCATCGAGGACATTCTCGGCTATCCCGACGATCTGAAATTCCGCTCGTCGATGACGTTGTTTGCCGCGGTGGCGGCGGACAACAAGGACTTCACCGCCGCGCTCGACAAATTCTATGGCGGCAAAGCCGATCCGGCGACGCTGGAACGGCTGTAGGCCCGCGTCGTCATGGCTCTGGCGTTAAACGCCCGAACCGCCTAAATAGAGCCTTCCCCCACCAAGGAGCATCGCATGGCGCCGCGCCAAATGAAAATGCCGGTAAAAGACGATTCCGGAAAAGAAAAAGCAGCCGACGAGACGTTCTCACAACAGAAGCGGCCGGAGCGCGGCCGGTATCTGCTCCAGGTCGACCGGCAGACCAAAGGCTCCTACACGACGGTGGAAGCCGCGCAGTCGGCAGCTATGGTAATCAAGAAGGGCTACCCGATCGTTCAGGTGTCGATCTATGACAGCGTCGACAACACCAACACCATCCTGGACGCGCCGGCCGCAGCGTCGTGACGAGTTCGTCCAGCCAATTCAGCCAAATCGTGGACCCATCGATGCCGCAAACCTTGTCGCAAGCCTCGCTGCCGGTTTTCGAAATCAATCTCAACGCGCTGTCGGCCATTCTCGACAAGGCGGAAGCCTTCGCCGCCGCCAAGAAGTTCGACCCCGCGGTGCTGCTGCATTCGCGGCTGGCGCCGGACATGTTCGATCTCACCCGACAAATCCAGGTCGCGACCGATCAAGCCCGCCGCGGCGCCGCGCGTCTCGCCGGCACCGAGGCGCCGAAAGTGGAAGACAACGAGACCTCGTTCGCGCAGCTGAAAGAGCGCATCGCCAAAACCGTCGCTTATCTGAACACCCTCGATAAGAAAGCGATCGACGCCTCAGCCGATCGCGAGATCACCTTTCCGCTGGGCCCGGACAAAAAGGGCCACATGAAGGGCGACGACTATCTCAACCACTTCGTGCTGCCGAACTTTTATTTCCACTACACCGCCGCCTACGCCATCCTGCGGCATTGCGGCGTCGATATCGGCAAACGCGATTTTCTGGGCGCGATCCCGCTGCGGATGAGTTGAACGAGCCTGCAGCGCGGTCGCGTCAGGCGGAGCGGCGCTCGCGCGGGCCTGCGGATTCCGACACCACGGCGACGTTGACCGTCATGCCGAGATAGCTGCCGGGGACGCCGACGAAGCTGCCGCTCACCGGCACCGCCTGGCTGATGTCGCGGGTGACCGCGACCCGGATCAAATCCTGGCCGCCGATGGTGCCGTTGGTGGGATCGTAGGCGATCCAGCCGGCGCCGGGCACGTAGATGTCGGCCCAGGCGTGCGTCGTGCCGGCGCCGACCGCGGATGCCGAAGCGGAATCGGCAGCGGCGCGATAGAGATATCCCGTCACTATGCGCGCGCCGAAGCCGAGGCTGCGGGCAGCTTCGATGAACAAGACGGCGAGATCGCGACACGAGCCCCAGCCGCGGATCAAAGTCTCGACGGGTGTTTGCGTGCCCTCGGTTTCGCGGCTTTGGTAGAAAATCTGCGCCTTGACGCCGCTATTGAGGTCAGCCAGCAGCGCCGACGTATCGGTCGGATTGCTGCGCACGAAACCGCGTGCCCAGGCGCCGAGCCGGTCGTTGGCATCGCGATATTGGCGTTCCAGCATTCGGCCGAGATCGATGCGATCGTCGGCGGAATAGACGAACGGATAGCGCGACGCGTCCGGCGTGATCTGAAACGGCGGCCGCTCGGCGGCATAGGTCTCGAGCACAAGATCGCTCTCGATGCGCAATTCGGCCGCCGGTTCCGCAAACGAGGCAATGGCAACCGAATTGCCGAACACATCGTGCATCCAGCGCACCGACGCCGGCGGCGAGAACTTCAAATTGGTTTTGATCAATCGAAGATCGTGGCTGTCGCGCGGCCGCAGCATCAGTCGATGATCGCCCAGCATGACCGGACGGGCGTAACGGTAAATCGTGGTGTGACGTACATTGAGAACGGTCATCGGCAGCTCAAGGCGACAAGGCCGATATTTTGGGAAAGTCGCTATTCACCGCATCTGTGGCTGGAAGATATGAAAACAAGTGCGTTTCGGCTCTATTTTCCAAGAACCTGCATTCTTTCCGCAATACGACAGATTACGTGCTAGGTTGCCTTTCATGATCGCTCATGAAGACTTTTCCGTTGTCGTGAAGAACAGGGCGCCGCCGCCGAAATCATGGCGCTGGGAGATTTATCGCGCCGGCCGAACCAGCGCGATCGACCATTCCGCGGTCTATTTCGACTCGATGACCGAAGCCAACCGGGCCGGCAAAGCCGCGCTGCGGGCGATGCTGAGCGAATATCCCGACGCAGGCTGAGCGCTGGTGCGGACGCGAGGCTGCGCAGCTGGCGCCAAGCCTAAAGATCTTCGACCGCGTCTTTCCACGGCAGTTGATCGAATGGCGGCTGGTAGCCACGCTCGCGGTAGCGCTCTTCCGACACGTCGAGCTCCTGGTGCTCGTCGTATTTGACGTGGGCGCTGTGCTGCGTGACCCAACCGTTGCGCTCTCTATAAATGCCTCGTGGTTCCATAATCGTACAATACAGAGCCGTGCGGCTCGGCGCCAATCTTCGTTGGCGCTCATCGCAAAATGCATCATGAGCGTCCGCACGCTCAGCGACGAAGCGAAAGCGGTTGAGTGCCTATTCGCCCTATAACGGCGGCTCCTCGCCGCCTTCTTTTTTGCAGGCGATGCTGGCTTCTTCCAGATCGAGCTCGCGTTCGATGCGGCGGCGCGCTTCGTCGGTGATCGCGCCGTCCTGCAGGAGCTTGTAGATGAATTCGCGTTCCGCCGCGATCAGCTCCATTCTGATATCGGCGGCCAGTGCCGCGGCGCCACCATCGTCCGGCGCGTTGGCCGGCAGCCGCCCGGCACGGTACTCGTGACGGGCGCGCAGCACCGCCAAGGCTTCGGGCGTGAGCCGGCCGTCGGCGACGAATTGCTGCAAGCGCTCATGCCCCACCTTCAAGGCTTGCGCCCGCGCGGCGAGCTCGGCGTCGTGCTCGCGCCGGCGCTCGCCGGCGGCGTGCTGGTTAAGCCCTAGCCAGCGCACCAGCGGCGGCAGCAGCAGCCCCTGCCCGATCAGCGTGACAACGATGACGCCGAACGTCACGAACAATATGAGATCGCGATCGGGAAACGGCGCGCCCGACGCGGTGAACAGCGGTATCGCCAGTGCCGCCGCCAGCGAGACGACGCCGCGCACGCCGACAAAGCCGAGGAAGAACAGCCACCGCCACGGCGGCAGCGGATCGCGGCGCGCCAGCGACGGAATGAGCAATCGCGGCAACCACGCCGCCGGATAGACCCAAACAAAGCGCGTGACGATCACCACCGCCACGGTGAGCGCGATCGCGTAAGCGAAATGATGCCACGGCACTTCATGGAGCTGAAGGAACACCGTGCGCACCTGCATGCCGGTGACCAAAAAGACCAAACCTTCGAGCAGATAGACGACGAGGTCCCAGAAGAAGATGCCTTGCAGCCGGGTCGCCGCCGGAATGAGCAACGCCCCGTTCCAGCTCACATACAGCCCGGCCGCCACCGTGGCCAAGACGCCGGAGCCGCCCAATTGCTGCGGCAGCAAAAACGCGACGTAAGGCGTCAGCAGCGACAGCGTGATCTCAACCCGCGGATCGTTCGCCCAGCGGCGCAGCCGCAAGCTCAGCCAGCCGATGGCGATGCCGTAGGCGATCTCGCCGACGACGATGACGGCGAATTCGCCCGCCGCCGTCCCGAACGAAAACAGGCCGGTCGACACCGCGGCGACGGCAAAGCGGTAGAGGATCAGCGCCGTCGCGTCATTGGCCAGTCCCTCGCCTTCGAGCACGACGACCAGCCGGCGCGGCACGCCGAGGCGGCGGACGATGGCGAGCGGCGCCACCGCATCGGGCGGCGCCACGATGGCGCCGAGCACGAAGCCGACGGCGAGCGGCATGTGAAGCAGCCAATGCGCGGCCGCAGCCACCGCGGCCGTGGTGAAGACGACACAGCCGAAGGCGAACAGCGCGATCGGCCGCAGATTGAAACTGAATTCGCGCCAGCTCATAGCGACGCCGGCGGAGTAAATCAGCGGCGGCAGAATGCCGAGCAGCACCAGCTCGGGCGCCAGCGCGATCCGCGGCAGCCCGGGTAGGAGCGCCAGCGCAATGCCGGCGATGACGAGCAGGATCGACGGCGCGGTATTGAGCCGCCGCGCCACGACGGCGACGACCACCAGCACGGCGAGGAGGAACAGGAGCGTTTCGAGGGTCGCGGTCATGGGATGCGCGATATCTACGTAATTGGCGAACGCCGCGGACTCGGCTCCTCCTGCTCAATGACGCGCAACCTGCGCACCGTCAGCTCGTCAACCTCCAGTGTGCCGAAACGCGCCTTTTTGATTGCGAGGCGACCGACCGCAAGGCGGCCGATCGCCAGCGCTCCCACCGCAATCGCGCCGAAAGCCGCCGCGCCAAGCGCCAGCGCCAGGAGGCTGGTTGCGGGAACGGCGTTGGGTCGGGTCGTTATTTCACGCGGCATTTGCGACCTCTATCGGTTTGGCCCGGGCGTGAAACGTGTGGTGATGCGCTGCGCCCGGCACATGCGTTAGACTATCGCCACGTCTGCAACGGAGCCAGTCATGTGCCGCAACATCCGCACGCTATTCAATTTCGAGCCGCCGGCGACCGAAGAAGAAGTGCGCGCCTCGGCGCTGCAATTCGTCCGCAAGCTAAGCGGCTTTGCACACCCGTCGCGCGCCAATGAGTCAGCCTTCAATCGCGCTGTTGACGACGTTTCGGCCGCCGCGCGGCGGCTCCTTGACGCGCTGGAAACGGCGAGCCCCGCCAAGAATCGCGAAGCGGAAGCGATGAAAGCACGCGCCAGGGCGCGGGAACGCTTCGCGTAAGGGCGTGACGTTCAGCGTCATGGCCGGGCTTGACCCGCCTGCGGGCCGTAGCGTGTTTACTATTCGGTCATGCTACATAGCCCTTCGGCGGGCGAAGGCCCGGCCACCCACGTCTTATATCCGCGCCGCGCTGAGATGAGGATGTCCGGCACATAGGCGAACAAGGCGACGCCGTTCTGTGAACGGCTATGGCTAGGCATGACGAATAGGTAAGTAGCGCTAGGAAAGACGATGGCGAGCGACAACAAAAAACCCAAACCCGACGCGGCGCCAAAAAAGGACGCCGCCACGAAGGTCGAGAGCACTGCGGCTGCAGACGCCCCCAAAGACGCATCCAAGAAAGACTCGCCAAAGCCCGAGGGCGGCGAGACAGCCGCCGCGGCACCTTCCAACTATAGCCGGGGCGAAGGCCAAAAGCCGGTCACCGCGGCCTACAAGGAAAACTGGAACGCGATTTTCGGCAAGAAGAGCAAGAAGAAGAAAAAGCGATAGCAACCGTAGCCGTCATTCCGGGGCGCGGCTTCAAGCCGCAAGCCCGGAATCCATAATCACAGGTCAAGAAGAATAGGCGTTGAGCCCGTCGCACAAGGGCGGTGATTATGGATTCCGGACTTGCCGCTACGCGGCAATCCGGAATGACAGCATCACAAAAAACTCTGCGGATCGACGTCGATGTCGAGCTTGATCGAACCGTGCTTCTTCGGCGCCGCGGCCAGCCATTCGCGCAGATAGGCCGAGAGATCGAAGGCGCGCGGCGCTTTGATCAGGAGCCGCAGGCGATGGCGGCCGCGCACCAGCGCGAGCGGCGCTTCGGCGGGGCCGAGCACGCGCACTTCGCCGTCCAGCAAATCCACCGCCGGCGCGGCGCGGGCCAGCGCGCGGGCGTAACCGGCCGTGTCGTTCTTGTCGGGGCCGGAGACGACGATCGAAGCGAGCCGGCCGAACGGCGGGTAATGCGCCGCCTCGCGGGCGGCGATCTCGGCGGAATAGAACGCTTCGCGGTCCTGCGCGATCAGCGCCCGCATCACCGGATGCTCGGGCTGATGGGTCTGCAGATAGCCGTGGCCGACGCCGGCATCGCGGCCAGCGCGGCCGACCACCTGATGCAGCAGTTGGAAGGTGCGCTCGGCGGCGCGCGGATCGCCGTTGGCAAGCCCGAGATCGGCGTCGATGACGCCGACCAGATTGAGCATCGGGAAGTGATGGCCTTTCGCCACCAATTGAGTGCCGATGACGATGTCGAACAGTCCTTTGGCGACGTCGGCGAATTCCTCGCGCATCCGTTCCACCGAAGCGACCAGATCGGACGACAGCACCAGCACGCGTGCATCGGGAAACAATTCGCGCACTTCCTCTTCGAGCCGCTCCACGCCCGGCCCGACGGCGACATAGGACTCCACCGCCTGGCATTTCGGGCAGTTGGCCGGATGCGGCATGGCGAAGCCGCAATGATGGCAGACCAGCATGCGGCGGAAGCGGTGGTCGACCAGCCAGGCGTCGCAATTCGGGCACGAGAAGCGGAAGCCGCAGGCGCGGCACAAAGTCAGCGGCGCATAGCCGCGGCGATTGAGAAAGAGCAGCGCCTGTTCCTTGCGCTCCAGCGCGGTCTTGATCGCGCCGGCAAGCGTCGGTGCGATGAAGCGGCCGCGCGGCGGCCGCTCGGTGCGCAGATCGATCGCCTCGACCGACGGCATGCGCTGGCCGCCGAAGCGCTCGGGCAACGCAAGCCGCGCGTAGCGGCCGCGCCGTGCATTGACCTCGGTCTCGAGCGACGGCGTCGCCGAGGACAGCACCACCGGGATCTTGGCGATGTGGCCGCGCACCACCGCCATGTCGCGGGCGTGGTAGTGCACGCCGTCTTCCTGCTTGTAGGCGGGGTCGTGCTCTTCATCGACGATGATCAGCCCGAGATCGGCATAGGGCAGGAACAGCGCCGAGCGCGCGCCGACCACGACCGAAACTTCGTTTTTGGCGACAGCCGCCCAGGTGCGGGCGCGCTTGCGGGGCGATAGCTCCGAATGCCATTCCGCCGGGCGCACGCCGAAGCGCGCCGCAAAGCGGTCGAGGAACTGCGCGGTAAGCGCGATCTCCGGCATCAGGATCAGGCTCTGCCGGCCGGCGCGGATCGTGTCGGCCACCGCCTCGAAATAAACCTCGGTCTTGCCCGAACCGGTGACGCCGTCGAGCAGCGTCGCCGAATAGCCGCCCTTGGCGACGGTCGCCTTGAGCGCGTCGGCGGCGGCGCGCTGGTCGGATGTGAATTCGGGCTGCATGAAATCCGGATCGGGCTTGGCCGCGACCGGCTCGGGCGGCAGGACGACCGTCTCCAGCGTGCCTTCGTCGATCAGGCCGTCGATCACGCCGGCGGACACGCCGGACTCGCGCGCGGCCTCGCCTTTGCCGCGCATCATGCCGTCGGCGAGGAGCTCGAGCACGCGCCCCCGCGCCGCCGTCATGCGTTGCGGCGGCGCGCCGGCAAGTTTGACACCGGTGCGCTCGCGCTCCGGGCCGAGATGCTCGCCCATACGCAGGCACATGCGCAGCACCATGCCGCGCGACGACACGGTGTAATTGGCCACCCAATCGACGAAGCTACGCAATTCGGGGCGCAGCGGCGGCACGTCGAGCTTTTCCTCGACGTCCTTGAGCCGGTTGTCGAGCCGCGGATTGGGCTTCGGGTTCTCCGCCCACACCACCGCGGTGGTCTCGCGCGCACCCAACGGCACCGACACCACATCGCCCGGAGCCAGCGCAAGCTTGTCCGGCACCCGGTACGAATACGGGTGATCGAGCGCGACCGGCACCAGGACATCGACGACGCGTTTCGCCATAATGCGATTCTCTGCCAATTCCATGCGGTTTAGGAAGGGGAAAGGGCTGTCCCCTATTCTCCGCTCATTCCCGCGAAAGCGGGAATCTAGTACCTCCGATCCTCGGAAAAAGAGCTGGGTCCCCGCTTTCGCCGGGACGAGCGGACGATGAAAACCAAGGCCGATATCAGTTTCGTCGCCCCCAAAGTCGCGGCCGAGATCGCGGCTTGGCTGCAGCATCTCGGCGCCGAGCGGCGGATGTCGGGCAAGACACTCGAAGCCTATCAGCGCGACGTGCTGCAATTCCTCGCTTTCCTCGCCGGGCATCTCGGCAGCGCGCCGTCGCTGAAAGAGCTTTCGGCGCTCACGCCGGCCGACGTGCGGGCGTTTTTGGCGGCGCGGCGGGCCGACGCCATCGGCAGCCGCTCGCTGATGCGCAGCCTCGCGGGGTTGCGCGCCTTCGCCCGCTATCTGGAGAAGAACGGCAAGGGCAAGGTCGGTGCGCTCGCCGCGGTGCGGGCGCCGAAGATCGGCAAGACCTTGCCGCGGCCGCTCACTGCGGATGCTGCCAAGAGCATGGCCGATCCGGATATTGCGGCAGGCGATGGCCGCGAGCCGTGGATCCATGCCCGCGACGCCGCGGTGCTCGGCCTACTCTACGGCTGCGGCTTGCGCATCTCCGAAGCGCTCGGACTAAAGCGCGCCGATTTCTGTGGGCGCGACGTGCTCACCGTGATCGGCAAAGGCCGCAAGGAACGCATGGTGCCGCTCATCCCACCGGTCGCAAAGCTGGTGGCCGACTACATCGCGCTGTGCCCGTTCGATCTTCCGGAACAAGGCCCGCTGTTCGTCGGCGCCAAAGGCGGGCCATTGTCGCCGCGCCTGGTGCAGGTCGCCATGGCGCGGCTGCGCGGCGCGCTCGGCCTGCCGGAAACGGCGACGCCGCACGCGCTGCGCCATTCCTTCGCCACGCATCTGCTGGCCCGCGGCGGCGACCTGCGCTCGATTCAGGAACTGCTCGGCCACGCTTCGCTGTCGACCACGCAGATCTATACCGCGGTCGACGCCGAACGGCTGATCGAAGCCTACCGCTCCGCCCATCCGCGCGCGTAAGCGGATTTCGTGCTAATCCGTCATTCCGGATTGCCGCGCAGCGGCAGGTCCGGAATCCATATCCCCTGCGCCGGGATTATGGATTCCGGGCTCCGCGCATCGCGCGGACCCGGAATGACAAACAGGGGGCACCATGTCGGAAATCCACGAAGCGATCGAAAAGGCGCATGAAGGCGAGCACGGCGACGGTTTCAACAGACGCATCGCGCTGGTGATCGCGATCCTGGCGCTGTTCCTGTCGTTCTCCGAGACGCTCGGCAAAGGCGCACAGACCGAGGTCGTGACCAAAAACATCGAGGCCTCGGACCTATGGGCCTTCTTCCAGGCCAAGGATATCCGCCGGACCGTGGTGAGCGTCGCCGCCGATCAGACGGGTTTGCTTGCGGCCGGCTTGGCCGATCCGGCCGCCAAGGCCGCTATCGATAAGCAGATTGAGACGTGGCGCCAGACTGCCGCGCGCTACGAATCGGATCCCAAAGCAGGCAATGGCCGCAAGGAACTGGAGGAGAAGGCCAGGGGCGCGGAGGAAGAGCGCGATTTATCGACCGCAAAATATCACCACTACGAGTTGGCGTCGGCGGCGTTTCAGATCGGCATCGTGCTCGCTTCGGCGGCGGTGATTACCGGGATGGTCTTGCTCGCTTGGCTCGCCGGCTCGCTCGGTGTCGTCGGATGCGCGCTCCTAGGCCTTGGCCTGTTCGCACCGCATGCGGTGCCGTTCATCGCGACGTTGTAATCCGTCATTCCGGGGCCGAGCGCAGCGAGGAGCCCGGAATCCATACTCCCAGCGCAGGGGTTATGGATTCCGGACTTGCCGCTGCGCGGCAATCCGGAATGACAGTCACATATTAATCGCGCGCTTGGCTACCGCGAGCGCCGCTTCCTTGACCGCTTCAGTCAGCGTCGGGTGGGCGTGGCAAGTGCGGGCGATGTCTTCGGACGAGGCGCCGAATTCCATGGCGATCGCGGCCTCGGCGATCATGGTCTCGGCGTCAGGCCCGAGAATGTGCACGCCGAGCACGCGATCAGTCTTGGCGTCGGCTAGGATTTTGACGAAGCCTTCGGTGGCGAGATTGGCGCGGGCGCGGGCATTGGCGCTGAACGGAAATTTGCCGACGTTATAGGCGATGCCGGCTTGTTTCAGCTCTTCTTCGGACTTGCCGACCGAGGCGATTTCCGGATTGGCGTAGACGACGTTCGGGATGACGTTGTAGTTCACGTGACCGGCCTGGCCGGCAATGGTCTCGGCCGCCGCGACACCTTCGTCCTCGGCCTTGTGCGCCAGCATCGGGCCGGCCACCGCATCGCCGATCGCGTAGATGCCGGCGACGTTGGTGCGCAAATGCGCATCGACGATGACCCGGCCGCGGTTGTCCTTCTTGACCCCGACGGCTTCGAGCCCGAGACCGTCGGTATAAGGCACGCGTCCGATCGCCACCAAAACAACGTCGGCCTCGAGCGTTTCGGCGGCGCCGCCGGCGGCCGGCTCGACCTTCAGCTTGAGCGTCTTGCCCGACGAATCGACTGAAGTGACCTTGGACGAGAGCTTGAAAGTCAGCCCCTGCTTTTGCAGCATGCGATGAAATTGCTTGCCCACTTCGCCATCGATGCCCGGCAGGATGTGCTCCAGAAATTCGACGACGGTGACCTCGGCGCCGAGCCGCCGCCATACCGAACCGAGCTCGAGCCCGATAATGCCGGCGCCGACGATCAGCAATTTCTGCGGCACTTTAGGAAGCGCCAGCGCGCCGGTCGACGAGACGACGCGCTTCTCGTCGATGTCGATGCCGGGAAGCCGCGCCACATCGGAGCCGGTGGCGATGACGATGGCCTTGGTGTCCAGCGTCTGCGTCTTGCCGTCGTCTGCCTTCACCTCGACTTGACCGGGCGCGACGATACGGCCAACGCCGCGGAACGTCTCGATCTTGTTTTTCTTGAACAAGAAGGCGACGCCGTTGACGTTGCTTTCGACGTTCTGCGCTTTGTAGGCAAGCAGCACGGCAAGATCGACGCTCGGCTTGCCGACCTTGATGCCCATCTTGGCAAAGCTGCCGCCGGCTTCTTCGTAAAGCTCCGAGGCGTGCAGCAGCGCCTTCGACGGAATGCAGCCGACATTGAGGCAGGTGCCGCCGAAGGTCGCGTTCTTCTCGACGACCGCGGTTTTCAGCCCAAGCTGCGCCGCGCGGATGGCGCAGACATAGCCGCCGGGGCCGGTACCGATGACGATGAGGTCGTAGGGCATGACTTACAGATCCAGCACCAGCCGTGACGGCTCTTCCAGCAATTCCTTGACCCGCACCAGGAACGTCACCGCTTCGCGGCCGTCGACGATGCGGTGGTCGTAGCTCAGCGCCAGATACATCATCGGCCGCGCCTCGACCTTTCCGGCAACGACCATCGGCCGGTCCTGGATCTTGTGCATGCCGAGGATGCCGGATTGCGGTGCGTTGAGGATCGGCGTCGACATCAGCGAGCCGTAGATGCCGCCGTTGGTGATCGAGAACGTGCCGCCCTGCAGCTCCTCGATCTTGAGCGCGCCGTCGCGGGCGCGGCGGCCGAACTCGGCGATGGTCTTCTCGATCTCGGCAAGGGATTTCTGGTCGCAATCGCGCACCACCGGCACCACCAGGCCGCGCTCAGTGCCGACCGCAATGCCGATGTGATAGTAGTTCTTGTAGATGATATCGGTGCCATCGATCTCGGCGTTGACGGCTGGGATATCCTTGAGCGCCTGCACGCAGGCCTTCACGAAGAAGCCCATGAAGCCGAGCTTGACGCCGTGCTTCTTCTCGAACAGTTCGCGGTATTGCGCGCGTAGCGCCATGACATGACCCATGTCGACCTCGTTGAAGGTCGTCAGCATGGCGGCGGTGTTTTGCGCCTCCTTCAAGCGCCGCGCGATGGTCTGACGCAGCCGCGTCATCTTCACGCGCTCCTCGCGCGCGGCATCGTCGGCCGGCGACGGCGCGCGCACTTGCACCGCGGCGGCGGTCGCCGCCACCGGCGTCGGGGCCGCCGCGGCGCGCTCGATCGCCGCCAGCATGTCGCCTTTGGTGACGCGGCCGTCCTTGCCGGTCCCCGGCACCGCGGATGCATCCAGCCCGGATTCGGCGGAGAGCTTTCGCACTGACGGCGCCAGCGGCGCGTCGGAAACGCTGGCGGCCGGTTTGGCGGCGGCTGCGGGAGCGGCGGCGGGTTTGGCCGCTGCGGGCGGCGGCGGTGCTGCGGACGGTTTTGCCGCCGGCGGCGTTGCAATTTTGGCCGCGCCGGCGCCGTCCTTGATCTGACCCAGCACGGCGCCGACGGCGACGGTCTCACCGTCCTTGGCGGCGATCTCGCTGAGCACGCCGGCGGCAGGCGCCGGCACTTCGATCGTCACCTTGTCGGTTTCAAGCTCGACCAAAGGCTCGTCGACCGCCACCGCATCGCCCGGATGCTTGAACCATTTGCCGATGGTCGCCTCGGTCACCGATTCCCCTAGCGTCGGCACGCGAATTTCGGTCATGGCATCCCCTTGGCATCCACTTCGTCATGGCCGGGCTCGTCCCGGCATGACGGTGCAAAAATTACCCCAGCGCCTCGTCCAAGAAATGTTTGAGCTGCGCCAAATGCAGCGACATCTGGCCGACCGCGGTGGAGGCCGCGGCCGGCCGCCCGGCATAGCGGGCGCGGCGGTGCTTGGCGCCGATCTGGTTGAGCACCCATTCCAGGAAGATATCGACGAACACCCAGCCGCCCATGTTGCGCGGCTCTTCCTGGCACCACACGATCTCGGCCTGCTTGAAGCGCGACAGTTCCGTCATCAGGGCCTTGGTCGGGAACGGATAGAGCTGCTCGATGCGCAGGAGATAGATGTCGTCGGTGCCGCGCTTCTCGCGCTCCTCGTAGAGATCGTAATAGACCTTGCCCGAGCAGACGACGACGCGGCGGATCTTGTCGTCGGCGACGAGCTTGATCTTCTCGTCCGGCAGCATTTGCGCGTCGTCCCACAGCAGCCGATGGAACGACGTGTCCGGCCCCATCTCGTCGAGCCGCGACACCGCGCGCTTGTGGCGCAACAGCGATTTCGGCGTCATCAGGATCAGCGGCTTGCGGAAATCGCGTTTGAGCTGCCGGCGCAGGATGTGGAAATAGTTCGCCGGAGTGGTGCAGTTGGCCACCTGCATATTGTCCTCGGCGCACATCGAGAGAAAACGTTCGAGCCGGGCCGAGGAATGCTCCGGCCCCTGCCCCTCGTAGCCGTGCGGCAACAGGCAGACGAGCCCCGACATGCGCAGCCATTTGCGTTCGCCGGACGAGATGAACTGGTCGAACACCACCTGCGCGCCGTTGGCGAAGTCGCCGAATTGCGCTTCCCACAGCGTCAGCGCGTTGGGCTCGGCGAGCGAATAGCCGTATTCGAAGCCGAGCACGGCCTCTTCCGACAGCATCGAATTGATGACTTCGAAGCGAGCCTGGCCGTCGGCGAGATTGTTGAACGGCGTGTAGCGGTTCTCGGTCTCCTGGTCGATCAGCACCGAATGGCGCTGCGAGAAGGTGCCGCGTTCGGAGTCCTGGCCGGACAGCCGCACTTTGTTACCATCGAGCAGGAGCGAGCAGAACGCCAGCGCCTCGGCGGTCGCCCAGTCGATGCCCGTTCCGGTCTCGATCGCCTTGCGCCGACCATCGATGAAGCGGTTGAGCGTGCGATGCAGATGGAACCCCGGCGGCAGGGTGGTGATCTTGCTGCCGATCTCCTTGAGCTCGACGAGATCGATGCCGGTGTGGCCGCGACGCGGGTCTTCGGCGCTCTCGGCGGTCTTGAAGCCGGACCAGCGGCCGTCGAGCCAGTCGGCCTTGTTGGCGCGGTAGCCTTGCGCGGCCTCAAGCTCGGCGTCGAGCTTGGCGCGCCAATCCGCCATCATCTTTTCGACATCGCCGGTGCTGACGACGCCCTCGGCAGCGAGCTTCTTGCCGTAGATTTCGAGCGTGGTCGGATGCGCGGCGATCGCCTTGTACATCAACGGCTGCGTGAACGACGGCTCATCGCCTTCGTTGTGGCCGTGACGGCGGTAGCAGAACATGTCGATGACGACCGGCTTCTGGAATTTTTGCCGGAACTCGGTCGCGATCTTGGCGGCAAAGACGACGGCCTCGGGATCGTCGCCGTTGACGTGGAAAATCGGCGCCTCGATCATCTTGGCGACGTCCGACGGATATGGCGAGGATCGCGAATAACGCGGATTGGTGGTGAAGCCGATCTGATTGTTGACGATGAAATGCACCGAGCCGCCGGTGCGGTGGCCGCGCAGGCCCGACAGACCGAAGCATTCCGCGACCACGCCCTGCCCAGCAAACGAAGCATCGCCGTGGATGAGGAGCGGCATCACCATGGTGCGGTCGTCCGGAGTCGCGCCGTGCTGGTCCTGCTTGGCGCGCACCTTGCCGAGCACCACCGGATCGACGATTTCGAGATGCGACGGATTGGCGGTGAGCGACAGATGCACCGTGTTGTGGTCGAATTCGCGGTCCGACGAAGCCCCGAGGTGGTATTTCACGTCGCCCGAGCCTTCGACCGCATCCGGCGTCGATGAGCCGCCCTTGAATTCGTGGAAGATCGCGCGGTCCGGCTTGCCCATGACCTGGGCCAGCACGTTGAGCCGGCCGCGGTGCGGCATGCCGATGACGATCTCGCGCACGCCGAGCGCGCCGCCGCGCTTGATGATCTGTTCCAGCGCCGGGATCATCGATTCGGCGCCGTCGAGGCCGAAACGTTTGGTGCCGGTGAATTTCAGATCGCAGAATTTTTCGAAGCCTTCGGCCTCGACGAGCTTATTGAGGATGGCGCGCTTGCCTTCGCGGGTGAACGTGATTTCCTTGTCCGGACCTTCGATGCGCTCCTGGATCCAGCCCTTCTGCGCGCCGTTGGAGATGTGCAGAAATTCGACGCCGAGCGTCTGGCAATAGGTGCGGCGCAGGATGCCGACGATTTGGCGCACCGTGCCGAATTCGAGTCCGAGCACCTTGTCGAGGAATATCGGGCGGTCGAGATCGGCGTCGGAAAAGCCGTAGGTGCGCGGATCGAGCTCTTCTTCGTTCTTCGGCGCTTCGAGGCCGAGCGGATCGAGATTGGCGTGGAAATGGCCGCGGGCGCGATAAGCGCGGATGAGCATCAACGCGCGGATCGAATTGCGGGTGGCGCGTTCGACATCGGCCGAGGACAGTTCGACGCCGCGGGCCTGCGCTTGCGCCTTGACCTTGCCGCCGAGCGCCTGGCTTGCGTCCAGCCAACCGCCGTCGAGCGCGGCGACGAGATCGTTACGCGGCAGCGGCGGCCAGTCGGGCCGCGCCCAGGACGGCCCGTGCGCGTTTTTTTCGACGTCGCGGGCGTCGTCCTTCAGACTCTGAAAGAATGCCTGCCACTCCGCGTCGACGGACTTCGGATCTGTCTCGTAGCGCGCGTAAAGGTCGTCGATATAAGCGGCATTGCCGCCATAGAGAAACGAAGTGAGTGCGAAAGCGGCGTTCGCGTCCTGGCGAGACATGGGGCAGTCCTTGGCAAGTTCCGAGCTAGGGAACGGTAAGCATGGCGCAATACGTAGAAACCGATCGCGTGCGAAGAAGACGCGAATCAGTCCCGGCCCGGCGCTGGGAAGCTCTTCTTTACCCTATTTAATGGCTCGATGCGGCAGGCAAAAGACGTAAAAAATGAATTAAGATTTCAATATTTCCGCAAGCGTATGCCCGAGCCGCGCCGGCGATGGCGAGACCTTGATGCCGGCCGCTTCCATGGCCGCGATCTTGGAGTCCGCGCCGCCCTTGCCGCCGGCGATGATCGCCCCCGCGTGTCCCATCCGCCGCCCAGGCGGAGCAGTCCTTCCGGCGATGAACCCGACCATCGGCTTTTTGCGGCCGCGCTTGGCTTCGTCCTTGATGAATTGCGCGGCGTCCTCTTCCGACGAGCCGCCGATTTCCCCGATCATCACCAAAGCTTCGGTCGCCTTGTCGGCCAGGAACATCTCCAGCACCTCGATGAAATCGGTACCCTTGACCGGATCGCCGCCGATGCCGACTGCGGTGGTCTGGCCGAGGCCTTCCTGCGTGGTCTGGAACACCGCCTCGTAAGTCAGCGTGCCAGAGCGCGACACGATGCCGACCTTGCCGCGCTTGAAAATATTGCCGGGCATGATGCCGATCTTGCATTCGCCCGCGGTCATGACGCCCGGGCAGTTCGGCCCGATCAGGCGCGACTTTGAGCCGCACAGCGAACGCTTCACTTTCACCATGTGGCTCACTGGAATGCCTTCGGTGATGCAGACGATGAGCGGAATCTCGGCGTCGATCGCTTCGGCGATGGCGTCGGCGGCGCCGGGCGGCGGCACGTAGATCACGCTGGCATCGGCGCCGGTTTTTTCGTGCGCTTCGGCGACCGTGTCGAACACCGGCAGGCCGAGATGGGTCGCGCCGCCTTTGCCGGGCGACACGCCGCCGACCATCTTGGTGCCGTAGGCGATCGCCTGCTCGGAATGAAAGGTGCCGTTCTTGCCGGTAAAACCCTGGCAGATGACCTTGGTGTTGTTGTCGATCAGGATGGGCATTCTAGCTACTCCTCGTCCGATTTTTCTGTCGGACTGGGCTGGTCGGGCTTGGCGAGTGACGTGGGCGCATCACTCTTTTCCGTTAGTTCTTTCATTGTTTTCAGAGCTTCGTCGCTTATTTTCAACGCTCTGACGTTCAAGGCAAGCTGCACAGAATCTGAGAATTTTACGTTCAATAGCGTGTTCGACTTAATCCAACTATCCAATATGCCGCGGATCCAAACTCCGCCAATCGACTTACGACTACGTTCTCCAAGCTCCCTTATTCCTCTCCAGCGGAGGTAAAAAAGAAAAGAAGGTTCGAGTATATACAAAACATTTTCTTCGGTCTTCCATTCCAGCAACTCGATGCCGGCGCGTGATTGAAATCCATCTAGCGCACGTAACGTAGAAGAAATTGAGGCCGCTGGCGGCTTCTTATTTTTCGGCAATGCTCTGATATTCTCAATACGCTCATCGATCTCGTGACGCCGCAGGGAAAATTTTACTGGCTCTTGCGCAAAGCACGATAGAATCAATTCGTATGTGTCATACCGGCGCGCCCGCTTGCGAGGTCCTGTAATTAGACGATTATAATAGCTCTCCAGCTGGCGATACTTTGTGCGGGCTAAATTTAAGAGCGCCTGTTGGGCCTCCTGCGGAGTGAAGCCGACCTGCTGTGTCCCGGCATACTCCCGCACACCTTTGTCAATGAACAGCTGTTCGCAGCATTGCTGAGTCAATATCGGCAGACCAACCGATTCGTTTGCAATGAGACCTTTGACTTCTGCACTAATCGGGATTTTGAGATACTCGAATCCCTTTTGCACTATTTCCTCAAGATCGAGCGTCGACCATCGAGATACTTCGATATGGGAAACACGCGCCAACAAATCCTTGTTTGCCGAGATTATATCGATCGCATGATGGGCAGTGCCCAAGACAATTACCGACACCTCCTCATCGATGAAGGACTTCCACTGCTGAAAAATAACTTCCTTTGTCTCGTCAGCCAGATAATGGTAATCCTCAACAACAAGACAAACGGGCATTTTCTTCAATAGAGGGATCAAATGAAGTGGGGATGGCCTGGAAAGTATTCTTTCTCTAATTTCTCCTTCGCTAGCCTCGCTTGAAATACCTAACGTGGCTTCACCGATCAGCGAAGCCAGCCAACCCCACCCAATGTTGCCTCCGATCTTTGCCGCCGCCTCGGACGTTAGTTTGCTACCCTCTTCAACTTCCCTTAGCCGAGTAAAGTTTATCGCTTCTAATGCTTTCGCCCAGAATTCATTTGGCGTGAGGGACTTGTCGCAGCGCACAACTAACGGCTGGCGTCCCAATTCCTCCAATACCTTTTTGTAGAGCGTGGTTTTTCCAGTTTTCGATGGGCCAGTGATGAGGCACAGCTGCCCGGAATGCAAAATGGCGGATTTGAGGGTTTCTTCAAATTGTTCCTGCTTTCGATGTACGTAAGTTATTGTAGGCTGTCCAGTCGACCTGAAGACCTCAGAAATTCTTGTATGAGAGCTAGCGATCATATTTCTGACATTAGCTAGTCGACGTTCTCACCGCTTTGACGATCTTCTGCGCCGCGTCGTCGAGATCGTCGGCCGATGTCACGTTGAGCTTGGAATTGGCAATGATCTTCTTACCGAGATCGACATTGGTGCCTTCGAGCCGCACCACCAGCGGCACTTTCAGTCCCACTTCCTTGACCGCGGCGACCACCCCTTCGGCAATGACATCGCACTTCATGATGCCGCCGAAGATATTGACCAGGATGCCCTTCACGCTGGGGTCCGAGGTGATGATCTTGAAGGCCGCGGAGACGCGATCCTTGGTGGCGCTGCCGCCGACGTCGAGGAAGTTCGCCGGCGCCATGCCGTAAAGCTTGATGATGTCCATGGTCGCCATGGCAAGACCGGCGCCGTTGACCATGCAGCCGATCGAGCCATCGAGCGCGATGTAATTGAGATCGAATTTCGACGCTTCGATCTCCTTGGCGTCCTCTTCGGTCTCGTCGCGCAACGCCGCGATCTTCGGGTGCAGGAACAGCGCGTTGTTGTCGAAGTCGATCTTGGCGTCGAGGCAGACGAGCTTGTTATCCTTGGTCACGACCAGCGGATTGATCTCGAGAAGGCTCGTGTCGGTGTCGATGAAGGCCTTATAGAGATTGCTTAGAATCGGACCCATCTGCTTCGCCAGATCGGCGTCCAGACGCAGCGTGTGCGCAACGGTGCGCACATGATGCGGACAAATGCCGGCCACCGGATCGATCGAAATGGTCACGATCTTGTCCGGCGTTTTATGCGCGACCTCTTCGATGTCCATGCCGCCCTCGGTCGACACCACGACGGCCACCCGCGAGGTTGCGCGATCGATCAGCATCGACAGATAGAATTCCTTGTCGATCGCCGAGCCTTCTTCGATATAGAGGCGGTGCACCTGCTTGCCGTGCGGCCCGGTCTGGTGGGTGACGAGCGTTGAGCCGAGGAGCCGGGTGGCTTCCTTGGTCACGTCGTCAACCGACTTAACGACCTTCACACCGCCGGCTTTGCCGCGGCCGCCGGCGTGGATTTGCGCCTTCACCACCCAGACCGGCCCGCCCAGCTCCCTGGCGGCCTCCTCGGCCTCGCCGACGCTCAACGCCGGAATTCCGCGCGGCACCGGCACGCCGTATTCGCGCAACACCGCTTTGGCCTGATATTCGTGGATGTTCATGAGGCGCTCTCACGTTTCCCGGATGCGGTGCACCGCCGATTCGGGCCCTTAGCATGCGACGATCCCGGGTCAGCAGCGCATCACTTCGTGCTGCGCTGCGCCCGGGAAACGAGAGTCACTTCCCCAGATCGGGGGCGATCTTCTTGCAGGCCTCGACCAGGCTTTGCACCGCTTGCGCCGATTTCTCGAACATCGCGCGTTCGGCGCCATTGAGCTCGATCTCGACGATGCGTTCGACGCCCTTCGCGCCGATCACCGTGGGCACGCCGACATAGAGGTCTTTCACGTCGTATTCGCCGTTGAGGTAGGCGGCGACCGGCAGCACGCGCTTCTTGTCGCGCAGATAGCTTTCCGCCATCGCGATCGCCGAAGCCGCGGGCGCATAGAAGGCGGAGCCGGTCTTGAGCAGGTTCACGATCTCGGCGCCGCCGTTCCTGGTGCGGTCGACGATTTCGTCGATCCGCGCCTGCGTGGTCCAGCCCATCTTGACGAGATCGGGCAGCGGAATGCCGGCGACCGCCGAATAGCGAACCAGCGGCACCATGCTGTCGCCGTGGCCGCCAAGCACAAAGGCATTGACGTCCTCCACGGAGACGTTGAATTCGTCGGCCAGGAAATAACGAAAGCGCGCCGAGTTCGAGCACGCCGGCCATGCCGACCACCATGTTTTTCGGCAGGCCGCAGCACTTCTGCAGCGCCCAGACCATGGCGTCGAGCGGATTGGTGATGCAGATGATGAAGGCGTTCGGCGCGTATTTCTTGATGCCGGCGCCGACCTGCTCCATCACCTTGAGATTGATGCCGAGCAGATCGTCGCGGCTCATGCCCGGCTTGCGCGGCACGCCGGCGGTGACGATGCAGACCGCCGCGCCCTCAATCGCCTCGTAGGAATTGGTGCCGGAAAAGCGGGCGTCGAAACCCTCGACCGGGGAAGCCTGGACGAGGTCGAGCGCCTTGCCCTGCGGGATGCCTTCGGCAACGTCGAACATGACGACGTCGCCGAGCTCTTTCAACCCGATGAGAAGCGCCAGCGTGCCGCCGATCTGACCCGAGCCTATCAATGCGATCTTGCTTCGCGCCATCTCACGAATGTCCTTGATTGGTGAAAAACGCCCGGCTGCGGGGTCATTAGCCGTTTCGGCTGACGCGTTCAAGTCGGGAGAAGTCGCGATGGACCGAGGCGGGAACGAAACCCATGCAATCCTTATTGACGGGTGGCGATACCAGGGCTGCCTGCGGGACGAGAACCGAAATGACGGCAACCAGCCGTAAAGTGCGCAACGTGCAACCGGCGAAAAAATGGCTGCGGATGCTCGGGCCGGGACTCGTCACGGGTGCGGCCGACGACGATCCAAGCGGCATCGCCACCTATTCGCAGGGCGGCGCCCAGTTCGGCTATGCGCTCGGCTGGACGATGTTTCTCACCACGCCGTTCATGATCGCCATTCAAATGGTCAGCGCCCATATTGGCGCGGTGACCGGCCAGGGTCTCGCGGCTAATCTGAATAAAGCGATGCCGCGCGGCGTGCTGTACGGCATCGTCGGGCTTCTGCTGATCGCCAATACGCTCAACATCGCCGCCGACATCGCCGCCATGGGCGATGCGCTGCGGCTGGTCGCCGGCGGCCCGGTGCTCGTTTACATCGCCCTGTTCGGAATCGGCTGCCTCACCGCCGAAATCCTGATCCCGTATCACACCTATTCGAGATACCTGAAAACCCTGACGCTGGTGCTGTTCGCCTATGTCGCCACGGCGTTCACCGTCCGGATTCCATGGGGTCAGGTGCTGGCCGCAACCTTCGTCCCGCGCCTGTCGTGGGGCCGCGATTTCATGCTGATGCTGGTGGCGATCTTCGGCACCACGATCAGTCCCTACATGTTCTTCTGGCAGGCCTCGCTTGAAGCGGAGGGGCGTAAGTTGCGCAGCAAAGCATCGACGGCGGCGGCCGCCGCCCTCCCCAACCGTCTCGCCGGCAAGGATTCCTTTCGCATCGAAATAGACACCACCGCGGGCATGGTGCTGTCGAATCTCGTCGCCTTTTTCATCATCGTCACCACCGGGGCCACTCTGCACGCGCACGGCATCACGCACATCGGCACGGCTCAGCAAGCGGCCCAGGCGTTGCGGCCGCTGGCCGGCCCGCTCGCGTTCTTTCTATTCGCGCTCGGCATCGTCGGCACCGGCCTGCTCGCGGTGCCGGTACTCGCCGGTTCGGCCGGTTATGCGGTGGCGGAGTGTTTCGGCTGGGAAGGCAGCCTCGAACTGCCGGCGTACCGAGCGCCGGGATTTTATCTCGTGGTCGCCGCGGCGACGCTGGCCGGATTGGGGACGGCGTTCACGCCGCTCGATCCGATCCGCATGCTGTTTTGGAGCGCGGTGGTCAACGGCGTGGTCGCGGTGCCGCTGATGGTCGCCATGATGATCGTCGTCGCCAGCTATAAGATCATGGGCAAATTCGCCGCGTCCCGCGCATTGATGATTGGCGGCTGGGGCGCGACGGCGCTGATGGCGGTCGTCGTCGCTGCAATGCTCGTCACCAGCTTCGGCGGTTAATTCTTCAAGTTTCGACGATGCCGGTCGACGCCCCCGTCGTGCGCGCGTGCGCCGCGCCGTGCGGCTTGGCCAGATAGCTTTGCGAGCGCATCTCGATCAGCCGCGACGCGGTGCGTTTGAACTCGGCAGCCTCAAAGCCCTCATCGGCGCGATAAAGCGCATCGGGCTCGGCATCCGCCGACGCGATCAGCTTCACGTTATGGTCGTAGAGCGTGTCGATCAGGATGATGAAGCGCTTGGCGGCATTGCGGTTGTCGTAAGTCATCACCGGCACATGGTCGAGGATGATGGTGTGGTACTCGTGCGCGATGCGCAGATAGTCGGCGGCGGCGAGCGGCTCTTCGCACAGATCGTGGAAGGAAAACCGCGCCACCCCCATAAACGCGCGCGGCACATGCACGCTGCGGCCGTGCAGCGCCAGTTCATGCGCGGCACCGCCGTTGCCGCCAGTCAGCCGCCGCCAAGCCTCGTCGAGCTTTAAGTCGGCGACAGCGTCGGCCGGCACATACCAGACCGGCAGTCCGGCGAGTTTTTCCAACCGGAAATCGGTGCGCGCGTCGAGCCGGACGATATCCATTTGCGCTTGCAGCATATGAATGAAGGGCACGAACAATGCGCGATTCAAACCGTCTTTGTAGAGCTCGTCAGGCGCCACGTTCGAGGTTGCCACCATCACAATGCCGCGCTCGAACAATTGCTTGAAAAGCCGCCCGAGGATCATGGCGTCGGCAATGTCGGTGACGTGAAACTCGTCGAAGCACAAGAGCCATGCTTCTTCGGCCAGCGCCTCGGCGACGAGCCGGATCGGATCCTCGCCCGCGTGCTCGCCGCGCTTCATTTCCTGCCGCACGGCGTGAACGCGCTCGTGCACGTCGAGCATGAATTCGTGAAAATGGGCGCGGCGCTTTCGCTCGACGGGGCTCGTCTCGAAGAAGAAATCCATCAGCATGGTCTTGCCGCGGCCGACCTCGCCATAGATGTACAACCCTTTGATCTGCGGCAGCGCGCGCTGGCGGCTGGCGAACAGCCAGCCGAGCGAAGAGGATTTGCGCGCCAACCGATATTCCGCGATTTGCGTTTCCAGCCGCGCCATCAGATCGAGCACGACGAGTTGAGCGTCGTCGCTCTCGACGCGGCCCGACGCGACACCCGCGGCATAATGCGCTGTGACGGAATTCGCCATGAGGGATTTCAGCGGGATTGACTGTCGTGGATTAACGGTTGTGTGTGAAACGTGGCGGAGCGGACCAACGCTAGACGCCTTGCAGTCCGCATGCCGACAGATTGGTGCATTGCCGTCGTGAATTCGTCGCAAACGCTTCGGAAGCCATGCGTATACGGAATGTGGGCATGTTGCTCAATCCTTTGCCTTGCCAAATTTCCGCGGCACACAACATGATGTTTTGATTCGGCGGAAATCGAAATGCTCGATGCCGCACGCTTTCAGGGAGGAAGCGAAAAGGAGGGTCTTGCCGACGACAACGTCAGGAGACCCAATGCACGAAGTGCTTCCCGAAGGCGGCATAATCCGCAAATTGTGGATCGGCGAGACTGCAAAATGCCGCGAGCATGTGCTCCGCCTCGATCCCGAGAGCCGGCACAATAGGTTCGCCGGCGGCGTGTCCGACGACTTTATTCGCAACTATGTCGAGCTGACCGCCGGCCTCGACACCGTGGTGCACGGCTTTTTCGTCGACGGCATGATCCGCGGCGCGGCGGAAGTGCGGCCGCTCGGCGCGCGGTTCCCGCGCCAGGCCGAGGCCGCGATCAGCGTCGAGAAGCCTTGGCAGAGTCACGGCGTCGGCTCGGCGCTGTTGCGCCGCACCTTGCTCACCGCGCGCAATCGCGGTTACCGGCTCCTGCACATGGCGTGCCTGGCCAATAATCACCGTATGCAGCAATTGGCGCGCAAATTCGCCGCCGAGCTGACATTCGATTTCGGCGGCGTGATCGGCGAGGTCGAATCCTCGCGTCCGACGCCGCTGTCGCTGATGCGCGAAGTGATGTCGGACAGCCATGGCTTTGCCACCGCGATGCTCGAACTGCAATCGCGGATGCTGCGAGCGTGATACTCAGAAAGCCCGCCGGGAGACGCTCAATCGCGGATCGGCACGCGCAAGACATTCAAACCGTCATTCGCGCTTCGCGCCCATCCGCGCCTTGTCGGGTGAGCGGATAGGCCTCCTCCACGATATAAGGCCCGCCGCCGACCGAGGCGCGTGAGGAAAACAGCACAAAGCGCGATACCTGAAACGGCAGCGAGCGATAATGTCCGCGAGCGGCGAGGTAATCGGCAACCTGGTGGCTCGAGGAGTTGCGCAGCCGCGCCAGCGTGACATGCGGCGTATATTTGCGTCCCTCCGGTTCAAGCCCGAGCCGTTGCAGCAGACGATCGTGCTCGGCCTGCAGCTCCATCAGCGGCGCCACCGGCGCGGCAGCGGCGACCACGGCGCGCGGCTTGCGGCCGCCAAACGACGTCAGCCCGTCGAGGCGAAGCTCGAACGGCCGCCGATGCACGCGGGCCAGCACGCCGGCGATCTCGCGCGCCAAAGCGTCGTCGATGTCGCCGATGAAGCGCAGCGTAAGATGATAATTCTCCGCGTCGATCCAGCGCGCCCCGGGCAATCCGCCCCGCATCATGGCGAGCGACTGGGCGATCGGCTGCGGAATTTCGAGACCGGTGAACAAGCGGGGCATGGCAACCTCCGGGCCCGATTCGCGAATCACGATGCCCTGAGAATGGGGTCATCGCTGCGCGCGCGCAACCCTCTACGATGGGTGCTGCCCGTGAGCCCGCGTGATGAGCTCCATAACCTTGGGCAATATCCGCTGTACGATGACCCCAACGCCCGCCGGGTTCGGATGCATGCCGTCTTGCTGGGTGAGATTGAGGTCGGCGGCAACGCCATCGAGGAAGAACGGGTAGAGGAGAACGCCGTATTTCGCGGCCAGCTCGGCATAGATGCGATCGAAGGCTTGTCCGTAATCGGCGCCGAGATTCGGCGCCGCGCGCATGCCGCACAACAAGACAGCAATGTGACGTTCCGTCAGCCGTTTCAGGATTACATCGAGCGCGGCACGCGTCACTTCGGGCTTGATGCCGCGCAACATGTCGTTGGCGCCAAGTTCGACGATGACCGCGTCGGTGCCCTGCGGCACCGACCAATCAAGCCGAGCGAGACCGTCGGAAGCGGTATCGCCGGAGACGCCGGCATTGGCGATGTCGGCGGCGATGCCGTCTTTTGCCAGCGCCGCCTGTAGGCGCGGCACAAAGCCGTCGTTGTCGGCAAGGCCGTAGCCCGCGGTCAACGAATCGCCAAACGCCACGATATGAATCGGCGTCGCGCCGCGGGCGTGAGGCGTCCCTGTTGCGGCAAGGAGCGCCACGCTACAAACCGCGGCGATTTGGCGGAGCCTGCGCCGCCACCCATATGAGCGGCCACGGTCCGAGCACGGCCGACCGTTTGCAGGAGCGGAGCTGGTTGAGCGCATGAACGACATTTCGAGGCATCCTATCGCCGGCGACGCCATCGCGCTCGGCGGCGTCAACCTGACGCTCGGCCGCGGCGGTGCCCGCGTCCACATCCTGCGCGACATTGCCCTCAATATAGGTCGGGGCGAGGCGGTCGGCCTCCTCGGCCCTTCCGGCTCCGGCAAGTCGACGCTGCTCATGGTGATGACCGGATTGGAGCGGCCCGACGCGGGGACGGTTGTGGTCGCCGGCGAAGATTTGCGCCGGCTCGATGAAGACCAGTTGGCCCGCTTTCGCGGCCACACCATCGGCATCGTCTTTCAGGCGTTCCATTTGATCCCGACGATGACGGCGCTGGAAAACGTCGCGATCCCGCTCGAACTCGCCGGCGCGCCCGATGCGCGCTCGCGCGCCGAGCGCGAACTTGCCGCGGTCGGCTTGAGCGCGCGCCTGCATCACTATCCCGCGGCGCTTTCCGGCGGCGAACAGCAGCGTGTCGCGCTCGCGCGTGCGCTCGCTCCCGACCCCGCCATCGTCGTCGCCGACGAACCGACCGGCAATCTCGACGAGACGACCGGACGCGACATCATCGAGCTTCTGTTCCGCGGCCATAAGGAACGCGGCACGACGCTTGTTTTGGTGACTCACGACAGCGAACTCGCGGCGCGTTGCGATCGCGTGCTGCACATGCATTCGGGACAGATCGAAGGCCGCGTCAGCGCGAAAGCGACGCCATGATGCAAGCCGCGCGCGTCCCGCTTGGCGTCAAGCTTGCCTACACTGCTTTCATGGCACTGCTGGTCCCGGTCTATTGGCACTATTACGGGCCGACCAATTTTCTCTATTTCTGCGACATCACGCTGATCCTCATTCTAATTGCAATCTGGCCTGAGAACGCGTTGCTCGTCTCCATGGGCTGCGTCGGCATTCTGGTGCCGCAGGCGTTTTGGGTGTCCGACTTTCTGGTCAACTTGGCGGGCTATTCGCTCACCGGCATGACCGACTACATGTTCGATTCGACCCACTCGCTGTTTTTGCGGCTGCTGTCGCTGTTTCACGGCTGGCTGCCGTTCTTTCTGGTCTATCTGGTGTGGCAGATCGGCTATGACCGGCGCGCGCTGCCGGCCTGGACCGGGCTGTTCGTCGTCGACATGCTGGTCTGCTTCTTTCTGATGCCGCCGCCGACGCCGCATCCGGGGCTCACCCCGGTCAACATCAATTATGTCTGGGGACTGCGCGACACCGCGGCGCAGACACTGCTGCCGCCGGAAATCTGGTTTGCCGGCCTGTTGCTCGGGATTCCGGTCTTTGTCTTCGCGCCGACCCATTTCATTCTGGCGCGCGTCATGCCGAGAGCGACGTGATGCTGGCGCCCGCGCCGAAATCGACGCCGCTGACGCCGTTGCGCTTCGCTTTAAGTTTCGCGCCGCGTTTTATCTGGCGCGATTTGCGCGGCGGCTTGCGCGGCTTCGGCGTATTCATCGCCTGCATCGCACTTGGCGTCATGGCGATCGCCGGCGTCGGTTCGGTCGCCGCGAGCTTGAACGACGGCATCGGCAGCGCCGGCCGCGTCATCCTCGGCGGCGACCTCGCCTTGACGCTCATCCAGCGGCAGGCGAGCGCCGCCGAACGGGCGTTTCTCGATGCCCACGGCACGGTCTCCGTGGTCGCCACGTTGCGGGCGATGGCGCGAACGACCGTGACAGCTGCCGCCGATGCGAGTTCGACGCTGGTCGAAGTCAAGGCGGTCGATGCCGACTATCCGCTATTCGGCAAGGTGACGACCGACCCGGCCATGCCGCTTGCCGCGCTGTTGGCGCAAAGCAGCGGCGCTTTCGGCGCGGCGGTGGATCCGACGCTGCTGACGCGGCTCAATATGAAAACCGGCGACCGCATCAGCATCGGCAATGCCGTGATCGCGCTGCGCGCCGCGTTGACCAACGAGCCGGACAAGCTCGCCGGCGGCATCGGCTTCGGCCCGCGCGTGCTCATCAGCGACGCGGCGTTGCAGGCGACGGGACTTCTGCAGCCCGGCAGCCTGGTGCGCTGGCAATATCGCCTGCGCTTGCCTGACGGCAATTCGAGCGACGCCGCGGTCACGGCATTTGAAAAGCAGGCACAGACGCAGTTCCCGCAAGCCGGCTGGCAAATCCGCACCCGGATGAAGGCGTCTCCGGCGCTGGAACGCAGTGTCGAACGCTTTGCCCAATTTCTCACGCTGGTTGGCCTCACCACGCTTCTGGTCGGCGGCGTCGGCGTGGCCAACGCCGTTGCCAGCCACCTGGCGCGCAAGCGCGACGTGATTGCCACCATGAAAGCGCTGGGCTTAACCGGCGGCGGCGTCTTCACCGTCTATTGCGGCGAGATCGTCATGGTCGCGCTGTTCGCAGCCTTGCTCGGCGCGGCTTTGGGTGCGGCTTTGCCCTTTGCCATCGTCTCAGTCTTTGGCGCCATCATTCCGCTGCCGGTCGCGCCGACGCTGCATCCGGGTGTCTTGGCGCTGGCGATCGCTTACGGCCTCCTCACCGCACTGGCCTTTGCATTGTGGCCGCTCGGACGCGCGCGCGACATTTCGGTAGCCCGGCTGTTCCGCGACCAGATCGCAGCCGAGCGGAGTCGGACGAGGTTGCGTTACCTCGTTGCGACGGCGGCGATCGTTGCGCTGCTTGCCGCGCTCGCGGTCGTGACCACCTATGACCGCCGCGTGGCACTGTTTTTTGTCGTCACTGCGGCCGTCGTCTTTGTGCTGCTGCGCCTGATCGCGATGGCGACGATGGCGCTGGCGCGGCGTCTGCCGCGTCCGCGCTCTTTCGTTTTGCGGCTGGCCATCGCCAATATTCACCGCCCAGGCGCGCTGACGCCGAGCGTGATGCTGTCGCTCGGGCTTGGGCTGGCGTTGCTCGTCACCGTGGTCGAGATCGACGGCAATCTGCACCGCGAATTGGCCGACGCGCTGCCGGAGAAAGCGCCGTCGTTCTTCTTCCTCGATATTCCGGCGGCGGACTCGGGCCGCTTCGATGCCTTCGCGCGCACCCAGGCGCCCGGCTCGACGCTGGAACGCGTGCCGATGCTGCGCGGCCGCATCGTCGCGGCAAACGGCGTGCCGGCTGCGGATCTTCAACCGGCGGCGGGATCGCGCTGGGTGCTGCGCGGCGACCGTGGCATTACTTACGCCACCGCAGTTCCCGCCGGTTCGCGTCTCGTCGCCGGCCGGTGGTGGAGCACCGACTATGCCGGGCCGCCACTGGTCTCGCTGGAAAGCCGGACGGCGCAAAATTTGAATCTCAAGATCGGCGATACCGTTACGGTGAACGTGCTCGGCCGCAACATCACGGCGCGGATCGCCAATCTTCGCGCCGTCGATTGGGAAAACCTCGGCATCAATTTCGTTCTGGTGTTTTCGCCGGGCACCTTCGCCGGCGCGCCGCATAGCGACATTGCGACATTGACCTTCGCCGATGGCGGCACGGCGGCCGAGGACGCAGGCTTGATCAAGGCGCTCGCCGGCACGTTTCCCACCGTGACTGCCGTGCGCGTCAAAGACGCGCTCGATGCCGTCGGCGCCATCGTCGGCAAGCTCATCTTGGCGGTGCGCGGCGCGAGTTCGCTCACGCTTATCGCTGCGGCCCTCGTCCTCGGCGGCGCCTTGGCGGCGAGCCAGCGGTTCCGCGTCTACGATGCGGTCGTGCTCAAGACGCTGGGGGCGACGCGCGCGCGGCTGACCGCCGCTTATGCCCTGGAATATCTCCTGATCGGGCTGGCCACCGCCGTGTTCGGCGTCGCGGCGGGTTCGGCCGCTGCCGCTCTGGTGGTGACGCGGCTGATGGAGTTTTCCTTCGTCTTCGTGCCGGGCGAGGCCGCGGCCGCGGCGTTCGTTGCGCTTTTTGTCACGGTCGGCCTGGGTCTTCTCGGCACCGTCTCGGCGCTGGGCCGGAAACCCGCAGAAGTGCTGCGAAATCTCTAAATGGCGCCTGTAGCCGGACCGTTAAACACCATGAAGAGTTTGTAACACTCGGGAAATATGGCGTCGCACCCATCTGGCGCGAGGGGAGCTTTCGCACTAGATTCACGACACGCGCGATCGGCTTTCGCCGGACGCCAGACCCGGCGAAGCGCCGGGATAACCCAGGGGTATTTTCCATGTCCGACTTCGATCGGAATTACGCGACCACGAGGACCGGTTATCGCACCGACCAGGTGACGATCGATGCCGGCCTGCGCGCGTATATGATTTGAAGTCTACAACTACATGAGCGCCGGCGTGGCGCTCACCGGCGTCGTTTCCTGGCTCACCTACCAGGCGGCTGGCGGCGATGCCATTCGGGTGGCCGGCGGGCAGATCATGGGGCTGACGCCATTCGGGCAGGCCATCTTCAGCGGACCGCTGACGATCATTCTGCTGCTGGGCACTCTCGGCCTGGTGTTCTTTATGAGCTTCCGCATCAACAAGCTGTCGGTCGGCACCGCGCTGACGCTGTTCTTCGTCTATGCCGGCCTGCTGGGCCTGGCGCTGGCATCGATCTTCCTGGAGTATACCGGGGCATCGATCACGCGGGTGTTCTTCATCTCGGCGGCGACGTTCGGTGCCATGAGCCTGTACGGCTACACCACGCAGCGCGATCTCACAGGCTTCGGCTCGTTCCTGTTCATGGGCCTGATCGGTATCGTCATCGCCATGCTGGTCAACATGTTCCTGCATTCGAGCGGGCTCGACTGGGCGATCTCGGTGATCGGCGTTCTCATCTTCGTTGGGCTCACCGCCTACGACACGCAGCGGATCAAGGAGATGTATTCGGTGATGGACGACGGCACTGTGGCCGGCCGTAAGGCGGTGATGGGTGCGCTGTCGCTCTACCTCGACTTCATCAACCTGTTCCTGATGCTGCTGCGACTGTTCGGCGACCGCCGCTAAGCACCGCAGCAAACTCCAGAACAAACTTCAGTTCGAACGCCCCGGGCCAAACCCGGGGCGTTTTGCTTTTCGGTCCTGTTTGCTTTTCCGCTTGGGTGTTTTCTGTCAAAATTGTGCGGCAATGAGCAATTTCACTCTTCGCCCCGCCGCACCCGCCGATATCGCGGCGATCACCCGCATCTATGCCGATGCCGTGCTGCATGGCACGGCGACATTCGAGATCGAGCCGCCCGACGAGACGGAAATGGCGCGACGGCAGCGGACGCTGATTGCAAAGGGCTATCCCTATCTCGTCGCCGAGCGCGCAGGTGTCGTGGCGGGTTACGCCTATGCCGGCCCGTACCGCGACCGGCCGGCCTATGATTGGTGCGTCGAGGATTCGATCTATGTCGCACCGGAAATTCACCGCAAGGGAATCGGCCGGCTGTTGCTCACGCGCCTAATCGCAGAGTCGGAGGCGCTGGGTTTCCGGCAGATGCTTGGGGTGATCGGCGACTCCGCCAACACCGCGTCGGTCGCGGTCCATGCCGCGGTCGGATTCCGCCTGATCGGCACGTTTCAGTCCGTCGGCTTCAAGCACCGCAAATGGCTCGATACCGTGCTGATGCAACGCCCCCTCGGACACGGCGACAGCGCGCCGCCCTAAACCGTCCTAGCCGGCCACCACGCGGAGCGAACGGTCGAGCGCGCCAAGCACCCGGTCGAGCTCGTGACCGCGGCGCACGATGTGGCCGGTGGCCGAAATCACGCTATAGGCGCCCTGGCGGCGGCCAAGTTTCGGGTTCTTCTCGATGCGGTAGATCGGCATTTCCGAGGCGCGGCGGAACACTGAGAAAACCGCGCGATCCTTGAGGAAATCGATTGCATAATCACGCCATTCGCCGGCGGCGACTTTGCGGCCGTAAAGTCGAAGAATGCGGTCGAGCTCACGCCGGTTGAAGGTCACTTCGCTTGCGGGGGCGGGCGGCTGAGGCTCGCCCCCGCGCCACGCGCTTGGATCGGTGTCGCCGAAATCCATACGGCGCCTCCTTCTGTCGTCTTAGCTTCATGATCGCGCCGGAAGGGGCGACGGGCAAGAGGCTGCGGCGCGGCAAATAGGGCCGCAAATTCGCGAGTCAGGCCCTCGGAGGCCATTCCTGCTCACGCTGTGGGTCGGCGCCCAGCGGCCTGCGACACATTTGCCGGCCGGAATCACGCCTTCGTTAAGCGAATCATAATACGGCCCTAATTCCGACAAGCACGCGCCTCGCTGGGCTGCGAAATAACAGCCTGTTGCCTCAAGGCCCGGTTCGGATGCGCTCCGGATTCCTCAGCCCCCCAGCCCCCCGGGGCGCGGACGGATCGGGCCAGAGGCAGCAGAGTTCTCTGTATGGTTCATTCCCCAATCCCTTAGGCCGGCGCGTTGCCGGCCTTTTTTATTCGGCGGGAGGAGGCGACATCTACCGGAGCGGGGTATAGGCCGCGCCCAGGATGATGCCCGGCTTGTCGCGTGTGCCCTCCTGCACCATGACGGCAGCGGCATCGACGCCGTCGGTCTTGAGCTCGGACATCGGCACGTTCCAGGTCGACGCCACGCCGGTCCAGTCGCCGAGCTTCAGCCAGCCGCGCACAACGTTGTGATAGGTGATGGTGCGGCCGCGGTTCTCGCCGCGGCCGATGGCGACGGCGACCGCCTGCGCGAGCGGACACAGCCAGACCTCGCCGGCGTGGTGGTCGCTCTCCGCCGACTCGATTTTGACGCTCAGACTATTGCCGCCTGCGATCATCGACACCGGCACCGACATCACGCCCAGTTTTTGATCGGTCTGGGAGATGGTGCGCTCGATGGCCGCTTTGTCGCTGCCGAGCACATGCATTGCGCCATTGACCACGATCTGCGGCGTATAGACTTGCCGGTCGCCGCGCACGCGCGCGTAGGCCCGCTGCCGCGCCGAGTGCGCCGGGTTGGCCAGCGTATCTTTCCAGCCGAGATAATCCCAGTAATCGATCGGCAGGCTGAGCGCGATCAGCGATGGATCGGCCGTCAATTCGCCAAGCAGCTTGTCGGCGGCCGGACAGGACGAGCAGCCTTGACTGGTGAACAGTTCAAGCAGCGCCCGCGGCTCGGCGGCGCGCGCAACCACGAATGTCGCTATCAAGAAGCTTGTAATGAGGGATGCCGACGCGAGGCGGCGACGCAGCATTCCAACCTCCACCCCCAGACCCCCACAGCGAAAGATTTGTCCGCAACGAAAGATTCGGCCCTCGGTGACGATTTCGTGACGGCCGCACTTGTAATGCGGCCGCCGGTCACCCGCCACTCAATTCGCGGTGAGGACTAGCTGTGGCCCAAGGCCTTAGCGGGAAAGCGGCAACCGCTTTCGCCGATCACGCTGCGTTTGAGCCACGTTCTATGCCGCGAGGTGGCGCAGCACATACTGCAGGATGCCGCCGTTCCGGTAATAGTCGAGTTCGTCGGCGGTATCGATGCGGCAGATCAGCGGCACGCGCTTGAGCCCGCCGTCGGAGGCGATGATCTCGGCAAGAAGCCGCTGGTGCGGCTTTAGATCGCCGTGCAGGCCGCGGATAGTGACCTGCTCGTCGCCCTTCAAGCCGAGCGTCTGCCACGAGGTGCCTTCTTCGAACACCAGCGGCACGACGCCCATGCCGACGAGGTTGGAGCGGTGGATGCGCTCGAAGCTCTGCGCGACCACGGCGCGAACGCCGAGCAGCATGGCGCCTTTCGCCGCCCAATCGCGCGACGATCCGGTGCCGTATTCCTTGCCGGCGAACACGACCAGCGGCACGTTCTCGGACTTGTAGCGCATCGCCGCGTCATAGATCGTCATGCGCTCTTTCGAGGGATAGTGAATGGTGTAACCGCCCTCGACGCCCGGCACCATTTGATTCTTGATGCGGATATTGGCGAAGGTGCCGCGCATCATCACTTGGTGATTGCCGCGCCGCGTGCCGTATTGGTTGAAGTCCTTGGGCCGGACCTGATGATCGCGCAAATATTCGCCGGCCGGGCTTTCTTCCTTGATCGATCCTGCCGGCGAGATGTGGTCGGTCGTGATCGAGTCGAGGAACAGCCCGAGAATGCGCGCGTCGACGATGTCTTCGATCGGCTGGCTGCGCTTCGGCATGCCTTCGAAATAGGGCGGGTTCTGCACGTAAGTCGAGCGATCGTCCCATTTGTAGGTCAGCCCGCCCTGCACGCTGATCTTGCGCCAGTTGGCGTCGCCCTTGAACACGTCGCCATACTTCCTGGTGAACATCTGCTTGTTGATGTTCTTGTGGATCACGTCGGCGATCTCGCGGCTCGCCGGCCAGATGTCGCGCAGATAGACCTTGCGGCCCTTCTGGTCGGTGCCGAGCGGCTGCTTGGCGACATCGATCTGCATCGAACCGGCGATGGCGTAGGCGACCACTAATGGTGGCGACGCGAGATAATTGGCGCGCACGTCGGCATTGACCCGGCCTTCGAAATTGCGATTGCCGGACAGCACCGCGGCGGCCACCAGATCGTTCTTGTTGATCGCTTCGGAGATTTCCTCGGGCAGCGGGCCCGAATTGCCGATGCAGGTGGTGCAACCGAAACCGACCAGATTAAAGCCAAGTGCGTCGAGATCTTTCTGCAAGCCGGATTTCGCCAGATATTCGGCAACCACCTGCGAGCCCGGCGCCAGCGAGGTCTTCACCCACGGCTTCACCGTGAGACCCTTGGCCACCGCCTTGCGGGCCAACAGCCCGGCCGCGACCATCACGCTCGGATTGGAGGTGTTGGTGCACGAGGTGATCGCCGCGATCACCACGTCGCCGTGACCGAGCGTGTGCTTGCGGCCTTCCACCGGCACGCGCTTATCCAGCTCGGCGGCCTTGTTGAACTCCTTGTCCATCGACCAGGCAAAGCCGTTCTTGACCTCTTTGAGCGCAATGCGGTCCTGCGGACGCTTGGGTCCGGCAAGCGACGGCTCGATCGAGGACAATTCGAGCTTGAGCACCTCGGTGAACATCGGATCCGGCGTGTTCTTGGTGCGATACATGCCCTGCGCCTTGGCATAGGCGACGACCAGCGCGATGCGATCGGCCGAGCGGCCGGTGTCGCGCAGATAACGGATGGTGTCGTCGTCGATCGGAAAGAAGCCGCAGGTCGCGCCGTACTCCGGCGACATGTTGCCGAGCGTGGCGCGATCGGCGATCGACAGATTGGCGAGGCCGGGGCCGAAATATTCGACGAACTTGCCGACCACGCCGCGCTTGCGCAGCATCTGCGTCACGGTGAGCACGAGATCGGTCGCGGTCATGCCTTCCTTGAGCTTGCCGTTCAACCGCACGCCGATTACTTCCGGCAGCAGCATCGAATAGGGCTGGCCGAGCATGGCGGCTTCCGCCTCGATGCCGCCGACGCCCCAGCCAAGCACGGACAGCCCGTTCACCATGGTGGTGTGCGAATCGGTGCCGACCAGCGTGTCCGGATAGGCAAGCTCGGTGGCCACCGTTTTGTCCGGGAACGGGATCTTGGCCTTCGACGTCCACACCGTCTGCGACAGATATTCGAGGTTGACCTGATGGCAGATGCCGGTGCCCGGCGGCACGACGCGGAAATCCTCGAACGAGCGCTGCGCCCATTTCAGAAACTTGTAGCGTTCCTGGTTCTGCTTGTACTCGTCCTCGACGTTCTGCTTGAACGCCAGCGCATTGCCGAAATGATTGACCGCGACCGAATGGTCGATGACGAGATCGACCGGGACCAGCGGATTGATCTTCTTCGCATCGCCGCCGAGATGGTCCATGGCGTCGCGCATGGCGGCAAGATCGACCACGGCCGGCACGCCGGTGAAGTCCTGCATCAGTACCCGCGCCGGCCGAAACGCGATCTCGCGGTCCGACGTCTTGGACTTGAGCCATTGCGCCACCGCCTGGATGTCCTGCTTGGTGACGGAGCGGCCGTCCTCGTTGCGCAACAGGTTTTCCAGCAAGACTTTGAGCGAGAAGGGCAGCCGCGAAATCCCCTTCAGGCCGTTCTTTTCGGCCACCGGCAGGCTGTAATACGCATAGGTCTTGGAGCCGACCTTGAGGGGCCGGAGGCATTTGAAGCTATCGAGCAATTCCATGACTTTTTTCCCATCCCACCGGCCGGGCGCCGGCGCAATTCGGAGGTAATTTATTGCCGAAACTGGCCCATCCCCACGCTTTCCCACCCCACTCGCGGAGCAGGAAAGGAGAGGAAAAATCGGACGTGGCAGGCGTCACCGGCGCGCCGCGGCCCGACCTGCGGCTTATAAGGTCTTTTCTGCGCTTGTGCCAGTTTCAGCAACGAATAGTCCGCTAACATGCAAAGCATGGCCGGAAACGCCGGAAAATTACCCCCAAAACCGCATCCGGGTCGGTGCTGATGCGTCTCACCGGTGTCGATCTGGCGTGTCAGCGCGGCGAACGCGGCGTCTTTGCCGGAGTAAACTTTGCCGTTGAATCCGGCCAGGCTTTGACCGTTAGCGGCCGCAACGGCGCGGGAAAATCGTCGCTTTTACGTATGGTCATCGGCCTTCTCCCCATCGCGGGGGGCCGGCTAGCGCTGGAAGGCGGCGATCCGGAATTGAGCATTGCCGAGCAGGCCCATTATCTCGGCCACCAGGACGCGCTGAAAGGCTCGCTGTCAGTTGCCGAGAATTTAGGCTTTTGGGCGGGTTTCTTCGGCCTGCGGTCGCTCAATCTCCGCACTCCGCTGGAGACGGTCGGGCTCGCCGGCCTGGCCGGCCTGCCGGCGGCCTATCTTTCGGCCGGGCAGCGCCGCCGGCTGTCGATCGCCCGGCTCGTCGCGGTGCCACGCGCGATCTGGCTCCTGGACGAGCCAACCAGCACACTCGACGCGGCGGCGCAGGACCGCCTGGCCGAACTGATGGAGGCCCATCTGGCCGGAGGCGGCCTCATTCTCGCGGCCAGCCACGGGCCGATCGGGCTTAACGCGGCGCAGGAATTGCGGCTGGGGGAAGCGCCATGACGCCGCTCGCCGCTCTCCTCGTCCGCGACATGCGCATCGCGCTCCGGGTCGGCGGCGGTGCGCTGATGGGGGTCCTGTTCTTCCTCGTCGTCGTCACGCTTATTCCGTTCGCCGTCGGCCCCGATCTTGTGCTGCTCAAGCGTATCGGACCGGCGATCCTGTGGCTCGCGGCGCTGCTTGCAAGTCTATTGGCGCTCGACCGGCTGTTTGCCGGCGATCGCGAGGACGGCTCGCTCGACCTCATCCTGATGGGCCGCGCGCCTCTGGAGCTCGTGGTCGCGGTCAAGGGCTTGGCGCATTGGCTTACGACCGGGCTGCCGCTCGTGATCTGCGCGCCGGTGATCGGGCTCCTCCTCAATCTCGATCTGCCGCAAGAAGGCGCCCTGATGCTGACGCTGTTCGTCGGCACGCCGGCGCTGACTTTCATCGGCCTGATCGGCGCCGCGATCGCCGTGACGCTGCGCCGCGGCGGCTTGCTGCTCGCCGTCATCGTGCTGCCGCTGACCGTGCCGATCTTGATCTTCGGCGTCGCGGCCGCCAACGCCGCGGTCACCGGACCGATACCGTTCGGCACGCCGTTTACGATCCTTTGCGCGTTGACGTTGGCGAGCCTTGTGGTCGGCCCGTTCGCCGCCGCCGCTGCGTTACGGCAAGAAATGGAATGAAAAGGCCCGGTTAGCGAGATGAAACGGCAACCTTGCTCATGCAAAAGTGACGGCCGGTGCGAGCGAGCCGCATTGTGTTCTCACCGGCCCATGCACTAAGAACCGGAATTAGCGGAAAGCTGCCGATGGCCCTCCTCGACCTCGCCAATCCGTCGCGGTTCCTGAAATTCGCCAACACGGCCATTCCGTGGCTGGCCGGCGTGACGGTGCTTGTCTTCGCCTTCGCGCTGGAGCAGGCGATGATCGCGCCGGACGACTATCAGCAAGGCGCTACCGTCAAGATCATGTATCTGCACGTGCCGTCGGCTTGGCTCGGCATGCTGTGCTGGGGGCTGATGTCGGTCGCGGCGCTGGGCACCTTGGTATGGCGCCATCCGCTCGCCGACGTGACGGCGAAGGCGGCGGCGCCGATCGGAGCGGCGTTCACGCTGCTTTGTCTCGTCACCGGCTCGCTGTGGGGACGGCCCGAATGGGGCACCTACTGGGTGTGGGACGCGCGGCTCACCTCTGAGCTCGTCCTGTTCCTGCTCTATCTCGCCGTCATCGCATTATGGAACACGGTCGAGGATCCATCGCGCGCGGCGCGCGCGGTGGCCGTGCTCACGCTGGTCGGAGCGATCGATCTGCCGATCATCAAATTCTCGGTCGATTGGTGGAATACGCTGCATCAGGGCGCTTCGGTGTTCCGCGTCGGCGGCTCGACGATCTATCCAACGATACTGCTGCCGCTTTTCATCATGGCGGGCGCATTCACTTTGCTGTTTGTCACGCTGGTGCTGGCGGCGATGCGCAACGAAATTTTGCGCCGCCGCGTGCGCACAATGCGACTGATGCAAGCAAGCGCCGTAAGCTGACGATGGAGACCACCGCACATATCGATTTCATCGCCGCGGCCTATGCCGCCGCGGTGATCGTGGTCAGCGCCTTGATCGTCTGGGTGACGCTCGATTACCGCACCCAAACGCGCAAGCTCGCCGAGCTTGAACTGCAGGGGATTACGCGCCGTTCCGATGCGGCTGCGGATCGGCCAACATCGCGGGCCGCTGAGACGGCAAGGGAACAGGCCGAGGAACAAGCATGAGCGTCGCGGAAAATCCCAACCGCCCGCTGCGCTGGCAGCGCATTCTCGTGCTCTTGCCCCTCGGCATTTTCCTTGGGCTGGTTGTCTTGTTTCTCATCCAGCTCAATTCCGGCGACCCTTCACTCATTCCCTCGGCGCTGATCGGCCACCCGGCGCCGCAAACGACATTGCCGCCGATCGCGGGGCTCGAGCGCGACGGCGCGCCGGTCCCCGGCATTGATCCGGCCGAGTTCAAGGGCGCGGTGACGGTCGTCAATGTCTGGGCGTCGTGGTGCGTGCCGTGCCACGACGAAGCGCCGCTGCTGACGCAGATGGGCAAGGATACCCGCTTTCGCCTGATCGGCATCAATTACAAGGACGATCCCGATAATGCGCGGCGTTTCCTCGGCCGCTACGGCGATCCGTTCGTCGCCGCCGGCGCCGACCAGAGCGGCCGCACCGCGATCGATTGGGGCGTCTATGGCGTGCCGGAAACATTCGTGATTGGCCGCGATGGCCGTATCGCCTATAAGCTCGTCGGACCGATCACGCCGGAAAATTACGAGACGGTGCTCAAGCCGCAGATCGACAAGGCGTTGGCCGCAAAGTCGTAGGGGCGGGTTTGAAACCCCGCCTCTATTCCGCCGGTTCGACCGCGTATCGCTTGAGCAGCGGCACCTGCAAGGCGCCGAATATGAGCGTCAGCGGCGTCACGCCGAACACCTTGAAATCGACCCATACATTGGTCGAGGTGTTGCGCCAGACGATCTCGTTGAGGACGGCAAGAACGAAGAAGAAAATCGCCCAACGCAGCGTCAGCTTGCGCCAGCCCTCATCGGTAAGGTCGAACATCGAATCGAATACGACGCCAAGCAGCGGCTTCTTGAAAATCAGTCCGCCGATCAATATCGCGCCGAACAGCGCATAGATGATGGTCGGCTTGACCTTGATGAAGGTCGCATCGTGCAGGATCAGCGTCAGTCCGCCGAACACGACGACGATGATTGCGGTGACCACCGGCATGATCGGCAGCTGGCGCGTCATGACGAAGGAGACCGCCAGCGCCGCGAGCACCGCGACCATGAAGGTCGCCGTGGCGACGAAAATTCCGTAACGGGTATTGGCGAAGAAGAACAGCGCCAGCGGCCCGAGATCGAGCGCCAGCTTGAGGAGCGGATTGAGCTGCGGTTTTTTCGTCATTGTCATGATATGCGCTGTGTAGCTGGGATCGGTCGGCCGCTCAATCAAGCCTCAAGCCCGGCGATGGCGCGGGCGAAATCGCGCGCCGAAAACGGCGCCAGATCGTCGATGCTCTCGCCGACGCCGACGTAGTGCACCGGCAAACCGAATTTCGCCGCGATCGCGACCAGGATGCCGCCGCGCGCGGTGCCGTCGAGCTTGGTCATGGCAAGCCCGGTGACGCCGACCGCCTTCTGGAAAATCTCGACTTGCGACAGCGCGTTCTGTCCCACCGTGGCATCGAGCACGAGCAGCACCGCATGTGGCGCGCTGGCGTCGACCTTCTTGATGACGCGGACGATCTTTTCCAGCTCCTCCATCAATTCGGTGCGGTTCTGCAATCGGCCGGCGGTGTCGATGAGGAGAATATCGATGCCGCGCTCGTTCGCCGTGCGCACCGCATCGAAGGCGAGACCCGCGGCGTCGGCGCCGGCCTCGCGCGCGATAAAATCGGTGCCGCTGCGGGTAGCCCAGATCTTGAGCTGCTCGATCGCGGCGGCGCGGAACGTATCGCCGGCAGCCAACATCACGGAACGGCCTTCGGCGCGGAATTTCGCTGCCAGTTTGCCGATAGTCGTGGTCTTGCCGGACCCGTTGACGCCGGCGACCAAGATGACGAACGGTTTCTTCGTCGGATCGACGACGAGCGGCTGCGCCACCGGCGCCAGCGCCTTTTCGACCTCCGCCGCGACCACTGCCTTGACCTCGTCGGGCGTGATCGCAGCGTTATGGCGGCCTTTGCTCAGCGTGTCCGCGATTCGGTCCGCAGTGCCGATGCCGAGATCGGCCCGCACCAGCGCATCGTGGATTTCCTCGATCGTCGCCTCGTCGAGCATGCGCTTGGTGACGAGATCGGAAATCGCGGTCAGCGCCGTCGAGCTGCGCTTGAGCCCGCCGGAAAGGCGCCGCCACCACGATTGCTTGGCTTCGGCGGTTTCGCCGCCGCCGTCCGATTGACCGTCTTGCGGAGTTTCTTGCATGCGGCGCCCGTGATAGCCGTTTCGCCAAGGTAGGCAAACATGACTCCGGAAGAGATGGTGTCGCGGCTCCTCTACCGCGACGGGCTGATGCTGGTGATCGACAAACCGGCCGGCATGGCCGTGCACCGCGGCTCGCCGAACAGCAAAGACCGGAACCGGGAGTCGATCGAGGATCATTTCGATGCGTTGCGCTTCGGCCTGCCCCGCCCGCCCGCCCTGGCGCACCGGCTCGACCGCGACACAACCGGATGCCTCGTCCTTGGCCGCCACCGCAAGGCGCTGGCGCAGCTTGGCAAGCTGTTCCGCAACGGCGCCATCGACAAGACCTACTGGGCCATCGTCGAAGGCGGTCCTGACGTCGAGGAAGGCGAAATCGACATGCCGCTCGGCCGCCTCGACGCCAATATTGGCTGGTGGCAGAAGCACGATCCCGAGGGTCAACCCGCGGTGACCAAGTGGAGGGTGCTAGGGCGCTCCACCGCCCTAACCTGGCTCGCGCTCGAACCGTTGACCGGGCGCACGCATCAGCTGCGCGTGCACTGTGCGGAAATGGGCTGGCCGATCCTGGGCGATGCGATCTACGGCAATGCCCCGCGAACGGGTGGTCCGACGCTGCATCTCCATGCGCGTGAAATCGTCGTGCCGCTCTACAAGAATTGCCCGCCGATCCGCGTCGTCGCACCGGTGCCGGAGCATATGCGCGAGCGGCTGACGGCGTGCGGTTGGCAACGCGGGGATGATGACGAGCAAGCCGCCGCCTCGATTTGCCTCCGCGAAGCGGAGGCGGAAAATCAATAAATCGTCTGCTTGATCCGTTCCGGCGCCAGGCGGTCGTGCTCAGGGCCGCCCATCTTGCCCTCGGTCAACTCGGCGAGAATGCTGCCCGGCGTCGGCAAAGTCTTGCGATCGACGATGCTCGCCGGATCCCACAATTTCGAGCGGATGATCGCCTTGGTGCACTGGAAGTAGGCCTTCTCGACCGTCACCACGAGAACGCACTTCGGCACCTTGCCGTTGAAGATAAAGCTTTCAGTCAATTTCGGATCGGTGGAGATTTTGGCACGGCCGATAATACGCATGGTCTCGCCGACGCCGGGGATCAGGAACAGCAGAGCGATGCGCGGATCGCGCACCAGATTGCGCAAGGAATCGATGCGATTGTTGCCGCGGCGGTCGGGAATGACCAGCGTATGCTCGTCGATCACGCGTACGAAGCCCGGCGGATCGCCGCGCGGCGAGCAGTCGAGGCCGTCGGGACCGCAGGTTGCCAGCACGGCGAACGGCGCGGCCTCGATCAGCTTGCGGTATTGCGGCGTGACGCGGTCGGTTTCCTTGAAGACCGCGGGGCCGTAAGGCGCATCCGAGTACAACTTCTCGAGCTCTTCGGTGGTCGAGATCGTGTAGTCTTGCCCGTTGCCGTCCATTGTCGGTCTCCGTCTGGCACGGTCTCCAAATTCAGGCGGCCAATCTATCTCAAGCCGCCAGCAACTGTCTGCCGTCGTGGCCTGCGATCGCCACGTCGACAATTGCGCCGGGGCCGGCCGGCGCCGCGAGCATAACCTTGGTGAACTGCTCGGTGTGGCCGCTATTTTGCGATTCCACCAGGACGCGGCGCGTGGCGCCAATCTCATTGTCCAGATGGCGGCGCAGCGCCGCTTCGCCGCGCTCGCGCAGCCGCCGTGCGCGGTCCTTGGCGACGGCGCGGTCGACCTGCGGCATCCGCGCCGCGGGCGTGCCCGGACGCGGCGAGAACGGAAAGACATGCAGGTGCGTCAGGCCGCACTCGTCCACGAGATTAAGCGTGTTGCAGAACATCGCTTCGGTCTCGGTCGGGAACCCGGCGATCAGATCGGCGCCGAACACAATGTCCGGACGCAGCCGGCGCAGCTGCGCGCAGAACGCGATGGCATCGGCGCGAAGGTGCCGCCGCTTCATGCGCTTGAGGACGAGATCGTCACCGGACTGCAGCGACAGATGCACATGCGGCATCAGCCGCGGCTCCGTCGCCAACGCATCGAGCAGATCGCGGTCGGCCTCGACCGAATTGATCGACGACAGCCGCAGCCGTTTGAGCTCCGGCACGTGCTTGAGGATTTGCTTGACCAGCGTGCCGAGCTTCGGCGCACGCGGCAGGTCGGCGCCGTAGCTCGTGATGTCGACGCCGGTCAGCACGATCTCGCCATAGCCGTTGGCGACGAGCCGCGCCACGTCGTCGACTGCGGCGCCCATCGGCACCGAGCGCGAATTGCCGCGGCCGAATGGGATGATACAGAAGGTGCAGCGGTGATCGCAGCCGTTCTGCACCTGGACGAAAGCGCGGCTGCGGCCTGCAAAGGCATCGATGAGATGCGCCGCCGTATCCCGCACCGCCATGATGTCGTTGACGATGGCTTTCGGTGCGCCCTCGACCGCGAAGGCGTCCCGTGCTCGCGCCCAGCCGGCCGCCGTGAGCTTTTCCGTATTGCCGAGCACGCGATCGGCCTCGGGCATGGCGATGAAAGTCTGCGGCTCGGTCTGCGCCGCGCAGCCGGTGACGACGATCTTGGCTTGCGGGCGCTCGCGGCGCAGCGCGCGGATCGTCTGCCGCGCCTGGCGCACCGCCTCCGCCGTGACCGCGCAGGTATTGACCACCACGGTATCGGAAAAGCCGGCGCGCTCGGCGTTGCGGCGGATCACTTCGGATTTGGCGGCATTGAGCCGGCAGCCGAAGGTGACGACCTCGACGCTCATCGCGCCGCTCCCGCGCCGGCAAAGAGCGCCGCGTCGAAGCGGCCCTTGCGCTCGTATTCGACCGGGCCGGTCATCAACACATGATCGTCGGCCTCGCGCCATTCGATGCGCAGATCGCCGCCGGGCAGCGTGACCGTCACGAGGCGGCCGACGCGATTGAGCCGGGTGGCGGCGACGGCGGCGGCGCAGGCCGCCGAGCCGCAGGCCTTGGTCAGCCCGGCGCCGCGCTCCCAGGTGCGGATCACGACATGGTCGCGCGACGGGGTCGCCGCGAGCGTGATATTGGCGCGCTCGGGAAACATCGGATGGTGCTCCAGCAGCGGCCCGATCTTGGCGAGATCGTAGACCGACGGATCGTCGACCCAAAAAATGGCGTGCGGGTTGCCCATGCTGACGACGGAGGGCGAATGCAGCATCGGCGCACCGCGCGGTCCGATTTCCAATTCGATAGCGCGCGTATCGGCGAACTCTTGCGCCAACGGGATCTTGTCCCAGCGGAATCGCGGCGGGCCCATATCGACGGTGAACAGTCCGTTTTTCTCGCGCCAGCACGCCACTGCGCCCGCGGCTGTTGCGAAGTTGAGCTTCGCGCGGCCGGTTTCTTCGCTCAGCAGCGCCGCGACACAGCGCATGCCGTTACCGCAGGCGCCGGCTTCCGAACCGTCGTTGTTGTAGATGCGGATCGAGGCATCTTCATCGCCGTGCGCCGGATAGAGCGCCATTAGCTGATCGTACGGCTCTTGCCGCGCTGCGGCGCGCGCCTCGGCCGCGTCGATGGGGCTCGCGCCGCGGCGCATATCGACGACGACGATCTCGTTGCCGAGGCCGTTCATCTTGACGAAGTCACGATTGGCCAGCGCGCCCATCGGTACGCCCATGATAAAGCCCAAAATGTGAGCGACTTATATGAGAGTTCAATCCCTGTGCGCCAGCCTGACGATTCGGCGCACGATAGCGATGACGGCAAATTGGGCAGGGCGGATGCTGCGGAAAATGCTAGATTCGCGTCGGGGATCAGTGGATGGGGTGATGCAGGCACCGGCGCAGCCGCGGGCGCCGGATCGCCGATTCAAGGAGAAAATGATGTCGCTCCGCTTGGCGCGCGCCAGTCTTGTAGGCGCCGCATTGGCCGCAATCTTGGGCTGGGGCTTGCCGCAGACGGCATTCGCGCAATCGCCGGTGCCGGCACCGGCGCAGACCCAACCGCAAAATCCGGCGCCTACCCCGCCTACCCCGCCTGCCGCGGCGACCGCGCCTGCAGCGCCCGAGCAGATCGCGCCCAGCTCGACACCGGCGCAGCCGGGCGACGTGTTCGGCGAGAACACGACGCTGACCGCGCGAACGATGATCTACGTCAAAGGCAGCGGCACCTGGGACAAGACCTTCGACATCATCACCACGTCGCTCAAGAAGATCAAAACCTATCTCGACAAGGAAGGCATCAAGCCCGACGGCCTGCCGATGACGATCTTCACGGCCTCCGACGATAACGGCTTCGATTACGAGATCGGGCTCCCGATCGCCGCCCCGCCGAAAAATCCGCCGCACGGCGAATTCGCCATCGGCCAGACGCCGGATGGTGCGGCGTTGAAATTCGTCTATCGCGGATCCTATGACGATCTCGACAATACATACGAAACGATCACCGATTATCTCGACGAGAAGCGGCTCGACGCCAAGGAGATGATCGAGGAATACGTCACCGATCCGCTCAGCGCCGGCGCCGACAAGCTGGTCATCAACGTTTACGTGTTGATCAAGCCGCCCGACGCATCGCCGGGTTAAGAAAAGCGCGATCACGGCTCCCACACCTGCCCGGGCCGCAACGTACGAAATCGCGCAGACGGAATTCCGGCAGCCGGCAGGGCATCGGCAAGGGCGACGAGCGGCGCATCGATCGCCTCGTCGGTGAGCTGGAACGTGCCGAAGTGGTGTCCGAGCGCAAGCTCGGCGCCGCAATCGATGAACGCCCGGACCGCCTCGGCTGGATTCATGTGCTGCTCGCGCATGAACCAGCGCGGCTCGTAGGCGCCAATCGGGAGAATAGCGAGGCGGAACGGTCCGTGGCCCTCGCGCGCGCTGCGAAATTGACGCCCATCGCCGTAGCCGGAGTTGGCGACGAAATAGATGCGTCCGGCCGGCGTTTCGATGACGAACGACGCCCACAGCGACATATTGCGGTCGGACAGGTTGCGCGCCGACCAATGGCGCGTGGCGACAGGAGTCACCGCCAACCCCGCACCGAGATCGACCCGCTGCCCCCAATCGTAGCCTTCGGCGGCGATCGCGGGATCGTGATTGCGCATGATCGTGTCATTGCCGAGCGCCGTGACGATACGGGGGCGGTGCGCGGCCGCAAGCCGAGACAGCGTGGCAACGTCCAGATGATCGTAGTGGCCGTGCGAGACCAGCACGGTATCGATCGGCGGCAGGTCGGCAAAGGCGATGCCCGGATCGTTGACCCGCTTCGGCCCGACAAAGCGGAACGGCGAGGCGCGCTTCGACCATATCGGGTCGAGCAGGATGTTGCGGCCGCCGGTCTGAATGAGGAAGCTTGCATGGCCGACATAGGAAATCCGCCACGCCGCGCCCTCGACGCGGGCCGGCGGACGGTCGGCATAGGGCGACGGCGCCCATGACGGCCATTTCGCCCTGGCGCGCCGGCGCAGACGCCACCGCAAGAGATCGCGCCGGCTGCGCGGCGGCGCGCCGTCGGGGTCGAAAAACCGTTCGCCGTCAAAATGGTCCGAAACCGGGCCGTGGTAATAGCGGGACATGGCGGCCTTAAGAGATATGGCGACCTTAAAATATATGCTTAGCCATCTCGGCCGCCCGGCCATAACGCCACGGTTGACGTCAGGGGGGCCGACACCTATTTTCCGCCCGCTCTCGCAAGAGACCGAAATTCAACCGCCGACCGGCCCTCGAGGCTGGAGGTTCCCGCCCGACAGCGCGATGCGCCCTCGGGCGCAAAGGTGTTTTTGATGTTCGACAATCTCTCGGAACGGCTGAACGGCATTCTCGACCGCCTGACCCGGCGCGGCGCGTTGTCGGAGGCCGACGTCGAGGCGGCGTTGCGCGAGGTGCGGCGGGCACTGTTGGAAGCCGACGTGGCGCTCGATGTTGCGCGGAGCTTCACCGACCAAGTCAAGCAGCGCGCCGTCGGCGTCGACGTGATCAAGTCGGTCACGCCCGGCCAGATGGTCGTCAAGATCGTGCACGACCAGTTGATCGAGACTTTGGGATCGAGCGCCGAGCCGATCGATCTCAATGCCCCGGCGCCGGTCGTCATCATGATGGTCGGACTGCAAGGCTCGGGCAAAACCACGACCACCGCCAAGATCGCCAAGCGTCTGAGCGACGGCCTCAAGCGCAAGGTGCTCATGGCCTCGCTCGACACCCGCCGCCCCGCGGCGATGGAGCAGCTCGCGGTCCTTGGCAAGCAAGTCAATGTCGAGACGCTGCCGATCGTCGAAGGCCAGACGCCGGTGCAGATTGCCGCCCGCGCCCAGCAGGCGGCGCGGCTCGGTGGCTATGACGTTGTGCTGCTCGACACCGCCGGCCGCCTCACGCTCGACGAGGAGCTGATGCGCGAGGCGGCCGAGGTGCGCCGCACCGCCAATCCGCATGAGGTTCTCCTTGTCGCCGACGCGCTCACCGGCCAGGACGCCGTCAATCTGGCGAAGAGCTTCAACGAGCGGCTCGACCTGACCGGCATCGTGCTCACCCGCATCGACGGCGATGGCCGCGGCGGCGCCGCTCTGTCGATGCGCGCGGTCACCGGCAAGCCGATCAAGCTCATCGGTACCGGCGAAAAGCTCGACGCGCTGGAGGACTTTTATCCGCAACGCATCGCCGACCGCATTCTCGGCATGGGCGACATCATTTCGCTGGTGGAAAAGGCCGCCGCGACCATCGACGCCGAGAAGGCGGCGCGCACCGCCGAGAAAATGCGCAAGGGCGCATTCGATCTCGCCGATCTGCGCGAGCAACTCGCGCAGATGCAAACCATGGGCGGCATGTCCGGCCTGATGGCGATGCTGCCCGGCATCGCCAAAATGAAAAACCAGCTGGCCGAGCGCAATCTCGACGAGACAGTTCTCAAGCGGCAGATGGCGATCATCGATTCGATGACGCCCGGCGAACGGCGGCATCCCGACGTTCTTAAAGCCAGCCGCAAACGCCGCATCGCCGCCGGCTCCGGCACCAAGCCCGAGGACATCAATAAGCTCCTCAAAATGCACCGCACGATGTCCGACGTGATGAAAGCCATGGGTCGCAGCTCCGGCGGCGCCAAGCGCGGGCCGATGGCGGGGCTCGCCAACATGCTCGGCTTCGGCGGTAGCATGCCGAGCCCCGAAGAGATGGCAAAACTGGCCGAGAAAATGCCCGGCGGCCTGCCGCTGGGACTACCCGGTGCTTCGGGTCTGCCCCCGACCATGCCCGGCCTGCCGCCGAATTTTCCCGGATTACCGGGTCTCGGTCCGAGATTTCCGGGCGGCCTGCCCGGATTGGGAAAGAAGAAGTGATCGCTCGATCAATGTCATCAATCTAACGAAAGGAAACTGAATGTCTCTCGTCATCCGCATGGCACGCGCCGGCACCAAGAAGCGGCCGTTCTATCACATCGTCGTTGCCGACAGCCGTAGCCCCCGCGACGGGCGCTTCATCGAGCGCTTGGGCTATTTCAATCCGCTGTTGCCGAAGGAAAAGACCGAGCGGCTGAAGTGGGACATCGAAAAGGCCAAGGCGTGGATGGCGAAGGGCGCGCAGCCGTCCGACCGCATCATGCGCTTTCTCGACGCCGCCGGCGTGATGAAGCGCAAAGCGCGCAACAATCCGGAAAAGGCCATTCCGCGCAAAGAGCGCAAGGCGAAGGAAGAGGCCGCCAAGGCGGCTGCAGGCGCAGCACCCGCTGCCGCCGCCGCTCCGGCAGCGCCGGCGAGCTAGGCTTCCCTCTCCCGTCCCGGGAGAGGTGGCCAAGGAAGCGGAGCGACCGAGGCCGGCTGAGGGTCCGTGCTCATGAGGCAGCGTCCACGAAAAGCCGTGCCCTCGCCCCGGCGCGCCGTTGCTCTCCCGCAAGGGGAGAGGGAGAAGCGCATTTGTCTCGGCCAAATCGGCGCGGCCCATGGCGTGCGCGGCGAAGTCCGGCTGCGTTCGTTCACCGCCGATCCCGCCGCGATCGTCAGCTATGGTCCGCTGGAGACCGAAGACGGCCGCATCTTCGAGATCGAAAGCTTACGGCCGGCGAAAGATCATTTCGTCGCAACGCTTGCCGGCGTTGCCGACCGCAACGCCGCCGAACGGCTCGCCAATACCAAGCTCTATGTGCCGCGCGAACGGCTGCCGGAGCCCGACGAACCCGACGAGTATTATCACGCCGATCTGATCGGGCTTGCCGTGGTCGATCGCACCGGAAAACCGCTCGGCACCGTCGTCGCCGTCCACAATTTCGGCGCCGGCGATTTGATCGAGGTGCGGCAGGCGGAGGGCGAGCCGACGCGGCTCTTGCCATTCGATGCGCTGACCGTGCCCGACGTTGATCTCGCGGCCGGGCGTCTGGTCGTCGAACTCCCGGCGGAGCGCGACTGACATGTGGCGCGCCAGCGTTCTCACCATTTTTCCCGACATGTTTCCGGGTCCGTTGGGCGCAAGCCTCTCCGGCAAAGCCTTGGCGGCGGCCACCTGGGCGCTCGACGTCGTCGATATCCGCAATTTCGCCACCGATAAGCACCGCTCGGTCGACGACACCCCGGCCGGCGGCGGCCCGGGCATGGTGATGAAGCCCGACGTGCTCGGCCGCGCCATCGACGCGACGGCGACCGATGCGCGCCCTCGCTTCCTGCTCTCGCCGCGCGGCGCGCCGCTCGATCAAAGCTGGGTCGAGGGGCTCGCCGGCGGCTCTGGCGTCGTCCTCGTCTGCGGCCGCTTCGAGGGCGTTGACGAGCGCGTCATCGCGGCGCGCGGCCTGGAAGAGGTATCGATCGGGGATTACGTGCTGTCGGGTGGCGAGATCGCGGCGATGGTGCTGATCGACGCCTGCGTACGGCTCCTGCCCGGGGTCATGGGCGCCGCGGAATCGACCGCCGAAGAGAGCTTTGCCGGCGGCCTGCTGGAATATCCGCATTACACCCGGCCGCAGCTTTGGGAAGGTCGGGGAATCCCGGAGGTGCTGACCTCGGGAGACCACGGCAAGATTGCCGCCTGGCGCCGCGCCGAAGCCGAGCGGCTGACCCGCGAGCGCCGGCCCGATCTTTGGGCGCGCCGTTCCGGGTCACAGGCAAAGCCTGTGAGGCCCAAATGACTACTAGTGACGTTGGGGTGACAAAGCCCGCGCGGTGTAATAGAAGCACGCCCAACCCGCATAGACCCGGCCGGAACGGCGCGAAGAATGCGCAGCCCAAGACCGCGTACCCTTTGGAGAATTCGCCATGAACTTGCTCAAAGAAATCGAAAACGAACAGATGGCGAAGCTTTCCGCCGGCAAGGAAATCCCTGATTTCCAGCCGGGCGATACGCTCATCGTTAACGTCAAGATCGTCGAGGGCGAGCGCAGCCGCGTGCAGGCCTATGAAGGCGTCTGTATCGGCCGTGCCGGCGGCGGGCTCAATGAGAACTTCACCGTGCGCAAGATTTCCTACGGCGAGGGTGTCGAGCGCGTCTTTCCGCTCTATTCGCCGATGATCGATTCCATCCAGGTGGTGCGCCGCGGCAAGGTGCGCCGGGCCAAGCTCTATTACCTGCGCGGCCGGCGCGGCAAATCGGCCCGCATTTTCGAGCGGCAGGACCACACCGCCGAGGCCGCCGAGGACAAGGCGGCGAAATAATTTTAAATCCGCCGCGCCGTGCGTATATTGCACGCCGGTGGTGAAGTTTTGTGAGTTTCCGACCATGGCCAAGCCGCGCACGCTTTACGATAAAATCTGGGACGAGCACCTGATCGAGGAGGACCCCGACGGGTCCGCTTTGATCTATATCGACCGCCATATCGTGCACGAGGTGACGAGCCCACAGGCTTTCGAAGGCTTGCGGCTGTCCGGCCGCAAAGTGCATGCGCCGGACAAGACGCTGCTGGTCGTCGATCACAACGTGCCGACGACCGACCGCAATTTGCCCAATCCCGATCCGGAGAGCGCGGCGCAGATCGCCTACCTCGCCGAGAACGCCAAGTTCTTCGATCTCGAATATTACGACGAGTTCGATAAGCGCCAGGGCATCGTCCACATCATCGGCCCGGAGCAGGGTTTCACGCTGCCCGGCGTGACGCTGGTGTGCGGCGACAGCCATACCGCGACCAACGGCGCATTCGGCGCGCTCGCCTACGGCATCGGCACCTCGGAGGTCGAGCATGTGCTGGCGACGCAGACGCTGATCCAGTCGAAATCGAAGAACATGCGCGCGGTGGTCGACGGCAAGCTGCCGCCCGGCGTCACCGCCAAGGACATCATCCTCGCCATCATCGGCGAGATCGGCACCGCCGGCGGCACCGGCTATGCGCTGGAATACGCCGGCGAGGCGATCCGCGCGCTGTCGATGGAAGGCCGCATGACGGTGTGCAACATGTCGGTCGAGGCCGGCGCCAAAGCCGGCTTCATCGCGCCGGACGAGAAGACCTACGAGTATTTGAAAGGCCGCCCCAAGGCGCCGAAAGGCAAGGACTGGGACGCGGCGCTCGCCTATTGGCGGACGCTTACTTCCGACGACGGCGCACATTTCGACCGCGAGATCAAGCTCGATGCCGCCAAGCTGCCGCCGCTCGTCACCTGGGGCACCAGCCCCGAACAGGTGGTGTCGGTGACCGGCCGCGTGCCGCGGCTCGACGGCGTGACCGACGAGAAAAAGCGCGAGATGATCGAGCGCGCGCTGTCCTACATGGGCTTGCAAGGCGGCGAGAAGATTTCCGACATCGCCGTCGACCGCGTCTTCATCGGTTCCTGCACCAATGCGCGCATCGAGGATTTGCGCGCCGTCGCCAAGGTCGTCGACGGCAAGACGGTCAGCGACCGGGTCAACGCCATGATCGTGCCGGGCTCGGGCCTCGTCAAAGAGCAGGCCGAGCTGGAAGGGCTCGACAAGATCTTCGTCAAAGCCGGCTTCGAGTGGCGCGAGCCGGGCTGCTCGATGTGCCTTGCCATGAATCCCGACAAGCTCGCCCCCGGCGAGCGCTGCGCCTCGACCTCGAACCGCAATTTCGAGGGCCGGCAGGGCTACAAGGGCCGCACTCATCTGGTCTCGCCGGCGATGGCGGCCGCGGCGGCGATTGCCGGGCATTTCGTCGATATCCGCGAGTGGAATTAACCCCGCACCCACCGGCAGCGCATTTCCGGGAATAGCACCGTGCCGCTCGGCCGGTGCTGCAATTCGTACCAGTCAACGCACTGCCGATAGAGCAACCGTCCCGGATGGATGGTGATACGGCCGCGAATGTGACGCGGCGGCGGCGAGGTCTCGTTCTGGGCAGCGGCGGGCGCCGCGACGGCAAACGCCAGCCCGGCGACTAGAAGAAGCGCGATCGATGGTTTCGGCGGCATCTTGGCACCTAGCTTAGCCCGTCCCGCAATTCGCGCTACATTACGATTATGGCCGATCTAAATTCCGATCCGCTGGCCTGGCGGCCGGCAAAGGCGCCATCGCTGGCCGAGCTTGAAGTGCTGGCCGGCGAGGTCTTCCGGCACCTGCCGAAGAAATTCCGCGATCTGTGCGCCGACGTGGTCATCCAAGTCGACGATTTCCCGAGCAAAGACGTGCTCCGGCGCATGAGAGCGCGTAGCGAGTTCGACCTGCTCGGCCTGTTTCACGGCATCGGCCTGCCGTTCCGCGTGGAGAGCTTTACCGGGCAGATGCCGAACATGATCTGGCTGTACCGCCGCCCGATCCTCGACTACTGGACCGGGCACGACGAGACGCTGGGCGCGATCGTCAAGCACGTGCTGGTCCATGAGATCGGCCATCATTTTGGACTGTCGGACGCCGACATGCACGCCATCGAGCGGGCGGCTGGCTGAAAGGGAGAGAAGCATGAAAATCGACGGCGCGTGTCATTGCGGCTTTATCACCATCGAGGGCGAAGCCGATCCGGAAAAGGTGACTATCTGCCATTGCACCGATTGCCAGACCTCGACCGGCACCGCGTTTCGCATTTCGGTTCCGGTGCCGGGCGCGAGTTTCAAGATGACCGGCCAGCCGACGACCTATTTGAAAACCACCGCCGACAGCGGCAAGCCGCGGCTGCAGGCGTTTTGCCCGCGCTGCGGCGCGCCGATCTATTCGACCACGCCGGGCGACGGCGTGCAGCCGTCCTACACCGTCCGCGTCGGCCTGCTGCGCCAGCGCGACCACCTGCCGCCGAAGCGGCAGAACTGGTGGCGCTCGGCGCGGCCCTGGGTCACCGAACTCGCGCAAGTGCCGAAATTCGAGAAGCAAAGCTGATACTACGGACACCGCCTTGACCGCCGCGCGGAGAGCGGCCATTAACTCGCCACCGATACGATCTGTCCGCCGCGAAGAGAAGCAAAAATGGAAAAATTCACCGTTCTCGAAGGCGTTGCCGCGCCGATGAAGATGATCAATATCGACACCGATATGATCATCCCGAAGCAATATTTGAAAACCATCAAGCGCACCGGGCTCGGCAAGGGCCTGTTCTCGGAGAAGCGCTTCCGCGACGACGGCAGCGAGAATCCGGATTTCGTGCTCAACAAGCCGGCCTATCGCAAGGCCAAGATTCTGGTCGCCGGCGACAATTTCGGCTGCGGCTCCTCGCGCGAGCACGCGCCGTGGGCGCTGCTCGACTTCGGCATCACCTGCGTGATCTCGACCTCGTTCGGCGACATTTTCTACAACAACTGTTTCAAGAACGGCGTGCTGCCGATCAAGGTGTCGCCGGAAGACCTGGAGAAACTGTTCGACGATGCCGACCGCGGCGCCAATGCCACGCTCACCGTCGATCTGGAGAAGCAGGAAATCCGCGGCCCCGACGGCGGCGTGGTCAAATTCGACATCGACCCGCATCGCAAGCACGCGCTGCTCAACGGCCTCGACGAAGTCGGCGTGACCATGCGAAAGCAGAACAAGATCGAAAGCTTCGAGCAAAAGGCCAAGGCGTCGCGGCCCTGGGTGTAAGCGGTTTTTATCATTCCGGGGCGCGCCCAGCGGATGCGGCCTTCGGCCGGCCCGATGACAAGCTCCGGCGCGAGCCCGGAATCCACAACCACCATCCGTGACTATGGATTGCGGGCTCCTCGCTGCGCTCGGCCCCGGAATGACTACATATCCGCCATGACGTCCGCCATTTCCGTCTCGCATCTCGACAAGACCTACGCCTCCGGCTTCCAGGCGCTCAAAGACATCAACCTGGACATCCGGCACGGCGAGATCTTCGCGCTGCTCGGTCCCAACGGCGCCGGCAAGACGACGCTGATCGGCATCATTTGCGGCATCGTCAATCCGACCTCCGGCAAGGTGACCGTCGACGGTCACGACATTATTGCCGACTATCGCGCGGCGCGCTCGCTGATCGGGCTGGTGCCGCAGGAACTCACCACCGATGCCTTCGAGACGCCGCCGGCGACGCTTCGGTTTTCGCGCGGACTGTTCGGCAAGCCGCCCGATCCCGCCCACATCGAAAAAGTGCTCACGCAGCTGTCATTGTGGGACAAGCGCGACGCCAAGATCAGGATGCTGTCCGGCGGCATGAAGCGACGCCTGATGATCGCCAAGGCGCTGGCGCACGAGCCGCAAATCCTGTTCCTCGACGAGCCGACCGCCGGCGTCGACGTCGAATTGCGCAAGGACATGTGGCAATTGGTGCGTGAATTGCGCGCCTCGGGCGTGACCATCATTCTCACCACCCATTACATCGAGGAAGCCGAGGACATGGCCGACCGGGTCGGCGTCATCAATCACGGCGAGATCATCCTGGTCGAGGACAAGGCCGAGCTGATGCGCAAGCTCGGCAAGAAGCAGTTGACGCTGGAACTCCGGGAGCGACTCGATGCAATCCCGGCCGCGCTCGCCGCCCACAATCTGAAACTGGCCGGCGGCGGCACGGAGCTGACTTACAGTTACGACACGAAAAGCGAGCACACCGGAATTACTGCTTTGCTCGACGACCTGGGCCGCGCCGGCATCAAGTTCAAGGATTTGCAGACCACGCAAAGCTCGCTCGAAGATATTTTCGTCGACCTGGTGAGGGAGCGGCGATGAACCTCTACGGCGTGCGCGCGATCTATCTTTACGAAATGGCGCGGACCGGGCGGACGCTGTTCCAAAGCGTGGTGTCGCCGGTGATCTCCACCTCGCTGTACTTCATCGTGTTCGGCGCCGCCATCGGCTCGCGCATCACTCAGATCGGCGGCGTGAGCTACGGCTCCTTCATAGTGCCCGGCCTGATCATGCTGATGCTGCTGACGCAGAGCGTGACCAACGCCTCGTTCGGCATCTATTTCCCCCGTTTCGTCGGCACCATCTACGAAATCCTGTCGGCACCGATCTCATCGCTCGAAATCGTGCTCGGCTATGTCGGCGCGGCGGCAACCAAATCGATCGTGCTCGGGCTGATCATCCTGGCGACTTCGTTCCTGTTCGTGCCGATCCATATCGAGCATCCGTTCTGGATGCTCGCTTTCCTGCTGCTGACCGCGATCAGCTTCAGCCTGTTCGGCTTCATTCTCGGGCTGTGGGCCGACGGCTTCGAAAAGCTGCAGATCGTGCCGCTTCTCATCATCACGCCGCTGACCTTTCTCGGCGGCACGTTCTACTCGACCAGCGTGCTGCCGCAGCCATGGCGGACCATCACGCTGTTCAATCCGATCGTCTATCTGATCTCAGGCTTCCGCTGGAGCTTCTTCGGCATCGCCGACGTCAATGTCGAAGTCAGCGTGGCGATGACGCTCGTCTTCCTCGCGGTCTGCCTGGCCATCGTGTGGTGGTTCTTCAAGACCGGGTATCGGCTGAAGAACTGACGACGGGAGGATTCAGCCCGCCTCGGCCCTCATGCCGTCGGCGGCGTCCCCATGAAGTCGCGCTTGCCGACCTCGACGCCGCACAGCCGGACGATGTCGTAGGCGGTGGTGGTGTGAAACCAGAAATTCGGCAGGCTGTTGCCGAGCAAGAGGCTCTGGCCGGTGAACTGGCGGGTCTGGCCGCTGGGAAAAGTGATGCTGATGTCCTTGCCCTCGGTGCCGTCGATCTCGCTCGGCTTGAAGCTCTTGAGATAGTCGATGGTTTTGGCGATGCGATCCTTGAGCTGGGCGATAGTGGTTTCGTCGTTGGCGAATTTCAGCAGCTCCTTGCCGGCAAAACGTTCCGCCGCATTGGCGGCGTGATCGGTCGCCGCCCGCACCTGGCGCGTCAGATTGAACATGTCCGGCGACAGCCGCATGTTCAACAGATCGGCCTCGTTGACCTTGCGGGCGCCGGCCCAGGCCGCGGCCTTGTCGAGGACGGCGCTAAGACCGCCGAGATGCTGAATGAAAACGGGGATGGAAACGGTGTACATCGAAACGGGCATCGCTGGACTCTCGCTGGTTGGAAATGCGGGACGGCGAGCCTAGCGAAACTCAGGCAGCTTTTGAAACGGTAATTTTCGCACCCGCGGGCGTCGCCCTCAGGACGTTGCCAGCGGCTCCTTGACCGGCTCGCTCGATTTTCGCGTCTCGATCGCGTCGGCGATCGCCACCGTTTGCCGCGCCATCTCGGCATGCAGCCGCTCGACCATGCGGCCGTCGACCTGCACGACGCCCTTATCCTTGTTCTCGGGCAGGTCGAACGCGGCGATCATTTTGCGGGCCAGCGCGATCTCTTCCGCGGTCGGCGAGAACGCGTCGTTGCATGGCTCGATCTGCCGCGGATGAATGAGCGTCTTGCCATCGAAGCCGAGATCGCGCGCCTGTCTGCATTCCGCGGCAAAACCCTCGGCATCGCCGAGATCGTTGTAGACGCCGTCGAGGATCGAGAGGCCGTAGGCGCGCGCGGCGGCGACGCACATCATCAGCCACGGCAGCATCGGCGCGCGGCCGGGCACCAGCCTCGCGCGGGTGTCCTTGGCGAGGTCGTTGGTGCCCATGACGAAGCCGGCCAGCCGGGTCTCCGAATCGAGCGCGGCATGGGCGATTTCGGCGACATTGAGCATGGCGAGCGGCGTCTCCATCATCGCCCAGACGCGGACGCTCGGATGGGTGCCCATGTCGACCAGCCGCGCCGCCAGGTCTTGCAACTGTTTGGGGGTCGACACTTTCGGCACCAGGATGGCGTCAGGCATGGCCGATGCGGCGGCGTCGATATCCTCGACCCACCAGCGGGTATCGAGGCCGTTGATGCGCACCAGCACTTCGCGGTCGCCAAAGCCGGTCTTGAGCGCCTTGACGATGTTGTCGCGCGCGACCGCCTTGGCCTCCGGCGCCACCGCGTCTTCGAGATCGAGAATGAGCCCATCGGCCGGCAATTCGCGCGCCTTCTCCAGCGCGCGCGCGTTGGACCCAGGCATGTAGAGCACGCTACGGCGCGGCCGCACGGTCATTACTTAAGTCCCCAATTCCCCGGCGGGTCCTAAGCTACCGGCTTGCACGGTACGTGCCAATCCGTTGTCATTTGGGAAAGCTACGCCGCCTTGCGCTTGGCGACGATCAGCTTGCGGTTGATCAGGCACTCGGCGATCTGGATGGCGTTGAGCGCCGCGCCCTTGCGCAGATTGTCGGACACCACCCACATCGACAGCCCGTTTTCGACGGTGGCGTCCTCGCGAATGCGGCTGATATAGGTGGCGTCCTCGCCGGTCGCCTCGTAGGGCGTCACATAGCCGCCGGGCTCCTGCGAATCGATCACCAGGCAACCCGGCGCGTTGCGCAAGATATCGCGCGCCTCATCGGGCGTGATCGGGTTCTCGAACTCGACATTGACCGCTTCCGAATGGCTGATGAAGACCGGCACCCGCACGCAGGTCGCGGTAAGCTTGATCTTGGGATCGAGAATCTTCTTGGTCTCGACCACCATCTTCCACTCTTCGCGGGTGTAGCCGTCCTCCATGAAGGTATCGATCTGCGGAATGAGGTTGAACGCGATGCGCTTGGGAAATTTCTTCGCCTCGACCTCGTTGAGCTGAAACACCGCCTTGGTTTGCGCGAACAATTCGTCCATCGCCTCCTTGCCGGCGCCTGACACCGACTGGTAGGTGGCGACCACGACGCGTTTGATCTTGGCCTTGTCGTGCAGCGGCTTGAGCGCGACGACGAGCTGCGCCGTCGAGCAATTCGGATTGGCGATGATGCCGCGCTTGCGGAAGCCCACGACCGCGTCGGCATTGACCTCCGGCACGATCAGCGGAACGTCGGAATCGTAGCGCCAGCACGACGAATTATCGATCACCACGGCGCCGGCGGCGACGATTTTCGGCGAGTATTCCTTGGAGACGGCGGAGCCCGCCGACATCAGGCAGATGTCGACGCCAGCAAAATCGAAGTGTTCGAGCGCTTTCACCTTCAGCGTGCGGTCGCCGAAGGAGACTTCTGTGCCCAAGCTGCGCCGCGACGCGAGCGCCACCACCTCATCGGCGGGAAACGACCGCTCGGCGAGAATATCGAGCATTTCCCGGCCGACATTGCCGGTCGCGCCGACCACGGCGACGTTGTAACCCATCGTTAACTCTCCACCGAAAATTCACGTCCCCGCCGGCCGCGCGGGAACCGGAGCGGAAGCGCTTCTAAGCGAGAAACCTCTCAAACACAACGCTGATCGGAGCGGCCGTGCAGGAGGCCTCGTGTACCGTCCCGGGCGATATTCGCGCCACCGTCGTGCGCATTCTCGCTTATATGGGTGCGCTAGCGATCCTCGCCATCGCCGCGGCAAGCCTTTTTCACACTCCGTCGGGCATCGCGGCGATACAGCCGGCGCCGCAGCCGGAATGGATCAATGTCGAGCGACCTCATCCGGCCTTCGACATGCAGATGCCGGAGCTCGCGGCTGAGGGATTTAATTACGCCATCCTGCGGCGGAACGCCGACAGTGCGCGCAAGGACGTGCTGAGCTGGGGCGAACCGGTCGGCGGCGGTCCCTATGTTCTGGTCGAGATTTACCGGCCGGGCACGGCAAGCGAGCGCTTCATCGACGCGCCGAGCGAGGTCGCCGCCCGCATCGTCGGCTTCACCGTCACCGACGACGTCAAGCCGGCGGGCGAGATCGACAGCAAATTCGGCGCCGTGTCGCTCGTGGACTTCGCCATCGCCGTGCCGGGAACGCATAATGGACGGCAGCGCCGCTGCCTCGGCTTCGCACGGCCGTTCGACGACCCGCCGCTGCAGATCGCCGGCTGGTATTGCAGCGCGGACGAACAGCCGGTCGACCGCGCCACACTGGCTTGCGCGCTCGACCGGCTTACCATCCTGTCCGCCGGCAGCGACCCCAAAGTGGGCGCCCTGTTCGCGCGCGCCGAGCTCAAGCGCACGTTTTGCGGCGAACGCAATCCGATCCTGGCGGCCACGCCGGAACGCAATGTGCCGGTATCCGTTCCGCACCGCGTGCGATTCAGCGGCAGGTTCAGGCCGCGCGTGCCGCAGCAGCACTGATTACGCTCGCTTACGTCCCGTAATTTTTGGCGAGATAGTCCGCGATGGCCTTGGCATCGGCGTCGGGGATCGGCGCGCCCATGGCCTTGATCATCTTGGTGACCTCGGCGTTCCAGCCGGCGGCATTAAGGAACGGCGAGTTCATCGGGATATAGGCCAGGCTGTGACAGGCTCCGCAGTTGCCCTCGACTTTGTCGAGTCCGGGACCGGGCTTGAGCTTGATCTCCTGTTCCTGCGCCAGCGCCGGGACGGCGATCAGGACGGCGACGACCGCAAATACGAACCTTCGCATGATCCCCTCCCCTAGCTCGCGTTGAGCGTGATGTTCTGCATCACGTTGTTGTGGTAGCCGGCCGGATTCCAGATCAAGGTCGCGGTCTGGGTCTGGCCGATCGTGTTGATGGCGTTGACCATCACCGTGTTCTTGCCGCGCTTGGCGTGCAGCTCGAAGCTCCACGGCCGGAACGCGTAGCGGCCGAGATCCTGACCCAATGTCGCGTCCGACCAGGTCTTGCCGCCGTCGGTGGAGACTTCGACCACCCGGATGCCGTAGCCGCCGTCCCAGGCCATTCCGCTGACCGTGACTTTGCCCGTCTTCACCTTGTCTCCGTCGCGGTGGCTGGTGATCAGCGAATTGATAACCATCTCGGTGATCGGCGTATTGGGCGCGTATTCCTGCGAGGTAAAACGCGTCGCCACGGGGAACTTGCCGATCGGGATGCGGTAGGCCGGGTTCATCCAGAAGCCGCCTTGCGGCTTGGTCAAGGCGTTGATCGAGATGAGATGCTTCATCCAATAGGTGCCGGTCCAACCGGGCACGATGAGGCGCGCCGGGAAGCCGTTGAAGTGCGGCAACGGCCCGCCGTTCATCTCGTAGGCGATCAACGTCGATTCATCGGTCGCCTTCCATACCGGCAAGCTCTTGATGAAATCCGGCGTCTTGTCGAAGACCGGGCTGTCGGCGCCGTTGAATGCGATCTCGATCGCCTCATTTTTCAGGCCGACCATATCGAGCACATCCTTGAGGCGGACGCCCTTCCAGCGGGCGCAGCCCATGGCGCCGTAGCCCCACTCCACGCCGGCGACGTGCGGATTGGACAGGCCGCGCCGGTTGCCGGAGCATTGATTGACGGCGACCAGCTCCACCGCCGGCATCTTCTTGAGATCGTCGAGCGTCAGTTCGGTCTGGCCATTGGCGCCCTCGCCGCCGACCTCGATCTTGTAGGTCTTGGCGTCGACGTCCGGGATGTTGGAAAGGTGATAGCGAATGAAGAACTCGTCGTTCGGCGTGATCGGGGTGCGGAAATATTCCAGCGGCGCCTCGTAATTGGGACCGCGGTCGGACAACCTGATCAGCGGCTTCTTGCCGGGAAGCGTCGCCATCGTGGCGTAGCTCGCGATTCCGGACGGCACGCCGGGCGAAAGCTCGCCCGCCGCCGATTCCGCTGCGAAAAGTTGTTTCGAAAAGCCGAACGCGCTGCCGCCGAGTGCGGCCGTCGCGCCGGCAGCCCCTAATAGGCTGCGACGTGTCAACATGGGACCCCTCCCGTTGTTGGGACGCGCGTTATTTTCTCGCGCTGCCCGGAATGGCCTCCATCGAGGCCGTTCTAGGAAATAATGGAACACAAATGCAGCGAGTCAAAGCATATTATTTCTGCTACAGCCTTCGCCGCAGCGATTCCGGCCGGAACGGGCGGCGGCGCCGGGGATTAGCAGAACGCTGTTACGGCTGGTGAAACCCGGCTACATTGCGGTGCTTCGACCCGCGGAAAGCGAGGAGCCTATGTACCCAGTCGTGCGTCCTTTTGCCGTCATTGCCGCTGCAATCACCGTGCTTTCGGCATCGGGCGTCTGCGCCGGCGCGGCGACGAAGAAGCCGCCACAGTCCGCGGTCGAGCGTTCCGCCAGCGGGACCATCATTCAGCCGACCACCACCATCATCCCCGACGGCAACGGCCACCGCACCATCATCATCATTCCGCGGCACCGCTCCTACCTCGACACCGGGACCGAAGTTTCGGTCGGCGACCGCGACTACCGCGATTACATGCTGCCGCCGGGCGGCGATCCCGGGCGGCCAAACTGGTTCGCGGGTCCAGACCTGCAAGGCGACGGCGGCTACCCGTTGGCGCGCCCGTTCTATATCCCGGGTCTCAACCCAAACACGCCGTTTTAAGTGAGCCTCTAGGGCTGCCGTCGGTCGGGTAGGGTGACAACCCTAAGGTTACGCCGGCAGAACAGGCTGCAGCGCCTCTTGCCTCCGGTTCGGCACGATCTCGATCGCTGCGGTTGGCCGGCAAGGAATTCTTGGTCGTGAAGGTATACGCGATCAAAGCGCCGTCACTCTTGCGGCTTAACGATTCCTCTGCCTCGATGCCGTCGTCTTTGGCCTGCCAGCGGTGGATGCGATAGATCAACGTCTCGTCGGCTTCGCAGTTGGCAAAATAGAACACGTCGCGCCGCCGCGTACTCAACTTGGTGTAGGAACGTCCGGCGTAACGGCCAGCGCAAATATCATTGATGGTCGGGTAGACGGCGAAATACAGCAGTCCCACTCCGTTGATGTCGCTATACGGGACGATATCGTATTCGCACTCGAACATCGGCGGCGCGAGTTGGGCGCCGCGCTGCATGCGATATTGTTGGGCGAATTCAGGCAAGTCGGCGAGAGCGGGAATGATGCAATCGGCGGTGAGATTAGGCTGTCCCGGCAGCAATGACGTATTCGTTGCCGTCTCGCCGAATTTGGAAAAGCTCGACATCAACCGCACCCGCGTCGATTTTCCCTCGCCCTGCACGACAAGATCGTTGAAAAACATTGTGGGCCCATACCGGGAGATTTTGCCCTCAATCGCGATCGGCTCATTCTCGGCATAGGCCGCCAAGGGCGCGGTTGAGTCGATTTGTACCCGGGTGAACGTGGCAAACAGACGGTTGCCCCCGGCATCTTTCATTTGCGTCGAGGGGACTGCCAATCCTTTGGTGATGAGGCTCCAATGCAGGTCACCGCATTCCTTAAACAGCCAGGATTCCGAAAAGCCGTTGACCGCCATCTGCGGCAGGTTGACATGGTGGGTCCGTCGCTCGCTGAGCGACGCGGTCGCGTGGGACCGGGGCTTCGCCGATCCCGCGTTCGCAAAAATGCGGATTGCATCCGCAGGCGTAATCACCGACGACCAAGTTTCATCATCGACCGTGACTCGCGACGCTTCTTCCAAGTTGGTCCGGAGCGTGAGCATGCCAAAGCTATCGACATCGAGGTCGTCGAACGGGGTGTCGAGATCGGCGGATGTAAGAGCCGGGCATTCCTTCCGGATCAGCGCCAAAATGTCTTCACGTGACGCGTTCGAAGGCGTAGCCGCGATTGTCGCCGGTCCGGCAGGCGGGATTGCCGGCGACGCGCCACGATGCTCGACGGCAACGTCGTTCACGTGCCCCAACGGGGGCAGCCCTTTGAGTTTGCGGCATTCATCGACGAGCTTTCTGGCGTCTTGACCGAGCAACATCGGCCGCAACGCGTTAACCTGCGCGTGGCTGAGATCCCACCAGCGAACCTCCAGCAGCGCGGCGATGACATCGTCGGAAAAACGCTTGCGCACGATGCGGGCGGGATTTCCAAAAACGATCGTATATGGCGGCACGTCTTCGATCACGACCGAGCCCGCGCCGACCACGGCTCCGTCGCCGATCGTGACGCCGGAAAGAATGATCGCATTGCCGGCGATCCAAACGTCGGAACCGATCACGATGTCGCCGCGTGTGTAGGGATACTCCGCCGCACCGATGCCGTGGGTCCTGTCGATAAACGACGTCGTGACGGTTTCGGTGGCATGGTTGCCACCGATGATGAAGGTGGCGCCTGCCGATACGCTGCAATATTTCCCGATTATCAGCCGCGAGGCGTTGTATAGCCTGATGTTCGGCAGACCGACCGAATAGTCTCCGATTTCAAAGCCATGCTGGGCGACGTAAAACGCGAGGCGGCGCCGCAGCTCGTGGCAGCGATCGATGCTTCTCCCGTACCAACGCATTCGTTGCTTGTACACAAACGCTGACAGCGTCGACATCTGGATCGCCCTACGCGCGCAGGCCGGACAGGAGAGCGCGCCACATCATGGATCGTTCGCACAACCGGGACAAGATTTTATACCAGGCACCATCATTCACAACGATGAATTCCGGCCGCGGTGTCCGGGGGGCTACAACTTCTCCAATTCGCCGACCACCGCCTCGCCCATCTCCGAAGTGCTGACGATCTTGCAGCCCTCCGACTTGATGTCGGCGGTGCGCAGGCCCTGGGCCAACGCGGCTGAAATCGCCGCGTCGAGCCGGTCGGCTTCCCTGCCCATGTTGAACGAATAGCGCAGCGCCATGCCGAACGAAGCGAGCATCGCGATCGGATTGGCCATGCCCTTGCCGGCGATGTCGGGCGCCGAGCCGTGCACCGGCTCGTACATCGCCTTGCGCCGCCTGGTCTTGGCATCGACCTCGCCGAGCGACGCCGAGGGCAGCATGCCGAGCGAGCCGGTGAGCATCGCCGCGATGTCGGACAGCATGTCGCCGAACAGATTGTCGGTGACGATGACGTCGAACTGCTTCGGCCAGCGCACCAGCTGCATGCCGCCGGAATCGGCCAGCATGTGTTCGAGCTGCACGTCCTTATAGTCGCGCGCGTGCACGGCTTCGACCACTTCGTGCCACAGCACGCCCGTCTTCATCACGTTGCGCTTTTCCATCGAGGTGACTTTGTTGCGCCGTTGCCGGGCCAGCTCGAAGGCGACCCGGGCGATGCGCTCGATCTCGTAGGTATCGTAGACCTGAGTGTCGACGGCGCGCTTCTGGCCGTTGCCGAGATCGGTGATGGTCTTGGGCTCGCCGAAATAAACCCCGCCGGTAAGCTCGCGCAGGATGACGATGTCGAGGCCATCGACCGCTTCGCGCTTCAGAACTCGAAGCGTCGGCGAGCGCCGGATAGACGATGGCAGGGCGGATGTTGGCGAACAGGCCAAGATCCTTGCGCAGCCGCAACAGTCCCGCTTCGGGCCGCACCTCGAACGGCACCTTGTCCCATTTTGGCCCGCCAACCGCGCCGAAAATCACCGCGTCGGCCGCATGCGCCTTGGCCATGGTGGCGTCGGTGATCGCCACCTTGTGCGCGTCGTATGCGGCGCCGCCGACGAGATCCTCCTCGGTATGGAAATCGGCAATGCCGGCCTTGGCGTAAAAGCCGAGCAGCCGTTTCACCTCGGCCATGACTTCGGGGCCGATGCCGTCGCCGGCAAGGAGGAGCAGACTATGTGTTGGCATGAAAGTGCCTTGAAAATTGCGGAACGCGGGCCAAGTGCTAATCGGTAGAGCGCCGGATGGCAACCGGTGCAAGGTAAAGACACCATGCCGCAACAGCGATCGCGGGTCGTCATCCTCGGCGCCGGATTTGGCGGACTCGAGTGCGCCAAAACTCTGGGCCGTGCTGACGTCGACATCTCGATCATTGACCGGCAGAACTATCACTGCTTCCAGCCGCTGCTGTATCAGGTGGCGACGGCCGCGTTGTCGCCTGCCGAAGTCGCCTGGCCGATCCGCCACATTCTGCGCCAGCAGAAGAATGCGACCGTCTTCATGGCCGAGGTAACCGGCATCGACGCAGCGGGAGGAAGCGTCAAGGCTAATGACGGATCATTCCCCTTCGATTTTCTGGTGATCGCGACCGGCGCGATGCATTCTTATTTCGGTCACGATAACTGGGCGGCGTTTGCACCGGGACTGAAGCGCATCGAGGACGCCACCCGCATCCGCCGCAGCATCCTATCGGCGTTCGAGCAGGCGGAACTCACGGACGATGAAATCCAACGGCGGCGGCTCCTCACCTTCGTCATCGTCGGCGGCGGTCCGACCGGCGTGGAGATGGCGGGCGCCATTGCCGAAGTGGCCCAGCAGACGCTCGCCCGCGACTTCCGCCGCATCGATCCGCGCACGTCCCGTATCGTGCTGATCGAGGCCGGGCCGCGTCTGCTGCCGGCCTTCTCCGAGCAACATTCGCAATACGCGCTGAATACGCTCGCGGCGATGGGCGTCGAAGTCCTGACAGATACCCGCGTGACCGGCTGCGACGCCCGCGGCGTCGATCTTGAACATAGCCGCATCGAAGCCGGCTCGGTGGTCTGGGCGGCGGGAAACATGGCTTCGCCCGCAGCCGGCTGGCTTGCAGCCGAACATGACAAGTCCGGCCGCGTGATCGTCCGCTCGGATCTTTTGCTGCCCGGACACGACAACATCTTCGTGATCGGCGACACCGCCGCGGTCCAAGATGCCGGAGGCCACTCGGTCCCTGGCCTTGCGTCTGCCGCCAAGCAGATGGGTCACTATGCCGGTCGGTTCATTGCCGCGCGAATCGCGGGCCGGACGCTGCCGCCGTTCCGCTATCGGGATCTCGGTACGTTAGCCACGATCGGCCGCCGGGCCGCCATCGTCGAGTTAGGACCTATTCAGCTCCGGGGCTTCGTCGGCTGGCTATTCTGGGGCGTGGTGCACATCTACTTTTTGATCGGGCTGCGCAACCGTTTCGTCGTCGCCGTGACTTGGCTCTGGGGCTATATCACCTTCCAGCGTGGCGCGCGGTTAATCACCGAAGTCCCGACGTCACCGAACAAAAAATGAAGACAACTCGAATCGGGCGCGGCAAGTTCCTCAGAGCCCGCTGAACCAGTTATAGCCCTGGTTCTCCCAATAGCCGCCGGCGTCGTTGTTCTGCACCCACATGGCGGTGACATATTTCGGGTTCTTGAAGCCAAGCTTGGTGGGGATGCGGATCTTGATCGGGAAGCCGTAGGCCTGCGGCAAAGTCTTGTTGTCGAATTTGAGCGTGAGTTGCGTCTGCGGATGCAGCGCGCTCGGCATGTCGATGGTGTTGGAATAGCCTTCGGCGCATTGGAACCAGACATATCTGGCCTTGGTATCGGCGCCGATCAGTTTGAGGAAATCGGACAGCCGCACGCCCTGCCAGGAGCCGATCGCGCTCCAGCCCTCGACACAAACCAGCCGCGTGATCTGCGACACCTCCGGCAGCTTGTTGAGCTCCGTGAGCGTCCACGGCTTCTTGTTGTCGACCAGGCCGCCGATCTCGAGCTTGTATTTGTCGCCGTCGATATCCGGCGCCTCATCCTCGGCGTAGTAGGCGTTGAACGGAAACGGCCGGGTGACGGCGCTTTCCGGAAAGGTCGGCGCCAGCGTCGTCTCGCTGAACAGGCGCGCCTGGACCCAGTCGTTGAAATTGGAGATGACGCGCAGCGCATTCTCCGAGGTCGGCCCGTCGATAATATCGCAGCCGGTCAGCATCGCCAGCGCGCCGAGACTCGCGGCGCCGCGCAAGAACAGCCGCCGCGACGGATCCGGCAACAGCTTGGCCGCGTCCTTGATCAGGAGGTTCGAATCGACGCCTTTAATCGGCTTTCGCGGACGGGCCATTGCTCTCTGCCTTTCAGCGGCCGAAAATCATGGCGCGGAGGCTCTTCGGTACGATCAGCGCCAGCACGATATGTATGGTCAGAAACGCCACGATCGAGGCCATGGCGAAAAAGTGAACGTAGCGCGCCGCGCTATAGCCGCCGAACAACGCCGTGAGCCATTTGAGCTGCACCGGCTTCCAGATCGAAAGGCCGGACAGCACGATGACGATGCCGGCCAGAATTACGCCGAGATAAAGGAGCCGCTGCACTGCGTTGTAAACAGAAAGATCGTCATGCGCGAGCCGGCCGCGCAGGGCAGCACCGAGATCGCGCATGACTTCGCCGAACCGGATCGGCAAAAGCTTGCGGCGAAATCGCCCGGTCGCGATGCCGAGCGTGACATAGACGATGCCGTTGACGACCAGGAGCCACATCGCGGCGAAGTGCCACAATAGCGCCCCGGCCAGCCATTCGCCGAGCGCAAAGTGGCGTGGAAAGTAAATGAAATTGAACAATGGCGACGCGTCGTAGATCTGCCAGCCCGAGCCGATCATCAGCAGCACGGCGAGCGCATTGATCCAATGCGTCACGCGCACCCAACGCGGATGGATCAGAGGTCCCACCGCGGTATCGGGCAGCGTGGCTGAATTGCCGGCAAGGTCTGCTGTCATGGCGCAGGCTTTTACCAAATTGCGGGCGCACACGCGCCTCACATTTGTGTCAGAGACGCCTCTCCCCGCGTGGCGGGGAGAGGCAACGCAACGTACTGTTTACGGCAGCAGCACCGCGTCGACGACGTGGATAAGCCCGTTCGACTGCAAAACATCCGCAATCGCGACGTCGGCCACGTCGCCCTTGGCGTCGGTGACGGTGAGCTTGCCGGGGCCGGATTCCTTAACGACAAGGTCCTCGCCGGCGACGGTCTTCAGGTGCGCCTCGCCCTCGCCGTCCTTGACCGCTTTCATGAGCTTCACCGCGGTCATGCGGCCGGGGACGACGTGATAGGTCAACACCTTCACCAGCGTCGCCTTGTTCTCGGGCTTGAGCAGGTTGTCGACCGCGCCGGCCGGCAGCTTGGCGAAGGCGGCGTTGGTCGGCGCGAACACCGTGAACGGGCCGGGGCCTTCCAGGGTCTGCACCAGGCCGGCGGCCTTCACCGCGGCGACCAGCGTGGTGTGGTCCTTTGAGTTCACCGCGTTCTGGATGATGTTTTTCGACGGATACATCGGCGCGCCGCCGACGGTCACGGCTTTCTCCGACATCTGCGCCAGCACCGGCGCGGGCACCACGGCGGCGGCGAAGGCAAGAACGGCCGCGCTGGCGAACAGAACGGAACGCTTTGACATAATTGTCTCCATTTATCGTTGAGGTTGCGGCGGCGAACCGCCGGCGACGCCGGGTCGATCGCGCCGTCGGCAACAGCTACGGGGCGTTGCGGCGGGAGTTTCAGCCGCGCGGTCACGGCTGCGTGAACACTTCCCCAACATCATCCGGTAGGGTATGAAGCGCGCGCCAAGTGCCCGGTTTCACTTTTGAATTTTCGCGACAACAGGTGTTGCAGAATGTCGAAGACCAGCCCCGGTAATTTTTTTGAAGATTTCCGCATCGGCCAGGTGATCCGCCACGCGACGCCGCGCACGGTCACCGTGGGCGATGTGGCGCTCTATACCGGCTTGTTCGGCGGGCGCTTTGCCGTGCAGTCGTCAGACGCCTTCGCCAAGGCGATCGGCTATCCGCGCTCGCCGCTCGACGATCTCCTCGTCTTCCACTTCGTATTCGGCAAGACCGTGCCCGACGTGTCGCTCAATGCGGTGGCCAATCTCGGTTACGCCAATTGCTGTTTCCGCAGCCCGGTCTATCCCGGCGATACGCTCAACGCCCAGTCCGAAGTGATCGGGCTCAAAGAAAATTCCAGCCGCAAGACCGGCATCGTCTATGTGCGCACCACCGGTTACAATCAGGAGCAAAAGCCGGTGCTCGAATATGTGCGCTGGGTGATGGTGCGCAAAGGCGACGAGGCGGCGCCGGCGCCGGGCGATCATGTGCCGCGGCTGCCGACCGCGCTCGAGCCGAAAGTCCTGGGCGAAGCCTGTCCCGCGATCAATGTGGCGGCCTACGATCTCGAACTTGCCGGCGCGCGTTACAAGTTCGGCGATTACGCCATCGGCGAGAAGATCGACCACGTCGACGGCATCACCGTCGAGGAAGCCGAGCACATGATGGCGACGCGGCTCTACCAGAACACCGCGCGCATTCATTTCGACCAGTTCGCTGCCAAGCAAGGTCGCTTCGGCCGCCGCCTGATTTACGGCGGCCATGTGATCTCGCTCGCGCGCGCGCTGTCGTTCAACGGGCTCGCCAATGCTTTCCACGTCGCCGCCATCAACGGCGGCCGCCATGTCGCGCCGCTGTTTGCCGGCGGCACCGTCTATGCCTGGTCGGAAGTCGTAGCCAAATCCGAATTGCCGGGCCGCGACGATGTTGGCGGCCTCCGTCTGCGCACCGTCGCGACCTGCGACAAACCGTGCGGCGATTTCCCGTATAAGACCGGCGAGGACTACGATCCCGCCGTCCTACTCGACTTGGATTACTGGGTGCTGATGCCGCGGTGAAAGGGACCAGGAATCAGGCGGCAGGTTCTATCGAGTCCGACTTGATGCCTGACTCCCGGAACGGGGCGCCTCACCGAGCCGTTCGGCGTTCGACGCGCGGAACAGCGGCTTAGCAAAGCCGATTTACCAGATTTGACGGATTGTAGTATATAAACTACATTCCCGAGTGTGTTCGAGCTTAAGCAGACTGAATCATTTCGCAAATGGCGAACGCAGCTCAAGGATGAGCGCGCGCGGGCGTTGATCGCCTCCCGCTTGGATCGCCTCGCCTATGGGCACGCGGGCGATACCGAGCCGCTAGGAAAGGGGATCAGCGAACTACGCATCCACTTTGGCCCCGGCTACCGCATTTATTTTCAGCGGCGGGGCAAGACGGTGATCGTCCTGCTTCGCGGCGGCGACAAGAGCACCCAGGCCAAGGATATCAAGATGGCGAGGCGGCTCGCGAATGAATGGAGTGAATGAATGGCTGAAAAACTAACAACCTACGATCCTGCCGAAGACCTTATGTCTAACAAGGCAATCGCAACCTTCATGGCCGAGGCCTTCGCGACGGAAGACGCCGGCTACATCGCGCATGCGCTCGGGGTGGTGGCCCGCGCCAAGGGTATGACCCAAATCGCCAGCGAGACCGGCCTGTCCCGCGAACAACTCTATCGTTCATTCAGCGAAAACGGCAATCCGACGCTGAGAACAACGATAGCCGTGATGAAAGCGCTCGGGATCGAACTGACGGCGAAGGTCCATGCATAGATATTCGCCTGGATGCCGCATCGCCACGTGGGATCGGCCATGCGCCGATTTCCCTTACAAGGCCGGCGAGGACTACGATTCGGCGGTCTTGCTCGATCTCGATTACTGGGTGCTGAGTAATATCCGCCCCGCGAAGCGGGGGTGGATATTACTCTTGCGCCCGCAAATGCTCCACCAACTGCCGCGCATAGGCCGGCAAGTCGGCGCGGCTTTTGACGCAGATGGTCAGATCGCGCACTGCCCAGGGATCGGACAGCGTCACGGCGGCGATTGCCATCGTCTTCGACACGCGCTGCGCGGTCGTCTCCGGCACGATGCCGATGCCGACATTGCATTCCACCAGCCGGCACACCGCATCGAAGCTGAGCAACTGCACGCGCAGCCGCAGCGGGCGGCCGCTGCGCGCCGCCTTGGCGGCGAGAAACCGCTGCAGCGCGCTGGCGCGAGCGAGACCGACGAAATCGTAATCGAGCACGTCCTCAAAGCCGATCTTGGCGCGCTTGGCCAACGGGTGGTCGCGCGCCACGACGAGGACGAAACGGTCACGGCGGAACGGATAAGTTTCCAGCGCGCCGGCATCGACGGTGCCGGCGACAATGCCGATGTCGGCGACGCCTTCGGCGATCAGTCCGACGATCTCATCACTCAGCCGTTCTTCCAGGTCGACGCTGACGCTCGGATGCGTCGCAAGGAACGAGGACAGCGCTTCCGGCAAGAATTCGGTTAAGGCGTTGGTGTTCGACAGGAGCCGGATCTGCCCCGCCATGCCGCCGCCATAGGCGCCGAGATCTTCGTGCAGGCGCTCGGCCTGCCGCAGGATGGCGCGGGCATGTTGCAGCAGCGTGCGGCCGGCTTGGGTCGGCGTCACGCCCTGACGGCCGCGCGTCAACAGCGGCACGCCGAGCGCGGTCTCCATGTTGCGGATGCGGGTCGACGCCGCAGCAAGCGCCAGATGCGAGCGCTCGGCGCCGCGGGTAATGCTGCCGGCTTCAACCACATGGCGAAACAGGCTGAGATCGACGAGGTCAAAGCGCATTGGGAGAACTCTCCCTTCGTCTTTCACGAAGTCAGGCTTAGTATATTCCCCATTGTGTCTTGATTTCTCAAGGTTATCCTTTCGCAGGATACGAAACCGTACGGACCCGAATATCTGGAGATTCGCGCTCCGTTGCATTGCAGCAGGTTCGCGAATTGGATAGGAACGGGTCCCAAGCTTGGCGCGCCGCCGCCGAATGATTCCGGATGATGCCGATGACCGAAACACGCTCGCTCGAAGCACGCACCCCTGCCGAGCGGCCGCTGTCGCCGCATTTGCAAATCTACCGGCCGATGCTGACGATGATGATGTCGATCGCGCATCGCATCACCGGCTTCGCCCTCTATTTCGGCACTCTCCTCGTGGCCTGGTGGCTGATCGCCGCGGCGAGCCCCAATGGTTATGCGCGGTTTCAATGGTTCGCCGGCTCCTGGATCGGCCGGCTCATCCTGTTCGGCTACACCTGGGCGCTCATTCATCACATGCTCGGCGGCATTCGCCATCTGATCTGGGACACCGGGCGCGGCCTTGGGCCGAGCGAGCGCGAGTGGCTCGCGGCCGCCAACCTGATCGGCTCGATCGGAATCACGCTCGTCTTATGGATTTTCGTTCTGCTCACCATGGGAGGCTCGTGATGAGCGCTCCAAAACACATTCGTACGCCGCTGGCGCGCGTGCTCGGTCGCGGTGCGGCCCGTTCCGGCACCGAGCATTTCTGGCATCAGCGGCTCACCGCGGTCGCCAATATCCCGCTGACCATCGCCGCGGTGATCATCCTCATTACGCTTCTCGGCCGCAATCAGGCCGCGGTGGCGCAGATTTTGGGTTCGCCTGCCGTCACCATCATCATGCTGCTGTTCATCTTCTCGATCACCATCCATATGCGGATCGGCATGGCGGTGATCATCGAGGACTACGTGCATGACGAATCGGCCAAGCTGACATTGCTGATGGCCAACACTTTCTTCACCTTCGCCGTCGGGCTGGCGGCGGTTTACGGCATCCTTAAGCTCTCGTTCGGATTGTGAGCATGGCAGACACTGGAGCAAACGGCGGCAACAACGGAAGCACCGCTCCCGCCATCAACGGCCGCGCCTACCCGATTGAAGATCACGCCTACGACGTCATCGTCATCGGCGCCGGCGGCGCCGGCCTGCGCGCCGTGGTCGGCTGCAGCGAAGCGGGCTTGCGCACCGCCTGCATCACCAAGGTGTTTCCGACACGCTCGCACACGGTGGCGGCGCAGGGCGGCATCGCCGCCGCGCTGGGCAATATGGGCGAGGACGACTGGCGCTGGCACATGTACGACACCGTCAAAGGTTCGGACTGGCTCGGCGACCAGGATGCCATCGAGTATATGTGCCGCAACGCGCCCGAGGCGGTGTACGAATTGGAGCATTGGGGACTGCCGTTTTCGCGCCGCGAGGACGGCAAGATCTATCAGCGGCCGTTCGGCGGCATGACCACGCATTACGGCAAGGGCACCGCGCAGCGCACTTGCGCCGCCGCCGACCGCACCGGTCACGCCATGCTGCACACCATGTACGGCCAGGCGCTACGCCATCAGACCGAGTTTTTCATCGAATATTTCGCCATCGATTTGATCGTCGATGAGGACGGCCGCTGCCGCGGCGTCGTTGCCATCAATCTCGACGACGGCTCGATCCACCGCTTCTCGGCGCAGATGACCATGATCGCCACCGGCGGCTATGGCCGCGCCTATGCCTCCTGCACCGGCGCGCATACCCAGACCGGCGACGGCAATGCCATGGTGCTGCGCGCCGGCCTGCCGCTGCAAGACATGGAATTCGTGCAGTTCCATCCGACCGGCGTCTACGGCGCCGGCGTGCTGATCACCGAGGGCGCGCGCGGCGAAGGCGCCTATCTGGTCAATTCGGCGGGCGAGCGCTTCATGGAGCGCTATGCCCCCTCGGCCAAGGATTTGGCATCGCGAGACGTGGTGTCGCGCGCCATGACCATCGAAATCCGCGAAGGCCGCGGCGTCGGGCCGAAGAAGGATCACATCTTCCTGCATCTCGACCATCTCGATCCAAAAATCCTCGCCGAGCGGCTGCCGGGCATTACCGAATCCGCGCGCATCTTCGCCGGCGTCGATCTGACGCGCGAACCGGTGCCGATCGTGCCGACGGTGCACTACAATATGGGTGGGATTGCCACGAATTATCACGGCGAAGCCGTGACCAAGAAGGACGGCAATCCCGACCACGTCGTGCCCGGCTTGATGGCGCTTGGCGAGGCGGCTTGCGTTTCGGTGCACGGCGCCAACCGGCTCGGCTCCAATTCGCTGATCGACCTCGTGGTGTTCGGCCGCGCCGCGGCGCATCGCTGCGCCGAGATCCTCACCCCGGACGACAAGCAGCCGGATCTGGCGAAAAACTCGGCCGAGCGGGCGCTGTCGCGGCTCGACAAATTCCGCAATGCGTCGGGCTCGACGCCGACCGCGCAATTGCGCGCCAAGATGCAGCAGGTGATGCAGACCAATTGCGCGGTATTCCGCACCGGCGAAGTGCTCCAAGAAGGCTCTAAGCTCATTCACGACGTCCACAAGAGTATCGACGATGTGCGTGTGAGCGACCGCTCGCTGATCTGGAATTCCGACCTGATCGAGACGCTGGAGTTCGCCAACCTGATCGAGCAGGCCGTGGTCACCATGGATGCGGCGGGCAATCGCACCGAAAGCCGCGGCGCCCATGCGCGCGAGGATTTCCCCGACCGCGACGACCAGAACTGGATGAAGCACACTTTGACCTGGCTCGATCCGGCGACCGGCAAGGTCAGCATCGATTACCGGCCGGTGCACACCTACACGCTGACCAACGACGTGTCCTATATCGAGCCCAAAAAACGGGTCTACTAAGCGGGTCTAATGAGGTTCGGATGGTTCAATTCACGCTGCCGAAGAATTCCAAGGTCGAGCAAGGCAAGACTTGGCCGCATGCGGCGAAGACCAGCGCCGAGCGCGAATATCGCATCTACCGCTGGAACCCGGATGAAGGCCGCAACCCGCGCATCGACACTTATTATGTCGATACCGCCGATTGCGGGCCGATGATTCTCGATGCGCTGATCTGGCTCAAGAACAACGTCGACGCGACGCTCACTTTCCGCCGCTCCTGCCGCGAGGGCATTTGCGGCTCCTGCGCCATGAATATCGACGGCACCAATACGCTCGCCTGCACCAAGGCGATGGGCGAAGTCACCGGCGCCGTGCGCATCTATCCGCTGCCGCATATGCCGGTGGTGAAGGATCTGGTGCCCGATCTGACAAACTTTTACGCCCAGCACGCCTCGATCGAGCCGTGGCTGCAGACCAAATCGCCGACGCCGCCCAAGGAATGGAAGCAGAGCCACGAGGACCGGCAAAAGCTCGATGGGCTCTACGAGTGCATCCTGTGCGCGTGCTGTTCGACCGCGTGCCCGAGCTATTGGTGGAATTCCGACCGCTTCCTTGGACCCGCCGCTTTGCTGCAGGCACAGCGCTGGATCGTCGATTCGCGCGACGAGGCAACCGGCGAGCGGCTCGACAATCTGGAAGACCCGTTCCGGCTCTATCGCTGCCACACCATCATGAATTGCGCCAAGGCCTGCCCCAAGCACCTCAATCCGGCGCAAGCGATCGCCGAGATCAAGCGCGCGATGGTCGAGCGGCAGGTGTAAGTCGGCAATGCTCGACCACACCGGATTTCCGGTCTCCGACTACAAGCGCTCCAAGGCGTTTTACGAGCAGGCGCTGGCGCCCCTAGGCTACATTTTGGTCATGGAAGTCGCGCAGACCGAGAACGATAGCCCGGCCGCCGGCTTCGGCGCGAACAGTAAGCCGGATTTCTGGATCGGCGGCGAAGGCGGCCTCAATAAGCCGATTCATATCGCGATCGCCGCCAAGGATCGTGCAACGGTTGATGCGTTTTATCGCGCCGCGATCGCGGCGGGCGGCAAAGATAATGGCGCGCCGGGCTTAAGGCCGCACTATCATGCGAATTATTATGGTGCGTTCGTGCTCGATCCGGACGGCCACAATATCGAGGCCGTCTGCCATGCGCCGGCGTGAGTTTTCCGCCTATAGCAGCTTGCGCCTTCGCTGCCCCAGCGTCCGCAGCCGCAGCGCGTTGAGCTTGATGAAGCCTTCGGCATCGCGCTGGTCGTAGGCAACCTTACCTTCCTCGAAGGTCACCAGCTCCGGATCGTAGAGCGAATATTGGCTCTCGCGGCCGACGACGCCGACGCCCCCTTTGTGGAGCTTGAGCCGCACGCGGCCAGTGACGAACTCCTGGCTCTTGTCGATCGCGGCCTGCAGCATCTCGCGCTCGGGTGCGAACCAGAAGCCGTAATAGATCAGCTCGGCGTATTTCGGCATCAGCTCGTCCTTGAGATGCGCCGCGCCGCGGTCGAGCGTGATCGATTCGATGCCGCGATGCGCGGCAAGCAAAATGGTGCCGCCCGGGGTCTCGTACATGCCGCGCGATTTCATACCGACGAAGCGGTTCTCGACCAGATCGAGCCGGCCGATGCCGTGCTTCCCGCCGAGCGCATTGAGCTGGGCGAGCAGTTGCGCCGGCGATAGCTTCTTGCCGTCGACCGCAACCGGATCGCCACGCTCGAATTCGATTTCGACATACTCCGCAGTGTTGGGCGCGTTCTCGGGATTTTCGGTGCGCGAATAGACGTAATCCGGCACCTCGCCGGAGGGGTCTTCCAGCACTTTGCCCTCGGACGAGGTGTGCAGCAGATTGGCGTCGGTCGAGAACGGCGCCTCGCCGCGCTTGTCCTTGGCGATCGGGATCTGATTTTTCTCGGCAAATTCCAATAGCGCTTCGCGCGACTTGAAATCCCATTCGCGCCACGGCGCGATGACTTTCACGTCGGGCTTGAGCGCATAGTAAGCAAGCTCGAACCGCACCTGGTCGTTGCCCTTGCCGGTGGCGCCATGGGCCACGGCATCGGCGCCGACCTTCTCGGCGATCTCGATCTGCCTTTTGGCGATGAGCGGCCGGGCGATCGAAGTGCCGAGCAGATACTGGCCCTCGTAAAGCGCATTGGCGCGGAACATTGGGAACACGTAGTCGCGGACAAATTCCTCGCGCAAATCCTCGATGAAGATATTTTCTGGCTTGATGCCGAGCGTCAGCGCTTTCGCTCGCGCCGGCTCGAGCTCCTCGCCCTGGCCGAGATCGGCCGTAAACGTGACGACCTCGCAGCCATAGGTCGTCTGCAGCCATTTGAGAATGATCGAAGTGTCGAGCCCGCCGGAATAGGCCAGCACGACTTTCTTGACGTCTTTTTTGCCGCCCGCGGGCATGGCGAAAACCTCTGGCTGAAGGCGGCCTGGCCGCCCAAAATGCGCGCGGACTATAGGGGCGCGGCAGGCGGGCGCAAGCGTTGGGAATGCTCAGGAGGACTTGCTGCTGCGGTCTGTCAGCCGCCGCGCCAGCGCCGCAAGCTTCTCGCCGGCCTCCGCCAGCCGGCGCTCGGCCGCCGCTTCGTCGATGCGGGTCGCCGGCCAGCGATAGATCAGGCCGTGGATGAGCCAGATCAGGAGGTACATGAACACGCCGGCGAAGACGACGTTGGAGAAAAAATGGGCGCCGGCGGCGATGCGCAGCACGCCGACGCCGGCGCCGAAAGCGAGCGCGGCGGCATAGGCGAGCGGCTGCAATTCCGGACCGGCCAGCGCGGCCGGCGCCAGCGTCCAGAATGCGCCGGACGGCTCGCCGGCAATGAACGAGCAATTGTCCGGACAATCGCCGCGCGGGTCCCACCACGACGTGAACCGATAGTCGCCGCCGAATTGCTGCACGTCGATCGGCCGCGGTCGGCCCCAGTGATCCTTGAGAATGACGTTGGTGAGAAGGCCGGGGCCGAGCGCCAGCGTCGCGATGAGGAATAGCGCCGCGCGCGCCTCGATCAGCATGCGCCGCTGCGGCCAGATCAGCTTGCCGATGACGGCAAGGAAGGCCGGCAGCACGAGGAGCGTAATGAGCACACGCGCCGCTTCGCGCGTGTGCTGCACCCAGGGCTGGGCATTGGCCGCGAACAAAGTCGGCGGCGCGCGATGGAAGAAGCCACCGGCAATATCGAGATCGAGCTGCGGATCGACTGCGCAGATCAGGCCGACCGCAAAACCGATGCTAAGCGCGACAATAAGCCCTGTGCGATTCATTCGGTCAGGCCCACGCGCCGGATCACTTCCACGAACCGGCGCGCCGGCCGGCAAACAGCCAATAAACCATGCCGCCGGCGATACCGGCCGCGGCAAAGACTTCGCGTTCGCGGGCGATGTCGATGTCGGCGCCCGCGCGATAGCCGGTAAAATCCAGCCCGAATGCCATCGCCAGCGCCAGCGCGGCGCCGATGACGCCATAGACGAGGACCGAACGCAGCGCAAAACCCTCGGTAATGACGATGATCAGCAGCGTCGGCAAAAAGCCGACAACGAAAATGATGAGCGCGCCAATTCCGACCACCACCCACATCGCCGTCGACTGCGCTTGCGACGATTGCACGCCGAGCGAATTGAAAAAATAGTCCCATTCCGGCGTCAGTGTGCCCAGCGCCAGAACCAGCGAGGCCGCGATGCAGGCCCAGACATAGCCGACGAACATCATGGTGATGCGGAACAGAGCGGTCATATGCTCGATTGACCGGGCGCTAATCGGTCACGGCCATGGCGCGCAGCGCCAGGCGTTCGCGGGCGGAGAGCTTTTCGGTCGCGCTTTTGAGCTGGCCGCAGGCGGCGAGAATATCGCGGCCGCGCGGCGTGCGCACCGGCGAGGAGTAGCCGGCGTTGAAAACGATTTCGGAGAATTTCTCGATCTGCTCCCAATCGGAGCACTCGTATCTGGTGCCAGGCCAGGGATTGAACGGGATCAGATTGATCTTGGCCGGAATGCCCTTGAGCAGCCGCACCAGCGCCTTGGCGTCGACCAGCGAGTCGTTGACGCCCTTGAGCATGACGTATTCGAAAGTGATGCGCCGCGCGTTGGAGAGGCCGGGGTAGTTGCGGCAGGCCTCGAGCAGCTCGCGCAGCGGATATTTGCGATTGAGCGGTACCAACTGGTCGCGCAATTCGTCGGTGACGGCATGCAGCGACACCGCGAGCATCGAGCCGATTTCCGCACCGGCGCGCGCGATATTGGGCACGACGCCCGACGTTGACAGCGTGATGCGGCGCTTGGAGATGCTCAAGCCGTCGCCGTCGGCGACCACGGCGAGGCCGTCGCGCACCGCCTCAAAATTATAAAGCGGCTCGCCCATTCCCATCATGACGATATTGGAGACGAGGCGCTTCTCGGGCTCGCCGGCGGCAGTCGTGCCGCGCTGCCAGTCATTGAGCCGGTCGCGCGCCAAGACCACCTGGCCGGCAATCTCGGCCGCGGTCAGATTGCGCACCAGCCGCTGCGTGCCGGTGTGGCAGAAGGTGCAGGTGAGCGTGCAGCCGACTTGGCACGAAATGCACAAAGTGCCGCGGTCGGCCTCCGGAATATAGACGCATTCGACCTCATGCGGCGCGCTGCCAAGCTCGCCCGGCAGACGAAGCAGCCACTTGCGCGTGCCGTCGACGGAAATCTGCTCCGCGGCGATGTCCGGCCGCGCCGGCGTGAAGCGCTGTGCCAGTGCCGTGCGCAACTCCTTCGACAGCGTGGTCATCGCGTCGAAATCTTGCACGCCGCGCACATAGAGCCAGTGCCAGACCTGCTGCACCCGCATGCGGCGTTGCCGTTCCGGCACGCCAGCCTCCCCCAAGGCCGCGGCCAGCGCCTCGCGCGTCATGCCGACGAGTGACGGCTGCGCCGGCGCGGCATAGGCCTCCAGCGGTCGTTTTTCGACGAACGGCGCGGCGCCGGAGCGTTCGGTTTCAGTCGCTGCAAGCGAAGTCATCGGCGATCCAGTGTCGAAAAACAGCGGCAAAAGCCTGCCTGCCGCTTAGATGGGGCTGAAAGCGCGACTTTAACAGCACGAAGCGTCAGAACGGCAAACGCCTATTTGCATTCCTGCGCCACGCGGTCGAGCGCCTGCGACACACCCTTCAGGTTGAACGTGTCGGTCGTCTGCGTGCCCTTGGCCGACTCGCCCTTGACGATGGCGTTATCGCCTCCCCGCATGGCGTCGACCATTTGCGCTTCCTCGGGGGCGTTCTTGATCCAGGCGCCGTCCAGCTGGGTGTACAGCGCAACGCTGGTCGAGCCGATTTGCGCGCTCGCCTCGGAGCCCGGCTTGAACGGATAACCGATGATGATCGAGACCTCATTGATCACTTTGTCGGCCGGCCGGGTCGAGATGAACATGTAGATCGGGTTGCGCGGCCGGTTTGGCGGATTGGTCTCCGAGGACGTTGGCTTGGAAATGGCGAAACAGACCTTCTTGCCGCCGGGCGAAGCCGTGTAGGCGCCCCAGTCGGCATATTGGCCAAGGAGCTTGGGCTGGGTGCCGGCCTCATGCCGTTCGACCGCGGGCGCTTCATGCCTCTCGGCCGCGGCGGGCTTCGCAGGGGCGACCGGCTTTGGCGCCGGTTTAGGTTTGGGCTTCGGCTTCGCTGCGGCCGCGGGCGCGGCGGAAGCCGGAGCGGCGGGCTGTTGGGCGAGCGCCGGAACGGCGAATGCCGCCGCAATGAACAGCAAAAAGGCAAGCCGCCATCTTCGATCCATGCGCATATGCCTCGCGGAGGACGCCCCCGCGCCTTTATTAGCAATTTTGTCATTTTAATCCAATTCGTTCGAATACGGAATGAGATAGCTGGGCGCAAAGACGGCCTTTGCGGCAAAACGATTCGTGCCGGCAGGCTGCGCTACACCGGCAAATCGTGATTCCCGACACTGCAGCCGTCGCAGCTGTGCGGTTTTCTGCATGATGCCGGAGTAACGGAAGCCTGATAATGAAGCGGGCATGAAAGCCGTCCTCTGCACCCATTTCTGCACTCCCGATGAGCTTGAGCTTTCCGATATCGAGGAGCCGCACGCCGGGCCCGGCGAGGCGGTGGTGCGGGTGAAGTCGGCGGCGCTCAATTTCTTCGACACGCTGATCATCGCCGGCAAATATCAGCACAAGCCGCCGTTTCCGTTCTCGCCGGCCGCGGAGTTCGCCGGCGTGGTCGAGAGCGTCGGCGCCGGCGTCACCGGCATCGCTCCGGGCGACCGCGTCATGGGCAATATCGGCTGGGGCGCGGCGCGCGAAGCGGTCGCCGTCCCGGCGCAGCAGCTCGTGAAGGTGCCGGATGAGCTCGATTTCGACCGCGCCGCCGGCCTCACCGTCACCTACGGCACGACGCTTTACGCGCTGCAACAGCGCGCCGAACTCGAATCCGGCGAAACGCTGGTCGTGCTCGGCGCCTCCGGCGGCGCCGGCCTCGCCGCGATTGAGATCGGCAAGATCATGGGCGCACGCGTCATCGCCTGCGCGTCGTCGGACGACAAGCTCACTTTCGCCCGCAAGCACGGCGCCGACGAGACGGTGAATTACGCGCGCGACGATTTGCGCGGCGCGCTCAGGAAGCTCGGTGGCGAACACGGCATCGACGTGGTCTACGATCCGGTCGGCGGTCCTTATGCGGAGCCCGCCGTGCGTTCGCTGGCCTGGGAAGGCCGTTATCTGGTGGTCGGCTTCGCCGCCGGCGAAATTCCGAAGCTGCCGCTTAATCTCGTGCTCCTGAAAAGCTGCGATATCCGCGGCGTATTATGGGGCACCTGGGTCAGGCGCGAGCCGAAAGCGCAACGCGCTTTGATGACGCAAATCGTTGCCTGGTGCGCGCAAGGCAAGCTCAGCGCCCATGTGCACGCGGTTTATCCTTTGGCGGAGATCGCAGCCGCGCTCAAGGCCATCGCCGACCGCAAGGTGATGGGAAAAATCGTGCTGCGGCCTTAGGCGGCTGCTACGCGCGCAGCCGCGCCAGCATTGCCTGCGCCGCCTGCCGATGCTCCGGCTTGATATGCGAAGAGACAAGCTTGAACGCCGCGCCCAGCACCGCGGCATCGTCGGCGTAACCGATCACCGGAATGGCGTCGGGAATCAAATCGTCCGGCACGACGAAATAGACGATGGCACCGACCAGCACGACCTTCACATAAAGCGGAGTCTGGCGGTCGAAGGCACAGTAATGCGCGGTGAGAACATCCTCCAGGAAAGGAATGCTCGCCGCCTCGCGCTTGAGCTTGCGCCAGAATTTGCGCCGCAGGCCGGCTTCGTCAGAGGTGATCCGGCGGCTCCGCGCGGCGAAGTCCTGCCAAGAAAAGCTCGGCCAAGCGGCGGCTTGTTGCCAAAAACTCATTGCCTCTCCTACGGATAATCGATTGCGCAAAGATGGCGCCGAAAGGCGGCAGCCGCAAGGCGGCCCGCGCCCGGCGGGTTCGTCCCGGCGCCGGTTCCTTAGCCCACAATCTTATCCATCGCTTCGGCGAGCTTGATGTCGCGCTCGGTCAAGCCGCCGGCATCGTGGGTCGACAAGGTGACTTCGACGGTCTTGTAGACATTGAACCATTCGGGATGGTGGTCGAGTTTCTCCGCGACCAGCGCCGCGCGGGTCATGAAGCCGAAGGCTTCATTGAAGTCGGCGAAGACGAATTTCCTGGTAATGGCGTCGCGCCCCGAAATCTCGCTCCAGCCCTTGAGCCGGGCCAAGGCGGCCTTGCGCGCTTCGCCGGCAAGTTTTTGAATCATGTGCAAGCTCCGTCTGTACAGGCGAGCGTCGCCAACCTTCGCTATCGCAACTATGGGCCAAGATCATTAGATAGCCAATCGAGCGTCAACGCCTGGGAAGGCCGGAGGTTGCCATGGGCTGGTCTTTGAACATCGGGTCCGTCGCCGGCACGGCGATCCGCGTCCATGTGACATTCGTGTTGTTTCTCGCCTGGATTTTCGGCGTCAGCTACATCGCCGGCGGACCGCAGGAGGCCTGGAACGGATTGATATTCCTGGTGCTGCTGTTCCTGTGCGTGCTGCTGCACGAGTTCGGCCATATTTTCACGGCGCGGGCTTTCGGCGTGGCGACGCCCGACGTGATCCTGCTGCCGATCGGCGGCGTATCGCGGCTCGAGCGCATCCCGGAACAGCCGAGCGAAGAATTTCTCATCGCCATCGCCGGGCCTTTGGTCAATGTCGTTATCGCCGCGCTCCTGGTTCTGGTCGGCGGCGCCCATCTCGAGCTCAACCACCTCGTCACCCTCGAGAGCGCGTCGGCCAGCATGGTCGACCGGCTGGCCGCAGTGAATGTTTTTCTCGCGGTGTTCAATCTGATCCCGGCATTTCCGATGGACGGCGGGCGCGTGCTGCGCGCCTTGCTGGCGAGCCGCTTCGGCTATGTCCGCGCCACCGAGCTCGCGGCGGCCATTGGCCAATGGGTCGCATTCCTGCTTGGCTTCCTCGGCCTGTTCGGCAATCCGCTGCTGATCTTCATCGCCATTTTCGTCTATCTCGCGGCGTCGTCGGAAGCGCATCTGGTGGCGATCCGCGCCATGTCGCAGGGCGTGCCGGTGACGGCGGCGATGATGACCCAATTCGCGACCCTCACGCCCGACGAGCATGTCGATGCCGCCGTCGAGACGCTATTACGAACCAGCCAAGGTGAATTCCCGGTGGTCGACGGCGCCAGCCGGCCGATCGGCGTGCTGGTCCGCAACGATCTCATTCGCGCGCTCAAGGAGCGCGGCCCCGATGCCAAAGTCGCCGACGCCATGACCGCGCAAATCCCGACGCTCGGCCACCGCCATTGTCTCGACGAGGCGTTTCGCCTGCTGCAGGAAAAGTCCGTCCCCGCCGTTGCCATTATCGATGCGGCGGGGCGGCTGATCGGCTTGGTGACGTCCGAAACCATCGGCGAAATGCTGATGGTGCATCGGGCCATGCCGGCCGGGTTTCGCACCGGGCCATGGAGCCGACCGGCTGGGGCGTGAGACCTGGTCGACGGTGCCCCGCTACGGCGCGGGCCCTGTCAAAGTCGAGCCATAGACCCGAGCGAAAATGGATGGTTGGCGATTAACCAACGCACCGCTTGCTTCCTTGAACGCACTTGCGCCCTGGAGTCAAAACCGGCGAGCCGTGTTAGGATTAACTATGCCGCCTGGCCTGCCACAGCGTCCGCCTCTTGCCATGAGGTTTTGGCTTTTTCGGCGTTCCAAGGGAAACGCGAAGGGCTCGGCGGCGGCCGCACACAGCCACTCATCGAGTCACGCCATGAGCATCGAGTCGCTCGAACATATGGTGCGAAACCGGGTGCGGATGTTCCTGCGCCACACCTGGCTGGTCACCATTCTCGGCACCATTGCGCTTGGCGCCGCCCTCTGGGCGGGATTTTATTTCACCACGCAAGCCGACCATATGCGGATCGCCGCCGGGCCGGTGGACGCCAAATTTGTCCAGGCGCTGACCAATCAAATCGCGAAGGGCCACCGCGATATTTCCTTGCAGATCGTCCCGACGCGCAGTTCGGGCGAAACGGCTCAAGCGATCAGCAAGGGTCAGGCCGATCTCGCGGTCTTGCCGGGCAATCTCGAAGAACTCGGTGAATTGGCCGGTGATCGCTATTGTGCGGCAGAACGTGATGGCGTTGATCGTGCCGCCGCCCGGTGCGATCAAGTCAAAGGGCGGCGACGATGGCGCCGCGGCTGCGACGAGCGCCAAGGCGGCCAAAGGCGCGGGCAGCAAAAGCGGCGAGGCTGCGAAGCCGACCAAGAGCGCCAAAGGTGCAAAGAGTGCAAAGCGCGCCGACAGCGATGACAGTGATACCAGCGACGACAGCGCCAAGTTCGGCAAGGTAACTCAGCTTTCCGGCAAGCGCGTCGGCATCGTCACCGGCAATCAGGCGACGGCCGGGCTTCTTGAACTCGTGCTGAGCCATTACGGCGTGCCGCTCGCCAAGGTGACGATATCGCACATCGACCCGAAAAATCTTGCCGACGCCATCAAGAACAATCTGGTCGACGCGCTGTTCGTGGCGGGAGCCGCGACGGGCCGGGACATTTCCGACGCGGTGGTGGCGGCGACGGTGAACGGCAAGGCGCCATCCTTCATCGAAATCGATCAGGCCGAGGGCGTTGCCAAACGTAACCCGGCCTTTGCCTCGGTCGATATCGACGCCGGCACGTTCGGCGGCAATCCGCCGACGCCCGACGACAGCCTCAAGAGTCTCAGCTTCGCCGAATATCTGGTGGCGCGAAAGTCGTACAGCGATTCCGTCATCGGCGCGCTGGCAAAGGTGATCTATTCGTCGCGCCAGGCGCTCGCCGCCGCGGTGCCGGGCGACGTCAAAATCGCGGCCCCGTCGACCGACAAGGATGCCGACGTTGTCGTCCATCCCGGCGCGCTGGCCTATCTCTCCGACAGCCAGCAGTCGTTCTTCGACAAATATGGCGACGACATTTTCTACGGCATGCTGATCTTTCCGGTGTTCGGCTCGGCGATTGCCGGCTTGGCGAGCTACCTGCGCAGCAGCGGCCGCACCCGGCGGTTGCGGCTTCTGCAGCGCGTCCTCGATCTGGTGCGCAAAGCGCATGCCGCGTCGACGATCGAGGCGATCGACCAACTTCAGATCGAGGCCGACAACCTCGTGATCGCGATCATCCACCAGGGCGAACACGAGGAATTCGACGAAACGGTGCGTATGTCGTTTGCCTTCGCGCTCGACCAGCTGCGCTTCGCCATTGCCGGGCGCCGCGCCGCCATTGTCGACCATGGGAGCGCGAGCAGCGCCGCCGGGGCCGGCGCCAAGGCCGCAGCGGCATAGATGGTCACCGCGGCGTAAACGATTGCTTCTGCGCGATTCCTGACTATATACAGCGCATGAAAACGCGGGCCCCTTCGGGGCCCGTAACGGTTTAAAGCGCTTTACGCATGAATCTCCGCAACATTGCCATTATCGCCCATGTCGACCACGGCAAAACCACCCTGGTCGACCGGCTTTTGCAGCAATCGGGCTCGTTCCGCGAGAACCAGCGCGTGGCCGAGCGCGCGCTCGATTTCGAACGACCTTGAGCGCGAACGGGGCATCACCATCCTCGCCAAGGCGACCTCGCTGGTCTGGCACGACACCCGGATCAATATCGTCGATACGCCGGGCCACGCCGATTTCGGCGGCGAAGTCGAGCGCATCCTTAATATGGTCGATGGCGCCTTGGTGCTGGTCGACGCCGCCGAGGGGCCGCTGCCGCAAACCAAGTTCGTGGTGTCGAAGGCACTCAAGATGGGGCTGCGCCCCATCGTGGTCATCAACAAGGTCGATCGCTCCGACGCCCGCCCGACCGAAGTCGCCAACGAAGTGTTCGACCTGTTCGCCGCACTCGACGCGACCGAGGAACAGCTCGATTTCCCCATCCTCTACGGCTCGGCCAAGCAGGGCTGGATGGCGCCCGATCCGGCCGGTCCAAAGGACCGGGGTATGGCGCCGCTGTTCGAGCTCGTCATCAGTCACGTCGCGCCGCCGCAGGTCGAGGACGGTCCGTTCCGTATGCTGGGCACGATCCTCGAAGCCAATCCCTATCTCGGCCGCATCGTCACCGGCCGTATTTTCTCCGGTTCGGTGAAACCCAATCAAGCGGTCAAAGTCCTCGATCGCAACGGCGAACTGGTCGAGGAGGGCCGCATCACCAAAGTGCTCGCCTTCCGCGGCCTGGAGCGGGTGCCGATCGACGAAGGCTTTGCCGGCGACATCGTCGCCATCGCCGGCCTGCCCGACGCGTTCGTCTCGCACACGCTGTGCGCGCCCGAGGTGACCGAGCCGCTGCCGGCGCAGCCGATCGATCCGCCGACGCTGACCATGACCTTTCACATCAACGATTCGCCGCTGGCCGGCACCGAAGGCGACAAGGTGCAGAGCCGGGTGATTCGCGACCGTCTGTTGCGCGAGGCCGAGGGCAACGTCACGCTGCGGATTTCCGAATCGATCGAGAAGGATTCCATGGAAGTCGCCGGCCGCGGCGAATTGCAGCTCGGCATTCTGATCGAAACCATGCGGCGGGAAGGCTTTGAGCTTTCGGTGTCGCGGCCGAAGGTGCTTTATCAACATGGCCCGTCGGGCGAGCTCCTCGAGCCGATCGAGGAAGTCGTCATCGACGTCGACGAAGAACATTCCGGCGTGGTGGTGCAGAAGCTCGCCGAGCGCAAGGGCGAGATGGTCGAGATGCGGCCTTCCGGCGGCGGCCGGGTGCGGCTCACCTTCTATGCGCCGACGCGCGGGCTGATCGGCTATCAGGGCGAACTCCTCACCGACACGCGCGGCACCGCGGTGATGAACCGGCTGTTCCACGCCTACGGTCCGCATCGCGGCGACATCGTCGGCCGGCGCAACGGCGTGTTGATCTCGACCGATCAGGGCGAGGCCGTGGCTTACGCCATGTGGAACCTGGAAGACCGCGGCCCGATGATGATCGAGCCGGGCTGGAAGGTTTATCGCGGCATGATCGTCGGCGAGCACACCCGCGGCAACGACCTCGAAGTCAACGTGCTCAAGGGCAAGAAGCTCACCAACATCCGCACCCACTCCAAGGACGAAGCGATCCGGCTGACGCCGCCAATCCGCATGACCCTGGAAAAGGCGCTCGCCTATATCGAAGACGACGAATTGGTCGAGGTGACGCCGAAATCGATCCGGTTGCGCAAGAAGCTGCTCGATCCGGTCGAGCGCAAGCGCGACGAGCGGCGCAAAGAAGCCGAGCGCGTCTAATCGCGGCCAGGGCGCGTGTGCGCTTCGGCTCGCCCGCGAAAACCAAGCGCCATCCTGTCACAAGTTTCGCCGCGCCGGACGACGCCCGCGCAGAATACGGCGAACCGTGACAGGATTGCAACAGCACGTCCGGATCGCGCACAGGGCTGACATTTTCGCGTTTGCGATTGTGGCCAGACCCGTCTGTTTTGGCTAATAATCCACATCGTTAACCGAAGGTGAATTGAAAGCCTTGAAGGCTGCAGAACCGCTTGCTTTGATCGGGTCGTGAATTGGGTGATGAGCCGCAGGACGAGCATCGCATCATGAGCACCATCCTCATTGAAATCCGTCGGGCCCGGGCCTGCGATGCCGGCGCGGTCGCGGATGCCCACGATGAGGCATGGCGAACCGCTTATCAGGGCATCATTCCGGGCGCCGAGTTGGAACGGCTGATCAATCGCCGCGGTCCGGCGTGGTGGGAAAGCGCCATCCGCAAAGGCAGCCGCATCGCGCTGTTGCAATTCGGCGACAAGATCGCGGGCTACGCCAATTACGGGCGCAACCGCGCGCGCAGCCTCTACTATGACGGCGAGATCTACGAGCTCTATCTGCGGCCGGAATTCCAGGGGCTGGGCTTCGGCCGCCGGTTGTTCACCGCGGCGCGGCGCGATCTGGCGCAGAGCGCGCTCAAATCGCTGATCGTGTGGGCGCTGTCGGAGAACGAAAACGCGGTGGAATTTTACCGCGCGCTCGGCGGCAAGGCGGTGGCGCGCAGCTCCGAGAAATTCGGCACCCGCGTGCTCGACAAGGTCGCCTTCGGCTGGAATAGCTGACGCGTCACACCGCCGGCGGCGGCAGCCCGGCCTGCGCGCAGGCCGCGCGCAAGGTGTTCACCAACAGACAAACGATGGTCATCGGCCCGACGCCGCCGGGCACCGGCGTGATCGCTCCGGCCACTTCGACCGCTTCGGCAAAATTCACGTCGCCGACGATATGGGACTTGCCGGAACTGTCGGTCACCCGATTGATGCCGACGTTGATCACGGTGGCGCCCGGCTTGATCCAGTCGCCGCGGATGAATTCGGCGCAGCCGATGGCCACGCAAAGGAGCTCGGCGCGCCGGCAGTAGTCGGGCAGGTTGCGCGTACGGGTATGCGCGACTGTGACGGTCGCGTTCTCGTTGAGCAGCACTTGCGACAGCGGATTGCCGACGATATGCGAGCGGCCGACCATCAGCGCGTCGATGCCGACCAGCGAAGGATGCACGGTTTTGATCAGCTTGAGACAGGCGACCGGCGTGCACGGCAGCAAAGCCGGCAACCCCGTCATCAGTCGCCCGGCATTGAGCGGATGGAATCCGTCGACGTCCTTGTTCGGATCGATGCTGTTGAGAATGCGCGCGGGATTGATCTGCGGCGGCAGCGGCAGCTGCACCAGAATGCCGCTCACGGCGGGATCGGCATTGAGCGCTTGAACGAGCGCCAGCAATTCCGCTTCGCCGGTCGCGGCAGGCAAATGATAATCGAGCGGCCGCATGCCGACTTCGACCACCGCGCGCGATTTGCTGGTGACGTAAGTCTTGCTGGCCGCATTATCTCCCGCCAGCACCACCGCCAGTCCGGGCACGATGCCGTGCGCCGCGGTCAGGCGATGCGTCTCGGCCTTGACCGAAGCGCGCAGCGCCGTCGCGATCGCCTTGCCGTCGATTATTTTCGCAGTCATTCAATTCCCTTGGTCAATCGTTCCAGCATCGCAACGAGACCTTTCGGATCGCCGGCGATGCGCAGCCGCTTGAGCCGCGCCGTAGCGCCCGTCGCGATTTCGACCTGGCGCGGCGCAACGCCGAGCGCCTTGGCCATGAGCCGGCGCAGCGCCTCGTTGGCCTCGCCTTCGACCGGCGCCGCGCGCAGCCGCACCTTGAGCACGGCGCGCCCGTCGGCGCGGCGCTCGATGCCTTCGATGGCCTCGCGGCTGGCGCGCGGGGTGACGCGTATATCGAGCGCGACGCCATCCGCCGCTTGCGTCCACGGCCGGGCATGCATGGCGTTCAGTAGACGTTCGGCAGGATATAAAGCGCTATCACATAGCGGATGAAGACGATGATCAGAAACAGGATGACCGGCGAAATATCGATGCCGCCGAGATTGGGCAGCATGTTGCGGATCGGGCGCAACGCCGGCTCGGTGATGCGATAGAGAAAATCGCCGATCATCGCGACCACGTGGTTGCGCGTATTCACCACGTTGAAGGCGACCAGCCAGGAAAAGATCGCCATCGCGATCACGATCCAGACATAGAGCTGCAGAGCTAAATCGATGACCAGAAATAGGGCGCGCATGGACCGGATTCGGGTTAACGGTGGCAGAAACTAGCGAACTGAGCGCTCGCGAACAAGTGAAGCTCGAAAGCCGCCCGAGGGCGGCAAAGTGGGCTTGCCGAGCCGTAGCTCGCGCAGCGAGCGAAGGCTGGTGGAGCCGAGGGGAGTTGAACCCCTGACCTCCTCATTGCGAACGAGGCGCTCTCCCAACTGAGCTACGGCCCCGCCAATCGGCAAATTCCGCCTTTGTGGCGAGTGGGCGCCATTTAGGACCGGCTTCTTATGCTGTCAAGGATGGGTAAAAGCGCGCCGATGCGGCTATAAGAGCCGCGAATGACTTAACGATCTTCCCCAGCGCCGTCGCTGCTGCGCCATCCCGCTTATGTCCGCTTTCTCTATGTGCGGGTCGCCGCGTCGGTTGCGCAGCAGATCCAGGTCGTCGCGGTCGGCTGGCAGATGTATGAATTGACCAACAGCCCATTTCACCTGGGCTTGATCGGGCTCGTACAGTTTATCCCGGCCGTCGGATTGTTCGTCTTGACCGGCCACGTGGCGGATCACTACGACCGGCGCCTGGTCACCTTCCTGGCGCAGCTGACCGAGGCGATCGCGGTCGCCGCGCTGGCTTTCGCCAATGCCACCGGCCGGCTGACGCCAGGGCTTCTTCTCGCTATGGCCTTTGTGGTGGGCACCGGCCGCGCCTTCGAGCAGCCGAGCCTGCAATCGGTGCTGCCGAACATCGTTCCGAGCGACCTCCTGCCGCGCGCCATTGCCGGTTCGAGCTCGGCGTCGCAAACCGCCGTGATCGCCGGGCCGGCGCTCGGCGGCATCCTGATCGAGATCAGCCCGACTTTGGTGTTCACGGTCTGCGCGGCGCTGTGGCTCTCCGCCGGCCTGGTGATGCTCGGCATCGCCATGGAAGCCAAACTGCCGGAACGGGCGCCGCTCGATCTCAAATCGATGTTCAGCGGGCTGACTTTCATGGTGAGCCAAAAGGTCGTACTCGGCGCCGTGCTGCTCGATCTGTTCGCGGTGGTGCTCGGCAATCCCACCGCGGTGCTGCCGATCTTCGCCCGCGATATCTACCTCGCCGGACCGCTCGGCTTCGGCATTTTGCGCGCCGCGCCCGCCGCCGGCGCCATCGCCACGGCGCTGGTCTTGGCGCGATGGCCGATTTCCGATCGCGTCGGCCGCATCATGTTCGCGACGGTGGCGATCTATGGCGTGGCGACGATTCTCTTCGCGCTGACGCCGAACTTCGTGCTCGCCCTGGCGGCGCTGGCGGTCGTCGGCGCCTCCGACACCATCAGCGTGGTGGTGCGCCAGACCATGGTGCAGCTGCGCACGCCGGACGAGATGCGCGGCCGCGTCTATGCGGTCAATTCGATGGTCACCAACACCTCGAACCAGCTCGGTATTTTCCGTGCCGGCACGGCGGCCGCCGTGTTCGGCACCGTACCCTCGGTGCTGCTTGGCGGCTTGAGCACCGTCGCCGTCGTCCTGATTTCGACCAAGATTTTTCGCGAGCTCTACGATGCCGAGCGCTATCACGATGCCCGCCCGTGATCCGTCAGCCATTTCTTCAGCCATGCCCTGGCCGTGTCGGCGCGGCTGCGGCATCATGGTAAGCGATAGTGCCGGGGGGTAAAGGAACACCGTATGCGACTGCTCTACGCGATCTGGCTTAGCCTCGCACTTGTCGTGACCGCAGCGCCGGCGCGCGCCGCAGCGCCATGCGGCGGCGATTTCGGCGCCTGGCTCCAAGGCGTCAAACAGGAAGCCGCGGCCGACGGCATTTCGCAGCGCGCCATCCAATCGGGACTCGCCGGCGTGACCTACGACCCGACCATCATCGCGCGCGACCACGCCCAAGGCGTATTCCGGCAAAGTTTTGAGCAGTTCTCCGGCCGCATGGTGCCGCCGCGGCTCGCCCGCGCCCGACAGAAGATGCTGATATACGCCTCGCTGTTGAGCCGCATCGAGCAGCAATACGGCGTGCCCGGCGGCGTCATCGTCGCCATCTGGGGACTGGAAACCGACTTCGGCGCCGATACCGGCCATTTCCCGACCATCCGCTCGCTGGCAGCGCTCGCTTTCGATTGCCGGCGGCCGGACAAGTTCCGCGGCGAGCTGATCGCCGCGCTGCGCATGGTCGATCGCGGCGACATGACGCCCGCCGCCATGCGCGGCGCCTGGGCCGGCGAGATCGGACAGACCCAGTTCCTGCCGTCGTCCTATCTGAAATACGCCGTCGACTTCGAGGGCAACGGCCGCCGCGATCTCATCCACGACGTGCCCGACGTGCTCGCCTCGACGGCCAATTATCTGAAAGGCTACGGCTGGCAGAAGGGCCAGCCCTGGGGCGAAGGCACCGCCAATTTTCAGGTGCTGCTGCAGTGGAACTCGTCGCAGGTCTATACCAAGACGGTGGCCTATTTCGGCCAGCTTCTAGAAAACGGCCAGTAGCGGCGCCCGCGCTCACGCCGCCGCAAGCCAGCGCTCCAGAAAAACGCTGAGCCACGCGCGCGCCGAATAATCGTAGACGGCGCGGTCGGCGAAATGGGTGTGCCGCGGTTTTGCGCCGGGCAGTTCCATGCGCTCGTGGCCGCGCGTCGTCCATTTGTGCATCATGGCGTGGGTCACGTCGGGGTGGAATTGCAGCGCGAACGCCGCGCCGGCGCGGATCGCCTGCACTTCGAACGTATCGCCTTCGGCCAAAAGCTCGGCGCCCGGCGGCAGGTCGAAGCCTTCGCGGTGCCACTGATAGACGCATTCCGGCCACGCATCGACGACGGCGCGGCCGGCGCTGGTCGGCCGGATCGGGTAATAGCCGATCTCGGCGCGGCCCTCGGGATGGCGAAACACCTTGCCGCCAAGCTGCCGCGCGAACATCTGGGCGCCGAGGCAGATGCCGAGAAACGGCTTGTGCTCCTTGAGCGGCACGCCGATCCAATCGATCTCGCGCCGGATGTAATCGTCCGGATCGTTGGCGCTCATCGGGCCGCCGAAGATGATGGCGCCGGCGTGTTCCGCCATGGTGGACGGCAGCGGATCGTCGAAGCGCGGCCGGCGCACGTCGAGCGCATAGCCGAGCTCGCGCAGCGCATTGCCGATGCGGCCGGGGGTAGAATGTTCCTGGTGCAGGACGATCAGTATCGGCTGTTCCATGACGCCGGCGATTGGTTCGCTTTCTTAGAGTTTTAACGTCTCCATTACGGGAAGCAAACGGCGCGCCATAGTCGGGCGTCATCGGCCGCCGGCGGAGCCCACGCGGCGATCGACGGCCGCCATCAGCAGCGCATTCGGAATAAAGCGCATCAGGGAGACCGCGATCTTGTTGCCGATGCCGGCGACGACCACGCGGCGGCCGCGCATCAATCCGTCATAGCCGAGTTGCGCCACGCGGCTTGCCGGCAGCTCGATCATTTTTGCGGCGTTCGGCAGTTGCATACCCGACCGCGCCTGGAATTCGGTCTGCACCGGCCCCGGACAGAGCGCGGTCACTTTGATGCCGCGGCCGGCCAATTCGTGATGCAAGGCTTCGCTGAACGACAGCACATAAGCCTTGCTGGCATAATAGACCGCCATGCCGGGTCCGGGCATGAAGGCCGCGACCGACGCCACGTTGAGAATCCCGCCGCGATGGCGCTCGAGACTGTCAATAAAAGCAAGCGACAGCTCGGTAAGCGCGCGCACATTGAGGTCGATCATGGCGAGCTGTTCGTCGCGGCTGAGTTTTGCCGCCGGCCCGCTCAAGCCGAAGCCGGCATTGTTGATGACGTAGGCGGGTTCGAGACCCTGCGCCGACAGCTCCGCGGCGAGCGTTGCTGCGGCATCGCGGCGTTCGAGATCGAGCGGAAGCGCCGTCGGCCGCGGCCGGCCGGACGCGGCGATCTCGTCGGCCAATGCTGTGAGGCGGTCCTGGCGCCGCGCCACCAGCACCAGCTCGTGACCCTGCGTGGCGAAGACCCGCGCCAATTCCACGCCGATGCCGGCCGAGGCGCCGGTGATCAGCGCAACCGGCTTCATGCCAGGCTGCCCTGCTCGCCGGCGTCGCCCGGAGCGCCGGCGTCATCCGGCGCGCCAGGCTCGGCATCATCGCCGCCGACCCGGCGGCGCAGCGCGATCCGCTCTTGCGGCGACACGCCAAGGAGATCGGCGGCGCGCCACAACAGATTGTCCTCCAGCTCGTCGCGGCGGCCGTCGGCATAGACGATCTGCCACATCATCTCGATGACGCGGGCGCGGCCGCCCTCGTCGAGCGCGCGGTTGAGCGAGTGGGTGAAGTGATAAAGGTCGACGGATTCGTGCTCGGCCGCCGTCGCCTTGGCGATCAATTCATCGGTCGCCGCATCGTCGAGCGTAAAGCCCTGCTTGAGCACGTTGTGCAGCTTATCGCGCTCGCTCGTCATCATCTCGCCGTCGATGGTCGCGGCATGCACCAAAAGCGCAGCGGCGGCGAGCCGGTAGTCGTCGTCGGCGAACTGGCTGGGATGTTTACCGCCGTCGGCAAAATCGGAGATGAAAGCCTTGAATGCTTCGAACATGAGCCCTTCCGGGAGCCGGATTTCGCCCCAGGCTCATATCGCGAGCCGATGCCGGCCGGTCAAGGCATAACCCCTCTCGTTCTCGCGACGCATTCCCGCGCGCAAGCGATGTCAAACAGCGATATCGAAACGGCCTCTGCCCGTAGCCCGGATTGAGCGAAGCGAAATCCGGGAACGAACTATCAGCTTCACTGCCCATCCTGGGTTTCACTTCGTTCAACCCAGGCTACGAAACTTCTTTACGGCTCGCTTCCGGCAAAGAAAGAAGGAAGCGGAACGCCGGCAGACGCGGTAGTCCAAGACCCGCACACAACGGCGTGCGGGGCGCGCCACGGAAGGAGCAGCTTGCGCCGCCCTTCCGCTCTCGGGCGCGCTCGCCTACCGGCGTTCCACCACGGCACTTGCGGCAGCGACCGAACGCCACCGCTCAGCTCCAGTTCACGCGCTTCCTGGAACGGAGCTACTGAGGAACGGGTGTTATCCGTCCCCTGCCGTCCCAGTACAGCGGGCGATATGAGCCCGCGGGCCGGTCGTAATGCCGGCCGGTCGTTTTGGCCCGGAGCCGCCCGGGAGCGGGGCTGACAACCCCGCCCGCGGGAACCGCACTCGCCCCTTTCCGCCGGCGTCACCCGGCGGCGTCCTTACGGGCGAGATTAGGAGGTATGTAACGGTAGCGGGGACAAATGTCAAGGCTGGTCCTCATTACAGAGACATCACGGTACCCCCCCCACTTGCAATAGAACGTATCATGAACGACAATCGGCTACCTTAACTTCGGATTTAGCGATGAGCCGAGCGATAGGGTACACCCGCGCGCTCAAGATTCTAGAGCGCTTCGGCCCTGTGGATGAGCCCCCGAGACACTGCCAGCAGGAAGCGGTCGCTGAAGCGAATCCGTGTTACATGAGCCCTATGAATGTCGCGTTGAAACAACCGAAATTTGATCCGGCTGGCTGGATTCCTAGGGAAGTCGGGAAAATCTCGAACCACCAGACTGACCTTCCACGTATCGCAAGGGATTCAAAGGCAACGGCAGCGATAGAAGCGAAGCTCGCGCAAATTCCAACGATTTACGAGCTGTACAACGCTGATGCAAGGCACCCCACAGCTCTGGCGGCTAGCAGCATCCAACTTGCAGTTACGTCCCCACCGTATTGGACGTTGAAGAGGTACCGCGATTCAGACGGGCAACTAGGACACGTGAGCGATTACGACGACTTCATCGAGGCGTTAAACGACGTTTGGCGAGAGTGTTTTCGGCTCCTCGTTCCCGGCGGACGGCTCGTGTGTGTAGTTGGCGATGTTTGCTTGTCCCGGCGAAAAAATAAGGGTGAGCACACAGTGATCCCCTTGCATGCAAAAATTCAGGAAAGCTGTCGTCAGATAGGATTCCGAAATCTTGCACCCATTATTTGGCACAAGATTTCAAACGCAGCTTACGAAGCCTCCGGCAATGGAGGAGGATTTCTTGGAAAGCCGTACGAGCCAAACGCTGTAATCAAAAACGATATCGAATTCATTTTGATGCTGAGGAAACCAGGAGGCTATCGAAGCCCCGATTTGGCGACCCGCATTCTATCGGTGATTCCGGCTGAAAGGCACCGGATTTGGTTTCAGCAGATTTGGACTGGTATCACTGGAGCCTCGACCAAAGATCATCCAGCTCCCTTTCCAATCGAATTGGCTGAACGACTTGTTCGAATGTTTAGCTTTGTGGGCGACACCGTTCTTGACCCCTTCTTGGGTACCGGCACGACAAGCGTCGCGGCGGCGAAATGGGGCCGCAACAGCGTTGGCCTTGAAATTGATGCGCATTATCTTGCAAACGCTGAGAAGCGCATCGAGAGAGATACGCGGAGACTCTTTTCAGGCGCCTTGATTAGAATGCACAAGCAATGATCGACGTAGAAAAGGGCCTTACTGACGCGGTCAAGCATTTTTGGCGAACGCGAACCAGTCAGCACGAAAAGCAGGGATCTGGTTCTGGAAGAAAGGACGCCGGCAATCGCTCTGCGGTCACGGGCGGGAAGCACGCAGATGGATTTGTCAATTTAATTGCAGGAATTGTAAAAGACGCCGAGTTGCCGAACTTCGAGATACTAGTTCACACGGCCGTTAAGAAGCATCGTACTCTTCCTGGTTATTTCCGTCCGTGTAAGGAATGGGATGTGGTCGTTTTATGCGATCGCGATTTACTTGCTGTTGTCGAGATTAAGAGCCAAGTTGGGAGCTTCGGCAACAACTTCAACAATCGGGTCGAAGAGGCCTTGGGAAGCGCCACTGATTTGTGGATGTCCTACAAGAATGGAAACCTAAAGCCTTCGACTTGGCCTTGGTTGGGTTATTTATTCATGCTTGAAGAACACGAATTTAGTCTTCGGCAGACAAAGCGAATAGAACTTTCGCCTTATTCCATCGACGAGAAATTTCAAAATCTTAGTTATGCACAACGATACGAACTAGTCTGCCAAAGAATGGTTCGAGAGATGCTTTACGACTCGGCTTGCTTTTTTACCAGCAATGCTAAGGATGGCATACGAGGTCGTTTTAAGGAGCCAAGCGAGGAATTGAGTATAAGAAATTTTGCTAGATCTCTTCATGCTAGAGCTGCAGCCTTTGCGAAGGTGAAATAGGTAAAGAAGAATTTTTTTGAGGTATCACATTTTTCGCAATGCGGGCACCGGCCCGACGGCAGTTGACACACGCATCCCCTACTGCACCGCCTTATGCCCGCGATAGGCGTCGTGGAGCAATTTCAGATTGGCCTGGACGTAGGGATTGGCGGGATCTTTCGCCTGCGCCTGCTGCAGCAATTTGTAGGCGCGCCGGTAGTCGCCGCGCAGCATGTAGGAGAAGCCTTCGTCGTTGAGCACTTCGGCGGTCGGGCCGATCAGGCGGACGACTTGCGCATAGGCGCGGTCGGCGAGGTCGAAGCGGCGCAGCCGGTCGTAGGAGGCGGCGAGCCCGACCCAGGCTTCGGCGTCATTGGGGTGCTTCTCGACGGCGCTTTGGAAGTGGTTTTCGGCCAGCCCGAAATTGTTGGCGCGGAAATATTTCTTGCCGAGCTGGACGTTGTCATTGGGATCGTCGCCGAGCGTGCCGGGCTTCGATAAGGGCGCGACCGGCTCGCCGCTCGGCCCCGGCTCGGCCGGCTGGGTGACGATCGAGCCGGTGGTGTCGCTGGCGGCGCCGGGCGGGCTGCCGGTCAGCGAGCCCGTGGGGGCGCTATCGGGAGATGGATTGTCGAGGCTCGAAGTGTCGTCGAGCCGCTTCCAGCTGGAGCAGCCGGCAAGGCCCGAGCCCAGGCAGACGAGACCCGCCGCCACAAGGATCAGGACCCGCCCCGCTCGGATACTCATACACACGCTCCGGACGCCCCGTGTCCGGCCACCCCCGCAATCGACGCGGATTGCACCGTCGCGCCGCGGCATCCCGGACGGGGAAACACGGGGCGGACAGCGCCGGACAAGGCAGGCTAGGCGACGATGGTTAAGGAACCTTCGCCAGGCCGTTGCGACTGCAACGTCAGTGTCCGGCGCCCAGAAACAGGAAAGGCAGGATGGCGCTCTGGAGCGGCGTTGCTTGCAAGGACGGCGAAGATTGCGCGGCGGCCGGAGTCGGCGCCGGCGCGGCCGCCGGAGCGGCGATGGAACCTGTGATGTCGGGGCTTGCCGCGGCGGCGGCCGGCGGTTTGGCGGCCGGCGTCGCATCGCCCAGCCCGGTTGACGTTCGAACAGCCGGCAAGGATGCCGGCAACGCCGGTCAGTCCCGCCGCCACCAGGATCATCACCCGCGCCGCTTGGATCGTCATAACCGCGCCCCGCCGCCCCGGGCATGCGTTATCGAATGCGCCAAGCTAAGCGACGATGGTTAAGGGACCCTCGCCAGGTATTTTGCTCACCCTAAAGGGGGAACCGTTCGTCCTGCCCCCGGCAGGGGGAGGTTAAGAGGTCGGACTCACCACATGTGGGTCGCGACCCGGACGATGACCGGGCAGAGAATGACGATGAACAGCACCGGAAAGATGCACACCATCATCGGCACCGAGAGCTTGGCGGGCAGGCTGTAGGCCTTCTCTTCGGCGCGCGACAGGCGTTTGTGGCGCATGTCGTCGGAATAGACGCGCAGCGCGTCGCTGATCGAGGAGCCGAGCTCGTCGGACTGCTGGATCAGCGTGGCAAACGAGCGCGCCTCTTCCAGGCCGAGCCGCTCGCCGAGATGGTTGAGCGCTTCCGTCATGGTGCGGCCGGCGCGGATCTCGAGATTGGCCATATGGATATTGGCGGCGAGCGACGGATAGGACACGCCGAGCTCGCGGCCGACGCGGTCGAGCGCCGCCTCCATGGAGAGGCCGGCGTCGGCGCAGACCACCAAGAGGTCCATGAAATCGGGAAAGCCGGCCTGGTGCTCGAGCCGCCGCGCCGCGATGCGGCGGTCGAGATAGAGGCTCGGCGCCAGATAACCGAGCCCGCCGCCGCCGATGACGAACAGCCAGAACGAGGTCTTGGCGTTCATCCCCAGCATCGACAGCGCGAAATAAGCGGCGATGGCGAACGCCACGGCGGCCGCGGCGCGCGCCAGGAAGTAATAGCCGGCGGCGTGCGGATCGTAGATGCCCGCCGCCACCAGCCGCTGCCGCAGCACTTTCATGTCGCCGGTGTCGGCGGAGGAATAGTGCTTGGTGGTGTAATCGATCAGCTTCTGCGCCGCCTTCAATCCGGAAAAGCGCAGCGAGCGGCGGTTGCCCGGCGCGCCGTCCTCGACGCCGACGCGCGAGGCGCGGCGCCGCACCGCCTCGCGCGCGCTGAGCCCGTTCATCACCGAATAAGCCAGCGTAGCCGCGGCAAGAAAGATCAGGGCGTTGAACAGGGTGGTTTCGCCGTAGCCAAACATGATATCGCCGTCCGCTGCGGAGGTTTCCGCGTCTCACGTGTCATTCCGGATCGCCACAAAGTGGCGAGTCCGGAATCCATAACCACAGGTCAGCGAATATGGATTCCGGGCTCCTCGCTTCGCTCGGCCCCGGAATGACGATTGAATTTTCTGCATCGTCCCGACCATCAGATCTTGAAATTGACCATCTTGAACATGATCAGATTGCCGACCAGCATCCAGGCCCCAGCGCCAAACAGCAGCACCTGGGTGAGGTGGACGTGCCAGACCGCCGCGTAGAAGTCGGGCGCGATGAATTGGATGACGACGAACATGCCGATCGGCAAGCCTGAGAGGATCATCGCCGAGGCGCGGGCTTCGGCGGCGAGCGCGCGGATCTTGCGCCGCATCTTGAAGCGCTGGCGGATGACGCCGGAGAGATTTTCCAGGATTTCGCCGAGATTGCCGCCGGTCGAGCCCTGGATGGCGACCGCGGTGACGAACAGCGGCAGGTCGTCGGAGCCGATCCGGGCGTAGAGATTGCGCATGGCGGTTTCGAGATCGGCGCCGTAGGTGATCTCGTCGGACACCACGCCGAATTCCGAGCCGATCGGGTCGGGCATTTCGCGACCGACCATGGAAATCGCGATCGGCACCGGATGCCCGGCGCGCAGACTGCGCACGATGATGTCGAGCGCGTCGGGAAACTGCGCGCCGAATTTCTTCTGCCGCCGGCTGCGCAAAAATTTCAGGACCAGATAGGGCAAGACGGTCGCGCTCAAGAGCGCCGCCACGGCGGCTTCCAGGAGGCTGTGGCGAAACACCCAGGTGGCGCCGAAGGCGAACAGGCTGGCGACGCCGACGATGAGGCAAAGCCGGGAAATCCCGAGCGTCAGCCCGGACTGCAGGATCAGCCGGTTGACGGCAGTGAAGCCGAGCCGGTAGTCGCCTTCGCCGGTGAGCCCGCGCTCGCGGCGCAGCTCAACCAGCACGCTCTCGCGGTCGGTGCGGTCCTTGGAGATCGCCAGCCGCCGATTGATCCGGCTGCGATAGGACGCCGCCGAGAAGAGCATCAAGTAAAGCGCCTCGACGGTGAGTCCTGCGGCCAACGCCACGAACAGCCAGACCAGATAGATCGGATTGAAATCGAACTGCAGAAAATCGGACATGACGGCTACAGCGGCTGCGACGGATCGAAATGGGAGCCAGGAATCTTGATGCCCAAGGCGACCAGATCGGCGAGAAAGCGCGGCCGCACGCCGGTGGCCTGGAAGTGGCCCTGAACCGAACCGTCCGGCGCCGTGCCGGTGCGGACATATTTGTAGATTTCCTGCATCTGGATGATGTCGCCTTCGAGCCCGGTGATCTCGGCGACGCTCATGACGCGGCGCTTGCCGTCGGAAAGCCGCGACAGCTGCACGATGACGCGGATGGCGGCGGCGATCTGGCCGCGGATCGAGGCCACCGTCATCGGCAGGCCGGCCATGCCGATCATCTGCTCGAGCCGCGAAATGGCGTCGCGCGGCGTATTGGCGTGGACGGTGGCCATCGAGCCTTCGTGGCCGGTATTCATGGCTTGCAGCATGTCGAAGGCTTCCTCGCCGCGGCACTCGCCCAAGATGACGCGGTCGGGCCGCATGCGCAGCGCGTTCTTGACCAGGTCGCGCTGGCGGATCTCGCCCTTGCCTTCGATCGACGGCGGCCGCGTCTCCATGCGGCCGACATGCGGCTGCTGCAATTGCAGCTCGGCGGCGTCCTCGATGGTGAGCAGCCGTTCCTTCTCGGAGATGAAGGCGGACAGCGCGTTGAGCATCGTGGTCTTGCCCGAGCCGGTGCCGCCGGAAATGATCAGCGTGACGCGCGCCTTGACCGCGGCGGCGAGCAATTCGGCCATTTGCGGGCGGAGCGCGCCGACGTTGACCAGCTTGTTGAGGTTGAACGGCTTCTTGGAGAATTTGCGGATCGACATCAGCGGCCCGTCGATCGCCACCGGGCGCACCGCGACGTTGACGCGCGAGCCGTCGAGCAGCCGCGCGTCGCACATCGGATGCGATTTGTCGACGCGGCGGCCGACCGCGGAGACGATCTTGTTGATGATGCGCAACAGATGCGCTTCGTCCTTGAAGCGCACGCCGGTCGGCTCCAGCACGCCTTTGCGCTCGACATAGACGCATTCGTGGCCGTTGATCAGGATGTCGTTGACGGTCTCGTCCTTGAGCAGCGGCTCGAGCGGGCCCAGGCCCGTCATCTCGTCGAGGATTTCCGAGACGAAATCGTTGAGCTCCTGGGTGTTGAGCGCCAGCCGCTCGGTGAGCACGTATTGCGAGACGAGCTGCTGGACGTGGCTGCGGATCTCGTCCTCCGGCAACTTTTCCAGCGCCGACAGATTGGTCTCCTCGATGAGGCGGCGGTGCAGCCGCACCTTGGCGTCGAGCAGCTTGTCGGTGAGCAGCGGATTGGCGGCGGCGCTGGCGGCGGGAGCCGCCGGCTCGGCGGCCGCCTCCGGCAGCACGGTCCACGCCGCCGGCTCGAGGAGAGTAGCTTCGGCCGCCGGCACGATCTCCGGAGCGGCGACGCGGCGTATGGAAAAACGACTGGCCATGACGTGGTCCTAAGATCTGAGGGCGCGGCCTACGATCGCGCCCATGACAGCTTGAACTTTTTCGCGCCGTCGGCGGCGTCCTTGGCCGGCTTGGCGGCAGCTTGCGGCAGGACCAGCTTGCGCAGCTGCGCCGTAATCTTGTTGCCCTTCTTGACGTCCTCGAGCGGCACGCCGCGGTCGATGGCCTCGCGGACCAGGCCGTAATCGTTGGGGATGCAGGCGAGGAAGGCGTCGCCGATGGTCTGCGCAATGTCGCTTCTGCGCAGCGCCGGCGAGAACATCTTCTGCACGTAGCGATTGATGATGACTTGCGGCTGCGGTCCGTCGCCGAGCCGGTCGCGAATGGCGTCGACCAGCTGCTTGGCCTGGCGCAGCCCGGGCACCGTGGTTTCGCTGACGATGAACAGCCTGTCGGAGCCAAGCAGCACGCTGTCGGTCCAGGAGAACCAGGTGCGCGGCATATCGAAGACGACGTAGTCGAAATGCGAGGACACCAGATCGAGGAGCCGCGTCACCACGTCGGGATCGAACAGGCGCATTTCCGCCGGCCGGTTCGGCGCCGCGACGACGGCGAGGCCGGACGGATGCTGCGAGATCATCACTTCGAGGAGCTGCCGGTCGAGCCGCTCCGGCCGCGGCTCGATCTCGCTCAAATTGAGCCGCGGCTCGATGTCGAGATAATCGGCACAGGCGCCGTGCTGAAAGTCGAGGTCGACCAGGCAGGTCGCGGCCTTGCCGCGCGCGCCGCTGTTCAACAGCAGCATCGCGGTCTGCACCGCGAGCGTCGTGACGCCGGCGCCGCCGACCGCGGGCAGGAAGGTGAAAATCTGCGCTTCCGTGGTCTCGGCCGAGGCCGGTGGCTTGGCGACGCGCGCGCAGGTGCGCACCAATTCGACCGGCGGCACCGGCTTGACCAGGAAATCGGCGACCCGCATCTGCGTCAGCCGCCGCGCCACGGCGGCGTCGAAATTTTGCGTCACCGCGACCACCGGCGGCCAGCTGCCGATCTGCAGCATGAGACCTTCCAGCGCTGCAAGCTCGGCCTCATCGGCGGCGTCGACGTTGGCGACCACCACGGTGGCGCCGGCGACGTTGATCTCGCCGTGCTCGGCGAGGCGGCCTTTGACGACATCGAGGCCGATCTGGCTGCTCGCTGAAAACGTGGCGCGCACCGAATCCTCAAACGCCGCGTCGGCGGTGAGCACCACCACGCGGGTCTGGCTTGCCGGCGTCGGAGATCGGCTGATGCGCATGCGTTCAAGCTCGCGTTGCGGGAGCGCCGGTCATTGCCCCGGCGTCGTGGTTGATGCCGCCGCCGCACCGCCGGTATTGACCGTGGTGCTGATGGTCTGGCCGGTCTGGTTGGTCGACATGAAGTTTTCCGGATCGGCCGGTTCGATGATCTTGCCGGTGCGATAACGCGCGACGGCCTGCTGCATCTTCTCGCCGTTGAACGCGATGGTCTTGTTGCCGCTGTAGGGCGGCCACGGATCGACCATCTGCTCGACGTTATTGGCGGCAAGCGCATCGCCGCCGGACAGCGCGATGTTGTCGCGGCGATCGAGATAAAGATCCGCATTGGAGCAGCCGGCGAGCCAGCCGCCGAAGCCTGCAGCGACGAGCGCGGCCGCGACCAGCCGCGCGGCGCGCGGCGTGGCGCGTTCAGTGCTCGGCTCAGTGCTCGGCTCAATCCTTGGCCCAGTCCTTGGCCCAGTCCTTGGCCCAGTCCTTGGCTCAGTCTTTGGCCGTGACATAGACGCCTCCGTTTCTCGGCAGGTCGAGGATGTGGCCGACATAGGGCCGGTTGAGCGCGCCGATGGCGAGCCGCGCCAATTCCGGGCTGACTTCGGTATTGCCCATCAGGAACAGGTCGACGTTGTTCGGCGGCAGGCTTGAGTTCGAACGGCGTGTGCACCTGGTCGGTCGGCGTCAGCGGCCGCACGATGTGCGGCGTCACCACGATGACGAGGTCGGTCTCGTTCTTCTGGTAATCGGTCGAGCGGAACAAGGCGCCGATGACCGGAACGTTGCCGAGCCACGGCAGCTGATTGATGTTGTTGGTATTGTCGCTCTGCAGCAAGCCGCCGAGCATGAAGCTCTGACCGTCGTGCAATTCCAGCGTGGTGGAGGCTTTGCGGGTGGTGAGGCCCGGCACCGAGGTGCCGGCGACCGTCACGGTGACGCTCGGATCGATCTGGCTCACCTCCGGCTTGACCACCAGATTGATGACGCCGTCCCGGAGCACGGTCGGGGTGAAGGACAGGCCGACGCCGTAAGGCTGGAAGCCGAACGACGGCGTGCCGGTGGCGCCGACTTCCGGGATCGGAATTTGGCCGCCGGCCAGGAAGCTCGCGGTTTCGCCCGACAAGGTCACCAGATTGGGCTCCGCCAGCATGCGGGCGGCGCCCTGCGCCTCGAGCGCATTGACCTCGACCTGAAGCTTGTTCGTCAGCTGCCCGACCAGGAAGCCGAACGGCGCCACGCCCGACAGCACGCCGGCGGCGACCACCGGCGAAATCGGCAGGCTCTGTGCCGACACATTGGCGCCGCCGATGCCGGAACCGGCCAGAGCCGGCTGCTGGAATGAGCCGTTCGGCTGCGTGATCGGCAGCTTCGAAGCGGCCAGCCCGGAGCCGGTATTGGCCAGCACCGAATTGCCGAAGGCGTTCCACTGCACGCCGAGATCGCGGCCGGCCGAGCGCTTGACTTCGATGAAGCGCACGTCGAGCTCGATCTGCTGCGGCTGCATGACCTGGACGGTATTGATCGGATCCGGGCCGAACTGGGCCGCGATCTGCACCGCCTTGTCGAGCGTGGCGGCATCGGGCGAGGTGCCGCTCAGCAGGATGCGGCCGTTGATCGACGATACTTTGATGCCGCCGCCGGTGAAGTGACCGATCTCCGTCGCCAGCCGCGAAATGTCGTAGGACACTTCGACGTCGAAAATGCCGACCGGCTTGTGATCGGCGTCATAGACGGTGACGCGCGTGGTGCCGATCTTCTTGCCGAGGATGGACAGCGAGTGATCGGTGAGCGGGCTGACGTTGGCGATGTCCGGATCGCCGACCGTGATATTGGCGAAGGTCTGGTCGGTGCGGATGTCCTCGGTCTTGCCGACCGTTACTCTCACCTGCGCGCTGTGAACGGGGCTGGCCAGCACAATGTTCTGCTGCGCGTGCAAGGCCGGCGGCAGCGCCGCCATGACCGATGCGGCAAGCACCGCCCTGATCCAGCCGCGCCGCATCAGCGTGCCGATCTTCAAGCTCCCGTCCGTATGTCGCCGGCTGCCGCCGTCGAGGTCGTTTTGCTTCTTGTACTGGCTGTTCACGTCGGCCTCCCCGCCGCTGACTTGTCCCCAAACACGCATCTCAGTTCGCTTCGTTTCGTCGTCCCCGAATTCAGTCGCTTGCCGGCGCCGGCCGCGACAGCGCCGCGGAATGCGCATCGCGGCGTTCGACCGGAACGCTGTACTCGGCGTGTTCGTTCTTCCACGGCCGCGACACGACGACCGTCACGAAATCCGATTTTGCCGTCGCCGCCTTGCCGAGATCGGCGGTGGTCACGCGCCGCGAATCCTCGTCGGCGACGTTGCCGGCCTTGCGCAGCAGCAGCGACAGCGTGCCGACCGTGGAGGCGAGCGCCACTCTCTCGCCGTCGGTCGCTTTGACTTCGAGCGTGACCGCCTTGACGACGGACGGCTTGTCGGCCTTCTCGTCGGCGAGCTGGTCGATCGCCAGCACCTGCGCGTTCTCGATCACGACATCGGTGGTGGCCGCGTTCTTCTCGCCCTGCCGCGTCAGCATCACATCGACATGATCGCCGGGCAGGACGAAGCCGGCGACGCCCTCGACGTCGTTGACGCGGACCGTCACCGCCGTCATGCCGGGATCGAGCACCGCGGACAGCGTGGCGCGCTGGCCCGGCCCGGTGACCTTCGAGGCCAGCACCGCTTCGTTGGGCTCCATCGGCATCAGCACGACGCGCTTGGCCGCGACGAGATCGGCGATCTTGCCGAACGCGCCGGCCGGCAGCGCCGCCTGCGGCCACGGCAGCTGGCGCAGCGCCGACGCGGTCAGTTGCTCGCCGAACCGCAGCGGGCGGGCGGCGACCACGATGGTGCGCTCTGGCTCCGGCGCCTTGTGCTGCGCTTCGAGGCTTCTCATGCGCGCCGCGTCCTGGTTGTTGAGCCAGGTCTGCGCCAAGAAGACCGCGAGCAGTCCGAACAGGACTGCGAAGCCGATCATGACAAGCGTACTGGTACGCAACTTCGTCCCCTGATGACGCCTAAATTCGTTGCACGGAATTCGTTGAGCGAATTTCGTCGTTGTGCGCGAAGACTATTGGTCGTCCGCTAGTATGGAATTGGTGAAGTTACGGAGGCTTCTCCCCCTATGCTAAAAATTGCTTGAAACGGTATTCTTTACAGGGCGTATCGCGCAGCCCTTGAAGTGAAGAGATATCCTTTACGAAATTTGAGCGATGCCGCTCGCGGCGGCGCGGATGTGCGCCGCAAGCCGCGCCGCGCTTGGCGTTTTGCGCGCGCAACGATTCATTGATGATGCCGCACTGCGCGCCGGCGGATTTTACGAATTGCGGTAGGACCCCGTTAAGCACGCGCGGCGAGCGCGCCGGCGGCAAGCGCAAGATACGCGATCAGACCCGGGCGAAGCCGCGCGGCACGGCGTGAATTGTCTCGATGCCGGTCGCGGTGACGAGAACCATTTCGCCGGTCTGCACGCCGGCCATGCCGTCGGGCGTCACCACATTGGGCTGGATGACCACCGTCATGCCGGCGCGAAACGGTTCGTCGGGAATATGCGCGCTGGGCCGGCTGCGCGAACCGAGGATTGGCGGCAGATAGCCGCCGCCATAGCCATGCAACAGATCGTCAATAATGGTGAAGCCGGCCGCTTCGATCACGCTCGCGGCGTCGATGACTTCGCGCGGCATGGCGCCGTCCTTGAGCACGGCGGCGACCGCATCGAAGGCGGCGTCGGCAACCGCATGCAGATCGCGATAGAGCGGCGTCGGCTCGGCGCCGACCGCGAAGCTGCGCAGCACCTGGCCGGGATGCTCCCAGAACGCGGTCGCAATCTCGGCAACCACGACGTTGCCGCGCGCGACATTGCGGTTGGCGACGAATTGCGTCGGCACGCCGAGCCGTGGCGCCGCCATCGGAGTGACGCCGAAGAAATGAATGACATTGATGCCGCCGAGCGCCACATAGGACCGCTCGACCAGATCGGCGAGCTCGCGCTCGCTTAAGCCCGGGCGAAGCCCGTCGCGTAACGCGCTCATGCCGCGATCGGTCAAGGCGGCGCCGATGCGCAGCCAATCGAGCTCTTCGTCGGACTTGATCTGGCGCAGCCGCGTATAGCGCCGGTTGAGGTTTGCCGGCGCGCCGAACCGCGCCGCGAGCTTGTCGTGCTGCTCGAAGCTCATCGGCCCGATGACGCCGACGCGACCGGTGCGCGCGGCCCGCAGCTCCAGCGCGGCAATCGCGCCGGCGATCGCCGAGCCGCCGCCCCATTCGACCTCGGCCGGCGCCGCGAGCCGCCGCGCCAGCGGCACGTGATTGACGTGCTGCACGAACAAGGCATCGGGCTTGCCGGGTGTGAAGACGCCGACCGCCTCGGCGGTCACCGGCCAACTGGTCAGCCATTGCACCGCGGAGCCGAAGCGGTTGGCGCCGCAATAGACCAGGTGGTCGAGCCCGGCCTCATTGAGCAGGTTTTCGATCGCGGCGCGCCGCCGCGCCATTTCGGAGTCGGAAAAGCGCGGATAGTCGGCCTCATGGATCGCCCGCAGACGCCGCGGCAGATCCAGATCGCGGCGGTGGTCTGGCTCCCTCATAATGCCACTCTAAGGGGGTGGGCTTGGCAAAGCCATTTTGTTAGGTGACTGCACCGGCCGCCGCCACATGAGCGGGGCCGCAAGAACAGGCCGAGGAGAGTTGCGCCCATGCCGACTTCGCTGATCGATTCCGCCGTCTTCCGCGACATCTTTACCACCGAGCCGATGCGGCGGGTTTTTTCCGACGAGAACCGGGTGCAGAAATATCTCGATTTCGAGGGCGCTTTGGCGCGGGCGCAGGCGCGGCTCGGCATCATCCCCAAGGAGGCCGCCGAGGAGATCTGCCGGCATTGCAATGTCGCCGAGATCGATTTCGCCAAGCTGAAAACGCAGACCGAGCGCATCGGCTATCCGGTGCTGCCGGTGGTGCAGCAGCTCGTCGCGCTGTGCCGCGACGGGCTCGGCGAATGGTGCCATTGGGGCGCCACCACGCAGGACATCACCGACACCGCGACCGTGATGCAAATCCGCGAGGCGCTCACCCTGATCGAAGGCGACCTCGACCGCATTGCCGACGCGCTCGCCGCGCTGGCGCGCAAATACCGCGACACGCCAATGGCGGGGCGCAGCAATCTGCAGCAGGCGGTGCCGATCACCTTCGGCTACAAGATGGCGACGTTGCTGGCCGCGTTCGAACGGCACAAGCAGCGCTTGACGGAATTGCGCAGGCGCGTGTTGGTCGGCGAATTCGGCGGCGCCGCCGGAACGCTATCCTCGCTCGGCGGCAAGGGGCTGGCGACGCAGGCTGAATTGATGAAGGAATTAAAGCTCGGCCAGCCGGCGATCGCCTGGCACACGGTGCGCGACAACATCGCCGAAGCCGGCTGTTTCCTCGGCCTCGTCACCGGCAGCTGCGGCAAGATCGCTTTCGACGTCAAATTGATGATGCAGACCGAAGTGGAGGAGCTGTACGAGCCGTTCCACGAGGGCCGCGGCTCGTCCTCGACCATGCCGCAGAAGCGCAACCCGATCTCCTCGGTCTATATCACCGCGCTCACTGCGGTGGTGCGCCAGCAGACCGCGGCGCTGCTCGACGCCATGGTCGAGGATCACGAGCGTGCCACCGGGCCGTGGGAGATCGAATGGATCGTGCTGCCGGAGATCTTCTGCTACGCTGCCGGCGCGCTGGCGCAGACCGAATTCGTGCTCACCGGCCTGCAGGTCGACGAAAAGAAGATGCGATCGAATCTCGATCTCACCAAAGGGCTGATCGTGTCGGAGGCGGTGATGATGGGGCTCGGCCCTTATCTCGGCCGCCAATACGCCCACGATCTCGTCTACGACATCTGCCGCAAAGTGGTCGCCACCGGCCGGCCGCTGGTCGATCTGCTCGTGGAGAACGAGGAGATCACTAAGCACCTCGACCGTGCGGCTTTGGCAAAACTCTGCGATCCGGCGAATTATCTCGGCGAGGCGGGCGCGATGGTCGATCGGGTGCTGGCGATGCGGGGGAAGTAATCAGGCCGCTAGCGGCAGCTCGATCAGTCCAAGATGGCGCGCCATCGGCCGAAAGTCGCTGTCGTTGTGGAGCAACGGCGTGCGGTTTTCGATGCACCATGTGCCGATCAGCAGGTCGATGGTTTTACGGACGGTGATTCCGACGCTGCGAAGATACCGGAAATTGCGAGCCGCCGTGACCGCGATCGCGTCACCGGCCATCGTCACTATTGCGAAACGGCGCAAGATGGATTCGACTTCTCGAGCACGGCGCTCGTCCGCTACGCCTTGCAGCACCTCGCACAGCATCAGATCGCCGACCGCGATCTCCTCAACACCGAAGATCGCGCGGAGGTGCCGAACATGGGCCAAATCCCGGCCACTTAGAAAATCGATCCAAACACTGCTGTCGACGACGATCACTTGATGCCCCGCCCTTCGCGGCTGCGCGCCAAGTTGCCGCGCCAGCGATACTTACCAAAGGCCGCGTCCACCTCCTTTTGACGGCGCAACCGGACCAGCAAACGCAGCGCCTCTTCCACAGTCTGCTTTTTGGTGGGATGACCGGAAACCTTTTGAGCTTCCGCCATGAGGGAGTTGTCGATTTCGATATTGGTGCGCATGCGCTCGGTGCCTATGTGTATCGTTATATGATGTTATACACATAACGTTCCGGAGTAGCAAGGCCATCTCGGCGAAGCCGGCGCCATGGTCGAGGATCACGAGCGCGCCACCGGGCCGTGGGAGATCGAGTGGATCATGCTGCCGGAGATCTTCTGTTACGCCGCCGGCGCGCTGGCGCAGACCGAATTCGTGCTGACCGGCCTGCAGGTCGACGAGAAGAAGACGCGCTCGAACCTCGATCTGACCAAAGGACTGATCGTGTCGGAAGCGGTGATGATGGGGCTCGGCCCCTATCTCGGCCGCCAATACGCCCACGATCTCGTCTACGACATCTGCCGCAAGGTGGTCGCCACCGGCCGGCCGCCGGTCGATCTGCTCGCCGAGAACGAGGAGATCACCAAGCATCTCGACCGCGCGGCTTTGGCAAAACTCTGCGATCCGGCGAATTATCTCGGCGAGGCGGCCGCGATGGTGGATCGGGTGCTGGCGATGCGGGGGAAGTAGCCAAGCATGATCCTGGCCGGTCGCTGTGAATTTGCTTACGAGCGTAAGACTCAAAATACCAAGACCTTGTCCGCCGCGATTGTCCACGTTGCGAGCTCATCCATCGTGCTGCGGCGAGCACCCGGCATCAGCGCGGTATCCTCAAGGCCACGCGCATCCATACAGGTGCCGCAGAGGAAAACCTTGCCGTTTCCGGCAAGGACGCGCTTGAGCATACGCTCAACATTGTAATAGCCATCCGGTGTCTTTTGGCCGGCTTTGGCGGCGACGACCGAGTCAGCCATAAGAAAGACGATTACTTCCGTCTGCTCTTTTTTCAGCAGCGCCTGTGCAAGCCGAAGCGCGTTATAGACCCGTTCGGTGCCGTAAGGGGGATCATTGAAGATAAATAATATTTTCATCGAACTTCGTCCTCGCTCGAGGAGCGCCGCTCAACGCACACTTGCGCGCGTCGGCGGATGGCTCTCTTCCACTGCAAGAGCAATCCACAGTCCCGACAGCGCAACGAGGACCGCCGTGCCCCACATCGCCGGCACGACCCCGCCGCCCCAGTTTGCGACGGCGCCAAGCAGCAGCGCGCCAATCGCGTAGCCGGTATCGCGCCAATAGCGATAGGTGCCGAGCGCCCGGCCGCGCCACAGTGGCGGCGCTAGATCGGCCATAGCCGCGATCAAGTTGGGATAGAGCAAGGCCATCCCGACGCCCATGACCACCGCGGCGGCGAACCATAAGACAATGCTTTGGCTTGCGGCGGTGAGCGCGATGCCGGCGGCGAGCAGCGCGAACCCGGTAACGATCGGGGGCTTGCGGCCTATTCGGTCGGCGAGATGACCGGTCCAAAGCTGCGACAGGCCCCAGACCATTGCGTAGAGGCCGGTGACCCAGCCAATCTGGACCAGGCTCAGATCGCGGCTACGGAAATAAACCGGCAACAGCACCCAGACCAAAGTGTCCGCGATCTTGTTGGCTACTCCGCCTTGGCACAGCGCCCGATACGTGGAGTCGCGGAACGACACGAGCAAAAAGATGCTGCTCCAATGCGGCACTGTGTCGGTCGCGCTTCCTGCCGGATTGGTCTGCGCGTGCTCTGCGTGGACCCACGCTAAGGTATCTCGCATGCCGGTCAGCAGCCCTAGCGCCATAGCGATCACCACCAAGCCGAACAGCAGCAGCGCCCAGCGCGGGCCGTAAAGCGCGGCAAGATACCCGGTGCTGAGTCCTGCAAGACCAACCGCCAGGTAGCCCGCCGCCTCGTTGATACCCACCGCCAATCCACGCTGGTGGCTGCCGGCGAGATCCACCTGGCTGGTCACCGTCATGGTCCAAGTGAAAGCCTGATTGATTCCGAGGAAAACATTTGCGGCGATGATCCACCACCAGTTCGGAGCAAAGAAGATCAAGAGCGGAATCGGCAGGCCGGCAATCCATCCCAATAGCATCACCGGCTTGCGGCCGATCCGATCCGACAAGCTGCCGGCGACGAAGTTCAGCGCTCCCTTCACCAATCCGAAGGACAAAACGAATGTGGCAAGGAACAGATAGGCGCCCTTAGCTACGCCGAACTCGCCGCTAAGTGCGGGCAGCACGGTGCGTTCCATTCCGATGGTCAGTCCGACGAAGAAAACCTGAATGGTCTGCAGCGTGAACTGGCCAAGGTTGGCGTTAATTCCGCGCCGATGGATTGCGGCAGCCTGCTGCATCAGTGCTTCCCCGCTGTGGCAACGTGCCCAGCATTTGCGGCGCGGATCGCAGCGGCTTCCGGCGGCGACGGTGGAATTTCAGCGAGCATGAAGCGCACGAAATCCGCTGCGTCTTCGATCGCCAAAGCCTTGTTATGGCGCCGTTCGAACCCGATCGTCGATGTTGGCTTGCCGCTCAGGCTGCGCCCGCATACCGATCCCGAATAGGCCCCGGGTAGTACTTCCAGATGATCAGGCAGGGTTTTGAGCTTTTGCACGCTGTTGAACAGCGAGCGCGCGCCATCCTCCGCATTTGTTGCAAGTTCCGTCCGGCCGAGATCGCCGACCATGAGGGTATGGCCGGTCAATACAAACCATGGTTCCTGGGAACGAGTCCGATCGGTTACGAGCAGCGAGATGTGTTCAGGTGTATGCCCCGGCGTATGCAGAACTTTGATCGAGACGTTGCCCAACTCCAGAACTTCGCCGTCGCGAACGCCGCGGAACTGGAATGTCACATCGACGTCGCCGTGGAGCACGTACTCAGCCCCGGCCGCCTTGGCCAGCTCTCGTCCTGACGAAAGGTGATCAGCGTGCAGGTGGGTATCAATAACGTACAGGATACGCATTCGCGTTTTGTCGGCTGTTTCCAAATAAGGACCGATCTCACCAATGGGATCGACAACAGCCGCAGCCGCGCGGCCTCCGTAGCCAAAAACGTAGGATGCCGCGACAGGGTCGGCATGTAGGAACTGACGTAGGATCATGCGAATCCTCCATTTGGCATTTTCGGCGCGCGGCCAAGACCGAAGCCCCATTGACGGAGCACCGATTATCATTCAAACATTTAATTGAATGATTCAACGAGGCGGGCGCAATGTCAAGCCAAGGTCCAAAGCAGGCGCTGTTTGCCCAATTCGCCGCCATTGCGAAGACGCTGGGCCATGGCCACCGCCTCGAATTACTGGAACAACTTGCGCAGGGCGAGCGCACCGTTGAGGTTCTTGCCAACCGAACCGGCCTCTCAATTGCGAACACATCCCAACATTTGCAGCATTTGAGACGCGCAGGACTGTTAAGCGCCAGGCGTCAAGGAAAGTTCGTTTACTACACGCTGGCGGACGACGGCATTCTCGACGTTCTCACGGCGCTGAGACGGATCGCCGAACGCAACGTTGCTGAGGTCGAGCGTGTCGTTCGCAGCTATTTCAACAAACTAGACGGGCTAGAGCCGATCACTCGCAAACAACTTTTGAAGTTGATCCGCGCGGGAGCGGTGACTGTCTTGGATGTGCGTCCGCCTGACGAGTTCGCTTTGGGCCACGTTCCCGGTGCGGTGAACATTCCGCTGCGCGCATTGAAAGAGGGACTTGCCGAAATCAATCCTGACCGCGAAATTGTGGCTTATTGCCGCGGCGAATATTGCGTGTTGTCCTTTGAGGCGGTCGCGCTGCTGCGTGGCCGCGGCTTCAAAGCGCGGCGCCTGGAAGAAGGTCTGCCGGAATGGCGTGCGGCTGGCCTGCCGATCAAAACTGGAAGCGCCGAGGAACATTAAGGAGCTTGCGTGTCTGCCGCGCCGATTCTCGATAACAAGTACCCAGACGAGCCGTCGGTGTTCGAGCCGGCCGCTTTGCTGCGCGAGGCGCGCCGCCAGAAGGGGCTAGCTGCCGTTACGGTGCCGCCGATCTGCATTCTTGATCCGGATGGCGATATCGTCCGGAGACTCAAGAAGTCCGGCGTTGCGAAGCGTGTCGATTCTTGGCCCTGCTACCACACTGATCTTTACGGCTTTCCGCTTGCGGGCCGGACGGCCGGCATCGTCGCCTGTGCCGTCGGCGCGCCTTTCGCGGTGTTGGTTGCCGAAGAACTGTTTGCCTGTGGATGCCGAATTTTGATCAGCCTAACTTCAGCCGGACAAATCGTGCCAGTGGCGAGTCCGCCGTACTTTGTGGTCATTGACCGGGCGCTTAGAGACGAAGGGACGAGCTATCACTACGCCGCCCCAAATACTTTTGCCGAAGCCGAGCCCCAACTCGTCGCCACGGCAATTCAAGCCTTGAACGTTGCCGGGATAACCGCTCACGTCGGATCGAGCTGGACCACTGATGCACCGTTCCGTGAAACCGCCGAAGCGATTGCGGCGGCGCGCACGGAAGGTATCCTGGCCGTCGAGATGGAAGCTGCTGCGCTTTACGCCTTCGCACAGAGGCGAAGGAAAGTCGTTTTATGTCTAGCCCACGTTACAAATGCGATGGGACTGGGCGATAGGGATTTTGAAAAAGGTGAGTCAGACGGCACCGCCGATGCTTTGGTCATGCTTGACGCGCTTGCCAGAGCCTTGCTACCGCGCGAACCCAGTGGGCATGGATCATGATCCTAAATTCGACGCTGACCTGTCCAAGGTGTGGATATCAGTCTGTTGAGACCATGGCGACGAATGCTTGCCAATTCTATTATGACTGTAAAGGCTGCGGCGTCAGACTTAAGCCGAATCCGGGCGAGTGTTGTGTATTCTGTTCTTTCGGCAGCGCGCCGTGCCCGCCGAAGCAGGCTGGAGATTGCTGTCGCTAAGAACGACTGTGTGCGCCGCTAGAATTTTCTGAACTGCGGATATCTGGCACAGCAGGCCTCACGTCAGGTCAACTCCTCAAGCAATCAGGGAAAGCACCGGCACACTTTCGCGGGACATTCCTTCGCGTCGCCAAACGAGAGCGTCGACACCGAGGCTACGGCCAGGCGGGTCGAGCAAGTAGAGGAGCTCAATGACAACCAAGAACATATAGGTCCATGGCCACTCGGTGGGCGCGTTATAGAGCCCCAGCCAAAGGTTGATCGCCATCAATGCACCGAGCACTGCGCCGAGCCGCGTAGCTAATCCAAGTATCAGCGAAGCAGCGATCGCCACCTCGATCGCATAGACCAGAGGTCCGAATACCGCGATGTTCGGTAGCACGATATCGCGCACGAGGGCGCTTTGCAGTTGCGTCGAGGCATGCTCGACCATCTCCTGCATCCAGTGGATCAATCCCCAGTCGTAATGGGGTGGTATCTTCCAAAGCGACTGCTGCCACCACATCGTACCGACAATAACGCGCAGCAGGCAGCTACCGATGTGCTGGACCGATCGCTGTGCCGGGGCGCCCCGCCAAGCAAATACGGCTGCTGCGGCACTGCCAAGGAGTAGAAGCCAGAACACCGGTGTCGTCCAGCTTGCAGACGTAAGAAACGACAGCGCATCGCTCAATGGATTGGGTCTCATGTATCGAACTCCTCGCAGGAGACAGGAGAGACGCACCGATGGCGCCAAGAACAGGCATCCTCGATTTCCTACGCGTTTCGTCGCAGATTGCCAGGAACACTGTGCTCGCAGACAGTCGCGATCTTAAAATTCGACTGAGCCTTTGCTGACAGCCTACTGGGCACGCTACCTCATCTAGCTGAAATAAATCATCAAATTATGGTGACGTTGACATCAGCTCGCGTCGGTCTTGGCGACGACTAACATACATTTTGAAAATTTGTTTTGCGACCGGACGCTCCAGTCATGATGATAACGACTATTGGGAAGTCGATACTAAGCGCAAAGCCGATGCCCGTCTCACAAAGCCAGTTAACTTTGTTGCTCGATGACGAGAGCGAAATGCGCGTTCGACGCACCGTGTGACTGATTTTCGATGTCGCTTCTTGGCCCCGGCCTCCTTGCAGCGACGTTGGCTGCCGGAGCCAAAGCAGTCATTTTACCCGCGCCTGCGGCGCGGGCCTCACTCCGCCGCGGCCGCCTTCGCCGCCGCCTGCTCGCGGACGAATTTGTCGATCGCCAATTGATCGACCTTGCCGGAGCCGAGCATCGGCAATTTGTCGAGGATGACGATTTCGGCCGGGAACATCAGCTCGGAGGCGTGCTTGCCTCGCGCATAGGCGATGAAATCGGCGCGCGTGGCGCCGTGCTTGTCGGTGACCATGATCAGCCGCTCGCCCTTCCTGGCATCGGGCACCGCCGACACCGCGGTGACGTAATGCGGCCACAGCTCGGCTGCCAGCATCTCGACCGCGGCGAGCGACACCATCTCGCCGCCGACCTTGGCGAAGCGCTTGGCGCGGCCCTTGATGGCGACGAAACCCTGATCGTCGAGGGCGACGATATCGCCGGTGTCGTGCCAGCCTTCCGGCGGCGGCTCGAGCACGCCCGGCCGGTCGGCGCGCAGATAGCCGAGCATGACGTTCGGTCCCCTGACATAAAGCCGCCCGCCGTCCTCGACGCCTTCGACTTTTTCCAGCTTCGCTTCCAGGCCGGGCAAGAGCCGCCCCACGGTGCCGAACTTGTTGAACATCGGCGTGTTGAGCGCCATGACCGGCGAGCACTCGGTGACGCCGTAACCTTCGAGAATGCGCAGGCCGAATTTTTCCAGATAGAGCTGCCGCGTCGATTCCTTCACCGGCTCGGCGCCGGCCAGCACATAGCGCAGCGAGCGCAAGTCGTAAGGGTTCGCCATGCGCGCATAGCCGTTGAGGAACGTATCGGTGCCGAACAACACGGTCGCGCAGGTACCGTAAACCAGCTCCGGCACGGTGCGGTAATGCAGCGGCGACGGATAGAGATAGATCGGCACGCCGGAAATCAGCGGCAGCACGACGCCGCCGGTGAAGCCGAACGAGTGAAAGATCGGCAGCGCATTGAACAGCTTGTCCTCGCGGCCGAAATCGATGCGGGCGGCGCATTGCGCCACATTGGTCAAAAGATTCCGGTGTGACAGCACGACGCCCTTGGGCAGGCCTTCGGTGCCGGAGGTGAACAGGATGACCGCCCAGTCGTCGGGCATGCGCGCGACAAGCGGTTTGTTCCAGCCGAACAGGCCGCGCAGCTTATCGAGTCGACCGATGGTCTGGCGGATATCTTCCAGGTAGACGATGCGCAGCTGTTTTTCGAGCTGCGTCATCAGATGCTCGAAGCGGCCTTTCTCGACGAAGGTGCGCGAGGTCAGAATTGTGTCGACTTCCGCCGCGCGGCAGGCGGCGAGAATATTGGCGGCGCCGGCGGAAAAATTGATCATGGCCGGCACGCGTCCGGCCGACGCCACCGCCAGCATGGTGACCACGCCGGCGTTGGAGGTCGGCAGCATCACGCCGAGCGCGCGGCCTTCGGCCGCCAGCGGCATCAGCTTGCGGCCGAGGATCGACACCGCCATCAACAGCCGCTTGTAGGTGAGCTGGCCGCTCACCGGATCTTCGATGGCGAGCCAATTCGGGCCGTGCAGCTTGGCCGCCTCGATCAGCTCTTCGACCACGGTGCGATCGGTCGGCGTGGTGCGATAGATCAGGTCGGACATGATGGTGTAGAGCGCGGCACCGGCGGCCTGCCGGCGCTTGCGGCCTTTGAGCTCCGGGTCGACCTGGAATTTCACCGGCTCCAGGATCGTAACCGTGATTTTCGGGAACAGCCGGCGGCGCACCTGGCTGCTCTTTAAGCGGCTGAAGAACGTCGTCTCCGGCCCCTCGATGCGCACCGGCACCACCATGGCGTCGGACTTGTCGGCGATCATCGCCGCGCCGTCATAGACCTTCATCAGGCTGCCGGTGACGGTGATGCGGCCCTCGGGAAAGATCGCCAGCATATTGCCGTCGCGCACCGCGTTGATGAGATCGCGCACCGAGAACGGCCGCAGCGGGTCGAGCGCCATGGTGCGCACGAATTTGAGGAACGGCTGGATCCACCAGTGCTTCGACATCGCGACGTCGATGGCGAAGACCGGGCGCTTCGGCAAGATCGACACCGCCAGCGGCGCATCGAGGAAGCTGACGTGATTGAGCGCGATGATGGCGTTGCGGCCGGCTTTGTCGACGTTCTCCAGGCCTTTGACCTCGAGCCGGAAGAAGGCGCGGAATACGATCGAGAGAAAATCGTTCAGCCAGCCTGCCGGCATGGTCTGCCCGATGGCGACGGCGACGGCGAGATTGGCGGCGCCGATCAGCGCGAACAAGAGCGGCGTGCTTAAACCCAGCTTTTGCAACAGCGCCAGCACCGCCGCGCCGACGACCATGAAAGCGGCATTGAGCACGTTGACCGCGGCGACGACGCGGGCGCGCCGGTCGGTACCGGCCCAGACCTGCACCGCGGTGAACACCGGCACGATGAACAAGCCGCCGGCGATCGCCAGCCCGGCGAGATCGACCGCCATGTGGATGCTGTGTGGCGCGGCGAAATAGCCGGCGATGCTCAGCGGGCTTGCCGCCGCCACCACCGCGGAAGCGGTCCAGCCGAGGTCGAGCGAAAACAGGCCGAGCAGCACGGTGGCGACCACGGTCGGCAACAGCACGATGCGCCCGGCGGCGAGCCAGGCGGCCAGACCGGAGCCGATACCGACCGACACGGAGAAGATGGTGAGAAACAGCGTGACGACCTGTTCGCTGCCGCCGATATTGAACGAAACAAGCGGCGGCAACAAAGAAAGGACCAGCGCGCCGACGAGCCAGAACCAGCTCGCCACGATCGCGCCCCACCACAGCCGCGGATCGGCGCGCACCTGCTTGATGAGGGAAGCGGTGGAGACAAAAATGTTGGGGTTGACGCGAAGATCGGGCGCCGCTTCCGGCGTATGGGGAATGAACAGGCTCGAGCTCCAGCTCGCCAGCGCGGTCAAAATCATCAGCCAGGCGAAGTGGATCGGGTTGCTGTTGCCGTTGGCAGCAAGGCCGGCAACGATGGTGCCGAGCAGAATGGCAAGGAAGGTGCCGGCTTCGATCAGCGCATTGCCGGAAGGAAGCTCGCGGCGCTTAAGCAGATCGGGCAGGATGCCGTATTTGATCGGCCCGAACAGCGAAGCCAGCGTGCCGAACATGAACACCGCCAGGAACAGCAAGCCGAGCGAATGAAACGCGAAGCCGGCGACGCCGACAATCGCAGCGCCAATCTCGGTGAGCTTGATGCGCTGCGCCACCCAGGCTTTGTCGTAGCGATCGGCGAGTTCGCCGCCGAGCCCGGATAGGAAAAAGAATGGGGCAATGAGCGTGGCGCCGGCGAGCGTGATCAAGACCGCCGAATTGGCGCCGGAGACCTCGAACAAGATGACGAAGACCAGCGCGGTCTTGAGAAAATTGTCGCCGAAGGCCGCAAAGAACTGGCACCAGAACAAGGGTGCAAAGCGGCGCGTCGTCATCAGGGACAGGGACATGGACTCTCTTTTCCGCCGTTCGTCGCCCGCCGGCCGTTCGGCGTTCACGTAGTGACCGGGCGGCCCGTAGCTTTCCCAGTCTAGACGGTGACCGGCCGATTGGCGACGACGCTGGACCGCGTCGCCATGGCGCTGTGTCGAAAGCAAGAAACCACAATAAAATCAAGCACGAAAGCACGCCGGCCGGCTATCCCAGCGCGGCCGCTGGCAGATCGAGAACGGCGCGCACCTTGGCAGCCAGCGAATCCTGCGTCAGCGGCTTTTGGATGAGCTGGACGCCCTCGTCGAGCCGGCCCTGATGGACGATGGCGTTGCGCGAATAGCCGGTCATGAACAGGATTTTGAGCCCCGGCCGCTTTGCCAGAGCGGCAGCCGCCAATTCGCGGCCGTTCGGCCCCGGCAGAATAACGTCGGTCAGAAGCAGATCGATCTTGCCCTCCCGCTCCAGTGCTTGCAGCGCCGAAGCTGCGTCGCCCGCCTGCAACACCGTGTATTTCAATTCTTCCAGCGCCCCGCAGATGAAGGCGCGCACGTCGGCGTCGTCTTCGACGACCAGGATGGTTTCCTTGCCGTAGGCGGACGGCGGCACGGCGCGCTGGACCGGGATCTCGCCACCCTTCTTCTTGTCGTCCCGTGCGCGCGGCAGATAGACCCGAACCGTGGTGCCGTGGCCAGGCTCGCTGTAGATTTTGACGTGTCCGCCCGATTGCTTGACGAAACCATAGACCTGACTCAGGCCGAGGCCAGTACCCTGGCCGGTCTCTTTGGTCGTGAAGAACGGCTCGAAGGCGCGCGTAGCGATATCTTCGTTCATCCCAACGCCCTCGTCGGTCACCGCGATCAGCACATATTGACCCGGCCGCACCTCGGCGTTGTCGGCGCAATAGGATTCATCGAGCAAGACGTTGCTCGCCTCGATGGTCAGGCGGCCGCCTTGCGGCATCGCATCGCGCGCATTGACGGCGAGATTGAGAATGGCGGTTTCCAGTTGCACCGCGTCGGCCTCGACCGGCCAAACGCCGCCGGCGCCGACCACTTCGAGCTGCACCGCCTCGCCGAGCGAGGGCCTGAGGAATGAGGAAAGGTGGCTGAGCAGGCGATTGACGTCCAACAGTTTCGGCTCGAGCGGCTGGCGGCGCGAAAACGCCAGCAGATGGCCGGTCAGGATCGCGGCGCGGTTGGCGCCGACCAGCGCCATGTCGATGGCGCGGCGCAGGCGCTCTTTGGCGCCGTCCTGCCAGTTGTCGATGGTCCGCTTGGCGTTGTCGAGATTGCCGATGATGATGGTCAAAAGATTGTTGAAGTCGTGCGCCACGCCGCCGGTGAGCTGGCCGACGGCATCCATTTTTTGCGATTGATAGAGTTGCTCGCGCGCCGCCTCCAGGCGCTGCTGCGCTTCGCGCCGCTCGGTGATGTCGCGGGTGATCTTGGCCAGGCCGAGGAGCGCGCCGTTGGAATCCTCGATGCGATCGATGACGACGTTCCCCCAGAATCGCGTGCCGTCCTTGCGCACGCGCCAGCCCTCGGCTTCGTAGCGACCTTCGTTGATCGCCGTCAGCAGAGCGCGGGCCGGCACGCCGTCGGCGCGCTCTTCCGGAGTATAGAAGATGGAGAAGTGGCGGCCGACAACCTCGCTTTCGCTGTAGCCCTTGATGCGCATGGCCCCGGCATTCCAGGTCGTCACGTTGCCTTGCGGATCGAGCGTGTAGATCGCGTAGTCGGTGACCCCGTGTACCAGCACTTGAAAGCGTTGTTCGCTTTCGCGGGTCGCGGTCTGCACCAATTGCCGTTCGAGCTCGGTGCGGCGCGCCGCGGCGGCCACCAGCTCACGCCCGACCTCATCGAGCTCGCGCACCGGGATGGTCACGGGCGACACGGCATCGCCGCGGCCGAGCGCGGCGGCTTGCGCGGCCAATGTCCGGCTTGCTCCCGCGAGTCTGCCGCCGAGCCAATAAGCGAGGCCGAGCGCAAGGATGGTGAGCGCGGCGCCGAGCGCGCTCAACCGCCACAGCGCCCGGTGCAGCGGATTCTGGATGTCGGCGTCGGGGACGCCGACCCAGACAAGCCAACCGGAAAGCTTCGATCGCGCGTAGCCCAGCCGAATCCGGTAGCCCTGAACATTTTGCCCGAGCCAAGTGCCTTGCTCGCCTTTGATCTGGTCGACGAAGTCCTTCGACCCCGGCCTCCCGATCCGTTCGCCGGATTCCTGCGTGCGGCCCATGACCATATTGTCGCGATCCAGAATCCCGGCGACTTCGCCGGGGACGATATCTGAGCGGATCAAATCGCCGAGCGCCGCGAGGTCGACGGTCATATGAAGAAAGTAAGCGACCTCGCCGTTCTCGCTGATCGGGACGCTGATGAGATAAATAGGATGGCGGGCGACCAGCCCTTCGACGAGGTTGCTGACATAAGGCTTTCCGGTCGCGGCCGCTTTTTCGTCGACCGGAAAAAGATTGCGCGGCAGCGGCGTTCCCCACGGCACGCGGGTGTTGGCAAGCTGTTGCCCGTCGCGGCCACGCAGTGAAATGTCGACGCCGGCGACTTTCTTGAGCCGCACGGCGCGATCGTAAAATCGGGCGTAATCGCGGCTTTCCACAGAATTCGCGGTCGCCAGCGTCTCCAGCGTGACGATCTTGCCCTGCAAATCCCGATCGACGTCGAGCGCGAGTTCGTGCGCGTCGTTTTCAAGCTGCTGGTCGATGCGGGCGATTTCCGAATTGGCGTAGCGCCAGAACAGCACGCCGGCAAACGCGCCGACCGGCAGCAAAATGGCGATCACCATGACAAGGAGGTAGCCGCGCACGGACATGCTGCGGCGCGCGCGGCCGAGCGCCTCCCCCATCGCGGGCGTCCGGGGAGTGGTGGTCAGCATTGCCGTTGGCTAAGCCGCCCCCAAGCCGATCGACGCACGCGCGTCAAAATCCCGGCGCCCGCTCGACCTGATCATACCAGTCGAAGCCCATGTCTTTGACGATCCGGTTGCTCATGACGATGATGCGGCATTCCTCGCCCGGCTTGGCGAAGTGCTGATGCATGGTGAACGGCGGAATATAGACGTAATCGCCGACCGTCCATTCGAACCGCTTCGGCTCGGCGGCCCATTCCCATTCGAACGCTTCGAGGCAGTCCCATTTCAGGTCCCAGTGCAGGTCGTAGCCGGCGCCCTCGACCACGAAGAACAACTCCTCCCACATGTGGCGGTGCTTGCCGGAGCGCTCGCCGTCCTTGAGGAACTGCATATAGGCTTCGATGCAGCACTCGCGCGTCTGCATTTTCTGGTTGACCAGATGCTTGATCAGGCCGTCGGGCGAGCGCTCCCACGGCATGTCCTTGGCCTTGATGACGTTGGGCAGCGTCGCGTAGTGCTCGCGGAATTTCTCCGACTCGACCATCGCCTCGGCGAGGAAAGCCGCGGAATTGTCGCCGGACAGCGCGGCCGCCTTGTCTTCGAACAACGCCATGATCGTCTCCGGCTCAAATTTCCGTCGGCGGATTAAATTCCGTCACGCCGGGCGGCAGCTTGTCGGTCGGCCATTCGACCATCTTCTGAAACAACAAGTGCATGAACAGGAACAGCGGCTTGGCCTTGAACACCAAGAGGATGCATGATTCCTTTTCGTCGTCGTTAAAATGCTGGTGAACGCAGCCGTTCTCGACCAGCATCACGTCGCCGGCCTCCCATTTCATATAGCGGCCGTCGTGGACGTCATGGCCGTGACCCTTGAGCACGTAGAACACCGCGCTGTTGAGGTGGCCGTGCTTCTGCCCGGCATTGAGCGGCGCGTAGCACTCGATGTGCGACTCGATCGATTGCACGACGCTGACCGCCTGCGGCGAAATGATATGCTTGCCGTACATCGCCGGTCCGCCCTTCCAGGGATGGTCCTTGGAGGAATAGACCCGCGGCTCTTCCAGAAGCTTCTTGTAAAGATGGCTGTAAGTGCCTTCCAGCGCACGCACAAAGGTGCGTTTCTTGGCCCAGCGATCCCATTTGCCGTGCTTGATTTCGTCGGCGTCTTCCGGCGACGGCTTGTTGTGGCCGAGCCCGGGCGTTTCGTGTTCCAGCATTCCGGTCATTAGTCGCTCCTGAGGGCCGGTCATTACGAAATTTCCGCTATGCGCGCAATGTCGCAACGGCCTGCGGCCGCGTTGGTGGCGCGGATCAGACACGCTAGGATAGCAGCAAGCTCAAAAGGGGGAGGAAGCACGATGTGGGCAAACGCGACATTAACGATCGGCCGGATTGGCGCTACCGTCGCAGCCTTGGCGGCGTTCGCGGCACTGGCTAATGCGGGCGCAAAGGCACAGAGCGCCGCGGAGTTCTATGCGGGCAGATCGATCGAACTCGAGATCGGCTATAGCGTCGGCGGCGGCTACGACCTTTACGCGCGACTGCTCGCCCGCCATCTCGGCGATCACATTCCCGGCCATCCGACCATCGTGCCGAAGAACATGGAAGGTGCCGCCAGCCTTCGGCTTGCCAATTACCTGTATACCGCCGCCCCGCGCGACGGCACCGTGATCGGCGCCATCAGCCGCGGCGCGGCGTTCGATCCGCTGCTCAACGAGAAGGGCGCGCAATTCGACGCCTCGAAATTCTCCTGGATCGGCAGCGCCAATAACGAGGTCAGCGTCTGCGTGGCGCTGCAATCGTCCGGCATCGCGAGCTTTAACGACGTACTGACCAAGCCGTTGACCATCGGCTCGACCGGCGTCGGCGACGACACTTACCAGTTCCCGGCGCTGATGAACGCGGAGCTCGGCACCAAGTTCAAGATGGTCACCGGCTATCCGGGCGGCAACGACATCACGCTGGCGCTGGAGCGCGGCGAGGTGCAGGGCCGCTGCGGCTGGTCGTGGTCGAGCATCGTGGCGACGCACAGGGACTGGGTCACCGGCAAGAAAGTCATCGTGCTGGTGCAGATGTCGCTGTCCAAGCATGCGGATCTGCCCGACGTGCCGCTGGTCATGGATCTGGCCAAGACCAGCGAGCAGCGCCAGATTTTCAAGCTGATCTTTGCCCGCCAGGTCATGGGCCGGCCGTTTACGGCGCCGCCCGGGGTACCTGCCGACCGCGTCGCAGTGCTGCGTACGGCCTTCAGCGAGACCATGAAGGACAAGGCGTTTCTCGACGACGCCGGCCGGGGCAAATTCGAGATCAATCCGGTCGGCGGCGAGGAACTCGATGCGCTGGTCAAGGAGGTTTATCAGACGCCGGCGGACGTGACGAAAAAGGCCGCCGCGATCTTGGGTCAGTAAATCATAACAGCCGCGTCGCAGCGCGCAGCGCGGGGAAAATGTCGCCGAGGAGCGACGGCGGCCAGGCGACCTGCAGCGCCCAGTGGAAGACGATGGTGCACAGCACGGTGGTCGCCGCGGCATAGCCGAGCGAGGCCGGCCACGGCTCGCCAAAGCCGAAGCGCATATAGGCGAAGACGAAGACCGCGATGGCGGGGATAAATCCGATCAGCCAGACCAGGGCGATGAACGCCGCCATCCAGGCGAAGAAACTGACGGCGCGCCGCCGCGCGACGTCGTCGGTTACGCCGAGATCGTCGACATGGGCGCTGACCTTGACGGTGGAATCCGCAACGGCTTGCATTTGCAAACCGGAGTCGACATGGGCGAGCGGCGTTTGCTCGCGGCCGAACAGCTCGTTGACGAGATTGAGGACGGCGGCGGTGAGCGCCATGCCGCAGGCGGTCAGCGGCACGAGCTTGGCGTCATGCGGCCAGTCGCTCGACGACAGGATCGCCGCCGCGATTAATACAATGACCGCGAGTGAGAACGCGGGCGCGGCGCCGAACTGCGGCCGGCGGCCGCCGACCGCGCGAAATTGCGCGATCAAGGTGGTGACGATCTGTGACAACGGCCGGTACAGCACCCAAGCGACGCAGGCGAGGATCGCCAGAACCGGCCAGCGCAGCAGCCAGCCCCAGCCGTAAAGCTGCGTCGAGATGAACAGATAGCGCTCGAAAATGCCGCCGACCACGATGCCGAGCACCATCGGCGGGCGCGGCCAGCCGAGCCGTTTCATGATCCAGCCGACGATGCCGAAGCCGAGCAACGAATAAAGATCGCCCCAATCGTGCTCGCCCTCGAAAGCGGCGACGAAGACCAGAGCGATGATGACCGGCAGCAGGATTTCCGGGCGGATGCGCGACACTTGCGCAAGCCAGCGGCTGCAGGCGAGGCAAATGATCGCGCCCATGACGTGGGCGAGCGTCAGGCTCCACACGATCAAGTAGGTGAGATCGAGATGCCTGGTCAGCATGTCGGGACCGGGCGTCAGCCCATGCATCAGAAAGGCGCCGAGCAGTATCGCCATCGAAGCGCCGGCCGGCACGCCGAAGGCGATGGTCGGCACCAGATGGCCGCCCTCCTTGGAATTGTTCGAGGCCTCCGGCGCGATGACGCCACGCACGTCGCCGCTGCCGAAGGTCTCCGAATTCTTCTCGGTGCGCTGTGCGTAGCCGTAGGCGATCCAGTCGATCACCGCCGAGCCGATGCCCGGTATGGCGCCCAGGCCGACGCCGAGCACGCCGCAGCGCAGCACCAGCCACCAGTTCCGCGCCACGTCGCGCACGCCTTCCCATTGGCTCGACAGACTGATGTTGGGCGCATTGTCGCCGGCGATGCGCTTGCGCGACACCGCGAGCTCGGCCAGCTCCGGCAGCGCGAAGATGCCGAGCGTCGCCGGAATGAGCGGCACGCCGTCCCACAGATAAAGCCAGTCGAAGGTCCAGCGCAGCGTGCCGCTTTGCGCGCGCGAGCCGACCATGGCGATCATCAAGCCCAGCCCCGCTGCGGTCAGGCCTTTGAGCGGGGCGCGGCCGGACAGCGTCGCCACCATCGACATGCCGAACAGCGTGAAGGCGAGCAGTTCCGGCGAACCGATCGACAGCATGATCGGGCGCAGGATCGGGATGCTGACCGCGAGCACGATGGCGCCGACGATGCCGCCGGCGAGCGACGAGGCGAACCCGGCGCCGAAGGCACGGCCGGCTTCGCCCTTCTTGGCCATGGCGTGGCCGTCGATCACGGTCGCGGCGGCGCCGACATGGCCGGGCACGCCGAACAGCACCGCGGTGATGAAATCCGACGAGGTGATCACCGCCGCCATGCCGAGCAGGAGCGCAAAGGCGGTGTATTCGTCGAGGTTGTAGGTGAAGGGGATCAGCATCGCCATGCCGACGATGCCGTTCAAGCCCGGCAAGACGCCGATGGCGAGCCCGATCAACACGCCGAGGAACAGGATCATGAGCCGGGTCGGCTCAAGGAGCAGGTGCAGCGCGTGCACGGCGCTGGCGATCATATCCGGCTGCATCGCGTTTCCCTGCTCCCGCCGCCCATCGCGCCCGAAACCGGCAAAGCCGTCAAGCCCGTGGTAAGGTGACGCAGCACAGATAAATCGGCAGGAACCGCGTCGCGGCGGCCACTGCCGCGGGATGGCAACGCAGTTCGAGGAGATCCATGAGCGTCCAAGGAAGCAGGTTTACGCGCACGGCGCTTGGCGCCGTGCTCTTGGTTTTGGCGTCGGCGGCGATCGTGTTGGCACAGGGCGCGAGCGATTTTTACAAAGGCCGCACCATCAATCTCTATATCGGCTATTCGCCCGGCGGCGCCTATGACCTTTATGCCCGCGTCATCGCCCGCCACCTCGGCGCGCATATTCCGGGCAATCCGACCATCGTGCCGCAGAACATGGAAGGCGCCGGCAGCTTGCGGCTCGCCAATTATCTCTACCGCGTCGCGCCGCAGGACGGCACCGCGATCGCCACCTTCGGGCGGGGCATCGCCTTCGATCCGCTGCTGCTCGGCCAGGGCGACGCGTTCAACGCCGAAAAGATGAACTGGCTCGGCAGCGCCAATAACGAGGTCAGCGTCTGCGTAGCGATGAAAAGCTCCGGCATCGCCAGCTTCCAGGACCTGTTGACCAAGGAGCTCACCGTCGGCGGCACCGGCGCCAGCTCCGATACCGACCAGTTTCCGCGCGTGCTCAACGCCGTGCTCGGCACGCATTTCAAGGTCGTGCAGGGCTATCCCGGCGGCAACGACGTGGTGCTGGCGATGGAGCGCGGCGAGGTGGCCGGCCGCTGCGGCTGGTCGTGGTCGAGCGTGCTCTCGACGCACAAATCCTGGATCGCCGACAAGCGCATGATCGTTTTGGTACAGCTGTCGCTGACCAAGCATCCCGATCTGCCTGACGTGCCGCTGGTGATGGATTTCGCCAAGACCGACGCGCAGCGGCAAATTCTCAAGATGATGTTCGCCCGCAACGTGATGGGCCGGCCTTTCGTGGCGCCGCCCAACGTGCCGGCGGAGCGCGTCGCGCTGCTGCGCCAGGCCTTCATGGACACCATGAAGGACAAGGACTTTTTGGCCGAAGCCGACAAGATGCAGCTCGAGATCAATGCGGTGTCCGGCGCGGAGGTCGAGAAGCTGGTCAAGGAGGTCTATGCGACGCCGCCGGATATCGTCGCCAAGGCCAAGCAGGCGGCGGAGTCGCAGTGAGAAGCCTTCACCCAATAAGATCGGGCTGAGCCTACAGACGACGGCGGCACCGTCCTTGATCAAATCGAGCCGCGCCAGGCCGGCCTTCTCCTCGAACACGAGCGGATCGCCGACGGCACTGCCGTGGTTTCGCCCTGGCGCACAGAACGAACGCGGTGCCGACATTGGGATGGCCAGCGAACGGCAGTTCGGCACGCGGCGTGAAGATGCGCACCTCCGCGGTGTGCGCAGCGTCGCGCGGCGGCAGCACGAAAGTCGTCTCCGCAAGATTGAACTCGGCGGCGACGGCTTGCATCTGCACGGTCGTCACGCCGCGGCCGTCCGGGATGACGGCAAGCGGATTGCCACCGAAAGCTCGCTCGGTGAAAACATCGACTGTGATGAATTCAAGCTGCATGGGTCACCCGGTTTCGCCTCAATTCACCATTGGGAGCCGGTCCGAATCGTCCTTCAGCCTTACCCCGGACAGACGGGCAGCGCGCATGGCGCGCAACAGATAGGCGATCTTAAAGCCGGCGGCGGCATAGCCGAGGCCTTGCGGCTGGATATTGGAGACGCAGTTGCGGTCGGCGTCGCTGGTCTGCGCGTGGGGTTGAAAAGTCAGATAGGCGCCCATGCTGTCGGATGCGGAAAGTCCCGGCCGTTCGCCGATCAGGACCACAACGCTCGCCGCGCCGAGCGCGCGGGCAATGGCATCGCCGACCGCGACCCGGCCGTGACGGATGATGACCAGCGGAGCGATGGCCCAGGCTTCGGCGCGCAGTGACGCTATGGCCAGCGAGAGGACCGGGAGCGCATGCCGTTGCACGGCGTGCGCCGACAATCCGTCGGCCAGCACGAAGACGACGTCATAGCGGCCACTGCACGCGGCCAAGGCGGCATCGGCCGTCGCCGCGAGGCGTCGACCGAGATCGGGACGCAACAGATAAGACTGCCGGTCCTCCGCCGCGCTGGCGACAGAGAGCACCGGATAGCCGAGTGCGGCGAGTTCCATAGTTAATTGCACGTCATCGAGCGAGGCGTGGACGGCATCGCGGGCGCGAGCCTGGGCGAGGCGAAGATCGAGAAGGGGCGCCGTCGCCAGCGCGGCGCTGGCGCGCTTGAGCCCGATGCGCGCTGCCGTATGCGCTCGCAGCGCGATCCAAATGCGGTCCTCGTCCATCACGGCAACAATGCGCTGAAGCGATTGGGCAGCCGCAGCGGGCGAATTCGATCGGCGGCATCGATCAGACCTTGCCGGGCGAGCCAGGCTTCGAATTCCGGCGCCGGGCGGCGGTGGAACAGATCGCGCATGACGAGCACGTCGTGAAACGAGGTCGACTGGTAGCCGAGCATGATGTCGTCGGCGCCCGGCACGCCCATCACGAAATTGACTCCGGCGGCGACCAGAAGCGCCAACAGCGCATCCATATCGTCCTCATCGGCTTCGGCATGATTGGTGTAGCAGACATCCACGCCCATCGGCACGCCCATGAGCTTGGCGCAGAAATGATCTTCCAGGCCGGCGCGCGTGATTTGTTTGCCGTCGAACAAATATTCCGGGCCGATGAACCCGACCACGCTATTGACAAGAAGTGGCTTGAAAGCCCGGGCCACCGCGTAGGCGCGGGCTTCGAGCGTTTGCTGGTCGACGTTGTGGTGCGCGTCGGCCGAGAGCGCGCTGCCCTGCCCGGTCTCGAAATACATCACATTGTCGCCGACCGTGCCGCGGCGAAGCGACAGCGCGGCGGCGCGCGCTTCCTGGAGCAGCGCCAAGTCGATGCCGAAGCTCTTGTTGGCTGCCGCGGTGCCGGCGACCGACTGAAACACGAGATCGACCGGCGCGCCTTTGTTAATCAGGCCGAGCGTCGTCGTGACATGCGCCAGCACGCAGCTCTGCGTCGGGATGTCGAGTTTTTCGCGCAGTTCGTCGAGCATCGCGAGCAATGCATGGGCGGACTGCGGGCTGTCGGTTGCAGGATTGATGCCGATGACGGCATCGCCGGCACCGAGCAAAAGCCCGTCGAAAATGCTCGCGGCGATGCCGCGTGGCTCGTCGGTCGGATGATTGGGCTGCAGCCGCACCGACAAGCGGCCCGGCAAGCCCAATGTGTTGCGGAACGCCGTCGTGACCGTGCACTTCGCCGCGATCGCGATAAGGTCCTGCAACCGGCAGATTTTGCTCACGGCTGCCGCCATCTCGGGCGTAACCCCGGCCGCCAGCGCCGACAAAATTGGCGTCGTCGTGGTATCGGCGAGGAGCCAATCGCGAAAGCCGCCGACGGTCAGATGCGCAATGGGCGCAAAGGCGTCTCGATCGTGGCTGTCGACGATGAGACGCGTGACCTCATCGCACTCGTAGGCGACGACGGTCTCGTTGAGAAATGCAGCGAGCGGCAGCTCCGCGAGTGCAAATTGCGCGGCGACGCGTTCCTCGGCAGTCTCCGCCGCAAGGCCCGCGAGCTGATCGCCGCTACGCCGTGGCGAGGCCTTGGCCAACAGCGTCTTGAGATCGGCGAACGCATAGCGGCGAGTACCGATCGTTGCACTGTACATAACGAGGCCCCCGCGAGCCGGCCACTTGGAATTATACGCCATCTCACCGTCTGGCGGGGCCTTTGTCGCGCAGCTGAGCCAGATCGTCTTCGCAAAAATGTCATCATAAGTCCGGAAGGTTATGATCGCACGAAAAGCCGACGCATTTTGGCATCGCGGGCGCTTGCCATGGCACTTGCCGTCATTCCCTATCCCGTCATCGATCCGGTGGCGTTCCATGTCGGGCCGTTCCCGATCCGCTGGTACGCGCTCGCTTATATCGCCGGCCTTGGTCTCGGCTGGCTGTATGTATGGGCGCTGATCAAAAACGACCGGCGGTGGGGCGAGACGCCGCGGCCGCGTAGCGAGGGCATCGCCGATCTGGTGCTTTACCTCGCCATCGGCGTGGTCGTTGGCGGACGCCTCGGCCAGGTGATTTTTTATCAGCCGGAGTATTTCTTCGCCCATCCGCTGGAAATCTTCGCGCTATGGCAGGGCGGCATGTCGTTCCACGGCGGCCTGATCGGCGCGGCGCTGGCGATCTGGTATTTCGCCCGCGAGACCAAAGTTCCGCTGTTGACGGTCGGCGACATCTGCGCGGCAGCGGCGCCGATCGGCATCTTTCTCGTCCGCATCGCCAATTTCATCAAGCCCGAGCTGTGGGGCCGCCCGACCGAGGTGCCCTGGGCGATGATCTTTCCGGGCGTCGATAGTCAGCCGCGGCATCCGAGCCAGCTCTATGAAGCCGGGCTGGAAGGCTTGCTATTGTTTGTGGTGCTGGCGCTGGCGGTCCGGGCCGGCGCGCTCAAGCGGCCTGGCGTCGCGACCGGCATTTTTTGCATCGGCTATGGCTTAGCGCGCATTGTCACCGAGTTTTTTCGCGAGCCGGACCCGCAGCAGGAAAAACTTGCGCATGGCCTGACCATGGGCATGGTTCTCTCGGCGCCGCTGGTCCTCGTTGGCGCGGCGCTGCTCGTTTATGTGGTGCGTTTCCGCCGCCCCGAAGCACCGGCGATATCCGATACGACGCCTATTGCCGCACCCGGCCGCTCCGCCGCGGGCCGTGATCGGTGACGCCCAGATGGGTCTCCAGCGCGGCGCGGTCGGCGGCAAGCGTGGCGCTGTCGGCGGTATGCACCACCGCACCGCGCTCGAGGATGACGGCGCGGTCGGTGACGCTTAAGATTTTCTTGGCGTTCTGCTCCACCAGAATTGCCGACATGCCTTCGTCGCGGATGATGCGGCGCAGCCCGGCGAGCAGCTCCTCGACGATGATCGGCGCCAACCCTTCGAGCGGCTCGTCAAGCAGCATGACCCGCGGATTGAGCACCAGCGCGCGGCCGACCGCGAGCATCTGCTGCTCGCCGCCGGACAGCTGGTTGCCGAGATTCTGCCGGCGCTCTTGCAGCCGCGGAAACAGCTCATAGACCTTGTCTGTGGTCCAGCGGCCGGGCTGCGCGACGGCGGTGAGGTTTTCTTCCACGGTGAGCGATTTGAAAATATTGCGTTCCTGCGGCACCCAGCCGATGCCGAGATGGGCGCGCTGATCGGGACGCAATTTGGTGATGTCGGCGCCGTCGAGCGTGATGGTGCCGGCGAAATAGCGGGTGACGCCGACGATCGAGTTGATCAGCGTGGTCTTGCCCATGCCGTTCCGCCCAAGCAGCGCCAGCGCCTGGCCTTCGAGAAGCGACAGCGAGACGCCGGAGAGCACGATGGCCTCGCCATAGCCGGCGGACAGCTGCTCGATGGTGAGGAGATCAGGCATCGAGCTCCTCGCCGAGATAGACCGCCTTGACCCGGGGATCGCGCGCCACGTCTTCGGGCGCGCCGTCGACGAACAGCGCGCCGTTGACCAGCACCGAGATGCGGTCGGCAAAGGAGAACACGAGATCCATGTCGTGCTCGATCAAGAGCACCGTGACCTCCGCCGGCAGCGCTTCGATGGTGGCGAGAAGCTCATGCCGCTCGGCCTCCGGCACGCCGGCGGCCGGCTCGTCGAGCAGAAGCACGCGCGGCCGGCAGGCGAAGGCCAGCGCGATCTCGAGCAAGCGCTGCTTGCCATAGGGCAGAATCGCGGTGCGCTCATGCATGACGTCGGCCAATCGAAACCGCTCGACGACTTCCACGATCTCGTCGGTGACGGCGGGTTTGGAGCCGACCACGCGCCACCAGTCGGCGCCGGTACCGAGTCGCTCGGAGACCACGAGCCCGATCGATTCCAGCGGCGTGAGATCGAGGAACAGTTGATTGATCTGGAACGTGCGCGCCATGCCGAGCCGGACCCGCTGATGCGGCGCGGCGGCGGTGATGTCGCGGCCTTCGAGCATGATGCGGCCGGCGGTCGGCCTGAGCACGCCGGTGAGCAGATTGATCACGGTGGTTTTGCCGGCGCCGTTCGGCCCGATCAATGCGTGGCGCGCGCCCTTTTCCACGGACAGATTGACGTTCGCCGCGGCGAGGATGCCGCCGAAGCGCTTTTCCAGCCCGATCGTTTCGAGGATCGGCACGGTTCAATGTCCCATTTTCAGCGGCCGTCCGCCGCGCCGCCGAGCGCGGCGGAACGCGGCCGGATTCGCATCCACAGGCGGTCGCCGAGCCGCGCCATGGAGCCGCGCGCCGCGGCGATCCAGCCCTCCACGCGCTCGCGGCCGACCAGCACGATGACGACGAGCACGAGCCCGATCCAGAACTGCCAATATTGCGGGGTAAGCGTCGCGATCCAGTCCTGCAGGAATTTATAAATTACCGCGCCGATCAAGCCGCCATAGAGATAGCCGGTGCCGCCGATGATGAGGACGAGGAGGAGATCGGCGGAGCGATCCAGCGAAAATACGTCGAGCGAGCAGAATGCGGTCGTCTGCGTCAGCAGCCCCCCGGCGATGCCGGCGAAACCGGCCGAGACGGTGTAGATCGCGACCATCCGCCATTTCACCGGAATGCCGATCGCCGCGGCGCGCAGCGCGTTGCCCTTGAGCGAACGCAGCGACAGGCCGAACGGCGAATAGACCATGCGCCGCGCGATGACGAAGCAGACGAACAGCACGATCAGGCAATAGACGTAGCCGTTGTGGCCATAGAGATCGAAGCTCCAGCGCCCGAGGATCGGGGCGATGTCGACGCCTTGCAGGCCGTCGGCGCCGCCGGTGATGTTGGCATAGCGGTTGGCGACCTCGCCGAGCATCAGCGAGACGCCGAGCGTCACCATGAGCCGGGTCAGATCGGAGCCGCGCAGCACCAGGAAGCTCGTCACGAAGCCGAACGCGGCCGCCACCAGGCCGGAGCAAACCAGCGCGATGATCGGCTCATTGATGATGCCGTATTTGGCGACCAGGCCGGAAAAATATCCGGCGACGCCGAAAAACGCCGCCTGACCGAGCGAGATGATGCCGGCATAACCGAGGATGAGATCGAGCGACAGCGCAAACAAGGCGAGAATCGCGGTGTCTTTCAGAATCAGATATTTGCCGGGGAACAGCCAGATGCTGGCGAAGGCGAAAATCCAGAACGCGATTTCGAGCGGCGACCAGCGGCCGCGCCGCTTCAGATAGGCGGCGACGTTGGCGGCGAGCACGGGCGTCAGCGATGCCGTTGCAGTCGCCATCGGGCCGTCACCGTGCCGTGGCGCGGGCGAACAAGCCCTGCGGTCGCCAGATCAGGACCGCGATCATGATGGCGTAGATGACGAAGGCGCCCAGCGTCGGCACATAATATTTGCCGGCGACGTTGGCGATGCCGAGCAAGATCGAAGCGAGGAACGGACCGACGATGCTGGACGTGCCGCCGACCGTGACCACGATCAAGAAGTAGATCATATAGCGCAGCGGAAAGGTTGGATCGAGGCCGAGGATTTCGGCGCCGAGCGCACCGCCCAGTCCGGCGAGGCCCGAGCCGACCGCAAAAGTAATGCCGAACACGGCGCCGACATTGATGCCGAGCCCGCGCGCCACGCGCTGATCGTCGACCGCGGCGCGCAACCGGCTGCCGAACCGCGTCTTGGCGAGGATGAGCTGCAAAGCAATAGTCAGCAGGCCGCAGACCGCGATGATGAGCAGGCGATATTTGCCCATGCCGACGCCGAACACGTCGAACTGGCCCTGCAGCGCGTCGGGGATCTGCACGAAACGCTGCGACGATCCCATCGTGTAGTCGACCGCGGCGACCGACATGAAGACGAGCCCGATGGTGAACAGCACCTGATCGAGATGGCTGCGGGCATAGACGTGAACGTAGAGCGTGCGCTCGAACAGCCCGCCGAGCAGCGCCGTGACCAGAAACGCGATCGGCACGCCGAGCACGAACGGAACGCCGAGACGGTTGACCAGGATGACGGTGCAATAGCCGCCGGCCATGGCGAAGGCGCCATGCGCCAGATTGATGAAATTCATCAAGCCGAGCGTGACCGACAGGCCGCACGCCAGCACGAACAGCAGCATGCCGTAGGCGACACCGTCGAACAGGATAGTCAGCATGATCTGCCAATTACTCCGGCGTCATTCCGGATCGCCGTGAAACGACAAGCCTGGAATGACGGGCGAGCGGCCCTTACTTTACGGTCCCGGCCTTGATCGGATCCTTGACGTTCGGGAAGGTGGCGAATTCGACGTTGTAGAGCTGGCCGTTCTTCTTCCCGACCTTGCGGATATAGACGTTCTGGATGATGTCGCGGGTTTCCGGATCGATCGAGATCGGACCGCGCGGACTTTCCCAGGCCATGCCCTTCATGGCGGCGATGAGCGAATCGCCGTCGGTCATGCCGCCGGCCTTCTCCAACGCCGCGTACATCAGATGCATGCCGTCATAGCCGCCGACCGCCATGAAATTCGGCCGCATGCCGTTATTGGCCTTCTCGAATGCGGCGACGAACGCCTTGTTGGCCGGCGAATCGTGGTCGGCCGAATAGATATGCGCGGTGATGGTGCCGATGATCGGGTCGCCCATATTGTTAAGGAGATCGTCGTCGGTGACGTCGCCGGGGCCGATGATCTTGATGCCGGCCTTGTCGAGGCCCTTCTCGGCAAATTGCTTGACGAAGGTGCCGCCCTGCCCGGACGGAACGAACACGAAGATCGCATCGGGCTTGTCGTCGGCGGCGCGCTGCAGGAACGGCGCGAAGTCGGGGTTGGCGAGCGGGAACGTGATCTTATCGGGAACTTGACCGCCTTTCGCGGTGAATTCCTTGATGAAGGAATCTTCGGCGTCGTGGCCCGGCGCGTAATCGGACACCATGGTCACGACTTTCTTGATGCCGTTCTGCGCCGCCCAGTCGGCCATCGGCACCGACGATTGCGCCAGCGTGAAGCTGGTGCGCGCGATGTAGGGCGACTTCTCGGTGATGATCGAGGTGCCGGCCGCGGTGACGATCTCCGGCGTCTTGGCTTGGGTCGCCAGCGGCGCGACCGCGAGTGCGGCCGGGGTGATGCCGAAGCCGGCGAGGAAATTCACCTTCTCGTTGACGAGGAGATCCTGCGCGATGCGCTTGGTGTTGTCGGGCACCGCGGCGTCGTCACGGATGATGAGCTCGACTTTCTTGCCGGCCACCGTGTCGCCGTGCTGCGCCATCCACAGCTTGGCGGCCGCGGCCTCCTGCTTGCCGGTCGATTGCTGCTGACCCGTCATCGGCAGAATAAAGCCGATCTTGACGTCCTGCGCTTGCGCACCGCCCGCGGCGGCGAGCGTCACGGCGGCCCACGCCGCGGCCAGCAAGTAATTGCGTTTATGGCTAAGTTTCATGGGGGTCTCTCCCTGATCCGGCTTGAATCGGCGGCATACCAACATTCCGGCTTGCCGTTGTCCAGTTCCGCAGTGTCACGGAGGTGAATTAGCCCCGCCTATTGCCGCCATTTCCCGTAATTGTGCTAGCATCCGGCGAAAAGCGAAGCGGATTTGTTCTTGAGGAGGCGCGGATGGCAAAGATTGTTCTCGGGCTCGGCAGCTCCCACACGCCGATGCTGCTCGCCTCCGATGAAACGCTGCCGCGTTTCGCGGAGACCGATCAGAAAATCAGGCACCGCGACAAGGAAGGCCGGCCCGCAACCTACGCCGAGCTTCTGGAAAAGGCCGACCCCAAGATGGCGGCGATGGTCGCGCCCGCCGAGTTGGTGGCGCGGCAAAATAAGGTGCGCACGGCGATGGCGCACATCAGCGACACGCTCAACAGCGCCCAACTCGATACGCTGATCGTCATGAGCGACGACCAGGACGAAGCCTATCTGGAAGACGCCCGGCCAACCTTTGCGATCTATTACGGCGACACCATCCTCAACAGCAATGAGCAGCATGAGCAGTACCGCCAGCGTTTTCCGGAATGGTACGTCAAGAACCGGCAAGGCTTTTTCGAGGACACGGCGCCGCGCGCCTATCCGGTCGACGCCAAGCTCGCGCTGCATCTGATCGACTGGCTGATGGAACACGGCTTCGATCCGGCATCGTCGAAATGCATGCGCAAAGGCGAAGGCGAAGGCCACGGCATGGCCTATGTGCATCGCCGCCTGATGGACGAGCAAAGACCGCTTCCAATCGTTCCGGTGTTCCTCAACACCTACTTTCCGCCAAACCAGCCGCGGCCGCGGCGCTGTTATGAGCTCGGCGAGGCCATCCGCAAAGCGGTCGAGACTTTTCCCGGCGACGCCCGCATCGGCATCATCGCGTCGGGGGGCTTAAGTCATTTTCTGGTCGACGAGGATTTCGACCGCGCCATCCTCAAGGCCTGCGCCGACAAGGACGCGAGCTTTCTGCAGAACCTGCCGCGCAACAAATTGCATTCAGGCAGCTCCGAGATTCTCAATTGGGTCGGCGTCGCCGGTGCTTGCGAGCATCTCGACCTCAACTGGTTCGAATACGTACCCGGCTATCGCACGGCAGCCGGCACCGGCACCGGTTTGAGTTTTGGGAGCTGGGCGTAATTCCCGCTCCATTCCCCCTTGTGGGGAGGGGAATTTTCTCAATGCGCGTCGGTGTATTTCACCCACCACGCCACTTCGAAGCTGAAGCCGTATTGCGCGTCGGCAAAGGACGTCGGCGCCGGAGTCTGGCCGCGGACGCCTTCGAGCGCGGCTTTCAGGACGAAATCCCGGTCAGTCCAGTAGACGTTGATCTTGTCTTTGTAGAAGTGCGCTTCGAGATAGCCTTGGCCGTTCGGCAACACGTAGATCTGATGCACCTCCTCGCCATCGCCTTCGGCGGCGAAGGCGCGGCAGGACATCGTCTGATCGTCCTTGGTCAGCCCGAGAATCTCGGTAATGATCGGGGTGATCGTAATCTCTCTGCCCTGGTCGGCGATCCAGCCGTCGATCTTCTTCAGCTGAGCGGCGGACAGCGTCAGTGTCGGCGCGGGAGGAACTACAGCGGGCGCTCGCGCGGCCGGCGGGGGCGCTTGCGCGAAGCCCTGCGAAGCCGCAAGCGAAAAAACGATCAGCGCGACGAGGACGCCGAAGGAGATACGCGAGCGCGGACCGTATTTCATTTCGATTCTGCGGCTCGATGAAGGAACTTAGGCGTGGGCCTTGCGCTGCGGGTCGATGATTTTTTCCAGCTTGCCGAGCACGTGCATGCACGGCAACAGCTGGGCGAGGCTGGCATTGGGCTCGCGCTTCTCTTTGATCGCGGCGATGAATTCGCGGTCCTCGAGCTCGATGCCGTCCATCGACACGTCGACCTTGGAGACGTTGATCTTGTTGTCCTTGCCGTCGCTCAAGTCGTCGTAGAACGCCTTGTAGGTGCCGTTGTCGCAGATATAGCGGAAGAACGAGCCGAGCGGGCCGTCATTGTTGAACGACAGCGACAGCGTCAGGATCGCGCCGGACGGCGTCTTGGCGACGATGCCCATGTCCATCGCGATATTGAGCTGCGGATGGATCGGGCCCTGCACGGCATAGCAGTCGGAAATGGTCTCGCCGGCCTGGTACTGGAACAAGTCGACGGTGTGGGCGGCGTGGTGCCAGAGCAGATGATCGGTCCAGCTGCGCGGATTGCCCGCCGCGTTGATATTCTTCCTTCGGAAGAAATAAGTCTGCACGTCCATCTGCTGGATCTTCAGCTCGCCCTTGACGATGCGCTTGTGCACCCATTGGTGACTGGGATTAAAGCGCCGCACATGGCCGCCCATGGCGGTGACGCCGGTTTCCTTGGCGATCTTCACCAAGGCTTCCGCATCCTCGACGCTGTCAGTGACCGGAATCTCGACCAGCACGTGCTTGCCGGCGCGCATCACCTGCTCGCCCTGGCGGAAATGCATCTTGGTCGGCGTGGTGAGGATCACCGCATCGGCCCGCTTGATGCCTTCGGAGAGCTCGCCGGTGAAATGCGGAATGCCGTATTTCTTCGCCACCTGGGCGGTGGAATCCTGATTGCCGCCGACCAGCGAGGTAACCTCCACGTCGGGAATCCGTTTGAGCGCATCGAGATGCTTCTGGCCGAACGCGCCCTGCCCCGCTACGCAAATCTTCATTGTTGACCTCTTGTAGGGTGGGCTGAGCAACGCGAAGCCCACGCGAATTTAGATCCGGTGGCGATGGTGACGGTGGGCACGACGCTTGCGCGTCTTTACCCACCCTACGGTAATTTTCTCGTCGCAATGACGATCAGCTCCTATTGCGATCGACCATGGCGCGCGCCGCCGCGCGCTTGTGCTTGATCGCCGGCTTGTGCCTGCCGGCCGCCGGCTTGCGCTTGGCCGAGGCCTTGTCACGGTTCGCCAGAATGATATGGCCAACCGCGGTGTTGGACGCCGGCACGGTATAGAAGCGATAGACCTCGTCGACCTTATCGTCGAGCGCACCGCGCATGACGAGCCACATCACCATCTCGATGCCCTCGGCGCCGGCCTCGCGCATGTAGTCGATGTGCGGAATCTTGACGAGCTTCCGCGGGTCCTTCGACAGATTGTCGAGGAAGTTCTTGTCCCATTTGCTGTTGATCAGGCCGGCGCGCGGGCCGGAAATCTGGTGCGACAGGCCGCCGGTGCCGAAGATCACCACGCGCAGATCGTCCGGAAAGGACTCCACCGCCTTCTTGATGGCGCGGCCGAGCATGAAGCAGCGATGCCCGGTGGGCGGCGGATACATCACCACGTTGACGGCGAGCGGAACCACCGGGCACGGCCAGTGCGAATTCTTGTCGACCTTGCCGAACAACAGGTTCATCGGCACGGTCATGCCGTGATCGACGTCCATCTTGTTGCAGATGGTGAGATCGAATTCGTCGAGGATGACCGACTGCGCGATATGCGAGGCAAGCGCCGGATGGCCCTCGACCACCGGCACCGGCCGCGGCCCCCAGCCTTCGTCGGCCGGCGGGAATTCCGCGGCGCAGCCGAGCGCGAAGGTCGGGATCATCTCCACCGAGAACGCCGAAGCGTGATCGTTATAGACGATGATGGCGACGTCGGGCTTGGTTTGGCGCATCCACTCTTGGGATTTTTCGAAGCCCGAGAACACCCGTTTCCAATACGGCTCCTCGGTCTTGTTGTTGTCGATCGCCGCGCCGATGGCGGGCACATGCGACGAACCTATTCCTGCGATGATCCTGGCCACGGCGTCACTTCCGTTTTGCTGATTTGGATTTGGTCTTAGTTTTGGTTTTGGCTTTCGCCTTGGGCTTGGCGGCGGTGGTTTTCTTCGCCGCGGCCGAGAGAAATTTCGACGGCGTGTTTTTGCCGGAACGCGAGCGATTGCCCTCGACCGAGCGGCCGCCGGCGAGCATCATCGCCGCATAGTCCGGTTGCGTCGAGCCGGTCATCAGCGCGGCGAGATGCTGGAACGAATGGCCGTCGGTGGCGCCGAGCTTGGCGGTGAAATAGATATTGCCGCCGAGCTCCAGCATGCGGTTGTAATCGCGCTTAAGAACGGCGTCGGTCTGCTCCGGCGTCAGCTTGAACCTTTTGAGATATTCCGCTTCGTTGGCCTTGAATGCCTTGCGGTTCTCGTCCTTCATCAGCGACATGCAGAACATGTTGATGCCGAAGCCCTGGCGGGATCGTTCGGCGTCGAACACAAAAGTGCCCGGGATGTCGTCATAATCGTGCTGTTCGCGGGCCATTTATCTCTCCCGTTCGGGCGTGGCTCCCGTTTGCTTTGACATATATAGCGCAGCGTCCGTTGGCAACTTAAGCCGCCGGCCGCCGCCGCGGTTCAATTGGGCGGCTTGGTGCCCAGCAATTTCAACTCGTAATCCCGCGCCGTCGATTTATCGCCGTCGAGGCCGCGAACGCCGAACAGCTTGATGCCCTTGCCAATCTCGGCCTGGACGACGATCACCGGCACGGGTTTCTGACCCGCCTTGGTCAGATAAGCGTATTGCGGGATGGTGATGTCCATCGGCTTGCCGAAATAGGTGCCGTAGGCCTTCAGCACAAAGACGGCATTGTCGGCGGTGACGTCCTCGTCGGTCGCCTGCCGCCCGGAAACAAAGCCCTTGGTCGGCAATGGCGGCCAATTCACCGGGGCGGATTGCGCCGAGGCGGCCGCCGCGACGCCGAAAACCAACAGAAAAGCTGCGATCCGTGTAAACATTGGAATTGCTCTAGCTCCAATAAAGCCGCATCGGATTGTCGACCAGCAGCGCCTGCTGGACTGCCGGCGTCACCGCAATCTTCGGGATGAAATCGACCAGCACGCCGTCGTCCGGCGCTTGTTTGGGCATGTTTGGATGCGGCCAGTCGGTGCCCCAGATCACCCGGTCGGGGAAACGCTCGACGATGGCGCGCGCGAACGGCGCCACGTCATCATAGGGCGGACCCGCAACCGTGAAGCGTTCCGGGCATGTCACTTTTGTGATCCAGGTGTTGTTGGCGTCGAGCGCCTTGAGCCAGTTCTGGAAGTGCTTGCCGTTGACGCCTTCCCGCACGTTCGGGCAGGCCATGTGGTCGAACACCAGCGTCGTCGGCAGCGATTTGAGGAATGGGCCCATCTCGTCGAGATCGGCGTGCTCGAAATAGATGACGATGTGCCAGCCGAGCTTGGTGATCCGCGCGGCGATGCGCTGCATGACGTCCTTGGGCGTCGAATTCGACGAGGCGCTTGATGAAATTAAAACGGACGCCTTTCACGCCGGCTTTGTCCAGGTCGTTGAGCTCGGCGTCGGTGATTTCTTCGCCGACGAAGGCGACGCCCTTGGCTTTGCCGTTGGAATGAACGAGCGCGTCGACCAGCGCGCGATTATCCGTGTCATGGCAGGTCGCCTGCACGATCACGTTCTTGTCGAAGCCGAGAAAATCGCGCAGCGCGAACAGTTTTTCCTTTGGCGCATCGCAGGGCGTGTATTTCCGCTTCGGCGCGAACGGAAACGCCGCTTCCGGCCCGAACACATGGCAATGCGCATCGACTGCGCCGGCCGGCGGCTTGAATTTCGGCTTCGACGGATTGGGATGGAAGGGGATGTAACCCGGCGACATCGGCACGCTAATTTCCCCACTCGTCATTCCGGGGCGCGCGGAAAGCCCGAGCCCGGAATCCATAATCACGGTCGTTTAAAGTTTGCATCGTCGGACACATTTCCTAATCACTGGGGCTACGGATTCCGGGCTCCTCGCTGCGCTCGGCCCCGGAATGAAGGCTACACTTTCTCCAGCGCCAGCGACACGCCTTGGCCGACGCCGACGCACATCGTCGCCAGCGCGCGCTTGCCGCCGCGTTTTTCCAACCCATGCACCGCTGTCAGCGTCAGCCGTGCGCCGGACATGCCGAGCGGATGGCCGAGCGCGATGGCGCCGCCGTGCGGATTGACGTGCGCGGCATCGTCGGCGACGCCGAGCTGGCGCAGGCAGGCGAGCCCTTGCGAAGCAAAGGCTTCGTTGATCTCGATCAGGTCGAAATCGGAAATCTTCAGGCCGAGGCGCTCCATCAGCTTCTTGGTCGACGGCACCGGGCCGACGCCCATGATGCGCGGCGGCACCGCGGCCGAGGCCATGCCCAGAACGCGGGCGCGCGGCGTCAGGCCATGCGTCTTGGCGGCGTCCTCGCTGGCAAGAATGATGGCGGCGGCGCCGTCGTTGATGCCCGAGGCGTTGCCGGCGGTGATGGTGCCGGGATTGCGCACGATCGGTTTGAGCTTCTGCAGATTGTCCAGCGTGGTCTCCGGCCGCGGATGCTCGTCTTTGTCGACCGCGATCGGACCTGACTTGCCGCCCGGCGCCGCGACCGGCACGATCTCTTCGGCGAAATAGCCGGCGGCGATAGCCTTGGCGGCTCGCGCTTGCGAGCGCAGCGCGAACGCATCCTGATCGGCGCGGGTGACCTGAAACTCCTCGGCGACGTTCTCGCCGGTCTCGGCCATGGAATCGACGCCGTACTGCGCCTTGAGCACCGGATTGATGAAGCGCCAGCCGAGCGTGGTGTCGTAAACCTCCGCCGATCGCGAAAAAGCTTCGCCGGCCTTGCCCATGACGAACGGCGCCCGCGTCATCGATTCGACGCCGCCGGCGATGGCGAATTCCATCTCGCCGCAGCGAATGGCGCGGGCGGCGTCGCCGACCGCATTGAGGCCAGAGGCGCATAGCCGGTTGACGGTGATGCCGGGGATCGCGTCGGGCAGCCCGGCCAGCAGCAACGCCATGCGCGCGACATTGCGGTTGTCCTCGCCGGATTGATTGGCGCAGCCGAAGAACACTTCGTCGAGCCGCGACCAGTCGGCCTTGGCGTTGCGCGCGACGAGCGCCTTGATCGGGACCGCGGCCAGATCGTCGGTGCGGACCTTGGCGAGTGCGCCGCCGTAACGGCCGATCGGGGTGCGCGCGGCATCGCAGATGAATACCTCCCGCATCGGCGGCTCCTTTTTCCTTAGCTGGCCGGTAGGTTTACAATTCTTGCAGGCTATTTACGGGCCGCGGTGGAACGGGTCAAATGGCCGTCATGAACGATCCGGCTGCCAAACTTCCCGACCTGCCGCCGACCTTGAAGGCGGAGCGCCACGGCGCGGTCGCGGTGTTGCGGCTCAATCGCCCGGCCAAGCGCAATGCGCTCGACGACGAGATGGTGCGCGGCGTCGGCGCCTTCTTCAGCGCGCTGCCGAGCGATGTCGGCGCCGTCGTGCTGGCCGGCGAAGGCGAGCACTTCAGCGCCGGGCTCGATCTCACCGAACTGACCGAGCGCGACATCTTCGCCGGCGTCGAGCACTCGCGGTCCTGGCATCGCGCCTTCGAAGCCATCGAGTTCGGCAAAGTGCCGGTGGTGGCCGTACTGCATGGTGCGGTGGTGGGCGGCGGCCTCGAAATCGCCGCGGCGGCGCATATCCGCGTGGCGGAGCGCTCGGCATTCTATTCTCTGCCGGAAACCAGCCGCGGCATCTTTGTCGGCGGCGGCGGCTCGGTGCGGCTGCCGCCCTTGATCGGCACCGCCTGCATGATGGACATGATGCTGACCGGGCGCACGCTCTCCGCGGAGGAGGGCCAGCTGATCGGGCTCACGCAATATCTGGTCGGCGAAGGCGAGGGTCTCGCCAAAGCCATGGAGCTGGCGCACCGCATTGCCGGCAATGCGCCGTTCACGAATTTTGCCGTGATGCACATGCTGCCGCGCATTGCCCGCAGCGATCCCGCCACCGGCTTCGCGACAGAGGCGCTGACCTCGGCGATCGCGCAGGGCGAGCCCGAGGCGAAAGCGCGGCTCAAAGCGTTTCTGGAAAAACGCGCGCCAAAAGTGACGCGAAGCTGACATAGGAAGCGCCATGGCGAGCGCATCGGCAAAGACCATCGTTGTACCGAACCGGCCGCCGCGGCGGCCGGTGAAGCTTGGGCCGCCGGATGTTGTCGTCGAACGCCGCGGCGACGGCGCGATTTTGCTGCGCTCGCCGCATCCGCTGCCGCCGCATCCGCAGAAGCTCACCGAGCGGTTGACGCATTGGGCCAAAGCGGCGCCGGAGCGCGTCTTTCTGGCGCAGCGCGATGCGGCAGGCGGCTGGCGGACGATGACCTATGCGGACACGCTGACGGCGGTTCATGCGATCGCAGCGGCGCTGCTGCAGCGCAATCTGTCGCCCGACCGGCCGCTGGCTATTCTCTCCGGCAACGATATCGAGCATGCGCTGCTGGCGCTTGCCGCGATGCATGTCGGCATTCCCTATGCGCCGATTTCGGTGCCCTATTCGCTGCTGTCGGCCGATTTCGGCAAGCTCAAAGCCATCATGCAATTGCTGTCGCCGGGGCTGGTCTTTGCCGCCAGCGGCACGGCGTTTGCCCGCGCTGTCGCCGCCGCCGTGCCGGCGAGCGCCGAAATCGTCGTCACCGCTCATCCGCCACCCGGCCGGCACGCCACGCTGTTTTCCGAACTATTGCAGGCCGTGCCGTCGCCCGCGGTCGAAGCCGCGCATGCCAAAGTCGGTCCCGGGACGATTGCCAAAATCCTCTTCACCTCGGGCTCGACCGGACAGCCCAAGGGCGTCATCAACACGCAGCTCATGCTCTGCGCCAATCAGGCGATGATCCGCGCCGGGCTCGCCTTTCTCACCGACGAGGCTCCGGTCATCGTCGACTGGCTGCCGTGGAACCACACCTTCGGCAGCAACCACAATTTCGGCCTGGTGCTCGACAATGGCGGCTCGCTCTATATCGATGAGGGCAAGCCGCTGCCCGGGGCCATCGAGGCGACGGTGCGCAATCTGCGCGACATCGCGCCGACCGTTTACTTCAACGTGCCGAAGGGCTTTGAGATGCTGCTGCCTTATCTCACCGCCGAGCCGGCTCTGCGCGAGACGTTTTTCAGCCGGCTCAAGGTCATGTTCTATGCCGGCGCGGCGCTGGCGCAGCATGTGCTCGACGCCTATGAGCAGCTTGCGCTCAAGACGACCGGAGAACGCATCCTGTTCATGTCGAGTCTCGGCTCGACCGAAACCGCACCGGCGGCGCTGGCCTGTTCCTGGGACGCCGAGCGCGCCGGCAATATCGGCCTGCCGCTGCCGGGCGTGGAGCTCAAACTGGTGCCGCGCGAAGGCAAGCTCGAAGCCCGGCTCAAGGGCGCCAATATCACGCCCGGCTATTGGCACGCCCCGCAATTGACCGCGGCGGCGTTCGACGACGAGGGATTCTACAGGATCGGCGATGCCTTGAAGTTCGCCGACCCGGACGACCCGGCCAAAGGATTGCTGTTCGACGGCAGGCTCGCCGAGGATTTCAAGCTCGCGACCGGCACCTGGGTCAGCGTCGGACCGCTGCGCGCGGCCTTCATCGCGCATTTTGCCCCGCTGGCGCGCGACGTTGTCTTCGCCGGCCCCGACCGCGACGAGGTCACGGCCCTGGTGTTTCCCGATTTAGAGGCCTGCCGCAAGGTCGCGCCGGGCGCCGCCGCGGACATTCCGGCGCGATTGTTGCTAGCCGAGCCGGGCGTCATGGCTGAGTTTAGCAGCCGGCTCGATGCGTTTTTCGCCGCGGCGAGCGGCACGTCGAGCCGCGTCACGCGCATGATCCTTCTGCACGAGCCGCCGTCGCTTGATCTCGGCGAGATGACCGACAAAGGCTCGATCAACCAGCGCGCGGTGCTCGCCAATCGCGCGCAATTGGTCGAAGCGCTTTACGCTGACGCGCCGCCGGCCCACGTTGTTGTCGCCGGCGCCAGGCAAACCGAGCAGGTGAACTGAGATGGATATTCGTGGACATGCCGCCATCGTCACCGGCGGCGCCTCCGGCCTTGGCGCCGCGACCGCCCGCATGCTGGCGGAGGCCGGCGCCAAGGTCGCGATCTTCGACGTCAACCAAAAGGCGGCCGCCGAAGTGGCGATCGATATCAACGGCATCGCGCTTGCCTGCGACGTTACAGATAGCGTTGAAACAGAAAATGCCGTCGCCTCGGCTGCGGCCGACCACGGCACGGCGCGCATCGTCATCAACTGCGCCGGCGTCGGCCCGGCCAAGCGCATCGTCGGCCGCGACGGGCCGATGCCGCTCGCCGAATTCGCCCGCGTGGTCGAGATCAATCTCGTCGGCACGTTCAATGTGATGCGGCTTGCGGCCGCCGCGATGCAATCGCTCGAACCACTGCAGGACGGCGAGCGCGGCATCATCGTCTGTACCGCGTCGGTGGCGGCCTATGAAGGCCAGATCGGCCAGGCCGCCTATGCTGCTTCCAAAGGCGGCGTGGTCGGGCTCATCATGCCGGCGGCGCGCGAATTCGCCCAATTCGGCATCCGCGTCAACGGCATCGCCCCGGGAATTTTCTCGACGCCGATGCTGCATGCTTTGCCGGAAGCGGCGCAGCAGAGTTTGGCGGCATCGGTGCCGTTTCCGAAACTGCTCGGCCAGCCGCCGCAATATGCCGCGCTGGTGCGCCACATGATCGAGAACCGCTACCTCAACGGCGAAGTGGTGCGGCTCGACGGCGCGCTGCGGATGGCGCCGCGTTGATCGCCAAAATGCTGGCCAACACCCGTACCGTCCGCATCGAATGGGGCGACTGCGACCCCGCCGGCATCATCTATTACCCGCGCTATTTCGCTATTTTCGACGCCTCGACCTCCCACCTTATCGAGCGCGCGACCGGGATGAAGAAGATCGCGTATCTCAAGCACTACCATTTCATCGGCCATCCGGTTCTGGAAACGCGCGCGCAATTCCGGGTACCGACCCGGTTCGGCGACGAAGTCGAGATCGAAAGCCGCATCGCCGCCTGCGGCCGCACCAGCTTTAAGGTCGAGCATCGGCTGACGCTGGCCGGCACACTTGCGGCCGAAGGCTTCGAGACACGCGTCTGGGCGGGGCGCGATCCCACCGATCCACAAAAGATACGCTCGCAGCCGATCCCCGCTGAGATTGTTGCGCGTCTCACGCAGGGTTGACGGCCGCCGGCGTGTTCCCGGCGGCGCGAAAGTGCGCTAGAAGCCTAGCCGCCAAATAGGAAGGAAACGCCCATGTCCATGCGTGTCGACGCCTATACCCATTTTTTCCCGGAGCGATTCTTCACCAAGCTCAATGAAGTCGCGGGCGACTATAAGGACATGGGCAAGCGCATCCGCTCGCTGCCGGCGCTGTTCGATCTCGACGTGCGCAAGAAGATCGTCGACGGCCACAAGGACTACCAGCAGATCCTGTCCTATCCGCAGCCGCCGGTCGAGCGCTTCGCCAAGACGCCTAAAGACATCGATGAATTCTGTCGCATCATCAACGACGGCTTTGCCGAACTGATCGCCAAGGAGAAGGACCACTTCCCCGGCTGGGTGGCGCAGGTGTCGCTGGCGGCGCCGGACGCCGGCGTCGCCGAAGTCGAACGCGCGATGAAGATGGGCGCGCTCGGCGTGCAGATCTATACCAATGTCGCCGGCAAGCCGCTGGATCGGCCGGAATACGCCCCATTCTGGAAGAAAATGAACGAGCTCGGCGCGCCGATCTGGCTGCATCCGGCGCGCGGCGCCGAGACGCCGGATTATCTGGACGAGAAACAATCGCTCTACGAAATCTGGTGGACCATCGGCTGGTCCTACGAAACCGCCTGCGCCATGCTCCGTTTGGTCTATTCCAAGATCATGGACACGCACCCGAACCTGAAGATCATCACGCACCATTTTGCCGGCATCGTGCCGATGCTGGAAGGCCGGCTCGGGCCGGGCAACGACGTGATGGGCAACCGCACCACGGATCACGACTATGTCGGCTTGCGCAAGAGCCTGAAAAAGCGGCCGCTCGATTATTTCAAGAACGATTTCTGGGCCGACACCGCCGCCTTCACCGCGGAGCCGGCGACCAAATGCGGCATGGAGTTCTTCCCCATCGACAAGATCGTGTTCGCTTCCGACTGCCCGTTCGATCCCGAAGGCGGCACCATGTTTCCGCGCGAGACCTTGCGCATCCTCGACAAGCTGAAGATGGACCAGACCACCAGCGACAAGGTCTTTTACAAGAACCTCGAAGCGGTCACCGGCAAGACGCTGGTGAAGTAGAGGTGGAGTTGCGGTAGGGGCGGGTTTGAAATCCGCCCCTACGACTCCGCGCTGCGCTTGCGCGGATCACTCTGCCGCTCGGCTGCCCAGGCGCTGCCGCAGCGCCTGCGGAAGTTCGCGCGGCGTATCGACCACGACGACGCCGGCTTTTTCCAGCGCGCTGCGCTTGGATGCGTAGCTGCCGGCATTGCCGGTGACGATGGCGCCGGCATGGCCCATTTTCTTGCCCGGCGGCGATGCGCGCCCGGCGACGAAGGCGACCACCGGCTTGTTCATGCCGGCGGCGTATTCGGCGGCGCTCTCTTCCATCGCGCCGCCGATTTCGCCGACCAGGACGACCGCCTCGGTACGTTCATCGTTGTCGAGCGCGGCCAAGGCATCGCGCGTCGTCGCGCCGATCATCGGATCGCCGCCGATGCCGATAAACGCCGACTGACCGACGCCGGCGCGCGTGAGATTGAGGCAGACCAGCGTGCCGAGGCTGCCGCTGCGCGAAACAACGCCGACCGAGCCGCGCCGGAAGACGTTCGGATTATGTCCCGGCATGATGCCGACAAAACCTTCGCCCGGCGTCACCAGCCCCGCTGTATTCGGGCCGACGATGTGCGTGCCCGCCCGCTTTGCCGCGAGCAGCACCGCCATCACGTCCTGGGCCGGAATGTGCTCGGTGAGCATCACCAAGAGCTTTACGCCCGCGGCAATGGCTTCCAGCGCCGCCGCCTTGGCGAGCGCGGGGGGAATGAACATGACGGCCGTATCATAAGGCGCTTTCGCCATCGCCTCAGCGGCCGAAGCGAACACCGGCACGCCGATATGGGTTTCGCCGGCACGCTTCGGATTGACGCCGGCGACGACGCGGGTGCCACACTCGATCATCTTTTCGGTCCAGAAGGTGCCTTGCTTGCCGGTAATGCCGGACACCAGGACACGATGGGATTTTCGATGGATGATCATCGCGCCGCGTCCACTGCCGCCTGCACGGCATCCTCCATGAAATCGTACGGCTCGATGCCGAGGCGCTCACGCACCAGCTTCACCGCTTCGTCCTCGCCGGTGCCGTGAATGGAAAAGAACACCGGGATCGTCGGCTTGAGCTTCTCCCAGGCTTTGACGACGCCGTCGGCCATCACATCGGTGCGGGCGAAGGCGCCGCAAAAATTGATGACCAGGCTTTTGACGTTGGGCGCCGACAGCACCAGGCCGAGGCCGATCTCGGCCTTGGTATAGGCCTCGCCGCCGATTTCGAGAAAATTCGTCGGCATGCCGCCGCAGTGAGCGATCACGTCCATCGTGGTCATGGTCAGGCCGGCGCCGTTGGCCAGCACGCCGACATTGCCGTCGAGCTCGATGAATTTCAGCCCGGCCTCGGCTCCCCGGCGCTCCAGCGCGGTGAGCTTTTCGGCCGCCCCTTCGGCGGCGAGATCGCTTTGGCGAAAGATCGCTGAGTTGTCGAGCGTGAACTTGCAATCCAGCGCGACGACGCGGCCGTCTTTTAGGAGCGCCAGCGGATTGATCTCGATCAGCTCGGCATCGCGCGCGCGGTAGATCGCGTAGAGCGCTTTCAGGATGGCGGCGATTTTCGGCTCGGCATCGCCAAGGCCGAGACCGGCGAGCATGGCGCGCGCGGCGTCATCGTCGAAGTCCTGGTCGATCTCGAGGCCATGGCGGCGCACGGCGTCGGGCCGCGCTGCCGCGACTTCCTCGATCTCCATGCCGCCTTCGGTGGAGAACAGAATGAGCGGCCGGCGCGCAGCGAAATCGGTGAGCACCGCGGCATAGAATTCGCGGGCGATCTCGGCGCGCTCCTCGACCAGCACTTTTTCGACGCGATAACCGTCGATGTCCATGCCGAGAATCGCTTGCGCCGCGGCGCCGGCCTCGACAGCGCTGTCGGCTTTGCGAATGCCGCCGGCCTTGCCGCGTTTTCCGGTCGGCACCTGCGCCTTGACCACGCAGGGCCCAATGTCGCCGAACGCGGCTTTGGCCTCGTCCGCCGTGCCGCACAGCTTGCCGCGCGGCACCGCAATCGACGCCGGGACCAGCACCTTCGCCTTGGCGACGTGCTCCTCGAAATTCATCACCACCCCCGCGTTCAGCGCCCGTATTTGTTCCAGTGCGGGCCGAACAATTCGTCTTCGCTCGGCTTGTCCTCAGGGATCACCGTGACGAAGTGCGTGATGTTGAGGAAATGCTTGTAGCTCAGGTTTTCCGAAATGCTGTTTTTCTGCCAGGAGCCGCAGCCCATGGAGAGCGTAAAGCCGAGGCCGGAATCGAAGCCGCCGCCATTGCCGAAAGTATGGGCGAAGTTCACCAGCACCCGCACGACGTCGAGATCCTCGGCAAGCTCCCGGGCATGCGCCATGTCCTTGGTGTGAATGCCGCAGGAATGGCCTTTGCCCTGGTAGTCGAGCACGGCGCGGACCTGATCCTTGGCGGCAGCGAAATCCTTGACGCGATAGACGGTGAGCACGAGCGAGAGCTTCTCGCCGGAGAACGGATGCTCCCTGCCGACTCCCGAGTCCTCGACCATGAAGAAGTCGGCGCGGGAAGCGTCCTCCGGCAGCCCGAATGCCGGCGCGAGGATTCCGGCGCTGCGCGCGATCAGATGGCGGTTGAGCTTGCCGTTGTGCCACAGCGCCTGTTGCACCGCGGCTTTTTCCGGCGCCGTGCAGAGATAACCGCCGACATCCTTGAGCGCCGCGATGGCCTTGTCGTAGATCGCATCGACAATAATCACGGAATTCTCGGACGAGCATGAGGTCGAATTGTCGAAGATCTTCGAGGCGCGGATCTTGCGTGCGGCATCGGCCAGATCGGCCGTCTCATCGACGATGACCGGAACATTGCCGGCACCGACGCCGATCGCCGGCGTGCCGCTCATGGCGGCGCGCCGCACATTATCCTGCGAGCCGGTGACAACGACGAGGTCGGCGGCTTTCATCAGCGCTTCGGTCAATTCCTTGGTGACCGGCGGCGGCAGCACTTGCACCAGATCGGCCGGCAGCCCCGCTTGCGCCAGCGCTCCGCGCATATAGTCCACGGTGCGCTTGGTGGTCTCGTAGCCGAGCGGCGACGGCGCGATGACGACGGCGTTGCGCGCCTTGATCGCCATCATTGCTTTGTTGACCGGCGTCGCGGCCGGATTGGTCGACGGCGTCAGCGCGGCGACGATGCCCATCGGCTTGGCGTATTTGACGATGCCTTTGGCCTTGTCTTCCTCGATGATGCCGACCGACTTGGCACGCAAGAGATCCCGCAACGTGCCGAAGGTCTTGCGTTGGTTCTTGACGATCTTGTCGGGGACGTTGCCGAGCCCGGTATCGGCGACGGCGAGCGCGGCAAGCTCGCGGGCATGTTCGGGCTTATAGATCGACCACGCCAGCGCACGGACTGCCTCGTCGGCGCGCTCCTGGCTCGCGTCGCGGAAGCTCTCGAACGCCGCGCGTGCCCGCCGCATCACCTCGTCAATGACCGGCTTGTGGTGGAGCTCTACCGGCGATTTCACGGCCACAGTCATAATCGTTCCTTCACTGCGCGGCTTGCTGCGGGCGCATATCCTCGCGCCGGATGCCGGCGACCCGCACCGGTTTCTTCATCGCGTCGCGGCGGAACGGCTCGCCGAGTTCCTGATTGAGAATGACCTCGATGAAGGTGGTGACGCGCTGCTTCTGCGCTTCGCAGGACGCGCGCAGCGCCTCGGTTAGTTCGGCGGGCGTGCGTACGGCCACACCCTTGAGCCCGCAGCCCTCGGCAACCTTGGCGTAGCTGAGATGCGGATCGAGCTCGGTGCCGACGAAGTTGTCGTCGAACCAGAGGATGGAATTCCGCTTCTCGGCGCCCCATTGATAGTTGCGGAACACCACCATGGTGATGCCGGGCCATTCCTTGCGGCCGATCGAGCTCATCTCGTTCATCGAAATGCCGAAGGCGCCGTCGCCGGCAAAGCCGACGCAAGGCGTGTCGGGATTGCCGATCTTGGCGCCGATGATCGACGGAAAGCCGTAGCCGCACGGCCCGAACAGACCCGAAGCGAGATATTTGCGGCCCTTCTCGAAGGTCGGATAGGCGTTGCCGATGGCGCAATTGTTGCCGATATCGCTCGATATGATGGCGTCCTTCGGCAGCCCGGCCTGAATGGCGCGCCAGGCTTGGCGCGCCGACATGCGGTCGGGGTCGCGCTTGCGCGCGTCCGCGTTCCAGGTCGTGCCCGGATCGTCGTCCTCGTGATCCATGCTCGACAATGTCTGCAGCCAGCGCGACTTGGTGGTGTGGATCAGCGCCTTGCGCTCTTCGCGGCCGTCATTGCCGGCCGACGGCGCGAGCTGCGCCAGGATGGCTTTGGCGACAAGCTTGGCGTCGCCGCAAATGCCGACGGTGACCGGCTTGGTGAGGCCGATGCGGTCGGCATTGATATCGACCTGGATCATCTTGGCGTTCTTCGGCCAGTAATCGATGCCATAGCCGGGCAGCGTCGAAAACGGGTTAAGCCGCGTGCCCAGTGCCAGCACCACGTCGGCCTTGGCGATTAGCTCCATCGCCGCCTTCGAGCCGTTATAGCCGAGCGGGCCGACGGCAAGCCGATGGCTGCCGGGAAAGCTGTCATTGTGCTGGTAATTGTTGCAAACCGGTGCATCGAGCTTTTCGGCAAGCGCCGCACATTCGGGAATGGCGCCGGCAAGAACGACGCCGGCGCCTGAGAGGATCGCTGGGAATTTCGCTGTCGACAAAAGCTTCGCCGCCTCGGCAATGGCTTGGGCGCCGCCGGCCGGACGCTCGAACTCGACGATCGCCGGTAGATTGACGTTGATCGCTTGGGTCCAGAAATCGCGCGGAATGTTGATCTGCGCCGGCGCGGAGAGCCGCTTGGCCTTGGTGATGACGCGATTGAGAACCTCGGCGGTGCGGAACGGATCGCGCACCTCTTCCTGGTAGCAGACCATGTCGCGGAACAGCGCCATCTGCTCCACTTCCTGGAAGCCGCCCTGACCGATGGTCCGGTTTGCCGCTTGCGGCGTCACCAACAGCATCGGCGTGTGATTCCAGTAGGCGGTCTTGATCGGAGTGACGAAATTGGTGATGCCAGGCCCGTTCTGCGCGATGACCATCGCCATTTTCCCGGTCGAGCGCGTATAGCCGTCGCAGATGATGCCGCCGTTACCCTCGTGCGCGACGTCCCAGAACGTGATGCCCGCGGCCGGGAACAGATCCGAGATCGGCATGAATGCCGAACCGATGATGCCGAAAGCATGCTCGATGCCGTGCATCTGCAAAACTTTCACGAAAGCTTCTTCCGTCGTCATTTTCATCGCTTCTATCCTTGTTCGATTCCGGCATTCACATCATGCCGACTGAGATAAGATTTATGTTCTGTCCTGAAAAGTCTCGGCAAGCTCCTCGGCGGCGCCGCGCAACGCCGGCAGATGCTCGCGGGCCATGCGAACATTCATGCGCGCCTCCGGCGCTTGGATCGCGATCGCCGCGAGCATTTCACCGTTGCGCCCAAGCACCGGCACCGCCACGCAGACCACGCCGGCGAGATATTCTTCGCGGTCGAACGAGACCTGCTCTTTGCGGATTTGCTTCAACTCGGCCTCCAGCAGCGACCGATCGATGATGGTGCCGGCGGTGAAGCGCCGCAGTTCGAGGCTTTGTAACAGGCGCTGACGGCGCCGCGCCGGCAGCAGCGCCAGATGCAGCTTGCCGATGGCGCTGCAATGCAGCGGCACCCGCGTGCCGGCACCGAAATGCAGACGCAGCGGCCAGTGCTCGGCCTCGACGCGGTCAAGATAGACGATCTCGCCGTTAAGGATGACGCCGATGTTGCAGGTTTCGTTCACCTGGTGGGCGAGCCGGCGCAACAGCGCATGGCGGCCGGAATCGCGCATCGACGCGCGCATCGTGCCGAAGGCGAGATCGGTGAGGCGCGATCCAACGGTCAGCCGCTTGCGCGCCGGCTCACGCGCCAGATAGCCGGAACTGACCAGGCCATCGACCAGGCGATAGGCAGTCGCCTTGGGCAGCGACAGGGTTTCGATGACGCTCGCCACTTCGACCGCCACCGGAGAATGCGCCACGAGGTCGAGAATGGCGAAAGTGCGCGCCGTCGCCGTGGATATCGCCTCGTTGCCGCCGTCGCGCACCGCATCATCACGCGGCGCCTCACGGGCAAAGTCATCCGTCATTGCTTGCGCTTTCATCGCGGCTTGCTCGAAATGGCGACGGCCGCCGTGCGGCGGCGCAAGAGGAAGAGTTCGCGCAGCACCGGATAGCTCAGCGCCAGGATCGATCCGACCATCAGCGGGCCGCAGATCGGTCCTCGGAAGAACACGGTCCAATCGTTGTCGTTAGCGATCATGCTGCGCATGAAGGCGGTTTCGCCGACCGGTCCCAAGATTGCGCCCAGCACCATCGGCGAGATCGGGTATTTGAATTTTTCGAACAGATAGCCGAGCACGCCGAAGACCACGATCATCCAGACGTCCGACATGTCGTTGCGATTGGCATAGGCGCCGACCAGGCAAAACATCACCACGATCGCCGAGAGCACGCCCTGCGGGACGGTCAGGACCTTGACGACGACCCGTATCCAGAAAAATCCGACCAGGCACATGCCGACGACGGACGCGAACATCGAGGCGAGGATGGTGTAGACCATCAGTGCGGACGCCGGATCCTCGAACAGCATCGGGCCCGGCTGCACGCCGTGCAGCAGGAACGCGGCGAGGATGACGGCGGTGGCGCCGCTGCCGGGCAGGCCCAAAGTGAGCAGCGGAATCATGTGGCCCGCCACCGACGCGGTGGCGCCGATCTGCGGGGCGACGATGCCTTCGGGAATGCCGCTGCCCAGCAATTGCCGCCGCCGGCCATATTGTTTCTCGATGCCATAGGAGATGAAAGAGGTGATCGTGGCGCCGGCCCCCGGCACGATGCCGAGCACGGTGCCCAGCACGGTGCTGCGCAACAGCGTCATCTTGATCGCCAGCAATTCGCCCAACGACGGAAACTGCGTCGCGACGTTGATTTTGGCTTCTTTCGGCTTGTCGAGATGCAAGCCTTGGCCGATGCGCGCCAGCACCTCGCCGAGGCCGTACATGCCGACCAGAACCTCGACCAGTTGCACGCCATCGCGCAGGATCGGTACGCCGAAGGTGAAGCGGTCGGTGCCGTAGATGCTGTCGATGCCGATCGTCGCCACGAGCAGTCCGACGCACAGGCTGATCAGCGAGTTCACCAGCGATTTTCCGGCAAGCGCCACGACGGTGGTCAGCCCGAAGAACACCGCGGCAAAATAGTCGGGCGAATCGAATTTCAGCGCGGCCTCGCTCATCGGGCCGGCCAGCCCCACCATGACCGCCGACGACACGAGGCCGGCGATAAGCGCGGCGACCAGCGCCCAACCCAGTGCTTTCGCCGGCTGGCCGCGTTGCGCCATGGTGTAGCCGTCCCACAGCATCGGCACATCCATCGGCTCGCCCGGGATGCGGTACAGGATGGCGGTGAAACAGCCGCCGTAGGTGCCGGAGAAATAGATGGCGGTGAGCAGGATCACCGCCGGCTCGATCGGCATTTGGTAGGTAAACGGCAGGGCCAGGATGACGCCCATCACCAGGCCGAGTCCCGGCATGATCGAGACCGCCATGCCGACCAACAGGCCGACGAACAGCATCAGCAGATCGAACGGCTGGAATACCTCGACGAAGCCATGAGCGAGATTGACGATAACCACGCCGCCGCCTCCTAGTGCACGCCCATCGCGGTCATCAGCGCATAAGACAAGCGGTCAAACGGCGCGATCCCGACCGGCAGCGCTACGTAGACCACGCGCATAAACATGAACATGAAGGCGAACGCGATCGCCACGCTCAACAGCGCGGCATAAACGAACTGCCGGTAATGGCCGAGATACATGAGGGCGAAGGCATACGCGATTGTCGCCAAAAAGAAGCCGAGCAACGGCAGGATCAGGAGATAGCCAATGGTGGCGGCAACGGCGACCCAGACCAACCCCGGATAGATCTCCGGCGGCCGGACCAGCGCCTCCATCTCATCGGCATCGGTGTCAAGCGCGTCGGTCTTGCCGATTTGGAAAGCAGTCGTAACCGCTCCCCACAGCGCCGACGCCAACATCAAAATCAGAATGAGCTTCGGCCACGCCCCCGGACCGATCCGCCCCGACGACTGCTCGAACTCGAAGTTCTCGGCGGCGTAGTAGAGATACGCGCCGACTGCGAGTACGACGAGATAAGGCAGCGTCGCCCGGCAGCGATCCAGCATTGTGACAGGTTTGGTCGAACTCACTTCGATCCTGTTTTGGTAGAAGCCAAAATGCTTTTGGCCTGCTCGAGCCATGAATCCATGAAGCCGCGCGCCTTATCCATCGGCACGTAGCTGTCCGGATCGGCATATTGCTGATCGAGATAGGCCTTGAACTCCGGAGTCTGCGCCACTTTAGCCAGCGCGTCGGACAAAAGCTTGACCCGCGCCGGATCGGTCCCCGCTTTGACCACGATGGAGCGGAACTGCGGCAGGGTCACGTCGTAACCGAACTCCTTGGACACCGGCACGTTGGCGAATTGCGGAATAGAGAGCCGATGCGAATAGAAGAAGATCAGCGGCCTGATCTTGCCGCCATCGAAATAGCTGCGTACGTCGCCGGTTTGCTCGTAGAGCACGTCGGCATTGCCGCCGAGAATCGAGGTGTAGCGCAGCTCCGGCTCGGCGTAGGGGATCGGCGCAAACTTGAAGCCTTGTTTGTCGAGATAAGAGGTGGTGATGTCGTCGGCGCTGCCGAAGCCGAGCACCGCGACCTTCAGCGTCTGCTGCTTTGCGGTCGCCGCGAGATCCTGCCAGGTATGCCACTTGCTCTGGGTGTTGACCCAATAGCCGGACGGCTGCTGGATCATGATGGCGAGCGGAATGACCTGATCGGCGGCAAAGCCGGGATGCGGTCCGGCCAGCAGCGAATAGGTGTCGCCGATCAGCACCGCCAGCGTATAGCCGTCGGCCGGTGAGTTCAGCAGTTTGGTGATGCCGGTCTGTCCGGTGGCGCCCGGCACATTGAGCACCGGCAGCGAGACGCCGAGATCTTGTGACATGATCTTGCCGGCGGTCCGCGCCAACAGATCGGCGCCGCCGCCCGGCCCCCACGGCACGATAAAGTTGATCGGGTGATCGGGATACTTCTCCTGCGCGTGCGACGCGGGCGCCCATGCAAAAGCGATGGCTATCGCAAGCCACGCTATCTTTTTAGCGACCATTATCGATCCTCCCTTGGTTTTGGCTTTGTCGGTCGCTCAACGCGCGGTGGCACTTTTTTGTTGGCGCGCGCCAAACAGTCCGGTTTCTCATTGGATGAGACGTATGGTTTTAAAAAGGAATAGCACAGTGCTAATCTGACGACAACGACACCGAATGGCGCAGCAGTGCCGGCGATTTCGCGCAACGCCGCGAATAACAGAAACGAAAATCGCGATCTAAAAACCAAGGGGAGGGCTGAGGTGGCGACCGTAACAACTGCTCAACGACCTGAAGACCTGGCGGTGCAGGAGAACCTGCTGGCCCGGCTCGATCGGATGCCCGTCAATGGAAAGATCCTGTTCCTCGTCGGCCTGCTAGGCGTGGTGTGGATATTGGAAGCTTTCGACATCGGCATCATCGCCCCGGTCTTATTCATTCTGAAAAACGAATGGAAGCTGTCGCCAAGCAACATGGGGCTGATCGGCAGCGCCGGCACGTTAGGGATCGTCATTGGCTTGCTTCCGGCCGGCCGATTGGCCGATCGCTTCGGCCGAAAATCGACGCTGGTCGCCGGGATCATCATTTTCAGTATCGTTACGTTCGCTGCGGCGTTTGCGCAGAACGTCACCGAGCTTGCGCTTTGTCGTTTCGTCGCCGGCCTGGGCCAGGGCGCCGTATTTCCGGTCCCGTATTTGCTGCTGTCCGAATTCGTCAACAAGCAATGGCGCGGCACCGCGGTCGGCCTCGCCAATTCGCTGCTCGGCTTTTCCTACGGCCTCAACACGCTGGCCGGCGCGCTGGTCGTCGGCCGCATGCCGGGCAGCGAAGCGTGGTGGGTGCTCTTGATGCTCGGCGGACTTCCGATCGTTATTGTTCCGATCGTCATGGCGTTCCTGCCGGAATCGCCGCGATTTCTCTTGAAGGTGGGCAGAGCGGATACCGTGCGTGCCTTCGTCGAGGATCTCGAGAATGTCAGCGGCCTACCACACGACGAGAAGCTCATCGACGAGGGCTCACTGAAAGTCCTCGAAGCGACGGCTCAGCGACGCGTCTCAATTCTCGACCTGTTCCGTTATCCGTACCTGCAACGTTGTACCGTGGCCTATCTGGCACTGTTGTCTCCGTTCATCGTCTTTTACGTGATCACGATCTACGGACCTTCGATCCTGCAACGCATGGGCGCCGGCAAGGAAGACGCGCTCTATTACACATCCGGACTGCTGTTCCTCACGGTGATTTCGACCGCCATCGCCGGCAGCATCGGCGACAAGATCAGCCGGCGCTGGGGCCTCGTCATCATCATGATCATCACGGCGATCGGCACGGTGGCGCTTGGCGCACCGCTGTCGCGGGGAGCGATCATCGCGGCCGCAATTGTGGTCTGGAGCTTCGACTATGCCGGCTTCCCGCTGGCAAAACTGTACATGGCCGAGCAGTTCCCGACCCGCCTGCGGGCGACCGGATCGATGCTCGGCGAGAGCATCACGCGGTTTATCGGCGGCGTCGTGCTGGTCTATCTGTTCCCGATCATGAGCGCGATGATGGATTTTTCGACGCTGTGCTTGATCCTCGCCGTGCTCACAGTGCTTTGCATCCTGCCGATCTGGATTGCTGGCTTCCGAACCTCGGGAGTGAGCGTCGAACAGACCGGCACCGACCTGAAAGCGCTGGCTGAAATGCAATCGGCGAACTGACGCGTGGTGCGGCAAAGCCCGGAGTGAGCGTGAGCCTGAGTTACGACGACATCGCCGAGATCTTGAAAATCATCGACGGCAGTTCCTGCGATGAACTGATCGTCGAGACCGGCGATTTGAAATTGGTGGTGCGGCGCAACGGTGCCGGCAGTGCCTATTCGCCGTCGCACGACGTCGTCGCGCCCGCCGCGAGGACCCCGTCGCCGCCGGGACCGGCAGGCGTCGGCGTCGCGGCGTCGGCCGATACAGCGCCACGCCAGGCGCCGGCAAGGGCGTCGCATCAGATCGAGGTGACGGCGCCGATGGTCGGCACCTTCTACCGGGCACCTTCGCCGGATGCGCCGCCCTTCGTCGAAATCGGTCAACGCGTTCGCAAGGGCGAGGCACTTTGCCTGATCGAGGTGATGAAGCTTTTCACCACCATTGCGTCCGAGCACGACGGCCGCATCGTGCAAATCGGCGCCGACAACGCTGAGCTCGTCGAGTACGGCCGCACTCTCTTCGTCATCGAACCGGCATAGGAGCGTCAGGTTGCGTCGCGTATTGATCGCCAATCGCGGAGAGATCGCGCTGCGCGCCATCCGCACCTGCCGGCGGCTTGGGCTCGGCAGCGTCGCGGTCTATTCGTCGGCGGACGGCAATTCGCCGCATCGCTGGGCCGCCGACCATGCCGTGTGCATCGGCCCGCCGCCGCCCAAGGCGAGTTACCTCAATGAAGCGGCGCTGATCGAAGTGGCGGCGGCGTGCCAATGCGACGCGCTTTATCCCGGCTACGGTTTTTTGGCGGAGAACGCAGGCTTCGCCGCGCGCTGCACCGAGGAGGGATTGAACTTCATCGGTCCCAGCGCCGAGGTCATCGCGCGCATGGGCGACAAGGTTGCCGCCCGGCAGACCGCGGCGTCCTTGGCCATTCCGGTGGTGCCGGGCTCGAGCGAGGGTTTTACCGCAGCGGCGGAAGCCAAGCAGCGCGGCGATGCAATCGGCTATCCGCTGCTGCTGAAGGCAAGCGCCGGCGGCGGCGGCCGCGGCATGCGCGTCGTCGATGACGCGGACGCCTTTCATGACTTGTTCGAGCAGGCCAGCGCGGAAGCCGCCGCCGCGTTCGGCCGGCCGGACGTTTATCTGGAGCGGTTTTTTCCGAAAGTCCGTCACATCGAGATCCAGGTGTTCGGCGACCGCCACGGCAATTACGTCGAGCTCGGCGAGCGCGATTGCAGCGTGCAGCGCCGGCATCAGAAGCTGATCGAAGAGGCGCCGTCGCCGGTGCTCGACCGACCGGTACGCGACGCCATGGCGGATGCCGCGCTGACGCTGGTGCGCGCGCTCAACTACGTCAATGCCGGCACGGTCGAATTCATTTACGACAGCAAGAGCGCGCGCTTCTTCTTCATCGAGATGAACACCCGCATCCAGGTCGAGCATCCGGTGACCGAGATGGTGACCGGCAACGACTTGGTGGCGGAGCAGTTTCGCGTCGCCGCCGGCGAGCGACTTTCGCTCGTGCCGGCGCAGGACGGCGCGCCGGTTGCGATCGAGTTCCGCATCAATGCCGAGGACGCCGAGCACGACTTTCGGCCGTCGCCCGGAATGCTCAAGCGCTGGCGGCCGCCGAGCGGCCGCGACATCCGGCTCGACAGCCACGTTTACGAGAACTACGTGGTGCCGCCTTTCTACGATTCGATGCTCGGCAAGCTGATCGTGAGCGGCCGCAACCGCGCGGCGGCGATTGAAACGGCGGCTTCGGCGCTGGCGCGGTTCGACGTTGCCGGCATCGCCACCACGGTGCCGTTTCATGCCGCGCTGTTGCAGCGGCCCGAATTCGCCCGGGCGGAAATTCACACCCGCTGGGTCGAAGATCGGCTGCGGACGGTGGTGCAGTGATGGGCACGGGCAAAAGCGGACAACGGACCATACGGCTCGTCGACGTTACGTTGCGCGACGCGCACCAATGTCTGTGGGCGACGCGTATGACGACCGCGATGATGGCCGACATTGCGCCGCGGCTCGATCACGCCGGCTTCGAGGCCATCGACCTCGTCGGCGGCGCCGTATTCGACGTTCTGCGTGCGCTATCTGCGCGAGGACCCCTGGGAGCGCATGCGCATCCTTAGCGGCTGGGTCAAGAATACGCCGCTGATCGTGATGACGCGCGGGCAAAGCCTGTTCACGTTCGAATTCTTTCCCGACGACATCGTCGAACTGACGGCGCAGCGGATTTTTGCCAACGGCATCCGCTACCACACGCCCTACGACGCGCTGAACGACATGCGCAACATGGCAGTGCCGGTGCGCGCGGCGAAGAAGGCCGGTCTTTATACCGCCGGCGGCGTGGTCTACACGCTGAGCCCCGTCCACACCGACGACTATTACGCGCGCAAGACCCGCGAGCTGATCAAGCTCGGCGTCGATGCGGTTTACATCAAGGACCCGAGCGGGCTGCTCACCCCCGAGCGCGCGCATACGCTGGTGCCGGCGCTCAAGGCCGTCTGTGGGGCGCTGCCGCTGCACCTGCATTCGCATTGCCTTACCGGCCTTGCCCCGTACACGGCGCTTCGCGCCATCGCGCTCGGCGTCGACGTTGTGCATACGGCGACCTCCACTCTGGCCAACGGCGCGTCGCATCCCGCCACAGAAGGGTTCGTGCAGAACGCGCGGCGTGACGGCTTTGTCGTACCCCTCGATCTCGCGCCGGTCGCCGAAGTCGCCGAGCGCCTGCGTTATATCGCCGCGCGCGAGGGCAAGCCGGTCGGACACATCGCCGAGCACGATGCCTTTCACTACGAGCACCAGATGCCCGGCGGCATGATTTCCAATCTCAAATCGCAACTGACGCCGCTCGGCATCGCCCATCGTCTGCCCGACGTGCTGGAAGAAGCGGCGCGCGTACGCCACGATCTCGGCTACCCGATAATAGTCAGCCCGTTCGCGCAATTCGTCATGACCCAGGCCGTGCTCAACGTCATGGGCAAGGAGCGCTATGCGACGGTGCCGGACGAGGTGCGCAAATACGTGCTCGGCTATTACGGCGAGATCGCCGGGCCGATCGACCCCAATCTTTTCGACCGCATCGCCAAAGGCGCGGCGCCGACCACGGCGCGGCCCGGCGACCTGATCGAGCCGGGCATCCCACGGGTGCGGCGCGAGCGCGGGCCGTTCGCTTCGGACGACGATCTGCTGCTCGCGGCGTTCTATTCCGACGGCCAATACCGGGCGCTTAAGGCGGCCGGTCCGGTCAAGACCGAGTATCCGCTGGCGTCGACGCCGCTCATCACGCTGATGAGGGAAATCGCGCTGCGGCCCGACATCCGATCGTTTCATATCGTCAAACGCCCCGCAGTGGCAGCATGACCATGACCACACCCGCGATCATCACCGTTGCCATCACCGGCGCCATTCCGCACAAGAAGGACACGCCGGCGGTCCCGGTCACGCCGAACGAGCAGATCGAGTCGACGCACGAAGCCTACGAAGCCGGCGCCAGCGTCGCGCATATCCACGTGCGCAATCCGGACGAGTCGCCGAGCTCCGACCCCGAGCTGTTCGCGCAAGTTGGGGAAGGTGTCGCCAAACACTGCCCCGGCATGATTATTCAGTTCTCGACCGGCGGCCGCGGCCGCCAGCAGAGCGAACGCGGCAGGATGCTGGACCTCAAGCCCGATATGGCCTCGCTCGCCACCGGTTCGGTGAATTTTCCGGCGCAGATCTACGAAAATCCGCCGCAGCTCGTCGAAGACCTCGCGCGATCGATGCTGCAAAACAACGTCAAGCCGGAGATCGAGGTCTTCGACGTGGCGATGCTCTACAACGCCAAGACGCTGGCCGACCGCGGCCTGCTCAAGCGGCCGTGCCAAGTGCAGTTCGTCATGGGCATTCCCAATGCGCTGCCGGCGCGGCGCAAATTGCTGGAATTTCTGGTCGGCGAGCTCAAGGAGATCATGCCGGATTCGACATGGTCCGCCGCCGGCATTGCGCGGCATCAGCTCGAAGTCAATCGTTGGTGCCTCGAGCTCGGCGGCCATGTCCGCACCGGGCTCGAGGACAATGTCAAGTTCGATAAGGACCGGCTGGCCAAGAGCAATGCCGAGCTGGTTGCGCGCCTTGCTAGGCTGTGCGGCGAATATGGCCGGCACGCCGCGAGCTGTGTCGAAGCACGGAATTTGTTGGGGCTGCCGGCGGCCTGAGCGCGCCGGCTTATAACAAAACAGGGGAGAGGAAGATGCAACAGGTACCGAAGACGGGTGACGGCACGACGATGTCGGTCGGCACCATCGCGTTCGCCAGTGCGATCGGCACGACCATCGAGTGGTACGACTTTTTCCTCTACAACACGATGACTGCAATCGTGCTCAACAAGCTGTTTTTTCCCAATGCCGACATCCTGATCTCAACGCTGCTGGCCTATGTCACGTCCTTCGTCGGCTTCCTGTCGCGGCCGATCGGCGGCGTCATCTTCGGCCATTATGGCGACCGCATCGGGCGCAAGACCGTGCTCATCTTGACGCTCCTGATCATGGGCATTGCCACGTTCCTGATCGGACTGCTGCCGACCTATGCCTCCGCCGGCGTCTGGGCACCGCTCATGCTGCTGGCTCTGCGCATCTTCCAGGGCATCGGCATCGGCGGCGAATGGGGCGGCGCCGTGCTCATGGCGGTCGAGCATTCGCCCGGCGGCCGGCGCGGGTTCTACGGCAGCTGGCCGCAAATCGGCGTGCCGGCGGGATTGCTGCTCGCCGCAGCCGTCACCAGCCTGCTGTCGTTCCTCAACAACGACGATTTCTTCGCCTGGGGCTGGCGCATCGCATTCCTCCTCAGCGGGGTCCTCGTCATCGTCGGCGTCTATATCCGTTTGCGGATCATGGAGACGCCGGCGTTCCAGCGCGCGCAGCAAGAGCAAAAGATCGCCGCGGTGCCGGTCGCCGAGTTGTTCCGTACCCATACCTGGAACACAATCCTCGGCCTCGGCGCCCGATATATCGAAGGCGTGACCTTCAACATCTACGGTGTGTTCCTGGTCTTCTATATTACGACCACACTGCATATGTCGCGGCAAACTGCGCTGACCGCGGTCATGGTCTCCTCGGCGATCATGATCGTCATGATCCCGATCTGCGGCAGATGGTCGGACCGCTTTGGCCGCCGCTTTATGTACGGCGCCGCCGGCCTCCTGATCGGCGCGTTGTCGTTTCCGGCATTCTGGCTAATGGGAGCACAATCGCCGGTGCTGACGATCATCGCGGTCGCCGTGCCGTTCGGCTTCATTTATGCGGCGGTTTACGGTCCGGAGGCGGCGCTGTTCTCCGAACTGTTCGACACGCGGGTGCGCTATACCGGCATCTCGTTCGTCTATCAGTTCTCCGGAATCTTCGCGAGCGGACTGACGCCGATCATCGCGACCGCGCTGCTGCCCTTAGGTGGCGGCAAACCGTGGTTGATTTGCCTCTACGTCCTTGTGGTCAGCATGATCAGCGCACTGTCGGTCTACGCGATGACGCCCCGGCATCAGAGCGACATTTCCGTCGACATCAAGCAAGGCCTGGAGCCGCTTGGCGGCTGACGCTCGAACCGCGACGCGATCAAGATGGACCTCAACCTCAAAGATCGCGTCGCATTCGTCACCGGTGGCGGCGCCGGCATCGGCGAAACGATCGCTCGCGTGCTGGCGGCGGAAGGTTGCACGGTCTGGGTTGTCGATCGCGACCAGAGTGCCGCCGCGAGCGCCACCGCGGCGCTCGCGCGTGACGGATTCGCCGCTTACGCCGTCACCGTCGACGTCGCCGACGCAAGCGCCGTTGAAGCGGCTTTCGCCGCTTTGCCGGGCAAGACGGGAGCGCCCGAAATCCTGGTGAATGCCGCGGGTCTCCTCTCGGCCGGTCACGTGGTCGATCTGCCGGCGGGCGAATTCGACCGCGTCGCCCGGGTCAATATCGACGGGATCATCAATTGCGTGAAGGCGGCGGCCCCCGCGATGGTGGCGGCGCGCCGCGGCCGCATCATCAACATCGCTTCGGTCTCGGCGATGCGTGGCGGCGGCTCGGTGGGCAACACGCTCTACGGCGCGACCAAGGCCGCCGTCGTGGCGCTGACCATGGGGCTCGCGCGCGAGCTCGGACCGAACGGCATCACCGTCAACGCGGTGGCGCCGGCGATCTTGGACACGGCCATGACGCACGCCGCGCTGACCGATGAGGCGCGGCAAAGAATATTGCCGCGCATTCCGCTCGGCCGGCTTGCCACGACCGCCGACGTCGCCGACCTGGTGGCGTTCCTCGCCTCCGAACGCGCCGGCTTCATTACCGGAACGGTCATTCCCGTCGACGGCGGCATTTTGACGACGTGAGCTCTCAACTCGTTAGCGCGCGCTCTTTTGATGCTCGCCGGTCAGGCCGTCGCCAGCACGACGGCGCAGGTCGTGATGATGTCGTCGACCGAGGCGCCGCGCGACAGATCGCTGACCGGCTTGGCGAAACCTTGCAGGAACGGCCCGATGGCCGTGGCGCCGCCCAGCCATTGCACAAGCTTGTAACCGATATTGCCGGCGTCGAGATCGGGGAAAATCAGCACGTTGGCGCGGCCGGCGACGGCGCCGAGATCCTTCACCTTCTTTTCCGCAACCGCGGCCACCACAGCGGCATCGGCTTGCAATTCGCCATCCACCGCCAGATCCGGATCGCGCGACCGCACCAGATCGAGCGCGCGCCGGACCTTATCGACGCGGGCGTGCTGGGCGCTGCCCTTGGTCGAGAACGACAACATGGCAACGCGCGGCGCTTCGCCGAGCAGATTTTCTGCGCTGGCGGCGGACGCCAGCGCGATATCGGCCAATTCCTCCGCGGTCGGGTCGGCGTTCACCGCACAATCGGCGAATATGAAAGAGCGCGGCCCTTGCCCAAGGAAGTCCGGCACGACGATCAGAAAGTAGCTCGACGGCAGCGTAATCCCCGGCGCCAGCCCGATCGTCATCAATCCGGCTTCGATGACGCGGCGCGTTGGATTTACCGCACCCGCGACCATGGCGGCGGCGTCGCCCTGCTTGACCATCATGCCAGCGAAATAGAGCGGCTTCGCTACCAGGCGAACACCCATCGCCGCCGTCATCGTCTCGCGTGTTTCAGCGATGACTGCACCGTAGGGCTGCGTCCGCGCATCGCTGCGCGGATCGATCAGTTCGATACCGTCGAGCCCGATACCGGCGGCGTGCGCGGCTTTCATTATTGCGTGCGGCGCGCCGAGCACGATCGGGCGCGCAATTTCCCGGTCAATGAGACCGCGCGCGGCGGCGAGCACGCGAATGTCATCGCCTTCCGGCAAAACGATCTTGAAATGACGACCGCGTGCTGTATCGAAACAGCGTTCGATGGGATTCATGTTGAGTTCGGACGAGTAGTGACGAGGCATAGATGACTGAAACAAACGAACCGATCAAGATTCACCGCGGCTTGAAGGGCGTCTATTTCGACCGCTCGCCGTGCACCTTCATCGACGGCCGCATCGGCGAGCTGCGCTACCGCGGCTACTCGATCCACGATCTCGCCGAGCATTCGTCGTTCGAGGAAACCGCTTGGCTGTTGCTGCACGGCGAGTTGCCGAGCAAGGCTCAGCTGGCGGAATTCGACCGTGCACTGAAGGCCGCGCGCGAATTGCCGGCGCCCATCCTCGACATCATCCGCACCATCAAACACGCGCATCCGATGGACGTGTTGCGCACCGCAGCTTCGGCGCTCGCCGCCTTCGATGCCGAGACCGCCGATAATTCGCGCGAAGCGGTGCTGCGCAAAGGCATTCGCTTGACCTCGCAGGTGCCGATGATCGTCGCGGCGCACGCACGGCTGCGCGAAGGGCTTGAGCCGGTCGCCGCGAGTAAGGAGCTGGCGCACGCCGCCAATCTGTTGTGGATGCTCAAGGGCGAGAATGCGAGCGCCGACGCCGCGCAGCTGATCGACCGCGACCTCGTGCTGCACGCCGAGCACGGCTCCAATGCTTCGTCGTTCACCGCGCGCGTGGTCATCGGCACCGAGGCCAATCTCCACGCCGCCATCACCGCGGCGATTGCGGCGCTGTCCGGGCCGGCGCACGGCGGCGCTGCCGAGGATGTGATGAAGATGGCCGAAGAGATCGGCGATCCGTCGCGCGCGGCCGATTATGTGCGCGACAAGCGCAAGGCCGGCGAAGCCGTGACCGGCTTCGGCCATCGCGTCTACCGCGCCGAGGACCCGCGCGCGCGCCATATGCGCGCCGGCGTCGAGCGCCTGTCGAAGGAAATGGGCCAGCCGCGCTGGTACGAGATTCTCCAGGCGGTGGTGGCGGCGATGGCGCCCTATGCGCGCCACGGCGTCAATGTGAACGTCGATTTCTATTCCGGCGTGGTTTACCACCTGCTCGGCATCAAGCGCGATTTGTTCGTGCCGATCTTCGCCATCGGCCGCGTGCCCGGCTGGGTCGTGCAAGCGCTCGAGCAGATGGAAAACAATATTCTGATCCGCCCGCTCACGCTCTATAGCGGCCCGGACGCGCGGGATTATGTTCCGCTCGAACGGCGACCGGCATAGTCCGAGCCGATACCAAATCACTTTCGCCGCTTGCGAGCCGGGGCGCGACGGCGGCTACAACCGCCTGCAACCCTTAGTCTGCGGTGCCTAATTCCTCTTCTTGACATTGCACAACTGTCGCCATAGTGAATTCACTATGGATGCAAAACTGCGGTCCCGCAGCGTTGTCGACGAGGCTTACGACAGCCTCAAGAAATCGATCGTTGACGGCGTCTATCGGCCAGGACAGCACCTGCGAGCATTGCGGGTCGCGCAAGAGTTCAAGGTCAGCCGCACCCCCGTCAAAGAGGCGCTGGTGCGCCTGGAACAGGAAGGCCTGATCCAGCGCGAGCAAGGCTCCGGCTTCGTCGTCCGCGGCTTGAGCGTCGGCGAAATCCTCAATCTCTATCGCGTTCGTGAAGTGCTCGAAATCGAGGCAGCGCGCAAGGCTTTCCCGAACTTGACCCCGGCCGCCCTGGACGCCATGCGCGAGGCGCTCGACTACGCCGACGCGCTCTTGGCGCAAAAACTATACGCCGATTTTCTGCGCGCCAGCCGCAGATTCCACGATCTGATCGCCGCCCAGACCGGCAACACCGTGCTGCAGGAAGTGCTGGCCAATCTCGGCTCCAGATTCTGGAGCATCGGCACGATTGTGGTGTCGCGGCACCCGCAACGGGCGCAGGCTATATGCTGCGAGAATCGCGCGATCCTGGACGCTCTCGCCGGCGGCGACCTCAAGACCATCGAGAAGGCCGTGAAGGCACACGTCAAAGGCGCAGCCAATGCGGTGCGCTTATTCATCGAACGCGAAACGCAACATCTCTTCATCGTGGCAGCGTAATTCGGCCCGGAGGATGTATGGATACGACGCACTCGACACTCGAATCGCTGCGGCCCGGGGTTGAGGCGGAATCCCCTGCGCCCGCCACGCAAAATTTCCCGGGCGGCGGGCTGTTGAGCCGCTGGGTTCCGGCGGAGAATCCGAACAAGCCGCGCAGGAGCACGACCTATCACCCGGTCATTCTCAAGCTTGAATTGCTCAGCCAGGGACTGAAAGTCTCTGCCGAGGCCAAGGCGCAAATCGGCAAGACGCTGAAACTCGATCATGCCGTCGGCGCGGTCGGCAAGCACGCGCTCGATATCATTCTCGATCCGGGAAAAGTTTATGTCGGCGTTCCGGTCGGGGCCGCGGTCAGCGAACATTTGACCGACGGCACGCCGTTCACGCTGGAAGTCGACAACGGCAAATACTTCATCGGCAAGAAACCCGCGGTGCTGCGCGATAACGGGAGTTGGGAGTGCGTCGACGACGGCGCCAAGGCGGAAAAGTTGATGAGCGTCACTATCCCGCCCCACCCGCATTACTACGATCACTACACGATGCGCGGCCATTCGATGCGCAGTATCATGCCGATTGCCGGAGATTTCGGCGGCGCCACGGTCTTTCCGCATTGTCATTACTTCGGTAGGTTCGGCGACGATTACCGGCATACCGAGTGCCGGTTTTGCGGCATCGATGAGAACCTGGAATCCGGCCGCGACATTTTCCCGAAACGGCCCGAGGATTTTATCGAGACGATCGCGGAAGCGCGCAAATATCCGTATTTCCGCCACGGCCCGGTTTTTGCCGGCGGTACGACGCCACCGCCGGATCGCGGCGCCAAGGTGCACGCCAAATTCCTGCGCCCGATCAAGGACGCCTTTCCCGACAATTGGCTACGCCTGACCATCGCGCCTCCGGAAGAGGAGCGTTACATCGACATGCTATTCGAGGCCGGCGCCGATCTCGTCGGATTCAACTACGAAATCTTCGATCCGCATCTGTTCGCCAAAATGTGCCCCGGCAAGGTGCGCGACATCGAGAAAGGCAGGCCCGGCCATGCCCATTACGACCGCATGCTCACTTATATGGTGGAGACCTTCGGCAAGGGCCACGCCAGCGCCAACTTGATCGCCGGACTGGAGCCGGCGCAAAGCACGGTCAACGGGCTTGTCCATCTCACCCTGCTGGGCGCGATCCCGACCATCTTCGTCTTTGTGCCGCTGAAGGGAACGACGCTCGAGGACCAGAAGCCGCCTTCGATCCGCGAGATGATCTACATCTACGCCAACCTGAAAGAGACCACCGAGCAGTTCGGCGGCGACACCTACTGCGCCGGCTGCAATCGGATGCTGATCAACACCAAATATTACGACGGCATGCAGCCGACCATGCCGACGATTACCGAAGATGATTTGCGCTTCGCCGGACTGCCGCCGGAGGATCTGCACGTCGCGCCGCGCGTGCCGCACGTGTTGGCGCTCAAATACTGATCCGCACGGAGGTTGCGTCATCGGCTGTTAAATTTGCAGCGGGAGAAGTAACCGATAACGGAGTGGCTCATGCGTGGCGACATTCGCATGTTCCGGTCATTTGCCGGGTCGCTGGTTGTAGGCATGATTGTTGCGGCGGCGCCGGCGCGCGCCTATCCTGATCGGCCCATCAATATGATCGTTCCTTGGGGCGTCGGCGGCGGCGGCGATCGGGTCGGGCGGGTCATCGCCGGGCTGATATCGGTCAAGCTTGGCGTTTCGGTTCCGGTCATCAACGTCACCGGAGCGGCAAGCCAGGTCGGCCTTAACAAGGCGCTGGGCGAGCCGGCCGACGGCTACAACATCATCGAGATAACCTCCGACAGCTATATCCTGTTCGCCGCGGCCAATCCGAAATTCAAGGTCGCGGACTTCACCGCGCTGGCGGTCGTGGATCAGCAGCCGAGCGGCTTTTTTGTTCGTGAAGACAGTCCGTTCAAGACCTGGGACGACGCCCTGCAGGCGGCGAAGTCCCGCACGCTCACGGTCGCCGGTTCGGGCTTCGGCACCCAGAGCGACGTGACCGTCAATTATTTCAACAAAGTACAAGGTCTCAAGCTGGTCAGCGTTCCGTTCGACGATCCCGGCCTGCGCTGGAATTCGCTGTTGGGCGGTCACACCGATTTGTTGTACGCGCAATTCGGCGATCTTGCGCCTTACTTAGGCGGCAAGCAGCTCCGCCCTATCCTGGCCTTCGCGGCAAGCCGCGTTCCCGACTTTCCCGCGATTCCGACGGTGAAGGAGCTCAGCTATCGGATCAATATTACCCACTTCAGAGCCTTCGCGGTCAAAAGCGGTACGGATGCATTGCGCTACGACACATTGGTGTCGGCCTTGAACGCCGCGTCGCAGTCGTCCGACTATAAGAAAATGCTGGCCGATGAGGCCGCAGTCGCAGACAGCTACATTGGCGGGCGGGCGGCGCAAGCTTACGTGCAAAAGTGGGTTGTGGAACTACGGGACCTGATCGCCAAAAGCAGCGCGAAAAACGGCGACTAGACCTCCCCCTCTCCCGCGTCGTCACCGCCAATCTAAGTCGTGGACGCCGAGCAAGAGGCCGGGCACGACGCCGGTTTTTTTGCTAGCGTCATCCGGCATGGACGCCGCACACCCCATCACGACCGACGAAGCAGAGCCTGAAGCCGCCGGCCGCGTCACGCCCAAAGCGCCCGACGAGGTCGGGCGAGTAACACCAATGATGGAGCAATATATCGAGATCAAGGCGGCCAATCCGGATTGCCTGCTGTTCTACCGGATGGGCGATTTCTACGAACTGTTCTTCGACGACGCCGAAACGGCCTCGCGGGCGCTCGGCATCATGCTGACCAAGCGCGGCAAACATCTCGGCCGCGATATTCCGATGTGCGGGGTGCCGATCGAGCGCGCCGACGAATACCTGCATCGGCTGATCGCACTCGGTCACCGCGTCGCCGTGTGCGAACAGCTCGAAGATCCCGCGGAAGCGCGCAAGCGCGGCGCCAAGAGCGTGGTGCGCCGCGACGTGGTGCGGCTGGTGACGCCAGGCACGCTGACCGAGGACTCGCTGCTTGACGCCAAACGCAACAATTATCTGCTGGCGCTCGCGCGCAGCCGCGCCTCGTCCGGCGAAGACCGCTTCGCGCTTGGCTGGATCGACATATCGACTGGCGAATTTCGCGTTGCCGAATGCGATCATGCGTCGCTCGCCGCCGAAATCACGCGCGTCGAGCCGGGCGAAATCATCGTATCCGACGCGCTCTACGCCGACACCGAGCTCGCGCCTTTTCTGCGCTCGCTGCCGGCGCTCACCCCGCTCACGCGCGACGTGTTCGATGGCGCCACCGCGGAGCGGCGGCTGGCGTCGTTTTTCGGCGTGGCGACGACCGCCGCGTTCGGTACGTTCTCGCGCCTCGAGCTTGCCGCGGCGGCGGCCGCCGTCACTTATGTCGAACGCACCCAGCTCGGCAAGCGGCCGCCGCTGTCCGTTCCGGCGCGCGAAGCGGCCGGCGCGACGCTGCAGATCGATCAAGCGACGCGCGGCAATCTCGAGCTTATCCGCACGCTATCGGGCGAGCGGCGCGGCTCGCTCCTTGCCGCGATCGACCGCACGGTCACCGCCGCGGGCTCGCGGCTGTTGGCGCAGCGGCTCGGCGCGCCGCTCACCGATCCCGCCGAGATCGCGCATCGGCTCGATGCCGTGGCGGCCTTCATCGACGACACCGCCATGCGCAACGAGCTGCGCGGCGGGCTGAAAGCGGTTCCCGATTTGGCTCGCGCCCTGTCGCGCATTGTGGTCGGCCGTGGCGGTCCGCGCGACCTCGCTGCGATCCGCGACGGCATTTTCGCGGCGGGCGAATTTGCCGCGCGGCTGGCGGCGTTCGGCGGGCTGCCGCGCGAGCTCGCGCAAGCCGTCGCGGCGCTGCGCCGGCCCGACGGCGCGCTCGCCACCGAGTTGAAGCGGGCGCTGGCGGACGAGCTGCCGGCGTTTCGCCGCGATGGCGGCTTTGTCCGCGCCGGCTACGAGCCGGCGCTCGACGAAGCGCGCGCGCTGCGCGACGAATCGCGCCGCGTCATCGCCGCGCTGCAGGTGCGCTACGCCGAGACCACCGGTATCCGCGCGCTAAAGATCCGGCATAACAACGTGCTCGGCTATTTCGTCGACGTCTCGGCGCTGCACGGCGAGAAACTATTGGCCGCGCCGCTCAATGCCACGTTCATCCATCGTCAGACCACCGCCGGCCAGGTGCGCTTCACCACCACCGAGCTCGGCGAGCTCGAAGCCAAGATCGCCAATGCCGCGGAACGCGCGCTGGCGCTGGAACTGGAGATCTTCGACCGCCTGGCCGCCTCCGTTGCCGCGGAAAGCGCAGCGATCAAGGAGGCGGCGAACGCAATCGCCCTTCTCGACGTGGCCAGCGCGCTGGCCACAATTGCCATCGAGCGCGACTATAGGCGTCCGGAGGTCGACGGCAGTCTCGCTTTTGCTATCACCGGCGGCCGCCATCCGGTGGTCGAACAGGCGCTGGTCGGCAGCGGCGGCCCGTTCGTCGCCAACGATTGCGATCTGTCGCCGCCGGCCGAGGTTGCGGGGGAAGCGGCAGCCGGCCGGATCTGGCTCATCACCGGGCCGAACATGGCCGGAAAATCCACCTTCCTGCGGCAGAACGCGCTGATTGCGGTGCTGGCCCAGATGGGCAGCTTCGTGCCGGCCAAAGCCGCGCATATCGGCACCGTCGATCGCTTGTTCTCCCGGGTCGGCGCCGCCGACGATCTCGCCCGCGGCCATTCCACCTTCATGGTCGAGATGGTCGAGACCGCGGCGATCCTCAATCAGGCCGGCGCGCGCGCGCTGGTCATTCTGGACGAGATCGGCCGCGGCACGGCGACCTTCGACGGCCTGTCGATTGCCTGGGCGACGATCGAGCATCTGCATGAGAACAATCGCTGCCGGACGCTGTTCGCCACCCATTTCCACGAAATGACGGCGCTCGCGGCGAAGCTCACGCGGCTGCACAACGCCACCATGCGGGTGAAGGAATGGCAGGGCGACGTCGTGTTCCTGCATGAGGTTGTCGCCGGCGCCGCCGACCGGTCCTACGGCATCCAGGTGGCCAAACTCGCCGGCCTGCCGCCAAGTGTGATCGATCGCGCTAAAATCGTGCTGGCGCAGATTGAGGCCGAGGATCGAACCTCGCCGGCGCGCCGGCTGATCGACGACCTGCCGCTGTTCGCCGCGACGCGCCCGACGCCCGCGCCGCAAAGCGACACCGCGCTCGACGCCGTGATCGCGGCGCTTAGCGCGCTCCATCCCGACGAAATGTCGCCGCGCGAAGCGCTTGAAGCGCTCTACGCGCTCAAGGCGCAGCTGGCGAAGGCGAAACCGTAGCCCTGTCGCGTGGCGCCTAAAACTCCTGCCAAGCCGGCTCTTCTTTGACGGCGGTGGCAATCGCTGCCTGCATGCGGCCGACCGGGCCGCCGCTTGCGGCCGCAGGTCGCTTAGGCGCGTGCGCCCGGGCAGCTTTCTCAACCACCACAGCCGGCTTTGCGACAAGCTTCGGTGTCGCGGGCGCCGCGCCCGTCGAATGGGTCTCCGCGCCCTCGTCGGTGCGAAAGAAAGCGACGCGCTCGCCCATGGCCTGCGCCTGGGTCTCGAGCGCCTTGGCGGTCGCGGCGTTCTCCTCCACCAGGGCCGAGTTCTGCTGTGTCACCTCGTCCATCTGGGCCAATGCCTTGTTGACCTGCTCGATACCGGTGGCCTGCTCGGTGCTGGCCGCGGCAATGTCGCCGACGATATCGGCGACGCTCTTGATCGATCCGACGATCTCTGCGAGCGCCGCGCCGGCTTTGTTGACGAGATCGACTCCCTGCTGGACTTGGCTATTGCTGTTGGTAATGAGGTCCTTGATGTCTTTGGCCGCCTGCGACGAGCGCTGGGCGAGACTGCGCACCTCGGTGGCCACCACGGCGAAGCCGCGTCCGGCATCGCCGGCGCGCGCCGCCTCGACGGCGGCGTTCAGCGCCAGCAGATTGGTCTGGCGCGCGATCTCGTCGATCACCCCGATGATGTCGGAAATCTTGCGCGAAGAGCCTTCGATGTGCCCCATGGCCTCAACCGCCTTGGCGACGATCTGGCCGCTGCGGTCGGCGACTTCGCGGGCGCTGCCGGCGGATTGATTGGCCGATTGGGCATTTTCGGCGTTCTTCTTCACGGTCGCGGAAATTTCCTCCATCGACGCCGAGGTCTGCTCCAGGCTTGCCGCCTGCTCCTCGGTCCGTTGCGACAGATCGGTGGTGCTGGTGGAGATTTCGGCGGATGCGTTGGTGACCTCGCGCGTGGATGCCTTGATGTTAGCGATGGTCGAACCGATCTGCTCGGCCGTCTTGTTGGCATTCTCCTTCAGCACCGCGAAGTTGCCCTGATACTGCGCGGTTATGCGCTGGGTCAGGTCGCCCGCGGCCAGCGAGTCAAGCATGCCGATAAGGTCATCGAGCGCTTTGGACACGTTCTCGCACAGCGAGTTGATCGCGGTGCCCACATTGAACACGAGGCCAGTCTTACCTTGCAGATTGACGCGCTGAGAGAAGTCACCGGCGACCGCGGCCGTCACGATGCCACCGACCGCCGCCTCGAACTCGTCCGCCATCTTCTTGGCGGCAGCTTCGCGTTCGGCGGCGGCTTGCTTGTCCAGCCCGATTCTCTGCTCGGCTTCCTCCTTGGCCTTCTCGGCAAGCATAGCTTTGATGCCGTTGACCGCGTTCGCGGTGTCGCCGATTTCGTCTTTGCGCTTGGTGCCTGTGATCTCGACCTCCTCACCCTTCGCCATGCGCTGCAGCAACCCGGTCAGCTTGCGCAGCGGCCTGGCGATCGTCATGGCGCCGAACACCGCCGAACCGATCAGGACGAGAATGACCCCCGCGCCGATGCCCATGTTGAGGATTCCGGCCCATGCCATTTGCTGATTGGCATCACTAGCCGCTTCTTCGGCCGCGGCTGCCGCCGTTTTTTGGAGTTCGGCCAGGGCGGCAATGCCTTTGTCGGCGCCCGGATCGAGATCCTCATGCTGGATGCGCTGCGTTTCGGCATAGAGCGCGACAACGCGGGCGCCGTCCTTCGGGTCGAGGTTGAGCGACTCGATCTTGGTTGGGACGGTCTCCTTGAGTGCAGTAGCAACATAATGCCTCATGGCATCTTGGACTTTTGCGGCCCCTTCACGCTTTTCCTGCAGCATCATATTCCCGATGAGCGCGGCGAAAAGCTTGTCGGCGTCCGTCAGCCGTGTCTCCAGGTTATTGGCCGAATTCAATTCGGCCATGGTGGTGGCCAAGCGGATATTGCGCACGGCCATCCGGATGTTGACGAAAGCCAATTCGACCTGAGCCGCACCGTGCACGATTTGCTGCCGCTGCATGGCCACGGCGTTGGAGCTTTTCACCAGCGAATTGCCGTACATCGACGCTGCGATCATCCCGACCACCAGCAGCACGCCGACTCCCGACATCATGGCGAGCTTGGTGCCGATGCGGATATTGGAAAGCCGAAGCATAATTTCACTCCTCAAGATCTTGGTGTTTCGTCAGCGTCGGGGCACGTTATGGTTGTCACGCCGCAGCGGGTTTTATTTCGGGCTCGGCCGGCGCGCCGTCGTCGATCGACACCGACAGAAGATTGGGCAGATCGACCACCGCGAGCATGGCGTCGTCGATCGTGATGAGGCCGGCCAGGAAGCTGGCGCGCACGCCGTTGGCGATGCGTGGCACCGGCTGAACTTGCGACGGCTCGAACGACACGATGTCGAGCACGCGATCGGCTAACAGGCCGACCTGGCGGCCATCGATCTGCACGATGATGACGACGTGAAGTGGCGTCGTCTCGGTACTGCCCTGGCCGAAGCGGCAGCGCAGATCGACGATCGGCACCATCACGCCGCGCAGGTTGAGCACACCAAGAACGTAATCGGGCTGATTGGGCAAATGGGTGACGCTCGACCAGCCCTTGATCTCGCGCACCGCCATGATATCGACGCCATACTGCTCGTCGCCGATCGCGAAGCTGATGAAGTCGCTGCGTTTTGCGACCACCCCGCCGACGGCATCGGGAGTTCCGGCATGGTTGGCCGAAGATGCGGAGGCGCTACTCACAGGACGATAATTCCTCTGATATTCGATATTTCAATCCAGCGGCAAAGGCGGCGCCCGCACGGTTTGCAAATCGAACGATTTATATTCGACCGGTAATTTGGATCGGCTCGCTTTCTGAATTATTAGCTCGGTCGAAAACTTCTGGTTTTTGCACGTAATTTTGCTTGATCTAAATCAAGCGGTCGGGACAAAGCTGTGTGAGAGGCCGGAGCGCCAGCTGAAAAACAAATTTGTACTTTGATTGAGCGCGCCAAGAACGAGAAATGATCGATCGATCAAATCGGATTTCTCGCGCGCCGCATCGCTCCCAGGCGCACCAACAGCAAGAGTCCGCTCCAGCCGACGGCGACGCCCAGGCCGATCGCGAGCGCCAGCCATGAGCCGAGCGGTTCGGCGAGGTAATGGACGAACAGAAAAGCCAGCGCCAGGCCGATAAAGGCGACCTGGGCATGAGCCGCCATACTGGCCGTCGCCTTGCCGCCAATGCGCGGATGCAGGATCACGATCGAGGAGCAGAAAATGATCGGAAACAATGCGAACACGCCGGATGCAAACGAGCCGATACTGTAGCTCGCCGTGGTCACCACGGCGACGACGATGGCGGCGGCGAGCGCGCGCAGCGGCATATCGAACGCGGTGCGGAGGAATTTCTTCGGCGGGGCCGAGGCGCGGTAGCGCCAGCTCAGCGGAATGGTAACGGCGAAGACCGCGGCATTAAGCGCCGCGGCGGTAAGCGGAGTCCAGGCGACCAGGCGCAGCAATGCCACGACCACAAGCCATATCAAAAGCGCAATGCCGAGACTGACAACAAGGCCGCGGCGCTGCGCCAGCACCGCATAGACCAAAGCGAAGATGGAGACGGCCGCCCCGGTCGCGGCGCTGCCGATGGCGCTCGCGGCGATAAAACTCGGCGGATGCTCGATAGCGAGAATGGTATAGGCCGCGCCGGCCGCGGTCGGCAGCGCGGCGATCAGCGCGCCGATGAACGGACCCGAGCGCTCGACCACGACCGAGGTGATGACGACGACCAGCGCGGTGAGCGCCATCTTCAGAACGAGCTCGTACCAGAAAATGAATTCGGGAAAGACCATTTTATCCACATTGTCGCGCGGATTGTCATGGCCCACGGAGGCGGGCCATCCAGTAATCGCCGCTGCCGGAATTAAGCTGAGACGTCCCGGTTACTGGATCATCCGCCTTCGCGGATGATGACGGAGGGCGCTATTTGCGGTGCATTGCAATCTCGACCGGCGGCCCGCTCTTGATCGTCTGATAGACGACGCAATAGCGCTCGGTGAGCTTCAGGAGCTGATCGAGTTTGTCGGCCGGCGCGTCGGTGTCGAGGTCGAAGCGGAGCCGGATCTGCGCAAAGCCGACCGCCGCCTCCTTGGCGACGCCGAGCGTGCCGCGGAAATCGAGATCGCCCTCGGCGCTGACCGCGCCGGATTTAAGCGGGACGTCGATCGCCGTGGCCACCGCTTTGAGCGTCACGCCGGCGCAAGCCACCAGCGCCTCAAGCAACATGTCGCCCGAACACAATTCCATGCCCGACCCGCCGGTGGCCGGATGCAGCCCGGCCACCGCGAGCGCGCGGCCGGTCTCGACCTTGCAGGCGATAGTGGCGTCGTCGAGCGTGCCTTTGGCTTTGAGCGTAATCAAGCCAGCCTTCGGATCGGCCTTGTAACGCTCCTTGATCGGCGCCTGCAGCGCGCGCAGCCCGGCGGCATCCATGATGTGCTCCCCGACTCGTCATTGCCCGCGACCCGCCCTCGCTCGAGCGAGCTGCGGCGGGATTGAGTTCCACCGCGGCGCGAAGCGCTCGGCGGCAGGCGGGCAACCCAGTAACCACTGCCGCTCCCGATGTCTACCCGGCGTAAGGCCGAGACAAGCCGGAAAGAACACGCCGACCGGACCCGTGTCAGCTTCGGAGCTTCGAAAATCACAGGCCAGAGAATGCACAGCGCCGCCTGGGGAGTTTGCGCAACCAAATTCATTCTTCTTGGCGCCCTGGAATCAACATCAAGTAGAAATATATGCTATCGTCGCCGGCAAGGTGGTACATTTGCTCTCCTTCCCCTCGTACCCGCGACGTATTCGGTTTTCTTCACCCCCGGCACCGGGCGATGACAGTGCGCATCGCCTCCGCTATGCGTATCGACCATGCTCGACATTCAACGATCGCACCGTACCGGCGTCGAATTGATCGACGCCGCGGCAATCGTCGGCGACCTTAAGACGCTCGCGACGACCTATGCCGGGCGCGAGCGCGAAATGCGCACCGCCGTGGCGCAGCGCCTCAAAGCGGCGCTGATGCAGGCGCGCAAACAGGCCGAAGCGCTGTTGCTGAAAGACCGCCACGGCCGCCGCTGCGCCGAGCGGCTGTGTCAGGTGCAGGATGACATCATCCGTATTCTGTTCGAATTCGCACGTCAGGAGCTTTATCCGCCACAAGTGCCGTCGGAAACCGAACGCATGGCGGTGATTGCGACCGGCGGCTACGGCCGCGGCCTGCTCGCGCCCGGATCCGACATCGATCTCTTGTTTCTGCTGCCGTACAAGCAGACCGCTTGGAGCGAGCAGGTCGCCGAGGCGCTGCTCTATTGCCTTTGGGACATGGGGCTCAAAGTCGGTCATGCCACCCGCTCGGTCGACGAATGCATTCGTCAGGCCAAAGCCGACATGACCATCCGCACCGCGCTTCTGGAAACGCGCTACCTGCTCGGCGACCTGAAGCTCTACAACGAGCTGACGGCGCGCTTCGACAAGGAAGTCGTGCAAGGCACCGCCCCGGAATTCGTCGCCGCCAAGCTTGCCGAGCGCGAAGAGCGCCATCGCCGCGCCGGCCAATCGCGCTATCTGGTCGAGCCCAACGTCAAGGACGGCAAGGGCGGGTTGCGCGACCTGCACACGCTGTTCTGGATCGCCAAATACGTCTATCGCGTGCGCGAGCCGGAGGAATTAATCGAGCGCGGCGTGTTCGACCACGACGAATACAAGATGTTCCGCCGTTGCGAGGATTTTCTGTGGTCGGTGCGCTGCAACATGCATTTCCTCACTGGCCGTGCCGAGGAGCGCCTGTCGTTTGACGTCCAGCGCGAGATCGCGGTGCGGCTCGGTTACACCGCGCATCCCGGCCTGCGCGACGTCGAGCGCTTCATGAAGCACTACTTCCTCACCGCCAAGCATGTCGGCGATCTCACCGCCATCCTGTGCGCCGGCCTCGAGGAACGCCAAGCCAAGCCGGCGCCGGTCTTAAGCCGCGTGATCGCGCGCTTGCGTCCGGCGCCACGCCCCAAAAAGCTTTCCGGCACCGACGATTTCGTCATCGACAACAACCGCATCAACATTGCGCGCGCCGACGTGTTTCGCCGCGACCCGGTCAACCTGATCCGGCTGTTCCATCTGGCGCAGCAGCACAACCTCGCCTTCCACCCCGAAGCCATGCGCATCGCCACGCGCTCACTCAAGCTGATCGACAAGTCGGTGCGCGAGGACAACGAGGCGAACCGGCTGTTCCTGGAAATCCTGACCTCGAAGAACGACGCCGAGACCGTACTGCGGCGCATGAACGAAGCCGGCGTGCTCGGCGCCTTCGTGCATTCGTTCGGCCGCATCGTGGCGATGATGCAGTTCAACATGTATCACCACTATACGGTGGACGAGCATCTTATTCGCTGCATCGGCGCGCTCAATGAGATCGCGCGCGGCACCAATCCCGAATTCGCTCTCGCCAATGAGCTGATCAAATCCATCCAGCCGCAGCATCGCGCCGTGCTTTGCGTTGCCCTGTTCCTGCACGATATCGCCAAGGGACGGGTCGAAGACCACTCGCTGGCCGGCACGCGCATCGCGCGGCGGCTGTGTCCGCGGCTCGGGCTCAACGCAGCGGAGACCGAGCTGGTCGCCTGGCTGGTCGAGGTTCATCTCGTGATGTCGACGGTGGCGCAGTCGCGCGATCTATCCGACCGCAAGACCATCGAGAATTTCGCCGCCGTGGCGCAGTCGCTGGAGCGATTGAAGCTTCTCACCATCCTCACCACCGCCGATATCCGCGCGGTGGGTCCCGGGGTTTGGAACGGCTGGAAAGCGCAGCTCCTGCGCACGCTCTATTACGAGACCGAGCCGGTGCTGACCGGCGGCTTCTCCGAGGTCAACCGCGCCCAGCGCGTCGCCATGGCGCAAGCCGAATTCCGCGCCGAGCTCAATGATTGGCCGGAGCAGACCTTGCAAAGCTATATCGAGCGCCTCTATCCGGCCTACTGGCTCAAAGTCGATCTGCCGCACAAGCTCGCGCATGCGCAATTCGTGCGCGCCAGCGAAGGGGCGGGCAAGAAGCTGGCGACCAGCGTCGGCTTCGATGCCGCGCGCGGCGTCACCGAGCTGACGGTGTTCGCCCCCGACCATCCGTGGCTGCTCTCGATCATCGCCGGCGCCTGCGCGCTGGCCGGCGCCAATATCGTCGACGCCCAGATCTACACCACGACCGACGGGCTCGCGCTCGACACCATCGCGGTGTCACGCGAATTCGAGCGCGACGAGGACGAGGCGCGCCGCGCCGCGCGCATCGGCGACTCTATCGAGAAAGCGGTGCGCGGGCAGCTTAAATTACCCGACGTGGTGGCCAAACGTGCCGCCCCGAAAGGCCGGCTCAAGGCTTTCGCCATCGAACCGGAAATCTCGATCAACAATCAATGGTCGGCGCGCTATACCGTGGTCGAGGTCACCGGCCTCGATCGGCCCGGCCTGCTCTACGAGCTGACCACCTCGCTGTCCAAGCTCAATCTGAATATTGCTTCGGCGCATGTCGCGACCTTCGGCGAGCGCGTCGTCGACGTGTTCTATGTGACCGATCTCCTGGGCGCCCAGATCACGGCACCGACCCGTCAGGCCGCGATTAAACGGCCGCTCTTGGCGCTGTTCGCGCCGCAGGCCGAGGGCAAGGCGGCTAAGGACGCGGCCGGGTAAGCGGGAATCCAGCGCTGGGTCCTCGCTTACGCGAGGACGAGCGGATGTCGGCACCAGTAACCGCCCCTTAAACCGCGCCAACTACCGTGTTTTCGGCGCGTTTTTCGCGCTGAGGGCGGGATATGGCTTGGCGCGAGCGGCGCAAGCGCACCGGCGATGCCGAGGGCTTCGATCTGCGCATGCGGCCGGCGGACCGCATCGGCGGTCCGCCCCATGGCGGCAACCGCCGCCGCGAGCGCGCGCCGCGGGCAGCCCGCAAAGCCCGGCGCGGCGGCAAGGGCGGCTTTCGGATCGGCCGGCTGTTTTATTGGGGCGCGGTGCTGGCGCTATGGGCCTTCATCGCGGCCATCGGCGTTCTGGTGTGGATCGGCATCCATCTGCCGCCGATCCAGTCGCTGGAAATTCCCAAACGGCCGCCCTCGGTCCTGATCCTCGGCGACAATGGCGCGACGCTCGCCACCCGCGGCGACATGGGCGGCGCTGCGGTGCCGCTTGCCGAGCTGCCCGACTACGTTCCCAATGCCTTCATCGCCATCGAGGACCGCCGCTTCTACTCGCATTACGGCATCGACCCATGGGGCATTCTTCGCGCCGGCGTCGCCGACGTGCTGCATCGCGGCGTTTCCGAAGGCGGCTCGACCATCACGCAGCAGCTCGCCAAGAACCTGTTCCTTACCCAGGAGCGCACGGTTTCCCGTAAATTGCAGGAAATCGCACTCGCGCTCTGGCTCGAGCACAAATTCAGCAAAGCGCAGATTCTCGACCTCTATCTCAACCGCGTCTATTTCGGCTCTGGCGCCTACGGCGTCGAAGCCGCCGCACAGCGCTATTTCGGCAAATCGGCGCGGCAATTGACGCTGCCGGAGGCGGCGATGCTGGCGGGCCTCGTGCAAGCGCCGTCGCGGCTTGCGCCCAATCACAATCCCGACGGTGCGGTGCGCCGCGCCGCGCTGGTGATCGCCGACATGGCGAATTTGAAAATGATCAGCGCGAGCGCGGCGAAGCTTGCCTTGGCGCATCCCGCCCGCGCGATCAAACCGGCCGGCGCCGGCACGGTCAATTACGTTGCCGACTGGGTGATGGACGCGGTCAACGACATCGTCGGCAATATCGATCAGGACATCGTCGTCGAAACCACGATCGATCCGACGCTGCAAAGCGCGGCCGAGCAGGCCTTGGTCGACACGCTCAGCACCAAGGGCGAGAAACTCAACATCGGCGAAGGTGCGCTGGTGGCGATGACGCCGGACGGCGTGGTGCGGGCGCTGGTCGGCGGGCGCAATTACGGCGAAAGCCAGTTCAACCGCGCCATCGACGCCAAGCGCCAGCCCGGCTCGGCGTTCAAGCCTTTCGTCTATCTCACCGCGCTCGAACATGGCCTGACGCCGGACACGGTCCGCCAGGACGCACCGATCGCGGTGAAGGGCTGGAAGCCGGAGAATTACGAGCATCAATATTGGGGGCCGGTGACGCTGACCCAGGCGCTCGCTAATTCGCTCAACACCGTGTCGGTCCGGCTGACGCTGGAATTCGGCCCCGATGCCGTAATTCGAACCGCCTATCGGCTCGGCATTACCTCACAGCTCGAGCCCAACGCCTCGATCGCGCTCGGCACGTCGGAAGTGTCGCCGTTCGAGCTCGTGTCCGCCTACGCGACCTTCGCCAATGGCGGCTTCGCGATCTCGCCGCACGTCGTCGCGCGCATTCGCACCGCCGACGGCAAGACGCTCTATCAACGTTCGGCGCAGCCGCTCGGACGCGTCGTCGACGCCCGCTATATCGGCATGATGAACACGATGATGCAGCAGACGCTACTCTCCGGCACCGCGCGCGCGGCGAGCCTGCCCGGCTGGCAGGCCGCCGGCAAGACCGGCACCAGCCAGGATTACCGGGACGCCTGGTTCATCGGCTACACCTCGCATCTCGTCACCGGTGTCTGGCTCGGCAACGACAACAATTCGCCGACCAAGCGGGCGGTCGGCGGCGGGCTGCCGGTCGAAATCTGGAGCCGCTTTATGAAAGTCGCCCATACGGGTATCGCACCGGCACCACTGCCGGGATTGACCGAAGGCTCCTGGTTCAATCCAGCGCCGCCCGCTCCCGTTGTGCCGCCGGCCGCTGCCAATAACGGCCCGCCAAGTAACCAACAAAACAGCGGTAGTGGGCTCGATTTCTGGCTGCTCGATAAATTGTTCGGGCGACGGTGAAATGCGACTGCGCCGAGAACGCCGCATCGCGAGCGCCTTGCTCCGTCATGTGTGATCAGTTGCCCGATCCGAGCGCTTTGGTGACGGCGTCCATCACCGTCACGTCCTGGTTCATCCGGCAGTAATCTTCGACCTTGTCGACGTTTTTCGCCAAGGCACCCAGATCGAGCACGGTGTTATTGCGTTTGGCGTTGTAGTAGCCGCTCAGCCAAAGCGCGAGCGACTTTTCGTTCGGGCTGATCATCTTGTCGAAAAAGAGCTGCCGACAGGTAATTTTGGCGACGTCCAGCGATACTTGCGCCTGCGCTGGCGGAGCGCCGAGAATCGCGACCAGCGGAAGCAATGCCATCGACCAAGCTCTCATGAAGCGTCCTCCGATTGATCGCAGATTATGCGCCAAATTCGCTCAAATGGCGTGGCGTAAATCCTTATTCTTCAGCGGCAGCGAGCGGACGCGTTTGCCGGTGGCGGCAAAGATGGCGTTGCACAAAGCCGGCGCCAGCGGCGGCACCGGCGGCTCACCGACGCCGCCCCAGAAGTCGCCGCTCGGCACGATCACCGTTTCGACCACGGGCGCGTCGGCCAGCCGCAGCATTTCGTAAGTGTCGAAGTTGGACTGCTCGGCGGCGCCATCCTTGATGGTGATCTCGCCGTCCAAAGCTGCGGTCAACGCGTAGATAATGGCGCCCTGCGTCTGCATCTCGATCGACCGCGGATTGACCACGTGACCGGGATCGAGCGCCGAGACGACACGATGCACGCGCACGCTCCCGGCGGTGACGGAAGCCTCCACCACTTGCGCGCAATAGCTGCCGCAGGCCTCGTTGAGCGCGATGCCGCGATAGACGCCGGTCGGCAGCGGACTGCCCCAATTGGCACGCTTCGCCGCGGCGTCGAGCACGGCGAGGTTCTTCGGGCTTTTGCGCAACAGCTTGCGCCGGTACAGATAGGGATCGACACCCGCGGCATGCGCCATCTCGTCAACGAAGCATTCCTTGTAGAAGGCGTTTTGCGTGTAGTTGATCGCGCGCCACACCCCGAGCGGCACCGGCGTCGGGCAGATGACATAATCGACCAGATAATTCGGCACGTCGTAGGGCATTTCCTCGGCCAAGCCGCTGACGAAGGTCCGGTCGATGATATTGGAACCGAAGCCCGGGACCAGCGACGCCACGAACGACGGTCCGGCAAGGCGGACCTTCCACGCCACCGGCAAGCCTTCGGCATCGAGACCGGCGACAAGCCGCGCCATGCCGCACGGCCGATAGAGATCGTGCGCGACATCTTGCTCGCGCGACCAAAGGAGCTTGACCGGTTCCTTGAACTCCTTGGCGATGACGACAGCCTGGCGGACATATTCTTGAATTGGCGCGCGCCGGCCGAAGCCGCCGCCGAGCATCGTCCGGTGCACCGTGACTTTGTCGTTCGGCACGCCGGCGGCGAGCGCCGCGGTCGCCAGCGCAGTCGCCGGCTCCTGGGTCGGCACCCAGATCGCGACGCCGTTCGGCGTGACATGCGCGGTGCAGGTCTGCGGCTCCATGGTCGCATGCGCCAGAAACGGCACCGCATATTCGGCTTCGACCCGCCGCAGGGTGCCGCCGAGCGCCGTCACAGCATCGCCGTGTGCGCGCCCGACCTGCGCGGCGGTCGCAGCGAGCCCGGCACGCACCGTCTGCGCAATCGAAGCGCTCGAAACTTGCTTATTGCCGCGGTCGTCCCACGTGATACGCAACATGTCGACGGCGCGTTTCGCCCGCCACCACGAAATCGGCCACTACCGCAACAGCATCCGGCATGCGCACCACGCCGCGCACCCCCGCCATGCCGGCGATCGACGCCTCATCGACCGACTGCAGCGCGCCGCCGAAGACCGGGCACTGCGCGATGGCGGCGTACAGCATGTCCGGCAGCCGCACGTCGATGGCATAGACCGGCTGGGCCGTGACCTTGTCGAAGACGTCGAGACGATTGCGTGGCGTACCGATCAGTGTCCAGGCGCGCGACGGCTTCAGCATGATATTGGCCGGCGGCTCGATTTTGGCCGCGGCCTCGGCGACGGCGCCAAAAGTCAGCGTGCGCCCGCTCGGCGCGTGCAGGATCTTGCTGTTTTGCGCGGTGCATTGCGTCGCCGGCACGCGCCACTGCGCCGCCGCCGCCGCGATCAGCATCTCGCGCGCGGTGGCGCCGGCGCGGCGCAGATAGTCTTGTGACGATGCGATCGAGCGGCTGGCGCCGGTCGAGGTATCTCCCCAAATCTGGTTGCGGCGCAGATTTTCCGTGGGCGACACGAATTCCGTTTTGACCGTCGCCCAGTCGCATTCCAGCTCCTCGGCCACCAGCATGGCGAGCCCGGTCAAGGCACCCTGCCCCATTTCGGCATGGGCGACGCGGATCGTCACCGTGTTGTCGGGCGCGATCCCCACCCAGCAGGTGACGTCGGACCCATCGTCCGCAGCGCGGGCCGGCCCCTCCGAGGGGGAGACAAAAGGAATAGCGAAGCCGAGCGCCAAGCCGCCGCCGGTGACGCTCGCGCCCACGAGGAAGGAACGGCGATCGAGTTCGCCGCCGGACGCCATGAAATCCCCCTGATTTCGCAACGCGACAATGCCGTATTCCGGCATCGCATAGAATGCAAAATCGCCCTAAGCCAATGATAATATAGCCCGGCCGCCGCTGTAAATCACAATTCGAGGACCAATTATGGCCGAGCAACAATCGAGCCTGGAACGGCGTATTCTAGCCATCGAGGACCGGCTGGAAATCTACAACCTCATCGCCGGCCATCCGCCGAGCGCCGATACCGGCGCCGCCGCCTATGCGGAAGCCGTCTACACTGAGGACGGCGTGTTCGACCGCGGTCCCGGCCTTGCCGGCGCCACCGGCAACAAGGTCATGGGCGCGCTCTTGCAAAGCCCGGGCCATCAGGCTGCCATCGCCGGCGGACTCGCCCATTTTACCGGCCTGCCACACGTCACCGTCGACGGCGACACGGCGGTGGTGATTTCGTACCTGCAAATCCTCACCCCGAAAAAGTCCGGCGACGAGATCGAGGTGCCGAACCACGGCGCCTCACGCGGCTATCACATCCACCGCGTGGTGACCAACCGTTGGGACCTGGTCCGCACCTCGTCCGGCTGGAAAATCAAGCGGCGCACGCTGCGGCCGGTCGACGGCTCGGAGCCGTCCCGGGACATCCTGCGCGGGGCATTCGCGACCCATCAGGCATAGCCGCGCGGAGCGCAGCCTCACGACATCGCAGGCTCATCCTCGAACTTGAAACCGACCCGTTGCAGACCTTCCAGTGCGCTCTTGCCGTACTCGTTCTCGATTTCCTTGGCGAGACTGGGAGCATACGAAATTGGATCGGCCTGCTCGTCCGTTTCCGGCACGATCATGACCAGGAGGCGTCCAGTCTCGTTGGAGACGTTGCGGAAGCTGCGGTTCTCACCGCGCGGCACCGAAATCATGTCCAGCGGCTCCAGTACCAGTGTGTACTCGCCTCGATCGCCCCACGCAATCTCGAACCGACCGGACAGGCACATGAAGTTCTCGACAGTCTTGAGATGGCGGTGCAAGCCTGGACCATTCCCGGGCTCGCACTCGGCAATAGTAACGATCAAACCGCGCGGACCCTTGACCGGCGCACCGGCACTGCGACCCTGGTAATCCGCCGGTGCCATCACCGGATAGACTTTCCGCGCCGTTATCTTTTCCACTGCGCCGGGCGGAATGCCGTGTGCATCGAAATTCTGCCGTTGGTAGGTCTGCAATTTATTGAAGCGGGCGACGCGAGCTTGCATCGCCTCGGGACTGAGCGATTTCGTTGTCATGGCGTCTCCTCCGAGTCCGGCGCCCGCTATCGAAGCGCATGGCAGCGGGACTTTTGCAACAGCAATATCGCGCCATTATTGTCGCCGCAGGGAGGCTTGTCGAGTCGGCGCGCGCGCTTACAATCATCTTAGAAAAGGTTACTTCAAACCGCTCAGTTGGTGAAAGCAATCTTCATGGCTGTCATCGCTTCACGCGTGCCGCTCGAATTTTTCAAATGCTGAAGAGCGAAATTCGCGACAATATGCGGATCGATTGGGACGCTCCCATCGTGATGGATGACGATGTTGTGTTGCGAGCCGATGTGTTTCGTCCCGTCGCCGACGGCCGGTATCCGGTCATTCTCAGTTATGGGCCTTACGCCAAGGGACTGGCATTTGAGGAAGCCTATAAAGGCAATTGGGCACGGTTGACCAAAGCGGCGCCCGAGGTGCTGCAAGGTTCGAGCAATAAATATCAGAACTGGGAATTAGTCGATCCGGAGAAATGGGTGCCGGACGGCTATGTCTGCCTGCGTATCGATTCACGCGGCGCCGGGCGCTCGCCGGGTTTCCTCGACGTGTGGTCGCCGCGCGAAACGCTGGATCTTTACGAATGTGTCGAATGGGCCGGCACGCAATCGTGGAGCAGCGGCAAAGTCGGCATCAACGGCATTTCCTATTACGCCATGAATCAGTGGACGGTCGGCGCGCTCAAGCCGCCGCATCTTGCCGCCTTGTGCATCTGGGAAGGCTCGTCCGATTACTACCGAGAACTGTGCCGGCATGGCGGCATTCTCAGCGACTTTTTCAACAGCTGGCATCCGCGCCAGGTCGGCAGCGTGCAGCACGGTCTCGGCGACCGCGGCGCCAGAAGCGCGGTGACGGGCGAAACTGTTGCCGGTCCGGATACGCTATCCGCTGCAGAGCTCGCCAAGAATTGCGCCGACTCGCCGGGCGAAGCAAGGCGGCGCCGACTCCGCGACGATTATCACGCCGCGCGCACCGCTGATTTTTCGCAGATCGAGGCGCCGCTGCTCTCGGCCGCCAATTGGGGCGGCATGGGGCTGCACACCCGCGGCAATTTCGAGGGTTATCTGGCCGCCAGCTCCGGGCAGAAATGGCTGGAGGTGCACGGCGACACCCATTTCACGCACTTCTACAGCAATTACGGCGCAACCTTGCAGAAGCGGTTCTTCGGTCATTTCCTCAAAGGCGAGGATACCGGCTGGCGGCAACAGCCGCGCGTCGCATTGAACGTCCGGCACCCCGGCGAAAAATTCGTCTTGCGCAGCGAGAACGAATGGCCGCTGGCGCGCACGCGATGGACAAAATTTTTTCTGCAGCCGAACGGGCTGGCGCTGACGCCGGACGAACCGGCCGCGGCCGCCGCAATCAGCTACGACACGACCGGCGACGGCCTGATCTTTCGCACGCCGCCGCTCGACGAAAGCTTCGAGATCACCGGGCCGGTTGCCGCCAAATTATGGGTGTCGTCGCCGACCGCCGATGCCGATCTCTTTCTGGCTTTGCGCCTGTTCGATCCCGGCGGCAAGGAAATCACCTTCATCGGCTCCAACGATCCGCGCGTGCCGGTCGGGCTCGGCTGGCTGCGCGCCTCGCATCGCAAGCTCGATCCGGCGAAATCGCTGCCCTACCGGCCTTGGCACACCCACGACGAGGACTGGCCGCTGCGGCCCGGCGAGCCGGTGGAGCTCGACGTCGAAATTTGGCCGACCTCGATCGTAGTGCCGCCCGGCTACCGGCTGGCGCTCAATATCCGCGGCAGAGACTACGAAGTGGACGGCAAGGACATTGGATTGCCGAACGCGCCTTACCCGATGAAAGGCGTCGGCCCGTTTCTGCACATCGATGCCGGCGACCGGTCGGACCGTATCTTCGCGACCCGCAACACCCTGCACTTTGCCCCCGGGCGGCAACCGTACCTCTTGTTGCCGATCATTCCGGAGCGGTAAGACAAGACACAATAAGAAAGACCGCCACACGGAGGAAGTGTATGTGGAATTGTTTCGCCGCTTGCGCGGCGGCGGCGCTCGGCCTGATCATCGTCGTGCCGCCGGCGTTGGCGCAGCAATATCCGAGCCGCACCGTCACGGTGATCGTCCCCTACCCGGGGAATGCCCGACGCCGTGATCGGCACGCTCAACGGCGCCCTGCAAAAGACGGTCGCCGATCCGGCGATCGTCAAGGCCTCGGCGGCGCAGGACGTCTCCGTCTTCCCCACGGATCAGCGTTCGCCGGCGGCGGCTAGTGCATTCTTGCGCAGCGAAATCGCACGTTGGGGCCAAGTGATCCGCGACAACAATATCCATCTCGATCAGTAGCACGCCGAAGCGCGCTCAGTCTCCAGCCCAAGGAAATGCAATGCTCATTCTGACCAACGATCAGATCACCGAACTATTGGACATGCGCGAATGTGTGGCGGCGCTGGAGAGCGCCTACCGCGATCTCGGGCTGGGCGACGCCGTCGATATTCCGCGGCAGGACATGCTGGTGGCGAACCGCCGCGAAGGCGCGGTTCATGCTTTCAAGACGATGTCGGGGAGCTGGCCGCGCAGCGGCATCGCCGCTTTGCGGCTCAATTCCAACGTCGTGACCTGGCCCGTGGTGAACGGCGCTCCCCGTCGCGTCAAAGTGCCGGTCTCGGAGCCGGGCGGTCGTTACAACGGCGCGGTGCTGTTGTTCTCGACCGATACCGGCCAGCTGCTTTGCATGTTCACCGATGGGGTCATGCAGAAAACGCGTGTTGGCGGCGCGAGCGGCGTGGCCGCCAAATACATGTCGCGCACCGACGCCAAGACCATGGGAATGCTCGGTACCGGCTGGCAGGCCGAGGCGCAGATCGAGGCAATGTGCGCGGTGCGTCCGTTGAGTCTCGTCAAGGTGTTCAGTCCGCGCGCCGAGAACCGCAAGTCATTCGCCGAGCGCTACAGCGCCAAGCTCAATTGCGAAGTCCGCGCCGTCGATGAAGCAGCGCAGGCGGCCGAGGGCGTCGACATCCTGGTGTCGGCGACCAATTCGATGACGCCCACCATCCGGCCGGAATGGGTGAAGCCAGGCATCCACGTCACCAGCGTGCGTGGCAGCGAAATTCCGACGGAAATCCTAAAACATGCAAACCGCCTGGTGGTGAACACCAACGAGCCGGTCACCGCCCATTCGGCGCGCGGCTGGCCGTCGCAGGTCCCCGAATTCGCCAACGGCGATTACGGCCGGCCCGATATCGGCGTCATCGATTACAGCAAGGTGCCGGAATTGAAAGACGTGGTTGCCGGGAAAGTGGAGGGCCGGCGCTCACCTGCCGAAATCACCTGCTTCCACAACTACAAAGGTCTCGGCCTGCAATTCGCGGCACTCGGCAGTCTGGTCTACAGGAAGGCCACCGAGCGGGGGATCGGACTGAAGATCGAGGACACCTACTTCACGCAGACGGTTCATCCGTAATTCTAAGGCTCCGCGACTCTCAGTTCATTTGCCGGAGACCTTTTCCACGATGGGCATCCAGGTCTGTTGCTGGTTGTCCACGAAGGCCTGGGTCTGTTCCGGCGTCATGGGTCGCGTATAGCTGCCGATCGTCGCCAGCCGCTTCTTGACATCGGCATCGCTGACGACCGTGTTGAGGTTCGCGTTGATCTTGTCGATGACCGCCGCTGGCGTGCCGACCGGCGCCACCAAGACGAGCCAGCCGGATGCGACAAAGCCCGGAATCGTTTCCGCGACCGTCGGCAGATCCGGAAACTCGGGAAGCCGCTGCGACGACGCGACCGCGATGAGCTTGATTTGCCCGGATTTGACGGCTCCAGCCAGCCCGGCATAATTCTCGATGATCATCGACACACGCCCGGCGGCAACATCGCCAAGCGCCGAGCCCTGTCCGCGGGTATAGGGGATCGACACGAGTTGAATGCCCGCGCGCATTTGCAGCAGTTCGCCCGTCAGATGCGTCAGCCGGCCGACTCCGGTCAACGCGATGGAGATCTTGCCCGGCTCTTTCTTCGCCAGCGCGATGAGCTCCGGCAGCGTGGCGACGCCGAGCGACGAACTGACAGCGAACGACATCGGCTGCTCGCCGGCAAAACCGATCGGCAGGAAATCGCGCGGCAGTTTTACCGGAAGATTAGGTGCGACCGCCGGCAGGCCGAGGAAGGTGGAGAACGCCGGCACAAAAAGCGTGTAGCCGTCGGCAGCCGCCTCTGCAGCGGCGCGAGCGGCAATGCTGCCGCCGGCGCCGGGATGGTTGATCACCACGACCTGCTGTCTCCAGAGCTGGCCGAGCCGGTCGGCGACAAAGCGCGCGACAACGTCGGCGCCGGAACCGACCCCTGCATCTGAGATGATCGTGACCGGCTTGTCCGGAAAGTTGGCGGTCTGGGCAGAGGCGCCGCAAGCCGCCGACACCAAAAGCAAGATCAGGCCGACAATGCCGATCCGGTACGGATGTGCGTTCACGTTTTCCTCCGCGAAATTTTTTCAATTCAAGGCCACGCACCGCGGCAAATCAAGCAATTCGCGAAACGGCAAAGGCGACGGATGACCGCGCGCCCTGCGGTTGCAAAGAAAGACATTCACATCATGCCATTTCTGACGAGGTGGTGCGCCGTTGCACCATCGTAGGGAACCGGCCGTTCTGAAGTGAGCTCACATATTGCCGTGGCCGCGCTTGATGGTCTGGCGGATCACCGGCGCCGTGACCTGATCCGAGATCTGGATGTTCCAAATTTCGCTTTCGCCCTGCGCGGCGAAGTCGGCGAACAGCTTCGGGATAACCGCCACGTCGCGGATCTCGTGGCCGCGCAGGCCAAAGCCGCGTGCGATGTTTTCGAGCGCGGGCCGGCCGAACACAGCCAGGCTGTCGTCGATGCCGTCGGCGCGCAGCTTGTGAAACTCCGAGCCGTAGCCGCCGTCGTTCATCGCGCAGATCAGGATGCGAAATCCGCACCGCTTGAGCGTCTCGAGTTCCTGGATGTGGAACAAGAGCCCGCCATCGCCTTCGAACAGGACGACCTTGCCGTCGCGGCCCTGCCGGCGCGCCGCCGCGACCCCGAGCGCATACGACAGACCATTGCCGACCGCGCCGAATTCACGGACCGTCGTGTAGCGCTCCGCCGGCCGGCCACGCATCTGGGTGTTGAAATAGGCTTGATGGCCGCCGCCGACGACGCAGTCCCAATCCTTGGGAATGACCGCGTCGATGGCCCGGATCACCTCGCGTGGATCCAGCACCCCTGGCGCGATGTCGAATGACATCGAGTCCGCCGGCTCGGTTGCGATGCGATGCGCGAGCTCTTTCGAGCGTATAGAAGCCGCCGTCGGTTTGCCGGCGCCCAGCTTCTTGTCGAGGCCGGCAAGGACGGCCTCGACGCCGGCGAGCGCATCCGATCGCACGTAGATGTCGGCAGCCCTCTGCCCATCGCGCAAGCCGCGCGGGGCATCGTCGAGCTGGATCTTGCAGGCCTTTCCCCAGTAGTGCCCGCCACCGACGTAGTAGGATAGGCTGGTACCGACCGCGAGCACGACGTCCGCGGACTCGTACATCTCTCTGCCCAACGACGTGAAGTAGCTGCCGGTGGTGCCGAGCCCGAACGGATGGTCGTGGAAAAGACCGCGCGCCGGCAGGGTGTTGGAGAGCAAAGCGCCGCAGCGATCGGCGAGCTTGATCGTCGTGTCGCGCGCGCCGGACCACAGCACGCCGCGGCCGCCGAGGATGATCGGTCGCTTTGCCGCGGCCAGCCGCTCGACGGCCTCGGCCACGAGCTGCGGATCGGGCTGCATGCGCCCGACCTTGGGCTGGTACATTGCCGAGGTCTCGTAGGGCTGGTTGGCCATGTATTCGACCTTCTGCAGGTCGTAGGGAATGCCTAAGACCACCGGGCAGCGCTCGTACTTGGCGATGTGGAAAGCCTCGCGCACGTAGTCCATCATGCGCGGCACGCTGTGCGCGGCGATGTAATGCGCTCCGGTCGCCGTCACCAACGGCGCCTGGTCGATGTACTGGTTGTAGAACTTGGCGTTGATCGGCGACTCGCCGGCAAACACCACCATCGGCAGGCGGGCGCGAACCGCGGCCGGCAGCGCCGTCATCAACTGGGTCACGCCAGGGCCGCAGGTGACCGAGGCAACAGCAAGCTTGCCGGTCGCTATGTTGTAGGCTGTTGCCGCCGCGACGGTGACGTGCTCGTGCCTGACGTGGACGGTATGTACCCCTGGCAGTTTGGCGAAAGCGGTGGACCAGTGCATGTTGCCGTCGCCCATCAGGACGAACTGCGTGTCGACCCCCTCCGCAAGAAACGCCTCCGCGAGGGCTTCGTAGAGTTTGGGCATGGGCGCGCTACTACCTGGGTTATGAGGCGATGATACTTGGCCTTTTAGCATGCGGTGCAAATCCCGCCAGCATCGCTCCGGGCGCCGTCACGGGCCATAAGCCGGCCCTGGCGTTCCAACGAGAGTATCGCTGTTTGTGACTATGCGCGCGCGGTCGCCGCTCAAAGAACGGCGCTCCGTATCATCCAGATAGGCGTCGTAAAGGTCCCGACTTGGAAACTTGAGCACATGGACCTCGAAGGGCTCATTTGAGCCTTCCTGTGACGCCCCCGACGTCCGAATAGCGCGCTCAATGATGCCGCCGTAGCGCGCCATAATGCGCGACACTTTGCTCTCGTAGGCCTCGAATTCTTTCTCAAGACCTCCGCGGATCCATATTCTGACGAGAATGTAGAGGGGCGGGATAGCCATGTTCACCTCGGCCCGTTCAATGCCGCGCGAGAAAGTCCAGCACGAGATCGTTGAACCGGCCCGGCTGCTCCCAGGCCATGGCGTGGCCGGCATCGTGAATCACCGCCCATTCGTGATTTTGCATGTGGCGCGCCCACAGCCGCATCAAGGCCGGCGGCGCCAACAGATCGGCATCGGCGGCGATCACGAGAGTAGCCGTCGGTATCGTTGCGATCTTGGCAAAGGTGTTGGGCGTGCGGAGCTGCGGTTGGAAGCCAGCCCCCGCTTGACGCGCATGCTCGTCGATCTCGATCCAGCGCTTGGTGCCCTCCGGATTGGCGCCGCGATAAGACGGGCCAAGCTCCCGATAGTGCGCCGACTGCTTCCTGATATCGGGAATGGCGATCCGTTCGATGAAATCCGCGATGTCCTTGTCCGTTATCGCGCCGGTAGAGGCGCCGACGACGAGGCTGCGCAGCCGCTCCGGCCGCCATGCGGCATAATCCAAGGCGGCGAAACCGCCGCCGGCGACGCCAATCAGATGAAACCTGTCGAGCGCGAGATGATCGACCAATGCATCGAGATCGCCGGCGATGTTGCCCGGCTGCGGACCGGACGACGGATCGGCCACGCTGTCGCCCCAGCCGCAGCGATCGAAGGCAATGACGCGGTGCCCGGCCCGGGAGAAGGTCACGATCTGCTCCTCCCAAACCGCGCAGGTGCCGGTGTTCGGATGAAGCAGCACGATCGGCACGCCCGGTCCGCCGCTGTCGACGAACCACAGCTTCACGCCGGGCAATTGCGCGTGCGCGCCGCGAAGCGAGGGAGCCGGACTGTTTTGCATTGCTGTTATCGGTGCGGCGGGTTTTGCGGCGTCGCCACGGAATTCAATTGCGGGCCGAGCGCTTCAGGGGTGACCGGCGTGAAGGCCGGCGTTTTGCTGCTCTTGCCGCCATAGGTCTCGAGCCCCTCTTTGGTCGACACAACGTCGCCGGGCCGCAAGGTGGGATCGGTCTTCACGTCCAACGGCACAAGACCGAAAGCATCTTTGCCGTTGCAGGTGCAATTGGCGATGAGCTGCTTGCGATAAAGGAACGCGGTGTTGAGATCGGAATAATGCGCGCCGTCACGCGCGGTTGCGGAGGCGATCTCGGCGCCAAAGAAGACCTTGGTCTGGCTGCTCGGGCAGATCGCGTGACAGGTCTCCACCGGCGTCACGCCGGCCATTTGCTCCAAGGGAAAGTGCTGGCCGTCGCACAGCCGCACGCAGAACGCGACCGTGTGGCCGGTAGAGGGAGCGCCCTCATTGACGTGTTCCGGCCCCAGCGGGGCCGGCGCCACGCGGCCGATCCCCGGCGGCGGCGGCGGCAGTTCCGGATTCGGCGGCGGCGGTTGCTGCTGCTGTTGCGAGCCGCCAAAGAGAAAATCGAAAAAGCCTTGGGCGCGCGCCGCGCCGGTTGCCGTCAGACTTATAGTGCCCACCAGCGCGGCGAAAAGAAGAGCCGCTCGCCGGTTCAACGCTCTGCTGCGACTCCTAGTTGCCACCGCACCACCCTACCGCCACACCGCAACTGCCTAGGTAGTATTGGGACTTCCCGGCCGCACCGCAAGGCGGCCCGCATCATCCCGCCGCCGGCAGGCGATCGATCTCGGCGGCGCCGGCTTTGATCCGCGGAATAAGCTCCCGGCCGAAATCGACGGTGTCGTTGAGCGGATCGAAGCCGCGGATCAGAAACGAACCGACGCCGAGCCGATAATAGCGCAGGATCGCCTGCGCGACCTGCTCGGGCGTGCCGACCAGACACGACGTATTGCCGAGCGCGCCGGTTGCACGCGCAATCGGCATCCATAGCCGCTCGTCATGCACGTCGCTTTCCAGCGCAAAGCTCATCAGCCGGCGCCCGGCATTGTCGACCGGCCCGGACATTGCCTCCTGCCGGCTCCAACCCTTCTTGCCGCCTTCGCCGGTCATGGCCGCGAGAATCTTGTTGGCCTTGTCCCAGGCCGCGCCTTCGCTCGCTCCGATGATCGGGCGGACCGAGACGTTGAAGCCCGGCGTCCGTCCGAAGGCCGCCGCGCGGGCGCGAAATTCCCGCATGCGCTCGCGCGTCGAGGCGAGCGGCTCGGCATAGATCGCATAGACGTCGCAAAGCCGGGCGCCCATTTCCAGCGCGCCATCGGAGGCGCCACCGAAGAACAAAGGCGGATGCGGCTTCTGCAACGGGTGTACGTCGGAATGCGCGCCTTTGACGCGGTAGAACTCGCCGGCGAAATCAAACGGTTTCTCGCTGGCCCAGGCGAGTTTCATCAATTCGAGATATTCCGCGGCGCGGCGGTAGCGTTCCGCTTTCGGGGTAAAATCGCCGTCACCCTGCTGTTCGTCATCGGTCTTGCCGGTGATGATGTGCATGGCGAGCCGGCCGCCGGTGAGATGATCGAAGGTGGCGATCTTGCGCGCCATCAAGGTCGGCGCCACGAAACCCGGCCGGTGCGCAATAAGATAGCCGAGCTGCTTGCTCTGTCCGGCGGCGTGCAGTGCCACCAAAAAGCCTTCCGCGGAAGACGACGAATAGCCGACCAGCACCAGATCGAAGCCGGCCGCTTCGTGGGCGCGGGCGGCTTCCGCCACGTAACTCGGCGACAGGCCGCCCTCGATGACGTGCAATGTGGCGGCGCTCGAAGGCGGCGTGACGCCGATCATGCCGATGATGCGGATGGACATTTGATCTCGGTCAACCTGTTGGCCTGAGCCGGCACAATACCAGGAGGACGCTCTAGGGTCGTGCGTTAAAATCCTGGTCCGGGAATGCCGAGGCGTCGGGAGCCTTGATCACTACGAACGGATGGTCAACCGCCTGATGGCAGGCGTTGCAGCCCTGAGTGAGCTGACCGTAGGCCATGGCGAATTTTTTCGCGTCCTGCTGCTTAATGGCGGCTTCGACGGCGTTCATCGGCTGACCCAGCGCCGCATCGACCAGCTCGGCCACCGGCATGCCGCGAAACCGCGGCTGCGCCTTTTTGATGCCGGCAAAGACCTGGCGGATTTCGACCAGCGCGTAGGCCGCCAGCGGCCAATTTTCAGCACGGCCGGCCAAGCCGAGCTTGGCATGGCGCGGCTGGACGAGGGTATTCATCATGTCGCCCATCGACAGCGTGTAGGGCACGGGCGCGGCAGCCACCGCGTTCGGTGGCGGCGCTGCCGGTTGTTGCGCCATAGCGATGGTTCGACTGGCAATAAGCAAAACGGTCACGAGCGCCGAAACGAGCATGGAACTTTTGTTCATGAATCGCTCCCGTAACTTCGCGTGGCACGTCAACGCCGCCGACCTAATCTAACGGTTGGAGGCGCAAGATTTCGGCGCCGTGATTGTCGCCGGCCCAGAACGTCACCGGATCGGACGAATTGTCGACGAAGACGCGCCGGATATTGGCCGGCCGCGGCAATAGATATTCGACCGAGCGGCCGCTTTGCGGATCAAAGCGCAGCACGCGATCGCTCGCCATGCCGGCGCTCCATAATTCACCGTGCTTGTCGCAGAACACGTCGTACGGATAGGTATAAGGCGTCGGCACGTCCCATTCCTTGAACGTCTCCGCCTTGATGTCGAACATCGCAAGCTTGTTGGCGGCGAATTCGGCGAACCACAGCCGGCCTTGCGAGTCGAGCATGGTCCGGCGCGGCCGGGAATTCGGTGTCGGCGTCGGAAAGATCGTGGCGGCGCCGGTCTCGGCGTCGACGCGGCCGATATTCTCGTCGCCGAAATCCATGAAATAGAGATTGTTCTTGGCGTCCGCGGCCATGCCGTAGGGCGCGTGCGGATGGCCTTGCGGCAGGAACTTGAAGGGATCGATGCGCTGGTATTTTCCGGTCTTCAGATCGAGACGCATGATCGCATGGCGCGCCACGTCGTTGGTCCAGACCTTGCCGTCGACGTCATCGCCGCGCGGCATCACCATCGACTGCTGCATAGCGTCGTCACTGGCGGCGCCGTCGACCGGGAAAACCTGAAAGGTCCTGGTCTTCATATCGAAACGGCCGAGCCCGGCCTGAAACATCATGGCGAGCCACAGATTGCCGCCGGCATCCGGTTCAAGCGCGAGCGAGCCGGTCGGAAAGCCCGGCTTCAGCACCGGAATCGGATATTCCTTGAGCGCGCCGGTCTTGGGATCGAGCTCGCCGAGGAAATTCTCGACGAAATCCGAATACCAGACACTGCCGTCGCGGTCGGTGCGCACGTCGTGCGGCGCGATCGTCCGACGCGGCAAACCATATTCGGTGACGACAACATGGGTGGCGCGGCCTTTGGGTCGCGGCAGCGTTTTCAACTCGTAATGCCAGACCGGTCCATTGCTGAGATTTATCGTCGCCAGATAGGCGGCGAGCTTGGCGACAACGGCGGTCTTGATTTTGACCGGCGCGACGCGCATCTGCACCCGGGCTTGGATCGTATTGTTGGCATAGCGCGCCATGCGCTCCAGCACCGGAACGAATTGTTCGGCAGTGTAGGTCGAGCGGACGATCCGCTGCAGCGTGTGGCAGCTCATGCACTCCATCAGCGGCCGTTTCTGCTCCGCCGTGCCGGGCATGCTCATCAGCCACTCGGTGTTAGTGAGCTGTGCGGCAAGGTCGGCAGTCTTGGTGAGTTTGATCGCGACATCGGCCGCCGCCGCGCCAAGTTCGACCGTCTTCGGGTCTGCAAGTTCGTAGCCCGTGGCAAGGATGCGCAGCGTGTAACGTCCGGGCAATAATCGGCCGTCGGGAAACCGGAAGCGGCCCTGCTCGTCGCTGACAACCGTGACGGTAATGGGCGAGCCCGCTTTTTGCGCGCTGACCAGCACGCCCTCCATCGCGCCTTCTGTGGCAGAGCTAACGGTGCCGGTCAGCGCTTGCGCGAGGGAAGGCTCTGCCTGGATACCGGCGAGGAGCAGCGCGATTGCGGCGACAACGCAACGCGTCCGCGTCATGGGTTACTCTTTCTGCAAGACACAATCGACTTCGATCGGGTCCGTCGTGTCGCCAGGCGCATTCGGACGACGCAAGACATTGGCCTGCTTGTAGCCGTCTTTGGCGCAGGAGATGGCGACATCGTCAGGATTGATGCTCTTGGCAAATCCTGCGAATTTGTACACGCCGATGCTGTTGGTGGTGGTGACGACCGCGCCGCCGCTTTTGACGGTAGCCGTCACCCTGGCATCGCCCACGGCCGAACCGTCGGCATCGCGCACAAAGCCGAAAAACGGCGGTCCGTCATTGGCGCTGGTATTGGTGTCGTCGCCAAAGGTCATTTGTCCGCCGGCGCGCGCCGCGGTCACACCGCCGAGCAGCGCGACCGCGAGCAGGGCCGGACGCCAACAAACCTTGCGCCGCTGCATGCCGGGCATCATCGCGTGAAGTATCCGCTGAGCAGATGCGCAATCGCCGCAATCGAGCAGATCGGCACCAGCCAGGCCAGTCCGGACCACAAATGCTTGCCGGGATTCCCTGGAAGGCAACACACGATAAGACCGGCCAGCGCGCCGGCGATCGCTGAAGTCGCGATCCAGCCATACCAGTACATCATCGGGCCGTCTCCCACCGTATGGGTGAGCAATGTCCATTGCCCGACCGCCGGCGCATAGGAGAACAGCGCCCAGTTGTAGTCGACGGCAAAATAATAGACGGCGGCAAAGACCGCGGCGAAGGTGACGGCGAACACGGCAAACCGGCTGCTGCTCATGGATGCTGCCTCAAGTGCCAATGCCGCGAATATTGTTGGCGACATGACCGGCGAGAAACGCCCACCAGATGATGAAGGCGAGCAGCGTAGTCAACAATTTACGCGTCCGCAGAACTCCGGCGTCGGACGACGGCTGCCAGAAATACCAATAGGCGGGCAACACCGCCAAGCCGACGGCGATGAGATGTTCCTTCAACTCGAAGGCGCCGACCGATTTCCAATAATGGCCCATTTCCATCATCAGGCGGGCCGAGATGCGGTAGTTGGTGTAGAGAATGCCGCCCAGCGTCGCCGTGATCAGGTAAAGCACGATAACGGCATTGACGTAATGCGCGGAGCCGACGGCGCGGAAACGTGCCACGAAATTCGTCGCTCCCGCGCGCACCGGCGCCCAGACGCTCACCACCTGATGGCTTATCGCGCCGAGCAGGAGAAACGCCAAAAGCCCATGGGTGATGACCAGCGCGATCCACATTCTACCTCCCCGCATTTTATTCGCGCCATCTGCGTGACGCTTGGTCCGTGCACGGCACTGCCGCGCACTTAGTCTTGTCGCCCTGGTAGGGCTTCAGTGTAGCGTTTGCGCAAGCGTTCGACAATTTTCGTCAAATGCCGAACCGCGGCCGCCGCATTCCGATCGCGGCAATCGCGCTCAGACGTAAACGCTCTTCATCTGCCCTTCGGGATAACGCAAGCCGGCGACGGCGCCGACCGGTATCGCGGCGGAAATCTGCGCCAGATCGTCGGCGCTCAGCTTGACCGACAGCGCGCCGATATTCTCGATGAGCCGATCTTTGTGCTTGGTGCCCGGGATCGGCACGATATCGTCGCCCTCGGCGAGCAACCATGCCAGCGCGAGCTGGCCGGGCGTGCAGTTTTTCTTGCGCGAGATTTCCGCGATTTTCTGCACCAGGCCGAGATTATGGCCGATATTTTCCGCGGCGAAGCGCGGATGCCGCTTGCGCGCATCGTTGTCGGCCAGCGTCTTCGGATCTTCGACCGCGCCGGTAAGAAGCCCGCGCCCCAGCGGCGAATAGGCGACGAAAGCGATGCCGAGCTGCCGCGTCATGCGCAGCGTTTCTTCGCCCTCGGTGCGGTAGAGCAGCGAGAATTCGTTTTGCACCGCCGCGATCTTGTGCACGGCGTGCCCCCGGCGAATGGTTTGCGGGCTCGCCTCGCTCAAGCCCAGCGCGCGGACCTTGCCTTGCTCGACGAGCTTCGCCATGGCGCCGACCGTATCTTCGGTCGGCACGGTCGGATCGATGCGGTGCTGGTAATAGAGATCGATCACGTCGACCCCCAGCCGCTTGAGGCTTGCCTCGCAGGAGCTGATGACGAACTCAGGCCGGCCGTCGGCGACCTTGCCGCCGCGTCCGCCAAGATTGCCGAACTTGGTCGCCAGCACCACCTCGTTGCGGCGGCCCTTGATGGCTTTGCCGACCAGCTGCTCGTTGTGCCCGGCGCCGTAGGCGTCCGACGTGTCGAGCATGGTAATGCCGCGATCGAGCGCCTCGCGAATGAGCGCAATCCCCTCGTCGTCACTACTCGTGCCATAAACGCCGGAGAGTGACATGCAGCCGAGCCCGACGGCCGAGGTCTCGATACCGGACGAACCGAGCTTACGCGTGGGAAGTTTGGTCATGGCATGCTCTCCTGCTGGCTGCGTTTCCTGTCCCTGACGACATTTAACCGTATCCGGCCGGGCCGCACTATGCCCGGCCGACCGCCTTGGCGATGACGCCCGCCGGGTCGATCGGCGCGCTGTCGCCGGTCCAGGCAATATAGCGGTCGGGCCGGATCAGCATCAGCTTCGCCTCGTAAGCGGTGCGGCGCTCTTGGTAACTGTCGCACACGATTTTGAGCGGAACGCCGAGGCCGCGCGCCGCCTTCTCGAAGGCCGCGACTGTCTGATCCTCGCCGTCAAAGGCGAGCAAGGTGAACTCCCGACCGAGTTCCTCGAAGACATTGCGCCTGGACGAAAGCGCCTGCGGCGGCAGGTGGTGCCCGGCGCGGGCCTTGAAGGTGTGGCTGCCGCGTGCGCTGCTGGCGCCGCCAGGCGGGCCGAAGACGATCGGCGAGCCCTCGTAGTGCGGCTCGTAGGTGAGCACGCGCGGCGCCGCGGCGCCGGCGTGTTCGGTCCAGGCCTTTTCGAATTCCGCGCGGTCGCGATCGGGATTGTAGCGATCCAGGAAGATCCGATCGCGCTGGATGCCCGCCGCGATAAAGTCGCGGCCGGTTTCCATGAAAATCGGCTGGCGCTCGGCGGTATAGCTTTGCAAGAGAGCCTCGTTGCCCCAGCCCTGCAGTCTGGCCGCAAGCTTCCAACCGAGGTTGGCGACGTTGTCCAGGCCGTTATTAAGACCGTATCCGCCATAAGGCGGGTGCGAATGCGCGGCGTCGCCGGCGATGAATGCGCGTCCCACCTGGTAGCGATTGGCGACGGCGATACGCAAATCCCAAAATCCGACATAGTCGAAATCGCAGACGAAGGGAAAGCCCGCGGCTTTCCGCAGCAACGCCAGAAAGTCGTAATTGTCTTGCGTGGTATCGGCCGGTACCGGCGAATGAAAGAACCAGCTCTCGCCGAGATCGACGCGGCCGAAGAACTGCCAGTAGCCCTGCAGGTCGGGGTGCAGCACGCGATAGGTGGAGCGCGGTGGAAAGCGCTTGAGCTTCTCGTGCAGATCGCGCGAGCGGAACAGCGCCAGCACCATGACCTGGTCGAAATCCGACCCGCTGCGCTCGATGCCGATCTGCCGCCGCACTACGGATTGACCGCCGTCGCAGCCGACCACGTAATCGGCTTCGATGACTTCGCGCGCCGTGCTGCCTTGTTCGGCAGCGGTGACGCGGACGCCGCCGCCGTCCTGTTCGATCTTTTCGGCGGCCCAGCCGAAGCGGGTCGTCACAGCGCCGAGCTGCGCCAGTCGTTGGCGCAGCACGTCCTCGACGAGATATTGCGGCAGCCTTTCGTTCTCTTCGAAATAATAGGAATTGACGATCTCGCGCAGCGGCGGCGCGTACCAGTATTCGTTGCTGAGGTCGCGATAGGCGACGATGCCGCTCATCGGATAATCCGGCGGCAGAATGCGCACGGCCCGCACCTGATCGGCGACCCCCCACGCATAGAAATGCTCCATCGACCGCTGCGTCAGGTTCTGGCCTTTGGGGATGCGCTGCGGTTCGGTGCGGCGCTCGATCAAGGCGCAGGAAATCCCACGCAAGCCGAGTTCGACCGCCAGCGCGACGCCGACGGGTCCTCCGCCGACGATGACGACCTCATACCGTTTGTTCATTCCACGATCTGTTGCGATTTTCTTTGAATTGAGGGCTCCGATCCGTTACTGCCGCAGCAGCAGGACCGGATTGGCCGTTTCCGGCACGCGTTGCCAGGTCTTGGCGTCGTTTTGCTCGAATTGCCAGTTGCGTCCGTGCGCCGAGTATAGGACCAAAGCGCCCTCGTCCATGCGCCATGCGCTCGGTGCAAAGGCCATGACGAAGGCGTCGCAGCCGGGCTTGACCGTAAGCGCCAAGGCGTCCCCGGCAGGATTGTTGGTCAGCGTCAGCACACAAATTGGCTTGCCGGCGCCGCGCGCGACCGCCCAATCGCCGACCATGTCGGCGGCGGTGAGTGTCGGCGCCGCGGCTGCGGTCTGCAAAATGTAGCGGCCCTCTTCCGGCGTAAATCCGTCATACATGCCGCCCTCGACCTCGCTAAGCTCCACCACCTCTTTGCCATCCGCATCGAGCAGGCGCAAATCGCCGTAATTGTCGAGCGACCAGCCGGCGATATTGGCGGTCGACGGAAACAGGTTCGGACAGTTCTTGTCGATATCGAGCTTGTAGCCGCCGGTCACGGCATCGGCGCGGAAACTGAAGTGGCAAATTCGATCGTGATCGGCATTGGAGAATTCCCAGGTGCCGATCATGGCATTGGCCGCGTCGCTCAGGCCGTTTTGCGCAGGCGCAGCTTGCGCCGGCGCGGATTGCGGTGGTGCGGATTGCGGTGGCGCTTCGTTCTGGCCGCCGCTTTGCCCAACTTGCGCATAACCGACACCGCCGCACAGGCCCGCGGCGATAGCTCCGGCAATAATCACGCCACGACACTTCATGCCCAACTGCTTTCAACTCGTCCTAGACGGCGGCGCGCCGTGGCGGGTAATGATTTGAACCCTCAACCGCCCCACGATGTGAACGGCGTCTCCGGCACCGGCGTCAGCGGCGGTTTGCCGGCCGCCCAGGCCGCAATGTTATCGACTATGAGCTGATCCATCTTGTCGCGCGTATGCACCGACGCCGAGCCCAGATGCGGAAACAACACGACATTTTCCATAGCAATGAGCTCCGCCGGCACTTCCGGTTCCTTGACATAGACATCGAGGCCGGCCGCCATGATCCGCTTATCCTTGAGCGCCCGAATCAAGGCCGGCTCGTCGACCACCGAACCACGCGCCATGTTGATCAGGATGCCATTCGGCCCCAGCGCGTCCAGTACTTCGGCATTGATCATATTCGCCGTCGTAGCGCCGCCCGGCACGATGACCAAGAGCGTGTCGACGTTGCGCGCCATGTCGACGAGCTTCGGATAATGTCGGTAGGCGAGCTCAGGACGTTTGTTCCGCGTGTGATAGACGACCGGCACGCCGAAAGCATCGAGCCGCCGCGCGATCGCTTGTCCGATCGCGCCCATGCCGACGAGACCGACGGTGCGGTTGCGCAGCGTCGCTTTACTGAGCGGGTAGCCCTTGTGAGCCCATTTCCCCGCCCGCACGTAGCGCTCGGCCTGGGGAAACTCGCGCACCGTACACAGCAGCAGACCGAGCGCGGTGTCGGCGACCTCCTCGGTGAGCACTTGGGGCGTATTGGTAACGATGATGCCGTGCGCCGCGGCATATTTGACCTCGACGTGGTCGTAGCCGACACCGAAGCTCGACACGATTTGCAGTCTTGGAAAGCGCGCCATGAAGGCGCCCCTGATCTGCTCGGTCGTCGCGCTGCAGGCGATCGCCCGCACATTGGTATGCGCGGCGATAAATGCTTCGCGATCCTGCGCTTCGGCCGCCTTGTGCACCGTGCACGCCGCTTCGAGCCCCCTCACCACCAGAGGCTTGAGCGGACCGATCAGCACGATCTCGGGCTTAGTCGCGGCCATCCTTCATCCTCACACCAGCATGCTCACCGGCATTTCGAGAAGGGTTTTAATGGTGGCCAGAAGCTCGGCGCCAAGCGCGCCGTCAACGACGCGATGGTCGCAGCCCAGCGTCGCGCTCAGCATGCTGACAAAGGCGACGCCGCCGTCGGGTTTTTCCACCGCTTGGCGGCGCGCGGCGCCGACCGCGAGAATGGTCGCGTGTGGCGGATTGATGATGGCGGTGAACTCGCGCACCTGATGCATGCCGAGATTGGAGATCGCGGACGAGCCGCCCTGGTACTCGGCGGGTTTCAGCTTCTTGTCGCGAGCCCGCGTCGCGAGGTCTTTCATCCCCGCCGAGATGGCGCTCAGCGACTTTGTCTCGGCATCGCGGATGATCGGCGTGATCAGACCGCCGTCGAGCGCGACGGCGATGCCGATATCGGAGTGCTTGAAGCGGAGGATGCGATCGCCGGCCCAGACCGCGTTGGCCGCCGGCACCCGCTGCAAGGCGAGCGCCAGCGCGCGGATGATGAAATCGTTAAGCGAGAGCTTGAACAACGGCTTGCCGTCTTTGTCCTTAGCCGCCGCGGCATTGGCTTCCTCGCGCAGCGCGATGAGCCGATCGATTTCGATGTCGGCGGTGAGATAGAAGTGCGGAACGGCTGCGGCGTGGGTCAGCCGCGTCGCGATGGTGCGGCGCATGCCGTCGAGCGGCACTTCTTCGTAACTGTCCGGCGCGTAAAGCGACTTGATCTCGGCGGCTCCCGGTCCCTCGGCAAGCGCGCGCGACGGCCGCGGCGCTTCCGCGACGTTGCTTGCCACGATGCGGCCATGCGGGCCGGAGCCGCGCAAGCGCGAAAGATCGATGCCGGCCTCACCGGCTAGCCGCCGCGCCAGCGGCGTGACGGTCACGCCGCCGGACAACCGCGCCGGCCCGTAATTGCGCTCCGGCGTACGGACTTCGAAAAACGGATCGAGCTTGATCGGGCGCGATTCCTGTCGCGTTTGCTGCTGCGCGGATGTGCTCGGCACTGCCGGCGCCGAAACCGCCTGTGCTGCCGGCGGTGCCGGCGCCGCGCGCGGCGCGGCCGCGGCCGACGCACTTGCCGTACCACCGGACCCGTCCGAGATCACGCCGACCACCGCACCGACCGGAGCAATTTCGCCGGCCACAACGCGTATTTCAGCAAGTACGCCGGTCGTGGTCGATGGAACCTCCATAGACACTTTATCGGTCTCAATCTCGAACAGATTGTCGCCCGGCTTCACCGCAGCGCCGGCCGACACGAACCATTTGGTGATCTTGCCTTCGGCGACCGTTTCGCCGAGTTGCGGCATCAGGACATCCATAATCGGCGCCGCCTCACTTGATCCGTTCCCATATCACTTCCCGCGTCGTGCCGACGGGACGCAGAACGAGCCGGTCGCCGACGAATTCATAGCCGCGCACCACGTCGCCTCTGTCGCCGGGCTGCACGCTGCCTTGGCGATGATGGATGACCGTGCGGGCGCGCTCGTCGACCGAATAGGTGCCGAAATAAGCGATGTGATCCGCGAGCGCCGCTTTCGCCTCTTCGCCGGTCGGCTCCTTGCCGGCGCGCGGCACGTCGCGGTCGGGTGCGACGTGACAGGCCATATGGCCGTGAACATCGTAGATGATGATGCCTTTGGGGCTCGCGCCTCGCTCGCCTTGCGCCTTGCCGTCGAGCGTCGAGCCGACATAGCGCCATGAACCGATCAGGCGTTGGGCTGCCGATTGAGACTGTTCACTCACTGCGTCACCGAATGATTTGCTGTGCCGGGATTTCAGCCGCTCCGGATGTCGCGGCAGGGGCTTTTATTTGATGCGTTCCCAAGTGACTTCCATCGTCGAATTCGGCGGCCGCAGCACCAGGCGATCGCCGGCGAATTCATAGCGCCGCACCAGATCGCCTTTGTCGCCCGGCTGCAGACTGTCTTGGCGATGATGCGTCACCGTGCCGGCATTTTCGTCAATGGTGTAAGTGCCGAAATAGGCGATGTAATCCTTCAGCGCGACCTTCGCTTCCTCCGGCGTCATCTCGGCACCGGCGCGCTTGCGCTCGACGTCGGGCGCGATCTGCACCGCCATCTCGCCATGCGGGCCGTAATAGATCATGCCCTTCGGATTGGCGCCGCGATCCCAGCTGCCGCCGTGGATTTGCGTGCCGACATAGCGCCAAGCGCCGCGCAGCTTGTTGGCGACTTCATCTCTGGTCATGACTCGCTGCTTCGCCTTACCACGTCACCGAAACGTATTGCGTCTCCAAAAACTCCATCAGCCCTTCATGCGCGCCCTCGCGGCCGAGCCCGGACTGCTTGACGCCGCCAAATGGCGCCGCCGGATCGGAAACGAGACCGCGGTTGAGACCGATCATGCCGAATTCGAGCTTCTCGGAGACCCGCATGCCGCGGCTCAGATCCTTGGTGTAGAGATAAGCGACCAGACCATATTCGGTGTCGTTGGCGCGCTCGATCACCTCATCTTCCGACTTGAAGGTCTGGATCGAGGCGACCGGGCCGAAAATCTCCTCGTTCAGCATCTTGGCATCGTCGGGCACGTTGGTCAGCACGGTTGCCGGATAGAAGAAGCCGGGGCCGCCGGGCGCTTTGCCGCCGGTCAGCACTTTGGCGCCCTTCTTCACGGCGTCGTCGACCAGCTCGACGACCTTGTCGAGGCCTTCCTTGTTGACCAGTGGGCCGAGCGCGACGCCATCGTCGAGCCCGTTGCCCATTTTCAGACCGGCCATCTTGGCGGTGAGCTTCTTGGTGAACTCGTCCTGCACCTTCTCATGAACGTAGAAGCGGTTGGCCGCGGTGCAGGCCTCGCCCATGTTGCGCATTTTCGCGATCATCGCGCCGTCGATCGCCGCATCGACGTCCGCATCGTCGAACACGATGAACGGCGCGTTGCCGCCGAGCTCCATCGCCGGCTTGACGATATTGTCGGCGGCTTCGTGCAGCAACTTGCGGCCGACTTCGGTCGAGCCGGTGAACGACACCACGCGCACGCGCGGATCGTGCAGCATCGCGCTCACCACCTTGCCCGACGAGCGCGACGGAATCACATTGACCACGCCGGCCGGCACGCCGGCCTCTTCCAGGATCGGCATCAAAGCGAGCATGGTGAGCGGCGTGTCGGAGGCGGGCTTGAGCACGACCGGACAGCCGGCGGCGAGCGCCGGGCCGATCTTGCGCGTCGCCATTGCGGCGGGAAAATTCCACGGCGTCACCAGCACGGCGAGACCGGCCGGCTTGTGATGCACGAACATGCGGGCGCCGGAAGACGGCGCCACCGAGTTCGAGCCGACATTGCGCACCGCCTCTTCGGCATACCAACGGAAAAATTCCGCGGCATAGGCGACCTCGCCACGCGAGTCGGACAGCGCCTTGCCGTTCTCGATGGTGATCAGCTTCGCCAGCCGTTCGGCGTCGCGCATGATGAGTTCGTAGGACTTGCGCAAGATCTCCCCGCGTTCGCGGGGCTTTTTGGCAGCCCAGCCGGGGAACGCCGCCTGCGCCGCGTCGAGCGCCGCCTTGGCGTCATCGACGGTCGCGCTGGCGACCGACGCGACTTTGTTCTCGGTCGCCGGATCGATCACGTCGAAGCGGCCGCCATCGGAAGATTTGCGCCACTTACCGCCGATCCACAGATCTGTGGGAACATTGGCGAGCAGATTGTCATACATGGCCATGATACTGATCCTGCTGATCTATGCGCGCCGGGCGGCGTTATTTTCCGGTCTTCAGCTCGACAAGGATGTTACGATAAGGCTCATCGGTGAGATTGCGCAGCTCGTGCTTCTCGCCGGCATCCTTCCAGATGACGCCGCCGGCCTTGTCATTGGCGATGTATGACTGGCCCTGCACGTTCTCAATCTCGGCTTTGCCGCCGGTAATATTGATAATGACGTAGTTCATCGTGTGATGGTGCCACGCTTTCTTGCCGCGGGCGGGAACCCTCATGTCCCACACCCGCACCTGGTCGTTCTCAAAGACGATTTCGGTGCCGATCGGCCCGTTCGGATTTTCGCGGCTGGGTTCGTTGGCCATCGACGATCGCTCCCTAAGCGGACACACACGTTGCCACTGGCCGCCCCACTGTCAATATTGCCGCCGGCACGGCTTGACTGTACTACGGATAAGCAGTAGTATTATGAACGATGTCGAGTTCGAATGGGACGATGCCAAGGCGGCGCAGAACTACGCCGACCATGGCGTAAGCTTCGAGGCAGCCAAGCAGGTTTTCAAGGACCCATTTGCGATTGAGCGTGTCGATGACCGCGAGGACTATGGCGAGGACCGTTACGTTATCATAGGCATGGTCGAGGGTCGCATTCTCTACGTCGCCTATACGCTGCGCAACGACACCATTCGCATCATCTCCGCACGCGGAGCAGAGCCACATGAAAGACGCCGATACCACGAAGACAACGCGTAAGCAGGCGAAGTCCTCCGATCTCGATTGGAGTCGTTTGGACGGCATGACCGATGCGCAGCGCCATCGTGCGGCGCTTAGCGATCCCGACGCGCAGCCTGTTACGCCCGAAGATTTCCAACGCATGAAGCGCACGCCACAGGCGAAGATCATCCGCCGCGCGCTGGGTTTAAGCCAAGAGGATTTTGCGGCGCGCTATCACATTCCGCTCGGCACGCTGCGCGATTGGGAGCAGGGCCGCGTCGAGCCCGACCAAGCGGCACGCGCTTACCTAGTCGTAATTGCCCGCGAGCCCGAGATAGTGCGCGATGCGTTTAAGCCGCCGCGCCAGCGCAATCCGTGAGGGGTGCATCGCAAATCGCTGTGCAATCACCACTCATTGAGTTAAATGCACTGTCACCGCAATTCCTACGAGCGAAAATTTAACGAAAAGCGCCAGTACGATGAATCCAGCAATCCACACCACACAGAGGTAAGCCGCGTATCGGGCTCTGCCGATTCGCCCGCTGCACGCGAAAAAGTCGAGCATGGCTCCCCTCCCTCAAAGATTGGAATAAACTATGATTTTAATGCGAGTCCTTCCTCCGTTCGAGGAAAAAATGCGCATTTATTTGGAACCGCTGACGTCGGAATGTTAGTACCAAGTAGCCCGCATGAGCGCGGCGACAGGCGAGGTTGGCCCGCGACCCCTGAAGGCACGTCGACAGGCATTTGCATCCAGCATAGGCGGCCACGAGCTTGCATTTCGACTACCAGATGCGGACAATCAACAAAATATGATTCGCAGAGGTACGTCTGTGCGCGACCTTCCTTCGATTTCGTTTGACCCGTTTGTCCTCGTTATTGGCCCGATCGGACCCATTATTGGCTCGCCATTCCCAACAATAGATCAAGCTCTGGACGTGGCACGAGGCCTTGAATCGGGAGGCGTTCGAATTCAATCCATAATGCAGGGGACGGAAGTTTTTCTAGAAGGCGCGCCTCTACGAGCGGCTATTGGCGAGAGTGCGCAACCGAAATTTGTAAATTTCCCTATCAGCACTCTGTTAGCGTAATGCATCTAGGCCGTAGAGCGCGCCGGCGTCAGCCCGGTTCAAGAAAATCCGACCCGAAGTAGGCGAAGCCACGCGGACCGGCCGCCGCGTGCCGTGTTCATCCTACGCCTGCATCGAACGCTTCACCCTTTCGGCGATCCGGTCGACCGAGGGCAGCGCCATGTCTTCCAGAATATCGGCGGCCGGCAACGGGATGTGCGGCGTGGTGATCCGCACCGGCGGGCCGTCGAGATCGTAGAACGCTTCGTCGGCGACGATGGAGACGATTTCGGCACCCCAGCCGCAGAGCCGCGGATTCTCCTCGACCGTGAACAGCCGGTGCGTGCGCGCCACTGAGCCGAGGATGGTTTGCGTGTCGAGCGGCACCAACGAGCGCACGTCAACGACTTCGCAATCGATGCCGTGCTCGGCTTTGAGCTTCTCGGCCGCGGCGAGCGCGCGCGGCACCATCATGGCGAGCGCGATGATGGTGGCGTCCTTGCCGGGCCGCACGATGTTGGCGGTGCCCAGCCGGTCGACGATCTCGCCGTCCGGGACCTCGCCCTTGGTCGGGTAAAGCGATTTGTGCTCGAGGAAGATCACCGGATCGGGATCGCGCACCGCGGCGGCAAGGAGCCCGATGACGTCGCGCGGCGACGACGGCGCCACGACTTTCAGCCCGGGAATCATCATGCACCAGTTCTCGACGCTCTGCGAATGCTGCGCGCCGAAGCGCGCGCCGCCGCCGTTGCCGGTGCGCACCACCAACGGGCATTTGATCTGGCCGTTCGACATGTAGCGGCTTTTCGGAAACTCGTTGGCAATGTAGTCGAAGCAGACCGCGAAGAAGTCGGAGAACATGATCTCCGCGATCGGCTTCAATCCGGTCATCGCCGCGCCCATGGCGGCGCCGAGGATCGCCTGCTCGGAAATTGGCGTGTCGCGCACGCGCAGCGGACCGAACTGTTCGTAAAGGCCGACGGTCGCTTTGAACACGCCGCCGGCTTTCGCCACGTCCTCACCCAGAAAGACCACGTCGGGATCGCGCGACATTTCCTGGGCGATGCCGCGGATAACGGCGTCGCGATAGGTCAATTCCGCCATGCGAAGCCTCCGTCGGCATAAACGTCGGTGGTGAGGATATCGGCCGGCGGCATCGGCGCCGCCTTGCATTTCTCGGTCGCCTCGTCGACGCGCCGCTTCACGTCGGTCTCGATGCCGGCAATGATGTCCTCGCCGACGCCGAATTGCATGAGCCGCTCGCGATAGATCTTAATCGGATCGCGCTCTTTCCATTTTTCCAGCTCGCCCTCGGGGCGGTATTTGGCAGGATCGGCGCGCGAATGGCCGCTGTAGCGATAGGTCATGCATTCGATCAATGACGGGCCGCCGCCGGCGCGCGCCTTGCCGTAGACCTCGCGCGCGGTGCGATAGACGGCGTCGGCATCGTTACCGTCGACGACGATGCGCGGCAATCCGTAGGCAGCGGCACGGTCGGCAGCGGGATGCGCAACGGCGGTGACGTCGCCGATCGGCGTATATTCCATGTAGAGATTGTTCTCGCAGACGAAGATGACGGGCAGCTTCCAAACCGCGGCGAAATTCAACGCCTCGTGAAAGGCGCCGATATTGGTGGTGCCGTCGCCGAAGAAACAAACCGAGACATCCGTCTGGCCCTTGTACTGCGCGCGCCAGGCTGCGCCGCAAGCGATCGGCAGATGCGCGCCGATGATCGCATAGGAGCCCATCACGCCGTGCTCTGCGGAGGTCAGATGCATCGAGCCGCCTTTGCCGCGCATCAGGCCGTTGTCGCGCTGCATCAGCTCGCCGAGCACCTTCTCAATCTCCACGCCGCGCGCCAGCGTGTGGGCGTGGCCGCGATAAGTGCAGAACGAAAGATCGCCGGGCTGCATGGCGGCGGCACAGCCCGCTGCCACTGCCTCCTGGCCGAGCGAGAGGTGGCTCGTGCCTTTCACCAGGTTCTGCAGGAACAGATCGAACGCGCGTTGCTCGGCCTCGCGAATTTCGACCTGCATGCGATACATGCGAAGCCGGGTTTGCTCGCCGATATCGTCGTTGAGGCTCGCATGCGCTGCGGGCGCGAGGTCTTCTACCTTGGCCATGAAAAGTCCTCGGAATGCCCGTACCAAGCGTGGGCGGCGCAACTTAGCGCCAGTTGTCAAGCCGAGGCAACGCCGTCGCGAGGCGGCGGGAGGCCAGTGCGCTGCCATTTTGGTGGATGACCCGCTTGCGGTGGGCAGGCCGCTTGCGCGGGGCCTCACAAGTTCCTAACTGACGCAAGCGGGAGTGCGCGATGAGCCAAGAATCCCTGGAATCCCGACGACCCCAAGATTTCGTGCAGCGTTTCTTCGGCGGTCCGCCGCTGGCGGTCGTCGGCCGGCTTATCCTGCTGTCGATCCTGGTCGGCGTCATTCTCGCCGCCATCGGCCTCGACCCGTGGAACATCCTAGAATCGGTGCGCCGGCTCATCGAACACGTCTGGAATATGGGCTTCGACGCCGTACGCTGGCTGTGGCGGTATTTCCTGCTCGGAGCGGTGATCGTGGTGCCGATCTGGCTCCTGGTGCGGTTAGCCAAAGCGCCGCGCGGCCTATAGCTGCGTGCCTTCGGGGCGCCGTATCGGCGGCCCCGAATTCAAACGCGAACGCGAAAAGCCTCGGATTAGCTTAGCGGTTATTCGTCGACCGAATCCGCGCCACCCTGCGGCGTGCTGTCACTTTCGGCGGGGATCGACTGATCCGCCGAATAGTCGCGCGGACCGCCGCCGCGATGGCGCCGCCGCCGCCGATGCAACGGAAACCGGTCCGGCGAACCGTCATAGCCGTTCGGCCCGTTGCCGCCGCCCTGGCCATGCGGGCCATTCGTGCCTTGGCCGTGTTGCGGTGCACTCTGCTGCTGCGGCAGACCGCCGGTAATGAACGACGGCAGCCGCTCGACATCGCCGTCATGGTCCGGCATCTGCGGCTGCGGCCGCGGTTGAAATTGCTGCGGCTGCTGTTGCGGCTGGTGCTGCTGCGGTTGCTGCGACTGATAGTGCTGCGGCTGATGGTGCTGCGGCTGATGCTGATTGTGCTGCGGCTCACGCTGGTAGAACGGCTGCGATTGCGGCGCGTAGGGCTCGCCCACTTGCGGCTGATCATCGCCGTCATCGTAGCCGTCATCGGCCATATTGCCGCCCACTCCACCGCCCGGTTGTTGCTGCTGAAAATAGGGCTGATTCTGGCGAAGCTGTTCCTGCGCGGCGGCGATCAAACGGAAATAATGCTCGGCGTGCTGATAATAATTTTCGGCGGCGATCGGATCTCCGGAGCTTTGCGCGTCGCGGGCGAGCTGGAGATATTTTTCGGCAATGTGCGAGGCCGTTCCCCGGATTTTTACGTCCGGCCCGTTGGACTCGTACATCCGCGACAGCGGATTCTGGTGGTGATGGCCACCCTTACGGTTACGACCGCGCATACGCTTATTATTCTGACCGTTTCTCATGGTTTGCTGTTCCGCCAACCCCGTTTTGCACGACGGCAACCGCGCCGCCGCATCTGTTCATCGTCTGTAGTCTTCGAACGTCACTCAAATACCGCCGCCCGGCTGCGCGCCGCTCGAAATCGCTTCCCACTGCACGTCACTGAACATCACGCCCCCAGCCAAGCAGCCCTCATCCGCGGCACTATCCGCAGCCATACTAAGCTTTGCATGCGCGGGCCTCATCCGCATCGATGCGCGGCGAACCGGTGATACGTCTCGGCTTAACCTTCACGGTTTGAACATTCGCGCTCTGAATTTGGCGATCCTGTATGCCGACCAATCCGGCGTTCGCTATCCAGTTATCGCTTGCCAGCTTTCGCTTGTCTGCCTGGCCTGCATTGCCGACCTTTTGGAGCCAACTCTTTCAGTTAGGCTCTTAGGCGTTTAGGGCAACGCGGCACCCTCATCTCGGGCCGATTCCGTGGGCCGCAAGCTAGTCGGTTCCGGCGGACATTCCAAGTGCTTTTTTGCCGGGGTCCGATGCTCGCGCCTCATGCCCGTTTACTTGTTACTTTCTTGCAACGAGGGCGCGCGGCACCGCATTAAGATCGGGTCGCGGCGCCGACGGCGCAAGCCCCGCCGCGGCGAATAAGGCGGCGGCCGATACCGCCTGGCCGGCGCCAAGCTCGACGACGAGCACGCCATCCGCAGCCAGAAGCGCGGGCGCCGCCGCGGCAATCGCCCGATAAAAATCGAGTCCGTCGGGTCCGCCGTCCAGCGCCCGGCGCGGATCGAACAGGCGCACGTCGGGCGGCAATGCGGCGATATCCGCCGACGCAACATAGGGCGGGTTGGAGGCGATAATGTCGAACTGACCGTGCAACGCCGCCGCCATGTCGCAAGCGACATAGACCGCGCCGGTCAAGCTCAGGCGGCGAGCATTGTCGCGCGCAATTGCCAGCGCGCCGGGGCTCGTATCGGTGCCGACGCCGAAGGCATTAGGCAGCTCGCTCAATAGCGCGAGCAGGATAGCGCCGCTGCCGGTGCCGAGATCGGCGATGCGCAACGGCAGTGCCCGCGAGCCGCGCCGGTCAACGGCGGCAAGCGCGGCCTCTACGACCGTTTCGGTCTCCGGCCGCGGTACCAGCGTGGCGGCGTTGACGGCGAGCTCAAGACCCCAAAATTCCTTCTTGCCGACGATACGGGCGACCGGCTCGTGAGCCAGCCGGCACCGTGCCAGGGCCGCGATCGCGCTCTCTTCGTCAGCAGCCAATTTGCGCGCGCTTGCCGCCACCAGGCCGGCGTGATCGAGCGAAAGCGCATGGCCGACCAAAAGCCGGGCGTCGAGCTCAGGCGAATCGAGGCCGCCGGCGCGAAATTTCGCCGCCCAGGCCCGCCGCGCTTCGTCGACGGTCATTGATTTTGCGCGGTTGAACGGCGCAGCCGCCGCGCCGGCTTTCGCGGCCGGCCGCATCAGCCCGTCTCCTCGGCCGCGAGCAGGGCCGCCTGATTTTCGGCGACCAGCGCGTCGATGATCTCGCCCAGCGCCTCGCCTTCCAAAATCTGCGGCAGCTTGTAGAGCGTGAGATTGATGCGATGGTCCGACACGCGGCTTTGCGGGTAATTGTAAGTACGGATGCGCTCGGAGCGATCGCCGGTACCGACCTGACCGCGACGCTCGGCGGCGCGCGCGGCGTCTAGTTTCTGCCGCTCGAAATCATAGAGCCGTGTCCGCAGCACGGCCATGGCCTTGGCGCGATTACGGTGCTGGGAGCGATCCTCCTGCATCATGACGACGATGCCCGAAGGAATATGCGTCACCCGCACCGCCGATTCGGTTTTGTTGACGTGCTGGCCGCCGGCGCCGCCGGAGCGCAGCGTGTCGATGCGCAGATCGCTTTCGACGATCGGAACGTCGACCTCCTGAGCCTCCGGCAACACGGCAACAGTCGCGGTCGAGGTGTGGATGCGGCCCGACGCTTCGGTATCGGGCACGCGCTGGACCCGATGCACCCCGGATTCGAATTTCAGCTTGGCGAAGGCGCCGCGGCCGCGGATTTCAGCGATGATTTCCTTATAGCCGCCCATCGCGCCTTCGCTCGCGGTGACCATCTCCACCTTCCAGCCCTGCTTGGCGGCGTAGCGCTCGTACATGCGGAACAGATTGCCGGCGAATAAAGCCGCTTCGTCGCCGCCGGTGCCGGCGCGGATTTCGAGAATGACGTTGCGTTCGTCCATCGCGTCTTTGGGCAACAGCGCCAGCCGCAATTGCTGCTCCAACGCCGCACGCCGCGCCTCGACCTCGGGCTTTTCCGCTTCGGCGATCGAGCGCATCTCGGAGTCGGTCGCCGGATCGGCGATCAGGCTCGTCAGGCCGTCAAGCTCGTTTTTCGCAGCACGGTACGATTTGACCGCCGCGACCACCGGCGCGATCTCGGCGAATTCGCGCGACAGTTTCACATAGGTCTCGGCCGGCAGCGCGGCGGCGAGATCGTGCTCCAGCGCGGCATGCCGGACGAGGAGCGCGTTGAGTTTTTGGTCGGGCAGCATGTCAGATTAAGTAAAAGACGGAGCCGGCCGGGACAAGCCCGGCTCCGCCGGTTATTTGTTGCGCTACAGTTGCAGCCCGTGATCGCCGGCAAATTTCTCGAGCTGCGCGCGGATCGGCGCGCCACGGCTGCCCTGATCGATCAACGGGCAGAGAAATGCGGCGGCCTTGCCGCAATCGAGATCGAGCAGCATCGCCTTGACCGGCCCGATTGCCGACGGCGTAAGCGACAGCGAGCGGTAGCCCAGCGCCGCCAAAGCCAGCGCTCCGATCGGTTGCGACGCCAGCTCGCCGCACACGGTGACCGGCTTGTTATGGGCGCGCGATTTGTCGGCGATGTCCTTGAGCGCCCGCAATACCGGCGCGGAGAGCGCATCGAAGCGCCCGGAGACCCGCGGATTGCCGCGGTCGATCGCATAGAGGAATTGCACCAAGTCGTTGGAGCCGACGGACAGGAAGTCCACGCGCTCCAGAAGTTCGTCGAGTTGGTACAGCAGCGCTGGCACTTCCACCATGCTGCCGACCTCGACTTCGGCGGGCAGTTTGTGGCCATGGCGGCGCAGATGGGTAAGCTCGCGTTCGACCAATTCCTTGGCCTGGTCGAATTCCTCGACCGTCGAGATCATGGGAAACATGATCTTAAGCGCCCGGCTGCCGGCCGCCCTGAGCAGAGCGCGCAATTGCGTGCGCAGCAGACCGGGGCGGTCGAGACCGAGGCGGATCGCCCGCCAGCCGAGCGCGGGATTCTCCTCCTCGACATTGCGCATATAAGGCAGCACCTTATCGCCGCCGATGTCGAGCGTGCGAAACGTCACCGGCTTGTCGCCGGCGGCATCGAGCACGGCGCGGTACAGTGCATATTGCTCGCTGGTACGCGGAAAGTTCGGCGCCACCATGAATTGCAGCTCGGTGCGGAACAGACCGATGCCGCCGGCGCCGGTATCCTCGATATGCGGCAGGTCGACGCTTAAGCCGGCATTGAGCAGCAATTTCACTTCTGCGCCGTCCTTGGTGATGCAGGGCTTGTCGCGCAGCGACTGATATTGCTGCTGGCGGCGCGCCCGCAACCGCACGCGCTCGACGTAAGCCGCCTCCATGTCCGGCAGCGGCCGGATATGCAGATCGCCGGCGGCGCCGTCGACGATGATGGCATCGCCCGGGTCGGCGATGCCGGTGGCGTTGTCGATGTCGCCGACCGCGGGAATGCCGAGCGCGCGCGCCACGATCGCAACATGCGAATGCGGGCCGCCTTCTTCCAGCACCAAGCCGCGCAGGCGCTTGCGATCGTAGTCGAGCAGCGCGGCCGGACCCATCGAGCGGGCGATCAGGATTGCGTTCTCCGGCAGGCTGTCGCGCGACGGCGCATGGTCGCGGCCGGTGAGCTGGCGCATCAGGCGATTGGCGAGGTCGTCGAGGTCGTGCAACCGCTCGCGCAGGAACGGGTCGGTCTGCCGCAGCATGCGGGCGCGGGTATCGGACTGGACGCGCTCGACCGCGGCCTCCGCGGTCAGGCCGGTCATCACCGCCTCTTCGAGCTTGTGCACCCAGCCACGGTCATAGGCGAACATGCGATAGGCCTCGAGCACATCGCGATGCTCGCCGCCCTCGACAACATCGCCGTGCTCCAGCATCTCGTCGAGGTTGGATTGCAGTGTCTCGACGGCGGCTTTGAGGTGCTCCAATTCCTTGGGCACGTTGTCGGCGATGAAATTGGTGACGACGACCCGCGGCTCGTGCAGCACGACATGGCCGAGCGCGATGCCTTCGCTCAAGGCCGAGCCCTTGAGATGCACCGAATGGCGTGCGGCGGGTTCGGCGCCGGGCAGCGCCAGCGCTGAAAGCTCGCCGGAGGCGATCATCTCGGCGAGCACCATGGCGGTAGTCTGCAGCGCCTCGACTTCCTCTTCGGAATAAGTGCGCCGGGCGCGGTTCTGCACCACCAGAACGCCGAGCGTATTGCCGGCGCGCAAGATCGGCACACCGAGGAAGGAGTGATAGATTTCTTCGCCGGTTTCCGGGCGGAATGAGAAGGCCGGATGCGCCTGCGCATTCGACAGATTGATTGGGCTGGCCTGGCTCGCCACCAGGCCGACCAGCCCCTCGTCGGAGCCCATCACCGTGTGGTGCACGGCTTCGCGATTGAGGCCCTCGGTGGCGTAGAGTTCGAGCGTGGCGTCGACGCGCAGGACATAGACCGAGCAGACCTCCGCAACCATGTTGGCGGCGATCAGCACCACGATCTTGTCGAGGCGTTCCTGCGCGCTGACCGGCTCCGCCATCACTTCGCGAAGCCGGCGCAACAGCACGCGCGGACCGCCGAGCGCGCCACGCATGGCGTGATGTCCCTCGGGCGTGGTTTTGGCCGGAGCGGAGCCCGTGATGCACCGGCCGCAATCAAAGAGGAGTCCGCCCGGGTCCCGTCCCGCGGCGAATGTCCTCAAGGCTATATCGAATGCGGCATGCAAACCGCAAGCCAGAGACAACGATATGACAAGGCTAAGGAATTATGTTGCGGTGCAACTAAACGCGCCGCTCACCCCGTGGCGTTATCGAGATTGTACAATGAATGCAATGTGCGCACCGCAAGCTCGGTAAAGGCGGCGTCAATCAGAAGCGAAAACTTGATCTCAGAGGTCGTAATAGCGCGGATATTGATGGATCGCTCGGCCAATGCACTGAAGGCCTGCGCGGCGACGCCGGCGTGACTGCGCATGCCGATGCCGATGACGGAAATCTTGGCCACGTCGGTGGCGCCGTCGAGGCGGGTATAGCCGATGGCGCCCTTCGCCTTGGCGATGACGTTAAGCGAGCGCTGGTAGTCCGCCGCCGGCACGGTGAAAGTCAGGTCGGTGGTTTTGCCGTCGGCCGAGACGTTCTGCACGATCATGTCGACATTGATATTGGCCTCCGCGAGCGGGCCGAAAATGGCCGCCGCCACCCCCGGCTTATCCTGAACCTGGCGGATCGAAATTTGCGCCTCGTCCCTGGAAAAGGCGATGCCGGTGACGGTTTGCTGTTCCATGATCTCCCCCTCGTCGCAGATCAATGTGCCGGGCGGATGGCCGTGCGGATCGATTCTTTCCGGCGGATCGAAGCTCGAGCGCACGAAAATGCGGACATTGTGCACCATGCCGAGCTCGACCGAGCGCACCTGCAGGACCTTGGCGCCGAGCGAGGCGAGCTCCAGCATTTCCTCGAAGGCGACCTTCTCCAGCCGGCGCGCGCGCGGCACCACCCGCGGATCGGTGGTGTAGACGCCGTCGACATCGGTATAGATGTCGCAGCGGTCGGCACGAATGGCGGCGGCGATCGCCACCGCCGAGGTGTCCGAGCCGCCGCGGCCGAGCGTGGTGACGCGATTGGTTTCCTTGTGCACGCCCTGGAAACCGGCAATGACCGCGACCTCCTTGCGTTCCTTGAAGCGCCGGATCAGCGCATCGCCATTGACGTCGAGAATACGCGCCGAACCGTGTGCGTCCGAAGTCAGAATCGGCAGTTGCCAGCCCTGCCAAGAGCGCGCGTTGATATCGAGGTCCTGTAGGGTGATGGCGAGAAGGCCGGCGGTGACCTGCTCACCGGTGGCGACCACGACGTCGTATTCGCGCGCGTCGAACAGCGGGCTCGCCGCTTCGCACCAGGCGACGAGCTGGTTGGTGACGCCGGCCATGGCCGAGACCACGACGGCGACCTCATAGCCGGCATCGACCTCGCGCTTGACGTGACGCGCGACGTTGCGGATGCGCTCGATATCGGCGACCGAGGTGCCGCCGAATTTCATGACGAGACGAGACATGTCGTTATTCGCGTCCGCTGTTCGGGTCAGTTCCGTAAAATGGCGCGTATAGATACCGGCGGGGTCCGACCGCTGCAACATCGGCCGGCCGCGGCCGGCGGTTTGTCACGCCGCATGGGAGCATGATAGAGACCGCGCCATAAGGAAAAAGCTTGCGAATGCGGCTCGCCGAGCCGCTCGCGCGTCAGATGAGGGGGTGAAATGCCGGCCGTCGTCGATCCCGTCAGCGGGCTCGAATATTACGAACTCAGCCACCGCTGGGGCATGTATACGCCGATCTTCCCCGGTTACGAGGAGATCAAGCTCGAACGCATCACCCACCACGCCAAGCAAGGCGTGATGACGCACAAAATCACGACGATCTTTCACACCTCGACGCACGTCAACGCGCCGCTGCATCTGATCCCCGGCGCCGCGGGTGTCGGCGAGCTGGCACTTGAGCGATTTTTCGGCACCGGCGTCGTCGTCTCGATCCCGAAACGCAAGTGGGGCCTGATCGAGCCGTCCGATCTCGAACGCGCCAAGCCGCCGATCCAGGCCGGCGACATCGTGCTGATCGATACCGGCTGGCACCGCAGATATTCCGACAGCAAAGAATATTTCGGCTATGCGCCGGGCCTGAGCAAAGCGGCGGCGCAATGGCTGGTCAAAAAACGGGTAAAACTCGTCGGCGTGGATACCGCCACCGTTGATCATCCGCTGGCGACGTCGCTCGGCCCGCACCGCAACGGCCCGCAGATCAAATATCTCATCCCCGAATACAAGGAGGCGACCGGGCGCGACGCGCTCGAGGATTTCCCGGAATGGAATCCGGCGCACCGTACCCTGCTCGAAGCCGGCATTCCGACCATCGAAAATGTCGGCGGCGATGTCGATGAGCTTAAGGGCAAGCGCTGCAGCTTTCAGGGTTTTCCCTGGAAATGGCGTGAGGGCGATGCCTGCGTGATCCGGCTCGTCGCCATGCTCGACCGCAGCGGGAAATTGCGCCTGGAGCGCGGCGCCGCCCGTAAGGCCTCTGGCAAAGAGCCAGCCAAACCGACGCGCGGCGGCAACGATCTGCGGCTTTTCGACCTCAGCCACATTTGGGGCCACGGCATGCCGCAATGGCCGTCGCGCGCCAATCTCAATGTGCGCACGCTCGAATTCCACGCCAAGGACGGGCTTCTGGTGCAGCAATTCGAAGGCATCATGCACCGCGGCACCCATATGGACGCGCCGATCCATGTCGCGGAAAATCAGCCGACGCTGACCGGCTATCCGCTGTGGCGGTTTTTCGGCACCGGCGTCGCGGTGTCGATCCCCAAGGGCAAATGGGGCGTCATCACGGCGAAGGATATGGAACGCGCCGAGCCGAAGATCCAGAAAGACGACATCGTGATGATCAATACCGGCAGCCATAAGCACTATGGCGACAACCCGGATTATTTCGCCTACTCGCCCGGCCTCTACAAGGAAGCCGCCGAATGGCTGGTCGAGCGCGGCGTCAAGCTCGTGGGCATCGATGTCCAGGCGCTCGATCATCCGCTCGGCACCTTTCTCGGTCCGCATGGGCCGGGACCGGCGCAGCCGCATCTCGACGTCGAATATTTCGCCGAAACCGGCCGCCACATCATCGACGATTTCCCGCACTGGGAGCCGGCGCACAAGATCATGATGACCAACGGCATTCCCGGCATCGAAAATATCGGCGGCGAGATCGATGCCATCACCGGCCAACGCTGCACGTTCTTTGCCTTCCCCTGGCGCTGGCCGGAAGGCGAAGGCTGTGCGCTGCGCGTCGTCGCCGCGCTCGATCCCAAGCAAAGCTTCAGATTCGAGACCGGGCGGTGACGCGATGATCTCCGAGCCGCTGCGCAACCCACTGTCGCTGTTCGACGTCAAGAACAAGGTCGCGATCATCACCGGCGCATCCGGCACCTTCGGCCGCGCCACCGCGCTGGCGCTCACCGCACTCGGCGGCAAGGTGCTGCTCGCCTCCGGCAGCGAGAACGAGCTCGAAGAGGTGGCGAACGAAGTGCGCGAACTCGGCGGCAGCCCGGCGACCGTGGTGCGCCGGCCCGACAGTCTAGCCGACGCCGAGGCGATGCTCGATTCTGCCCTCGCTACTTTCGGGCGCGTCGATCAGCTTGTCGTGGCGTCCGGCCTGAATAAGCCGGGCTTCATTCACGAATTGAACTATGAGGACTGGCAGGAGGTAATGGACGCCAACGTGCGCGGCATCTGGTTCATGGCCAAGGCGGTGGGCACCTACTGGATCGAGAAAAAGGTGCGCGGCAAAGTCTTGCTGATGTCGTCGGTGCGCGGCCGACACGGCAATTATTCCGGCTATACCGGCTACTGCGCCTCTAAGGGCGCCACTGACGCGTTGGCGCGGGTGCTGGCGACCGAATGGGCCAAACACGGCATTACCGTGAACGCCATCGCGCCCACTGTCTTTCGCTCCAAGCTGACGGCATGGATGTATGGCGACAACGAGCTCGGTCAACAGACGCGCGCGCGGTCGCTGTCGCGTATTCCGCTCGGGCGGCTCGGCGAGGTCGAGGATCTCGTCGGCATGGCGATTTATCTGTTGTCGCCAGCGTCAGACTTTTGCACCGGGCAGGTGATGTATGTCGACGGCGGCTACACCGCCGGCTAGTCACCGCTCGCCAGTTCTCGTCCCTTGGGCGTCTTTGCGGGAATTGCGCCAGGGGCTTCGCCCCAACACGCGGCAGCGCCCATCATCGACGACCAGAAGGCGACCCACAACAGGACAGGCATGATCATTTCTCCTCAATGAATCGGTCATTGAATGAACGCTTCACATCGGCAACGTTTGACCAAAGTCACAGTTCCAATCTTCGGGGCAGACACACATGCGTGATCGGCAGGAACAAGATCGCAAGCAGAAAATGGCAGTGGTCGGCGGCGGCTTGATGGGTCATGGCATCGCCTATCTGTTGGCCGCCGCGGGACACCAAGTCGCTGTATTCGAGCCGTCGGCGGAAATCCGCGCGTCTCTGGCTGCCCGATTGCAGGCAATCGTCGACCTGCTCGCCGACGACGCGGCGTTGCTGCAACGCATCGCTGCGTGCGACACGCTCGCAGCGGCTGTCCAAGGCGCGGCATTCGTATTCGAAGCGGCGCCGGAGAAGCTGCCACTCAAGCGGCAAATCTTCTCCGAGCTGGAGAAGTTCACCGCACCGGATACGATTCTTGCCAGTAACAGTTCGGCGATTCCGTCGACCGAGATCGGCCGTCACCTGGCGCATCGCGAACGGGTTCTCGGCACCCATTTCTGGAATCCGCCGCATCTGGTACCGCTCGTCGAGGTCGTGCAAAACGAAAAGACCAGTCCCGAGGTCGTGCAGCGGACCATGCAGCTGCTGCGCGATGCCGGCAAAACGCCGGTCCATGTGCGGCGCGACGTGCCGGGCTTCGTCGGCAACCGTTTGCAACACGCGATGAAGCGCGAGGGGCTCGCGCTGGTCGCCGCGGGCGTCTGCGATGCCGACACCATCGACGTCGTGGTGCGCGAGGGCTTTGGCGCGCGCACCGCCGTGCTCGGCCCGATGGAGCAGTCCGACTTGGTGGGAACGAATCTGACCCTCGACATCGCCGAAGTGCTCTACGCCGATCTCGATCGCACGCCGGGACCGCATCCGTACTTGCGCGACATCGTGGCCGCCGGCAAGCTCGGCATGAAGACCGGCGAGGGCTTGCGCAAATGGACGCCGGAACAGGCCGATGCCGTCCGCGCGCGCCTGTCGCTCTTCCTCGCCGAGCAGGCCAAGGCACGGAAAAAGATGCGGCAGAAGGACCCGGCCTAAGCGTCGCCCGCCACCCGAAACGCGTTGCCGATCACAACGCGTCCAAATGTCGCCGTGGGCGCAAAGCTGCGGCCAACGCGTCCGGCGCTGCATCGCCTTGACCGTACCGCAACCGCAGTAGAAGATATTGAAAGTTCGGGCGCGGAGCGGCTTATTGGGTTTGGCCGCGCCGCTGCGTCGACGGCAGCCCGCACTGGGCTGACAACTAGAAAATTTCACCAAGCCACGAAACCTTCGTGGCCAAAACCCCAAAATCAAAAAACAACATCATCAGGGAGGATCGAACATGTCGAATAGCACACTATCCGTGCGCCGTCGCACGTTGCTCCAGGCAGGTCTTGCGCTGGGCGCCAGTCAAGCCATCGGCGCACCGTTCGTCATCAAGGCGCTCGGCGACGAGCCGATCAAGATCGGCATGGTCGATCCGCTGACCGGCGTGCTGTCCGCGCTGGCGCAAAGCGAGGTCGACGGCGCTAAATACGCCGAAGCTGAGATCAACAAGAAGGGCGGAATTCTCGGCCGCCAGGTCCAGCTCCTGGTCGAGGATTCGGCCAACGACGTCGGCACCGGCGTGCAGAAGACGCGCAAGCTGATCGACCGCGACCAGGTCAATGCCATCATCGGCGACGTGAACTCCGGCATCGCCTACGCCATGTCGCAGGTGACCAACGAAAAGAAGGTCTTCCACATCGTCGCCGGCGGTCACACCGATCCGATCACCGGGACCAATTGTAAATGGAATGTATTCCGCGTCTGCAATACGACGACGATGGACGCGGAGGCGGTCACGCCGGAATTGGTCAAGAAGTTCGGCAAGAAATGGTTCTTCGTCACGCCCGATTACGCCTACGGCCATACGCTGCAGGACGCTTTCATCAAGGCGCTCAAGAAAGCCGGCGGCACTTACGACGGCGACATGCTGCCGATCAACAATACCGATTTCTCCGCCACTTTGATCAAGGCCAAGGCCTACAAGCCGAACGTGCTGCTCAACAACATGGGCGGTCTCACCCAGATCAACTGCATGAAGCAATTCACCCAGTTCGGCATGCAAAACGAAATGGGGCTCGGTGGCGCGCTGTTCGAGATCGAAAGTATCAGGGCTTGCCCGCCAGAAGCGCAGACCGGCTGGTGGGACATGGAGTGGTGGTGGAATCAGCCGAATGTGCCCGAAGTGGTGAAATTCGTTGCCGATTATCGCGCGGCGACCAAGAAGACTCCCTCGGCGCGCGACTGGTTCGGCTATGTGTCGGTGCACTCAGTCCGGCTTGCGGCGGAGAAGGCCAAGTCGCTCGACGGACCGAAAATGGCGCAGGCCTTGGAGGACATGGAACTGCCGCCGGATGTGGCGCTGCAGCCCGGCAAGGTGGTCTATCGCAAGGGCGATCACGAACTGATGCCTAGTATCTTCGTCGGTGAAGTGCATTCGCCGAAGGGGAATCCCGACGACGTGTTCACGGTCTCCACGCTGGTGCCTGGCGCACAGGCCGCCGGCACGGTTGACGAGACCGGATGCAAGATGGTTGAGCCGAGCTAAGCCTTCCTGCAACTCGCCGCGGAATTCGCAAGCGCAGAGCGCCGATGACTCAGCTCATCTTGTTCAATGTGACCAATGGGCTGATCATCGGCGCGTTCTACGTGCTGATGGCGCTCGGCCTCTCGCTCATTCTTAACCTATCCAACGTCATCAATTTCGCGCACGGCAATTTCCTGGCGCTGGGCGGCTATCTGGCGTTCGCGCTGTCGCCCACGCTCGGTTATTGGGGCGCGCTCTTGGTCTCGCCGTTCCTTACGGCATTGATCGGCCTGATCGTCGAGCGACTGATGATTCGGCGCATCTATGGTCGCGACCCGGTCTACAGCCTGCTGCTCACCTTCGGCCTCGCCTTCGTCATGCAGGACGCGGCGCGCTATATCTGGGGCCCGAACGGCCTGCCGATGGGCCTACCCGCCGTCTTGGCGCAGCCGATCACCAGCGAACTGTTCTTCATCACCTATTACCGCATCTTCATGGTGACGGTGGTCATTGTCGCGGTGGCCGGGCTGTTCGCCTTCCTGCGCTACACCCGCGTCGGCCTGCGCATCCGCGCCGGAACGTTCGACCTCGAAACCGTGTCGACGCTGGGCGTCAACGTCCGCCATCTGCGCACCTTCAATTTCTCGGTCGGCTGCCTGCTGGCCGGCTTGAGCGGCGTGCTGGCCGCCGGGCAGATCGGCCTCAATCCCAATATGGGCGATGAATTGCTGATGCCGAGCTTCATCGCCATCATCGTCGGCGGCGTCGGCAGCCTGATCGGCACCTTGTTCGGCGGGTTGTTGATCGGCATGGCCGCGGCGCTAACCACGGTCGTTTATCCATCGGCCAGCGAAGCGGTGATCTATGCGATCCTGATGGCGGTGCTCCTGATCCGGCCGCGCGGCCTCGTCGGCGAGGAAGGGATGCTGTCATGACCATGGCGATCGCGTCCTTGGGCGGGCGGCTGCCGATTCAGGCGGGCCGGCGCGAATTGGCGATGGTCGCGATTTGGACCGCGCTGCTCACTGTACCGCTGTGGCTGCCGCTGCTTGGCGGCTACACCGCGCTCGCCGCGCGCGTGCTGGTATTCGGCTTGGCGGCGATGGGGCTCAATATGCTGTTGGGCTTCACCGGCGTGTTGAGTTTCGGGCACGCCGCCTATTTCGGCCTCGGCGCCTACGGCGCCGGGCTGACGCTGCGCTATTTGGTGCATTCGACGCCGCTCGCCATGCTCGCCGGCACGCTGCTTGGCGGCTTGGCCGGGACGCTGTTCGGGCTGTTGATCGTGCGCCGCCGCGGCGTCTATTTCGCGATGTGCACCATCGCCTTCGGCCAGCTCTGGTATTATCTCGCTTATAGCTGGAACAGTTTCACCGGCGGCTTCGACGGCTTGCGCGATTTTCAGCGCGAGCCGATCGGCCTGGGCCCGCTGACGCTGCACATCGAAGACGGCGGCACCGTATTCTATTTCTTTCTGCTGGCGGTTTTCGCGGTCGCTGTCGCTCTGATGGGCGTGTTGTTGCGCTCGCCGTTCGGCCGCACCTTGCTGGCGATCCGCGAAAACGAGCGCCGAGCACGTTTTCTCGGCATTCCGGTCGAGCGGCACATCTGGCTGTCGTTCTCGATCTCCTGCTTCTTCACCGCACTCGCCGGCACGCTCTACGCGCTGCTCAACAATTTTGCCGATCCGCTGACGCTGCACTATTCGCTATCCGGCTATTTCGTCGTCATGACGGTGATGGGCGGTATGCGGACGTTCTGGGGACCGCTTCTCGGCGCCGCGGTGTTCGTCGTGATGCAGGACTACATTTCGTCGATGACGGTGAATTGGATGTCGTTCGTCGGCGCGATCTTCATGCTGGTCGTGCTGTTCTTTCCGCGCGGGCTACTTGGCACGATGCGGCGACGGCTCAAGGCGTGAGTGCGCTCTAATACGGCAGGCCGACATATTGCTCCGCCAACGACGCCTGGGCGTGCTCGGAGCCAAGCAAATAATCGAACTGATTAAGCCGCATCTGTTCGTCGAATGGTGACTCGCCGGGAAAGCGGTGCAGGAGCATCGTCAGCCACCACGACATGCGCGCAGCGCCCCACACCCGCCGTAACGCCGTGTCGGAATAGTTGTCGAGGTCATGCTTGCTTCCGCTGCGATAGACTTGGGTGAGTGCGCGGGACAGATAAAAGACATCCGAGACCGCAAGGTTAAGGCCCTTCGCTCCGGTCGGGGGAACGATGTGGGCGGCGTCGCCGGCCAGAAACAGCGCACCGTAACGCATCGGCTCCGCAACGAAGCTTCGCAACGGCGCAATGCTCTTTTCGATCGACGGCCCGGTGACGATGCTGTCGGCCATATCCTTGGGACAGCGCGCCTTGAATTCCCGCCAAAAGCGGTCGTCCGGCCAGTCCTCGAGCTTGGTATCGAGGTCACATTGAATGTAATAGCGACTCAGCATCGGATTGCGCATCGACGCCAGCGCGAAGCCGCGACTGTGATAGCAGTAACAGATATCGGGGAACGGCGGCGTCTCCGACATAATGCCAAGCCAGCCGAACGGATAGCTCTTTTCGTAGGTCCGAAGCACCGATGCCGGGATCGATGCCCGGCTCACCCCGTGATAGCCGTCGCAACCGGCGATGTAATCGCAGTCGATCCGCTGCGCCGCCCCTTCCTTTTCGTAAGTCACATAAGGGCGGTCCGACGCAAGCTCATGCAGCTGGACGTTGTCCGCTTCGTCGATCACTTTCCCGCCGGCCGCGTCGCGGGCGGCAAACAGATCTTCGGTAATGGCGGTCTGGCCGTAGGCCATCATCGGCTTGCCGGTATATTTTTTGGTGTCGATGAGAAGGCGCGGCCGGTCCTCCCAGGCGATCCATGAGCCGTCGTGAGGCCGACCTTCGCGATCCATGCGCTCCCCCAGTCCAACCTCGCGCAAGAGCGCGACCGTGCCGGCTTCCAGCACGCCAGCGCGTATCCGTTCCAGTACGTGGCTGCGGGTCTGCCGTTCCAGCACAACGCTGTCGATGCCGTTCCGATCGAGAATGTGTGAGAGCAACAATCCGGCCGGGCCGGCGCCGATGATGACGACTTGGGTACGGACTTGGGTGCGGACTTGGGTGCGCATGAAGGTACCTTAGCGGAGCATGATCTTTTCGGAAAACCGGAAACCATCATCGGATCAGGTCCGGGGCCGGGCTTTCTTCCGAATCATGATCTACCCGGCAATTCCCATGGCCTCGACGAAAGCGCGCCGCACCTGCGGCGGCTGGCCGTAATGGTGGCGGAATTCCTTAAGCCGCTGGCGCAAAATCGGGTCCTTGTCGAAGTCGGCGAGCGCGATGCCTTCGGTGTTGAACTCGCGCGCCATGTTGGGCAGCGCGATGCAGGCCGCTGCGTTGGCGCTGCGAATGACGCCGGCCGGCTCCTTGCCGGCGGCAGCGGCGTCCATCTCCTGGAAGAAGCGGTTGCGCATCATGGTGATGCCGATGTCGCTTGAACGCAGATTCTCCTTGGTGCGGTCGGCGATACGGCCCTGACCGACCCAGGCGACGATGTCTTGATTGATGACGTGGCTGGAAATCCAGCGGCCGTTTTCGTCCTTGATCGGGCTGACCCAGGTCGGCACGCGCTCCTGCACATAGGGCTCGCGGCCTTTCGGCACGCGCATGAAGAACCAAGCGACGCTCAGCGTGTTCTCGTCGTCGACCGGCACACGCCATTCGAAATGGCTGCCGAGATAGAACCCGTTCGGCCACAGTGCGACGCGCCCCACGGTCCAATAACGGTCCTGTTCGCTCTGGCCTTCCCGCACGCGTTTGTAGATGAAGCCGTGGTCAAATTCATCGAATTTGAGCTTGAGATGCTTCGGCGCCGCATTGACGTTGCCGCCGCGCAGCCGGCTGCCCCAATTGTCATGCATCCATTCGAAATGCACCGGATCGATGGAGTTCTCCTGGCACTGAAACCAATTGCACGGAATGTCGGCCAGCACGATCTCGCGAAAGCCGTTCTTCCAAGTGAACGGTTCCCATACCGGCAGTTCGGGCGCCGGCAACGGCCCGAGATAGGCGAACAGCAGGCCTGCACATTCCTTCACCGGATAGGCCTTGGTGTCGCAGCCGGCCTTCGAGGGTTTTGGATTGGCGGTGTCCTCGTACGGCTGCTCCAGGCAGCGGCCGGTCTCATTGACCAGCCAGCCATGATAGCTGCAGCGGATGCCGTTTTCTTCGACCCAGCCATAGGACATGTCGGCCCGCCGATGCGGGCAGTGCCGGTCGACCAGGCCGTAACGGCCGCGCAAATCCCGATAGAGAACGAGATCCTCGCCCAGGAGGCGGATGGTCTTGATCGGATTGGCATCCAATTCGCTGGCGCCCGCGACGGGTTGCCAATAGCGGCGCAACAGTTCCCCCATCGGCGTGCCGGGTCCGACGCGCGTGAGCATTTCGTTACGGGCGGCAGTGAGCAAGCCTTCCTCCCAATCGCTGTCCTCGGTGGCGACGATTATTTCATTTCTGGCCGCGCGCGGGGAGAGGGTAAAGTTCCAAGACCGGAGCCAATTGAAGAGCCGATACAACTGCAAAGGTAGCGGCCGGCTCGTGCCCTCGCCGCCATTCGAGCGGAATTGCTTCAAATCGAGAATAATCTCTTATTGGGCATTCAATGGTTTTGCGGTGTTATGGTCCGATGCACGCAGCCGACGGAACGAGCCCCCACGCCGCCGCATGGTTCGTCGAGCCGGATCGTGCCGGCGCCGGTCGCCGCGGGCAAAAGCGCGCGCGAGCGCGGCGGGAACACGACACCTCCATGCGGGCCGTCATCGTTTCAACGTTGTTTCTTGTGCTTTTCACTACGGCGATCATGTTTGGCGGCCATGCCGCAATCGACCCGTTGCTCCGCATGGCGACCGCCGCGCGTCATTCCGAGGTGATGGGCGACGTCATGGTGACGATGCCCGACGGCCAGTTTTGTCGTCATATGTCTTTCGACAACAAGACGTCTGAAATAAATGAGGGCGACATCCAGCCGTGCCCGGACGACATCCTCAGAGGTCAGTTCCGCCGTAGCAGCCGCAGTTTCACCTGGGGCAAGGAATAATCCGGCGGGGCCGGCCAGTTCCTGAAGTCCTATCTGCTTGCCTGAGCGGCACGGTTGCGAGATACCGGTTGCGCTGCAGACCGTACTTTCGCCACCTTTGGACGAGCACTTGGCCGGGAGCGGACGGGGCGACAGGTAAGCCTGACGAAAAGCCGTCAACGGCGGTTTGCACCGCTGCTTCGCCGCGCGCGAATACGGTTCTCAAATACCGGCTCTCGAACACTGGGGGGGAAATGCCCATGCCGATCGTGCGTTTTATCTGTTTGCTGGCGCTGTTGGCTGGCGTGTCACTTTATGGACTCGACCGGGCCAATGCTCAGGCCAGTCCGGAGGTGCAACAAGCCTGCACGCCCGACGCCATGCGGCTCTGCTCGCAGTTCATTCCGGACGTGGCGAAGATCACCGCCTGCATGAAAGCCAAGCATGCACAGCTGAGCGCGACCTGCATCACCGCGATGCGTGGCGGCCGGCCCGAGCTGCGGCGCGTTGCGCGGCACCGGGTGGAGAGACACGAGGCGCGGCATCACGAAAGCCTTCATGAGGCGCGCTATCGCGGAGGCCGGGAGCACTGCGATCCCTATACGCATCTTTGCTCCCGATAGACGCCGGTGCCACGGCGCCGCTCATTTCACCGGCCAGCACTCGAATGCGGTCGGCTGGACGGAAAGGTCCTTGGCGTCGCATAAATAAACATCCTTGTCCTTCTGCAGGACGAGGGTGCCGACGACGCCGGACTGGTTGCCGGTAACGGCTTTGATTTCGAAGCCCTCGGCGACCAGAGACGACAACGAGACCAGCTTTGTCGTCGTCCGCGGCTGCTGCGCATCGGCCAATTGCGCAAGCAACGTCAACGCGGCCGCCGCGATGCCCAGCGTCACGGCGGTCGAAGCAAATCGCGTCGCCATCGACGTCTCCGTGTTTCAGTCCTGCGGCAATGGCGCGATGCCGAGTTCCTTGGCAAATGCGGCGATCTTGGCCCGCTGATCGTCGATCGATTTGGCAAACTCCTCCGGCCCGCCGACGTTGAGGATCTGGCCGGTGGCGCTGAGCCGATTCTTGATCGTATCGTCGGCGACGGCGCGGAAGTCCTCGGTGATGCGCTGGCGAAGTTCGAGCGGCATGCCGGGCGGCCCGAACAGGCCGACCAAGCCGTCGAGCGTCAGCGCTGGATAGCCGGCTTGCTGCACCGTGGGCAAATCCGGCTCGGTCGGGGCGCGCATGGTATTGGTCACGGCAAGGAGCTTGATCTTGCCGCTTTGCAACTGCGGACGCACGATCGCCAGCGCCGACTCGTAGACCTGCACGCGGCCCTCGGCGAGATCGTTGGCCGCATCCACCGGATTCTTGTACGCGACTTTGCTGATATCCAGGCCTTCCTGCTTCAACCAGCCGGCAAATATGAAATCGAGCGCGCCGGTCACGCCGGCCCAGTTCAGTTTGCCGGGTTGGCTGCGGGCGAGAGCCACGAGCTGGTCGAGCGAATTGACGCCCAAGCTCGTCGGCACGGAAACTGTGATCAGCGTATTGGAGACGCGCGTAATCGGCACCAGGTCGCTTGGCTTGTACGGCAAATGATCGTGCAGAAACGGATGCGCGGTGAACGACGAGGTCGGCGCAAACAGCAGCACGTGGTCGTCGTGGGCGCCAATGAAAGCGTTGATGGCGACGATGCCGTCGCCGCCGGGTCGGTTTTCGACGACGACCGGCTGACCCCAGCGCTTGCTCAGCCGATCCGCGAATAGCCGCGCCTCGATGTCCGAGCCGGCGCCGGGTCCGAGCGTCAGGATGAATCTGACCGAGTGGGTCGGCCAATCCAGTGCCGCCGACGCCGACGGCGTCCGCGCGACGAAAAAAAGCACGGTAATGAGGCCAAAAGCGACCGCGGATAAATAACGCAGCGTCACGCGCATAAACTCCCCCCTGATTTCGCCGTTGTCCTTGTAGCGCCGGCGTTGGGTACTCTAAAGGAGACCGATCTTACCGGAAATACGCTCTCAATGTTGGAGCAAATCCCGCAACAAGCTTTCTGGATTTCTCAGCTTTCCAGCCCGGTCGGCACGCTCTTGTTCTCGCTCGTAAGCTCCATGCCGGCGGCGAGCGCCATGGTCTCGGCCAAAGCCGCGAAATCCTTCTGCAGATACTCTTCCGGATTCTTTTGCAAGGTGGCGGCGCCGAAATGGCTTTGCAGCACCTCGCGGGTCGCTGCCGTCACCGGCATCGGCACATCCATTTGGCGGGCGAGTTCAAGGCCGAGATCGAGGTCCTTGCGTAGCAGCTCCGGCGTAAACGTCGTCGTCCAGTCGAGATTGACCAGAGCCGGCGATTTATAGCGCGTGAACATCGAGCCCATCACGCCATTATTGAGGAAGGCAAGAAAAGCGTGACGCGGCACGCCCATTTTGTTGGTCAAGAGCGTGATCTCGATCAGGTTCTCGATGACAACGCCGAGCATGACATTGTGCGCGATCTTGCAGACCCGCGCGAGTTCGCCGTCGCCGACATAGGAGACGCCGCGCGGCGCGAATACCTCGATCAGCGGCATGGCCACCTTGCACGCGGCTTCGGGTCCCGAGACGACGGCGGAGAGCTTGCCGGCCTTGATCACTTTGGCATTGCCGCTCACCGGCGCGGCGACGAACGCGGCCTCGAATTGCTTGAGCTTGGCGCGAATCTCGGCGGATTCCTCGACGGCAATGGTCGAACAATCGACCACGATCGGCGGCATCTTGCCACCCTGGCTGCAGACGCCGTTCTTGCCGTAGAGCACCTCCTGCACGTCCGCTCCGGTGGCGACGATCGAAAACAGCACATCGACGTCCTTGAGGTCGGACAAACGGTCGACCACCTTGCCGCCGATTTTTGCAAGCGGCTCGGCCTTGGCGCGCGTGCGGTTCCAGATCGAAACGTCATGGCCGGCCTTGATAAGCCGCTCGGCCATCGGAAAGCCCATCCGGCCCATGCCGATCCAACCGATCTTCTGCGTGTTGTTCGTGGCCATGCTCAAGCTCCTTTGCCGAACGCGCTGTCGACGTTTTCCTAGCACAGAGGGCAGCCGCTGCAACGGCCGCGCCAAAGTGCGGCTTGTCCTCCACCGCGCCGGCGCACTATCCTGAAAATGCGATGTACGACGTTGTCGACCAACTCGCGCCCGCGGCCGCCCCGCTCGGCGTCGACGCCGGCCCGCTCCGGCGCGCGGCGCGCAATGCGTTTCCCTTCGTCGTGGTCGGCGCGTTGTGGGAGACGGTGGCGCATCTCGGGCTGTTTCCCGCGCAATTCTTCCCCTCGCTCGAAACCATCGCCGCCACCTTCGTGCGGCTGACGCTTAACGGCGTCCTGCCGCATCATGCCTTGGACACGCTCGTCCGTCTTTTCGCCGGTTTCACGCTGGCGGCGCTGGCGGGCGTCGCGATCGGCATCGTGATGGGGCGCTCGCGCCGGGCCGAAGACATCCTGCTGCCGCTGGTGAGCATCGGCGCGCCGGTTCCGGGGCTCGCTTATGCGCCGCTGTTCCTGTTGTGGTTCGGTCCCGGCGATGTCTCGGCTGTCGTCCTGGTCGCGTTCGTCTCCGCCTTTCCCATCATCTACAATTGCTGGACCGGGGTAAAAGCGGTCAAGGACATCTGGCTGCGTTCGGCGCAGGCGATGGGCGCGGACGATCGTCGCCTGTTTCGTCACGTCATCCTGCCGGGAGCGCTGCCTTATATCCTCACCGGCTTGCGGCTCGGGCTGGCGCAGGCCTGGCGCATTCTGGTTGCCGTGGAAATGCTCGCCGCGGTGCCTTGGGGTTTGGGCTGGCTCATTTTCGGCGCCCAGGAATTCCTCAACACCGACGTCATGCTGGCCGGCATCGCGGTGATTGCCGTCATCGGGCTGGCGCTGGAGAAGCTCGTGTTTCAGCGGCTCGAGGACTTCACCGTGGTGCGTTGGGGCATGATGTCATGAGCGCCGACCGCATCCGCTCGCTGCGGCGCGGGCTGCTGTCGCTCGTCGTGGTGGCGGCGACCTATGAGGCGATCGCGCGCAGCGGCCATTTTGCCCCGGCTTTGATGCCGTCGCTTGGCAGCGTGGCGCAGACGCTACTCAATTCGATTCTCGACGGCAGCATGCTGCACCATGCCGCCGCGACGCTCTATCGCGTGGTTATCGGTTTCGGCCTTGCCGTCTCGGTCGGCTTGCCGCTCGGCGTGGCGATGGGCCGGTTTCGGCCGGTGGAGCGCTTCGTGCTGCCGCTGTCCAGCGCGCTCATGCCGATACCGTCGCTCGCCTGGGTGCCGGTCTTCATCCTGTGGTTCGGCCTCGGCAACACGGTGACGATCCTGATCGTATTTTACGCCGCGCTGTTTCCGATGCTGCTCAACACCTGGACCGGGGTGCGCTCGGTCAACCCGATTTGGCTGCGCGCCGCCGGCGCCATGGGCGCCAACGAGCGCGCGCTATTCTGGAAAGTCATCATTCCCGGCGCCTCGCCCTTCATCATCACCGGTCTGCGGCAATCGTTCCTGCGCTCCTGGATCGCCGTCATCGGCGCGGAAATGCTGGCGGGCTCCGATTGGGGATTGGGCTGGGTGATTTTCGACGCCAAGGAATTCCTCGACACCGACGTGATGCTCGCTTCCCTCGTCGTCATCGGCTTTATCGGCTTTGTCACCGAACGGCTCGTGTTCGGCTCGATCGAGCGCGCCACCATCTACCGCTGGGGCATGGCGCGGGCGGCGAAAGGCTGAGCGGCGGCGCGGCGCGGCCATTTCCGAATTTGCCGCAAGCCATGTAATTGTGCTGGAACGCCTTAGAAACGCTCCCGGGAAACGCCCACGGAATCGCCAATGCCCCATATCGAGGCGCGCGATATTACGCTGACTTACGCCACGCCAAGCGGCACGGTGCCGGGCGTGACCGGCGTGAATTTCGGCATGGCGGCCTCGGAATTCCTCTGCATCGTCGGGCCCAGCGGGTGCGGCAAGTCGACGCTGCTCAACATCATCGCCGGCTTTCTCACCCCGACCGCCGGCGAAATCCGCATCGGCGGCGCGCCGGTCAAAGGCTACGGCATGGACCGCGGCGTGGTGTTCCAGGATTTCGCCCAGTTGTTTCCCTGGCGCACCGCACTCGGCAATGTGACCTTCGGGCTCGAAATGAAAGGCGTGGCCAAGGCCGAGCGTGAAGCCATCGCGCTTGAGCAGCTCCGCCTGGTGAAGCTGGAGAAATTTTCAAAATCCTATCCGCACCATTTGTCGGGCGGCATGCAGCAGCGGGTCGCGATCGCGCGGGCGCTGGCGTACAATCCGGCGGTGCTGCTGATGGACGAGCCGTTCGCGGCGCTCGACGCCTTGACCCGCGATGACATGCAGCGGCTCCTCGCCGAAGTGTGGCGGACGACGCGCAAGACGGTGATCTACGTGACTCACAATGTCGCCGAAGCCGTTTATCTCGCCGACCGGGTGGTGGTGATGACGCCGCATCCGGGCACGGTAAAGACCGAAGTGCCCATTCGCCTGCCGCGCCCGCGCGATCCGCTCAGTGTCGAATTCCTCGATTATCAGAAAGAACTCTTAGGCCTGCTCGGTCACGAGAAGAGAGCGTGAGGCGAAAGAGCGTAAAGACATAAACAAATATCGTCGGAGGAAAGACCATGTCGAAGCAAATCACTATCTCTCGCCGCCAGTGCCTCGCCGCGGCCGGCGCCGGCGCATTGACACTCGGTTTCGGCGCGACGCGCTCGGCGTCGGCGGCCATAACGATCCGGCAGGGCTATCAGACCAATATCTGGGGCATGCCGACCTATTATTTGATGAAGTCCGGCTATCTCGAGAAGCATGGCCTTACGGTCGAAGAATTCGCGGTCCCCTCCGGCAACATCACGATGCAGCAGATGGTTGCCCGCCAGGTCGATCTAGGCACCTATGCCGGCCCGTCTTTCATCATCGGCAACGTCAAGGGCGGTCTCGTTGCGATCGCCATGATCGAGCATGTCGGCAAGACCGCGCGCATCACGGCGCGCAAGGATCTGAACATCACCAAGATCGAACAGCTGCGCGGCAAGCGTATCGCCAACCAGACCGGGTCCTCCGTCGGCAACGATCTCGTCGATATCGTGCTGCCGCACTACGGCCTTAACAAAGGCGACTACACCGAAGTGCGCATGGACGTGAACAATATGGTCGCCGCGCTCGCCGCCAAGACGGTCGACGCCATGGCCAATGTCGAGCCTTACAACGTCATCGCGGTCGCTGACGGCATCGGCACCGACCTCGGCGATTTTTCCAGCTTCGATACGATGCCGGTGTTCATGGCGGCAACGCCCGAGTTCGTGCAGAAGAACCCCGATGCCGTGGTTGCCTATCTCAAAGCCTGGCTCGATGCCGCGAACGACTTCAAGAGCAACGCGCAGAAGGTCAACGACGTCATCTATAAGTTCTATGCCGACAAGGGCTATAAGATGTCGCCCGAGGCGTTCGCTACCGCAATGTCGCGGGTGGAGGTCACTCCGAGCTTTCCCGACCTCAAGTCCTATATGCAGCAACAGGCGGAAATCCTGGTGAAGAGCAAGATCATCCAAACCATTCCCGATTGGAGCACGGCGCTGCGGCCGGACTTCATGGAGAAAGCCAAGGCCTAAGCCTGTTCCGCTTCCGCTGAACCAGACGCTATCGTCATAAGCAGAATCGGCACTCTGCGGCAGCCGTGCCGCGGGACCCCCATTGTCCCGGCTGTCCACGTCTAAGATATTATCCCGAACCCTGTGCAGGAGACTTGTAATGACGTCCGAAAAGAGCCCGCTCACCGAAGGCTATCAACCCGTCACCTGGAATTTTAAGCTTCTCGCCCACGATACGCTCGCGGGCTTCGGCGGCATGGGCGAGGGCATGTCGGTACAGATCGCGCCCGACGGGCGGCGCATCATCTGGCTGGCGCACGAGAGCGCGCCGAAGAACTTCACCGCCGTCGACGTGTCCGATCCGCGAAAGCCGAAAGTGGTATGCCAGACCGACCTGCCGCACGCCAATATGCGCTCGAACTCGCTGGAGACCTGCGGCAACCTGATGGCGGTGGCCTATCAGACCTCGAAGAAGGATCTGCAGCCGGCCGGCTTCGAGCTGTTCGACATTTCCAAGCCCGAAAATCCGAAATCGATTTCATTCTTCGATTGCTCGGGTCCGAATTCCCGCGGCGTGCACCAGCTGTGGTTCTGCGACGGCGAGTACGTGCACTGCGCGTCCGGCTCGCGCGACTTCGTGCCGACCAATCCGGGTGACGACCAATTCTATCGCTGCGTCGACGTGCGCAATCCGTCGAAGCCGGTCGAGGTCGGCCGCTGGTGGATGCCCGGCACGCGCCAGGGCGACAACGTCATGCCGCCGACGCGGCATCCGATCGACAAGGGTTTCCGCGCCCACAATACCAACGTCTATCCGCAGCGGCCGGACCGCTGTTATCTCGCTTACATCGACGGCGGCATGTTCGTGCTCGACATTTCCGACAAGGCGAACCCGAAGAAGATTTCGCATTGGACCAATTCGCCGCCCTATACCGGTTTCATGCATACCATCGTGCCGCTGTTCGACCGCGGCCTGATGCTGGTGACCGACGAGTCGACCGAGAACAACGCCAGGGACTGGCCGAAGCTGATCTGGGTGCTCGATGCGCGCGACGAGACCAATCTCGTTTCGATCGCGACCTGCCCGTTGCCCGATCACCGGATTTACGCGGCGGCGGGCCGCTTCGGCGCGCACAACATCCATGAAAACGTGCCGCTGCCGACGGCGTGGCAGAACGACCAGATCGTGCTCGGCACCTTTTTCAATGGCGGCTTGCGCGCCTACGACATCTCCAATCCGTATCAGCCCAAGGAAGTCGGCATCTTCATGCCGCCGGCGCCTCCCGGCGCGCCCACCGGCACCATCCAGATGAACGACGTTTTCGTCGACGAGCGGGCTATCGTTTACACCGTCGACCGCCATATCGGTGGGCTGTATATTTTGGAGATGGATTTTTGATGTTGGTAAGCCGCTGCGAACTCCTTCTCCCCGCGCGCGGGGAGAAGGCCAGGATGAGGGGGCCTCTCCGCTGGGCTCAGAATAGCGGCGGCGCCCCCTCACCCTCGTTCGCTTCGCTCACTCGACCTCTCCCCGCGCGCGGGGAGAGGTGAATCTCATGCTCGACCTGTTTCCCTCGCGCGAGGCGAGCCCGTTCGGGCGGCGGCTCAAGCGCGAGCGCGGCGCGCGGATTCCGGTGACGGTCGTCACCGGTTTCCTCGGCGCCGGCAAGACGACGCTGATCCGGCGGTTTCTCACGTCGCCGGAAGGTCAAGGCACCGCCGTGATCGTCAACGAGTTTGGCGCCATCGGCATCGACGACGCATTGGTGCGCGAGGCCGCCGAAGAAACCGTTCTTCTCGGCAACGGCTGCCTGTGCTGCATCACCCGCAGCGATCTGCAGGTGGCGCTGCGGCGGCTCATATTCGACCGCGAGCGCGGCACGGTGCCGCCGTTCGCCCGGGTCCTGATCGAGACCTCGGGCCTCGCCGATCCGGCGCCGATCCTGCAGACCTTCTCCACCGATCGCGCGCTCGGCGGCGAATTTCACGTCGACGTCGTGCTCGCCGTGGTCGATGCCGTAAACGGCGAGACGTCGCTCAACGACGCCCCTGAGGCGCGCAAGCAGGTCATTCTCGCCGACCGGCTCATTATCTCGAAAACCGATCTCGCAACGCCAACGACGGTAGAGCGGCTAACGCGCCGTCTGCAACAGCTCAATCCGCGCGCAACCATCGACATCGCCGTTGCCGGCGCGCTCGACCCGAGCCGCCTCATCGAGCCGGTGTCGCGGGAGCGGTCGAATTTCATCGCCGAAGCCGAGCATGGCGACGGCATTGCGAGCTTCGTTTTGGAATGGGACGGCCCGATCGCTTGGCCGACATTTTCGCGCGCCATGGAGACGCTCATCGCGTTGCGCGGACCGGATCTGCTGCGCGTCAAGGGCCTGCTCGATGTTGCCGGCTGTCGCGGTCCGGTCGTGGTGCAATATGTGCAGCACCTCGCGCATCCGCCGGTTGAGCTCGAAGCCTGGCCGGACGAAAACCGCGCCAGCCGGGTGGTGTTCATCACGCGGAACCTGCACGAACGCCAGGTGCGCGACCTGTTCGCCGCGGTGCAGGCGCTGGCGGACGAATAAGTTGATCGCGCGCGTTAGCCGAAGGTGAAGGCGTCGTGATAGGCGCCTTGCACGCTGCCGCCGGGCACCGGACCGCCGCCGGGTACGTGCACCATGTTGCCGATCACCGCGCAGGTCGCGCCATGCAGGCCGTGGCGCGGGATCGCCATCGGCGTGAGCGCCTCCCAAGTGTCGGTCTTGGGATCGTAGGCCTCGTTAGTGCCGAATACGCGGCCGGTCGCCTCACCGCCGAACACCACGATCCTGCCGCCGATATAAACGCAGGACGGGCCGCTGCGCGCGGTCGGCAGCGGCGCGCGGAATGTCCAGCCATCCGTCTTCGGATCGTAGACCGCGTTGAGCGAGGTGTTGAAATCGTAAGAGTCCATGCGGCCGGCGATGGCGTGGATTTTGCCGTCGACCACGGCGACGCCCATGTGGTCGCGCTGGCCGACGAACGGCTGCGTGCCGGTCGAGCCGCGCATCGAGGCACGGTCCGAATATTTGTCGCTCGCCGGGTCGTAAACCTCGTGCCATTCCACCGAGCGCACGTCGCGGCCACCGAGCAGATGAATCTTGCCGTCCAGCACGATCGCCGAGATCGCGCCGCGCGGCCGCGACAATCCGGCGATCGGCGTCCACTGGTCGGTCGCCGTGTCGTAAACGAAGCACTTGGAATGCGGGCAACGGTTCTGCTCGACAAAGCCGCCAAAGGTATAGACCTTCGTGCCGATCGAGACGCCGGCGACGTGATTGCAAGGATGCGGGAAGGCCGCCTTCAGCGACCAGGATTTCGTTGCCGGGTCATAGACCTGATGGAAATTCTGATCGACGCGATGCTTGGCATAGCCGGCGATGACGTGAATCTTGCCGCCACATTCGATCACGGCGTGCTCGCCGGTCGGGATCGGCAGCCGCGGCTGTTCGATCCATTTGCCCGGATTGGCGGCCTTGGGCGCTACGCTCGTCATGTAGCGTTGCTTCTCGACGGTCTTGGGGATGTCGGTGATCGACTTATCGGTGAGCCCGAGGAAGAGCGAAAGTTCCTGTTCTGCAGCCATGATTGACCTCAATCTTTATTCGCGCGTGATCTTATCCGAAAGCGACCCGGCCTTTCGGCATCATGCGGTGACGTAACCGGGAACGGCGTCCCGCAATAATTTCCGCGTCAGCTCCACGCCCTCGCGGGCAACGTCGTAGGGCGAGCGGGCCCATAACTCGGGATTGGGCGCTTCGTAGCTCAGATAGCCGGTGTAGTTTTTCTCCGCCAACAGGCCGAGCATTTCGCGCCATTTGACGACGCCTTTACCGGGCGGCAGGCGGTCGGTCGGCCGGGCTACCCCGGTCACGGGATTCGGCGAAAGATCGCTGTACTGGAAACAGAAAATCCGCTCCGCCGGCACGCTCTCGAAACCGCGCCCGCCGGCGCCGCTCCTCGTGAAATGATAGGCGTCGATCAGATAGCCGCAATTTTTCTTGCCGGCGCCATCGAGCAGTTCCTTGAGCACCGCAAGCTTGTTGAGCACCGGATGTTGCGAATTGAACTCGATGGCGAGGCGCAGTTTGTATTCGGCGGCAATGTCGCCGGCGCGCTTGAGATAGCCGATTGCATCGTTGATCGAGCCTTGGACCGGGCCCGGCGCGCTCATCAGCATGGTGCAGCGGAGCGCGACCGCATTCTCGCAGGATTCCCGGAACACGCCGAACAGCCGCTTGCTTTCGTCGCCGGTGGCGAACAGCCAGCCATATTCGACGCCGAGCACGCCGACCGGAATGCCGGCCTTGCGGATGAGATCGAGCACCTGCGCGTTGCTCATGCCGGCATCGAAGCAGCGCTTGAAGTCGGTGCGGCGCAATTCGACCGCGTCGAAGCCTGCGACGCGCGCAGCGTCGAGCGCGGTGGCCAGCGGCGTGGTGTCGATCGTCCACATATGCAAAGCGAGCCGGCCAAACTTTTCCGTCATGCTTTCGGGCTCCGTTACGGGTGGGGCGTGATGCGATGGCGACCTGCCGGCCGCCGGGACAGCCGATCGATGCCGGGTCGAATGCGCCGTTATTGGCCCCAGATCGAAGGATGTAAAGCCCCGCCTCCGCAACGTTGAGGTCGCGACTGGGTTCTGGTTAGATGCATCGTTCGGCCCTCCGGTCATGATCGACAAGCGGATTTTGCGCGAGCAGCGTGTTTCTAACTCCGCCTGACGTTATCGCCGCACGAGGGTAAGCAAGCCATGACGCAGAAGTTCGAATTCGCCCTCAACGGCAGGCCGGTCAGCGTCGCCCTCGACAACGAGGAGACGCCGCTCCTGAATGTTTTGCGCAACGATTTTGGGGCGATGGGCACACGGTTCGGCTGCGGTCTCGATCAATGCGGCTGCTGCATGGTGCTGATTGACGGCGCGCCCGAGAAGAGCTGCTCGAAACCGGTGTGGAGCGTCGCCGGCAAGGCCGTCATCACGGTCGAAGGACTGGGCACGCCGGAGCGCCCGCACCCGCTGCAACAGGCTTTCATCGCCGAGCAGGCCGGCCAATGCGGCTACTGCCTCGCCGGCATCCTGATTTCGGCAAAAGCGCTGCTCGACCGCAACCCGCAGCCGACGCGCTCGGAGATCGCCCAGGCGCTCGACGGCAATATTTGCCGCTGCGGCGCGCATAACCGGATCATGCGGGCGATCGAAAAGGCGGCGGCGCAAATGCGCGCGGGAGCAAACGCCGGAGCTCGGCAATGAACGCACCCGTGCTGCCCGGCCCGCTCGCCGATAATCCGCGCCTCGATCGCTGGGTGACGTTTCCGGCGCCCGGCAAAGTGACCGTCGGCACCGGCCGCGTCGAACTCGGCCAGGGCGTGCTGACCGCGATGGCTCAGATTGCCGCCGACGAGCTTGGCGTCGCGATGGAGCGCATCACCATCCGCTCGGGCGACACCGAATTCACGCCGAACGAGGGTTACACTGCCGGCAGCCAGTCGATCCAATTCGGCGGCGTCGCCATGCGGCAGGCATGCGCCGACGTGCGCGGCCTCTTCATCGAACAGGCGACGAAAGTGCTGGGCTGTAACGCCGGCGAACTCGGCATTCGCGACGGCGCCATCCTTCGCAATGGCAATCCGACCGGCCAGGACTATTGGACGCTCGTCGGCGCTGTCGACCTCACCGCCAAGGCAACCGGAAGCGGCAAGCGCAAGGCGGTCGTGGATTTCGCCAGCATCGGCAGCAGCAGCGCGCGGCTCGATTTGCCGGCCAAGATTTTCGGCGAAGCTGCATTCATCCACGACATGGTGATCGAGGGAATGGTGCATGCGCGCGTGGTGCGCCAGCCCAATCGCGGCGCAACCATCGATGCCGTCGACGAAGAGGCGATCAGGCGCGCCGCCAAAGCGCCCGTGGAATTCGTACGTAACGGCAATTTCCTTGCCATCGTCGGCGATGACGAGACTGCGGTCGAGCTGGCCGGCGCCGCCGCGGTCAATCACGTCACCTGGCAGCACGTCGAGAAGCCGACGCCGCTGCAGCAAGAAGCAGCTTGGCTGGTGCAGCGCCCGTCGGAAGATCGCATCATCGGCCCCGCCGAGCCGGCTGATGCTCAAGGCCGCGAGCGCTTCGAAGCGAGCTACACCAAGCCGCATATCGCGCACGCCTCGATCTCGCCGTCCTGCGGCCTCGCGCTCTACAAAGACGGCCGGCTCACGCTATGGACGCATTGCCAGGGTGTGTTTCCTTTGCGGGCCGCGCTGGCGCGCGCGCTCAAACTCGATGCAGGCAAAATCATCGTGCGGCACGTGCAGGGCGCCGGCTGCTACGGCCATAACGGCGCCGACGATGCCGCCGCCGATGCCGCGATCATCGCCATGCGGAAGCCCGGCGTGCCGATCCGCGTGCGCTGGCGACGCGAGGAGGAATTCGTCTACGAGCCGAAGCAGCCGGCAATGACCGTCAAAGTGCGCGCGCTTGTCGGCGCCGACGGCAAGCCGTCCGACTGGACCACAGAAATCTGGAGCGGCAATCACAACGGCCGCCCGGGCGGGGGCAATTCGCTGCTGCCCGAGGAAGCCCTTCCCGATTACACGCCGCTGCCGCCCGCAAACGAAGTACCCGAGGCGAACGGCGGCGGCGCCACCCGTAACGCCGAGCCGCTGTACGACATCGCGCAGAAGCGAATCATACATCACTTGGTGCGCGAAACCCCGGTGCGCGTCTCCTCGCTGCGCGGGCTGGGTGCGATGGCCAACATTTTCGCGCTCGAATGTGCGGTCGACGAACTCGCCGAGCGCACCGGCCGAGACCCGGTCGCCTATCGCCTGTCGATCATCTCCGATCCGCGCGCGCGCGCCGTCATCGAGAAGGCAGCCGCCATGGCGAATTGGGATGCGAAAGCACCATCCGGAACCGGCAGCGGCCGCGGCATTGCCTTCGCGCGCTACAAGAACCGCGCCGGCTATGCCGCCGTCGTGGTCGAGCTCGAGGTCGAGGAGACGATCCGGCTGCGCCATGTGTGGTGCGCGGCGGATGCCGGGCTCGTCGTCAATCCCGACGGCGTCATCAATCAGCTCGAAGGCGGCATCATCCAGTCGGCGAGCTGGGTGCTCAAGGAGCAGGTCCGCTTCGACAACGGCGTCAGCTCGTTCGACTGGGAAACCTATCCGGTACTGAAATTCAGCGAAGTGCCGGAGATCGATATCGAGCTGATCAACACCAAGGACGAGACGCCGCTCGGCGTCGGCGAGGCGACCGCCGGCCCCACGGCAGCCGCGATCGGCAACGCGGTGTCGCAGGCGCTCGGCGCCCGCATCCGCGACCTGCCGATGACGCGCGAGCGCATCATGGCGACGCTGCTCAAGGAATAGACTTCAGATTTTTAGCGGCGATGAAGTGCCGGCCGCCTCCGGTCACCCTCTGCGGACACCGGCCTCGGATTTGCCGCAACGCCGGAATACGCGCCAACTATGTGATAGGGTGCGACCTTCGGGGGTGTCCAGGAAGGGAGCTCACATTGCTTCGAGCGCGCCGATTTCCTGCTGCCGCGACGGCATTGTTGCTGATCGCGAGCGTCTTTTCCGCATTGCTGTTCCCGGCCGGAAATGCACGAGCCGAAAGTTCCTCCGGCAGCTGCGAACAGGCGGCCGAGATTGCGGTCTTGCCTTCCCCGCTCGCGCCATGGAAGGGCGCACCCCTGCAAATCCTGGTCGCCGCGGAAAAGCCGTTCCAAGGCGAGCTTTTGCTGATCGCGCCCGACGGCAGCGTCGCGGCCAAATCGGCCGACCGCGAGGGCGGGCCGCCCTATTACTGGTTCGCCGAGGTCGCGTCGCCGGCCGCAGGAACCTGGCGCGCGAGGCTCGCGGTCGCCGGCGCGCCGGCCGCCTGCGGCACGATCACGCGCGATATCGCGGTGAGCGCCAACAAGCCGCCGGCTCTGGAGTCGAGGCCGGGAAGCCTTTGGCCCTTGCGGGCTTCATGGAACCGGGCGACGGAAAATCTCTATTCCGCGTGGATCGCGAAGCTGTTCGATGGGCCGCTCGACCAGGAGCTGTCGTGGAAGTCGTGGGTCGAGGTGCTGCACGACCGCTCGCGCAACATGCTGTTCAACTATCTGGGTCTCGGCGAAGACAACCTGCTGCGAGGCTCACGGCCCGACTGCGCGGATTTCGTCTACTTCTTGCGCGCCTATTTCGCATTCAAGATGGGCCTGCCGTTCGGTTATTCGAATTGCTCGCGCGGCAACGGTGGCGCGCCGCCGAAGTGCTACCAATGGTTCGACATCGAGCATCCTGAGGTCACGCGCCCGGCGCCGCCACCGGAACAAGCCCCCGAACCAATCGCCGCGTCCGCCGCGCCGGAGCCGGCCCCGGCGCCCAACCTGCTGCAGAAACTGTTCGCTCCGCCAGCCCCGCCCCCGGCGCCCCCGCCGGCGCCGGCGAAGCCGGCTGCGCCGAAGCGGCTCGGGCTTGCCGCGTCGTTCGCCAGATATTTGCCGGCGGTCGCTGACGTCGTCCAAACCGGCGCCGTGCGTGTGTCGGCAAATGACGACCGCACCGACTTTTACATGGTGCCGCTGACCCAAGCGACGCTCCGCCCGGGCACCGTTTACGCCGACCCCTATGGGCACGTTCTGATGCTGGTGAAGCGCGTAGCGGAGGCGAACGGTGCTCCGGGCGTCTTCCTCGCCGTTGATGCGGAGCCCGATGGGTCGGTCACCCGCAAGCGTTTTTGGCGCGGCAATTTCCTGTTCGTGCACGATCCCGCTCTTGGCAGCCCCGGATTCAAGCGCTTCCGGCCGATCGTGCAGGAGAAGAACGGCGCCCTGCGGCGGCTGACCAATGCCGAAATCGCCAAGGAACCGCAATACGGCGATTTCTCGCTGGAGCAAACGAAGCTCAGCGTCCAGGACTTTTACGATCGCATGGATGACGTGATGTCGCCCGAGCCGCTCGATCCGGTGCGGGCGATGGAGGACGCCATCACCGACCTCGACGAGCAGGTAAAGACGCGTGTGACCTCAATCGATAATGGGCGAAAATACGAGGACAAGACCGCCGGCGTGGTGGAAATGCCGAACGGCCCGTCGATCTTCGAGACCACCGGCGCCTGGGAGGATTATTCGACCCCGGCGCGCGATTTTCGCCTGCTGATCGCGATCGACGTGGTGCGCGGCTTTCCCGACCACGTCGCGCGGCGGCCCGAGCGCTACGCGATACCGAACGGCAAGAGCGCGGCGGACGTCAAAGCCGAGTTGCAGGGCGTGCTGGCGTCGGAGCTTGCGGCGCGGAAGTTTTCCTATACGCGCAGCGACGGCTCGCAGTGGACGCTGACGCTCAAGGACGCGCTCGACCGCGCCGCCGATCTGGAAATGGCCTACAATCCAAACGACTGCGTCGAGCTGCGCTGGGGGGCGCCGGCGGGAAGCGACGAGGCGTCGACGTGCAAGCGGCACGCGCCGGCGGCGCAGCGCGCCAAGATGACGCAATACCGCAGCTGGTTCCAAGAGCGGCACTGGCCGACGCCGTCGGGCGCCTAGCGTTCTTGTTTAGTGCTGAAGAGGTTGCGGAGCGGACGCGGGCCTAACTCCGATCCCGCCCCGCAATCTCATCCTGCCACGGCGCGACCAGGCGCTCGAAACGGCCGATCAACCAATTGAAGCCGACGGCGAGAACCATCAGCAGGATGATCGGCACGAACATGGTGGCGGTGTCGAAATTGTTGGCGGCGTTGATGATGATGCCGCCGAGGCCGGAAATTTGCGTAAAGAACTCCGCGATCACCATGCCGACCACGGCGCGGCCGACGGCGAGCCGGATGCCGGCCATGATGTAGGGCAATGTCGCCGGCAGCACGATGCGGCGCAGAATGACGGCATCGGACGCGACCAGCGACTTGCCGACGTCGATCAGCGTCTTCGGTACCGATTTCACGCCGAGCCAGGTGTTGATGCAGATCGGAAAAATCGACATCAGAAAAATGACCGCGGCCTTCACCGCGAAGCCAAGGCCGAACCATAAAATCAGCAACGGCACCAAGGCGACGAGCGGCATGGCATAACCGCCGGTCACCAGAATACCGAGCGCCGCCTCCGCCACCCAGAACCGCCCGATCACCAGACCGAGCGGAACGCCGACGACGATGGCGACGCCGTAGCCGACGATGAACGGCTGCAGGCTCTGCAACAGCGCTGCGGCGAGCTTGCCGTTGCGTAACAGCTCGACAAAGGCGACAAAGATCGCGCTCGGCGGTGCGCCGAAGATCGGATTGATGTGGCGGCCGAGGATTTCCCAGAGCAAAAGGATGACGACGAGCGACGCCGCGGTCACCGCCCAGCGCGGCACGCCGCGCCGGGCCGGCGCAGCCTCGCGGCCGTCGTCTGTGGCACTGTGGTGATCGGCAATATCGACCATGCCCGCCCTCAGTGAACCGTCGGCGCGCCGGCGTGCAGCGCCTGCCAGATGTGATAACGCGTCAGGGCAAATTGCTCGGAGCCGCGCATCTTGGCGAGGTCGTCGCGCGGCCGCGGCAGCGGCACGGTCACGATTTCCTGCAGCCGGCCGTGCTGCATCACCACTACGCGGTCGGCGAGCAGTACCGCTTCGTCGAGATCGTGGGTGACGAACAGGATGGTCTTCTTGGTCCGGGCGTGGATATCCAAGAGTTCGCCCTGCAGGCTTTCGCGCGTCTGCGCGTCGAGCGCACCGAACGGCTCGTCCATCAGCAGCACTTTCGGATCGATCGCCAGCGCCCGTGCGATGCCGACGCGCTGCTGCATGCCGCCGGAAAGCTGATAGGGCCGCCGTTTGACGCTGTCGGCCAGCCCGACCAGCGTCAGATACTTCATCGCCGTGTCGTGCAGCACCGCCCCGCGCATGCCTTTCATTTCGAGGCCGAATTCCACGTTCTGCAAAGCGGTGAGCCAGGGCAGCAATTCGGCATGCTGGAACACCATGCCGCGGTCGTAGCCGCAGCCTTTGACGGCGACGCCGTCGACGGTCACCGTGCCGCCGGTCAGCGTTTCCAATCCCATGGCGATGCGCAAGGCCGTAGTCTTGCCACAGCCCGAAGGCCCGATCAGCGCGACGATCTCGCCGTCATGCACGGTGAAGCTCAGCCGGTCGAGCGCCCGCACCGTCTGCACGATTCCCTCGATGCGCAGCGCGAAGCGCTTGGAGACGTCGATCAGGCTGACTTCACCCATGCCGTGCATCTCGGTGCATTTGCTCAGTGCGTTTGCGCGATGAGCTTGAGCGCGTCCTCGCGCGGCGTGTCGTCGAGTATTTTCGACAAGTCCATCGGCTGCGGCAGGCTGCCGACCTTCACCAATTCGCTGTCGAGCCAATTGAAGTTGTCCATGGGGAGCGGCACGTCGGTGCCGATGGCGTGTTGCTGCATCGCGAGGTCGTAAATGTAGGCCGGCCGCGGATCGTCGGGTTTGATGCCGGTGACTTCCTGGGTGACTTTCACGACCTCGTCCTTGTGGGCGACGGCATAGCGCAGGCCCAGCATTTCACCGGCCAGGAACTTCGCCGCGTCCTGTGGCCGGGCTTTGAGCGTCGCGCCGCTTGTCGTCAGGCACATGCGCAGGAATTTCGGCAACGCCTGTTCCGCCGACACCAGCATCTTGATGTGCTCCTTGGCCGCGATCGGGGCGTATTCGCCCGATACCACCGCGGCGTCCACCACATGCGCGACCAGCGCCTTGTAGCGGTCGAGATCGCCGCCGAGGCTGGCATATTTCATGGCGTCCGCCGGGATGTCGAAGTGCGCCAGCGCGCCTTTGGCGAAGATATCGGGGAAAGCGCCGGGCGACGAAATGGCCATCGTCTTGCCCTTGAGCTGATCCATCGAGGTAATGTCATCGTGGACGAATATGCCGTGCGGCACCGTCAGCCAGGTGCAGCCCATGATCTTCACATCGGCGCCGTGCGCGGCCGCGACCATGGCGCCGGTCGGTCCGCCTTCGAAACTATCGAGATCGCCGGCGATGACGGCTTTGAGCAAAATCTGATCGTCCTTGACCGGAACGATCTGGACGTTGAGACCCACTTTTTTGAAGAAGCCGCGCTCCGCCGCCATCATCAGGATGCCGGCGTCGCTCTTCGGCTCAATGAGACCGTGGCGCCAAGGTTTGGTTGACTGTGCCGCCGCCGGGCCGCCGGCAAAAGCGGCCAGAACAAGCGTCGCCATCGCAAATAGAAACACGTACGTCCTTTGCATGAGAGCAACCTCCAAAGCCGAACCCAACCCGCGCCGGATAATAGCAGGATTGCGGCGCGCAAGGCGCATGGCAAATAGTCGTTTTGCCGCCCCCACCCTCTCCACAGCAAGCGGCGGAGTCGCTAGGTTCATCACATGACCGAAATTGTTCGTACCCTCGACGAAGCCCTGGCGCCGATCGTCGACGGCTGCATGCTGGCGGTGCCGCGCGAGTCCTCGGGCGTGCCGATGGCGGCGACGCGGGCGCTGATCCGCCGCGGCATCAAGCGCCTGCATCTGGTCACGTTGCCGACTTCGACCCTGCAGGCGGATTTATTGATCGGCGCCGGCTGCGTCGAGACGCTGGAGACGTCCGCCGTCAGCCTCGGCGAATTCGGCCCGGCGCCGCGCTTCACCGCCGCGATCCTGGCCGGCGCAATCCGCATGATGGACGCCACCTGCCCAGCGCTGCACGCGCAGTTCCAGGCCGCCGAGAAAGGCGTGCCGTTCATGCCGCTGCGCGGGCTTCTCGGCTCCGACGTGCTGGCGCATCGGCTGGATTGGAAAGTCGTCGACAATCCATTCGGCAATAACGACCCGATCGTATTGCTGCCGGCGCTCAAGCCCGACGTCGCACTGTTTCACGCGCCCATGGCCGATCGGGCCGGCAATGTCTTTGTCGGCACGCAGCGCGAACTTGTGACGATGGCGCATGCCGCGGCGAAGACAATCGTCACCGTGGAGAAAATTCACGACGGCGATTTGCTGCGCGATCCAGTGCTGGCCGCCGGCACGCTGCCGGGCTTTTACGTCGAGGCCGTCGCCGTCGCGCCGCGCGGGGCGTGGCCCCTGCCCTTGCCGGACCATTACCCCATCGATGGCGCACACGTCGCCGAATATGCCCGGCTTGCCGCCACTGCCCAAGGCTTTGCCGAATATTTGCAGCGTTACGTCTATGAGCGGGCGGCAGTCGTTGCATGAGTGGCGAGGCGCCTGAAAGCTTCCGCGACGAGGAATTGCTCGCCGACGTGATCTGCCGGCTGATCGGCCAAGATGACCAAAATTGCGTCATGTCGCGGTCGGCGCCGCCTCGCCGATTCCGGCGACCGCGGCGCTGCTTGCCCGCGAACGCGGCCATGGCCGGCCTTATGTCTCGCTGCTCGGCAGCCGCCAACACACGTTCTTCACCGACGGTGCCCGCGAACTGTTCGACTGCGCCGGCCAGGGCCGCATCGATGTGTTCTTTCTCTCCGGCGGCCAGATCGACGGCGACGGCAATATCAATCTGGTCAGCGTCGGCGACTACGATCACCCGAAGGCGCGTTTCCCCGGCTCGTTCGGCTCGGCCTATCTCTATTACGTCGTGCCGAAAGTGATCCTGTTCCGCGTCGAGCATTCGCGGCGCACGCTGGTGCCAAAGGTCGATTTCATCAGCGCGCCGGGCGGCAGCGCCGACAACGTGTTTCGCCCCGGCGGCCCTATCGCGCTCGTCACCAACCGCTGCCTGTTCGACTTCGACCGCACGCGCCGGCGCTTTCGGCTTGCCAGCGTGCATCCGGGACATAGCGTCGCCGAAGTCATCGAGAACACCGGCTTCGATTTCGACCGGCCGGCGGAAGTACCGACCACGCCGGCGCCGTCGGCTGAGACCTTACAAATGATGCGCTCGGTCGTCGCACCGATGCTGGCCGAGGTCTATCCGCAATTTGCCAAAAGCGTGTTCGGCTTTGCCGCCTGACTGTTGCACCTCCCGCGGCGTCATGGTCTTTATGCGCCCGAAGCAAACGAGGAACGCGCAGTGAAGACGGTGGAAGTTGGGGTAATCGGTGTCGGTTGGATCGGCGGTCTGCGGGCGGACACGCTGTCGCGCACGGCGCTGGTCGACAAATTGCACCTGTGCGACATCAAGCTGGACCGGCTTGCCGAGGTAACGAAGCTCTATAAGCCAGCAACATCTACGCTCGACTACAACGACCTCATCAAGAACGACGCCATCCGCGTCGTCTATGTCTCAACCACGCCGGAAGCCAACCACTATCCGATTGCGCGCGACTGCCTGCGCTCCGGCAAGAACGTCATGCTGGAAAAACCGATCGCGCTGGAATTGTGGGAAGCCGACGAACTGATCCAGCTGGCCAAGCGCAACGGGCTGAAATTCACCATCGGCTATTCGCAGCGCTTTAATCCCAAAGTGGCCTACGCCAAGAAAAAGATCACCGACGGCACGCTCGGCAAGGTCGTCTCGGTGCTGGTCAGCCGCCATCTGTCGCGCGAACTGGGCAAGAAGATCGCGAGCCGGGTCCGCCTGTCGCCCGTCGTCATGGAATCGACCCACGACCTCGATTTCGTGTTCTGGCTGCTCGAGCCGGCCAAGCCGGTTCGCGTCTACAGCCAGGGCGCTTACGGCTATATGCAGCCGATCAACGGCTCGCACGACATCATGTTCACGACCGTGACCATGGACAACGGCGTCGCGGTGATGATCGGCGGCGGCTGGAATTTGCCGCCGAGCTTTCCGAATTATTGCTCCACCTGGATCGAGATCACCGGCACCGACGGCTCGCTGTTTCTCGACGACACCCAACGCGACAACTGGCTCAATACCGAAAAGCGCGGCCAGGAATTCCCGATGTCGACCATGCCGGGCGAGTGGGTCGATCACGTCTATGCGGGCGGGCTCGGACCGGAGACCATGCATTTCCTCGAAGCCTGCATCCGCGACACGCCGGTGATGGTGACGCCGGAGAGTGCACGGCGCGTGATGGAGACTTACAGCGCAGCCGATCTCTCAGCCGACCGCAACGAACCGATCGATCTGCCGCTCTCCAACGAAACCATTTCCGGCATTGCCGAGCTGAAAAAGAAGAACCGCGCGGGATTGAACGTATGAAGAAGGGTGCAAAAGGCGTCGGCCTCGCCATTATCGGCGCCGGCCGCGTCGGCCTGTTCCGCGGCGAAGTGGCGGCGCGCCATCCCGCGGTGGAATGGATCGGCATCGCCGAGCTCAATCACAACCGCGGCGGCGACGTCGGCGCGCGCATCGGCGCCGATTTCATCACCACCAGCCATCGCGAATTGCTGGCGCGGCCGGAAGTGACCTGCGCCATCATCGCAACCGACGAGCACCTGCATGTCGAGCCGGTGCTGGCCGCGGTCGAGCGCGGCGTGCCGATGCTGATCGAGAAGCCGCTCGCCACCGACCTGGCGCAATCCACCCGCGTGCTCAAGGCGATCACCGACGCCAGGCTCGACGCCGTGGTCGGCTACACCCAGCGCTTCCGGAGGAAATGGCTTGGCGCCAAGGAGAAGGTGCGGAACGGCGCGCTCGGCGACGTGACGATGGTCACCTCGCGCGCCTTCATGAATCGGCTGGTCGCTATCGACAATTACAAACGCACCGACGATCCATCGACGATCTCACCGATGGTGATTTCCGGCACGCACGCGCTCGATATCGTGATGTGGTATCTGGAAAAGAAAACGCCGGTCGAATGCTACGCGCGTTCGGTCGACAAGGTGCTCGGCCCGCTTTACCAGGGCATCGACGCCACCGCCGGAATGATCATGTTCTCCGACGGCACGGTCCATAACCTCAGCATCTCGTGGGCGCTGCCGGTGACCTGGCCCGGCGCGGTCTATAGCCTCGAAGTCGGCATCAACGGCACCCACGGCGTGCTCACGATCGACGACACCCATCGCGATATGGTGCTCGCGGTGTCGGCACCGCAGAGCGAAGGCTACGCGCCCGACACGAGCCGTCTGGTGGACTTCATGGGCTCTTATCCGCCCGGCGACATGGTGCTCGGCGAATTGCGCGGACCGATGGCCGACGAGACGGTGTCGTGGCTCAACCGCATCTCGCTCGGCCTGCCGACGCAAGCCGCGACGGCGGTGGAGGCGCATAACCGGCTGATGCTGACCAAGGCGCTCGATCTGTCGGCCAAGACCAAGCAGCCGGTGAAGCTGCCGCTCGATCCCGAGCAACGCTCGGCGGCGTAATCAGCCTAACGCGACCAGCAGCACAGCGATCTCGCTGACCTGCTCCAGCGCGCCCATGACGTCGCCAGTCTGGCCGCCGATCTGCCGCGTCGCGAGCCACGCCACGAGCGCGACGATCGCGGCGACAACGATCAGCGCCAACAGGCCATGGCCGAAATGCAGGCAAATCGCGAGGACAAGAAAGCCGATCACCGCGGCGGCGGCGACCGATTCACCCGGCGGCCGGCCGGCATCGAACGATAAGCCGTCGCTGCGCGCCGGCGGCAGCAACAGCATCAAGGCCGGCATGGTCGCGCGCGCGGCAGCGTGCGAGGCGATCAACGCCCACACCACCGCGTGGGCGCTGGGCAGACTTGCCAACGCGCCGACGCGTAGAACGAGCGACATCGTCAAGGCGCAGACGCCGTAAACGCCGATGCGACTGTCGCGCATGATGGCGAGTTTTTGTTCGCGCGTGCTGCCGCCGCCAAAGCCATCGGCCGTGTCGGCGAGCCCGTCCTCGTGCAGGCAGCCGGTGACAAGCATCGTCGCTGCGACGGCGAGTACCGCCGCCGGCCACGGCGGCAGCCCGAAACGATGGGCCATGCCATAGACGATCGCACCGATGAGGCCGACAAGAATTCCCGCGACCGGAAATGCCCACGCCGCGCGGGAGAGCGAATCGCCCGCACGCGGCGTTGCCCGCAGCAGCGGCAAGCGGGTGCAGAACACAATGCTCGCCTTGAGCTCCTCGGCGCGGTTTTCAAGCCAGTTGTCGGAAATCGTCATCTCCCGGAGACCGTGCTATCGTTGGTGGGGCGCTTTCCCGCGTGCGGAATACCATCGGCATGACAAACTTTACCTCATTTTCCGACCTGCGCGCGGTCTGTCTCGACCTGCCGAGCGGGCATCCCGCGGCCAGCGCCGCCGTTGCCCAGCGCGAAGCGATCCTGACCAAGCCGCCGAAGAGCCTCGGCCGGCTCGAAGACCTGGTCGCCTGGCTGGCGCATTGGCAGGGCCATGCGCCGCCGCGGCTCGACTACGTCGAAATCCTGGTCTTCGCCGGCAATCACGGTGTGACCAAACAGGGCGTCTCGGCCTACCCGGCCGAGGTGACGGCGCAGATGGTGGCGAACTTCGCCGCCGGCGGCGCCGCGATCAACCAGCTTGCGCGCAGCGCCGGCGCGAAATTGCGCGTCATTCCGCTGTCGCTGGAAACGCCGACCGCCGACTTCACCCAACAGCCGGCGCTCACCGAGCCGGAATTCCTCACCGCCGTGGCAACCGGCTATGATGCGGTGGCGCCGGACTGCGATCTGGTTTGCCTCGGCGAAATGGGCATCGGCAACACCACCGCGGCGGCGACCATCGCCGCGGCGCTGTTCGGCGGCGGCGGCGCGCGGTGGGCCGGCCGCGGCACCGGCGTCGATGAAGCCGGCTTGGCGCGCAAGCGCAGCGTGATCGACCGGGCGATCGCGCGGCATGTTGCCACGCTGTACGACCCGTTGGCCGTGGCTGCGGCGTTCGGCGGCCGCGAGCTCGCCGCCATCCTCGGCGCCACGCTGGCGGCGCGGCGGCAGCGCATTCCGGTTTTGCTCGACGGCTTTGTCTGCACCGCGGCGGTAGCACCGCTGGCAAAGCTGCGCGCCGACACGCTGGCGCATGCGCAAGCCGGCCACGTCTCCGCCGAGGCCGGTCACCGCATGCTGCTTGAGGAAATGGGCCTGCAGCCGCTCGTTGATCTCAACATGCGGCTTGGCGAGGCGTCTGGTGCGGCGGTTGCGCTCTCCATCCTGCGCGCGGCGCTCGCCTGCCACACCGGCATGGCGACCTTTGCCGAGGCCGGCGTGTCTGACAAACCGGCCGACGACGCAGAGCCAAAAGCGGCGGGCTGAGAGATGCCGGGCAACGGCGGACAAGCCGTTTGGTTGGCGGCCGGCCTGCGCACGCCGTTTGTCGCGGTGGATGGGCCATTCGCCGATCGCGACTCGCTGAGCCTGTCGGTGCCGGTCGTTCAAGCCATGGCGCGGCAAGTCAACGGGCCGATCGACTTCGGTGTCTGGGGCTCGGTCGTCGTCAATCTCGCTTACGCCAATCTGGCGCGCGAGATCTGGCTCGACAGCAAGCTCGATCCGCATGTGCCGACCTCCACCACTGTCATGCAGTGCTCGACCAGCATGGTCGGAGCCTTCGAGGCCGCCGGAATGCTTGGACGGCGGCGCGCGGCGCTCGCTTTGGTCGGCGGGGTCGAAAGCATGACCCGCGTCGAATTCGGTCTCGGCATGAATCTGTCGGTCTGGCTGCGGCGCCTTTTCCAGGCACGCAGCACACGCGAACGCATGCGCATCCTGCGCCGCCTGCGGCCATCCGACATCCGCCTCTATGTGCCGGAAGTGAAGAACCGCGTCACCGGCCGCAGCATGGGCGAACACACCGAAGACATGGCAAAGGATTGGAAGGTCACCCGCCAGGAGGAGGACGAACTGGCGCTGGAGAGCCATCGCCGCGCGGTCGCGGCGCAGTATCGCGGCTTCTTCAACGATTTGATTATCCCGCTCGACGGCATCGATAAGGATCACTTTCCGCGCCGCGACACGTCGCTGGACAAGCTCGCCAGGCTGAAGCCGGTGTTCGACCGCGTCAGCGGCCAGGGCACCATCACCGCGGGCAACTCGTCGCCACTGACCGACGGCGCCGCCGGCCTGTGGGTTGCGACGGACGAGGGCGTTACCCGCCTGCCGGCAACAACGCCGCGCGTGCGCCTGGTCGATTTCGAGATGGCCGCGGTCGATATTTTCCACGAAGGCCTGCTGATGGCGCCGGCGACCGCGATTCCAAGGCTCTTGGCGCGGCACGGGCTGAACTACGACGACATCGCGCTGTGGGAAATCCACGAAGCGTTCTCCGCGCAGGTCGCCTGCCACATCAAGGCGCTGCAGGACAAGGAATTCGTCCGCGCCAAGGCAGGCATCGAGAACACGTTCGGCCGTTTTCCAGTTGAGCGGATGAATCCGAACGGCGGCAGCGTCGCGCTCGGCCATCCGTTCGCCGCGACCGGCGCGCGTATTTTGAGTCAGGCGGTCAAGGAACTCGCCGCGATGGCGCCGGGCAGCCGCGCCGTCGTCAGCATCTGCGCCGACGGCGGGCTTGGCACCGTGGCGCTGCTGGAATGCTGAGCGGCTTTATCCGGCCGCGGCGGCGATGGCGTGAAAGAACGTTCCGGTGACGCGGCCGCGTCGGCCGCCAGATTTACCGAGCGCGCGGCCTTCGCCGTCACACAGCTCGGCGAAAAACTCATCGTCACCGCTCGAAGTCAACGTGGCGTAATGGAATTCGTGCCCGCGCACGACCGCACCGCTGTGTCCTAAAACAGTGTCGGACAACAGCCGAGCCGTGCGGTAGCCGAGATGCAATTTGCGTTTGGCGAAGCTCGTGGTGTGGCCGAGCAAACCGGTCATGGCGTGTTGCTTGCCCTGGGCATCTTCGATGCTTTCGCCCAAAACCATGTAGCCGCCGCACTCGCCGTGCACCGGACGCGTTTCGGCAAAGCGCCGCAAGCCGGTCCTGAAACGATCCGCCGCGGCAAGCGTATCGGCGTGCAGCTCCGGATAGCCGCCCGGCAGCCAGCAACAATCGGCGCCTTCGGCGGGCGGTTCGTCGGCGAGCGGCGAGAACGGAACGATCTCCGCGCCGGCGCGGCGCCAGGCTTCGACCAAATGCGGATAAACGAAGCTGAACGCCCGGTCCTGCGCCAGCGCCACGCGCTGGCCGGGCGGCGGCAAAGCGCTCGCAAGCACGTCAGCAGCGCCGACACGAAGCGGCGCGGCCTTGGCGATTATCGCATCCAGATCGAGATGGCGCTCAGCCATCATGGCAAGACGATCGATCAGCGCGCCAAGATCGGCATGCTCGCCAGCCTGCACCAGGCCGAGATGCCGTTCCGGCAAAGCGAGCGCCGCCTCGCGTGGCACTGCGCCGAACACCGGGATGCCGAGTGCCGCGATGGCGTCCGCGACCAGCGCGCGATGTTTTTCGCTGGCCGCGCGATTGAGAATGACGCCGGCGATATGCACCGCGGGGTCATGTGACGCGAACCCCCTGACGACGGCCGCAGCCGACTGCGCCTGTCGCGCTATGTCGAGCACCAGCACGACCGGAAGCCCAAAATGCGCGGCAAGATCCGCGGTGGCGCCGCGTTGGCCGGCTGTGCCGCTGGCGCCGTCGAACAGGCCCATCACGCCTTCGACGATGAAAATATCCGCGTCAGCGGCCGCTCGCGCCGCCAAAGCGTCGAGCAGCGCCGGCGGCATGGCCCAACTATCGAGATTGACGCTCGGTGCGCCGACGGCGGCGGCGTGGAATGCCGGGTCGATGTAATCCGGGCCGGTTTTCGCCGCACGCACTTTGACGCCGCGCCGCGCCAACGCCGCCAGCACAGCGAGCGTCGCGGTGGTCTTGCCGGCGCCCGAGCTTGGCGCGGCGATAATGAGGCCGCGCGCTGTCATTTCGCGTCCTTGTTGGCCGGCGCATTTTCGGCGACGAGCCGCTCGCGCATGGTCACGATGTCGCCGATCACGACGATCGCCGGCGGCTCGAATTCTTGCGCGCGCGCATCGCCGGAAAGTTTTTCCAGCGTCGATACCAACACGCGCTGCCGCGGCGTGGTCGCCGAGGCGATCACCGCCGCCGGCGTGGCGCCGGCGAGTCCGGCATCCATCAATGCGGCGGCAATCCGATCGAGATTGTGCATGACCATGTAGAGCACGATCGGCTGGCCGGCGCGGGCAAGCGGCGCCCAGTCGAAATCCTCTTCAGCGCCGTGACCGGCGGCGAAGATCACGGCGCGATTGACCCCGCGCAGCGTCGCCGGAATGGCGGCCGCGGCGAGCGCCGCCAAGCCGGCGGTGACGCCGGGAATGATGCGAAACGGGATGCCCGCCGCCGCCAGCGTCATCGCTTCCTCGCCGCCGCGGCCGAACACGAAGGGGTCGCCGCCCTTGAGCCGCAGCACGCGCTGCCCGGCTCGCGCCAGCGCCACCAGCCGCTCACTGATATCGGCTTGGCTCGCCGACGGCTTGCCACCCCGCTTGCCGGCAAACTCCAGCCGCGCCTGCGATCCGGCCAACGCCAAAATGCGTTGATCGACCAGCGCGTCGTGAACGACCACGTCGGCCTGCGCTAGACCGGCCAGCGCATCAAGCGTGAGAAGGCCCGGATTGCCGGGCCCTGCGCCGGCGAGCCAGACGTGGCCCGGCTCGAAGACCGGAATGCCCGCGCGCCCCGCCGCCAAGGCGTCCCATGCCGTCATGACGCGCGCCCATCGTGACGCCCGCGCTGGGCGGGACTAAAGCTTGGCGCAAAGGAAGCGAGATGCCCAAGCAGGACCCGCCATTGCGCCGGGGTTGGACCACCGGCACTTGCGCCGCAGCGGCGGCGAAGGCGGCGTATGCAGCGCTCGTCACTGGCGAGTTTCCGGACCCGGTCGAGGTGACATTGCCGCGCGGGGGGCGGCCGAGCTTTGCACTCGCCATGACGCGCAAGGACGAGAGCACGGCGACGGCCGGCGTGGTCAAGGACGCCGGCGACGATCCAGACGTGACCCATGGCGCGCTGATCTGCGCCACGGTTCGGATCGGCGCGCCCGGTGCTGGCGTGACGTTTCGCGCCGGTGAAGGCGTCGGCACGGTCACGCGCGCTGGCCTGCCCGTTGCGCCGGGCGAGCCCGCCATCAATCCGGTGCCGCGCCGCATGATCGGCGACGCTATTGCCGAGGTCGCCGCTGCGGTCGGCCGTGCCGCCGATGCGGACGTCGAGATTTCGATTCCCGGCGGCGAGGCGCTGGCAGCGAAGACGCTCAATGGCCGTCTCGGCATCGTCGGCGGCCTGTCGATCCTCGGCACCACCGGCATCGTCGTGCCCTATTCGTGCTCGGCTTGGATTCATTCGATCCATTCCGGCATCGAAGTCGCCCGCGCCGCGGGCTTGACCCACATTGCCGGCGCCACGGGCGCGAGCTCCGAGGCCGCCGTGCAAAAGCTCTACGGCCTGCCGGAGATTGCGCTGATCGACATGGGGGACTTCGTCGGCGGCATGCTGAAATATCTGCGCCGACATCCGGTCGCCCGCGTCACCATCGCCGGCGGCGTCGCCAAGATGACGAAGCTGGCGCAAGGCCTGACGGATCTGCATTCCAAGCGCGGCGAGGTCGACCTTGGCGAACTGGCGAACTTTGCCGGGGCGGCGGGCGGCGACGCGCAGCTTTGCCAGCGCATTCTCGGCGCGAACACCGCCGCCGAAGCTTTCATGCTGGCGCAAAACGCCGGCATCGCGCTCGGCGACGCCGTGGCGCTGGCGGCGCAGCATACCGCCGAGGACGTTATCGCCGGCCGCGATATTGCGATCGAAGTCGTGTTGTTCGACCGCGAGCAAAATCTGGTCGGCCGCGCACCGTTCAAGGTTTAAATCTCTCATCACGCGGCGCCTCCACGGAAGCGGCGGCGATAATCCGCATCGTAGAGCGCGCTGTCACGGAAAGTTTCCGCAGCGAGCGCGCGGCCGACAAAAATAAGCGCCGTGCGCTCGATTCCCGCTTCGGACACTTTCACGGCGATGTCGGCGAGCGTGCCGCGAATAATACGCTGCTGCGCCGAGCTTGCCTGCACCACGACCGCTGTCGGGCATTCGACGCCATAGAACGGTGTGAGCTCTTTTACGATCGCATCGATTGCATGAATGGCGAGGTGGATGACGAGCGTTGCGCCGCTGGCGGCGAAGGTGGCGAGCTTCTCATTGTCCGGCATGCGCGAGGCGCGGCCCGGCACACGCGTCAGCACCACGCTTTGCGCGACTTCCGGTACGGTCAACTCGCATCGCAAGGCCGCCGCTGCGGCAGCGAAAGCCGGCACGCCCGGCGTAAGCGTATAAGGAATGCCGCGCCGATCGAGCCGGCGCAGTTGCTCGGCGAGCGCCGAATAGATCGATAGATCGCCGGATTGCAGCCGCGCCACGTCGAGCCCGGCCGTGTAGGCGCTGACAAACTCGGTCTCGATCTCGTCGAGCGACAGCGGCGCGGTGTCGACGATGCGCACGCCCGGCGGACAATAGGTCAAGAGCTCGCGGGGCACGATCGAGCCGGCATAAAGGCAGACCGCGCAGCGCGCGATCAGATCGCGCCCGCGCACGGTGATGAGGTCGGCCGCACCCGGCCCGGCGCCGATGAAGTGCACGGTCATGGCTTGGTCCACAGCCACTGCGTCACCGGCATCGCCCCGCGCCAGCCGGTCTTTTCGCCCACCGCATCCGCGCGAGAAATTGCGATGCGGATCAATTCGCCGCCGAACGCGGCGTGGCGGGCGAGCAGCAGCGCCTCGGTCTCCAGCGTCACGGCATTGACCACAAGCCGGCCGCCGTGCGACAGCGCTCGCGCCGCGGCATCGAGCGTGCCCGGATCGCCGGCGCCGCCGCCGACGAAGATGGCTTGCGGCATTTCCAGGCCCGACAAGGCAGCCGGCGCCACGCCTTCGATAATGTCGAGCCCGGGCACACCGAACGCCGCCGCGTTGCGGCGGATGCGCGCCGCGCGGTCGGCGCGCCGCTCGATTGCGATCGCACGCATCATCTGATCGGCCAGCAGCCATTCGATCGCGACCGAGCCGGAGCCGGCGCCGATGTCCCACAACAATTCGCCTCGGCGCGGCGCCAGCGACGACAGAGTCACTGCACGGATTTCCCGCTTGGTGATCTGGCCGTCGTGCTCGAACAGATTGTCGGCGAGGCCGGGCGTTCTTGCCAGAACGCGTGCGTCAGGTACCTCCGTCACTTCGATCGCAACGACATTGAGCGCATCCGTTGTGCCGAGCTCGAATCCTGCGGCGGTTGTGGCGCGGATGCGCTCGCGCGGACCACCGAGAGCTTCGAGCACGGTCAGGCGCGACGCGCCGAAGCCGCTTTCGGTCAGCAGCCTCGCCAGCGCGGCCGGCGCGTCGCCGTCGGAGGTCAACGCGAGAATATCCGAGGCGGGCTGCAAATGGGGACGGACCAAATCGAGCATGCGGCCGTGCAGCGACAGCAGAATCGTTCGGTGCAACGACCAGCCGAGCCGGGCCGCGGCAAGCGAAAAGGCCGACGGCGCCGGCACTACGATCATCTCGCGCGCTTCGATGTGACGCGCCAGCACCGCGCCGACCCCGTAGTGGAATGGATCGCCCGAGGCCACCACGCAGACCTGCCGGCCGCGATGGCTTAAGACTTCCGCGGCGGCGCCGTCGAACGGGCTCGGCCACGGCCGCGAAGCGCCGCGAATGAGCGGCGCCGCCAGTGCGAGCTGCCGGCGGCCCCCGAATACGATTTCCGCTGACTCGATCAGCCCGCGCGCCACTGGGCTCAGCCCCTCCACGCCATCCTCGCCGATGCCGACGATGGACAGCCAGCGCGGCGATGCGGCAGTGTCGCGCGGAAGCGGTTCAGGATTTTGCATGCCACGCGTCCTCATTCTCGGCGGCACCACGGAAGGCCGCCTGCTTGGCGAACGGCTTGCCAAGCGCGGCGATCTCGACGTGACGCTGTCGCTTGCCGGGCGCACTGCCGCGCCGGTTCCGCATGCCGTACCGGTCCGCGTCGGCGGCTTTGGCGGCGCTGCGGGGCTCGCCGATTATCTCGCGGCCGAACGCATCGATGCTTTGATTGACGCCACGCATCCCTATGCGACCGTCATTTCGCAAAATGCCGCCGCCGCTGCGCGCGACGGCGACGTACCGTTTGTGGCCTTGCACCGGGCGCCGTGGCGTGCCGTCGCCGGCGACCGCTGGATCGAGGTGAACGATACCGGCGCCGCGGTGCGCGCCATCGGCGAGACATCGCGCAGCGTCTTTGTCGCGCTCGGCCGCAACGAGCTCGCGCCGTTCACCAGCGCGCCGCAGCACCGTTATCTGGTCCGCAGTGTCGATCCGGTCGATCCGCCGCTGCCATTGCCGCAGGTGTCCTACGTCACCGCGCGCGGCCCCTTCAGCGAAGCCGACGACCGCGCGCTGATGACGGCGCACGTCATCGACGTCGTCATCGCCAAGAACAGCGGCGGCAGCGCGGCCTATGGCAAAATCGCAGCAGCGCGCGCGCTGGGGATTGAGGTCATCCTGCTGCGCCGGCCGCCCGCGTCGGCGGCGCCCGCGGTCGAGACGATCGAGGATGCCATCGCCTGGCTCGATCATGCACTCACCTCCGCCGCGGCGCGCGGCGTATAAACCAGCGGCGAACGCCCCGGCCGCGCGATCACGCGCGTTTCACGGGTGCCGACAATCACCAGCGTCGCCATGTCGGCCGGTGTCGCGTCGGCTTCCGCGAGCGACGCGACGTTCACATGCTCGTCGGGCCGGCCCACCGCGCGGCCGAACACCACGGGCGTCGTCTCCGGCAGATGCCGGCGCAGCCGCTTCATGGCGTTGCCGAACTGCCACGGCCGCGCCCGCGACATCGGATTGTAAAGCGCGATAACAAAGCCCGCGCTCGCCGCCGCATCGAGCCTTCGCTCCACCAGATCCCAAGGCTTCAGATTGTCGGACAGCGACAGCGCGCAGAAATCGTGGCCGAGCGGCGCGCCGATTTTCGCCGCAACGGCAAGCATGGCGGTGATGCCGGGAATGAAAACGACATCGAGCGCACGCCCGCTTTCCGAACCTTGCTCGATCTGCTCGCAGATCGCCGCCGCCATGGCGAACACGCCCGGATCGCCGCCGGAGACGACGGCGACGCGCGCGCCCTGCGCGGCATGGCGAAGCGCGGCCGACGCGCGCGCGCCTTCTTCACGATTGTCGGACGGATAGCGGGTCTGGCCGGCGCGCGGTGGAACGCGGTCGAGATAGGGTCCATAACCGTAAAGGGCTTCGGCATCGCCAAGGGCGGCCTCGGCGTCCGGCGTCAAATAGCGCGGATCGCCCGGCCCCAAACCGACGACGGCGAGACGGCCGCTCATTTCTCCGCTCCTGGCCGTTCCTCCCAGCCCGGCACCAGCACGACCGCGAAATACGGCGCCTCATCGTCGAGCTTGGCCGAGAGCGGAATCATCTTCTCCGCCGCCATGGTGCCGCGCTCGACATAGATGGCGCGTGGCAAGCGGCCGCTGGTTTCCAATGCGCGGCGCAATTTCGGCAGATGCCGGCCAACCTTCATCACCACCGCGGCGTCGGCTTCGGCGAGGCGGCGCGTCAGCTCATCTTCAGGCAGCGTCGCCGGCAGTACCGTAAAGACATCGTCGCCTTGCGCCATCGGCATCCCCGCCGCCGACCAGCAGCCCGACATGCCGGTGACGCCGGCGACGATTTCGGTCGGAAACCGCGGCGAAAGCCGCGTATGCAGATGCATGTAGGAGCCGTAGAACAGCGGATCGCCTTCGCAGATTACGGCGACGACGCAGCCGGCTTCGAGCTGCGCGGCGATTGCCGCCGCGGCACCATCGTAGAAATCGCGAATCGCATCGCGATAGCCGTCGCTGCAAGCCGGCAATTCGGTGGTGACGGGGTAATACAGCGCCAGCTCGGCGACGCCGGCACGCAGGTGGCGTGCTGCGATGGCGCGCGAATGGCTCGGACTTCCCGCCTTGGCGAAATGTGCGACCACGTCGGCCTTGCCGAGCGCGCGCATCGCTTTAAGCGTCAGCAATTCCGGATCGCCCGGCCCGACGCCAACGCCGATCAGTCTGGCCGCGCTCATAGGCCGGGCCTCGCCAAAGCGTTGATTGCCGCCGCCGTCATGGCGCTGCCGCCCATGCGGCCGCGCACGACGAGAAACGGCACGCCGCGCGGATTTTGCGCAAGCGCCTCCTTCGATTCCGCCGCGCCGACGAAGCCGACCGGGATACCGAGAATAGCCGCCGGCTTCGGCGCGCCGGCATCGATCAGTTCGAGCAGGCGGAACAGCGCGGTCGGCGCATTGCCGATGGCGACGACCACGCCGCCGAGACGGTCGAGCCACAGATCGAGCGCCGCCGCCGAGCGGGTCGTGCCGTTCTTCTCCGCCAGCGCCGCGGTGCGCGGATCGTTGAGCGTGCAAATGACTTCGTTGCGCGCCGGGAGCCGCGCGCGCGTAATGCCGTGCGCCACCATTTCAGAATCGCAGAGAATCGGCGCGCCCGCGCCAAGCGCGCTGCGCGCCGCGGCGACGAGCCCGCCGCCGAAGACGATGTGCTGGGCGACTTCGACCTGGCCGCAGGCGTGGATCATGCGCACGGCAACATCGGTCTCCTCGGCCGAAAAACGCGACAGGTCGGCTTCGGCGCGGATGATGGCGAACGAGCGCTGGTAGATCGCGCCACCGTCGCGCAGATAGGCGGCACGCTCAGCCATGAGCCACCTCCCGCTTTCGCTCGCGCGCGAACCGCGCGATCGCTTCGGGAAGTTCGTCGCTTGTCACCAGCGCGAACGGCATATCGCGCGCCGAGCCGTCGGCAACCAATGCGCAGCCATCCAATGTGCCGACGACAGTCAGCGCGGCGGGTGCGGCGTGGGCGCAGCCCTTGGCGCAGCCGGAGATATGAACAGTGACGGTGCTGTCCCGGTGCAGCGCGATTTGATCCGCAACGCGCGGAGCGATGGCGCGTGCCGCGATAAGCGCCGAGGCGCAGATCGGTGCACCGGCGCAAGCGAAGACGTTCCGCCGTGGATCGTCAGCGCGCACGATAAAACCGAGTTGCGCGGCAGCGGCGACAAAGGCCGCCGCAGTCCGTGACGTGAGCCCGATTATCATCAGAACTCGGCCCGGAGCCGTGCGGAACCCGCTCGCGCCCGCTGTCTCCACAATATCGACCAATCGCTCCAGCGCGGTCGCGTTGGAATGGCCAAAGGCAAGGCCGATGCCGCAGGCGAGCGATCCATCGCGCAGCCGACGCGTGCCGATGGCATCCTGCTCGCTTCGCTCGCCGCCGCGAAAGCGGGGACCCAGAAATGGATTGCCGCTTTCGCGGGAATGAGCGGGAATTAGCAAATCCGCGATCGCTGAACCGAACGGCTCCGCTCCTTCGACCGTAATTATATTTCTCGCGCGCGTATCGGGACTGCGTCGCGCCAAAACTTGCAGCAGCCGCATGACCGCGTCGATCGCATCGGGGCGCGCAACCACACCGATAAAACTCGCGCCGGCCTCGTCGCCGCCGACGGCAACGCACCATACGACCGCGCCGTCTTCGGCGTGTGCAGTCAGACGAATGTCAGCGGGAAGCTCAGCAAGACCGAGCGCTCCACCGCCATCGATCGCGACGGAAACTTTGGCGCTGAGTTTTGTCGCCAACGGCACACGCGCCAAGGCACATCGCAATTCGGCGGCGAGCGCGGCGCTATCGAAAACTTCCGCAGCGTCGATCCCGGCCAGCGCACTGCACTGAATCGCAACGCCGTCGGCCGCCGCGATGCCGAGCGCGGCGATGTCGGCCGCAAATTGCGGCGCCGTCTCATCGCTCAGGCCGCGAACTTGGGTGCTGCCTCGCGAGGTGATCTCGATCACGCCGTTGCCATGCCGTCGCGCCGCCCGGCACAGCCCCGCGAAGGCGGCAAGCGGGATCGTTCCGAGCGGATGAAGCCGCACCAGCAGACCGTCGCCGGTCGGCATCGGCGCCGACAGCCCGGGGCAAGCGCCGCGGCGTGGCGGCATGACGAATGCGCGCGCGCTCACGCCACGACCTCCCCCTGGAGCTCGGCGAAGCCGGCGTCGATATCGTTGCGATGCGGGTGCCACAGGCCGCGGCGCCGCGCGGCATCGAGACGCTCGGCGATCGCCGCCGCGGCCGCGGGATTCGCGCGCAGCAAAAAGTCGCGCACATCGGGATCGGCGACATAGGCGTCATACAGCAGGTCGAACAAATTGCCGGCAACAGCGCCGGTGGTCTCCGCGAAGGCGACGAGACGGTCGACGGTTTCGGCAAGCTCTGCCGCGCCGCGCGGACCGTGGCGCATCTGTCCGGCGATGAAGCGCGGATTGACCGCTCGCGCCCGCACGATCCGCGCCAAAGCCGCCGACAGCGCGCGCGCGCGCGGCCGCTGCGGATCGGTCATATCCAGCATCACCAGATCGGCGGCACGGCCGAGAAGCTTGGCCGCCGCGGCAAAGCCGGCGACAAAAGCGGCATCCTCGGCGCCTTCCAGGAGATCGCGCGCGGGATCGTCGCTGACATGCACCAGCATGTCGGCATTGGCGACGCGCCGCGCGAAGGCGCCGGGCGCCACGGCCGCGTCGCCGTCCGCGCCGCCATAAGCATGCGAGGCGGCGGCGAGATAGCTCGCGCCGATGGCTTCGCTGTCGGCGTCATGACCGATCAGATCCTCGACGCCCGCGCCGTAGACGCCGGGCGCGGTACCGAAAATTCGCTGAAGGCGCGCTGCATTCGCACCGCTGCCGCTGTGACGCGCAGCGACCAGCGGATTTTCGTCATCCGCTTCGTCGCGCGCCGCGACTGTCTGCACCGCGGCATCGATCAGCGCGATCTGCGCCGGGAACAGATCGCGGAACAGCCCGGAAATGCGCCAGGTGACGTCGACGCGCGGACGGCCCAGCGCCGCGCAGGGCAGCACTTCAACGCCGGTGACGCGGCCGCTGGCGTTTTCCCAGATTGGGCGGCAGCCAAGCAGCGCCAAACCTTGCGCGATCTCCTCGCCGCCGGTGCGCAAGGTGGCACTGCCCCACAGATCGATCACCACCGCACGCGGCATGTCGCCATGGGTCTGCAGATGCGCGCGCACGACTTCGTCGGCGGCGAGTCGGCCGAGCTCCATCGCGGTCGGTGTCGGCAGCGTGCGCGGATCGGCAGTAAAGAGGTTACGGCCCGTCGGCAGCACGTCGCGCCGCCCACGCGCCGGCGCGCCGGCCGGTCCCGGCGCGACGCGGCGGCCATCCAGCGCGGCGAGCAGCGCCGCGCGCTCGGCCGCGGCGCTCGCTCGCCACATTGGATCGTCGGCGCCCGGCGGCAGGCAGCCATAGATGTGCTGCCCGTCCTTGATCGCGAGGTCTTTCAGATCGCACAGCCAGGCGTCAATGCGCCGCAGCGCTTCATCGGGAGCGACCGTGCCTCTGTCTCCGGCAACGCCGGCTTCATGCGCCAAGCCGGTGCGCTGCGCGGTTTCGACGATGAGCTTGGCGAGCCGCTCGCGGCGGCGGCGGTCGAGCCCGTCGGCCTGGGCATATTCGTCGAGCAGAAGTTCAAGCTCATGCGCGTCGCCGCTCGGCCCGCCGGCGACCAGCGGTGGCGGCAGATGGCCAATGGTCAGTCCGGCAATGCGGCGTTTGGCCTGGGCCGCCTCGCCGGGATTGCTGACGATGAAGGGATAGATCACTGGCAGCGTGCCGGTGACGATTTCGGGAAAGCATTCCGCGGTGAGCGCGACCGCCTTGCCGGGCAGCCATTCCAGCGTGCCGTGCGCGCCCATGTGGACGAGTGCATCGACTTTCGCGACGTGCCGCAGCCACAGCCCGAACGCGACCAGTGCGTGCCGCGGCGGCAGAGCCGCATCGTGATAATCGGCGCGCTTCTCCGCGGTGCGGCCCCGATCGGGCGGCAGCGCCACCAGGACATTGCCGAATTCTTCCGCACGGAAATGAAACGCGTCGGCGCGGACATCAGGATCGGCTGACGGTTCGCCCCAAGCCCTACGCAAACGCGCTACCGCGTTGCGCGGCAGCCGCGCCAAATAAGCTTCGTATTGCGCAAGCGTCAGGATCGCGTCTTCCGACCCGTGAGCGAGCACATCGAGCAAATCGCGCGGCGTTTGCGGCGCGCCGCTCACCGCGTAACCCGCCGCGGCGAGATCGCCGAGCGCCGCGAGCACGCTTGCCGGAACGTCGAGACCGACGGCGTAGCCGGTACGGCCCTTGGCGCCGGGATAATCCGGCATCAATATCGCAATACGCCGCTCATCGCGCGGCAGCTCGCGCAACCGCACATGTGCGGCAATGCGATCGGCGACCATGGCGACGCGATCCGGTTCGGGCCGGCTCGCCAGCGCAGTGAAAGCGAGACCTTCCTGCGGCGGCAGCGGGTCCTTGAAGGCGACGGCGCCGGCAAGGAGGCGGCCGTCAAGCTCGGGCAGCACCACATGCATCGCGAGATCGGCGGCACCGAGGCCGCGCGGACTATCCTGCCACGCGGCGCGTTTGGTGGTGGCGCTGACCACTTGCAGGACCGGAACGCCGGCGGCATCGAGCGCCGCCGGCCGGTCGACGCCGCCGCCGGCTGCGAACGCCGTCATGGTGACGATCAATGCTGGATCGAGCCGCGCCAGCGCATCGCGCAAGAAGGTGTCGGCTTCGCGATCTTTGAGGCTGGTGATGAATAGCGGCGCCGGCGATAGTCCCCGCGCCGCCAGCGCCGCGCACAGCATGTCGATCGGCGCGGTATCGCCCGCGAGCAGCATGGCGCGATAGAACACGATAGGGATCACAGACTGGCCGGGCGCAAGCGTCGTAACCAACCGATCGACAGCAACGGCGCCCTCTCCCGGCACGTAACCAGCCAAGCGGGGCACCGCTTTCGCCTCGCGCAATTCGCCGTCACATCCGGCATGGCGCGCCAGACGGCCGAGCAGCGCGCACATATTTACCCGGCCGCCTTCGCGGAAATATTGCAAGAGCACAGCGAGCTCGTCAGACGGCAGCGTCGAAGCGGCTTTGAGTCTGGTGTCGTCGCGATCTTCACCAGGCAGTACGGCCAGCGCGATGCCGCGTTCCCGCGCCAGCGCCGCCAACCGGTCGATGCCGTATTTCCACCAATCCAATCCGCCAAGCAGCCGCACCAAGATCACCTTGGCGTGGACGCCGACGCGGTCGATCCACAGATCGACCGACATCGGGTGACGCAGATCGCGTAAGTGTGCGAGCCGCACGCTCGGGAGGCTTTCGCGCTCGCCCTGCCACGCCGTGGCAACGCCGGCGAGATCGCTGTCGGCGAACGACAAGATAGCGATATCGCCCGGCGGCTGGCCGAGATCGACCGCTTCGACGATTTCGTCGAGGCCGGTTGAGCTCGTGGTGAGCAGATGCATCGCTTATCTCAACGCTTGGCCGGTGAGCGCCTGCACGATTGCGGCGCGGTCGAGACCTTTCAGTCCAATGACGACAAGCTGACCTTGACGTGGCTCGGAGGCCGCCCACGGCCGGTCGTATTGATGCGACACCCGCGGCCCGACGGCTTGCACCAACAAACGCAGCGGCTTGCCGGCGATCGCGGCAAAACCTTTCACCCGCAACACGTCGAAGCGCTCCGCCAGCCCAGCAACGCGCGTGGTCAGCGCCGAGGGATCCTCGATCTCGCCGAGCGGCACGACAAACGAGTCGAAATCATCGTGATCGTGCTCGGCTTCGGCGTCGTGCCGGGTGCGGCGATTGGCGATGTCTTCTTCGGTACCGACGCCGAGACCGAGCAACAGCGCCTCGTCGACCTTGCCGTCGGTGACGGTGAGGACTTTGACACTGCGCGGCAGCGCGCGCGAGATCGTCGCCAGCGCGGCGTTGATGCCGTCCTCGTCAAGCAGATCGCTCTTGTTGAGCACCACCAGATCGGCGCAGGCGATCTGGCCCTCAAAAACTTCCTCGACCGGATCGTCGTGTTCGAGCGCCGTGTCGGCGGCGCGCTGGCGCTTGAGCGCATCGAGATCCTGCGCGACGCGGCCGTCGGCAAGCGCCGCGCCGTCGACCACGACCACGACGCCGTCGACGGTGACGCGGCTCTTGATCGCCGGCCAATGGAACGCCTGGACCAAGGGCTTTGGCAGCGCGAGGCCCGAGGTCTCGATCACGATGTGCTCGATGCCGCCTTTGGCCAGAATGGCGTCGAGCGCCGGCACGAATTCGTCGGCCACGGTACAGCACAGGCAGCCATTGGCCAGTTCGACGATATTGTCCTCCGGGCAGGCGGCATTGCCGCAGCCTTTGAGGATTTCGCCGTCGATGCCAACGTCGCCGAATTCGTTGACGATGACGGCAAGGCGGCGGCCTTGCGCCTTGGCGATGACGTGACGGATCAGCGTGGTTTTGCCGGCGCCGAGAAAGCCGGTGACGATGGTGCAAGGCACGCGCGCAAGCTGGCTGTTGATCCTGTCATTCATAGATCGACCTCTTGAAAATCAAGCGGCGGAACCCGCGCGATCAGGCCGCGCTTGAGAATGTCCGGCCGCCCGCGCCAGGGCAGGATGCCGTCGCCGGCGGCTGCCAAGAGCCGCGCGCCCTCGATCAACGCGCCGGCATTTTGCTCATCGAGGCCGCCGAACACATAGGTCCACGATCCGTTGCAGCGCATCGCGGCGCTTGGGCCGCGCGAGCAATTGGCGAAACAGCGCAGCCGCCGCACCGAGACTTCGGTTCCCGCCGCCGCGCGCTCGACGGCCTCGGCCAACAGCAAGCCGGGGCGCGGCTCGCAATCCTGCGCGGCGGCTCCGCGACAAGTGATGCAGACGTAAACCATCGGCGCGGCGGTCATTGCACCGCCTCGACACGCTCAACGGCCGGGCGGTCAAAGCCCTGCCAGCGGTAGATCAGATAGGAGACGATCCAACTGCCGATGAAAACGCCGATGACGAGGTAGCCGAAATTGGCGAGCCCGGCGTTGAGATTGCCGACCGAGCCCCAGAAGCCGCCGCCGAGGCCGAGCTTGTCGGCGATCAGGCCCAATGCCTCGATGCCGCCGATCAGAAAAGCAACCAGCGCCGAAATCGCGGTGATGGTGAGGTTGTACCAGATCTTGCGGATCGGATTGAGGAACGCCCAGCCATAGGCGCCGACCATCAGCACGCTGTCGGTGGTGTCGACCAGCGTCATGCCGGCTGTGAACAACGCCGGGAACAGCATCACGGTGCCAAGGTTCATGCCGCCGGAGGCTTGAGCGGCGGCAACGGTAAACAGCGTGATCTCGGTCGCGGTATCGAAGCCGAGCCCGAACAGAAAGCCGATCGGGAACATCTGCCAGCTGCGCGATACCATGCGGAACAACGGCCGGAAGATGCGGGCGAGAAAGCCGCGTCCCGAGAGCAAGAGATCGAGCTCATGATCGGCGACCGCTTCGCCGCGGCGCGCGCGGCGGAAACTGCCCCACACCGCCCGCAGAATGACGAGATTGATCGCGGCGACGGCAAGAAGAAAGACCGCCGATGCGCCGGTGCCGATGATGCTGCCGATCACCTTGAAGGGGTGCAGCCGACCCTCCAGCGCGAAGGCCAACCCAACGATTACCGCTACAGAAATCGTGACGACCAGCGAATGGCCGAGCGAGAAGAACAGTCCGACCGATACCGGCCGCTTGCCTTCCTGCATCAGCTTGCGCACCACATTGTCGATGGCGGCGATGTGGTCGGCATCGACGGCGTGACGCAATCCGAGCACGTAAGCGAGAAACGCGGTGCCGAGAAGCGTCGGCCGGCCGGCAAACGCAATGACCGCCCAAGTCCAGACCGCCGCGTTGGCGGCCAGCAGCAGTACATAGATCGCTATGATTTTCGGACGCTGGTCGGCCGATGCGTCATCGACCGCGGCTTTCAGGAAACTGAGCACGAAACATCCTCGCATGCCTGCCGTCGGCGCGAGCGAGGACCAAAAGACTTAATCGTCTTTTGGATCATCCACGGATACACCCCGACCCGCGTTTGTCGCGTCGACACGGCCGATGGCAGGTCTCCTGGCTCGCGGATCGTCGCCTCGCCCTGCCTTCCCGGCGGTATTGCGGCGCCAGTGGCTCAACCGGACGAGACTACCCGCTCACAGTTGCGGGGGCAGCTGCGGATTTGGCTTAAGGCTCGCGCCCGAAAGGCTTGTGCCCAAGGCCGCACCGCATTCCCTATTCACCCTCAGCATGAGGGACCATCGATCCGCTAGTGATAGATTTCGCCGGGCGCCCCTGTCAATCTGCCGGCCAAGCTACTGATGGCAAAGGATCATGTCGAGCGCAGCGAAACTTACTCTCGTCCTCGGTGGCGCCCGCTCGGGCAAAAGCCGCTATGCCGAGAGCCTGATCGCAGCGCTGCCGGCGCCGTGGCAGCCGCCTTGGACCTATCTGGCGACGGCGGAAGCGGGCGATGCGGAAATGGCGGCGCGCATCGCCGCACATCGCGCGCGGCGCGGGCCGCAGTGGCGGACCGTCGAGGCGCCACGCGATCTCGCTGCCGCCCTCAGCTCGTGCCAGACCGCGCCGGTGCTGGTCGATTGCCTCACTTTGTGGCTGTCGAATTTGATGCTGGCCGAGGCCGATGTCGACGCCGAGATCGATCGGTTGGAACAAACGCTGGCGAATGCGAGCGCGCCAGCGGTCCTGGTCGCCAATGAAGTGGGTTCCGGCGTCGTGCCGGACAATCCGCTCGGCCGCCGTTTTCGCGATCTGCAGGGCGTTCTCAACCAGCGCGTGGCCACACACGCCGATCGCGTCGTCCTGGTCGTCGCCGGATTGCCGCTCGCAGTAAAAGGAATGCTGTAAGATGCCGTCATGACGCAAATGACCGATGACGCCGAAGCGGTACGGCATCGCGCCAAAATGGCCAAGCGCAAGGCCGTGCAGGATGCCGAAGTCGCCGAGAAGACGATCGAGAAAGGCTTGCTCATCGTCCATACCGGCACCGGCAAGGGCAAATCGACTGCGGCGTTCGGGCTGGCCTTGCGGATGCTCGGCCGCGGCCATCGCGTCGGCGTGGTGCAGTTCATCAAGGGCGCCTGGCATTCGGCGGAGCGCGACGCGCTGGCCAAATTCGGCGATCAATTGATCTGGCACACGATGGGCGAGGGCTTTACCTGGGAGACCCAGGACCGTGCCCGCGATGTCGCCGCCGCCGAGCGCGCCTGGGGCAAAGCGCGCGAACTGATGGCCGATCCAAGTTTCGCTATGATGGTCCTCGATGAGCTCAATATCGCGCTGCGCTATGAGTATCTCGATCTCAAAGCTGTTGTCGCAGCCCTCACGGCGCGGCGGTCCGGCCTGCATGTGGTGGTAACGGGGCGCAATGCCAAGCCGGAACTGATCGCCGCCGCCGATCTCGTCACCGAGATGACGCTGGTGAAGCACCATTTCGCCGCCGGCGTGAAGGCGCAAGCCGGCATCGAGTTCTAGCGCATGATCCGGAAAAGTGGGAACCGGTTTTCCGAAAAGATCATGCGCAATCAAAAGATGATGTGCATCGTTTTGACCGCATCAGATAGGCGCTAGATCGATGCCTGCCCGCGCGCTGATGTTCCAGGGCACCGGCTCGGACGTTGGCAAGTCGCTCATCGTTGCCGGGCTGGCGCGCGCCTTCACGCTGCGCGGGCTGAGCGTGCGCCCGTTCAAGCCGCAGAACATGTCGAACAATGCCGCGGTGACGGCCGACGGCGGCGAGATCGGCCGCGCCCAGGCCTTGCAGGCGCGCGCCGCATGCGTGCCGCCGAGCGTGCATATGAATCCGGTATTGCTCAAGCCGCAGAGCGAGATCGGCGCGCAGATCGTCGTGCAGGGCCGCGTTTACGGAAGCGCCAAAGCCGCGGCCTATCAGCATATCAAGCGCGATCTGTTGCCTTATGTGCTGGATAGTTTTGAGCGGCTGCGCGGCGACGCCGACATAGTGCTGGTCGAGGGCGCCGGCAGCGCCGCCGAGGTCAATCTGCGGGAACACGACATCGCCAATATGGGCTTTGCGCAAGCCGCCGGCGTGCCGGTGGTGCTGATCGGCGACATCGACCGCGGCGGCGTGATCGCGAGCATCGCCGGCACCAAAGCCGTCATCGCGCCGGACGATGCCGCGTTGATCCGTGGCTTCATCGTCAACAAATTCCGCGGCGATCCGGCGTTGTTCGCCGATGGCATGGCGCGAATCGCGCAACTGACCGGATGGCGGCCGCTCGGGCTGGTGCCGCATTTTGCAGAGGCGCGCTTATTGCCGGCAGAGGACGCGCTGGCGCTCGAGCAACAAACCGACTCCCGCTCATTCCCGCGTAAGCGGGAATCCAGCGGATTGAGCAAACGTCTGCGCGTCGCCGCGCCGATCCTGCCGCATATCGCCAATTTCGACGATCTCGATCCGCTCGATGCCGAGCCCGCAGTCGAGCTCATTCGCGTGCGGCCGGGCGCGGCGCTGCCCGGCGATGCCGATCTGATTGTTATTCCCGGATCGAAATCGACGATCGCCGATCTCACTGCGCTACGCGCGGCCGGATTCGATATCGATATCGCCGCGCACCGCCGCCGTGGCGGCACGGTTTTGGGCCTGTGCGGCGGCTATCAGATGATGGGGCGCAGCATTGCCGATCCCGACGGCATCGAAGGTCCGCCGGGCAAGGTCGACGGCCTCGGCCTGCTCGACGTTGAAACGACGTTGTCGGCGGAAAAGCGCCTGGAACCGGTGCGCGGCGCCACCGCCGACGGTGCGCCGTTTGCCGGCTACGAGATGCATATGGGCGTGACCGCTGGACCCGACTGCGAGCGGCCGTTTGCGCAGCTTGCCGACGGCACGCCCGAAGGCGCGGTGGCGGCGGACGGCCGCGCGATCGGCACCTATATCCACGGCCTGTTTGCCGACGATCGCCAGCGCGCGGCCTGGCTTAAGCGCTTCGCAGCCGGAGCTACGAACCTCGCTTATGACGCTTCGATCGAGCGCACGCTCGATGCGCTGGCCGCGCATCTTGCCACGCATCTCGATCTCGAAGCGCTGCTTAAGCTGGCGCAATGAACAGTGCCGCCAAGGCCGCGAGGATTGCGATCAGGATCGCGTCGGCGATGCGGTAAAGGGAAAGCGCGCGGCGGATATCGGCGGCAGTCGCGTCCCAGCGGCCGCCGCCCATGACGGCATCGTCGACGCGGACGCCGCCATAGACCCGCGGGCCGGCGAGCGAGAGACCCAGCGCTCCGGCCATCGCGGCTTCGGGGTAACCGGCATTCGGCGAGCGGTGCCGCGGCGCATCGAGCCACACCGTTTGCCATGCCGCGACCGACGCTGCATCGTTCCGCAGTGCCGCTGCGGCGATGAGCAACAGCGCCGCCAGCCGCGATGCCGGCAGGTTGACCAGATCGTCAAACCGGGCCGCCGCCCAGCCGAAGGCTTCGTGCCGCTCGGTACGGTGGCCGATCATGCTGTCGGCCGTGTTGACGGCTTTGTAGACTGCGATGCCAGGGAGCCCGGCTATGGCAAGCCACAGCACCGGCGCGACGACCGCATCGGAGAAATTCTCGGCAAGGCTCTCGATCGCTGCGCGGGCGATCCCGGCGGCATCGAGCGCCGCAGTATCGCGGCCGACGATGTGCGATACTGCGCTGCGCGCCACGCCGAGATCCGCGGTTTCCAGCGCTCTGGCGACGGCCGCCACATGCCGATGCAGGCTGCGTTGCGCGAGCAACGTGCTTGCCGCAAGAGCAACGATGAAAATACCGAATGACAACCGGAGCAGCTCGCGTTCGATGACGAAGGCAGTCAATCCGACCGTGATGATGACAATCAGCAGCGCGACCGCGCCGGCCAATCGCCGTGTCCGTGCTCTCGCCGTGTCGCGGTTGAGCGCGCGGTCGAGTTCGCCGATAAGGCTGCCGATCCAGGTCACCGGATGGCCGATCGCGCGCGTAAGCGGCTGCGGATAACCGAGGCAGAGCTCGATCAGCATGGCGAGAAGCGCAAGCGCGACGAACATGGTCCCCTTTGGCGGCGCGGACGAACCGCTTCTGCATGGTGGCGAGCACGGCGGCGATCTTGCCGCCGCGCGGCGTCTGTTTCCGGACGCCGCCGAACCTTTCGTCGACCTTTCGACCGGGATCAATCCTAACCCATATCCGTTGCCGTGTTTGCCGGTTGAGATTTTTGCGCGCTTGCCCGATTCCACCGCTCTGGAGCGGCTCGCCGACGCTGCGGCAGCGGCATACGGCGCGCCGTCGGCGGCCTGTGTGGTGCCTGCGCCGGGAACTCAGATCTTGCTGCCGCTGGTTTGCGGCCTGGTCCCGCCCGGCCGCGCGGCGATCCTCACGCCCACCTACTCCGAACACGCCCGTGCCGCGGCGCTCGCCGGCCATGCCGTTGCCGAAGTTCGCGATCTCGGCGCGATCGGCGGTGCCGATCTCGTCGTTGTCACCAATCCCAACAACCCGGATGGCCGGCTGTTCGCCAAAGGCGATTTGCTGGACGTCGCCAAGGCGCTCGGAGCGCGCGGCGGCGTGCTGGCGGTCGATGAGGCCTTCATGGATGTCGCGCCGCGCGGCGCGAGCCTCGCCCCAGAAATCGCGCGCGGCAACATCGTGGTGCTGCGCTCGTTCGGCAAATTTTTCGGTCTGGCCGGGCTGCGGCTCGGCTTTGCGCTGGCGGCGCCGCCGCTTGCCGCACGGTTATCGGCGCTGCTCGGCCCCTGGGCGGTTTCCGGCCCGGCGCTCGCTGTCGGCGTCGCCGCGCTGGCCGATGGAGATTGGATTGAGGATACGCGGCGCGGCCTCGCCGCAGCAGCGGCGCGGCTCGACGCGATCTTGAACGACGCCGGCCTCGATATCGTCGGCGGCACGACGCTGTTCCGGCTGACCCGCACGCAAGCGGCCCATGCATTATTCCATCATCTCGGCCGCGCCGGCATTTTGGCGCGCGCTTTCCCCGATCACGCCGAGTGGCTGCGCTTTGGCTTGCCCGCGGCCGAGCCGGACTGGCAGCGCTTGCAGATTGCGATGGCCGAGTTTTGCGATAGCCGCTAGGTTTCGAGCGATGAAAGCGCGCTTAGGTCCGCACTCCGAAGCTGCCGAAACCGCCCCGCCGCCGCGGCGCGCGGTCGAATTCGATCGCACCTTCCGCACGCGTTTGCGCGAGCTTCTGGTCTGGCGCCGCGACGTCCGGCGCTTCCGGCGCGACGGCTTGCCGAACGGCGCCTTGGCGACGCTGATCGAACTCGCCTGTCTCGCACCGTCGGTGGGATTGAGCCAGCCCTGGCGCTTCGCGATCGTCGACGACCCCGCGCGTCGCGCCGCCATCCGAGAGAACTTCGCCGCTTGCAATGCGCAGGCCCTGGCCGCCCAAGATTCCTGCCGCGCCAGTACCTATGCGCGGCTCAAGCTCGCCGGATTGGATGAGGCGCCGGCGCATTTCGCGGTCTTTGCCGACCGGTCGACGGCGCAGGGCCACGGCCTCGGCCGCCGCACCATGCCGGAAATGATCGAATATTCGGCAGTGACCGCCGTGCATACAATCTGGCTCGCCGCGCGCGCCCAGGGCATCGGCATGGGCTGGGTCTCGATCCTCGATCCCGCGGCGGTCGCCGAAATTCTTAACGTGCCCGCGGAATGGAAATTCATCGGTTATTTTTGTCTCGGCTATCCGCAGACCGACGAGACCATTCCGGAACTCGAGCAGGCCGGCTGGGAGCAACGGCGGCCGGCGTCGATCATTCTGCGACGTTGAACGGGATTAATTCTCAAAATCCGCAAGCTTAATTACTGCCGGGCGTATGTACCAAAACAGGGCATCTGCCGTGGCACTCGCCTTGCTCACTCTCCAGCCGACGTCTGCGTCTGTTTCGGAACGACAAACGCGTCTCCGATCAGCCTGCGCAGACGCGGTGCAACGGAGCGCCGACCGATGTGTCGAGATCGGCGCGCGCTTAAGGGAGAGAGCGGTGTTAACCTTGAGCTGTGCCAGAGTGGCTTTGGCGTCGCGCTATGCAGCGCGGATCGGTGCCGCCGCGAGCCTGTCGGTCGTGGCGCTGGCGACCATTTGCAGCGTTGCTTATGCCGACGGCATGGCGTTCGGCGGCTGTATTGGCGGCGGAGGCGCGGTGAACTGCGTCGTGCGCTGGGGCGAGGCCGGCGATCCTTACATCAGGACCGTGCCGCAGCCCGCCGACGACACCGAGCGGACGCACGCGGCCGAACGCGACCGCAAATGGGAAGCGCGCTGCAAGCCGACTATCGCGCAGGATCGTTACGGCGTTCCGCGCTATCAATATGCGGCGCCCGGCTGCGAGTTCGGCGTCATTCAATAAGGCGAACGCGGTCAGCGATAGGTGTTGGCCGATTTCGCGGTCCGCTCCGGATGCCGCCACGCGGCGATCGGGGTCTTGACCGCCCCCGGCAGGTATTTGGCGACCACCATCGGATCGAGCTGGGCAAGCGCGTTGTCCGGCAAGCGATACCAGGTCTCGTCGCGTCCGAACAAAGCGATGCCGAGATAGCCGCGAACCGTCAGCGTCTGACCGTCGGGGCTCACCCGCATCGTCGCGCTGTAAATATTGCCGTCGCGCGGATCGAGAATATTGCCGTCGCGATATTCCAGGCCGTCGCGCTTCATGTTCCGGATCAGCGGCAACCCAAGCAGCGGCTGATCCTTGCGGTCGTCGCGACAACTCGAACAGGTCGGGTTCTTGGGATCGTTCGGCCGCGGAAACAATTTCGCAATGACGCCTTCATAAGAATCATTCTGGTCGACAAACAAAAACCAGCCGACCGATTTGCCGGTGTCCTGATCGACTTTCTGCCACAGACCGGCAACCGACGGTTCGGTTGCCGGCTCGGACTGCGCGATGCCGACCAGCGCGACGAGTGACGCCGCGACCGTCGCCATGAGAAGCTTTGTCGATTGCATTGCCAAGCATCCTCTCCATTCGCCGTCGTCGATACGAATCGCTGCGCCGACATTGATGGCGGAGAATTATTACTCGTTCCACAATGCGGTGATTTAAGGACGCCGGCGTGGAGGAAACGCCATAGTGTGCGGCCGGGAAACAGGCTTGCGCAATTTGGTCGCGGCGGCCGGCGGTTGGGAACTTAGTCCGCCGCTTCTCGTTCCACCAGTCGAACCGGTTGTTTTCGGGCCAATCGTATTCTCCTTGCAATCCACCGCGTAGCTTCTCATGATTGTTCCCGATACTGGCGTTTCGTTATTTGAGCTCGGGATTTGAGACATGCGGCGCATCGATTCCATGCCGCGTTCCGGTTCGCGCACCAGTCTGGCGCTGGCCAATCTGCGCGGTATCGTGATCCTGATCGTGCTCGCTTTCCATGCTATGCTGGCCTACCTCAACTGGATTCCGGTAACCGGTTCCGGATTCGACAGTCCGCCCTACGATTGGCGCGCGTTCCCCATCGTCGACAGCCATCGCTTCTTCGGCTTCGACCTCATCTGCGCCTGGCAGGACGTTTATCTGATGTCGCTGATGTTCTTTCTCTCCGGGCTGTTTGTCGGCCCGAGTTTGGCGCGCAAGCAGGGTTGGGCTTTCTTGCGCGACCGCGGACTGCGGCTCGGTGTGCCCTACGCGTTCGGCATCGCCGTGGTCATCCCGGTGGCGGTTTATCCGGCCTACCGTTTGACCGCGGCCGATCCCGGCATCGCGGATTACTGGCATAGCCTGCGCGTGCTGCCGTTCTGGCCGAACGGGCCGCTGTGGTTCCTCTGGCAGCTTCTGGCATTGAACGTCATCGCCGCCGGCCTGCACTTCATCGCGCCCAATGCGATCCCGGCGCTCGGCCGCTGGTCGGCCGCGGCCGATAAAAATCCCGCCCGCTATTTTGGCACTCTGCTCGCCGCATCGGCTGCGGCCTATGTCCCGCTGGCGATCGCCTTTACGCCTTGGGCCTGGTCCAATTCCGGACTGTTCGCCCTGCAGTTTTGCCGGCCGCTGCTTTATGCGGTCTATTTCTTCGCCGGCATCGGCATCGGCGCCGCCGGCATCGAGCGCGGCCTCATCGCGGTCGACGGTATCTTGGCGCAGCGCTGGACTTATGCGCTGGCGGCGGCGCTCGCCTCATTGTTTCTCTGGATGGGCTTGACGGCGCTGACCATGCCGCACGGCGCCTCGCTCGGTGTCGAGATTGCCGCCGATTTGAGCTTCGTTGCGGCCTCCGCCGCCGGCTGCTTTTTCCTCATTGCCGTCTGCCTGCGGTTCGCGACCGGCTATTCGCGGCTTGTCGGCTATCTGTCGGCCAACGCCTATGGCCTCTATCTGGTGCACTACGTCTTCATTGTCTGGCTGCAATACGCGCTCCTTGCCGTGCCGCTGTTCGCCATCGTCAAGGCGGCCATCGTTTTCGGCGGCACGCTGGTCTTGAGCCTGGCGACGACGTTTGCGGTGCAGCGCTTTTCCTGGGGCGCTCGCCTCATCGGCACGCCGCCGCGCGCGGTTGCCGCCTCGTGACAGCCACACCGCGCACAGGATCGCCGCCGGGACGCGACCGGCGGAACGTCCTATAATCTATGCATCGTTCGGAGGCGGCGGCGGATTGCCGCCACGCTTGCCGCCGACCGGCACCGAGGCCGCCATGATTGCCGCCATGATTGCCACGATGCGACGACGCGCAACCGTGCTTTCGGCTATTCTATTCGCGCTGCTCGCCACGCCGGCCAGCGCCGCGCCGCGCGCGCTCGTCCTGGAAATCAACGGCCCGATCGGGCCGGCCATCGCCGATTACATCGTGCGCGAGATCGATGCGGCCTCGCCGCGCGAGACCGGCCTGATCGTGCTGCGCATGAATACGCCGGGCGGCCTCGATACATCGATGCGCGAGATCGACACCGCGATCCTGGCTTCGCCGGTGCCGGTCGCGACTTTCGTCGCGCCGAGCGGCGCCCGCGCGGCCAGCGCGGGAACTTACATTGCCTATGCCAGCGCGATCGCCGCCATGGCGCCCGGCACCAACATCGGCGCCGCCACGCCGATCCAGCTCGGCGGCAATCCGCTCGCGCCCGGCGGCGGCTCGGATCAGAAAACCCAGACTCCAGGCAAAGCCGGCGAGCCGGCCGATACCGAGTTGCGCAAAATCATCAACGACGCAGTCGCCTATATTCGCAGCCTTGCCGCCGTCAACGGCCGCAATTCCGACTGGGCCGAGGACGCGGTGCGCAACGCGGTGAGCCTGCCGGCCGACGAGGCGCTCAAGCTTCATGTCGTCGATGTTGTCGCCGGCGACGTGCCCGATCTGCTGCGCCAGGTCGACGGCCGCACCGTGACGGTCGCCGGCAAACCGATGCGGCTGGCGACCGCCGGACTGCAGGTGGTGACGACGCCGCCCGACTGGCGCATCAAGCTTCTCGCGCTGATCACCAATCCGAACGTCGCCTTCCTCCTCATGTTGATCGGCGTCTACGGCCTGATCCTGGAATTCTTCAATCCGGGCGCGGTGGCGCCGGGCCTGGTCGGCACCATCAGTCTTTTGGTCTCGCTCTATGCGCTGGCGCTCCTGCCGATCAACTATGCCGGCGCCGCGCTGGTGCTGGTCGGCATCGGGCTGATGATCGCCGAAGCGCATATCGGCGCCTTCGGCGCCATCGGCGTCGGCGGCATTGTCGCCTTCGTCATCGGCGCGCTGATGATGTTTCCGTCGCAGGCGCCGGGCTTCGAGCTTTCGCGAGCGGTCGTGATCGGCGCCGCCGTCGGCAGCGCCGCCTTGTTCCTGCTCGCGTTGGCGGCGCTGTTGCGTTCGCGCAGGCGTCCTGTCGTCACCGGCGGCGAGGCGCTGATCGGCGCCACCGGCGAAACGGTGTGGTGGCAGGGCCAAGAGGGCCGCGTGCGGGTCGAGGGCGAGATTTGGCGCGCGCGGGCCGATGCGCCGCTCGCCGAGGGCTCGCGCGTCAATGTGGTCAGCCGCGATGGCCTCCTTCTGCACGTCCGGCCGGCCTAATCCGAACTTCATTGCGCGGAGACCCTGCGCCGCCAAGCCCTTTTGAGCGAAAGCCCACCCCGCCATGTCTAACAAGGACCGATTGAACCGCCGCATCAGCCCAAGGAGCCAGCCATGTTCTTCACCGTCGTTATCGCCGTCGGCGTTTTGGTTCTGATCTTCCTCTACGCCTCCATCCGTATCCTGCGCGAATACGAACGCGGCGTGGTTTTCACGCTCGGCCGCTACACCGGCACCAAGGGTCCCGGCCTGTTCCTCCTGATCCCCTTCGTGCAGCAGATGGTGCGTGTCGATTTGCGCGTGGTGGTCGACGAAGTGCCGCCGCAGGACGTGATTTCGCGCGACAACGTCTCAGTCAAGGTCAGCGCCGTGATCTATTTCCGCGTCGTCGACGCCGAGCGCGCCATCATCCAGGTCAGCAATTATCTGGCGGCGACCAGCCAGCTGGCGCAGACCACGCTGCGCTGGGTGCTGGGCAAGCACGACCTCGACCAGATGCTCGCCGAACGCGACAAGCTCAATGCCGACATCCAGGAAGTGCTCGACAAGCAGACCGAGGGCTGGGGCATCAAGGTCTCCAATGTCGAGCTCAAGCGCATCGACCTCGACGAGAGCATGGTGCGGGCCATCGCGCGCCAAGCCGAGGCCGAGCGCGAGCGCCGCGCCAAGATCATCAATGCGGAGGGCGAGTTTCAGGCCGCGCAAAGGCTGGTCGACGCCGCCCGCCTGCTGGCGCCGGTGCCGCAGGCGATGCAGCTTCGCTACCTCGGTACGCTGTTCGATATCGCCAGCGATCGCAGCAACACCATCATATTCCCGTTCCCGGCCGAGCTGACCCAAGCCCTCTCCGCCATGGCGGCGCGGAGCGGCTAGAGCCGGAGCAACCTTCCGCGCGGGCAGATCCCGCGCGGAGTTGCCACACATTCGCAAAAAGGTTTGAACCCGGCCACGCCAATGTTATGTGGTCACGGCAAGGTCGCGGCCGCGTACTTCCTGGCCGCGCTTTCTACGACAATTCGGTGACAACGAGTCCTCCATCGCCGGGCGCGAAGACATGCGAGTGATCGTCCCAATTTCCGTCGGGGGCTTTACGCGCCTGTTCAGCCGATGGGACGTGCTCGCGGTCCTTTTGATCCTCGGCCTGCTGGTCTTTCTCGGCGAGGCGAGCCGTCACCTGTTCGAGCCGCTCGCCGAGCTGGAAAAGCTGCCGCCATCGCTCGATCCGCACAACCTGCCGGAATATGCCGCGCGCACCACGTTGCGCATGCTGATCGCCATGGTGCTGTCGCTGATCTTCACTTTCACCTATGCGACGCTTGCCGCCAAGAACAAGCGCGCCGAGCGGCTCTTGGTGCCGCTGCTCGACATTCTGCAATCGGTGCCGATCCTCGGCTTCATCTCGGTCACGGTGGTGTTCTTCATGGCGCTGGCCCCCGGCCGCGTGCTAGGCGCCGAATTCGCCTCGATCTTCGCCATCTTTACCAGTCAGGCCTGGAACATGGCGTTTTCCTTCTACCAGTCATTGCGCACGGTGCCGACCGAGCTCGAAGAAGCATCGCGCAATTTCCGGCTCAGCGCATGGATGAAGTTCTGGCGGCTCGACGTGCCGTTCGCCATGCCGCAGCTGATCTGGAACATGATGATGTCGATGTCGGGCAGCTGGTTCTTCGTCGTCGCGTCGGAAGCGATCAGCGTCGGCAACACCACGGTCACGCTTCCCGGCGTCGGCTCCTACATCGCCTTGGCCATCGAGCGCCAGGATCTCAAAGCGGTCGCCTGGGCCATCGCAACCATGCTGGTGGTCATCCTGATCTACGACCAGATCCTGTTCCGGCCGCTGGTGGCATGGGCGGATCGCTTCCGCTTCGAACAGGAAGCCGGCGTGCTGCCGCCGCGCTCATGGGTATTCGATGTTCTGCGCCGATCCCGCGTCGTCGAGCGGCTGACGCGACCCTTCGGGGTGCTGTGGCGGCTCACGCTACGCCCGCGCCGGCCCGACAAACCCGACTCCAGCAGGCAACCGCTGCCGCTCGCGCAGAGCCGCATTGCGTTTCAGTTCGGCCTCATCGTCGTTGCGCTTGGCGCGGCGGCGTTGTGGCAGATTGTGCGCTTCATCGTCGAGGGCATAACGCTCGCCGACGTTGGCACCGCGATCTTGCTCGGTTTTGCGACGCTCGCCCGCGTCGTCGTTCTTATCGCCATTGCCAGCGTCATCTGGGTGCCGGTCGGCGTCTGGGTCGGCACCCACTCGCGCGCGACCAATATCGTGCAGCCGGTGGCGCAGTTCCTCGCCGCCTTTCCGGCCAACGTATTGTTTCCGGTCGCCGTCTCGCTGATCGTCGCCTGGCGGCTCGATCCGAATATCTGGCTCAGCCCGCTGATGATCCTCGGCACGCAATGGTACATTCTGTTCAACGTCATTGCCGGCGCGGCGGCGATCCCGGCCGAGCTGCGCGCCGTCGGCGTGAACTTGCACGTGCGCGGCTGGCTGTGGTGGCGGCGCATCGCGTTGCCGGCGGTGCTGCCCTATTACGTGACCGGAGCTATCACCGCCTCCGGCGGCTCGTGGAACGCGAGCATCGTGGCCGAGGTGGCGTCCTGGGGCCAGGAACATCTGCAAGCCTACGGGCTCGGCGCCTATATTGCGCAACAGACCGACGCCGGCGATTTTCACCGTATCGTGCTCGGCATCGTGGTGATGAGCCTGTTCGTCGTCGTCATCAATCGCGTGTTCTGGCGTCCGCTTTATTTCTACGCCGAACGCAAATTCCGGCTGGGATGAGGATCACTATGACCGCCGCCCTCCTTGACGTTCACGCGCTCCGCCAGTCGTTTCCCCGCGCCGACGGCGGCGAGCATCTGGTGCTCGATGGTGTCGAGCTGTCGTTGACCCAGGGCCAGATCGTCGGCCTGCTCGGCCGCACCGGCTCGGGCAAATCGACCTTGCTGCGCTTGATCGCCGGTTTGGCGGAACCGTCGGCCGGCACCATCACCTATCTCGGCCAGCCGGTCCATGCACCGGCGCCGGGCATCGCCATGGTGTTCCAGTCCTTCGCGCTGTTTCCCTGGCTGACGGTTCTGGAAAACGTGCAGCTCGGACTCGAAGCGCTCGGCCTCCCCGAGGCGGAAATCCGCAAACGCGCGCTGGCGGCGATCGACCTGATCGGCCTGGACGGTTACGAGTTCGGCCTTCCCGCGCGAATTGTCCGGCGGCATGCGGCAGCGCGTCGGCTTCGCCCGGGCGCTGGTCGTGCATCCCAACATCCTCTTGATGGACGAGCCGTTCTCCGCACTCGACGTGCTGACCGCGGAGACGCTGCGCACCGACTTTCTCGACCTGTGGGGCGACGGCAAGCTGCCGATCAAGGGCGTGATCCTGGTCACCCACAATATCGAGGAGGCGGTGCTGATGTGCGACCGCATCCTGTTGTTTTCCACCAATCCGGGCCGCATCATCAGCGAAATCCCCGTCGAACTGAAACAGCCGCGCAACCGGCTCGACCCGCAGTTCCGCGAGCTGGTCGAAAAAATCTATGTAGCCATGACCGCGCGCACGCCGACGCCGCTGCAAATCGGCACCGCACCGGCAGCGACGATCTATACGGCGCTGCCGCGAGTATCGGCCAATCTGCTGTCGGGTCTCATCGAGACGCTCGCCGCCCCGCCGTTTAGCGGCCACGCCGACTTGCCGGTGCTTGCCGACGAATTGCACATGGATTCCGACGAGCTGTTTCCGGTCGCGGAATCGCTGCAACTGCTGCGGCTGGCCGAGGTCGAAGGCGGCGACATCAAGCTCACCGATATCGGCAAACAATTCGCCGAGCTCGGCACCGACGACCGCAAGAAACTATTCCAGCGCCAGCTGCTGGCCTATGTCCCTCTCGCCGCTCATATCCGCCACGTGCTGCAGGAGCGCGCCAATCACGTGGCGCCAAAGTCCCGCTTTTTCGACGAGCTCGAAGATCACATGACCACGGAGGATGCCGAGCTCACCTTGCGTGCGGTGATCGCTTGGGGCCGTTACGCCGAAGTCTTCGCCTATGACGACGATTCCGGCGCATTCAGCCTGGAGAACCCGACCTGATCGTTCTTGTCGGCTGCGCCAGCGTCACGCCGGCGGCGGCAGGAAAACGACCTCGTGCTTGGCCGACAGCGCGACGACCTCGTCCGGCTTCTGTTCTTTCATGCCGTGAATTGCCCAGAACAGGTCGTAGAGCTTGCGCGTCGGCGCCACCCAGAAAAAGCATTTCACCGGCTGGTCGGACTTGTTGAAAATGCCGTGCGGAATGCCCATCGGCAGCCGGATGAGATCGCCCGCGGTGGCGACGAAATCCCTGCCGTCGAGCAGCAAGTCGAAGCGGCCCTCGAACATGTAGATGAATTCGTCCTGGGTCGGATGAATATGCGGCGGCACGAAAGTGCCGGGCGGGAAGGTCGCGTGCCAGGAGAACGACGCCTCGTTCACCGCTTTTGGCACGTAAGTCTGGCCCAGAATATTCCAGACGATTCCGTCGATTCCGGTGCCCGCTTTGGTTAGTCCCGCGGTCAACGCTTGCATGCCATGGCTCCAGTGCTTTTTGCCGCGCCATTCAAACACGAATGCGGCGGCGCAGGAACGATTCCGTGAGGCGGCCGATCGGCCATTTCGTGACAGCGTAAACGCCGCTACGATGCAGCTGACGGGCCGGCGGCGGCCGCCGGGAGCGGCGGGCAACCGGGTTGGCTAGCATCTTGACGGAGCATGGTCTTTTCGGAAAACCGGTGCCTTCCGCGCGGCCGCGGCGGGCTGTTTACCGAACAGGCGCAAAAACGGGGGGCGATGATGTCAATACTGCCGAGCACGGACGGCGGCCCGCATTGGCGCTGGCTGCTCCTGGGATCGTTGGCGCTGAACCTGTTCTTCGTCGGCGCGGCGGGCGCCGTGGCCATCCGCTTTTCCGGGCCGGTGCCGCTGGCGCCGGTGGCGCGGATCGACCACAGCCTGGCCGGCCGGCTCGACCGCATCGCGACCAAGCTGCCGCCCGCCGACGCCAGAGTGTTGCGCGCGCAGCTCCGCGATGAAGAGGTGAAGGTCGCCACCGCGGAGGCCGATCTTCGTCTGGCGCAGGAGGAAGTGCGCAAGACGTTGCGCGCGCAGCCATTCGATGCCGGGGCGATGCGCGCCGCAATGGCGGCGAGCCGCGTCGCGCACGACAATTTCGATCAAGTGCTGCACGACACGATCGCCGCCGCTGCAGCCAGAATGTCGGTGGTCGGCCGCACCACGCTCGCGGATTGGCGCACCGAGCACCGGAACGACGCACGTCCCGCAGGGACTTATTGAAAACGTTACGCCGCGCTGCGCCGGCCTTGCGTCGCGATCGCCAATAGCGCGCGCTCGGCGATGGTATCGGCGAGATCGGACTGACGCCGCGATTGCAGCACCGCGTCGGCAAGCTCGGCCATGGCGGCGGCAAGCCGCGCCGCGCTCCAGGCTTTCAACGCCGCGTCGACCAGCGCCTTCCTGCGGAAATGCAGCGGCGGCTGTACGGCGTCGAGCGAGAACGGCGCGCCGTCCTCGATCGCGATGCGCCATTTGTGCAGCTGTGCGAGCTGACGCTGGGCGTTGAACAGCAGTGACCCGGCGCTGGTCCCCGCCGTCCGTGCTTTGCCAAGCTGCGCTTCGAGCTCAGGCGGACGGCCGGCGAAAGCCGCGTCGACGATGTCTTCCAGCGCCAACGCGGAGGCGTCGGACACCACCGCGGTCACGTCGTCGACGCCGACTTGACCGCGGCCGCGGGCGTAAAGCGCGAGCTTACGAATCTCGTTGCGCGAGGCGGCGCGATCGCCGCCGAGCAAGGGAATCAGAAGTGCCCGCGCTTCGGGCGTCAGCGTCAAGCCGGCGGCGCGCATCTCGTCGTCGATCAGCCGCGCCCGGTCGCGCTCGCTGTCGGCATAGCACGGCAGCGCCACGGCGTTCCTGGCGCGCTCGCACAGCGCGCGCAGCGGCGCATTGCGGCGCAAATCGCCGGCCTCGATGACGACGCGGCATCCGCCGGGCGGCAAGGCCAGGAGCGCTTCGACCGCGGGCGCGATGTTGCGGCTTCCGGCCTTGAGCCACACCGCGCGGCGGCCGCCGAACAGCGGCATGGTCTGCGCCTCCTCGACCAGGCGGGTCGGCTCGGCGGCAACCGTCTCGCCCTCGAGACGGGCCAGCGCGAACGGATCGTCCACGTCGTCGACCGAGGCCTTGACGATGGCGTTGGCGCGCTCGCTGACCAAGCCGGCATCCGGACCGAACACCAGAACCACCGGCCGCGCCGGATCGGGACGCGCGACGAAGGCGTCGACATCGGCAGCTTTGACGGCAACCATTGAGGATCAAGTCCCGGCGACGAAATACGACGCCAGCCGGTTGCGGATCGTGTCGGCGGCCGTTTGCACGGCGCGGTCTTCGGCGTTGCGCTGCGCGCGCTGCACGGCGAAACGTTGCTCCGCGCCGGGCGCGTCGTAGTCGACGTTCGCGAATGTGGAATCTTTCAACACGATTTTGCCGGTCGCGATTTCCACCAGCTGATAGCTCACCTGCACACCGGCGACTTGCGCGGTCGGACGGCCGCTGGACGGGTCGATCATCACGGTAAAGCCGCCCTGCGACACGGTGAGATCGAGCCGATGCGTCGGCGCATTTGCGCCGGCGCCGCCATTGAGATCGAACTGCAAAGCGTTGTGCACGCCGACGGCAATGCGGGCCTGCGGCGTCCCCTGCCGCGTCGGGATCGGCGCGATCTGCACTTCGGCGAGCTTGTCTTTGATGCTTTCGCCGCCGACCGACGGATGCGAGCCGTAGAGCGGCTGGAAGCAGCCGGCGAGGAGGCCCGCGGCGGCGAAGATGACGCCAAGCCGCACGGCGGCCAACCGCGCGGCCCGCGCCTTGGCGCGATGGTTACGCCACCACATTGACGATCCGCCCCGGCACGATGATCACCCGCTTCGGCGTCTCGCCGTCCAATGCCAATCTTACGGCATCGAGCGCGAGAACGGCAGCCTCGATTTCGGCGTTGCCGGCGTCGCGCGCCACGGTCACCTCGGCGCGCTTCCTGCCGTTGACCTGCACCGGCAGCGTCACCGTATTTTCGATCAGAAGCGCGGGCTCGACCTGCGGCCAGGCCGCCTGCGCCACCAGCGTATCGTGGCCGAGCGCGGCCCAGCATTCCTCGGCGAGATGCGGCATCATGGGCGCGAATAATTGCACAAGAATATTAACCGCCTCGCGCATCGCCCAGCGGAAATCGGGCGTCAAGGCAGCTCCCTCATCTGACCCGGACTTAGTTGACCCGGGCTCGGACCCCAGTTCGCCGATTACCTCATTGAGCGTATTGGCGAATTCGTAAATCGCCGCCACACAAACATTGAAGTGTAGCTTTTCAATGTCATCGCTGACCCGGGCCAAAGCCCGGTGCGCCGCCTTGCGCAGGGAAAGCGCCGCCGGCGAGAACGCGGCGGGGCGCGCCTCCGGCGCCGCTTGGGCAATCTCGGCCGCCTCGCCGGCGAGCCGCCACAGCCGCTGGGCGAAGCGCCAGGCGCCTTGGACGCCGCGCTCGGTCCATTCCACGTCGCGGTCCGGCGGCGAATCCGACAGCATGAACCAGCGCGCCACGTCGGCGCCGTAGGCCTCGATGATCTCGTCGGGATCGACCGTGTTGCGCTTCGACTTCGACATTTTCTCAATGGCGCCGATTTTTACCGGTTCACCGGTGGCCGTGATCCATGCTCGGCGCAACTCAGGCCCTTCGATCTCGGTCGTCACTTCGGCTGGAGTGACCCATTCGCCATTTTCTTTTTGATAGGTCTCGTGCACGACCATGCCTTGGGTGAACAGGCCGGCGAACGGCTCGTCGAGGCCGACATGGCCGGTCGCCTTCATGGCGCGGGTGAAGAAGCGCGAATAGAGCAAATGTAGAATTGCGTGCTCGATGCCGCCGATATATTGATCGACCGGCATCCAGGCATCGACCATCGGCCGATCGGTCGGCGCCGTCGTGATCCACGGATCGGTGAAGCGCTCGAAATACCACGACGAGTTCGACGAAGGTGTCCATGGTATCGGTTTCGCGCGTGGCCTTGCCGCCGCATTGCGGACAGGTGGCGTATTTCCAGGTCGGATGATGATCGAGCGGATTGCCGGGCCGGTCGAAGGTGACGTCCTCCGGCAAGGTCACCGGCAAATCCTTTTCCGGCACCGGCACGACGCCGCAGGCATCGCAATGGATGATCGGAATCGGACAGCCCCAGTAGCGCTGCCGTGAGATGCCCCAATCGCGCAGCCGGAAATTCACCTGACGCTGCGCCACCGGGCGGTTGCCGGCGCTTTCCTGCTCCAGCCGCCGCGCCACCTCCTCTTTCGCTTGCGCGATGGTCATGCCGTCGAGAAAGCGCGAATTGATCATGCGGCCGTCGCCGTCATAGGCGGTGTCGGTAATGACGAAGGTCTTCGGATCCTGGCCCGGCGGACAAACCACCGGCACATTGCCGAGGCCGTATTTGTTGACGAAGTCGAGGTCGCGCTGATCGTGCGCCGGGCAGCCGAAAATCGCGCCGGTGCCGTATTCCATCAAAATGAAGTTCGCGACATAGACCGGCAGCTTCCAGCCCGGATCGAACGGATGCACTGCCTTGATGCCGGTGTCGAAGCCGAGCTTTTCGGCGGTGTCGATTTCGGCTTGCGCGGTGCCGCGATGCCGGCACTCCTCGATAAACTTCGCCAGCGCCGGATTCTTCGCCGCCGCCGCGACCGCCAGCGGATGGTCGGGCGCCAGCGCCATGAATTTGGCGCCGAACAAAGTGTCCGGCCGGGTGGTGAAGATTTCCAGCTCGCTTTCGCCCTGCGGCGTGGTCTTTGGATCGAGCGCAAAGCGAACCAGCAAGCCTTCGCTGCGGCCGATCCAGTTCTTCTGCATCAGCCGGACTTTTTCCGGCCAGCGCTCGAGCGTGTCCAGTGCGTCGAGCAGCTCCTGCGAATATTTGGTGATCTTGAATACCCACTGGCTCATCTCGCGCTGCTCGATCAGCGCGCCGGAGCGCCAGCCGCGCCCCTCAATCACCTGCTCGTTGGCCAGCACGGTTTGATCGACCGGATCCCAATTCACCTTGCGCTTTTCGCGCTCGACCAGGCCGGCATCGCGAAAATCGAGAAACATTTTCTGCTGATGCTTGTAATAGGCCGGATCGCAAGTGGCGATTTCGCGGCTCCAATCGAGCGACAGCCCCATTGATTTGAGCTGCTTCTTCATCGCCGCGATGTTGTCATAGGTCCACGCCTTGGGATGGACCTTGCGCTCCATGGCGGCATTCTCGGCCGGCATGCCGAAGGCGTCCCAGCCCATCGGATGCAGCACGTTCATGCCCGCCGCGCGCTTGTAGCGCGCCACCACGTCGCCCATCGTGTAATTGCGGACGTGGCCCATATGGATGCGCCCAGACGGATAGGGGAACATTTCCAGCACGTAGTATTTCGGCCGCGGGTCGGCGTTCTTCGTGGCGAAGATTGAGCGCTCGTCCCAGATTTTCTGCCAGCGCGCCTCGGCGTCGCGGGCGTTGTAGCGGTCGGAATGCTTTGATTCTGCGGTCACTTTCGGGGCCTTCGCTGCGGCGCTGACTAGGACCATGAATGGCGAAAAGCGTCAACCGGCCGGGAACGGGCGTTGACAAATTGGCAGGCGCCGCTCAGGTATTACCTCAATATCGGAGGTAATACTTCCATGAGCACGACCGTCACCCGCAAGGGCCAAGTCACGATACCCAAGCCAGTGCGCGACAGGCTCGGGCTGAAGCCTGGCAACACCGTTGACTTCCGGCTTACCGACGATGGCCGCGTTGTCCTGGTCAAAGCCGGACGGAGGACAAAACCGCCACGCAGCCGATTTGAGCGCCTGCGCGGGTCTGCCACCGTTCCGATAACCACGGAAGAGCTCATGGCGCTCATGCGCGGCGACGAGCCCGAGAGGTGATTTTCGTCGATACGAATGTCCTGGTGGACGTTGCTACGAGCCATCCGGTATGGGCGAACTGGTCGCTGCAGCAGCTGGAAGCGGCTGTATTGCGTGGCCCGATAGTGGTTAATCCGGTTGTCTACGCCGAGCTCTCGGCCGGCTATGCGCGGCCAGAAGAGGTCGAGGCGGCGCTCGCCAGTGCAGAAATCAGCGTTGCCGAGATGCCGCGCGCGGCGCTGTTTCTGGCCGGACAGATTTTCAAGGCCTATCGCAAACGTGGTGGCCTGCGGACGAACGTGCTTCCGGATTTTTTTATCGGCGCGCATGCGGTGGTGCTCGGCGCGCCGCTGATCACCCGCGATGCGCGACGCTATCGGAGCTATTTTCCGAGAATTGAACTTATCGCGCCGGAATGAAATCGAACGAAACCGGTTTGACGGCATTGCAATAACCCCGCGCAGGAAATTCGAAACATGCTGTACACCACCCTTGGCCGCACCGGCCTTCGCGTCAGCGTCGCCGGGCTCGGCACCGGCGGCTTTTCCCGGATGGGGTTGAAATCCGGCAAGACCGAAGACGAGGCGGCGCGTCTCGTCCTCGACGCGGTCGGGCTCGGCATCAACTTCATCGATACCGCGCCGCCTTACGGCACCGAAGGCGTGGTCGGGAAGGCCCTGAAATCGATCCCGCGCGACGGCGTTGTGGTCGCGACCAAGTCCACCGTCCGCCGTGGTGGCGAATGGTGGTCGCCGGAGCGTGTGGTGGCGAGCCTCGATAGTTCGCTCCGGCTCCTCGGCACCGATTACGTCGACGTGTTCAATCTGCACGCCGTCGATCCGGACATGTACGACTATGCGCTCGATACGTTGGCGCCGGCGCTCGTCGCGCAAAAGGAGAAGGGCAAGATCCGCCATATCGGGCTCACCGAGAACCCGATCGTCGATTTCACCAATGAGACGCTCAAGCGCGCGCTGCGCGATCCGGTCTGGGAAGTCTTCATGGTCGGCTTCCACATGATGCATCAGGGCGCGCGGGCGAACGTGTTTCCGCTCACCCGCGAAAGAGGCGTCGGCACGCTGTTGATGTTCGCGGTGCGCAGCATCTTCGCCGATCCGCCGCGCGTCGCCCGCGAGATGAAGGAGCTGGCCGCCAAGGGGCTGGTCGAAAAATGGCTCGGCGAAACCGACGATCCGCTCGGTTTTCTGGTTCACGAGCACGGCGCGGCCAATATGATCGAGGCGGCCTATCGCTTCGCGCGGCACGAGCCGGGCGTCGACGTTGTGCTGTTCGGCACCGGCGACGCCGAGCATCTGCGGACCAACGTGGCGTCGCTGCTCAAGCCGCCGTTGCCGGACGCCGACCGGGCCAAGCTTGCGGCGCTGTTCGGCCATCTCAAAGGCATCGGCCTCGATAGCCATCAAGCGCGTTAGCCGATAGCTCTCAACGCACCACGCCAGCCGCGTCGCGGCGCAACACCTTGCCGGGCAACGCACCGGTGTGGACGGCGTTGTCGACGACGATGACGCCATTGACCAGCACCGTCGTGCGCGGCCCGCTCGGATAGCGGTGCGGATCGGCGTAAGTCGCCCGCTCCTCGAAGTCGGCCGGATCGAACACCGCCACATCGGCGCGATAGCCGACCTTGAGCAGGCCGCGGTCGGCAAGCTTCAGCGCGGCCGCGGTCGCGCCGGTCATCTTGTGGACTGCCGTTTCGATCGGGATCAACCCGAGCTCCCGCGCATAATGGCTCAAGACGCGGGGAAACGTGCCGTAGAAGCGCGGATGCGGAATGCCCTGACTGGTGACGCCATAGTCGGCGACGCAGTTGCCGTCGGAGCCGACCAAGGCAAACGGCGAACGGATCATGTCACGGACGTCATCCTCGGCAATCGAGATCACTAGCACGCGGGTCGCGCAGCGATCCTCAATCAAATAGTCGCAGACCACATCGATCGGATCGGCGCCGCGGTCGCGCGCCAGTTCGGCGATACTGCGGCGCGCGTAGTGCGGCAGATGCGGCGATATCGAAATCCGTACGCAATCCCAGTCCGGAATGCGACCCCAATTGTTCAGCCCGTCGCGCGCGATCTCGGCGCGGATCCGCGTGCGCGTCTCCGGCAGCGCCAGACGGCCCAGCATGTCGGGCACGCCGCCGGCTTGCACCCATTGCGGCAGCAGATTTTTCAGCGGATTGCTGCCGACATTATAAGGATAGGAATCGCAATCGACGTTGACGCCGCGCGCCTTGGCCGCGGCGATCATGTCCAAGGCCTTCGCTGCTTTTCCCCAATTGTCGAGGCCGGAGCATTTGAAATGCACGATCTCGACATGAACCTCGCACGCCGCCGCCACGTCGATCGCTTCTTGCAGCGCGTCGAGGACCTTGTTCGATTCGTCGCGCAGGTGCGTGAAGTAGCCGCCGTTATGGCGCTTCACGACGCGGCACAGCGCCACGATTTCGTCCATGGCCGCGTAAGAGCCCGGCGCCGTGAACAAGCCGGTGGAAAATCCGAGCGCACCGGCGCGTAGGCCGTCCTCGAGCAGATCGCTCATCGACTGCAGTTCGCCGGCCGTCGGCGGGCGATTGTCCATGCCCATTACCATCAAGCGCAGCGTATTGTGGCCGACCAGCATGCCGGCGTTCACGGCGGTCGCCGGAAAGCTGTCGAGATATTGCGGGAAGCTGGTTTCGCGGAACGGCAGCCACGGCGCGCTCGGCGACAGGTAGTCGCGCAACAGCTCGACCTTTCCCGGCAGCACCGGCGCGACGGAAAAGCCGCAATGGCCGATGATCTCGGTGGTGACGCCTTGGCGCACCTTGCTTTCCGCCTTCGGATTGATCGGCAGCGTGAAATCCGAATGCGTCTTGATGTCGATGAACCCCGGCGTGACGGCGAGACCCGACACGTCGATCTCGCGACGGGCCTGCCCTGGCGCATCGCCAAGGGCGGCAATGCGGCCATCGGCAATGGCGACATCGCCGCGTTGTCCGGGACGGCCGCTGCCGTCGTAGAGCGTGCCGCCGTGCAAAATGAGGTCGTACATCAGCTTGGTCCCGCCATGAATTATGAGGTTCGCACGATCATTGCGGATGGTCTTCCGGCCAGCCGTTGCAATGGGCGCGCTCGTGGCGGACATAGGCGCGTAAATCCCTGACCGGACCGCCGCGCGGAATGACCAGATAGAATTTGTTGTTCGTCAGCCACGAGCAGGCATCGGCGTGAACGCCCCTATGGGCGCAGGCGCGCCGCGCCTCCTGCAACGGCAAGACGCGCTCGATAACCGGCCCGGAATAAGGGTGATTGTAGCGCAGCGGCGGTTCGAGCACATAGATCGGCATGTCGCCTTGCCTCAGAGTTCTTCCGCGATCCACTTCACGATCGAATGCCGCTTTGGCGACCAGCCGAGCGCGGCCGCGGCTTGGCCGCGCACCCGGCTGTTGGAGCCGAGCGAATAGACCGCCGTGGCGCGGCCCCAGGCCGCGATCGCTTCGTCGGCCGACCACGATTGCGCGGCGCCGAGATCAAGCCGTGCCGCGATCACATTGGCAATCTCGCCAAAAGCTTCTTCGCCGCTTTCGACATACATGAAGCTGCCGGGCGGCGCCTTGGCGATGGCCAGAACATAGAGCGCGGCGACGTTGGCGATATGCACGTTGGACCAGCGATTGAGGCCGCGCCCGATATAGCGCACCACGCCGGACGCCTTGGCCTGGCGCGCCAGCGCCGGGATCTGCACGCTCTGCGCCGGCGGCCCCAAGGCGTAGCCGTAGATCATGCTGTTGCACAGCACCACCGAGCGGACCGCGTGGGTCTCTTTTGCGCCGAGCACCAGCCGGTCGATGGCGACGCGCGCGGCCTTGTCGGCGACCGGTTCGATCGGGTCGGCTTCATGGAAGATGCGGGCGGACGGCTCGCCCATGGCGAGATCGGCGACGATGCTCGAGCCGCTGGAATGGATGAAGGCCTTGCCGGAGCCGGAGAGCCCGGCGAGCAAGGCCTCGATGGCGCCGCGGTGATCGCTCGAAGCAGCATTGACGACGGCGTCGGCGGCGCGCGCTTCTTCGCGCAGCAGCGCCGCGTCGTCGAGGGAGCCGATCACCGGCTCGACGCCATGGGCCGTGACCGTATCGGCCTTGGCCCGGTCGCGGACCAGGCCGCGAACCCGATGGCCCGCACGGATCAGCGCCACCGCCGCCGCGCCGCCGATATAGCCGTTTGCACCGGTGAGGAAGATCAGCATTTGGCGTTCCTCTCAGTCCCCTACGCAAACGGGTGCGGACGCGTCAAATCGTTCTCGCGGCGCGCCTTGGCGTCCGAGCTTTGCAAAAGCATTTCACGAAGCTCCCCGAACGGAAGCGGGGAGTGCAGCGCCGGGAGGCGCCGAAGTCGTGGCCGCGCCACGCGAGCGAATGTTACCACTCGCTCGCGCTTCGGGCGCGGCGCGCGCCACAGGACGATCCGCTTGCGCGTACCGCCTGCTTCGGGCGCGCTGCGCCTCCCGGCGCTCCACCCGCGGCTCTCGCCGTGACGGCCGGCCGCCACAGTTTCGAACCGCACTCGCTGGAGCGATCGGGCTCGCCTCCGGCCGGATGGCGTCCGCTCGCTGCGCGAGATTTTGAGTCGCGGCATAGGTAACCGATTGTAGGACGATTGTCAAGTGCTGTCTCCAAAATAGAGACCGCGCACGCTGCACTCCATTGCAAAGAACAATGCCGTGCTCCGCCGTCGCCGCTCCGGCGATCGGGCAATAAATCAGGATCGGGGGTCACAACCGATGCGGGCATCAACATGCTATTTCTTCCCTACCATTACAGGTCCTGAAGACGGCAATACCAATTATTCTATCTCCGGTTGCGGATTAACGTAATTTTGGTGGGTAATGCGCAGATTTACTTACTGCAGATGGGCGAGAAAGCCGGCTCGGCTGCGTAACGGGCTCATCGGCTGCAAAGGGCGCCGCGTCTTGCGGCGATGTCATGGTCCAGGATCAATCGCTTATCGCCGAATTGGAGAGCGCGATCGAGAGCGGCTCCAAGGACAAGCGCCTCGATGCCTTGCGGCGCGTCACCGACCTGTTTGTCGCCGACGCCGACCGGCTCAGCGATCAGCAGATCGACGTGTTCGACGACGTGTTGAGCCATCTGATCAAGCGGATCGAGGGCCGCGCGCTGGCGGAGCTCAGCCAGCGCTTGGCGCCGGTGAATAACGCGCCGCTCGAAGTGGTGCGGGAGCTTGCCCGCGATGACGATATTGCCGTGGCGGCGCCAATTCTGACGCAGTCGCGCCGTCTCAGCGATCACGATCTGATCGACATCGCCAGCACCAAGGCCCAAGGTCATCTGCTGGCGATCGCGGCCCGCACGCAGATCGCGCCGACCGTGACGGACGCGCTGTTAAATCGGGGCGACCAGCAGGTCTTCCACAAGCTTGCCGGAAATTCCGGCGCCAGCTTCTCCGACGGCGGCTTTGCGACGCTGGTGCGCCATTCGGAGCGCGACGAACGTCTCGCCGAGGCGGTCGGGCTGCGGCTGGACGTGCCGCTGAAGCTGTTCCGGGAACTGCTGCTGCGCGCCACCGAAGCGGTGCGCAACCGCCTGCTCGCTTTGGCCGGCCCCGAAAGCCGGGACAAGATTCAGCGCGTCCTCACGGCGATCTCGGAGGATGCCCAGCAAGAGGCGGGTTTCCAGAGCGAGCATGACTATGCCGAGGCGCATGCCCGGCTGCTGGCTCTGAAAAGCAAAGGCGAACTCGACGAAACGGTGTTGTTCAAAGCCGCCAAGGCCGATCGTTACGCCGACATGATCGCGGCGCTGGCGCTATTGTGCGGGGCGCCGATGCCGCTGATAGAGAATCTTTTGCAGAGCGAACATCGCGAAGCATGGGTAATCCCCTGCAAGGTGGCCGGCTTGGATTGGCCGACGGTGCGCGTGATCCTGAGCTGCCGTTCGATGGGGCGCGCAATGACCGACCAGACTCTCGATGCCGCGCGCGCGGATTACTACAAGCTGTCGCAGGCGAGCGCCGGCAGAGTCCTTCGATTCTGGCAGGTCCGGCAGACCACCGCGAAGGACGGCGCCGGCCCGGTCAAGATGTCATCGCCCGCAGCATAGGCGCGCACGCTTAGCGGTCAAAGCCAACAGATGCGCCCCGAATCTCGCAAAAAGACGCGTCGTATTGTCTCTCACGGAGCGAGAATAATTCTCGCCGATGGCTCCCTCCTGGATAATTGCCGGATCGTCGACATTTCCGACGCGGGCGCGCGTCTTGAGGTCAAGACCCTCGATGCAGTGCCGGATCAATTCATCTTATTGCTTTCTTACGATGGGCATTTGCGTCGTCAATGCTCGGTCGTTTGGCGATCGGAAACGTCCATCGGCATAGAGTTCGTTCAATCCACCTGAAATGGGCACGAGCCCTTGCTGGCTATCGCGCGCAGCCGGGCAATTGCCTTACTCGCCCCGCAAAGCGCGGGCAAACTCCGATAATTTCCGAACTCGAGATTAACGGAGACTGTCATGGCCGCGTCGCCTCGCGCAAAAACCAGCCGGATCGCTTCACCTCTGTATCCCATCGCTTGTGTTGCCGCGTTGATTTTTGCCGCGGCCGTCCCGGCACGCGCCCAGCAGCCGCCGGCCGAGCCGCCGGCGCGCATCATCGTCACCGGCGACGGCAGCGTGCCCGTGGCGCCGGATTACGCCGACATCGGCTGCGGCGTCACCACCAAGGCCAAGACCGCCAAGGAGGCGACCGACGCTAACTCCAAGGCGATGGCCGCGGTCGCGGCGGCGCTGCACGGCGCCGGCATCGAGCAAAAGGATATCCAGACCACGCGGTTTTCGCTGCAGCCGGTTTATGCGCCGCCGCAGCCCAACACCGAGCCGAAGCTCACCGGCTTTTCGGTGTCCAACCAGTTCCGCGTGACCATTGGCCAGATCGCAAACGTCGGCGACATTCTCGACCGCTTGATCGCGGCCGGAGCGACCGACGTCGGCAGCGTCGAGTTTTTGCATTCCGACACCTCGAAGACGCTCGATCAGGCGCGCACCGCGGCGATTGCCGATGCCAGGCGCAAGGCGGAGATTTACGCCCAGGCCGCGGGCCTAAGCCTCGGCGGCATCGGCTGGATCACCGAAGATTCCGGTTACACGCCGCCCGTGCTTTTTGGGGCGATGCGCGCGGTGCCCGCTATGGCGGCGGTGCCGATCGCGGCCGGCGAGGACACGTTGCGGGTGCGGGTGACGGTCGGCTTCGACGTTGCGCATTAAAGCCGTTCCGAATGGCCGCACCGAGTTCGCGAAGCGGAGACCGCGGAGCGCCGTCACAGCTTGGTCATGGAAATTCGCGATGCCAATCGCGATGCCACCACCGGCGGCTGCGTGGACGATGGCGAAAGGCGACGAGGCGGCGAATGTTCCCCATTCCGAAAAGCGTTTTCCTGACCCGCGGCATCGGCGTGCACCGCCATCTCCTTAACGCCTTCGAATATGCGCTGCGCGATGCCGATATCGAGCAACAGAACTTGGTGACGGTGTCGTCGATATTGCCGCCGAGCTGCGAGCTGATCACGCCCGCGGCCGGGATCGCCACGCTGAGCCCGGGCGAGATCACGTTTTGCGTGATGGCGCGCGCCGAAACCAACGAACGGGGCCGCCGCGTCGCCGCCGGCATCGGTCTGGCCCGCCCCAAGGATCCGGCTCAATATGGCTATATCTCCGAGCACCATGCCTTCGGCATGACCGAGCCGGAGATCGGCGATTATGTCGAGGATCTCGCGGCCACCATGCTGGCGTCCACGCTCGGCATCGAGTTCAATCCCGACGCGGCCTGGGACGAACGCAAGCGTGTTTATGAGATGAGCGATCTTATCGTCGACAGCCTTTCGGTGACGGCAGCGGCCGAAGGCGCCGCCAACGGCGATTGGACCTGCGCGGTTGCCGCCGCGGTGTTCCGGTTCGCCGGCCCTTCGGCGCGAACGCAGCCATGACCGGCGACATCAGCACAGGGCCGACCGGGGTGGCGACCTATGCGGTCCCGCCGACATTTCTCGGCGTCGGGCGAAGCGACCGCGCCGCGCCGATCTGCGTTGCCGGAATTCCGCTCGACCTCGGCACCACCAACCGCAGCGGCGCCCGCTTCGGGCCGGGCGCCATCCGCCACGCCAGCCGGATGCTGGTGGACGGCGCCCATCCGCTGCACTGGGTCGATCCGACGAAGCTGCCACTGGCCGACATCGGCGACTTCGCGCTCGCGCTGGGCGATCTTGTCGGCAGTCTGACGCTGATCGAGGACGCAGCGCGGGGCATCGAGCACCTCATCGCGCTCGGCGGCGATCACAGCATCACGCTGCCGCTCCTGCGCGCGCTGAAAAAACCGCGCGGGCCGGCCGCGCTCATTCACTTCGATGCCCATGTCGACACCTGGCCCGACAATTTCGGCCAGGCTTACGGCCACGGCTCGGTGTTCTATCACGCGATCGAGGAAGGCCTGGTCGATCCGCGCCGCATGATCCAGATCGGCATCCGCTCGCCGGTGCCGCGCGAGGTTCACGATTGGACCGCGGCCCGCGGCGTGGTGACGATTACGGCGCAAGGCATCCACGAAACCGGTCCCGCCGCCGTCGTCGAACGCATCGTCGAGGTGATAGGCAACGCGCCGGTCTATCTCAGCATCGATATCGACGTGCTCGATCCGGCCTTCGCGCCGGGCACCGGAACCCCGGAGATCGGCGGACTGGCAAGCTGGCAGGTGCAGGCGATCCTGCGGCAGCTTTCCGGGCTGCAATTCGTCGGCATGGATCTGGTCGAAGTGGCGCCCGCTTACGACACGGCCGAGATCACCGCGCTCGCCGGCGCGACGCTCGCCTGGGAATATCTCTGTTTGCTCGGCTTGCGCCGCTGACGCGGCGCGTTGCCTTCGGTGCCGCTTAGCCATCTTTCAGAATTGGCTTGCCGCCCTTCAACTCTACGCTGTCAAGGACGTATGCTGCGCAATCCCTCAGCTTCTCTGCCGGCGACTGAATACCGAACGTGTGTGTTCGCCCGCCGCGTCCGGCGCCGGCCGTACTTGTTTCGTATTTCCAATCGGACTTAGCGAGAAATGCGACATCCACCCGCCAGATGACTACCGGACGGTCCTTCTTGATGCTGCACGTTGGATCGACGAGATAGCGCCAAACAATATACCAGCCGGGATGATCGTAGTGAGACTGGATGGCCCAGGGCCGCGTGCTGCCCTTCGATTCCAAGGCTTGCGAAGCCGGCGGATTGAGCTTGCCGCCGAGCGACAAGTCGGGAAAGCGCTGCTGGGCTACGTCGGGATGCTTGTGCTTCTTGTACGGGCTAACCGAATGAAGCGCCTTGATTCCATAGATCCCGACAATGCCGCTGAAGACATTAGCCTGTTCCAGATAGATGTCGACTAGCTCGGCAGTTTCTCGCTCGACGTAATCGACAGCCCTTTCAATATGAACCGGCTTTAAGTCTTTTGGCAGCTTTAGCGCCACTGCTCCCCCCGGGCCCACCAGCGGCGAAGCTTGCATGATTTACCGAAAGGGTGGCAAGGGCGGAAATGGCCCTCAGCGCCATCTGATAATAGGTTGGGTCTTTCTCCAAACCGATGCTTTCATAGCCCACGGCGTTGGCTGCGGCGAGCGTCGAGCCTGAGCCGGCGAACGGGTCGAGGATGACGCCCTCTCCCAAAGGCAGCACCGCCCGCACAATGCATCGCAGAAATCCTTGCGGTTTCAACGACGGGTGCGGCGCGATTTGACGTTCTGTTCGCGGCGTCGGATTCGATCGGATCACGTCACCAAAAGGCAGTTCTGCACTCGGACGGCGAAAGCCGCCTGTCTTCCACTTGCGCAAATTATCTTGCACGCGCCCATCGAGCGGTTTGCGCAACATCACCCACGGTTCCCACATGGAGCGCGGCATCACGCTGACACCGTTAAATTCACGGTGAGCGTTTTTCGGCCGGTCGCCACCCCGCATCGTCATTGTAAGCCGGGTGATGTACCCCCGGATTTCCAAGCCGCTTTCTGCCATCGACGCGGCTACGATATGCGCGAGTAGCGGATTGGTTGCGATGACGATGTTGGCGCCCGGTACAGTCACGCGCACAAGCGAATCACCGAGTCGCCTGAAAAACTGATATAGTTCCTTCCGGTCATCCTCATCGAGAACCGTGAATTGGGGCAAGGGGGCGCGTTTGTGCCCGTCGAACGAAGGTGGAATGCGCCACACTCCCCCGCGCCCACTACGAAGTTTAATCTGTTCTTTCTCGGTATATTCGACCAATCCATAGGGAGGATCGGTCACCACAGCGTGGACTGAATCCGGTTCGCGCTGAGCAAGCCAATCGAAGCAGTCGGCGGGCACGAGTTGTGCCCTGCCCTCGGCAATCGATAGAAACTCGATCTTGTAAGGTTCAGCCTTCAGTTTTTTTTTGAGCCGGTACCGTCCGCGGCCTGTACGTTCGAATTGATCCGGCACGTTCAAATTGAGATACGATCGAATTGAAGATGCCGGCACGTTGCCAAGCTTTTGGCCGACGGCCGCTGTGATGTCCTGTACTGATGCTTCATGTCCCGCCACTTCGGACAAATAAGCCAAAATAGCATCTCGTATCGTGCCGGGTGCTCGCGCCATCGAATCACTCTCCAATTTAATCGGTAGCGCGAAAGACGTTCTGGACGTTCAAACCCTGCCGACATGTTGGAACCGCTTATCGGTAGAAACATCAGTATGTTCCCTTTTTGTTCCAATGTCAATAACCCGCCGACGACACTGCGCTTTGGACGGCTCATCTGCACCTTCTGCGAACAGCGGAATCCGGAAGCGCTACTCTTCAAGCAGTCGGCGGCGCAGGCTACAGCTTCCCGACGATCGAAATATCCGCAGCGTCGCGATACGCCGGATTTTTCCAGCCGTTTTCGTCGTAGTCGGCCATGCATTTTTCGACCAGCGCTTCCATTTTCTTGAGCCGTCCGGAGAACTGCGCCTGCTGCAGCTGGAAGACGCGGATGAGCTCGTGGCTGCCGGAATAATTCATCTCGTAAAGCTCATGGCGGGCGCCGAATTCGGTGCCGATGGCGTCCCACAATAGCTTCATGATCTTGATGCGCTCTTTGTAGTCGATGCCGTTCGAGCCGCGCACATATTTGGCGAGATATTTGTCGATGTCGGGATTCTTGAAGTCGAGCGCGTGCGAGGGCAGATAGATCAGGCCGGAGGCGACCACCTTTTCGACGATATTTCGCACCGCCGGATAGGCTTCAGTCATGAACAGCCGGTAGGTCGCCGAGCCCTGCGAATTCGGCAGCACCGCGCCATTGACCCAAGGCTCGGGATTGCAAGCCATGGCGTCGGTGAGCGACCAGAACAGATTACGCCAGCCGATCACTTCGCCGATCTGCGCCTGCACGCCGCGGAACTCCTCGACCCCGGTGGCGCGCGCGGCTTTGTAAAGAAGCGCCGATATGAAATCGAGCTTGACCGCGAGCCGGGTGCAGCCCTGCATGGTGAAGCCGTTGAAGAAGCCCGACTTTGGATAAAAATTCTTCAGCCGGTCGATGTCGCGGTGGATCAGCACGTTCTCCCAGGGGATGAACGCGTTATCGAAGACAAAGATCGCGTCGTTCTCGTCGAACCGCGAGGTGAGCGGATAATCCCACGGCGAGCCGGTGGCGGCGGCGGCGAGTTCATAGGACGGCCGGCAGATCAATTTGATGCCCGGCGTGTTCATCGGCGCGATGAACATCACCACCATGGCCGGATCGGTGATCTCCTGGCCCATGTTCTGGCCGAGGAAATTGTAATTGGTCAGCGCCGAATTGGTGGCGACGACCTTGGCGCCGGAGACATAGATGCCGGCGTCGGTCTCTTTCTGGATGGTGATGTAGACGTCCTTGACCTGTTCGACCGGCTTGTTGCGGTCGATCGGCGGATTGACCAGGGCATGGTTGAGGAACAGCACCGCTTCCTGGCCGCGCTTGTGCCAGGCGCGCGCGTTGTCGGCGAATTTGCCGTAGAACTCGGCATTGGCGCCAAGCGTGTTGAGGAAGGCCGCCTTGTAGTCGGGGCTCCTGCCGAGCCAGCCATAAGTGATGCGGGCCCAGGCGGCGATGGCGTCGCGCTGCGCGATCACGTCTTCGCGCGAACGCGCTACCTTGAAGAATTTCATGGTGTAGCCGCCGGAGCCGGTATCGGTCGGCGTGGTGAGCACGTCCTTGGTGGCCTTGTCGTGCAGCGCGTCGTAGAGCAGCGCGACCGAGCGGGCGGAGTTGCGGAACGCCGGATGCTCGGTGACGTCCTTGACCCGCTCGCCGTAGATGTAGACCTCGCGGCCGTCGCGCAGCGATTCCAGAAACTCGGCGCCGGTGAACGGGCGCTTCTTGTCGGCGATCAGGTCTTCGGGATGCTGGGGCATCGGGCGCTCCCTTGTCGTTGGCGATTTCGTCAGTATACTGACAATTGCGGTCAGTATTACGACGCTCGGGTTTGGGCGTCAACGCGCCGGCGGGCCGCGGCAATGCCGCGCAGTCAAAAGCGCGCGATCACGAGGTTGCAATGGCGAAGGACGACAGCCGCCTGATCGACATGCCCGGCCATCTCATTCGCCGGCTGCAGCAGATCGCCTTCGCTTTGTTCCTCGATCAGGCCGAAGCCTTCGACTTCACGCCGGTGCAATATGCCGCGCTTTATGCCGTCAACAACAATCCGGGCATCGACCAGACCACGCTGTGCAATGCCGTCGCGCTCGACCGCTCGACCATCGGCGACGTTGTCGGCCGGCTGGAAAAGAAGAGGCTCATTAAGCGGCGAAACGGTCCGCTCGACCGGCGCACCAAATCGCTCACCATCACGCCCGCCGGCCGCCGTCTGCTGCGGGACATCGAGCCCGCCGTGCAATCGACGCAGCGCCTGATCCTAGCGCCGCTCAAGCCGAACCAGCGCAGCGCCTTCATGACCATGCTCAAGCACCTCGTCTATCTCAACAACGAGCACAGTCGCGCGCCGCTGCGCCCGAAAGAGACGCGGCGCGGCAGGCGCAGGCCGGCCGCAGGACCGCCCCACAGGGCGCGAAAGCTGCGCGCCGATTCCCGCCGCGTCGTGCGCGGCGCGGCCTGTGACTAGGCTTTCCGGAAGCGCCACGGGCCTTGTGTTGCTTGGAGGAAAAGCCACATTTAGTCAGAGCATTAGTACGCTCCCAGAGCATGATCCCAAAAAGTGGATACCGGTTTTCGGAAAAACGTCATGCTCAATCAAAAAGCTAGAGCCCGGTTTTGATTCCATCAAAACCTATTGGGCTCTGGAGGCAATTCTTCCGGTGGAATGAATTCGGGCCAACCACGGAGACGCAATATGCTCGCCAGCGTGCATGCCGGATCGGCGGTCACCGCTGCGTTCCTTGCTTCCCTGGTCGAAGCGGTCGAGGCGCTCACCGTCGTGCTTGCCGTCGCCATGGTTCGCGGCTGGCGGCCGGCGGGTCTCGGCGCGGCTGCCGGGCTCATCGTGCTGGCGATCGTCGTCGCCGCGCTCGGCCCACTGCTCGATCGGGTGCCGCTGCACATGCTGCAACTGACAATCGGGATTTTGCTTTTGCTGTTCGGCATGCGCTGGCTCCGCAAGGCAATTTTGCGCGCCGCCGGCCTCATTCCGCTGCACGACGAAACAACAGCCTTCGCCAGCGAAACGGCCGAATTGCGCGAACTTGCAAACCGCCACGAGCAGCGCCTCGACTGGCTCGCCGGTCTCGCCAGCTTCAAAGCGGTGCTGCTGGAGGGCCTCGAAGTGGTATTTATCGTTATTGCGGTCAGTACCGGCCGCGGCGTGCTTGTTCCGGTAAGCGCCGCGGCGCTGGCCGCCTGTGTTGTGGTCGCAGCCGCCGGCCTCGTGGTGCACCGGCCGTTGGCGCGCGTGCCGGAGAATACGCTGAAATTCGCCGTCGGCGTGATGCTGTCGGCCTTCGGGCTGTTCTGGACCGGCGAGGGCTTCGGCGTCGCCTGGCCGGGCGCCGATCTCGCCATCCTCGCCTTCATCGCGCTGTTCCTGGCGACCGGCCTCGCGGCCGTGGCGCTGCTCAACCGCCGCGCCGCGGCGACCGCGTCATGACGGCGCTGCGCGTTTTGCTTGGCGAGTTGGCCGGCCTGTTCGTCGAGGACGGCGCGCTGGCGCTGGCGATCGTCGCCGTCATTGCGCTGGCTGGGACGATCGCCCTGCTGGTGCCGGCCGCGTCTTGGGCCAACGGCGGCATTTTGGTGCTCGGCTGCCTCGGCGTTCTTGTCGTCAACGTGATGCGAGCCAAGCGGCGCTGAATCCACGGCCGAACCAGCGGCGGTTTATCCCTTCGCGCGCTGACAGGCTTCCCACAGGCTTTGCGCCGTGGCCGGCATTTCCAGATGCGCGCCGGCGCCGTTGGGGATGGCGTCGGCCACCGCGTTCATCACCGCGGCGATCGCCGCCGTGGTGCCGGCTTCGCCGACGCCCTTGACGCCGAGCGGATTGGTGGTGGCGGGCACATTATGCATCGCTTCGCGCAGCAGCGGCATGTCCTCGGCGCGCGGCATGGCGTAGTCCATGAACGAGCCGGTGACGAGTTGGCCGGAGTCGCCGTCGTAAACCGTGCGCTCCATCAGCGCCTGGCCGAGGCCGGAGGCGATGGCGCCGTGCAGCTGGCCGGCGACGATCGTTAAGTCGAGCGGATTGCCGCAATCGTCGACCGCGGCATAGGTCACGACCTGCATGTGGCCGGTGGCCGGATCGATCTCGACCTCGGCGATGTGGACGCCGTTGGGGAAGGTCTGCGGCGTCTCGGTCACCTGCTTGGTATCGAGATCCTCGGCGATCTCGCCGCGCTTTTTCATCTCGGCAGCGCGCGTGGCGACTTCGAACAGCGAGACGCGGCGGTCGGTGCCGACCACTTCGAAGCTGCCGTTCTTGTAGCCGATGTCGGCCTCGCCGGCTTCCAGCATGGTCGCGGCGATCGGCTTGCCCTTGGCAAGGATGGCATCGATCGCCTTGACCACCGAATGGCTCACCGTCATGCCCGAGCGCGAGCCGACCGAGGCATAGCCCGGCAGCTCGTTCGCCGAATTGCCATGGCGGTGCGGAATCTTTTCCGGCGGAATGCCGAGCCGTTCGCCGATCAGCCGCGCGAACACCGTGGCATGACCCTGCCCGGTGTTCTGCACGTTGAGCCGCAGCTGCAGCGTCTCGTTGCCCGGAAATTCCAGCAAAGCGCTTTCGGTCGGCGAGCCGCCGGCATGTTCGAGCATGCAGCAGACGCCAAGCCCGCGGTATTTGCCGCGCTTTTGCGCCTCGCGCCGGCGCTGCTTGAAGTTGCCGTAATCGGCAAGCTCCAGCGCCTTGTCGAGGATCGGCTCGAAATCGCCGGAATCGATGACGGTGCCGACCTGGGTCTTGTACGGGAAGGCAGACTTTTTGATCAGATTGCGCCGCCGCAGCTTTACGGGATCGATGCCGGTGACGCGCGCCGCTTCGTCGACCACGCGCTCCAGCGCATAGATCGATTCCGGACGGCCGGCGCCGCGATAGGGCGCCGTCGGCAGCGTGTTGGTGTAGGCGCATTGCACGCCGATATCGATCTTGGGAATGTCGTACATGCCCGGCAGGCAGCGGGTGAAGGACAGCGTCGGGATGTTGGCGCCGATGGCGCCGAGATAGGCCCCCATATTGCCAACGCTGCGGATGCGCAGCGCCAGGAATTTTCCCTTGTCGTCGAGCGCCAGCTCCACTTCCGAAAAAGTATCGCGCGCCTGATTGTCGGACAGGAACGCTTCCGAGCGGCCCGACATCCAATGCACCGGGCTGTTAAGCTTCTTCGCCGCCATCATCAACGCCATGTATTCGGGATAGGCCGAGGTCTTCAGCCCGAACGCGCCGCCGACGTCTTCGGTGATGACGCGCAATTTCTCCTTCGGCCAATTCATGATGCCGAGAATGTTGTCGCGCATGGTGCCGGCGCTCTGCGAGCAGGTGCGTAGCGTAAAGGCGTCGCGCACGGCGTCGTAGCTTGCGGTGGCGCCGCGCGGTTCCATCGAGGCGACGCAGATGCGCTGATTTATTTCGCTGATGCGGGCGACGAATTTGGCCGAGGCGAAAATGCGCTCGACCTCGGCGGCATTGGCGGCGGGATCGGCGGCCGGTCCCGGCCAATCGACGGCGAGATTGTTGGGCGTCTCCGGCCAGACCTGCGGCGCGCCGGCTTTAAGCGCGTCGCGCGCGTCGGTGACCGGCGTGAGCGGCTCATATTCGACATTGACGAATTCGCTGGCGTCCTGCGCCGCAAGCGCGCGCTCGGCGACGACCATGGCCACCGCCTCGCCGATGTGCAGCACGCGGTCCTTGGCCAGCGCCGGCCGGTTGGTGACGATGAGCTTTGCGCCATTGCGGCCCGGCAGCGGCGGATGCCGCGAAATATTGCCGATGCCGTCCATGTCGGCCGCGGTCAATACCGCGATGACGCCGGGCATGCCCGCGGCGCCCGAGGTTTCGACGCTGACGACGCGGGCGAAGGCGTGCGGCGAGCGCACGAAATAGGCGTAAGCCTGGTTCGGCAGCGGCGCGTCGGCGACATAGCGGCCGTGGCCGCGGACCAGAACGTCGTCCTCGACGCGGCCATGGAAGGTGTGAGTTTCTGTGTGGGTTGTGGCGTCCATTATGGGGGTCCGCAAAGGGAGGGCGAGGATACGGTCAAGGTTGCAGCTACATACACTAGACGAACCTATTTCTGAACCTCATCCTGAGGTGCCCGCGCGTAGCGCGGGCCTCGAAGGATGCAGCCGGAGCGCCGCGGCCTCGTCCTTCGAGGCTCGGCGCTGCGCGCCGAGCGCCTCAGGGTGAGGTTCGCAAGCATTGCCTGGACGTTAGCCTTGCAAGTCCATTTCTCTTATGCGCAAAACACCGCGCCAGCCCGGGGAGAGAATATTGACCCGCACCATCGACACCCACACCCACATCCTTGCCGACGCCACCATAAAACTCCTGCAAAAGGAGATTCCGAAGCTCGGGCTCAAGCTCAGCGCTTACGACGACGAGAATTCAGTGATCGAGGTGGCCGGCGTGCCGTACCGGCCGTTTCCGCGCGGCGGTCATAATGTCGAGCGGCGCTTCGCCGACATGGACGCCGCCGAGGTCGACGTCCATCTGCTTTCTGTGTCGCCGCAGACCTGGCTTTATAACCAGGAGGCCGCCGTCACCGTCGCCGCCGCAACGATCCAGAACGACGAGATCGCGCGGCTGAGCAAGGAGCATCCGGACCGCTTTGCCGGCATCGCCACGCTGCCGATGCAGGCGCCGGACAAAGCGGCCGACGAATTGCGCCGCACCATGACAAAGCTCGGCTTGCATGGCGCCATGATCGCGTCGAACGTCAACGGCAAGAATCTCGACGACCCGAGCTTTGAGCCGGTCTGGGCGGCGGCGGCCGAGTTCGACGCTTTCATGGTGATCCATCCCGGCAATATCGCCGGCGCCGACCGGCTGCGCTCGTATTATCTCAACAACCTGATCGGCAATCCGCTCGACACCACCATCGCCGCGGCCTGCCTGATCTTCGGCGGCGTGATGGAGCGCTATCCCAAGCTCGATTTCGTCATGGTGCATGCCGGCGGCTTCGTGCCCTATCAGGGCGGGCGCTGGGTGCACGGCTGGGAAGTGCGGCCGGAGCCGAAGGTCCATCTCAAACACTCGCCGCAGCGCTATCTCGACCGCTTGCGCTACGACACCATCACCCACGCCAAGGCGCCGCTTGAATTTCTGATCGACTCAGCCGGCGCCGACCGCGTCTTTCTCGGCAGCGATTATCCCTACGACATGGGCACCGGGGAATGCGTGCGGCAGGTCAAGGCCGCCAACATCTCCGCCGCCGACCGCGACAAGATTCTCGGCGCCCATGCGGCGGCGATCCTGAGCAAGAAGCGCGCACACGCGGCGGCATAGCGGCGATGGACGACCGGACAAACCTGCTGCGGATTCCGGCACGCGCCACGCGCGGGCTGATCGCCGATTGCTTCGCCGCCGCCGGCCTGCCGCAAGCCGACGCCGCGCGCTGCGCCGAACTGATGACGGAAGCCGATCTCACCGGCGCCGACGGCCACGGTATTTTCCGGCTGCCGCAATATGTGCGCCGGCTCAAAGCCGGCGGCTTCAACAAGCAGCCGAACATCGCGGTGACAAAGACCGCGCCGGCGACCGCCTTGGTCGATGGCGACAACGGCATGGGCCATCTGGTCATGTCGCGCGCGACCAATGAGGCGATCGCCATGGCCCGCGAAACGGGCGTGTCCTGGGTCGGCGTGCGCCGCTCCAATCATGCCGGGCCGGCCGGGCTTTATGCCGAAATGCCGGCGGCCCACGGCATGGTCGGTTTCTATGCCGCGGTCGCCAATGCCAATCACATGGCGACCTGGGGCGGCGCCGATCTGCTGCTCGGCACCAATCCGCTCGCCATCGGCGTGCCGTCCGGCGGCAAGCCGCTGGTGTTCGACATGGCGACCTCGATCGTCGCCTATGGCACGGTGAAGAAATACGCGCTGCGCGGGCTGACCATGCCGGAAGGCTGGTTCGTCAAGCCGCAGACCGGCGCGGCCATCACCGATCCGGCCAAATCCGGCGAAGGCATTCTCCTGCCGATGGGCGAATACAAAGGCTCCGGCCTGGCGCTGATGATCGGGCTCCTCGCCGGCGTGCTCAACGGCGCCGCCTTCGGCCGCGACGTTGTCGACTTCAATGCCGACGACGCGAGCGAGACCAATACCGGCCATTTCATCATCGTGGCCGACATCGCGCGCTTCGTGCCGCTTAGGACGTTCACCGCCGAGGTCGACCGCCACGTGCGCGATCTGCGCGCCTCGAAGCGGCTTCCCAGCATCGCCGACATCCGCCTGCCCGGCGACCGCCGCTCCGAGTGCCGCGACGAGCGCCTGCGCGACGGCGTGCCGATCGCCGCGCCGCTGTTGGCACAGCTCGACAAGCTCGCCGCGGAGCTGAAAGTAAAGCCGCTGCGCCAGCGTTAAGCGCGACGCCAAGTCACAATACCTAACAACAGGCGGGAACTTGACTCCGCTCTGCCCACCGCCCAGTAATTTGGGCGAAAGCCCACAGAAAGTGCAGCGGAGGCGACGCATCATGGCATTGACCAAGAGCCAGTTGACCAAGAGACAATTGATTTCCACGGCCGCGGCGGCCGGTTCGGCGGCGGTGCTGGCGCCGATGCGGCGCGCCCGCGCCGCCCTCGACAAGATTTCGGTCGCGGTGATCCCCATCGCGGACTGCGCGCCGATCTATCTGGGTAAGGCCAAGGGCTTCTTCGCCAAGCAGAATCTCGACGTCGAATTGTCGACGCAGGGCGGCGGCGCCGCCATCATCCCGGGCGTTCTCTCCGGCCAATTGCAGTTCGGCTTTTCCAACGTGCCGTCGCTGTTGATCGCCCAGACCAAGGGACTGAAATTCATCGGCATCGCGCCCGGCGTCGCCTCGACCGGGGTGCGCGGTCACGACTTTTGCGCGATCCTCGTCCCCGGCGACAGCCCGATCAAGAACGCCAAGGACCTCACCGGCAAGACCGTCGCCGTCAATAACCTGAACAATATCGGCGGGGTTGCGGTGCGCGCCGGGGTGAAGGCCGCGGGCGGCGATCCTGACAGCGTAAAGTACATCGAGGTGCCGTTTCCCGACATGCCGGCGGCGCTGGCCGACCATCGCATCGAGGCCGGCTGGATGGTGGAACCATTCGTCACCATCGCCCAGTCACGCGGCGACAGGGTCGTGGATTGGCCGTTTGTCGCTATCGCGCCGAAAGCAGAGATCGCGGTCTATTTCGCCTCGGTGCAATACACCAATGCGAACCCGGACGTGGTGAAGCGTTTCAAGGCCGCAATCGACGAGTTGCTGGCTTATGCCGACTCCCACGCCGACGAAGTTCGCCAGATCATTCCGACCTATACGCGTATCTCGGCCGAAATCGCCGCCAAGATCATTCTGCCGATATGGCCGCCCAAATTTAACCGCGTCTCGGCCCAGGCGATGGCCGACGACATGCTCAAGAGCGGACTGATCACCAAGAAGGCGGACGTTGCGGCGCTGTTGCCGCAGTAGCCCATGCCGGCGGCACGAGCGAGCAGAGTGCGGGCCAGGTTTACGGCCCGCACTTTTGTTTGGCTGCAAGGCCTCGCCGGCCTTGTCGGCTTCGCGCTGCTGCTCGAGATCGTGCCGCGGATCGGCATCGTCTCGCCGGATTATCTGCCGCCGTTTTCCGCCATCATGGTTGCGCTGTTCAAGGAGACGGCGACCGCCGAGTTCTGGACGGCGCTCAGCGACACCTTGGAGGCATGGGCGATCGGGCTTGTCATATCGGTCGTTGCCGGCGTGGTGATCGGCATCGCCATCGGCAGCTCGCACGTGCTGCGCACGCTGACGCATTCGACCATCGAATTCCTGCGGCCGATTCCGTCGGTGGCCCTGATCCCGCTCGCCGTGCTGCTGTTCGGCTCGCAAATCCAGTCGACGCTGGTGCTGGTGGTCTACGCCTCGTTCTGGCCGGTGCTGATCCAGGTGCTGTACGGCGTGCAGGACGTTCGATCCGGTGGCGCGGGAGACCGCGCGCTCCTATGGGCTCGGAACCTGGGCGCAAATCCGCTACGTCACCTGGCCGACTACGCTGCCTTATCTGATGACCGGCATTCGGCTCGCCGCGGCGGTGGCGCTCATTCTCGCCATCACCAGCGAGGTCGCGATCGACACCCAGGGTCTCGGCAAGGAGATCAGCGATACCGAGTCCGGCGGCGCCGTCGCCATCATGTATGCCTATGTCATCGTCGCCGGAATTATCGGCGTCGTCGTCAACTTGGGCGCCCGGGCGCTGGAGCGGCGGGTGTTGGCTTGGCATCCATCGGTGCGCCTGGATGCTGCCGAGGCCGGCGCATGAAGAATCTCCTGCCGCCGCTGCCGCGCCGGATTGCGGTCGCACTCGCGCTTCCGGTGACGCTGATCGCCGCCTGGTGGATCACCAGCGCGGACAGCCAGAGTTTTTACTTCCCGCCGCTACAGACGATTCTGCAGACCTTCGGCAAACTGTGGTTCTCGCCTCAGGCGTTGTCCAACATCGTGCCAAGTCTGTGGCGCTTCGCCGTCGGCTATCTCGCCGCGGCGCTCCTTGGCATCGCCATCGGCGTTCCGGTCGGCGCCTCGCGCAACTTGCGCAACGTGCTCGAACCGGTGCTGGAATTTTTGCGCGCCATTCCGCCACCGGTGCTGGTGCCGGTGCTGATCCTGTTCGCCGGCCTCGGCAACGAGATGAAGGCGCTGGTGATCCTGTTCGGCTGCATCTGGCCGGTCCTGCTCAATACGGTCGCAGGCGTGCGCGCGCTGGATGAAGTGCTGGCGGAGACGGTGCGCAGCTATCGGATCGGCGGGCCGGCCCGGCTGTGGCATTTCGTGCTCCCGGGCGCTAGTCCGCAGATTTTCACCGGGCTGCGGCAATCGCTGTCGATCGGCATCATCCTCATGGTCATCAGCGAAATGTTCGCGGCCAGAGACGGCATCGGTTTCGTTCTGGTACAATATCAGCGCACCTTCGCGATCCCGGAAATGTGGAGCGGCATCATTTTGCTCGGCATCATCGGCATCGTGCTGTCGCTGATCTTTCGCGCGATTGAGGCTTGGCTGCTGGGCTGGTATCACGGCCTGCGGCAATCGCAGCGGGCCGGTTGAGCAGACTTTGAGGGATCGATGGATCGAGCGGTCAAATCCATGCTCGAAGTCAAGGGGCTGCGCAAAGTCTACGAGGATGCGAGCCGCACCGTCGAGGCGATCCGCGACGTCAGCTTTTGCGTCGGCCAGGGCGAGCTCGTCTGCATCGTCGGCCCGTCGGGCGCCGGCAAGACCACGCTGCTCAAATGCATTGCCGGACTGTTGGCGCCGACCGCCGGCGCGGTCGAGGTGGAAGGAACGCCGGTTATCGGCCCGCCGCCGGCCATGGCGGTGGTATTTCAGGAATACGGCCGTAGCCTGTTTCCGTGGATGAGCGTGCACGACAACGTGGCGCTGCCGCTCAAGCAGAAAAAAATGTCCGCGGAGCGGCGCGAGGAATTGGTGCGCAATGCGCTCGCCGCGGTGGATCTGAAAGGCGTCGACACCGCCTATCCGTGGCAGCTCTCCGGCGGCATGCAGCAGCGCGTCGCCATCGCCCGCGCCGTCGCCTACGAGCCGCATGTGCTGTTGATGGACGAGCCGTTCGCCGCGGTCGATGCGCAAACCCGCGCCGATCTCGAGGACCTGATCCGGGTGCTGTGGCATCGGCTGCGCGTCACCGTGCTGTTCGTCACCCACGATATCGACGAATCGGTCTATCTCGGCCAGCGCGTGCTGGTGATGTCGCATGCGCCGACGGTGATCATGGAAGATGTCACCATCGACCTGCCCGACGAGCGCACGCAATTGGAAACGCGGTCGATGGCGCGGTTCGGCGAGCTGCGCAAGCACATTTATTCGCAAATCCAATTGGCCAAGCAGGGCTGGCGTCCGCCCGCCGGGTAAGGAAGCAACGCTATTGCGCCAGGCGGATCGCAACCTCAAATAACACCCCTCCGCCGCAGCCGCCGCAGCTTCCGCCAGCGTCAATATTTGCCCAGGCCCAGTTCATTGCCATGCTGACCCCCGGCACGTTCGCCCTCACGCTGTTGCTGTCGTTTTTGACCGCGCTCGGCCCGCTGTCGATGGACATGTATCTGCCGTCGCTGCCGGATATCGCCCGCGCCTTGCATGCGCCGATCCTCGACGTCCAATTGACCATATCCAGTTATCTGTTCGGCTTTGCCGTCGGCCAGATTTTTTACGGCCCGATCTCCGACCGCCTCGGCCGCAAGCCAATCTTGCTGACGGCGCTGGTGCTGTACGGCGTCGCCAGCGTCGGCTGCGTCTTCGCGCAATCGGTCGACGCACTGATCGCGCTGCGCTTCGTGCAGGCGCTCGGCGGCGCCGGCGTGATCGTGCTGGCGCGGGCGGTAGTGCGCGATATTTATTCCGGTCCGCGGGCGAGCCGCGAATTGTCGATCATGGGATCGATCACGGCCTTCGCGCCGATCGTGGCGCCGACCATCGGCGGCGTGTTGCAGATCGCATTCGGCTGGCGCGCGACATTCGTGCTGCTGGTGATCTTTGCCGGGATTGCCGGGGCGGTGGCGACGCTGCTGTTGCCGGAGACTTTAAAAAAGCCGACCGGCACGCCGTTTTCGTTTGGCAAGATGCTGGCGCTCTATCCCTCCGTGCTGAGGCATCGCGGCTTTCTCGCCAATCTCGGCATTCTGACCACGACCTTCATCGGTCTGTTCGCCTGGGTGTCGGGTGCGCCGATCGTGATGCAAAGCGCGATCTACGGGCTGAACCCGGTGGTCTTCGGCGTCACGTTCGCCATGGGCGCGGCCGGCTACATGCTGGGGACGTTCATCGCGGCGCGCATTGTGATGCGGCTGGGCATCGACCGCACCATGGGCATCGGCTGCGTCACTCTGGCGGCCGGCGGCCTGCTGATGGCGGCCGTCGTAGCGCTGCACCTTGCCAATGTCATCTGGTTCGTCGGATCGATGATGATCTATCTCGCCGGCCTCGGGCTCGCTTTGCCCGCCGCGATGGCCGGGGCGCTCACCCCGTTTCACGATCGCGCCGGCACCGCCTCATCGCTGATGGGCTTCGCCCAGCAGACCGGCGCCGCCATCGCCGCCGGCGTCATCGGACTTTATCTCGGCCAATCCGCCTGGCCGGTCGCCGGTACGGTCGCGGCCATGGGCTGCATCGCGCTCGCGATCTGGGCGTTCACGCGCAAGGTGCGCGCCGCGGAGCGGTGAACGAAACAGTCGTCTGACTGGAGCAAATGGTTTGTCGGGCTCACCTTTGCATCTTTCGAATGTCGGTGCACGACGGCGGCTGAATGTCTGCCGGAGCTTGCTCGACCGCCGCACGCCAGAAGGCGAAGCATTGCGCGATGCAAAAACACCCCATTGAACTTTTCGGTGAACAACCGGGCTTGCTACCTTGACGGGCAACAAAAGCCCGCCCTAGCATTCAAATTGGGGTTGTATGAGTTGTGGGGGCGGCGATGCGTTCGTATTTGCGAGTGCTTGCGTTAGTCTGTTCAGTTGCGGTCGGCTCTTGTGCCCAATGGATGGGTGACGCCCCGATCGTCGACGATGCGACGATCGCAGCGCGGGTCAATAGCTGCAACGGACCGGACGACGGACCCAAGGTCGCATACGATTATATGCAGATCGGATTCGCGAACGTCTACGCGGCATGCGAGGCGTTCTTCGTAAATGCGACGAGATTCCAGCAAAACGCGCTGGCCTCAAACGATACATTAGACGCCGGGCTCGTAGGCGCCACCTCAATTATCAACGCGACGAGTTCGACTGCGGCCGCGCTCAAGGCCATCACGATCACCACCGCCGGAGTTGTTTTCGGCAAGGCCGTTTTGAACGACTACGTCACGGTCTATACGTTCGGTACGCATCTGTACAAGGTCCGGCAACTTGTTCAGAACGACATGGACAATTACGTCGCCCAGGTAGCAACGAAACAAGGGCCTCCCGCAGATTCCTGCATCGCCTACGCCAACGTGCAGACGCTGGCGACAAAATGCACGCTGGCGAACATGCAGGCGCTCTTGGACGCTCAGGTAGCGATTCCGTCAGAGACCGTGTCGAATGCCGCGAGCGGCGCACCCGCAGCTTCGTTGACCAGAGGGGCGGCGCCACACCTGTTACGGGCGGCGCCATTCAACGCCATGCCTGTACCTACGGTAAGCTCGACCGTTGTGCCGCGCTAAGACGCAACAAAGATAATGCGTCCGTTTGCGGCCACGGACTTGGCCTGGGGCATCGGCCAGGGATTTCGCGGTGGCCGGCGCTTCGACGCCGACTGCAACTCAGGTCGGTTTTATTTCCTTCAAGCCGGGAAGCTATTCGTTACGGACGCTGGCGTTATCCTGCACGGAAACGCCGTACCACGTCGCTACGATGGTCGGGCGGTTATCGGAGGGGGCGATGGCAATTAATCCGGGGTTTCTCGGGCACGGCATTTTTCTCGAGCTGAACCCGATCGACGGGCTTCGCCGCTACGCCAATTACAAAACGCCGCTTCCGCCTCATCCCAGCACGGCCGCGCTGGTCGATAAGTTCATCGAGGCGATCACCGATATGAAAATGTCGAGTGTCTGGTTTGAGCTTTTCAGCCGGCATGGAGAGCTCGATACCAACGGCGAACAGGGCACCCGCGAATTGGTGGACGGCCTGAAATCGGCACACATCAATCCGGTGGCCTGGGGCTATTGCCTCGGAGCGAACTCGCAAAAGCCGAACAAACAGGACAACGATCTGCAATTGGCCATCGATCTTTGCGACAAATATCAATTGGACAACTTTGTCGCCAACGTCGAGCCGGGAAACACGATCAACGGCGTTGCCGATACATGGGATGCCGGCGCGCTCGCCGCGCTGATCGGCGGACTTAATGCGCATTTCGGGCAGGACAATATCGGGATTTCGTCGTTCGCCAATCTTCAAAAGCAGCCGACCGCACGCGGTCTGCTGGCGCCGGTGGCCTCGCAAGTGGCGATCTGCGCGCCGCAGATATACTGGAACAACCGCGATCCGGTCGATTGGGCGCAGCAGAGCCTGCAGTCGTGGAAGGACGCGGGCATCACAACCGCGCTGGTCGCGACGGTGCAATCCTATTGGGAGCTGGACGAAAACACGCCACCCGAGGCCGCGATGGAGGCGAAGGTCGAGGACTTCATCAGGCGTTTTCCGGCCGGCGGCTGGTCCGGAATTGTCGGCCTGAATTGGTACCACGCCGGGGGCGCCAATACCGCCGCCGAAGGCGGAATGACCGACGGCATGATCGCCGCCATCGTTGCCGGCCGGCTTGACCAGAAGCCGTATAAGCAAATCGCTCCAAGCGCCGGGCAAGCGATCAGCTGACAATATTGCGGCAGCGCCGGCGGGTCCACCAATCGCAACGCGGGAGACTGAAATTGCGAGATGACATTGTCCACGCGCCGGGCGGGCCTCGACCGCGATCCGAAATACATCGCATCGAATTCGGCAGCGAAATGGTTATGGCGCCTGGCGGACCTCGGCCGAGATCACAAGTTCACCGCGTTGAACTCGGCAGCAATATCGTCGCGGCAACCCGCCCGCCAGCGATAAGTCCCGGACAGAGCCCACAGCCTCAGCCACCGAGCCAATCCAACTGGATCACCGCCGCTTGGTGGATGAATACGACCGGCACGCCGGTCAGTTCATTTCTGACAACTTGGCGGGTGCCGGATCCGCCGACCACTCAATCGTCTCAGTTGCTGTATTTGTTTAACGGCATGCTGCCGAGCGATTGTTCGACGATCGTTCAACCGGTGCTGCAATGGGGCAATTCGGATCCAAATGACAATACGACCGGACCTTATTGGACTGCGGCAAGTTGGATAGTGCCGGTCTCTCCCGGCGACGCCTTCCATACCCCTCATGTCCGCGTAAACGCGGGCGACATGCTTGTCGGCGTTATGACGCTTCTCAACTCATCATCCGCGGGATTCGTCTATAGCTGTGAATTTCAAGGACTAACCGGAACCAAATTGCCGCCTACGCCCGCCATGGCGGAATTGGTTTGGTGCGTCGAGACGCTGGAGGCTTATGAAACCGTTACGAGCAATAATCCGCCATACGAACTCAATTCCCAGTCTGAATATCCGGCCGGTTCAACGGCTTTCAAATCGATCAACATCCTGACGGGTGGAGCGCTGCCCGGCAGCGGGACATGGCAAAAGATCGACTATGTTACTGGCTTTGGCGAGAATACCGTCATTGCCGCCGATTCGCCGGTCAACGGTGAAATCGATATTTATTATTCGACCGGCGCGGGCGCCTGATGCCGATGAAGCCTGCGGCGGTCTTATTGCGTCAAATCAGCTTCAGCCCCTTCAAGCTGGCGTGACCTTCCTTGCCGACGATGATGTGGTCGTGCACGGAAATGCCGAGCGGGGAAGCCACCGCGATGATCTGCTGCGTCATCTGGATGTCGGCGCGCGACGGCGTCGGGTCGCCCGAGGGATGGTTGTGCACCAGGATGATGGCGGTCGCGGACAGCTCCAGCGCCCGCTTGACCACTTCGCGCGGATAGACCGGCGTGTGATCGACGGTGCCGATCTGCTGGGTTTCGTCGGCGATGAGCTGATTGCGCTTGTCGAGAAACAGGACGCGGAACTCTTCGCGTTCGGCGAAAGCCTGCGCGCTGCGGCAGTAGTCGAGCACGGTCGACCACGACGACAGCACGGGCCGCTTTTTCACCGCACCGCGCAACAGCCGGCTCGCCGCGGCCTGGATCACCTTGAGCTCGGTGACGCTGGCGTCGCCGAGCCCCTTGACGTTGGCCAGCCGCGCTTCCGGCGCGGCTATGACCTCGGCGAATGAGCCGAATGTTTCAAGAAGCGTCTTGGCGAGCGGCTTGACGTCGCGCTGCGGCAGCGCCCGGAACAGGATCAGCTCAAGGAGCTCGTAGTCCGACAGCGCGTCGGCGCCGGCCTCGCGAAAGCGGTCGCGCAGGCGGCCGCGATGGCCGTAATAATGCGGAGTGCCCTCCTCCAGGCCGTCTTCACTGTCGCGCTTCTTTTCCAACATGGCCCAACTGGGAATTCGGACGCAGCGCCAATCCCGCAACCCGAGGGGCAGGCCGGCTCGAGCGGCCACACCCGACATATGCAGGATGCCCGGATTGCGGGAATTTGCAATCAGATTCGCGCCGAGGTTCACGCCTTATAGGGCGGCTTGTCGAGATGCTTCGGCGACAGCGTGAAAATCTCGACGCCGGTCTCGGTGACGCCGACCGAGTGCTCGAATTGCGCCGAGAGCGAGCGGTCGCGGGTCACCGCGGTCCAGCCGTCGGACAGCACTTTGACGTGAGCGCGGCCGAGATTGATCATCGGCTCGACGGTGAAGAACATGCCGGGCTTGAGCACGATGCCTTCGCCGGGCCGGCCGACATGGACGACATTCGGCTCGTCGTGGAACAGCCGGCCGAGGCCGTGGCCGCAGAAATCGCGCACCACGCTCATGTGCTGGGCCTCGACAAAGCTTTGGATGGCATGGCCGATATCGCCGGTGGTGGCGCCCGGCTTGATGGCGGCGATGCCCCGCATCATGCCCTCATAGGTGACTTCGATCAGCCGCTCGGCGCGGCGCGGGATCTCGCCGACCGCATACATGCGGCTGGAATCGCCATGCCAATGATCGAGGATCAAAGTGACGTTGACGTTGACGATGTCGCCTTCGCGCAGCGGTTTGTCCGAGGGGATGCCGTGGCAGACCACGTGATTGACCGAGGTACAGGTCGCCTTGCGGTAGCCGCGATACATCAGCGTCGCCGGCATGGCGCCGCGATCCATGCCGAACTCGAAAACCAGCCGGTCGATGTAATCGGTGGTCACGCCCGGCTTGATTTCGCCGACCAGCATGTCAAGGCATTCGGCGGCAAGCCGGCCGGCCTTGCGCATGCCGGCGAAGGCGCTCGGGCCGTGAAGCTTGATCTGTCCGGTCTTGCGCAGCGGCGCCAGGGCCGCATCGACATAGGTCATGGTCTAGGGAAAGCGCGAGCGGTTTGGAGTTTCTGCCAGCAATGTAAGCATGCGCACTGGCAAGGCAAGCAACAAGGCAAGCAAATCCCGCAGTTCCTCAAGCGGCGATCTTGCCGCCCAATTCGTCCGCAATATGGACGTGGATGATGTCGTCGAACGAGGCCTCGGCGCGGAAGCCGAGCGCCAGCGCGCGGGCCGGATCGAACCGGCTCGGCCAGCCGGCGACGATGCGGGCCACCAGCGGATCGGGCTCGCGGCGGATGCGGGACGCCACCTTGTCGCCGGCGATCCGCCGCAGCGCCGCGATCTGCTCGGCGACGGTGCAGCAGACCCCGGGCATGGTGAGATTGACGCGGGGCCCGAGCTTCGCCGCTTCAAGCCCCGCGGCATGGATGAGAAAGCCCACCGCCGCGCGCGGGCTGGCGTGCCAATGCAGCACGCTGTCGGCCACCGGCAACACCGCCTCTTCGCCATTGAGCGGCTCGCGAATGATCGAGGAGAAGAAGCCCGAGGCCGCCTTGTTAGGCCGGCCCGGCCGCACCACGATACTCGGCAACCGGATGCCGACGCCGTCAAGGAAGCCGCGGCGGGTGTAATCGGCGAGCAAAAGCTCGATGGCCGCTTTCTGCGTGCCGTAAGACGTCAGCGGCGTCAGATGAAAATCGTCGCTGATCGCCGGCGGGAACGGCGCGCCGAATACCGCGATCGATGAGGTGAATACGAGCCGCGGGCCATAGCCGTCACCCAGGGCGCGGATCGCCTCGAACAGCGTACGCGAGCCGTCAAGATTGACCCGCATGCCTTTCTCGAAATCGAGCTCGGCCTCGCCGGACACCACGCCGGCGAGATGGAAGATCACTTCGGGCCGGCCGGCGACGGCGGCGCGCACCGCCGCCGGATCGGCGATATCGGCCGCCGCGGTCTCGACTTTGCCGGAGAATTTTTCCGGCGACTGCGGGGCGACGACGTTGATCAGCGTCAGCTTCTCGATCGGCCGGCCGTTGAGCGCGCCATCGGCGGCGAGGCGAGCGCTGAGCTTGCGCCCGATCATGCCCGCGGCGCCGGTGACGAGAATGTGCATCGTATTTTCCGTCACCCTCGAAGGGCGACGGCCCCAGCGCTTCGTTACAGCGCCATCCCGCCGTCGACGAGATGCGCCTGGCCGGTAATGTAACTTGCCTCGTCGCTGGCGAGGAAGAGGGCGAGCGCGGCGACTTCGGCCGCCGTGCCGAGCCGGCCCATCGGCTGGCGGCCGATGAAATCCTGCCGCACCGCGTCGGTGGATTTGCCGGTCTCCTTCGAGGCCGTCGCGATGCGCTCCTCAAGCGACGGCGATTCGATCGTGCCGGGACAGACCGCGTTGCAGCGGATGCCTTGTTTGATGAAATCGGCGGCCACCGCCTTGGTCAGTCCGATCACCGCCGCTTTGGTGGCGCCGTAGGCATAGCGGTTGGGCACGCCGCGGATCGACGATACCGCCGAGGAAATATTGACGATCGAGCCGGATTTCTTCGCCAGCATCGCCGGCAGGAACGCCTTGATCGTGCGATGCATCGATTTGACGTTGAGGTCGAAGGAGAAATCCCAGTCCTTGTCGGTGCAATCGAGCACCGAACCGTTGGCAACGTAGCCGGCGCAATTGACCAGAATGTCGAGCGCGCCGAACTCCTGCGCGACCGTCTTAGCGAGCGCTTCAATCTCGTCCGGCGCGCGCACGTCGAGCTTTTGCCGCAGTTTGGCTTTGAGGTCTTTGACCTTGTCTTCGGCAACGTCGGTGGCGATGACGATGCCGCCTTCGGCAATCAGCGCCTCGGCGATGGCGCGGCCGATGCCCTGTCCGGCGGCGGTGACCAGCGCGACTTTGTTTTGCACTCTGCCGCTCATGAGCTTGAACCCTTCTGCCCATTCAACGCCGTGAGGCTGAGCTTCTGGCGCCCTTCGCTGTCGAAATTGCCCGGATCGAGCCAGCGCTCGAAATTGCGTTTGCGCGCCGGCCACTCGCTGTCGAGCATGGAAAACCAGGCATTGTCGCGGTTGCGGCCCTTGGCGATCATGTATTGTCGGAATGTCCCTTCATAGACGAAGCCGCAGCGCAGCGCGGCGCGCCGCGATGGCGCATTCAGCGCATCGCATTTCCATTCGTAGCGCCGGTATCCCAAAGTCTCGAAAACGTAACGCGCCAACAGGTATTGGGTTTCGGTGCCAAGCGGCGTCCTCTGCAGCGCCGGCGAATACAGCACGTGGCCGACCTCGATCACCCGATGCTGCGGCACGATGCGCAGCAGCGTCACGTAGCCGACGGGACGATCCGATGGATCGACGATGGCGTAAGCGTAAGGGTCCTCCGCCGCGGCGCGCTTGTCGATGAAGGCGAAAAACTCATCCTCGGCCACGAACGGTCCGTCCGCCGCGATATAGGTCCAAACCTCGTCATGCCCGGCAAACACCGCCCACAGGTCTGCAGCGTGCTCGGGGCCGAGTTTCTCCAGGCGGCCGTAGCGGCCATTCAGAGTCACAGGACCGGGCCGCGGCGCCGGCGTTGGATCGGCCACCGGAAGCCCGACGGGTTGGCCGGTTTCCGGGTGAGGTTCGGAAGCGGTCATGACGAAGGCTTCTTGCGATCTTCGCGAAAGAACTTGTTCAGCTCGGGGTTGGAGATCAGCCCGGCGAAGCCGTCGAACTTGCCGTCTTTGGCGATCTCGGTCGCGGTGCGGACGAAGGCGTGCATGGCGACGCGCGCCAGCGAGCCGCCGACGCTGATGCGGCGCACGCCCATCGCCGCGAGGTCGCTCACGGTGAAGCCGAAAGCGCCGCTATTGAGAAAGTTCACCGGCTTCGGCGCCACCGCCTTGACCACCGTCTCGATCTGTTCGCGCGTGGTGATGCCCGGCGCATAGAGGCAATCGGCACCGGCCGCGGCATAGGCTTTGAGCCGGCGAGTGACATCGCCGAGATCGGGCACGCCGCGAATAAAGCCTTCGGCACGGCCGGTGAGCACCACCTCGCCGCCGGCGCGGTCGATCGCGGCACGCGCGGTTTTGATCCTCGTCACCGCCGTATCGAGATCGTAGAGCGGCGTACGACCGTCGTTGGGCGAGTCCTCGATCGACAATCCGGCAACGCCGGTCGCGATGCAGCGCGTCACGTTCTTCGCCAGGCCATCGAGATCGTCGGCAAGCCCATCCTCAAAATCGGCATTGAGCGGCACGTCGGTCGCGTCCGCGAGCTCGCGGAAATGATCCAGCACCTGCTCCAGGCTCAAATCGCCGTCGGCAAAGCCCTGCGAATGGGCATAGCCCGAACTCGTGGTCGCCAGCGCTGGAAAGCCAAGGCCTTGCAGATAGCGCGCGCTGCCGACATTCCACGGATTGGGTATGACGAAGCAGCCAGCCTCGTGGAGCTTACGAAAAGTTCTCCGCTTGTCGGCGGTCGAAGGACGGTTCCCGGACATGGTGTGCGCTCACGTTAATGGTTGTCCCGCGGTATGAATTTCTGCGCCACGCGCTGATATTTGACCGCCGGCTGCAGCACCATACCATCCGCGAGCTGCTCGACCATGGCGCGCTGGATCTCCTGCCACGGTGTCTGGCTCGGCGGATAATGATAGCCGCCGCTCTTTTGCAGCGCCGCGCGCCGCGCCGCCAATGCCGCGGCGGAGATCAGCATGTCGGCCGTGCCCTTGTTGAGATCGATGCGGACGCGGTCGCCGGTCTGCAGGAGCGCCAAACCGCCGCCGACGGCGGCTTCCGGCGAGGCGTTGAGGATCGACGGCGAGCCCGAGGTGCCGGACTGGCGGCCGTCGCCGATGCAAGCAAGCGACGTGATGCCCTTTTTGATCAGCGCGGCCGGCGGCTGCATGTTCACCACTTCGGCCGAGCCCGGATAGCCGATCGGGCCGACGCCGCGCATGAACAAAATTGTGTGTACGTCGATGCCGAGCGCGGGGTCGTCGATGCGCGCGTGATAGTCTTCCGGTCCGTCGAACACCACGGCGCGGCCTTCGAAGGCATTGAGATCCTTCGGATTGGACAGATAGCGTTGGCGGAATTCGTCGGAGATCACGCTTGTCTTCATGATGGCGGAATCGAACAAGTTCCCGCGCAAAACCTTGAAGCCGGCTTTGGCCTTCATCGGCTTGTCGTAAGGCCAAATAACCCGGGCATCGGTGGCTTTCGCCCGCGCCACGTTTTCGGCGATGGTCTTGCCATTGATGGTGAGCGCGTCGCCATGGAGACGCTTGGCGGCGTCGAGCTCATGCAGCACGGCCGGCAGGCCGCCGGCGCGATAATATTCCTCGCCGAGATATTCGCCGGCCGGCTGCATGTTGACCAGCAGCGGCACGTCATAGCCGATCTTTTCCCAGTCCTCGATATCGAGCGGCACGCCGACGTGCCTGGCCAGGGCATTGAGGTGAATCGGCGCATTGGTCGAGCCGCCGATCGCCGAACAGGCGATGATGGCGTTTTCGAAAGCGGCGCGCGTGAGGATGTCGGATGGCTTGAGATCTTCGCGCACGATCTCGACCGCGCGCAGGCCGGTCTCGTAAGCGATCCGCGCGCGCTCGCGATAGGGTGCCGGAATGGCGGCGCCGCCGGGCAACGACATGCCGAGCGCCTCGGCCATCGCGTTCATGGTCGACGCCGTGCCCATGGTGTTGCAATGGCCGATCGACGGCGCCGACGACGCCGCGATGTCGATGAATTCGTCGTAGTCGATCTTGCCGGCGGCGACGTCCTGGCGGGCTTGCCACAGCACGGTGCCGGAACCGGCGAGCTTGCCGTCGTGGTAGCCGTCGAGCATCGGGCCGCCCGACAGCACGATCGCCGGCGTGTTGACGGTGGCGGCCGCCATCAGGCAAGCCGGCGTGGTCTTGTCGCAACCCGTCGTCAGCACCACGCCGTCGAGCGGATAGCCGAACAGCACTTCGACGAGACCGAGATAAGCGAGATTGCGGTCGAGCGCCGCCGTCGGCCGCTTGCCGGTCTCCTGGATCGGATGCACCGGAAACTCAAACGCGATGCCGCCGGCGGTGCGGATGCCTTCGCGCACGCGATGCGCCAGCTCGAGGTGATGGCGATTGCACGGACTGAGGTCGGAACCGGTTTGCGCGATGCCGATGATCGGCTTGCCGGATGCCAGTTCCTCGCGGCTCAGTCCGTAATTGAGGTAGCGCTCGAGGTAGAGCGCCGTCATCCCCGGATTGTCGGGATTGTCGAACCAGAGCTGCGAGCGCAAACGACGCTCCGTTCGCTGTTGCGGCTTACCGGTTTTCGCCATCACACGCTCCGCACTTTATTCCCCGCAGCGGTCCCCATGACAGCAATGCGATTTGCGCAAAGCGCGGGACCGCTTTCCGGTAGATATAGCGAGTTTGGCCCGGCGCGACCGCAAATGCGGCAGCGGGAATCCTTGGCGGCGCAATGAGATCGCAATTCATCGCGGTTGAAGGAGAATTTCTTCGGCCCTTTGTGGGCATATTGCGGCGCAAAATATACAAGTGATGCAGATCACAAATATTCCGTTTAACGCCATGAGATTGCGTAAAAATCTTGTGACAACGACGTGACCAATGCGTCCTTGTGCACTGCAATATCGCTGCGTAGCTAAGCGACACGGGCGATCGTTATGGAGAAATGCAAGATGAACTCGCTTAGCACCAAGTTGGCTTTTTCGGCTCTCGTCGTCGCCGCGCTTGCGACGCCGGCCTTTGCCCAGGGCCATCATTCGCGCCGGCAGCTCGAAGACTATGCGGGCAATGCGGCCATCCAGCAGGCCGAGCCGTTGCACTACCCGAATGGTGCCGCCAAGACCGGAACTGCCGAGTCCTATCAGGACGGCGCGATGTTCAATCTCGGCTACTAAGACGCCGAGTCCAACAAGACAGGAGCCTCGGACGATGTCCGGGGCTCCGCTTTTTTCGGTTCGGCTCGACTGGGCGCAACACCGCCGCGGCCCAGCTATTCCGACACGATGTTTTGACCCCGATCCGGCGCAGCGCCCTTGCGCCGACACAACGTCTCGATACGACGGGCATCGTTGTTTTCAGCCATTGGGGACCAAGATGACATCGCGTCCCATAAATTCGCATCCCATGAATTCGCGTCCCATGAATTCGCGTCCCATGAAATTGTTAGTCTGTGCGCTCGGCCTCACTGTTGTTGTCGTGTCAAGCGCCGACGCCGCCGCGAAGAAGACGAAGCGGCCGAAGCACCCGGCGCCGCAGGCCGCGGCCGGCGCTTCGACGCCATGCCGCGGCGCCAGCCAGTTTCCCTGCGGCCCGGTTTATTTTGAGGGCTACTATCTCGGCAACGATCCCGACCCGTTTATCCGCGCGATGATTCAGCGCGACCTCGGCTCGAAATTCGGCGATCCCGACTGAGCTCACGGACAAGCACGACGCGATTTGATTTTCCCGGCTCGATCGGGTGAACTGCCGAGGCTAACCGGCAGCGGCCGGATGCGCGGGAGGATCAGCCATGCTTCGCACCATTGCCGCCTTCGATCGCATCGGCGAGGAGAACGCCTTCGCCGTGCTGGCGCGCGCCATGCAGCTTGCGGCAGCCGGCCGCGACATCATCAATCTCGGCATCGGCCAGCCCGATTTCCGCACGCCGGATTTCATCGTCGAGGCCGCGATCAAGGCGTTGCGCGACGGCCATCACGGCTACACCCCCGCCGTCGGCATTCTGGCATTACGCGAAGCGGTAGCTGGTGACCTCGAAAACCGCTTCAAGGTCCGTGTGTCGCCCGACGAAGTGATGATCCTGCCCGGCGGCAAGCCGACCATGTTCATGTCGATCATGATGTTCGGCGAACCCGGCGCCGATATCCTTTATCCCGACCCCGGCTTTCCGATCTATCGCTCGATGATCGAATTCACCGGCGCGCGGCCGATCCCGGTGCCGATCCGCGAAGAGAACAACTTCGCCTTCTCGGCCGAGGAAACGCTCAAGCTGATCACGCCGCAGACCCGATTGCTCATCGTCAATTCGCCGGCCAATCCGACCGGCGGAGTCACGCCGAAGAGCGAAGTCGACAAGCTCGTCGCCGGACTGGAGCGGTTTCCCGACGTCGCGGTGATGTCGGACGAGATCTACGACCACATGGTCTATGATGGCGAGACCCATGTTTGTTTGCTCGGCTATCCGTCGATCCGCGACCGGCTCATTCTGCTCAATGGCTGGTCGAAGACCTACGCCATGACCGGCTGGCGGCTCGGCTATGCGGTGTGGCCCGGCAAGCTCTACGACTATGCGCGCAAGCTCGCAGTGAACTTGCATTCCTGCGTCAATGCCTCGGCGCAATATGCCGGGCTTGCCGCGCTCACCGGGCCGCAGGACGAAGCGGCGAAGATGGTGGCGGAGTTCGATCGCCGGCGCAAAATCGTGGTCGCCGGCTTGAACAGGCTGCCGGGCATTTCCTGCGCCACGCCGAAGGGCGCGTTCTACGCCTTCCCCAACATCAAGCGCACCGGATGGAAAGCGAAAGCGCTGGCCTCGTCGCTCCTCGAAGATGCCGGCGTGGCGCTGATCGGCGGTCCGGATTTCGGCATTCTCGGCGAAGGTTACATGCGGGCGTCCTACGCCAATTCGACCGAGAATATCTTGAAGGCGCTCGACCGCATGGGCGAATTCCTGGCAAGCCGCAAGGCGGCGTGATTTTCTTTCGTCATTCCGGATTGGCGCAAAGCGGCAAGTCCGGAATCCATAACCACAGGTCAGCGAATATGGATTCCGGGCTCCTCGCTTCGCTCGGCCCCGGAATGACTACCCTTGCTGCGTCAGACGAAAACCGAGCAACACAATCGCCAGGCCGACAAACTGTGACATGCTCGGCACCTCGCCGAGCGTCAGATAGCCCACCAACAGCGTGAACGGCGGCACCAGCGCCGGAAACAGCGCGGCGCGGCCGACGCCGAGCAGAATGACGGCCCGCGTGAACAAATAAACCGCGCCGGCGCCGGCAAAGACGCCCTGCACTACCGCCTGCATCAGGTTTTCCGACCATCCGGCGGCCAGAAAATTATCAAAGTCGGATAGCAGGAACGGCAAGCCCGCGAGCGACAGCATGCTGGTCACCGCCACCGCCGGCATTGCCGGAATGCGCCACAGCCGCAGCAGCATGCCGAATACGGCAAAAAAACTGCCGGCGGCGACGAACATCAGGTCGCCCAGCACAGCTTGGCCGCCCATGGTGCGCAGCGCCTCGGCGCCGATCACCGCGAGCCCGGCAAGCATCGCCAGCGCGCCGACGATGCGCCGCGGCGGCAACGGTTCGCGCAGAATGAGGCGCGCCAGAACGAGGCCGCCCAGCGCGGCGCAGGACGGCTGGATGATGGCGCCATGGCCGAGCGGCACGTAGACGTAGCCGAAATAGCTCCACAGCGCGAGCGGCAGGCCGCCGAAGAAGGTAATGGCGATGCCGCGCCGCCAGCCCATGCCGCCGAGATCGCTAAAGCCGTTGACGGCGACGACCGGAACGAGCGCCAATCCCGGCCAGACGTAGCGATGCAGCGCCAGCACCAACGGCGACAGGCCCGCGGTCACGCCTTGCCGGGCGGCGACAAAGCCGAGCGCCCAGAACAAGGCGGCGCCGGCCCCGCAGGCGACACCCCACGCCGTTGCGTGCTTGACCGCGGGTGCCGAGGACGAATCCATCGCGAACCATAGTCCGCGGCGATTTGCCGGCACAACACGCGATTCCGCGCGGCTGGCTTCGCCCAACGCGAAGCGGCTCCTCCGCAGCCCCTTTCCACCCCCGATCACGCTGCTATCTTCGCCGGCATGTTTTGACGCGACAATCCGGAGCGAAACGTGGCCGAGGCCGAGACGATCGCAGGCGAATACGACTACATCATCGTCGGCGCCGGCTCGGCGGGCTGCCTGCTCGCCAACCGGCTGTCCGCCGACGCCGGCAGCCGCGTGCTCCTCCTCGAAGCCGGCGGCCGCGACAATTGGATCTGGTTTCATATCCCGGTGGGCTATCTGTTCGCGATCGGCAATCCGCGCTCGGACTGGATGTTCAAGACTGAACCTGTGCCGGGACTGAACGGGCGCAGCTTGAATTATCCGCGCGGCAAGGTGATCGGCGGCTCGTCTGCCATCAACGCCATGATCTATATGCGCGGCCAGGCCGCCGACTACGACCATTGGCGCCAGCTCGGGCTTGCCGGCTGGGGCTGGGACGACGTGCTGCCCTATTTCAAGCGGCACGAGAATCATTTCCTCGGCGAGAGCGACGCTCACTCCGTCGGCGGCGAATGGCAGATTTCGGCGCCGCGCGTGCGCTGGGATCTGCTCGATGCGTTCCGTGCCGCCGCCGAACAGGCCGGCATCAAATCCATTCCCGACTTCAATCGCGGCGACAACGAAGGCATCTGCGCCTTTCACGTCAATCAGAAGCGCGGCCGCCGCGTCTCGACGGCGCGGGCTTTTCTCAAGCCGGCGCTGCATCGCCAAAATCTGCGGCTCGAAACCGGCTGCCTCGCCGAGGGCCTCATCTTCGATGGCAAGCGCGCCGCCGGCGTGCGCTGGCGGCAGAATGGCGTCGCGCGCAGCGCGCGCTGCCGCGGTGAAGTCATTCTTTCCGCCGGCTCGATCGGTTCGACGCAAATCCTGCTGCTGTCCGGCATCGGGCCCGGGGCGCAGTTGCGCGAGCACGGCATCGAGGTCGTCGCCGACCGGCCCGGCGTCGGCTCGAACCTGCAGGATCATTTGCAGCTGCGGCTGATCTATAAGGTCGACGGCATTACCACGCTCAACGAGCGCTATCATTCGCGCTTCGGCTTTGCCGGCATGCTCGCCGAATATGCGCTGCTGCGCCGCGGTCCATTGACCATGGCGCCGTCGCAGCTCGGCCTGTTCACCCGCTCCGATGCCGACCAGGAACGCGCCAATTTGCAGTATCACGTGCAGCCGCTGTCGCTCGACCGTTTCGGCGAGCCGTTGCACAAATTCCCCGCTTTCACCGCCAGCGTCTGCAATGTGCGGCCGACCAGCCGCGGCTTTGTGCGGCTGCGCTCGCGCGAGCCGGGAGATGCGCCCGTTATTGCGCCGAATTATCTCGCGACAGACGAAGACCGCCGCATCGCCGTTGCTTCGATCCGGCTGACCCGGCGCATCGCCGCGCAGCCGGCGCTCAAGCCGTTCCATCCGGACGAATATTTGCCGGGCCGCGGCGTACGCGACGACGACGATGCGGGTTTGTTGAAAGCCGCCGGCGACATCGGCACCACGATCTTTCACCCGATCGGCACCGCCAAGATGGGACTGCCGAGCGATCCGATGATGGTGGTGGATGAGCGCCTGCGCGTCGCCGGCGTCGAACGGCTGCGCGTCATCGACGCTTCGGTCATGCCGGCCATCACCTCCGGCAACACCAATGCGCCGACCATGATGATCGCGGAAAAGGGCGCCGCCATGCTGCGCGAAGACGCCAGAGGCGCGGCGATATGAATGCGGCGCGGCGCGCCCGGGCCATCCTGGTCGATCCCGTTCGCGAATGGGCCGCGATCGAAAGCGAGCCCGGCGACCCGGCTTATGTGCTGAGCCGCTACGTCACCGTGCTGGCGCTGGTGCCGGCCGTGTTCAGCTTCATCGGCGCGTGCATCGTTGGCGTGATCGTGCCGGGTGCCGGCCTGGTGCGCACGCCATTCTTCAATGGCTTGTTCGGCGCAATTTTGGGCTACGTCTTGAGCTGCGCCATCGTGCTCGTTCTCGGCATTCTTATCAACCTTGTGGCACCGCTGTTCGGCGGCCGCCGCGATTTCGACAGCGCGTTTAAGCTTGCGGTCTATTCCTTCACGCCGGCCTGGCTCGCCGGGATTTTCCTGGTGTTGCCGGGCTTGCACTTCCTCACCCTCACCGGCTTCTACGGCGGGTATATTTTGTGGCTCGGCCTGCCGCGGCTGATCAAATCGTCAGGGCAAAGATCTGTCGGGTTCACCGCATTGATCCTCGCCTGTGCTTTCGCGCTCGCTTACGCCGCCGCCGTCGCGCAACGCGTCGTGTTCGGCACGCCGGGTTTGTAGGGAACTCAAATTTCCAAACTTACGGCGTCATCACGATCTGTTTGCATGCTTTGGGCAGGCCGGCGAGCGTCAGCGGCGGCCTCGGCTTTGGCGGCACTTTCGGCGGCGCCGGATGCAGCGTCGATTCCTTGAACCAGAAATCGAGCGCGTGGCCGCAGCCGTCGCCTTCCGGCACTGGCGGCTGGCCCTTGCATTCGCGGTCGTCCGGCGGACAGGCGAGGCGGACATGGAAGTGCTCGGCATGGCCCCACCACGGCCGCACTTTGGCGAGCCAGCCGCGATCCGCTCCGGCCTCGCGGCACATCGCCTTCTTGATCGCGGCATTGACGAAAATGCGGGTGACCGCGGCATCCTCCGACGCGGTGCGGATCAGCGCGGTGCGCGCGGGCGACCAGACTTTCGGTTCGACGTTCGAGCCGATCCGGCGCCACCATGTCGACGGCGCCGTCCATCTCGCGCTCCTCGCGGCTGAGCACATGGTCGGGCATCGGGGTGAACCAGATATCGACATCGAGCCCAATCTGATGGCTGGCGTGGCCGGTAATCATCGGACCGCCGCGCGGCTGCGACATGTCGCCGATCAGAAGGCCGTTCCAGCCGACTTTCTTGGCATTGGCGCCGAGCCGCTCGAGGAAGCGGACCAGCCGCGGCGTGCCCCAATTGCGATCGCGCGACAGCCGCATGACCTGCCAGGCCGGCCCGGTGATCGGCAGCGCCACGGCGCCGGCGAGGCAGCCGTCGGCATAGGAGCCTATTGGCACCGCTGGGCCGGGATAGGGCGTCAGCGCGCGACCGAACAATTCCTTGGCCGGGGTCGAGGGTGCAGTCGGATCGGCGAGCGGGGGCAATGGCTGCGGATGGAGCGTGCCGGGCGGCGTCGGGTCGAGGGCGTCGGTGTCTTGTGCCGCCAGCGGCGCCAGAGCGTCCTGCGCGAGCGCATGACAGGAGCCGGCGACAAGCAACAGCAGAACGGCAACAATGGGCATTCGCATCGCAGCTCTCTTCTACCGGCTTCGCCCCGCTGTGTTTGCCTTGGCCCGATACGCCACCGCACGGGCGCGGCGGCGATACGCTGCCGCTATTCGCTCGTTCTGTCCAGTTGCAAAGAGGTCGCCATCGTCGCCTGCGAGTTCCAGCAGACGGCGTTCAGTAGCCGCATGCGCCTCGACAGTGCCGTCAGAGAGAATGTGGCCGACGGTAAAGCCGCGCGCGGCCAGCGCGCGGGCGACCAAGAGACAGCGGTGGCAATCGAGCGGCTCGCGCTCCGCGCACATCAGGCAGAGACGGCTAGGTGTGGGTCCAGGTGCGTGACCCTGCCCCGCGTCGGCGATCAGGCGATCGAGCCCGGCCTGAAACTCCGCTTGCCTGGCCATCGCCTCATAGTCGGCGATGCCGTCGCAATAAAGTTCGACGCTTTGCGGACGGCCGCCGAGCGCGACGCCGTAAGGCAGATAGGCGATGCCGTTTTGCTCCAGCAGCGGCTTGAGATTCTTGGCCGAGAACCAGGGGCAGGAGCGCGAGAACGGCGTCGTGCGCACATCGGCAATCGCGCCGACACCAGCCGCATGCAACAGCGCGACGAAGCGATCTGCCGGAAAGTTGGAATGGCCGATGCTGTAGAAATCGAACGTCGTCATGATGCGATCGGCCAATGTTAAAACGTCGCAGCGCGGGAAATTTACCTCGCCGCAATCATTACAGAAATGCGCTCTGGATGCCGCTTTACAAGCCCCGCGCGCTGCTGCAATCATTTGCTTCGCTGCGGGGGTTATCATGCGCCGCTTGTGTTGGGTTCTGGCCGCGCTCGGCTTCGTCATGCTCGCCACCGGCGGGCCTGCCGCCGCGTCGATCCTGGTCCATGTCGACCGCGGCAGTCAGCGCATGGACGTCATCGTCGACGGCGAACCGCGCTATAGCTGGCGGGTGTCGACGGCGCGGCGCGGCTACATCACGCCGCCCGGCACCTATCACCCGCAACGGCTCGCCGCGCGCTGGTATTCGAAGAAATACGACAATTCGCCGATGCCGCATTCGATCTTCTTCTACGGCGGCTACGCCATCCACGGCACCTACGAGATTCGCGGGCTGGGCCGGCCGGTGTCGCACGGCTGCGTGCGGCTCGACCCCGGCAACGCCGCCATTTTGTTCGGCCTGGTCGAGCGCGAAGGTCCCGGCAGCACCACGATCGTGGTGCATTAGCGAGGGCTGCAGCTTATCGGGCGAGCCCCAAAACGAGAAGCAAGGCAGCGTCGAGCCGGCGGCCCGTTTCATCGTCGATAGCGCCGATCACTTCGCGCACGCGTTCGCGGCGCTGTGCAAACAGTTTGTCGGTCATGATCTGCGAGCGGACCCGAAGCCCGTTGCCGGCACCTGGCTCAATCACCGGCCGCAGCCGCGGTTCGCGGACGCCAGCCACGTCCGACGAGAGCGGACACGCCAGCACCGTCGTCGTGGCATCGCCAAGCTCGTCGGATTGAACGATGATGCCGGGACGCGGCCGGCCCAGTTCGCCATGAACGACCATGAGCACGACATCGCCGCGCTTCACTTCCATTCGCTCCAATCATAGGCGGCATCGATCCAGTCATCGATAGCGTCGTTTTCAGGATGGCGGGCAAGCAGCGCCGCCTCGCGCCGTATTTCGGCGCGTACCTTCGGATCGCGCAGGTCGGGCACCCAATGCTGCACCGGGCGGAGCCCTTGCGCACGCAGTCGCTTGCGGCGGGTGCTCATGCGCTCCTGTGCTGTCTTCGGGCGCTTCGCCTTCGGCTTTGCCGGCATGATCTGGCTCCATTACCGTAACATGTTACGCTAACGAACAGGCACCGGCAAGTCGTGTGCTGACTGGATTCACATATCCATCTTCAGCGCCGCAATAAACGCCTCCTGCGGGATATCCACCTTGCCGAACTGGCGCATGCGCTTCTTGCCTTCTTTTTGCTTCTCAAGAAGCTTGCGCTTGCGGGAGACGTCGCCGCCGCCGCGTTTCGCGGTGACTTCCTTGCGGAAGGCGCGCACGTCACTCTACGCCGCTTCGCCGAGGAGCTCCGGCGAGAGCTGCGCCTTAGCATCGAGCAACTCGATGCCGACAATCCGGCCTTGCGCGTCATAGTCAAACACGACATCCGGAGCCACTTCGGCGCTTTCCAAAACCTTGTCTTGCGACAGGCGAATATAGGCCGCGTTATCCTCAGGACTATATTTGATCGTCGGTGTCATGACGGCTTCCGCGCGTTTCGGTCGAAGAATACGGTCAGAATTCGAATTTCATCCGCTGTTTCGATGCAGGCGACGCGGAGCACGCGACCGCCAAATTCCGGGATCACACAGAACCGACGCTCCACACGCGGCCTCCGCGGATCGGGACGGGACCATTCAGGCTCCCTCCGTCTTGGGCGTGCGTTGTGAACCGCAGTGGCTTAATGTTCGCCATATTAATCCGCCACGCCGCGGTCGTCAGGGTGAGCCCTGCACAGCGGAAGCCTATTAGAATGCACCAGGCATTTCACCTAGCCCCGCTGGGGGAATAGCAAGCCTACCCCGGCTTGAGCCCTAGGACGCGAATGCAGTTCCTGGGTTTCGCTCCGCTCAACCAAGGCTACAGTTCCTCACACATCCACCTTCAGCGCCGCGATAAACGCTTCCTGCGGAATATCGACCTTGCCGAACTGGCGCATGCGCTTCTTGCCCTCTTTTTGTTTTTCGAGAAGCTTGCGCTTGCGGCTGACGTCGCCGCCGTAGCATTTCGCGGTGACATCCTTCCTAAACGCACGCACGGTTTCCCGCGCGATCACCTTGCCGCCGATTGCCGCTTGGATCGGCACCTGGAACATGTGCGGCGGGATGAGTTCTTTCAGCTTTTCCGCCATGGCGCGGCCGCGCTGTTCGGCGCGGGTGCGGTGCACCAGCATGGCGAGGGCGTCGACCGGCTCGGCATTGACCAGCATCTGCAATTTCACCAAGTCCGCCGGCCGGTAATCGGTGAGGTGATAGTCGAACGAGGCGTAGCCGCGCGACACCGATTTGAGACGATCGTAGAAATCGAACACCACTTCGTTGAGCGGCAGATCGTATTTCACCAGCGCGCGGTTGCCGACGTAAGTCAGCTCCTTCTGCTCGCCGCGGCGGTCCTGGCACAGTTTCAGCACGGCGCCGAGATATTCGTCCGGCGTCAGGATGGTCGCCTCGATCCACGGCTCCTGCATTTCCTCGATGTGGTTGGGGTCGGGCATGTCGACCGGATTGTGGATCTCGAGCTCCGTGCCGTTGCGCAGCTTGATCTTGTAGATCACCGACGGCGCGGTCGCGATCAAATTGAGATTGAACTCGCGATGCAGCCGTTCCTGGATGATTTCGAGATGCAGCAAGCCGAGGAAGCCGCAGCGGAAGCCGAAGCCCAGCGCGGCGGAAGTTTCCATCTCGTAGGAGAAGCTCGCGTCGTTGAGCCGGAGCCGGCCCATGGCCGCGCGCAACGCCTCGAAATCGGCGGCGTCGACCGGGAACAGGCCGCAGAACACCACCGGGATCGCCGGGCGGAAGCCCGGCAGCGGCGTCGCCACCGGTTTCTTCTCATCGGTGATGGTATCGCCGACGCGGGTGTCGGCCACTTCCTTGATCGAGGCGGTGAGAAAGCCGATCTCGCCGGGGCCGAGCTCGTCACATTCGATGCGCTTGGGCGTGAACACGCCGACGCGGTCGACCTCGTAGGCCGCGTTGGTCTGCATCATCAGGATGCGCTGGCCTTTTTTCAGCGTGCCGTCGACGATGCGGAACAGCACGACGACGCCGAGATAGGCGTCGTACCAGCTATCGACGAGCAGCGCCTTGAGCGGCGCCGCCGCGTCACCCTTGGGCGGCGGCAGGCGGGTGACGATGGCTTCCAGCACTTCCGGCACGTTCTCGCCGGTCTTGGCCGAGATCAAAATCGCGTCCGAGGCGTCAAGCCCGATCACGTCCTCGATCTGCTGCTTGACCTTGTCCGGCTCGGCGGCCGGCAGATCGACCTTGTTGAGCACCGGCACGATTTCGAGATCGTTGTCGAGCGCCTGATAGACGTTGGCGAGCGTCTGCGCCTCGACGCCCTGGCTGGCGTCGACGACGAGCAGCGCGCCCTCGCAGGCGGCGAGCGAACGGTTGACCTCATAGGCAAAATCGACGTGGCCCGGCGTGTCGATGAGGTTGAGGATGTAATCCTTGCCGTCCCGGGCGCGATATTTGAGCCGCACCGTCTGCGCCTTGATGGTGATGCCGCGCTCGCGCTCGATATCCATGGAATCGAGCACCTGCTCGACCATTTCGCGCGCTTCGAGCCCGCCGGTGAGCTGAATCAGCCGGTCGGCAAGGGTCGATTTGCCGTGGTCGATATGGGCGATGATCGAGAAATTGCGGATATTGCCGATGGGTACCGCGCTCATGGCGGGCAGATAACATCGAGGGGAGCGAGCGGCAAGCATCCAACCCTCTCCCGTCCCGGGAGAGGTCCGCAATTTTGCCGGAGCGCAGCGAAGGCGAAGTTGCGGGGTGAGGGCCGTGCTTGACCGGGCGCTGCTGGCCCTCACCCGCCTCGCTCACTTCGTTCGCTCGGCGTCCTCTCCCGGAACGGGAGAGGGGCGCTACCGCTGCCGCCACACAAACGCGGCGCTGACCACGAAATTCCACACCGTGCCGATCAGCGCGCCGGCCAAGCCGGCGAGCCACCATTTGCTGTCGTAATCGTAAATCCAGGTGGCGATGCCGACATTGGAGATGGCGCCAATGGCGCAGATCACCTGGAAGCGGATCAGGCCGGTGACAAAACGCCAGCCGGTCAGCCGCTGATCGCGGTAGGTGAACATGTTGTTGAGGACGAAATTCCAGGTGATGGCGCACACGGTGGCAAGCGTCTGGGCGGCGCCGAACGGCATGGCGGCGAGCTCGGTCGCGACCGACAGCGTGCTCAAATGCACGGCAAGGCCGCTCAATCCGACCAGGCAGAACAACAGGAAGCGCGCGGAGACGGCGTCGTTGGTGAGCTTGGCCGTCAACAGCGCGGCGAAGTCGAGCGCGACCTTGCTGTCGAGCTTGCTTTCGCCGTGGCGGCGCTCGTGAAACGTGGACGGCAGTTCGACGACGCGCAGGCTGCCCGGCTTGGTCGCCAGAATGTCGAGCAGGATCTTGAAGCCTTGCGAGGATATCGCCGGCGCCAGCGGCTCGAAGGCATCGCGCCGGATCATAAAATGGCCGCTCATCGGATCGGTGAGATCGATGCCGAGCAGCCGGCGCACCAGCATGTTGGCGAAACGGCTGGCGCGGGCGCGCTGTTTCGACAGCCCGGCGGCGGAGCCGCCGCCAAGGTAGCGGCTCGCCGCCACGACATCGCAATTGCCGCCGCGCAGACGGTCGAGCATGCCGACGAGCAGCGCCTCGTCGTGCTGCAGATCGGCGTCCATGACGGCGACATAGCGCGCCTGGCTCGCCAGCATGCCTTCGAGGCAGGCGCCGGCGAGGCCGCGGCGGCCGATCCGGCGCATGCAGCGGACGCGGCCGTCGGTCTCGCCAAGCGCGCGCGCGACGGCCGCCGTGCCATCCGGCGAATTATCGTCGACGAACAGCACCTCCCAGTCGCAGCCGGCCAGCACATGCGTGAGCCGCTCGACCAGAATCGGGACGTTGGCGCGCTCGTTATAGGTCGGCACGACCACGCTGAGTTCCGGCGCCCGCCGCACGGCAGACATCGGCGCGCGGGCAGGCGCCGGGGGCGAAGTCACGGGTGAAACGCCGTCCATGGCCGGCTGAGATAGCGCGGTGCGCCGAACAAATGCAATGCGCCGCGAATTGCCGCAATTCGGCGCGCTTGTGGTACCGGGATTTGAGTGGCATCCATTTGCGATGACTGTCGTTCGTCCCGAACCCGCCGAAAAACTGCAGCCGCGGAGCGCGAATGTCGGCTGGCCCCTGGTGCGGCTGGCGCAGCGCTGGGTGAGCGCGCGGAGCGAGGGTGTCGTCGTCGGCCTGATGCTCGCCGTTTTCATCGCGCTGTGGATGGCCTTTCAAACCATATCGCTGGCGCCGGTCGATCTGCGCGACGACGCGGCCGAGGCGGCGCTGTGGGCGCAACATTTTGCGTTCGGCTATAAGCATCCGCCGCTGACGGCCTGGCTGTTCATGGCGTGGTTCGCCGTTTTTCCGCGGGCGAACTGGGCGATGCATCTTGCAGCGGTCGCGACGGTGGCGGTAACGCTTGCCATCGCCTGGCGGCTGTTGCGCGACCACCTCGACAGGGAGCGCAGCCTGCTCGGCCTCGCCGCGCTCATCCTGGTGCCGCTTTATACGTTCAAGGCGGCGGAGCTCAACGCCAATACGGTGACGATGCCGTTCTGGACCGCGGCGCTGCTGTTTTATTTACGCGCGCGGCGCAGCCTGGGCGTTTGGGATTCCGTGCTTGCCGGCGCGTTCGCAAGCTTCGCCATGCTGGGAAAATATTGGGCAATCTACCTGTTCGCCGGCATGGCCGTAGCCTCGCTGATCGGAGCGGGCACGCGGCGGTTTTGGCGATCGACGGCGCCCTATCTGATGGCGGCGGGCGCGACGATCGTCATCGCGCCGCATCTCTATTGGTACGTCACGGCGGACGGCGGCACCAACTACGCGTTCGTGCGCGACAGCGTCATGACCGACGACTCTTTCGCCACCGCGCTCGGCAAGTCGGTTTATTATTTGCTGGGTGTCATCGCCTATGCCGCGGGACCACTGCTCCTCCTTGCCGCGCTGCGGCCCGGGCGGGCCGCGCTCGCCGACATTGCCTGGCCGGCGGATGAAGCGCGCCAGCAGGCGCTCATCTTGTTTGCGGTGCCGATGGTGCTGCCGGCGCTGGTCAATCTGGCGCTGCCGGCGCGGCTGACGCCGGACTGGACGTTTCCGAACTGGGCGCTGTTGCCCATCGTGCTGTATGGTTCGCGCAAGATCGCCGTCGATTCGCTTGCGGCGGCCAGCGCGGGACTTGTCGCGCTCGCCGTGAGCGTGTGCTTCGTGATTGCTTCACCGTTCATGGCTTACGGCCACCTGAAAGCGGGCCTCGATTCCAATCGGCCGAGCTCGCAGGAGGTCGCCGCACTTGCCGAAGAGATGACGAACGAACCGGCGCGACTTTATTGGGGTTCGCCGGGGATCACCGGGAACTTGCCGTTTTATTTGGCCGGCACGAACCGGCTCGACGACGATCCGCTGTCCGACCTCGGCCGTTCCGAGACTGCGGCACAGGGCCTTATCGTCGCCTGCCTCGACAACGATACGCCGTGCCTGACGGCGCAAGCCGCGCTCGGCGCCGCCGGCGCGCGCACCGCCACTGGTGAGATCAGCCGCAGTTTTCTGGGCTTTACCGGCAGGCCGGTCGGCTTTCGCGTCACCGTGGTGCCGGCGGGCGCTGCTCAATACCGGTATTGATCCGTCTTGTACGGTCCGCTCACCGGAATGCCGATATAGGCCGATTGCTTGCCGGACAGCTTGGTGAGCTTCACGCCGATCTTGTCGAGATGCAGCCGCGCCACTTTCTCGTCGAGCGATTTCGGCAGCACGTAGACTTTCTTCTGATACTTGCCCTGATTGGTCCACAGCTCGATCTGCGCCAGCGTCTGGTTGGTGAACGACGACGACATCACGAAGCTCGGATGGCCCATGGCGTTGCCGAGATTGACCAGGCGGCCTTCGGACAACAGGATGATGCGGTGGCGGTCGGGAAATTCGATCTCGTCGACCTGCGGCTTGATGTTGTTCCATTTCAGGTTCTTGAGCGCCGCGACCTGAATCTCCGAGTCGAAGTGGCCGATATTGCAGACCACGGCGCGGTCTTTCATCTTGCGCATGTGCTCGATGGTGATGACGTCGACATTGCCCGTCGCGGTGACGAAAATGTCGGCGCGGGGCGCGGCCTCTTCCATGGTGACGACTTCGTAGCCTTCCATCGCTGCCTGCAGCGCGCAGATCGGATCGATCTCCGAGACCATGACGCGGCAGCCGGCCTGGCGCAGCGAGGCGGCCGAGCCCTTGCCGACGTCGCCATAACCCGCGACCATCGCCACCTTGCCTGACATCATCACGTCGGTGCCGCGGCGGATGCCGTCGACCAGCGACTCGCGGCAGCCATAGAGATTGTCGAACTTCGACTTGGTGACGCTGTCGTTGACGTTGATGGCGGGGAACAGGAGCTTGCCATCCCTCTCCATCTGATAGAGCCGGTGCACGCCGGTGGTGGTTTCTTCCGAGACGCCTTTGATGTTCGTGGCGATCTGTGCGAACCAGCCTTTCGGTTTCTCCTTCAGAATCCGTTTGATTAGCGCGAAGAAGACCTCTTCCTCCTCGTTATTGTGCTGGTCGAGGAACATCGTGTCGCCGTGCTCGGCGCGCAGGCCCTGGTGCACGAACATGGTGGCGTCGCCGCCATCGTCGAGGATCATGTTGGGCGTGCCGCCGCCGTGCCAATCGAACAGCCGCGCCGTGTAATCCCAATATTCTTTCAGACTTTCGCCCTTGACCGCAAAGACCGGAACGCCGCCAGCGGCGATCGCCGCGGCGGCATGATCTTGCGTCGAATAGATGTTGCAGGAGACCCAGCGCACATCGGCGCCGAGCGTGGTCAGCGTCTCAATCAGCACGGCAGTCTGGATCGTCATGTGCAGCGAGCCGGCGATACGCGCGCCCTTGAGCACCTGGCTCGGCCCATATTCCTCGCGCGTCGCCATCAGGCCGGGCATCTCGGTTTCGGCGAGCGAGATCTCTTTGCGGCCCCACTCGGCGAGACCGATATCCTTGACCACGTAATCGGCATGCGCGGAGTGAGTTTTCGGCTTGGTCGACGTGCTCATAACTGACTATCCTTCAGGGCGGACATATGGGGGGCCGGCGCGCTTCTAGCAGGATAGCGCCCGGGCGGCAATAACACATAAAGATTCCTTTATGTCCATGCGCGCGAACACACAGCGGCACCAGGCGTTTTCCCAACATGGATCAAGCGGACGAAAAACCGATCCCATCGCTGCGCCAGCTGGCACAAGCGGAAAACGAGTGCCGGCGCTGCCCGCTCTATCGTGACGCGACGCAGGCGGTGCCCGGCGAAGGCCCGAGCCATGCCACCTTCATGCTGGTCGGCGAGCAGCCCGGCGACAAAGAAGACCTCGCCGGCACGCCGTTCGTCGGACCGGCCGGCCGCGTGCTCGACGCCGCGCTGAAGGATGCCGGCATCGATCGCGCGCAAACCTTCGTCACCAATGCGGTGAAGCATTTTAAATTTGAAATGCGCGGCAAGCGCCGGCTGCACAAGCGGCCGAACAATGACGAGATCGAGCGCTGCAAAATCTGGCTCGACCGCGAGCGCGAGCTGGTGCAACCGCGGACCGTCATCGCGCTCGGCGTCACCGCGGCGCGCAGCCTCACCGGCAAGACGGTGACGATTTCGAAAATGCGTAAAGTCCCGGTTGCAATGGCGGACGGCACCACGCTTGTGGTCACCGTGCATCCATCGGCGCTGCTGCGCATCGAGGATGAGGCCGACAAGCGCGCGGCCTATAAGGAATTCGTCGCCGACCTGAAGGCAGCGAAAACGGCGGCAGCAAAGAAAGCCTGACTTCAGGCCCGGCCTCAGCCTGCCTTCGGCGGTTCGGCGCCGCGCGCCTTGACCACGCCGGCCTGCGTCAGCGCCGCCGCGATCTGCTGCATGCGATTGATGAGGTCCACCGCCGCCGCCGGCGGCAACACCAGGCGGCAGGCGGGATAACGCCGGCCGGTGATCGCCGTGTTCGGCTTGACGTTGTCGAAGCGGGTCACACCGAACTCGATGCGCAGCGTTTGGCCGTCAAAGATCAAGCCGGTGATCGAATCGGCGAAGGTCTCCACCATGTCGGCGCGATCGAGATAACGGATGGTCGCCGGTTGCCGGCCGGGGTCGCCAGCGACTGCCGGAGCGGTCGAGGCGGCCGGGGCGGGCTGCGCAGCGCCGCCTTTCGAAGCTGTGGATTCGGGACTCATCTGCATTGCCTCCTTCGGGCGGCTGTTTCGGCGCGATGTCTTTCCGGCCGGCGTCTTCCTGGACGACGCCTTGTTTCGCGATGCCTCTCGTTTCATCAGACAATCTCAAATCGGCGATCTGATCAATCGGCCTCGCCAAAACGAGACGCGATCAGAGCCGCCAGAGCATCGACGACTTCGACGGCTTCCCGCCCGGTCGCCGCGACGGTAATCGACGTGCCGGGCGCGGCCGCCAGCATCATCAGCCCCATGATCGACGTTCCGCCGACGCTCTCGTTGCAGCGCGTGACGCGCACTTCGGCGTCGAATTTTTCGACCGTCTGCACGAATTTTGCCGAGGCCCGCGCGTGCAGGCCTTTCTTGTTGCAGATGACGAAGACCCGGGAGACGGCGCCGTCGAGCGAACTGCCCGCGTCGGGCGCGCCGGCGCTATGGGCCGGTTCGTTCATTTGCCGGTGAGCACCCGGCTGGCGATGGTGACGTATTTCTTTCCCGCCTCCTGCGCGGCGGCAACCGCTTCGGCGAGCGGACACTCGTCGCGCACTTTTGCGAGCTTCACCAGCATCGGCAGATTGATGCCGGCCAGCACTTCGACCTTGGGCCGGCTCATCACCGAGATGGCAAGATTGGACGGCGTGCCGCCGAACATGTCGGTGAGAATGGCGACGCCGTCGCCGCTATCGACACGCCGCACTGCTTCGATGATGTCCCTGCGGCGCTCTTCGACGTCATCGTCGGGGCCGATGGTGACGGCCTCGATCTGGCCTTGCGGTCCGACCACGTGCTCCAAGGCGGCACGAAATTCAACTGCCAGCCGACCGTGGGTCACGAGCACAAGACCGATCATGGAACTCCCCGCGGGCGCGTCCCGGGTGCACCGCACGAAAGGGTGCACATCTTGACCATCCGAAGCCTCGGCGCAAGGGGCATTCCGTGCAAAATCCGAGAGTTGCTGCATTGCAGTAGAACAGGTCACTTTTGCCGCGGCAGCCTTGCCGGCCTGGTCGCCGTCTATCCGGCCATACCAGCCCAGTCTTGGGCGCAGTCTTGGGCGCAGTCTTGGACCATTATGGTTAACCAATCGCCAATCAAATGCCCCGGCGCCACATCAGGACGTTTGCGTACCGATCACCGTCCCGGGTGAGGTGATGAGGGCGAGCACTGCCGGCAAGGCCGCCGCGTCCGTTGCGACGGCGAGTCGCGGTACTTCAGTACCGTCAAGCTGGATTGTCTGCCGATCCGGCAACCTTTGCGCGTCCACGGCGTCGAGATCGACGACCAAGCCGACCACCGCGCACGGCTCGTAATCGCGCCGCAACAGGCCGACGCCGCGCAGCTCGATCAGGCCGGCGAGCGGCTGTGCCGGCCGAACCAGAAGCCGTCCGTTGGCACTTTCCAGATGGACGCGATCGTCGCCAACGAGCCGCGCGAAACGCAAGCGGCCGACCCGCGCGGCGTCGAGCAGCTCAAGTGCAAGCCGGGACTTGCCGGCGCCCGACGGTCCGCGGATCAGCACCGCGCGCGCGCCGACCAGCACGGCGGAGGCATGCACGGTCGCCGGCATCACATCGCCGGCAGACGCACGACGAAGCGGGCGCCGAGCACGTTCGGCTCGCCGTCCGGTCCGGGCGCGCCGGTGCGGTTCTCGACCCAGATCGTGCCGCCATGCGCATCGACGATTTGCTTGGAGATCGACAGCCCGAGCCCGGAATTCTGACCGAAGCCCTGATGCGGGCGATCGGTGTAGAAGCGCTCGAAAATCTTTTCGCGCACATCGTCGCGCACGCCCGGCCCGTCGTCATCGACGAAAATCTCGATCTGATTGCGCAGCCGCCGGCAGCTAACGCGCACCGTGCCGCCGGGCGGCGAGAACGAACGCGCGTTCTCGATCAGATTGTCGACGATCTGGCCGAGCCGCGAATCGTGTCCCGGCACCTGGAACGCACGCGTGGCGCCGCCTTCGAATTTCAGGCTGACTTTGACGCCGTCGTCGCGCTTGACCTCGTTCGCCACCGAAACGAGCGTGCTGAGGAGTTTTGCGAGATCGACCGGCGCCGCCTCCTGGCGCTGCAGGTCGGCGTCGAGCCGGCTGGCGTCGGAAATATCCGAGATCAGCCGATCGAGCCGGCGCACGTCGTGCTGGATGATATTGAGAAGCCGGCCGCGGCTTTCCTCGGTCTTGGCCACCGGCAGCGTTTCCACCGCCGAGCGCAGCGACGTGAGCGGGTTTTTCAGCTCATGCGCCACGTCGGCGGCAAAGCTTTCAATCCCTTCGATCCGCGAGTAGAGCGCGTTGGTCATGTCGCGCAGCGTGCCGGAGAGGTGACCGATCTCGTCGCGCCGGCGGGTAAAATCGGGAATCTCGACCCGCGAGCGGATGCGCCGGCGAACGCTTTCGGCGGCGTCGGCAAGCCGCCGCACCGGCTCGGCAATGGTGCCGGCGAGCAGGATCGACAGCACGATCATGACGCCTGCCGCGATCAGAAACACTTTTATGATGGCGAGCCGCTCGGCTTCCACCATGTTGTCGATATCGGCGCCTTGCGTGGACAGCATCAGGGCACCGCGCACCGCGCGGAAACGCTGCACCGGCACCGCCACCGAAACGATGACGTCGCCGCGCTCGTTGATCCGCACCATGCTGGCGTTCTGGCCGTTCAAGGCCTGCGCCACTTCGGAATAGCCCCTGCCGTCGTCGGCGCCGAGCTCGTGGTAGACCGGCAGATCGCCGCGGCCGAGCCACATGCGCAACGCGATGAAGGCGCGTTCGAACAGTCCCGGCTTATCCGCGGTCGGCGACGGCAAATCGAAGCGCAGCACGTCGCCGCGGCCGAACAGGTTGCGGCTGTCGACCAACAGCACGCCGTCGCGGTCGTAGATGCGCGCCCGCGTTTTGGTCGGCGACACGAGCCGCCGCAAGACCGGCGCCACCCGCTCCGGATTGATCGGGAAATCGATGCCGTAGAGCGCGTCCTCGTTCGGGCCGTAGCTCTGGCCCGGCTGCAGGTTTTGCAGCTTGTCGGGATCGAGCGTGATCGAGGAATCGCTTTCGACCGTCGCCGAGGACGCAATGGCGCCGGCGATGATCTGACCCTGCACCAGAAGACTCTGGATGCGCGCGTCGATCAGGCCGTTGCGGAATTGCGAAAGAAAGATGATGCCGATGGAGAGCGCGACCAGCCCGGTGAGGTTGAGGACGACGATGCGCCGGGTCAGGCTCGAAAAGCTCTGGGTAATGAAGAATTGCCAGGCGCGCTGCAGCCAGTCGCCGAGGCGGGCAAAACCGCGGGGCTGCGGACGCAGCTCGGCCTCGTCGAGGCCGGCACTCTCGGCTTGGCTCTCGATCAGGTTGTCGACGCGGGGTTCGGCCTCGATCGAGGCTTCGGAGGCTGCGCTTCCGCGTTCTGCAATTCGGTCGAGCACGTCGTCTGCCGGGGTTTCAATCATGCTCCGCCACCTTGCGAGCATGGACGCTATTACTACCGCAGGCCAGCCGCCCAGTCAGCAAGGCCAGTCAGCGGCCATGGTTGGCGGTCCAAATACCCAGCGCCCCACGGCCCTTTGCGCGCAATGCGCCAGTTATTCCTTGAAACGATAGCCGACGCCGTACAGCGTCTCGATCATATCGAACTCGTTGTCGCTCGCCTTGAACTTCTTGCGCAGCCGCTTGATGTGGCTGTCGATGGTGCGGTCGTCGACATAAACCTGATCGTCATAGGCCGCATCCATCAAGGCGTTGCGGCTTTTGACCACGCCGGGGCGGCTCGCCAGCGCCTGCAAAATGAGAAATTCGGTGACGGTGAGCGTGACCGGCTCGTTCTTCCAGGTGCAGGTGTGGCGCTCCGGATCCATGCGCAGCAGGCCGCGCTCCAGCACCTTGCTGTCGGCTTCCTTCGGCGCGGTGCCGTCCTTGGGCTGACCCCGGCGCAGCACGGCCTTGACGCGCTCGACCAAAAGGCGCTGCGAGAACGGTTTGCGGATGAAATCGTCGGCGCCCATTTTCAGGCCGAACAATTCGTCGATCTCCTCGTCTTTCGAGGTGAGGAAAATGACCGGCATGTCGGATTTCTGGCGCAACCGGCGCAAGGTTTCCATGCCGTCCATGCGCGGCATTTTGATATCCAGAATCGCGAGATCGGGCGGCGCGGTTTTAAAACCGTCCAGTGCCGAAGCGCCGTCGGTATAGGTATTAATGCGGTACCCTTCGGCCTCGAGCGCGATCGAGACCGAGGTGAGGATATTGCGGTCGTCGTCGACGAGAGCGATTGTCGGCATGGCGGCCTTCTTTACATAAGTCGGCCGCAAGCTTCACTAGCCCCGGCCCCACAAGCCTTTGAATCCCCATGTGGGGGCGGAAGTGTGACCAGACAAGGCAAAATCGGGGCAATTACTGGGGCATTGGCCGGGCCCAGGCCACCCGCAACAGGGCGGAGCGACGGGCAAGGAACCGCCATGACCGACGCCGATCCGGCCCAAAACGAAAAAGCAAAACGGCCTCTCCCCGGTTTTATGCCGGATCGCTTGCCGGAAAACGCCCCGGCGCCGGATTTCAACCCGAAATCGCTGGCCAAGGAGCTGTTGCGGGCGACACGGGCGGGATCGCTCGCGACCATCGACCGCAATACCGGCCATCCCTTCGCGTCGCTGGTCAATGTCGCGACCGACAGCGACGGCGCGCCGGTGATCCTGATTTCAAGGCTGGCGACCCACACCGCCAATCTCGAAGCCGACCCCCGCGCCTCAGTGCTGCTCGCCGCCACCGGCAAGGGCGACCCGCTGGCGCATCCCCGCCTGACGCTGCTCGGCGGCTATGTCCGGGTGCCACGCGACGATCCGAGGGAGCCGCGCCTGCGCCGCCGCTTCCTCGCCCGGCATCCGAAATCGGAGCTTTACGCCGGCTTCGCCGATTTCTCGTTCTGGCGGCTCGATGCGGTATCCGCGCATCTCAATGGCGGCTTTGCCCGCGCCGCGGACCTGACCGCCGCCGACGTGATGACGGATATCTCCGGCGCGGACGATTTGATCGAAGCCGAGACGGGCGCGATCGCGCATATGAACGCCGATCACGCCGAGGCGGTGCGGCTCTACGCCACCAAACTCCTGGGCGCCGAGGACGGGCCGTGGCGGCTCACCGGCCTCGACCCGGACGGCCTCGATCTCGCGTGCGGTGACCGCACGCTGCGGCTTGGCTTTGCCGAACGTGTCACCACCGCCCAGCAATTGCGCAAGGTGCTGGTCGATCTGGGTCAACAAGCGCGTGAAAAAACATGAGAATTCGATGCCAATGTGGTAGACTGTTAAAAAAGGATATGGCTGATGCCAAGCGAAAATCTTTCGATATCACTGCCTCGCAAAATTCGTTCGCTGATCGAGCGAGAGGCAAAGCGCAGGAAGCGCAGCCGATCGGCCGTGGTCCGAGACGCACTGCAGACGTATTTCCGTTTGCGACAGATCAAGGACGAAGCACCGACTGGCCGCGATCTGACTGCTATCGTTGAAGGCAAGCGCGCCTATCGGCGCGGTGACTATATGCAACTCGATGAATGGCGACATGCTGTGGGACTTAGTGATCACTAATCCTGCAGCCCGCGATCTTCGTGCAATCCCCAGTCGCGATCTGCACCGCATCGACGCGGCATTCGAGGCAATGCGAACCAACCCCTATGGCGGCGATATCAAGGTTCTTCGAGGATCGGGGGGTAGTTTGCGTCGGCGGGTCGGATCACGGCAAATCCTATTCGGCGTAGATCAGAGCAAACGGGACGGTCGTAATATTCGGCGTCAAACGTCGTACTTCGACAACTTACTAGACCAAAGCTGGGCACCCTCCGAGCCGCAAGCTCTGCGATTTGCCATAGGGAAACGCCCCTCGCTGCAGTGCAGCGTCGGAACGGCTGCAGTATCTCGCGGTTAGGCTTGAGAACACGGAGCTCTTGCTGCGGTCTTGGCAGAAGCTACGATGCTCGATATAGGGTCGGCCGCTCGCCGGGAGTAAGGAAACGGCGAATATCGCGGGGCGGGTTTCGCGCCCCCGCGCGGCCAGGCGGGTCATAAGCGGAGGCTAAAGTGCAGGAAACGGGAGTGAGGAACGGCGCTTACGGCGCCGACAAATTCGGCTTCAAAAACCTCGCCGGCGTGCACTGGAATCTGTCCGCAGCCCCGCTCTACGAGCATGCCATTCGCAACGGCGAGGCTGCCATCGTGGCCGGCGGGGCGCTCTGCGCCGAAACCGGCCATCACACCGGCCGCTCCCCCAAGGACAAGCACACCGTCGTCGATGCGCTCACCGAAAACACCGTGTGGTGGGATGGCAATCGCAAGCAAGGCAAGGAACACTTCGACAATCTGCTGGCGGACTTTATCGCTCACGCCAACGGCAGGACGCTGTTCGCGCAGGATCTCTACGGCGGCGCCGACGCGAAATACCGCATCAAGGCGCGGGTGTTCACCGAATACGCCTGGCACTCGCTGTTCATCCGCCAGCTTTTGATCCGTCCCGACCGTTCGGAGCTCGCGAGCTACGTTCCGGACATGACCGTCGTCGACATGCCGTCGTTCAAACCGGACGCCAAACGTCATGGCGGCCGCGACGGCTCCGACACCATGGTGGCGATCGATTTCACCCGCAAGATCGTGCTGATCTGCGGGTCTTCTTATGCCGGCGAGATGAAGAAGTCGGTGTTCACCACTTTGAACTTCTATCTGCCGGCGCAAGGCGTGATGCCGATGCATTGCTCGGCCAATGTCGGCAAGGACGGCGACAGCGCGCTGTTCTTCGGGCTGTCCGGCACCGGCAAGACCACGCTCTCCACCGACCCGAACCGCATCCTGATCGGCGACGACGAAACCGGCTGGTCGCCGCAGGGCATCTTCAATTTCGAGGGCGGCTGCTACGCCAAATGCATAAAACTCTCGGCCGAGGCCGAGCCGCAGATCTGGGACGCCACCAACCGCTTCGGCGCCGTGCTGGAGAACGTCGAGTTCGATCCGGTCACGCGCATTCCGGATTACGACAGCGCCAAGAAGACCGAGAACACGCGCTCGGCCTATCCGCTCGATTTCATCCCGAGTGCGTCGAAGACCGGCATGGCCGGACATCCGAAGAACATCGTCTTCCTCACCGCCGACGCCTTCGGCGTGATGCCGCCGATCGCCAAGCTCAATCCGGCGCAGGCGATGTATCACTTCCTGTCCGGCTATACCGCCAAGGTCGCCGGCACCGAGAAGGGCCTGGTCGGCGTCGAGCCGGAATTCTCCACCTGCTTCGGCGCGCCGTTTCTGCCGCGGCCGCCGGCGGAATACGGCCGGCTCTTGCGCGATTATATCGCCAAGCACAACGTCGACTGCTGGCTGGTCAATTCGGGCTGGACCGGCGGCATCTACGGCGTCGGCCGCCGCATGCCGATCAAGGTCACCCGCGCACTGGTCACCGGCGCGCTCGACGGCTCGCTGAAAAACGCGAGCTACCGCACCGATCCGTATTTCGGCTTCGCGGTGCCGACCTCGGTGCCCGGCATCGAGCCGCATATTCTCTATCCGGTGAAGACCTGGAAGGACAAAGCCGCATTCGACGAGACCGCGCGCAAGCTCGTCGGCATGTTCCAGAAGAACTTCACCAAATACGAGAACACGGTGGACGCCAACGTCCGCGCTGCGGCGCCGGAAGTGCGGCTGGCGGCGGAGTAGTCGAGTTCACAGTGGAGCTAAGAACGAGGGCGGCCTCTGGCCGCCCTTTTCAATTAGCGTTAGCCTGTCATGCTCCGCCAGCCGCCTTCGGTCGTCTCGGCGAGTAACGGCGGGTTTAAGTCCGCCGAAGCGCTGAGCGCGAAGGCGGAAGGCTGGGAAGCCAGACGCGTTGCTGATGGCGGAGCAGCACAAACAATGACGGGCCCCGAATTAGCTTTAACCTATGTTGTTTCCGTTCTTGGAGGCATCCCACTTGCGTGGGGCCTAAATACGGCGTTGTTTTGGGGCATAAATCGCGGAATGACAACATCAACCCAGCATGTTTGGTGGGTCCTTCCCCTGGCGCTCGGCATAACCGAAAGGGCAATCGTCACAACGCTAGTCTTATGGGCTCCAAAGTTGACGGTTGGTTTTGTGGCTGGTTGGGTAACCTTGAAGTTGGCAGGCGGGTGGGGACCCTTGTTAAAATACCCGACGATACAAAATCGATCCGCTTACTTGGTTAGTATTCTCGGCAGTGTTGTCTCGATAGGTTGGGCGATTCTCGTGGGGGTGTGGGCTTCCCCCGCTGCCATAGGGGCCCTCTCAAATTAGGCCACTACCGATTCTCACTTGCGCGGGAATGAGCGGAGTAGAAGAATTGCAGGCGGCGGCCGCAAGGTCGCCGTTTCGCATTCTCGGGGAGGATGATGCAAAAGATAAACCTCGGCCGTAACGGCCCCGTCGTCTCGGCCTTCGGGCTCGGCTGCATGGGCATGTCCGGCATTTACGGCCCGGCGGACGACGCCGAATCCATTGCCACCATCCATGCGGCGCTCGAGGCCGGCATAACCGTCCTCGACACCGGCGACTTTTACGGCATGGGCCACAACGAAATGCTGATCCGCGACGCGCTCCGCGGCGGCAAGCGCGACCGCGCCTTCATCATGGTCAAGTGCGGATCGCTGCGCAGCCCGGACGGCAAGATCGTCGGCGACGACGCGCGGCCGCAGTCGATCAAGAATTTCCTCAGCTATTCGCTGCGCCGGCTCGGCACCGATCATGTCGATCTCTACCAGCCGTCCCGCGTCGACCCGCAGGTGCCGATCGAGGACACCATCGGCGCCGTCGCCGACATGGTGAAAGCCGGCTATGTGCGCCATATCGGCGTATCGGAGGCCTCGGCCGCGACGATCCGGCGCGCCGCCACGGTGCATCCGATCGCGGCCTTGCAGATCGAATACTCGCTGTTCACGCGCGGCATCGAGCGCGAGATCGTGCCGACGCTGCGCGAGCTCGGCATCGCGCTGGTCGCCTACGGCGTGCTTTCCAGCGGCCTGATCAGCGACCGTGCGCAAGCGGCCAAGACCGCGCCGAGCGAATTGCGGACGCGGCGGCCGCGGTTTTTCGCCGAGAATTTCTCCAAGAATTTCGCGCTCGTCGAGGCTTTGAGCAAAATCGCGCGCGATAAAGACGTGTCGACGCAAGCGCTGGCGTTCGCCTGGGTCAAGTCGCGCGGCGACAACGTCGTGCCGCTGATCGGCGCGCGGCGCCGCGATCAATTGGCCGAGGCGCTGCGCGCCGCGGCGCTGAGACTGTCGGCCGACGACCTTGCCCGCATCGAACAAGCCGCGCCGGCCGGCGCGGTCGCCGGCAGCCGTTACATGCCGGCGGTGCTGGCGCATATGGACAGCGAACACGCCGCTTAAATCCTAAAATCGATTGGAGAATGGAAATGGGAAATGCCGGCTATCCGGACCTGCACGCGCATATCGCCGAGCTCGATCGGCAGGGTCTGCTCATCCGCGTGCAGCGGCCGATCAACAAGGACACCGAAATGCACCCCTTGGTGCGCTGGCAATTCCGCGGCGGCATCCCGGAAGACGAGCGCAAGGCGTTTCTGTTCGAGAACGTCGTCGACAGCAAGGGCCGCAAATACGACATCCCGGTCGCCGTCGGCATTCTCGCCTCCAATCGCCAAATCTATTCCGTCGGCATCGGCTGCGAGGTCGAGAAAATCCAGCAGAAATGGGGCCACGCCGAGGAGCATCCGATACCGCCGGTGCTGGTCGACAATCCGCCGTGCCAGGAAATCGTGGTGCAGGGCGCTGAGCTCAGCGAAGGCAATGGGGTCGACGCGCTGCCGATCCCGATCTCGACGCCCGGCTTCGACAATGCGCCCTATGCGTCGTGCTCGATGTTCATCACCAAGGATCCCGACACCGGGCTGCAGAACATCGGCAACTACCGCGCCATGGTGAAAAGCCCGACGCGGATGGGCATGAACCCGGAGATCGAGCTCAACCAGGGCATCCACGAGCACTTTCTCAAATACAAGGCGCGCGGCGAGAAGATGCCGGTGGTGTTGATGCTCGGCGCGCCGCCGGCGATCACCTTCACCTCGGTGCACAAGCTGCCGAAGCATCTCGACGAGCTGGCGGTGGCGGGCGGCCTGGTCGGCGCGCCGATCAAGGTCTGCAAAGCCAAGACCGTCGACCTGATCGTGCCGGCGGAAGCCGAAATCGTCGTCGAAGGCTATCTCGACACCGAATGGCTGGAGCCCGAGGGCAGCTTCGGCGAATCGCACGGCTACATGAACTTGAAGGAATACAACGCCTTCTTCGACGTCACCGCCATCACCCGCCGCAAACACGCCGTGCTGGTCTCGATCATCAGCCAGGTGACGCCGAGCGAAAGTAGCCTGATCAAGCGCGTCGCCTATGAGCCCGCTTTCCTGCACCACCTGCGCCATCATCTCAACATCAGCGGCGTCACCCGCGTCTTCATGCACGAGCCGCTGACCAACCTCCGCAAGCTGATCGTCATCCAGATGAAATCCGATACGCTCGATGCCGAGATCTGGCGTGCGCTCTACGGCGCGTCGTCCTATTCGTCCTCGGTCGGCAAGATGACGATCGCCGTCAACGAGGACATCGATCCGGAAAATCTCGACATGGTGATGTGGGCGCTTGCCTACCGCATGCGGCCGCACCAGGATATGCGCGTGCTGGACCACAAGGACATGGGCCACGGCCCGCGCGCCGGCGCCGAGGACACCCATTACGAGGCGACCGATTCGGCGATGCTGATTAATGCCATGCTCAAGCGTCCGTATCCGCCGATCTCGCTGCCGGCGCGGGAATTCATGGAAGGCGCCAAGGCGATCTGGCAAGAGCTCGGCCTGCCGGCGCTCAAGCCGGAAGCGCCGTGGTTCGGCTATTCGCTCGGCCAGTGGCCGGAGGAATTCCAGGTCGAGGCCGAGCGCGCCACACGCAGCGAATATTGGACCACGGGCGAGGTGATCAAGCAACGGCGGCGCAACGACAAGCGGTTGAACGATCCGTATCTGTCGCTTTAAGCGGAATACTCCGACCCGCGGCTCGTCTAGGGCTATTCCGGCAACAGGCCGGGAGGAAACGAGGGAGGCGTTCCGGCGAGGTGGCCTAAAAACGTTGTGATGCGCGCGACGTTGCTGCTGACCATCTCGACCTCGCCGCGCAATTTATCCATGCCATCGAGCATCTCGCCTTGGCCGTTCACCAAGTCGGGTATTGAAGCTTTCATTTCCGCGAGCGAGACCGCGAAGCTGTTGATGGCGATATGCACGCCATCCATTTGCGTCCGCATGGTCCGGTAGTCGCGCTTCAGGTCGCTCAACAGCACGCCGACGACGGCCCAAATCCCGCCGACAATGATGACGGCGCCGGCGGCAGCACCGGCCAGCAGCTCGGCCCAGCTTGCGCTCAGGGTCTGTTCCATCGCCTCGCTCCCCATTCTGCCGGCGTTACGCGAGCCGGTGCTTGGCCAGAAACTCCAACGTCAAGCGAATGCATTCTTGCGGCTTCTCGATCTGCAACAGGTGACCGGTGCCTTCGACGAAACTGTAATCATAGCCGCCCTCGCTGCCGAGCGCCGCATTGGCCGGCCCGGTCGCGGAGCCTTTCATGTTCGGGTCGCAACCGATCAATTTCACCGGGCCGCCGAATTCGCTCGCCTTCGGCCACAGGTTCAAGCTCGTTGCCTGCGCATAGATGGTCGCCTCGTTTTCCGGATCGCACACCAATTCGTAGCCGTCGCCGTCCGGGCTCCGGCGCAGCACCGAGCGCGCCATCAATTCGTGCGCGCCGTCGACCCAGCGCACCGTGGCCCGCGACGCCCGGTATTCCTCGGCCAATTCTTCGATCGTAGCGAAGCGCCGGCGTCTCTGCCTCGCCCATTCGGTGAGTTTCTTCTCGAACGCCGCCATGGTGGCATAAGCCGGATGTCCGGGCGGCGGCACATTGGGCGGATCGAACAGCACCAGCGCGTCCCAGCGCCAGCCGATCTCGACGGCGTGCTTCATCGCCGTGCGGCCCGACATCGAATGGAACAGGCCGGCGGTCGGCCGCGCGCCGAGCCGCGATTTCACCTCTTGCACGACCCGTTCGAGATCGCGGCTGAGCTGTTGATAGGTGTGATGCGACGGCTTAACCGGCACGTTCTGGCCGTGATTGCGGAAGTCGAACACCAACAGATCGAATTTTTGCAAAAGGTGCTGCCAGTACGGGTAGTAGGCATCGGCGGCAAAGCCGTTGCCGTGGGTGAGCAGGAGGCGGACGCCGTCCGGATTGCCGTGACGGCGCATGCGGATTTTGGCGCCGTCTTCGAGCGCGATGTCAAAACTCATGCTGGGAGCGGGAAGGTCGAAATGCATGGCGGCCTGCGGATGATTTGGTTGAAAACGAATAAGCGCCGGCGTCAGGCCGCCTGCATGTCCCGCCCGGCGCGCCGGGCCCAGTTTTCCCAGGCGCGGTTGAGCGTGTAGTCGGTGACCCGCGCGACGATCTTGTCGACCTCGCCCGGAGTGAGGAATTTGATCTCGCCCATTGCCAGGTTGCTCAATGTCATGGCCTGCATCTGCAGCTTGGCGCCGACTTCCAGATAGACCGAGACGAAGACCGCGTGGCGGACCGAACGGCCGACCACCGTGGCGCCGTGCCCGCGCATCAGGGCGGTCGGGCCCGCGCCAAGGAGCTTTGCCAGATCGCGGCCCATCGCCATGTCGCTGACCAAGAGCGTCGTATCGCCGAACTTGTCTTGCGAATCCCAGACCGGGACCTCGTGGCCGCACGAGGCGCACATATGCAACAGCGGCTTGAGCTTGGCGCCGGAGACCCCGAACGGGATCACGCTCGGCGAATGGTTGTGCACCACCGCGTGCACATCCGGCCGCGCCTCGTAGATCGCGCCGTGGATGAAGCGCTCCAGGTAAGGCGCGCGGCCGCGCTCGTCGATCGCCGTGCCGTCGAGGGTATATTCGACGATATCGTCGCGCTCGATGCGTTCCGGAGCGCGGGCGCGGGACAATAGATAATGCTGCGGATTGTCCGGATGCCGGGCGCTGACATGGCCGAAGGAATCGACGATCCCCTCATTGGCCAGAATGCGGTTGGCGGTGACCAGTTCATCCAGCACGAAATCGAGCTTGCTCATGGCGGCGCCTCTCCCCTAATCAGGGCTAGTTGTAGCGGCAGCACGTCGCGGGACTCAATCGCCAATCTGCGCTATGCCATGCGGCGAGCGCAGCGCTGAATTCCGGGAGCCTTCGTTATGTTTGGACGTCACGCTTTTATCGTCAGCCTTGGCGTCATTGTTGCCGGCGCGGCAGCGGCAGCCGCATGGGCGCAGGGTGGCGCTGGAAATTATCCCGACCACCCGATCAGGGTCATCGTCTCGGTGCCGGCCGGCGGCGGCGTCGATACCGTCACCAGGCTGGTCACCGCCAAGATGCAGACCATTCTCGGCCAGCCGATGGTGGTCGAAAACCGCGCCGGCGTCGGCGGCAGCATCGCCGCCGACTATGTCTTCCACTCGCCGCCCGACGGCTACACGCTGTTGGCGTCGCAGCCGTCGCCGATCACGACCAATCCATTGCTCTACAAGTCGCTCAACTACGATCCGGCGCAGCTCGTTGCGGTCGCGATCATGTCGCACATTCCCAACGTGGTTCTGGTGCGCAAGGATTTTCCGGCCAAGACGGTGCAGGAGCTGATCGCTTACGCCAAGGCCAATCCGGGCAAGATCAACTTTGCGTCGCAAGGCATCGGCACCACGTCGCATACGACGGCCGAGCTGTTCCAAAAGATCACCGGCACCAAGATGACCCACGTGCCTTACAAAGGCACCGCGCCGGCGGTCAACGATCTGCTCGCCGGCAATGTCGATCTGATGTTCAACGAGCTCGCCAGCTCGATCCAATTGCACAAGTCAGGTCGCGCGCGAATTCTCGCCGTCACCGTCAGCCATCGCGTCGCGGCGCTGCCGGATATTCCCACCCTCGAAGAAGCCGGCGTGAAAGGCTGCGACTCGGACACCTGGCATGCACTGACCGCGCCGCCGAAAACGCCCGACGCCATCATCGCCAAGCTCAATGCCGCGGCCAACAAAGCGATGGCCGATCCCGAATTGCTGGCGCGATTTACCCAGCTCAGCATCAGCCCCGGCGGCGGCACGCCGGCCGAGGCCGCCGCCTTCATCAAGTCGGAGACGACACGCTGGAGCGAAGTGATCCGCGACGCCGGCATCAAGCCGGAATGACGGCATAATGGTTTACGCCTGGGCGTAAACCAATCCCGCCGCCGGCGGTTGCGCGGCCGCACCGGCCTGCCACAATGCGCGCATGAAAGTCATCATCGCCGGCGGCGGCATCGGCGGTCTCAGCACCGCGCTGATGCTGCACGCGCGCGGCATCGACTGCGAGGTGTTCGAGCAGGGCGAGCAGGTGCGCGAACTCGGCGTCGGCATCAACACGCTGCCGCACGCCATCAAGGAGCTTGCCGGCCTGGGGCTTCTGTCGCGGCTCGATGCCGTCGCCATCCGCACCTATGAGCTGTTCTACACCAATCGCTTCGGCCAGGAGATCTGGCGCGAGCCGCGGGGACTCGACGCCGGCTATGACGTGCCGCAATTTTCAATTCACCGCGGCCGCCTGCAGGGCGTGATCTATCAGGCGGTGCGCGCGCGGCTCGGCGAGTCGCGCATCCACACCGGGCACCGGCTCGGCGCGTTTCGCCAAGACGAGGCCGGCGTTGCCGCTTACTTCTTCGATCGCAGTGGCGCGCATCGCGCCACCGCCCGCGGCGACGTTCTGATCGGTGCCGACGGCATCCACTCCGCGGTGCGCGACGCGCTCTTTCCCGACGAAGGCCCGGCGCGCTGGAACGGCGCCATGCTGTGGCGTGGCGCCATCGACTGGCCGTGCTTTCTCACCGGCCGCTCCATGATCGTCGCCGGCGGCATGGCGGCAAAGCTCGTCGTCTATCCGATCGCCGAAGGCTCGCGCGAGGACAGACGCCTGACCAACTGGGCCGTGGTCGCCAAGATCGCCGACGGCTCGACACCGCCGCCGCGCAAGGAAGATTGGTCGCGCCCCGGCCGCATGGAGGATCTGGCGCCGCATATCCGCCGCTTCGAGATCGGCGCGGTCGACGCCCGCGCTCTGATCGAGGCGACGCCGGAATTCTGGGAATATCCGATGTGCGATCGCGATCCGCTGCCGCGCTGGTCGCACGGCCGCGTCACGCTGCTCGGCGATGCCGCGCATCCGATGTATCCGGTCGGCTCGAACGGCGCGTCGCAGGCGATCCTCGACGCCCGCGCGCTCGCCGACCGGCTCGCCGACGCCGAACATCCTGCGCACGCGCTCTGGGCCTATGAGCAGGAACGGCTGCCGCCGACTGCGCAAATCGTGCGCATGAACAGAAGCGGCGGACCGGAAGGCGTCATCGACGCGGTAGAGGCGCGCGCGCCGGACGGCTTCGGCAATATCGACGCCGTGCTGTCCTATGAAGAACGCAAAGCCATCGTACGCGGCTACGCGGCCACGGCCGGCTTCGCCCGCGAACAGGTCAACCGCGCGCCGGGCGCGATTGCGGGGGCTGCCGGCACCGGCCGATGAGCCGCGGAACCCGCCGCCGACTTGGGTTGTTCTTCCCGGATATCCGGCCCAATATCGGCTCCTTAGACAGCGGAATCTTGCGACGAGCGAGGCCATGAATCAGCAACCCGATAGTCAGCACCACGATCACGTCGTCAACGATATTGCCGCCCGCTATTTTCTGATCCTCGGCGCCGCCGCCGCCGATCTGTGGAGCGAACTGCCGCACGATTTGCAGCACACGCTGTTCGAACGCGCCGTCGTGCTCGGACATCAGGGCGAGCGCGACGAAAGCCTGCGCGAGCAATTGGCAAAATTTCTGCATGACCATCACGCGCGGACGGTGACGCGCTGAGGGGAAAGCGCCACTTGTTACGACGTCTGACGTCGTTACATAATGGCTGGCTGAAAAACCGAAGCGGTAGCGCCAATGGCGGACAATTCGACAAAGAATTCCAATGAGCCTGAGCTTCCGCGGGTCGAGCCGGAAATCATTCCACCGAACCGTCGCGGGCCGTACGATCGCGGCGACGGCTGGCCGCCTTACGGTTTCACACAGACGCGCGGCACCCATCGCGTCTATGTCGGCCGCATCGGACCGTTCGGTTTCGCGCTCATTATGCTGATCGCCGGGCTTCTGGCCGCGGTCCTGTTGCTCGTTCTGATCGGCGCCGCCTTGATCTGGATTCCCGTGGTTGCGGTGCTGATCGTCATTGCTGCGATTTCCGGCGTGTTGCGCCGGCTCTGACGCGCCCGGCGGCACCGCCGCATATACCGCGCGTTAACCATGATCCTTTATGAATTGATTAACCATTCCAGAAGCCTGGACATGGCGGGCCGCATCTCCGTTGACTTGGGCATGTGGCGGCACTTTCGCGCCGAAGCATAGTCTTCCGTCGCCTGGCGCCGCCCCGCTACGAGATGCGAACCATTCGAGTGTGCAATGTTCGAGACGCCGCGCCAGATCAGAACGGCAGTCGTCGGCGACGGCAATTTCGCCGTCGCGCCGGCGCCGCTTGCACAAATCGACTTCGGCAAAATCGGGTCCATGCTGTGGCGCGGGCGGATCACAATCCTTCTTGCAACGCTCGCGGGCCTCGCCTTGGCGGTCGTGTACGTCGCGCTGGCGCCGCGCGAATATACCGCGGTCACGCAAATCCTCATTGACCCGAGCGACCTGCGCGCGGTCGGCACCGAGACCCAGCCGGCGCAAGCAAACGACGCGGCGCTGCTGCAGGTCGAGAGTCAGGTCAGCGTGCTGACCTCGGACGCGGTGCTCCGCCGCGTTGTCGCTTCCGAGGGGCTCGATCGCGATCCGGAATTCGTCCGTGGACCGTCCTTTCTCAGTGTCTTGTCGGGCCGCAACGACCTTCCCGGCGGCAGGTCGCTTGCCGCGCTCAACGAGCTGAAGCGGCGCGTCAAGGTGAAACGCGATGAGCGCACTTACGTGGTCGCGATCAACGTCACCAGCCGCGACCCGAACAAGGCGGTGCGCATCGCCAACGCCATCGCGCAGGCCTATCTCGCCGAGCAGACGCAGGCGCGGGCCGATTCCGCACGGCAGGTGTCGCAATCCTTGACTTCCCATCTGAAAGAATTGAAGGACAGCGTTCGCGAGGCCGAGGACAAGGTCGAGGATTACAAGCAGCGCAATAACCTTCTCGCCGCCAACGGTCAGCTGGTCACCGACCAGCAGCTCACCGATATGGATAATCAGCTCAGCGCGGCGCACGTCCGCACCGCCGATGCCAAGGCGCGGCTCGAGCAGGTCGAACAGGTCCAGCGCAGCAAGGACGAAAACGGCGCCTTCCCGGCCGCATTGCAGTCGCCGACCATCACCGCGCTGCGCAGCCAATACGCCGAGGTCATGCGACGCGAAGCCGAGCAGACGGCAAGCCTCGGCGCGCTGCATCCGGCGGTCATCGATATTCAGGCGCAAGCCGAACGGCTGCGCCGCATGATCGAGGCCGAGATCGATCGCGCCGCCATTGCGGCGCGCACCGAATATGAGAGCGCCAAATCGAGCGAACAGATGCTGGCCGCCAATTTCGCGACGCTCAAACAGACCGCAATGGGCAATGGCGAGGCCATGGTCGGCTTGCGCGAGCTCGAGCGCGACGCTCAGGCAAGCCGCGACATCTATCAGGCCTTCCTGGTACGCGCCCGCGAAACCGGCGCGCAGGAGCAGGTCGACACCAAGAATATCCGCGTGCTGTCCAAGGCCGATCTGCCGCAGAAGCGCAGTTCGCCGCCGCCGAGCCTCCTGGTGGCGCTGGGCGCGATGATGCTAGGCGCCGCCGCTGGAACCGGCATCGTCCTGGTGCGGCCGCCCGCCGAAGGCCGCGCGCCGCGGCGCGTCCTGCACGGCGCCCTACGCAAGGCGGCGGTGGCGCTGGGATTGCTACCACGCGCCGCTACCGGCGTTCCGGTGCTTGCGGTCCTGCCGGCTGCCGACGTTTCGTTTGCGCTCGAGGCGGCCGACGATCCGGCATCGCCGTTCAGCAGGGAAATGCGCAAAGTCTATGACGAGCTGCGCGCAAGCCACGCTTCGCGCGGCAATCCGAGCGTGCTCGTCCTTGCCGCCGACAACGCCGACGACACCACGATGGTGGCGCTCACGCTCGCCGCGACCGCGGCGGCGACGCAGCGCGTGCTCGTGATCGACGCCGATCTGCGGCGTCGCACGCTTGCTGCGCTCGATGCCGAGGCGCCCGGCGCCGGCCTGGTCAACGTCGCCGTCGGACGCCGCACCCTGTCCGATGCGGTCACGATCGATCGCGACACCAACATCAACCTCATCGCCTTCGTGGCGCCGGAAAGCCGGCGTGATCGCCGCATCTACGATGCCGACATCAGACGCGCCTTTGAGCTGACCAAGCGCTACGACCTGGTGATCGTCGCCGCGACGGATCACGCCGATCCGAGCCTGGCTTTTTTCGCCGGCCTGGTCGATCACGTCGTGCTGGTCGCCGGCGACGACGGCTTTGACGAAACCGGGGCCGAACGATTCATCGTACGGGCCGGGCTCGATACCGGCAAGGTCCGCGGCGCGGTGCTGACCGGCGCCACGACGACATGACGCAAATGAGCCGGATAGCAAAGCCGGGCCTCCAACCATCGGCCGGGGTGACGGCGCAGCCGGCGGTCGATATCGACACGCTCGTCCGCAGCGTTCTGTTCCTGGCCGCGTTTCTGGCGGCGTGGATCTCGTTTCACCCTTATCCCGATCTGTCGCTGCCGCCGCAGTCGGTCGTCGAGGGCGGCGATCCGGCCAATCAGATCGGCTTCTCCGTGATGTTCCTCGGCTTCGCGGCCTGGACCTATTGGCACGAGCCGCGCCGCCTGATGGTGGTATTGCGGCCGGTTCTGGTCGCGACGGTCGCATGGTGTGTGCTCAGCGTCATCACCTCGTGGGAGCCGGCGCTCGCCGCGCGCCGCCTCACCTTCGAACTGATCGTCATCAGCATTTCCGCGATGATCCTTCTGGTGCCGAAAAACTTGCGGCACTTCAGCGATCTGTTGGCCGGAGCGGCGCTGATCGTGCTGGCGGCGTGCTATTTCGGCGTGTTCCTCTTGCCGCAATATGCGATCCACCACGCCACCGATTTCCTCGAGCCGGAGCACGCCGGTGAGTGGCGCGGGGTGTTTCCACACAAGAACAATGCCGGCGCCGCCATGGTGCTGTTTGTTTTCATCGGGTTTTACGTGGCGCGGATGCGCAGTTTCGCGCTCGGCACAGCGATCGTCGCGCTGGCTGGAATTTTTCTCGCCTTTACCGGATCGAAGACGGCGATCGGCGTGCTGCCGATCGCTCTGATCCTGTCCGGCATCATCGGACGCAGCCGCAGCGCGGCGCTTGGCGTCGCCATTGTCGTCACGACGCTTTTTATCTTCGAACTATGTTCCGTGGGCACGGTGATTTTCGAACCGATGCAAAAGCTGATGCAGGCGATTATGCCGGACGCCACGTTCACCGGACGAACCGAGATCTGGCAGCTCGCCGTGCAAGCGGTGGCGCAGCGGCCGTTCACCGGATACGGCTTTTCGGCCTTCTGGGGCACGCCGGAAGTCGTCTACGGCTTCGGCGATCATGTCACGTGGGCCAATGCCGCGACCGACGCCCACAATGCCTATCTCAACCTCGCGGTGACCATCGGCATCCCAGGAATGCTGCTGGTCGTGCTTTGGGTCGTCGTGCTGCCGATCGCCGATTTCTGCCGGCGGCCGTCCGATCGGGAGACCACAGCGCTGCAGGTGCTGTTTCTGCGCGTCTGCCTCTATGGCGTCTATGCGTCGTGCTTCGAGAGCTCGATTTTACAGCAGGCCGGCGAAGTCTGGTTCTTTTACATGACTTCGGCATTCGGGCTGCGCTATCTGTCCGTCAGCCGCGCCACGGCGTAGCGATTTTGCTGCCTGGAGTGCAATCGTTTCAGGCTGAATCGATTGCACTCTATACTTTTTTATGGAGCATGATCTCTTCGGAAAACCGGCGTCCACTTTTCCGGATCATGCTCTAGCCGCTCTCACTCCGCAGGGGAAGATAGCGGGTCATTGAGATGTAGCGCGCGCATCAATTCCGGATCGGGATTGCGGTCGCTTTCATGGACGTAGAGACCGAACGGATCGTCGCGCAGCACATAGGCGGTCCAGCCCCAGCCGTGACTTGCGATGGCGGCCGTCGTGTCGCGCAGCCAGCGCGCGCGTGAGGCGCGGCCGATCTCCACACCGTCGATGGTCTCTTTCATGGTGCCGAATTCGGTGAAGACGATTTGATTGGAAGCGACGCCTTCACGCGCTTGCCAATCGGCCACTTTGGTCATCCAGTCCGCGATCTGCGCCGGCCCCTGGGCTTCTCCGAAATATTTGCGGATTTCCGCCTCGGCTTGCGCCTCCGCCGCCGCACGGTCGGTGCCGTCCGGCAGCTTCACCGCACGAAAACGCGCGCGGGTCAGCTCCAGCGTCTCTTCGAGACTGCCCGCCGACGCCGGATAAGGCACGCCGATGGTGCCGGCGAGATAAGGCATCGACCAGGTTGCGCTCTGATGCGTAAACAGGAACGGGTAATAGAAATGAACGCTGACGAAGTTGCGCCGGTCATGCAGCAGATCGGTATCGAGCTGGACAATGCCCTCGATATTCGACCAGCAGCCGCCGGTCAGAAACAGCGGCAGCCGCGGCGCGATGCGGCGGATGCGTTCGACCATATTCTGCTGATAGGCGGTCCAATCGGTGCCGAAATATATGCGGCACTGCGACTGCGGCTCGTTCATCGGCTCGAGCGCCACCACGCCGCTTTTGACGCCGCCGAGCGCCGCGGCAACGCGCTCGACCATGGCGGAATAGGCGCGGAATTTCGGACCATCGAGCCCGTCGAGATAGGTCTGCGGCAGTTCGTGATGCAGCGACGGCGGAAACAGCGTCACCAGCACAGCCAAGCCGTGGCGATTGATCGCCGATACCACGGCGACGAGCTGTTCGAGGATGTCCTCCTGCTCCTGGGCGTCGCCCTGCAGCAGCGGGCCGACATCGAGCGGCACGCGCATGTGGTCGAAGCCGATACGGTGCAGTTCGTCGAAGTCAAACAGCGACAACGCCGATTGCGGATGGGGATAGGCCGAATCGGCGTAAGCCTTGTCGGCGCCGTCGCCCATGATCTTGGGAAACTCGAAGAATTCGACCAGCGTCGCGCCGTGCTTGAACGCCGGCGCCGAATCGGCCGCGATGGCCGGCAGGCGTGCGACCGCCGCAACCAAACCGCAAAACGCAACAGCCGCGACGGCAAGCCAGGCAGGCCGCGTCAAGGCTGGGCCTTTTCAGCCGCCGGCTGCAGTTCGTGGAGCTTCCTGTGCTCGATCCGGCGATGCGCTTCAAACAGACTGAGATAGCTCTCGATCATGCGTCGCCGCGAATATTTCGCCGTCAATGCGCGAGCGAATGCCGCGCCGCCTCGCGATGAGGGCGTCGCCGGCGTTAGCGCCCGGCCGACGGCGGAGATCCAACCCTCAACGTCGTCGGGCGCGACGAATGCAACCGGCTCGTTGCCGTCCGCGCGCAACACTTCGTGCAGCACCGGCAGGTCGGCGACCACCATCGGCAACCCGGCCATGCCGGCCTCGACGGCGGCCAGCCCGAACGTTTCCCAGGTCGACGGAAACACGAACAGATCCGCGGCGGCGTAGAGATCGGCGATATCGTCGGACGGCAAGGCGCCGAGCCGATGCAGCCGATCGTCGACGCCGAGCGTGACGGCCAGCGCGTGAAAGCTGTCGTCCTTGGCGCCGGCGCCGGCAAGGACGAGGTGCGCCTGCGGCAGACAAGCGAGCGCCCGGATGAGCACATCCTGGTTCTTTTGCGCGGTCAGGCGGCCGACATTGAGCAGCACCGGCAGCGTCTGCGGCAGGCCGAAGCGCCGCCGCGTCGCTTCCCGGCTCGCCGTCGGCGCCGGCACGTCGAGCCCATGCTCGATCAGAATCAGCGAGCGCCGGTAACGCGCCGGATAACGCGCGAACTCGGCCCAAGTGGCGGCGCTGTTGACGATGTTGGCCGAATAAAGCCCGAGCGTGCCGGCGAGCCTGTCCAACACGCGCAGCGGCCGTGGTGTCGCGCTTGGCGTACAAGTTTGGTGAACGACGCGGAGCCGGCAGCCGGACAGCCAGCCGACCATGCCGACCAGGATGGACGCGGTCGACTGGTAGGCGACCAGCGTGTCGAAACCGCCGCGCCAGATGCGCCGCGCCATGCGCAGCGTGTAAACAAGCTTGGCGTAGAGCGGCATGTCCGCGCGCGGATACAAATAAGCGGTCTCGACGGCGAAGCGATGGGAGTCGAGTCCCTGCTCGATCATGCCGGCGAGCTTTTGCACGCCGCCGCGCTCGTCATCGTGGATGATTTGCAGAATACGCATCGGTTAGCACCCGCCGCCCGCTCGTTTGTCGCGTTTTCATATGCAACTTAACGATACTCAGTGAAAGCCGTGGTAGCCGCTTTTCTTCACACCAACAATGACTTATCACGCAGAATGCTTAACACGTCGGGCCTGCTCTATCTGAGCGCGCGCGCGGTGTCGGCGGCCGGGAACCTGCTCGCCGTCGCCATCTTCTCGCGCCTTGCCGGTCCCGCCGAATACGGCCACTACGTGTTGATCTTCGCCTGGTCGCTGATCGTCTACGGCTTCGGCGCACAGTGGATGCGCTTCGCCTATTTCGGCGTTTACCATCACGAGCGCTTGGGCGAATACGTCGCCTCGCTGGCGCGACTGCTCGGCGGCGGCATAGCAATCGTGGCGCTGGTGCTGACCACACTGGGACTGTTCGGATTTTTCGAGCCGACCTTCCTGATCGCGGTCTTTGCTCTGGTCTGCGGCATCACCGTCTACGAAGCCGCATTCGAAGTCGCACGCACGCTGCTCAACGCCCGCGGCGCTTCGCTGTCGATGATCATCCGCACCGTGCTGATGATCGGCTTCGGCACCGCCAGCCTTTATGCCGGCGGCGGCGCCCGCGGCCTCGCCGTGGCGATCGCCGTCGCGCACCTCATCGCCGCGGCGCCGTCGCTCGCGACCTTCGCAAACGTACGGCTATCGCATTTTTCGCGCGCCGCCTCCTGGCATATCGTCAGTTACGGCTGGCCGCTGTTGTTGTCGTTCGGCGTCACCGCGCTCGGCCAGAGCATCGACCGCTTGCTGCTCGCGCATTATCTCGGGCTGGCGACGCTTGGACCGTACGGCGTCGTCGCCGACGTGCTGCGGCAGAGTTTTACCGTGCTCGGCGAGGCGATCATCCTGTCGCTGGTCACGGTCGCCAAGACTCAAGCCAACCGCGGCAACCAGGAAGCCGCCAATCAAACGTTACAGATGGCGTTCAATGCCTGCCTCGCCGCCGCGACTTTCGGCGCGGCGTTCTTCATCGTCTTCGGCCACGTCGTGCTGCAAGCGATCCTGCAGCCGGAATTCATCGCCCCGACCCGCGACCTCATTCCGATCCTGGCTATCGCGTTCGCCTTCGCCACCATGCGCAATTTCTACTTCGCGCAAGTGATCTATTTCACCAATGCTAGCTACCTCGATCTTATCGTCGCGCTGTTGTTTCTCGTGGTCTCGACGGCGCTCTCGGTGGTGCTGGTTCCGGCCGACGGCCCGCAGGGCGCGGCCATCGCATTGATGGTGGCCGGCGTCGTCGCCTGCCTGGCCTTCATGGTGCTGGGGCGGCGCTGGTACCGCATGCCGATCGATCTCACCGCGCTTGGCGTCATGCCGTCGCTGGCGATCCTTTTCGTGTTCGGCGCGCATATGACGGGCGAGTTGCTGCCGGGCCATACGCTGCCGCTGGTCGTCGATGCCGTCGTCTTCGGCTTGTTCGGCGGCTTTGCGATCCATCATTTCGGCCTGTTGCGCTTGCCGTCGGCGGAGATCGTCGGCGAACGCATCACGGTGCCATAGCCGATGCTCCCGTCACCCGGCACCTTGGCGCCTTCGGCGCAAGCGGACGTCGCACCGCCGCTGGTTCCTCACGGCGGCGAAATCGATCATGTCGAATTTCTCGGCCTGCCGTTCTCGCTGTTGACGCAAACCGAAGCGATCGACGCCATCGCTGCGGGCTGCGGCGCGCCCTATCGTTACGTGGTGACGCCGAACGCTTATCACGTCGTCGCGGCGCATGAGGAGCCGGCGCGATTGCTGCCGATCTATCGGGCGGCCTGGCTGTCGGTCTGCGACAGCCGCATCGTGCGGGCGCTGGCGCGGCTCGACCGGCGGGCCTTGCCGCTGGTCACCGGCAGCGACCTTGTCGCGGCGTTGCTTGCGCGCCTGAATGCGCAAGACCGGCACGGCCTGCCGCGGTGGATTCTTGTCGTTGGGCCGCCGCGTAGCGCAGAAGCAACGCTGCGTGCCGCCTATCCCAACCTGATATTCGACATCCTGCCGGCGCCAGGGGGTCTGGCGCACGATGCGGAGCTGCGGCTTGCGGTCGCCCGCGGCTGCGTCACCCGGCGCTGGGATATCGCGCTGTTGTGCCTCGGCTGTCCGGCGCAGGAGACGATCGCGCATAAGCTTGCCGAGCTTGGGCGCCAATCCGGCATCGCGCTGTGCGTCGGCGCGTCGATCGATTTCCTGATCGGCGCACGCTCACGCGCGCCGCGCTGGCTGCAACGGCTCAGCCTGGAATGGGCTTACCGTTTGGCGCAGGAGCCCGGACGCTTGTGGCGCCGCTATCTGATCGAATCGCCGAAGATACTGCGCATCTTCATCGCGGCCCGCTCGCCGCGCGGGCGCTGAATTTCGCTGCAGCTTCGGTCGTGCGGCGGAAGCCAATTGCCGCGAGCGCTTCGCGGATCGGCAAGCATCGGATATTTTCGGCCTGCACCGCGTCGATGGTCTCATGCAGCAGACGCGGCGACGCGCCGATCCAGCTCGGCGGCTCGGCGACGTCATGGGTGTAGAAGATCAGCCAGCCGTTGCGCGCGCGCGTCTCCCGCAGCACACGATCGAGCTTGTCGGGCGTCAGTGTGCGGTCGTAGAGCTCGACCACGCGGAGCAGCGCGAGATCGACGACGCCGGCATTGATGCCCTCGTAAATTCCGCGGCAGCTATCGAAGCGATCGTCGAGCTGGAGCTTGCGCGGCAGCGAGACGCGGCCGAAAGGATAGCAAAAGTTGGTGACGTTGAGGCCCGGGCAGATTTCGCGCAGGACCTCGCGATTGTGCCGGCACTCTTCGTCCAGCATGCGGGCATCGAGTGTGTCGACGCCGACATGCGAAAAAGTATGACAGCCGATCTCATGGCCTCGATGATACAGCGCGCGCACCTGTTCGCGGTCGATCACGCGCCAATCCTTGTCCATTTGCCCCAGTGTGCCGGCGGCAATGTAGAACGTGCCGCGTACGCCGTGTTGATCGAGGATCGCGGCGCCATTGGTGTAGGCCGAAGCGGGGACGTTGTCGAAGGTAAAGCTGACCAGCGGCGCCGTGTTGCGCATGGCAAAGGGCTTTGAGCGCGAATGCCGCGCCGCCTTCCGCAAAACTCCGTTGAGCAACGGTTGGAACATGGCGGGCGGGCCTTACGAGGCACTGGCGACGGCGAGCAGGCCGTTCGCGGTTTCCGGCAGCGGACGAAGTTCGGCGATAATTTCGAGAAAACGCTCGGCCGCGCGCGCGGCCGTATAGTTAAGCCCGCGCGCTCTCAAGGCGGCGCGATCCGGAGCCGTGTGCAACGCCTCGGATATCGCCGCCGCCATGGCCGGCGCATCGCCGACCGGCGTCAGCGCGCCGTAGCGCCCGCCTTGCAGGATTTCGGACGGGCCGTAGGGGCAATCGGTCGAGACGACGGGCGTACCGCAAGCCAGCGCCTCGATGATCGCATTGCCGAGACCCTCATAGACCGAGGCGCAGACGGCAAGACGCGCCCGCATCATAAAGCCAAACGGGTCGCTCACTTCGCCGGTAAAGACGATACGATCGGCAACACCGAGATCGCGCGCCAGAGCTTGCAGCGCGGGGCGTTCCGGACCGTCGCCGACGATGGCAAGACGCCAAGGCTGCGCCGCCGGCAACAGACTCACGGCGCGGATGAGGTTGCGCTGATCCTTTTCCGGCGACAACCGTCCGATGCAGACGATGAGATCGTCCTCGCGGCCGGCTTCACCATCCCACTGCGCGATCCGGCTGACCATGGCCGGCGGCACCACCGCGTTGGTCAGCATCACGGCAATCAATCGGTCGGGGACGGCAAAATTCTCCGCCAAATCGCGCCGCGCGCCGTCGGTGAGCGTGACGATGCGATCGGCATAGGCATAAGCGCGGCGTAGAATTCGGTAGGCGATGCGGTTCTGCAGGTGGGGATCGCGGTAGAGCGCGATCGACGGACTACCGACCTCGCGCAGCACAAGCTTTGGCCGGCTCGCCCACGATAACGTGCGCACTGCAACAAGCGTACACAGATTGAGGCTCGCTTCCGAACTGACAACGACGGTTGGAGCCAAGTCGCGGATCAAGCGGTGCAGCCCGGGAATGGCGTAGCGCAGCTGTCGTCCGGGAACCTCGACGACGCGAATGGCGGGATCGAGAAGCGGGCGCAATGGGCCCTCGACGTGGAGCGCCAAAATGACAATGCGGATGCCTTTGGCGGCGAGCGCATTGCAGAGCAGGATCATATCCCGCTGCGCGCCGCCGCCTTCGAAAGCGCGCAACACGACCGCGAGCGCATGGTTAGAATTGAGACCTGGAATTTCGGACCGCGATACCACCTGGAATGCCGGCTTTCTTATTGGATTGTAATGGGAATAGCCATGATGCCGTCCGCCGGATCAAGCCTGAACTCGCGTTTGGCGGTCTTGTTCATCAGCAACCTTAATCGGCCGCGGCGGACGCACCTTAATTAACTTTAATGCGCTAGCCATTGATCCCTCCAACCGTCCGCTATAGTTCGCACCGGGGGTCTTTGATCCTGCCGTGCCTCCTGGCCGGGTCGGGGAATAAAGTACGATTTTGAGGGGTTGCGGAACCAAGGTATAGCTAGACCATGAGGGCGTGGATGACCGGGCAAAAATCCCGGGGGATTTACGTGGTTGCAGGCATCGCGGTGGCAGGCGTGGCCGCCGCGGTCATTTTTTGGCGCCACGGCAACACCCAAGCGGCGAAGGCCGCGCCGCCTTCGGTTCCGGTCGTTGTCACCGAAGCGGCGCAACAGGACGTGCCGATCTATTATGACGCGCTCGGCACCGTCCAAGCGCTCAATACCGTCGCCATCCGCGCCCAGGTCAACGGCCAGATCGTCTCCGTCGATTTTCGTCAGGGCCAGGACGTCCGCAAAGGCGACGTACTGGCGCGAATTGATCCGGCGCCGTTCCAGGCCGCTTTCGACCAGGCCGTCGCCAAGAAGAGCGAGGACGAGGCGCAGCTGATCGACAACGAAAAGGATCTGGCGCGCTTCAAGACGCTCGTCCTCAGGAACGCCGAGACGCAGCAGAACGTCGACGCTCAGCAGGCCAAGGTCGACCAGACCAAGGCGACGATCGACGCCGACCAGGCCGCCATCGAGGCGGCGCGGACCCAGCTCAATTATGCCACCATCACGGCGCCGATCGACGGCGTGGTCGGCTTCCGTCAGGTCGACATCGGCAACATCATCCACACCAATGACATCAGCCCGCTTACAGTGCTGACGCAGATCAAGCCGTGCACGGTGATCTTCACGCTGCCGCAAAGCGACCTCGGCCCGGTGCGCGACGCGATGTTGCAAGGCGCCGTCTCGGTGCTTGCCTTCGATCAAGACAACAAGGAACAGATCGCGGAAGGCAAGCTCCTTCTCATCAACAATCAGATCGACCAAGCTACCAGCACCATCCAGCTGAAGGCGGAATTTCCCAACCAGGACGAACGGCTGTGGCCGGGCGCGTTCGTGCACGTCCACATTCTGATCACGACCCGCAAAGATGCGGTGACCGTGCCGGCGGTGGCATTGCAGCGCGGCCCGGACGGTTTCTATGTCTGGGTAATCAAGCCAGACAACACCGCGGAGCAGCGGCCCATCGAAGCGCAACCGGTCAGTGAGAACCTGGCGATCGCGACGAAGGGACTGAACCCCGGGGAACGCGTGGTGGTCGATGGACAATCCCGCTTGGATATCGGAACGCGCGTCGCGATCCGCACACCTAATGCGTCGCCTACTGCCGAAGGACAGCAGCCGGACAAGTCCTGATGAATATCTCGGAAGTCTTCATCCGCCGGCCGATCGCCACATCGTTGTTGATGGCGGCGCTGGCGCTGGTCGGCATCGTGGCGTTTCCATTGCTGCCGGTAGCGCCGCTGCCGCAAGTCGACTTTCCGACCATCCAGGTGAGCGCGACGGTGCCCGGCGCGAGTCCGGAAACCATGGCGGCGACGGTGGCCACACCGCTCGAGCGGCAGTTCGGCCAGATCGCCGGCGTCACCCAAATGAGCTCGGTGAGTTCGCTCGGCTCGACCGTGATCACGCTGCAGTTCGACCTCAACCGCGACATCGACGGCGCCGCGCAGGACGTGCAGGCCGCGATCACGGCTGCCGGCGCGCAGTTGCCGAAAAATCTGGCCCAGCCGCCGACCTATCGCAAGGTCAATCCCGCGGATTCGCCGATGCTGATCGTGGCGGCGACGTCGCAGACGATCCCGCTCACCAAAGTCGACGATTTTGCCGAGAACGTCGTCGCCCAGCAGATCTCGCAGATTGCCGGCGTCGCCCAGGTCATTATCGGCGGCCAGCAACGGCCGGCGATTCGCGTGCAGGTCGATCCGGCCAAGCTCACAGCGCGCGGCCTTACGCTCGAGGACGTCCGCGGCGCGCTCGCCACCTCCACGACCGACACCGCCAAAGGCACGCTGCTCGGCAAGGAGCAAAGCTTCACTATCGCCACCAACGATCAATTGACCGACGCGGACGCCTATAACGACGTCATTATCGCCTATCGCAACGGAGCGCCGATTCGCGTCCGCGACGTCGGCCACGCCATCGCCGGACCGCAGGATATAACGCTAGGCGCGCTGCATCGTAAGCAGACCGCGGTGATGCTGCTGGTCTTCAAGCAGCCCGGCGCCAACGTGATCGACACGGTGGACAACATCAAAAACGCCTTGGCGCGTATGCATTCGCTGATTCCGCCGGGCATCCATCTCAGCACCATCGTCGACCGCACCCAGACCATCCGCGCGTCGGTCAAGGACGTTGAGTTCACGCTGTTGTTGTCGTGCGTGCTCGTCGTGCTGGTGATTCTTTTGTTCCTGCGCAGCATTCACGCCACGCTCATTCCGGGAACGGCGGTGCCGCTGTCGCTGCTTGGCGCCACCGCGATCATTTATCTTGCCGGTTTCAGCCTGGACAACCTGTCGCTGATGGCGTTGACGATCGCCGTCGGCTTCGTGGTCGACGACGCCATCGTCGTGGTGGAGAACATTTTCCGCCATTTGGAGGCCGGAACGACGCCGCTGCAGTCCGCCATCAAGGGCGCGCGCGAGATCGGCTTCACCGTGATTTCGATCAGTATCTCGCTGATCGCGGTATTCATTCCGCTGTTGCTGATGGGCGGCGTGGTCGGACGGCTGTTCCACGAATTCGCCATCACGGTCACGGCGGCAATTGTCGTGTCGGTCGTGGTATCGCTAACCTTGACGCCGATGCTGTGCTCGCGCTTTTTGGTCAGCGAGCACGACCGCGAGCACGGCCGTATTTATAGGTTCATCGAAAAGGGCTTTGACGCGCTGCTGGACGGCTATCGCCGCGGCCTCGATGTCGTGTTGCGGCATCAATTCACGACATTGCTGGTGTTCATCGCCACGGTCGCCACTACCGGCGCGCTGTTCGTGATGATGCCGAAGGGCTTTTTTCCGACCCAGGACATCGGCATGATCCTGGGAATTTCGGAAGCCGGCCAGGACGTTTCGCCGATAAAGATGAAAGAGATCCAGCGGCAGTTGTCCGATGTTATCGCGACCGACCCCGACGTTGCCGACTTCGGATCGTTCTTCGGGCCGAGCTACGGCAATACCCAAAATACCGGCCGCTTCATCATCGGCTTGAAGCTGCGCGACGACCGCAGCGCCACCGCCTCGCAGATCATCGACCGGCTGCGACCCAAGCTGGCCCAGGTGCCCGGCGCCAAGCTGTTCCTGCAGCCGGCGCAGGACATTACAGTCGGCGGCCGCATCTCGCGCGGCCAGTTCCAATATGTGCTGCAGGATCCGGATCTGCACGAATTGAACGCCTGGGCGCCGCGGCTCATCGCCAAGCTCAAGACGCTGCCGCAACTGGCCGACGTCGCCACCGATGCGCAAAACAACGCGCCGCTGCTCAACATCACCATCAATCGCGACGCCGCGGCCCGCTTCGGCATTCAGCCGCAACTCATCGACAACACGCTCAACGACGCCTTCGGCCAGGACCAGGTGACGCAATATTTCACCAACAATTCCTATTATCTGGTCCTCGAAGTGCAGCCCGACCTGCAAGGCAAGTTGCAAACGCTCAATGAGCTCTACATCAAGGCGCCGACCAGCGGACAGCTCGTTCCGCTCTCGACCCTGATCAACGTCGACACCAGCCACGTCGGCCCGCTCTTGGTCTCGCATTCGGGTCAGTTTCCGGCGGTGACTCTGACGTTCAATCTGCCGCCGGGCGTTGCGCTCGGTCAGGCGGTCGCTGCCATCCAGAAGGCCTCGGACGAAATCGACATGCCGTCATCGCTGATCGGCAGCTTCCAAGGCAACGCACAAGCCTTCCAGGCCGCGCTGGGGAACGAGCCGATCCTGATCGCAGCCTCGCTGGTGGTGGTCTATGTCATCCTCGGCGTGCTCTATGAAAGCTACATTCACCCGCTCACCATTCTGTCGACGCTGCCGTCGGCCGGCGTCGGCGCGCTGCTGGCGCTGTGGGCCGGCGGCTTCGACCTTTCCGTGATCGGCATCATCGGCATCATTCTGCTCATCGGCATCGTCAAGAAAAACGGCATCATCCTGGTCGACTTCGCCATCAGCCGCGAGCGCGCCGGGCTGCCGCCGCGCGAGGCGGTGCGGCAGGCGTGCCTGCTGCGTTTCCGCCCGATCGTGATGACGACGATGACGGCGCTGTTGAGCGGCGTGCCGTTGATGCTGGGGCACGGATCGGGCTCCGAGCTGCGGCAACCGCTCGGCTACGCCATGGTCGGCGGCCTGGCGCTGAGCCAATTGCTCACCCTGTTCACCACGCCGGTGATCTACCTCTATCTCGATCGCTTCCAGACCTGGCTGCGCGGCGGTGCCGCCGAGCACGAGGAAGAAGAACCGTTGCCGCTGGCCGCCGAGTAGCGCACGCCGCGAAGCACAAATTCGTTCCAAAAAAATTTGGCTGGAACTTAACGACGGAATACATCCGCACGCGGAACCCGGCTGTGCCGCTATGCGTTTTCTCCTCTGAACCACGAGCGGAACAACGAGAGGAGAAAGACAGCCATGAAAAAGCTTATGCTTGGAGCCGCCACGGCGGCCATGCTGCTGACCGCTGCCGCGCCGGCCATGGCGCAGATCGGCGTTCGCGTCGGCCCGGTGGGCGTCGGCATCGGCACGCCGTATTACGACTATTACGGCGGCTGCGGCTACTACAACTATCCGTGCGGCGGGCCGTATTACGACTATTACGGCGGCCCCAGCGTCGTGATCGGTGGCGGCGGCTGGCATGGCCATCCGCACTTCCACGGACATTGGCACCACCACTAGATGCGATCACAGATCGCGGCGAAAGGGTTCCCGGCCAGGGAGCCCTTTCTTTTTTACGTAATTTTGGCCGTTTTGCTTTTGCTCGCACTCGCAGCAGGATGCCGCTGCGACGCACAACTTCGCTCGTACACCGGAAAGTGAAGCGACTGCCGTCACCTTGTTCCGTGCATCGCGCGGGCGCGAGTGGCATGATATGCGAGTTGCGAGCGCGAATCCAAAAACGCAGAAATGCGTAGCGTGTTTCCGAACTCGATCGCTCCCAACACAAGCTCGGGCGCCTTGCGGCCCCGGCCGCAGGCGCAAGGCCTTAAAACAAGGCCCTAACGATTAAACCCGTTTCGGTTCAGGAGGAGCGCCATGGCTACTGCACATATTCTCGTCGGTGCAAGCACAAGTCCCGCGCAACCCGTCGTGCGCCGCATCTCGCCGTCCGATCTTTATCAATCGCTCGGCCGCGGCGTCGACGATTTCACCGCGATGCCGAGCCACGCTTTGTTCCTCTGTGTGGTCTATCCGCTGCTCGGCATTTTTCTGGTGGCGATGACCATCGGCAGCTCGCTGTTGCCGCTGGCCTTCCCGATCGCGGCCGGCTTCGCGCTGGTCGGGCCGCTAGCCGCCATCGGGCTCTACGAGCTCAGCCGCCGCCGCGAGGCCGGGCTCGACAGCTCCTCGAGCCATGCGCTGGACGTGCTGCACTCGCCGTCGCTCGGCGCCATCATTGCGCTCGGCGTGTTGTTGATGGCGATCTTCCTGATCTGGCTTGCGGTCGCCGATGCGATCTATATCGCCAATTTCGGCTATCACGGGCCGGCCTCGGTCCGTGAATTTGCCCACGACGTGCTCACCACCAGCGCCGGCTGGCATCTTATCGTCGTCGGCACCGGGGTCGGATTTCTGTTCGCCGTGCTGGTGCTGACGATCGGCGCCATCTCGTTTCCGCTGTTGCTCGACCGCGACGTTGGCGCGGCGGTGGCGCTGCTCACCTCGATCCGGGTGGTCGCCGCGAATCCGGGGACCATGGCGTTGTGGGGCTTTATCGTCGCCGCGCTGTTGGTGCTCGGCTCGATCCCGTTTTTTCTCGGGCTGACCATAGTGATGCCGGTGCTCGGCCATGCGACCTGGCACCTTTACCGCCGCGCCGTCGAGCCGGATCCCAATCCGCATCCGGATTACCGGCCGCGCGAGCGCGCCCGCCGCTATGCCGCCGACTTTCCGGCGGCGCTGTTCCCGACGCGGGAGTAGCTCACAGCGAGCGGCGCCGCCGCGGCGGATCAAGCCGCCGCGGCGGCGTTCTGCGGTAATGCGAGCAGGCGGGCGGTGTGTCGCGCAATCATCATCTCTTCGTTGGTATGGATGACAAAAACGCGTACCAGCGAACGGTCCGAGGAGATGATCGTGTCGCCCGCCTGATTGCGCTCCTCGTCCAGTTCGATGCCGAGCCATTCGAAGCCACGGCAAACCCGATCGCGAATCCGCCAAGCGTTCTCGCCGATGCCGCCGCAGAACACCAGCGCATCCAATCCCGACAGGATCGCGGCCATGGCGCCGAGTTCGCGGCGGATGCGAGACACAAAATATTCGATAGCCTGCCGCGCCTGCGGCGTTGCGGCGGCTTCGAGTTGACGCATGTCGTGCGATAGGCCGGAGAGGCCCTTTAGCCCCGAGCGGCGATACAGCAAATCCTCGATCGCGGCCGGCGACATCCCCTGCTCCATCAGGTAGAGCACGACGCCTGGATCGAGCTGCCCGCAACGCGTCCCCATTGGCAGCCCGTCGAGCGCGGTGAAGCCCATGCTGGAGCCGACGCTCTGCCCGCGCAGAATCGCGCACATCGAGGCGCCGTTGCCGAGATGGGTCACGACCACCCGACCTGCCGCGTGCATCGGCGCCACCTGTCTCAGCCGGTCCGTCACATACTCGTAAGACAGGCCGTGAAATCCGTAGCGCCGGATGCCCTGCTCGTAGAGCTCGCGGGGCAAAGCGTAGGTGTCATTGACCCACGGATGGGCACGGTGAAAAGCGGTGTCGAAACAGGCGACTTGCACGGCTTGCGGAAAGGCCGACTGCGCCGCACGCACCCCGGAAATATTGTGCGGCTGATGCAGCGGCGCGAGCGGGTTCAACTGCTCCAGCGCCTTAAGCTTCTTTTCATCGAGGACAGTGGCCTCACTAAATTCGATGCCGCCATGCACTACCCGGTGGCCGACGCCGGCAATCGACACATCCGGGATGGTTTTCCGCAGGAAATCGAGCACGACGGCAAGCGCCGAGGCATGATTGTGCGCCTGAGCTTCGGTAAGCGCTTGATCGATTGCGTTTTCTCCCGGCTTGGCAGCATGCAGCCGGGGCACGGCACCGAGGCCCTCGACCTCGCCGCGGATGCATTCGCAGAGCGCGGGTCCGTCCTCGAACAAGGCGAACTTGATCGAAGACGAGCCGGCATTGAGCGTCAGAATGTGCCGCATCACTCGGCCGCTTCGGCGACGGCTTGCGATCGCAGACGAGATCGCAGCTGCGCTCGCACTTGGCCGCCGGACCGCCATTCCCGATACAGGGCCGCGATGGCGCAGGAGGCAAGCCGTGCCTTTTCGCCGTCGGCGCGGCTCGTCAGGATTATCGGCACCGTCGCGCCAAGCACGAGTCCCGCCGCTTCGGCATGCGCCACGAAGGCAAGCTCCTTCGCCAGCATGTTGCCGGCCTCGAGATTGGGCACGATCAGGATATCGGCGTGGCCGGCAACGAGCGAGGTGATGCCCTTTGTCTTCGCCGCTTCGACATCGATGGCGTTGTCCATCGCCAGCGGGCCATCGACAATGCCGCCCTTGATCTGTCCGCGATCGGCCATCTTGGCCAGCACTGCGGCGTCGATCGTCGAGGGGATTTGCGGATTGACCGTCTCGACGGCGGAAAGAATTCCGACTTTGGGCCGCTCGACGCCAAGCGCGAGGGCGACGTTGATGGCATTCTGCGTGATGTCGACCTTGGCCATGAGGTCGGGCGCGATGTTGATCGCGGCATCGGATACGATCAGGACGTGATCGAGGCCGGGAACGTCCATCACAAAAACATGACTGAGCCGGCGGTTGGTGCGCAAACCGCCATCGCGTTTGACGACGTGATGCAGAAGCTCGTCGGTGTGCAAATGCCCCTTCATCACCGCGGCGGCCTTGCCGGTGCGCGCCAGCTCGACCGTCATCGCCGCCGCGGCGTCGGGGTCCGGCACATCGATAAGCTCCATATCCTTTAGGTCGGCCGCCATCTCCTTCGCCACGGCGCGGATCGTCGCCGCGGCACCGACCAGAATGGGCCGAATGAGCCCGCGGCGCGCAGCCAACAGAGCGCCGCCCAGCGAAGCTCTGTCCTCGGGGACTGCAACCGCCGTAACGATCGGCTCGAGTCCTGCGCAGGCCTGCAACAGACGGTCGAAATGGCGATGCCGTTCAACAAGAATTTCCGGAAGGCGATCGTCATCGAAACGCACTTTGCGGGTCGGCGCCAACACCTCGGCCACGCCTTCGGCGATCCGATCGCCGCCGCGGCCGGTGACCGTCGTGTCCAGCACCACGACGCCGTCCGCCGCTTTGTCGCGTACCGTCACGGCGACTGTCAGCTCGTCGCCGACATGCACGCGGTCGAGGAACTTTAGGCTCTGCGAACGGTATAGTGTGCCGGCGCCCGGCAAGATGTTGCCGAGTACCGACGAAATCAGCGCACCGACCCACATCGAAGGCGCAATCGCCTCCGCCGAACCGTCCTCGGCCGGCAGATGCAACGGATTCAGATTGCCCGAGGCATGGGCGAATATGTAGAGGTCATTGGCCGTGCATACGCGCTTGACCGAGGCGGCATCGCCGACTTTGAGCTCGTCGTAGAGCTTGTTTTCGCGGATCATGCGGCGGTCTCCTTCAAGGCTGCGGGCGCGGCCGCGACATCTGCCGCTGGGCCGGCCGCGATTTCCACTTGCTGTTCGTCATGGGCGCCAACCGAGCCCCCCGGCGCGGCGGCGGACGCGTTGCCGGCGAAGTCGGGATCCCGCCATTCCCGAGCCATCGTCAGCAGCGCGGCTTGAAAGCGCTTGAACATGGCGATGGTCGGCCCATCCATCTCGCCGACCGGCCCGGCGACATCGAGAACCAGGTTCAAGGCGCGATAGCGATCGACCGGATCCGAGAGCAGATCCGCCAAAGTCGTGATGGCTTCGGCGCCGGCGAATTCCACGATCAGCGACTGCTCGTAGATCAGGCGGCTGCGCGTCTCCGGCGTCATCGAATTAAAAGGCGGCCGCGCATGCAACAGCCGGTCCGACCGCTCCAGGCGATCGCGCCGCACCGAGCCGCGCGCCCGGGCGAGCAGGATCAGCATGCGGATGATGCCTTCGGCATAGCCGCCATGCTTGGCGCCGGCGATCGCCTCTTGGACGTGCGGGAACTTGTTGATGTCGTGCGCCTGAGGCCGTGCGTGTCGTCCCTCGCCCAGACGTTTCATCCAGGGCGTGCCATAGAGAGAATGAAAGGCGAGCTCGATCGCGGCGTCGCGGGTGTCGCGATAAAAATTCCAGCTACGCTCGACCAGGTCCGCATTAAGCCGCTCGAACGCCACGAACGGATTGTCCTTCGCCGCCGGAGTCCGTTGCGCGCGGACCTTGTCGGCGAGGTCGCCGACATTGGCGAACAGCGGATTCTTGTGGGAGAGTAAATATTGCTGCTGCCGCATCGGATGCAAACGCTTGCAGGCTTCGGCGACCACCGGCGTGATCGTGGCCTTGATCATCGGCTGCCAGATCAGTTCGTAGGTCTTCGTCGCCCACTCGGAGAACCCGGCGACCGCGGCGAACTCCACCTCTTCTTCGCGTCCGTCGTCGAGTTTGAGAATATCGCCGGTCGTGCGCGCTTCGAACGAGACGGTATAGACGCCCTGGTCCTTGGTGATCAGCATTTCGTAAAGTCCCGGCGCCAGCGACTCGATCGTCTTTACCACCGATCCGATTTGCTCGTGCTGCTTGTTGGCGACTTGCGCCGAGACGAAGATGCCCAAGTGACCGATGCTGTCATGCAGGGTGTAGATGATGACGTGGCCGTGGGCCTCGATCTCCTTCGTCGACGGGTAGAGATCGACGATCCAGTTCAGCGCCTGTTGCGGCGGCGTGATGTTGTCGCCATAGGAAGCGAACACGACGACGGGAGCCTCGATCCGCGTCAGGTCGACGGGAGTGCCGTCGCTCAGGAACGCCTCGCTGCGCGTGAGCTTGTTGCCGATAAACAGATTCTCGACGATCCAACGGATTTCGTTTTCGTTCATGAAATAGTAGCCGGACCACCATCGCTCGAACTCCAGAAAACGTCCCGCCTCGCTGTCGACATTGGCGAACAGGTCGTAGTTCTTGCGCCACAAAGTCTTGCCCGGATTGAGCTGTTCGAAATTCATGACCAGGTTGGCACCGTCGAATTTGCCGCCGCCGAAATCGGAAGCCAGCACCGCGGGCAATGCGCCGCCGGCCACGCCGCCCAAATAACGAAACGGATTGCGGCCGATCTGGCCCGCCCAATAGGCGAGCGGCGCGCCCGCGATCACAATCGGCCCCATCAGATCGGGATGAGTTGCGGCGAGAATCATCGTCGCCCAGCCGCCCTGGCAATTGCCGGTAACCAGCGGTTTGGGGCCGTGCGGGTGACGCGCGTGCACCTCGCGCAGGAACACGGCCTCGGCCGCGCAGACGTCGGCGAGCGTCTGCCCGGGCTCGGGGTCCGGATAGAATATGACAAAATACACCGGATGGCCGCCGCGCAGCGCGACACCGACCTCGGATTCGCTCTTGAAGCCGCCGATCCCGCTGCCGTGGCCGGCCCGCGGATCGATGATGACCCAGGGCCGCGCGTCCTCGCGGGGCGCCGCGACATCGGCAGGCGGCTTGATCCGCACCAGCGTATAGTTGACTGGCCGGTCGAGCTTGCGGCCGTCGATGATCACGTCATAGTCGAAGGCGAGGACGGGTTTGAAGCCTTCTTTCTCGCGCGCGATGGCGGCATCGCCGCGGCGACAAAGGATATCGAGAAACAGGATCCAACGCTGGCCGCAGTCCTGGATATATTCGGAAACAGCATCGGCGACATTGCGGCTTACCGACTTGGCCGCCACGTCGTGCAGACCGCTCCAAGCCTCATAGGCGGTTTCGACCTCGCCGCGACCGATTGTTTCGCCGTGGCGCAGGCTCAAGGTGGTCAACAGCAGCGCCTGTTCCCAGGCATGGACCCAGCTTTGCGTGAGGGTCTGCAGGTAGATGCGCTGATTTTCCAACAAAGCGTCAGTGTCGATCATAGTGCTAACCCACGATGTGATAGCCGCCATCGATGTAGTGGATGCCGCCGGTGACGTTGGCGGCTTCCGAACTCGCCAGAAACGCCGCATAGGCGCCGACATCGTCGATCGTCACCAGCTGATGGGTCGGCGCCCGCGCCTCGGCTTTGTTCAGCAACGCGTCGAAATCGCCGATGCCGGACGCGGCGCGTGTCTTCAGCGGTCCCGGCGACAGCGCGTGAACCCGAATTCCCTTCGCGCCCAGGTCCGCGGCCATGTAGCGCGTTACGGACTCCAGGGCCGATTTGACCGGCCCCATGATGTTGTAGTTCTCGACTACCTTCTCCGATCCAAAAAACGACACCGTCATGCAGGTGCCGCCGGCCGGCATCAGCGGTTCGGCGCGGCGAACCATGCGAATGAAGGAATAGACCGAGATGTCCATCGCGGTGACGAAGCCGTTGCGCGAGCAATCGACCACGCGCGACTGCAAATCCTGCTTCGGGCAAAAAGCAATGGAGTGCAGGCAGATGTCGACCTGTCCCCACATCCGGCGGATGCTGTCGAACAGTGCGCCGAATTGTCCGTCCTGCTGTACGTCCAGCGGCAGAATTATGTCGGTATCGAGTTTTTCCGCGATCGGACGGACGTGGGGTTCGGCTTTTTCGTTCTGAAAGGTGATGGCGATATCGGCGCCTTGGGCGCGAAACGCCTTGGCGCAGCTGAATGCGATGGAGTCCTCATTGGCGATACCGACTACAAGCGCTTTCTTGCCGGCGAGGGAGAACACGAAGACGCCTCTCATGCGATCGAAACTAACGATAAGTCTATTTTGATCCATCGCACCGCGTTTTGCGTTGGATCAAAGGCGAGCCGAGCGCGCGTGAAATTTGCTTGCAACCACCCCTCAACGATCACGATGACAAAACGATAACGGTTCAGTCACAGTCGCAAACTGCCTGATAATGAGGCATATGTTAAATCGTCATAATTGGATTTACGAACTCAAATTTGACCAACTGACGTTTTTCGTGATCGCAACCTTGCCGTCGCAGCTGTTTGCCGAGCGGATCAACCCAGCTCGGCGGCGCGGCGCAGGCTTGCGATCATCGCCACCCGCAACAGATAATCGCGCGTGCGTTGCGGGTCGGCTGCCGTCCGCCGCAGCGTGGCGGCGAAATCGGGGTTGGCGCATTCCAGGTTGCGCTTGTTCTCGATCGTTTGTTTCTCGATATATTCGAGCGTGATCGAGCGGCGCTGCCGCTCATAGCGGTCGAGCTCGGCTTCCGGCGCGGCGCCGGTCCAGACCTCGGCGAGTCGCGTCGTCAGATTCATGGCGTCGTGAATGCCGCCGTTCATGCCCATGCCGCCGAGCGGATTATTGACGTGGGCGGCATCGCCGGCGAGGAACACACGGCCGGCGCGAAAATTCTTCGCCACGCGCTGGTGCACTTTGTAGAGCGTGGTATGGGCAATGTCGTATTTGGCAATGCCGGGTACGACGCCGACCATCAGCGTGTCGGCAAAGGCGCGGCTACTCGCCTCCTCGTCGCTGAACGTCTCGGTCAGTGGAAACATCACGCGCCACAGGCCGGGAATTTCGAGGAGAAAATGCCAGCGCACCGGATCGGCGACATAGGTCACGGACACCACGCCGGCGATCGCGCTGCGGAAATCGAACGGCGTCGAGACCACCAAAAACCGCTCCGGCCAGGTGAATCCGGCAAATTCGATGCCGAGCGCGCGGCGCACCTCGCTGCGCGCGCCGTCGGCGCCGATCAGCCAGCGGGCGGAGCGCCGTTCCGCCGTACCGTTGCGCTCGAGCGTGACATGAACGGCCGCGGCGTCCTGCTCGACGCCGGCGACGCGGCCGCCGAATTCGAGGCGAAAGTCGGGGTGCAGGCGAAGCCGCTCGTATAAAATGCGCGTCAGCTTGGACTGCTCGGCCTGGACGCGGAACGGATGGTCCGTCGCGTCGGCGATCGCGCCGAAATCGAAGGTGGCGATCACGCCGTTGCGGGTGCGATATTGCAGCTGCGGGGCGAGCAGGCCCTGAGCGATCAACGGCGCCGCAGCGCCGAATTCGTCCAGCATGTCGAGCGTCGGCGGGTGAAAGGTCGAGGCGCGCGATTCCTCGGCCAGCGCTGCGCCCGCCTCGAACACCGTGACCGGGATGCCGCGGCGGATCAGATTGGCCGCGGCGACCAGGCCGACCGGACCGGCGCCGGCAATGAACACACGTTCCTCAACAGGCATCGAATCTGCACCCCTCGTCGCTCGCGCCGATGCTTTGTCGGCGCGCGGCAAAAGCCTATCATGCCGCATGCTCGATCTAGGCTTAAGCTTTCTGGGCAGCGTCGCCCGCGATCCGAACGCGCTGGCTATCGTCGATGGCGAGACCCGCCTCACCTACGCGCAATGGTATCGGCGTATTTCGTCGCTGGTTGCGGGCTTCGACGCCATCGGGCTAAAGGCCGGCGATCATCTCGTCACCGCGTTGCAAAACCGCTGGGAGGCGGCGAGCCTGCACTGGGCCTGTCAATTCGCCGGCGTCGTCATCACGCCGGTGAACTGGCGCTCGACGGCAAGCGAGATCGATTTTTACCTCAAGGATGCCGAGGCGAAAGCGATTGCCTACGAGGATGCATCCGGCACGGCCGTGGCTCAATCGGCCTTGGCGCAGCAGCGGCCGCGCATCGCGCTCGATCCGGCGCCGTCCGCGATTGCCTTCAGCTCGCTTATTTCGCAAGCGGCGCCCGATGCCGCATCGCGCGTCGATGCCGAGGCCTGGTCGGTGATGCTCTATACCTCCGGCACCACCGCGCAGCCGAAGGGCGTGCCGCGCCGCCAACGCGCCGAACGCGCCGCGGCGATCGCCCATGTGGCGCAAAATCTTTACGCTCACGGCGAGCGCACGCTCGGCGTCATGCCGCTCTATCACACCATGGGAGTGCGCTCTTTGCTGGCGATGTCGCTCGTCGGCGGCGCGTTCGTCTGCCTGCGCCGCTTCGACGTCGGCGCAGCGCTCAAATCGATCGCCGTCGAACGCGTCAGCAATCTTTATCTGGTGCCGACGCTTTATCACGACCTTGTGCATCATCCTTCGTTCCCGGCGAGCGACGTGAGCTCGGTGCGCAAGCTCGGCTTTGCCGGCGCGCCGATGACCGACGGCCTCCTCAAAAGGCTCGTGGCTGCGTTCAAGCCCGAGCTGTTCGTCAATCACTACGGCTCGTCCGAAGTCTATACGTTCACCGTCGACCAGAACGCGCCGGCAAAACCCGGCTCGGCCGGCCGCGCCGGCATCAATCAAATGGTGCGCGTGGTCAGGCTCGGCGCGGCATCGGCGGATGAGGTCGCCGCTGCCGGCGAGGAAGGCGAGATCATCGCGCTGTTGGCCGGCGATGAATCCTTCGAAGGCTATTGGCGGCGGCCGGACGCCGATGTGAGAGCGCTGCGTCAGGGCTGGTATTTCACCGGCGATACCGGCTTCGTCGACGGCGACGGCGATCTATTCGTCACCGGCCGGGTCGACGACATGATCATCACCGGCGGAGAGAACGTATCGCCGGTCGAGATCGAATCCTGCCTGTCGCTGCATGCGGCGGTGTCGGAAGTCGCCGTCGTCGGCTTGCCGGACGAGCGCTGGGGCAAAGTCGTCGCCGCCTTCATCAAGCGGCGCGCCGCCATCGAAGCCGAGGAGCTCGACGCGTTCTGCCGCAATTCCGGCCTCGCCGGCTTCAAGCGGCCGCGGCGCTATATCTTCGTCGCGGACATCCCGAAATCGCCGGTCGGCAAGCTGTTGCGCCGCAAGCTGGTCGCCGGCGAATATGAACCTGTAACGAACGCCGTCAAAGCACCTGCATAAGGAACGGGCGCATGAGTTCTATCGTGACTGAATTTTCCGATCCGCGTTTGCAAAAGCTTGACGGTTTTCGCGTCGAGATCGATCCGGAACGCCAACGCGCCGACATCGTGCTCGACCGGCCGCCGCTCAATGTCATCGAGATGGGACAGCGCGATCAGCTTCGCCTGGTGTTCGAGACGCTCGACGAGGATGCCCGGGTGCGCGTGATCGTGCTGCGCGCGGCGGGCGAGCATTTTTCCTCCGGCGGCAATATCGCCGGCTTCCTGGCGGCCTCGCCCGAGCACGTATCGAAGCTCGCCTGGAATATTGCGGCGCCGGCGCGCTGCTCAAAGCCGGTGATCGCCGCCAACCGCGGCTATTGCTTCGGCGTCGGCTTCGAGATTTCGCTCGCCTGCGATTTCCGCATCGTGTCGGAGACCTGCCTCTACGCGCTGCCGGAGCAGCGGCTCGGCCAGATTCCGGGCTCCGGCGGCTCGGCGCGGCTGCAAAAGATCATCGGCATCACCCGCACCAAGGACATCGTGATGCGTTCGAAGCGTATCGCGGCGAAACAGGCCTATGAATGGGGCATCGCTACCGAATGCGTGCCCGACGACAAGCTCGAAGCCGCGACCGACGCCTTGGTCGATGAGCTGCGTTCATTTTCGCCGCTTGCCCAGCGCACCGCAAAGACGCTGCTCAACGAAACCGAGGACACCAATCTGGAAGCGGCGATCGAGCTCGAAGGCCACTGCTACAGCCGCTTACGCCAGTCCGACGACTTTCGCGAAGGCGTCGAGGCCTTCCACGCCAAGCGCAAGCCGGTGTTCCGCGGCACGTAATTATTGGAGCATGATCTTTTCCGAAAACCGGTATCCACTTTTCGGGATCATGCTCTAAGCAGTCTGGCGCAGGCCACCGAGGCGAGCTAACGTTGGTCAACGATAAAGCGCGTCGGCAACAGGCGCGTTGGGGAGGGAGACCGACATGCGCAATCTGAGCGTGAGGAAATCTGCGCGCGCCATTGCGGCGCTCGTGGTGGTGGTTGGCGCCTTGCTGCTGCCGCTCGCGGCGAAAGCCGCCGAACCGATCAAGGTGGGCTTAAGCGTGGCGCTGACCGGCGGCGTGGCGCCGATCGGCAAGCAGGTGCTGGCGGCGCTGCAAATCTGGCGCGACGACGTCAACGCCAAAGGCGGACTGCTCGGACGCCCGGTCGAGCTGGTGTTCTATGACGACCAGAGCAATCCGCAGAACGTTCCCGGGCTCTATACCAAGCTGATCGACGTCGACAAAGTCGACCTCCTGATCGGGCCTTATGCGACCAACATGGTGGCGCCGGCGATTCCGGTGCTGATGCAGTTCCACAAGACCACGATCGGCATCTTGGCGAACGCCGCCAACAGCAAATTCCACTACGACCAGTATTTCTCGATGCTGCCGACCGGGCCGGAGCCGAAGAAATCCTTCGCCTACGGCTTCTTCGAAATGGCGGCGGCGCAAAAGCCGCGGCCGAAGACGGTGGCGATCGTCGCCGCCGATGCCGAATTCGCCCAGAACGCCGCCGACGGCGCGCGCGAAAGCATCAAGGAGATCGGCGGCTTCCAGATCGTGCTCGATCAGAAATATCCGCCATCGACGACCGACTATTCGCCGATCATGCACGCGGTGGCGGCGCTCAATCCGGACATCGTCTATGTCGCGGCCTATCCGCCGGATTCGGTCGGCATCGTGCGCGCCGCCAATGAGAGCGGGCTGACGCCGAAAATGTTCGGCGGCACCTTCATCGGGCTATTGGTAACGCCGATCAAGGCGCAGCTCGGCCCCTTGATGAACGGCATCATCAACAACGAGGTGTTCCTGCCGGCGCCGTCGCTGGTATTCCCCGGCACCAAGGAGCTGCTGGCGAAATACCAGGCCGTCGCGCAGCAGCAAAAAATCGATCCGATGGGATGGGCGTTCCCGCCGCTCGGCTACGCGGCGGGCCAGGTCATGGCGCAGGCCGTCGAAGGCGCCAAAACCCTCGATCAGGTCAAGCTCGCCGCCTATATGCGCAGCCATACGTTCTCGACCGTGGTCGGCAACATCAAATTCGGCAAGGACGGCGAATGGGCGAAGTCGCGGGTGTTCTTCACCCAGTTCCAGCACGTCACCGCCAATTCGATGGATCAGTTCAAGGACACCACGCATGAGGTCATCGTGTGGCCGAGCGAATACAAGACCGGCAGCGTGATCTATCCCTACGCCGATGCCAAGAAACAGTGAGTGCACTATGAACGGCACGCCATTCAAGCTCGGAACATTTGCGAAATCCGGCGGCGGCGCGTTCGCCGCCATTGTTCTCGGCGACGATGCTATTCCACTCACGGCCGCCGCGGTTGCGGGCAAGAGTGCACTGGCGAGCGTCTCGACGATCCAGGGCCTGTTGCAAAACTGGAACGCGAACTTCGCCGCGCTGCAGGAGATCGTCGCCTTCCTGGAAAAGGAAGGCCGGCCGGGCGCGCAAAAGCTCGCCGGCCTGCGCACGCTGCCGCCGGTGGCGCGGCCCGGCAAGATGTTCTACGCCGCGCAGAACTTTCAGGAGCACGTCGACGAAATGCTGCGCGCCGGCATGACGCCGGCCAGCGGCCCGAAATTCACCGGCGAGAAATCGACCTCCGATCCGTACCTCTTTCTCAAGGCGCCGAGCACGCTGTGCGGCGCCAATGACGACATCGCCATCCCGCTCGGCCTGAAGAAGATCGATTGGGAGGCCGAGATCGCGCTCGCCATCGGCAAGCCGGGCAAGCGCATCAAGGCCGAGCGCGCGCTCAATCACGTGGCCGGCTTCATGACCACCAACGACGTCTCCGCCCGCGACCTGCAGATCCGTGCCGACCGGCCGGGCCTGCGCTCGGACTGGCTCAATGGCAAGAGCCACGACAATTTCGCGCCGATGGGCCCGTTTCTGGTGCCGCGCGTTTTCGTGCCGGACGCCATGAACCTGTTCATCCGGCTCACCGTCAATGGCGAGATCAAGCAGAACGGCAACACCTCGCAATTCATCTTCACGCCCGAAGAGCAGATCGCATACGCCTCCAACATTTTGAGCCTGGAGAGCGGCGACATTTTCAGCTGCGGCACCTGCGGCGGTGTCGGCCAGGGCACCAACACGTTCCTCAAGGCCGGCGATGTGATGGAGACCGAGATCGAAGGTTTGGGCAAGATGCGGAACCGCATGGTGACCGAGGTGTCGTAAGCCGTCATGCCCGGCCTTGTGCCGGGCATCCACGCCTTAAGTTCTGGGAGCCCAAGACGTGGATGGCCGGGTCAAGCCCGGCCATGACGGGAGCGGAGTTATCAGCTACGTTAGAGGCAAATAGACCATCGATATGGAAGCGCCTCATGCAACTGTCACCGCAGCAACTCAAGGACTTCGACGAACAGGGCTATCTGTTCTTTCCGAATTGCTTCTCGGAAGAGGAGATCGCGCTCCTTCGCGACGACGCCGAGGCGATCCTCAAGCTCGAACGGAGGGAAGTGTGGCGCGAGAAAACCGGGGCGCCGCGCACCGCCTTTGCCGCGCACACCTTTAACGAGACGTTCCGCTTGCTGGCTTGCCATCCGCGACTTGTAGAGCCGCTCCGCCAACTCTTTGGCGAGGACGTTTACGTGCATCAGTTCAAGCTCAACGCCAAGGCGGCGTTCGAGGGCGACGTTTGGCAGTGGCATCAGGATTACGGCACCTGGGCGCGCGACGACGGCATGCCGGAGCCGCACGCCATGAACATCGCGGTTTTTCTCGACGAGGTGATGCCGATCAACGGCGCGCTGATGGTGATCCCGAAGAGCCATAAACAGGGCGTGCTGGCGGCCGGTCATGACACGGCGACCACGTCCTATCCGCTGTGGACGCTCGACAACGAGACGGTGACGCGGCTCGCCGCGCAAGGCGGCATCGTCGCGCCGACCGGCAAGCCCGGCGCGGTGCTGATGTTCCACGGCAATCTGGTGCACGCCTCGCCGCCGAACATCACGCCCTATCCGCGCAAGATCGTCTATCTGACGCTGTGCGCCTGCTCCAACCACATCACCAAATTCACCCGCGCCGAATGGATCGCGCACCGCGATTTTACACCGATCGTGCCGGTCGCGGATGACGCGCTGTTGCAGTATGCACGGGCGCACAAGGTGGCGGCGGAGTGATCCGCTTTCTTTGGCTAAATCGCAATTCGATAGCGCTTCCAGGGGACGGCTTTGCGATCGATCGATGACAATCGTCCCTTCAATACGGACAATCGATTAAGCACCGGCCCGATCTTATGCGGCGCATAGCCTATTTTTCGGTCGTCGACGCGGACCTCGTAGCAGAGTTCGCCGCGATGCGCGGCCGCCACGAGCCTGACTGTATCGCCCACCGCGAGATCGGCGGGCACTTCGTGGTAGCGTAACCCGGCGACGAAAAATGAAATTGCGCCGTCGGTCTCGCTCTCGCGAGCGGCAAAAGCGAATTTGCCGAACGGAGCGCAACCCAGGACGCTCGTTGCCAGCTTCAGAAACGTCCGCCTAAACATGGATCAAGCTCCATAGCATGCTTGGCCACGCTCGATGTAGCCGAGTTGATGCAGCTCTTCGATCTCTTTCGCGGTCTTTTTGATCATGGGATAGTCCGGCATTGATTTCGCCCACAGCCGACAGACAGGCGGCAGGGCGGGATTCGCGACGATGGCCACAGAAATATCGGCGAGCTTTTTGCGCAACGTCTCGTCGCTGACATCGTCGGCAGTCAGGTCCTTGCACAGATACAACACCCACACGAGCCGCCACGCATCGGAATCAGACTGGGAGTAAAGGTCTAATAGATCGCATATGGAGGAGATGGCAGGAGAGTCTGGCCCAGGAGTTCGGCAAACTGGGCGTCAGGCGACGCCGCATATTGCTTGGTATCGGAATAAATGCCCGTGGCGCGCATGCGCCGGATGGCGCCCATCTCCAGGCGGCCAAAGCCTTGATGAAGATAATCATTGGGCTTCGCCAGGCAGGTCTTGATCGTTCCCAAAATGCTCGACGGATTGTATACGCCGGGTTGAACCGCCGAGCTTACATAATCGGTTTCGGCGGTCGCTCCATATTTCATCTTGGAAACGGCCTGAAGGTAATCTTCACTGGATCCGAGCCACACCTTTTTGTCATTGATCTCCCAGCCAACCGCCCGCAGATCATCCTTGATGTCCCCGAATTGGCTCTCAAGCGATGTCGTCGACGTGCCGAAGATTTTGTAGTCGTCGGCGAACCGGATAAAATGTGACGACCGCTTGGCGACAATCTTGTCGACTTTTCCAACATATGCGTTGCCGAGGAAAAACAGCGAATCGTTCATGAACGGCATGCCCTTATCGGCCGTCGCGAACGAGCGCACCATCGTTTCGAGGACTTGAACAGCCGAACCATTGACGCCAAGTCCGTTGATGAAATCGCTTATCTTGTCATGCGGAATATTGTCGAAGGCGTCTTTCAAATCGATTTGCAGCACGCAGGTCTTGCTGTCCGCACACAGTTCCTGTGCGCGCGCCTGAAATGAAGCCCACGCCGACACCTGGTCCTCAAGGAAAATCAGGCTGTTCGGATCGGAATTGAGGCGACAACTGAAGACCTGATCAAGATTGATACATTGCTTCTGCACCTCGGCGGCAATCTGCGACACGCAAGCCTGGCACACGATCTGGTCGTTTATCGACGGCACGACCCAGGTATTCGCTTGGCCGTCGCGTTTCGGCACCGCTATCTGCAGCGGTTTCGGCGGCAGTGATCCGCCGACATATTTTGCGATCATGTCCCGGATAGTGACTTCGCGCGTCTCATAGTCGATGGTCAGAGTCTCGAACCATTCCGGCAATGCGTTGCTGTAGGATACGCTGTCGAGGAGCAGCCGAATGGCGAGTTGGATCGGAAAATTCGGATTTTGATTGCTCATGGCGAGGGCTTCTCGTCTTCGAACAGGTTCTTCGCGCTCCATCCGCCGATGACCGGAAACGCCACCGCAATCACGAGCAGAGTGGCAATTTCGACCCACAACTGTGACCTGGGATTGCCCCCGGCCACCAACGGGTCGATCCAGTTGGTCGCCGAAACGCTGAAAGCGATAAAGCTGACCGAAATAATGAGGAACGTCTTCAGCGTGTAACTGACATAGAAGCTGCAGGTGATGAGGCAAATGAACAGAGCCAGGAGGATGAGCCGAATGTCGCGATGATTGATGACGTAGTCGCCGCTTTCATCCATCACTGCAACGTGCCAGGCGTCATTGATCGTGCGCATGGCAAGCTCGATCTCGAAGGTCGGCCACTGCGTATAAATCGACAGATACACATTGTCCGGATGATCGGCGAACGGAACCGCGGCGAACAGTACCTTGAAGAAATCGTTCAATGACAGGGAGTTTGTGCCATGATCGTCGTACCGCACCGCCAGCGACGGGATCACGATATTCTTCATGTTGAGACGTTGAGCTTGATTGATGGAAAGGGTCAGGCCGCTTTTGAGTTCGTCCGTGAACCCGTGCCCCCAGGGCAACGTCACGATAAGAATCTCATCGATTGGAAACTTCCGATAGCTGTCTTTCGCAATGTTCAAGGGCACACTCGCATTTGACAACTCGGTGAGCTGGGATAATTGATTCGACAACGCGATATTGCCCGCCGGCGAAATAGAGCGCAGCTTTGCCAGCAACGCATTTTGGAGCGCGCCGGAGACGGTGGTCTTGGCTTCGTCCTTCGACACGTAGGCCGATATGAACAGGCCGGTTGGGCCTTGCTGAAGGAACGGCAGATAGTCCGGCTCCGAAACATCATCCAACGAAACGAAGAAACGGTGCCCCTTGTAGGTTCCGAGCGGAGTAACTTCATTGGCGACGAGGCTTGTTATGTTCGCCGGCCGCTCCAGAATGTATTTGCTGAACACGACGGGCGAGCGATAGAAATCGATCGCCAACAAAATTATCGGCGCAAGCAAAGCGAGAACGAGCCCTACAGGCGTCTTGCTCATATTTCACAGCCGATCTGTCGCGGCGGCAATGCTTCTGCGCGGGTTCAAACGCGCCTGGATGGATGACGGACCTCGCCGTGTCGTAAAATTGTAGAAGGATTAGTTTCTATGATAACGTACAGCCACCTTGCTGTAAACACATGTGCGAACGGCGCGCGAGAAAGGCAGAGGAGAAATAAAATCTTGAACCTGCAATCGCTCCTCGCCGCGCGCGTCGCAGCCGGTAAGCCGGTGCGTGTCGGACTGATCGGCGCCGGCAAGTTCGGCTCGATGTTTCTGGCGCAGGTGCCGTCGATTGCGGGCCTTGAGGTCGCGGTCATCGCCGATCTCGATTCGGAGCGCGCCAAGCTTGCGTGCAAGACCGTGGGCTGGGACGCCGCGCGCATCGCGCGCACGCGCTTTGCCGACGACGGCCGCGCCGCGATTGCCGACGAGCGTGTCGAGGTGGTGATCGAGGCGACCGGCAGTCCGAATGCCGGCATCGCGCATGCGCTGGCGGCGTTCGACGCGAAGAAACATATCGTCCTGGTCAATGTCGAGGCCGATGCGCTGGCCGGGCCGTTGCTGGCGCGCAAAGCGCGCGACGCTGGCGTGATCTATTCCATGGCCTATGGCGATCAGCCGGCGCTGATCGCGGAAATGGTCGACTGGGCGCGTTCGGCCGGATTTGTCGTCGCCGCGGCCGGCAAAGGCACCAAATATCTGCCGGCCTATCATGCGGTGACGCCGGATGGCGTGTGGGAGCATTACGGGCTCACCGCCGCGGAAGCCAAGGCGGCCGGCATGAACTCGCAGATGTTCAACTCGTTTCTCGACGGCACCAAGTCGGCGATCGAGATGACGGCGGTCGCCAACGCTTGCGACCTCGATGTGCCGCATGACGGCTTAAAGTTTCCGCCGTGCGGCGCCGATGAGCTGGCGCGCGTGCTGCGGCCGAAGGCGATCGGCGGCGTGCTGGAGAGCGACGGCATGGTCGAAGTGGTATCGTCGCTGCAGCGCGACGGGTCGCCGGTCGCGCGCGATCTGCGCTGGGGCGTCTATGTCGTGCTCAAGGCGGGCAACGATTACGCCGCGGCCTGCTTCAAGCAATACGGCCTGCCGACCGACGCGAGCGGCCGTTATGCGGCAATGTACAAGCCGTTTCATCTGATCGGGCTCGAGCTGTCGATCTCGGTGCTCAACGTCGCGCTGCGCGGCGAGCCGACCGGAAGCTGCCGCGGCTTCCGCGGCGACGCGGTGGCCGTCGCCAAGCGCGCGCTCAAAGCCGGCGAGACGCTCGACGGCGAAGGCGGCTATACCGTCTATGCCAAGCTCATTCCGGCGGAGCGCAGCCTCAAGCTTGGCGCCTTGCCGATCGGGCTTGCGCATCACATCAAGCTCAATCGCGATGTCGCCGCCGGTGCGTTTTTGAGCGCCGCCGACGTGGCGCTTGATGAGGATTCGCAAGCCGTCCGCATTCGCCGCGAGATGGAGCGGCAGTGCAGCCAGGCAACCACCAAAGTAATGGCCGCGGAATAGCCCGTTTCTCAGTCCAAATCCGCGACCGCGGCGTGGATGCGCAGCAGCTCCGGAATAGTCGTCGGATCGCGCCGGCCGAAGCCGCATTCGGTGGCGACGGAAAACCGGTCGGCGTATTTCTTCGCCGTGGCGAGCCGTTTCTTCGTGCCTTCGACGCCGTCGGTATAGTGCACGAGGCCGAGGCATAATTCCGTTTCCGGCCGCAGCTTGAGCCGCTGCAACGGCGCGAAATAGGCGTCATCGAAGCGGTTGCGCGGCACCGGCATGTGAATGAGCTGCACAGGCCGCGCAATCTGCCGCGACACCCGATTGGCGAAATCGACCATGTCGCCCATGTCGGTCGGCTCGACCACGTGGCGATGGTTCGAATCGCCGTAGCAGAGGTGATAGAGCAGATCGATATCGGCCGGCACGCGGTTGCCGAGATCGACCAGAATGTTGGCGAATGTCTCCTGCATCTCCGCCTTGCTGCGGCCGTAGCTCGACGCCTCGTTGCGTTCGAGTCGCGCGAATACCGCGGAGGCGACGTTGAACTGGATCGCCAATTCGTGGTGCGGGATCGCGGCGGCGATCTTGTCGATCTCGCGCTTGAGCGCGTCGTTATAGAGCGGGTCGAGCGGCGCATGCAGCGCATCGACCAGAAACAGCCAGATCACCGAATGCGCCGGCACCAGATCGACCTGGAATTTGGTCGCGGCGGGAATCTTGCCGGCGTCTTTGAGCGCCTTGAACACGGCATACGAAGCTTTGGCGATGTCGGCATAGAACAGATTGTCGAAATGAACGGCCTGCGCGCTCAATCCCGGCTTGAGCGTGAAACGCTCGCGGCCGGTGCCACCGCTGGCGTGCACACGGAAAAACTCACCCGATTTTTCGAACGCCGGGTTATTGGCAAACACCGGCTCGAGCCAGGTGATCCAGTCGCCGCGCTCGCCGGTTTCGCCGTCCGGCAGCCGCTTGACGCGCGCGCCGAGGGCAGCGCTGACTTGCGCAAACACGTCTTGCGCATTCGCCATCGGCACGCTGCCGACGAGATGAATATTGCGCGCCATTCAGTCGCTCGCGCAAATATCGGCGTGTATCTTGAGCAGCGTGCGCACCGTTTCTTCCGATCGCGCGCGCGCCATGCCGCATTCGGTGGCGATCCCGAAAGCCGGCGCGTAGCGCTGCGCCGCCGCGATGCGGGCCTTGGTGCCTGCGACGCCGTCCTTGGCGTGGACGAGGCCGAGAAACAGTTCGGTGCCGTCGCCAAGCTTGAGATCGTGCAACGGGCGATGGAAGGCGTCGTCGCGCCGCTCGACCGGAACCGGCATGTGGATATAAGCGAGCTTGTGCTTGATCGCCTTGGTCAGCGCGTTGGCGAAATCGACCATTTGCGCCGCGTCCTTCGGCTCGACGAAATGCTTGGCGCCGAAATCGCCGTAGCACAGATGCAGGCCGAGCTCGACGTTGTCGGGAACCGCGGCGCACAGCCGCTGCATGCGTTCGAGAATTTGCTGGTGCGAGACATTGGCCGGGACTGCGTCGCTCGGCTGGCCGTCCCAGATCACCATCTCGTTGCAGACGTCCCACTGGATGCAAAGGTCCTTATGCGGAATATGCCGGGCAAGCGCCGCGACTTCGGCGATCATAGCCCTCTCGTAGGCCGCCTCGACCGCGAGCAGCGCGGCGGGCACGACCACCGAACTGACCACGGCAAACGGCGTCGGCAGGCAGACCTGGAAGCGGATGTTCTTCGGCAGCGTGCCAGCCTCGCATGCCGCGATGAAATCGAGATAGGACGCGCGCGCCTCGCGCGCATAGCCGAGCTCGCCGAATTTCACATCCGCCGGTGCGACGCCTTCCGCCAGCGTCAACAGTGGAAATTTATTGGTCGGGCGGATGGCGCCGGACGGATCCGGGCGAAGAAAAGCGCTGGCGCGCAATAGCGGATATTGCCAGCTGATCCACAGCTTGCGGCCGCCGACTTCGCCGTCGGGGACGCGGCGCAGATGCGGGCCAAGCATCTTGCCGACGGTTGAGAAAACCTCATCGACCGTGTCGAGGCCGATGCTGCCGACCAGATGGACGTTCATTGCGTGACCTTATTCCAGAGCGCCATCACTCGGCCGCAAGCCGCGGCGGCGGGCGCACGCTGTCGACGCCGTCGGCCGCGGTCGCCGAGATGGTGGTGCGCACCATGTAGCGCGGCTCGTTGCCGGGCCACGGCCGGCCGCGATGCATGGTGGCGCGGTTGTCCCACATGATGACGTCGCCGGCGCGCCACTTGTGCTCGTAGGTGGTGCCGGGCGCGGTCGCCGCCGCGGTCAGATCCTCGATCAGCTTCTCGCCGGCTTTCGGCTCCATGCCTTCGACCGCGTAAGTGTGCGAGGCGATATAAAGCGCCTTCCTCCCATTGACCGGATTCTTCCACACCATGCGCCAGCACACCGGCGGCAGCGTCGCCATCTCCTCGGCGCTGGCGAGGCCCTCGGCGATCTTGCCGCGCGAATGGCCGTAGCTGTGCCAGGCGAAGGAGTTTTCCAATTGCTTCTGCAGTTCCGGAGCGAGCCGCTCGAAGGCAAGCCGCGTCGAGGCGAATTCGGTCTCGCCGCCTGACGCTGGAATGGTGCGCGCCGCGAGCACCGAGGTCAGCGCCGGCACGGTTTTGAACGATGAATCGGTATGCCAAAGCTGATTGGCCCTGTTGCGCATGGCATAGCGGTGATCCTCCGGCACGACTTTGCCGTCCGGGCCGATGGTGGTGAGGATGACGAAATTGGTGCCGGTGCCGAGCGAGCCGACTTTGGTGGTCTCAGGCGGGCCGAAGCGGCGCGAGAACGTCAGCTGGCCCTCGCCGTCGACCTGTTGGTCGCGAAACACCAGGACGGAATGCTCTTCGAACGCCGCGCGCACTGCGGCATAGATGGCGTCGTCGGCGGCGACATCCGCCAGTGTCACGCCGCGTATTTCGGCGGCAAAACCTGGACCCAGAGGAACGATGTCCATGGCGCGACCTCCGTATTTGTTAACCGCTTGAATGTCCCTGAAAATGGGCCGGCCGGCAACCACCCTGCGCTACGCGAGCTTTAAGATGGCGGCAAGCGCAGTTAGTCCGGCCACCAGCATGACACCGAAGCGCACCGTCATGCGCAGCGTTACCCGGTCGAGCGCAGCTTCCAGATCGAGCTTGGTGACCAGTTCGGCCATGATGAAATCTCTTGCCGCCTCGGCGTGCGCTTCCGCCTGATCGCTCGGCACGCCATGATCGCGTAAATGTTTCGCGTATCCAAGAGTATCAAGAGCAAACACCATCGCTACGCCCCGTCCGATATATTCAACGCAATGGGAACAAAGAGAGAACACATGGTGGGCGGAGTCGAAGAGGATTCGTTGGACTTAGCCCTGAAATTTCGCGGTGACTTCGGGCGGGATCGGCCGCGATCTGATCTTCCCCGGATCGGCCGGATCGCGCACCGCCCAGACCCGCGTTTCGCTGCCTTCGACCGCGATCGCGCCGCCGACAAAGATCCGATGCTGCACATCGAAACTCGAACGGCGGAACGCGCTCACCTGCGAGGCGATCTCGACCGTGTCGCCGAACTTCGCCGGCGCGAGGAAACGCGCCCCGGCATCGACCAGCGGAATGCCGACAATGCCGAAGACTTTTCCGAGCTCCGCTGGCTTGACGCCCAGCGCCAGCTCGAACAGCGTCCAGGTGCCCCAATCGAAGAATTCGAAGAAGCGGGCGTTGAAGACGATGCCGGCCGGGTCGCAATGGCCCCATTCGATGGTGAATTGCCGGCGATTGATCAGATTGGCCATGTTCGCTCAAATTCGGCCGCATGATCGCCGCGAAACCGGCGCGCCGTCAACCAACCCGAAATTCGCCAGTGGCCGACCCAAAAACATGACGGGCGAGCTTGCGCCCGCCCGCCACGTTCCTCGTGCTGCTACCCGCAGCTTGGAACCACGATCAAACCCGCCACGTGATGCAACGCCGGTAGCTGCGGCCGCACCCAGGCCCATCTGACCTTGGCGATCGTCACATTCGGCAGAACCAAACGCGACTGATCTGAGGGAAGGATACGCCGCGGACCGGGAGTCGCAAGTTAAAGCGTCAGGGCGCGAACGGGCCGCGGCTTTGGGGATAATTCTGTGGATTGGTTTTGATTTCGCCCCGCCGCGGGGCGAAATCCGCGGGCGCGGCCCGGTGGAAGCAGTGCAGCCAATATTCGATTTTTTTCCAGAAAGTCCGATTAGAACCGCGGCGACGTTGCACGCGACCAATCGGAGTGGAATTGCGGTCTGTCCCTGAGGCTGACGATGCGTGCTGCCGCCAAGATTTATTATGCCCTGCTGGCCGCATGCCTGACGCTGTGCGCCATGTTGGTGTGCGCCATGTTGCTGTGTGCCATGCCGGGCGCGGTTTTTGCCGGGGCGCTGGAGGACGGCAATGCCGCCTATCAGCGCCACGACTATGCGACCGCCATGCGGCTGTTGCGCCCGCTGGCCGACCAGGGCGTCGCCGGCGCGCAGGTCGTGCTCGGCTTCATGTATCACGACGGCGAGGGCGTGCCGCAGGATTATGGGCAAGCCGCGCAATGGATGCGCAAGGCGGCCGAGCAGGGCAACGAAGTGGCGCAGGCCTCGCTCGGCGGCCTGTATCTCGCCGGCGAGGGCGTGCCGAGGAGCGAGGACGACGCCATCCGCTGGCTGCGAAAAGCGGCGGAGCAGGGCATGGCGCCGGCACAGTTCGCGCTCGGCGGCTTGGAAGATTTGCGCGGCAAACCCGCCGAAGCTTTGAAGTGGTATCGCCTCGCTGCCGCGCAGGGCGACGCCCAGGCGCAGAGCAATGTCGGCCAGATGTACGAGACCGGCCGCGGCGTGAAGCAGAGCTACGCCGACGCGCTCGCCTGGTATCGCCGGGCCGCCGACCAGGGGCTCGCCACCGCGCAATACAATCTCGGCGTCCTCTACGACAACGGCCACGGCGTCATCCGCGATTATGCGGAGGCGGCGAAATGGTATCGCCTCGCCGCGGCGCAGGGCGACGCCGACGCGCAATATAGTCTCGGCGTGTTGTACGACGACGGCCACGGCGTGCCGCATGACGACACCGAGGCCGCCAAATGGTTCCGCCTCGCCGCCGAGCAGGGCTACGCCAAGGCGCAGAACAATCTCGGCACCTTGTACGCCCGCGGCGAGGGCGTGCCGAAGGATTACGTCCAGGCCTATATGTGGTTCGCGCTGTCGGCGGAGCAGGACAACGCCATCGCCGTCGACAATCGCGAAGCCGCCGCCGATGAGATGACGCCGGAACAGATCGCCGAGGCGAAGCAGCGGGCGAGCGAGTGGAAGCCGAAGGCCGATCCTTAGCATTTTCTCCGGATGCGAGGCTGACGTGTTGCGCCGAGCTCCGCCGGCGTTCGTCAATAAGGCGAACGCCGCCGCGCGTTCGCCGGCGAACGCGGTGCCGCCGGCGGCACATAGGTATTGTTCTGCATGCAGAAGCCGCCCATGCCCCGCACCGTGGCCATGCACTGATCGAAGCTGACGAAGCCGCAGTTCATGCCGCCGCCGGTGTCGCCGCCCATATATTGCGCGCACCACGGATAGTTCTGCGCTTGCGCCGGTGCGCCGAGCGCGATCGATGCCGCAACTAGACCAAGCAGCAACAGGTAATACTTCATGGTCGCCTCCAAGGCGCCCCGCCCGAATGATATTACCCCAGCCGGCCGTCATTTATTCCGCCACGGGGCGGTGCGCCCGGACGATGCTAGCCGAAAATCCACGACACCAAATCCTTGAACTCGGCGCGGCGCACCATCCATTCGACATGGCTGGCGAGCGGAACGCGGCGCGGGCCGCCGGCGATCACCTGTTGCTGCGCGCGGCGCCGCAACGATGGCGGCACGAACGGCCAGGCGCGGCCAAAACAATGTTGCGGATCGCCGAGGCAGCACCGGTGCCGCCTGCAGCGCCGCTGCGCACAGCGCCGCCACAGGCGCAGCGCATCGCCATAAAGCCGGAACGTCATGCGGTGCGCGGCGTCGATCTCGGCCTTGCCCTGCTCGAAGCTGCGCCGCTTGTGATAATTGCCTTTCTCGGATTTCGGTTTGTTACGCCATGAGGGCATGGTGGGTCTCCGTTTCTTCATCCCGCCCCGCGACAGCGGGGAGGGGGGACCGCGCTCTTGCGCGGTGGGCGGGGCGCGGGGCGCGACGCTCCTCCTACGACGACAACGAAGCGTCGCGTCAGAGGCCCCCTCCACCACGCTACGCGTGGTCCCCCTCCCCCGCTTGCGCGGGGGCGGATGCAAGCATCCCCGTTCCCGCGAGCGCCTCCGCCCGCGGGTGTTGCCGAACAACAATGTCAAGAACGCCGCTGCTCCCATCCGTAGCCCGCATGAGCGGAGCGATATGCGGGTACGAACGAGAGGCCCTTAAGCCCATCCCGGATTTCACTTCGTTCAACCCGGGCTACAAATTCTTTTCGACTCGCTTCCGGCAAATAAAAGGAAGCGGAACGCCGGCAGACGCGGTCTCCACGACCCGCACGCAACGGCGCGCGGGGCGCGCCACGGAGAAGGCGGCTTGCGCCGCCCTTCCGCTTCGGGCGCGCTCGCCTGCCGGCGTTCCACCAACGGCACTTGCGGCAGCGACCGAACGCCGCCGCTCAGCTCCAGTTCACGCACTTCCTGGGACGGAACTAGTTAGGGATGGGCGTTACCCGTCCCCTGCCGTCCCAGTACAGCGGGCGTTATGAGCCCGCAGGCCGGTCGTCATGCCGGCCGGTCGTTTTGGCCCGGAGCCGCCCGGGAGCGGACTGCAAATCCGCCCGCGGGAACCGTACTCGCCCCACCTGCCGGTTTGCCTCCGCCAGGCGTCCTTTCTGGGCAAGATTTGATTCGCACCGTATGTAACGTATATGGGGACAAATGTCAAGAGCTGGTCTCCGTTAGAGAGACTAACGGCACCCTTGATACGACCCATAATGGGGAATATTCTACCCAAATTGGGAAGGCTACGATGGAAGCTCTCAGCGTTGCGAACGCGCTGTTCTCGAAGGTACAGCAGCGGGTGCTGGCGCTCATTTTCGGCCAACCGGAGCGCACTTTCTACATGTCCGAGATCGTCAGAACCGTCAGCTCGGGAACCGGCGCCGTGGAACGCGAACTGTCGCGCCTGCAGCGCAGTGGGCTGGTGTCGCTCGAACGCGTCGGCAATCAGAAGCATTATCGGGCGAACCGCAGCTCGCCGGTTTTCGAAGAATTGCAAGGCCTCGTCATCAAAACGGTGGCATTGACCGAGCCGCTTGGCAGAGCGCTTGCGCCTTACGCCGACCAGATCAAAGCTGCATTCGTGTTCGGCTCGGTGGCGAAAGGCACCGATACGGCACAAAGCGATATCGATCTGATCGCGATTGGCGATGCGCTGAGCTTGACCGATCTTTATGCGGCTTTGCAGAATGCCGAGACCGTATTGCGGCGCAAGGTGAGCCCGATTTTTTTCTCTCCGGCGGAGTGGCGGCGCAAGGCCTCGCGGAAGGGCTCCTTCGTCCGTACTATAAGCGCGCAGCCGAAGATTTTTATTGTCGGCTCGGACGACGATATCCGGATATGAGCAAGCCAGAGCTCGATAATCTCGTACGGATCGGCAAGCTCAAGCTTGAGCCGCCGCGACGGACTGAGTTCGAAGGCATGGTGCGTTCGGCCCGCAACCATCTGACCGATGCGCAGAACCAAAGCATCGATACCGACAGCCAATTCGATCTGGCCTATGGAGCCGCCCACCGGCTGGCAAGCGCCGCGCTGCGCCAGCACGGCTATCGCTCCGAAGACCGCATCACCGTCTTTCAAACGCTTGTGCATACCGTCGGCACAGAGCGAGCCGAAGTGCAAATCTTCCTCAAAGCGCACAACGAGCGCAACCTGGCCGAGTACGAGGGTCGGATGGAGATCGACGAGCGTCTCTTGGCCGATCTGATCCGCTGCACAAAGACGCTGGCGGCGGCGGTGGCGAAGCTGGAGGTGCCCAAGGAAGGCTAGGCATCGCGAATGTAGCTCGCATGAGCGCAGCGATATGCGGGATTTCACGCGGAGTGTCAGACCCCGGATGTCGCTTCGCTCATCCGGGCTACGCTCGCTGAACCCCGTATTGATATCGGTGGTGTAAAATCGGGAGATTCAACAATGGCTGAGACAAGCAAAGGCAAAAAATTCGTCAAGGTGAAGGGGTACACGAGGGTGGTCGACGGAAAGAAAGTAAGGGTTGGCGCTTTTGATCGATCAACGCCCAAAACGTCCAAGGGTAAAAGGAAGTAGGCGGAATCAGGCCGTTGAATTGGTTGAAAATGTCGTCAGCACCGCGGCGTCGACCGAGCCGCTCATGCGCGGCAGGAGTAACCCGTATGAGCGCAGCGATTTGCGGGATTGAGCCGGCAGAGTCGGACCCCGGATGTGGCTTAGCTCATCCGGGCTACGCTTGATTATCGAGCCTGGTGAAACTTATGTCGGATTCTCTGTCTAATCGGCGTAATGGCCAATCAGACAGATATTGAGATTGGAAGGCTTAGTAGTTGGGGCCTTGTAAAAATAACAAAAATAGCTGTGACGCAGAACGTTGAAACTCATGTACAGGAAACAGCCCTGTACGATGAGCGTTTTTTTTCCATCAATAAGATCCTTGATCGATAGTTTCAGCGGGTACTTGGGCATTGAGATTGTACGAACTGAAGCCGGTGGACGGAAATACGACCTGGCCCAGTGTCAAACCAGCACGCGCCTGACAACCCTGAAAATAATTAAAGACCCTTTGAACTGTTTTGCCGCCTGTTTCCTCTTCTGTAGTTTCCGAGAAACCGTCAAGCGTATAGACGAAATCGGTCGCTGGCTCTCTGCCCGTATTGGCATATTCAATATTTACATCCAAGGGTTTGGCGACGGTGATAGCGCCGATGCTTGCATTTCGGGGACCGACCCATGCGCGTTCGGAAGCAATCATATTCTGGTGGGAGACGCTGGCGCTGTCCGCCAGGGCGGTTGCTTCCTTGTCGGTCGCTTGAGCCTGCTCCGCAGCAGCCTTAGCTTGTTCTGTCGCCGCGACGGCAAGCTTAGCGTTGTTTTCGATGAGTTGGGCCGTCTGTTCGGAAGCGGCGTGCATTTCATCGCGCTGTTGGCTGAAGATATGAGCTTGATAAAAGACGCCTCCGGTAGTGGCTATAAGGAAAATCAACGTCAGCCATTCTCTAAGGGCTTTTCCGCTGTCCTCGCGCTTTTCTTCTGCACGATTGGCCTGTCCCTCACGACCTAAGGTGTCTATCAAAGCCGCGAAATCAGCGGATAGGTTGCGTTGATTGTTGTTGCCGGTCTCTCGTTCGTTTGGATCGGCACTATTTTTCTTCTCAGCGAGGTCCTCGGCTGAAACGGTGGATTGGGCAGCTGGGGGGTTTGGCATGTAGCGCCGCCAATCCTCGAGTTCGAAATTGGCCACTACGCGACTCCATCGCGCCGACGACCTTGAGCCTATCTCGCTTGGATGGCATTGCAACCTTGGAGTTCTTTTAATGCCACTTCATCCAAACCTAGGCGCTGCAAGTGACCGCCGCGGCTCGAAATGGCGAATGGCGAACATGTGAACCGCCTTCGGGGTCTGGCGATGTAGGCAAAAGCCATCGGTAGATTTCCAATATCTAGTGGTATGTGGCAGCCTGTCGCACCCCTGGTCAGTAGCCGCCACACGTTTAACCCATGCCGCTCGCCGCCGCCATCGAACCGACTGAAGGCTTCTTGCGCTGGCGCTATCTGGCGTGGGCGCTCTTCGCGGTCGCGGCGCTGATCGCGGCGATCGTTGCCGGCAATCTGTGGCTGCTCGACTTCGTCCATGTGCTGGCGAGCCTGCTGTGGACCGGCGTCGACCTGTTCATGGGTTTTGTGCTCGGCCCGATTTTGCGCCGGGTGGGGCTGCCGGTGCGCCGCGAGATCATGCGGCGGCTCACGCCGCGCACGCTGTTTCTGATGCCGACGGTGTCGATCGTCGGCGGCACCTCGGGCTGGTTCCTGGCGGTGGCGCTCGGCTACACCGCGCTGCCGTGGCCGGACTACGGCTGGGTGGCCGCGGCGCTGGTGCTGGTGACGCTGATGACGATCCAGGGGCTCGGCTTCCTCACGCCGGTCAACGTCATCGTCTGCCTCGAGCTGCAGAAGCCCGAGCCCGACATGAAGCGGATCACCGGCTTGATGCAAAAATACTTCTACGCCGTGGCGCTGCAGGGCACGATGCAGGTGGCGATCCTGATCGTGATGACGCGGTTTCGCACGGGGATTTGAGGGAGGGATTTACGGCGCCGGCGCGCTTGCCCTCGCCCCTTGCGGGAGAGGGCCGCTCGGCGCCGCAGCAACAAAAGCCCGGTGAGGGGTCGGGCCGCAACCCCTCACCCATTCTTTTTGTTGAACCGCTGTGGCGCCCTCTCCCGCAAGGGGCGAGGGCACTGCGATGGCGCTGCGAAATGACAGGCACGCTCACGACAAAGACGTGGATGGCCGGAACAAGTCCGGCCATGACGGCCGCAAAGCATCCCGCCGCCTTTCAATCCATCTTGATATTGGCGGCGCGGATGACCTTGGCCCATTTCTCGGTGTCGTCGGCGAGAAGCTTGCCGAACGCGGCCGGCCCCATCGGCATCGGTTCGGCGCCGAGATTGGCCATCTTGGCCTGCATGGCCGGATCGGCGAGCGCCGCGGCGACCGCCTTGGACAGCGTATCGATCACCGGCTGTGGCGTGCCCTTGGGCGCGCCGAGGCCGAACCAGCCGGTGGCGTCGTAGCCCGGCACCACGTCGGCGATCGGCGGCACGTCGGGCAGCGCGGCGGAGCGCTTCGCCGAGGTGACGCCGAGCGGGCGGAGCTTGCCGGCGCGCAGATAGCCGATCGACGAGGTGAGGCCCTCGAACATCACCTTGATCTGGCCGGAGATGAGATCGATCAGCGCCGGACCGCCGCCGCGATAGCCCACCACGTTGAGCTTGACGCCGGTCATGTACATGAACAATTCGGCGAACATGTGCGGCGGACTGCCGTTGCCGGCGGTGCCGAGATCGATCTTGCCCGGATTGGCCTTGGCGTAAGCGATGAACTCGGCGGTGCTCTTGACCGGAAACGACGGATTGACCTCGAGCACCGAGGGCGCCTGCATGATGCCGGCGACCGGCACCATGCTCGCCATGTAATTGAAATTCAGATGCGGATAGAGCGTGGCGTTGATCGCGTTCGACGAGGTGACCAACAGCAGCGTGTAGCCGTCCGGATCGGCATGGATCGCCGCCTCGGTGGCGATGTTGCTGCCGGCGCCGTCGCGGTTCTCGACGACGAATTGCTGATTAAGCGCTTTCGACAGCCAGCCGGCGATCAGCCGCGCGCAGATATCGGTCGGGCCGCCGGCGGCATAACCGACCAGGATCAGCACCGAGCGCGACGGATAGCTTTGCGCGCGCGCGAGCCGCGTGACGGCGGGGAGCGCCATGGCGCCGCCGGCGAGACGGAGCAACGATCTGCGGGGAAGTAGCATCGCGATCCTCCCTATGTTTGGTAGGCTTGTTGGTGTGGAGGCTACACCAATTGGCGGCGCGCGCCTATGCGCAGTCGCGCGTCCCCTCCCCCGCTTGCGGGGGAGGCGGCAAGCGAAGCGATGCCAGAGGGGGGAAGTGATCAACGCTTGCGCCAGCGCTGCGGCCACAGGCCCCCTCCCTACCCTCCCCCGCAAGCGGGGGAGGGACAATGATCACTTTCCCGGCGGCTTTGCCGCAAACGCCGAGCCGCGCAGGCACATGCGGCCGCGGGGGTCCTGCCAGAGTTTTTCCGTGGCGTGCAGATGGCCGATGGCGCGGGCGATGGTGACAAAGTCGTATTGCGAAAACTTCTCGGCGATGTCGGTGTAGTACAGCGGCGCTTTTCCGATCTCAGCCGCGATCTTGTTGGCGAGCGCGATAACCGCCGTTTCGCCGCCGGCCTCGCCGGCGCTGTCCTTCTTGCCGGCGACATAGTCCTGGATCTTGGCGGTGCCGGCATAGGCGTAAGTGATGCGCTCGTAATATTCGCGCGGGATGTTTTCCGGAATGGTGGCGTCGATGCCGACCTTGGCGCCGGTCGGCACCGTGCCGTAACCTTGCGGCAGGCTCGGATCGAGCGGTTTTGCCCGCGCGTTACTCACGATCATCACGTCGCGGTCGCCCTGCACGCGCGTCGCAATCGCCCATTCCACCTCGGCCGCATCGTTGACGTCGATATCGTCGTCGACCACGACGACGTGCTTGAGATCCATCACGGATAACGCAGCGAGCAAAGCATTTTTACCCTCGCCGGGCTGCTTCCTGATCGAGATCACGGCGTGCCAGAAGGCGCAGCCGCCGAGCGTGACGTTGATGTCTTTCACTTGGACGCCGGCGGTGCGCAGCGCCTGGCGGATCGCGGCATAGCGCGTCGGCGCCGCGAGCCAGGTGTTCTCCCACGGCATGTGCAGATTGTAATAGATGGCGTCCCGGCGCATCGAAATCGCCTTGATGCGCACCAACGGATTCCAGTGCAGCCCGCCCATCAGCCGGGTGAATTCGCCGAAGCGGCCTTCGGGAAAGGTCCAGCCGGTGGGCAGGATTTCCGCCTCCAGCACGATCTCGGCATCGGCGATGTAGGGCATGTCGATGGTGGCGCAGGGCGCGAGCTTGACCGGCTCGCCGCGGATGCCGCCGGCGATCGCCATCTCGTCGACGCCGAGCGGCGCGCGATAGCCGGAGCCGGTGATCTCGATCGGATGGGTGCCGATGGAAATCGAAATGGGCAGCGGCTCGTTGCGGGCGAGCGCGCGCTTTACGAACAGCCGCATATTGTTCGGCGTGACGATGTCGATGCCGGTCAGCGCCTTTTCCTTGACGATGAAGCGGTAGATGCCGGAATTAAACCCGAGCTCGGGATCGCGGGCGATGACGACGCCGGCGGTGATCATCGGGCCGCCGTCGTAGATCGACGACATCGGGATCGGCAGTCTGTAGAGATCAACGTCGTCGCCGAGGAGCGTGACCTCGCGCGTGGGCGAGGTTTTGACGTATTGCGGCGGGATCGGCTTGGCGATGGCCGCGGCAAGCTTCTGCTCGATCTCGGCGAAAGTCTCGCAGCCGAGCGCCGCGGTGGCGCGCTCGCGCGTGCGGATGATGCCGGACACCACCGGCATGGCGTAGCCGATAACGTTATGGAAATAGAGCGCGGTCGTGGCCTGGTCAACCAGCGTGGCGATATGGCGGATGTCGACCGGCTGATGCAGGTCGACCAATTCGCCGCTCTGCCGCAGCCGGTCGAGGAATTGGCGGAAGTTTTCCTGCATCGCTGGTCTCTGGTCTCGCACTCGACGGGCCGAGCCGTCTTTATATCGGTATATCCCTCGGGCCGTCATGCCCAGTTCCCGCCCGCCGTTTTTGCCGTAAGCTTGCGGGCGTGAGCGAGAGCCAAACCCTGTTCGCGGCGCTGCGCGAAGTGGCCGATGCCGGTGCGGCGGCGGCCATCGAGCGGCTCATTGAGACCGGCGCCGACCGCGACCTCGTCCGCATCAACGTGCTCGCCTTCGCCGCCGCCCACGGCCTCGACGAGGAGCGCACCATCGCCGCGTTCCTGCATGCGGCGCAGCTCGGCATCTTCGAACTGTCGTGGGACGTGCTGTGCCCGACCTGCCGCGGCGTGCTCAACGTCACCGCCACGCTCAAGGACGTGCACAAGGCGCCCTACGAATGCGCGCTGTGCAGCCGCTCGTTCGAGGTCTCGCTCGACGAGATGGTGGAGGTGGTGTTCACCGTCAGCCCGCGCGTCCGCAAGATCGCCGCGCACGATCCGGAGAGCCTGCCGTTCTGGGATTATTACCGCCAGGTGTTCTGGAGCTCGGCCGTCGATCTGTCGGACGCCGACCTGAAGAAGCTGATCGCGGACTACACGCTCGACGCCCGCGTGCTGGGCCCGGGCGAAACCGCAACCGTCGACCTGCAGGTGCCGGAAGGCTGGGTCATCGTGTTCGAGCCGGTGTCGCATTTCGGCCATTACATGAAGGTCGCGCCGGAGCGCGCGGCGGGCGTGCAGGAGCTGGCGCTCGTTTTCGAAGGCGCCGGCGCACCGACTTTGACGACGCCGATGAAGGTCGGCCCGGTGCGGCTGACCATGACCAACCGCACCGCGACGCGCGCCTTGCCGGTGGTGTGGATCGAGAACGCGGGCTACGACGCGCTGGTCGGCCAGCGCCGGCCTAATCTCTCCGCCAAGCGCATCTTCACCAACCAGACGTTCCGCGATCTCTATCGCACCGACACGCTTGAACGTCGACCAGGGCCTCAAGATCGTCAGCCTTACCTTCCTGTTCACCGACCTGAAGGGCTCGACCGAGCTTTACGCCCGGGTCGGCGATCTGGTCGCCTATGAGCTGGTGCGCCAGCATTTTCATCTGCTCAACGACATCGTTGCGGCGCATGGCGGCGCCGTGGTCAAGACCATCGGCGACGCGCTGATGGCGACGTTCCCGACGCCGGACCGCGCGCTCACCGCGGCGCTGCGCATGCGCGATGCGATCGGCGGCGTCGGCAGCGACACGCGCAAAGAGGATCTGTTGCTCAAGATCGGCATCCACGAAGGCCCCTGCCTCGCGGTGATGCTCAACGACCGGCTCGATTATTTCGGCCAGACCGTCAATATCGCGGCGCGGGTGCAGGGGCTCGCCACCTCGCGCGCCATCTTCGCCACCAAGCCGGTGGTGGACTATCCGCAGTCGGCGGCGCTGCTCCTGGCCGCCGGCATCGCGCCGCGCCCGCAAAGCGCGGCGCTCAAGGGCGTCGCCGGCGAAGTCGCGGTCTATGAAATCCCCTGAGCGGCGTTTGCCGAACGCGTCCGGCTGGACTAGGCAGAGGCCTCTCGCCATTGTCATCATCCGCCAACGGGTCCGGCCCGAAGTGGCCGGCCCGATGGCAGGCTCCCCCGGATGATCCAGTATCCACCGAAGCCACGGTGAGTACTGGATGCCCGCCTTCGCGGGCATGACAAGCAATAGAGGGACGATGAAAGCCTTAGTTCTCCGCCGCCACGGCGGCCTCGACGATCTCGACGTCGTCGCCGATTACCCGACGCCACAGCCCGGCGACAGCGAGGTGGTCATCCGGGTGCGCGCGGCGTCGTTCAACTATCATGACGTATTCACCATGCGCGGCATGCCGGGCATCAAGGTGCCGCTGCCGGTGGTCATCGGGCTCGACATGGCGGGCGAGATCGCCGAACTCGGCGCCGGCGTGCAGCGCTGGAAATTGGGCGACCGCGTGCTGGTCAACCCGGTCAACAAGAAGCGCGGCCTGATGGGCGAAATGCTCGACGGCGGCATGGCGGAATATTGCCGGGTCGCCGCCGACCAGCTCGTCGGCATGCCAGCCGGCGTGAGCTTCGAACAGGCCGCGGCGCTGCCGGTCGCCTACGGCACCGCGCACCGCATGCTGATCACCCACCGCACCGTGAAAGCCGGCGACAAAGTGCTGGTGCTCGGCGCCTCGGGCGGCGTCGGCACCGGCTGCGTGCTGCTGGCGAAGATGCTCGGCGCCGAAGTCATCGCCTGCGCCTCGAGCGCGGCAAAACTCGACCGGCTCAGAGCGCTCGGCGCCGACCATGGCGTCGACTACACCAAGACCGACTGGTCGAAATGGGCGGTGGAGACATACGGCAAGCCGCAGCGGCGGTCTTACGACGGCGGCGTCGACGTGGTGGTCAATTTCACCGGCGGCGACACCTGGCTGCCGTCGCTGCGCTGTCTCAAACGCGGCGGCAAGCTTTTGGTCTGCGGCGCCACCGCCGGCTACGATCCCAAGGAAGATTTGCGCTACGTGTGGAGCTTCGAACTGCAGATCGTCGGCTCCAACAGTTTCTACGACGACGACCTCGCGGCCTTGATGACGCTGATCGCCGCCGGCAAGATCAAGCCGGTGATCGACAAAGTGCTGCCGCTCGAGGGGGCGCGCGAAGGCCTGCGCCTGATCGCCGATCGCGAGGTGATCGGCAAAGTGGTGGTGACGCCATGACATCTCCCTCCCCCGCCGACCTCACTCTCGAACAAATCCAGGCGCTGGTCACCCGCGCGCCGTTTCATCAATGGCTCGGCCTTTCGGTGGTCGCGGTGAGCGACGACGGCATCGAACTCAAGGCCACCTGGCGCGAGGAATGGGTGGTCAACAAAGAGCGCGGCATCACCCACGGCGGCATTCTCGCGGCGCTGATCGATCTTGCCGCCGACTGGGCCATGGTGAAGCAAACCGGCCGCGGCGTGCCGACCATCGATTTGCGCGTCGACTATCACCGGCCGGCGATGCCGGGCGATCTCGTCGCCCACGGCAAAGTGGTGCGCGCCGGCGCGCAATTCGCCACCGCCGAGGCGCAGATTTTCGATCTGCACGGCAAACTGATCGCCAGCGGCCGCGGCACCTATCTGACGGCGCCGCCGGCGCCGCCGAAGTCATGACGGCTGGCAGGTTCAAAAATCTCGGCGATCTGATCGTCCGCGACCGCGATTTGGCGAAAACCGCGATCGTCGATCTCGGCGGCGAAACACCGCCGCGCGAATTCACCTTCGCACAGCTCGATGCCATGGCGAACGGCGTGGCGCGGGCGCTCCTCACGCGCGGCTTGCGGCGCGGCGACCGCGTCGCGCTGCTGTCGCTCAATCGCGCCGAATATCTCGCCGCCTATTACGGCATCATGCGCGCCGGCCTGGTCGCCGTGCCGGTGAATTTCAAGTTTCCGCGCGAGACCATTCATTTTATTTTGCGCGACGCCGACGCGCAGCTGGTGTTCTGCGATGCGGCGCGCGCGGCGGACTGCCCAGCGCATATTCCCGGCGTGACATTCGGCGACGCCTTCGAGAATTTTCTCGATGCTGGCCTGTTTGAAGCGGTGGTACCAGAGCAGCGCGAGCCGGCGATGATCCTTTACACCTCCGGATCGACCGGCACGCCGAAGGGCGTCGTGCTGTCGCATCAGAGCCACATCTGGGTGGTGGAGACGCGGCTTGCGCCCGGGCTCGAACGCCAGCGTTATCTGATCGCCGCGCCGCTCTATCACATGAACGCGCTGGCGCTGGCGAAACTCGCCTGCGCGGCGCATGCCACCATCGTGCTGTTGCCGCAATTCTCCGCCCGCGCTTATATCGAGGCGATCGGCCGTTACCGTTGCAGCTTCCTCACCGCGGTGCCGCCGATGATCGCCATGATGCTGCGCGAGGCTGAACTGTTGGCGCGCACCGATCTCTCCAGCGTCGCATTCGTGCGCATGGGCTCGGCGCCGGTGAGCGCGAGCCTGATGGCGGCCTTGCGCGCGGCGCTGCCGCAGGCTTCGGTGACCAATGCCTATGGCACGACCGAAGCGGGGCCGGTGGTGTTCGGCCCGCATCCGCAAGGCCTGCCGCAGCCGGAGACTTCGGTCGGCTATCCGCATCCGCAAGTCGAACTGCGGCTCGTCGACGGCGGCAACCGCAACGCCGAGCAAGGCGTGCTGGAGATGAAATGTCCGGCGGTGATGAACGGTTATCACAATCGCCCTGCCCCCGCCCCACCCTCCCCCGCAAGCGGGGGAGGGGAAGGGAGGGGGCCGCTCACGGCAGACGGCTTCTATATCACCGGCGACGTGTTCCGCCGCGACGAGAACGGCTTTCACTATTTCGTCGGCCGTACCGACGACATGTTCGTTTCCGGCGGCGAAAATATTTATCCGGCCGACGTCGAGCGCATGCTGGAGCGCCATCCCGGCGTAGCGCAGGCCGCGGTGGTTCCGATCGACGACGACATCAAGGGGCAAAAGCCGGTCGCCTTCGTCATCGGCAAAGCCGGCCACTCGCTCGACGAAGACGAGGTCAAGCGCTTTGCCTTGGCGCACGCGCCGGCCTATGCGCATCCACGTTTCGTCTGGTTCGTCGACGAGCTGCCGCTCGCCTCGACCAACAAGCTCGACCGCGCGGCGCTGCAGCAGATGGCGCGAGAGCGAATAGCGAAACGCTGATTAAGGTCCGTCATCCTGAGGCGCGAGCCAAGCGAGCCTCGAAGGATGCGCGGCCCGGGCCGTCGCCCTTCGAGGGCCGCTTCGCGGCCACCTCAGGGTGACGGAACTACGTTGACTGTCTTCCCGGGCCACTTGCACAGATCGGCGATGATGCATTTCTCGCACAGCGGGCGGCGGGCGAGGCAGGTGTAGCGGCCGTGCAAGATGAGCCAGTGATGCGCGTGCAGCCGGTATTTTTCCGGCACGACTTGTATCAGCTTCATTTCCACGTCGAGCGGCGTCTTGCCCACGGCCAAGCCGGTGCGGTTGCCGACGCGGAAAATATGGGTATCGACGGCGATGGTCGGCTCGCCGAAGGCGACATTGAGCACGACATTCGCCGTCTTGCGCCCGACGCCGGGCAATGCTTCCAGCGCCTCGCGGTCGTGCGGGACCTTGCCGCCGTGCTGGGCGATGAGCTGCTGCGACAGCGCGACCACGTTCTTGGCCTTGGTGCGATAGAGGCCGATGGTCTTGATCAGGTCGCGCACCCGCGCTTCGCCGAGCGCGGCCATCTTTTCCGGCGTATCGGCGAGCGCGAATAAATCGGGCGTCGCCTTGTTGACGCCGGCGTCGGTGGCCTGCGCGGAAAGCACCACCGCGACCAAGAGCGTGAACGGATTGATAGACTGAAGCTCGGTACGCGGGGTCGGATTGGCGGCGGCGAAGCGGCGGAACGCTTCCTCGATCTCGGCCGGCGTCCATTGTGGCAGCTCGCCGTGGGCGGCCTCCGCGTCGGCCCTGCGCTGCGCCTTGGCGGGCTTGAGCCGTGCGGCTTTGCCTTTGCGGGCCGCCGTTAAGCGCTGCTTGGTCGTCTTTCCCGATCTCTTCCGCGCCGGCTTCTTTCGCACCATGGTCCTGGGCCCCATCTTTCTCGTATAATGACCAACATGGATAGCGACAATAATCGTGAGGCGGCTTCCGGCGACCCGAAAATCTTTTCGGCCGTGATCACGCCGCACCGCTCGCTCGGCCCGCGGGGCTTTGTGATCTTCATGATCTGCCTCGGCGGCCTGAGCTTCGTTTCCGGGGTGGCTTTCGTGGCAATGGGGGCGTGGCCGGTCTGCGGCTTCTTCGGCCTCGACGTGCTGCTCGTCTATCTCGCCTTCCGCGCCAACTACCGCACCGGCCGCGCCTATGAGGAGGTCATCGTCACCGCTTCCGAGCTCACGGTGCGGCAGGTCAGCCATCGCGGCCGGGTCCGCGAATGGACGCTCAATCCGGTCTGGGTGAAGCTCGACCGCATCGTGCACGAGGAATTCGGCATCGAACGGCTGTTCCTGGTGTCGCGCGGCCGCCGCCTGCCGATCGCCGCGTTTTTAGGCCCGCACGAGAAGGAAAGCTTCGCGCTCGCCCTGTCGAACGCGCTGGGCGAAGCCAAGCGCGGGCCGACACGGACGGTCTTGGATTAGCCAGAAATCGGGTGGTTCGGCCGCGGTTTGCGGCCTAGATCGGGAGTCAATGATGGAGGCATCCATGCTGTCACCCGATCGTATTTCCGACGCGAAGCATCTCGCCGAAGCCGCCGCCGATTACGACGTGGTGCGCCGCGCCATCGGCCATATCCGCGGCCATTGGCGCGAGCAGCCCGAAATCGAGGCCATTGCCGAGGCCGCCGGCGTCACCCCGACCGAGCTGCATCATTTGTTCCGCCGCTGGGCCGGCATCACCCCGAAGGCGTTTTTGCAGGCGCTGACGCTCGACGGCGCGCGGCAGCTCTTGCGCGATTCCGCAAGCGTGCTCGACGCCACCTATGAAGTGGGGCTGTCCGGTCCCGGCCGATTGCACGATCTGTTCGTCACCCACGAGGCGATGTCGCCCGGCGAATGGAAGGCCGGCGGCGAAGGTCTCACCATCCGTTACGGCCTGCACCCATCTCCGTTCGGCACCGCGGTGGTGATGGCGACCGAGCGCGGTTTGGCCGGGCTGGCGCTTGCCGACGGCGGCAAGGAGCGCGCCGCGCTTGCCGACATGAAGGGCCGCTGGCCGAAGGCCACTTATGTCGAGGACATGGCGATGACGGCACCGCTCGCCCGGCGCATTTTCGATTCCGCGCTATGGCGCGCCGAGGAGCCGCTGCGCGTTGTTCTGATCGGCACCGACTTTGAGGTGCGCGTGTGGGAAGCCTTGCTGCACATTCCGATGGGCAAACTCGCCACCTATTCCGACATCGCCGGCAAAATCTCGGCGCCGAAAGCCGCGCGCGCCGTCGGCGCCGCCGTCGGCAAGAACCCGATCTGCTTTGTGGTGCCGTGCCACCGCGTCGTCGGCAAATCCGGCGAGCTCACCGGCTATCACTGGGGGCTGACCCGCAAGCGCGCCATGCTCGGCTGGGAAGCGGGACAGGTCGGAGCGGCGGCGTAGTCGTTCTCCCCCTCTCCTCGCGTGCGGGGAGAGGGCTGGGGTGAGGGGGCTGTGCCGCGATTCTGAGCGCTGCGGTTGGCGCGGCGACGTTGCAAAAAAAATCGGCAGATCTCAGCCCGGCGGAGAGGCCCCCTCATCCATAGCCGATGCTACGCATCGGCGTTCTTAACGTAAGAAGAACGGCGGCCGAAGGCCGCCTGTGCTTCTCCCCGCGTGCGGGGAGAAGGAGATTGCCGCTGATTGACGGTCGCCACGATCCGCCATACCTCGGGTTCATCTTGAAGCCGAGGACTTTGGACAATGCAGCGGCGACGCCCGGTTATGCTGGTGATTTTGGACGGCTGGGGCTGGCGCGAGGAGGCGGCGGATAACGCCATCCGCCAGGCCAAGACGCCGACCTTCGACCGGCTGTGGCAAAGCCTGCCGCACGGCTTCCTGCACACCTGCGGCAAGGACGTTGGCCTGCCCGACGGGCAGATGGGCAATTCCGAAGTCGGCCATCTCAATATCGGCGCCGGCCGCGTGGTGATGCAGGACCTGCCGCGCATCGGCGCGGCCATCGCCAGCGGCGAGATCGCGCGCGCGCCGGCGCTGACCGATTTCATCGCCAAACTCAAAGCCAGCGGCGGCGCCTGCCATTTGCTCGGCCTGGTTTCGCCCGGCGGCGTGCATTCGCATCAGGATCACGCCGCGGCTCTCGCCAAGATTCTCACTGACGCCGGCGTGCCGGTGCTGGTGCACGCGCTGACCGACGGCCGCGATACGCCGCCGCAAGCCGCCGCCGAGGATATCAAGCGGCTTCTCACCGCACTGCCTCCGGCAGCCAAAATCGCAAGCGTATGCGGCCGCTACTACGCCATGGATCGCGACAAGCGCTGGGACCGCGTCGAGAAGGCGTATAACGCCATCGTCGCAGCCGATGCTCCGCGTTTTGCCGATGCGCCGGCCGTCGTCGCCGATGCTTACGCCAACAAGAAATTCGACGAGTTCATCATCCCCGCCGTGGTCGGCGACTATGCGGGCATGAAGGACGGCGACGGCGTGCTGTGCTTCAACTTCCGCGCCGACCGCGTGCGCGAAATTCTTTCCGCTATGCTCGATCCGGATTTTGCCGGCTTTAAGCGCAAGCACACCGTCCGCTTCGCCGCCGCCGTGGGCATGACGCAGTACTCGGACGAGCTCGACAAACTGATGGCGACGATCTTTCCGCCGCAGACGCTGAAAAATATCCTCGGCGAAGTGGTGGCGGAAGCCGGCCGCACCCAGCTGCGCATGGCGGAGACCGAGAAATATGCGCACGTGACCTATTTCCTCAACGGCGGCCGCGAGGAGCCTTATGCCGGCGAGGACCGCATCATGGTGCCGTCGCCGAAGGTCGCGACCTATGACCTGCAGCCGGAAATGTCGGCGCCCGAGCTCACCGACAAGGCGGTCGCCGCGATCGCGTCGGGCAAATACGATTTGATCGTGCTCAACTATGCCAATCCCGACATGGTCGGCCACACCGGAAGCCTGCCGGCGGCGATCAAGGCGGTGGAAACGGTGGACACCGGCCTCGGCCGCATCGCGCAGGCCATCGAGAAAGCCGGCGGCGCGTTGTTGGTCACCGCCGACCACGGCAATTGCGAGATGATGCGCGACCCGCAGACCGGCGGCCCGCACACCGCGCACACTACCAATCCGGTGCCATTGTTGCTCGTCGGCGCGCGCAATCGCGCGCTGGTTGCCGACGGCAAGCTCGCCGACATCGCGCCGACGCTGCTCGAGCTGATGGAATTGCCGAAGCCGAAGGAAATGACCGGCACGTCGCTATTGCGCGGCGATTGAAGTTAGCCCGTTCGTTATTTGATGCAGGCGTCGCAGCCGCCTTTCATCTATTCGTTCGCTTTTTCTGCAATAAGTTCGCATTTTAATTATAGGTGCTCAGTATTTTTGGACCGTCGGATCGGGCCGGGAGATCGAGCGGCCATGCGCGTGCCTCGCTTAGCGACCGCTGTGGGCATCGTTTTTTCGTGGTGGATCCACGCGACAACGATAGCGCTAGCCGCGCGGCTTTGCATCGTGCCAGTGCCGCTTGGCGCCCCCGATAAATGTTACGGTCCTGGCAATCCGCCGCTTATTATGGTGGCACGCAGCTTCCCTGGGTCGCGTTGGCCGACTTTCACATCTTGGGGAGCGTGCGGGCGGACTTTTGTCCTCAACGACAAGGACAAACTGGAAGTTCCGCACGGATTTGCGATCGGCTTGTACGATACCTATGTGACCGAGCCGTCCGGCCGTGTTGTCGGTCTCTGGCCGGTGCACGGGCGCGCGCAGCTCTATATTCAAGATCCTGCCACTGGTAGATTCGTTGGCGTCAATGGAAGCGACGTTAAAACGATCGGCACTGTGTCGAGGGCTGCTTGGATTTCCGGCCGGCATGCCACGCTCGTTGCGACATCGACCGGCGTTTTCTCGCTCGCCGGCGATCCGATCCCGAAGGTCAGCCGGCTTGATCTGACCGGGGCAGCCATCGGCGAGGTGAACTGGGTCAGCGATCTCCCGCTACACCACGCGGCCGCGATCGGTACGAACGGCGGTAGCGCGTTCATCCTCAATCCCGACAACAGCGTGCGCGAGGTGCCGGGCTTGCCAATACCGTCACGCAACTGGGGGACTCGCTTCAGCGAGATCGGCAATCCCGACCGGCTTTTGATCGAGGCGAATGAGGAGTTGTGGACGGCGCCGCTGCGCCGCGACGGCAACGCAACCCTAGCCGATCGCGCACACAGGATTACGAGCTATGTTTTCGACGGCAACGTCCTTCAATACCACCCGGCCATCGGCCAATATCTCGTCTATGCCAAGCGCGACAGTTGGCTGAGCTCGCCCCGGTCGCTGTTTCGGCTTGCGGATGAGCTCACTCCAATCGGGGGCAGCGCAGGACTGGATCATCCCTTCATCCGAGATATTCCGTCGCGCGGCATTGTTACCGTCGAGACATTCAACAGCGGAATTTTTACGTACGACGGCAAGGGCGCATTGAAACCTATTCCGCGCTCGGCTGCAGCTGACATCGGTGTTCATCCGAAAGTTTACGAGCTTACCGGTCAGAATAAGGTCGTCGTGCTGACAATCAGCGGCCTCTACGAATTGACGGCGCCGGGCGGCCTGGATCGCTTGCCGTTGCCCTCGGAACTTGAAGGCGCCGAGTTCGATCAACTTGCCGAATTGCCGGCTTCGCATGTTGCCGTCTTGTTTGCCAATCGCGGGGCGTTCGAACTGGACCCCGCCGGCAGACTGTCACGCATACCAGGCGGAGAGGGAGTTGATTTTGGCATCGCCGGCGTGGACGTTGTGGAGCGCATTCCAATTCGCGAGACGTTATTCGTATCGACCTATCACGGCGGATCGTTCATGATCTTGGACCAAGACAAGGTCGGGCCGGGCGCATGCGCAGCCGGGCACGACGGTAACTGATGGGTTCGCCGGGCGAACTGGACAACATCGGTCCTGTCTGCAACAACGCGATATCGATAAAAAACGATCCGGCAAGGAGGACGACGTGAAATTCGTGCAAGGAAGATTTGCGGTTGCGGCCGCGGCGGGTGTTTTCACGCTGGCGCTGGCCGGCGGCGTCGCGCAGGCACAAGGCCAGACCTTCGTGATGAAGATCACGACGCCCACCATTCATGCGGTGCTCGATCAATACGGCAAGGCGTTCGGCGACGCCGTGGAAAAGGACTCCGGCGGCCGCATCAAGGCGCAGCTCTACCCGGCGAGCCAGCTGGGCACCATCCCGCGCCAGATCGAAGGCACGCAGTTCGGCTCGATCCAATGCGCGATCATTCCGCCCGAGTTCTTCGTCGGCATCGACGAACGCTTCGAAGTGCTGGCCGCTCCCGGTCTCGTCACTTCCGCATCCCAGGCCGAGAAGGTCGCCGCCGATCCGCAAGTGCTGAAGTTTTATCTCGGGCTTGGCGCCAACAAGGGATTACACGGCGTCGCCGTCGGCTTCGCCGAGCAGTCCGAAGTGGTGTCAAAGAACGCGATCCGCCATCTCGACGATTTCAAAGGCAAGAAGCTGCGCATCTTTGCCTCGGAATTCCAATCGAAGTCATTCAGTAAATTGGGCGCCACCCCGGTGGCGATGTCGCCGGGCGACGTTGTAGCCGCGCTGCAGCAGGGTGCGCTCGATGCCTCGGTTGCCGGCATTCAGCTGTTGAGCGGCCTGCATTTCTTCGATGCGGCGAAATACATTACCCTGACCAACCACGCCGCGATCTTCTACGTCGTCGAAATCAGCAAGAAATGGTACGACTCGCTGCCGCCCGACCTGCAGCAGATCATCGACCGCGACGCCGCCTCGACCGCGATCAACTTCAGTCCGCGCGCTCAGGAAATCGAGGACGCGTCAATCAAGGCCTGGACGGCCGGCGGCGGCGAATTCGTCAACCTGCCGGCCGACGAACAAGCGGAAATGATCAAGACGATGGGAAGCGTCGGCGCCGACATCTCCAAGGACAAGCCGCCGCTCGCCGAAGCCTTCAAGATCGTGAGCGACGCGGCGCAGAGGAACAAGTAGGCGCCTTCTTGCGCGCGCATTTCAGTCCGGCAGTCCGCTACAACCGGCGGGGGTTTGCTTCATCTTTTGTATTCAATTTTGACACATAACGGATAAGACGTAGGCGGAACGCCGAGTGCTCACACGGTCGTGATCTTCCTCGACGTTGCTTGGCTTCCGCGGCGCGCCGTCATTTGTTACGATTTCCCGGTCCAGCGTTCATCGGCCGACTGCTGCAACAAGAAGCTTAGCTCACCTGGACGTCACCGACTGAACTTCATCGAACCGTTTGTTTGAGCAACCGATCGATTTCGCGAGGCCGATAAGGCTCTCGGCCTTAATTATGGAGGCTTTATCATGTCGCGCATTCGCATGTTGGCGATCGTTGCGGTATTGCTGGCCGGCTTCGCCAGCTTGGCCATTGCGGCGCAGGACAAGTACGCGCTGAAATTGGGCAAGCTCTCGTTTGGCGATTTCAGAGGATATGAAAACTGGCAGAATATCGCGGTCAGCCAGACCGAAAAACAGATGAAAGTGATCGTGGCGAATGACGTGATGATGAAGGCCTACAGGCAAGGCCTGCCCGCCGATGGCAAACTTTTTCCGGAAGGCTCCAAGATCGTGAAGATCGAGTGGTCGTTTAAAAGGAATACGGTGGCGCCCTATTTCGTCAACGTGCCGGACGCTCTGCAAGCGGTTGACGTCATCGAAAAAGACAGCAAGCGATTCCCGGACACCCACGGCTGGGCCTACGGCGATTTCAACTATGATGCCGCGTCCAACACTTTTACGCCGCAGGGAACCGACTCGAATTGCGGCTACGCCTGCCACACGGCCGTGGCGAAACAGGATTATATTTTCACGGCGTATCCGAAGAGGTAAGCGGGGCTAGCTGGCCCCCAATCCCGGAAACGTCCGCCATCGGATCGAACCCGGGCTATTTCACCTGCTGCGGGCGTGCAGCGCCATCGCGGCCAACGCCAAACCGCCGAAGATCAAGTCGATGCCGACCAGCAATCCGAGCGCCCATCTTGCCGAGCCGGGCAGACCGAACAGGATGATCGCGGCGACAATCAAGTCGACGATGCCGGCCGCCAGCATCCAATCCCAGCGTCCCGATTGCGCGCGCTTATGTTCGAGCGCGAACATGATCGAGGCGACGCCCTCGATCACGAAAAACACGATGAGAATGAGCGTCAGCGACAGGACGTGCACCGGCGACACCAGCATCACCACACCGGCCCAGATGCCGAGGATCGCCGACACCAGCGACCACCAAAAGCCGGGCGCTTGTCGCATCACGACGGTGGTGATCAAGCCCATCACGCCGCTGATCAGAAACAGAAAGCCGAACAAGAGCTCGACCGCGATCGTGCGCGGCATGACGATGGCGGCCGCGCCGAGGATGACGAGAACAATGCCTTCGAGCAGGGAAAGCCGCCAATGCTGGTGGACCGATTGTGCCAGCGCGCGCTTGATGTCCTCGACCTCTGAGTCGTCCATCGACATGGCACGCCCCCGGTGTTGCCGCGTCAAAATCAATGCAACGATGCCGCTGGTGTTTTTGTTCTTGCCACCGACCACTGGAGCAAGGTTACAGCTTTATCGATTTTGATGAAATCAAAAAACCGGGCAAGGCCGCCCTAAATATCCTTCAACCCCAGCACGTCCGCCATGGAATACAGCCCGGGCTTCTGGCCGCGCCCCCACAGCGCGGCGTGCAGCGCGCCGCGGGCGAAGATCATGCGGTCTTCGGCGCGGTGCGTGAGCTCGATGCGCTCGGCCGGGCCGGCGAAGATCGCCGAATGATCGCCGACCACAGTGCCGCCGCGCAGCGAGGCGAAACCGATGTCGCCCGGACGGCGCGCGCCGGTCATGCCGTCGCGGCCGCGGGCCGAATGCTTGTTTAGATCGATGCCGCGGCCTTCGGCGGCGGCGCGGCCGAGCATCAGCGCGGTGCCGGACGGCGCGTCGATCTTCTTATTGTGATGCATTTCGAGGATTTCGATGTCGTAGTCGTCGTTGAGCGTTCTGGCGACGCGCTTGACCAGCGCCGCCAAGAGATTGACGCCGAGACTCATATTGCCGGATTTGACGATGGTCGCGCGCTTGGCCGCTTCGCCGATGACCGCTTCCTCTTCGGCGGAATGGCCGGTGGTGCCGATGACATGAACCTTGCCGGCTGCGGCGGTCAGCTCGGCGAAGGCGAGCGTAGCGGCGGGAATGGTGAATTCGATCAGGCCGTCGGTTTCTCTGAGGAGCGGCGCAACCTCGCTCGTGACCTTGACGCCGTTCGGCCCGAGGCCGGCCAGCTCGCCGGCATCGCGGCCGATCACCGCCGAGCCTGCGGCCTCGACCGCGCCGGCCAGCGTCAAGCCCCTGGTCGCGGCGACGGCATGGATCAGCGTGCGCCCCATGCGCCCGCCGGCACCGGCGATCACCACCCGCATGTCGGAATTCCCAGCAACCATCGGCATGGCTCCAAATGAGGCTGCGGTATATCACCTCTCCCCGCCGTGCGGGGAGAGCATAGGCGTCATTGGACGCCGTTCTTAACTCAAGAACGCCGATGCGAAGCATCGGCTATGCGAAGCGAGGGTGAGGGGGCCTCTCCGCGATTCTGAGCCCAGCCGGTAGGCCCCCTCATCCCAACCTTCTCCCCGCACAGCGGGGAGAAGGAGGAGTTAAGGCTGCGGCCCGTCATAGCCTTCGATGATCACGATATCCGCGATGGCGTGCGGCTGCCGAACCTTGATATTCGCCTGATATTCGGGCGAGCGGTAGCAGGCGAGCGCAGTGGCATAATCGGGGAATTCGATGACGACGTTGCGCGACCGGGCGCTGCCTTCCGGCGCCTCGAATTTGCCGGCGCGCACCACGAAGCGGCCGCCGAATTTCTTGAAGATCGCCGGATTGGCGGCGGCGTAGGCTTTGTAGCCGTCTTCGTTGTGCACATCGACGCGCCCGATCCAGTAGCCCTTTGCCATTGCTGCGTCCTCCTTCGGTTATCTGGAAATCTTGCTTTTCGGAAAATCAGAATTTCGGGCCGTCGTAGCCCTCGACGATCACAAGGTCGACTTCGGCATTGCCTTGGCGCAGCTTCTTCACCGGGACATAATCCGGCGAGCGATAGCAGGCCAAGGCCGCGTCGAAACTCGGAAATTCCACGACGGCGGTGCGTCCGCGCACCTTGCCCTCCGGCACTTCCCGGGCGCCGCCGCGCACCAGAAAGCGGGTCCCGAATTTGGCGAGATGCGAGAGCAGCGCGGGTGGATAGGCCTTGTACGCCTCGGCGTCGGTCACATCGAGATGGACGATCCAATAGCCTTTCTTCGCGCCGGGCGAAGCCGCCGCGGCCGGCTGCGGATCGTCATAACCCTCGGCAATGACGAAGTCGCATTGCGAATGCGGCAAGCGCAGCAGCCGCGCGCGCTGATATTCGTCGGAGCGGTAACAGGCGAGCGCCGCGGCATAATCGGGAAATTCGCGAATGACGCAGCGGGACCGCATGCGGCCTTCGACCACTTCGCTGCGGCCGCCGCGCGCCAGCGCGATGCCTTGGTATTTCTCATGCGCCGGCGGGGTCGCGGCCATATAGGCCTTGTAGCCGTCCATGTCGCTGACATCGATCTGCGGCAGCCAATAGCCCTTGGGCATGACGCTCTCCCCTATTTTTATTCAGCGCCGGCGATCTCGGCGACAATCGCCTCGGCCGCCGCTTTCGGATCGGGCGCGGCGATGATCGGCCGGCCGACGACCAGATAATCCGCACCCGCCGCGATCGCCGCCGCCGGCGTCGCGATGCGCTTCTGGTCGCCGGCCTCGGCGCCCGCGGGGCGAATGCCAGGCGTCACCAAACACAGCTTGTCGCCGACGATGGCGCGCACATTTGCCGCCTCTTCCGGCGAGCAGACGAGCCCATCGATGCCGATGTCGCGCGCTTGTGCGGCGCGTTGCGCGACGAGCTCGGGCACGGTCATGGCATAGCCGGCGGCTTTGAGATCGGCGTCGTCGAACGAAGTCAGCACGGTGACGGCGAGAATGCGCAAATTGCCCTCGCGCGCCTCCACCGCGGCCCGCATGGTCGGCGGATAGCCGTGCACGGTGAGGAAGGTCGCGCCAAGCCGCGCCACGCTTTTCACGCCTTGCGCCACCGTATTGGCGATGTCGTGCAGCTTGAGATCGATAAAGACCTGCTTGCCGGCGCCGGTCAGCGCGTGCGCATAAGAAAGCCCGCCGGCGAAGGCGAGCTGATAGCCGATCTTGTAGAACGACACCGCATCGCCGAGCCGCGCCACCAGCGCGGCCGCCGCTTCGACCGAGGGGACATCGAGCGCAACGATCAGGCGCTCGCGCGGCTTTAACTGCATGGCCCGGCTTTGATTTTGATGGAGCATGATCTTTTCGGAAAACCGGCGTCCACCCTCGGATCAAGCCCGAGGGCAGGCTTTTTCCGGATCATGCTCTACGGCATGACGGCCGCCAGCTCAACCAGCCGTCGCGCCATCGTCTTTAGCGACGCCGCCAGCGCTTCATCCTTCAGATTGTCGCGCTCGTCAAACGCCTGCTCGGCGCGCGGCACCGAGACCTGCTCGGGAATGACCAAGGCGCCGCAGCCCAGCTCCAAAATCTGCCGCAGCGCCATGAGCGAGCGCAGCCCGCCGCCCGAGCCGGCCGACGCCGCGCCGATGGCAAAGACGCGGTTCTTGAACGCGATATAGGTCGGTTCGCTGCCCTCGCGCACGCGCGACACCCAGTCGATGGCGTTTTTCAGAAGCGGCGTCACCGAAGCGCTGTATTCAGGGCTCGATATGAATACGCCTTGATGCGCCATCAGCATGGCTTTGAGCCGCAGCGCCGATGCCGGCATGCCGGATGCGGCCGCGAAATCGGCATCGAACAGCGGCAGCGGATAATCCTCCAGCGAGATGCGCGTCACCTCGGCTTCGGCAAGCGCCAGCTCCTTGGCCGCGAGCGCAGCGAGCCGGGCATTGTGCGAGCCGGTGCGTAGCGAGCCGGGGATGACCAGGATTTTGGGGGCGGGCATGTTCGAAAGACCGTCAGGCCTTCCGATAGACCCACACGCGCGCCGGCGGGATATTCATCCAGATGCGCTCGGAGGCTTCGGCGGTGAAGCCGCCGAAGCGACGCGGCACCGGGGAGGCGACCGAATAGGTGAACTGCACGAAGGGCGCGCCGGGCACCATCAGGTCGAAAGCGTCGCGGATGAGCCGCAGCCGCATCTTGATGGGCTTGGTGATCAGCGGCAGGCCGGACACCACGGCGGCGGCAGGCTGAATGAGCAGCGTCTCGAGGAGCCGCCGCAGGCTATAGGCGTCGCCCTGCACCAAGGTGGCCTCGGGGTAGCGGTTGCGCAGGATGCGGCAGAAGGTCGGATCGAATTCGACCAGCACCAGCCGTGACGGATCGACGCCGGCCGCGACCAGGGCTTCCGTGACCGGGCCGGTGCCCGGGCCCAATTCGACCACCGGCCCGGTCGAGTCCGGATCGACATAGCGCGCCATGGCGCGAGCGAGAATCTTGCCCGACGGCGTCACGGCGCCGACCGTCAACGGCCGCTCGATCCAGGAGCGGATGAAGCGCACCTCGTCGTCGAGCCGGATACCTTTCCTGAGCTCGAACTGCTTGATCTGCCGCTCGATCTTCTTGCCGATACCGTCGCGCTTCTCTTCGAACAGCCGGATCTGGCGTCCGATCTTGCGCTCGATGATGTTCTTCCTGGCCTCCAGGAGGCGAAACTGCCGCCCGATCTTCTTTTCGAATTTTTGCAAGGCTGGCAGCGGCATGAGCGTCACACAAAATACCTTGTACACGTTTTTGCACGCGACAAAATCGTGTCAGTTTTAAAGCATTCGGGGGGTAAAGACCATATCGTTTCAAGCGGAGCCGGTGCGAGCGCCGAGTCCGTCGAGGAACTCCTTGACCTTGCCGAGAAAGCCTGTGGATTCCGGCTGGGTTTCGGTCGACGACAGCCGGTCGAATTCGGCCAACAGCTCGCGCTGCTTCTTGGTGAGCTTCTGCGGCGTCTCGACCACGACTTGCACGTACATGTCGCCGGACTGCCGCGCGCGCAATACCGGCATGCCCTTGCCTTGCAGGCGGAAGCGCCGGCCGGACTGCGTGCCCTCCGGAATCTTCACCTTGGTCTTGCCGCCGTCGATGGTCGGCACTTCGAACTCGCCGCCCATCGCGGCGGCAACCATGGAGACCGGAACGCGGCAATACAGATCGGCGCCTTCACGCTGAAAGAACGGATGCGCGCCGATCGATAGGAAAATGTAGAGATCGCCGGGCGGCCCGCCGCGCACACCGGCCTCGCCCTCGCCGGCAAGCCGGATGCGGGTACCGTCTTCGACGCCGGCCGGGATATTCACCGACAGGGTGCGCTCGCGGGTAACGCGGCCGGAGCCGGCGCATGACGCGCAGGGGCTGTCAATCGACTGGCCACGTCCGCCGCAATTCGGACAGGTGCGTTCCAGCGTGAAGAAGCCTTGCGCATGGCGCACTCGGCCCTGGCCGCCGCACATCGGGCAGGTCTTCGGCTTGGTGCCGGCCTTGGCGCCGGAGCCGGAGCAAGCCTCGCACGTCACCGACGTTGGAATGCGGATTTGCGCATTCTTGCCGGCGTAAGCCTCGTTGAGGCTGATCTCCATGTTGTAGCGCAGATCGGCGCCGCGCTCGCGGCCGCCGGAGCTTCGGCCACGCGCGCCGGCCATGCCGAAAATGCCTTCGAACAGATCGGAAAAAGTGGTGCCGAAATCGGCGCCGAAGCCCGGCCCCGTGCCGCCCATGCCGTGCTCGAAGGCGGCGTGGCCGAAACGGTCATAGGCGGCGCGCTTGTCGGGGTCTTTCAAGACCTCGTAGGCTTCGTTGATTTCCTTGAAGCGGTGCTCGGCTTCCGTGTCGCCGGGATTGCGATCCGGATGGCAGACCATGGCCTGCTTGCGAAAGGCGGCCTTGATGTCGCCATCGCTCGCGGTGCGTTCGATCGAGAGAGCTTCGTAGTAGCAGCGCTTGGCCATCAGTCCTCACCCCAAGAACGGACAGACGAACCGACAGAAGAACCGCTAGATGTAATCCGATTCTTGATGAACGAGCACCCCCGTTTTGCATCCGGGGGTGCCATTCTGACAAGCCGCAACGGCATCAAGCGCCTCGCTGCATCAAGCCGATTTTTTGTTCTTCTTGTCGTCGTCGACTTCGGTGAACTCGGCATCGACGACGTCTTCCTTCTTGGCTTCCGCGCCGCTGGCGTCGCCGCCGCCCGGCTGCTGCTCGGCGGCCTGCTTATACATCGCCTCGCCGAGCTTCATCGAAGCCTGCTGCAACGTGTTGGCCTTCGCCGCGATCGCCTCGGCGTCGGTGCCCTTCAAGGCTTCCTTCAGATCCGCCATGGCGTTCTCGATGGCGCGGCGTTCGGCTTCGCCGACCTTTGCGCCATGCTCGGCCAAGGTCTTTTCGGTGGCGTGCAGCAGAGCCTCGGCGTGGTTCTTCGCCTCGACCTCGGCTTTGCGCTTCTTGTCTTCCTCGGCATGAGCCTCGGCGTCCTTGACCATCTTGTCGATGTCGGACTCCGACAGGCCGCCGGAAGCCTGGATGCGGATCTGCTGCTCCTTGCCGGTGCCCTTGTCCTTGGCCGAGACGTTGACGATACCGTTGGCGTCAATGTCGAAAGTGACCTCGATCTGCGGTACGCCGCGCGGCGCCGGCGGAATACCGATGAGATCGAACTGGCCGAGCATCTTGTTGTCGGCCGCCATCTCGCGCTCGCCCTGGAACACGCGGATCGTTACCGCGGTCTGGCCGTCCTCGGCGGTGGAGAACACCTGGCTCTTCTTGGTCGGGATCGTGGTGTTGCGGTCGATCAGCCGGGTGAACACGCCGCCCAGCGTCTCGATGCCGAGCGACAGCGGCGTCACGTCGAGCAACAGCACGTCCTTGACGTCGCCTTGCAGCACGCCGGCCTGAATCGCGGCGCCGACCGCAACGACTTCGTCGGGGTTGACGCCCTTATGCGGCTCCTTGCCGAACAGCTGCTTGACGACCTCCTGGACCTTCGGCATGCGCGTCATGCCGCCGACCAGAACGACCTCGTTGATCTCGGCCGCGGACACGCCGGCGTCCTTGAGCGCCTGCCGGCACGGCTCGATCGTCTTCTGAATGAGGTCGTCGACCAGCGCCTCGAACTTGGCGCGGGTGAGCTTCATGGTCAGATGCTTCGGTCCCGACGCATCCGCCGTGATGAACGGCAGGTTGATCTCGGTCTGCGTCGTCGAGGACAATTCGATCTTGGCCTTTTCCGCCGACTCCTTGAGCCGTTGCAGCGCCAGCTTGTCGCGGCGCAGATCGATGCCTTGTTCTTTCTGGAATTCGTCGGCCAGATAGTTGACCAGGCGCATGTCGAAATCTTCGCCGCCGAGGAAGGTGTCGCCGTTGGTCGACTTCACCTCGAACACGCCGTCGCCGATTTCGAGAATGGAAATATCGAAGGTGCCGCCGCCGAGGTCATAGACCGCGATGGTGCCGGTCTTGCTCTTGTCGAGACCGTAAGCGAGCGCCGCCGCGGTCGGCTCGTTGATGATGCGCAACACTTCGAGGCCGGCGATCTTGCCGGCGTCCTTGGTGGCCTGGCGCTGCGCATCGTTGAAATAAGCCGGAACGGTGATGACGGCCTGATCGACCTTGGCGCCGAGATAGGCCTCGGCGGTCTCCTTCATCTTCTGCAGGATGAACGCGGAAATCTGCGACGGCGAATAGCTCTTGCCCTCGATCTCGACCCAGGCGTCGCCGTTGCTGGCGCGCGCGATCTTGTAGGGAACGAGCTTCTTGTCCTTCTCCACCATCGGATCGTCGTAGCGACGGCCGATCAGGCGTTTGACCGCGAAAATCGTGCGCTCGGGATTGGTGACCGCCTGGCGTTTTGCCGGCTGGCCGACCAGCCGCTCGCCCTCGTCGGTGAAAGCGACGATGGACGGCGTGGTGCGCATCCCCTCTGCGTTCTCGATGACCTTCGGCGTCTTGCCTTCCATGACGGCGACGCAGGAATTGGTGGTCCCGAGATCGATACCGATGACCTTGCCCATGGTCTAAATCCTCTCTTTTGCGGCAGGTCGGGCTGGCCCGTAAGGCGCCCAAAGTCCGACCCCCTTATGACTCGCCACCTCAACCGCAGACCTTAGACCGATGGCCAAACGTCTTCTGCCGAGGCGATTTCCCTTGGCTCATATAGGAGGGCGGCATCGCGCCGCAAGGCAGGATCGCCCGACGCCACGCCCCTTTCCGCCGCCAAAACGCATCGCGGACATTTAAGCGCGGTGAGGGTCTCTTAACGGTCTCGCGCACAGTCTCGATCGCGCGCGGCCGCGCTAGCCGGCCATTAAGGAAATACTGCCACGGATAGCCGGGGCAAAGGGACACGAGCTCGGCCAGCCGAAATCGGCGCCAGATCGGGCCGTTCGCAGGCGTGGAGTTGCTATGCGCGTCAGTGAGGTTGGACGGGGCACGGCGGGGGGCGCAACATCCGCGCCTGCGATCGCCCTCGACGATCCGGTTCGCGGATATTTCGAGATGCTGCCGCGGCCGCTCCGCTTCCTCGGCGTCGGCGGGCTTGGTCTCGTCGCCGACCTTGCCGTCTTTACGATCATCCTCGGCCACGGACTGAACCCGCTCGTCGCGCGGGCTGTTTCGCTCGCCATTGCGACGGTCGTGACTTGGCGGCTCAATCGCGCGCTGACCTTCGAATGCAGCGGGCGGCGCCCAGCCGATGAAGCGTTCCGCTACGCCGCCGTCGCGGCCGCGGCGCAAGCCGTGAGCTATGCCGTTTTCGCAGTCCTCGTCGTCACGCTGTTGTCTGCCGTCCCGCAGTTGGCTCTGATTATCGGCGCCGCCGCGGCCACCCTTGTCTCCTATTTCGGTCAGGCGTTGTTCGCCTTTCGGCCGCGGCATGCCGCGTGAAGTCGGCGCCATGACCGGGCTCGACCAGACTACCCGCGATGCCGTCCGCAACACGGCCGTCGATGCCGACGTGTTCGTGATCGGCGCGGGACCGGCCGGATTGACCGCGGCCTATTGCCTGAGCAAAGAGGCGTGCTCCGTCCTCGTGATCGAGCGCGATCCAACCTATGTCGGCGGCATCAGCCGCACCGTCGATTACAAGGGCTTCCTGTTTGACATCGGCGGCCACCGCTTCTTCTCCAAATCGAAAGAGGTCGTCGCGCTGTGGCAGGAGATCCTGCCCGACGATTTCATCGCGCGGCCGCGCCTGTCGCGCATCTACTACAACGGCAAGTTCTTCTCCTATCCGCTGAAGGCCTTTGAAGCGCTGCTCAAGCTCGGCGTGTTCACCAGCGCGGCGTGCCTTGCATCCTACGCTTACGCGAAGATCTTCCCGGTGACGCCGGCGCGCACCTTCCATGACTGGGTGCGCAACCAGTTTGGCGAACGGCTGTTCCAGATTTTCTTCAAGACCTACACCGAGAAAGTGTGGGGCATGCCATGCGACGAGATTTCCGCCGATTGGGCGGCGCAACGCATCAAGGGCCTCGATTTGGCCACGGCCATTATCAACGGCCTCAAACGCTCGCTCCGGCGCGGCGGTAAGCGCAGCGGCCCCCGCAAAGCCAACGGCGATACCGTCAAGACGCTGATCGAGAGCTTCCAATATCCGCGCAAAGGGCCGGGCATGATGTGGGAGGCCGCGGCGCGCAAGATCAAGGCACAAGGCGGCCGCATCCTGATGGGGCGCGAACTGAGCCGGCTCGAATTCGATGCGGCCCGCAATCATTGGCGCATCGAGGTCACCGTCGCTAATAGCGAGCGCGAGTTCTACACCGCCCGCCACATCGTCAGCTCGGCGCCGTTGCGCGAACTCGTGGAGCGGATCAAGCCCGTTCCGATCTCGCTCCTTCATGCGCGGGCTCTGCGCTACCGCGACTTTCTTACCGTGGCACTGATGGTGCGCAAGCCGGAGCTGTTCCCGGATAACTGGATCTATATCCACGATCCCAGCGTCAAGGTCGGCCGGGTGCAGAACTTCCGCTCCTGGTCGCCGGAGATGGTGCCCGAGGGCATGAGCTGCCTCGGCCTCGAATATTTCTGCTTCGAGGGCGACGGGCTGTGGAATGCCGCCGACCGCGATCTCATTGCGCTGGCGAAAGCGGAAGTGGCTCAGATCGGGCTTATCGCGCCGGCCGACGTGGTCGACGCCTGCGTGGTTCGCCAGGCCAAGGCCTATCCGGTCTACGACGAAGACTATCGCGACAACATTGCCGCCATTCGTCGCGACCTCGAGGGCAGCTACCCGACGCTGCACGTGGTCGGCCGCAACGGCATGCACAGATATAATAATCAGGACCACG
>CAVOMM010000002.1:0-398959 GCA_963697025.1 uncultured Alphaproteobacteria bacterium | reverse complement strand
CCCGCGACGCGATGTTCGGCTCGCCGCTCTGCCGCATCTACGAACGCTCCGCCACGGGACCGCTGCCGCCGGACGCCCCGCCGCCGCCATCTCTCGCAACGTCCATGCGTCGCATGGCAAAGATTCTCGGTTGGTGGCTGCGCCGGCTCGGCCGGCCGAACCCGTTCTCCGACGATCACGGGATTGCTCCGATCTCCGCACCGCGCGTGCTCACGCGGAGTGAGCGCGCGGCGCTGTGAACGGCTACCGCGCTGCTACCATCCCCGTGGTAGGCAAGCAGCCATGACAGAAGCACCCGACCCGCGCCTCTATCGTCCGCACGTCGTGCGCAATCGTGAGCCCATTCTCGAAGTCTTGCGGCGTATCCTGCCAGCCCAGGGGCTGGTGCTCGAAGTCGCCAGCGGCAGCGGCGAGCATGCGGTCCATTTTGCCAGGGCGCTACACTCTCTGACATGGCGACCGACCGATCCCGATTCTGACGCACTCGCCAGCATCGTCGCGCACCGCGCGGCAGCGTCAGTGCCGAACCTATTGTCGCCGCTGGAGCTCGACGTGACAGCGAAGACATGGCCGGTCGCGCACGCGGATGCCGTCGTTTGTTGCAACATGATCCACATTGCGCCGTGGTCGGCGTGCGAGGGTTTGATCGTCGGCGCCGCGCGCGTCCTGCCGGTGGGCGGCGTTCTCTATCTCTACGGTCCTTATAAGATCAGCGGGCGTCACACCGCGCCGAGCAATGCGGCGTTCGGCGCCGAGCTGCAGGCGCGTAATCCGCAATGGGGCATCCGCGACCTTGACGACGTCACCGTGCTGGCCAAGCGCTCCGGTTTCGCCTTGGCGGAAACCGTGCCGATGCCGGCCAATAATCTCAGCGTGATCTTCCGGCGGGGCGCGTAGCGACAAGCGCCCGCCATTTCCTGCATTTGATTGCCAGTCGTTTCAGGATAGGTTGCTGCGCCAATATCGCAGCCGGAGGAAACCGCGCCATGCCCACCAACCGCATCTACAACATCGCCGTCATCCCGGGCGACGGCATCGGCAAGGAAGTCGTGCCGGAGGGCGTGCGCGTGCTCGAAGCCGCGGCGAAGAAATTCGGCTTCGAACTGCGCCAGGATAACTTCGACTTCGCCTCCTACGATTACTACGCCAAGCATGACCGCATGATGCCGGAGGACTGGAAGGACAAAATCGGCCGCCACGACGCGATCTTCTTCGGCGCGGTCGGCTGGCCGGCGAAAATCCCCGACCATGTCTCGCTGTGGGGTTCGCTCATTCTGTTCCGCCGCGAGTTCGACCAATACATCAATCTGCGCCCGGTGCGGCTGATGCCGGGCGTGCCGTCGCCGCTGGCAAACCGAAAACCCGGTGACATCGATTTCTGGGTGGTGCGCGAAAATACCGAAGGCGAATATTCCGCCATCGGCGGCCGCATGTTTACCGGCACCGAGCGCGAGGTGGTGGTGCAGGAGACGGTGTTGTCGCGAATCGGCGTTGACCGCGTGCTGAAGTTCGCCTTCGAGCTGGCGCGCAAGACGCCGAAGAAGCATCTGACTTCGGCGACCAAGTCGAACGGCATCGCCATCACCATGCCGTATTGGGACGAGCGCGTCGAAGCGATGGCGAAGAATTTCCCCGACGTGAAATGGGACAAATATCACATCGATATTCTCACCGCGCTGTTCGTGCTCAAACCCGACAAGTTCAACGTCGTGGTCGGTTCGAACCTGTTCGGCGACATCCTCTCCGACCTCGGCCCGGCTTGTACCGGCACCATCGGCATCGCGCCGTCCGGCAATATCGATCCCGAGCGGCGATTCCCGTCGTTGTTCGAGCCGGTGCACGGCTCGGCGCCGGATATTGCCGGTCAGGGCATCGCCAATCCGATTGGCCAGATCTGGTCCGGCGCGATGATGCTCGAACATCTCGGCGAGACCGAAGCCGCCGCCGCGATCGTCAAGGCAATCGAGTGGGTCTTGGCCGAGCCGAAGCTTCGTACCCGCGATCTCGGCGGCGCCGCCGACACGGTGATGCTGCGGCAAGGCGGTTGCGGCGGCGCTGATGTAAGTCACGCCAGTGCGACGCAATCGATCTCGACGTCGAACGGCCCGTGCCAAGGCAGCACGCAAACAAAGCCGCGCGCCGGCGGATCGTGCGGGAAATACCGCGCATAGACGGCGTTGATAGCGGCGAAATATTTGGCATCGGTGCAATAGATGGTGCACCTGAGAACCTTGTCGAGCGATGAGCCCGCTGCGGCCAGGCAGAGCTTGATTTGCTCAAGCGCAATCTCGGCCTGCCGTTCGACCGGCAGGCGTTTGATCTCGCCGGTTTCCGGGTCATAGGGCGGAATATTCGACACGAAGATCAGGCCGCCGCCGCGCACGGCGGGTGACGACGGTACGTTGCGGGCTTCGCTTCGGCTTGACAACGGTTCGACGCGGATGACTTCGCGATTCATGGCTAATCCCCTTACTTGATGCTGTCCGCCGAATAGTCGCGGCAGCGCCGGCATTTGTCGCGTTCAATCGGTTCGGCGCAGGCCGAAGCATCTTCGATTGCTCGTCTGGCGGCAGGAGCGGTACAATTGCTCATGGTTGCCGCCGCCAATTTGGTCGAGGTTGCCGCGCTGGTCGGCGATACGGCGCGCGCCACCATGATCGGCGCGCTGATGGGCGGACAATCGCTGACCGGCAGCGAACTTGCCTTTCTCGCCCATGTGTCGCGGCCGACGGCGAGCGAGCATCTGGGCAAGCTCGTCGAAGCGCGCCTGATCGCCGTCACCAAAAAGCGCCGTTTCAATTATTACCGCATCGCCTCGCCGCTGGTGGCGCAGATGCTCGAAAGCATGAAGGTGGTGGCCGCCATCGAGGTGCCACCGCGCTATCAGCCGCGTTCGGCGCATGACGACGCCTTGCGCTTTGCGCGCACCTGCTACGATCATCTGGCTGGACGGATCGGCGTCGCGCTGGCCGACGCATTCGTCGCCAAGGGCTATGTCGTGCTCGGCGAGGATGGCGGCGAAGTGACGGAGACCGGCGCAGGCTTCTTGACGGAATTCGGCGCCGATCTAAAATTGAAACCGCAGTGCCGCCGTGTGTTCTGCCGGCCGTGTCTCGATTGGAGCGAGCGGCGCTATCACATTGCCGGCCATGTTGGCGCCGAGCTTTGCCGCTGTTGCCTGGAACGCGGCTGGTTCGCGCGGGAACGCGACAGCCGGGCACTGCGATTGACGGCCCCGGGCAAAGCCGGACTTTACGAGAGTTTCGGCCTCGATCTCGGAAGCCCGGATCCGGTGAAATCGCGGCTCATCACTGAGAAGGCGGAAGCGGTTGTTTAGCGCCGGCAATGCGGCGCGACTTTCAGGTCTCGCCGCCGGTCAGCCACACCGCATCGGATGACAGCTCCGGCCAGCCGATGGCGCGGCTCGACCGTTGCGCCGCTTCCGCGGCGGGAAGCTTGGCGTCCCATCGCGCCGCGGTGATGCGGCGGCCGGAAAATCCATTCGCTCCGTCCGAAATAAGCCATGCCGCCGGCGGTCCCATGATCTCTGGGCGCAGCATCTTGTCGCGCGGCCAGCCGGCCTCATCGGCGATCAGCGCCGTATCGGTCGGGCCGCCCGGCACCAGCACGTTGACGGTGATGCCGCTGCCCTCAAGCTCCTTGGCCCACACCGCCGACATCGATTCGAGCGCCGCTTTCGCCGCCCCATAGGGCAGCACGCGCAGCATTGTCACGTAGCTCGTGGTGTTGTTGACGATGCGGCCGAAGCCGCTGCGCTTCATGTCCGGCAAGAGGGCGCGCACCAGCACGATCGGCGCGCGCACGAAGATCGCCATGAAGCGGTCCCAGATTTGCGGCGTCAGTTCCTCGATGCCGGGGGCGCGCGCCTCGGCGTCGGGACGGATGCTCGACATGCCGATGCCGGCATTGTTGATGACGGCCTCGATAGAGCCGAACTTGGCGCGCGCAGCGGTCACGGCGCTTTGACAGCCCGCTTCGCTTGCGAGATCGGCGACGATCGGACACAGGCGATCCTTGGCTGCCCCGTGTTGGGCGGTCAGTCTATCGAGCGCGGCTTGATCACGATCGACCGCGGCGACCGAATGCCCGGCGGCGAGGAGCGCGTCCGTCATCGCCCAGCCGATGCCGCCGGCGGCGCCAGTCAACAACACTACGCGGCCGCGTGGGGATGACGCAGGCATCCGTCACTCCGCCGCTTGCGCCGTAGCGTGCTGGCGGAATTTCGGCATCACTTCTTGGGCGAGGAGCCGCATCGAATCGCGCTCCCACGCTTCGTTCGGTCCGCTCCAATCGAGGCCGGTCATCAACAGCGTGCCGAACGGGCCGACTTCGTCACGGAAGGCGACGAGTTTGTCGAGCATCGTCTTCGGTGAGCCGCAGAGCACACAACCTTCGGTGATGACGTCGACGGTGGCTTCCTCGTCCGGCATGTTCGGATCGGGCTTCATCACCGACAGAATGCCGACCCGCGACAGCACCTCGCGCATATAGGTGTAAAAGTAATGGTTCGATCCTTGCGTGCTGAAGACACGATCGCGGGCCTCGGCATCGCTCGGCGCCACCATGATATTGCGCGCCACCCGCCAGTTCTCGCTCTGCGCGGTTCGCCCGGCGTCCGCGCAGGCTTTTCCGTAGCTCTGCCAATGCGTGGCGACGGCGTTGGCCGGCATATTATTGCCGGACAGAATGCCCCAGCCCTGCTGCCCGGCGACGCGCGCGGTCGGCGAGTTGCGGCTACTGACCGACATCGTGACCGGCGGGCCGGATTTCTGGAACGGCTTCGGCATGAAACCGATGCCAAGCCCGGGAATGATCGCCTCCTTGAGCGTGACGGAGCGGAATTCGCCGGGAAAATCGTAGGGCGGATCCTGCGCCCAGATGCGCTGGATCAGCGCGATCGATTCCATCGTCTTGCGCGCACGCACGCCGCGATCGGCATTGCCGAACAACTCGAAATCGGACAGCAGTCCGCCCGGACCGATGCCGAGCATGAAGCGGCCGCGGCTCATATGATCGAACTGCGCGACCTCGGCGGCGACCGTGACCGGATCGTGGTTCGGCAGGCAGATTACGCCGGTACCGAAGGTGAGATTTTTGGTGCGCGGCAACAGACTCGCCATGAACATCAGCGGCGAGGGGATCGGCTCGCTCGAAGCCGAGAAATGCTCGCCGAGCCACAATTCGTCGAAGCCGAGCTGGTCGGCGTATAGCGCCTTCTCCTCGTCCTCGGCCAAGGTCTCGGTGAACGAGCGCGCCGGCGGATGCACCGGCATCATGAACATCCCGAGCCGCATGCGTTCCTCCGCTTCTCTCTTATGCCGCGACGGTATCCGGCTCCCGTGCCGGCACCAAGTCGCGAAGCTTCGGCGCCACCTGCTCCATGAACAGCCGCATCGAGCGAAACACTTTTTCGCGGGTCGCCCACTTCTTTCCGGTGACGATCAACAGCGTGCCGAAACCGCCGGATGCCTCGTAGAATTGCCGCAGCTCCTGCGCCACCGTATCGGGATCGCCGAGATGATAGACGCCGGCTTCGGCGAGCTGATCGAAAGTGACTTCGTCGGCCTTGAGCGATAAGCCGTAATTCGCGGTGAGAATGCGTATCAGCCCGCGCTTGATCTGATAGGTGAGCTCGTAATTGATGTCGGCGCGCAGATCGTCCATCGCCTGGCGGCGGGAATCGGCGAGATAGACGTAGCGCGCCACCGCGAATTTGCCGAGCGGGGCGGGCTGACCGGCAGCCTTGGCGGCGTGCATGTAGCGATCGGCGATTTTCCTGATCGATCCGGCCGGCTCAAGCTGAGCTCTGAGCATGGTATAGCCGCGCGCCGCGGCGAGATCGATCATTGCAGGCGTGTCGGTTGCCGTCGCCATCGGCATATGCGGCGCGCGCAGCGGCGGCGGCGTGGCGACGATGCCCTTGCCGCGCCAGTGCTTGCCGTCCCAGTCGAACGGCTCTTTCGCGGCCCAGCATTTGAGAATGAGATCGAGCGATTCGCGCAAACGCTCGTGGCGGTCGGCATAAGACAGGCCGCGCTCGTCGGAGAACAGCGGGCTCGGAAAGCCGGAGCCGAAGCCGAAGATGAAGCGGCCGCCGCCGATGACATGATCGGCGACCGCGGCCTGGGTCGCGGTATCGACCGGATGATGCAAGTGAATGAGCTTGACGGCCGATCCCATGCGGATGCGCTTGGTCACCGCCGCGGCCTTGCACATCAGCAATTCAGGCACCGGCAGCGTGTCGACCTTGTCGATATAGACCGGCTCGCCGTGATGCTCGCTGATATAGCAATCGCGAAAGCCGAGCTGATCGGCCAGCACGATCTCGGCGAGGTCCTCTTCGTAAGTCTGGGCTGCGGTGGTGTGCGGGCGAAAACCGTTGGAGAAAAGGCCGAATTCCATGTCCATTCCTTGCGTTTCTTGACGGCACGTTACGACCCTTGCAGCAGCTTGACAACGCAGCTTGACAGCACCCGGACGACCCCGCCAATTCCGTAGGAATGAGCAAGGGGTTGCGCATCTACGGCGTCGCCCGCACGCGCGCGTTCCGCGCGTTGTGGGTGGCGGAGGAGCTCGGGGTGCCGTACCAGCACCTGCCGATCGAGATCGGCGATGCCGGCGCCCGCGCGCCGGAATTCCTGGCGCTCAATCCGAACGGGCGGCTGCCGGTCATCGTTGACGACGGCTTTGTGCTGTTCGAGTCGCTGGCGATCACGCTCTACCTCACCAAGAAGCATTCCTTCGGCAAGCTCTATCCGGCGACGCTCGACGCCGAGGCGCGCGCCTGGCAATGGAGCTTCTGGGCGATCGCCGAAGTCGACCGTGGCGTCAATATCTGGTCGCTGCATGCGGTGCGGCTGCCGCCGGCCGAGCGCAACGCCGCGCTATGCGAGGAGGCGCTCAAGGTCGTGGCGGCGCCGTTCAAGGTGCTGGACGCGGCCGTTGCCACACAGCCCTATCTGCTCGGCAAGCACTTCACGGTGGCCGATCTCAACGTCGCGGCCGTCATCAGCCGCGCCGTCGACATGGAGCTCTCGCCGTGGCCACAGCTGAAAAACTGGCTGCTGCGGTGTCTCGACCGGCCGGCGGCGCGCGCGGCGCTGAAGCTGAAAACCGATTCCGACAACGCGACGCCGGCGGACGTGACGCGGCGCATCGCGCGGATCAACCGGCTATGAATTCGCGGCCGTTCAATATCGGTCAATCGCTCAACGAGGCGGTCGCCTTGCAGCGCCAGGGCCAGCTGCGCGAGGCGGAAAAAATCTATAGCCGCGTACTCAAGGCGGCGCCGGGCAATTTCGACGCGCTCAACCTCCTTGGCGCGGTCAAGCTGCAGCAGGGTCAGATCGGCGAAGCGCAGCGCTTGCTCAGCGCCGCGGTCAAAGCCAATCCGCGCGCGGCCGGCGCTTGGTGCAATCTCGGTCAGGCGCTGCACGCGCTCAAGCGCGCCCCGGAGGCGCTCGATTGTCTCGACAAAGCGCGGGCGCTGGCGCCGGACGATTTTAGCATTCTCAATCAGCACGCCAATGTGCTGATCACGCTGGCGCGGCCGGCCGACGCGCTCGCCGAATTTCAGCAAGTGCTGGCGCGTGCGCCGAACCACGTCGAAGCGCGGCTCAACAGCGGCCTTGCCCGGGCGATGCTCGGATTTCAGGAACAGGCTCTGGCCGACTTCGACGCCGCGCTGCAATTCGCGCCCAGGCATCCGGGCGTGCATTACAATCGCGGTGTCGCTTTGATCACGCTCGGGCGCTACGCTGAAGCGGCCGAGGCCAATGGTCGCGCGCTCGATATTGCGCCGGGCTATGCCAACGCCTGGCTCAACCGCGGCAAAGCGCTGATGCAGCTCAATCGCTTCGACGAGGCGATTGCGAACTTTGCCGAGGCCCTCGAAATCAGCAAGGATTTTGCCGATGCGCATTTCAACAATGCGCTCGCGCTACTCACGCGCGGCGACTACGCGCGCGGCTTTGCCGAATACGAATGGCGCTGGCGCCGCACCGGCATGCCGGCGCAGAAGAGCCGCGGCAAGCCGCTGTGGCTCGGCGAATATCCGCTCGCGCGCAAGACGGTGCTGCTCCACGCCGAGCAGGGGCTCGGCGACACCATCCAATTCGTCCGTTACGTGCCGTTGATCGCTGCGAGCGGCGCCAAGGTGGTGCTCGAAGTGCAGGGCGAATTGCAGGCATTGCTGCGCCGGCTCGACGGCGCTGCCGCGGTCATCGCCCGCGGCGAGGCGAACCCGTCCTTCGACGTGCACTGTCCGCTCGGCAGCCTGCCGCTCGCGCTGCACACCGAACCGGCTGCGGTGCCGGCGCAAATTCCCTATCTCTCGGCCGATGAGGCGCGCTTGGCCAAATGGTCGGCGCGGCTCGATGCGCTGCCGCGCCCGCGCGTCGCCATTGCCTGGGCGGGCAATCCCGGCCACGACAACGACCGCAACCGCTCGATCGCTTTTGCGCGTCTGGCGCCGCTATTCGCCGCGCCGGCGACTTTCATCAGCATACAGAGAGACGTGCGGGCCGAGGATGCGGCGCCGCTTGCTGCGGAGTCTCGCGTGACGCAAACCGGCGCCGAGCTGGATGATTTCAGCGACACCGCCGCCGTGCTGGCGCTATGCGATCTCGTCATCGCGGTGGATACCGCGGCGGCCCACCTCGCCGGGGCCATGGGCCGCCCGGTTTGGGTGCTCGTTCCCTTCGCGCCGGATTGGCGCTGGACGCGCGATGGCGAAACGACGCCCTGGTATCCGACGGCGCGGCTGTTCCGGCAGACCTCGCTCGGCGATTGGGACAGCGTCATCGCGCGGGTGGCGGAGGAGCTGAGGCGGTTCCGCTCGGCCGTTTAGAATGTGCGAATGGCGACCTCGCTTCTTCAATCGCCAATCGCCATTCGCTATCTATCGTCCATGCTCCCACAAACTCTCCAGCCGATGGCGGAACGATTTCGGCCGCTCGGCGAACAGCCGGTGCGCGATGCGCGCGGCGCGATGCGCCAAAGCGGTCGAGCGTTCGCCGATGGCCGGCGTCAGGCGCGAGCGCCAATGCGCCAGCGGCTGATGCGGCTCGGTGAACCGCTTGAGCACTTCGAGGTCCTGGCATTGGCCGAGCCGCCCGCGCAATCGCTCTGCCTCGTCGGTCCACATCCGGCCGAAGCGCGGCCATAGCGGCTCGATCAGGTCCATCTGATAGCGCAAATCGACGACGCGCTGGCGCAGTGTGTGCAGTTCGTCGCCGCTCGCCTGCGACCAATCGGACGGAATTTGCTTGCGTGCGTTGCGATAGCCCGCGGTGAGCTGCGCCGCGATGGACGAGAAGTCGAATGGATCGAGTGGCCACTGCTCGACGGCGGCCGCCGCCGTATCGAGCCAGGCGACGATACGGTCGCGCAGTTCCGGGGTGAGCACCGCCTGCTCCTCGCTGCCGCGCAGTGCCTCGATGCGGCCGCGGATGGTCGAGCTCGACCGTTCCGACAGCACCAGATTGCCCTTGTCGATGAGCCCATCGAAAGCCATGAGCGCCGCGGCGCCGTCGCGCGCATGCGCCAGCGAACGGGCGTGGTCGCGCGCGTCGTGCCGCCAGCGCTGGGCGTCGGGGATGAATGGCGCCAGAAGCCGCATCAAGGCCCGCCATTCCTTCATGGCGCGGCGGAAATCGTGCACGGCGTCCTGGTGGGAACGCTCGGGATCGACCATCGCGGTGCGGGCCTGCGCCAAAATGCCGGCGGCGACGGCGCGCACGACCGGTCCGATCGCCGCCTTCGGCTGCAAGGCTGGTTTCTCGCCCATGACCGGTTCTAGAAGCGCGTGCATGACTGTCCGATGAGGCCCACCATGACATTATGACGAATTATTGGGCCTGCCGCACTTCCCTTCTATGGGGGGGCTTGCTACATGATCCCTCGATAAATCAGACGGTTGACGCGGGGTGGAGCAGCCCGGTAGCTCGTCAGGCTCATAACCTGAAGGTCGTAGGTTCAAATCCTACCCCCGCAACCAAATTACGCCGTCAAGTCAATGGCTTGGCGGCGTTTGATTTTTGGGATGATATCGCGATCCCGCGTTTGGAAGCAGTGTGGAAGCAAGAGGGTGCGAACAGGCAAGTAAATCGGCGATCCCACGCGAGAAGAAGACGCATGCCGCACATTACAACCGACGACGATGTGAAGCTTTATTACGAGGAAACAGGCAGCGGCTTGCCGGTCGTTTTCGTGCATGAATTTGCCGGCGATTATCGTTCCTACGAAATGCAGATGCGCTATTTCGGCCAGCGCTACCGCTGCGTCGCCTATAACGCGCGGGGCTATCCGCCATCCGACGTGCCGAAGGATCCGGCGAAATATTCGCAAGATCGCGCGCGGGACGATATCCGCGCCGTGCTCGATGCCTTGAAGATCGAGCAGGCCCACATCGTCGGATTATCGATGGGCGGCTTTGCCACGCTGCATTTCGGCTTCACCTATCCGACGCGCGCCCGCTCGCTGGTGGTCGCCGGCTGCGGATATGGGGCGGCGCCCGACAAGCGCGCGCAATTCGCCGCCGAGGCTGAGGCCGCCGCCGCCCACTTTGAGAACCAGACGATGGCGAAGGCCGCCGAAGGCTACGCGCTCGGCCCGACGCGCGTGCAGTTCCAGAACAAGGATCGGCGGGGCTGGACGGAATTTGCCAACCAGCTCGCCGAACACTCGACCGAAGGTTCGGCGCTGACCATGCGCGGCGTGCAGGCGCGCCGACCGTCGCTGTTCGATCTGGTCGAGCAGATGAAGACAATCACGGCGCCGACGCTGATCATGACCGGCGACGAAGACTGGCCCTGCCTCGAACCCGCCCTCCTCATGAAGCGCACCATCCCGACCGCCGCGCTGGTCGTCATGCCGAATGCCGGGCACGCCATCAATCTGGAGGATCCGGCGGCATTTAATCAGCACATTGCCGACTTCTTTCACAGCGTCGATGTCGGAGCGTGGCGAAAACGCGACCCGCGCGCCACGGGATCCGCCATTCTCGGCCGGTGAAGACGGCCGCGAACCGTTCAGGCCGCCTGCTGGCCGAGGCGATCCATCTCGCGTTGCACCAGCTGCCGGTAGGGACCTTCGCGGCGCACCAAGAGATCGGGCGCCCCGTCCTGAGCGACGCGTCCGGCTTGCAAGACGACAATGCGGTCGAAATTGCGCACCGTTGAAAGCCGGTGCGCGATGGCGATCACGGTGCGGCCCTTCATCAGCCGGCCCAATGCCTCGCGAATTGCTTCCTCGGACTCGCTGTCGAGCGCGGAGGTGGCTTCGTCGAGCAGCAACAGCGGCGCGTCCCTGAGAAACGCGCGCGCAATCGCGATGCGCTGGCGCTGGCCGCCCGAGAGCTTCAAGCCGCGCTCGCCCACGATGGTCCACATGCCCCGCGGCAAATCTTCGATAAAATTGCAGCGCGCCGCGAAGGCCGCTTCCAGCACTTCATCGTCGGTCGCCTCCGGCCGGCCGTAGCGGATATTTTCCATCACCGAGCGATGAAACATCGAAATGTCCTGCGGCACGACACCGATGGCCTCGCGCAGGCTCTCCTGGGTCACGCGTGCGATATCCTGGCCGTCGATCAGTAGGCGGCCGGCCTGCACGTCATAGAAACGCTGCAGCAGCGCGAACAAAGTGGATTTGCCGCCACCGGAAGGACCAACGAGTCCGACCCGTTCGCCCGGGCGGAAGCTGAGCGTGAAGTCCCGGAAGATCTGCCGGCCGTCCGAATAGCGGAAATCGATCTGTTCGAACTTGACGCTGGCGCCGCGCCGCACCAGCGGTTCCGCCTCCGGATGGTCGCGCAGTTCGTGCGGCACCAGGAGCGTTGCCACGGCTTCGGCGAGCCGGGCGATATGCTGGGTCATGTCGACCAAAGCCACGGCGAGGTCACGCGTGGCGCTGAGCACTGAGATGGAGAGCGTGCAGGCGAGCACAACGTCGCCGGTGGTCGCCTCGCCTTGCGTCCACAGCATGATGGACCAGGACAATAAGCCGAGCGTCAATAGGATCGTCACCACTGCGTGAAAGATACGCAGCTTCTCCAGATAAAGCAGGCTGCGCCGCCGCGCGCTGAGCTCGCGATCCACGGTGGCGTCGAAGCGGCGATGCTCGCGCAACACGCCGCCGAACGCCCGCACCAGCGGCATATTGGTCACCACGTCGACCATCTCGCCGTCGACGGTCGCGGCCTTGGTGGCAAAATCGTGGTGCAAGGGGCGGCCGGCAGCCGCAAGTCGGAACAGCACGAAGACCATGATGCCGGCGACAAGCGCAAGCGCGCCGGCCATGGGCAGGCTGATGGTGCAAACCAGCACGATCGCCGCGATGGTCGCCACGCAGGGCGGCAGCACGTTCCAGACAAACATGTTCTCGGCGGTGAAGACCGCGTTCGAGGTCGCGGTGACGCGGCTTGTCAGCATGCCCGGCAGCCGGTCGGCGAAATAGCCGGGCGAATGTCCGGTCAAATGGCGGAACAAATCGCGCCGCAGATCGCCGGTGACGCCGACGAAGGTGTAGTTGGCGATCCAACTCGCGACGCGCCAAAGAAGATTGTCGGCGGCGATCAGCGAACCGAGAACACAGAATGCGGTCCACACCGCGGCGTTGGCCCCGGTAGAAAGAGTATCGACCAGGAACTTGACGCCGTATTGGGTGCCGACCGAACAGACGACCGCGCCGAGGACGGCGGCGAGAATGACCGCATGCGACACCGGCCGCAACCGGATGTAGCGATAGATGAAACCGAGAGGGGAACTGGCGTAACGCGTGAGTTCAGCCATGCAAGTTTCCGTCTTCGGCCGTGAGCACTGTCCCTGCCGCGAGTATTTCCCGGCAAAGGTTTATTGGGGAGACGCCGTGAACAGAACGAGGGCCACTGCCGTCATGTTCCGCCGGCCCGTCATGCCGGCACATCAATTTCGGCGACCGTTCCTTACGGCGGTTGCTGCGATACCTCCCGATTTAGGGCTTCAACACCGACGCCGCAGCATGAAAAAAGTTCCGTTCGCCCCGCAAAATTAAGTTCCCTCCATAATTTGAAATATTTCGCTTCTGCAACGTTGTCGTAGTCGCCGGGTGAGGAATTTTCAAAGCAACGAGGGTCTTTCTATGCACATCGCACAGGTTGCGCCGTTGACCGAAGCCATCCCGCCCAAACTTTACGGCGGCACCGAGCGGGTGGTGTCATGGCTCACTGAGGAGTTGATCGCGCTTGGCCACGAGGTGACGCTGTTCGCCAGCGGCGATTTGGTGACGTCCGCTCGGTTAGAGGCCGTGTGGCCGCGGGCCTTGCGGCTCGACGGCGCGGTGCGCGACCCCAACGCGCTGCATATGATGATGCTGGAGCGCGTCTATCAGTCGGCGTCCGACTTCGACTTCCTGCACTGCCATCTCGACTATTACCCGTTCTCCCTGTTTTCGCGACAGGCGACGCCGTTCGCCACCACGCTGCACGGCCGGCTCGATTTGCCGGAGCACCAGCCGGTCTTCGATACGTTCTCGTCGGCGCCCGTGGTCTCGATCTCCAATGCGCAGCGCCGGCCGCTGCCGCAAGCGAACTGGGTGCGCACCGTCTATCACGGCCTGCCGGCGCAACTTCTGGTCCCGAAACCCGTCAAGCCGTCCTATTTTGCCTTTCTCGGCCGTATCGCGCCGGAAAAGGGTTTTGATCGCGCCATCCGCATTGCACAGCATTGCGGCGTGCCGCTCAAGGTCGCGGCCAAGGTCGACAAGGTCGACCAGGATTACTTCGACGAGCGAATCAAGCCGCTGATGGCGTCGGGCAATATCGAATATATCGGCGAGATCGGCGACAAGGAGAAGTCGGAGTTCTTAAGCGGCGCGATCGTCCTGCTTGTTCCGATCGACTGGCCGGAGCCGTTCGGCCTGGTCATGATCGAAGCCATGGCGTGCGGCACGCCGGTCATCGCCTTCAATCGCGGCTCGGTACCTGAAGTCATCGACGACGGCGTTACCGGATTTGTTGTCGAGGACATCAATGGCGCCATCGGCGCCGTCGACCGGCTTGGCCATTTGTCGCGGGAAAAAATCCGGCGCCGCTTCGAGGAGCGTTTCACCGCGCGCCGCATGGCGCAGGATTACCTAGCCGTCTATCGCAGTCTGTCGGACGCCGCTTCGCCTCACCTCCGCCTTGTGGCCGATGACGCGCCGGCATTGTAAGTCGCGGCAAGCCGCTAGCACTCCTCATTCTACGTGTTCTTCCGGCCGGGTCTCGGGCATCGTAAGCCACAGCGCCACGAAGCCCGCTGCGCCGATCGCGGCGAGCAAAGCAAAAGCTGCCGGGCTGCCGAAGCGGTCGGTGATGTAGCCGGCGAGCGTCGCCGAAAGCGACGCTCCGATCCCGGTCGCGGTGCCGAGAATACCCTGGCCGAGATTGAAATGGCCCGTGCCGCGCGTGAGGTCGGCGACGACGAGCGGCACCATCACGGCGAATACGGCGGCGGTGATGCCGTCGAGAATTTGCACGGCAAGAAGCAGCGACGGGTCGCGCACCGCGGCGAACAAGAGCCCACGGAGCGGCAGCGCGGCGAATCCGAGCAGCAATAACGGTCGCCGTCCCCAGATCTGCGCGCGGCGGCCGACCCACGGCGACAGCGCCGCGACGATAAACTGCGGCACGACGATGCATGCCGCGATGATGACCGTCGCCCAATGCGCCGAGCGCATGGTCACCGCGCTGCCCACCAGCGGTAACATCGCGGAATTGGCGAGATGAAACAGCAGCAGACAACCGGCGAAGATGAGGAGCGGCCGATTGTGCATCAGCGCGCCAGGCTTAATCGGCGGTTTGTCGACTTTGCGGTGCGGCGGCGCGCCATGCGCCCGCTCGGGATCGATTTCACTGTCGGCGATCGCGCGTAGCGCGATCAGCGCGGGCACCAGCAATAGCACCGTGACGATGAACACGGCGCGCGCGGAAATCAGATAGCCGCAGGCGCCCATGGCGGCCGCCGCTAGGCCGTTACCGACGGATGCAAAGCGGGCGTTGCGTCCGAGCCGCTCGCCGATCACCGCGTGACCGACGAGGCCGAGGCTGATCGCCGCGATCGCGGGGCCGAGCACGCAACTCGCCAGCGCGTGCAGGATCGATCCTGCCAACACCATCGGAAAGATCGGCAGCACCGCATAGCTCAAGGCGCTGACGCAAATCGCCACGATTGAAACGCCGGCGACGAAGCGCTCGGAGCGGGCGGCATCGACCAAAGCGCCGCCCGGCATTTGTCCGATCAGCGAAACAAAGCCCGCCGCTGACTGAACGAGCCCGATATCGACCTGCGTCCAGCGCTGCGTGGTGAGATAAACCGAGACGAATGGCCCGAAACCGGTCTGCACGTCGGCGACGAAGAAGATGAACCAATCGAGCCCGCGCAGGCTGCGCTGCGACGGCGCGAGCGGTGGCTCGCTCCCTTCGGGCCGTGGGCCGGACGAGGTATCTGCAGCTTCGCTCATGCCGTGCGGCTCCGGCCGGTCGTGGAAGCGGCGTGACGAATTTACGGGCAGGATACGTCTCCAGCGGTCGTTTCAAGTGGCGCGGGATCTTGTTCGACAACTGCTGCGACCCGGACCGGGGTCCGAGGACAAGCGTTCCGACATCATCTGCGGTTATTCGGGCAGTGGCTCGAGCTTGCCGAGCGCACCGAGGACGACGATGGGCTTCCCCTCCTGATATTCGGGCGCGGCCTTCACCTGGTCGCGCGTCAGTTCGAGCGTGATCTTGGCGTCGGGCTTTTCCGGCGGCGGAAAATGCAGCGCGTTCCAGTCGACCGCGATCTTGCGGCTGCCGACGCCGAGGAAGCCGCCGAAGTCGATGATCGCGGCGCGCACCTGCCCGCGCCTGTCGACCAGCACGTCGACAATGCGGCCCATATCTTCGCCGGCGCTGCTGACCGCCTCGCGGCCGAGAATGCCTTCGACCTCGTGGTCGTTGAGGATGGTCACCGCGGCGGGCGGCGCGGGCGGCTGCGGTGCGCTGGCCGGCGGCCCGGCCGCCAGATTGCTCGCCGCCGGCGGCGGCGCATCTGCAGAAAAGGCGCCGCCGATGGTGCAAGGCAGCACTGCGGTCAGCGCCAGTGCTGCCAGCATCGCTGGAATTCTCATGGGCTTTTTGCCGCGCATACGGGTTCCGGGTTCCGGGGTCGCGCCGATGGAACTCACACCACTAAGCCGAGGGGGCTGCACTGGTTCCATGCCAGCGAGCTTGCTGCGGCATGGGCGCAGGACGATTGGAACTCGCCGTGCGATCAGGACGAAAACACGATGGAAACCCGGATATCGCCGCTGATCCGGGTCGTATCGAGCGAGACCGTGTCGCCGTGACGGCGCACGCGCAGGTCGACGCTCGATGACGAAAGCTGCAGATCGCGCAGCGTTACTTCATCGAGGAACCGCGGCAGGCGCGGATTGCGCAGCCGGATTTCGCCGTTGAACGGATCGAATTCGAGGCCAAGTGATGCCTCCAGCAGTGTAAACGGTGTCGCGCTGGCCCATGCCTGCGGCGAGCAAGCGACCGGATAAAGCGTCGGGCCGTGACCGCGCTGCCGCTGAAAGCCGCAGAACAATTCCGGCAGGCGGCTTTGATCCATATAGGTGGCCGCGTTAAACAGGCCGCCGAACACCGTGTCGATCGCCGGCTTGCATTGATAGCGCGCCAGACCGAGCGCGATCAGCGCATTGTCGTGTGGCCAGATCGAACCGTTGTGGTACGACATCGGATTGAAGCGCACCTCGTCTTTCGCCACCGTGCGAATGCCCCAGCCGGAGAAGAAGCGCGGCTGCAACAATTCCTTGGCGACGCACCTGGCGCGGTCGGCCGCGGCAATGCCAGTGAACAGAACTTGGCCGGCGTTCGACGTGCGCACGCGGCATGGTTCTTTGGCGCCGTCGAGCGCCAGCGCGTAAGTCTCGAGCTCCGGACACCAGAATGCGGCCTCGAAGCGTTCGGCAAGGCGGCTCGCTTCGCTGTCGAGCCTTTGCGCCGCAGCTTCGAGCTTGAGCCGCCGCGCGCAACGCGCCGCCATACGTTTGGCGGCATAGACGTAGCCCTGCACCTCGACAAGCGCGATCTCACCCTCGGCTTGGCGTCCGTCGGCATGAAAAATGGCGTCGTGCGAATCTTTCCAGCCCTGATTGGCGAGGCCTTGCTCGCTGGCGCGCTTATATTCAATGAAGCCGTCGCGGTCCGGATCGCCCGGCCCGTCGATCCAGGCTAGGGCCGCCTCGATATTCGGCCACAGTTCGAGGATGGTCTGCGTGTCGCCGGTGCGCTCGAGATAGAGTCCGGCGAGCAGGACGAACAGCGGAGTCGCATCGACGCTGCCATAATAAAGACCGAACGGGACTTCGCGCAGCGCCGCCATTTCACCGCAACGCATTTCGTGCAGGATTTTTCCGGGCTCGGCATCGGCCAGCGGATCCGTGGTCGTGGCCTGATAGGCCGCCAATCGGCGTAACACGCCGCGCGCCACTTCCGGTGACCACCACAACATCTGCAATGCCGTAATCAGCCCGTCGCGGCCGAAGGTGGTCGAGTACCAGGGAATGCCGGCGTAGGGGTAACGGCCCTGGGGAGTGTCCGTCATCAGCATCGCGAGATCGGCGGCCGATCGGCACAGCACCGCATTGAAACGCTCATTCGACGTTTGCACGGAGGTTCGTTCGCGCGTCGATTCGCGCATTTCGCGGCGCGCCGCAATGAGGCCGCGCAGGAATGGCAACGGCAGCGAATCGGTCCGATCGCAACTCACCGTGATGAAGTGCGGACAGGTCTCGCCGGGCGCGAGATGAAGCTCGTACACGGCGGAGTTGGTCGTAAGCTCGTCCGGCGGAGGATCGAAATGGAGCGCGGTACGCCGCGTTTTGCCGTCCAAGCCGTTATAGATCAGCAGCACCCGATCGTCGCCGTGAATTTTTACGGTTGCGGCGCCGCGCCGGTCGCGGTGCGCGCCGCGCACCTCGAACAGATCGGCAAAATCGTTTTCGAAGTGAATCGACAAGCGCAGATCGATCGCCTGATCGCCGTAATTGCGCACGCCGAGCCGCTGATAGGCAGTGTCGCGCCAGAGAAAGATCGTGCGCAGAATATGAACGCGATCCTTTTCCATGACGATATGCTGACCGTCCATCAGATCGGGATTGGTCAGATCGACGAAGAAGGCCGAGTTGTCGTCGCGCAGGTTGGAGCCGAGCAGGAGCGGCGGCCCGTCGTTGACCAGCAATTCGAGGCGCGACAGATGCCGCGTATCCTGGTGGAACAGTCCGCCGGACGCGCCGCCGATGTCGCCGCGGCTATCGAGGACGACAAAGGTGTCGCCGTATTTGAGCGCGCGCGGCGGCCGGCTCGGCTGCGTCGCGGTGATGGTGAATGCCGCTTCGGCCGGTGCCTCGTCGGGAGCCGATGCGGCGCTCTGGGCGGCGACTTTGGCAGTAGTCGCTGTCACCGCGGATCGGGCTGACGTCGCTTGAGGTTTGGCCGTGGGCGCCATCGCGGTTTATGGTCCGGTGTCGCCGTGAATGACATCGACAACATGCATCGTGATTGGGTCGACGACCACCACGTCGTCCGCCACCATGGCATATTTGAGGACCGTCGCGTCGGCGAGGCCGGTATGACCGGGCAGCTCGGCGAGCGGAACCGAGCGGGGCACCGCGGCGCCGACGGTCAGTTCAATCCGCGCGGTGGAAGCGCGCACCCGCTGCCGCACGACCTCATTATAGATTGCGCTCTTCTGCGCCGGTGTAAACCCGATCGTTTGGGTCACCGCGCCTTGCGACGTCACCGCTTCGTCAGCCCCCACGCTTTGAGCACTGGCGCTCGCCGCGCCAAACAGCAAGGCCAGGACAACCAAAGACCAAAGCCGGACCCAGCCAGGCATGAAAACGCTCCAATGAGAATGATGCGGAACTCCTCTCCTAGCGAACGCCTGACCGACGCAATCGGTTCAATAGAATTTTGCTGCACCGCACATCGTTGTTTCGAGCCGCTTGCCCTTCATTTCTTCGCTTGGCGCATGGTTGTTGGTGTGACGAAAGGCCACGGAATGCAGAAATTTCTCTCGAACTCTCGCAAATTGTCGCGGATTGTCCTAAATTGCGGCCACAACCAAAAATCTTAATGGGGACGGAGATCATGGCTGCAACAACCACGATGATCGAATCCGGCGCAGCGGCAACGCCAGCGACGCGATGGACCCAGCTTATCTTCGCCATCATCTGCATGGTGTTGATCGCCAATCTGCAATACGGCTGGACATTTTTCGTCAATCCGATGAATCAAGCGCATGGTTGGTCGAAGGCGTCGATTCAGTTTGCCTTCAGCGTTTTCATCGCACTGGAAACGTGGCTTACGCCGATCGAAGGCTGGATCGTCGACAATCTCGGTACGCGCCGCGGGCCGAAGCTGATGGTTGCCTTCGGCGGCATCATGGTCGCCCTCGGCTGGATCATTAATTCGCGCGCTGACACCCTGGAAATGCTCTACCTCGGAGCCGCGATTAGCGGCATCGGCGGCGGGGCGATCTATGCGACTTGCGTCGGTCAGGCCGTGAAATGGTTTCCCGATCGGCGTGGTCTTGCCGTTGGCCTTACCGCGGCCGGTTATGGTGCCGGCACGGCGCTCACCGTCATTCCAATTACGGCGGTGATCAGTTCCGCCGGCTACGAAGCCGCGTTCTTCTGGTTTGGACTGATCCAGGGCGGGATCGTCTTCCTCATGGCTTGGCTGGTGCGAGCGCCCGAAGCCGGCGAACTGGTCGGACTTGCCGCACCGAAGGTCGCGCAGACCGCGGGGAGCTACTCCCCCGCAAAGGTGCTGAGCACGCCGGTATTCTGGATCCTCTACATCATGTTCGTCATGGTGTCGGCATCGGGCCTGATGGCGACGGCGCAACTCGCGCCCATCGCCACGGACTTCAACGTCGGCAAAGTGGTCATCATGTTCGGCTTTTCGACCTTGGTCGTGGCAGGGATTTTCGACAATCTTTGCAACGGCGGGGCGCGCCCGTTATTCGGCTGGATTTCCGACAATATCGGTCGCGAATACACCATGGCGATCGCCTTCGGTCTGGGCGGCATCTCCTATTGGCTGCTTGGCAGCTTCGGCCAGGCGCCCTGGGCGTTCGTTATCTTTGCGGGTCTGATCTTCCTGACTTGGGGCGAGATCTTCAGTCTGTTCCCGTCGACCTGCACCGATACGTTCGGGACCAAGTTTGCCACGGTGAACCTGAGCTTGCTCTACACCGCCAAAGGCGCGTCCGCCTTCCTGGTGCCGGTCGCCAACCTGGTCAAGAATGCGACGGGCGGCTGGCACATGGTGTTTGTCGTCACCGCGATCATGAATTTCGCGGTCGTCGCCTTGGCGCTGTTCGTGCTCAAACCGATGCGTGCGAAGCTGATGGCGCAGGGCTGAAGTCCGGCGCTCAAATCGACAGGGCGTTGCGGGCGCGGGAGCAATCCCGCGCCCGATTTGTTTTCGAAAAGGCCCTATAAAATGCGGCATTCCGGCTCTGGCATAATGTATTACAGTGCGCTATGGGTGCTGCCCTGAACGCGGCCCAAGCCTTCATCAGAAGACCGCGTCCGGCCAGGGTTGAGGGCGCCTTTTGAGGTTTGCGAGCGTCTTTCATGTCGTCCAGCGTGCATCGTTTTTCCGTCGCTAATAGCGATATTGCGGCCAATCACGCCGACGCCGTCGAGCGGCCGCGGCTGCAACCGATCGACACCTCGTTCAGTTTCAAGAACAAGGCCTATGCCGCGCTGAAATCCGTCATCGTCGGCATGGACGTCTATGGCAGCCGCAGCGAGATTCGGCTCGACGAACGCGGCCTGGCGAGCGATTTCGGCATCAGCCGCACGCCGGTGCGCGAGGCGATGGCGCAGCTCGAGCGCGAGGGGTTTGTCCGTTCGGTGCCGCGGCGCGGCGTTTACGTGGTGCGCAAAACCAAGCGCGAGGTGATCGAGCTGATCACCGCTTGGGCTGCGCTCGAAAGCATGGCGGCGCGCCTGATCACGGAAAACGCCGGCGACGACGAGATCGCGTCGCTACGCAAAATGTTCGCCACTTTCGAAAATGGCGAGGTACGCGCCCATCTCGACGAATATTCGGAAATCAATATCGAGTTCCACCAGACGATCATCCGGCTCTCCCGTAACGGCGTGCTGATGGCACTGGCCGAGAACCTGTTCACCCATATGCGGATGATCCGGCGAAAGACGATCGGCGAGAAGGATCGCGCCGACCGCTCCATCCGCGACCACATTCACATCATCGCGGCATTGGAGGCGCGCGATACCGTGCGCGCGGAGACGCTGGTCCGCGATCATGCGCTCGGGCTTGCCGAGCACGTCGCGAAATACGCGGATTATTTGGACTGAATTGAGGGAGAGCCCCCATGGCAGATGCAGCAGTAAAGGCGAAAGCGCCGGAAGCCGCCGACGTGGCGGCGCGGGAACTGACGGACGGCTTTCATCTCGTCATCGAGGCGCTCAAGCTCAACGGCATCGACACGATCTATGGCGTGCCCGGCATTCCGATCACGGATTTCGGGCGCATGGCGCAGGCCGAGGGCATCCGCGTCCTTTCTTTTCGGCATGAGCAGAACGCCGGCTATGCCGCAGCCATTGCCGGCTTTCTAACCAAGAAGCCCGGCATCTGCCTTACGGTGTCGGCGCCCGGCTTCCTTAATGGACTGACAGCGCTCGCCCATGCCACGACCAACTGCTTTCCGATGATCCTGATTTCGGGCTCGTCCGAGCGCGAGATCGTCGACTTGCAGCAAGGCGATTACGAGGAAATGGACCAGCTCGCCATCGCCAAGCCGCTGTGCAAGGCGGCCTACCGCGTCCTCCATGCGGCCGACATCGGCATCGGCCTGGCGCGCGCCATCCGCGCCGCGGTGTCGGGGCGGCCGGGCGGCGTCTATCTCGATCTGCCGGCCAAGCTGTTCGGGCAGGTGATGGATGCGGAGGACGGCAAGAAGTCTCTGGTCAAGGTCATCGACCCCGCGCCGGCGCAGATTCCGTCGCCCGAGGCGGTCAAGCGCGCGCTCGACGTGCTCAAAAGCGCCAAGCGGCCGTTGATCGTCCTCGGCAAGGGCGCGGCCTATGCGCAGGCCGATGACGCGATCCGCGCGCTGATCGGGAAAAGCGGCATCCCGTTTCTGCCGATGAGCATGGCCAAGGGGCTTTTGCCGGACACCCACCCGCAATGCGCCGCCGCGGCGCGCTCGACGGTGCTGAAAGACTCCGACGTCGTCATGTTGATCGGCGCGCGGCTCAATTGGCTGTTGTCGCACGGCAAAGGCAAGGCCTGGGGCGAGCCCCACTCGAAAAAGTTCATTCAGATCGACATCGAGCCCAAGGAGATGGACTCCAACGTCGAGATCGTCGCGCCGGTGGTCGGCGATATCGGTTCGGCCGTCGCGGCGCTGCTTGCCGGCATGGACGCCAAGTGGCCCGCCGCACCGGCGGACTGGACCGGCGCCGTCAGCAAAAAGCGTGAAGAGAACGTCGCCAAGATGGCGCCGCGGCTGATGAACAACAACGTGCCAATGGATTATCACGGCGCGCTCGGCGTGCTCCGCACCATCGTCAAGGAGCGGCCCGACGCCATTCTCGTCAACGAAGGCGCCAACACGCTCGATCTCGCGCGCGGCGTCATCGATATGTATCGGCCGCGCAAGCGGCTCGACGTCGGCACCTGGGGCGTTATGGGCATCGGCATGGGCTACGCCATTGCGGCCGCCATCGAAACCGGCAAGCCCGTGCTCGCGGTCGAAGGCGACTCCGCTTTCGGTTTCTCCGGCATGGAGATCGAGACCGTCTGCCGTTACAAGCTGCCGGTCTGCGTCGTTATCTTCAATAATGACGGCATCTATCGCGGCACCGACATCAATGCCGGCGGCGGTCCGGACCCGGCAACGACCGTCTTCGTCAAGGGCTCGCGCTACGACAAGATGATCGAGGCCTTCGGCGGCATTGGCGTCAACGCGACGTCACCGGACGAGCTCAAGCGGGCAGTCAACACCGCCATGGATTCGGGCAAGCCGACATTGATCAACGCGGTGATCGATCCGGCCGCCGGCAGCGAGAGCGGCCGCATCGGCAATCTCAACCCGAAAAGCGCGCTCGGCAAGAAGTGACGCATCCAGATTTGGGATCAAGCCAGGTTAGGAGAGGAAACAATGGCAACGCGCAAGAAAGCCACCAAGGCAAAGAGCAAGAGAGTGGCAAAAAAGCCCGCCCGAAAAGTTGTCAAGCTCGCGGCAACCAAGCCCGCAGCGAAAGCGCGCAACGGCAACGGCCTGCCGCGGCCCAGTACAAAACCATGGGGCCAAGCGGGCAGGGCGCTCGAAGGCGTCAAAATCCTCGACTTCACCCACGTGCAATCGGGGCCGACCTGCACGCAGCTTCTTGCCTATATGGGCGCCGACGTCATCAAGGTGGAGCGGCCCGGCGTCGGCGATATCACGCGCGGCCAGCTACGCGATGTGAAGGGCCAGGACAGCCTCTATTTCACCATGCTCAATGGCTCGAAGCGCTCGATCACGATTGACTCCAAGCATCCCAAGGGCAAGGAAATCCTCGATCGGCTGGTGAAGGAATGCGACGTTCTGGTCGAGAATTTCGCGCCCGGCGCGCTTGACCGCATGGGGCTGACCTTCGAACACATCCACAAGCTCAATCCGCGCATGATCGTTGCGTCGGTGAAAGGCTTCGGCCCGGGTCCGTACGAAGACTGCAAGGTCTACGAGAACGTGGCGCAATGCGCCGGCGGCTCGGCCTCGACGACGGGCTTTCGCGACGGCCCGCCGCTTGTCACCGGCGCGCAGATCGGCGATTCCGGCACCGGGCTGCACTTGGCGCTTGGCATCCTCAGCGCGCTTTATCAGCGCGTGCGAACCGGCCGCGGTCAGAAAGTGCTGTGCGCCATGCAGGACGGCGTGCTCAATCTGGCGCGGGTGAAACTGCGCGACCAGCAGCGCCTCGCGCATGGTCCGCTCACCGAATACAGCCAGTACGGCGAAGGCATACCGTTCGGCAAGGCGACGCCGCGCGCCGGCAATGATTCCGGCGGCGGTCAGCCGGGCTGGATCGTCAAGTGTAAAGGCTGGGAGACCGATCCGGACGCTTACATCTATTTCATCACCCAGGCGCCGGTGTGGGGCGCGATCTGCGAGTTGATCGGCAAGCCGGAATGGAAAACCGATGCGGATTTCGCCACGCCGCCGGCGCGGCTGCCGCGGCTGCGGCAGATCTTCGACACGATCGAGGAATGGACCAAGAGCATGACCAAATTCGAGGTCATGGAAAAGTGCAACGCGCGTGACATTCCCGTCGGGCCGATCCTGTCGATGAAAGAAATCGCCGAGGAGCCGTCGCTGCGCGCGACCGGCACGGTCGTCGAGGTCGATCATCCGGGCCGCGGCAAATATCTGACCGTCGGCAATCCGATCAAGCTGTCCGACTCGCCAGCCGATGTGCGCCGCTCGCCGCTTTTAGGCGAGCACACCGAGGAGATTTTGCGCAAGGTGCTCGGCTATTCCGAGAAAGATGTCGCCGACATCAGGCTGTCGGGCGCGATCACCGCGCCGGAGAAGCCCGCTAAAGCGGAGGCGGCGTAGTTTTCTTCTCCCTCTCCCCGCTGCGCGGGGAGAGGGTCGGGGTGAGGGGGCCTCTCGGCTGGGTTCGGGCTTGAGGGCTCAGAATTGCGGAGAGGCCCCCTCACCCTCGCTTCGCTCGACCTCTCCCCGCACGCGGGGAGAGGTGAAAATTATGGGAGAGGTTTTCGCGATGCGTATCGTGGTTCACGGCCAGCAGGCATTCGGCAAGGCGGTGCTGGAGGCGCTGATCAAGCGCGGCGAGAATGTCGTTGCCGTCTATGTCGCGCCGGAGAAGCCCGGAGCGAAGGCCGACCCGCTGAAGGAGGCGGCGCTTGCCGCCAAGCTTCCGGTCTATCAGCCCGAGTCCTACAAGAAGCCTGAAGTGTGGGAGGAATTCAAAGCACTCAAGCCCGACCTTCAGGTGATGGCCTTCGTCACGCTGTTTGTCCCGGAAGAATTCCTCAACATCCCGACCCACGGCTCCATTCAGTATCACCCCTCGCTCCTGCCGGCCTACCGCGGCGCCAGCGCCATCAACTGGCCGATCATCAAGGGCGAGACGGAAACCGGCCTGTCGATCTTCTGGCCGGACAACGGCCTCGATACCGGCGACGTGCTGTTGCAGAAGAAAACGCCGATAGGGCCGAACGACACGCTCGGCACGGTTTATTTCGACCGGCTGTTTCCAATGGGTGTCGAGGCGATGATGGAATCGGTCGATCTCGTCAAAGCCGGCAAGGCGCCGCGCCTCAAGCAAGACGAAGTGAAAGCGACCTACGAAGGCCGCTGCACCGCGGAGAACGCCAAGATCGACTGGGGCAAACCGTGGGAGCAGATCGACCGCCTCATCCGCGGCTGCAATCCGGCGCCCGGCGCCTGGACCGCGCTCGACGGCAAGCAACTGAAAATCTTCGACGCCAAGCCGCTGCCGGCGAAGGATCCCAAGGGGATCGCCGGCAAGCTTGGCGAAATCGTCGCGGTGGACGCCGACGGCTTCACCGTGGTCTGCGCCGACGGGCGCTTCAAAATCTCCCGCGTTCAGCCCGCCGACGGCAAAAAGGTCGAAGCCGGCGATTGGGCGAAGTCCGTCAACCTCGCCGTCAAGGCGCGGTTCACGTGAACCTTGCCGGGTTCAGAGCCTTCGACCTTTCCCGCCGACATTGATGGATCTCCACTATGCCCGCCTCGCAACACCAATCGCCGAAATCGGATATTGAAATTTCGCAGGCCGCCAAAAAACGGCCGATCGTCGACATTGCCCGCGAGAAGCTCGGCATCGCGCCGGAAAATCTCGAACCCTACGGCCACTACAAGGCCAAGCTGTCGATGGATTTCGTCAAATCGCTGCAAAGCAAGCCCAACGGCAAGCTCATTCTGGTCAGCGCCATCAATCCCACGCCGGCGGGCGAAGGCAAGACCACCACGACGGTCGGACTGACGGACGCGCTCAATCACATCGGCAAGAAGGCGATGCTGTGCATCCGCGAGCCTTCGCTGGGCCCTTCCTTCGGCGTCAAGGGCGGCGCCGCCGGCGGCGGTTACGCGCAAGTCGTGCCGATGGAAGACATCAATCTGCATTTCACCGGCGATTTCCACGCCATCACCTCGGCGAACAATCTGCTCGCCGCTTTGCTCGACAACCACATCTATTGGGGCAATACGCTCGGCATCGATGCGCGCCGCGTGGCGTGGCGCCGCGTGCTCGATATGAACGATCGCGCGCTGCGTTCGGTGGTGTCCTCGCTCGGCGGCGTCGCCAACGGATTTCCGCGCGAAGACGGTTTCGACATCACCGTCGCCTCCGAGGTGATGGCGATTTTCTGCTTGGCGCGCGATCTCGACGACCTCAAGAAGCGGCTGGGCAATATCGTGGTCGCCTATACGCGCGATCGCAAGCCGGTGCGCGCCGGCGAGCTCAAGGCGCAGGGCGCGATGACCGTACTGCTCAAGGAAGCGCTGGCGCCGAATCTGGTGCAGACGCTCGAAGGCACGCCCGCCTTCATCCACGGCGGCCCGTTCGCCAATATCGCCCACGGCTGCAATTCGGTGCTGGCGACGACGACGGCGCTGAAGCTCGCCGATTACGTGGTCACCGAAGCTGGCTTCGGCGCCGATCTCGGCGCCGAGAAGTTCATGGACATCAAATGCCGCAAGGCCGGCATCGCGCCGGACTGCATCGTGCTGGTGGCGACCATCCGCGCGCTCAAGATGCATGGCGGCGTCAAGAAGGAAGATCTCAAGGCCGAGAACCTCAAGGCGCTCGAAGCCGGCATGAGCAACCTGCAACGCCACGTCGAGAACGTGCAGAAATTCGGCATCGTGCCGATTGTCTCGATCAACCGCTTCTCCGCCGACAGCGAAGCCGAGATCAATCTGGTCATGGAAAAGTGCAAGGCGCTCGGCGTCGAGGCCTTGATGGCGGATCACTGGGCGATGGGCGGTGAGGGCGCGGCCAATGTGGCGCGCGCCGTCGTCAAAGTCGCCGAGAGCGGCAAGAGCAAGCTCAATTTTCTCTATCCCGACGACATGCCGCTGTTCGAGAAGATCCGCACCATCGCCAGGGAAATCTATCGCGCCAAAGACGTCACCGCGGACAAGTCGGTGCGCGATCAGCTCGCCAATTTCGAGTCGATGGGCTACGGCAAGTTCCCGATCTGCGTCGCCAAGACGCAGTACAGCTTCTCGACCAATCCCGATGCCAAAGGCGCGCCGACCGACCACATCATCAACGTCCGCGAAGTGCGGCTCTCGGCCGGCGCCGAGTTCGTGGTCGCGATCTGCGGTGAGGTCATGACCATGCCCGGCCTGCCGAAGGTGCCGGCGGCCGACGTGATCGACGTCGGCCCCGACGGCAAGATCGTCGGATTGTTCTAACGACGCCCGAGCGCTCGTCCCCGCAAAAGCGGGACCCGGACTGGATTTCCGCATTCGCGGGAATGAGCGCACAATCCAGAAAGCAGTATAAGGAGACAACAATGCTGAAATTCTACTACAGCGGCGCGCCCAACCCGACCAAGGTCGCGCTGTTTCTCGAAGAGGCCGGGCTGCCTTATGAGGCCATTCCGGTCGACACCCGCAAGGGCGAGCAGCACCAGCCGGAATTTCTGGCGATCAATCCGAATGCCAAATTGCCGGCCATCGTCGACGGCGACGTCACCGTGTTCGATTCCAGCGCCATCCTGCTCTACCTTGCCGAGAAGACCGGAAAGTTCCTGCCGGCCAAGACCGACAAGGCGCGCGGCGAATTGCTGTCATGGATGTTCTTTGTGTCGTCCGGTGTCGGGCCGTATTTCGGCCAAGCGGTGCATTTCAAGAATTATGCGCCGGAGAAGCTTCCTTACGCCATCAACCGCTACGTCTTCGAAGCCCAGCGTCACGCCGGCATCCTCGACGCGCGGCTGGCCAAGCAAAAATACATGCTCGGCGACACCTATACGATCATCGACATGAACGTCTGGGGCTGGGCGCGGATGCTGCCGAACGTGACCGGCGAGGGCGCCTGGGACAAGTACAAGAACATCAAGCGGCTGGTCGACGAGATCAATGCCCGGCCCGCCGCGCAGAAGGCCGGCACGCTGAAGGACCGTCATAAGTTCAAGACCGAGATGGACCAGGAAGCGCTGCACGCGATGTTCCCGCATTTGAAGGAAAAAGTCGCGTAGTTCCGAAATTGCTGGCCAGCAAATAAAAAACGGCGCGGCTTTAAGGCCGCGCCGTTTGCATTTTCGGCGCACGCAAAATGAGCCGGCGAAGAAGTTTCACCCGGCAAATCGATAATCCGGTAATTTCAGCGTGTCGACGATGTCTTTGCCGATCATGGCCTTCGCCAGGCCTGGAATGTGGAACGCCTTGATTGCGTATTTGCGCAGCATCAAACCGAATTGCGTTTTGGGCGCAAAGAAGCCGGCGAAACGCTCGGCGCTCGTCTGTTTCGCGGCGATGTATGGCCTCAGCAATTCTTCGTAGCCGCGAAAGGCGGCGTCATAGCGTCCCGCGGACGCGGCGAGTTCGCCAGCCAGCACGTAAGCCGACGTCATCGCCAATGCGGAGCCTTGGCCGCCCAATAGCGAGATACAAAACGCAGCGTCGCCGAGGAGCGCCACGCGGCCGTGCGACCAGCGCTCCATGACGATCTGGCTGACGCGGTCGAAGTAGACCTCGTCAACGCGATCGAGCTCGTCGAGGATGCGTTGCGTTTCCCAGCCGCCGTCGCCGAAGCGTTGGCGCACGATCGCCTTCTGCGCGTCGAGACCGAGTCCTTCGACGGGCGCATCGAAATCTCCGGCGAAGACGAACAGGAACAGCGTACGGTCGTCATGCATGGCAAAGCGACCGAGCTGCCGCCCGGGCTCGCCGTACACGACGTAAACTTCCTCGTCGCGCGGCCGATAGCCTATGACCTCGAATGCGGCGACCAGGTAGCCGAGCGTTTTCTCGAAGCGATGCTGCGGCCCAAAAGCCAACCTGCGAACCGACGAATGCAAACCGTCGGCGCCGATCACCAGGTCGAACCGCCGGCTGCCGCCACGTTGCAACTGGACCTCGACGCCATCGTCACGGTCATGCAGCGCGACGATTTCGTCGCCGAACACCGTCTCGCAATCGTTCGTGATCTTGTCGAGCAGTAATCGCGACAAGTCGCTACGGCCAATAGTCACGTACCTGCCGCCGGTGAGTTCTTCGAATACCGCCGTGCCGAAGCCGGCGACGCGGCGGCCTTGCGCGTCAACCATGCGCAGTTCGCGCATGTGATAGCCGACCCGATTGATTTCGGCCACCAGCCCCATCCGTTCGGCAATGTCGTAGCCAAGTCCCCAGAAGTCGATGACATAGCCGCCGGTACGGAGTGCCGCCGCGCGATCGATTAGGGTCGGCGTGAAACCGGCGGTCTGCAGCCAAAATGCCAGCGTCGGCCCGGCTATTCCAATCCCCGAAATCAAGACGGTCTTAGTCGGCATAGCGATATTGATCCCCGTTGGCTCCCCACCTCCGTCAACGCTTTCACCGACTTAAATTGTCGAAACGACCCTCAAGATAAAGCCAAAGTGAATGTGGTGCCGCAGCCAGACCGGCAAGCCGACGTGCGAACGGCGCGGCTTTGCAGCCGCGCCGTTCGCCTTTTTCAGCGATCAACCGCTTACTGGAACAGCTTCATCGCGTTTTGCAGCGTTTGCAGCACGCCCCACGCCAAGGGAATGCCGACGAAGCCCCAGGCCAGGACGAGTTGCAGCGTATTTGAGCTAGTCTGATTCTGATTTGCCATGGTTTTCTCTCCTTACGCGCCCGCCGGCTCGCCGGCCGCGTCCACGGCCATCTGGGCCCTGATCGCCTCATGATCCGGCTTCATGTGGAAGCGGTGATGCACCGCCTTGATCATGGCATTGCAGATGAAGCCGATGACCAACAATCCCGCCATGACGTACATGGTGACGTTGTAGGCCTGCGCCTTCGGTACGCCGTGATCAATCTGATATTCGCGGATGTAGTTCACCAGCACCGGCCCGAATACGCCGGCCGCCGACCACGCGGTGATCAGCCAGCCGTGGATGGCTCCGACATAGCGCGTGCCGAACATGTCCTTCAGATAGGCAGGTACGGTGGCGAAGCCGCCGCCGTACATGCTGATGATGATGACGAAGCACATAACGAACGCCGCCACGCTGCCGATCGATCCGGTCCACGGCACCAGCGCGTAGAGCACCGTTCCGATCGCAAAGAAGGAGAAATAGGTGTTCTTGCGACCGATATAGTCCGATGTCGAAGCCCAGAAGAAGCGGCCGAGCATGTTGAACAAGCTAAGCAGCCCGACGAAACCTGCCGCGGCAACGACCGAGACCTTGCCCGGGAACATTTCCTGGGTCATGGCGGAGGCTTGGCCGAGCACGCCGATGCCGGCGGTGACGTTGAGGCAGAGCACCCACCAGATCAACCAGAACTGCGGCGTCTTGATCGCGTCATAGACATAGACGTCGTTCTTGGTGATGAGTTTCTGTTCCACCACAGGCGGGGTGTAGCCCTCCGGCTTCCAGCCCGGCGCCGGCACGCGCACGATCGCCGCGCCGACCCACATAAAGATCAGGTAGATCACGCCGAGGGTGATAAAGGTCTCGGCGACGCCGACATGGGTCGGCGTAGAGTATTTTGCCATCAGCCAGACCGAGAGCGGCGAAGCGATGAAGGCAGCCCCGCCGAAGCCCATGATGGCCATTCCCGTCGCCATACCTGGCCGGTCAGGGAACCATTTGATCAGCGTCGAGACCGGCGAGATGTAGCCGATGCCGAGGCCGAGCCCGCCGAAGAAGCCGTAGCCGAGATAGATGATCCAAAGATTGTGGATATAGACGCCGATCGCGGAGACGAAGAAGCCCACCGCCCAGCAGAGGCCCGCGACGAACATGGCTTGGCGCGGGCCGCCCTCCTCGACCCAGCGCCCGAATACGGCCGCCGACACGCCGAGGAAGAAAATCGCGATCGAGAAAATCCAGCCGAGTTCGGTCAGGTGCCAGTCGTCCGGCGTGGACTGGGTGATGCCGATCAGCTTGGTCATCGGCAAATTGAAAACGCTGAACGCGTAGGCTTGGCCGATGCACAGATGGATGCACAATGCCGCGGGCGGCACCATCCACCGGCTGAAGCCGGGCCTGGCAATCGTGTGGCTACGATCGAGAAATGGAAGCAAAGCCATTGTGCGGTCCTCCTTGGTTCCCCAGTCGCTTGTTTCCGCAGACTTCTTATGAAGACTTCTTGGGCGACTCATTAGGCCTTGGCAGCGCCGTGTCGGACGGACTAGGCGCGGCTAGGCATTGCTTAAAAATCTCCTATAGCGTGAAGCGAATAGCAAGTTCGACCATAGTTAACTGCCGGGGCGGCCCGGCGTCCTACACAGGCAGACCTTATCCTGCGCGGTGGGATCGTTCCCCTCGCGGCAGCAATAAAGAAGGAAATCGCCACAGCGTCGGGCCGGTCGCCAGGCTCGTTTCCCACATAAAAATCACATGTTTTCAGTGGCTTAGAATGCGCGTCCTGGTTGAGCCCGGTCTATGCTTGGGGCCGGAGGCCCAGGTCCTGCAGTCGACGCTCTCCCGCGATGAGGCCAAGTGTCGCGGCAAGGCGCCAGTTGATGGCCGCCCGCGTACTAAGTCCGGTTTCAATTCGCGTTTTTGCGTTTTAAAAGAGAGCGATGAACCTAACCGAGCCGCCGCCGACATCGCCGCCGACCCAGCGCGGACGCACCGGGGGCACCGGCCGACGCCGGCCGCCGCGCACTCCGAAAGGCCGCCAAGTCGATCCGCGGGCGATCGAGGAGGTGCGGGCGCTGCTTGGTCGACCGGCGACGCCGGCGCGATCTCCTGATCGAGCATTTGCACCTGATCCAGGACCGCTACGGCTACCTTTCGGCGGCGCATCTCACCGCGCTGGCGCAGGAGATGCGGCTGGCGCTGACCGAAGTCTATGAGGTCGCAACCTTCTACGCCCATTTCGATGTGGTGAAGGAGAACGAGACCCCGCCGCCGCCGGTCACGGTGCGGGTCTGCGATTCGCTGTCCTGCGCGCTGCAGGGTGCGGAGCGGCTGCTCGCCGAATTGCCGAAGACGCTCGGCTCCAATGTTCGCGTGGTGCGCGCGCCCTGCATGGGCGCCTGCGACCGCGCGCCGGTCTGCGCCATCGGTCATATGCAAGTCATGCAGGCGGACGCGGCGAAAGTGACCGCGGCCGCGGCGAAGCCGGCGCATCCGCACGCCTATCCGACGCCGACCGCTCTCGATGCATACGTAAAGAGTGGCGGCTACGAACTGCTCAAAGTCTGCATCGCCGGTAAACGCACGCGCGACGATCTTATCAAGATCGTCAGCGACGCCGGCCTGCGCGGCCTTGGCGGCGCCGGCTTTCCCACCGGGCGGAAATGGTCGCTGGTCCGCGCCGAGCCGGCGCCGCGGCTATTCGCGGTCAATTGCGACGAGGGCGAGCCCGGCACATTCAAGGATCGTTACTATCTCGAACGCGACCCGCACCGTTTCATCGAGGGCATGCTGATCGCGGCGTGGATCGTGGAGGCCGCGGATACTTATCTTTACGTCCGCGACGAATATCCGGAACTTATCCTTCTTCTTACCGAAGAGATCGCCAAGGTCGAGCAGGCCGGCCTGTCGAAGCACACCAAGATCCATCTGCGCCGCGGCGCCGGCGCTTACATCTGCGGCGAAGAGTCGGCCATGATCGAATCGATCGAGGGCAAGCGCGGCCTGCCGCGCCATCGTCCGCCTTACGTCGCGCAAGTCGGATTGTTCGGCCGGCCGACGCTCGAACAAAATGTCGAGACGCTGTTCTGGGTGCGCGACATCGTCGAGAAGGGCGTCACCTGGTTCACCTCGCAAGGGCGCCACGACCGCAAGGGCTTCCGCAGTTTCTCCGTCTCCGGCCGCGTCAAAAATCCCGGCGTCAAGCTGGCGCCCGCCGGCGTCACCGCGCGCGAACTGATCGAGGAGTTCTGCGGTGGCATGGCCGACGGCCACACCTTCAAGGGTTATCTGCCGGGCGGCGCCTCCGGCGGCATTCTGCCGGCGTCCATGGCCGATATCCCGCTCGACTTCGGTACGCTGGAGAAATACGGCTGCTTCGTAGGCTCCCATGCGGTTGTGATCCTGTCCGACAAGGACGATATGAAGGCGGTAGCGCTCAACCTCATGAAATTCTTCGAGGATGAGAGCTGCGGTCAGTGCACGCCGTGCCGGGTCGGCACCGAGAAGGCGGCGGAATTGATGGCCAGGGGGCCGTGGGACGCCGCCCTCCTCGACGAACTCTCCGCGCTGATGCGCGACGCCTCGATCTGCGGCCTCGGCCAGGCGGCGCCAAATCCGTTACTTTGTGTGCTAAAATACTTTCCCGATGAACTGAAGAAGCCGCTGGGACATTGGTGATCTAAAGGTTCTCACGATGAACGATCGAAACGAACAAAAACCGGCCGGCTACGGCCACGATAAGAAGGGCGCCGCCGGCGGCCCCGCTTATGGCGACGGCAAACCGGGCGTCGCCCACACGGCGCCGGCCGATAAGGTGGCCGGCAAGGGCGAGGCCGCCACCTCGAAAACCTTCACCATCGACGACCGCGAGGTCGACATCCGCGACGGCGAGACGATCTTCCGCGCCGCGCGCCGGCTCGGCATCAAGCTGCCGCACCTGTGCTATTTGCCGAAGCCGGGCTATCGCCCCGACGGCAATTGCCGCGTCTGCATGGTCGAGATCGAGGGCGAGCGCGTCTTAGCCGCAAGCTGCATCCGCACGCCGTCGCCCGGCATGAAGGTCAAGACGCAGACCGACCGCGCCAAGACCGCGCGCAAGATGGTGACCGAGCTCTTGCTCACCGACCAGCCGGATCGCGCCCACGCGCACGATCCGGATTCCGAATTGTGGAAGATCGCGACCCGCATGCAGCTCGAGCAAGGCCGCTTTCCACGCCGCGCCGCGCCGGCGCCGGATCGCAGCCACGTGGCGATGGCGGTCAATCTCGATGCCTGCATCCAATGCAATCTCTGCGTCCGCGCCTGCCGCGAAGTGCAGGTCAACGACGTCATCGGCATGGCCGGCCGTGGCCACGGCGAGAAGATCGTGTTCGACTTCGACGATCCGATGGGCGCCTCGACCTGCGTCGCCTGCGGCGAATGCGTGCAGGCCTGCCCGACCGGCGCGCTGATGCCGGCGACTTTGGTGGACGAGAACAACGTCTTCACCGGCAAGGCCGACCGCTCGGTCGACAGCGTTTGCCCCTATTGCGGCGTCGGCTGCCAGCTCACCTACCACATCAAAGACGACAAGCTCCTTTACGTCACCGGCAAGAACGGGCCCGCCAACGAGAACCGGCTCTGCGTCAAGGGCCGCTTCGGCTTCGACTACGTGCACAATCCGCAGCGGCTCTTAAAGCCGATGATCCGCAAAGACGGCGTGCCGAAGATACCCCATGAATTTATCGACCCGTCGAATCCGTGGACGCATTTCCGCGAGGCGACCTGGGACGAGGCGCTCGATCGCGCCGCGGCGGGCCTGAAGAAGATCCGCGATCGCGACGGCCCGCAAGGGCTCGCCGGTTTCGGCTCGGCCAAAGGCTCGAACGAAGAAGCCTATCTGTTCCAGAAACTCGTTCGCACCGGCTTCGGCACCAACAATGTCGATCATTGCACGCGGCTGTGCCACGCCTCCTCGGTTGCCGCGCTGATGGAAGGTGTCGGCTCCGGGGCGGTCTCGGCCACCTTCAACGAATGCAAGAACTCCGAAGTGATTTTCGTCATCGGCGCCAACCCGACGGAAAATCACCCCGTCGCCGCGACCTTCTTCAAGCAGGCGAAAAAGCGCGGCGCGACGTTGATCGTCGCCGACCCGCGCGGCCACGCGCTCAAGCGCCATGCCACGCACATGCTGCAATTCAAGAACGGCACCGACGTGGCGATGCTCAACGGCATGCTCAACACCATCGTTGCTGAAAAACTTTACGACGAGCAGTACATCCAGACCTATGTCGAAGGCTTCAAGCAGTTCGCCGAGAGCATCAAGGATTATACGCCCGAGGAGATGGCGCCGATCTGCGGCATCGAGGCCGACGTCATCCGCACCGTGGCGCGCAAATTCGCCCGCGCCAAATCGGCGATCATCTTCTGGGGCATGGGCATTTCGCAGCACACCCACGGCACCGACAATGCGCGCTGCCTGATCGCGCTGTCGCTGATCACCGGCCAGATCGGCCGGCCCGGTACCGGGCTGCATCCGCTGCGCGGCCAGAACAACGTGCAGGGCGCGTCCGACGCCGGACTGATCCCGATGTTCTTTCCCGACTACAAATCGGTCGAGGATCCGCAAATTCGGGCGCGCTTCGAAGGCGCCTGGGGGACCAAATTACCGCCGAAAAAGGGTCTCACCGTGGTCGAGATCATGGACGCGGTCCACGCCGACGTGATCAAAGGCATGTACATCATGGGCGAGAACCCCGCGATGTCCGATCCCGATCTCAATCACGCCCGCGAGGCGCTCGCGCATCTCGAACATCTGGTGGTGCAGGACCTCTTCCTCACCGAGACCGCGGTCTATGCCGACGTGGTGCTGCCGGCTTCGGCATGGCCGGAGAAGGACGGCACGGTTACCAACACCAACCGCCAGGTGCAGATGGGCCGCCAAGCGCTGCCGCTGCCCGGCGACACACGGCACGACTGGTGGCTTATTCAGGAGCTCGGCCGGCGCATCGGCCTGCCGTGGAACTACCAGGGGCCTGGCGAGATCTATACCGAGATGGCGTCGTTGATGCCGTCGCTCGACAATATCTCCTGGGAACGGGTGCAGCGCGAAAGCGCCGTCACCTATCCGGCCGACGCGCCCGACAAGCCGGGTCGCGACGTGGTGTTCGACAAGGGGTTCCCGCGTCCGGGCGGCTTCGGCAGGCTCGTTGCGGCGAAGCTTCAGCCGCCGGACGAGACGCCGGATGCGGACTATCCCTTCATCCTCACCACCGGGCGCGAGCTCGAGCACTGGCATACCGGCGCGATGACGCGGCGCGCCACCGTGCTCGACGCGCTCGAGCCCGGCGCGGTCGCCTCGGTGTCGCGCGGCACCATTGCCAAGCTCGGCATCAAGCCAGGCGACATGATTCGCGTTGCCACCCGCCGTGGCACGGTCGAGTTGGAGGCGCGCCAGGACGACGCCATTCCCGACGGCGTGGTGTTCATTCCCTTCGCCTTCGTCGAGGCGGCGGCAAATCTCCTGACCAATCCGGCGCTCGATCCGTTCGGCAAAATCCCCGAATTTAAATTTTGCGCGGCGCGCGTCGAAGCGGTCGACCCGGCGACGCGGGTGGCGGCGGAGTAGCTCGCGCCGCCCCCGATGGATGCCAATGCGCACGACGAGATCGCGCGTCTCGAAGCGCGGATCGACGAACTCGGCGAGAAGCTTGAGAGCTGCCGCAAGTTCATTTTGGCGGGGCGGGTCGCCGTGGCGGTGGGTGGCGTCGTCCTCATCGCCTTGCTGTTCGGCGCGATCTCTTTCGATCCGGCGATAATGGCCTGCGCGGCCGCAGCGCTGCTCGGCGGCTTCGTCGCCTGGGGCTCGAATCGCAGCACGGCGAATGAAACGACCGCAGAGATTGCTACGGCCGAAGCCGAGCGCGCGGCGCTGATCGGACAAATCCAGCTTCGGGTGATCGAAGGCGGCGCAACGCTGCACTGACGCGCAGGCTAACTCTTCTTCTCGTTCCTGAAATACACTTCCACCGGACCGGTGAGCTTGATCGTCAGCGGATTGCCGTAGCGATCCTTGGTCTTGCCGGCCTCGACGCGAATCCAGCCTTCGCTCACGCAATATTCCGCGACGTTGGTTTTCTCGACGCCCTTGAAGCGCACGCCGACGTCGCGTTCGAGCGCATCGGCGTCGTAGTACGGACTTTTCGGATCGGTCGACAGGCGGTCGGGCGGGGTGTCGGACATTCCAACTCTATTGCCGGTTCGTTGCATTATGTAGCAAATCCTCGCAAAAATCATAACACCGTTTTAAGCATCGCGATCGGTCTGATCGCTTCTGCGGGCTCACCTTGACATTGCTCAATATCTCCGTCCCCACGAGCGGACAATTGTGTGAAAGACACTAGTCGGGCCAACGGCGCGATCGACCGGGTATCGTCGGGCGTTTGTATTTGCACGATGGCAAGTTAGCATGACGGGTTCGCTTCGCCATGGAACATAGTCGAGCGGGTGCGTCGCGAAAAGGCTCGCTCGGCGCCCTCATCCGCGAAATGCGCAACATCGGCCCGTCGACCGTTTGGCGGCGGCAAATCTTGCCGTGCATTCTGGCGGCTATCGTTGGTGTCGGCGTTTCGGTCACAGCCGGCCGCATGACGGCAGCGCGGGACGATAAGAATGCCGGGCTCCAATTCGAGGTGGTTGCCGAAAATCATTACATGGTCCTGCAAAGTGGGATCAACGAATATGTGAGCAAGCTTCGGACCGTGCGTGCGCTGTTCGACAGCACGGCCACCCCCGTCACGCGCAATACGTTTGAGTTGTTCGCTCGCCCGCTCCTGCAGGCGAATTCCGCCATTGCGACGCTGTCGTGGTTGCCGCGGGTAAAAAACTCCGAACGCACCGAGCACGAGCGATTGGGAATAGTTCAGGGCCTGCCGGGCTATCACATCAAGGACATGGGCGCCGACGGCAACATGACGGTCGCTGCCGAGCGTAGCGAGTACTATCCGATATTCTACGCGACGGTGCCGCCAACGTCTCCGCTTTATGGCCTCGATCTGCACTCCGAGCCGGCGACGCTGGCGGAAATAGAGCATGCCCGCGACACGGATCGCCTGGGCTTTTCACAGATTGCCGCGCTGGTCAGCAGTGGTCGCACCCGGAGCGGATTTCTATTCTCCTTGCCCGTCTATAAGCGCGGATTGCCTCATGACTCGATCGAGGACCGGCGCCGGAATCTCATGGGCTTTGTCCATGGCTCCGTCATTACCGACGAGATGATCGATACCATCATCGCCAACAACAAGACGCCTAAGGGGCTCGACCTGTTTTTCTTTACCCCCGCCGGCGATGCGCAGGCTATGCCGTTCTACGTACATCCGTCGCGGCTGCGCACGTCGCCGCTGGCACCGCTGTCATATGCCTCTGCGACATCCAGCCGCTTTTGGAGCCGCGATCTAAAGGCGGACGGTCAGCCGTGGCTGACAGTGGTGGCGCGGCCGATGCCGGGTGGGCCTCTGACGGTGCAGGATCATCGCCCGTGGCTGGTATTTATCGCCGGACTCGTCATCAGCGGCGTAATCGTGCGATTTATATGGTCTTCGGGAAGTCACGCGTTGCGAATGATCAAGGTCAATCGAACGGTTGCCGATCTCGCACAGACGGATACCCTGACCTCGCTCGCCAACCGCCGCGCCTTTGTCGAGCGGTTGCATGATTCGTTTGCTGCATGCAGGCGCGGCGCGAAGTCGTTTGCCGTGCTGTATTTCGATCTCGATCACTTCAAGGACGTCAACGATACGCTCGGTCATCCCATCGGCGATGCCTTGCTGTGTCAGGTCGCCGCTCGCGTGAAGAGTGCGACCCGGGAGAACGACGTCGTCGCGCGTTTCGGCGGCGACGAGTTTGCGATACTGCAGAGCGACGCCAATGACCACACGGCAGCGGGCACACTGGCGACGAAGATCGGAAAAATCCTTGCGGAGCCGTATTTCATCGAAGGCAACGAAGTTCATATCTCGGCCAGTATCGGGGTGTCGCGTTACGCACCCGTCGTGGCGGGACCCGACGCCATGATGATCCAGGCCGATCTCGCGCTCTATCGCGCCAAGGGGGATGGCCGCAATTGCTTCCGCTTTCACAGCGCCGACCTCGACCGCGACGTTCAGGAGCGCGTCGTCATCGCCGACGAATTGCGCGGCGCGCTCCAACGCAATGAGTTCGAACTCCACTACCAGCCGCAAGTCGAGCTGCGGTCGGGCCGCATTGTCGGCATGGAAGCATTGCTGCGCTGGAACCATCCCAAGCGCGGCCAGATTTCGCCTTCGGTCTTCATCCCGATCGCCGAACGATCCGGCCGGATCCAGATGCTCGGTCAATGGGTGCTCGACGCCGCGTGCCGACAACTGCGGCTATGGCAGGATGCTGGTATTGGGCCCGAAATTGTGGGCGTGAACTTCTCGGCGCTTCACTTCAAAGGCTCGACCGAGATCGACCGTGAAGTCAGCGCCAGCCTCGACAAGTGGCGCGTGCCGCCAGGCATGATCGAGATCGAACTGACCGAAACGGTGCTGATGGATATCACCCAGCAGCATGACGCCCGGCTGCAGCGGCTGCGCCAGCTTGGCATACGGATTGCAGTCGACGATTTTGGCACCGGTTATTCGTCGCTCAGCTATCTGGCGAATTATCCGATCAGCCGTGTGAAGATCGCGCAGCAACTGGTGTCCGGCGTCGATGCCGATGTCCGCAGCGCGACGGTCGTGCGCGCCGCCATTCGGCTGGCGCACGAGCTCGGCATCGAGATTATCGCCGAAGGCATCGAGACCGAAGGCCAGGAGAAGTTCCTGCTGTCCGCCGGTTGCGAGCACGGTCAGGGCTTCTACTTCAGCCGGCCGGTCGATGCCGCGCGCGCCACCGCGCTGTTGCGCGCGGGCAAGATTGCGCCGGCACGGCGGCCGCTCCGGCTGGTGGAGACCCCGGCGGCGTAAGCCGACTTTCCCAAAGCGCCGGCGCGGGTTACACTCGCCACGATGTCACTTGCCGCCGATGCCTCACCACATTCTCCGACCTCGGACCTGCCGCGCCATGATTGGACGCGCGATAAGGTGCGTGCGCTGTTCGACCTGCCGTTCCCGGAGCTGATGTTCCGGGCGCAATGCGCGCACCGGCAGAATTTCGACCCCACCGAGGTGCAGATTTCCACGCTGCTGTCGATCAAAACCGGCGGCTGCCCGGAGGATTGCGCCTATTGCCCGCAGAGCGCGCGCTACGATACCGGGGTGCGCGCCGAGAAATTGATGGCGCTCGACGCCGTGCTCGCCGAGGCGCGCGCTGCCAAGAATGCCGGCGCCAGCCGCTTCTGCATGGGCGCGGCCTGGCGCGAGCCCAAGGACCGCGACCTCGACGGTGTTTGCGCCATGGTCGAGGGCGTCAGGGCGCTCGGCCTGGAGACTTGCGCGACGCTCGGCATGCTGACGGCGCCACAGGCGCGCCGGCTGAAAGGTGCCGGGCTCGATTACTACAACCACAATCTCGACACGTCGCCCGAGTTCTACGGCGAGATCATCACCACGCGCACTTACCAGGATCGCCTCACGACGCTCGATCATGTGCGCGAAGCCGGTATCCATGTCTGCTGCGGCGGCATTGTCGGCATGGGCGAGACGCGCGACGACCGCGTCGGCATGATTGCGACGCTGGCGTCGCTGCCGGTGCATCCGGAATCGGTGCCGATCAACATGCTGGTGCGCGTTGCCGGCACGCCGCTTGCCGAACAGCCGGCGCTCGACCCCGTCGATTTCGTGCGCACCATTGCCGTTGCACGTATCTGCATGCCGCGCTCGGTGGTGCGGTTGTCCGCCGGCCGCGAGGATATGAGCGAGGAGACCCAGGCGCTGTGCTTCCTCGCCGGCGCCAATTCGATCTTCTACGGGCCGAAACTGCTGACGACGCCCAATCCTGGCCGCGACCGCGATCGCGAGCTGATGGACAAGCTCGGGCTGAGCCCGATGGAGTGATCTGGCCTCCAAGCTACGTCAATTTCCTGCTTGGCCGTGGTGTCGAGCAAAGGGTGCCGCGCGCGGGCCAACACGAGCACATGAGCAAGGTCGGTCATTCATGAGCGCAGAGCATATTGCCGCAAGCCGGAAACGGGCCTCCTTGCTCGCCTATGTTTGCGCCATCGCGATGACCTTTGCTTCGCTTTCGGCGGTCGCTTTCGCCGAGCAACCGGACGACATCCTCAGCAGAGACAGCGTGCTGCGCGATCCCGAAATCCCGCCCTTGGGGAACCCCAAAGGCGACCTGACGGTCGTCGAATATTTCGACTATCAATGCCCCTACTGCAAAAAAATGGCGCCCGAGCTCGCGCAGTTGGTTCAAGAAGACGGCCATATCAGGCTGGTCTTGAAAGACTGGCCGATCTTCGGCGCGATTTCGACCGCCGCCGCCGAGATTGTGCTGGCGGCGAAATATCAAAATAGATACGCCGAAGCCCACGACGCCCTGATCGGAGCCGATGCTAAGCTTACGAAGGCAAGCATCGCCGACCTTCTTGCCAAGTCCGGCGTTGACGTCGACTTGGCGATCAAGGACCTCCAGGCGCATCAAAAGACGATCGACGATCTATTGGCGCGCAACGAAACCCAGGCGGATGCCTTCGGCTTTCAGGGCACGCCAGGCTTCATCGTCGGCACGTTCCGGGTGCCCGGCGTCGTCGAAATGAAGGTGTTCAAGCAAATCGTCGCCGATGCCCGGGCGCGGGCGAAGAAGCGGAAGTCCTAAACCCTTCAAGCGCATACAGGATCGGTATTCCGGCGTCTTGACCGCATACCGGTATTCGGTATATTGAAGCGATGATCCGGTCGTTTGGCGACAAACAGACGGAGGCGCTGTTCCACGATGAGCGGGTTCGTCAGTTCGAGGGGATAGCGCGCCGAGCCAAGCGCAAGCTCGAAGCGCTCAATGCGGCAAGCCGGCTGGATGATTTAACGATTCCGCCTTCAAACCGGCTGGAGAAGCTCAAAGGCGATCTGAAGGACTTTCACTCGATCCGGATCAACGATCAGTGGCGAGTGATCTTCAAATGGGTCAACGCCGAGCCTCATGAGGTTCGGATCGTGGACTATCATTGAGGAGACATGGCGATGGCACAGAACGAATTTGCAGCAGTGACGCCCGGCGAAATGCTGAAGGAGGAGTTTCTGGCCGAGTATGGGCTCTCGCAAAATCAGCTCGCGAACGCGATCGGAATTTCGCCAAACCGGATTGCCGAGATCGTCAACAATCGGCGCCGCATCACGGCCGACACGGCGCTGCGCCTAAGTCTGTACTTCGGCAATAGCCCGGAATTTTGGATGAATTTACAAACTCATTACGATCTGAAATTGGCGCGGCAGAATCTCAAACCGGAAGATGCCAAGCGTATTAAAGCGCTTCGGGCGGCGTGAACAACGAGCAGCCCTTGGATATCTACACCCCCGCCGCCCCGCCATCCGCGCGCGGATCGTGCGCGCCCTCGCAGCTGCCATCCGGGTGCAGCACCGCGGCGCCGGCGTGACCCATGACGTCAGAATAGGGCTCCGCCAGCACGTCGATATCGTGGCCGGCGGCGGCCAGTCGATCGACCAGATTGCCGTCGAAGCGCGGCTCAAGCCTCAATGCCGTGCGCGGCGTCCCCCAAGTCCGCCCTAGCACCCAGCGCGGCCGGTCGATCGCCTCGAAAAGCGGCTCGCCGAAACCGACATGGCGCGTGAACAGCGCGCTCTGCGTCTGCGGCTGGCCGTCGCCGCCCATGCAGCCATAGGCCATGATGCGGCCGTCATTGAGCACGGCGAGTGCCGGATTGAGGGTGTGGAACGGCAGCCGGCCCGGCCGGAGATAATTCAGCACGCCGGCATCGAGCGAAAAGCTCGCGCCGCGGTTCTGCATCAGCACGCCGGTCGCCGGCAGCACGCAGCCGGAGCCGAACTCCCAATAGAGCGATTGAATGTAGGAGACGACGAGGCCGCCGGCATCGCCCGCGCCCATCCAGACTGTATCGCCGGCACCGGCCGCAAGCGGCCAGCGCGCCGCCTTGTTGCGGTCGATCTTCATGACTTCGCCGGCGATATAGCGGTCGTCGAGCACGCGCTCGAGCGAATGGGGCAGATAAGTCGGATCGGTGACGACCCGGTCACGCATGCGCAAGCCGCGCTTGGTCGCCTCGACCAGGCCGTGAATATGATCGAAGCCTTCCGCTTCCCGCACGCCCAGCTGCGCGAACAAGGCCAGGATCATCAGCGACACGACGCCCTGGGTCGGTGCGTCGGTGTTGTAAACCGTGCCGCTCGGCAGCGTGATGCGCAACGGTTCGGCAAGTATCGCTTGGTAACGCTCCAAATCGAGGCGCGTGATTGGGCTGCCGATGCGTTCAAGATCGGCGGCGATCTCACGGCCGACATCGCCGCGATAGAAATCGTCGAGACCGGCATGGGCAAGATGCGACAACGTTTCGGCAAAGGCCTGCTGCTTGAGCGTTGTGCCGGTTGCCGGCGCCTTGCCATCGACGAGAAACATCGCGGCAAAACCCGGCACGTCCTTGAGGTTTTCGAGGTTTTCGCGGGTCAGCCTTTCCTGGCTGCGCGTGACCGTATATCCGGCACGGCTGTGGCTGATGGCTGCCGCCAGCAGGACATCGAGCGGCAATTTCCCACCATTGGCTTTCGCCGCTTCGAGCGCCAGCGTCCAACCGCCGATCGCGCCCGGCACGGTCAGCGCCGCGAGTGGTCCACGCGGCGGGATGGTCTCGTGGTCGCGATAAAGCTCGGGTTTCGCCTGCTGGCCGGCGGCACCCGCCGCCATGATGGCGCGCACCCGGCCCGACGGCTCGCGGACGAGCCAGAAGCCATCGCCGCCGAGGTGGTTCATATGCGGGTAAACGGCGGCGATCGCCGCGGCCATGGCCACCATGGCTTCGAGCGCATTGCCGCCCTCGGCGAGGATGGCGCGGCCGGCTTCGGCGGCGGCGAAGTGCGGCGCGCAGACGACGCCGCGGCGGTGGCCGGCGCTGTGCAGATCCATGATGATCAGTTCGCCGCGGTCGTCTCGAAGCCGCGTTTGCGCAACAGCGCGTCGGGGCTGGGTAGCCGACCGCGGAACGCCTTATAGGCATCGGCAGGTTCTTGCGCGCCGCCGGCGGCGTAGATGCAATCGCGCAGCCGTTTTGCCGTCGCCGGATCGAATATGTCGCCGGTCTCTTCGAACGCCGCAAAGGCGTCGGCGTCAAGCACCTCCGACCACATGTAGCTGTAATAGGCCGCGGCATAGCCGCCGCCGGAGAAGATGTGGGCAAAGTGCGGCGGCCGGTGCCGCATCGCGATTTCGTCCGGCATGCCGATGCGCGACAGCGCCTTGGCCTCGAATGCCGTGGGATCGATGTCCTCGGGTTTCGGCAGCGAATGGAAATCGAGATCGACCGCGGCGCAGGCGATGTATTCGACCGTGGCAAAGCCTTTATTGAAATTGCGCGCGGCGATGAGCCGTTGCAGCAACTCCTCCGGCATCGGTTCGCCGGTCTGATAGTGCCGGGCGAAGCGGCGCAGCACTTCCGGCCGCTCCAGCCAGTGCTCGTAAAGCTGCGACGGCAGTTCGACGAAATCGGTGGCGACGTTGGTGCCCGAAATCGTCGGATAGGTGACCGAGGATAGGAGCCCGTGCAGCGCATGGCCGAATTCGTGGAACAGCGTGCGCGCGTCCTCGAAGCTCAATAGCGTGGGCTCGCCGCCGGGGGCTTTGGTGAAATTGCAGACATTGACGATCAGTGGCCGGATATCGCCCGAGAGCTTCTCTTGATCGCGCAGCGAGGTCATCCAGGCGCCGCTGCGCTTGGAGGATCGCGCGAAATAGTCGCCGAAGAACAGCCCGACCTTGTTGCCGTCGGCGCCTGCCACCTCCCAGACCCGCACATCGGGATGCCAGACCGGGATGTCCGCGCGCATAAAGGTCAAGCCGAACAGCCGACCCGCCGTATAGAACGCCGCCTCGATCATGCGGTCGAGGTTGAGATAGGGCTTGATCGCCGCTTCGTCGAACCCGCATTGCCGCTGCCGCAGCTTCTCGGCGTAATAGCGCCAGTCCCACGGTTCGAGCTTGAAGTTGCCGCCTTCTTCCTGGATCAGCGCCTGCATAGCGTCGCGGTCGGCGAGCGCCCGTGTCCGCGCGGGCGTCCACACCGCGTCGAGGAGCTGCCGTGCCGCCTGCGGCGTCTTCGCCATGGCGTCGTCGAGCCGGTAATGGGCGAAGTCGGCATAGCCCAGGAGCCGCGCCCGCTCGGCGCGCAGCCGCACCGTCTCGGCGATCAGCGCCTTGTTGTCGGTCGGCCCGCCATTGTCGCCGCGCATGATGAAACCGCGAAAGAGCTTTTCGCGCAGATCGCGACGGTCGGAGAATTGCAGGAACGGCTCGACGCTCGACCGCGACAGCGTCACCGCATAGCCGTCGAATCCACGGTCGCGCGCTTCTGCGCGCATCGCCTCGCGCATGAACTGGGGCAGCCCGGCGAGTTCGCCTTCGCTGTCAAGCCGCAGCGTAAAGGCCTGCTCGTCGGCGAGCACGTTCTGGCTGAACGCGGTGCCGAGCTCCGCGAGCCGCTCGATGATTTGGGCGAGGCGTTTTTTCGCTTCGCCGTCGAGCGCGGCGCCGGCGCGGCGGAAGCTGGTATGGTAGCGCTCGGTGACGCGCTTCTGCTCGGCATCAAGCCCGAGCGTGCCGGCTTCCCGCATCACCGTGTCGATGCGGCGGAACAATGCCGCATTGGTGTGGATCTTGTTCCAGTGGCGGGCGATCTGCGGCGAAAGTTCGCGCTCGATTTCCAGCAAAACGTCGTTGGTATGCGCTCCGGCCAGCAGCCAAAACGCGTTGCCGACCCGCTCCAGCGCCCGGCCGCTTAATTCCAGGGCCGCGATTGTATTCTCGAAGTTCGGCGGTGCCGTCTCCACCGCGATGGCGGCGACCTCGGCCTCATGCTCGGCCAGCGCGCGTGCATAAGCCTCCCGGAAGTGCTCAGGTGCGATGCGGTCGAAGGGCGGAACCCCTTCGGGTGTGGTCCAGGCCTCGAAAAACGGATTGACGCTGGCGGCGGCTTGGGTCGATTCGGGCATTGGGATAGGCCTTACCAAAGGCGTGGGCGGGCGTGATATATGTCATCGCCAGCGCAGCGCCAAAAGGAGTGCCGAAAAATGCCCCGTCACGCCCATTATCTGCCGCATGGCGTCATTCCGGCCGTCATTCTGCCGTTCACAGACGACCTGGCGATCGACGAAAAGGGCTTCCGCAAGCACCTCTCCGACGTAGCGGCGGGTCGAGGGGCTCTCCGCCATCACGGTGAATGCCCATTCGACCGAGGTCGCCTCCTGCAGCTTTGAGGAGCAGCGCCGTGTGCTGGACATCGCGCAGGACGAGATCGGCGGCCGGCTGCCGATCGTCAACGGCATATGGGCCGACGGCAGTCTGGAAGCCGCGCGTATCGCGCGCATGGCGGAGGAGGGCGGGGCCTCGGCGCTGCTGGTGTTCCCGCCGGCGCCCTTCACGCTCGGGCAGTCGCCGGCCATGGCGGTCGAGCATTTCAAGCGCATCGCCGACGCCACGAGCCTGCCGCTGATCGCGTTCCAATATCCGCTCTCGACCGGCCAGGGTTATCCGCGCGACACGCTCCTTAAGATGGTCGAAGAGGTGCCGACCATCCGCGCCATCAAGGACTGGTGCGGCAATGTCCCGCAGCACGAAATGCATGTCCGTGAGCTGCAAAGCCTCAAGCGACCGGTCAACGTGCTCTCAACCCACAGCGCCTGGCTGTTGAGCTCGCTGGTACTCGGCTGCAATGGGCTCCTGTCCGGCTCCGGCAGCGTGATCGCCGACCTGCAGGCGGCGCTGTTCCGCGCGGTCAAGTCGAACGACCTCGTCGAGGCGCGCCGCCTCAATGACCGCATCTATCCGCTGGCCAAGGTGTTCTATTCCGAGCCCTGGGCCGACATGCATAACCGCATGAAGGAAGCCCTGGTGCTGCTCGGCCGCCTGCCGCGCGCCGTGGTGCGCCCGCCGCTGGTGAAAATCGGCCGCGCCGAGATCGAACGCATCCGCGCCGCCTTGGTCGAAGCTGGCCTGTTGTCGGCCAAAGCCGCGCGTGACGCGGCTTAATTGCAGAGGACGCCCCCCTATGGACAGCTCGATGCCCTCGCGGCCCCGCCGCATCCTCTGGCCGAACGTGCTGACGGTGTTGAGCGCGGCGATCCTGATCAGCGCCGAAGTGTTCGGCGCGGCGTTCGCCGGGAGCTGGGCGATCGCCAACCTGTTCGCGCTCGGCACGCTCGGCGCCCGCGTGCTCGACGGCCTGTTTATTCTCTGCGGCATCGCGGTGATGGTGCAGTTCGTGCGCGCGGCGCATCACGTCGAGCCTTTCGTGGCGGACTGACAGCGGCCGTCGCGCCGGCGTGGCGACGCCTCATGCACAGGCGGAGCCGCGTTTTACTCTTCGTTAAAACTAAAACGCTTGCACGCGTAGGCTAAATCGCTTATTGCGAATTTGCCCAATTTCGCACGTGCCTGTGGCCGTGTGTCGGTCGGTGGGCATCCGGACAAGAGGCCGGACAGCCGCCTAAGGAAGAGACGCTACTTCCTTGCACCCGCGACCGGCAGCCGGAGGCGAAACCGGCAATGCCAGCTCTCCACTGGCGACGCGGCTTAAAGCAACGACGGAAGGGCTTTTTTGGTTACTGCCGGCGCCAATGCCGGGGACACCGAAGAGGCTTGTCCATCTTTGCCAGCAGTGCGGAACGGGATTTCCCTCATCCGGACCAAGGCAGCAATCGCGGCGACGCATGCAGCTCCGCAATGACGCGGAGCCGTACACGTCGCAGGAGGTTCACCTCGGCGGCTACGCCGCCTGCCGGATCAGGGAGCTGGGTGGCATGACCACACGCATCCGCGAATTTCTCAAGCATCGCACCGATAACGGACCGTGCCTCGTCGTCGACCTCGACGTCGTGCGCGAGAACTACCAGAACTTCGCCAAGGTGCTGCCGGACACCAAGGTGTACTACGCGGTGAAGGCCAATCCGGCGCCGGAAATCCTCAGGCTGTTGGCCGAGCTCGGCTGCTGCTTCGACGTTGCCTCGTTGCCCGAGACCCATCAGGTCCTCGCTGCCGGCGCGACCCCGGAGCGCATCTCCTACGGCAACACCATCAAGAAAGAGCGCGAGATCGCCGAAGCCTTTCGCCTCGGCGTGACCCTGTTCGCAGTCGATTGTGAGGCCGAGGTCGAGAAGGTGGCGCGCGCCGCGCCCGGCAGCCGCGTGATCTGCCGCATCCATTGCGATGGCTCCGGCGCCGAATGGCCGTTGTCGCGGAAGTTCGGCTGCGAACCCGCTTATGCCGCCGATATCTTGGAGCACGCACACAAGAACGGCCTCGTCCCCTATGGCGTTTCCTTCCACGTCGGGTCGCAGCAGCACAATGTCGAAGCCTGGGACCGCGCGCTCGCCTCGGCGGCGGCGGTGTTCCGCAGCTGTGCCGAACGCGGCATCGCGCTCTCGATCGTCAATCTCGGCGGCGGTTTTCCCGCCCGCTATGTGCGCAAGACGCCGAAGCTCGAGAGCTACGGCAAGGCGATCTTCAAGGCGCTGCGCAAGCACTTCGGCAACAACCTGCCGAACACCATCGTCGAACCGGGCCGTGGCCTGGTCGGCAATGCCGGGATCATAGAAGCCGAGGTGGTGCTGATCGCCAAGCGCAGCCCGGAAGACGAAGTGCGTTGGGTCTATCTCGATATCGGCAAATTCCACGGGCTGGCCGAGACCATCGGCGAATCGATCCGCTACCCGATCCGCACTACGCACGACCGCGACGAGACCTCGCCCTGCATCATCGCCGGCCCGACCTGCGATTCGGTCGACGTGCTCTACGAGAAGACGCCGTATCCGTTGCCGGTATCGCTTGCCATCGGTGACAAGGTGCTCATCGAAGCGGCCGGCGCTTACACCGCGACCTATTCCTCGGTCGGCTTCAACGGCTACCCGCCGCTGCGGCAATATGTGATCTGAGCGGGCTTATTTCGGCTGAACGTTCGGATTGCCGCCCGGGCTGCCGGGCGGCGGAATCACGGGCATTTTTCCGGCGTTCGGCGTTGGCGCCTTGATACCGGGATCGACATTGGGCGGGCAGATGACGCCGTTCGATTGGGCGAGCTTGTCGCTCAATGACTGATTGGGCGAGGTGCTCGCACCATCCGCGCATGCCGTTGCATTGCCGGACGGTTCGCCGGACTGGGCCTGCGCCAGAGCCGACGAGCGCATCCCATGGGTAATGAAGATGACGGTGAAAAGGATTTTAACGATCGTGTTCACGCAACGATAACGGCGGGCACTTGGCGCAGTTCCGCCGACATCACGTCAGATCGACGACGCCCGCCTCGCCGTTTTCCGCGGCCCACGCCAGAAACTGCCCATCGGCGCTCCAGGCCAGCGCCTTGACCGGCGCGTCGCCTGGTTTCTTGGCCAAAATCTCGGCGCCGTCTTCGATGCGGATGAGCAGCACCATGCCGTCGGCATAGCCGGCGGCGACGATGTCCTGCCTGGGATGGCAGGCGACGGCCTCGATGCGATGCTCGGACGGCGCCAACAGCTTCGGTTGCTTGCCCATCGGGCCGTCCTTGCTCTGGAACGGCCACAGGATGAGCTGGGTCGCGCCGGATGTCGCCAGCCAGTGGCCGGCGACGGTCCAGCCGAACGAGGTGACGCGCGCGCTATAGCCGGACATGCGCATATGCTGGCGGTCGACCAGCCGCCAGCCGTGCAGCATCGGCTCCTGCATGGTGGTGACAAGGAAGCGCCCGTCCGGGCTCACCGTGGCGCCGAGATGCGAACCCTTCCATTCGAGCTTTTCCGGCGTTGCCTCCGCCGCGTTGGGAAACCACAGCGTGGCGCCGTTGTAGTGCGCCATCGCCAGGCGAAAGCCCCTGGGCAGGAAGGCGAGCCCGCCGACGGTCGAGGGCGCTTCGAATTCGCGCAGCTCCTTGGCTTGCACGAACGCCGTCTTGCCGGCGGACCAGGCGACCGCCCCGGCCGGTCCGAGCGCGACGTGATCGATCCAGCGATGCTTGGCATCGGTCGCCAGCACGCGAACTCGAGCCCAAATCCGTTGCGATCAACTTGCCGTCGTCGCCGCTGCTGACGATGCGTTCGCCATCGGCCGCGGTGGCGAGAATGGCGCCGCCATGCACCGCCATCCGCCGCAGCTCGCCGCCCGGCTCGGCGAACACCAGCGTTTCTTCGCCGAGCACGAAGACGGCGGTGCGGCCAAGAAAATGCGCGGCGAAAACGGCGCCGCCTACATTCAAGGCGCTCGTGCGTTCGACGACCGAGACGGTATCGTTACGAGTGTCGCTCATAGCGGGCGACCTAGGCGACGCAGCTCTCAAAGCCTTCGGTGATCTTCTTGCCCGGCAGGTTGCGGCCAATGAAGACGATGCGGCTGTCGCGCTTTTCGTCCTTGGCCCACGGCCGCTGGTGATCGCCGTCGAGGATCATGTGCACGCCCTGGAACACGAAGCGCTGATCGTCGCCCTTGAAGGACAGGATGCCCTTGCAGCGCAAAATATTCGGACCCTCTTTCTGCACCAGGTCCTGCACCCAGGGAAAAAATTTATCCGGATCCAGCGGCTTATCGTTTTTCAGCGCAATCGATTGCATCTCCTCGTCGTGATAGTGCTTCAGTCCGCCATGCGAATGCGCATGTTTGTGGCCGTGATCGTGATGATCGCCATGGTCATGCCCGTGGCCGTGGTCGTGATCATGGTGATGGTCATGATCGTCGCCTTCGAGGAAAGCCGGCTCGAGATCGAGGATGCGATCGAGGTCGAAGGCGTTGCGGCCCAGCACCGCGTCGAGCGGAATTTGGGCGCGCTCGGTCTTGTGCAGCTTGGCATAGGGGTTGATGCCGCGAATGCGCGCTTCGACCTCCGCAAGCTCATCGGCGGAGACGAGGTCGGTTTTGTTGATCAGAATCACGTCGGCGAAGGCGATCTGATTCTTGGCTTCCGGCGCATCCTTGAGCCGCTCATTGAGCCACTTGGCGTCGGCAACCGTCACCACCGCATCGAGCCTGGTCTTGCGCCCGACATTCTCGTCGATGAAAAAAGTCTGCGCCACCGGAGCGGGGTCGGCAAGGCCGGTGGTCTCGACGATGATGGCGTCGAACTTGCCCTTCCGCCGCATCAGCCCGTCGAGGATGCGCACCAGATCGCCGCGCACGGTGCAGCAGATGCAGCCGTTGTTCATCTCGAACACTTCCTCGTCGGCGCCGACGACGAGGTCATTGTCGATGCCGATTTCGCCGAATTCGTTGACGATCACGGCGTATTTCTTGCCGTGCGGCTCGGACAGGATGCGGTTGAGGAGCGTGGTCTTGCCGGCGCCGAGATAGCCTGTCAGCACGGTCACCGGCACCTTGTCCGCTGCCTTTTCTTGAGCCTTTTCTTGAGCCTTTTCTTGAGCCTTTTCTTGCACTTTTGCGTCGGTCATTCGTCCCTCCGTTGGCCCCTCCTATATAGGTATCCGCCGCGCCTTGCATCACCGGCCTGAAGCCGCCGTCCCGGCCGCCAAGGCGCGGCTTGATCCGGGTGCCCTTTCGACTATCGTTTTCCACCGCGATTAAGACTGGGAGGAAACGATGCGGATCACGGCGATTGGCGCTGCCGGCCTGAGCATGGGCTTGACCATAGCGATCGGCAACGCGACCGGGGCTGCGGCGCAGCCGCAGGGTTATCCCGAGCGCGTCGTCCAGATTATCGCGCCGGCCACGGCCGGTTCGAGCGCGGACATTTTGGGCCGCGTGCTGGCCGACGGCTTCTCGGCCCGGCTCGGCAAACCCTTCATCATCGTCAACAAGCCGGGCGCCAACGGCGTTCTCGGCACTGCCGATGTCGCCCGTGCCAATCCCGACGGCTATACGCTGCTGCACACCGCGACCTATTCGATCACCGTGCAGCCGCTCACCAATAAGGAGGTCGGCTACTCCGCCAAATCGTTCACGCCGATCTGCCAGACTTTCAAGAACGATCAGGTTGTGGTCGTACCGCCGAATTCGCCGCTGAAGACGGCGCACGATCTGATTGCGGCCGCGAAGAAAAGGCCGGGCGCCGTGACCGTCGGCATTCCCGGCATCGCGACGATCCCGCATCTCGCTATGATCCAATTGGCCGATGAGGCCAAGGTCCAGTTCAACGACGTGCCGTTCAAGGGCCCGGCCGAGGAAATTCAAAACGTCCGCTCCGGGCAGATCGACTTCGCCGCGGTGCCGCTGACGGCCGCGGCGGGCAGCGGGCTTCCGATGCCGGGACTGTTTGCCGAGACGCGCAATCCGTCGCTGCCCAACGTGCCGACATTCAAGGAGCAGGGCTATGACGTGGCGCCGCTGAGCTTCGGCGGATTGCTGGGACCGGCCGGGATGCCGGCCGATGTCACGCATAAGCTTGAAACCGCCTGCATCGCGATCATGCACAGCGACGCCGCGCAACGCGTGGTCAGGAACACGCTGCAGCCGGCGGATTATTTCGCCGACAGCGCGGGTTTTGCCGGGAATATTGCCAAGGACGTTGCCGAGAAAATTCGCCTGGTGGCGATGCTCAAACCGAACTGAGCGGCGCCTGCTCGCCATCCGCTAAAACAGCCCCATGCGCTCACTCGCCATATAGCCGGTGAGCAGCAGAATGCCGAAGCCGAGCACGCAGCCGGCGGCGCCGAACTCGAGCCCGCGCATGAGCACGCTGCCGCGGCCGATGGGTTTTTGCGCAATGCGCTTGGCCAGCCCCTTGGCGCCGACTGCAAGCGACGCCACTGCGCCGACCGTGATCGCGGTGCCAAGACCCATCACGAAGGTCGAAGCAATGCCGGCCCAGAACAGGCCCTGGGAGAGGGCGAACACGAGCACGATGATCGCACCGGAGCACGGCCGCAATCCGACGGCCACCACCGCGGACAGACCGCGCCGCCAGCCGCCAGGTCCGGCCAATTGCTCCGGCTCGGGACCGTGGGCGTGACCCCACGGTAAAACCTCAAGCTCCTCGTGGTGGCGAGGGTCGCCGTGACAGTGAAAGTGCGCGGCCCCGGCCACGGCGCTCGGGAGGTCTGCTGGCGCCGGATTTTGCGTTCGCCTAGCTTCGCCATGAAGATTGCAAATCTCGCCGTTGGTGTGATCGCAATTCTCATGTGCGTGGCGATCACTGCCGGGGGCGTGGCCGGCACGTTCAGCCTTCAAGTCGTGGAGCGCGCCGAAGAAGCCACAGCCTTTGACCCATAACAACCGCGCGCCGAGCAGCACGATCAGTACGTAGCTTGCGGTTTCGATGAGGTTCACCGTATCCGACATCAGCTTGGCAGTGGCGCCGAGCAACATTGCGGCAACGCCGACAATCGTGATGGCGGTCAATGACTGCATCACCGCCGAGGCCAACGACAGCGTGATGCCACGGCGCCAAGTTTCCTCATTGGCGAAGAGATAGGACGAGATCACCGCCTTGCCGTGGCCCGGACCGGCGGCATGGAAAATGCCGTAGACGAATGAGATTCCCATCAAGCCCCAGAGCGCGGAGCCGCTGTCCCTGGCCGCGCGGATCATTCCGGCCAGTTCTTGGTAGAATATTGCCTGCTTGGCGAGTACCCAGCCGCCGATGCCGCCGATCGCTACCGGGCGCGGACCGCCGAACAAGTTGCTTTGCGCCCACGCCGCATGGCTTCCAACGGTCAACGCCACGGCGGTCGCCAATGCCGCCAGGACGATCGCGCGAATGCAACAGGCGTCACGCGGGCTCTTCATGGGCATTGCACCAGGATGTTGTTGGCGAATTCCGCGCCCATACCGACGAAAGCTTCGGAGGCGACGAACGACTTATTGAGACTCTGCGACGATAAGAAGTGCGGGTCGTCGGGCTTCTCGGTCCAAACCGCGCACTCAGGCGGCGCACCGACGAGCTTGACCGGATTTTTCTTGGCGAAGGCGAAATCGATGAAGAATTCCGGATCGTAGACTTGAATCTTGAGCACCTTCGCTTTCACCGGCTTCTTGAACGGCAGCGTAAAGTGCAGCGTCAGCACTGTCGCCTTGGGATCGTAATCGAGCCAATAATCGGTCGCATCGTCGAATGCATCCTTGTCCTTTACTCCGTCCATGGTGGCGAAGGTGAAGTAAGCGAACCCCTTGAGCGAATCGACATTGACCTTGGCGAGCGGCTGCAATTCCTCGCGGGTGAATTGGCCCTTGGTTTTGGCTTTGATCCCCACGGTCGCGAAGGCCGAGAACATGTCGTCGAAGGTCCAGGCGTGACGCACCCCGGTGACGGAGCCGTCGGCGGCATAGAGCAGGTCGGCCTTGATCGTCGCCCAGACGTGCGGATGAGCTTGCGCCTGGCCCGCCGGGAGGCCCACGGAGATGGCGAGCACAGCAACGCGCATAAAGAGCATCGGTGCTCTGAGCCAGAGTCGCGCGTGGGTCATCGAGGGTCCCCGATTCAAATCCATCGGATAATCGGATCTCGAATGAGCAGAGGTCATGACGATTGACGACCGCAATCGACACCGACGCGGCGGCGAGGCCAAATCACGGCAGGGGCTAAGCGGAGGAAGGAGCGCGGGCTTGAGATGACGGCGTCCGGCGCAGCGGGTTGGTGTTGCTTTTGGGCGGGCGGCGCCAGCGCTGTGGGGCCGGCGGCAAAATGCGTCTGATCGGCATTAGGGAGCGGCGGCAACCCGATATCGTCGCGATGCATGTGACCGAATGACACGGCCATCTGAAACGCCAGCGCGAACAGCGCCAATTGCGCGCCTGATCGGATTCTTAATCGGAACCAATTCATCGAACAGTGCCGCCGTGTGCGCGGTCGCCCCACAGTGACCGAAATTCCCCGACAGCGAAGCTTGTAGGAACGGAAACGGCGAACAAAGCGGGCGATCTATCCGGCGCAATTGCGTCGCTTTTTCGGCCGCCCAGTTCATCCCCCCGGCAGACGATCATTGCGATACCGCCGTTGCGCCCAGCAGGCCGGCTTGGCCATATTGGGTTGCTGCCGTTATGTTATATTGTTACATTTCACGCCCTGCCGCTAGCGATTATCAAGAAAGACAATGGAAGGCCTGCCGATGAAGACGATTATCGGGCTCGGAATGGCGCTCCTGGTTATCTTCGCGTCTCTCGCCGACGCCCACGCGGCCGGCGGCAAAATTGCGGTCGTGGCGGCTGAGAATTTCTATGGCGACGTGGCGCAGCAGATCGGCGGCGATCGGGTATCGGTCACCAGCGTCATGAGCAATCCCGACCAGGACCCGCATCTGTTCGAGACCTCGCCCTCCGTCGTCCGCGCCATCGCCGCCGCCCAACTGGTCATCTACAACGGCGCCGACTACGACCCGTGGATGGAGCGGTTGCTCGAAGTGACGCCGAAGCCCGGCCGTGTTGTGGTCGCCGTTGCCGATCTCATGCACAAAAAGGCCGGCGATAACCCGCACCTCTGGTACGATCCGGCGACCATGCTGACGGTGGCAAAGGCGCTGTCGGCGGCGCTCAGTGCCGTCGATACCGCCCACGCCGACGACTTCGCGACGCGGCTTAAAACCTTCCTGGCCGCGCTTCGGCCATTGGACGACAAGATCGTCGCAATTCGCGGCAAGTATGCCGGAACCGCTGTGGCGGCGACCGAGCCGGTGTTCGGCTACATGGCGGCGGCGTTGCACCTGACCATGCTGGAATGGCATTTCCAGCTCGCGGTCATGAACAATACCGAACCGAGTGCCAGCGACCTCGCCGCATTCGAGAGCGACCTCAAAACGCACAAGATACGGGTGCTGTTTTACAACAAGCAGGCTTCGGACAAGATCGTGCAACACCTCGTCGATCTGGCGCGCGCCGCCAATATTCCCGTGGTCGGAGTGACCGAGACTTGTCCATCCGGCCTATCCTACCAGGACTGGATGCTAAGCGAGATCAACGAAACCGAGACCGCGTTGGGCGGATCGTCCTCATGAATGTCATCGAGCTCGATCGCGTGACGCTGGCGATCGGCGGCCGCGAGGTCCTGGTCGACAACAGTTTTGCGATCAAGTCCGGTGAATTCATCGGCGTGCTCGGCCCGAACGGCTCCGGCAAGACCACGCTGATGCGCGCCATCCTCGGGCTGCTGCCGCCGAGCGCGGGCGAACTGCGCGTGTTCGGCCGGCCGCCGCGACGCGGCAATCCGGCGATCGGCTACCTGCCGCAGGTGCGCACGCTGTCGCCGGATTTGCATGTGCGCGGCATCGACTTCATCGCCAGCTCACTGCACGGCGAACGCTGGGGCGTGCCGTCGCTTCGGCACGCCGACCGCCGCAAGATCGGCGCGATGCTCGCCGAGGTGGGCGCCCGCGAGCTCGCCGAGCGTCCGCTGTCGGATATGTCGGGCGGCGAGCGTCAACGGCTGATGCTGGCCCAGGCCTTGCTCGGCGAGCCGCGGCTGCTGTTGCTCGACGAGCCTCTGATCAGCCTCGATTATCGTTATCAGGAGGCGGTCATCGATCTGGTGCGCCGCTTTGCTCGGGATCGCAACATCACGGTTCTGTTCAGCGCGCACGAGCTCAATCAGCTGATCGGCGCGCTCGACCGCGTGCTCTATCTCGGCAACGGCCATGCCGCGCTGGGCACCGTCGAAGAGGTGGTCACGGCCCCGGTGCTTTCGCGACTCTACGGCGCCCAAATCGACGTGGTGCGCGCCGACGGGCATATTTTCGTGCTGTCGCGCGGTCGCGACGTTGAACGCGCCGACCATCTGCATGATCATGGTCACGACCACGACCATCATCACGATCATCACCACCATGCTTGAATACGATTTTATGCGTAATGCATTCGCGGCCGCCGGCGTGGCGGCCGTGGTATCGGGGCTGGTGGGCTACTTCCTGGTGCTGCGCGGGCAGACCTTCGCCGGTCATGCGCTCGGCCATATCGGCTTTGCCGGCGCGACCGGGGCCGTCCTGATCGGTGTTGCTTCACTGTGGGGACTCGTCGCCTTCACCGTTGCCGCCGGCATCGTCATGGGACTGATGGGCGACCGGCTCAGCGGCCGCGACGTCGCTATCGGCGTCGTGCTGGCGCTGGCGCTGGGCTTCGGGCTGTTGTTTCTGCACTATTATACGGCATTCGCGACCCAAGCGACGGCGTTGCTGTTCGGCAATGTGCTTGCCGTCGACGGCGCGATGATCGCAACGCTAATCGGGCTCGGCGTGGTAACGCTGGCGGCGCTGGCTGCGATCATGCGGCCGCTGATTTTTGCCAGCCTGCAGCCGGAACTGGCCGAAGCCAAGGGCGTGCCGCTGCGCTTTATCTCGACCGCCTTTCTCGCCATCGTCGCGCTCGCGGTTTCCGAAAGCGCCCAGATCGTCGGCATTCTTCTCGTGTTCAGCCTGATGGTCGGCCCGCCTGCGGCGGCGCAACGGCTGGTCAGCGGGCTGTGGAGCGGCATGGCGCTGTCGGCGGCGCTGGCTCTCGCCGAGGCTTGGCTCGGCATCGCGGTCGCCTACTACACCGATTGGCCGGTCAGTTTCTGTATCGCCATGCTGAGCGCGCTCGGCTATTTCGCCACGCGGGGCAGCTGGTGGGTGCGCCGGCCGCCGATTGCGATTGCCGGCGTGACGGGAGAACAGCCCTGAACCATTGCCTCATGGGACGGTCGCGCCCATCATTGCGGGTGTTGTCAGGAACAGGGCGATGACCGAGCAAAAACCCCGCGCCATCGTGATTGGCGAAGTCGTCATCGAACTGGCGCGAGGGGCGGACGGTACGTTCGCGCTGTCCTGCGGCGGCGATACGTTCAATACCGCGATCTACCTGGCGCGCGCCGGCATCGAGGTCGCGTTTGCTACAGCCGTTGGCGACGATCCCTATTCGGACAGTGCGGTGGCGCTCGCCGCGGCGGAAGGCGTGTCGTCAAATCTCATGCTGCGCGTCCCCGGCCGTTTGCCGGCTTTATGCTTGATCGAGCCCGGCACTGCCGGGGCGCTGGCCGCACGCAGGTGGGACGCGGGCGCGCCGGCGCGCGAACTGTTCGAACTGCCCGATTGGATGCGTGTTACCGAAAGTCTCATCACGGCGCGGCTGATCTATTTCTCCGGCATTACGCTGTCGCTGTACTCGAACAGCGGGCTTGGCCGTCTGTTCGCCGTACTCGAAGTGGCGCGGCAACAGGGCGCCAAGGTGGCGTTCGACGGCAATTTCCGGCCGCGCGGCTGGCAAGGCGACCTGCAGCGCACGCGCGCCGTGTTCCTCGAAGCGCTCAAGCGGGTCGATATCGCGCTGCCGGCCTTCGATGACGAGGCCGTGTTATGGGGCGATCCCAGCCCGGAGGCGACGGTGGCGCGGCTGCAAGCGTTTGGCATCGGCGAGATCGTGGTCAAGAACGGTCCCAACAGCGCGCTGGTCGCGACTGGCGCCGCCCAGGAATTCGTGCCGGTGCCGGAAGTCCTGGTGCCGGTCGACGCAACCGCGGCCGGCGACGGTTTTAACGCCGGCTATCTCGCGGCGCGGCTTTCCGGCAGCGATCCGGTGCAGGCCGCGGGCGCCGCGCATCGGCTCGCCGGCAACGTCATACGCCATCCCGGCGCGCTGGCGCCGCGCGCCGCCACAGCGATGCATTGAAAGTATCTCGGATCCTCTATGACGCCTGGCGAAGCGCTGCCCGCGTGCCGCGCAATCCGTCGAGGATCGCTTTCGCGCGCGTCATGGAAAAATCCCGGGTCTTTTTGTCGAACGCGTCTCCCGCGTCGGGCATCATGTAGCCGTGCAGCACACCGGGAAAAATGTGCAAATCGAGATTTTTGAAGCGCGGTGCGGCGTTTCGATAGGCCTCCTGCACCGGTGGCGGCGCCGCGTGATCGCCGTCGCCCCAGATGATGCAGACGGGCGCTTTCACGCCTTCGAGTTCGCCGATGTAATCGAGGAGCTGCGTGCCGTGACAGGAAATGCCCCCGGCATAGCCAAGGCGCTTCGGGCCGATGATCGCGTAGGGCCCGCCGTAGCAAAATCCCATCACCGCGGCCTGGCCATTGAATTGCGGCAAGCCGCGCAAGAACGCCAGCGTGTCGGCGAGATCCGCTTCGCCGGTCTTGATGCGCTCCAGACGTGGCTGGGCGCGTTCTCTGGCGCGGCTATCGTCGCGAGTGAGCGGCCCCGGCACCGTCCGCCAGAACAGATCGGGCGCGGCGACAATGTAGCCGTCGGCCGCGAATTCGTCGGCGATGGCGCGAAGATCGGCATCGACGCCATGAATCGCGGAGGCCAGCACCATCGCCGGTACCGCGGCGTCAGTTTTCGGCACGGCCAGATAGCAATCGAACTCGCCGCCGCCGCTTGAGCGGATTTTGACGGTTTTGCCGGCGTTTTGAGCGGACGAGTTTTGTCCTGACATGACTTCCTCCCAATTTCTGACGCCAGTATAGGCGGCGAAAGGCCCCGCGAAAACCGGGTTGATCGGTGGCCTATGCGGCGAAATCGTCCGGGCGCAGCTCGATCGGCGTGCCGTGCGGGGTACGCGCGCAGGCCCGTTGCCAGGCATCGCGGGTCCGCATCAGTACGTCCGCATCGGCAAGGCCTTTGGCGGCGACGATGCGCTCCAGCGTGGCGAGCCAATGCTGATAATAGGTCTCGCCGGTATCCGGATCGCCGGCGGCTTGCGCTTTCTTGATCTCCTCGCCGAGTGTTGCGGTCCATTCCGTCCAGGTGAACAGGCCACGCTCGCGGAGTTGGAGCGCCAGCGCGAAGGCTTCGGCTTCCCAAGGCGCGCCGAACACCGGGCCTTCGGTATTGCGCGGAATGCTCGGCACGGCTTGGGTCGCGCGTTGCCCGGCGGCGTCGGTCTTCATGCCGGCTCCAGATAGGGCTCGAACGCCTCGATCGAGATTTTGAGCGAGGGCTCGGCATTGTCGCCCCATAACTCGCGGCCCTCGAACAGGACCGTGTAGAGCCATTGCGGATTCTCCCCCTTGCCGAGCGCGGCGCTGTCCGGAAAGACGTGGCAGCCGCGCACGGCCTCGATGACGCCGACATGGCCGCGGGCGTAGCGCGGCAGCCGCGTATGGGTCGCCGGATGAATGTTCTTGGTGCGCACGCGCTCGCCGGCCGCAAAGCGCGCCGGCGCTGGCGCCGGCCGGGCATAAGAGCCGCGCGTCAATGACGCCGTCACGTCGGCAACGTTGAGTTTGCGCTTGAGCGCCTTGCCCGGATGCAATGCGTGGCCAGTCTTGATCTCCTCGGCATCGGCAAGCCCGAGCTTGACGAGCAGGTTCTCCAGCCGCAGCGCCCATTTCCTGTAATAGGAGCTCGTCAGATAAATGTCCGGCGGCAATTCCTCGATGGCGGCGCGCGACTGGTCGATATTGAAGGCGCCAGCATAGCTCATGGCGCGGTTGATCGCGAGGCAATGTCCCTCCCAGGCGGCGTGGAACACCGGCTCGTCCGGTTCGGGCTCGACTTTGCCAAAACCGTGCATGCCGCCCATGTCATGAATGCCGTCCATCACGCGTCCTTCGGATTTTTGGGCAGGCCGGTGCCGATCATGCTGTCGCGCGTGACCAACGCCGCCAGTTTTTCTTCGCTCCAACCTTCGGTGCCGGTGGGGCGCACCGGCAGAACCATAAAGCGCGTCTCGGCGGTGGAATCCCAGACCCGGATTGCGGTGTCGACCGGCAGCGTGACGCCGAAATCGGCGAGCACGCCACGCGGGTCGTTGACCGCGCGCGAGCGATAGGGCGCCGATTTGTACCAGACCGGCGGCAGGCCGAGCACCTCCCACGGGTAGCAGGAGCACAGCGTGCAGACGATCATGTTGTGCTGCCGCGGCGTGTTTTCGACCGCGATGAGATGATCGCCGACGCGGTTCATCAGGCCGAGCGCGACAATCGCTTTGCTGGCATTGGCGAGCAGCGCCTGTTTGAATGCCGGATCGCTCCATGCCTTGGCGACGACGCGGGCGCCATTGTGGGGGCCGACTTTGGTCTCATAGGCCTCGATGATGACGTTGATCGCCGCGGGGTCGATGTAGCCCTTCTCGGCCAGCACGGTCTCAAGCGCCCGTACGCGCAATTGCATTTCCGATAGCTCGGAACCGTGTTCGTGGCGATGGTCGTCGTGATCGTGGTGTTCGTGCTTTTGCGCCATGGCTAAGGTTCCGAGAATGCGCCGCTTCGCAGCGGCGTCGCAGGCACACTATAGTACGGCCGACAGGGCGGAGAAACACGCGCCACGCGTGCTAATATCAGGGGGACCTCATGGCGGCAGCAGACATTTTCGATCTTCAGGGCAAGGTCGCTTTGGTGACGGGGGCATCGAGCGGGCTCGGTACGCGTTTTGCCGAAGTTTTGGCGGCGAGCGGCGCTGCTGTCGCGCTGGTGGCGCGGCGGGCCGATCGCCTCGCCGCGTTGAAGGCGCGCATTGAAAAATCCGGCGGCAAGGCCATTGCGGCCGAGGCCGACGTGCGCGACCGCGCTGCGATGCGGGCGGCGTTCGACGCCGCGGAAAAAGCCTTCGGCACGGTGACCGTTCTCGTCAACAATGCCGGCGTCGCGAGCTCCAGCCGCGCCGTCGACGTTGCCGAGGAGGAATGGCGGCGCATTCTGTCGACCAATCTCGACGCGGTATTCTTTTGCGCGCAGGAAGCGGCGCGGCGCATGCTCGCCGCCGGTACGGGGGGCGCCATCGTCAATATCGCTTCCGTGCTCGGCTTCGGTGTCGACAAGGGCGTCGTCGCCTATGCCACCGCCAAAGCCGGCGTGATCCAGCTCACCAAGGCGCTGGCGCTCGAACTCGCCTTCAAGGGCATCCGCGTCAACGCCATCGCGCCGGGCTGGATCGTCACCGAGCTCAACCGCGACTATCTGCAAACCGAGCGCGGCTCGGCGCTCAAGCGCGAAATCCCGATCGGCCGCTTCGGCGAGGAGCGCGACCTTGACGGGCCGCTCCTGCTCCTGGTTTCGGACGCCGGGCGCTTCATCACCGGTGCCACCATCGTCGCCGACGGCGGCCAGATGATCGCGCTGCGCGGTTAGCGCGATGGGATCGCAGCAGATGGCCATCGTCTTCGCCGGCGCGGTGGCCGGCGGTATGGTCAATGGGCTGACCGGGTTCGGCACCGCGCTCACCGTGCTCGGCATCTGGCTCTACGCGATACCGCCGACCGTGGCGGCTACCTTGGTGATTCTTTGCTCGGTCATCTCGCAAGTGCAGACGCTGCCGATGATCTGGCGCACAATTCGCTGGGAATATGTTTTTGCTTTCGTGGTGCCCGGTATGCTCGGCGTGCCGATCGGAACCTATCTGCTGCCGCATATCGACCCGAGACTGTTCAAGATCGGGATCGGTGTTTTTCTGGTCGCCTATACAAGCTACGTGCTGACGCGCCATGCGCAGATGAAAATGACATGGGGGGGCGGCGCCGCCGACTGTGTCGTCGGCTTCGCCGGCGGCATTCTCGGCGGGATTGCCGGATTGTCCGGCGTGCTTCCCGTGGTCTGGACCGACATGCGCGGTTGGGCCAAGGAACACCGCCGCGGCGTCATCCAGATTTTCAATATGGCCATACTTTCGCTCGCGCTGGTATCGCACATCGTTTCGGGATTTTTGACGCGCCAAGTGGCGGTGGCGGCGATCGTAGCGTTGCCCGGCACCATCGGTGGCGCCTGGCTCGGTGCATTGATCTACCGGCGCATCGCCGACCGCAGCTTTTCGCGTGTCATTATGACGTTGCTGCTGATCTCAGGCATCATATTGATCTGGACAAGCCGCTGATCGCGCATCGTCATCGCATTGGCGATTAAATCAACGGCCGGGGCGATGGCCGGTGGTGGTGGTGGTCGCACTCGTTCCGAACTGCGTCCCTTGGGTGATGATCTGATTGGCGCCGTTCAAACCGGTATCGGTCGGCACCCATGGCGTGTCGGGACAATTATTGCTGCGCAGTCCAAGGACGCCGCACTCGCCGATATCGACAGTGTGCAGGCCCGGTACGCCGCCGTTCTGCCACGGCAAGCTCGTGAATCTGGGCAGGTGTTCCATGTCGGACAGCAAAACTCGCTCGATCGGGCCTGGCAATGTATTCCAATTCAATACCAACACCTTGAAGTCGGGGCGGTTGATGGTCACGGTTCCGGCGCCGTTATGAATCGTGATGATCCCGAAGTGGTTGATGATCTCCGCACCGTTCTTGCCGAAGATGATGGTGACCGTTCCGCCGCGAATGCCGACGGCGGCAGCCGGTGTCGCAATCGATGCCTCACCTTGGTGGCTGAGTGCGCCGCCGACGAAGCGGAGTGCGCCCTGAGTCAGCGAGGCCAGCATGTGACCCTTGCCGGAATCGGGGTTGTAAACAAATTCATTGATCACGATGCTGGTATTGGGTGCGATGCTCAGCGTGCTCTTATCGAGGAAGGCGAGCTGAACCGTCCCGGTCGGCGTCGTATGGATACGCTCCTTGTGAATGATGCGGGCGCCAACCGTCAGCGGCTCGGTTGCGGCGCCGGGCGGCGTGCTCTCCGACAGCGGATTGACAGCCGTCGCGGTGCCGACCTGCTGCGCTACGGCAGGCAGGTTGATCAGAGCGGTCATTGCCAGCAACACAGGCAAAATTCTGTAAGCGCGCATGGCAAACCTCTCAGAATTTGAACGTTGGTCCGGCCGAGACGGAAAGGTCGTGCATCGTGAAGGCCGGAATGTTGGATTGATCGGCGCGGTACTGCACCAGCGTCCCCAGCACGAGGTGCTTCCACAGCGGAATCTCCAAGCCGAGGCCGACGCGCCATTCGGTGCTGCGCGGCGTTTTCGTCGGATCGATGGTCGGATCGGGCGCCGCGTACAGCCAGCGGCTCACGCCGGCCGAGGGGATCAGCGTCCAGACGCGGCCGTCGCCGGGGAACGAGAAATTCCACGGCAGCCAAAGGTCGGCCGCGTAAACGTCGTAGCTATACGGGCCGAAATGATCGCTGGCGTGGCCGAAACCGAGGCGCGACTGCCAGCTCACGCTGTTGGCCACCGGCCCGGAGGCTTGCAGTCCATAGGTCGACAGCGTCCCGCTCAGGCCGCTGGCCAGCGGATAGAAGCTCGAATTGCGAAAACTCTGCTGCACGATTTCGGCATAAGGGTCGAGCGCGACATTGCCGAGATTGGTGTGCAAAGTGAGGCCGCCGCCCAAGCCGCCGTAATACGGCGTGTCCGCCAATAACGCGCCGGTGGCGACCAGATACGGCTTGATCGACAGGCTCGTTTTCGGGTCGCCCGTGGGGATGCCGAATCGCGGGCCGGCGCGCAATTCCAGAATCCCGATGTCGAATTGGTGCAGTCTGAATTCCTGTGCGTCGTAGCCCACGGCCGAGGCTTCGAACGTGTCGCCGTTCTGACTCTCGAAATCGTGGACGTAATTGAGCCCGAAGCCGCCGTACCAGTTCCAATCGGGCTTGGAGAAAAAACTGCTGTTGAAGGTGCGGCCGGCCGCCAAGGCGGTCTGCGCCCCGGGTCCGGCGCCGGGATTGGTCTGGTAGGCGAGGCCCGTTTGCACGTAGCCGGTAAACTGATCGACTTGCAGCTTCTTGTCCATGACCTCGATCAGGTCCTGCGCTCGCTCGCTTAAATCGGGCGTGATGTCGCGCATCTGCAGCGCGGTTTGAAGATAGCTGCGCGCCATTTCGTAGGAGCCGAGCCGAAAATAGAGCACGCCGAGCTCGAAGCGCACGCGCGACAACGTCGGATTGTAGAACAACAGCTGCTCATAGGTGCCGATCGCGGATTCGATATCGTCGGCGGAAGCGGCGGCTGCGTATTGCAGCGTGGTGTTGAGATCCGAAGGCCTCGCCAAGATGCCTTGATAAAGCGGACTAAGATTGCCGGCGAAGTCGGATGGCGCTTGCGCGGATACGGGCAGCGCCGAGAGGGCAAGCACACCTATCGGCGCAAGGGCGCCCGCAAATCGCCGCCAAAATGCGCGCCGAGGCTCGACCTGCAAAATCTCTCCGTCGCCCTAACTCTCATCCCGGCGCCATTGCCGGGGTCGGTCGATGGTATTATTTTCCGCGCCAATTCAAATCCGCAGCGCAACGTAATGCGACTGGCCCGCCAAGTCGAGACCGGCGCCATCGCCTTGGCGTCTCTATGTCTTGCGCGCTATGCTGCCTGTACTCTAGTAGGGCGAGCGGGCGCGGCTCCGCGCCGGAGATTCCGAGGATGCTATGATCGGTCTTAAGCCGGTGGACCGGCTGGAAGTCCATATTCTGGTCGACAACGCAACCGACAGCCTCTCCAGCGTTCCCGCGCACGTCGAGTCGGAATTTTCCTATTTGCAGCGCAACGGCATGCGCATCATGTCCGGCAAGTGCATCTGTTGCGCGAGTCACGGCCTTTCTTGTTTGATCACCGCCTATCGCGGCGACGCCAAACATACGGTGTTGTTCGACACCGGCCCGGAAGCCGATACGTTCGAGCGCAACACCCAACGGCTCGGCCTCGATCTTGGCGCGGTCGAAGCGGTCATGCTGTCGCACGGGCACTGGGACCACGCCGGCGGCATGCTGCGCGCGATCGACATGATCCGCGCCGACGGCAACAACCGCGATCTGCCGTTCTTTGCGCATCCGGATATGTTTCGCACGCGCGGCCGGCAATTGCCCGATGGCGGGATTTTGCCGATGGAGGACGTGCCCAGCGTTGACGAGCTTACCGCCCGCGGTGCGCGGGTAGTGGCGACGCGGCAGCCGCAAGTATTTCTCGACGGCATGTTTTACGCCAGCGGCGAAATCCCTCGATTGACGCCGTTCGAGCAGGGCCTGCCATTTCATTGCGCCAAGACCGAAAACGGCTGGGAACCGGATCCCTGGCTCATCGACGAACGCTGGCTCGGCGTCCAAGTGACGGGTCTGGGCCTGGTCGTTTTTACCGCATGCTCGCATGCCGGCGTGGTCAATGTGCTCAAGCATGCGCAGGCGACATTCGCCGACATTCCGCTGCACACCGTGCTGGGCGGTTTCCATCTTTCCGGCGCCACCGAAAAGATCATCCCGGAGACGGTCGATGCACTGCGCGAATTCGGCCTCGTTTCCATCGCCGCTGGGCATTGCACCGGCTGGCGCGCCATGGCGGCGCTCGTCGCCACGTTTGGCGACAAGGTCGTGACCCCCACGGCGGTCGGCAAGCGCTTCGTTTTTCGCAACGGAACCTAGTGCTCTAGCCGCGTGGCCGCTCCGCCGCCGCGCGTCGCAATGATATCAAGCGCACGCTGCGCATTGTCGGCCTCAAAGATGTGGAAGCCGAGAGCGCGCGCTTTTCGGCTCAACGGCGAAGAACCTAACGATGTGAAGCGCGATTTCGGCGCGCGGGCCGCGCGCGCCCGCTTCGGCTTATTCTCGTTGCGCTCGAATGAAATTGATGATTCCGGAGAAATCCGATCCGCTGTGGCCTTGCTGGGCAAACTCTTCGTAGATCTCCGCAGCATGCGCGCCGATGGCGTTCTTGACCTTCACCGATTTCGCGGCTTCGCGCGCAAGCTTGAGATCCTTGAGCATCAAGGCGGCGGCGAAGCCCGGCTTGTAATCGTTGTTCGCCGGACTTGTCGGCACCGGCCCGGGCACCGGGCAGTAGCTCGTGAGCGCCCAGCATTGGCCCGAAGACGCCGAGGCGACGTCGAACAGCGCCTGGTGCGAGAGGCCGAGCTTTTCGCCCATGACGAAGGCCTCGCCGAGCGCGATCATCGAGGCGGCGAGAATCATGTTGTTGCAGATCTTCGCCACCTGGCCGTTGCCGGCTTCGCCGCAATGCACGATGCGCTTGCCCATGCGCTCCAGAACCGGCTTGCCGCGCGCGAAGGCATGCTCGGTGCCGCCGACCATAAAAGTCAGCGTCGCCGCCTTGGCGCCGCCAACGCCGCCGGAGACCGGGGCATCGAGCGTTGCGATGCCGCGCGCGGCCGCCAAAGCATGGGCCTTGCGTGCGCTCGCCACGTCGATTGTCGAGCAATCGATGAACAGCGTCCCCTGGCGCGCCTGCGGCACGATATCGTTCCACACCGACAAGACGTGCTCGCCCGCCGGCAGCATGGTGATGACGACGTCGGCATCGTCGACCGTGCTCCGGGCGCTGGCGACGATCTGGACGCCGTCCCGGGCCGAAGCCTCGCGCAGCGCCGGCACCAGGTCGAAGCCGAGCACGTGCTCGCCCGACTTGACCAGATTGACGGCCATCGGCGCACCCATATTGCCGAGACCGATAAAACCGATTGCCGGCATGGCAGTCCTCCCTCAGTTTTCGAATGTCAGCTCGAGTTCACCCACGGATCTAAAGTGCCGTGCGACGATGTCCGGAGTCACCGCTTCGAGTTTGTCCGGGCGCCATGCCGGCTTGCGATCCTTGTCGACGATTGCGGCGCGAATCCCTTCGATGAAATCATGCCCGGCGATGCAGGCCAGCGCGATACGGTAATCCTGCCGGAAGCACTCCTCAACGCGCTTGAACGACGACGCTTCGCGCAAATTGCGGAGCGTGATCTTCAGCGACGTGGGCGATGCCTTGCGCATCGTTTCGAGCGCCGCGCGCGCGGACTCTTCGCCGCTCTCCTGCAGGCAATCGACAATGTCTTCGACGCGATCGGCGCTATAGCAGCGATCGATCCAGGGCTGCGCCGCAGGCAAATTACCGGGGGTAGGAGAGGTCGACAGTCCACCCAGCCGCGCGCCGACATCGTCGCCGGTGCGGCAATCGGCGAGGAGAATGGGAATCTCGGTCAGTTTCGCCGAGGGCACATGAATGTCCGCCAGCCCGCAATAGATCGCATCGGCCGCACCGGCGCGGGTGCCGGTGAGCGCAAGGTAAGCGCCCGCGCATCCCGGAGCGCGCGCCAGCGGAAAAGACGCACCGACATCCGGAAAAAATCCGATGCCGACTTCGGGCATGGCGACGGCGGAGCGCTCGCTGACGACGCGATGCGCCGCATGCGCCGAAAGCCCGACGCCGCCGCCCATCACCAGCCCGTCCATGATCGCGATCACCGGCTTTGGATAGCGCGCGATGAGCACATTGAGCTTGTATTCGGTCGCCCAGAATTGCTCTGGCAGGCGGTCGCCGGACTTCGCCGCATCGTATAGCGCGCGGATGTCGCCCCCGGCGCAGAACGCCCGCTCGCCGGCGCCGTCGATGAGCACCGCGCCGACGGCGGGATCGGTCGCCCATTCGCGCATCGACGCCGTCATGCTCACCGCCATATCGAGCGTGATCGCGTTCAGCGCCTGCGGCCGATTGAGCGTGATCCGCCGCAGCGCACCCAGCTCACGGACAACAATGTCGCCGTTCTGAGCCAGCTTTTCGCTCATCGCCCGACAAGGTGTCTCGCCACGATGAGGCGCATGATCTCGTTGGTGCCTTCGAGAATCTGGTGCACGCGCAGATCGCGCACGATCTTCTCGATGCCGTATTCGGACAGATAGCCGTAGCCGCCGTGCAATTGCAGCGCCTGATTGGCGACGTCGAAGCAGCTGTCGGTGACGAAGCGTTTGGCCATGGCGGAAAGCGCCAGCGCGTTCGCTTCGCCGCGGTCGAGCGCCGCGGCGGCGCGCCACAATAAGGCGCGCGAGGCTTCGAGCGCGGTCGCCATGTCGGCGAGGCGGAATTGGAGCGCCTGGAACTCGTCGAGCCGTTTACCGAAGGCCTTGCGCTCCTTCATATAGCCCAGCGTTTTTTCCAGCGCCGCCTGCGCGCCGCCGAGCGAGCAGGCCGCGATATTGAGCCGGCCGCCGTCGAGTCCGGCCATCGCGATCTTAAAGCCAGAACCTTCCTCGCCGAGCCGGCTGCCGGCCGGAACGCGCACGTCCTGGAAGACGACGGCGCGCGTCGGCTGTGCGTTCCAACCCATCTTGCGCTCGTTGGCGCCGAACGAAATGCCCGCGGTGTCGCCCGGCACGATGAATGCCGAAATGCCCGACGCGCCTTCGCCGCCGCTCCGCGCCATCACCACATAGAGATCGCCCGCGCCGGCGCCCGAGATGAATTGTTTCTGCCCGTTGAGCACGTAGTGATCGCCGTCGCGCACCGCGCGCGTGGTCAAGGCTGCGGCATCCGATCCGACGCCCGGCTCGGTGAGGCAATAACTCGCCAACAGCTCCATGGTGCACAATTTCGGCAGCCAGTTTTGCCGTTGCGCCCCGGTGCCGAAGGCGTCGATCAGCGATGCCGTCATGTTGTGGATCGACATATAGGCCGCAACCGTGGGACAGCCGGTCGCCAGCGCCTCGAAGATCAGCGTCGCGGTCAGCCGCGACAGGCCGGAGCCGCCGACATCTTCGGCGATGAAGATCCCGCCCATGCCGAGGGCGGCGGCCTTGCGCATCTCCACGACGGGAAAGTGCCTGGCCTCGTCCCAGGCCAGCGCGTGCGGCGCGAAATGTTCGTCGGCAAAGGCGCGCGCCATGTCGCGCGCCGCGATCTGGTCGGCATCGAGTGAAAATTGCGGCGGTGCGCCGTGAGATGGATTGAGCATCAAACTCCAGCCCTCGCGGCCGGTCGGTCAAACTCATTGTCGCATTGTCGCTCTGGCGCAGCAATGCGTGAATTCAGCCGTTCTTTACGCGAAATTGCCGAGCGACGGCGTGCGGAATGTTCAATTGTTAGGTGAGCGCCGTCGCCCATGATGCTTGGCATGCGATGGCGGCGCAACTGCAGCGGGCAGGTAATAGGGATTGTGATTGCAAAAACCCCGATTGCCAGCCACCACGTTCGGCGCGCATTGCTCAATGGTCTGGTAATGGCAATCCCACTCGATCTCGCCGGCGCCGATATCGACCACCGCACACCACGGTGCGTTACCGGACAATGCTCGGCTGGCCGGAACGCCGACAAGCAGCAATGCGCTTGCCCCGGCAATTGCACAGGCGAAACGGATCATAGGCTCACCACGTCGATCCTGTAGGAAACGCCGGCTCGTGGCCAGTTGTTCCGATTTATGGCTGTCTGCCTCAATCGCTTAGTGCGAATGCTTCGGTGCGTGGCGCTGCATGTAACGCTTGACCGAATGCTTGACCGGTGGAGCCGTGACAGCCTTGTATGTTGGATTGACATTGCAAAAACCGCGATTCCCGGCGAGGACGTTCGGCACACAGGCTTCGAACGTCTGATATTGGCAATCCCAATACACTTCGCCGGGGCCGATATTGATCACCGCGCACCACGGCGCGTCGCCGTAACCCGCCTGGCTCGATGGCATTTCCAGACACAATAGCGCCGCGGCGCCGGCGATTGCCCATACGATTCGCTTCATGGCATTCACCTTGGATTTCCACCCCACCCTTGGCTTCTGTATAACCCTTGCGCGATGCAACTATTCCCGCCTTGATAAAGATCAACTGGGGGCGCCGGCATGGATTTCACCCTTCCGCCCGAAATCGAGGATTTGCGAAAGCGTACGCGCGCCTTCGTCGAGACCCATGTGCTGCCGCTCGAAGCCGAGCATGAAAATTTTTCCGAGCACGAGAACATACCGCTTGCGCGGCTGGCGCCGGTCCAAGCGCAGGCAAGGAAAGCCGGGCTGTGGGCGCCGCAATCGCCCAAGGAATTCGGCGGCATGGCTCTGCCTATCGTCGCCTGGGCGACGATCTATGAAGAAGCAGCGCGGTCGCTGTTCGGGCCGCTGTCGATCAACTGTGCGGCGCCCGACGACGGCAATATGAATCTCCTGTCGCGCACCGGCACGCCGGCGCAGAAGGAATGGTGGCTGCGGCCGGTGGTCGAGGGCAAGGTCAAATCTTCCTTCGCCATGACCGAGCCGGCGCCGGGCGGCGGCTCCGATCCGGCCATGATCCGCACTTTTGCCGAGAAGAAAGGCGGCAAATGGGTGATCCGCGGCCGCAAATGGTTCATCACCGGCGCCGCGGAAGCGGCGCATTTCATCGTCATCGCGCGCACCTCCGACGACAAGCGCCGCGGGCTGACCGCGTTTCTCTATCACCGCGACCAGCCCGGCTGGCGCATCGTCCGCCGTATCGGCATCATGGGCCCGGAGGAGCATGGCGGGCACTGCGAGCTGGAATTCGACGGCCTCGAAGTCGCCGACGAGAACGTTCTGCTCGGCGTCGGCGACGGGCTGAAATGCACGCAGATCAGGCTCGGCCCGGCGCGGCTGACGCATTGCATGCGCTGGCTCGGGCAAGCCAAGCGCTGCATGGAGATCGCCCAGGATTACGTCAACAATCGCGAAGGGTTTGGCATAAAACTCGCCGACCGCGAGAGCGTGCAGATCAAGCTCGGCCAAGTGGCGCAGCGCATTCAGATCGGCCGTCTCCTCACCATGCACGCGGCGTGGAAGCTCGACCACGGCGACCGCGCGCGCAAGGAAGTCTCAATGGCCAAGGTTCACGTCGCCGACACGCTGCACGAGGCCGCCGACACCGCGATCCAGCTCAACGGCGCCCGCGGCTATTCCAAGGACACGATTTTGGAATGGATCTACCGCGCTGCCCGCGCCGCCCGCCTGGTCGATGGCGCCTCCGAGGTGCACAACATGGTGCTGGCGCGCTTCCTGCGCGAAGAGGGCCGCGATTTCTGGAGCTGGAGCGCGGGGAATAGGGTGTGAGCGGAGCGCTTGCTTCGCGCCTTCTCCTTACGCATAAAGCTTAATGGAACTAAACCTGAACGAAGCCCTGCGGCAAATCGATTTCACCTTCTGAAGAAACTCCAAGGAGCAGACATGAAACTCGCGTTTTTTGACGACTATAAGCTTGGCGTGGTGGTCGGCGACACCGTCGTCGACGTCTCGGCCGTGACCAAAGGCATCAAGGCGCTCGGCCCGCAGGACGTGATCCGCGGCGTGATCGAGAAGTGGAGCGCCTATAAGGCCAAGCTCGCCGCCGCCGCCAAGAAGGGCAAGGGCAAGCCGCTCAGCAAGGTCAAGTTCCGGCCGCCGCTGCCGAAGCCGGAGAACATCATCTGCATGGCGGTGAATTACATGGAGGACGGCACGCTGCCGGAGCCGGCGCCGATCAATGCCTTCATGAAATCGCCGAGCGCGATCATCGGCGACCGCGGCACCATGGTGCTGCCCGATATGGCGGCGAGCGTGTTCGAGGGCGAAGCGGAGATCGCCGTCGTCATCGGCAGGAAGGCTTCGCATGTCCAGGCCAAGGACGCCATGAAATACGTCTTCGGCTATATCAATTTCATCGACGGTTCGGCCCGCGGCGTGGTGCCGCCGACCAACGTTTTTTATCAGATGAAGTCGCGCGACACTTTCGCGCCGATCGGTCCCTATATCGTCACCGCCGACGAGATCAAGGATCCGCAAAAGCTGCAGATCACGCTGACCAACAACGGCGTCGTGTATCAGAATTTCAACACCAGTGACATGGCGCACAAGATTCCGCGCTGCATCGAGTGGGTGACTTCGATTCACACGCTGCTGCCCGGCGACATCCTGGCCACCGGCACCAACCATCGCGGGCTCAATCCGTTCATGGATGGCGACAAGATCGAGCTCACTTGCGAGGGCTGCGGCACGCTGCACATCACGGTGCGCGACGATCTCAAGCGCACCTGGGCGCGCATCACCCGCTTGCAACACAAGCAGAGCGGGGCGGAAGGCGTGCACACCAAACAGACCGGCGGCAAATACGCGAAGTGAGCGCGACCGTCTCTATCGCGAAGCCTTGAAGCCGGTCAGTTTGACCAGCGCGGCCCAATGTTCGGTCCCCGCGGCGATGGACTTCGCGAAAGCGTCGCCGCTCTCGTTGGGCAGATCGTAGCCCTGCGCCAATAGTGGTTCGCGGACGCTCGGTTCCTGCTGCGCCTTGATGCCGGCGGCGATCATGTCCTGGATGACGTTCTTAGGCGTTGCGGCCTGCGTGAGCAGGCCGAACCACACCAGCGTCGTAAACTCCGGATGTTCGAGTTCGCGGAACGTGGGCGTGTTCGGCAGCAGCCGGAAGCGGTCCGGGCTGGTGATGGCGATGGCGTTGAGCGCGCCGCTCTTGATATGCGGCAACGAGTTCTGCGTCTGAGCGAAGCCAAGCGGCGAGTTGTCGGCGAGCAGCGCGCTGACCTGCGACGCCGATCCATGATAGGGCACCGCGACGAGGTCGAGGCCGAAGCTCTGGTTGAGCTGCGCCCCCAGAAAATCGCCCGGCGCGCCGGAGCTATAGGAAGCATAATTGAGCTTGCCGGGATTGGCTTTCACCCAGGCGACGACCTGATCGAGCGTCTTGGCCGGCACGCTCGGATGGGCGACAAGAACGAGCGGCGACTGCACGCCTTTCACCAGCGGCACGAAATCCTTCATCGACCAATGCAGATTACCGAACACCAGCGGATTGATTTCGCATAACGCCGCCGTGCCGACCATGATCATCGAACCGTCGGCCGGCCGCCGGGCCACATATTCCGCGGCGATGTTGCCGCCGGCACCCGGCTTGTTCTCGACGACGGCGGTACGGCCCATGAGCTTGGCCATTTCCGGCGCGACGATGCGCGTATAGAGATCGGGAGCGCTGCCCGCTTCGAACGGCGACACGAATGTCAGCAGTTCGGCTGCTCGTGCCGTTGCATCGAACAGCACTGCGGCGGCGACACCCGACAGCATGAAGCCGCGACGTGACAGTCGAGACCGTGGGCTCGCCACCGGTTTGACCTTCAGCTGCATATCCTCCTCCGCTCGCAATCGATCGTGCTCAAGCGCGGCGCACGGCACGCGGGCTTTGATCGACCGCGTCCATCATCGCTTGGACCAGCCGTTCGGTCAGCCGCGCCCGCGTCGTCGCCTGCGACGGCTCGTCCCATAGATTGAAGGTTTCGTCCGGATCTTTGACGAGATCGTACAACTCGCCCCAGGTCTCGCCTTTGTAGAGCGTCAGGCGGTGGGTTTCGGTGATGAGGCTGCGCACGAAGGCGGGCTCGGCAAAGCCGAGCCGGGGCGCGCCGTCCTGAAATTCAATGAGGATTTGATCGTGCGGACGCGCATCGTCGCGGATCGCTGAGACCAGCGACTTGCCTTGGATGCCCCAGTACGGCTTGAGCCCCGCGCGCTCGATGATGGTTGGGGCCAGGTCGGCGGTCGAAGCGAGAGCGTGGCGTACGCAGGCTTCCGGTCCGGCCGGATCGCTCCAGATGAACGGGACATTGGTGATACTCTTGAGCGGCAGCGCGCCCTTGAGCAGCAGATTGAAGTCGCCGAGGTAATCGCCGTGATCGGAATTGAAGATGACGACCGTGTCGTCGAAATGGCCGCTTGTCCGCAACGCCTCCAGCACCGCGCCGATGGCGTCGTCGACCATCGCGATCATGCCGCAGGTCAGCGCCATGGCTTCCTTGAGCTGACGCTCCGTCGCCATGAACGCGATCTGGGATTGCGTGTCTTGCGTGTTGTCCAGCATGTGCGACCGCGCCCAAAGCAGCGGCGGCACCGGGTTGCGGTGCGCCTCGAAGGGCAGCCGCACCTCGAACTGCTCCGGCTTGTAGAGGTCCCAATATTTCCCCGGCGGCGTGAATGGGTGATGCGGATCGGGAAACGAGACGAAGGCGAAGAACGGCTGATCGTCATCCTTGGCGCCGCGCAGCCATTCCACCGCGCGGTCGCGGATGAAAGCGGTGGGATAAAGCTCCTCGGGGATCGGGGTGCGGATCGCCTGCGGACAGCTGTAATTGTGCGGCAGCTGATTGGCGCGGTCGCGCCACGCCGCCGCTTGCGGCGATCTCGAGCGGAGCCACTGATCGTAATGGCCATGCGCCTGGTCGCCGTGGTTGGTGACCATGTCGACGTGGTCGTAGCCGTAATAAGGCAGCTTGAACGCGTAAGGGGTCTCGCCGGCATAGCGTTCCGGCGTCTCCTCGCCATAGTCGCCGCCGTCGTCCTTCCAGGCCTCGTCCAAGAGGCCCAACGTCTTCGGATCGACGCGCGGAACGGCGGGATTGGAGGTCATCGGCTGCACGTGGCTCTTGCCGATATGCGCGGTCTTATAGCCGCCTTCGCGCAGCACCTCGACAAAAGTGGTGGCGCGACGGCTCAGGTGATTGCCGTTGTGCCGCAGCCCGTGCGCGGAGGGATAACGGCCCGTCAGCAAGGTCGCCCGGTTGGGCATGCAAACGGGGCTGGCAACGAAAAAGCGATCGAAACGCGCGCCGCGAGCGGCGATCGAAATCGATATGCGGGGTTTTGAGCACCGGATGACCGGCGCAGCCGAGATAGTTGGCGCGATGCTGGTCGGTGATGAAGAACAGGAAATTCGGTCGTTTCACGAACTGCTCCGCGTCGCGTCGGCGCGCCCACGGCCGCCGCGGATTTGCACATCGCCGGATCGGGACTATTCTTTATCTGTTTTGCCAGCGGCTTAATTCCGCCAGCCGGTATCGACCGCGTCGAGCATGCGCAAATAGGCCGGCCAATCGGCCGAGCCGCGGCCGGAATCGTGATGCTCGAATTGATGCGCGGTCTTTTCGCAAATTTCCGCGGGGATCTCGACGAGCTCGCCGCCGGTCGCCTCCATCTTAAGCTGAATGTTTGCGGCCTCGATCAGCGTCTTCATCAGCACGAAGGCTTCGCGCGCCGTCTTGCCGACGGTGAGCAGCCCGTGATTGCGCATGATCAGCGCGCGATTCTTGCCGAGCGCCTTGTTGATGCGCGCGCGCTCGCCGAAGTCCTCGGTGATGCCTTCATAGTCGTGGTAGCCGACGCGATTGTGGAAACGCACCGCCGGCTGCGACACCATGCGCAAGCCGTGTTTCAAGCCGGAAATCGCCATGCCGATCTCGCTGTGTACGTGGACCGCGCAATTGACGTCCGGCCGCCCCGACAGCACTCCGCCGTGCAGGGTGAAGCCCGGCCGGTTGACGCCTGCGGACTCGTCGAGATCGTCGTCCATGCTGACCTTGACCAGGTTCGACGCCGTGATTTCGGTGTAGAGCAACTCGTGACGCTTGATCAGGAATTTGCGTTCCTCGCCCGGCACCCGCATCGAGGAATGATTATAGATGACGTCACCCCAGCCATAATACGCGGTCAGCCGGTAGGTCGCGGCGAGGTCGAGGCGGGCCTGCCATTCGGCTGGTGAAATGTCGGCCTGAGTGACAGTGGCGAGCTTGACATGCGGGTTCATCGGCCGGTCTCCATGCGTGATGCAGGTAAAGTCTAGCACATCGCCGAAACCCATAGAATGGCATCCGCGGGTCCTCCGAAAGCAGGCGGTTTCCGGTCTTGTGCCGGGTGCGGCCGGTCGCTCGACGGGCGGACGCCGTGATCGGCGCTTGACGGACTAAATCTCCGGTTGTGCATGTCGCGCGAGCAACTTGATCTACCCGCGTGCAGCCGCCGCGTATTGCCCGGTTGGCCGCCATTTATGACGATTCATTTTTTATTTTAACGCTTTCCTTTCCATGTTCGGAGGCATTTCCCCACCGCAATAAGTAAGTCGAAACGCTGATGATCTAGATTGCATGCCGGTTTCTCACGAATACCACGGCCGCCGATGAAGCTACACTTGCTGCAGCTACCGAAGCTGATCGCCGAGCGTCGCAGCTCCGCGATCCTCGGGCTCGTCATCATCGTCATGCTGTGGAGCGGCGTCTTCCTGAAATTCTCCCAGGACGTGAACAGCGACCTCAAAGACGCGACGCGCACCGGCCAGAGCTTTGCGATGGTGTTCGAAGAAAACGTTCTTCGGTCGATCGACGAGCTCGACAACATATTGTTTTACCTGCGCAGCAATATCGAGGCACGCAAGGCCACGGCGGACTACAACACCATTCTGCATGCCACCGAGATGCCGAGCGACATTCTGGTCCAGGTTGCGATTATCGACGCGTCAGGCATCATGCGCGCCTCCAGCGCCGGGCCGCAGCCGGCGCCGGCCATCGATTTGAGCGATCGCGAGCACTTCAAGGCGCAAGTGAACAGCAAAGAGGACCGGCTGTTCATCAGCAAGCCGTTGATCGGTCGCGTCAGCAACAAATGGTCGGTTCAGCTTTCACGGCGGTTCCTCAACGCGGATGGCTCGTTCGGCGGCGTCGTCGTCGCCTCGCTCGACCCGGAGCATTTCACGACCTTCTATAACAAGGTCGATTTGGCTTCCTCGGGATCTATTGCGCTGATCGGCAGCGACGGCATCGTCCGTTCGGCCGGCGGTCAGTCCACCGACCTCCAGATGGGTCAGGACATCCGCGGCACCGAGTTGTTCGCCCGCATGCAGACGCGGTTCAACAGCGAGTTCGAGGACCACGATCGCTCGACCGGACAAACTCGTCTGATTGCCCTGCGTAAGGTCAAGGGCCAGCCATTATGGGTCAGCGTCAGTCTCGAAAAGAGCGAGGTGCTGGCCGGCTCTTACTCCGACTTCCGCATGAATTGGATTGCGGCGGGCTTGCTGACCCTCATCATTCTCGCGACGATGGAGCTGATCTTCCGTACCGAGACGGGCGCCCGGCAAAAGTCCAAGCAACTCGAACAGACGCTCGAGAGCATGGCGCGGCTGGCCTCGGAGGATTCACTGACCGGGCTATTGAACCGCCGCGGCTTTCGTTCGGCGCTGGGCGAATTGCAGAACCGGGACCCTGCCGATGCCCAAACGCCGGACGAGATTCACTACGCGGTTCTGTTTCTCGACCTCGATCGCTTCAAGATCATCAACGACACGCTGGGTCATCGCATCGGCGATCTGCTGCTGCAGGAGACGGCGCAACGGCTGCGCGCGTCACTGCGCTCGACCGACGTGATGGCGCGACTCGGTGGCGACGAGTTTGCCATCATAGCGCGCTACGTCAAAACCAAAGCGGCGCTCGACGATCTCGCGCACTGCCTCATCAAGACCATCCGCGAGCCTTTCGAACTCGGCGGCTATCGCGTCCGCACCACCATCAGCATCGGCGTCGCGGTCAGCCCGTCCGACGGCAAAACCGCCGACGAGCTGGTGGTGGCCGCCGATCTCGCGCTCTATGCCGCGAAGGAACATAATCGCGACGGCTACCAGTTCTATGAAGCGTCGATGACCAAGGAGTTGACCGACCGGCGGCAGATCGAGACGGACCTGCGGGAGGCGATCGAGCACAACGAACTGGAATTGCGCTATCAGCCGATCGTCAGCTTGCACGACGGCAGCATCACCGGCTTCGAAGCGCTGGCCAGGTGGAACCATCGGACCAAGGGTTTCGTGCCGCCGGCGCAATTCATACCGGTCGCTGAAGATACCGGTTTGATGACGCGCCTCGGCGAATGGGCGCTCACCGAATCTTGCGGCAAGATCGCGCAGCTTCCCGAGCACCTGAATCTCGCCGTCAATCTCTCGCCGGTGCAATTCGCGGCGCCTGATCTCGTCGAGGTCGTGCAGCGCGCATTGGTGTCGAGCGGATTGGCGCCACATCGTCTCGAGCTTGAAATCACCGAGAGCTTGATCCTTGAGGACAACGACCGGATCCTCACCATGCTGCGCCGGCTGCGCCAGCTCGGCGTCTGCATCGCACTCGACGATTTCGGCACCGGTTACTCCGCGCTGAGCTACTTGCGGAAATTTCCGCTGGACAAGATCAAGATCGACCGCAGCTTCGTCACCGACATCGCCACGCGCAGCGACCAGGTCGCCATCATCCAGGCGGTGCTCAGCATCGCCCGCGCGCTCGGCATGACGGTGACCGCGGAAGGCGTTGAAACCGCGATCCAGAAGGATTTTCTCAAGGCGCTGGGCTGCGACAGCGCGCAGGGTTATCTGTTCGGCAAACCGGTTCCCTTCGAAGAGCTTGCCGAAATCGTCGCCCAACAGGCGGTCAAGAAAGTCATGGCGGCCTGACCGCTTGCCGCTTCGGCCGGCGGCGGCGCCGCAACTCTCAATGTCGCGACGTTACGCGTTCCGCACGGCCACGGCGTCGCGCGCTTTTGCCGCCGCCGGTGCTTCACGATGGGCTTCCTGATAGAGCAGGAACAACCCGGACGCGACGACGATGCCGGAACCGATCAGCAGGCTCGCCGTCGGCATGTCGCCCCAGACGAAGAAGCCGATGAACATCGTCCAGACCAGCAGGAAATAATAGAACGGCGACACCGCGGTGGCCGGCGCGGCATGCAGCGCCCTGGTCCACAGATACTGCGCCGCGGCGTTGGCGACCCCGCTGGATATGAGAAGCGCGGCGTGTTGCGGCGTCGGCCACTTGAAACCGAAGACCAGCAGAAACGAGTGCATCACCGCGAGGCACACCATCTGCCACATCAGCAACGTGTTGGCCGATTCGGTCTTGCTCATGCCGCGCACCGCCACCGTCACGCTGCCGTACATGACCGCATTGGCGAGCGCGAACAGCGCGCCGAGCTGGATCGAGTCGGTGCCCGGCTTGACGACGATGAGAACGCCGACAAATCCGGCAAGCAGAGTGCCCCAGCGCGCCGCGCTGGCGCGCTCCTTGAGAAAGAGGACGGAGATCAGTCCGGAAAACAGCGGCGCCGAGAAATTGATCGCGACGGCCCCGGCCAGCGGCATCAGGCTGAAGGCGAGAACCGTGAATGTCTGCGAAATCGCCTGCGACAGACCGCGCGCCAGGTGATCGCGCAGCCTCTTGGTTGCGAATACCGACAGGCCGGTGACCGGGAGCATAAAGGTCGAGCAAACGATTAGTGAGGACAGCGAACGCGAGAACATGACTTCGCCGACCGGATAGATCGCGACCACCCATTTGCTCAATGCATTCGAGATCGCAAACATGACGGTCGCGCCGATCATGAACATGATGCCGCGCACGACGTGGTTGTCACGGCCGGCGGCGGACTTGTCGATCGCGGTGCTCACGGTCCCTGACATTGATCTATCCGTTGCCGCGTCACGCGGCCGCGTCGTAAACGCCGCTGATCAGATTGCATTCGAGGAGCCGCGCCGCCACGGCGGCGGGCGCCGGCGTTATGCGGACGATCCTGTCACCAAGCTCGCCGAGCGCCGCGGCCAGCTCGCGGCGTGCCACTGTCGCCTGTTCGAGGCTAACTGGCGCGAAGCAGACTTTCGCTCCGATCGGCAGCCGGCCGAGCGCCGGTAGATCGGCTGAGATGACGTTGGCAATCTTCGGATAGCCGCCCGTGGTCTGGTGGTCGGCCAACAGCACGATCGGCTGACCGCTTCCCGGCACCTGTATCGCTCCGGTCGCGATCGCGTCGGACACGATATTGAAGCCGCGGCGGTGCCGCAGCGGCGGTCCTTGGAGCCGCATGCCCATGCGGTTCGATCCGGCGCTTACCGCGTACTCGCCGGCGAAAAAGCGCTCGATCTCGGTCTCGGAAAAGTGGTCGCTCTGCGGCCCGAGCACGGCGCGAAAACGGGCCGGCGCCGCGAGGCTGACGCCGTCGAGTTCGAATTCGTCGCGTTCGCCGGCGGCGGCGCAGCGGAGCGGCAGGACATCGCCCTCGATCAGCGCCCGGCCGTGCCAGCCGCCGATGCTGCCGCGGCTGTCGGTGGCGACGCTGCCGAGCACCGGCGCAATGTCGAAGCCACCCTCCACCGCCACGTATAAAGTTGCGCCATTCCTGATCGAACCGATGCGAACGATCTGGCCGCGGCGCAAATGCACGCTTCGCCCCGGCGCGATCGTCTCGCCGGCCGTCGCCTCGCCGTCAGGCAAGATCTCGATCGCCGTGTCACCGCCGGCGAAAGCCAAGCGCGCATCCTCCGCCTCGATCGCAAAGCTTGGGCCGGTATAGATGGCTTCCAGCGCCCCGGTATTGTGCGGATTGCCGACAAGCGCGTTCGCCGCGCCAAACGCGACCGCATCGAGCGCGCCGCCGACCGAGACGCCGAGCCGCTGGAAGCCGGAGCGGCCGAGGTCTTGAACCGTCGTCGACAGTCCCGGCGATAGCACCCGTAGCGCCGCCGTCATGCCACGGCTCCGACGAATTCGCTCACCGGCTCCAGTCGAAGAACGCCCTGCGCCGCTCTGGTGGCCAATGTCTCGTATTCGCGCGCTGACACCGGTACGAACATGACCTTGTCCGCCGGCGCGAGCAGTGCTGCCGCCTGCGCGGGATTCCACAGCGGAACTGGACAACGTCCGATCACCCGCCAGCCGCACGGCGTCTCGCGCGGAAATACGCATGACATCCTCGCCGCGATCGCCAGCGAGCCGGCCGGAACGCTCGTTCGCGGAATCTCCAGCCGGTCGAGCGCCAATTCGGCGGCGACCTCGCCCATATAGGCCTGGCCGGGCAGGAAGCCGAGCATGTAAACGTGATAGACCGGTCCGCTGTGCCGTTCGACGACCTGCTGCCGGGAGAGCGCGGTTCGCCGTGCGACATCATCCAGATCGATGGCGAAGCGCAGGATCGTAGCAGACCGGAAGATGCCAGACCCGGCCGATGACTTCGCGTGCTTCGAGCTTGCGCATTTGCTCGCCGACCCGGGCAACGAGCGAAGCCGCGGGAAGCACGAGAGGTTCATAATGTATCATCAGGGAACGGAAGGTGGGAACGGTCTCGACCACGCCTGCGATGCGCTCCGCGTCCAAGGCATGCGCGAGCGAAAGCACCGCCGTACTGAGTTCACGATCGATGCGGTCGCCGAACTCGACGACGAGCGCCGTGTCTCCGGCTGGAAGCACTCGATACTCGAGCATGACAACCGCACCCAAATAAAAGCCGCCGCCAACCCGCGAACTAGTTTGGACGTGGCGGGTTCGCTTGATCGGCGCTCGTATCGCTGGCCGTGGACTCGCAGGGCAGGAACCAAGGTTTGACGGCGACGCCGCGGCGCAGCGAGTACATGTAGAAGATCGGCAGCTGGCGCGGAAAAAGGCTGCGCAGCTCGCTGCCGTTGAAGGTGACGAAAATCGCGCCGGGAAACGCCCGTTCCACGACACGTTGCTCGATCAAATTCATCCGCAGATAAGTCAGCGCGCCTTCCTGCGCCGTGCCGCCGCCGTGATACCATTTCTCGGCGCTGGCCATGAGCCGCGACAGCATTTCCGGCGACACGGCTTCTTCGATCGGCGCCGCGGTGGCAAGGTTGCCGGCAGCCTTGACCAGATGACCGAGCCAACAGGTCTGGAAGCCGCGTTGTCCGGCTATCGTCGCGACGTCGTCGAAATATTGTTTGATGTGCTCGCGGCAATGCCCGTTCAGCTCGGCATGGGTATCGGTCAAGATCAACTTGATCGCCGCGCCTTGGGCGTAGGTCTTTTTCACGCGCGAGGCCAGTGCGGCAAGGAAATCGAGACATTGCGCCTCATAGGCGCCGGATTCGTGGCGCGGTCCCTTGCCCCAATACAATACGAAGGGAACGGCTTGGTTGGAGGCGATAGCCTCGGCGATGACCCGCAACATCAATTGCGCGTCGGACGGCTGCTCACGCTTGAAAGCCCAGGTGTTGAACGCGCGCAGCACTTTTTCCGCTTGCGCAAGAATTCCGCAGGAACCGCCGGTCCTGGCTGCTCCTTGAATGGTCTGGTCGCACCAGACGCAGAACCTGTCATCGTGCGGCAGATGCCGGCCGTGATGATCGCTTGCGGTATGTCATTCAGCTTCAGCGCGTCGTTCGTGTTCCGGCGCAAACGAGGTTGCCGCCAGATTACCGACAGCATACGACGCTACATTGGACATGGCCTCACTCACTTACCGCATTTACGAATGATTAATAATGATTAAGAGCGTGTTAAAGGTCAATTTCAATGCTTAAGAAAGGTTAATTGGTGTCCGGACGATGTTACCGGAAGAATTTCGTGCGTCGATGCGCGGATGTCATGGAAGTTTCACATCAAATGCGCAGCGAGCGACGCCAGAACGACATGCAACCCGCGTCTCATCTTTGATGCGCGCCGGGTTGTATTTACGTTCGTCTGATGCACCGCAGCAAATAAATCCCGATCAGACTACTCATCGTCTTCATCGCGGTGGTTGGTTGCGAGGACATCGGGAAATGCCGCCGGCGCGATTTCCTTTCTGCAGACGCGCGAATTTCGCAGCGTGTGTCGCAGGCGCGATGCACGGTCGTTCGTGACACAACCGGCTGCGCGCCGAATCTCGTCAAAGGCCGTAGTGGGGTCACGGCACGACCCCATCTCGAACGCAAATTCGGCAGCAGTCGGCGGGGGCGGCTCTCGAGGGGCGAGGGCAGGTGCAGGCGGATGCGGGTTTTGCAAGCGGCTTCAATCCACTAGCGTTGTTCCACTGGCTTCATGCCCCCATATTCCCCGGCATAGCCTGCCCTCTGGCAATCTCGCGCCCGTAAGGGCAAACTCCGCCCGTGGAGGCCTGCCTAATGACGTTACGCGACGTCAAGCTCGACGATAAATACGATCTCGGCCAGCGTCGCGTGTTCGTGACCGGCTTTCAGGCGTTGGTTCGGCTCTGCCTGATGCAAAAGGAGCTGGATCGCCGCAACGGGCTCAATACTGCGGGTTTCGTCACCGGCTACCGCGGCTCGCCGCTTGGCGGGCTGGACAGCCAGTTCCTCCGTGCCCGGCCGTTTCTCGAGAACAGCGATATCCGGTTCCAGGGCGGCATCAATGAGGACCTCGCCGCCACCGCGGTCTGGGGCTCGCAGCAGGCCGAGTTGCGCGGCGAGGGCAAATACGACGGCGTTTTCGGCATGTGGTACGGCAAAGGTCCCGGCGTCGACCGCACCGGCGACGTGTTTCGTCACGCTAATTTCGCGGGCTCCTCGAAGCACGGCGGCGTGCTCGCTTTGATGGGAGACGATCACACCGCCGAATCTTCCACCACCGCGCACCAGTCCGAATATCACTTCATCGACGTGATGGTTCCGATCCTCAATCCGGCGGGGATTCAGGAGGTGCTCGACTACGGTCTCTACGGCTGGGCGATGTCGCGTTACACGGGCGCCTGGACCGCGCTCAAGACCATGCACGAGACCATCGAATCCACGGCGGCGATCGATGCGAGTTTGGAACGGATAAATATCGTCAGGCCGGACGATTTCCGCATGCCGGAGGGCGGTCTCAATATCCGGCTCGGCGATCCTATACTGGTGCAGGAAGCCCGCCTGCACGATTTCAAGCGCGACGCCATGCTCGCCTTCGTGCGCGCCAACAAGCTCAACCGCACCATTATCTCGGGCGGCCGCGCTCCGAAGATCGGCATCATCACCACCGGCAAGAGCTATCTCGATGTCCGCCAGGCCTTCGACGAGCTCGGCATCGATGAGATCAAATGCAACGAGCTCGGCATCCGGCTCTATAAGGTGGGCTGCGCCTGGCCGTTGAGCCGCCGCGAGCTTGCCGAATTCGCGCAAAATCTCGATCTCATCATCGTCGTCGAGGAAAAACGCTCGCTGCTCGAGGTCCAGGTCCGCGAGGAGCTCTACGGCACCGCCAACCAGCCGGTCTGCATCGGCAAGAAGGACGAAGCGGGCAACTGGCTGTTCCCGGTCAAGGGCGCGCTCGACCCGAACGAAGTCGCGATCTGCATCGGCGAGCGGCTCCTGAAATATCACCGCAACGACGACATCGCCGGGCGCGTGGCGCGGCTCAAGGAATTTCAGCGCATCGCCGCGGAGACCAAGGACGTCGCTCAGCGCATTCCGTATTTTTGCTCGGGCTGCCCGCACAACTCATCGACCGTGGTGCCGGAAGGTATGCGCGCTTATGCCGGTATCGGCTGCCACTACATGGCACAGTGGATGGACCGCTCGACGCTCGGCTACACCCATATGGGCGGTGAAGGCGCCAACTGGGTCGGCGAGGCGCCGTTCTCCAATCGCAAGCACGTCTTTCAAAATCTCGGCGACGGCACCTACAATCATTCAGGTTACATGGCGATCCGCGCCGCGATCGCCTCGAATACCAATATCACCTACAAGATCCTGTTCAACGACGCGGTGGCGATGACCGGCGGGCAGGCCAATGACGGCGGCCTCACCGTGCCGCAGGTGGCGCGTCAAGTGGCGGCCGAAGGCGCCAAGCGCGCCGTCGTGGTGACCGACGAGCCCGACAAATATCCGCGCGACACCGCCTGGCCGCACGGTCTCACCATCCACCACCGCGACGATCTCAACGCTGTGCAGCGGCAGCTTGCCGAAATCCCCGGCGTCACCGTGCTGATCTACGACCAGACCTGCGCCGCGGAAAAACGCCGCCGCCGCAAGCGCCACACTTTTCCCGATCCCGATAAGCGCGTCATCATCAATGAACTGGTCTGCGAAGGCTGCGGCGACTGCGGCATAAAGTCGAATTGCGTCTCGGTGCAGCCGCTCGAAACCGAATGGGGCAGGAAGCGCACCATCGATCAATCGAGCTGCAACAAGGACTTTTCCTGCGTCAAAGGCTTCTGCCCGTCCTTCGTCACGGTGCACGGAGCGACGCTGAAAAAGGGCACCGGCGTCGCCGCCGACCACGATCTCGCAGCCTTGCCCGAGCCGAAATTGCCGGCGATCGAGCATACCTACAACATCGTCGTCACCGGCGTCGGCGGCACCGGCGTCGTCACCATCGGCGGCATTTTGGGCATGGCCGCGCATCTCGAGGGCAAGGGCGTCGGCGTACTCGACATGGCCGGGCTGGCGCAGAAGGGCGGTGCGGTGTTCAGCCATATCCGCTTTGCCGAGAAGCCCGAAGACATTCATGCCATCCGCGTCGCGGCCGGGCGCGCCAATCTGGTGCTTGGCGGCGATATCGTCGTCGCCGGCACGCAAAAGGTGCTGGCGACGGTGAAGACCGGCGCCACCAAAGTGATCGTCAATACCGACGCGTTCCTGCCCGGCGAGTTCACCCGCAATGCCGATTTCTCGCTGCCGACCGAGCGGCTCAAGCGCACCATCGTCACCGATGCCGGCCGCGACAACGCGCATTTCATCGATGCATCGCGGATCGCCAATGCGCTGTTCGGCCAATCCATCGGCGCCAATATGTTCATGGTCGGCTATGCCTATCAGCTCGGCGCCATCCCGCTGTCGGCTGCGGCGATCGAGAAGGCGATCGAGCTCAACGGCGAGGCCGTCGCCATGAACAAGGCGGCCTTTCACTGGGGCCGTCGCGCCGTGATCGACCGCGATACGGTCGAGGCGCTGGCGAAGCCAAAGGATGCGGCCGCAAGCGATGCAGAGCATCTGTCGGAATCGTTCGAGGAGACGGTGGAGCGGCGGGTCAAATTTCTCACCGCCTATCAGAACGCCGCTTATGCCCGACACTATAGAGCCATGGTCGATAAGGTGAAGACAGTGGAGGCCGACCGCACGCCCGGCAAATGCGGGCTTGCCGACGCCGTCGCGCGCTATCTGTTCAAGCTGATGGCCTATAAGGACGAATATGAAGTGGCGCGGCTCTATGCCGACGGTGCGTTCCTAAAACAGGTCGCCGGCACGTTTGACGGTGACAATCTGCGCTTCGAGTTTCATCTGGCGCCGCCGCTGCTGGCGCGCCGCGACAAGGAAACTGGATTGCCGCGCAAGATGAGTTTCGGGCCGTGGCTCCTGCCGGCATTTCGCGTTCTGGCCAAGTTCAAATTCTTGCGCGGTACGGCGTTCGATCCGTTCGGCCGCTCGCCCGAGCGCCGCACCGAACGCGCGCTGATCGACGAATATGAGACGATGATCGATGAAGTGCTGGCGCGATTGACGCCGGACAACCACCATCTCGCCGTCGGTCTCGCCGTCATCCCGGAAAAAATCCGCGGTTTCGGCCACGTCAAGCAACGGCATCTGACGGCGGCCAAAGCGGACGAGGCGGCGCTGTTGGAGCAATTCCGTGCCGGCGCGCCGGTTCTGCTCAAGGCGGCCGAGTAGCGCGGATCGGCCGGCAGGCCGCAGCGGAGGAATCCATGAGCGCTCTCACGCTTGAGCTGGGACGCTTCGTCGCCGCTCTCGACTTGCGTCAAATTCCTGCGCAAGGCTGCGCCATCGCCCGCACCGGCATCGCCGACTGTTTCGGCGTCTTGATTGCCGGCGCGCGCGACCCTGAGATCGCTCTGGTCGACCGCGAGCTTGGTTTCGCCGATGGCGCTACGCTCGTCTCGCTCATTCCCTCCGGCGCCCGGCGCACGCCCGAGACTGCGGCGCTGATCAACGGCGTTGCCGCTCACGTTCTTGACTACGACGACGTGTCGCTCGACGGCCATCCCAGCGCCGTGCTGGTGCCGGCGATCCTGGCCCAAGGCGAGGCCAGCGGATCGAGCGGCGCCGAAATGCTGACCGCCTTTATCGCCGGCTTCGAAGTCTGGGCCGAGCTGTTGGTGCGCGAAGGCGTGCCGCTGCATCGCAAGGGCTGGCATCCGACCACCGTGCTCGGCACCGTCGGCGCCGCGGCGGCCTGCGCCAAATTGCGCGGCCTTGACGCCAAAGGCGCGGCGACGGCGATGGCGATCGCCGCCTCGATGTCTTCGGGGCTGGTCGCCAATTTCGGCACCATGACGAAATCGTTCCAGGTCGGCCGCGCCGCGCAATCCGGCGTCATCGCCGCGCGGCTGGCGCAAGCCGGACTGACGGCGTCGCTCGATGCGCTGGAGCATCCGGCTGGATTGCTGATGGCGCTGTCGCCCGACGGCAAGCCTGAGCTCGATCGTCCCTTCAGTGCCGCGGAAAAGGAGTGGCACATCCTCGGTCACGGGCTGAACATCAAGCGCTATCCGATCTGCTACGCGACGCACCGTTCGATCGACGCTGCGCTCGATCTCGTCCGGCGCTATGACCTCAACCCCGGCCAAGTCGACCGCATTCATGTTTCGACAGGCAAGACGCAACTCTTGATGCTGCGCAACAGCGCCCCGCAGACCGGGCTCGAAGCAAAGTTCAGCATGCAATTTGCCATGGCCGCCGCGCTGGTCGCGCGCCATGTCGGCTTGCGCGAACTGACCGACGACTTCGTCCGCCGATCCGATGTGCAGGCGCTGTTCCCACGCGTGTCGCTCGAAGGTACCGCGGCCATCAAGCCAGGTTCCAATTTCGCGCCTTTTGACACCGTCGAAATCACCACGACCGGCGGGGAGACGCTCAAGAGCGGGCCCGTCGAATATGCCAAGGGCAGCCACGAGCGCCCGCTGTCGCGTGACGAGCTTTGGGCCAAGTTTGCCGAGTGCCTCGACGCGGAGTTCCCGGAGGCCAAGAAATCGCGGACGTTCGAGAATCTGATGATGTTCGACCGGCTCAACGGCGCCGGCGACCTCGCTTTGCAAAGCGTTTGAGTTCCACACCCGTTGCGCAAGCTCGCGCCGCAGGGTGCAGACATGGTATCTTGATACTATGACCGGCTCATCCAATCCCGCGTCCATTGGCGAAGTCGCCGTCGAGGCGCTGCTGGCGCCCGCGGACAACCGCGTCGATGCACCGACCGTGGCCGAATCGGCGCCGCCGGCCGAGCCCTTGCTGAGGCCGGCTCAGCCTTCGTCCGACATTGCGCCAGCCGCCGGTGCACCCGCGCTTACCGCGGAGACGGCGGGCGCGGCCGAGCAAGCCGCGACGGGCATCGGCATCCTTTTGGTCAATCTCGGCACCCCCGACGCGGCGACGCCGGCGGCGGTACGGCGCTATTTGAAGGAGTTCCTGAGCGACCGCCGCGTCATCGAAAAAGATTCGCTGCTGTGGAAGCTCCTGCTCAACGGCGTCATCCTGCCGATCCGCTCGCGGCGCAAAGCGCGCGACTACCGGAACATCTGGAACCACGACAAGAACGAGTCGCCGTTCAAGACCATCACGCGCTCGCAAGCCGAAAAGCTCGCCGGCATTCTCGAACCGCTCGGCAAGCACGTTTTCGTCGATTGGGCGATGCGCTACGCGTCGCCGTCGATTGAATCGCGGCTGCAAGTGCTGTCGACCTGGGGCTGCGAGCGCATCCTGATCATGCCGCTCTATCCGCAATATTCGGCGGCGACCACTGCGACGGTGTGCGACGAGGTGTATCGCTTCATGATGCGGCAGCGGCGCCAGCCGGCGCTGCGCATTCTGCCACCTTATTACGACGATCCCTATTACATCGAGGTGCTGGCTTCGTCGTTGCAGGCCGAAATCAAGAATCTGCCGTTTACCCCCGACGCGATCGTCGCCTCCTATCACGGCATGCCAAAGGACTACGTGGCGAAGGGCGATCCCTATGAGAGCCAGTGCGTGCGCACCACGGAGCTGCTGCGGGCAAAGATGGGGCTCGACGAGACCAAGCTGATCATGACGTTCCAGTCGCGCTTCGGCCGCGCTAAATGGCTCGAGCCCTACACCATCAATACGGTGAAGGCGCTGGCCAAGAAGGGTGTCAAGAACCTGGTCGTGGTGATGCCGGGCTTTTCCGCCGATTGCCTGGAGACTTTAGAAGAGATCGCCGTCGACAATGCGCGCGCGTTCAAGCGCGCCGGCGGGGAGAATTTCGCGGCCATTCCCTGCCTCAACGACAGCGAGGCCGGCATGCTGATGATCTGGCAGCTCGCCATGCGCGAGCTGAAGGGTTGGGTGTGAGCACGCTCGTTAGAGACGGCTCGCTGGTGTCGTGGACGTGGTTCGCGCTGGCGCTGGTCTTATTTGCGGCCGAAGCGCTGCGGCCGGGCCGCTTTGCGCTATGGCTTGGCTTTGCCGCGGTGCTCGTCGGCATTATCGCTTCGGTGGCGCGCTGGCCGTGGCCGTCGGAAGCGGCGGCTTTCGTGGGGTTCGCCGCCGTCCTGGGGCCCGTCTGGCGCCGTTACGAGCGTAAAGCTTGAGGCTTCGGGGTTGAGCGGGCAGCGCACTCGCGCTCCCCGGTCCGCAATCAACCTCTCGTTAACCATATCCGTTTTAACTCCGTTAACCAGCGGTCTGCCGTCCGGCGGCCCGTGCCGGTCGTCGCGTGGCGCAATGCCGTGCGGTGGCGCGGACAGGCCGCTTCGGGGCGAGGAGGTCGCAGGTGCCGCGCCGTTGCCGATCACGAAGCGTCACCGGCATGGTTCGCTCGCGCTTCGCTTTTTCGCGCTTGGCTGTTGCGGCGTTGCTGGCGCTGGCTGCGTTCGCGCCGGCGCAAAGTCAAGCGCAGTCGGCTCCATCGTCCGGTCTCTACGACGACCTGTTGCAGCCGTCGCTGCCGGGCAATCCCGCCAATCCGCCGAGCTTTGCGCTGGGAACGCGAGGAACGCTGCCAGCGGATCAGGCGCCGCCGGCTGGGACGTTCACGGCGTCGTCGCGCATCGGCGCGACGCCGGTTTACGGCAGCCCGACCGGCTTCGGCGCAGGCAATACCGGCTTTAACTCCAGCAACGCTCCACGCCGACGTGTCGTGCCGGTGCCCGGCCAGGGCACCGCACTTGCGCCGCCGGGCGAAACCACTTTCGACGCCGTGCCGCCGGAGCCGCCGCAAGCCTCATCGGTGCCGCCGACGCCGTCGCAGCCGCCGGCGCCCGTCGTGTTCCCGGCCAAAGCTGCGGCGCGGCCGGGCGCCATCCTGCCGCCGCCGCCCTCGGAGCTGCCGATCAGCAATCCGCCGGCAGTGGTCTATCCGACGACGGCGGCGAGCCGGCCCGGCGCCGTCCTGCCGATTCCGCCGCCCGAGGATTTTCAGGGCTCCGCCAGCACGCCGCCGCCCGGCACCCCGCCGCCCAACAGCCTGCCGCTCGGAACCGTGCCGCACGGCACGCTGCCGATCGCCGGCGGCGATCCTTACGAGGCGCTCGGCATCAAGGCCGGCTCGTTTTTAATTCTGCCCGCGGTCGAATTGTCGGCCGGATACAACACCAATCCGCAGGCCGCGCCCGGCGGCCCCGGCGCGCTGTATCTGGTCGTCGCCCCGGAATTGCACGTGCGCTCCGGCTGGTCGCGTAATTCGCTCACCGCCGACATCACCGGCTCCTATACCGACTATCCCAACAGCAATTTCCAGCCGTCGATGAACGTTCCTTATCTCAACGCCAAGGTTGACGGCACGCTCGACGTCACCCGCTACACCCAGATCCTGCTCGAAGGCCGCACCATCGTATCGACCGACAATCCCGGCAGCCCGAACATCCAGTTCGGGCTTGTCACGCTGCCGATCGAGACCACGGCCGGCGGCACGTTTGGCGTGGCGGAAGCGTTCGGCCGCTTCGGCGTTTCGCTCAAAGGCACCTTCGACCGCTCGATGTATTCGAACGGCACACTGTCTGACGGCGAGAGCGCCAACTTCGACTGGCGCGCCTTCGACCAGTATGCCGGCATTTTGCGGCTTGGCTACGAGATCGATCCCGATCTCAAGCCGTTCGTCGAGATCGACGAGGACATGCGCACTCACGACTCGCAGGTCGATATTTTCGGCGAAGATCGCGACTCCAACGGCTCAAGCGCGAAAGTCGGCGCCGACGTCAATCTGTTCGGCTCGCTCACCGGCGAGATCGCGGTCGGCTATATGGCGCGCGACTACCACGACCCGACGCTGCCAAATATCAGCGGCGCGACGATCGACGGTGCGCTGCTCTGGCAGGCCACGGCGCTCACTACGGCAAAGTTCACCGCGCAATCGAGCGTCAGCGAATCCAGCGTGCAGGGCGTGTCGGGCGAGTTCAGCCGCAGCTTCAGCCTTGAGGTCGATCACGCGCTGCGGACCTGGCTCATCGCCAATGCGATTATCGGCTACGAGAACGACGACTATGCCGGCCTCGGCCGCACCGACAACCACTATTTCGCCGCCACCGGATTGACCTACAAATTAAACCGCGAGATGCAGCTCAAAGGCGAAGTGCGGCAAGATTGGCTCAACTCCAACATCAGCGGCGTCGCATATACCGCCACCACATTTCTCCTGACCATGCGGTTGCAGAAGTAATCGCGACCCCAGGGATGGCCGCCGCACTCAATACAAATGCCCCGGCAGCCATAAGGCGATCTGAGGAAACGCCAGCAACAGAGCGATGAGGATGGCATTGGCGGTCAGAAACATGGCGCTGCCGATATACATCTTGCCGAGCTTGGCGTCCGGCAGCTGCGATTGCAGCACGAACAGGTTCATGCCCATCGGTGGATGGATGAGACCGACCTCGATCAGCACCACCAGGAGTACGCCGAACCAGACCAGATCGTAGCCGAGCCCCTGCGCCAGCGGCGCGAACACCGGCACGGTGATCAGAATCATGGTCAGCGATTCCAGGAAGGTGCCGAGCACGATGTAGAACAGCACGACGACGACCATCACCGCGGTCGGCGGCAAGTGCAGCGAGACGACCCAGCTCGCCAGATCGCTGGCCATTTGCGTCTGCACCACGAAATAGCTGAACATGATGGCGCCGAGCAAAATGAAGAACAGCATTGCGGTGGTGCGGCTTGCTTCGACCATGGCCGCGGCGAGGCTGCCAAACGTCAGTTGGCGGGTGACGCCGGCGATGACAATGGTGCTGAAGGCGCCGACCGCGGCCGCCTCCGTCGGGCTGAACCAGCCGGCATAGATGCCGCCGATCGACAGCACGAAAATGAACAACAGCTTCCACATGCCGATCGAGGCGCGCAGCCGCTTGCGCCAGGACTCCCGTGGCGAGACCGGCGCCCAGTGCGGCGCCAGCCAGGTGGCAATCTTGACGACGCCGACCTGCAATATCGCCAGCAGCACGCCGGGGATAAGTCCGGCAGCGAACAGCTTCGGGATCGATTGCACCGCGGTCAGCCCGTAAAAAATCAGCATGACCGACGGCGGAATCAGGATGCCCAGCGTGCCGCCGGCAACCACGGCGCCAAGCGCAAGCCTCTCGTCATAGCCGGCACGGCGCATTTCCGGCACCGCGACATGGCTCATGGTGGCGACCATGGCGACCGACGAGCCGGAGACCGCGCCGAGCGCGGCGCAGGCGCCAACGGTCGCGGTGGCGAGCGTGCCGCGGCGGCCGCTGAACATGACGTTGATCGATTGAAACAGGTCGCGGGCCATTCCGGAATGGGCCGCAATAACGCCCATCAATACGAAAAGCGGAACCACCGACAAATCGTAGGCCGAGGCAAAGCTGAGTGGCACCCGGCTGAGCACCTGTAGCGACTGAGTCCAGCCGTTGAGCGCGGCGTAGCCGACCGTGCCGACCAGTCCGAGCGCGATGGCGACCGGCATCCGCAGAAAGATCATCGCGATCATGACGATGAAGCCGGCGATGCCGACGGCGTGCGGGCTCATCGCGCCTCCTCGGCGCGGCAGAGCTGCCGTACGCTCTCGAACAGCATAAATGTCGCCGCCGGCAGCGCCAGCACGATGCCGGCGATCATCAGGCTCCAATGAACGATCATCGGTATCGAAAGATCCGGCGAAGTCTCGTGGAACCGCAGCGAATCCTGTGCCGGTGCAATCATCCGCCACGACAGGACGGCAAGAAAAACAAGGCCGGCGAGATTGGCCAACACCTTGAGCAGATCGACGGCGGTCCGTCCGGCGATATGATCGACGAAATCGATCACGATGTTCTCGTCGCGCAGGAACACGTCGGGAATACTCAGGAACACCGTGCCGACCAGGAACAGCTGCACCAGGTCATAGGCCCCGGTGATCGGCGCATTGAACAGCGCGCGCGAACTCACGTCGGCGACGGTGATCATCATCATCGCCGTGAGAAACCCCGCGCTGGCATAACCGCACCAACGCCCCATCAGCCATAGCAGCGCACGCACCCGGCCGCCGTCACGTATTCCAGAACGAGAACGAAGTCTTGGCGGCCGCCGTGGCCGCTGCCTGCATCGCCGCGTGTACCTGGCTTGCCGGCAGGCCGCGGCCGTCGAGCTCTTTGAGCACTCTGGCGGTGTCCTCGGCGCCGATCTTCTTGAACAGCGCATCCTGGTCCGGCGCCAGCTTGATCGGCGTATCGCCGTTGTCGATCAGATATTTGCGGCCCGGGGCGTCCGCCGAATCCCAGAGCTTGCCGACCTCGTCGATGCGCGGGCGCGTGGTGTCGTCGATCAGCTTCTGCAGATCGGGCGGCAGCTTGGCGTAGGAAGCAGGGTTCATCACCACGCCGAAGCTCGACACATAGGAGTACATCTCGGTCGAGTATTTGGCGATGCCGCCGAGATGAAACGCCGAATCGGCGCCGCCATAATCGAGGAAGCAGCCGTCGATGGTGTGCTTTTGCATGGCATCGGCGATGCCGCTCGGCGGCACCCCGACCGGCGTGCCGCCCAGCGCGGCAATGAAAGCTCTTGATCGTCACCGAGGCGAAGCGGATGCGCAGCCCCTTCATGTCCGCGACGGTGTGCACCGGCTTTTCGGTAGTGAGCAAATTTCCCGGCTGGTGCGTCAGAAGATAGAGGATTTTCAGCCCCTCGTATTCCGGCGCGAGCAGTTTGAGTACGTCCGGATCGTTGAGCGTCTTGATGCCGATCTCGGCGCTGCCGACCATGTAAGGCAGCTGGATGATCTCGGTCAGCGGGAAGCGGCCGGGCGTGGCGCCGGCCAGATACCAGGTGATGTCGGCGACCCCGGTGCGGGCGTAGTCGACATAGTTCTGCACCGGCCCCATTTCGTTGGCCGGGAAGATGGTGATGTTCAGCCGGCCGTCGGACCGCTTCTTAAGCTCGTCGACCCAATGCTGCAGATATTCGCGCGAATATGTGCTGGGCGTTGATGAAGTGGCCGAGCTTGAGATTATAGACCGTGTCGCTGCGCGCCACCGCCGGTGCGGCGGCCGCCGCTGCGCCGGCGAGCAACGACGTGTTGAATTCCCGCCTGTTCATGAAGTCCTCCCATTGTTGACTGTGGCAAGCTTAAAGCCGCGCTTCTTGAATTCGGTCTGTCGAATTCGGTCTCGACCGGCGTCAGTGGGGCTTATGCCCGCCGTGCACGTCGACGCCGGCAGGCGCGACATATTTCAGTCGGCGAATAGTGGAAGGCTCCGCGCGCGGCACGCCGGTGACCGGACCGCCCTTGATGGTCACCCGCTCCATGTAGCGGCGTTGCGGATAATAGTCATGCACCGCGTAATGCTGGGTCGAGCGGTTGTCCCACATCGCGATGGTGTGCGGCGCCCAATGCATGGCGGAACTGATATTCCGGCACGAGAGCCTGGCGGAACAACAGGTCGAGCAGCGCGCGGCTCTCATGCTCCTCCATGCCGTTGATGCCGACCGTGAACTGCGGATTGACGAACAGCACCTTGTTTCCGGAGACCGGATGGATGCGCACCACCGGATGCAGCTGCGGCGGATACATCAGCTCGAAATGCTGCAGCTTTTTGCGCTCGTCCTCGGACTTGCCGAACAGCGGCCGGAACGGCTTCATGTCATGGATGCCGTCGAGCCCGGAGACGAACTGCTGCAGGCGATCGCTCAAGCCGTCATATGCCGCGCTCATGCTCACGAACATGGTGTCGCCGCCGACGGCGGGCACTTCCTTGGCGACCAGCATGGTCGCCATCGGCGGCTCGGCGCGGAACGTCTCGTCGGAGTGCCAGACGTCGGTGCCGTACGGCGGCGTCTTCTCGTCGTTCCTGAATTTGATGAGCTCGGGCGCATTCTTGCCTTCGTTGGGCGCGAACGGATGCACGGTCAGTTCGCCGAAGCGGCGGCCGAACGCCATGAGTTCGTCCGACGAGATGTTTTGATCGCGCAAGATGATGAGCTCGTTGTCGACCAGCGCGTTCTCGATCGCCTTGAACTGCGCATCCGACAGCGGCTGGCGCAGATCGACGCCGCTGATCTCGGCGCCGAGATGGGCGCCGACGCGTTTGACGACAACCCCGGACTGTTCGCTGACAAGCGGCTTGCCGCCCCGGAATTCGAAGGGCTTGTTCATGGTCAACCTCCCTCTGCGCGCGATGGCTTGTGCTTGGCTGGCATGATGCATCACGGCAATACGACGCGCGTCACCCTAGTCATTCAACCCCATTCATGCACAATATGCACCTCATGCATATTGACGACCTGGAATTCGGCGAGATCCGGCTGCTTGCGGCGCTCTTCGAGCTGCGCAAGCTGGCGGCGGCGGCGGCCCGGCTCGGCCTGTCGCAATCCGCCGCCAGCCACGCCTTGGCCAGGCTCCGCAACCGTACCGGCGATCCGTTGTTCGTGCGCGGCAGCGGTGGCTTCTATCCGACGCCGTACGGCGAGCGCTTGAGCGCTGCCGCGCGCAAAGCGCTCGACATTCTGCTCGACGGTTTCGCCTCGAACGCGCCGTTCGATGCCAAATCGACGACCCACCGGTTCAATGTGTATCTGAGCGACGTGGGACAGATGGTCATATTGCCCAGGCTGCTCGCGCACATGGCCGCGGAAACACCGCAGGCCAGTCTGCGTGTTTGCCCGATCCCGCTGGAGCAGCCCGGCATGGCGCTCGCCTCCGGAGAGGTCGATGCCGCAGTCGGCTTTTTCCGTAATCTCACGACCGGCTTTCGCCAGAGCGTGCTGTTTCGCGAGCGCTATGTCTGTGTCGTACGCGCCGATCATCCCAACTTCCGCTCGGGCATGTCGCCGGAAGCGTTTGCCAGATCGCCGCGGGCGCTGGCCGATGCCAGCGGCATGGCGCATACCGTGGTCGAAGACGAGCTCAAGAAGCACGGCCTGATGGCGCCGCCGCGGCTCACGGTGCCGCAATTCATGGTGCTGCCGCTGGTCATCGCCAATTCCGATCTCCTGGTGATCATGCCCGGCCGGCTGGCGCAGGCCTTTTCGCAGCTGGTGTCGATCAAGATCATGGAGCCGCCGGTGCTGCTGCGGCCCTATGACATCAAAATCTACTGGCACGAGCGGTTCGACCGCGATGCGTCGAGCCGCTGGCTCAGGCGGACGTTCGTCGAATTGTTTCGCGAATGATGTGAAAGTCCGGCGCTGAGGAATGCCGACGCCTCGGCGCGCAAGATCGGGCACTATCGACGGGCAGGCGCTGTAATCCTGGAAGGGGCTGGCGACACCTTGGGCCAGGCGTCCGACCGCTTTTCTCGCCGAGGCACGCCGCCCGCTCCTCGAAAAACCGTCTCTGCCCTCGGATGTCCGGCGCCTGGTCGAGGAACTACTTACTGCCGGCCAGGCGTTAACGCCGTGCCAGGCACGCATTGTTGATTTCATGCAGGATTTTTCTGTTCGTGAATAAATGCCGACGCGCTTATCCAGACGCGCGGGAAGAAATCCCTGCGTGCGCTTTGATATTCGTCAAACTGCCCGGCAATGATTCGTGGTCCATTTGCTATGAAACATGAGAGGCAAGCATGACATCACAGATTGAATCGGGCGGACTTTCCCGCAGAACCACTCTCCTACGCAGCGCCGCTTGTGCCGCGGGAGCCGTAGTCTCGCTCCTCCCCGTGCGAGAAGCTGCCGCGAAAATGGCGCAGACGGCGGTCGGTTATCAGACGACGCCGAAGGGGGATCAGCAGTGCGGCAATTGCTCGCTGTTTCAGCCGCCCGGCGCCTGCACTTTGGTCGACGGCACAATCAGCCCGACCGGATGGTGCAAGTTCTGGGTCAAGAAGGCCGGCTGAGCGCGATCTGCGCCAGCCACGGCTCCTCCAACTGCGCATTCAGCCCCGCTCGCGACGCGGGCCGGGCTGATCGCATTGCAATTCGAACAGAATGTCGGCGTTTTCGCAAAAGCGTGGCGCCAAGTTCGGCCTGGCCCCACGATGGAGCCATTTGAGGCAAGCGCCTTTGGCAGGACAGGCCTGACACCGCCGAAACGCCGTCGGATATCGCAATTCCAACCGTGCCAGAACGTCAGGACCCAAATCGATCCCGAGGCTTGCCATCATCTCGTGCAGGAGAACGGAATTCTCGCATTTTGGCAGCGGTGACATGATCTGCCTCCGTTTGCCCGGCACAGCGATTGAAGCAGATCGGTTCGCCGTCGCCTTTGATTCAGGTCAAAAAGAGATTCGGATCAAAAAGAAAAGACATGGGCCGCCCGACAATCTTTCCGTGATGCGCCTTTATAGCAAGACGACGCGGTACCCCCTGGTAACCGCGTCGCCTACCCGCAATTGATCCCTTACGAGACCGACTTCGAGCATTAATAAACTGACACTGAGCTCGACGGGCCTATTTGATCGAAATCAATTTTGGCTGAGAAGCCGACGCGATAGGCCCTGTTGCGAATTACAATGTTGCCGAAAAGCATCATTGCCCAGGGAAAGTCGTAATGTGCTGAATTCGACATAGCCAACTCTGAGTTTATTTTCTATCCTGCTTTCACCCCCTGATACATTGGCTGCATGCTTATACGCATGCGGCGGTTGCGATTGGTTGACTCAGGATGGGGGACAAGCGCAACCAATTCGTTCGGATCAGCCGTTTGCGGCTCGTTTTTGCCGCCGCGCTGACGCTTGTACTCTCCGGATTTCTGACAATTGGATTTGCTCCGCGCGCCGAAGCGCTGCCGAGCTTTGCGCGCCAGACCGGGCAGCCATGCGGCGCCTGTCATACCGACTTCGCCGGTCTGACGCCCTACGGCCGGCGCTTCAAGATAGGTGGTTATACCTACGGCGGCGGCCAGTACCGCACAGCCCTGTTTCCCAGCTCCGACGATTCGACCGACAGCAAAGCAAAAAAATGGGTGCCGCCGATCTCGATGATGGCCATCGTCGGCTTCACCAATACCGAGGCGCCGCAGCCGCCGCCGACCGATCCCTACAAGACCAACAACAATCTCGTCGTATCGCCTTTGAGCTTCTTCTGGGGCGGCGCCATCACCGATCACATCGGCGCTTTCGCGCAATTGACCGACGCCGGGCTGCCGACCACCGCTTCAATCGGCAGCGATCCCTACGTTCACAACTGGACCTGGGACAACACCGACATCCGCTATGCCGACTCGACGAGCATCGGCAACATTCCCGTTACTTACGGCATCACCGCCAATAATGGGCCCACGGTTCAGGATCCGTGGAACACCACGCCGGCCTGGGGTTTCCCCTACGCCGCGTCGACGGTAGCGCCGACGCCCGCAGCCGGCACCATCATCGACGGTGCCTTTGCCGCGCATGTCGGCAGTGTCGGCGCCTATGCCTACCTCGACGACACGCTCTACCTCGAAGTGTCGGCCTATCGCACGCTCAATGCCAGCATCCAGAATGACTTGGGCACCGATCCCTTCGGCGCGCCGGGACAGTTCGACTTTGCGCCCTATTGGCGCGCCGCCTTTGAACCGCACTGGGGCAATAATTGGCTCGAGATCGGAACGTTCGGAATGCATGCCGACGTTCATCCCTGGGTCAATCCCGGAACGCCGGACACGTCGACTTTTCCGCTGACCGACAAATACACCGACGTTGGCTTCGATTCGCAATATCAATACCAGGGCGACAATTTCTGGTTCACGCTGCGCGGCACCTATATTCACGAATCGCAAAAGCTGGATGCCAGCTTCGCCAACGGGCTTTCCGCCAATCCGAGCGACACGCTCAATGAGGCCAAGGCCTATGCCTCGCTCGCCTACGGCAACGACAATCGGATCGTGCTGACCGGCCAATATTTCAACAATTGGGGAAGTCCCGATATCGGCCTGTATGGCGGTCTTGCCAGCGGTTTTAGCCCGAACAGCAACGGCTGGATCGCCGAGATCGCCTACATCCCGTTTATCAGCAGCACCGCGCCGGGCTGGCCGTGGTTCAACGCGCGCATCGGCCTGGAATACACCTGGTACAACCAGTTCGACGGCACCAGCGTCGGCGCCAGCGCCAACAATACGCTGTTCGCCTATCTTTGGTTAGCGATGTAGCAGGCATGCCGGAGGGTTCGCGATGAGAGCAACACTGTTCGGAGCCGCCGCGGTTTCGCTGCTGACCGTTTCTGTCGCATTCGGCGCCGATCTCGCGGTGCCGCCGGCAGCGCCGCCTGCGCCGCCGCCGCCTTTCACCTGGACCAGCTGCTATGCCGGCGGCCATGTCGGCGGCGGCTTTGGGCAAAAGGATCTCAACGATACCGCCGGCATCCTGTCCCCCAACACCGGGTTTACCTCCGCCAATCTCAACATCAGCGGTTATCTGCTCGGCGGCCAGATCGGCTGCGATTATCAATTCGCCTCCAATTGGGTCCTCGGTATCGAAGGCGCGGCTTCGGGCGGCGACATCGGCGGCAAGACCACGGTAGCCGTGCCCTTGGTGGCGGCGGGCGACACCGCGACATTCAAGGACACGACGGACTTTCTCAGCAGCGTGACCGCGCGCGCCGGATTGGCGTGGGATCGCTGGATGCTCTACGGCAAAGGCGGCGTCGGCTTCGTCAACGACCGCTACAATATTGCCGATGCTTTCGGGACCTACAATTTCGACGGCGTGGAGACCAGGCTCGGCTGGACCGCCGGCGTCGGCGTCGAATGGGCGCTGTGGGACGATTGGTCGGTCAAGCTCGAATACGATTATTACGACTTCGGCACGCGCAACGTGACCTTTATCGAGGAAAGCGGTGCGTTGCCTTCGGGCCCCGAGAATATCAAGCAGACAATTCAGACCATCAAGCTCGGTCTGAATTTCCACGTCTCTGCCTGGCCATGACAACGCGATGACGCCGATGACGGGGAGCGATCGAGTCATTCCGACCAGCGAACGATGCGGACAAGATTTATGACGATCGTGAGCCTGCGAAAAATAGCTTGTTATGCGTCGCTGTTGGCGCTCGTTTTCGCGTCCCCGGTCCGCGCGCAGGACGCGAATACAAGTGCGGTGCCGGAGAAGGAAAGTCAGGCCAAGCTCGCTTATTGCGAAGTCTGCCACGGCGTCGCCGCGCAGGGGTTCAACGGCTACTATCCGATCCCGCGGCTGGCCGGACAACAGATCGCCTATATCGAGAACGAGTTGCAGGGCTTCGTCGAGCACAAGCGGACCAACAATATCATGTTCAATGTCGGCCACGTGTTGAGCCCGGCGATGATCAAGGCGCTCGCCACCGACTTTCACAATCTCAATCCCAAACCGCTCGGCGGCGCGCCGAAGGATGCTGTGCCCGCAGGAGAGAAGATCTTTCAACAGGGACTGCCCGACGCCGGCGTTCCGCCATGCGCCTCCTGTCACGGTCCGGAGGCCAAAGGCAACGACCAGTTTCCCCGCTTGGCGGGCCAGCTCTATCCCTATCTCGTGAGCCAGTTGACCAATTGGGCCAACGAGCGCGGCGAGACCAATTCGAACGTCATGGCGCCGATCGCGCACAGCATGACCCAGCCGCAGATCAAAGCCGTCGCGGCTTATCTCAGTTATCTGGAGTAACGCCGTGCGAGCCCGCAAAACACTGCACGCCGCCGAACCGACAATGCGCTTATGGCGCGGCGTAAAAGCCACGGGCTGGCGCGCGGCGATGCTCGCCGTAATTCTGACGGCTGCCTTCACCGGCTCCGGTCGCGCCGACGACATTCAAAACAAGCTTGGCTATTGCAAAGACTGTCACGGGCCCTCGGCGCAAGGCTATCGCGGCTACTTGCCCATCCCGCGGCTCGCCGGACAGCAGCCTCAATATCTGGAAAATCAGCTGCGCGCCTTTATCGAGCATCGCCGCACCAACAATATCATGTTCAACGTGGCCCACGCGTTGAAGCCCGGCATGGTCACGGCGCTTGCCGAGAGCTTTCGCAAGCTCAATCCGCCGCCCATCGGCGGCGCTCCGCGCGGCCGCGTCGCCGCAGGCAAGAATATCTTCGAGAACGGCGTGCCCGACGCCAACATCGCCGCCTGCGCCGCCTGTCATGGTCCCGAGGCCACCGGCAGCGGCGAAATTCCCCGCCTCGCCGGCCAGCTCTATCCTTATGTCATCAAGGAGCTGACGAATTGGGGCAAGGAGCGCGGGCAAAATCCGGCGCGTCCGGACACGTCGGCCGTCATGAGCCCGGTCGCGCACAGCTTGACCAAGCCGCAAATCGAAGCCGTTGCGGCCTTCGTCAGCGAATTAAGGTGATCCCGGTGCTCGGCTCGCCGCTTGGAAAAACCAGAATGCTCGGACTTCGGATGACGCAAAATATCTGGTCGCAAAACCGCTGGTCGAAAGTGGCGGTCCTGGCGATGGCCTTCGTGATCGGCTCGGCGTTGACCGGGCGCGCCGAGAGTCTCGCCGTTCGCAATTGCACCTGGTGCCACGGCGGAGAGGCGCAAGGCTATACGCCTGCGCCCCGCTTGGCCGGGCAGCGCTCTCAATATCTCGAAAATCAGCTGGTGGATTTCCATGCCCACACGCGCGACAACCCGCTGTCGCGGCAATACATGTGGGGCGCGGCGGCAAATCTCACGCCGCAAGCCGTGCGTAATCTGTCGATGTATTTTGCCACGCTCCTGCCGCAAGCCGCTGACGACGGCGATCGGGAGCTGGTCGCCACGGGCCGGACGATCTATCAGGAGGGCATGCCCGACGACAATATCGTCGCCTGCGTGGTTTGCCACGGCCCCAATGCCGAGGGCATCGGCCAAATTCCCCGGCTGGGAGGGCTGCAATACACCTATTTGAAAAGACGGCTTGAGCAGTGGGGCCAAGGCTATCATGCGGCCGCCGGCCCGCCGATGCCCGACATTTCCAGCAGATTGTCGGCGCGACAGATCGAGGCGCTCGCCTCTTATCTCAGCTTTATCAAGTAGAAGATCGCGAGCGGCGGAGCGCCTCATCCCCGGCAAATCGCGGGGGTCTGCCATGTCGCTTAGCCGACACCCGAATTGACCTAAATCAACCGCCCCACCTCGATCGGTCGCAAAGTGATGCTAGCCGACAAGAGGAGGGTCACATGACAGACCTGCCCGGTGGAGAGGAACGACAATCACGCTTCGAAGCTATGTGGCGCGTACTGGGCGATTGGGTCAGGGGGCCTTCTGCGTCCGGGATTTCATGTTGCGGCGAAGTGGAAATCGAGCGCATCGCTCGCGACGTGCGCATGACTCCTGCCGAGCTCCGCACTGTCGCCAAGCGCGGTCCTGAGGCAGCCGACCTATTGCTCGAACGCATGGCTGCGCTCGATCTCGACCCCGCGGAGGTCGCCCAGGTCGGGCCGCAAACGTTCCGCGATCTGCAACGCGTATGTTCGCTGTGCGAAAGCAAACGACGCTGCGTGCGGGATCTCGCGCACGATGCCGCGGCGCCGCAGTGGCAGGATTACTGTCCAAACGCGCAGACGCTGATGGCGCTCGAACGTCCTGCCTTGGGCATCGCGGCGCGAGTGGTAACGAGGGGTGCCCTAAATCGCGATAAAAGCCGATACGGCGACCCTCAGCCGCCGTTGAGGTCGCCCATGATCTTCTTGATCTCGGCGCGGAATCCCGGCGCAATGTCGGGGCGCGCCAGCGCATAGGAGACGTTGGCGGCGAGAAAGCCGATCTTCGAGCCGCAGTCGAAGCTGCGGCCGTCGAATTGCAGGCCGTAGAACGGCTGCCGACGCGCCAGCTGGATCATGGCGTCGGTCAACTGGATTTCGCCGCCGGCGCCGCGCTCCTGCGTGCTCAAGATTTTCAGGATCTCCGGCTGCAGAATATAGCGCCCGGTGAGGATGAGATTGGACGGCGCGCGGCCGACCGGCGGCTTCTCCACCATGCTGGTGATCGAGAACATCTTGCCCTTGCGCTCGCCGATGCCGACGACGCCGTATTGATCGACGCGCTCGTGCGGCACTTCCTCGACGGCGACGATATTGGCGTCTGCCGGCAATTCGCGCGCGGCATCGAGCATCTGCGCCAGGCAGCCTTGCTCGTGCTGCACCAACACGTCAGGCAGCAACAGTGCGAACGGCTCGTGGCCGATCAACTCGCGCGCGCACCACACCGCGTGGCCCAGCCCGAGCGGTTCCTGCTGGCGGGTGAAGCTCGTCGAGCCGGGCACCGGCAGGTCCTGATTGAGATATTCGAGGATCTTGTGCTTTTGCCGCTCCAGCAGCGTCATTTCCAGCTCGAACTGGCGGTCGAAGTGGTCCTCGATGACGGCCTTGTTGCGGCCGGTGACGAAGATGAAATGCTCGATGCCGGCCTCGCGCGCCTCGTCGACGACGTGCTGGATAAGCGGCCGGTCGACGACCGGCAGCATTTCCTTGGGCATGGCCTTGGTCGCCGGCAGGAACCGGGTGCCGAGACCAGCGACGGGAAAGACGGCTTTGCGGACGGTTTTCATGCGGAGCGCGGTCGGGAAGGAGAGACGGGAAACTGTACGCTTTGTTGCCCAAATGATCGTCCAAACTATGCCGATAGCAGCGGCAAGAACCTATTAGTGATTCGACATACATTAGCAGGCGGCCGTAAAGGCGGCCATAAGTCGAGATTGTGACGCCATGGTAATCGTCAAGCTCGTGTTTCGTCTGACCGCGGCATCCTTGCTTGCTGGGGCACTTGCTGGCGTCGCGTCCGCGCAGCAGCCCGACAACTGGCTCACCCGCCTCTTTCAACTCCCGCCGCCAAGCTCGGTTCCGGCCTCGAACGCGCCCGCGCAATGGAGCGGGCAGTCCGGCGCCTCGGGCAGTCCGCTGATGACGGCTGATGCCATCCGCGCCGCGGCCGCCGATTTCGGCAATTGCATCTCGAGCCTCTGGCCCGAAGCCGCGCGGCGCGGCGTCACCCGGGCAAATTTCGAGCGCTTCACCGCGGAGCTCACGCCGGATCTGAGCATCATGGACAAGCTCGATGCGCAGCCGGAATTCACCAAGGCGCCGTGGGACTATCTCGATCTCCTTGTCAGCGACGATCGCATCACGCGCGGCCGCGAGCTTGTGGCGCAATATGCGCCGACCTTCGCCGCCGTCGAGCGCGTCTATGGCGTCGACCGCTACATCCTGGTGGCGATCTGGGGCGTGGAATTGGACTACGGCACGCTGGGTGGCGACCGGTCGGTGATCCGCTCGACTGCGACGCTCGCCTGCGTCGGCCGCCGCCGCGATTTCTTCCGCGGCGAATTTCTGGCGACGCTGGAAATCCTGCAGCGCGGCGACGTGCCGCCGGACCGGCTGGTCGGCTCCTGGGCCGGCGCGTTCGGGCCGACGCAATTCATGCCGACCACGTTCAAGCGCTATGCGGTGGATTTCGACGGCGACGGCCACCGCGACATCGTCGATTCGATCCCGGACGTCATCGCCTCAACCGCGAACAATCTGAAAACCGACGGCTGGGTTCCCGGCCAGACCTGGGGCTACGAGGTCGCGCTGCCGCGCGACTTCAATTATCTGCTCGCCGACAGCTCGCGGCAGATGGCCTTGCGGCAATGGCAGAGTCTCGGCGTGCGCCGCGCCGACGGCCAGGCCTTTCCGCGTCCCGAGGATCGCGCTTTTCTGCTGCTGCCGGCCGGCGCCCGCGGGCCGGCCTTCCTGATGCTGAAAAATTTCAGCGTCATCATGAAATACAATCCCGCGGAGGCCTATGCGCTTGCCATCGGCCATCTCGCCGACCGCATGCGCGGCGGCGCGCCGTTCGTGCAAGGCTGGCCGCGCGACGAGCGGGTGCTCACGCTCGACGAACGCTACCAGATGCAGCAGCTGCTGGCGCGCCGCGGCTTTGCCATCGGCGAGGCCGACGGCCTGATCGGCCCACGCACCCGGATCGCCATCCGCGATTTCCAGGCCTCGGTCGGCCAGATTCCGGACGGTTTCGCCTCCAGCGACGTGCTCGACCGGTTGCGCCAGCCGTAAACGGCGCGCGCCAGCGTCCGGCTACCCTCAGTTTGACACGATCCCTGCCTAAATTTTCGTCCGAGCGGCTCGGTTCTGGCGTCGGCTTTTATGCCGCAATGCGCTAATCTGACCGGGCTTTGGTTTCGTTGGGCGAACGGTTCATGGCGACGCGAAATTGGCGACGGCTCATTGGCGCAGTGGCGATCGCGGGCGCCGCGGCTGCGTCCGCGCCCGCCGCGGCCCAGGTCTATTATTGGAGCGATCGGCCGTCCTATCCGAGCTATGAGCAGCCGCAACGGCGCGATTTCTTCTCGTTCCCGTTCTTCGGTGGGCCGCGCTACCGGCCGCCGGTTGCCGACTACTCCAAGGCGCCGGCGCCGCGCAAATTGGAGACGCCGCCGACCTCGACCATCGTCGTGGTCGGCGATTCGATGGCCGACTGGCTCGGCTACGGCCTCGACGAGACCTATGCCGACCAGCCCGACACCGGCGTGGTGCGCGAGGTTCGCGCCACCGCGGGCCTGATCCGCTACGACGCCAAGAACGAAACGCTCGACTGGCCGGCGGTGATCAAGGATCAGCTGGCGAACGAAAAGCCGAAAGCCATTGTCGTCATGCTCGGGCTGAACGACCGGCTGCCGATCCGCGATGGTGCCCCGCCGGCAAAGGGCGGCGAGCCGACTCCGCCACAGAAGCCTGCCACGCCGGCCGACGCCGCTGCGGCGGCGCAATCCGCGGCGGCTGCGGCGCAGCATCCCATCCCCGGTCGCTCCTACGACTTCCACACCGATCTGTGGGCGGAGCTTTACGTCAAGCGCATCGACGCCATGATTGCGGCGCTCAAGAGCAAGGGCGTGCCGGTGCTGTGGGTCGGCTTGCCGGCGCTGCGCGGACCGAAGTCGACGAGTGATATGGCCTACCTCGATGAGCTCTATCGCGAGCGCGCCGAGCGGGCCGGCATCTATTATGTCGATATCTGGGACGGTTTCACCGACGACCAAGGCCGCTATGCGGTGGACGGCCCGGATTTCGAGGGCCAGATCCGCCGGCTGCGCACCGCCGACGGCGTGCATTTCACCAAGGCCGGCGCGGTGAAGCTCGCAAGCTACGTCGATCTCGAATTGCGCCGCGTCTTGTCGAACCACTTGACGCCGGTGGCGCTGCCGGAGCAAGCCGCACCGGTCAAACCCGGCACGGCGCGGCCCGACGTCGGTCCGGTCTTGCCGCTCACGGTGAGCAGGACCGACGGCGGCGCCGGCGGCCTTCTCGGCGGCGGCAACGAGCCGGCGCCGCTCGCCTCCGATGCGCTGGCGCAAAAAGTATTGGACCGCGGCGCGCCGATAGCCGCCGTTGCCGGCCGCGCCGATGATTTTTCCTGGCCGCGTCCGCAACCGCCCGCTGACGTTGCGCCGCGGCCGGTTTCGCTGTCGCCCGCGGAGCCGGCGAAAAAAGGCGCTGCGGCGCGTGACGACGCGAAGAAGCCGGCCGACGCCAAAAAGGACGCGAAGAAGAGACCGGAAAAAGATTCAGACGCGGCGAAGGATCGCCGCGCGCCGCGCGCCGCGCTCGACGGTGCGCCAGTTCCGCCGGCGCCGGTCGGGTCGCGCTAAATCTCTGCCCGCGTGCGAAGAGCGCAGCTGGTGGATTGAATGCATTTGGCGCCGCAGGACTCCATGGAAGGCGGATGCACCTGTCGCCAGGTCCGGTACCGATTGACCGGCGTGCCGCTCATCGTCCACGCCTGCCACTGCCGCTGGTGCCAACGCGAAACCGGCACGGCCCACGCGCTCAACGCCCTCTATGAGGCAGATCGGGTCGTGCACATCGCGGGCGAGCCGGATATCGTCACTACGCCGTCGGCAAGCGGAAGAGGCCAGAACATCGCGCGTTGTCACGCCTGCAAGGTCGCCGTCTGGAGCAACTACCCGCAGGCTGGGCCGGCCGTCCGCTTCGTGCGGGTCGGCACCTTGGATCAGCCTGATCGATGCCCACCCGACATCCACATCTACACATCGTCGAAACAGCCGTGGGTGACGCTGCCGCCGGGCGCCAAGGCCGTGCCGGAATTCTATGAGCTTGCCGCCGTCTGGCCGGCGGAGAGCCTGGAGCGGCTCCGCATCATGCGGGAGCGCGCGCCCTGAAAGCCTTAATGCGCGACGACCAGGTTGCCGGGCGGGGGGGACGCGGGATTTCTTTCCGAACCGCGCAACAGCGCCAGCGCCGCTTGCAACGCCTTGTCATCCTTGGCGTCGGTGGGAACGTAGGATTGTGAACCCATTTTTTCCGCTCCGCTTGCCTTAAGATGTCCGGGCAGATTCGCTTCGCTGAAACTCATGTCCGCGGCCGCCTGCAAATCCTGCGGAACCTGCTGCTCGACTTTGACGTCCGGCGTGATGCCCTCGGCTTGGATCGAACGGCCCGACGGCGTGAAGTAGCGCGCGGTGGTCAGACGAAGGGCGCCGTTGCCCGGACCAAGCGGGATAATCGTCTGAACCGACCCTTTGCCGAATGAACGAGTACCGATAATCGTCGCCCGCTTTTGATCCTGCAAAGCACCGGCCACGATCTCGGAAGCCGATGCGGAACCACCGTTGACCAGAACCGTCAGCGGCTTGCCGTTCGTGAGGTCGCCCGATTTGGCATAAAAACGCTGGTCTTCCCCCACGCTACGTCCGTGGATCGATACGATTTCGCCGCTTTTGAGAAATGCATCGGATACCGCCACCGCCTGGTCGAGGAGCCCGCCCGGATTGTTTCGCAGATCGAGAACGTAGCCCTTGAGGTGATCGGCGGAAACCTCCGACGAAATATGCTTGATTGCGTCCGTTAACTCACCACCGGCGAGGTTGTTGAATTCGGTGATCCGAATGTAGCCGACGTCACCGCCTTCGACGCGATAGCGAACCGACCGCACTTTGATGATTTCGCGCGTCAGCGTTTTCTCGAGCGGCTGCGGGATGCTTGCCCGTTGGATTTCAAGTTTGACGGAGCTTCCCGGATTGCCCCGCAATTTCGTCACGACCTCATTGAGCGGGAGACCGGCAATGACCTGATCGTCGATCCGGGTGATGATGTCGCCGGCAAGGATGCCGGCCTTCGCAGCCGGCGTATCGTCGATCGGTGAAACGACCTTCACGCGCCCGTTTTCCATTGTGACCTGCATGCCCAGCCCGCCAAACTGGCCGCTGGTCTCCGCCTGCATGTCGCCAAAGCCCTTTGCATCCATGTAATTGGAATGCGGATCGAGCCCGCTCACCATTCCGTTGATGGCCGCCGCGATCATCTTTTTGTCGTCGGGCTTTTCGACATAAGCGCGCCGGACCATGTCGAATGCCTTGCCGAACAACTGGAGTTGCCGGTAGGTCTGGCTGGCGTCGGCGCTCGGCGAAGCAACCGCCCCGGACATCAGCGGCAGCAGGCCCGGTGTGGTCGCAAGCAGGGCTATTGCAGCGCCGGCTATTGCACCAAGCGACAGATGTAAGAGTTTTTGCATGGACGCTTCTTTCGTGTTGGGCGGTCGATAAGTCACTTCACAATCTCGCTATCGCCTGCGGCAGTCTGTCCCGGCATCCCAGCCATCGACCTTTGCCCAAAAGGCGGAAGTCGATTACCACATTGCCGGCATTGCCCGACAATTCTGTCATTCTTAAGCCCCGACGCGCTTCTGGAGAAGGAAGATTTTTCACTGAGGCAATTGAGGAACCGAAGCCGTGGGCAGTAACGCAATATATCTGGTGACGGTCTGGGCGATCCCCGTGATCGTCGCCGTAACCTTTCACGAGGCCGCGCACGGCTTCGCCGCCTATCGTCTTGGCGACGACACGGCATGGCGGCTCGGACGTGTCAGCTTCAATCCGGCCAAGCACATCGACCCTTTCGGAACGATCCTGTTGCCAGGCCTGCTGCTGCTACTGCACGCGCCCTTTCTGTGGTTACGCCAAGCCAGTGCCGGTCAATTTTGGCCGGCTGCGATCGCCGCGACGGGACATGGTGCTGGTCGCCGCCGCCGGACCGGCCATGAATATTGCGCTTGCGGTGGTCGCGGCCCTGGCTTTCCACCTCGTCGGCTACTTGCCGGTCACGGCAGGGCGATGGTTGGCCGACAACTTGAAGAACGCCTTGATCCTTAACGTGGTGCTGGCGGTGTTTAATTTGTTCCCGCTGCCGCCGCTCGATGGCGGACGCATCCTGGTCGGGATTCTGCCGAAGGCCGCAGCCGGGCCGGTTGCCCGACTTGAGCCTTACGGGCTGGCGATCTTGATCGGCCTCCTCATCGTTCTGCCGATGCTCGGCGCTCAGCTCGGTATCGACCTCAGCGTCGTCTCTCGCCTGATTGCCATTGCCGGTGGCGCCATTATCGAGGCCATCCTCCGCCTCACAGGCAACGGCTAGCGGACTACTGCGGCAGCAGCGTCGCGCCCATCAAAAATTTGTCGACCGCGTGCGCGGCCTGACGGCCTTCGCGGATCGCCCACACCACGAGCGACTGCCCGCGGCGCATGTCGCCGGCGGTGAAGACCTTGTCGAGCGATGTTTTGTAGTCGTCGGTCGAAGCTTTGACATTGCCGCGCTGATCGAGCGCCAGATTAAGGCTCTTGATCATGCCGTCGTGCACCGGATGCACGAAGCCCATCGCCAACAAAACGAGATCGGCGGGGATCTCGAACTCGCTGCCGGGAACGGGTTTCATCGTGGCGTCGACGCGCACGCAATGCAGCGCCTTCACCGCGCCGTTCTCGCCGGTGAATTTGGTCGTCATCACCGCGAAATCGCGCTCGACGCCTTCTTCATGGCTTGACGAGGTGCGCAGCTTGAGCGGCCAGTCCGGCCAGGTCAGCGCCTTGTTCTCGTGCAGCGGCGGCTGCGGCATGATTTCGAAATTGGTCACCGAGCGCGCGCCCTGGCGGAACGAGGTGCCGATGCAGTCCGAGCCGGTGTCGCCGCCGCCGATGACCACGACATGCTTGCCGGCGGCGAGGATCGGCGCGCCGTCGTCGGCCGTCTCGCCGGAGACGCGCCGGTTCTGCTGCGGCAGAAAGTCCATGGCGAAATGGATACCCTTGAGCTCGCGGCCGGGTACCGGCAGATCGCGCGGCTTTTCGGCGCCGCCGGTGAGCACGACGGCGTCGTAATCCTTGAGCAGTTTGTCGGCCGGCACGTTGACGCCGACATGGGCGCCGTAGTGGAAGGTAACGCCTTCCGCCTCCATTTGCGTGACGCGGCGGTCAATGTGAATCTTCTCCATCTTGAAATCGGGAATGCCGTAGCGGAGCAGCCCGCCGGCCTTGGCCCAGCGCTCATAGACGTGGACCGCGTGGCCGGCGCGCGCCAGCTGCTGCGCGCAAGCGAGGCCTGCCGGGCCGGAACCGACAATCGCCGCAGTCTTGCCGGTTCGCGCCGCCGGCGGCTCCGGTTTGAGCCCGGCCGCGATGGCGCGGTCGGCGATCGCACATTCGATCGATTTGATGGTGACCGGGTTGTCGTCGATGTTGAGCGTGCAGGACGCTTCGCACGGCGCCGGGCAGACCCGGCCGGTCACTTCCGGAAAATTGTTGGTCGAATGCAGGTTGCGCGCCGCCTCGTCCCAATTGCCGGTGTAGATGAGGTCGTTCCAATCCGGGATCTGGTTGTTGACCGGGCAGCCCGGCGTACCGGGCGCCACGGAACCGGTGCCCATGCAATAGGGCACGCCGCAATTCATGCAGCGCGCCGCCTGGGTGACGTAATCCTTCTCCGGCAGCGGCAGGACGAATTCGCGCCAATGATGAATGCGCTCGGCGACCGGCTGGTAGTCGCGGTCCTCGCGTTCGTAGTCCAGAAACCCGGTGATCTTGCCCACTTGACGCGCTCTAATTTTCCTCGCGCATGATCTTATCCGAAAACCGCAACGCCACTTTTCGGGATCATGCTATTCCGCCGCGATCGCCGCGGCCTTGAGTTCGTTGAGCGCCCGGCGATACTCGACCGGCATCACCTTGCGGAATTTCGGATACCAGGTTTTCCAGTCCTCGAGAATCGTGGCGGCGACGCGGGAGCCGGTGAAGCGCGCGTGCCGCGAGATCAGGTGATGCAGCCGGTGGCCGTCGAAGCGGCTTAAGTCCGACATGATGTCGACCATGCCGTGCGCTTCGAGGTCGCGCGCGTGGTGGAAGACCTTGGCGTTGATGTCTTCCTCGTCGGGCATCGGCTCGAGCTCCACCATGGCCATGTTACAGCGCGAGGCGAAGCTGCCGTCGTCGTCGAGCACATAGGCGACGCCGCCCGACATGCCGGCGGCGAAATTGCGGCCGGTCGGCCCGAGCAATACCACGACGCCGCCGGTCATATATTCGCAGCAATGGTCGCCGGCGCCTTCGATGACGGCGGCGGCGCCCGAATTGCGCACTGCGAAGCGCTCGCCGGCGACGCCGCGGAAATAGCATTCGCCGGCGATGGCGCCGTAGAGCACGGTATTGCCGACGATGATCGACTGCTCCGGCACCACGCCGGAGGCGACGGGCGGGCGCACCACGATGCGACCGCCGGACAGGCCCTTGCCGACATAATCGTTGGCGTCGCCTTCGAGCTCGAAGGAGACGCCGCGGGCGAGAAACGCGCCGAAGCTCTGGCCCGCGGTGCCGGCAAAGCGCGCCACGACGGTGTCGGCCGGCAGGCCGGCATGACCGTAGCGCTTGGCGATCTCGCCCGAGAGCATGGCGCCGACGGTGCGGTCGACATTGCGGATCGGGAAGCTCAGCTGCACTGGCGTGCGGCTCTCGATCGCCGTTTGCGACTGCGCGATCAGCTTTCGGTCGAGGATGTCGTGGATCTTGTGATCCTGCCGCTCGCAATTGAAGATTTTCACGCTCGCCGGCACGTCCGGTTTCATGAACAGCTTGGACAGATCGAGCCCGCTCGCTTTGCCGTGCGCCAAGAGCTTGCGCTGATCGAACATCTGCATCTGGCCGATCATCTCGTCGAAGCTGCGATAGCCCAGCTCGGCCATCAGTTCGCGCACTTCCTCGGCGACGAAGAAGAAGTAGTTGATGACGTGCTCGGGCTGGCCGGTGAAGCGCTTGCGCAGCACCGGGTCCTGGGTGGCGACGCCGACCGGGCAGGTGTTGAGATGGCACTTGCGCATCATGACGCAGCCGGCGGCGATCAGCGGCGCGGTGGCGAAGCCGAATTCGTCGGCGCCGAGCAGCGCGCCGACCACGACGTCGCGTCCGGTGCGGATGCCGCCGTCGACCTGCACGGCAATGCGGCCGCGCAGGCGGTTGGCGACCAGCGTCTGGTGCGTCTCGGCGAGCCCGATCTCCCACGGCGAACCGGCATGTTTGACCGAGGTGAGCGGCGCCGCGCCGGTGCCGCCTTCATAGCCGGCGATGGTGACATGATCGGAGCGCGCCTTCGACACGCCGGCGGCGACGGTGCCGACGCCGACCTCGGAGACGAGCTTGACCGACACGTCGCCGGCGGGATTGACGTTCTTCAAGTCGAAGATGAGCTGTGCCAGATCTTCGATCGAATAGATGTCATGATGCGGCGGTGGCGAAATGAGCCCGACGCCGGGCGTCGAGTGGCGCACCTTGGCGATGGTCTTGTCGACCTTATGGCCGGGCAGCTGGCCGCCCTCGCCGGGCTTGGCGCCCTGCGCGATCTTGATCTGCATCATGTCCGAATTGACGAGATACTCGGCGGTGACGCCGAAGCGGCCGGATGCCACCTGCTTGATCGCCGAGCGCATCGAATCGCCGTTCGGCAACGGCTTGTAGCGGTCGGATTCTTCGCCGCCTTCGCCGGTATTCGACTTGCCGCCGATCCGGTTCATGGCGATGGCGAGCGTGGTATGCGCCTCGCGCGAGATCGAACCGTAGGACATGGCGCCGGTCGAGAACCGGCGCACGATATCCTTGGCCGGCTCGACGTCGTCGATCGGCACCGGCTTGCGCCCGTCCTCCTCGGCCGACTTGATGCGGAACAGGCCGCGGATGGTCAGGAGATGCTCGGACTGGTCGTTGATGATGCGCGCGAACTGCCGGTACTCGTCATAGGAATTGCCGCGCACGGCGTGCTGCAGCGCCGAAACGGTCGCCGCGTTCCAGACGTGATCCTCGCCGCGCACCCGGAAGGCATATTCGCCGCCGACGTCGAGCGCCGAGCGATAGACCGGCGCGTCGGAAAACGCGTCGCGATGCCGCTGCACCGCTTCTTCGGCGATCTCGGCGAGGCCGACACCCTCGATGCGGGTCGCGGTGCCGGTGAAATATTTGGCGACGAAGTCGGATTTCAGCCCGATGGCGTCGAAAATCTGCGCGCCGCAATAGGACTGATAGGTCGAGATGCCCATCTTCGACATCACCTTGAGCAGTCCTTTGTCGATCGACTTGATGTAGCGCTTGATGATTTCCTTCTCGTCGAGCTTTTGCGGCAGCTCGTTCTTCATCGCGACCAAGGTCTCGAAGGCGAGGTACGGATTGATCGCCTCGGCGCCGTAGCCGGCGAGGCAGGCGAAATGGTGCACCTCGCGCGGCTCGGCCAATTCCACCACGATGCCGACCGAGGTGCGCAGGCCCTCTCGGATGAGATGATGATGCACCGCGGCGCAGGCGAGCAGCGACGGAATCGGGATGCTGTCGGCGCCGGCGCGGCGGTCGGACAGGATGACGATGTTGATGCCGTCGCGCACCGCGATCTCGGCGCGGCCGCAGAGCGCGTCGATGGCTTCGGCAAGCCCGTCGGCGCCGGCTTCCGCCGGCCAGGTGGCGTCGAGCGTGCGCGACTTGAAATGATCGTGGCCGACCTGCGAGATCGAGCGGATCTTCTCCAGGTTGGCATTGGTCAAAATCGGCTGATGCACTTCGAGACGCTTGGTCTTCGAAGTGCCTTCCAGATCGAACAGGTTCGGCCGCGGCCCGATGATCGAGACCAAACTCATCACCAGTTCTTCGCGGATCGGATCGATCGGCGGATTGGTCACCTGCGCGAAGTTCTGCTTGAAATAGGTGAACAGCAGCTTCGCCTTCTCCGACAGCGCCGAGATCGGCGTGTCGTTGCCCATCGAGCCGACCGCTTCCTCGCCGGTCGTCGCCATCGGCGTCATCAGGATTTTCAGGTCTTCCTGGGTGTAGCCGAACATCTGCTGGCGATCGAGCAGCGCCAGGTTAGAGATCGGCGCCGCTTCCGATGTATCCGGCAGCTCTTCGAGCTGGATCTGCGTGCGATGGAGCCATTTCTTGTAGGGATGGCTCTGCGCCAATTGCGACTTGAGCTCCTCGTCGGGAATGAGCCGGCCCGCCTCGAGATCGACCAGGAGCATCTTGCCCGGCTGCAGCCGCCACTTGGTGACGATGTCCTCTTCGGGGATCGGCAGCACGCCGACTTCCGAGGCCATGATGATGCGGTCGTCGCGGGTGACGACATAGCGCGCCGGGCGCAGTCCGTTGCGATCGAGCGTGGCGCCGATCTGCCGGCCGTTGGTGAAGGCGATCGCCGCCGGGCCGTCCCACGGCTCCATCAGCGCCGCATTGTATTCGTAGAAGGCGCGGCGCTCTTCGCTCATCGATTGATTGCCGGCCCAGGCTTCCGGAATCATCATCATCATCGCATGCGCCAGCGGATAGCCGCCCATGGTCAGGAATTCGAGCGCGTTGTCGAAGCAGGCGGTGTCGGACTGGCCCTCGTAGGAGATCGGCCACAGTTTGGAGATATCGTCGCCGAACTTCGGCGACGACACCGAGGCCTGGCGCGCCGCCATCCAGTTGTTGTTGCCGCGCAGCGTGTTGATCTCGCCGTTATGGGCGATCATGCGGTAGGGATGCGCCAGCGACCAGGCCGGGAAGGTGTTGGTCGAGAAGCGCTGGTGCACCAAGGCGAGGGCGCTCTCGAAATCCGGATCGTGCAAATCGGGATAGTAGGCGCCGAGCTGATCGGCGAGGAACATGCCCTTGTAGATCAGCGTGCGGCACGAGATCGACACCGGATAATAATGCGAGACCTGGCGACCGCGCTTGCCGTGCATGATGCCGGAAATGGTCTTGCGCAGGATATAGAGCCGGCGCTCGAATTCGTCCTCCGACTTGGTCTTCGGATTGCGGGCGAGAAACACCTGCATGTGCTTCGGCTCGGTCGGCTTCACCAACTCGCCGAGCGTCGAATTGTCGGTCGGCACGTCGCGCCAGCCGAGCAGCGTCATGCCTTCGCTCGCGGCGACCGTGGCATAGGTGTCCATGATCTCGGCCCGCCACGCTGGATCGTGCGGCATGAACAGGGCGCCGACGGCGTAATCGCCCGGCTTCGGCAGCTTGATGCCGAGCGTGGCGGCCTTCTTGGCGAGAAATTTATGCGGCATCTGCAGCAGAATGCCGGCGCCGTCGCCGGCGCGCGGATCGGCGCCGACCGCGCCGCGGTGCTCGAGATTGACCAGGATCGTCAAGGCGTCGGCGACGATCTTGTGCGATTTGCGTCCCTTGATGTCGGCAATAAATCCGACCCCGCAGGAATCCTTTTCCAGCGCCGGATCAAACAGGCCGAAACCAGACGCATCCATCGTCGTACTCGCGATCCTCCCGGAGCCTCGGCCAACGCGGCCTCTAAGGTTCCGACGCAGTCACCGTTGCGCTCTTTCCGTCCCATCTTCCGCATGCGGCAGATGGGGCGAAAAGAACTTGCGCCCATGAGCGCGTCACTCTGGGCGCGCCACTCGTCTTGGAGGCAACCTTTGTGCCGCTCGAGCGGCCGCTCTGGTTGCTTGTTCTTGCCGCCCGGCGCGCCCTCGCCACTGACGGCCGACCCGGCGTCTGCCTCCTCCGGAACCGAGGCGGCGCGCGATTGGTCACCAATTGGGACAGCAATACTGTCCTATACAGAACATGGCAAATTCCGCAATCCAATACAAGCGCCAGCCCCCTTTCCTGGCTCTCCGCCCGCGCGTCGAGAAGAAGAGGGACGAACAAGCGCCACGTGGGCCCCGGTCACCGCGATTTTTGCAAACGTTCCGCTCGCAAGTGGATCATGGGATCGGCTTTCGCGCAATGGGCGGCGATGGCGCCATCGCCGCAATTCGCGCTACTTTCGCCGAGATGAACTTCGCCAGCGACAATACGGCGGGCATCGATCCCGCCATTCTCGATGCCATTGCCGCGGCCAACCGCGGTCATGCGCGCGGCTACGGCAACGACGATTGGACGCAAGCCGCCGAACGCAAGCTTGCCGAAGTCTTCGAACGCGAGGTCGCGGTCTTCCTGGTACCGACCGGCACGGCGGCGAATGCGCTGGCTCTGGCGCAGGTATCGCCGCCCTGGGGCGTCGTCTTCTGTCATGCCGATTCCCACATCGCCACCGACGAATGCGGCGCGCCGGAATTCTTCGGCCATGGGCTGAAGCTCGTCGGCTTGCCCGGCGACGGCGGCAAGATCGCTCCGGCGACGCTGCAGACGGCGCTTGCCGGCTATGGCGGCCACAGCCCGCATCAGATGGTGCCGGCCGCACTGTCGATCACCCAGGCCAGCGAGGCCGGCACCATCTACCGCACCGGCGAGATCGCGGCGCTGGCCGAGATCGCCCACGGGCGTGGGCTTGCCGTGCACATGGACGGCGCGCGTTTCGCCAACGCGCTCATTCGGCTCAATGCCAGTCCAGCCGAGATGACCTGGCGGTCCGGCGTCGACGTGCTGTCGCTCGGCGCCACCAAGGGCGGCGCGCTGGCGGCGGAAGCCGTGGTCGTTTTCGAGCCGGCCCGTGCCGCTTTCATGGGCGAGCGGCGTAAACGCGCGGGTCATCTCCTCTCCAAGCATCGCTTCATCGCCGCGCAGTTTTTGGCCTATCTCGCCGACAACCGCTGGCTCACACTGGCGCGTCACGCCAACGCCATGGCCGACAAGCTCGCGGACAGACTGACGGCGGTCGGACTGAAACCGGTCTGGCAGGTCGAGGCCAATTTGGTCTTTGTCATGCTGCCGCGCGCGCTTGACGCCAAGCTCAAAGCGGCCGGCGCAACGTATTACGTGCGGTCAAGCGACGGCCTGGATGTTGGAACCGAAAACGTCCTGGTGCGTTTGGTCACGTCGTTCGCTACGGCAGAGTCCGATATCGAACGGTTCGTAACTCTATGCAAAAAATTCTGATTGCGCCCAAGCCCCGCCCCAATTGCAGATGACGGTGAAGCTGTGGGTTAGGAACTGGTCGACGGGGAGGGCGTCGCTCGTGCGTGTAAGCGTAATCGGCACCTTGGGGCTGACGTTCTTCATCCTGGCTGTCGCCTCCGGGCAGGCGCAGGTACCGCCGCTGCCGCAGCCAGCCGCGTCGCGAGCGGCGCCGCCGCCGCTACTGCCGCCTCCGGCCCCCGGCTTCGTCTCGACTTATGAAATCGCCCGCACGCTGCGATCGGCCGGCTTCGATCCGCTGGCGCCGCCGTTGCGCGAGGGCACCATCTATGTGGCGCGGGCGACCGACTATCGCGGCGTCCTGATGCGCGTCGTGCTCGACGCCCGCACCGGCGCCATCCGCGACGCCAACCGCATCGTGCCGGGGCCGGGCAATTATGGCGGACCCTATGGCGGCGTTTACGGCGAACGCGCTTACGGACCTTATGATCCCGGGCCGTATGATCCCGATCCTGACGATGAAGACGATGCGGGGCCGTACGGTCCCGGACTATACGGCGGCCCCGGCATGGCCCGGCTGCCTTACGGCCTGCCGCGGGACGCCGATGCCCCGGCGGCGCCGGTCGTGCCGCATCCGGCCACCGGCGCCAGCGTTACGCCGCTGCCGCGGCCGCGACCGCCGGAGCTTGCTTCGCGCAAAGCCGCTGACGACGCCAAACCGTCGGCAACAACTGCGACCGAGGCCAAGCCATCGGTCGCGGCCGATCCAAAACCGGATATCAAGCCGGATCCCAAGCCGACTGTAACCACCGCGGCTCCGGTCGTGTCGCCCGCGGCGCAAGCAGCGCCGCCGCCCACTGCGCCGGCCAAGCCGGGCAAAGCGCCGTCCACGCTCACGATCAATAATTGACTGCGTTCAGCGCTGCGCTGCCGCGACAAGTTCATGCGACGCCATGTGCTCTGCGCAGGCGAGCAATGGCGCGCCGCGCGATTGAGCTACCTGCAGCCGCCGCGTAGCATGCCTCCATAACAATGTATCTCGCCGGGAGGCGCCGCCGTGAAAGTCTGCATGTTCCATTTGATGCCCTATCGGGGGCTGCCGGCGGATTTCGACCAGCGTTACCAATCGGCTTACATCGATCCGCTATGGTTCGACGTCGCCGACGCCGACAAGGTCGGCGAATACTACAACGCGACCCTCGACGAGTTGCTGTTCGCCGCCAAATCCGGCTTTCACGGCCTGTGCACCAACCAGCATCATCAGAACGTCTATGGCTTCATGGCCAATCCGAGCGTCATGGCGGCGGTGCTGGCCAAGGGCACCAACGGCCAGAACACAGCCATCGTGCAGCTCGGCTCGACGCTGCCCTCGACCACGCCGCCGACCCGCATCGCCGAGGAATATGCGATGCTCGACTGCATCAGCGGCGGGCGGCTGGTCGCCGGCTTCCCCACCGGCCTGCCGTCCGACGCCACCATCTCCAACGGCGTCGTTCCGATCGAGCAGCGCGAGCGTTACCGCGAGGCCTTGGCGCTGGTCATCAAAGCCTGGTCGGCGCGCGAGATTTTCGCCTGGAACGGCAAGCACTATCAGCTCGGCGCGGTTAATCTCTGGCCGCGGCCAATCCAGCAGCCGCATCCGCCGATCTGGATTCCCGGCTCCGGCATTTCCGGCACCGCCGAATTCGTGGTCGGCGAGGACCATTGCTTCTGTCATCTCAGCTATTACGGCGCTAAGAACGCCAAGCAGGTGAACGATCGTTATTGGGATCTGGTGGCGCGCAAGGGCCGCGACGACAATCCCTATCGCTTCAGCTTCCTGCAGCTGATCGGTGTCGCGCCGACCGACGCCGAGGCCGAGGAGCTTTATGCCGAGCACGCCGAATATTTCTTTCACAAGCTCCTCTACGCGCCGCCTTATTATCAGGCGATCCCCGGCTGCCTCGAATACGAAGCGCTGCGCCAGGCGCTGCATCACAATCCGCGCGCCGAAGTGAAGCTGCGCGAGCTTAAAGCCAAGGATTTCTTCGAGCGCGGCTTTGTCGTCGTCGGCAGTCCGAAGACGGTGCGCGAGCAATTGCTCGACGGCGTCAAAGATTTGCGCATGGGTCATCTCTTGGCGCTGTTGCATTTCGGCTCGATGCCGACGGAAGTTTGCAAGGCCAACATCGATCTGTTCGCTCGCGAAGTGCTGCCGTATCTGAAAGATCAGTGGGACGACAAATACGAGGACCGCTGGTGGCCCGAGCGATTGAAGGCCAAGCGGCCGGCCGCCGCCAAAGTCGGCGAACCGGCCGCAGCGTCCTGACGGCGGGAGACAGACATGGCCGCCGTCGATATGCGCCGGATAAAGCTCTGGCAGGATCGCATCGATACCGAAGTCGAGATCGCCGGCGAAGGCCCGCCGCTGGTTTATCTGCACGGACCGTGGGGGCTGGCGCCCGACCGCGCCTTCGTTGCGCGCCTCGCCGAGCGCCATAAGGTGTTCGCGCCGAAATTTCCCGGCACCAGCGCCGGCGATCCGAATTCGGTGCATGCGCTCGACGGCTGGCACGATCTCGTCATCTATACCGGTGAACTGTTCGACCGGCTCGGACTGTCATCGCCGGCGCTGGTCGGCCATTCGTTCGGCGCGCTTTTGGCCGCGGAATTCGCCGCCGCCGTGCCGCGCGCCGTCGGCCGGCTTGTGCTGATCGATCCGATCGGTCTGTGGCGCGACGATCGTCCGGTGAAGAACTGGATGATCTTGAGCGACGAGGCGCGCAAAGCTTTGCTGTTCGCCGCTCCCGATGGCGACGCGGCGCAGCGCTTCTTCAATGTGCCCGCCGATCCTGCCGCGCGCGTCGAAGTGCTCTCGCAATTCATCTGGGCGCAGGCCTGCACCGGCAAATTCGTCTGGCCGGTCGCCGACCGGGGTTTAAGCCGGCGCATCCACCGCATCGCCGCGCCGACGCTGATCGTCTGGGGCAGCGCCGACGGCATCGTCGCGCCGGTCTATGCCCAGGAATTCGCCAAGCGCATCGCCGGCGCGCGGGTCGAACTCATCGCGCAAGCCGGCCACCTGCCGCAGCTCGAAGACGAGGAGCGGGTCGTCGCCGCGATCGCAAAATTCCTCGGCTAAACCGTGCCTCAATCAACATGCGATTGCCGCACCAAGGTCGCGGGCTATCCGGCGCGGCTTAAAGCGCATCTCCTCTGAGCCAAATAAGGCAAGTTGGCGATAATCTAGATTTCCGGAAACGAATAATAGTTCTCGTAATTCAATATGATCGTCCCCATATCGTGACTATGCGGTGCCTCGGGGCAGCCGTGATTGCGAGTTGCTCGATAGCGCAGGCTCTCTCGGCGACGAGTTACAAACGGGAGCGCTGCGAGGCCGAATTGCCCGGTTCCTGCACAGCCGCAAGAATGAAAAAGGGAAAACCCGATGGCGCATAAATTCGATATCGGTCAATTAGTCGATCTGGAGCTGAGTTCGCTTCGATCGGCGGTGCGCGGTCCCTATGAGATTCGCCATCTTATTCCGGCCTCGGATCGGGATCCCGACGATCCGTGCTACCGCATCAAGAGCAGCGCCGAAAAGCACGAACGCGTCGCGCCTGAAAGCGAACTCACGCTCTCGATGGCCATTTTCGCTTGAATCCATGCTCAGTTTTCCGAACCGAAGCCGAATTTTTGATCCGACCCGGCGTGCCATTCGGTTCTGGGGCCATGACAGCGCCATGGAGTGGTCATTCTTTGCAACCGAGGAAGCGCTAAGGCGACTGCAGCCGAAAATGGAGCGCGACGAGGCAAGCCTGCTGCTCGCCTTCGATACCAATCGCGCGGCGATCCACGCCGCCGCGATCAAGGCGTATAAGCGGGGGCGAAAAGGGTCGTACGAGCTGTTAGCTGCGGATTTTTGATGCCGCTCGGCATGCGCCGTTAGATAGCGCCGGCATTGCGCCTATCGAAAATACCAAGATGTTTTTGCGCCTCGATCGGCATGTTGGGCACGAGGATCAGACGGCCCATGAACGTCGTCCACGGCTTTTCGGCGATGGGCTGGAGCTGGGCAAAATTCCAAAATTGCAGCTCTTTCATCTCGATCTCGGTGACGGCGTTGTCGAGCACCCAGCTGCGGAGCATGCTGAGCCGGCTTCGCTCGGGGTCTGCGAACATGGCGTCCGGCATGGTTTTTCTCATGGCACCGTTCCTCGCTGATGTGAAGCGACCCGAGGCTTCGCGGCCACGGCGACAGGCAAGGTCTTTGACCTCGCTGTCCTAGTTCGTGACGCGCGAAAAGGGTCTGTCAGCGGCCAGTATTGCAACGCCAATCGTAAGCTTTCCCTTAGGATGCCTACCGGCGCTTCTTCGATCGCGTTTTGCGCGCCGCGTAACGGGCGTCCCTGGCCGCCTTTTGTTCGGCCTGCAGCGTGCGCTCGCGTTCCGCGCGTTCCGCCTTGGCGCGCTCGGCCGCGATCGCAGCGTCGCGCTCCGCCTGTTGCGCGCGTTCCGCTTCGCGGGCTTTGTTTTCCGCTCTTTCGATCGCGCGGCTGGTCTTGACCGCACCGCGCTCGGCGGCGCGCGCCGTTCGCTCTGTCAGCCGTTCCGCCAGCCCCGGGTCGGCGGCCTTGGCGCGAAACTTTTCCAGCGCGGCTTGCCTCGCTTTGGCCGCCGCCGCTTGGCGCTCGATAAAATCCGGTTGCTTAAAGCCAGCCATCTGTTTCGCTCGGAGACTTTTATCTCGATCTTGTTGCATCAACGCAGGCGCCAGCCGACCACCGTCGCTTCGATCGGGCTGCTGGTGTCGACATTGTGCCAAGCACCGTTACTCCATCGGCACAAAAATGGAATAACATAGGTACCGACGTGATCCTCGCAAAGAAGCTCGAGCGGTTGATCCGCCGGCGGAACGCCTTGGTGAGTGAAGGCGTCGATTCGCGCCTGCCGTGTCGCCATGCGGTCTTGATTATCCTAAGGCATTACGGATTCGACGCCCCGACACAGCGCCGCGATGGCCTTGCGAGTGCTTATATAACGGCGGCAATTGCGTAATCAACCGGCGGGGAAGCATTTAAGCCGCCCGCTACTCGGATGCGAAATTGCGGCCACGTTACCAATCCGCTCCCCGCGTGGCGCCGATTCGGCCGATCCTCGCAATTCCCCGTGATCGTTCCCATATGTCATTACGACATCTAATTTTGGAATGTCCTCGCTTACGCCAAAAAAGCGGAACGCGCCGGCTTGAGGCGCCTGGGTAAAGTCGGAATGAAATCATGCATCGGTCTGGCTTTGTGCCTGATCTTCTTTTCTGTCTTTGCCGCCCACGCCGGCGATGCGGCTGACCGGTCGTCCGATCGGGTTTTTCTGCTGGATCTGCAAAAAGCGCTGCGAACGGGCGACAAGGACTGGCTGGCCGGACATATGCATTATCCGGCCAGCTATTATGGACCGAACTTCATCATGATCAAAAACCGGGCGTCGTTTGACGATCATTACCCGATGCTTGTTGGCCCCAAATTGCGCGCGATCGTGTTGGCGCAAGATCCGGATCGGCTCTTCAGGGACCGGCACGGCATAATGATCGGGGGCGATCATAACATCTGGTTCTATAATTTTGGCAGCGGACCGGACGATATCCGCTACGAGATCATCACCATCAATGATGCCGAATAATCTTTCAGCGAGGGGCGCAAAAATGCACAAATTGAGAGACGATGGATACGCCAATTTCAAGAAGATCATGAATGGAAGAAAATGGGTGGGTCGTGTCAGCCGGACTGCTGACGGCTTCCTTGGAAAAATCGGAGCTTGTGAAGCCGAGGCGCCTACGGAGCTGGCGGCGCTTCGAGCGGTTGCGGCGAAGGCTCGCGGCGAAATGGCTGAAGCAGTACCCGAGAGCCGCGTCAGCGCTAAGCGAACGTCGACGGTGCAAGCCGACACCGAGCGCGTGATCCAGTGGCTACGCGAGCTGAGCCAGATAAGCGACGGTCATCCGGATTTTAGCAATGCCGATGTCGCGCGTACCCTTGGCAAGAAACGCGCTGGGCAGGAGCTGGGCAATCTGATGTCGCGCCTTGACTTCGCTTGCTATCTCGCCGGGCTGCCTTCGATCGGCTGTACCGCGGAAAAGCCGTTCGCCGATGCATGGCAACAGCAGCATCGCACTTGGAAATGGCCGGTCAAGAAAATGCGCGCCGCCGCCAAGGCTCATTCGTGGAGTGCGACGGACTTCGATCTTATGCTGCAGGAAACGCAGCGTCTGTCTTATGGGCTTGGACAGGTTGCATGGAATGACGAGCATGCAAAGAACGACAATAAAATAATGGCATGGGCGGGCGTTTGAGCGCGGCGCAGAGCGGCCGGCTGGTGCGGTTGGACAACGCGACAGCTATTTTCCAGCTGTCATAGTCCCGGGGCGCTGTCGCGATCGCTACAACCTAACGTCATTTCGAGCGCAGGCCCGCACTTCCGCTTTACCCCCAATTTCGGACGGAATGCTGACTCGCACCAAACGACGTTCAGGGCCACTTCCGGACTCATGCGCTGCAACACGTGCAGTACGGGTTCAGCCGCCTCGCCGCTTGAATCCTACGTCGAACGATCGATCACGTGAGCCAAAAGCAGAATTGGGCGAGACATCAGTTGGGGGTTGCGGCGCTCTGCCGTTTCTTTTGTGGAGGGCCTCGGCTAATAGGAACATTTTTGGGAAGGTCGCACCACTTGTAGGGGCTGCTTCGATGGGCCATGAAATATCCCGGGCAATAAACATGCTTGCCACGATAATATGAGCCAAAGGAATAATTGGTGTTCCTCGCTACCTCGCAGCGTCCTCCAGGAACACAATGAGAGATGACGGGTAAAGTCGAGACATGATCTATCACCTGAATCTCGGCGTTCGCGGTCCCAACCATGAGCGCCAGACCGCAGGCCGCAATCAAATATCGCAAGCGCAACATCTTACACCTCTCATGTTTGCCCCCTACGGGATGTGGAGCAGCAGCTTATCCAAAAATCAAACTCAAAGACCCGCGCGGGGACTGCTGCTTCGTGCATCTCAACATTTGTCAGCTCAAGACTACGATACTGCCAAAGCTGGTTCAGCAATATAATTCAGGGCGTGAGCGTCCGCGCCAACCGGAATCCGCGATTGTTGAACCGGACTGCGGTGGTGCCCCGCCAGCCGCGAAAGGCGGGGCGTACCGTCGCCGGTTCTCTGTCCCAGGAACCGCCGCGGACGAAGCGGTCGTTGCAATTGCCGCCTTTGATCCACGGGCTGCCTTCCGTCGGCGCCCCGTCGTAGCTGGGGTGGTAGCAATCTTCGACCCATTGCCAGACGTTGCCGACCATGTCGTAGAGACCGAACCGGTTCGGAGCGAAGGATCCCGCCGGCGCTGGCTGTTTGCCGTCCCATGCGCTGCCGCAGCCGACACAATCGGAATTGCCTGCGCCGATATCGTCACCCCAGGGATATTGCATTCGGGTCCCGGCTCGCGCGGCATATTCGTATTCGGCCTCGGACAATAGGCGGTAGTGCTTGCCGGTCATTTTGGAAAGCCATGCCGCGTAGCGCCGAGCATCGTCCCAGGTGACGTTGATGACCGGTTGTTGCCCCCGACCAAAACCGCTGTCGCTAATGTCAGGCTCGCAATCGCCATAGGCGGCGCAGGAATCCCAATCGGCGAACGTCACGTCGAACTTAGCGACTGCGAACTGTTTCTTAATGATTACCCGATGTTCCGGATGCTCGTTATCGTTGCCTTCGCCGTCGGGTGAACCCATCAGGAATGACCCGGCCGGGACGACGATCATTCGCGGGCAATCCTTTGCGCATTCTTTGAAGGAATCCATCGGCTTGAGCGCCCGCTCCGCCGCCGCGCCGAGCACATAGGGCCGAACCTGTACCACCATGTAGGGACGCGTAACGGTGAACCAGCGCCATTCTTGTTCGAGATAGTCCTGATTGATCCAGCCTACGAGACCCGCGATGATGCCGAGTAACAGAACGTAGATTAGCGCTTGCACCCGTTGCTTGAGCCGCGCCTGCCGTCTTCGCTCACGGTCGGCGCGACGGTAGATGTCATCGGGGGGAAGCCCGATCAGGCGGGCCACCACCTTGGCGAGCGCAAGCTCCATGCCGTCGCCCCGCTCGCGCAGATCGGCAGCCAGCACATCGACAGAAGTGTCGGTAATGGTGCCGGCCGCCGTGACGGCGAAGCGCAAGGCTGGCGGGAAACACTCCCTGTTCGGATCGTTTGGTTCGCCGTCGAGAATTAATGGGATGACTGGCCGGTCGGGGTGGCGGGATTTGAATTGCCGTACCTCTTCGTTGACGTATTTGCTGCGCGCCGCGTCGGGCGAAGCGAGCACGATCAATGCCGCCGAGCCATCGAGCGCGGCATTGGTTTGCTCAGTGAGCGAACCGCCGGCATCGAACTCATGGCGGTCGCGGAATATCGGCTGCAGCGTCCGTGGAATAGGCCCAGCCGGCGTCTCGTGACCCACGAGATCGCTGTCGATGTGAAAGCCTTCGAGCCTTCCATGCAAGCGCTTCGCCGAGGTGCTGTCGGCATGGCTATAGGAAAGAAATGCGCGATACCTGAACATCTCCTGTTCCGCCGCTCGCAAAGCTTTAGTCCGGAAATTTCATATCACGGTCCGATCTCCGCCTCGACCCACGGCAAGGCTTGCGCCGCGACATGGCCATATGCCACCGCGTTCAAATGCGGCCCCGCTGGCGTCGAAATGAGATTGCCGGAAGAAGCGGCGGCCCGGTGTTCGCCTTGGATGACCGCCGTGAGATCGATGCATTTGATATTACGCGCCGCCAGCCGGCTTCGGATCGCCGCCATATTGGCGCCGGTATTGGTGATGCCGCCTCTACTTTCATTGCGCGGTGAATATTCGACAAGCACGAGCCGCGTTTCGTTCGGCACCGCATCGACGCGCGCCAACAATCCCGCGCTGGTGTCGCCGTTGACGCCCATATTGATGATTTGCACATCGTAGCCTTTGGACCGGAGCATGGCCTGCAACTGTGTGGGATACGATTCCTGCAGCGGTAGTCCTCTGCCAATCGTATTGCTGGTCCCCAATGCTACGATAGTGATCTGGGCTGCGGCCGACGTTGCGATTGCGCCAAGCAGCATCACGGCGGTCAAGCAAGCTAGAGAGGCGCCGCGCTTCGTCATTGAAGTTGACAAACCGGCAATCAAGACACCCCTGCTGCGATGTCCGCGAGCGCGCGGTAGCGGCCACTGACGATATATAAAATGGGCTGGGTCTGCCAGCAGGTTCGGGTCAGTTATTACGGACTGTTGCATCACGACGTTGCCGGTTCCTCGAACTTGAAATCGACTTGCGCGCACCGCGAGCGGCCACGCGGCTGACATGCCGCCGAGAAATGTGATGAATTCGCGCCGCTCATGGCCAAGGCGTGATATTGTTTCAATTATTCTACAGCGCCTGACCTATTTGGGGGGCAAATGGCAATCATCGCACCGTAAAGTACGTCACAACCGCCATATCGAGGCGTGATATTGTTGCAATTATTCTACCGCGCCTGACCTATTTGGGGGCAAATGGCAATCAACATCGGAAGGCGAGAGTTTGTCGCTGCGGTCGGCGGAGTGGTGATTGGATGGCCGCTCGCGGCACGTGCGCAGCAGTCGGACCGAATGCGCCGCCTCGGCGCGCTTATGCCAATTCGTGCAAACGATGCCGGTGGGCAGGCGGATGCTGCCGCCTTGGTGCAGGGGCTCGGCGCTCTCGGCTGGCACGACGGCGGCAATCTGCGGATCGATTGGCGCTGGGCGGGCGGCGACTCCGCGCTCTACGAGCGCTACGCGGCGGAGCTTGTCGCGCTGGGCCCCGATTTGCTGTTGGCCGGGGGCACCCCGGCAGTCGAGGCGCTGCGGCGCAAAACCACCGCGATCCCGATCGTGTTCACATTAATCACCGATCCGGTCGGCCAGGGTTTAGTCGCAAGCCTTGCGCACCCCGGCGGAACCATCACGGGATTCAGCAATTACGATCCGCCGATGGCCAGCAAATGGCTTGAGATGCTGACGCAGCTTACTCCGCCCGTCGTGCGCGTGGCGGTCCTGTACAATCCCGCGACCGCGCCCTTTGCCGATCTGATGCTGCGTGCCATCGAACAGGCGGCTCAGTCTCTCGCGGTAAGCGTGCGGGCCGCGCCGGTTAACGACGATTTCGAAATTGAGGCGACTATCGCAGCGCTCACGCGCGAAGAGCGCGGCGGATTGCTGATTCTGTCGAGCAGCTTCACCTTTGTGCATCGCGTGTGCATCGCGGCGCCATCGTCGCGCTCGCCGCCCGGTACCGCCTGCCCGCAGTCTACCCCTATCGCGACTTCCTCGCGATCGGCGGCCTGATGTCCTACGGCAGCGACCAAGCCGACCCGTTCCGGCACGCCGCCGCCTATGTCGATCGCATCCTGAAGGGCGCCAAGCCGAGCGATTTGCCGGTCCAGCTACCGACCAAGTTCAAGATGGCGATCAACCTGAAGACCGCCAAGGCGCTCGGCATCACCGTCCCGGTGTCGCTGCTCGCCACCGCCGACGAGGTGATCGAGTAACTGATCGAGCATGTGTCGGGATAGATGCATGCCGCCTGTGCTGCGTTGCACCGAAGTGTCGCGTGAATCGGTCGGCCGCCGGTCTCTTATCCGGCCTGTTTTCGAATGGAGATCTGACCCCGTTGCGATGCAGTCGCTATGGCCGCTGGCCCTGATGTGATCCGCTGATCGAGTCGCAACAGAATATTCTGCAAAACAGTTTTATCGTCTGATGTATCCGCAGGTATGTTCTATCATGCTGTCCCAGCATCCCGTGCGCACGCATTTTGAGAAGACCCGAGCACAAGCCGGAGGACAGTGTGCACCATGAGGGCACACGCGAAGGCAGATTTCATACCTGCGTAAGCAAGTGGTTGTTGCCGAAGCCGGCTCGATAAGCGCCGCGATATAAATGCCTGCTGCTCCGGTAAGCATGATAGCGAGAGAGAGTTTACGCATCGCTGTCCTTCCGGGGATGTGATGAGGTTTTGCACTTGAGATTCCTGCTTATACGTGATGCAGTTAGCAGCATTGCATCAGCCTAGCCTTGCGATAGATCAAAGGCGCCAAGACCAAAGAATGAAGATGATCATGTCTAGAATTGGCTTCATCCTTGCCATGTCTGCAGCGACACTAAGCATTGCAGAGGGACAGGAGATTGGCAGTCCTCGACAGGGCCAACGAGTAGCCCGAGTGCAATGTGCCGAATGTCATCTGGTGGACAAGGTCCCTGGCCGGCCCCCGTATGCTGATGCCCCTAGTTTCGCCAGGATTGCCAACACCCCAGGCATGACAAGCGCGGCGTTGATCGCAGCACTACGAACGTCGCATGAGACCATGCCAAACGTCATCATCAAGGCCAGTAACCTGCGCGACATCGTCGCCTACATCCTAAGTTTGAAGGACAACGATTGACTGACTGTGGCGGCTTTGTTTTTGTTGCTTGATGCGCGCCTTGACTTCGCTTGCTATCTCGCCGGGCTGCCTTCGATCGGCTGTACCGCGGAAAAGCCGTTCGCCGATGCATGGCAACAGCAGCATCGCACTTGGAAATGGCCGGTCAAGAAAATGCGCGCCGCCGCCAAGGCTCATTCGTGGAGTGCGACGGACTTCGATCTTATGCTGCAGGAAACGCAGCGTCTGTCTTATGGGCTTGGACAGGTTGCATGGAATGACGAGCATGCAAAGAACGACAATAAAATAATGGCATGGGCCGGCGTTTGAGTGCGGCGCAGAGCAGCCGTCTGGTGCGCTCTCATTTCTCGCGGACGCGATCCAGGCACGCCAGCCAGGCGATGTTATTGCCGCCGCAATAACTGTTGCCGATGTGGCCCGGCCCGACACACCAGAAGCCTGTTCTCGGATTGCAATGGCCGCCGACCTCTATGGCGCAGCGCGCCTGGGCGCCGCCGCACCTGTCCCCGTTCGCGGCCGTTGTCGATCCTCGAACAGAGTTCCGCGCGATATGAGCCGCCGGTCTCTCGACGAGCGCCCGGGTAGGCGCGGCGTTAAACCAGGCCACATGCGCATCGTAATATGTGTTGATGGACGAACTGCAACCGACGACGCGGCAGCCCCCGCGCCGACTGCGCTGCGTACATTCGGCAAGGGCGCGGTACGAGGCTGCGGTATGGTTGCGGAAGCCCCATGATCGACCCGTCGCTGTTCCATCCGTCGCACCGCATCCCCAAGCCGCCAGCACGGCTGAAACCGGTACAGCGCTGACGAAGGCGGCGATGCCAACTGCAAAAACAATTCTGCTGATCGCTTTTGCCATGACTGAATTTCCCCAATCCAATAAGCGCATTACGCTAGACCTATCCTGTCACGACCGTTGATTGCATCTGCTGCCGCCTCGCGATAAGGCAGAAGCGCTGAATCCGTGCGCCTCCTGGATCGGCGAAAGTGCTGATTATGTCTTCGGCTATAAGCCGAGGCTCTCGGGATTTTTACTCGATCGCCACCGAGCCGCCGAACAGCGTGACCGACTCGGTCGCCGCGGACGGAATCCGCAAGCTCTACGCAGAGGTCGCAATTCCGTCGATCTTGTCCTGCGTCTTCGTTTCGAAATCTTTGGCCTCATGGCGTTCGCGCAATTGTCCTTGGAGCGGTCCGGTGGCGCGGTTGACCATCCGCCCGCGCTTGACGGCCGGGCGTTCGCCGATTTCTTTGGTCCAGCGCGTCAGGTTTTTATAGTCGTGCGTCTGCAGGAATTTGCGCGGGTCGTTGTAGGAGGCGCCGTTCAACACGCCGTTGCCGTACCACGGCCAGATCGCCATATCGGCGATGGTATATTCGTCGCCGGCGATGAATCGATTGTCCGCAAGCTGCCGGTCGAGCACGTCGAGCTGGCGCTTCAGCTCCATCGAAAAACGGTCGATGGCGTATTTGATCTTTACCGGAGCATAGGCATAGAAATGCCCGAAGCCGCCGCCGAGATAGGGCGTCGACCCCATCTGCCAGAACAGCCAGTTCAGCGCCTCGGTGCGCTTGCCGTGATCCTTTGGCAGGAAGGCGCCGAATTTGTCCGCCAAATAGAGCAGGATCGCGCCAGATTCGAAAACGCGTTGCGGCTTCTTTTCGCTATAGTCCATGAGCGCCGGTATTTTGGAGTTCGGGTTCACCCCGACAAATCCGCTGCCGAACTGGTCGCCCTCGCCGATCCGGATCAGCCAAGCGTCGTATTCGGCTCCGCCGTGGCCGCAGGCCAGCAATTCCTCCAGCATGACCGTCACCTTGACGCCATTAGGCGTCGCCAATGAATAGAGCTGCAGCGGCTGCTTGCCGCGCGGCAACGCCTTGTCATGCGTCGCGCCGGCGATCGGGCGATTGAGATGGCCGTAACGCCAATTGGGCGTGTCGGCCTTCTCCCAGACCCAAACGTCCGGTGGCGTATAGTCAAGAGTGTCAGTCATGTCGGGATCCCGCGTGTCGCTTGATGGATTGCCGCATGGATATCGCCACGATCGGGCGCTGTCCAATCATGGCCAGGGGCGTTCGTTCGCGGTCGCCGCGGATCGGTCGCGTCGCCGGCGTGGCAGCAAGCGCCGACTGGGCGGCTCATTGGCCATTACCACGAATATTTGAGCGTTCCGGTGCCGGAATAAGTTTGCGCGCTCGACGCGAATTCGCCGTCAAATTTGGCGATCGCCGTCCAGTTGGCGGTGAGATGCAGTTCGGCGCTGGCGCTGGTAAGTGCGGAGTTTTGCGGCGGCGCGGCGCCGTTGACGGTGAAATTCGATCCGGGCAACGCCTGGAATACCGCACCGAGCGACGGATTGCTCACCCAATCATGCGCCCAGGCCAGTCGCCCGCGCAGGACGAGCGGCATGGCGTCGACGATCTGCATAGCGTCGAAACGGGCGCCGAGCTCGCTTCGGGTGTCGGTCGCATTCTGCGCGCCGAAGCTCAATCCCAGGCCGCCGCCGGCGAGATCGGTCTCGGAGAAGCCCGGGGTGTGGAAGTCCTGCACCTGCAACGCGGCATAGGGCGTCACGCCGACAATGGCCCCGGTGACCGGCACCGCATAGCGATAGCCGGCTTCGCCGCGCGCCGCATAGCTCTGGCCGTCGAACTTGGCGGTGAGCTGATCGCCGACCGCGATGCGGTTTGTCGTGAACCAGTGATTGGCGAAAGCGAGCGCACCTGACAGATAGAACGGTCCCCAATGGGTGGTGTCGTGGACGCCGGCCTGGACGCTGTCGCTCCGCCCGCTGCCGAGGTTTTGCGCTACGCTCCAATTGGTGCCGCCGCCGGCGAGTGCGAAGCCGTACACCGAGCCTGGCGTGGCACGATAATCCATGCCGGCGGCAAAGCCATAATCGCTCGCCGTGACATCGCCGGAGCCGACAACGGGATTGCCGTCGAGCTTGGCGGCGCCGCCATAAGCCGAGCCCCACGCGCTCCAGCGTTGAGCGAGGCTTTGCTGCGGCGGCGCCTTGTTCAGGATTGAATCATAAGCGAGCGCGACGTTGGGCGGCAGGTTCGCCGGGTCTTCGTCGGCAAAGCCCGGCGCGCCGCCACCGGTCGGGCTGCCGCCGCCGCTCGACGGATCGGACAACAGATTCATAAAGTCCGTCATCAGCTGGAACGCGCTGGTTTGCGCGCCGGTCGCCGGTTGTCCGGAGAGCTGCGTGAGCGCGGTCTCAAGCTGCGCCGGGGTGTAGTTGAACAGGTTCTGGAATCCCGCGGGCGGCGTCACGCCGTTCTGGATCGCATTGTCGATCCCGTTGGCGACGTTGAGCACGTTCTGTGGCGGATTGGGCGGCAATAGCGAAATCAGGCTGTTGTAGGTGACGCTGAGGAACACGTCGTCCATATCGTAGCTCAGCGTGCCGCGGTATGCGCCGAATACCATGGTCGGATCGGAGAACGTCCCGGTCAACCCGGTATTGGCGGTCAGCACCGTGAATGTGGTGCCGGCGGTCGGCGCGCTGGCGCTACCGACGGCGAACACGGCGCCGCTGGTGATGGTCGCAAATGTCGAGACATTGGCGCCGCTGGCATTGGTGGCGTTGAGCGTGACCATATAGACGGCGGCCGACTGCAGCACCAGGCTGCCGGTGATGGCCATCTTGGTCGCGGTCGTGCCCGGCGCGAAGGTGCCGCCGGTCAGGACCGTCAGCGCGGTTGCGATGCTGCCGGTGCCGGCGAGCGTGGCGCCGTTATTCACGTTCACCGAGGTGGCGCTGTCGGCGCCGTTCAGCACCACGGTGCCCGAATAAATGTTGACCGTCTCGAAGTTGGTAAAATTGCTGTCGTAGGTGAAAGTGCCGCTGGGCGCGAAGTTGAGCGTGTCGCCGGAGCTAAGACCGGCGCCGAGCATGTTGCCGCCGATCGCGCCGCCGTTGATATCAATGGTCACCGGGCTCGTCGCGGCGCTCACATCAATCGCCGTGCCGCCGATGCCGGTGATGGTGCCTGAGTTCACGATGGCCGCGCCGGCGGCGAAGGTCACGCCGGCTTGAATCACAATGCCGGCGCCGCCGGTGATGATGCCGGAATTGCTGATGCCGCCGCCGGCGCTGGTGGCGCTGCCGAATTGCGCCACATTGTTGATCGCGATGCCGGCGCCGCCCGCCGAGATCGTGCCGGAATTGCTGACGCCGCCCAAGAAGGTCGAGACGTTGTTGACATCGATGCCGATATTGCCCGCCGAAATCGTGCCGCCGTTGCTGATGCCGCCGGAGAAAGTCGAGAAGGTCACACTTGCGCCGGCGTTTGCGGTGCGGCCAACCATGATGCCGATATTGCCCGCCGTGATCGATCCGCTGGTACTGTTGGTGATGCCGCCCGAGAAAGTCGAGATGGTGGTGATGATTGCCGCACCGGAGGGCGCGGCCGCGCCGCCGACGAAGATGCCGTCCAGTCCCGCCGAGATCGTGCCGGAATTGCTGATGCCGCCGGCAAAGGTGGAAATTGTAACGAACCCGTTGGCATTTGCGTAGACAGGGTAGCCGCCGCCGACCCAAATACCGTCGATGCTCGCCGCGATCGTGCCGGAATTGGTGATGCCGCCGGCGAAGGTCGAGATCGTGATGGTCACGTTGCTGGCACTCCGATCGCCGACCACGATGCCGGTCCCGGTGCGCGCCGTGATCGTGCCGGAATTGGTGATGCCGCCGCCGAAGCTCGATATCGTCACACTTACCGTCGAAGTACTGCCGATCAAGACGCCGTTGCCGAGTGTTGCCGCGATCGTGCCGGAATTGCTGATGCCGCCGGAAACGGTGGCGTTGCTGGTGACAAAAATGCCGTTGCCATAACCCGCCGCGGTGATCTGGCCGGCATTGACGACGGCGCCGCCGACCGATGCGTTCAGGATGATAATTCCGTTGCTCTGTAAGGAGGTGACGGTCGCGGTGAGCGTGCCCGTGTCGGTGTTGGTGACATTCCCAGTGACGGTGATGCCGTCAATTCTAATGCAATTGATGGCGCCGGAATTGCTGACCGAAGCCTGATTGGACCCGGGCGCGATCTGGCAACCCGCGAACGCCGGCGGCGCGCCGCCGCCGATCAAGAGCGCCGCGACCGAACTCGACGCCAACAGTCCGCCAAGCCGGCCGCGTCCGATGCGCTCCCAAACGCGCCCCTGCACGAAAATTCCTCAGTCCGTCCGCGCATTTGCACAGAGAAAATGTGCGGAATTCCAACGCCCCGAGTTCCAACGCCCCGACTTGAACTTAAGCTAATGCATCGCCGCCGAATGTGGCAATGACCGCCAGCGCCGCATTCGGCGTTGACGCACCGCTTGAATGCAAATTCCCAGAGCATGTTGCCGCAGCACCACACCGCCCGGCCGCTTGAACCGCACAATAGTGGGAAACAACGCCTCCTTGCGCGGTCCAAATCGTGCCTGATCTGGAACCGGCACTGCTGTCGCCCGCGCGGTGCGATATTCATGTGCCAGCGGGCTCAGGGGCAAAGACGTGACCAACCTGGAGCAAGATGCTCTTTCAGCCACCGCGGCGCGTTTTGCCGCGTCGCCGGCATTTACGCAGGCGCTCTTGAGCTACAGCGAAGGGCTGGCGGAACTGCGCCAGGGACCGAGACTTCTCAACAAACTATTGGCGAAGGATGCGTCGTGGCGGGTGATCGGCTATCTGCTTTTTCTCGATGCCGAGCGCGATCCGCGCGACCCCAATAGCGGCGCGACCTACGGCCGGCTGCACGCGTTGTGCACGCGCCGCGGCGAGGTCAGCCCGCGTACGCTCAAGACCATGCTGGCGCTGCTGCGGCTCGGCGGATTTCTGCAAGCCCGCACCAGCGCGGCGGACCGCCGCATGAAAATCTACCGGCCGACCGAGCGCATGATGAATTTCGCGCGCCGCTGGCTGTCCTATCCGGTCGCCGCCCTCGACATTCTCGAGCCGCAATGGCAGCGCGCCCGGCGGCTGCGCGACGACCCCGAATTCGTCAGGCGATTTTTGCGCTCTGGCGGGCGGCATTTCACGGCGTCGACGCCGCCGACCGAGCGCATGCCGGAATTTAATTTTTTCTTCAAAGGGCCGGACGGGGCGCTGGTGACCCTGATCGCGTTGTTGCTGGCGAAGATGCTCGGTGCGCCGGTGCCGAGCCGCGCCAAAATCGCCCGGCGGTTCGGCCTGTCGAAGACGCAGGTGACGCGAGTTGTGACCGCTGGCGCCGCGCGCGGCTTCTTCACCGTGGACGACGACGGCATTCCGGCGCCGACGCCCAGAACGCGCGAGCTTTACCGCCGCTGGGTTGCGCTGGAGCTCGCCTTTTACGCCGTGCATATGGCGCCCGCCGGTGCCGCGGCGCCGTCGCCGAGATAGGCGTCGTCCCTGACAACGGGCGCTGTCCAATCATGGCCATGGGCGTTCGTTCGCGGTGGGTCGGAAGCCGAGATGGAGAATGACGTTAAAGAGCTCTCCGACGGGCCGTCTCTCGGATCAAGGCAGGCGGACACGAAACGCGAGGCAGCGGAGGGTCTGACAAGAAGCCATGGCAGCAGCCATGGCAGCAACCATGGCAGCAACCATGGCTGGATACGGAGAAATGGCGTTCACTTTTTTGCCGGCTTCACCTGATGGGGCGCAGCCGGTTGGCCGAGCTCGATCTTAGCGGCTGTGCGCAGTTTCTGCACCAGATCGGCCTGCGCGCGGCGGGCAACATAAATCTCAAGCTGGGGCTTGACCTCGTCGAAGGTCGGGGTCGGCTTCGTGCGCTTGCCCTCGACCTCGATGATGTGCCAGCCGAATTTCGTCTTCACCGGGTCCGAAATCTGGCCCTTGTCGAGCTTGAACGCGACGTTGGCGAATTCCGGGGGCACTTGATCCTTCGTGATATAGCCGAGATCGCCGCCCTTTGCGGCAGCCGGATCCTTCGACTTTTCTTTTGCGAGCTTGGCGAAGTCCGCTCCCCTTTTAAGTTCAGTCTCGATCGCCTTGGCCTCTTCCTCAGTGGCGACAAGAACATGGCGCGCCCGCACTTCCTGCTCGCTCGGCATCTGCTTGATCGACTCTTCGTAAGCCGCGTGCAGAGCTCCGTCATTGATCGCAGCGCGGCCAGCATCGCGCAGCAGCGTTTCCATCAGCACTTCGTTGCGCTCGAATTCGATGCGGTGCCTGACGGCAGGGCGGTCACCGATTTTCTGCCGCAGGGCCGCCTGCGACAGCACGATGATGTCGGCAACGTAAGCAATGAGATATTGGCGCCGCTGATCGGCCCCCATTTGTTGGATGCTGTCGCCGACCTTGTCTTCGGCGATTGCAAGATCGCTCTGGCGGATATCGAAGCCGTTTGCGCGAGCTACGATCGGATCGCTATCATCGGCCGCGGCTGGGATTATCGGTGCGGCCAGAATTGCGGCCAGTGGCAAAGCGACGATCAAGCGAGAAAGCAAACGAGTGAAAGGCATGACGCGAATTCCTCCGGTCGAGTTTTCCGGGTTCATTATGCGGCGCGCACCGTTGCCATTGATCCTAAGTTGCCGACCGTGTGCTCCACGAAGATCCGTCCCTCACTTCTGTTCGCCCGCGAAGGCGAGATGCATTATTTGGTGCGCACGATACAGCAGGCGAGATTAAGCGTCGCGGTTGGCAGTCCGAATAGAAACGTATTGTCCTGGAAGAGGCGCTCGAACGGAATGTAACTGCCTCCAATCGTTCCAGCCGGCGTTCCCAGATAAGAGAGCCGGACCGCGGGAATGATCTCTGCTCGTAACCGTGCCTGTTCTACGGAAATCGGGTTCGTGCAGGCGCCGTTCAATGCTCGCAGGCATTTCTGCTCGATCTGCGCTGTCTGCAACGGCGAGGGAGGCGGCGTGACGGGCTTGGCGGCGACGTGTGCAACGTGCCGCTTCGCGGTGCGCACGTGCTTAGTCTGTGTCTGTGGCGCATCCTGCGCAACGGCTTGACCGGTCAATATGGCAGCCGCGGACAAAAGCGCGAAGACGACTGCGATCGATCGAATTTTTTTCATCCGATGTCTCCGTTCAAAAGCGCGAAGTCACTGTGAAGGTGCCGGCCCAAACTTGATACTTCAGGGCGGGCGGCTGTAATGCAGGGATCATGCCGGTCGCTGGAAGTATTGGACCGTCGTCCTGGCTGACCCAGGCGTGGGAGCCCTGCAAACTCAGCGTGGTGACGTTGGTGAGAGCGTACGTCGCCGAACCTCCAACGGAGTGCTTGGTCTTGGCCGGAATAAATTCGTTCTGGAATTGATCATAGTAGTTCTGGTCGCGATAAAGGAAGCTGTAATTCGCTGCAATCTTGAAGCGGTCCGTGACGAGATAAGACGGGTCGATCGAGACAATTACGACGTTGCTGTTGGAATTACTCGGCTCGTCCGTCAGACCCCCAGCGCCATTGGGAATCTGGTTCTTTTCCGAAAAGCTCCAGGAGACGTTCGCGGCCAGCGCCGTTCGCTGGCTGAAATTGTAGCTGGCGGAAGCGTTGGCGGTGAATTTGGCGCCGGCGCGCCCCGATGCCGCGCCATAGAGCGAGGCGTGCGAATCGCCCATATACGCGAACGACTCATTGAGCACGAGGCTATCGAATGTGCTGCTCACGTTACCGTTGAACGTGTAGGTATTGCCCGGACTGACCTTTTGTTTCAGGTCGGTCGTGGGGATTATATCCATTGCTGGATCGGTCGAGAGATTGATTCCTTCCTTCGTGAAGTCGCCTTGCCACATATAGCCTGCCGACAGTGAGACGGCGGTATGCTCGTCGACGCCGAAGACAAATCCGGCGGTCGGGTTCACATTTGTGCCGACGCCGTAGCTGCCGACGGGCACTAGATCAGGATCCATTCGTGTGAAACGCTGATCGTTAGGCAGATAAGAGTTGCCGGTCGGCAGATTCAGGTTGAGTCCGAGCAGGGGACGGATTGAATTGAAGTTCAAAAGAGTGAGGTTGAAAGCGGCTTGCGTATCGATCGGCCCGTTGTAGTGGTCATTCTGACCGGGCGTTTCTTGTGCCGTATAGACATACCCGCTCTTGATGCGCGTCTCGAGCTTGTATTCGGATGGGACTACGTAATCGACGCCGATCGTGGTAGGGGAATAGAATTGGTAGCCTTTGCCGGCATCCGGCGCGAAGACGTTGGCGCCGCGCGTCCCTGTCCAGGATGCGCCCTGCAGTTGGGTCGTCACAAAGCCTGAGAAATTCCCAGACGGCAGCGCCGACGTTGCGTTCGCAAAGGCAGCATCCGTTGCGCCGCCGGCTGGATCGAAGCCGACATTGAGGCGCGCCATCAAGGTCTGAACCTCGGCGTCGACGCTATGCAAAATCGAGCTGGCGGGACGCGTGCCGCCACCGGCAATCATGTCCACGGCCGACACGGTTCCCGAGTGCTGCACACCGTCAAATCGATAATAATCGTATTCGAGACCGAGGGTGATATTGCGGAACAGGCGGTACTCGATGCCGGCGCCGACTGTCCATCCGCTTTGCCAATTCGCCGTACTGAAATCGAGATTGGAAACGGAAAGCGCCGGCGTTACGGACCCCGCAGTCTCGATGCGGGCGATCGCATAGCCACCCTTGCCGTAGAGCAGCCAGTCCGTCGAAGGAGCAAAGCCGATTCGGCCGGTGGCGCTGAAGATCGACTGGATATTGGTCGTGATGACTTCTGTATTCGGGAACCCGGGAGCCGGGTAGAACCCGGAATTGGACTGATACTTGTTCATTGGGTTGGTGATCCAAGCACCCTCGATGCCGGCCACCCACCAGTTCCCGATCGCGCGATTGCAGCCGCCCTGCAGCCCGATGATCCCCCGCGTTTGGTCAAAATCGGCGCCTGGAATAATTTGCGGGTCAGTATTGCCCGTCGAGTCGTAAAAATTGCTGTTGGTGTATTTCCAGTGCGAGTTCGATGTGGCGGCTCCAGCCTGGCCGCCCAAATAACAGTTGCTCCAGGCCGTTGCCGGACCGGGGGCCTGCGCATGCGATTCGGATTGCATCAAGAATACGAAGACGCACGTCGCTATGAGCAAAAATAGCAATGAGCTTCTATTGCAAGAATACCGCACGGCGCCCCCGCCTCATCAAGTCGAATCTTCGATACATTAACGGAGTGTAAAATGCTTCCCATCGAAATCCCCATCGTGGGCTGAATTTCTCGGGCACTGTGGCAGGCCTGCATCTCAACCGAACGGTTGATATCCGAACGGGACGTTTCGAACTAAAATTTCAACCAACCGGCGGAGGCGTCGGAAATCTTGAAGTGGTAGTGTTGCGAGAGGACTTCGGCAATTAGGGAACGTGACATGCGCAATTTACAGTCGCGGCTGGGCCTACGAACCCGAAATATTATTTCAGTTGTCGTCGCGTTAGCGGTCGCGTTGGTTGCTACGGCAAACATCGCGAATGCGCAAGACTTCACAAACTTCCACGACCCAGGCAGTAGATACTGCTGTCCAGATTTTCGCTTCATTCGGCAGCATGGCAGGGTTGCCGATCGACCCATCCGAGGTCCCTGTAGTCGATGGCCTGGTCAACTGCGCAGTCTCCGGTTCGTCCGGCAGCGATTGCGCGAAGAATATCGTGGTTTCCGCCGTGCTCGGCGAGATTAGCCAGAGCGGTGCGGTCGATCCTGACGTCGCCGCCATTGCCTCGGCTGCTGCGACCTGTCTCACCAATGGCAGCGCTGTCGGCAGCTGTCTCTCGAAGACGGCCATCGACCAACTGCCTCCGGAAGCGCAGCCGCTCGCGACCTGCGTCCTTGGCGGCGGAAACGTGGGCGATTGTGTCGTCAAATCCACGCAAGCATTGATCGTCCAACAAATATCTCAAGCCGCCGGTCCCGACGCGAGCGCCGCTGTCGGCGCGATCATGAATTGTGTCGCGAGCCAGACGGCGGCGACGACATGCGCCGCGCAGCAACTCGCAACCAATCTTCCTGATAGCGTAAAGCCCTTCGCGACGTGCCTTGGTCAGCCCGGGGCAACGATGCAATCCTGCGCCGCAAATCTTGCGGCGAGCGCCGTGGGCCAGAATAGTCCGCAGGCGGCGGCGCTGGTGGCATGCCTCGGCAACATCGACGGCAATGCGATGCAGCAATGCGCCGTGAAAGCCGGATTGTCCGCCGCAAGTGCCGCCGCCGGACAAGCCGTGCAGCAGGCTGTGAGCATCATTGCGCAGATGAATGTCGATGCGCCCGCTGCCGACACATCCAAATTCCCGAAAACGCCCGCGGTTCTGCAAAACATCGTCTGGCTGGCGAATGGCATCAAGAATGGCGACTGGCAGCAAATGGCCGCGGGAGCCGGCTCGCAGATCATCGAGGTTGCCGCCAAAATTATCCTGGCCGTCTTTGTGACGCCGCCGGTCGCGGACCTGCTGGCGCCAGTCGTGGACGCGATGATTTAAAATGATGCCAATGCGGCGCTGAGCGCCCTTACCAATTTGCAGAAAGGCGACGTTGTCGGTTTGGCTCAAACCGCGTTCACTTGGGCCGCGACCACTCTCTTCTCGCCGGAATGCGCCTTGTTCAGCGGCCAAGCCGCGACCGATATTTGCAACGGGCTCGCAAGCGCAGTCAAAGATATCAGCAATTTGGGCGGCGGCATCGCGAAGGATGCTCTCGGGATAGCAAAGGGTATCCTGAGTTCCGTAGGGCTCTGGAAACCTGTCGATAGCGTCGTGACTGGCGCGTTCGATGACGTAAAAAGCGCTGTCGACGACGCGTTCAAAGGCCCCACGCATAGTTGCGGCACGGACGCAGCGTCGCTGCAGAACTATTTCAACGCCAATTTCTTGATTTGCGCGAGAAACATCGCCGACAACGAGTCCGGTGGCCATAGCAACGCACAAAATCTGGTCGATGCCTGCAACGCGACATTCCAGCATTGCGCTGCGATAGCGCCGGCCTGCGCATCGATGGCTCCGGCATTGCAGCGGATAGGCGCCGATCTTTCGAACAAGATGGGCACCGCGGCGGCCATATACGCCATGGGCTTATCCGACTTCGTGAAAAGAGCCGCGGCGAGAGGCGACAACATGTGCGACGCCAATTTCTGGCCGGAACATTTCGCCGAGCTGATCGCACCTTGCGAAACGACGCTGGACGGTATTGTGCCGTCAAACGCTTCATGCCAATTAGCGTCATACCCTGACGCGGACGGCCAGCCACCGAATCCTGGCGGAAAGCAGAGCGCCTCGCACAACGTTTGCCGCCAGGCCATCTATGCCCAAATGCAGGGGGATGCCGCGGGTTTAGTGGGACCGAACAGTCAGGCCTGTCAAAGCCAGGTGGCGGCCCAGGAAATCGTCGATGAGATCGAGCATTGCCGCGAAGTTCCCATCGTCGTGGATGGTCAGGCCGGGTTTGTTACGAAAGAATGCGATCTCCCGTTCCCCGACGCCGGAAATCTCAAGTCGCGCCCGAAGTTCACTGGATTCACCACGTTTTTTGGTCCGTCGAAGAATGCTACCCTGCAGATACCGTTGTTCCATTTGACGCCGGCCAACCTACCGGGGATGCCTCCACCGGCATTCGAAAATGGCGAGTTTAATGGTGGTTTTTTGCCGTTCGTGGCGTCGCTCGGTAATGGTGGCGCCAATGGAATCAATCCTGACACGATAAAGCCGCCCGCCTCAAAACCTATCGGTACGAAGCAGTTCGATAATGGGACGGGAGGCAGTAAACGGACCAAGAGAAATACTGGCAATGGCGGCACCAATGGAGTTTTAAGCAACACGGGCAACGCGCCTACCGGTCATGGCGGCACCAATGGAGTCTTTGGCAACAGCGGCAACGCGCCGAGCAGCAAAAGCAACCCGATGGATAATGCTGCCCGCGCCGCCACGGACAGCGCCTTTAGCGGCGTTGGCGGCAACGCCGGAGGAGCCGCCTTCGGATTTGGACGTTCAGCGCCGAAAGTCGGCGGCATCGCTCCGAAACCCGCTTCGGGCGGCCACGGCGGCATTAACACTGTCAACGGCGCCAGCGGCAATGCTCCCACCTCCGGCGGCCACGGCGGCATTAACACTGTCAATGGCGGTACCGGCAACGCGCCGACGACCGCCGCATGGGGCAATCGGCTCAATTCCAACAGAACCAGACAGATTACCCTGCCGAAGGCGATAATCCCGCTCCACGTCCAGCCCTCGACACCCGACGAACCCGTCGTGAAGTGAACGCGACCGCTGTCCGATATTGCAGGTACTTCCGTTTTGCTCGGTCGGCCGCCGAACGTTGGGGCGGCGAGTGCGCATGTCCGCTTGGATCTGCCGAAGATAGACGGTAAGGCCGCCCTTAGTTTGCTCCACCTCGTCCTCGAATCCCATGATGGAAGGGCCTTAGTGCCGATTCCGAAGAGAAGCACGAGCCCGCGAGCGGCATCGACACCGTAGCGGTAGATAGTCTGAACGCGCTTGACTCCAAACGGCCGATTAGAGAAGCGGACTTATCCGCTCACAACATTCCTCGTCCGGCAATACCAGTGCGACAATTGCGCGTGACTGATTCTATTGATGGATCTTGCTTTTAATGATGAACTGTCGCTGCCAAAATCTGTGGGCGACGGATGGCATTGGAATTGGCCGAGCTTTCGGCTGTCATCGGCGATATTTACGACGCGGCAATCGATCCAGCGCTCTGGCAGCGAGCGCTTGGAAGCATTTGCGCTTTTGTCGGTGGCTCCTCCGCAGCTCTGCTCTGGCATGATTCGGCGACGGAGCGTTCCGAAGCTTTGCATTTGTTCAATGTCGATCCGTACTACCTTAGGCTTTATTTTGAAAAATACCTGCCGCTCAATCCGATGTTCCCGGCTGCCACCTTCGTCGATGAGGGCATTGTCGTCGCGGACGAAGACATCATGCCGCGCGCGGAATTGAACAAAACACGATTTTACAAGGAGTGGATCAAGCCACAAGGAACGCTGGGCGCGCTCTCCGTGAACCTGGAAAAAGGAGTTGCGAGGGCTTCAATGATCAATGTGCGCATGACAGTGCCGCTGAGGGACGAGATGCGGCGCCGCCTAGGTCTGCTGGTGCCACATTTGCAGCGTGCGGTGGCGATCAGCAGACTGTTCGATCAACACAGGGCAGCCGAAGAAGTTCTGACAGAGACGCTCGATCACGTCGAAGCGGCTGTGCTTCTAGTCGGTTCGAAAGCGCAGATCGTCTTCACGAACGACATGGCGAAGAAGATGCTGGCTGAAGGGTTTTTGGTAAAAAACGCCGATAATGAGCTAAGGGCAGTTGCTCCGACCGCTGATCACACACTTCGAAATATTTTTCTTGCTGCTGAAAAGGGTGACGCTTCGGTGGGCGTCCGGGGTGTGGCAATTCCGCTAACAGACAAATCACAAGAGCGCTGGTTTGCGCACGTCTTACCGCTGAAGTCCGGCCGTCGGCAGCAAGCCGCCGATAACTTTGGAGCCGTGGCCGCTGTGTTTATCCGCAAGACCGTTCCTAGTGCGCTGTCGCCATTGGAAGAGTTGGCTAAGCTTTACGGATTGTCCGCAAGTGAGGTTCGTGTGTTTGATGCGGTACTCAAGACCAACGGTGTCAAGGCGATCGCCGATCTCCTGGGGCTTTCCAAAGCAACGGTGAAAACGCATCTGCACAAATTGTTTCAGAAGACGGGAACGAAACGGCAAAGCGAATTGGTCAAACTCATCGCCGGGCTGTGAGAGTACTTCCTCCACGCATCGTTGGAGGCTAGCCAAGCGTCTCCGACTAATGAGTTGCGGTCGAATTCGCCGCAAGCCTACTAACCCACCTTCCCGAATGTGTTTTCACGCAGCAACGCCAATCGCTTCGCCCCTAGCTGGCCGGCCAGAAAGGTCACTCCCGTGACGTTGCCGCTCGGTCGGTTCTGCCCGCCGCGAGCGGCCACGCCGCCGCCACTCCGCCGAGTAACGTGATGAACTCCCGTCGCCTCATGGGTTGCCCTCAAGCCGAGGATCGCAGCCGACCGCATTCTAGCGTGCCGCGGCGCCGTTACGTCACTGAATGTGAGATTGCCTCTTGACAATCGTCCCTATACTGGTTACATACCCGCCAGCTCGCTCATCGGGGACGCCTTCGCGAGGGTACTCTCGGATGCGGAGCGAGTGCGGTGCCCGCGGGCGGGCCATACACCCGCTCCCGGGCGGCTCCGGACACCGCCCGGCCGGTAATAACGACCGGCCTGCGAGGAGCTCGCTGGACTGGGAATGGGGAAGATGCGGGTGACTCCCGATGACGCCGAACCCAGGAAGCGCGGCTGGAGCTGAGCTGAGGCGTTAATTCGCCGAAGCGAGTCCGCGGTGGAGCGCCGGAAGGCGCGCGCGCGGCGATCCGCGCGCTGCCGCACCCGTACGGTGCGGCGCCAGTATGCGCCTTTCGGCGCTCTGCCTCCCTTTCTATTGGGGAGGTCGTTGGAAGGGCTTTCTTAAAGCGTGCAGCAAACCTCGGATGCCAAGGCGCATCGCGAGAACGAGATTGCTTTTTTTACCTCTCCCCGCGTGCGGGAGAGGGAGTACGCCCGCCGCGAGAACGGACGGTGCGAGAGGAAATAACGGAGCAAGCCCATGCCGATAGTGTCAGCGCACGTCAATTTGCATAAGCGTTACACGGCCGCGCAGATCACCGCGCGGCGCAATGCCGCCACCGTCGCGTTGTGCCGGATCTACTGCGACGTCATGGCATTATGGCGCAGCTGCGCGAACAAGCGCTGCAAGCGCCATCGCCGCTGCTGCGGCGACCCCTGGCCGTGTCTGCAGCGCGGCAAGGCCGGCGTGCCACGCGGCATGTATCCAAAAATCATCGCCGAAGTTCGCGCCGGCAGCCCGGCGCGCGTGCCGCCGATCAACAATCTGGAAACGGAGATGCGCCGCGATCCGCCGGGCTGGCTGCGTTGAGCGCAAATCAAAAGCGCCCCGGTAGGCCGGGGCGCTTTATCGTTCGCGAGATCGCGGCAGACTTACGCAGCCTGCTGGCTCTCGATCACCGTCGGGCCGTTGGCCTTGCCGTTGATCGGGATCGAGCGCGGCTTCTTCGCCTCGGGGATCTCACGCACGAGGTCGACGTGCAGGAGACCGTTCTCGAGGCTGGCGCCCTTGACCTGGACGAAATCGGCAAGCTGGAACACGCGCTCGAAGGTGCGGGCGGCGATGCCCTGGTAGAGCACCTCACCGCGCTTCTCCTCTTCCTTGGCGTTTTTCTCGCCGCGGATGGTCAGCGTGTTCTCTTTGACGACGATCGACAATTCCGGCTCATTGAAGCCGGCGACCGCTACGGAGACGCGGTACGCATTGTCGCCGGTCCGCTCGATATTATAGGGCGGATAACCCGGCGCGGCGCCCTCGAGGCCCTGATCGAGCAGCGAGAACAACCGGTCGAAGCCGACGGTGGAACGATAAAGAGGGGACAGATCGAAAGTTCGCACGGCATATCCTCCTTGTGAAGCGACATGCGGATGGCTCGCCCGTAGGGGGCCTAGCCGATGAATGCGCAGCCCGCTTTGGCCTGCGCATGCTTAATATGGGATGGCTGTGCCGGCCCGCAAGATGGCGGATAAAATATTGTTTCTACTAGCATATTCGTTTTTAGTCGGATTCCCCCCAAATCGCCGGATATCGGCAAAGCAAGATGACGCTACGTGCGAGGCTGCTATAAGCGGACGCAGAACCGCTTAACTTTTCGTCCTCATGAAACTCGTCTCGATTCCCGCCAATCCGGTTCCGGATAATTTCGTCACCGGCATGCTCAAGACGCCCGACGGCGTGAGCTTGCGCTTTGCGCGCTGGCTGCCGCCGGCCGGGCGTCGCGGCACGGTGTGCCTATTCCAGGGCCGCGCCGAATGGATCGAGAAATATTTCGAGACGGTGCGCGACCTGCGGGCGCGGGGCTTTGCCGTTGCCGCGCTCGACTGGCGCGGCCAGGGCCTGTCGGACCGCGCGCTCGGCGACCGGCGCAAGAGCTATGTACGCGACTTTTCCGAATACGACAGCGATCTCGAAACCTTCATGCGCGAGATCGTGTTGCCGGATTGTCCGCCGCCGATCTTCGCGCTCGGCCATTCCACCGGCGCGTCGGTTCTCATCCGCGCCGCGCATCGCGGCCATCGCTGGTTCGACCGCATGGTGCTGACCGCGCCGTTGCTAAAACTCGGCGGCGTCGATTATTCGCGGGGCGCCGGTCCGCTCATCGTCCGCGCGCTGCGGATAGCGGGTTTCGGCACCATGTATGTGCCGAAGACCGACACCAGCATCGTCGAATCGCGGCCGTTCCTCGGCAATATCCTGACCTCCGATCCGGTGCGCTACGCCCGCAACGCGGCGATCATCGAAGCGGAGCCGGCGCTTTCGGTCGGCGCCCCGACGGTCGCCTGGATGGACTCGGCATTCCGCTCGATGCGGGCGATGCGCGAGCACAGCTATCCGGCGCGCATCCGCCAGCCGATGCTGATCGTCGCCGGCGGCAACGATGCCGTGGTGTCGAACCCGGCGATCGAGGATTTTGCCAGCATGCTGCGCGCCGGCTCGCATCTGGTCGTGGTCGGCGCCCAGCACGAGATCCTGATGGAGCAGGACCGCTTCCGCTCGCAATTCTGGGCGGCCTTCGATGCCTTCGTGCCGGGCACGCCGCTGTATTGAAAAAGCAGGGCGTGGCTCAATCCACGCCAGGCGGAATAATCAAAGCGACTTGACGTATGTAAAATATAATTTTACATACGTCCCAAGCGGGGCCTGATCTGTGATCGCAAGCTTCAAGCATAAAGCATTGCGACAATTGTTCGAGAATGACAATCCGCGCGGCCTGAATGCTGGGCACGTCCGCAAGCTCAGGCAGATACTAGCCGCTCTCAATGCCGCCGAATCGATCGAAGGGCTGGACCTGCCGACATTTCGGCTGCATCCGTTGAAGGGCAGTCTGGCCGGCATCTGGTCGATCACGGTCCGGGCCAACTGGCGGGTCATTTTTCGCTTCGAAAACGGCAGGGCATTCGACGTTGATTTCGTGGATTACCATTGAAGGAGGCGAGTACGGTGGAGATGAAGAATCCGCCCCATCCGGGCGAACTGATCGGCGATAGCCTCGCGGAGATTGACGTGTCCATCAGCGCGGCGGCGAAGGGGCTCGGAATCACGCGGCAGCAGCTTCACAATTTGATTGCTGGCCGCAGCGGCGTCACGCCGGAGATGGCGGTCAAGCTGGAAAAAGCGATCGGCAGCACGGCCGACACCTGGCTCCGAATGCAGATGAATTACGATTTGGCGCAGGTGCGAAAGCGCTCCGCGTCGATCAAAGTGAAGCGTCTCGCACGCGCGTGAGCCAGGACCCTTAGCCGGCGTTCAGCACGTCCATCGCCTGCGCATGCACGCGCTTGTCGCCGGCGGCGACGATGCGGCCGCCATTGTGCGCCCGGCCGTTGTCCCAGGTGGTGATGATGCCGCCTGCGCCTTCGATGATCGGAATGAGCGGCAGCACGTCGTGCGGCTTGAGCTCGGTCTCGATGACGAGATCGACCTGGCCGGCGGCGAGCACGCAATAGGCGTAGCAATCGCCGCCATAGCGCGACAGCCGCACCGCGTTCTCGACGCGGCCGAAGCATTGCCGGTCGGCGGTGTTCATCAACAGCGGACTGGTGGTGGCGAGGATGGCGTCGCCAAGCGAGGCACAGGCGCGCACGCGCAGATCGCGATTCCCCGCCGGGCCGCGATAGCGGGCGCCGCGGCCGTCGCCGGAAAAATGCTCGCGGATGAACGGCTGGTGCATCATGCCGTAGATCGGCTCGCCGCGGCGGGTCAGCGCGATCAGCGTGCCCCAGACCGGCATGCCGCAGATGAAGGATTTGGTGCCGTCGATCGGATCGAGCACCCAGACATATTCGGCGTCCGCATTGTCGGCGCCGAATTCCTCGCCGACCACGCCATGCTCGGGAAAAGTCCGTTTGATCAGCGCCCGCATCGCTGATTCCGCGGCGCGGTCGGCGGCGGTCACCGGATCGAAGCCGCCGGAATGGCTCTTATTCTCGAGGCCAAGACTGTCGGCGTCGAGCGCGCTGCGGAAAAACGGCCGGATGGTCTCGCCGGAGACGGTGGCGAGTTCGTCCACGAATGCCGCAAAGTCGATCGCCGTCATGCGCGCCCTCAGCTGTTGCGGTTCGACTAGCGGAGCTTGGCCAATCCGGCAATCGCAGGTGTAAGGCTAGGCCGTGACGTGCGCGTGGCTTGCTGGCCACACCTGTCGTTAATCCGCTATGCAAAACTGGGTTAGCCGGCCGGCGTCAGTTTGCAGGGCTCTTGGCGTAATTTTATGCAGCGCAGGGCCGTCTTCCAAGCCATTGATTTAGCATGATTTAGCTTGAAGCATCGGAACGGCACCGCGGCCACGGCGGCCAAGCTGCTAAATTTGCGGCAAAGACGCCGGAGAAACCCCCAGGAATTAGGTCAGCAGCCCTTGTATTTTGTGCGGCGCGGTGTATGTTGCTGCAGTGCGGTAGCGAGAGGTTCCCTCCCGTTACCGTCGCCCTCCTTGGGCGTTTCCTCCCTAGACTTGGGCCGCTCCCGCAAGGTGAGCGGCCCTTTTTCTTTCAACGCTAGTTTGCAACGCCAGGTTAGCTATTCCGCCGCCGCGCGATAGGGCCGCAATTCCTCGATCGGGATGCTGGCAAGCCGCTCGGCCAGCACTTCGAATTCGCCGGCAAGCTTGGCAAACGAGGCGGACCGTTCGTAGCGCCGCTCGTCCATATAGAGCGCGCGGTTGATCTCGAGCTGGATCGCATGCAGACCGGTAGTCGGATTGCCGTAGTGCTCGGTGATGAAGCCGCCGGCATAGGGCTTGTTGCGGCTGACCGCATAGCCAAAGCCGCGCAGGCATTCCTCGATCGCCTCGGCGACGACCGCCACGCAGCTCGTGCCGTAACGGTCGCCGAGCACGAGGTCGGCACGCGGCCGCTCGTCGCGCCCGCCGGTGGACGACGGCATGGAATGGCAATCGACCAGAATGGCGGCGCCGAAATCGCGTTGCAGCCGCATGAATACGCGCCGCAGCATGCGATGATAGGGCTTGTAGAGGCCGTCGATCCGGCGCAGCGCTTCGCCGACCGAAATGCGCTGGTCGTAGATTTCCTGGGCGTCGCCGACGACCCGGGCCACGGTGCCGAGCCCGCCGGCGACCCGCATCGAGCGGGTATTGGCAAATGACGGCAGCCGGCCGTCGAACATCCGCGGGTCGAGCTCGTAGGGCTCGCGGTTAACGTCGACGTAGCAGCGCGGGAAATGCGCCCGCATGATCGGGAACCCGCGCGCGGCGACGCCTTCGATCAGTTCGCCGACGAAGCTGTCCTCGGAGCGGCGCAGCGTCGCCAGATCGAGGCGCGAGGTCTGCAGGAACTCGGGCGGATAGACCCGCCCGCTATGGGGGGAATTGAACAACAGCGGCCCGCGGCAGGCCGCCGGCTCGACGGTCTCGAACGGGGGATCGAATTCGTCCTGGATTTCCGACATGACGCCCGGCGGGCTTTCCGTGGCTAGCGACCCGGCACCCGTTCCCTAGCGTGCGCCTGCGGCCATTGTCCATAGGCGCCCCGGCTTGCCAAGACCCACTTATAAGGCCACGTGCGGCCACCGTTATATGGCCGTCTTTCACTCGATGTTTACCGGCCATCCGGCTTATGGAATGTAGGGGGGCCGGCGAAAGCCGGGTTTGAGTGATCATGTCCAAAATTCTGCTTGCCGAAGACGACATCGATATGCGGCGTTTCCTGGTCAAAGCGCTGCAAAATGCCGGCTTTGAAGTCATTTCCTACGATAATGGCCTATCCGCCTACCAGCGGCTGCGCGAGGAGCCGTTCGAGCTTCTCTTGACCGATATCGTCATGCCGGAGATGGATGGGATAGAACTCGCCCGCCGCGCGGCCGAGCTCGATCCGGACATCAAGATCATGTTCATCACCGGCTTCGCCGCCGTGGCGCTCAATTCCGATTCGAGCGCGCCCAAGCACGCCAAGGTGCTGTCCAAGCCGATCCATCTGCGCGAACTGGTCAACGAAGTGCAAAAGATGCTGGCCGCCTGATCGCGCCGGCCTCCGGCGAACGTCACGCGCTTCGCACGGAGCGCAAAAATCGCTCGAATGCCGTGAAATCAGCTGGCCCCTCGCCGCCGCTATCCCGCCTTGCGATGGGACGACGCGACGAGTTGCGGCAAAATTCTCGCGCCAATGACTTCCAGGACCGCATCTCGCGATTCGCGGCACTGTGCCAGCATTCCGAACGCGTCATCGTCTCCCACGTTGGGATCACTGAGTGCGCGCACCCGTTCGAGAAGCGTTTCGAAGCCAAGCACGCCGGCGGCATTGATCAGTTCATGAGCCTCGCGGCGCGAGCCAGCCAGATCGGACTTGAAGCAGCGGCGCAGTTCCTTCTCGAACGCGACGACGGTTTGTTCGACTTTGACGATGCCGAAACTGTCCGCCAGATCATCTAGCTTGTTGCGGTTGAAGTGCGGCGAACCCGGCTGCGAAAGCTGCGCGCTCGAATCATTGCGCGGCAGCCAACGCCACAGCTTGCTGTAAAGGCTGGCCCGCTCGATCGGCTTGCCGACGTGGTCGTTCATCCCCGCCTTAAGGAATTCCTGAACCTGCTGCGGCAGGACATTGCCGGTCATGGCTAGGATCGGGATTTCCCTGACCGGAAAGCCCATCTGCCGTATGACGCGTGTGGCGGTGACGCCGTCCATCTCGGGCATCTGGATGTCCATAAGGACCAGATCGAACTTTTCCTTGCGCAGCCGATTGATCGCCTCGCCACCGGCGCCGACCGGCACTACGTCGTAGCCGCCGTCCTCCAGATAGGCGCCCACGATCTCCCGATTGGTTTGCAGATCGTCCACCAGAAGGATTCTCCCTTTATTGAGGGCGAAGATCTCCGGTGTGTGCTTAATTTGCGGCACCGGGTTCGGATGCGCCGCAGCAGATAGCCGAGCGGTGAACCATATCGTCGTGCCTTTGCCGACGTCGCTCTTGACGCCAATCTGTCCACCCATGAGCTCAACGAGGCGCTTGCAGATTGCAAGGCCAAGGCCGGTCCCGCCGTAACGGCGGCTGATCGATCCGTCGGTCTGCGAGAATTGCTTGAACAAACGATGTTGCTGTTCAGGGGCAATGCCGATCCCCGTGTCAGCGACGGAAAAATGGATAAGATTGTCTCCGTCACGCGACAACTTGGGAGCGACGGTCACCGTAACCGACCCCTCCGCGGTGAATTTAACGGCGTTGTTGAGGAGGTTGAACAGTATCTGTCTAAGCCGCGTGTCGTCGCCCACGAGCCACTCCGGCGTGCGACGGTCGATCGTCCATTTCAGCAGAATCGATTTTTTTGCCGCCAACGGCTGGATGACCGTGGTCGCGTTGTGAACCAGCGCGGAGAGCGAAAACGGACGGTTTTGCAGTTCAAGTTGGCCTGCCTCAACCTTGGAGAAATCGAGAATGTCGTTGACGATGGTCAGCAACGCCGCGTTCGCCACCTTGATGAGGTCGAGATAGCGACGCTGCTCCTTATTCAGGCGCCCTCTTCGCGACAGCAAATCCGTAAACCCGGCGATGCTCGTCAATGGCGTGCGAATTTCGTGACTCATGGTCGCCAAGAATTCCGTCTTGGCGGAATTAGCCGCCTCCGCTTCGATGCGGGCCTGCTCGGCGATCTCGGTGGCGCGTTGCAACTCGCTCGCTTGCTGATTGCGAACGGTGACGTCGCGCATGATCCCGGTGAAGCATTGCTGGCCATCGATATCGCGCCATTCCGCGACGGAGAGGTCGAGCGGAACAACGGAACTATCCTTGCGCCGCCCGGCCACCTCGCGGCCGATTCCGATGATCTTGCGCTCGCCGGTCCCGCGATAAGCGGCCAGGCAATTATCGTGCACGCTGCGGTCGGGTTCCATCATGAGCGAGCGGACGTTCCGTCCGATGGCCTCTTCGGCCGAGTAACCGAAGATCGATTGCGCCGCCCGATTGAAGGACTGGATAATCCCGAATCTGTCGGCGACGACGATCGCATCGACCTCGGTGTCGAAAATTGCGAGATAGCGATCGGCGCTCTCGCGCAGCACCCGGTCGTGCCGTCGCGTTGCTTCGTCCGCTCCGCTCCGCCAGGAAATTCCGCGCGGCGACCGCGCGGCGCGATCCCGGAGCCGACGAAGGGCGGCCGCAAATTGCGACGAGAACAAGTCCATATGCCACCTCCGCCCGTCCATCGGCGCTTGCCTCGATCGTCGAAACCCGCGGTACACGCGCTGCTGCCGACGAAAGCGCTTAATCAGGTCCTCTCATAATTCGAACGTTGCGAAATGGTTGGCTGCATCGAACAAACAAAGTTAGCAAGCTCAAAACTTGACACTACGGCGGCGCCGGAACTCTTGCTTTGTTGGTTTCTATTTGTTTATTTGTTCCGAATCGCACACGCCTTAAACATTGCAGCGGTCCAGTATTTTCGCAAGCAAACAAGTTACGTGATAATACGTATGCGACAATAATGTACGGGAAAAAATTTACGCTGGCCCTTGACGTTTTCCGTCATGGAACTCGAACGGCAGACTGCCCGAGTCTGGGATGTAAAACGCAGCCTTGCCCTGTCGTCACATCGACTTGCCGACGCCGCGTTCGGTCGCGCGGCGGCAGATCAGATCGGCGAAGGCGATATCTTCCAGCGCGATGCCGAGCGACTTGAAAAGAGTGATATCGGCAGGCCCGCGGCGGCCCGGAGCTTTCCCGGTCATGATGTCGCCAAGCTCGATGACGTCCTGCCACTTCAACCGGCCGGCGGCGACGAGATCGCGGTATTCGGCGGCTTCCTCTTTGGCCTGCGCCAGGTGATCGGTCGCGCGGACTGTGGCGCGCAGCACCGTTTCGGCGTCGACTTCGCGCCGCGTCGCGGCATTGGCGCCGGCGGCATTGACGTGCACGCCGGATTTTAGCCAGTTCGCGCGCAGCACCGGCTCCGCCGATTTGGTGATGGCGATGACAACGTCGGCCTCGGCGACCGCGGCTTCGGCGGAGACGGCCGGCTGAGCGGCGACGCGGAGTTCGCGCTCGATGCGGCGCGCGAAGCTGTCGCGATGCGCGACCGTGGGGCTGAACACGCGAATGTCGGTAATCTCGCGCGCCGTGCAGACCGCGGCGACCTGGGTGAAGGCCTGCCGGCCGACGCCGATGACGCCGAGCGTGCGGGCTTCCGGCTTGGCCAGGAGTTTGGTCGCCACGCCGCTCGCCGCGCCGGTACGCATCTGGCCGAGCTGGTCGGCCTCGATCATTGCTTTCAATTTACCGTCGCGCGCCGAGTAGAGCAGCACATGAAACCGCGCGCCGTTGCCGCCGGCAAAATAGGCCTTCAGGCCGAACAGCGCTTTGGCGCCCCAGGCCGCGCCCATGAGGTTGAACGTTCCGCCGCCCACCGCTGCGCGCTGCCGCGGTAGATTGACGGTTGCGGGGTCGGACCAGATCGCGAACATGTCTTCGAGCGTGGCAATGGCGTCTTTCACCGTGACCAGCCGGCAAACGTCCGCTTCGGTCAGATAGATCGCGGTTTCGGCTTTGACCGCATGGCTCGTTTTAACTTTGTCCTTCGGCGCAGTCCTCCCTTGAAGTCTCGGCTTAGCTTTGGCTTTCCTCGCCGCCGCGCCGGCTTTGCTGACTTTGCTCATGACCCCTCTTCGGCCGCTCTTCGCCTCTGTGCGCAATCACCGGCGCGGCCCCGAGCATAGTTCAGCTGGGGAAAGTCAGCACGGCCGTCATAAACATTTCGCGTGATCGTGGTTTCAGCTGCGAGCGCATGCAATTGACGATTGTGACGCTAAAAGGCCTGCGATAAGCTTCTCGCCTAACGGCGGCGGTGGACCGAGATCAATCAGGGGGAGGCCGATCATGCCACGTACAGTCAGCTTGGGCGCCCGGGCACCTCGCGATCCGAAATTCAAGGCTATCGACGCGTCGGCGCTTTATGCGATTGCCCAGGCCGCGGTGAACGTCGAACTGTTCACCATTCCGCTTTACATGGGCACGCTTTATTCGATCCAGGGCACCCATCAGATCACGGCCAAAGGCCAATCCTACTTCAAAGGCCGTCTGTGGCCCGGCGCGGCCACGACCGCCAATCCCAAGACCGCCAACGAGACGGCGTTCAACATCATCTTTTCCGTATTCATCCAGGAGATGCTTCATCTCCAGCTCGCCGCGAATATGGCGACCGCAATCGGACTGACGCCGAGCTTCACCAGCCCGGCGCTGCAGGACGCCAATAATGGCTGGACCTGTTACGGCCCGTCCAACACGGTCATTCCCCACATTGTCGACCTGCGCGACATGGACGCGCCGTATTCGAGCTTGATCGTCAATATCGCGGCTCTGACCGAGGCGCAGATTAATTTGTTCCTGGCCATCGAGGAGCCCGACGACGTTGCGCGCAAGCACATCGTCAAGGGCAAATATTTTCCGACCGTGCCGTTTGCCGGATGGGAGACCTGGTTCAACGAAAAGAATCTGCCGATGTTCGGCACCATCGGCCAGCTCTACCAGTGCTATTACGATTATCTGAACCTGCGCTACACCGACGGCACCAGTCTTTGGCAATACGTCACCGTCAGCTCGCAGCAGCGCGATTTGTTCAACGTCGAGGTCGCCGGCGATCATCCGCTGCGCGAATATCCCGGCTTCGAGGCGTCGCTGAGCTCGATGCGCGCCGTGGTCGACATGATGGACGCCATCACCGATCAGGGCGAAGGCAGCACGCTGGTCAAGACCGACGCGCGGCTGCTTGCCGCCGTGGAGGCAAAATATCGCTCGTCCGACCAGGCGCTGATGCAGGACTATCCGAGCTATACCGACAGCGGCCAGCCGGCGCCGTCGGCCGACGCGGCGGCGCGCTTCAAAAACGACGGCAAGGACCATTTCGAACGCTTCGGGGAAGTTCTGGCGGTGCTCGACGGCGGCAAGATTGTGACCTGGCCCGATTGGTTCAAAGCCGGCAATGTCTGGAAGAAGGAAGATTTGCAGGCGAGCGACTACAATCCGAACGACAATCCGAAGCTGCCTTCGACCGAGGCGATCGCCGCCGCACTCAATGCGCTTGCGGCGCCGGCGGTGCGCGACGCCAATCACAAGCTGATCAGCCAGGTGGCCGCTGGCGCGATTGCCGGCGTCACCACCGTGCTGGACGAATATTGGAAGAGCCAGGATCCGAAAAATCCGGTGGCGTTTCCGTCACCCTCGATGGGCGGCACCGGCGACCGCATGGCGATCTGCTGGGCGCTGTTCGGGCAAGCCCCGGATCTGTCGCTCGGCGTCGATCCGATCGTGCCGGGCAAGCTCTATCACACCTGCCAGGCGCTCGATTTTTCTTCGTTGGGCAACAATCGGTGCGCCCCGCCCGAGGTGTTTCATACCTGCATCGGCTCCAACAAATGCAGGGCGCAAGGCGGCTGCGGCTTCGTGCAGCAGACTACCGGCGGTGGCATTTGCGGCCACGCCATGGGAACCCGCGGGCCGTTGAGCGCCGGCGGTTGCGGCGCGCCGCCGCCGAGCAACGTGGTCTATTCGGCGCCGAGCGACAACAAGTGCGGCACCTTCGGCGGCTGCGCCGTGCCGATCTCGGCCGCGCAGGTCTATCCGAAGAGCGGCACCATGGAGCTGTTCGACTTCACCGGCAAAGACAACACGCCGGCGCCGATCGGCAAGATGACTTTCGCGGAAGGCGAGCTCGTCCATGACGTGGCGTATCGTGCCTATCTCGCGGTCATGCAGCATCGCGGCCAGAAACCGCCGCCGAACCCGCCGCCGCCAAGCGCCATCCGCCTGGCCTTTCCGCCGTCGACGTGATGCGGTGGACGACCGCCGCGCGGCGCCGCAGCATGGGGCGGACTTGGTCTCGTGAGTAACGGAAAACCTCGCCTCGGACTGCCGAACCTCGGCGATGGCGTCGGCTTGCGCGACACGCATTTTCCGCATCTGATGCGCACCGATCCCTCACAATGGGGGGTCGATTGGTTCGAGATCATCAGCGAGAATTTCATCGACAATTACGGCTATCCGGCCCATGTGCTCGATCGCGTAGCGGCGCATCGGCCGGTCGTGATGCACGGCGTCTCGCTGTCGATCGGCAGCACCGATCCGCTCGATAGGGTCTATTTGTGCAAGCTGCGCGAGCTTGCCGCGCATGTCCGGCCGGCCTGGATCTCCGATCATCTGTGCTGGACCGGGGTCCAGGGCGTGAACTCGCACGATCTGCTGCCGATGCCGTTGACGCGGCAGAGTCTTGCCCACGTCGCCGACCGCGTGCGCGCCGTGCAAGATTATCTCGGCCGCCCGTTGATCCTGGAAAACCCGAGCACGTACCTCGAATTTCGCGCTTCTGATATTCCGGAATGGGAATTTCTTCGCTTGCTGACGGAACAGACCGGCTGCGGCCTGTTGTTGGACGTCAACAACGTCTATGTCAGCTCAACCAATCACGGCTTCGACATGACGACGTATGTCGAGGCGGTGCCGGCGGGGAGCATCGTGCAGGTGCATCTGGCGGGCTGTACCGATTGCGGCTCGCACATGATCGATACGCACAATCAGCCGGTGCCCGACCGGGTCTGGCCGCTCTACAACACGGTGCAGCAAAGAACCGGCGGCGTCGCCACTTTGCTGGAATGGGACGCCGATATTCCGCCCTTTCCGGAGCTCTTGGCGCAGCTCGCCAAAGCCAGAGCAGCGCGTGCGGGCGTTCTGCCCGATGCGGCGCCGCCGCTTGCGGCGGCGGGCCAGGCGCTTTCCAATCCGGTCGATTTTCAGCTCGGCTTGAGCGATGGCTGACGCGGAGCTCGGCATTCTGCAGCGCTGGATGCTAAGCGCCGTGACGACGCCCGGCGGCGTGCGTGAGGGCCTGCGCGTGGCGCGCGAGACTTACGCGCTGGATGTTGCCGATGCGGTGAAAGGCTCGAACCGGCTGTCGGCGCCGGCCCGCCTCGAAATCTACGCCCGCGGCTACGTGCTGCGTTTGCTGGAATGCCTACGCGCCGAATTCCCCATTTTGCTGGCGCTGGTCGGCGACCAGGTGTTTGAGATGTTCGCCTCGTCTTACGTGTGGAGCCGGCCGTCGCAATCACCTTCGCTCTACGAGCTTGGCGCAGGGTTCTCGGCTTTTCTGCAGTCGACGCGGCCCGATTGTGGCGCACCGCCGGGAGCGATCGAAGCGATCCCGGCCAATCTCGCCCGGCTGGAGCGCGCCCGCGCGGAAGTCTATCGGGCGCGTGGCCTCGAAGAGGATCATGCGCATCATGCCGCCGATGCGGTCACTTTGCTGATTTCCGGCGCGTCAATGCGATTGCCGGAAACCGTGCGGCTGTTGGCGCTCGAGTTCGATTTCATCGACGCCATCGAGGCGGTGCGGCGCGGCGAGAAGCCGCCGGTGCCGCCGGCAAAGCCGACCTGCCACGCCATTGCCCGCCGCCGCTACCGCGTCCACACCCATATCTTGGAGCCTTGGCAATTCGCGTTTCTCGGCGCCTGCGGTTCGCGAGGTTCGCCGCCGCAAGACGCCTGCCAAGCGGCGCAATCGGCAACCGCGTGCGAGGCGGACGAGATCTGGGCTAAGCTCTTGCTGTGGATGCCGGCGGCGTTGGATGCCGGCCTTGTCACCATGACGAAGTGAATGGGGAATGCAGATGAAGGTCGAAAAAATCAAATATGCCATGGGCGCGCAAATGGGAACGCTGACCGCCGAGGGCGCGCTGATTTATGACGAGACGATTTCCGCCAAGCGTCCCGCGGTGCTGATGGCGCCGAACTGGATGGGCATGACCGACGCGGCGCTCGAGCGCGGCAAGCTTGTCGCCGGCGACCGCTATGTGGTCTTGGTCGCCGATATGTACGGGCAGGGCACGCGTCCGGCCGATTTCGGCGAGGCGGCGGCACTCGCCAATCCGCTGCGCGAGAACGCAGTCGAGCAGCGTAAGCGCATCCGCGCCGCCTATGACGCGATGATCGCCGAAGCCTCCAAGCGCAATCTGATCGACGGCCGCCGCGCCGCGGTCGGTTTCTGCTTCGGCGGCGGCAATGTGCTGGAGCTCGCCCGCGACGGCGCCGATATCGCTGCGGCGGTGTCGATCCATGGCGACTTGAAAACCGCCGCGGCGGCGAAAAAGGGTGCGGTCAAAGCCAAGCTCCTGGTGGCGCACGGCGCGCCGGATCCGGTCGCGCCCAAGGCCGATCGCGACGCCTTCGAAAGCGAGATGCATGCGGCCGGCGCCCAATGGCAGATGCTGATCTTCTCCGGCGTCTATCACGCCTATACCGACCAGGGTTCGGATGTGCCGGGCGTCGCGGGCTGGGACGAGCCGGCCTGCCGGATGACTTACGCGGCGACGCACCAGTTCATCGCCGACGCCTTCGCAGCCAAACTGTGACGGTGCTGACTGCGCGGCCATTTGAGCGACGAGGGAAGACCATCGGAGCGGTTTCTTTCTCCGCTGAGGCCCGGTAAGCTAGGACGAATATGTCGATAACAACGTCATCCGCGCCGCAGGAAACGCTCCGAAAAGCTCGCCAGCCGCAAAGCTTCAGCGGCGGTATTGCCTTGCTCGCTGACAACGGGCTCTACGTGCTGCAAAATCCGTTCGCGCTCGACGGCCGGGTCAGTTCCTATCCGGCAAGCGCGCGGGGCTATTCGGTCGTCAACAGTTATCTCCTGACGCAACCCGATGCCGCCATGCTGATCGACACCGGCTTCGGCAAAGACGAGCCGGTGATCCGCGCGCAGATCGAGTCGCTCATCGCGCCGCGCCTGCCGCTGTCGCTGTTCCCGCTGCGGCTCAATGAGTTCATGTCGATCAATAATGTCGCGAGCTTTGCCGGCCGTTTCAACGTCGAGACCTGCTACACCAGCAATATCGATGCGGCGCTGTGGTTCGATTTCGGCGAGGCGGGCGGCCGCGACATTCTCAAATCGATGAAAGTCACCGCGGTGGGCCGCGCCGATTCCATCGAGCTCGGTAAATTGGGCCGCTCGATCGACGTGATGAATGCGCCGATCAGGCTCATCGCCACGCGCTGGCTCTACGACCATGCCACCAAGACGCTGTTCTCCTCGGATCTGTTCACTCATCTGTGGCGCGACACTGCGGCCGGCCCGTGGGTCGTGACCGAAGCCGACAACGACGCGACGTCGAGGCGCGACGTCCGCTCCTTCATGCTCAACACCCGCTATTGGTGGCTGGAAGGCGCGCCGACCGATTCGATCCGGCGCGGCATCGGCGCCGTGTTCGACAAATACGACATCGAGACCATCGCGCCGGGCTACGGCTGCATCTTGCGCGGCCGCGATGTGGTGGCGCGGCACTATCAGATGCTCGATGAATTTTTGAAAGCCTGCGACAAGAGCGTGGCGGTGTCGCGCTATGTCACGCGCGACGAGGAACGCTGACTATGCTCGATAAGCCGCAGACTAACGGCATGCTCGATACTCCCGTTGCCGAAAGAATGCCGCGTGAGATCGTGCCCGGCGTGTTCTGGATCGGCGACTGCCTGGCGCAGCGCCACAAAGGCAAGGTCTATCACGGCTATAACGCCGCCTTCCTGGTCGCCGGCGAGGACGCTTCGATCCTGGTCGAGACCGGACACCCCAAGGATTTTCCGGTCATCGAGCGGCATCTCAACGCGCTGTTCGCCCGCGGCGTGGCGCCGCTGAAATATCTCTTCGTCACCCACCAGGAGACGCCGCATTGCGGCGGGCTCGGCCGCATCCTGAAAACCTTTCCCGACGCCATCCTGTGCGGCGACGTTAGCGATTATCACTTGGCGTTCCCGCAATACGAACACCGCATGCGCTGGATGAAGGAGGGCGACGCGATCGAGCTCGGCGGCCGATCGCTGATGGCGGTCGAGCCGGTGATTCGCGATCTGCGTACCACCTGGTGGGGCTTCGACACCCGCGAGCGCGTGCTGTTTCCGGGCGACGGCTTCGCCTACAGCCATTATCACGAGGACGGCCATTGCGGGCTCGTCGCCGAGGAAGCGGTCTCGCTCGATCTGCCGGACGTGTCGTCGACCTTTGCCGATCTGGCGCTGTTCTGGACCAAGTTCGCCGACATGAACGTCTATTGCGACCGCCTCGATCATCTCATCGCGCGGCTTAACGTGCAGACGATTGCGCCGACCCACGGCCTGCCGATCACTGACGTGAAAATGACGGTGCCCAAGGTGCAAGCCGGGCTGAAGGCCGCGGCGCTGATGCCGGAGACGGGGACCAACGAGAAGGTGGCGGCGGGCGGGTCTGCCTCCTAGCGCGGGTAATGCGGCCCGCATGCCGGTATGATGGAACTAGCGGCTGCCTGGTGCATCGCGATGTCATTGCCATCGCAAGCGCAGTGTGTTCATTTTCCCCGTCGTCAACTCACCGGGAGAAAGTTCCATGCGCAAAGAACTCGCTTTGCTCGCTTCCATCGCCACGTTGTTCACGTTCATCGCGTTCAGCGCGCAGGCCATGCCGGCCGCGCCGCTCAAGGGCGCGTCGAACTCCAGCCAAGTGATCCATGTCGCCGGCGGCTGCGGCCGCGGTTGGCATCGCGGCCGGTACGGTCATTGCCGCCGCAACTAGGTTCGGCCTTTAAGCTAGACTTGGCCCGGCTTGCCCGGGCCAAGTTTTTTGTGCCGCGACCGGATTCGGGGGAACACGGATGAAACAGCTCGCCATCGGCGACGTCACCATCACCAGCATCATCGAACGCGACGGGCCGTGGCGGAAACCGGAAGAGATGTTTCCGGCTTACGACCCGGTTGTCGGCAAGCGTCATCTCGCGGAGCTCGACGCGGAAGTGTTCGACCCGGCGTCCGGCAAGATGGTGATCACCTATCAGACTTTCATCGTGCGCACGCCCAAGCACACGGTGCTGATCGACACCTGCACCGGCGAAGACAAGGGCTATCCGCCGCCGATGGATTTTCCGAAACAGCCTTGGCTCGACGGCTTTCGCGCCGCGGGCCTGCGCTTTGAGGATATCGATTACGTGTTCTGCACGCATCTGCATATTGACCATACCGGCTGGAATACGATGCTGCGCAATGGCAAATGGGTGCCGACTTTTGCGAAAGCCAAATACATCTTCCACAAGCGTGAATACGCCGCCTGGGAAGAATCGAACAAACGCGACGAGAACCGCCCGGGCGGCGGCGGCAACGTGTGGGGCTACAATTGCGAGCCGGTGGTCGCGGCCGGGCAGGCGCTGTTGGTCGACGACGATTATGCGCTCGACGATACGTTTTGGCTCACGCCGACGCCGGGCCATTCGCCGTGCCATTGCTGCGTCAATATCCGCTCGCGCGGCCAGCATGCGGTCGTCGTCGGCGACCTGATGCATCATGCCCTGCAGGTGCGCGAGCCGGACTGGTCGACGGTGTTCGACTGGGATCAGGAAGAGGCCAAACGGTCGCGCCGGAAATTCTTGAGCGCGGCTGCCGGCACCGGCAAATTCGTGCTGCCGATTCACTTTCCGCATCCGACCACCGGCCTCATCGAAGCCGACGGCGAGCGGTTTCGCTATAAGTTCGTGCGGTAGTTTTTTTTAGGTCGTCATGGCCGGGCAAGTCCGGCCATGACGATGTTGAGTCTTCCCGATTGGAAACCGCCGCCTACTGGCCCCCGATATGATTGTCGCGGACCACCTGTCCCCACAGCGCGATCTCGCTCTTGAGCAAAGCGGCGGAGGCCTCGGGCGTTTCCTGATCGGTCGGATATTCGTAGATGCCGCCGTCGGCATAGGTCTTCTGCAGCTTGGGATCGGCCAGCGCCGTGCGCAGCGCGGCGTTGAGCTTGTCGATGATCGGGCGCGGCGTCCCGGCCGGCGCTAACAGCATGTGCCAGAAATCGACATTGAGCTTGGTGTAGCCGAGATCGCCGAAAGTCGGCACGTCCGGCAACTGGGAGAACCGCCTTTTGCCGACGACGGCGTACACTTTCATCTTGCCGCTCTTGACCAAAGGCCCGGCCACCACGGACGATATGATGCTGAGATCCACTTGGCCGCCGAGGAGGTCGACGAGCGCCGGACCGGCGCCGCGATAGGGCACCTGCGTGACCTTGGCGCCCAGCCCTTGCATGATCAGCACGTCGGCCAGGTGACCGAACGAGCCGACGCCGGGATGCCCGACCTTGATGTTGCCGTTGTGCTCTTTCATCCAGGTCAAGAGTTCCTTGAAATTGTTCGCCGGCAGCGTCGGGCGTCCCGCGAGCGTATTTGACGTTATATTGACCAGGCCGATGGGGACGAAGTCCTTTTCCGCGTCGAAAGTGCGATCGGGGTAGAGCGTCATACCCGCGGCCAATGACGGCTGGTGCAGCAGGATAGTGTAGCCGTCCGGCTCGGCGCGGGCGGCCTTCGCTGCGGCGATCATGCCGCCGGCGCCGCCGATATTCTCAATCACGATCGGTTGGCCAAGCGCCTTCTGCATCGGATCCTGAAGGATGCGCGCGGTCGCGTCATCGGCTCCGCCCGGCGGAAACGCCACGATCAGGGTGATCGGGCGATCAGGATAAGTCTGCGCCGAAGCGGCGCCGGCGGATAACAGACAAGCGGCGAGCATCGACGCCGCGAGCACGCGAGCAAAAGTCATGATGCCTCCCAAAAGCCTTCTCATATGGCCGCTTGTTATTGTTGTCCGGCAACGGGCCGATGGAATGCCGAACTGACTTCGAACTGACTTCAAACTGACTCGACGCTACTGCGCCGCGATGTGGTTGGCACGGATCACGTCGCCCCAGAGTGCGATCTCGCGCTTGAGCAAGGCGGCCGCGGCCTCCGGCGTTTCCTCGTCGGCGCCGAATTCATCCATGCCGCCGTCGGCAAAGGTCTTCTGCACTTTCGAATCGGCGAGCGCCGCGCGCAGCGCGGTGTTGAGCTTATCGACGATCGGCCGCGGCGTGCCGGCCGGCGCCAGCAGCATGTGCCAGAAATCGATGTCGAGCTTCTTGTAGCCGAGTTCGCCCATGGTCGGCAGATCCGGCAGGCCGGCGAAGCGCTTGCGGCCGATGACGGCGAAAGCCTTGAGCTTGCCGGATTTGACCAAAGGACCGGAGACCACGGCCGATTGCGATTCCAGATCCACCTGGCCGGCCAAGAGATCGACCAGCGCTGGACCGGCGCCGCGATAGGGAATCTGCGTCGCCTTGATGCCGAGCTCCTGGGCCACCAGCACGCCGGCGAGATGACCGTAGGAGCCGACGCCGGGATGACCAATCTTCACGTTCTGGCCGGGCTGTTTCATCCAGGCCAACAGCTCCTTGAAATTGTTTGCCGGCAGCGTCGGCCGTCCCGCCAGCGTCGAAGCCGCGGTGTTGATGAGGCCGATGGTGACGAAACTCTTTTCGGCGTCGAAATTGAGATTCTGATACATCGACATGCCCGCCGCCAGCGCCACCTGGTGGATCATGAAGGTGTAACCGTCGGGCGCGGCGCGGGCGGCCTTGTCGGCGCAGATCATGCCGCCGGCGCCGCCGATATTTTCGATCACGATCGTCTGCCCCAGCGACTTCTGCATCGGTTCCTGGATGATGCGCGCAATCGCGTCGGTGGCGCCGCCGGGCGGGAACGGCACCAGCAAGGTGATGGGGCGATTGGGATAGGTCTGCGCCGAAGCGGCGCCGCCGGCCAGAAAACCGGCGGCGAAAAACGCCGCCGCGAGCACGCGCGCGAAACTCATGGTTCCTCCCCCCGAGCGACCGCTATTTATTCTTGTTTGCGACGGCCGACTGAATTCCGAACTGGCTTGGATATTCCCCTTTTTCCAAGGCCCTCCGCAAGATGGATGCGGGGGGTGCGTCGCTTCGCACCACCGCTGTGCCTCAATGCTTCTTGCGCATCTCGCCCGCCGAATTGACGGTGGCGTGCAGGTTACGGGCGAATTCGACGGCGCCGTAGACCGCCATGTCGGGTCCCGTTTTCACATATTCCTTGACGCCGTAGATCGCCGGCTTCGGCGCCTTGAGGATCGCGGCGCACAGGGTCTCGACCGCCGCGTCGAGCTTGGCCGCCGGCACGACGTCACTGACGATGCCGAAGCTCAAGGCGCGCTCCGGTCCGATCTCGGCTTGCGAGTAGACCAGATAGCTCATTGCCTTGCGCGGCACGCGGTCGACGAACGACGACATCACCATGGTCGGCAGAATGTTGTGCGCCATTTCGGGCACCTGAAAGACCGCCGCGTCGCTCGCCAGCGTAATGTCGCAGGCCGCAGCGATGGCGCAGCCGAAGCCGAGCGCGCGGCCCCGCACCACGGCGATGATGGGGATCTTGGCGTCGCGCATCGCGCCGTAGCAGTTGAACACCACATCGCTGAAGGTGCGCCGCTCGTAGGCGTCGGGCTCGGTCGGCGGCCGCTGTCCCATCGCGGCGCGGCCGACGCAAAAATCCTCGCCGGCGCCGCGCAGGACGACGAGGCTCGACGTTTTCTCCGCGCTGGCGACGATGCCGGCGAGTTCAGCGACCATTTCGTCGGACACCGCATTGCCGCGCTCCGGCCGATTGAGGGTGACGCGCAGGATCGGTCCGTCTTGTTGAGTCAGAATATCAGGCATTGTTGCTCCCGTTTTCTCGTCATTACGGATCGCGCCTTCGGTACGCTCCGGAATGACGCGTTAGAGGTTTTGGCTTTCACTTCTTCGCCGCATGGATCGCGCGCCAGATCTTCTCCGGCGTCACCGGCATTTCGATATGGGTGACGCCGAATTCGGCGAGCGCGTCGACCACAGCGTTGACGACGGCGCCGAGCGCGCCGGTGGTGCCGCCTTCGCCGGCGCCGCGCACGCCGAGCCGGTTGGTCGGGGTCAGCACCTCCGAGATGTCGGTGGTGAACGATGGCAACAGATCGGCGCGCGGCATGGCGTAATCCATGAACGAGGCCGACAGCAATTGGCCTTGCGCATCGTAGGCGCATAGCTCCCATAGCGCCTGGCCGATGCCCTGTGCGGCGCCGCCGTGCGTCTGGCCGTGCACGACCATCGGATTGATGGCGCGGCCGACGTCGTCAACCGCGGTGTAGCGCACAAGGTCGAGCGCGCCGGTCTGCGGATCGATCTCGACCTCGCAGACATGGGCGCCGTAGGGAAAGCCGAGCTGCTTGATGGTCTCGTCGGCGGTGGCGGAAAGCGGCCCGCGCAAATCCTCGGGCACCGCCGCATTACCGTCGGCTGCCGCCGCCGCGACGTTGAAAATGCCGACTGAGCGGTCGGTACCTTTAACGGTGAAGCGGCCGGCGGCGAAAGCGATATCGTCCTCGGCGGTCTCCAGCACATGGGCGGCGATTTTCTTGCCCTTTTCGATGACGGCGTCGGAGGCGTTGCCCATGACGATGCCGGCGAGCCGCATCGAGCGCGCGGAATGCGAGCCGCCGCCTTCCTTGACGATGTCGGTGTCGCTCTCGATGACATTGACGTCGTCGAACGGCACGCCGAGCCATTCCGCCACGCATTGGGCGAAGGTGGTCTCGTGGCTTTGTCCGCTGGACAGCGTGCCGACCACGACATCGACCTTGCCGCGCGGCTGCACGGTGATGTCGGCGCGCTCGCGCGGATAGCCGCCGGTGGTTTCGAGGTAACTGCACAGCCCGATGCCGCGCAGCCGCTTGCGCTTCTTCGCCGCGGCGCGGCGCTTCTTAAAGCCTCGCCAATCGCCAAGCTCTATCGCGCGGTCCATGACCGCGCGATAGGTGCCGTTGTCGTAAACGATGCCTTGCGCGTTCTTGTAGGGAAAGGCCGACGGCGGAATGAGATTGCGCTTGCGCAAGCTCACGCGATCGAAGCCGTGCTCCTGCGCCGCCTTATCGATCAGCCGCTCGATCACGTAGATCACTTCCGGCCGGCCGGCGCTGCGATAGGGCGTCGTGCACATCGTCGTCGACAGCACGGCGCGCGCTTGCACATAAGACGTCGGAATGCGGTAGCCGGATGTCGCCAGGCCGACGCCCTTGACCAGCGGCACGTAGGAGCCGGAATGGGCGCCGACATTGCTGAGATTCGACGAGCGCAGCGCCAGGAAGCGGCCATCGGCGTCGAGCGCGAGCTCCGCCGACACCGTAAGATCGCGGCCCATATAGTCGGTGACGAAAGCCTCACTGCGATCGGCCGTCCATTTGACCGGACGGCCGACGCGGCGCGAACCCCACACCACCAGCGCGAATTCCGGAAAGAAGCTGTTGCGCGTGCCAAAATTGCCGCCGATCTCCTGGGCGACGACGCGGACGTTTTCGAACGGCACGCCGAGGATTGCCGCAATCTCCTTTTTCTGGCGCACGATGCCGCCCGAGCCGGCATAGAGCGTGTAGCGGCCGGACGCCGCGTCGTGGATGCCGACGGCGGCGCGCGGCTCCATCGGCACGCCGGTGACGCGGTTGATCCAGGTGTCGAGCCGCGTGATATGAGCGGCGCGCGCGAATGCTTCGTTGGTCGCGGCGGCATCGCCGATCTCGGCGTCGATCATGATATTCGGCAAATCGTCGTAGAGCCGCGGCGCGCCTTTCTCGGCGGCGGCCTTGGCGTCGGTGACCGCCGGCAGCGTCTCGTAATCGACGATGACATTTTCAGCCGCATCCTTGGCCTGCGCCACCGTTTCGGCGATGACGAAGGCCACTGCAGTGCCGGCATGGCGCACTCGATCGGTCGGCAGCACATAATGCGGCGCGGCCGGCACCGGCGAGCCGTCGCGATTGGTCAGCACGATATCGGGCGGCGAGCCGGCGGCGGTGAGATGCGGAATGCGGGTGAGCCCATCAGCGAGCGCATCGGCGCCGGTGAGCACCGCGAGCACGCCGGGCATGGCGCGCGCCGCTGCAACGTTGATGCCGCGGATCAGCGCATGCGCGTGCGGCGAACGCACCGCCGCGCCATAAGCTTGATTGGGGAAATTGAAATCGTCGCTGTAGCAGCCGCGGCCGGTGACGAGGCGCAGGTCTTCTTTGCGGCGGACCGTGGTTCCGATGCCTGATTGCATTGATGGCGGGTTCACGATTGACTGATGGCGGGCGGCGATGATCCCACAGCCTGGCGCATCGGGCTAGTCGCCGATGGTGGGCGAATGACAGCACATCGCTTGGATGCCGGGCCCGAGACCGTGCATTGGGGCTTTTTCGACGCGGCGCTCAAGCCGGTGCTCACCATCGAGCCAGGCGACGAAGTGGTCGTCTCGACGGTCTCCGGGCCGCCGGCGGCGCTGCCGCCCGCGAATTCCGGCCTCACCGTGCCCGATGCGTTGCGCGCCATTCACGCTGCCGTTGCGCAGAAACTGAATGGACCGCACATTCTCACCGGACCGGTCGCCGTGCGCGGCGCGAAAGCCGGACAGGTGCTCGAGGTTCGCATCAAGGCAATCGAGCTGTTCTACGACTGGGGCTACAACGCCATCCGGCCGCTGGCCGGGGCATTGCCGGACGATTTTGAAAAGGCGCGCCTCATCCACATTCCGCTCGATCGCGCCCGCATGGTCGGCCGGCTGCCGTGGGGGCTTGAGCTGCCGCTCAAGCCGTTCTTCGGCATCATGGCGACGGCGCCGCCCGCAGCGTGGGGTGCGGTGGCCTCGCCGCCGCCGCGCCGCAACGGCGGCAACATGGACAATAAGGAACTGGTCGCCGGCACGACGCTCTATCTGCCGATCCATGTTGACGGCGCTTTGTTCTCGGTCGGCGACGGCCACGGCGCCCAAGGCGACGGCGAAGTCTGCATTACCGCGATCGAGACCGGACTTATCGGCACGTTCGCGCTGCATGTGCGCGACGACATGAAGCTTGAATGGCCGCTCGCCGAAACGCCGACCCATGTCATGACCATGGCGTTCGATCCCGACCTCGACGACGCGGTGGTGATCGCCTTGCGCGACATGATCAAGCTGATTTGCGCGCGCACCGGGATTTCGCGCGAGGACGCCTATACGCTATGCAGCCTGGCCGCCGACCTGCGTATCACCCAGGTGGTGAATGGCGCCAAAGGCGTCCATGTCATGCTGGAGAAAGCCCACCTCGCGCGTTAGTGTGCCACCTTCGGCTCCTCGACGCGATGGAAGCCGAGCCGCTGCATCGCCGGCTCGTCGGTAACACGTAATAGCAGCGCGTCCTCGGCGGCCTCGTGGCGATGCGGCCGCCAGGCCGGCGCGGCGATCACGTCGCCGCGGCGCCATTCGAAGCGTTCGCCGTCAACCGTCGTTGCGCCCGCGCCTTTGACGACGGCGTAGATATTATTCGCCGTCGTGCGATACGGTGCTGTGGCGACGCGCGGGGCGAGCCGCATCATCGACAGTCCGATCGTATCCATCGCCGGGTTGCCGAGCTCGACATGGGTCCCGAATGGGCCGGTCGGATCGGGCGTGGCGGCATCGAGGCTTTTGAGCGTCTCGCTCAACGGAAATACGAAGGGCGAATCCTTGGTGGGCGGCGCGTCGGCGAATGCCTCGTGGGTTTTGTCCTCCTCGGCCGGCTCGAAGAACATCGGCTCGAGCAGTTGCACCAGCGGCACGTCGAGGAAGTCGAGCCAATAGGCGCTGGCACGGCTGTTGTTGCCGTGGCCGTGGCTCGACCAGTTCGGGGTGAGCAGCACGTCGCCCGGCTCCATGGCGAGCCGCACACCGTTGACGTCGGTGTAGACGCCCGGCTCGGCGTCGATGATCAACCGCAGCGCATTCGGCGTGTGGCGGTGCGCGCGCGCCCATTCGCCCGGCATGATCATCTGATAGGCGCTGACCATGGTGCGCACCGTGCCGTAGCTTTCGCCGGACTCCGGATTGAACAGGATGAGATTGCGCCGCTCGGCAAGCTCGGTATTGATCAGCCGGCCGGCGGCATCGAGCGCGCCGCGCGCCTGCTCGTAGGTCCAATGCGCCGGGGCAAAATTCTTCTTCGGCGCCGGCCACAGCGAGGCGACCTTCTTGTTCCAGCCCGGCGCGATGCCGACTTGCGCCAGCTTGCCGTAGAGCTCTTCCAGCGTACCGGAGCGGGCAAGGTCTTCTCGGGATGGGGCCTGCATGGGATGTTTCCTCTTAGAGATTGGCTACAGTCTAGCGGATATATCGACCGCTTGCACCGCCGGTTTTTCCGCGACGCAGCCCGGAGCCGCGGCCGCGCCACGCGCGACGTCGATGAGACGCAGCGCATCCACAGGCAGGCGGTCGTCGCGCCACGCCACATGGCCGTCGGGGCGCACCAGCACGAATTTGCGCTCGTAAAGCGCGGCGATCTGCGGCTCATTTATGGCGACGACCACCATCGGCACCCCGCGTTGCTTTGCGGCTTCCACGAGCGGCGCGGCCGCGGTTACGTCCGCGCCGAAAGCGAGCAGCGTGTAAGCCTGGCCGAACAGATCGAGCGTCGAGCGGCCGTCGGCGAGGAACGCGTGGGGGGCGCGATGGCCGGGCCGCGCCGTCGGGACATAGCTCCGCGGATCGTCGGGCGGGGCTTCCGATCCGTCCGGCCAGCAGATCGGCGATCCCTCATAGCGATAGCCGAGGTGGGTGCCGAGCGTGTGCCATTCCCGGCGCATGGATTTCGCTAAACTGGCGTCCGACCCATTGGCGCGTCGCTTCGCCTTGCGGCGTTGCGTCGAGCAGATCGTCATGCCGGCCGACCGCAAGCATCCGGCGCAGATTGCCGCTGGCCTCGACGACATTGCGGGCGCCGACCGGCTGGCGTTCGGCGCTGTAGGAATCGAGCAGGCCGTCGCCGCCCCAGCCCTCGATTATGGCGGCAAGCTTCCAGGATAAATCGACGGCGTCGCCGATCCCTGTGTTCATGCCGAAGCCGCCGGTGGGCGACATGACGTGCGCAGCATCGCCGGCGATGAAGCCGCGGCCTTCACGGTAGCGTTCGGCGACCAGTTCGCGCCGCACCCATGGCAGCACGCTCAATATCTCGAATTCGAAGTCGCAGCCGACGGCGCGGCGGATCGCGGCCTTGATCTCTTCCGTCGTGTATTCGTGCTGCTCGGCTCCGCCGATCAGCGAGAAGCGCCATTCGTCGCGGCCGTTTATGGCGACGATGGTGGCCCAGGTGCCTTCCGGGCCGACGAAGATGTGGCGGTAGGCCTTGCCCTTGTCATGCAACGCCAGCAGATGCGGGCAGCGGAAGATGACGTTGGTAGTGTAGGTCAAGACCGGATTTCCGGACATGCGGATGCCGAGCATCTCGCGCACCAGGCTGCGCGCGCCGTCGCAGCCGACGATGTAACGCGCCTTGATCTTCTCGCGCGCGCCCGTTTCGGCGTTCTCGACGACGGCCGTCACCAGATCGGCATTCTGCTCGAACGAGACGAGCCGCGCGCGATAGCGCAGGGTAACGCTTTGCTGCGACGCCGCGAACGCGCGCAGGATCGGATCGAACATATTTTGCGGGCAGCGCTCGCGCCGTTGCGGGCTTTCCTTGGGCGGCGGCGCCTCGCCGATGCCGGGGAAGCGCTCGCGGCCCAGTTCATAGCCGGTCAGGCTCGTCAGATAGACATTGTCCTGCGCGTAGTCGCGCGGATAGGGGGAGCCTTCGACCGCGGGCACCAAGCCCCAACGCCGGCAGAATTCCATGGTGCGGATGCCGACGAGGTCCATGCGCGGCTGATAGATCGAGCCGTCTGATTGCTCGATCAGGACGCAGGGAATGCCGCGCCAGCCGAGATCGCCGGCAAGCGCGAGCCCGACCGGGCCGCCACCGACGATCAGTACCGGCTCGATTCTCAACTGCACGTACCCCGCGTCCCGGCGCTTGCGAAACGATAGGCGTAATCATACGCGGCCAGGGGCGGCCATGGAAACTGCGGCCTGATGCCAACCGTTGGCGGTTGTCGCGACCGCCCCGCCGTGACACCATTTGTCTGTTGGTTCGTAGGGGTTTCGAAGCGTGATGCCGCCAAGGAAAGCTCGCAGGAAGTTCCCCTGGGCCTCGTTGTCCGACGATGAGTTGCTCAAGGTCCGGCTCAAGGACCTCAAGGTGACGGTCGAAGGCACCTGGCTCGAGAAGTGCCTGCACCGGCTCTATGGCGAGCTCGACGGCCACGGCATCCGGGCGCGGCCGCATGCCTGGATTTCGAGCGAGTGGTTTTCTCCCGAAAATACTCCGGGTATCGCCATCCCGTTCTACCTGGCGCATCCGCGGCTGATGCGGCTCGAGAAGAAGATGATCCTCAACGTCGAGGGCGGCACCACGTCCGAATGCATGCGCATTCTCCGCCACGAATGCGGTCACGTCGTCACCCACGCCTATCAGCTTTATCGCCGCCGCCGCTGGCAGCAATTGTTCGGTCCCTCGTCGAAACGCTATCCACGCTATTACCGGCCCAATCCGGCAAGCCGCAATCACGTCCAACATTTGCGGCTGTGGTACGCGCAAAGCCATCCCGACGAGGATTTCGCCGAGACCTTCGCGGTGTGGCTGCGGCCGCGCTCGCATTGGCGCACGCGCTATGCCGGCTGGCCGGCGTTGAAGAAGCTCGAATATGTCGACGAGCTGATGGCGGAAATCGCCGGCAAGCGCCCGACGCTGACGCATCGCGAAAAAGTCGATCCGCTGAGCAAGCTCAATCAGACGCTCGGCGACTACTACAAGAAGAAGCGCGCGATGTACGTCGTCGATACGCCGAAAACCTACGACCGCGATCTGCGGCGGCTATTCTCGGCCGAGCCGCGGCATCGTCACGCCGAGGCGGCGTCGTCCTTCATCCGCCGCAACCGCGCCCAGGTGCGCGAGCTGGTCGCCAAATGGACCGGCGAATATCAGCTCACTTTCGACGTTGTGCTCGACGATATGATCCAGCGCTGCCGCGAGCTCAATCTGCGCGCGGTCGGTCCCGAGCGCAAGCTGATCATGGAATTCACCGTGCTGCTGGCCGCCAAGACCATGCACGCATTGTTCGGCCCGTCGCGGCGCAGATGGATCGCGCTATGAAAAAGCTGCGCGTCCTGCTGCTCGTTCACCCGGACCTGATACCGCCGGAAACGAGCAAGGGCTACACCGAGCAGGAGATCAACGTCTGGAAGACCGAATACGACGTGGTGACGACGCTACGCGCCGCCGGCCACGAGGTGCGCCCGCTCGGTGTCCATGACGAGCTCAAGCCGATCCGCGACGACATCGAGGCCTGGAAGCCGGACGTCGTATTCACGCTGTTGGAGCAGTTTCGCGGCGAGGCGATCTACGATCAGAATGTCGTCAGCTATCTCGAGCTGATGCACGTGCCGTATACCGGCTGCAATCCGCGCGGCCTGATGTTGGCGCGCGGCAAGGATTTGTCGAAGACGCTGGTGCATTACCACCGCATTCCGGTGCCGGACTTCACCGTGTTTCCGAAGGGCCGCAAGGTGAAGCGGCCGGCGCGGCTCGCTTTGCCGCTGATCGTCAAGAGCGTCAACGAGGACGCCTCTTACGGCATTTCGCAGGCCTCGGTGGTCGACAGCGATGAGAAGCTCATCGAGCGCGTCAACTTCATCCACGACCGCATCGGCACCAACGCCATCGCCGAGCAATATATCGAGGGACGCGAAATCTATGTCGGCATTGTCGGCAATGAACGGCTGATCGTGCTGCCGGTATGGGAGCTGCAATTCCAGAACATGGCGGAGGGCGACTGGCTCATCGCCACCGAGAAGGTCAAGCACGATCCCGACTACCAGGAACGCCGCGGCATCCGGCACGGACCGGCCAGGGATCTTACGCCGGAGCTGGCGACCCGCATCCAGCGCATGGCCAAGCGGATTTACCGGACGCTGGAGCTCGACGGCTACGCGCGCATCGATTTTCGTCTCGCCGCCGACGGCACGCCGTATTTTCTCGAAGCCAATCCCAATCCCGAAATCGCCGAAAGCCAGGAATTCGCCACGGCGGCAAAACATATCGGCATCGGCTATCCCGACTTGCTGCAGCGTATCGTGACGCTCGGCATCAGGCGCGGCTCGGCGTCTGCGCCCGTGGATTAAAGCGGCGGCCGGCTGTCCTGCCTAAAGCGAAATCGCTTCATATTGAATCGATTGTCGCTCCAGGGTTTTCTTTGAGCATGATCTTTTCGGAAAACCGGTATCCACTTTTCCGGAGCATGCTCTAAACGCTTCCATGCTTTTCGCGACCAGTGTGCGGATGTTGTTCGGCCTCACGCTTTGCGGCGCGCCGCTGGTGTTCGCCGTGCGCGTCGCGGCGTTCGTGAACGCCGCGGCCGCGCTTGGGCTCGGCCGCATGCTCATGGTGCAACTTCGACGCAGCTTTGGCCGCCGGCTTGTCGAGCTTGGCTTGCTCCAGTTTGGCTTGTTCGGCCTTGGCCTCGTCGGTTTTGAGCTGTTCGAGCTTCGCCTGCTGCAGCTGGACCTGCTCCGATTGCGCCTGCTCCATGCTGGCGAAAGCGGGCAGGCTGCGGCAGGGCAGGTGCTGCACGAAGGCCAGCGCGTCGTCGTTGACCGCCATGCTGCGCCAGGCCTCGACGGAGAGACCGGTCACGCGCACGACATAGCCGCGTGTTTCGCGCGGCAGGCTGTTGCGATGTTCGAGCCATTCGATAACGCGGCGGGCGCCGGCATTGTAGGCCGCCGCGACGAAACCGAGATTGCCGAATTCCAGGCGCAGCTCGCGCAGAAAGCGCGCCGAAGCCGGTATCGCTTTGAGCGGGTCGAACGGGTCGTCGAGCCCGGTTTCAGCGGCCGTCTCCGGCATGAATTGCGCGATGCCCAAGGCGCCCTTCCGGCTCACGGCGTCGTCGCGCAGCCGGCTCTCCTGCCAGATCAGGTTGGCAAAGAACGGCACAGGCAAGTCGTTGTTCTGCGCCGACGTGTAGAGCGCGTTGCACAGTTCGTTGATGGAAAGGTCCCCGGCGTGGCCGGACGCGCTGTCCGCATCCGCGTTGGCACTGGCATCGAAATCGGCGTCCGCGCCGGGACCGGGCGGCCTTAGGGTCTCGACAGAGATGGCGTGCGGCTGCAGCGATGCCACGGAAAGGCGGTCGGCTCGCCCGGTCGATGACTCGATCTCGATCAGCGACGAGGTCACGCCGCCGCCCGCGGCATGCGGATAATCGGTAAGATAACGGGAATAATCCGGCTCCGGCGCGGCGCGCGACAGCCACAGCAGCAAGATTGCAAACGCCAGTATCGGACGCATCCCCGTTCCCTCACAGAACGTGTTGCGACGGCGCGCGGCGGCGCAGTCCAGGCTTGGTTAAAGAAGGGTTTCCCTCGTCCTCCGGCGGCGCTCATGCCGGTCTAAGCGGGCGGCTTTTGGGACGGATTGTGAGTCATTCAAGGCGAATTGCGGCGGCGGCCGCGGCGCTGGAACCCGCCGCCCCAATTTGCTTGCGCCGTGATCGCGGAAAGCGGATATTTGTTGCGAACGCGACCAAATTTTCGATCGTCATTGCGAGCGAAATCAAAGAATTGCGCTCCATGAGACGGTCGTAGGCGGCTTTGGGGATCGGCCCACGCGCTGTCACGGCGGGGCTTCGGGGAGGTTCATGATGAATCAGGAAACCAAGCTTCGCGCAGCGGAGGGCACAAACGCCCATGCCGAACTCCGCTACCAATCCGGCTTCGGCAATCATTTTGTTTCCGAAGCCGTGCCGGGCGCTTTGCCGGTCGGCCGTAACTCGCCGCAGCGTCCGCCGCACGGGCTTTATGCCGAATTGATTTCGGGCACCTCGTTTACCACGCCGCGCTCGGAAAACCGCCGCACCTGGACTTATCGTATCCAGCCCTCGGTCGTGCATCGGCCGTACGCGCGCATCGACAACGGGTTGATCCGCAGCGCGCCGTTCAACGATGTCGACGCCACGCCGACGCAATTGCGCTGGAGCCCGATCCCGGTTCCGAACAAGCCGACCGACTTCGTCGAGGGCATCGTGACGCTCGGCGGCAACGGCGACGTGGCGGCGCAAACCGGCATGGCGGTGCATATCTACGCCGCCAACCGCTCGATGATCGAGCGCTGCTTCTATAATGCTGACGGCGAAATGCTCGTGGTGCCGCAGCAGGGACGCGCCCGCTTCATCACTGAGCTCGGCATCGTCGAGACGCCGCCCGGCGAGATCGTCGTCATTCCGCGCGGGCTTCGTTTCCGCGTCGAACTGCCGGACGGCCCATCGCGCGGCTATATCTGCGAGAACTACGGCCAGGCGCTGCGGCTGCCGGAACTGGGTCCGCTCGGCTCCAATGGGCTTGCCAATCCGCGCGATTTTCTAAGCCCCGTCGCCGCCTACGAAGACACCAAGGCGCCCTGTACCGTGGTGGCGAAATTTCAGGGCAATCTATGGACTGCGGCGACGGATCATTCGCCGCTCAATGTCGTCGCCTGGCACGGCAATTTCGCCCCTTACAAATACGAGCTGGCGCGCTTCATGGTCATCGGCACGGTGAGCTTCGATCATCCCGATCCGTCGATCTACAGCGTGCTCACCGCGCCGTCCGACGTGCCAGGCACCGCCAATATCGACTTCGTCATCTTCCCGCCGCGCTGGCTGGTCGGCGAGGATACGTTTCGGCCGCCCTGGTATCATCGCAACGTCATGACCGAATTCATGGGGCTTCTCCACGGCGCCTACGACGCCAAGGCTGAGGGCTTTCTGCCCGGCGGTTGCAGCCTGCACAATTGCATGACGGCGCACGGCCCCGATGCCGAGACCTGGCAGCGCGCCAGCCGCGCCGAGCTCAAGCCGCACAAGCTCGAAGACACGATGGCCTTCATGTTCGAAAGCCGTTACGCCATGCGGCTTACCCGCTATGCGATCGAGTCATCGGAATTGCAGCACGATTACTTTGAAGGCTGGCAAGGGCTGGAGAAGCACTTTAAAAATAAGTAGTGTGGCCGAGATTAGCAGCAGCGGGCGGTACCGAGGCCACAGTTTTGTACGCCTATCGAGGGAATTCCACGGTGAAGAAGCATGGCATTAGGTTTCTGCTCGGTGCGGTTGTCGCGCTGATAATCCTCGCTCTCGGCAATGTCGCCCGCGCCGAGGACGCGGCGAAGAATTACCCGTCGCGGCCGATCACCGCGATCATTCCCTTCGCCGGCGGCAGCGCCAGCGACGTCGTCAGCCGCGTGCTGTTCGACAAGATGTCGAAGCTCTTGGGTCAGCCGATCGTGGTCGAGAACAAGCCCGGCGCCGGCGGCAATATCGGCACCGCCGATGGCGCGCGCGCGACGCCTGACGGCTACACGATTGTCGGCAGCGGTTCGGGTCCGATCGCCGCCAACGTCACGCTGTACAAGCGTCTCGATTACGACCCGGAGAAGGATTTCGAGACGATCTCGCCGTTCGCCTCCTTCACCATCGTGGTGGCGGCTTCCACCAAGCTGCCGGTCAACACGCTCCAGGACCTGATCGCCTATGGCAAGGCCCATCCCGGGCTCAATTTTGGATCGGTCGGCATCGGCAGTTCACAGCATCTCGCCGGCGAATATTTCAGCCAACTTACCGGCGTGAAGCTCACCCACGTGCCTTATCGCAATATCGGGCAGTACGCGCCGGATCTGATGTCCGGCCAAGTCCCGCTCGGTTTCCAGTGGTACCCGAACGTTGCCGCTCCGCTGCAAGCCAAAGGTGCCAGGGCGCTGGCGGTCGCCGGCCCGAACCGGCTCGATGTGTTGCCCGACACGCCGACCACCAAGGAGGCCGGCCTGCCGCAATACCAGGTGTCCGGCTGGTTTGCGCTGTTGGCGCCGAAAGGCACGCCCGCGGCGATCGTGTCCAAGCTGAACGACGCGCTCAAACAAGCCGTCGCCGATCCGCAAGTGCATGCTGGCTTTGAACGCCAGGGCGCCGAGACGATGTACCAGACGCCCGATCAGGCCGCGAAATTCATTACCGGCGAGATCAAGAAATATCACGATATCATCGTCAATGCCGGGATCCCGCAGATCGAGTAGCGGAGCCGCCGTGAAGGCCATCGTCCGGGGCGAATGATGAAGGTGGTCATGCTCGGACTGATCGGCTTCGTGCTCGGCGCGATAGCGGGCGGTGTCATCGGCATTGGGCTGGGCTTTGCTTGGACCGGCGTCTTTCACACCAGTTCCTTCGAGGGCTATTCCGGCATGCTGGTGTTCTTCACTTTCATGCCGATCGGCATCATGCTCGGCGGCCTCGCAGGCGCGATCGGCCAGGGCATGATCGCCGCGCGCGATCGCGCGACGCCGTAATCCGCGTTGACCTGAGGTTGTTTTTGGACGCAGCGTGTGCAGCGGCGGCGTTGATGCGCCGTCATGCGGCGTCTCTCGAAAGTCGACGCTGCGATCTGCCGACCATCGTTTCATTTCACGATGCGGAGCGAGCGGGCCGCGGCTCGGCAAACGTGGTGATGATCTTTAGGAACTCCTGCGCTGCCTTGGACCGATACCGGTCGCGATGATGCAGGACCAGGAAAGGGCGAGCCGGCAATTCAAATGACATTGCGACAAGCGTGCCGGCGCGCAGCGCAGCCTCTACCACAAGTTCCGAGATCGCGGTCACGCCGGCGCCTGCCTCTACGGCGGCGCGCACCGCCTCGTTCGTCGGCAGTTCGAGAACTATATTGAGCGCTTCCGGCGACACGCCCTTGGCGGACAGTGCCGCTTCGAACTCCGAGCGCGTGCCGGAGCCCAGTTCGCGCAGCACCCAATCGCCTTCGACAAGATCCCGCTCGGTTAGACGCTTTTTTTGCGCCCATGGATGATCGGCGCCCGCGACGATGGTCAGCCGGTCCTGATCGATCGTGTTTTGCACCAGCGCGGGATCCTCGACGCGACCTTCGACGAAGCCGAGCTCGGCTGTACCGTCGATCACGGCGTCCGCGGTCTGTGCAGTATTGCCGACAGCAAGCTTGACCTCGATCTGCGGGTAAGCGTTGCGGAAAGCGACCAGCCGCGGCGACAACCAATAGCTTGCGATGGTCTGGCTGGCATGGACGCTGAGCGTGCCGCGCTTGAGACCGCTCATTTCGGTGAGCGCGAGCTCGGCGGTGGCTGCGCGGGCGAGAACTGCGCGCGCCTCGCCCAGGAACAGCCGGCCCACCTCGTTCAATTCGATCCGGCGCCCAACTCGGTCAAATAGGGTAACGCTATAGCGGCTTTCGAGCGCGGCGATGGCGGCACTGACGGCCGACTGAGTCAGCCGCAGCGCTTCGGCGGCGCGGGTGACGTGTTCGCATTCGGCAACCGCGACAAAAATACGAAGCTGCTCAAGCGTCATCCCTCAAGAATAGGCGCTCAGCTTCACCAGCACGAGTGCAAAAATGGAGAGATCCAGGCCGCCGCGGCCAGAGCCAACGGCTTGAGGCCTTCCCCCTTGAGCTTGCGGAAGTCCGTCTCCACACCCGTGGTGGCCGGCGCCATCGAGAGCATGAAAGTTGTGCCAACGACGATGGTATCCTTCCGGACGGCCGGAATGGTGACGACACTATTGAGAATCACCATGGCGACGAAGCCCAGAACAAACCATGGCATGGGCGGCGCGGCGCGGGAGGCGGACTGGCCTGTGGCGTGGGCGGCCCGCCGCAGGGCGATGACGCCCAGCGTGATGGCCACAGGCGCCAGCATCGTGATGCGCAACCACCTGCGCGATCTCGTGGATCGAGGCGCCGCTCCCGGCGCAGCAGGTGTCCGTAGATTCGAGCTTGCCGCTTAACAAATTTCATCGAACGAAACGTTCGTTTGCGTGAATAGACAGTGCAGCGTTCAAACGATTGCTAGCCTTCATTCCGCCAGCTATCGTAAGCGGCAAAGGCAACGCCGTGGAGGAAACGTCGGGCAATGTTCACCAGCAATCCGTTCGCCGAGCTTTCTGCCTCTGTGCCGCCGGCCGTCATGCAGACCTACGTCGTCGTCATGGCCTTGTTGGTCGTCGTCGGAACGTTGTTCGACATCATTCACAAAAGAAGCGCTACATATTTCTTTGCCAACTGGCGAGATTCGAAGAGCAACGCGCGGCAGCAGGTTGGCGGCGGCAAAATGGTGTCGCTGGCCGTGCAGTCCGCGGTTGTCGACGTGCTGGCCTCAGGCGAGTTCTGCAACATGAAGCGCAGGCTCGCGCATCTCCTCGGCATGTACGGCTTCGTCTTTTATGTCGTGGCCACCATCGCCATGGTGTTCTGGTATCCGACGCCCGCGACGCCAACGCCGTCGTACTGGCCGCTTCTTTGGTGGCTTGGCGCGCTGATGATCTGTGTCGGCGGCTACTGGTTCTGGTTCTTCATCCGCGTCGACGTTGCGGCCGAAGGCCAGTCGCCATTCCGCATCATGCGCGCGGATCTGTTCATTCTTTCGCTCGTCATCAGCGCTACGCTCGGGCTGATCTGGGCCTATTTGCAGACGAAAGGCTCGGACTGGGCGACCATAACTCTGGTCCTCTATCTGATTGCCACCACGGTGTTGTTCGGATCGATCCCGTGGTCGAAGTTCTCGCACATGTTCTTCAAACCGGCCGCGGCGCTCGAGAAACGAGTATCGAAGGAAAACGGTTCAGCTCAGAATTTGCCGACGCTGACTCGTGACGATCCCGAACAACGCAAACGACATTCCATGGAGCTGTTGCAAAAAGCTCCGATGCAAATGGGGCTTGGCATCAAGCGCGAAGCGCCACGCCATTATTAGAAAACAACCCGCAAGTTCTACAGGATCAGCTAGGGAGCCGACTAATGCCAACCTTCGTCTATATGACAAGGTGCGACGGATGCGGACATTGCGTCGACATCTGTCCCTCGGACATCATGCACATCGATCCGACTTATCGTCGCGCTTACAACATCGAGCCGAGCATGTGCTGGGAGTGCTACTCCTGCGTCAAGGCTTGCCCGCAGAATGCGATCGACGTGCGCGGATATGCCGACTTCGCCCCGCTCGGTCACAGCGTTCGCGTCATCCGTGACGAAGAGAAAGGCACGATCGCCTGGAAGATCAAATATCGAAACGGCACGGAAAAGAATTTCCTGTCGCCGATCACGACCAAGCCTTGGGGCCAGGCCATCCCGAAGCTCGCCGAAGTTCCCGCGCCCAGCCAGCAAATGCGCGACAGCCAGCTGCTTTACAATGAGCCAAAGTGGATTCGGATGGATGACGGCGGTTTGCACACCCTTCAGGCAGCCGGTCTCAAGCTGAAGAAAGGCGTGTATTACTGATGGCTTACAAAACGATCGTCGAAGACAACATCGACATCCTGGTCGTCGGCTCAGGCCTCGGCGGCAGCGGTGCCGCCTGGGAGGCCAGGTTTTGGGGTCAGAACAAGAAGATCATTATTGCCGAGAAAGCAAATATCGATCGCTCCGGCGCGGTCGCCCAGGGTCTGTACGCCATCAACTGTTACATGGGGACCCGGTGGGGCGAAAATAAACCGGAGGACCATGTCCGCTACGCTCGTATCGATCTGATGGGATTGGTGCGCGAAGACCTGCTGTTCGATATGGCCCGTCACGTCGACTCCACGGTGCACCAATTCGAAGAGTGGGGCCTGCCCATCATGAAGGACCCGAAAACCGGGCGCTATCTGCGTGAGGGGCGATGGCAGATCATGATTCATGGCGAGTCCTACAAGCCCATCGTGGCCGAGGCCGCCAAGAAATCCGCGGACAAGGTGTTCAATCGGGTCTGCGTCACCCACCTGCTGATGGATGACAGCAAGGAGAACCGGGTCGCCGGTGCCGTCGGCTTCAATGTGCGCACCGGCAACTATCACGTCTTCAAGTCCAAGACCGTGATCTGCGGCGCCGGCGGAGCTTCCAATATCTTCAAGCCACGTTCGGTGGGCGAAGGTTCCGGCCGTACCTGGTATGCGCCCTGGTCGTCCGCGTCTGCCTATGGGCTCATGATCGAAGCCGGCGCCAAGATGACGCAGATGGAAAACCGTATCGTGCTGGCGCGTTTCAAGGACGGTTACGGCCCGGTCGGCGCCTATTTCCTGCACCTGAAGACCTATACGCAAAATTGCTTGGGCGAGGAGTACGAATCCAGGTGGTTCCCCGAACTTCAGAAAATGGTCGGAAAGGAATATCTGGATCCGGAAGCTTCGCACTTAACCCACAGGCCGATCCCGACCTGTCTACGCAACCATTGCATAATCAGTGAAGTGAATGCAGGCCGCGGCCCCATTCACATGGTGACTATGAAGGCCTTCCAGGATCCTCATCTGGAAGAGGTCGGCTGGGAGAACTTCCTCGGCATGACCATCGGCCAGGCGGTCCTCTGGGCTTCGACCGACGTGGACCCCAAGAACGAGAACCCGGAGCTGACCACATCCGAGCCCTACGTCATGGGCTCGCATGCGACCTGCTCGGGTGCCTGGTGCTCGGGTCCCGAGGATGTTTCTCCGCCCGAGTATTTCTGGGGCTACAACCGCATGACGACGATCGACGGTCTGTTCGGCGCCGGTGACGCGGTCGGCGGCACGCCGCACGCCTTCTCATCCGGCTCGTTCACCGAGGGCCGTCTCGCCGCGAAGGCTGCCTGTAAATATATCGACGACGGCAAGGGCGAAGGCATCGTCGTATCCGACCAACAGATCAACCGCCGCGCGAAGGAAATCTACAAGCCGCTGGAGCACTACAAGATCTACCGCAACGAGATCGTGGCCGGCGATGTCAACCCGCACTACATCAATCCCAAGCAGGGCCTGGATCGTCTGCAGAAGCTCATGGACGAGTATTGCGGCGGAGTGACGGTCAGCTACATGACCAACGATAAGCTCCTGAATATCGCGCTCAAGAAGCTCAAGGTCATGGAGGAGGATCTCGACAGTCTGGCCGCGAAGGATATTCACGAGTTGCTGCGCGCGTGGGAGCTGAAGCACCGGCATCGCGCCGCGGAGTGCGTTACGCAGCACACGCTGTTCCGCAAGGAGACCCGCTGGCCGGGCTACTACTACCGCGGCGACGCCATGAAGGTGGACGACGCAAACTGGCACGTGCTGACTGTTTCGCGCCGCGATCCGAACACCGGTGAATACACTATGGAGAAGGCGCCCTGCTATCACTTGGTTTCGGCGGACGAGTAACAGTTGCTCCGGGCGGACGATCGCGTTGAACCTCCGCCCGGATGCAAAGAAAGGCCAACATGTCGCTTTTGACGCACTCTACAAATCCGGTCTTTCACGGCCCCAGAGAACCGCACGTGATCATTATCGAGAAAACCGACGAAGAGATACGGGCCATAGCCGACCCTCTGTGGCGCGACCTTGTGAAGAATTCCAACGAAGGCAAATACGGTGAATTCGTCAGGAAGTTTTCCAGCGACCTGGCGCGTGCCATGAATCAAGTCGAGGCTGGCCACCAGTTCGCAAACAGCGAACTGGCCCGAAACCTGTCTGGGCACTTCGACTATCTCGGCATTATCCGCAGGGGCGAACACGTGACGGTTCTTTACCGGCAACGGAGCACCAAGAAAGCGGGCGAATGGCTCGGCAGACTTGTCCTCGGCTATGAGGATGAAGAAATCAGGATTTTCGGTGCGTCCATCTTTTGAGCGGCTCGGATCCGACATGAGTGAACCCATCCACGATGGCAAATATGTCGAACTCACCTACAAGGTGACCGACAGGAAGTCGGGTCATGTGCTCACCACGGTCGAATTTCCGTTGGGCTATGTTCACGGACACAATGAAATCTTGGCCCCTTTCGTACACGCGGAACTGGAGGGCAGATCCGCAGGCGAGGTTATCGAGGTGCCGATCGACGGCAATCGGATCTTCGGCGCCAGAGACGAGTTGCTGGTATTTACCGATCGCGTCGAGAACGTTCCCGAGGAATATCGGAAGGTCGGTACCTCCATCCTCATGGAAAACGACAAGGGCCAGACCCGCAGCTTTCTCGTGACGAGGGTCGACGACAAGACGCTGACGGTCGACGGCAATAATCCGCTTTGCGGCAGAGAGGTCGTCTTTACGCTCGAGATCGTGACTGTACGCGAGCCAACCGATGAAGAAGCAAGCGCGGGCGGAGCGATCGGCGCACAAGCGGCTATCGACCCGTCACTGATGCGGCCTGTTTGAATGACAATCCCGGTTTCAATGCAAAGGTGACTTATGAGCAGCGAGCAAAAACCGATCACCAAAGTTCCTGACGGCCACGCGCGCTTTCTGACGACGCGTCAAAAAGAGCCGAACGAAAAGGGGTTTGTCGGTTTCGAAACCGTCTGGGAGCCGTTCCAGAAGGAAGCCGAATACGAGACCCCGAAACGGCCGTAGACCGTCATGTCGAAGCTCGTACCGCCGCACGGCTCGGAATCGGTCAAGCCGCTGCTGCTGCCAGAGACGGAGCGCGCCGGCGAGCGCCGCCGAGCGGAAAGGCTTCGTAAAGTTCCGCTCGACTCGCGGGCGGTCTCGGACGTGCTCATGCTGGCGATGGGTGCCTATACGCCGCTCGACGGCTTCATGGGACATGACGATTGGCTCGGCTCTTGCCGGGATATGAAGCTTAGCGGTGGTCTGTTTTGGCCGATCCCGATCACGCTTTCGGTAGATAAAGATCTTGCCGACAGCATCAACGACGAAGAGACGGTCGCTCTCGTCGACGCGGAGAGCGGCGAGATTCTCGCCCTCATGACCGTGAGCGAGAAATATTCTATCGACAAGCGATTCGAGGCTGAGCACGTTTATCGCACCGCCGATCCCAAGCATCCCGGCGTAGCGAAGGTATTGGGCCAGGGCGAAGTCAACCTCGCCGGGCCCGTGATGGTGATCGACGAAGGCGATTACGTCGTCAAATATCCCAAGCTCTATATCCGCCCTGCGGAATCGCGGGCGATGTTTCTCGATCGGGGATGGTCGAAAGTCGCCGCCTTCCAGACCCGAAATCCGATGCACCGCAGTCACGAATACCTAGTGAAAATTGCGGTGGAGGTGTCGGACGGCGTTTTCATCCATCAAGTGCTGGGCAAGCTGAAGGAAGGCGACATCCCGGCCGAGGTGCGAACCCGCGCCATCCAGGCGATGATCGATAATTATTTCCGCCCCGGAACGGTTATCCAGGCCGGCTATCCGATCGAGATGCGCTATGCGGGTCCGCGCGAAGCACTTCTTCATGCGCTGATTCGCCAGAACTTCGGTTGCTCGCACCTTATCGTCGGGCGCGACCATGCCGGCGTCGGCAACTACTACGGCCCGTTCGATTCACAACACATTTTCGATCAGCTCTGGCCCGGCGCTCTCCTGACCAAGCCGCTGAAGATCGACGTCACTTTTTACTGCCGCAAGTGCTACGGAATGGCGACGGCGAAGACCTGTCCTCACGACCCGAAGCATCACATTTCGATCTCCGGTACGCAGCAGCGTGAAATGCTCTCGAGCAATGCGGACATACCGCCCGAGTTCAGCCGGCCTGAAGTGGTGGCGATCCTCAAGGAATATTACGCAAGTCTGCGATCGGCAGACCAGCATCCGGCATCATGATCATCGCGCAAATCTCCGACACTCATATAGCTCTCGATACCGTCGACGCCGACCAGAGAATACGCGATTTCGAGCGCACCATTGCGGACATCAACGCACTCGATCCGGCCCCCGACGTGATCGTCCACACTGGGGATATTGTCCATAACGGACGGCAAGACGAATACGCTCAGGCTGCGGCCATTGTCGCCAAGGCGCATGCGCCGGTCTATGTCCTGGCCGGCAACAAGGACAACAGGGCGAATTTGCGCGCCGCTTTCTCAACAGGCGGATACCTAGCGTCCGATTCCGAGTTTATCGACTACACGGTTGAGGGCTACTCGGTCAGACTGATTGCGGTGGATACGCTGAGTTCGGGCAGCAACAAGGGTGACTTTTGCCCCGAACGGGCCAGACGTTTGATCGGCATGATCGATGCCGAGACCACTACGCCGATTGCGGTTTTTGCGCACCATCCGCCGTTTGAGGTTCCGGTGGGGCCGGACCCGGTCAATTTCGAAACACCGGAGATGATGGCGAGGCTAAACCAAGCTTTGCAGCACTCCGGGCGGGTGATCGCCGTTATCAGTGGCCATGTTCATCGTGGTACTGCGGGTCATGTCGGGAGCATTCCGGCGACGGTGATGCCGAGCATCGCAACGACGCTGCGCAAAGGCGAGTATCCAGCTTACATGAAGACCAGTCCGGTCTATCACGTCTACCGGTTTGATCCGGTTTGGGGCTTTGCCACCGAATCACGGATGGTCGGAGCAGGGCCGTCAGCGGCATCGACACGCGATTCCATCTTGCCTCGGCAAGAAGAAGGACGTCCGTGACGTTATTACGCCTCCAGCGCGCCGCCGCGGCCATGACAACGGGCCGGCTCACCGGCTAATGTTGGGCAATATCGGCCGGCGCCGGGCGCCGGCGCAACAAGAAAATACAGTGCGGGACGAAACGGGAGGCGATCTTGGCAAAGCTTGTGAGCGTGCTTGCGGCCTTGGCGGCGATAATTATTTTTGACGCGTCCAGCCTCATGGCCGCCGACGATTACCCGAACCGGCCGATTGTTCTGGTCATTCCGCTGCCGCCGGGCGGCACCAACGACATCATGGCCCGGGCGGTCTCCGACAAGATGAGCGCGGCGCTCGGCCAGCGGGTCGTGGTCGAGAATCGCAACGCCGGCGGCAGCGGCACGGTCGGCACGCGCGAGGTCGCTCACGCCGCGCCGGACGGCTATACGATCATTCTCGGTTACACCTCCACGCTCGCCACCGGTCCGCACCTTTATAAAAATGTCGGCTACGACCCGCGCAAGGATTTCGCGCCCATCGGCCTGATCGCGTCGGCGCCGGCGCTGCTCCTGGTGTACAAGGACTTGCCGGTGCACAACGTCGGCGAATTGATCGCGCTGATAAAGAGCTCCAAGGAGCCGTATCAGGTCGCCACGCCCGGCGCCGGCACGGTCAACTTTCTCGCTTCGGTATTGTTCGCAGAGCAAGCCGGCGTGAAGGTCGAGCAAATCATCGAGAAGGGCTCGGGCCCGCTGGTCACCGATATGATGGGCGGTTTCGTCAAGGTCGGCTTCAATCCGATCCCGCCGTCGCGTGCCGGCCTCGACGGCGGCTATATCCGCGCCCTGGCTGTGACATCCGCCAAGCATTCGACGCTGATGCCGAACCTGCCGACGCTTGCGGATTCCGGCTTGCCCGGCTTCGACGCGACCTTGAGCTACGGATTGCTGGCGCCCGCAGGCACGCCGCAGCCGATCGTGCAAAAATTGAACAAGGTGCTCAACGAGGCGCTGGCGGACGACGCGGTGCGAAAGCGCATCATCAACGAGGGCGCCGAGCCGGAGCCGGGAACCCCGGCCGATCAAGCCGCCGTCATCGACCACGAGGAAACCAAGTGGGCGGCGGTCATCCAGTCGGCCCATTTGCAGCCGAAGTGAACGGATCGGCGCCCAACGAACGTGTTGGTCCCATCCAATCATCATGGATGGACCGGCTGGCAACGCGCAAGGCAACCCTGCACGTCACGCCCGAACGACTTGCGACAGGTGACCAATCAATGAGTCACTCATGAATTTCGACCTCACGGCGGAGCAAAAGCAGTTCGCCGATTCGGTACAGCGCTTTGCGCGCGAGCATCTCGCGGCGGGAGCGCTCAAGCGCGCGCACGATCCGCGGTTTCCGTTCGATGTCGCGCAACTCATGGCCAAACACGGGCTCATGGGGATAACGCTGCCGCAGAGCGACGGCGGACAGAGCGGCAGCCTGATCGACGCCGTGATCGCCATCGAGCAGGTGGCGGCGGTTTGTCCGCGCAGCGCCGACGTGGTGCAGTTCGGTAATTTCGGTCCAATCCGCACTTTCGCCGAATACGGCACGCCCGAGCAGAAAGCGCGCTGGCTCGGCGAACTGCTCGCCGGCCGCATGGTGATGTCGCTCGGCATGACCGAGCCCGATGCCGGCTCGGCGCTCACCGATCTGAAGACCAGCGCCAGAGCGGGCGGCGCGTATTACATCGTCAACGGCAGCAAAGTGTTTTCAACCTTCAGTCCCGACGCGCAGATTTTCCTGATTTATGTGCGCTTCGGCCCCGGACTTTCCGGCATCGGCTCGGTGCTGATCGAGCGCAGTGCGCCGGGATTTTCCATCGGCGCGCCGTCGGCCTTCATGAGCGGCGAGGAATGGTGCGAGTTGCATTTCGACGACTGCCGCGTGCCCACCGAGAACGTGTTGCTCGGTCCCGGCGGTTTCAAGAAGCAAATGGCCGGCTTTAATGTCGAGCGGTTGGGCAACACGGCGCGCTCGCTGGCCTATGGCCGTTATGCGTTCAACGCCGCCCGCGACTACGCTGCGACGCGCCGGCAGTTCGACCGGCCGCTCTGCGAGTTTCAGGGCCTGCAATGGAAATTCGCCGACATGGCGATCAAGCTCGACGGCGCGCAATTGCTGCTTTATCGCGCCGCCGCCAATGCCGACCGCGGCCTGCCGTCGGCATACGAGACCGCGATCGCCAAGGCGGCGTGCAACCAGGCGGGCTTCGAAGTGGCGAGCGAAGCGGTGCAGATCATGGGCGCGCTGGGATACAGCCGTGAGACGCTGGTCGAATACTGCATGCGGCGCACGCGCGGCTGGATGATCGCCGGCGGCTCGATCGAAATGCTGAAAAACCGCATCGCCGAGCAGGTGTTCGACCGCCGCTTCGATCAGCGCAAGCGGAGTCCGGCGGCGGAGTAAAATGAGCGCAATTGCGCGACTCGCGATGTGAACTGAGATCAGTATTATGTCTCTACTCGGCGGTGATCTTACCCGACTCAGTCGGTCGCCCCCGCGAACTCGTCCATCACAAAAAAGGAGAAAGGCACCAATGCCTCTTCTTTCTGGCGGCACCTTGCGTGAGACCCAAAGATCAGGAAGGGGGTGTAATTGATGACTCCCGACATTCGTTCGCTGATTGTCGACTTAACCCCGCCCGTTTTACTGCGGTTGGCGCAACGGGTGCGGCGCTACGCGCGCGGGTTTGGATCTCACGCCTTGATGCCACACCGCTATTCATCCGCGGCGGACGTCGGGGATGGATATGACGACGACAAATATGCCCAGCTGATTGTCGCTGACAAGTTGCGCGCGAGGAAATCGGAACCAAACGATGTCAGAAGCTGGTATCTCATTCTGCCGCTGGTCGTTTCCCAGTTCATCGACGAATCGCTGACCGTCCTTGATTTTGGTGGCGGCGCAGCCGCTGGGCTGTTCTGCATTCTGGATCAAGTCAGCGGACTGGATCCGTCGAAGCTCTCTTATGTGCTTGTTGAAACTCCGGCGATGTGTCGAGCTGTCCGCGACAAGATTGTGCCAGTCCTGCCCCCACCGGCCGTGAAGATCGTCGAAGATATCCCAGCCAGCCTTGCCGCCCCGCTGATTGTCAATATTGGCAGTTCGATTCAATACGTCCCCGCATATCGGGAAACCTTGGCCCGGCTTGCAAGCCTGTCGCCGCAGTTCGTCATTGTGTCGCAGACGCCGATGACCGACGGGCCAACATCAACATGGCAGCAATTCCATCCCTACAGGCAGATAGCGGGTCGGATGTTCAATCGCTCAGAGTTTTTGGCTGAAATGCGGTCGCTTGGCTATGCGTGTATCTTCATGGTCGATCATAATGCGGGACCGGAAGGGGAAGGGCCAGCGTTCAGGACCAGTATGATATTCCGCCGACAGCCAAACTGATGCCCCGCGCGCGGCTCGGCCAAATCGTCGATGACTTCGTAATTTCTGACGGCGTTCTGGTGGAACTGCGGTCAAATGCGCCTATTGCGGGTCAATGAATAGAGTAGCCCAGCGACGAGAGCGGTACCGCCGCTCAACGCCGCAATATTGGTTATCCTGGACTGCGAGATCGCGGTTAGAACCGCTAGTGCCGCGAGCCCGAGATTGACCGCGAAAACGCGCCCCACCACGTCGATCACGGAAAAGCCGCGGTCGGTGGCGCGCTGATAGAAATGCGAGCGATGTGCCCGCCAAATCTTCTCCCCGTTCTGCGCGCGGCGGATGAGCGTGATGGTGGAGTCGGCGACATAATATAACGGCAACAGCATCGCCGCGGCACGGTCCCCATCGCCGGCGAGCAGAACTAGGAGCCAGCCGAGCAAGAGCCCGACTGGAAGGCTGCCGACGTTGCCGAGGAAAAGTTTCGCGACCGGACGGTTGAAAAAAGCAAAGCCGATCATGGCGCCGCACAGCGCCAGGCTTACGACGATCGCTACCGGCGGCAGCACACCGAGCAGGCCGATCGTGGCGAGTGCGGCCGTGAGCGGAACAGCCTCCGCCACCGTCATCCAATCGAGACCGTCCATGAAATTTACCAGATTGACGAACCACAAGCCCCCAACCAGGAGCGCGATGCGTTCGGCCGGCAACGGCAGAATCGGCAGCACCCGCAATCCAGGCGGCAGCACGACGATGACCGCGGTGACCGCCAATGTTTGCAACAGCAACCGCCACGCCACGTTCTCCGGATGAACGTCGGCAAGCACGCCAACGCCCGCAATCAGAACGACAGCGGCAAGTATGATCGGAAGCCGCAGCGCCGTCGCCGCGCCGTCCGGCAAAAAATAAAGTGCGGCACCGGAGACGATAATCGTCGCCGCAATGACGGCAATGCCGCCGCCTTGCGGCGTTGGTATCGTGTGCGACGAGCGCGCGTTGGGTCTTGCCATCGCATAACGCTTGAGCAGCGGAAGCAACAGCACGAGCAAGAGCGCGCAGAGCAGGGCCGCCGCCGCCGGAATTGCAACAGCGCCTGCAGCCCACAAAACCGTCCACTGCGTATGCATCGGAGCTCAATTCATGTTTGGCGTCTGTTGATCGCCCACCATTCGTCGATAAAGCGCAACGATTTTCCCGCCGATAATGTCCGCTGCGAATTTTTCGACGACCAGATCGCGTGCCGCTTTCGCATATTGCGCGCGCAAATCCCGCGTTCGCCACAGCCGCTCCATCGCATCCGCCAAGGCAGCGGCATCGTCGACCGGGACCAGGAGGCCGGTGCGCTCATGGATGACGATTTCGCGGCAACCCGGCACATCGCTCGCGATCATCGCCCGGCCGCAAGCCGCTGCCTCCAGCAACGACAATGGCAGCCCCTCGCGGCGCGACGGCAAAACGGCGACATGCGCGCGCGCCCACAGCCCGGCGATATCGTCGACATGACCGAGGCAGGTGATGCCGGGCTCGCTGTTCCAGGACGCCGCTTCCGCTTGCGAAACCGAGGCCGGATTGGCCGGATCGGGCGCACCGGCGATCAAGAGCCGGGCATCGAGGCCGCGCGCGCGCAGGAGACGATGGGCGGCGACGAGCGTGCGAATGCCTTTGTCGTCGAGCAGGCGGCCGACGAAGCCGAAAGTCGGTGGGCCTTGCGGTTCCGGTAGCGGTGTGAACCGCTTGACGTCGACCCCCGATCCGGAAATGAGCGCAATGCGGCTTTTATTGATGCCGAGCGACATCAAGGTCGACATGTCATCGCCATTCTGCACCAAGGCGCTGCTGCCTTTGCGATCGACCAGAAAGCGCAACAGGGCGCCGACGAGTACTGCCATGGCGCGCGCCTTGGCGCTGTTCGACGTAAAGGCGTAGCCGAGACCGATGAAGGCATTGACGCAGGCGCGGCGGCGGCCAAGGGTCGCGACATTGCCCAATATGCAGGCCTGCAACGCCACATGATGGGTGAGCGCCGGTGCGACATCGCGATGCAGGCGGCGCAGCGCCGCGATCGTCCGAAGTGTCGCCAGCGGCGCCGTGCTGCCGCGGGCGAACGGAATTGGGTGCAGGATGAATCCTTCCGAGGCGATGGCCGACGCGCCCGCACCGACCCGGGTCGCCACGTGCACCTCGAAGCCGGCATCCCGTGCGGCGCGCGCCATCGGCAACCGGTGCGAAAGAAAGGCCCAGTCCTCGGTGACGACGTAAAGGAGCCGCGGCGTTGACATCGCGTTCGGATCGGGTGGGTGTGGATCAATGGACATCTGGCGGAGTCAGAATCGGAAGCATCATTGCGTCGGCGAATCGAACCGCCGAATCGTACCTCAAATGTGGGGCTGCAAAGCTGGCGGCGATCGGGTGTTCGGTTTTGCTGCAACCCGTTGCCACCTGCAATGCACCGGCGATGCCGGCCCGCTTCACCGCCTTCACGTGGATTCGCTTTGTCGCCGACCAGCCAGGGATCCCAGTGGTGCGGAACGAGGAATCCGATAACGTCTGGGATCGGATCAACCTACAGTGGGCGCTAACGACATCGACGCGCGACGCAAACGCGCCTTCTGCAAAAGCCATGTTCTAAATCTTCGATCGAGCAAGTTTATCAGCAGCGCGCCGATTATGGCAATAGCAGCGGTCAGCGCGCTATACGCGAACGGCTCCGTTGCTGGATCAATAATCTGGGCAACGTGTGTAGCGTGGAGGCCGAAGGGTACAAATGTGTGAAAGAGGTAGAGCGCGTAAGATGCATCTCCTAAAACAACTAATGGCCTAAGAAACGTTGGTACAGATCGAGTGACATCGGCTAGCGCAAAGGAAGCAACAATTAATGCTGCTCCCGTTCCCCATACGAGCGGTCTAGAATACGTAAATGTCAGTGGCCGAATATTTACCAAATCGTATTTCTGAGCCATCGACATCAAAACCAAAGCAGACAGCGTTATCACGCAGCAAACAGCAGGATGTAAACGCCACCCAGCCCGGAAAGCGAGCGCAATCCAGATACCAAAAACGAATTCATAAATGATCGGTACGCCCCAAATTTTCCACGGCACCCCAATTTCGGGACCAATCACTTGCACAATGCTGACGATCACTAGGAAAAGCACACTTAATGCGATTGCTGCCAAATGCCGCGGAAACACGATTACAGCCGCGAAAAGAAGGTAGAAGAACATTTCGTAATAAAGCGTCCAGGCTTGGACCAACTCGGGCGCTTCCCCCCCAGTTGGCCTCGTGGTCGGGATAAAGAGATAAGAACCAATGACGTTCTTCCAGGTAAGGTGGACTGGAAGCGTCAGGCCATGCCATCCGAACACTGCGACTGTCGTCAATACCCAATAAAGCGGGATTATGCGGATCAGCCGGCGGCTGAGGAAGACTTGCGAGGCGCTGCGTTGAGCAAACAGCTGCTCCGATGTGTAGATCATTATAAAGCCAGAGATAACGAAAAATAGATCGACGCCTGCTGCCCCGAAGTCAAACGCGGGAATTAGAGTCGGGTCATAGCCGAATTCGTATAACGATGGTCCCAGGTGCCCGAACAGTACCGCGAGTGCTGCAACGGCCCGGAGCATCTGAATTGACGGGAGTGGAACAGTAACCTGCTCCTTGGGCCTTCCTACAGTGATCAATAGAACGCTCCCCATCGTCCCAAGAATGTTTTAATATACCACGTTGAGCCGCAGCAGTGTCCAGTGAAAACGGCAGTTCCGATTTGTGACGATAGCTGCGGCTTGTCAACGAGCAGCTTTACCCGCGCTCATACTCTCAATCCTCAGCCAATAAAATTGAGACCAATGAGTGTTCAATAGTTCGCCAAAACCCCCGCAATCAGGTCAAACAGTCGGTCACGGTCGCGACACGCGTCGCAGGGATCGTCGGAGCGACGGTGAAAATATACGTAAGGCAGCGAGCGACCATCCGTCGGTGTAGGTTTTGAGCTGCAAAGCGCGCCGCTCGATCAGGTGCCACGACAAAGCCGCCAACGCGACTGTGCCGCCGAAGACGATGAACCAATCAATTGCGCCGGTGACGCCGAGAAGGCCGAGCGTAACGATGATCGGCCTGTGGTAAAGGTAGATCCCATAAGAGAGGTCATTTCCCCGCAGAATTGACGCAGCTTTAGGCCAAGTGAAGGCGAAAGACAGCACGACGCTCGCCATGAGTAGCGTGATGAGCTCCAAAGACTCGGCGTTCTTGTGGTCTTCAAAGCTGTCGACATGAAAATAGAGATGCATCACGACAACAGCGCAGAGATAGATCGCCAGCCAGCGGAGAAAGCAACCCTCGAAGTACAACCGCAAACGATCCCAATAGACAGAGCAGGTCACCCCGATCATGAACTGCCAAAGATAGGTCAGCGTATTTATGGATAAAAGCTTCGCCAGCGTCGCGTCCGGCGATGCCGTCTTCAAATGGAAATAGTGGTGTACAATGAAAAGGGACAGGGTTGTCCAGGCGGCGAGCGAGATCCAGGTGTAACGTCTATCGGTCAATCGCCCCAGCAGAATAAACGGCAATAGAATGTAAAAGCCGATTTCGACCACGAGGGTCCAAGTCACGCCCGATGGGAAATTCGGATAAAATCCGTTGGCGCTGGTGAGGATTCCCACGAAAAAATTTCCGGCAATCTCCGAACCCATCGAGAATGTCACCAGCAACCATTCTGCGAGTCTCGGTCCCTTCATAGAAGCCGACAAACTGCCAGTGAGGGCGAGCAGAATGACGATCAGCCCGATGTTGACCCATAGCGCCGGGTAAATGCGCAGCGCTCTGCGAGTAAAATAAGAAGCGACACCGCCCGATCCGTGGCGGTACGATTGCGTAACGAGGAAACCGCTGACCACAAAGAAGATCGGGACGCCGGGAAATTGCGCCAGTAGGAAAGCGAGGGCGTCCGGTTTGAGCGGAAGCGACAGAGGCGCCGAACAAGTGTGTGTTTCCACGACCTGTAACGCCGCCAACAATCGAATGAGATCGAAATTGTTTTTATGGCTGATTTCAACAGAGTGCGGAAATGTGTCAGCCATCAACTCTCCCCGCCAGACGCGCTCGAAACAATTTTCCTTGGGTCCCCGCCATCGCGTTGGTCGCACCTTATATGAGGGGCCTTGGTGCGTCCATTGCGAGCTCGGTGAATCGGCCATTGGTCGAAGGGCGGTATCCCGCCGGCGTCAGGTCGTGCAGTCGCGGTCTAAGAATAATGCGGCGCGATCCGGAGGCGACCTTGTCGGAGTTTCGCGCCGGACGCCCTCGACATTGAGCGGATAATCAACGTGTCGCATCGGTTTGGATCGTATCGTACGCGGTCCGATGGCTTTTCATACCACATTATGCTAGCCGAAAGATTCTTGGGAGCAGTCATGAACGATCGCAGCAAAAATAACATTGTTTCGGAGCACTTCCGCCGCTCCTGCGAGACGCTTGCGCGGGCGGCCGAGGATGCGACGCTGCGGGTCGCCATCAATGCCATCGCAGACGTTATCGTCGCCGCGTTTCGTGCCGGCAACAAGCTGTTGATTGCTGGTAATGGCGGCAGTGCCGCCGACGCTCAGCACATTGCCGGGGAATTCTTGTCTCGCCTGAACTTTGACCGCAATCCGCTGCCAGCGATTGCGCTGACCACCGACAGCTCCGTGCTCACGGCCATCGGTAACGACTACGGCTTCGAGCGTAGCTTCGAACGCCAAGTGCGGGGCCTCGGCAAAGCGGGCGACGTGTTCATCGCGATTTCAACGTCCGGGCGTTCACCCAATATTATCGAGGCTCTAAAGGCCGCTCGCGGCGCCGGGCTCACGACCGTCGGATTCACTGGGGCGGGGGCCGCGAACGCGATGCCGCCGCTTTGCGACTACTGCCTGGCTGCCCCATCCCCTGAGACGCCGCTGATTCAACAGATCCATATCGTCGCGGCCCACGCGATTTGTGGCTTGGTCGAGTACAGTTTATTCGGCAGCGCATAGTGTCGTAATAATCATTTTGCTTTAAGAACAATGGCTTATACGCGTTCACCCCTTGAACATTAATCTTGACGTTCATGGCGTGAACAGGCTACTGGTGGCGTGGACGGGAGGGCTGGGATGCCACAAACGGCGCGCAGCGAGGAAACCGACAACGCCAGAATCGTGCTCGGACTCCTGGAGTCCGTTGAGCGTGACGGAGCACAGTCGCAGCGCAAGCTTGCCTCCGATCTCGGCATCGCGCTCGGCCTCGTCAATGCCTACCTCAAGCGCTGTGTTAAGAAGGGCCTCCTTAAGATCGGCCAAGCCCCGCCGCGGCGTTATGCCTACTATTTAACGCCGCATGGCTTCGCCGAGAAATCGCGGCTCACTGTCGAATATCTTTCCAGTTCATTCTCGTTCTTTCGCCGCGCTCGCGAGGATTGCTCGTCAATCCTCAAAGTGGCGCATGCGCGTGGCTGGAACCGGATCGCGCTGATCGGCATCTCCGACCTCGCCGAGATCGCAACTATCTGTGCGCTCGAAGGGGGCATGACGATTGTCGCGGTGGTGGATGCCAAATCCGAACATACCCGTTTCGTCGGCACGCCAGTGGTCCGGTCCATCGCGGACGTACCGGGAGGATTCGACGCGCTGGTCATGACCGATCTCCAAGTGACGCGCGAATCGGTGCAAGCCGTGACCACTCAATTTGGCGATCGCGTCTTGGTGCCTGCCTTGCTTGGCATACGCCTCGACCGGGCAACAGAGAGCGCTGCATGACACTTCATCCGCGTTGGTACGTCGCCCACACCCATCCGCATGCCGAGGCAAAGGCGACGTCGCATCTCGCCCGGCAGGGCTTCGAAATCTATTTTCCACGCTACTTGAAGCGGCGCCGGCACGCACGCCGAGTCGAGACCGTCGCAGCGCCGTTGTTTCCCCGTTATCTGTTTGTCGCGGTCGACCTTTCGGCGCAGCGCTGGCGATCGATTTATTCGACCGTGGGGGTCACCCGGCTTGTTTGCAGCGGAGAGGATCCGACCGCGGTGCCGGATGGGGTCATCGAGGCGCTTAAGAGCCGCGAGGATACCAACGGTTTCATCAAGTTGGACAGCCGACCGCCGTTTCGCGCCGGCGACAAGATTCGCGTGCTCGATGGCGCATTCACGTCCTGTCTCGGCTTGTTCGAAGGCATGGCGGAACGCGAGCGGATCGCAATTCTGCTCGATCTACTGGGCCGCAAGGTCCGCGTGGTGCTGGACGCGGATTTGGTCGCCGCCGCCTAGCGGTGGTCGTGTGTCGCAGGTGCGCCGACCAGGTCGCCTCCGGCGCGACGACGTGTTTGTCGTGTGTGTTCGGGTGACCTCGTCTCACCCGGAGTGCGGTAGCTTGGAATTTTTCTCATTACCTTTCGCGACCCTAAGTCACCCAGACTGCGATGACGCATCCGTTATTAGACGGTCCGCCATCAACTGATTTGGCTGAGAACCTCTCTAAAAATCACATTTGCAATGACAACCGAGCCCCGTCGTTTTGACCAGCCTTCATTTGATATCGAAGGCGGTTCCGTGCTGGTCACCGGGGGCACGGGCTCGTTCGGCACCGCTTTTGTGCGTCGCCTCCTCACCCGCTCGTCCTCACCGCGGATTGTGGTTTATTCGCGCGATGAGCAGAAGCATGAGACGATGGCGAGGGCGCTGCAGACCGAGTTTCCCGACCAGTTCCATCGCCTACGCTTCTTCATCGGGGATGTGCGCGACGTCTCCCGGCTGGAATTGGCCATGCGCGGTATTGAAGTGGTTGTGCATGCGGCGGCGCTTAAGATTGTTCCAATGGCCGAGTACAACCCGTTTGAATGCATTCTCACGAACGTGCATGGCGCCGAGAACGTCGTTAAAGCATCGTTGCGCACGGGGGTGAAGAAGGTCATAGCGCTGTCGACGGACAAGGCGGCGAACCCGATCAACCTGTACGGCGCTTCGAAGCTCGCTTCCGACAAAATCGTGGTGGCCGCCAACAATCTGTCCGGCGCGGGCGGACCCCGCTTCGCGGTAGTCCGATACGGAAACGTCATTGGTTCGCGCGGCTCCGTCGTTCCGCTGTTCGATCGGATGATCAAGGCAGGCGTGCAAGAACTGCCAATCACCGATCCGCGCATGACGCGCTTTTGGATAACGCTTGAGCAGGGCGTGAATTTCGTACTGTCCTCCTGCGCAATCATGACGGGCGGGGAGATCTTCGTGCCGAAAATCCCATCGATGCGCATCACGCACATGGCCGAGTGCCTTGCGCCAAATTTGCCGCATCGCATCGTTGGCATCCGGCCGGGCGAGAAGCTGCACGAGGTGATGATCACCGAGGACGACGCCCGGATGACAGTCGAATTGGATGATCGCTACGCGATTTGCCCAATGATCCAGGACTGGTCGCGCGCCCACCTTGAACGATACGGGGCCCAGCCGGTCGCCGAAGGCTTCCGCTATTCGTCGGATTGCAATACGGACTGGCTCGATGCCAGTGGCCTCAACGCTTTGCTGGGACATGGGGCGGGATGAGCGCCGGATTTCTACCGTACGGTCGACAGACCATCGAGGACGACGATGTCGCGGCCGTCGCAGCCGCGCTACGCGACCAGCTCCTGACTACCGGCCCGAAGGTGGCCGATTTCGAGCGCGCCTTTGCTGAGGCGACTGGGGCGCGCCATGCGGTGGCCTGTAGTAGCGGGACTGCGGCCCTGCATCTGGCTGTGCTCAGCCAGGATATTGGTTGCGGCGATGTCGCGATTGTGCCGACGGTCACGTTCGTTGCCACTGCCAACGTCGTTCGCATGACTGGTGGAGAGGTCGTATTTGCCGATGTTGATGCCGACACGGGACTTATGACGCCCGAGACGCTACAGACGGCGATCGTTCATGCGAACGCCAATGGTCTGCGCGTGCGGCTGGCAGTTCCGGTCCATCTCGGGGGTCAACCCTGCAATATGGCGGCCCTCGCGGCAGTGGCGAACGCGCATGGCGTGACGCTGATCGAGGACGCCTGTCATGCACTCGGCATCGCTGGCATAGGTGGGGCGACGCACTCTGCGCTCGCCTGCTTTTCGACACATCCGGTGAAGATGATCGCTACGGGGGAAGGCGGCGTCGTCACCACCGCGGATCCGGCTCTCGCTGCTCGGATGCGCCGTTTGCGGTCGCATGGAATATGTCACGATGCGACGAAATATCAGAATAGGACTCTCCGCCTTCGAGGACGGCGACGTTAATCCGTGGTATTATGAAATGATCGAGGTGGGTTGGAACTACCGGATCCCGGACGTGCTGTGCGCGCTTGGGATCAGCCAACTCGGAAAACTCGAGCGCTTTTACCGCCGCCGCACCGAAATCGCCGCGCTCTATGATGTCGCGCTTGCGTCGCTCGCGCCTGTGCTGAAGCCGGTGCCGCGTGCAGGCCCGCATGGCTGGCACCTCTACGCGGTGCTGATCGATTTTGCCGCCCTCGAAATGACGCGCGGCAGGTTTATGAAACAATTGCGTGCTTGCGGTATCGGCAGTCAGGTGCACTATATCCCCGTGCATCGCCAACCATACTATGTCGAGCGCTATGGCGAGCAGACCCTCCCAGGCGGCGATGCCTATTACGCGCGTTGCCTGTCGCTGCCGATCTTCCCGGCGATGAGCGACGCGGACGTTCATGAGGTGATCGACGCGCTAGCGGAACTCGTGGGGCGGCGTAATTGACGACTTTCGTCGTCTTGCAAGCGCGCATGGGTTCGAGGCGCTTGCCCGGCAAGGTGCTCCTGCCGGTCCGCGGTGAGAAGACTGTAATTGCCGAGATTGTCGAACGGTGCCTCACGATCATGGGGATCGAGGGCGTCATCTGCGCAATTCCCGACACCATCGATTGTGAGGGGCTTGCCGCAGCCGCGAAAACGGCAGGTGGCATCGTGTTCCGTGGTTCGGAGAACGACGTTCTGGACCGTTATTACCGTGCTGCGAGGCGTTATTCCGTCGACACGGTAGTTCGTATTACAGGCGACTGTCCTCTCATCGATCCGCATTTATGCAGCGACGTCATTCGGACTTTTCATCTGAGCGGCGCCGACTTGGTGGCCAACGATATTCTTCAAACGTGGCCTATCGGTCTTGGCTGTGAGGTGTTCTCGTTCGCCTGTCTCGATCGTGCGGCCTCGGAAGCCAGGATGCCCGAGGAACGCGAGCACGTCAGCCCCTTCATGCTTAATCACCCGGACATGCGTGTTCTCGGACTGATCAATCTGATAGAAGATTACAGTCATCATCGCTGGACGATCGATACTCAGCGCGATTATCAGATGATGCGCACCTTGTTCGAGCGGTTGCCGGACGGACCTTCGAGCTATGACTATCGGGTGCCGCTGGCGATCGTCGAAGCCGATCCATCACTGGCGATGAGCAACCGGGCTGCGTGATGGCATCTTCCGGTCTGGTCGCGCTCGAGCATCGACTGAGCGAAGAACTCGGCTATGCGTACGCCGTACTGTTCGGCAGGGCGCGTTCCGCACTGGCGACGCTTGTGGAGATAATGAACCCGAGCGCGGCATTCGAGATCCTGATTCCGACGAATGTCTGCTCGGCGTTATTGACGGCTGTCTCGTGGTCGAATGCGCGTGTGCGCCTCATCCCTGTCGACCGCACGACGGGTCTTGTTCCGGACGCGCGCCTCGCCGAGGCCATTCGTCGCGCGCCAGGGGGCGGGCTTGCAATCGCGACCCAGCTTTATGGATTCCGCCGGCAGCATCCGATGACGATGGCTGCGGCGCACGAGCGCGGCTGGTACGTGCTTGAAAACGACTCGCTGTTGACGGGTGCGAAGAGCGTCGGAAATGGCTTGCTGCCGTTCGCCGATGCGACGCTGGCCAGTTTCGGCTATGCCAAGACCATCGATGTCGGCGGCGGCGGAGCAATCTTGACCGACGATTCCGCGTTGGCTGCGGATTTGCGCCGCTGCGCTGCGGCGTATCGGCCGCTCGACGATGAAGCCGAGCAGGCGGAGCTTGCCGCAATGCTCGCGCGCCGCAGGCTGCTCGCCCGGGCAGACGCGAATGAGCGCTCGCAAGTCCGCATTTCGCGCGATGCCGCGTCAGTCAAATTCGGGTTTCCAGTGCGTCTGGCCGAGCCGCTTTGCGATGCGCTGGGTCGGATCGGAAACATTGCCGCGCGGCGGAGGGAGCGCGCCGGACGATGGCATTCCAGTCTTCAGCCGCTCGGTGACGCGCTTCTCGAGGTTGGGCTCGAACAGCCGTTGCCATGGCGGGTCATCAGGCGCGCGCCGGATTGGAGGGAGGCGATCGTATCGGCCTTGCGAAATGCGGGCTTCGACGCCGGAACGAACTATCCGCCACTGGCCGACGAATTCCCTTCCGACCTCGGCGGGTTTGGCGACGAAGATGCAAGCGCGTGGGGCGCGCAGGTGGTCAATTTGTGGGTCACCGACGATTACGATGACCGCCGTATAGCGGCCGCTGCCAACATCGTGGCGCAGGTACTGGAACGGCAGTCTTGAGCGCGTCAGGCGAGTCGCTTCGATCGCACTGGGATGGACTGTTTCGGCGTCCCCAGTTTGCGCCCCGCTACCCGAATGAGGCCGCGGTGCGATGGACCTTTCGCACCTTTCCACGCGCACGAGCCGCCGCCACGCGAATTCTCGATCTCGGCGCCGGTACCGGCCGGCATACGCTCTTCCTTGCACGCGAGGGCTACGACGTCAGCGCCCTTGATGTTTCGCCGGTTGGCATCGCCCAGCTCGAAGAGGACGCCGCCGCGGAACATCTGCGGGTCGATGCGCGCGTCGGCGAGGCGGACGCGCTGCCATTCGCGGATTCCTTTTTCGACGGAGTCCTGTGCTTCGGCGTTCTTTATTACCTGTCCGAGCAGCGGATGTCGGCGGCCGCCGGGGAAATCCGTCGGGTCCTCAAGCCCGGCGGTGCGACCCTGGTAACCGTGAAGACTCCCGATGATTCGCGCCGCCTCTATGCCTCCGAAGTCGCGCCACGCTGCTTCCGAATCGACAGCGAGCCCGCGCCCGGGACGTGGAGCGGCGACCTTGGCCAGCAACTCACATTGCTTGAGCGCGCGCAGATTGCCGCGATGTTTTCGGGATTCTCGAAGGCGGACGTTGACCGTTCGACCGTCACCTCCAACGGTGGCGCAGTCATCGCCGACGAATGGCTGATTTTCGCCAACAAGTGATGGGCAGAGAACATTGAAGCTTAATCGTGTCTCGGGCTGCTCCATCTGCGGCGGTCCTCTTGAGGCAGCATTCAAATTCGAACGCTATCCCCTCATCACCAGCGCTTCGACCGGCGGAGCAACTGCGCCGCTCCTGCCAATTTCGGTCGGGCTTTGCCCATCCTGCGCCCACGTGCAACTAACGGAGCAGCCGGACGCCGAGCTGCTCGATCGCATCTATTCCGACGACTATACGAGCGTGGTCGAGAAGGGCGTTTTCGCGCGGGCCGACCGCATGCAGATCGACTGCAAGACGTTTCTCGAGTTCGCGTCGCCGCGACCGGTGCGGAACATGAAAGTGATGGAGATCGGCTGCTTTGACGGCGCGTTCCTCTCGCTGTTCGAAAAGTGCGAGCTTTTGGGATGCGAGCCGAATCCGATCGGTACGCTGGCGCAGCAGCGCGGCGTGGACGTGCGGCCCCGCTACTTTACGCGGTCTGAATTTCCGCCGCAGAGCATCGACCTGATCGTGATGCGGCACCTGATCGAGCATTTGCCGGATCCGGCTTCGGTTCTGAATGACTGCGCCGCCATCATGGCCAAAGACGGTTTGCTGCTGATCGAAACGCCGCACATCGAGCATACGCTCGACAATCTCGTAATCGGCAATTTCTATCACCAGCACCTGCACTATTTCAGCCGGTTCAGCCTCGAGATCATCCTCCGGCGCGCCGGCTTGGCCGTCGTCGCGCACGCGCGCAAGGATTTCCGGCAGTTCGTGCTGGCGCGGGTCGACGGGCGGCCGGATGCGATGAGTGCCCCTCTTGGCTACGCGGACCGGCTGCGTGCCGACCTGCGCCGATATCACGCCCATGTCGTCGGCCTGAGGAATAGCTTGAACGCCTGGTTGATCGAGACGAATGCGCGGATAGCGATCTATGGCGCGAGCTCGACAGCGACTGGGATCATCCACCTCGGCTCGATTCCCACGGAACGGCTCGCCTATCTAGTCGACGGGGATCCGAGGAAGATCGGATTCTTCGCCCCCGGCACCACCGCACGCGTATACGCGCCCGACCATCTTCGTGAAGATCCGGTCGATGCGGTGATTGTCGCCTCGGACTTCTACGCACAGGAGATCGCCGACATGTTGAAAAAGAACTATGCGGGTGCGGCGCGCTGGCGTGTCCTGTGCCATCCTCGGTTTGAAGTCACGGAGCTCGCGCCAGTTTCGTGAAACGGCTGCTGATCCGGCTCGATGCCAATCAAGATATCGGATTCGGCCACGCGGTGCGCTGTGCGCGGCTTCTGCGCATGCTGAGGACACCGGTGCGCCCGATCGTGATGGGTGACGGCAAGGGGATCGCCAATCAGTTCGGCGACGCCGAGATCGTCCCGTTCGACGGCGGTGACGCGGACGAGTGGGCGCGGATCATGAAGGCAGCCGATCCGGACGCCATTATGATCGATCTTCCGTTGCGGACCGAGCGCCCCTGGTCGGCGATCCGCAGCGTCGGCGTGCCCGTGGTGGCGATTGACGACGAGGGCGGCACTGTCGATGCCGATCTCGTCATCAACGGTACGGTCGTCGAGGAGTTTCATCGTTACGAAGGATTGCCGCCGTCTTGCCGCCTGCTGATCGGCCCGCGATTTACGCTCATCGACGCTGCCTTTGCGACACACCGGTGGTCGCCGCTGGGCGACCGGTCGATCGTCGTCGTGATCGGGAGCGGCGAGCGCGCCCGCGAGTGGGCCTTTCTGCTGGCACGCGACGGGCTGTGCCGGGTCGGCGCCAACTCGGTGACGATGGTCGTCGGCTCGGGATTCGCGGAAAGCGGCACGCTGCGGCTGCTCCTGAAGCAGGTTGGTTACAATTTGCGCCAAGGGTTGACCGCGGAAGAACTGGCACATGAATTTGCGCACTCCGCCGCCGCCCTCACGACCGGCGGGATGGTCGTCTACGAAGCTCTGGCGGTCGGGGTTCCGCTTGTCGCATTTCCGCAACTCGAAAATCTCAAGTCCGAAATGACGTGGTTCGCCGCGCGGGGCTGTCTGACCGATCTCGGTTACGACGGCGGAATGGACATGGAACGCGTTGCGGCGGCGCTCTCAAGGGTGCTGGATGACCGCGCGGCAGCAGCCGCAAGTTCGCATGCCGGGCGCTCCATCATCGACGGCCGTGGCATGAGCCGCGCGGCGCAGGCAATCGACGAGTTTCTCTATTCCGCATGATCCTCTCCGGTCATCAGCCGGTCTATCTGCCCGGCATCATCCTGTTCAACAAGATCGCGTTGAGCGATGTCTTCATGTTCGTCGGTCATTGTCAGTACAGCCCTAAGAGCTGGCACACGCGCAATCGAATCCGGAATGGCGGCGAAGAAATCTTCCTGTCGGTGCCGGTAGTGAAGGCCGGCCGGTTTGGTCAAAGCATCAATGAGACCGAAATCAACAGCCAGCCCTGGAAGAAGAAGCATCTTGCCACGATCTACCACGCGTATCATCGGCGTCCGTTCTTCCCGGAATATTTCCCTGAGCTAGAGGAGCTTCTCTCGCGTCCGTGGACGAGTCTGGGCGTGATGAACATGGCCATCATCCGGGCCATGATGCACTGGTTCGAACTCGACACGCCGGTGCTGGACAGCATGAATTACGGCGTTAGCGGCCACAAGACCGACATGCTCATCGACATGTGCCGGGCGGCCGGTGCCGATCGCTACCTCTCCAACCTCGGATCACAAGCCTATATCGACGAAGAGGAGATGCGGCGCAACGGTATAGAGCACTGCTGGCAAGACTTCCTGCATCCCGTGTACGAACAAGGCGCGGCGTTCCTTGCGAATATGAGCGCCATCGATTTGGCGTTCAATGTCGGCCCGCGCGCCGCAGAGATCGTGCGATCCTGCGGCCGCATCGCCTCGACCCAGGCGCTTGGGCTGCGAACGGTCGATTTAACTCTGGGCCACCAATGAGCGACAAAGCGAACAGCGAGATCGTCATCCACGGCCGTCGGATCGCGGTCGACGAGCCGCCCTACGTCGTCGCCGAGCTCTCGGCCAATCACGGTGGAAGTCTCGCGCATGCGCTCGAGGTGATGGATGCGGCGAAGCGAGCCGGGGCGGATGCCGTCAAGCTGCAGACCTACACCGCCGATACGATCACCATCGATCATGACGGGCCGGGCTTCGTCATCGAGGGCGGCCTCTGGCGCGGCAGGCGGCTCTACGAGCTTTATCGCGAAGCGCACACGCCTTGGGAATGGCACGAGGCGCTGTTCGCGAAAGGACGCGAGCTCGGCATTCCTGTTTTCTCCACGCCGTTCGACGAAACGGCGGTCGAGTTTTTGCAGTGGTTCGATCCGCCGGCCTACAAGATCGCATCGTTCGAACTGCTCCATCTGCCGCTCGTGCGCTGTGTTGCGGGCACCGGCAAGCCGGTCATCATGTCCACGGGCATGGCGACGCCGGAGGAGATCGCCGAATCGGTGGATGCATTTCGCAGCGCCGGAGGGCGCGATCTCGTGCTGCTGCATTGCGTGAGCGGCTATCCGACGCCGGCCGAGCAATCGAACCTGCGGCGCATTCCGCGGCTTGCGTGCGAGTTCGGATGCCCGATCGGACTCTCCGATCATACCCTCGGCACAGACGTCGCGATTGCGGGAGTGGCGCTCGGGGCGTGCTTGATCGAGAAGCATTTCACGCTGCGGCGCGCCGACGGCGGGCCTGATGCCGCCTTTTCGCTGGAACCCGAGGAGTTGCGATCCTTGGCGCACGGTGCGCGCGCGGCCTTCGCCGCGCTCGGCACCGGCGACGAAGCGCGTGCAGACGTCGAGAAGGGCAATATGGTGTTCCGCCGCTCGATTTATGTGGTGCGCGACATGACAGCCGGTGAGCTATTTACGCGAGACAATGTTCGCATCATTCGCCCAGGCTACGGGCTGGCACCGCGGCATTTGCACGAAATTCTCGGGCGCCCCGCGACCCGGGCGCTCAAGCGCGGAACGGCGCTGACGTGGGATGCCGTGGATTTTCTCGATTGAATCCGTTGTGATTAGAGTATCAATGACGTCGCAGCAGAAACTTTGCGGTGCGCCGCAAGGCCAAATACGGCCGGCCGATAAGTGTGTATCGCAGCGATTTGCTGCGAAGGAGGAACCGCGTCCATGCGGGCGATACGAAAGGCATCTTGGCCGCAGAGGAAGGACGCGCGGCGATGTAAATGCTTCCCGAGAGTCGCTTGCAGGTGATGGTTTGGAAGCCAGCCAGCGCCAGGGCGTAACGCATCGACGTGCCACTGGGAAAGAAGGTGTGGGCGTAAGACGGAAGGCTTGGGTCGTGGTGGGCGAAGAAATCGGACAACACGACACAAAAGAGTCCGTCTCTGGCGAGATGCTTCCGAACTTCGGCCAGGAACCGCATCGGATTGGTGATGAAATAGATCGCATGCGCGATATGAATGATGTGATATCCCGCACCCACATCCATTTCCTCGATCTGACCATGCCGCACGCGAATGCTCATGTCCCGGTGCACGTGCGCAATCGAGGAGTCAGCGTCTATCCCTTCCGCATCCCAGCCGTGGTAGGCGAATGTCTTGACGGTTTCGCCGAAACCGCAGGCGATGTCGAGAAAACGTCCGCTGCTGCTTCGGGCGAGCGGGGCAAAAATACGAAAAGAGCGCGCCGCAATCGCGCGGGGACCGGCGCGGCGACTGGTCCAGGCGCGCTGCTGCTCCTCGACGGTGAGGCCGGGCGTAGTCTTGTGCTCCAGCCAAATTCTCTGCAACACGCGCATATACGGCTGATGCGACGGATAGGCGTTGGCGCAGCGGCGGCACAGCCGCCATTCATAGGCGGCATCGTCGCCCTCATCATGCCGCCAGCGCTCGACCTTCGGATCGAGCGCGAACGGAACGGGCCAGTAGTCAACGCCGTCGCAAATTGGGCAGGACATTGTTCTATTTCGGCTGAGGCAGTGGCCGCGGGTGCCATTCGCTAGATACCGCAAGCTCTATCGATAAAAGATCGCTCAATGCGCTACAAGATCGCGTTCTACGATTTTGGCTCCACCGCAATCATGCATCGCCATCTCATCGAAATGGCGCGAGGCGAGGGAGCACCTCTGTCTTTCTGCGCCATCCAGCCGAATCCCTATTATCGCGCGCTCATGCGCGAGGTGCTTGATCCGGCGGATATCCTCGATGTTTTTCGCGCCTTGCCTCGTAGGCAGACACACGGCGATCCCTCTACGCTCGCCTCCTATCAGGGCGGCTTCATCGAGGACTTGGCGGCTCTCAAGCGCACATGGCGCCGCCGTCGGCCCGGAAGCTGGTGGTTCGATCACGGTGTCGCAATCTACCAGCTCTACAAGGAGTTTCTCGCTGGCCGCCAGGCAACCCATCTGTTCATGCCAATCATAGAAACGCCGGAGCAGAAGATCGCGGTCGCAGTGGCGCACGAGCTTGGGCTTGGCCTCATCGTTCCGACGGACATGCGCAACGTGAGCGGGGGCTATTTTGCCTGCGACTGTGTGGAAACGCCGCCTCTCTACGCTGAAGCCACAGCGGAGACGCGGGCACGAGCGGCGCAATTCGTGCGCGATTTCCGCGAGAACCCCTTCCCGGCCCGGCGTCCTCCTGAAGTCCTCCAGGCCGACGGAGATGATAAAATCATTGAGCGCTATTTACTGCCGCTTTGGAAGCGAATGATGCGATTTGCGTCGGCCGCGCTTGAGCGCCCGGATTTGTTCGAGCCGGTCGTCATCCGCTTGTCATTGATGAGGAATTTCTCTTGGCTCCGCGAGCCTATCCGCGGGCGGCGCGCGCGTCGGAACGCTGCGTATTATGATATCGAAGACATCGCCGATCTGCCCAAGCGCTTCGTTTACTATCCGCTGCATTTTACGCCGGAAGCGTCGATCAATACCCCGGCGCCGTTTTATGTCGATCAGCTACGAGCCATCGATGCGCTGCGGCTCGCGATGCCGAATGGATGCATCCTCGTCGTCAAGGAGCATCCGGCATGCCTCCCGCTCCGGCCCCCGAGCTTCTTTCGGCAACTGCGCCGGCTGCCTGGCGTCACGGTCGCCAAGGTTACCATGCCATCGCTCGAATTGGTGAAACGGGCGTCCCTCACGGCAACGGTAACGGGCACAACGGCATTGGAGGCATTCCTGCTCGGCCGTCCGGCAGCGCTGCTGGGACCGGCGATACCCTCCTGGCTGATTGGCACACATCCGCCTGCCAAAGATGTGCGCGCGGCGATCGCTGCCGCTGTCGACAATCCGCCAAGCGACGAATTCATCATCGAACGCCTCGCGAAATTTCTAAGCGTGCGCTATCCCTTTGCTTACGGCTCGGCTCATGAACCTGGCGAACCGGTTCTACGCCGCGGCAACATGCGCCGGATGTGGGAAGCCCTCAAGGACCACCTTGATCGCGAGCGCAGAGCGAAAGAGCGAATCGGCGCCACGACGGCCATGTCGCTCGCGGTCGGCGCGTGAGGTCGAGCCATGGACGCAGCCTTGTTTTCATTTGACGACATGCGCTGGGCGGGAATCGAGTGGCGTGAGCGATGAGCAGCAGGAAAGGCATCATCCTGGCGGGCGGCAGCGGCACGCGCCTTTGGCCGCTGACCATCGTCAGCACCAAGCAGCTGCTGCCGATTTACGACAAGCCGATGATCTATTATCCGCTGACGACGCTGATGCTGGCGGGCATCCGCCAGATCCTGATCATCACCGCGAAGCCGGAAGTGCCGCGGTTCCAATCGCTGCTTGGTGACGGCAGTCAATGGGGCATCAGCATCTCCTACGCGGTGCAGCCGGAGCCCGATGGCATCGCCAAGGCCTTCATCATCGGCGAGCAATTCATCGACGGGCAGGGCTGCGCGCTCATTCTCGGCGACAACGTCTATTACGGCGCTGGTCTCGGCGACTTGGTACAGTGCGCGGCGGCGAGTAGCGACGGTGCGACTGTGTTCTGCCACTGGGTGAACAATCCTAGCCGCTACGGCGTGCTTGATTTCGATGCGCAGAATCGGCCGATCCGCATCGAGGAAAAGCCGAAGCAGCCAAAATCCAACTGGGCGGTCACGGGTCTCTATTTCTACGATCCGTCGATCGTCGAGGTCGCGCACAAGCTCAAGCCGTCTGTGCGGGGAGAGCTTGAGATCACCGATGCAAACCGAGCCTATCTCGAGGCAGGGCGCCTGAGGGTCGAGAAGCTCGGACGCGGCTTTGCCTGGTTCGACGTCGGAACACACCAGTCGATGCTGCAAGCGTCGGAATTCATCTACACGATCGAGCAGCGTCAGGGGCTGAAGATCGGCTGTCCGGAAGAGATCGCCTACCGCATGGGCTATATCGACGAAGCTGGCCTTGAACGGCTTGCTACCGCGATCTCCAACAGCGAATATAGCGGCTATCTGCGCAACCTTCCCACGACAAACGCGTAAAAACGCTCTCGATGTCCGAAACCCTGGACGACTTATCCGGCCGTTGTCGCGTCTGCGATGCGCCGATTTCCGCTTTCATGTCGTTCGGCCGCATGCCCATCGCCAATGGGTTTGTCACGGCCGAGGAAATCCCGAACGAGTATTTCTTCAACCTAGCGCCGGCGTTCTGCAGCCAGTGCAGCATGTTTCAGCTCGTCGAACAGCCGCGCCCCGAGAAGATGTTCCATGCGCAGTACGCTTTCTACTCGAGCACGTCGCGTTACATGCAGCTGCACTTCGAAGCTTTCGCCAAGACGACGATGACCGACATTCTGCCCGAACGCGCCGATCCATTTGTCGTCGAGCTGGGCAGCAATGACGGGATCATGCTGCAGCACTTTCACAAGCACGGCATCCGTCACCTCGGCGTCGAGCCGTCGGTCAACGTCGCCGATGTCGCGCGAAGCCTCGGTATCCGTACCATCAGCGCCTTCTTCAATCGCGAACTCGCGGAACGGATCGTGGCCGAGAACGGCCGGGCCGACATCATGCTCGCCGCGAATGTGATGTGCCACATCCCCGATCTGCCCGGCGTGGCGGTCGGCGCCCAGCATCTGCTCAAGCCGGACGGTGTCTTCATCTTCGAGGATCCCTATCTCGGCGACATGATCGCCAAGACGTCCTACGACCAAATCTACGACGAGCATGTCTTCATATTCTCGGCGACCTCGGTTGCGCGCGCCTTTGCGCCATACGGCCTCGAACTCGTCGACGTTGCGCCGCAGATCACGCATGGCGGCTCGATGCGCTACACGCTGGCGCCGAAGGGAAACCGGCGGGCCAGCCCGCGCGTCGGCGAATGGCTCGCCAAGGAGCGCGCACAGGGCCTCGACAGGCAAGAGACCTATATGCAGTTCAAGCAGAACTGCGAAAACTCGCGTGCGCGGCTGATGTCCACGCTCGAGGAGCTGCGTCGGCAGGGCAAGCGCGTAGTCGGCTATGGCGCGACATCGAAAAGCACAACCGTGACCAACTATTGCGGCATCACAGCGAAACACGTTGAATTCATCTCCGATACGACGCCGATCAAGCAGGGCAAGTTCTCACCGGGTGCGCATATCCCGGTGCGGCCCTACAGCGAATTCACCCGCGCCTATCCCGACTATGCTCTGTTGTTTGCCTGGAACCACGCCACCGAGATCCGTGAGAAAGAGCAGGCGTTCGTAGCCGGCGGCGGCCGCTGGATCGTATACGTGCCAGACGTGAAGGTCGTCGCGTGATCCCCTGGGCTTCCCCGGTCGCACAATACCGCGCCCATAAAGATGCGATCCACGCGGCGATCACGCGCGTGCTGGACAGCGGTGCTTATGTTCTCGGCGGCGAGGTTGAGAGCTTCGAGCGCGCTTTTGCCGACTATTGCGGCGTCGCTCATGCGGTCGGCGTCGCCAGTGGCACCGACGCGCTGATCCTGGCCTTGCGCGGGTCTGGCATCGGGGAGGGCGACGAGGTCGTCACCGCCTCGCACACCGCGCTGGCGACGGTCGCGGCGATTATCGCAACTGGAGCGACGCCGGTGCTGGTCGATGTCGACTGCGCGTCCTACACGATCGATCCGGCCTGCATCGAAGAAGCCGTCGGCCCACGAACCAAGGCTATTGTCGCCGTGCATTTGTACGGCCGGCCGGTGGATCTCGATGGCGTGGAGCGGACCGCTCGCAGCCATGGGCTGCTCCTTGTAGAGGACTGCGCCCAGGCGGCCGGCGCCCGCTATCGCGACCGCCGCGTCGGCAGCATCGGTGACGTCGCCTGCTTCAGCTTCTACCCGACGAAGAATCTCGGTGCGATTGGCGACGGCGGCATCGTGACCACCGCAGATGACGCCCTGGCGGCGCGCGTGCGGCGGCTGCGCCAATATGGCTGGAACGGGGATCGCGAGACCGAAGATGTCGGCGTGAACTCGCGGCTCGATCCTTTGCAGGCGGCAATCCTTGGTGCCAAGCTGCCTCATCTCGACGCCGACAATGCGCGGCGCGCCGCTATTGCCAAGCGCTATGCACGTGGCCTCGCCCGCCTGCCGTTGACGCTGCCGGCGGAGGCGAATTTGGCGGAGCACGTCTATCACCTCTACGTGCTCGGCTGCGACGATCGCGATGCGCTCGCCGCGCATCTTGCGAAGCAGGGGGTCGGTTCAGCCATCCACTATCCGCTGCCTGCGCATCGGCATAAGGGCTATGCCGAGCGGGTGCGCATCCCCATAGCGGGGTTGCCGGTGACTGACCGATTGGTCGATCGCATTCTCAGCCTGCCGATTTACCCCGAGCTCGCCGATGCGGAGGTTGACAGGGTGATCGCCGCGGTTCGCGACTTTTATCGCGTATGATGAATTTGACGCCGGACAGCGAAATTAAACCGGATTTTTTCATCGTCGGCGCACCGCGCTGCGGCACGACGGCGCTCAGCACCTATCTCGCGGAGCATCCGCGCATCGGCTTTTCCAAGCCGAAGGAGACACAGTTCTTTTGCACCGATCTTCCCGGAATTCGCTTTCATACGGCGGATCCGCAGGAATATCTGAAATTGTGTTTCGGGCATTGCGCCGGAGAAAACTACCTCGCGATCGGCGAGGGTTCGGTTTGGAACCTGTACTCCAAGGATGCACTGGCCAACATATTGCGCTTCAACCCCGAGGCGCGCTTCATCATCATAGTGCGCAATCCCATCGATCTGTGTGTCGCACTTTACGAAAAGCGACGTGAAATGCTGCAGGAGGATCAGCCCAGCTTTGAACAAGCATGGAGGTTGGAGGAAGCGCGTCGCCAGGGGCTGGGCATGCCCGCTTCGTTCAGAAAAGAGTTTGGCGTGCCCGGTTATCGCGACGTCGCTAGTCTGGGACAACAAGTGGAAAGGGCGTTTTCACTGATCCCGCGCCGGCAGCGGATGCTGATTGTCTTTGATGACTTTGTCGCCGACGTTGCGGCCGGATACGCGCAAGTTCTTGCTTTTCTGGGCGTGCCTCACGATGGCCGCAAGGAGTTCCCGCGTATCAATGAGGGACAAACAATCCGTCATCCGCGACTATGGGCGATGGTATGGGGAACTATGCTGCGCGCGCGTCCTCTGCTTGATCCAGTCAAGCGGGTGCTCAAGGTCTCGACTCTCGACATTTATCCCAGGCTTTCCCGCGTTTTTCTGGGCAGGCGTTCGGAAAGGCCGACGATATCGGAGGCGCTGCGGGCGGAAATGCGCGCCGTTTTCGACGCGGACATCAAGCAGCTGTCGGCGGCAATTGGGCGCGATCTGACGGCTTGGAGGTGAGCGGTATTCATGCAACGGCAAATGCGCAAGCACAGATTTAAGTTCGGGCAAAACTGGCTGCAATTTGCCGCTCATCTTGATTCCCGCCAGATTATCGAAGCCAAGGAATTGCTGTCGCGGTTACTTTGTCGTGATGAGCTCGAAGGTCTGTCCTTCCTCGATGTAGGGTGTGGAAGCGGATTGTTCTCGCTCGCGGCGCGCAAGATGGGAGCGCGGGTGAGATCGTTCGATTTCGATCCCGATTCGGTTTCATGCACGCAGGCGCTTCGCGATCGCCACCACCCAGACGATCCAGATTGGATCGTCGAGCGCGGCTCGATCCTGGATACCGAATACGTCGGGCGGTTGGGCAAATTCGACATCGTCTATTCCTGGGGCGTGCTGCATCATACGGGGGCGATGTGGGCGGCATTGGATCGCGCAGCTGGGCTGGTGGCGCCGTCAGGTATCCTCGCGATCGCGCTCTATCGGAAAACACCACTCTGTTGGGCGTGGCACATTGAGAAGCGCGCTTACGTTTCGGTGCCGCCTTTCGTTCAGTCAGTGTTTCGCGGTGCGTACAAGACGGCCTTTTGTGCTGGAAAGGCCGCTCTAGGGCGGAATCCATTCATATATGTCCGGGACTACAAGTCCAACCGCGGAATGGATTGGCATCACGATGTCCACGATTGGCTTGGCGGGTATCCGTATGAATTGGCGAAGGCCGATACCGTCAAATCTCACATGATGCAGCTCGGATTTCGCGCGGTCCGCACATTCGAACGTCCCGCTGGAGTCGGGTTTTTCGGTACCGGCTGCGATGAGTTCGTGTTCCAGGCTCAAGCGTAACTGTCGCAGGCTCGAGCGCGGCGGTCACCGGAAGTAACTTATGACGTTGCCGGAGACGGCTCCCTTTTTCACCGTGTTCACGCCGACTTACAATCGCGCGCATACGCTGCATCGCGTTTATGACAGTCTGTGTGCGCAAACTTTCCGGGACTTCGAATGGCTTGTCGTGGATGACGGATCGACCGACAACACGCGGGAGCTGATCGACGAATGGACGAAAGCCGCCGAGTTCCCCATTCGCTATTTCCGGCAGCCGAATTCAGGACGGCACATCGCGGACAATCTGACTGTCCGGAAGGCCCGCGGAGAAATACTCGTAGGAGTTGATTCCGACGATGCGATTTTCCCGAACGCATTGGATAGAATCTGGCGTCTTTGGCACGAAATCCCCGAATCTGAGCGCTCGCATTTTATTGGAATTGTCGGACATTGCTGTGATCAGCACGGAAAACTTATAGGCCATTTGTTTCCTGCGGATCCCTTCGATACGGATTTCCGCGAATTCGCCTTTACGTATCGCAGCTTCGGCGGCCAGAAATGGCAGGCGAGTCGGTCCGACCTTTCGCGGCAGTATCTGAGCCCGGAGATTGCCGGAACGAACTATGTGCCTGAGGGTGTCACAGGACTACAGGCGGCTCGAAGCTATAAGATTCGCTGCGTCAACGAAGTTTTCCGCATCTACTACGTCGACGACAGCGGGACCGGCGCCACTTTGAGCAGCCGCCGCAATATCGCCAAGAGTGCGCCGGGCCGCGTCCACTATTACCTTTGGTTGCTCAACCACGAGATGGAATATTTCCGGCGGGCGCCGGCGCCCTTCATAAAATCGGCGGCGATGCTGCCGATTGCCGCCCGCTATACCGGACGACCGCTGTGCCACATTTGGCGAGAGCTGGGAAACTGGCAGGCCAAGCTGTTGGTCATCGCAATGCTGCCCTTGTCGCTGCTGTTGGGTCTTTATCTGGGACTGCGGACCCAATGGGAATGACAGGCGGGTGCTGCGGGAAGATACGATGAGGATTTGAATGGCAGGCCGGGAGATGCATACGGAGAAAGGAGAAACGCGCGGTATCACGAAGCGTTTTTGCGTGCTGGTGAACAGCTCCGACCGGGGTCGCGACATTTTCGAGATCATATTTCGAAATTCAGAAAGGATCTGGCAGGCCTGCGATTGGCCGCGCTTCGTCGGTTTCACAAGTCAGTATCGTGACATGTACGGCTTCAAGGCCATCGCGGCGAAAGGCCCCGCCGGCTGGCGCGAGGAATTTGCCGCACAACTCGACAGCCTACCCGCAGAGATCGAGTATGTCCTGAGGCTCGAGGAAGATTTTTTGTTCCTGTCGCCGGCCGATGGAGAAAAACTAAACGCGATTGCGCGGCAGATGATTCGCGAGGATTTGGTCTATGTGAACCTGCATCCGGTTTCGACGAGCCTTCTCGGCAGCGCCGTTGAATGCTTGCGAAGAAATGTCAGCAGACAGTCCCTTCGTCCGCTCTCGTTCTCCCAGCCGTATTACACTTCGCTCACCCCGGCCATTTGGAAACGCAGTTATTTGCGAGAGCTCGTGCGGCAACCGGGAAACATTTGGGAGTTTGAGCACATTGTCACGGACCAGCGCCATCACGCGGTCTGGGAGCCGGTGCTGCATTACGATGCCATCGTGAGCAAGGGGAAGTGGCTGCCACGAGCGCGGCGGGTCCTTTCCGAGCATGGATTGAGCCTCGCTAATTCGCGACGGGAGTTCCAGACGCCGGAATCGCGGCTGCGCGGCATACGACAGAGAATCAGCTTTGCGCTGTTCGGCTACCTGAGCTTTCGTATCCGCAAGAGGCTGAATTGGTTGCCGCAGATCCCGAAAGAGTTGACCAAAGATCAGTTCGAGCCTGTCCGGGAAGGACAGGCGCAATGACAACGATGTCCGAACTCGATCCAGTCTTTGTCCATGCTTCGGCCCGCGGTGGCAGCACCTATGTATTCGGCGTCCTTCGACGCATTAATGCGCTCATGTGCTTCAACGAAGCGATCATCGATGGCAAGCGAGACTATGCCAGGTTCGCGCGGTCCACGGAGCAAGATAATGCGAATGGACAAGATCCGCGGAGGTGGGATCTTAACCACCACTTCCTTGACCGTCAGGACTACGAGGAATTCCTCGATGCGTGGAATGAGGTAATGCATCTTTGTCCGGAGTTTCCGGAGTTTGAAGATTATCTCCCACCCCACGGGGTGCTACGCACGGAGCTTGTTAGCTACCTTGCCGGGCTCATGAACTACGCGCGCGCGCGGAACAAGCGTCCCGTTCTTTGCGAGATCAATTCCCGCGGTCGCGCCGGCGCGCTGCGCAGCGCGTTTGGCGGATATCATATCGCACAATATCGTGATCCATTGAGCCAATTCGGCTCATTCTTACGCGCGTTGATCGAAGGACGTACTTGGGGATACCTGGCACATCCAGTGGCGGAATTAGGCGTGAATTCTGGGCACCCGCTGTTCCAGATCGTGCCTGAAGAGTGGCGCGCACCGACTTTTCCCTGGCGAACCGAAAGCCGGGCGCGACGTTGGGGCTCGGACGCGCGATATGTGGCGATCACCGCCTCGACCCGGCCGGAGACGATCGAGCGGCTGTTCCGATGGCACATGTTTTCATGGCTCCTGAACAATTTGACCGCCGTCAGTTATTCCGATCTGTGCCTAGATATCGACAAGGCGCATGACGACACCGAGTATCGCGCCTCCATCGTTGCTGCGCTCGTTGCAGAATTTGGCGTGGCGCCCGATTTCAGCGATATCGGCAAATTCGACCGCTATTACGAGTTCGAATCTTTCGAAATGGCGGAAATCTGCGAGCAAGTCATTTCTGCGACGAGGGCCGCCATGGAGGATGGCCGACTTGACGCCGCCGTGCGCAGTCTGGGAACGCAACAGCCGGTTGCGCCGACGGCCGCGGCCGCCGAGCTTCTGTTCGCGAAAATTCGTCAGTCGCTGTCGTCGATGGCCTCATGCCCCGAAGGTCGCAGCATCAGCGCCGCGGAATGGACGGACCTTGCCGCCAAGAACCGCAAGATGTGGCACAAGCCCGGCGTGAGGTGGGTCGCCGAGCGCATTTATCCGCTTGCGGCGCCGGTCGGGCGGATCGCGCGGCGGGTGGGAATGCCAATTTAACTTAAGCGCGGCTGTGGTTCTTTTCCGGAAGGCAAATCCCGTTCGCGGAAGCTCCATCAAGTTTGCCGCGGACGATCAAGCGAACTGATGAACACCTATCTTCTGTTATTTCGCGACCTGACAGGCCGTCTCCGTTGGCGGTTCCCCGCGCTGATATGTTGGGCGGCGCTGGTAGGTCTCGGCGAGGGCGTCTCTGTCGTGTTGCTCCTGCCGCTCCTGAACCGGATCGGCATCCCGGCTGCAAGCAGCCAAGGAGCGATCGTCAAGCTGTTAAACACGGGTCTAAAGCTCATTGGCGCAACCGGCCCTCTGGGGATCTTTTTTGCGATCGTCGCGGTTACCGCCGTACAGATGGCGCTGGCCATTGGCCTGATCTGGTGGACGACGCAACTGGTCCGTCGTTATCAGCGCCAACGCCAGACTGAGCTGTTTAGCGCCTTCATGAGGGCCAAATGGAGCTTTCTGACGAACCGGAAGGCGGGCGAACTGACGAGTGCGATTTTCACCGAATGCAACAGGTTAGGTGAGGCCTTCACGACATGCCTTTCGCTGCTGGCCAGCATCGCGGTAACGGTCGTTTATGCCATTCTCTCGCTGCTTATCGCTTGGCAAGTCACACTCGGCGTCATCGGCTTTGCCGCCGTAGCTGCCCTGGCCATGACCCAGCTTTACCGAAAAACCTACGCGATTGGTCGGAGTTCTCGCCCCTCTGCATGCGGAATTGCAATCGGGTCTGAGCGAGAATTTTGCAGCCGCCAAGTTCATCAAGGGAATTTCCGGCGTTGATCGCGCTACGGCAAGGATCGAATCACTCATACTGAAACTCGAGAAAGCCAATGTGGCCGCCGGCTCCATGCCGGGAACGGTACGCAGTCTTCTTGAATTTCTGGCGTTTGCAGGTATCGCCACTATCCTTGCGCTGGGCAGCAGCTGGATGGGGGCGGAAGCAGCCAATGTCGTCGTCGTTCTTGCGCTCTTCGGGCGGTTGTTCCCGCGCATCGCTTCGATGCAGGCCCAGATCCATAATCTCAACTGGAATAGTCCTGCCATCAACGTCATCAACGTATTGCAGACTGCCGCAGAGGCCGAGGCCGAGCGGCCGGATTCTCCGGCGTCGGAACAGGTGCTAAAGGTCGATCTGCCCACGAAGCTGACGGTGGCGGGTCTCGATGTGAAATTTGGTGAGCGCAAGGCGTTAGATGGCGTTGATCTGCGGTTGCCCATGCCCGGCCTGGTGGCGTTGGTAGGCGGCTCGGGTGCCGGAAAATCAACCCTTGTCCATACCCTCCTGGGATTGACCGAGCCGAGCGCCGGATCGATCCGCCTCGGTAATTACGATTTCGAATCGACGCCACTTGCCCCCTGGCGCCGCACCCTGGGCTATGTGCCGCAGGAAACAATTCTGTTCCATGCCTCCATCCGGGACAATCTGACTTTTGCCAATCCGTCTGCTTCGCAGATGGAGGTGGAGACCGCGGCGCGGCGCGCGGACGCGCATAATTTCATCGCTGCGCTTCCCGAAGGCTATGACACTATCATTGGCGATCAGGGAGTAAAGCTTTCCGGCGGCCAGCGGCAGCGCCTGGGCATTGCGCGCGCCTTGCTTACCAATCCTCTCCTACTCATTCTGGATGAGGCGATGAGCGCACTCGATGCCGCATCCGAACTCGAAATCCTGCGGACGCTTGAAGAATTGAGGAAACAAATCGGCATTCTTCTCATTGCTCATCGGCTCACCGCCGTCAGCTCTGCGGATGCGATTTATGTCTTTGATGAGGGCCGGGTTGCCGAGAGCGGAACTTGGGACGAACTAATGTCGCGCCGCGGGCGGCTGTATGCGCTCGCCGCAGCGCAGGGTCTTGATCGTGCGGCGGCGAACGCGCGTTGAAGCGATGATATTCGACCGGCCTCTTCGCTTGCGGCCCCGATAACCATGTCCATGCGCGTTGTTGAAACCGGGCTCAGCGGCGTCCTGCTCATTGAGCCGCGTTGCTTTGGCGACGAGCGCGGTTTCTTTCTCGAGAGCTTCCAGTCGCTGCGCTATCGAGAGGCGGGGATCCTCGATGACTTCGTGCAGGACAATCATTCGCGGTCGGTGAAGGGCGCGCTGCGCGGCCTGCATTTCACGATAAAACACCCCCAGGCCCAGATCGTCACGGTCATGCGCGGCCGGATCTTTGATGTTGCTGTCGATCTGCGGCCCGATTCGGTAACCTTTGGCCGTTGGTACGGCGTCGAATTGACCGATGAGGGGCCACGCCAGCTCTATATGGCGCCGGGTTTTGGGCATGGTTTCTGCGTGCTGAGTGAGCTCGCCGATCTGCACTACAAGGTCAGTCGGCCTTACAATCACGCCGACGAAGGCGGTGTCATTTGGAACGATCCGGATATTGGCATTCGCTGGCCAATCGCGACGCCCGTCGTGTCGCAGCGCGACAACAGCTATCCGATTCTCCGGGAGCTTGATCGCGAACGGCTCCCGCATGTTGCATCGCCATGACTCTCATCATTACCGGCGCCCGCGGTTACATCGGCAGTGCTCTGACCAAACGCCTGGCCCGCGACGGCCATGCTATGCGGCTGGTTTCACGGTCATCGGGCGCACCGTGCATTGCGGCTGCCGCCGACGCGAAAATCGAATATTGCGAAGCCGACTTGCGCGATCCGGTGGCCTGGTCCGGATTGCTGCGAGGTGCTACCGCCGTGATCCACCTTTCCTCGCGCACCGATCTGCGTGCCGCCGAGGCCGATCCGGCGGGCGACCACAGTCTCAATGTCGAGCCGATCCAGGCGCTGGTCGATGCGGCCGCGCAGAGTGGCGCTCCCGTACCGGTGCTCTTTGCCAGCACTGTGACGATCGTCGGAGATTCGCACTTAAATCCCGTCGATGAATCGGCGGCGGCTCGTCCGTGTTCGGTCTATGACCGGCACAAGCTCGAATGTGAAACGATCTTGAAGAGCGCGACCCGGCGCGGCGTGATTTTCGCCTGCAGCCTGCGCTTGTCAAACGTCTATGGCTATGGGGTTTCCTCGGTCAATTCCAATCGTGGCATTCTCAATGCGATCATGCGGCGAGCAGGCGAGGGTGAGGCCCTGACGCTCTACGGGCAAGGCGAATACATCCGCGATTTCACTTTCATCGGCGACGTAGTTGATGCGTTTTGCCGGGCGCTCGCTGTGGAGCGGGTGCGCGACGGCGGGCATTATGTGATCGCGACCTGCTGCGGCCACACGCTGGCGGAAGCGTTTGGTCTGGTAGCTGCGGAATCGTTCCGCTGCACCGGACGCCGTGTCGAAGTGCGGCATGTGCCCGAGCCGCCGGACCTGCATGCTATTGAACGGCGTAATTTTGTCGGCGATTCCGGCCTGTTCCAGCGGCTCACCGGCTGGCGCGCGCACGTCGATCTGAACAATGGAATTCGCGACTATTTCGCTCAAGCGTTTCCCAGCGCGCGGGCGGCCGGTACGCCGCATGCGGCCGCGTGACGCCATGGTGGCGGCCGCGTTCGATCTCGATGCCGTGCGGACGATCGAGCTGCAGCGGCACGCGCGATCGGACGGCGAAGTCGTCGTCGCGGAGGGTGGCACCGCTGTGCCGTTTGCCATTGCGCGGATGTTTACCGTCAAGGCGCCGCGCGGCGCCAAGCGTGGCGAACATGCGCACCGGAAATGTTCGCAGTTCATGATCTGCGTGCACGGTGTCATCGATATCGTCTGCGACGACGGCCGCAGCCGGAGCATTTTTGTGCTCGATCGGAGCAACCTCGCCCTGGTGGTGCCGCCGACCATCTGGAACACGGTGATGTTTCGGCAACCGGATTCCGTTCTCGCCGTGCTGTGCGACCGGACCTACGAGGAGCACGACTACATCCGCGATTATGCGGAATTCCTGGCGTTTCGTGAAGCTGCACACCAATGAAAATCGTCGTGACCGGAGCGCTCGGACACATCGGCTCGGCATTGATACGCCAGCTGCCGCTGCATTTCCCGGGTGCCGAGATCGTCATGCTGGATAACATGATGACGCAGCGCTACGCGTCGTTGTTCAATCTTCCCGCGGTCGGACGCTACCAATTCGTCGAAGCCGATGTCCGCTCCGCCGAGCTGCGCCCGCTGCTCGAAGGCGCGCATGCGGTCGTTCATCTCGCGGCCATCACCGATGCGGCGGGCAGTTTCGATCGGGCGACCGAACTCGAGGCCAATAATTTCGATGCCACGGCCAAGATCACTGCGGCCTGCCGGGATGCCGGAGCGCGGCTGATCCATCTCTCGTCGACCAGCGTCTACGGGACCCAAAATGCACTGGTTTCCGAAGACTGCACGCTTGAAGAGCTGAAACCACAAAGCCCCTATGCCACGACGAAGCTGAAGGAGGAGGAGTTGGTGCGGTCGCTCGGCATAAGCCGAGGCTTGCAGGCAATCGTCCTGCGCTTCGGCACGATCTTCGGTGCGTCGGTCGGCATGCGATATCACACCGCGGTCAATAAGTTTTGCTGGCAGGCGGTAATGGGACAGCCGCTCAGCGTCTGGCGCACCGCCTACGAGCAGAAACGGCCTTATCTCGACCTAGTCGACGCCATCCGCGCCATCGCCTTCGTCATCAAGCAAGACCTTTTCGACGGGCGTGTCTACAACGTGCTCACGCTCAATGCGACCGTGCGCGATATCGTCGAATGCATTCGCGAATTCGTGCCGCAGGTACAATTGTCGTTCGTCAACAGCCCGATCATGAACCAGCTCTCCTACGAGGTCTCTTGCGAGCGTTTCCGCGATCGTGGCTTCAGCTTCGCCGGCGACATCCGCCGCGGCGTCGGCGAAACTGTGGCGCTGCTCGCCGGCGCCAACCGACTATAGCCATTCATGTCCACCCTCCTCGTCACCGGCGGCGCGGGATTCATCGGTGCCAATTTCGTCGCCTATTGGCGGCGCTCGCGGCCGGCCGACCGCATCGTCATCCTCGACGCGCTGACCTATGCCGGCAACTTCGACAGCGTGGCGCCGCTCTGCGATGAACGATCGTGTAAATTCGTCCGCGGCGATATTTGCGATGCTCCGGCGGTGCAGGCGCTATTTAGGCAATACGACTTCGACGCAGTGGTGCATTTCGCGGCGGAAAGCCACGTCGACCGCTCGATTCACGCTTCCCAAGTCTTCACGCGTACCAATGTGCAGGGCACCCACGTCCTGCTCGACGTCGCGCTGACGGCGTGGCAATCATCGCTCGCCGGACGGCGTTTTCACCATATCTCGACCGACGAAGTCTTCGGTTCGCTTGCGCCTGATGAGGCGCCGTGGACCGAGCTGTCGCGCTACGATCCGAAATCGCCCTACGCCGCGAGCAAGGCGGCGAGCGATTTCCTGGTCCGCTCCTATGCGCACACCCACGGTCTGCCGGTGACGATCACCAATTGCTCCAACAATTACGGTCCGTACCAGTTTCCCGAAAAGCTCATCCCGCTGATGATCGTGAACGCGCTGACCGGTGAGAAACTGCCGATTTATGGCGATGGCGGCAATATCCGCGACTGGCTTTTTGTCGAAGACCATTGCGCCGCGATTGCGCTGGTATTGCAGCAGGGCCGCTTAGGCGAGACCTACAATATCGGCGGCGGCCGGCAAATGCCGAATATCGATCTGGTCGGTCTGTTGTGCGATGCGATCGATCGCCGGTTTGCCGAGGATAAAGCTCTTGCAGCACGATTTTCCGACTGCCCCGCCGCCAACGGCGAAAGCACTCGCGCGCTCTTGACCTTCGTCAAGGACCGGCCGGGGCACGATCGCCGTTACGCGGTCTGCGCCGACAAGCTCGCCCAGGAGTTCGGCTTCCGCGCGACCACAAGTCTGGCCGACGGTCTTGTACGCACGATCGATTGGTATCTGGCCAATGAAGCCTGGTGGCGGCGCATCCAGAGCGGAGCCTACCGCGACTGGATGGAACTGCACTATGGCACAGAGCTGAAAGGATCGCTCGCTTGACTATGACGCTTCCACCGGATCTGCGCCGCTTGGACGCGGAAGCAATCCACGTGCTCCGTCGAGCCACGGCGGATTTTCCCTTTTTCGTTTCCACGGCCGAGAAAGAAGCTCATGCCGAACGTGACGGTATATCAAAATCAGAAGCCGTTACCGCGACGTTGACTGATGCGGTCACTTTGTTGCGCGGCGGCAGTTCGAAAGAAAAGCCGGGCCAGCGCGCCGACGCTTTTGCCGCGCATATCCTATGGCTGTCGGAAGCGCCGCTTCTCCCCGGCCGCAGCTATGTGCTCGAAGCCGGCGCGCAGACCGTTGGCGCTACGGTGACAGAGCTCAAATATCGCATCAATAGCGACAACTTCGATCACTTGGCTGCGAAGGAATTGCATTGCAGCGAAGTCGCCTTCGTCAATATCGCGACCACCGAGCCGATCAGCTTCGATCCCTACGAAGAGAACGAGCATACCGGCGGGTTTAATCTGATCGACCGGCACAGCAACGCGACGGTAGCTGCCGGCCTGATCCGCTTCGGCCTGCGCCGCGCCGCCAACACCTATTTCCAATCCTTCGAAGTGACCAAAACGGCGCGGGCGCGGCTCAATGCCCAGAAGCCGGCGCTGTTGTGGTTCACCGGCCTGTCGGGCGCCGGCAAGTCGACCATCGCCGACCAGCTCGAACGCAAGCTTCACGCGCTGGGCAAGCACACCTTCGTGCTCGACGGCGACAATGTCCGCCACGGTCTCAATCGCGATCTCGGCTTCACCGAAGCCGACCGTGTCGAGAACATCCGCCGCGTCGCCGAAGTGGCGAAACTGTTTGTCGAAGCCGGGCTGGTCACGCTGGTATCGTTCATCTCGCCGTTCCGAGCCGAGCGCGAAATGGCCCGCGAGCTCGTCGCCCCCGGCGAATTCATCGAGATTTTTGTCAACACGCCGCTCGAAACTTGTGAACAGCGCGATCCGAAGGGCCTGTACAAAAAGGCGAGGCGGGGCGAGCTGCAGAATTTCACCGGTCTCGATTCACCCTATGAGTCGCCGGAAAATCCCGAATTGACCCTCAATGCGCGCACTGAGAGCGCTGGCGACCTCGCCGACCGCGTCATCGATTTCATGCAGCGGCGCGGCATGCTGTCCTAACGTTAACATCTGATCTGTGCGTGTCGCAATCCCCGCGTGTCACCGTTGTCACCTCTCGCCTCGATGTCGGCGGCACCGAGCGTCACCTGACGCGCGTTTTGCCCGTGCTGCGGCGCCGCGGTATCGATATCGCGCTTTATGTTATGGAGCGCGGCGGATCGCTGGAGAGCGAGTTGGCGGCGCAAGGCGTTCGGATCGAGGGGCCGACCCGGGCAAGCTTCCTGCACTGGCCAAAAGCGACCCTGCAATTGGCGTATTTCCTGGGGCGCGAGCGACCGGACGTGGTTCATTTCTTTCTGCCACGCCCCTACGTCTATGGCTCGATGGCGGCCGAGCTTGCGGGGCAGCGGCGGCGGATTATGAGCCGACGTTCGCTGACCCATTATCAGGCCGCCTATCCGCTGCTCGGCAATCTGGAGCGGATGCTGCACCGGCGGACGCTCGGCATGATCGGTAACTCCCAAGCCGTCGTCGACCAGCTCGTTTTGGAGACGGGCGACGCGCGCAAAGTTGCGCTCATTCACAATGGCATCGCGTTGCCGGAGCCGTTAGCCGCGGTCGAGCGCCAGCGCATTCGGCAGGCCTTGCAGATCCCGAACGAGACGCTGGTGATCGCGATTGTCGCCAATCTCGTCGCTTACAAGGGCCATCGGGACTTGCTTGAAGCGCTGGCGCTGGCGCAAGACCAATTGCCGCAGCCCTGGCGCCTGGTCGCCATCGGCCGCGACGACGGTATCGGCGCCGAGCTCAGACGGCAGGCACAAGACCGCAATATTTCCGGCAATATTTTGTGGCTCGGCGAGCGCTCCGAGGTCGGGCGGTTGCTCGCGGCCGGTGACGTATTCGTGCTGCCCTCGCATCAGGAGGGTTTTTCCAACGCGCTCTTGGAGGCCATGGCTGCAAGCCTTCCGGCGATCGCAACGGCGGTCGGCGGCAATATCGACGCTGTGCGCGATAACGATACCGGTGTTTTGGTGCACGTTAAGGATCCAGAGGGCTTGGCCGCCGCGATTTTGCGGCTGGCGAAAGATCCCACGTTGCGTCGCCGCCTCGGCGATGCCGCGCGGTTGCGCGTCGAGCAACGCTTTTCGCTCGACGCCTGCGTCGACCGCTATGACAGATTGTATCGCGCGCTGATCGAATCCGCACCGGCGCCGATCAGCGAAGTGTTGGCTGATGATGACGGCGGTCCCCGTCGCGAGCGCCTGGCCGTCGAGATCGAGCGTGCAAATTAGCGCGCACAAGAATGTCGATCCGCAGGTCGCGCGCGGCTTTGGCCGGGAATGGTCGACGTTCCGGCAGGATACCGACCACCTGTCGCAACAGCAGCGCCAGGAGATATTCGACGATTATTTTCGGATTTTTCCCTGGCATCTGCTGCCGCCGGGCGGTGGCCTCGGCGTCGATGTCGGCTGCGGCACCGGCCGCTGGTCGATGCTGGTGGCGCCGCGTGTCGCACATCTGCATTTGCTCGATGCCAGCGCCGAGGCGCTCGCCGTCGCCAGGCAGAATCTGAAGACCGCGAACAATGTCAGCTTCCACGCTGCCAGCGTCGCTGAAATTCCTTTGCCAGCGCAATCGCTGGATTTCGCCTATTCGCTCGGTGTCCTGCATCACGTGCCCGATACGCCAGCCGCGATCGCGGCGATTGCGGCCAAGCTCAAGCCGGGCGCGCCGTTTCTGGTCTACCTGTATTACGCTCTCGATAATCGCCCCGTCTGGTATCGTGCGCTGTGGCGGATCAGCAACCTCGGGCGTCTTGTCATCTCGCGGCTGCCGCATCCATTTCGGCTCGCTCTCAGCCAGGCGATTGCGGCGCTGATCTATTGGCCGCTGGCGCGCGGCGCCCGGCTGTTGTCCCGGTTCGGAATTTCGGCGCGCGCGCTGCCTTTATCCTATTACGCGGATAAATCGTTTTACGTGATGCGGACAGACGCCTACGATCGTTTTTGCACGCGGCTGGAAAAGCGTTTCACGCGCAGCGAGATCGAGCACATGCTGCGAGATGCCGGGTTTATCGAGGTGCAATTTTCCGATGCCGTGCCGTTCTGGTGCGCCGTCGGCATCAAAGCGGCGCGCGATAGACGTTAGGCCCAACGTGCGCGCCAAGCCTCCAGCATCAGCACGTCCCAGATGAGGTATTGCCAATTGCGCCTGCCGTCGATGTGCTCTTGCCAATAGCGGCGGACCGTCGCGGCATCGAGCAGGCCCGCCTCGCGCAGCCGCCGTTCATCGAGCAGCGCCTCGGCCCAGTCCCGCAACGGCCCGCGCAGCCATTCGCCGAGCGGAATGCCGAATCCCATCTTCGGCCGTTCCACCAGCGCCGGCGGCACATGGCGGTAAAGTACCTGCCGCAACAACCACTTGCTGGTATTGCCGCGGACCTTGGCGTGGCGCGGCAGCCGCCAGCAGAATTCCACGACCCGATGATCGAGCAGCGGCACGCGCGCTTCCAGCGCCACCGCCATGCTGGCGCGATCTACCTTGGTCAAAATATCGTCGGGCAGGTAGGTCACCAGATCCAGAAATTGCATGCGCGCCATCAGGTCGGGAAATTCCTTCGCCAATGCGGGGTCGTCGAGCAGGCTTTCTGGCTCGCGCGCCTGCGGCATGATCTCGGCCGGTTCCCAATGGCTGACCAGGCGGCGGTAGATGGCGTCGGGACCGTCGAGGCGCAGCACGCCGGCGGCTTTGTGCACTTTGTCGCCGGCTTGCGGCGGCCGCACGCGCGCCGGCAGCGCCGCCAGGAGCGAGGTCCAGCGATCCGGGCTCACCGCGGTGAGCGCGGCGGCGGCGCCTTGGCGCAGCGCGCGCGGCAAAAGCGACAGCGCGCGCCAAAACCGCTGCGTCAGTTGATAACGGTTATAGCCGGCGAACAGTTCGTCGCCGCCGTCGCCCGATAGCGCGACGGTAACGTGTTGGCGCGTCATCGCCGAAACCAGATAAGTCGGGATCTGCGAGGAATCGGCGAACGGCTCGTCGTACCATTCGGGTAGCTTCGGGATCACGTCGAGCGCCTGGCTCGACGTCACGGTAAGTTCGGTATGTTCGGTCTGTAGATGCCGCGCCACCGCGGCCGCCTGCGGCGCCTCATTGTAGCCGGGAATGTCGAAGCCGATCGAGAACGTCCGCACCTTGCCCGAGCGTGCGGCCTGCATCAATGCGACGACGGTGGATGAATCGATGCCGCCCGAGAGGAACGCGCCGAGCGGCACATCGGCGATCATGCGGCGGCCGACGGCGTCTTGCAGCAGCGCTTCCAACTGTTCGGTCAATTCGGCGTCACTGCCTTCGAGCGGACGCAGTATGCCGTCGCCGGCCACCGCGCGGGCGTTCCAAAAGCGGGAAATCCGCGGTTCGCCCCGCCATGGCAAAGTGAGAACCATGCCGGGCTCAAGCTTGCGGACGCCTTCGTAGATCGTATGCGGCGCCGGAATATAATTGTGCCGCATGAAGGCCGCGACGGCGTTGCGGTCGATGCGCGGCGTCCAGCCCGGATGCGCGCGTAGCGCCTTGAGTTCCGAGCCGAACAGAAACAAATTGCCGAACTTCGCCCAATACAGCGGCTTGATGCCGAGCCGATCGCGGATGAGCGTGAGCGTGCGCTCGCGGCGGTCCCACAGCGCGATCGCGAACATGCCGATCATTCGCTTCAGCGTCGGCTCGATGCCGTTGACGGCGAAGGACTCCAGCATGACTTCGGTGTCGGAGTGGCCGCGGAATTTAAGCCCGCTCGCCGCCAGCTCGGCGGCGATCGGCTGATAACTATAGACCTCGCCATTATAGCTGATGACGAAGCGCCCGTCTGCGGAGACCATCGGTTGATGACCCGCGGGCGAAAGGTCGATGATCGAAAGCCGGCGATGCACCAGCACTGCTTCAGCCTCGTCATCGCGCCAGATTCCCTGGTCGTCCGGTCCGCGGTGCGACAGGCTAGAAGCCATCCGTTCGGCGATGGTTTCGCTGTCGCCGCCGACGATAGGAGTTGCAGCGACGAAGCCTGCAATGCCGCACATCGATATCGTTCCATGCCAATGACCGACAGGAATTGCATATAGACTCGACCGGGAACAAACAATGCAGTTTTTCGGCTGTGCTTCATCGCTTAACGATGATGCGAGCGTGTCTGCGCGCGACCGCAGCCGCAGCCGCTGTTGCGATGCATCGCCGGCGCAGCTAAAGACAGCGCGCCGCGCGAGTATTTAAACGGGGGTTACGCTTTTGGGGCACCAACGCAAGATTGCCGTGATCGGGCTCGGCTATGTCGGCCTGCCGGTGGCGGTCGCCTTTGCGCGCTCCGGCGTCGCCGTGATCGGATTCGACGTTGACGGGAACAGGATCGATGAATTGCGCACTGGCGTCGACCGCACACGCGAAGTCGAAAAATCGGACCTAGCGCGTCCGACGCTCCTCTATACCGGCGACCCGGCGGCGTTGGCCGCGGCCGACTTCTACATCGTCACCGTACCGACTCCCATCGATGCCGCGCGCCGGCCCGATCTGGGCGCGGTGTTCGCAGCCTCCGATACGGTGGGCCGCTTTCTCAAGCGCGGCGACATCGTGGTTTACGAATCCACCGTCTATCCGGGCGCGGTCGAAGAGGATTGCGTGCCGCGCCTTGAACGCGCCTCGGGGTTGCACTGCGGCGCCGATTTCACCGTCGGCTATTCGCCGGAGCGCATCAATCCGGGCGACAAGAAGCATCGCTTCGAGACCATCACCAAAGTGGTATCCGGCCAGGACGAGAAGACGCTCCGCATCGTCGCCGATGTCTACGGTTCGGTCGTCACCGCCGGCATCCATTGCGCGCCGTCCATCAAAGTGGCCGAGGCCGCCAAAGTCATCGAAAATACCCAGCGCGATCTCAACATCGCGTTCATGAACGAGCTGTCGGCGCTGTTCGAGCGGTTGGGTATCGACACCGGCGACGTGCTCGCCGCCGCGGCGACCAAATGGAATTTCCAGAAGTTCTATCCCGGACTGGTCGGCGGCCACTGCATCGGCGTCGATCCCTATTATCTGACCTATCGCGCCGAAAAGGCCGGCTACGATCCGCAGGTGATCCTGGCCGGCCGGAAAATCAACGACGGTGTCGGCCAGCGCGTCGCCCGCGAATGCGTGCGCCGGTTGCTCAGACGCGGCAAGGGGACGGCGGTGGTCACGGTGCTGGGCATGACGTTCAAGGAAAACGTCCCGGACACGCGCAACTCGAAAGTTGCCGATATCGTCAACGAGCTGCGGTCGTTCGGGCTGGCGGTGCAGGTGCACGATCCACTCGCCGATCCGCGCGAGGTCAAGCACGAATACGGCATCGATCTTGTGGCGATGGAGGCGTTGCGCCCCGCCGACGCCGTGATATTCGCGGTGGCGCATGACAGCTTCGTGCGCGGTGGCTGGACGCTGTTGACAAATCTCCTTGGCGCCGAGGGCGGCATCGTGCTCGACGTGAAGTCGCAGCTCGATCGCCGGCAACGGCCCGAACGCGTCGAACTGTGGCGGCTCTGACCCGTGGCGCATTCGCAAGCTCCAGTCCAAGCTCTAGTCCAAGCTCCAGTCCAAGCTCCGGTGCTGGTCACCGGCGCGGCAGGCTTTATCGGCTTTGCCTTGGCGCGGCGGCTCCTCGAAGGCGGCCGCGCCGTCGTCGGCATCGACAGCATCAACGACTATTACGACCCGGCGCTCAAGGAGGCGCGGCTCGCGGTGTTGCGGCAGTTCAACAGCTTCACGTTTCATAAGCTCGATCTCGCCGACCGCACCGGCACCGCAGCGGTCTTCCGCGACGGCGATTTCGGTCCGGTGGTGCATCTCGCGGCGCAAGCGGGCGTGCGCTACTCGTTGCAGAATCCCCATGCCTATCTCGACGCCAATCTCGCCGGCTTTCTCAACGTGCTCGAAGGTTGCCGCCATCGCCGCACCCCGCATCTCGTTTTCGCGTCATCGAGCTCGGTCTATGGCGCCAATACCCACCTGCCGTTCTCCGTGCACGATAATGTCGATCATCCGATCAGCCTCTACGCCGCGACCAAGAAGGCGAATGAGCTGATGGCCCATGCCTACAGCCATCTTTACGGGCTGCCGACTACCGGATTGCGGTTCTTCACCGTTTACGGTCCTTGGGGCCGCCCCGACATGGCGATGTTTATTTTTGCCAAGGCGATCGCCCAAGGCCAGCCGATCCGTTTGTTCAATTTCGGCCGGATGCGGCGCGATTTCACTTATGTCGATGACGTCATCGAGGCGGTGGAGCGCCTCATTGCGCGCGTTCCGGCGAAAACCGACGCGCCTCCGGGCGGCGAGCTCGATCCGGCAAGCAGTACCGCGCCGTGGCGGATCTACAATATCGGCAACAATCGTACCGTCGAAATTTCCCGCGTCGTCGAGCTGTTGGAGCAGGAGCTCGGTCGCAAGGCGAAAACCGAGCTGGTGCCGATGCAGCCGGGCGACGTTGCGGAAACCTGCGCCGATGTCGATGATCTGATGCGCGACGTTGGTTTCCGGCCCTCGACGCCGATCGAACACGGCGTGCGCAGTTTCATCGCCTGGTACCGCGACTTCCACCGGCAATGAGCCCCGCCGAGCGCCGATATGACATTTCGTCTTGCCGGCCGGCCTGGACTATAGTGGCGCCATGATCGAATTTTTGCGTAGCCCGCGCCGCGTTCTGATCGTCGTGCACGACTTGGTCGTCACGGCGCTGGCGGTGCTGGTCACGCTCTATGTTCGCTTCGGCGACGGCCAAAATGGCGGCCTGACGGTGCGCTACCCTTGGCTTGCCGTCATCCTGCCCGGCTACCTCGTCTATGCCGGAATCGTCTACTGGTATTTCAACCTCTATATCGGCAAGTGGCGCTTTGCCTCGCTGCAGGACTTATCGAACATCATCCGCGCCGTGACGGTGCTGGCGGTGTCGCTCTTGGTGCTCGACTACATCCTCCTCTATCCGACATTGTTCGGGACCTACTTCTTCGGCAAAGTCACGATCGCCCAGTACTGGCTGTTACAGATATTTTTTCTTGGCGGCCCCCGGATCTCGTACCGCCTCTTTAAGCACTCGCGAGCGCAACAGAAGGTCAAGCATTCCAATGCCGTGCCCACGCTTCTGATCGGGCACGCCGCCGAGACCGACGTGCTGATACGCGCCGTTGAAAGCGGTGCCGTCAAGAATGTGCGTCCGGTCGGCATTCTCTCGCCGTCGCCGGCCGATCAGGGCTCCGCGGTTCGCCGCGTCGCGGTGCGCGGCCGCCCCGCAGACCTCGAAAAAATCGTCGCCGCATTGGCGGCGCAAGACATACGGGTTGGCCGGATCGTCTTGGCGCCGAGCGCATTGGCGCCGGAGCTGCATCCGGAAACGATGCTGATGCAGGCGCGCCGGCTCGGTCTGGCGACCAGCCGGATGCCCTCGCTCGGCGTCGGTGAGGAGGCGCTGCGTCTGGCGCCGGTCAATGTCGAGGACTTGTTGCTGCGGCCGAGCGTGAATATCGATTACGGGCGGCTGGAGAATTTCATCCAGGGCAAAACCGTCGTGGTTACCGGCGGCGGCGGCTCCATCGGGGCCGAAATCTGCGAGCGGGTGGTCGATTTTCATGCCGGCCGGCTTCTCGTCATCGAAAACTCCGAGCCGGCATTGCATGCGGTGCTCGAACAGCTCGCAGTGAAGTCGAGCACGACCGCGGTCGAGGGACGGATTGCCGATATCCGCGACCGCGAACGGATGTTCCGGTTGATGGCCGAATTCAAGCCGAACCTGGTTTTTCATGCCGCCGCGCTCAAGCACGTGCCGCTGCTCGAGCGCGATTGGGACGAAGGCATCAAGACCAACGTCTTCGGTTCGGTCAATGTCGCCGATGCTGCGGTCAATGCCGGCACCGACGCCATGGTCATGATCTCGACCGACAAGGCGATCGACCCGGTTTCGGTGCTCGGCGCGACCAAGCGGCTTGCCGAAATGTACTGCCAGGCGCTGGACGCCGCGGGCAACTCCGGTCACCGCAATGGCGGCAAGCCGCCGATGCGCATGATCGCGGTGCGCTTCGGCAACGTGCTCGCCTCCAACGGGTCGGTGGTGCCGAAATTCAAGGCGCAGATCGAGGCCGGCGGACCGGTGACCGTGACCCATCCGGACATGGTGCGCTATTTCATGACCATCCGCGAAGCCTGCGATCTGGTCATCACGGCAGCGAGCCATGCGCTCGGTCCGGTGCGCTCCGATACGTCGGTCTATGTGCTCAACATGGGCCAGCCTATCAAAATCGTCAATCTCGCCGAACGCATGATCCGCTTGAGCGGGCTCGAGCCGGGACTCGACGTCGACATCGTGTTCACCGGCATCCGTCCCGGCGAGCGGCTCAACGAAATCCTGTTCGCCGCCGAGGAGGGAAGTTCCGAGATCGGTATCGAGGGGGTGGTTGCCGCCAAGCCAGTCTGTCCCTCGGTCGCGGCTGTGCAAGGCTGGATCGCGAGACTTGAGCGCGATCTCGAGGCCGGCGAACGCGCGGCGATCTATGGGGTGCTGCGCGAGGCGGTGCCGAACTTTGCCGGCGACGCGCACCCGATTGGAAAGCAATAAATCGCAAGGAAAAAGGTTGCGCCCGGCGGCGGGGCGCGGCAGTCCGTCACACGGCGGTATTCCGCGCGCGGCCCTTGCGGAATTGTTGTATCGTTGCCGACCGGCATGGGGAAGCTCGACGCCGCCTTGACGCGGCGCGGGCGTTGCCGACAGGGAGGACAGCATGAGCACCATCAAGCATGGACGTATTGCGCGTACGATCGTCGCCGCAGGCGCGTTCGGAGCGGCGTTGGCGCTGCAGCTTGGCGCGGCGCAGGCGCAGGACAAGACCTACGAGATGAAAATCTCGACGCCGACCATCAACGATACCCCCGACACATTCGCCAGGAATTTTCTGGCCGCCGTCGAGAAGGATTCGGGCGGCCGTATCAAGGGCCAAGTTTATCCGGCGAGCCAGCTCGGTTCGATCCCGCGGCAGATCGAAGGCACCCAGTTTGGCTCCATTCAATGCGAAGTCGTACCGCCGGAATTCATGGTTGGCATCGATCCGCGTTTCGAATTGATGGCCGCGCCGGGCCTCGTCGACTCGCTCGCGCAAGGGCAAAAGGTCGCCCAGGATCCGGCGGTGCGCAAGCTGATGCTCTCGCTCGGCGCCGACAAGGGCCTGCACGGGGTCGGCTTGTTCATGTCCGAGCCTTCCGACGTGGTCACCAAGACTCCGATCCGCAAGCTCGCCGACTTCAAAGGCAAGAAGATACGGATTTTCGCTTCGCAATTCCAAAGCGTGGCCTTCGAGCGCCTCGGCGTCACTCCGGTGGCGATGTCGCTCGGCGACGTGCTGCCGGCCATTCAGCAGGGCGCCATTGACGGCGCCGTCACTGGCATGGGGCCGATCGCGCATATGCACTTTGTCGACGCGGCGAAATACGTGACGATGACCAATCAACCGTCGATATTCCTCATCGTCGAAGTCAACAAGAAATGGTACGAATCCCTGCCGAAGGATTTGCAAGCGATCATCGACAGGGACGGTGCGGCGCAGTCCGTCGCTATCGTTCCAACCGCGGCGAGTTTCCGCGCCAAGGCCGAGCAAAGCTATGCGGCCAGCGGCGGCGAGGAAATCAAACTCTCCCCGAACGAGCAGGCGTCGTTCATCAAGACGCTGTCGAGCGTCGGCGCGGACGTGTCGAAGGCAAGCCCGCAGCTCGCCGAAGGCTATAAAATCGTCACCGACGCGGCCGCGCGGGCGGCGGCGGCCCCGAGCCAATAAGCAGGCTTACGTCCGGGGCGCGGCAGTCGGTCACAGAACGGAATTCCGCGACTTTCCTCGCGGAATTCCTGTATTCTAGGGCATGGCAAGGGACCGTTAGGCACCGCCTCGACGCGATGTTTTGCCCGGCGCCACCAGGGAGGAATTCAATGAAGTTGATGAGGGCTTTGCCCGTCGCTCATTCAATGGCCGCAATCGGCGCGCTCGCCGTAGTCGTCGCGCTGCCGCTTGGCGCCGCCCAGGCGCAAGACAAAGTCTACGAGATGAAAATCTCGACGCCGACCATCCACGATGTGCCCGACACGTTCGGCGCCAACTTCCTGGCGGCGGTTGAGAAAGATTCCGGCGGCCGCATCAAAGGCCAGGTCTATCCGGCGAGCCAGCTCGGCTCGATCCCGCGGCAGATCGAAGGTACGCAATTCGGCTCCATCCAGTGCTCGATCATCCCCCCCGAGTTCTTTGTCGGCCTCGATCAGCGTTTTGAGGTGATGGCGGCGCCCGGGCTCGTCAACTCGCTCGCTCAGGGCGAGAAGGTCGCGGCCGATCCGGAGGTGCGCAAGCTGATGCTGTCACTCGGCGCCGACAAGGGGCTGCACGGCGTCGCCATATTCATGGCTGAACCGTCCGATATGATCTCCAAAACTCCGATCCGTCATCTTGCCGACTTCAAGGGCAAGAAGCTGCGGACCTTCGCGTCGAAATTCCAGACCGAGGCGTGGAGCCGGTTGGGCGCCACTCCGGTCGCGATGTCGCTCGGCGATGTCTTGCCGGCGCTGCAGCAGGGCACTATCGACGGCGCTCTCGCCGGCATGGGGCCCTTCACTCATATGCACTTCAGCGATGCGGCGAAATACATCACCATGACCAATCAGCCCGCGATCTTCCTCGTCGCGGAGATCAACAAGAAATGGTACGACTCGTTGCCGCCGGATCTGCAGAAGATCATCGACAAAGACGCGGCCGAGCAGGCGGTCGCGATTGGACCGGTGGCGATCGAAATGCGCAAGAAATCCGAAGCCGCTTGGACCGCCTCCGGCGGCGAAGAGATCAACCTGCCGCCCGACGAGCTGGCGCAAATGATGAAGACGCTTTCAAGCGTCGGCACGGACGTGTCGAAATCGGATCCGCAGCTCGCTGCTGCCTATAAAGTGGTGACTGACGCGGCGGCGCGTGCGGCGCAGACTGCCAGTCAATAATCGGGCCGCCGCGCGCCGGCGCGGCTGCCGTCATATGTGCCGGTAACGACGGAGGCACCTATGTTCGGCCCGGATTGTAAAGCCCTGAAGCGCGCTTGCGCTTGCGCATTCCTGTTGTCGCTTGCGACGTCGTCCGCCGCGCTTGCGGCGGGCGAAAAGCCCTATGTGATGAAGATCTCGCTCGCCACCGTCGACGATCCCTTGCACGAATTCGCCAGGAATTACGCGGCGGCAGTCGAGAAGGATTCGAACGGCCGCATCAAGGCCGAGATCTATCCGTCGAGCCAGCTCGGTTCGACGCAGCGGCAGGCCGAGGGCGTCCAATTCGGCGAAATCCAAGCCCTGGTGGTGCCCCCGGAATTCCTGACCGGCATCGACGAACGTTTCGAAGTCCTGGCGGCGCCGAGTCTCGTCAAATCCATGGCTGACGGCCAGCGGCTCGCCGCCGATCCCGCAGTGCGCAAGCTGATGCTCGGCCTCGGCGCCGACAAGGGCCTACACGGCGTCGCGCTGTTTCTGGCGGCGCCGTCCGCGGTTGCCGCCAGAATGCCGATCCGCCGCCTTGCCGATTTCAAGGGCAAGAAGATTCGGGTGTTCGCCTCGCAGTTCCAGACCGTAGCGGTGGAACGTCTCGGCGCGACGGCCAAGCCGATGACGCTCGGCGACGTGCTGCCGGCGCTGCAGGACAACGCTATCGACGCGGCGGTCTCCAGCATCACGGTGTTCACCGCCATGCGGTACTGGGATGCTGCCAGATATGTGACCGAGACCGGTCAACCCACCATCTTCGGATTAGCCGAGCTCAGCAAGAAATGGTTCGATTCCTTACCGTCGGACCTGCGGCAGATCCTCGACAAGGACGCCGCTGCGCAGGCAGCCGCGCTCGCTCCTCGTACGCACGAATTCAACGCCGCCGCCCGCAAGCTTTGGACGGAGCATGGCGGCGAACTGATCAGCCTGCCGCCCGACGATCAGTCGGCCATGCTCAAGGCGCTTGCAAGCGTCGGCGAAGACGTCTCCAAGGCGAAACCGGAACTCAACGCTGCCTATCAAATAGTCATGGAGGCGGCGCAGCGAATTCAATAGGAACGCGAAACGGCAGGCCGAATGAAATTATCGTTGTTCGGCAGTCGGCCTTCATTTAACGTCGCTCGCGGATTAGGCACGGCTGCGGTCATCCGCCGCAGTCGGCCGTCGAGCGACCAAAGCGATGGCGCTGGAATTGATGCCCGACCTGCTGCGTTCTCAAGCAGAAGCGGGCGGCTGACAGGGGAGGGAGAAATGCGCTCGGGTCAATGGGGAGTAGTGGCGCCCGCAGTTGCCGCCACTGTGCTCGTTACGTCGCTCGTTCTCACCATCGGTGCGGCTCGGGCACAAGACAAAACTTACGTGATGAAGGTCACGACGCCCACCATCAACGATGGGCCGCATCTGTTGGCGAAGAGTTTTGCCGCCGCGGTCGAGCGCGATTCGGGCGGTCGCATCAAAGGCGAGGTCTATCCGGCAAGCCAGCTGGGCTCAATTCCGCGCCAGATCGAGGGCGTGCAGTTCGGCTCCATCCAGGCGGCGGTCATTCCGCCGGAATTCTACGTCGGCGTCGATGAGCGCTTCGAGGTGATGGCCGCTCCGGGGCTCGTCAATTCGATCGAGCACGGTCAGCGCCTCGCCGCCGATCCGGCGGTCTTGAAGTTGATGCTTGGACTCGGCGCGAACAAAGGCTTGCACGGCGTTGGCATGTTCATCGCGCAGCCGGATTCGCTCGATGCAAAAACGCCGATCCGCCACCTCGCCGATTTCCGCGGCAAGAAGATCCGGATCTTCGCTTCCGATTTCCAGTCCGAGGCGATGAAACGGCTTGGCGCGACGCCGGTGGCAATGACACTCGGCGACGTGCTGCCTGCCCTGCAGCAAGGCGCCATCGACGGCGCGATCGCCGGGATAACCGTGTTCTCGGCGTTCCACTATCAGGATGCGGCGAAATACGTCACTGAGATCAATCAGCCCCAGATCTTCCTGATGCTCGAAATCAGCAAGAAATGGTACGACTCACTGCCGCCGGATCTGCAGAAGATCGTCGACCAGGATGGCGCCAAGGAAACGCGCGCGATCAATCCGGCCGCGCTTGATCTGTTCAACAAAGCGCGCCAGGCCTGGACGGCAAAAGGCGGCGAGCTGATCAGCCTGCCGGCCGACGAGCAGGCCAAGATGATGCAAACACTGTCGAGCGTCGGCGACGACGTTTCGAAATCGAAGCCGGGTGTCCGCGACGCTTATGAGATCGTCACGGCCGCGGCCAAACGCACGCAATTGTCGCCTAGCCAATGATCTGGAACTCGCGCGGCCAGGATCGACGAGAGGTTTGAGAGTGATCGACGGCGTAATAAAGGGCGTGCGTTGGCTTCTTGCGCTCACCCGCGCGGCGGCGGCGATATTCCTCATCGCCAGCGTAGCGATTAATTTCGCCAATATCATCGGCCGCTACTTTTTCAGCATCTCGATTCCGTGGGCCGAGGAGATCATGCTCTTCCTCATGGTTGGCTGCGTGTTCACCGGCTGCTGCGCCGTTGCCTGGGAAGGACGGCAGATCCGCATGGATGTCGTCGTCAACATGCTGCCGCCGAAGCTGCGCGAGCTTGTCAATGTTTTTTCAGAGCTGGTGCTGATCGCGACCGCCATCGCGGTGACCGTGTTCGCCTGGCCGGTGATCACTGAGCTTGCGGCCTTCGACGAACGCAGCCAGGCGGCGAATTTCCCGCTGGTCATTCCGCAGGCGATGCTGCCGATCGGCTACACCTTGATGGGGCTGCTGGTCGCGATCCGGCTCATCGTGCGCTGGCGGCGCGGCGCCGGTAACGCCGGCACTTCGCATTAAGGGGCGCTGGCGATGGGCTATCTCGTCTTTTTCGGCGTGCCCGTCCTTGGGCTCATCCTCGGCATTCCGATCTTTCTCATTCTGCTCGTGACCTCGATCGTCGCGGTGTTGACCGTTTCCCGCGATATTCCGACCGACGCCATCCAGACTTACATGTTCGGCAGCCTGGATAACTTTCCGCTGCTGGCCGTGCCGTTCTTCGTGCTGGCCGGCGAGATCATGGCGCAGGGCGGCATCGCGCGGCGCATCATCAACATGGTCATGGCGATTGTCGGCGGTATCCGCGGCTCGCTTGCGGTCACCACCGTTGCGGCTTCCGAATTGTTCGGCGCCATGTCGCATACCGCAGTCGGCACGGTCGTCGCCATGGGCCGGATGATCTACCCGGCCTTGAAAGACGGCGGCTACAATGACCGCTTTGCCGTCGGCTTGATCGCCTCGTCCGGCGCGATCGCCGTCGTTATCCCGCCGTCGATTGCCATGATCCTCTACGCCGTATCAGCCGAGCAATCCGCCGTGCAGTTATTCACGGCGGGTATCCTGCCGAGCATTCTCATCGGCGTCATCGACGCCGCCTTTGTCATGACCTATGCACGAATAAAGGGCGTTCCGCTCGGTGTCAAAGCACACTGGGATACGATCTGGAAGACCAGCAAGGAGGCGAGCTGGTCGATCGGCTCGCTCGCTGTGATCTTCGGCGGCATCTATGGCGGCGTGTTCACGCCGACCGAGGCCGCCGGCGTCGCCGTGGTCTATTCGCTGTTCGTCACCATGGTCATCTACCGTGAGGTGGACCTGCACCGGTGCTGGCAAATTCTGATGAGTTCCGCATTTCTTATTTCGCAGATTCTGCTCATCGTCACCTCGGCTGGTATTTATTCCTGGCTGCTCACGACTAGCGGCATTCCGCAGCAGATCGTCGCCTCGATTGACGCGATGCACATGTCGAAATGGGAGCTGCTGCTTATCCTCAATGTCGGCCTGCTGATCGCGGGGAGCTTCCTTGAGCCCCCGGCGGCCATTCTGATCCTCACCCCGCTGTTGCTGCCGATCGTACGTGAGGTTGGCGTCAACCCCATCCACTTCGGCATCATCGTCGCGGTCAATCTCAGCCTCGGCATGTACACGCCGCCGTTCGGCCTAAATCTGTTTTCCTCGCAGGCGATCTTCAACGCACCATTGAGCCGGATCTATCTCGGCGTGCTGCCGTTCCTGGTGCTCAATTTCGCCGCTCTGTTGATCATCACCTATATTCCCGAAATCTCGATGGTGCTGCTGCATCATTGATTTTTCCGTTGCGTCCCGGCAAGGCTCGCGGGCGCGACTCTCGTTCCCTTCAAAGAAAGCGATCGTTCATGACCAAGGCGGTGCTTGGCATCATCGGCGGCTCCGGCATTTACGATCTTCCCGGCCTGGAAAAGGTGCGGTCGAAGACCGTCAAGAGCCCGTGGGGCGCGCCGTCTGGACCGCTGTGCATCGGCGAGATCGCCGGCCTGCCGGTGGTATTTCTGTCGCGGCACAGTCCGGGCCATCGCCTGTCGCCGTCCGACATCAACTATCGCGCCAATATCGACGTGCTCAAGCGCGCCGGCGTCACCGATCTCGTCTCGCTGTCGGCCTGCGGCTCGTTCAAGGAGAACCTGCCGCCCGGCACTTTCGTCCTGGTCGATCAGTTCGTCGACCGCACCTACAAGCGTGACAGTTCGTTCTTCGGCAAGGGCTGCGTCGCCCACGTGTCGATGGCGCATCCGGTGTCGCCGCGGTTGCGCATCCACCTCGCGGAAGCCGCGATGGCCGAGGGCATCGCCGTAGTTCGCGACGGCACTTATGTCTGCATCGAAGGTCCGCAATTCTCGACGCTCGCCGAAAGCCTGACCTACAAGAATCTCGGCTATTCGGTGATCGGCATGACCAATATGCCGGAAGCCAAGCTCGCGCGTGAAGCCGAGCTCTGTTACGCGACCGTCGCCATGGTGACCGACTTCGACTGCTGGCACCCCGACCATGACGCCGTCACCGTGCAGGACATCATCAAGGTTCTGACTGCGAATGCCGAGAAAGCCACGCGCTTGGTGGCGCGGCTGGCCAAGGATTTTCCGCGTGAGCACGAGCCGTGCCCGATCGGCTCCGATCGCGCGCTGGACAATGCGCTGATCACCGCGCCGGAAGCGCGCGATCCGAAGCTCGTGAAGAAGCTCGACGCGGTGGCCGGCCGGGTGCTGCGCAAAAAGTAAATCCAGCGCCGACGCCGCTTCGATCGGCGTTTTCGCTTACGGCGTCGCCGGGAATCGCATAAAGATTTTTAACCGGCATACGGCACACTGGCGCCTCTCGAAGGCCGCCGTCAGCTACGATCCGCCACGGGCATACTTTGGCTCAACCCATCATCCCTCTGATCATGTGCGGCGGCGCCGGCACGCGGCTGTGGCCGGCGTCGCGCGAAGGCCGGCCCAAGCAATTTTTACCGCTGTTTGGACCGCATTCGACGTTTCAGGAAACCATTCGCCGGGTTTCCGATCCGGCTTTGTTCGGCCGGCCGATCGTCGTCACCAACAATCAATATCGATTTCTGGTCGCCGAGCAGCTCGCGGCGATCGGCGTCGAGGCCGACATCATGCTGGAGCCGATGCGGCGCGATTCGGGGCCGGCGATTGCGGCCGGCGCGGTGTTCGCGGTCAAGCGCGGCGGCGATCCGCTGATCGTGGCGCTCGCCGCCGATCACGTCGTTACCGACCCGGCGGCTTTCGCCAAAGTCTGCGCCCTGGCGGCGGCCGCGGCCGCCGCCGATCGCATCGTGACATTCGGCGTGCGGCCGACGCGGCCGGCGACCGAATACGGCTACATCCGCGCCGGCGCCGCGATCGGCACCGACATTTTCGCCATCGAGCAATTCGTCGAGAAGCCGGACGCCAAAACGGCGGAGCGCTATGTCAAGGAAGGCTATTTGTGGAACTCCGGCAACTTCATGTTTCGTGCCGGCTTGCTGCTCGACGAATATAACGGCTTCGAGCCGGACAGCATCGCCGCGGTGAGGGCTGCGGTGGAGGACGCCGGCGCCGATCTCGGCTTTGTCACGCTCGATAAGCCTTCGTTTTCCCGCGCCACCGCGAAGTCGATCGATTACGCGGTGATGGAGCGCACCAAGCGCGCCGCCGTGATGCCAGTCTCCTACGGCTGGTCGGATGTCGGCTCGTGGCAGGCGGTGTGGGAGCTGTCGGATCGCGACAGCCTCGGCAACAGCGGGCATGGTCCCGGTTCTGTCGTCTTCGTCGATTCGCGCGGCTCCTATGTCACGAGCGACAAGCAGCTCGTCGCGCTGTTCGGCGTCGAAAATCTGGTCGTGGTGACGACCGACGACGCGGTGCTGGTGGCAAAGCGCGAGGACGGCGACGGCTTGCGGCGTCTGGTGCAGAAGCTCAAGGAGGTGGCACCCGCGGTCACCGAGGAGCATCTGAAGGTGCATCGGCCCTGGGGCTCGTATCACTCGATCGATCAGGGACCGCGCTTTCAGGTCAAGCGCATCGTGGTGACGCCGGGCGGCCGGCTGTCGCTGCAGCTGCACCATCACCGCGCCGAGCATTGGGTCGTGGTGCGCGGCACCGCGCGCGTCACCATCGGCGACGAGACCAAGATCCTGCACGAAAACGAATCGACCTACATCCCGAGCGGCGCCAGGCATCGCCTGGAAAACCCCGGCAAGATTGACCTCGAATTGATCGAAGTGCAGACCGGCAGCTATCTCGGCGAGGACGACATCGTCCGCATCGAAGACGATTATCGCCGCTCGTGATCTCCCCAAGTTTGGCGAAAGTGTAACCCACGCGCCATGCAGGGGTCGGAGGTCTATTCACAGTTCAAACGCGTGGCACTTAAGCCATTGACAAAAATAGGTAAAATGAGGCTTGCCAGTAGCCCGTAAGCCTCTGAATCAATTCGTGTACGGATTTCCCCGGATGTCCGGTCGCCAGTTGGCATGGGGCGTGCTACGGGAAAACCGTGGGGTTCGGCTCCGGGTAGCGAGGGGGCTCATGAGTGATACTGCGAAACTAGGCGCGGATACGTTGCGCATCGGCGTTGTCGGCGTTGGCGTGATGGGTAGTAATCATGCCCGCGTCTTGTCCGAATTGCCGGGGGTAAAACTGATCGGCGTCGCCGATCCCGACCGCAAGCGGCGCGAGACCGTCGCCCGCAATCTCGGTTGCGCCGCTTTCGACGATACTGAGGCGCTGCTGCGCCATGGCGTCGATGCCGTCACCATCGCGGCGCCGACGCATCTGCATCGCGACATCGCCATCGCCTGCGCCGCGCGCGGTATCCACGTCATGGTGGAGAAGCCGATCGCCCCGACCGTCGAGGAGAGCCGCGCCATCGTCGCCGCGGCCCGGCGCGCCGGTGTCACGCTGATGGTCGGCCACGTCGAGCGCTTCAATCCGGCGGTGCAGTCGATCAAACGCGCGATCCAAGATCAGGACATTCTCTCGATCGCCATTACCCGGGTCGGGCCGTTTCCGCCACGCATGTCCAATGTCGGCGTTGTCATCGATCTCGCCGTGCACGACATCGATCTGATCCGCTGGTTCACCGATTCGGAGATCGTCGAGATTCAGCCGCAAACCTCGAGCGCGGTCGCCGAGCGCGAGGATATCGCCCTGCTGCAGTTCCGCACCGCCTCGGGCGTGTTGGCGCACATCAACACCAATTGGCTGACCCCGTTCAAGGCGCGCACCATTCATATCGCCACCCGCGACAAATATCTCATCGGCGATCTGTTGACGCTGCAAGTCACCGAATGCTTCGGCTTCCAGCCGGATGGCAGCTATTCAATGCGCCATCTGTCGGTCGGCTATGCGGAGCCGCTGCGTTCGGAGCTTCTCGCCTTCGTCAGCGCCATCCGCACCGGCCAATCGCCTGCCGTGACCGGCGACGAAGCCGTCGCCAGCCTCGAAATCGCCATCCGCTGCCTCGACATGCGCTCTGCGGCGTCGTCGGTGCCGCAGCGCAAGGGCCCGCGGCGCGTCGTCGGCTAACTCGTCACGATCGTCCCTGCCCGGATCGCAACAAAAAGCAGTCAACGCCGATCATGAATCAGCATATTCGCGTGGAAGAGAAGCCGATCCCGTTTATCGATGTCGCGGCTCAGCGCCGCCGTCTCGGCCACGCAATCGATGACGCGGTGGCGCGCGTTTTGGCGCATTGTCAGTTCGTCCAGGGCCCGGAGGTGCGCGAATTCGAAGCCGCCCTTGCCGCCTTCGCCGGCGTCCGGCATGCGATCGGCTGTGCCAGCGGCACCGACGCGCTGCTGCTCGTGCTGATGGCGTGGGAGGTCGGGCGCGGCGACGCCGTAATCTGTCCGTCCTTCACCTATCACGCCACCGCCGAGATGGTCGCGCTTTTGGGTGCCACGCCGATCATCGCCGATGTCGCGCCGGAGACCTTCAACCTCGATCTGGCAAGCTGCGAGCGCGCGGTCGCCACGGCCGGCAAGCGCGGCCTTAAGCCGCGCGCGATCATTCCGGTCGATCTGTTCGGGCTGCCGGCCGATCACGACGCCATCGGCGCGATCGCTGCGGCGCACGGACTCTTGGTGCTCGACGATGCGGCGCAGGGTTTTGGCGCGACCTATCGCGGCAAGAAGCTCGGCGCGCTGGCGACGGCGACCGCGACCAGCTTCTTTCCGGCGAAGCCGCTCGGCTGCTATGGCGACGGCGGCGCCGTGTTCACCGATGACGACGCCTTGGCGGCGCGGGTGAAGAGCCTGCGCCTGCACGGCGAGGGCGCCGATCGCTCCGAGGCCGCGCGCATCGGCATCACCGGCCGGCTCGACACCATCCAGGCGGCGGTGCTGATCGAGAAGCTGAAGATCTTCCCCGACGAGATCGTGGCGCGTAATCGGGTGGCGGCGCGCTATTCCGACGCGCTTGCCGGCATCGCCGCAGTGCCGCGGGTGGGCAACGAATCGAGCTCGGTGTGGGCGCAGTACACGCTGCGCGTCCCTCCCGAGCGCCGCGATGCGCTCGCCGCCGCGTTGAAAGCGGAAGGCATTCCCACCGCGATCTATTACACCAAGCCGCTGCATCGCCAGCCGGCCTATCGCGACTTCCCGGTGGCCGACGGCGGCGTGCCGGTGAGCGAGCAATTGTCGAAGGAAGTCATCAGCCTGCCGATGCATGCCTATCTCGACCCGCCGGTGCAGGACCGCATCATCGATGCCGTCCGCCGCGCGCTGGCGGGCTAGTGCTCGCTCCGCTTATTCCCGCACAGGCAGGAATCTCGACCTAAATTTCGGCCTGCTGGGTCGCCGCTTTCGCGGGGCCGAGCGGATCGTGGTACCTATTCGACAATGCTCAAAAAGATTCTCACCGTCGGCGGCTACACGCTTCTATCGCGTCTGACCGGCTTCATGCGCGACATCATGCTCGCCGCCATCCTTGGCGCCGGGCCGACGGCCGACGCGTTCTTCGTCGCTTTCCGGCTGCCAAATCATTTCCGCGCCATCTTTGCCGAGGGCGCGTTCAATGCCGCCTTCATTCCGGCCTATGCGCGGGTTCGCACCCAGGAAGGCGAGCAAGCGGCGGACCAGTTCGGCGACCGTATTTTCACGCTGTTGTTTGCGTCGCAGGTCGTGCTCCTGGCGCTGGCGCTGCTGTTCACCCCGCAAGTGATCGAGCTGCTGGCGCCCGGCTTCTCGCGCGAGCCGCACCAATTTGCGCTCGCGGTGTCGCTGACGCGCATCACCTTTCCTTATCTGCTTCTGATCACGCTGGTGACGCTGTGGGGCGGCATCCTCAATGCCTTGCACCGTTTCGCGGCGGCGGCCGCGGCGCCGATCCTGCTCAATCTCACGATGATGGCGACGCTGGCCTGTGCCGCATTCTTCCCCGGCGCCGGCTATGCCGCGGCCTGGGGCGTGCTGATATCGGGGGTGCTGCAGGCCGTTCTGGTCGGCGGCGATACGTTTTACGCCGGCGTCATGACCTTCTTCCGCGCGCTGCGGCTCGACAGCGACGTGCGGCGCTTCTTCACGGCGCTCATTCCGGCGACCGTGGGCTCGGCCGGAACGCAGCTCGCGCTATTTGCCGACACCATCATCGCCAGCTTTCTGTCGGCCGGCGCCATTTCGGCGCTGTATTACGCCGACCGCATCGACCAGCTCCCGATCGGCGTGATCGGCATTGCGGTGGGCACCGTGCTGGTGCCGGAAATGACGCATCGGCTGGCCGCCGGCGACGAGACGGGCGCGCGCTCGGCGCAAAATCGCGCCATCGAATTTGCCCTGCTGCTGGCGATCCCCTGCGTCGTCGGCTTTCTGGTCGCTCCGGGGCTGATCATGCGCGCCTTGTTCATGCGCGGCGCGTTTACCGGCGCCGACGCGCATGCCGCGGCGATGACGCTGATGGCCTACACCATCGGCCTCGTCCCCTTCGTGCTGATCCGCAGCGTGGTGGCGCCGTTTTACGCCCGCGGCGACACCGCAACTCCGGTCAAGGCGGTGCTGGTCGGTACCGCCATCAACATCGTCTTCAAAGTCGTGCTGATGGTGCCGCTGGCGCAAGTCGGTCTGGCGCTCGCCACCTCGATCGGCGCCTGGATCAATTTCATCCTGGTGCTGTTTTTCGCGCATCGTGCGCGCGTCATCGCCGTCGACGCCGAGCTCAAAGCTTCGCTGATAAGGCTTGCCGCGGCCGGCGCCGCGCTCGCGCTCGCTCTGTTGCTCGCTGAGCCGCTCGTCACGCGACTGTTATCGTCCTGGTCCAGGTTTCGCAACGAATCGGAACTGGCGCTGTTGGCGCTACTTGGTGGCTTGGTCTATGGGGGGCTGGTGCTGGTGTTATTTGGTCGGCGCTGGGTCTTGCTGATGAGACGTAGTGCCGAGACCGCCGAAACCGCACCAATTTCATCCGCAGCGCCGATCGAGGAAGCCGAGGCCGGGCTGGACCAGGGGCTGGACCAGGTGTGATGCAGCGAAAGCAGGAGACGCCATGCGCGTGACCATGATCGGCGCCGGATATGTCGGACTCGTCTCCGGCGCCTGCTTTGCCGATTTCGGACACCAAGTGACCTGTATCGACAAGGATGCCGGCAAGGTGGCCGCGCTCAATCGCGGCGAAATCCCGATCTTCGAGCCGGGGCTCGCCGATCTGGTCGAAGCCAATATGCGCCAGGGCCGGCTCGAATTCGCCGTCGACACCTCGCGCATCGGCGACGCCGAGGCGGTGTTCATCGCGGTGGGCACGCCGTCGCGCCGCGGCGACGGCCATGCCGATCTGAGCTTCGTCTACGATGCGGTGCGCGAAATTGCGCCGCAGCTTAACGCCGCTGCGGTCGTCGTCACCAAATCTACCGTGCCGGTCGGCACCGGCGATGAGATCGAGCATATCCTACGCCAGAAGCGTCCCGACGCCGCGATCCAGGTCGTTTCCAATCCGGAATTCCTGCGCGAGGGCGCCGCGATCCAGGATTTCAAGCATCCCGACCGCATCGTGGTCGGCAGCGACGATACGCGGGCGCGCGCCGTGCTCGCGGAAATCTACCGGCCGCTTTATCTGAATACGCCGCCGGTCATCTATGTCAGCCGGCGCACCGCCGAGCTGATCAAATACGCATCCAACGCCTTCCTCGCCACCAAAATCACCTTCATCAACGAAATCGCCGACCTGTGCGAAGCGGTCGGCGCCGACGTGCAGGAAGTGGCGCGCGGCATGGGGCTCGACAATCGCATCGGCGCGAAATTTCTGCATGCCGGTCCCGGCTTCGGCGGCTCCTGCTTTCCCAAGGACACCAGTGCCCTGCTCAAAACCGCGCAGGACCGCGGCGTGGCGCTGCGCATCGTCGAGACCGTGTTCGCCGTCAACGAGCAGCGCAAGCGCGCCATGGCGCGCAAAGTGGTCGCCGCTCTCGACGGCTCGGTGCGCGGCAAGACCATCGCGGTGCTCGGGCTCGCCTTCAAGCCGAATACCGACGACACCCGCGATTCACCGGCGATCCCGCTGATCACCGCGCTGCACGATCTTGGCGCCACGGTGCGCGGCTACGATCCGGCCGGCATGGAGCAGGCCAAGCCGCTTCTTCCGGACGTCCACTATTGCAACAGCGCCTATAGCGCCGCCGAAGGCGCCGACGCCGTCGTCATCGCCACCGAATGGGAGCAATTCCGGGCGCTGGATCTGGCGCGGCTCAAGGGCGTGATGGCGCGGCCGGTGATCGTCGATCTGCGCAACATCTATCGCCCCGAGGAAATGACGCGGGCGAAGTTCCGCTATGTCGCGGTCGGGAGGGCCGGGGTGGAATAGAGCGCCGCACGGCGGCCGTCAGGCCACGAGCCGCGCCGGCGACGGGGCGGCGAGCAATCGCAGCACTTCGCCGGCCGGGACGGCCTTGCCGTACAGGAAGCCCTGCGCTTGCTGCGCGCCATGCGCCAGCACCGCCGCCGCCTGCGCCTCGGTCTCGACGCCCTCGGCGGTGACCAGCAGATTGAGGCCATTGCACAGGCCGATAATCGCCCGCATGAAGACTTCGCTTTCGTTGCTGGTGGCGAGCTCCTGGACGAAGCGCCGATCGATCTTGAGCTTGTCGAAGCGCAATTCGTACAGGTGATACAAGCTCGAATAGCCGGTGCCGAAATCGTCGATCACGATACGGACGCCGGAATTGCGCAGCGTCTGAATGGCGTGGCGCGTTGCCTCCAGATCCTCGACCAGCGCGCTTTCGGTGATTTCCGCTTCCAGGCGATGCGGCGGCAGCCCGGCGTCATTGAGAACGGTCAGCACCGCGTCGGCGAATTTGCGGTCGGCGAGCTGCGACGGCGAGAAGTTGAACGACAGCGAAATGTCCTCCGGCCATTTGACCGCGTCGCGGCAGGCATCGCCGAACAGCTGCCCGGATACGATGTCCATCAGGCCAAGCTCGTCGGCCAGCGGGATGAACGTATCCGGCATGATCATACCGCTGACCGGATGTTGCCAGCGGCCCAGGCTTTCGAAGCCGACGATCCGCCTCGTTTTCAGATCGACGATGGGCTGATAATGGGGGTGAATTTCGTAGCCGCCGATCGCGGCGCGCAAGTCTTTTTCCAACAGCGATCGCTCGCGGACATGCGCATCCATCTTGGGGTCGAAGAAGCAGTATTCGGTGTGGGTGTTCCGGGCGCGCGATAGCGCGACGTGGGCGCAGCGCAACAACTCGTCGACCGTCATATGACCGCGGCCGGCCTGCGCGATGCCGACGCTGGCGCCGATGCTGTGCTGCTCGATGCCGATCTGCACCGGCTTCTTGACGATCTCGACGAGCGAACAGGCGATCCGGCGCGCGGTTTCCGGGTCGCTTCCCGCCAGGCACAAAGCAAACTCGTCGTCGCCGATCCGGGCAAAGATGTCGCCCGGCGCGGCGCGATCGCGGATTCGCGAGCCGACCTGCACCAGGGCCTCATCGCAGCCGACGTGACCGTACACTTCGTTAAGCTTCTTGAACTGATCGAGACCCAGCAGCAACACGCTCATCTTGTTGTCGGATTTCTTCAACGCCGCGCTGACGTCGCTTTGGAATTGCCGCCGGTTCGGCAGCTGCGTCAGTGGGTCGCGCATCGAAGCCGCTTGGGCGCGCCGCTCGGCCGCCACGCGTTTGGCGCGCTCGCTGCGCTGGTCGCCGATCCGTCGGGTGCTGAACAGCACTAGCGCCATGCCGAAGAAATACAAGAACGACGGCTTCACCGGCTCGATGCCGAGGACATTATGCAGGATCGTCAGCCCGCCCCAATCGGCAATCGCCTTGTAGGCGAGGATGGCCATGGAGAAGATCACCAAAGCATCGGTGGCTTCCCGCGCCGTCGCTGAGGAAAAGTCGAAGGCAAAGAGCCGCTTCAATGACCTTGTCATGCACACCCCTTCAGCCGCCCGAGGTGTCGCAGAAAGACTTCACTTTTTCATGAATCCAAAGCCCTCCAATCGAATGCATTTAGGATTTCTTCACCTAAAAGCGCGCGCCGGACGATACGCTTTTGCATCGGAAGCGAATCTCCCGCGATGTCCGTGTCACCTCCGCTTAACCTTGCGACGGAATCCGACGGCAATGCCGGCGATGAAATGTTGCTGGCCGTGACGTGCACGGCGGGTGCTTGCATCGGCTTGCAAAGCAGCGGGCCGCCCGGTCACCGGGCGGCCCTTTCTCGTTGGAGAGTAAAACTGGGCGATCGCGCTTAGCCCCAACGGACAGCGATGGCGCCGGCGATCGAGCGCGGCCGGGTCCGCAGCGCGTGGCCATCGTTGCCGGATTCGATCACCCACATTCCGTTTTCCTGGCCGACGATCTTGCCGACATGATGCGGCCAGACCACCACGGCGCCGACGCCGGCCGGGCCGGGCTGGCCCCAATGCGCCCAATTGCGCGCGAGATTGTAGGCTTGCCCGGGATCGCCGCCGACAAGCCGCCGCATCTCCCAGCCGCACCACTCCGCGGGCCGCCGATCGCCGCGGCCGCTGTAGGCGGCGTGCTGCGGATAGGTCCCGAATGCCGGCGCTGTAGTCCCGAACCCGGCTGGCGCCGCAAAAGGTTGCGGCTGCCACGCGAATTCGCCGCCCGGCGTCCATTCCGAGCGCGGCTCCGCAAAGTTGCGACTGATGAGCCGGTGATGATGGTGCCGGTAATGATGCTCGCGCGCCTGTGCCGATTGCGCGAACATTGCGATGGCCGCAGCGGCGATCACTAAGGTCGTCGACTTCATGCGATTGGACTCCTACTCGTTACACCGTTTGTTGTTGCCGCCCGCAAACAAAAGCCCCGCCAAACATCAAGCTTGGCGAGGCTAAACGGACGGATGTGTCTCGTTGACATCAACGAGGCACGGCTGCGTCATAGCATCATCGGAGATTTGCACGCTGCCCGTTTTTGCATGGCAAGTATCTGTTGAGCGGGCAAGCGCGCCAAATTCTCGCCGCGTTGTCCGACGCCAAATGCGGCGATTGTTTGGTTGTTATTTGTTGTTTCGCGTCGCGACGGCGAAAACACCGCGATTATCGCGACCAGCGCCGCGACCGGCCGCACCGGCCCGGCCGGCCCCGATCGGTGCTGCTCGCCCCGGTGCTGCCGCTTAGATTAATCCGCGCCAGCGGCGAATCGCCGCCCGATCGATCGCGCCGGTGCGGAAGCGGGGCATTCTCCCCGCTTGATCCGTCAAGCCCCCGGCGATAGCGTTGATGCAAAATAGGTCCGGGAGGCAGCGTTCATGACGTCCTTCACCATCACGCCGCTGAGCGGCCACACCGGCGCCGAGGTGATCGGCATCGATTTCACCGAGCCGGTCGACGCCGAAACTTGCGCCGTGCTCAATCGCGCCTTCGCCGAGCATCACGTGCTGGTCATGCGCGAGCAGAACTTCGACCCGGACGAATTCAAGGCCGCTGCGCAAGTGTTCGGCGAGCTGCAGATTCACGATCGCAAGGAGCAGCATGTCCCCGGCCATCCGGACGTCTATTACGTCTCCAACGACATCTTCGTGAACGGCAAGCGCATGATTCCGGGCGAGACCTTCCACACCGACCATTCCAATCACCCGGCCCCGCCCAAGGCGACGACGTTGTTTGCGGTCGAATTGCCGTCGCGCGGCGGCGACACGCAATACGTCAATATGCACGACGCCTATGACGATCTTCCCGCGGACACCAAACGGCGTATCGATGGGCTCAAGGCCGTGCATGTCTACCAGAGCAAATACAGCCCGCGCGCGCTGTCCGGCCTCAACGATGAGAGCCGAGCCAAGCTGCCGCCGCCCGGCATTCACCCGCTGGTGCGCACCCATCCCGACAACGGCCGCAAGGCGCTTTACCTCAATCCAGTGCGCATGGAGTCCATTATCGGCATGGACGACGACGATGCGCTCAAACTGATTGACGAATTGATGCAGCACGCGACACAGAAGCAATACGAATACCGCCACCAATGGCGCTCCGGCGATTGGGTGATCTGGGACAACCGCAGCGTCATGCACCAGGCTAATCCCGACTACGACATGAACGAGCGCCGCTATCTGTATCGCCTGATGCTCAAGGGCGAAGTGCCGGCCTGAGGGTCAAACGGTCGTCGGTCGAGATTTGACAAGTCGGTCATTGGCCGACAGGGCTAGGCCGTCGGCCGGCCGCACCTCGATGCAGCAACAATTCATTGCGACAAGATTGTCACACGGTGCGAGATTTCGGGCACCGCCGAGTCCCATGAGGATTCCCATTCGGCTCTCTCGCGATATACGCGGGAATCGGGGGAGTCAGAATGATTCGTTTTCCGGTCACGCTGATCGTTGCCGTCTTCATCGCAACAGGCGCATTCATCGGGACTGCCGCAAGCCGCACGCTTCACCCGCAACCGCCGCCCCCGCCGCCGACTTATAACTGGGCCGGACCGTATCTCGGTCTTTCAGGCGGTTATGGCTGGGGCTCCTCGAGTCAGACCGATGCAGGCATTCCCTGCAGTTTCTTCGCGACTTGCGAAGAAGAACTCTTCGACGGCTCCTATTCGCCAAAGGGCGGTATCCTTGGCGGCACGCTCGGCTATTCGTGGCAGCAGGGCGCGTGGGTGGCCGGAATCGAGGGCGATTTTTCGGGCTCCCACGTCGCCGGCAGCTCCAACCTTTGCGGCGCGAATACTCCGGCGCCGCACGGCTGCGGCGCCGATATGCAGTCGTTCGGCACCTTACGCGGTCGGCTCGGCTATGCTTTGGGATCGAACGGCGGTTGGCTGCCTTATGTGACGGGCGGGCTCGCGGTTGGTGACATCAAATCCTGGGACGCATTCTGGCCGGCATCGAGCAGTAATTTCCGCGCTGGCTGGACGATAGGCGGCGGCATCGAGACGATCCTGACGGCGAATGTGACCTTCAAGCTGGAATATCTGTACGCCGATTTTGGCAGCTGGCAGGCCTTTGACGTCGTGCCCGGCACGCCGGAAACGGTGCGCTTCCGCACCAACATCCTGCGCGGCAGTATCGACTACGCATTCCACTGATCGCCGAATGTCCGGCCACAGCGGTCTTCGCGAGTCGATTTCTGAGACGGTTCCTCGGTTGGCTGGCATCGGCTAAGCTTGGCCGATGGCGGTTACGATCCTGATCGCTGTGGCCGGGTTAATGGGCGCCACCGGTATCATGCTGGCGGCAGCCGGCGCTCATGTCGCGCCCGGCGCCGGCCTCGACAGCGCCGCCTATATGCTCTTGTTCCATGCCGCGGCCGTCGTCGGCGCGGCGGCGCTCATCCAGCAAGGTGCGCTATGGCGGCCGTTGGCGCTCGCCGTGCCGGCCGCCTGGGTGCTGGGTGCGGTTCTGTTTTCCGGGGACATCGCGCTGCGCGCCTTCACCGCGCAGCGACTGTTTCCGTTTGCCGCGCCGTCCGGCGGCTTTATCTTGATCGCGGCGTGGCTGGGGCTGGCGGCGGCTGCCTTGCTGCGGGGCTGATCCTGCGGCTGTCGTCCGATCACGACTTGGCCACCTTTGCGGGCTTTGTCGTCTAAGGATAGTGCCAGCCGAAGCAGGCGCAGGCGCGGCTTCGGTAGGTGGTTTCCTGTAATATCAATGGCTTAAACCCGTAAGGCCCAGCGTGCGAATATTCGGCCCGCCCCGAGATTGATGGCGGCCCAGGATACGCGCGGCGACTATGCGTCTCGTGTGATTGACAGCGACCGCCGCCTATGATGCCGAGACGCGCGAAGGGAAGAGCACGATGAAGTTGGTGACTACGGCGCACCTTGCCGTCCTGTCGGCCACCGTTCTGCTGCTGGTCACCTTGACCGGCTGCGATCGCGGCGGCCAGCAGCAGCATGCGGCTTTTCCGCCGCCGACGGTGACGGTAGCCAAGCCGGTGCAGCGCACGGTGGTCGACTACGACGAATATGTCGGCCGCTTCGTCGCGGTGGATTCGGTCGAGATCCGTTCCCGGCTGTCCGGCTATCTTTCAGCGATCCATTTCACCGACGGCCAGATGGTGAAGAAGGGCGACCTCCTCTTCACCATCGACCGCCGCCCGTTCGAGATCGCGCTGCAGCAGATGAAGGCCAATCTCGCGCAAGCGCGCGCCAACCTCGCATTCGCTCAGGCCGATCTGCAACGCGGCCAAGCTCTGTTGGGGAACAAGACCATCACCGAACAGACCTACGATCAGCGCACCCAAGCTAAAAACGTCGCTCAAGCCGCCGTCGCCGCCCAGGAGGCGATGGTGAATTCCGCCGAGCTCGATCTCGAACAATATAGCGAGCTGCGTGCGCCGGTCGACGGCCGGATCGGCGACCGCCGCGTTTCCGTCGGCAATCTCATCACCGGCGGCGCCGGCGGCAATACTACGCTGTTGGCCAGCATCGTTTCGGTCGATCCGATCCGCTTCGAATTCACCTTCGACGAAGCGTCGTATCTGCGCTACGAGCGGTTCGCCAAAAACCGCAAATCCGCTCAAGCGGCAGATCCGCCGCCGGATCAGCAAGCCGCCAACCAGACGGATCAACAAAGCGCGCAGCAGCCCGATCCGCCGTCGGACCAGCAAGCCGCGGATCAGCACCGGGACGGCGTCGACACCGGCGTTCCGGTCTCGCTCAAGCTGATCGACGAAAAAGATTTCGACCATACCGGCAAAATTGATTTCGTCGACAACGCCATCAGCATATCATCGGGCACGATCCGCGGCCGCGCGATCTTCGCCAATCCCAACGGGCTGTTCGTGCCTGGGATGTTCGGTCGCATCCGCGTGCCCGGCTCGCCGCCGCACTTGGCGCTGCTTATCCCGGACGCCGCGATCGGCTCCGAACAAGCGCGCAAATACGTGCTCGTCGTCGACGACGGCGGCACGGTGCGGCAGAAATACGTGACGCTCGGGCAGCTCGACAGCGGCTTGCGCGTCGTTCGCGACGGCTTGCTCGCGACCGACCGCGTGATCGTCAACGGCCTGATGCATGCGCAGCCCGGTGTCAAAGTGAAGCCGGAGGAGCAAAGCACTCCCGCGGTACCGGCCAAGGCCGGCGGCCAAGCTAACGCCGGTTGATGCTGTAAAATGCGTATCTCGCACTTCTTCATCGATCGGCCGATCTTCGCCGCCGTCGTCTCGATCGTCTTCGTGATCCTGGGCGGTGTGGCCTTCTCGCGCCTGCCGATCGCGCAATATCCCGAAATCGCGCCGCCGATCATCAACATCACCGGACAATATCCCGGCGCCAGCGCCGAAGTCGTCGCCTCCACGGTGGTGACGCCGATGGAGGAGCAGATCAACGGCGTCGAGAACATGCTCTACATGTCGTCGAATTCGACGGCCGACGGCCGCTTCTCGATCCAGGTGACGTTCGACCTCGGCACCAATCTCGACATCGCCCAGGTGCAGGTGCAGAACCGCGTCGCCATCGCGCAGCCGCGGCTGCCGGCCGACGTCCGCAATATCGGCGTCACGGTGACGAAAGCCTCGCCTGACCTGATGATGGTCGTGCACCTTTATTCGCCCGACAAGTCGCGCGACGCCTTGTTCATATCGAACTACGCCACCCTCGAAGTCACCGATCCGCTCACCCGCGTCGACGGCGTCGGCTCGATCACCGTGTTCGGCAGCCGCGATTACTCGATGCGCATCTGGCTCGATCCAGACCGCCTGCAGTCGCTCGGCCTGACAGCGACCGACGTGACCGGTGCGTTACAGGCGCAGAACATCCAGGTCGCCTCCGGCGTGCTCGACCAGCCGCCGGTGGCTAAGCCGGGCGCGTTCCAGATCGCGGTGCAGACGCTCGGCCGGCTCGACACGCCCGCGGAATTCGGCAACATCGTCGTGAAAGAGACGCCAGGCGCGGTGGTGCGGCTGCGCGACATCGCCGATATCCAGCTCGCGGCGCTCGATTATTCGTCGAATTCCTATCTCGACCACGATCCCGCGGTCGCGCTCGCGATTTTCCAGCGACCGGGCTCCAATGCGCTCGCCACCGCCAAGGGCGTCACCGATCTAATGGCGAAATTGGCGCAGCGGTTTCCGAGCGGCGTCAAATACGCCATCGTCTACAACCCGACGCAATTCATCCAGCAGTCGGTCGATGCGGTGATCGACACCATCGGCGAGGCCATCGTGCTGGTCGTGCTGGTGGTGGTCGTGTTCCTGCAGACCTGGCGCGCCGCCATCATTCCGCTGATCGCCATCCCGGTCTCGCTGATCGGCAGCTTTTTCTTCATGGCGGCGTTCGGCTTCACGCTGAACAACTTGTCGCTGTTCGGCCTGGTGCTGGCGATTGGCATCGTGGTCGACGACGCCATCGTCGTCGTCGAGAACGTCGAACGCAATATCGCGTCCGGGCTCGCGCCGCGCGAGGCTGCGCGCAAGAGCATGGACGAGGTCGGCTCGGCATTGATCGCCATCGCGCTGGTTCTTTGCGCCGTGTTCGTACCGTCGATCTTCATCACCGGAATTTCCGGCCAGTTCTATCGGCAATTCGCGCTGACCATCACCGGCGCCACCATCATTTCGCTGATCGTCTCGCTGACGCTGTCGCCGGCGATGTGCGCGTTGCTGCTCAAGCCGCACCAGAACGGTCGGCGCCAGCACTGGTGGGAGCGGCCGATCCATCAATTCTTCGATTACTTCAATCGCGGCTTCGACAAGGTCGGGTTCGGTATTTCCTGGCTTGCCACCAGAACGGTGCGGCGCGTGGTGATCATGGCGGGGGTCTATCTCGTCGTCATCGCGCTCGGCTTGAATGCCTTCCGTACCACCCCGGTCGGCTTCATCCCGCAGGTCGACCGCGGCTATATCATCGTCGTCGTGCAACTGCCGCCGGGCGCCTCGCTCGCCCGCACCGATAAAGTGCAGCAGCGCGCGCTCGACATTGCGATGGGCGTGCCCGGCGTGGCGCATGCCGTGAACATCGTCGGTTTCTCCGGCGCGACCTTCACCAACGCGCCCAATGCCGGCGCGCTGTTCTTGGTGCTCGACGATTACACCAAGCGCGGTCACGATCCGCGTGAATTGGCGGCTGCCATCCAGGCGCAGCTTAACCGCCGGCTTTCCGTCATCCAGGACGCCTTCATCATCTCCGTGCTACCGCCGCCGGTGCTCGGCATCGGCACCGCCGGCGGCTTTCGCATGATGGTCGAGGATCGGTCCGGACAAGGATCGGAAGCGCTGCGCAAGGCTACCGAATTGCTGGTGCTGGCAGCCGTTAAGACACCCGGCATTGCGCAGGCGTTCTCGCTGTTCGAAACCTCGACGCCGCAGGTCTTTCTCAATATCGACCGCATCAAGGCGCAGCTCCTCGGCGTCAACGTCCAGGACGTGTTCAACGCGCTGCAGGTCTATATCGGCTCGTCCTACGTCAACGACTTCAATCTGTTCGGCCGCACCTTCCGCGTCATGGCGCAGGCCCGCGACGAGGACCGCCAGCATATCGCCGATGTGCTCAAGATCAGGGTGCGTAACTCCAGCGGCGATACCGTGCCGCTCGGCTCCTTCACCACCGTTGACAACATTGCCGGTCCCTATCGGGTGCCGCGCTACAATCTCTATCCGACCGCCGAGATCGACGGCGCCGCGGCGCCCGGCTATTCGCAGGGCCAGGCGATCGCGATCATGGACAAGCTTGCCGACGGGACATTGCCGGCGGGATTCGCCACCGAGTGGACGACGCTCGCCTATCAGCAGATCAGGGCCGGCAATACGGCGATGTTCGCTTTCGGGCTCGCGGTGGTTTTCGTATTCCTGGTGCTGGCGGCGCAATACGAAAGCCTCACTCTGCCGCTTGCCGTGATCATGATCGTGCCGATGTGTCTCGTTGCCGCCATCACCGGCGTCATCCTGCGCGGACTCGACAACAATATCCTCACCCAGGTCGGTTTCGTGGTGCTGATCGGCTTGGCGGCAAAAAACGCGATCCTGATCGTCGAGTTTGCCCGCCAATTGGAAGATCAGGGCCGCAGTCGCTGGGATGCCGCGGTCGAAGCGACCCGGCGGCGGCTGCGGCCGATCCTGATGACCTCGTTCGCTTTCATCCTTGGCGTGACGCCGCTGGTGTGGGCGATCGGCGCCGGCGCGGAACTGCGCCAGGCGCTGGGCACCGCGGTGTTCTTCGGCATGATCGGGGTGACGGCGTTCGGGCTGATCTTCACGCCGGTGTTCTATGTCATTGCCCGCTACTTCGCCCAACTGGGACACCGTCGTGGCAAGGAAAGCCAAAACGCGCCGCAACCGGCGGAATAGCCGACATTTCGCGGGCAAGGCGGGTTAAAGTATTATCCAGCGTCACCGGAATAACGCGACGGCATGGGTGTTTGTTGCAGGGCAGTGTTCAGCCGTGAGGCGAGGCAATGGAGAGGGGAGTCACCGCATGATCCGTATCGTGTTCGCCATCGTTACGCTTGTCTTGGGCCTGAGCGTCGCGATTGCTCAGGAAGACCCGATCAAGGCGCGCAAGGACCTGATGAAGGCCAACGGCGACGCCGCCAAGACCGCCGCGGCCATGATGAAGGGCGAGAAGCCGTTCGATCTGGCCGAGGCCCACAAGATCTTCGCGACATTCGAGGACGCGGCGGCGAAGATGCCGAATCTGTTCCCGGACAGCTCTAAATCCGAGGCCGGTTCCCCGGCGGCCGACGATTTCAGTCCCAGCCCCAAGGTCTGGGAAGATATGGCCGACTTCAAAGCGCGGTTCACCAAATTCGGCGAAGACGCCAAAGCGGCCAGCGCGAGTGTGAAGGACCTCGACAGCTTTAAGGCGTCGATCGGCAATATCGGCAAAAACGATTGCGGCGGCTGCCATCAGACCTACCGTCTCAAGAAGAGCTGAACCACAGCGCACAGCGTGAAGCGGGGGCGGCCGCCCGCAAGGGCGCGCCGCCCTTTCGTTTTTGCGCTAATGGAATGGCTGCGAATGAGCCCGGGAGGCCGTTGCATGCCGACATTGCGAACGCTCGCGCTTCTCGCCGCGGCCGCCGCTACGTTGGGTCTTGCCGCCTTCTGGCTGTTGACGCTGCCGGAGGTGGTGCCCGCCTCAGCCATGCCGCCCTATACGCCCAATCCCGCCAACGGCCGCACCATGTTCGCGATCGGCGGCTGCGCGTCCTGCCACGCCGTTCCCAATAAGGATCCCGACAAAGTCGACCGCACGCGGCTCGGTGGCGGCTTGGCGCTCAATTCGCCGTTCGGCACCTTTTATGTGCCGAATATCTCGCCCGATCCCAAGAACGGCATCGGCCGCTGGAGCGAGGCGAATTTCGTCACCGCGCTGTGGAAGGGGACGTCGCCAGGCGGCGCCAACTTCTATCCGGCGTTTCCCTACACCTCCTACCAGCACATGTGGCTTGACGACGTCCGCGATCTGTTTGCGTATTTGAAGACCTTGCCGCTGGTGCCGGGCAGAGTGCGCCGCCACGATCTGAGATTTCCGCTCGACCAGCGCCCGCTGCTCGGCGGCTGGAAGCTGTTGTTCCTCCGCGGCGGGCCATTCGTGCCCGATCCTGCGCGCTCCGCGCAATGGAACAGGGGCGCTTATCTGGTGAACGGTCCGGGGCATTGCGCCGAATGCCACTCGCCGCGCAATATCCTCGGCGCCATCATCGACAGTGAGCGCTTCGCCGGCGGACCGGCGCCGGACGGCAGCGGCTGGGTGCCGAACATCACGCCGGCCGGGCTGCAGCACGGCGACGACGTTTGGTCGGAGAAGGATATCGCCAGCTTTCTCGGCGACGGCATGATGCCGTCGGGCGATTTCGCCGGCGGCGCGATGGCCGAGGTTATCCGCAACACGTCGTTGCTCGGCGCCGACGATCGCGCCGCCATCGCCAATTACATTTTCACGCTGCCGCCTGTGCAAGGCCCGACGCCGCCGCCGAAGCGAAAGGACTGATGTGCAGGAAGGCGGGATGCGGGCGCATTGGTGCGGGCCTTACGCTCCCGCCCCGAAAGCCTTGAACGTGATGATGGTGCGGGTGTCGGCGATGCCGGGGATCGGCTGCACCTTCTCGGCGATGAAATGGCCGATATCGGTCGACGGATCGACGTAAAATTTCACCAAGAGGTCGAAATCGCCCGCGGTCGAGTATATCTCCGAGGCGATCTCGGCATCGGCGAGCTTGTTGGCGACGTCGTAGGACTTGCCGAGCTGGCATTTGATCTGCACGAAAAAGGGAATCATACGCGCCTCCGGGGAGCCTCGGAGCAAGCTTATACCAAACCGCAAGGACTGCACGAGCCCGGCCGGACGGTGTAACGTCTGCCGGATGACAGGGATTTTGTGATGCCGGTCGATCTTCGCCTCAATGCCATCGTCGATCCCGAGCGCGCCGGCGGCCGCGATCTCGCCGAGCTGGCGCGGCTTTGCGCCCAAGGCGGCGCCACGCTCGTCCAGTTGCGCGACAAGGTCAACGAGACGCGCGCTATGGTCGAGGAGGCGAGGGCGATCAAAATGGCGCTGGCGCCGTTTCGCGTGCCGTTCGTCGTCAACGATCGCATCGACGTGGCGCTTGCCGCCAAAGCCGACGGCGTGCATCTCGGGCCCGACGACATGGCGATCGAGGATGCCCGCGCGCTGCTTGGCCGAGACGCCATCATCGGCCTGTCGATCAAATCGGTTGCGGCGGCCGAAGCCGCACCGCTCGATCTGATCGACTATGTCGGCTCCGGCGGCGTCTATGTCACATTGTCCAAAGAGCAGAAAAACCTGCCGATCGGTCCGCAAGGCCTGGCGCGCATTATCGCCGCGCTGCATCGCTGCGCGCCGAAGCTGCCGGTCGTCGGCATCGCCGGTATCGACGCCGGCAACGCCGCCGAAGTGATCGGTGCCGGCGCTGACGGTGTCGCGGTCATTTCGGCGCTGTCGCAGTCGCCCGATCCCGCCGCCGCGGCGCGCAACTTGCGCGATATCGTCGACGCCATGGTGGCGAAGCGGGGCGCGTGATGGGTGTTCCCGTCGCCGTGACCATCGCCGGCTCGGATTCCGGCGGCGGGGCCGGCATCCAGGCGGATTTGAAAACCTTTGCCGCGCTCGGCGTCTACGGCGGGTCGGTTATCACCGCGCTGACGGCGCAGAACACCAAAGGCGTCTTCGCCGTCCACGAGGTGCCGGCAGATTTCATCACGGCGCAGATCGATGCGGTGTTTTCCGATCTCGATGTCGGTGCGGTGAAGATCGGCATGCTCGGCAATGCGGCGGCAATCGAGGCTGTTGCCGCGGGCCTTGTCCGGCATGGCGCGCGTAACGTGGTGCTCGATCCGGTCATGGTGGCGACGTCGGGCGAGAGGCTGTTGCGCCCCGACGCGCTTGACGCGCTGCGTAAACTGATTGCCCGCGCCAATGTCGTGACGCCCAACCTTCCCGAAGCGGCGGCGCTGCTCGACGTGGCCCCGGCGTGCGACGAGAGCGAGATGCTGGCGCAGGCGCAGAAGCTGTTGGAGCTTGGCGCCGACGCCGTGTTGATCAAAGGCGGCCACGGCAGCGGCCCGGACAGTGTCGATCTGTTGGTCGAGACCGCCGGCTATACCCGTTTTGCCGCGCGGCGCGCGAAGACGGATAACACCCACGGCACCGGTTGCACGCTCGCCTCCGCGATTGCCGCCGGCCTCGCCAAGGGCGACTTGCTCGGCGAGGCAGTGGGCGAGGCGAAAACCTACATCGGCCAGGCGATCGCGGCGGCGGATCGGCTCGGCGTCGGCTCAGGCTCCGGCCCGGTGCATCATTTCTTCAGGTGGTGGTGACGCTTTCTTCATGGAACGCGTAAAGCAGTGTTTCTGCGCTCATGTCCTCCTCACTAAGACCTTACCCGCCCGCCATCCACATTCAGCGTCTGCCCGGTCATGAAGGCGGCGTCGTCGCTGGTGAGAAACGACAGCGCGCCGACGAGATCGTCCGGCACCTCCACCCGCTTGATCGCCTGCAGGCTGGCCACCGCGACGAATTCCTCGTCCATGGTGGCGAAGCCCGGCCGCGGCTTGCGCACCATCGTTCCCGGCGAACGGGTCAGCCCTGGCGCGATGGCGTTCACCGTGATGCCGTCGGCGGCGAGGTCGCCGGCGAGCCCCCGCGTGAAGCCGATGATGCCGCCCTTGCTGGCGACGTAATGGGAGAAACCGGTGGTCACCGAGCCGAACGTGCTCGAGGCCATGCTGACAACGCGCCCCCATTTGCGCGCGCGCATGCCCGGCACGAAGGCGGCAGTGACGAGGAACGTGCCGTCGAGATTGATGGCGAGGACCTTGCGCCAGTCGGCAAACGTCATGCCGGCAAAATCCTGCTGCGGAAAAATGCCGGCGCAGTTCACCACGATATCGACGCGTCCGAATTTCGCCTGCACCTGTTTGCTCATCGCCGCGACCGAGTCCTCCTCCGCCACGTCGCAAACGACCGCGAGCGCCCGCCGCCCGGCGGTTTCGACGAGCTTCACGGTTGCCCCTCCGTCGGCGAGATCGGCTATGGCGACATGCACGCCGTCCTCGGCGAGACGCTTGGCGAAGGCCTGCCCGATGCCGTTCGCGGCGCCGGTGATGACGGCGACTTTGTCCTTGTGCCCTTTGCCCATGAAGCGTCTCCCTGAATTGTCGTCGCCCGGCTGCGGGGCAATTCTATCCGCGCCCGCGAAAGCGGGGGAGTGGGCAGGGTAGGTTGGGCGTAGCGAAGCCCACGCGGGGCGCCGTGCGCGAGGGTTAGACGCGACGCGTGGGCACGGCGCTACGCGCCTTAGCCGACCCTATGTGATTCCTCGCCAGCGGCATTCCGGGTTGTGACGGGGCCGCCGATCATGGCAAAGTGATGCCGGCGCCGGCGCTGCCGCTTGCGAAACCGCGGCGGCAAATTTTCACGGCGTCAATGGGAGGGGCACATGGCCAAGGCCGCTGAGAAGGCCGCTGAGAAGGCAGCCGCGGACGATAACGCTGTCACGCCGAGACCGCCGATGCTGTCGGATTACGGCCTGGCGCTGGCCGTCTATGTTTTATATCTGCTCGGCTTTTTCACCGGCTTGACCGCGGTGATCGGCCTCATCATCGCCTCGATGCAAGTCGACCGCGCCGACCCGGTGAGCCGCAGCCATTTCCGGTTTCAGATCAGAACATTTTGGATCGGGCTCCTTTACCTCGTCGTCGGCGTCGTCGCGCTGCACGTCGCGATCGGCGGCTTGATCCTGCTGTGGTGGGTGATCTGGACTTTGATCCGGTGCGTCAAAGGCCTGTTGGCCCTGAACGCCGGCGAGCCGATCGGCGATCCGGAGTCGTGGTTTTTCGGCTGAGCGAGGTAACGGCCCGGCGCCGATCAGAAACAGACCCCGACGCGCCGGCCTTTCTGCCACACCACCAAACAGGTTTTTTTGACGCCGCCGTGATTAAGCATGAACCGCTTCGGAATGTCGTCGCCACCATGCACCTCGAGGCAGGCGCCGCCGGCGCTGAGATCGACGATGGTGCAGACGGACGGAGCGCCTTTGAGATCGGCGAAGATGATTCCGGTCTTGGCGACCAATCCTGTTGGCCGGACACGATGGAATCGTCTGTTCTCTCGCATTGCGGTGTTGTAACCGGCGTTTCCGGCCGCGATAGTAATGTCAGGATCTATACGGATGCAACGCGCCGCGCCGGTCGCTCCCGGCAATTGCGAAACACAAGGTCAATCCTTCGTCAATTTGGTCGTTACAAGCGTAGCCGGATGACTAACGAATGGGCGCGCAGGATCGCTCCATCGGGAGAGGCGAGGCGCTCGGTCGTTCATCCGCCGCGCACCTTCATCCTTCACCAGTCCTGGCTCGATAGGCCTCAATCGCCGTGCGCAAGGCTTGCGGCAGTGGTACCGGCTTGCGCGTCTCGAGCGACATCATGGCGGTGACCATGCGGGCGCGCAGCCGAAGGAGCCCCTCGCGGTGGCAGACGATGACGATGCCGAGCGAGGAGCGGCCAATCCGATCGACCAAGAGCGTCAGCTCAATCGTCTCTCCCATCAGGCTCGGGATCTTAAAATCGCATTCGATGTGCACGAACGGAAAGCCGAAGCGGTCTCCCATGACGAGAGTGGCGTAATCGTGCTTGAGCTCGTCCTTGTACCAGTCCTCGATCACGCCGTTGAACATGTCGAAATAATGCGGGAAGTAGACGATGCCGGCCGGGTCGCAGTGGGAAAAGCGGATCGGCACGCTGCGGGTAAAGGCGCCGTCCGGCGGCGTAAATTTTTCTTCGAGCATGAGACGGCCTCGATGTTGCGGCTTGTTCGGCGTTGGGGAGCGTAATCCAGGGGCAGTGTCCGCGATAGCGGGGCAGGGAGATCAGAAATCGGGTGTCGCCGCGTGCGCTTTGGCTCCATGTATCTGCTATCGACACATGGAGGAAATATCATGCACTTTCGCATTCAGGGCCTGCCGGCCGAACAATTCGCCCCGCTGTTTGCGCTCTCCGACGACGCGCTCAAGGAGCGCGGCGCGATGCGCACCATTGCCGACGGACCGCGCCCTTGCCGCATCAGCCTCACCGACGCGCGAGCGGGCGACGAGCTGATCCTGGTCAATTACGAGCACCACGCCGTCGCCTCGCCGTACCGCATGCGCTTTGCGATCTACGTGCGCGCCGGCGAAGAGACCTTCGACGCCGTCGACGCGGTACCGGAGCAGTTGCGCAAGCGCACGCTCGCGGTGCGCGGCTTCGACGGCAACGCGATGATGACCGGCTGGGAATTGATCGAGGGCGTCAAGCTTGAAGAGGCCATCGAGCGGCAGTTCGCCAATCCGCGCACGAGCTATCTGCACGTGCACTTCGCGGCGCCCGGCTGCTACGCCGCGCGCATCGAGCGGGCGTGAGGACAGGCCCTGCACCGTACCCCGGCGGGCGGAGATCGCGGCCGCCGATGACGAAACAAGACGCCCCCACGATTGCGGGGGCGGATTCCAGCGGCAGCAAAAAGGCTACTTGATGAAATCGTTGGAGCGCAACACCACGGGCCGGTCGGGCCGGGCCTGCTCGTCGAAAAATTTGCGCGAGGCGCGGTCTTCGATGACATCGCGCAGGCGCAGAAACTGATCGACGCGCTGTTCCGGCTTGAGTGCGCGTCCGTCCTCGAGGTTGTCCATGGCCGCGGTGCTGATCGCGCAAACGATGGTCTTGTCCGCGTCGTGCATCGTGAAATCGACAACCATGCGGTCGAAGTCGTAGCCTTGCACTTCGCCTCGCTGCAGCGGCATTGCCGATACTCCATGCCAGCGAGGCTTGACCGTCGCCGGCTCGCCGGTAAGCGTAGTCCAGGCCGCGTCGCCGCAACAGAGCGGCATCCCGCTCAGCTGCCGCGGCCCTCTCTGGCCTGACCGTCCAGCCAATCCGATAGGGTGCCGGATTTGCCCTTGGTCTTGCCTCTTCGTTTCGGCGCCGCCGGCGGCTGCGGCGGTGCGGCAGCATCTCGCGCCAAGCGCAGCGCCTTGAGCCGCGCGGTCTTGGCGCGCAGCGCTTTGGCCGCGGATTCGTAGTCGGATGTCGCCTTTTTGGCGTCATTGGCGCGTTGCGCCTTCGCGAATTGCGCGCCCGCCTCGTATTTACTGGATTTCTCCATCACGGCAGCGTCCCTTTTATGGTTTGTCCGGGTCCGCCATGGCGTAACAGTTCGTCAGAGCCAATGCGAGGCGAATTCCGGATAAAGCGCGCGGAATGGACAACGCGGCAGCGACGCGGCCATCAATAGTGGCCGAAATAGCGCAGCAATAGTGTTCCAATGACGCGGGCCGGGCGGCCTATCGTCCGCCTGGAGGGCTGTTTTGGCGGATCACGCTCTACGAGGCGGCGTGGCGGCTGTTCAGCCAATCCGCCAGCGCGACCGCGGGGCGCTTTTTCTGCTTTTTCTTGTTGCGGCCCTTCTTCACCGGAGCGGGCCGCGGCGCGGCGCTCGCTGCCGCGTCTCGCGCCAGGCGGAGCTCCTTCAGCCGCGCGATCTTGTCGGCGAGGGCGCCGGTGGCGGCCTCGTCTTCGGACCGGGCATCCTTGCCGGCCTCGACACCGGGCAGCTTTCTGAATTTGGGTTGAGCCCGCTGCATGCAACCTCCTTCGAGCGGCGACCCGCTCCTGGCTTTGCGGCAATGAGGGCCTCTCGCGCAGCACCGGCGAGGGCAGAGCTGGAATCCGCAATGACGCTCAGAAAGATGCCGCGCGGCAAACCGTCTCGCTACGCTGGCCGTCGTCTTTGATAGCACATTCGAAGCTTGCTGGAAACGGCGGCGCCTATCGCCCTACGCCGTAGGGGGTTCCACGCAGTTTATGCATCCCAGGCGATCCGCCACAACGTCACAGTGGCCGTGTTCGAACGCGATCAATAAACAGAGGAGTCAAAGCACCGGATCAAGTCCGGCAATGACGAAGAAGTAAAATCACTGCACTTCTGACAGGACGCGGGCCTGCACCTCGGGACTTTCCATGATGCCCATGTGGCTATAGCCGGGCAGCGGGATGTTCTGCGCGCCGGCGATCGTGCCGCCGAGCTCGCCGACGAAATTCACCGCATGGGCCACGCCGCTGACCTGAGTGGACTCCGACGGATCGATGCCGATCATGGTCACGTCGCGGGCGCCGCAAGCGGCGGCCTGCGTCGCGACCTCGGCGGCGCGTTCGGCGCCGAACGAGTGGCCGATCACGATGATGCGGTCGTCGGTGTGCGCGCAGGCATCGGCGGCGAATTGGCGATTTTGCTCGTAGCTGCCGTAAGCGACGATGTAGCCGCGCTGGCGCAGCCGGTCAGCGACGACCGCCAGACCGTGGCCGACAAAGAGGCCGTTCATCACATAGGCACGGGTGGCCGCGGAACATTCCGTGGTGAGCGCCGCCAGCACCGCCACGCAGCAACAAAGAAGACGCATGGTCTTAGCATTGCCGATTATCGGGCGCTCGGCAACACCACCTGCGCTGCGGTACGCAACGCGGTACTGCATGCGTCAGTCGCCGCGCATTGAAAGTAATTTCGTGCCCGCGTGCCGGCAACGATGCGGCGGAACACATCGCAGTAATGGGCGGGCGTGCCCGCACCGTCGCCGCGGTCGAGAGTTGTTCACTACCACCATCCCGTGTACGCTCGCCGCATTCACTTTGAAGGGGAATGATCGTGGACGCACCCGGACCGACCCAGCCGATCCTCGGACAGATCGAGGTTTTCGCTTTCGACTTCGCGCCGAAAGGCTTCGCCGCCTGCCAGGGCCAGCTTTTGCCGATCGCGCCGAACCAGGCGCTGTTCAGCCTGATCGGCCCGCGCTACGGCGGCAACGGCGTCACCGATTTCGCTCTGCCGAAACTGCCGCCGGTCACGCCGTCAGGCCCGTTCTACTTCATCTGCGTCGGCGGCGCGTACCCGCCCAAGGGCTAAGGCGCCCGATCAAATCGAGGGCTTTTTTCTCGGCGTTTGCTCCGCTCATGCGGGCTACGGGCAAGGAGCTATGGAATGTTCGACATCGCTGTTTGACAACGCCCGCGCGCATGCGTCGCGCGCATGATCGCGCTATGCTGGCGTCAAACAAAAGGGAGGCGCCTATGCCCGGGCTTGTGCACAATCACATCGCCGTCGTCACCGGTGCGGGTTCCGGCATCGGCCGCGCCATTGCGCTCGGCTTCGCGCGCGAGGGCGCCAAGCTCGCCGTGCTCGACATCGACGGCGACACCGCGGCCAAGACCGCGGCCGACATCCGTGCCGCCGGCGGCGCGGCGCATGCCTTTACGCTCGACGTCACCGACCGGCTGGCGTGCCGCGCCGTCGCGGCGAAGGTGGCAAGCGACGTCGGCCCGGTCTCGATCCTGGTCAACAATGCCGGTATCAACCGGCGCAACGCTTTTGCCGGAGAGCCGGACGCCGTGATCAAGGACTGGGCGGACATCATGGCGGTCAATCTCAACGGCCTGTTCAACGTCACGCATGCCTTCCTCGGCTCCCTGCGTGCCGCCAATGGCCGCATCGTCAATCTCGCCTCGATCCAGTCGTTCATGCATGTGCGCACGCCGAATTCGCCGGCCTACACCACCTCGAAGCACGGCGTGCTCGGTTTCACCCGCGCTTTGGCCGCGGAACTGGGCAAGGACGGCGTGCGTGTCAACGCCATCGGCCCCGGCCTGATCGAGACGCCGCCGAACGAAAAAGTGCGGGCCACACAGCCGGAGCTGGTAAAAATCTTTCTCGACCACACGCCGCTCGGCCGCACCGGCAAGCCGGAAGACATCGTCGGCCCGGCGCTGTTTCTGGCGTCGGATCTGTCGGCCTATGTCACCGGCGCCATCGTCATGGCCGACGGCGGCTACCGGACGATTTAGAGCGTGATTCCGAAAAGCGGCCACCGGTCTCGCGCCTTCGCGAAGCCCGCTTCCGCCGTCGCGCTATGCGCTTCGGCGGACTCAAACCTCCCGAAGCTCGCGTAGCGAGCGTAGCCGGGCCAGCGAGCGAAGGAAGGTCGGAAAAGATCATGCTCAACGAAGAAGCTACGAAATGCTACTTCGCCTTCATCTGGTCGGCGGATTTCAGGACGATCTCCGGCTTGCCGCGATAAAGCGAAACCGCGCCGGTGACGTCGACAACCTTGCCGGCGAGCGCCTTGACGTTGGGGAATTTTCCGCTGTCGTCGGAAAAGATCACCGCGGCGAAGGCGTTATCGGGATAGCGGCCGCCGATATCGATGAAGGTCATGCCGGAGCGGGCGGTAGACACGTTGCCGACCGGTCCCTCGATCGTCACTGTCTGGCCGACATGCGCCTTGGCATCGGCCGGCGCGATGGTCTGCGTTTCCGCCAAAGCCGGCGTGGCGAACGCGGCAAGACCGAGAGCTGAGCCAAGAACCAAACCTAAAGTCAGAACGGGAGCTTTCATGTCTCTTCCCCTTTCACGGCGTGTTCGAACAAAACAGGAACATAAACTCTGGGTCGAGTCAAGCCACTTGGACACGGCATGAGCGATTGCTCCATAGAGCCGGCCAATGAACCGCCCTGAGGCGCGAACGCGACAAATGGCATCACGCCACCGCGAGGCCCGCCGTGACTCATCGCCCTTTGCCGATCCTGCGCACGCTTGCGGCGGCCTATCGTGACTGGTGGCGTGCATTATACGTACTGCGCACGCTCACGGTCAGCGCGATTCTCATCATTGTCGCGTTTGCCGCCGTTGAGGAGTTCGTGCCGCAGAGACTTTGGGATCAAAATCTCATCGGTCACGCCCTGGATCTCGCCGACGACGCGATCTGGGCGCTGCTGCTGACGCCCATCGTCATCGCCGTCCATCGCTTCGTGATCCAGGACGTGGTCACGCCGGGCTATACGCTGCCGCTGCGCGATCCGGTCTATCAAAGGTTCTTCGTCTGGCTGTTCGCGCTGAAGGTCTTGTCCGGACTGCCGTTCGACCTGCTCGGCGCGATGCAAACGCTCGAATGGCCGCTATGGGCAAGCACGCTCGGGCTCGTCGTTGCGCTGGTCGCGGCCATCGGCCTGTCGCTGCGGCTGACGATTTTGCTCCCGGCGCTTGCGGTGCAGGCGCCTGGCGCGACGGTCTCCCATGCACTCGCCGATAGCAAAGGCCAGGGCTTGCGGCTGTTCGCTATCTTTTTCCTCGCGCTCATTCCGTGGGTCGCCGTCAGCATCGGCGACATCCTGCTGCTCGGTCGCCGCGTCGAGATCATCGGTTCGCCGCAGATGATGATCGGCCTGGTGATGGGCGGCCTGTTGCAGACGGTCGTGCTGACGCTTTCGGCGGTCATCGCCAGCCACGCCTTTCGATCGCTTGCCGCCGCAGTCAGTCGCGCGCCAAAACTTGCGCCGACGCATCCGATCAACCGGCGCCGTCTGGATTGAGTGCGCCGTTCTTCGATTCGGCGATAACGGCTAAGTATTTGTACAAATAGCCGCCTGCGCAGCCCGCGGGCATTGTCTAAACAATCGCCACCGCCGCTGATTTGGTGTCCGCCGAACCTGCAGGCATTTGCGGACCGGCGCGGCGTGTCTCGTAGCGAAGTGAGTCGGTCTTGCGTAACCGTGCCTGTCGACCGGCGCGGCCTATGCGGCCGTCCGCGCGACAGATCAGCGCAAGAGACACACCATGCATACGATCGCTTTGGTTTCGCAAAAGGGCGGCAGCGGCAAGAGCACGCTCGCCATCGGGCTTGCGATTGCAGCCATGCAGGACGGCCACAAGGTCTGCCTGCTCGAGACCGATCCGCAGGGCACCGTTTCGAATTGGCGACGGCGGCGGACGCAAAGCGAGCCGATGGTCGAGACCGTCATTGCCGGCTTCGAGATCGAGCAAAAATTGCCGCTGCTGCAGCACAGCGGCGTGACGCTGACCTTGATCGATACCGCCGGCGGCGAAAGCTCGACGACCGCGGCTGTGATCGCCGCCTCGGATTTGTGCCTGATCCCGGCGCGGCCGAGCCCGGCCGATATCGAGGCCGCGGCGCCGACGCTGAGCTCGGTACGCCGGCTCGACAAGCCGTTTGCCTTCATCCTCAATCAGACGCCGGCGCGCAGCCCGCGCCTTGATCACGCCGCGGCGGCGCTTGGCGATGCGGCCGCGGCGCAGAACGAGATGTCGTTCAACGAAATCTCGCTCGCCGCGATGGGCGTGCTGGCGCGGCCCTATATCGTGCTGCGCAACGATCAGCAGGATGCGCTCGGCGCCGGGCTTGCCGTCACCGAATATGCGCTGGACGGCAAGTCGGCGGAAGAAATCCGCAGCCTGTGGCGCTGGGTCTGGAGCAAGCTCACCGGCGGATCGCCCGGTTGCGTGCCGCCAGAGTTGCAAACGCCAGCCATCGCCGATGCGCGCATTATCGCGCTAAGCTAAAGCGGTTCGGCTGCGTTGAATACTCGCTCGACGCATCGTTTCAAGCGGCCAGCGGCTTGAACTTCACCACCGTGTCGAAGCGATGGTCGCAACTGTCGCAGCGCCAGTAATTCCGGATTTCGTCGCCGCTGCGGCACTCCGAGAATTCCGGATATTCCGCGGCTATCATCGGTTCGCCGCATTTCGGACAGCAGGGCCGCCCGAAATAGCGTTCGTGGAAAAAACGCATCGGTGCAGTGGCTTTGCCAGTGACTTCGTGAGTGTCTTGGAACGTCATGGCGAATCCCTCCGTGCTCGGATGCAACCTTGTTACCGGTCCTCTGTGTCATCCTTGCGGTCGCCGCTTCAATAAAGCGTGAAGGATGCCGAGCGCTTTTTACCGAATTGCTGCCTTGCCGAATTTCCGGAGCAGTAAAATGTTACTTGCCGGCCGCTTTGCGCAGCGCAGCATTGATACGATCCTGCCAGCCCGGTCCGTCTTCCTGAAAGAAATCGAGCACGTCGCGGTCGATCCGCAGCGAAACCGTTTCCTTCACGCCGGGCAACGCCGGCGGCGCTTTTGGCTGCGCTTCGACGGGCTTCGCGGTGACCGCCTTGAACGCTTGCTCGGCCGCGGAGCGAGGATCGGCTGGACGACGAGTCATGTGACCTTCCTGTGACGGCTATAAAGCGATTCCTGGATTATAGCGCGCCCTTGGCGCGGCGGGACCGGTTGCGTTTCAGCGCGCCTTGCCGCTCGTTATTTTCTCGACTGCGCCGCCGCGTCGTCGATGGCGCGCAACAGCGTCAACAACGCCGTATTGAGCGGCGTGGCGATGCCGTGACGCGCACCGGCTGCGACAATGGCGCCGGTCAGGGCTTCGACTTCGAGGCGCCGGCCGGCGAGCCGGTCGAAATACATCGAGGTGCCGAGTTCGCCGGAAAACGTGAACAGTGTCGTCATTGCGCGGGCCGGCTCGTCGTCGGCAAGATTGGCACCCTCGGCGCGCGCCACCGCCACGGCTTCGGCAAGGATGGCGTGACAGAGCTCCTGCACGTCCGGCCGGCGCAACACCGCCTGCCGCTGCAGCGTCAGCGTGGTGATCGGATTGGCGACCGCGTTGATCAGGAGTTTGCGCCAGATCAGCGTGGCGAAGTCGTTGCTGCACAGCACGCGAAGCGGCGTGCCATCGAGAAGCGCGGCGAAAGCGCGGCCCGCCTCATCGTCCGCGACCGCCAAATCCTGATCGGATCCTTGCCGCAGCCGCACCCGATCGGGCGCCAGCCGTTCGCCGTTATAATAGACGATCACCGGCAGCACGGTTGCGCCTCTGGCGAGCGGTGCGACGCGAGCGACATGGCCGATGCCGTTTTGCAAAACCGCGACGCGGGTCGACGGCGTGCACAACTGAGCCAGCCATGGCGCCGCCAACTCGGTCTGATGCGTCTTGGTGCAAAGCAGCACCCAGTCGACCGGCTTGGCGTCAGCGGGCTCGGTGAGCGCGTTGAGCTTGACCTCCACGGGCCCGCCCGGCTGGTCGAGCGTGAGCCGCTCGATCGGCCGGCGCATGCAGGCGACAATGTCGTGCCGGCCAGCGGCGGCGAGGCAGCCGGCGGCGACACCGCCGATGCTGCCAAGCCCGACCACGGCGACGCGCAAACCCTGGTTTGCCGACGCAGACATGCCGCCATGGTCGGGGAGATCGAGGGAAAGTCAAATGCGCTGCAATGGTTCGGATCTGGTCGCAGGCGTCTACTTAAGGTCAGCGTTGCAACTCGGCGCTGTTGCCGCGGCCGGGACCGTCGACCCGGTCATAATCGTACCAATTGCCGCCAGAGGCATATCCGGGCGCATAATCGTAGAGGCCGGAGCCATAACCGGGCGCGGAATTATAGAGCCCATAGCCGCCAGGGCTGTAATCATAGGGACCGGCGCCATACGGCGCGCCGTCAACATAGCCCTGCGCCATCGATGCCGAAGCTGCGGCCAAAACCAATCCCACCGCGAGAAGAATTTTTTTCATAGTTCACTCTCCTTTTGTCGCTCTTCGAAAACTATCGCCGCGCGATTTTGTTCATCGGCATTTTGCGGTACCGGTTCGCTGCGCGGTTCCGATGCGGTTCCGGCCTGCGCGGTTTCGAAGCCAGCCACCGAGACCCCGTTTTTGACGTGCATCAATAGCTTCGGTTCCAATCCTTGCTAGTCGAACCACTGCCGTTTGCCGTAGCCGTCCGGTCTTGGTTGATGAATGCTTTAACTCGCCTGCGTCGATCGCGCGCCGCCGACGGAAAGCCAGGCGCGCCGTCGGGCCATGTGCCGCGCGGCAGCTTCGCCGGGCTGACCATTGGCGCGCTTGGCATTGTTTACGGCGATATCGGCACCTCGCCGCTCTATGCCATGGACCAGTTGTTTTTCGGCCGGGGCGGCGGCGCGCAAACGCCGGCCGACGTGCTCGGCGGCGTCTCGCTGGTGATCTGGACGCTCACAATCATTGTCGCCATCAAATATGCCATCTTCGTGCTGCGCGCGCAGAACGACGGCGAGGGCGGCGTGTTCGCGCTCTACGGTTTGCTGCACGAACAACGCCGGCGCGGCGGCACGCTGTTGTTGTGGGCGTTGATGTTGGGTGCTGGTTTGCTGTTCGGCGACGGTATCATTACGCCGTCAATCAGCGTGCTGTCGGCGGTGGAAGGACTGCATGTGGCGACGCCCACTTTGGGCAACGCCGTCATCCCCATCACCATCGGTCTCTTGACCGGGCTGTTCGCCATCCAGTTCAAGGGCACCGCCGGCATCGGCATCGTGTTCGGTCCGGTCCTCATGGTCTGGTTCGTGGCGATCGCGGTGCTTGGCGTCGTGCAGATCCAACACCATCCCGAAATCCTGGCCGCGTTCAACCCGCTTTACGGCCTGAGCTATCTGCATCGCGCCGGCTTCTTCGACACGCTCCTCGTTCTCAGCGCCCTGATGCTGGTCGTCACTGGCGGCGAGGCGATGTATGCCGACGTTGGCCATTTCGGCGCGCGGCCGATCCAGGCGAGCTGGTTCGCCGTCGTCTTTCCGGCGCTGCTGCTCAATTATCTCGGCCAAGGCGCCTATGTGCTCAGCGGCGCGCCGGTCGAAGCCGGCAAGTTGTTTTACAGCATGGTGCCGCAATCCATGCTGTATCCAATGGTACTGCTCGCCACGGTAGCGACCGTCATCGCCTCGCAGGCGCTGATTTCGGGAGCGTTTTCGCTGGTCTCGCAGGCGATCCGGCTCGGTCTGTTTCCGCGGCTTGCGCTGTTGCACACCCACGAAAAACATGCCGGCCAGATCTATGTGCCGTTCATCAATTGGGCGCTGTTTGTCGGCTGCGTGCTGTTGGTCTTGACGTTCCGTTCCGCTTCCGCGCTGGCAGCCGCCTATGGCCTGGCCGTGTCCGGCGTGATGCTCATTACTTCAATCGCGATGGTCCCGATCTCGCGCCATTACTGGAAATGGGGCGCGCTCGCGACCGGCTTGGTCTGGGGCGCGCTGACCGCGGTCAATGCCTCGTTCCTGTTCGCCAGTTCGCTGAAATTCATCGAAGGCGGCTATGTGCCGCTCACGGTCGGCGCCGCAGTCTTTCTGGTGATGACGACCTGGCGCTGGGGCCGCAAGGCGACCTTTGCCGCCTATTCGGCGAAACCGACCATGACCATGGCGGAGCTGGTCGAGCTGCATCGCGACTGCAAAGTCTTCATGGAACGCAATGCGCTGGTGATGTCGCCCAAATCGATGAACTTGCCAAGCGACCGCGCGCCGGCGCTGATCCAGATGCTGTGGGAGCGGCATGGCATCCTGCCGCGCAATCTGATCCTGGTCGAGGTCAAGCACCGTAAAGTGCCCTACATCCACGACAACCGCTATCGCGTCACCGTGTTCGATCGCGACAATAACCGCGGCAGCATCATCGCCGTCGAGCTGAGCTTCGGTTTCATGGAAGAGCCTAATGTCGAGCGCGTGCTGGAAGAAATGGCGCGGCATCGCGAAATCGATCTGCCAGCCGACCGCCATCGTTGGATCGTGCATGCGTCGCAGGAAAACCTGTTGCCGGTGCGGCACATGAATCTTTTCAAGCGGCTGCGCTTCCGGCTGTTCATGTTCCTCCGTCTGGTGTCGCAGCCGGCCTATTACTATTACGGGCTCGGCGACGAAGTACTGCTGTCGGTCGAAATCATCCCGGTGCGGGTGCATTAGCGCCTGCGCAAACAAATAGCATCGTGCTAGCCTCCGGACGCATTGCAGGGGGCCCGTACAAATGTCCGACTATCTCGAATTCGATCCCGCCGTCACCGACAAGCGCCAAGTCTATCGCCTGCTTACCGGTTCCGTGGTGCCGCGGCCGATCGGCTGGGCTTCGACTGTGAACAAGAAAGGCATCACCAATCTGGCGCCGTTTTCGTTCTTCACCGTGGTCTGTGTCGTCCCGCCGATGATCTCGTTGACCATCGCCCGCAATCCAGACGGCAGCGAGAAGCATACGCTGAAGAACGTGCGCGAGACCGGCGAGTTCTGCTTCAACGTTGTGACGCATCCGGTCTGGAAAGAAATGGTCGATTCGGCCAACGCGTTTCCCGAGGACGACAGCGAATTCGCCGAGACCGGCTTGACGCCGATCCCGAGCGTGAAAGTAGCGGTGCCGCGTGTCAAAGAGGTGCCGATCCATTTCGAATGCAAATTGCACCAGGTGATCGAGCTCGGCCCCAACCGGCATCCGCTGGTCATCGGCGAAGTGGTCTATATGCACGTCGATCCGCGTTGCATGACCAACGGCTATATCGATATGAAGAAGCTCGATCCGATAGGCCGGCTCAATGGCTTCTTCTACGCCACGCTGGGCGAGATTTTGGAGCGCGCGTTCGACGACGGGCAGCCGCGGTGAACGCGTTCGACGCGGTGGTCACCGCCGCCGTCACTCTCGGCGCCGTGCTGGGTTTTATGTCGGGCTTGGTGCGCAGCTTGGCAACAATCCTTGCCTATCTCATCGCCGCTCCGGTTGCCGTTGCAGTCGCGCCCGATGTCGCGCCTTTGCTGACGGGAAACGTGACTCTGCCCTCCGATTTGGCGTCGTTGCCGCTGTTTGCGATCTTCCTCGTAATCGGCGTGGTCCTCGGCGCACTGTTCCGCCACGGCGCGAACGAATTCGTAGGGACGGATCCCCCACTCATCGATCGCATCGGCGGTGCCTTGCTCGGTGCGGTGCGCATCTTGCTAGTCGCCGTGCTGATCGTCGTAATATTCGATCGCATCATTCCAGCCGGCCGCCAGCCAGCCTATCTCAACGGCTCGAAGCTCCGGCCCTATCTTTCTGCCGCCGGCCAAAAAGGCTTGGCCTCGCTGCCGCCCGATGCCGAAGGCTATATCGATAGGCTCAAACGCGAGCGCGGTCTGTAGCGCTGTCGTTCCTTCGTTCGTCAGCTCACCGGCGGCGGTCCAAGCATCGCAAAGATCAGAATGCCGCCGGCGATCACCAACGCCATCAGGAGCAATGGCGTCAGCAAGCGATTGTCGTTCTTCTGATCGGTCTCGCGCTGGCTTGGCGTCTTGTCTGCGTCTGTCATGGCGCTGCCCTTTCTTGGGCAACGCGCATAGCGCGATAAGGTTCGTCGCGCCAAGGTGCATCGCTTTGCCGCAAGCGACCGCGGCAATGCGCTTCGTCGTCGAAACTGTCCGGGGGGTTACCTGTAACGATAGCGGTGGCAGCCATAGGTGCCGATTACGAGGTCGCGGTAGCATTTAACGATATAATGTTTGGTGCGGTGCTCCGCATACCTCAGATCATTCGGGCAACACATGTTGGTGCAGTCGCATTGCACCTGTTGCACCGGCAACGCCGCTGTTGCCGCCTGCTGCAATGCCGCGGCCGGCATGGCGGCCGCGCTTTGGCAGCAGATGACGCCGAGAGCGGCGCCAAGGCTTAAGGCAGCCACGAGTGTTCGCATGTTTTCCCCCATCTATCGCCCTCGACAAGTCTAAGCGCTCGACGGCGGTTCGGCGAGCAATTCGTGGCGTTCGGTGGGTCACTTTTTGAACACATCGAGCCGCAGCGGCAGCACCGCGCCGAACCAGGCCGCGTGCGCGCTGTGGTCGGTGAAGTCGTCGCCGGTCTCGGGATGAAGGAGAACGGTCAGGCCGTCGCGGTTGAGCATCAGCCACGGCACGAAGGCGGCCAGCATCTCGGTGGGAAACGCGATCTGATACATCGATTGCGGGTGCGGCCCGACCAGCTCGTCGTGCCAGCGACCGAGCTTTGCTTGCGGAAACGCCGCGGCGACGCTTTCGCGCAAGCGTGCGGCGCGGTCGCGGCTGTTGGCCAGGTCGTAATAGACATGGACATGATAGTCCTTGATCGCATCGACTGGAGTTGCTGGCATTTGCGGTCGAGCCTCACGCTTGTTGTGGCTAGCCGAGCTGTACCCGCCGCGGCCCGGCATAGAGATTGGCGATGAGCACGGCGAGGATGCCGGTGAGAAAAATGCCGTCGAAGGTGCCGGCGCCGCCGATCGAGGCGACCGGCGCGCCCAGCCCACGCACCTTGTCGAGATTGGTGAGGTCGGCGCCGATCAGCGTGCCGAGGCTGCCGGCAATGTAGGCGAGCGGCGCGGCATCCCGGCGCGACAGCAGAAGTGCGACGGCCGCCGTCGTCACGACCGGAACAAACACCGGCACCGCGATGCCCAGTCCGGGTACGGGATTGGCGAGCCAATGCAGCACCAGAGCGACGATCGTCGTCGCGATGGCGCCCTTGACCCAGAGATCGCGTTTGATGAGGAGGTAAAGCGACAGCAGCGTCGGGATGACGGCCCCGCCGACATTGACCGCGATCACGGTGCCTTGCCAATGCGTGACCACCGGCACCTCATATTGCATGCCGAAGAAATCCACGGTCTGGTCGGACATCACCCGCTCCGGCGGCAGCTCCACGATCGGGATGTTGAAAATGCTGCCAATGAGCGAGGCGGCCAGCAAAACGAGCGCCGTGCCGGAGCTGATGCCGAGGCTGGTATAGGCGAAGCGCAGCGACTGCAGGATCAGAACGCCGATAAAAATGACGACCAGGATGGCGAAGAAGCCGGGCGCCAGGGGCAAATAATGGTATTGGCTCATCTCCATCGCCGCTGCTCCGTGTTCGAGCCTTCTAGCCCGGGTCGGCGTAGCGATACCCGGGACCTGTGCGTTAACCGATCCCGCATGTCGCTTGGCTGATGCGGGCTACATTAGACTAACCGCCTTGCACGAGTAATGCGCGGCCCTATAATACGGCGCTTCCTTCGCGCAGGGATATTTTCGTGCCGCCGCCGGGAGCGAAATCAGTCGCCATCATCATGGGCAGCCAGTCCGACTGGCAGACCATGAAACATGCCGCCGAGACGCTCGATGCGCTCGACGTTGCCTATGCGGCGCGTATCGTCTCCGCCCACCGCACGCCCGAGCGGCTCTATGCCTTCGCCAAGGGGGCGAAAGCGCAGGGGTTCAGGGTCATCATTGCCGGCGCAGGCGGCGCCGCGCATCTGCCGGGAATGACCGCCGCATTGACCAGCCTGCCGGTGTTCGGCGTTCCGGTGGAGTTGAAGGCACTATCGGGACAGGATTTGCTTTATTCCATCGTGCAGATGCCGCCGGGCGTGCCGGTCGGCACGCTCGCCATCGGGCAGGCCGGCGCGATCAATGCCGCGCTCTTGGCAGCGAGCGTCCTGGCGCTGAGCGATCCCGCCTTGAGCGAGCGGCTCGAAGCGTGGCGGGCGCGGCAAACCGCATCGGTTGCCGAAGTGCCGAAGGATGGCGCGTGAGCCAGGCTTCGCACGTTGCGTCGCCGATGCTGAAGCCCGAGGCCACCATCGGCATCCTCGGCGGCGGTCAGCTTGGCCGCATGCTCGCCTTGGCCGCGGCCCGGCTTGGCTTCAAATGCCATGTCTTCGCGCCCCATCCCGACTCGCCGGCTTTCGACGTGGTGCGTCGCGTCACCCGCGCCGATTACACCGACACCGAGGCGCTAGCCCGCTTCGCCGAAAATGTCGACATCGTCACTTATGAGTTCGAGAACGTGCCGGCGGAAACCGCGACGTTCCTGGCCGCCCGCGTTCCGGTGCTTCCCGACCCGAAGATTTTGGCGATCACCCAGGATCGCCTCGCCGAAAAGAAATTCGTCACGGCGCTCGGCATCCGCACCGCGCCGTTTGCCGAGGTCGCGTCGCCCGCCGAGTTGGCCGTGGCAATCGAGCGGATCGGCCGCCCGGCCATCTTGAAGACCCGCCGCTTCGGCTATGACGGAAAGGGTCAGAAGGCGATCAAGAATGGCAGCGATCCAACGGCTGCCTGGCGCGACGTTGGCGGCCAGCCTTGCATTCTTGAAGCCTTCGTGCCGTTCGAGCGGGAAGTTTCCGTCATCGCCGCGCGCGGCGGCGGTGGTGCCGTCGCCTGTTTCGACGTTACCGAGAATGAGCACCGCGATCATATTCTGAAATTTTCACGGGTGCCGGCGGCGCTCGGCGCACAAGCTGCGGCGGAGGCCGTACGCATCGCCGAGGCCATCGCGCATAAATTCGCCTATGTCGGCGTGCTTGCGGTCGAAATGTTCGTGCTCGGCGACGGCGGTCTCATGGTCAACGAGATCGCGCCGCGGGTTCATAATTCCGGTCATTGGACGATCGACGGCGCTTCGGTGTCGCAATTCGAGCAGCATGTCAGAGCAGTCGCCGGCTGGCCGTTGGGTAAGCCGTTGCGGTATGGCCGCGTCGAGATGACGAACCTCATCGGCACAGAGGTGGAGGACTATCCGCGCTGGCTCACGATTCCCGGTGCTGCGGTGCACCTCTACGGCAAAACCGCGATCCGCCCGGGCCGCAAGATGGGTCATGTGACGCAAGTGTTCAGGGAATAGAGACAACCGACCAATATGCCGCGGCGCCTAACCGCATAGCCGCAGCTTTCTAATCGTAACTGCGACAAGCAAACGTGGCCTTCGCTACCAGCAGCACAGTTGTTGCAAATGCCAATATCCGAAAGGCGTTCAAGGGCGTCGGGCTGGTGAGTAACGGAACAGCGCGGTCAATTGCGCCGTCCAATTTTGAAGCAAGATATCCGGTAAAAAACACGGCAACGGCCTTGGCGTAGGTGCTAAAGCGCTTGCTTTCTTTTTCATCGCTAGGGCTCACCGCCGTGCCGATCACGGATCCCACGGCGAAGCCGAATGCGAGAATCGCAAACGTGACGATTCGCGAGCCCCCTATCAAATAGGCGCAAACTAATAGCCCCGCCTCAATGACGAAGGCGAAGACAAAAGTCATCACCGGGTGAAATTTCTTGACCAGCGACTCTAGCGTCACGGCATGCCCCTACTCTCGCGTTCCACCGCTCATAGGGCGAGCGGGGTCCGTTGGCGGCTTGAGGCTCTCATATCTAACCAACATAGCAAAGATGCCGAGGTTTGACCGAGTTCATTTCAGGCATAACGCGGTGGACTTTTCGGGGCGTTTCTGCTACAGTCACCCGTCAAGGTGGCCCGGGCGTTACGTCCTAGCCATTCTGAAATCACACGAACCCGATTGGAAAGGAGCACGCGTGCAGGTTCTCGTCCGCGACAACAATGTCGACCAGGCCCTCAAGGCGCTGAAGAAGAAGATGCAGCGCGAGGGCATATTCCGCGAGATGAAGCTTCGCGGTCATTACGAAAAACCATCCGAAAAAAAGGCGAGGGAAAAGGCGGAGGCGATCCGCCGCGCCCGTAAGCTTGCGCGCAAGAAGTTGCAGCGCGAGGGGCTGCTCCCGATGAAGCCGAAGCCGATCACCGGCCCGGGCGCCGGGCCTGGAATGGGCCGGTCCGCTGCGCCACGCGCACCCCGCTTCGGCTGAGACAGTTAGCGTATTTTGAAGATGGTGCAGGGGGTTGCCCGCGCCGTTTTTTTGGCGCGCCGGGATGTTATCTTCCAAGCGATGATCCGGTCAGACCTTGCCACGTTTCAGATCCCGCCTATTGCGCCTCAAGTCTCGGCCGGGCTCGCGCTCCTGGCTCTGCTGGCGCTTGCGTTGGCCGGCTGCGCGACGCTCGGCAATCCGCCGGCCTCCGACGCCGGAGCCGGCGAGGGCTTGCTGGCAACCTCGCAGGCCAACCTGAGCTCGCTCGGCGAGGTCATTGCCAAGCATCCCGACGACCCGCAGGCCTACAACATGCGTGGGACGGTCTATGGCGAAGCCGGCCGCGACGATCAAGCGCTCGCCGATTTCAACAAGGCGATCAGTCTTGATCCTCATTATGCGCAGGCCTATGCCAATCGCGCGCTGATCTATCGCAAGGGCAACAAGCTCGATCTCGCGCTCGCCGATGACGACAAGGCGCTGACCATCGACGCCGATTATGCGCCCGGCTATGTCGGCCGCGGCATCGTCTATCGCGAACAAGGTCACGCCACCGAGGCGCTCGCCGACTTCAACAAAGCGATCGCGCTCAAGCCCGACAATGCCGACGCCTATTACAATCGCGGCCTGCTCTATCAGAGCCGGCAGCAGCACCAATTCGCCATCGACGACTTCTCGACCGCGGTCGGCCTGGAAAACGGCAATGCCGAACCGTGGATTGCGCGTGCGTTGAGCTACCTCGCCATCGGCGACAATAAGTCGGCGGCGAGCGATCTCGACAACGCGGTGCAGCTCGATCCGCAGAACGCGCGGGCCTGGAGCAGCCGCGGGCTGGCCTACGAGCGCCTCGGGCAGAAGGACAAGGCCGCCGGTTCCTATGCGAAGGCGCTCAATATCAACGACAAATATCCGCCGGCAAAGGAGGGCTTTGCCCGCGTCGGCGGCAAAATCGGCCAGACCTATCCGACGTTTTAGAGCATGATCCCGAAAAGTGGATTCCGGTTTTCGGAAAAGATCATGCTCAATCAAAAAGCTAGAGCTTAATCGGTTTTGATTCCATCAAAACCGATTAGGCTCTAGGACGGTGGACTCGGCTGGATATTCAATCCAGATCGCCGGCGAGGAAGCGGGCGACGGCGTCGAGCGCGCCGTTGTTGTCGAGGTCTTCGTGGCCGCCGTCGAGGAAGCGCACGATGTGCTTCGGTTTGTTGGCGAGTTCGAACAGACGCTCGCCCATCGCGTAAGGCACGATCCGGTCATGCATGCCGTGCAGGATCAGAAGCGGCGCCGTGACCTTCTTGATGCGCTGGTCGGAGCGAAACTGGTCTTTCATCAGAAGCCGCACCGGCAGATACCAATAGCGGCGTTCGCCGACGGCGAGCGCCGAGGTGAACGGCGCCTCCAGGATGACGCGGCCGACCGGTTTTTCCGCGGCCAGCGCCACCGCCACGCCGGAGCCGAGCGACTCGCCCCACAGCACGATCTGCTGCACCGGGTAATGGACGGCAGCGAATGCATAAGCCGCTTCGGCATCGCGGACCAGGCCTTGCTCGCTCGGACTGCCGGAGAGGCCGCCATAGCCCCGATATTCCAGCGCAACTAGGCCGATGCCGGCGCCGACGAGCCGGCGAAAGCGCTCGACGCGATAGTTCAACGCACCGCCATTGCCGTGGAAATAAAGAATGACAGGCTTTCCGGCTTGCGGCGGCACGTGCCAGACCCTGATCTGCACGCCGTCGGCTGCGGTTAGCGGCACTTCGGTGGCCTCGGGCAGGCCGGCCGCGGCCGGCGTCATGTGCGTCCGGTCCGGGAAATACATCAGCGAGCGCTGCGCGAGATAGATCATCGCCGTCAGGCCGACATAGCCGCAAAGCGCAATGACGGCGATCCAGCCGAGCACGATCATCGTCCGCGATAGCGATCGCGGGCGTTTTTTGCTCCGCGCTCGCGATAACAGACCCGCCGCGCCGGCAAACGCAAGCGCGGCGTAGCGCCGGGCTTTCTCGACGGCAGCTCGAATTGGGCCACTACGTTCGCCGATGTGTTCTTTGGCATCGCCGATCGCCTCGCGCGCCGCCGCGAGCGGATGCACGGCTTCTGAGGTCGTTTCTATCGGCATCGTCGCATGGACAAGGCGGACCGACGAAGTTGCGGGAAGCTTGCGGGCACACCAACAACTACAACATAGGCCTAAAACAAACCGGCCGGCTTATGAAAAGCCGGCCGGGCCGAATTCAACTTGCTGGCGCAGTCACAGGCAGTCCGCTGGCGCTGCCGCGTTACGGGCAGATCTGGACGGTCCGCCAGCGATAGCCGACGCCTTCGATCCAAACCTTGCGCTTGCCCCAATAGCAGCCGGGCGCGAGCTGCGCATAGCCGGGACCATAGGCCGGCGGCGGCGGCGGCGGATAGTAGGCGGCAGGCGGCGGCGGATAATAGCCGGGCGGCGGAGGCGGCGGGTTGTTGGCGATGGCGCTGCCGACGATGGCGCCCGCGGCGATGCCGCCAAGAATTCCCGCACCAACCGCACAACCGGTGCAGTAGGCGTTTGCCGGGGCCGGTGCGGCCACCGTAGCAAGGCCGAGGCTGGCTGCTGCGGCCAGTCCCATGAGCGTCTTGCGCATGTGTCTTCCTCTTCTGACCGGCCGGGTGCCGGATCTGAACGTGGATGAGCGGGAAGCCCCGGAAACCCCCGAATTCTCTGTCGAACTCGCACTCATTGAAGTTCGACTATTTGGCGGAAGTTAGGTGCCGATAGTGCATTTGTGTCGATAATCCCGCACCAATCGCGTCCCCGATGGGGACGCGTGGCCTACCGGAGCCGAATCCCGGCCTCCGCCGCTTAAACGCAGCCGCGCACCCAGGCGTAGCCATTCCACCAGCGCCGCCACACGCAGGGACGGCCGTAATAGGGCGGCGGATAATAGCCGTACGGATAGTAGCCGTAGGCGTACGGCGCGGCGAGCGCGCTGCCGACCAGGGCGCCGGCAACGAAACCGCCCGCTCCCCAACCCCAGCCGCCACCACGCCAGCCGCCATGCCACCCGCCGTGCCAGGCCAGTGCGGGGCCTGACATTGCTACCGACGCTCCCGCGAGCGTCGCCGCAGCAACAAGAGCAGCCAAGATCTTTCTCATGACATCACCTCGACAATGGGTTTGACCCGCACCCCAACCGCCCCTCATGGCCTTAAGTTCCCATTTATTGGTGAACGCAGACTGAATGAAAGCGCCCGAATCCGGCCATCATTAGAAGTCGGTAGGGCAAAACGCCGGTTTTGCGCCGTGGGATCGTTCAATGGCGCAGTGCACAAATCGTAGAACCCGTCGGTGCAAGGTGGAAGCCAGCCGCCTCATACCGATGGGAATTAGAAAGCTAATCTCGATCTGCCAATCTTCGCCTCTGACAGCGCATCACGAAATTAAATCTTTGTAATCTGCCCCATTCCTTGCAATTCACCGGCGGCCTGATCGGCGGTGCGTCGTGCGCTATGCTTTGATTGCGATTCGCGCGACGGGACTCTTTGGGCGATGAAAAACCGGGCGGCAAAGCCGGTCCGCAAACCGAATGTGTTGCCGCGGCCGCGGGCGAACTCGCGCCGCACCGAAACCGGCGAATTGCTCGAGCCGAAAACGCCGCGCACGCCGTCACGCTCAAGCTTCATGCGGCTTGCGGCGGAGGTCGAGGCACTCGCGGCCGAGCTCAAATCCTCGCGCGAGCGCATTGCCGATCTCGAAGCCCGCGTCGACATCGATCCGCTGACCGACGTGCTTAACCGCCGCGGTTTTGAGCGCGAGCTCAAGCGCTCGCTGGCTTACGTCAAACGCTACGACACCAGCGCGGCGCTGATCTATGTCGATCTCGACGGGTTCAAGCCGGTGAACGACCGCCACGGCCATGCCGCGGGCGATGCCGTGCTCAAGGCGGTCGCGGCGGCGTTGTTGCGCCACGTGCGCGCCTCCGACGTTGTGGCGCGCATCGGCGGTGACGAATTCGCCGTACTGTTGTGGAACGTCGATGACGCTGCGGCGACCGCCAAGGCTGCCGCGCTCGAAGCCGCGGTCTATTCCACCGAAGTGTGCTGGAGCGCCTCGAGTTTCGTTGTCGGCGCCTCGGCCGGCGTCGCATTGTTGGGGCGGCTTGACACGGCCGCCGAGGTGATGGCGCGCGCCGATGCGGCGATGTATGCGCGCAAGGCGGAACGCAAGCAACGCCGTGCAGGTTAAGCGATAATATCCGGCGTAAGCTGGTCTTCGATGAAGGTGATGCGGTCGCGCAGGTGCAGCTTGCGTTTTTTCAACCGCTGCACCTGGATGAGGTCGGAACCCGGCGATTCCTGCAATGCCGCAATCGCGGCATCGAGGTCGCGATGCTCCTGCTGCAGGCGCGCCAGCTGCGCCCGAAGCTCGCGTTCTTCCTCTTTTGTCATCGCCGCCTTGGTCGAAGCCTGGAACCGGCAAAACGGCCCTGCGCGCCACGGCCGGCCGGCCGCACGCGCAGATACCGAGTAAGTCACTATAGATTATCGCGTTTTGGTTAATCGCCGACAAGGCCGCGCCGCCGCCCCGCCAATTGTGCACAACGGGCCTGCACGGCTAAGGCTTTGGGGATGTTCGTAGGGACTAAAACGGAGTATCCTTGCTTTTGGTTGTTAGGGTGTAGGATGATCGCATCAGGCTTAACTACGCAAGGAGGCAGCCCACATGGCGATTGAATTGCATCTTGCGGAACTCGAAAAACGGCACCAGGCGCTCGAAGCCGAATTAAACGAAGCGCTCACCCACCCCTCCGCCGACGACCTTCAAATTGCGGAACTCAAGCGAAAAAAATTGCACGTCAAGGACGAAATCGAGCGGCTGCGGCACGACACGCTCGTCCATTAGTCGGTTCAGCTCACGCGTTACATTAGTTTTGACGTTCGTCCCCACCCAAGCGGGGACTGCGGGTCTTGTTATTTTCAAATTTGGCAGCCTCTCTGGACTCCCTCTAGGGCGGGAAGGAGCGGCACACTACGCATGCTTGACATTCGGACAAATTTGTCCGATTATAACGTTTGCATTATTCGCTCAACACCCTCGGCGATGGACAAACGCGACAAATTCATTGTCGAGTTGCGTGAGGAAGCGCGCCGCAAGGGTTTGTCGTTTCGCGCCGAGAAATGGCGCGGCAAGGGCGGCCATATGATGGTGTTCGTCGGCGACCGATTGACCACGGTGCCGTCGCGAGAAATCGATCCCAAGACGGCGCGGAAGATCAGGAAGCAACTCGGCTTGGCGGATTAAGGAAGCAAGAATGATAAAGGCTTACGCCTATCGCGCTTTGTTTGAGCCGGGCGGTCGACGCGGCAATATCGTCGTGACGTTTCCCGATGTTCCGGAGGCCATCACGCAAGGCCGCGGTGCAGCCGATGCCCGCGGCATGGCCGAGGAGGCGCTCGGTCTCGCGCTGCTGAGTTATCTGCAACGCGGCAAGCCGTTGCCGAAGCCGCGCGCTAAAGGCCGCAGCCTCGTCGACGTCGCGGTCGCGCCGGATATCGCCGCTAAGCTCGCGGTGCTGGAATCCTTTGCCGCCGCCGGCATCACCAAGAGCGAACTGGCGCGCCGTATCGGCAAGGACGAAAAGGAGGTCCGCCGCATTCTCAATCCCAAGCATCCGACCAAATTGCCGGCGCTGACTGCCGCGTTGCGCGCGCTCGGTAAGCGGCTGGTCGTGGGGGTGATGGAGGCGGAAGCGGCGTAAGCTGGCCGCACCTCCTGTTATTAGGACAGTCTCTCTAGTCCGCAATTTTCATCATTTTTACAAACTCACTTGCACTTTCCGATCGCTTTCCCTTGCCGCTTCTGAGTACGCCCGCAATTCCCCATTCCTCAATCTTGGTCCCTCGTATATTCAAGAACGCTGGATTGGCAGCAACCCCGGCCTGAATCAGAAAGTCTTCCAATTGTTCTATGTGTCTTGAATTCGGAGCGCCCCGCTTCTTGGGGGCGATCAGGAAGAACATGACGGGCGTGCCTTTGCCGACATCGGCAAGATATTACTGGTATCGGGTCAACTTGTGATGGGAAAATACCTCTTGCTTAAAGTTTTTTGTGGCCTTGCCCGCGTATGCCGGCCTGTAGCCTTTGCTCGCACGAATTCCGAAGACATAGCATCCGCGTTGTTTGGCGAAGCTCGCGTGCTCTTTCCAAAATTCAATCGTATTTTCATCTGTAATAGTGCGGCCCGCTCTGCCCTGATAAACCGGAATTCTGAATGGACCAGAAACTGTGAATAAGGTTGGCATAATTGTTTGTTTCTCAACAAATTCGAACAGTTAAGTTATAAACAAATCTGATTAAGGAGGAAAAGATCACATCCCCTTCACCACATCCCTTAGCTTGAATTTCTGCAATTTTCCCGTCGACGTCTTTGGAATCTCCGCGAACACGATGCTGCGCGGGCATTTGTAAGACGCGAGATGGTCGCGGCACCACGCGATCAGCTCATCGGCGCTCGCCGCCGCGCCGGGCTTTAATTCCACGAAAGCGCACGGCGTCTCGCCCCATTTCTCGTCGGGCTTGGCGACCACGGCGACCACTTGCACGGCCGGGTGCTTGTACAGCGCGTCCTCGACTTCGATCGAGGAAATATTCTCGCCGCCGGAAATGATGATGTCCTTGGAGCGGTCCTTGATCTGGATATAGCCGTCGGGATGGATGACGCCGAGATCGCCGGAATGAAACCAGCCGCCGGCGAACGCCGCCTCGGTCGCGGATTTGTTCTTCAGATAGCCTTTCATCACCACATTGCCGCGGAACATCACTTCGCCGAGCGTCGCGCCGTCGCGGGCCACCGGTTGCATGGTCGCGGGATCGAGCACGTCGAGCGCGTCGAGCACCGGGTAGGCGACGCCTTGCCGCGCTTTTTTCGCCGCCTGCTCGGAGCCGTCGAGCGCGTCCCATTCGCGGTGCCAATCGTTGACGCTGGCCGGTCCGTAGGTTTCGGTCAGCCCATAGACATGGGTGACGTTAAAGCCCGCCGATTTCATCGCCGCCAGCACCGATTCCGGCGGCGGCGCCGCGGCGGTGACGAACTCGACGCCGTGCGGCAGCGGCTGCTTCTCGTGCTCGGCCGCGTTGAGCAGCGTCGACATCACGATCGGCGCGCCGCACAGATGCGTCACTTTGTGCGTGGCAATGGCGTCGAAAATCGGCGCGGCGCGCACCGCACGCAGGCAGACATGCGTGCCGGCGACCACCGACAGCGTCCAGGGAAAGCACCAGCCGTTGCAATGAAACATCGGCAGCGTCCACAGATAGACCGGATGCTTGCCCATCTCGCAGGTGATGACGTTCGCCATCGCCAGCAGGTAAGCGCCGCGATGATGATAGACGACGCCTTTGGGATCGCCGGTGGTGCCCGAGGTGTAATTGAGCGCGATGGCGTCCCATTCGTCGGCCGGCATCAGCCAGGCAAAATCCGGACCGCCGTCGCGCAGCAGATCTTCGTAGTCGAGATCGCCGAGCCGTTCGCCGGCGCCGGTATATTCGGGATCGTCATAGTCGACGACGAGGGGTTGCGCTTTGCAGCGCGCCAGGGCGTCTTTCACCACCTTGGAAAATTCGCGGTCGGCGAGCAGCACTTTGGCTTCGCCGTGATCGAGCGTGAAGCCGATGATGGCGGCATCGAGGCGTGTATTGATGGTGTTGAGCACCGCTCCGGCCATGGCCACGCCGTAATGGGCTTCGAGCATTGCCGGCACGTTCGGCAGCACCGCCGCGACGGTGTCGCCGCGCTTGATGCCGCGCTTGACCAGCGCCGAAGCAAGCCGCCGCGCCCGCGCGTAGAACTCAGCGTAGGTCCATGACCGCGCGCCATGCACGATCGCGGTCTGCTCCGGATAGACCTGCGCCGCGCGGGCGAGGAACGACAGCGGGGTGAGCGGCTGAAAATTCGCCGCGTTGCGGGGAAGATCGGTATCGCAGGGCGTTGTCGCCATGTTTTTTCCTCCCTACTCTGTTTTTTCAAACCTAGCAGATATCGGAACCGACGGCGAATGGCGAATAGCGAATAGAAAGGACATCTATCCCCCATTCGCCAGTCGCATTCATAGCCCGCGCCAGCCCTGCCACAGCAACGCCAGCGAGATCAGAAACATCAATCCGTAGGCGATCTGATAAAACCGCTCGGTCGGGGTTTTGTGAACGAGCCAGATGCCAAGATAATTGGCGGCGACGGCGAGCGGCAACAGCACCAAGGAGGTGGCAAAATTGCGTGCGGAAAATTGCCCCAGCACGAAATAGGGCACGATCTTCATCTCGTTCATGAAGGCGAAAAAGATCGTGGTGGTGCCGACCAGAGTGAGCTTGTCGAGGCGCTGCGGCAGGATATGGATCTGATAGGGCGGCGCGCCGACATTGACCAAGAGCGACATGAAGCCGGCAAGCGAGCCCCAAAGCACTCCCAGGACGGGATGCGGGCGGCCATCGCCACCCTTCGCGGCGACCGCGGCCGGGCGGAGCCACTTGATCAGCCAGGCGTTGAGCCAACTGTAGATGACGAAGGCGAAGCCGATACCGCCCACCATCAGTTCAATGCCCGCGTTGGAGACGTGGCTGGCAAACAGCGTCCCGGCGGCCATGCCGATCGCGGCGCCTGGGACCAGAATTTTCAGATTCCACAGGCTCCAGGTGCGGCGTTAGGTCCACACTGAGATGGCGTCCTGGATGATCAAAAGGGGCAAAATGATCGCCGCGCCCTGCAGCGGCGGCACCACGAGCGCCAGCATCGGCGTCGCCACCATGCCCAGGCCGGCAAAGCCGCCCTTGCCGAGCCCAAGGAGCGTCACGGCCGGGATGGCGAGGAGATAAAACAGCGGATCGGTGATCACGGCGGGATTTAAATGGTGAGCGGGCGGGCCGTCGTGACATAGATCAAAGCGCCCGCCTGGGGCCAGTGCCGTGATGCAGGTCGCTCTTGCATCCCGGGTTGCGAGGCCGAAAATAGAGCAAAATTGTTGGAGGGCAGCGCCATGGACGCCCGTTCGAGCCGCTATCATGAAGTCTATGCGCGCTGGCAGCGCGATCCGCTTGGCTTTTGGGGCGAAGCGGCCGCCGACATCGACTGGTTTGAGAAACCGAAGACGGTGTTCGACGCGAAGACCGGCATCTACGGCCGCTGGTTTGCGGACGGGGTCTGCAACACCTGCTTCAACGCCGTCGACCGCCATGTCGATGCCGGGCGCGGCGAGCAGGCCGCGATCATCTACGATTCGCCGCTCGCCGGCGTGAAGCGGACCATCACCTATCATCGCCTCCTGACCGAGACACAGGTGCTCGGCGGCATGCTGCGCGATCTCGGCGTCGGCAAGGGCGACCGCGTCATTCTTTATATGCCGATGGTGCCGGAGGCGGCGATCGCGATGCTCGCCTGCGCGCGCATCGGCGCCATTCATTCGGTGGTGTTCGGCGGCTTCGCCGCGCGCGAACTGGCGACGCGGATCGACGACGCCACGCCAAAAGTCATTCTCTCCGCCAGCTGCGGGCTCGAGCCCGGCCGCGTCGTGCATTACAAGCCGTTGCTTGACGAGGCGATCGCGCTCGCCAAGCACAAGCCCGAGGCTTGTCTCATCCTGCAGCGGCCGCAATCGGAGGCGCCGCTGATCGAAGGCCGCGACCGCGACTGGGCGAAGATGCGCGACTACGCGCTGGTTCACGCCCGCTCCGCCTGGCAATGCGAGCGCCTGTCGGCGACCGACCCGCTCTACATTCTCTACACCTCCGGCACCACCGGGCGGCCGAAGGGCGTGGTGCGCGACAACGGCGGCCACATGGTCGCGTTGAAATGGTCGATGAAAAATCTCTACGGCGTCGAGCCCGGCGAAGTCTATTGGGCGGCGTCCGACGTCGGCTGGGTGGTCGGCCATTCCTACATCGTCTATGCGCCGCTGTTCCACGGCTGCACCACCATCCTCTACGAGGGCAAGCCGATCGGCACGCCGGACGCCGGCGCGTTCTGGCGCGTCATCGCCGAGCACGGCTGCGCCGCGATGTTCACCGCGCCGACCGCGTTCCGCGCCATCAAGAAGGAAGACCCGCAAGGCAAGCTGCTGGCCGGTTACGACCTGAAAAAGTTCCGCACGCTGTTTCTCGCCGGCGAGCGCGCCGATCCGGACACCGTCGCCTGGGCGGAAAATCTCCTGAAAATTCCGGTGCTCGATCACTGGTGGCAGACCGAAACCGGCTGGTGCATCGCCGGCAATCCGGTGGGGCTCGGCACGCTGCCGGTGAAATACGGCTCGGCGACGGTGCCGATGCCCGGCTACGACGTCCGCGTCGTCGACGAAGGCTGCCACGAAGTCGCGGCGAACAAGATGGGCTCGATCGTGGTCAAGCTGCCGCTGCCGCCGGCCTGCCTGCCGACGCTGTGGCAGGCCGACGCGCGTATGCGCGAAAGCTATCTCGACGAATTTCCCGGCCATTACAAAACTGCCGATGCCGGCTTCAAGGACGAGGACGGCTACATTTTCGTCATGGGCCGCACCGATGACATCATCAATGTCGCCGGCCATCGAGCTCTCGACCGGCGGCATGGAGGAGGTGCTCGCCTCGCACCAGGACGTTGCCGAATGCGCCGTGCTCGGCATCAAGGACGAGCTCAAGGGCGAGGTGCCTTGCGGCTTCATCGTGCTCAAATCCGGCGTCAACCGGCCGCCGACCGAGATCGAGAAAGAGTGCATCGCGCTTATCCGCGACAAGATCGGCCCGGTGGCCGCGTTCAAGCTCGCCATCACCGTGGCGCGGCTGCCGAAGACGCGCTCCGGCAAGATTTTGCGCGGCACCATCAAGAAAATCGCCGACGGCGACAAGTGGCAGATGCCGGCGACCATCGACGACCCGGTGATCCTCGACGAGATCGGCAGCGCGCTGAAGGGGAAAGGCGTGGGCGCGTAGGTGTCATGCTCTCACGCCGGCACGACCGGTGCTTTGTCCTTGCGCAGCGCGTGAATGAACTGCGCATCGGTCTTCAGATGCGCGGTGACGAGCTCGGGCGGGGTGAGCGCCAGCCATTGGTCGAACGACACATCGGCGTAATAGTCGCTCTTGAAGATCTCCAGAAACCGCATCGTGGTGTTGCCGGTGTTCTCGATATAGTGCCCCATCGCGAACGGCACATAGCCGACATCGTTGGCGCGGAAATCGAAGGTACGGGCTTGTCCCGACGATGCGAACACGCCCATCCGCGCCTGGCCGGAAATGTAATACTGCCATTCGTCGGTGTTCGGATGCCAGTGCATCTCGCGCATGCCGCCGGGTTCGACCTCGACTAGCGCGGCGGCGATGGTCTTGGAAACCGGAAACACTCTGCTGTCGGTGATCCGCACCGTGCCGCTCTTGGTTCGGATCGGCGTCTGTGCGCCCATGCGATGGCTGAAGCTCCTCGGCACTTCGGTCGCGCCCGCGATCTTGTCGGAGGCAAGCGGCCCTGGCACTGGCGCATTGAAGATATAAAGCTCGCTCGGGTCGGGCACGTTGGCGAAGGCGGAGGCAGGAACGCCGAAATTCTTCGCCAGCACTTCGGGCGGCGTGTGCTTGATCCAGTCGCTGAGCAGAAACGTGTTGTCTTCGTCGAAATCGCCGTCGTCGAACACCAGCAGGAATTCGCAGCCGTCCGGATCGAGGCCCTGAATCGAGTGCGGAACGCCGGGCGGGAAGTACCACAGATCGCCGACGCCGACGTTGTCGACGAAATTGCGCCCGTCGGCGTCGATCGCGGTGATGCGCGCCGTGCCGGTGAGCATGTAGGACCACTCCGCTGCCTTGTGCCAATGCAGCTCGCGAATACCGCCCGCGTTCAGCCGCATGTTGACGCCGGCGATGTTCTTTGAGATGCCGAGCTCGCGCACCGTCACCTGCCGCGCCCAGCCGGCGCGTTCGAGGCGCATATGCGCGTCGTCAAACGAGAAGCGCAGGTTCGGCAGCGTGCCGTGATCGGTGGCGGGCGGCGAAATGATGTCAGGATTCTGCTCAATCAGTCCCGGATTCTTCGGTCCCGGATTGTCGCCGCCGCGACTAGGCCGCCGCGGCTCAGGCACCGCGCCGCTCTGTGCGCGGGCCGCCGTGGTCGCGGTCAGCGCGCCTCCTGCTGCTGCGGCGGCCAACACGATGCGGCGCGAAATCGGATCTTCGGTAAAATTCATGATGGATTCTCCCTGATCTGCCGAGTCTAGCGGTGGTTAAATCCGCAGCAAAACACGTTCCCGTGCGCGGCGCGCCAAGTATAGCAGTCGCGCAGTTCGCCGAGGCGCGCTTCGCCTCAGCGCGGCGGTTTTGTAACATCGCGGCATGAAAGCCACGCTGACATCGCTTGCGGCCATTGGCGTCGCGCTGTTTTGCATCGCGACGGCGACGGCGCAGTCGCCCGCTGACCGGGGCGCGTCGCCTCCCGCACAAAGCGAGCCCGGCGCACCCGCGCCCACCGCTCAATCGCCCGTGACACCCGCCGTCCCCAATGCTCCACCGACCGCCGACGACATCTGCCACGCCATCGAGCAGGACGCGGCGGAGAACCAGTTACCGGTGGAATTTTTCGCCCGCGTGATCTGGCAGGAGAGCCGCTTCAACGCCCAGGCGGTGAGCCGCAAGGGCGCCAAGGGCATCGCGCAATTCATGCCGGCCACCGCGGATTATCGCGGGCTGGTCGATCCGTTCGATCCGATCGAGGCGCTGCAGAATTCGGCGAGCTATCTGCACGATCTGGAGCAGAAATTCGGCAATCTCGGGCTTGCCGCCGCGGCCTATAATGCCGGGCCGGGCCGCGTCAGTGCATTTCTGACGAACCATCGTCCGTTGCCGAGCGAAACGCGCAATTACGTCGCCATCATCACTGGCTGGACCGCGGACGAATGGGCGTCGCCGTCGCCGCCCAAGACCGCGGAGACCACGATTCCGCAGGGCGTACCGTGCACGCGGCTCGCTAACTTAATTCTTGCGCCGAAAGCCGAAGCGCGGCGCATGGCGGCTTACGTGCCGCGCTGGGGCGCGCAGCTCACCGCCAACTGGTCGGAGAGCAGGGCCTGGGCGATCTATCGCATGATTGCGAAAAAATACGCGGGCCTGATCGGCGATCGCGAGCCGATCGTGATCCGGAGCCGCGGTATCGGGCTCGGCGCCGCCATGCGCTACAACATCCGCATCGCCGACGACGACCGGCGCTATCTGGAGAAATTCTGCAACAAGCTCATCGCCGCCGGCGGTGCCTGCGTGGTGCTGCGGAACGATCAGGGGTGACGGCCCTTTGGGCCGTCATTCCGGAAGCCGCAAAGCGGCTGTCCGGAATCCATAACCACAATCGCCGGGGTTATGGATTCCGGGCTCGCGGGCAAAAGCCCGCGCCCCGGAATGACAATTACTCCGCCTTGCCGCCGAGTTGCTTGAGCTTGGCGAACACCGCACTGACGTTCGAGCTCGTCGGCCTTCTTGACCTCCGCGGGCGTCGGCTCCGGCTCTTCTTTCGGCGCGGTGGTGACGGCGGCGGGCAGCAGCGTCGCGCCCTGTTCCTCGACCGGAACGGGCTTTTCCTTGGCCGCCCTCTGCACTTCGAGGTCGAGATCGATCTGCGAGCACAGCCCGAGCGTCACCGGATCGAGCGGCGTCAGATTGGCGGAATTCCAATGCGTGCGGTCGCGGATCGCGGCGATGGTCGATTTGGTGGTGCCGACCAGCCGCATGATCTGGCTGTCCTTGAGCTCGGGATGATTGCGCACCAGCCAGAGGATGGCGTTCGGGCGATCCTGGCGGCGCGATACCGGCGTATAGCGCGGGCCCTTTTTCGGCTTGGCCTCGGGCAGGCGGGTTTTCGGCTCGGCGATATGCAGCCGGTAGTTCGGATCGGCTTCGGCGGCCTTGATTTCCTCGCGCGTCAACTGCCCGGTAAGGATCGGATCGAGGCCCTTGATGCCCTGCGCGGCGTCGCCGTCGGCGATCGCCTTCACCTCCAGCGGATGCAGGTTGCAAAGCTGCGCGATCTGGTCGAACGCCAGCGACGTATTGTCGACCAGCCACACGGCTGTCGCTTTGGGCATCAGCGGCGCGATCGCCATAGGTAAATCTCCTCTGTGCTCCGCCCGCCCGTTCGGGCGAAGCCACTCAACGTCATCGAAGATGACTGGAAAGCGGCCTGAATATAGGGGCAGCCCCGATCCCGCGCAACCGGCCGATAACGGGGCCGGAACTTGGCCGGTTCACAAATATGCCGGTAAAATGCTGGTAAACGAGGGCATTGAAGCCCGACAAGTCCCGCTGGACGGCGTCGAATTCCTAGGACCGGTCCATTCATCCGCGGTCATCGACCGTGGCGTATTGCTAAAGGGGAGATTTGGTCATGGTCAGGTCACTCAGCGGCAAAGTCGCGATCGTCACCGGCGCCGGGCGCGGCCTCGGCCGGGTGATGGCGCTCGGATTGCTCGATGCCGGCGCCAGCGTCGCCGCCGTCGAGCTCGACGGGCCGGCGCTGGAGGAAACCCAGGACGTGGCCGAGGAGATGATCGCCAGAAAGAATTTGGGCGCCGGCGAGCGCTTCAACGGCATCGTCGCCGACGTTACCTGGAACGACAGCGGATCGAAAATCCTGCGTGCCACCACCGAGCGTTTCGGCCGCGTCGATATTCTGCTCAACAATGCCGGCACCAATATCGGCCTGCTGCGGCGCGAGGGGCGGCCGCGCGGAAAGCTTTGGGAAACGACGCCGGAAGAGTTTCGCCGCATCATCGAAGTCAATGTCGTCGCCGCGTTCCTGATGACGCGGGCCGTGCTGCCGGCGTTGCTGGCGCAGCGCTGGGGCCGCATCATCAATGTGACAACGAGCCTCGACACCATGTGGCGCGGCATGATGCAGCCCTATGGCGCCTCCAAAGCGGCCAACGAAGCGATGCTCGCGGCCTTGGCGCAGGAGCTCGACGGCACCGGCGTCACCGCGAATGTGCTGGTGCCGGGAGGCGCCGCCGACACGCGCATGGTCTCGCGTGTAGCGGTGCCGGATCGTTCGACGCTGATCGCGCCGGAGGTGATGGTCGAACCGCTTATCTGGCTGTGCTCGAATGCTTCCGATGGCGTCAATGGCCAGCGTTTCATCGCCGCGAAATGGGATACGAAAGTGGCGCCCGAGCAGGCGGCGAAGAACGCCGCGGCGCCGGCGGCCTGGCAGCAGCTCGGCCGCCAGTCGATCAATCCCGAGGGTTTGCAGTAACGATTATTGGCTTGCGGGAACTTGGCCCTTCACGGCATTGGCGAAAGCTTCGTAGGCAATGCTGCCGTCGGCCGCGATCGGCAATTGCTCGCGCAAGCGCGCTTTGATCTGTTCGATCTTGTCCGGGGACAGTGCCGCCAACGCCTTGCCCGAGGGGCCGATCGGCAGACTGCTTGAAGCCCAGAAATCGTCGAAATCGTCATAGGCGACGCGGATGCGGATCACCGCGGTGTCGATCGATTGTAATCCGGCCTGTTGCCAAAAGGCCTGCATGTTGTCCCGCCGCGCCGCTTCGACATTCGGCCGCGCCGGTTCCTCCAAGCCCAAGGATTTCATTGCCGCAGCGAGCGGCCGGATCGGAAATCCGCCGCCCGGAATGTCCCACATATAAGTTGCGACCATGCCGCCCGGCTTGACGACACGCGCCATTTCGCGCGCCGCTTTCGCCGGATCGCTCAGGAAGGTGATGACCAGAGCCATCGAGGCGGCGTCGAAGCTGTCGTCGGCGAACGGCAAGGCTTGCGCGTCGCCGACGCGAAACTGGGCCGTCTTCGCTCCCGGTCGCGTGCGCGCGTATTCGATCTGGCCGTCCGAAGGGTCGATGCCGGCGATGGCGCTCGGCGCAGCGCGCGCGATCAAGACTTCGGTGAAAGCGCCATTGCCGCAACCCACGTCGACCCAGTGCAGGCCTTTTGGCGGATTGAGCCAATCGAGAAATTTTGCGCCGGCGAGCTGGCTCCAGCGGCCCATCAGCCGCTCATAGGCCTTGCCGTCAGTGAAGAGATTCGCCGGTGCACTCATTTCCCAATTCCTTTGCTTTCGCTTGCGCGCGGCTCCGTCACTGCACGCTAATGCCGGTCGCTTCGATGATCGGCGTCCATTTGGCGATTTCGGCCTTTTCTTTCGCGGCCAGCGCTTCCGGCGTCTGATAGTTCGCCGGCCAGATCTCCTGACCCAGTTTCTTGAAACGCTCCTGCACGCCTGGGTCGGCCAAGGCCACGCGAATGGCGGCATTGATTTTGGCGAGTACGTCCGGCGGCGTGCCTGCAGGCACCCAGATGCCGTGCCAGAAGCTCGCATCGATATCGGGAATGCCAAGCTCGTCGAGCGTCGGCACGTCGGGTGCCGCCCACCAGCGTTTGGGCTGCAGCACGGCAAAGGCTTTGAGCTGGCCGCTCTGAACCTGGCCCAGCTGCGCCGCCGCCTGGCCGAAGGCGAAGTCGATATGGCCGCCGAGCAAATCCGTCAGCTCCGGCGCGCCGCCGGTATAGGGCACGATCTGGAACGACGTGTCGGTGCGTTTGGCGAAGAACCGCGCGGCGACGTCGGTCGGGCCGCCGACCCCGACGGTTCCCAGCGTCGCTTTGCCGTTTTCGCTCTTGAGCCAGGCGATCAAGCCTTTGAGGTCGTCGGCCGGCAGCGATTTCCGCGATACGATCCAGATCGGCGTGTCGGCGATCAGCGATACCGGCGCCAAATCCTTCACGACATCATAGTTGAGCTTCATCAGCGCCGGATTGAACACGGCGGTTTGCGTATGGCCGATGCTCAGCGTGTAGCCGTCCGGCGGCGAATGCGCGACGCGGCCGACGCCGATACTGCCGCCGGCGCCGCCGACATTCTCGACGATGATCGTCTGGCCGAGCGCCGCCTGCATGCGCTCGGCCAAGATGCGCGCGATGGTGTCGGTCGGCCCGCCCGCGGGATAAGGCACCACGATGGTGATGGTGCGCGACGGATAGGTATCGGCGACAGCCGCGACGCTGCAAGCCACGAGCAAGGTCAGTACGAGCGCGACGAGCTTGCGCATGCGATTTCCCCTCCCGCCATAGCGATAAAAGCGGAGGTGCTATTCCGCCGCCACTTTTGTCCCGCCACTTGCCTTGATCGCCGCCCAGACCCGACTCGGCGTTGCCGGCATGTCGATGCGCTCGATGCCGAGCGGTTTTAAGGCATCGAGAATGGCGCCGATGACCGCGGGTGGCGCGCCGGTGGCGCCGGCTTCGCCGGCGCCCTTGACGCCGAGCGGATTGGTTCGCGCCGGCACCTCGGTGAGTTCCGACTGCAGCTCGGGGAAATCCTCAGCGCGCGGCATGGCGTAGTCCTGGAAACTGCCGGTGACGAGCTGGCCTGCGGCGTCGAACACGATCGCCTCCATCAAGGCCTGGCCGACACCCTGCGCCACCCCGCCGTGGATCTGACCCTCGCACAGCAGCTGATTCATGATCTTGCCGACGTCGTCGACAGCGGCATAGCGGGCGAGCGTCACCGCGCCGGTTTCCGGATCGACCTCCACCTCGCAGACGTGGCAGCCGTTCGGATAATTCGGCGGCTCGGCGGCAAACGTGCCGGAGGCTTCCAGCCCAACGTCGAATTGCGGCGGCAGCATTGCCGGGCGGTAGAACGCCTTGGCGACGTCGGTGAGCTTGAGCGCTCGGTCGGTGCCGACGATGCGGAACGAGCCGTCCTTGAACTCGATGTCGCCCGCCGCGGCCTCCAGCATCATCGCCGCCATCGGCTTTGCCTTCTCGACGATGTTGTCGGCGGCACGTTTGAGCGCATTGCCGCCGACATGCATGCTGCGTGAGCCGTAGCTGCCGCGCCCGATCGGCACCGCGTCGGTGTCGCCTTGCACGAAGCGGATGTTCTCGAACGGCACGCCGAGCCATTCGGTGACCATTTGCGCATAGACGGTCTGATGGCCCTGGCCGTGCGAATGGGTGCCGGCAAGGATGGTGAGCATGCCGCTCGGATCGAAGCGCAGCACCATGCGGTCGTTGAACACGGCCGCTTCTTCGAGGAAGTAACCGATGCCGCGGCCGCGCAGCTTGCCGTGCTTCTTCGATTCCGCGGCGCGCTTGGCAAAGCCGTCCCAGTCGGCGAGCTTGAGGCATTCATCCATCACGTGGACGAAATCGCCGCTGTCATAGGTGATGCCGGTGCCGATCTTGTGCGGCATCGCGGCGGCCGGAATGAAATTGTGCCGCCTGATCTCGATCGCATCGATGCCGATGACGCGCGCGGCGCGGTCGAGCAATTGCTCGATCAGATAAGTCGCTTCCGGGCGTCCGGCGCCGCGATAGGGCGCCAGCGGAATGGTGTTGGTCAGCACGGCTCTCGCCACGGCATGCACCGCCGGAACCTGATAGACGCCGGGCGCCAGCCGCATCGCGAATAGCGGCACAACCATCGACGCGCCGAACACGTGCGAGCCCATGGCGTGCAGCGCGTTGACGCGCAGCCCCAAAATCTTGCCGCGCTCGTCGAGCGCCAATTCGCCGGTGACGAGCTGGTCGCGGCCTTGCAAGTCGCCAAGCAGCGCCTCCGAGCGCGTCGATACCCATTTGACCGGACGGCCGCCGACACGGCGCGACGCCCAGGCCACCAGCGCGTCTTCGGGATAGCCGCCGTGCTTCATGCCGAAGCCGCCGCCGACATCGGGCGAGATGACGCGGAGCTTGGTTTCGGGAATTTTCAACACCTGGCCGGCGACCGACGAACGGGTGCCGTGCGGATTCTGCGAGGTCGAGTACAGCGTGTAGGAGTCGCTGTCGGGATGATAGTGTCCGATCGCGGCGCGCGGCTCGATCGAATTGGCCGTGATGCGGCTGTTGTTGAGCTTGAGCGTCACGACGTGCTTGGCATTGGCGAAGGCCGCGTCGGTGGCGTCCTTGTTGCCCATGATCAATGTAAAGGAGACGTTGTTCGGGGCCTCGTCCCACACCGCCGGCGCGCCGGGCTTGACCGCGTCCTCGGCAGAGATGGCCGCAGGCAGCGGCTCGTAATCGATCTCGATCAGTTCGGCGGCGTCCCGCGCCTGCGCGAGCGTCTCCGCGACGACAAAGGCGACGCGCTCGCCGACGGCGCGGACTTTGTCGGTCGCCAGGATCGACAACAGCGTACGGAAACCCTTCGGGCCGCCCATGTCTTCCGGCATCGGCGGGGCGAGCCCGCCGAGACCGTCGGCCTTGACGTCGGCCCCGGTGAGCACGGCAAGCACGCCCGGAGCGGCCTTGGCTTTTGCGGTATCGATGCCCTTGATGCGGGCATGGGCGTGCGGCGACATCACCGCGACGCCGTAAGCCTGCTGCGGCAGCTCGAAATCGTCGACGTAGCGGCCGCGGCCGGTGATGAAGCGGGGATCCTCGACCCGCGGCACAGGCTGACCGATGCCGAACTTGTTCACGCAGTCCCTCCCGGGTTCTCATCCTTCCCGCTGTGCGGGCCATAAGGAAATGTATACTTGCGATTTAGGGCGATGAGAATGGAGTCCGTCCATCGTCGTCGGGGGTAGGCATGCCAGAGACCAAGGAATCGGCATCTTTCGATTACATCATTGTCGGCGCCGGCTCGGCCGGCTGCGTACTCGCCAACCGGCTCACCGCGTCCGGCCGCCATCGCGTGCTGCTGCTGGAGGCCGGCGGCCACGACCGCCACTTCTGGATCCACGTTCCGCTCGGCTTTGGCAAGCTGTTCGACAATGCCAAGGTCAACTGGCTCTACAAGTCGGAGCCGGAGCCCGAGCTGAACAACCGCAGCATCATCCAGCCGCGCGGCAAAGTGTGGGGCGGCTCAAGCTCGATCAACGGTCTTCTCTATATTCGCGGCCAGCACGAGGATTTCGATCATTGGCGGCAGCTTGGCAATGCCGGCTGGGGCTTTGCCGATGTGCTGCCGTATTTCCGGCGCGCCGAGGACCAGGAGCGCGGCGCCGACGATCTGCACGGCGCCGGCGGCCCGCTTGCGGTTTCCGACGTGTGCGAGCCGCATCCGCTGTGCGAAGCCTTTATCGCGGCGGCGCAAGCCGCCGGCTTTCCGCGCAATGACGATTTCAACGGCGCGTGCCAGGAAGGCGCCGGCTATTTTCAATTGACGGCGAAGCACGGACGGCGCTGGTCGACCGCAGTCGGTTATTTGCGGCAGGCGCGGCGGCGTGGAAATCTTGCGGTCGTGTCGAATGCGCTCGCGACCCGCGTCTTGTTTTCCGGCCGGCGCGCCATCGGCGTTGAGTATCGCCAGGGCGAAGCGACGCGCACCGCTTATGCCGGCGGCGAAGTCATCCTCGCCGGCGGCGCGTTCAACTCGCCGCAGCTGTTGCAGCTCTCGGGGCTGGGACCGGAGAAAATCCTGCGCGAGCTCGGCGTTGCGGTGATCGCTGACCTGCCCGGCGTCGGCGCCGATCTGCAAGACCACCTGCAGGTGCGCATGCAGTTCCGCTGCACCGAGCCGATCACCATGAACGAAGTGATCAATCACTGGCGCCACCGTTACGCCGCCGGCTTGCGTTATCTCATGACGCGCAAGGGACTGCTCACCATCGGCGCCGGCTATGCCGGCGCGTTCCTGCGCACGCGGCCGGAATTGGCGACGCCGGACATGCAAATCCATTTCCTCATTTTCAGCGCCGATACCGCCGGCGCCGCGCTGCACGCGTTCCCGGGCTTCATGGCCTCGGTCTGCCAGTTGCGCCCGGACAGCCGCGGCTTCGTGCGCATCAAATCGAGCGATCCCAGCGTGCCGCCGGCGATCCAGCCGCGCTATCTGACCGCGCGCAACGACCGCGACACCGTCGTCGCCGGACTGAAAGTGTTGCGCCGGATCATGGGCCAGCCGGGGATGCGCCGCTACATCGCCGAAGAGCGCGCGCCCGGGCCGAACTGCCAAAGCGACGACGAGCTTCTTGCCTTCGCGCGGGACAACGGCACCACGGTCTATCATCCCACCTCGACCTGCCGCATGGGATCCGATCCGAATGCGGTGGTCGACGAACGATTGCGCCTGCGCGGCTTCGAAGGCTTGCGCGTCATCGACGCTTCCATCATGCCGACGGTGGTCTCCGGCAACACTAACGCCGCCGCGGTGATGATCGGCGAGAAGGGCGCGGATATGGTGCTGCAGGATGCGCGCGCGAGCGCGGCGCCGGTGGCCGCTTAGTTTCTTCCGCCCCGCTTACGCCGCCGCCAATGTCGTAATGCGCACCGGACTGCGTAGCGCTGCCGCGGCGCCGAGCAGAATTCCTGTCGCCGCCAAGACCGACGGCACCGCCAAGGTCGACAGGCCCGTCAGGCCCTGGCCAATGGAGCAGCCGTAATCCAAGGCGCCGCCGCAGCCCATCAACGCCGCGCCGCCGATTGAGCGCAGCATGTGCCGCGTCGAAGTATAACCCTCCAGCGCGAAACGCCGCGTGGCAAGCGCGGTGACGAAGCTGCCGAGCAGCACGCCGGCCACCACGACGATGCCGAAGCTCAGCGTCGAGCCGGTCGACAGCATCGCATATTGCAGCGTGTCGGCGATCGGCGCGACGAAGGTCAGCGACGCCACCGGCGCCGGATTGAAAGGATCGGCGCCGAGATAGCCGGTGGCGAACCAGCCCGCCGGGATCAGAAGCCCGATCGCCACGGCTGCCGCGATCTGGCCTTTGGCTTGCCGGAACGGTGCGTGAGACAAGGCAAAGATCACCAGCGCACCGCTGGTCAGCGCGACGGCGAGGAAGCGCGCAACCAAATCGCTCGGACCCCACGCGGAAATCAGAGCCGGCACCGAGATGTCATGCAGCGTGGTCTGCGACCAGTGCAGCACAGCGAGCCGCAGCGGCGCGATCAGGCCTTTCAGGGTTATCTCCGCGGTCACCCCGACCGTTGCGACGACGACCAGCGAACGCAGATTGCCGCGACCAAGCAGCACCAGGGCGCGCGAGGCGCAGGCATTGGCGGCCACCATGCCGTAGCCGAACAACAACCCGCCGAACAACATCAGCGGTGCGGAAAACGCCGGTTGCAGGTAGATCGACTGACCGAGGTCGACAAAGCCGCGCGCGGCGAAAAACTGCGTGCCGGCAATCGCCACCGCGAGCGCCAGCGCAAAGCTGCGCACCAGGCGGCCGTCGCCTTGTGTCCACCAATTGCGCAGGCCGCTGGTCAGGCAAAAGCCGCTGAGCAGCCCGACGGCGCCGAAGACGAGGCCGATGAGCAGGCCGGCAAAAAGGACGATATTCGGGATGGGGGTCACGACGGCACCTAAGCCCGTAATAGCGGGAATTGGGTGCTTGAGTTGGCGTATTAGGGCCCAAGATTCAATGACTTGGCACGGCCGACGCCGCAATAAAAATGTCCTGCTGCGAATGACCGCGGCCGCGGGACAAACATCCTCATCCCGGTCGCGAAGCTGGAACGAATGTCTATCGCTCCAGCGCGCCGAGCGAGCTCAGGCAGTGCCGCCGAAAGACACTATGAGGCTTTGCCGACCGGCTTGGTGTATTCGAGTGTCTTGAACTTGCGCCGCTTGTCCGCCTTGGTCTGGACCGGATTGCAGCCGTTACCGCCGCAGATGATCGCGGCTTCATGCACAAGCCGCGAGACTCCAACGGTCGATGGCACTGCGATGGCCGTTGCGTCGGCTCGGGTTGTGGGCATTCCAACAGAGATGAGAGTCGCCGCAGCAAGCGCCGTCAGAAATGTCTTGTGCATGGGTGTTCTCCGTGGCGTTCGCCCCTGTTCGCTCGTTAGAAGCTTATGATGAACGAAGCGTTAACGGCGCATTGCGCAAGCCTCGGCGCGGGTGCATCATTCGCGAAAATACGGCGCCAAGTCGCAACCCAAGGAGCGGCTCTATGCACGACATCGTCATTCGCGGCGGCACCATCGTCGATGGTACCGGCGAGGCGTCTTTCACCGGCAACGTCGCCATAAAGGACGGCCGCATTGCCGCCGTCGGCGGCAAGCAGGGACCGGCCCGGCGCGATATTGACGCCAACGGACTTCTGGTCACCCCCGGCTGGGTCGACGTGCACACCCATTACGACGGCCAAGCGATGTGGGACCCGCTGTTGGCGCCGTCGTGCTGGCACGGCGTCACCACGGTGATGTTCGGCAATTGCGGCGTCGGCTTCGCGCCGGTGAAGAAAGAGCACCGCGGCGCGCTGATGGACCTGATGGAAGGCGTCGAGGAAATTCCCAATCCGGTGCTGGCTGCCGGCCTGACCTGGGAATGGGAAACCTTCCCGCAATTCATGGACGCGCTCGAGCGCCGGCCGCGTGCCATCGACATTTGCGCACAGGCCGCGCATCTGCCGACCCGCGTCTATGTCATGGGCGATCGGGCCGTGCGCCGCGAACCGGCGACGCCGGACGACATTGCCGAAATGCGCCGGCTCACCGTCGAGGCGCTGCAGGCCGGCGCCTTCGGCTTCACCACCTCGCGCACGGATTCGCACAAGACGCCGGCCGGCGAGCCGGTGGCCTCGCGCGACGCCGACGATCACGAATTGCTCGGCATCGGTGCGGCGCTGGGTGTTACCGGCACCGGCGCCTTCGGCATGAACTCCGACTTCGACGATGAGGAATTCGAGCTGCGCTGGATGCGCAAGCTTGCCAAGAATACCGGCCGCCCGATCTGGTTCCTGCTCACCGACCGCTACGAGGATCCGCAGCGCTGGCGCCGTTTGATCGACGCGGTGCACGAGATGCGCGCGCAGGGCCTGCCGATCACCGCGCAGATGGCCGGCCGCCCGATCGGCGTCATGATGGGCGTCGGCACTGCGCTCAACCCGTTCACGGTGCGGCCGAGCTACAAGAAACTCGAAAGCCTGCCAATCGACGAGCAGCGCCGGCGGCTGCGCGATCCGCAAGTGCGGGCGCAAATCCTCGCCGAGAAGCCTTCGGACGCGGAAGTCGCCAAGCTTGCGCAGTTCCGCCAGGCCGTCACCCGCAAATGGGAGCGCTTCTATGTCATGGGCAATCCGCCGGACTACGAGCCGGGTCCGGAGAAGAGCGTGGCCAACATCGCCGCGCGCACCGGGCGGCCGCCCGACGAGGTCGCCTACGACACCATCATCGAGGAGGGCCAATATTTATACTTCCCGGTGGTGAACTACGTCACCGGCGACCACGCGCCGATCTATGAGATGCTCAACGACCCGGCTTGCCTCCTTGGCTTGAGCGACGGCGGCGCGCATTGCACCTCGATCGTCGATGCTGGCGTGCCGACCTTCATGCTCACCCACTGGAGCCGTGACCGCTCGCGCGGGCCGAAGCTGCCGGTGGAAATGCTGATCAAGCGGCAGACCAGCGAGACCGCCGATTTCTTCGGGCTGGCCGATCGCGGCCGCCTCGCGGCGGGGCTGCGCGCTGACGTCAATTTGATCGACTACGAACGGCTGCAAGTGCAGAAGCCAGAACTGGTGCACGACATGCCGGCCAACGGCCGGCGCTTCGTGCAGAAGGTCGACGGCTACCAGGCGACCTTCGTCGCCGGCACGCAGATCTTCGACCGCGGCACCCATACCGGCGCGCTGCCGGGCCGCCTGGTGCGCGACGGCCAGGTCGGCGCCGCGCTCGCGGCGGCGGAGTAGCTTTCACGCGGACGAGGGTTCGTAAATGACCGATGGTAAGTCAGCGATCAGCGGTGCCGGTTTTTTGCAGCCACACCCGCTGACGTCGGTTATGCAGTTGTCAGTTACAGCCGCCAGTCTTTGCGTGGCGGCTGCGGCGATTGTTTTTACCGTTAGGTCTATGGCAGAGGAACGAAACGCACATCTGGTCGAAATCGGCGTGGGTGTCCTACGCGTTGATCCTGCGAAGAACGAACAGATAGCCGCAGCCAGAACATGGGCGCTTGATCTAATAGATGCAAACGCTGGGGTTAAGTTCTCTCCTGACGCGCGTGCTCAATTGTTACAAAGGCCACTTGGTTACGATCCGACCGATCTCGGGTATGGCTACACCGATTTCTCTCGCGATGCACCAAAGAATTCCCCATAGTCAAACTGAAACACCGCCCGCGGATTGGATGTGGGGCCTAAACCTGCTTTTAGCGAGCGCCGAGTAACCGCTCCGCTCATTCCCGCGAAAACGGGAATCCGCGTTCGTGATTGCCGGGCTTGACTTGGCGCGGCGCTCGATCCTCAGCATAAATCCGACGGGTGCTACTATCGGTAGCACCGGGGATTTTTGTCCCGGCAAGCTGTGGAGCCCGTGGAACATGATGGACAGATACGGCTTTCTATTCGCGCGAGCCATTATCGCACTATCCGAAGCAAAGATTTTGTGCTTCCCGCTTCAATTGCGACCGGGAGAGCGGCAACTTTCCGATGATGAAATAGTGCGCGCAGTTGCGAATGGAACATATCTGATGCGGCAAGCCTGCGTCATGTCTGACATGGAAGGCATACTGCCGGAGTTAGACCGACTTGACGGACTGCTTGCGCCACCTCCGGGCTTATCGATTCCGCCGCGCTCTGCGATAGCTCAAGCCATTGTTCATTTGGTTTCTAGGATACAGGACGATTTACAGCAGCAATTTTTCTTTCATCTGACTCAACAGGACGTTCGATTTTACGGTCAAAAGGCGCTCTTCGGCGATATCGTGGCCAAAAAGTTCAAAGAAGCTGCGGAGGATATAAAAAAGGCCGGTGATTGCTTTGCGCTTCAACAGCCAACGGCCTGCGTCTTTCATTTGATGCGGGCTATGGAAGTGGTCGTTCGACAACTGAGCAAACGCTTGAAAGTGACGATTACGCCGCAGACTACGTGGCGGCAAATGACAGGCAATATGGACCCGAAAATTAAGGCGATGCCGGACGCGACCCACCGCCAAAAACAGAAGAAAAATGACTGGGAAGCGGCCCGCGCGAATCTTCATCATGTTGGATCGGTTTGGCGTAACAACACGATGCATCCGGCAACGTCATACACGCAGTCGCAGGCACTCGACGTAATCAATGCCGTGCGAGTTTTTATGAGCGGTCTTGCGGCGCTTTAGGACGCGCGAATATTGACGGTGGCCGCGGCGTCTCGCGAACCGATCCTCAGCATGGACCACCGGGTCGAGCCCGGTGGTGACGAAACTGCTCATTTCCAGAGGGTTTTGTCTTGCTGTCTAACGACCGCGAAGGATCTAAATGACAGCCGAGCCTTGCAAACTGCGATCTTTGGCACAATATCGCCCAGCGCGTTAGCTAATTCGTTCCTTGATATGGTCGAGAACGCTCCTACGATTACTTCTCTGAGTGACAACGAATCAGAGAAATCGCAAAAAAAGAATCCCGTTTCTGCATCTTTGTCATTTAGGGCGACAAATAAGCGCAATTCATTTTCGTAACGCCAATAGGTGTACTTAGTTGTTAAGACCTTTAGCATTTCGCGGTTGGCTGCAGGATCGCGTTCCCCTCGTTCAATGGTTGCTACGTCAGGTTCAAGACGCTTGTCCCGGTAGCGAACGGGCGTAAGGTACTTTTTTGGAATTTCGAAGCCAAGGCACAATCCAAAATGCTTATCTGCATAATGACTTCATTGAACCGGGTTTCTCCAATTACGGCTAAAGCATAGCATGCCCCTATTGCGAGCGAGTTGTTCTTTCAGCAGTTGGAAGCGACGACGGATATTTTTGTCAGACGACGCAGGGCCAAGTAGTTCAAAAGGATCATTTAGATCATTAATAGTCGCGATCTTAATGCGTCGCTTCTGTAAATCGTCTAAGCCGTATTTGCGTCCTATAAAATGATACACTCTCATCGTTTATCAACGCATTGATAGAACGTGCTCATAATGGGCAGCTTAAGCGGCTTCGGCGCTATCGTCGTCTTTCGGCTTTGCGAGCAGCTGTACGTCAAACGCGTCCAAGACCTTCATCACCGTACTCAATTCCGGTTTGCCGCCCTCACTCAAGGCGCGATAGAGATTTTCCCGGTTGAGACCTGTTTCCTTGGCGACGGCTGTCATTCCCTTGACGCGAGCCACGGCGCCGAGCGCCTGGGCGATAAGATCATCGTCGCCTGTCGCAAAAGCCTCGCTGAGATAGGCGGCGATAGCCTCCGGTGAGTCGAGGTACTCGGCGACATCGAAGTCTTTTGCTTTAGCCATGCGTTTAGTCCTCCAACTCACTGGCGATTTGCTTTGCCTTGGGGATGTCCGCCCTCTGCGAATTCTTGTCGCCGCCATGAAGGAAGATTGCGATGTCCCCCTGCTGTTTGTAGTAGGCTCGATATCCTGGACCGGAGTGGATACGCATTTCGCTTATGCCTTCACCAACCGGGCCACATCGCCAGGGTTACCTTGCCTGAAGCGGTCCATTCGGACCAGGACCTTGGCTCTCGTTCTAACGTCCAAGCCCTTGAGCCATTTATCGAATTCATCGGTTTGCTTAAGGGTCGTCATGTGTAGCTTATACGCTACGGGCATATAGACTGTCAAACTTTCGCGAAACTCGCTGTTACAGCCCGAGCCGATGCGGCAGCCGTAGCGAGATTTGCGCGGCAGATCAGGGGTGCGGGGGAGGACAATGCTGCATCAACCTGGCGTCACCGAACGCCTGGCGAATTTCGTGACCGCGGCGCGGTGGAGCGATCTGCCGAGTGAGGTCGGGCATGCGGCCAAGCGCTCGCTCGTCAATTTCTTCGCCGTGGCACTGACCGGCTGCCGCAACGAGACCTTCGAGATCGCGCTGGGCACGCTCGCCGCATTCTCCGGCGGGCGGCAGGCGACCCTGATCGGCCGGCGCGAGCGTATCGATGCGCTCAATGCCGCGTTCCTCAACGCCGCCGGCGCCAACGTGCTCGATTTCTGCGACACCCACGTGCCGACCGCGATCCATCCGACCGCGCCGCTGGCGCCGGCGCTGCTGGCGCTCTCCGAGCTGCAGCGGGTAAGCGGCCGCGACCTGCTTTTGGCTTTCGTGCTCGGCCAGGAGATCGAATGCCGCATCGGGCTCGCGATGTCGCCGAGCCACTACAACAGAGGCTGGCACATCACCGCGACCTGCGGCGTGTTCGGCGCGGCGTGCGGCAGCGGCAAACTTTTGGCGCTGAGCCCGCAGCAGATGGTGTGGACGCTCGGCAGCGCGGCGACGCAAGCGGCCGGCCTATGCGAATGCCTCGGCACTGCGGCAAAGAGCGTCGGCGTCGGCAATTCGGCGCGCGGCGGCCTGCTGTCGGCTCTCCTGGCGGCGAAGGATTTCGCCGGCCCGGCCGAGCCGCTCACCGGCACGCAGGGCTATTACCATGCGCTCAACGAGACGCCGAATCTGCCGGCGCTGACCGACGGTCTCGGCGAGACCTGGGAAATTGTGAAGACCGCGTACAAGCCTTATCCGTGCGGCTTCGTGCTGCATCCGGTGCTCGATTGCGTGCTCGATTGGCGGCGTGACAATCCGGCCGCCGTCGTCGAGAAGGTCAAGGTCACCGGCAATCCGCTGCTCGGGCTGCGCGCCGACCGCCCGAAAATCTCGACCAGCGCCCAATCGCAAGTCAGCGTGCAGCACGCGGTCGCCGCCGCGCTTGTCACCGGCAAAGCCGGCGTCGACCAGTTCGCCGTGGCTTGCGTGAACGATCCGGCGGTCGCGGCGTTGCGCGGCAAGGTCGAAGTGACACGCGATGAAAGCTTCGCCACTGTCGCCGCCGCGGTCGACATCGTGACCGCCGACGGCAAGCTGCACAAATTATCGCAAACCGCGGCGCGCGGCAGCGACGCAAATCCGATGAGCGACCGGGATCTCGAAGAGAAGTTGAGTAGCGCCGCCGCCGGCTGGAACCCGCAACACGATATCGCGCCGCTGATCGAGGCGATCTGGCGGCTTGATGAAAGCGAGGACGTATCCAGGCTCGCGTCGCTCACCGTGCCGCGCGCCTGATGTCTCCGCTTAGTGCGAGCCACCGGTTTGTTTGAGGCGTTCTAGTGCGGCGCGAATCGGGGCGAACGGCCCATATTTGTGCTGCCGCTCGCTGAAATGATCGGCGTAGGGGCCGTACGGCGTGTCGACCGGCTTACTCAGCAAATCGGGAAAGTCGTGCGCGACGCCGGCAAGGTTCGGCCGCGGCCGCGACAACACATAGGCCGCCACGTCCCACGCGTCGTCGCCGCTGAGCTGCGGATTCACATAATCCGTGCCGTGCGGCATGTTGAAATGGACGAAGTTGGCGAAGGTGATGATCCGCGCCATGCCCGCGCCGTCATTGAAGGTGTTCGGGCCCCACAACGGCGGGTCGACATAGCCCAAATCGGAGTTTGCAACGCTGTAAGCAACGCCCGAGCCATCGCTGTTGTGGCAAGCGGCGCAAATGCGCGCATAGATCGGCCGGCCGCGTTGCGGATCGGCGGCGCGCTTGAGCTCCGGCATGTGGCCGGTGCCCATCCCGGGCAATCGCTGATCCGGCGTCACGCCGCTGCTGAGGAACTTGATATAGCCGACGATCGCCTGCATCTCCGGCGCGTCGGCCGGCAGCGGATGGCCATTCATGCTGCGCGTCATGCAGGAGTTGACCCGGTCCTCGATGCTGATCTCGCCGGCGGACCGCGCGCTGTACTGGGGAAAGTCGCCGTAGAGGCCGAACAAGGGCAAGCCGAATTTCTTGGTGCCGGCCTCGAGATGGCAATTGGCGCAAGCGAGGTTGTTGCCGGCGTAACGCTTCGAGGCATCCGCCACGTTCGGCCCGATATAGGCATATGTCGCGGTAATCAGGTCGCGGCCGTCGCGGACTAAAAGACCGTGCGCGTCGCGCGGCAGGGCGCCGATTTCCGGCACAGTCCACATCGCCGCGCTTTGCGCGCGGGCTGGCACAGCCGAAAATGCGAGGGTAACGGTTGCCGCGAGCAACGGAACGATCGCCAAAATGGCACGCTGATTTCTCACCTGACCTCGCAGCTTTAAAGTGATCGCGCGCCGTCAGACGGCCCAAGCTATCACCGCGGCCATGCTGCTGACTTTCACCGTGCGGCGATGATAGCAGTATTTCCGGCGTGATAGCGCTAAGTTTAAGGCACTCCCGTCAATGGGACGGGCGATAAACAATTCCCCCACGCGGACATCGAGGTGGTCCGCGCGTCGGCCTGGAACGCAATCGATGCTTCCGAAGTCGGATTAAGACTCGTATTTGAACGACAGCGCGACCCGGGTGCGAAACGCCAGGACTTTGCCGTTCTCCACCCTCATGTCCATCTTGGTGACTTCGGCGACGCGCAGGTCGCGCAGCGAACCGGCGGCCGTTTCCACGGCGCGCCGCCCGGCATCCTCCCATGATTTGTCGCTGACGCCGACGACGTTGACGATGCGGTAGACGCTTTCCGATTGTTTCTTGGCCATTGGATCGCTCCTTTGCGGCTTGTGAACTCGTCACGATACACCCGACGACCTTGTACGCGGAAGCGCCGCTGCGCTAGGGTCACGGGCAAATTCGTAATGGGATGGGGATGGAAATCAATGAACAATGTAGTCAACAGCAAGCGCGTGTTTTGCGTCCAGCCGCACCGGCCGATCGGCTTTGGCGAGATGCTCGGCAAGCGCGGCGATATCCGCCTCGATCTGCTCGAGCAAAACAGTCCGGACGCCGCCGCGCTGCAAATCCTCGCCGCGGCGCACGCCTACCAGATGAGCTCCGCGCGCGACGAGCTGGCGCCGCATTACCACGCCCGCGCCGAACTGTTGGGCCGGACGCCAAACCTGTTGATCGTTTCCACCAATGGCGCCGGTTACGACACCGTCGACGTCAATGCCTGCACGGGACGCGGCGTGCTGGTCGTCAATCAGTCCGGTGGCAATGCCGAAGCGGTCGCCGAGCACGTGCTCGGCATGATGCTGTGCCTGGTCAAGCGCGTTCCCGATTCCGATCGCGCACTGCGCGCCGGCACGATCAAGAACCGCAACGATTATACCGGCGGCGAAGCATACGGGCGGACGCTCGGTATCGTCGGGCTCGGCAATGTCGGACGGCGGATCGCCGAATTGGCCGGGATTTTGTTCAAGATGAAGGTGCTCGCCTACGATCCTTATCTCAGCGCCGAGGTGGCGAAGGCGCGCGGCGCCGAGAAGGTCGAGCTGGATGAGCTGTTAAAGCGCTCCGATTTTGTCTCGATCAATTGTCCCCTCACTCCGGAATCGCGCAAGCTCATGGGCGCGCGCGAATTTGCGCTGATGCAGCCGCATGCTTATTTCATCACCACGGCGCGCGGCTCGATTCACGACGAGGAAGCGCTGGAACGGGCATTGCGCGACAAGAAGATCGCCGGAGCCGGGCTCGACGTGTGGGAAAAGGAGCCGCCGCCGGCCAGTCACCCGCTGATGAAATACGACAACGTCATGGTCACGCCGCACATGGCGGGCGTGACCAAGGAGGCGCGCATCAGGATGGGGCAGCTCGCCGCCGAGCAGATGCTCGATGCGCTCGACGGCAAGGAGGTCGCCCGCATCATCAATCCGCAGGTCTGGCCGGATTACGCCGAGCGGTTCGAGAAGACGTTCGGCTTTAAGCCGCAGGATCCGCCGGATGAACCGAATTGGCACGCCGCGGAGAAGCATGGCTGAGGCGGACTGTTACCCGTGCGGATCCCGAGGCTCACAATCATAGAAGTCGGGCCCAAGCATGATCGTGATCTGGCGCACGAGTTCCTGGTCCGAGTCCCAGTCCCAGTCGTCCCGTCGCCCGATCACGAGTTGTTCGCACACGTCGGTCGCGAAGCGCCCAAATCGCAGCGGATAGCTGTTGAACGCCTGCACTGCGGCCGCAGCGGTATTCATATCGCCGTCCCATAGCTGCGTCATGGTGCGCGCGACCCATTGCGTTTCCGCGACCTGCGCCAACAGAGGCGGCAGGAAAACAGCGAACGCGCCGAACGCGACGGCGCGGCGCAAGTGCGGCCCGCTTCCTTCCAACACTTTCCGTCCTCGGTGTGCGCCGGTTAACGCAGCGGCCAGCGAAAATGGGACGATCGTGACCAGCGCAACGGGCCAAGCGTAATAATAGCTGTACAGAAAGTGGTCGAAGGCATTGAGCAAAAATCCCGCCGCGCAACCGAAATTTGCGCCGCAGACGAAGCCTCTTGTGAATGGCTTCAGCGACAGCTTAGCGGATGCAATCAGTGCAGCGATGCCGAATGCGGTATAGCCCCAGCACAGCCAGGGACCGACGGTGTCGGCTTGCAGCAGCGACAGTTGTACGGCGGCGGACAGGACGGGCAACGCGGCGCCGCCGATGATCTCCCATCGCGTCAGGCGGGGCGGCGATCGGCTTGCCGTCGCGGCGAGCGTCACCCCGTATATTCCAAAATGTGCATGCCCTGGCCCCAGCGGTCGATCAGATAGAGCCGGCCGTCGTCGTCGCTGCCGATGTCATTCGACTGGATGCCCGGTGCGCCGTCGGGCGTTTCCGGCACGTAATAGCCGACTTCCTTCGGGTGCAGCGGGTCGCCGACGTTGATCGCCCGCAAGCCGGCATTGAAATAAGTGAGGAACACGATGTCCTTCCACGGTCCGTCGGCGGGCAGGTTCTCCAGGATATTGTGCGCGCCGAAGCGGCCGGGGCGGTCGTAATATTTCTCGCGTTCCGGCATGAAGGTCGCGATCGGCAGCGGATTGGTTTCGTCGCGCGCGTCGATGATCCACATGAATTGCGCGTCCCAGAATTTCTGCTTGGCGCGCGCCTCGTCGGTGACGACGAGATAAGGGCGGTCGCCGATCGGCCAGCAGGTATGGGTCGAGCCGGGAAACGGCGGCGACCATTTGACGTGGCCGACGAGCTTCATGGCGCGCAAATCGGTGCAGTCGATGATCGCCATGCCGCCGCCCCACCAGGCGCAATACATGCGGTTGCCGCGGATCATCGGCGGGCCATGCAGCGTGGTGGCTTGCTCGGCCGGATGCGGATCGTCGCCGACTTCATCGGAGTTGGTCTTCATCCACGGCAGGCCCCAGATGCTGACCACTTCGGGTTTGAGCGGATCGGAAATATCCAGCGTCCAGATCACGCGCTTGGTCCAGCCGGGCGCGTCGTTCGGCATAAAGGCGAGCTTGCGTTTGAGATCGACGCCGAAGCGGTGCGGGCCGGAGCCCGGCATGTCGTAGAAGCCGATCGGCTTCGGCGCCGACGGCGTCGAGATGTCGAAGATGAAGAAGCCGGCGCGCGCGTTCTTGCCTTTGTCGCCGGCGAGCCGTTCCGAATTCACGTAAAGCAGATCGTCGCCGACGATGCGCAGCTTGTGGCAATGAATGCCGGGCGGCGCGCGGAATTCGCCGACCTTGTGCGGCTTTTTGGGATCGCGCACGTCATGCACGGTAAAGCCTTCCGGCCCGTTATAGCTCGAGCCGCCGACCGCGCCGACATAAGCATGGCCCTTGTGGATCTGCACCAGCGAGCCGCCGCCCCAGGCCGCCGACGCGTCGTGGCCGATCAGGCGAAAGTTTTTGGCTTCTTCGGCAAAGGCGGGCATGGTCACTCCTTGTTCACAAGCTTCATTTCACCAGTTTTATGGCGCGGTCGTAATAGGACAGATCCGGTATTATGGCGCAAACGCCACAAACTTATTTGTGAGCGTCCGGCGCGGGTGCCGGCTCACTTAGGGCACAAGAGAAAAAACGGAGGCACCACCTTTGCGGGGTCGTTCGTGCAGCAACCTCCCGCTTCGGTGGGAGGCGAGCAACAGTTCGGAAATGGTGGCGGACACGATTTGGCGTTGAAATGTCGCCGCATCTTCCTATGGATCGTTTGAGAGCACGGCTGCCCGGTGTAAGCCCAATAAGTCAGGAGCGGAAAAACCTTCGTTGTTTGGCAAATGTACGTTCCGGCCGGGTTCCATTGTTGAAAGCACTGTTTCTGTCCGACGGTGCAGAAAGTGAACTGCGCGAGGGCTGCTTGCGCACAGGCGCCAAATCCCCAAACAACGGCGGCAACGGCAAGCATCTTTTTCATGGATGACTCCAGGATTAGTTTCGGTTGCTTCCGATGCTAGACTCTTTCAATTCGAAAATCGCCTGAAATGCCCGAGCGTCGCTCGCTTTGGCGAAGCAACAGAGCTCGTACCACCGGTCATCCTTGTAGAAAGGCAAGCTGCACTGCGGCTGGTCCTCCATGGCGTCAATCTTGCTTTCTTGTCATCATCCGCGCAAGCGGATGACCCAGTAATCGCTGTCTAAAGCAATAATTCAAGGCCTCCGCATTACGGGATGGTCCGCCTGCGCGGGCCATGACGATGGAAGGTTAGGGCCTCGTGGCTGATCGCGCTCGATCTATTCCTGTTTCCGCCCAAGGCGAGCTGTTCGGCCATCCGCGCGGGCTGACCTACCTGTTCACCACCGAGATGTGGGAGCGCTTTTCCTATTACGGCATGCGCTCGCTGCTCGTGCTCTACATGACGAAGTACCTGCTGCTGGCCGATCACTCCGGCGACGTCGTCGGCCTGCTCGCCCTCAAGCGCGCGCTCGAAGGCATTTTCGGCCCGCTCGATGTGCAGCCGCTGTCGTCGCAGATCTGGGGGCTTTATACCGGGCTCGTCTATTTCACGCCGATCTTCGGCGGGCTGTTGGCCGACCGCGTGCTCGGCCAGCGCCGCACCGTCGTGATCGGCGCGGTGCTGATGGCGATCGGCCATTTCATGATGGCGGTCGAGCAGCTGTTCCTGTTCGCGCTCTTCGCGCTGATCCTCGGCTCCGGCTGCTTCAAGCCGAATATCTCGACCCAGGTCGGCGGGCTTTACCCGCCGGGCGATCCGCGCCGCGACCGCGCCTATTCCATCTTCTATGTCGGCATCAATGTCGGCGCGTTCCTGGCGCCGCTGGTTTGCGGCACGCTCGGCGAGGAAGTCGGCTGGCACTACGGCTTCGCCGCCGCCGGCGTCGGCATGTGCATCGGGCTTTGCATTTATCTCTATGCGCTGCCGCATCTGCCGCAGACCCCCACCCAACCCTCCCCCGCTCGCGGGGGAGGGAAGGGAGGGGGAAAGGCGCAAGCCGCTCGCGCCGAACACCGGCCGCTCCGCCGCGACGAGTGGCGCGCCATCGCCGCGCTGCTGGTGCTGTTCGTGCCCAACACCTTGTTCTGGGCGTGCTACGAGCAGATCGGCAACACCACGATCCTGTGGATCGACGCCGACGTTGACCGCAGTATCGGCCTGTTCGGATCGGCCGCGCGCATACCGACGACCTGGTTCCTCGCCTTCAACCCCTTCATGATCTTCGCCTTCACGCCGTTCGTCGTCGCGCTGTGGGCGCGGCAGGCGGCGCGCGGCAGCGAGCCGTCGACCGTGACGAAGATGGCGCTCGGCTGCTTTGGCCTGACCGCGGCCAATCTGATTATGGGCTTTGCCGCCTTTCACGCCGGCGCCGGCCAGGCGAGCTGGCTGTGGCTTCTCGGCTCGATCGCGGTCACGACGGTCGGCGAGCTCTATCTGTCGCCGGTCGGGCTGTCGCTGGTGACCAAAGTGGCGCCGGCGCGGCTGCTCTCGATGATGATGGGCATCTGGCTGGCGACGAGCTTCACCGGCGGCTTCCTCGCCGGCTTTCTTGGCAGCTTCTGGAGCCGGATGCCGCATATCGAATTTTTCCTGATGATCGCCGCCATCGCGGCGCTCGCCGGCGCGATGATCCTCGCCTGCCACCGGCCGCTGAAGGGGGCGTTGCGGGAGTAATCTCCATCCCGCCCCGCGACAGCGGGGAGGGGGGACCGCGCTCTCGCGCGGTGGGCGGGGCGCGGGACTCGACGCTCCTCCTGCGTCGACAACGAAGCGTCGAGTTAGAGGCCCCCTCCACCGCGCGAACGCGCGGTCCCCCTCCCCCACTTTCGTGGGGGCGGATGCAACACGATCCCGGTCTCGCGAGCCAATCGCCCGCGAGTGATGTCAAACAGCGATGACAAACGACCCGTATCTCGTAGCCCGGATGAGCGGAGCGATATCCGGGTACGATCGTCGGGCTTTACTGCCGCTCCCGGATTTCGCTTTGCTCATCCGGGCTACGAAACTCTTTACGGCTCGCTTCCGGCAAATAAAAGGAAGCGGAACGCCGGCAGACGCGTAGTCCACGACCTGTACGCAAGCGGCGCACAGGGCGCGCCACGGAGAAGGCGGCTTGCGCCGCCCTTCCGCTTCGGGCGCGCTCGCCTGCCGGCGTTCCACCACGGCACTTGCGGCAGCGACCGAACGCCACCGCTCAGCTCCAGTTCACGCGCTTCCTGGAACGGAGCTACTGAGGAACGGGTGTTATCCGTCCCCTGCCGTCCCAGTACAGCGGGCGATGTAGCCCGCAGGCCGGTCGTCGTGCCGGCCGGGCGTTTTGGCCCGGAGCCGCCCGGGAGCGGGGCTGACAACCCCGCCCGCGGGAACCGCACTCGCCCCTGTCCGCCGGTGTCACCCGGCGGCGTCCTTACGGGCGAGATCGGTGTATGTAACTGGACAAGGGACATTTGTCAAGGGTGTCGTCGCGATAAATGCGACAGAGCGCGGGCCGCCACCATCGCTTCGTAGGGGCGGGTCGGCAGTGCATCTTCCTAACGGATAACAAATTAGTGCACGGTCACCGTAATTCTTGCGCTCGCTTTGTTCGGACCCCACCTCTGCATTATGCGGAAATTTCCTAAAACCTTCTCCGACATCCTGACGATGAAGCATGAGTGGCCCAAGAAGGGCGACCGGCTCATGCAGCCCTCCGATGACTGGGAAACGGCCGTATCATTCGCTCCTGACCAGATATCGCGCGACGCCTTTCTCTGGGAAGGCTACATGACTGCTGGCGCCGCGCTCATCGACGAAGCCGAGCGGCGCCCCCACGACCGCCATGTGCTCATCTATCCCATTCTGTTCAACTACCGGCATGCGCTCGAAATAGCGATGAAGTGGACCATCGACATGTACGGCCGGATCGCGAACGTCAGACTGGATGACGAAGACCACAATCTTCGGCGCTTATGGCAAAAGTGCAAAGTTATCCTGCGCGTCGTACCCACCTCGGACGAGGACGAGCCGCTTCAAGCCGTCGAACGCATCGTCAAGGAGCTTCACGACCTAGATAAGAACGGCGTCGCGCTCCGCTACTCGAAACACAAGGACGGGCGGACAATAGTGTTGCCGGCCGGTTCCGTCGACCTTGCGAACGTACAGCGCAAGATGGAAGCGGTTGACGGATTCTTCAAAGGCGCCGATGGCCTGCTGAGCGACATACTCTCTGCCGTCCCCGACGATTACTGAGCTTCAGGCGGCCTACGGGCTGGTCATTTCGAGGGCAGCGCATCAATCCAGTCTCAGTGCCGTTCTCAATTACTTAGTCGCTTCGCGCCTTAGAATGACGGCTACAGGGTTAGGGGCTGCAGAGGTTTGGGTGGCGGAACGATTAGACGCGGGCCGCGAACGGGAAAGTGAAATTCCTCTTTCTGCGGCTTCTCGATATGGCGGCGTAGATAGGCAAAATGATCAATGTTGCGGAGGAGTTTGATCTTTTTCCTCTTGATGGTGTGTTGCTCCATAAGCGCGAACACATCGTCGCCGCGATGGACGCCGGTAAGATAGAAATCCGCGAAATCCTCTAGGTTGGATTTATGCCAGGCGAAACCAGTTCCGCAGAACACCAGCACGCCCGGGCCCGGCTTAATTGCCTTCGCCGCGGCAAGGCGCGTTTCAAACTCCCTTGTGTAATCTAGAAAGTGAGCGCGCGAGGCGAAGACGTTTCCGTAAATAGCACCGCCCATCCATTCCTTCTCGACGATGAAGTTGACATTGTCGGGGTGGTGTTTTTTGCGCGCGATGAATTTCTGCCATGCTTCTTCCGAGTCAGCCGTTCGCGGCCGTACGGTCTTCACTTCGATATAAAGGTTGTCTTTGCCGCGATCGACAACGAAGTCGATCTTACGGCCGTCGGGTAGAAATTCGGGCTCGTATGTGATCGGTCCGGTGATGGTGGCGTCATCGAGTAGAACCTTCGCTACTGCCAGCTCGTTGACCTTTTCAACAATCTGCCGGTCATCACCTTCAGGATCGGCACGGCAGGACGCAACAGCTTCTTCGAACTGAGCCCACAGCACGTCGCCGCGAAAGATTCGTGCTGTAATCGGCGCGTGATACTCGGCGCGAACACTGGCGACGAAATAATCAAGCTCGGTGGGCAGATAGAGCACCCGTACGAGATGCGCCACCTTGGCGATCATACCCCGAGTCTGCGGCGTGTCCGGAAGTTCCGCGATGCGGCTGATTCGGTTGAGCTTGAGCCCGATGAGAGTTTCGCGCTGACTGTGATGGCGCCGCATCGGGCTGCGGATTTGCTGAACCACGATGCGAATCTTGCACATGCCGCTCACCTACAAGCAAATCAGTGCACGGGCTGGTCCCTAGATGTAGTGCCAAAATGGCAATGGGGTGAAATCTTCTTCGTCGTGTTCGTCGTCGGCCTCTGGAGGTAAAGTGGTCAAAATATCGCCAATGCTGCCAGCAAATTTCAATGTGATAGGATATCCGTCCGCAAACTTACAGCTGTTATAATTCAGTTTGCTAAGTCGAAGAATGTCCTCCAAAACGGTTTTGATATCAGCGCTGCCGTTGCAAATCTCGATGTCCAGAGGGTTGGGAACATTCCAACCTGGATACGTATTGAGCCGTGGGACGAAGCCCGTTGTGAACAAGAAGGCTTTGCTGTCTGAATGAATGAGTGCCGTGCCACGCATTACGGCGCCCCTGCCTTGCGTGAAAAGTTTCAGCCCCCCAGCAACACGACGAATTCGAATGCCTACGATTCTGACGCCGAAGGCACCTGACGCTTCTTCGAATCCGGCCCACTCATCGGAACTGAAACGGACGCTCCCGTGCACGAAGACTTCGCGTGGTGCACGGTGATTGTGCGCTTGGGCATAGGATCGTATGGCCCGATCAAGGAGCTTACTAGCTTCCCCTTTGTCGAGGTGACATTCCCGCAAGTCTTCCGAATACCAAGGACCAAGCGCGCCCTTGAAGACCATCCCATCGCCATCTTCAAGGAACATCTGCGCGCCGCAGCACGCATTTTTGTCGCCTTGCGGCTTGGTGAGCCTTTTGAAGACGACGCCCATGTAACAAACGCCTTGTCGGACGTCCGCCAAGATCCAGGGTTTACGCCGGGTCTTATAAAAGATGGAAGTCGCGAGATTCCAAGAAATTGTCGCCGGGTCTTCCTTGTCTCTCGCAGGTTTGTCCGACGGTCGCAAACAAGCATTCAGGGTTTCTTCTTGCAAAACCTGGGTAATGATCTGGTGCTTTAGTAGCCGCGCCTTGAGTTGATTGTGGAAGTCCGGCTTGAATTTCAGGGCGTCCTGATACTCCTCTGCGAAACTGTCGGCATCATCCGAGCTCACAAATAGTCCAAGCTGCGTCGCGTCTTCGGCGCGTGTGCCGTCGGTATAATCCTTCAACGGGTCAGATAATGGACGGCACAACCGTTCCAGTTCTTTAGAGACCACAACAAACCATAGGTCTGGCTTGTTCTCGCCTTCGTAGTTCGCCTTGATCAGACGCTTTGTATACGTCTTAACCACGCGAGCTATTCGCGTATGCAATTCATGGACGTGCAAGGCTTCCGTAAGAACGTCATCGGGGACCACGCACTCGCACTCCGGCCGTGGATTCCATGTAATTCCAAAAGCCGTTTCAAAGCCGGGATAGAACTGATGTGCGAGTTTGCCGAATTCTGCGTTTTTCTTTCGGCGAAATTTCGAGCCTTCGTACGCTGGCAAAAACCTATTGATGTTTGCTGACCACCGCTTGAAATGCTCAAGCCCTTGGGCTGTTCCAATCACTCCGTAACGAACACTTCCGGCAGTCTGGGTGTAAGGCCCAAAGAGCGTCAATCCGTCCTTCGGATGCACGAGAAATTGCTCGTGTCCGAAACGGAGCTGAGGTTCGTTGAGCTGAACTAGGCTACGCATCACCCCAATCCATGATTTCTTTAATCACCGCGTCGTCGTCCTTTTGTAGGTAAGACATTCCCGAAAGCAAGGTTTCGGGTGTGGCCGCGATCAGCACTTCCTGATAGCCAGTGGGGACCCGAATCACTTGTTGACTCTTGGCCAGCCAGTCGGCGAACCCCAAAATCTTGTTACGCCATTCCTTGTTCCACCAGTTGAGCTTTTTGGTAACCCGCTTTTCATCAAGTGGAACCGGCGTTTCATTCCTGTCACTGCGGTAAGGGGCGGAGATAATCACCCTTGGGCTGAACAATATTCCGAAGTGGGTGCGAAGATCGATGGTTGGCTGGATACCAAAGTGCCAGATATACTTTTTCCGGAAGTGTGACACCGCTCCAACGAAGGAGACGGTCACCTTCCGGCGTCCTGATTCCGAAAAGCTGTGTCTATTGCCTTTCATCAGGTCATAGCCGGGAAACCAGATTTTGCGTCGGGAATAATTCAGCGCCTTGCTCCGAAGCCCATTATCTTCGAGAAAGTTCTCAAACGCCGAAGCGATCAAGTAGGTTGTGATGTTCTGCGCCGTCTGCGGAGGTATCGAAAGTTGATCAAGTCCGTTTTCAAGAAAGTTCTTGGTCGGCATCACGAGAGCATCGACGATGTCGTATTCGCTGGTCATCTCCAGATAGTCATTGGCCCGCGCAAACGTGATTGCGTAGTCCCCGTGTGCGGAATACGTCGGATAAGAAGGCAACGCGCCTTTCAATTGGTCGCGGCCTCGCAGTGGATTACCTTCTGAGCTAATTTTTAAAAAGTGAATGGATTCGGGAAGTTCGGCGAAACGAAAAACGTTTGAAGCCAATTCTTCTGGAGTCTCTCGGACGATGACCTCGCGGGCGCTGACAGCAGGCCACCATGAAACAATTCTGTCGTAGTCGGGCTTCTGTACTCTTGGCACCCCATCTTCGATAAGGCGTCCCTGAAGTTCACGGAGTCCCTCGGCCCAATTTTCGCTACTGATGTGCAAATCGGGACTGATGATGATGGGGACGCTGCCGGCCAGCTTCTCGATTCGCAGTGGCAGGATGAAATTGTCGCGTTTGGTGTTATCGGCTGCCTGAACCTCCTTGTAGATACCTCGTTTTTTCTCGAAATCGCGCGAGCTGTTGGACAGGATGAAAATAAACTTCGCGGCCTCATTTTCAATTTTCTTCTGTACTTTAAGCCAGAAGGCGCTTTCGCCAGCATGTGTGTTCTTAACGTCGCACCACACCTCGTACCCGAGAAGAGTCAATTGAGTCGCGAACCATGAAGCCACGGCGTTGTCTTCGGGATTTGCGTGGCTGATAAACAGCAAATGACGCTCAGCTGGTCCGGCCGCTGCGCCGGGAGCGACAAAGTGATTAGTGTCAGCGCTGTACTTCGCCTTAAGCATAGGCCTTACCTGTTTGAAAAAGTTCGCGGCGAATCAATTCGCAAGCGACCAGCGAGGCAGAATATCCGATTCTGGCTATCCTAACCAATTACTGCGTTTAATAATTCACAAGCAGGCCCTCGATAGAGCCAAAGACCGATAAGCAATACTCAAGTAAAAGGCGAACGACGACTGCCAAGACGTGCCGGCATAAACGAAAATGCCCGGCACAAGGCCGGGCACGACGAATTTAAGATTGGAAGGGGCGATGCCGTTAATGCATCGCCGCCGCCGCCGCCGTCGCGGCTTCCGGATTTTCCATATGGGCGATGTTGGTCTTCACCGCCTTCTGGACCTTCTCGAAAGCGCGCACCTCGATCTGGCGGACGCGCTCGCGCGACACGCCGAATTCGTCGGCGAGCTCTTCCAGCGTGATCGGGTCGTCGGCCAGCCGCCGCGCCTCGAAGATGCGGCGTTCGCGGTCGTTGAGCACCGAGAGCGCGTCGCCGAGCGCCTTGTGGCGGTTCTCCGACTGCTCGCTTTCGGCGAGCCGGCTTTCCTGGCTGACTGAATCGTCGACCAGCCAATCCATCCACTCGCCGGAATCGCCGTCCTCGCGGATCGGCGCGTTAAGCGAGGCGTCGCCGCCCAGCCGGCGGTTCATGTCGATGACGTCCTGCTCGGTGACGCCCAGCCGCTTGGCGATCAGCTTGACCTGATCCGGCCGCATGTCGCCTTCGTCGAGCGCGGAGATGCGGCTCTTCGCCTTGCGCAGGTTGAAGAACAGCTTCTTCTGGTTGGCGGTGGTGCCCATTTTCACGAGCGACCACGAGCGCAGGATGTATTCCTGGATCGCCGCCTTGATCCACCACATGGCGTAGGTCGCGAGCCGGAATCCCTTGTCGGGCTCGAAGCGCTTGACCGCCTGCATGAGGCCGACATTGCCTTCGGAAATGACTTCCGAGATCGGCAGGCCATAGCCGCGATAGCCCATGGCGATCTTGGCCACGAGCCGCAAATGGGACGTGACGAGCCGGTGCGCCGCGTCGCGGTCGCCATGCTCGCGCCAGCTTTTGGCCAGCATGAATTCTTCCTGCGGCTCCAGCATCGGGAACCGCCTGATTTCTTCCAAGTACCGGGTAAGGCCGGTTTCGCCCGACAAAATGGGCAGTGCTGCAGTCTGGGCCATTTTAGCGCCCTCCATATCTAGCTGTGCCCCCGCAGGAGCGGCGGGCAAATGGCGCCGCCGCTTGCCTTAAGCCGACGGCACCGTTCCATTATCTCGCACCCGCAACATACACGGTCGAATCAGGCGAGCGGAAGGGAAGCGGTATCAAATCGACGCGATACCGCCTTGATCTCGGTCAAGTGGCCGTGAAAAGCCGCGAAATCGGTAAATCCTTACTTATCGCCTGACGGTCTGGCGCCGGTTTCGGCCCGACTGCCGGCCAGCGCTGTACGCAAACGGGCGAGGTCATGCGGCAGTTCCGATTGGAACCGCATGAATTCGCCGCTTGAGGGGTGTTTGACCGTCAGTATATGGGCATGGAGTGCCTGTCTGCCAAGGGCCGCCAGCGCGGCCTGGGCGGCCTGCGGCAAAAGCGCCGCTTTGGTGCGGAATCCGGCCCCATAGGTCTCGTCTCCGAGCAAAGGGTGGCCGATCGAGGCCAAATGGACCCGGATCTGGTGGGTCCGGCCGGTTTCCAGCCGGCAGAGCAGGAGGCTCGCCACCGGCGCCTCGGGCCTGGATCCCTTCGCCGTCATTTTGGCGGGCTTTTCGCCTTGGTAACGCTCAAGCACCTGCCAATGGGTGATGGCCTCGCGGCCGCCTTCGCGCACCGCCATGCGGTCGCGCGCCCGGGTGTCGCGGTCGAGCGGCTTATCGATGGTGCCGTGCGGCCGCTCCGGCGCGCCCCAGACCAAAGCCAGATAGCCGCGCTCGAAACCTTCGCCGCTGCGGCCATGGTCGGCGAATTGCGCGGCCAGCGCCCGATGGGCGCGGTCGTTCTTCGCCACCACCATCAGCCCGGTGGTGTCCTTGTCGAGACGGTGCACGATGCCGGGCCGGCGCTCGCCGCCGATGCCGGACAGGCTTAAGCCGCAATGCGCGATCAGCGCGTTGACCAGCGTGCCGGTCCAATGGCCGGCGGCCGGATGGACGACCAGATTGCGCGGCTTGTCGATGACGATGATGTCGTCGTCCTCATAGACCACGTTGGAGCGGAATAGGCTCCGCCGCGGGCTTGGCCGGCTCGGCCGGCGGCACGTCGACGACGATCGCGGCGCCGGAATTGACGCGATGGCTCGGATCGCGGATCGTCTTGCCGTCTAGCGCCACCGCGCCTTCTTCGATCAGCGCCTTGAGCCGCGATCGCGACAGCGCGGCCGGCTCTTCGCCGAGATGGCGGGCGAGCACGCGGTCGAGCCGCTCGCCGGCCTCTTCGGCAGCGACCAAGACCGATGTTGGCGTTGCGGCTGCAATCATGGTGACAGTTTGGTGACACAGTTGGCCCAAAAATCCGAAAATCAAAAACCCGCAGATGCCGCGCCCAATCAACCGCCCGAAGCGCTGGCGAAGGTGCGGCTCTTGATGCTGATATCGGCCGTCACCACCGCAATCGCCATCGCCGCGGTGATCGGCGTCATCGGCTACCGCGTTTATCACGCCGGCGAAAGCGGCGCCGCCAGCATCACCAACGGCACCGTGTTCCTGCCCAAGGGCGCGCATGTGGTGTCGACCGCCATCGGCGACGGCCGCATCGCCGTCACCCTGGACGTCGGCGGGGAAAGCGAGGTCCGCATTTACGACCTCAAGACGCTGGCGCAGACCGGCCGGTTGCAGTTCGGGACGGAGCAGTGAGTTACCGCCGTCACCGCGAAAGCGCGCGCAAGCAGGCCGAGTATCCCGGATACGGTCATCGCGAAGCGGTGCACAGACGGTGCCGGGATCTCCAAATCTCAGCGGAGAACGGTCCCTTCTGAGGTCAGCGGTTAGTGGATTCCGGGCTCCGCCGCCCGGGACGCCTGTCAGCGTCGTCGCGCGCGCGACCCAGTTCGCCGCGCCGGGCCCGTTGGGCCGGCCCCGGAATGACGGGAGGCCCTTCAAGCGCTTGCACGGCCGCTTTATCGCAGCTATTTCGAAGTCAGGCTCCCTTCGTCTAGCGGTCTAGGACGCGGCCCTCTCAAGGCTGAAACACGGGTTCGATTCCCGTAGGGAGCGCCAAGCCCAGATTTTCCCTTATTTTTACTTTGTTGTTCTTCGCCGAATTGGACCGCTGGGCGTTTGACTGCTTATGGCATCCGATACCGGCAATTCGATTGCTCTCGGTTGCAAGCGACAGGCTGGCATCGGCTTGACGCCGCCCTCGGGATTACCGTTTACTCGCATGGCGTGTGGGGGTCGAACGGTGCTTGCTCCGTGGCGATGGGGATCGGGAGTGCTCATATGCAGCAGCAAAACTTTTACGACCTGGCACAAGATGTTGCGGTATTAGGCGGCGTCTTCATAGGCATATTCGCGGTATTTTCACCTTCGTGGGTCTGGCTGAGAAAACAATTGTTCGGTTGGGGAAGTGGGGTCCTATGTGCCTTCGGGACAATCTTGATTGTGGCTTCAATCTTTAAGACCGTTAGTCTTGCAATGGGGCCCAGCGGGATAGATTTCAAACTGGGACAGCAAATCGCGGAATTACAAAAAGAAGTCGCCGAGGCGAAGACGGCCACGTTACAAACGAGTCAGAAATTCAATGAAGTAGCTTCCGCTTTACAGTCAGGGAGCACAGACCGAGCCGCTCAAGTCGCTCAGGTGCAACAAAAACTAGATCAGCTGTCTTCCACGATTACTCAGCTAACACAAACGTCCGCCTCGACGAACCAGACAATACAAAAAGTACTCACCCAATCACCGCCGGAGGGAGATATTATAAAGCGCACCCCCTATATGATGCCGAACACTTTTCCCCAAGATAATGGGAACAAGTATCAAAAAGATTAGCCGCGCCTTTAAGCAGAATAGTGGCAGAAAGCATGTAAAAAGCGTCGTTGCATATCCTCTTCCATTCACTATGCAAATGGCAACTTGGCTCGACTGACGCCATCACTCCAGCGGCCAAATCCGCACCGCGTCGGGATCGATGTCGAAGCGGCAGGCGCTGCCGGGCGGCGGATCGATGTAGCCGGCAGCGACCTCGATCGACGCGTCGCCGAAGCGCAGCGTGATTTGATGGCCGGACGCGACGCGGGTGACGGCTTCGACCACGCCCTCGTAGCGGCCGGTCTCGCTTAGACGGACGCGCGCCGGCGACACGGTCCAACCGACATGCGCGCCGGGTGTCAGCGCCGGCCCCGCGATCTTGAGCATCACGTCGGCGCCGATCGCTATGCTATCGGCGCCGACGGCGATGCCCTTGGCGGCGTGATCGGCGCCGAGGAGCCGCGCCACCGTTTCGTTGTTGGGGCGGCGAAACACCTGGTCGGTCAGGCCCGATTGCAGCACGCGGCCGTTTTCGAAGACGAGGATTTCGTCGGCCAGCATGGCCGCCTCCGCCGGATCGTGGGTGACGAGGATGGTCGTGGCCGTGAGCTCGCTTTGCAGCGCCAGCATTTCGCGGCGCAATCGCGCGCGCAGCGGCGCATCGAGCGCGGAAAACGGTTCGTCGAGCAACAACAGACGGGCAGGGCGCACCAGTGCCCGCGCCAAGGCGACGCGTTGTTGCTGGCCGAGCGACAGCGCGTCCGGTTGCCGGATCTTCGAGGCCGCGCAGGCCGAGCCGGTCGATCCAATGCTCGGCCAGAGCCGGATCGGCGCCGGCCGGAAAGGCCAGTTGCTCGCTGACGGTGAGATGAGGAAATAGACCATAATTCTGCGGCAGATAAGCGATGCCGCGGGCCGCCGGTTCGAGCCCGGCGATGTCGCGGCCGTCGAGCCGGATGCTGCCGCGGTCGCAAGGCTCGATGCCGGCGATCATCTTCAGCGTCAGCGATTTGCCGGAGCCGGACGGACCGACGATGGCGAGCCGGCGCGCCTGCGGCGACCACGCGACGTCGAGCTGGAAAGCGCCGAGCCGCTTTTGCAGTTGCAGATCGAGATCGACCGAGCGGGTTTTTGCCGGAGCGCGCGTGGCCATATCGGGCATCGTGTCCGGCAATGCCGCGGGCGATGCCGCCACGGCCGCGCGCGCCGAAGCCCGATTGCCGGCGAGGGTGCTCAGCACCATGATCAGAACGGCGAGCGCCAGCGTCGGCACCAGCACCGGCAGCATCGCCGGCAGGCCCTGCGAACCGAAGGCGACGTAGGTGTAAACCGGCAGCGAATAGGGATGATAGGCGACCATCACCGTGGCGCCGAATTCGCCGAAGGCGCGCAGCCACGCCAGCAGCAATCCGGACAAGATCGCCGGCCGGGCGATCGGCATGCTGACGTGGAAGAAGACGTAGAGCGGGCTGCGCCCGAGCGTCGCGGCGACGCCTTCGAGGCTTGAGTCCATCGCGGCGAAGGCCGAGCGCGCGGCGATGATCAGAAACGGCGCGGCGACGAAAATTTCGGCGATCACGATGCCGGCGAACGAGTCGGTCAGCGCGCCGCCGGTGAGGCGGCCGAGCGGCGTCGTGTAGCCGACCAGAAACAACAGCAAGATGCCGCTCGCCAGCGGCGGCAAGGCCAGCGGCAGCTGGACCAGAAAGCCGAGCAATCCCACGGTGCGGCCCGACACCCGCGCCAACAGATAACCGAGCGGAATGCCGCCGAGCGCGATCAATAATGTCGCCAGTGTCGCGCTGGCGACCGATACCAGGCAGGCTTGCGTCAGCGCCGCGGCATCGACGGTCGCCCAATCGGCCATTCCCGCCTGCTGCACGCCGGCGAGGAGCGGCGCAATCAGATAGATCGCGAGCAGCCCGGCGAGCCAGGGAACGAGTGCGGGAACGCGGCGTGTCACTTCGACCGCATTCACTTGGCCTGATCGAGCAGCGCCTGGACGTCCTTCGGCACGCCCGCCGCGTCACCCGTCAGCGTCAGCTTTTGCACGCCAAGGCCGTGTTCCTTCATCACCGCCTGGCCGGCGCTGCCCAACAGGAACGCAACGAACTTGTCGGCGCCGTCGGCATTGGCTGCGTTGTGCAGGATGGTGACTGTGTAGACCGCCTTGAGCGCGACGTCCGGCGGCAGCGCCAGCGCTGGGATCTTGGCATCGGCGGTTTCCGTCGAATAGAAGAAGCCGACGTCGAGCTGGCCCGATTGCAGCCGGCCGACCAGCGTTTCCTCCGGCAGCACCTGCGCCGGATTGTCGGGCGCGCCGATGATTTTCTCCGACAGCCCCGGACTCTTGTAGAAGGTTTCCGCCTGTTTCATCAGCGTCACGGTGAGCGCGCCCTTGGGATCGAGCTTGGAGTCGGTACGGCCTATTCTGATTCCCGGCTCTTGCAGCACCTGATACCACGGCTTCGATTTCAAATCGGCGGCGAATTTGCTCGACGCGTTATAGCCGATGACCAGCGGGGATTGCGCGAAGGTGATGTACCAGCTCATCCAATCGCCGTTGGCCGCGCCGATGAGGCCATCGTTGACCTTGGGGCTGGCGCTGACGAACACGTCGCCTTGGCGCAGCTTGCCCTTGATCTGGTTGGCAAGCCCGCCCGAACCGCCGGCAAAGCCCTGGAACGTGTCGCCGCTCGCCTTGTCGAAGGCCGGGCCGACGCCATGCTCCATCAGATTTACCAGCGAGCCGGCATAGAGCACGTTGACCTTGCCTGCGGCCGATGCCGGCGGAGCGAAGAGCAGCGACAGGCCGGTTGCGAGTATTCCTGCACCGAATAACGACAGTTTGGCGGGACGTTGCGGCCCCGCTATCGATCCGTTCTCAGCCCCGATGATTCTTCCCTCGAGGTGATTGCTGGCGTTCAGTCTCATTTGTGTCCTCAAAATAGTTCGTCGCACGGCGGCGGCCGCGCGATCTTGCACAGGAGCGTTTTCGGAGGACCGGGTTCGGAGGCGCAGTCCGAAGCATTAAGACGTGCTTACGGCACGTCAGGGTCGATCGGCAGAGTAGCAATGATTTCTCGTCGCGCAAAGCCCGAGGAGACCCGCTATATCGGGGCATATATGACGAAACAGTCGCAACGCGGCTGCCGCCGACCTGCCGACCCTCGGCCGGCTACCGCAGTTGCTGGCAGGCCTCGCGGATGCGGTCCAGGAGCATGTTGTTGAGGAACGGCTTTTCCACAATCGGGACGGCGACCGCGGCCGCGCGTGCACTCAACGCGTCGCTGGGCTGGCTGATGATGAGAATGGCCGGGGTCGCGAGCTTGCGTTCGCGCAGCTTCGCGATCAGGTCCAATCCGCTCATGCCCGGCATGCGCTGGTCGACGACGAAGCAGTTGCAGTCGTGCAAATCGCCATCCTGCAGCAGCTCGGCGCCGTTGCGAAAGGTGCGCACCGCAAAACCTTCGAGCTCCAGGGAAAATTTGAGCGAACCGCAAACGGCCGGGTCGTCGTCGACCACGACGACCACCGGGTCTTTCGCTTTCAATTGATGAAACGGCACCATGGCCGGCAAACTGTCGGAAAACCGGCCGCAGCGCATTGATATGGCTCAAATCGGCAAGGTGATCCCCGCTCCGGCCCGTTGGGGCGGTGGCGCGTCCTTACTCCGATCCCAAAATGCCGACGACCAGCGCCATGCGCACGAGGTCGGACAGGCTCCCCGCCTGCATCTTGTTCATCAGATTGGCCCGGTAAATCTCGACCGTTCGCGGGCTGATGCCGAGGTCGAAGGCGATCTGTTTGTTGGCGCGGCCCGCCACCAGGCCGCCCAATACGTCCCGCTCGCGCGGCGACAGCGCCGCTAGGCGGCTGTCGATTTCGGCGCGTTCGCTGTCGCGCCTGGCCTGGCCGCCGCGCTGGCGCAACGCCGCTTCGACGCTGGCCAGCAGCACTTCGTCGTCGAAGGGCTTTTCCAGGAAATCCACCGCGCCGATTTTCATGGCTTCCACTGCCAGCGCGACATCGCCATGGCCGGTAATGACGATCACCGGCACGGCAATCTTGAGCTCCTTTAGACGCCGCAGCAGGTCGATCCCGCTCATATCCGGCATACGCACGTCGGTGATCACGCAGCTCAGGCTCAGATCGGGCGGCGCTTCGAGAAAGGATTTGGCGCTTTCGTAGGTCTGTCCCTCGATCCCGGCGGTGCGCAGCAAAAACGCCAGCGATTCGCGCAGTGCGTCGTCATCGTCGATGATGTGCACCACTCCCTTGTCAGACGCCATCGCCAGCCTCCTCTTTGGTCACGGCGGGCAGGGTGAACGAAAATACCGTGCCGCCGCCGGCATTAGGCCGCGCCGCGATCGAACCGCCATGCGCCTCAATAATGGTGCGCGAAATCGACAGGCCGACGCCCATGCCGGTGCGCTTCGTGGTCACGAAGGGCTGGAACAATTGCGCGCTGATTTCCGGCGCGATTCCGGCGCCGGTATCGGCGACGCTGATATCGATCAAGCCGCCCAGCGCCGGCGCCGTTGCGATGACGAGCTCCCGCGTCGACGAATCCTCCATGGCCTCGATCGCATTGCGCATCAAATTGAGCAGGACCTGCTGGATCTGAACTTTGTCGGCGAGCACGAAATCGTGACCCGGCGCGAAACTAAAGCGCACGCGCACGCCTTTGTCCTTGGCGCCGACCAGCGCCAGCGCGCTGGCCTCCTCGACCAGCTTCTTAACGTCTTCCACCCGCCGCTCGCTCTCGCCGCGGGCGACGAAATCGCGCAGCCGGCGGATGATATCGCCGGCGCGTAGCGCCTGATCGGCCGCCTTGTCCATGGCGTCGCGAACCAGGCTGGCGCTGTCGTCGGAACTGTTCGCCAAGAGCCGGCGCGATCCCTTCATGTAGTTGGCGATCGCCGACAGCGGCTGGTTGAGTTCGTGGGCGAGCGCCGAGGCCATCTCGCCCATCGCGGTCAGCCGCGACATGTGGACGAGCTCGGACTGCAATTCCTGCAGCCGGGCTTCGGTCTGCTGCCGTTCGGTGAGGTCGCGGATGAAACCGGTGAAGAAGCGCCGATTGCGCACATGCATCTCGCCGACCGCCAGCTCCATCGGAAATGTCGAGCCGTCGTGGCGCTGCCCGACCACGACCCGGCCGATGCCGATAATCCGCCGCTCTCCGGTGCGCATGTAGCGATTGAGGTAGCCGTCGTGGTCTTCGCGATACGGCGAAGGCATCAGCATCTTGACGTTCTTTCCCAGCGCGTGCGCCGAGGTAAGGCCGAACAACCGTTCTGCCGCCAGGCTGAACGATTGAATGAGGCCGTGTTCGTCGATGACGATCATGGCGTCGGGAATACTGTCCAAAATAGATGCGAGATGCGCCGCGCGCGCCTCGGCATCCGCGGCGCTGGCCGTCGCGCTGACGCGCACGCGGCGCAACAGCTCGCCACGCCACGACACGCCGATACCGACCAGGGCGAAAACCGCGCAAACCACCCAGTCCGCGGGGTGTAGCACACCGAAGTCTCTGATGATGAAAAGCCCGAAGAACGCGCCCAGCGCGGTAGCAACAAGTCCGGGCCCCCAGCCGCCGAATGCCGAGGCGACCAGGACTGCCGGGATGAACAACAGGTACGACCCCCGGCCCTGCAGCACATCGGCGAGCGCCAGTTCGACCGCCAGACCCGCCGCAATGGCGAAAATCGCGATCCCGTAGTGCCGGGCTACGCGGCGCCAAACCGGCGGCGCCAACTCGCTCGCAGCCGCGAATGATTGTGAACGGGGTAAAGTTTCAGCCATTGCCGGGCCGGTAATTTGTCGCTCGCCGTCGTCCCGCAAATCGAAGATAGAGCAGTCCATTCAACGGCTTCATGGACGGGGCTTCCCATAGCCTAAGGGAAAACCCTTAGGGTCAATATCTGAATTTTCCGCATGCCCGCCGAGGCTTAGCAATACCTCCCGACGCTCCTGGAGGTAAAGCCCCATGCACACGCAGACCGCAATTCGCACTGACGCAGCCCGTCGCTCCGTCATTTCGGCACGCCATCCAGTATCCGTTTCGACCCATGTGCGCGATGGTGCGCTCGATGCCGACGCGCTCGATCAATCGATGCAGCTGATGGGCGCGGTGATGACCTATCCGCGCAATTCGGAAATCTTCGGCGATAACGAGTCGGCCGACTACCTTTACAAGGTCGTCAGCGGCAGCGTCCGTACCTACAAGATCCTCAGCGACGGCCGCCGCCAGATCGGCGGGTTCTATATGCCCGGCGACATTTTCGGTCTCGAATTCGCCGACGAGCATACGCTGTCAGCCGAGGCGATCGCTGACACCAAGGTGCTCGTTGTCAAGCGCAGCGCGATCACGGCGCTGGCCGGGCGCGATGCTTCGGTGGCCCGGCAACTGTTCACCCTGACCGGCCGCGAACTGCACCGGGTTCAGGATCGCATTCTGCTTCTCATCAAGAGCGCGCAGGAGCGCGTCGCGAGCTTCCTTCTGGAAATGTCCGAACGCGTATCCGGCGCCAACGCCATCGAGTTGCCGATGTCGCGCCAGGATATCGCCGATTATCTCGGCCTGACCATCGAGACCGTGTCGCGGACGTTGACTTCGCTGGAAAACTCCGCCGCGATCGAAGTGCCGACCTCGCGCCGCATCGTGCTGCGCAATCGTCCGGCGCTCAGCCGCATGAACGGTTGAGGCCACGCTTCGGGGCGCACCGGGGGATGGGAGAGGGACCATGCAAGTCAAAGATGTCATGACGCGAAACGTCATTTCCGTCGGCGCCGACGATCCGGTCGTCAAAGCGGCGCGCATGATGCTGCAAAACCGGATCAGCGGTCTGCCTGTGGTCGATGCCAAGGGCGAATTGGTCGGCATGGTGACGGAGGGAGATTTTCTGCGCCGCCGCGAAATCGGCACCGAGCGCCAGCGCCCGAAATGGCTCGAATTCGTCCTCGGCCCGGGCAGGCTCGCCCAGGAATACGTGCAAACGTCGGGCCGGAAAGTCGAAGAGATCATGACGCCCAGTCCCTGGACCGTGGGCGAAGACGAATCGCTGGAAGACGTCGTTGAAGTGATGGAACGCCGCCACATCAAGCGGCTTCCGGTGCTGCAGGACGGACGGATGGTCGGCATTATCAGCCGCGCCAATCTGATGCACGCGCTGGCAAGCTTGTCGCGTGACATTCCGGCTCCGGCCGGCAGCGATAGCGCGATACGCGACGCTATCATCGCGGCTTTAGGCAAGCAGCACTGGGCGCCCCACGTCAATGTCGTGGTCAAGAACGGCATCGCCGAATTGTGGGGCGTCGTCACCGACGAACGCGAACGGCAGGCGCTCGTCGTCGCTACCGAAAACGTAGCCGGCGTCGAGAAGGTGCACGACCATCTGGTCTGGGTCGAACCGATGTCCGGCATGGCGTTTCCCTCAGTCGAGGACGAAGCCAAGGAGCGCGCCGCGGCATGCTGATTTTCGCGCCGTCTTTCAGCAACGTCCAATCCCGATCAGAAGAGCGAGACCGATCATGCAGCGGATCGTGCAGCTATGCGTCACCTTAGCCGGCTTCATCAATGTCGTGGCGATTCTAGTGGTGACAACGGCGTCGCCGGCGAAAGCCGCCGATACGCTGTCGCCGGCGGCACAGCGCGGATTCGTTCTGTTGCGCGAGGACTGCTCGCGCTGCCATGCCATCGGCAGGGTCGGCGACAGCCCGCTGAAAATCGCGCCGCCGTTCCGCAGCCTGCATGAGCATTATCCGGTCGAAGATCTCGAAGAGCCGCTCGCCGAGGGCATCATCACCGGCCATCCGACCATGCCGGAATTTCGCTTCGATCCCGGTCAGGTCGGCGACATCATCGCTTACCTGAAATCGCTCGAGCGCTGAATCGGCAACGCGCGGGCGACACGCAAATCCTCCTTGATCCATGTGAATAAAAAAGCCGCGTTGATCTAGGTCAACGTCAATCGTCCGTGCGCATGTTCAATCAGACTATTGTCGTCGTTCGCACAGGCCAGGACAAATGACTCCATCGCACGCCGCACCGAAATACATGACGCTGGGCGAAGGCGGGTTGGCGGCCGCCATGACCGCGCTGGCGTTCCTTTCGATCGTAGTCGCCGCCAAAGCCTACACTCCGGAATATGCGTTCCACGCTTATCTGTTCGCCGCGGCCAGCGTTGCTTCGGTGTTTGTCATCGTCAATCGCTATTTCGAGCGCAGCCCCGAAGCGCCGCCGCTCGAGATCGACGGCAAGCCGAACTACAATATGGGACCGGTCAAGCTGGCGACGTTGTTGTCGCTGTTCTGGGGCATCGCCGGCATGACGGCGGGACTTTGGATCGCGCTCGAACTCGCTTATCCGGCGCTCAATTTCGGTCTGGCCTACATTTCCTTCGGGCGGCTGCGCCCGCTGCACACCTCGGCCGTGATCTTCGCGTTCGGCGGCAATGTGCTGTTGGCGACGTCGTTTTATGTGGTGCAGCGCACCTGCCGCGCGCGGCTCGCCGGCGATCTGGCGCCGTGGTTCGTCATCCTCGGCTACAACTTCTTCATCGTCATCGCCGGTACCGGTTATCTGCTCGGCATCACCCAGTCTAAGGAATATGCCGAGCCGGAATGGTATGCCGACCTGTGGCTGACCATCGTCTGGGTCACATATCTGCTCGTTTTTATGGGGACGCTGATGCGGCGCAAAGAGCCGCATATCTACGTCGCCAATTGGTTCTATCTCGCCTTCATCGTCACCATCGCGGTCCTGCATATCACCAACAACGCCGCGATCCCGGTGTCGCTGTTCTCGTCGAAGTCGTACATCGTGTGGTCCGGCGTGCAGGACGCCATGGTGGAATGGTGGTACGGCCATAACGCGGTCGGCTTTTTTCTTACCGCCGGCTTCCTCGGGATTATGTACTACTTCATCCCGAAGCGCGCCGAGCGGCCGGTTTACAGCTACCGGCTCTCCATCATTCACTTCTGGGCGCTGATCTTCCTCTACATCTGGGCCGGCCCGCATCACCTGCACTACACCGCGCTGCCGGACTGGACGCAGACGCTCGGCATGACCTTCTCGATCATGCTGTGGATGCCCTCATGGGGCGGCATGATCAACGGGCTGATGACGCTGTCCGGCGCCTGGGACAAGCTGCGTACCGATCCGGTGCTGCGCATGATGGTGCTCTCGGTCGCGTTCTACGGGATGTCGACCTTCGAGGGCCCGGTGATGTCGATCAAAGAGGTCAATTCGCTGTCGCATTACACCGACTGGACCATTGGCCACGTGCATTCCGGCGCGCTCGGCTGGGTCGCGTTCATCTCGTTCGGCGCGATCTATAGCCTGGTGCCCTGGCTGTGGAACAGGCCGCTCTATTCGCTCCGCCTGGTGAGCTGGCACTTCTGGATCGCCACCATCGGCATCGTCGTCTACGTCACCTCGATGTGGGTGTCGGGCATCCTGCAGGGATTGATGTGGCGCTCCTACACCAGTCTCGGCTTCCTCGAATATTCCTTCATCGAGACGGTGCAGGCGATGCATCCGTTCTACGTCATCCGGGCGCTCGGCGGCGCGCTGTTCCTCGCCGGCGCGCTGATCATGGTGTTCAACGTGTGGCGGACGCTCTATCCGCCGCGCGAAGCGCTGGCGCCGGCCGCAAACCTCGTTCCGGCCGAGTAAGGGGATCGCAGATGTCTACGACGCTTTGGCAGAAACACTGGATCCTGGAGCGCAACTCGATCCTGCTGCTGATCGGCATCCTGATCGTGATCGCCATCGGCGGTCTCGTCGAGGTCATCCCGCTGTTCTATCTCAAGAGCACGATCGAGACCGCCGACGGCATGCGGCCTTATACGCCGCTCGAGCTTGCCGGCCGCAATATTTACGTCAGCGAGGGCTGTTATCTGTGCCACTCGCAGATGATCCGGGCGCTGCGTGACGAGGTCGAGCGCTACGGGCATTATTCGCTCGCCGCCGAGAGCGAATACGATCATCCGTTTCAGTGGGGCTCCAAGCGCAACGGCCCCGATCTGGCCCGCGTCGGCGGCAAATATTCTGACGATTGGCACCGCGATCACCTGAAGGATCCGCGCGCGGTGGTGCCGGGATCGATCATGCCGGCCTATCCATGGCTGTTCACCACCGATCTCGATTATTCGCATATCGCGCAGGACCTGAAGGTTCAGTCCGATCTCGGCGTGCCCTACAGCGACGCGATGATCGACAACGCGCTCGCCGACGTGCGCACGCAGGCGACCGACAATGCACCGGATGCCGACGCGCTGGCGAAGCGCTACCCGAAAGCGCAGTCGCGCGATTTCGACGGCAACCCGGATCGCGTCACCGAGGCCGATGCGTTGATCGCCTATCTGCAGATGCTGGGAACGCTGGTCGACTTCAAGCTCTATAACGACAAAGCCAATATCCGCTGAGGAGACGATCGTGTCGCCGACCTACGCCTTCTTTTCCCATTTCGCCCAGACCTGGGGGATGATCTACTTTTTCTTGATCTTCCTCGTGGTGCTTGCTTACGCGCTGTGGCCGTCGCGCCAGAAACAGTTCGACGATGCGGCGCACATGCCGTTGCGGGAGGACTGATATGAGCGACAAAGTCCAGCCTCCGACAGAGCATCGACACGGCACGACCGGCCATGAATGGGACGGCATCCATGAGCTGAACACGCCGCTGCCGCGCTGGTGGCTGTGGCTGTTCTACGTGACCATCGTCTGGGCGGTCGGCTATTGGATCGTCTATCCGGCCTGGCCGCTGGTCTCGTCCTATACCAACGGCGTCTTCAATTGGCATGCGCGGTCCGCGGTTGCGAGCGATCTGGCGGCGCTGCAGGCAGAGCGCCAGCCGATGATGGCGAAACTCGCCGATGCCTCGCTGCAGCAGATCGAAACGACGCCGCAACTGCTCGACTTCGCCCGCGCGCTTGGCGGCCGCGCCTTCGCCGATAATTGCGCGCCGTGTCACGGCTCCGGCGGCGGCGGCGCCAAGGGCTATCCCAATCTCAACGACAACGACTGGCTGTGGGGCGGCACGCTCGCCGACATTCAGCAAACCATCACCCACGGCGTGCGCTCCGGCGACGATCAGGGCCATCAAGGCTCGATGCCGGCCTTCGGCCGCGACGGCATGCTCAAGCGCGACGACATAGTGGTGGTCGCCAATTACGTGCGCTCGCTGTCGGGTCTTTCGACCGCGCCCGGCACCGACCTGGCCGCCGGCGCCAAGATCTTTGCCGCCAACTGCGCCGTCTGTCATGGGCCGCAAGGCAAGGGCAACCGCTCGGTCGGCGCGCCCAATTTGAGCGACCAGATCTGGCTCTACGGTTCGAGCACCGACACCATCATCGACGGCGTCTGGAACGGCCACGGCGGTGTGATGCCGGCCTGGGGCGCCAAGCTCGATCCGGTGACCATCAAGGCGCTCGCGGTTTACGTCCACACGTTTGGCGGCGGGGAGTGACGGATGTGCCCCGGTTGTACATCGGTGTTTGCCATGGCGGGCGTGACCGCGGCGCAACCGGGGCAGCCGGCGCTCATGTCGCTGGTCGAGGATGCCACGCTGGCGCCGGGCGGTGCGACGGCTGGCGAGCTGCAATTTCCTGAGGAGAATCCCGACGACGAGCCGCTCTACGCGGCGCGCAAGAAGATCTATCCGCAGCATGTGAACGGCAGCTTCCGCCGCATCAAATGGGCGGTGCTCATCGTCACGCTCGGTATCTATTATTTTCTGCCGTTCGTGCGCTGGGATCGCGGCCCAAACGCGCCGGGCCAAGCCGTGCTGCTCGACATACCAGGCCGGCGCTTCTATTTCTTTTTCATCGAGATCTGGCCGCAGGAGGTCTATTACCTCACCGGCCTCCTCATTCTCGCGGCGATGGCGCTGTTCCTGATGAACGCGCTCGCCGGCCGCGTGTGGTGCGGCTATCTGTGTCCGCAGACGGTGTGGACCGATCTGTTCATTACCATCGAGCGCTGGATCGAAGGCGACCGGCGCGAGCATCTGCTGCGCGACCGGCAGCCGTGGAGCTTCGAGCGCGTCGCCCGTACGGCGTCAAAGCATTTCTGGTGGCTGATGCTGGCCTGGTGGACCGGCGGCGCCTGGGTGCTGTATTTCGCCGACGCGCCGACCTTGGTCAAAAACCTGGCGACGTTCCAGGCGCCGCTCGCCGCTTACGCCTTTATCGGCATGCTGACCTTTACGACCTACGCGCTGGCCGGTTGGATGCGCGAACAGGTCTGCGTCTATATGTGCCCGTGGCCGCGCATCCAGGCGGCGTTGACCGACGAATACGCGCTCAATGTCACCTATCGCTACGACCGCGGCGAGCCGCGTGCGTCGCTGAAGAAGGCCGCGGCGCTGCATGGGCACGGCCAGCCGGCTGGCGATTGTATCGATTGCCTGCAATGCGTGCATGTCTGTCCGACCGGCGTGGACATCCGCGGCGGTCCCAATCTCGGCTGCATTCAATGCGGGCTGTGCATCGATGCCTGCGACGCGGTGATGGCGAAGATCGGCCGGCCGACGCGGCTGATCGCTTACGACACCGACATCAACATCAAGCGGCGGCAGCAAGGCCTGCCGGCGGTCTACAATCTGCTGCGTAGTCGCACGCTGCTCTATGCCGTCATCATTGTGCTGGTCGGCGCCGTGATGACTTATACGCTCGCCACGCGCCGCAATGACGGCGTCAGCGTCATTCACGACCGCAACCCGATATTCGTGCGTCTCTCCGACGGCGCGCTGCGCAACGGCTACGCCATCCGCATTCTCAACAAGACGCACCAGGCGCAGAGCTACCTGCTCAAAATATCCGGCCTGCCCGACGCCGAGGTCGAGGTGATCGGCAACGAGGGCGGCGCCGGCGGCAATCCCCTGATCTATGTCGGGCCCGATCAAAGCCGCGAAGTGCGGGTGCTGGTGACGACGCATCAAAAGCTCGAGGCGGGGGCGTCGATCCCGCTCACCTTCACCATAGCTCCCGCCGGAGGCGGCGCGGCGGTCAACGCGGCCGATCATTTCCTGGGACCATGAGGACGCAAGCGATGAGCTATTTCACCCAGGAGGAGACGCAAATCGGCCGGCCGCCGCGGGGGTGGACCGGATGGACAATTTTGTTCGCGCTGCTTGGTTTTTTCGGCGTCATCTTCGCCGTTAACGGCGTGATGATTTACGAAGCGCTGTCGACTTTGAGCGGCGTCGACACCGACAGCGCCTATCAGGCCGGCCTGATGTACGAGCAGGCCGTCGCCACGGCCAAAGCGCAGGACGCGCGGCGCTGGCGCGTCGACGCCAAGCTGACGCCGTCGTCGGACGGCGAACGGCTTGACGTCAATGCGCGCGATGCGACGGGCCGGCCGCTCGGCGGCATGCAGGCCTCCGTCGTGTTCGAGCGGCCGACCGATCGCCGTCTGGACCGTAGCGTAGTACTGATCGAGGATGCCGCCGGCCGCTTCCATGGCGACGCCGACGTCGCGGCCGGGCAATGGGATCTCGTCATCGAGCTGACGCGCCACGGCGAGCAGCTGTTCCGGTCGAAGAACCGCGTCATTCTGAAATGAGCGCCGCCAATGGCCGAAACGCTTGATCTGTCGCAGTTCGTCGAGCGGAGCGATAGCGGCGCGGCGCATATGACGCTCGCCGTCGACGGCGTGGGTTGTGCCGGCTGCATCCGTAAAATCGAAAGCGGGCTGACCAAGCTGCCGGGCGTGATTGACGCGCGCTTGAATTTCACCCAGCGCCGGCTTGCCGTCGAGTGGCGCGATCAGGAGATCGGCGCCGCCGACATCATCCAGGCGCTGGAACGGATCGGCTACCAGGCCCATCCCTTCGCGCCCGAGCGGGTCGAGGCTGACGACAGCCGCCAGGCGAAATGGCTGTTGAAATGCCTCGCCGTCGCCGGCTTCGCCGCCATGAACGTGATGTTGCTGTCGATCTCGGTGTGGTCGGGCAACGTCTCCGACATGACAACGGTAACGCGCGATCTGTTCCACTGGCTCTCGGCCTTGATCGCATTGCCGGCGGCCGCCTATGCCGGGCAGCCGTTCTTTCACAGCGCCTGGCGGGCGTTGCGCACGCGCCAGCTCAACATGGACGTGCCGATCACGGTCGGCGTCACGCTGGCGCTTGGCCTATCGCTCTATGAGACCGCGACGCACGCCGTCCATGCCTATTTCGATTCGGCGCTGATGCTGTTGTTCTTCCTGCTGTGCGGCCGCTACCTCGATTTGGCGATGCGGCGCAAGACCAAACTGTTTGCCGGCAATCTCGCCTCGTTCAAGGCGGAGTTTGCGCATCGGCTCGATGGCAATGGCGAGCTGACGCGCTTGCCGGTGTCGGCGCTTAACCCCGGCGACCGCGTCCTGGTCCGGCCGGGCGAGCTCATTCCGGCAGACGGCGTCGTTCTCACCGGCGCTTCGGCGATCGATGAGAGCCTGATAACGGGTGAAACCACAGCCCGCCCCGTCACGCCTGGGACGAGCGTTTATGCCGGCAGCATCAACGGCTCCGGCGCACTCACCGTGAAAGTCGTTGCCGCCGGAGCCGGCACGCTGGTCGACGAAGTCGAGCGGCTTCTGGACAAGGCGATCGCGGCAAAATCGCGTATCGTGCGGCTCGCCGACCGTGCGGCGCGGCTTTACGCGCCGGTGGTTCATGCCGCGGCCGCGCTCACCTGCATCGGCTGGCTGATCGCCGGCGCCTCGTTGCATTTCGCCATTATCACCGCCATTGCCGTGCTCATTATCACCTGCCCCTGCGCCATCGCGCTGGCCATTCCCACGGTGCAAGTGATCGCCGCGGGGCAATTGTTCCGTTCCGGCGTCATCCTCAACAGTGGCGACGCCATCGAGCGCCTCGCCGAAACCGACACCATCGTGTTCGACAAGACCGGCACCCTGACGCTGCCCGATCCGGTGGTCGATGACTTCGCGATTGACCCCGACCTCTTGGAGCAAGCGGCGCGGCTCGCTCTGTCCAGCCATCACCCGCTGGCGGCGGCGCTGGCGCGGCGCGTCGGCAAGCGCATTCCTTATCCCGGCGCGGTCGAGGAACCGGGGCGGGGCGTCCGTGCCGTGATCGACGGCGTCGAGGCGCGGCTCGGCAGTGCGGCATTTTGCGGCCTGAGTGAGGTGGAGCTGCATGCCGGGCGCGGTGGCGATTCCTCCTGCATCGCCTTTACCTGTGGCGGACGCAGCGCGGTGATCCCAATCCGGCAGAGCCTGCGGCCCGATGCGATTGAGGTGATGCAAGCATTGTCCAAGCGCGGATTCGATCTGATGATCCTCTCCGGCGACCGGCCGGAAGCGGTGCGCCCGGTGGCGCAGCGTCTGGGGCTCAAGCAATGGCTTGCCGCTTTGACGCCGGCGGAAAAAATCGCCGTCATCGAACTGTTGAAGTCGCAAGGCCGCCGCGTCCTGATGGTGGGCGATGGGCTCAACGACGCGCCCGCGCTCGCCGCCGCGCACGCGTCGCTGTCGCCGATCACCGCCGCGCATCTCACCCAGGCGCAGGCCGACGCGCTGTTCCTCGGCGACCGTCTCGCGCCGGTGCTGCGCGCCGTCATCGTGGCGCGGAAGGCCCGCTCGCTGATGCGGCAGAATCTCGCGCTCGCGGTGATCTATAACGCGATCGCCGTACCGATCGCGGTCGCCGGTCTGGTCACGCCGCTGATCGCCGCCGTGGCGATGTCGGGGTCCTCGATCCTGGTGACGCTGAACGCCTTGCGCGCGCGACTGGGCGGCCCCGGCGAGTCCATTATGCCCTCCAAATCGGGCGATGACGCCGTTGTCGCTACCGCCGGCGTGGCCGAGCCGCCGCTGTCGCCCGCAGCACAAGCCATCTTCGCCGGACATCATAACGCGGAGCTGGTGTTGTGAACGTCCTCATCTATCTTGTGCCGCTGGCGCTGTTGCTTGGTCTCACCGGGCTTGTTGGCTTCATGTGGGCGCTCAAAAGCGGGCAATACGACGATCTCGACGGCGCCGCGCTCCGTATCCTGCCCGATGACGATATCGCGCCCTGACCGCCGCGGGGCTTGCGGAAGCCCCTTACGCTATCGCGCTTTCGCGACCGAGTCCGGGCTATATGCCGCCCGCTGTTCGATATTGCAGACCTTTTCTATGTGATTGCCGCTGACGCGCACCAGCATGCGCGGGCGAACCGTCTGCTGCTCGGCCGTCCCGCCGTCGATTTCAATGAGAGTTTGTCCGCCGGCCTGGATCAGAAACGCATTCGAGCCGCGGCAGTTGCTCAGGCCCCCTTCCGCCGCAAGGAGCGCGGTGTTGCGCGGAGATTTTTCGATATCTTGTCCGTGCAACAGCACCACGCCCGCGGCGCGGCAGCCGGAGCCGGCGCTGCTTTCGTAGGTGAAATAACCGACAGCGACCGGCGCGGCCGCAGGCTCAAGCTTGAGCTTTGCGTAGCGCGCGATGGACGGACTGAAGGGCCCCGGCAGATCGAGCAAATCGGCGTCCTCCACGGTTATTGTCTCGGCGAGTTTTTGCGTCGGTAATTTTCTAAAAGACTTTCCGGCCAAAGCCTGCTTGCACAAGGCCGGCGCATGATCTTCGCTCAGCGCGGGCGAATAATGCCGCTTGAACTTGCAGAGTTCACCCATGTTGGGTTTGACGACATCATACGGCCCGCCGTCGCCCTCGTAGACGACGTAGTACGCGCCCTTGAACTGGAAGATGCGGGGAACCGTTTCCAGCACCATGTCTTGGCCGATCGAGCCGAAGAAATTCACTTCGCTGCTTGACGCCGTTTCTTGCCCGGCCGTGGATAACGGATTGGTGCTGGCGATGATGCTGTGCACGTGGGCGGTGCCTTGCTCGATGATATAGACGTGGCGCAATTTGCCGTCGCCGGCGATATCGACCGGGTCGGGATAGCCCCATAATTTGTCTTGATCGCCGCGATTGTAGGCTACCGCGATAAAGGAGCAGACGTCCGCAGCGGAGCCGGTGCGGCTTGGCGCGGCACGTTGCGCCTGCGCGCCGGCAGTTCCGCCGCACAATGCAGCGATGACGCAAATCGCAACGGTAAGCGTTTTCATGTCGGCAAAGCTTCAGGTTCCGGCGGACAGCCCCGGCCGTTAGTCTCAAAACTAGACCGGCAGGTTCACGACAACGATGGACGGGTCCTGCGGATCGGACGAGATGCGGAAGCCGAGCTTGCGGCACATTTCCAGCATCGTGACGTTTTCGCGCAGCACCTGGCCGCGGACTGAGCCGAAGCCTTCGGCACGCGCATATTCGATGATCAGCTCCATCAGCAACCAGCCGAGCCCGTGTCCCTTCAGGTCGGAGCGGATCAGGATGGCGTATTCCGCGGTTTCGAAATTGGGGTCGGCGTGAATGCGCACCACGCCGAGCATTTGCCCGGTCGTCTCGTCGATGGCGATAAACGCCATGGCGCGGGCGTAATCGATCTGGGTGAAGCGGGCGATGAAGGCGTGGCTGAATTCCTTCACCGGGGCGAAAAAGCGCAAGCGCAAATCCTGCTGTGTGACCTCGGCGAAGAACGGCGGATACAAGGCTTCGTCCTCCGGCCGGACCGGCCGCACCAGAAGCTTCACGCCGTCCGGCAGCGTCAGGTGCCGCTCCCACGCCTTTGGATAGGGCCGGATGGCGAAACGCCCCGACGGTCCGCGGCGATGCGGCGCGGGCGGCGCCACCGAAACGCGAGCATCGACGGCGATGACGCCGGTCTCGTCGGCCAGCACCGGATTGAGATCGATCTCGCGGATCTCGGAAAAATCCGCCGCAAGCTGCGACAGCTTGACCAGGAGCAACGCGATGGCTTGTTCGTCCGCCGCCGGCACGTTGCGGTAAGCTTTCAGGATGCGCGAGACTCTGGTCCGGGCGATGAGGCTGCGGGCCAGCGTCAGGTCGAGCGGCGGCAGCGCCAGCGCCTTGTCGTCGATCACCTCGACCGCGGTGCCGCCCTGACCGAAGACGACGACGGGGCCGAAGGTCGGATCGTCGGCGAGGCCCACGATCAGCTCACGCGCCTTCGGGCGCACGATCATGGGAAACACCGTCACCCCGTCGATCCGCGCATCGGGCTTTGCCCCCCGCGCCCGGTTCAGGATGTCCGCCGCGGCTTGGCGGACGTCTTGCTCGGTGATGAGGCTGAGGCGGACGCCGCCGACTTCCGACTTGTGCACGATGTCTGGCGACAGAATCTTCAGGACCACCGCGTTGCCGGCAGCGAGATGCGGTTTGGCCGCCGCCACCGCTTCGTCGGGATTGCGCGCCAGCGCGGCCGGCGTAATGGCAATGCCATAGGCCGAAAATAGCTTGGTCATTTCGACGGGATCGAGCCAGGTGCGCTTGTCGGCCAGCACGCCGTCGATGATCGGCCGCACGGCTTGGGTATCCGGTGCAAAATCCTGCGGCATGCTGGGCGGCGTTGCCATCAGCTGCTCGCGCGATTGCCGGTACTGCACCAGATGCATGAAGCCGCCGACCGCGTCGGATTCGGTGGCGTAGCTCGGAATCCTGGCGGCATCGAAGGCTTCCGCCGCCGGATCGCTGCCGCCGATCCACACCGCGAAGACCGGCTTCGCCGGACTGCGCGCCTTGCGATGCCGCTCGGTCACGGCAATGACCGATTTCGCCGCCGCGGCCGGCGAAGCGAGCGCAGTCGGCACGTTCATGACCAGCACGGCGTCGTTGGCGTCATCGTCGAGCAAATGCTGGAGCGCCACGGCGTAGCGCTCTTCGTCGGCATCGCCGGCGATGTCGACCGGATCGGCGCGCGACCAGATTGGCGGCAGCGCGGCATCGAGCTGCTTCATGGTTTCGGGCGAGATATCGGCCAGTGTGCCGCCGAAATCGGCGAGACGGTCCACCGCCAAAACGCCGACGCCGCCGCCATTGGTCAGGATGGCGAGCCGATTGCCGGCAAGGCTCGTCAAATGGCCGAGCGTCTCCGCGGCGGCAAACAACTCGTCGAGATCGAGCACGCGCAGCAGGCCGGCGCGGCGGAAGGCGGCGTCATAGACCGCATCCGAGCCGGCCAGCGCGCCGGTGTGCGTCATCGCCGCTTTGGCGCCCTGCGCATGACGTCCGCTTTTGACGACCAGCACCGGCTTGGCGCGCGCGGCGGCGCGCGCCGCCGACATGAATTTACGCGCGTCCTTGATCGACTCGATGTAGAGCAAAATCGCCCGCGTCGCCCGGTCCATCGCGAAATGATCGAGCAGGTCGGCAAAATCGACGTCGAGGCTGTCGCCGATGGAGACGACGGCCGAGAAGCCGATGCCGCGCACCGCCGCCCATTCTACGAGGCCGGTGGCGATGGCGCCGGACTGTGAGATCAGCGCGAGATCGCCCGGGCGCGGCATCGAAGCGGCAAAGCTGGCATTGAGCTTGACGCCGGGAACCAGCACGCCGAGGCAATTCGGTCCGATGAGGCGGAGCCCCGCGGCACGGGACGCTTTCTCGCTTGCTTCGGCGAGCGAGCCGGGGCCGTGACCGAGACCCGAGGTGAGGATGATAGCGGCTGCCGTGCCCTTGGCGCCCGCCGCCGCGATGGTCGATGGAACCGCGTCCGGCGGCACGCCGATCACGGCGAGGTCCGGTGTGCCCGGCAAGTCGGCATAGGATTTAACCGCGCGAACGCCCTCGATGGCGTCGTAATGCGGATTGACCAGTTGAATGTCGCCGGCAAAGCCGCCGCCGCGCAGATTCTTCAAGACCGCATGGCCGGGCGACTTTTCCCGCGGACTGGCGCCGACGACCACGACGGATCGCGGCGCAAACGCTTTATCGAGTCGATAGATCGACATCCGTTGTCCGAATTCTCCGGCCGCCTCGGTTATGATCTAGTCGGCTTGATGAACGAATTTAAGACGGCGATGCCCGGCGCGAGGCCGGGCATCCCGATCTTAGGCAGTGCTACCGATGCAGCCGTTCAGCCGACCAGCGGCTTCAGCACAGGATATTGGTCGACCATGTGCATACGTTCCAAGAGGCCGTCCAGCCCGAACACGTGGCCGGCCCGCTTGACGATCAGGTAGACGAGCACGCCCGAGTACACGATGTGATAATCCACCAGATAGTTGTTGACGTTCTCGATGAACGGGAAATCCATGTGTGCAGTCCAGTACATGAGCATCAGCATGATCGCGAACGGCGCGCTGACGCGCACGAGCAATCCCGAGATCAGTGACAATCCGATCAGCAGATGTCCGTATTCGACCAAGAAGGTCAAAGTCGGAGCTATCGCCGGATTGGTGAGCGGGGCGTACAGGTCGTGAAACGTTTTGGTGTGGCTGAGAAACCCGACGACAAACTTATCGTCGCCGAAGTGGTGGATGGCGGCCCATAGAAAGGTCCAGCCCAAGCACAATCGGAAGAACACGATAAGCACCTGCTCCGTGTTCGAATTGGAATTTTCCTGTGACATCGATAGTCTCCCTCTGGAGGTGTTCAAAAGCGAAATTCGATTACGTCCGTAAAGATATTGTTGCCGATGCGGCCTGGCTTTGATGCAGATCAATGTCTCGGCGGCGGTCGCGGCGGAGAAGATGTTGTACAAGGGACTGTTAGCATTTTTCTGACGAGGTGCCGCCGTGACATCGAAGATGAGACTCGCAGTGCTTCAGCGTGGCGTCGTCGCCGGGATAGCCGGCGGTCTCGCCGAGGTCGCCTGGGTGACGCTTTATGGCAGTGTGACCGGCGCCGATCCGGCCATCTTGGCACGCGGCGTGACCACGGCCGCCGGGGTGAGCGCGCTGTTGCCGGCATCGCCCGTGGCTCTCGGTGTCACGGTGCATATGACGCTCGCGATGACGCTCGGCGTGGCGCTCGCTTTCGCCTGGTCCGCGTTACGCGAGTCGCGGCCCGGTCTGGCCAACCCATACCCCGTGCTGCTGACGGCGCTGGCCGGCGTCTGGGCCGTCAATTTCTTTGTCGTGCTGCCGATCATCAGCCCGGCTTTCGTCCACATGGTTCCCTACGCGGTCAGCCTGGCCTCCAAATTGTTGTTCGGCTTTGCCGCGGCGGAAGTGCTGCGCCGGCACGTGATTACCGAGCCGCTGCCGTCTCTCGTCCGGGGAAGATGACCTGGACGCACGGAGCGGGAAATAGGTCATGCGTTCTTGAGGGCCACTGAAATTCGTGTGCCGCAAATAGACGCTACCTGGATCGAAGCACGTCAAAATCGCATCGACCGCGAAGACCTCCGCTCATCGGCCGTCAGGGAGACAGTAAAATGGCAAAAATCGAGCAGAAGGAACTGGAGGCCCATCGCGGTCAGATTGACGCCGACGTAAAAAAATTGGTCGAAAAATATCGCGCGATATTCGACTGGGATGTGCCGGATATCGATCAAGCCGCCGCGGACAAGCTTATCCTGGCCGAGGTGCGCAGAGCCGTGGACGCACTGGAGCAAAGATTACTAGGCTGACTTCGCTGCTTTATTTCTTCCCCGCCTTGAGCTTCAGCAGCGCATCGGCATTGCCGTGGGTGAGCTTCTCGCGGTCGCCCGGCGCCGGCGCCACGCGGTCGAGGAAGGCGCGGCCTTCCGCGTTGCTGGCAAACGGATAGTCGACCGAGAACATGATGCGGTCGATGCCGAAAGTCAGCAGCGCGCAGATGAACGGCGGCGCGTCGAACACGCCGGAGGTGGTGAGCCAGACCTGATCGCGGATGGCGCGGCTGATCGGCCGCTTGAGATGGCTGACATCGTGCACAAAAACCTCGTCGATGCGCGCCATCATCATCGGCAGCATCTCGCCCATATGGCCGATGATCAGTTTCAACCGCGGATGCTTATCCAGCGTGCCGGCAAGCACCAGCCGCAACAGGTGAATGGCGGTCTCCGAATGCCAGCCCCAGCCGGCGGTTTCCAGCACGCGCGCGGCGCCGTCCGGCAGGTTCGAGTAATAGGCCTGGCGCACCGGTTCGGGCGGCAGGTGGGGGTGAATGTAGATCGGCACGTCAAGCGCGATGGCCGCGGCGAGTAGGTCGTCGTAACGCGGATCGTCGAGAAAGCGGCCTTCGGTTGTGCCATTGACCATGGCGCCGACGAAGCCGAGCTCCTTCACGGCGCGGTGGAGTTCGGCCGCAATCGCGGCGGGGCTCTGCATCGGCAATGCGGCGAAACCGGCGAAGCGGTCGGGATGGCGCGCCACGGCTTCGGCCAAGTGATCGTTGATGGCGCGGGCAAGCGCGACGCCGTCGGGGCCGGGCACCAGATCGGCGGCCGGGCCGGCATTGGACAGCACCTGCACCGTGATGCCGGCGTCGTCCATCGATTTGAGGCGCCGCTCGCCGATCTCGGGCAAGAGCTCCATGGGATTGACCGCACCGGGCGTAATATTTCGCGGCCGGAAGCCGCGGGCGCTGATGGCTTTCGGGTCGATGCGCTTGGCCAGCGCCGGGACCGAAAAGTGCTCCTCGAGTGCGACGGTGCGCATGGGCAGTCTCCTCCAATGGCGCGGACGTTGTTGCATTGTCGTCGGTGTCTCGCAAGTTCGGCACGCAACGTCCGGCACAGGCGCCTTCGCCGTGTTATGCTGCGTTCATGGCATGTCATTCTTGTTGCTGCCGGTCATGATCCGCGCCGCAATCGTCGGACTGGGCCGCTGGGGCCGTTCGCTGGTCAACGCCGTCGCCGGAAAAAGCGGCGAAATTCGTTTCGCGCGCGCCACGACGCGCACCCGCGCAAGCGCCGAGGACTTCTGTCGCGAGCGGCAGGTCGTCCTGGTCGACAGCTACGACGAGATACTGGGCGCTTCCGATATCGATGCCGTGGTGCTGGCCACGCCGCACAGCCAGCATCAGGCGCAGGCGCTGGCCGCCATAGCGGCGAACAAGCATGTCTTCGTCGAGAAGCCGCTGACGCTCGATCTTGCGAGCGCGCTCGCCGTCGCCGACGCGGCGCGCCAGGCGAAATTGGTCCTCGCCGTCGGCTTGGCGCGGCGCTTTCATCCAAGCATCGCCGAACTGCGCGCCCGCGCGCGCGACGGCCGGCTCGGCGACGTGGTCGCCATGGTCGCCCAGCACACCACCTCGACCGTGCAATTCATCGCGCCGGACAATTGGCGCGCGGCGGCGGCGGAAGCGCCCGGCGGCGCCTTCACCGCGGTCGGCGTGCATTCGCTCGACAATATGATCGAATTCGCGGGTCGTGTGCGCGACGTGCGCTCTATCACCGCGCGCAATTATCCCGGGCCGTCGGACGATACCACCACGGTCATGCTGCGGTTCGACAGTGGCGCGACCGGACTGATCTTTTGTTCGGTCGCGACCGCCACCAATTTCGAGCTCACGACCTACGGCACCAAAGGCCTCATCGAGGTTTCACGCACCGACCTGTCGCGCTTCCGTTTCGCGCCGACCGCGACCGCGGCGCCGACCGGACCGGTGCCGGCGCCGCCGGATGAGATCTTGCAATTCTCAGGCTTCGACATGCTGCGCGCCGAAATGACCGCGTTTGCGCGCGCGATCCGCGACGGCTCGCCCTATCCGGTACCGATCGCCGACGTGCTGCACGGTATGGCGGTATTCGACGCCATCGTGGACTCGTCGCAACGCGGCGAAATCGTTGCCGTCCGCAACTGATTTTCCGTGTCGCGCGCGCCTGCAAATATTGCTTTTCATTTTATTAAAGGCTGTCGGCTCGGTGTCACAATCGGCCCGGCATGGTCTTGCGAAGCAGCCGTGTTGCCGCTAAATAGGTCCGATCGAGTTTTCGGCCGAATGACTTGGCCTTCAGCGACTGATAAGCGCGCCTGACTGACGATCTTTCACCAAAATCTCGAGCTAACCGAGCCGGGCACAATCGCGCGGCTCATATCGACATGTCTATGAGGAGAGACCCGTGAACAACGGTACCGTGAAGTGGTTCAACGCGCAGAAGGGTTATGGCTTCATTCAACCCGAGGGCGGCGGCAAGGACGTGTTCGTCCATATCAGCGCCGTCGAGCGCGCCGGTCTTCGCGAGCTGCGGGAAGGCCAACGCGTTTCCTTCGAAGTCGTGGTGGATCGCAAGACCGGCAAGTCGGCCGCTGAAAATCTGAAGACGATGTAAGTCGCTGCGGCGCGCACGCGCCGCCATCAAGCCTATCCCCGGACTGCGCCCGCGCAGTCCGGGTTTACCGAACGCGCGGCGCTCCGGATTTCACTGGCTCAATCCGGGCGACATCAGAATCTGCGCAATCGCGACGCTGCTGCGCAATCAAGATAAAGTCTGCACAATCAAAACGACATTGAGACCGAGCACGGCGGCCGTGGCGGTCATGGCCGCGACGCGGCTCAGCGCGGACGGCGAGCAGGTGTCAAGTATCCTGCCGCGTGTCGGCGCGGAATCGCAACAGCCGCAGCGCGTTCGCCGTGACTAGGACCGTGGCGCCGGTGTCGGCCAGGATCGCCATCCACAGTGACGTGACGCCGGTCAATGTGGTGACGAGAAATATCAGCTTGAGACCGAGAGCAATGCCGACGTTCTGCCAAATGTTTCGCAGCGTCGCGCGCGCCAGCTGAACGAGCTCGACGACGCCGAAAACGCGGTCCTTGAGCAGCGCGGCGTCGGCAGTCTCCAGGGCCACATCCGTTCCGCCGCCCATCGCCACGCCGACATTTGCGGCGGCGAGCGCTGGAGCATCGTTGATGCCGTCGCCGATCATCGCGACCGGGCCCGAACGCCTGAGCGCGGCGATGGCGTTTAGTTTGGCGTCGGGCAGCAGCTCGGATCGCACCTCGATCTTAAGGGTGGTCGCGATGGCCTCCGCGGCACGGCCGTTGTCGCCCGTCAGCATGACGGATCGCACGCCAAGGGCTTTGAGCCGAGCGATGGCCGGCGCGGCATCGGCGCGTGGCTCGTCGCGGAAGGCGATAAGTCCGAGGCAGCGCTTTGCCAGCAGCACCACGGCCACGATCTGACCCGCAGCTTCGAGTGCGCCGATCCTGGCCGACAATTCGTCCGGTACGGCGCCAAGCTCGCGGGCGAAACGGGGCGATCCGACCGAGACGAAGCCTTCGCTGATCCGGCCCATCACCGCCTTGCCAGGAACGGCAGTGGCGCCGCCGAAGACCGGACGGAGCGTCAGGCCGCGCGCTTGCGCGGCCGCTACTATTGCTATTCCGAGCGGGTGACTGGAACTGCGCTCGACCGATGCTGCGGCAACAAGGAGTTCATTCGAATCTCCGTTGACCGCAGTGATATCGGTGATGCAGGGACGCCCGATCGTAAGGGTGCCGGTCTTGTCGAAGGCGATGGTGCGGACTCTGCCAATCGTCTCCAGCGCAGCGCCGCCTTTGATCAGCAAACCATGCCGTGCGCCAGACGCGAGCGCCGATGCAATCGCTGCAGGCGTCGAGATCACCAAAGCGCACGGGCAGGCGATGAGCAGGATGGCCAATCCACGATAAAACCAAGTGTACCAATCAGCTCCGAGCAGCAGTGGAGGCAGGACCATCGCCAGTGCCGCCGCAGCCATGGCGGCCGGCGTGTAATAGGCAGCGAACCGATCGATGAAGCGCGCTGTGGGCGCTTTCGATTCCTGCGCTTTCTCCACAATGCGGATAATGCGTGAAATCGTATTGTCCTTTGCCGCGTGAGTAAGACGAACACGGAGCGCACCATGTCCATTGATGCTACCGGCGAAGACCGGATCGCCGATGGCTTTCGCAACCGGAATGGATTCCCCGGTGATCGGCGATTGGTCAAGCTCGGATTGCCCGTCGATGACCTCGCCATCCGAGGGCACCCGGTCGCCGGGCCGCACCAGCACGACGTCACCGGCCGTGAGTTGCTCGACGGGGATTTCGCGGATTTGACCCGTCTCGTCGATCCGGGCGGTGCGGGGCACGGCATTGATGAGCGCCGCAATGCTCGTCCTCGACCGCACCGCCGCGATGGTTTCCAAAAGCTCGCCCACCGCGAACAGAAAAACGATCACCGCCGCCTCTTCGTCCGCTCCGATCAGGATCGCGCCGAAAGTTGCCAGCGTCATGAGCGTCTCGATGCCAAACGGCGTGCCCAGCCTTGCGCCGATCGATGCGCGGTAAGCGACGGGTGCGAGCCCGGCCAGCGCCGCTGCAGCGTAAGCCCAGTGCGAGGATTCGGGCCTCAGGGTCGAGCAGAGGAATGCGCCGGCGAGGAATAAGCCGGTCGAGAGGACGAAACGAGTTTTGCCAAGCTTCCACCAGGATTTTTCCGTGTGTTTAGCGCCGCTGTCCGTAGCTTGAATAGCCGCAGCGTCGAACGGGGCCGGTGCGTAACCCAGCGAGCGAATCGTGGTTTCAAGCCGCCCACGGGTCGTGCGATCCTCATCGAGCTGCAGCGAGAGTGTCGCGGTGGCGTAGCTCATATTGATGTCGGCGACACCCGGCAGGCGCTTTATGGCGTTTTCGATCTTGATCGCGCACGCGCCGCAGTCCATGCCCTCGATCCGCATTTTGACCGGGTTCGTGGCAGCAGTGGGGACGGTCACGATGCGCTCTCCTGATCGGAACTGCGCGCAGCCGGCGTGAAGGGGCTGAAGATGATTTGAGCCCGCTCTCAGAACCGGCTCGACACGCCGACGAATGGATTAAGCCGGTCGGCAGCCTTAGTCACGCCAAAATTGGTTCCGATATCGAATTGCAGGTTTTTGGTAACCTGATAGGTCAGCCCCGTCGCCAAGATCACTGCGGTGCCGCGCGGCGTGTTGAACTGCCCGAAAAATTCGTAATAGCCGCTGAGCTTCTCGGTCCAATCTTGTCCGAGCGATGCCGAGGCAAGATATTCGGGGCGGTATCCGCTCGTATTATCGTTGTGAACTGCCTCAATGCCAGCGTTCAGGCCCAGATCGAATTTTTCCGAGAGCTTGATCGCGTACGGAAGGATGAAGCCGCCTTCAACCGCGTCCGGGCTGACGCCATTGCCGCGCGCAGTGGGTAGACTGACATAGGGCAGCAGACCTAGCGCCGTGGCGCCGGGTGTCTCGAACGTATCGTTACCCCACAAGTTGATCTTGGCGCGAATTTCCAGGCCGCCGATGCCGGATTGGCGCATCGAATCGGCAGGATCGGGTGCATGCGTTTGCACAGCCCCATAAGGCTGCCAGATCGCATTCACTTCCGACGAATTCGTCAGTCCGAGCCTGATATTGGTGGTGCCGAACTCTTCGCTGTCGGTAACGTTGCCGTCGGCGTCGGGAAAGGAGCGCGCATAGCCGAACAGCGTTGTCTCGAATTGCAAGTGGCCTGGATCGACTGTGAACGGACTTTCCGTGTTGTCGGGACGATCGGTCATCAATTCCCGCAGCGAATCCTCCGGCGTGGGATTGAATAGGGTGTACGTTTTGCTTCGTTGGTCGGCGGATAGACTGCCGGCGGGAGCTGCGGCGGTCGAGGTCGAAGAGCCGTCACCCGAGGCGGCTTGGTCGGCGATATACCAGGGCTCCCAGCCGTTCCAACCGAATACTGCCGGCGCCGAAGGCGGTGGCGCTTTGACGGCCATGTCCGCAGCCGCGGCAAGCCGCGTCGACACCGCGATCGCGAGAACCGCTGAACAAGCCAATACGCAAACCGTCCGCACCCCAACGCCTCCCTTTTGCGATCGCAACAAAATCGCCGTCCCCGCGACCCGCCGATACCCTACAGACCTCGGTGCACTAACCTGCAGGCAATCCTGGAATAGGGATGCCGATTGTCTGAACGATAAGGAAAGTGTTGAGCACCAACACGATCGCGGTTCCGACCAGCGCGGCGATCTGGGTGAGCCGGCTATTGGCAAATTGGCCCATGATGTCGGCGCGCCGGGTGAACATCAGCAGCGAAATCATCGGCAGCGGCAGCGCGATCGAGAGCACGACTTGGCTGATAACCAGCGCGCTCGTGGCGTTGGCGCCAAGCGCGACGACGACGAAAGCCGGGATCATGGTGACGAGCCGCCGCACCCAGATCGGGATTTTGAATCCAACGAACCCTTGCATGATCATCTGGCCGGCCATGGTCCCGACCGTCGAGCTCGACACGCCCGAGGCGATGAGCGAGAGCAAAAATACCCCGGCCGCCCCAGCCCCAAGGAGCGGCGTCAGCGTGTGATAGGCGGTCTCGATCTCCGCCACGTCCGGATGGCCGGCGTGGAACGCGCCCGCGGCCATCATCACCATCGCCATATTGACGAGGCCGGCGACGGCAAGCGCGATGATGACTTCCTGGTTGGAGAAGCGCAGCACTTTGCGCCGCTCGCCATCGTCACGCACCGGCATCCGCGATTGTGTCAAGCCGGAATGCAAATAGACCGCGTGCGGCATTACCGTCGCGCCGATAATGCCAACTGATAGCAGCAATGCCTCGGCATCGGGGATCTGCGGCACGACGGTATGGAAAGCGGCGGAGCCCCAATCGACCGGAGCGATGAACATCTCGACGAGGTAACAAAGCGCGATCAGGCTCACCATGCTGCCGATGATCAGTTCGATCGGTCGGAAGCCGAAGCTTTCGAACATCAGGACGCCATAGGTCACGATTCCGGTAATGACCATCCCGACCAGAAGGGGTGTCTGAAACAGCAACGAAAGTCCGATGGCGCCGCCGAGGAACTCGGCGAGGTCGGTCGCCATGGCGGCAATCTCGCTGACGAGCCACATCGCCCACACCACCGGGCGTGGGAACTGGTCACGGCACATTTCCGCCAAGTTGCGGCCAGTGACGATGCCGAGCTTGGCCGAAAGGGCCTGGAACAGCATCGCAATCAGATTGGCGAGCAACACCACCCAAAGCAGCCCGTAGCCGTATTTCGCGCCGGCCTGAATGTTGGTCGCGAAGTTGCCCGGGTCCATGTAGGCGATCGAGGCGATGACCGCAGGCCCGGCAAAGGCTAGATAGGCGCGCGCGCCGCCGCGCTGGCCGGCCAGTAACTGGCGCGCCGTGGCGACGGTCCGTTCGGACAGCGATTCTCGCCGGGCCGTGACTTCCGTCATCGTGCTGCTCCAGCATCAACAAAAAAATGTAGCCGTGGCTACAGACTAATGGCTAAACTGTAGTTGTCAATGGGCTACGCCATGTGCATTAGGCTACATTTTGACATTGGAATGTTGAGTGTGTTCTCTGTGCAACATGATCTTCGGGAATTAGGGTGCCGATGATGCAAGCGACGCTATTGGGCAAAGCCAAGCAAAAGCATCGCGAAGTCGTGTTGGAGCTCCCTGCCGAGCTGACCCAGGCGCGCCGTTTCGGCAAAACCCGATCGGCGCAATCGACCGCGCTCCTTGAGGACTACGTCGAACTCATCGCAGACCTCCTCGCCAGCATCGGCGAGGCGCGGCCGACGGACATCGCGCGTCGTTTGGGCGTGTCGCATGCCACCGCGATCAAGACCGTGTCGCGGCTGAAACGGGCCGGGCTGGCCACCGCGCGGCCCTATCGCGGGGTGTTTCTGACCGAGAAGGGCCACGAGCTTGCCGACCGCGTGCGGGTGCGCCACCGCCTCGTGGTCGACGTGCTGCGCGCGCTCGGCGTGCCGACCGAGTCGGCGGAGGCCGACGCCGAAGGCATCGAGCACTTCGTCTCGGAGAACACGCTCAAAGCGTTCGCGCAGTTTCTCAAGGCTAAGGGCTGAATACTCGAAAATTCTTAGACCGCGTGCGCGGTGAGCGCGTCGACGATGCCGTCGACGACCTCCTCGACCATGATCTTGTCGTCGCCCTCGCCCATGATGCGGATGACCGGTTCGGTGCCGGACGGCCGCACCACCAGGCGGCCGTGGCCGTTGAGGCGGTTTTCCGCGTCGGCGATCGCCGAGCGCACCTTGGCGTGTTCGAGCGGCTTGCCGCTGCGATAGCGCACGTTGCGCAACACCTGCGGCAGCGGCTCGAAGCGGTGGCAGACCTGCGACACCGGCTTGTTCTTTTTCTTGACCACCGCGAGCAATTGCAGCGCGGCGATGAAGCCGTCGCCGGTCGTGGTGTAGTTCGACAAAATAATGTGGCCCGACTGCTCGCCGCCGACATTGTAGCCGTGCTCGCGCATCTGTTCGAGCACATAGCGGTCGCCGACCGGCGTGCGTATGAGCGAAAGCTTGAGCGATTGCAGATAGCGCTCGAGGCCGAGATTGGACATCACCGTGGCGACGATGCCCGGCTTGGTCAAAAGATGATCCTCCGCCCAGCTCTCGGCGATCACCGCAAGCAGCTGGTCGCCGTCGATCAAATGGCCCTGCTCGTCGGCGATGACGACGCGGTCGGCGTCGCCGTCAAGCGCGATGCCGATGTCGGCGCGCATCTCGCGGACTTTGCGGCACAGCGCGTCGGGCGACGTCGAGCCGCATTCGCGATTGATGTTGAAGCCGTCCGGCTCGACGCCGATCGAGATGACGTCGGCGCCGAGCTCCCATAGCGCGTCCGGCGCCACGCGATAGGCGGCGCCATTGGCGCAATCGATGACGACGCGCAAGCCGTCGAGCGAAAGATTGCGCGGCATCGTGCGCTTGGCGAATTCGATATAGCGGTCGTGGACGCCGTCGATGCGCTTGGCGCGGCCGAGCTCGGCGCTCTTGGCCAGCCGCTTGGTCATGTCGGCGTCGACCAGCGCTTCGATCTTATGCTCGACCTCGTCGGACAGCTTATAGCCGTCCGGGCCGAACAGCTTGATGCCGTTGTCGTCGAACGGATTGTGCGAGGCCGAAATCATGACGCCGAGGTCGGCGCGCATCGAGCGGGTCAGCATGGCGACTGCAGGCGTCGGCATCGGGCCAAGCAGCAGCACGTCCATGCCCACGGAGGTGAAGCCGGCGACCAACGCGGTCTCGATCATGTAGCCGGACAGCCGGGTATCCTTGCCGATGACGACGCGATGGCGGTGCTCGCCGCGGCGGAAGACGAGGCCGGTTGCCTGGCCCACTTTGAGCGCCAATTCTGCCGTGATCACGCCGTTGGCGCGGCCGCGAATCCCATCGGTGCCGAAATACTTACGAACCATAATAAGGGGTCCCACCGCCTGCCGCTCCGGACGGCGATACTAGCCTGTCCCGGGTCGCGATCGCTTCAAAAAATATTGGGTAATCTTACCGTCCTGTGCAACGCGGCATTCAGCATAAGTACGAACCGAATCAATGGGATATCGGTGAATTCGTCGGCCGCCTGGAACTTTTACGGCTGCTTCGCCTCGTTCTTATCGTAGACGCTGCCCGGCGGCTGGGTGACGGAGACCGGGTCCGAACCGGGAAAAGTGTCCTCCAGGCCGCGCTCCAGCGCGTCATCGAGCCGCTCGCGCCGCTCCTCCTGACTGCCCTCCTGGCCGCGCCGCTTGCCGTCGCGATCCTTGCCGCCGTGCTGGAAGCCGCCGGCATCAGGCTGCGGCGACCGGTTCTTGTCCCATTCGTCCATGATGACCGTCTTCCTGATTGTTGCGAGGCCGGCGAGGACATCCCCGCCGCCTGAAAACAACGGTTTGGACCGGCTGCCGTTCCTTACGCAGGAAGACCGCACAAACCCCTCGTTCGTGGTATCAAATTGCGGACTTAAGAGCCGGGAAGCTCACATGAAAACCATGACCTGCATCGAGGACCTGCGGCAGGCCGCCCACCGCAAAGTGCCGCGCGCATTCATCGATTACGCCGAGGCTGGTTCCTATGCCGAACAGACGCTTGCCGCCAACCGCGCCGACCTTGAGCACATTAAGCTGCGCCAACGCATCCTGTTCGACGTCAGCAAGCGCAGCACCGCGACGACGATCCTCGGCGAGCCCGCGGCGCTGCCGCTCGCCCTGGCGCCGATCGGGCTGTGCGGCATGCAGCACGGCGACGGCGAGATCTTGGCCTGCCGCGCCGCGCAAGCCGCCGGGATTCCCTTCACGCTGTCGACCATGTCGATCTGCTCGATCGAGGACGTCGCGGGTGCCGTCGACAAGCCGTTCTGGTTCCAGCTCTATGTCATGAAGGACCGCGGCTATATCCGCTCGCTGATCGAGCGCGCCGCCGCCGCCAAATGCAGCGCGCTGGTGCTCACGGTCGATCTTCAGGTCATCGGCCAGCGCCACAACGACATCAAGAATGGGCTCTCGGTGCCGCCGGAGATCCGCATCAAGAACCTGATCGACATCGCCACTAAGCCGGCCTGGGCGCTCGGCATATTGCGCGGCAGGCGCAAGACCTTCGGCAATATTGCCGGCCACTATCCCGGCATGAGCAACGTCACGGTATTGTCGAAGTGGATTGCCGAGCAGTTCGATCCGACCTTGAGCTGGAAGGACGTCGAGTGGATCAAGAGCCTGTGGCCGGGCAAGCTCATCCTCAAGGGTATTCTCGACCTCGAAGATGCGCGGATTGCCGCCAAGACCGGCGCGGCTGCCCTGGTGGTGTCCAATCATGGCGGCCGTCAGCTCGACGGCGCGCCGTCCTCGATTTCTATGCTGCCGGCGATCGCCGACGGCGTCGGCTCCGAGATCGAGGTGATGTTCGACGGCGGCATCCGCTCCGGTCAGGATATTCTGCGCGCACTCGCGCTCGGCGCCCGCTCCTGCATGAGCGGCCGCGCTTACATCTACGGCCTCGGTGCCGCCGGGCAGGCCGGCGTGGCGCGGGCGATCGAGATCATGCGCAGCGAGCTCGATACCAGCATGGCGCTGACCGGGATCACCAGTATCGCCGGGGTCGACCGCCGCGCGATTGCCCAAATGTAAGCGTCTCATGCCGCCGGATGCCATTTACCGGTCGTCAACCGTGTTCGCTCACCGGTCGTCAACCTTATGAACCTATGAAGTCGCTCGGATCGAACCAATTCTCGACCGGTGCGTTCTAACCGGCGGGGCGGGGGACTTTCTTGCGTAGCGTCCTCGCCGCGATGCGACCGAAATGCGGTCGGCAAAAGGAGGAAAGTATGCGTAAGATTTTCATGGCAGCGGCAATCGTTTCGATGACAGCCACGCTAGCGGCGCCGAGCGCCCGCGCCGACATGGTCGGCGCAGCGGCCGGTGCCGGCACCGGTCTCCTGGTTGCCGGTCCGCCCGGCGCCGTGGTCGGCGGCGTGGTCGGTGCGGTCTGGGGCAGGCCGTTCTGGGGTCCGTCGATCAGCAAGGGCCATTGCTGGACCGACAATAATTTCCACCGCCACTGCAATCGGCATTGGTGAGTGTAGTCATTCGGGGTCGCGCTTTCGGCGCGACCCGGGATGCCGAGTTACTCTTCCCTATACCCGTAAGCCCGGGGCGTTGCCGGTGGCGCCGTAATATTTGTAGGGCAAGAATTTGCCCGACATTGCGATTTTGACCCGGTCGCCCTTGGGAGCGGGCTGGCGCTCGATGCCCAGGTCGAAATCGATCGCCGACATGATGCCGTCGCCGAATTCTTCCTCGATCAGCACTTTCAAGGCCGGGCCGTTGCCCATCACCAGCTCGTAGAAGCGGTAGATCAACGGATCGGTTGGCGGCATCGGCGTGCCCCGCGCTCAGGGCGGGGCGGCGCCGTCGCGCCCGACATTGATGCGACCGACGCCGAAGCTGCCGTCGGCCTGCTTGGCAGCCGCGTTGACCGTGAAAGCGGCCCCCGGCTTGATGGCGCTCAAATCCGCGATCTCGTAGCGCACGACCGGCACATCCGCCGGCACCACGATTTTCTGCTCGCCGTCCATGTATTTGACGGTGAGCACCGGCCCGTTCACGCCGGTGACAGTCGCGCCCGCCGTGCCGTTGGTCATGGTGCTGGCGGGGCCATGGGTCCAGGGATGGGAGCCTTCGCCGGTGCCGCGCATGGATTCGGCAAAGATGTGCACCTCGATCGCCTTTTGCGTGCCGTCGGGCTGCGGTATGGCTCCGCTGCCGACGAAGTCGCCCGGCTTGATGTCGGAAAGCGCCGCTTTGACTATCGCGACCACCATGACCTTGTCGGCGAGGTCGAGCTTGAGCTCGGCGCCCTTATCCGACTTCGCCGTGACCGTGTGGCCGTCGATCTTTTCGATGGTGCCGCGCAGGCGCACGGTCGGCGGCCGTTGCGCCAGCGCCGCCGCCGTCGCGGCGAGCGCCGCGACCAGCGTGACGCCAATCCGGAACCCGATGGTTCTCATGGCAAGTCCGAGGATTGTGGCGTTACCGCCACACGCCGTAATCGCCGAACGAGACATTGGGCGCTGATAGCGTCCCATCATCGAGTTTCTTTGCGGCGAAAATGAAGATTTTCTGCCCGGGCTTGAGGTCCGCCAGCGTCGCCTTCTTGCTGGTCACGATCTCTGCGCTAGGCGACACGACAATCTTCTTCTCGCCGTCCTTGTATTTCACCGTGAGCGTTTCACCGTCCGCGCTGGTAACCTGGTCCGCTACGGTGGCATTCGTCATCGTGCTGTGAGGCAAGTCCCAGTTCGAGAAACCTTCGGGCGGGTGCACGGCCGGCGGGAAGATGAGGACCGCCGTGGCCCGTTGGCTGCCGTCGGGCTGCGGGGTGGCAGTTATGGCGAGGTATGAGCCTTGCTTGATGTCGGAGAGAGCCGCCTTGACGACTTCGTTCACCGGCGCGTTGTCGGCAAGTTTGATCTTCATCTCAGCGCCGTCGCGCGATTTTGCCGTCAGCATGGCACCATCGACGCTCTCGATGGTGGCGCGGACGCGAACCGTTTGCGGCGCCTGCGCTATCGCAAGCGACGCCGCAAACAGACAGGCAAAGCCGGCTACGACCGTCACCTTTAATGGGTTCATCTTGAATGGGTTCATCTTGAATGGGTTCATCTTGAATGGGTTCATCGTCATTCCTCCCAACGCGCCCCGCTTCCAGGATAAAGTGTAATAACCCCCGACGTGCGAGCTTATTCCGACGGCTTCGCTTGCGTATGGCTAAGGTCGGCTTCAAGGAGCGCGCGCAGTTCCGCGGTCACTTCGGGCTTTTTGCCGAACCACAGCGCAAAGCCGCCCACGGCCTGATGCATCAGCATGCCAAGTCCGTCGGCGGTGCGTAGTTCTCGCGCCCGTGCCAAGCGGAGCAGCGGCGTGGCGAGCGGCCAGTAAACCAGTTCGGCGACAATGGCGTGACTGGGCAGCCGCCCAATGTCGAGCGCAAGTTCCGGCTGGCCGGGCATGCCGAGCGTCGTGGTGTTGACGACGAGCGAGGCCCCGTCGAGCGCGACATTGCGGTCGTCCCAGCGGGTGGAGTGGACACGCGCGCCGAAACGCTCCCGCAAGGCTTCGGCGCGGTCCTCGGTCCGGTTGGCGATCGCGACACGCGCGATGCCGCGCTCAAGGAGCGCGTAAACCACCGCGCGCGCCGCGCCGCCGCCGCCGAGCACAAGGGCTTTTCCCAGCCCGCGATCCCAGCCGGGAGCGCAAGCGTCGAGATTGTTCAAGAAGCCTTCGACGTTGGTGTTGGTCGAACGCAGCACGCCGCCGTCAAGCCACAGCGTATTGGCGGCGCCGACGGCGCGCGCGCGGTCGTCGGGCTGCGAGGCGTTAAGCGCCGCTTCCTTGTGCGGCACGGTGACATTGGCGCCGACATAGCCGTGCGTGGCGAGCGATTGCACGAAGGCGCGGAACTGCTCGGGCGGCACCGCCTCGCGCCGGTATTCGCCGGGGATGCCGTAGCGCTTGAGCCAGTAATTATGAATGAGCGGCGATCGCGAATGTCCGATCGGCCAGCCGATGACGCAGGCGGCTCGCACCGGGGCGGTCACGCCTCATCCGCGACGGTGTTGCGCAACACGCCGATCTCGGGGCACTCGACCTCGATGGTGTCGCCCGGCTTGAGCCAGATCGGCGGATCGGCTTTCGTCTTCTTCACCGGCGTGCCGGTGCAGATGACGTCGCCGGCCTTGAGCGTCATGAAGCTCGTCGTATAGGCGATGATATCGGCGAACGAGAAGATCATGCTCGCCGTGGTGTCGTCCTGCGTGACTTCGCCGTTCTTTCGCACCACAAGGTGCAGCGGCTTCCCTAGATCGAACTGGGTCTGGATCCACGGCCCGATGCCGCCCGAGGCGTCGAAATTCTTGCCCTGGGTGACGTTGAACTGGCCGTGGCGCGTCCAGTCGCGGATGGTGCCCTCGTTGGCAAGCGTAATGCCGCCGATCACCTCGAGCGCGCGGTCCTTGGCGACGTGCTTGCAGTCGCGGCCGATGACGATGGCGATCTCGCCTTCGTAATCGAGCTGCTCGGAGATTTTCGGCCGGATCAGGTTCTGCCCGGAGCCGACCAGCGAATTCGGCGCGCGGTAGAACATGCTCGGATATTTCGGATTATTGGTGACATTATAATCGGCGCCGCGGTTGGCGTAATTGATGCCGATGCAGAGGATTTTCTCCGGCGCCGGCAGCGGCGCCAACAACTCGACTTCGGCGAGCGTCACGTCGGGGCGCACGCCGGTTGCGGCGGCCTTGGCCTGATCGAGCGCCTGGGCGCGGAACACCTCGCTCAGCGACTGGAAGCGGTGCAGCCGCGGCCGCAAATCGACGATGCCGTCGCCCACCACCGCGCCGAAGCTCGGCCGGCCGCGCAACGCATAGCTTGCCAGACGCATGTCAAATCCCCGCTTTCTGCTTGGGCCGGATCTTGTCCGAAAACCGGTATCCACCCTCGGATCACCTCCGAGGGCAAGCTTTTCGGGATCGTGCCCGCGGGCGATGTGTTAAAAGTCGCCGCACCAACCGTCAACGGGGCGAAAAACGGGAAGAGGGAATGAGGGCGCTGTTTCTCGACTGCAACGACCAGCTGGCGCCGGTCTGGCAGCGGGTCCTTCGCCCCGGCGATCCGCCGATCGACGTCAACCGCAAGCCGTTCGAGCGGGACGAGCTGCCGCGGCTGCTCGACGGCTTCGACATCTGCATCGACGACCACTCCTATATGCCGACCCCGCAGGTCGAGTGTTGCCCGACGCTCAAGCACATCGTTTTTCTCGGCACCGGGCCGGCCAGCTATATGTGCCTCGCCGACATGGCGGCCCGCGGCATCAAAGTTCACATTATCAAGGGCTATGGCGACACCGCCGTCGCCGAGCATACCATCGCGCTGCTGTTGGCCGCCTGCCGCGACGTCGCGCGCATGGATCGCGACGTGCGCGCCGGCGTCTGGACTCCCCACGAGGGCGTGCAGCTTCTCGGCAAGACGCTGGGCGTGATCGGGCTCGGCGGCATCGGCAGCGAAGTTTTGCGCATCGGCCGCGGTCTCGGCATGGAGGTCATCGCCTGGAACCGCACGCCAAAGCCCGGTGCGCCGCTGGTGCCGCTCGACGAATTGCTGGGGCGCTCCGACGTAATCTCGATGAATCTGACGCTCAACGACGAGACCCGCGGATTCTGGGCCCGGCGCAATTTGCGCGCATGAAGCCCGGCGTGATTTTCGTCAATACCGCGCGCGCCGGTCTGGTCGATGAGGCGGCGTTCATCGCCGCGCTGCGATCCGGCCGTATCCGCCATGCCGGGCTCGATGTGTTTCACGCCGAGCCGCTGAAGCCCGACAATCCGCTGGCGCAGATGGACAATGTCACGCTCACCGCGCACGCCGCCTTTCGCACGCTCGAAGCCTCGATGACTCTCCTTCGCCGCGCCATCGACATCGTGCGCGATATCGTGGCGGGCAAAGTCTAGAAAGAAACCGCTCGTCCCCGCGAAGGCGGGGACCCAGTTCTGGATTCCCGCTTTCGCGGGAATGAGCGGGTAGAGTGGTGTCTCAGCGTGATTTATCTCTGAAGCGAAATCTTAGGCCTTCTTCGGCGCATTGCGCCATAAACGACTGCGCGACCCTAACGCCTTTGAATGAAACCCTCGTAATCAAGCGCCGATAAATGACGCAATGATCTCTCTTGCCGTCAGACAGTAGTCTCCACCCTGCCGCGTGTGCCATGCAGCGAATATAATCTTCATCGGTATTACTTGATCGTACAAAGACGACACACGGAAGCGAGTTTTCGGCTCTGGGGTCTCGGGGCACGGGTTATTTCGATGGGCCGTGTATACAGCGATATCTGACACCAAAGTTTTCAGACTTCACTGATTCTTGGTATTCGCGGCCAGCGTCCCCGCAAGAGCCCGCGGAATAATATCCCGGGACATTAGTGATGCTCACCGCTTGGGAGCTGACAGTCAGAACAAGGACCAAGACCCAAGTGTTCATTGTGGTATTATATAGGCAATAAGGGTTTACGGCGAGGCTAATTTTATGTCTGACCGCCACCTCGACATCAGCCTGCGCGTGAACGGCGAGGACGTGCGCGAACGCGTCGAGGCGAGAAAAACGCTGGTGGATTTCCTGCGTGACGATCTCGGGCTGACCGGTAGCCATATCGGCTGCGAGCATGGCGTGTGCGGCGCCTGTTCGGTGCTCCTCGACGGCGACGTGGTGCGCGGCTGCCTGGTGCTGGCCGTGCAGTGCGACGGCGCCGCGGTCGAGACCATCGAAGGCCTGTCGGACTCCGGGGTCATCGCCGATCTTCAGGCGGCGTTCCAGCGGCGCAATGCGCTGCAATGCGGTTTTTGCACGCCCGGCATGCTGATCGGGGCCAACTCGCTATTATCCTCTGCGCTTCTGGCGCGCGCCGGGGTGCCGAGTTGTGATATGATCCGCAAGCACATGTCAGGCAATTACTGTCGCTGTACCGGCTATCAGGCCATCGTCGACGCCATCGAATCCATCGCCCAGCAACGGGCGGAAAAGGCAGGCTCACCATGAACGAACACGCCAACCCGCAAACGCTGTCGCAAGCCGCCGACGCGCTCGAAGAAGAGATGATGCATGAGCTCGGCGAGCGCATCGCCACCAAATCGGTGCTGTTCGGCATGGCCGACGGCAAGGTGGCAATGGACAGCGGCCCGGCGCTTCGAGCCGCCAATCCCGACAAATATTTCCTGATGGGCGCCGACCAGCGGCTGCCGAAAATGCCGGCGAAGCCGACGCTGATCGATTTCTTCAACAACCGCTTCGCCTCGCTCAATCACCTCCTGCAAAGCGCGACGCATGCGCTCAAGGGCGGCCACAGCGAGAAGGTCGTGCTGGCCTGCTTGTTGCACGACATCGGCGTGGCGAGCTTCATCCGCTGCGACCACGGCTATTGGGGCGCGCAGATGATCGAGCCTTATGTCGACGAGGAGGTGAGCTGGGCGGTGCGCATGCACCAGGCGCTGCGCTTCTTTCCCGATCCCTCGGTCGGCTACGAATATCCGAAAATGTACATCGACTACTTCGGCGCGGATTATAAGCCCGAGCCCTACATCGTCGCCGAATACGAGCGCGCCAAGAATCACAAGTATTACATGACCTCGCGCATGATCACGGTGAACGACATCTATTCGTTCGATCCCAACGCCAAGGTCGATCTCAACGATTTCGTCGACATCATCGGCCGCAACTTCAAGCAGCCGAAGGAAGGCCTCGGCTTCGACAATTCGCCGTCGGCGCATATGTGGCGCACGCTGATGTGGCCGACGCGCTTCCTCTAAACGTCATTCCGGGGCGCGGGCCTTCGCCCGCGAGCCCGGAATCCATACCCACAGGTCAGCGAATATGGATTCCGGGCTCCTCGCTTCGCTCGGCCCCGGAATGACGGAAAAGAAATGAAAATCTCCCCCGACCAGCCGTCCGGCCTCAGCGCGCTCGATCGGCCGAATTCCTATATCGGCCGCTCGGTGCCGCGGCCCAATCTGGCGCGGCTGACGCAAGGGCGCGGCCAGTACGTCACCGACGTCGTGCTGCCGCGCATGGTGCATGTCGCCTTCGTGCGCTCGCCGCATGCGCACGCCCGAATTAAAAATATCGAAGCGGCGGAAGCGAAGAAAGCACCGGGCGTGGTCGCCGTGGTCGCCGGCGCCGAGCTCGCCAAGGTGATCACGCCCTGGGTCGGCGTGCTCACCCATCTCAAGGGCCTCAAATCGGCGCCGCAGCACGCCATCGCCGTCGATCGCGCCTGCTGGCAGGGCGAGGCGGTGTGCGCCGTGGTGGGCCGCAGCCGCGCCGAAGCCGAGGATGCCTGCGCTCTGGTTGAAGTGGACTACGAGGCTTTGCCAAGCGTTACCGACGCGGAAACGGCCCTGGAAGCGAAGACGCCGGTCATCCATCCCGAGCTTGGCGACAATCTGACTTTCGAGCGCGTGCTCAATGCCGGCGAGCCGGACAAAGGCTTTGCCGAGGCCGATGCCGTGGTCGAGACGACATTTAACTTCGGCCGCCACACCGGCGTCACCAACGAGCCGCGCGCCATCGTCGCCGACTGGAATCCGGGCGAAGAGCGGCTGACGGTCTATCAGGGCACGCAGGCGCCGCACATGATGCAGAACCTGTTCGCCAAGCACCTTGCTCTCGAAGAAAACCAGGTGCGCGTGCTGACCAAGGACGTCGGCGGCTCGTTCGGCATCAAGGTGCACGTCTATGCCGACGAGATGGCGACGGCGGCGTTGGCGAAACTGCTCAAGCGGCCGGTCAAATTCGTCGCCGATCGCTTGGAGAGCTTCGTCACCGACATTCATGCGCGCGACCATCGAGTCAACGCGAAAATCGGCGTCAAGCGCGACGGCACGATCACCGCGTTCGAGATCGACGATCTGACCGGCATCGGGCCTTATTCGGTCTATCCGCGCACCAGCGGCATCGAAGCCAACCAGGTCGTCAATCTGGTCGGCGGGCCATACACCTGTCCGAATTATCGCGCCCGCGCCCGCGTCGTGTTCCAGAACAAGAATGTGATGTGCCAATACCGCGCCGTCGGCCATCCGATCGCGACCGCGGTGACCGAAGGCCTGGTGGAGCTGGCGGCGGCGAAAATCGGCATGGACCCGGCCGAGCTGCGGCGGCGTAATCTGTTTGCCGATCACAGCTATCCCGCGACGAGCGCCGCCGGGCTGAAATTCGAAGGCCTGTCGCACCACGCTTCGCTCGACAAGATTCTCAAGATGATGGATTACGAAAGCTTGCGCGCCGAGCAGGCGCAATTGCGCGAGCGCGGCGTGCATCGCGGCATTGGCTTTGCCTCCTTCATCGAAGTGACAAATCCGTCGGCCGCGTTCTACGGCGTCGGCGGCGCGCGTATCTCGTCGCAGGACGGCGCCACGGTGCGGCTCGACTCAACCGGCGCGGTGTTCTGCCATTCCGGCGTCACCGAGCAGGGGCAGGGCGCCGAATCCGTGCTGGCGCAATGCGTCGCCACCTCGTTCGGCGTGCCGATCGAGCGCGTGCGCGTCATTACCGGCGACACCGACAACACGCCCTATGGCGGCGGCACCTGGGCGTCGCGTGCCGCCGGCATCGGCGGCGAGGCGGCGTGGCTGGCTGGCAAGGCGTTGCGCGACAACGTCCTCGCCGCGGCCGCTTCGATCCTGCAGGCCGATCCGAAGACGCTCGATATCCGCGCCGGCATCGTGGTCGACGCCGATACCGGCCGCGAGCGTATGGGCCTCGATGAAGTGGCCCGCGTGGTTTATTTCCGCCCCGACACGCTGCCGCCCGGCTTCCAGGCCGAGTTCACCGTGACGCGGCATTACGTGCCGCGCGCCTGGCCGTTCGCCTTCACCAACGGCGTGCAGGCCTCTTATCTCGAAATCGACACGCGCACCGGTGAGATAAACCTGCTCAGGCACTGGTGCGTCGAAGACTGCGGCACCGTAATCAATCCGCAATTGGTCGACGAGCAGATCCGCGGCGGCATCGTGCAAGGCATCGGCGCGGTGTTGTTTGAGCATTGCCTCTATGACGAGGCCGGCCAGCTCCTGAACGGCAATCTGATGGACTATCTGGTACCGATGGCCGGCGAAATGCCGGATATCGACGTTGGCCACGTGGTGACGCCGACCGCCGATTTCGAGCTTGGCGCGAAAGGTGCCGGTGAAGCCGGCACCGCGGGCGCACCGGCGGCCGTCATGAACGCGGTCAACGACGCGCTCCGCCCGCTCGGCGCTGCGGCTATCGCGGCGATGCCGATCACGCCGGAGCGCGTGCTGCAAGCGTTGGCGCATTTAGTGCCGCTCGCATAATCCCGGATTCGAAATTCCCCTGTGCGTCTTGCTCGTTATGCGAGCGTGGAAAAATCGATTTACAACTGTTGCTAGCGTGTCTAGTTTAGTGTCCCGATTGTTTATAAGGAAAACGCAATGTTAGAGGTCAAGCCTCGGAGGAAATGGCTACCTCCCGGGTGCTTTGGTGCACTCATTATTCCCTTCGTTCTCTTTATATCCAATGCGCGAGCGGATGATTTGGCTGCGCAGGCTGCTGCTCTCAAAGTCATTACAGATGCGGCGGCTGACTTATGCTATACGATCAGCCAGGAATCGGCCTCAAATCAAATTGAAATTTCCGGTGATGTCAAAGCTAAGCTTGCTGGCCTAGCAGCTAAAATTGCTGAGTTGGGTATCGAGGGAGCGGGCAAATACACGTCTGTTGAGTCCAAAGGTGTATTGCAGCAACAATTGGCCGACGCCCTGGCGCAAAGTTCGAATTGTCGTCTTACAGTTTTCCAGTTATTGCAAGAAAAGATGATTGGCCCAATGAAGGGAGGTTTTAATCTCCCAACTGATTTCTTGGATCGCGTGAAATTGGGAGAGGCCGGCGGAACAACGCTTGAATATATTAAGTCAATTCTAGATACCCCTTTGTATGAAGACGACCAATCAGCGCATTTTCAAAGTTCCGGGTACGACATATTTGTGAAATTTCTGAGTGAATCCTCTGTCAACGGGGTGAGGGGTCGAATTGTTGGTACAAAATTGTTGATCTCCAACAGTCATCCAGGGGCGCCGCGTCAGAAATTGAGCTTCAGCACGTATTTCAATGCGTCTGCCGATGACCGCATCCTTACGAATGCAACTCTGGGTCTTTCGACATTAGGCCAGTTCACGCGCGAAGACTGTGATATTGGCTACATCGGTGGGCCAATAAACAACACTAATCCGCAATATACGTGCTTTATCGGCGGTGAACATTCCCACTTCTTCGTAGACCTAACTTTTTATCTGGATAGCAGTGACAGGGGAGGAGAACTCTGGAGTGGAATGGTTCTGAACAATTATTATGAAAAAAAAGATATTGAACGTGAGTTCGCGCGAACCAAGGACGCGGACGCTCGAAAGGGCCTGCAGGATACTTTAAATGGTTTGTATGATGTGCCGGATGATAGCCGAGCTGCTGAACTGGAAAGGAGTTTTAATATCGCTGGTGATAATGCAGAGCAAAAGCGTGATTTTGTGAGCGAGTTCTTACGCCAACAAATCCATGGGTTGCGAGTCGTTGGCATTCAAATAAACGTTGATGGCGGCAATTTGGACGAATGCACCTGCGATACCAACAACTGATGATGTTCCTTGAGTCGTGTTGGGTAAATTTGGCCATGTCGTCCTAGAGGCCAAGGGCGCCGGCGAGGCCGGCACCGCCGGCGCGCCGGCGGCCGTCATGAATGCGGTCAACGATGCGCTGCGCCCGCTCGGCGCCGCGGCGATCACGGCGATGCCGATCACGCCGGAGCGCGTGCTGCAAGCGTTGCGGCGCGGGTAATCCACCCCCACTCGCTATTCATGCGCGGTGACGGCGGTGGATGCTATGTTCCGCCGCAACCCCCGAGTCGCCGCCGCGCCCGATGTCCCCCGAGTGGAAACCGAAAATCGTCGCCGTGATCGTCGCCTCGGCGGTCATCATGCAGCAGATCGATTCCACCGTGATCACCACGGCGCTGCCGCAGATGGCGATCTCGCTGCACACCGATCCGGTGCGATTGAGCGTGGCGGTGACGGCGTATCTGCTCAGCCTCGCAGTGTTCGTTCCGGTCAGCGGCTGGGCGGCGGACCGCTTCGGCGGCCGCAGCGTGTTCCGCGCCGCGATCGGTCTTTTCACGCTCGGCTCGATCCTGTGCGGACTTTCCGGCAACGTCGTCGAGCTGACCGCGGCGCGAGTGCTGCAGGGGCTCGGCGGTGCCATGATGGTGCCGGTCGGGCGGCTGGTGCTGTTTCGCACCGTCGAGAAGGCGCAGCTCATCGGCCTGATGGCCTATCTGCAGGTGCCGGCGCAGCTCGGCCCCGTGCTCGGCCCGCCGATCGGCGGCTTCATCACCACCTATTTCTCCTGGCGCTGGATTTTCCTGGTCAATGTCCCGCTCGGCATCGTCGGCATCGTGCTGGTGACGCTGTTCTTCGACAATCCGAGGGAGGACACGCGGCGGCCGCTGGATTGGATCGGCTTCGTTCTCACCGGCGCGGCGCTATTCTGCCTGATGTACGGCGTCGAGGCGATCGGACGCGGACGCAGCGAGCTGACGCCGGCGATTGTCTTGCTGGTCCTCGGCGTCGTGCTCGGCGCACTGGCGCTGCGGCATCTGCGGCATGCCGAGCATCCGGTGCTCGACCTTTCGGTGTTTCGCATCGCCACCTTTCGCGCCGGCATCTCCAGCGGCTCGATCTTCCGTGCCGGCGGCGGCACGCTGGTTTTTCTGCTGCCGTTGTTGCTGCAGGTGGTGTTCGGGCTCTCGGCCGCGACGTTGGGCAGCATCACCTTCGCCACCGCCGTCGGCTCGATATCGATGAAGATGACGGCGCAGCGCGTGCTCGGGCGCTTCGGTTTTCGCAGCGTCATCATCGTCAACGGCCTCATCAGCGGCGCCGCCGTCGCCATGTGCGCGCTTTTCACCGCCGCGACGCCGCTGCTGCTGATCTTCGCGCTGCTGCTCGCGGCGGGCTTTATTTTGTCGCTGCAATATACCGCGACCCAGGCGCTCGGTTATGCCGACGTGGCGACGCCGCAAATGAGCACGGCGACCAGCATTTCCAGCATGGCGCAACAGCTCAGCCGCGGCTTCGGCATTTCGGTGCTGGCCTTGCTGCTGCATTTGTCGATGTTTTGGCGCGGCGCGACGACGCTGAGCCACGCCGATTTCATCGTGGCATTCGCCGCCGCCGCGGCGCTCACCGCGTCCTGCGGCCTGTTTGCCCGGAGCTTGCCGCACGACGCCGCGGTCGAAGTCAGCGGTCACCGGCCGAAAATCCGCGACCGCATCGCCTAGTTGCTGACAGCTCTCGCCCTTGCCGGAGCTTTGCGCCCTTCTACAATGACAGCGGAGGAAACGCGGCAATGGCAAATTGGAAGGACGAGTCCGTCCTCATCGTCGGCGGCGGCATCGGCGGGCTTGCCGCGGCTTTGGCGCTGTCGCGCCAGGGCATTGCCTCCCAGGTCATCGAGCAGGCGTCGGAGTTCAAGGAGATCGGCGCCGGCATTCAGCTCGGCCCCAACGTGTTCTGGATGTTCGAGCGGCTGGGGCTGATCGAGCCGATCGGCGCGCTCGCGGTGTTCCCCAACAATCTGATCATGATGGATTCGGTCAGCGGCGAGGAAGTCACGCGCATCCCGCTCGGCGAGGCGTTCCGCAGGAAATTCCATCATCCCTACGCGCTCATCCATCGCGCCGATTTGCATAAAGTGCTGCTCGAAGCCTGCCGCGCATCCAATCGCATCCGGCTCGACGCCTCGCAGAAAGTCGTCGACGTCGACGAGACGCCGGACGGCATCGCGGTGCGGACCGAAAGCGGCACGCGCTATCGCGGCGCGGCCCTGATCGGCGCCGACGGGCTGTGGTCGACCATCCGGCAGATGCTGGTCGGCGACGGCAAACCGAAGCCCGCCGGCCACATCACCTACCGCGCCGTGCTGCCGACCTCGGAAATGCCGGAGCAATTCCGCTGGCGCGACATGGTGCTGTGGGCCGGCGAGAAGGTGCATCTGGTGCATTATCCATTGCGCACCGGCGAATTGTTCAATCTCGTCGCGGTGTTTCATTCCAACCGCTACGAGGAAGGCTGGGACAGTTTCGGCGATCCGGCCGAGCTGCACGAGCGCTTCGCCAAAACCTGCGCGCCGGTGCGCACGCTGCTCAACAAGATCGAAAGCTGGCGCATGTGGGTGTTGTGTGACCGGCCGCCGATCAAGGACTGGAGCCGCGGCCGCATCACGCTGCTTGGCGACGCCGCGCATCCGATGCTGCAATATCTGGCGCAGGGCGCCGGCATGTCGATCGAGGACGCGGTGTGTCTCGCCGACAAGGTCGTGGCGGCGGGCGGCGACTACGCCGCGGCGTTCCGCGCCTATCAGCAAGCGCGCTATCTGCGCACCGGCCGCGTCCAGATCATGGCGCGCGTCTACGGCGAATTCTATCACGCCTCCGGCGTCGCCAAGGAGCTGCGCAACATGATGCTGTCGTCGCGCACGGCCGACGACGCGATGGCAGGGATGGAATGGCTCTATGGCGAGCAGCAGGAATTGACGCGCGCGCCAGTTTTAGCGTGATGGCTTAGTCAGTGCTGCTGCGACGGTTGGGCGGCAACCGCGTCGCGCCCGCGATGAAACTCGGGCGTCGGCGGCGGGCCCCAGACGCTGGTCTTGCCGGCTTCCCAGGTCTTCGGCCGCTGCGGGGTGTCCTGGTGCCAGGGCCGCGGCTCGAAATAGCCGAGCTCCTCGTCCACCATCTTGTCGAGCTCGCAGAAGAACTCGATGACCTGATCGTCCGGATTGCGGTGATAGGTGGCGAGGTTGTGGCCCGGCCCGTGCCGCAGCGGCCCCCAGATGATCGGAATCTTCCTTTGTCCGAACAGGTCGCAGGAATTCTGCAGATGGATGAAGTCCTTCAGCTCGAAGGCCATGTGATGCATTTTCGAGGCCGTGCCGCGGATGAAATTCACGGTGTGATGATCCGAATTGCAGCGCATGAACACGAAGAAGTCGGAAATCCAATCCGAGACGCGAAAGCCCATCACCTTGCTGTAAAACTCCGCCGTCTTCGCCGGATTCTCCACGACCCAAGCGATATGGCCGAGCTTGAGCGGGCCGACGCCGTGGTGCTGCAGATGCTTGCCGAGATAGCTCCACTCCTTGAACAGCGCGATGGTCGTGCCCTTGTTGTCCTTGAACGTGAGCACCGGGCCGATGCCCGGAACGGAATCGTTGCGCAGCTCGCTTTTGATGCCGTCCTTTTCCAGCTCGCGGGCGAGCGCGCCGAAATCGGACTCCGGCGCCACCTCGAAGGACAACGTCGAGCAGCGCTCGACGTCGCCTTTGTTGATCTGGATGGCGAGCTGGCCGACCTTGGTGGTGAGGAACGCCCGGTCTTTCTCCTGCTCGGCGAGCACGAGCCCCATCACCTCGGTGTAATAGTCGACCAGGCGCGGCAGGTCTGGCGTCTCGAAGGTGGCGTGTCCGATGCGTCGTGGCTTGATCATTTCCTGCTCCTGCCGCGTTTCCCGTTTCTAGCCCGGAATCAATCACCACGCGTGCGCCAACTCAAGAGCATCGGCCCGTCTAATCGCGCGGAGCGGGCATTGGCAGGCTTAGCATGGCAGGCTTGCCAAGCGCGCGGGATCGCGGTTTGGTCCCGGCCGGATTTGCAAGAACGGAATTTCAAGGGAGAAAACGCCAATGGCTTCGGCAAAACCGGCCGGTTACAAGCTCGCCACCTACAAATCGGCCGAGGGACCGCGGGCGGGGCTCGTCGTCGGCGAGGAGGTGTTCGACGCGGCAAAGCTTATCGGCAAGCCGGCTTATGCCAGCGTTATGGGCATTCTGGCCGACTGGAAATCCGCCGAAGGCGCGCTGAAAAAGGCCGCCGCGGCAGCGGCGAAAAGCCGGGCCAAGCGGCAGCCGCTGAAAAAGACCAGATTGCTGGCGCCGGTCCAATATCCTTCCGCGATCTACTGCGCCGGCGCCAATTATGCCGACCATGCCGCGGCCATGGCGGCGCGCGAGGGCAATCCGCCGCCGCCCGATCCGCACGAGCAAGGCTTGAAGCCTTGGCATTTCCTCAAAGCAACGCGCACCATTGTCGACCCGGGCGCGACCGTTAAGCTTTCCGGCTACTCCGACGCCATGGACTGGGAAATCGAGCTCGCCGCCGTCATTGGCCGGCCGGCCAAGGACGTGCCCAAGGAGAAGGCGCTCGGCTATGTCGCCGGCTATATGGCGTCCAACGACTTTTCCGCGCGCGACCGCGGCCGCCGGCCGGCCGTGGCGCCGACTTCGCCGTTCAAGATGGACTGGACCAAGCATAAGACCTTTGAGGGGTCCTGCCCGATCGGTCCGTGGATCGTGCCGGCCAGCGATATTCCCGATCCGCAAAATCTCGGGCTGAAACTGTGGGTTAACGGCGAGCTCAAGCAGGATTCCAACACCGCCAAGATGCTGTTCACGCTCGCCGAGCAGATTGAGCAATTGTCGATCAATATGACGCTGCATCCCGGCGATCTGATCCTGACCGGCACGCCGTCGGGGACCGGCGCCGAGAGCGGCACCTTCCTCAAGGCCGGCGATGTGGTGAAAATCTGGATCGAAAAGATCGGTGAGATCGAGAACCGGATGGCTTAATGGGTCCTCAGGCCGGCATAGCTGGGCATCGAGTTATGCCCGTCGCGCGGGGCTTTGGTCTGTGCTAAAAGCCTAGGCGAGAGGTGGCGGCCCTGAGTCCGGGCGCCCAATCGCCCCACCGAGGGTGAGCGGAAGAGCTGAAAACAAGGGTAAAACGCGAGGGCGTATACAAGATGGCCGAGAAATTCGTCGCAAAACTCTCCGAAATGAAAGACGGCGACCGTCGCATTATTTTTGTCGGCGACAACGAGATCGGCGTGTTCCAGCACGAGGGCCAGTTCTACGCCTACAGCAATTTCTGCCTGCATCAGGGCGGCCCGGCCTGCGAAGGCCTGACCATCGCCAAGGTCGAGGAACGGCTGCGGCCAGACAAGACCTCGATGGGCCTCTACTTCTCCGAGGACGAGATGCATTTCGTCTGCCCGTGGCACGGCATGGAATACGACATGAAGACCGGCGAATGCGTGTCGGACCGCAAGATGAAGCTGAAGAAATACAAGACCGTGCAAAAGGGAGACGAACTTTATGTCGTCGCCTAAGCGCGCAGCAAAATCTGTTGCGAGCAAAGCCGTGCCAAAGGCTGCGGTGAAAACGCGACCGGCGGCGATCCGCGCGGTCAAGCCGGCCGTCGTGGCCGAGAGCGGCGCATCGGCGGAGGCCAAGCAGCTCGCGGCGACGCTCGAGCGCAGCATCGTCGACGACAAGCTCGACACGGTTTCGGCCGAAGCACTGCAAAAACTGATCGCGGCGGCCTGCCGGGTCTATACCGCGCGCGCCCAAGCCGGCGAGCAGTTCACACCGGTGCCGAAAAATTCGATTACCGCCACCGACGTCATGATCACGGCGAGCGGTTTGTTACGGTCGGCCGATCTCGCCGTGTTCGAGCTCGGCATGTGGCAAAACTGGACGGGTCGCTAGAGCCCGCCGATTTGGAAAGATTAGGAACGGAGAAAACGTCATGGATCTCATCGCCGATCGCGGTCGCCGCGTAACGATCGAGGAGCTCAATACCACGCGCCTGTTGTCGCATGCGCGCAAGCAGGCGCACCAGCGCAATCTCGACGACATGGTCATCGTCGACGTCGACGCCCACCATTACGAGAACGAGAGCTACGACGAGTTCTTGCCGTACATGGAAAACGACGTTTTGCGCCAGCTCAGCCTAGCGAGCCGCACCAAAAATAATCGCGCCGGAATCACCGCGAGCCAGGTCGGTTATCAGGACATGGGCGGCCGCGTCACGCGCTACCCGATGCGCTCTTCGGAAAAGACCGAAGGTCTCAAAGGCGCGCAACGCGACATTCAGCTCGGCCACCGCTGGATGGACGCGATGAGCGTCGATTACTCCTGCCTGTTCCCGACCGGCATGCTCAATATCGGGCTGCATCCGCAGAAGGAAATGGAGGTCGAGCTGTGCTGGGCCTATAACCGCTGGCTGACCGAAAAAGTGCTGCCCGAGGGCGACAACCGCTTCTTCTCGATGCTGTGCCTGCCGTTCAATAGTCCGGAAGCCGCGCTGCGCCACGTCGAGGTGTTCGGCGACCGGCCGAATGTCGGCGGCTTCATGGTCACCACCGTGCGCTCGGACATGGCGGTCTACGACAACGCCTACATGAAGCTCTATCGGGCGCTGGAGGAGCGCGGCCTGGTGCTGTCGTTCCACTCCGGCCCGAACTGGGGCGAGCCGATCTACAAGAGCTGCAACCGCTTCCTGGCGGCGCATGCGCTGGGCTTCACCTGGTACAACGTCGTGCACTGCACCAACTGGGTGATCAACGGCATGGGCGAGCGCTTTCCCAAGCTGCCGGTGATCTGGATCGAATCCGGCATCGCCTGGGTGCCGTTTTTGATGCAGCGGCTCGATCACGAATTCATGCTGCGGCCGTCGGAAGCGCCGCTGCTGAAGAAGAAGCCGTCGGACTATATGCGCGACATGTACTACTCGTCGCAGCCGATGGAGATTCAGGATTACGGCGCCATGGAGTGCACCTTCCGCATGATGAACGCGGAGACGCAGCTGCTGTATTCCTCGGATTATCCGCACTGGGACTTCGATTTGCCGGCGACGATCTACGACCTGCCGTTCCTGTCGGAGAAGGCCAAGCACAATATCCTCGGCGGCACCGCGGCGCGGCTGTTCAAGCTGCCGCCGCGCAACGACAAGCAGAAAGAAAATCTCAAGCGCTTCGGCAATCTCACCGCGGCCGCGGCCTGAGTTTTCGATCCAAGACCGGTTGTTGCAATGGATGCCCGGCTTCGTGCCGGGCATTCGTTTTGGCTGAACCCTGGCTTGGCTGGGACCGTCGATTCCGGCGCCGCGGGAGGCCAATTGCGGCACAAGCGCGGCAGCGCACACTATATGTTTAAAACAACGGAAGTTACTCTATATAAAACAATAGCTTATACTATCTATTGCGACGCACAAAATGCTGGCCATTTCGGTATCGAAGTATTAAGTAGGTCGTTCAAGCTGACAATGAGGGACGACTGAGGATGAAGATCATCGTAGCTGCATGCCTTTTCGTGGGTCTATCCGTCACCGCCGCGAACGCGGTCGATCTCGCCGAGCTGGCGCCGTGCCGGCCGGCCGCCGCCAAGCTGTGCGACCATGAAGGCGGCATGACTTGGAACAACCTCCTGCGCTGCGGCGCGACGCTCGCCGCCCATAGTTGGCGCGTCGGCGACCAATGCCGCGCAGTCTTGAGGAAATACGGTCAGTTGTGATCGTATTGCCCGATATTTTGTAGCGTAGTTGCGTAGTTCAAAGCCCCGGCGCCAAAGTTTTCAAAAACTGGCGCCGGGGTTTTTGTTTCTGCCGCACGCAAACTGGGTGCTAGCATTGTCCTAACATCAGGGGAGGGCGGCCATGAGCGAGGACATCCATGAAATCTACGCGATCAAATACGGCCATCATGCGCGCCGCTCGCCGGCGAATTTCATCGACGGCGACCCGCACGACGTGCTGCAGCCGCTCGATTTCTTCGTCTGGGCGATCGTCGGGCCGTCCGGCACGATCGTCCTCGACACCGGCTTCGACGAGGCGATGGGCAAAAAGCGCCAACGCGAGATGATCAAGCCAGTGCGCGATGGGCTAGCCGCGCTCGGCATCGCGCCGGAGGCCGTCAAGGACGTCATCATCAGCCATCTGCATTACGACCATTGCGGCAATTACGATCTGTTTCCGCAGGCGCGCTATCATTTGCAGGATCGCGAGATGGCCTACGCCACCGGCCGCTGCATGTGCCACCGGGCGCTGCGGGCGCCGTTCGAGGTCGAGGACGTTGTCGCGATGGTGCGCAAGGTGTTCGCGGGGCGCTGCGCCTTTCACGACGGCGAGGATCAGATCGCGCCGGGCGTGACCGTGCACCATGTCGGCGGCCACTCCAAGGGCCTGCAGAGCGTGCGGGTGAAAACCCGGCTCGGCTATGTGGTGCTCGCCGCCGACGCCTCGCATCTTTACGCCCATATCGACGGCGGCCGCGTCTATCCGCTGGTTTATAACGTCGGCGAAGTGGTGGAAGGCTACGAAACACTCAAAAAGCTGGCGACGGCGCCGCGCCATGTGGTGCCCGGGCATGATCCGCTGGTGCTGGCGCGTTATCCGGCGGCCAAGCCCGGTCTCGAAGGCTGGATCGTCCGTCTCGATGCCGAGCCGAAATAGTGCTAACAAGCCGCATGCGCCGCCGCTCCTAGCAGTCGTTATCAGTGCGCTCCAGGGAATTGCCCGTGCGCTAGCTTAGGCCGCAGGCAAGACCTGCAAAATGGCCTAGCTCGCCATGGCAACAGCGACAGGACATTCGTACTTTGCCGGTCTCTCGCGGAATACTTTTCTTTTGGCGCTCGCCAGCCTGTTCGCCGACATTTCCACCGAGATGCTCTATCCGGTGCTGCCGATTTTCCTCACGCAGACCTTGAAGGCCGACGGCAGCGTGGTCGGCCTGATCGAAGGTATTGCGGGGGCGACGCAGAACATCGTTCAAGGCTTTTCCGGCGCGCTGTCGGATAAGCTGCAACGGAGAAAGCCCATCGCCCTGATAGGCTACCTGCTGGCTGCGATTGGTAAGCCGATCATGGGGGCGGCCGCGGCATGGCAGGGGGTGCTGGGCGGACGATTTCTCGACCGGCTAGGCGCCGGCACCCGCTCGGCCCCGCGCGATGCGCTGATCGCCGCTTCGGCAGACGAGGCGAACCGAGGAAGGGCCTTCGGTCTCGAAGGCGTTGGCGACAATACCGGCGCATTCCTGGGGCCACTGCTGGCTGTGCTGCTGCTCACGGCATGGCGCCTCGACATCAGGTTGATGTTCTACCTCGCGGTCATTCCCGGCCTTCTCGCCTTCTTGATGGTCGTGTTCGTCGAAGAGCGGCCGGTGGCGGTGACCGCGAAATCCAAGATCGATATCAACGTGTGGCGATTCCCCAAGCCCTACTGGAAATATCTGGTCGCGACCGCCTTGTTCGGGGTCGGTAATTCCAGCAACGCTTTTCTGATCCTGCAGACCAAGGATGTCGGTGCCTCGTTGACGATGACGATCCTGATATACGCCGGCTTCAACCTGGTGGCGGCGCTGATTTCGTACCCGGCGGGATTTCTGTCGGACAAATTGGGCCGGCGAAACATCCTCATGCTGTCGTTCGTCATTTTTCTGATCGCCTATCTCGGCTTCGCCTTGACCACGAACGTCGCACTCATCGCCATGCTCTTCATTTTTTACGGCCTCTATCAAGGAATATTCCGCGCTGTCGGCAAAGCTCTGGCAAGCGACTACGTGCCGGAGCAACTGCGCGCGAGCGGGGTCGGCTGGTACAACACGACGGTTGGGCTGTTCGGCTTGGTGGCCAGCCTTGTTGCCGGCTTACTTTGGGACAAGGTCGGACATGCCGCGGTTTTTCTGTTCGGCGCGGCTTTTGCCGTAGTCGGTGTGGTCGCTTTGCTGGCGTTGGTCCCTGAAAATGTGAGGGACGAGGCGCCGACTCGACAATGAGGACGGCGCGCATGTTAGAGCCGATACGATCGGAGGAAAAGACAGCACGGGATTCAATCTTGGCGCCGTTTACGATTTTGATGACCACAACCACTTGCTGATGTCGGCTGGGACGGGTTTCCAAAACGCCTCCGCCACAAACCTCTATTCGTGGTATCTCGGCTATCCGGCGATGACGTTGTTCGGGCGCCGTGGCAGAATGTCGTAGTCGGCCATGCCGATGAAAAAGAGCTTGGCAAAGCCGGCGGCCGGCGGCTGAGAAGCTTAATCGCGCCACGATTCGAGTACCTTCGCTGCTTAGCCGCGCCGGCGAGTTAGGTGAGTAGTCTCATTGGCCCGCTATCCGGCGGCCAAGCCCGGCCTCGAAGGCTGGATCGTCCGTCTCGATGCCGAGCCGAAACTGGCCCAATAAGCCGGCCATGACGCGCGGCAACCGTGTGTGCGGTGCAGCAAGAGTGCAAGTTCCCGCGATTAATCAAACTGACAACTATTGTTCCTACATTCGTCGCTGCGCGGGCGAGTGGGGGGCTTTCGTCCGCGCAGTCGTCTCCGCCCGAGGGGAATTTCGATGCACACATTGCTGTTGCCGCTGCAGCCGCGCTTTATCATTTATACGCTAGTCGTCCTGATCGCCGCGGCGCTGGGGCTTGAGTTTTTCCTCGGCTTTAGATCGCTCCTGATCGATATACCGCTGGTCGTGTTCATCTCCTTGGCGGTCATCGGCACCGTCGACGTTCTGCAGAAACGCCACGCGGTGTTGCGCAATTACCCGCTCTCCGCGCATATCCGCTTCATCCTCGAGGAAATCCGTCCCGAGATCCGGCAATATTTTCTGGAAAGCGAGAAAGACGGCACGCCGTTTTCGCGCGACAAACGCGCGCTCGTTTATCAGCGCGCCAAACGGGCCTTGGACAAGCGGCCGTTTGGCACCCAGAACGACGTCTATGCCTCGGGCTTCGAGTGGCTCGATCATTCGATCGCGCCGAAGCCGGTGGTGAAGGAACCGTTCCGCATTGTCATCGGCGGGCCGGATTGCGCCAAGCCGTATTCGGCGTCGATCTTCAATATTTCGGCGATGAGTTTTGGTGCGTTAAGCCGCAACGCCATCCTCGCGCTCAACGCCGGCGCCAAGAAAGGCAATTTCGCCCACGACACCGGCGAAGGCGGCTACAGCCCGTACCACCGCGAAAACGGCGGCGACATCATCTGGGAAATCGGCTCCGGCTATTTTTCCTGCCGCAACGGCGACGGCACTTTCTGCGCCGACAAATTCATCGCCGGCGCGACGCAGGATCAGGTCAAGATGGTCGAGCTCAAGCTCAGCCAGGGCGCCAAGCCCGGCCACGGCGGCGTGCTGCCCGGCGCCAAGGTCAGTCCGGAGATCGCGGTGACCCGCGGCGTGCCGGTCGGCGTCGACTGCATATCGCCGTCGCGGCATTCGGCGTTTTCGAGCCCGATCGAGATGATGCAGTTTATTGCCACGATGCGGCGGCTGTCGGGCGGCAAGCCGGCGGGTTTCAAGCTTTGCATCGGCCACCCCTGGGAGTTTCTCGCCATCTGCAAGGCGATGCTGGAGACGAAAATCTATCCCGACTTCATCGTCGTCGACGGCAAGGAAGGCGGTACCGGCGCGGCGCCGCTGGAATTTACCGATCATCTCGGCATGCCGCTGCGCGAAGGTTTGAACTTCGTGCACAATGCGCTGGTCGGCATCAATGCCCGCGGCCGCATCAAGCTCGGCGCCAGCGGCAAGATCATCTCAGCCTTCGACATCGCCCGCGTCATGGCGCTCGGCGCCGACTGGTGCAATTCGGCGCGCGGCTTCATGTTCGCGCTCGGCTGCATCCAGTCGCTGTCCTGCCATACCGACCGCTGCCCGACCGGCGTGTCGACGCAGGATCCGACGCGCCAGCGCGCGCTGGTGGTGCCCGACAAGGCCGAGCGCGTCTACAACTTCCACCGCGCCACCATCGAATTGCTCGCCGAACTGGTCGCGGCCGCGGGCCTCGATCATCCGATGCAATTCGCGCTGGCGCATTTTTCACGGCGTGTGTCGCAGAACGAAGTGAAAAGCTTCGCCGAGCTTTATCCGCCGCTCAAGCCCGGCGAACTGCTCGCCGGCAGCGCCGACAAGCGCTACCAAATGGCCTGGGACATGGCGAGCCCCGAAGAATTCCGGGCACTGCCGCGGGCGGCGTAGGGCATGTCCTGATCTTATCGACGTTGACATCTCGCGAGGTCGGTTCAGGGCCAGGAAGAGACTGATGCACCGCAGCAAACTTCACTCTTATTCGATCACCTCGTCGGCGCGGCCCATGATCGTGTAGGGGACTTTAATGCCAAGCGCCTTGGCGGTCTTGAGGTTGATGACCAGTTCGACTTTCGTGGACTGCTGGACTGGCAGATCGGCTGGTTTTTCGCCCTTAAGTATCCGTCCAGCATCAAGGCCGGCGAGGTGAAGGGCTTCAGTGATGCTGGTGCCATAACTCATCAAACCACCGGCCGCCACAAACACGCGAAGAGTAAAAAACCGGTGCCGCACTGCAGAGCCGATGTCGCTGTTGGGTCTTGGTCGTGTCAAAACGCTTGGAGAGACGCGGGACTTGGCGACGAACGGCGCACGTATTCTACCGGTCCGGCTATGCCCGGATCGCTGCAATGAGCGGCTGGATGCCCACGATGTTCATCACGCGGGTGACGTTGTAGGCCAACACATGCAGTGCCATTTCGGTGGCAACCTTCGGCAAGCGCTTCATCAGGAAGTGCGTCGCCCCCATTCTCATTTTTAGCGTGCCAAAGGGATGCTCGACCGTCTCGCGACGTACCCGCATGGCCTGCGGGTTCTTGTCGAGGCGCTTTTGTACGGCCTCCAACACGTGCTCATGCTCCCATCGCGTGATTCGCCGCTCCTTTCCGGTCGTGCAGCGAGGCTTGAGCGCACAGTCACGGCATGCATTTGTCCAATAGCGCCGCAGCTGCTGGTCGCGCTCCTCGTTTGTGTAACGGTACTTCAGCTTTTCGCCGGCCGGGCAGCGGTACACATCCTCATCGCTGAGATAGACGAAGTCTTGCTTGCCGAAGCGACCCCTTGCCTCAATGCCAGAGGTCATCGGTTTGGGAAGCGTCGCCGCGATGTCGGCCTTGTGGCACTGGAGGATTTCTTCGCCGCTGTAGTAGCCGCGATCAGCAACGGCTTCGAGCTTATCGACGCCAAGGACTTGTTTCGCTTGGCAAGCGATTTTAGCCAGTTGCGCTCGATCCGAGCCATCGTTCGTTACCTCATGTGTGACGATGAGGTGATGTTTCGTGTCGACTGCGACCTGCGCATTGTAGCCGACCACGCCCGAGCCGCGGCCGCTAGTAGCCATCGAGCGACTGTCGGGATCAGTGAGCGAGATCTGCTGATCGGGCGATGCCAGCATCAGCTTCTCCATCACCGCCAGGCGCTGCATCTCGCTTTCCAGCTTGACCAATTTTTCCTTCAGATGGGCCGTCTTGGCTGCCAATTCTTCGGACGGCTCCTGTCGGTCGGCGGTGTCGAGCTGCGCAAGATAGCGCGCCACGCTCTCCTCCAACTGCGCGCGGCGCCGCTCCACCTTGTTACGCGTGAAGTTCTTGTCGCGGGTGTTGACCGCCTTGAACTTGCTGCCATCGATCGCAACGCTCGCTGTCGTCAGCAGGCCCATCTGACGGCACAGTTCGATAAATCGCACGCAAACCTGCTTGATCGCTCCACCACCGTCCTTGCGGAAGTCTGCTATCGTCTTGTGGTCAGGAGTCAGCCGGCCCGTCAGCCACATCACCTCGATATTGCGCCCAGCCTCACGCTCAAGCCGCCGGCTCGACTGAACCCGATTGAGATAACCATAGATGTAGAGCTTCAGCAGCACGGAGGGATGATAGGACGGCCGGCCCGTCGCCTCGGCGACCACTCCTTCAAATCCCAACCTCGATAAGTCGAGCTTGTCGACAAAGGCATCAATCACCCGAACCGGATTGTCATCGTTCACCCAGTCCGCCAGGCACTCCGCAAACAGTGTCGCTTGGTCGCGATCGATCCCCTCAACAAAGCGCCTCATCCCAGCCCTCCGCAGCGGCAAAATCACACTGCAGAGTGAATCACACACCGCGCGTTTTTACACAGCCAGGGTCAAGAACGATCGATTTGCGATGTCCTCCCAATGTCGGCTCGGCCCTCAATTCCAGACATAATGCTGTCTCGCAGCAAATGACGTTCAGGGCCAGAAGCGGACATTTGTCAGCGCGGTTTAATGCGAAAGAAACGGCTAGCTGAGACGGCGCAACCTTTAACGATCTTAATTTGAGCACCCCATCTGCAACGGCAATATGTTAGCTTCGGCCGAATGCCTCGGGGGGCGCCTGCGAATGGATCTGGAGAAAACCTTGCTCCAGCTGATCGGCGGCATATACGATGCCGCATTGAATCCCAATTCCTGGAACGCCCTCCTGCCCAGGATCGGGGCCTTTGTCGGCGGATCGGCGGGCGGCATCTTCGCGCATGAATCCTCGCGAACGCGAAGACACATGAGCATAGCCTACGAGTTCGGCACCGACCCGGATTACCGCCGGCTCTATGTCGAGAAATACATGACGATGGATCCCATGGCCGGCACCTATATCGTGCTCGACGTTGGTGAGGTCTTCAGTACATCGACTGTCATGTCGCATGCCGAGTTTCTGCAATCGCGCTTCTATATTGAGTGGATCCGGCCACAAGGCTGGATCGACAACATCTGCGTCTATCTCGACAGAACGCCTGAGAGCCACGTCGGCCTCGCTTTGTTTCGCCATGAGCGCGAAGGTCTCGCCGACGAGCCGGCGCGCGAGCGCTTGCGGCTCCTGGTTCCACACCTTCGTCGTGCCGTGCTGATCGGAAAGGTCATCGAGTTTAAATCAGCCCAAGCCGCCACGTTCGCCGACGCCCTCGACGGGCTGAGTGCAGCCATGTTGTTCGTGGATTCGAACGGTCGCATTATCCACGCCAATACCGCGGGCCGTGCCATGATCGCCGACGGCGACGTTTTGCGTGCATCGCTCGGCCGGCTCGTCGCCAGCGATCCAGACGTCAATCGCGCGCTGCGGGACATCTTTCTGGCTGCCGACACCGGCGACGCCGCGATTGGCGTCAGGGGCGTGGCCGTACCGTTGATCGCGCGCGGCGGCGAGCGCTATGTCGCTCATGTCCTGCCGCTCTCGTCGGGCGCGCGCCGCAGCACCGGCGTGAGTCTTGCGGCCGCGGCCGCCTTGTTCGTGCAGAAAGCCGCTTTGGCCACGCGCTCCCCGCCCGAGGCGATTGCCAAGACATACCGGTTGACGGCGATGGAGGTGCGCGTCCTGCTGACCATCGTGGAGGTTGGCGGCGTCCCGGAAGTGGCCGAAACGCTCGGCATTGGCGAGAATACGGTCAAAACCCATCTCAAGCGTCTCTATGAAAAGACCGGCGCGCACCGGCAGGCCGATCTGGTCAAGCTCTTTGCCGGCTACGCCAGCCCGCTGCTGGACTGATCCCTCCGGGTCGGCGAGTTCCACACATTCCCGGTCACACGTGAAATTTGATCTCCCCCAATCGGGGGACGCGGCGCATCCGGATGCAGAGGTACCGTTAACGCAAGCCGCCGTTTCGCGGCAGAGGCCTGAACAAAAATCAAACTGGCCGACCTAACGAAACAACCGGGGAGCTAGCTGATGATCAAGCCATGCACACCGCACCGGCGGACAATCAGAGACTCGCGAGGGAAAACCGCAATGACATCAACTTCGAAACCGGTGCTGCTTCTCGCGGTCTTAGTGGCAAACGCCGCGAGCGGCACAGGCTTCGCAAAGACTGTGGGCCAGGTCCGGTGAAGACATCCGGCACATCCGCCGCTCCCTCAGGCGCTGGCGGCAGCCAGGTCAAGCATGTCACGCCCCCGCGTGTCCTAGTCTGTCATCAAGGGGCGAGTGGTGGCCGATATTGCGTGTCTGAACCAGGCGGTACCCACTCCGTCTCCCTGCCGTGGAGGGCATATGGGTCCGAACGGCGTCCTGATTCAGTGTCAGTGATCGGCAACGGATAGAGGAAACGGCAATGACAACAGTCTCGAAAGTGGTTTCGCTCCTCGCGATTTCAGCGGCGTTGACGTTGAGCGGGAGCCACGTCTTCGCGAAGTCCAGCGGGGGCCCAAGTCAGGTGAAGACATCCGGCACTTCCGCCGCGCCCTCCGGCTCGGGCGTTCGCGACAACACAGCAAAAGGCCATGGCGGAACTGGCGTTGGCTGCCGCGGCCCCCACTGCATGGTAGCGCCTACTTCCCCGGGCGCCACGGGCGGCAACGATCCCCGCGGTCCCAACCGGGGACCAGGCGACCCCACACTTCACCCTAAATAGGGTCCGAACGGCGTCGTGATTTAGGGTGACTAAGCCGGCGAAAACCGCACGAAGCAGTTCGGGGACATCGTCGCCCCAATCTCGCTTTCTGAAAACGTACGCCTGAACTTCAAACTTCGGCAACAAAACGGAGGCAACACGATGATAAAATCATGCATTGAATTCCTGGCAGCTTTCGCACGGGCGGCTTTGCAAATCGCGCTTCTTGTCTCGTTCAGCGTTGTCGCTGAAGCGGCTAGCAATTGTACAGGTGGGTGTCAGACAGGGTTAAACGCTTGTGTCGACTGGTGCAAGGCCCATAATAAAACTCATAACAGTCAATCACAGTGCCTTAACGGGTGCATCAACTATTGGCTTAGTGGCAAAAATCCGCAGTCCATTGGTCGCCCAGATCCGACCAATCCAACCAACGGAACAGTGGAGCCCGGACGGTTGAAGAACCCGCCGACGACCGTAAGCAATCCGACGCCTCCGTCTCATCAGCCAGTCGTGCCGGTCAAACCGGTCAATCCGGTCGGAGTCAGCAATCCGAACAAACCGACCACCGGCAATAACGAGCCCGTGATCCAGATCCAAAAAAATAGCCCCGGTGGCTCCGGCGGCTCCGGTGGGCAGGAACACGGGCATCGTTAGGACGGTCGTGCCAACGAGAGCGTTGCCATTCCGCCAAGCCTGCTTGCAATCGCCGACGAGGTGATCGAATGAACTTTTCGCAGTGCGTCAATGGACGGTGGCAAAGCGCCGCTTTGGGTCAAACGCTTCACTTCTGCGATGTCCGCTTCATGTCCGCTTTCTACCCGATCGCGACCAAATCGCGGTCGTTTCGGCACTTCGGTTGCGGGCCAACAGCGGACATTATCGGGTTGGCAGAGAACTCTTGGCGCAATCAAGCGTCACGGCCGCAGCAACAGCTTGCCCAGCACCGCGCCGCTTTCGAGCATCTCATGCGCCCGCGCCGCGTCGGTAAGCGGCAGGCGGTCATGGATGCGCGGATGAAGCTTGCCGGCCGCCAGCATCTCGATGAGCGCGCGCATTCCAGCGCGGCGTTCGTCGACGAGATCGTCCCAGGTGTGGATGGTGAACTGTCGTACCGCCGGAGAGTTCTTGCGCACCTGTGGTGTCGGCAGCAGATCGAGCGGCGCCTTCCCGCCAAGCGCGCCGTAAATGACGAGCGTCCCGCAAGGTGCGAGCATCGCGATATTGTCGGGGAACCCCGGTCCGGCGACTGGATCGATGATGGCCTCAACGCCGCGACCGTGCGTGAACTCCTTGACCCGCTCGCCGACCGTCTCATTCTTGCGGTTGATGACATGATCGGCGCCAAGTTCGCCGGCGAAGCGCGCTTTGTCGTCGCTGCTGACCACGCCTATGACGGTCAAGCCCGCGGCCTTCGCGAGGTCGATCAGCGCATTGCCCATGCCGCCGGCGGCGGCGTAGATAAGTACGGTCTGGCCCCGGCGTAGGTGCAGGGCATCGTTGAAGATGTGATAGGCGACCTGATAATTGGCGAGCGCCGCCGCGGCATCGAAATCAACATTGTCGGGCAGGAGAAACGTCGCTTCCGCAGGCGCCGTAACATATTCGGCATAATGGCCGCCACGATGGGGCCGCTCGCGCGCGGTGGCGTAGACCCGCTGACCGGTCTGGCGGGTTGTGACGCCAGGTCCGATCTTCTCGATCGTGCCGGCGAGTTCGGTGCCCGGCGTCGCCGGCAGCGGCGGCATATGGCCGTAAGTTCCGGCGCGGATCAAGCAATCGGGAATGCCGACGCCGATCGCATGTGCCCTGATCAATACTTCACCTGGCTTCGGCTCTGGGATGGGCACGTCGAGGCATCGCAGTACGCTAGGCGGACCCGGCTTGCGAAACTGGATGAGCTTCATCTGTCGTCTCCCGACCGTCGGCGGCGCCAAGGATCTGAACCTAACACATTGCGGATCGAACATTTTGCTTTCGCATCACGGCAAAATGGGCCGCTCATGTCCGCTGTGAGTCACGAGCCGACATCGCGTTCCATACGGCCGATGTGTGACGCGGCTCAACGACATCGAGGTCGGCGCCTTGCCGGAAGCGGTCGCCTTCACGCCCGACGGCAAATACATCTATGTCGGCAATTATATGGATCGCGACTTTTCGATCCTGCGCGTCGACGGCACCAAGGTCACCGATACCGGCAAGCGCTTCAAAGTGCCGGGCCAGCCAGGCTCCGCGCGGATGAGCCCGCACTGACGTTTGTGCGTTTAAGCGCTGCCATGGACCGCGACGGCCAACCGTCGCGGGCTTTTGCGATTTCGCTGCGGTGCCGCGGCGCGACATACGTCCCCGGCAACCTATTGCCGGCCAAGCAGTTATGAGAAAGACGGGGCCTTGCGCGGTCGTCACCGGCACCGGCGCATGTTAATTGCGGGAGCGTTTATTGGAGGAAGCAGCAATGGCCAAGAAGGGAAAGCGCAAATATTCGCCCAGCGTAGGCAGCGACGTGGCGAGAGAGATGCGCCGCTTCGAGCGCGGCACCGCCAGAAGCGGTAAAGGCGGCAAAGGCGGCAAGGTCAAGAGCCGCAAGCAGGCGATCGCGATCGCGCTGTCCGAGGCCCGCAAGGAGGGCAAGAGGGTGCCGAAGAAGAAATGATGAGGAACAGCCGTGATGCGTCGAATGGACCGATTGTCACGGCACTTCTCACGGTCATCCGGGCGGGCTAGGCTGCGGGCAAGCAGCGGTACCTGCCGGAGGCCGCACCATGGAAGTCCCTCGCCGACATTTCCTTCGTCTTGCCGCCGCGGCCGCTGCCGTTCCATGGCCGGCATCGGCGCTCGATTATCCGACCCGGCCGGTGCGCATCATCGACGGCTTCGGCGGCGGCAGCACGCCCGATCTGGTGGCGCGGCTGATCGGGCAATGGCTGGAGGGCCAGCTGCATCAGCCCTTCGTCGTCGACAACCGGGTTGGCGCCGGCGGCAATATCGCGGCCGAGGCCGTCGCCCATTCCGCGCCGGACGGCTACACGCTGCTCACTTGCGTCACCGCCGACGCGATCAACGCCACGCTTTATTCCAAGCTGGATTTCGATTTTCCCGGCGATTTCGCCCCGGTTGCCGGCGTGATCCGGCTGCCGATGGTGATCCTGGTCAATCCAGCGTTCCCGGCCAAAACTCTTCCCGAGTTCATCGCTTATGCCAAAGCCAATCCCGGCAAGGTCAATTTCGCCTCGCCCGGCATCGGCACGCCGATGCATGTGGCGATCGAACTGCTCAAGATGCAGGCCGGCATCGACGTTGTGCACGTGCCCTATCGCGGGCCGGCGCCGGCATTCACCGATCTATTGGCCGGGCAGGTTCAGGCCTTCATCATCACGCTGTCGAGCGCGATCGGCTTCGTCAGGACCGACAAATTGCGCGCCTTGGCGGTGACCAGCGCAAAGCGGGCGCAGGTGCTGCCGGAGCTTCCCGCCGTGAGCGAGATGCTGCCCGGCTTCGACGCCACGGCCTGGGACGGGGTCTGCGCGCCCAAGGGCACGCCGCCGTCGATCGTCGAAGTGCTGAGCAACAACGTCACCGCCGGCCTCGCCGACCCGCAGCTTGTCGCCAGGATCAAGGATCTCGGCGGCGAGACCGAGCCGATGGCCTCCGCCACGTTCGCCAAGTTCCTGGCCGACGAAACCGCAAAATGGGCCAAGGTGGTCAAGTTCGCGAAGATGAAGGCGGGCTGACGGGGCCGCAGCACCAGGGGGAGCCGCCACAATGTCCGTGCCGCGCCGGAATCTTCTCAAACTTGCGGCAGCCGCCGCAATCCTTCCCGCAGCATCGCGTCTGGCTTTGGCGGAAGGCTATCCCGATCATCCACTTCGCTTCGTCGTCGGCTTCACCGCAGGCGGCGCGCCCGACATTATCGCGCGGCTGGTCGGCCAATCGCTGTCGCAGCAGTTCGGCCAGCCCTTCGTCATCGACAACCGGCCGGGCGCCGGCACCAATATCGCGACCGAAATGGTCACGCGCGCGGCGCCGGACGGCTACACTGTGCTGCTGATCGGCACGCCGAACATGATCAATGCGTCGCTTTACAGCAATCTGAAATTCGATTTCGTGCGCGACATCGCGCCGGTCGGCAGCTTCGGCGAAAATCCCTTCATCATGGTGGTCAATCCGCAATTCCCGGCAAAGACGGTGGCGGAGTTCATCGCCTACGCCAAGACCAATCCCGGCAAGATCAACATGACCTCGACCGGCACCGGCAATCTCACGCACTTTAGCGGCGAATTGTTCAAGATGCTCACCGGCGTCGACATGGTGCATGTGCCGGCGCACGGCGAGGTCGAAGCGCAGACCGACCTGATGACCGGACGTGTCCAGGTCATGTTCGATCCGATCGTGTCCTCGATCGGCTACATCAAGGCCGGCAAGCTGCGGGCGCTCGGCGTGACGACGGCGAAGCGGCTCGATTCCTTGCCCGACGTTCCCGCCGTTGCCGAGGCCGTGCCGGGCTACGACGTTGCCGGCTGGCTTGGGGTCGGTGTGCCCAAAGACACGCCGCCCGACATCGTCGCCAAGCTCAATGCCGGGATCGGCGCGGCGCTCGCGGACCCGAGCGTCAAAACGCGGCTTGCCGATCTCGGCTTTTTGCCACAAGCCATGTCGCCGGCTGCGTTCGGCACCTTCGTCGCCGACGAAACCGCAAAATGGGGCAAGGTGGTCAAGTTCGCGCATATGAAGGCGGGCTGAGCGGTCGCTGGGAGGACAAATGATCGAGCGACGAAAGTTCCTGCAGCTCGCGGTCGGCGCCGGCATGCTGCCCGCCGCCGCGCGCGTCGCGCGGGCCGAGCAATATCCGTCGCGGCCGGTGCGCCTGGTGGTGACGGTGCCGGCCGGCGGCTCGCCCGACATCATCGGGCGGCTGATCGCGCAATGGCTGTCGGAAAAACTCGGCCAGCCGTTCGTCGTCGAAAACAAGCCCGGCGCCAGCACCAATATCGGCACCGAGCTTGTTCTCAAATCGGCGCCGGACGGCAATACGCTCTTGCTCGCGATGTCGTCGAATGCGATCAATCCGGCGCTCTATCATCATCTCAATTTCGATTTTCTCCGCGACGCCGTGCCGGTGGCGAGCATCGCGACGATCCCGCTGGTGATGGACGTCAATCCCGTGGTGCCGGCGAAAACCGTTCCCGAATTCATCGCTTACGCCAAGGCCAATCCGGGCAAGATCAATCTGGCTTCGGGCGGCAGCGGCACGCCGCTCTACGTCGCCGGCGCGCTGTTCCGCATGATGGCCGATCTCAACCTGCTCGACGTCATCTATCAGGGCGAAGCCGCGGCGATGCCCGATCTGGTCGGCGGCCGGGTGCAGGCGATGTTCGGCGTAATGCCGGCGTCGCTCGGCTACATCAAATCCGGCAAGCTGCGCGCGCTCGCGGTCACCAGCCCCAAGCGCCAGGAGTTATTGCCGGACGTCCCGGCCATGGCGGAATTCCTGCCCGGCTATGAGGCGAACGGCTGGTACGGCATCGTCGCGCCCAAAGGCACGCCGCCGGACGTTGTCGCCGCGCTCAATAAACAAGTCAACGCCGCGCTCGCCGATCCGGCGACGCGCAAGCGCTTTACCGATCTCGGCTGCGACGTTTTCACCGGCACGCCGGCCGACTTCGAAAAATTCATCGCCGCCGAAACCGAAAAATGGGCCAAGGTGATCAAATTCGCCAATGTCAAAGCCGACTGAGGTCGGCCTACAGCCGGCAAACAAGAAGTGCATCCATGGAGTCGCTATGAGAATTCCCCGCCGTCGGTTCTTGCATCTTGCCGCCGGCGCTGCGTCGGTTCCGGTCCTGACGCGCGCCGCACAGGCGGCGGACTATCCGACGCGGCCGGTGCGCATCGTCGTGCCTTATCCCGCCGGCATCGCTCCCGACGTTGCCACGCGGCTCCTTGCGGATTTGCTGTCGCAGCACTTCGGTCAGCAATTCATCGTCGACAACCGCCCCGGCGGCGCCAGCAATATCGGCACCGAGATCGTCGTCCATGCGGCGGCCGACGGCTACACGCTGTTGACGCTGACGATGACCAACACCATCAACGTGTCGCTGTACGATAAGCTGTCCTTCGACGTGATGGCCGACATCGCACCGGTCGCCGGCCTCGTCAAATTGCCGCTGGTGCTCGTGATCAATCCCGCGGTGCCGGCCAAGACGCTGCCGGAATTCATTGCCTATGCCAAGGCCAATCCCGGCAAGATCAACTACGCCTCGGTCGGCTCAGGCGCCGCGACCAACGTGGCCGGCGAATTGTTCAACGAGATGGCCGGCATCAAGCTCGTCAACGTGCCGTATCGCAACAGCTATATTCCCGATCTGTTGAGCGGCCAGGTGCAGGCCGGCTTCACGCCGATCCTGCAGACGCTGAGCCTCATCAAGGCCGGCAAGCTGCGCGCGCTTGCGGTGACCGGCGTGGCGCATGCGGACGTGCTGCCCGACGTGCCCAACGCCGCGCAATTCGTCCCCGGCTACGATGTCGCGGTGTGGGATGCGGTCGGCGCGCCGGCGAAGACGCCGCCGGAGATCGTCGAGGAGCTCAACAAGGCGATCAACGCCGCGCTGACCGAGCCCAAGATGCGCGCGCGGTTTACCGACCTCGGCGCCGAGCCCATGGTCATGACGCCGGCGGAGCTCAAGGCCTATATGATTGCCGAAATAAAAAAGTGGGGCGCGGTGGTCAAAACCGCCGGCATCAAGCCGGAATAAACCGGCGTCCCGGTCTCATTTGCCGTTCAGCATCGCCTTGATCCGCTGCGGCGTCACCGGCAGTTCGCGCACCGCGCCGGGAATGCCGATGGCGTCCTCGATCGCGGAAGCGATGGCGGCGCCGACGCCGGTGATGCCGCTTTCGCCGGCGCCCTTGATGCCGAGCGGATTGAGCGGCGAGGCGTAATCCTCGCGCAGCAGCACTTCCGGCGCCGGTGTTTCGTGCATCGCCGGGAGCAGATAATCGGCGAAGGTAACGGCGAGCGGATCGCCGTGCTCGCTATAGGTGAACTCCTCCAACAGCGCGCCGCCAAGCCCTTGTGCATAGCCGCCGACGATCTGGCCGTGCACCGTCGCCGGATTGATGGCGCGACCGATGTCATAGGCGATGCAATAGCGCTCGACCTTGACGCCGCCGGTGTCGCGGTCGATGCGCACCACGGCGACGTGGCTGCCGTAGGGATAAACCTGATGCTCGGTCTTGAACCAGCCTTCGGCGGACAGCCCCGGCTCGCGGTCGCCGCGCGCCTTTGCCGTCGGCTCGAGATTTTTCGCGATCGCGGCGAGGCTGATCGAGGGACCGGGCCTGCCGTCGGATGTGCGGTCTTTGCGCACCACGTCGCCGCCGACGATGTCGAGCGCGTCGGGCGTCGTCTGCAGCAGTTCGGCCGCCATATCGAGCGCTTTCTTCCGCACGTTGAGCGCCGCGATATGGGTCGCCGACGCGGTCATCACCGTGGCGCGCGAGGCGTGCGCGCCGATGCCGAACGGGATGCGGTCGGTCTGGCCGTGGATGACGCGGCAGTTTTTGTAATCGACGCCGAGCGCGTCGGCGGCGACCTGCGCCATCACCGTCTCAAAACCCTGGCCGATCGAGGCGCCGCCGGTGACGACTTCGACCATGCCGGAGGTGTCGATGGAAATGTTGACGCCGTCGGTCGGGCCGAGCCCGCTTTTCTCGACGAACATCGCCACCCCGATGCCGACCAGCTCGCCCGCGGCTTTGCGCCGTTTCACCTCGGCGTTGAGCGCCTCCCAGCCGATCTTGGCGAATAGCTTGTCGAGCAGCCCGATATAATCGCCGGTGTCGTAATGGATTTCCTCGCCCAAGGCTTCGAGCGGGCGCGGATAGGGCATCTCGGCGGCGGAAATCGTATTGCGGCGGCGGATGTCGATGCGGTCGATGCCAAGCTGATGCGCGATGGCGTCGACCAGCCGCTCGCGCACGAACGTCGTCTCGTAGCGGCCCGGCGCGCGATAAGTCGCGGCCGGCGTCTTATTGGTCAGGCGGAAATGGCCGATGGCGCGGTAGGCCGGCACCCGGTACGGCCCCGGCAGGATGCCCGCCGTCATGTGCACGACGCGCGCCGCATGGGTGCGCACATAGGCGCCCTGATCGTGAAAATAACGGTCGTCGATGGCGAGGATGACGCCGTTGTCGTCGACCGCGGCGCGGATACGGTGGCGCTGCTGGCGCGAATGATTGGCGGCGATCAGATGCTCGCGGCGGTCTTCGATCCATTTCACCGCGCGATTGAATTTCTTGGCGGCAACGCAGACCAGCACGTCCTCGGGATAAAGCTCGCCGCGCACGCCGAAGCCGCCGCCGACATGGGATTCATGGACGTGAATGGAGCTCGGCGGTAGCGCCAGCATGCGCGACAGCAATTCCTGGATGCGGTGCGGCACCTTGGCGGCGCCGTGCAGTTCGAGAATGCCGCGCGCGGCGTCGTAGCGGCCGATGGCGCCGCGCGTCTCCAGCGGCACGCCGGAGTGCCGGCCGACCGCCAGCTCGACTTCGACCACATGCGGCGCGTCGCGGAACACCGCGTCGACGTTGCCATAGCCCTGGCGGATGATCGCCGCCTCGCTGGAATGGCCCGGCGAGAACTCGACCGGCGCGGCTTGCGCGTCGAGCAGCGGCGGCAATTCCTCGATCTCGGCAGTGACCAGATCGGCGGCGTCCTCGGCGATATACGGATCGGCGGCGAACACCGCGGCGATCGGATCGCCGACATAGCGCACGCGGTCCATCGCCAGCACCGGCTGGCGATACGGATCGAGCGCCGGAATCGAGCCCTCGCGGAAATCGATCGGCGGCACCTCGGCGATATCGGCCGCGGTCCACACCGCATAGACCCCGGGCAGCGCGCGCGCCGCCGCGGTGTCGATCCTGACGATGCGGCCATGCGCATGCGCCGCGCGCACGATGCGCATATGAAGCTGGTGCGGAAAATTGATGTCGCCGGCAAACGCGCCGCGCCCGGCCACCAGCGGCGGATCCTCCAGCCGCTCCACCGACTGGCCGATCCACTTCATGCCGCCGCCCGTTCCAGCGCCCGGCGCGTCACCGCGAGCACGAGATCGCGGCGGAATTCGGCGGTGGTGACGTTGTCCTCCATCGGATCGATCGCCGCGGTGGCGGCTTGCGCCGCGGCGCGGAACGCGGCATCGCCGGGCGCGGCGCCGGTCAGCGCGCGCTCGGCTTGCGCGATGCGCCGCGGATTGACCTCGGCGCCGCCGACCGCGAGCCGCGGCTCAATCATCTTGCCGGACTCCACACGATAGACGCCGAGCGCCGCGGCCATGGCGAAATCGCCGGCGCGACGGTTGAATTCGTTAAAGCCGCAATGCGCATCCGGAGGCAGCAGCGGCAGCCGCGCCTCGACCAACAATTCATCTTCGGCCAGCGCCGTGGTCATGATGCCCTTGAAGAAATCGCGCGCCGCGATGACGCGCTCGCCGCGCGCGCTCTTGGCCAGCACCTCGCCGTCGAGCGCCACCAGCACCAGGCACCATTCCGACGCCGGATCGGCATGCGCCAGCGAGCCGCAGAAGGTGCCGCGGTTGCGGATCGGATAATGCGCGATGTGCCGCACCACGTCGGTGAGCAACGCGCCGAGCGGCCCGTCGCAGACCGGCCGGTGAAACGCCGCATGCCGCACGCCGGCGCCGATGACGAGCTTGCCGTCGGCAACCACGAGGCGATTGAGCGCGGCGACGCCGTTGATGTCGACGAGATGCGCCGGCTTGGCGAGGCGGAACGCCATGGTCGGCACCAGACTTTGCCCGCCGGCAAGCACGCGGCCGTCCTCGCCGGCGACGTCCGCAAGAATGGCGACCGCCTCGTCGACGGTTTTCGGCGCGTGGTAGCGGAACGCCGCAGGCTTCATCGCGCTGGTCCCGTGCGCTGGTCCCAAGTTCGGGACTGGTTTATGTTTTTGAAGTGGTGCACAGATTTTGGCACAGAGTCAAAGCGCGGTAGAGTTGAATTCCGGCATGAAGCCTCCTGCATTCTCATATCACGACCCGCGCAGCGTTGCCGACGCCGTCGGGCTGTTGGCGAGCCTCGACAACGCCAAATTGCTGGCCGGCGGCCAGTCGCTGATGCCGATGCTCGCGATGCGCTACGTGCTGCCCGACCACGTCATCGATCTCAATTGCGTCGACGGGCTGAGCTACATCCGCGAGACTGACGGCGCGCTGGAAATCGGCGCCATGACGCGCCAGCGCGACATCGAATTCTCCGAGCTGGTGCGCCGCCGCTGCCCGCTGATGCATGAAGCCATCGCCCAGGTCGGCCACCGCCAGACCCGCAACCGCGGCACGCTCGGCGGTTCGCTGTGCCATCTCGATCCGGCGGCCGAGCTGGTGGCGGTCGCTGCCGCGCTCGACGCCAAGGTGACGGTCGCCGGCAAGAGCGGCGCACGCAGCATCGACTTCGCCGCGTTCCCGGTCGCCTATATGACGCCGGCGCTGGAGCCCGACGAGCTTCTCGCCGGCGCGAGTTTTCCGTGCTGGTCGGCGCGGCACGGTGCTGCCTTCGTCGAATTTTCCCGCCGCCACGGCGATTTCGCCATTGTGTCGGCCGCGGCGCTGCTTGAGGAAGACGCCGCCGGCAAAGTCACCCGCGCCTCGCTGACGCTTGGCGGCATGGGCCCGGCGCCGCTTCGCGCCAGCGACGTTGAGCGCGCGCTGATCGGCGAGACGATCGACGACAAGCGCCTGCGCGAGCTCTGCGAGCCGCTGCGAAAGCTTGATGCGGTCGACGACATCCACGCGCCGGCGTCCTATCGCCAACAGCTGGCGACGGTGCTGTCGCGCCGCGCGCTCCTCAAAGCGCATGAGCGCATCGCGGCGAGGGCGGCATCGTGAGCGAAGAAAGAACCATCGCTGTCACCGTCAACGGCAAGCGCCACGAGGCGACCGTGCCGGTCCGCCTCACGCTGGCGGATTTCCTGCGCCAGCGGCTCCGGCTCACCGGCACCCATCTCGGCTGCGAGCACGGCGTCTGCGGCGTCTGCACGATCTTGTTCGACGGTTATTCGGCGCGCTCTTGCCTGATGCTCGCGGTGCAGGCCGACGGCCACGACATCCTCACCGTCGAAGGCATCGCGCCGGACGCCAAGACGCTGCATCCGCTGCAGCAGGCGTTTCACGAGCTTCACGGCCTGCAATGCGGCTTCTGCACGCCGGGAATTCTCACCACGCTGATCGAGCTCCTGCGCGACAATCCGGACCCGACCGAAGCCGACATCCGCGTCGGCATTTCCGGCAATCTGTGCCGCTGCACCGGCTACCACAACATCGTCGCCGCCGCGCTCGACGCGGCGAGGCGGATGAAAGATTCACCTCTCCCCGCGCGCGGGGAGAGGTCGAGCGAAGCGAGGGTGAGGGGGCCTCTCAGCGAGTTTGAGCACCGCAATTCCGAGCCCAGCCGTTAGGCCCCCTCACCATAGCCGATGCTTCGCATCGGCGTTCTTTGTGGAAGAAACGGCGGCCAACGGCCGCCGGTGCCCTCTCCCCGCACGCGGGGAGAGGGAGGAGCAAGCTACGATGCCTCTGCGCTTCGACGACATCGGCAACCGGCTCAAGGCCTTCCGCCTCGGCTCCGGCCTCGCCGCGGAGGAGATCGCGCAACAGCTCGGCATTTCGCGCACCGCGCTCTACCGTTTCGAGAAGGGCGAGGTGGCCAAGATCGAGACGCTGGAAAAGCTCGCCGAGCTTCTGAAAGTCTCGGTGCCGACGCTGCTCGGCGTCGGCGTCGAATATATCGCGTCGGCGGTGGCCTATTTCGAGCGCATGCGCCAGATCGAAGAAACCGCCGAGCACATTATCGTGCTGGCCGGCCCGATCTCCTACGTGTTGGCCTCGGACGGCTTCGACGCCGCGCTCGGCGACATCTTGCGCGAGTCGGTGCCGGACGGCATCGCCAAACGCGACCGCGCGCTCGCCCAGATCGATGAGCTGATGGCCGTGCTGCGGAGCCGCAAGGAAAGCTACCGCCGCCGCCGCCCGGCCATCGTCAATCTGATCGCCGCCGCCGAGATGGAGCGCTTCCTGCGCAACGGCCTGGTCGGCCGGCTCGATCTTCCCGACAACACCCGCCGCGCGCGGCGCGCGCTGGCCCGCGCCGAGGCCGCCCATTTCACCGCGCTGATGGAGAACGAGCCGATCGGCGTGCAGATCGGCATCGTGCGCGATACGCTGCCGCATACGAGCTTCCAGATCTTCCGCCAGCCCGACCGCAAGATTTTGGCGTTAAGCCCGTTCCGCCTCGGCGAAGAACCCAACATCCGCACCGGCGTCGCCATGATCACTTCCGCCCCGGAAGCGCTCGCGCTGCACGAAACCATGGCGCGCGAGCTATGGGCCAGCGCGCTCAAGGGCCCGGCCGCGGTGCGCTTCATGCGCGGGATGATGGAAAAACTTTCATCCGCCCCCACGAAAGTGGGGGAGGGGGACCATCCGTAGCTCGCATCGCGAGCGAAGGATGGTGGAGGGGGCGGGGGCGATGACGAAACTAAAGCGTCGCCGAGTGATCTGAGATCAGCCGCCAGCTAGCGCCTGCGTTTTCGCATGCGGTGTGAGATCATACAATAGAACCTGATTACCAATAAACCCGCAGCAGGCCGGGCGCTCCGTTGCCGCCTCTGCCGCCGAGGCCCGCGCCGCCGCCGCCGCCCGCGCCCAAGGCCTTGGCCGGTTCACCGGCTCCGCCGTTTCCCGATCCGCCCGCTGCTCCCGCGCCAACCAGCGATGCTCCGCCACCACCGCCGCCACACACCGCGTTTGGCCCACCGCCACTACCGCCTGCGCCGCCCGGGTTGGCAAGATACGAGGCGCCTGCCGCTCCCGGAAGGCCCGGAATGCTGCCCCCGTCTCCTCCTGAGCTGCAATTGGATCCGGCCCCGCCATGTCCCCCCATTGGATACTGATTACCGTAGCCCCGACCGCCACCCGCTCCTCCCGGAAAGACGACTAAATTCGCAAAGGCTGTGGTGCCGCCCCTGCCTCCCGATTTGGCAGCGCCGCCGCCCGCACCGCCGCCGCCGATGACGATGTTATAGGACGTGCCGGGTGTGACGGGTGTCGGAGCATACGTCAAAGCGCCACTGGCGCCCCCGCCGCCTCCGGCGACCGAGCCTCCGTAGCCGGTGTCACCCCCGCCGCCACCACCGCCGCCTCCCTGGCCTTGGACGAAAACGGCGCCTACGTCTTGCGGGCAAACCCACACGCCGTCGGCGGTAAATTCCTGGCTCTGCATGGCTCTGTCTCCTTGTCTCGGATGGAGTTGAAAAGATTTAAGTCGAAATCGGATCGCCTAGTTTTGTAGCGCGGGTTGAACGAAGTGAAACCCAGGATCGGCGCAAAGAACTCGCCGGTCGTTCCCGGATTTCGCTCCGCTCAATCCAGGCTACTTGCTATGATGGACATCCCTTCGCTCCACCCATCCTGCGCGCTTAGTCGTAAACTGAAGCAATATCCGCGATATTCGCCCAACTCCAAGGTAGAGCGGCTTTCTTCTGTGGCTTGCCCCTTTTAAATATCCGCTTCTTGAGGTTCATCGCGCCCGCCTCGAAGATATCATCTTCAAGAAAGGTGACGTTAGCCCTTAACATTGCGGCCAGCGTGGGGTCTGCTGCTATCACAGACACCATTTTTTTGTCAGTTGTCCATTTCCTGCGGATCGCTTCATAATAAGGCAGCCAGCCTTCGCTATACACGCCGATTGTCTTAAGATGTGCGCGCCACGGCCAGTGCGACAGTGGGACTTCCAAGAGACCTTTTTCTCGTAAAAGGCCGAGCAACGCCAAAAGAACCGAATTAGGAATCGAATGTGCAAGCGAAATATCTTCCTTACGAATTTTAACACCAATAACTGCGCACGCGACTAAGCACCAGGCAACCTCGAAATCATGTCCGTGCGGGAGATGCTTCTTAAGCGTCTTTCTGATCCACCGGATGGTTCTTTCTTTCGCTATGCCGTGACAGAGCAATTGATTGTTAATGAGAAAGCTGACAACGTGCGACGTGCATCGAGGAAATTCACGTGCCAAGCGAAACAGAGAATCTAAAATGATTGGAAAATTAGCTCCAGGATTATGAATCGCCGCCATTCTTGCGCAGGCCCGAATTGCTGGTAAATCGCTTCGAGTTTCCAGGCACAACTCCAGAGTTGAATCTAATAGTCGATATATCTGCTCAGCTTGCGTGGCAATATCCGCGCTCCACGATATGTTCATTTCTCCATCACGTTCCCACTTCCTCCGGAAGATTTCCTTTGATGACACGACCCGAGTTTCTCTTCATTTAGCTGCAAATTAAACCTCCACAGCGTAGATCGAAGCGCGGCAAGGGCCCTTCGCGCAGCATCTTCATCTTCAAAGCCTATGACGTAGTCGTCCAGTAGGCGGAATGTGGCGCCTGCCCTAACATACGGCACGATTGATTCGTCTTTTTCTATGCCTGCGAGAAGCATTTCGGCAATGATACGCGAAGTATCTGGACCAACCGGAATGCCGAACGTTTCGCGCGAGTGGCAGGACTGCAATGCGCGATCGAAACTATTTGACCAGTGACTATCCAGTCGGTGTTTCTTTCCGGTAGCGAGCCACGTCTTTACTTTGGATTTTCCGATCACCGCCCACGGGATTGAGTGAGTGTACACTGTATAGAAAAAACGCGAGATATCAGCCTGAAGGATAAACGGAAATTCCGAGCAGATGCGAGTGCGTCGGACTTCCCATTTTCGAAAATCCAGGCCAATAAATGCTCTCTGTTTTGAAAAGTTTCCTGAGTATCGTAAAGCGACGTGCCGCTCTTGGCGATGAGTTCCTTGATCGCTTTGCGGTGTTCGGTCACAAGAAGGGATAGTGCAGTCTGTGAAATTGGGTGCACCATCGCCAGATTGCGTCTGCTGTTGTTCAAGCGAGGCACGGTAAAGGTTTCAAAATTTGTGGTGCGTTTAAGAAGCGTGTTTTTTATTGCCTTAAGACCCGGGTAATTCGTTCGACAAAAATCGGCAAAATATCTGGTTGTGATAGCTGGAGGAAGTTCTTGCGGAAAATATGCCGTTCTTATCAGCGCCGCGAAGAAATCGCGCGGCATTAGCGCCTTTGCCTTGGTAGCTTTCATGCCCTTACTCCCCAGGCGCAAATATTCACTAGAATTTTGATGAACTGCGGTTCGCATTGACGCTGGACGTGGGCTCGGCGCCGCGCGCCTTTGCCAACCATGCGGTCGTTACTGTTTGCTCAGTTTTTCCGCGACCTCAAGAGCGTCGAGAATTGGGCCGAGGTGGTCATTCAATCCAGCGACCGTTATGCCAAACGTGATGACGTTGGTTCGACGCGGGAAAGGATCAATGCCGTTACTTTGCAGTCCGGCGAGCGTCGCATTTCGACTTTCATTGTTCAGGCGAAATGCAATGTGGCAGAAGCCTGCGGTTTTTCGCGGATGAAACCAGCAGAAATTATTGCCCGATGAACCTAGTGCAATGTGATGTTTGTTGTAAGTCAGTCGCGGCTGAACGCCCTTACTCTGCAAGGCGGAAACAATCTTATCCATGATAGCGAGAGATGCAGGATCGCGCTTCTTTTCCCAATAAGCGCGGTCGGTCTGTTCCGCCTGATCAGACACGTCAACGTCGACGATTTCCTCAATAACATCAAGGACCGTAACAGCGTGCAGTACGATGCTGTTGTCGTCCAACTTGAACGCACTCAGTTGGACCGCGATCACGGGCACGGACCTGTTGAGCAACCGCAGTACGTTGAAAAAACGACTTGTGATCTGCTCGGCGACGATAACGGCCCGATGCTCCGCCTGCGGCCGTCGCTGCCTTTCTATGTCCCAGTATTCGATTGTCCTGATGATGTGACTTCATCAAGCGCGCCGAGCATAATCTCTACTTCGTAAAAAGTTTCAGTTTCCGCGTGGTGCAGGAGAAAATCTATTCGGCCTCCGTAGGGCTGACGGTGCTCCCGTCCAACGATCTCCAGATCACCCAAACCTAAGAGGCTAGTGTCCTCCCGGACGCGATCCTGCAACCATTTTTCGTCCAGCCCCGCAACCGTAACTCTATTGGCGAGATTTTCTTCAACTCTAAAGACATCGTTGGCTCCCCTAGCCTTCCCGACAGCGAGCGTAGCCCGGGTTGAACGAAAGCGAAACCCTGGGTTGATGAACAAGCTTCGTGATCGGGTCGAGAGGTGAGCATTACTTTGAGGTCTCTATATCAGAGACGCAAGGCTTGACAAGCGTCACTGATATAGATACATACT
>CAVOMM010000001.1:0-93614 GCA_963697025.1 uncultured Alphaproteobacteria bacterium | reverse complement strand
GACGTGATCGTGCCGCGCTCGGTCAGCACCAGCCACTGCCCGTCCTGCCGCTTGATCGAGTCGATGCGGCCGACGCCGGGCAACATGCTGCCCTCGCCGACGTTGAACATGCCGCCGTAGCGGCTCTGCAGCAAAGCGCGGCCGTTCTGTACGTCCTGCACGATCCAATCCTGCAAAATCCGATCGGTGATTTTCGGTGCCGCGGGCGCGACAGCCGACGCCGTCGCGATTGAGCCCGTGGTCTCGACTGACGCGGAGCGCTGATCGAGCTTGTCGAGCCGGTCTGAGAGTTTCGTCAGTTGCGCCACCGTGTTGCGGCTGGTGCTGTCGAGGTTGGTCTTGATGGCGGCCAGTTCGGCAAGCTCAAGCTTGGTCTGCCGCGAGGCTTCGGTGGCCATCGTTTGCACGCTCGGCGTTGGCGCGGCCGGATCGAGGAACCGCACCAAGCCCGATCCCGACACCGATCCGATGAACGATCCAAACGCCGCGGCGAAGGCGACCGAACCCGCCAGCATCAGGAAACGCGAGGAATGGGCGCGCGACGCAGGAGGCTCAGTCGTTGCCGCAGCCTCGCTGGAGTTTCTTCGATCGGCTCGTCTTCTCCCGCGCCGAGCTTCGGCGCCAGGACCATCGGCAAATTGCTCACGGCTTCGTCCCCGTTCCCATTGGCAGCGCTCACATGCGCCTTCTCGTTGTCGGCGGCACTGTCATCGGGGTTCGTGGCCATGGTCGCATCTCCGGAATTACGGTTGACCAGTCGTTAACCCGGGTTTGGTTAGCAATCGGTTACCGTAAGAGCCGTCGCGTTCGCTGCCGGCGGATAGCAATGCGCAATGCGCAATCGAGCGAACGTGCTAATCCAGCAAGCCGTTTTCGCGCGCCAAATCTTTCAGCGACGCTTCCGGGCGCGCGCCGATATGCTGGATCACTTCGGCGGCGGCCAGCGCACCGAGGCGGCCGCAGGTGCGGTCGTCGGCGCCGCGCGCCAGTCCGGAAAGAAATCCGGCGGCGAACAGGTCCCCTGCCCCGGTGGTGTCGACGACGCGGTCGACCGGAAACGCCGGCACCGCCTCGACGTTGTCGGGGCCGACCACCAGGCACCCCTTCTCGCTGCGCGTCACCACCGCGATGTCGATATCGGCGCGCAATGCCGCAATGGCGGCGTCGAAATCCGAGCTTTGATAGAGGCTGTGCAGCTCGGCCTCGTTGGCAAAAATCAGATCGACCGTGTGCGAGCGCATCAGCCCCAGAAACTCGTCGCGCCAGCGGTCGACGCAAAAGGCGTCCGACAGTGTCAGCGCCACCTTGCGGCCGGCATCGTGGGCGATCTTTGCCGCCTTGAGGAACGCTTCCTTGGCGTCTTTCGGATCCCACAGATAGCCTTCGAGATAGACCACGGCGCTTGCCGCGATCGCCTCGGCGTCGATATCGCCAGGATGCAGGTCCTGCGCCGCGCCGAGATAGGTGTTCATAGTTCGCTCGCCGTCCGGCGTCACCAGCACGTAGCAGCGCCCGGTCGAGGGACCGTCGGCCGCCGGCTTGGTGGTAAAGCTCACGCCGGCGGCGCGGATATCGTGGCTATAGGCGCGGCCGAGCAGGTCGTCCTTGATCTTGCCGATGAAGGCTGAGCGCGCGCCGAGCGAAGCAAGGCCGACGATCGTATTTGCCGCCGAGCCGCCGGAGGTTTCCACTGCCGGACCCATCGCTTCGTAGATCGCATGCGCGCGGGCCTCGTCGATCAGCATCATGCCGCCTTTGCGCATGCCCTGGGCGAGCAAAAAATCCTCCTCGGCGCGGGCAATCACGTCGACAATGGCATTGCCGATACCGAGAACGTCGTAGCGGGCTGCGGTTATTGGTCCGGCTATCATGGGTCCAGCTATATGGCCGATGCGATGGGTCGCGCACTATAGCGACCGCCCCTTGCACGGCAAGCCGACGCCATGGCAGACGACATGGCATGGGGTCGGTAGTGTTACGGAGACCTAGGATGGCCTTCAAGGAACTGGTTTTTTCCGGCGTTCAGCCGACCGGCAATCTGCATCTCGGCAATTATCTCGGCGCGATCAAGCGTTTCGTCGAATTGCAGGACCGCTACGACTGCATCTATTGCGTGGTCGACCTGCACGCCATCACGGTGTGGCAGGAGCCGACCGAATTGCCGCACGCCATCCGCGAGGTCGCCGCAGCATTCATCGCCTGCGGCATCGACCCGAAAAAACACATCGTGTTCAATCAGAGCCAGGTCGCCGAGCACGCCGAGCTCGCCTGGATCTTCAATTGCGTGGCCCGGCTCGGCTGGCTCAACCGCATGACGCAGTTCAAGGAGAAGGCCGGCAAGGACCGCGAGAATGCCTCGGTCGGCCTCTATGCTTATCCGACGCTGATGGCGGCCGATATTCTGGTCTATCGCGCCACTCATGTTCCGGTCGGCGAGGACCAGAAACAGCATCTCGAACTGTCGCGCGACGTTGCGCAAAAATTCAACAACGACTTCGCGCAATCGATCCAGCAAAAAGGCTACGGCGAGGCGTTGTTTCCGCTGCCCGAGCCGTTGATTACCGGCGAAGCGACGCGGGTGATGTCGCTGCGCGACGGCTCGAAGAAAATGTCGAAGTCGGATGCCTCGGACTATTCGCGCATCAATCTCACCGACGATGCCGACGCTATCGCACAGAAAATCCGCAGGGCCAAGACCGACCCGGAGCCGCTGCCAAGCGAGGAGAAGGGCCTCGCGGCCCGTCCCGAGGCCGACAACCTGGTCGGCATCTATGCGGCGCTTGCCGACACCAACCGTGCCGGCGTGCTGGCGCAATTCGGCAGTGCGCAATTCTCCACGTTCAAGACGGCATTGACCGACCTCGCTGTCGCCAAGCTCGGCCCGATCGGCGCGGAGATGAAGCGGCTGCTCCATGATCCCGTCACCATCGACGCCATCCTGGCGGACGGCGCGGCGCGGGCGCAGCAAATCGCTCGCCAAACTATGAATGCCGTTAAGGACGTTGTCGGCTTCGTACGGTCGTAAGCCGTAAGGCGATCCCTTGAACTTCCAAGGGAATTCGCCACGTATTAGGGTAGATTGAGATGAGTCACGGCGCCGCCGATCTGGTAGGCTGCAGGTGACGGAGGACGAGACATGTTCATCCAGACCGAAGCCACGCCGAATCCGGCGACCCTGAAATTCCTGCCCGGCCAGCCGGTGCTGGAGAACGGCACGCTCGATCTGCGCGACGCCGAACAAGCGGCGCAGTCGCCGCTCGCCGAGCGGCTGTTCGACGTCCCCGGGGTGAGCGGCGTGTTCTTCGGCTCCGATTTCATCACCGTGACCAAGAACGACGGGGAATGGCAACAGCTCAAGCCGATGATCCTCGGCGCCATCATGGAACATTACATGTCCGGCGCACCGCTTCTCAATGCGGGCAGCACCCAGAAGAGCGACGGCGACGAGTTCTTCGATGCAGCCGACGCCGAGACCGTGGCCACGATCAAGGAGCTGATCGAGACGCGGGTGCGGCCGGCGGTGGCGAATGACGGCGGCGACATCACGTTCCGCGGCTTCAAGGACGGCGTCGTCTATCTCAACATGAAGGGTGCCTGCTCGGGTTGCCCGTCATCGACGGCAACCTTGCGCCACGGCATCCAGAATTTGTTGCGTCATTTCATCCCCGACGTCATCGAAGTCCGTCCCATGTAATCGACCGACGTGACCCGGCGCGGCGCGTCGGGCGTCGGCATGATGTGACTTTCCATGCGCTTGCTCGCCATTGATACGGCGCTGGCGGCCTGCTCCGCCGCCGTGCTCGACACGGCTGATGGCGGCATCGTTGCAAGCGAAAGCCGGCCGATGATCCGCGGTCACGCCGAGGCGCTCATCCCGCTGGTCGACCGGGTGATGAAGGCGTCCGGGCTGGCCTTTGCCGATCTCGACCGCATCGTGGTGACCACGGGACCCGGCAGCTTCACCGGCTTGCGTGTCGGCATCGCCGCGGCGCGGGGTTTTGGGCTCGCGACCCAAATTCCGGTTGTCGGTGTCTCGACGCTCTCGGCTTATGCCGCGCCCTATCTCGGCGTCGACAACAAATATCCCGTCGTTGCCGCCATCGACGCGCGGCATGCGCATGTTTTTTTGCAGGTCTTCGCTCCGAGCGGCCGGACCTCGACTGCGCCGCGGCTTGCGGCGTTAAGCGAAGCGGTGCGCGCGGCGGCCGATACCCCCGCCCGCATCGTCGGCTCCGCCGCCCGAGCGGTCGCCGACGGATTGGCCGAGACCGGTCCCGCGCCTGCCACCGTCGACGCTCGCGACGCCCCCGATATCGGCTGGGTCGCGCAAATCGGCGCCGTCGTGCCGGAGGCAAGCGCGCCGCCGAAACCGCAATATCTGCGCGCCCCCGATGCGCAGCCGCAAAACGCCGCCTCGCTGCCGCGCCGATGATGAACTTCGTCTCGCGCCTGTTCGCCCGCGCCAAGCCCGCTTTCTCCGACGCAAGGCCCGCCGACGCGGCCGCCATTGCCGCCGTGCACGGCGCGTCGTTCCAGCGCGGCTGGGGCGAGGACGAAATCTATCGGCTATTGGTCGAAAGCAACGTCGTCGGCCATCGCGCGACGAGCGGCGGCAAATTGATCGGTTTTATCCTGTCGCGCCTGGCCGCCGGCGAAGCCGAGATTCTCTCGGTCGCCATCGCCCCGGCATGGCGCGGCCGCGCGCTGGCGCGGCCCTTGCTCGACCTGCATTTGCGGCGCCTGGCCGGGCTCGGCGCACGCGCGGTATTCCTGGAAGTCGGCGAACAAAATACCCCCGCCGGCAGGCTTTATCGGCGCGCCGGCTTCCGCGAGGTCGGCCGGCGCCAGGGTTATTATGAAGGTGGCGCAACGGCCTTGGTGCTGCGCCGTGACCTCGGCTGACGCGCTCCCGCAATATCGCTACAATGACGATGGACCCGAAAAAATCGGGCCGCACGGGAGGAGACCGCCATGACGGCCACGCGACATGTGCGCGGCGTGCTGACGCTTGCGCTGGCAATGGTACTCGGGCTCGGTTTTGTCGCCCGCCCAGCACTCGCGCAAAATGCCGGCTTTCCCAACCGGCCCGTCAAGATGATCGTTGGGTTCGCGGCCGGCGGCAGCACCGACGTTGCCGCCAGGATCGTGGCGCAGAAGATGTCCGAAGTTCTCGGCCAGTCGGTTCTGGTCGAAAACCGCCCTGGCGCCAGCGGGCTCCTTGCCGCCGAGGATGTCGTGAAATCGCCGCCTGACGGATACACACTGATGATGGCGAGTCAGACCGTGCTCGCGGTTGCTCCGCGTCTTTATCGCAAGGCAACGGTCGATCCGATCAAAGATTTTGCTCCGGTGGCCTATTGCGGAGCGTCACCGCTGGTGCTGGTCGTCAACCCGTCATTCCCGGCGCACACCACGTCCGAGGTGATCGCCATGGCCAAGGCTCAACCGGGCAAGATCATTTTCGGCACCGGGGGCGCCGGCACGACGCCGCATATCGCGTCGGAAATGTTTCAATACGCGGCCGGCATCAAGATGACTCACGTGCCCTATCGCGGCGAAGCCGGCGCGATCAACGATCTTGTCGCCGGGCAAATCCCGGCAATGTTCGCCAATCTTTCCGCGATCATGGGCCAGCTCAAGGCCGGCACGGTGCGCGCGATCGCGGTGACGAGCCCACAGCGCTCGCCGCTTGCACCGGACGTTCCTACGGTCGCGGAAACGCTGCCGGGATTTTCCGCCGAGACCTGGTTCGGCCTCATCGCGCCGGCCGGAACTCCGCACGACGTCATTGCCAAGCTTAACGCCGCGGCGCAGCAAGCTCTGGCCAGCGCGGACACCAAAAAGCACTACGCCGATCTCGGCATGACCAATAGCGGCGCCGGCGGCACTACGCCCGAGCAACTCGGTGCCTATATGAAGTCCGAGGTCGTCAAATGGGCAAAAGTGATCAAGGACGCCAATATCCAACCGATGGACTGAGTATTTCCCTTTTGCCGGAAATCTCGGTAACATATCAACGTTACGCGGCAGCCTCGCCACGGCGCGAAGGAAGCGGAATCTACGAGCTTATATAATGACTTAAGGCTCGCCATCACCCGGCATGAACGGACCCCGCAAGCTCTTCGTCAAATCGTTCGGTTGCCAGATGAACGTCTACGATTCGCGTCGTATGGCGGACACTTTGGCGCCGCAAGGCTACGTCGAGACCGCAGCCGCCGAGGACGCCGATCTCGTCATCCTCAATACCTGCCACATCCGCGAAAAGGCCGCCGAGAAGGTCTATTCGGAGCTCGGCCGCGTCCGCCGCATGAAGGAAGCCGCGGCAGCCGAGGGCCGCGATCTCGTCATTGCCGTCGCCGGCTGCGTGGCGCAAGCCGAGGGCGAAGAGATCATCCGCCGTCAGCCCGCCGTCGATCTGGTATTCGGCCCGCAGAGCTATCATCGCTTGCCTGAACTGCTGGCGCGCGCCGCGCGCGAGGGCAAGGCCGTCGATACCGAGTTTCCTGTCGACGATAAATTCAACCATCTCGCCGCGCCGAGCCTGGCGGCAACGCGAGCGCGCGGCGTCGGCGCCTTCGTTACGGTGCAGGAAGGCTGCGACAAGTTCTGCACCTTCTGCGTCGTGCCTTATACACGCGGCGCCGAAATCTCGCGCCCGGCGCAGAAAATCCTCACCGAAGTCGAGCAGCTGGCGGCGGCCGGCGTGCGTGAGGTCACTCTGATCGGCCAAAACGTCAACGCCTATCACGGCGACGGAGCGGATGGCCGGCCGTGGTCGCTGGCGAGGCTGCTCCGCCGGGCGGCGCAGGTCGGCGGCATCGACCGGCTGCGCTACACGACGAGTCATCCAGGTGACATGGACGACGATCTAATAACGGCGCATCGCGATTTGCACGAGCTCATGCCGCAGCTGCATCTGCCGGTCCAGTCGGGGTCCGACCGCATCTTAGCGGCGATGAATCGCCGTCACAGCCGTACAGACTATCTCGATATCGTCAAACGGTTGCGCGAGGCGCGGCCCGACCTCGCGCTGACCTCCGATTTCATCGTCGGCTTTCCGGGCGAAACCGAAAGCGATTTTGCGGCCACGCTCGGCCTGATCGACGAGGTCGGCTTTTCCGGCGCATTCTCGTTCAAATATTCGCCGCGGCCGGGAACGCCGGGCGCCGACATGGACGACCAGATCGACGAAGAGACCAAGTCGGAGCGCTTGCAACGCCTGCAACAGGCGATCGACCGCGATCAGGCCGCATTCAATCGCCGCTGTCTCGGCCGTAGCTTCGATGTCCTGTTCGAGCGGCCCGGCCGCTACCCCGGGCAACTGGTCGGACGCTCGCCCTATCTCCAGCCCGTGCAAGTCACGGCGCCCGCTGCATTGCTCGGCGGGATTGCCACAGTGACCATCACTGAAATCGCCAGCAACAGCCTGTTCGGAGTGCTTGCGCCAGACAGGCGAGCGCATGCGCCGAAGCCCGCTTTGCTTCCCGCAGGAGCCTGACTTGGCAGCACGCGAAACGGACCAATCGGTTTTCGTCGCGCCGGGAAACGCGACCCAAATCTCACTCACCTTCGACGACAATCGCCTCGCCTCGACCTTGTTCGGCCAATATGGCCAGAACCTCGCTTTGATCGAGCGCCGCCTTGGCGTCGTCGCCAATTCGCGCGGCAACACCATCACCATCGAAGGCAGCCGCGATGCCTGCGATCAGGCGCGCCGCGTGCTGGAGAGCCTTTATGACAGGCTCAAGCGCGGCGACGAACTTGTGCAGGGCGACGTTGACGGCAGCATCCGGCTGGCTTTGTCGCAAGGCTCGCTGTTCGATTTCGATCCTGCCGCCGCGCGGGAGAATTTCGAAGAGATAAACCTGCGCAAGCGCCGGGTGCGCGCCCGCACCGCGGCGCAGGACGCCTACATTCGCGCGCTTAAGCGCCACGCCTTGGTGTTCTCAACCGGCCCCGCCGGAACCGGCAAGACCTGGCTTGCGGTGGCGCATGCCGTGCAGCTGTTCGAACGCAAGGAGGTCGACCGCATCGTACTGTCACGGCCGGCGGTGGAGGCCGGCGAACGGCTCGGCTTCCTGCCCGGCGACATGCGCGAAAAGGTCGATCCCTATTTGCGGCCGATCTACGACGCGCTGTACGACCTGATGGACGCGCGCATCGTCGAGCGCGCCTTACAGACCACCGAAATCGAGATCGCACCGCTCGCCTTCATGCGCGGCCGCACGCTGTCGAATGCCGCCGTCATTCTCGACGAGGCGCAAAACACCACCGCGATGCAGATGAAGATGCTGCTGACGCGGCTCGGCGAGAACAGCCGAATGATCGTCACCGGCGATCCGAGCCAGGTCGATTTGCCGACCGGTCAGACTTCTGGGCTCGCCGACGCGGTGCGGCTCCTCGGTGGCGTCGAAGGCATCGGCCATGTCAGCTTTTCCGCCGCCGACGTCATCCGCCACGAACTCGTTGCGCGTATCGTCGAAGCCTACGACCGGGAATCGGCAAAGAGACGCGAGCGCCGCGAATGAAGCGGACGACGCGTCCCGCGATCGCGATTGACGTGATGGTCGGCAGCGAGCTGTGGAAAGATTCTGGAGAGATGCAAGCGGCGGTGCGGCGCGCGGTCACACGGGCGGCCGCCATGCTGTCAACAAGGGGCGCCGAGCTTGCTATCGTCCTGACCGATGATTCGACAATTCGCGCCCTCAACCGGGATTGGCGGGGCATCGATAAGGCCACAAATGTACTGGCATTTCCGACGACAAATGCCGCGGCCGGGCATCTCGGCGACATCGTGCTCGCCTTTGAGACCGTCGGCCGGGAAGCCCATTCCGAACAAAAGCCGCTCGCCCATCATCTCGCCCATCTTGCGGTGCACGGCTTCCTGCACCTGGTCGGCTTCGATCACGAACGGCCCAAGGACGCGCTTGAGATGGAACGGACCGAGCGCAGAATTCTCCGCCGGCTGGCGATCCCGGATCCCTATCGGCCGGTTCGCGCGCCGCGGCGCGGTGCCGTTAAGCGGACTGACAAGCACGCCGCAAAACGTCCGCAAAAATCCGCCTAGTCGGCATCGCAACTTCCAGTACTGGCTCTGACACCCAAATCCGCAATGGCTCAATCCTCCCAACCCAGCGAACCGGCCGAGAACGAACGCCGCGGCCTGCCGATGGTAATGTCGGAGCCAAGCGAACAGCCGGAAGGCTGGCTCACGCGCGTCATGCGCATCCTGTTCGGGTGGAAAGCGGCGTCGACGCGCGCCGACCTGGAGCTTGTGCTCACCGCGGAGCAGCAGCCGCAATCGGGCTTCTCGCCCGAAGAAGCGGCGATGCTGAAGAATATTCTCAGCCTGCGCGAGACCCGGATCGAGCGCATCATGGTGCCGCGCGCCGATATCGTCGCGGTGCAGCAGGACATTGCGCTCGGCGATCTGGTCAAGGTTTTCGAAGTGGCCGGCCATTCGCGCCTGGTGGTCTATAACGACACGCTCGACGACCCGACCGGCATGGTTCATATCCGCGACCTGATCGCGTTCATGGCGTCTCGCGCGGCGCAGCAGCCCGCCAAGGACGCGCAGCCCGCGCAGCCAAACGTTAGCGACCTTAATTTTGCAAATATCGATCTTTCGCTGCCGTTGCCGTCGGCGAAGATCGTCCGCGAGATCCTGTACGCGCCGCCGTCAATGCCGGCGCTCGATCTGTTGGCGAAAATGCAGGCGACCCGCATTCACCTCGCGCTGGTGATCGACGAATACGGCGGCAGCGACGGGCTGGTGTCGATCGAAGATTTGGTCGAGCTTATCGTCGGCGATATCGCCGACGAGCATGACGAACAAGAGGGTCCCGCGGTGACGCGGCAGAGCGACGGTTCGTTCTTGGCCGCGGGCCGCGCCAGTCTCGACGACGTCCGCGCCGTCATCGGCGAAGAGTTCGACGTTGGCGAAGTGGCTCATGAGGTCGACACGCTCGGCGGTTATCTGGTCACCAAAGCCGGCCATGTGCCGGTGCGCGGCGAGCTGGTGCCGGGACCGGAGCCGTTCGAGGCCGAGGTGCTCGATGCCGATCCACGTCGGGTCAAGCGCGTTCGGATTTACCTGCGCAAGGATCGGCGCCCTGCTGCGGCGCGCGAATTGCCCGCACCGACGAAACCGCCGCCGATCCGGGTAGCCGCTCCACGCGAGGAGGCAAGCCGGCCGAACCCGAACACGCCACGGGCATCGTGACGCGGCTGGTCCACGCCATCGTGCTGTCTTGGGGCTGGCGGCGCCGGTTCGTCGCGTTCGCAGCCGGCGCGCTTTCGGCACTGGCAATGGCGCCGTTCAATGCCTGGCCGGTCCTGTTTCTGACATTCCCGGCACTGGTTTGGCTGATCGACGGCGCCGGGGTGGGTCGTTGGGGGGGAGTGGCCGCCGCTGCGGTGATCGGCTGGTGGTTCGGCTTCGGCTATTTTCTCGCCGGCCTTTATTGGATCGGCTACGCATTTCTGGTCGATGCGCCGGACTTCGGTTGGCTGTTGCCGATCGCGGTGATCGGCCTGCCGGCGGTGCTCGCGGTCTATAGCGCGCTCGGTGTCGCGCTGGCGCGCCTGCTGTGGACCAAGGGCGCGCTGCGCATCGTGGCGCTGGGCGTCGCACTCACCGCTTCGGAATGGCTGCGCGGCCACTTGCTGACTGGATTCCCCTGGAACGCGTTCGGCTACGCCCTGACGGCTCCGCTGGCTTTGGCGCAAGCCGCTTCGGTGTTCGGCATTTGGGGTTTGACGTTCATCGCCATTGTCGTTTTCGCCAGTCCCGCGACCCTCGGTGACGACCGCACTGAAACGCGGCGGCCATGGCTACCGCTCGCGCTTGGCATTGCCGTCCTCGCCGCGCTTGGCGGGTTCGGCGTGTGGCGGCTCGACCGCACGCCGACGCGGCTGGTCGACGGCGTGCACCTGCGCATCATGCAGCCGAACTTGCAGCAGGACGTCCGCTTCAACTACTCAGCCAAGCAAGAGGTGATGAACCGCTACATCGCTCTATCCAATCGCGCGTCGAGCGCGCAAGCGCGGGGATTGAGCGACACAACGCAACTGATCTGGCCGGAATCGCCGTTTCCGTTCTTTCTAACCCGCGAAGCCGATGCACTGGCGCAGATCAGTAATTTGCTGCGGCAAAATTCGGTGCTGATCACCGGCGCCATGCGGCTCGCCGATCCCGATAACCCGGCGCAATCCGGAGTTTACAACTCGATCTACGTTATCGATCACACCGGTTCGATTGCCGCGGTTTACGATAAAGTACATCTCGTTCCGTTCGGCGAATATTTGCCGCTTGAGCACATTCTCGAGCGGCTTGGCCTCGAGGAGTTGACGCGGCAGCGCGGCGGATTCCTTGCCGGCGATCGCCACCGACTCATCGCCGTCCCGGGCGCTCCGATGGCGTTGCCGCTCATCTGTTATGAGGTCATTTTTCCCGACGAAGTCATGCCGCCGGGGCAACGGCCGGGCTGGATCGTCAACGTAACCAACGACGGCTGGTTTGGTGTTTCCACCGGCCCGTATCAGCATTTCCAGCAGGCGCGCGTAAGCGCCATCGAGCTTGGCTTGCCGCTGGCGCGCGCGGCCAATACCGGCATATCGGCGGTCGTCGACCCGCTCGGCCGGATTATCAATTCACTGCCGCTGGGAACTGAGGGCGTGTTCGATGCACCGTTGCCGCGGGCGATCGGTGCGCCCATTTACACCCGCGTCGGCGACGCTCCGACATTCTTTGTCGTGCTGTTGGCGCTCATCGCCGTCGTGCGTCGCCGGCTACGCGCAGAATCGAATATCTGATTGGCGGCGTCGACCATATTAAGACTAATAAGCATCGTTAACAGGTTGTAGAATGCGCGCAAAAATGGTGGCACGACGACCTATGGATGTTTACCATCGCGCCGGCTCAACTGAAACGCGCAGTCCTTATGTATAGCTATGCGTTGAGTCTCCCCACCGAATGAGAATGCGGCATAGCCAATAAAATTCGTACGTGACGATACTTGCGAAAAGTGGTTTCAAGTGTGACAGATTACTCTCTATACCCGCGATGGATCATGGGGCACAGGAGTTGAAATGGCTATGTTGGCTAAGAAGGCGCCGAACCCGACCGACAAGCATGTCGGCAGCCGCGTGCGCATGCGCCGAATGATGCTTGGCATGAGCCAGGAGAAACTCGGCGATTCACTAGGTCTTACTTTTCAACAAGTACAAAAATACGAAAAAGGCACCAATCGGATCGGAGCCAGCCGGCTGCAGCAAATTTCGCAAATCCTTCAGGTCCCAGTGTCCTTCTTTTTCGAAGGCGCGCCGGCCGCGCAGACCATAGGCCGCCACGAGGGGATGGGTGAGGCGCCGTCGCCGGCTTACGTGTCCGACTTTCTCGCCACCTCGGATGGCTTGGCGCTGACAAAGGCGTTTATGCGCATCGACGATTCCAAGCTGCGGCGGCGCATTGTTGACCTCGTCGAGCAAATTGCCGGCCGCGACAAGCGCTGAACAAGTCCTCAACCTTGCTCGCAGCGGCGTAAGTAGTTTCCTCCGGGTGGCGCAGGCAGCCGCCCACCTTTGGCCCACATCTTGACCGCGCAGGGTTACGCTGCAACAACCACTTGCTTTCGCGCGGGTTTAGCCGCGCGCGGCTGGGCTGGCTCCTGATCCGGTTCAATTGAATCGGATCGCGGTCTAGGTTGTTGATTTGAGCGTGATCTTATCCCAAAACCGGTTTCCGCTTTTCGGGATCATGCTCTGAGGCCTGTAACTTCAAGGCCGGAAATGAGGGAGAGTTTCGCCGTGGGACGCGCCAACTATCTGTTCACAAGCGAGTCAGTGTCGGAGGGTCATCCCGACAAAGTCTGCGACCAAATTTCGGATGCCGTGCTCGATGCCTTCATCGAGAACGACATCAAACTCGGCATCGCCGACGAAAGCGCCGTGAACACGCGGCTTGGCTGCGAGACGTTATGCACCACCAACAAGATCATCGTCGCCGGCGAAGGTCGCGGCCAGGCGCCGCTGTTCCACAAGCACGGCGAGAAGGCGGTGGTTAATCGCGAGATGATCGCCGAGATCGCGCGCGGCGTGGTCAAGGACATCGGTTACGACCAGGACGGCTTCTCGTTTTATGGCGCCGACGTTGAAGTCCTGCTGCACGGCCAATCCCCCGACATCGCCATGGGCGTCGACGCCAAGAAGAAAAAGAACGGCGAACAGGAAGGCGCCGGCGATCAGGGCATGATGTTCGGTTTTGCCTGCACCGAGAGCGAAGTCTACGAAAAAGGCTCGTTTATGCCGGCGCCGATCTATTTCGCCCACAAGATTCTTAAAGTGCTGTCGGATAAGCGCCGCTCGGGCGCCTTGTTCGATTTGCAGCCCGACGCCAAAAGTCAGGTCACGGTGAAATACGTCGACGGCGAACCGGTCGGCTGCACCAAAGTGGTGGTCTCGACCCAGCACAATGCGCAGACCCGCAACGGCAAGAAGTATTCTCCGAGCATGGTGCGGGACATGATCGAAGACACCGTCGCTTCGGCGCTGCCAAAAGGCTGGATGCCGCAAAAACCGAGTGATCTCCTGGTCAATCCGACGGGCAATTTCGTCATCGGCGGACCCGACGGGGATTGCGGCCTCACCGGGCGGAAAATCATCGTCGACACCTACGGCGGCTATGCGCCGCATGGCGGCGGTGCGTTCTCCGGCAAAGATCCGACCAAGGTCGATCGTTCGGCGGCCTATGCGGCGCGCTATCTGGCCAAAAACGTCGTCGCCGCCGGCCTCGCCGAGCGCTGCACCATTCAGATCGCTTATGCGATCGGCGTCGCCGATCCGATGTCGCTTCTGGTCGACACCCACGGCACCGGCAAGATCGAAGAAGCGAAGCTGCAAAAGCTCCTGCCTGAATTGTTTCCGCTGCGCCCGACCAATATCCGCCGCGCGCTCAAGCTCAGCCGGCCGATTTATCGGCGCACCGCGGCTTACGGCCATTTCGGCCGCGCTCCGGAAAAGGACGGCGGTTTTTCCTGGGAGCGGACCGATCTCGCGGACGCGCTCAAGCGCGCGCTGCGCTGAACGCTGGCCGTCCGTGATCCAGCCATCGCTGGATCCGACCGAGCAGCGTCAGTGCAATTTCGGCTCAACCGGTATTTACTGGATGCTCCGCTTGCGCGGGGCATGACAGTGATGGGCGGTACCGAAAGACAACCGCGCGCGTTTTTTGGACGGCGCAAAGGTCACAGGCTGCGCCCCAATCAGGAGCGGCTGTTTGCGACCCTGCTGCCGCGGCTTGCGCTGGATCTTTCGCATCCGGCTCCCGTTGAGCTCAGGGAGCTGTTTCCAGTCCCGATCAGAGCGGTTGATCTGGAAATCGGCTTTGGCGGCGGCGAATCCATGATCGCGCGAGCCCGGGAGCAGCCGGACGTCGGATTTATCGGCGTGGAGCTTTTCGTCAACGGCATGGCCAAAGCGCTCGCCGCTATCGAAAGCAACGAGCTGCGCAATGTACGGCTGCATTTCGACGACGCCGCCGGCCTGATCGGCTGGCTGCCCGAAGGGTCGTTGGCGCGGATCGACTTGATTCACCCCGATCCATGGCCGAAACGGCGGCACTGGAAACGCCGCTTCGTGCAAGATGAGATGGTGGCCCAGTTCGGGCGCATCTTACGGCAAGGCGGCGAATTTCGCTTCGTCACCGACATCGCCGATTATGCCGCCTGGACGCTGCAGCGATTCCTGCGGTCGCCGAAATTCCAATGGACCGCCGAATGCGCCGACGACTGGCGCAAGCCGTGGCCGGGCTTCACTGGAACGCGTTATCACGCCAAGGCGGCGCACGCAGACCGGCCGTCGTGCTTTTTGATCTTCCGACGAATTTGAAGATCGAGCGGACCGCCGATGAGGCGTATCACCAATCTTTCTGGTTTTGCTGCACCTGCCAGAACCGCACCACACGTCGCGCGGTCGAAGCGGACAACCGCTCATAATTGGCAAAGGCAGCATCGATGCCGAAGCTCGACTGTGGCCGGCCGCCGGGACGAAGCGTGATGACAGACCGCACCGTCGACCAGTTCAGGCCGGCGGCCTTGCAGAGAATCAGCACCGGATCGGGCCGTTCGCCGGCCATCAGCCGGTCGGCAACGCCGATCGGCACCTTGGAGAGTGCCGCAAGCGCCACGACCGTCTCTTCGTATTTGCCGTCGCCGGCGAACGCCGCCAATGCCGCCTCGTTCATGTCGCCGGCGCGGTGCAGCTTGAGCACCAGGCGCTGCGCGGCTCGATAGTCGCGCGGACCGACGCGTGCGCCGACTTCATCGGAGACTTTTGCCAGGACGCGGCGAATTTCGGCCCGCAATTCAGGTGTCGCCGAAGCGAGCAACCGTTCCTGCACGACGGCGGTGGCTCGGGTCAGCAATTCGCGAAACAGCGGTGGCGGAATATCGGGCCGCTGCCCGACCTTCTCGGCAAGGATGCCGTCCTTTTCGGCGCGCTCGACGAGACAGGAGAAGCCCGTCTGGGAAATCCGCGCGCCGCGATTGCCGGCGACGTTGCGCGCGACCTCGCGATCGCCGCGCCGCACCAGAACGTCGGTGACCGCCTCGCCAAGCACCTTTCGTGCGGAGATCGCCTGCAGGTGGGCCTGACTCTTGGTTTTCGCGAGATCGACCAGATCGGCTTCGGCCAGGCGCGGCGCCAGTTCGAGCACCGGCCCGGCGACGGCAATATCGTCGTCACTGGCCAGCATGCGCAGCACCTTGATCGGTGCATTGCTGACCGGGGCCAGACAAAAGGAAAGCTCGGCGCGCGCCTTGTTCTCGATCTCCTCGATGAGCAGCGCGAAGACGTCATCGAACAGCTCGACATGGGCGTCGTTGTAGCTGCCGGCGCCGTCAAGAAACAGCGCGGTCACGCGCCGCAAGGCCTCGGCGCGCCTATGCCGCGAGCCGCGCCGCAGTACGTCTTCGAGCTCTGGAATGAGCGAGACGGCGGCACCCATCCTCGATCCACCACTCTGCGCGAATTATGCGGTGCCCTTGCGGCAGAATAATTCAGCAATTCTGAATGAAATCTTGCGATCAGGACCGAGGCGGCGGCACTGCGCGTCAGGATGCGGAAACTGGGATTCCAAACGCCGCCTTGCGATTGCCGGTCGCCGCTCCCGGCAGCCCTTGCAAGTGCACGATAAACCGCTATATTTCGCCCATCCGTCATGGATACCTCATAACGGTCGGATGATCCGAGCGGTTTGAGAGTGGGTTCCCCCCGGGGCCCGCTCTTTTTTATTACCTGAGGCCAGACGGCGTTTTGCAGTCCACTTTTGCGGGATCGGTGGCGAACAGCATGGACGACAGGCCGACGAACGTTGTGCTGACGAATTTTGCCGACGAGCCGCGGCTCATTATCGAGCCGGGGCGGGCGGCGCGCGTCGCCGCGTTGGCCGAGCCGGTGCTCGCGGCTCTCGGCTACCGGCTCGTTCGGGTCCGCATCTCCGGCTTTGCCGGCTGCACCGTTCAGATCATGGCCGAACGTCCGGACGGCACCATGTCGATCGAGGACTGCGAAGCCGCGTCGCGGGCGCTGTCGCCGGTGCTCGATGTCGCCGATCCGATCGAGAGTGCCTATCGGCTGGAGATTTCCTCGCCCGGCATCGACCGGCCGCTGGTTCGGCTCTCGGATTTCGACCGTTATGCCGGCCACGTGGCGCAAGTGGAAATGCAGGCGCCGATCGACGGCCGCCGGCGATTCCGCGGCGAATTGGCGGGTACCGACGGCGGCTGCGCACGCATCCGCCGCGCCGACGGGGCGGCGAACGCAGATTCCGAAGTCTTGCTGCCGATCGACGACATGACAGAAGCCAAGCTTGTTCTGACCGACGCGCTCATTTCCCAATCGCTGCGCAGGAGCAAGCTCAACCAACGCAAGGGAGACTGACCGATGGCGACTGTAAGCGCCAACAAACTTGAATTGCTCCAGATCGCCGAAGCGGTCGCCCGCGAGAAGGCGATCGACCGGCGCATCGTGCTCGGCGCCATGGAAGACGCCATCGCCAAGGCCGCGCGCTCCCGCTACGGCAGCGAGACCGAGGTCCGCGCCGAGATCGATCCGAAAAGCGGCGAGCTGCATTTGTCGCGGCACATGCTGGTGGTCGACGCGGTCGAAAATTCGGCGACGCAGATCAGCCTCGACGACGCCCGCCGCCGCCATCCCGCCGCACAAATCGGCGACACCATCGCCGACCCGCTGCCGCCGCTCGAATACGGGCGGATCGCGGCGCAATCGGCAAAGCAAGTGATCGTGCAGAAGGTGCGCGAAGCCGAGCGCGACCGGCAATACGACGAGTACAAGGATCGCATCGGCGATATCGTCAACGGCATCGTCAAGCGGGTCGAGTACGGCAACGTGGTGGTCGACCTCGGCCGCGGCGAAGCGATCGTGCGCCGCGACGAAATGCTGCCGCGTGAAGTGTTCCGCAACGGCGACCGCATCCGCGCCTATATCTACGACGTGCGGCGCGAGCAGCGCGGCCCGCAGATTTTCCTCTCCCGCACGCACCCGCAATTCATGGCGAAACTGTTCGCGCAGGAAGTGCCGGAAATCTATGACGGCATCGTCGAGGTCAAGGCGGTCGCGCGCGATCCTGGCTCGCGCGCCAAGATCGCCGTCGTGTCGCGCGATTCCTCGGTCGATCCGGTCGGCGCCTGCGTCGGCATGCGCGGCTCGCGCGTCCAGGCGGTGGTCAACGAGCTGCAAGGCGAGAAGATCGACATCATTCCGTGGTCGCACGATATCGCCACTTTCGTGGTCAACGCGCTGGCGCCCGCCGAAGTCGCCAAAGTCGTGCTCGACGAAGAGCGCGAGCGCATCGAAGTGGTGGTTCCGGACCAGCAGCTCTCGCTCGCCATCGGCCGGCGCGGCCAAAATGTCCGTCTCGCCTCGCAGCTCACCGGCTGGGACATCGACATCCTCACCGAACAGGAAGAATCCGAGCGGCGCCAAGCCGAATTCGAGAACCGCACGCGCATGTTCATCGACACGCTCAATGTCGACGAGGTGATCGGACAATTGCTGGCTTCGGAGGGCTTTAACTCGGTCGAAGAGCTGGCGATGGTCGACACCAAAGAAATTGCCAGCATCGAAGGTTTTGACGAGGACACCGCCGCCGAACTGCAGACCCGCGCGCGCGAATACCTCGACAAGATCGAAGCCGAGATGGATGCCAAGCGCAAAGAGCTCGGCGTCGAGGACGCGCTCAGAGAGGTCGAGGGCGTCACCACGGCAATGCTGGTGCGATTCGGCGAAAACGGCATCAAGACGGTCGAGGACCTTGCTGGTTGCGCGACCGACGACCTCGCTGGCTGGACCGAGCGCAAGGACGGCGAAGCCGTCCGGCAGGCCGGCATTCTCGACGGCTTCGAATTGTCGCGCGAGGAGGCCGAGGCGCTCATCATGCAGGCACGGTTCAAGGCCGGCTGGGTCAATGAAGCCGATCTCGCCCCGCCGCCCGCGCCCGAAGAAGCGCCGGCCGCCGAAGTGCAGTCTTAAAGCGGAGCCACATTGCAAGCATGACCATTCAGGCGACCGAGACCGAACTGGACCGCGGACCGCGTGATCGTGGCGTCGAACGCATGTGCGTTGCGACGCGCACGGTGCGACCGGTTGAGGATTTGATCCGGTTCGTCGTCGGGCCGGATGGCGAGGCGGTCCCCGACCTCAAGCAAAATCTGCCCGGTCGCGGCGTCTGGGTCACGGCGACGCAGGACGCCCTTGAGGACGCCATCAAGCGCAAGGCTTTCGGGCGTGGTTTTAAGCGGGACGTTCGGTTGCCTGCTGATTTGGTAGCCCGTACCGAGCAGCTTCTCGTGCGATCGGCTCTTGAGGCGCTGGCGATTGCCGGCAAAGCCTCCCTGGTCGTTGCCGGTTTTGCCAAAGTCGAGGCGGCGCTGGGACATGAGAACGTCGTCGCGCTCCTGCATGCGGCCGAGGCTGCGGCCGATGGGGTCAGAAAGCTCGATTCCGCCCTGCGCCGCGGCCCGCAGTCGGATTCGGTGCCGGTGGTTCGAATCTTGACCGCCGCCCAATTGGATTTGGCACTGGGACGCCCAAATGTGATACATGCAGCCCTGCTTGCCGGGCCCTCAAGCGACACGGTTTTAGCGCGTTTGCAGCGCCTGGAACGGTTCCGGACCGGCGATTTGGACGAAAAGGCCGGCGGCGCGGTGCCAAACTAAGCTGACCGAGGCCCTCGGTGTGTATGGAATTGGATGCGAATGACTGAGACGACCAAAAATAGCGGCGAGAAGCTGAGCGTTACCCCGACCAAGACGCTGACGCTTAAGCGCGGCGGCGTCGAACAAGGCGTGGTGCGCCAGAGCTTTAGCCATGGCCGCAGCAAGGCCGTCGTCGTCGAGAAGGTCAAACGCCGCGTCTCCGGTCCGGGCGAGGTCAAAGCCGAACCCGCCGCGGCACCCGACCGCGGTGCCGCGCCTAAGCGCGCCAGCGCGCCGGCCAAGGCAACGGCAGCCGCGGCGGCACCCGCGACCGCTGCCCCCGCGATTGCCCCAAAGGCGTCCGGCGTCGTGTTGCGCACGCTCACCGATGACGAGCGTAACGCGCGTGCTCATGCGCTTGCCGACGCCCGATTGCGCGAAACCGAGGAGCGCGAGCGCGCCGAGGAGGAGGCTCGCGTCCGCCGGACGCGCGAGGAATCCGAACGCGCCGAACGCGCGGCGGCGGAAGCCCGCAAGCTCAATGAGGAAGTGCGTCGCAAGCACGACGAGGAAACCAAGCGCAAGGCCGACGAAGTCGCCAAGAAACGCTTCGGCGCCAACGTCACAACCGCGGCAAAGCCTGGTGCGCGGCCCGTGCTAGAGGCCGACGAAGACGAAGCCCCGCGTACCGCCCGCCGCGGCGGCACCGCCGCCCCCCGGCCGGCGCCGGCGCCCAAGCCGACGCGCGGCGTCGGCGAAAAGCGCCGCGGCCGTCTCACCGTCGTGACCGCGCTTTCCGCCGACGAGGTGCGCGAACGTTCGGTCGCCTCATTCCGCCGTCGCGTGCAGCGCATGACCGGCCACCGCGACGAACCGAAGGAAAAAATCGCCCGCGAAGTGACGATCCCCGAGACCATCACGATACAGGAGCTGGCCAACCGCATGGCCGAACGCGCCGTCGACGTGATCCGCATCCTGATGCAGCAGGGTCACATGGCGAAGATCACCGATACGATCGACGCCGATACCGCGCAGCTGATCGCCGAGGAGCTCGGCCACACCGTGCGGCGCGTTGCCGAGTCGGAACGTCGAGGAAGGCATGTTCGATGCCGCGGACAGTCCGGAAAACCTGCAGCCGCGTGCTCCGGTGGTCACCATTATGGGCCACGTCGACCACGGCAAGACCTCGCTGCTTGACGCCATTCGCTCGACCGAAGTTGCGGCGGGCGAAGCCGGCGGCATCACCCAGCACATCGGCGCCTATCAGGTGACTTCGCCGTCCGGCGGACGCATCACCTTCATCGATACGCCCGGCCATGCCGCGTTCACGGCGATGCGCGCCCGCGGCGCCAAGATCACCGACATCGTCGTGCTGGTCGTCGCCGCCGACGACGGCGTCATGCCGCAGACGGTCGAGGCCATTCACCACGCCAAGGCGGCGAAGGTGCCAATCATCGTCGCCATCAACAAGATCGACAAGCCGGATGCCAAGCCGGAGCGCGTGCGCACCGAATTGTTGCAGCACGAAATCCAGGTCGAATCGCTGGGCGGCGACGTGCTGGAGCTTGAGGTTTCCGCCAAAGCGAAGACCAATCTCGCCAAGCTTCTCGACATGATCGCCCTGCAGGCCGAGGTGCTCGAGCTCAAGGCCAACCCGCACCGTCCGGCTGAAGGCACTGTGATCGAGGCGCGGCTCGATCGCGGCCGCGGTCCCGTTGCCACCGTCCTCGTGCAGCGCGGCACGCTCATACCCGGCGATATCGTCGTGGCCGGCTCCGAATGGGGCCGCGTGCGCGCCCTGATGTCGGATACCGGCCATTCCGTCGTCGCGGCCGGACCGTCGATGCCGGTTGAGGTGCTCGGATTCAATGGCACGCCCGAGGCCGGCGACCGCTTGGCCGTCGTCGATACCGAATCGCGCGCAAGGGAGATCGCCGATTATCGCGGCCGCCAGAAACGCGAAAAACTAGCGGCACGGCAGACCGGCATGCGCGGCTCGCTCGAGCAGATGATGAGTCAGCTCAAGACCAGCGGCCTCAAAGAGTTTCCGTTGATAATCAAGGGCGACGTGCAAGGCTCGATAGAGGCGATCGTCGGCGCGCTGGAAAAACTTTCCACGGAGGAGGTGGCCGCACGCATCATTTTCGCCGGTGCAGGCGGCATTACCGAATCCGACGTGACATTGGCCGAGGCCTCGGGCGCGGCCCTCATCGGCTTCAACGTCCGCGCCCACAAAGAGGCGCGCGAAGCCGCCGAGCAGGCCGGCGTCGAAATCCGCTATTACGACATTATCTACAATCTGGTCGACGACGTGAAAAAGGCGATGTCGGGCCTGCTGGCGCCGACCTTGCGCGAGACCATGCTCGGCAACGCCGTCATTCTCGAAGTCTTCAAGGTGTCGAAAGTCGGCAACGTCGCCGGCTGCCGTGTCACTGACGGCACCGTCGAACGCGGCGCCAATGTGCGGCTCATTCGCGACAACGTGGTCGTCCATCAAGGCAAGCTGTCGCAGCTCAAGCGCTTCAAGGACGACGCGCGCGAAGTCGTCGCCGGCCAGGAGTGCGGCATGGCATTCGAGAATTATCAGGACATGAAGGTCGGCAACGTCATCGAGTGCTACCGGGTGGAGAGCGTCCAGCGGACGCTGTGAGTTCGATACTCACGTCCGCGCGCAGCCACGTCGTCATTGCCGGAGCTTGTCTGGCAATACCGGTGATGAGAACACCGCATATGGAAAAGAAGATGCGCGGGTCGAAGCCGCGTATGACGGTCGAAAATAATGGCACGCCATCACCAGCATCGCGATCAATCCAGCGGCGGCTCGCAGCGCCAGCTTCGCGTCGGCGAATTGATTCGGCACGAAATAGCCGACATGCTCACCCGCGGTGAAGTGCACGATCCGGTCATCGAAACCCACATGATCACCGTTCCGGAAGTGCGCATGACCGCCGATCTTCGGCTGGCGACCATCTACGTCATGCCGCTCGGCGGCCGCGGCGAAAAGGAAGTGCTCGATGCGCTCGATCGCAACAAGCGATACGTGCGCGGTGAAATCGCCCGGCGCGTTAACCTGAAGTTTGCGCCCGAGATTCGATTCCGCATCGACGAGCGGTTTGACGAAGCGGAAAGGATCGAGAAGCTATTGCGAACGCCCGTCGTTCAGCGCGACTTGAGCGGCAAAGATTCCAACGATGGGACGGACGAGCAATGAGCGCGCCGGAAGCCGCCCATCGCGAGCTACGCGAACAAGAGGCGAAGCCGAAGAAGCGCCCGAAGCGCAACGTCCATGGTTGGGTCGTGCTCGACAAGCCGATTGGCATGACGTCGACCCATGCCGTCTCGGTCGTCAAGCACCTGTACGCGGCAAAGCGGGCCGGGCACGCCGGTACGCTCGATCCGCTGGCGTCGGGATGCCTGCCGATTGCGCTCGGGGAAGCGACCAAAACCGTGCCGTTCGTCGTCGACAGCCGCAAGACCTATCTGTTTACCATTCGCTGGGGCGAGGAGCGCGACACCGACGATGCCGAGGGCCGCGTCGTGGCGACGAGCGATATCCGCCCCGATGCGGCGGCCATCTCCACCCTGCTGCCGCGCTTTATCGGCACGATCGAGCAGGTGCCGCCGCGCTTTTCCGCGGTTAAAATCGGCGGCGAGCGGGCTTACGACCTTGCCCGGGACGGCGAGACAATTGAGCTCGCTCCCCGCGCCGTCACCATTCACCGGCTCGAATTGCTCGAAATACCGGATCCCGACCATGCCGTATTGGCCGCCGAGTGCGGAAAAGGCACCTATGTGCGCTCGCTGGCCCGGGATTTGGGCCGGGCCCTGGGGGCGCTCGGGCATGTCTCGGCACTGCGGCGAAGCCGGGTCGGCCCCTTTGGCGAGGGCGACATGATACCCCTGGAACAGATCGAGGCTTTGTGCCATAGAGCGGCCGCTGGCGAGGGACACCTCGCCGATACGCTTCTGCCGATCGAGACCGCGCTGGACGACATCCCGGCGCTGGCCGTGAGCCCGGCAGACGCGGCGAGGCTCGCCAGGGGCCAAGCCGTATTGTTGCGCGGACGGGACGCCTCCATCTTCCGCGGCATGGTCCAGGTCGCTTCCGGCGGCCAGCTTTTGGCCATTGCCGAGGTCGAGCGCGGCGAGATTGTTCCCCGCCGCGTGTTTAATTTAACCGGCATCGCTGGTCGTGCCGCAAGACAAAGAGGTTGATGACGATGTCGATAACGACCGCGCGTAAAGCGGAAGTGATCAAGACGTATGCCGCCAAATCCGGTGACACAGGTTCGCCTGAGGTCCAGGTCGCGCTCCTTTCGGAGCGCATCAATAATTTGACGGAACACTTCAAGACCCATGTAAAGGACAACCATTCGCGTCGCGGCTTGCTCAAGCTGGTGTCGCAACGGCGCCAGATTCTCGATTATCTGCGGCGCACGAACGATGGTCGTTACAAGGAGTTGATCGAACGGCTGGGTATTCGCCGCTAAAGGTTTGCGCGCGGGAAATCCCGCGCGTTTGTAGGCGGCGCGCAGGATGCGCTCCGCTATTGCCCGGCAGCTTAAGCTGCCATCTGGAAATGGCAGCGGAGCTGCCGTCTGAACCGGCAGCAGAGCTGCCGACCCGTAGAATGGGCCGTTGCCCGTTCATATCTAAGGAAGGTCCGAGGGCCATGGCAGGATCGCCAGACGCTGAACCGGCATTGCAGCGCTGCTGCGCCGACAGCGTCTCGCCGTCTTGCTTATGGCTTTCGCACTTTACCGAAAACCATGAGAGACAATCGCAATGTTTAATGTTCACAAGGTGCAACTTGACTGGGGTGGCCGTAATCTAACGCTGGAAACCGGCAGGATAGCGCGTCAGGCCGACGGAGCCGTGCTCGCCACCTATGGCGAGACCAGCGTGCTTGCCGCCGTCGTTGCCGCCAAGGAGCCGAAGGAAGGCATCGATTTCCTTCCGCTTACCGTCAACTACACTGAGAAATACTACGCGGCCGGCAGGATTCCCGGCGGCTACTTCAAACGCGAGCGTGGGCCGACTGAAAAGGACACGCTGACGTCGCGCCTGATCGATCGCCCAGTTCGGCCGCTGTTTGCCGAAGGCTGGCGCTGCGACACCCAGGTGACCGTGACCGTGCTGTCGCACGATCAGGAGAATGATCCCGATATCGTCGCCATGGTTGCCGCTTCGGCCGCGCTGACGCTTTCCGGAGCTCCCTTTATGGGTCCAATCGGCGCCGCCCGCGTCGCCTTCATCAACAATGAATACGTGCTCAATCCGGCGCTCGATGAGATGCCGGAAAGCCAGCTCGACCTTGTCGTCGCCGGCACCCAAGACGCCGTCATGATGGTGGAATCGGAGGCGAAAGAGCTATCCGAAGACATCATGCTCGGCGCCGTGATGTTCGGCCACCGGCATTTCCAGCCGGTGATCGAGGCCATCATCAAGCTTGCGGAAAAGGCCGCCAAGGAACCGCGCGACCTGCCCACCACCGACAATAAAGCGCTCGAGCAGGAAATCCTTGAGCTCGCCGAGAAGGATCTGCGTGCGGCCTATTCGATCGTACGCAAGCAGGATCGCCAGGACGCCGTCGCCGCGGTCAAGCAAAAGGTGATGGCGCACTTTTTCCCCGAGGGCGCCGAACCGACATACGAGAAAGCCGCGGTGGCCGGCGTATTCAAGGAGCTGGAAGCCAAAATCGTGCGCTGGAACATCCTCGACACCGGCAAGCGCATTGACGGCCGCGACGTGAAAACTGTGCGGCAGATCGTGGCGGAAGTCGGCGTGCTGCCGCGTACCCACGGCTCGGCGCTGTTCACCCGCGGCGAGACGCAGGCTTTGGTGGTCGCCACGCTCGGCACTTCCGAAGACGAGCAATTCATCGATGCGCTGCAAGGAACCTACAAGGAGACGTTCCTGCTGCACTACAACTTCCCGCCTTATTCGGTCGGCGAAACCGGCCGCATGGGAGCGCCGGGCCGGCGTGAGATCGGCCACGGCAAGCTCGCCTGGCGGGCAATCCATCCGATGCTGCCGTCGAAGGAAGAGTTCCCCTACACCATCCGCGTCGTCTCGGAGATCACCGAATCGAACGGTTCGTCGTCGATGGCGACGGTGTGCGGCTCGTCGCTCGCGCTGATGGATGCCGGCGTGCCGCTGAAGCGGCCGACCGCCGGCATCGCCATGGGCCTTATTCTCGAAGACAAGCGCTATGCCGTGCTGTCGGACATCCTTGGCGACGAAGACCATCTCGGCGACATGGATTTCAAGGTCGCCGGCACCGAAGGCGGCGTGACCTCGCTGCAAATGGACATCAAGATCGCCGGCATTACCGAAGAGATCATGAAAGTCGCTTTGGCCCAAGCCAAAGACGGCCGATTGCATATCCTTGGCGAAATGTCCAAAGCCTTGACCGCCGCGCGCGCCGAGCTCGGCGAATACGCCCCGCGCATCGAGTCGTTCAAGATCCCCGTCGACAAGATCCGCGAAGTGATCGGCTCCGGCGGCAAGGTGATCCGCGAGATCGTCGAAAAAACCGGCGCCAAGATCAACGTCGAGGACGACGGTACGGTCAAAGTCGCCTCCGCTAACGGCGAGTCGATCAAGGCGGCGATCAATTGGATCAAGTCGATCGCATCCGAGCCGGAAGTCGGTCACATCTACGAAGGGACTGTGGTCAAGGTCATGGACTTCGGCGCCTTCGTCAACTTCTTCGGCGCCAAGGACGGGCTCGTCCATATCAGCCAGCTGGCGCCACGCCGCGTCCAGAAGACCAGCGACGTCGTCAAGGAAGGCGACAAGGTCAAGGTGAAGCTCCTTGGCTTTGACGAGCGCGGCAAGGTACGGCTGTCGATGAAAGTCGTCGATCAGCAGACCGGCGAGGACCTCGAAGCCACGCAGAAGGCGGAAGGCGCGGAACACCCGCGCGAGGCCGCGGCGGGCGAATAGTCGCTTTCTGCTTTCGAAGTTTTTGAGCGGGCGGCCGTGCAGGCCGCCCGTCGTCTTTTTTCAATTCATCACCGGGACGCTGGCGACGCGGACCGACGGGCGCCGAAACACCATCAGCAACGGAAGCACCGCCAGCGTCGCAATCATCAGGAGCTTGTAGTCGTCAATATAGGCGATGATCTGCGCTTGCTCGGTAACGACCGCATCAAGAGCGGTGCGGCCGGCGGCGCTCAGCGGATCCCAGAAATGGGCCACCGCCGGATTGTCGAAGCCGCGATTCACGGCCGTCACATGCGCGGCGATGTCGGCATGGTTTACTTGGGTATTGCGGATCAATAGCGCATTGACCACCGAAATGCCGACGCTCGAGCCGATATTGCGGAACAGGCTGTAAAGGCCGGCGCCTTCGGTCCGCGCTTGCGCCGGCAGCGTCGACAATGTCGCCGCGCTTAACGGCACGAACAGAAAGCCAAGGCCGAAACCCTGCACCATCGTGACCGCGATAATCGACTCTTGCGAGATGTCCGGCGTCCAGGCCGTCATTTGATAGAATGACCACGCCGTCAGGCCGAGTCCGATGCCGAGCAGAATTCGGGTGTCGACACGGCCGACCATGCGTCCGACGATCAGCATAGAAGCCATGGTCCCGACGCCGCGCGGGCCCATGATGAGGCCTGCGGTGACGACCGGGTAGTTCATCAACTCCTGCAAATAGGGCGGCTGCAGCGCCATCGATGCGTAATAGGTCAAGCCGACAATGACGACGAACAGCATTCCGGCGGTAAAATTGCGGTCGCGGAACATCGATGGTTTGACGAACGGATTTTTCGACGTGAAGGTGTGGACCAGGAACAAATAGAATGCCGAGGCGGCGACAATCGCCTCGATCATGATCTCGCCCGAACTGAACCAATCCTTCTGCTCGCCACGATCGAGCATGATTTGCAGCGCGCCGAGCGTGACGCTCAAAGTGCCGAAGCCGAACCAATCGAGCTTGCTGACTTGGTCGCGCGGCGATTCCGGCAGGAACAGCATGATGCCGATAAGATCGAGAATTCCGATCGGCAGATTGATGTAGAAAACGTAGCGCCAGCTGTAATTCTGGGTCAGCCAGCCGCCGAGCACCGGGCCCAGCACCGGACCGATCATGACACCAATGCCGAACAACGCCATGGCAAAGCCCTGGCGCTCCCGCGGATAAGTGCCGAACAACACCGATTGGGAGAGCGGCACCAATGCTGCGCCGAAGGCGCCCTGCATGACGCGGAACAGGACGATCTGATCCAGCGACTGGGCCATGCCGCATAGCATCGACGCCAGCGTAAAGCCGCCAATGGAGATCATGAAAAGCCGCTTGATACCGAACCTTCCGGCGAGAAAGCCGGTCGGCGGGGTCATGATCGCCGCGGCGACGATATAGGAGGTCAGCACCCAATCGATCTGGTCCTGACTCGCCGAAACGCTGCCCTGCATGTAGGGCAGCGCGACATTGGCGATCGTGGTGTCGAGCGCCTGCATCAGCGTGGCAAGAATCACGCAAAGCGTGATCATGCCGCGATTGGCGCCATCCGCCTGATCCATGGCGTTCACCAGTTAAAGAGATGCGGAAGGCCCCGGGCGTGACCCGTATCTACGTCGACCACCGCGCTCATGCCGGCGCGCAGCGGCGGCTTGTTCGGTTCGGTGGCGTCGACGCGCACCCGCATTGGCACGCGCTGCACGACCTTCACCCAATTGCCGCTGGTATTTTGCGCCGGCAGCAGGGAGAATTCCTGCGCCGCCGCCGGGCTGATGCTTTCGACCGTGCCGTGCCAGGTGACGTTGGGATAGGCGTCGACCGTGACGGTCACCGGCTGGCCGGGCCGCACATAAGTGAGCTCGGTCTCTTTCGGATTGGCTTCAATCCAGGCGTGATCGGTATCGACGAGATAGAACGCCGTGGTCGAGGCGGCGAGATATTTTCCCGGCGCGATCGCCGAAACGTCGGTGACCCGGCCAGCAAACGGCGCGACGATGACGGTGTGATCGAGCTGGCGCTGCGCCTCTTCGACCTGCGCTTGGGCTTGCAGGTATTGCGGATGCTGGGCAGCAGGGATGTCGGCATTGCCGGCAAGCCGGGCCAATTGCACTTGTGTCTGCTGGCGCAACGATTCGAGTTTGCTCTTGTCGGTGTCGAGGGTCGATTGCACCTGATCGTAGATGGCCTGAGATACGGTGCCGCTGTGCAGCAGCGTCGCGTCGCGGGCGTAGTTTGTTTCGTCCAGCACGACCTGCGCCTGCTGTGCGGCGACATCGCTCAGCATGCGCTTGTAATCTTGCTTCATCGCATCGATGGCCAGTGTCGTTTGCGCCAGATTGGCTTTGGCGTTGTCGAGCGCGATCTGATACTGCCGCGGATCGAGCCGATACAGCACCTGTCCGGAGCGAACGCGCTCGTTGTCTGTGACGTTAACGGCCTGGACGATGCCGGGAACGTCGGTCGAGATGCCGACCTTCTGGGTGTCCACATAGGCATCATCCGTCGACATCACTTTGCCGCCCGTGGCGTACCAGTAGAGGCCGATGCCGAGAACGAACGGCAGAAGCCCAAAAAGCCCCCAGCGCACTCTGCCGCGCCGGTCGAGCTTGCGCAGTTTCTTCTTGGGAGGGGTCGGCGCCACATCGGACGGGCGGGACGCCGGTATGGCGGACGGAATCTCACGCACATCCGGCGCTTCGCCACGTTCAGACGGGACGGGCTTAAGGACGCGCTCAGCCATAGCGCCGCCCTCCGGCCGCGTCGGGAGCGGTCTTGTTCTGGATGGCGTGGCGAATGTTTTCTTTGACGATGGCAAGTTGGGCAACCATCTGCTCGACGGCCTCGCGATCGACGCCGGCGAGCGCGGTGTTCATCAATTCCTCGCCAAGGTCGCCGAGGCGCTCCAACAGCGGTCGGGCCTGGGCTGTCAGATAAAGCCGCTTGGCGCGACGGTCGTTCGGATCCGCGCGGCGCTCGATCAGGCCGCTCTCGCAAAGCCGGTCGAGAAGGCGCGTCAGCGTGATCGGCTGAAGGTCAAGCATTTCGGCGAGTTCGGACTGTTTGAGCCCCTCGAACCGGTCGAGGCGGACCAGGACGACCCATTGGGCCCGGGTGATGCCGAATTGGCTCGCTTTGTGGTCCGCGTAAGTGCGGAGCATGCGTGCTACATCGTTGAGGGAAAAGGCGAATTCTCTATTGAGCGAGCGCGGAAGCATGGCCTACCTGCCTGAATTGATGCAGGCATAATATAAGTGACCTTACGAAATTACAGCAAGTAAAAGGCTGCAGAGCAGCTTTGCAGCTTTGGCATTTCAAGGTCGGCAATTGTCAAAACTTAAGCGGCGGCAGGCCGCGCCCAGCTTCGCGCCGGGCTTATCAAGCCCATTCGGCCTGAGCCTCGGCCCGCAGGTCGACGGTCGACTTCACGCCGATATCGTCAAAATGCTCGTCGAGAAACCGCCGCGCCGCGCGCTTGCCGGTGACATGCAGCATGTTGAAGAAATCGAAGTCGGTCGAAAGCTTGCTGAAGGCGTCGAAATGGGTGCCGAAGCGATCGAGCACGATGCGGTGAATATTGATGCGCCGGTACTGCCCCGGCCCGGTGCCGCGCGGCAGCTTGCCCTGATCGATCAGCCTGGCAACGAAATCGATGGCGCGATATTCGCCGATCAGTGAAGAATTGAAGGTGATCTCGTTGATGCGGTTCATGATCTCGCTCGACGACATCGGCGTCGCCTGCCGCACCAGCGGATTGATCTGCACCACCAACACGTCCTCGGTGGTCGTGGTGCCGAAGAACGGAAATATCACCGGATTGCCGAGATAGCCGCCGTCCCAATAGGGCACGCCGTCGATCTCGACGGCACGGAATATCGTCGGCAGACAGGCCGACGCCATGACGGCTTCGGCGGTGATCTTTTCGCGCGGGAAGACGCGCACGCGGCCGGTCTGCACATTGGTCGCCGAAATGAACAGCTTCAGATCGTCGCTGGCGCGCAGCTTCTCGAAATCGACGAAACGCTCGATCAGATCCTTCAGCGGGTTGATATTCAGCGGATTGGCGTCGTACGGCGAAAAATAACGCGACAGCGTGTCGAGCCAGGCCTGCACGGGGCTGCCTTCAAGCGGTGTGAACGACAATAGCCGCTCCATCACCGTCCGCTGCAGCGCCGTAAGATTGCCGGTGCTCGATACCGAACGCCAGAAATCGGCCAGCCGCTTTTGCGCTTCGTCGCGGCCGCCGCGCAGCAGTCCGTCCGCCAGCATCACCGCATTCATCGCCCCGGCGGAAGTGCCGGAAATGCCCTCGATCGACAGCCGCTCGTCGCTTAACAGCTGCTCCAGCACGCCCCAGGTGAAGGCGCCATGCGCGCCGCCGCCTTGCAGCGCAAGATTGATGCGTTTGGTTTTTGGCGCGGCGGCTTTCGCTGCTGCCCGGCCAGGCAGCAGCGCGTTAAGGATGTTGCCCATACCTGAGCTATTCGGCCGTCCAACCGCCGTCGATCGAAAGATTGGCGCCGGTGATGGCTTTCGCCGCATCCGAACAGAGATAGACGGCAAGGCTCGCCACTTCGTCAACGGTTACGAATTCCTTGGTCGGCTGCGCTGCCAGGATCACGTCCCGCTTGACCTGCTCCTCGGTCATGCCGCGCGCCTTGGCGGTGTCGGGTATCTGCTTCTCGACCAGCGGCGTCCACACGTAGCCGGGGCTGATGCAGTTGCAGGTGATGCCGAATGTCGCGGTTTCAAGCGCGACGGTTTTCGACAGCCCGGCAAGGCCGTGCTTGGCGGAAACATAGGCGCACTTGAACGGTGACGCGACCAGCGAGTGCGCCGAGGCCGTATTGATGATGCGGCCCCATTTGCGCGATTTCATGCCGGGCACTGCGGCGCGGATCGCATGGAAAGCCGCCGACAGATTGATCGCGATGATCTGGTCCCACTTCTCGATCGGAAATTCCTCGATCGGAGCGACGTGTTGAACGCCGGCATTATTGACCAGCACGTCGAGCGAGCCGAAGGTCTTTTCGCTTAAGTGCACCATGTCGGCGATTTCAGCGGCCTTGCTCATGTCGGCGCCGGAATAGATCGCCTTGACGTTGAAATCCTTCTCGATGCCGGCGCGCTCCGTTTCGATCGCCGCCTTATCGCCGAAGCCGTTGATGGTGATATTGGCGCCTTGAGCCGCCAGCGCGCGGGCGATAGCGAGACCGATGCCCGAAGTCGAACCGGTCACTAGGGCGGACTTTCCTTTCAGCATAACAACCCCCAATTCAGGAGGGCGCCCGGCAAAAGGACGCCCGAACGAATGCCAGATGGTTGCGAAACGGCGGGAATGTGAGGCGCTTCTTGTTGCGGCGCAACATAAAAATCGGGGGGCGCGTCACGTTTTCGCGATCCCGCACGATTCGCTACAGTCTGGGCCCGACCCAGAGCGGCCACGAACATGACTGACCCGGTCACTGAATCATGAGTAATACATTGCGCGCGATCTTTCCGGCGCCGGATCACGACCACGAACGCTGCACCAGCGCGGCGATCGCCCATGCCGAAGCGCAGTGTGCGGCGCGCGCGCAGCGACTCACGCCGATGCGCCGTCAGGTCTTGCAAGCGCTGCTATCGAGTCATAAGCCGCTCGGCGCCTACGAGATCATCGAGCGTTTGGCACAGAAGAGCCGTCCGGCACCGATCACCATCTATCGCGCGCTCGACTTCCTCCGCGAGAACGGTTTTGTCCATCGCATCGAGAGCCGCAACGCTTACGTCGCTTGCGTGCACAATCACGGCGGCGACGATCTCGTCGTCTTTCTAATCTGCGAGAGCTGTGGCGCAGTCGGCGAGGCGCCGGGCGGCGCTGCCGCCGAGGCACTCAAGGCGTCCTCCCGCGCCGCAGGATTTTCGCCCAAGAGCCCGCTGATCGAAATTGCCGGCATCTGCTCGCATTGCCGCAAACGATGATGTCGCGGCATCGAATCGCGTGACTGCGCCAGCTTCTCCATCGTCCCGTCCGCTCGATGCCATCGCAATCGCGGTGACGATCGGGCTGTGCCTGAGCTGGGGCTTTAACAATGTCGCGATCAAGCTTGCGATTCACGACATCCCGCCGCTGATACAATCGGCGTCGCGGTCGGCGATCGCAGCAATGCTGGTCGGGCTGTGGACGCAGGCGCGCGGCATACCGCTGTTCCGGCGCGACGGCACGCTCCGCGCCGGGATTTTAGCGGGCGTCCTCTTTGCCCTCGAATTCCTGCTGATCTATCGCGGCCTGGTGTGGACGACGGTGACGCGCGGCACCCTGTTTCTCTATCTGGCGCCGTTCTTTGTCGTGATTGGGTCGCGCTGGCTGGTGCCCGGGGACCAGTTCCGACTTTCACAATGGCTCGGTCTGCTGTTGTCCTTCATCGGCATCGCCATCGCCTTTGGCTTGCCGACGCCGGCGATCAGTCCGCATCAGGCGCTCGGCGACCTCATGTTGATCGGCGGCGCCGCCGCGTGGGCGGCGACGACGCTGGTCATTAAGGTCACCTCGCTCAATCGGATCAGCGCTGAGAAAACCCTGCTCTACCAGCTGGTGGTCTCGGCGCCGCTCCTTGCCGCCGGTGCGGCGGTGTTCGGCGAGCACATGGATGCGGTGCCCTCGCCGCTGGCGCTCGGCGCCTTCGCCTACCAGACGGTCTGGGTGGTAAGTGTCACATTCGCAGTCTGGTTCACGCTGGTGGTGCGCTATTCCGCCGCCCGGCTGTCGGTCTTCACTTTCCTGGCGCCGCTGTTTGGGGTGGCGGCCGGTCACATGGTGCTGAACGAGCCGCTGACCCCGGCTTTTGCCGTAGCCGTCGCGCTGGTGGCAGGCGGCCTCCTCCTCGTCAACCGGCCCCGATGACGCTATATGAGCGGGGTCAGCCCTCCTTCCTCGGTGGATCAAGAGGGTCATTATACTGCAGCATCGTCCCTGTAAGGACTTGGCTATGATGGAGTTTTCCGGCCCGGCCGAAAGGCATCAAACCGTTGCGGTCAAAGTCGGCAAGGTGACCGTCGGCGGTGGCGCACCCGTTGTGGTGCAGTCGATGACCAATACCGATACCGCCGATGTCGCGGGGACCGCGAAGCAGGTCGCAGCGCTGGCGCGTGCCGGCTCTGAGATCGTGCGGATTACCGTCGATCGCGACGAGGCGGCCGCCGCCGTTCCGCACATCAAGGAGCAACTCCTCAAGATGAACGTGGACGTGCCGATCGTCGGCGACTTCCACTATATCGGCCACAAGCTTCTGGCCGATCATCCTGCCTGCGCCGAGGCGCTGGACAAATACCGCATCAATCCGGGCAATGTGGGCTTCAAGGAAAAGAAGGATCGGCAATTCGGCGCCATCGTCGAAACTGCGATCCGCCACGACAAGCCGGTGCGCATCGGCGCCAATTGGGGCTCGCTCGATCAGGAGCTCCTCACCCATCTGATGGATGAAAATTCGCGGTCGAACCATCCCGTCGATGCCCGTGACGTGACGCGCGAGGCCATGGTGCAATCGGCCATGCTCTCGGCCGAGCGCGCCGAAGAGATCGGCTTGCCGCGCTCCAAGATCATCCTCTCGGCCAAGGTATCTGCCGTGCAGGACCTGATCGGCGTTTATGGGGAGCTGGCGCGGCGGTCGAATTATGCGCTGCATCTCGGCCTCACCGAGGCCGGCATGGGTTCGAAGGGCATTGTCGCTTCATCGGCAGCGATGGGCGTCTTGCTGCAGCAGGGCATCGGCGACACCATCCGTATCTCGCTCACGCCCGAGCCGAACGGCGACCGCACTTTGGAGGTCAAAGTCGCGCAGGAATTGTTGCAGACGGTTGGGCTTCGCACCTTCGTGCCGCTGGTCGCCGCCTGTCCCGGCTGCGGACGGACCACCTCGACCACCTTTCAGGAGCTCGCCGCCAGCATCCAGGGCTTTATCCGCGACTCGATGCCGGAATGGAAAACGCGGTATCCCGGCGTCGAGGGCCTCAACGTCGCGGTGATGGGCTGCATCGTCAACGGACCGGGCGAGTCCAAGCATGCCGATATCGGTATTTCATTACCCGGGACCGGCGAGCAACCGACCGCCCCCGTCTTTATCGATGGCAAAAAAGCCATGACCCTGCGCGGCCCAACGGTTGCCGCCGACTTCCAGAAAATCGTTGTCGACTACATCGAGCAACGTTTTGGCTCGGGTGGCGCGGGACGAACGGCGGCGGAGTAGCGTTCTGGCGCCCGATCCGCCAAGGAGTCCCCGGGGCCTGGGGATAAAATCGTTGCCAAATAGGCACAGGCACCCGGAATTGTGCATTCCACGGTTCCGCTCCCTCGACAGTCGCCCCCGATGCATCCACGATATGCGTTAACCATACTGGACGTAATTTGGGTGTCGGTATGGAGGGGGAGTCACCATAATGAAACGGACGATGGTCGCCGCGTTGGCGCTGGTTTTTGGGCTTGGGCTAATGCCGCAGGCTGCGCGGGCACAGGATAACAATTGGAATATCTGGACCTGGTTCTCGCATGGCCAAGACCCACGCCTGACAGCGGTCGGGATGGGTGTCGGTGCGGGCGCCGGCGTGGCCTCTTATCTGATGACCAAAAAGCACGGCAATCCGGCCGTTCGCCATGTCAGCTATGGCACGGCTTACGGCGTCACCGCATTTGCCTGTGCAGCCGTCTACCCGATAGTCGGAACGATCGTGCTCAATCGTCCGCTGACGCCGCGCGAAATGTATGACGGCGTCGCCGACTGCATCGTTCCGTTCATCGGCGGCTATATCGTCGATGCGATGTTGCCTCACGATGCCTGGACGGATGGTACGCCGCCAAAGCCGGCGCGGCATCACAAGTAGCAAACTTCAATTCGGAACCAAGGAAAAGCCGGCCTCTCGCGCCGGCTTTTTGCTGCGGTAAAACCTGATCCGGTCTACGCTGAATGCAATGAACCGGGAGGCCGAGCATGGCGGCGTCGACGGTAAGCGGTGCAGCGACTTCACGCACGCTCAGTGGCCGCGCCATCATCGGCGCCATCAAGGCGGCTGGGATCGAATACGTCCTTTCAGTGCCGGACATCACCACCGGCTCCGGATTGCTGGCGCCGATTGCGCAAGACAAAGACCTGCAGCTCGTCCGTGTCTGCAAGGAGGATGAGTGCATCGGCATCGCGTCCGGACTGTCCTATTGCGACAAACGTGCGCTCATCCTGATTCAGCACACCGGATTCCTGGATTCGATCAATGCCATCCGCGGCATTGCCGTTGAGTACAAACAGCCGATCTGCATGATGGTGGGGCTTTTGCAGCACGAGCCGGAACGGGAGCCGCGCGCCTCGTCGCGTTACGGTGTGCGTATCATGGAGCCGATTCTCGACGACATGGGCATCGCGCATCACCTCATCAGCGTCGATGCCGACGTGGCCAAAATCCAACCGGCGATCGAGAAGGCGTATAGCGAATCCGTGCCGGTCGCATTCCTGATCGGGCGGAGCCCGGCATGATGAAGCGCGATGAATGTTTCCGGGTACTGGCTCACCACATCACCGATGAGGCAGTCGTTGCCACCTATAGCTCGGCGGTGGATTGGGTCGGGGTCGCGCCGCGGGTGCTGAACTATACGTCGATCGGCGCAATGGGTCTCGACTCGTCACATGGGCTCGGGCTGGCGCTTGGCCGGCCCGACCGGCGTGTCGTCGTGCTGCAAGGCGACGGTTCGCTTCTCATGAATCTCGGCAGCCTGGTCACCATCGCCGCGGTCGCGCCGAAGAATCTCGTCCATCTGGTTGCGCATAACGAGACCTACGAGGCCAATGGCGGCCATCCCATTCCGTCTCCGAAAGTGGATTTCGCCGGCCTGGCGCGGGCGGCCGGCTATGCCGCGGTATACGATTTCGCCGATCTCGACGTCTTCACCCAGCAAGTGGCTCACGTCCTCGAACAGGACGGGCCGGTTTTCGCCACCCTGCATATCGAGCCGACAAAACCGCTCACTTACGACTATCCGAGCCTCTACGATCCGGCGAAGCGCCAGGCTTTCAAGGCGGCGTGGCAGACGCGCGGCTGACAGGCCCGGCGTGTTATTCTTGGCTCAGCGCTTTTTTTCCAGCCGGCGCAGCACATCGTCGAGCTGATCGAGATTGCGATAGCGGATGCTGAGCACGCCGCCGCGGCCACGATCGCTGATGCTCACGACCAAGCCGAGTGCATCCGAGATGCGTTTTTCCAACGCGACCAAGTTGGCGTTCTTCTCCGTGCGTGCAAGCGATTTGCGGCCGTTGCCATGACCGTTGGCCTTCTTGCCGGTCTCGCGCGCCATCGCTTCGACCTGGCGCACATTGAGGCCGCGAGAAACGATTTCATCCGCCAGCCGCTCCGCATCGTGGTGACCCACCAAAGCGCGGGCATGGCCGGCGTCGAGACGGCCGGCGTAGATATGCTCCTTGACCGGATCGGGTAGCGTCTGCAGCCGGAGCGTATTGGCAACGTAGCTGCGGCTTTTGCCGACCAGCCGGGCGACATCGTCCTGGCTGTGACTGAAATCCCGGATAAGCGCGCGATAACCTTCCGCTTCTTCGAGTGGATTGAGATTAGCGCGCTGTACGTTCTCGATGATGGCAAGCTGCAGCGCCTCGTCATCCGTCGCGTCGATGATGACGACCGGTACCTCGTGCATACCGGCACGCTGCGCCGCGCGCCAGCGGCGCTCGCCGGCGATGATCTCGTATGCGTCATGAGTGCCGCGCACCGGCCGGGCAACGATCGGCTGAATGATGCCGCGCTCGCGCAGCGAAGCGACCAGTTCGTCAAGCTCGGTGTTGGAGAAGACGCGCCGTGGATTGCGCGCATTGGGTCGCAGCGCTTCCGTAGGTACGCGGCGCTGCCCGCGCGGACGTTCGACCGAGGTCTCGGCCGAGACTTCCCCGATCAAGGTGGCAAGGCCGCGTCCCAATCGCGATCGCGTCGTATCGTCCGCCATCGCTGTCTTCTCCAGGCCGTCACGCATTCACAGGCCTCATCCGGCGCAAAGTTTTTTCTCTCGTTGGATGATTTCAGTCGCGAGCCGCAAATAGGCTTCGCTGCCGCTGCATTTGAGATCGTAGACCAGAACAGGCTTGCCGTAGGAGGGGGCTTCCGAGACGCGCACGTTGCGCGGAATGATCGTGTCGTAAACCTTGGCGCCCATGAATTCGCGCACGTCGGCGACGACTTGGCCGGAGAGATTATTGCGCGCATCGAACATCGTCAGCACGATGCCGTGAATGGTGAGATCCGGATTGAGCTGTTCGCGCACCGATTCCACCGTCTTGAGGAGTTGCGACAAACCCTCGAGTGCAAAGAATTCGCATTGCAGCGGCACCAGGATGGCGTTCGCCGCCGCCATGGCGTTCACGGTCAATAGATTGAGCGAGGGCGGGCAGTCGACCAGCACGTAGGTGAACTTGGTGCCGCCGAGCGTGTTCAGGGGATTGAGCGCGCTGCGCAGACGGAACGCCCGATCGCGCGCCTGCCCGATCTCGAGCTCGAGGCCGGAAAGATCGAGCGTCGATGGCGCCAGATGAAGGCGCGGCACCGCCGTTGCCACGATGGCATCGCGCAAGGAGGCCTCGCCAGTCAGCACATCGTAGGTCGAGTAGCGCCGGTTGCGGCGGTCGATGCCGAGGCCGGTTGAGGCATTGCCCTGCGGATCGAGGTCGACGATCAGAACGTCTTCGCCGATCGCGGCGAGCGCAGTGCCGAGATTGATCGCGGTCGTGGTCTTGCCGACGCCGCCCTTCTGGTTGGCTACAGCGAGGACGCGAGGCGGCTTTGCCGTACCGCGCTCGCGCTCGGGAACGGTGAACGGGATGATACGGGATTGCTCGGGAGCGTCAGTCATCGCAGCGTATCCAAAGCTTTGAGACAACTATAAGTTGATTTATTACAATCGTAAGCTGTATCTATGAACCCCGAGCGACCACGATTCTGGCCTTGGGATCGGTTCGAACTCGGCACCAAACTCATTTGAATCTTCCAACATTTAGCGGCTTCGGTCAATTCAGCGGCAACATCTTGTCCCTTGGGAAACAGCCCTGTTGTGCCCGTTTTCAACAGTGGCGATGCCTCGCCCAGCAATTTGTTGAGTGGCGCCAAGGCGCGCGCCGTCACAACATCGATATGTCCCGGTGCGTGCTTGACGAAGTCCGCAATCCGTTCGGCGTGTACAATGGCGGGCGCACCGCAGAGGCGCGCAGCCTCACGCAGGAAGGCCGCCTTCTTACCGATGCTTTCGACTAGGTGGACTTGAACCCCCGGCTCATCCGCCAGCGCGCAGGCGATGACCAAGCCGGGAAATCCGCCGCCTGAGCCGAGATCGACCCAGATTTTTGCGTTCGGCGCCAGGTCAAGGAGCTGCAACGAGTTGGCAATGTGCCGGGTCCAAATTGTCGCCTCAGTGGAAGGCGCGATTAAATTCGTGTGGCGCTGCCACTGCAGGAGCAGCGCGACAAAACGGTCGAGGCGGGCTTCTGTTTCACGTGAAACAGGCGTCAGTGCAAGACCGCGGGCGCGGTCCTCCGGGAGCTCAGGCGGCACCACTTTCGGACCGGCTGGTGGCCTCACCGGCGGGCTTGCGATGCCGCCGGCGAACATGGGCGGCAAGGAGCGTCAAGGCCGCCGGAGTGACGCCGTCGATCCGGCCGGCATGGCCGATCGTTCGTGGCCGCTGGGCTTCGAGCTTGAGGCGGACCTCATTGGAAAGACCGGGTAGCGTCGCATAGTCGATATCGTCGGCGAGAACGAGGCTTTCGTCACGCCGATACGATTCGACGTCCGCGGCCTGGCGGCTGAGATAGACGTTGTATTTGGCATCGATTTCGAGTTGCTCGGCGGTCTTGGCGTCGAGCTCGCCGAAGCTCGGCCAGATTCGCGCCAGGCCGTCGATCCCGATATCGGGATGGGAGAGCAGCTCGAAGGCGGAGCGTCGCTGGCCATCCTTACGCAGCGAAAGACCGTGCCGGGCGGCTTCGCTTGGCGTCAGGTTCACCGTTCGCGCCATCTTACGCGCCGCCGCGAGCGCCGCCATCTTCGCACGATGGTGGTCCGCACGCTCAACGCCCACGCAGCCAAGCGCGATCCCCCTGCCCGTCAGCCGCTGGTCGGCATTGTCGGCGCGCAGTGTCAGTCGATACTCGGCGCGCGAGGTAAACATGCGATACGGCTCGCTGACGCCGCGCGTGACCAGATCGTCGATCATCACGCCAAGATAGCCTTCCGCCCGATCGAAGATGATCGGTGCCGCGCCGCCTGCCCGCGCCGCCGCATTGAGACCAGCAACAAGGCCCTGTGCCGCAGCCTCCTCATAGCCCGTGGTGCCGTTGATCTGACCCGCCAGGAAAAGCCCTGGCAAGCGTCTGGTCTCCAGTGACGGCGCCAGCTCGCGCGGATCGACGTGGTCGTATTCGATGGCATAGCCGGGCCGCACGATGCGGGCCCGCTCCAGTCCGGGAATGGTGGCCACCAGGGCAGCTTGGACCTCCTCCGGCAACGAAGTCGAAATGCCGTTCGGATAGACCGTGGTGTCGTCCAGGCCCTCCGGTTCGAGGAAGATTTGATGGCCGTCGCGCTCGCCGAAGCGCACGATCTTGTCCTCAATCGACGGGCAATAGCGCGGACCGCGGCTTTTGATCTGTCCGGAGTACATCGGCGAGCGATGCACATTGGCGCGAATGACCTCGTGGGTCGCCGACGTGGTGCGGGTGATGCCGCACTGGATCTGCGGATTGGCGATCCTATCGGTGAGGACTGAAAAAGGCTCAGGCGGATCGTCACCCGGCTGCATTTCCAGCGCCGCCCAGTCGATCGTGGTGCCGTCTATTCGAGGCGGCGTGCCGGTCTTGAGCCGGCCGAGCGCAAAACCCACCCGCTCGAGTGTGCGAGACAGACCGACGGACGGCGCCTCCCCAACCCGGCCCGCCGCCATCTGCCGCGTGCCAATATGGATGAGCCCCCGGAGAAAGGTGCCCGTCGTCAGAACAACGGCGCATGCCGCGAATTCGCGGCCATCCGCCAGGCGCACGCCCCCGACCCGATCCTCGCGCAAAAGATCATCGACCTCGCCTTCGATCACGGTCAGGTTCATCGTCTGCCGGATCGCCTCCTGCATTGCTGCAGCATAGAGCTTCCGGTCGGCCTGAGCGCGCGGACCGCGGACGGCAGGTCCTTTGCGCCGGTTAAGGACGCGGAATTGGATGCCGGCCGCGTCCGCGACACGGCCCATCAGCCCATCAAGCGCGTCGATTTCGCGGACCAAGTGCCCCTTACCAAGACCGCCGATCGAAGGATTACACGACATCGCGCCGATCGTTGCGAAGCGCTGCGTCATGAGCGCCGTGCGCGCACCCATCCGCGCGGCCGCGGCGGCGGCCTCGCAGCCGGCATGGCCACCACCGACAACAATCACATCGAAGCGGCCGTTCATCGAGATCTCCAAAGGCAGATCGGTTTGTAGCGAAGCCAAAATGGCCGGTCAAAACGCTACCGCTAACGCCGTTTCACGTGAAACATTGTGGCGGCAGCCGTTAACGAATCATTTACCAATACAAAAATCGCGAAAGATCACGTCCAAAATGTCTTCGACGTTGACCCGCCCCGTTAGGCGGCCCAAGGCAGTTGCCGCCGAACGGAATTCTTCGGCGACCAGTTCCTCATGCTCGCCGGGCTTGGCAGCCTCGACCAATGCCCGATCGATAGCGGCTACCGTCTGTTCAAACAGATGGCGATGCCGTGCTCGGGTTACGATCCCAGTCTCTACAGTCGAAAAATACTGCTTGGCAAAGACCGTGAGTTGTTCGACCAGCAAATCAATTCCTGTACCGGTAGCCGCCGAGATTGAACAAGTGAATATATATTCACTCTTTAAACCAGGCTGTGTACTGCCTCGAGGCGGCTTTACGAGGTCGATTTTGTTAACGACCAGCCAGATCGTCGACGCATCGATTGGCTTTGCCGGATAAGCAATTCGGTCTGCGGCCGATCCGTCAATGACCCAGAGCACCAAATCCGCGTCGGCAGCGCGGTCGCGGGCCCGCCGCACCCCCTCCTGCTCCACCGGCTCGGCGCTGTCCCGAATCCCCGCTGTGTCGAGCAGCGTTACCGGATAACCACCGAGATCGAGATGCACCTCGATGATGTCGCGCGTTGTGCCGGCATAGGGCGATACGATCGCCACGTCACGCCGCGCCAGCCGGTTGAACAGAGTCGATTTACCGGCGTTCGGCGGACCGGCAATCGCGACCACCAGACCTTCGCGTAACCGCTCCCCACGCCCACCGCCGGCCAGCGCCGCCGCAATCTCGCTGCGCAATTGCTGCGCAGCATGAACCGCGGGACCGATCAAATCTTCAGGCACATCGGCCTCATCGGAAAAGTCGATGCGCGCCTCGACCAGCGCCAGCGCCTCGATCAAACGCCGCCGCCAGGCTTCGGCGCGGTCACCAATTAGACCTTTCAGCTGGCGAAATGCCTGCCGGCGCTGCGCCGGCGTTTCGGCGCCGATTAGATCGGCAAGCCCTTCGACCGCAGTCAGATCGAGCCGGCCATTTTCGAAAGCGCGCCGGGTGAATTCGCCTGGTTCCGCGGGCCGGCACCCATCGATCCTACCTAAGGCATCGAGCACCCCCGCAACCACCGCATGGCCGCCATGAAGCTGAAGCTCCGCCACATCCTCGCCGGTTTCGCTGTGCGGCGCCGGAAACCACAGAGCAAGCGCCTCGTCGATCACCTCGCCGTCTTCCGGGTCACGCACGCGCACCAGCGCCGCCTTACGCGGCTCGGGAACGCGCCCAGTCAAAAACCTCAGTGCATCGCCCGCCGCAGGCCCGCACACTCGCACCACCGCGATAGCGGCCGGCGGCCGCCCGGAGGACAGGGCAAAGATAGTTGACCTAGACATAGCCACCATACGAGACACTGGCTTCATGTCGCCATTGCCGACAAGGATGTAACGTCATAGGTTACATGTAACCCGGCCGAGATCACTATGACGTTTAAGCCCTCCGCCCCCCGCGCCAAGTCCCAACCCGCCCGGCCGAAGTCATCCCGCGACAAGGTCCGGAGTTATCGGCAACGCATGAGGGCGAAGGGGATGCGCCTCATTCAAATGTGGATTCCCGACATGCGAACCGCTGAATTCGCAAAGCAGGCTAGGCGACAGTCGCTCCTTGCGAATCGCAGTCCCCATGCGGCCGAAGACCAAGCGTGGGTGGACGCAATGCTCGACCGGACCGTCGGTTGAAGCGCGGCGAAATCTGGACTGCCTCCGGCGACAACGAATATGCGCGCAAACCCCGCCCCGTCGTCATTGTCCAACACGAAAACTTCGATACCCTCGATTCCGTCACCATATGTGGCTTTACGAGCGATCCAACCGATTTGCCACTCTTCCGCATCCTAATTGAACCGTCTGCAATCAACGGTCTTCGATCGCCATCACGTATGATGGTGGATAAAGTTCTGACGGTTCGAAAAAACAGGCTCGGCTACCGAATCGGCCGCCTCAGCGACCATGACATTGTGCGGCTTGATCGCGCAATCGCAACCTTTCTTGGTCTGTCGGATTGATTTCCATGTCAACGTCGCCCCACTCCTCGCACTCACATCAAAATCGCCTCGCCGACGAGACGAGCCCGTATCTGCTTCAGCACAAGAACAACCCGGTCGATTGGTGGCCCTGGGGACCCGAGGCACTCGCGGAGGCGAAGCAGACTCACAGGCCGATCTTGCTGTCGGTCGGCTATGCCGCCTGTCACTGGTGCCATGTGATGGCGCACGAGAGCTTTGAGGACGACGCCACCGCTCAGGTGATGAACGAGCTCTTCGTCAACATCAAAGTCGATCGCGAGGAGCGGCCCGATATCGACCAGATCTACATGGCGGCGCTGCATCACCTCGGCGAGCACGGCGGCTGGCCGCTGACCATGTTCCTCACCCCGGACGGCGAACCGATCTGGGGTGGCACCTATTTTCCCAACAGCTCGCGCTACGGCAAACCCGCTTTCGTCGACGTGCTGCGCGAGATCGCCCGCCTGTTCCGCGACGAGCCGGGCAAGATCGAACAGAATCGCGCCGCGCTGATGGAGCGGCTGACGGCCGCCGCGCAACCGCCCGGCGCCGCCACATTCGGCCGCGCCGAGCTCGACAATGCCGCCCTGCAGCTTGGCAGCAGCATCGATCCCGTCAACGGCGGCACCCGTGGCGCGCCAAAATTCCCGCAAGCTGCTTTGTTCGAGCTGCTTTGGCGCGCCGGACTGCGCACCGGTGAGGCGCGTTACTTCGCGGCAACCGACATCACGCTGCACCACATATGCGAGGGCGGTATCTACGACCATCTCGGCGGCGGCTTCGCCCGCTATTCGGTCGACGAGCGCTGGCTGGTGCCGCATTTCGAAAAAATGCTCTACGACAACGCGCAACTCCTCGAGCTTTTGGCGATCGCGTACCAGCGCACGGGCAAGGCGCTTTATCGCCAGCGCGCCGAAGAGACTGTGACCTGGCTCCAGCGCGAAATGACGACAGGCGAGGGCGCATTTTCAGCCTCGCTTGACGCCGACTCCGAAGGCGAGGAGGGCAAATTCTATGTCTGGTCGTATGCTGAGGTCATCCGGCAGCTCGGTCTCGAAGACGGCGAGTTCTTCGCACATCACTATGACGTCACGCCCACCGGCAATTTCGAGGGCCACAACATCCTCAACCGCCTGAAACCGCAGCCGCGCAGCGAAGCCGACGAGCTGCGACTGGCTGCTTTGCGCCAAAAGCTTCTCGCGGTGCGGGCAGAACGCGTGCGTCCCGGCCTCGACGACAAAGTGCTGGCTGACTGGAACGGGCTGATGATCGCCGCGCTGGTCAACGCCGGCCTATTGCTTGAACAGCCGTCCTGGATCGGGTTGGCTCAAGCCGCATTCGATTTCATCGCGCAGGGGATGACCCGCGGCGATCGGCTCGGGCATTCCTGGCGTGACGGCAAACTCAAATTCCCCGGGCTCGCCTCCGATTTCGCCGCCATGATCCGCGCCGCGCTGACGCTCTATGAGGCGACCGGACAGCGAACCTATCTCGATCGGGCCCTCGAATGGCAGCACGCGCTGGATCGCGACTACGCCGATGCCGCGACCGGGACCTACTATCTCACCGCTGCCGACGCGGAAGGACTTGTGATCCGCCCCGCCGCGACGACCGACGAAGCAACGCCCAATCACAATGCGGTCGCGGCGCAAAATCTGATCCGCCTCGCCGTGCTGGCCGGGGACGATCGATGGTTGGAGAAAGCCGATCGGCTGATTGCCGCCATTGCGCTCCACGCCGCCGAAAATCTTTACATGCACATGGCGCTTCTTAATGCCATCGATGTCCGGCTACGCGCCGCGCAAATCGTGGTGACCGGGGAGGGGCCACGCGCGGAGGTTTTGCTCGACGCCGCCCGCCGGCTTCCCCCACTCGACCGCATCGTGCTGCATGCCGCGGCCGCCGGCACGCTCCCACCGTCCCATCCGGCGCGCGACAAGATCGACACAGCGAGGGAGCCTCGGGCCTTCGTCTGCGCCGGCGAAACCTGCTCGTTGCCGGTCACCGATGCGGCCGGTCTTCAAGCCGCCATCAATGCGGTGCGACATTCTTGACGACGCCGTCCATTCGTGGATGTTTTGTGCTTAGTGCATGCCGGGGCGCAGCAAGGGAGACCCACTCATGCGAAACGGGATTATCTTGGCGGTTGCCCTGACCGCGCTGTCCGCGACCGGCGCACGCGCCGAGCAGTGGTGCGGCTATGCCAGCCACAAAGACGCGGTCGTCGAGTGCGGCTATATGACCGCGGCCGCCTGCGCCGATGCAGTCGGCAAGGGCGGGATGTGCTTCGTCGACCCCGATCTGGCGATCGACACCAAACGCGCCAATCCGACGTTGGCGGCAAAATCCTCGAGTTGAACGGGTCATGAATGCCTGACCTGTCCCGCTGGCTCGGGCAATTCGGTCTGGAACCTTTGGCCGGCCTACTGGCCGATAACGATGTCGACCTCGACATCTTACCCGATCTGACCGAACAGGATTTTGAGAAGCTCGGCATCTCGCTCGGTCACCGGCGAAAGCTCGTCAAAGCCATCGCCACGCTGCGCGACAATGCTAAGACTGCGCCTGACCAACCGGAGCAGGAGCCGACGAAGCCCGCTCCGGCCACTCCATCACCCGAAGCCGAGCGTCGCCAAGTCACGGTGCTGTTCAGCGATCTCGTCGGCTCGACGGCGCTCGCCACCGCGCTCGATCCCGAGGACTTGAGCCGCCTGATCAAGCGCTATCAGGATGCCTGCGCTGGCGCTGTTGCCCGCTTCGACGGTTATATCGCCAAATTCATGGGCGACGGCGTGCTAGCCTATTTCGGTTATCCGCAAGCGCATGAAGACGCGGCCGAACGCTCGGTGCGCGCCGCGCTTGCGATCGTCGACTCGGTTCGCCAGATCGAGCGCCCGGATGGCGTTCCGCTGCAAACCCGGGTCGGGATCGCAACCGGCGTCGTCGTGGTCGGCGATATTGTCGGCAGCGGCGCCGCGCGCGAAGAATTGATCGTCGGAGAAACGCCGAACCTGGCCGCCCGTCTGCAAACATTAGCTGAGCCCAATACGGTATTGGTCAGCGAGGCCACCAGCCGTTTGCTTGGCCGGAGCTTCGATTACCAAAGTCTCGGCGAACATGAGCTCAAGGGGTTTGCCAAGCCGATACCGGTCTGGCGCGTCTTAAAGGAAGCGCGGGTCGCCAGCCGTTTTGCGGCAGCGCGCATCGCCGGTCTCAGCCCCTTCGTCGGCCGGACCCAGGAAATGGGCCTGCTATTCGACCGCTGGCACCTTGCGCAGCAGGGCGAAGGACAGGCGATCGTACTCACTGCCGAATCCGGAATGGGCAAGTCGCGGTTGGTGGAAGCGCTGTTCGAGCGCATCGGCGCGGAGCCGCATCGGCGGCTCGTCTTGCAATGCTCGCCGTACCACAGCAACACGGCGTTCTACCCAGCGATGCGCCACATCGAGCATGCCGCCGGTTTCGCGATGGAAGATTCAGCCGCACAAAAACTCGAGAAGCTGGATGCCTTCCTTGCCAGGACCGGAAACCCGGCGATTCCCACCGCTCCCTTGCTCGCCGATTTGCTCGCCTTGCCGTCCGAGGGTCGCTACGCGGGTGTCGATCTCACGCCGGCGCAGCGCAAGAGCGTGACAATTTCAGCGCTGGTCGATCACCTTATTCGACCTTCCGCGAACGAGCCGGTGCTCATTGTCCTGGAAGACGTGCACTGGATCGACCCGACGACTCTGGAATTGCTCACGCGTCTCATCGATTCCATCGAGTTGGCCCGCGTCCTTGTCATCGTCACCGCACGGCCGGAATTCGCATCGCCGTGGGCGGGGCGGGATCACGTTGCCTCGCTCGCGTTAAGCCGGCTCGGCAAGACGCAATGTGCCGAGATCGTCGCCGGCATCGCCGCGGCGCAATCGATGACGACGGATTTGGTGGAAGAGATTCTGGCAAAGACGGACGGCGTGCCGCTGTTCGTTGAAGAACTGACGAGAGCGGTCTCCGAATCGCAAACGCCGAATCGGCTCGCGGTACCGGCCACTTTGCAGGATTCGCTGATGGCGCGGCTCGACCGGCTCGGGCCGGCCAAGGAAGTCGCACAAATCGCCGCCACGATCGGTCGACAATTTGCCCACGCGCTCTTGGCGGCTGTCGCCCCCGCCGGCCCGGGCGAGCTCGATTTGGCGCTGGCGCGTCTGACGGAGGCAAGTCTCGTCTTTCCGCAAAGCCGCGCCATCGAGCCGACTTACAGTTTCAAGCACGCGCTCACCCGCGATGTCGCTTACGATAGTCTGCTGCGCGCCCGCCGCCGCGACCTGCACGAGCGCATCGCGCGCATTCTCGAAGAGCGCTTTCCCGCATTGGCGGCCGCGGAGCCGGAAATTCTGGCGCACCATTTCAGCCGCGCCGATTTGCCGGGTCCGGCTTGCCTTTACAGCGAGCGCGCCGGCGACCGAGCCGTCGCCCATTCGGCCTATGCGGAGGCAGTCGCTCATTTTGACGCCGCGCTCACTGAAACCGACCGCATGCCGCCACGGCGCGACCGCGATCAACGCGAACTCGCCATCCTGCTCAAGCGAGGCCCGGCGGTGTTCGTTTATAAGGGCATGCAAAACCCCGAAGGGGAACAGAACTATCAACGCGCTTACGAAATCGCGGCAAAGCTCGATGACGACCACACCTTGTTTAAGGCGCTGTGGGGACTGTGGCTTTGCGCCAATCTGCAGCGCCGAACGTCCATTGCGCGCGACCGTGCCGAAGAACTGGTCGCGCTCGCGCAGCGATCAGGGAACGATGAGCTAATCCTTGAAGCTATCCATTGCCGCTGGTCGACCTCATTCTTTCGCGGCGACGTTTTGAATGGCCTGGCTGACGGTCTTGAGGGGATCAAGCACTACGATCCTGCTCGGCATAATCGGCTCGGCGCCGAGTTCGGCGGGCACGATCCCGGTGTTTGCGCCAACACCAATGTCGGATTGTCGCTTGCGCAGCTTGGCCGCAACAAGGAAGCAACCGAACGCGTCGAACGCGGACTTGCGCTCGCCCGGCAGCTAAACCAGCCAACGAGCCTCGCCTTTGCGCTGACCACCTCCATTCAGATCTACGCGATTCTAGATGATCTCGGCGCCGTCCGGCATTCGGCCCTGCAGCTCCTTGAGGTCGGAGAAAAGTTCGATCTGCCGCCACAACGCGCGGTCAGCGCATTTATGTCCGGTTGGGCGAGGTTACGCGAGGGCGAATTGGGCGTCGGGCTCCGGGCTATGGAAGCTGAATTCACGCGCGTCACGAGGATGGGTTCGCTACCCCAACTCTATGCCGGCCTGCTCGCCGCAGCCCGGCTGTTAGCTGGAGAACCGGCGCATGCCCTTGAGCCGATCGACGCTATCCTGCCGACATTCACCGAGCCCGGCGTCGGCTTTTATCTGCCTGAACTTCACCGCCTGCGCGGCGAATGTCTGCTTCGTCTCGATCCGTCGCGGATGGAGGATGCCCTCCGGGACTTTCAATCGGCGCTTGCCGTCGCCAAGGAACAGAACGCGCTGCTCTTTCGGCTGCGGGCGGCCATCAGCCTAACGCGCGCCGGGAACCGAGCCGGCATCCTTAAGGAAAATTCGTTGATCCTTGCGGAAGCCGTCGCCGCATTTACGGCCGAAGCCGACAGCCCGGAGTTGATCGCCGCGCGCGAAATGCTGTCCCAACACTGGGGCTGATCGGCGCGCTCATCACTCAGCCGCGCTACGTATTCATCGAATCGAAGAACTCGCCGTTGTTCTTGGTGTTGCGCAGCTTGTCGAGCAGGAAGTCGATGGCGTCCATGGTGCCCATCGGATTGAGAATGCGGCGCAGCACGTACATCTTTTTGAGCTGATCGGGCGGCACCAGGAGCTCTTCCTTGCGGGTGCCGGAGCGGGTGATGTGAAGGTGCTCTTCTCAGGTCCGCACCAATTTATCAAACCGTGCGATCATCTTCCTCAAGGTACGATGCGTCCTCTGAGAAGAAATTCTCCGCGGTATCATGTCCACGGTACCAACATATTGCGCCCCCTTGGCTTTCACCGTTGACGGCAGTTTATTTTCGTCGGCCACATCATGAAAGAACAGCTGCGCAATCGTTTGACCCGGATAGAGTCTTAGTGGCGTCTCTCCAAGGTTCCGAAGCTCCAGTGTAAGATTGCCCGCAAATCCGGGATGTATTCCTACTGCTGTCGCCACTATCAGCCCGAGGCGCCCCCAAGTCGACCGTCCGGCCACATAGGCCATCAAATCGGATGGCAAGCGAATGTATTCCAATGTTTGAGCTAAGATAAATTGATGGGGGTGAATAACGATACATGAGCCAAATGGGCAAAACTCCCGTCGATATAATTTCGCCCACGAAACGCGTTCACTATTGTTTTCAAACTCTGTGATCGAGCCGAAAGCTGATGCCAGTACGAGACAGAAGTTAAATCCCAAACGTACATCTAATGCCGCTTGCCCGGGCTTGGCTTGCTCTTTCTCGTCTAGCAATGGACTGACGATGAGCCGGTCTTTCGTCGTAGTATCATGCAGACGCGCTCGAATTGCGGTTATAGACAGCGCGCTCATGCATTCTCCTCCCAGACGCGTCGTGCTTCTGACAACTCCACCCCTCGCAAGAGTAACTCATGTAGCTGTTCCATTTTCCCCGTCGCCGGATCAAAGATGAAGTCCCGGGGCTTCTCCATTTCGTCGATGCGCGTGAGGAGCGCAGCCCATCCGACGTTCAAAATAGATGCTAAGCTGGCTGCATGAAGGCCAGTGGAATCTCTGTATTCGATGGGCGGAACAAGAGCACAAATTAAATCTAAGTGGTTATCGAGATCAAAGGCCAGTTGGCTCGGCTGATACACTAGATGCGCAGACAACTTCCGTACATAAGCCGCGGTTTTATCAAATACGGTATCCGCTATCGCTTCCAAATAGGGAACTAATTCCACACAAATTGCTGCCACAAGCGGTGCGTATAATCGCCCAAGCTCAACAAACAATTGGTCAGCAGGGGGACACAGAGGAACGTGGGCGCTGTTTACCGTTTCGGTAATTGCTAAACCTGCTTTCGTTTGGAACACTTCGATGAATGACGGAGAACCGGCCGACAAACGTCTGACAAGGAGTTTGCGTCGCAAGTCTGAGGGCGGGTGCGTCGGAGAAATTCCATATGTCCGGCCTGCCAGTTCCAAATAGCCACAAAGGGCAAAATAGAATGCCGGCCCTACCAGCTGATGTCCTACAGCATCGGCCTTAAGCTCGTTAATCCACTTTCCTATAATTTCTGCCAGACATAGCTGAACCTGGGGGCCTAGGGTTGTTACGCCAATTCGCGCCGCAATTCTATCCACCGCAGCCTGAAGGATCGGCGAGAAGGCTGATAAATCCAGCTTAATTCTATCTTGGATAGCATGACCGAGCTCGTGTCCAACAACCGCGTAATGCGGAAGCATCCCGAGAGCTTGCCCCGGCACAGTAACTCGCAAGAGCGGCCACTCTATACGATCAATCGCATTGATAAGAGTCGCGCTTGGATTGTTGAGGTCTGACCGCCACTTTCTAAGGTCAAACCAAGCCAGCTCGTAGTTCGGCAGATGCTCCGCTCGAAAAAATATTGTCTTCTTGATCTTTAGCGCGTCCACCCACCGTTGAAGCGGCGCCACTACTTCATGCGGAATCTGCGTCGCGTCCGAGCCTGCAACTTGACCCAAAGCCTTGTACGCCAAGCCGCCCAAACGCTCCGCTTCGCGTATAAGTTTAGCGGCCTGAACCCGCGGCGTCGAAGATTCCTTCGCGACAGTAAGGTAAGCCGCCGCAGTGTCGATCAATCCGGAAACAAGATTTAGCCATTTCTTCGGCCCGATCGAATGACCAGGGAATTGCACCGATTTGAGCCGGGTGGTTTCGTAAGCAAGGCGCGCGAGAAAAAAGGCACAAAATTGCCCTTCGGCCCCCACTGACGTTTAGCCCAAGCTTGTAATAAACAGCGGAGCATCCAGAGGAAGACGCGAGCGTTCCTCATCAAACGCTAAAAGCAGCTTTTCAATTAACTCTCTCGCTCTGTCGCGTGAGGCTTTACCGACAGGCTTTCGCCTTTTCAATTTATCAAAGACGTCAGACGTTTCTTGCAAACGACCCGGCAAACTCTCTCCGAAGTATGGGTCAAGATGATGAAAGACCAGGCTAAAGCTTTCCAACGCCGGTCGTTGTTCTACCCCAAACAAGACATTTTCCGCGTGGAGCGCTTGAGAGGCAGAGTCGGCTTCGGAAAATATCCTGCTCAGACCTTCCAGCGTTCGGTTGCGGCGTCCGCTTTCCAGCGTGCTGCTAGAGAGAACTATAAGCCCGTTTTCAAGTAGATGTTGAAGGCTCAGGTCTTCGGCCGGGGTCAATTGGAAGTCCATCGAGCGCGCTCCTCGCAAACGAATTATAAGGCGGTTACGCGAAAGGGACTACTAGGCAAGTATATTGTAAGTTGTCGATAACTTCAATAATAATCGCGAGTCTAGGGATGCCTGCACACATGCATTTTGCTCGCACCGTAAAGAACGCTTTCACAATTCGAGAGGTCTCGGACATCACCGGCCTACAGCCGGCAATGCTAAACTTCTTGATCCGGAATGAGTATTTGCAGCCCTCCTATCGGGAAGACTACGACTTTCCCAAACGCCAGAAACGAAACCCCCGGGGGAACGCGCGCTATTTCTCCTATCGCGACCTCATAATCGCAAAGACAATACAAAGGCTTCTGGCTGCGGGCGTCCAGCTAATACGGGTGAAGGAAGCGCTCGAGGATCTACGTGCCGATAAACACTGGCTGAAACTTAGCCGGGGACTTTCGGCTGATCGTGCAATAACTTGGATGGTGACAGACGGAAGGAAAGTATACCTTCAGGACCAGAAAACACCCTTTCTGAGACCTTTGGGCAACAATCGTCAAACCGCGTTCTCGTTTATCCTTGAAATGACGAGCGTCCGCTCCGAGATAGATCAGGGAATCCGCACCTCGCGGATTGCCCGATGCCCGGAAAAAATCGCCTACTTCAGGCTAGCTAACGAACAACCGATTTTCGATCCGCCGCGACGTGCGCAGCGCTAAGTCCAGCCTTACGTATTCATCGAATCGAAGAATTCGCCGTTGTTCTTAGTGTTGCGCAGCTTGTCGAGCAGGAAGTCGATGGCGTCCATGGTGCCCATCGGATTGAGAATGCGGCGCAGCACGTACATCTTTTTGAGCTGATCGGGCGGCACCAGGAGCTCTTCCTTGCGGGTGCCGGACCGGGTGATGTCCATGGCCGGGAAGGTACGCTTGTCGGCGACCTTGCGGTCGAGGATCAATTCCGAATTGCCGGTGCCCTTGAACTCTTCGAAGATGACTTCGTCCATCCGGCTGCCGGTGTCGATCAGCGCGGTGGCGATGATAGTGAGCGAGCCGCCTTCCTCGATATTGCGCGCGGCGCCGAAGAATCGCTTCGGCCGCTGCAGCGCGTTGGCGTCGACGCCGCCGGTGAGCACCTTGCCGGATGACGGCACCACGGTGTTGTAGGCGCGGCCGAGCCGGGTGATCGAGTCAAGCAAGATCACCACGTCGCGGCCGTGCTCGACCAGGCGCTTGGCCTTCTCGATCACCATCTCCGCGACCTGAACGTGGCGCACCGCCGGCTCGTCGAAGGTCGAGGACACCACCTCGCCCTTCACCGAACGCTGCATGTCGGTGACTTCTTCCGGCCGCTCGTCGATCAACAGCACGATCAGATAGCATTCCGGGTGATTGTGCGTGATCGAGTGGGCGATGTTTTGCAGCAGCACGGTCTTGCCGGTGCGCGGCGGCGACACGATCAGCGCGCGCTGGCCTTTGCCGACCGGCGCCACGATGTCGATGACGCGTGCCGAGAGATCCTTCTTGGTCGGATCTTCGTATTCCATCTTCAGCCACTCGTCGGGATAGAGCGGCGTCAGGTTGTCGAAATTGACCTTGTGGCGCGCCTTTTCGGGGTCCTCGAAATTGAGCGAGTTGACCTTGAGCAGCGCGAAGTAGCGCTCGCCCTCCTTGGGGCTGCGGATATGGCCGTCGATGGTATCGCCGGTGCGCAAGCCGAAGCGGCGGATTTGCGAAGGGGAGACGTAGATATCGTCGGGGCCGGGAAGATAATTCGCTTCCGGCGAGCGTAGAAAGCCGAAGCCGTCCGGCAGTACCTCGACGACGCCTTCACCGACGATGTCGGTCTCGCGCGCGGAGAGCTGCTTGAGGATGCCGAACATCAGCTCCTGCTTGCGCATGGTCGAGGCGTTCTCGACCTCAAGCTCCTCGGCAAAGGAGACGAGCTCCGCCGGAGTCTTGGTCTTGAGTTCTTGGAGTTTCATTTCCCGCATATGCAGAATGTCCTATGGAAATCGGGCCGGCGACGGAATTGGGATTGCGGCGTCACGGGCGAAGGGAAGATCGCAGGTCTTGGGCTGTAAGGGGCTTGGGGGCCCCGGACCCTGATGCACCCGGCGGCTCCAGTTGGCTGGAGCCAGAACGCAACTGCATCCGCCTACGTTCGGGTGGGATGGACACTAAGATAAGAAAAGACCGCACTTCAAGCAAGGGCCAAGTCGAACTTTGCACTAGCAACGCGTAAACGTCAGAACGGTTTCACCACCGCCAGAATAACAATTACGATCATCAACACGGTCGGTACTTCATTGATAATTCTATAGAATCTCTGTGAATGGCGGTTATTATCGGCAGCAAAATCCTTCACCCAACGGGCGAAAAATCCGTGCAACGCCGACAGTGCAAGAACAAGCACAAGCTTGCCGTCGAGCCACCCGGAGGCGAACCAGCCGTAGCGAGAATCAGGTCCGTGCCAGGCGAGCCACAGCCCCAAAACCCAGGTCGCGATCATCGCCGGATTGATGATGGCGCGCAAAAGCCGGCGTTCCATCGCCTTGAAGGTCTCCGACTGAACCGAGCCCTTTTCCGCCGCGCAGTGGTACACGAACAGCCTTGGCAAATAGAGCATGCCCGCCATCCAGGCGATCACCGCGATGATGTGGAAGGCCTTCACCCACTGATACATCGTCGCCTTCGCTTCCTCTCGTTTTGCCCAGGTCAGCTCGTCGCGCCGCGCACGCGCGCGATCATTTGCTCGACATGGGCAAGCGGCGTTTCCGGCAACACACCATGGCCGAGATTGAAAATAAAAGGGCCGCCGGCGAAGGCGTCCAGAATCGCATCGATCGACCGGTCAAGCGCCGCGCCACCGACCACGAGCGCCAAGGGATCGAGATTACCCTGAACCGGCCGCACGCTCTGTACCTGCTCGCGGGCGAAGCCAAGCTCGATCATCCAGTCAAGCCCGACGGCGTCTACAGCAACTCCCGCGACATATTGCAGAAGTTTTGTTCCCGCGCCGCGCGGAAAGCCGATGATCTTGCCTTCCGGAACGCTCTTGCGAATCGCCGCGACGATCCGGGCGCAAGGCTCGATACACCATTTACGAAATTCCTCCGGCGGCAGCACTCCCGCCCAGCTGTCGAAGATCTGGACGGCATCGACGCCAGCCTCGAATTGCCGGATCAAATAGTTGGCAGAGGATGTGACCAGAACTTCGATCAGCGCCATAAATGCATCCGGATGCCGGTAGGCAAACCGCCGCGCCGGTAGCTGATCGATACTGCCACTGCCGGCAATCATGTAAGTTGCAACGGTCCAGGGCGCACCGCAAAAACCGAGCAACGCCACACCGGACGGTAATTCCTGCTTCACCCGCCCAATCGTCTCGTACACCGGCGCCAGCTTCGCCTGATCGATCTCGCGCCGAAGGCGATGCAACGCCGAGGGATTATCAATCGCATCGAGCCGTGGGCCATTGCCTTCCTCAAAGCTGACGCGTTGGCCCAGCGCATGGGGCACCACCAAAATATCGGAAAACAGGATCGCGGCATCGAAGCCGAAGCGCCGGATTGGCTGCAACGTTACTTCCGCCGCCAATTTCGGATCGAAGCATAGATCGAGGAACGTGCTCGTTTTTTCGCGAATTGCTCGATATTCGGGAAGATATCGTCCCGCCTGGCGCATGAGCCAGACCGGGGGAATGTGGAGCCGTTCACCCGAAAGAACACGAAGGAGGGGTTTGCTCACGAGAGTATCTCGCATGTTCTATTCCCCTCTAAAATAGATTCTTAGAGTCTGTTGTAGTGCTTGGACGGTTGATTAGACTCATACATTCGGTATGCGGATTTCATTCACGACTTACCCACATATCCCCATAGCGAAGCCGGCTGTCGCTTGTGGCGAGTCTGAGGCATTTTTCGAGCCCAATAACGTCAACCTTGCAGCGCTTCTCCACATTTCACCGCTACCCTGACCGGCGATGTACTACTAATCCTGGCGCGGCAGGGGTGTGGACGGCCGAGGCAGTTATTCCCCCATGGCGCTTGCACCCCACGGCGAGCCATGGCCTTCTCCACAGTCGTCGACAGGTTGTCCTCTCGAGCCCCATCGATTCCATGGCGCAGCCGGCAGGCTATTTTCACCTTCATCTTATCTCCGACGCGACCGGCGAGACGCTGATTACGGTCGCCCGGGCGGCCGCTGCGCAATATACGAAGGTCATGCCGGTCGAGCATGTGCACCCGCTGGTTCGCACCCAAAAGCAGCTCGACCGGGTGTTGGCCGACATTGAGGAATCGCCCGGCATCGTTCTCTATACGCTGCTTGAGAAAAACCTGGTCGAACGGCTGGAAGCAAAATGCCGCGAGCTTGGCCTGCCGTGTCTGTCGATTCTCGGCCCGGTCTTGCGTCTGTTCCAAGCCTATCTCGGCGCGGAATCGACGCATAAAGTCGGCGCCCAACATACGCTGAATGCCGAATATTTCCGCCGCATCGACGCGCTGAACTATACGATGCTGCATGATGACGGCCAGCAGACCGACGACCTCGAAGAGGCTGACGTTGTGCTGGTCGGCGTATCGAGAACTTCGAAGACGCCAACCTCGATCTACCTCGCCAATCGCGGGGTGAAGACGGCCAATGTGCCCTTGGTTCCCGGCGTGCCGTTGCCGCCGCAGGTCGAGCGGCTCAGTCATCCGCTGATCGTTGGCTTATTCGCCACTCCGGAACGGATCGTGCAGATTCGGCAAAATCGGCTGCTCGGACTCAAGGTCCATCGCGACGATGATCAATATATCGACCGGCAGGCGGTGACTGAGGAGGTTGCTGCGTCGCGCCGGCTTTGCGCCAAACATAACTGGCCCCTGATCGACGTCACCCGGCGCTCGATCGAGGAAACCGCTGCCGCGGTGCTTGCGCATCTTGGCGAGCGTCGCCGGCAGCGCGCCTCGTGAGGCTTGGCCAATGCCGCTATGGCTTGCCGGCGACCCGCTCGTGCTCGCCTCGCGCAGCAAGGCGCGGCAAAGTTTGCTCGTGGATGCGGGCATCCCGATCGAGATATTTCCGGCCGATCTCGATGAGCGCAGCTTGGAGGCTGCGGCAAATTCGACCGCGCCCGGCGCGATTGCCGCGCATCTGGCGCGGGCAAAAGCTTCGGCAGTCGCCAAGGCATTACCCGGCCGGCTTACGCTCGGCGCCGATCAGGTGCTCGCACTCGGCGCCGAATGCTTTGCCAAGCCGGTAAATCGCGCGGCAGCGCACGCGCAATTGCGCGCGCTTTGCGGCCGAACGCATGAGCTGCATTCCGCAATTGCGTTCGTGAAGGACGCGAACGCGCTGTTTGAATATGTCGGCGTCGCGCGGCTGACCATGCGTTCGTTCTCGGAACGGTTCCTCGACCTTTATCTCGACGCAGCCGGCGAGGCGGCCACCGCAAGCGTCGGCGGCTATCAATTGGAAAGCCTCGGTGTCCAATTGTTCGAACGCGTGGACGGCGACTATTTTACGGTGCTGGGATTACCGCTGTTGCAGGCCTTGGAGTTTTTGCGCCAAGAAGGCTATCTCGCGCGATGAGCGTCGACGGCCCATTCATTCTTTGCCTGACCGGCTCGCTCGGTATGGGCAAATCGACCGCGGCCAAATTCTTCGCCGCCGCCGGCGTGCCGGTCCACGATTCGGACGCGGTCGTGCACGTACTTTATGAAGGCGAAGCGGTGCCGCCGATCGAGGCGGCGTTTCCTGGTTCGACCACGGACGGCAAGATCGACCGCACCAAGCTCGCCGCGATGGTGCTGAACGACAACGCGGCGCTTGCCCGGCTCGAGGCCATCGTCCATCCGCTGGTCTTTGCTTCGCGGGAAAAATTCCTTGCCGAAGCCCGGGCCCGCGGTGCCCCGGTGGTCGTGCTCGACGTGCCGCTGTTGTTCGAGACCGGCACCGATTCCCGGTGCGATGCCGTCGTCGTGGTCTCGGCGCCGGCCGAGATGCAGCGCCGGCGCGCTTTCGAGCGGCCGGGCATGACCGAGGATAAATTCGCCGCCATCCTGCGGCAGCAGATGCCCGACGCGGAAAAGCGCCGGCGCGCCGATTTCATCCTCGACAGTTCACAGGACTTCGAGCACACCCGGGCCCAGATTGCAGACATTTTGCAACGCGTGGCTAAAATGGCGCGACGTCACCGCTGATTCGCATTTGGGCCGAGCAAGATGCGCGAGATCGTTTTCGACACCGAGACCACCGGGCTTGATCCCCTGCAGGGAGATCGCCTGGTCGAAATCGGCTGCATTGAGCTCGTCAACCGCTTCCCCACTGGCCGGACCTTTCACAGTTACTTCAATCCCGAACGCGACATGCCGGAACAGGCCTTTAAGATTTACGGCCTGACCCGCGAGTTCCTCGATGACAAGCCGCTGTTCGTCCACAAGGTCGAAGAGCTGATCGTTTTCCTGGGCGACGCCCAGCTCGTCGCTCATAACGCCATGTTCGATCTCGGCTTCCTCAACGCCGAATTGGAACGCGCCCGCCGCGCCGCGGTGAACCGCGAGCGCATAGTCGACACCCTTCTGATTGCGCGCCGTAAGCATCCTGGCGGCGCCAACCGGCTCGACGATCTGTGCCTGCGCTATTCGATCGACAATTCGCGGCGCACCAAGCACGGCGCGCTGCTCGACGCCGAGCTTTTGGCCGAGGTCTATGTCGAGCTGATAGGCGCGCGCCAGGCGCAGCTCGTTCTTTCGCAAGCCGCGGCGCCGGTTTCGACCGACGGCGGGGCCATCGTGCTGCGCGCACGCCCGGCGCCGCTTGGCGAACGACTGACGGCCGAAGAACGGCTGGCGCACCGGCGCTTCGTCGCCAGCCTCGGCGACAACGCGATCTGGCGCGATTATGTCAGCTTGGATTGAGCGGCGGCGCCGGAGGCTGCGCTGCCGCTAGGCGCTGCCGGTACAGGCCGGCAAAATCGATCGGTTCCAGAAGCAACGGCGGGAAACCGCCGTTACGCGTCGCCGTGGCGATAATTTCGCGGGCGAACGGAAACAGCAGGCGCGGACATTCGATCATCACCATCGGCTGCACACTGTCGGGCGGTATGTTGACGATGCGGAACACGCCGGAATACAGCAGCTCGAAGCCGAACATCAGCATGCCTTGGGATTCGGCTTTGCCGTCCAGGCGCAGCGTCACTTCGACGTCGGTGTCGGTCAAGGGCGCGGCATCGACCCCGATATTGATGTTGATGGCCGGTTGCTGCGTGCTCGGCGCCATCGAGCGCGGCGCGTTCGGATTTTCAAATGAAAAATCCTTGACGTATTGCGTCAGAACGCCGATCTGCGGCGTCGGCGGTTGCGCCATTCCGGTCTGCGGCGCGGGGCCGCCGTTGGTCGCTGACATCCTTGTCTCCGGCCTCTATGGGTCGCGGCTTGGCTAACATAGGGGGAGGGGGGCGAACAATGCCGGCGGTATCAGCATGGTATTATGCCGCCTCTCGGCACCGATTCCGACGGATTTGCCTAAAAGCGTGTCACTCCAGCCTGCTTCCATTGTTGGCGCGGCAGACGCTATCGTCTAATCTCGCCGGCGAGCACGCTTTGGTCATGATCGCGGCCACTGGATGGCTTCCATTGCGTGCTTACATAGTGTCGGGAGCCTGGACTGCTCTCCTGCCGGCCGGTTCGAGCCGCCATTGATCCGCGACGAGCGCTGCTGAAAGAATGCCCGACGTGTTCGATATCTACACCATCATCTTCCTGGCGCTGGCGGTCTTCATATTCCTGCGCCTGCGCAGCGTGCTGGGTCAACGCACCGGCCGCGAGCGGCCGCCTTATGATCCTTATTCGGCGCGCGATGCCGTACGCAGCCCCGCCGCCGACAAGGTGGTGACGCTGCCGCCACGTCCCGCCGAAACCTCGCCGCGGCCGGCCGAAGCCGCGCCGGCGCCCGCTGCCGAGCGCTGGAAGGACATTGCCGAGAGCGGATCGGCCGTCGCGACTGGTCTCGATGCGATCGTGGGTGCCGATCCGAATTTCGACGCCAAGCATTTCATCACCGGCGCGCGCACCGCTTACGAGATGGTCGTGACCGCCTTCGCCGGCGGCGATCGCCGGCAGTTGCGCAATCTGTTGTCGCGCGAAGTGTTCGACGGCTTCGACGCCGCGATCACGGAGCGCGAACGCCGCACCGAGACCGTCGAAACGCGCTTTGTTTCGATCGACGCTTCGACCATTACGGCGGCCGAACTGCGCAATCGCTCGACGGCGCAAATCACAGTCCGCTTCGTGTCGAAACTGGTTTCCGCTACGCGCGACCGTGCCGGCACCGTGATCGACGGCAGCGCCGAAAAGGTCACCGACGTCACCGACGTGTGGACCTTCGCGCGCGACATTGCCTCGCGCGATCCCAACTGGAAAGTGATCGCGACCGAAGCCGGGCAGTGAGGTCGACGATGGGGCCGCGGTCGGCATCGTGTCCGGGCTTGCGCCTCGTCGTTCTGCTGATCGGCATGCTCGGCATCATGCCGTTGACGGTCTACGCGCAAGATCGCGCGCCGATCGAGTTTCCCAACACGCAGTATGAACCCGTCGACTGGACGGATCTCGAGGGCTGGGACTCTGACGACCATGCCGCGGCCTTTGCCGCATTCTTGACGAGTTGCCGCACGCTCGACGCCAAGCATCGTCACGAACGGGATCTGACGGCGATTCCTTTGGCGTTGCGGGACATTTGCGAGCTGGCGCGCCAAGCCGTCCCACTCGACGAGGACGGCGCGAAAACATTCTTCGAAGAGAATTTCCGGCCCATCCGCATCAACAAGCTCGGCGATAGCGACGGGTTTCTCACCGGCTATTACGAGCCGATCATCGCCGGCTCGCGTGTGCCGACCGGCGAATTCACCGCGCCGCTGTATCGCCGGCCGCCCAATCTCGTCGTCTCCGGCTGGCGCCGGCTTGGCAAAGACGCGTTTCCGAGCAAGGGCGTTCGCGTCGGCCGTCGCTTCGGCCGCCGCAAGATCGTGCCGTATTACACCCGCGCCGAGATCGAGGATGGCGCGCTCGACGGCTGGCATCTCGAAATCTGCTATCTGCACGATCAGGTCGATGTCTTGTTCGCGCAAATCCAGGGCTCGGCGCGCATCAGACTGGAAGACGGCACCATCCTGCGCGTCAACTACGACTCGCACAATGGCTGGCCCTATACACCCGTCGGCCGCATCCTGATCGACGACAAGATCATGACCAAGGATCAGGTGTCGATGCAGAGCATCCGCGCCTGGATGGAAGCCAATCCGGAGCTCGCCAAAGCGGTGCGCCGCGAAAATAAATCCTACGTGTTTTTCCGCATTACCGGTCTTGCGACGGAAGATGAAGCGGTCGGCGGCGAGGGCGTTGAGCTGATGCCCGGCCGTTCCATCGCCATCGATCGTTCGCTGCACGCCTACGGCACGCCGTTTTTCATCGAGGCCGATCTGCCGATCGCCAACCAGAAGGCGGATACGAAATTCGACCGCCTCGTCATCGCGCAAGACACCGGCTCGGCCATCGTCGGGCCGGCGCGCGCCGACATTTATTTCGGCGCCGGCGACGAAGCCGCTCGCATCGCCGGCCGCATCAAACATGCCGGCTCCTTCACCATGCTGATTCCCCGCGAACTCGATCCGGTCGCGGCGGGGCGCGACACGCCGTTGCCGCCGGAACGCCCCAGCGGATTCAGTGTAAGTCTCACCACCATGGTCGATCCGACCGCGGTCGATCCTCCCGCCGAAGCGACCCCGCCCCCGGCAAAACCCGCGGCCGCAATCACGCCCGCGCATCACGCGAACGGCAAATTGCGGCGCCAAAAATGAGCCGCCGCCGTAATTTAAGCGATGAGGAACACGCGCTTTGGGCGGGCATTGCGCGATCGATCAAGCCGCTCCGGCGCGCAAAAGCAACGCCCGGACCGCTCGCTAGTCTTAGTCAGGAAAACCGTCAAGACGAGATCCAGCAAGCGGCGCCAGAGCCGCGCGCCGCGCTCTTGTCATCCAAGCGGCGAGAGCCGCCGCCCGCCGTCAAATCGCCCCCACTCGCGCCGCTCGACCGCCGAGCCAAGCTGCGCGTGGCGCGCGGCCGCGACGCCATCGACGCCCGCATCGATCTACACGGCATGACACAGCGGCAAGCGCATGCCGCGCTGCTCGGCTTTCTGCGCCAGGCTCAGGCGGAGGACGCCAAAGTGGTGCTCGTGGTGACCGGCAAAGGAGGCGGCCCGGCCGCGCCCGAGCGCGGCGAGCGCGGCGTGCTGCGGCGGCAGGTGCCAATGTGGCTGGAGCTGCCGGAATTCCGCCACTTCGTCGTCGGCTTCGGCGAAGCGCATGGGAGTCACGGCGGGCAGGGCGCGCTTTACCTACGCCTGCGGCGCGCGCGGTAGCGCAAGACATCGTGCTCCGGCATCGGCGCGTTAACCTTAACGCCTAGAAAGCCACACAAGCTGCAAGAATTGGTCAAGTTCGTCTGCGACAACGGCTTAAGCCAACGCGCCGTTGTTCGTAGGAGTATTGATGTCCGACAATCTGGCCGCGCTGATGAAATCCGCTGCGCCGCGCGGCAGCACCGCCGATACGCGCACCCTCGCCCAGGTCGAGAAATGGATGGCGCTGATCCGCGAGATCAAGCAAGAGCACACCAAGAACTAATCGATCTTGATGCCGGCCGTCTTGATCACCGCGCTCCATTTTGCAGTGTCCGCCTCCAACCACTGACGCAGCGCTTCCGGGCTTGAGCCCCCTGCGGCGTAAGCGGTCTTCGCCAGCTTGTCCTTGATCGCCGGCACGGCAAGCGCCGTGGTGATGTCGGCACTCATTTTGTTGATGATGTCCGCCGGTGTCTTGGCGGGCAGGAACACGCCCTGCCAGGAATTGACCGCGTAGCCGGCAACGCCGGCCTCGGCGATGGTCGGCAATTCCGGCTCGGCCGCGGCCCGCTGCGCGCCCGTCGTCGCCAGCGCGCGCACCTGGCCCGACCGCGAATAGGTCAGCAACTCGCCGCTGCCGAAATAGCAGTCGACGCGGCCCGGAATGAGATCGACGAAGGCCGGCGCCGCGCCGTGATACGGCACATGCGTCATCTTGATGCCGGCCATTTGCATGAACAGCTCTTCGGCGAGCTGCGGCGCGCTGCCGGTGCCGGGCGACGCCATGATCCGCTTACCGGGATGCGCTTTGGCGTCGGCGATGAACTCCATGACGGATTTTGCCGGCGAGGAATTCGGCACGAACATGAAGAACGGAAATTTGGCGACCAGCGACACCGGGTCGAGGTCGGTCGCCGGATTGTAACTCAGCGAGTGGTAAAGGCCGACATTGGTCGCCAGCGACGATGTCGCGTAGAGCGCCGTGTAGCCGTCGGGCTCCGAACGCGCGACGAATTCGTTGGCGACATTGGTACCGGCGCCCGGCTTGTTCTCGACGACGACCTGCTGGCCGCAGAGCTTCGACAGTTGATCGGCGAGCACGCGCGCCACCGTGTCGGTCGGTCCACCGGCGGCGAGCGGCACGATCAAACGAACGGAACGGTTGGGCCAAGCACTCGACTGGGCGCGCGCGAGAAAATTCGGCGCGAGTGTCGAGACAGCAGAAAGCGCAATCAAGCGGCGACGCGTCAGCATGGCCACCTCCCGGGCTGGAGCGGCAAGCTTAGCGCCAAATGCCGGCCGACGCCATGCGCCCGCAACGCGTCACAGTGACCGGCCGGCGGCCCGCCGTTAGAGGATAAAGCGGCTCAAATCCGCGTTCTTGGCGAGATCGCCGACGTGCTTGTGCACATAGGCGGCGTCGATCTTCACCGTCTCGCCGGAGCGGTCCGGCGCGCCGAACGATACGTCGTCGAGCACGCGCTCCATCACGGTCTGCAGCCGCCGCGCGCCGATATTTTCCACGCTCGCATTCACCGCCACGGCTATATCGGCCACCGCGTCGATGGCGTCCTCGGCGAATTCCAGCGTCACGCCTTCGGTCGCCATCAGCGCGATATATTGCTTGATCAGCGAGGCTTCGGGCTCGGTGAGGATGCGCCGCATGTCGTCGCGGGTGAGCGGTTTCAGCTCGACGCGGATCGGCAGTCGGCCCTGCAGCTCGGGCAGCAGATCGGACGGCTTCGAAATGTGGAAGGCGCCTGAGGCGATGAACAGGATATGGTCGGTCTTCACCGCGCCGTGCTTGGTGGCGACGGTGGTGCCTTCGATCAGCGGCAGCAGATCGCGCTGCACGCCTTCGCGCGACACGTCGGCGCCGACACGGCCTTCGCGCACGCAGATCTTGTCGATCTCGTCGAGAAACACGATGCCGTTGTTCTCGACCGCCCTGATCGCTTCCTGCGTCAGCTGATCGGTGTCGAGCAGCTTGTCGGATTCTTCGTTGATCAGGATTTCGTAGGAATCCTGCAACGGTGACGCGCCGTGTCTTGGTGCGGCCGCCGCCGAGCTTGCCGAAAATGTCGCCGATCGAGATTGCGCCCATCTGCGCGCCCGGCATGCCGGGAATATCGAATAGCGGCATGCCGCCGCCGGCGGCCTGCACCTCGATCTCGATTTCCTTGTCGTTGAGCTCGCCGGTGCGCAGCTTCTTGCGGAACGCTTCCTTGGTCGAAGCGCTCGCACCCGCGCCGACCAGCGCATCGAGCACACGGTCCTCGGCCGCCTGCTGCGCGCGCGCCTGCACATCTTTGCGCTTTCTCTCTCGCGTCAAGCCAAGGGCGACCTCGACCAGATCGCGTACGATCTGCTCGACGTCGCGGCCGACATAACCGACCTCGGTGAATTTGGTCGCTTCGATTTTGAGGAACGGCGCGCCGGCAAGCTTGGCGAGGCGCCGGGAAATTTCGGTCTTGCCGACGCCGGTCGGCCCGATCATCAAAATGTTTTTCGGCAGGACTTCTTCGCGCAGCCGGTCGTCGAGCTGCAGCCGCCGCCAGCGATTGCGCAACGCGATCGCGACCGCGCGCTTGGCGTCGCCTTGGCCGACGATGAAGCGGTCGAGCTCGGAGACGATTTCACGGGGGGAAAAGTCGGTCACGCTTTCAACGTCTCAACTGTGACATTGCGGTTGGTATAGACGCAGATCTCGGCGGCGATATCGAGCGAACGGCGCACGATCGCTTCGGCATCGAGCGGGCCATCGGCCAGCGCCCGGGCTGCGGCGAGCGCATAATTGCCGCCGGAACCGATGCCGACGATGCCGGCTTCGGGCTCCAGCACGTCGCCGGTGCCGGTCAGTACCAGTGAGACGTCCTTGTCGGCGACGATCATCATGGCTTCGAGCCGCCGCAAGAAGCGGTCGGTGCGCCAATCCTTGGCCAGTTCGACCGCGGCGCGGGTGAGCTGGCCGGGATATTGTTCGAGCTTGGATTCCAGCCGCTCGAACAACGTGAAGGCGTCGGCGGTGGCGCCGGCAAAGCCGCCGATGACTTCGCCTTTGCCGAGCCGGCGCACCTTCTTGGCATTGGCCTTGACGATGGTCTGGCCGATCGAGACCTGGCCGTCACCGCCGACCGCGACCAGCCCGCCCTTGCGGACGGTCAGGATGGTGGTGCCGTGCCAATGGCCGGCTTGGCCGGTTTCGGGTGATGACATACGCTGGAAAACCTTTGCGCCGAAAAACCCTTGGATCAGGAGAGATTTAGGAGTTGGCCGCCGCCAATGCAAATCCACCGGCTGCGGGTGGCGGCTCGGACCAAGCCCTGATAAAACGCCCGCGATTACCGAGCGGAGAGCGCGATGCGCAAGGGCGCGGTGAGGCGCAAGACCAAGGAAACCGACGTCGAGGTCTCAATCGATCTCGACGGCACCGGCGCGTCATCGATCGCGACCGGGATCGGCTTTCTCGATCACATGCTCGAGCTGTTGGCGCGGCACTCGCGCATCGATATCAGCGTCAAGGCCAAGGGCGACCTGCATATCGATCACCACCACACCACCGAGGATGTCGGCATCGCGCTCGGTCAGGCGCTCAAACAGGCGCTCGGCGACATGAAGGGCATCACCCGCTATGCCGACGTGCATCTGCCGATGGACGAGGCGCTCACCCGCGTGGCGGTCGATATATCCGGCCGGCCGTTCCTGGTGTTCAAGGTCGAGTTCGGGCGGGCCAAGATCGGGCCGTTCGACACTGAACTTATCGCGGAATGGTTCCAGGCCTTCACGGTGAACGCCGCGGTGACGCTGCACGTCGCCACGCTCTACGGCAGCAACGACCATCATATCGCCGAATCCTGCTTCAAGGGTCTGGCACGGGCGCTGCGTGCGGCCGTTGCCATCGATCCGCGGGCCGCCAATGAGGTGCCGTCGACCAAAGGCACGCTCGGCAGCTAGAGCATGTCCCGCAAAAGTGGGAGCCGGTTTTGCGAAAAGGACATGCTCAAATAGAGACAAAGTCTCTGAAAGACGAAGTCGATGTCCGTTTATACCGTCCATGAACCGCCGCAGCGCGGCGCCGACGCATTGGCCGCGGCGGAGCGCTTTATCTTCGTGCGCGATGGATTTTACTGGTGGGCGTTCCTGCTCACGCCGTTCTGGATGCTGCGCCACCGGCTTTGGCTGGTGCTGGTGATCTACCTTGTCGTTATTGCGGGTCTCGACACGGCCTTGCATCGAATTGGCGCGTCGGCCTTCGTCATCACAGTCGTCGGCCTTCTGATCTCGCTGCTGGTCGGGTTCGAAGCCGGCACGCTGCGGCGCTTTACGCTGCGGCGGCGGGGTTGGAAAAATCTCGGGATCGTCAGCGGCGACGACCTTGAAGACGCCGAGCGACGGTTCTTCGATAGCTGGGTCCGCAACGCACCTGCTCGCAATGGCGCGCCGTCGAACCCGTCAGCCCCGGCGACCCCCAGTTCGGCCGGGCCCGAAGCAACAGGCGTCATTGGCCTCTTCCCCGAGCCGGGAGCGCAGCGGTGAGCGTCGCCATTGTCGATTACGGTTCCGGCAATCTGCACTCGGCCGCCAAGGCGTTCGAGCGCGCGGCCCATGAGGCCGGGTTGGATCAGCCGATCATGGTGACCAACGACCCGGCCGCGGTGGTGCGCGCCGATCGCGTGGTGCTGCCGGGGGTCGGCGCCTTTGCCGATTGCCGGCGCGGTCTCGACGCGGTTGCCGGCATGGTCGAGGCGCTCGACGACGCGGTCCGTCGCAAAGGCCGGCCGTTCTTCGGCATTTGCGTCGGTATGCAGCTCCTCGCCGAGCGCGGCCGCGAATACGAAGTCACCGAAGGTCTCGGCTGGATTGCCGGCGAGGTCGATCGGATCGCGCCGCGCGATCCGAGCCTGAAAATCCCGCATATGGGGTGGAACACGCTTAACGTCGCGCGGCCGCACAAGCTGATCGACGGGCTCTCGCTCGGGCCGCAAGGCCGGCACGCCTATTTCGTGCATTCGTATCAGCTCAATCCGGCGCGACCGGCCGATCTCGTGGCGACCGCCGACTACGGCGGCGCCGTGACCGCGATCGTCGGCCGCGACAATATCGTCGGCACGCAGTTTCATCCCGAGAAGAGCCAGAAACTCGGGCTGGCTTTGATCGCCAATTTCTTGAAGTGGAAGCCGTGATTTTTTTCCCGCCATCGATCTGAAGAACGGCGAAGCCGTGCGCTTGCAGCAGGGCGACATGGCGCGGGTGACGGTGTTCAACCGCGATCCGGCGGCGCAGGCGCTAGCCTTCGAGCGGCAAGGTTTCGAATATCTCCACATCGTCGATCTCGACGGCGCGTTCGCCGGCAAGCCGATGAATGCGCAGGCCGTCGAGCGCATTCTCGCGGAAGTGAAAATTCCGGCTCAACTCGGCGGTGGCATTCGCGACCGCGCTACGATCGAGCGCTGGCTCGGCAAGGGCGTTGCCCGCGTCATCATCGGCACCGCGGCGGTGCGCGATCCGGCGCTGGTCAAGGATGCGGCGCGCGCCTTTCCCGGCCGCGTTGCCGTCGGGCTCGATGCGCGCGACGGCAAAGTGGCGGTCGAAGGCTGGGCGGCGACGTTGGAGCTTGCCGCGCTCGATCTCGCACGGTGCTTCGAGGACGCCGGCGTCGCCGCGATCGTCTATACCGACGTCGCGCGCGACGGCATGCTCAAAGGCCTCAATCTCGAGGCGACGATTGCGCTCGCCGACCGGATTGCGATTCCGGTCGTCGCCTCAGGCGGCCTCGCTTCGCTCGACGACGTGCGCGCCCTGCTGAAACCGCGAGCGCAGAAACTGCAAGGCGCCATCGTCGGCCGCGCGCTCTATGACGGCCGGCTCGACGCTGCGGCGGCGCTGGCACTGCTGCGCGGCGCGCGGGCCACGGCGTAAAATGTTCAAGGTCCGCGTCATCCCCTGCCTCGACGTCAAGGACGGCCGCGTCGTCAAGGGCGTCAATTTCATCAATTTGCGCGATGCCGGCGATCCGGTCGCCGCGGCCATCGCCTATGACGAGGCCGGCGCCGACGAGCTCACTTTCCTCGACATTACCGCAAGCCACGAGAACCGCGGCATCATGCTTGACGTGGTGCGGCGTACCGCGGAAGCCTGTTTTATGCCGCTCACCGTCGGCGGCGGCGTGCGCAGCATCGAGGATATCCGCGCGCTCTTGGCGTCCGGCGCCGACAAAGTGTCGATCAACACCGCGGCGGTGGCGCGCCGCGAATTTGTGAAAGAGGCGGCCGAGAAATTCGGCGATCAGTGCATCGTGGTCGCCATCGACGCCAAGAAAGTGTCGCAGCCGACACAACCGGAGCGCTGGGAAATCTTCACCCATGGCGGCCGCCATCCCACCGGCATCGACGCCGTCGGCTATGCGCGTGAAGTGACAGCGCTCGGCGCCGGCGAAATCCTGCTCACCTCGATGGATCGTGACGGCACCCGGCAGGGTTTCGATATTGCGCTGACCCGCGCGGTCGCCGACGCGGTATCGGTGCCGGTCATTGCCTCGGGCGGCGTCGGCAATCTCGATCACCTCGTCGCCGGCATCCGCGACGGCCATGCCACCGCGGTGCTGGCCGCCTCGATCTTCCACTTCGGCGAGTATTCGGTGCGCCAGGCCAAGGAATATATGGCCCGTGCCGGTCTGCCGATGCGGCTCGATCTGTAACCCGATCGTGAGAATGCCTAGAGAATATTGACGGCAGAGGTGATAAGGAACGGCCATGCCGACGTTCACGCTTCATGACTTGGAAAGGCGTCTTAACGACCGCGCGCAAGAAAGCGCGGAGGTCTCCTATACCCGCAAGTTGCTGGACCGCGGCATAACCCAGTGTGCCAAGAAATTGGGCGAGGAGGCCGTCGAGGCGGCCATCGCGGCGGTCAGCGAAGATAAGGACCGCATGATCGGGGAAGCCGCCGACGTGCTCTATCACCTCTTGGTCGTGCTCCATGCCCGCGGCATCACGCTCGACGAAGTCGAGGCCGAGCTCGGCGCGCGCTCGCGCCAATCGGGCCTCGACGAGAAGGCTTCGCGCAAAAGCGGCTAGGGTCCGACCGGATGGAGCAACGCACCGAAGCCGACGTCTCGCCCTATCGGGTGTTCTCACGCAGCCATTGGGCGACGCTCCGCGAAGATACGCCGATGACCTTGGAGCCGGCCGAAGTCACCCGGCTGCGTTCGATGCACGACCGGCTCGATATGTCGGAGGTCGAGGACATCTACCTGCCGCTGTCGCGGCTGCTCTCGCTCTACGTGGCGGCGACACAAAATCTGTTTCGCGCGCAGCAGGGTTTTCTCGGCACCGAAGACGCCAAGGTTCCCTACATTATCGGCGTCGGCGGCTCGGTCGCGGTCGGCAAATCGACCACCGCGCGCGTACTGCAGGCGCTGTTGGCGCGTTGGCCGAACGTGCCCAAGGTCGATCTGATCACGACCGACGGCTTTCTTTATCCCAACGCTATTCTCGACCGCGAAGGCCTGATGGAGAAGAAGGGCTTTCCGGAAAGCTACGACCTGCCGGCTTTGTTGCGCTTTCTCTCCGACATCAAAGCCGGCCAGCACCCGGTGCGGGCCCCGGTCTATTCGCATCTGATCTACGACGTCATTCCCAATCAATGGGTCGAGATCGACCGGCCGGATATTCTGATCGTCGAAGGGCTCAATGTGCTGCAGGCTGGGCGATTACCGAAGGACGGCAAGGCCATTCCGTTCGTCTCGGACTTTTTCGATTTCTCGATCTATCTCGATGCCGAGGAGGACGTGCTGCTGTCCTGGTATGTCAGCCGCTTCCTGACGCTGCGCGGCACCGCCTTTGCCGATCCGAAATCCTACTTCCACCGCTATGCGCGGCTGTCCGACGACGACGCGATCGCCACCGCGACATCGATCTGGGATCGCATCAATCTCGTCAATCTGCACGAAAACATCTTGCCGACGCGGCCGCGCGCCGATCTGATCCTCAAAAAGACCGAAAGCCACCAGGTTCAAGAGGTGGCGCTGCGGCGGCTGTGATCCTTATGCGGCGACCGCAGCGGCTGCCGGCGGCGCAAGCACGGCGGCCAACCGTTCGCGGTCGAGCGGCTTGACCAGGAAGCCGTCCATACCGGCGGCGAAGCTGTCGTCGCGGTCTTCGGCGGATGCGCTTGCGGTCAGCGCGATAATCCGCGTGCGCGGGCTGTCGTCCTCGGCTTCGAGCAAGCGGATGCGGCGCGTGGCTTCGAGACCGTCCATGCCCGGCATGTGCAAATCCATCAGCACGCGGTCGAACGGCACGCCGGCGTCGCGCGCGGCCTGCCAGCATTCGATGGCGGCGCCGCCGCTGCCGGCCATGGTTGGGCGGTGGCCGAGTTTCACGAGAAGCGTGCGGACGAGCAGCGCGTTGATCTCATTGTCCTCGGCGACCAGAACCGAGAGGCCGCCCGCGGCAGGCGCAAGGCTCGGCGTTTCGACAGGCTCGGCGGCGGGGCCGTGGTCGAAGGCGTCGTCCGGCGCAAAGCGCGCGGCCAGCGAAACGGCGCGCACCGGTTTGATCAGATAGCCGGTAAAGCCCGCCTCTTTAAGCGTGGCGAGCTCGTTGCGCATGGCCGGTGTGACCAGCACGATCCGCCGCGGAATCTTCACCGCGATGCGCGCCAAGGCCGCGCTCGCTTCGCTGCCGAGCGCATGATCGACCAGCACCGCGCTCCACGGCTGCTCCGGCAGCAGCGCCGCGGCGACCGTCTCGTCGGGCACGATCGTCGTGCGCGCGCCCCAGCGCTGCAGGCGGCGCGCCAGCAGCGATGCTTCGACCACGGCGGGGGCGACGATGAGAATGTCGTCGCCGGTGAGGTCGGGAACAGCCATCGGCGGCTCGGCGGCGTCGCCCGCGCGCGGCAGCGGAACGGCGACGCGAAACGTCGAGCCTTGGCCCCGAGCGCTGTCGATGACGATCGATCCGCCCATGCGCTCGACGATGCGCTTGGAAATGGTGAGACCGACACCGATGCCGTCGAATTTGCGCGTCGGTCCGATATCGGCCTGCTCGAATTCGAGGAAGACGCGCGTCTGATCTTCGGGCGCAATGCCGATGCCGGTGTCGCGCACCGCGATGACGATGTCATCCGGCTGCGTGCCCGGCTCGACAATGATCGAAACGCCGCCGGTTTCGGTGAATTTGATCGCGTTGCCGACCAGGTTGAAGATCACCTGGCGCAGCCGTGCTGCATCGCCGACCACGCGCGAAGGCAGGCGCTCGTCGACATAACTGCAGATTTCGAGACCCTTGGCCTGGGCGCGCGGCCCCAGAAGCTCGACCGCCTCCTCGACAAAACCGGAAAGCGCGAATGGCCGCGGCACGAGATCGAGCCGGCCGGCCTCGATCTTGGCCAAATCGAGCAGCTCCTCGATGAACGACACCAAGGTGCCGCCGGAGGTTTTCATGGCCTTCAGATAAGTCGCCTGCTCGGGCGCCAATGGCGTGTCGCCCAATAGATCGGCCATGCCGAGGATGCCGTTAAGCGGGGTGCGGATTTCATGCGACACCATGGCCAGGAAGCGCGACTTGGCGCGGTTCGCGGCTTCGGCCTGATCGCGGGCATCGGCCAGCGCGCGTTCAGCATTGACGCGGTCGGTGACGTCGCGGCCGACGCTTTGCATCTCGCTTGCGGAATCGGAACGCACGGTGACTTCCCGCCAGGCGATCCAGCGCGCGCCGTCGGCCGCGGCGATTTTCTGGTCGTAGATCCGCGTGCCGTCCGCCAGCAGCGTGGTTTCGCCTTGCGCCTCCATGGGGAGCGCGAAATCGGTGCCTATGAGCGCCTCGCGCGGGCGCCCGGCCAACGCACAGAACGCGTCATTGGCGTAAGTGATCGCGCCTTTGCCGTCGCGGCGAACGATGACGTTGCCCTGCGCCTCGAAAAAGCTCTTGGCGCGTTCCTGCGCCTCCTTGAATTCCCAGTGGCGATCCTCCGCTTCGTCGAGGCGCGCCTCAAGCCCGCGCAATTCGGCCTTCATCTGGCGGATGCGCGACAGCAATATGCCCATGCCGCCGCATGCGGCGCCGAACAATGCGGCGACCCCGATGGCGAACGAATTCGGATCGTAATGGGCGAGGGGGATCTCGCGCCCGACAAAAAGCCGAAGGCCACCGCGAACGACATCGAGGTGATGGCGAGCGCGCGGACGATAAGCGAGAGGAGCCGGCGGCTGAGAATCGCGGGCTTTCCGAAACTGGCGCGATCCGGCATGGTCGTCATCCCCGCTCGACACGAACGGCGCGCTCGGCGGCAAGCCGCGTCCAGCCCCGGTTGATCGATGTGGCGACGGCGATTTTGGCCGCGGAACCTTGCGTATTGCTTGCGCCGATAGCGGCGGGGCGCGGGCTTTCGGATGCGATTGGAGGAAGGGTTTATGCTTTGCTAACATACGGGGCCCCAAGCCGTTTGGGGCTGATTATCGGGCGCCGCGACCGCAAGCCCCGGCCGGAGAGATCGGATGGATAAAGCTGTAAGTTCTAAGCGCTCGCGCGCGAAAATCGGCGGGTCGAGCGGGTCCGAGCGTCCGTCACGCGCCGAAGCCGAGGCCGCGGTGCGCACGCTGATCCGCTGGGCCGGCGACGATCCGGACCGCGAGGGGCTTCGCGCCACGCCGTCTCGGGTGGTGCGCGCCTATGAGGAGTGGTTCTCCGGCTATAACGACGATCCGCGCGAATATCTCAAGCGCACTTTCGAGGAGACCGGCGGTTACGACGAGGTCGTCGTGCTGCGGGACATCCGCTTCGAATCGCATTGCGAGCACCATCTCGCGCCGATCATCGGCCGGGTGCATATCGGCTATCTGCCGCGCAACCGCGTGGTCGGCATTTCCAAATTGGCGCGGCTCGTCGAAGTGTTTGCGCGGCGGCTGCAGATCCAGGAAAAGATGACGGCGGAGATCGCGTCCTGTCTCGATGCCGTGCTCAAGCCGCATGGCGTCGCGGTGGTGACCGAGGCGACGCACCAATGCATGACCACGCGCGGCGTGCACAAGCCCGGCGTCACCATGGTGACGAGCCGCATGCTCGGTGTGTTTCGCGACCACGCCGAGACGCGGCAGGAATTCCTGTCCGCCGTCGGCATGCGCGGCGTGGTGCACGGCAATGGAGCTGGATAAGGGCTCTACAGCATGATCCCGAAAAGTGGATACCGGTTTTCGGAAAAGATCATGCTCAATCGAAAAGCTAGAGCCCGATCGGGCTCTAGCCCGCCGCCGCCTCTGCCGGTGTTTGGATCTTGATGCTCGCCCGGCATTTATCGTCTTGATGAATGGCAAGAACATTCATTCCGCTGGGAATGACGATGTAGCCGAGATTTTCGAGCCATGCGCGCAAGGCGTTGGCATCGGACTTCATGACCTCGATCAGCATGATCGGACGATTGGCGGCGATGCTTTTGGCGCCGCCCGCCAGAACGTCCATCTCCATTCCCTCGACGTTGATTTTTATCAGATCGATACGCGAGAAATTGTACGAATCGAGATTGACGGCCCGCACTTCGGTCATGTTCTGTTCGGAATAATCGATCGGCTGTCCGATAAATTCGGTGTTGTCGCGTTTCTTGAGCTCGAGGCTGCCGAAGCTGGAATTGACCAGATAATTCGGCCGCGGGATTTTCATCGAGCCGGGCTCCTTCGTCAGCGCGGCATTGACCGCGCGGGCATTGAAGCAGTTGTTGATGGCAATGTTGCCGGCGAGCGCATAATAGACACGCTCCTGCGCCTCGAACGCCATCACCACGCCCCAACCCGTCATATGCTTGGCCCATTCGACGGCATGCACGCCGAGATTGGCGCCGCAATCGAGCGCAACGACGCCGTCGCCGTAATGTTTGCGGCGTATCTCGAGGACGGTGAGCAGCATGGCGACCTCGTCCGGATCGTACGAGGCCTTGCTGAGGAGCTGAAAGCCGGCACCGTAGATCCGGTCGGGTGCTGCGGCATGCTGGTCGAACCGGTTGACGATCATGGTGCCGTGATCGGTCGAAGCGATAATAAACGCCAGTGTGCGCTGCGGTTTTGCCATCGTAATCTCGCGCGACGCCTGACGCTCAAACCAAGGGTCGCGAATCAGCCTTCAACGCCGATGCTCAGCGGAGGCGGAATCGCAGTCAATGGCGGAGTCCTATGCCGCCCGCCTGACTTCGTCGGTCAGCGCCCGGTAGGACAGCGCTTCCGCCAGATGCACGCGGCCGACTTTGTCGATGCCGTCGAGATCGGCGAGCGTGCGCGCGACGCGGAGCACGCGGTGGTAGCCGCGTGCGGAGAGCCGCATCGCGTCGGCCGCTTCGCGCAAGAGCGCAAGCCCGCTGGCATCGGGCCGCGCCACGTCTTCGAGCACCGTTCCCGACACCGCGGCATTGCTGCGGATATGCGATAGCCCGATCGCGGCATAACGCGCCGCTTGGCGCTCGCGGGCGAGCGCGACGCGTTCGGCGACTTCGCGGCTGCCTTCGGTCGGCGGCGGCAAAATGAGGTCGGCCGCGGTGACCGCCGGCACCTCGATATGCAGGTCGATGCGGTCGAGCAGCGGCCCGGAAATGCGGCCCTGGTAATCGGCCGAGCAGCGCGTATTGGGACCGCGGCGGCAGGCAAAGCCGGGCTCGTCGGCGCGGCCGCAACGGCACGGGTTCATCGCCGCCACCAGCATGAAGCGCGCCGGATAGGTGACGCGGTGATTGGCGCGCGCGATCGACACTTCGCCGGTTTCGAGCGGCTGGCGCAGCGAATCGAGCGCCTGCGCCTGGAATTCCGGAAATTCGTCGAGGAACAGCACGCCATGATGGGCGAGCGAAACTTCACCCGGCCGCGCATGCAGACCGCCGCCGACCAGAGCCGGCATCGAGGCGGAGTGGTGCGGCGCGCGGAACGGCCGCCGGTTGGTCAGCGCGCCGCCCTTGATCTCGCCGGCGACCGAGGCGACCATGGACACTTCGAGCAGCTCGGCCGGCGCCAGCGGCGGCAGGATCGAGGGCAGCCGCGCCGCCAGCATCGATTTGCCTGCGCCGGGCGGCCCGACCATCAATAAATTGTGGCCGCCGGCGGCGGCCACTTCGAGCGCGCGTTTGGCGCTTTCCTGGCCCTTGATGTCGGCGAGGTCGAGCGCCGGGCCGTTCGCTTCCAGAATTTTCGGCTGCGGCCGCGACAAGACCTGCGTGCCCTTGAAATGATTGGCGAGCTGGATGAGCGAGGACGCGGCGATGATCTCGATCTCAGGGCTCGCCCAGGCCGCTTCCGGCCCGCAGGCGGCCGGGCACATCAGACCCTCGCCGCGCGCATTGGTGCCGATGGCGGCGGGCAGGACGCCGGCCACGGGCGCGATCGAACCGTCGAGCCCGAGTTCGCCCAACACCGTGAAGCCCGCCAGCGCGTCGTGCGGGATGGCGCCGATGGCGGCCATCAGCCCGAGCGCGATCGGCAGATCGTAGTGGCTGCCTTCCTTGGGCAGATCGGCCGGGGCCAGATTGATGGTGATGCGGCGCGCCGGCAAAGCAAGGCCGGACGCGATCAAAGCCGAGCGCACTCGTTCGCGCGCTTCGGACACCGCCTTGTCGGGGAGGCCGACAATGGTGAACGCCGGCATCCCGGGCGCGACCTGGACCTGCACGTCGACAGGGCGGACTTCGATGCCCTCGAACGAAACCGTGGAGACGCGCTGGACCATGTCAGCCCCTGCCCGACGCGCAGACTACCTCATGCACGCGACGCGTGCAAGAACAATTCATGAACGAACTTTGAGTGCGAAGGAGCCTTGGCTGCCACCGGCTGTAAGCACGCCCAGCCATGCTTTAGAACGCGGGCATACCTACATAGCACTGATACTTGCCGCCGCTTAATTCACAGGAATACCAATTCAATGGCCTCCACAGCACTGGCTGCGTCGCTCGCCCGCCGCAACATCCACTACGGCTGGATCATTGTCGGCGCCACGTTGCTGACCACCGTGATCACGGCGGCGGCCATGAGTACGCCCGGCGTGCTGATCGTGCCGCTGGAAAAGGAGTTCGGCTGGAGCGACGCGCAAATCTCCTCGGCTCTGGCAATCCGGCTCATGCTGTTCGGCTTGTTCGGCCCGTTCGCCGCGGCGTTCATGAACCGCTATGGCGTGCGCGCCGTGATGATCAGCGCCGTGATCCTGATTTCCGCGGGCTACTTGGCGTCGCTGGTCATGACGCAGGTGTGGCAGCTCGTTCTGTTGTGGGGCATCGTGGTCGGCGTCGGCACCGGGCTCACCGCCATGGTTCTGGCGGTGACGGTAGCGACCCGCTGGTTCAATGCCCGCCGCGGCCTGGTGATGGGCATTTTTGCCGCCAGCAACGCCACCGGACAGCTGGTGTTTTTGCCGCTGATCGCGTCGCTTTCCACCCATTACGGCTGGCGCATGTCGCTGGTGTTTGTTTGCTGCATGCTCGCGCTGGCCGGCGTGGTCGCATGGCTCTTGATGCGCGATCGGCCAAGCGACGTCGGCCTGCCGCTCTACGGCGAGACCGCGGTCGCGCCGCCGCCGCTCGCCGGGGTCGGGCTCGGCTCGCTCTTGATGTCGCCACTGATCGTGCTGCGCGATTGCGTGCGCGTGCCGATCTTCTGGATTCTGTTCGGCACGTTCTTCATCTGCGGCAGCAGCACCAACGGCCTGATCCAGACCCATTTCATAGCGTTGTGCCACGACTACGGGCTGGCGGCGACGCTCGCGGCGAGCGTGCTGGCGATGATGGGCATTTTCGATTTTATCGGCACCATCGGCTCGGGCTGGCTATCCGACCGCATCGATCCGCGCTGGCTGTTGTTCTGGTATTACGGCTTGCGCGGCCTGTCGCTGCTTTATCTGCCGTTCACCGATTTCACCTTCTACGGCCTGTCGCTGTTCGGGATGTTCTACGGCCTCGACTGGGTCGCGACCGTGCCGCCGACGGTGAAGCTCACCGCCGACCGCTTCGGCCGCGAGCGCGCCGGCATCGTGTTCGGCTGGGTGTTCGCCGGCCATCAGATCGGCGCAGCAAGCGCGGCGTTCGGCGCCGGACTGGTGCGCACGGAATATTCGACCTATCTGCCGGCGTTCTTCGTCGCCGGCGCGCTCTGCCTCGTCGCGGCTTTGGCGGTGATCACGGTGCGGAGGTCGTCGGGTGCAGCGGTCGGTGCGCCGGCGCCGGCGCGGGCTTAGCGCACCCGATCGGGATTGATTTTCCGCCGTCGATGCGCAAATATTGGCGCATCGGAGCCCGCCGTGGCCGAAGCTGAAACCAACCGGAGCAAGGTTATCGCGAGGCTGAAACGGGACGGCTGGATCGAGCGCCATGGCGGCGGTCACGATGTCTACAAGCATCCGGCAAGACCAGGCCGTATCGTTATTCCCCGTCACCGTGAACTCTCATCGGGTGTGGCAAGGATCATTGCCCAACAAGCCGGTTGGCAGGAGGACAATTGATGGCCCGTTATGTCGCTATCGTTGACGGTAAGCCCGGTGCGTTCGGCGTTGTTGTTCCCGATCTGCCGGGCTGCACGTCCGGCGGTTCCACCGTCGATGAAGCTGTGCGCAATGCCGTTGAGGCGGTGACGCTTTGGGCGGAGGACGCCAGCGCGGATGGCGAAAAAATCCCCAAACCGCGCTCCGCCGAAAAATTGCGCGCCGATCCGGAAGTCGCCGCAGCGCTGAAGAGCGGCGGCATACTGGCTTACGTGCCGCTCGTCCGTGACGCCGGACGTCCGGTCAAGGCCAACCTTTCGCTCGATGCCGGGCTGCTGGACGCCATCGACGAAGCCGCCGAACGACGCGGCCTCACCCGCTCCGCCTTCCTCGCCAGTGCTGCGCGGGAGAAGATCGAGAGCGAAGGATGAGTTACTGAACAGACGAGAAGAGGGGGTTACTTCCGTTTCGCCTCGATCTTGTCCCAGATCAGCGCTGCGATATCGGCGCCGCCGAAATTCTTCACCGCGCGGATGCCGGTGGGCGAGGTGACGTTGATCTCGGTGAGGAAGCCGCCGATCACGTCGATGCCGACAAAGAGCAGCCCGCGCTTGCGTAACGGCTGCGCAAGCCGCGCGCAGATTTCGCGCTCGCGCGTGGTGAGATCGGTCGCCTTGGGTATGCCGCCGCGCACCATATTGGAGCGCAGATCGTCCGGCGCTGGCACGCGATTGATGGCGCCGGCAAATTCGCCGTCGACCAGGATGATGCGCTTGTCGCCCTCTTTCACCGCCGGCAGATATTTCTGCACCACCCATTGCTCGCGAAAGGTCGCGGCGAACAGGTCGTAGAGCGAGCCGAAATTGAGGTCTTCGCGCTGCAGCCGGAATACCGCCTCGCCGCCTTTGCCGTAGAGCGGCTTCATGACGATGTCGCCGTGCTCGGCGCGGAACGCCTTGATGGCATCCAGATCGCGAGTGACCAGCGTCGGCGGCATCAGATCGGGAAATTCGGTGACGAAAACCTTTTCCGGCGCGTTGCGCACATGGCCCGGATCGTTGACGACCAGCGTCTTCTGCTGGATACGCTCAAGGAGATGCGTCGAGGTGATGTAAGCGAGATCGAACGGCGGATCCTGGCGCAACAGCACGACGTCGAAGGAATTGAGCGCGACGTGGCGCGGCTCGCCGAGCGTGAAATGGTCGCCGGCCTGGTCGCGCACGGATAACGGCTGGACGCTGGCGGAGACTTTGCCGTCACGCAGCGCCAGCCGGTCGGGCGTGTAATAGGACAGCGCAAAGCCGCGGGTCTGCGCTTCAAGCAGCAGCGCGAACGTGGAATCGCCGCGGATATTGATCCGCTCGATCGGGTCCATTTGCACGGCGACGTTTAGGGCCATTTTCGGACTCTGGGGATTGTCTACGCAATTTCGGGTGGGGCGGCCACGTGGCGATCACGTCCTAGCGGCTGGCATCGAAGGCATTGGCAATATGGCGCGGTATTTTGCCCGGTGCCACCAGCATGACGTTGAAGCGGATTTCGGCATTGACGTCCTTCGGGTGCTGCGCCAGCCAGAACTCGGCCGCGCCGACGATGCGGCTTTTGCCGCGCTCGGTCACCGCTTCGACGGCATCATCGAGATTGGCGCGCGCCTTGACCTCGACGAAGACCAGCGCGCGGCGGCGGCGGGCGACGATGTCGATCTCGCCGAACGGGGTTTTCCAGCGCCGCGCCACGATCCGGTAGGCCTTGGCGACGAGAAACATGGCGGCGCGGCTTTCCGCCGACAGGCCGAGCCGAAAGGCCGCGACCCGTTCCGGCCGCGGCGCCGCTTTCGCGGGTTTTGCCGGTTCAGCGCGCCGCGCCATGGTTGTCGTCCTTGGTTTCTTTGGTCAGCGCCAGCGCCTGCTGGTAAACTTCGCGCCGCGGCAGGCCGGTTGCATCGGCAACTTCGCCGACGGCATCCTTGAGCGATACGCGCGCCATCGCCTGGCGCAGCATTGTCTCCGTTTCGGCCGCGCCGACCGGCTCGCTTGCTGGCGGCGGTGCGATGACGAGAACGATCTCGCCGCGCGGCGCATCGTGCCGGTAATTTTCGGCCAGCGCCGCAAGTCCGCCGTGGCGGATTTCCTCATGGAGCTTGGTGAGCTCGCGGCACAAAGCCGCCTCGCGATGTCCCCCGAGCCCGGCAGCGAGGTCGGCAAGCGTTGCGGCGAGGCGCGGGCCGGTTTCGAACACAACCAGCGTCGCCGGGATGCGCGCGAGTTCGGCGATGCGGGTGCGCCGCGCGGCTTCCTTCGGCGGCAGAAAGCCGACGAACAGGAACTGATCGGTCGGCAAGCCTGCGACGGCCAAACCCGCCATCACCGCCGACGCGCCGGGCAGGGCCGTGACCGTGTGACCGGCGTCCTGTGCGGCGCGGACGAGCTTGTATCCGGGATCGGAGATCAGCGGCGTGCCGGCATCGGATACCAGCGCGATGGCCGCGCCCGCGGCGAGCCGGCGCAGCAGCACCGGCCGCGCCTTCGCCGCGTTGTGCTCGTGATAGGGCGTGAGCGGCCGGGCAATGCCGTAGCGGTCGAGCAATTTGCGGCTGACGCGGGTGTCTTCGCAGGCGATCAGGTCGGCGCCGGCCAGCGCGTCGAGCGCGCGCAGCGTGATGTCGCCGAGATTGCCGATTGGCGTGGCGACAATATGCAGGCCGGGCGCAAGCTTTGCCGCATCGATCTCCTGGCCGCCAAGCAGATAGCGCCGTGGCGCCCTGCCTTCGCCAGACCGCGGATTGTGGCGATTATTGCTCATCGGTGCCACTCTAGCCGCGCTGACTTGTGGCGTCATGCCGCGGCAGATTCTCTATCCTTTTCATTTAGTTAACCATTCGCCGCCAATATGTCCGAATGGCGTAGCATCGACGCTCGGGGCGTCGTGGGGAGAACCGCCGTGTCCGCGCAAATGCAGGTTCAGGGGTCGGCGGCTATGCCAACGCGGCGCCGCTCGATTGTTGGCTTGCTGGCTACGGCAAGCGCGTTCTTAACGGGCTGCTCGGGCAATTCGCAGTATTTGTCGACGACGCCGGCGCCGCAAAGCTCTCAGGTGCCGCCTGGCGCCACCATCGGCACCGGCCAGGTCAAAGTGGGCTTGATCCTGCCTTTGTCGGCGCCGGGCAATGCCGGGCTCGCCGGCCAGTCGATGCGCAACGCCGCGGAAATGGCGATCGCCGAATTTAACAATCCGAACATCCAGCTCCTGGTGAAGGATGACGGCGGCACCGCGCAGGCCGCTCAGCTCGCCGCCCAGCAATCGCTCGACGACAGCGCCCAGATCATTCTCGGGCCGCTGTTTTCGCAATCGGTCGGTTTCGTCGCCCAGGCGGCGCGGCCGCGCAATGTGCCGGTGATCGCCTTTTCGACCGATGCCAATGTCGCCTCGAACGGCGTCTATCTTTTGAGCTTCCTGCCGGAATCCGACGTCGACCGCATCGTGCAATATGCGAGTTCGGTGGGTAAGCGTTCCTATGCCGCGCTCATTCCCGACAACCCCTACGGCACCGTGGTCGAAGCGGCTTTCAAGCAGGCCATTGCCCGCCGCAGCGGCAGCCAGATCGTCGCGCTCGAGCGCTATCCGCACGACAAGGCCGCCATGGCGGCGCCGATCCGCACCATGGCGCAAGGATCCACGCGCGCCGACTGCCTGTTCATTCCCGACAGCGGCGACGTGGTGCCTGACGTGGTCCAGGGCCTGATCGCCGATGCCGTCAATCTCAAGCGGCTGCAGCTTCTCGGCACCGGCCTGTGGGACGATCCGCGCGTATTCGCGACGCCGTCGCTCGCCGGCGGCTGGTACGCAGCTCCGGACGGCACCGGCTACCGCAATTTCGCCACCCGCTACCGCGCCCGCTACAACCAGGACCCGGTGCGCACCGCGACGCTGTCTTATGACGCGGTCGCGCTGGTCGCTGCCTTGGTGAAGACCCAAGGGCCGCAGGCCTTTACGCCGCAAGTGCTGACCAATCCATCGGGATTTTCCGGCATCGACGGCTTGTTCCGCTTCAAGCCCGACGGCACCAATGAGCGCGGGCTGGCGGTGTTGCGGGTCGCCGCTTCCGGGCCGCAGATCATCTCGCCGTCGCCGCGCAGCTTCAGCGCATCGGCCGCCGGATAATAAGCCAGCTTATTAAATATTGGGGCTGAAAACAGGCCGTTTGCGGCGCTGCGGACGCCTAAGCCGCGAGATCGGCGACCACTGCATCGAGAACAGGAAAGCCCGGCAGCGTCACGCGCAGCCGGCCGGCGCCGGTCGTTTCGACCAGCCCATGCTCATGCAGCATGGCGATGCGCGCCGGATCGAGCGGCCGGCCGGAGATTTCCGTGTAGCGGCCGATATCGATGCCCTCGGCAAGCCGCAGCCCCATCAGCAGGAACTCGTCGGATCGCTCCTCGCGGGTGAGCACATCGTCGCTGACGAGGCCGTGGCCCTGGGTCTCGACCCGCATCAGCCAGGCTTCCGGCCGCTTTTCGGTGGCGGTGGCATGCCGCTCGCCATCGATATCGAGCCGGCCATGGCCGCCGGGTCCAATCCCCGCATATTCATGGGCGCGCCAATAGACCAGATTGTGCCGGCATTCGCCGCCCGGCCGCGCATGATTGGAAATCTCGTAAGCCGGCAGTCCGGCCGCCGCGCAGATGTCCTGGGTGGTGTCGTAAAGCGCCCGTGAGGTGTCCTCGTCCGGGAGGCGCAATTTGCCCGCGGCGTGGAGCGCAAAAAACGGCGTTTCGGGCTCGGTGGTCAGTTGATAGAGCGAAAGATGGTCTCCGGCCTCGGCCAGCGCGGCCTTCAGTTCGCTCGCCCAGGCCTTCGGCTCCTGGTTCGGCCGCGCGTAGATCAGATCAAACGAATAGCGCCCGAAAACGCTGCGCGCGACGCCGACCGCATCGAGCGCCTCGCGTGCCGAATGCAGCCGGCCCAACTCGGCGAGCACGCGGTCGTCGAGCGCCTGCACGCCGAGCGACACGCGATTGACGCCGGCGGTCCGGTAGCCGCGAAACCGCGTCGCCTCGACGCTGGTCGGATTGGCTTCGAGCGTGATCTCGGCATCGGGCGCGACCCGCCAATGCCGTGCAATGGCGTCAAGGACGGCGGCAATCGTCGAAGGCTGCATCAAGGACGGCGTGCCGCCGCCGAAGAAGATCGTCGAGACGGTGCGGCCCGGCACGCGGGCGGCGGTGGCGGCGATTTCGGTGGCAAAGGCACGGGCAAAGCGCGGCTCGTCGATCGGCTCGCGCCGGACGTGGCTGTTGAAGTCGCAATAGGGACATTTCGACAGGCAGAACGGCCAGTGGATGTAGACGCCGAAGGCCTGATTGTCATCGGCCATGACGGGCTCAGCCAAGACAGTTTCAACCAAGACAGGTTCAGCCAAGACAGGTTCAGCCAAGACACGCCTCCGCCAGTTTGAGGAAGGCGCGGGCGCGGTGCGAAAGCCCTTTGCCCCGCGGCGGCAGGCCGTGCTTTTCCTCGCTTCCCATCTCGCCGAAGGTGCGCAACTGGCCGCGTTCTTGGCCGTCCGGCAGGAACATCGGATCGTAGCCAAAGCCTTGGTCGCCACGCGGCGGCCAGACCAGCGTGCCGTCAACACGGGCCTCGAATTCTTCCGTGTGGCCGTCCGGCCAGGCGACGCAGAGCGCCGAGACGAAATGCGCCTTGCGGCGGTCGGGCGTTGTCGCGCCGCGGTCCTGCAGCTTGGCTTCGATCGTTTCCATGGCGCGGCGGAAATCGCGCTCAGGCCCCGCCCAGCGCGCCGAATGAATGCCGGGCGCGCCGTCGAGCGCATTGACCGCAAGTCCGGAATCGTCGGCAAAGGCGGCAAGCCCGGTCGCCTTGGCCGCGGCTTCCGCCTTGATGCGCGCGTTGTCGCGAAACGTCATTCCGGTTTCGTCCGGTTCTTGAAGCTTAAGCTCGCCCGCCGATATGGCGTCGATTTCATAGGGCGCAAGCAAGTCGCGCATTTCAGCAAGCTTGCCCGGGTTATGCGTCGCGATCACGAGACGCCCGGTGATGCGGCGATGCGCCGGGCCGCTCACATCACCGCCATCTTCTGCAGGTCGACAAGCTTGGCGATGCCTTTGCGCGCCAGCGCCAAGAGCGCCGAGAACTGCGCCTCCGAGAACGGCGTCTTCTCCGCGGTGGCCTGGACTTCGACGATATTGCCGGAGCCGGTGAGGACGAAATTGGCGTCGGTGTCGGCCTGGGAATCCTCGGCATAATCGAGATCGAGCACGGCCGTGCCCGAACAGACGCCGCAGGAAATCGCCGCAATATGGTCGCGCAGCACTTCGGCCTCGATCATCGACCGCGCCTTCATCCAGGCGAGACAATCGTAGAGCGCGATCCAGGCGCCGGTAATGGAAGCCGTGCGTGTGCCGCCGTCGGCCTGGATCACGTCGCAGTCGATGGTGATCTGCCGCTCGCCGAGCGCCTTGAGATCGACCACCGAACGCAGGCTGCGGCCGATCAGGCGCTGAATTTCGACCGTGCGGCCGTTTTGCTTGCCGGCCGAGGCCTCGCGCCGCGTGCGCTCGAGCGTGGCGCGCGGCAGCATGCCGTATTCGGCGGTGATCCAGCCGCGCGCCTGGCCCTTGAGCCAGGGCGGCAAACGGTCTTCCAGCGTGGCCGTGACCAGCACATGGGTGTCGCCGAATTTCACGAAGCAGGAGCCTTCCGCGTATTTCACGACGCCGCGCTCGAGCGAGACGGGACGTAATTCGTCAGGTTGTCGGCGGCTTGGCCGCATGCAGGTCTCCCGGTTGCCGGCGCCCGACGCGCCGGCGCTGCACGCTTGTAGTGGGTCGGCTATGGGCCCCACAAGAGCACAGCAATGTGCGCCGGCAACGGCTCATTGCCAGCCGTCGCCGCTAACCCTAACCTTCCGCCGGATTTGGCCGGAGGATGTCGATATGACGGCGGAAGCAACGCTGGAAACCACACAAGCCTTGGCGAAATTCGCCGCAACGCTGCGCTACGGCGATCTGCCGGAGCGGGTCCGCGGGCATTGCAAGACGCTGTTCCTGGACGCGCTCGCCTGCGCGGTCGCCGGCCATCAAGGCGAGGAGACCGGGCAGATGGCGGCGCTCGCTTCGGCGCTGGCGCAGAGCCGCGAATTAAGCGTCATCGGCGGCGAACGTCTGTCGCTTGCCGGCGCGACCCTGCTCAACGGCTATCTCGTTACCGCGGTGACGATGTGCGACGTGCACCGCGCGACCATGACCCATGTCACGCCGGAAATCGTGCCGCCGGCGCTGGCGATAGCCGAGCGTGACGGGCTGTCCGGCCGCGACCTTCTGGTCGCCATCGCCGCGGGCTGCGAGGTGACGACGCGGATCGGTATCGGCCTCGACTATCCGGTGTTTCGCGCGCGCGGCTGGCATGGGCCCGGCATCCTCGGCCCGTTCGGCGCCGCGGCCGCGGTCGGCTCGCTGTTAAAATTCGATGCCGCCACCATGGCGCGAGCGTTCGGCCTTGCCGGCAGCCAGGCGGCGGGCACCTTTGCGGCGTGGGGCACGCCGACGGTCAAATTCCATCAATGCCGCGGCGCGCTGTCGGGCCTGATGGCGGCGCTCTTGGCGCAGCAAAATTTTGTCGCCACGCGCGAGTTCCTGACCGCGAAAGACGGCGGCCTCTACAATGCCTATGTCAACGGCGGCAAACCGGAGGCGGCGACCGCCGATCTCGGCCGACGCTTCGAACTCGAGGCAGATCGCGCTCCGGCTATGGCCGTCGGCGTCGCTCATTCAGGGTCTCAACACGGCGCTGTTCGAAATCGTGGAAAAGCACGAGATCGACGCCGCGCGTGTGCGCAAGGTCGATATTGCGCTCAGCCAGGCGACGTTTGACATGCACGGCGGCTTTAAGACCTACAAAGCGAAGTTCGAGGCGCTGCTGTCGGCGCACTATACCGCGGCGGTCATCTTGCACGACCGTGCGCTGACCTTGGCGCAGTTCGAACCGCACCGTTACGACGATCCGAAACTGCGCAGCTTCGCCGCCGAGAAGGTCGACGTTCGCGCCGACGCCTCGGTTGTCGGCTCGCAGGCCAAAGTGGAAATCGTCATGGACGATGGCGCGACGTTCTCGGCGCGTTGCCAACATCCGCTCGGGTCGGCCGAAAATCCGCTGTCGCGCCGCCAGATCGAGCAAAAATTCCGCAGCTATGCGCGAGGCGTCATCGCCGACGCCCATATCGACGACGTTATTGCCGCGGTGGATCGGCTGGAAGAATTCGGCTCGGTGCGCAAGCTTTTGGAGCTGCTGCGCGCCGCGCCGCGCGCCCGTGCGATGGCGGCGGCGGAGTGATATATAGCGAACGACACCGCGGCAATCGGTTGGGAGTGCGTCTTGGCCAGCCATGATTTTCCGCTGAGCGTGAACCAGCTGGGGCTCGCCCAGCTCAACGAGCGTTCGCGCGAAATCTTTCGCCTGATCGTCGAGAGCTATCTCGCGACCGGCGAGCCGGTCGGCTCGCGCAATCTGTCGCGCATCCTGCCGATGACCTTGTCGCCGGCGTCGGTGCGCAATGTCATGTCCGACCTCGAACAGCTTGGGCTCGTCTATGCGCCGCACACTTCGGCCGGCCGGCTGCCGACCGAAATGGGGCTGCGTTTCTTCGTCGACGCGCTGATGCAGATCGGCGATCTCACCGAGAACGACCGCAAGGCCATCGAGGCACAGGTCGCGGGCTCAGGGCAATCGAAATCGCTCGAAGCGGTGTTGACCGAAGCGTCGGGATTGCTGTCCGGGTTAAGCCGCGCCGCCGGCGTCGTGCTCACCGCCAAATCCAATCCACGCCTCAAACATATCGAGTTCGTGCGGCTCGAACCCGAGCGCGCGCTGGTGATCCTGGTTGGCGAGGACGGTCAGGTGGAAAACCGCGTCCTCAACGTTCCGATCGGCTTGCCGACCTCGGCGCTGACCGAAGCGGCGAATTTTCTCAACACCCGCATCCGCGGCCACACCCTCGACGAGGTCAAAGGCGAGGTCGAGCGCACGCTCAAGGAAAGCGAAGCCCAGCTCGATCAACTGACCAAGAAGATCGTCGCCGAGGGTCTGGCGAGCTGGTCAGGCGGCGAGAGCGACGAGCGCAAGCTGATCGTGCGCGGCCAGGCGCATCTGCTCGACGATCTCAAGGCCGTCGCCGACCTTGAGCGGGTGCGGCTCCTGTTCGACGATCTGGAGACCCGCCGCGAGGTGATCGATCTGCTCGGTCGCGCCGAACAAGCCGAGGGCGTGCGGGTCTTTATCGGCTCCGAGAACAAGCTGTTCTCGCTGTCCGGCTCGTCGACCATCGTGGCGCCGTATCACGACGCGGCGGGCCATATCGTCGGCGTGCTGGGCGTCATCGGGCCGACGCGGCTCAATTACGCGCGCATCGTTCCCATGGTGGATTACACCGCCAAGGTCGTCAGCAAGCTATTGGGCGGTTGACCCCGGCGCTTGATTTTTGCCGGTTGAACCCTGATATCCGGGGCGTCAAAGGATGGAAAAAGCCATGACGGAACAGACCGCTCGCGCTGAGGACGACGCGGCCGGGCCGCAGCGGACCGATGCTCCAGCTACCGCGCCGGGCGCCCAGCCGACGCCCTCGACCGCGCTCGAACGCGAGCATGCCGAGATGAAAGACCGGCTGCTGCGCACGCTCGCCGAGATGGAGAATCTGCGCAAGCGCACCGAGCGCGAGGTCGCCGATTCCCGGCTCTACGGCGTCACCTCGTTCGCGCGCGACGTTCTCGGCGTCGCCGATAATATGCGCCGCGCGCTCGAAGCGGTGGCGCCGGAATTGCGCGCTAGCGCGCAGAGCGGCGCCAAGGCACTGATCGACGGCGTCGAACTCACCGAGCGGGAGCTCCTCAAGGCGCTGGAGAAGAACGGCATCCGGCAGTTCACGCCGCACGGCGAGAAATTCGATCCCAATTTGCACCAAGCCATGTTCGAAGTACCCGACGCCACGGTGCCCGCCGGCAGCGTCGTCCAGGTCGTGCAGCCCGGTTACATGATCGGCGAACGGGTGCTGCGTCCGGCTCTGGTCGGGGTGTCGAAAGGCGGCCCGAAGGCCGCGCCTGCCGGCAACGACAACGCCAAGACGCCTGCAAACTAAAGCGCGAAATCCGCAATTCACTCGGTATTGATGCTGTCGCGAATTTTGCGCAAGCGCATCAGCATGCCGGGCCACAAGTCGGCGTGCGCAATGCCGGTCATCTGCATGTAGCCGCCGCTGCCGAAGCGGAGCCACTGCACGACCATAAGCTTGGTGCCCTGCGCGTCCTTGGCCGTCGCCAGAGTTTCATAGCCCGATTGACCGCCGATGCGCAGGGGTTCGGCATCCTGGATGCGGACATTGGTGATCCCGCCGATCTGTTCGAATGTCACCCGGGCGAAGTTGTCGTTGTCCTTGGCCTCGTTGGGGCCGCCCGGCAATGCGGCGATGAGGAAACGGGCGTCGACGGCCTGCCCCTCGGCGTCCTTGTTTGCGTCCTGCGCCGCTTTGCCGGATTGGTCGCCGCCGGCCGGCGTGTCCGCCAGCATCAAAGCGCGTCCCGGCAAAACGTCGTCGATATGAAATCCGGCAAGGTCGCCGACCTTGAACGGCAATAGGCTTAAGCGCTCCGCGTCAGGCACGCTCGGGCGTACCGCGAGCGTCGCCAGCGCGGCGCGCACCACCTGATCGGTATATTTGCTGCTGTCGTCGGGAGCCCGCACCGTGACGAGCGCGGTGACGTTGCCCGCTGGTGCGACCAACATCCATTTGCGAAACGGCGCAGCGGCGGCCGTCTGCTTGCCGCTCAAGAGAAAGCCGGTGCCGGCGTGGGCCGTGAATGGCTCGCGGGTATCGATGCCTTGCTTCTTCAACGCATCCGAAACCATGGACTTATCCAGGTAATCGAAAGCATCGGCGGGGAACGTGGCGAGAAGAATCGCCGCGCCGTTTTCAGTATCTTCGAACCCCATGAAATGAGGACTGAGCGGCATGTTAAGCGGCGGCACGAGTCCGATGGGGGAGCCGGTCGGAAAAATCGCATCGGCGGCCTGCGTCGGAGCGGTCCCGACCAGGATGGCGAAAGTCGCCGCCGCGAGACCGGCGAGAGTCCGCGCCCTGTAGAGTTTGCTCCAATTCATCGTCGCCGGTCCTGAAAAACTTCCGCGCTTGCCTCGGGCCGCGAAACTGCCGGGCGCGTTACCCGCCGCATCGTCACATTGATCCGGCCGCCGTCCGCGAGCAAGGTCGAGGTGCCGGGATAGATGCGGTCGACGCCATGGAAGGCAAGCCGCGCCTCGCCACCAAGAACCAGCACGTCGCCGGAATTGAGGCGGAAAGAGCGGGTCGGGCCGCCACGCGCGGGGCCGCCGATGCGGAACAAACAGGTATCGCCGAGCGAAAGCGAGACCACCGGAGCCTCGAAATCCGCCTCGTCGCGATCCTGATGCAGACCCATTTTGGCATCCGGGCCGTAGAAATTGATCAGACAGGCCTCCGGCGCGTGGGCATAGCGGGCAACATCGTTCCATAGCGCCAGCAAAGCGTCGGGCAGCGGCGGCCAGGGCCGGCCGGTCTCGGGATGCGCCGGCTGATAGCGGTAGCCGTCCTGATTGGAAACCCAGCCGAGCGGGCCGCAATTCGACATGCGTACCGACATCGGCCGGCCCGATTTCGGCATGCGCGGCGTATAGAGCGGCGCCGCCGCAAAAACTCGGTTCAGCGCTTCCAGCACGGCGGCCTGTCGCTCACGGTCGAGATAGGCCGGGTAAAGGCGCATTCCCGTTGCGTCGTTGAGCACATTCATCGCCGCGCTTTCATCAGATTTTTACCGGTTTTGGTCAGGTTTTGCACCGATGTCACTGCTCTCCCCGCATGCCGGCGTTGTGCCCCCGACCGATTCCGGCCAAACGCCGGCGGACGACGTTTACGCCAAGTTGACGGTCGCCGCCGCGATCTTCCTTATTTTCCATGAGGTCGGTGTTCTCGTGTTCGCCGGCTGGCCGCCGGCCGGAAAACCGTGGGTCGATCACCAGCATTTCGTTCTTGGCCGCGATTTCCTCAATACCTGGCTCGGCGGCCGCTCGATTTTCTTCGGCGGTCCCGCGCCGTGGTTCGACTATCGAACCTACGACGAGGCGATCCGCCAGACACTGGGTGTGCCCTATCCGGCGACTTACTGGTCGTATCCGCCGCACCTCGTCCTGTTCGCCTGGCCGTTCGGCCTGATGCCATATCTGCCGGCCTATATCGCGTGGTGCGCGATCGGCATTGCGCTGTACCTGTTCGCCTGCTCAGCCGCCATACCGCGCGGTCGATTTCTCTTCCTTGCGGTCGCGCCGGGCATCGCCGTGTGCATATTCTTCGGTCAGAACGGATTTTACACTGCGGCGCTCCTGATCGGCGGCATGCTCAATCGCGAACGCCGGCCGGTTCTTGCCGGTATCCTGTTCGGCATTCTCACCATCAAACCGCAGCTCGGCCTGTTGCTGCCGGTAGTCTTGTTGCTCGAACGCCGATGGGTAACGATCGCCGCGGCGGTTGCGACCGTGGCGGCACTGGTCGCTTTGACCGCGATGCTGTTCGGCTGGAGCGTCTGGATCGAATTCTGGCAAAAAATCATCCCGCAGCAGCTATGGCTCACGGAGACCAGCGACGGCCTGCTCTACTCGATGGTGGCGTCGTCCTTCTACGGCGCCCGCCTCATCGACCTGCCGTTGGGCGCGGCCTGGGCCATCCAATATGCGGTCGCCGCGTTCGCGCTAGCCGCGGTGGTCTGGGCCTATTGGAAACCTCGCGATCCGGCACTTTCGTTCGCGCTTCTCATCACTGCGACGTTTTTGTTCACGCCGTATATTCTCAATTACGACATGGTAGTGTTCGGCTTCGTCGTCGCGCTATTGCGCGACCGCACCGGCATGACGATGCGCGACCACCGGCTGCTGATCGCGATCTGGTCGCTGCCGGTGACGATGATGCTCTCTGCCTTCGCCCGTGTCCCGCTGGCGCCGATCGTGTTGATCGCCTTCGCCGTTTGGTTGATCCGGCGCCTGGCGCAAGGCGGCGGCCGGAACGAAGTCCCATTTCCGGCCGGACCGGCCACAGCCGCTTCAGCCTGACGGCGAGCGCAATCCTGGCGCGCTCACGGCGCCAGGAAGCTTTCGAAGATCGCGTCGTCGAACGCGGCAAAGGTCTGATAATCGCCGACAGGCCTGACGGACCTGAGCAGCGGCCAGGCGCCGATGCGCCGGGCCGCGACGCCATCCCGATCCGCGCGATCTCCGATCAGCACCGTCTGCCGCGCGCCGGCGCCCGCCGCCGCCATCAGGGCCTCAAGGCCGCGCGGGCTCGGCTTGAGCAGCCCGACGCCGGGGTCGCTTGCGCAGACGACATGATCGGCCTGCAGATCCAGCGCGGCCAGTTTCGCGCCCGCCGGATAGTCGGAAAGAATGCCGACGATTTTTCCCTTGCGCCGCAAACCCGCGAACAGTTCGGGCAGCCCCGGATAACGGCATGACATCAGATGGCGCAACGGCCGCCGCGCGATCCACTCCTCGACCACCCGTCGGACTGCCTCGCGCGAATGTCCCGTGCCGCCGGCGGTCGCGGCGAGGAGCGTGGTCTCGAAGTCCGGAATCTCCCGTTCCGCCAACCGCTCGCGGTTGTGACGATAAGCCCTGAGAATCCTCGTCGGCTCGAGCGTCCGGCGCGACACCGCGTCGAGCAGCAGATCGCGTGCCATCCGGACCCGGAGCCGGCGCTGACTGTAGAGCGTGCCGTCCATGTCGAAAACGACGAGACGAATGTCCGCCCAGTCGTCGGCGCCGAGCGGCCGTCCCGAAGTCATGGCAGGCTGATATATTGTTGAACGGCCAAGGCGTGCAGGACCGGAATGTCGATGAATGTCAGGAGCAGGAATGTCGCCGTCAGGAGCGCGACCAAAAAGACGAGGCCGGGCTGGCGAAAAAGCGTTTCAGGCTTTTGCGCCGAAGCTCCGGGACCAATGGCGATGACCATGTAATAAGCAAACAACGCGATTATGATCGGAACGGCGACCAGATATTCGATGCGGTACTTTATCAGGAACACCGCCAGGAAGAAGATCGCAAACAGCGCATAGACGAAGCAGGAGATCGTCAGCGACATCTCCGAATAGCCGGCGAAGCTCGGCCGATATTGCGCCAGCAGGCCCTTGCCGTGCGACCCGGCGATTTCCCGGAATTCCGAAAGCCGCTTTGCCGCCATGAGAAACGCGCCGCCGGTCCAGTACATCAGAATCAGCGATCCGGGCGGCAGCGTCGTCGGATCGACCGCGACCCAGCCGATGATCAGCCGCAGCGGGTTGTTGACGGATTCCGAAATGACATCCAGGTACGGCTTGTTCTTGGTCCGGAACGGCGCGGCGTTGTAGACGATGCCCTGCCATGCGAAGACAACGGCGATGAACAGCATCGTCCTGCTGTCGAGGAAAGCGCACACCAGCGCCACGGCGAGCAGAACCGCCCATTCGAATAAAACGATCTCGCCGCGCAGCTCGTGCTGCACCGCCGATCGATTCGATTTCCCCGGATGAAATTTGTCGAAGTCCCGGTCGAGCCATTCGTTAATGACGTAGTTCGCCGATGCGACGCACAGCGCCGTGACGAGGCCGAGAGCGACGGAAACGGCCAGCGAATCGGTACGCACGCCGCGCAGCAGATAGGCGAGAATGATGCCGGGAACGATGAAGATTTGTTTGGTGCTGTGGTCGAGGCGAGCGATGGCCAGATAGTCGGATAGGGTGCCTCGCGGCCTGGCCGGATTGTCCATTGCGGCGGTTTTCATCGGGCCTGGCCTTGTTGAGTTGCCGCCGCCGGCAAAGCTCGGAACAGCAGGATGCCGTGCTCCGCATCCAGAGGGCTTCCCAAGACGCCTTTTGCGATGAGCGCCGGCGTGGTCGTGTCGGCGGACCCGCCGGGCCGATAAAGCTCGTAGAACGCGGCATGGGTTTCGAGGAAGGCATTCGGCGCGTCGACCCGGTAATCGGGATGGAAGGCGGCCATGCGCGTGACCATGTTGTCGTTCGTCGGATCGGGACTGGACGAACCCGCCGGTCTCGCCAGGTAAACCAGCCTCGATCGCGTGCCGGCGTCGGCCGCCTCCATGAGCTCGATGTAGAGAAGTCCTTCTCCGACGACGATGGGAAAGGGCGGCTTAGCCTTTTGCAGAACGGCCAGCGCATCGGCGATCGGATCCGGCCCGAACGCGCGGTGGACGAGAACGGCGAAGACGAGCGGGACGAGAGTCAGCGAAACGACACGCCGCTGAGGCGATTTGTCCAACAGATAGGCGGCGGCGATGCCCGGAAGCAGTGCGCCGGCCACCATGTAGCGGGCGTTGAACGACTTCGTCACCAAGACCGAGAACATGAAGGTGATGACCGGCAGCGCACACAGGGCGATGATGACAATCTCGAGCCGCGGCAACCCGGCGGCCGGTCTGATCGCGATCGGCGTGGCGGCCGCCGGCAATGGCGGCCCGGCCGGCGCCACGCGGTACGCGATCGCCATGATCGGGAGTGCCGCCAGCAACAGCAGCATGCCCGTCTCGCCGCCGCCAATGACATAAAACACCGCGTCGAGGAATTTGGCGACGGTCGGCGTGGCGTAATAGCCGGTCGCAAGGCTGTCGCCGGCGTTGAACGTCGCGAGGTGGGAGGCGAGCGGATAAAGCGCGGCTTCGACGGGCACGGTCAGCAGCAGCGCCAGCCAGACCGCGATCCTGAAATCTCTTCGACCGATCCAGTAAACCAATTCCGCGATCGCGATCGCGGCGACCTCGACGGCGCCGTAGAAATGAAGGCACAGGCAGGCCGCGAGCACCAGCCATAGGCAGAAGGCGCGGGACTTCGCGCGGTGGGTGTCCTCCATCCCGGACCAGAGCAGCAGCGCGAGCGCGAGACCGAGGCTGAGCAGGCCGTATTGCCGGACCTGGATGGCGTAGTTGAACAGGCTGAAAGCCAGAACAATTCCGAACGCGAGCACGGCGACGAACCGGCTCAATCGAGACTTCACGAGCAGCGCATAGGTGCAGAGCGCCGCACCATAGACTGCCAGGATCGACGGCACGCGCCAAACCAGGGGGTTATCCGCAGCGCCGAAAACGCGGACCATGCCGTGGAGCAGGAAGTGATAGGTCGGCGGTGAAAAATCGGTCCCGTTCCAGATCGCCTCCCAGACCAGCGGCAGCGACGGCTGTCGCGCGGCGGACACCGCGAGGACTTCGTCCATCCACAGATGATCCGCGATCGAGCGCGATATCGCCGCGTAAAAATAGCCGATCGATATCAGGAGGAACGATCCGGCAATCGCGGCTCGTTCCAAGCGGTCAAATGCCGGGCGGCCAGGCGCTTCGTGGCTAAGTGCTTCTTGACCAGGTGCTTGCCACCGCGGATTCATGAGCCCTTCATCTAGGCCGCGCGCGAGCCGGCTATCTTCTCCGGAACGAGCCGGACGCTGTCGAGGGCCGCGTCTGCACCGGACTTGCCGGCCTCATGGTACTCGGCATCTTCGTTGACGTTCCACACGTCGTAGAGCCGCCCGCCGGCGAGAATGTTGCGCGCGGTGAGCAT